>NZ_CP070503.1:1102500-5909586 GCF_017167965.1 Pseudomonas atacamensis
GACACACGGCGGGTGCTAACGTCCGTCGTGAAAAGGGAAACAACCCAGACCGTCAGCTAAGGTCCCAAAGTTATGGTTAAGTGGGAAACGATGTGGGAAGGCTTAGACAGCTAGGAGGTTGGCTTAGAAGCAGCCACCCTTTAAAGAAAGCGTAATAGCTCACTAGTCGAGTCGGCCTGCGCGGAAGATGTAACGGGGCTCAAACCATACACCGAAGCTACGGGTATCATCTTCGGATGATGCGGTAGAGGAGCGTTCTGTAAGCCTGTGAAGGTGAGTTGAGAAGCTTGCTGGAGGTATCAGAAGTGCGAATGCTGACATGAGTAACGACAATGGGTGTGAAAAACACCCACGCCGAAAGACCAAGGTTTCCTGCGCAACGTTAATCGACGCAGGGTTAGTCGGTCCCTAAGGCGAGGCTGAAAAGCGTAGTCGATGGAAAACAGGTTAATATTCCTGTACTTCTGGTTATTGCGATGGAGGGACGGAGAAGGCTAGGCCAGCTTGGCGTTGGTTGTCCAAGTTTAAGGTGGTAGGCTGAGATCTTAGGTAAATCCGGGATCTTAAGGCCGAGAGCTGATGACGAGTTACCCTTTGGGTGACGAAGTGGTTGATGCCATGCTTCCAAGAAAAGCTTCTAAGCTTCAGGTAACCAGGAACCGTACCCCAAACCGACACAGGTGGTTGGGTAGAGAATACCAAGGCGCTTGAGAGAACTCGGGTGAAGGAACTAGGCAAAATGGCACCGTAACTTCGGGAGAAGGTGCGCCGGTGAGGGTGAAGGACTTGCTCCGTAAGCTCATGCCGGTCGAAGATACCAGGCCGCTGCGACTGTTTATTAAAAACACAGCACTCTGCAAACACGAAAGTGGACGTATAGGGTGTGACGCCTGCCCGGTGCCGGAAGGTTAATTGATGGGGTTAGCTAACGCGAAGCTCTTGATCGAAGCCCCGGTAAACGGCGGCCGTAACTATAACGGTCCTAAGGTAGCGAAATTCCTTGTCGGGTAAGTTCCGACCTGCACGAATGGCGTAACGATGGCGGCGCTGTCTCCACCCGAGACTCAGTGAAATTGAAATCGCTGTGAAGATGCAGTGTATCCGCGGCTAGACGGAAAGACCCCGTGAACCTTTACTATAGCTTTGCACTGGACTTTGAATTTGCTTGTGTAGGATAGGTGGGAGGCTTTGAAGCGTGGACGCCAGTTCGCGTGGAGCCATCCTTGAAATACCACCCTGGCAACTTTGAGGTTCTAACTCAGGTCCGTTATCCGGATCGAGGACAGTGTATGGTGGGTAGTTTGACTGGGGCGGTCTCCTCCTAAAGAGTAACGGAGGAGTACGAAGGTGCGCTCAGACCGGTCGGAAATCGGTCGTAGAGTATAAAGGCAAAAGCGCGCTTGACTGCGAGACAGACACGTCGAGCAGGTACGAAAGTAGGTCTTAGTGATCCGGTGGTTCTGTATGGAAGGGCCATCGCTCAACGGATAAAAGGTACTCCGGGGATAACAGGCTGATACCGCCCAAGAGTTCATATCGACGGCGGTGTTTGGCACCTCGATGTCGGCTCATCACATCCTGGGGCTGAAGCCGGTCCCAAGGGTATGGCTGTTCGCCATTTAAAGTGGTACGCGAGCTGGGTTTAGAACGTCGTGAGACAGTTCGGTCCCTATCTGCCGTGGACGTTTGAGATTTGAGAGGGGCTGCTCCTAGTACGAGAGGACCGGAGTGGACGAACCTCTGGTGTTCCGGTTGTCACGCCAGTGGCATTGCCGGGTAGCTATGTTCGGGAAAGATAACCGCTGAAAGCATCTAAGCGGGAAACTTGCCTCAAGATGAGATCTCACTGGAACCTTGAGTTCCCTGAAGGGCCGTCGAAGACTACGACGTTGATAGGTTGGGTGTGTAAGCGCTGTGAGGCGTTGAGCTAACCAATACTAATTGCCCGTGAGGCTTGACCATATAACACCCAAGCAATTTGCTGACCTGAAAAGGCACCAGATTGCGGTGTGTGAAGACGAAACGAACCGAAAGTTCGAAACGCACAAACACCGAAAGCTGTCACATACCCAATTTGCTGAAGCGAGGCCGTCTGGTCACGAGTCAGTACCCGAATTTCTTGACGACCATAGAGCGTTGGAACCACCTGATCCCATCCCGAACTCAGCAGTGAAACGATGCATCGCCGATGGTAGTGTGGGGTTTCCCCATGTGAGAGTAGGTCATCGTCAAGATTAAATTCCGAAACCCCAATTGCGAAAGCAGTTGGGGTTTTGTTTTGCCTGCGAGAAAGTTTTCAGCGCTGTGGCGAACAAAATTGCACAGTTATTTTCGAAGCAGAACACTAGAATAGCCCCATCTTTATCGGAGTCAGAGCCTGTATGTCAGAATCGGTTGACGCCCCCGGGCTGTCAGATTTACCGCTGGAAGACTTGATAGCCTGCCACGAGTGCGACTTGCTGATGCGCAAGCCGACACTTGCCCATGGTGAAAAGGCCCTATGCCCGCGTTGTGGTTATGAGTTGTACGCCCACCGCCATAACGTGGTGCAGCGTAGCCTCGCCCTGGTAATCGCCGCGTTATTACTTTACGTACCGGCAAACTTTTTACCCATCATGCAACTCAATATCCTCGGGCAATCTTCGCAGGATACGGTCTGGAGCGGCGTGGTCGGTCTATTCAGCACCGATATGCAAGGAGTGTCGATTGTCGTCTTCCTTTGCAGCATGGCCATACCGTTACTCAAGTTGTTGTGCCAGCTGTTTGTCCTACTGACGATCCGCTTCAATGTCGGCCGTAGTTATGGCTTGTTGCTCTATCGTATTTACCACCACCTCCGAGACTGGGGCATGCTCGAGGTCTACCTCATGGGCGTCCTCGTCGCGATCGTGAAGCTGGCGGATATGGCAGCAATTACCGTCGGCCTCGGGCTGGCATGTTTCATTGGCTTGTTGTTGGTACAAGTCTGGCTGGAGGTGGTGATGTCACCGCATCAGATCTGGCAGGCATTATCAGGAGAGGATGCCCATGCGGGCGATTGATGCGGGCATTCTGGTGTGCACCGAATGCCACGAACTGAACAAGCAGGAAGCTGACGTCGATGAGCAAAGCTGTACCCGCTGCGGCGCGCAGGTTCACGCTCGCCGCCCCAACAGCCTGACCCGTACCTGGGCGCTGTTGATCACGGCAGCCATTATCTATATTCCGGCCAACGTCTTGCCGATCATGACGGTCAGCTCCCTGGGCCAGGGTGAGCCGAGCACCATCATGTCCGGCGTGATTGAACTGGTGCAGCACGGCATGATTCCGATCGCAAGCGTGGTGTTCATCGCCAGTATTCTGGTGCCCACGTTCAAACTGGTCGGCATCGCGTTGTTGCTGTTTTCCGTGCAGCGTCGGCAGCCTTTGTCGGCCCGTCAGCGCATCTGGATGTACCGATTCATCGAGTTCATCGGCCGCTGGTCGATGCTCGATATTTTTGTGATCGCCATTCTCGTGGCGGTCGTTAACTTCGGCCGTATAGCCAGTGTCGAAGCCAATTTGGGCGCCGTCGCCTTCGCCTCTGTGGTGATTCTGACGATGCTCGCCGCAGTAACTTTCGATCCCCGACTGATTTGGGATAACACGGAGTCGGACGACGACCATGACTGATTTGCCTGTAGCGAAAACCCGACCGGCTTCGAACTGGTCGGCCATTTGGGTGCTGCCTCTGATCGCTTTGATCATCGGCGGCTGGCTCGGCTGGCGTGCTTATTCCGAGACCGGTATCGAAATTCAGGTGCGCTTCGAAAGCGGCGAAGGGATCCAGGCCAACAAGACCGAAGTGGTCTACAAAGGCATGCCGGTCGGCAAGGTCAAGACGCTCAAGCTCGACGATGAAGGCAACTCCAAAGGGGTGATCGCCACCATCGAAATGAATAAGGACGTGGAACAGTACCTGAAGACCAGCACACGGTTCTGGCTGGTCAAACCGAGCGTGACCCTGGCCGGTATCACTGGTCTGGAAACGCTGGTCTCGGGTAACTATGTTGCGATCAGTCCCGGTGAAGGCGAGCCGGTTCGCAAGTTCAAGGCTTTGGCCGAAGAGCCGCCACTGTCTGACGCCAAGCCCGGTCTGCACCTGACCATCAAGGCCGATCGCCTCGGTTCGTTGAATCGCGGCAGCCCGGTGTTCTACAAGCAGATCAAGGTCGGTCAGGTCAAAAGCTACGTGCTTTCCGAGGATCAGAGCACCGTTGAACTGAAGGTGTTCATCGAGCCGACCTACGCCAAACTGGTGCGCAAACACACACGTTTCTGGAACGCCAGCGGCATCAGCATCGACGCCAACCTGTCCGGTGTGAAAGTCCGTAGCGAGTCCTTGGCCAGCATCGTCGCCGGTGGTATCGCGTTCGCGACGCCGGAGAATCGCAAGGACAGCCCTGCGACCGATCCCAGCCTGCCATTCCGTCTCTATGAAGACTTCGACGCCGCCGCTGCCGGGATTCGCGTGAAGGTCAAACTCAGTGATTTCGAGGGCCTGCAGGCGGGTCGCACACCGGTGATGTACAAAGGCATTCAGGTCGGCAACCTGAAAGCGCTCAAAGTCGATCCGGACCTGAACAGTGCAACAGCCGAGCTGACCCTTGATCCGTTGGCCGAAGACTATCTGGTTGAGGGCACGCAGTTCTGGGTGGTCAAGCCTTCGATTTCCCTGGCGGGTATTACCGGCCTGGAAGCGCTGGTGAAAGGTAACTACATCGCCGTGCGTCCGGGCGACAAAGGCGCTGCGCCGAAACGCGAGTTCGAAGCGCGACCGAAAGCTCCGCCGCTGGATCTGCGTTCGCCGGGCCTGCATCTGGTGTTGTTTACCGATTCGCTGGGTTCGATCGATGTCGGCAGTCCGATTCTGTACAAGCAGGTCAAGGTCGGTTCGGTGCAGAGCTACCAGTTCTCCCGAACCAAGAAGCAGCTGGTTATCGGCGTGCACATCGAGAAGGAATACGAAAACCTGGTCAACGCCTCGACGCGCTTCTGGAACGTCAGCGGCATCACCCTCACCGGTGGCTTGACCGGCGGCATTCAGGTCAAGAGTGAATCTTTGCAAACCCTGATGGCCGGCGGTATCGCCTTTGAAACGCCGCAAGCCAATGCGCCGTTGAAGAAACGCATACCGCGCTTCCGTCTGTTCGCCGACCACGATGAGGCAAACAAGAAAGGCGCGGTAGTGACGATCAAGGTTGATCGCGCTGACGGCTTGAGCAGCGGTACGCCGGTACGTTTCAAGGGGCTGGATGTCGGCAAGATTGAAAGCGTCGATCTGACCGATGACATGCAGTCGGTAATCCTCACCGCACGCATCACCGAAGTACCGGAAAAGATTGCGCGAGTCGGCAGTCAGTTCTGGGTGGTCAAGCCGGAGCTGGGCCTGATCAAGACGCAGAATCTGGAAACGCTGGTCACCGGTAAATACATCGAAGTCCAGCCGGCGGCGAAGAATCTCGGCCCGCAGAAGAACTTCGTTGCCTTGGCCGAGGCGCCGGAAGTCACCAAGCAAGAAGCGGGTCTGAGTCTGGTGTTGAGCGCTGCCCGTCGCGGTTCGCTTAAGCCTGGCGTACCAGTGACCTACCGTGAAATCACCGTCGGAAAGGTGACCGGTTATGAATTGGGCCAGACCGCTGACCGTGTGTTGGTGCACATCCTGATCGAGCCGAAGTATGCGCCGCTGGTGCGCAGCGGCAGCCGCTTCTGGAACACCAGCGGCGTGGGCTTCGATTATGGGTTGTTCAAAGGCGTGACGGTGCGCACCGAGTCGCTGGAGACACTGATTCAAGGTGGGATTGCCTTCGCCACCCCGGACGGTGAACGCATGGGCAATCCGGCTCGGGCCGAGCAGACGTTCCCGTTGTTCGACAAGTTCGAGGATGAATGGCTGACCTGGGCGCCGAAGATTCAGCTCGGTAAGTAACCTGAAGTTTATGGGGCGTCTATCAAGACGCCTTCGCGAGCAAGCTCGCTCCCACATTTTGTATGCGTTTCTATGTGGGAGCGAGCTTGCTCGCGAAGAGGCCCTCTGATTCAACCCAAATCCCAGGCGATAAAAAAGGGCCGCGATCCCATCAGATCGCGGCCCTTTTTTTGCCTTCAGCTAAAGCCGATCAAACCGCATCCAGCTCCGGCTCATCGGCCTGCACATTCAGCGTGGCCTTGACCACATCATGGCGACGGATGTACTTCCAGTCCGCCTCATCAATGTAGATGCCTGCCGGGCCGCTGCCGCCTTCCAGATCGATCGCGACACTGGCGCAGACCTGCGGCTTCACACTCGCCAGAATCGGCACGAAGCCCAGTTGCAGACTGGTTTCCAGCAGCGCCGCCTGGTTCTTCTCGTCGATGTCCGCCGCCTCGTCGAGGTAGTACGGCAGACGCACGCGGCCGGCCAGGTCGCGATCCATCAAGTGCAGCAACAAGTACATGTTGGTCAGCGCCTTGATGGTCATGGTCGTGCCGTTGGACGCCGCGCCGTCGATGTCGGTGTGGATCACCGGTTGGCCGTTGACCTTGGTGATCTCGAAAGCCAGTTCGAACAAATCCTTGAGGCCGAGCTGGTTGTGGTTCGCCGCCACCAGCCGCGCGAGGTATTCCTTGGCCTCTTCGTTCTTGTTGTCCTGCTCGGCGCTCTGGCTGAGGTCAAACACCGACAGTGTTTCGCCTTCCTCATACTGGCCGGCGCTGTGGATGATCTGGTCGATGTGCTTGAGCGCTTCCTTGTTCGGCGCGAGGACGATGCGGAAGCTCTGCAGGTTGGAGACCTGACGCTTGTTGATCTCACGGTTGAACAACGCCAGTTGATGCTCAAGGCTGTCGTAGTCGCTGCGGATGTTGCGCAGGGTGCGGGCGATATCGGTGACCGCCGCGCGCCGCGCCTTGCCGAGGGTCAGGGCCTCATCGGTGCGGTGCGCGTAAGCGTTGATCAGCAGCGACAGACGCCGCTCCATGTCGTCTTCGCTGTCGAACTTGGCCACGCCTTTGAGACGGACTTGCGCATACAGCGCCTCAATCTGCCCATCGGCACGCAGCAGACCCTGCCAGCTGTCCTGATAGTCGTTGAGCAGCGGCAGCAGGTTGTCCATCGAATCATCGACCGGATCCATGAACGGCGTTCCGAACGGCAGGTCCGCTGGCAGCAACTGACGACGACGCAAGGCATCGTCGAGGGTGCGTTGCTTGGCTTCCATGTCGGCGATCTGCCGGCCGACCAGTTGCAGCTTGGCCGACAGTTGCTGGACGCGCTCGGTGAAGGCATCGCTGGAGCGCTTGAGTTCGTCCTGCGCGGCTTCCATCTGCGCCAGTTGTTCGAGTTTGTCGTTTTCTTCGGCGCTCAGGGTCTGGGTGCGACGGAAATCTTCCAGCGCCTTCTGCGCGTCCAGCACCTGCTGATAGAGCGCCTCGGTCTGGGTCTTGCTCGCGGCGCGGTCGGCGGCCACGGCTTGCTGGGTTTTCAGTTGCTTGAGCTCTTTTTCCAGACGCTCCCTCTGATCGCGCAACGCGGCGCGGTCAGCCAGAGCCTGCAAGGCAGGCGGCTCAATGTGCGAGATGTCGATCGACAGGCCCGGCACTTCGAAGCGCTCGCCCTTGAAGCCATCAAGAATCAGCTCGACCGATTTGACCCACTCGCCATTCTCGTCGAGGGTGATGCCATGTTCGCCCAGCGGCAGGCTGAACAACGCGCTATTGAACAGACGCATCAGGCGCTCGACGTCCTGTTGCGAGAACTCTTCGCGCAGGCGGGCATAGCTGTTGTTGTCGGCGTGATCAAGTTGTTGCTTCACCGACTTCAGGCGTTTTTCCAGATCGCGCAGACGCTCTTCGAGGTCTTCGGCGCTGAACTGACGCGACTGCGCCAAGGCACCGGCCAATTCATCGTGGGCATCCTTGGCGGCGAGCAATTGTTGCTCGAGCACTTTGACGTCATCGACCAGGGCGAAGCGGTTCTTCAATACCGACAGCTCACCGAGCCAGCGCTGGATGCCGGAAATTTCCCGCTCCAGACGCATCAGTTCCTGGGTGCCGCCGCGCTGATCGTTTTGCAGATCGTCCTGCTCGCGGCGGTAGTGCTCGGCCTGGATGGTCAGCTCTTCCTTGCGCGCCGTGGCGTAATCCGACCAGGTGCCGAGCAAGGAATCGAGCAGCGGCGACAGGCGATGCAGTTTGCCGCGCAGCACATCGCGCTGTTTCACGCCGTTGGCCAGCGCTTCAACCAATGGACCGGCGGCGACCAGCGAGTTGTAGTCCTGCTCCATGCGCCGCACGTCGCGGAAGGCTTCTTCGCACGCGGCGATGTAATCGACGCTGCCCGAACGCAGGCTGTGCTCGAAAGCATCGAGGAACAGTTGCTTGAGCTTGGCCGCGGTGATTTCGCGCATGTGCAGCAGGTTGATGAACAACGCGCGGAATGTCTTCAGGCTCTGCTCGCTGGTGGAGCGCAGCGGGATAAGGGTCAGGTCGAGCGGGATTGACGTGTGGCCGCCAACCAGCAAGCGGCGCAGCTCATCCGGCTTGAGTTCGTAAGCCTTCAGGCCTTCTTTTTCGAGATTGCTGAACAGTTCTTTCTGGCGCAGGCAAGTGTCGTTTTTCTGGTAATGCGCCAGATCGAGCTTGCCGGCGTAGGCGAAGAACTGGTGCCCGAAACCACCGCCCGGGCCGCGACCGACCACGCCGATCACGTGGGGGCCGTGGGGCAGGTTGACTTCGACGAGGATGTAACTGGTGTCGGAGGCGAAGTAGAAGCGCCGCGATTGTTCCAGGCTGTACTTGCCGAAGCTCATGTCCGACATGCGCGCCAGAATCGGGAACTGCAAGGCGTTGATCGACGCTGATTTACCGAGGTTGTTTGCGCCGTAAACCGACAACGGTTCTTCCAGCGGGAACAGACCGAGGCTGTAACCGGCGGTGTTCAAAAGGGCAAAGCGGCGGATGCCGTAGCGTTCCTGGCTCATGCATCGGACTCCTGTTCTTCGGCAATGGCGCGGGCCAGTGCGTCTTCTTCGCTTTCTTCTTCAAATTCGGAAAGATCGAGCGGATCGTCGGTTTCGAGGAATTTCGCTTCGGCTTCTTCGTCGATCAGCACCGGCGCCGGCAGCGGCAGAACGCTGTGGACGCTGGCTGCGAGGTCGCGGTCCTGTTGTACCGACAGGCACACGTCGAGGAAACGGTGCATCGGCGGCAGGAAGCGGTAGACGCCGTTTTCTTCGCCGGCAAAACCAAGCTGGGTCATGCGGCGCATGATTTTTTCCTCGAGTTCTTCGACGGTCTGCACTTCGGCCTGGATGAACAGGTCGCGGTACTTGTCCAGCAGCGACGGCAATTCTTCGCGGCCGAGGCTGCCGCCGTCGAGCACGGCGATCGGGTCGCGGCCCTGATCGGCCAGGTGCTCGACGAGGATGAAGGTGAACAGCGCCAGACGCTGGGCGGTCTTGTTCACCGCTGCTGCGGCCATGTCCGGCACGAAGTAGTAGAAACCACGGGTGTCGCAGACCAGTTCAAAGCCCAGCGCCTTGAACAGCGTGCGGTACTGGTCCTGGAAATTCGACAGTTGTGCGTACAGCTCGGGATCACGGCGGCTGACGTGGTAACCCTTGAACAACTCGCGGAAGATCGGCGCCAGTTGCGACAGTTCGGAAAGATCAAGATGCATTTGGGATGCTCGCAGAATCCTCGGCGGCGGTGTCGCTGGCCGAGAGCAGGGCGAAGGAGCGCAGGCTGACCTGGTGCTCGTGAGTATGGTATTCGCGGCGTTCCAGACGCTCGCGCTTGAAGCGTTTTTCCCGCGACAGGCGCGAGAACCAGTAAAGCAACTCGTCGGTGGCGCCGTCCGGTTCCTGCTCCAGCAGCCAGGTCATCAGATCCGGCATCGGCAGCGATTCTTCGCAACGATCGACCATCTCGCGCACGGTGCGCGGTGCACGTGGAGCGTCGCCCGCCTTCTGGGTTTTGTGCGCCTTGGGGAAGCGCGCCGGTTTCGGCTCGAAACGCGCCAGCGCATAAACGTAGGCTTCGACCTGACTGGCGCTGCCCAGGAAAGTGCTCTGTGGGCGGGTGAACAGCGGCATCGCCGCTTGCGGCACGGCGTCGATGCCTTTACGCCGGATCGCCGCCAGCGCCAGTGCGGCGCCACGGGTCACGGCGTTATGCCGACGCGCTTCTTCACGCAACGGCAGCAGCAGTTCGCGGGCATGGCGCAGGGTCAGTTGCGCGCTGGTCTGCATTTCGAGGATGCGCGCGTGGGTGCGCAGGAGCATGTCGTCATCGACCAGATGGCCGAGGCGCTGCTGTTCGCTGAGCATCTTCAGTAGCACCGTTTCGACCTTGCGCACGCCTTGTTCGAAGGCGCCGTCGGCGTTGACCAGATCGATCATCGGCTCGACGTATTCGTCCCACGTCGCCAGTACTTCGGCGTAACGCTGACGCAGCGGAATCTGCCGGTCGCTGGTCTTCGCCCGTTCGGCGACTGCCACCAGGGCCTGTTCATCGTTGTCGAGTTTCTTCAGTACGTCGCGCACGCGCATGTCGAGCAAGCGCAGCTGGCGCGCCAGATCGTTGCCGTCACGAACGTCGAAAGCGTCCTGGATATAACCGGCCAGACGCTCCAGGTGACGCAAATAGGCTTCGATTTCCAGGCACAGACCGAGGCGGTGTTCGCGGCGCAGGTAGGCGAGGAAGTCGTGGATCTGCGCGTTGAGCTCGAAACGGTTCGGGCTTTTCGCCACCGGAACCAGAATATCGAGGCGAATCCACACGTCGAGCAGGCTGGTGATGTCCTGCGGCGTGCTGTCGAGTTGTTGGGCGGCCAGTTGCGTGCGCAGTTCGTTGAGGCTCAGGGTGCCTTGGTCGAAGTGCTCGCACAGTGGCTCCAGAAGTGCCCAGTGTTCAGCGAGGGCGCGCAAGACGCGCTTGGGTTCGATCATCGGAATGGCCGGCTGGTTGGCGATTAAAAGCGGCGATTGTACTGCATCACAGGCGCGGCGATTCACTCTCGGGACGGGCTGTCGCATTCTTTGCCCAAAGGGCAGCGGCGCAGCGCAGCGCGGGGTATCGATCAACAGCGAGCGATCTTGTGCGAAGGGCGGTAGAATCAGCGCACTTTCCGTTATCCACAAGTGGCCGACCTTTGCTTATCGAGTCCCGCCGCCGCGCCTATTTGAACGCCATGCAGGTGGTCAACTGGCTGCCGCGCACCGAACTGCCTTTCGCCGCACCGTCGCGGCCCGAGCTGCTGGAGATGCCCGAGCCTGAGCTTGAGGTGCCGGTTGCTCCGGCGCCTCAGGCCGAAGCACCGGCGCAGCCTGCCGCGCGTCAGGTCGAGCGGCCGAAAATCGAGGTGCCGCGTCCGTCGCTGGCCAGTACCCGCAACGGCGCGAAACCGGTGGAAGAAGTCGACGACACGCCGGTGGTGGTCAAGCCAGCGCCAGTGCCGCCACCGCGTTTCGCCCTGCAACTGCTGCGCGCCGGGCGCTGCCTGCTGCTGGTCGAGTTACCCACAGGCGAAGCGTTTCAGAGTCGCGATCCGGCCTACCTGCTGCTCAAGGACATGCTGCGCGCCGCCGGTCTGCCGGATGCGCCGCAAATCGTCGGCGAACCTGTGCGCTGGCCGTGGCTCAATCGCGGCACGCTGGATCAAGGCCCGGAAGCGGCGCGCGACTTCGTGCAGGGTTTCCTCTCGGTGCAGATGGAAGCGGCGCCCTGCGCCTGTCTGTGGCTGATCGGCCTGCCGGCGGTGAAATTTGCCGGGGAAGCGGACGCCGAAGCGTTCAATAGCGAATTGCAGATCGAAGGTCTGGGCCTGGCCTGGGCGATTCCCGGTCTGGAACTGTTAATGGAAGAGCCACAGCGCAAGGCCGCTGTGTGGCAAGCCATGCGTCGGCTGATGGCGCGCTGGAAACAATCCGATGAGTGAGGCTGTAACCTTTCGCCCGATGACCGAGGCGGACCTGGACGCTGTGTTGAAGATCGAATACGCCGCGTACAGCCATCCGTGGACCCGGGGGATTTTTCTCGATGGCCTGGGCAAATACCAGATCTGGCTGATGTTCGAAGGGCAGCAGCAGGTGGGCCACGGTGTGGTGCAGATCATTCTTGATGAGGCGCACCTGCTCAATATCACCGTCAAGCCGGAAAATCAGGGGCGCGGGTTGGGGCTGACGTTGCTTGAGCATTTGATGTCGCGGGCGTATGCGGCCGAGGCTCGGGAATGCTTTCTCGAAGTGCGCGACAGCAATACTGCTGCGTTCAGGTTGTATGAGCGGTATGGCTTCAACGAGATCGGCCGGCGTCGCGATTATTATCCGGCGGTGGGTGGGCGTGAGGATGCGGTGGTGATGGTCTGTACCCTGGTTGACTGATCGACCTTGAAAGCTTCGCGAGCAGGCTCGCCCCCACATTGGAATTTTGTAACCATCCCTGAACCCTGTGGGAGCGAGCCTGCTCGCGAACGCGTCAGATCAGGCGCCTCTTTTTATCTCCGCTTGCCATCCAGCGGATCCAGATCCGCCAGTTCCGCTTCATCCAGCCCGTCACCGCCGCCGATGTCATTTTCATCGACCACGCTCAGATCCCAATCCGCCTGATTGCCCTCGCCGACTTCCTCGGCATCGCGCGCACCATCCTCGCGAATCAACGTTTCCGGGCTCAGGTCATCGTCAGTCGGCTGGTGATCGTCCACCGAGGCCCCGGTCATACCCGCCTCACGCACTCGCTCAGCCGGCATCAATTGTTCACGTTCACGCTCGGGCAGCTCATCGCCGATCTTCGCGCTGGGCTCTTCATCGTCGAAATCCAGCTCGTGCACCGAGCCCATGCGGTCTTCGTTATCATCGATGGGTTCCGGTTGCACCGCATCATAAGGGCGTCGTGAATCAGTCATGGCAATTCCTCATAGTGTGGGCCTTACTGAGTGGACTCACCGGGCGCGCGAGAATTCCAACGAAAACACTTTGCGCTGGCGGCGTGACTTCGACGGGGGGTCGTCTATCAAACCTGCGCATCTTTCTTGAGGCCTTATCCATGCACGATCTACAAGACCTGATTGATAACAACGAGCGTTGGGCTGACGCGATCACCAAGGAAGACCCGGATTTCTTCGCCAAACTGGCGCGCCAGCAGACTCCGGAATATCTATGGATCGGCTGCTCCGACGCACGCGTACCGGCCAATGAAATCGTCGGCATGCTGCCGGGCGATCTGTTCGTGCACCGCAACGTCGCCAACGTCGTGCTGCACACCGACCTCAACTGCCTGTCCGTGATCCAGTACGCGGTTGATGTGCTCAAGGTCAAACACATCCTCGTCACCGGCCACTACGGCTGCGGCGGTGTGCGCGCGTCGATGCAGGATCGCCAGTTCGGCCTGATCGACGGCTGGCTGCGGTCGATCCGCGATCTGTACTACGAGAAACGCGAAGAACTGGCCAAGCTGGCGACCGAAGAAGAGCAGGTCGATCGCATGTGCGAACTCAACGTGATCCAGCAAGTGGCCAACGTCGCGCACACCAGCATCATTCAGAACGCTTGGCATCGCGGGCAGCCGCTGTCGATCCACGGCTGCATCTACGGCATCAAGGATGGCCGCTGGAAAAGTCTCAATACCACCATCAGTGGTTTCGAACAGTTGCCGCCGCAATACCGTTTGCGTCCGGTCGGCGCGCCGTAACCGCAGCTTTCAGCTTCGGCCTGGATGCCGCCAGCGCTGTAAAAAGCGCTGGCCTTCAGGCGTGGGTGGTTCGTCGTAACCGGTGATCCAGCCACGGCAGCGCGACGAACCGCAATCGCAGGCGAACTGGCGTAGCAGTTTGTCTTCGGTCGATGCGTAATCGATGCTCAGATGTTCGCCGCTATGGATATCTTTCAAGGCCCACAGCCACAACTCACTCATGTCGAGAAATACATTCGGGTCGCAGGCGTGTTCCAGCACCCCGCAAAAGCGCGGATCGTAAACGTGGATGCCGGTTTGCAACTGGCGTGTCTGTCGACAGCGATAGGGCAGCAATTGCCCCGAAACCCGGCACATTCGGCTGATGCGCAGAAACTCACGGCGCGCGACCACTGCCGTGGCGACGCCTCGTTCGTTGTGGATGATCTGGAAGTCGTCGCAGGATGGAAAACCCAGCCGCACCGGAAGTCCGGCGAACGGATAGATGCCTTCTGTGTCGCGCGGCAGGTGCCGGCCCACGGCTTGATTGTTCATAACGATCCTTGTTGTTGAGTGTTGCCTCCGGGTTGTGCCCATGCCTCGCCAGGCGAAGCATGATTGGATCCAAGCGTCGCGCAATTGAAGGTACCGGTCTACTGTCAAACCTGACAGGCGCGATCACCGCTGGCCCGCGTCAGCATTGGCTGACACGGGGGCTCCGGCAGCGATTACAGAGCGGGTGCGGGCACGGCGGCCGCAGGCAAGGGCGCTTTCAGCTGTTGCAGTTGCGTCTTGACCGGTGGCGTGGCGCACTTGGCAGTCGCTTCTTCGACGCTGAGGTTGCGGATCGAGGTGTAGAACAACTCGCAGGTTTTGACCTTTTGCGTCACTTGCCATGTTTGCGTGCAACTGTTCAGCGTGGCCTGCGCATCGCTGCCCGGCTTGCTGCCCATCCCGGCCTGCCAGCAAGCCGCGCTCAAATCCTGGCCCATGACTTTCAGGCCCGCCGCGTCAGCCTTGGCCTGGGCATCGTCGCCGGTATAGCTCTTCGGATCGGCGGCGTACCAGATATAGCTCGGATGATTCGAGCCGAGCACCGGCACATTCACCCCTTCGCTTGGACTGATGCTTGCCAGACCCAAGACGCCCACCGTCGGCCCATACTGTTCCTTGATCCAGTTGCGCACCGGCGCCCCGAACGCAACCATCGGCAGCGTCGTGCCGCTGGCGGTCTGGCTAAACTGCTTGACCAGCGTGGTCTGGTAATCCTTGAAGTAGTCGTAGACGTCCTCCAGATCCCCGCCGGCATTGGACGGCGCGGCGATCGGCGCGATGTCGATGATGGTCTGGTAAGCCGGCGTCTGCCCGGCGGGGATGCCGTTATCGGTCAGCAACGTCGCCCAGCGATCGGTGGTGTTCGAGCGCAGGTAGTCCTGCGCCTGGGTCAGCGAGTAGTCAGGCGGGAAGTGCAGCAACTCGACGCTCTTGCGATTCTCCAGAGCCATGCCCAACGGCAGGAACAGATACCAGCTATAGGCCCATTTGCCATCGGCATTCAGCTTGCTGGCGCCGGCATAAGCCAGATCGCCGGCGTCGAGCAACGCCGACAGCGGCTTGTCATAGCCGTCCGGCACTCCGGTGATCTCGGCATAGAGCTGATCGTTGTCGGTCTTCACCAGCACCTTGGCATCGGCGTAACCGTCGCGCTGGACGCTCTGACTCAGATAGTGAGCAACGGTCTGCTCCAGCGTCCAGTTGCGAAAGCAGATCACACTGCAATTGTTGGGGTAGGCGAAGAGCCGGGTGACGCGCTCGGTGCTGCCCAGTTTCACGTCGACATCGGCGTGAGCGGCGGCGCTTAGCGTCAGTGCAACGAGGGTAAGTCCTGCGAGTTTGAACATGCTCAGATCCTTTTCAGCGTGGGTTCCCCTCGATTTGGGGGCGCTTCATAGTGGATCAGTGGTGTTTGACAGAAAAGCGGTTGAGTATGGATTTCATGATTTCCACGCCAGACCTGTGCAAGCGAGCGCTCGCTCCCACAGGCCTGGCTCGTTTTTGCTACGGCATCACCGGCGGCGTATACGCCAATGTCGTCCCCAACGCCCACAACAGCAGCAGCACCAGTGGCGTGTGCACCAGCAGTTGCACAAACGAGAAGCCGATCAGATCCCGCGCCTTCAACCCGAGCACGCCCAGCAGCGGGAGCATATAGAACGGGTTGATCAGGTTCGGCAAGGCTTCGGCGGCGTTGTAGATCTGCACTGCCCAGCCGAGGTGGTATTGCAGGTCATTGGCGACTTGCATCACGTAGGGCGCTTCGATGATCCATTTGCCGCCGCCGGACGGGATGAAGAAACCGAGAATCGCCGAATAGACGCCCATCAGCAGCGCATAGGTGTCGTGGGAGGCGATGCTGACGAAGAAGGTCGAGATGTGATGCGCGAGGGTTTGCGCGTCGGCGCCTTTGACGGTGGTCATCAGCGCGGCGATCGAGCCGTACAACGGAAACTGGATCAACACGCCAGTGGTGGTCGGCACCGCACGGGCCACCGCATCGAGGAAGCTGCGCGGGCGCCAGTGCAGCAGCGCGCCGAGCATGATGAACAGAAAGTTATAGGTGTTCAGGCCGGAAATCGCGGTAATCGCCGGTTTGGTCGAAAACTCGTGGAACAGCCATCCCGCCGCCAGCAGCACCAACACGATGATCAGCAAAGGGCTGTGTTCCAGCCATTCGCCGGGGCGCGTGCGCGGTTGCAGCGGCGGCAGGTTGAACGCCGGGTCGATGCCGCAGGCCTTGGCGTCGCGTGCCGAATTCGGCCCGGGCGCGGTGGCGTAGGCGATGATGATCGAAATCACGATCAGTGCCAGCAGCATGACCCCGGACTGCCAGAGGAAAATGGTTTCGGTGAACGGGATCACGCCAGTGATCGACAGGATCGACGGCGGCAGGCTGCCCGGGTTGGCCTGCAACTGTGCGGCCGACGATGACAAGCCCAGCGCCCACACCGCGCCAAGTCCCAGGTATGCCGCAGCACCTGCGGCGCGGTAATCCATTTTCAGATCGGTGCGGCGGGCGAGGGCGCGTACCAGCAGCCCGCCGAATACCAGCGACAGACCCCAATTGAGCAGCGAGGCGACCATTGAGATCAACGCTACCCAGGCCACGGCGGAGCGGCCGTTCTTCGGGATGCGTGCCAGTTTGTCGATCAGCTTGACTGCGGGCGGAGAGCTGGCGACGACGTAACCGCCGATCACCACGAAGGCCATCTGCATGGTGAACGGGATCAGGCTCCAGAAGCCGTCGCCGAAGGCCATCGCTGCAGCGGTGGGTTTGGCGCCCATGGCCAGAGTGGCCAGCGCAACGATGATCACGGCCAACGCGGCGAACACCCAGGAGTCGGGAAACCAGCGTTCGGCAAAACTGGAACAGCGCAGGGCAAAGCGCGCGGAGCGGCTATCTTCGATATCAACGGCCACGGGAAGTACCTCGGATTTTTTATGGTTATTTTGATCCGCGGGAGCAGTCGCCCGGCTCGACAGCCACAGAGATCCCCTGTGGGAGCGAGCCTGCTCGCGAAGACGTCGGCACATTCAGCATCAGATTGTCTGAACTGACGTTTCGCGAGCAGGCTCGCTCCCAAATGGGCGGCTGGTCGGTGTTGGCGTGGTCCCTTGGACAGGCACTAACAGTAAATCAAGCGCCGCCCTTTTGTTGAGCAGGTTTTCGCAAACCGAGACTATGGTCTGACGGGTTGTCGATCCGCGCTTTTGCGTAGACCATGAGCGCCTTGTTTTTTGCCGATGCCTGAGTTCTTTGTCATGACTGCCAATTCTCCAGCCCGACCGGCGCCGTTCAGCCGTGCCGATTACAAGACCCTCGGCCTTGCCGCGCTCGGCGGGGCGCTGGAAATCTACGATTTCATCATCTTCGTATTCTTCGCACTGACCCTGAGTCAGTTGTTCTTCCCCCCGGAAATGCCCGAGTGGCTTCGTTTGCTGCAGAGTTTCGGCATCTTCGTCACCGGTTATCTGGCGCGGCCTCTGGGCGGGATTCTGATGGCGCATTTCGCCGACCGTCTGGGCCGCAAAAAGGTGTTCAGCCTGAGCATCCTGATGATGGCCCTGCCGTGCCTGCTGATCGGGATCATGCCGACCTACGCGCAGATCGGCTATTTCGCGCCCTTGCTGTTGCTGGCGCTGCGCATCCTGCAAGGCGCTGCGGTGGGTGGTGAAGTGCCGAGTGCCTGGGTGTTCGTCGCCGAGCATGCGCCTGTCGGCCATCGCGGTTACGCCCTCGGATTTTTGCAGGCCGGCCTGACCTTCGGTTACTTGATCGGCGCACTCACCGCGACCTTCCTGGCGCAGGTTTTCACGCCTGCCGAAATTCTCGATTACGCCTGGCGCTATCCGTTTCTGCTCGGCGGCGTGTTCGGCGTGGTGGGCGTTTATCTGCGCCGATGGCTCAGCGAAACCCCGGTGTTCATGGCCATGGAAGCGCAGCGCGAGGCGCGGGTCGAGCTGCCGCTGCGCACGGTGCTGCGTGAACATCGTCTGGCCATGCTGCCGGCCATGTTGCTCACCTGCGTACTGACCTCGGCAGTGGTGGTGTTCGTCGTCATCACCCCGACCATGATGCAGAAAACCTTCGGCATGACTGCCAGCCACACATTCGGCCTCAGTGCATTGGGCATCGTCTTCCTCAATATCGGCTGCGTGATCGCCGGTCTGCTGGTCGACCGCATCGGCGCCTGGCGCACGGTCATGCTCTACAGCCTGTTGCTGCCATTGGGCATTGGCGTGTTGTATGGCTGTCTGATCATGGGCGGGCATTGGATCGGCATGGCCTATGCGGTCGCCGGTCTCGCTTGTGGGGTAGTGGGTGCGGTGCCTTCGGTGATGGTCGGGTTGTTCCCGGCGCGGATTCGCGTGTCGGGCATTTCCTTCACCTACAACATTGCCTACGCGGCGTGGGCAAGTATCACGCCGCTGTTGCTGATTGGTCTGATGCCGTGGAGCCAGTGGGTCTGCGTAATCTTCTGTGCAGTGATGGGCGCGGTGGGAGTTCTGACAGCGGCGTATTTCGGTGCGCGCATGCCACTTACCGGACCGTGTCAGGCTGCCGGCGCTGCCTGAACCGCAAGCGCCGGATTATTTTCGACTGACGGGTCTGGAGCTGGCTTCAGAAAAGCTGCGCAAGGCCGATGGCTAGGTTGTATCCGCTAACTACCCTGCCATCGGTGCTTTCCCATGTTCAATAAACGCTTGAAACAAGAGCTGGCCGCTCTGCGCGAAGAACTCTCCAGCCTTGTACAAGTGAAGGAAAGCCTGGAAAGCGAAATGCTCGCGCTGACCCTTGAGCCCGACGGGCGGATTCGTTCGGTCAACCAGAATTTTCTCGATGAAATGCTCTACAAGAGCCAGGACCTGGTCGGCCGGGCAATTGAAGACATCGTGCCGGCCCACGTCAAAACCGACGAATTCCATCAGCGCTTCAAAAACTCGATGAGCCGTGGCGAGCACTTCGCCGGCGCCGTGCGCCTGTTGCGCGGCAATGGCGACGAGGCGTGGCTGCGTTCCATCGTGCAACCGGTGCGCTCGTCCGATGGCCGGATCAGACACATTTCCTTCTACGCCAGTGACCTGACCCGCACCATCGAAGCCTCCCGCGAGCATGAGAACCTGATCGGCGCGCTGGTGCGCTCCACCGCCGTGATCGAGTTCGACCTCAACGGCAATGTGCTCTGCGCCAATGATCGCTTCCTCAGCGGCATGGGTTACAGCCTGGCGCAGATCAAAGGCAAACATCACCGCACGTTCTGTGCCCCGGATGAGTACAACAGCGCCGAGTACCAGAACTTCTGGCGGCGCTTGAACAGCGGCGAATTCGTCGCAGGCCGCTTCAAGCGTATCGACAGCCATGGTCGTACGGTGTGGCTGGAAGCGTCCTACAACCCGGTGGTCGATGCCAACGACAAACTGTACAAAGTGGTGAAATTCGCCACGGTGATCACCGATCAGGTCAACCGCGAGCAGGCGGTTGCCGACGCGGCCAGCATCGCTTACAGCACCTCGCAACAGACCGACAGCACCGCGCAACGGGGCACCACGGTCGTCACCGAAGCGGTGAACGTGATGCGTGATTTGTCGCGGCACATGCAAGCCGCCGGCGAAGGTATCGAGGCGCTCAACGAGCAGTCGCTGGTGATCGGCACGATCGTCAAAACCATCAGCGGCATTGCCGAACAGACCAACCTGCTTGCGCTCAACGCCGCGATCGAAGCCGCCCGGGCCGGCGAGCAGGGCCGTGGTTTTGCCGTGGTCGCGGACGAGGTCCGGCAACTGGCCTCGCGCACCAGCCAGGCGACGGACGAAATCGTCGGCGTGGTACGGCAGAACCAGGAAATGGCGCGCAATGCCGTGGCGCTGATGACCGACGGCAAGCTTCAGGCTGAACAGGGCCTGGCGCTGGCGGCGGAGGCGGGCACGGTGATCGTCGAGATTCAGGACGGTGCGCAGAAAGTGGTGGATGCGGTGGGGCAGTTTGCCAATCAGCTCTCTCACTGACACCGCACTGATCGTTCCCACGCTCTGCGTGGGAATGCCGCCCGGGACGCTCCGCGTTCCTTCGCTGGCGTGACGCAGAGCGTCACAGGATGCATTCCCGCGCAGAGCGTGGGAACGATCACCGAGGGGCAGCGCCGCATCTGCTCACTCCCACAGGTTCTGCGATTCTCCAGTGACAGCGCTACAATCGGCTCCTTTTCCTCCGGAGCAAATCCCATGAGCGTCTCCCACCGCCGTCCGGTGCCCCTGAACAAAGCCTACCGCCTGCTCAACCACGGGCCGACCGTGCTGGTCAGCGCCGCTCACGACGGCCAGCGCAACATCATGGCCGCCGCCTGGGCCATGCCGCTGGATTTCGAACCACCGAAAGTCGCCGTCGTCCTCGACAAATCCACCTGGACCCGCCAGTTGCTCGAAGCCTCCGGCACCTTTGTGCTGAACGTGCCTTGCGTCAATCAGGCCGATATCGTGCAAACCGTCGGCAACACCTCCGGCCTGGAAATCACCCGCAACCAAGGTCAGGACAAGTTTCAGGCGTACGGCCTACACACCTTCGCTGGCGAACAGATTGAAGCGCCGCTGCTTGAGGGCTGTGTCGCCTGGCTCGAATGCCGCCTGCTGCCGGAGCCGCGCAATCACGAGCAATACGACCTGTTCCTTGCCGAAGTCATTGCTGCCCAGGCCGATGAGCGTGTGTTCAGCGATGGGCGCTGGCATTTCGAAGGGCAGGATGGATTGCGCACGCTGCATCACGTTGCGGGCGGGCATTTCCTGAAGATTGGGGATGGGGTGGATGGCAAGACGTTGGCGGTCTGATTTACTCCCGGGAGAAGGCCTGCTGCTCGGCAGGCCTTTTTCAATGCAGTGTTTCAGTCCCCCAACGCCTCTCCCTCACGCCGAGGATCGGCACCCCCCGTCAATGTCGCTTTGCCCTGCGCATTTTTCACCCGCACGATCGCTTGGGTGCCGCTGGTCATGTCGATTTCGCTGAGCGTGTGGCCCTTGTCCTTGAGTGCCTGGATCAGCGCTGGGCTGAACTGTCCCTGTTCCAGTTCGGTGGGGCCATTGCGGCTGCCGAAGTTGGGCAGGTTGATCGCACTTTGTGCATCGAGGTTCCAGTCGAGCAGGCCTATGGTGGTTTTCGCCACGTATTCGATGATCTGCGAGCCGCCCGGTGAGCCGACCGTGGCGACAAATTCACCAGTGTTGCGATCAAAGATCAGCGTCGGCGCCATCGACGAGCGTGGGCGTTTGCCCGGTTCGACGCGGTTCGCGACTTTCTGCCCGTTCTCTTCGGGGATGAACGAGAAGTCGGTCATCTGGTTGTTCAGCAGAAAACCCTGGACCATCAGGTGCGAGCCGAACGCGGCTTCGATGGTGGTGGTCATCGACACGGCGCCGCCGAGATCATCCACCGCGACCACTTGCGAGGTCGAGATGCGCAACGGCGAGCGGTCCGGTGCATAGGCCACCTGTACGCCCGGCGGTGTGCCCGGTTTGGCGCTGCCCATGCTGCGCTCGCCGATCAGGCTGGCGCGGCTGGCCAGATAGGCAGGATTGAGCAGACCTTTGACCGGCACCGGGACGAAGTCGGTGTCGGCCACGTATTGCGCACGGTCGGCATAGGCCAGACGTTCAGCCTCGGCGATCAGATGCACCGCTTGCGGCGCCGGTTCCATGCCGGCCGGCCTATTGCTGTTCACTGGTTTGAGCGGCGTCAGCGACAGGCGTGGGTCGCGAGTCTCCAGCGCCTGCAACGTGCCGAGGATCTGCGCCACGGCGATCCCGCCTGACGACGGTGGCGGCATGCCGCAGACCTGCCAGCGCTTGTAGTCGATACACAGCGGCGCGCGCTCCCTGGCCTGATAACGCTGCAAATCGTTCAGCGACAGGCTGCCGGGGTTGGCGTGCTGTTGAACCTTGGCGACGATCTCTTCGGCGATCGGACCTTTGTACAGCGCATCGGCACCTTCGCTGGCGATGCGTTTGAACACGGCGGCCAACTTCGGGTTGTGCAGGCGCGTGCCGACAGCTTTGACGCTGCCATCGTCATTCAGGAAGTACGCAGCCATGTCTGGCGACTGGCGTATCAGTGGATCGGCAGTCAGCAGCGAATGCAGGCGCGGGGAAATCGCAAAGCCTTGCTCGGCCAGTTTGATCGCTGGCTCAAACAGCTTCGCCCAAGGCAAGCGACCGTGCTGCCGATGCGCCAGCTCCAGCGCGCGCAATACCCCGGGCGTACCGACCGAGCGCCCGCCGATCTGCGCTTGCGTAAAGGCCATCGGTTTACCGTCAGCCTTCAGGAACAGCTTCTCGGTGGCCCCGGCCGGGGCCGTTTCGCGGCCGTCATAGGTGCGCACCTGCTTGCCATCCCACAACACAATCATCGCCCCGCCACCGATCCCGGAAGACTGCGGCTCAACCAGCGTCAACACCGCCTGCATCGCAATCGCCGCATCAATCGCCGAACCACCCTGACGCAACATCTCCCGCCCGGCTTCGGCCGCGAGTGGATTGGCAGCAGCGGCCATGTGTTTATTGGCGTGACGGGTTTGCAGATCAGTGCGGTAACCGGAAGCGGCTTCCGGTGCCAGCGGCAACGAAGAAGAGGGCGGGGCGTTGCATGCGGTGAGGGTCAGAGCGCTGACAAGCAGTGTCAGGGCTGGCAGGCGAAAGCGCTTCAAGGGCTGGGCTGGAAACACGCGGGCTCTCCGTCCGTGGGGTAAAAGTCTTCGGGGACTTTATCGAGCGGGCGGGCGGGGTGCAAACTGCGTGAGGATTACAGCCCTCCCGCTCAGCGGCCGCGCCAATCGATTGGCCGAAAACGATGCCCTTGTGGGAGCGAGCCTGCTCGCGAAAGCGGTAGCTCAGGCGGTGCTATTTTCTTAGTTCTTAGTCGTGTGAAGCGTGCCGTCGGCCATTTTGCTCGGCAGCATTCCCAGCACAAACACGCTGGCCGGCCCGCCGGCGCCACGGATGGCCCAGTTCAGGCGCTGTTGCAAAATCCCGCCGCCGGCCAGACGCCCCAAAGCCAGGTCGGCGCCAATTGCCGTCGCGACAGCGGTACTGGCGGAGGGCATGAGCATGGCGCCGGCGACCATGATCTTGCCGAAGTTGCTGGCTGGCTCCTCGGCAGTGCCAGCGTCCGTGCGACACCAGTTGTCCGGCGTGCAGGACTTGGCAAATACCCTGTCTTCGCGTGGCTTGGGCGCAGGCCACTCATCCTTCTCGATGTACACCGGCTCCGGCGCTTTCGGTGGAAGCAAAGTAAACCAGGCCCTGCCACCGCTATACGGATTTAATAACCAGTCATCGTCGACAAGGTATTTGTATTGAGGCATGCCAACTCCCTGCATGGCGCTGAATCGAGCCAGGGGAGCTTGTCGGTCGAAGGGCAATTCGGGGAGAGAGGGGCGAATGCTTGAAGTGATGAAAAATACAGTTCTTACGTGAGCAAAGCCTGCTTCCTACAGGGCTATCTCAGTCCAGCGGTTTTGCGCCTGATTCAGGCAAAACCATTGTCGGTCGCGCCTGTAGTCTTTTCCTTTGAATCGCTGACTACGCCGGATTTCTCTTACAGATTATTCAGGTCGACAGCCTACACGGCGTTGCCTGAGGATGGTTTCTGTACGGTTGCCAGGAGGGGCTTCACTTTTGCTGGGCGGTGGAACAAAACAAAGGCAGCAACACGACTTCGATCAATCAAAAGAAATCTGGAAGGCGCTGAAGAGGTAGCTCAATGAAAAGCGTAAGCAATCACGAGGACAGTGTTCTCGAAATGCTGCGCACGGACGAGAATTTCGCTCTCGAATATCTCGTTGCAGCATTGGAAGAAATTGATGAAGAGGGCGGTGAGTCTGTGTTTCTCACCGCGGTGCGACGTGTGGTGGAAGCGAGAGGCGGTTTTGCCGCTGTCTCCAACGCAACCGGACTCAATAGAGGCAATCTTTACCGCCAATTTTCAGCAGATGGAAACCCAGGCCTTTCTACGCTACTGAAGGTGCTGTCTGCTGTGGGGCTCGGTTTGTCGAAGGTGGTCGCTCACAGTCAGGATGATCAGGAACACACAGCAGCGTGATCCACCGTGGTAATAAGAAGCCCGGCTCGATGTCGGGCTTTCTGATTTTTTCCCTGCGGCATTTCTCTGATGGGGCACGTGGAATTGAACCGCTGACATTAAGCGGTAGGTTGCGAGTGAAGCAGAGCGCAACTTTTCTCAAGGCATAAAAAAACGGCCTACCTTTCGGTAAGCCGTTTTTAGTACTTGGTGGCTACACAGGGACTTGAACCCCGGACCCCAGCATTATGAATGCTATGCTCTAACCAACTGAGCTATGTAGCCAAGTGGCGCGCATTATTCCCCTGAAATGGCAAAGCGTCAAGCGTAAATCGAAAATATTTCTTCCTGTTTTCAACCGCTTATCCTCCAGCCCCGAAAATCGGGGCCGGGGAGGGCGTCAGCGCAGTTGGAATCTGGCGGTATTTGCGCTCAGGGCTTCGCTGCCCTGGCTCAAGGTGTCCGCCGCGAGGTTTACGGCCCGTGCACCTTCAAGCAAACGCACGGCGGCCTGATCGACCTGTTGGATATTGCCGCTGACTTCATCGGCGGTGCTCGCCTGCTCTTCAACCGCCGTGGCGATCTGCGCGAGGGTGTCGGTGACGCTCTGCACGGCGCTGGCGATTTCACCCAGACGTTCCCCGAGGCCGGTGACCGCTTCGGCATCCGACTGCGCCTGCCCGCACGCGGCTTCCATCAGGCTCACCGCTTCGTTGACCGTAGCGCGAAGGCTGTCGACGGTGCCGGCGATCTGCGCGGTGGACGATTGCGTGCGTTGCGAGAGGCTGCGCACCTCGTCGGCGACCACGGCAAAGCCGCGACCCTGTTCGCCGGCGCGGGCGGCTTCGATGGCGGCGTTGAGCGCGAGCAGGTTGGTCTGCTCGGCGACGCCGCGAATGGTGTCCACGACCAGTTGAATCTGCTGGCCTTGCTCGCTGACCCGGCCAAGCGCGGCGGCGGTGTCGTTCAGGCGCTGATTGAGCTGCTGAATGCTGGCCGTGGTGCGCTGGCTGTCGCGGCTGCTGTCGGCGGCGATGCGCCGAGTGTGCTGGGCGCTGCCGGAGGCCTGTTCGCAACTCTGCGCGACGCCTTGCGAGGTCGCGGCCAATTGCGTGGCGGCAGCTGCGATCTGGCTGATCTGCAACTGCTGCGCCTCAACTTCACCGAGGGCGCCGCTGGAGTGTTGGTTGAGGCTGCGTACCGCGTTGCTCAACTGCGAGGTCTCGTGGTCGACGCCGAGCATGCTGCTGCGCAGTTGCACCACGGCGACGTTGAGCGCGGTGCTGATCGCTGCCAGCTCATCGCGCCCCACCACCGGTACTTGCAGGCTCAGGTTGCCGTCGCGCAAGGCCTCAGCGAGCAAGGTGATGCCGCTGGCACTGCGGCGGATCGAGGCTTGCAGGCAGACGAACAGGTACAACGCGGCCAGCAGCAGGCAACCGAAGATTGCGGCGACAACAATGAACTGGCGGATCGCCGAGCTGTAATAAGCATTGAGCCGCTGATCCAGCGCGACCAAGGATTGCTGGCGCAGGGAAGCGAGGTCGGTGAGCAGCGCGTCGAGGCTGCGTTCGAAGTCCTCTGGCTTGAGGTTGATGCTGCCGCCAAACACACCGTCGTCGAGGACTTTCAGGCCGCTGTCGAGGTGTTTCAGGCTGTCGTGATACTGGCCAGCCCAGGCTTGCAGCTCGGCTGGCAGACGCGCCTCCAGCAGGCCGGCGGTTTTCACCAGTTGCTCGCGGGCGTCCCCGATGCGACTGCGCAGGTCGCGCAACTGCAGGCGGCTCTGCAGGGTGAACTGCCCGGAGACGACCGAAGCCTGGCCGACCGCGGCGAGACGGCCGACTCGCTCGATCAGGTCCGGCGCATGTTGTGTGGATATTTGCGTCAGCAGGTAGGTTTCCAGCCACGGCGCGAGGGTCAGGCGATTGTCCATGACGATCTGCTCGCGCAAGGCTTGCAGCGCGCCCAGGGCATTGGTGAAGCGGTCATAACCGTCCGGCCACCAGCCGACACTGCTGAGGCTTTTCGAATCAAGGCCATTGAGTGCGGTTTGCAGCGCCTGAAAGCGTTCGAGGATTGCGCCGTCGGCGCCTTGCTGGTTTAGAGCATTGCCCAGCTCGGTGGTGGCTTGCAGCACCGCCGGTTGCACGCCGTCGAAGGCAGCCATGGCGGCGAGGGTGGCCGGTGTCGGCTGACGATTGGTCTCGGTGGCGCGCCAGCGGGCGGCGCGGTCGCGTTGAGCGGCGAGCAGGTTGTCCAGCGCATCCAGCGCGAGCAGCTGACGCACGCCGGCACGTTCGCCGGCGATCAGATTGAGCTTCTCGCGATAGTCATGGCCGATCATCAACAGGCTGCCGGCCAGCGGCAGAATGAACAGCAGAAACAACAATTGGAATTTACCTGCGAAGCCAAACCGCCCCAGCAATTTGATCCCCGGTGAAAGGAAAGCCTGCATGCCTCATGACTCCTCTGGACACCACGCACCATTGGCGTGCATCGCGAACCTTTCGGCTGCGACCTGTGCCCTCTAAAAGGCCTCGAAAGTTCACCCATGCCCGCTCTGTAGGCCGGCTCTGTAGCGAAACTTCCCATTGTCGAGCGCCTTTGTAAGGCGATCGTGTTCAAGGGCAGAAGCAAGGCAAGATTCAGACCATGGCGTTGCGCTATCACCGTTTGCTCGACGACCAGTCAGTTAGTTAGCTGCCTAAGGGGATAGCGTGAGCGCACCGAAAAATGGCACATTGGCGCACCTGCCTGCGGGCCCCCATCTGCTGTCCGGAATTTTCCATGGCTATCAGCAACGTTCAGACCGCCGCTGCCTCGGCGACCGCTGCTCCGCAAAGCAGCCCCTTGGTGATGCGCATCATCGGCGCGGTGGCGCTGGCGCATCTGATCAATGACCTGATCCAGTCGGTGCTGCCGTCGATCTACCCGATGCTCAAGGCCAACTATGGCCTGACCTTCACCCAGGTCGGCCTGATCACCTTGACCTTCCAGTTGACCGCGTCGCTGTTGCAGCCGTGGGTCGGTTACCACACTGATCGCCACCCCAAACCGTGGCTGTTGCCGGCGGGCACGGTGTGTACCTTGATCGGCATTCTGATGATGTCGGTGGTCGGCAGCTTCCCATTGATTCTGCTGGCGGCGGCGCTGATTGGTATCGGCTCATCGACCTTTCACCCGGAAGCCTCGCGTGTTGCGCGACTGGCCTCGGGCGGCCGGTTTGGTCTGGCGCAATCGACCTTTCAGGTCGGCGGCAATGCCGGCTCCGCGTTCGGTCCGTTGCTGGCGGCAGCGATCATCATTCCCTTCGGCCAAGGCAATGTGGCGTGGTTTGGCCTGTTCGCGGTTTGTGCGCTGTTTGTGCTGTACCGCATCAGCCGCTGGTACGCCAATCACCTCAACTTGTTCAAGCTCAAGGCCGGCCAGGCGGCGACGCACGGCTTGTCGAAGGGCAGGGTGACCAGTGCGCTGGTGGTGCTCGGGCTGCTGGTGTTCTCCAAGTATTTCTACATGGCCAGTTTCACCAGTTACTTCACCTTCTACCTGATCGAGAAGTTCGACCTGTCGGTTGCCAGCTCGCAGCTGCACTTGTTCCTTTTCCTGGGCGCAGTGGCGGCGGGGACGTTCTTCGGCGGGCCGATCGGCGACAAGATCGGGCGTAAGGCAGTGATCTGGTTTTCCATCCTCGGCGTCGCGCCATTCACCCTGATCCTGCCGCATGTCGATCTGTTCTGGACCAGCATTCTCAGCGTGGTGATCGGCTTCATTCTGGCGTCGGCATTCTCGGCGATCGTGGTGTACGCGCAGGAACTGGTGCCGGGTAATGTCGGGATGATTGCCGGGATCTTCTTCGGCCTGATGTTCGGTTTCGGCGGGATTGGCGCGGCGCTGCTCGGGCATCTGGCGGATGTGCACGGGATTGAGTACGTGTACTTCCTGTGCTCGTTTCTGCCGTTGTTTGGTGTGTTGGCGATCTTTTTACCGCGTACCAGAAAGGTCTGAACAGACGAATCGAACTGTGGGGGCAAGCCTGCTCGCGAATGGGTGTGTCAGTTGACGAGTGCTTAGCTGACACGCCGCGTTCGCGAGCAAGCTCGCTCCCACAGGGAAATGTACTCAGTCACTGAATTTCAGGCACAAAAAAGCCGCGTATTAAACGCGGCTTTTTTGTGCAGCTTTTGCTTAGACGTTGAAACGGAAGTGCATCACGTCGCCGTCCTTGACGATGTAATCCTTGCCTTCCAGACGCCATTTGCCGGCTTCTTTGGCGCCGGCTTCGCCCTTGTACTGGATGAAGTCGTTGTAGGCGATGACTTCGGCACGGATGAAGCCTTTTTCGAAGTCGGTGTGGATCACGCCGGCGGCCTGTGGTGCGGTGGCACCGACCTTGACGGTCCAGGCGCGGACTTCTTCGACACCAGCGGTGAAGTAGGTCTGCAGGTGGAGCATTTCGTAGCCGGCGCGGATCACGCGGTTCAGGCCAGGCTCTTCCAGGCCCAAGGCCTCGAGGAACATGTCCTTCTCTTCGCCGTCGTCGAGCTCGGCGATTTCCGCTTCGATCTTGTTGCACACCGGAACGACCATGGCGCCTTCTTCTTCGGCGATGGCCTTGACCACGTCCAGGTGCGGATTGTTCTCGAAGCCGTCTTCAGCCACGTTGGCGATGTACATGACCGGTTTGGTGGTCAGCAGGTGGAAGCCCTTGATCACGGCTTTCTCATCCGCGCTCATGTTTTTCATCAGGCTGCGTGCCGGCTTGGCTTCGGTGAAGTGCGCGATCAGTTGCTCAAGCAGAGCCTTCTGAACCACGGCGTCCTTGTCACCGCCCTTGGCGTTGCGCGCGACTTTCTGCAGTTGCTTCTCGCAGCTGTCGAGGTCGGCAAAGATCAGTTCTAGGTCGATGATTTCGATGTCGCGCTTCGGGTCAACGCTGTTGGACACGTGGATCACGTTGTCGTCTTCGAAGCAGCGCACGACGTGAGCGATAGCGTCGGTTTCGCGGATGTTGGCCAGGAACTTGTTGCCCAGGCCTTCACCTTTCGAGGCGCCGGCGACGAGGCCGGCGATGTCGACGAATTCCATGGTGGTCGGCAGGATGCGCTTGGGATTGACGATGGCCGCCAGCGCTTCCAGACGTGGATCAGGCATCGGCACGATGCCGCTGTTCGGCTCGATGGTGCAGAAGGGGAAGTTCTCGGCCGCGATACCGGATTTGGTCAGGGCGTTGAACAGGGTGGACTTGCCGACGTTAGGCAGGCCGACGATGCCGCAATTGAATCCCATGGTGTTTCCCCTCGGGTAAAAGTCAGGCCTTCTGGCTGTGCAGGTTTTTCATCGCGCGGTTCCATTCCCCGGCGAGGATATCCGGCAGCACGCCGAGGGCAAAGTCGATGCTGGCATCGAGTTTTTCCTGTTCGGCGCGTGGCGCACGACCCAGGACGAAATTTGAAACCATACTGGCAACGCCCGGGTGGCCGATGCCAAGCCGCAGGCGGTAGAACGTATTCTGATTGCCCAGTTGCGCAATGATGTCGCGCAACCCGTTGTGACCGCCATGGCCGCCGCCCTGCTTGAGCTTGGCAACGCCCGGAGGCAAGTCGAGTTCGTCATGCGCCACGAGGATTTCTTCAGGCTTGATGCGGAAGAAACCGGCGAGTGCCGCCACGGCCTGGCCGCTGCGGTTCATGTAAGTGGTGGGAATCAGCAGACGAACATCCTGACCCTGATGCGAGTAGCGCCCGGTCAGGCCGAAATATTTGCGATCGGCCACAAGATTCACATTCTGTGCGTGGGCGATGCGCTCAACAAAAAGGGCCCCTGCGTTATGCCGGGTCTGTTCGTATTCAGCGCCTGGATTTCCCAGGCCAACGATCAGTTTGATGGCAGTCACGATAGGGGCCCTTCCTTGGAGTGGTGGATAACATCGCCGCGATCGGGGAAAGCGGCGAAAGTGGACGAAAAATGCTCATTTACCATGGATGTAAACTCCGCGTTCTCGCCCGCTTTCTCGCTACGTTCCAGTCCGCGATGTTACTTGCTCACTCCGGCATGACAGAGTGAATTACTCTGCTGCGCCTTCTTCGGTAGGTTCTGCAGCAACACGTGGAGCGTGGACGTTGGCAACAGCCTTGTCATCGCCGTGTGCCAGAGCAACGAACTCAACACCTTTAGGAGCTTTGAGGTCCGACAGGTGAATGATGGTGCCGATTTCTGCTTTCGACAGATCGACTTCGATGAACTCAGGCAGATCTTTTGGCAGGCAGGTCACTTCGATTTCAGCAACAACGTGCGAAACTTCGCCGCCTTTCTTCACTGGAGCTTCTTCGCCAACAAAGTGTACAGGCACGATGGCGGTCAGTTTCTGGCCGGCAACAACGCGTACGAAGTCAGCGTGCATCACGTGGCCTTTGGCCGGGTGACGCTGCAGAGCCTTGATGATGACGTTCTGCTTGGTGCCACCAACGTTCAGCTCGATGATGTGGCTGTAAGCCGCTTCGTTTTCGAGCAGTTTGGCAACTTCTTTGGCCAGCATGCTGATGGATTCAGGGGCTTTGTCGCCACCGTAAACAACAGCTGGAACCAGAGCGGCGAGACGACGCAGGCGGCGGCTCGCACCTTTCCCCAGGTCGGAACGCACTTCAGCATTCAGAGTAAAATCGTTCATTTTGTATCTCCAAAATAGCCATGACCGAGTGGCGTTTGCGACCAGCGCCGAACACGGTATGGGCAAAAAAGCCCCGCCCCGACAGGAATGCCGGGGCGGGGCGCTTTTCGTCAACGAGACATTTCGCGAAGGGCAGGGCCCTTAACGGAACATCGCGCTGATCGATTCTTCATTGCTGATGCGGCGAACCGCTTCGGCAACAACCGGTGCGATATCCAGTTGACGGATACGTGCACAGGCTTGTGCTGCAGCGGACAGCGGGATGGTGTTGGTCACCACCAGCTCGTCCAGCACGGAATTTTCGATATTCTCGATGGCCCGGCCCGACAGCACAGGGTGTGTGCAGTAGGCAAAGACCTTGGCTGCGCCATGCTCTTTCAGGGCCTTGGCCGCGTGGCACAGGGTGCCGGCGGTATCGACCATGTCATCGACGAGAATACAGGTACGCCCTTCGACATCACCGATGATATGCATCACTTCAGAGTGATTGGCTTTCTCACGGCGTTTGTCGATGATCCCGAGATCGACGCCCAGCGACTTGGCAACAGCCCGTGCACGCACGACGCCACCAATGTCCGGAGACACGATCATCAGGTTTTCGAAGCGCTGATCTTCGATGTCATCCACCAGAACCGGGGAGCCGTAGATGTTATCTACCGGAATATCGAAGAAGCCCTGAATCTGGTCAGCATGCAGATCAACCGTGAGAACACGGTCGATGCCGACTACGGTAAGCATGTCAGCAACGACTTTCGCGCTGATAGCCACACGTGCGGAACGCGGACGGCGATCCTGACGGGCATAACCAAAATAAGGAATAACAGCAGTGATACGAGTAGCCGAGGAGCGGCGGAAGGCGTCAGCCATCACTACCAGTTCCATCAGGTTATCGTTGGTCGGAGCGCAGGTCGGCTGAATAATGAAGACGTCTTTACCGCGAACGTTTTCATTGATCTCGGCTGTGATTTCGCCGTCGGAAAACTTGCCGACAGAGATGTCACCGAGAGGGATATGCAGCTGACGTACGACACGCCGAGCCAGATCGGGGTTGGCATTCCCCGTAAAGACCATCATCTTGGACACGCGCAGTACCTAGAGGCTGAGGGTAACCTGGATGAGTAGAGAAAATGGCAGGGGCGGCTGGATTCGAACCAACGCATGGCAGGATCAAAACCTGCTGCCTTACCGCTTGGCGACGCCCCTGTATCTGTTGCTTTCAAGTGCCGGGCACTTGATTCCTTTAGAGCAGACTTTGCAGCTTGCGATGCAACATCGAAACGTTGCTTCCTTTCGCTACAAACCCTGTAAGGGTCTCTGTCAGAAGGGCCGAGACTTTATCAGCTTCAGCTTTGCTTGGGAAGCCCCCAAACACACAACTTCCAGTTCCGGTGAGCTTTGCTTCGGTAAATTTACCTAACAAATTCAATGCGTTACGTACCTCTGGATAACGCCTTGCTACCACCGGCAAGCAGTCATTTCGACTGTTTCCCTCGGGAACGGGGCGCACTTTAATGGGCGGTGTGTTACGTGTCAACAAAGGATCGGAAAAAATTTCTGCCGTACTAACAGCGACTTGCGGCACGAGCACCAGATACCACGGTTCTTCGGGTTCGACCGGGGTCAGTTTCTCGCCGACGCCCTCGGCAAATGCTGCATGGCCACGGACGAACACCGGTACGTCGGCACCGAGTGACAGCCCCAGTTCCGCCAGGCGATCTTCATTCCAGCCCAGTTGCCACAAATGGTTTAGCCCGAGCAGGGTCGTCGCCGCATTCGAGCTGCCGCCGCCAATGCCGCCGCCCATGGGCAGGACTTTGTCGATCCAGATGTCGATGCCGAGCGCGCAGGCGGATTGTTGCTGCAACATCTTCGCTGCGCGCACGATCAGGTTGCTGTCGTGGGGCACACCGGCGAACTCGGTGTGCAGTTGAATCACGCCGTCATCGCGCACGGCGAAAGTGATTTCATCGCCGTAATCGAGGAATTGAAACAGCGTCTGCAATTCGTGATAACCGTCTTCACGGCGACCGAGAATGTGCAGCATCAAGTTGAGTTTGGCGGGCGAGGGCAGGGTCAGGCGTGCAGCGGTCATGCGTTATTGCCCCAACTTGCGCGGTTGCCAGGTCTTGATCACCAGCGTCACGTCGAGGTCGGTGCCGTGCAGCTTGATGCGCTCGGGCAGCCAGTAACCATTCTGTTCGGTGTAGGCGGTGTATTCGACTTTCCAGCCGTCCTGCTCAAGGCTGGCCAGACGACTGTCGGCGTCCAGGTTCAAGCGACTCTTGCTTTCCGGCGCGGGCAGGCCACGAACCCACCAGGCCAGATTGGATACCGGCAATTTCCAGCCCAGCTGTTCTTCGAGCAGGGCTTCAGGAGATTGCGATTCGTAGCGGCCCTGATTGGCGACTTCCAGCGACACCTTGCCCGGACGCCCGGTCAAGCGTGCCGCGCCACGACCCAGCGGGCCGGACAGGCGAATGTCGTAGTAGTCCTGACGCTGCAGCCAGAACAGTGTGCCGCTGCCGGAATCCTTCGGCGCGCGGATGCCGATCTTGCCGTCGATCTGCCAGCCGTCGAGGCCGGTCAGTTGCTGTTTGTTTGCCGCCCACTGGGCCGGGCTGCCGTGGCCCTCGACCGATTCGCGAGTGCCGAAACCCGAGCAGCCGGCGAGCAGGGCGATGAAGCTGAAAACAATAACGTGGCGCAAAAGCATGGTTTAAAGATTCTCGGATCCGGTCAGGCGCTTGATGGTGCTGCGCAGAATGGTGCTGTCGGGCTGATCCTTGAGGAACTTGCCCCACACTTGTTTGGCTTCGCGTTGATTGCCCTTGGCCCAGAGGACTTCGCCCAGGTGCGCGGCGACTTCGTGGTCGGGGAAGCGCTCGAGCGCCTGGCGCAGGTATTTCTCCGCATCGTCCAGATTGCCCAGGCGATAGTTCACCCAGCCGAGGCTGTCGAGTACCGCCGGGTCTTCCGGATTGATCTGGTGCGCCTGCTCGATCAGCGTTTTCGCTTCAGCGTAGCGGGTGGTGCGATCGGACAAGGTGTAGCCCAGCGCATTGAGCGCCATGGCGTTGTCCGGGTCGCGCTTGATGATCAGGCGCAGGTCTTTCTCCATTTGCGCCAGATCATTGCGTTTCTCCGCGAGCATGGCGCGGGTGTAAAGCAGATTGAGATCGTCCGGGTATTTCTGCAGCGCTTGTTGCAGAACCTTCCAGGCCTTGTCGTCCTGTTTGTTGGCCGACAGGCTTTCCGATTCGATCAGATACAGCTGGATCGCGTAATCCGGTTGCTCGTCACGCTCGGCCGCCAGTTTGCTCTGCGCTTCAGCGGTCTTGCCGTTGCTCATCAGGATATCGGACTGACGCAGCTGTGCCGGCAGATAGTCATTGCCCGGGCCGACCTGGGCGTATTCGATGAGCGCGCCTTGTGGGTCATTGCGCTCTTCGGCAATTCGGCCGAGGTTCAGGTGCGCCGAATCGACGTGGCTTTCGCGAGCGATCAGGTCTTCCAGATAACCCTTGGCCTCATCCCACGCCTTGGCTTCCAGGCACACCAGCGCCAGCGAATAACGCAGTTCATCGTCTTCCGGGTATTGCTGAACGAGGGTGGAGAATTCGGCCTTGGCGTCGTCCATGCGGTCCTGTTCGACGAGCATGCGCGCGTAAGTCAGGCGCAGGCGCTTGTCTTCCGGGTATTTCCTGATGCTTTTCTGTAACAGCGGCAGCGCTTCGTCGCCACGGTTGAGCAATTGAAGCAGGCGCGCACGCAGCAGGATCGGTGCGATCTCGCCATCTTCCGGCGGATTGTCTTCGAGTAGAGTCAGCGCACCTTGATTGTCGCCGTCCTGCTGCAACAGCAGAGCCTTGCCGAAAATCAGCTGATTGTTGTTCGGGTGGCGCTCAAGCAAACGGTCGAAGCTTTTCATCAGGCCGTTGCGGGTTTCCTGATCGGTGTCGGCCGCCGACAGCGCGAGGAAATCGAAATGGGTGTCGCCCTTGCCCTGCAGGACTTTCTCCATGTAGACCATGGAGTCGTCGTAGCGCCCGGCGCGGGCCAGTTGCACGGCAGCGGCGCGTTGCGCTTCGAGATCATCCGGCGCGTTGCGCGCCCAGATCAGCGCGGTGTCGAGGGCCGGTTGATCGGCGCCCAGATATTCGGCGATGCGGAAAGCCCGCTCGGAGACGCCCGGATCCTGGGTGTTGATGGCCTGGGTCACGTAATTGTCCAGGGCAATGTCGAAACGATTGCGCTGGCCGGCGAGTTCGGCGCTCAGCAGACTGAACACGGTTTCCTCGCTGAATGAGCCGTAAACCTTGGGCTTTTCAGGTGCGGGCGTGGTGTCTTCGACCGGCGGGGTGCCGTCCGGCGCAACGGGCGCCATGGCCTGGCAGCCGCTGAGGAAGACAAAAGCGAGGAGCAACGCGGAAGATCTATTCATATAGGAAGAGGACGACTAACCTGCGGTCGGATCATCATGACACAAGCCTTCGGCCAAACATAACCGAGACTCAATTGTGGCCATTATAGGGGCTGACGATTGGGACAATAGTCAGCGGTAGTTGTTCTGAATCTTTCGAAGTAGGACAATTGCCGGCTTCACGTCACCATCAGCGACCTTGAATGGCCTTCCTTGCACTCGGTATTAACCACAAGACTGCTTCAGTAGACGTCCGCGAGCGCGTGGCCTTTACCCCTGAGCAGCTGGTGGAGGCCTTGCAGCAGCTCTGCCGACTGACCGACAGCCGCGAAGCTGCGATCCTCTCCACCTGCAATCGCAGTGAGCTTTATATAGAACAGGATCAGCTGTCGGCCGATGTCGTGCTGCGCTGGCTGGCCGATTATCACCATCTGAGCCTCGACGAACTGCGCGCCAGTGCCTATGTGCATGAAGACGATGCGGCTGTTCGTCACATGATGCGCGTCGCCTCCGGGCTCGATTCGCTGGTGTTGGGCGAACCGCAGATTCTCGGTCAGATGAAATCGGCCTACGCCGTGGCCCGCGAGGCCGGCACCATCGGTCCGCTGCTGGGGCGGCTGTTTCAGGCGACGTTCAATGCCGCCAAGCAGGTGCGTACCGATACTGCGATCGGCGAGAACCCGGTGTCGGTGGCGTTTGCTGCGGTGAGCCTGGCGAAACAGATTTTCAGCGATCTGCAACGCAGCCAGGCGCTGCTGATCGGTGCCGGTGAGACGATTACGCTGGTCGCGCGCCATTTGCATGAGCTGGGGGTCAAGCGCATCGTCGTTGCCAACCGCACGCTGGAGCGCGCCAGTCAGTTGGCCGAGCAATTTGGGGCTCACGCGGTGCTGCTCTCGGACATTCCGGCGGAGCTGGTGCGCAGTGATATCGTCATCAGTTCGACCGCCAGCCAGTTGCCAATCCTCGGCAAGGGTGCAGTGGAAAGTGCGCTGAAGCTGCGCAAGCACAAGCCGATCTTCATGGTCGACATTGCCGTACCGCGCGATATCGAGCCGGAAGTCGGCGAACTCGACGACGTTTACCTGTACAGCGTCGACGATCTCCACGAAGTGGTCGCCGAGAACCTCAAGAGCCGTCAGGGCGCTGCGCAAGCGGCGGAGGAAATGGTCTCGGTCGGCGCCGACGATTTCATGGTGCGCCTGCGCGAACTGGCGGCAGTCGATGTGCTCAAGGCCTATCGTCAACAGAGCGAACGCCTGCGGGACGAGGAATTGCAGAAGGCCCTGCGTCTGCTGGCCAACGGCGGCAACGCCGAAGACGTGCTCGGGCAACTGGCCCGTGGCCTGACCAACAAACTCTTGCATGCGCCCAGCGTGCAGTTGAAAAAGCTGTCTGCCGAAGGCCGCCTCGATGCGCTGGCCATGGCCCAGGAACTCTTTGCCCTTGAGGGCTCACCGGATAGTTTTTCGGATAAAAAACCGCAATGAAAGCGTCACTGCTCAACAAGCTGGACATTCTCCAGGACCGTTTCGAGGAACTGACCGCGCTGCTCGGCGACGGTGAAGTCATTGCCGATCAGGCCAAGTTCCGCGCCTATTCCAAGGAATACGCCGAACTCGAGCCGGTAGTGGCCGCCTATAAAAAGCTGCTCGGCGTGCAAAGCGATCTTGAAGGCGCGCAGGCGCTGCTCAAGGACAACGACCCGGACATGCGCGAAATGGCCGTGGAAGAAGTTCGCGAAGCCAAGGAGTTGCTGGTCACGCTGGAATCCGATCTGCAGCGCATGTTGCTGCCTAAAGATCCGAATGACGGGCGCAACGTCTTCCTCGAAATTCGCGCCGGCACCGGTGGCGACGAGGCGGCGATCTTCTCCGGCGACCTGTTCCGCATGTACTCGCGTTATGCCGAGCGGCGTGGCTGGCGGGTAGAGATCCTCTCGGAAAACGAAGGCGAACACGGTGGCTATAAAGAAGTCATTGCGCGCATTGAGGGCGACAACGTTTACGGCAAGTTGAAATTCGAGTCCGGCGCACACCGCGTCCAGCGTGTCCCCGCCACCGAATCCCAGGGCCGGATCCACACCTCGGCCTGCACCGTGGCGGTATTGCCCGAGCCGGACGAGCGCGAAGCCATCGAGATCAACCCGGCGGATCTGCGTGTCGACACTTACCGTTCCTCCGGCGCTGGTGGTCAGCACGTCAACACCACCGATTCGGCGATCCGCATCACCCACATCCCGACCGGCACCGTCGTCGAGTGTCAGGAAGAACGTTCCCAGCACAAGAACCGTGCCCGGGCGATGGCGTGGCTGTCGGCCAAGCTCAACGATCAGCAAAACGCTGCGGCGGCCAACGCGATTGCCAGTGAGCGCAAGTTGTTGGTCGGCTCCGGTGATCGTTCCGAGCGTATCCGCACCTACAACTACGCCCAGGGCCGGGTCACTGACCATCGCGTCAACCTGACCCTGTATTCCCTGGATGAAATTCTCGCCGGTGGCGTCGAAGCTGTGATCGAGCCGCTGCTGGCCGAATATCAGGCTGACCAGCTCGCAGCGATAGGTGAATAAATGACCATCATCGCCAGCCTGTTGCGCGCTGCCGAGTTGCCGGACTCGCCGACTGCGCGTCTGGACGCTGAATTGCTCCTGGCCGCCGCATTGGGCAAGTCGCGCAGCTTCCTGCACACCTGGCCCGAGCGCATCGTGCCGAGCGAGGCTGCGCTGACCTTTGCCGAGTATTTGCAACGGCGGCGTAGCGGTGAACCGGTGGCCTACATTCTCGGCCAGCAGGGCTTCTGGAAGCTGGATCTGGAAGTCGCGCCGCATACGCTGATTCCGCGCCCGGACACCGAATTGCTGGTGGAGGCAGCTCTTGAGCTGCTGCCGGCAACCCCGGCCAAGGTCCTCGATCTGGGCACCGGCAGTGGTGCGATTGCTTTGGCTTTGGCGAGCGAACGCCCGGCGTGGAAAGTCACCGCCGTGGATCGTGTGCTTGAAGCCGTGGCCCTGGCCGAACGCAACCGCCAGCGTCTGCACCTGAACAACGCTACGGTGCTGAGCAGCCATTGGTTCAGCGCCCTTGAAGGCCAGCGCTTCAATCTGATCATCAGCAACCCGCCGTACATTGCCGCCGCCGATCCGCATTTGGTCGAGGGCGATGTGCGTTTCGAACCGGCCAGTGCGCTGGTCGCCGGTGAAGATGGCCTCGACGATTTGCGCCTGATTGTTGCGCAGGCGCCGGATCATCTTGAAGCCGGCGGCTGGCTGATGCTCGAACACGGCTATGATCAGGCCGAAGCCGTGCGTGACCTGCTGCTCACTCGTGGCTTTGAAGAAGTCCACAGCCGCACCGATCTGGGCGGCCATCAACGCATCAGTCTGGGGCGCCTGCCGTGCTGAATGATCAGGAATTGCTGCGCTACAGCCGGCAGATTCTGCTGCAACACGTCGACATCGACGGGCAACTGAAGCTCAAGGCCAGCCGCGTGCTGATCGTCGGCCTTGGCGGTCTCGGCGCGCCGGTGGCGTTGTATCTGGCGGCAGCGGGCGTCGGCGAGTTGCATCTGGCGGATTTCGACACGGTCGATCTGACCAACCTGCAACGGCAGATCATTCACGACACCGACAGTGTCGGCATGTCCAAGGTCGACTCGGCGCTCAAGCGCCTGGGCGCGATCAATCCCGAGATTCAACTGGTCGCCCATCGTCAGGCGCTGGACGCCGATTCCCTCGCCGCAGCGGTGGCGGCGGTGGATCTGGTGCTCGATTGCTCGGACAACTTTTCCACGCGCGAGGCGGTTAACGCCGCTTGTGTTGCCGCGTGCAAGCCACTGGTCAGTGGCGCGGCGATTCGTCTGGAAGGGCAGCTGTCAGTGTTCGATCCACGGCGTGCCGAAAGCCCTTGCTACCACTGCCTGTACGGACACGGCAGCGAAGCCGAACTGACCTGCAGCGAGGCCGGCGTGGTCGGGCCATTGGTCGGTCTGGTCGGCAGCTTGCAGGCGCTGGAAGCGTTGAAAGTACTGGTCGGCTTTGGCGAACCCTTGGTGGGGCGACTGTTGTTGATCGACGCCTTGGGCTCGCGCTTCCGTGAATTACGGGTCAAGCGTGATCCGGGTTGCAGCGTCTGTGGCGTCCGCCATGCGTGAAGCGCCGATCGGCGTGTTCGATTCCGGGGTCGGCGGCTTGTCGGTCCTCGGCGAAATTCAGCGCTTGCTGCCCAACGAATCGCTGCTTTACGTCGCCGATTGCGGGCACATTCCTTACGGCGAGAAAACCCCGGAATTCATCCGCCAGCGTTGCAGTGCGATGGCAGGATTTTTTCGCGAGCAGGGTGCCAAGGCTTTGGTGCTGGCCTGCAACACAGCGACCGTGGCCGGTGTGGCCGATCTGCGTCGTGATTTCCCGGACTGGCCGATTGTCGGCATGGAACCGGCGGTCAAACCGGCCGCAGCGGCCACGCGAAGCGGCGTGGTTGGCGTTCTGGCCACGACCGGCACGTTGCAGAGCGCAAAGTTTGCCGCGTTGCTCGATCGTTTCGCGGCTGACATAAAAGTCATCACCCAGCCCTGTCCGGGACTGGTCGAACTGATCGAAACGGGTGATCTGCACAGCGCCGAATTACGCACTTTATTGCAAGGTTACGTCGCTCCATTGCTGGCGCAAAACTGCGACACAATCATTCTTGGCTGCACCCATTATCCCTTCCTCAAGCCGTTACTCAGGTCGATGATCGCCGACGATGTCAGCCTGATCGATACCGGAGCTGCCGTGGCCCGGCAGTTGCAGCGCTTGCTCGCCGAGCGTGATCTGCTGGCGCAACGTCCGAGCCAGCCTGTGAAGTTCTGGACCAGCGGCGATCCGCAATCCCTCAGAAAAATCCTACCGTTGCTGGGCCAAACTGCGTCGAATGTGCAAAACTTCGACTTGTAAAAAAAATGTGAAATAACTTAAAAAACGCTGAACTTCTGACCAAGCGCGGATTTCTATAGCGACAGCAGCAACTAAAAACCAAACGATCGTTCCGGAAAAGGAAGTTTCAAAGTGAAGCGACTATTCTGCTTGGCCGCGATTGCGGCCGCACTGATGGGGCAAAGCATTTCTGCACAAGCCGCTGGCGTTGAATTCGCCGTCGGCGGTACCAGCGATTCGACAATGACGTATCGCTTAGGCATGAATTTCGACTGGGACAAGAGCTGGCTGCAGAGCGACGTTGGTCGCCTGACCGGCTACTGGAGCGGTGCGTACACGTATTGGGAAGGTGACAAGACTTCCAGCAACAACAGCCTGTCGTTCTCGCCTGTATTCGTTTACGAGTTTGCCGGTCAGTCGGTCAAACCGTACGTTGAAGCGGGTATCGGCGCGGCGTTCTTCTCCAACACCGAATATGAGAGCAACAAGCTGGGCGGGTCCTTCCAGTTTGAAGACCGCATCGGTGTCGGCCTGCGTTTCAACGGCGGCCACGAAGTCGGCATCCGCGCCACGCACTATTCCAACGCCGGCCTGTCCAGCGACAACGATGGTGTAGAAAGCTACGCGCTGCATTACACAATGCCGCTGTAACACGCCGCTACGCGGAACCAACGTGGGAGCGAGCCTGCTTGCGAAAGCTGAGTGTCAGTCAATTCAAATGGTGGCTGACACACCGCCTTCGCGAGCAGACTCGCTCCCACAGTTGTTTCCGCGCCGTCAAACAAATCAGCGGTAGGCTGTCGCAATACCCCGGCGCTCTTCGATGCACTCCGGCGCGCCCATTTCAAACTCGCGGCAAATCAGCGGGCGTCGTTCATAGATCGTGCACATCATGCTGTCGCGATCCAGCGCCGCGCACCAGCCGTCGTCCAGACGCAGCATCACTTCGCCGCCCCATTCATCGGTATCGATAAAGCGATCAGGCACGCCGGTGTCGGTGATCAGCATCACTTCGAGCTGGCAGCAGCACGCCGCACAGGTCGAGCAGGTGACCGCCGGTTCGGCAATTTGGGTGTGGGGGATGGTTTTCATCGTGGCAGTGTAAGGCAGTGATCGCTGTGGGTGTGAAAGCGCTGACGGACGCTCACGGCGCCAGACGCCGCGCCATCAAGTGCAACAACGGAAACAGCACGGCCCAGAGCAGCCCGATCAAAATCAGCGTGGGGATATCGCCGTAGGGAAATTGCACGCCGGCCAGCCGTCCGCCAGCGTAGTACGACAATGCGCCGCCCACCGCGCCAAGTGCGCTGGCCAGCCACCATGGCCGCGCGCTCCAGGCCAGGCAATGGCGCAACGTGGTGGCGAGCAGCGCCCAGAGCAGCATCAGCCACAGCGGAATCAGCGGTGAGGCGTCTGCAAAGCGGAACACGTCGAGGTAACGCAAGACGCTGTCCACCGCCGTGCCGACAATCACCACGCACAGAATCAAACGACCTTCTGCCGCCCAACTGCTGATCCAGCGCAGATGAATCACCAGTGCCGCCACCGCCAGCAACAGCCACAAACTGTTGCCGCCGAGCACGCAGGCCAGCCAGCCGAGCTGAAACAGCACGGCATTGGCGATTCGCTCACGCATCGAAGCGACCGAGCAACGGTGCGGTCATCGCCGCCGGTTTGGCCAGCAGCAATTGCGCGGTGCCGATGGTGCGTTCGAGGAATCCGCCCTCGCAGTAGCACAGATAGAACTCCCACAAACGCAGGAAATAATCGTCGTAGCCCAGTTCGCTCAGGCGACCATGGGCGAGGCGAAAATTCTCGTGCCACAGGCGCAGTGTCTTGGCGTAATGCAGGCCGAAATCCTCCATGTGCAGCAGGTTCATGTCGGTTTCGCGGCTGACCACATCGAGCATCTTGTGCACCGAGGGCAGGGCGCCGCCGGGGAAGATGTAGCGCTGGATAAAGTCGACGCTGCGCTTGGCCTGTTCGTAGCGTTGTTCGCGAATGGTGATCGCCTGGAGCAGCATCAGGCCGTTGCTCTTGAGCAACTGCGCGCATTGCTTGAAGTAGGTCGGCAGAAACCGATGGCCGACCGCTTCGATCATCTCGATCGACACCAGTTTGTCGTACTCGCCGCTGAGGTCGCGGTAGTCCTTGAGCAGCAGGGTGACGCGATCCTGCAAGCCGAGTTGTTCGATACGCTTGGCAGTGAACGCGAACTGCTCTTTCGACAGCGTCGTAGTGGTCACGCGGCAACCGTAATGCTGCGCTGCGTACAGGGCCATGCTGCCCCAACCGGTGCCGATTTCCAGCAGGTGGTCGCTGGGCTTGAGCGCGAGTTTCTGGCAGATGCGTTCAAGTTTGTTCAATTGCGCCTGTTCCAGGGTGTCGCTCGGCGAAAGGAACTGGGCGGCGGAATACATCATGGTCGGGTCGAGAAACTGTTCGAACAGTTCATTGCCGAGGTCGTAGTGCGCGGCGATGTTTTTCTGCGAACCCTTGCGCGTGTTGCGATTGAGCCAGTGCAGCCCTTGTACGAAGGGCCGGCCCAGACGCGCCAGGCCACCTTCCATGGCATCGAGTACATCGAGATTGCTGACGAATACGCGCACCACAGCAGTCAGGTCCGGCGAACTCCAATAGCCGTGGATGAATGCTTCGCCGGCGCCGATCGAGCCGCTACTGGCGACCATGCCCCACAGGGCCGGGTCGAGTACATGGACTTCGCCGAGCAGAGCACTGCCCGGGGTGCCGAAAAGCATTTGTTCGCCATCCTCGACGACCATCAATTGTCCGTGTTTGAGCTGGGCCAATTGGCGCAACACGCCACGGCGCAGCAGCGAGCCGGTCAAACCGTTGGTGCTGAAGCGACCGAGCGGCAGGCTAGAGGATTTCATGGTGCGGCTCCTTCGGAGGCACAGTGGCGGTTTTAAAGCTGCCGTCGGCAGCCTGGTGAGGGAAGATCGGCGCGCGCTTGAGCAGCAGTCGCAGTGCTTGCCAATAAATCGCCAGAGCGGTTTTTGCGGTCATCCACGGAAAGCGCCGCAGGTAGCGATGCAGGCTGCGACGATCGAGCGGTTCACGGCGCAGATTGAGCGTGGCGTCGAACAGTTTCTCGTTGCCCTGCCAATCGGCCATGTGCACGCCAAGGCTTTGCGCAGCGGGGCTGAAGCTCATGCGGTATTCGAGGTCGCGGGGCAGAAACGGCGAGACGTGAAACGCCTTGGCCACAGCGAAATGCTGATGGAAATCCACCAGGCTGGTCGGCGTCTGCGCCGGCAGCACATAGTGATAACGCTCGCGCCACGGCGTGTTGGTCACTTCACAAACGATCGCCGCCAGTTGCCCGTCGGCTTCATGGCAATAGAAGAAACTCACCGGATTGAACGACAGGCCCCAACTGCGCGGCTGGGTCAGCAGGCAAACCGCGCCTTGTGGCTCATGACCGATGGCTGCGCCGACCTGCTGGCGCACCGCGTCGATCAGGCGCATGCCCTTGCCGGTGAAGGCTTTCAGGTAATCGGTTTCGCGAAACGAGAACGGCGCAAAGCGGCTGCGCCCGGCCAGTGGCGACAGCGCCAGCACGGCGTCCTGTTCGCTCAGGTCGAGATAGAGCAAACCGATGCGATAGCGGAATTCGTGGCGGCGCGGCGAAAAACGTCGGTGGCCGATGACGCCGTTGTACAGAGCGCTGTTCACAGGGTTTCACCGAGCGCGGCGGCTACGCGCAGCCCGCTGACCACGCCATCTTCATGAAAGCCGTTGGCCCAGTAGGCGCCGCAATAATGCGTGTGCTGCTCGCCGTCGAGTTCGCCCCAACGGTTTTGCGCGGCCGCTGCGGCGAGGGTGTATTGCGGGTGGGCGTAGGTATAGCGGGCCAGCACTTTATCCGGGCTGATGCCGGCAGTCTGGTTGAGGCTGACGCAGAACGTGGTGTCGCTTTCGATGCCCTGCAGGATGTTCATGTTGTAGGTGACCGCCGCGCGCGTGTGGCCGGCGCCGCCGAGGCGATAGTTCCAGCTGGCCCAGGCCAGTTTGCGCGTCGGCAGCAGGCGCGTGTCGGTGTGCAGCACGACGTCGTTGTCGGCGTAGAGCAGGGCACCGAGAATCGAACGCTCGGCGTCGCTCGGGTTGGCCAGCAGGTTCAGCGCCTGATCGCTGTGACAGGCGAACACCACTTTGTCGAAATGTTCGAGGCCGGCCGGGCTGTGGATAACCACGCCGTGCTGGTTGCGCTCGACGCGCTTGACTGGGCAGTTCAGACGAATCCTGTCACTGAATGAAGCGGTCAGCGGCGTCACATAGGCACTGGAACCGCCTTCGATGACCTGCCACTGCGGACGATCGCTGACTGAGAGCAGGCCATGATTCTTGAAGAAGCGCAGGAAGAATTGCAGCGGGAAATTGAGCATTTCCGCCATCGGCATCGACCAGATCGCCGCGCCCATCGGCACGATGTAATGCAGGATGAAACGCTCGCCGTAGCCGCCAGCCTTGAGGTAATCATCGAGGGTGGTGTCGGCGGCGATGCGCAGTTCGATCAGGTCGCGCTGGGCTTCTTTGTTGAAGCGCAGAATGTCGCGCAGCATGCCCCAGAACCCCGGCGACAACAGATTGCTGCGCTGTGCGAACAGGCTGTTGAGGTTGTTGCCGTTGTACTCCACGCCAGTGTCCGGGTCGGTTACCGAAAAGCTCATTTCGGTCGGCTTGAACGCCACGCCGAGCTGGTTGAGCAAGCGAATGAAGTTCGGGTAGGTCCAATCGTTGAACACGATGAAACCGGTATCGATGGCGAACGATTGCCCGGCCACGCTGACCGGTACGGTGTGGGTATGGCCGCCGACCCAGTCACTCGCTTCGAACACGGTGATGTCGTGGCGGCGGTTCAGCAGGTAGGCGCAGGTGAGCCCGGCGATACCGCTGCCAATTACGGCGATTTTCATATCGGGTCCCGCTGCGGTGGGTTCTTGCGCACCATGCGTTTGCCGATCGCCAATTGAGCGCGGGCGGGCAGTTTCGACAGCGGCCACAGCGCGGCCATGAACAGTCCCGGAAAGGCAATTTCCAGCGGACGGTCCTTGAGTTTGGCGAAGATGTGCCGCGCCGCTTTATCCGCAGGCCAGCTCAGCGGCATCGGGAAATCGTTCCTCTCGGTCAGCGGCGTTTCGACAAAACCCGGGCTGATGATGGTGACTTCAATGCCTTCATCCGCCAGATCGATGCGCAGCGATTCGAATAGGTAACGCAGCCCGGCCTTCGATGCGCCGTAGGCTTCGGCCCGTGGCAGCGGCAGGTAAGTCACCGAGCTGGCCATGCCGACCAGATGCGGCGCGGTGCCTTTGCGCAACAGCGGCAGGGCGGCTTCGATGCAATAGCTGCTGGCGAGCAGATTGGTGCGCACCACGTGCTCGATGATCGAGGAATCGAACTGGCGCGCGTCGACATATTCACAGGTGCCGGCGTTGAGAATCACGCTGTCCAGCGAACCCCAGGCCTCGGCGATCTGCTCACCGATTTCACGCACGGTCTGACTGTTGGTCAGATCGCCGGGCACCACCAGCACCTGGCCCGGATAACGCTGGGACAAAACCTTGAGCGGCGCGGCCGAGCGCGAGCTGACCGCCAGGTGCGCGCCGCTTTTCAGAATGTCCTCACACAAGGCTGCACCGATGCCACTGCTGGCGCCGGTCAACCAATACCGCCGTGGAGGTGTACGACTCATCCCATTCTCCTTTTCAGCCAGGCAATCACCCGGCCCAATATTGGCAAGTGTTCATACAGCAGCGCCCCGGCATCGAAATAATCCCGATGGCGATAAACCTTGTCGCGCCAGAGCAGGTGCGAACAGCCACCGACTCTGATTTCCCGCCCGTTGGCCAGGCGCGGATGGCGATAACTCATGACCCAGCGCAGGTAACCCTCACCTTCGCGGATCTGGTCGAAACCATGAAAATCGAAACGCAGATCGCTGACGTTGGCGTACAGCTCGCTGAAGTAATCCTGCAGTTGTGCCAGGCCCTGAACTTCGTGCAGCGGATCGGTGAAATGAATGTCGTCGCTGTACAGCTCGCCGAGGCGATACAGGTTGTCTTTGTTCAACCCGGAAAACTCGCGGGCGAAACTGCGCAGGAATTCACTCATCGCTGCCGCCCACTGGCTGGCGCGACGGCAGGTTCTTGAACGCCGTCAGCGCACGCTCGCGTGAGGCGCTGAGGTTGACGATCGGGGCCGGATAATCGGCCACGCCGAACAGTCCTCCTGCTGCCGCCGGATTGTGCACTTCCTTCTTGTTGAGCCCGGCCAGTTCCGGCAACCAGTGCTTGATGAACACGCCTTCGGCATCGAATTTTTCCGACTGGCTCAGCGGGTTGAAGATACGGAAGTACGGCGCCGAGTCGGTGCCGGTCGACGAGCTCCACTGCCAGCCACCGTTGTTGGCCGCCAGGTCGCCGTCGATCAGGTGGCGCATGAAAAAGCGTTCGCCCTCGCGCCAGTCGATCAGCAGGTTTTTGGTCAGGAACATCGCCACGACCATGCGCAGGCGATTGTGCATCCAGCCGGTTTCCAGCAGTTGGCGCATCGCCGCGTCGATGATCGGCAGACCGGTGCGTGCCTCTTGCCAGGCCTTGAGTTCTTCCGGCGCATCGCGCCAGGCCAGCGCCTCGGTTTCCGGGCGGAAGGCGCGATGCCGCGAGACGCGTGGATAGCCGACCAGAATGTGTTTATAGAACTCGCGCCACAGCAGCTCGTTGATCCAGGTCACTGCGCCGACCTTGCCGCTTTCGAACTCGCCCTGATTGCTTTGCAGTGCAGCGTGCAGGCACTGGCGTGGCGAGATCACTCCGGCGGCGAGGTACGCCGACAATTGGCTGGTGCCGGGTTTGGCCGGGAAATCGCGTTCGCTGCGGTAGTAGTCGATCTGCGCGTCGGTGAAGGTGTCGAGGCGGCGCCGCGCCTCTTGCTCGCTGGCCGGCCACAGGGCGCGCAGGGATTCGCTCGGCGTGGCGAAGCCTTTGATCGCCTCGGGAATTGCGTCACTTTCGATATCCAGCGCGGCCTGTTTGCCCGGTGCTTTGATCAATGCCGGCATCGAGCGGTGCAGGCGTTCGTAGCAGACCTTGCGGAACTGACTGAACACCTGGAAATAGGTGCCGGTCTTGGTCAGGATCGTGCCGGGTTTGAACAGCAACTGATCCAGGTAACTGTGGAATTCGATGCCCTCGGCCTGCAACGTTTCGGCCACGGCTTCATCGCGGCGGCTTTCGTGAACGCCGTATTCCTCGTTGACGTGCACCGCCTCGATCTTCAATTGCCGGCAGAGTTTGAGCAATTCTGCCGGTGCCTGATCCCAGTGCGGTGCGCTGCGAATCAACAACGGGATGTTCAGCGCGCCGAGGCTCTGGCTCAATTCGCGCAAATTGCGCAGCCAGAAATCCACTTTGCACGGCGCATCGTCGTGCTCCAGCCATTGCTGCGGACTCAACAGATACACCGCCACGGTCGGGCCGCGCGCTGCGGCGGCCGCGAGGGCGGTGTTGTCATGTTGGCGCAAGTCGCTGCGCAGCCAGATCAGTTGCATGTGATTAAACCCATCATCAAATCAATCCGCGCTCGAGCAGCGCCTGGTGTGCGGCAAGCGGATCTTCAGCCAGGAACAGATCGGCAGTCTGGGCGGTGCGTGCGGACAACTCGGTGTGGTGAATGTGCACCGTGGGGCCAGCAATCAAGGTCGGGCAATTGACGTTCGCCAACAGCTTGGGCAGCTGCGCCAGTTGCATGGCTTTGCTCGAATACAGCAGCACGCCACGGGCTTGCAGATGCTCGACGGTCAGCGCCAGTTCACCGGCCGGCAGTGGCCAGTCGAACACTTGCACCGGGCAATCGGCACTGCTGATCAGCCATGCGCACAGCCACAGATGTGGCTCCAGCGGCAGGTCGGAATGATTGATCAACAGCAGCGGCGCCGAATGCAGCTGACGGTTGTTATGGTAGATGCGCGCACCGAATTTGCTGCGCAACCAGGAAAAGAAAAACGTCCGTTCCATCTGTGCGCCGAACTGGCCCTGCCAGCGCTGTTCGAGCTCGGCCAGCAGCGGCATCAGCAATTGCTCGCACAACGTCCGTGGCGGATACAAGGCGATGGCCTGATTGACGCTGTCATCCAGCGCCCGCTCATTAAGCGCGGTGACCGCCGACAGCAAGGTCTGATGCAGACGCTGCCAATCGTTTTCCACGGTTTCCGTGAAGGCCTGCGGCGCATCGAGCAGTGGCTTGACCTGGCTGACCGCAACGCCACGGTTGAGCCAGGTGAGGATGGCCATGATTCGCTGCACATGTTCAACGCTATACAGTCGATGGCCCTTGGGCGTGCGCTGGGGCACCACCAGGCCGTAGCGACGTTCCCACGCGCGCAGGGTGATGGCGTTGACGCCGGTCTGCCGCGCGACTTCGCGAATGGGCAACCAGCCCTCGTCGAGGGCTTTCTTGAAGTCGGCGCCGAGGTCTTCCCGGGCGCTGCTGTCGGTTTTATCGTTCATTAGATCGCGTTTCGCAGACTGAGGTTTTCCGGATGCGGCTGCAGGTAAACCTGCTGCGCGATGTACGGGTCCGGATGGAGTCGAAAGTGGTGTTTGAGCAGCGTCAACGGCACCACCAGCGGCACGATGCCTTGGCGGTACTGGCCGATGATCTGCTGCATTTCCTGTTTGTCTTCGGCGCTCAGCGATTGTTTCAAATAACCGCTGAGGTGCAGCAGCACGTTGCAATGGGTGCCGCGCGTGGCGCATTTCTTCAGCGCGGCCATCAGCTCGCTGAAGTAGCGCGGGCCGAGCTCGGCGGGATCGCTGTCAGCCATATTGCCGAGCATCTTGCCGAGGTTTTTGTATTGCAGCGGGTTGTGCGCCATCAGCAGGTACTTATAGCGCGAATGGAATTCGGTGAGGGCGCGGCGGCTCAGGCCTTCGGCGAGCACTTGTTGCCAGGCGCTGTAGGCCAGGACGCGGGTGATGAAGTTTTCCCGCAGCACCGGATCGTTGAGGCGCCCGGCTTCTTCCACCGGTAGATCCGGATGTTGGGCACAGAATGCCTGCGCATAGATGCCACGTCCGCCACCGTTCACTGGCGCGCCGTTGTCGTGATAGACCTTGACCCGTTCCAGCCCGCAGGATGGCGACTGCTGCATGAAGATGTAGCCGGACAGGTCCTGCAACTCGGCGGCCATTTTCTCGCCGTATTCGGCCAGCGGCCTGGTGACGTTGATGGTCCGGTCGACGGTGCCGACGGCCTCGGGTTGTTCAGGGTCGCCGACCAGCCGAATCGGCTCACGGGGAATGCCCATGCCGATGGCGACTTCCGGGCACAGCGGGACGAAATCGAAATATTCGGTGAGGGTACGGCTGCATAGCCGCGATTCCTTGTGCCCACCGTTGTAGCGCACTTCTTCGCCCAACAGACAGGCGCTGATGGCGATCTTCGGCTTGGACAGGGAAGCAGTAGACATGAGCACCTCGAATCTATACCTGTACAGAGAGTTATCTCTGTACAACTTTTCCTCAGCATAGATCGATGGATGTACAAGTCAAATGATTTGTATAAGATTTTTGTGCGGCGTTGATCTGTGGGAGCGAGCCTGCTCGCGAAAGCAGTGGGGCAGTCGACGAATTCGAATCTGATACAGCGCTTTCGCGAGCAGGCTTGCCACCACAAGGGAAATCTATTTCCAGCCGAGTAACCAGAGCTTGCTGTCTTTCAGCACTTGCCAATCGAGTCGCTCGCTACGCTGGGTCAGCACCGCCTGCAATTCAACTTCCAGCACCGTACCTTCCTCGTCGCGGATCAGTTCGGTGACCAGAAAATGTTTTTCGCGATTTTGCGGGTGGGCTGCTGTCCACTTCGACAGCAGCAATTTGCGCGGATTGATGCGATTCATTGCAGGTGTTCGTGCAAGCGACGTGCAGCCTCCTGACCACTGAGCCAGGCGCCTTCAACGCGGCCCGACAGGCACCAGTCGCCACAGGCGTACAAGCCCAGATCGACATCGGCCAGTGTGGTCCATTCATGGCCAGTGGCGGGGCGGGCGTAGAGCCAGCGGTGGGCGAGGCTGAACGTCGGCGCAGGCATGGCGCTGTGCAGCAGTTCGGCGAAAGCACCGTGCAGATGCTCGATCACCGCCTCCTTGGAGAGGTCGATGTGTTGCCGGCTCCAGGCGCTGGTTGCATGCAGCACCCACGTGTCGAGAGTGCTGTCGCGCCCGGGTTTGCTGCGGTTGCGCGCCAGCCAGTCGAGCGGGCTGTCCTGCACGAAGCAGCCTTCGATTGGCGTATCCAGCGGGGTTTCGAAGGCGAGAGCGACGGCCCAGGTCGGCTCCATTTTCACCCCGGCAGCGACGCCGGCAAGTTTCGGCGCGGCGGCCAGCAACGCGGTGGCTTGCGGTGCCGGTGTGGCGATCACCACATGGCTGAAGGGGCCGTGGGTGCAACCGTCGGCGTCCTGCAGATGCCAGTGCTCTTCGCCGCGATAGACCTCGGTGATGCGGCAGGCAAACTGCACGTCCAGGCCATCGAGCAGGCCGCGGGTGATGGCGCTCATGCGCGGCGTGCCGACCCAGCGGGTCTGCTCGTCCGGCGACATGTTCAGTTGGCCGCCCTGGAAGGTGTACAGCTGCGGCGCCCACTCGGCGGCCCAGCCCTGGCTCTGCCAGCGCTGCACTTCGGTGACGAAGCGCCGGTCACGCGCGGTGAAGTATTGAGCGCCCAAGTCCAGCGAGCCGGCGTCGCTGCGCTTGCTCGACATGCGCCCGCCGCTGCCGCGGCTTTTATCGAACAGTTGAACGGTATGCCCGGTCTCTGTCAGAGCCTGAGCGGCGGAGAGCCCGGCGATGCCGGTGCCGATGATTGCGATAGGTACAGTCATAGGGGCCTCGTTTACCTTTCTGTACAGACTACGCCGTCGATCAAACCTGTACAATTCTGTTTTTTGGTATAACTTCTAGCGTTCTCGTTCTGACAGCTTGGCCTATTGTTAAACCATAGAGCCTGCCCGATCGAAAAGATCCCTGCCTATAAAAATAGACTAGTGATCCGGGTTAAACGCCACGCGAGGAAGATGTCATGCACATATTGCTGACCGGCGGTACTGGTTTGATCGGACGTCAGCTCTGCCGGCACTGGCTGGAGCAGGGCCATCGGCTGACGGTGTGGAGTCGCCGCGCGGAAAAAGTCGCGCAGATCTGCGGCGCGCAAGTGCGCGGAATTTCGCGTCTGGAGGACCTCGGCGAAGAGCCGCTGGATGCGATCGTCAATCTCGCCGGCGCGCCGATTGCCGACCGCCCCTGGACCCATCGACGCAAGGCGTTGCTGTGGAGTAGCCGCATCACCCTGACGGAAACGCTACTGGCGTGGCTGGAAACTCGCGCGCAGAAACCGGCGCTGCTGATTTCCGGCTCGGCGATCGGCTGGTACGGCGACGGTGGCGAACGCGAGTTGACTGAAGAATCACCTCCCGGCATCGACGACTTCGCCAGTCAGTTGTGTATCGCTTGGGAAGAGACCGCGCTGCGTGCCGAGAACCTCGGCATCCGCGTGGTGCTGGTGCGAACCGGTCTGGTGCTGTCGGCCGAGGGCGGCTTTTTGTCGCGGCTGTTGCTGCCGTTCAAACTCGGGCTGGGCGGGCCTTTGGGCAATGGTCGACAGTGGATGCCGTGGATTCACATCGACGATCAAATCGCCCTGATTGATTTTCTTCTGCACCGGAATCAGGCGAGCGGTCCTTATAATGCCTGCGCGCCGAAACCTGTGCGCAACCGCGAATTTGCCAAGACCCTGGGCAGTGTGTTGCACCGCCCGGCGTTCATGCCGATGCCGACCCTGGCGCTGAAAGTCATGCTCGGCGAGCTGTCACTGTTATTGCTCGGCGGCCAGCGTGCGACGCCGGCACGCCTGGTGGAAGCGGGGTTCAGCTTCCGCTTTACGGATTTACGCGCGGCTCTGGATGATCTCTCCAGCCGCCTCTGAAATAGGACGTTGCATGACCGATCACGCTTTGCTTCTGGTCAACCTGGGCTCTCCGGCCTCCACCTCGGTGGCCGATGTGCGCAGCTACCTCAATCAATTTCTGATGGACCCCTACGTGATCGACCTGCCATGGCCGCTGCGGCGGTTGCTGGTGTCGCTGATCCTGATCAAGCGTCCCGAACAATCGGCACACGCCTATGCCTCGATCTGGTGGGAAGAGGGCTCGCCGCTGGTGGTGCTCAGCCGCCGCTTGCAGGAGCAGATGACCCGGACGTGGAAACACGGCCCGGTGGATCTGGCGATGCGTTATGGCGAGCCGTCGATCGAAACCTGTCTGCTGCGTCTGGTCAAAGCGGGACATAAGAAGATCACGCTGGCGCCGTTGTATCCGCAATTCGCCGACAGCACCACGACCACCGTGATCGAAGAAGCCCGACGCGTGCTACGCGAGAAGAAGCTCGATGTGCAGTTGTCGATCCTGCAACCGTTCTACGATCAGCCGGAATACATCGAAGCACTGGCCGCCAGTGCGCGTCCGCATCTGCAGCAGGATTACGATCATCTGCTGCTGAGCTTTCACGGCTTGCCGGAGCGGCATCTGAGCAAGCTCGATCCGACGGGCAACCACTGCCTCAAAGGCGCCGATTGCTGCCAGACCGCCTCGCCGGCGGTATTGGCGACCTGTTATCGTGCGCAGTGTTTCCGCACCGCCGCCGCCTTCGCCAAAAGCATGGGCCTGCCGGACGGTAAATGGTCGGTGTCGTTTCAGTCACGCCTGGGCCGAGCGAAATGGATCGAGCCGTACACCGAAGCGCGGCTGGATGAACTGGCCAAAAGCGGGGTGAAAAAGATTCTGGTGATGTGCCCGGCGTTCGTCGCCGATTGCATCGAGACACTGGAAGAGATCGGCGATCGCGGCAAGGAACAGTTCCGCGAAGCGGGGGGCGAGGAATTGGTGCTGGTGCCGTGCCTGAACGACGACCCGCAATGGGCCAAGGCGTTGGCGACCCTCTGCGAAAGAGCGCCGCTGGCCCTCTGAGCAAGCCCGCTCACACAGTGATCGTTCCCACGCTCTGCGTGGGAATGCAGCCCGTGACGCTCCGCGTCACTGGACACCGGAGCGTCACCTTGAGGCATCCCCACGCGGAGCGTGGGAACGATCATTGCGGGGGGTTAAATCAGTGGCTCATCCGCCTTCTTCTGCTTCCAGCCGTCATTGCCCGGCAGGATCAGGTTCAGCGCAATCGCCACCACCGCGCACAGCGCGATGCCTTTGAGGCCGAAGTCATCAGGACCGGTGCCGGTGCCGACCAGCACGCCGCCGATACCGAACACCAGCGTCACCGAAACAATCACCAGGTTGCGCGCTTCGCCCAGGTCGATCTTGTGGCGGATCAGGGTGTTCATGCCCACCGCTGCGATCGAACCGAACAGCAAGCACAGAATCCCGCCCATCACCGGCACCGGAATGCTCTGCAGCAGCGCGCCGAACTTGCCGATGAACGCCAGGGTGATGGCGAAGATCGCCGCCCAGGTCATGATTTTCGGGTTGTAGTTCTTGGTCAGCATCACCGCGCCGGTCACTTCGGCGTAAGTGGTGTTGGGCGGGCCGCCGAACAGGCCGGCGGCGGTGGTGGCGATGCCGTCACCGAGCAGGGTGCGATGCAGGCCTGGCTTCTTCAGGTAATCGCGACCGGTCACGCTACCGACGGCAATCACGCCGCCGATGTGTTCGATCGCCGGGGCCAGTGCTACTGGAACAATGAACAGAATCGCCTGCCAGTTGAACTCCGGCGCGGTGAAGTGCGGCAGAGCGAACCATGGCGCTGCAGCAATTTTCGCTGTGTCGACCACGCCGAAATAGAACGACATGGCAAAGCCCACCAGCACGCCGGAAATAATCGGCACCAGACGGAAGATGCCCTTGCCGAAGACCGCCACGATCAGCGTGGTCAGCAGCGCCGGCATGGAAATCATCATCGCCGTCTGATAGTGAATCAGCTCGGTGCCGTCGCCGGCCTTGCCCATCGCCATGTTCGCGGCAATCGGCGCCATGGCCAGGCCGATGGAAATGATCACCGGACCAATCACCACCGGTGGCAGCAGACGGTCAATGAAGCCGGTGCCTTTGATCTTCACGGCGAGGCCGAGGAAGGTGTAGACGAAACCGGCCGCCATCACCCCGCCCATGGTCGCGGCAAGACCGAACTGGCCCTTGGCGAGAATGATCGGCGTGATGAAAGCGAAGCTCGACGCGAGGAACACCGGCACCTGTCGCCCGGTGACGATCTGGAACAGGATCGTCCCCAGACCCGCGGTGAACAGTGCCACGTTGGGGTCCAGGCCGGTGATCAGCGGCATCAGCACCAGGGCGCCGAAGGCCACGAACAGCATCTGCGCGCCGGACAGCACCGTGCGCCAGAGCGGATCGTTGAACTCTTGCTGCATGGTTACGCGTCCTTCTGCTTGGTGCCGAAGATCTTGTCACCAGCATCGCCAAGCCCAGGAATGATGTAGCCGTGCTCGTTCAAACGTTCATCGATGGACGCGGTGTAGATGGTCACGTCCGGGTGCGCTTGTTCGACGGCAGCAATGCCTTCCGGCGCGGCCACCAGGACCATGGCACGGATGTCGCGGCAACCGGCCTTTTTCAGCAGGTCGATGGTGGCAACCATGGAGCTGCCGGTGGCGAGCATCGGGTCGATGATCATCGCCAGGCGCTCGTCGATTTCCGGTACCAGTTTTTCCAGATAGGTGTGCGCTTGCAGGGTTTCTTCGTTGCGGGCAACGCCCACAGCGGAGACCTTGGCGCCCGGGATCAGGCTGAGCACGCCTTCGAGCATGCCGATGCCGGCACGCAGGATCGGTACGACGGTGATCTTCTTGCCGGCGATCTTCTCCACCGACACGGTGCCGCACCAGCCGGCAATGTCGTAGGATTCGAGCGGCAGATCTTTTGTAGCTTCATAGGTCAACAGGGCGCCGACTTCCTGAGCGAGCTCGCGGAAATTCTTGGTGCTGATGTCAGCGCGGCGCATCAGGCCGAGTTTATGACGGATCAGCGGATGGCGGATCTCGAGGATGGGCATGGGAAAGGCTCCGGCGGCGGGCAAAAAAACCGGCCTAGATTAATCTATCCGAGGGTGATGTCCTATAGGACATTCTGTACGTTAGTCCATAAGAGCTTGATTCGACCTCGCGGGATGCGTACCTTTGCCCGCTTTTCCAATTCCGCCAACCCCTGGAGAGCGCCATGTCCGCTGATCTCGAGCATATCCGTCAAATCATGCGAGAGGCTGACTGCCTGTACACCGAGTCTGAAGTCGAGGCGGCCATCGCCCGCGTCGGTGCACAAATCAACGAACAACTGGCTGACAGCAACCCGGTGGTGTTCTGCGTGATGAACGGCGGCCTGATCTTCTCCGGCAAACTGCTGACGCATCTGCAATTCCCGCTGGAAGCGTCCTACCTGCACGCGACCCGTTATCGCAACGAAACCAGCGGCGGCGACCTGTTCTGGAAAGCCAAGCCGGAAGTCTCGTTCATCGACCGCGACGTGCTGATCATCGACGACATCCTCGATGAAGGTCACACCTTGGGCGCGATCATCGACTTCTGCAAACACGCCGGCGCACGCAAAGTGCACACCGCCGTGCTGATCGACAAGGACCACGACCGCAAGGCACGTCCTGACCTGAAGGCCGATTTCGTCGGCCTGCCATGCATCGACCGCTACATCTTCGGTTATGGCATGGACTACAAAGGCTACTGGCGCAACGCCAACGGGATTTACGCCGTTAAAGGCATGTAAGAACCTGCATTGCCCCCTGTGGGAGCGAGCCTGCTCGCGAAGGCGTCGTGTCAGTCAGCATCATTGAAAACTGACACACCGCTTTCGCGAGCAGGCTCGCTCCCACAGTTGTTTTTGTGTGTGCTGATCCATCCGCGTTACCCATGCTAGAGTGCTCGGCCCCGCCTCCGGAGCCTGTCATGCGCCTCTTGATCTGCAGTCTCGCCGCCCTGTTGCTGTCTCTCAGCCTGCCGCTGTCCGCCGCGCCGATGCACAGCCAGTTCCTGCCGCCGGACGATCTGACCCTGCGCGACGCTGAACCCGAGCAACAGCAACTGCTGCAGGTCAGCGAGTATTCGGTGGTGGTCGGTGCGCAGCGCCAGTCCAATCAGCAGCCGATTCCGGTCACCTCATCCTTGTTGATCCGCCTCAAAGGCAAATCGCTGAACAAGGGCGCGAGCATTTCTCAGGTGCTGGTGAGTTTCGACGGCGAGAGCAAAAGCCTGAAAAAGCCGGCCTACGATGACAAAAGCAAAACCCTGACGCTGTTCTATCCGCTCGCTCAGTACCGCGTGGTGATGGATCTGCTGCGCAACGACACGGTGTATGTACAGTTCCTCAGTTATGCCAATGGCCATATCTGGGCCGATTTGCACACCGGGGCGATTCGTCCGCGTTGAGCCGGGCGGTCGGGCAGGGGTAAACTGCCCGCCCCGTGTCATGTCTGCGAGCTGGAGTCGGCAATGCGTAAAGATAAGAAACAAGTGATTGGTGACGAGATCGGCGATGAGCAGATCAAGCTGTTCCTCGATTTTGAGCCGGTCGACGCCACTTCGCCGTCGCTGCACAAACTGATCAAGGCCTACCGCGGTTTGCGCATCGATGACTTCGAGCGCTTTCTGGGCTTCTTTGTTGCGGCGGGTTATGACGTCGATGGCGAGGATGAGCAGGGCAACACTTTCGTCAAATTGATCAAGGATCATCGCAACGCTGGCGACTACATCGAATTGATCAAGAAGGCTCGCACCTGAGGCCACCTCACTACAAAGGTTTGTAAGCCAGGATTATTGGTTCTTGCCTGGCCATAAAAAACGCCCCGCACTCAAGGAGTACGGGGCGTTTTTTATGCCGCAAGATCAAGCGAAGCTTGGTGTCTCGCTGCTTTCTTCAACCAGTTCCAGGGCGATGTTGTTCTGCGTGTTGATCTTGCGATACAGCGCAGCATCGGTTTCCAGAACCTTTTCACGGGCCGGGAAGATCTCCGCCAGTTTGCTTGCCCACTCGCCGGACGCCTTGGCCGGGAAGCATTTTTCGATCAGTTCGAGCATGATCGAAACGGTCACCGACGCACCTGGCGAAGCGCCGAGCAGGGCAGCGAGGGAGCCGTCTTTCGCGGCGACCAGTTCGGTACCGAACTGCAGGATGCCGCCCTTTTTCGGATCCTTCTTGATGATCTGCACCCGTTGGCCGGCCACTTCCAGGCGCCAGTCTTCGGCTTTCGCCTGCGGGTAGAAACGGCGCAGGGATTCCAGACGCTGTTCCATCGACTGCATCACTTCGCTGACCAGGTACTTGGTCAGGTCCATGTTGTTTTTCGCCACCGCCAGCATCGGCCCGATGTTGCCAGCGCGCACCGACATCGGCAGGTCCATGAAGGAGCCATGCTTGAGGAACTTGGTGGTGAAACCGGCGTATGGCCCGAACAGCAGGGATTTCTTGCCGTCGACGACGCGAGTGTCGAGGTGCGGCACCGACATCGGCGGCGAACCCACGGCCGCCTGGCTGTAGACCTTTGCCTGGTGGTGCTTGACCACTTCCGGGTTGTCGCAACGCAGCCACTGGCCGCTGATCGGGAAGCCACCGAAGCCTTTGCTTTCTTCGATGCCCGAAGCCTGGAGCAACGGCAGGGCCGCGCCACCGGCACCGAGGAAGACAAACTTTGCGTCGACTTCGCGGGTGTTGCCGTTGTTGACGTCCTTGATGCTGACGGTCCAGCTCGCGCCGTTACGCTTGAGGCCGGTCACGCGCTTGCAGTATTTGACCTGGGTGTCCGGAGCACTGCTCAGGTGCTTGAGCAACTGATTGGTCAGGGCGCCGAAGTTGACGTCGGTGCCGTTCATTACGCGGGTGGCGGCGAGGACTTCGTCCGGCGAGCGGCCCGGCATCATCAGCGGCATCCACTCGGCCATCTTGCCTTTGTCTTCGGTGTACTCCATGTCGGCAAACGCGTGGTGCTTGCTCAACACGTTGAAGCGCTCCTTGAGGAACGACACACCGCTTTCGCCCTGAACGAAACTCAGGTGCGGTACCGGGCTGATGAAGGATTTGCACGAGCCGAACGTGCCCTTCTTGGTCAGGTACGACCAGAACTGCTTCGACACCTCGAACTGGGTGTTGATGTGCACGGCTTTCTTGATGTCGACACTGCCATCGGCAGCCTGCGGGGTGTAGTTCAGCTCGCACAGGCCGGCGTGACCGGTACCGGCGTTGTTCCACGGATTGGAACTCTCGGCGGCGCCGGAATCCATCAGCTCGACGACTTCCAGCTTGATCGCGGGGTCGAGCTCTTTGAGCAGTACGGCCAGGGTGGCACTCATGATGCCGGCCCCTACCAGAACTACGTCGACTGCTTCGTTATGCGCCATTTAACGCGTCTCCCAAATCTGCAGCACCAAATTGTCGGCATGGCTGCCAGGCGTTCCAGGGCAGGTCAGTGGGCCCGGGCTATCCGTGGTCAGGTGGGCCATGTCCGAATCTTCGCAATTTTTCGCAACTTCGACGGATGCGTGCGGCCTGGTTTCAAGCGTTCCATGAACGCATTTTGACGCAGGGCTGGCAATTCGACTTATGGTCGAGTCATCCGTTTTCGTGCAACCAAATCCGTAGCGGACAGGCTTCAGGCTCCGATGTTCGAGGTATACCCGGTCCTGTGTCGTTGGGCTGTTTCAGACGCTAATGGTGCATGTTCAGACGCAAAACTATTCATTTGCTCGCCACACTCTTGTGAAGTTGTGAAAACCCGTTTTTTTCACGCTCTTTTGAAGACGTGAACCTCAAAAAGGGCTGCCTTGGCCTGGCACCTGCCCGCTAGGGCAAAACAACGCGGTGGCCGAGCGAATGACAGCTCTGCAGATTCGCGAAAAGCGGGTTTTTGCCGGAAGAACAGGCAAGCGCGCCAACTTCACTCGATCTGTGTGGGCGGCTCTCTGTGGGCGATTTTGATGTCGATGCATGCGCATTGACGCTGTTGCGGGGCCCGATCAGGAGACGTCCTTATAATCGGGGGGAGATTGTAGCGAAGAAATGCGCGCAGTTGCTCGTGTTTAATGACTTTTATTAGGCATCCGGTCAGATGCTCAACTGCACCTGACCCCGTGCGCGCATTTGTCGCGGTATGACCCGGGCGCTGGCGGGCAGCGGCTGGTTCAGCCAGGTCAGGCGGATTTCTTCGATTTCCACCCAGCCGTCGCCCATCGGTTGCAGGCTGCACTGCTTGAAAGCCTGGCAACGGCCGTTGCGGTCGAGCAGGGCGAAGCTGCGATGCAGCGGGCGTGGGGCGAACAGCGAGATCAGATAACGCATGGCAGAGTTCCTTGAAGGAGGACTGCTTTGAAGCTTGTCGGCAAGCCATGACGCCAGGGTGTATGGACGGTGAAGAATGTGTGACAGGAACCGCTTTCGGCGGGGTTTGTCTGACATTTCAGTATTCACTGTGCGGCGCTGGTTACGCGCAGTGGCCCACCGCTATACTGCCGGCCTGTTTGTGCCTGATTCTGGAGAGAAGAGCATGTTGCAACGCCTGTTGTTCGGTTTGATCACTGTCGCCGGTTTGACCCTCGCCGGCTGCGCCCACAGCCCGCAACAACTGAATCCGGAGCCGAAGCTGACCACGCAACTGCCAGCGGTCGGTCGCGGCCAGCCTGTCATCGTGCGTGTGGTCGACGGTCGTCCGTCGCCAACCCTCGGCACCCGTGGCGGTCTGTACCCGGAAACCAGCGCCATCACCGTACAGCGCGAGCAGATCCTGCCCAAGCTGCAGGCCCAGGCCGAAGCCGCCGTACGCCTGCTCGGCTTCACCCCGACCACCAACGCACCCAACGCGCCACAGCTGACCGTGACCCTGGCCGAGCTGAAATACCAGTCGCCGAAAGAAGGCATGTACGTGACCGAAGCCACCATCGGCGCGACCTTCCGCTCCGACGTCCAGAACGCCAACCGCCGTTACAGCGGCCGTTACGGTGCGTCGCTGGACCAGCGCTTCGGCATGGCGCCGAATCAGGAGACCAATACCAAACTGGTCAGCGATGTATTGAGTGATGCGCTGACGCGTCTGTTCAAGGACCCGACCGTGGGTCAGGTGCTCGCCGAGTAAGTTTGCGGCGAATGTGAAAAAGCCCGGGGCCAGTGATGGTTCCGGGCTTTTTTGTGGCCGCATGTTTTGAATACCGCATAAACCTGTGGGAGCGAGCCTGCTCGCGAAAGCGCTGGCTCAGTCGAAGCAATGTTGACTGACCCAATGCATTCGCGAGCAGGCTCGCTCCCACAGGGGGATTTGCGGTGCTTCAAGCAGCCTGAGAATAAAAATCGAGCACGCTCACGCCGGTCAGCAAATCGGTTTCGGGCAAGTCCGCATGCTGATGCCCGCCCAGCGCGCAATACACCAGCCAGTGCCGGTCCTGCACGTTGAAGGCGAGGCTGCCGACCAGGCTTTGCTGGTCGTCGTAAGGAGTGATGAGGTACAGGCGATCCTGGTTTTCCGCGTGCAGCATGTCGCATTCCATTCGGGTTTCGAGGCGCGCAGGGTGAAGCATCCACGTGACGATGCCATGACACAGGACAGCCATCGGTCGATTGTCAGGTTATTTGTCGCAAAGGCTGGGGCAGGGCGTCAGGGTTTGGGTAGAATCCGCGCCGCGGTCGTCGGTCTGGCGTCTGCCACACCGGTTAAGTTCGAGGTCTGTGATGTCGCTGCACTTGATGACGCTGTTTACCGCCCATCCCGCCAAGTTGATCAACCTGCTGGCCTTGCTCCTGGCCTTTCCGGGCAGCTGGCTGCTGCACGCGACCCGCCGCCGTGAGCAACGCGCCCAGGCCAGCCTCGCCGCCCAGCGCCAGGCGCAGCCGAATGCCGAGCCGATGCTCGATTGGGCGACGCTGCGCATGAACCGATTTTTCTATCGTTTTGGTTTTGCTTGCCTGGGGCTTGCTTTGATCGTCTCCTGGATCAGCACCCGCTTCTGAAGCAATAGCAAACCTGTGGCGAGGGGATAAATCCCCTCGCCACAGCTGTTGCCTACAGCGGCAATCCAGCCTTGACCCGGTATTGATTGCGCACCGGCGTCGCATATTGCAGCACCAGGTACGGCCGATGCTCAGCGGGGCAGGCGTCCAGACGGCTTTGCCATTCATCCTGCGCCTTGGCCAGTTCGTCAGCCGGGAACACCTCGGCCGCCGTCGGCACATTCAGTTGCGGATCGGCATCCGCCCACTGCGCGTACGCCAGGTAATGCACCGGGAACAACCGGTAGCCGCCGAGAATCTGCTTGTCCATTTCGATCGCCAATTGCTTGGTGTCTTCGAACACCTCGGTGATCGGCGCGGCAAAGTTCACGTGTACCCGGCCCTTGTAGCCGGTGATGCCCTTGGCGATGCTCACGTCATCCTCGCCCGGCGCCTTGGCGTAGGTGCCGGTGGTGGCGCGGATGTACAGCTCGCGGGCCTTGGCCTGATCGCACGGGTCGTACTCATAGCTGATCGACACCGGCGTCACGTTGAGCGAGCGGATCACTTCGCCGAACGGCTCGTCCTTGCGGCTCATGTGGAACATCTTGAGGATCGCCGACTCGGTGCGGTCGTCGCCGTCCTTCGCCCGACCTTCAGCCTGAGCAATCCAGATCGACGCGCAATCGTTGCGGATCGAGTGATTGATGTACGCCGACAGCAATTGATACGCAGCCATTTTCTCGCGACGGCCGGTGATCGAACGGTGGACGATAAAGCTCTTGTTCAAGCGCATCAGGTCACTGACAAACGGCTTTTGCAGCAGGTTGTCGCCAATCGCGATGCGCGGCGTCGGCAGGCCGGCGTGGTACACGGCGTAGTTGACGAAGGCCGGGTCCATGACGATATCGCGGTGGTTGGCGATGAACAGGTAGGCGCTGCCGGACTTGAATTGCTCGACACCGGTATACGTCACGCCGTCGGTGGCGCGCTCGATGGTGTGGTCGACGTAGAACTCGACTTTGTCCTGTAAGGTAGCCACGGAATTCACGTCGGCAAACTCACGACGCAGCCGATGGGCTATAAGAGGTTTGAGCATCCAGCCGAAGGCACCGGCAAAACGCGGGAAGCGGAAGTGGGTGAGGATATCTAGAAACGCCTTGTCGCCGAGCAGCCTTGCCAGTACCGCAGGTACTTCGCTGTCGTCGTAAGGTCGGATGGCATCGAATTCGCCCATCATGCTCTCTTGTTGGAAACGGCTAGGGTAAGTAAAGGGTTTGATCGAAAACCCGCGGGGCACGGTCTGAAAAGTAGCCAGACAAAAATAGCCCTGCAAATAGACCGGCGATTATACGCACAAGTCACTGGGGAGACCGCGATGCTGGAAAATGCACTGTATGAATGTCCGTATTGCGGTGAGGAAGTCGAGACCACTCTGGATTTGTCCGCTGGGGATCAGACGTATATCGAAGACTGCAAGGTGTGCTGTCGTCCGATCACCTTTGTCCTGCAGGTACATGAAGAAGAGTGGCATCTGGAAGTCTTCAGCGAAAACGAGTGAGGGCCGCGTATGCAGCGCATCTACGAACCGGCAAACCTGATGGAAGGCGAAATGCTCAAGGGCATGCTTGCCAGTGAGGGGATCGAGGCGCATCTGATCGGTCGTGATCTGGTGGGCGGTGCGGGTGAATTGCCGATCTTCGGCCTGCTCTGGCTGTCGGTGGATAACGATCAGGCCGAATACGCCCGCGAGTTGATCACCGCGTACAATGCCGCGCTGCCGTTGCCCGGCGACGAACCGGAAAGCTTTCCCGGCACGCTGGTCTGTTAGGCTGGCCTTCGTTTTATTCAGAGTCGTGTTGCCCCATGTGTGGACGTTATGCCCTGTTTCGCTGGAACCGTGAGTTCGCGGCCCTGCCAGGTTTTCCCGCCGATCAGCAGGCGCAGTGGAACATTTCCCCGAATGATTCGGTGTTGATGCTGCGTGCCGAAGAAGACGGCCAGCGCACGCTGGCCCGTGCGCGCTGGGGGCTGACGCCGCCGTGGCTGACCGATCTGTCGAAGACCCCGGCCCATGCCCGCGCTGAAACCGTCGCAGAACAGCCGATGTTTCGTGAGGCCTTGCGCTTGCGTCGCTGCCTGCTGCCGGCCAACGGTTTCTACGAATGGCGTGGCACCCAGCGCAAGCGGCCTTACTGGTTGACGCCGGGGGAGGGCTCGTCGTTGTTTTTCGCGGCGATCTGGGAAGCGTATCCGGTGCAGGAACAGGTCTGGCTGAGCACGGCGGTGATTACTCAGTCGGCGGCGAGCCAGCGGCGGCCGTTGATTCTTGATGAAGCGGGGCAGGCTGCCTGGCTTGATCCTGAAACGCCGCTGCATGTCTTGCAGGGATTGCTCGCCAGTGAACCGGCGGCGCTGCGTGAGCGGGTGCTGGCGAATCTGGTGAATGATCCGAAGTTGAACGGGCCGGAGTGTTTGACCCCGGCTTGATTTGCGTGGATCAAAAGCCCCTCACCCCAGCCCTCTCCCGGAGGGAGAGGGAGCCGAATGGGGGATGCTTCAGAGGTACACCGACCTGAACGATCTGTTGTGAATCCATAATCGACTGTTTTTTTCCAGGTCGATGTAGAGCGCAAGACATCGCGGTCGGACCCCTCTCCCGGAGGGAGAGGGCTAGGGTGAGGGGCTCTTGATCTTTCAAACCTTGAACTGATTGATCAACCGCCGCTGCTGCTCCGCCAGTTTGGTCAACCCGGCGCTCGCCGAGCTCGATTCATCCGCACCGCCGGCCACTTCATTCGCCACCTGACCGATGTTGATCACATTGCGGTTGATGTCGTCGGCCACTGCACTTTGCTCTTCCGCCGCACTGGCAATCTGCGTATTCATGTCGTTGATCACCGACACGGCCTGGGTGATCGTCTCCAGCGCTTCGGCCGCTTTCGCCGCGTGTTGCACGCTTTCGTCGGTGCGGTTCTGGCTGTCTTCCATGACGCGCACCACATCGCGCGTGCCCTGTTGCAACTGCTGGATCATGCTCTGGATTTCTTCGGTGGCCTTCTGGGTTTTCTGCGCCAGATTGCGCACCTCATCCGCGACCACGGCAAAACCGCGACCCTGCTCGCCGGCTCGCGCGGCCTCAATCGCCGCGTTCAGTGCCAGCAGGTTGGTCTGTTCGGCGATGCCGCGAATGGCGGTGAGGATGGCGTTGATGTTTTCGCTGTCCTTGGCCAGCGTCTGCACCACCTCGACAGCCTTGCCGATTTCCACCGCCAGTACGCCAATCGAATTCGAGGTGTCGCGGACGATCTGCATGCCCTGGCTGGCGGCCTGGTCGGCATGGCTTGCCGCTTGTGCGGCCTGGGTGGCGTTGCGCGCCACGTCTTGGGCGGTGGCGGTCATTTCCTGCACCGCAGTCGCCACCTGATCGATTTCGGCCATTTGTTTCTGCACGCCGATGTTGGTGCGAATGGCGATGTCGGCGGTGTGTTCCGAAGAATCACTGACGCTCTGCACCGAGGTCACCACTTGCGTAATCATCGCCTGCAATTTGGCGAGGAAGGTGTTGAAGCCTTTGGCAATCGAGCCCAGTTCATCGCTGCGGTCGCTGCTCAAACGCCGGGTCAGATCGCCTTCGCCCTGAGCGATGTCATCAAGCATGGCGACCATTTGCTTGAGTGGCCGCGCAATGCCGTGACCCACCAGCCAGATCACCAGCAGGCCGATGCCGGCGATGATCAGGCCGACCATGGCCATGCCGAAGGTGTCGGATTTGCGTTGGGCATCAAGATCAGCCTGGAGGTTTTGCAGATCGGCCATGACCGCGTTGAGCGGCAGTTGCAGCATCAGCGTCCAGCGCGCGTCGGTCTGGCCGATGCCGAACGGCAGGTACAGCTCGATACGACCCTTGGCCTGATTCACCGCATAGGTGACCTCGTCGCGCTTGAGACTGGCTAGGTTGCCGGCCTGTTCGGCGTCGAGGATGTCGCTGACTTTTTCACCGAATTTGCTCGAGTCCTTGGTGTAGGCAACGATCCGCCCGTTGCCGCCGACCAGGGCCATTTCACCGGCGCCGCTGTAAAGCTTCTGGTTGGCGGCGAGCAGCATGTCCTGAATGAAGTTCACCGAGAGGTCGGCGCCGACGATGCCCTGGAACGCGCCGTTGACCATGATCGGTTCGATGAACGAGGCGAGCATGACGATCTTGTCACCGACCTTGTACGGTGCCGGGTCGATCACGCAGGGTTTCTTTGTCTCTTTCGAGCACAGGTAATACTCGCTGGCGCGTATGCCGGTGGACAAGGTTTTCTGGTCGTCGACATCGGCCAGTTTGTCCACGCCCAGGCTGCCGTCGGTATTGCGGAACCACCACGGCAAAAAGCGCCCGGTGGCCGGGTCGATACCGACCACGGCGCTGCCGATGTAGGCCGCGTCATTGTGGTCCAGTGCGTTTTTTTCCCAGCCGATGTAGGTGCCGAGAATCTTCGGGTTCTTTTCGACGTTTTCCTTGATCAGGCTGATCAGTTGTTCGCGGCTGACGCTCAGGCGCGGCTGGCCATCGGCGGCGGTTGTGCCGAGCAGGGCGTTGACCCGTACCAGACCGCCGGCAATCAGCAGCGGCGCTTCCAGTTCGCGCTGGATCTGGCTGACCTGGGTCTGCGCCAGTGAGGTCAGGCGCTGTTCGATGACTTGCTCGAACTGCGCCTGGGTGCGCTGTTGCACCATTTCTTGCGTGCGAGCGCCGGAGAACAGCGCGTACAGCACCAGCGCCGCGACCACGCTGAGAACGATGGCGCCGGCCAGGGCGGCGACGGAAAACTGGATCGACTTGAACTTCATGGTAGCTCCGCACGCAAGAGGACAATCTGCGAGGGATTTATCGGCGGGGTGTGCAGGGCCATGAGAGACGTTGGTCGGAATCGCCGCGCGATGTCGCTGATGGATCGGTGCACGGCGGATTCAATGCGCGTTGAGGAATTTCCAGCCAGACTTGCGGCCTTAGGTGGATGTACGCGCAATGCGTCCGTTGTATCTGGCGCCGATACAATTAGCCGCCTAGGATACGCCTCAGGTTTTCAGGGAGCTTTTGAATGAACAAGACATTAGTGGTAAGTGCTTTGAGCGCAGCGCTGTTGCTGGCCGGTTGTCAGTCGGTCAACACCACCAGCGGCGGTGCCGTCGGCGTGGAGCGCAAGCAGTACATGTTCAGCATGCTGTCCTCGCAAGAGGTCGATCAGATGTACGCGCAGTCGTATCAGAAGACTGTCGGCGAGGCGTCGAGCAAAGGTGTGCTGGACAAGACCAGCCCTGAAGCCAAGCGCGTGCAGACCATCGCCAACCGCTTGATCGCCCAGGCGCCGACCTTCCGCCCGGACGCGGCGCAGTGGCAATGGGAAGTCAATCTGATCAAGAGCGATGAGCTCAACGCCAACTGCGGTCCCGGCGGCAAGATCATCTTCTACACCGGGCTGATCGACAGTCTGAAACTCACCGACGATGAAATCGCTGCGGTCATGGGCCATGAAATCGCCCACGCACTGCGCGAGCACGGTCGTGAAGCGATGTCCAAAGCCTATGGCATGGAAATGGCCAAGCAGGGCGCCGGTGCCCTGTTCGGTCTGGGCCAGGACAGCCTGGCGCTGGCCGACACCGTGGCCAACTACGGCATGACCTTGCCCAACAGCCGCGCCAACGAAAACGAAGCCGACCTGATCGGCCTGGAACTGGCCGCCCGCGCCGGTTACAACCCGAACGCGGCGATCACCCTGTGGGACAAGATGAGCAAGGCTTCCGAAGGCGCGCCACCGGAATTCATGAGCACTCACCCGGCATCGAGCAGCCGCATTGCTGCGTTGCAGGCAGCCATTCCGAAAGTGATGCCGTTGTACGAAAAAGCCCCGAAGTCCTGAGATTGACGGGGTCATGATCGTTCCCACGCTCTGCGTGGGAATGCCGCAAGGGACGCTCCGCGTTCCAAGCGGGACGCAGAGCGTCCCCGGCTGCATTCCCACGCGGAGCGTGGGAACGATCCTTCTCTCGGGGTTAAACCCAGCCGCTGCTCTGCATCGCTTTATAAACCGCAACAATCGCCAGAATCATGAACGCCGAAGCCGCGAGGCGGCGGATCAGGGTCAGCGGCAGTTTCTCTGCGGCAAAGTTACCCGCCAGGACCACCGGCACGTTGGCAATCAGCATGCCCACGGTGGTGCCGATAATCACCAGCCACAGTTCCGGATATTGCGCGGCGAGCATCACCGTGGCGATCTGCGTCTTGTCGCCGATTTCCGCGAGGAAGAACGCGATCAGCGTGGTCAGGAACGGCCCGAACTTGCGCGCCGTGCTGGCTTCGTCGTCATCCATTTTGTCCGGGACCAGGGTCCACAGTGCCGTGGCGGCGAAGCTGGCGGCGAGGATCCAGTGCAGGACGGCGTCGGAGAAGAAACTGCCGACCCAGGCACCTACCGCACCGGCTGCTGCGTGGTTGGCCAAAGTCGCGGCGACAATCCCGGCAATGATCGGCCAGGGTTTGCGAAAGCGAGCGGCGAGAATCAGCGCGAGCAGTTGCGTCTTGTCGCCGATTTCGGCCAAGGCAACGATAGCGGTGGGAACGAGTAGCGAGTCCAGCATCAGGGATTTCCTAAGGGGCGGGTCGACACGGCTATGACACGTACAGCCTTCCCGCCCCGGGTAAGGTGTGCGTGTCATAGGTCTTGTCAAACCCTGCGATCCGTCTGGTGCGGACGCTTGGGTCGCATACGCCATGATCTGAGGATCAAGTATGTTGACGTATGCCGGACGAGCATGGCGCTCGTGGGAGACTACTCCCCTAGGACGGAGCGGATTCTGCCTAGGCAAATCCGATTGGGCAAGAACAAATTTTCAACCGCGCTTGGCCCGGTAGATCCGGAAACCATTGCCTTCAGCCTTGATTGCACACACGCCCAGGTGCTCCTCGATCAACGGCTGATACTTGAGGAAGCTGTTCGCCACAAGGCGCAGTTCGCCACCGTTTTTCAGATGTTTCGCCGCTTTTCGCAGCAGGTTCTCCGTTGCGAAATAATCGGTGTGCACGCCGACATGGAATGGCGGATTGCTCAGAATCGCGCTCAAACCCATCGGCGCGGCGTCGATGCCGTCGCCTGTCAGCACTTCGGCTTCCAGGCCATTGGCGGCGAGGGTCAGACGGCTGCTGGCGGCGGCGAACGCGTCGACATCCAGCAACGTCACCTGATTGTGCGGATAGCGACGTTTCACCGCAGCCCCCAGCACGCCGGCGCCGCAACCGAAATCGAGCAGATGGCCGCTCGGCAGTTTGTCCAGATGCTCCAGCAGCAGGGCGCTGCCGCGATCCAGTCGACCGTGGCTGAACACGCCCGGCAAGCTGATGACTTTCAACGGCCCTTCGGCCAGCGGCAGTTCGTAAGTCTGCGCCAGGCTTTCCAGCGGTTTCGCTTCAGGCGCATTGGCCACGGTGACTTGCCAGAGCTGGCAGTGCCGGGCGCTGTCGAGTTTGCGCGGCTTGCCAAACGGATTGAGCTGCTTGGACGCGCCTTCGATGCCGCTGCGTTTTTCCCCGACCAGAAACACCTCGCGCCCGGCCAGACGCGACGCCACGGCGTTGAGGATGTAATCGGTCAGGTCCTTGGATTTGGGCAGGAACACCACAGCGCTGTCGAATTCGCGCTCGGGCACGTTTACGCCGAAATGGCTGCGGCCTTCGAAACGTGCGTCCAGTGCGGCTTGATCGCCAGCGTGCCAGCACCAGCCGAACGCGTTGGGCAAGCGCCCGAGCAAATCATCGGCGGGCAGGCCGGCCAACAGCAGCGAACCCTGGAATAACTCGGCCTGACGAAGCAGTACTTCACTGCGCGGATCCATAACTGCTCCTTGAAAAAAAGTGCCGCAGTTTATCAACTGACGACCCGCAGCGCCTCACCGCTGAAGAACGCCTGGGCGTTTTCGCTCAGTTGCCCGACGATACGCTGGCGCGCCTCGCGACTGCCCCAAGCGTTATGCGGGGTGACGATCAGGCGCGGGATATCGGCGGCGAGCAGCGGATTGCCCTGGGTCGGTGGCTCGACACTCAACACATCGGTCGCCGCACCGCCGAGGTGGCCGCTACGCAAAGCGTCGGCCAGCGCTTGCTCGTCGATCAAGCCGCCACGAGCGGTATTGACCACGAATGCGCCGGGCTTCATCGCGGCCAGTTCGCCGGCGCCGATGAAGTTCCGGGTGTGCTCGTTGAGCGGGCAGTGCAGGGTGAGGGCGTCGATCTGCGGCAGCAGTTCTTCCAGCGGCAAGCGATCCGGTCGAGCAGGGCGCCCCGGAATCTGCCCGAGCAACACGCGCATGCCAAACGCTTCGGCCAGTCGCGCCACGGCGCCACCGAGTTCGCCATGGCCGAGCAGGCCGAGGGTTTTGCCTTGCAGTTCGACGATCGGGTAGTCGAGCAGACAGAACTGTTTCGCCTGTTGCCAGCGGCCTTCGCCCACTGCTTGCTGATAGTCGGCCAGGCGCGTAGCGAGGTTGAGCAACAGCATGATCGTGTGTTGCGCCACCGACGGCGTGCCGTAAGCCTGGCAATTGCACACGGTGATGCCGTGGGCGGGGGCGGCAGTGAGGTCAACATTGTTGGTGCCGGTGGCGCTGATCAGAATCAGTTTCAGTTGCGGGTTGGCAGCCATGGCGGCCGCGTCGATCACGACTTTGTTGGTGATCGCCACACTGGCGCCGTGCAGGCGTTCGCTGACCTGTTCCGGCAGAGTCTGGGCGAACAGCTGCAAGTCGCTGAAGCATTCGTGCAACGGACCGAGGTCCAGATCGCCGAGATCCAGCGAAGGGTGATCAAGGAATACCGCGCGGCGCGTGTTCGTCATCAACTGTACCTTTTGTGCTGTGAGCGGAAGGCGTACTCTGCCGAGCCTACCAGATGAAACAATCGTTACGCTGACCCCGCCGCGGACACCTAACCCTGTGGCGAGGGGATTTAGCGAAACGTCGCACCGCCCCGATTGGCTGCGCAGCAGTCGCAAAATCATTGCCTGCGGGCCAGACAGAAGTTTTTGGGGCTGCTTCGCAACCCAACGGGGATAAATCCCCTCGCCACAGGACTGTGTTCTTTACAGATGTTTTATTGACCAAGCTGCCCCAAAGGAGCCCCCATGTACTGGACCGAGTTCTTGACCGTTGCCCTGATTCATCTGCTCGCCGTGGCCAGCCCCGGACCGGACTTTGCCGTGGTCGTGCGCGAGAGCGTGACCCATGGGCGCCGCGCCGGCACCTGGACCGCGCTGGGCGTGGGCTCGGCGATTTTCCTGCATGTCGGCTATTCGTTGCTCGGCATCGGTCTGATCGTGTCGCAATCGATCGTGCTGTTCAACGCGCTGAAGTGGGCCGCCGCCGCGTATCTGCTTTACATCGGCTTCAAGGCGTTGCGCGCACAACCGGCGAAAACCGTCACCGATGACTTGCACCGGGAAACCGGCGTACGTACCGCGCGGGGCGCGTTTACCTCGGGCTTCGTCACCAACGGTCTGAACCCGAAAGCCACGCTGTTTTTCCTCTCGCTGTTCACCGTGGTGATCAACCCGCACACACCGCTGGCGGTGCAGGCCGGTTACGGCGTTTACCTGGCGGTGGCGACGGCGATCTGGTTCTGCCTGGTGGCGATGCTGTTCAGCCAGCAACGCGTGCGCGCCGGCTTCGCCCGCATGGGCCACTGGTTCGACCGCACCATGGGCGCCGTGCTGATTGCTCTCGGCGTGAAAATCTCGTTCACCGAGATGCATTGAGAACTGGAACACATCAATCCCTGTGGGAGCGAGCCTGCTCGCGAAAGCGCCAGTCCAGTCACCAAAAATGTCGACTGACCCGACGCCTTCGCGAGCAGGCTCGCTCCCACAGGTCGTGTTTTCTTCAACTTTGGCCCGAAATGCTGGCGCAAAGCTAGCATTTGTACGGCTCTGCAAATCATTCCTTTGGCTGATTTGACTGTCATGCAGGCGCACTAGAGTACGAATCTCTCCGCCAACACCGTGCAGTCAGAAAAGGGATTCTTATGTTGCAGACTCGGGTCATTCCGCCGGCCGATGGGGCCTACCAGTATCCATTGCTGATCAAACGGCTGCTGATGTCCGGCGCCCGTTACGAGAAAACCCGCGAAATCATCTACCGCGACCAGTTGCGCTACAGCTATCCGACCCTGATCGAGCGGGTTGCGCGGCTGGCCAACGTGCTCACGGCTGCCGGGGTCAAGGCCGGTGACACCGTGGCGGTGATGGACTGGGACAGCCACCGTTACCTGGAATGCATGTTCGCCATTCCGATGATCGGCGCGGTGATCCACACCATCAATGTGCGCCTGTCACCCGAGCAGATCCTCTACACCATGAACCACGCCGAGGACCGCTTCGTGCTGGTCAACAGCGAGTTCGTCGGGCTGTATCAGGCCATCGCGCCGCAGCTGACCACGGTGGAGAAAACCCTGCTGCTGAGCGATCTGCCCGAGAAAACCGCAGAGCTGCCGAACCTCGTCGGCGAATATGAGCAACTGCTGGCCGCTGCGAGTGCGCAATACGATTTCCAGGACTTCGACGAAAACTCGGTGGCCACCACGTTCTACACAACCGGCACCACGGGCAATCCGAAAGGCGTGTATTTCACCCACCGGCAACTGGTGCTGCACACCATCGGCGTGGCGACGATCATGGGTTCGATCGACAGCGTACGCCTGCTCGGCACCAACGATGTGTACATGCCGATCACGCCGATGTTCCACGTTCACGCCTGGGGTCTGCCTTACGTGGCGACCATGCTCGGGCTCAAGCAGGTTTATCCGGGGCGTTACGATCCGGAGTATCTGGTGGAGTTGTGGCGCAAGGAGAAAGTCACCTTTTCCCATTGCGTGCCGACCATCCTGCAGATGCTGCTCAACGCCAAGGCCGCGCAGGGTGCCGATTTTGGCGGCTGGAAAATCGTCATCGGCGGCAGCGCGCTCAATCGCAGCCTCTATGAAAACGCCAAGGCCCGAGGCATTCAACTGACGGCCGCGTACGGCATGTCGGAAACCGGGCCGCTGGTGTCCTGCGCGCACCTCAACGACGAATTGATGGCCGGCAGCGAAGACGAGCGCACCACTTACCGGATCAAGGCCGGCGTGCCGGGGCCACTGGTCGAAGCGGCGATTGTCGACGGCGAGGGCAATTTCCTTCCGGCCGACGGCGAAACCCAGGGCGAACTGGTGCTGCGCGCGCCATGGCTGACCGAAGGTTATTTCAACGAGCCGCAGAAGGGCGCCGAGCTCTGGGCCGGTGGCTGGTTGCACACCGGTGACGTCGCCACGCTCGACAGCATGGGCGTGATCGATATTCGTGATCGCATCAAGGACGTGATCAAGACCGGCGGCGAGTGGATCTCCTCCCTCGACCTCGAAGACCTCATCAGCCGGCATGCGGCGGTACGCGAAGTAGCAGTGGTGGGCATCGCCGATCCGCAGTGGGGCGAGCGCCCGTTTGCCTTGCTGGTGGTCCGTGAAGGGCAGGTGATCGGTGCACGGGAACTGAAGGAACACCTCAAGCCGTTCGTCGAGCTGGGGCACTTGAGCAAGTGGGCGATCCCCAGTCAGATCGCCCTTGTTACCGAAATTCCCAAGACCAGTGTCGGCAAGCTCGACAAGAAGCGCATCCGCCTCGACATCACCGAATGGCAGGCCAACAACAGCACCTTCCTTTCGACACTTTAAGTGCCTGCTGGCGCGCCGAAACCGGCGCGCCAGACCCACCAAGCAAGCGCTTGGCTTGTGAAATCGAAAAAATCAGCCATCCTTGCCGTGCCGACGTGTGTCGGACTGGCGAAAGGACTGTTCCAGAGTGGTTGGCGGCTGCAAATCACACTTTAGAGGGATCAAGCACTACCACCCGCTGGCTATAGTCCGCTCAAGGACTTTTTGAAAACGGAGCACACGCACTGAACGGGGCGAGCAACTCTGGAACGATTTCGGGCAGCCCTGGCGCCCGGTCCTCCACAGCGTTTTTAAAAGTACTCACTGCCATAACAATAATGCACATGGAGTAGCGTCGATGACCTCAGTAAACCAGTTCTGGCGCCGGGCGAAACTGCCTCTGGCGGTCAGTCTTGCCTCCTCGCTCGCCGGGCCTGCATTCGGCGTCAGTTTCAACGTCGGTGAAATCGAAGGCCAGTTCGACTCGTCCCTGTCGATCGGTGCCAGTTGGTCTACTCAGAGCCCGAACAAGAACCTCATCGGCGTCAACAACGGCGGCCGCGGCCTGTCGCAGACCTCTGATGACGGTCACGCCAACTTCAAGAGCGGCGAAACCTTCTCGAAGATCTTCAAGGGCATCCATGACCTTGAATTGAAATACGGCGACACCGGCGTGTTCGTCCGTGGCAAGTACTGGTACGACTTCGAACTGAAGGACGAGAGCCGCGAATTCAAGGACATCAGCGACAGCAACCGCAAAGAGGGCGCCAAGTCCTCCGGCGGGCAGATCCTCGACGCCTTCGTCTACCACAACTACGCGATCGCCGATCAGCCGGGTTCCGTGCGTCTGGGCAAGCAGGTAGTGAGCTGGGGTGAAAGTACCTTCATCGGCGGCGGCATCAACTCGATCAACCCGATCGACGTCTCCGCGTTCCGTCGTCCGGGCGCCGAGATCAAGGAAGGCCTGATTCCGGTCAACATGTTCTACGTGTCGCAGAGCCTCACCGATAACCTCTCGGCCGAAGCGTTCTACCAACTGGAATGGGATCAGACCGTCGTCGACAACTGCGGCACCTTCTTCTCCCAGCCAGACATCGTTGCCGACGGTTGCGACAACAATTTGCGCGTACTGAACAAGCGTTCGCAGATTCCGGCGATCGCTTTGGGGCCGTTGGCCGCCAACGGTGTGAACGTCGACCAAGAAGGCGTGCTGGTGCGCCGTGGGCCGGACCGTGACGCGCGCGATAGCGGTCAGTGGGGCGCGTCCCTCAAATACATGTTCGAGCCACTCGACACCGAGTTCGGCGCCTACTTCATGAACTACCACAGCCGTGCGCCGATTTTCAGCGCCACCGGCGCACCGCAATCGGTCTACAACACCGCCGCCGCGCTGCCGGGGCCGTTTGCCGCGCTCGCACCGCTGCTGGTTGCGGGCAACTCCAATTACTTCATCGAATACCCGGAAGACATTCGTCTCTACGGTCTGAGCTTCTCCACCACCCTGCCTACCGGTACGGCGTGGAGCGGTGAGATCAGCTACCGTCCGAACGCGCCGGTACAACTGAACTCCACCGACATCCTGTTTGCCGGTGTGCGTCCACTGGGCGGCGCGCTGACCAACGCTTCGCTGCTGACCGGCGTGCCGGGTCAGGATCTGCATGGCTATGAGCGCAAGGAGATTACCCAGATCCAGACGACGTTCACGCACTTCTTCGATCAGGTCATGGGCGCCAGCCGTCTGACCCTCGTTGGTGAAGTCGGCGCGACCTACGTCGGTGGCCTGGAAAGCCGTTCCGACAAGCGTTATGGCCGCGATCCGGTCTACGGTCCGGGTGAGTTGCCGGCCACTGGCAGTATCGATACCTGCGCCAACATCCTCAACAACAGCACCATCAACGGCGCAGGCCCGGGTTCGCCGCAGAACAACCGCAGCCGCAATTGCGAAAACGACGGTTTCACCACGTCGATGTCGTGGGGCTACCGTGGTCGGGCGATCTGGGAATACAACGACGTGTTTGCCGGTGTGAACCTGAAGCCGAACGTGGCCTGGTCCCACGACGTCAGCGGTTACTCGCCAGGCCCTGGCGGCAACTTCGAGGAAGGTCGCAAAGCGGTCAGCCTGGGCGTCGATGCCGAGTACCAGAACACCTACACCGCGAGCCTGGCTTACACCAATTTCTTCGACGGCAAGTACACCACCGTGGATGACCGCGACTTCGTGGCGCTCAGCTTCGGCGTGAACTTCTAAGCACTGCATTTCAGGACGAACGAATTTATGAAAATAACAAAGAGTCTGTTCCACGCCGGTGTTCTGGGCCTGTCGCTGCTGGCGACCAGTGTCATGGCGGCGGTGCCTGCTGCCGAAGCGGATAAACTGGGCAAGAGCCTGACGCCGATGGGCGCGGAAATGGCCGGTAATGCCGACGGTTCGATCCCGGCCTGGAAACCGCTGCCGAAAAATGCCGGCAGCGTCGACAGCAAAGGCTTCCTGTCCAACCCTTACGCCAGTGAGCAGCCGCTGTTCACCATCACTGCCAAGGATGTCGACAAGTACAAGGACAAGCTTGCCCCGGGCCAGTACGCGATGTTCAAGCGCTACCCGGAAACCTTCAAGATGCCGGTCTACCCGTCCCATCGCGGCGCCACCGTGCCGGATGACGTGTTCGCCGCGATCAAGAAGAACGCCACCAGCACCAACCTGGTGTCCGGCGGCAACGGTCTGGAAAACTTCGATACCGCCGTGCCGTTCCCGATCCCGAAAACCGGCGTGGAAGTGATCTGGAACCACATCACCCGCTATCGCGGCGGCAGCGTGACCCGTCTGGTGACCCAGGCCACGCCGCAACCGAACGGCTCGTACAGCCTGGTGTACTTCCAGGATCAGTTCGTATTCCGCGACAAGATGAAGGACTACGATCCGGCGAACCCGGGCAACATCCTGTTCTACTTCAAGCAGAAAGTAACCGCGCCGGCGCGTCTGGCCGGTGGCGTACTGCTGGTGCACGAGACGCTCGATCAGGTCAAGGAGCCGCGTTCGGCGTGGGTCTACAACGCCGGTCAGCGTCGTGTGCGCCGTGCACCACAAGTGTCGTACGACGGCCCGGGTACCGCCGCCGACGGCCTGCGTACTTCCGACAACCTCGACATGTACAACGGTGCGCCGGATCGTTACGACTGGAAGCTCGAAGGCAAGAAAGAGATGTACATCGCCTCCGACAGCTACAAGCTCGACGATCCGAAACTGAAGTACTCGGACATCATCAAGGCCGGCCACATCAATCAGGACCTGGCACGCTATGAGCTGCGCCGCGTCTGGCACGTGGTCGCGACCCTGAAGGAAGGCCAGCGCCACATCTACGCCAAGCGTGACTTCTACATCGACGAGGACACCTGGCAGGCAGCGGTCATCGACCACTATGACGGTCGCGGCCAACTGTGGCGTGTAGCCGAGGCACATGCCGAGAACTACTACGACAAGCAAGTGCCGTGGTACGCCCTCGAAACCCTCTACGACCTGCAGTCCGGCCGTTATCTGGCACTGGGCATGAAGAACGAAGAGAAGCAGGCGTATGACTTCGGCTTCACCGCCACCACCAGCGACTTCACCCCGGCCGCTCTGCGTCAGGATGGTGTTCGCTAAACCTGCGTAAACCCGAGGCCGCATCCTCGTGAAAACGCCCCGACCGGTTCGGGGCGTTTTTGTGTCTGTAGCCTTTTTGTAGCCATTTGTAGCAGTGACCTTCATTACCTCTTCGTTTAAGGCTAGGCTGCGGACATCTGCACCGCCGCCAATCGCCTTCGAACAAGAGCCGGCCATGACTGATCTGTCCCCACTTCCGGGTCCCGCAAGCATCACCGTCGCAGCACTGGACGGGCGTTTTTTCCGCCCGCCGCTGCCTGATGGCTATGTCTTGCGGCCGCGCCTTTGCCAGCGTCTGCAGGCAGGGCTCGGAGGTCGGTTGCTGCTGGTCAGCGCCCCGGCCGGGTTCGGCAAAAGCTCGCTGGCGGTGGAGTTCTGTCAAAGCCTGCCGGCGCATTGGCAAAGTCTCTGGCTGGGCTTGAGCCCACGAGACAGTGATCCCGGGCGTTTTCTCGAGCGCTTGCTCGAAGGTCTGCAGGACTATTTTCCGGCCTTGGGCGCTGGCGCTCTCGGTCTGTTGAAAATGCGTCAGCGCCATCAGCCGTTTGCGTTCGAAGAGTGGCTCGACGGTCTGCTCGATGAGCTGGCGCTGCATCTCGATCCTGCTGCACCGCTGCTGCTGGTGCTCGACGACTACCACCTCGCCCAAGGGCCGGTGCTGGATCGTTGCCTGCAATTTTTCCTCAATCATCTGCCCGATGGCTTGCTGGTGATGGTCACCAGCCGTCAGCGCCCGGACTGGCATCTGGCGCGTCTGCGCCTGTCGCGGCAGTTGCTCGAGCTGCACGAACAGGACTTGCGCCTGACCCACGACGAGGCCCTGACCTTGCTCGACCGCCACAGCAGCTCACTGCGCGGCGAAGCACTGGAAAGCCTGATCCGGCGCAGCGAAGGCTGGGTCGCCGGCCTGCGCTTCTGGCTGCTGGCGGTGGCCGAGGCGGGCAACGATGCCGCGCTGCCGCAAGCACTGAACGGCGGCGAAGGGCTGATACGCGACTATCTGCTCGAAGAAGTCATCGATTGCCTGCCGGCCGAAGTGCAATCGTTTCTCTACGAAACAGCTCCGCAGGAACGCTTTTGCAGCGAACTGTGCGACGCCGTCCGCGAAGCCCATGACAGCGCCGAGATCCTGCGCTTTCTGCTCGCCCATCAGGTGTTTCTGGTGCCGCTGGACGAGCACGGTCACTGGTATCGCTATCACCATTTGTTCTCTGACTTGTTGCGCAGCCGGCCGATCGCCCAGGCGATGGTGCCCAACGCCACCCTGCATTTGCGCGCCTGCCGCTGGTTCAACGCACAGGGCCTGCTCGACGAAGCGGTGGAGCAGGCCTTGCGTGCCGGGCATCTCGATGTCGCGGCAAATCTCGTACAGAACCTGTCCGAAGAACAGCTGCTCGCCGAGCAGAACGTCGGCATGCTGCTGCGCTGGAAAATGGACTTGCCCGACAGCCTGCTGATCAGCACGCCACGGCTGATCGTGCTCTACAGCTGGGCGCTGGGGCTGGCCTGTCAGCTCGACGCCGCTGAAGAGCTGGCCAGCCATTTGAGCCGTTTCCTGCCAGCGCCTTCGGCCACTGCGCAGAAATCCATGCTGGCGCAATGGCTGGCGCTGAGCGGGATCATCGCTCGCGGACGCGGCCATCGCGAGCTGACCTTGCGCTATTGCAGCGAGGCGCTGGAAAGCCTGCCGGCCAAGCGTTATGGCCAGCGGCTGATGTGCCTGTCGACCTTGTCCAATCTGGCGATCGCCGACGGCGATCTGTGGCGCGCCCGTGGCCTGAACCGCGAATCGCTTGAACTGGCGCAACGGGTCGGCAATCCATTATTCGAAGCGCTGGCGCATTACGACAGGGCGCGGGTTCTGCAATCACGGGGCGAGATTCTGCGTGCGCTGGATGAAGTGCATCAGGGCCTGGAACGCTTGCGCGGTCTGTCGCCGCAACGGCTGTACGCCGTACGCGCGCGGCTGACGTTGTACGAAGGTTTCCTGCTGGCGATGCGTTTGCAGCCGCAAGCCGCACGCGTGCGTCTGCTGGCCGGGATTGGCGAGGCGCGGGCTTGTCGCGACATCAGCGTGCTGATCGGCCACTGCGTGATTGCCCGCCTCGACGGCGCCAGTCACGAATTCGCCAAGGCCTTCGCCGAACTCGCCGAAGCCGAACGCCTGATGCACATCTGGGACGTACCGCCGATCTACTATCTGGCGATGATCACCCTGGTCAAATGCGAACTGTGGCTGGCCCAAGGGCGTATTGATCTTGCCGAGGCGTGGCTCGCACGATTGGGCCAGACCTACACCGGCGAAAACGCTGCGGCACCGCCGGAGTTTCATCCACAGCTGCCGCTGCATGTGGAACTGCAACAGGCGCTGCTCGATGTGATTCAGGGGCAACCGATGCTCGCCGAAGGGCGGCTGAACGTGTTGCATGAAAACGGCCAGCGGACCGGCCGGCAGTTGCTCAGTGTGATGGCGTTGACGCAGAAGGTGGCGCTGTTGCTGTGCAGTGGACGCGAGCCCGATGCGCGCAAGGTGTTGAGTCAGGCGCTGGAAGCTGCGGCCGGCGGCGTTTACCAACCTTTTGATGCGCTGCTGAAAAACCATGCCGACTGGTTGCGCGGGCAATTGCAGGCGCTCACTTGCAGCGCGGTCGGCCAGCAATTGCTCACGCATTTTCCAACAGCCGCGCCACGACCGAGCGTAGAAAACTCAACTACTGAACAACTCAGCAGCCGTGAGCTGGCCGTGCTACGCCTGATCGCTCAGGGCTGTTCCAATCAGGAAATCAGCGAGCAGTTGTTCATTTCGCTGCATACGGTGAAAACCCATGCCAGTCACATCAACAGCAAGTTGGGGGTGGAGCGTCGAACTCAAGCGGTCGCGCGGGCCAAGGCGCTGGGTGTTCTTGATTAGCCGCCGTACCAGTCAATAAAAAACGCCCCGAACCAGTCGGGGCGTTTCTGTGGCTGCGGTCTGTTCTACAGACCGCGTGGTACAAGCGCGACGAAGATCACGCCACCAGATCAGTGGCGTTGAAGTTGTTGACACCGACCAGCTGGATTTCAAAATCCGCACCGGCGTTACCGCTGACATTGCCCGACAACACATGGTCGACGAAGCGCAATTGGCCTGCGCCTGTGAAGTCGTCGGCGCCAATGAAAGCGAAACCATTGAAGCCTGCGCTCAGCAGGTTGGCGTCGAAGTGGGTCAGATCGATCTTGTCACCTTGGGCACTGCTGAAGTCAGTGATGACGTCGCGCAGGTTGCCAAGGCCGCTCTCGTTCCAGGCATTGAACACAAACACGTCCGCACCGATGCCGCCGGTCAGCGAGTCTGTCCCGAGTCCACCGATGAGCAGGTCATTGCCAGCACCGGCGTTCAGCGAGTTGTTACCGTCGTTGCCGGTCAGGCTGTTGTTCAATGCGTTACCCGAGCCATTGATGTGGGTACTGCCGGTGAGTACGAGGTTTTCCAGGTTGGCGCCCAGGGTCCAGTCGATGGAGGCGCGCACAGTATCGATTTCGCCCGCCAGGGTGCTGGTTTCAATCGTGCTGTCGTAGACGTTGTCGACGATGTAGGTGTCGTTGCCCAGACCACCGATCATGGTGTCGCCACCGAGCCGGCCGTCCAGCACGTTATCGCCACCGTTACCGATGAGGGTGTTGTTGGTCCAGTTGCCGGTGCCGTTGATGGCGTTGCCGATCAGGACCAGTTGCTCGACATTGGCCCCCAGGGTGTAGTCGATGGAGGAATACACTTGGTCGATTGCGGTCAGTGAAGTATCGGTCTCGATGACGACATCGCCGATGTTGTCGACGTAGTAGGTGTCGATGCCGTCCCCGCCGATCATGGTGTCAGCGCCGAGGCTGCCGTTGAGCGTATTGGCAGCGGCGTTGCCGGTCAGCGTGTTGTCCAGTGCATTGCCGTTGCCGTTGATGGCCGTGCCGGTCAGCACCAGGTTTTCCAGGTTGGCGCCCAGGGTCCAGTCCACCGAAGAGCGCACGGTGTCGATTTCACTGACCAGTGTGCTGTTTTCCCTCACGCTTTCGTTGACGTTGTCAACGATGTAGGTGTCGTTGCCCAGACCGCCGACCAGTACGTCGGCACCCAGGCCACCGTCGAGGACGTTATCGCCGTCATTGCCGATGATTCCGTTGTTCACCGCGTTGCCTGTGCCGTTGAGGTTGGCATTGCCGGTCAGTATGAGGTTTTCCAGGTTGGCGCCCAGAGTCCAGTCAATCGAGGCGCGTACGGTGTCGATTTCGCCCGCCAGGGTGCTGGTTTCAATCGTGCTGTCGTAGGCGTTGTCGACGATGTAGGTGTCGTTGCCCAGACCACCGATCATGGTATCGCCACCGAGCCGGCCGTCCAGCACGTTATCGCTGCTGTTACCGATGAGGGTGTTGTTGGTCCAGTTGCCGGTGCCGTTGATGGCGTTGCCGATCAGGACCAGTTGCTCGACATTGGCCCCCAGGGTGTAGTCGATGGAGGAATACACTTGGTCGATTGCGGTCAGTGAAGTATCGGTCTCGATGACGAGATCGCCGATGTTGTCGACGTAGTAGGTGTCGATGCCGTCGCCGCCGATCATGGTGTCAGCACCGAAGCTGCCGTTGAGCGTGTTGGCGGCGGCGTTGCCGGTCAGCGTGTTGTTCAGTGCATTGCCGTTGCCGTTGATGGCCGTGCCGGTGAGTACGAGGTTTTCAAGGTTGGCGCCTAGGGTCCAGTTCACCGAAGAGCGCACAGTATCGATTTCATTGACCAGGGTGCTGGTTTCAATCGTGCTGTCGTAGACGTTGTCGACGATGTAGGTGTCGTTGCCCAGACCACCGATCATGGTGTCGCCACCGAGCCGGCCGTCCAGCACGTTATCGCCACCGTTACCGATGAGGGTGTTGTTGGTCCAGTTGCCGGTGCCGTTGATGGCGTTGCCGATCAGGACCAGTTGCTCGACATTGGCCCCCAGGGTGTAGTCGATGGAGGAATACACTTGGTCGATTGCGGTCAGTGAAGTATCGGTCTCGATGACGACATCGCCGATGTTGTCGACGTAGTAGGTGTCGATGCCGTCCCCGCCGATCATGGTGTCAGCGCCGAGGCTGCCGTTGAGCGTATTGGCAGCGGCGTTGCCGGTCAGCGTGTTGTTCAGTGCATTGCCGTTGCCGTTGATGGCCGTGCCGGTGAGTACGAGGTTTTCCAGGTTGGCGCCCAGGGTCCAGTCCACCGAAGAGCGCACGGTGTCGATTTCGCTGATGACGGTGCTGTTTTCTCTCACGCTGTCGGCGACGTTGTCGACGATGTAGGTGTCGTTGCCCAGACCGCCGACCAGTACGTCGGCACCCAGGCCACCATCGAGAACGTTATCGCCGTCATTGCCGATGATGTCGTTGTTCGTCGAGTTGCCCGTGCCGTTGAGGTTGGCATTGCCGGTCAGCACCAGATTTTCCAGATTGGCGCCCAAAGCCCAGTTGACCGAGGAACGCACAGTGTCGATTTCGCCCGCCAGGGTGCTGGTTTCAATCGTGCTGTCGTAGACGTTGTCGACGATGTAGGTGTCGTTGCCCAGACCACCGATCATGGTGTCGCCACCGAGCCGGCCGTCCAGCACGTTATCGCCACCGTTACCGATGAGGGTGTTGTTGGTCCAGTTGCCGGTGCCGTTGATGGCGTTGCCGATCAGGACCAGTTGCTCGACGTTGGCCCCCAGGGTGTAGTCGATGGAGGAGTACACCTGATCGATTGCGGTCAGCGAAGTGTCGGTCTCGATGACAACATCGCCGATGTTGTCGACGTAGTAGGTGTCGATTCCGTCGCCGCCGATCATGGTGTCAGCGCCGAGGCTGCCGTTGAGCGTATTGGCAGCGGCGTTGCCGGTCAGCGTGTTGTCCAGTGCATTGCCGTTGCCGTTGATGGCCGTGCCGGTCAGCACCAGGTTTTCCAGGTTGGCGCCCAGGGTCCAGTCCACCGAAGAGCGCACGGTGTCGATTTCACTGACCAGTGTGCTGTTTTCCCTCACGCTTTCGTTGACGTTGTCAACGATGTAGGTGTCGTTGCCCAGACCGCCGACCAGTACGTCGGCACCCAGGCCACCGTCGAGGACGTTATCGCCGTCATTGCCGATGATGCCGTTGTTCACCGCGTTGCCTGTGCCGTTGAGGTTGGCATTGCCGGTCAGTATGAGGTTTTCCAGGTTGGCGCCCAGAGTCCAGTCAATCGAGGCGCGTACGGTGTCGATTTCGCCCGCCAGGGTGCTGGTTTCAATCGTGCTGTCGTAGGCGTTGTCGACGATGTAAGTGTCGTTGCCCAGACCACCGATCATGGTATCGCCACCGAGCCGGCCGTCCAGCACGTTATCGCTGGCATTGCCGATGAGGGTGTTGTTCGTCCAGTTGCCGGTGCCGTTGACGGCCGTGCCGATCAGGATAAGTTGCTCGACGTTGGCCCCCAGGGTGTAGTCGATGGAGGAATACACCTGATCGATTGCGGTCAGTGAAGTATCGGTCTCGATGACGACATCGCCGATGTTGTCGACGTAGTAGGTGTCGATGCCGTCGCCGCCGCTCATGGTGTCAGCGCCGATATAGCCATTCAGCGTATTGTTCAGTGCGTTGCCGGTCAGGATGTCGTTGAACTCGGAACCGACGGCGTTCTCGATCTTGGCACCGTAGGCAATCGCCAGCCCGTCATTGATGGCCGTCAGGTTGTTGTAATCGACGAATGCCTTGCCGATCTGGCTGTAGGCGCCTTCATTCAGGTTGATGCTGACGGCGGCGAGCTGATTGCTGCCGTCGATGGTGTCGTTGCCACCGCCGTCCCAGATGGTTTCGAAAATCGACTGGTTGGCAGCCCACTTGTAAACGGTGTCGCCGGCCTGCCAGGCCATGTTGGCGCCATACAGACTCTGGATCGCAATGATGTCCAGCACCATCGGTGTGGTAGGCTGGTACGAATAGTTGCTGTTGTAACTCATCACGGTGAAGTGAACATCGTCCAGCGTCGGGTCCAGCAGAGTGTTGTTGGTTGAACTGGTATCGAAAGGATGTTTGAGGCCCAGCGCGTGGCCGATCTCATGAACAAATGTCAGGTAGTCGTAACTTCCCTTGCCCGGATTCGCATCGTTGGTTTGCGGACCGATCCAGACATCGCCGGCTACCGGTGTGTTTGACGGAAAATAAGCCCACGCAGCGGTCTTGTCGTCCATCAGTCGATAGCCGCCAAACCGCATGTCACCCACGTTGCTGATAGTGTCGGTGGTCAGGGTGAAATTCAGATTGGCAACAGCGCTCCACGCTCCGAGGGCGCTGGTGACAGCATTTTTTTGCCCCGTCGTGAGCTCATACAAAGCGTTGTATTCGTTGTCAGGGCTATAGTCGATAACAAAATAAGACGTGCCCGGCGCCATGAAGCTGTAACTGAGGTTGGTCGGTCCGGTTGGGGTCCAGTTGGCGCCCAGCCAATAGGTACCTGAAATGAGGCTGTCGACGATGGCATTGCCGGTCAACGTGGATGGCAAACTGAAGGAATAAGTCTTGGGCGTAGGCATGTAGGTTCCTGATGACTATGCGGCCCTTCCTGAATGCGACCGCTACAAAAAGAAATCGATTTTGCACCAGAATTTGCTGTTTGACATCATTGCGCCACTACTTTCTGATGTATGACGCCAGATTTCTGGCTGGAACCGTTTGTATCGGCTGGTAAAGTAGAATGCTGAACAACTTGTTCAGCCGCACGTCGAGACTTCAATGTCCATTCCAAGACCCGAACTCATCCGCGAAACCTTCCCCGTCGGCCCGCTCCAGTGCAACTGCACGATCATCGGCGACCCGATCACAAAAAAAGCCATCGTCGTCGATCCCGGCGGCAACCCTGACCTGATCATGGCGCGCCTCGATGCGCATGGCCTGAAGGTCGTCAGCATCATCCACACCCACGCCCATCTCGATCACTTCCTCGCGTCCGGGCAGATGAAAGAAAAAACCGGCGCGACCCTGCATCTGCACAAGGACGACCAGTTCCTCTGGGACAACCTCGAGATGCAATGCCAGATGTTCGGCGTGCCTTACACCCCGGTGCCGTCGCCGGATCGCTGGTTGAGCGATGACGAAGAACTGGCCTGCGGTTGCGGCGTGGCACTGCACACGCCGGGACATACACCCGGTTCCATGAGCTTTTGGTTTTCCGAGGCTAAGCTGTTGATAGCCGGCGACACGCTGTTTCGTCGCGGTGTAGGGCGCACGGATTTGTGGGGTGGCGATCAGGCGACCATCGTGCGTTCGATCAAGCAGCGGCTGTATACGCTGGACGAGGACGCGACGGTGGTTACCGGGCACGGTCCGGATACGCGTCTGGGTGATGAGATGCGCGAGAACCCGTTTGTGCGTGCCTGAATTTTTTGTCACGGGCAGCGGGCGGAATTTTTTGGCATTGTCATGATCCAACGCCCGCGCAGGTCCATTGATTGATCAGTGGCCGCTGCACCACAGAATGCAAAAAACCAGGAGCTCTCCATGTTCACCACGCGTCGTTTGATTATTGTCGCTACTGCCGTGGCCGTGCTGTCCGGCTGCGCCTCGCCTAATCCGTATGACAATCAGGGTCAGGCCGACGGTGGCTCGCAAGGCATGAGCAAAACCGCCAAATACGGTGGCCTCGGTGCACTAGCCGGCGCACTCGCCGGTGCCGCCATCGGTCACGACAACCGTGGCAAGGGCGCTTTGATCGGCGCTGCTGTCGTCGGTGCTTCCGCAGCAGGCTACGGCTACTACGCCGACCAGCAGGAAAAGAAACTGCGCGCGAGCATGGCCAACACTGGCGTTGAAGTGCAGCGTCAGGGCGATCAGATCAAGCTGATCATGCCGGGCAACATCACCTTCGCCACCGATTCGGCGAACATCGCACCGAGCTTCTACCAGCCTCTGAACAACCTGGCCAACTCGCTGAAAGAGTTCAACCAGAACCAGATCGAAATCGTCGGTTACACCGACAGCACCGGCAGCCGCCAGCACAACATGGACCTGTCCCAGCGTCGTGCGCAGAGCGTCGCGACCTACCTGACCTCGCAAGGCGTCAGCGGTGCCAACCTGTCGGCCCGTGGCGCCGGCCCGGATAACCCGATTGCCAGTAACGGTGACGTCAACGGCCGCGCACAGAACCGCCGGGTTGAAGTCAACCTGAAGGCTATTCCGGGTCAGCAGTATGGTGGTCAGCAACAGCAGCCGGGCACGGTGCAGCAGTATCCATAAGCGATTGCCTGGATGAAGAAATGCCCGGTCTTGTGATCGGGCATTTTTTTGTGTCATCTGTGCCGGCCCTTTCGCGGGCAAGCCCGCTCCCACATTTGAAATGCATTCCCCCTGTGGGAGCGAGCCTGCTCGCGAAGAGGCCGGCAAGCGCAGCGAAAATTGCAGATACAAAAAAGCCCCCGGACACATCACTGTCCGGGGGCTTTTTGTTGGGCGCGAAACCCGATTACTTCTTCAGACCATAATGCTCATCGAGCATGCCAGGGGAATTTGGCGATTTCGGCGCATAGTCACGCGGTGGTTCCTGATCGCGCGGTGGCGTCAGGCGTTCACGTGGTGCCTGCGCTGCGTCGGCGTGCAGGGCGGCGATCAGGCGCTGGCGGGTCTGCTCGTCCAGGGCCAGACGATTGGCGCCCTCGGCGAGGTGATCCTGCACTTCCTGATAGCTCTGGGTCAGCTTCTTGACCAGCATCGCGGTGCTGTTGAAGTGGGTGACCACTTCGTTCTGATAACTGTCGAAACGCTCCTGGATATCATCCAGTTGACGCTGCGTGCGGCTCGGTGCGGCGTTCGGCGCAACGCGCGCGATCAGGAATCCAATGGCGACACCCACAACCAGGGCAAGAGTCGGTAACAACCAAACTAAGAGCGAGTGTTCCACGAGTCCTTCCTCTATAAACGGCTTTGCTTTACGTTAACGGCTCGAACCTGCGCTGTATACCGCGATTCACTCGCAATAGATTGGCACAGACAATTTGCTAGACGAGTCGACCCGATTCGAGGTCACGGAGTTCCTCCCTTGCTGATGCGTGAAACCCCTGTAGTGATTGACGGCCCTGTCGGCCAAATTGAGGCTTTGTATCTGGATAACGAGCAGCCGCGCGGCATCGCGCTGATCTGCCATCCGAACCCGGTACAGGGCGGCACCATGCTCAACAAGGTCGTCTCGACCCTGCAGCGCACCGCGCGCGACGCAGGCATGATCACCTTGCGTTTCAACTATCGCGGCGTCGGCGCCAGCCAGGGCACCCACGACATGGGCACCGGCGAAGTCGACGACGCTCAGGCCGCAGCTACATGGCTGCGGGAAAAATACCCGGATCTGCCGCTGACCCTGTTCGGTTTCTCCTTCGGCGGATTTGTTGCAGCAAGTCTCGGCGGCCGTCTCGAAGCCCAAGGCGTGCAGCTTGCACACCTGTTCATGGTTGCCCCGGCGGTGATGCGTCTAGGCGAGCAGGATCAACTGCCACAACACGGCGGGTTGACCGTGATCCAGCCGGAAACCGATGAAGTCATCGATCCGCAACTGGTCTACCAATGGTCGGAACAACTCCGGCGCCCCCATGAGCTGCTGAAAGTGGCAGAATGCGGACACTTTTTTCACGGCAAGCTGACCGATCTCAAGGATCTGCTGCTGCCGCGTCTCTCGAATTGATTGCAGTCTGACAAGCGATTACCCATGACCAACCGTACCCGCATTCTCACCGGCATCACCACCACCGGCACGCCGCACCTGGGCAACTACGCCGGCGCGATTCGCCCGGCAATCCTCGCCAGCCGCGACAGCCAGGCCGATTCGTTCTATTTCCTGGCCGACTACCACGCCCTGATCAAATGCGATGACCCGCTGCGCATCCAGCGCTCGCGTCTGGAAATTGCCGCGACCTGGCTGGCCGGTGGCCTCGATGTCGACCGCGTAACCTTCTACCGCCAATCCGACATCCCGGAAATCCCCGAGCTGACCTGGCTGCTGACTTGCGTCGCCGCCAAGGGCCTGCTCAACCGTGCGCACGCGTACAAGGCCTCGGTGGACAAGAACGTTGAAACCGGTGAAGACCCGGATGCCGGCATCACCATGGGCCTGTACAGCTATCCGGTGCTGATGGCGGCGGACATTCTGATGTTCAACGCGCACAAGGTGCCGGTCGGTCGCGATCAGATTCAGCACGTGGAAATGGCTCGCGATATCGGCCAGCGTTTCAACCATCTGTTCGGCCAGGGCAAAGAGTTCTTCACCATGCCCGAAGCGCTGATCGAAGAAAGCGTGGCCACCTTGCCGGGCCTCGACGGTCGCAAGATGTCGAAGAGCTACGACAACACCATTCCGCTGTTCTCCAGCGCCAAGGAAATGAAGGACGCGATCTCGCGGATCGTCACCGACTCCAAGGCGCCGGGCGAAGCGAAAGATCCCGATAATTCGCACCTGTTCACTCTGTTCCAGGCCTTCGCCACACCGGCGCAGGCCGATGAATTCCGCGGTGAGCTGCTCGGTGGTCTGGGCTGGGGTGAGGCGAAGAATCGCCTGTTCCAGTTGCTCGACAACGATCTCGGCGAAGCGCGCGAGAAGTATCACCAGTTGATCGAGCGTCCTGCGGACCTGGAAGACATCCTGCAGATCGGTGCGAAGAAGGCCCGCGCCGTGGCCACGCCGTTCCTCAACGAATTGCGCGAAGCCGTTGGCCTGCGTTCCTTCGTCAATCAGGTTCAGGTCGCCGCGACTACCAAGAAAAAAGCCGCGAAAACCGCGCGTTTCGTCAGCTTCCGCGAGGACGACGGCAGCTTCCGATTCCGTCTGCTGGCGGCCGATGGCGAGCAATTGCTGCTGTCGCGCAACTTCGCCGACGGCAAAACTGCCGGCCAGGTGACCAAACAGTTGCAGTCCGGCGAGCCGCTGGACGTGCGTACTGAAGAATTGAGCTTCAGCGTCTGGCTGGCCGGTGAGTGCGTCGGCGACAGCCCGGCCTTCGCCGACGCTGCCGCGCGAGAAGCCGCCATCGAGGCGTTGCGCGTCGCACTGACTCCAGCTCAAGACTGATCGGCGGCACGACCCGACCAAGGGCCGATTGCCATTCCCACAGGCCGTCGCTACAGTGACGGCCCGTTTTTGTTGCCTTGCTAACGAATTATGACGCCCCTAGAACGATATCAAGCTGATCTGAAACGCCCGGACTTCTTCCATGACGCCGCACAGGAAACTGCTGTGCGTCACTTGCAGCGTCTGTACGACGACTTGATCGCCGCCGACCAGAACAAGCCGGGTTTGCTCGGCAAGCTGTTTGGCAAAAAGGATCAGGCACCGGTCAAGGGCCTGTATTTCTGGGGCGGCGTCGGTCGCGGCAAGACTTACCTGGTCGACACCTTCTTCGAAGCGCTGCCGTTCAAGGAAAAGACCCGCACGCACTTCCACCGCTTCATGAAGCGTGTGCACGAAGAAATGAAAACCCTGGGCGGCGAGAAGAACCCGCTGACCATCATCGCCAAGCGCTTCGCGGCCGAGTCGCGGGTGATCTGCTTCGATGAATTCTTCGTCTCCGACATCACCGACGCGATGATCCTCGGCACGCTGATGGAAGAGCTGTTCAAGAACGGCGTGACCCTCGTCGCGACGTCGAACATCGTTCCGGACGGCCTGTACAAGGATGGCCTGCAACGTGCGCGCTTCCTCCCGGCGATCGCGTTGATCAAGCAGAACACCGAGATCGTCAACGTCGACAGCGGTGTTGACTATCGTCTGCGTCACCTCGAGCAAGCCGAGCTGTTCCACTATCCGCTCGACGAAGCCGCCCACGAAAGCCTGCGCAAGAGCTTCAAGGCACTGACACCGGAGTGCACGGCGGCGGTGGAAAACGATGTGCTGATCATCGAGAACCGCGAAATCCGCGCTCTGCGCACCTGCGACGACGTGGCCTGGTTCGACTTCCGCGAACTGTGCGACGGCCCGCGCAGCCAGAACGACTACATCGAACTGGGCAAGATTTTCCATGCCGTGCTGCTTAGCGGCGTCGAGCAGATGAGCGTCACCACCGACGACATCGCCCGTCGCTTCATCAACATGGTCGACGAGTTCTACGACCGCAACGTCAAACTGATCATTTCTGCCGAAGTCGAGTTGAAGGATCTGTACACCGGCGGACGCCTGACCTTCGAGTTCCAGCGTACGCTGAGCCGACTGCTGGAAATGCAATCTCACGAATTCCTGTCGCGGGCGCACAAGCCTTAAAACGGAGTTTCGGCAACGAAAAAGGCCTGCGATTGCAGGCCTTTTTTATGCGCTGAAGTTTTTCCCTGTGGGAGCGAGCCTGCTCGCGAAAGCGCAGTAACTGATCGTTCCCACGCTCCGCGCGGGAATGCATCCCGTGACGCTCCGCGTCACTTGCGAGCCGGACGCAGAGCGTCCAGTGGCGGCATTCCCACGCAGAGCGTGGGAACGATCATCAGGCCGGGTTACGCAGCCTGCTGAAACTGCTGCCGATACTGATTCGGCGACAGCTCGGTGTGCTGGCGGAACAGTCGCGCGAAGAAGCTCGCATCGTCGTAACCGACCTCATAACTGATGGTCTTGATGCTCTTGCGCGTGCCCGAAAGCAGGCCCTTGGCCGTCTCGATGCGCAGGCGCTGCAAGTAGTGCAGCGGTTTGTCGCCGGTGGCGGTCTGGAAGCGGCGCATGAAGTTGCGAATGCTCATGCCGTGCTCGCGGGCGACGTCTTCGAAGCGGAATTTGTCGGCGAAATGTTCTTCGAGCCATTGCTGGATCTGCAGGATGATCACGTCCTGATGCAGCTTCTGCCCACCAAAACCGATACGTCCCGGCGAATAGCTGCGCTGCACTTCGTAGAGGATGTCGCGGGCCACGGCTTGCGCCACGTTCGCGCCGCAGAAGCGTTCGATCAGATAGATATAGAGATCGCAGGCCGAGGTCGTGCCGCCGGCGCAATAGAGATTGTCGGCGTCGGTCAGGTGCTTGTCCTGATTGAGGTAGACCTTGGGAAAGCGTTCGGCGAAGGCATTGAAGAAGCGCCAGTAGGTGGTCGCTTCCTTGCCGTTGAGCAGCCCGGCTTCGGCGAGCCAGAACACCCCGGTGGCTTCGCCGCATAACACCGCGCCGCGCGCATGCTGTTCGCGCAGCCACGGCAGGATTTGCGGGTAACGGCTGCACAGCGTGTCGAAATCGTCCCAGAACGCCGGGAGGATGATTACGTCGGCGTTTTCCAGGCCACCGTCGACCGGCATGACCACGTCGCTGAAGCTTTTTACCGGTTTGCCATCGGGGCTGACCAGGCGCGTTTCGAACGCTGGTGTCAGGCCGTGGCCCAGTTGTTTGCCGTAACGCAGGCTGGCCACATGGAAAAAATCCTTGGCCTGCATGAGGGTGTAAGCGAAAACCCGGTCGATGGCCAGGATGCTGACGCGCCGCAAGGGCGGGGAGACGTGCTTAGACATAATTCAACTTTTGTTTTGTTTTTATAAGGGAAAGTGGTCACCAGACGGCTGGATCGTCTTATTTTTTGTCGGATGTGTCCAGTGTCCCGTAGCAGGAGTCGGGCTTAGTCTCTGAGAGCCGTATCCCTCCAACAACAAAGAAAGGTGCCGCATGATCCCCAGAACCCTGTTCAGCCCCGAACACGAATTGTTCCGCGACAGTGTGCGAACTTTCCTCGAGAAAGAGGCCGTGCCGTATCACGCGCAGTGGGAGAAGCAGGGGCACATCGATCGCGCACTGTGGAACAAGGCGGGGGAGGCGGGGATGCTCTGTTCGCATCTGCCGGAAGAGTACGGCGGGCTCGGCGCGGATTTCCTCTACAGCACCGTGGTGATTGAAGAAGTCGGGCGTCTGGGTCTGACCGGTATCGGCTTTTCCCTGCACTCCGACATCGTCGCGCCGTACATCCTGCATTACGGCAGCGAGGCGCTGAAACACAAATACCTGCCGAAACTGGTCTCGGGCGAAATGGTCACGGCGATTGCCATGACCGAGCCTGGCGCCGGTTCCGACCTGCAAGGGGTGAAAACCACGGCGGTGCTCGACGGTGACGAATATGTGATCAACGGTTCGAAAACCTTTATCACCAACGGCTTTCTGGCTGATCTGGTCATCGTGGTGGCCAAGACCGATCCCAAGGCTGGCGCCAAGGGCACCAGTCTGTTTCTGGTGGAGGCGAATACGCCGGGCTTCGAGAAGGGCAAGCGCTTGGAGAAGGTCGGCATGAAGGCGCAGGACACCTCGGAACTGTTCTTCCAGGACGTGCGCGTGCCGAAGGAAAACCTTCTCGGCCAAGCGGGTGCCGGGTTTGCCTATCTGATGCAGGAGTTGCCGCAGGAACGTCTGACCGTGGCTATCGGCGGCCTGGCCTCGGCCGAGGCAGCGCTGCAATGGACGCTGGATTACACCCGCGATCGCAAGGCGTTCGGCAAGGCGATTGCCGACTTTCAGAACACCCGCTTCAAACTGGCCGAAATGGCTACAGAGATCCAGATCGGCCGGGTCTTCGTTGACCGCTGCCTGGAGCTGCACCTGCAAGGCAAACTCGATGTGCCGACGGCGGCGATGGCCAAATACTGGGGCACTGACCTGCAATGCAAAGTGCTCGACGAGTGCGTGCAACTGCATGGCGGCTACGGCTTCATGTGGGAATACCCGGTGGCCCGGGCGTGGGCGGATGCGCGGGTGCAGCGGATTTATGCCGGCACCAATGAAATCATGAAGGAGATTATTGCGCGGTCGCTTTGATGATCGTTCCCACGCTCTGCGTGGGAATGCCGCCGGGGACGCTCCGCGTTCCGCTGTTGAGGTAATCCGACTGGCCTCTTCGCGAGCAGGCTCGTTCCCACAGGGGATCACCGTACCTGTGGGAGCGAGCCTGCTCGCGAAGCTTTTGGCGGTCAGTTACGGCGCGGGATTCGGATGATCCTTGTGAATCGCCTCAATCCCGGCCAGCACTTCATCGGACAGTTTCAGATCAAAACTGGCAATGTTGCTGTCCAGTTGCTCAAGCGTCGTCGCGCCAATGATGTTGCTGGTGACGAACGGTTGCTGGGTCACGAAGGCCAGGGCCATTTGTGCCGGGTCCAGACCGTGTTCACGGGCCAGGGCTACGTAACGGCTGCACGCCGCCTCCGATTGCGGGTTGAAATAGCGGCTGAAGCGGCTGTAGAGGCTCAGGCGGCCTTTCGGTGGTCGGGCGCCGCCTTCGTACTTGCCGGAGAGGAAGCCGAACGCCAGTGGCGAGTAGGCGAGCAGGCCGCACTGTTCACGGATGGCGATCTCGGCCAGGCCGACTTCGAAGCTGCGGTTGAGCAGGTTGTACGGGTTCTGGATCGACACCGCACGCGGCCAGCCACGGGCTTCGGCCAGAGCCAGAAAGCGCATGGTGCCCCACGGCGTCTCGTTGGACAGACCGATGTGGCGGATCTTGCCGGCCTTCACCTGTTCGTCGAGGGCTTCGAGGGTGTCTTCCAGCGGCGTCAGGTTGGCTTCGATCTTGTGCTTGTAGCCCAGCTGTCCGAAAAAGTTGGTGCTGCGTTCCGGCCAGTGCAATTGATACAGATCGATGTAATCGGTCTGCAGGCGCTTGAGGCTGCCGTCCAGTGCTTCGGTGATGTGCTGGCGGTTGTGGCGCAGGTTCTTGTCGCGGATGTAGTCGATGGTGTTGCCGGGGCCGGCGATCTTGCTGGCGAGGATCCAGTCGGAACGGTCACCGCGACTCTTGAAGTAATTGCCGATGTAGCGCTCGGTGGTGGCGTAGGTTTCGGCTTTGGGCGGCACCGGATACATTTCGGCGGTGTCGAGGAAATTGATCCCCGCCTCTTTGGCCCGTTCAATCTGGGCGAAGGCTTCAGCCTCAGTGTTTTGCTCGCCCCAGGTCATGGTGCCGAGGCAGATTGCACTCACGTTCAGGTCGGTACGGCCTAGCTGGCGATAGTCCATCGGGTGCTCCTTGGGCAAAACAATCATAAAAGCAGGTTGAAAAATTTTTCGCAATCTGCATAATTGCCGACCTCTTTCTGCAGTGGAAGTGATGCGCCGCCGCCGAAGAATCTTGCCGTTGAACGGACGCGCCGACCCGAGCCCCCGAAAGCGTCTGTATCCGGCTGCCTTTGACTTGTCAAAGTACGCACTATTCAGTAAGATCCGCCGTCTTATTTACAGGCGGCCCCTGAGGCTATAAAGAATGAAAACTTTTACTGCTAAACCGGAAACAGTAAAGCGCGACTGGTTTGTCGTCGACGCTGCTGGTCAGACCCTGGGTCGTCTGGCCACCGAAATCGCGAGCCGTCTGCGTGGCAAGCACAAGCCTGAGTACACTCCTCACGTTGACACCGGCGACTACATCGTCGTCATCAACGCCGAGCAGATCCGTGTTACCGGCGCTAAAACCACTGACAAAATGTACTACTCCCACTCCGGTTTCCCGGGCGGCATCAAGTCGATCAACTTTGAAAAGCTGATCGCCAAAGCCCCTGAGCGCGTGATCGAGACCGCGGTTAAAGGCATGCTGCCTAAAAACCCACTGGGTCGCGACATGTACCGTAAGCTGAAAGTCTATGCGGGCGCTGCACACCCTCATACTGCTCAGCAGCCCCAAGAACTGAAGATTTAACGGAATAGTTCATTATGTCGGCGACTCAAAATTACGGCACTGGCCGTCGCAAGACCGCAACCGCACGCGTTTTCCTGCGTCCGGGTACTGGTAACATCTCCATCAACAACCGTTCGCTGGATAACTTCTTCGGCCGCGAAACTGCCCGCATGGTAGTTCGTCAGCCGCTGGAGCTGACCGAGACTGTCGAGAAGTTCGACATCTACGTCACCGTGATCGGCGGTGGTGTAAGTGGTCAGGCTGGCGCAATCCGCCACGGCATCACTCGCGCTCTGATGGACTACGACGAAACCCTGCGTAGCGCTCTGCGCAAAGCTGGCTTCGTTACCCGCGACGCCCGTGAAGTTGAGCGTAAGAAAGTTGGTCTGCGTAAAGCGCGTAAGCGTCCGCAGTACTCGAAGCGTTAATTCCGCTTCCACGTTCAAAAAAGAACGCCCGCCTCCTCACGGAAGCGGGCGTTTTTTTATGCCTGCGATTTATCAAAGAATTGCGTTGTGACAACTTGCCACAGCCGTAGACCCCCTATACTCCAAGGCTTAAGGGGCTGAGCCCCGGGGAATTAACCTTGTCAGAATTGGGGGTTTTCATTACCATTCGGGCAAAATTTTTATAAGTAACATTTGATTTATTTAGTAGACGCCTGATTTAACAGGCCAAAAAAGCTGATGGGAGAGGACTGAATGAGCAATGACGGCGTGAATGCAGGCCGGCGTCGCTTCCTGGTGGCAGCCACATCCGTGGTGGGTGCTGCAGGAGCGGTGGGGGCTGCGGTCCCGTTCGTGGGGTCATGGTTTCCCAGTGCCAAGGCGAAAGCTGCCGGTGCACCGGTGAAAGTGAATGTCAGCAAAATCGAGCCAGGCCAGCAGATGATTGCTGAATGGCGCGGCCAGCCGGTGTTCATTGTCCGCCGTACCGAGGAAATCCTGGGGAATCTCAAGAAGATCGAGGGTCAGCTCTCCGATCCGACCTCCAAAAACTCCACGCAACCCACTTATGTCGACCCTGAAGTACGCTCGATCAAGCCGGAGATTCTCCTGCTGATCGGGATCTGTACGCACCTGGGTTGCTCACCGACCTTCCGTCCCGAAGTGGCACCTGCGGATCTGGGCAAAGACTGGGTAGGTGGCTATTTCTGCCCGTGCCACGGTTCCCACTACGATCTGGCTGGCCGCGTCTACAAGTCGCAACCTGCGCCTTTGAACCTGCCAGTTCCCCCGCATTCCTATGAGACCGATGACCTGATTGTCATTGGCGTCGATACGGAGAAAGCGTGATGAGCAAGTTCATGGATTGGGTTGATGCGCGCTTTCCCGCGACCAAGATGTGGGAAGACCATCTCAGCAAATATTACGCACCAAAAAACTTCAACTTCTTCTATTTCTTCGGCTCGCTGGCGCTGCTGGTGCTGGTCAACCAGATCGTCACCGGCGTCTGGCTGACGATGAGTTACACGCCGTCGGCAGAAGAGGCCTTTGCTTCCGTTGAATACATCATGCGCGACGTCGAGTACGGCTCGATCCTGCGTCTGCTGCACTCGACCGGCGCCTCGGCGTTTTTCATCGTCGTCTATCTGCACATGTTCCGCGGTCTGCTCTACGGCTCGTACCAGAAACCGCGCGAACTGGTCTGGGTGTTCGGCATGCTGATCTACCTGGCGCTGATGGCCGAAGCGTTCATGGGCTATCTGCTGCCGTGGGGCCAGATGTCGTACTGGGGCGCCCAGGTGATCATCTCGCTGTTCGGTGCGATTCCGCTGATCGGCGATGACCTGACCCAGTGGATTCGTGGTGACTACCTGATCTCCGGAATTACCCTGAACCGCTTCTTCGCCTTGCACGTGGTCGCGCTGCCGATCGTGATTCTCGGTCTGGTGGTCTTGCACATTCTGGCGCTGCACGAAGTCGGTTCGAACAACCCTGACGGCGTTGATATCAAGAAGCACAAGGACGAAAACGGCATCCCGCTGGACGGCATTGCGTTCCACCCGTACTACACGGTGAAGGACATTGTCGGCGTTGTGGTGTTCCTGTTCATCTTCTGCTTCATTGTGTTCTTCTTCCCGGAAATGGGCGGCTACTTCCTCGAAAAACCAAACTTCGAGCCGGCTAACCCGTTCAAGACGCCTGAGCATATTGCCCCGGTCTGGTACTTCACTCCGTTCTACGCAATCCTGCGTGCGGTGCCGGACAAACTCCTGGGCGTTATCGCCATGGGTGCGGCGATTGCGGTGCTGTTCGTGCTGCCTTGGCTGGATCGCAGTCCGGTGAGATCGATGCGCTACAAGGGCTGGCTGAGCAAAATCTGGCTGGTGGTGTTCTGCATCTCCTTCGTGATTCTTGGCATCCTTGGCGTTCTGGCGCCGACGCCGGGGCGCACGTTGCTGTCGCAGGTCTGCACCTTCCTGTATTTCGCCTACTTCATTCTGATGCCGTTCTACACCCGGCTCGAGAAGACCAAACCGGTTCCGGAAAGGGTGACTGGCTGATGAAAAAGTTATTTCTTGCTCTGATTTTTGCTGCGCTGCCTTCCCTGGTTTTTGCTGCCGAGGGTCATGGTCCGGAACTGGAAAGTGTCGATATCGACGTCTCCGACAAAGCCGCCCTGCAGGATGGTGCGCGGACCTTTGCCAACTATTGCATGGGTTGCCACAGTGCCAAGTTCCAGCGTTACGAGCGCGTCGCCGATGACCTCGGCATCCCGCACGAGTTGATGCTGGAGAAGCTGGTGTTCACCGGTGCCAAGATTGGCGACCATATGAACATCGGCATGCAGCCGGCCGACGCCAAGACCTGGTTCGGCGCAGCGCCGCCGGACCTGACTCTGGTAGCGCGAGTACGCGGCACCGACTGGCTCTACGGTTACCTGAAGTCGTTTTACGAAGATCCGGCGCGTCCATGGGGCGTGAACAACAAGGTCTTCCCGAACGTCGGCATGCCTAACGTGCTGGTCGGCCTGCAAGGTCGTCAGGTTGTCGGCTGCAAACAGGTGCAGATCGTCGAGGACGGCAAGAAGCAATACGATCCGCTGACCGGCACGCCGCTGACCCATGAAGCGTGCGATCAGTTGACCATCGTGCCGAAGTCCGGTGCTCTGAACGAAGAGCAGTTCGATGAGAAGGTCAAGAATCTGGTAACCTTCCTGGCTTACTCGGCTAACCCGGTTAAGCTGCAACATCAGCGCATCGGTACTTATGTCTTGCTGTACCTGGCGTTCTTCTTTGTGTTCGCCTACCTGCTCAAGCGTGAATACTGGAAAGACGTGCACTGATACGCTTCAAGCATTGCTGTTAATCGCGCGCGCCCAAGGGCGCCTCCGCTAAAGCAGGATCTGCTCAGTCAGACCCTGCGGGAGGTGCCCTCTGGGCGCGCGCGTTTTTCCGGTTCCGACAAATTCAACAAGCGAGGAGGATCGCCATGGGCGTGACCAATCGGTTGGCCTGTTACTCCGACCCCGCCGACCACTATTCCCACCGAGTGCGCATCGTGCTTGCAGAGAAGGGTGTCAGCGCCGAAATCATTTACGTGGAAGCGGGCCGCCAGCCGCCTAAACTGATTGAGGTGAACCCTTACGGCAGTCTGCCGACGCTGGTCGATCGTGACCTGGCGTTGTGGGAGTCGACCGTGGTGATGGAGTATCTGGATGAGCGTTACCCGCACCCGCCGCTGATGCCGGTTTATCCGGTGGCGCGGGCCAACAGCCGTCTGCTGATCCACAGGATTCAGCGTGACTGGTGCGGGCTGGTGGATCTGATTCTGGATCCCAAGAGCAAAGAGGCTGCACGGGTCGTGGCGCGCAAGGAACTGCGCGAAAGCCTGACCGGCGTTTCGCCGCTGTTCGCCGACAAGCCGTTCTTCCTCAGTGAGGAACAAAGTCTGGTGGATTGCTGCCTATTACCCATACTCTGGCGTTTGCCGATTCTGGGTATTGAACTGCCGCGGCCGGCCAAGCCGCTGCTTGATTATATGGAGCGCCAGTTTGCGCGTGAGGCTTTCCAGGCGAGTCTGTCTGGTGTCGAACGCGATATGCGCTAAGGCTTAAGGAGCCGCTATGAACTCCAGTCGACCTTATCTGGTCCGCGCGCTCTACGAGTGGATTGTGGATAACGATTGCACCCCGCACATGCTGGTCAACTCCGAGTATCCGGCGGTGCAGGTGCCGCAGGGTTTTGCCAGTGACGGCCAGATCGTCCTGAACATCTCGCCGAGTGCCGTGCGTCATCTGCACATGGATAACGACGTGGTGACGTTCGAAGGCCGCTTCGGCGGTGTTCCGCATAGTCTCTACGTGCCGATCAGCGCGATCCTGGGTATTTACGCCCGGGAGAACGGCCAGGGCATGGTGTTTGACCTCGAGTTGCCGATGGACGACGAGGAAGACATCGATCCGGATGACGACTCGCCGCCACCGGGCAGCGAGCCGCCACGCCCGAGTGGCCGGCCAAGTTTGAAGGTTGTGAAATAAAAAAAAAGGCGATCCGGATGGATCGCCTTTTTTGTGCCTGCATTGGTCGTGTAGGAGCTGCCGGAGGCTGCGATCTTTTGATTTTTAAAAGCAAGATCAAAAGATCGCAGCCTCGTTGCACTCGTCAGTTCCTACACAGCTCCTGCGAAATCAGGTCAGTCGATGTATTCGAACAGCTTCACAATCTTCTGCACACCAGACACACCCTGAACCAGATTGGTTGCCTGAGTGGCTTCCTGTTTGGTCAGCAGGCCCAGCAGGTAGACGATGCCGTTCTCGGTCACGACTTTGATGCGCGAGCCAGGAATGCTGGCATCGGTGAGCATCTGGGTCTTGATCTTGGTGGTCAGCCACGCGTCGTTCTGGCGGGCGAGCAGGGAGGACGGTTGCAGCACTTGCAGTTCGTTGTGCACCTTCTTCACGCGCTGGACGTTGGCTGCGGCCTGTTCGGCTTTGGCCTTGAGGTCTTCGCGCGGAGTCTGGCCGGCGAGCAGGACGACGCCGTTGAAGCTGGTGATGACGATGTGCGAGTCGTTGTCCAGTGCCGGATCGGCCTTGGCGATGTTCACGCCTGCTTTGGTTTCGATCAGCGAGTCGTCGATCTTGCTGCCGAAGGTACGCGTGCCACGGTCGTCTTCGATCGGCGCTTCACGGCTGGCGTTCACCACCGAGGTGCAGCCGCTGATGCCGAGGCACAGGGTCAAGGCCAGAAGGCCAAGGCGATTAGGGGTCATTCTTCACTCCCGAACAGTTGGCTGTCGATCAGATCGCAAAGGCAATGGATCGCCAGCAAGTGGACTTCCTGAATACGTGCAGTGACGTTGGCCGGTACGCGAATCTCGACGTCCTCGGGCAACAGCAGCGACGCCATGCCGCCGCCATCGCGTCCGGTCAAAGCTACGACAATCATTTCGCGATCATGTGCGGCCTGGATCGCTTGAATAATGTTCGCCGAGTTGCCGCTGGTCGAAATCGCCAGCAACACATCGCCCGGCTGGCCGAGCGCGCGGATCTGCTTGGAGAACACTTCGTTGTAGCTGTAATCGTTGGCGATCGAGGTGATCGTCGAAGTGTCGGTGGTCAGCGCAATCGCCGGCAGGCTCGGACGCTCGCGCTCGAAGCGGTTGAGCAGCTCCGAAGAAAAATGCTGGGCATCGCCGGCCGAGCCACCGTTGCCGCACGAGAGCATTTTGCCTTCGTTGAGCAGGGCGTTGACCATGATCTGGCTGGCTTGCTCGATGTGCGGTGCAAGTACGTCCATCGCCTGTTGCTTGGTGTCGATACTGGCCTGGAAAAGCTGGCGAATTCGGGATTGCATGTCCATCTGTGTGACCTTAAGTGGCGCGGCTGTTCGGCACGTGAATGTGCAGCCGGCAAAGCAAAGAGCAAAATGTGTCGGACGAAAACAGGGCAGGGTGCAGGCGATCAACTGTCGAAAGCATTCTGCAACCAGTTCAGCTGATTCGGGCGGCTGTCGATCGCCACCACATCGAAGCGGCAGGGGGAATTGGCCCAACGCGACTCGCGCTGAAGAAAATACTGTGCTGCAAAGATCAGTTTCTGCTGCTTGCGCTCGTCGATACTGGCGAGCGCGCCACCCCATTGAGTGTTTTTTCTGTAGCGAACTTCAACGAATACTACTGTATCGCCATCAAGCATGACCAGATCAAGCTCGCCGCGTTTGCATAACCAGTTCTGCGCCAGCAGGCGCAGACCTTGTTGTTGCAGATGTTCGAGCGCCTGGCGCTCGGCATCCTTGCCGCTTTGCGAGCGTGACCTGTCGGGCATCAGCGCGGTGTGTCCGGCAGGCGCTGCACCTGACCGCTGACGAACTGTGCCCACGGCAGCTGGCGCACTACGCGCTGGGTCTGGGTCATGCCGAGGCTGCCCGACTGACCTTCGATGCGGCTGTCCGGCAGGGCCTTGAGTTGGCCAAGGCGCGGTGCCAGGCGATAGGCGTCGGCGCCCATGGCGTACAGGCGACCGAGGCTGCCATTGGCTTGCGGCCATTGCGCAGCTACTTGCTGGCGCAGCGGATCGCTGGTTTCCAGCAGCCATGGGGTTTCGCAGAAGCGAATGCCGTTCATGTCGTTGTACTGGTTGACGTCGCCGCTGGCGCTGTAGACGTGGGAGGTCGCGTAGACCGGCACGTCACCGGCGTACTGGAAATTCAGGGTCGGCTTGATCTGCTGGGCCTGTTGCGGCGTGGCGGCCAAGAAGATGAATTCGATGTCCTGGCGACGCGAAGGCTGGGCGGCGACATTGGTGCCGGCAACATTCTGCAGGCTCTTGGCGCGGGCTTCGCTCTGGCGCAGCTGGAACATGTCGGCGATCTGCTGGGCCAGTTGCACCGGCTGATCGACACGCTCGGTGGCAACGATACTGCCGCCATTGGCTTGCCAGTCCTGGCTGAAGGCACGCAGGACGCGATCGCCCCATTCGCCCTTCGGCACCATGATCGCGGCGCGATGCAGGCCGTCGGCACGAGCGCGACGGGAAACTTCGCGAGCTTCGTCTTCAGCTGCCAGACCGAACTGGAACAACTGCGCCGGACCTTGTTCGCCTTCGCTGTAGTTCAGCGCCAGGGTGGTGATTGGCAGTTGCGGGCGAGTGCTCAGTTGCTTGACCAGTGGTTTTTCCAGCGGGCCGACTACCAGTTGCACGCCGTCAGCCTGGGCCTTGCGATAGAACTCGTCCATCGAGGTCAGCTTCGAGCTGTCGTAGAACTCGATGGCAGGTGGGGTCTGGCCGGCCTGTTGCGCCTGATAATGCGCGGCCATGAAGCCTTCACGCAGCGCTTTGCCGACCGACGCCAACTGACCGTCCTGTGGCAGCAGCAGGGCGATTTTGCTCAGTGGCTGGCTGGCCAGTTCCTTGAGTTTGGTCAGCGGCAGCGGCAGGTTGATCGCCGCCGGGTGTTTTGGATTCTGCGCACGCCAGTTGTCGATCGCGGCTTGTTGCTGTTCCAGCGTGCCTGCGGTTTTCACCGCTTGCGCCAGTGCCATCCAACCGCCGAGATCGTCGGTGTTGTTCGGTTGCAATTGATCGGTTGGCAGCGAAGCGATCAGGGTCCAGATCGCTTCGTGATTCTTGCTCGCCGCTTCGCCTTCCAGCATCGGCGCGATGAACACACGCTCACGGGCAGCGGCCAGCGTCTGGCCATCGGCTTCAAGGGCGCGGGCGTGAACAGTGCCGGTACGAACTTGCTGCTCTTCCGGCATTTCCCCGAGCTTCTGGAAGCTTGGATGGCTCAGGGCGGTCAGCGCAGCTTTCGGCTGATTGCGCGTCATGGCCAGTTCGGCGGACAGCGTATTGGCGAAAATCTGCTGGCCTGGCTTGAGTTGCTCCACCGGCACTTGTTGCAGGATTTGCGCGGACTGGCCGGCATTGCCTTGGCGGTAAGCCTGGTCCGCCGCGCTCAGGCGCAGCAGGGCGGCTTGTTCCGGGGTTTTAGCCTGGGCAGCCTGTTCGAGCAGTTGCTCGATGCTGGCGTCCGGAGTCCGTGGAAGTTCGCCAAGGCTGGAGGAAGGGGAGCTGGCACACGCGGCCAACAAGGCAGCGAGGCAGAGGGCAGTGAACAGCCGCAGGCAAGCGATCATGTAAGTGTTCCTGATACTCGATCAAATTAGCGTGGAATTGTACCCAAGCACTGGCCGGGGCGCGATGTTACTGGCGTGAATCGGTAAATTTAGCTGGAGTAAATGTTGCGGCAGCGCACAACCGCGCGAAAAACCGCACTCGGCCGGAGCGCATCGCAAGCCTCATGACGCGCTACAATGGCCGCTTTTACCGATCACGAGGTGTGCGCTTTGACTGCTCCAGGTCCTTTGAATTCCGCTGCTGGCTCGCTTTATGTGGTGGCGACGCCCATCGGCAACCTGGACGACATCAGCGCCCGGGCCTTGAAGATCCTTCGTGAAGTGGCCCTGATTGCAGCGGAAGATACCCGGCATTCGGCGCGCCTGATGCAGCACTTCGGCATCGGCACGCCGCTGGCCGCCTGTCATGAACACAACGAACGGGATGAGGGTAGCCGCTTTATTACCCGGTTGCTGGCGGGCGACAACGTCGCGCTGATCTCCGATGCCGGCACGCCGCTGATTTCCGATCCGGGTTATCACCTGGTGCGTCAGGCCCGTGCGGCCGGCATCAACGTGGTGCCGGTGCCGGGTGCCTGCGCGTTGATCGCGGCGCTGTCGGCGGCGGGATTGCCGTCCGACCGTTTTATCTTCGAAGGCTTTCTGCCGGCCAAGTCGGTCGGACGCAAGGCGCGTCTGGAAGCGGTTAAAGAAGAGCCGCGCACATTGATTTTCTATGAAGCGCCGCATCGCATTCTCGAATGCCTGCAGGATATGGAAGCAGTGTTTGGCGGCGAGCGTCAGGCTCTGCTGGCGCGGGAAATCACCAAAACCTTCGAAACCCTCAAAGGCCTGCCGCTCAGCGAACTGCGTGCGTTCGTCGAGTCCGACAGCAATCAGCAGCGCGGCGAATGCGTAGTGCTGGTGGCCGGCTGGACGGCGCCGGAGTCGGAGGACGCGGTCAGCAGCGAAGCCATGCGCATCCTCGATCTGCTTCTGGAGGAAATGCCGCTCAAGCGCGCTGCCGCACTGGCAGCGCAAATCACTGGCGAGCGCAAAAACGTGCTGTATCAGGTGGCGCTGGATAAACAGAAAGGCGTGTAAGCCGTCGCCCATGGCGTTCTTGAGGGTTTTAGCGCTTGTTCTTCCGGCGCTCTGCCGTTAACCTTCGCGGCGGAGAGTCGATCGGACAGTCGCTGCCCTCTATGAAAATTAGAGGGGGGAGGAAAGTCCGGGCTCCATAGGGCGAAGTGCCAGGTAATGCCTGGGAGGCGTGAGCCTACGGAAAGTGCCACAGAAAATAACCGCCTAAGCGCGCAAGCGCCGGTAAGGGTGAAAAGGTGCGGTAAGAGCGCACCGCACGTCTGGCAACAGTTCGTGGCTAGGTAAACCCCACTTGGAGCAAGACCAAATAGGGTCCCAAGGCGTGGCCCGCGCTGGGACCGGGTAGGTTGCTAAAGATGTCCAGTGATGGCCATCGTAGACGAATGACTGTTCAAGACAGAACCCGGCTTACAGATCGACTCTCCACCTTTTTCTTTCCCTGCTTGAAACAAAGAAGACGCGGCTGTGTAATATCAGCCGGCCTGGTCTGAAACTCCGGCAGCGGCAAACGCGGTAATAGCCTTTCCCACCCTGCTTCAATCAACAGCCGAAGCGCCTTTGTAATACCGAAAAAATCTTACTCTTAACAAACTACTTTAACTTTCGAGCGCAGCTTTCAGTGCTGCATCAAGTTATTGGTCGAAACTTCACGTCAGATTCTCGTTGCGCCTCCTTTTACGTCGCTAAATCTCCGTTCTGTAAGGCTTTTCCTTTAATCCGCGCCTTGACGGTGTGGTGGGCGCATTCCTATAGTGTGCGCAAGTGGCGGAAAGTGGCATGAAGTGGGTTTTTTGAGCTCAAAACGATAAAAATTGGAGAAACGCTGACGTGTTTCGCGGAGCTAACGCTATCAGTCTCGATGCAAAGGGCCGTCTCGCCATGCCGAGCCGGTACCGTGACGAGCTCGATTCGCGCAGTTCCGGCCAATTGATCGTGACCATTGATGCCGTTGATCCATGCCTGTGTGTCTATCCGCTCGATGAGTGGGAAATTATTGAAACCAAGTTGCGCGCACTCCCTTCGCTTCGCGAAGAGAACCGTCGCCTGCAACGTTTATTGATTGGTAATGCCGTCGACCTCGAACTCGATGGCAGTGGTCGTTTCCTGGTTCCGCCGCGTTTGCGCGAATACGCCAAGCTCGATAAGCGCGCGATGCTGGTCGGCCAACTGAACAAGTTCCAATTGTGGGACGAGGATGCATGGAACGCGGTATCTGCCGCTGACCTTGCTGCTATTCAACAACCGGGCGCGATGCCTGATGAACTGCGTGATTTGATCCTGTGACTATTGATAGCGGCTTTAACCACATCACCGTACTGCTTGACGAAGCCGTCGAGGCTCTCGCCGTACGTCCTGATGGCTGCTATCTGGATGGCACGTTCGGGCGCGGCGGGCACAGTCGGTTGATCCTCAGCCAGCTCGGGCCGGACGGTCGACTCATCGGATTCGACAAGGATCCTCAAGCGATTGCCACCGGGCAAACGCTAGCGGCCGAAGACGGCCGCTTTGTCGTTGTGCAGCGTAGCTTTGCCGAGCTCGGTTCGGTGGTTGCCGAGCAAGGCCTGACCGGCAAGGTCAGCGGCATTCTGCTCGACCTCGGCGTGTCGTCGCCGCAGCTCGATGACGCCGAGCGCGGCTTCAGTTTCCTCAATGACGGGCCGCTGGACATGCGCATGGACCCGTCCCGTGGCATCAGCGCTGCCGAATTCGTCAACACCGCGCCGGTGGAAGAAATCGCCCGGGTGTTCAAGGAATACGGCGAAGAACGTTTCTCCGGGCGTATGGCCCGTGCCGTTGCCGAGCGCCGTGACATCAAGCCGTTCGAGCGCACCGCCGATCTGGCCGAAGTGCTGAAAGTCGCCAACCCGGCGTGGGAAAAGGGCAAGAACCCGGCCACCCGCGCATTCCAGGGTTTGCGCATTCACGTCAATAACGAACTCGGCGATCTGGAAGCCGGCCTCGACGCCGCGCTGGAAGCGCTGGAAGTTGGCGGCCGTCTGGTGGTCATCAGCTTCCACTCGCTGGAAGACCGCATCGTCAAACTGTTCATGCGCAAGCTGGTGAAAGGCGAGGCCGACAACCTGCCGCGCAACCTGCCGGTTCGCCACGTCGCCTTCGAACCGAAAATCAAAATCCACGGCAAAGCGCAGACGGCCTCCGACGCCGAACTCAAAGCCAACCCACGTTCCCGTAGCGCCGTCATGCGTGTCGCGGAGAAGTTGCGGTGAGCAAGCTTTTCGCCAAACCACTGCCCGGCGGCAGCTTTCTGATGCTGCTGCTGTTTATCGGCGTGCTGTTTTCGGCCATTGCCGTGTCGTACAGCGCGCACTGGAACCGGCAGTTGCTCAACACCCTTTATAACGAACTCAGCGTGCGCGACAAGGCGCAGGCCGAGTGGGGGCGGCTGATTCTCGAGCAGAGCACCTGGACCGCGCACAGTCGCATCGAAGTGCTGGCCACTGAACAACTGAAAATGCACATCCCTGGCGCGGCTGACGTGAAGATGGTGGCGCCATGATGAAACTCGAAGGCGCACTGTTCCCATGGCGCTTCCGCCTGATGGTGGCGCTGCTCGGTCTGATGGTCGCGGCGATCTGCTGGCGGATCATCGACCTGCAAGTGGTCGACCGTGACTTCCTCAAAGGCCAGGGCGACGCGCGCAGCCTGCGGCACATTCCGATTCCGGCGCACCGTGGCCTGATCACCGACCGTAACGGCGAGCCTCTGGCGGTCAGTACGCCGGTGACCACGCTGTGGGCCAACGCCAAGGAAATGCAGTCGGCCAAAGAGAAGTGGCCGGCACTCGCCGCAGCGTTGGGCCAGAACCCGAAAGCCCTGAGCGAACGCCTCGAAGCCCAGGCCAACAAAGAATTCATTTATCTGGTGCGCGGGCTGACCCCCGAGCAGGGCCAGGCTGTGCTCGATCTGAAAGTGCCGGGCGTCTATGGCATCGAAGAATTCCGCCGCTTCTACCCGGCCGGTGAAGTCACCGCGCACATGGTCGGCTTTACCGACATCGACGATCACGGTCGCGAAGGCGTCGAGCTGGCCTATGACGAATGGCTGGCCGGGGTGCCGGGCAAACGACAAGTCATCAAGGATCGCCGTGGCCGGCTGATCAAGGATGTTCAGGTCACCAAAAACGCCAAGGCCGGCAAGCCCTTGGCGTTGTCGATTGATCTGCGTCTGCAATACCTGGCCAACCGCGAACTGCGCAACGCGATCATCGAGAACGGCGCCAAGGCCGGCAGTCTGGTGATCATGGACGTGAAGACCGGCGAGATCCTGGCCATGGTCAACCAGCCGACCTACAACCCGAACAACCGTCGCAACCTGCAACCGGCGATGATGCGCAACCGCGCCATGATCGACGTGTTCGAACCGGGTTCGACCATGAAAGCCATTTCCATGAGCGCGGCGATTGAAACCGGCCGCTGGAAACCGAGCGACACCGTCGAGGTGTATCCGGGCTCGTTGCAAATCGGCAAATACACCATCAAAGACGTGTCGAAGACCGAAGGGCCGGTGCTCGATCTGACCGGCATCCTGATCAATTCGAGTAACGTCGGCATGAGTAAAGTCGCCTTCGATATCGGCGGCGAAACGATTTTCCGTCTCGCACAGAAAGTCGGCCTCGGTCAGGACACCGGCCTGGGCTTCCCCGGCGAACGTGTCGGCAATCTGCCCAACTACCGCGAATGGCGCAAGGCTGAAACTGCAACCTTGTCTTACGGCTACGGCATTTCCGTGACCGCGATCCAGTTGGTGCATGCGTTCTCGGCACTGGCCAACAACGGCCGCCTCGCGCCACTGACCCTGATCAAAACCGACAAGATGCCGCAGACCACCCAAGTGCTGCCGGAAGCCGTGGCGAAAACCATGCAGGGCATGTTGCAGCAAGTGATCGAAGCGCCGCGCGGCGTGTTCCGTGCGCAGGTGCCGGCTTATCACGTCGGCGGCAAGTCGGGTACCGCGCGCAAGACCTCGGTCGGCACCAAGGGCTACGCAGAAAATTCCTACCGCTCGCTGTTCGCCGGCTTCGGTCCGATGAGTGATCCGCGTTACGCCATCGTGGTGGTGATCGATGAACCGACCAAGGCCGGTTACTTCGGTGGTCTGGTGTCGGCGCCGGTGTTCAGCCGTGTGATGTCCGGCACGCTGCGCCTGATGAACGTGACCCCGGACAACCTGCCGACCACCCAACAGGCCAATGCCACCCCGGTCGTTCCGCTGAAAGCCAATGGAGGGCGCGGCTGATGTCATTAAGTCTGAACAAGATATTTCCCCACGCCGGCCACGATCTGTTGATCCGTGAACTGGCGCTGGACAGCCGCAACGTGCGCGCCGGCGATCTGTTTCTCGCTGTGCCCGGCGGCCGCTTCGATGGCCGTGCGCACATCGCCGATGCCTTGCAGCGCGGCGCCGCTGCCGTGGCTTATGAAGTCGAAGGCGCCACTGTGCTGCCGATCACTGACGTACCGCTGATCCCGGTCAAGGGGCTGGCGGCGCAGCTGTCGGACATCGCCGGGCGTTTTTACGGTGAGCCGAGTCATCACCTGAACCTGATCGGTGTCACTGGCACCAATGGCAAGACCAGCGTGACCCAACTGGTCGCGCAGGCGCTGGATCTGCTCGGCCAGCATTGCGGCATCGTCGGCACCCTCGGTTCCGGTTTCTATGGCGCGCTGGAAAGCGGCCTGCACACCACGCCGAATCCGATTGCGGTGCAAGCGACACTGGGTGACCTGAAAAAGGCCGGTGCCAAAGCCGTGGCCATGGAAGTATCGTCCCACGGTCTGGATCAGGGTCGGGTCACCGCGCTGGCGTTCGACGTGGCGGTGATGACCAATCTGTCACGTGACCATCTGGATTATCACGGCACCATGCAGGCGTACGCCGAGGCCAAGGCCAAGCTGTTCGCCTGGAATGACCTGAAGTGCCGCGTGGTCAACCTCGACGACGATTTCGGCCGGCAACTGGCGGCGGAAAAACGTGAGTCGCGTTTGATCACCTACAGCCTGCTCGACAGCAGCGCGTACCTGTTCTGCCGCGAAGCGCAATTCGACGACCACGGCGTGCGCGCCACACTGGTCACGCCGCAGGGCGAACACCATCTGCGCAGTATGCTGCTCGGCCGTTTCAACCTGAGCAACGTTCTGGCGGCAGTCGGTGCCTTGCTCGGTCTTGATTACGCCCTCGACGAAATTCTCAAAGTGCTGCCGAAGCTCGAAGGCCCGGCCGGTCGCATGCAGCGTCTGGGTGGTGGCACGCAGCCGTTGGTGGTGGTCGATTACGCCCACACGCCCGATGCGCTGGAAAAGGTTCTCACTGCGCTGCGACCGCACGTCAAAGGCCAACTGCTGTGCCTGTTCGGCTGCGGCGGGGATCGCGATCGTGGCAAACGTCCGTTGATGGCCGAAGTGGTCGAACGTCTGGCCGACCAGGTGCTGGTCACCGATGACAACCCGCGCACCGAAGATCCTGCGGTGATTTTCGACGACATCCGTGCCGGTTTTACCGCTGTGGATAAAGTCACCTTCGTCGCCGGTCGCGGCCAGGCCATTGCGCAATTGATTGCTGGCGCAACCGCTGATGACGTGATTGTGCTCGCCGGCAAAGGTCACGAGGACTATCAGGAAATCAACGGCGTGCGCCATGCGTTTTCCGATCTGGTCGAGGCTGATCACGCCCTGACCGCGTGGGAGGTGGCCCATGCTTAAGGCCCTGACACTCAGCGAATTGACCAACGCGCTCGAGGCCCGTTTGATCGGCGCCGACGCGAGTTTCGACGGCGTGAGCATCGACAGCCGTGCGATCCAGCCCGGCCAGCTGTTCATCGCCCTGACCGGTCCGCGTTTCGACGGTCATGATTATCTAAACGACGTTGCCGGCAAAGGCGCCGTGGCGGCACTGGTCGAGCGCGAAGTCGCCGACAGCGCGTTGCCGCAATTGCTGGTCAAGGACACCCGTCAGGCCCTCGGCCAACTCGGCGCGTTGAACCGTGCTGCGTTCACCCAGCCAGTAGCGGCGGTGACCGGTTCCAGTGGCAAGACCACGGTCAAGGAAATGCTCGCGAGCATCCTGCGCACCCGCGGTCCGGTGCTGGCGACCCGTGGCAACCTGAACAACGACCTCGGCGTCCCGCTGACCCTGATCGAACTGGCGCCGGAACACACCTCCGCCGTGATCGAACTGGGCGCTTCGCGTCTCGGTGAAATCGCCTACACCGTCGGCCTGACCAAGCCGCATGTGGCGATCCTGAACAACGCCGGCACCGCTCACGTCGGTGAGTTCGGCGGTCCGGAAAAAATCGTCGAAGCCAAAGGTGAAATCATCGAAGGCCTGGCCGCCGATGGCATCGCCGTGCTCAACCTCGATGACAAGGCTTTCGCTATCTGGAAGACCCGCGCTGCCGGTCGTCAGGTGCTGACCTTCGCTCTCAGCAACAGCGAGGCGAATTTCCACGCCAGCGATCTGGCCACTGATGCCCGTGGTTGCCCGGCGTTCAACCTGCACACGCCAGAAGGTAGCGAGCGCGTGCAACTGAACCTGCTCGGTACTCATAACGTCGCCAATGCCCTGGCTGCCGCCGCTGCTGCCCACGCCTTGGGTGTTTCGCTGTTCGGCATCGCCACCGGCCTCGGCGCGGTGCAACCGGTCAAGGGGCGCACCGTCGCGCAACTGGCGAAAAACGGCATGCGCGTGATCGATGACACCTACAACGCAAACCCCACCTCGATGTGCGCGGCCGTTGATATACTCGCCGGCTTTTCCGGCCGCACCGTCCTGGTGCTCGGCGATATCGGCGAGTTGGGCGACTGGGCGGAGCAGGGGCACCGCGACGTGGGCGAGTACGCCCGAGGCAAGGTTTCCGCGCTTTACGCGGTCGGGCCGAACATGGTCCACGCCGTAAACGCTTTCGGTGAGCAGGCGCAGCACTTCGGCACCCAGGCCGAGCTGATCCAGGCCCTCGCCGCCGAGCAGGACACAAACACCACCATTTTGATCAAGGGTTCGCGCAGCGCAGCGATGGAAAACATCGTTGCGGCTCTGTGCGGGTCCAGTCTGGAGAAACATTAATGCTGCTGCTGCTAGCGGAGTATCTGCAACAGTTCTACAAAGGCTTCGCGGTCTTCCAGTACCTGACCCTGCGCGGGATTCTCGGTGTGCTGACCGCGCTGGTCTTGTCGCTGTGCTATGGCCCGTGGATGATCCGTACTCTGCAGAACCGTCAGATTGGCCAATCGGTACGTAACGACGGCCCGCAATCGCACCTGTCCAAATCCGGCACGCCGACCATGGGTGGCGCGCTGATTCTGTCTTCGATCGGCGTCAGCACTCTGCTCTGGGCTGACCTGAGCAACCGCTACGTCTGGGTAGTGCTGCTGGTGACCCTGCTGTTCGGCGCCATCGGCTGGGTCGACGATTACCGCAAAGTCATCGAGAAGAACTCCCGTGGCTTGCCGAGCCGCTGGAAGTATTTCTGGCAGTCGGTGTTCGGCCTCGGCGCAGCGATCTTCCTTTATATGACTGCCGCGACGCCGGTGGAAACCACGCTGATCCTGCCGATGCTCAAGGACTACAGCATTCCGCTGGGCGCCGGTTTCATCGTGCTGACCTACTTCGTGATTGTCGGTTCGAGCAACGCGGTCAACCTGACTGACGGCCTCGACGGCCTGGCGATCATGCCAACCGTGATGGTCGGCGGCGGCCTGGGGATTTTCTGTTACCTGTCGGGTAACGTGAAATTCGCCGAGTACCTGCTGATCCCTTACGTGCCCGGCGCAGGCGAATTGATCGTGTTCTGCGGTGCGCTGATCGGTGCCGGTCTCGGTTTCCTCTGGTTCAACACTTATCCGGCGCAAGTGTTCATGGGCGACGTCGGTGCCCTGGCACTCGGCGCGGCACTGGGCACCATCGCGGTGATCGTCCGTCAGGAAATCGTCCTGTTCATCATGGGCGGCGTGTTCGTGATGGAAACCCTGTCAGTGGTCATTCAGGTTGCCTCCTTTAAGCTGACCGGTCGCCGCGTGTTCCGCATGGCGCCGATACACCACCACTTTGAACTCAAGGGCTGGCCCGAGCCGCGCGTGATCGTCCGTTTCTGGATCATCACCGTGATTCTCGTACTGGTCGGCCTTGCCACCCTGAAGCTGAGGTAGAACGAGTGTCTCTGATCGCTTCTGACCACTTCCGCATCGTTGTCGGCCTCGGCAAGAGCGGCATGTCCCTGGTTCGCTTCCTGGCGAACCGGGGCACGTCGTTTGCTGTGGCCGACACGCGGGAAAATCCACCGGAACTGGCCACGCTCAAGCGTGACTATCCGCACGTGGAAGTGCGTTGTGGCGAGCTGGACGTCGAATTCCTCTGCCGTGCCGACGAGCTCTACGTGAGCCCCGGCCTGGCGCTGGCGACCCCGGCCCTGCAAGCCGCCGCTGCCCGTGGCGTGAAAATGTCCGGCGACATCGAACTGTTCGCGCGTAATGCGCGGGCGCCGATCGTGGCCATTACCGGCTCCAACGCGAAAAGCACCGTCACTACTCTGGTCGGCGAGATGGCGGCTGCGGCCGGCAAGCGCGTCGCCGTTGGCGGCAACCTCGGCACGCCGGCGCTGGATCTGCTCAGCGATGATGTCGAGTTGTACGTAATGGAGTTGTCGAGTTTCCAGCTGGAAACCACCGACCAGCTCAACGCCGAAGTCGCCACCGTACTGAACATCAGCGAAGACCACATGGATCGCTACAGCGGTCTGCCGGCCTATCACCTGGCCAAGCACCGGATCTTCCGGGGCGCGAAGCAGTTTGTGATCAACCGTCAGGACGCCCTGAGCCGTCCATTGATCGGCGAAGGCCAGCCATGCTGGACCTTTGGCCTGAGCAAACCGGATTTCAAGGCGTTCGGCATTCGCGAAGAAGACGGCGAGAAGTACCTCGCCTTCGAATTCCAGAACCTGATGCCGGTGCGTGAACTGAAGATTCGCGGCGCGCACAACCAGTCCAACGCTCTCGCCGCATTGGCACTGGGTCACGCGGTGGGCCTGCCGTTCGACGCCATGCTCTCTGCACTGCGTACGTTTGCCGGCCTCGAGCATCGCTGCCAATGGGTGCGCGATCTCGACGGCGTGGCCTATTACAACGATTCCAAAGCCACCAACGTTGGCGCCGCTCTGGCCGCCATCGAAGGTTTGGGCGCAGACATTGACGGCAAGGTCATTCTGATCGCCGGCGGTGACGGCAAAGGCGCCGAATTCAACGATCTGCGTGATCCGGTGGCGGCCAACTGCCGCGCTGTGGTGCTGATGGGCCGCGACTCCGACAAGATCGGCGCAGCCATTGGCGATGCCGTACCGCTGATTCGCGCGAGCTCGCTGGTCGACGCCGTCGCGCAATGCCGCGCCGCTGCCCAACCGGGTGACGTGGTGCTGCTGTCGCCGGCCTGCGCCAGTTTCGACATGTTCAAGAATTACGAAGACCGTGGTCACCAGTTCGTCCGGGCTGTGGAGGAACTGGCATGAACCTGAGAAACATCATCAAGCCGTACCCGTCGCCGCTGATCACCGGGCGTGGCATCGACCTCGATTTCCCGATGCTCGCCGGTTGCCTGGCGCTGCTGGGTCTGGGGCTGATCATGATCGCCTCGGCGTCCACCGAAGTGGCGGCGGCGCAGTCGGGCAGTCCGCTGTATTACATGATTCGCCACCTTATCTATGTGGTGCTGGGCCTGGGCGCGTGCATCGTCACCATGATGATCCCGATCGCCACCTGGCAGCGCCTCGGCTGGATGATGCTGATCGGTGCGTTCGGCCTGCTGGTGATGGTGATCATTCCCGGCATCGGTCGCGAAGTGAACGGTTCGATGCGCTGGATCGGTTTCAGCTTCTTCAACGTGCAGCCGTCGGAAATCGCCAAGGTGTTCGTGGTGATCTACCTCGCCGGTTATCTGGTGCGCCGGCAGAAAGAAGTACGCGAGAGCTGGATGGGCTTCTTCAAGCCGTTCATCGTCCTGCTGCCGATGGCCGGTCTGTTGCTGATGGAACCGGACTTCGGTGCCACCGTAGTCATGATGGGCGCGGCGGCAGCGATGCTGTTTCTTGGCGGGGTCGGGCTGTTCCGTTTCTCGCTGATGGTGGTGCTGGCGGTTGGCGCGGTGGTTCTGCTGATCCAGATGCAGCCCTATCGAATGGCGCGTCTGACCAACTTCGCCGACCCGTGGGCCGACCAGTTCGGCGCCGGTTATCAGTTGTCGCAGGCCTTGATCGCTTTCGGTCGCGGCGAGTGGCTGGGCGTCGGCCTGGGCAACAGCGTGCAGAAGCAGTTCTACCTGCCGGAAGCGCATACCGACTTCGTGTTCTCGGTACTCGCCGAAGAGCTCGGTGCGGTCGGTTCGCTGTGCACCGTCGCGCTGTTCGTGTTCGTGTGTATTCGCGGCATGTACATCGGCCTGTGGGCGGAGAAGGCCAAGCAGTTCTTTGCCGCTTACGTGGCTTACGGCTTGTCGTTCCTGTGGATTGGTCAGTTCCTGATCAACATCGGTGTGAACGTCGGCCTGCTGCCAACCAAGGGGCTGACCTTGCCGTTCCTCAGTTACGGCGGCAGCTCGCTGGTGATCTGCTGCGCCTGTCTGGGTCTGTTGCTGCGCATCGAGTGGGAGAGTCGAACCCACCTGGGCAGCGAAGAGATGGAATTCCAGGAGAGCGACTTCGCCGAGGAGCCGACTCATGGGCGCTAACGTATTGATCATGGCCGGCGGTACCGGCGGCCACGTGTTCCCGGCGCTGGCCTGTGCCCGCGAGTTTCAGGCGCGCGGCTACACCGTGCACTGGCTCGGCACGCCACGCGGGATCGAAAACGAACTGGTTCCGGCGGCAGGGCTTGAACTGCACCGGATCAACGCCAGCGGTCTGCGCGGCAAGGGCAAGCTGTCGCTGCTCAAGGCGCCGCTGATGTTGCTGAAATCGGTGTGGCAGGCGCGGGCGATCATGCGCCGCCTGAAGCCGGTGTGCGTGGTTGGCTTTGGCGGATATGTGACCGGCCCTGGTGGTCTTGCCGCGAAACTGGCTGGCGTGCCGGTGATCGTTCACGAGCAGAACGCTGTCGCCGGCACCGCCAATCGGTTGCTGGTGCCGTTCGCCGCCCGAGTGTGTGAAGCGTTCCCCGACACCTTTACTCTGTCGGACAGCCGCCGTACCACCGGAAATCCGGTGCGCAGCGAGCTGTTCCTCGATACATCGCGGCCGGCACTGGCCGGGCGCAAAGCGCGTTTGCTGATCCTTGGCGGCAGCCTGGGCGCAGAACCGTTGAACAAATTGCTGCCTGAAGCCCTGGCCCAAGTCGCTGCCGACCTGCGCCCGGAAGTGTTTCATCAGGCCGGCAAAAATCACGATGAAGTGACTGCCGAGCGTTACCGCGCCGTGGGTGTGGAAGCGCAGGTGCAGCCGTTCATCAAAGACATGGCCCAGGCCTATGGCTGGGCTGACCTGGTGGTGTGCCGCGCTGGCGCGTTGACCATCAGTGAGCTGGCGGCCGCCGGTCTGCCCTCGATGCTGGTGCCTTTGCCCCACGCGATCGACGATCACCAGACCCGCAACGCCGATTATTTGGCCCGCGAAGGCGCTGCCTTCCTGATGCCGCAAAGAACGACTGGTGCCGCGGATCTTGCCGCGCGCCTGACAGAGGTCTTGATGCAACCGCAACGACTCGAAGCAATGGCCCAAGCGGCCCGCCGACTGGCCAAACCCGATGCCACCCGTAGCGTGGTCGATACCTGTCTGGAGGTGGCCCATGGTTGAGAATCAGAAAGCCATGCCACAACCGGAAATGCGCCGCATCCGTCGCATCCACTTCGTCGGCATCGGCGGCGTGGGCATGTGCGGTATCGCTGAAGTGTTGTTGAACCTGGGCTATCAAGTCTCCGGTTCCGACCTGAAAGCCTCGCCGGTCACCGAGCGCCTGGAAACCTTCGGCGCGCAGATCTTCATCGGTCACCGTGCCGAGAACGCCGCTACCGCCGACGTGCTGGTGGTGTCGAGCGCAGTGAACACGTCCAACCCGGAAGTGGCGACTGCCCTTGAGCGCCGCATTCCCGTAGTGCCGCGTGCGGAAATGCTCGCCGAGCTGATGCGCTATCGCCACGGTATCGCCGTCGCCGGTACCCATGGCAAAACCACCACCACCAGCCTGATCGCTTCGGTGTTCGCGGCCGGTGGTCTGGACCCGACATTCGTCATTGGTGGTCGCCTGAATGCGGCGGGCACCAATGCCCAGCTCGGCACCAGCCGTTACCTGATCGCCGAAGCCGACGAAAGCGATGCGAGCTTCCTGCATCTGCAGCCGCTGGTGGCCGTGGTCACCAACATCGACGCCGACCACATGGCGACCTACGACGGTGACTTCAACAAACTGAAGAAAACCTTCGTCGAGTTCCTGCACAACCTGCCGTTCTACGGTTTGGCGGTGATGTGCCTGGACGATCCGGTGGTGCGCGAAATCCTGCCGCTGGTGAAACGTCCGACCGTGACCTACGGCTTCAGCGAAGACGCCGACGTACGCGCAATCAATGTGCGCCAGCAGGGCATGCAGACCTTCTTTACCGTGCTGCGCCCGGATCGCGAGCCGCTGGACGTGTCGGTGAACATGCCCGGCAATCACAACGTGCTCAACTCGCTGGCGACCATCTGCATCGCCACCGACGAAGGCGTCAGCGATGAAGCCATCGTTCAGGGCCTGTCAGGCTTCCAGGGTGTTGGCCGACGCTTCCAGGTCTACGGCGAACTGCCGGTGGACGGCGGCAACGTGATGCTGGTCGACGACTACGGGCACCACCCGACCGAAGTCGCTGCCGTGATCAAAGCCGTGCGCGGTGGCTGGCCGGAGCGTCGTCTGGTGATGGTCTACCAGCCGCATCGCTACAGCCGCACCCGTGATCTGTACGACGACTTCGTCAATGTACTGGCCGACGCCAACGTGCTGCTGCTGATGGAAGTCTATCCGGCCGGCGAAGAGCCGATCCCGGGCGCCGACAGCCGCAAGCTGTGCAACAGCATCCGCCAGCGCGGTCAGCTCGACCCGATCTACATCGAGCGGGGCGTTGACCTGGCGCCGCTGGTCAAGCCGCTGCTGCGCGCCGGCGACATTCTGCTGTGCCAGGGCGCTGGTGATATCGGCGGTCTAGCGCCGAAGCTGTTGAAAAGTGAATTGTTCGCCGGCGCCGTGGCGGCGCCGGTCGAGGGGAAGTTGAAATGACTGCTGCCTACGCCAAGCTGTTCTCCACCATCGCGCCGAAAGACTTCGGCCGCGTCGCCGTGCTCTTCGGCGGCCTGAGTGCCGAGCGTGAGGTTTCGCTGAAATCCGGCAACGCCGTGCTCGAGGCGCTGCAAAGCGCTGGCGTCGACGCGTTCGGCATCGATGTGGGCGAAGACTTCCTGCAGCGTCTGCTCAGCGAAAAGATCGACCGCGCGTTCATCATTCTCCACGGTCGCGGCGGTGAAGACGGCAGCATGCAGGGCCTGCTCGAGTGCGCCGGCATCCCTTACACCGGCAGCGGCATTCTTGCTTCCGCACTGGCGATGGACAAGCTGCGCACCAAGCAGGTCTGGCACAGCCTCGGGATTCCGACGCCGCGTCACGCCGTACTGTGCAGCGAAGCCGATTGTATTTCCGCAGCGACGGAACTGGGCCTGCCTTTGATCGTCAAACCGGCGCATGAAGGTTCAAGTATCGGGATGGCCAAAGTGAATTCTGCGTCCCAGTTGATCGACGCATGGAAAGCGGCCAGTACCTACGATTCGCAAGTGTTGGTCGAGCAATGGATTCAAGGTCCGGAGTTCACCATCGCCACCCTGCGTGACCAGGTGTTGCCTCCTATCGCCCTGGGTACACCGCACACGTTCTACGACTACGACGCCAAGTACATCGCCAACGATACCCAGTACCGCATTCCGTGCGGGCTCGACGCGGCCAAGGAACAGGAACTCATGGAACTCACGGCCAAGGCCTGTGAGGCGCTGGGTATCGCCGGTTGGGGCCGGGCGGACGTGATGCAGGACGCCGACGGGCAGTTCTGGTTCCTTGAAGTCAATACCGCACCGGGCATGACCGATCACAGCCTGGTGCCGATGGCGGCGCGGGCTGCCGGTCTGGATTTCCAGCAACTGGTTCTGGCCATTCTGGCCGCCAGCGTTGAAGACGCAGGCGTAACAGAGGCGCGAGGTTAAGACCATGCAAGGCGCTCATCTCAGACATCAGCCACCCGCACCCGGCCGCAAGCCGGTGCCGCGGGGTGCCAGCCGAATGGTGGCGAAAGAGCCGATGTCCGCGCGCCTGCCGAAAGCCAATTTCAGCTTTCTGAAAAGTCTGTGCTGGCCGGTGCTGCTGGTGGCGCTGGGCTTTGGTACGTACGAAGGCGCGCAGCGTTTGCTGCCGTACGCCGACCGGCCGATCAGCAAGATCGCGGTGCAGGGCGACCTCAGCTACATCAGCCAGCAGGCGGTGCAGCAGCGGATCGCGCCGTTCGTGGCGTCGAGCTTCTTCACCATCGACCTCGCCGGTATGCGTACCGAGCTCGAGCAGATGCCCTGGATCGCCCACGCCGAAGTGCGTCGGGTGTGGCCGGATCAGGTCGTGATCCGCCTCGAAGAGCAATTGCCGGTGGCGCGTTGGGGCGACGAGTCGTTGCTCAACAACCAGGGCCAGGCGTTCACGCCCAAGGAACTGGCGAATTATGAACACCTGCCGCAGCTGTTCGGCCCACAACGGGCTCAGCAGCAGGTGATGCAGCAGTATCAGGTGCTGAGCCAGATGCTGCGGCCGCTGGGTTTTTCGATTGCACGCCTGGAATTGCGTGAACGCGGCAGCTGGTTCCTGACCACCGGTGCCGGCAGTTCCGGCCCCGGCATCGAGTTGCTGCTGGGACGCGGCAACCTGGTGGAAAAGATGCGCCGCTTCATCGCCATCTATGACAAGACGCTGAAAGAGCAGATTACGAACATTGCGCGCATCGATCTGCGCTACGCCAACGGCCTCGCTGTTGGCTGGCGGGAACCCGTAGCGCCGACGACAGCCCAACCCGCTGTCGCAAAGAATTAAGAAGAGGCAGGACCCATGGCAAACGTGCAAAGCGGCAAAATGATCGTCGGTCTGGATATCGGCACCTCCAAAGTGGTGGCGCTGGTAGGCGAGGTCGCGGACGACGGCCAGCTGGAAATCGTCGGGATCGGCACGCATCCGTCCCGCGGTCTGAAGAAGGGCGTGGTGGTCAACATCGAATCCACCGTGCAGTCGATCCAGCGCGCGATCGAAGAAGCCCAACTGATGGCCGGCTGCCGCATTCACTCCGCGTTCGTCGGCGTGGCCGGCAATCACATCCGCAGCCTGAATTCCCACGGCATCGTTGCGATCCGTGATCGCGAAGTCAGCTCGGCGGACCTTGAGCGTGTACTCGACGCCGCCCAGGCCGTGGCGATCCCGGCTGACCAGCGCGTGCTGCACACCCTGCCGCAGGATTACGTGATCGATAACCAGGAAGGCGTGCGCGAGCCGCTGGGCATGTCCGGCGTGCGTCTGGAAGCCAAGGTTCACGTGGTCACCTGCGCTGTCAACGCTGCACAGAACATTGAAAAATGCGTGCGTCGCTGCGGTCTGGAAATCGACGACATCATTCTTGAGCAACTGGCCTCGGCCTACTCGGTGCTGACCGACGACGAAAAAGAACTGGGCGTGTGCCTGGTCGACATCGGCGGCGGCACCACCGACATCGCGATCTTCACCGAAGGCGCCATCCGTCACACCGCCGTGATCCCGATTGCCGGTGATCAGGTGACCAACGACATCGCCATGGCGTTGCGCACCCCGACCCAGTACGCCGAAGAGATCAAGATCCGTTACGCCTGCGCCCTGGCCAAACTGGCCGGTGCCGGCGAAACCATCAAGGTGCCGAGCGTTGGCGACCGTCCACCGCGCGAACTGTCGCGTCAGGCCCTGGCCGAAGTGGTCGAGCCGCGTTACGACGAACTGTTCACCCTGATCCAGGCCGAGCTGCGTCGCAGCGGCTACGAAGACCTGATCCCGGCGGGCATCGTGCTCACCGGTGGTACGTCGAAAATGGAAGGCGCCACTGAACTGGCCGAAGAGATCTTCCACATGCCGGTGCGCCTCGGTGTGCCGCATGGCGTGAAAGGTCTGGATGACGTGGTGCGCAACCCGATTTATTCCACTGGCGTTGGTTTGTTGATGTACGGCCTGCAGAAGCAGTCCGACGGAGTTTCGTTCTCCGGCATCGGCAGCCGCGACAGCTACAGCAGCGAAGAGCCTCAGGCGCCGCTGCTGGACCGACTGAAAAAGTGGGTTCAGGGCAACTTTTAAAAGCAGCCTGGAGCGACAAGCTTCAAGCGGCAAGCAACTGCAGTAGATACACCGCTACAAACAGCAGTAGGCGAAAAAACTAGAGAATGTAAGGAGAGGGAAAATGTTCGAACTCGTAGACAACATCCCCGCAAGCCCGGTAATCAAAGTTATCGGTGTCGGCGGTGGCGGCGGCAACGCTGTCAATCACATGGTCAAGAGCAACATCGAAGGCGTTGAGTTCATCTGCGCCAACACCGATGCTCAAGCGCTGAAAAACATCGGCGCGCGGACCATCCTGCAACTGGGCACCGGCGTGACCAAAGGCCTGGGCGCCGGCGCCAATCCTGAGGTCGGCCGTCAAGCCGCTCTGGAAGACCGCGAGCGCATCGCTGAAGTGCTGGCTGGCACCAATATGGTGTTCATCACCACCGGCATGGGCGGCGGTACCGGTACCGGTGCAGCGCCGATCATCGCTGAAGTGGCCAAGGAAATGGGCATTCTGACCGTTGCGGTCGTGACCCGTCCGTTCCCGTTCGAAGGCCGCAAGCGTATGCAGATCGCCGACGAAGGCATCCGCATGCTTTCGGAAAGCGTCGACTCGCTGATCACCATTCCGAACGAAAAACTGCTGACCATCCTCGGCAAAGACGCAAGCCTCTTGTCGGCTTTCGCCAAGGCTGACGATGTATTGGCCGGTGCCGTTCGCGGTATCTCCGACATCATCAAGCGTCCGGGCATGATCAACGTCGACTTCGCCGACGTGCGCACCGTGATGAGCGAAATGGGCATGGCGATGATGGGCACTGGCTGCGCCAGCGGTCCGAACCGTGCACGTGAAGCCACCGAAGCGGCAATCCGCAACCCGTTGCTGGAAGACGTCAACCTGCAAGGCGCGCGCGGCATTCTGGTGAACATCACCGCCGGTCCTGACCTGTCCCTGGGTGAGTACTCCGACGTGGGTTCGATCATCGAAGCCTTCGCTTCCGAGCACGCGATGGTCAAGGTCGGTACCGTTATCGATCCGGACATGCGCGACGAGCTGCACGTAACCGTGGTTGCCACCGGTCTGGGCGCGAAAATCGAGAAGCCTGTGAAGGTTATCGACAACACCGTGCACACCTCGATGGCTTCGGCGCAGGTGCAACAACCGGCTCCGGCCCGTCAGGAGCAGCCAGCGGTGAACTACCGTGATCTGGACCGTCCGACCGTCATGCGCAACCAGGCTCAGGCCGGTGCTGCGGCTGCCGCGAAGATGAATCCGCAGGATGACCTGGATTACCTGGACATTCCGGCATTCCTGCGTCGTCAGGCCGATTGATGGAATGTATCAGGGCTATGAAGGTGATTGGTGTTCAGCAAAGGCATGGTCTGCTATCATCGCCAGCCTTTGTTGATACCAGTTCGCAATTTGCGCTGAAGCGGCCCAAGCCATGATTAAACAACGCACACTGAAAAATATTATCCGTGCCACAGGTGTAGGCCTGCACTCCGGTGAGAAGGTCTATCTGACCCTCAAGCCTGCGCCTGTCGACACTGGCATTGTGTTTTGTCGCGCTGACCTCGACCCTGTGGTGCAGATTCCTGCCCGCGCGGAAAACGTCGGTGAAACCACTATGTCGACGACGCTGATCAATGGCGACGTCAAAGTGGACACGGTAGAGCACTTGCTCTCGGCCATGGCTGGCCTGGGCATCGATAACGCCTACGTCGAGCTCTCCGCGTCCGAAGTCCCGATCATGGATGGCAGCGCTGGACCCTTCGTATTCCTGATTCAATCGGCAGGCCTGGAAGAACAGGACGCCGCCAAGAAATTCATCCGCATCCTGCGTGAAGTGACAGTGGAAGACGGCGACAAGCGCGCCACTTTCGTCCCTTTCGAAGGTTTCAAGGTGAGCTTCGAGATCGATTTCGATCACCCGGTATTCCGGGACCGCACCCAGAGTGCAAGCGTGGATTTTTCCAGCACTTCGTTCGTAAAAGAAGTCAGCCGCGCCCGTACCTTTGGTTTCATGAGTGACATCGAGTACCTGCGCAAGCACAACCTCGCACTCGGCGGCAGCGTGGAAAACGCGATCGTGGTCGACGCTGATGGCGTGTTGAACGAAGACGGTCTTCGTTATGAAGACGAATTCGTCAAACACAAGATCCTCGATGCGATTGGCGACCTGTACCTGCTGGGCAACAGCCTGATTGGTGAGTTCAAAGGCTTCAAGTCCGGTCATGCACTGAACAACCAGCTGCTGCGCAAATTGATTGAGCAGACAGACGCTTGGGAAGTGGTGACGTTCGAAGACGCCAGCACCGCACCAATCTCTTACATGCGCCCGGTTGCGGCGGTGTAAGTAAAAAACCTCTCTAGTTTTTTGAAGGCCATCCTCGGATGGCCTTTTTTTATGCCTGTGGTTTCTCTAGTGCCTGATCAGGCTTCTTCGCGAGCAGGCTCGCTCCCACCTTTGAAATGCATTCCAACTGTGGGAGCGAGCCTGCTCGCGAAGGCGGCGGCGCCATCACCCTGGAAACATCAGACTGACACTACAACGCGATTGCGCCCGCCTTCCTTGGCTTGATACAGCGCCTTGTCCGCCGCAAACAGTAATTGCTCCAGTGTCATCTCGCTCGCCGATGTCCACGTAGCAATGCCGATACTCACGGTCATCGCCCGCTCAGCGCCTTCGACCCATGGCAAGTTTTCCACAGCCTGGCGAATCTGCTGGGCGATCTGCTGCGCCCCGGCGCTGTCGGTCTCGGCGAGAATCACCGAAAACTCTTCACCACCATACCGCGCGACCAGATCCGCCGGGCGTCGCACGTTCGCGGTGATTACCTTGGCCAGTTCACGCAAGACCTGATCCCCAGCCTGATGGCCATGGCGATCATTGAAGGCCTTGAAGTGGTCGGCATCGATCATCATCACCGACAGCGGCTGGCCCGAGCGCTGGGCGCGGAACCATTCGTGGCGCAGAGTCTGATCGAGCATGCGCCGGTTGGCTACTCCGGTCAGGTCATCGGTGGCAGCCAGTTGCGCCAGTTCGCGTTCGGCGCGATGGCGCAAACGCAGTTCCCGGGCGAGCAGCCACGTTAGCCACAACAGCCCCAGGCACAACACGCCGGTGGCGCCGCTGATCAGGATCGCCGTGCGCCGCCAGGTGCCGAACACTTCCTCGCTGGACAGCGCGACCATCACGGTCAACGGCAGATTGCCGACCCGCGAGTAGGTATAGAGCCGCCGCTGGTCATCCATGCTCGAAGTGCTGGTGAAACTGCCGCTGCCATCGCGATCGTTGAGAATCCGCACGACGTTGGGCCGGTTGCCGAAACTCTTGCCGACCGAATCGCTCTGCAGATACGGCTTCTGCGCAAGCAGCACGCCATCGCTGTTGATGATGTTCAACGTACTGTCGGTGCCGATGTCGAGGCTTTTGAACAGGTCGTCGAAATAGTCGAGTTTCAGCGACGCCACCGCCACGCCGAGGAATTCACCGGTCTGCGAGGAGATGCGTCGGCTGAAGCTGATGCGCCACTGATCGGCTTCTTCACAATCGCAACGGGTCTTGAACGGTCGGCTGATGAACATGCCAATGTCGCGGTTGAAGGCGTGGGCGAGAAAATAATCGCGGTCGGCGAAATTGCCCGGTTTCGCTTCGATGCGCGAGGAGTCGGCGATCACCTCGCCATGCTTGTCGAGCAGCAGGATGTCGCCCTTGAAGCGCGCGGTGGCAGAGCGATCGAACAGCGCCAGATGACGGATCTGCGGCGAGACGTTCTGCAGGTCGTCACGCTGGGCGGCGGCGATCAGCCCTTGCAGCGTCAGGTCGTACAGCTCGACGGTGCGCAGCACATCGGCATCGATCAATTGCGCGATGGTCGTGGCGCGGCGCGTGGCGACTTCCTGCGCACTGGCGTACTCGCGGATCAGCAGGAAGGTGACGATGCACACCATCGCAATCACGGTCAGCAGGCTGCCGAGGATCAGCAGGCGCTCGGGGCGACCGGTAAGGCCTGTGATGGAAGGCGTGCGGCTGGTGATCATGATGGGGAGCCGGTTGAAGTGGTTTCATAAGCTTAGTTGGGCTGACGCCGGACGAACCTGTGGGAGCGAGCCTGCTCGCGAAAGCTGATTGTCAGTCAACATCTGTGTTGAATGACACACCGCTTTCGCGAGCAGGCTCGCTCCCACAGGGTAGATCACAGGATCTGAAAAACGCAGCGCCGATCTTAGAAGACGTTGACCGGGTAGTCGATGATCACGCGGTATTCATCTGTATCCGAATCAATCGCGCCGTAGCCGTTGCCGCCACGGTTGGTCGCCCATTGCAGGCGCACCGCGAGGTCCTTGGCGTGGCCGCTTTGTACGACGTACTGTAAATCGATGTCGCGTTCCCAATGCTTGGCGTTGCGGCCATCGGCGCTGTACCAGCTGGAGTAGCCTGCGCTGTCCGGGTCGGCTTTGGTCAGATCCACCGTGCCGCGTGAATAAGACAGCGCCGAAGTCAGGCCGGGCATGCCGGCACCGGTGAAGTCGTAGGCGTACTTGAGCTTCCAGGAACGTTCGTTCGGGCCGTTGAAGTCCGAATACTGCTGCGAGTTGTCCAGGTACACGCTGTCGCCCTGGCTGATGTAGTCGAACGGCGTATTGCCGTTGACCCGCTGATAGGCGGCAGTGACGCTGTGGTTGCCGATGCCGACGGTGAGATGCGTGCTCCAGGTGTTGTTGTCGATATCGCCGAGCAGCGCATCGCCGGTGTCTTGCGTGTGATAGAAGTGCACGCCCGGGTTGAGGCTGACCAGATCGTTCAGTTGCCAGGTGTAGTCGAGGTCGTAGTAGTACTGGTTCCAAATGTCCTTGAGCTCGGACGCGTAAAGGCTGCTGGTCAGGCCCTCAACGCCGCTCCAGGCCACACCGGCCCAGTTCAGGTGCTGGCTTTCGTCGCCGTCGGCGAGGGTGCCGTATGACGTCCCGATGCGGGTATGACCACTCTGGTTATACGGTTTGGTGAAACTGGCCTGGCCACCTTCGATCAGCCAGCCGTCGAAGCTGTGGTTACTCAGGCTGATGCCACGAAAGGTCTGCGGCAGCATCCGCGTGTCGCCGCCGGCGATGACCGGGTTGGAGAGGAACAGATCACCGGCCTTCAACTCGGTATCGAAGGCGCGCATCTTCAAAGTCCCGCCTGCGGTGGAGAACGAGCCCGGCGCTTTGCCGTTGCCATCGCTGACCGGCAGGATGCTCGAACCGTCGGTCCCGCCTCCGCCATCGAGTTTCAAGCCGAGCATGGCATGGGCATCGACGCCGAAGCCGACCGTGCCTTCGGTGTAGCCAGACTGGAATACGCCGAGAAAACCCTGACCCCACTCGATATTGTCGTCCGCCTTCTGCAAGCGGTTGCGATTCATGTAGTAGTTGCGGGCGTTGAGGTTGAGGCTCGAGCCTGCGACGAAGCCCTGTTGGGCACGCTCATCGGCGTGGACAGCGGGGGCAATCGTTGCGGCAATTGCAATGAACAGCGGGGTGAGGCGGACAGGGTAAAACACGTGCGGTGGGGCTCCTTGGGTCAGCGGGCCGCTCTGTTTCTTGAGCGGCTTGATGTTTCTTGTTGTTACAGACGCAGCAGACGGCTTTCAGACCACAACGAAAAAAGGCCGCTGAATGGCAGCGGCCTGGAGTGACGACGGTTGAACGGGAAGAGCCAAACAACCGCGTCGAGGGAAACCTTTCGCGGTGAGACTCAGCTGTCTTTCTCGAGCGCTTGAGCCTGGGAAGTTGCGGCTTGCGGGGATTGCGTCGCGTCTTGAGCCTTGGCCATCACTTCGGCCTGATGCTGATGGAATGCCTGCGCGCGAGCGACATTGTGCGCCACGAACGCTTGCGATTCTTCAGCCATCGCCATCGGCGACAGGATCAATGAGGACAAAACGAATGCGCTGGCAATACCCATACTGTTGGACATCTTGAAAACCTTCTCGCTTGGCGAGTGCTGTTTGGTGCGGGCAAAGATAAGGTTGCCGGGGTTTGGGAAACAGCGTGATTTTCATAAATGACTGTTACAGCAAAAGCAAAGATCATCCCGTCGAGTTGATCGTTCCCACGCTCCGCGTGGGAATGTCTCCACGGACGCTCCGCGTTCGGTTTGGAAGGGACGCAGAGCGTCCCGGGCTGCATTCCCACGCGGAGCGTGGGAACGATCGCTCGACAAAAAATCAGACCGGGAGGTTGATGCCGAAGGTGTTCATGCCCCGATCACTGCGCACAAACACATCCCCGCCATGCATCAGCGCAATCGCCTTGACGATGGCCAGCCCCAGGCCGTGGTTATTGCCGCTGTTGCTACGCGAGGCATCAACCCGATAAAACCGCTCGAACAACCTCGGCAGATGCTCGCTGGCAATCGGCGTCCCGGGATTGGCTACGCCAATGCTCACCTGATGTTCTTCAGCCTCGATGCGCACTTCGATCACTTGACCCGCTTCGGTGTGCTGCACCGCGTTGCTGAGCAAATTGATCAGCGCCCGGCGCAGATGCGCGACCTCGATCTGCACTTGCGCATCGCCGCTGACCTGCACTTCAACCTGCGCGTCTTCAAGGATGAAATCCAGATAGTCCAGCGTCGTCGCCACCTCATCAGCCAGTGACGTCGAGGTCAGTTTGGTCGCCTTGTTGCCCTGATCGGCGCTGGCCAGAAACAGCATGTCGTTGATGATCGAACGCAGCCGCTCCAGCTCTTCGAGGTTCGATTGCAGCACTTCGAAATAGTGTTCGGCGGAGCGCCCGCGAGTCAGTGCGACCTGGGTCTGGCCGATCAGGTTGGTCAGCGGCGAGCGCAGTTCATGGGCGACGTCGGCGTTGAACGATTCCAGCCGTGAATAGGCCAGTTCGACCCGTTCCAGGGTCGAGTTGAACGACTCGACAAACTGTTCCAGTTCCGGCGGCAGCGGCGACAGGCGCAAGCGTCCGGCGCGCAGCGGTGGTGCCAGACGCTGGGCTTCCTGCGACAGTTTGATCAACGGCTTCAGACCGATTCTTGCGACCCAATAGCCCAATGCAGAGGCCAGCAGCACCCCGACAATCGCCAGACTGATCAGGGCGATGAGCAAGTGATGCTGGGTCTGATGCAGCGTCTCGGTGTCGATGCCGATCATGAAGCGCAACGGCGGACGCTGGTCCTTGGCGGGGAACTGACTGACCAGCACTTTCAGCGGGTAGGGCTGATCGGGCAGTTGCAGATCGTGCATGCCCAACGGGCCATTGATGGCGGCACGAATCTGCGGCGTAAGGTTGCCGTATTCGTAGCGCGGATCACCGCTGCTGATCCAGAAGCTGATGCGCTTGTCTTCCTCACCGAGCAGTTTGAGCTTGTTGTTGATCTTCACCCAATGCTCCGGCGTGCCGTAACGGCCGACGGTGGATTCGAGCACGCTGTAACGCGCGTCCAGCTCGGCTTCGGGCAACAAATCCAGACCTTTGTCGACCTGCTGATACAGCGCGCCGCCAATCAACAGAAACACCACCAGCGCCACCAGCGTGAACATGCCGCTCAGGCGCAAGGCAATCGAGTTACTGGACACCACGGCTCTCCAGCACATAACCCATACCGCGAATGGTGTGCAGCAGTTTTTCGTTGAACGGGCCGTCGAGCTTGGCGCGCAGGCGTTTGATCGCGACTTCGACGACGTTGGCGTCACTGTCGAAATTGATGTCCCAGACCATTTCCGCGATTGCGGTCTTCGAAAGGATTTCGCCTTGGCGACGGGCGAGCACGCTGAGCAGGGAAAACTCTTTCGCGGTCAGATCCAGGCGCGTGCCGGCGCGGGTGGCTTTGCGGCTGATCAGGTCGATCCACAGGTCGGCGATGGTCACTTGCACCGGCTCATGGCCGCCGCTGCGGCGGGTCAGCGCTTGCAGCCGGGCGACCAGTTCGAGAAAGGAAAACGGTTTGCCGAGGTAATCGTCGGCGCCGTCGCGCAGGCCCTTGATGCGGTCTTCGACGCGCTCGCGGGCGGTGAGCATGATCACCGGGGTCTGCTTGCGCGCACGTAATGCGCGCAGTACGCCGAAGCCATCGAGCCCCGGCAGCATGACGTCGAGGACGATCACGGCGTAGTCGCATTCCAGCGCCAGATGCAGGCCTTCGACACCGTCGCGGGCAAGGTCGACGGTGTAGCCCTGTTCGGTCAGGCCACGGTGCAGATAATCCGCGGTTTTTTCTTCGTCTTCGATAATCAGAACGCGCATGACCCTGCCTCAGTCTGTGGTCGCCAGTGCCGTTGCGGGCGTTGGGGCTGGTGGGTGTGAGTGCCGGTGAAACAGCCGCTCGAGCCATAAGTATATGACCGGCGTGGTGAACAGCGTCAGCATCTGGCTGACCAGCAAACCACCGACCACGGCAATGCCCAACGGCTGGCGCAATTCGGCGCCGGTGCCGTAGCCGAGCATCAGCGGCAACGCACCGAGCAGGGCGGCGAGGGTGGTCATGATGATCGGCCGGAACCGGGTGATGCACGCTTCGAAAATCGCCTCCTGCGGCGGCAGACCGCGCTGGCGCTGCGCTTCAAGCGCGAAGTCGATCATCAGGATGCCGTTCTTTTTGACGATACCGATCAGCAGCACCAGCCCGATCAACGCCATGATCGAAAAGTCCTGGCCGCAGATCCACAGCATGATCACCGCGCCCAGACCTGCCGCCGGCAAGGTCGAAATGATCGTCAGCGGATGCACGAAGCTTTCATAAAGCACACCGAGAATGATGTACACCGCCACCAGCGCCGCCAGAATCAGCCACGGCTGGCTGGCCAGCGAACTCTGGAACGCCTGCGCCGCGCCCTGGAAGTTGCCGCTGATCGCGGTGGGCATGCCGATCTCGGCCTTGGCCTGGTTGAGCTGAATCACCGCATCGCCCAATGCCACGCCGGGGGCGAGGTTGAATGACATATTGGCGGCGGGGAACATGCCGTCGTGAGCAATCGACAGCGGGCCGATGGTTGGCGCGTCAAACCTTGCCAGCGCCGACAGCGGCACCATCTCGCCGCTCAGTGGCGAGCGCAGGTAAAAATAGTTGAGGCTTTCGGCCTTGCCGCGCTGCTTGGTGTCCAGCTCGAGAATCACGTTGTACTGGTTGACCTGGGTCTGGAATTCATTGATCTGCCGTTGGCCGAATGCATCGTACAGCGCCTCGTCGACATCGCTGGCGGTCAGGCCGAAACGCGCGGCGGCGCTGCGGTCGATGCTGATGTGGGTGATGCTGCCGCCCAGTTGCAGATCGTTGGAAATGTCGCGAAACGCCGGGTTGCTGCGCAGTTTCTCGGTCAGGCGCTGGGTCCAGGTGGCGAGGGTCGCGCCGTCGTTGCTCTTGAGTACGTATTGGTACTGCGCACGGCTGGGGCCGGAGCTGAGGTTGATGTCCTGACCGGCGCGCAGATACAGGACGATGCCGGGGACTTTCATCAGTTGCGGGCGGATGCGATCAATGAACTGGCTGGCGCTGACATCGCGGTCGCCACGTTTTTTCAGGGCGATCCAGAAGCGCCCGTTGGCGATGGTCTGATTGCTGCCGGAAACCCCGACCGAATGGGAAAACGCCTGCACCGCCGGATCGGCGGCGACGATTTCGGCCATCGCCAAGTGTTTTTTCACCATGTCGCCGTAGGAAATATCCGCAGCGGCTTCAGTGGTGCCGAGGACAAAACCGGTGTCCTGCACCGGGAAGAACCCCTTGGGAATGAAAATGTAGCCGGCGACCGCCAACGCCAGCGAGAGACCGAATACGCCGATCATCAATTTCTGATGATCGAGGGCGCGGCGCAGGCCCTTTTCGTACCAGCCGAGCAGGCGTTCGCTGAAACCGGGTTGGGCGTTGGCGTGATGTACCGGCTTACGCATAAACAGCGCGGCAAGGGTTGGCGCCAGGGTCAGCGACACCACCACGGAAATCATGATCGTCGAAGTCGCTGTCAGGGCGAATTCATTGAAAAGGCGCCCGACCACACCGCCCATGAACAGCAGCGGAATGAACGCCGCCACCAGTGAGAAACTGATCGAAACGACGGTGAAGCCAATCTCGCCGGCCCCCTTGATCGCCGCCTCGCGCATGTCATCGCCGGCCTCGAGATGGCGATGGATGTTTTCCACCACCACGATCGCATCGTCCACGACGAAGCCGACCGCGACGACGATCGCCACCAGCGTCAGGTTGTTCAGGCTGAAACCGAGGATGTACATCAGGGCGAAACTGGCGATCAGCGAGACGCCGAGCACCGCCGAAACAATCAGCGTCGCCGACAATTGCCGCAGGAACAGCGCCATCACCGCGACCACCAGCAGGATCGCGATCAGCAAGGTGATCTCGACTTCATGCAGCGAGGCGCGAATGGTCTGCGTGCGGTCGATCAGGGTTTTCACCTGCACCGAGGCCGGCAGCATGGCTTCGAGGCCGGGCAGGGCGGCCTGAATGCGGTCGACGGTTTCAACAATGTTGGCGCCGGGCTGACGGAAAATCACCAGATTCACGCCGGGGCGATCACCGGCCCACGCCTGCACGTAGGCATCTTCCGCACCGTTGACGACTTTGGCGACATCGCGCAGGTGAACCGGGGCGCCATCCTTGTAGGAAACGATGAGTTGGCTGTAATCCTCGGGGTGAAACAACTGGTCGTTGGTCGACAGCGTCGAGATACTCGATTCGCCGTACAGCGCACCTTTGGCCAGATTAAGACTGGTCTGCTGGATCGCCAGCCGAATGTCGGCCAGCGTCAGGCCGATGGCCGCGAGTTTGTCCGCCGAGGCTTGTACGCGAATCGCCGGGCGTTGCTGACCGGTGATGTTGATCTGGCCGACGCCGTCGACCTGACTGATCTGACGCGAGAGCAGAGTTTCCACCAGGTCGCTGAGTTCGGTGCCGGGCATCTGTGTCGAGCTGACACTGAGGATCAGCACCGGGCTGTCGGCCGGGTTGACCTTCTTCCACGTTGGCAGCGTCGGCATGTCTTTTGGCAACTTGCCGGCGGCGGTGTTGATCGCCGCCTGTACCTCCTGGGCGGCGGTGTCGATGCTTTTATCGAGGGTAAATTGCAGGGTCAGCAGAGTTGAGCCCAGCGCGCTGCTGGAGGTCATCTGGGTCATGCCGGGGATAGCGCTGAATTGCACCTCCAGCGGCGTGGCCACGGAGGAAGCCATGGTGTCGGGACTGGCGCCGGGCAACTGTGCCGAGACCTGGATCGTCGGAAATTCCGCTTCCGGCAGTGGCGCAATTGGCAAACGCGGGAAGGCAATTACGCCGACCAGTACCAGAGCGAACGTCAGCAAAATCGTCGCCACCGGGTGATCGATGCACCAGGTCGAGATGCCCTTGTGCGAGTTCATGGCTTGGGCTCCGCCTGCACCACTTGCGCTGGCTCGCTCATGACTTGCACGCTCGAGCCCGGTTTGAGTCGCGACTGGCCGTCGGTCACCAGCACGTCACCAGCGTTGACACCTTTGATGATGTCCTGGCCGCTGCCCTGATAAACCATTTGCACCGGCACCGCCTCGACCTTGTCGTCCTTCACGCGGTAAACAAAGTGTTGTTCGAGGCCACGCTGTACGACGGTGGGCGGAACCACCAGCGCATCTTTATCCACAGCCGTCTGAATTTTTACCGTCACCAGCAAACCCGGCCAGAGCTTCTGGCTGGCATTGGCGAATTCGGCCTTGGCGCGGATGGTGCCGGTGTTGGCGTTGATCTGATTGTCGATCAGGGTCAGCTGACCTTCGCCGAGCAGATTGCCGGTTTCGCCATCAGTATCGGCTCCGATGTACGCCTTGACCGGGGCGCGTTGCGGATCGCTGATCAGACTCTGCAGGGTCGGCAGCATCTGCTGCGGCAGGGAGAACTCGACGGCGATCGGGTCGATCTGCGTGACGGTGAACAGGCCTTGGGTGTCGGTCATGCGCAGGAAGTTGCCTTCATCGACCGTACGAATACCGACGCGCCCAGTAACCGGAGAGCGAATCTGCGTGTAGGACAGTTGCACCTGCGCCGCATCGATCGAGGCCTGATTGCCTTGTGCCGTGGCCTTGAGCTGATTGACCAAGGCCTGTTGCTGGTCGAAGGTCTGTTTCGATACGCCGTCGTCGACGCTGAGCAGTTTGTAGCGCTTGAGATTGACCAGCGCGACCTGCAACTGCGCCTGACTCTCGCCCAACTGCGCCCGGGCCTGGTCGAGGCTGGCGCGGATCGAGCGGTCGTCGATGGTGGCGAGCAGGTCGCCTGCTTTGACCAGCTGACCTTCCTTGACCAGAATTTTCGTCAGGATCCCGTCGATCTGCGGACGCACCACCACGCTGTGCAGCGACAGCACCGAGCCGATGCCGCTGGTATAGCGCGGCACGTCTTTGGCGCTGACCGTTACGACGCGTACCGGGATGGCGGTCGGACCGGCCAGTTTGGTCGGCGCTGGCTTGAGCGCGAACCACAGGCCGGCTGCTGCCAGCAGAATCAGGAGAGTGGCCAGCAGGATTTTGTTTTTCTGGATGGACATGCGCGGCGCCGAAGTCTGGAGTTTGGGCAGATTGACCAGTTATAAACCGGTCAGGCGGTCGGCAGGGTGACGGCTGGCTGTCAGGATTGTCAGTTTCCGACGTTAATTGCAGTGGCTGCGATTACCGTTGAGTTGATAAGTCCCTAAAAGGGACCTATCGTTCCTGTTTTGGGACTCTTTGGTTTGCGCCAGTGGAAAACCTTTCTTTAAGCGAAGCCCTGTTCACCGCCACCCAGCAAAAAGTGTTGGGATTGTTGTTCGGCAAGCCTGACCAGACGTTCTACGCCAACGAAATTGTGCGCTGGGCACAGGTTGGCAAAGGCGGCCTGATGCGTGAACTCGATCGATTGCAACGAGCCGGGATTCTCAGCATGACTCGAGTGGGTAACCAGACCCATTACCAGGCCAACCCCGCATGTCCTATCTACGCGGAGCTTCTGGGCATCACGCGCAAGACATTCGGTTTTGCCGAGCCTCTTCGTCAGGCATTAGAACCGTTTGCCGAACAGATCACGTGGGCGTTCGTGTATGGCTCCATCGCCAAAAACTCGGCGAACACACTCAGTGACATAGATCTCATGCTGATTGGCGAAAGCCTGCACTACAGTGAGTTGATGGAGCGACTCATGCCGTTGGAGGAGCAATTGGGGCGTCCCATCAACCCGACGCTATACACCCCGCAAGACTGGGCCAGGAAGCTGGCGGCACAGAACAGTTTTGTCATGCGAGTGATGCAGCAGGAAAAAATCGATCTGTCAGGGGCAAACCCTTTGGAGTCCAAGGATGGGCAGCAACGAGAGTCTGGAGAATCTTCTACGTAGCGGTGTACTGAAAGCGGAGCCACCTGACCGCAAGGAGTGTGAAGGTCTGATGCGCTCGGCTTTGGACAGGCTCAAGGATGCGCACACTTGCACACTGTCGTTTTCCAGCCGGTTCGATTTGGCCTACAACGCCGCTCACGCGCTGGCGCTGACAGCTCTTCGCCTGAGTGGCTATCGATCAGACAAGCGCTATCTGGTATTCCAGTGCCTGATCCATACCACGCAAAGCAGCAAGGTTCAGGTGCGATTGTTTGCGCTGTGCCATGAGCGGCGCAATCTCGCCGAATACGAAGGCTATATGGATGAAGATGACGCGCTTCTTGAGCAATTGCTGGAGAGCACGTCGCAATTGTTGGGTGACGTTCAACAACGCATGAACTGAAATATCATCACGCAGTGTCAGTGCCAGGCAGCCATTCAGCGCACGGTGCAAATCTTCAGATGCCGAGCCAGAGCGCACAGGTATACTGCGCGCCTTTGCGGCTCACTGATCGGGCCGACTTTTTGTTCCCGGAGCTTTTATGACTTCCCCGACCCAACCGCCGGTTGACGACGCTGTGAGCGACGTCCCGGCTGAAGTGGCTGACGCCAGCGAAACCAAGGCCGAGATCCCGGCGTTCAAGTTCCCGTTCAAGCCGGGCGAGCTGGCTTCGGCGAAAGGCTCGAATCAGCCTTGGTACAAGAATGGCGCGAAGAATGGCCACACCAAAACCCCGGGCATGGCGCCGCCGGGGACGCGTCGGTCGATGGGAAAGCGCTGACATCGGAAAGTAATGGAGCTTGTGCTGGCCTCTTCGCGAGCAGGCTCGCTCCCACATTGGATCTGTGTAGAACCCAAACCTGTGGGAGCGAGCCTGCTCGCGAAAGCGACATCCGCTACAGCACAAATATCAGATCAAGCCGCGCGCAATGAAATAAACGCATAAGTCTGCGCCGGTTCCGTCACCACTTGCCCGCCCGCAGCCAGCACTTGCCCGGCGACATCATCGCCGGACAAATGAAACAGCCATTCACTGGTTCGCGCCGCCAGTGGTTGCGCGCTCACCTGGTCGATCACCGCTGCAAACGCATCCATGTTCGGCAAGTACGCGGTGAACCCGTCGCCCTTGAGCGCCGTGGTGCGAATCCCCAACGTTGCGCATATCGCATCCTTGAGTTTGATGTCATCCCGATCCGCCTGACGCGAACGCTGGATCAGCTCAACCAGTTCCCGATCAACCAACTCACCGCCCACGATCAGCTCCGGCCCCTGCTCCCAGGACTCTGGCGGGCAATCCTTGGCAGCTGGATTGAGCGGAATGTGCGGATTGATTTCCGCCGGGTAAATCCGGCACACCAGCGGGCGCCGCTCGTAGATCCGGCAGCGCTTGTCGTCGTCAAGATTCCGGCAGGGGCCGACGTTGTAGGCGGCAAAGGTGATCGCCACATGAGCATCAGTAGTGCCACTGCGGACCACCGCCGAACGGCGCTCGGCATGTTCGCGCTGCTGCGCCGGCAGGCCCAGGCCATTGCCGAGAAATGCCTCGACCAGCACGATCACCTGACCGCCATCGGCCGCCCACATGCGGGCTTCGGCGAGCGTCAGCGGGACATGGTGGTCGGTGCAGCATTTGCCGCAGCCTATGCAGGAAAACGTCGTATTCATTGAGCGATCTGTCTTCAATCAGGGTGTGAAACGACGGCGGAAAACCATCGCACAGAACCGGATCGAAGCAAGGACTGCGCCACTCAGTGGGTGTTCGTGGCCGGGCGAATCGAATCCCACTCGGTGACGAACGCGGTTTTCGACTGTTTGTTGTACAGGCACAGCTCGCTGCCTTGCTGGCCTTTCATGTGTTTTTGCGGGTATTGGCCTTGCAGCAGAACGGCGGTGTAACCGACGCGGTCGTCGAATTGCGCGGGCGTGCCGACAGGTTTGACGTTTTTCAGACCGCTGGCCTTGGTGCAACTGGCGAGCACGGTCTTGTCGTAAGCGGCCCAGGCGTCGGGGCTGGAGGCGTGGGCCTGGGAGGCCAGGGCGGTGAGGCTGAGCAGGGCCAGGGTGAAGGCTTTCATGGTTGGGCATCCTTGGTTATGGCCAAGGTTTGAGTCTGCCTGAAGAGTTTTGTTGCCTGGGGCACCGCTAAAAGATCGCAGCCTTCGGCAGCTCCTACATGGATATGCGGTTTCCTGTAGGAGCTGCCGGAGGCTGCGATCTTTTGACTTTGATCAGTCCGGCACCAATTCCCGGCGGACCACATACATCCCGACACTTTCATACAACCGCCGCGCCCGCAGGTTGTCCTCCAGAACCCGCAAATCGACAAACCCCTCGCGCCGCTGTTGAAAGACGCTGAAGGCATGCAGCAACAACGCGCGTCCAAGCCCCCGGCCCTGCATTCGCGGGTGCACCACCAGATTCTTGATATACGCACTGGTCCAGCACTGCGCCACGCCCACCACGCCCTCGGCATCGCAGGCCACGAAACACAATGCTGGATCGTATTCAGGGTCGCTGGCAAAGCGCTGACGCCAGTCGTGCAGTGACGGCACTCGACCGCCACCTTCCAGATGTCCAAGCTGCATCAACTGATGCAACGCCGGCGCCAGCTCCTCGCGGTAGACGGACAGCTCAATCCCGTCCGGCCACTGCGCATCCGGCACCGCTTCACTCAAGTCGCGCCGCAGCAGAAAGCAAAACGTCTCGGCCAAGACTCAGTGCCCGTTGGCCGCGACGTGCTTGGCCGCTTCGATCAGACGTTGGGTCAGCTCCGGCGAGGAGAACTTGGTCAGCACCGCATTGGCACCGGCCAGTCGGGCCTTTTCACTGTTCATCGCGCTGTCGAGGGAGGTGTGCAGCAAGACGTACAAGTGGGCAAAGTCCGGGGTTTCACGCAGGGTGCGGGTAAAGGCATAGCCGTCCATTTCCGACATTTCGATGTCGGAGACGATCAGATTGATCTGCTGCGCGGTGCCTTGCAGGTCGAGCAGGCAGTCGATGGCTTCCTTGGCACTGCGCGCGGTGTGGCATTGCAGGCCGAGGTTGCGCAGGGTGTGCACCGATTGCTGCAGCGCCACCTGGCTGTCATCGACCACCAGAATGCGCGCGTTGCCGAGCACTTCGGCGTCTTCCATGGTCAGGTCGGTCGGCGCCATTTCGATCTGCGCCGGGGCGATGCTGTGGATGACTTTTTCGATATCCAGCACCTGCACCAGCGTGCCGTCCACTGAGGTCACGCCGGTGATGTAGGCACGCGAGCCGCCAGAGCCGAACGGTGGCGGCTTGATGTCGGTGGTCAGGCAATGGACGATCTTGCTCACCGCCTGCACATGCAGACCCTGCTTGGAACGGCTGACATCGGTGACGATCAGGCAGCCACCGTTGGGATCTTCCAGAGGCCGCTCGCCGATCGCGCGGCTGAGATCGATCACCGACAGCGATGCACCGCGCAGCGAGGCGATGCCTTTGACGTGCGGGTGCGACTCCGGCAGCTTGGTCAGCGGCGGGCAGGGGATGATTTCACTGACTTTCAGCAGGTTGATCGCCATCAGCTTGCCGCTGCGCAAGGTAAACAGCAGAAGCGAAAGTGAATCTGCGCGGGCTTTGGTGGAGGACATAAGAACCTTCTGTGGGGCAAGAGTGGAAATCGCCAGAAACCTTTGATGCCGTGTTATCGGCGTTAAAGGGGTGGGCTTTAGGTTAGTTGTCGGGTAGTCGGCTTGAGTTGATCGCTGTTCTCTCTATCACTGCCCCTCACCCCAGCCCTCTCCCAGAGGGAGAGGGGGCCGACGGAGGTGTGTGGCGTTTTACACCGACCTGAACGACCGAGTCGATTATGGATTCGGAAGAAATCTTTCACGTCAGTGGAATTCTTCAATATCCCCCAATCAGTCCCCTCTCCCTCTGGGAGAGGGCTAGGGTGAGGGTGTGCTTTTAGCTCTTCATGCCTAGTCGTTTGGCCATCCGCCCGAGATTCGCCCGATCCACCCCCAACTCCCGCGCCGCACTCGCCCAGTTATCCTGATGACGCTCCAGCGCTGCACTGATCAGGCGCCGCTGAAACTCATCGGTGGCACTGCGCAAATCACCACCGATCATCGGCATCACATTGGCCAAGTCGGCACTGGCAGGCGCAACCACGTTATCCACAACCTCACGGGGCAAATCCAGGTCCGCCGCGCTCAGACTCAGAATCTTCGGCCGCACTTTGCAGTTACCCAGCGCTTTCAGCGCACTGCGGCCGATCAGGTGCTCCAGTTCGCGCACATTGCCCGGCCAGGTGTAGGCGAGCAGCGCTTCCTGAGCATCACTGTTCAAACGCAGGCTATTGAGGCCCATGCGCGAGCGGTTCTGCTCGAGAAAGAAGCCACTGAGCAGCAACACGTCGCGCCCGCGATCGCGCAGGGCCGGCACCCGCAGCGGGTACACGCTCAAGCGGTGATAGAAGTCGGCACGGTAGCGACCGCTGCGCACTTCTTCGGCCAGATCACGATTGGTCGCGGCAATCAGACGCACGTCGACCTGGTGCTCTTTGTCCGAGCCCAGGCGCTGCAATTGACCGCTCTGCAATACGCGCAGCAACTTGGCCTGGACCGTCAGCGACAGCTCGCCGACTTCATCAAGAAACAGCGTGCCGCCATTGGCCAGTTCGAACTTGCCGCGCCGGTCGCTGGTGGCGCCGGTGAAGGCGCCGCGCACGTGGCCGAACAGTTCGCTTTCCACCAGCGTGTCGGGGAGGGCGGCGCAGTTGAGGCTGATGATCGGTTTGTCGGCGCGCGCGGAGGCGGCGTGGATCGCTTGGGCTACCAGCTCTTTGCCGACCCCGGTTTCGCCGGTGATCAGAACAGTCAGATCACTGCCGCCGACCAGATTGATTTCTTCCACCAAACGTTTATGCGCCTTGCTCTGGCCGATCATTTCGCGGTTCTGCTGACCGCTGGCCTGACGGTAAACCTCGGCGCGCTGATGCTCGTCTTCGGCGCGGGTGGCCAGACGTTCGATGCGTTCGGCCGCATTGACCGTGGCCGAGGCGAGGCTGGCGAAGGCTTGCAGGGCGTCGAGTTCGATCGGCTCGAAACGCTCCGGGTCCAGTGCGTCGAGGGTGATCAGGCCCCAGAGTTTTTCATCGACGAATAAAGGACAGCCGAGGCAGTCGTGAACTTCGAGGTGATCGTCGAGGCCATCGACCAATCCGTCATAAGGATCGGGCAGGTCGCTGTCGGCGGCGAAGCGCGTCGGCCCGATGCCTGCGAGCAGAATCTCGAAACGCGGATGCTCGCTGACCTTAAAGCGCCGGCCGAGGGTGTCGGTGCTTAGACCGTCCACCGCCAGCGGCACCAATGATTCGCCATCCAGACGCAACAACGCGGCGGCATCGCAGGGCAACAAGGCGCGCATGGCCTCGAGCAAACGCCGATAGCGCTCACCTTCGGGCAGTTCGCGGGAGAGGTCGGCGACCAGAGGCAGCAGGGCGGTAAGCAAGGATTTGGCGGTCATGGTTATGTAGTCAAAGAGACAAGGTGTAGTCGCGATGACTATACGTTCATTTGTGTCTAAATGACTATGAGGTTTTCAAGCTGTTGAATCCAAAGGATTAATTAGTTGGCACGAAAGCTGATATCCCTAATGCAATCTTTCAAGAAAGCGCAGGAGTCACCTTATGCTTAGCGTCCAGGATCGTGCCATCATCAAATCCACCGTGCCTCTGCTGGAAAGCGGCGGCGAGGCGTTGATCACGCATTTCTACCGCATGATGCTCTCCGAATACCCGCAAGTGCGCCCACTTTTCAACCAGGCGCATCAGGCCAGTGGCGATCAGCCGCGTGCCTTGGCCAACGGCGTGCTGATGTACGCCCGGCACATCGATCAGCTCGACCAGTTGGGCGATCTGGTGGCGAAGATCATCAACAAACACGTCGCCCTGCAGATTCTGCCGGAGCATTACCCGATCGTCGGCACCTGCCTGCTGCGCGCCATTTCCGAAGTGCTCGGCGAAGAGATCGCCACGCCTGAGGTGATGAGTGCCTGGGGCGCTGCGTACGGGCAACTGGCCGACATCCTGATCGGCGCCGAAACCGCGATCTATGACCAGAAGGAACACGCTGTCGGCGGCTGGCGCGGTGCGCGGGAATTCATCGTCGCAGCGAAGGTGCAGGAGAGCGCGGAAATCACCTCGTTCTACTTCGAACCGGCGGACAAAGGGCCGATTCTTGCGGCCGAACCGGGTCAGTACATCGGCATGAAGCTGATCCTCGACGGCGAAGAAATCCGTCGTAACTATTCGCTGTCGGCACTGGCCAACAATGGTCAGTACCGCATCAGCGTCAAGCGTGAACCGAATGGTCGCGCGTCCAACTACCTGCATGATCAACTGCACGTCGGCGCGAGCATCCAACTGTTCCCGCCGTCGGGCGAATTCACCCTGGCGGCCAGCGACAAACCACTGGTGCTGATCAGTGGCGGCGTCGGCATCACCCCGACGCTGGCGATGCTGGAAGCAGCGCTGGCCACCGAACGTCCGGTGCACTTTATCCACTGCGCGCGTAACGGCAGCGTCCACGCATTCCGTGACTGGGTCGATGGGCTGGCGGCGCGTCATCCGCAACTCAAGCGCTTCTATTGCTACGCCGAAGAAGATGGGGTCAGCCCGGCGGCGGACAAGGTTGGCCTGCTCAGCGAAGAACTGCTCGGCCAGTGGCTGCCGGCGCAGCGTGATGTCGATGCTTACTTCTTGGGACCGAAGGGGTTCATGGGCGCGATCAAACGGCATCTGAAAGCGTTGGGCGTGCCGGAGAAACAGAGCCGTTACGAGTTCTTCGGCCCGGCTGCTGCTCTGGAGTGATCCGAGACCGCCTTGTCTCGTTCGCGAGCAGGCTCGCTCCCACCGGATTTGCGTTCGACGCACATCCATTGTGGGAGCGAGCCTGCTCGCGAATCTTCTGCGCGCCGCAAAAGCCATGTTGGTTAATCATTCCTTAACCGCTCTATCGTTTATTGCCCCGGTGTAGACTTGCGACAATTTCAGCCGCCGGCCGGCTGGACCATGGACTTACAAAGGAAAGGCAATGAGCGAGGAAACGATGCGGTTGGGGCGTGAGCGGCGCTATCTGGTGTTGCTGGGGATCATCTGCCTGGCGTTGATCGGCGGCGCACTTTACATGCAGGTCGTGCTCGGCGAAGCACCTTGCCCACTGTGCATTCTGCAGCGCTATGCATTGTTGCTGATTGCACTGTTCGCCTTTATCGGTGCGGGCATGCGCAGCCGTCGCAGCATCACCGTGTTCGAGACGCTGGTGGTGATCTGTGCGATCGCCGGGGCCGGTGTGGCCGGGCATCACGTCTATACGCAGTTCTATCCGGCGGTGAGCTGTGGCGTCGATGTGCTGCAGCCGATTGTCGATGATCTGCCGCTGGCGAAGATCTTCCCGCTGGGCTTCCAGGTCGACGGTTTCTGCTCGACGCCGTATCCGCCGATCCTCGGTCTGTCGCTGGCGCAATGGGCGCTGGTGGCCTTCGTGCTGGTGGTCATTCTGGTGCCTCTGCTGACTTCGCGTAATCGAAAAGCGCTGCACTGAGTCAACTTCTCGGCAGAGCTGCCGATAAACAAAACGCCCCGATTTTCGCTGCTGAAAATCGGGGCGTTTTGCATTTCAGAGCGTTTGTGAAAACACCGTGACGAACGGCAATGAAGCGTGCGGCAAATGTGCGACATGTTGTCACACAGGGGCTGTCGCAGGGACTCGGGATGCGGCGGATTGGCCGCCTGTTACATAAAAACATTGGCCAGTTTTAGTGTTTTCGGGCTTGAGCACGGACGTACCAGAGCAGGCAGTTTTAACAGGCGCCGGCAGATGGGCGAAGCCCTTGGAACATCAGGCTTTGCGCCGCTCCAGCGTTTGTAGATCGGGTGCAGAGCTGTCTGATTTGAGGCGGTTACGCTGGCAGATTTTGCCTCTTTTATTGAGAAACGCTTTCGATAACTTGCGCAACTTTTGCAAAAATGGCGATGGATTGTTGCTCTGAGTGATAAAAATTATTTCGGGATAAGACATGGTGTATAGGGCGCTACCTATCTACAATCGCCCGCACTGAATTCCCGACGCTGTTCAGCCTTTATCAAGGAACTGATCAGGAGGTCGGGTGTCGAGCGAGCCGCGAGGTTTTCGAGACACCCTGGTGTCGGTGCCTTTCCAATTTTCCGCACCAAATGGAATTGGTCTGTAACAAGGCCTTTGACCACGAATTCGAATAAGAACTGAACGCTGTCCCAAGGTTTTGTCGAGCGTGAGACGCGCGACGGGCGGCCCTTATTCAATCCAAAGAAAATGCCAACCCTTGGCAGGGTGAAGTGTTGGCGATCAAAACCCAACTGCATTGCGCAAGCTGCTTTAGAGGTCGTGAGATGAGTAAAAACAGGTACCCCAGATTACTAGGCCTAGTGCCGCTGCTCGGCACGTTGTTGCTGGGAGGCTGCAACATGACCTTGCTCAATCCAACGGGCCAGGTCGGCCTGGAACAGCGCAACCTGATCATCACCGCCACGCTGTTGATGCTGTTGGTCGTCGTGCCGGTCATCGTCATGACCTTCCTGTTTGCCTGGAAGTACCGCGCTTCGAACAAGAACGCGGTCTACACGCCGAAGTGGTCGCACTCGACCAAGATCGAAGTGGCCGTATGGACCATCCCGGTGCTGATCATCATCGCCCTGGGCTACATCACTTACATCTCGACTCACGAGCTGGACCCGTATCGTCCGATCGAGTCTGACGTCAAGCCGGTGACCATCGAAGTCGTCGCGCTGGACTGGAAGTGGCTGTTCATCTACCCGGAACAAGGCATTGCCACGGTCAACAAGATCGTGTTCCCGGCGCACACGCCAATCAACTTCAAGATCACCTCCGATGCCGTGATGAACTCGTTCTTCATCCCGGGCCTGGGCGGCCAGATCTACGCGATGGCGGGCATGCAGACCAAGCTGCACCTGATCGCTGACCGCAACGCTGAAATGGACGGTATCTCCGCCAACTACAGCGGTGCCGGTTTCACCGGTATGAAATTCAAGGCTATCTCCACCACTCAGGAAGATTTCGACGCCTGGGTAAGTGAAGTCAAGAAGTCGCCTAAACAGCTTGATCAGGCTGAATACGCGGCCCTGGCCAAACCGAGCCAGAACAACCCAGTCGAACTCTACTCGTCGGTCACGCCGAACCAGTTCCAGATCATCGTCGACAAGTACGAAGGTATGAAGCCGGGCAAGCCGCTGAAGCACGAGAAGAAAGAGAAAGAAGTGGCGGCCACGGATATTGACGCGGGTTCGCATTCAGCTGCCGGGGCAGAGGAGTAAACGATGTTTGGTAAATTAAGTTGGGAAGCAGTCCCATTCCACGAGCCGATCGTGATGGTGACCATCGCCATGATCGCCCTCGGTGGTCTGGCGCTGTTCGCTGCGATCACTTACTTCAAGAAGTGGACGTACCTGTGGACCGAGTGGCTGACTTCGGTCGACCACAAGAAAATCGGCGTGATGTACATCATCGTCGCCATGGTCATGCTGCTGCGCGGCTTTGCCGATGCGATCATGATGCGTACCCAGCTGGCCATGGCCACCGAGGGTTCGCCTGGCTACCTGCCACCTGAACACTATGACCAGATCTTCACCGCTCACGGTGTGATCATGATCATCTTCATGGCGATGCCATTCTTCACCGGCCTGATGAACCTTGCAGTGCCGCTGCAGATCGGCGCGCGTGACGTTGCGTTCCCGTTCCTGAACTCCCTGAGCTTCTGGCTGCTGGTGTCCGGCGTTGTGCTGATCAACCTGTCGCTGGGTATCGGTGAATTCGCCAAGACCGGTTGGGTTGCGTATCCGCCGCTGTCGGGTCTGCAATACAGCCCTGGCGTGGGTATGGATTACTACATCTGGGCGCTACAGCTATCCGGATTGGGTACGACGTTAACCGGGGTCAACTTCCTCGCGACCGTACTGAAAATGCGTACCCCTGGCATGAAACTGATGGACATGCCGATCTTCACCTGGACCTGCACCTGGGCAAACGTTCTGATCGTGGCTTCGTTCCCGATCCTGACCGCTACCCTGGCACTGCTGACCCTTGACCGTTACATGGATTTCCACATTTTCACCAATGAACTTGGTGGCAATCCGATGATGTACGTCAACCTGTTCTGGGCGTGGGGCCACCCTGAGGTTTACATCCTGATCCTGCCGGCCTTCGGCATCTTCTCGGAAGTGATCTCGGCCTTCACCGGCAAGAAACTGTTCGGCCACCACTCGATGATCTACGCCTCGGGCGCGATCTCGGTACTGGGCTTCATGGTCTGGCTGCACCACTTCTTCACCATGGGTTCGGGTGCAAGCGTCAACGCCTTCTTCGGTCTGGCGACGATGCTGATTTCCATCCCGACGGGTGTGAAGCTGTTCAACTGGCTGTTCACCATCTACCAGGGCCGTCTGCGCTTCACCAGCCAGGTCATGTGGACTCTGGGCTTCATGGTGACCTTCGCCATCGGCGGCATGACCGGCGTACTGCTGGCCATCCCGGGTGCTGACTTCGTGCTGCACAACAGCCTGTTCGTGATCGCGCACTTCCACAACGTGATCATCGGCGGTGCGGTATTCGGTTACATCGCTGGCTTCGCGTTCTACTTCCCGAAAGCGTTCGGCTTCAAGCTGCACGAAGGCTGGGGTAAAGCAGCGTTCTGGTTCTGGATCTCGGGCTTCTTCGTCGCGTTCATGCCGCTCTATGCACTGGGCTTCATGGGCATGACCCGTCGTCTGAACGCCACCACCAACCCTGAGTGGGTACCGTACCTGTACGTTGCCATGTTCGGTGCGGTGATGATCGCTGTCGGTATCGCCTGCCAACTGATCCAGCTGTACGTCAGTGTGCGTGACCGCAACAAGCCAGAGAACGTTTGCGATCACGGTGACCCGTGGAATGCACACACCCTGGAATGGTCGACCTCGTCGCCACCACCGTTCTACAACTTCGCTGTGCTGCCTAAGGCTGACTGCATCGACCCGTTCACCGAAGCCAAGGAAAACGGTACTGCGTACCAGCGTCCGGCCAAGTACGAGCCGATCCACATGCCGAACAACACCGCCACTGGCGTGGTGATGGGCGCGCTGTTGACCGTCTTCGGTTTCGCGATGATCTGGCACATCTGGTGGCTGGCGATCGCGAGCCTGGTGGGCACCGTCGTTTACTTCGTGATCCACGCTGCACGTGACGACCAGGGCTATATGGTTCCGGTTGAAACGATCGAGCGTATCGAAGCCGAGCAGCACAAGCGTCTGGTCGCGGCAGGGAAAATCCCGGCCAATGCCACCCGTGTTGAAACCTCGTTGGAACAGGCTTAAACCATGTCGAACTTAGTGACCAATGTTGGACACGCCCATGGTGACCATGGGCACGATGACCATCACCACGACTCGGGCGAGATGACCGTATACGGTTTCTGGCTCTACCTGATGACCGACTGCATTCTGTTTGCGTCGATCTTCGCGGTGTACGCAGTACTGGTAAACAACGTTGCCGGTGGCCCGTCGGGCCACGACATCTTCGAACTGCCATACGTGCTGGGCGAAACCGCTCTGCTGTTGTTCAGTTCGATCACCTACGGCTTCGCCATGCTGGCGTTGTACAAGGGCAAGAAGCAGGCGGTCCTGGGCTGGTTGTTCATGACCTTCCTGCTCGGCGCGGGCTTCATCGCCATGGAGATCAACGAGTTCCACCTGCTGATCTCCGAGGGCTTCGGTCCTAGCCGTTCGGGCTTCCTGTCGGCGTTCTTCACCCTGGTCGGTACCCACGGTCTGCACGTTTCGGCCGGTCTGATCTGGATGGGCATCATGATGTATCAGGTCAACAAGCATGGCCTGACGTCGACCAACAAGACCCGTCTGAGCTGCCTGAGCCTGTTCTGGCACTTCCTGGACGTGGTCTGGATCTGCGTCTTCACCGTTGTTTACCTGATGGGGACTCTGTAATGGCTAACGCACACTCCCATGACAGCCACGATGCTGGCCACGGCAGCGTCAAGTCGTACGCCATCGGCTTCATCCTGTCGGTAATCCTGACCGTCATTCCGTTCGGTCTGGTGATGTACCCGACCCTGCCGAAGTCGACGACGCTGGCAATCGTTCTGCTGTTCGCAGTGATCCAGGTGATCGTTCACCTGTATTACTTCCTGCACTTGGACCGTTCCATTGCACAGCGTAACAACGTGATCGCATTCGTCTTTACGGCGATCGTGATCGTGCTGCTGGTTGGCCTGTCGCTGTGGATCATGTTCAGCATCCACACGTACATGATGGCGAAGTGAGGTAGACCCGATGTCGCTCAAGCACTTTATCCAAATCACCAAACCGGGGATCATTTTCGGTAACGTGCTTTCTGTGGCAGGCGGGTTCTTCCTGGCCTCGAAAGGGCATGTCGATCTGGCGGTGTTTCTGGCCGCCATGATCGGTACTTCCCTGGTCGTGGCCTCCGGTTGCGTGTTCAACAACTGCATCGACCGCGACATCGACCTGAAGATGGAACGCACCAAGAACCGTGTGCTGGTCCAGGGCCTCATCTCCCTGAAACTGGCCCTGGTTTACGCGACCATTCTGGGTGTTCTCGGCGTTGCCTTGTTGTACAAGGTGGCCAACCCGTTGGCTGCCTTGTTCGCAGTAATCGGCTTCATCATCTACGTCGGCTTCTACAGCCTGTACCTCAAGCGCAAGTCGGTTCACGGCACGCTGGTGGGCAGTCTGTCGGGCGCCATGCCGCCAGTGATCGGTTACGTTGCCGTGACCAACAGCTTCGACATGGCCGCACTGACCCTGCTGGTGATGTTCAGCCTGTGGCAGATGCCGCATTCCTACGCCATCGCGATTTTCCGTTTCAACGATTACCTGGCCGCATCGATTCCGGTGCTGCCAGTGAAACGCGGCATTCAAGTGGCGAAGAAGCACATCCTGCTCTACATCCTGGCGTTCCTCGTGGCGACCTTGATGCTGACCTTCAGCGGCTACGCCGGCATGAGCTACCTCGCCGTCGCCGCCGCCATGGGCATGTACTGGCTGTACATGGCCTGGACCGGCTACAAGGCAGTCGATGACACCGTCTGGGCACGCAAGCTTTTCGTGTTCTCGATCTTCACCATCACTGCGTTGAGCGTCATGATGTCCCTGGACTTCAAGGTGCCGACAGAGCTGTTGCTGACGTACGCGCCGTAAGGTTTGCAAGCTTCAGAAAAAACCCCGCACATTGAGAGATGTGCGGGGTTTTTTGTTGGTTGGCCTGGAGTGTGTCGATTTGCCTGCTCCCTTGGCCCGACAGCTTGTGGCGGCGGCTTGATGGGTGTGTGAGCTAATGCGACGTTTAAGCAAGTGGTGAGGCAGTCACACGCCTCATGAATTCATCGAACAGCGGAACGGTAAATGCTATCAGTGCGTATTCCGGACTGTAGATCATGCCCTTTTTGATCAGGCTATCGCGTACGGGGCCCAGGCTCGTAGCGTTTCGCCCCAGCGCTTTAGCAACCTCAGCAGAGCGTTGCGGTCCTTCTCCCAGCTCGGCAAGGCAACGCATGTAGTCCCTTTCAGCCGGCGTGGTCCGATCAAAGCGGACCCTGAAAAAAGACTCGTCAAGTTTACGGATGCTTTCCTCTGTCGCTGCCTGCGCATCGGCCTCGGTTATGGTCTGTGCTTTGGCAATGTTCCAAGCGGTATAGCCCCACTCCTGCAAAAAATAGGGATAGCCGTGGGTTTTTTCAAAAATCTCACGCAATGCATCGTCAGAGATACTGGCGCCTTCTTCTTCAACAGGATCACGTAAGGCTTTCCAGGCATCTATCTCCAAGAGAGCGCCCAGACGAGGAAATTCGAATAGTCGCTCCGCATAGCTTTTGGCATCGCCTGCTTGCCCCGCCAGCTGCGGAAGACCCGCGCCAAAAAGAATCAGAGGGAGAGCTGCCTGATTGACTGCGTGGATGCCGCGAATAAGCGCGCCAAGCTCATCTTTTGAAAGATACTGTAATTCGTCAATCAGAATGGCGACTGGTATGCCTGCGTCCCTCGCGGCCTCCGCTGTTGCTATCAGAACGTCACGAAGATCATCTTCCAGATTGCCACTGTCGGCATAGCCAGCTTCGGAGTCTCCGCCCAGCGTAACTTCGGCCCCACCCGCCGCGATAGTGATATTGCCGATAAAGCTACGAAGTATGCGTATCCCTCTTTTGACCGTCTCGACCGTGTTCTGCACTCGGTCCAAACGCAACAGCACTCGGCGTAACACCGGAATCAGGAGCTGTTTCAACTCCGCACCGTCATGGGCCTCCTGCATTTCGGCGAGATAACCCAATGCCAAAGCTCGATCTTTGATCTGATTCAGAAGCACTGTTTTTCCGACACCGCGCAGGCCCAATATCATCAGGGATTTGGCGTGCTTGCCGCGCTTCGTGCGCGCCAATGCGGTGTCTGCCGTTTCCAGTACTTCTGATCGCCCTGCTAGTTCCGGTGGGGAAACTCCTGCTCCGGGATTGAGGGGTTAGTATTCTTATCCACAGCTCGCTCTCATACGAAATTATTCATAGTTATAGTGAGATTTTTATATAACTGCAGATAAGTAGCTAAAGTTGCCCGGCAGAGGGCTGAATTGCTTGATTCGGTTCCCTCAAACTTTAGGTTCGCTGCCGGAACGAGACAATCGTAGCGAAGTGCCCGTCCTACTGATTTTTGGTGTGGTTGAAAGCTGAAGTACTGTGAAATCGGCCGCTGTAAAGGGTGGTTGCGCAGAGCAGGTAAAAGACCTAGATTTGGATCCAAATATGTCAGCGGTTTGTCCGCGATCCTGTTGCGGCCTTCAACTCGCTAGATAATTGGCTTAACTCAAAAAGGCTGGGCGCAATGACCGAACGGATGACCTGCGATGAGCGCTTTATCGCCCTGGCCGAAGAACTCAACTACGACATCTATGGCGAGAACACCGCCGGTGGCAATTACGCGCCGCTGATCCGTCATCACGATGAGCTGTACATCAGCGGCATGGTGCCGCGGGTCAATGGCAAGATCCTGTATCCCGGTCGCGTGGGGCTGGAATTGAACCTCAAGGATGCGCAAGCCGCGGCGAGCATCAGCGCCATGCGTTGCCTGGCGCTGATCGTCGATGCGGTCGGTTCGCTGGACAAGATTCGCGCGTTGTTGCGGGTCACGGTGTATGTGAAGTCGACCGCTGATTTTGTCGACCTGAGCGAAGTGGCCAACGGCGCTTCGGATGTGTTCAGCCATGTGCTGGGCGATGCCGGACGGCATACGCGCACGACCATCGGCGTCTATCAGTTGCCGAAGAATGCGGCGATTGAAGTGGACATGATTGCGGCGTTGCATCCTTCGGCTTGAGGTTATCCCCGCCTCAAACAAAAAGCCCCGCCTGATCACTCAGCGCGGGGCTTTTTGGCAAGCGCTTGGCAGATTACTGCGCCGCGATGCTGTACCCATCAAACGCAGTCTGCTGCTGCAGCGCGGTGATGATGTTCTTGCGGTTCACCGCCTGTTCCGTACCGGCGTTATCGACGAAGGTTTCGCTCTCCAGCTCGGCTTCATCGCCTTCACCGACGAAGGTGAAACCGAGGAATTCCAGTGCCTCACGATCAACATTCAGGCGCGAACGCGGCGTGCGCATTGGCAGAGTCACGCTGGCGCCGTCCTTGCTGATGGTGAAGATTTCCACTTCTTTCTTCTTCGCAGCTTTGCTCTTGCCGCCGCTCGGATTGCTGATCGCCTGATGGGTCTGATTCAGCACTTTCAGCGCCAGACCATAAACGATTTCTTGGAATGCCGGATCGTCCTTGAAGCTGGACAGAATGCGCCCGATCGAGAACTTGCTGCTCAGGTCTTCCAGCGCGGCAATATCGGCTGCCTCGGCGTCTTTCAGGCGCTTGAGTTCGCCCATCAGCTCGTACGCCTTGTCGTCATCAAAGCTGTCATGCGCCTGACGGATCGCCGCACGCAATTCGCGGATCTGGTCGCTTTCGCGGGTCGACTGGAACGCGTCCAGGACCATCTCGCTGATGATTTTGGCTTGTGGCAGGTGTTGTGAAAGATTGATGGAGTTTTCGTATTCCGCTTTGGACGACTGGGTGACTACGGATTCAGCGGTGTTGAAATCGGACATTGAAATTTCACTACTTTTTAACTTGAGTTGAGGCGAGAAAGCACGAGGTCTTTTTCAGGCCGACTAATTTAGGGGAGCGGGGCGGCGTTGTCACGGAGCAACGGTCTGGTGGTCGGGATTTTTCCCGGCGTGCGTTATTTTCCGAGCATGGCGTCAGCGGGTTTCCCCCACGTACGCATCGCAAACTCAACAAACCGTCTCAGCTTCGGCAATCGATAGCGATCCTGCGCATACAACAGATGCATCGGCCTGCTTGGCGGTTGGTAGTCCGTCATTACCCTGACCAGTTTGCCGTCGCGCAGATCCTGTTCCACCAGCGCGTCGGGCAGCATCATGATGCCCATGCCGTTGCGCGCTGCCTGGTGCAAACCGGCGGAGCTGTTGATCAGCATCGGTCCGCTGACGTCGACGAGGACTTCGCCTTCCGGACCGCTCAGACGCCAGCGTTTTTCCACCGATTGCCAGTCATCGCCAGCCGGGTAGGCGAAGGACAGGCAATCGTGTTGCTGCAAATCCTGTGGCGTGTGCGGCATGCCGCGCCGCGCGATGTAATCAGGGGAAGCGCAGACCGTCAGGGTGTAGTCGATCAAGGGCCGGGCGATCAGGTTGGATTGGTCGAAATTGCCCAGGCGGAATGCGACATCGAGGCCGTTCTCCAGCAGATCCGGACGGCTGTTGGTCAGCACCACGTCGAGCTTCACTTGCGGATAGAGCAGGGAGTATTCGCTGAGGGCCGGGGTCAGTCGTTCGACGCCGAAGGTCAGTGGCGCAGTGATACGCAGCAAGCCGCGCGGCTCGTCCGACGCTTGTTCTGCAAGGCGTTCGGAGTCGGCCACCAGGCCGAGCACTTCCAGGCAGCGTTGATAATAGACGCTGCCGAATTCGGTCAGGCGCTGGCGGCGCGTGGTGCGTTGCAGCAGTTGCACGCCGAGCCGTTGCTCCAGCGCACGCAGATGATTGCCCACCATCGTCGTCGACATTTCGCACTTCGCAGCGGCGGCCGTCATGCTCCCGGTTTCGACCACTTTGACGTACACGCCCATCGACTGAAACAAATCCATTATCAAGCTCGGCTTTTAAATGATTGAAGTTTTTCCGAGTTTATCCAGCTCAGGTGGCTAACCATACTGCAAAAACACCGACCTGCAATGGAGTTTCACGTCATGACCGCCGCCCTGATGAACACCTACCAACCCCTGGCCCTGAGTTTCACCAAGGGCCTCGGCACGCGCCTGTGGGATCAGGCGGGGCGCGAATATCTGGATGCCGTTGCCGGTGTGGCAGTGACCAATGTCGGCCACTCGCATCCGCGCATCGTCGCGGCGATCAGCGAGCAAGCGGGGCTGCTGCTGCACACCTCAAACCTGTACAGCATCGACTGGCAGCAACAACTGGCCACACGCCTGACGGCGTTGTCGGGGATGGAGCGCGCGTTCTTCAACAACTCCGGCGCCGAAGCGAACGAGACGGCACTGAAACTGGCGCGTCTGTACGGCTGGCGCAAAGGCATCGAGCAGCCGCTGGTGGTGGTCATGGTCAACGCGTTTCATGGCCGCACCCTTGGCACCTTGTCCGCCAGCGATGGCCCGGCAGTGCGCCTGGGATTCAACGAACTGCCAGGGGACTTCGTCAAAGTGCCGTTCGGCGATCTCCCGGCGCTGGAGCAAATACAGCGCAAACACGGCGCGCGCATCGTGGCGATTCTGGTCGAACCGATCCAGGGCGAAAGCGGCGTACAAGTCGCACCGCCGGGTTATCTCAAGGCCCTGCGCGACCTGTGCAATCGCCACGCGTGGCTGCTGATGCTCGATGAAATCCAGACCGGGATCGGCCGTACCGGGCAGTGGTTTGCCTTTCAGCACGAAGGCATCGTGCCCGACGTCATGACCCTGGCCAAAGGCCTCGGCAATGGCGTGCCGATCGGCGCCTGCCTGGCCCGTGGCCGCGCGGCGGATTTGTTCACCCCGGGCAGCCACGGCAGCACCTTCGGTGGCAATCCACTGGCCTGCCGGGTCGGCTGCACGGTGCTGGACATCATCGAAGAACAAGGTTTGCTGGAGAATGCGCGGGTGCAGGGCGCACGGCTGCTGGAACGCTTGCGCGCCGAATTGGCAGACAACCCGAACGTGCTGGCAATCCGGGGGCAGGGCCTGATGATCGGCATCGAGCTGAAACAACCGGTGCGCGACCTGACGCTGATCGCCGCACGGGATCACGGCTTGTTGATCAACGTGACTCGTGGCAAGACCATCAGGTTGCTGCCGCCGCTGACGATTGATGAGCGCGAGGTGGGGATGATTGTCAGAGGGGTTGGACGCGCGTTGTCGTCAGCCCCATCGTTCTAATCACTGCTGCGCTGTGTCTGGTAAGGGTAGTGAGTTGGCCGTCCGCAAAAGTGACTCATAATCAGCCAGACCTATCATTACAACCGGTTCGGCACTGCGCTTGGTAATCAGCAACGGTTCGCGGTCATTAGTTACTTGGTCCATCGATAAGGCCAAGTGGGCTGTGGCTTTGCTGCAGGTGGTGGTTTGCATGATGTAGCCCTGCGAGTGGTCGGTACACAGTGAGGTCGACTGTTATTGCGCCCAGTATCACTCAAGCACTTCGGAGACGTTTCCGAGAGGCTTGTAATCCTTATCAGCGGTAATTGTCAGCAGGTGGAGTGCCCATTGCAGGTACTCCACCAATGCTCAGAGTCTGGCCTCAATGCAGCCCGTCCCCCAACTCCGGCGCCAGCATCCTCGTCTTTTCCGCCCCATTCGAGTTGTGCTGAACAATCTCGCTCGGCTGCCCCTGTTCATTGAAAAACACCTGTCCGATCCCCGCCGAATTCCACAACCGTTCCCCGGCCTCGGCATGTTCCGGCGTATACGGGACGATGCGCATCAGGCGGCGTTTGGTGAACCAGTTCAGCGGCGAGCGCGGTGAGTAGAGCCAGCGGTTGAGGCGGTCGAACCATTCCAGCAGCGTTGGTGGGAATTCGTTCTTGATGCCGCTGCTGGTGATCTGCCAGATCCGTGGGCCGGCCTTGCGGTGGCGGATCAGGACTTCGTAGACGAAGGAATAATGCACATCGCCGGACAGCACCACGTAGTTCCCCGGTGTGCGCGAGTGTCGGAAAATGTTCAGGATCACCTGCGCCGCGCCGCGATGGGCCATCCAGTTTTCCGCGTCGACCAGCAGCGGATAACCGCACCAGCTGAACACTTTCTGCACGGTTTCAATCAGCTTCACACCGAAGATCGGTGCCGGCGACACGACGATTGCCGAAGGGTGATCGAGCAGTTCCTGTTGCAGTTCGCTCAAGGCTTCCCAGTCGAGCAGGCCCGATGGTTGCTTGAGCGCCATCTCGCTGCGCCAGCGCCGGGTGCGCGTGTCGATCACCACCAGTGCCGGAGTGCTCGGCAATACGAAATGCCACTGCTGAAAACGCAGCAACTGATCAATCAGATCGTCCTGCACCGGCATGTCCAGATAGCCGTCGTCGCCACTGGCGCTCAGTTGCGCGGTCTGCTCCAACACGCCCTTGAAGGCATCCGGATTGTTGCCCCAGCCCTGACACAACAAATAGGCAATCAGCGCATTGCCAATGATGCGTTTGGAGAACGGATGGCCGTAGGCGGTTTCCTCCCATTGCGCAGAAAGATTCCAGTCATCGGTGATGTCGTGATCATCGAAAATCATCAGGCTCGGCAGATGGGCCAGCGCCCGCGCGACGTTGCCCAGGCCCGCCTTGAAAGCATCGATGCGCGTCTGCTCGAGGTTGTAGCGCTTGCGGCGTTCAGGCGTCAGCGTCGGCGCGCTCGGATTGATCAACGACCACGGCGTCGGCGACCACACCAGCATGTACATGGCCATGACTTCGGCGAACGTCACCAAGTGATTGTCGGCACTGCTGCTGGTGAAAATCGGCTTACGCGCGCCACCGAAAAATCGCTCGCGCAAGGTCTCGTTGCTCTCCAGCGCCGGTAACAAATCCGCACGGTGGTAGTAGCTGGCCGGGTGCTCATAGAGCTTGGCGCTGTCGCTGACCACGGCACCGTCAAGGTGCTCATCGAACAGACCCAGACGCTCGATCAAGGCGTGAATCGCCCGCAGCATAGGACCGGCGACGTCGTCGGCATAGACCTGATCACCGCTCATCATCAGCAACGCCGGGCGCCGTTGCGCATCGGCTTCGTCGGCCAGCAATTGATCGACGCAGAGCAAACCATCGGTTGCCGGATGATGCGGCTTGCGGCAGGAACCGTGGAGTAATTGATCGATTCGCGAGCGCACGACGAGGTTCGCGCAGGTAGCGCCGGGGTAGAGCAGGTGAGGCGCCCACTCAGCCATACCGATGGCGTCATCGATCAGCAGGTCGTAATCGATAAACGTGTCGCAGGGCAGGGCGCCTTCAAGCTGAACGTCTATCAGATGCACGAACGCATGACGGCCTACGGCAATGACCGTGCATTTCTCCGAGTCGAGCGGAATATCTCCTACACCCTGCAGGCGCAAGGTCAGCGACAGTTCACGCGAGCCCACCAGCCACAGCACCACGCGCGTCGGCTCCAGCCGCCGCAGCAGCGGGCCGGCCAGTACAGGAGGCAGCGAGATCAGGTTATCGGGTGTTGGAAACATTGAGGATAAAGTTCAAGGCGCACAGGCCGGCGATGATAGCGCAGCCGGCGCCTTGATCCCTTAAATCAGCCTTAAGAGTCGGCTTTTTGCAGTTTCAGCGCCAGCAAACGCCATTCCCCAGCCGTCGCATCAACCCGTGGCAATTCCTGCACGGAGCAATCGAAACGGTAGGTGACATCGTCGCCATTCATGTTGCGCGCAGTGACGCTGTTGCTGAAGCTGTAGACCTGATCCTTGTAGCGATGGCTGACCAGCGCTTTGCTGTCGGCAAAACGCGCCGAAGCGGGATAACGCAGGGTGCTGGTGACAAACGGGCTGCACATGACATACGCGATCATCGACTTGTCGGCCTGTGCGTCGCCGCGCAACTTCTTGTTCAGCGCGGCCAGGGCCATGCGACCCTCGTAGTCGCTCTGATTCAGCACCGTTTGTACCGCCATTGATTTCGGCGCTCGGCTGACGTTATTCGGCAACAGTGCGGAGTCCGGCGGGGAAGGCTTGTCATCCGCTTCGATGGCAGCAAAAACCGGCGCATCTTTCAGCTCGGTGGCGGGCGTGACTGCCTCGGCTTCAGGCAGTACAGAGGTCGACTCGACGACTGGCGTGTTTTGCGCCTGCGCCTCGTGATCGAACGACGAAGGAAACAGCGAAAAGGTGATCGACAACATCACCAGCCCGACAATGAACCCACCCGCCGCGCCAACGATGTTGCCGTAGAAAATATTCCAGCTGCCGCGGTTTTTCACCACCCAGCGCCACATGAAACCCCAGACAGCGACGAATGCCAGAAAACGCAAAAACTCCATTTGATCCTTTCCTTACCTTTCAACAATCCAAGCGCGACGCGAGACGATCAGCAAGCCCCGACGATGCGCGGCAAGATAGCAAAATAGACGCGCCGTCCGGCTACGGCTGCGGAAAATAATTCGCCGCCAGAAAAATCAACGTGATCATCCCAGCGGCAAAGCCACAGCCCCCCGCAAGCAGTTGACGTGCAACCGGATGCGCCGGCTGACGACGTTTGGCGATCCACAACCACACACCCGCCAGAACGCCCGCGCTGGTCATGAACACCACCAGGCTATTATGCAGTCCCGGCGCTGCCATGGTGGTGCCGAACAGCCCGTCGTAAAGCAGCGTGAAGACAATGCCCGCCACCACAGCGCTGCCCGCTCCGGCGAGGTTTGCCAACAACAGATTCCAATGCCCGCGCTGTCGCACCACCCAGAACCACATTGCCGCCATGACTACCAAACACAACACAGCATCCATCGGATTTCTTTCCTGGCTACGAGACAGAGGCGGCAACTTGCTCGCCTGTAGAGAGTGGACGGCACGATAGCAAAATAGTAGCGTCCCGCCATGCCTTCTCTGTAATGGACTACCCATGTTTTCCACAACCCGTTTGCTGCAACTACTCGGCGCTCTCACCCTTGCCATCTCCATTACCCCAGCCTTCTGCTTCGCGAAAGAACACCCGCAAGCCAGCTGGAATTACTACCTCGCCAATTGCCAGCGGATGCAGGAGACAATCGCCGACGTCCAGAGCGGTCGCGTCTCCGCTGCCTATGCAGCCACGTCGGGCCTGCAAGACAGCCTCGCCTCCATGAACGAGCGCCGCCTCAACCTGCTACCGCAACACCTCGACTCCAGCGAGTACGCCCACTGCGAAAACGTCGCCGCCCACGCCGAGGCAACCCTGGCCCAAGGCAAAGCCGAGTTCGCCGCGCAAATGCAACGCGGTGTGGAGGAAGGCAGAATTGCACACCAGAACTCCCCCGCCTACCAACGCGCCCGTTCTCTCGGCTACAGCGACGTCGGCGACATCTCCTTCCTGAAACTGCACGAAGACACCGACTGCGAAGCCCGCCTGAAAACCATGCTGATTACCGTCGACGAAATCTGCGGCCAATACTTCCGCGCCACGCAATACGTGAAGCCGTATGTGATCTACACCGTTCGCCCGTCGGATGGCGGCTGTGGCGAAGTGAAGCGTGTGGCGATAGTTGGCGGAGGGCAACCAGAGAAGGGCGACTACATCGATCCCAATGGCGAATTTCAATACATGGGCTGGAAACAACTGGTTGGCGCTGACGGCTTCCCAACGGATATTAGAGTGCTGAAAGCTCGTCGCTGATCGGACGAGATAGCGGCATGGCTGTAGCGCACCACTCAAAGAATGTCGCGCAGATACCCCTTCAGCGCGAGCAGCGGCTGACCCAGCTGCTCCACCGACCGCGCCTGAGCCAACTCCGCCGACAACTTGCGCAACTCCCGCCCCAACGGCTTCTCGACCCCGCCCAAAGCATCCAGCGCCAGGTTCAGGCATTCGTTCATCTTGAACTGAATGGCCTCGACATCGCCGCGTTTCACCAGTAGCTCGAAAACATCTTTCTGATAATCGCCCATGACCATGTCATCGCGCAGGATGGGGCTCAGGCCCTCTTCTTCGTAGGCAAGTTTGAGGGAGAAGAGGGCGACGGTTTCCAGTGAGGTTTCCATGGGGATGTCTGTCAGTGAAGTGGAAGGTTTGAAACCAATGCGCGAAAGGCCAGAGGAGGTTTGCCGTGCGGGCGTGATTATACGGGCGGGGATCGCATGCGAGGCAACCAGCAATCGGGCATCTAAAACCTACAAGCTCGCGCAGCATTGAAATCCACTTTGATACGACGCTTTGATTACAAACACTGAACATCAGCGGAGTGACCATCATGGAATACGACATGAAACTGATCGACGACGCCGTCCTTGCTCTCCTGGCAGCCTATAGCTCCGACGCCGGCAATGCGTGGAAGGGCTATGACTTCGAGATCATGAACCGCTTGCACGAACAGGGTTTGATCAGTAATCCGGTGAACCGGAACAAATCGATATGGTTGACGGAGGAAGGGTTGGAGCGGGGGCGGGAGATTGCTGAGCGGATGTTTGCAGTCAAGGAGTAGGGAGGAGCCGCGTCCCATTCTGAAACCTGAGTTGACGGCAAGGTAGGAAACGCCAGCGAAGTACCAACCGCGTTAACCGAAGCAACAGGTAGCGCGGTCTGGTGATCGAGCACTTTTTTGAATGATCGGATGCGGCCGTCCAGGCTGAATTTCGTGATAGGTTTACCTCTCAAAAAGGATTTTTTTGACAGGAGTCATTCATGGCTAACCCAGCCGCTCGTAAAAGCGATCCCTCCAGCTGTCCTGTTCCAGGGCACGGAACCAACCCCATCGCGACAGGTTCGCCTGACGTTTTCTTCGATGGTTTGCCCGCAGCTCGCCAAGGTGATTCATGTACCTGCGGCAGTGCGCTCTCTTCGGGGCTTTCCTCGACAGTTTTCATAAATGGTAAAAATGCTGCCACGATCAATACCGGCGGTACGCACGGCAGCATCGTAATAGGTGGGTCGAGCACAATCATCATTGGCGATACGCACACCCCGTGCGACTTTGTTCCACCCGAACCTCTAATCGGACAAGCCGGATGGATTGGCTTCAGAATTCCTGCCGAGGAAAGTTATGAGGGACTTTCCTGTATCGCCCACTTTGATGATGGTTCATCACTCCTGGGCGTATTCAACAACGACAATGCGGTCAAATTCGCAAATCCATCGGGCAAGAAGTGCTTGATGCTCAAATTCGAGGAAGAACAGCCTGCAGAAGGCTCGTCTCTTACTGAAAGCCTTTTGAGCAAAATATTGGGATAAGGACCGTCCTATGACCGAACCGTACATTGTGACAGGCAGCTACGTAGTCCAGCGCGAGCACGCCCTTCAGGACTCGCCACTCGACAGGGCGCTAGAGCTGATGGAGGGCAGTGCGCTGAGATTTTCACTGGATGCCATCTCTGATGAAAAGATCAGGGCGAGCTATACCAAGAATATCAAGCGTATGTCTCAACAAGTTAGAGACGACGTGAAAGCGGGAAGAATTACGGCGCAAGAAGGTGTGAAGTTTAGTCATGAGATGCGTAACAAAATCATGATGGAGCATCGTAAATTCACGTCAGCGCAAGGATTGGCGATCGCTCAGAGGAAAAAGAAAGACGGGAAAGGACTGAAAACACTATTGGATATCTACTCTGAAAACTTTTTTCAGAAGGGGTATGACAGTCTTTCGGATGTAGAGAAGAACAAAGTTCACTACGCCATCTTGGAATCCTCCGGTCGTGATAATGCGAGATTCACGGCCGGCACCAAAAAAATGCTGGTCATGGGCAAGCTTGGTGTTCTCGTGACGGCGGCTCTGGCAACCTATCAAATTCTGAATGCTGACAACAAACCCAAAGAAGCTGCTCGCCAAGGCATCATTGTTGGTTCGGGGGCGGTCGGCGGTGTTCTCGCGGGGATGGGCGTTAGCGCACTCTGCGGCCCAGGCGCTCCTATTTGTGCGATAGCAGTTGTCTTGGCAGGAACAATCGCCGGCGGTGTTGCAGGCGAAGCAGTGGCAAGTTCATTGGACGAAGAGTTAGAGGAGCTCACACATTGGGACATCTTCTGACCGAGCCACAACTGACAAAAGTTAGAGCCGCTCTTTCCGAGCCATTCAATGATTTTCCCGTGGAATATGATTATTTGGCGAATAAGGTGAGAGGTGTAGACCCTGAAATCCTTTACTCAATTCTTTATTCCGAGGTCGCGCCGGTGTGCTTTACCAATCTCGTTGCACCTGTGCCTCCGATATGGACGGGTTTCGACCCCGACATACTCAGAGAATCGATTGAGGAAAGGCTGGAAGCTAGGGAGCGAAACTGGTTTCGTCGCCAGTTCGATAAAGTGCTGGTTCGTTGGTTGAAGTACAACTACGCGTACATCTGGGAGGAAATCGAAAGTAGGCTTTGAGCTCGAACTAGCCGGGATCAGGCGATTATGACAGGGCGTTTGGCAAAACCTGCGGCACGTAACCGATCCGGCCAGTTCCCCAGCGTCAGGACATGGAGTCAGAGCAATTACTGCAGGTTCGATTGAGGTTTTTTGATGGGCTTGTTGCCCTAGACGGTTGGGCATTAGGCTAGCCGGTGGCGCGTTGGCCCCGGCGCCGCAAGAGTGAAAAGCTGGTTGCCCTGATTGTTTTGGAAAAAAGACAAAAACAACCCTCCACTTTCCACCAGACGAAAAAAAAGGCCCTGCTTTCGCAAGACCTTTTTCTCTGTGTTGGTGCCCCGAGGGAGACTCGAACTCCCACTCCTTTCGAAAACGGATTTTGAATCCGCCGCGTCTACCAATTCCGCCATCAGGGCTCAATGGCGGCGAAGTATAGAGAGGTGATTACCGTTGGTCAATCACGTTTCATGGTCAATTTTTGATATTTCCGCTAGACTTTCCGGCCCTGCTAGACGAACCCCATCATGCGCGTTGCTGACTTTACTTTCGAGCTTCCTGATTCGCTGATCGCCCGCCATCCGTTGGCCGAGCGTCGCGGTAGTCGCCTGCTGACCCTTGATGGGCCGAGCGGCGCCTTGGCACACCGTCAATTCACTGATTTGCTTGAGCATTTGCGCCCGGGCGATTTGATGGTGTTCAACAATACCCGGGTGATTCCGGCGCGGCTGTTCGGGCAGAAAGCGTCCGGCGGCAAGCTGGAAATTCTCATCGAGCGCGTGCTCGATGCGCACCGCGTGCTGGCCCATGTGCGCTCCAGCAAGTCGCCGAAACCGGGTTCGAAGATCCTTATCGACGGCGGTGGCGAAGCCGAGATGCTGGCGCGTCATGATGCGCTGTTCGAGCTGGGTTTTGCTGAGGAAGTCTTGCCGCTGCTCGACCGCGTCGGGCACATGCCGTTGCCTCCTTATATAGACCGCCCGGATGAAGGCTCGGATCGCGAGCGTTATCAGACCGTGTACGCCCAGCGTCTGGGCGCGGTGGCGGCGCCGACGGCGGGGCTGCATTTCGATGAGCCGCTGATGCAGGCGATTGCTGCCAAGGGCGTCGAGACTGCGTTCGTGACGTTGCACGTGGGCGCGGGGACGTTTCAGCCGGTGCGTGTCGAGAAGATCGAAGATCACCACATGCACAGCGAGTGGCTGGAAGTCGGCCAGGATGTAGTCGATGCGGTCGCTGCGTGCCGTGCGCGGGGCGGTCGGGTGATTGCGGTCGGCACCACCAGCGTGCGTTCGCTGGAAAGTGCGGCGCGCGATGGTGTGCTCAAGCCGTTCAGTGGCGACACCGACATCTTTATCTATCCGGGCCGGCCGTTTCATGTGGTCGATGCTCTGGTGACCAATTTCCATTTGCCGGAATCCACGCTGTTGATGCTGGTTTCCGCGTTTGCCGGTTATCCCGAAACCATGGCCGCCTACAAGGCCGCCGTGGAAAACGGTTACCGCTTTTTCAGTTACGGGGATGCGATGTTCATCACCCGCAATCCCGCTCCAACTGCCCCTGAACAGACAGGCCCAGAGGAAACAGAATGAGTCGCGAATGTCGAATGTCCTTTGAGCTGCTGGCCACCGATGGCAAGGCTCGTCGTGGTCGCCTGACCTTCCCCCGTGGCACCGTCGAGACCCCGGCGTTCATGCCGGTCGGCACCTACGGCACGGTCAAGGGCATGCTGCCGCGCGACATCGTCGCCACGGGCGCGGAAATCATTCTGGGCAACACCTTTCACCTGTGGCTGCGTCCCGGCACTCAAGTGATCAAGGAACACGGCGACCTGCACGATTTCATGCAGTGGAAAGGCCCGATCCTCACCGACTCCGGCGGCTTCCAGGTGTTCAGCCTCGGCGCGATGCGCAAGATCAAGGAGGAGGGCGTGACCTTCGCTTCTCCGGTCGACGGCGCCAAAGTGTTCATGGGTCCGGAAGAATCGATGCAGGTGCAGCGCGATCTCGGTTCCGACATTGTGATGATCTTCGACGAATGCACGCCGTATCCGGCTGACGAAGACGTCGCGCGGGTGTCGATGGAGCTGTCGTTGCGTTGGGCCCAGCGTTCGAAGAATGCCCACGGTGACAACACCGCAGCGCTGTTCGGCATCGTTCAGGGCGGCATGCATGAAAACCTGCGCATGCGCTCGCTCGAAGGCCTCGACAAGATCGGCTTCGACGGCCTCGCCATCGGCGGTCTGTCGGTGGGCGAACCGAAGCACGAAATGATCAAGGTGCTGGATTATCTGCCGGGGCAGATGCCCGCTGACAAACCTCGTTACCTTATGGGCGTTGGCAAACCGGAAGATCTGGTTGAGGGTGTGCGCCGCGGGGTGGACATGTTCGATTGCGTGATGCCAACCCGTAATGCCCGCAATGGGCATCTGTTCATCGATACCGGTGTGCTGAAGATCCGTAACGCGTTCCATCGCCATGATGAATCGCCGCTGGATCCGACCTGCGATTGCTACACCTGCCAGAACTTCTCGCGCGCTTATCTGCATCACCTGGACAAGTGCGGCGAAATGCTCGGCAGCATGCTCAATACCATCCATAACTTGCGCCATTATCAGGTGCTGATGGCTGGTTTGCGCGAGGCTATTCAACAGGGTACATTGGCCGCCTTTGTCGATGCCTTCTACGCCAAACGCGGACTTCCCGTTCCGCCTTTGGACTGAGTTTTCTGACCCCAAGATTCAACATTTGCAACTGGAGTGCTAAATGAGCTTTTTTATCTCTAACGCCATGGCTGACGCAGCTGCACCGGCTGCTGCAAGCCCAATGGGCGGCGGCTTCGAGTGGATTTTCCTGGTCGGCTTCCTGGTCATCTTCTACCTGATGATCTGGCGTCCACAGGCCAAGCGCGCCAAAGAGCAGAAGAACCTGCTGAGCAGCCTGCAGAAGGGCGACGAAGTCGTGACCACTGGCGGCATCGCCGGCAAGATCACCAAGGTTGCCGATGACTTCGTGGTTCTGGAAGTGTCCGACACCGTGGAAATGAAGTTCCAGAAAGGCGCCATCGCCGCCACGCTGCCAAAAGGCACGCTGAAAGCGATCTAAGAGCAACAACTTCTACTCAATCGACGGGGCGCGCAAGGCGCCCCGCGTTCATAACGGGCGGCGTGATGCTGAACAAATACCCTCTGTGGAAATACATTCTGATCCTGGCGGTGCTGGCGATCGGTCTGATTTATTCCGCTCCCAATCTTTACCCCGATGACCCGGCGATTCAGATCAGCGGCGCCAGCACGGCTCTGCAGGTCAATGACGCCGATCTGGCTCGCGTCAGCACAGCGCTGAAAGAGTCCGGCATCAACGTCAAGGCGGCAACGCTGACGGCGGGCGGCAAGGGCGGTCTGATCCGTCTGAGCAAGGCTGAAGATCAGTTGCCGGCCAAGGACGTTGTACGCAAGGCATTGGGTGATGACTACGTCGTCGCGCTGAACCTGGCACAGACCACCCCGCAATGGCTGCGCAATCTCGGTGCGCACCCGATGAAGCTGGGTCTGGACTTGTCCGGTGGTGTGCACTTCCTGCTCGAAGTGGACATGGACAAAGCCCTCGATGCGCGCCTGAAAGTCTACGAAGGCGACGTCAAGAGCCTGCTGCGCAAAGAGAAGCTGCGCTATCGCAGCCTGCCGCAACTGGGCGGTGCCATTCAGTTGGGCTTCAGCGATGAAGACTCCCGCGAACAGGCCCGTGCGCTGATCCGCAAGAACTTCAACGATTTCGACATTGTTCCGGCCGACCTCAACGGTCAACCGGTGCTGCGTCTGGCGATGACCCCGGCCAAGCTGGCGGAAATCCGTGAATACTCCATCAAGCAGAACCTGACCACGGTACGTAACCGCGTCAACGAGCTGGGTGTTGCCGAACCGATCGTGCAGCGTCAGGGCGCCAACCGCATCGTGGTTGAGCTGCCGGGCGTGCAGGACACTGCCGAAGCCAAGCGTATTCTCGGCAAGACGGCCAACCTCGAGTTCCGTCTGGCCGCCGAGCCGGGCGCTTCGAAAGCCACTTCCGAATCGTTCGAATTCCGCGAGGGCAACCGTCCGCCAGCACAGATCGAGCGTGGTCTGATCATCACCGGTGACCAGGTCACCGACGCCAAGGCCGGTTTCGGCGAGCACGGCACGCCTGAAGTGAACATCCGTCTGGATGGCCACGGTGGCGAGCTGATGAGCCGCGCGACCCGTTCCAACGTCGGCCGCAGCATGGCGGTGATCTTCATCGAACAGCGTCCGGTCACCACTTACACCAAACAAGTGGTTGATGGCGTCGAGAAAGACGTTGCGGTGCAGACGTTCAAGGAAGAGAAGAAGATCATCAGCCTGGCGACCATTCAGTCGCCGCTGGGTGCGCAATTCCGCATCACTGGCCTGAACGGTCAGGGCGAGTCGTCCGAGCTGGCACTGCTGCTGCGTGCCGGTGGTCTGGCTGCACCGATGTACTTCGCTGAAGAGCGCACAATCGGTCCGAGCCTGGGTGCTGACAACATCACCAAAGGTATCGACGCTTCCCTGTGGGGCATGCTGTTCGTATCGCTGTTCATCATCGCCATCTACCGCTTCTTCGGCGTCATCGCCACCGTCGCGCTGGCGGTGAACATGGTGCTGCTGCTGGCGTTGATGTCGTTGCTGGGCGCCACGCTGACCCTGCCGGGTATCGCCGGTATCGTCCTGACCATGGGTATGGCGGTCGACGCCAACGTACTGATCTTCTCGCGGATTCGTGAAGAGATCGCCGCCGGCATGACTGTGCAGCGGGCAATCAACGAAGGCTTCGGCCGGGCATTCACCGCGATTCTCGACGCCAACCTGACCACCTTGCTGGTCGGCGGCATTCTCTTCGCCATGGGCACCGGCCCGGTGAAGGGTTTCGCAGTGACCATGTCCCTCGGGATCTTTACCTCGATGTTCACGGCCATCATGGTGACCCGCGCAATGGTCAACCTGATCTTTGGCGGACGTGACTTCAAGAAGTTGTGGATTTAAGGGGCTGCCATGTTACGTACAATCAACTTCATGGGCGTTCGCAACTTCGCGTTCGGCGTCACATTGCTGCTTACCGTCATTGCCTTGTTCAGTGTCGCCACCAAGGGCATGAACTGGGGCCTGGACTTCACCGGCGGTACGCTCATCGAGCTGACCTACGAGCGTCCGGCCGACGTCACCAAGGTGCGCGAGCAACTGGCGACTTCCGGTTATCACGAAGCCGTGGTGCAGAACTTCGGTGCGACGACCGACCTGCTGGTGCGCATGCCGGGTGAAGACCCGCAGCTGGGCCATCAGGTCGCAGACGCATTGCAGAAAGTCGGCGGCGACAACCCGGCGACGGTCAAGCGAGTCGAGTTCGTCGGCCCGCAGGTCGGTGAAGAACTGCGCGACCAGGGCGGCCTCGGCATGCTGCTGGCGCTCGGCGGCATCCTGATCTACCTGGCGTTCCGCTTTCAGTGGAAGTTTGCGGTCGGCGCCATTGTCTCGCTGATCCACGACGTGATCGTGACCGTGGGTATCCTCTCGTACTTCCAGATCACCTTCGATCTGACGGTGCTGGCGGCGGTGCTGGCGATCATCGGTTACTCGCTGAACGACACCATCGTGGTTTTCGACCGGGTACGTGAGAACTTCCGTGTGCTGCGCAAGGCGACGCTGATCGAGAACATCAACATCTCGACCACCCAGACCCTGCTGCGCACCATGGCGACGTCGATCTCCACTCTGCTGGCGATCGCGGCGCTGCTGTTCTTCGGCGGCGACAACCTGTTCGGCTTCTCCATCGCGCTGTTCATCGGTGTACTGGCGGGTACCTACTCGTCGATCTATATCGCCAACGTGGTGCTGATCTGGCTGAACCTGACCACCGAGGATCTGATTCCTCCGGCCAACACCGACAAGGAAGTCGACGACCGTCCATAAAGGTCAGCGATTTCCCGGCTGTCAGCCAACAAAAGGCGCGAGTTGAACTCGCGCCTTTTTTTGTGCTCCAAGGCTGGGAGAAGCGCGGGCGCGTCCCGCATGTGATGGTCAGGAGGTTCATGTGAACAAGTCGTTGCTGGTTGGTGCGGTATTGGGTGCTGTCGGTGTCACAGCCGGGGGTGCTGTTGCCACCTACAGCCTGGTTAAAAGCGGCCCTGAGTATGCGCAAGTATTAGCCGTTGAGCCGGTCAAGACACAGATCAAGACTCCACGTGAAGTATGCAAGGATGTAACGGTGACCCGTCAGGCACCGGTAAAAGATCAACACCAGATCGCCGGTACCGTGGTCGGCGCGCTGGCCGGTGGTTTGCTGGGCAACCAGATTGGCGGCGGTACCGGCAAGAAGATTGCCACGGTGGCCGGTGCGGTCGGTGGCGGTTACGCGGGCAACAAGGTGCAGGAGGGCATGCAGGAGCGTGACACCTACACCACTACGCAAACCCGCTGCAACACGGTCAATGACATCAGCGACAAGGTCGTCGGTTACGACGTGCGTTACTCGCTTGATGGCAAGGAAGGCAAAGTGCGGATGGATCGCGATCCGGGCAACCAGATTCCGGTCGACAAGGAAGGCAAGCTGATCCTGTCGCAGAATGAGCCAGGTCAGTAAAGCGCTACTGTTGTGAAAAGAAGCACCCTGCGGGGTGCTTTTTTTATACCCGCGATTCAGGGCAGCGCGCGATTCTCACCTGTGGGAACGAGCCTGCTCGCGAATGCGGTCCAACAGTTGATATTTCCTTTGTTGACACGCCCATTCGCGAGCAGGCTCGCTCCCACAGGGAATTGTGCTGTTTGGAATTGCAGGCATAAAAAAGCACCCCGAAGGGTGCTTTTTGGTTTCGCGTAAAGCTTAGCGCTTCAGCGAGGCCGGCAGGTGCGGCTGGATCGCCGTCAGCACTGCCTTGAAGCATTTGGTGTTGCCGGCAACGATGTGGCCTTTTTCCAGGAAGTCGTGACCGCCGGTGAAATCGCTCACCAGGCCGCCGGCTTCTTGAATCAGCAGGGCGCCTGCAGCCATGTCCCACTCGGACAGGCCCGATTCCCAGAACGCATCGAAACGACCGGCAGCTACGTAAGCCAGGTCCAGGCTCGCCGAACCGGCGCGGCGGATGCCGGCAGTCTGGCCAACCAGGGCGCGGAACATGCCCAGGTAGTTGTCGAGGTTGTCCATCTGATCGTCACGGAACGGGAAGCCAGTGCCGAGCAGAGCGCCATCGAGGCTGGTGCGACCGCTTACGCGCAGACGACGACCGTTCAGTTGAGCGCCGCGACCACGGCTGGCGGTGAATTCTTCCTGGCGGACCGGGTCCAGAACCACTGCGTGTTCCAGGCGACCACGATATTTGCAGGCAATACTCACTGCAAAGTGCGGAATGCCACGGAGGAAGTTGGTGGTGCCGTCCAGCGGATCGATGATCCACAGGTACTCTTCGCCTTCGATGCCGGTGCCAGCGTGCAGGCCGGTTTCTTCACCCTGAATCGAGTGATTCGGGTAAGCCTTGCGCAGGGCATCGATGATTTTCTGTTCAGCGGCGCGATCGACCTCGGATACGTAATCCTTGGCGTCTTTTTCGTCGACCTTGATGGTATCCAGGCGCTCGATGGAGCGGAAGATCAGTTCACTGGCGCTGCGGGCGGCGCGCAGCGCGATATTCAGCATGGGCTGCATGGATGTGTCACCTAAGGTTGTTAAAGAAAGCCGCGCATTCTATCAGAACTTTTCTTCAGGTGAAGGACGCTGTTCGCTTTCATAGCTTAACGGTAGGCTGTTCTGTAAGATTTGCCCCCCTTTCCTGTGTCCGAGAGCGCCTCCCTTGCTGCAGAACATTCGTGTCGTCCTGGTCAATACCAGCCACCCCGGTAACATCGGCGGGGCCGCGCGCGCCATGAAAAACATGGGTCTGTCGCGACTGGTGCTGGTCGAACCGCGGGTCTTCCCGCACCACGAGGCCGACGCCCGCGCCTCCGGTGCCGGTGACATCCTTGAAAACGCGCAAGTCGTCGCCACCTTGGAAGATGCTCTGGTCGGCTGCAATCTGGTGCTCGGCACCAGCGCCCGCGACCGGCGCATTCCCTGGCCCCTGCTCGATCCGCGCGAATGCGGCAACAAGGTGGTCGAGGAAGCCGGGCAGGGCGCCGAGATTGCTTTGGTGTTCGGCCGTGAAGATTCCGGCCTGACCAACGAAGAGCTGCAGCGATGTCATTTTCACGTGCACATCCCTTCCGACCCGACCTTCAGTTCGCTGAATCTCGGGGCGGCGGTGCAGGTATTGAGTTATGAAGTGCGCATGGCCTGGCTGGCCGCACAGGGTCAGCCGAGCAAGGTCGAGAAAGAAGAAGTGGCCTCGGTGAAAAGCGCCGAGCTGGCGACCATGGATGAGCTGGAGCGATTCTATGAGCACCTGGAGCAGACACTGGTTGCCATCGAATTCCTCGACCCGGAAAAGCCACGCCACTTGATGGCGCGCCTGCGCCGGTTGTACGGACGCAGCTCGGTCAGCCGGGCGGAAATGAATATTTTGCGTGGCATCCTCACGGAAACCCAGAAAGCGGCCCGTGGCGAGCTTCTAAAGCGGAAGGATTAAATGATGTTTGAGCGTTTGCGTGAAGATATCCAGAGCGTATTCCATCGAGACCCGGCGGCGCGTAACGCTTTTGAAGTCCTGACCTGCTACCCCGGCATGCATGCGATCTGGATTCATCGTCTGGCCGGCATGCTCTGGCGCAACGAACTTAAATGGCTGGCGCGGCTGGTGTCGAACTTCGGTCGCTGGCTGACCGGGATCGAGATTCATCCGGGTGCCAAGGTCGGTCGGCGGTTCTTCATCGACCACGGCATGGGCATCGTCATTGGTGAAACCGCCGAGATCGGCGACGACGTCACCATCTATCAAGGCGTGACCCTCGGCGGCACCAGCTGGAACAAAGGCAAGCGCCACCCGACACTGGGTGACGGCGTGGTGGTTGGTGCTGGCGCCAAGGTGCTTGGCCCGTTCACGGTGGGTGCCGGCGCCAAAGTCGGCTCCAACGCTGTGGTCACCAAGGAAGTGCCGCCGGGCGCCACAGTGGTGGGAATTCCGGGGCGGATCATCGTCAAAACTGACGAAGAGCAGGACGCCAAGCGCAAAGCCATGGCGGAAAAGATCGGTTTCGACGCCTACGGTGTCAGCGAAGACATGCCCGACCCGGTGGCCCGGGCCATCGGCCAATTGCTCGATCATCTGCAAGCAGTGGACGGGCGCCTGGAAGGCATGTGCGGCGCGCTGAAGGATCTGGGCAGCAATTACTGTGCGAAAGATCTGCCTGAGCTGCGCGAAGAAGACTTCGCTTGCGTCAAGGGCAAGGACGAATCGAAAGCCGGCTAAAGCCTCTGTAGGAGCTGCCGAAGGCTGCGATCTTTTGATTTTGCCTTCTTAAGATCAAAAGATCGCAGCCTTCGGCAGCTCCTACAAAGGCGTCCAGCAGCTGGTGTGCCATTGGGCTGCAGACCCTGCTATCATTCGCGCGCTCTTTTGCGGGTAAACCCGACTAAAGCACTAGGTCTTATAGTTGACTTAAATGCTCGGGAATTGCATACTCCCGCCCATTCCGAACTCCGTGGTAACTGTCCATGCGACTGACTACAAAAGGCCGATACGCCGTGACCGCCATGCTTGACCTGGCGTTGCACGCGCAGCACGGGCCGGTGTCTCTGGCCGATATCTCCGAGCGCCAAGGCATCTCCCTGTCCTACCTCGAACAGCTGTTCGCCAAGCTGCGCCGCAGCAACCTGGTTTCCAGCGTTCGCGGTCCGGGTGGTGGCTACCAGTTGTCCCGCGACATGCAGGGCATCCAGGTCGCCCAGGTGATCGATGCGGTGAACGAATCGGTCGATGCCACCAAGTGCCAGGGCCAGGGCGATTGCCATTCCGGCGATACCTGCCTGACCCATCATCTGTGGTGCGACTTGAGCCTGCAGATTCACGAATTTCTGAGCGGTATCAGCTTGGCCGACCTTGTGACTCGCCGTGAGGTACAAGAAGTGGCCCAGCGTCAGGACCAGCGCCGTTGCAGCAGCAAGGCGCCACGCCTGGACAAGATTGAAGCGTCCGCCGTCGAATGACAGCCGAAGAGCTACCCGCGGCACGCCAGCCCTGATTTAGGAGATAGTCCATGAAATTGCCGATTTACCTTGATTACTCTGCAACCACCCCGGTTGATCCGCGCGTTGCGCAGAAAATGAGTGAATGCCTGCTGGTCGACGGAAACTTCGGTAACCCGGCGTCCCGCTCCCACGTGTTCGGCTGGAAGGCTGAAGAGTCCGTCGAAAACGCTCGTCGTCAGGTGGCCGATCTGGTCAACGCCGACCCCCGCGAAATCGTCTGGACCTCCGGTGCTACTGAATCCGACAACCTGGCGATCAAGGGCGCGGCACATTTTTACGCCTCCAAGGGCAAGCACCTGATCACCAGCAAGATCGAGCACAAGGCTGTCCTCGACACCATGCGCCAGCTGGAGCGTGAAGGTTTCGAAGTGACCTACCTCGAGCCGACCGAAGACGGTCTGATCACCCCGGCAATGATTGACGCGGCACTGCGCGAAGACACCATTCTGGTGTCGGTGATGCACGTCAACAACGAAATCGGCACCATCAACGACATCGCTGCCATCGGCGAAATGCTGCGCGCCAAAGGCGTGCTGTTCCATGTCGATGCTGCTCAGTCCACCGGCAAGGTCGAAATCGATCTGCAGAAGCTGAAAGTCGACATGATGTCGTTCTCCGCCCACAAGACTTATGGCCCTAAAGGCATCGGCGCGCTGTACGTCAGCCGCAAGCCGCGTGTGCGCATCGAAGCGACCATGCACGGCGGCGGTCACGAGCGCGGCATGCGTTCCGGCACCCTGGCGACCCACCAGATCGTCGGCATGGGCGAAGCGTTCCGCGTAGCCAAGGAAGACATGGCCGCTGAAAACGTGCGCATCAAAGCCTTGAGCGATCGCTTCTACAAGCAGGTCGAGCACCTGGAAGAGCTGTACGTCAACGGCAGCCTGACCGCCCGCGTTCCGCACAACCTGAACCTGAGCTTCAACTACGTTGAAGGCGAGTCGCTGATCATGGCGCTCAAGGATCTGGCGGTATCGTCCGGTTCGGCCTGCACCTCGGCGTCGCTGGAGCCTTCCTACGTACTGCGCGCCCTGGGCCGCAACGACGAACTGGCACACAGCTCGATCCGCTTTACCTTCGGCCGTTTCACCACCGAAGAAGAAATCGACTACGCCGCGCAGAAAGTCTGCGAGGCCGTTACCAAGCTGCGCGCTCTGTCGCCGCTGTGGGACATGTACAAAGACGGCGTCGATATCTCGAAAATCGAGTGGGCGGCACACTAACTATAGAAGCCGCCGGATACAGATCCTGTAGCGACGCGGCGTTAACGCAGCGCAGTTGCAGGGTCTCAAGAGCGGCCCTGATGAGTGAGGATTGAGAATCATGGCTTACAGCGAAAAGGTCATCGACCACTACGAAAACCCGCGCAACGTCGGCAAGATGAACGCGGAAGATCCTGATGTCGGCACCGGCATGGTCGGCGCTCCGGCGTGCGGCGACGTGATGCGTCTGCAGATCAAGGTCAACGATCAGGGCGTTATCGAAGACGCCAAGTTCAAGACCTACGGTTGCGGTTCGGCAATCGCCTCCAGCTCCCTCGCTACCGAGTGGATGAAGGGCAAGACCCTGGACGAAGCCGAAACCATCAAGAACACTCAGCTGGCCGAAGAACTGGCCCTGCCGCCAGTGAAAATCCACTGCTCCGTGCTCGCTGAAGACGCTATCAAAGCGGCTGTTCGCGACTACAAGCAGAAGAAAGGCTTGATCTGAATTTCAAGATTCGGCGACGAGTAAGGAGTCAACGATGGCTATCAGCATGACAGAAGCGGCTGCTCGACACGTGCGGCGCTCCCTCGACGGGCGCGGCAAAGGTGAAGGGATTCGTCTGGGTGTTCGCACCACAGGCTGTTCCGGCCTTGCCTACGTGCTGGAGTTTGTCGACGAGGTAGTGGCGGAAGATCAGGTGTTCGAGAGTCACGGCGAAAAAGTGATCATCGACCCGAAAAGCCTGGCCTACCTGGACGGCACCGAGCTCGACTTCGTCAAGGAAGGGTTGAACGAAGGCTTCAAGTTCAACAACCCCAACGTGCGCGGTGAATGTGGCTGCGGCGAAAGCTTCAACATCTGAGGCTGGTCGTGGGTATTCCTTGTCATTTCGCTTTATTCGAGCTGCAACCGAGCTTCCGCCTGGATCTCGAGCAGTTGGCCACGCGCTACCGTGAGTTGGCGCGCGGCGTCCATCCTGACCGCTTTGCCGATGCATCCGAACGCGAGCAGCGCTCGGCGCTCGAGCAATCGGCGCGGCTCAACGACGCCTACCAGACGCTCAAGAGCCCGGCCCAGCGCGCACGCTACCTGCTGAAAATCAGCGGGCATGAAGTGCCGATGGAAGTCACTGTCCACGATCCCGAATTCCTTCTGCAGCAGATGCAATGGCGCGAAGAGCTCGAAGATCTGCAGGACAGTGCCGACCTCGACGGTGTTGCCGTGTTCAAGCGTCGCTTGAAGGCGGCTCAGGAGCAGCTCAACGAAAGCTTCGCAGCCTGTTGGGATGATGCAGCGCAACGCGAGCAGGCCGAACGCCTGATGCGGCGCATGCAGTTCCTCGACAAGCTCACCTACGAAGTGCGCCAGCTGGAAGAGCGCCTCGACGATTAACCCAGTGCTGCCCTGATTGCACGCTGACAGACAGACAAGACCTGATCACCATGGCTCTACTGCAGATCGCCGAACCCGGCCAAAGTCCTCAACCGCACCAGCGTCGCCTGGCTGTGGGCATCGACTTGGGTACTACCAATTCGCTGGTCGCTGCGCTGCGCAGTGGTCTTTCCGAACCGCTGGCCGACGCCAACGGGCAGGTCATCCTGCCGTCCGCCGTGCGTTATCACGCCGACCGCGTCGAAGTCGGTGAGTCCGCCAAGCTAGCAGCAGCCTCCGATCCCCTGAACACCGTGCTCTCGGTCAAGCGCTTGATGGGTCGTGGTCTGTCCGACGTCAAGCAATTGGGCGAGCAGTTGCCCTATCGCTTTGTCGGCGGCGAATCGCACATGCCGTTCATCGATACCGTGCAAGGCCCGAAAAGCCCGGTTGAAGTCTCTGCCGATATCCTCAAGGTCCTGCGTCAACGCGCTGAAGCGACCTTGGGTGGCGAACTGGTTGGCGCGGTAATCACCGTTCCTGCCTACTTCGACGATGCGCAGCGCCAAGCCACCAAGGATGCGGCCAAACTCGCCGGTCTGAACGTGTTGCGTCTGCTCAACGAGCCGACTGCTGCCGCTGTGGCGTACGGTCTGGATCAGCACGCCGAAGGTCTGGTGGCGATCTACGATCTGGGCGGCGGTACTTTCGATATCTCCATTCTGCGTCTGACCGGCGGCGTCTTTGAAGTTCTGGCCACTGGCGGCGACAGCGCGCTGGGCGGCGATGACTTCGATCACGCGATTGCCGGCTGGATCATTGAGAGCGCTGGCCTGTCCGCCGATCTCGATCCGGGCGCGCAGCGCAATCTGCTGCAAACTGCCTGTGCGGCCAAAGAAGCTCTGACCGACGCCGCCAGCGTTGAAGTGGCTTACGGCGACTGGAAAGCCCAGTTGACCCGCGAAGCCTTCGATGCGCTGATCGAGCCAATGGTCGCACGCAGCCTGAAAGCCTGCCGCCGCGCCGTTCGCGATTCCGGTATTGAACTGGAAGACGTCCACGCCGTGGTCATGGTCGGCGGTTCGACCCGTGTGCCGCGCGTTCGCGAAGCCGTTGCCGAAGCCTTCGGTCGTCAGCCTTTGACGGAAATCGACCCGGATCAAGTGGTGGCCATCGGGGCCGCGATCCAGGCTGACACCCTGGCTGGCAACATGCGCGATGGCGGCGAACTGCTGCTGCTCGACGTGATTCCGCTTTCCCTGGGGCTGGAAACCATGGGCGGTCTGATGGAGAAGGTGATTCCGCGCAACACCACCATTCCCGTCGCCCGCGCTCAGGATTTCACCACCTATAAAGACGGCCAGTCGGCCATGGCGATCCACGTGTTGCAGGGTGAGCGCGAGCTGATCAGCGATTGCCGCTCTCTGGCTCGCTTCGAATTGCGCGGCATTCCGGCGATGGTGGCCGGTGCGGCGAAAATTCGCGTGACCTTCCAGGTCGATGCCGACGGTCTGCTCAGCGTGTCTGCCCGTGAGTTGGGTTCGGGCGTTGAAGCGAGCATTCAGGTCAAGCCTTCCTATGGTCTGACCGATGGCGAAATCGCCAAGATGCTCAAGGATTCGTTCCAGCACGCCAATGACGACAAGGTCGCCCGCGTTCTGCGTGAGCAGCAAGTCGATGCCCAACGCCTGCTCGAAGCGGTGCAGGGCGCGCTGGAGGCCGATGGCGAGCGTTTGCTCGACGCCGAAGAGCGCATGGTCATCGAACTGCAAATGCAGGAACTGGCCGAACTGATGAAAGGTACCGATGGTTACGCCATCGAGCAGCAGACCAAACGTCTGTCGCAAGTGACCGATGCTTTTGCTGCCCGCCGCATGGATCTGACGGTGAAAGCCGCTCTGTCGGGGCGCAACCTGAATGAAATCGAGGATATCTGATGCCGCAGGTCATTTTTCTGCCCCACGAGAAGTTCTGCCCTGAAGGCATGGTGGTCGAGGCTGCGCCCGGCACATCGATTCTCGAACTGGCCCACGAACACCATATCGAGATGGAAAGCGCATGCGGCGGCGTCTGCGCCTGCACTACGTGCCATTGCATCATCCGCGAGGGTTTCGACTCGCTGGAAGAGGCCGACGAGCTGGAAGAAGACTTCCTCGACCGTGCCTGGGGCCTTGAGGCGCAATCGCGTCTGGCTTGCCAGGCCATCGTCGGTGAGGAAGACCTCACCGTCGAGATTCCGAAATATTCGCTTAACCATGCGGCTGAAGCGCCGCACTGACTGGTAAGACTGTCATGAGCTACGGTTGGAATGATGTTCAACGCATTGCAGAAGAGCTGGCCGAGGCCCACGAGGGACTCGACCCGTACTCTGTAGGTTTTGTCCGTTTGCAGCAGATGATTCTTGAACTGCCTGACTTCGATGCTACTTCCGGCCGGGTCGGCGAGAAGGTGCTCGAAGCGGTTCAGGAGCTCTGGGCCGCAGAATTGGACTGATCGTCTCGCAGGTTAGGCAATACCCAAGAACCCGCGTATAATTCGCGGGTTTAATTTTTCGCAAATTACCGTTTCTGGAGTTACATCATGGCTGTTCAACGTACTTTCTCCATCATCAAGCCTGACGCCGTTGCTAAAAACGTGATCGGCAAGATCACCACTCGCTTCGAAGACGCTGGCCTGCGCGTTGTAGCTTCGAAACTGAAGCAACTGTCCAAAGCCGAAGCCGAAGGCTTCTACGCTGAGCACAGCGAGCGCGGTTTCTTCGGTGACCTGGTTGCATTCATGACTTCCGGCCCGGTTGTCGTTCAGGTTCTGGAAGGCGAAAACGCTATCGCTCGCAACCGTGAGCTGATGGGCGCTACCAACCCTAAAGAAGCTGCTGCCGGCACCATCCGTGCTGACTTCGCTGAATCGATCGACGCCAACGCCGTTCACGGTTCGGACTCCGAAGCTGCTGCCGCTCGCGAAATCGCTTACTTCTTCGCAGCTACTGAAGTAACCACTCGCTAAGCATTGCTTGCAGAGTGAAGGTGAATCCATGACTACATCGACTGTTAAAACAAACCTGCTGGGTCTGACCCAGCCGGAAATGGAAAAATTCTTCGACTCAATCGGGGAGAAGCGTTTCCGTGCCGGTCAGGTAATGAAATGGATTCACCACTTTGGCGTCGATGATTTCGACGCCATGACGAACGTCAGCAAAGCCTTGCGCGACAAGCTCAAGGCCATTGCTGAAGTGCGTGGTCCGGAAGTGGTCAGCGAGGACATCTCCAGCGACGGCACCCGTAAATGGGTGGTGCGCGTGGCGTCCGGCAGCTGCGTCGAGACCGTGTACATTCCCCAGGGCAAGCGCGGCACCTTGTGCGTTTCGTCCCAGGCAGGCTGTGCCCTGGATTGCAGTTTCTGCTCCACCGGCAAGCAAGGCTTCAACAGCAACCTCACCGCCGCCGAAGTCATCGGTCAGGTGTGGATTGCCAACAAATCTTTCGGCAGCGTCCCGGCCACCGTCGACCGCGCCATCACCAACGTGGTGATGATGGGCATGGGCGAGCCGTTGCTGAACTTCGACAACGTCGTCGCCGCCATGCATCTGATGATGGATGACCTCGGCTACGGGATCTCCAAGCGCCGCGTGACCCTGTCCACCTCGGGTGTGGTGCCGATGATCGATGAGCTGGCCAAGCACATCGACGTGTCCCTGGCGTTGTCCCTGCACGCACCAAATGACGCATTGCGTAACCAATTGGTGCCGATCAACAAGAAATATCCGCTTAAGATGCTGCTCGAGTCGTGCCAGCGCTACATGTCCGCCCTTGGCGAGAAACGTGTGCTGACCATCGAGTACACCTTGCTCAAGGACGTCAACGACAAGCTTGAGCACGCGGTGGAAATGATCGAGTTGCTTAAAGATATCCCGTGCAAGATCAACCTGATCCCGTTCAACCCGTTCCCGCACTCCGGGTACGAGCGGCCGAGCAACAATGCCATCCGCCGCTTCCAGGATCAGTTGCATCAGGCCGGTTTCAACGTCACCGTGCGCACCACCCGTGGTGAAGACATCGATGCCGCATGTGGTCAATTGGTAGGGCAGGTGCTGGATCGCACCCGTCGCAGCGAACGTTACATCGCCGTGCGCGAGTTGAGCGCCGACAGCGATCTGGCACAGAACGCCGCGAACACTAACTAAGAGAGGATCTCTATGTCCCTGCGCTTTGCGCTGCTGTTGCTGTTGGCCAGCCTGTGTGCTGGTTGTGTCCTGTCGGGTGACTACAACCCGATGAAGACCAGCAAGGGCCGCGATGAAGCGCGGGCTGCCTACGTGCAGCTGGGGCTGGGCTATCTGCAGCAAGGCATGACCGAGCGCGCCAAGGTGCCACTGAAGAAAGCGCTGGAGCTGGACGGTTCCGACCCCGATGCCAATGCGGCCCTCGGTCTGGTGTTCCAGGCGGAAATGGAGCCGGCACTGGCCGACGAGCACTTTCGCAAGGCCCTGTCCTCACGTCCCGCCGATGCGCGCATCCTCAACAACTACGGCAGTTTTCTTTACGAAGAACAGCGCTACAAGGAAGCCTACGAGCGTTTTGAACAAGCGGCCGCCGATACCCTGTATCCTGAGCGCTCGCGGGTCTTCGAAAACCTCGGCATGACCGCCGCCAAGCTTGGCCAGCGTGATCTGGCCCAGCAACAGCTGGAAAAAGCCCTGCGCCTGAATCGCCAACAACCACGCGCATTGCTGGAAATGGCTGAGTTGTCCTTCGAAGACAGGCATTATGTGCCCGCGCGTGACTATTACGACCGTTTCAGCCAGCTCACCGAACAAAATGCACGTAGTCTATTGCTCGGCGTTCGGCTGGCAAAAGTGTTTGAAGATCGCGACAAGGCAGCCAGTTACGGTCTGCAATTAAAACGACTCTATCCCGGTACGCCGGAATATCAGCAATACCTGTCGGAGCAATGATGAAAGCGGCGCATCCCGAAGTTGTAGCAGCGAATCGCGTAAATCCCGGTGAGACCCTGCGCCAGGCCCGCGAAAGCAATGGCTGGTCGCTGGCCGAAGTGGCCCTCAAGCTCAACCTCACCGTGACATCCCTGAGCAATCTTGAAGCCGGCGCTTTCGACAAGCTGCCGGGGCATACCTTCGCTCGCGGTTACATTCGCGCCTATGCCAAATTGCTCGGCATGGACCAGACCGTTCTGGTTCAGCAATTCGACCAGTCCACTGGCACCGACTCCCAGGGCAGCAACGTTCACGCCCTCGGTCGTATCGAAGAGCCGGTGCGGGTTTCCCACACCATTTTGCGTATCGTCAGCCTGTTGCTGCTGATCGCGGTCATCGGCGGCGGTTTCGTCTGGTGGCAGGATCAGACCTCGCAGCGCACCCGCGATCTGACCAGCCTCGCACCGGAACACGTCGAAGTCGAAGGCGCTGACGGCACCACGCAGATCCACCCGATTGACGAGCCCGAAGACCAGGCTGTCGCCGAAAATCAGGCTGACAATTCGACATCGCTGGCCTTGCCGCAGTCGGAAACCAGTGCTGAATCCACCGGTGCCGAGTCCGCAGCGCCAGCAACCGAGCCGGCTGCCCCGGCAGTTGCGCCAAGCGCTCCGGCACCGACGCCTGCGCCAGTGGTCGCGGCTCCGACCACTCCAGCGCCGAATGTCCCAGCGACACCTGTCCCGACCGCGCCGGTTGCTCAAGCGCCAAGCGCTGAAGCAGCTGCGCCGGTTGCCGGCGAAGGCCAGGTGCAATTGCAGTTCACCGGCGATTGCTGGGCACAGGTGACCGATGGCCGTGGCAAAGTGATTTTCAGTGGTCTGAAGCATAAAGGCGACAGCGTGACCGTTTCCGGCAAACCGCCGCTCAATGTGCGTCTGGGCGTTGCCCGCGCAGCACAGGTCAGCTACAACGGCCAACCGGTCGATATCGCTCCGTTCACCAGTGGCGAGACTGCTCGCCTGAAGTTGGGTCAATAAGTCATGCACGGCGAATCTCCAATCAAACGTCGCGAATCGCGCAAGATCTGGGTCGGCAACGTACCGGTGGGCGGCGACGCGCCGATCGCTGTGCAGAGCATGACCAACAGCGATACCAATGATGTCGCCGCGACCGTGGCGCAGATCAATCGTCTGGAAGCCGCCGGCGTCGACATCGTTCGCGTCTCGGTGCCGGACATGGACGCCGCCGAGGCGTTCGGCAAGATCAAGCAACTGGTCAAAGTGCCGTTGGTGGCTGACATCCACTTCGACTACAAAATCGCCTTGCGCGTGGCCGAACTGGGTGTGGATTGCCTGCGTATCAATCCGGGCAACATCGGTCGTGAAGATCGTGTGCGTGCCGTGGTCGATGCGGCCCGTGATCGCGGTATTCCGATCCGCATCGGCGTCAATGCCGGTTCCCTGGAAAAAGACCTGCAGAAGAAATACGGCGAGCCGACCCCGGCCGCATTGGTCGAATCCGCGCTGCGCCACGTTGAACACCTCGAACGCCTGAATTTCCAGGACTTCAAGGTCAGCGTGAAAGCCTCCGACGTGTTCATGGCCGTCGAAGCCTACCGTTTGCTGGCGAAAGAAATCGTCCAGCCGCTGCACCTCGGCATCACTGAAGCTGGCGGTTTGCGCTCGGGCACAGTGAAATCCGCCGTGGGCCTAGGTATGCTGCTCGCCGAAGGGATTGGCGATACTATCCGCATCTCGCTGGCGGCCGACCCGGTCGAGGAAGTGAAGGTCGGTTACGACATTCTCAAGTCTTTGCATCTGCGTTCCCGTGGCATCAACTTCATCGCCTGCCCGAGCTGCTCGCGGCAGAACTTCGATGTGGTCAAGACCATGAACGAGCTGGAAGGGCGCCTTGAAGACCTGCTGGTGCCGCTGGATGTCGCGGTCATCGGTTGCGTGGTCAACGGCCCCGGCGAAGCCAAGGAAGCCCATATCGGCTTGACCGGCGGCACGCCCAACCTGATTTACATCGACGGCAAGCCGTCGCAGAAGCTGACGAATGACAATCTGGTGGACGAGCTGGAAAAGCTGATCCGCCAGAAAGCGGCCGAAAAGGTCGAAGCTGACGCTGCCGTTATCGCGCGCGGCTGATCGAACGAATTAAGGAAATTTTGTGAGCAAGTCTCTGCAAGCCATTCGTGGCATGAACGACATCCTGCCCGAACAGACCCCGCTGTGGCGTTATTTCGAAGGCACTGTGGCGCGTCTTCTGGATAACTACGGTTACAAGCAGATCCGCATGCCGATCGTCGAGTTCACCGAGCTGTTCAAGCGCTCGATCGGCGAAGTCACCGATATCGTCGAAAAAGAGATGTACACCTTCGAAGACCGCAACGGTGATTCCCTGACCCTGCGTCCGGAAGGCACTGCGGCCTGCGTGCGCGCCGTGCTCGAACACGGCATCACCGGCGGTGGTCAGGTGCAGAAACTCTGGTACATCGGCCCGATGTTCCGCCACGAGCGTCCGCAGAAAGGCCGTTATCGCCAATTCCACCAGATCGGTCTGGAAGTGTTCAACCTCGACGGTCCGGACATCGACGCCGAGCTGATCATCATGACCTGGCGCCTGTGGGGCGAGCTGGGCATCCGTGATGCGGTCAAGCTCGAACTCAACAGCCTCGGCACCAGCGAATCTCGTGGTCGCTATCGTGAAGCGCTGGTCGAGTACCTCTCGGCGCACCACGACAAGCTCGACGAAGACAGCCAGCGTCGTCTGAAAACCAATCCGCTGCGCGTGCTCGACACGAAAAATGCCGACACCCAGGCCGTGCTGGTCGATGCGCCGAAAATGGCCGATTACCTCGACGACGAGTCCCGCGCTCACTTCGAAGGCCTGAAGGCGCGTCTGGATGCCGTCGGCATTCCTTACGTGCTCAACCCGAAACTTGTGCGTGGCCTCGATTACTACAGCAAAACCGTTTTCGAATGGGTCACCGACAAGCTCGGCGCCCAGGGCACCGTGTGCGCGGGCGGCCGTTACGACGGGCTGGTCGAGCAGATGGGCGGCAAGCCAACCCCGGGCGTCGGTTTCGCCATGGGCATCGAGCGTCTGGTATTGATGCTCGAAACCCTTGAGCAGATCCCGCAGGAAATTGCCCGTCAGGTCGACGTCTACCTCTGCGCCTTCGGTGAAGAAGCCGAGCTGGCCGGTCTGGCCCTGGCCGAACGGGTTCGCAATGAACTTCCAAACCTGCGCCTGCAAGTCAATGCCGGCGCCGGCAGTTTCAAAAGCCAGTTCAAGAAGGCCGACAAGAGCGGTGCGCTGTACGCATTGATCCTCGGTGACGACGAAATGGCCCAGCAAGTGGTAGGTTTCAAACCCCTGCGTGGCCAGGGCGAACAACAAAGCATTGCCTGGGATGCGCTCGCCGCTCACCTGGCCACCTGCGTCGTGCAGGGTTGAAGCTGTCTTAACAGCCGATTTAGCGATTAAGGAGTATTGGGGTGTCGAGTACCGAAGACGAACAGTTGGCGGATTTGAAGGACTGGTGGACACGCAACGGCAAACCTCTGGTCACCGGCGGCCTGTTGGCGCTGGTCATCGTGTTCGGCTGGCAGGCCTGGCACAAATACCAGAGCAACCAGTCGCAAGGCGCCTCGGTGCTCTATCAGCAATTGCTGGAAACCACGCTGACGCCTGACGGCAAGCCTGATGCCGCCCGCGTGGCGGATTTGGCCGGCAAGCTCAACAGCGAATACGGCGGTTCGGCCTACGCGCAGTACGGCAGCCTGTTCGTCGCCAAAGTAGCGGTCGACAGCGGCAAGCTGGACGACGCGGCAACCGAACTCAAAGCCATCGTCGACAAACCGGCCAACCCGGCGCTGGGCGAAATCGCCCGTCAGCGTCTGGCGCAGGTGCTGGGCGCGCAGGACAAGGCCGAAGACGCCCTGAAACTGCTCGACGGCGATGCCGACAAAGCGTTCCTGGCCACTCGCGAAGAACTCAAGGGCGACCTGCTGGTGCGCTTGGGCCGTACCGATGACGCGAACAAGGCGTATCAAAAAGCCAAGGCGGCCCTGTCGGATGAAGCGGCGGTCGGTGGCCTTCAAATCAAGCTCGACGACCTGGCCAAAGGGGATGCGTGACGTGATCCGTTGGAAGCATGCAGCATTGCTGGCTCTGGCCCTTCTGGCCGCGGGTTGCAGCAGCAACAGCAAGAAAGAATTGCCACCGGCCGAACTGACCGACTTCAAAGAAGAAGTCGTTCTGCAGAAGCAGTGGAGCCGCTCGATCGGTGACGGTCAGGGCGAAACCTACAACATGCTGGTGCCGGCGATCGACGGTGACACCATCTACGCCGCTGATGTGACCGGTGTGGTGATGGCGCTGGATCGCAGCAACGGCGACGTGAAGTGGGATCAGGATCTGGAACTGCCTGTCTCCGGCGCCGTTGGCGTGGGTTACGGTCTGGTACTGATCGGTACCCTGCGTGGCGAAGTCGTCGCTCTGGACACTAGCAATGGTGAAGAGAAGTGGCGTGCCCGCGTCAACAGTGAAGTCCTCGCGCCGCCGGCCAACAACGGCGACGTAGTGGTCGTGCAGACCCAGGACGATCGTCTGATCGGTCTGGATGCTGCCACCGGCAATCAGCGTTGGGTGTATGACAGCACCCCCGCGGTCCTGACCCTGCGTGGCACCAGTGCTCCGCTGGTCACCAACCGCTTGGCGGTGGCTGGCCTGTCGACCGGTAAAGTGGTCGCGCTGGACATCTCCAACGGCGTGCCGGTGTGGGAACAACGCATTGCCATTCCACAGGGTCGTTCGGAACTGGAGCGCGTGGTCGACATCGACGGCGGTCTGCTGCTGTCCGGCGGCACGCTGTATGTGGCCAGTTATCAGGGTCGCGTTGCGGCACTGGACCTGGAAAGCGGTCGTCAACTGTGGCAGCGCGATGCGTCGAGCTACGCCGGTATCGCTCAGGGTTTCGGCAGCGTCTACGTGAGCCTGTCCTCTGGCACCGTTGAAGGCGTCGACGAGCGTTCCACCACCGCACTGTGGAGCAACGACTCGCTGGCTCGCCGTCAACTGTCGGCACCGGAAGTGTTCTCCAGCTACGTAGCTGTGGGTGACCTGGAAGGTTATCTGCATCTGCTGAGTCAGGTCGACGGTCGTTTCGTCGGCCGTGAGCGCATCGACAGCGACGGCCTGCGTGCCCGTCCGCTGGTGGTGGGCGACACGATTTATGTGTATGGCAACAGCGGCAAACTGGAAGCCCTGACCATCAAGTAACAACTATGCTTGGGGTTCATCCCCAAGCGGCCCTGCATCAGCAGGGTTTGCAGCGCCCCCGGGTGTTGCCCCGAGCACCAGCCGCTGCCTCGCAGCGGCTTTTGTATTTTCTGAAATAACGAAGTGGAGAGCCGCATGGTTCCCGTAATCGCCCTGGTGGGCCGACCGAACGTCGGCAAGTCCACCTTGTTCAACCGCCTGACCAGGACTCGTGACGCCATCGTCGGCGACCTGTCCGGTCTGACCCGTGATCGCCAGTACGGTGAGGCCAAGTGGCAAGGGCGTTCCTACATTCTGATCGACACCGGCGGTATCTCCGGTGACGAACATGGTATGGACGAAAAAATGGCCGAGCAGTCGCTGCTGGCCATCGAAGAAGCCGATGTGGTGCTGTTTCTGGTAGATGCCAAGGCCGGTTTTACCGCTGCCGACCAGATGATCGCCGAGCATTTGCGCAAACGTAACAAGCGTTCCCACGTGGTGGCCAACAAGGTCGACAACATCGACCCGGAAATGGCCCGCGCCGAATTCGCTCCGCTGGGCATGGGCCACGCGATCCCTATCGCCGGCGCCCACGGCCGTGGCATCACGCAACTGCTGGAAGCCGCTCTGAGCGAATTCCCGCGCGATGATGACGAGCCGGCTGAAGGCGAAGAGGAAGAAGTCGTTGCCGAAGGCGAGGAAGCCAAGCGCATTCCTGGTCCGAGCGAAAAAGACGGGATCAAGATCGCCATCATCGGTCGTCCGAACGTCGGCAAGTCGACCTTGGTCAACCGCATGCTCGGTGAAGACCGCGTCATCGTGTATGACCAGCCGGGCACCACCCGCGACAGCATCTACATTCCGTTCGAGCGCAATGAAGAGAAGTACACGCTGATCGACACCGCCGGTGTGCGCAAGCGCGGCAAGATCCACGAAGAAGTCGAAAAATTCTCCGTGGTCAAAACCCTGCAGGCGATCAAAGACGCCAACGTGGTGATCTTCGTCATGGACGCCCGCGAGGGTGTGGTCGATCACGACCTGAACCTGCTGGGCTTCGCGATCGAATCCGGTCGTGCGCTGGTCATCGCGATCAACAAGTGGGACGGCATGACGCCGAGCGAGCGCGACTTCGTCAAAGTCGAGCTGCAACGCCGGCTGTTCTTCGTCGACTACGCCGACATTCACTTCATCTCGGCCCTGCACGGCACGGGCGTGGGCAACCTCTACGCTTCGGTGCAGAACTCGTTCAAGTCCGCTGTGACCCGCTGGCCGACCAACCGACTCACCCAGATTCTGGAAGATGCGGTGGGCGAGCACGCGCCGCCAATGGTCAACAACCGCCGGATCAAGCTGCGTTACGCTCACCTCGGTGGTGCGAACCCGCCGATCATCGTGATCCACGGTAACCAGATCGAGAAAGTGCCGAAGTCGTACGTGCGTTATCTGGAAAACACTTACCGTCGTGTGCTCAAGCTGGTCGGTACGCCGATCCGTATCGAGTTCAAGGGCGGCGAGAACCCGTACGAAGGCAACAAGAACACGCTGACCGACCGCCAGGTCAACAAGAAGCGTCGCTTGATGTCGCACAACAAGAAAGCCAGCAAGAAGCGCCGCGACAAGAAGTAGAAGCAGCTGCGAGTTTCAAGCTGCAAGCTGCAAGTAAAAGCGGTAAAGCAGAGAGGGCTTCGTATGAAGCCCTTTTTTGTGGGCGCGGGTTTTTGCTTGCAGCTTGCAGCTTGACGCTTGAAACTTGCAGCTCACCTGCAAGGGGCCTCCGATGATCACCAGCAAGCTGCCGAATGTCGGCATCACTATTTTCACGCAGATGTCTCAGCTCGCGGCGCAGACCGGCGCGATCAACCTGTCCCAGGGTTTCCCGGATTTCGACGGCCCGCAGTCGTTGCGTGATGCGGTCGGGCGGCATATCGCCAGTGGCCATAACCAGTATTCGCCGATGACCGGTTTGCCGGCATTGCGTCAGCAGATCGCGGCCAAGATCGCCCGCAGCTACGGCGTGACTGTCGATGCCGATCATGAAGTGACGGTAACGCCCGGCGCGACCCAGGCGATCTTCTGCGCGATTCAGGCCGTTATCCACAGCGGCGATGAAGTCATCGTCTTCGATCCGTGCTACGACAGTTACGCGCCGGCAACGGAGCTGGCGGGTGGTCGTTGCGTGCATGTGCAGCTGAATCCGGTCGATTTCTCCATCGATTTCGATCAACTCGCTGCGGCCCTGAGCCCGCGGACGAAAATGATCGTCATCAACACCCCGCACAACCCCAGCGGCGCATTGATCAGCCGCGCCGAGCTCGATCAACTGGCGGCGTTGATCCGTGATCGCGACATCTATCTGATCAGCGACGAAGTCTACGAACACCTGGTCTTCGACGGCGTGCCGCATGTCAGCGTGCTGGCCCATGAAGAGCTGTATCAACGCGCGTTCGTGGTCAGTTCGTTCGGCAAGACGTACCACGTCACCGGCTGGAAAACCGGCTACGTCGTCGCCCCGCCAGCGCTGACAGCCGAATTGCGCAAGGTGCATCAGTACGTCAGTTTCTGTGGCGTCACGCCGCTGCAATATGCGCTGGCCGATTACATGGCCGAGCACCCGGAGCACGTTGAAGAGCTGCCGGGTTTCTATCAGGCCAAGCGCGATCTGTTCTGCGATCTGCTCGCGCCGTCGCGCTTCAGTTTTACCCGAGTCACCGGCACTTATTTCCAATTGGTCGATTATTCGCAGATCCGTCCTGATCTGAATGATGTCGAAATGGCCATGTGGATGACTCGCGAGCACGGTGTCGCGAGCATTCCGGTGTCGGTGTTTTACCAGCATCCACCGCAAGGCCAGCGCCTGATACGCCTGTGCTTTGCCAAACGCGAGGAGACGCTGCGTGAAGCGGCGGCGAAACTATGCGTGATCTGAGTGCATTGCCAGACCTGACTCTGGCGTTGATCCAGACCAGCCTGGCCTGGCACGACCGCCAGGCCAACCTCGAGCATTTCGAGCTGCTGCTGGAGCAGGCCAGGGGCGCCGATCTGATCATCCTGCCGGAGATGTTCACCACCGGATTCTCGATGGAATCGGAAACCCTCGCCGAAGCCGAAAACGGCCCGACCAGCAAATGGCTGCGGGCGCAGGCAGCGAAGTTCGATGCGGTCATCACTGGCAGCGTGATCATTCAGGCGGCTGACGGCAGCCATCGCAACCGCTTGCTCTGGGCGCGGCCAGACGGCGAAGTGCTGCATTACGACAAGCGGCACCTGTTCCGCATGGCCGGCGAGCACAACCATTACACGCCCGGCGAGCGGCAGGTGCAGTTCGAGCTCAAGGGGTGGCGGATTCGTCCGCTGATCTGCTACGACCTGCGCTTCCCGGTGTGGAGCAGGGACGCGCAGGACACCGATCTGCTGCTGTACACCGCCAATTGGCCGGGCGCACGGCGTCTGCACTGGAACCGCCTGCTGCCGGCACGAGCGATTGAAAATCTCTGCTACGTGGCAGCGGTAAATCGGGTGGGCAGCGATGGCAAAGGCTTCGCCTATACCGGCGACAGTCAGGTGCTGGATTTCCAGGGCGAGACGTTGCTGGCGGCGGGGGAGGCGGATGGCGTGTTCAAGGTGATTGTGGAAGCGGCGCCGTTGTCGGCGTATCGCGAGCGCTTTCCGGCGAACCTGGATGCCGACACTTTCGAGTTCACCTAACGCAGCCGATCATTCCCACGCTCTGCGTGGGAATGCAGTCCGTGACGCTCCGCGTCACTGGACGCGGAGCGTCCCTTGAGGCATTCCCACGCGGAGCATGGGAACGATCGCATCCTTTGATCTACAAAAAAAAGGCCCCGGAGTTTGCACTCCGGGGCCTTTCGCATTTCAGCGGTCGATTACGCTGCTTTTGCCTCTGGCTGGCTCAGCGAGCGGTTCAGCGCGCTGAACAATGCCTTGAAGCTGGCGGTGGTGATGTTTTCATCGATACCCACGCCGTGCACCGCACGTTCACCGTTCACCCGCAGTTCGATGTAGGCCGCTGCTTTGGCATTGGTGCCCGCGCCGATCGCGTGTTCGTTGTAGTCCATGATTTCCACCGGAATCGGCAGGCCGGCGACCAGTGCTTCCAGCGCGCCGTTGCCCTTGCCGCGCCAGTGCAGGTTGGTTTCGCCCTGACCTTTGCTCGCCACTTCCACTTCGACGGCGCTGTTGCCGTTCTCTTCCTGCAAACGATGGCTGACCAGCGCGTACGGGGTGTTGGCCTGCAGGTATTCGCTGATCAACAGCGAGTGAATCTGCTTGGCAGTCATCTCCAGGCCCAGGCGATCGGTTTCACGCTGCACGACCTGGCTGAACTCGATCTGCATGCGGCGTGGCAGGCTGATGCCGTATTCCTGCTCCAGCAAGTAAGCGATGCCGCCCTTGCCCGACTGGCTGTTGACGCGGATCACCGCCTCGTAGCTGCGACCGATGTCGGCCGGGTCGATCGGCAGGTACGGCACCTCCCACAAGGTGTCCGGTTTCTGCTGGGCGAAGCCCTTGCGGATTGCATCCTGGTGCGAGCCGGAGAATGCGGTGTGCACCAGGTCGCCAACGTACGGATGACGCGGGTGCACCTGGATCTGGTTGCACTCTTCGACAACTTTGCGCACGCCGTCGATGTCGGAGAAGTCCAGCTCAGGGTCGACGCCCTGGGTGTACATGTTCAGCGCGACGGTGACGAGGTCGACGTTACCGGTGCGTTCGCCGTTGCCGAACAGGCAGCCTTCGACGCGATCGGCGCCGGCCATCAGGCCCAGCTCGGTGGCCGCGACGCCGGTGCCACGGTCGTTGTGGGTGTGCAGGCTGATGATCACGCTGTCACGACGGTTGATGTTGCGGCCGAACCACTCGATCTGGTCGGCGTAAACGTTCGGCGTTGCGCATTCAACCGTGGCCGGCAGGTTGAGGATCATCTTGTGCTCAGGCGTCGGGTTCCACACCTCGATCACGGCGTCGCAGACTTCCTTGGCGAATTCCAGCTCGGTAGCGCTGAAGGTTTCCGGCGAGTATTCGAAGGTCCACTCGGTTTCCGGCTGCATGGCTGCGTATTTGACGAACAGCTTGGCAGCGTTGACCGCGATGGCCTTGATGCCGTCCTTGTCCTGGTTGAAGACGATGCGACGGAAAGAAGGCGAGGTGGCGTTGTACAGGTGAACGATGGCTTTCTTCGCCCCGCGCAGCGATTCGAAAGTGCGCTCGATCAGGTCTTCACGGCCCTGGGTCAGTACCTGAATGGTGGTGTCGTCCGGGATGTGGCCTTCTTCGATCAGGGTACGCACGAAGTCGAAGTCGGTTTGCGACGCGGCGGGGAACGACGCTTCGATTTCCTTCACACCGACCTGCACCAGGGTTTTCCAGAAGCGCAGCTTCTTCGCCGCGTCCATTGGCTCGATCAGCGACTGGTTGCCGTCACGCAGGTCGGAGCTGCACCAGATCGGCGCGGCGTCGATGGTCTTCGACGGCCAGGTGCGATCCGGCAGGTTGATGACGGGAAACGCGCGGTATTTCGAAGACGGGTCTTTGAGCATGCTCATCGGGAAATTCCTTGTTGTCTGGGCCGAAAAGAGGCGGCCTGCCGGTTGAACGAATGTTCTTGGAAAAGCGTGGGACGAGGCGCAGCGATTCAGCCTGGCAGTCGTGCGCTGACGAGGCACAGGCTGCGGTGCTGGCGAAGCTGAATGAGGGTGTGAGAGGTTTTCATGGCTTCAACCCTAACCGCGAGGGGAAAGGATGGCAAGCAGTCGGAAAAAATTGAGAGGAATACCCGGAAAGCGGGATTTTGCAGGAATTTATTGCGCTTTAGGCGGTGGAAGTTGTTGATGTTTGCGTAAGGCTAGATTGGGGCGCAATTGAGTTTTTGGAGATTCATTGAGTATGGCGGTGTTTTATAGGCGGCCTTCGCGAGCAGGCTCGCTCCCACACTGGATCTTATTCACAACAAAGATCCCCTGTGGGAGCGAGCCTGCTCGCGAAGAGGCCGGTCGCCTCAACACATATTCAAGGTTGGAAAGCCCCAATGAAAATCGCCGGATCCACCCGCGCATCATTCAGGCTGACATTCCAGTGCATATGCGGCCCGGTTGCCCGGCCAGTCGCGCCGACTTTGCCGACCACTGCGCCACGGGCCAGTTGCTGGCCGTTCTTCACGTCGATCTTCGACATATGGCAGAACATGCTGATAAAGCCTTGGCCGTGGTCAACAAACACCGTGTTGCCGTTGAAGAAGTAATTGCCGATCAGAATCACCTTGCCCGCCGCCGGAGTCTTGATCGGCGTGCCCGCGGGCACTGCGAAATCGAGACCGGCATGAGGATTACGTTCTTCGCCATTGAAGAAACGACGCACACCGAACTTGCTCGACAGCGGCCCGTTGACCGGTTTGTCCAGCAGCAGATTGCTCGGCGTGTTCGGGCTGAAACTGCGGTAAGCCGCGATCTGTTCCGCCAGTTCGCCTTCAATGCGCTTGAGATTGTCGGCGTTCGGATTGACCTGCTGTTTGTTCTTCAGGGTGATGTGCTGTTCGGGGTATTTCTTGCTGCCCACGGTGAAGGGCAGATTGCGCCCGCCACTGCTGATCTGCTGCGCGCCGGGCTTGACCGTCAGCGGCACGCCGACGATCGCCAGCCAGTTGTTCTGCTCCTTGACCACCAGCACCGGTTTGCCCAGATAAGTGGCTTTCGGCGCCTGCGCGGCAGTGCCCAGATCCACCACGGCGACGCCGCCCGGCACCGGTTTGTTCAGCATCCGGGTGATGTAACTGTCGGCGTGGGCGTTGAAGGTCAGGCAGAGCAACAGCAGCGGAGCGAGAAAACGCGGCATGGATCAGTCCAGTAAAGAGAGGGTGACGGGCGTCAGGTGATTGTCCTCGACGCGCACTTGCAGTTCGCCTTCGCCGAGCTTGGCTTTCAGGCGCTGGCCGGTGTGGGTCTGCGCAGCATTGCGGATCGCGTGGCCACGCTCGTCGAGCAGAATGCTGTAACCACGGCCGAGAGTCGCCAGCGGGCTGACCACATGCAGGGTCTGCATCTGACTGTGCAATTGCTGCCGACGCTGTTTCAGAGCATCGCGCATGGCCCGGGGCAAACGTTCGGCGAGGCTGTCGAGGCGCTGACGAAGCATCGCCAGTTGGCGCCCCGGATGTTGCCCGGCGAGACGGGTTTCCAGGCGGATCAGGCGTTCGCGGCGGGTATTGAGGCTGCGCTCGAAAGCGCGGCGCATGCGCATGTCCAGATCATCCAGACGCTGCGCCTGCTGGCGCAGACGTTCGCCGGGATGGCGCAACCGTCGGGCCATGCCTTCGAGACGCAGGCGATCACGCATCAAGCGATCACGCATGCGCATCACCAGACGCCGGTGCAGGCTCTCGACCTGACGGATCAGATGGTTGGAATCCGGGGCGAGCAGTTCGGCGGCGGCCGAGGGTGTTGGTGCGCGGACATCGGCGACAAAATCGCTGATCGAAACATCGGTTTCATGGCCGACGGCGCTGACGATCGGCGTGACACAGGCATCGACCGCGCGCGCCACCGCTTCCTCGTTGAAGCACCAGAGGTCTTCCAGCGAGCCGCCGCCACGGGCGAGGATCAGCGCGTCGAAGCCGCGGGCATCGGCCATTTTCAGCGCGCGGACGATTTGCGCGGTGGCCTCGCGGCCCTGCACGGCGGTCGGAATCAGGGTCAGTTGCACCTGCGGCGCACGGCGGCGGAACACGCTGATGATGTCGCGAATCACCGCGCCGGTCGGCGAGCTGATGATGCCGATGCGCTGCGGATGCGCGGGCAGCGGCACTTTGCGTTCGGCACTGAACAGGCCTTCGGCGCTGAGCTTTTCCTTCAGCGCATCGAAGGCCAGACGCAGCGCGCCGTCACCGGCCGGTTCCACGGTGTCGAGGATCAGCTGATAGTCGCCACGACCTTCGAACAGCGAAACCTTGCCGCGCACCTTGACCGCCAGACCGTCCTTCAACGCTTGGCGCACGCGGGCCGCGTTCTGCCGGAACAACGCGCAACGCACCTGCGCGCCGCTGTCCTTGAGGGTGAAGTAGACGTGGCCGGACGCCGGACGTGCGAGGTTGGAAATTTCGCCTTCGACCCAGATGTTGCTGAACACGTCTTCAAGCAACACCCGCGCGCGGCCGTTGAGCTGGCTGACGGTCAGGACTTCACGGTCCAGGCCAAGTCTTGCAAAGGGATCTTTAATCATGGGGCGCAGTTTAAAGGCATTTGCCCGCCAATCACCATGACACCGCACAAAACCCTGTGGGAGCGAGCCTGCTCGCGAAAGCATTGTGTCAGCGGACAACAACGGGGAATGACACTCCGCCTTCGCGAGCAGGCTCGCTCCCACATGGGATCAATTTGATATCTGGTCGTGCTGCCCGCTACTGGCTACAGTCAGCGCGTCTTATAAAGGATGCGGACGATGAGCATGATGGAGCTGTTGGGGGCGTGGTCGTGGGGCGCGGGCGGTTGGGCGGCCATCGGGGTGGCCATCGCCTTGGCCTACATCGTATTCGGCATCGCCGGTTTCGGCACGGCGCTGGTCGCGGGGCCGATGCTGATCCTGTTCATGCCACTGTCGAAAATCGTGCCGCTGCTGGTGCTGCTCGATTTCGTCGCGGCATTCGGCAATCTGCTGCCCTCGCGGCGCGACGTCGCCAAGCCGGAATTGCTCAGGCTGCTGCCGTGCATGGCGATCGGCTGCACGTTGGGGGTGATCTTCCTGCTGAATCTGAAATCCGATCTGTTACTGCTTTTGATGGGGCTGTTTATCAGCGCCTATGCGGTTTACAGCCTGTGGGTGAAGGTGCGGCCGGCGCAGTTGTCGGCAGCGTGGGCGGTGCCGATGGGCACAGTGGGCGGGTTGTTCGGCGCGTTGTTTGGCAGTGGCGGCTTTCTTTACGCGATCTATCTGAACAGCCGCCTGCCCAAGGACGCGGCGCGGGCCACGCAAAGTGCCTTGATCAGTTGCAGCACCGTGGTGCGCTTGAGTCTGTTTGTCATCGCCGGTGTGTATGCCGAGCTACCCTTGTTGATGCTGGCGCTGTGTCTGTTGCCGGCCATGGCGCTGGGCTTGTGGATCGGACGGCGGCTGACCATGAGATTGTCGCGCGAGGCGTTTGTGCGGCTGGTGACTTGGCTGGTGCTGGCCAGCGGCATCGCGTTGATCGTGCGCTATTTCAGCACTTGACCGGATTTCTTCAGGGATTAAGCTGCCGGCCTTCAGGGCCTCTTCGCGAGCAAGCTCGCTCCCACATTGGCATGCAATCTCTGTGGGAGCGAGCTTGCTCGCGAAGGCGTCAGAAGTCACACCGCAGGATTTCCCATGAACTCGCAAAGCATCATCGTCCCGAAAATCTCCACCCTGCCGGTGCACGAGCCCCGGGCGCGGGCGATCGTGCGCTGGCTGGTGCGCAAGAACATCATCGAAGAACAGCTGACCACCTGCGGCCGCACCGGCAACCGTATGGCGCACGCCATCGCCGACGGTGCTCGCGCTGTGGTGCTGTACCCCGAAGCGCTGCCGTTCGGCGAACCGATCAACGGCCTGGAGATCGTCACCAAGCGCTGCATCTACACCCCGGCCAAAGGTTTTCTCGAGGAGGCTGGTTGCGCCGAGTGCCGCCGCGAAGTGGGTGAGGCGCTGTTCGAAAGTCTTGAAGACTGGTTTCCAGGCCGCACCGACAATTTCACCTGCCCGGAGTGCGGGCACGAGGACGACATCAACGGCTTCCTGTTTTTGCAGGAATGCGCGTTTTCCAACCTCGGCTTCATTTTCAACAATTGGCTGGAGGCGGGGTTCAAGCAGAGCTTTATCGACGAGTTCGCCGATTGGCTCGATCAACCTGTCTCTTGGGTCAAGGTGGAGCTGTAGGGCCGGGCTTTTCCATCTATCAATTAGGCTGAGTTTTACATTGAACAGCAGGGGGTGTCTGACTATAATGGCGCGCTTCCATTTTCCCGCTCGGGAGCCCCCGCGATGCTGCGTATCAGCCAAGAAGCTCTGACATTCGACGACATTCTCCTAGTGCCCGGTTATTCCGAGGTGCTTCCCAACGAAGTCAGTCTCAAGACCCGTCTTACCCGTGGCATCGAACTGAATATTCCTCTGGTTTCTGCCGCCATGGACACCGTTACTGAAGCCCGTCTGGCAATCGCCATGGCTCAGGAAGGTGGCATCGGCATTATCCACAAGAACATGACCATCGAGCAGCAAGCTGCCGAAGTGCGCAAGGTCAAGAAGTTCGAAGCCGGTGTGGTCAAGGATCCCATCACCATCGAGGCCGATGCCACGGTGCGTGATCTGTTCGAACTGACCCGTCTGCACAACATTTCCGGCGTTCCGGTACTGCACGATGGCGACCTGGTCGGCATCGTCACCTCCCGCGACGTACGTTTCGAAAACCGTCTGGAAGCCACTGTCCGCGAAGTGATGACGCCTAAAGAGCGTCTGGTCACGGTCAAGGAAGGCGCCGACAAGAACGACGTCCGTGAACTGCTGCACAAGCACCGCATCGAGCGCGTGCTGATCGTCGACGACAAATTCGCCCTCAAAGGCATGATGACCGTCAACGACATCGAAAAAGCAAAAGCCTATCCGCTGGCCAGCAAGGACGATCAAGGTCGTCTGCGCGTCGGCGCTGCGGTCGGCACCGGTAAAGACACCGGTGATCGCGTGACAGCACTGGTCAACGCCGGCGTGGACGTGGTGGTGGTCGACACCGCACACGGTCACTCCAAAGGCGTGATCGACCGCGTACGCTGGGTCAAAGAGAACTTCCCTGAAGTGCAGGTGATCGGCGGCAACATCGCCACCGGCGCTGCCGCCAAGGCCCTGGCCGAAGCGGGCGCGGACGCAGTCAAGGTCGGTATCGGCCCTGGCTCGATCTGCACCACCCGTATCGTCGCCGGTGTCGGCGTGCCGCAAATCAGCGCCATCGCCAACGTCGCCGCCGCCCTTGAAGGCACTGGCGTGCCGTTGATCGCCGACGGTGGTATCCGTTTCTCCGGTGACCTGTCCAAGGCCATCGTGGCCGGTGCGTCCTGCGTGATGATGGGCTCGATGTTCGCCGGTACCGAAGAGGCCCCGGGCGAGATCGAACTGTTCCAGGGTCGTTCGTACAAGGCTTATCGCGGCATGGGTTCGCTGGGCGCCATGTCCCAGGCTCAAGGCTCGTCCGACCGTTACTTCCAGGACTCCTCGGCAGGCGCCGAGAAACTGGTCCCGGAAGGCATCGAAGGCCGTGTGCCGTACAAAGGCACCCTGAGCGCGATCATTCACCAGTTGATGGGCGGCCTGCGTTCCTCGATGGGTTACACCGGCAGCGCCAACATCGAAGAAATGCGTACCAAGCCCGAGTTCGTGCGGATCACCGGTGCCGGCATGGCCGAGTCCCACGTTCACGACGTGCAGATCACCAAGGAAGCGCCGAACTACCGGGTCGGCTGACGCCGACAGCTCTAAGCCACAAGTTACAAGCTGCAAGCGGTGCTGCGTCAGAGCAGTGCCGCTCGGCTTCCGATTACTTGCAGCTTGCAGCTTGAAGCTTGCAACTGCTTTTCAGAGTTTCTTTCATGGCCCTCGACATTCACGCTCACCGCATCCTGATCCTCGACTTCGGTTCGCAATACACCCAGCTGATTGCCCGCCGCGTGCGCGAGATCGGCGTGTACTGCGAACTGCACCCGTTCGACATGGACGAAGATGCGATCCGCGAATTCGCCCCTAAAGGCGTCATCCTCGCCGGCGGCCCCGAGTCCGTGCACGAAGCCAACAGCCCGCGCTGCCCGCAGGCAGTGTTCGACCTGGGCGTTCCGGTATTCGGCATCTGCTACGGCATGCAGACCATGGCCGAGCAACTGGGCGGCAAGGTGGAAGGTTCCGAACTGCGTGAGTTCGGTTACGCCCGCGTTGACGTGGTCGGCAAGAGCCGCCTGCTCGACGGCATCGAAGACCACATCGACGCCGACGGCCTGTTCGGCCTCGACGTGTGGATGAGCCACGGTGACAAAGTCACCAAGATGCCGGAAGACTTCCACATCCTCGCCAGCACCCCGAGCTGCCCGATCGCCGGTATGTTCAACGACGACCGCGCTTACTACGGCGTGCAGTTCCACCCGGAAGTGACCCACACCAAACAGGGCGGTCGCATCCTGTCGCGCTTCGTGCTCGACATCTGCGGCTGTGAAGCCCTGTGGACGCCGTCGAAGATCGCTGAAGACGCCATCGCCAACATCCGCGCCCAGGTCGGCACCGACAACGTGCTGCTGGGTCTGTCCGGTGGCGTTGACTCCTCGGTGGTTGCCGCGCTGCTGCACAAGGCCATCGGCGATCAGCTGACCTGCGTTTTCGTCGACAACGGCCTGCTGCGTCTGCACGAAGGCGAGCAAGTGATGGCCATGTTCGCCGAGAACATGGGCGTCAAGGTAATCCGCGCCAACGCTGAGGAGCAGTTCCTCAACAACCTGGCCGGCGAAGCCGACCCGGAGAAGAAGCGCAAGATCATCGGCCGCACTTTCATCGACGTGTTCGATGCCGAATCCTGCAAGCTGGACAACATCAAATACCTCGCTCAGGGCACCATCTACCCGGACGTGATCGAGTCGGCTGGCGCGAAAAGCGGCAAGGCCCACGTGATCAAGTCGCACCACAACGTGGGCGGCCTGCCGGAAGAAATGAACCTGAAACTGGTCGAGCCCCTGCGCGAACTGTTCAAGGACGAAGTCCGTCGTCTGGGCCTGGAACTCGGCCTGCCGTACGACATGGTCTACCGTCACCCGTTCCCGGGCCCGGGCTTGGGCGTGCGCATCCTCGGTGAAGTGAAAAAGGAATACGCCGACCTGCTGCGTCGCGCCGACCACATCTTCATCGAAGAACTGCGCAAGGCCGACTGGTACCACAAGGTCAGCCAGGCGTTCGTAGTATTCCAGCCAGTCAAATCGGTCGGCGTGGTCGGTGACGGCCGCCGTTACGCCTGGGTCGTGGCCCTGCGTGCCGTGGAAACCATCGACTTCATGACCGCGCGTTGGGCGCACCTGCCTTACGAACTGCTGGAAACCGTATCCGGCCGCATCATCAACGAAATCGAAGGCATCTCGCGCGTTACTTACGACGTGTCGAGCAAGCCGCCGGCGACGATTGAGTGGGAGTGATCCTGCTGCGGTTCGAATAACGAAAAACCCTTGGCGTGAAGCCAAGGGTTTTTTCGTTTCAGGCCCCTCCAAACAGGTCAGGTGGGTAAACGACTTTGCAGGGTCATGCCGAGCTCGATCAGGCGCTCGGCTACTGCGGCGATGTCGCGGAATATCATGCCGGTGATGCGGCGCATCGACTGGTCCCAGATATAAAACCGGCCATCTGCGGTGCAATGCACCCTTGTTTGCACGATGTTGCTGGCGCTGTTGCGCCGCACGAGTGTGTATGTGCCGGGTTCTGTTTTCCGTATCACGAACATGCCATTGCGAGGCAGAAGCTTTTCCAGCGTAGCGTCATTCCATGGCGGCACGGGGGCCTTGACCTGCAATCGCAGGTCAGCGAACAGAGGGTCGAAGGCGTTGCTTGTTGTCGCCCCGTTGTGAAACGGACCGCGAGCGACTTCTACTCCCGGGTCAATCCTGACGTCGGCTGCCTCGTCGGGCCAGACTTCTTCGATGCGCAAACCGATACCGCCCCTGAGTTCGCTTATGCCTGGCAGGTCCCTGAAGGTATTGGTGTTCGTGGCATCGACCAGAGCCACCCATTTGCCGGGTCTGTTGAGGAGCTTGTCACGCTCCATGATCTGCGTTGCCAGGCGGGTCTTGATCATCTGCTCTTCGATCGAAGTGAGTGGGACTTTCAGCGTGCAGGTTTGTGCTGCGTCCAGTCCATGGACGCGGACGCCATTGGCTTGGGCAGACCTGATCAATTCGAGCATGTTGAACCGGTTCTCAGGGTCGGTACCCAGGCTGGACAAATAGGTAGTGAGGTCCTCTGACATGTCTCCAGAGAGGTAGAAATGGTTGAGGTCCTCCTGGGCGAAATCACTCAGCAATCCACGCACGTAGAGCGTTCTGATATGCCGCGCGAACGTTGGCATGTTCTCGATCATGAAGCGCATGCTGGCGATGCGATCGAGGGTTTCACCGATCGCCAGTCCATCGGTATTGGCAAACATCAGCTCTATCAGCTCTTCGGTTTGCATCAAGGGATCGATTTGCGGAATGAGCGGCCGTCCCGGCAGATTTGTCCATTTCAGCTCTCGAAAGAATTCTCCTGCGTTGTTCAGCAGTGCTGTTCGTTGTTCGCTGAAATGCGCCTGGTAACGGTCGGTAGCCAGTAAATAACGGCGTCCAGCGCTTGTTGATTCGGCAGAAGCGTTGGGCAAGTTCATTGCCCATCTCCTCATTCCGGGTTTTTCCGTCTCTGAAATATCTTTGAGCGCCGTAACCAGGCGCAGCGGGCACGGAACGCCTGGAAGCGGTTCGACGCGTGGCAGATCCACCGATGGTGTTGCCTCAGAAGGGCTAAAATCTGTCTCCGGCGCACACGCCTTGCCCACGCATTGGCCGCCTCCGCGCAGCCGCAGCGCAGGCATGCGCTCCCACTTGCCAGCGCTTCCCAGGCGGACCGGCAACGAATAAGCGAACTGGTTGGGGCGCTCGGGATCGATGATTGCCCAGTTGCCGCTGTCCTGCGAGTCGGCGAAGTAGCGCACGTAATAGGCATCGCCATCCATTTCGATGGCATGACCGGGCTCGTTGTCGAGGCGGTAAATGCCTTCGTATTTCCCCGGCGTCGCCTCTACGGAATGTTGCGCAAGTAACTCGTTGCATCGATAGCTGGCAGGTACTTGTGGAAATGTCGAACCTTGCCGTGTAGCAGGCGTATTCAAGGGCTCAGTGACGTCGACGAATGTCGCCCCGCTGGGTATCTCGTTTGCCAACTCGCTGCTCGCTTCTTCAGCCGCTGTGACGGGTGGCGGATCCACAGGTGGCAATAATCGCGTGTCAGCCGAGGCAAGCTCGACCAGACCACGCATCTCTTCAGCCTCGGCATACTCGACCTGTGGTCCAACTTCCAGTTGCGCGCCGGTGCCGATCAGGAACGGCACATTGAATACGGTTTCGATCGCGCTGAGCACCGCACCGATCACCCCGGCTCTACGTTCGGTCGCCGTAATGCCGTTGATCGCCTGATCGATGTTCAGCCCCATGTTCGCGACGCCGGCGCCGATCAAGGGCAAAGCCACAGGCCAGCCCACGGCCGCCATCGGACCGAATACTTTCAGCCCGGCGCTCAGATAGCCGGTCCAGAGTTTCTTGCGCAGATCACTGTTGGACGTGAGCACCAGATGGGCCTCGGCAGCCATGCCCGCGCGAGTCGAATCGCTTAACCACGTGAAGGCATCACCGCTGATCGCAACGTTGCTGCGGTTGATCATCCGATGATCGCTGTGACCCCAGGTGCTCACCAAACGGTTCATCAGATCAGTGAGGTTCTCAGTGATGTGATTGCTGTCAGCCAGCGAGAAGTGCTTGAGAAACAAAGGGCGTTTCTGCTCTGAATTCATCTGTTCGAGCAACCACCAGTGCAGATCCGCCGCAGTGTCCATCAGCCGAAAGGCCTGGGCTTGTCCCGGCAGGTAAAGGGTCTGCCGGCCACTGTCTTCGACCAGACGCAGCACGTTAGTGGCGACGTGACCGTCCAGATCCAGCGTGCGCACTTGCGCGCCGACCGGGTACGTCGATCGGAGCATTTGCAGGGTTACCGGCCAGGTCACGGGGCCGATCAGCGAGGTGACGATGCGTTGAAAATCATTGCCGTCAACGTCCCCCTGTTGCAGCGCCTGCACCGCCTGACTGAGGAAACTGCACTTGGCCATGGCGCGGAAATCTTCCGACGAGGTTTGCCAGAATTTGGCCAATTGATCGCTGTAACGCGTGCGGAAATCAACGGCCCAGAATGCCTTCAGCACATCGCTGCCAAGCAGTCGCACTTCGTTGTCCTGATTGAAATTCTCCGCGTCCGGGCCATCCGAGTAGAAGCCGCAGTAAAGACCCAGCAAATCTGCGTTGCCTTGATCGGTCGCACGAAAGCGATGGATCACTAACTGCGTGAGGGTGAGCGTTTCATAAGGCTTTTCCAGCAAGTGTTCCCAACCGGTAAAGGTCAGCGTGCTGCTTTGCGCCGTTTTGAATCGATGGAAATAAACCTGGTCGGGATCGAGGCCGGACAGCCCTTTGTCGGTCAGCAGTTCGATCGCAAGTTGCCTGGCCGCATCGAGCAGACTTGGGCAGTTCTGCACAATGGTAGTGGCGATGGCTTTGAGGGCGGTTTTGTCCGCTGCGTTTGGCAGCAGACGACGTTCGGGAGCGGTCATGCAGGTGTTCATCCTTGAGACACAAAGGCTGAAGATGACCCATGTGCTCAAGGGGAGGGTGTTACTCGGCTATTGCGTGATGTCCTTTTGAAAGTGAGCCAATGCTTTCGCAGATATCAAAGATATTCAGACCGAATCAGATCAGTATCGAACGGAGTCAGACCTTGTTCAGGTGCGAACACCCTCTGCGCCTGCTCTGCAGAGGCCACTCGTTCGCCTCGTGCCCGCACATGTAAATCGAAAAGCGTGTGCAGATCCGGCCTTGGTGTATGCACCAGGGCGCGCAGCATCAACGAAACTCCGCTGAGGTTGTTGTCGACGTTGTTCCAGCGGGGCGATGAAGTCAGCCCCAGATCGGCCCAGATCATGCGTCGCTCCTCCAGGTCCATCACGAATGGCAGGCAGATACTCGTGTCGGAGGCGATATCAATGCGGTCGACGACGGAGCGAGGCTCAAACACTTCCCCCGATGCAGTGTCGGCACGGGCCATCCAGCCCGCGAAGCATTCAGGAAGGTCGCAATATGGCTGCCAGGTAAACGAATTGAGGGACGTGACGACGTAGCGGACGCCCTTTTTGACGAGAACATCAAGGTCGAGGTCGATGAATTCGGAGGCGCCGTTGGGCGCGTCGACGATGTCGCCGCTGTGGTAACCGCCATAACCTTTGAGGTTGTAATAGGCGATCGCTTCCTTGAAGACGAAGTCGGTGTCGAAGAAGGCGGCGGACAAGTCGATGTCCGTGCGGTCACGACCATTCTTCCACCACAGGAACAGGCGAATGAATCGCGTGTCCGGCATTGGCAACCGACTGCCGCGTACCAGTGTTCGCAGCGACTTCGCTGCGGCGCGCTGTGCCAGTGGCACCCGGTATTCGCGCAACGCCGGATCGATGAAACAACGCCCCAGTGGTGGCAGCAACGTGAAACGCGCGATCAGGGCGTTCTCGCAAATCTGTGCGGCACGTGCCAATACCTGCGGTGCGATCGACTCTCGACGATCAGCAGTACCGAAGACTTTCGCCAGTGCTCCTTTAGGTGTGAACGCCCGCAAGGGCAGGGGGCGCGGGGCATTTACCTGGGCCAGCAATTGCAGCAGCACAGGTGAGGACACTTGCGCCGCGACAGCCGCAAAGGCGTCGAGCACCGCGTCCGGTTCTGTGGCACGCCGTAACATCACGTCCAGACGGCGCGCGAATTCTCCGGGACGATCCTGCAGCACCGGCGTAAGCGCGGCGATCTGGCGTTGGGCAAGCATGGTTTCCACCCGCGACCCGAACGATGCCGGCGGATCATTGCGTCGCGCTGCGGTGATGGCCGCAAATGCTCGCGGATACTTCTCAGCGTAATCGCCTGGATGCAGGACTTCGGCCAGGCGTTTCCAGCGTTCGGCCTGGCGCATCACATCTTCCGTAGCGTTGGGCGTGCGGTCGAGCAGGCGCAACAGCTTGCGCCGCATCGAGCGTTTCATTTTGCCAAAGCGCGTCTGCGCTGTTGCCAGCGACACGTCTCCACCATGCAGTGCGATCGCCACGCGCAGCACGTCCGTTGCCGTTTCGACATTTTGCTCAAGGAAGGCCTCAACCTGCGCATCGTCGTCGATATGCAGGATCAGTGCGCCGCCAACCAGCGCGCGAATCTCGCGAAACGGGATGGTCTCGGGCAGTAGACGGAACACATCGTTTTTGTACGTTCGGATAAACCAGCCGACATCCGCAGCTTCCTCTTCGGACAGCGAGGTGCGTGATGAGACCAGCGGCTCGAGCAATGCCTCGAACTCGCTGACACTTCCCGGTTCGATGACCCAATGGATGAAGTTGCCTTCAAGCATGGCTGGCCGAACCTGTTCGCTGGGTGGCAGGCGCCGAAGTGTGTGGTAGTGAATGACGGCGTTGAGATACAACTCCGCCTCTGTCGCTTCGAGGACTTGATTGGGGAAGTCAGGATAAAACGGTCGGTGATGTACATGAGCACCGCTGCGCCGCCGCAGGACTCGAATGACTTCACGCAGCCAGTTCTTGAGTTCGACCGCAGAGAGCATGCTGATTCGCTCGATCAGCGGCTCGGAGAGAACGCATCGAAACGCTGTAACTTCTTTGACAGCTGATGCGACCTGCGCGCGTGTGGCTCCGCCAGAGCCCGCAGGAACGTGCAGTTTTGTACGGCGCCGCAGGAACAGCTCCTGATTCATCATGATTTCTTCCTTGGTCGCCGTTTCCAGTGAGCTGAAGCTCACCTGTGCAATCGATACGAAAACGCCTGCAATAAGCAGGCGCGGTGTGGAGAGCGGAACCCCTAGTTCATGGAGGATAGAAGGAAGGTGTTCCATAGCCACGGCGGCATACTACCGGAGGTCATCGCGGCTTGTCAGCGAATCACATATTTTGAAATGGGCTCGCCTGTTGGCGAACGTCAGCGCCGCGCCACATCCGAAAAATAGAACTTGTCCAGCGTATGCCGCGATTCGGTGTATTCGAACTGGCGGCCGTCCTGCAGGAAGGTCTGGTTGCTGACCACGATGACATGGCTCTGGCCGTCGAGGTCCAGGTGTTGTTGGTCGTCCTTGCTGGACGGTACGGCTTCGATGGTGCGCTGGGCGTAGGCGATCTGCAGTTGCAGGGTCTGTTCGATATGGGCGTAGATCGAATGTTCGGCAATGTCAGCGGACAGGTCGGGAATCACCTCGCTGACGAAGTGGTTGATGTCGAGGATGACGCGTTTGCCGTCGATGCGCCGTACCCGCTTGATCCGGGTGATCGGGCTGCCGGGTTCGGCATTGATATGTTCAAGCAATGCACCTTCAAGCGGCACCTGACACATCTCGACCACTTCGGTGCTGACATCGTTGCCCAGTCGCGGGTGGGTCTCCTGAAAACTGACGATGCCGCCGAGCTGGAATTCGATCGGGTTGGTCGACAGCACGAACGCGCCTTTGCCGTGAATCTTCTGAGCGAAACCGCGCTCCTGCAACTGGTCGATGGCCTTGCGCACCGTGCCACGGCTGGCCTGATAGGTGTCCATCAGTTCGGTTTCGGAAGGCAGCCGGGCGCCGCGCTCCAGGCGCTGGGTGGTGATACTGGCAAGCAAATCGCTGTAGATCTGGTTGTACTTGCTCATGGCTGGACTCTGTGCCGACGGTGCTCAAAACCCCGAACCTTAAGGGCAGGGTAGGGGTTTGTCCATGCGGACGAAGGAAAACATCTTAGGTCAGAGTAGGAAGAATCCGCGTTTTTCTGACGTTCATCCACGGATGCAAACTCGTACAGACGAGTTGTTGCATTAACTCGTACAGACGAGTATTTTTCGTTCGGCGTGCTGCCAATAACAACAATCCACGACGGAAGAACAAGCATGAGCCATGACTATCCGAACATCGCCAAGGAGCTGCTGGAAAGCCTCGGTGGCCCTGACAACATCGAGCAGGCGGCGCATTGCGTCACGCGTTTGCGCCTGGCGCTGAAGAACCCCGCGCTGGTGAATGTGGCCGCGCTCAATGGCATCGATCTGGTCAAGGGTTCGTTCTTCACCGGCGGGTTGTATCAAGTGGTCATCGGCCCGGGTGATGTTGAAAAGGTTTATGCCGAACTGCGCCAGCAGACTGGCCTTGCGGCATCGACCATCGCCGACGTTAAACAGAAAAGCGCCGAGAAGATCAACGCCATGCAGCGGCTGGTGCGGGTGTTTTCCGATGTGTTCATGCCGATCCTGCCGGCGCTGATCATTGCCGGCCTGTTGATGGGCATCAACAACCTGCTCGGCGCCAAGGGCATGTTCATCGAGGGCCAGACCCTGCTCGATGCCTATCCCAACCTCGACGGGTTGTGGAGCCTGATCAATCTGATGGCCAACACCTCGTTCGTGTTCCTTCCGGCGCTGGTCGGCTGGTCGGCGGCCAAGCGTTTCGGCGGCAGCGAAATCCTCGGCATCGTCCTCGGACTGATGCTGGTGCACCCGGATCTGCTCAACGCCTGGAATTACGGCAAGGCCGTGGCCGGGCTGGACGGGCAGCAACTGCCGTACTTCGACATCCTCGGCCTGTTCCAGGTGGAAAAGGTCGGTTACCAAGGGCAGATCCTGCCGATCCTGCTGGCGGCGTACGTAATGAGCGTGATCGAAAAATGGCTGCGCGCACGCGTGCCCAACGCGGTGCAGTTGCTGGTGGTACCGATCACCACCATCGTTGTCACTGGCGTGCTGGCGTTGGCGATCATCGGCCCGGTGACCCGGCATATCGGCATCTACATCACCGAAGGGCTGGTGATGCTGTTCGATCTGGCGCCGCTGGTGGGCGGTCTGATTTTCGGCCTGTTGTATGCGCCGCTGGTGATCACCGGCATGCACCACATGTTCCTCGCCGTGGACCTGCAATTGATTTCGAGCCAGGGCGGCACCTTCATCTGGCCGATGATTGTCATGTCCAATCTGGCGCAGGGCAGTGCGGCCCTGGCGGTGTTCTGGATGACGCGCAATGCGCGGGACAAGAGCATGGCCTCGACCTCGGCGATTTCTGCATATTTCGGCATCACCGAGCCGGCGATGTTCGGCGTCAACCTGCGCTACAAATTCCCGTTTTACGCCGCGCTGGCCGGTTCGGCGCTGGGTTGCATGTTCCTCTCGCTGAACAAGATCCAGGCTTCGGCCATCGGCGTCGGTGGCTTGCCCGGTTTCATCTCGATCGTTCCGCAGTTCATCCCGATGTTCGTCATCGGGATGCTGATCGCCATGCTCGTGCCGTTTGCCCTGACCTGCGTGCTGAGCATGAAGATCGTCCGTCCGGGTTACCGGGTTGCCTGAAACTCAACTGTAGGAGCTGCCGGAGGCTGCGATCTTTTGATCTTGCCTTTCAAAATCAAAAGATCGCCGCCTTCGGCAGCTACTACACGGCTCCAAAATTCAAGAGGAAATCCGCCATGCAAGACTGGCAACGTTCGGTGATCTACCAGATCTACCCGAAGAGCTTTCACAGCCATGCGGGCAACGCCACTGGCGATCTGCTCGGCATCGTCGCCAAGCTCGATTATCTGCAATGGCTGGGAGTCGATTACCTGTGGATCACGCCATTCCTGCGCTCGCCGCAGCGCGACAACGGCTACGACATCAGCGACTACTACGCGGTCGATCCGAGCTACGGCAGCATGGCCGACTGTGAACTGCTGATCGCCGAAGCGGGCAAACGAGGGATCAAGCTGATGCTCGACATCGTGGTCAACCACACCTCGATCGAGCACGTCTGGTTCCAGCAGGCCCGCAGCAGCCTCGACAACCCTTACCGTGACTTCTACATCTGGCGCGACCAGCCGAACAACTGGGAATCCAAGTTCGGCGGTTCGGCCTGGGAGTACGAAGCGCAGACCGGCCAGTACTATCTGCACCTGTTCGACCACACCCAGGCCGACCTCAATTGGGACAACCCCAAGGTCCGCGACGAAGTGTTCAAGATGATGCGTTTCTGGCGCGACAAGGGTGTCGGTGGCTTTCGTCTGGACGTGATCAATTTGATCTCGAAACCGGCGGACTTCCCCGAGGACGACAGCGATGGTCGGCGCTTCTACACCGATGGGCCGAACGTGCATACGTACTTGCAGGAAATGCACCGTGAGGTCTTCGAAGGGCATGAGCTGATCAACGTCGGCGAGATGTCCTCGACCCGCCTCGAACACTGCATCCGCTACTCCAATCCGCAGTCGAAAGAATTGTCGATGACCTTCAACTTTCATCACTTGAAAGTCGATTACCCGAACCTGCAGAAGTGGGTCCGCGCCGATTTCGACTTCCTCCAGCTCAAGCAGATTCTCTCCGACTGGCAGACCGGCATGCAGGCGGGCGGTGGCTGGAATGCGCTGTTCTGGTGTAATCACGATCAGCCGCGCGTGGTCTCGCGCTTCGGCAATGACGGCGAATACCGCGAGCTGTCGGCGAAGATGCTTGCTACCGCGCTGCACTTTCTGCAGGGCACGCCCTTCGTCTATCAGGGCGAAGAATTGGGAATGACCAATCCGGGGTTCGAGAGCATCGAGCAATACCGTGACGTCGAAACCCTGAATATCTTTCGCCTCAAGCGTGAATCCGGCACCAGCGACCTCGACAACATGGCGGCGATCATGCAGAAGTCCCGCGATAACGGGCGCACGCCGATGCACTGGCACGCCGGGCACAACGCCGGCTTCACTCGCAGCGAACCATGGATCGGTGTGCCGGCCAATGCCGCACAGATCAACGTCGCGCATCAACTGCACGACCCGGAATCGGTGCTGCATCACTATCGGCGCCTGATCGCTTTGCGCCGCACTGAAGCGTTGATCTCCGACGGCGTCTATCGCCAACTACTGCCGGAGCATCCACAGGTCTGGGCGTACCTGCGCGAGGGGTCGGGAGAACGCTTGTTAGTGGTGAACAACTTCTATGGCACTGCCTGTGAGGTCGAGCTACCGGCGCTGATCGACGAAGCCCAGGAGCAGCGCCTGCTGATCAGCAACTACCCGGACTGCCCGCAACGCAAGCGTTTGCTGCAGTTGCGACCTTACGAATCCTTCGTGCTGCACCTGACCGACCCCTGATTTTTTAACTGAATAACAACCTTTGAAAAAACACGCAGAACGCTGCGCGGGGGATTTGTGCGCGCTGAATTCCTGCAACCACACAATAAAAACAACGGGTGGCATATATGAGAGCAACCATAAATTACAGTCTGGCAGTCGCGGGGATTTTTCTGGCAATGCCCACGTCCTCACAGGCGCTGGAGTTCGGCGGCTATCTGCGCAGCGGTGTCGGTACTTCGGTCAACAGCGGCAGCCAGTCGTGTTTCCAGTTGCCCGGTGCGCAGACCAAATATCGCCTCGGTAACGAGTGCGAGCAGTACGGTGAGCTTGAGCTGCGCCAGGATCTGTACACCCTCGACGACGGCTCGGTGCTGAGCGTCGACGGCATGGCCTCGCTGTATAACCGCTATGACCGCAGCCTGACGTTCAAGGAAGACAACGGCTCGATTCGTTTGCCGCAGGCGTATGCGCAATGGTCGGCGATGCCCGCGCTCAACGGCGGCTCGCTGTGGGCAGGGCGGCGTTACTACAAACGTAACGACATCCATATTTCCGATTTCTATTACTGGAACCAGAGCGCCACCGGTGCAGGCATTGAAGACGTGTTGCTCGGCGGCCTGAAATACAGCTACGCCTTTTCGCGCAAGGACAACCTTTACCAAAAGGATTACATCAACCGCCACGACTTCAACGTCGGCGGTTTCAACAGTAACCCGGGCGGTGAACTGGAGTTCGGCCTGAGTTACATCGACAAGCCCGACAGCCGCGATGCCCACCGTGGCTGGGCGATCACCACCCAGCATGTGCAGCAGGACTTTTTCGGTGGCAAGAACAAACTGGCGCTGCAATACGGCGAAGGGCCGGGCACCGGATTGGGCTATACCGGTAACGTCAGGCTCGATGACCGCAACAAGAGCTATCGCATCGTCGAGTTCTTCGACTGGCAACTGACGCCACGTTTTGGCGGACAATTCCAGGCGGTGTACCAGAAAGATATTCGTCAGGGCGGCGCCGACCAGAACTGGCTGTCCCTCGGTGTGCGCCCGGCCTATGCACTGAGCGAGCAGTTCAAACTGGTGACCGAACTGGGGCACGATCAGGTCGAGGCGGCGGACGGCACGCGCAAGCTGAGCAAGTTCACCTTCGCGCCGACCTGGTCACCGAAAGGCCCGGAATTCTGGGCGCGGCCCGAAGTACGTCTGTATTACACCTATGCCAGCTGGAACCAGGCAGCCAAGCGTGCTGCCAACCTGTTGGCCAAAGGCTCGGCACTCTCCGACACGGGCGCCTTCGGCAACGCGCGGCACGGCGCCAATGTCGGCTTGCAGGTTGAATACTGGTGGAAATAAGCAAGGCGGCTGCGACCGCTCATTCAATGAATACAAGCTCAGGTGATGTCATGGCCACACCCCAACAATTGCAGCTGCTGGCTCCTTTATCCGGCGTGCTGATGGCGCTGGACCAGGTGCCCGATCCGGTGTTTGCCGGGCGGATCATCGGCGACGGTTTGTGCATCGACCCGACTTCGTCAACGCTCTGCGCACCGATGGCCGGTGTGGTCAGCGATGTGCAGGCCAGCGGGCACGCGCTCACCATCACCAGTGACGCGGGTGTTCAGGTGTTGATGCATATCGGCCTGGACACGGTGAATCTCGCCGGCGAAGGATTCACCCGCCGCGTTGAAACGGGGCAGCGGGTCGAAGCCGGGCAGGCGCTGATCGACTTCGATGCTGACTACATTGCCCTGCACGCGCGCAGTTTGTTGACCTTGATGCTGGTGGTCAGCGGCGAGCCGTTCGCTTCACTCGTTGGCTCAACCGGGTTGGTCGAGGTGGGCCAGCCAGTGCTGGACGTCGTGGTCGGCGCAGCCGTCGGCGAACATCCAGCGCCGATGCCGGGCGATGCGGTGTTCTCGCAGCCGATCAACCTGCCCAATTCCAATGGTCTGCACGCTCGGCCGGCGGCAGTATTCGCCCAAGCGGCCAAAGCATTTTCAGCGACCATCCATCTGCACAAGCTGCAAGCGCAAGCCAACGGCAAATCCCTGGTGGCAATCATGGCGTTGCAGACGGCCCATGGCGACAGCGTGCAGGTCAGCGCCGAAGGTGAAGATGCCGAAGCAGCGGTCGCAGCGCTGACACGCTTGCTGAGCGAAGGCTGCGGCGAAGCGGTGACAGCGCCCGCACCGGTCGAAGCCGATGCAGCAGAAATGCCGAACATCCTGCGCGGTGTCTGCGCCTCGCCCGGTTCGGCGTTGGGGCAAGTCATGCAGATCGTCGAAGCGTCGCTTCTGATCAACGAGTTCGGCGCCGAGCCGCCAAGCGAACGGGAGGCGTTGAGCCAGGCCCTGATCGAAGCCGACATGGCCCTGCAACATCTGCGCGACACCGCCAGCGGCCAGGCGCAAGCGGAGATCTTCAAGGCGCATCAGGAACTGCTGGCCGACCCGAGTCTGCTGGATCAGGCCAGGGCGCTGATTGACGCGGGCAAAAGCGCGGCGTTTGCCTGGAAGACCAGCACCGATGCAACGGCGGCGATGTTTCGCTCGCTGGGCAATGCCTTGCTGGCTGAGCGCGCGGCGGATCTGGATGATGTCGGCCAGCGCGTACTGAAGCTGATCCTCGGTGTTCACGAGCAGACGCTGGAGTTGCCGGACGACACCATTCTGATCGCCGATCAGCTGACCCCTTCACAGACCGCCGGACTCGATACGCGCAAGGTGCTCGGGTTTGCCACCGTTGGCGGTGGCGCCACCAGCCATGTCGCGATCCTCGCGCGAGCCTGCGGTTTGCCGGCGATCTGTGGTATGCCATTGCAAATGCTCGGGCTCGGCAACGGCACGCGGGTGCTGCTCGATGCCGACAAAGGCGAATTGCAGTTGCACCCGGACGCCGAGTCCATCGATCAATTGCGCACGCGGCATGAGCGCCAGCGCCAGCGTCATCAGCAGGAACTGGCGCAGGCCAGCGAGGCGGCTTGTACCCGTGACGGTCAGCACATCGAAGTCACCGCCAACGTTGCCTCGCAGGGCGAAACCGCCCAGGCCATGGAGCTGGGCGCAAGTGGCGTTGGCCTGCTGCGTTCGGAATTTCTCTACCTGGGTCGCCAGCAAGCGCCGAGCCACGATGAACAAGTGGCCACCTACAGCGCCATCGCGCGCACCATCGGGCCGGCACACAATCTGGTGGTGCGCACCCTCGATGTCGGTGGCGACAAACCGCTGGCTTATGTGCCGATGGACAGCGAAACCAATCCTTTCCTCGGCTTGCGCGGCATTCGCCTGTGTCTTGAACGACCGCAACTGTTGCGCGAGCAGTTCCGCGCAATCCTCGCCTGCTGTGAGCTGACGCGTTTGCACATCATGTTGCCGATGGTCACGAATTTGGCCGAACTACGTCTGGCGCGGCAGATTCTTGAGCAAGAAGCGCGGGCGCTGGGCCTGGCGCATCTGCCAAAGCTGGGAATCATGATCGAAGTGCCCGCCGCTGCGCTGATGGCCGATGTGCTGGCGCCGCACGTGGATTTCTTTTCCATCGGCACCAACGATCTCACCCAATACACGCTGGCCATGGATCGCGATCATCCGCGTCTGGCCAGCCAGGCGGACAGCTTTCACCCTTCGGTGCTGCGCCTGATTGCCATGACGGTTAAGGCGGCCCATGCCCACGGCAAATGGGTCGGCGTCTGCGGCGCCATGGCGTCTGAACGCCTTGCGGTTCCGTTGCTGCTGGGGCTGGGTGTGGATGAATTGTCGGTGAGCGTGCCGTTGATTCCGGCGATCAAGTCGGCGGTGCGGGAGGTGAATCTGGCCGACTGTCGAATCATCGCCGAACAGGTTTCGAACCTGGAAAGCGCCGCGGACGTGCGCGCAGCCTTGCAGCAGTTTCAAGGGGCGAAAGTCGATGCCTCACCGGTTATGGAGAATTGAACATGTTCGACAAATTGCAGCAGGCATTCTGGAAAGCTCTGACGCCGGATCTGGTACCGGATGAGGCAAACATTACCGCCGATGCGGTTGCCGGCTTGAACGCCGAGATCGTCGCCGCGCTGGGCGGTGTGGATAACCTTAAGTCGCAGCAACCGCTGGCGCTGACCCGGGTGCGCGTGACGCTGCACGACGCGGCCTGTGTCGACCGTCAGGCGTTGAGTATGGCCGGTGTGTCGGGCGTCATGTGCCTTGAGGGCGGCGTGCTGCACCTGATTACCGGGCTGCGCGCATAAGGCCGACAAGACGTGCGGCCGCAGGTCGCCCTTACTGTTTCTCAACTGCGGGTGTATCGTATTCGCCTTTTTGCGGATCCCTCGGGGTCCGTCGCTGATACGTGAGGTAGTTGAGTTCATGTCCTTTACCCGTCGCCAAATCCTCGGTGGCCTGGCCGGTCTTGTTGTCGTTGGCGTGGGCGCGGGAGGCGCGTCGCGTTACTGGCTGGGCAAGATGGCCGACGCCGAGGCCGGCCACGACTATGAACTGATCGCCGCGCCGCTCGACGTCGAGCTGGTGCCGGGGCACAAGACCGAAGCCTGGGCGTTCGGCCCGTCGGCGCCGGGCACCGAGTTGCGTGTACGCCAGGGTGAATGGCTGCGGGTGCGTTTCATCAATCACCTGCCGGTGGCGACCACCATCCACTGGCACGGCATCCGCCTGCCGCTGGAAATGGACGGCGTGCCTTATGTGTCGCAACTGCCGGTATTGCCGGGCGAATACTTCGACTACAAATTCCGCGTGCCCGACGCCGGCAGCTACTGGTATCACCCGCATGTCAGCAGCAGCGAGGAACTGGGGCGCGGGCTGGTCGGGCCGCTGATCATCGAAGAACGCGAGCCGACCGGGTTCAAGTATGAGAAAACCCTGAGCCTGAAGAACTGGCACATCGACGAGCAAGGCCAGTTCGTCGAGTTCAGCATCCCCCGCGAAGCGGCCCGTGGCGGTACCGCCGGGCGCCTGTCGACGATCAATGGTGTGCCGCTGCCGGTGATTGATCTGCCGGCCGGGCAGATCACCCGGGTGCGTTTGCTCAATCTCGATAACACCCTGACCTATCGCATCAATATTCCTGGGGTCGAAGCGAAGATCTACGCGCTGGATGGCAACCCTGTCGAGCCACGACCATTGGGCAAGGAATACTGGCTCGGCCCCGGCATGCGCATTTGCCTGGCGATCAAGGCCCCGGCGGCGGGTGAAGAGTTGTCGCTGCGTAACGGCCCGGTGCGTCTGGGCACGCTACGTTCAGTCGCCAACACCGACGCGCCGACGGACTGGCCGAAAGCCCTGCCGGCCAACCCGGTGGCCGAGCCGGATCTGGCCAATGCGGAGAAACTCAACTTCAATTTCGAATGGGTCGGCTCGGTCTCGGTGAACACCGAAAACGGCAAACCGCCGAGCCTGTGGCAGATCAACGGCAAGGCTTGGGACATCACCGACAAGACCTGTGCTGACCGACCGATTGCCAGCCTGAAACTGGGTCAGAGCTATATTTTCGAATTGAAGAACATGACCCAGTACCAGCACCCGATCCACCTGCACGGCATGAGCTTCAAGGTGATCGCGTCGAACCGGCACAAAGTCATTCCGTATTTCACCGACACCTATCTGCTGGGCAAGAACGAGCGTGCGCAAGTGGCGCTGGTGGCGGATAACCCGGGGGTGTGGATGTTCCACTGCCATGTCATCGACCACATGGAAACCGGCCTGATGGCCGCGATTGAGGTGAAGTGATGCGCCAGATCCGCCCGGCGGCGATCATCGACCGCAGCCGCGACCGCGACTTCATGCGCGAAGCCCTGGCCCTCGCCGCACAGGGCGCCGCCCTCGGCGAGGTGCCGGTGGGCGCGGTGCTGGTGCAGGATGGCGTGGCCATCGGTCGCGGCTTCAATTGCCCGATCAGCACCAGCGACCCGAGTGCCCACGCCGAAATGGTCGCGATCCGCGCCGCTGCGCAGGCAGTGGATAACTATCGCCTGCCGGGCAGCACGCTGTATGTGACGCTGGAACCGTGCAGCATGTGCGCCGGGCTGATCGTGCATTCGCGGGTGGCGCGGGTGGTGTACGGCGCGCTGGAACCCAAGGCCGGGATTGTGCAGAGTCAGGGACAGTTTTTTACCCAGGGCTTTTTGAATCACCGGGTGTTGTATGAGGGCGGGGTGTTGGCTGAAGAATGTGGTGCGGTGCTGACCGAGTTTTTCCGCGCCAGACGCACCAAAAGCCCCTCACCCTAACCCTCTCCCAGAGGGAGAGGGGACCGACCGAGTTGGATGGACCAAATCCGCCGACCTGAAATACCGAGTCGGACGCAAGTTTTGAAAAGCTCAACAATCAGCTCCTTCTCCCTGGGGAGAGGGCTGGGGTGAGGGGTAGGCCCACTGCGGTCATGGGAAAATACGCTTACTTCCTGGCGACGATAACCGCACGCATCGGTGCCGGCAGCCCTTCAATGGTTTTGCTGTGATCCTCAGGATCCAGAAAATCACTCAGCGACTGATACTTCATCCACTCCGTCCCGCGTTGTTCTTCCACCGTCGTGGTACTGACATCCACACAACGAATATCGCTGAATCCGGCTCTGCGCAGCCACAATTCCAGCGCCGGCACCGACGGCAAAAACCACACGTTGCGCATCTGCGCGTAGCGATCTTCCGGCACCAGCACTTGGTGCTTGTCGCCTTTGACCACCAGGGTTTCCAGCACCAGTTCCCCACCCTTGACCAGGCAATCCTTCAGCGCCAGCAAATGCTCGATCGGCGAGCGACGGTGGTAGAACACGCCCATGGAAAACACCGTGTCGAAGCCTTCCAGATTCGGCGGCAGGTCTTCGAACGGGAACGGCAGGTGCCAGGCATTCGGCTCGGACAAGTAACGCTGCACCGCCTGGAACTGGCAGAAGAACAGCCAGTTCGGGTCGACCCCGATCACGCTGTCGGCACCGGCGCCTAGCATGCGCCACATGTAGTAGCCGTTGCCGCAGCCGACATCGAGGATGCGTTTGCCCTTCAGGTCGAGGTGCGGGGAGACGCGCGACCACTTCCAGTCCGAGCGCCATTCGGTGTCGACATGCACACCGAACAGATCGAACGGCCCTTTGCGCCACGGCGACAGCCCCATCAGCGCGGTGCGCATCTGCGCGCGGGTGTCGTCGTCGCAATCGGTGTCGAGTTTCAGGCCGTTGAGCAGGTCGACTTCGCTTGGCTGGATTTTCGGCAAGGCGTCCAGCGCACTTTGCCAGCGCTCCAGATCGCCGTGGCCCTTCTCCATTTTCTTGTCGAGTTGCGCTTGCAGCGTGCTGGCCCATTCGGCCAGCGGTGTACCGGCCAGACGGCGGGCGAGGGGGGACAGATCAATCATGGCAAGGCAATCAACGAGGCAAAGTTAAGACACTGGAACCACGGCACGACTTTCGAGAACCCGGCGGCCAGCAGGCGTTCGCGGTGTTCTTCGAGGCTGTCGGGCTTCATGACGTTTTCGATGGCGCTGCGCTTCTGGGCGATTTCCAGTTCGCTGTAGCCGTTGGCGCGTTTGAACGCCACGTGCAGATCGGTGAGCAGCGCGTGCTCTTCGGCATCGTTGAAGCGCAGCTTCTCCGAGAGAATCAGCGCGCCGCCGGGCAGCAACGATTGGCGAATGCGCGAGAGCAACGCGGTGCGCTGGTCCGGGGCTATGAATTGCAGGGTGAAGTTCAGCGCCACCACCGAGGCCGGTTGAAACTCCAGCGCGAGGATATCGCCCTCGATCACCTCGACTGGCAGCAATTCCTGAAACATCGAATCCTGACCGTTGAGGTATTCCCGGCAACGCTCGACCATCGCCGCCGAGTTATCCACAGCAATAACCCGGCAACCGTCGGTGCGCACATGACGGCGCAGGGCTTGAGTGACTGCGCCGAGCGACGAGCCGAGGTCGTAGAGCACGCTGTTCGGCTGGGCGAACTGCGCCGCGAGCACGCCGAGGTTTTCGACGATGGTCGGGTAACCCGGCACCGAGCGCTTGATCATGTCCGGGAACACCCGCACCACGTCTTCATTGAAGGCGAAGTCAGGCACCTGGGCCAAAGGCTGGGCGAATAGGCGATCGGGTTCTTTGCTCACGGCGGCGTCCGGCGGTGTCGGTGGAAAAGGCCGGCATTTTAGCCAAAGTGGGGCCTGGATGCTTGAATTGCTGATAAGCCGCTTCGGTGCGGTTAAAGACGGGTGATTCGGCGACTTTGAGTCGCCGCGCACGAGGCGATCTGTAGTTGTGAGTCACGCTCTGCGCAGCTCGGCGGGCCAAGGCTGTCTCAGCTGTCGATATAATTGACTGCGAAATTCCCGTTCAGCTTGATTCCAGGGGTTATCACACCGCCGTAGTCCTGGACCGTATCGATGGCATATACGCCGGAGACGGACTTGGAGAAATGGTCAACGGTCAGCTTCAGGGTCATGCTGATCGGCGTATATCGTATGTTGGCCTTCCCCGTCTCGGTGTCGACCTTTACCTTGGCATGGCCGAGGTTGTATTCGGCAGTCACGATGTCGTTATCGAAAGTGAACTCAATCTTGTAAATATCCTGATCAAATGGGAGATAGTCGGCGCCCGTGATGGTAATTCGCTCGGTGCGGAATGCATTGACTAAAGGAAAGCTGAACGCATCAGCGCCTTCAATCTGGCAGGTGAAGGCGTTGGCTTGGGGTTTGGAATCCTTGTCTTGAGTGCTCATGGCCGTTCCTTGAATACGCGACAGCTCATGGGGAGCTGCTCTGCGTCCACTCTAAACGTGAGTGGGAAGGACTGGTAACTGACAGAAATGACAGTTTTTTATACGAATAGATCATGGGGTCCTGCGCGGTTATCGCGAATGAGAAGAAGGATTCGCGAACCCGATCATTCCACGGAAATGGCGCAGTCAAAGGTTTCCACTGGCAGCACTTCCGGAGCCCACGGTTGTTGCGAGGTCAGGCGCAAGCGCCCGGTGCCGGCCGCGAAGGCCTGGAAGCGCCAGGTCGAAACCCCCGCTGCGCCCACCACGCCGGCATCTTCCGGATTGCTGTAAACCTCCGGGCTGAGCGCGCGCAACACGCCGCCAGCCGAATCCTGAATCGCCCAGCGGTAGCCGGTGGTCGGGTTGCTTGGCAGGCTGATGATCAGGTTTTGCCCGACGTTGAGCCGCACGGGGCATTCGCTTTGTTTTTCCACGGTCACGTTGTGTTTCGGTTGCGTGGCGCAGGCCGCCAGCAAGGAAAGGGCGAGGGGGAGAAACAGGCGAGTGGGGGACATAAGGTCAGCAGCTCCGGCGGTTACGACGAACGGCGAGCATAACTGAAGATGAGACGAAGTGTGACGTTCGGGGGATTGGCGTCGCCAGAGTTGCCGCCTTCGCGAGCAGGCTCGCTCCCACAGGGTGATGGGGTGAATACAAAAACTGTCGACACCGCTTACCACTGTGGGAGCGAGCCTGCTCACGAAAGCGACATAGCAGGCACTACATGATTGTCAGAAGAGCACCTTCGCCACATCCGCAAACTTCTTCGCAAAGTGCACGGTAATCCCTTCCTTCAGATAATCCGGCAGTTCCTCAAAGTTACCCCGGTTCGGCTCCGGCAGAATCAGTTCGAAAATCTTCTGCCGGCGCGCTGCGATCACTTTCTCGCGCACGCCGCCGATCGGCAGTACATGGCCGGTCAGGGTCAGTTCGCCGGTCATCGCCACGCCTTTTTTCGGTGGCTGATTACGCGCGAGGGATAGCAGGGCGCTGGCCATGGTTACGCCGGCGCTCGGGCCGTCCTTTGGCGTCGCGCCTTCCGGTACGTGCAGGTGGACGAAGGCTTCGTCGAAGAACTTCGCGTCTCCACCAAACTGCTTGAGGTGCGAGCTGACGTAGCTGTAGGCGATCTCTGCCGATTCCTTCATCACATCGCCCAGTTGCCCGGTGAGCTTGAAGCCGCGGTTGAGTGTATGAATCCGCGTGGCTTCGATCGGCAAGGTCGCGCCGCCCATGCTGGTCCAGGCCAGGCCGGTAATCACGCCGGTGCCGGACAGCACTTGTTCATTGCGGAATACAGGATGGCCCAGCGAGGCTTCGAGGTCTTTCGGGCCGAGTTTGATCACCGCTTTCGGATCGTCGATCAGCTTCATCACCGCTTTGCGCACCAGTTTGCCCATCTGCTTTTCCAGCTGCCGCACGCCGGCTTCACGGGCATAGCCGTCGATCAGGGCTTTGAGCGCGGTGTCGCTGATGCTCAGGCTGCCTTTTGATACGCCGGCCTTTTCCAGCAGTTTCGGCCACAGGTGACGCTTGGCGATGGCGACTTTTTCTTCGGTGATGTAGCCGGACAGGCGAATCACTTCCATCCGGTCCAGCAACGGGCCGGGGATCGAGTCGAGGGTGTTGGCGGTGCAGACGAACAGCACCTTCGACAGATCCATGCGCAGGTCGAGGTAGTGGTCGAGGAATTCAACGTTCTGCTCAGGATCGAGGGTTTCCAGCAGCGCCGAGGCCGGGTCGCCCTGGTAGCTCTGGCCCATTTTGTCGATCTCGTCGAGCATGATCACCGGGTTCATCACTTCGACGTCTTTCAACGCCTGCACCAGTTTGCCCGGCTGCGCGCCGATGTAGGTGCGGCGGTGGCCCTTGATCTCGGCTTCGTCGCGCATGCCGCCGACGCTGAAGCGGTAGAACGGCCGGCCGAGGGATTCGGCGATGGATTTGCCAACGCTGGTCTTACCCACGCCTGGCGGGCCGACCAGCAACACGATCGAGCCGCTGATCTCGCCTTTGTACGCACCAACAGCGAGGAATTCGAGGATGCGATCCTTGATGTCGTCCAGACCGGCGTGATGCTTGTCGAGGATTTTGCGTGCGTGCTTGAGGTCGAGTTTGTCCTCGCCGTACACGCCCCACGGTACCGATGTTGCCCAGTCCAGATAATTGCGCGTGACCGCGTACTCCGGCGAGCCGGTTTCGAGGATCGACAGTTTGTGGGTCTCTTCCTCGAGGCGTTTCTGCACCTGCGCCGGCAGGGTTTTGCCTTCGAGGCGCTGCTGGAACTGTTCGAGGTCGGCGCTTCGGTCGTCCTTGGTCAGGCCGAGTTCCTGCTGGATGACCTTGAGCTGTTCCTTGAGGAAAAACTCACGCTGATGCTCGCCGATCTTGCGGTTAACTTCAGCGGAAATCTCTTTTTGCAGGCGCGCGACTTCGACTTCCTTGCGCAGCATCGGCAGGACTTTCTCCATGCGCTTGAGCATCGGCACGCAGTCGAGCACTTCTTGCAGCTCAGGGCCGGCGGCGGAGGTCAGGGCGGCGGCGAAGTCGGTCAGCGGCGACGGGTCGTTGGGGCTGAAGCGGTTGAGGTAGTTCTTCAGTTCTTCGCTGTACAGCGGGTTGAGCGGCAACAGCTCCTTGATCGCATTGATCAGTGCCATGCCGTAAGCCTTGACCTCGTCGGTCGGCTCGGTGGGCTGGTGCGGGTATTCGACTTCGACCAGGTACGGCGGGCGATGGTGTTTGAGCCAGGTCTTGATGCGCACGCGGCTCAGGCCCTGGGCGACGAATTGCAGTTTGCCGTTTTCGCGGCTGGCGTGGTGAACCTTGACCAGCGTGCCGTATTCGGGGAGGGCGCCGGTGTCGAAATGGCGCGGGTCTTCCTGGGGCGTGTCCATGAAGAACAGGGCCAGGGAGTGGTGTTCGGACTTGCTGACCAGTTCGAGGGTTTCGGCCCACGGCTCTTCATTGACGATGACCGGCAGGACCTGGGCCGGGAAGAACGGACGGTTGTGGATCGGGATGATGTAGACCTTGTCCGGCAGGTTTTGCCCGGGCAGCGCCAGGCCGGTGCCGGAGGAGGTGTGTTCGATGTGGTCGGTTTCGTAATCGTCGTGGTTGTCCGGGCGATCTTGCTGGTCGGTCATGGGGCACCTGCGCAATGGGGTATGGGGTGTTAGATGGGGCAGGGGTGGGGTGGTTTCAATGGGGCGGGTGTGTTTCTGGTTGTGTGTTTGGGGCTGGATAGTTTTTGACCTTGGTGGCCTCTGGGCCGGTGGCGAGATTCTTCAGCTCGGCATGGGAAGCCTATTGGAATCTAACAATGTCTTTGCATAAATAGCGAAAAACGCTAGTGCTGGTTAGCTTTAACTATTAAATGGTGGCTGGATCGCAAGGATGGTATGTCGCTGTGGGCTGTCGACGTATGCCGCGATGTCGCTGGTCATGACATTGGCCGAGGCCAGGGATTCGCAGGCGTGGGCAAGCAGGCTTTCGTTGTTTTGGTCTGGAGTGACCTGGAACATGGTGCTGGGTTTGTGGGCCTTGTCGGCGTTGGCGGGTGGTTTCAGGTAGTGGTCCTGCGCACGGTCGGCGGCGTCGTGGCGTTTTTTTTGAGTCGGGGGATTGGTAGGGGGAAGTGCTTTCGGTTTCGGGGGGATTGGGTGTTGGTTTGAACATGGTGGCGCGCCGAATGAGAAATGGAGCTGCCTTGCTTGCTCGCCGCGACGCAATGCAAGGAGGCAGCTGTACGCAGGTTCGCGGACCGAGCCATTCGGAAAACCCGGCATACCCGAGGGTATCCCGCGCACAGCCACCATCAAACCAAGCGGCAAGCGCTTGGGCCGGCGATTATGCATCAAATCGAATGAACCGCTCGGGCCGCGACGCCCGTTCGCTGAATTTGCAGCGACCCCAGAGCCTATCCAGCCGATTTCCGAGGCACAACCGACGCGACTTGTCGGAAAACTCCGCGCCACTTTCAATGTCTGTAGGACAAGCACCTTTCCCAAAGAGCAAACACTTTTCAACCTGTGGGAGCTAGCCTGCTAGCGATGGGGCACTTTCAGTAAACACAGATGTTGAATGTCAGGCCGCAATCGCTAGCAGGCTAGCTCCCACAGGAGATTCGCCATTTTAAGCAAATTATTTGGCACTAACCGGCCGGCATCACCAGCTATGGGATTGCTTGTCCAAATAAGTCGTAGTGCAGTTATTTTCTAAAGCCCGCTGGAGAGTAATAGTTACACGCAACAACTTCAGATGATTCATAGGGAACTGATGTGACCGGTCCATTTGCTTCGCAAATATCAAGAATTTTTCTAAATAACTCCCCTGGTGCATAGGCTCGCCAGTACATGTCCTTCTTCGTATTTGCTTCGCAACTATATTCGCCAGGCGTCACTCCGATAGTCTTCAGCTCACTCAGCGCTTTATTGCAATTGTTTGCCTTGTCTGTAAGTACGTCGGCTTTAACAATTGAAGCAGTCAGCGCCATAATGGTTACCAAGAGCGCAGCGCCCCTGTTTCTTATATTGTTCATGGTTGATCTCCTTGAATATTTAATGCGGCTTCCGGAACCAGGGCTCAGGAGGTGCGCAGTTACTTTTCTGGCAACAAGTACTATTAATGCGACTGCATCCTCATCTTTTTTTGAAATGGGTCGCTACTGTCATAGTTGACAGTTTTTTAGCCCGTTTTTGCTGGGTTTTGATCGGGTTTATGCTCTTTGGGTTTTAATGCGGAAGGGGCACTGTTTCCTGAGTCGTTAATATTCCGCTTCGGATTAGTCTTTATCTCGAATGCGTATTGAATACCTGTCTACTCTGACAGTTGACGGTTTTTATAACGTTGTACGACATTGGTAGGGCGATTTCTCACACTAGGGAAGTGCGCAAAATCAAGGAGATAAACTATGAGTTACCCTATTACGACAACCTATCGAGGCTGGACCATCTTGGAACATGATCCTGCCAACTCAGGCTACCGTTTCCAGATTGTCTACTCCGGTGGGAAACCTGGCGGTCTGTTTGCATCGTTGGCGGATGTACAACAGTCAATCAAAGCTCAAATAGCCGCGAGCAAAAGAGGATAGCCTTCATTGGTGCCATATGCTCTGCCGTGGATGGAGTATTTTGGGCGCTCCTCTATGTAAAAAGGCGCCACCCTTCACAAGGTGGCGCCTTTGTTTTACCGCCGTTAAATCTTATTCCGGCAGCTTGTACGCAATGATGTAGTCACCCATCTTGGTGCCCAGCGAGCCGTGACCGCCAACAACGAGCAGCACGTATTGCTTGCCGTCCTTGCCGGTGTAGGTCATCGGAGTCGCTTGGCCGCCTGCTGGCAGGCGCGATTTCCACAGTTCTTTACCGGTATTCACGTCATAGGCGCGCAGGTACTGGTCGAGGGTGCCGCTGAGGAAGCCGACGCCGCCGGCAGTAACCATCGAACCGCCCATGCTCGGTACGCCGAGGGTGAAGCCGATCGGGATTGGCGAGCTGTCGCGGCTGGTGCCGTTCTTGCGTTTCCACACGACTTTGCCGGTGGTCAGGTCGATACCGGCGACGTAGCCCCAGGCCGGGGCCTGGCACGGTACGCCCAGTGGCGACATGAACGGGTGCATGATCACCGCGTATGGCGCGCCGGTGTTTGGCTGCACGCCCGAGGTTTCGCTCTCGCGCTTGCTGCCGGCTTCGACTTGCTCGCGTGGCACCATTTTCGAGACGAAGGCCATGTAGTTCGGGCTGGTGAACAGCAGCTGGCGAACCGGGTCGACCGAGACGCCGCCCCAGTTGAACACGCCGACGTTACCCGGGTAGATCAGGCTGCCCTGTTCCGATGGCGGGGTGTACTGGCCTTCGTAACGCAGTTCCTTGAATTGGATACGGCACAGCATCTGGTCGAACGGGCTGGCGCCCCACATGGCTTTTTCGGTCAGTTCCGGGGCCAGCATGTTGAGGTCCGAACGGGCCTGGGTCGGTGCGGTGTGGTCGCCTTTCACGGCGCCTTGCGGTACCGGGATTTCCTTGATCGGAATGATCGGCGTGCCGTCACGACGGTCGAGGACGTACAGGCTGCCCTGTTTGGTCGGAGCGATCAGCGCAGGTTTCACGCCGTCGGCGGTTTTCATGTCGAGCAGGGTTGGCTGGCTGCCCACGTCCATGTCCCACAGGTCATGGTGGGTGAACTGGTAGTTCCAGCGCACTTTACCGGTGGCCAGGTCCAGGGCAACGAGGCCGGCGCTGAATTTCTCAGCGCCCGGGGTGCGGTTGCCGCCCCATTGGTCCGGGGTCTGGTTGCCCAGTGGCAGGTAGACCATGCCGAGTTTTTCATCGACGCTGGCCAGCGACCACATGTTCGCCGAGTTGCGGCTGTAGGTTTCGCCCGGGGCCAGAGGCTCGGTGGCGTCCGGCTTGTCGCTGTCCCAGTTCCACACCAGGTGACCGTCGCGCACGTCGAAGGCGCGGATCACGCCCGATGGCTCGTTGGTCGATTCGTTGTCGGTGACGTGACCGCCCATGATCACCAGATCACGGGTAATCGCCGCTGGCGAGGTGGAGTAGTAGCCACCAGCGGTGAACGGGCCGATGCCTTGGGTCAGGTCAACCACGCCGTTGTTGCCGAAGCCTTCGCAGATCTTGCCGGTGTCGGCGTTCAACGCAATCAGGCGCGCATCAGCGGTTGGCAGGAACAGACGACGCGGGCAGGCCTGAGCAACGGCCTGGCCGGCTTCGGAGATGACCGCGGAACCGGCGTTTTCAGACTTGGCATAGGCGGCTTCGTCGTAATACGAAACGCCACGGCAAGTCATGTGGGCGAAGCCCTTGAAGCCGACCGGGCTCTTGATCTGTGGATCGAAGCGCCAGATTTCCTTGCCGGTGTCCGGGTCCAGCGCCAGCACTTTGCTGTGCGCGGTGCAGGCGTAGACCATGCCGTTGGCTTTGAGCGGGGTGTTTTCGTTGGTCAGCTCGACCGGGTCATCGGCAGTTGGCAGGTCGCCGGTCTGGATGCGCCAGGCTTCCTGCAACTTGCCGACGTTTTCCGGGGTGATCTGCTTGAGCGGCGAGTAGCGGTCACCGAACTCGGTGCGACCGTACGCTTGCCAGTCGCCATCCGGCATGGCCGGTGCGGTGCTGGTCATGTCCGCGCTGTCGCGGCCCAGTTCACCGAAGGTTTCGCCCGGGTGGGTGAAGAGGCTGGCCAGAGCGGTAACGCCGGCCAGGATCACAGCGACGGTCAGGCCGCCAGTGCCGATTTTCGCCGGGCCGTTGAGCAGCAGCGGACGACGGAACCACGGCAGCAGCATTACGAAACCGAGGACAAACCACAGCGCCAGACGCGGCACCAGTTGCCACCAGTCCAGACCGACTTCCCACAATGCCCACACCGTGCTGGCAAACAGCACGATGGCGTACAGGCCCAGCGCCGCGCGGCGACGCATCAGCAGCAGGATGCCGCTCAGGGCGATGCCGATACCGGCCAGCAGATAGTAAAGCGAGCCGCCGAGCATGCTCAGCTTGACTCCCCCGGCCAGCATGGCCAGGCCCATCAGTAGAAGCAGGATGCCGAGCAGGCCCGGTAGCAGACGGCCCCGACTCGAAGCACTTTCGGTGCTCATAGTGTGATTCTCCGTGACGTTTATGTAGTCCCGCGCTGTAGTCACTTTAGATGACGATTTGGCGCAGGCATGGTTCAGATAAAAACTTGTTCGGCTAACGAAATGCATTCCTGTGGGAGAGGGCCTGCTCGCGAAAGCGGTGTATCAGGCAACACTGCAGCGACTGACAGGCCGCCTTCGCGAGCAGGCTCGCTCCCACAGGGGCTAACTGTGATCTTTAGAACGACGACTGGATCTTGATCCCGCCGATCAGGGCGTCGTCGACGTCGTTCACGCCACCGGGGTGGCGGATGTATTGCAGGTTCGGGCGTACGGTCAGCCAGTTGGTCACGTGCACGCCGTAATACAGCTCGGCGCTGTATTCGGTGTCCTGCGGTGGCAGGAACGCCGGATTGTCGTAGTCGTAGACGGCGTTGGCGCGGTTGGTCATTTCGGCGTTCTTGCGATAGGCCGGGTTGACGTGCACACGAGCGAGGGCAAAACCGATGTCGTCCTTGGCGCGGGCATCGAACGGACCTTTGTAGGTCAGGCCGGCCTGCACGTAGTTGTCGATGGCGTTGGTTTTCTTGTCATGCATCGTCGCGTTGGCGAACAGGCTCAAACCGCGCGAGTGGTCGCTGGCGATGCTGGTCACCTGCTGCTGCACGCCCAGCCATACACCGTGCTTGCTCGACGCGCTGCGGTAGGCTTCGCCGCTCAGCGCTGCCGGTTGGCCGTTCTGGTCTTTATAGACGTCGGAGGCCTTGGCATTGCTGTAGTAGTAACCGGCGCGGTATTCGCCCGGCAGGCCGTTGAGCTTCGGCGTCCACACCAGTTCGACCGGCAGGATCGCGCCCTGGGTGCCGCTGCCGCTGAGTTTGAAACCGTTGCCGCGATCGAGGTTTGACGGGTTCTGCTCGTAGGCGCCGACCTGCGCGTACAGCTCGGGCGTCAGGTGATATTTGACCCGCAGCGCCCATTGGCTGACCGGCCAGTTGTACCAGATGCCGCCGACCCAGTTGCCGACCTGCGAGCCGCAGAACGCGAGGTTCTGGAAGTCACAAGGGAAGCTGTTGAAGTCTTCGCCTTCGCCGAAGCGGCCGACCTTGATGTCGAGTTTCTGATCGAAGAATTTCTGCTGGTACCACATCTGCGTCAGGCGCGTGGTCTGGCCACGGCCCCAGACTTCCTGGGCGGAAGTGAAGCCGCCGACGCGCGGGTCGTTGATGCGGTCGTTGCTGATGTTGTTGCCGCTGCGTTTGGTGATGGTCAGCTGAAATTCGGCGTCGTTCCAACCGAGGATCTTCTGCAGATCCAGATGGGTGCCGAGGCCGAACTGGTCGCTGTAGCGGGCAGTGCGGTCGTGATCGTAACCGCCGTGCAGATTGCTGCCCATTTCGCCGGTGTAATCGAGTTTGAAGTCGTAGCCTTTTTCCGCAAGTTCTGTGCGCGTGCCGTTCCAGTCACCGAGCATGTACGGTGATTCACTGTCGAAGGCCGGCGCCGCGTGGGCACAGGTCGCCAAGCCAAGGGCGGTGCAGCCGCCAAGGGTGCGCAGGGCAGAGATAGCGCTGTCTCGGGAGAAGGAAAAGTCAGGCATGAAGAAGTCTTTTTTTGATGTTTTTTCGAGTGCAGGCCGAGCGCTTCAGATTGTCGCAGGCAGTGAAGCGTTTCAGCGGAAGGGCGGCAGGATAATGATCTGTAACAAATTGAGAAAGGGCTTTTGCAGACATGCAGCGTTTCGGATTCGGTAACAGTGCGGCAAACGGGCGCATTGTGAGTCGGGCCACAGCCTGCGATCTTCCCGGGTTGGCCTACATTTGAAGACAGGCCTTCCACCCGCTCTGCCCCTCGGCTAAGGTGCGCGGCTTCTGCATATCACTTCGCCCAAAGGCCCGGCATGAACGAACAATCCCCCGATCCGCTGCACGGCGTGACCCTCGAACAGATCCTCAACGCACTGGTGACTCACTACGAGTGGTCGGGTCTGGCCGAGCGTATCGACATCCGTTGTTTCAAGAGCGATCCGAGCATCAAGTCGAGCCTGACCTTCCTGCGTAAAACCCCGTGGGCGCGGGAGAAGGTCGAACGCCTGTACGTGAAGCTGATGCGCACCAAGCGACCGCTCTGAGATGGACAGCGCGAGGCGCCGACGCCTGATCACCGGCCTGGCCGTGCTGGGCTGGGCAGGGCTGGCAATTCAGCTGTACTTGATTCTCTTCGCACGATTGAGCATCGGCGCCAGCCTGCTGGGCGGGCTGGTGAGTTTCTTCAGCTACTTCACCATATTGACCAACACCCTGGTGGCGGCGGTGCTGACCTGCGCGGTCACCGAGCGCGAATCCGCCGCGCGGCGCTGGTTTCTGCAACCGTGGGTCAGCAGCGGGATCGCGGTGAGCATCGCCGTGGTCGGTCTGGCCTACAGCATCCTGTTGCGGCACTTGTGGCACCCCGAAGGCTGGCAGTTTGTTGCCGACGAATTGCTCCACGACGTCATGCCATTGCTGTTTCTCGGCTATTGGTGGTGCTGCGTCCCCAAAGGCACGTTGCGCCTCTGGCACTTGCCGCTGTGGCTGATCTATCCGCTGGTGTATTTCATCTACGCCTTGCTGCGCGGGCATCTGCTCGGCGCCTATGCGTATCCGTTCATTGATGTGGCGGTGTTGGGATATCCACAGGTGCTGGCGAATGCCGGGGGGATATTGGTGGGGTTTGTGTTGGTGGGCCTGCTGATTATCGGTCTCGACCGCAGATTGTCCGCACGAAGTTGAGATCCAGTGTGGGAGCGAGCTTGCTCGCGAATGCGGTGTATCAGTTTGCATGGATGTTGACTGACACACCGCTTTCGCGAGCAAGCTCGCTCCCACAGGGGAATTGTGGTCAGAGGAAAATCACTCCTCGTCAGAGCCTTCCGCGCGCCAGTAGCCGACAGCCTTGATGAACTGTTCATCGAGCCCATGCTCATCGATCAGCACCCGGCGGATCTGCCGCGAGACCTTGGTCTCGGTGGCCACCCACGCGTAAAGATTGCCCTTGGGCACCTGCAGTTGTTTGACCGTCGTCAGCAGGTTGTCCTTGCCACCTTCACGCAGCACCCAGATCACATTGACCTGCGCCGCGCTTTGCAGCACTTGCTGCTCGGCACCGTTTTCCACTTCGATCACCACGAGTGCCCGGCGATTTGCGGCCAGACCTTCGAGGCGGCGGGCGATGGCGGGGAGGGCGGTTTCGTCGCCGATCAGCAGGTAGCTGTCAAAGATGTCCGGCACGATCATCGAACCGCGCGGCCCGCCGATATGCAGGAACTGCCCCGGTTGCGCCTGCTCCGCCCAGGTCGAGGCAGGGCCGTCGCCGTGGAGGACGAAATCGATGTCCAGCTCCATTTTTTCCAGGTCGTAACGACGCGGCGTGTAGTCGCGCATCTCGGGCATCGGCCCGTTGTCCTTGCCGGCGCCCAGTTGCATCGTCTCCAGCGCCGCCGCTTGTTCGGCGTTCTGCGGGAACAGCAGTTTGACGTGATCGTCCGTGCCCAGGCTGATGAACCCGGCCAGTTCCGGCCCGCCGAGGGTGATGCGGCGCATGCGCGGGGTCAGGTCGGTGACGCGCAGCACTTCAAGCTTGCGCCGTTTGATTTCGTGCATCACGCGGTGAATGGTTTGAGTATCGACTGCAGTCATTCGGCTTTCTCCGTGGCAGGTTGAACGGCAGGGCCGTCGACGATGGCTTTGGCGGTGTCGTTGAGCAGGTCGCGCACGCGCAGGATTTCCTCGGCGCTCCAGCGCCCGTGGTGCAGTTGCAGGGCATGACGCAGGTTGTGCACCGCTTCGTGGATTTCCGGCGGGCGATCATGGCCGCGCAGCGAGCGCTTGCTGACGTCGATGCGCATGCGGACGCCGTCGAGCGCCACCGCTTGTTCACTTAAAGACAAACGACCGGCGTCGGTGACGCTGTAACGCTTTTTGCCGGCCTCGGCATCACCGGCGATCAGATCGCTCTCTTCCAGAAAGGTCAGGGTCGGGTAGATCACCCCGGGGCTGGGGCTGTAGGCGCCGTCGAACATGCCTTCGATCTGGCGGATCAGGTCGTAACCGTGGCAGGGCTGCTCGGCGATCAGCGCCAGCAACAGCAATTTCAAGTCGCCGGGGGCGAAGACTCGCGGGCCGCGGCCGCCGCGTTCGCGACCGGGGCGCTTCTCGAAGCCGTCGCGGCCATCGCCATGCTCGCGGTGGGGGGAATGATGGTCTCTCATTTCGCTTCTCTCTCGTCGTATTTAGATACAACTTAAGATATATCTTAAGCGCTGTGCAAGACGTTTTTAGCCTCTGGCGACGCTCGACGGACGAGCGGTCAGCGTGAAAAAAGCCACAAAACTCTTCCCGATCAAAAAATAAAAAGGCGTGACCTTAAAGTTAAAGTTATCGCTCTAGTTGTGCTTGAGTATATATTCTAATTTCTTGCAAGTTGCCGCGTTAAAGCGGCTAAGTTGCTGTATGGTTTTTTGCCTGTAACTGTGTGTAGGGCGCAACTTACAGCGAATGTTGCAAGTATCTGTTTTTTGTTCTTTTTTCTGGCGGGGTGTGGGGTTGTTTAACTACGAGTTTGTCGGAAGTTGCCTGCTTACATTCCAGAGGCAACAGTCGATGATGCCGGGCATTGAAAGTTCAAGTTGCTTCAGCGGTCGACGAGCAAAAGGTTTATGAACTTTCAATGACACCCCCTTATATAAAGCAAACAGGTACTGAACGATGTTCAAGAAAATCGCAATCGCTGCTCCACTGGCTCTTCTGGCAATGTCCTCCACGGCCTTCGCGGCGAATGAAGCGTCGCATACCATCAGTCTTGTCGCCACAGTGCCAACCACCAGCTTCTATGTGGTGCCGGTCGACCCTGATCTGGTCAACAAGGACCAGGACATGAGCTACAACCCTGCCACCGGCAAAATGACCGAGGTCAAAGGTTACTTTGACGTACGTAACACTGACGGCTCCGTTCACGCCAGCCTCAATGGCATCCCTATGCTGCAATCGGGTGTCGATCAGATTGCCCTGGACGTTGAATTCAACGGCAAGGTTCTTACCCAAGTGCCACAAATGGTTGTGGGTGAAGATGAATCCGACAGTACCTACCGCGCATTGCTGAAAATCGCTCCGCGTGCCAGCTCCACATACGCGCCGGGTGATTACACCGGAACTATTGCAATGGTTTTCGATGCGGTACCTCCGGTCGGTTCGCGCTGATCGCATGATCGCCTGCTAGACGCCCACCTTCGCCGTGGGTTTGACCGACGGGGCAAACATCCGTGTTTGCCCCGACGGACTTTCATTGTCTGAAAATCAGAGTACGAGTTCATGTTCCCGATGACACCCATCGCGGCTGCGCTTGCGCTGTTGTTCTGTGCCAGCGCAGTCATGGCTTCCGACGCCACCGGTACCACGCCACGCAGTTTGCTGGCGCAGGCCAAAGGCTTGCCGGCGGATTTCGAGGAGCATTTCTTTGATGTACCGCTGGCGGTGCGGGTCGAAGTCGATCAGCAGCCGCTGGGCGAAGCCATGGTGGTGCTGTCGCGAGATGACCGCATCACGCTTCTCGAATTCACCGATACCAGCGAAAACCGCTTTGGCCCGGCCGAGCGGGAAAAGTGGGCGAGCTATCTCAAACCCGGTGTGCCTCTGGGCGCGTGCCGCGGTTCATGTCCCGATCAGTTTCTGGCGGTGCACTACAACCTGCAAAGTTCGCTGGTTTCGATCCTCACTGAAAATGCCGAGCGCGATGTTCAGGCCAAGCGTTATTACGAGCAACCCGATGGCGGCAGTCGTGGCCTGATGGTGCGCAATCAACTCAATCTCAATGGCGGTCAGGATCAGGATCTGGGTGGGCGCTTCGGCCTGGAAGCCAGTTCCAGTCTGGGCAACTGGAGCCAGACCCTCAACCTGCAAATGGCCCGGCTCGGCGGTCCTGATACCAAGCTGTATCACGCCGTGCATGAGCTGCACACCCAGCGCGAACTTCAAGGCAGTTTCTTTCGCCTGGGCTATTTCACCCCCAATTCCGAAGGGCTGATGCGTCAGCCGCGCACGTTCGGCACCAGCCCCGACACCGCTGTAGGCCTCATGTATGGCAGCTCCGACAGCCTGGCGATCAACACGCCGATGCCGAGCGTGTATCCGATCTACGTGACCGCCAATCGTCAGGGGGCGGTGGAAATCTGGCGCAACGGTTTGCTGATCAACACGCAATCGGTGCCCGCCGGCCTGCAGTCGCTCGATACGCGGCCGCTGCCGGGTGGCATTTACGAAGTGGAGGTTCGCCTGATCGAGGACGGCCAGATCACCTCGACCACGCAGGAACTGGTCTACAAGCCGAGCAACTGGCGCAACCTCGACGAGCGCTGGCGCTACAACGTATTTGCCGGCGAAGAAAGCAAACTGTTGAGTAACTGGGACAAGCAAAGCAGTGGCAGCCCGACCGCCGGTGCATCGCTCAACTATCTGTTGCATCCGCGGGTGATTCTCGGCGCCTCGGCGCGGCAGATTCGCGAAAAGCTGCAGTACGGCACATCCATCGACTGGACGCTGGCCAACCACCTCAGCCTGTATGCCAATGTCTACAAGACCGAGGATTACGGCACCGGTCTGGATCTGCAAAGCCTTTACAACTACGGCGCGGGCAGTCTGGTGATCAGCCACAACCGCAGCTGGCTCGACACCACCAACACCTACGAAACGCTGCCCGACGGCACACGCGTTCGTCCGCGTAACGTGTTCGTCGGCCAGACCAGTAATTCATCGCTGGCGCTCAATCATCGGGTGAGCAGCAAGAGTTCGGTCAATGCCCGGGTGTCGCACAGCGAAGGCAATGTCGAAGGCATGGGCCTGGATCTGGGCTGGACCCAGCGCACTGTGCTGCTGGGCAGTGATGCCAGCTGGCGCCTGTCGGTCTTTGATCGTCCGGGCAGTTTCAGCAGCGGCGATGCGCGCAACCGCGGGATCGATCTGAGCATCAATCTGGCGCTCGGCGCGCCCGGTCAACAGCTCACCGGCAGCATCGGCTCACGCACCGCCCGTGATGGCAAACGCGACAACAACGCCTCGCTCGGCTGGCGCAAGGATTTCAAGGATCACGTGCTGCAAAGCGTCTCGGTCACGGCGCTCACCGATACCTACGGCCTGGGCATGTCGAGCCTGGCCAATTTCCGCACCGATGCGGTCAACGGCGATGGCTTTATTCAACGCTCGTCCTACAACGGCAATTTCACCGGCGGCCTCAACCTCGACAGCACGCTGGTGGTCGGTGGCGAGCAGATGCTCATGACCAATCACAGCGAAGTGCGCGGCGCCGGGATGATCGTCGATGTCGAATCGGACATCGACGACATCGTCCTGCGTGCCGACGACTATAGCGGGAGCAGCGCTGCCTTGAAGCCGGGGCGCAATTTCATCCCGATCACGGCCTATCAGAACAGCTCCGTGAGCTTCGACTTCGAGGGCAATAACGTGCCCGCAGCGACCATCGAGCCGGCGCGCACTCGCTATCACCTGAACAAGGGCGGGGTGGAGTACCGCAAGATCCGTGTGATGAAAACCCTGACGGTGCTCGGTCGCCTGATCGATGAAGCAGGGCGGCCGCTCAAGGGCCATCATGTGATCAACCATGCCAGCCGTGGCGTCACCGAGGTCGACGGGTTCTTTTCAATGGAGATGAACGCCGGTTCGCCGACCCTCGAAATCCGTCGCGATAATCGCTTGCTGTGTCAGTTCCGCCTCGATGCCAACCAGTACCGCAGTGAAAACAACGTCCTGATGATAGGCGATCTGCGCTGCACGCCAGACACCGTGGCCGACGTCGGTGTCACCGCGCAGAAGGCGGGCTGAACCGATGACCAGGTCCACATTCGGGCGACACGCGCAGCGGCAATATCAGCGTTATCCGGGAAGCCGACGTATGAACGTGCGCGCCGGCGCCTTGTTCCTTTTTTTCATGGAGTTGAAGTGATGAACCGTGGTTTTTTGCTGGGCGTGCTCAGCGTGTTTTGCCTGACGGCGCAGGCCGGGCCGCAGATCAATGTCGGTACGGTGTACGACTATATGGATGGCGACAAGAGTACCTATCTGAAACGGGTGTTCAACAGCGGCGATGCCACCGCGTTCGTCAAGGTAAACGTTCTGGAGATTGTCTACGATGCCGACGGCACGCCGAAGGAAATCCCGGTTGAGAACGCTGCCGACGGCGCTTCGCGCAACGGCCTGATGGCCAGCCCGGCGCGGCTGATCGTCCCGGCCGAGGGCATGCAGGGCACCCGCTTGCTGTACATGGGTGAACGCGATCGCGAGCGTTACTTCCGCGTGCGATTCGTGCCGGTGGTGCCGGAAATGGAAGACGAGTTCGCTGTCAGCCAGGAAGAACGGGAAGACTACAAAAAGGCACTGACGGCCGGGGTCAACGTGATGACCGGTTTCGGCACGGTGTTCTTCGTACGGCCCAAGGACGCACGGTTTGCCACGACGATCAATGAAACCGACAGCCGCTACGAACTGCGCAATGACGGCAACACCGTGGTGATTGTCGACGAGTTCAGAGACTGCTCGTTGAGCGACGAAACCGACTGCGGTGTGACCACCAAACACCATGTGCTGGCGGGCAAGACGTTCGCTTTCGACAAGGAGAAGGGCCGTGGGTACCGCTTCTTCCTGATCGAAGGCAGCGAGAAGAAGAACCTGACGGTCAGCAGCCGCTAGGTCTGCTTTTCATTGACGCAACGGGTAACCAACATGATCAAGCAATGCTCCGTCGTCGCGCTGATAGCCGCGGCGGCTCTGGCCAGCGATGCGGCCTGGGCGGCTCGGGAAGCACACACGTTCGAAGTGACAGTGGAAGTGCCAAACCGTTCGTTCTACATCATTCCCGCGGTGCCGGACTGGATTCACCGACCGCAGCGGCTCGACTGGAATCACTCGACCTCAAGCCTGGGCAGTGTGCGCAAGTACTTTGATGTGCGTCATGACACCAGTGCGATTGAAGCGCGGCTGGAATCCGCGCCCTACCTTTCGAACGGTCGGCCGGCAGACGATATCAGTCTGCGCGTGACCTTTAACAAGGTGGAGCTGAGCGCCGAGATGGCGCCGCGCGAGGTGGTGTCGCAGGCCGAGGCCGCTGCGGGGACACGGGTGCTGTTGCAGATCGACCCGATCAGCCCGGAGGGCGGCTACCGCCCCGGGGATTACGCCGGCAACGTGCTGTTGCTGTTCAGTGCCCGAGCGCCTGGCGAGTGAGATGGCTCGCGCAATGCTGGTATCGAAGTATTTTCTGGAGACCACCCATGATTTTTTCTAGCGCCCCGGGCATCCGCCCATGGATCGGATTGCTGTTGACGTTGTTCAGCGCTGCGGCATTGGCCGAAGTGCACAACATTGATGCCACCTTCGAGCCGGACTTTGCCAATCCGCAAAAAAATCAGTTCAAGAATCAGACCCCATCCCAGGGTTTCTGCCGTCAGGTACCGGCAACGTGCGAGTCTTTGGGGCTGTTCAGCCTGATCGCGCAAATTCCGTTCGCCGCCAATGCACCGATTAAGGCCAACCACGCCGATCCGCGCCAGGGCGGCATGGCCAAAGTGCCGTCCGACTGGAGGACTGTTTCGGTGACCAACGCTGCTGGTGATAGCCACGTTGTCGAGGTGAGAATCGCCGGTGTTGGTCACGAGACGGGCTTCCCGTTGTCGGTCGTCGAGCTGACCGGAGGCGGCTGGTGGGATGACTTATGGGAAGGCGGCGGCTGGGTCTACGCTCCGCCACCATGTCTGAGTGTCGGTACCCATACAGCGGGATATCATGGTTACAACAGCTTCTGGAGAGTTCCGGAAGGGGCGGGGGCCTGCGCCAAGAAAGCTCAGTTCGATATACCGCTTGGCATGAACTATCAATATTTCGTCTTTGCCTACGAACTGCGCACGCCGGATCCGCTGAAAATGGATGCTGGCGACTACACCGGTGCCATTACCTACACCGTCGGTCCGAACATGGATTTCGACATGGGCGATGTGATGATCCCGAACGACTCGATTCTGACCCTCAATTTCAATCTGAGGGTTACGCACACCATGAAGGTCGATATTCCTCCCGGCGGCAACCGCGTGGCGCTGCAACCGGTGGGCGGTTGGCAGTCGTGGCTGAACGAGGGCCGCAAGCCGACCCGGCTGATGCGTGACCAGACGTTCAATATCTCGGCCTCGAGCCGCTTCAAGATGAACATCGAGTGCCAGTACTTCTTCGTCAACGACTGCTTGATACGGGAATCGGGCACCGGCCATGCGGTACCACTGGAAGTCAGCGTCAGCCTGCCCAACGGGCTGACCGATGGCGCCGGACAAGCGGTCAATCGCCGGCGATTGCTGCGCGATGGCACGGGCACCGAGTTGTTTCAGCCGAGCTTTTATCTGGACCGCAAGGTGGGCACGCTGCATTTCGAAGTGGCCCGCGATGCGGTGGAAAGAATGATCAGGGAAGGGGAAGCGCGCACCTATTCGGGCAATGTCACGGTGATCTGGGATTCAGAGGTAGGTTAAGCGCGATTCCGGTCAAGCAGCCCATGTGAGTCTGGCTGCGTTCAGACGCTCCATCGGGGCCCCAGCGTCTTGCGCGGCTGCACGGGGCCAGCCTGGCAGGACTCCTCGCGGTCTTTGCGACAGAAGCAAGAGCAGTAATGCGCTGTCATCCGGACAGGATTGCCAACTGCGCCGGCCCGGTGGTAACCACGGGGGGATTTTCCGCCGGACGACATTGCGAGTCACTGCCCGGTTGCAGATACGGCGTGAGAATCGGCGCCATGCCTTTGAGCACTTGCGTGGGCAGGGCCGAGGTGAACTTGAAGTTCTCCGCCGAGCGCCCCGGGACGAACGCGGTAAGCGTGCCGAAATGGTGATCGCCGATGTAGAACACGAAGGTCGCCGTGCGGTTGATCGACTTCGAACTGATGATCCGCCCGCCGGAGCCGATCGCCGCAATACGGTTGTCGCCGGTGCCGGTCTTGCCGCCCATGGCCAGCGGCGTGCCGTCGGGCAGTTTGAAACTGCCAGACAGCCGCTTGGCGGTACCGGCATCGACCACTTGCGACAACGCCTCGCGCATGGCCCGGGCCACCTCCACCGGCATCACTCGTTTACCCACGTGCGGGTCGTTGACCAGTCTGGTTTCGTACGGCGTGTCGGCGGCGAAATGCAGGCTGTCGATGCGCAACGTCGGCATGCGCACGCCGTCATTGAGAATGGTGCCGATCAGCTCGGCGAGCGCGGCGGGACGGTCGCCGGAACTGCCGATGGCGGTGGCCAGTGACGGCACCAGGTGATCGAACGGGTAGCCGACTTTCTGCCAGCGCTGATGAATGTCGAGGAACGCTTCGATCTCGAGCATGGTGCGAATGCGGCTGTCGCGCGCGCCTTTGTGCCGGCTCTTGAACAGCCAGCTGTAGACTTCCTGGCGTTCGAAATGGCTGGCTTTGACGATCTCGCTGAAGGTCGCTTCCGGGTGATGCAGCAGATAACCCATCATCCACAGATCCAGCGGATGCACCTTGGCGATGAAGCCCTGATCAGGCAAATCGTAACTCCCGGGCCCATAGGAATCGTAGAGGCGGATCAGGCGGTCATCGGTGAGTTTCTCCTTGAGCTTGGCGCCTTTGAGGTGGGCGCGAACAAAGCTGTTGAAGTCTTCCTGGCTGGCATCCGGCAACAGATAACGGTGCACCGCCGCCATGCGAATCGGCGTCGGGCGGATGCTGTCGAGGAAAGTTTCCAGGCGCGCCTGGGTGTCCTTGTTCTTGTACTTCTTCCAGAACTTGAGCAGGAACGAGGTGCCTTCGCGGTCGGCGAAACTGGCCAGGTATTCCTGGCGGCGGGGGTCGCGGTCATCCTTGAGCAATTCGCCGTTGGGGCCTGAGTAGGTGGTGTAACGGACGATGTCGCGCATCAGCCGAATGAACGGCAGGTTGATCGACTCGCGCAGCGAATCGCGCAGGGTCGGCAGGCGACCGTTGTCCTCTTTGCGGAAGTTGTTGAATCTGTGCAGGCCGCCGCCGGTGAAAAACGCCTCGCCGGGGCTGGCCGAGTATTTGCGATCCAGCGCGGCGCCGAGCAGCTTCGACAGATCGTGATCCTTGTTCTGGATCAGGTAGTCGATGACCCAGCGGCTGAGGCGATCCTGATCCGGCACTTCGACTTTTTTCAATTCTGGCCCGCTCATCGCGCCGTATTTGTCGTGCAGCTCCGCGACGATTTGCAGGTACGTGGTCAGCACACGCATTTTCGCCGTGGAGCCGAGTTCAAGCTTGCTGCCTTCGTTGATGTCGAACGGCTGATCGGTGCTGTCGGTCTGCACGCGTACGCGCGAGCCGTCCGGGGTCAGTTCGAACAGGGTGAAGCTGTAGCGCACTTGCGTGGTGCTGGTCGGCGTCAGCAGGCGTTCGCCGAGCAGGCCGATTTCGGCAGCGTAGACCGGATCGGCGAGTTTTTTCAGATAAGCCGTGGCCTGCGTTTGCAGGTCGCCCTGCAGGGTGCTGGTGGCTGACAGGTCGAGACGATCGAGGTCGTAAAGCGGCCGGTTGAGCATGCTTGCCAGGCGGCTGCGGGCAACGCTGATGCCTTTGTTGGTTTCAATCGGCTGCATCGTTGGCTGGGTCTGCCAGTCGCGGTAGGACACGGTGCTTGCCAGCGCGGCGTCGGCCAGAGCGCTGTCGATCACGCCGTTCTGCTTGAGCAGGCGCAGGTGGCTGTCGGTGAGGCTCGCCAATTCCTCGCGGCCCTTGGTCAGGTAATGCGAAGGACGGCGCTGGGCGATCATCAGCGAGAGCATTTCACGCAAGGCCAGGCCTTTGGCGGCCATGGTCTGCGGATCGGTCTTCGGGCTGTTCAGTTGCTCGTTGGCCTTGTTGAAATCACTGCCGTACCAGACTCGCAAACCTTCGGCCATGCCGTGCACTTCACCGTGGCCGGGTACCGCCGAGAGCGGCACGCTGTTGAGATAGTCGCGCACGATGTTCTGCCGCGAACCGAGGGTCTCTGGGCCATCCTGATAGGCGCGCACGCTGGCGGAAACCATCTGGCGGATCTTCTCCGCGCCCGACACGGTCAGGCCATCGGGCGAGTGGCGATACTTTTCCAGTTGCGTTGCCAGGGTACTGCCGCCGGCCGATTGCCCGGGCAGGCGCAGCAGTTTCGCCACTTGCGACCACGCCGCCATGCCGAAGCGCGGCCAGTCGACCGCCGGGTTGGCCAGCGGTTGTTTCGGGTCGAGGAGAAAGCGGTTTTCGATGAACAGCAAACTGCTGACCACTACCGGCGGAATCGCCGCGAAGTCGGCATACAGTTGCTGCGGATAGTTGTATCGATACAGCGGCGCGCCTCGGCAATCGGTGATCGACAGCCCGGCCTGAATCTTTTCCGAATACGGCACGAACAGGCCTTTGTCGGTGTAACCGAGCAGGGCAGGGGAGAAGCGTGTCTGCTCGGTGATCACGTAATTGCGCTTGAGCAGGCGCGGCAGGAATTCGTCCAGAGAGCTGTAACCCAGGCGCAGATCGAACGGCCCGTTGCCCGGATAACGAATCGCTTCGCTGGGGCCGGGTTCAAGTTTGTAGGTAAGCGAAGCGGCGTACTGGCTCAGCTCCCGCGCCTGGAAACGCGAGGTGCGCATTTCCTTGGACGCAGCGAGTCCCACCACCACCGCAATGATCAAAAACAGCAACCAGAAAGCCTTCCACCCGTGCCGGTTGCGACGGGGTTTTTCAGGGACAGGCGCTTCATTCACACTTTCAGTCTGAACCACGGTTTTACTCGAATCGGTTTGCCACAAAGCGCCCATAGTCGACTGATCCATTCACGCAGATTGATCGGACTTGTCTGAAGCTTAGACGGTGGTTGAAGCCGGTGAAAAAAATGTGAAGAGCGGAGCCGGCGCTTTATCTGAATAAAACTGGAACAAACACTGTGGCGAAGGGATTCATCCCCGTTGGCCGCGAAGCGGCACGGTTTCTACAGGCCCACCGCGTGTGAGCAAATGGCGACTGCTGCGCAGCCGAGCGGGGATAAATCCCCTCACCACAAAGATACTGTTCACATCCCGGGATGTTGTCTGTGTTGAGGAAAGGATTCCTGTGGCTAGCAGATTTATCAGTCTTGCAGGGACTCCCTGTGGCGAGGGGATTCATCCCCGCTGGGCTGCAAAGCAGCCCCAAAACCTGCCACCACAGTTTCTACATGCCCACCGCGTGTCAGCAAGTTGCGACTGCTTCGCAGCCGAGCGGGGACTCCCTGTGGCGAGGGGATTCATCCCCGCTGGGCTGCAAAGCAGCCCCAAAACCTGCCACCACAGTTTCTACAGGCACACCGCATGTGAGCAAATTGCGCCTGCTGCGCAGCCGAGCGGGGATAAATCCCCTCGCCACAAGTAGGCTGTGTACATCCCGGGATGTTGTCTGTGTGAGGAAGAAATCCACCTATTCCATAGAACTGTTGTGCTCAGAGCCAGTAGGCATCCCAAAGCGGGTAATCACCGAGGTTATCGACCAGCCCGGCTCGCAAGGGATTATTGATGATATAGCGGGCGATGGGCTCCAGGTCCTCGCCGTCACGGATCGCACGGTCGTGGTAGCCGGTTTGCCACAGCGGTCCGTGACGTCCGGTTTTTCTGTTAACCGCATGCGTACAGCGAGCCTTTACACCGCCAATGACTTCGCCAAGGGAGCCGCGTTGCAATTGCATCAGCCAATGAAAGTGGTCAGGCATGACAACCCAGGCGATGGATTGCGCGACTCCTTGCTCATGAGCCCGGCGCAGTTCGGCAACCAGTAATCGGCCGGCCTGCCAATCTGCAAATACGGGCTGGCGTTCGTGGATGACCGAGGTGATGAAATAGGCACGACCGTTTTCCGAGAAACGACCTTGGCGCAGACGGTGGGAGTTGGGACGGACTGGCATGTGAGCTTCCTTGCATGTGCTCCTGGCTTTTTCAAAGGTTAGTGGTTGGCCGCCCCGGTCGGCGCTGCAACTGTTGAGCGAAATTTCTGAATCCGTCGGGCGATTTATCCGTGATCAAGCGAGGCGAGACATCACACAGTGGATCAAATGCCCTAGGGCTGAAACATGACGCTGCACCATCGCTGTGCAATACTTCGCGGCTTTTTCAGTGGCGACTTTTCCTACGTAATGCAGGTAATGCCTCTCCGCGGAACCCACTATTGCCGAGAGTTGTCGCTGAATGTTGTGACTTTTAGAGTGAAAAATCCTGCCCTGAGCTTTTTATACTGCACGCCCCGCTGATCTTTCAGGCCCGCCCTGCAAGACGCGTCTGCCCACGAAGCCGACGCGGTTTCCTGCCCAGCCAAGGCCTATCGGCCGACGCTTCGAAACCCGGTGGTCATATCCAATAACAAGACGAGGTTGTACCCCTATGCCAGTTGGCAATCCTCTGCCGCACGGCGACACCGCTTCGGGCGGTCCGCTCAAACGTGAACTCGGCGAACGGCATATCCGCCTGATGGCACTCGGTGCCTGTATCGGCGTCGGTCTGTTTCTCGGTTCGGCCAAAGCCATCCAGATGGCCGGCCCGGCGATCATGCTTTCCTACATCCTTGGCGGTCTGGCGATCCTGGTGATCATGCGCGCACTCGGCGAAATGGCCGTGCATAACCCAGTGGCCGGTTCGTTCAGCCGCTACGCGCAGGACTATCTCGGTCCGCTGGCAGGCTTTCTCACCGGTTGGAATTACTGGTTTCTGTGGCTGGTGACCTGCGTCGCAGAAATCACTGCGGTGGCGGTGTACATGGGTATCTGGTTCCCGGATGTGCCGCGCTGGATCTGGGCCCTGGCGGCGTTGATCAGCATGGGCTCGATCAACCTGATCGCGGTGAAAGCCTTCGGCGAATTCGAATTCTGGTTCGCCCTGATCAAGATTGTCACCATCATTGCCATGGTCATCGGCGGCGTCGGCATCATCGCCTTCGGTTTCGGCAATGACGGCGTGGCGCTGGGCATTTCCAACCTGTGGGCCCACGGCGGTTTCATGCCCAACGGCGTGACCGGTGTGCTGATGTCGCTGCAAATGGTCATGTTCGCCTACCTCGGTGTCGAGATGATCGGCCTGACCGCCGGTGAAGCGAAGAATCCGCAAAAGACCATTCCCGACGCGATCGGCTCGGTGTTCTGGCGGATTCTGCTGTTCTACGTCGGCGCGCTGTTCGTGATTCTGTCGATCTACCCGTGGAACGAAATCGGCACCCAAGGCAGCCCGTTTGTGATGACCTTCGAGCGGCTGGGCATCAAGACCGCAGCCGGTATTATCAACTTCGTGGTGATTACTGCGGCGCTGTCGTCGTGCAACGGCGGCATCTTCAGCACCGGGCGCATGCTCTACAGCCTGGCGCAGAACGGCCAGGCCCCGGCCGGTTTCGCCAAGACCTCGAACAACGGCGTGCCACGCCGCGCGTTGTTGCTGTCGATTGCGGTGTTGCTGTTGGGTGTAGTGCTCAACTATCTGGTACCGGAAAAGGTCTTCGTCTGGGTCACCTCGATTGCCACCTTCGGTGCGATCTGGACCTGGGTGATGATCCTCCTCGCCCAGCTGAAATTCCGCAAAGGCCTGAGCGCCAGCGAACGTGCCGGCCTCAAGTACAAGATGTGGCTGTACCCGGTCAGTTCATATTTCGCCCTGGCGTTTCTGGTACTGGTGGTCGGCCTGATGGCGTACTTCCCGGATACCCGCGTGGCGCTGTATGTCGGGCCGGCGTTCCTGGTGTTGCTGACGGTGTTGTTTTACGTGTTCAAGTTGCAGCCTAACCAAGTTTCGCAAGACGCGGTGCGTTCGATTTCGTAAATTCAAGCCGCTGAAAAAAACAAAGCCCCGGTCGCAAGATCGGGGCTTTTTTGGTTCACGCGAGCTGATCGCCAGTCTTACGCCGCTACCACTTCCTGCGGCTCAAAACTGTCCGCCCGCGCCATCTGCCACATCCGCGAATAGAACTCGCCATTCACTTCGCCAGTAAGCAATTCCCCCGGTTTCAGAAACACATGCAGCTGCGAGAACAGTTTGATCTCGGTTGCCGACATGCGACGCACCAGATGCTTGGCCGACAGTTGCGATGGATGATCGAGCCCGGCAGCAGCGAGCATCTCCGCCAGCGCTTTGAGTGTGCTGCGATGGAAGTTGTAGACGCGCTGGGCTTTGTCCGGCACCACCAGAGCGCGTTGGCGCAGGGCGTCCTGGGTGGCGACGCCGGTCGGGCATTTGTTGGTGTGGCACGACTGTGACTGGATGCAGCCGATGGCGAACATGAAGCCGCGCGCCGAGTTGGCCCAGTCGGCGCCGATGGCCAGCACGCTGGCGATGTCGAAGGCGCTGACGATCTTGCCGCTGGCGCCGAGTTTGATCTTGTCGCGCAGGTTCAGGCCGACCAGGGTGTTGTGCACGAACAACAGGCCTTCGCGCATCGGCACGCCGATGTGGTCGGTGAACTCGACAGGCGCTGCGCCAGTGCCGCCTTCCTTGCCATCGACGACGATGAAGTCGGGAAGGATGCCGGTTTCCAGCATAGCCTTGGCAATGCCCATGAATTCCCACGGATGGCCAAGGCAGAACTTGAAGCCCACCGGCTTGCCACCGGACAGTTCGCGCAGTTGCTGGATGAACTGCATCATTTCGATCGGCGTGGAAAACGCACTGTGGCGCGACGGCGAAACGCAGTCTTCGCCCATCAGGATGCCGCGGGTCTCTGCGATTTCTTTGGTGACCTTGTGCTTGGGCAGGATGCCGCCGTGGCCGGGTTTGGCGCCCTGGCTCATCTTGATTTCAATCATGCGCACTTGCGGATTCTGTGCCTGTACGGCGAAGCGCTCCGGGTCGAAACGGCCGTCGCTGGTGCGGCAGCCGAAGTAGCCGCTGCCCAGCTCCCAGGTCAGATCGCCGCCGTGTTCGCGGTGATACGGGCTGATGCTGCCTTCACCGGTGTCGTGGGCGAAATTGCCGAGTTTCGCGCCCTGGTTCAACGCGCGAATGGCGTTGGCACTTAGCGAGCCGAAGCTCATCGCCGAGATATTGAAGATCGACGCCGAATACGGCTGCGTGCACTGCGGCCCGCCGACAGTGACGCGGAAACCGTTCGGGTCGCTCAACGGCGCCGGGCGCATCGAGTGGCCGATAAATTCGAAGCCGGACTGGTAGACGTCGATCAGCGTGCCGAACGGTTTGTCAGCGGTTTCGTTTTTCGCTCGCGAGTACACCAGCGAACGCTGGGCGCGGGAGAAGGGCAGGGCGTCGCTGTCGGATTCGAGCAGATACTGGCGAATCTCCGGGCGGATACCTTCGACCAGATAACGGATGTTGCCCAGAATAGGATAATTGCGGCGCACTGCATGGCGCGTCTGCAACAAGTCGAACACGCCGAGCAGGCTCAGCACCGCGGTGACGGCGGTGATCGGCCACAGCCAGTCATGTTCGAGAAAGGGCAGGCTGGCGAGGGTGAAAATCACGCAGACGGCAAAGAAGGCGTAGCGGCTCAGCAGCGACAGGCTCATACGGTTTCCTTGGTTCGGACTCAATTTTGTGCAACGGCACGCATTTCTGTGGGAGCGAGCCTGCTCGCGAAGACGGCGGACCAGCCAACCTTGATGTCGGCCATGAGGGCCTCTTCGCGAGCAGGCTCGCTCCCACAAAAAGCGTTAGTCACATCGTTTCAGGCGTTCTGCGCCTGCAGAAAAATCGAAAACAGCTCGGACTGGGATTTGATCCCCAGCTTGCTGTACATGTGTTTCTTATGGACTTTCACGGTTTCCACGGAGATTTCCAGCTTGCGGGCGATTTCCTTACTGGAACAACCGCTGAGCATCAAACGCCCGACGTCCAGTTCCCGCGCGGTCAATTGGGCGCCCTTGAGCTGTTGCACCGAGGCTTCCAGTTGCACCCGCCAGTCTGCCTGCGCAGGTGCGACGGCGAGGGCCACGGTTTCGTTGATCTCGTACGGCAGACGCTGGCGCAACAGACCCAGCACCCACGGTTGAATCAAAGACAGCAAAGCGATCTGTTCACCAGTGAAACGTTTTTCACTGCCCAGCGACAGGCACAGCGTGCGCTCGCCTTCGAGCTGGCAATTGAACTGGATTTCGTCGGCCACTACATTCAGACGAAAGTATCGCTGGTAGTACTCGGTCAGCTCGAAATGCTCCGGCGCGACTTCCGAAAGGCGATACAGGCCGGTGCGCGACTGCTCGCGGCAGGCGATGTAGAACGGATCGAGTAGATACAGCCCGCGCAGATAATCCTGGAACAACGGGTCCGGGCTGCCGTCCTCGCCGGGGCATTCGGCGAAGACTTGCGGATGCTGATCGGCACTGAACAGCAGCACCACCCAGCTATCGAACGCTACGTATTGCTCAAGCAGTCGCACCAGTTGCGCCCAGAAATTGGGCTTGTCGAGCGCGTCGATCAATTGCCCGACGGCGCGGTGCCAAGTGATGTCATTCAACGAAAGTGTCATCGATCTACCCCTATCGGGTTACCCCGGCCGCGTGATTCCCTGGCCGGTTGCTTGCTGCGCATACTGGCCCACAGACAGGCACCGGGCAATCTTTCCGGGCCGGGCCACATAACAAGGGATAACCATGAAAGTCGAACTCGCCCAACTGGCGGGCCGTGACAACGACACGGCTTACAACCTGCAACGCGCACTGGCGGCGATTGCTGCCTGCGCGGCCGACACGCAAATGATCGTATTCCCGGAAACCCACCTGATGGGCTTCCCCAACGCCGAAACCGTGGCGCAGATCGCCGAACCGCTCGACGGCCCGACCGTCAGCGCCGTGCTCGGGGCGGCGCGTGAGCGCAACATCGCTGTGGTGATCGGCATGGCCGAAAACGACAACGGCCGCTTCTACAACACCACGCTGCTGATCACCCCCGAAGGCATCGCCCTGAAATACCGCAAGACCCATCTGTGGGCTTCGGATCGCGGCGTGTTCGAAGCCGGCGACCGTTACGCCACCTGTATGTGGAACGGTGTGCGCGTGGGCCTGCTGATCTGCTACGACATCGAGTTCCCGGAAACCGCCCGCGCCCTGGCGCAACTGGGTGCGGAATTGCTCATCGTCACCAACGGCAACATGGACCCGTACGGCCCGACCCACCGCACCGCGATCATGGCCCGCGCCCAGGAAAACCAGGCGTTTGCGCTGATGGTCAATCGCGTCGAGGCGGGGGATGACGGCCTGGTGTTTGCCGGCGGCAGTGCGCTGGTCGATCCGCTGGGTGCGCTGCTGTTCGAGGCCGGGCGCGAAGAAGGGCGGTTCAGGGTCGAGCTGGATTTCACGCAACTGGAGATTGCGCGCAAGGATTATCGCTATCTGGATGATCAGCGTTTGAAGTTGCCGGGGGAGGTGGTGGAGCAGGCTTCTGGTCTGCGCGAGCTGCTGATTCCTTGACCTGCTGTACCTGATCGTTCCCACGCTCTGCGTGGGAACGCAGCCCGGGACGCTCCGCGTCCCAAGAGCGGACGCAGAGCGTCCATTGAGGCATTCCCACGCAGAGCGTGGGAACGATCAGCCACACCCGAATTTTCGCCGAACCCGGCTCTGCCATAAATCCAATAACATTCGGAGTAAGTCGCCCATGGCTCGTTTGCAACGCACCCTTTCGCTAGGGTCGGTGGTGCTGTTCGGCATCGCCTACATGACGCCGATCATTGTCCTCGGCACTTTCGGCATCCTCGCCCAGTCCACCGCCGGCATGGTGCCGGCCGCCTACCTGGCCGCGCTGGTGGCAATGTTCTTCACCGCCATGAGTTACGGACGCATGGCCGCCGCTTTCCCGGTCGCCGGTTCGGCTTACAGCTACGTGCGCAAGGCAATCAGCCCGAAACTCGGTTTCATTGCCGGCTGGGCGGTGTTGCTCGATTACCTGTTCCTGCCGATGGCGATCTGGCTGATCGGCGCCGCTTATCTGGCTTCGGCATTTCCGTCGATCCCGCAGTGGATCTGGGTGCTGGCGTTCATCGGCATCACCAGTGCGATCAACATCGTCGGGCTGAAACTGGCCAATGGCATCAACGCTTTGCTGATGCTGGTGCAGTTCCTCGTGTTGATCGCCTTCGTTGCGCTGTGCGTGCACTACATCGGCGGCGATGCGAGCACGCCGCTGTGGTCGATCAAACCGTTCTTCAACGGCGACATGCAGATGCCGCTGATCATGAGCGGCGCGGCGATTGCCTGCTATTCATTCCTTGGCTTTGACGCAGTCAGCACCCTGACCGAAGAGACCCGCGATCCACGCCGCACCATCCCCCGGGCGATCATGCTGATCACCTTGATCGGTGGCCTGATCTTCGTTGGCGTTTCGTACTTCGTGCAGATCGCTCATCCATCGTTCCAGTTCGACAGCGTCGACTCGGCTGCCTATGAAATCGCGCGCAATATCGGTGGCGACCTGTTCGTCTCGATCTTCCTGATCGGCCTGATCGTCGGCCAGTTCGCCTCGGGGCTGTCGGCCCAGGCCAGCGGTTCGCGACTGCTGTTCGCCATGGGCCGCGACGGCGTCTTGCCGAAGTCATTTTTCGGCACCTTGCACGCGCGCTTCGGCACCCCGGTCAACAGCATTCTGTTGTGCGCGGCGGTGGCGTTGCTGGCGCTGAAACTCGACGTCACCACCTCGACCTCGTTCATCAACTTCGGCGCGTTCCTGGCGTTCAGCCTGGTCAACCTGTCGGTGATCTTCCATTACTGGATCGGCGGCGAGAAAAAAGGTCCGCGCGAGCTGCTGCTTTTTCTGCTCTGCCCGCTGATCGGTCTGGTGGCCGACCTGTGGCTGATGGTCAGCCTTGATCATCTGGCGGTGTGGCTGGGGCTGAGCTGGCTGGCGATTGGTGTGGTGTATCTCGCCGTGCTGACCGGTGGTTTCCGCCGGCAGCCGCCGGAACTGGATTTTCAGGAAGCGACCTGAGCTTCGTGGCTTGGCTTCCGTCTGACGGGCATGGGATCCTTGGCGCTTTTACGCCAAGGGATTCCTTTATGTCGACCATTCATATCGCCGCTGCGCTGCTGCTCAACCCGCAAGGCCAGACTCTGCTGGTGCGCAAGCGCGGCACCACGGCGTTCATGCAACCGGGTGGCAAGATCGAAGCCCACGAGTTGCCAGTGCACGCATTGGCCCGTGAGCTGGAAGAAGAACTCGGGCTGCAGATCGACCCGGCGCAGGCGATTTTCCTCAACAGTTTTTCCGCCCCCGCCGCCAACGAGCCGGGCTTCATTGTCCATGCGGAAATATTTCAACTGACCATCGACACTGATGTCTGCCCGGCGGCGGAGATCGAGGAAGTCATCTGGGTCGATCCGGCCACTGATCCGGCGCTCGAGCTGGCGCCATTGACACGCGAGCACATCCTGCCGTTTTATCGCCGTTCACTGACGGCACTCGCCTGATCATTCCCGCAAAGGACTTTGCCATGATCCCGTTGCAAGACCTGCTGATCTTCGCCGCCGCCGCATTGCTGATGGTGCTGACGCCGGGGCCGAACATGATCTATCTGATCTCGCGGTCGATCTGTCAGGGGCGCCGCGCCGGAGTGACTTCGTTGCTTGGCGTGGTTGGCGGGTTCTTCGTGCATATGTTCGCCGCGGCGGCGGGTTTGACGGCGGTGTTTCTGGCCGTGCCGATGGCTTATGAAGTGTTGAAATGGGCCGGCGCGCTGTACCTGCTGTGGCTGGCCTGGCAAGCGCTGAAACCCGGCGCACGTTCGCCGTTCGAAGCGCAGCAATTGCCGCCGGACTCGACGCGCAAATTGATCACCATGGGCTTTCTCACCAGTGCGCTGAACCCGAAAATCGCCGTGTTCTATCTGTCGGTATTTCCGCAATTCATCAGCCCTGAGCACGGCTCGGTGTTCACCCAAAGCATCATCCTCGGCCTGACGCAGATCAGCGTCAGCTTCAGCGTCAATCTGTTGATCGCGCTGTTCGCCGCAGGCATCGCCTCGTGGTTTGTGCGCAACCCGACGTGGCTGGCGATGCAGCGTTATTTCATGGGCATGGTCCTCGGCGGCCTCGCTGTAAAGCTGATGCTCGAACAACGCCGGGCCGCCTGACATGTGGATCGAGCGGCTGGACGCCAGCCACGCCCTGGCCTACCGCGAACTGATGCTTGAAGCCTATGACCGGCATCCGCAGGCCTTCACTTCCAGCGTGCGCGAACGCGCGGTGATGCCGTTGAGTTGGTGGGAAGGGCGCCTGACCAGCAAGCTCGATGTGGTGCTGGGGGCATTCGATGCCGGGACGTTGGCCGGGATTGTCGGCCTTGCGTTCGAACCGCGCGAGAAGGCACGACACAAGGCCACGCTGTTCGGCATGTATGTCTCGGCGGATTTTCGTCGCAAGGGGCTGGGCTTCGATCTGGTGCAGGCGGCACTGGTCGAAGCGCAAAAGCATCCGGCGCTGAAACTGCTGCAGCTCACCGTGACTGCTGGCAATGACGCGGCTTTTCAGTTGTATCAGCGTTGCGGCTTCATTCAGTACGGCCTCGAACCGCTCGCCGTGCGGGTGGGCGAAGACTACTTCGACAAGATCCACATGTGGCGCCAGCTCTGACCCAGCGATAATTTCCGCCTGCTGATCGTTCCCACGCTCTGCGTGGGAATGCAGCCCGGGACGCTCTGCGTCCCATCCAAAGCCGAACGCAGAGCGTCCGTTGAGGCATTCCCACGCAGAGCGTGGGAACGATCATCTCCTGCACAGCAGATCAGCGTACGGCGCTGACACCATCCAGGGTCGAAAACGAGGTGTCCTTGGCGGTCAGCAGGAAATCGCGCATGTACGGCGCATCGAGCATGTCGGTGCGAATCGCCGCGTACAGCGTCGCGAACAAGCCCTTTTCACCCAACCGTTTGCCCTTCACATAACCGCGCGAGCTGTATTCATGCAGCGCCCAGTGCGGCATGCCGCAGACGCCACGGCCGCTGGCGACCAGTTGCATCATCATCACCGTCAGCTCGGAAGTGCGCACCTGCGCCGGTTCGATGTCGGCCGGTTCGAGGAAGCGGGTGAAGATGTCCAGACGATCACGCTCGACCGGGTAGGTGATCAGCGTTTCCGTCAGCAAGTCTTCGGGAACGATGTACGGCTTGCTCGCCAGCGCATGCTGATTGGCCACCGCGAGCATGGCTTCGTAAGTGAACAGCGGCACGTAAGTGATGCCGGCAATTTCCAGCGGATCGGAGGTCACCACCAGATCCAGATCGCCACGGGCCAGTGCCGGCAGCGGCGCGAAAGCAAAACCCGAAGCCAGGTCCAGCTCGACTTCCGGCCAGGCATCGCGGAACTGGTCGATGGTCGGCATCAGCCACTGAAAGCAGCTGTGACATTCGATAGCCATGTGCAGACGCCCGGCGGTGCCACCGGCCAGCCGACCGATGTCCCGTTCAGCGGCGCGCAACAGCGGCAGGGTGGCGTCGGCCAGTTGCAGCAGGCGCAAACCGGCGCTGGTGAAGCGCACCGGTTTGGTCTTGCGTACGAACAACTGCATGCCCATGCGCTCTTCCAGTTCTTTGAATTGGTGCGACAGTGCTGACTGTGTCAGATGCAAACGGTCGGCGGCATCGACCAGACTGTCGGCCTCGCGCAGGGCATGCAGGGTTTTCAGATGTCGGATTTCAAGCACCGGCGGGCTCCATGAAGAAAACTTGTGACGAATGCGGGGAAGGTGAGTTTGTCTCATGACGTTGGCTTTGTCGATGTGCCGGCCAGGATCCGGCGATGCAATCGACAGCCGACCGCTCGGCACTCTTCATCAAACTGTCATGCAACTGTGGCAGCGCGCTCGCACGAACTTCATCAGACTCGCGCTCTACTGGGGTGCTGCGTTTTGGTGTTTTTCATGTTCAAGAGATTGTTTTCAGTCGCGGCCTCGTTGGCCGCGCTTTTGTTCGGGGCCGGCTCGTTTGCAGCCGGACGCTGTGATGTCAACGTGCCGACCGAGCACGCCGAGCTGGCGCAGGTCAGTCTTGCCTATCAAAGTATCGGCCGTGCATCAGACCCGGCGCTGTTGCTGGTCATGGGCCTGGGAGGACAGTTGATCCACTGGCCGGACGAAGTCGTGGTCGCGCTGTGTCAGCAAGGGTTTCGGGTGATTCGTTATGACAACCGCGACGTCGGCCTGTCGACCTGGCGGCAGGCGCCTATCGAGGCCAATCTGACCTTCGAAGTGCTGCGTTACAAACTCGGTCTGCCGGTCTCGGCCCCTTACAGCCTGACTGACATGGCCGACGATGCGCTGGGCTTGATGACCGCGCTGAAGGTTGAGCAATTCCACGTGCTCGGCGCGAGCATGGGCGGGATGATCGCCCAGCACATGGCGGCGATGGCGCCGCAGCGGGTGGAAAGCCTGACGCTGATCATGACCACTTCCGGCGCTGAAGGCCTGCCGGCGCCGAGTGCCGCGCTGGTGCAGTTGCTCTCGCGGCGGGGCGCGCCGAACCGCGAAGTGGCGCTGGAGCAACAGGCCGATCTGCTCGCGGCACTCGGTAGCCCGGCGGTGACGGATGATCGTCAGGCCTTGCTGCAACAGGCGGCGGCGTCCTACGACCGTGCATTCAACCCCGAAGGCGTCAAACGGCAAATCATGGCGATACTTGCCGAACCCAGTCGCGTGGCTTTGCTCAATCAACTGCGCGTGCCGACGCTAGTGGTGCATGGCACTGCCGATCCGCTGCTGCCGGTGATGCACGGCGTACATCTGGCGGCGCACATTCAGGGCAGTCAGTTGAAACTGATTCCGGGGCTGGCGCATCGCTTTCAGGAGGCGTTCAAGGAACCGTTGCTGGCGGCGGTGCTGCCGTATCTGCAGGCGCATCGCGAGGATACTTCGCATTGGGCGCAGGTCGATCCGGCGGCGCCGAACAATCTGCTGTAAGAGTGCGCCAGCATCCTGTCGCCAAAAAAATATCAATGTGCCACTATTGTTTGCCGCGTTGTTGCCGATAAGGCGCAGGAACGTTTTCAGACATAGGGACTTGATCCATGATTTTTCGCGCTACACGTCAATGGGCCGCGCTGGCTCTGCTCGCCGTACTGACTCTCACCGGCTGCGCCCATGTGCAACCGCCCGTGGCCCTGGACAAACAGTTCTGGGATGCCAAAGAGCCGACCATCGGTGTGGCCATTACCGTCGTACCGTCGCCAGTGCTGGCGCTGACCGGCAATCAGGGCATCCTCGATTACGCCATTAATGCCGGCGTCAACAGCAAGCTCAGCGCCAACGTCGAAACCTGGCAAGTGCGCGATCTGGAAACCCTGCCCGACGCCATCGTCGCCAAGCTGCAGGCCAAGGGCTACAAGGCCAAGCGCATTGATGAAAAGGTCGATCTGAAGACCTTCAAGGAAGTCGATTTCCGCGAGGGCTACATGACCAAGGACCTGTCGCCGATGAAAGCCGCCCACGGCATCGACCGTCTGCTGCTGGTGTCGATTTATGCCACCGGTGCCACCCGCAGCTACTACAGCATCGTGCCCACCAGCGTGCCGATGGCCCAGGTCGGCGGCCAGGGCATGGTGATTGATCTGTCGGACAACAAACTCTTGTGGTACCAGCCATTCGCCGCTGTGCAAGCCGCGCAAGGCGAGTGGGACGAGCCGTCCTACACCAACCTGTCCAACGCGTTTTATCAGGCGATGGATAACAGCCGGCAGCAAATGATCGCCCCGTTCGCGCAATGAAACGTCTGGCGCTGACCATTGCGGTGATCTCGCTGCTGGCGTTGCCTGGCTGTGCGCAGAAACCGGCACCCGAGGCCGGTTTCAAGGATCAGGCGGCGATGAGCTATGTGCAGGCTCACGGGCTCAAGGTCGACGTGCAACTGCCGGCGGAATTCGTCGGCGCCAGCACGGTGATCGACAGCAAGGCGGCAGTGAACGCGGCCAATTCCAGCTACACACTGGTGTCGAGCTCCGGCGCGGGCGCTGGGCTGGCGGGGATTCTGGTGGCCAGCCTGATCAACACGCAAATGGGTTCCGGTACGTTACAGCGCGATGCCGAAAAAGCCGCGCTGAACGAATCGCGGCCGCTGGCCGACCTGCTCGCTGGCGTGCCGTTGCAGGAGCGCTTGCAACAGCGTTTTCAGGCGGCGTCGCAGGTGTCCGGATTCAAGCAGGGGGCAGGTGCGGTGACGGCACGCTTGCTGATCGAACCGAAGCTGATGCTGACGCCCGATCGCGGCAGTTTTGTGCTGGTCAATCAGGTGCAATTGCAGGATATCGCCGGCTTGCCGCTGTACCGCATGCGCATCGAAGTGGCCAGTCAGCCGATTCGTCGTTGCGGCAAGCAATGCATCGACGACGGCGCCCTCGACCTGGCCAAGGTCACCGCCGTGCTGGATGAATGCATTGATGAATCCATGCGCGTGTTGAGCGCCGACCTGATGCAACCGACGCCACCGCCCGCCGCGCAGGAAACCCTGCGTTACGTGCTCGACGGCCAGCGCGTGGTCGAGCGCGGTTATCAACTGGCGCAGAACGGCAACTACTGGCGCTACCGCAATCTCTACGGTGCGGTGAAGTCAGTGCCGGTGCCGTTCGAGGATGCCTTGTCGTCCGCGCAACTGGCCCGAGTCTACGGTCGCTAGAGGCAGATGCGCGTGGGTTCAGGCATGCAGCCTGACCCACACGCTCACCAATACCGTCGCCGCCATCAGCCACGCCACCGCCGCGACGGCCAGCGATGCTTCCAAGCGCATGCGGTCGACCATCACATACAGCGTCGCCAGATACACGAAGTAGGGAATGATCGACCACATGCCGAACACGATCGTGGTCTTCAGATCGTCGACCGAGCGGCCTTTGCCGACGATGTAGTGGGCAATCAGGGCAAAGGTCGGGAACAGCGGCACCAGGCCGGCGATGTAGTAGTTTCTGGTCTTGGACAGTGCCGCGAGGATCAGTACCACTGCCGCGCCGATCGCGGCTTTGAGAATCAGATCCATCAGTGGCTCAGCCCGTACTTTTTGACTTTGTCGAACAGCGTGGTCTTGGCCATGCCCAGTTCCTGGCTGGCCTGGGTCAGGTTGCCGCCGCTGCGTTGCAAGGCGTCGACCAGCAGATTGCGCTCGAACGCTTCCACCGCTTCGGCAAACGCCAGACCCTGGCCGGCGCTGGCCCCGGACTTCTTGAAGGCCGGCAGGCCGAGGGCGAAGCGTTCGGCGACGTTGCGCAGTTCGCGCACGTTGCCCGGCCAGTCGTGGCTCATCAGGTTCGACAGGGTCTGGTTGTCCAGCTCCGGCAGCGCGCGGTCGAAGCGCAGCGCCGATTGCTGGGTGAAGTGTTCGAACAGTTGCAGGATGTCTTCGCGGCGTTCGCGCAGCGGTGGCAATTCCAGGGTCACGACGTTGAGGCGGTAGTACAAGTCGCTGCGAAACTCGCCGGCCTTGCTTGACTCATCGAGGTCGGATTTGGTCGCCGCAATCACCCGGCAATCCACCGCCACACTCTGGTTCGAGCCGAGCCGTTCGAGGGTGCGTTCCTGCAATACGCGCAGCAACTTGATCTGCAATGGCAGCGGCATGCTTTCCACTTCGTCGAGGAACAGCGTACCGCCGTCGGCATGCTCGATCTTGCCGATGCGGCGTTTGCCGGCGCCGGTGAAGGCGTTGGCTTCGTGGCCGAAGATCTCGCTTTCAAAAAGGTTTTCCGGCAGGCCGCCGCAGTTCAGCGCGACGAACTGTTTGCTGTGGCGCCGACTGAAATCGTGCAGGCAACGGGCGACCAGCTCCTTGCCGGTGCCGGTCTCGCCTTCGATCAAGACGTTGGCCGAAGTGTCGGCGACGTTGGCGATCAGTTCGCGCAGATTCTGCATTGCTGGCGAGCGACCGATGATCCGCCCTTCAAGGGAGTCGCGTTCAGCCAGTTGCCGACGCAACGAGGAAACCTCGCGGGCGAGGCTGCGTTGCTCCAGCGCCCGTCGCGCGACATCGACCAGGCGTTCCGGCGAGAACGGTTTTTCCATGAAATCGTAAGCGCCTTTCTGCATCGCGCCGACGGCCATGGAAATGTCGCCGTGGCCGGTGATCAGCACTACCGGCAGGCTGCGATCACGCTGCTTGAGGCGGGTGAGCAATTCCAGGCCATCGATGCCCGGCAGGCGGATGTCGCTGATGACGATGCCGGCAAAGTTGTCGCCGACCTGCGCTAGCGCTTCTTCGGCACTGCCGACGCCGATGCACGGAATGTCTTCGAGGGTCAGCGCCTGTTGGCAGCCGAGCAGCACATGGGGGTCATCTTCGACAATCAGCACACTGAGTTCAGGGTTCATATTGGCTCGGCAGAAAGAGGGCTTACCAACGGTAAACTGAGGACGAAAGTAGTGCCACCGCCGGCCGGGTGTTCAACGCCCAGGTGCCCGCCGGTGGCGGCGGCGAGGCTGGCGGACAGGGTCAGGCCCAGTCCCAGGCCTTGCTCGCCGGGCTTGGTGGTGAAGAACGGTTCGAACAGATGCTTGCGCGCTTCGGCGTCGATGCCGTGGCCATTGTCACGCACCCGCAAGCGATACTTGCCGTTGAATTCTTCACCCTCCAGCCACAGCTGCGGCTGCGGTTGCGCGTGCATGGCGTCGAGGGCGTTGCCGATCAGGTTGACGAGGATCTGTTCGAGGCGGGTCTGATCGATCAGCAGCTGCACATCGGCAAACTGCCGGTGAATCTGCAGCGCGGTGTTTTCCACGCGCGCGCCGAGCACTTGCAAGGCGGCGTCGACGGCTTTGCCGAGACTGGCCTGACCCTTGTTGTCGCCGCGCCGGGCAAACGAACGCAGGCTGGCGGTGATCCGGCCCATGCGGTCGATCAGGTCGTTGATGGTCTTGAGGTTGGTGCTGGCGACGTCGAGCTGGCCGCGCTCGAGAAAGCGCACGGTGTTGCCCGACAGCGTGCGCATCGCCGCCAGCGGCTGGTTCAGTTCATGGGCAATGCTGGTCGACATCTGGCCGATGGCGGCGAGTTTGCCGGCCTGCACCAGTTCATCCTGAGCGCGGCGCAACGTCTCTTCGGCCTGGCGGCGCTCGCGGATCTGACTCTTCAGGCGTTCGTTGCTGGCGCGCAGATCGGCGGTGCGTTCGGTAATCCGACGTTCGAGTTGGCTGTTGGCTTCCTGCAACGCTTCGCGGGCGGCGAGGCGGGTGGCGAGGACCTTGCGCCGCTCGTTCCAGGCAATCAGCAGGAAGGCGAACAGGGCGAACGCTACCGCCACCAGAATGCCTTGATTGATCGCTTCGCGGCGCAGGTCCTGCAGCGGCGTGAGCAGGGTGAAATTCCACGGCGTGTCACTCAGCAGTCGGGTTTGCGCCAGATAGCTGATGTCGTCTTCGTCGGGCTGCAATTCGCTGTTGGCCGGGAAGGTCAGTTTCTCCACGCCTTCGGCCAGTGTCTCGCGGGCCAGCGGTTGCAGTTCGTTGAGTGGAAACCAGTAGTACTGCAGGCTGCGGGCGAGTTTTTCCTTGACCTCGTCGCTCAGCGGAATTACCGATTTCAGCCGCCTGGCGGGATCGCTGGAGAGAATGATGATGCCGTTCTCATCGCTGACGAACGCTTCCAGACGCGCCCGTTGCCAACGCTCTTCCATGGCTTCCAGACGCACCTTGACCACCGCGACACCGATGATCTTGCCGTGCTCTTCGAGGCCGTGGGCAAGGTAGTAACCGGGTTCACCATTGGTGCTGCCGATGCCATAGAAGCGCCCGGGCTGGCCGCGCACGGCGTCCTTGAAATAGGCGCGGAAGGACAAGTCTTCACCCAGATAACTGTCGACATCGCGCCAGTTGCTGGTGGCCATGACCCGGCCGGTGGTGTCCATCACGTAGATGGCCCGGCTGCGGCTGCGGCGGTTCAGGCCTTCGAGGTAATCGTTGACCGTCTGCCGGTGCTCCGGGGTCGGGTCGGCCAGCAACTGCGGCACACTGGTTTCGAGTTCCAGCAGGCTGGGCAGGTAGGTGTATTTGCTGATCTCGCTTTCGACCGCGCGGGCGTGCAGTTCCAGCTGACGCTGGCCGTTCTCGCCGAGGCTGCGGATGCCGAAGTGTTCACTGGTCCAGAAGCCGATAAAACCCAGCCCGACCATCAGGGCGATGATCAGTGGCGGCAGGAACAGATGACGGATCAGACGGGGCTTCACGGCAAGTGGTGGCTCTGCAGCGCGATAAAGAGTGGGGTCGCATTTCATCACAGATGCCTTGGGTCAACCACAACACTTGTTTGTGCCTGTGGCGAGGGGATTTATCCCCGTTGGGCCGCGAAGCGGCCCCAAAACCATCACTGCGGTTTAACTGAAAGACCGCATGCACAGGTTTTACGACTGCTGCGCAGCCGGACGGGGATAAATCCCCTCGCCACAGGGGATCTCATTGTCAGGCTGCCCGCACCCCACAGACAGGGTGCGGGTGTGTTGCTTTTAGTGCTGCAGGATTTTCTCGAGGAAGTGCTGCGCGCGTTCGGAGCGGGCGCTGATGTCGCCGAAGAATTCCTCTTTCGGGCAGTCTTCGATGATCTTGCCCTGGTCCATGAAGATCACCCGGTCCGCCACTTTACGGGCGAAGCCCATTTCGTGGGTCACGCACATCATGGTCATGCCTTCGTGGGCCAGCTGCACCATGACGTCGAGCACTTCATTGACCATTTCCGGGTCGAGCGCCGAGGTCGGTTCGTCGAACAGCATGACGATCGGGTCCATCGCCAGCGCACGGGCAATCGCCACACGCTGTTGCTGACCGCCGGACAGTTGCCCCGGATGCTTGTGGGCGTGCGCCGACAAACCTACGCGCTCGAGCAGTTGCAGACCCTTTTTGGTCGCCTCTTCCTTGCTGCGGCCAAGCACCTTGATCTGCGCGATGGTCAGGTTTTCGGTGATGGTCAGGTGCGGGAACAGCTCGAAATGCTGGAACACCATGCCCACGCGCGAACGCAGTTTCGGCAGGTTGGTTTTCGGATCGGCGATCGACGTGCCGTCAACCACAACGTCGCCTTTCTGGAACGGTTCCAGGGCGTTGACGCACTTGATCAGCGTCGACTTGCCCGAACCCGACGGGCCGCAGACCACGATCACTTCGCCTTTCTTGACCTCGGTGCTGCAATCAGTCAGCACCTGGAAGTCCCCATACCACTTGTTGATGTTTTTGATAGAGATCATACGGCGAACCTTTTTTGCAGACGCTTGACCAACCGCGAGGCGGCGAAGCTGATGATGAAGTACACGAGACCGGCGAAAATCAGGAACTCATTGGAGCGGCCGATGATGTCGCCGCTGGCGCGCGAGGCGTTGAGGAAGTCCACCAGGCCCACGGTGTAGACCAGCGAGGTGTCCTGGAACAGGATGATGCTCTGCTGCAGCAGCAGCGGGGTCATCTTGCGGAACGCCTGCGGCAGGATGATCAGGCGCATCATCTGTCCGTAGTTCATGCCCAGTGCCTGAGCAGCACCCATCTGGCCCTTGGAAATCGACTGCACACCGGCACGGACGATTTCGCAGAAGTACGCTGCTTCGAACATCATGAACGCCACGACGCACGAGGTGAACGCACCGATCGGCGTGTCTTCGCCGGTGATCCAGCGCAGCACGAACGGCACTGCCAGGTAGAACCAGGTGATCACCAGCAGCAGCGGAATCGAGCGGAAATAGTTGACGTAGGCGCCAGCGATGCTCGACAGCAGCTTGTTGTGCGACAGACGGCACAGCGCGAGGATCGTGCCGAGAATCATCCCGCCGATCACGCCCATGGCCATCAGTTTGAGGGTCATCACCATGCCGTTCCACAAACCGGGAATGGCCGGGACGATGCCACTGAAATCGAATTCCATTATTTACCCCCCACGGAGATCAGGCCGGGCACCGCGACTTTCTTCTCGACCAGGCGCATCAGCAGCATCAGGCTCATGTTGAGGGTGAAATAGATCAGGGTTGCCAAGGTGAACGCTTCGAACAGGTTGGCCGAGAACTCGGCGGTCTGTTTGGTCTGCGCCAGCAATTCCATCAAACCGATCAGGGACGCCACGGAGGAGTTCTTGAACACGTTCAAAAATTCCGAGGTGAGCGGCGGAATGATGATCCGGTAGGCCTGGGGCAGCAGCACGTTCCAGTAGATCTGCGGCAGTTTGAAACCCATCGCGCGGGCGGCGGATTCCTGGCCACGAGGCAACGCCTGGATACCGGTACGCACTTGCTCGCAGACACGGGCGGCGGTGAACAGACCGAGGCAGACGACAACGCTCAGATAGGCCGAAGTAGTCGGGTTGAGGTCCTGCTTGTACCACTCCTGCAGATCCGGCGGCAGCAGATCGGGCACCAGGAAGTACCAGATGAACAGCTGCACCAGCAGCGGCACGTTACGGAACAGCTCGACGTAGCAGGTCGCGATGCCCGATACGATGCGGTTCGGCACGGTGCGCATGATGCCCAGCAGCGAGCCGAGCAGCAGGGCGATGATCCACGCCACGACGGCGATGGCGATGGTCCAGCCCAGACCGGAGATGAACCAGTCGAGATAGGTCTCGCTGCCCACGCCGGTGGACTTGAAGAACACGCCCCAGTCCCAGTTGTAATTCATTAGGGTCTCCCCTCGATTCGATCGATGTACAAGTGCCCGCCTGGGGAACTCCGTTCCCTCCCCAGTCTTTTTTCAAAGACCGGGCACACGCGATCGGCTCGACAGCCACCGGTTCGAGTGTTTCCAGAAAAATGCCAGCAGGGAGTGACCATCCCCTGAAAAGGCAGGCGCCTCCTCAGGGGATAAGGTTAGTCAGAAAATCAGGACTTCTTGTCGTCAGCCGCTTTGTCGGTCGGATTGGCGATCAGGGTCTTGAGCTCGTCGCTCATCGGGAAGTTCAGGTTCAGGCCTTTTGGCGGAATCGGCTGCATGAACCATTTCTCGTAGATCTTGTTGATGTCGCCCGAAGCGTAGGTGGCCTTGATCGCGTCATCCACAGCCTTTTTGAACGGCTCGTCGCCTTTGCGCATCATGCAGCCGTAGATTTCGTACGACTGTGGCGTGCCGGTCACTTCCCAATCGGCGGCTTTCTTGGCCTTGGCGGCTTCGCCGGCCAGCAGCGCGTCATCCATCATGAACGCAACGGCACGGCCCGATTCCAGCATCTGGAAGGACTCGCCGTGGTCTTTGGCGGAGATGACGTTCATGCCCATCTGCTTGTCGGCGTTCATCGCCTTGAGAATGCGCTCGGAAGTAGTACCGGCGGTGGTTACGACGTTCTTGCCTTTCAGATCGTCGAAATCCTTGTACTTGGAGTCTTTCTTGGACAGCAGACGGGTACCGATTTCGAAGATGCCGACGGAGAAGTCGACCTGCTGCTGACGCTCGACGTTGTTGGTGGTCGAACCGCACTCGACGTCCACGGTGCCGTTCTGCACCAGCGGGATACGGGTCTGCGAGGTAACGAGGTTGTATTTGACTTGCAGGTTCGGCAGGTCGAGGTCTTTCTTGATCGCTTCGACGATTGCCAGCTGGATGTCGTGCGAGTAGCCGACCGGCTTGCCGGATGCATCAGCGATGTAGGAGAACGGAATGGAGGCGTCACGGTGGCCCAGGGTGATGACACCGGACTCTTTGATCTTCTTCAGGGTGCCGGTGAGCTCGGCGGCGAAAACTGGCGTGCTGATCAGAGCGGCAGCAATGGCTGCGCCCAGGATATGGGGAACGATGCGCATCAAATTTTCCTCGACATTGTTTTTTTTATGGAGCCAGTTTGTCGGCCCTTTTTGTGCTTCGAATGCCTGACGGCTCCTGAAGTGTCGGCACAGCAGGCATTCGTCGAGAGAGTGTAGAGCATGACTCGTGCCAGAGCAGTCGAAGTCAGTTAAGCGGTTGTTTTATAACGTTATTAAAGTTTTATGGCGGTAATTTGTTGAAGATGAGATCCGGTTAACCGAATCGACCGTGGAGTCGCGTTCGGAAAACCGAATGAATTCCTTGCAGGCTCACTTTCACAATGGACAGGGTATTGCCGAAGGTACAAAAAAGCCCCTGAATCTCTCGATTCAGGGGCTTTCATTTGAACGGTGAGATCAAGCCGCTTCGATCTTCCGATTCTGCTCAACCTTGCCCAGATACGTCGCGAGCTTCTGCTGCTCCTCCGCTGTGGTGAACAAGCCTAGCTTGGTACGGCGCCACAGGATGTCGTGCGCCGTGGTGGCCCACTCTTCGCTGCACAAATAATCGACTTCGCGGGTGTAGAGCCCGCCGCCGATGTGTTCGCCCATGTCGGCCAGGCTTTCCACGCCTTCGAGCATGCGCCAGGTGCGGCTGCCGTAGGTGACGGCCCAGCGCCGGGCGATTTCAGTCGGGACGAAATCGAACTTGTCGCGAATTCGCGCGCTCAGCGCCTCTGGCGTGGTCATGTCTTCGCCGCCGGGCAGGGTGGCGGTCGCGGTCCAGCTCGGGCGCATCTGGGTGAAGAACGGCATCAATTGCGCCATCGCCGACTCGGCAAGTTTGCGATAGGTAGTCAGCTTGCCGCCGAACACCGACAGCAGCGGCGCTTCTTCGGTACTGCCCGACAGCGCCAAGGTGTAATCGCGGGTCACTGCCGACGGGTTGTCGGATTCGTCGTTGCACAGCGGGCGAACGCCCGAGTAGCTGTGCACAATGTCTTCGCGGCTCAGCTGCTTCTTGAAGTGGGCGTTGACCACTTTCAGCACGTAATCGGTTTCGCCCTCGGTGATCGCCACTTTCCCCGGGTCGCCGGTGTACTCGCGGTCGGTGGTGCCGATCAGGGTGAAGTGGTTCAGGTACGGAATGGTGAAAACGATGCGTTGATCTTCGTTTTGCAGAATGTGCGCATGTTCGCCTTCATACAGTTTCGGCACGATGATGTGGCTGCCCTGGATCAGGCGAATGCCGTACGGCGATTCCATCTTCAGGTCGTCACGAATGAACTTCGCCACCCACGGACCGGCGGCGTTGACCAGGGCTTTGGCGGTGATCGAAAACAGGCTGCCGTCGGCGCGCTCCAGATGCAGATGCCACAAACCTTTGGTGCGGCGGGCACTGACACAGCGGGTCTGGGTGTGCACGTGGGCGCCTTTTTCGCGGGCGGCCATGGCGTTCAGGACCACGAGGCGGGCGTCATCGACCCAGCAGTCGGAGTATTCGAAGCCTTTCTTGATTTCGCTTTTCAGCGCGCTGTCGGCGCCGAACTTCAGGCTTTTCGAACCCGGCAGTTTTTCGCGCTTGCCGAGGTTGTCATAAAGGAACAGGCCGGCACGAATCATCCACGCCGGCCGCAGGTGCGGGCGGTGTGGCAGGACGAAACGCATCGGTTTGACGATGTGCGGCGCTTTCGCCAGCAGCACTTCACGCTCAGCCAGCGCTTCGCGCACCAGACGGAATTCGTAATGCTCCAGATAGCGCAGGCCACCGTGGATCAGCTTGCTGCTGGCCGACGAGGTGTGGCTGGCCAGGTCGTCTTTTTCGCAAAGGAACACCGAAAGACCGCGACCGGCGGCATCCGCTGCGATCCCTACGCCGTTGATCCCGCCGCCAATCACGGCAACGTCATAGATCTCGGAGAGAGGGGGCGTACGCAAGGTAGAGGTGGACATCGGCTGGCCTCGGTTCTTTTGGTTTTATGTCTTGGAAATCGAACATTAATGTTCATTTGCGAAAATGGTAGCCCATAAACACGCGCGCAGCCAGTCGCGTTCGATTGAAAAAACTCATCGAAGGGCAGAGAAAGGAAAATTTTCGAACACGAAGTGCGCGCGAGGGGCGCGGAGGGCGTTAACCGATCGTTCCCATGCTCTGCGTGGGAATGCATTCACCGACGCTCTGCGTCGGCTTTTGAAAGGGGACGCAGAGCGTCCCGGGCGGCATTCCCACGCGGAGCGTGGGAACAAGCAACTAGACGACTTCCAAGCGAATCTTGTGCTGACTCAACAACTGCGTCAGCGCCGGTACCGGCTGCTGATCGGTGACCAGGCAATCGATCAGGCTGATCGGCCCCAGTCGAATCATCGCGTTACGCCCGAACTTGCTCGAGTCCGCCGCCAGAATCACCTGCCGCGCATTGGCAATGATCGCTTGGGAAACGCGAACTTCCTGATAATCGAAGTCGAGCAGGCTGCCGTCCTCATCGATGCCGCTGATCCCGACCAAGGCGAAATCGACCTTGAACTGATTGATGAAATCCACACTCGCCTGACCGACCACACCGCCGTCCCGCCTTACATTGCCGCCGGTCAGCAGCACATCGAAATCATCCTTGGCGCTGAGCATCGAGGCGACGTGCAGGTTGTTGGTGATGATTTTCAGGTGACTGTGATTGAGCAGGGCGCGGGCGATCGATTCGGTGGTGGTACCGATATTGATGAACAGCGAGGCGTGATCGGGGATCTGTGCGGCGATGGCTTCGCCGATGCGTTGCTTTTCGTCGCGCATCTGATCGGCGCGCATCGCATACGCGGTGTTTTCGACACTGGAATCGTACGCGGCGCCACCGTGGTAGCGACGCAGCAGATTGGCTTCCGCGAGCTGATTGATGTCGCGGCGGATGGTTTGCGGGGTGACAACGAACAGTGTGGCCATCTCCTCGATGCTGACATAGCCGCGTTCGCGGACCAGCTCGAGGATTTGCTGCTGACGGGGAGGCAGATTCATGGGGCTTCCTTTGGGCTGCCAAGCAAAATTTGCCCATGATGCCGCAGGAATCCGCTCCCGACCAGTTAGATGCCTATGTGTAACTCAAGGCTGGCTTATTCAGCGTCCTCGCGCGCCCAGTCACGGGTGCGGCTGACGGCTTTTTTCCAGCCTTTGTAGAGTTTCTCTTTCTCGACTTCGTCCAGGCTCGGTTCGAACTCGCGCTCGATCACTGCTTTGCCGCGCAGTTCTTCCAGGCTGCCCCAGAAGCCGCAGGCCAGGCCGGCCAGATAGGCAGCGCCGAGTGCGGTGGTTTCGCGCATTTGCGGGCGCTCCACCTGAGTGCCGAGGATGTCGGCCTGGAACTGCATGAGGAAGTTGTTCGCCACCGCGCCGCCGTCCACACGCAGGGCCTTGAGGCGTTCGCCGGAGTCCTGTTGCATGGCGTCGAGTACGTCGCGGGTCTGGTAGGCGATCGATTCCAGTGCGGCGCGGATGATGTGATCGACGCGTACGCCGCGCGTCAGGCCGAACAGCGCGCCACGGGCATACGGGTCCCAGTACGGTGCGCCAAGGCCGGTAAACGCCGGCACCAGATACACGCCGTTGCTGTCCTTGACCTTGTTGGCAAAGTATTCGGTGTCGTGGGCGTCGTTGACGATTTTCAGTTCATCGCGCAGCCATTGCACGGTCGAACCGCCGTTGAACACGGCGCCTTCCAGAGCATAAGCCACTTCGCCGCGTGGGCCGCAGGCGATGGTGGTGAGCATGCCGTGCTGGGATTTCACCGCTTTGTCGCCGGTGTTCATCAGCAGGAAGCAACCGGTGCCGTAAGTGTTTTTCGCTTGGCCCGGCTCCACGCACATCTGGCCGAACAGTGCTGCCTGCTGGTCGCCGGCGATACCGCCGATGGCGATGCCGCTCTTGGTGCGGCCGTAGATTTCCGAGGAAGCTTTGACTTCCGGGAGCATCTCCCGCGGGATGTCGAGGATCTCCAGCATCTTCGAATCCCACTCCAGCGAGTGGATGTTGAAGAGCATGGTGCGCGAGGCGTTGGTGTAGTCGGTGACGTGCACTTTGCCGCCGGTGAATTTCCAGATCAGCCAGCTATCGACGGTGCCGAACAGCAGCTCGCCGTTGCGCGCACGCTCGCGGCTGCCTTCGACGTTGTCGAGGATCCACTTCAGTTTGGTGCCGGAGAAGTACGGGTCGGTGACCAGGCCGGTGGTGTCGCGGATGTAGTCTTCGTGACCATCGCGCTTGAGCTGCTGGCAGATCTCGGTGCTGCGGCGGCACTGCCAGACGATTGCGTTATAGACCGGACGGCCGGTGGTCTTGTCCCAGACCACGGTGGTTTCACGCTGATTGGTGATACCGATGGCGGCGACCTGGTCGTGATGCAGGCCGGCCTGGGCCAGCGCCTCAACCATCACCGCGCTCTGGGTGGCGAAAATTTCCATCGGGTCATGCTCGACCCAACCGGCCTGCGGATAGTGCTGAACGAATTCGCGCTGCGCGGTGCAGACCACGTTCGCGTCGCGGTCGAAGATGATCGCGCGCGAGCTGGTCGTACCCTGATCAAGGGCAATGATGTAGTTCTTGTTCTGAATGTCGGTCATGTCGATTGCCTTGGACGAAAAAAACGAGAGTGGGCCGTGGCGCAGGCTCGGATGGGCAGGAGCCGGCGCCGACTGTTTCAAGAAGTTCTTGGTTTGCCGTCAATGGCCGGTTCTGCATCCTTTGTAGCAGGTGTGGCACCGGTCAGGTGACGGGCAATCAGCCCGCGATACCCGGCAGCGCCGAGGCAGGCACCGACAATCGGTGCAAAAATCGGAATCAGGAAGTACGGAATATCACGACCACCGGTGAAGGAAATTTCACCCCAACCGGTAAAGAAAGTCATCAGTTTCGGACCGAAGTCACGCGCAGGGTTCATGGCGAAACCGGTCAGCGGACCCATCGCACTGCCGATCACGGCGATCAGCAAACCGATCAGCAGCGGCGCCATCGGGCCGCGTGGCAGGCCGTTGTTGTCATCGGTCAGGGCCATGATCACGCCCATCAGGATCGCGGTGATGATCATCTCGACCAGAAAGGCCTGGGCCGTCGACAGTACCGGGTTCGGGTAGGTCGAGAACACCGAGGCCAATTCCAGGCTGGCAGCCGAGCCACGAACCATCTGGTGGGTTTGTTCGTAATCGAAGAACAGATTGCTGTAGAGCGTGTAGACCAGCAACGCGCCGCAGAAGGCGCCGGCGATTTGCGAAAGGATGTAGAACGGCAGTTTGCGCTTTTCAAAGTCAGCGAAGATTGCCAGAGCGATGCTCACGGCCGGGTTCAGGTGCGCGCCGGAAACCCCGGCGGTGAGGTAGATCGCCATGCTCACGCCGACGCCCCAGATGATGCTGATTTCCCACAGGCCGAAGCTGGCGCCCGCGACTTTGAGCGCGGCGACACAACCGGTGCCGAAGAAGATCAGAAGGGCGGTGCCCAGGAATTCGGCCATGCATTGGCCGGAAAGCGATGGTTGCGGTAAAGCAGCTGTCATTGAAAACCTCGGTTCTTTTTCTTGTGTAGCGCCTTGCCAACGGAGCAGGGCGCGATCTTCACCGGGTCGGAATCCCCATTCGGTTCCCGGGTTACTGCTGGGTACTGCGCGGAGCATGATTCTTACATTATTCAGATTCGAAAAAATATAGACAAGAAACAAACCTGTCAAAGGTCGAAAGTGAACCGTCGGTCACAATAAAACTATTCGCCATGTGAATGATCAGCGCGGCGATGAGCTTGAATGCAGCGCGAAGCCACGGGATTCGCGGCCTGGAATAGAGCCTTTTGCCCAACGATGACCTAGAATCGGCCGCAGGTTTTTCAAAGACTGCCGAACCCGGAGCTGCCATGACCCCAGCGTTGGACTTGTTGAAAAAAGTTCGTGCCGAACATCGCGTGCACAGTTACGAACATGATCCGAAGGCCGCGTCCTACGGGCTGGAGGCGGCGGAGAAGCTCGGGCTCGAACCAGCGCAAGTGTTCAAAACCTTGCTGGCCGCCAGTGAAAAAGGCGAACTGCTGGTGGCTGTGGTGCCGGTCGTCGGAACGCTCGACCTCAAGGGCCTGGCCCATGCCGCTGGAGTGAAAAAAGCCGAAATGGCTGATCCCGCCGCCGCGCAACGCTCCACCGGCTACCTGTTGGGCGGCATCAGCCCGCTCGCTCAGAAGAAACGCCTGCGCACCTTCATCGACAATTCCGCTCAGGAGTTTGCGACTATCTATGTGAGTGCCGGGCGGCGAGGACTTGAAGTGGAGCTGGCGCCAGCAGTATTGGCCGAGCACACCCAGGCGCAGTTCGCCGATATCGGCCGGGCGTAATAGTCGCGCCGGCTGTATGAAGAAAAAATTGCGCTTCTGTCACTGGCAGTGATCCGGCCCGCCGTTGCATGCTCGGTCGACCAATTCAGGGAGAAAATCATGCAGCTTGCGTTTCATCAGGTCGACGCGTTCAGTGATCGGCCATTCAGTGGCAACCCGGCGATGGTCTATCGGCTCGACAGCTGGCTGGCCGATGACTTGATGCAGAAGATCGCCGCCGAACACAACCTGGCGGAGACTGCGTTTCTGGTGCGCGAAGGCCAGGCCTGGCATATCCGCTGGTTCACCCCGACCACCGAAGTGCCGCTGTGCGGGCATGCGACCCTGGCCAGCGCGTTTGTACTGTTCGAAATCTATAAGGAAAGTGCCGAGCGCATCGACTTCACCTGCAAGTCCGGGCCGCTGAGTGTCAGCCGCGAAGCCGGCCGGCTATGGCTGAATTTCCCGACCATCGTGCCTTCGGAAATCGGCGTGACGCTGGATGTCGAGCGGGCGCTCGGTGTCGAGGCGGTTGATGTGCTCGGCTCCAACGAGCTATTCGTGGTGCTGGACTCGGAACAGGCCGTGCTCGACTGCCAACCGGACATGGCGGCGCTGGCGAAACTGCCGTGGCTGGGGGCGATTGTCACTGCGCGCGGCAACCAGCATGACTTCGTCTCGCGCTATTTCGCCCCGGCCATCGGTATCAATGAAGACCCGGTGACCGGCTCGACCCATTGCAGCCTGATTCCGTACTGGGCCAAACGTCTGGGCAAATCGAACCTGACCGCGTGCCAGCGCTCGGCGCGGGGCGGGGAGTTGTTCTGTCGGCTGGAAGGTGAGCGAGTGAAGATTGGCGGCAATGCGACGCTGGTGGCCAGCGGTACCCTGTTTTTAGGCTGAGGCAATACCAACTGTGGGAGCGAGCCTGCTCGCGAAAGCGCTCTTTCAGTCAACATCTTCGGCGACTGAAACACCGCATTCGCGAGCAGGCTCGCTCCCACAATTTTTATCCAGTGCAGATCAGAGGCTGGTGCTGAATCGACGGACGCCGTTTTCCACCGCCGGAATCTGTGCCGCAGTGCTCCCCGAAGCCTGGAACAGCACCAGGTGATCCGCCGCTACGCGAATCCCGACCTGCGCGCCAACCAGATGATCGGCATGGCTGGGGAAGATCGATTCCAGCTGCGCGCCGGTCGGCAGTTGCAGGCGATACAAGGTCGCCGCGCCGAGGAATGTCTTGCCGACAATCTGCGCCTGCAACGCGCTGTCCGGCGCGTAAACAATGTCATCCGGACGCAACAGCACATCCACCGCGCCGCCAATCGGCCAGGTGTAAGCACGATTACCGCGCAGTTCACCGAGTTCGGTCTGCACCGACTCCGGACTGACGAGTTGGCCGCGAATGAAATAACCCTGACCGATGAAACTGGCGACATACGGCGTCGCCGGTTCGTGGTAGAGGTTGTAGGGAGTGTCCCACTGTTCCAGCCGACCTTCCTTGAACACGCCAACGTGATCGCTGACGGCAAAGGCTTCTTCCTGATCGTGGGTGACCAGAATCGCACTGGTGCCACGGGCCTTGAGGATGTCGCGCACCTCATGGCTGAGCTTGCGGCGCAACTCGCCATCGAGGTTGGAAAACGGCTCGTCGAGCAGCAACAGCTGCGGTTCCGGCGCCAAGGCGCGGGCGAGAGCGACGCGCTGTTGCTGGCCGCCGGACAGCTCGTGCGGAAAGCGCTTGCCGAGGTTTTTCAGGTTGACCAGTTCCAGCAGCTCTTCGACCACGCGCGCCTTGTTCGGGTGCTTGCGGATGCCGAAGGCGATGTTGTCGGCCACGCTCAGGTGCGGGAACAGCGCGTAGTCCTGAAACACCATGCCGATCCGGCGTTTCTCCGGCGCCAGGGTGAAACCGGCGCTGGAGAGGGTTTCGCCACCGAGGGTGATTTCGCCTTCATGCACCGGTTCGAAACCGGCGATGGCGCGCAGGGTGGTGGTCTTGCCGCAGCCGGACGAGCCGAGCAGGCAGCCGATGTCGCCGGCGTTGAGGTGCAGATTGAGGTTCTGCACCACGCGTTGATCTTGGTAGCCGCAAGCGAGGTTGCGCAGGTTCAGCAGTAATTCATGGCTCATGCGTGGTGATATGCCGGTTCGACGAGGAACTCGAGCAGGGCCTTCTGTGCGTGGAGACGGTTTTCTGCCTGATCCCAGGCGACTGAGCGCGGGTCATCGAGCAGGTCGAGACTGATTTCTTCGCCACGGTGCGCCGGCAGGCAGTGCATGAACAGCACGTCCTCGGCAGCGAGGTCGAGCAGGGCACGGTTGACCTGAAACGGCGCGAACAGCTTGAGGCGCTTGGCAGTTTCCTCTTCCTGACCCATCGAAGTCCAGACGTCGGTGCTGACCAGATGCGCGCCACGCACGGCGTCTTGCGGATCGCGGACGATGGTCACGCGATCACCAGCCTGGGCGACGAACTCCGGGTTCGGCTCGTAGCCTTCCGGGCAGGCAACGCGCAATTGGAAGTCGAACTGGATCGCCGCTTCTATATAGCTGTTGCACATGTTGTTGCCGTCACCGATCCAGGCCACGGTCTTGCCCTGGATCGAGCCACGGTGTTCGAGGAAGGTCTGCATGTCGGCGAGCAACTGGCACGGGTGCAGATCATCGGACAGGCCGTTGATTACCGGCACCCGCGAGTTGGCGGCGAATTCGGTCAGGGTGCTATGGGCGAAGGTACGGATCATCACCGCATCGAGCATGCTCGACATGACGATGGCGCAATCGCTGATGGGCTCGCCACGGCCCAGTTGGGTATCGCGCGGGGACAGGAAGATTGCCTGGCCGCCGAGCTGGATCATGCCGGCCTCGAAGGAGATCCGGGTCCGGGTCGAGGATTTTTCAAAAATCATCCCCAGCACGCGGTTTTTCAGAGGCTCGAACAGTACGCCGCGGTTACGCAGGTCCTTGAGCTCAACGCCTCGACGGATCACGCTGACCAGCTCTTCGGGCGTGCAATCCATCAGGGAGAGAAAGTGCCTTGCGCTCATCATTGACTACCTTTTTGCTACAGACCGCAGATGCTCAAAGCCTTGTTTAACGGAACAACGGGCGAGACCTGCGGCGTAAGCCGCACGGGGCGACGAAATAGGGGAAGGCGCGATATTGACACTAAATGTCGCGTTTTTCCAATAGGGTACTTTTTCAGCGGGATTCGGAGCGCGGACCGAGCATTTCGATCACGCATTTTGAAGCCGGGTCCAGTGCAGCAGCGAGCCTCTTTGTACACTGGCCCCGCCGCGCTTGGCAATGCGCCGCGACGGCATCGCAGCTGTCCTGGTCGGTTTGCGAGTGCTGCGCCACGGATTCGCTTGGTCGGATGTTCAGACTGAAACATTTGCTAAAGCAAAGTGCTGGGTTATAAATAAGTTTCGAGCGACGCAGGAAGCCTCCGCATGGAATCGAAAGAACAACTGTTAATGGAGCTGCTGGGCCACACGGCTCGCTCCCTGACCCATCTCACCGCGTCAGTCACCTCGATGTCTTTCGAGTTGCTGCGCAGTGACGACGAAGTGGTCAAATCCGCCGGTCGACACATGATCGATCGCATGGCCACCATCAGCGCCGGGCTTGATGAGCACTGGCGTTTGATCGGCGAGCTCACCGGCGTCCACATCGCCCATGAGCAGATAGAAACCATCCAGGAAATCCAGCTGGCGGCACCGCCGCAGTTGCCGCCGAACTGATCGCGGCGATTTATCGGCTGTCCTGATAACCGTCGATTCACAAGACGAACGTCGCTGGCGCCGTCTCTGCGCACGGGCCATAGTTTTGTTCCCGCGGGCGTGATTGCCTGCTCCCGAACAAGACAGAGACTGGCCATGACCAAGACTCTTCACCACCGTGCATGTCACCTGTGCGAAGCCATTTGCGGCCTGACCATCGAAACCACGGAAACCGATGGCAACGTCGCGATCACCTCGATCAAGGGTGATGCCCTCGACACTTTCAGCCGCGGCCATATCTGCCCGAAAGCCGTGGCCCTGCAAGATATCCAGAACGATCCCGATCGCCTGCGTCAGCCGATGCGCCGCGTCGGCAGCGAATGGCTGCCGATCGAGTGGGACGAGGCGTTTGCGCTGGTGGCCGAGAAACTCGCGGCGATTCAGGAACGTCACGGGCAGAACGCCGTTGCGGTGTATCAGGGCAATCCGAGCGTGCACAACTACGGCCTGATGACCCACAGCAATTACTTCCTGGGGTTGCTGAAAACCCGCAATCGCTACTCGGCAACGTCGGTCGATCAACTGCCACACCACCTCAGCAGCTATCTGATGTATGGCCACGGTTTGCTGTTACCGATTCCGGACATCGATCACACCGATTTCATGCTGATCCTCGGCGGCAATCCGCTGGCGTCCAACGGCAGCATCATGACCGTGCCGGACGTCGAGAAGCGCCTGAAGGCGATTCAGGCGCGCGGCGGCAAAGTGGTGGTAGTCGATCCGCGCCGCAGCGAAACCGCAGCGATGGCTGATCAGCACGTGTTCGTCCGCCCGGGCGGCGATGCGGCGCTGTTGTTCGGCATGCTCAATACGCTGTTCAGCGAAGGCCTGACCCGCGACAGCCATTTGCCGGTCGATGGCCTCGACGAGGTGCGCAACGCCGTGGCTGCGTTTAGCGCCGAAGCGATGAGCCCGCTCTGCGCAGTGCCGGCCGAGCAGATTCGCCAACTGGCGCGCGACTTCGCTGCCGCACCGAGTGCGGTCTGCTACGGGCGCATGGGCGTCTCGACCCAGGCCTTCGGCACCCTCTGTCATTGGGTGGTGCAGTTGATCAATCTGGTCACCGGCAACCTCGACCGCGTTGGCGGTGCACTGTGCACCGAACCGGCGGTGGATCTGGTGGCGTCGACCTCGGGCGGGCATTTCAACAAATGGCAGAGCCGGGTTTCCGGGCGTCCTGAATACGGCGGCGAGTTGCCGGTCTCGGCACTGGCCGAAGAGATGCTCACGGAGGGCGAGGGGCAGATCCGCGCGCTGATCACTGTGGCCGGCAACCCGGTGTTGTCGACACCCAACGGCCGGCAGCTGGAGCAGGCGCTGGACGGCCTCGACTTCATGCTCAGCATCGACCTGTACATCAACGAAACCACGCGCTATGCCGATCTGATCCTGCCGTCGACCTCGGCGCTGGAAAACGATCACTACGACACCACGTTCAATCTGTTCGCGGTGCGTAACGTCACCCGCTTCAATCGCGCCATCCTCGGCAAGCCCGAGGGGGCTTTGCATGATTGGGAGATCTTCGTCGGGCTGGCCAAGGCCTTCGCCGAGAAAACCGGTAAAGAACTGAAACCGACGATGCCGCCGGCGAAGATGATCGACATGGGCCTGCGCATGGGCCGCTACGGCGATGCGTCCGAGCACAAGCTGTCGCTGGCGACGCTGTTCGATCATCCGCACGGTATTGATCTGGGGGCGCTGAAGCCGAATCTGGCGTCACGTCTGAAAACGCCGAATCAGCGTATCCAGGCTGCACCGCCGGAAATTCTCGCCGACCTCGCACGCTTTGCCGCGTTGCAGGCGCCGGCAGCCGATGAATTGTTGATGATCGGTCGCCGCCATGTACGCAGCAACAATTCGTGGATGCACAATTTTCATCGGCTGGTGAAAGGCAAGCCACGGCATCAGTTGCTGATGCACCCGGATGACCTGGCCAGCCGTGGTCTGGCTGATGGGCAACGGGTTCGGGTGAGTTCGCGGGTCGGGCAGATCGAGGTGGAAGTGCTCGCCAGTCTCGACATGATGAAAGGCGTGGTCAGCCTGCCGCACGGCTGGGGCCATGCGCGCCCGGGCGTGCAGATGGCGATCGCCAGCGGCCAGCCGGGATCGAGCGCCAACGACCTGACCGATGAGTGCCAGCTCGACGAACTGTCGGGCAACGCGGCGTTGAACGGTGTGCCGGTGACCGTGGCGGCGGCCTGAGTGGGTCTGTCGGGGAGACCGAGCATGGCGCTCGGGATTCCGTTACAATGCGCCACCGTGCCGACCTCTGAGTCGGAAAGTTCAGCCGAGGTGCTCCATGGATATCATCGAAACGATTAAAGAGCAGATTGCCAACAACACCATTCTGCTTTACATGAAAGGCTCGCCGAATGCCCCGCAGTGCGGCTTCTCCGCAAAAGCTGCGCAAGCCGTGATGGCCTGTGGTGAAAAGTTCGCGTACGTGGACATCCTGCAGAACCCGGAAATCCGCGCCAACCTGCCAAAATACGCCAACTGGCCGACTTTCCCGCAACTGTGGGTCGGCGGTGAGCTGGTCGGCGGCAGTGACATCATGACCGAGATGGCTGCAGACGGTTCGCTGCAAAGCACCATCAAGGCGGCTGTGGAAGCGGCAGCGGCGAACAAGTCCGAAGCCTGATTCTACTTTCATATAGTTTCGCCCGACGACGCGTCTCCTGTAGGAGCTGTCGAGTGAAACGAGGCTGCGATCTTTTGATCTTCGGCCAACAAAAAGCCCCGCACCTCGAAAGAGGGCGGGGCTTTTTGTTGGTTATACGAGTTGACTGAGTATCAAGGCTGAAATCGATAAAGATCGCAGCCTCGTTTCACTCGACAGCTCCTACTCTTCGCCCATCTGCGACTGCAGATAGTTTTCCAGGCCGATCTTGTCGATCAGGCCGAGCTGGGTTTCCAGCCAGTCGATGTGTTCTTCTTCCGACTCGAGAATGTCTTCGAGCAGTTCACGGCTGCCGAAGTCGCCAACGGTTTCGCAATGGGCGATGGCGGCTTTCAGATCGGCGTGGCCGGTCTTTTCGATGCGCAGGTCGCATTCGAGCATCTCGCGGGTGTGCTCGCCGATGTGCAGCTTACCCAAGTCCTGAACGTTCGGCAGGCCTTCAAGGAACAGGATGCGCTTGATCAGCTTGTCCGCGTGTTTCATCTCGTCGATGGATTCGTGGTATTCGTGCTTGCCGAGCTTATTCAGACCCCAATCTTCATACATGCGCGCATGCAGGAAGTACTGATTGATCGCGACCAGCTCATTGGCGAGGATCTTGTTGAGATGCTGGATGACTGTAATGTCGCCTTTCATGATCGGAGTCCTGCCCTGTATTAACCGTATATAAGGCGGAGTTTGAGCTTGGCAGTTATAAGTGTCAAACCTAAGTTATTGAATAATAAATGAAAATTAATCGGAATAAGAATGTTTGTGTTCCGCGTCTGGACGCTAAGCAATTGATTTTCAGGCATAAAAAAACCGGACATCTAGTCCGGTTCTTTGAAATGGGGCATTTACGCAGCAGTAAATTCTACCGGGTAAGGGATCGCGGCCTGGGCGGTTTGCAGCTTGGTCAGGGTTTCGCGCACCACTTCCTTGGCAAGGCAGGCGCATTTGCCACACTGGCTGGCGACGCCGGTGGCCTGGCGAACTTCTTTGTAGCTGCAGCAACCTTCATAGATCGCTTCGCGGATCTGTCCGTCGGTGACGCCAGTGCAGAGGCAAACATACATAAGTAAGAACCGTCGCTGGTTGTGACTCAATTGCGATGGATCTTAATGTTAACGAGAATGATTGTCAAAGTGCTTTCGGAACGCTTCGCAGCCAATTTCCCGGCGACTGACGAACGGTATTTTCCAAATGCGCGTCTGACCCCATGAATACGCAGTGGATAACCGAACAGGGAAAATCCGTTACGGACAGGCCAAACACGCAGTGTATGATGGTCGTCCCTTGCGAAGAGGGTTCGTGTCACAGGGCTGTCGCCTGAGGGGGACAGGCTGGCCCGGACCCTGAACTTCAAGTTTCTACACCAGGAGATATCAATGAGCGTACTCGTAGGCAAACAAGCCCCAGACTTCACCGTCCCGGCCGTACTCGGCAATGGCGAGATCGTTGACAGCTTCACCCTGTCCTCGGCCATCAAAGGCAAATACGGCCTGGTGTTCTTCTACCCGCTGGACTTCACCTTCGTCTGCCCGTCCGAGCTGATCGCTTTGGACAACCGCATGGCTGACTTCAAGGCGCGCAACGTTGAAGTGATCGCTGTGTCGATCGACTCGCACTTCACTCACAACGCCTGGCGCAACACTCCAGTGAACAATGGCGGCATCGGTCAGGTGAAATACACCATGGCTGCCGACATGAAGCACGACATCGCCAAGGCATACGACGTTGAATCCGAAGGCGGCGTGGCTTTCCGTGGCGCGTTCCTGATCGACGACAAAGGCGTGGTTCGCTCGCAGATCATCAACGACCTGCCGCTGGGCCGTAACATGGAAGAGCTGATCCGTCTGGTCGACGCGCTGCAATTCCACGAAGAGCACGGCGAAGTCTGCCCGGCCAACTGGAAGAAAGGCGACAAAGGCATGAACGCTTCGCCGGAAGGCGTTGCGGCTTACCTGACCGAGAACGCTGCGGCCCTGTAAGGCGCAACGTCGAGGTACAAAAAAACCGGCCCACGTGGCCGGTTTTTTCATGCGCGGGATTTGCTCGCCGACGATCAGTCGTCGAAGTCTTCCCAGCCGCCCATCTGCTTCCAGCGATTGACGATGCCGCAGAACAGCTCAGCGGTCTTTTCGGTGTCGTAACGCGCCGAGTGCGCTTCACGACCGTCGAAATCGATGCCGGCCGCCTGACAGGCTTTCGCCAGCACGGTCTGACCATACGCCAGACCCGCCAGGGTCGCGGTGTCGAAACTGGAGAACGGGTGGAACGGGTTGCGCTTCATGTCCAGGCGCGCAACTGCGGCGTTGAGGAAGCCCAGGTCGAAACTGCTGTTGTGCCCGACCAGAATTGCCCGCTTGCAGCCGTTGGCTTTCAACGCCTTGCGGATCCCACGGAAGATGTCGGTCAGCGCGGTTTCTTCGCTGACGGCCATGCGCAGCGGATGATCGAGCTTGATCCCGGTGAACTCCAGCGCTGCCGCTTCAACGTTGGCGCCTTCGAATGGCTCGACGCGGAAGAAGTAGGTGTGATCCGGGTAGACGAAACCCTTTTCATCCATGGCGATGGTGGTCGCGGCAATCTCCAGCAAGGCATCGGTGGCTGCGTTGAAGCCACCGGTTTCTACGTCGACGACAACCGGCAGGTAGCCGCGAAAACGCGCTGCCATCGGATGACGGGAACCGCCGCCGCCACCTTGACCGTCCAGTTCATCGTCGAAATTGTCTTCACTCACGCGTGTTCCTCCAGCAGGCGCCAGCGCAGTTTTTCACCGGCGCGCAGCGGGATAACGGTCAGCTCGCCAAATGGCAGACTGGTCGGGGCGGTCCATTCTTCACGGACCAGGGTGATGCGATCGGTATTTGCCGGCAGGCCGTAGAAACGCGGGCCGTTGAGGCTGGCGAAGGCTTCGAGCTTGTCCAGCGCGTTACGCTGTTCGAACGCTTCGGCATACATCTCGATGGCGGCGTAAGCGGTGTAGCAACCGGCGCAACCGCAGGCGGCTTCCTTGGCGTGCTGGGCGTGGGGCGCCGAGTCGGTGCCGAGGAAGAACTTGGCGCTGCCGCTGGTGGCGGCGTCGAGCAAGGCTTCCTGATGGGTGTTGCGCTTGAGAATCGGCAAGCAGTAGAAGTGCGGCCGAATCCCGCCGACCAGCATGTGGTTGCGGTTGTACAGCAGGTGATGCGCGGTGATGGTCGCGCCAACGTTGGCCGAAGCCTCGTTGACGAACTGCACGGCGTCGCCGGTGGTGATGTGTTCGAACACCACTTTCAGCGTCGGGAAACGCTCGACCACGCGGCGCATGTGCTCGTCGATGAAAATCTTTTCGCGGTCGAATACATCGACGTCGCCACGGGTGACCTCACCGTGGATCAACAGCGGCATGCCGACTTCGGCCATGGCTTCCAGCGCCGGGAAGATCTTGTCGATGCTGGTCACGCCGGAATCGGAGTTGGTGGTCGCGCCGGCCGGGTACAGCTTGGCGGCGTAGACGAAACCGCTGGCCTTGGCCTGACGAATTTCTTCCGGTTGGGTGCGGTCGGTGAGGTACAGCACCATCAACGGCTCGAACTGACTGCCGGCCGGGCGGGCAGCGAGAATGCGCTGACGATAGCCGTCGGCTTCAGCGGCGTTGCGCACCGGCGGTACCAGGTTCGGCATGATGATCGCGCGCCCGAAGGTGCGGGCCACATCGGCAACGGTATTGGTCAACACGGCACCATCGCGAAGATGAATGTGCCAGTCGTCGGGACGCAGCAGGGTCAGGCGGTCGGACATGAGGGGATTCCAGGCGGGTCAAACTGAGGCGAATGCTACCGGAAAAGACTCTTGCAGGCACCCGCTATCAAGTTTTGCCACGAGCGTCCGATATCCCGGAGGTATGCCGTAAACATTGTGTGAATCGGTGTTTGTGTTTCACAAGCCAATGGAGCCTCCCGTGCGCCAGCGTTATTTAGCCCTGCTCAGTGTGTTTGCCAGCCTTCCCGCGATGGCGCTGACTTACCAGACCCGTCTGGAGAACATTGAGTGGACGGTCGCCGGCGACCAGTTCGAATGCCGCCTGACCCAGCCGATTACCGATTTCGGCTCGGGCGAGTTCGTGCGCAAGGCCGGTGAACAGGCGATCTTTCGCCTGAATGCCTACAACGCCATGCTTGGCGGCGGTTCGGCGACTTTGCTCGCTGCCGCTGCACCTTGGCAGCCAGGGCGTGGCGACATCAATCTGGGCTCTGTGCGTCTGGGCAGCGGCAATGTGTTGTTCAACAGCTCGCAATCCCAGGCCGGGGGATTGATCAGCGGTCTGCTGGACGGTCGCAGCCCGGTGGTACGTCGTGCGTCTGGCGATGGCCGCGTCTCCGAAGTGCGTTTGTTGCCGGTGAAATTCAGCAAGGCGTTCAACGACTATCAAGGCTGTGTGGCGAAATTGCTGCCGCAGAATTTCGACCAGATCAAGCAGTCGCAGATCGGCTTCCCCGGCGAAGGCGTTGAGCTGGACCCGGCTGCCAAGGCCAAGCTGCAAGTGATGCTCGAATACATGAAGGCCGACCCGACGGTGAACCACATTGACCTCGACGGCCATTCCGACAACAGCGGCAATCGTCTGACCAACCGCGAATTGTCGCGCCGCCGCGCGCTGGCGGTGGTGGATTTCTTCAAGGCCAACGGCATTCAGGAATCGCAGATCACCGTGCGTTTCCACGGCGAGCAGTATCCGATCGTGCCCAACACCAGCAAGGCCAATCGTGCGAAGAACCGTCGGGTCAACGTGAAATTGTCGCGCGTCGCACCGACTACCGCCCCGGCTCCGGCGCCGCAAGCGGGTACGCCAGCCACCGCCGCAACGACTTCCTGACTCGCCGGTCATCGTCGCGCTCTCGACAGATTCTGTCGCTTTGTCGTCTTAAGCTGTCGCGCCTCTGTAAATTATCGCGTTTGAGCGGTAGACTCCCCCGCTTTCCGTAGAACCCCGTGGAGTGATGGCATGGCGGACGTAAACAAGGTCGTTCTGGCGTATTCCGGCGGCCTGGACACTTCGGTGATCCTCAAGTGGCTGCAGGATACTTATAACTGTGAAGTGGTGACCTTCACCGCTGATCTCGGTCAAGGCGAAGAGGTCGAGCCGGCCCGCGCCAAGGCTCAGGCCATGGGCGTCAAAGAAATCTACATCGATGACCTGCGCGAAGAATTCGTGCGTGATTTCGTGTTCCCGATGTTCCGCGCCAACACCGTTTACGAAGGCGAGTACCTGCTGGGTACTTCCATCGCCCGTCCGCTGATCGCCAAGCGCCTGATCGAAATTGCCAACGAAACCGGCGCCGACGCCATTTCCCATGGCGCCACCGGCAAGGGCAACGACCAGGTGCGTTTCGAACTGGGCGCCTACGCGCTCAAGCCAGGCGTAAAAGTTATTGCCCCTTGGCGCGAGTGGGACCTGCTGTCCCGCGAGAAGCTGATGGACTACGCCGAGAAGCACGCGATCCCGATCGAACGCCATGGCAAGAAAAAATCTCCATACTCGATGGACGCCAACCTGCTGCACATCTCTTATGAAGGCGGCGTGCTGGAAGACACCTGGACCGAGCACGAAGAAGACATGTGGCGCTGGACCGTCTCCCCGGAGAAGGCTCCCGACACCCCGCAGTACCTGGAACTGACCTACCGCAACGGCGACATCGTCGCGCTGGACGGCGTCGAAATGACCCCGGCCACCGTACTGGCGACGCTGAACAAGATCGGCGGCGAGCACGGCATCGGTCGTCTCGACATCGTCGAAAACCGTTATGTCGGCATGAAGTCCCGTGGCTGCTACGAAACCCCGGGCGGCACCATCATGCTGCGCGCTCACCGCGCCATCGAATCGATCACTCTGGACCGCGAAGTCGCTCACCTCAAAGACGAGCTGATGCCCAAGTACGCCAGCCTGATCTACACCGGTTACTGGTGGAGCCCTGAGCGTCTGATGCTGCAACAGATGATCGATGCTTCGCAGGTCAACGTGAACGGCGTAGTGCGCCTGAAGCTGTACAAGGGCAACGTCATCGTCACCGGTCGCAAGTCCGATGATTCGCTGTTCGACGCCAACATCGCCACCTTCGAAGAAGACGGCGGCGCTTACAATCAGGCCGATGCGGCGGGCTTCATCAAGCTCAACGCGCTGCGCATGCGCATTGCTGCCAACAAGGGCCGCAAGTTGTTCTGAGTGGCTCAGACCCACGCGCAATAAAAAAGGCGGCCAGTTCAGGGCCGCCTTTTTTTTCGGAATTTTCATCGGGTTCATCAAGCCGTTTCTCTTGTCTGCCCGCTTGCGGGATGTGCCACGCCTGTCAGCTGGTTCGCCCCAGCAGGCTAACTGTCTGTGTGCACAGGTTGTAAACGACACACAGTGTTGCACCTGAGCTTTTCTTCGCCTGTTTGATCTGTTGCAGCGAAGTATGCGCCAGAGAGTCCGAAACATGATTCGTTAGAAAAACCAGCACTCGCGGATTTTTTTTACCGGCGCTCCGAAGAGTGTCGAGAATCGCATCGAACTCCCTGGACGCATCAACGTCCCGGGCGTCGATGATGTTCAGTTCGCTTATCAGCGGTGACAGTTTGATCGTCTGCACCACGGGGTTCGCTTGGCCATCAATATCGGTTGGTGGGTCAGGCGCGTTGTGAATCCTGCATGGACGCTGGAATCCGCCGCTCCCAGTGTTGCTGGACACCACGCAGCTGGTTATCTCGAAAGCGCACGATCCATCGGTTTTTCGCAACGGTACTTTTCGTTCGCTGTCGCGTTCCGAATGTTCAGCCGCCTTCAGGAAATTTTTGTCCTTGCCGAAATCCGAGGGCGAGTAGAGCGAGCGGTGGTTGAAGTTGAGCGTGATAAAAAAAAGAAATAACAAGTAAAACGGAAAGCTGATCAGAAACCAGACATAAATCTCCCGGTCCTTGTTGTCGAGAAATGGCAGCGATACCGCCGCTGAAGTTTCCGAAATAATGGCGAATATCGCGATGACTGTCATTGGGTTAGTGATCTTGTTCGTTATCTTGAGCATGATTCAAGTTCTATGCTGTTTGTTTGAGGTTGAATATTTCTATATATAGCAAAAGCCTTCATTGAAGTTTCAGGCTGTTGTTTCAAGTTTTATAGAAGGGCTGCCGGTGCGTCGAATATGCAGTAGCGGCGGTTCGTTACGTCATATGCCGAATCGGCAGCCGGCAGAAGTGGTCCAGGAAATTTCAAATGGCTCGGTTGGAATTCGGAGCTGCGTAGGACGTGTGCGCAGTAAACGGAAATTCGTTGCGGCCTTGAAGGACGGGAAGCAATTGCGATGGATGCGACGGGACCTATTTGTGGGAATTATCCTCAATGCCTGTAGGGAATGTCTCTCGATGCAAATGCGTGTAAAAGTTGCCATCCCTTGAAGCAAGTGACTGGGATATCGTGCGTGTTCTAAAAATTCGAACAGCGAAAACTGGACTTGCCCATGAATAAAGTGCTGATCGTGGATGACCACCCCGTCATTCGACTTGCGGTACGTATGCTGATGGAACGGCATGGCTACGAAGTCATTGCAGAAACGGATAATGGCGTTGATGCACTACAAATTGCTCGTGAACAAATACCGGATCTTGTCATTCTGGATATTGGAATACCCAAACTCGACGGACTGGAAGTTATTGCGCGCCTGACCTCCACTGCCATGCCGGTGAAAGTGCTGGTGCTGACTTCCCAGGCTCCCGGGCATTTTTCAATGCGTTGCATGCAATCGGGCGCAGCGGGTTACGTGTGCAAACAGCAGGATCTGACTGAATTGCTCAGTGCGATCAAGGCAGTTCTGTCCGGCTACAGTTATTTCCCCAATCAGGCGCTGCACACTGTGCGTACCAGTCTGGGCAATGCGAGCGAAGCAGACATGGTGGATCGTCTGTCCGGCCGGGAAATGATGGTGTTGCAGCAATTGGCGCGCGGCAAGACCAACAAGGAAATTGCTGATGGCATGTTCTTGAGCAACAAGACTGTGAGCACATACAAGACTCGTCTGTTGCTGAAACTCAATGCGCGTTCTCTGGTTGATCTGATCGAGCTGGCGCAGCGTAACGGCCTGGTTTGAACTATTCGACAGCTGAGAACGTCATGGGCCGATCAAGCTCGGTTGTCGCAGAAAATGAAAAGCCTCCGTCTCGGGAGGCCTTCAGATATCACAGATCATAATCGTAGTCGGCCAATTGCCTTTGCAGTCGGCGCTCCTCAAGCAGGTTGTCGATTGTGCGACGCTTGCTAAGGTTGGTCTTGGCCACTTCAACCACCGGTTCGACCTCATCGGCGTCGGTGGCAATAAGATCTTCTTCTACATCCAGTTGCTCTGTGTCGGTACTCATGAAGTCAACTCCCGGCTAAGACTGCCTTTGGCGCTCCTTATATCGACATTACTGCGGCGGGTAAAAAAGATTTTTTCAATCGATGGATGCGAAAAACCGATGACCGCTCAATCGTCGGAAGTTTTGTGTTTGTATTCGCACAAGTCTTCGATGCGGCAGCTGCCGCAGCGCGGTTTACGCGCCAGGCACACATAACGACCGTGCAAAATCAGCCAGTGATGAGAGTCGAGCAGGAATTCTTTCGGTACAAACTTCATCAACTTCATTTCAACTTCCACCACATTTTTCCCCGGCGCGATGCCGGTGCGATTGCTGACGCGGAAAATGTGCGTGTCGACCGCCATGGTCAATTGACGGAAAGCGGTGTTGAGCACCACGTTGGCGGTCTTGCGTCCGACGCCCGGCAGGGCTTCCAGTTCTTCCCGGGTTTGCGGGACTTCACCGCCATGACGCTCAACCAGCAGACGGCAGGTTTCGATGACGTTTTTCGCCTTGCTGTTGTAGAGGCCGATGGTCTTAATGTACTCGGACAGCCCCTCGACACCCAGCGCATGAATAGCGGCGGGTGTATTGGCGACGGGAAAGAGTTTGGCAGTCGCCTTGTTGACGCCGACATCGGTGGACTGCGCCGAAAGAATCACCGCAATCAGCAGCTCGAACGGCGAAGAGTAGGCCAGTTCGGTTTTCGGCTCGGGATTGTCTTCGTGCAGTCGGCGAAATATCTCAAGACGTTTTGCAGCATTCATGGGCGATGCGTTTCCTTGATGACAGAGTTGCGGCGTGTCCACGCCTGACGGGCGGCGAGAAGCAGGCCCAGTAAAACGAAAGCGCCGGGAACCAGCGTAAACAGATGCAGCCCCTCGGGGAACAAAACCAGACCTTGCCAATGCTCCGAAAGACCTCGGCCAAGGCTGCCATAACCGATGATCTCGCGCAGCCCGCCCACCACCAGCATGAGCGCGCCGAACAAGGCGCAGCGTTTGAAGCTGACAGCGACGGGCTCGCGGAAGGCACCGTGGTATTCAAGCACGACGCAGTGCAAGGCGATCAGCCCTATGTAGAGCCCAGATGTTTGCTGCCATGGCAAAAACCAGCGTTGCGCCACAATATCCGCGCAACTGTTCAGCGTCGCAGCAAGCGTCAGGCTGGCGAGCAACGCACGGGTGCCCGTCAGGCGTTCGCGCAGCGGCGACATGCAAACGGCAAAAACGCCGAGCACCGCGCCGAGCATCAAGGTTATCCCCAGTGCAGCGCTGAGTGTTTGTGTGGCGCCCAATAGCGGCACCAGCATCAATAAACCTACCGTGCGTTTCATGAGCCAGTTCCTAACAGCAACGCCCGATGCTCATCGAAATAACGCAGTGCGTCATGAATCGCGTTGATGGCGGCACGGGAGGTAATGGTCGCGCCAGCGATTTGATCGAACTGCCCCTGATTCTTTTTCAGCGCCCAACCGGCGTCAGTCGGCTCGGTACGAGATTTGCCGAGGAAGGTCTGAAGCCAGGCATTCGGCCATTCACCGATGTGACCACCCAATCCTGGCGTTTCGCGCTGCTCAAGGGTTTTCACGCCTAGAACTCTGCCGTTTGCATCGATGGCAATCAGCAGTTCCAGAGTACCTGCGTAACCTTCGCTGCGACTGCGCAACAGCACCGCGACTGTCTGACCGGAGCGGGTCGCTCGATAGCCGCCCGACAGCGTGCTATGGCGCAAAGCAGGCTCGGCGAGCGTCAGCGGTTGCTCCAGCGGCTGATTGTCGTAGAGCGCGTCAGGAATGACATCGAGCAGTTGGCGGCTTTCGAGCAAGCGCTGTTCGCTGGCAATCTGCGGTGCACTGCTGCGCTGCAGCACGTATGTCGCGCTCGCGCCAATGAGTGCCAGCAGCACCAGGGTCGCGACACTTGCTGAGCGGTTCATGTGCTCACCGGCAGATGGCGGCTGGCGGCGAAGCGCTCCAGCGTCGGCACCAGCAGATTCATCAGCAACACCGCAAACGCGACGCCGTCCGGGTAACCACCCCAAGTGCGAATCAGATAGGTGAGCAAGCCGACGCCAATGCCGAACAGCAGGCGGGCGAGGGCGCTTTTCGCGCCGGACACAGGTTCGGTCACGATAAAAAATGCACCGAGCATGGTCGCGCCGCTGAGCAGATGAAACAGCGGCGAACCATGGGAATCGGACCCCGATCCGTTCCAGCACAACAGGCTGATGACTAACAGACTGGCGAGCATCCCCACCGGTGCGTGCCAGGAGAAGATCCGCCGCTGCAACAGCAGCAGGCCGCCGAGCAGAAACGCCAGATTCACCCATTCCACACCGCGCCCGCCGAAGCGGCCGAAGGCCGGGTTGCTGGCGAACAGCTCATCGATGGTCAGGCTTTTATTGATGCGCAGACTGTCCAGTGCCGTGGCCTGCGCCCAGGCGTCCGGTGCTGGAGCCGGGTTGAAAACCTGTTGCAACGCCGAGGGGAAATCGAGGCCATGACCGGGCCAATGCGTCATCGCTTGCGGAAACAGCACCATGCTCAGGGCAAAGCCAAGCATTGCCGGGTTGAACGGGTTTTTACCAACCCCGCCGTACAAGTGCTTGCCGAACAACAAGCCTGAAACGGTCGCCGTGACGGTCAGCCACCAAGGGCAATAAGCCGGCAGCGCAACGGCCAGCAACATTGCACTGACCAGCGCGCTGCCATCACGCAGTGCCGCTTGCACCGCTTGCCGACGCAGGTGGGCGACCCCGGCTTCGACGAGCAAGGCACTGGCAACCGCCAACAGCAGATTGATCAACACGCCCCAGCCATACAGCCAGAACAAAGCGAGCAGCCCCGGTAGCGCTGCGAGCAGCACGGTATTCATCGCCTGTTGCAGGCGATCGTCCGCTGCCTCAAGGGGTGGCATGGTCTTGCACCTGGCGCTCGGCGTCAGTCACGGCTTGCTCCAGTGCTGCGATCTGCTCCGGCGCAGCCTCCGCTGCCTGGGCTTTTTTCAACTCGGCGCGGCGCATGGCCAGTTGAATCTTCGCCCGTTTCAACTCCGCGTCGTTGCTCGGAGCAGGGACGGCGGGAATCACCGGTTGGCTGCTTTCCAGATTCGCCAGCGCGTGCTCGGCGGCTTCGAATTGTTGCTGCAGGACGATCAGTTGCGACTGCTGTTCGAACGTCGGCGGATGGCCGAAAGCTTTCAGCGATTTATGCAACTGAGCCCGACTCATCGCCATATCGACCTTGGCCTTCTTCAGCGCCGCATCGGCGTTCGCGGCTTTTTGTGCGCGCACCCGCTCAAGTGCAGCCTGCACCGGATCGGCGGTCGAGACTTGCGGTTGTGCCGCACGCGCGGCTCGCGCTTCACGTTCGGCCTGCTTTTGCTGTTCTTCACGCAGCAGGCGCTGATTGCGGCGCTCGAAACGCTGGCGCGCGTGGTCACGTTTGATCGCGCGGGCGCGCTGTTCTTCGAGATCAAATGCGAGACCGCCAACCACTGGGATCGTATTCGCAGGCAAAGGATGCATTTCGATGCAGTCGACCGGGCACGGCGCAACGCACAGATCACAACCGGTGCACTCGTCGATCAGCACCGTGTGCATGAGTTTTGCCGCGCCGACGATGGCGTCGACCGGGCAGGCCTGAATGCACTTGGTGCAGCCGATGCATTCGGCCTCGCGGATGAAGGCGACTTGCGGCGGTGCCGGGCCACGGCTGATGTCCAGTTCCAGGACCGGTATTTTCAACAGCTCGGCCAGGGCAGCGATGGTTTCTCCGCCGCCCGGCGGGCACTTGTTGATCGGCTCGCCGTCAATAATGCCTTGCGCATAGGGTTTGCATCCGGGATGGCCGCACTTGCCGCATTGGGTCTGCGGCAGCAGGGCATCGATGCGTTGAAGCAGACTCATGTTTTGATCAATCCACTGAATCCGAGAAAAATCACTGCGATCAGTCCGGCGCTGATCAGGTCGATCGGCAGGCCGCGAAAGGGCAGGGGAATATCGTTGTCGGCCGTGCGCTCGCGCAGGTCGCAGAACACGCTCAACACCAGCCAGAAACCCAGCCCGGCGCCGAGACTCAATGCTGTCGCGTGCAGCAGGCCTTGATCATTTTGCGCATTGATCAACGCGAGCCCGAGTACGCCGGCATTGCCCAGCAGCAGCGGCCACAATCCGTCGAACGGCCAATCCGGCAGCCCGCGCGCCAGCAGTTTCAGCAGCGGCGCGATCAACAACACACTCAACGGCAGAAACACGAACAGGCGCAGCGCTTCAAGCTGCAACGGCAGCAGTATCCACTGCCAGATCGCCTGACCAATAACGCTGACTACCAGCATCAGGCACAACGTCGCCAATCCCAGCGCATGTACCTGGCGTCGGCTGCCCGCCAGCAGCGGAGCGACGCCCAGCGGCCAGTGCAACACGAAATTGTTGAGCAGCGCAGCACTGATCAGCGTTAACACGAGTTCGGTCATGGTTCTGCCAGCGAAACGGGCGGGTGTCTCTTAAGGGTAGGCACTATCGGGCCAGATATGAAAAATCCCACCGGCATGCAGAGCACGTCGGTGGGATCGTTTTGCGGCAACGTCTTACTTGATGCGCTGACCTGGCTTGGCGCCGCTGTCCGGGCTCAGCAGGTAGATCTCTTCACCGCCGGGGCCGGCTGCCATCACCATGCCTTCGGAAATACCGAACTTCATTTTCCGTGGCTTGAGGTTGGCGATCATCATGGTCAGGCGACCGTCAAGTTTGGACGGGTCCGGATACGCGCTCTTGATCCCGGAGAACACGTTGCGTTGCTCGTCACCGATGTCGAGGGTCAGGCGCAGCAGCTTGTCCGCGCCTTCGACGTGTTCGGCCTTTACGATCAAAGCGACGCGCAAATCGATGGCGGCAAAGGCGTCGAAATCGATTTCCGGCGACAGCGGATCCTTGGCCAGTTCGCCGTTGCCCGCAGGGGCGGCTGCACCAGTGTCGGTCTGGCTGGCGGTCAGGTCTTCCTTGGAGGCGTCGGTCATGGCTTGCACTTTTACCGGGTCGATGCGGGTCATCAACGGTTTGAATTCGTTGAGCTGGTGGTTGGCCAGCAGGGTGGTGTGGTCATTCCAGGTCAGCGGCGCGACGTTGAGGAACGCCTCGGCATCAGCGGCCAGCAGCGGCAGTACCGGTTTGAGGAAGATCACCAACTGACGGAACAGGTTGATGCCGGTGGCGCAGATCGCCTGGACTTCATCCTGCTTGCCTTCCTGCTTGTTCAACGACCACGGCGCCTTGTCGGCGATCCACGCGTTGGCGCGGTCAGCCAGGGCCATGATTTCACGCATCGCGCGGGCAAAATCGCGGGCCTCGTAAGCGTCGGCAATGCTCGGCGCGGCGGCGAGGAAGGCCTCGGTCAGCTCCGGCGCGGCATTGTTGTCGACCAGCAGTCCGCCGTTGCCTTTGTGGATAAATCCGGCGCAACGGCTGGCGATGTTGACCACTTTGCCGACCAGGTCGGAGTTGACCTTCTGCACGAAGTCTTCGAGGTTCAGATCGAGGTCATCGACGCCACGGCCCAGCTTGGCTGCGTAGTAATAGCGCAGGTATTCCGGCGACAGATGATCCAGATAAGTGCGGGCCTTGATGAAGGTGCCGCGCGACTTGGACATTTTCTGACCATTGACGGTCAGGTAGCCGTGCACGTTGATGCCGGTCGGCTTGCGGTAGCCGGCGCCTTCGAGCATGGCTGGCCAGAACAGCGCGTGGAAATTGACGATGTCCTTGCCGATGAAGTGGTACAGCTCGGCAGTCGAATCCTTGCCCCAGAACGCGTCGAAGTCCAGCTCCGGCGTGCGGTTGCAGAGGTTCTTGAAGCTGGCCATGTAACCGATCGGCGCATCCAGCCACACGTAGAAATACTTGCCCGGTTCGCCCGGAATCTCGAAGCCGAAATACGGCGCATCGCGGGAAATGTCCCACTGCTGCAGGCCGGCATCCAGCCATTCGGCGATCTTGTTGGCCACGGCGTCCTGCAGGGTGCCGCTGCGGGTCCAGGTCTGCAGCATTTGCTGGAAGTCTGGCAGTTTGAAGAAGAAGTGCTGGGAATCCTTGAGCACCGGGGTGGCGCCGGAGATCGCTGACTTCGGATCCTTCAGGTCGGTCGGTGCGTAGGTCGCGCCGCATTTTTCGCAGTTGTCGCCGTACTGGTCTTCGGTGCCGCATTTCGGGCAGGTGCCCTTGATGAAGCGGTCGGCCAGGAACATTTTCTTTTCCGGGTCGAAATACTGGGTGATCGAGCGCTGGGCGATGTGCCCGGCGTCACGCAGCTTGAGGTAGATCTGGCTCGACAGCTCACGGTTTTCTTCGGCGTGAGTGGAGTGAAAATTGTCGAAATCGACGAGGAAGTCGGCAAAGTCGGCGCTGTGTTCAGCCTGCACGTTGGCGATCAGTTGTTCCGGGGTGATGCCTTCCTTTTCCGCGCGCAGCATGATCGCCGAACCGTGGGCGTCGTCGGCGCAGACATAGATGCATTGGTTGCCGCGATGCTTCTGGAAGCGCACCCACATATCGGTCTGGATGTATTCCAGCATGTGGCCAAGGTGGATCGAACCGTTGGCGTAGGGCAGGGCGCTGGTGACGAGGATCTTGCGTGGCTCGGACATGGGGCTTCGCTACTTGATGAAACGGAGGTCGGCCACTATAAAGCGCCGGCGCATATTTTTCACCCCTGCGCCACTGGGTACTTTGAGAGCTCGTGTGGTGAGGGGATTTATCCCCGTTCGGCTGCGCAGCAGTCGTGGATATCGTTACACACGCAGCTCCTGACGTACCGGGGGCGGAAGTTTTGGGGCGGCTGCGCAGTCCAACGGGGATAAATCCCCTCACCACAGTGGCTTTTCAGCGCAAGTAATCTGTTCGCCTCAAATCGGTGTCCAGCGTACGATAGCCGCCATTCTTTCCAGTCTTGTTATCGGAGTTGCCCATGAGCGCCGTCACTCGCGCAGCGGTGGAAGCCGTCCTCAGCCAATACACCGACCCCTACCTGAACCAGGATCCGGTCAGCGCCGGGTGCGTGAAAAACATCGAGATCATCGGTGACCGCGTCAATGTGCAGCTGGAAATCGGCTACGCCGCCGGACTGTTCAAGAGCGGCTGGGCGCAATTGCTGCAACTGGCCATCGAAAACCTCGACGGCGTGGTCATCGCCCGCGTCGAGGTCACCAGCGTGATCGCCGCGCACAAGGCCCAGGCGCAGATTCCGGGACTGGCCAACGTCAAGAACGTCGTCGCCGTCGCGTCCGGCAAGGGCGGCGTGGGCAAATCCACCACCGCTGCCAACCTCGCGCTGGCGCTGGCCCGTGAAGGCGCCAAAGTCGGCATCCTCGACGCCGATATCTACGGCCCGAGTCAGGGCATCATGTTCGGCATCCCCGAGCGCACCCGTCCTGAGGTCAAGGATCAGAAGTGGTTCGTGCCGCTCAAGGCCCACGGTGTGGAAGTCATGTCGATGGCGTTCCTGACCGACGACAACACGCCGATGGTCTGGCGCGGGCCGATGGTTTCCGGGGCGCTGCTGCAGTTGGTTACGCAAACCGCGTGGGGCGATCTGGATTATCTGGTCATCGACATGCCGCCAGGCACCGGCGACATTCAACTGACTCTGGCGCAGAAAGTCCCGGTGGCCGGTGCGGTGATCGTCACTACGCCGCAGGACCTGGCGCTGCTCGACGCACGCAAAGGCGTGGAAATGTTCCGCAAGGTCAACATTCCGGTGCTGGGCGTGGTGGAAAACATGGCGGTGCACATCTGCTCGAACTGCGGGCATGCCGAACATCTGTTCGGTGAAGGCGGCGGCGAGAAGCTGGCCACCCAGTACGGCGTCGAACTGCTGGCCTCGCTGCCGCTGTCGATGCTGATCCGCGAACAGGCCGATGGCGGCAAGCCAACCGTGATCGCCGAGCCGGACAGCCAGATTGCCATGGTCTATCAGGAACTGGCCCGCCACGTCGGTGCGCGGATCGTGTTGCAGGAAGCGGCCACGCCGGCGATACCGAATATCACCATCAGCGACGATTGATCCATCGGCAGCGCTGAAAAAACTGTGGGAGCGAGCCTGCTCGCGAAAGCGGTAGATCAGACAACCAATGGGTTGAATGACACACCGCATTCGCGAGCAGGCTCGCTCCCACATTTGTTTCAGGGTGACAGTCAGATCCGCAAGCCGCCATCCATCTCCAGAATCCGCCCGGTGTAGTAGTCGTTCTCGAAGATATACGCCGCCGAATGGGCGATCTCTTCGGGCTTGCCCATGCGCTTGAGCGGAATCCCCGACGTCATCTTCTCCAGCGCTTCCGGCTTCATGCCCAAAGTCATTTCGGTTTCGATGAAGCCCGGCGCAATGCCCGCGACGCGAATGCCGTAACGCGCCAGCTCCTTCGCCCAGGTCACGGTCGCCGCCGCGACGCCAGCCTTGGCTGCGGAATAGTTGGTCTGGCCGACGTTGCCCGCACGGGAGATCGACGAAATGTTGATGATCGCACCGCTGTTCTTCAGCTCGACCATCTTCGCTGCGACTTCACGGGTGCAGAGGAACACGCCGGTCAGGTTGACGTCGATCACCGCCTGCCACTGCGCCAGGCTCATCTTGGTCATCTCACCGTCCTTGACCTTCAGCAGCAGACCATCGCGCAAAATGCCAGCGTTGTTGATCAGGCCGTGGATGGCGCCGAAGTCTTCCGCCACTTGCGCAACCATGTGCTCGACCTGTTCTTCATTGGCGACGTTGCACAGGTAGCTGCGCGCTTCGAAACCCTTGGCTTTACAGGCGGCCACGGCGTCGTCGAGTTTTTCCTGATTCAGATCGACCAGGGCCAGTTTCGCGCCCTTGCCGGCGAAATACTCGGCCATGGAACGGCCCAAACCCTGGCAACCGCCGGTGATAATGATTACTTTGTCGTTGAGTTGCATTCGCATGTCCCGCTGGCAGGTCTGAGTTGTTTTTGTTGTCGGCAACGCTCGATCGGCACCGGTCAGGCCTGGTTGCACACGAACATTTGCCCGATGCGCGCCGGTTACTTTTCGCTGCGCGCCTGTCCGTTTTCTAGACGGAACCCATTTAAGGAGTCACAAATTGAGCGCTGAAGTGGCGAAGAATGCCCGAGAATTGCTTCTCAAGGAATACCGTGGAGTGCTGTCGACCCACTCCAAATCGATGCCGGGTTTTCCCTTTGGCTCGGTTGTGCCGTATTGCCTGGACGAGCAGGGCCGGCCGCTGATCCTGATCAGCCGCATCGCGCAGCACACGCATAACCTGCAGAAAGATCCGAAGTGTTCGATGCTGGTGGGCGAGCGCGAGGCCGACGATGTGCAGGCGGTCGGGCGGCTGACTTATCTGGCCGAAGCGCAGAAGCTCGCAGAACCGGCAGCGATCGAGGCTGCCGCCGAGCGCTATTACCGCTATTTCCCCGACTCGCAGAATTATCACCAAGCCCACGATTTCGATTTCTGGGTGCTCGATCCGGTGCGCCATCGCTACATCGGCGGCTTTGGCGCGATCCACTGGATCGACGATCTGACCTTGGCCAACCCGTTCGCCGGCAAGGCGGAAATCAGCATGGTCGAGCACATGAACAGCGATCACGCCAAGGCCATTGCCCATTACGTCGAGCTGGCCGGGCTGCCCAACAGCACGCCGGCGCAACTGGCCGGCATCGACAGCGAGGGCATGCACCTGCGCATCGGTCAGGCCGTCTACTGGTTGCCCTTCGCGGCGCCATGTAATACGCCGACACAAGTGCGCGAGGCCTTGGTTTCTCTGGCTCACGCCCAGTCCTGGCCGAAAAAAGCGCAAAGTTAAGCTTGAATTCACGCAAGGGCGACGTCATCTAAGGCTTACTGCAAGGCATTTCTTGCGTTGAGGAAACTTTGATGCGCCCTTTTCTGTTGCTCTTTCTGCTGTTTCCAGTGCTGGAGCTGTTCGTATTCGTCAAAGTGGCAGGCTCTATCGGGTTCTTCCCGGCCCTGCTGCTGATCATTCTCGGCTCGATGTTCGGTGTGTTCGTGCTGCGCGTCGCCGGTCTGGCCACCGCATTGCGTGCCCGGGAAAGCCTGAATCGCGGCGAATTGCCCGCGCAGACCATGCTCGAAGGCCTGATGCTGGCACTGGCCGGCGGCCTGTTGATCATTCCCGGCTTCATCAGTGACGTGGTCGGTCTGGTGATGCTGTTGCCGGTCACCCGTCGTCTGCTGGCGAACAAGATGCGCCAGCGCGCTGAAGACCAGGCGATGCGCCAGCGTGCCTTCGCCGACGACCTGCAACCCCGTGGCGGCCCCGCCCCGCGCGAGCCGCTCGGTCGGGAGCCGAATGTGATCGAAGGCGAGTTCGAACACCGCGACAACAAGTGATATCAGCATCGACACGGCACCTGCGGGTGCCGTGCTCGTTTATGGCTGTTATTTGCCGTGTCTGGATGAAAAATTTTTTCCGCCAGCCCTTGTAATCGGCTTGTACGCCCCTATGTATCGGTCACCGAAAGGTTTCCGGTATTCAAACCGGACAGACTTGCGCGGTTCGCTCGACGGACCGCAACCGGCGCAGGCCGGATTCGTTAAACCCGCCGGGACTACACCGGCCGATGAAAACCACAATTAGGAGAGATCGACAATGAAGCTTCGTCCTCTGCATGACCGCGTCGTCATCCGTCGCAGCGAAGAAGAAAAGAAAACCGCTGGCGGTATCGTCCTGCCAGGTTCGGCTGCTGAAAAAGCCAACCACGGTGTGATTCTCGCTGTAGGCCCGGGCAAAGCTCTGGAAAACGGTGAAGTGCGTGCACTGTCCGTGAAGGAAGGCGACAAGGTTGTGTTCGGTCCTTACTCCGGCAGCAACACTGTGAAAGTCGATGGCGAAGACCTGCTGGTAATGAGCGAGAACGAAATCCTCGCGGTTATCGAAGGCTGATATCCCCGTTCATTTTCCCGCTACTACAAAGTATTTAAGGAATATCGATCATGGCTGCTAAAGAAGTTAAGTTCGGCGATGCCGCCCGTACCAAGATGCTCAAAGGCGTCAACGTTCTGGCTGACGCGGTAAAAGCGACCCTGGGCCCGAAAGGCCGTAACGTGGTTATCGAGAAGAGCTTCGGCGCTCCGACCATCACCAAGGACGGCGTTTCCGTCGCCAAAGAAATCGAACTGGATGACCGCTTCGAAAACATGGGCGCGCAGCTGGTCAAAGACGTTGCCTCCCGTGCCAACGATGACGCTGGTGACGGTACTACCACCGCTACCGTTCTGGCTCAGTCGATCGTCAACGAAGGCCTGAAAGCCGTCGCTGCCGGCATGAACCCGATGGACCTCAAGCGCGGCATCGACAAGGCGACCATCGCCATTGTCAAAGAGCTCAAAGCCCTGTCCAAGCCATGCGCTGACTTCAAAGCCATCGCTCAGGTCGGCACCATCTCGGCCAACTCCGACAACTCCATCGGCGACATCATTGCCGAAGCCATGGAAAAAGTCGGTAAAGAAGGCGTGATCACCGTTGAAGAAGGCTCGGGCCTGGAAAACGAACTGTCGGTTGTAGAAGGCATGCAGTTCGACCGTGGCTACCTGTCGCCATACTTCGTCAACAAGCCGGACACCATGGTTGCCGAGCTCGACGGCCCGCTGATCCTGCTGGTCGACAAGAAGATCTCGAACATCCGCGAAATGCTGCCAGTGCTGGAAGCCGTTGCCAAAGCCGGCCGCCCACTGCTGATCGTGGCCGAAGACGTTGAAGGCGAAGCCCTGGCGACTCTGGTTGTGAACAACATGCGTGGCATCGTCAAAGTCGCTGCCGTCAAGGCACCGGGCTTCGGCGACCGTCGCAAGGCCATGCTGCAGGACATCGCTGTTCTGACGGGCGGTACCGTTATCTCCGAAGAGATCGGTCTGAGCCTGGAAAGCACCACCCTGGAACACCTGGGTAACGCCAAGCGCGTGACCCTGTCCAAGGAAAACACCATCATCGTTGACGGTGCTGGCGTGCAGGCAGACATCGAAGGCCGTATCGCTCAGATCCGCGCCCAGGTTGCCGAAACCTCCTCGGACTATGACCGTGAAAAACTGCAAGAGCGTCTGGCCAAGCTGTCCGGCGGCGTTGCAGTGATCAAGGTTGGCGCTGGTTCCGAAGTTGAAATGAAAGAGAAGAAAGCCCGCGTTGAAGACGCCCTGCACGCAACCCGCGCAGCCGTTGAAGAAGGCGTGGTACCTGGCGGTGGCGTGGCGCTGATCCGTGCTCTGGAAGCGCTGACCGAGCTGACCGGCGACAACGCTGACCAGAACGTCGGTATCGCTGTGCTGCGTCGCGCTGTTGAAGCGCCGCTGCGTCAGATCGCTGCCAACTCCGGTGACGAGCCAAGCGTAGTCGTCAACGAAGTGAAGAACGGCAAAGGTAACTTCGGTTACAACGCTGCTTCCGGCGAATACGGCGACATGATCGAAATGGGTATCCTGGACCCAACCAAGGTAACCCGTTCGGCTCTGCAAGCTGCAGCCTCCATCGGCGGTCTGATCCTGACCACCGAAGCAGCGGTTGCCGACGCACCGAAGAAAGAAGGTGCAGCTGGCGGCGGTATGCCAGACATGGGCGGCATGGGTGGCATGGGCGGCATGATGTAAGCCAGCCCTGGCCCTGTAACGCAAAACCCCGCTGGCGAAAGTCAGCGGGGTTTTTTATTGCCCAAGTTCAGCATCCACCCGAACCAATGTGGGAGCGAGCTTGCTCGGCGAAAGCGGTCTGTCATCCGACATGCAAGCCAGTTGAGCCGCCAATTCGCGAGCAGGCTCGCTCCCACAGGTTGTTTATTTCAGGCGTTGATCGGCTGTGTGTTCATCGCCGTCGAAGTCTTGCCAGCCGGGCGATACAGCACCCAGTAATAAGCCCCCAGACAAATCAGCCAGCAGAAAATCGCCGTCCACACGTTGTGCGAAAAGAAGTGCGCACCCTGCATCATGCGGCTGATCGAGAACACCGAGCCCAGCGCAAAGGCGAACACAAACGCCTGCCGCGCCAGTCGCGGGCGGCGGTCACGCAACACGAAGAACAGTGCAAACAGGGTGAACCCGGTTGCCGCATGGCCACCCGGCCAGCAACGTCCCGGCTTGTCCGTGGCGGGGCGATGCTCCATCAGTTTGCTGTAGGTCTCGTGACCGCCGAATTGCTCCAGGCTCCACGGGCATTGCACGGCAGTGACGGCTTTGACTGGAGTGACAAACGAAGTCGCCAGCCCCAGCGACAGCACCAGGCAACCGAGTTCACGCTTGAACGGTTTCAGCCGTTCGATGAAAAACGCCCCGATGAAACCCAGAATGGCAAACACCGAGAAGCCGATCACCAGCTGTTTCGCCCGGTCATGCAGGATGTCTTCAAGAAAATAGCTGTGCCGCCCGATGAAATCCCCCGCGACCGGGTCGTAGAACATTTGCGCCAGAACCATGTCCAGATCGGTCAGTTCGAGCAACAGCAGAATGATCGCCGCCACGGCGGGAATGCCCAGACACAACCACCAGTTCAGCGGTCTTGAAGCGGGAAGGGCAGAGGTCGACACCATGACAGGTTCCTTGGTCGATGAACGGAGGAGAGAGCGTAATCGCGCGGAGTCTGCGCGCGCTGGCGTCGGCGATTTGTTAACCGAAAGTGAAAAAAACGTCGCAGCGCGCGCAGTGCAGGTTTATCGAAAAACGCCCCTAGCCCTGAGCCACACTTGGCCGTAAGCTGCGCGGGCCAAGACGGCCGTTACCCGTTCGGAGGAGATGTCCATGCGAATTCTGCTGGTCGAAGACAACCGTGACATCCTGGCCAATCTGGCCGATTACCTGGGCATGAAAGGCTATACCGTCGATTGCGCACAAGACGGCTTGTCCGGTCTGCACTTGGCGGCGACCGAGCATTACGACCTGATCGTGCTCGACATCATGCTGCCCGGCATCGACGGCTACACCTTGTGCAAGCGCCTGCGTGAAGATGCCCGGCGTGATACGCCGGTGATCATGCTCACCGCCCGCGACCAACTCGACGACCGGCTGCAGGGCTTCAAGTCCGGCGCCGACGATTACCTGATCAAACCATTTGCGCTGTCCGAACTGGCCGCCCGCGTCGAAGCGGTCATGCGCCGTGCTCAGGGCGGCGGTCGCCGGGCATTGCAGGTCGGTGATCTGAGCTACGACCTCGACACCCTGGAAGTGACCCGCGAAGGCAAGCTGCTCAAGCTCAACCCGGTCGGTCTCAAGCTGCTCGCAGTGCTGATGCAGAAGAGTCCGCACGTGCTGCGTCGGGAGATTCTCGAGGAAGCGCTGTGGGGCGATGACTGCCCCGACAGCGACAGCCTGCGCAGCCATGTTCACCAGTTGCGCCAGGTTATCGACAAGCCATTCGCCAAGCCACTGCTGCACACCGTGCACGGTGTCGGTTATCGCTTGGCCGAGGGGCGAGATGGAGTTTAAGCAGAGTCTTTCCCAGCGGATCATCATCGCCTTTGCGCTGATGAGCGCACTGGTCGCCGGCGCTTTCGCCATGGGCATTGTTGCGACGGTGCACCTGGTGGAGGAGAAACTCATTTCGGCGGGATTGGGCGGTGACCTGCAACGTTTGCTGCTGATGGACAACGTCTCCGACTGGAGCCATCGCCCCGAGCCGGATCAGCTGTTCTATTTCAGCGGCGGGCCGGGGGATTTCGACCTGCCCAAGGATCTGCGTCACCTCGATGCCGGTTTCCACGAGGTCTTTCGCGAGCAGCTGTCCTATCACGCCATGGTCGAAGTGGTGGATGGTCGGCGTTATGTTTTGCTGCAGGATCAAAGTGATTTCGAAGAGCGCGAGCGCGTGCTGTTTGCCGTGGTGCTGGTGGGCTTCGTGCTCAGCCTGGCACTGGCGGTGTTCCTGGGCTGGGTGCTCGCGCGCAAGGTGATGGCGCCGGTGGTGCGTTTGGCGCGGCAGGTTCGGCATCGCGACCAGTTGCTCGGGCTGGCGCCGCCCCTGGCGCCGGATTATGCAGCGGATGAAGTCGGTGAACTGGCGGTGGCGTTCGATGCCACGCTGGGGCGCTTGCGTCAGGCGCTGAACCGCGAGCGTTTGTTCACCAGCGACGTCAGCCACGAATTGCGCACGCCGCTGATGGTCCTCGCCAGTTCCTGCGAACTGCTGCTGGAAAACCCCGGTATCGATCAGCGCGGTCGCGCTCAGGTCGAGCGTATTGCCCGGGCCAGCGAGGAGATGCGCGAGCTGGTGCAGACCTTCCTGATGCTGGCGCGCGCACAGAACGAAGAGGCCGGCGCCGCGCCGCAGCAAAACCTCTCACAAGTCGCCGAAAGCCTGCTGTGCCTGTGGCGCGAACCGATCGAGCGCAAGGGCCTGAAGCTGATGTTCGAGCCGGGCGATCCACCGGACACTCGTTACAACGCGACCTTGCTCAATGCGGTGATGGGCAACTTGCTGCGTAACGCACTGCATTACACCGAAGAGGGTTTCATTCGCCTTACCCTTACCGCCAGCGGCTTCATCGTCGAGGACTCAGGGGTAGGCATTCCCGAGGAAAAACGCGAGGCGATGTTCGAGCCGTTTGTGCGCGGTAGCGAGAAACGTGGCGAGGGTCTGGGCCTAGGCCTGTCGCTGGTCCAGCGCATTTGCGAAAACCAGGGGTGGACAGTCAGCCTGAGCACGATGGACCCCAATGGCTGCCGATTCGAGGTAGATCTTGGCGTGAATACCGGCAAATAGTGGCTCGAGGCTACTCCCGCCCACCTGTCTAAATCCTGTATAACGTTGTAATACTTTGCAGATTTACCTGACAGAATTTTCACAATTGGATGACCTGACGCTGACACACCGCTGCTTAAGGTGGTGTCATCAGAACAGGAGTCCAGATGATGGCCGACCCGATCAAGCTCGATTTTTCCGAAAAGTACGACGACCAACACGCACAACGTTACCTGCGCAAGCACAAGGAAAGCCTTGGCCGCCGCCTGTCGCACTGGCGCGACGAGCAATTGGGTCGCAAGGCTCTGGCGCTGGCGGGGGATCCCGGTCTGGTGCTGGATCTGCCCTGCGGTGCCGGACGCTTCTGGCCAATGCTCGCGGAGAAACCCAACCGGGTAATCATCGGTGCGGACAATTCCGAGTCGATGATCAACACCGCGCTGCAAGGGCAGCCAGCCGATGTGGTCAAGCGTGTACAACCGCTGCACACCTCGGCTTTCGATATTGCTTTGCCGGATAACGCGGTCGACAGCATCTTCTGCATGCGCCTTCTTCACCACATCGGTGAAGCCGAGCACCGCAAGGTGATCCTGCGTGAATTCGAGCGGGTAACCCGTGACAGCGTGATTGTTTCATTGTGGGTCGATGGCAACTTCAAGGCGTGGAAGCGCAAGCGCGCCGAGCTCGACCGGCCGAATCGTGATTACCAGAACCGCTTTCTGATTCCGGCGGCCACGATCGAAAAAGAATTTGAACAGGCGGGTTTCCGCATTCAGGAACAACTGGACTTTATACCGCTCTATGCGATGTGGCGGGTTTACGTATTACGCAAGAGGTAGAGGATGGCAGTGCAAGCAGCAGTTGAAGCGAATGTCGCTCCACAGGATGGTTTCGATTATTACTGGGCCCAGCGTGGCGATTGGGTTGAAGAGCCCAACGTGCGCCGCGGTGGCGAAAGTGGTGTGCAGCGCATCGTCGGCCGTGACGGCCAGTTGCTGTACGCCAAGCGCCAGACCGGGCACATTTATCGCAGCTGGTTGCACCCCTTCGGTCGCCCGACCGTATTGCGCGAACTCGATGCGCTGACCGGCGTGAGCAAACTCGGCGTGCGCGTACCACAAATCGTCTTTTGCGGCGCGCAACCGGATCCGCAACACAAGTGGCGCGCCCTGCTTGTCACCAAATCCCTCGACGGTTTCCAGGAACTGGAACAGTGGCTGGCTGCCGCCGGTGGTCGCGATCAATGTGGCGACGTGGTTTACGAGAAAGTCCTCAAGGATCTCGCCGAAAACCTGGCGCGCATGCACAAGGGGCGCTGGCAGCACAGCTGCATCTACATCAAACACGTTTTCGTGCGCGTCACCGGTGAAGGCGAAGCGGCGCAGGTTGAAGTGGCGTTGATCGATCTGGAGAAGTGCCGTCAGCGTCTGACACCCTATCGCGCCGCGCAGCATGATATGAAGCAACTGCGTCGCCATTCGTCGTTCCGCGATGCCGACTGGAAAAAACTCGTCTACTTTTATGAGACGGCGTTTGGCAGCGCTATCAAAGGTTTATAGCGATGAAACTCGAAATTGCACGAGGTTTGTTCCTGGTCGGGGCCTTGGCAGTTGCTTCACTGGCGGTGGCTGCCTGGGAGCAGCCGCGCATGCAGGTCATAGGAGCGTCCGGGAACGACGCTCATTGTTCGGTTCCACGGGTGGCGAAAGCCTCCGTGGCGACCCAGCCCGATCATGATTTGCTGTTGTTCATGTTCGGACTGTCTCAGGGAATGAGGCCAGCCAGTTGAAACGATTGAAGCCCAAATAAAAGGCCTCGCAATTGCGAGGCCTTTTATTTGGGATACGGATTGTGTAGGAGCTGCCGAAGGCTGCGATCTTTTGATCTTGCTTGATCGTTCCTACGCTCTGCGTGGGAACGCCTCAAAGGACGCTCCGCGTTCCAATGGGATGCGGAGCGTCCCGAGCTGCATTCCCACGCAGAGCGTGGGAACGATCAAAATACCGCATTCGCGAGCAGGCTCGCTCCCACAGGGAAATGTGCATTATCTGGCATTTGGCTTGGCGAGGAAGGTATAAACACACGGCAGCACGAACAGCGTAAACAGCGTGCCGATCGACATCCCCGTCGCAATCACCATGCCGATATCAAAGCGGCTCACGGCTCCCGCACCGGTGGCCAGAATCAGCGGCACCATGCCGAACACCATTGCCGCCGTCGTCATCAGCACCGGGCGCAAGCGAATTGCCGCTGCTTCCTCCACCGCTTCACGGGCGCTCAAACCCTTGTCCTTGCGCAACTGGTTGGCGAATTCGACGATCAGGATGCCGTGCTTGCTGATCAGGCCGATCAGCGTCACCAGCCCGACCTGGGTGTAGATGTTCATGCTCGACCAGCCGAGGAACAGCGGAATCAGCGCGCCGCAGATCGACAGCGGCACGGTCACCAGAATCACCAGCGGATCACGGAAGCTTTCGAACTGTGCGGCCAGCACCAGAAAGATGATCGCCAGCGCCAGGGCAAACGTGACCCACAATGCGCTGCCTTCCTGCACGTACTGGCGCGAGGCACCGCCGTAATCGAAGGCAAACCCGGCCGGTGCTTCTTCGCGGGCAATCTGCAGCACGGTGTCGATGGCTTCGCCCATGCTCACCAGCGGGAAACCGGAAATCTTCGCCGCGTTGAGCTGCTGGAACTGGTTGAGCTGGCGCGGTCGTGCGCGGTCGCTGACCTTGATCAAGGTCGACAGCGGCAGCAATTCGCCCTGAGTGTTTTTCACGTAGTAATTGTTCAGCCAGTCCGGGTTGTCGCGGTAGGCCCGTTCGACCTGGGCGATGACCTTGTAGCTGCGCCCGTCGATGGTGAAGCGGTTGATCTCCGCCTCGCCGAGCAAGGTCGCCAGCGTGCTGCCGAGGTCGAGCATCGACACGCCCATCTGCGCGGCCTTGTCGCGGTCGATATCGACGACTACTTCCGGCTTGTCGAATGCCAGATCGAGGTCGACGAAGGCGAACTTGCCTGACTCCATGGCGCGTTTCTCGATGCGCTCGGCGACTTGCAGCAGCAGTTCATAGTCATTGGCGGTGTTGACCACGAATTCGAAGGGCAGGCCTTCACCGGTGCCGGGCAGGGAGGGCAGGTTGAAACCGAAGATCTGCAGGCCGGGAATGCTCTCCAGTTTGCTCTGCACCTCGGGGAGGATTTCCATCTGCGTGCGGCTGCGCTCGTTCCATGGCTTGAGCAGGAAGCCGCCGATACCGGCCTGCACGCCGTTGTAGCCGTTGATCTGGAACGAGGAGTAGTACTCGGGAAACTCTTTGAAGATGGTGATGAATTCGTCGGTGTAGGTGCTCAGGTAGTCGAGGTTGGTCGGCTGCGGTGCGCTGGCCATCATGAAAATGATGCCTTGATCCTCGTCCGGGGCCAGTTCCGACTTGGTGAACTTGAGAAACACCGGAATCAGGCACAGCACGATCACCGCGAACACCAGCACCACCGGCCGGGTATTGAGCGTGCCGTGGAGCATGCTTTGATAACGGCGCTTGAGGCCTTCAAAGACGCGGTCGAGGCGATGGGCCAGTCCGCCGGGATTCTCTTCGTGGCGCAGCAGAAACGCGCACATCATCGGCGACAGCGTCAGGGCAACGACGCCAGAAATCACCACTGCTCCAGCCAGGGTCAGGGCGAACTCCTTGAACAACGCCCCGGTCAGCCCGGTGAGGAAACCGATCGGCGCATACACCGCCGCCAGGGTGATGGTCATCGACACCACCGGCATGGCAATTTCCCGCGCGCCTTCCAGGGCTGCGTCGAACGGCGTCTTGCCTTCCTCGATATGTCGGTGGATGTTCTCCACCACGACGATCGCATCGTCCACCACCAGACCGATGGCCAGCACCATGGCCAGCAGCGTCAGCAGGTTCATCGAATAACCCATCATCTGCATGAAGAACATCACGCCGATCATCGACAGCGGAATGGTCACCACCGGGATCACTACCGAACGCAGCGCGCCGAGGAACAGGAACACCACGACGATGACGATCAGCACCGCTTCGAACAGGGTTTTCACCACCTCATCGATGGAGGCCTGAATGAACAACGTCGCGTCGTAGGCGATTTCGCTTTTCAGGTTCGGCGGCAGCTGCGCTTCCAGCTCGGGCATCAGCTTGCGCACCTCCTTGATCACGTCCAGCGGGTTGGCGCCGGGGGTGGCCTTGATGCCGATGTACACCGACGGCGTGCCACCGAACGAGCTGATCGAGTCGTAGTTTTCCGCGCCCATTTCCACCCGCGCGACATCACGCAGCAACACACGGCTGTCGCCATCGACCTTGAGCGGAATCGCCGCGAAGGCCTCGGCGGATTTCAGTTCGGTGTTGGCGTTGATGCTGGTGACGGTGTACTCGCCTTTCACCTCGCCGGCGGCGGAGAGGAAGTTGTACTGGCGCACCGCCGCGGTCACGTCGGCGGCGCTGAGGCCGAAGCCGGCGAGTTTCACCGGGTCGAGCCACAGACGCATGGCGAACACCTGATTGCCGAGAATTTCCGCTTCGGCCATGCCCGGCAGCGTCGCCAGTTTTGGCTGGATGACCCGCGACAGGTAGTCGGTGATCTGCGGGTTGCTCAGGTCCTTGCTGAAGAAACTGATGTACATCAGCGCCGAAGCGTCGGCGGATTCCTTGCTCAGCACCGGGTCTTCGGCGTCCTGCGGCAGCTTGTTCTTCACCTCGTTGGCCTTGGCCAGCAGTTCGGTGAACAAGCGGTCGGTGTTGGCACCGATGCGCGCGTAGATCGAAATCACCGAGAAGTTCTGCCGGCTGACCGAGGTCATGTAATCGATGCCTTCGGCGCTGGCCAGGCTCTGTTGCATCGGCTGGGTGATGTAGCCCTGAATGGTTTCGGCGTTGGCCCCGGGATAAGCCGTGGTCACCGTGATCAGGGCGTTTTCCATTTGCGGGTACTGGCGCAGCGGCAGCTTGCTCCAGGCCTGGAAGCCCAGCAGCACAATCAGCAGGCTGACCACGGTGGCGAGCACCGGGCGGCGGATGAACGGATCGGTAAAAGCCATGGGAATTCCTTGATCAGTCGACGCGAGGCGGACTGTTCTGCTCGCCGAGGGTCTTGTCGTCGCTGATGGCAATGTTGGCGCCGTTGTCCAGTTTGATCTGGCCCGCCGTCACTACTTGTTCGCCGCTCTGCACGCCCTTGTTGATCATCACCAGGCCATCGCGGCGTTCACCGGTTTCGACGAAACGACGTTCGGCGATCAGCAGCGGTTGGCCGTTGTCATCCTTGGCGACGCTGCCGTCCTCGGCCTTCTTCTGCCCGACCACGTACACCGAGTTGCCGTACAGGGTGTAGGTGATCGCGCTCTCCGGCACGACGATGTGCTTTTGCGGATCAGGCAGCAGCACTTCAAGGCTGGCGAACATCCCCGGCAGCAGCTTGCCGTCGGGGTTGGCCAGGGTGGCGCGGACGAGGATATTGCGCGTGGTGCTTTCGACGATCGGGTTGATCGCGCTGATCTTGCCGGCAAAGTTCTGCCCCGGATAAGCGGCGACGGTGAACTGCACGGGCTGACCGATAGCGAGTTTCGGCACCGCTTGTTCCGGCACGTAGAAGTCAGCGTAGAGGCTGCTCAAATCCTGCAACGTGGCGATTTTGGTGCCGCTGGCGAGGTAGTCGCCAACGTCGACCTGACGGATGCCGATGGTGCCGCTGAATGGCGCGAGGATGCGCTTTTTCGCCAGCGACGCGTTGAGCTGATTGACCGTGGCCTTGTTCTTTTGCAGCACGGCGGAGAGGCGGTCGTACTCGCCTTTGGAGATCGCGCGGCTGTCGACCAGTTGCGCGCCACGGCCGAAGTCCAGTTGCGCCAGGCCGAGGTCGGCGCGGGCGGTTTCCAACAGAGCGGTCTCGACGGCGCTGTCGAGTTGCAGCAACGGTTGCCCGGCCTTGACCTTCTGCCCGGATTCGAATTTGAGTTCAGTGACGGTGCCGGAGACTTCCAGACTCAAGTCAACACCTTGCAGCGCCTTGAGCGTGCCGACGGTGGGCAGACGCATCTGCCACGGCTGTTCGCCGGCAGTGGCTACGGCGACGCTGATCGGCGGCTTGGGCTTGGAAAAGCCCTGGATCATCGTGTAGATCGACAAGGCTTTATAACCGCCCAGCACCAGGACGAGCAGCAAAACAACACCCAACATGATCAGCATGCGGCGACGCAGCATATGTCCAGTTCCTTGGATAAATCATGAGACAGGCGGGCACATTACTCCGAGTCAGGTGGGGATTCCAACTGGCAGTTATTACGTGAAGGCCGGATATGAACCCTGTGGCGAGGGGATTTATCCCCGTTGGGCTGCGAAGCGGCCCCCTGAATCCTTCAGTCATACCGCAATTGCAGTTTTAAGGGCGGCTGCGCCACCCAACGGGGATAAATCCCCTCGCCACAGGATGGGGGGGCATCTCAAAAATGAGCGGGTATCAGGCCATCAAGTGCAGATGGTTGTCCCAGAGCCCCGCCGGCAATTCCAGCGGCTTGGCCAGCAGCTGTTCCTGCCGGCAATCGTAGTAACGGCAACGGCCCTGACCCGAGGTCACGACAAAGCCATCCTTTACCGCACCAACGCCGGCGCAATCAGGCAAAGGCGCATCGAGGCGCAGTTCGCCGCTGTCCAGATCCCAGATAAAGAAACGATTGCCGCGCGGCGCCGTCAACGCGACCAGACGCAGATCGCTGTGCACCGCAACACTGGCGGTGTAGTGACCCATCGCCTGCAACTGATCTTCCGCTACCGGGAACGCCACGAACGCTTGCCCGGGTCGCTTGATCGCCAACAGCTCCGAGCGCTCGTGGGACGGCCCCATGAATTGCTGGCCGGCAACGATGGTGCCGTCACTGGCGATGCCCAGGTGGCGCACGCTGTTCATCTGCTGGGCGAGGGTTTCCTTGCTCAGCAATGTGCCGTCGCGCTGCATCAGCACCAGGCTCGGTTCCATGGCGTTGAGATTCATGTCGACGCGGCTTTCCGCCTCGGTGCGAATGCCGCCGTTGGCCACCACCAGCGTCTCGCCGTCGGGCATCCACGACACCTGATGCGGGCCGAGGCCGTGGGTAGAAATCTCGCCCGTGTGCACCAGCCGCTCGCCTTCGAACTTATACACACCGAGCAAACCGCGACCAGGATCGGTCGTATCGTTTTCGGTGGCGTACAGGTATTCGCCGTCCTTGTGCACCACGGCGTGGCCGTAGAAGTGCCGGTTCGGCTGCGAGGTCACGGTCTGCAGCAACGTGCCGTCGCGCAGGTCGATCAGGTAACTCTCGGTACCCGGACGCCGTGCAACGAACAGCGCCAGCGGCTGCGTCGGGTGGTTGATGATGTCGTGACAACGCTGGCCGACGTGGGTAGCGAACACCCGCGTACCGTCGAGCCGATAGCCGACGGCGTAATGCTTGCCGTCAGTATCGTCACGCGCCGACAGCAGCAGCGGGCTCTGATCCTTGCGTTTGAACAGCGTCCAGCCGCCCAGCGTCACTGCTCCCAGCAGTGCACTACCTAAAGTCAGAACCTGACGTCGCAGCATGGCACTCGCCCTCATCAGTCACCGTCGTTGGCGTTGAAGCCCAGTTGGATGCCCAGCGCCTTGGCCAGCTCACCTTCATGCAGGCGATGGACGACGTTGAGGCTGTCGTAGATATCGTTGAGTTGCTGGCGACCGGCGTCGTCTTCGAGCATTTCGCCCAGCGAGCGCTGGGTGCTGTCGAACAGCTTCAGCGACGCGGCATAAGCGGCATCGATCTTGTCCGCCAACGGCTTCTGTTCGGCCGGCAGCAGACCGCGCAGGCCTTTGTTGTCGACGCCTTCCCAGACGGTTTTGGCCGCGGCAAGGCTGGCTTCCAGTGCGGTCAGCGACGACTGGCTGCGCCACGCATCCGCCTGGAACGGCTGCGGCACGCCTTTGCTCTGGCGGCCCATCGGCGTGCCGAGTTTTTTCTTCAGGGTATCCAGTGCAGTCACTTGTACGCGCAGCAGATCGGCGATCGCTTCGTGGGAGTCGGCATAGCGCTGGTTGGGGAACTTGCTCATCTGCGCGAGCATGCCATCGGTGTTGTTCCAGCCCTGCAGGATCTCTTCGGCCAGTTGCTTCTGGCGCTCGCCGATGGCGATCAGCAGAGGGCAGTATTTGGCTTTTTGCGCATCGTTGGCGACGTCAGGCTTGGCGTCGAAGAGGATGTATTCGTAAGCCGACAGGCCCTGCACCACGACGCTGGATTTGGCCAGCGCGGCGGCGTCGATCTGCGGCTGGGCGACGACCAGTTGCTCGACCTGACGGCCGACGAGGTTTTTCTTGTCCGGCCAGAACTGCACTTGCCACGAACGGTTGCCCTCTGCCAGCGGACCGATCAGCAGCGGTTGCAACTCGGCCCAGGCTTTCTGCGCGTGGAGGAAGTCGGCACGGGCGGTTTCCAGGCTTTCCTTGCCCTGGCAGTAGGCGAGGGCGCTGACCGCCAGTTGCCGGTCGGCTTCGACCCAACGGGTGTAGGTCGGCAGGATCACCGATTTGGCGATCGCCGCCGAGGTGACCGCTTGCGGATCCTGCGGCGAGCAGGCGCCGAGGGCGAGCGCGGCAAGGCTGGTGAACAGTAACTTGGGACGGAACATGTCGGGCTCCCGATGCTTTTTCAGTATTTAAAGTGAGTTCAGAAACGCCAGCAACGCAGCGCGCTGCTCGGCATTGAAAGACAAAACCTGTTGCTGCGCCGCCGTCGCTTCGCCGCCATGCCAGAGCACCGCTTCGAGCAGGTTGCGTGCGCGGCCGTCATGCAAAAACCGGGTGTGACCGCTGACCGCTTGCGTCAGACCAATCCCCCACAACGGCGGGGTGCGCCAGTCGCGGCCGGAGGCCTTGAATTCCGTGCGGTTGTCCGCCAGGCCTTCGCCCATGTCATGCAGCAGCAAGTCGCTGTATGGACGAATCACCTGATTGGCCAATTCCGGTTCGGCGGCATCGGCGGCAGTGGTGTATTTCGGCGTGTGGCACGACTGACAACCGGCCTGGAAAAACAGATTCTTGCCGGCCAGCACCTGTGGATCGTTGACGCCACGGCGCGCCGGCACTGCGAGATTGCGGCTGTAGAACAGCACCAGCCGCAGGATGTTGTCGCTGACTTCCGGTTCGCCGTCCGGGCCATTACCGTTCGGCGCCTGTTTGCAGGCGGTTTGCGCCTCGGTGCAATCGTCGAACGGCCGCAGGCTGGTGGTCAGGCCCATGTCACCCGAGAACGCATGAACATTCTGTTGATTGAGATTCGGCTGCCCGGCTTTCCAGCCGAACCGGCCGATGACGGTCTTCTGCAACTGGTCATCCCAGACCTGGTTGGGCCGGCCGTTGATGCCATTGTTCTCTTTCGCCTGGGCGGCGGCGTTGGCGAGGATCGCCTCCTCGGGGATCGCTTCGAGCAGGCCCAGACCAATCATCGGCGGCGCCACCCGCGCGGAAAAACGCGTGTCCGGGTGCATCGGGCCGTAACCGAGTTGATTGATCTGCAGGGTCGGTTTGCGCAGCTCGACTTCAGTGCCGTCCTTGAAGCGTACCGGCACCGGCGTGTAGTCGACCCGCACCTTGCCTTCCGGAGCAACGCCGGGCACGGCCATGTCCTGGAATTGCCCGCCATACACCGGCTCCGGCACTACGCCGAGCTGTCCGATGACTTTGGCGTATTGCGGCGCGTCGGGAATCGACAGGCGCACCAGCATCGACACCGCATTGGATGCGTCAGGTGCCGGCGGATGCCCGCGACCGTCCTTGATGTGGCAGTTCTGGCAGGCGTTGGTATTGAACAACGGGCCGAGGCCGTCGCGCGCCGTGGTGGTCGACGGCGCGATCACCCACGGGCTGCGAAAGAAACTGTTGCCGACACTGAAATCCACGCGCCGCGAGGGCGGCAGGTTGGCCGATGGCAGGGAGAAGGCGTTCTGATCGCTCTTGCGCACAGTCGCCGCACCGCCCGAACGCGCTTCCCCCGGCTCGGCCTTGGTGAAACGCGGGGCGTCATCGCAGGCACTCAGGCCCAGGGCCAGCAACAGTGCGGACAAGCGAAGCGGCAACGACAGCATCAGACATCCTGCAAACGGGCGAAAACAAAGGCGCAAAGTCTAACAGGGCGGGGGAGTTTGAATAAGAGGAATTATCGTTTGCTTGATATCGCGCAAGCCTTGAAGCGCATGCCAACACTGTGGGAGCGAGCCTGCTCGCGAAAGCGATGCCCGACGCGCTGTAAATGCTGCGCCGGATCAAGCCTTCGCGAGCAGGCTCGCTCCCACAGGGATAGTGGTGTGCCAATAATGAAAAAGGCGACCCGAAGGTCGCCTCTTTTTGACGCGGACGCTGCGATCAGAATTCGTGATCGGCGTTGTCCGGGTTCAGGTCGCTGATGCCCAGTTTGCCCGCTGCCGCTTCGATCGAGCCGGTCTGCTTGACCAGCGCGGCGATGGCGTCGCGAACGACCTGGTTGCCAGCGGTGTTGCCGGCAGCGATCAACTGGTCGTAGTGCTCACCCTTGTTGGCGTGATCGACCATGACCTGGATCTTCGCTTCGGTCGCGGCCAGATCGGCTTTCAGCGCGGTGTCGGCAGCCGGGTCGGCCTTGGCTACCAGCGACGACAGGCTGGCGCCGGTCAGCTTGGTGCCGTCAACACGGGTGTACTCGCCCAGGTAAACGTTACGCACGCCTTTAGCGTCGTAGAAGTGCGAGTAGTGGGTGTTGTCGCTGAAGCAATCCTGCTCGTCTTCCGGGGAGTTGGCTTCCAGGGAAACCTTCATGCGTTCGCCCGCCAGTTCACCCAGGGACAGGCTGCCCATGCCGAAGAGCATTTTGCGCAGGCCGGTTTCGCCTGGCTCGGCTTCCAGGGTGGCACGGTAGTTGTCGGCCACGTTCGGCTTCCAGTTGCCGACCATTTCTTCCAGGTCGCTGACCAGCAGTTGGGTCACGGCTTTCAGGTAGGCACGACGACGCTCGTTATGACCACCGGTGGCGCCGGCGCCTTCCAGATAGTCCGAGGCCGGACGGTTACCAGCGCCAGGGCCGGTGCCGTTCAGATCCTGGCCCCAGAGCAGGAATTCGATCGCGTGGTAGCCGGTGGCAACGTTGGCCTCGGAACCGCCCAGCTCGTTGAGGCTGGCGAGTTTTTCCGGGGTGATCTCTTTCACGTCGACTTTGTCTTCGCCGACCTGCACTTCGGTGTTGGCGATGATGTTGGCGTTGGCGCCCGGGTTACCCAGTGCGTGCTCGTAGGATTTGTCGACGTAGTCGATCAAGCCCTCGTCCAATGGCCAGGCGTTAACCTGACCTTCCCAGTCGTCGATGATGGTGTTGCCGAAGCGGAATACTTCGCTCTGCAGGTACGGCACGCGTGCGGCGACCCAGGCAGCCTTGGCGGCTTTGAGGGTGTCGGCGTTCGGCTTGGCGAGGAACGCGTCGACGGCGGTTTGCAGGGTTTTCGCGGTGGATTCGGCATCGCTGTAAACGGCGAAGACCATGTCGGCGTAGTGCGCGACCACAGCCTTGGCGGCGGCATCGTCAACTTTACCGGCGGCAGGAGCAGGTGCAGCGGCAGGGGCTGGAGCAGCACTGCTGGAAGCCGGAGTCATTTCGGAGGCTTTTTCTTTGTCCTTGCCTTCGCCGCAACCGGCGAGGGAAATAGCGATGGCCAGCAGACTGGCGGTAGCCAGAGGCATACGAATCATGGCGAACATCCTGCTTCGGTAGTTGAGTGGACTGGCGCCGGGGGCGCGCAAAACTGCGACATAATGCAAATCTTTCGCATTATGTGTAAAGGCGTGCTTGGAAATATTTCTTATTTGCGCAAGAAGATCAAAAGATCGCAGCCTCGTTTCACTCATCAGCTCCTACAGGGGGAACGCATTTCAAATGTAGGAGCTGCCGAAGGCTGCGATCTTTGCTTTTATAAAAAAGCTGCGATCTTTTGATCTTATAAAATAGCCGCGTTGCTGCGTTGCGCCTGCTTGAGGTAAATGCCCAGCTCCCGCGCCGGCAGCGGTTTGCTGTAGTGGTAGCCCTGACCTTCGTGGCAACCCTCGGAAATGATGTAGGTTTCCTGCTCGGCGGTTTCCACGCCTTCGGCAATCACCTGCATGCCCAGGCTCTTGCCCAGTTGAATGATCGCGCGAACGATGGTCGCGTCATCGTCGTCATCGAGCAGATCCTGAACGAAGCTCTTGTCGATCTTGATCTTGTCCAGCGGCAGGCTTTTCAGATAACTGAGGGACGAGTAGCCGGTGCCGAAGTCGTCGATCGCGATCAGCGCACCGGAGCGGCGCAGGCTGAGCAGATGCTGGGCGGCGGTGGTGATGTCTTCCATCAGGCCGGTTTCGGTGACTTCCAGTTCCAGACTGCGCGGCGGCAAGCGGTACATCTGCAACAGGTTGTTGACCACCCGTGGCAGCTCGGCGTGGTGCAGTTGCACGGTGGACAGATTGACCGCCATGCGCAGATCGACAAAACCCTGATCGTGCCACTCGCGCAATTGCTTGCAGGCCTGATCGAGCACCCACTCGCCGATGGCGATGATCGTGCCGTTCTGTTCCGCCAGCGGAATGAACAGGTCCGGCGGCACCAGACCGTGTTCCGGATGTTGCCAGCGAATCAGCGCTTCGACGCCGACCACGCGGTGATCGCGATAACTGATCTGCGGTTGGTAGACGAGGTAGAACTGGTCGCGGATCAGCGCATCGCGCAAATCCTTTTCCAGCTCGCGACGACGGCGCATCTCGCTGTCGACGCTGGCGATGTAGAACTGATAACGATTGCGCGAGCGGGTCTTGGCCAGGGTCATGGTCTGCTCGGCTTTCTGCAAAAGCTTCTCGGTGCTGTCGCCGTCCTCCGGAAACAGGGTGATGCCGATGGTCGCGCGCAGGCGGATCTCCTGATCGTCGAGGGCGAAGGGCGCCTCGAGGTCATCGAGAATGCTCTGCGCCAGTTCTGCTGCTTCGTAAGGCTGTTCAATGTCGGCCTGCACCAGCGCGAACTGATCGCCGCCCAGGCGAGCGAGCGCGCCAAGACGACCACTGTGGGCACGTAAACGATCGGCCAGGGCCAGCAGCAATTGGTCGCCGGTCTGGTAGCTGAATTGCTCGTTGATGCCCTTGAAGTCATCCAGGCCGACGCACAACACCGCGACGCGGCGCTGCAATTTGCCGGCATCGACGAGAATCTTGTCCAGTTGCTGCTGCAATTGCTGGCGGTTCGGCAGACCGGTGAGGAAGTCGTACTGGGCCATGCGCAGCAGGCTGTTTTCCGCTTCGTGGCGCAGGTGGGTGTTGCGTTCGATGGACTCGAGCAACTGGTTGGCGGTGTTGATCCACAGGCCCAGCTCGTTTTTTTCGTGGCCCTTGATCTGCGGAATCTTGTGCTCGCTGGGGCGATCCGGATTGATCTCGGTGAGGTGCTCGATGATTCGTGACAGCGGTTTGGTCAGCAGCCAGTGATAGACCAGATACAGCACCAGGCCCAACGCCAGTGCGCGCAACACCCCGGAAATGAAAATGATCACCGAGCTGACGATGAAACCTTCGCCATAAGTGGCGGTGTCGAGGGTGATGCTCAGGTCGCCGTAGTATTCGCTGTACGGACCGCGGCCGACCAATTGCGTGGTGAAGGTGCGTTCCTGGCCGAGAATCAGGTCGGTCAGCCAACGGCTGTTGGAATGCTGAAGTTCGCGGGATTTCTGCGCCAGCATGGCTTCGTTGGGGTGGCCGATGGAGGCCTGACGCACGGCGTCGTCCTGGAACAGCCCTTCGATCACCTGCATGCCCATTTCCCGATCCAGGCTGTACACGGCCTGGGTCGATGGATCGCGGAACATGTCGAGGATGCGCTCGGCGTCGCCGGCAACCGCCTGACGGGTCTTGTAGGCATCGAAGACAATCTGCGCGCAGCTCAAGACTACGCCTACGATCAATGCCGACAGGAGCACGACCCGGAGCAACTTCACCGACAAGCTGTTCTTGAGTTCCAGCTTCAAAGGGTTATTCCTTGTTCCGTGCGGGTAGCGTCAAGTTGCCATGAGTATTGGCAATCCCGGGTTGGCAGTCAAAGGGACAATCAGGCACGGGAAAAGTCGCCGTGATCCTGGCCGCATTGTCGTCATTTGAGTAATAGCTCTGAATCAACTGTGTCGTTTGCAATTGCCTTCAACTTGAGCACTGGGCCAAAGATTTTTTCCTTTCTGTGATGGTAGACGGCTGGGGGCTGGCGGCAAACGGCGTGAAGCTGCTTTTACCGTGCGAGAAACGCCATGCGCCGGGCATAAAAAAACCCGGCCGAAGCCGGGCTTTTCATCGGGCGCGCAGCTTAAGCGGTGAAGGTTTTGCCTTCGAACTGCTCGGCCACGAACTTCCAGTTGACCAGGTTCCAGAACGCTTCAACGTACTTCGGACGCAGGTTGCGGTAGTCGATGTAGTAAGCGTGTTCCCAGACGTCGCAGGTCAGCAGCGGGGTGTCGCCGCTGGTCAGCGGGTTGCCGGCGCCGATGGTGCTGGCCAGGGCCAGGGAACCGTCAGCCTTTTTCACCAGCCAGCCCCAGCCGGAACCGAAGGTGCCGATCGAGGTTTTGCTGAATTCTTCCTTGAACTTGTCGAACGAACCGAACGCTGCGTTGATGGCATCTGCCAGGGCGCCGGTTGGTTGACCGCCGGCGTTTGGCGCCAGGCAGTTCCAGTAGAAAGTGTGGTTCCAGACCTGAGCGGCGTTGTTGAAGATGCCGCCCGAAGAAGTCTTGACGATTTCTTCCAGGGTCTTGCCTTCAAACTCGGTGCCTGGCACCAGGTTGTTCAGGTTCACGACGTAGGTGTTGTGGTGCTTGTCGTGGTGGAACTCCAGGGTTTCCTTGGAGATGTGCGGCTGCAGGGCATCGTGTGCGTAAGGCAGCGGCGGCAATTCGAAAGCCATGATGATTCTCCTAATCAGGTCTGTTGCGGTGAGCGCAAGGCCGATCACGGGCGGCCGGAAATGCACCGGCGAGTTTTTACTCTTTGCGGCGCAGGGTTCGGATCATAGCACCGGGGTCGCGCCTTAACCACGCAACAACTGTGTGGGATAGAGGTTCCAGAGCCTTCAGCAATAATTCATCCGGCGATGATCAACTGCGCGGCCACGGCGAACATCATCAACGCCACCACCAGATCGAGAATGCGCCAGGTGCTCGGGCGGGCCAGCCACGGTGCCAGCCACGCCGCGCCAAGGGCCAGGGTGAAAAACCACAGCAACGATGCACTGGCCGCGCCGACTACATAAGCGCCCGGCACCGATTGCTGCGCACCCAGCGAGCCGATCAGCAATACCGTATCGAGATAAACGTGAGGGTTGAGCAAGGTCACCGCCAGAGCGCTGAGCATCACTGCGCGCAGCGAACGCACGGTCTGGTTTTCGCCTTGCTCAAGGCTCTGTTTCGAGCAGGCCCGGCGCAGCGCCTGGCTGCCGTACCAGATCAGAAACGTCGCGCCGCCCCAACGGGCGATCGCCAGCAGGGTCGGGTTCTGCGCCAGGATCGTTGCCAGGCCGAACACCCCGGCCGCGACCAGAATTGCGTCACATACCACGCACAATGCCGCCACCGGCAAATGGTGTTCACGGCGCAGGCTTTGCGCCAGGACAAATGCGTTCTGCGTGCCGATCGCCATGATCAGGCCGAACGCCACCAACAGGCCGTTTACATAGCTTTGCCACATGGGAGAGATCCTTGAAAGAGAGTGCTTGCTGGCTATTCTCCGGTGTGACGCTGTATAAGAAAAACCAATAGTGCTGATCGCCCATTAGGAAAACTGATGTTCGACTATAAATTGCTTTCCGCGCTGGCTGCTGTGGTCGAACAGGCCGGATTTGATCGCGCTGCACAGGTCCTTGGTCTGTCGCAGTCGGCGATCTCCCAGCGCATCAAATTGCTCGAGGCGCGGATCGGCCAACCCGTGCTGGTGCGTGAGACACCGCCAGCGCCGACGGAAATCGGCCGACGTTTGCTCAACCATGTGCAGCAGGTGCGTTTGCTCGAGCGCGACTTGCAGTCGGCGGTGCCAGCGCTGGACGAAGAAGGCCTGCCCGATCGCCTGCGCATCGCCCTCAACGCCGACAGCCTCGCCACTTGGTGGGCCGCGGCCGTCGGCGATTTCTGCGCCGAGCAGCATTTGTTGCTCGACCTGATCGTCGAAGACCAGACCGTCGGCCTCAAACGCATGCGTGCCGGTGAAGTGGCTGCGTGCCTGTGCGCCAGCGAGCGCCCGGTGGCCGGCGCACGCAGCGTATTGCTCGGCGCCATGCGTTATCGGGCGCTGGCCAGTCCAGCCTTCATCGCCCGGCATTTTCCCGATGGCGTGCGCGCCGAACAGCTGCCGCGCACCCCGGCGCTGGTGTTCGGCCCGGACGATTTTCTTCAGCATCGCTATCTGGCGCTGTTGGGCGTCGACGGCGCGTTCGAGCATCACTTATGCCCGTCTTCCGAAGGCTTCATTCGCCTGACCGAGGCCGGTCTGGGTTGGGGGCTGGTGCCGGAACTGCAGGTGCGCGAACAGTTGCAACGCGGGGTGCTGCGCGAATTGCTGCCAGATAAACCGATCGACGTGCCGCTGTACTGGCATCATTGGCGCAATGGCGGCCAGTTGCTCAATCTACTGACCGAACAACTGCTGCGCTCCTCAAAGCAATGGCTAGTGGCTTGAACGCAGCAACAAGCGTCAAGCTGCAAGCGGCAAGAACACGCACCGTTTCAACTTGCAGCTGAAAGCTCGAAGCTTGCAGCTGCTTCCCTGGAGTTTTTGATGAAGATTTTGGTTACCGGCGCCAGCGGCTTTATTGGCGGGCGCTTTGCGCGTTTCGCCCTGGAGCAGGGCCTTGAAGTGCGGGTCAACGGTCGCCGGGCCGAGAGCGTCGAGCATCTGGTGCGCCGCGGTGCCGAGTTCGTGCCGGGCGATCTGACCGACGCCGATCTGGTGCACGACCTGTGCAACGATGTCGAAGCCGTGGTGCATTGCGCCGGTGCTGTCGGCGTGTGGGGGCGTTATCAGGAGTTTCATCAGGGCAACGTCGAAGTCACCGAAAACGTCGTCGAAGCGTGCCTCAAGCAGCGGGTGCGGCGGCTGGTGCATCTGTCGTCGCCGTCGATCTATTTCGATGGCCGCGACCATCTCGGTCTGACCGAAGAGCAAGTGCCCAAAAGCTTCAAGCATCCCTACGCCGCGACCAAATATCTGGCCGAGCAGAAAGTCTTCGGCGCGCAGGAATTCGGTCTGGAAACCATCGCCCTGCGCCCGCGTTTCGTCACCGGTGCCGGCGACATGAGCATCTTCCCGCGCCTGCTGAAGATGCAGCGCAAGGGTCGGCTGGCGATCATCGGCGACGGCTTGAACAAGGTCGATTTCACCAGCGTGCAGAACCTCAACGAAGCCATGCTCAGCAGCCTGTTGGCGCAAGGTTCGGCGCTGGGCAAGGCCTACAACATCAGCAACGGCACGCCGGTGCCGCTGTGGGATGTGGTCAATTACGTAATGCGGCGGATGGACGTCGATCAGGTGCGCAAATATCGCTCCTACGGTCTGGCCTACAGCGTCGCGGCGCTCAACGAAGGCGCGTGCATGCTCTGGCCGGGACGCCCTGAGCCGACCCTGTCGCGCCTGGGCATGCAGGTCATGAAAAAAAATTTCACCCTCGACATCAGCCGCGCCCGGCATTATCTCGACTACGATCCGAAAGTCAGCCTGTGGGCGGCCCTCGATGAGTTCTGTGCTTGGTGGAAAGCCCAGGACATCCGTTGAAACGATTCGGCCGGGCGGCAATGAACCGCCTTGCGGGTTGAGGGTCAATGCCTGCGGCTGCGGCGGTTATACTTCGCAGCATTTAGCCATCACCGCGTTTGCCAAAGGTTGCCTCAATGTCCATGCGAAACGATGCCCACGACGACGATTTCGACAACGTGCCAAGCCTGCGCGCCGACCCGTTCGATGACGATGACATCGCGCCCGGCCCCCGCACTTCCGTGCATTCGCGCAGCGCGCCAGTGGTCAAGGTCAAGGCCGCCAGCACCGGGCCGCTGTGGGCGCTGGTCGGCGCGTTGTTTTTTGCCTTCATCGGTCTGGCCTGGTGGAGCTTCCAGCAGATCTCGCTGATGGAGCAGCAACTGGTCGCCACCCAGGAAAGCTTCGCGCGGATCAGCGAAGAAGCGGCAGGGCGCCTGCAGGATATTTCCGGCAAGGTCGTCGCCAGCCAGAGCAACGTCAGCAGCGACAGCGAAGCGCTGAAGCTGCAAATCAAGCAACTCGAAGGCAAGCTGCTCGACCAGAGCAAGCAGCAGCAAGGCGTGGCCGGGCAGGCCAGCGAGCTGGACAAGCGGCTGGCGCAGATGACCGCGCAGACCACCGAACAACAGAACGCCAATACGCAGTTGCAGGCTCAGGTCAAAGCCTTGAGTGCCGAGCTGGCGACCATTAAAAGCACCCCGGCCGATACCAGCAAGGTCGATGCCCAGTTGAAAGCCTTCGACGCCCAGTTCAAAAGCCTCGGCGCCGATATCGCCGCGCTGAAGAAACAGGGCAATCCGAGCGCGGCGATCGATCGTCTGGAGCAGGACATCGTGGTGCTGAAAAGTCAGCAGGACAACCGCCCGACAGCGCCACAGGGTGGCGGCAATACCGCCGAGTTCGATGCGTTCCGCGCGCAGATGACCCGCAACCTGAATACCTTGCAGGCGCAGATCCAGAACCTGCAGCAGCAGATCAATTCCCGCCCGTAAGCGCTGAGCGAGGCTGGCGAGCGTTGCTTGCCAGCTTCACGGCACAATGTTCATCTCTACATGACCGCAAGCCGTCTACGCTCTTGAAACACCAAAAAGAACGAGGGATGCGCTATGGGGTTTTTGCATAAAGTGGCCTGGCTCGGCCTGATGTTGTTGGCCGGCTTCGGCCAGGCCAGCGCCGCCACCGCCGCCAAGGATGACAGTCAGGCCGCCATCGCCCTGCTGGAAAAAGCCTTGGCCTACTACCACGACAATGGCGACAAGGCCTTCGCCGCGTTCAGCCGCCAGGGTGAGTTCGTCGACAAGGATCGCTACGTGTTCGTCCTCGACACCAAAGGCGTCATGCTTGCCAGTGGCGGGCCTTCATCGGCGCTGATCGGCCGCGATGTCAGCGAAGTGCTCGGGCCGGATCTGCAGAAGGCGTTCAAGGATGCGCTGAAAGTGCCGGAAGGCAATGGCATCCAGCAGGCCGAATACCGCTGGCAGAACTGGGCCGACGGCAAGGTCGAGCGCAAGCATGTGTTCTATCAGCGCGTCGGGCAGCGCATTCTCGCGGTGGGTTACTACCTGCCACGGGCCTCAGCTGAGCAGGCCAAGACCTTGCTGGACAAAGCCGCGACGGATCTGACCAAGGACGAGAAGGGCACGCTGACCGCGATCAACTCACTCAAGGGCGGTTACTTGCAGGATGACCTGTATGTCTTCGTGGTCGATCTGAACAACCAGCGCTATGTCGCCCACGGCACCAATCTACGCTTGATCAACACTGATTTTGGCAAGGTCAAGGATCCGGAAGGCAAACCGGTGGGCGAGCCGATTCTGGCACTGATCGGCAAGCAGAATGAAGGCGAATATGAATACCGCTGGAAAAACCCGGTGACCGGCAAGATCGAGGACAAGCATGCGTACCTGAAAAAGGTCGGGCACTTCCTCGTCGCGGTGGGTTACTACAGCCCTTGAGCGCGCGATGATCGTTCCTACGCTCCGCGTGGGAATGCAGCCCGGGACGCTCTGCGTCCCATCCAAGGCCGAACGCAGAGCGTCCGTTGAGGCATTCCCACGCAGAGCGTGGCAACGATCAGCGCAAAAGGCTCATTTCGCGCCGTGCTCCCGGCCGCGCAGCAGGTTGTTCGGCATGGCAATCGCCGCTGCCAGCCCGAGCAACGACACTGCCGTGCTGACCCAGAGCAAGTGGCGGAAGGTCACCAGCAGCTCCGCGCGCAAAGCGTTCTGCGCTTCGCCTGGGGCTGCGTTCAGGCCATCGAGCAGGACGTTGCCCGAATGCCCCTCGCTGATCAGCGAACTGTTTGCCAGATGGGCGAAGCTGGAATCGTGCAGCAACGCCAGCAGCAGCGCCGACATCAACGCCACGCCCACCGCGCCGCCCAGTGAGCGGAACAGGTTGGTGGTGCTGGTGGCGACGCCGATGTCGCGTTGTTCCACCGAGTTCTGCGTGCCGACCAGCGAGGTCGGGAACTGCATGCCGCCAGCGATGCCGCTGAGCAGCATGAACAAACCGCTGAGCAGCGTCGCTTGTGGCGGACTGAAGGCCATGCCGAGAATCGAGATCGGCATGAGGATCGCCCCGGTGAGAATCTGCGGTTTGTAGCGTCCGGTGATCGAGGTGCGCCGGCCGGCGAAATAGGCACCGATCGGCAAGCCCATCGCCAGTGGCAGCAAGTGCAACGCCGCGCTGTCGGCGCCAGCGCCGGTGACGCTTTGAAAGCGCAGCGGCATCAGCACGATCAGCGAGATGGCCTGGAAACTGGTGAAGAAGATCGTGCACCAGCACAGCAGGGCATTACGATTGGCGAACAGGTGCATCGGCAGCAACGGCTCGCGTGCCCGGCGTTCATGCCAGACGAACAGCGCCAATACCACCACGGCGCAAGCGAACAGGCCGAGCACTTCGCTGCTGCGCCATGAATGACCCTGGCCGACTTCGGTGATGCCGAGCAGCAACGCGGTCAGGCCGATGATCATCAGCACCGTGCCGAGGTAATCGATCACCGGTTTGCGCTGCGGAATCGGCAAGCCGCGCAGGTTGCGCCGTGCCACCCACCAGGCGCCAAGCCCGAGCGGCAGGTTGATCAGAAACACCCAGCGCCACGACAGGTATTCGGTCATGTAGCCGCCGAGCACCGGACCGGCGACGCTGGCCACCGCGTACATGCTGCTGAAGTAACCCTGATAGCGGCCGCGTTCACGCGGCGGGACGATGTCGCCGATGATCGCCTGACTCACCGAGATCATGCCGCCGGCGCCGATGCCCTGAAGAATCCGCGCCAGTACCAGCTGTTCCATGCTCTGCGCCATGCCGCAGAACAGCGAGGCGAGGGTGAACAGGCCCATGCCGAACAGCATCAGTTTGCGCCGCCCGTACAGGTCGCCGAGCTTGCCGTAGATCGGCACCGCCACGGTCATCGCCACCATGTAGCCGGAAATCACCCAGGCCAGCAGGCTGACGTCCTTGAATTGCGCAGAGATCGCCGGCATCGACACGGCGACGATGGTCTGGTCCAGCGCACCGAGGAAGATCGCCATCATCAAGGCGACCAGCACGCTGCGAATGGCCGGTTTGGGCGTTTCAGGCTGATTGAGAGTGGTCACGGAAAACCTGCGGGCGGTGATGGACCCGCGCGGCCTTCGCGCGCGGGTGGATGCTCGCAGTGTAAGTCGGTAGGAAGCTATTCGATAGCCTCGTACGGAAGCCCGACGTAATTTTCTGCAATGGTTTTTTGCCCGGCTTGCGAGCTGACAAAATAGTCCAGTTCCGAAGCGCTGATGCGCTGGCTGAACTCATCGTGATCGTCGAAGCGATGCAGCATCGACGTCATCCACCAGGAAAACCGTTCGGCTTTCCATACTCGGCGCAGGCAGATCTCCGAGTATTTTTCCAGCAGATCAGTGCGATTTTCGCGATACACCTTCAGCAGAATATTGAACAACGTGCTGACATCACTGGCGGCCAGGTTCAAGCCCTTGGCGCCAGTGGGCGGGACGATATGGGCAGCGTCGCCGACGAGAAACATGCGCCCGTACTGCATTGGCTCGACGACAAAACTGCGCAGCGGCGCGATGCTTTTTTCGATCGAAGGACCGGTCACCAGTTTTTCCGCGAGGGCATCCGGCAGGCGCTTTTTCAGCTCATCCCAGAAACGCTGATCGCTCCAGTCATCGACGTTTTCATCCGCCGGCACTTGCAGGTAATAGCGGGTGCGCGTGGCTGAACGCATGCTGCACAAAGCGAAGCCGCGCTCATGGCGGGCGTAGACCAATTCGTCGTGGACCGGCGGTGTGTCGGCGAGAATGCCCAGCCAGCCGAACGGGTAGACCCGCTCGAAAATCTTCAGGCAATCGGCCGGAATCGACTGCCGCGCGACGCCATGGAAACCATCGCAACCGGCGATGTAATCGCAATCAACGCGCCAGCTTTCACCGTCCTTTTCGAAGGTGACAAAAGCTTCGTCGCTTTTCATGTCATGGGGAACGACATTGCTCGCTTGATAAATTGTTGGCGCGCCGGCCTCCCGACGAGCGGCCATCAGGTCGCGGGTGACCTCGGTCTGGCCGTAGACCATTACTGTTTTGCCGCCGGTCAGCGCGTGCAGGTCGATGTGCACCTGACGCCCGTCCAGCGCCAGATCAAAGCCGCCATGAACCAGACCTTCGGCATCCATTCGCTGACCGACCCCGGCCTCACGCAGCAGCTCTACCATGCCTTGTTCAAGCACACCGGCACGGATGCGCCCAAGAATGTAATTGGGCGTCTGGCGTTCAAGGATCAGGGTGTCGATGCCAGCGTTGTGCAGCAACTGGCCAAGGAGCAGTCCGGAAGGACCGGCGCCGATAATGGCGACTTGGGTTTTCAGGGTTTTCATTGTTTTTATGACTCGCAAGCTTCACGCAGCAACAGCCGGTGAATGATTTTATGGATCGAGTGCTTGCATTTTTCCCTTGCGGGTCTGTCAATTGAAGGTGAAAACTGAGCCGATACCTGTACATTCTGCCAATCGGTGCGATTATCGCCCAAAAACCAGAGGCCTGGATTGAAGTATGAACAAGCCTGCCCTGCCTTCTATTCCGGTGTTCAAGCTCTACGGTGAAAGCCTGGACTGGCCGACCCCGGACTTGCTGCACTGTGAAACCATTTCCTCGCGCAGTCGCGAACATCAATGGGAAATCAAACCTCACCGCCACGCGGATCTGTGCCAGCTGCTGTTCGTTTTCAAAGGTCAGGCAGAGCTTGAAATCGAAGGCCAGCGCACGCAACTCGAGACGCCGGCGATTCAGGTGCTGCCACCGTTATCGGTGCATGGCTTTCGTTTTTCCGAGGATGTTGAAGGCTTCATCGTCACCTTGGCCACGCCGATGATCAATCATTTGCAGGCGCAATTGGGCGATTCGGTACACGCGTTGGCTCGGGCGGAAAACTACCCGGCCGGCAAGGATGGCGATTATCTCAACAGCCTGTTTTCAGCGTTGCAGGCCGAGTACAACGGCCATCAACCGGCGCGGGAAATGCTCATGCATTCGCTGGTCAGCGTGATCATGGTCTGGGTCAGCCGCCAGGCGATCGTCCGCCACAAGGCCAGCCAACGACCGCAACGCCAACGCGAATACCTCAACGGTTTCATTCAGTTGGTGGAGGAGACTTACCGCCAGCACGTCAAGGTCGAAGACCTCGCCCATCGCCTGGGCATCTCCGTGTCGCACCTCAACGGCACATGCCGTGAACTGGCCGGGCAACCGGCGTTGCAGATCATGCACGAGCGTCAGTTGCTGGAAGCCAAGCGCCTGCTGACCTACACCAGCATGACGATTTACGAGATGTCGGAGCTGTTGGGTTTTTCCGATCCGACCAACTTCACCCGGCTGTTCCGCCGCCGGGTGGGAATTTCGCCAAAGGCATTCCGCGACCGACTCAAGGCCGAGCAACAATCCTGAAAGCGCTGATGAGCCCTGTGGGAGCGAGCTTGCTCGCGAATACGGTCTTTCATTCAGCATCGTGGTTAACTGACACACCGCTTTCGCGAGCAGGCTCGCTCCCACAAGGGATGCATTCCAAGTCAGTCTTGTCAGCGCAATGCGTTCAGCGTGGCATTGTGCGGAATGCACCGCTCATAGTTGCAGCTCGCATACTCGCGCGGCAGCTGGCGCAACTGCTCGACCCGCCAGGCAGCGGTGCCGTACAGCGCCAGCGTGGCGGCGCAGGTGATGAAAATGGCGGCGTATCTTTTTGTTTTGATGTTCATGGTGTTCGACCTCTGAACGTCTACCTTGCGGTATTACTTTGAGCATAGGTCAGGCAGGCGCAGCTGCAAGCTTTAAGCGGCAAGCGGCAAGCGGTCACGACGCGGTCAGCTTGGCGCTTGTGGCTTGAGGCTCGCAGCTTCATCCCACGCGGGATTTTCGGGAAACCGTCGAACCAGAAAGTCGAGCATGCTGCGCAGTGCCGCCGGCATGTGTTTACGTGAGGCGTACACCGCGTAGATATTCATCTGGCGCGGTTCTGCGTGTGGCAGCAAACGCAGCAGTTCGCCGTTGTGAATATGCACGCCAGCCTGGTAGGTCGGCAGCATCGCCACGCCCGCGCCGGCCAGGGTTGCGCGCAGAAGGGTGCTGGCCTCGTTGGCGCTGATATTGCCCTGCACCGGTACCGAAACCGGTTCGCCATCCTCCTCGAAATGCCACAGGCTTTTGCCGAAATAGGAATGGGTCAGGCAGTTATGTCGGCTCAAATCCTCAACCGTCTGCGGCGCCGGATGCTCAAGCAGATAAGCCGGCGCTGCGCAGACCACCGAGCGGCACACGGTCAGGCGCCGGGCGATCAGATTCGGATCAAGATCATTGCTGGTGCGAATCGCCAGATCGATGCGTTCATCCACTAGATTCACCGTGCGGTCGAGCATTTGCAGATCGATACTCACGCCTGGGTAAAGCTTGACGTATGCCGCCATCGCATCGGCCAGTTGCGCCTGGCCAAACGAGGTGCTGACGCTGATCCGCAGCAGTCCGCGCGGCGCGTCATCGGGTTCGCTGACGGCGGCCTGCATGTCCTGCGACAGGTCGATCATCTGCCGACAGCGCGGGAGGATTTCACTGCCAGCGGCGGTCAGGCTCAATTTGCGCGTGGTGCGGTGCATCAGCCGCGCGCCGACCCAGTCTTCCAGCTCCGCCAGATAGCGCGACACCACCGGCCGCGACAGGTCGAGGTGGTCGGCCGCCGCCGACTGGCTGCCGAGGTCCACCACCGTGACGAATACCCGCATTGCTTGAAGCCGATCCATGATTTGCCCGCTTTCAGAAACAAACTATGTCCAAGCATCGCATTTTTTGTACTGAGTCTGGCAACTAAGCTCTGTTGCATCGCCAGACTGGCATTGGTAATCCGGAGCAACAAATGATCGGCTTCACCCCCTTCAAACGCGTTCTGCTCGCCGCGGCATTTTTCGGCTTTGCCGCCCATGCATCCGCCGCCGAGCTGAGCCTTGATGTCTACAATCCGGGCACCCAGGCGATTTTCCCGGTCAGCTCGGTGCTGGTCAGCGGTGAGAAAGAAGCGATTCTGGTCGATGCGCAATTCGGCAAATCCCAGGCCGAACAGGTGGTGGAGAAGATCCGCGCCAGTGGTAAACAGTTGACCACCATCTACATCAGCCACGGTGATCCGGATTACTACTTCGGCCTCGACACCCTGACCAAAGCATTCCCGCAGGCGAAAGTATTGGCTTCGCAGCCGACCGTCGATCACATCAAGCACACCGTCGACGGCAAACTGGCCTACTGGGGACCGAAAATGGGCGCCGACGTGCCGGCGAAAACCATCGTCCCGGACGTGCTCAAGGGCGACAGCCTGACCCTCGAAGGCAAGCAATTGCAGGTGATCGGCCTCGACGGCAAGCAACCGGATCGCAGCTTCGTATGGATCCCGTCGCTCAAAGCAGTGGTCGGTGGCGTAGTGGTCGCCGAGAACATTCATGTGTGGATGGCCGACACCCAGACCGCGCAATCCCACGCCGACTGGCTGAACACCCTGCACACCATCGAAAGCCTGAAACCGCAAACCGTGGTGCCCGGTCATTACCTGGGTGACAGCAGCCGCTCGCTGGCCAGCGTGAAATTCACCGCCGATTACATCAAGGCCTTCGATGCCGAAACCGCCAAGGCCAAAGACTCTGCTGCACTGATCGCAGCGATGAAAAAACGCTACCCGCAACTGGGCGAAGAAAGTTCGCTGGAGCTCAGCGCGAAAGTCGCCAAGGGCGAGATGCAGTGGTAAGCCGAACCTGAACACACAGCATTTTCAAGCCAACTGGAGAATGTCATGAGCAAGATCGCAATCATTGGTGCCACCGGCCGTGCCGGTAGCCAACTGCTGGAAGAAGCCCTGCGTCGCGGCCACAGCGTCACCGCCATTGCCCGCGATACTTCAAAGGTCGGTGATCGCGCCGGTGTCGTCAGCAAGAGCCTCGACGTGCTGGATTCGGCGGCGCTGCAAGCGGCGGTGGCCGGTCACGACGCAGTGATCAGCGCAGCGCATTTCGCCACCGTCCCGGCCTCGGCGATTGTCGGACCGGTAAAACAGGCGGGCGTGAAGCGCTTGCTGGTGGTCGGCGGCGCCGGTTCGCTGTTGCTGCCGGATGACACGCGGGTGATCGACAGTGCCGGTTTCCCGGCTGAATACAAAGCCGAGGCGAGCGCAGGTGCTGAGTTTCTTGATGCGTTGCGTCAGGAGCAGGAACTGCACTGGACTTTCCTCTCGCCGTCGGCGGAATTTGTCGAGGGTGAACGCAGCGGCCAGTATCGCGTCGGCAAGGATCATCTGTTGGTCAGTGCCGATGGGCGTAGCTGGATCACCTTTGCCGATTATGCGATTGCGCTGATTGACGAAGTGGAGACGCCGAAGCATTTGCGGCAGCGTTATACGGTCGGGTATTGAGTCAAGCCTTTTCCCCTCACCCCAGCCCTCTCCCGGGGGAGAGGGAGCCGACCGAGTTGTCTTGGGTCACGCATTGACCTGAACGACCGTGTCGATTATGGGTTCGGCGTGGCTGTGTCAGGTCGATGAATTTCTTGAGTATCCCCAATCAGTTCCCTCTCCCTGGGGAGAGGGCTAGGGTGAGGGGAGAGGCTTCAGCGCAAATGAGCCTGCTCAACCAGCCAGAGCATCAGCTCCTCAAGTTGCGGTGAGGGTTCGGCTCCAGCAGGCACCACCACGTAATACGCCAACCCCGTCTTCACCTTCAACGCAAACGGCATCAACAGCCGCCCGGCGTCCAGATCATCACCAATCAGCGACCAGTCCCCGATCGCCACCCCGGTCCCGTGCGAGGCCATCGACATCGCCTGATCCAGCGTTTCGAAATGCTGCCCGCTGCCAAGGTTGCCCAGGCGCAATCCCGCTGCATCGAGCCATACCGACCAATCCTGAATGTCGTGGGTCGGGTGCAGTAACAGATGCTCTTGCAAATCCTGCGGTGAATTCAGCGCCGGCGAACCCTTGAGCAATTGCGGCGAGCAGACCGGTGTCAGTTGCTCGTCGAACAGATGCAGCGCGCCTGGCGAATGGTCCGGCGGCGGGCCGTAGATCACGGCGGCGTCGAATTGCTCGCGCTGAAAATCCACGCCGTGTTGCAGCGACGCCGTCAATTTGACCGGCACGTCCGGGCGTTCCTTCTGCCATTGCAGCAGACGCGGCAGCAGCCAGCGCATCACGCAGCTCGGTGCCTTGAGTTGCAAGGTTTGCCGCGTCAGACCGATCTGCTCGGTCGCTTCACTGATCAGCCCGAAGACCTTTTCCACTCGCGGCAGCCATTCGCGGCCTTCGGCCGTCAGCGCCAGACCCCGGGCCAGACGAATGAACAACGGATAACCGAGCTGTTCTTCGAGCCCGGCGATCTGCCGGCTCACCGCGCCCTGAGTGATGTGCAACTGCTCGGCGGCGCGAGTGAAATTGCAGCATTGCGCGGTGATCCAGAACGTATGCAGAGCGGGCAGGGGTGGCAGGCGTTTCATGGCGATCCGAGGTATGACGTGGAGACATGGCTAGTATGACTTTTAATCGATTGTTGCTGCCAGTTGTGCACCGGTCCAATGGGCACTCCACGGACCCTGTGGGAGCGAGCCTGCTCGCGAAGACGGTTCAAGGTTCGACACGGATGTTGGCTGGACCGCTTATTCGCGAGCAGGCTCGCTCCCACAGGGAGTGTTCAGTGAATGAAAGGGCAATCAACATGGCAACGTGCGGCGAAGTACTGGTCAAGCTGTTGGAGAATTACGCGGTCGAGCAGGTGTTCGGCATTCCCGGTGTGCATACCGTTGAGCTGTACCGAGGCCTCGCGCGTTCAAGCATCAACCACGTCACGCCTCGTCACGAACAGGGCGCCGGGTTCATGGCTGACGGCTACGCGCGCACCAGCGGCAAACCCGGTGTGTGTTTCATCATCACCGGCCCGGGCATGACCAATATCACCACGGCCATGGGCCAGGCTTACGCCGATTCGATTCCGATGCTGGTGATCTCCAGCGTGCAGTCGCGCAGTCAGTTGGGCGGAGGGCGCGGCAAGTTGCATGAGCTGCCGAACCAGAGCGCACTGGTCGGCGGCGTCGCAGCGTTCTCGCACACGCTGATGTCCGCTGCCGAATTGCCGGTGGTGCTGGCCCGTGCGTTTGCCTTGTTTCAGGCCGGACGACCACGACCGGTGCATATCGAAATTCCGTTGGACGTGCTGGTGGAAGAGGCCGATGAATTGCTCGCCAGCCTGCCGGTGAATATCGATCGCGCCGGCGCCGCACCGGCTGCCGTGGCCCGCATGAGCGAACTGCTCGCCACGGCGCAACGTCCACTGATTCTCGCCGGCGGCGGTGCTATTGACGCAGCGCCGCAGCTGACCCGACTCGCCGAACTGCTCGACGCTCCAGTGGCGCTGACCATCAACGCCAAAGGCATGCTGCCGACCAGCCATCCGTTGTTGATCGGTTCGACGCAAAGCCTGGTCGCCACTCGCGCACTGGTCGCTGAAGCCGACGTGGTGCTGGCGATCGGCACCGAGCTGGCCGAGACCGATTACGACGTGACTTTTGCCGGCGGCTTCGAGATTCCCGGCAAGCTGCTGCGCATCGACATCGATGCCGATCAGACCGTGCGCAACTACCCGCCGCACGTCGCACTGGTCGCTGATTCGCGCAATGCCGCGCAAGCATTGCTCAGCGCCTTGTCGCACCAACCTCTGGCCGAGCGCCGCAATGATTGGGGCCAGGTCCGCGCCGCGCGTCTGCGTAATGAATTGGCGGCGAGCTGGGATGCACCAACGCTGGCGCAGACGCGTTTGCTCGAAACCGTGCTGCACGAATTGCCCGAAGCGGTGTTCGTCGGCGATTCCACGCAACCGGTGTACACCGGCAACCTCACGTTCAACCCCGAGCGTCCGCGTCGCTGGTTCAACGCATCCACCGGTTACGGCACCCTCGGCTATGCGTTGCCGGCGGCGATTGGTGCGTGGCTCGGCGGCCAACTCGATAACGGCGCGCGCCCGCCAGTGGTGTGCCTGATCGGCGACGGCGGCTTGCAGTTCACCCTGCCGGAACTGGCCAGCGCCGTTGAAGCACGGGTGCCGGTGATCGTGCTGCTGTGGAATAACCAGGGTTACGAGGAGATCAAAAAGTACATGGTCAACCGCGCCATCGAACCGGTCGGCGTGGACATCTACACCCCGGATTTCGTCGCCGTGGCCAAGGGCCTCGGTTGCGCCGCGCAAGCCATCAGCAGCATCGACGAATTGCGCGCAGCGCTGCGTAAAGCGACGGACCGGCAAGGCCCGACGCTGATTGAAATCGACCAGAACCAGTGGATGCAGGCGGTGGCCCAATGATGAGTTTTCCAACCACACTTGATGGGCTCTTCATCAACGGTCAATGGTCGTCGGGCCGCGAGCATCTACGGGTGATCAATCCCGCTACCGAAGCGCTGCTGACCACCGTCAATGGCGGTGACGAACACGCCGTCGACCAGGCGATCAGCGCGGCGACCGAGGCGTTCGAACACTGGTCGACAACCACCGGCGCCGAACGCGCTGCGATCCTGCGCAACATTGCCAACGGCGTGCGCAACGGTCGCGATCACTTGATGAACCTGCAGTCGAGCAACAACGGTAAACCGCAGTTCGAAGCGGCCATCGATGTCGATGATGTGATCGCCACTTTCGACTATTACGCCGAACTCGCCGAAGGCTTCGACGCCGGTCAGGACAGCAACGTGCCGCTGCCCAGCGATGACTTCAGCGCACGCCTGCGTCGTGAGCCATGCGGTGTGGTCGGGCTGATCGTGCCGTGGAATTTCCCCATGGTCACCACCGCATGGAAACTGGCGCCAGCGCTCGCCGCCGGTTGCTGCGTGGTGCTGAAACCTTCTGAAGTGACGCCGCTGCCGGAGCTGGAACTGGCCGCGATCATCGCTGAGTCCGGTTTGCCCGACGGCGTGTTCAATCTGGTCTGCGGCACTGGTCTGGCGGTGGGCGCGCCGTTGTCGGCGGATCCACGCATCGCCAGGATTTCCTTCACGGGCAGCAATGCGGTTGGCGTGCAGGTGATGCAACGCGCTGCCGAAACGGTGAAGGGTGTGAGCCTGGAGCTGGGTGGCAAATCTTCCTTGCTGGTGCTGGCGGATGCCGATCTGCAACTGGCGGTGGAACTGGCCTGTGGCGGGGCGTTCTTCAACGCCGGGCAGATGTGCTCGGCCACCAGTCGCGTGCTTGTCGCCGAGACATTGATGGATGAATTTCTTCAGCGCCTGCAAAAACGTGTGGAGGCGATCCGGGTCGCTGATCCGTTTGATGCGGATGTGGAGATGGGCGCGCTGGTCAATCAGGCGCAGTACCAACGGGTGCTTGGGCATATTGATCGCGGTTTGAGCGCCGGGGCGAGGTTGGTGTGCGGCGGTAATCGTCCGGCGCATTTGCCGCGCGGTTATTTTTTGCAGCCGACGGTGTTCACCGACGTGCCGCTGGACAGCGCGTTATGGCGTGAAGAGATTTTCGGCCCGGTGGTGTGTGTGCGCAGTTTCGCCAGTGAGAGCGAGGCGATTGCGCTGGCCAACGACACGCAGTTCGGCCTGGTCGCGAGTGTGGTGACGCGCGATGCTGCAACGGCGGATCGCGTGGCCAATGCCTTGCAGGCAGGGCTGGTGTGGATCAATGCTCCGCAGGTGATTTTCCCGCAGACGGCTTGGGGTGGTTACAAGCAGAGCAGTGTCGGCCGCGAACTGGGGCCTTGGGGGTTGGCGGCGTTTCAGGAGATCAAGCATGTGATCCGCGCGGTCTGATCATAGATATGTAGCGCTTGGACTGACCCCTTCGCGAGCAGGCTCGCTCCCACATTGGAATGCATTTCCCTGTGGGAGCGAGCCTGCTCGCGAAAGCGCCATAAGCCCCACTTCAGGTTCCGGATCAGACCGAAAGCCGCAACCGCGCCAGATCCCGCAACGGCGGCGCGCCAAACAGTCGGCTGTACTCACGGCTGAACTGCGACGGACTTTCATAGCCCACCCGATACCCCGCCGCCGAGGCTTCCAGCCCTTCGGTCAACATCAGCCGCCGCGCCTCTTGCAGGCGCAACTGCTTCTGATATTGCAACGGACTCATCGCGGTCATCGCCTTGAAACGGTGATGCAACGTCGACACGCTGAGGTTCACTTCCCGCGCCAGATCATCGATGCGCAGCGGCTGCTCGAAGTTGCCGTTGAGCCATTTGATGGCCTGGCTGATGCGATGGCTCTGACTGTTGGCAATCGCAATCTCATACAAACGATGACCCTGCGGACTACGCAGCAGGCGATAGAGAATCTCCCGGCGAATCAGCGGCGCGAGCATGGCGATGTCTTTCGGCGCGTCGAGCAGCCGGGCCAGACGCAGCACCGCGTCGAGCATGGCGCTGTCGATTTTTTCCACGTACAGACCACGTCCGGTCGGCCGCGTCGGTACGCCCATCGGGCCGGCGTCGGCGATCAGTGCGGTGATTTCGGTCGGGTCGATGTCAAGGCGCACGGCGAGGATCGGTTCTTCCGGCGAGACATTGACCACGCGCCCGCTGAGCGGCATCGAAACCGACACCACCAGATAATTCAGCGGGTCGTAGTTGAAGAACTCATCGGCCAGGCGGACCTCTTTGCGCCCCTGCGCCATGATGCACAGCGCCGGCTGCGCGAGTACCGGGGCAAAGTCATGGGACTGGGTGTGGCGCGACATCACCAGCGAACCGATCGCGGTCTGGTAGCTGCCATCGTCGCTGGTGTTGCGGCGGATGATCGCCGCCAGCTCCGCACGCTGCTTTTCCATGTCGGCGCTGGGTTCGGCTTGAAAACGATCGAATGACGTCATGCACGGCATCCTCGGCAAGTGAGGGGGGAATGCAGCAGAGCATATGTTTGTGCAAGCAGCAGCGGTAGACACATTCTGCCAAATGCTTGCCTGATTCTGCCCGCAGGTGCACGCAGGTCTCCCGCCAGACGATTCCGTAGGAGCTGCCGAAGGCTGCGATCCGTTGATCTTCAAGGCAAAAGCCAAAGATCGCAGCCTTCGGCAGCTCCTACACAAAACGCGTATGACAGGCGTGTTGCGCGTGTTTACAGGTTGTTACAGGTCATCTGCGCAGTCTCGCAGGATTGTGCAACGCGAAGGCAGGAATCGACTAACGGCGCGGCAGCCCCGGCCCTTAATCTTTGCTTCAGTCGCAGCCCGTCCCCCGGCTGCCACGCGATTTCATGGAGGGTTGATCATGTCCAAGCAAATGCCTGTCAGTCATATGGCCTTCGTTCGTGCCCAGGCCGGGCGTTCGGCGGAACTCGGCGTGCGCCTGAGCGCGTTGATCGAGGTCTCGCGCGCGGCGCCCGGCTGCCTGAGTTTTTCCCTGCAACAATCGCAGTGCGACGCCGACCTATGGCTGGTCAGCGGCTACTGGAGCAGTCAGCAAATGATGACGACGTATTTCAACAGTCCGTCGATGGAAGTCTTCGCCGAGCTAGTGCAGGACCTGGTGGTCAACAGCCTCGACTTCCACACCTTCAGGGACGTTTCCGCCGCGCAGGCCCTCGGTCAATGCGCCGCGCCGATACACAAACTCGCCGGTTGAGGGTTTAATGTCCGGCTTATTTGATTGAGCCAGGATCCGCGACATGGCACGTAAAGAGTTTGAACGCTTCGAAGCAGTCTCCGCAGTCGTCCCCGTCGAGCTGGGCGGCAACAAGGGTTATTACGCGGCGATCGCGGTCAAGGCCCTGGTCGATGGCGGCGCCCCACGCTTTCACAAGTTGCTCGATGAGCAAGTGTTTCCCGGCGCCATTGCTGCCGATGACGCAGCCATCAACGAGCTGGACAAGCTCAAGGGCGTCACCGATGACGCCGAGCTGATCTGGTAATTACTTCTGTGCGCCCGGGCGCCACATTTTGAACAGCGCCTCAGGCCCCAGCTGGAAATAATCCGCCGGCCCGCCGCCGCGCAAAATCGGTTGTGCGGCGGCGGTGTCGTAGATGCCGTCCTTCAGCAGCCATTTGGCGATGTGCACCGCAACCACCTCACCGAGGATCAGCCAGCTCGGTACGGTTTCGCCATCGGCGCGTTGCAGCTGGATGATCTGCGTAACCTTGCACTCGAAGGACACCGGGCTTTCGGCGACCCGTGGCACCGAAATCACCTTTGACGCCACGGTCGTCAGCCCTGCCAGTTCAAACTCGTTGACCTCAGGCGCGACCATCGCGCAGCTCTGGTTCATCTGCTCGGCCAACGGGCGCGTGGCGAGGTTCCAGACGAACTCCCCGGTCTGCTCGATGTTGTTCAGACTGTCTTTGCGCCCGACACTGGAAAAACCAATGATCGGCGGCACGTAGTTGAAGGCGTTGAAGAAACTGTACGGCGCGAGATTGAGTCGGCCTTCGGCATCCTGGGAGGAAATCCAGCCGATGGGGCGCGGGCCGACGATGGCGTTGAACGGATCGTGGGGCAGACCGTGGCCGTTGGCGGGTTCGTAGAAATGGATGTCATCGGGCATGGGGAGCGGATTCCTGAGCTGCATTCGGATGCAGCCATAGTGCAAGGACCCGGCGCATATTTCCAGCCAGACGCGAGACCCCGTAGGGTTCGTGGCAGGACACAGATTTTGTGGCCTGCCAGCGATGTAGCCCCGTCAGTCAGTCACGATCCGCGAATGCTTCTGGGTGTCTTTCATGGTGATGTACACCAGCAGCGACACGGCAATGCACGCGGTGACGTACCAGTAGTAACCGGTTTCCATGCCGATGCTCTTGAACCACAGCGCGATGTATTCGGCAGTGCCGCCGAAGATCGACACGGTCAGCGCGTACGGCAGGCCGACGCCCAGGGCGCGGATTTCGGTAGGGAACAATTCGGCTTTGACCACCGCGTTGATCGAGGTGTAGCCGCTGACAATGATCAGCGCCGCCATGATCAGGAAGAACGCGCCCCACCAGGTCTGGATGGTGTGCAGGGTCATCAGGATCGGCACGGTGAAGATCGTACCGAGCACGCCGAACGCGATCAGGATCGGGCGACGACCGATCTTGTCCGACAGGCCACCGATGATCGGTTGCAGGCACATGAACAGGAACAGCGTGGCGGCGGAAATGGTGGTCGAGTCGGAGATGCTCATGCCGACCGTGTTCACCAGATACTTCTGCATGTAGGTGGTGTAGGTGTAGAACGCCAGGGTGCCGCCCATGGTCAGGCCGACCACGGTCAACAGCTCTTTCGGGTGGCGCATCAAGGTGCGCATGGCGCTTTCCTTGGATTTTTCTTTCTTGGTGAACGACTCGGTTTCTTCCATGCCGCGACGCAGGTACAGCGCTACCACTGCGCAGAGCGCGCCGATGGCGAACGGAATACGCCAGCCCCACGCGTAGAGCTGTTCGGTGGTCAGCATGTTTTGCAGCACGATCAAGACGCCGAGGGCGATGAGCTGGCCGGAGATCAGGGTCACGTACTGGAAGCTGGAGAAGAAGCCGCGACGTTCCTTGGTCGCCATCTCGGACAGGTAAGTCGCCGAGGTGCCGTACTCGCCACCGACCGACAGGCCTTGCAGCAGGCGGGCGAATACCAAGAGGATCGGCGCGCCGATGCCGATGGTTTCATAGTTCGGGCTCAGGGCGATCAGCAGCGAGCCGAAGCACATGAGGTATACCGAGGCCATCAGCGCTTTCTTGCGCCCGACCTTGTCGGCGTACATGCCCATCAGCCAGCCACCGATCGGACGCATCAGGAAGCCCACGGCGAAGATCGCTGCGGTGTTCATCAGTTGCGCGGTGGTGGAACCGGCGGGGAAAAAGGTTTTCGCGAAGTACAGGGAGAAGGCGGCGTACACGTACCAGTCGTACCACTCGACCATGTTGCCGACAGAGCCGCTGAAGATCGATTTGATCCGGCTGGCGGTGGTTCTCGGTTTGGCCGGCACGGCAGCCGACCCAAGGGGCAGGGCGTTGGAGTTATCCATTGAAGGATCCTTCGTTTAATTGTTTTTGTGGAGCGCGTCGGAACGCAGCCTGCCAGGGCTATAGCAGGAGGTGTGCCAAGGGGTGAGGGGCCGGTTTAGAAGGGGTGGCGGGGAGGAGTGAGCGGATTTGTGCCGACTGATTGGGCTGAGTGAGCGGATTTCCGCTTACCGCGTGAAGATCAAAAGCCCCTCACCCTAGCCCTCTCCCAGAGGGAGAGGGGACTGACCGAGGTGTTCTTGTGGGTTACATCGACCTGCAATATCGAGTCGAATACAGATTCGGGAAAGCATGGAGATCGGCTCCCTTCCCCCTCGCCCCCTGGGGGAGAGGGCTGGGGTGAGGGGGATGGATTTCAGCTACACCACAAATCTCTGCCTCACTCCGCCAGAAACATCTCCCGACTCAATCCATGCCGCTGCATCTTTTCATTGAACGTGCGGCGCGGCAGTTGCAGTTCTTCGAGCACGGCTTTGACATCACCTTTATACCGGGTCAACGCCGCGCGCAGGCATTGCGCTTCGAAGGCTTCCTGCTGCGCCGCCAGCGACTGCCCCGGATCGATTCCGGCGACCGGTTCATCAAGCCCCAGTACCTGACGCTCGGCAACGTTAGCCAGTTCGCGGACGTTGCCCGGCCAGTCATGGCTGAGCAAGTGACTGAGCTGCGCACCGGTCAACGGCGGAAAGGTCCGGCCCAGACGCTGAGCGGCATTCTGCGCGAAGGTCTCGAACAGCAACGGAATGTCTTCGCGGCGATCGCGCAGCGGCGGCAAGCGCAGTTCGGCGACGTTCAGGCGATACGCCAGGTCCTCACGAAAACGCCCGGCGCGAGCTTCGTCGAGCAGGTCCGGTTTGGTCGCCGCGACGATACGCAAATCAACGCGAATGCTTTGGTTCGAACCCAACCGCTCGAGTTTCTGTTCCTGCAAGACCCGCAGCAATTTCACCTGCTGGGCCAGCGGCATGCTTTCGATCTCGTCGAGAAACAGCGTGCCGCCATCGGCATATTCCAGCTTGCCGATGCGTTTGCCCGAGGCGCCGGTAAACGCGCCGCTCTCATGGCCGAACAGTTCGGCCTCGAACAATTGCTCCGGGATCGCCGCACAGTTCAGCGCCACGAAAGGTTTGCCGGCGCGCGGGCCGAAATCATGCAGGCAACGCGCGACCAGTTCCTTGCCGCTGCCGGTTTCACCACGGATCAGCACGTTGACCGGCAACGTCGCCAGATCCAGCACCTGCCGACGCAATGTCTGCAAGCCGCGGGACACGCCGAGCAACGTCGCATCCAGCCTAGCGCGGTTGTCAGCCAGTTCGTGCAGGGCGCGGTTTTCCAGGACCAGGCGGCGTTTGTCCAGCGCCCGGCGCAGGCTGCCGAGCAGGGTTTCCGGGCTGAACGGTTTTTCCAGAAAGTCGTAGGCGCCATCGCGCATGGCTTCGACCGCCATCGGCACATCGCCATGGCCGGTAAGCAGAATCACCGGCAGATCGCTGTCGCGCTGTTGCACTTGCGCGAGCAATTGCAAGCCGTCCATGCCGGGCATGCGCACGTCGCTGAGGATCACCCCGGCAAAATGTTCCGGGAGCGCGGCGAGGCATTCTTCGGCACGGCTGAACAATTGCACCTGAAACCCCGACAGGCTCAGCCACTGTTCAACGGCGTCGCGAATGCTGCTTTCGTCGTCGACCACCATCACCGAATTGAGCATCAGATGTGTGCCTCCAGATCGATTGGCAGGGTCAGGCTGAACACTGCGCCGTGGTCGCCATTCTCGACGCTCAGGCGCCCGCCGGATTCATGCACGATGGCGAAGGATACTGCCAGCCCCAGGCCGAGACCATCGCCCACCGGTTTGGTGGTAAAGAACGGATCGAACACTTGGCCCAAATGTTCCTCGGCAATCCCGCCGCCGTTGTCGCTGACGCTGAGCCGCCACAATTGCTCATCGGCCTCCAGACGGATTTCCAGGCGCTTGCAGGCTTTACCCTGCATCGCATCCAGCGCGTTGCGCAGCAAATTGATCAACACCTGTTCCAGACGAATCGCATCACCGCGCACCCACGCCGGACGGGTCAGATGCAGCACCAGGCTGACCTGCTCGTCACGCAGTCGCGCATCGAGCAGTTGCAGCGACTGATCGACCACCGTCGCCAGATCCAGACGTTCGCGCAGACCGCTCGGGCTTTTGCGGGCGAAAGTCTTGAGGTGGCCGGTGAGGGCAGCCATGCGCGTGAGCATATCGTCCACCGGTTTCAGCGCCTTGTAGGCGTCATCGACACGGCCATGTTCGAGCAGCAGGCGCAGGGTGGCCAGTTGCATGCGCTGGGCGGTCAGCGGTTGATTGATTTCGTGGGCCAGTGCGGCGGACATCTGCCCCAGCGCGGCGAGTTTGGCCGACTGCACCAGACCTTCCTGCGCGGTGCGCAAGTCGCGGGTGCGCTCCTCGACCAGACGCTCGAGTTCTTCGCGATTGCGCTGACGGACCTTGGCCAGCCGCCAGCGCTGATTGAGGAACAGCAACAAGAAGACCAGCGCCAGCCACACGCCAGCGGCGGCCAGTGCGGCGTTGCGCAAATCCTCGAAGGCCACTTGCGGGCGGCGCAACAGGTGCAGGGTCCAGCCTTCGGTCGCCAGCGGCAGCGATTCCCACAGATAGTCCGCCGTGCCCTGCGGACCTTCGACCCGGCGCAGATCGCTGTTGTCATCGAAGCGCCGTAGCGGCAAATGGGTCAGCGGCAGCAGCGATTGCTTGTCGTACTGACGCGTGGTTTTGATCTCGGCCAGATCATCGGCGCTCAACGGCCGCAAGGCGCGATAACGCCAGCCCGGCTGATTGGCGATAAAGATGATCCCGCGTGCATCGCTGACCAGCAGCGTGTCGCTGCCCTGACTCCATTCGCGTTCCAGTTCGGGAAATTCCAGCTTGACCACCATCGCGCCGAGAAACTCGTCGTTGTCGCCAAGTACGGCGCTGGAAAGGAAATAGCCGGGAATGCCGCTGGTCACGCCCACTGCGTAAAAACGCCCGGTGCCTTGGGTGCGGGTCTGGCTGAAGTAGGGGCGGAAGCCGTAATTGTGGCCAACGTAACTGCTGGGCAAGCGCCAGTTGCTGGCGGCCACGGCCAGGCCGGTACGATCCAGCAGTTCAAGGGTCGAGGACTGCGCCGCACCGTTGATCTTTTCCAGTTTCACATTCAATGCCGCTTGCTGCGCAGCATCGACCGGGCCGGCCAGGGCCGAACGCAATTGCGGGTCCAGCGCCAGCACGGCGGGCAGGGCGCGATAGCGGTCGATCAGGGTGTGCAAGGAGTTGGCGTACAACCCCAGTTGCTGATTGGCGCGGGCCGCGTCTTCTTCCAGCGCCTGACGCTCGGCGTGACGCATCGCGAGCGTCGCGGCAATGACCGTGCCGGCGATGATCAGCAGGGAATACAACGACAGACGCAGGGTACGGGAAGTCGGCAGCATGCTGGATCAAAGGTCGGCAGGACGGGCGGGCACGATAGCATGCCATCACCCCTTGCCTGCTACTTGAGATCCATGGGGGTCATGCCGCCCTGGGTTTCTTCGAATAGGAGATTGCCATGTTCATTGTTTCTTGCAATTGTTCGGTAATTTTCTCCGTTTCCGCTTCAAGGTCGGCAAGATTGATACCCGCCAGCGAATCGATGGAAAGTGCAGCGAAGTGCTCTCTTGTGGTTTGCAGGTTATCGTTGATCTGCTGGACCAATTCTGGAATATACGTGAACAGCCTGTCGTATTTCTCGGCGGATATTTCCGAACTGGCATCGCTGACTTCTTTGGCGATTTCTACTGCTCCAACCGCTAAGGAGATCGCTGCACTTGCTTCAGAGGCAACGGTTGGCGTAATAAATTTTAGCCCCACAGAGGTGACGAATTTTCCGGTGCCTACCTGGCCTTTGGTTTTTCGAATGTCGAAATTCTTGACGACTTTGTGGCCCAGATAATTCAGCAGGTTCATGGACTTGTACTCTGCCTGCCGGATGAGTTTGTCGGGATCAAGCGGACTTGTCTTGAGCTTGACCGAGGTGCTCAGCCCACTTTGTTCGGCAATGTAGTCAATAGCGAAGCTGACGGCGGTTTTTGTGGCTACCCCCATGCCGATACCAACCACATTTCCTGCGCCAGGAGCGGCTGCCCCCAGAGCTTGGGCGCCCAGCCCCACCAGTATTCCCGCGCCATAACTAAGGGTCTGATTCGTCAAATGAACGGCTGTCCTGCGGGCGGTCGCTTTCGCAAATTGGGACGTTGAATTCTGGTTGCGAATCTGCTGCTGCACATTGTTGGAACGCAGTCGGGTGATTGCCAAAATATTCACATGCTTGAGTATCTGATTCGCCAGAGCATTGCGCAGGCGATCAGAAGCCATCCCTTGACCTCTTTTTGCATAACTGGCGTTTTCCCGCGAAAAGTGCCTGCTCCAGGCGGAGTCATAGTCCGCTTTTGTCGGTAGTACTTTGCCTTGGCCGTCGGCGTCTATATAGCCGACGGGGTTGTTGCTTACGAACGCATACAGATTCAACCCATCCACATCCCCCGCCGGATCGGCACTGACCCAGCGCTGCAACCACGGCGCGTAATAACGGGCGCCGTAGTAGTACAAACCGCTGACGTCCATTTCCTTGCCGGAGTAACGGATGAAGCGGTATGCGGTTTCCGATTTCGGTGCCATCCAAGCGGTTTCGCCGAACGGGTAGTAGCCTTCTTCGCTGGTGACCGTAGCGTTGTCATCGAGCTCCATTACGCATGAGCCGAGGTGGTCTTCGAGGGTGTAACGCAGTTGAGTGTTGGCGGCAGGTGGATTGCTCACCCAATGCAGGCAGCGCGCGTTACCTACGCTGATGATGTGCAGTTCTTCGCCATTGTCTTTGCTGCGGATTTCCAGGCCGGGCAGGTAGCGCACCTGCTGGAAGTGATTGGCACCTTTGGCGAACGTTTCACGGCGCTTGAGTACCCGTACGCCCTGGCTGTATTGGTAACTCTCGGTGTCGTTGACGCTGTCCTTGCGGATCACCAGATCTATATGTTCCAGCTCGTCGCGACTGTTGCAGTGCAGTTGCGGACCGTGCCGCAGCCTGCGTTGATTGCCATGCAGGTCGAACCAGTTGCCAAAGTCCGGTTCGTGATCGCCGGTTTCCCAGCGCACTGCGCGGTTGCTTTGCTCGTCGATGTACATGCGCCTGGTGCGACTGCCGCCGTCGCGCTGATGGCACAGCTCGGTCAGGTTACCCCCGTCATCGTAGGTGTAAGTCTGGGTGTAATTAAGGCGGTTTTTCTCATCGGGCGGTTGCGGCAGGCCGGGGATATCAGGAGGCAGGGCGTCGTCGTAACCGGTCGCGCGGATCAACCGGTACAAGGAGTCGTAGCTGAATTCGCGTTGGCCATCGACCCGTTGGTTGGCGAACCAGGTCGGCTCGAAGGCGTGGTCTTCGATGCGGATGATGTTGCCGACGCGGTCGTAGAAATAGGCGAGATCCTGCAACCTGGCCTGGCCGGTTTTATGGCTGATCCGTGTTTGCAGGCGGCCATCGGTCGCGGTGTACGTCCATTGGCTGAGTACCCCGTTACCGGCCAGTTGCGAGATGATCTGATCATCGGCGTTGTACTGCGCATCCCGCAGAACCTGTGTGATCTGCTCCCCGACTTGCAGCTCCACCTGTTTGAGCTGGCCGGCAAGACCGTAGCTTGACGCTCTGCGATAACCACCGGCATCGGTCTGCTGCAGCACAGCGCCCAATGGGCTGAAGACCTGATGGCTGGTGAACGCCTCGCCATCGTCAAAGGTTCGGGTTTGCGCGAGCGCCTGACCGGTGAGAGCGTAACTGGTGATATCCAGTGAGCCTGAAGAGTCAGTCTGTTGGATCATTTGGCCGCGCAGGTTGTGGCCGGCATCGGCAGAGCTTTCACCATAACTGTAACTGTCGATCCGAGCGTCACCGTCTTCCTTGAGCGTTGTCACGCGCAGCTGCGTATCGAAGGTCGACGCCCAGTGGTGACCGCGCTCGTCCCAACGCTGCCGCGGCTCGCCGGCCAGCCCCGGCAGCACCAGACGCCAGCCGGAGTCCACGCTGTCGGTGTACACCGCAGCGTCGTTCAGCGAATACACGGTGGTAGTATTCGCATGAGTCTCTCGCAGACGCGGATCTCTTTGCGCGACCAGACGACCGAGCACGTCGTAGTGCTGGCAGGACACCAGGACGCTTGGCGTAGCACCGGCTACCGAACGTAAGTAAGCGACCTGTCGGACTGGCAGGCCACGTGCGTCGGTGACCGTCAACGCAGGAGTGCGCGAATGAACGGTATCGAATTTCATTGGTGTGGATTTGTATGTGGGGTGAATGGCCTGACAAAATCCTGAAATGCCGCTTTGAACCTGGGTTTCGGTTGAGCTTGTTTGCGCAAAAAACGGTTGTCTGTGAGTGCGTCTTCCTTGTACCAACTCATCATGGTCTGGCTGGTTTCGATAAATCCCAAAACCTTACTGGTTTCCTCTCGAAGGGCTTCGAGTCGGATAGGCCCCGCAGCTGTTGAGTGGCCTGCATTAGGTATCACAAGACCTGCATCGAACGTGTTTCGCCCCAGACGCCTGTACGCTTTTTCGGCGATGGCCATTCGGGAAGTGAGGGCTTCTTTCCAGTCTGCAAGCATGGTTTCGATTTTCTGAATCTTTACCGGATCCAATCCGTTTTTGATGTCCTCGGCTTCTTGTACACGTTGCCCCATATTGAGCGTTGCGCCGACGCCTCCAATAACTGATCCGACGACGTAGTTCATGAATATCAGGCTTGCGTTGGCCGGGCTGGTATCCAGTCGACCCTGTGTGAGACCGATCTTTTCATCAATGGCTGCGACGCTCATTGCTGACGTTTGTGGAATCAAGGGCTTGATCAGATTTGCAGGGGACATGAGGCGATCAGCAAGTTCCCCCGTGATGGTGCCGGCGATGTTCCCGCCAACAAACCCTTCGAGAAATGGTGGTTTACCCTGTTCAGTAAAATTGACCATGTGCGGATTGTCGGGAAGCATTGAGCCTATTTTCGGACCGAGGTGAAGGCCGCCGAGGAAACTGGCTGCGGCATTGATGCCTTCTCCCGCGAAATTCGCCAGCAATTCGACACCGTATTGTCCGTGTGAGATGTTCTGAATCTGTTCTTGAGCAGTAACAGAGTAATCACTAAGAACGCTCAGAAAGTTTGCGAAGTTGACAATCTCATGTCCTTCTCGGCTGTTCCCCTGCACATCCACAAAAGAGACCGGGTTGTTTCCTACAAACGCATACACATTCAACCCATCCACATCCCCCGCCGGATCGGCACTGATCCAGCGCTGCAACCACGGCGCGTAATAGCGGGCGCCGTAGTAGTACAAACCGCTGACATCCATTTCCTTGCCGGAATATCGGATGAAGCGGTATTCGATTTCCGATTCCGGGGCCATCCACGCGGTTTCGCCGAACGGGTAATAGCCTTCTGCGCTGGTGACCACAGCGTTTTCATTGAGCTCCATCACGCAAGAGCCGAGGTGGTCTTCGAGGGTGTAACGTATCTGGTCGTCTATCGGCGCTGAACGTTGCGCCCAATGCAGGCAGCGCGCGTTACCGAGGCTGATGATGTGCAGCTCTTCGCCGTTGTCTTTGCTGCGGATTTCCAGCCCCGGCAGGTAGCGCACCTGGTGGAAGTGGCGGATCTTGTCGGTGAACCATTCATGACATTTGAGGACCCGCTGGCCGGCGCTGTACTGGTAATACTCGGCATCGTTATCGCCGTCCTGACGGATAACCAGATCCACGCGCTCCAGCTCATCACGCCTGCTCCATTGCAATGACGGACCGTGGCGCAGCTTGCGTTGATTGCCGTGCGGGTCGAACCAGGTACCGAAGTCCGGCGGCTCGTCGCCCGTTTCCCAACGCACCCCGCGATTGCTTTGAGCGTCGATGCACATGCGCCGGGTGCGGCCGGCGCCGTCGCGCTGATGACGCAATTCGGTCAGATTGCCGCCATCGTCGTAGCTATACGTCTGGGTGTAGTTGAGGCGGTTTTTCTCGTCGGGCGGTTGCGGCAAGCCGGGAATGTCCGGGGGCAGCGCGTCGTCATGACCGGTCGCGCGGACCAACCGGTACAGGGAGTCGTAGCTGAATTCGCGGTGGCCGTCGACCCGTTGATTGGCGAACCAGACGGGCTCGAAGGCGTAGTCTTCGATGCGAATGATATTGCCGATGCGATCGTAGAAATAATGCAGATCCTGCAATCTGGGGTGAGCAGTTTTCTGACTGGTGCGCGTATGCAGGCGTCCGTCGGCCGGGTCATACGTCCACTGACTCAGGACACCGTTACCGGCCAGCTGCGAGATGATCTGATTGTTCGCGTTGTACTGCGCATCCAGCAAGACCTGCGTGACTTTCGTCTCGACTTGCAGCTCCATTTGCCTGAGCTGCCCGGCAAGACCATAGCGCGATGCTCTGCGATGGCCGCCGGCATCGGTCTGTTCAAGTACGGCGCCAAGCGGACTGAACACCTGATGGCTGGTGAACGCTTCGTTATCGTGAAAAGTGCGTTTTTCCACCAGTGCCTGTCCGGTGAGGGCATAGCCGGTGATGTCCAGCGAACCTGACGGATCCGTCTGCCAGATCAACCGGCCGCGCAGGTTGGAGTCTGCTTCGGCAGAGCCTGGGGCGTACGTGAAGGTATCGAGCTGATTTTCGCCGTTTCCCGAGACTTCAAGCTGCACCACGCGCAATTGCTCGTCGAAGGTCGACTGCCAGACGTGGCCGCGCTCATCCCAACGGTGTCCGGGCTCCCCGGCCCTGCCCGGCAGCAGCAGGCGCCAGCCGCTATCCCGGCTGTTGGTAAACACGGCGATATCGTTCAGCGCAAACACGCTGGTTGTGTTTGCTGTCGGCAGGCGCGGATCCTGTTGCGCGACCAGACGCCCGGCGACATCGTGGTGCTGGCGGGTCACGAGTGCGCTAGGCGTGTCACCCGCCACGGTACGCAAATAAGCGACCTGACGGACTGGCAGGCCACGTCCGTCGCTGGCTGTCAGCGAAGGCGTGCGCCAATGTGTGGAGGCGCTCATGAGCCTGACCCGCGCGTAGACATCACCTCTTCAGCGGTGTCGTTGAAGTCTTCGCTGGCGTGATACCAGGGATGATAAGTCTCGCGGGAAAAGTCGCCCTTGGCGTTGATCAGCTTGATCGGACGCCCCGTTGCGTCATAGAACAGCTGATCGAACAACCCGAGTTGGCGCAGCGATTGATCATTGACGTAGCGGTGGGTGTTGGCGAAAAACGGCCGGTATTGGCGCTGCGGCAGACCTTTGTTGTTGTATTCGACGCGTTCACTGATGCGCCAGCGTGACTGCGTCGGTTGCTCACCTTCTTCGATGAGCAACTCACCATCCTCACCCACCACATAAGCCAACCCCGGATCGACCTTCTGCTGGGTTTGCAGGACCCGACCAAAGCCGTCGACGCAGGTTTTGACGATCTGGATCTGCGCCTTTATGGCGTCGTAGGGATAGCGGTCGGCGCTGAGCACTACGGTGTGAACCGGTTCTCGGTAAGCCAGTTCAATGGCCATGAGCAATTGCTGGTCTTCAGGCGTCGGGCCGGGATTTCGCGCAAGCCGGCGACGTGCGCTGGCACGGATCTGCCCGCCGGGCAACAGGTCACCTTGCTTGATCGCGCGGCTTTGAAGTGTGGAGGCGGGTATCAGGCCCATCCAGCTGAAAAGGTTTTTGTGCAGAGTGCTCGCTGCGTGTCCTACGGTATCTTCCGGAAACTGAATGGCGTATTCCGGACTGGGATCCGGCAAGGTCCAGTCATCGGTCAGCTTGTCGAATCCGGCAGGTTTGCCGTTCTCGGTACCGTGAAAGCTGATGATCAGTGGCTGACCGGAAGGCTCGTAGATGACTTCTTCAGTGTTGTCATTGGCGTCGGTGATTCGCTTGGGTTTCAGGGCGTGATAATCGAACTCCGCGACCTGGACGGCACAACCGTCGGGCAACTCCATGCGCATGACTGTCAGATAGCGTTGATCGTATTCGGCTTTGGTCACGCCATGGCTTGGCGTTTCATTGAAATCGAGCACGTTGTAGAACGCTTGCAAGCCGCCGTACCGGGCCAGATTGAACCGCGACGACCAAAGGTTTGGTTCCTCGCTGGGCGGTGCTTCGAACAGCAGCGCCATGGGTGAGTAACCAATTGCCGCGAGGGCCTCGCGGATATTCAGGTCCGGCACAATGCTGTAAGCGTCCAGCGCGGTTTTATCCAGCAGGGCAAGCTCCAGAGAGTGCGACAGCGCTTCGAATCCGGCGACGCCGTCATCCAGTTCAATACCCTCTACGTCCACATAACGCTGTATGGATTGCGAAGTCAGTACCCTTTCCATGGCCCATTCTTGCGTATCCTGCAGCTCTCTCAGTGATTCGAAAGACACCCGTGCCGGGTTCAACTCGCCGGGGAGCGTACCTTTGGCCAATTTCAGCGCATCGCCCCGTTCCAGATACGGCAAGCCCAATCGCCATTGCTGTGGCTCTGGCAGATTGATCAGACGTGCACGGGTTTCACTGATGTAAAAGTATTGTTGCGCCTCGTCGTGAGCGTCGGACCACCATTGATTCAGATGGTCTTCGGTGAAGGGGGGCGGGCTCTGGGCGGTCAACCTGCGCGCATAGCTCACCGTAAGTGCGTGGGTCGCGGCGCCATAAGCGTTCCAGCGCAGGGTGACATCGTGGCGGCACAGCGGGTCGTTGATAAAACCGTCGTACTGATAGCTGATGGCTTCGACCTGAAGGGGCAGCAGAACGGCTGCGGCATATGGCCCCTGTGGCCGCACCTCGCGAACCAGATAGCGCTTCTCTTCTACCGAGTACAGTGCGGCTGCACCGGGCGCCTGCGCATCGGCGCGGTAGGGAAAAATTTCTGTTCGAGCGACCGAGCCAACCAGTGCCTGCGCAATCCGATAGCGACTGTCGGACTCCTCCGGAGTGACGGGCTCATCGATTTCACCTTTGGGGTGGTAACGACTGAACAGGGTTTCGCCCAACGGGCAGGCGTTCACATCCGCGCTGAAATAATCGTCGCGGGAGCGATTGATTTCCTGACCGTTGTGAAACCAGGTGCATGTTTGCACCGGCTCGCTGAAGCCAGGCTCTGAAGGATCGGTTCCAACCTCGCAGTCAAGTTGCTGCAAGTAGCCGAACCCGCGAAATTCCCTCTCCCTGCCGTCGTAGAACCCTTCGCGCCAAGTGAACGACTGGGTCAACCGGTTGCCGGTGATCTCGTCGTGCTGCTCCTGCTTCTTCACCACGGCCAGCGGAAAGGGCAGGTGACATACCGGTGCACGCTCAAGTGCCAGCAGCCGCTCCTTTTCATCCAGCCATTCCTGAGCCGAGCTGCGATAAGTCACGCTGCTGGAACAGCCCATGTTGTTGTTACTGTTGACCAGCAGGTAGGGCTTGGCTGCAACAAAATCGTAGCGCCAATGCCGCGGCTGGATATGCGGCACCGTCAGAATCAGGCTGGCGCAACCGAGGCCTTGCAGGTCGGCGAAACTGACCTGGCACAAACGGTCATAGCGCACGTCTTCAGGCCACGGCACGCTGACGGGAATCTGCTCCAGGCCGTTGCCGCCCCGGTTCAGGTAAATGTCGAACCCTTCGGATTTGAGATAGATCAATGCCGGCGCGCCGGAGCCATCGAGATCGGCCAGACGTACTCGCGAGGCGTCGAATTCTTCATGGGTGAAGGGCAGGGCGCTGATCTTGCGACCTTGACCGAATTTGCCATGACCAAGATTCGGCCAGCAACGGACCTCGTCATGGCGGATGCGGCACAGCTCGGGCATGTCGCTGCCGAGCAGGTTGCCCAAAAGCACCAGTTCGGTTCGCGAGTTGCTGAACACCGGCAGACGGTCGTCTGCGTATTCATGGGGTATTTCCTGTGCGGCGGCGAAGCCTTTTTCGCGCAGGCTGGCATAGAGGCGCACGCGGTCGGGGCTGATGCTGGCCGCTGACATCAGCCCGTCCCCGCTGAAATCCCCCATGGTCAAAGTCAGATCCTGGTGTTCCCGGGGAAACGTGTCGAACGCGCTGAACAGTTCGAATTGCCGCTGCGCATTCAGCGCATGAAACCCGCAGTAACCCAACCGGGCGATGATCAGGTCCAGGCGGCCGTCGCCGGTCAGATCAAGCAGTTGCGCCACGGCACGGTTGCGATCTGCCACCGGGATCCTGTCCAGCAAAACCCATGGGCCGTAACCGATCAGTTCGGTACCAGGCGCCGCGCGTAGCGGTTCTCGGTAATACCAGGCGTTATCGTAGCGGCAGAGAAAGCCCGGCACGCCCTCGCCATACAAGTCGACGCATTGATAGAACCCGCCGTCTTCGATGCCCGGTTGAGTCTCGTTTTCCAACAGGCGTGCAGGTGCCTTGTTGATCTCGAAGGGCGAGTATTCGAACTCTAGCGGCGGTGAGTGCTCGACATTGCCTTGCGCATCGAAGGCCTGATAGTGCGCCGCGCTGATCTGGCTGTAGGCCCACTGCGCAGTGTTCTGGATCGGTCGATATTCCAGCAGCAGGCGACGTGCAAGCTTCGCCTCTGTCGCCAGGCCCCCGGGGAAGTGATGAAACATCAACACTTGCTGGCAGAGCCTGCGGGTGCTCAGCTCAAAACCCTGGCCATAGGTGGAAAACGGATCAGGCCGCAGCCGCCAGCGGTTCACTTCCTCGTAGCTGGGAATCTCCGTCAACGAGTCGCTGCGTTCGCCGTAATCAAACACCAGTTGAAAATGCCATGGCAGATCCGTCGGTCGGTCAGTGTCCCAGCTGTAAAGGTGATCGCTCGCCGTGGCATTGCCGTAACACACTCGTCGCAGATAGCGCTGGGCGCGGTAGTCGTGAATCGGGTCTTGCTCGTCAGGCTGATCGTCGGCCTTGTACTCGTAGCAGATGTGTTCGCCATGGGCGTTCATGCTTTCACACAAAAGCCAGCTGCTGATGCGTGATGGGTCGTCGGGGTCGGCACGGCGGGAGGCGCTGGTTTTGCCGTAGACCTGCAACGTACCGCCGGCGCCGTGGATCAGCCAGAAAGGGGCTCCTCCGTCAGCCGGATGCCAGCATTCGCGCAGGGAAAAATCACTTTCGATCCGCGCCCGGTAAGTCACGACGTTGTGTTCGGGGATGGGGCGGTCTCTGTAGCTGTGTTCCGTGCGCGACTTCAGGTTTCCGGCATCATCGAGCTCTGCCATCCACACCTCGCCGTCATGCCCGATGATTTCATCGTGCTCGGTATAACGTGGAACACCTTTGTTGGTGCGGCGACTGATCTGGCTCAGGCCCAGGTGGCAACCGAGGCCAAACGGGCCGGTACCGCTCTGGCTGTTGATTGCCAAGGGTATTTGCGGACCGTAGCCACGACCGCTCGATAGCGGGATCAGCAATTCGCATCCAGCCGAGGCGGTCGGCCCTACGGCGCTCCAGCTTTTGCCGATAGTGGCGATCGATGAGCTTTTGGCGATGGAAGGAGCTGTGATGCTGAGGTCTTGATCGGCCATGGTCGAATCCATTCGCGCTACATAGGGCGTATGGATAGACGCTAACAGGAGTGGGCCGCTAATGGACCTGTCAGATCTGACAGGTGCGCAAGATCGTTTTCTGTGCTTGGGCGATTCTTTTATCGCAATTGGTTTGAACACACAAAAACGGCCGGGGCATCTTTGCGGATGCACCGGCCGTTTTCATGACGCCAGAAGCTTACTGCACTTCTACCGCCAAGCTTTCGCTGATCTTCTGTTGCCAGATCGCCGGGCCAGTGATGTGTACCGACTCACCTTTGCTGTCCACCGCTACGGTGACCGGCATGTCCTTGACCTCGAACTCGTAGATCGCTTCCATGCCCAGCTCGGCAAATGCCAGCACCTTGGACTTCTTGATCGCTTGCGCAACCAGGTAAGCGGCGCCGCCGACAGCCATCAGGTACACGGCCTTGTTGTCCTTGATCGCTTCGATCGCGGTCGGGCCGCGCTCGGATTTGCCGATCATGCCCAGCAGGCCGGTCTGCTCGAGGATCTGGCGGGTGAACTTGTCCATCCGCGTTGCGGTGGTCGGGCCGGCCGGGCCAACCACTTCGTCACCGACCGGATCAACCGGGCCGACGTAATAGATGAAACGACCTTTCAGATCCACCGGCAGGGTTTCACCCTTGTTGAGCATCTCGACCATGCGCTTGTGCGCGGCGTCGCGACCGGTGAGCATCTTGCCGTTGAGCAGCACGGTTTCGCCCGGCTTCCAGCTCTGCACCTCTTCCGGGGTCAGGGTGTCGAGGTTGACGCGACGGGCTGACGGGCCGGCTTCCCAGACGATTTCCGGGTAGGCGTCCAGCGGTGGCGCTTCCAGCGAGGCCGGGCCGGAACCGTCGAGCACGAAGTGCGCGTGACGGGTGGCGGCACAGTTCGGGATCATGCACACGGGAAGGGATGCGGCGTGGGTCGGGTAATCCATGATCTTCACGTCGAGCACAGTGGTCAGGCCACCGAGGCCCTGGGCGCCGATGCCCAACTGGTTGACCTTCTCGAACAGTTCCAGACGCATTTCTTCGATGCGGTTCTGCGGACCACGGGCCTTCAGCTCGTGGATGTCGATGGATTCCATCAACACTTCCTTGGCCATCACTGCGGCCTTCTCGGCGGTGCCGCCGATGCCGATACCCAGCATGCCCGGTGGGCACCAGCCGGCGCCCATGGTCGGCACGGTCTTCAATACCCAGTCGACGATCGAGTCGGACGGGTTGAGCATGGCCATTTTCGACTTGTTCTCGGAACCGCCGCCCTTGGCCGCCACGTCCACTTCCACGGTGTTACCCGGGACGATGGAGTAGTGAATTACGGCCGGGGTGTTGTCCTTGGTGTTCTTGCGAGCGCCCGCCGGGTCGGCAAGGATCGAGGCCCGCAGGACGTTTTCCGGCAGGTTGTAGGCGCGACGCACGCCTTCGTTGATCATGTCGTCCAGACCCATGGTGGCGCCATCCCAGCGCACGTCCATGCCGACACGGACGAACACGGTGACGATACCGGTGTCCTGGCAGATCGGGCGATGGCCGGTGGCGCACATGCGCGAGTTGATCAGGATCTGCGCCATCGAATCACGGGCCGCTGGCGATTCTTCGCGCAGGTAGGCTTCGTGCATCGCCTGGATGAAATCCACGGGGTGGTAATAGGAAATGAACTGCAGGGCGTCGGCAACGCTCTGAATCAGGTCATCTTGCTTGATCACGGTCATGAGTCGCGCTCCTCTGAAAACGGTGGGGAAGCTACAGGCTTCTAGCTTCGAGCGGCAAGTTAAAGCAGTACGCGAACAGCTAGAGCTTGCCGCTTGAAGCTTGCGGCTCGTAGCTGTCCCTCTGTGGCGCGACGCTAAAAAGGCGCGGAAGTATACCGCGGCTTGTGGACGGGCACATCTATCAGCGTCGGGGGGAAATTGCGCTACGGCGGTAGGTGATCAAGGTTATAACCGAGTGTCCGTCTAGACGAAAACAGTCTGTTCGACTGTTAGAGTTGACAGTACAGGGAAAAATTCTTGCGCAGTAATGTAAGGGGGCAGGTGGAAACCTCCACCCGACTCACCGGGGCTACATTTATGGAATTGGATATAGAACTTTTGCCGGGCATGCTTGCCAGGGGCGAAGCAAAAGCTGCCGGCGGATTCGTGTCATTTTTTATTGGTGACAAGGAACACAAGTGGACGAATGTCACACTCGTCGTATTGGCGCGGACGTTACTGATTGCTTCCGTAGTGCCTTTTGATAGTCCTGAGTACCCCAAGGCAGGCGCAATCATTATAGCTTTCCCGAACTCGCTTGCAGTCTCTGAACCCATTGACTTTGATTTGACTAACCGGCTGGCTTCGCTGCTTTTTAACGTCAACCCATTACTTATTGGTCTAGGGCCAGAATTCAAATTGGAAAGCTTCGCGTCCGAAAAATATTACAAAGGTACGTTCAAATGCGAGAAGCTCCTTTTGTCAAAAGGAACTTTTGAAGTGACGTTGTAAAAATCGACAGGCATCCAGTAGGAAACTGCAATGTAAGCAGTATTCTCCAGAAAGCAATCTTCTTTCGAAAAACCGAAAATCACCGCGTATTGCGATAGATGTTAAGTGCTGAGGCTCGCTGAGCGAGTCTCGGCAACATACTTTTGACGCCATTTTCCCGGCCCGAAAATCGGTGGTCATTTAGCGACCGGCCCTCTAAAGTGGCATCCGGTCTGTAGAGTAGGACACTCGGTCAGCCTCCTATCGCACGGTGAGTCAACGATTGACCCATAACGCCATTCAACGCCTTTTGCTCAAACGCTTCGCCCTCGCTGCGGCCACCTACGGATTGGCTTTGCTGCTGCTGTGGCTGGCATTTTTCACCGGGCATTATCAGCAATCGCTCAGTGGAGTGGCCATCGGAAGCGCGCTGGTGGTCATCAGTCAGGCGAGCCTTTTCGCCATGTTCTGGAGCGGGCGCAACCAGCGCTTCGCCGACCCCAGCCTGACCGAAGCGCAAGTGTTGATGGGCCTCGGCTGGCAGACGTGGCTGATCGCCCATGTCGACGAGGCACGCGGCGCGTTTCTGGTGTTCTATGTGCTGATCCTGCTGTTCGGCCTGTTCCATCTCACCCGGCGGGTGTTCATCCGCTGCGCGCTGCTGGTGTTCTTCAGTTTCTCCGCGATTACCCTGTGGGACGCTTACCACTTCCGCTTGGCCGAGCCTGCGCTCGCGGCGTTGCAAGTGTGCATTCTGGCGATGGTTTTGGCGTGGCTGGTGCTTTACGCACGTTTTGTCCAGGTCTCGCGGCAACGTCAGCGTCAGCGCCGGTTTGCCTTGCAGGCGCATCAGGACACCCTGCGCGGGATGATGCGCCAGCTTGAAGACCTGGTGGCCACCGACGAACTGACCGGGCTGTTCAATCGCCGGCATTTTCTGCGCATCGCCTCGCGCGAGCTCAACGCGTTGGACGGCGACGTAATGCACGGGCTGGCGCTGATCGATCTGGACCACTTCAAACGCATCAACGATCTGCACGGCCACGCCGCCGGCGATCAGGTATTGCAGGCGTTTGCCGGTGTGGCGCAAGCCTGCCTGCGCGACGGTGACGTGCTGGCGCGTTATGGTGGCGAAGAATTCGTGGTGCTAGTGCCCGACTGCGATGCCGAACGCCTGACCGCGTGTTGCGAGCGTTTGCGCATCGCCTTCAGCGAGGTGGAATTGATGGGCCTGCAAGTGCGCAACCTGAGCCTGTCGGCGGGCATGACCCTGCTGTCGGTTGGCGATGATCTGGATGAGGCGTTGCAGCGTGCCGATCAGGCGCTGTACCGGGCCAAGCGTGACGGGCGCAATCGCTGTGCCGCCGCGTGGGAGAACGTCGATGCCTGAATTGCGTGTCGGTGATCGGCAGTGGAGGGTTGAGGCGGGCAGCAATCTGCTCGATGCCCTCAACCACAACGGCGTCGCCGTGCCCTACAGCTGCCGCGCCGGCAGTTGCCATGCCTGTCTGGTGCAATGCATCCAGGGTGTGCCCAGCGACAACCGCCCGGATGCCTTGAGTGCCGAGCAACGTCAGGACGGTTGGCGCCTGGCCTGCCAATGCCAAGTGGTCGAAGACTTGCAGGTGCATACCTTCGACCCGATTACTGACGGTCTGCCGGCCTTGGTCGAAGCGCTGGACTGGCTCAGCGACAGCGTTCTGCGCCTGCGCCTGACACCGCAGCGGCCATTGCGCTACAGCGCCGGCCAGCATCTGGTGTTGTGGATCGGCCACATCGCCCGCCCTTACTCGCTGGCGAGCCTGCCGCAAGAAGACCGCTTCCTCGAGTTTCACCTCGATTGCCGCCAGCCCGGCGAATTCATCGATGCCGCCCGCAAGCTGCAGATCGGCGACTCGATCCGCCTCGGCGAGCTGCGCGGTGGTGCTCTGCACTATGACCCGGACTGGCATACGCGCCCGCTGTGGCTGCTGGCCGCCGGTACCGGTTTAGGTCCGTTGTTCGGTGTGCTGCGCGAAGCCTTGCGTCAGGATCACCAAGGCGCCATCCGCGTCATTCACCTGGCCCATGACGAACGCGAGCACTATCTGGCCAAACCCCTTGCCGCACTGGCTGCGCAGCGGGAAAACCTCAGTGTCGAGCTGTGGACGGCGGCCGAGTCGGCCGCCGCTTTGGCGCAACTGCGCCTTGTTTCCCGGCAGACCCTGGCCTTAGTCTGCGGCTCGACGGCCAGTGTCGACGCCTTCGCCAAGCGTCTGTACCTGGCCGGATTGCCGCGCAATCAACTGCTGGCCGACGTGTTTGTGAGCCGTGGTTGAGCGCTGATTTTCAGACGCGAGACACGCCATGACCGAAGCCATCCTGCTGGAACGCGAACGCGGTTTGCTGACCCTGCGCCTCAACCGCCCGGGCAAGAAAAACGCCCTGACCCGCGCCATGTACAGCCGCCTCGCCGAAGCACTGAAACAGGCCGACGGTGACCCGGCAATCAACGCCGTGCTGATCACTGGCAGTGCCGAGTGCTTCACCGCCGGCAACGACATCGCCGACTTTATCGAGCAACCGCCGAGCGACCTCGACAGCCCGGTGTTCCACTTCATGCTTAACCTGCTCGAATGCCGCAAACCAGTGATCGCCGCCGTCGCTGGTGCAGCGGTAGGCATCGGCACGACGATGTTGCTGCACTGCGATCTGGTCTATGTCAGCCGCGACGCCAGGCTGCGCATGCCGTTCGTCAACCTCGGATTGTGTCCCGAATTCGGTTCCAGCCTGATCCTGCCGCGTTTGCTCGGGCAGGCGAAAGCGGCTGAGTTATTGCTGCTTGGGGAAGGCTTTAACGGCGAACAGGCTGCGCAGTGGGGGATCGCCACCGAAGCGCTGGACAGCGGTGAAGCGGCGTTGAGCAAGGCGCGAGAAGTGGCGCTGCGGTTTGATGAATTGCCGGCCGAAGCGGTGCGCATCAGCAAGCAATTGATGCGAGCGCCGGATCGGGATCTGCTGCGCAAGGTGATCGAGGAGGAGGGTGCGTTGTTCACCCAGCGCCTGCGTTCGCCGGAGGCGGTGGCGGCGTTGAGCAGGTTTTTTCGGTGACGGTCAAGACGTCTTCGCGAGCAGGCTCGCTCCCACGGGGGAACGCATTTCAAAGTTGGGAGCGAGCCTGCTCGCGAAAGGGGTTGACCAGACCATAAAACTCTCAATCAGGGGCAGCCGGTAAACTCGTCGCCAGGTCACTCGATCAATCCACGGCCGACGTATTGAACCCGTTGCCCGTCGACTTGCCTTTGGCCGAGGAACGTCATTTTACCTTCACCGATTGCAACCCCGGTCCAGATCCCCCTCTCCAGGTCGAACACTCGCCAGCCTTTGCCATCCGCAAAATCCGTGTCCAATTTGCCGTCATCGGTGAATCTGGCAATAACATGGTTAAAACCAGAGGACAGTTGACTCAGCCCGGCAACAAGTATGTGTCCGCTGCTCTGGATGGACGCGTCAAGCCATAAGGTGTCAATGCCTTGCAGTCTGCTCAGAAGTGGTTTGCCTGCGTTGAACTGGATGTTGGGTTTGCCGTCGGATTCCCGGCTGATCAATACGCCATGGTGTGCAGGCTCGGTATACCCAACGGATAACAGCCGCTTATTCGTCTGCCCGATAACTTTCAAGACATTGACGCTCAGCGAGTTCTCTATCGGATCCATCACTTCAAAGCCATCAACGGCGAACGAGTCATCAATTTTCCCGGTAGCAGTCAAGCGGTTGAGTACTGCCCGGTAAGGATCATTGCCACGTACACAGCCCGCGAGCACGTAGGTCCCATCCTGTTTTGCCAATAGATCGTATAGCTCCGTGTGAGTGAAATTCGGGTGGAGAACATAGGCGATTTCTCCCTCGTTAAATTCAATATCCCGTGTGCCGTCAGGCAAGAGTCGAATGACGGCTGTCGCCACTTTGTTTCCATCCCGATCTACGGTGGTATGCAATACGATCTTGCCGTCAGGCAGAACGGTCGACCGCTGGCTAGCGGTTTTTGAGTTCGCTGCGTTGGGTAGTTGCTGGTGCTTCTGATCTGCCGTGTCGTCATCCGTGAGGTAAACAGCGACTTTGCCGGTTTCGTTGAATGCCGGATCAAGGTTGCCAGCGATGTCGAGACGCACGACTCCTATGGCACGCTTGAGGTTAGCCTGAAAGAAACTGCCGATGAGCAGCAGTTTGCCGTCGGCCTGTTCCACTATTTCGTTAGCGAAGGAATGCGATCCTTCTCCGTCCTCAAATTGACCGGTTACGTAGCCACTCTGGCCAAATTGAGTGTCGTGTACGCCATTGCTATCCAGTCTGATCAAGTAGTAGGCATCACCGTTCGATTGGCCTACGCTTCCCGCGATATAGGTGCGCCCTGATTTGTCGACCATCACCCCCCGCAGGACAAGGTTTCCTGAAAAATCGGGAGGTTTTTTCGGAGTGGCAACGCCCTGATTGCCAAACGTTGGGTCGAATTTACCTGGCGAGATGTTTGCCGCAGCGTCCATCTTCAATCCTCCTTGATCACGACTCGTGTCCAGTCTTGAGTGGTTGGGTGGTGAGGTAGCACGCTAGTCAAGAATGGCTCTTGCAACAACTGACAGAACTGACAGTTGACGTTCTGTGAAAACTGGTTTTCAGCGACATGCAGACAACAAAAAGCCCCGCCATTCACATGGCGGGGCTTTTGCGTTTCAGCGGCCGGTCACTCAGACCTGCGGATCACCGACATGCAGGATCTTCATGCCGTTGGTGCCGCCAGTGGTGTGGTAGCTGTCGCCCTTGGTCAGGATGACCCAGTCGCCTTTTTCCACAACGCCGCGCTTGGTCAGCTCGTCGATGGCTTTCTGGCTGACTTCGTGCGGTTCCAGCGAGGCCGGGTCGAACGGGATGGTGTAGACGCCACGGAACATCGCCGCGCGGGCCTGGGCTTCGCGGTGCGGGGTGAACGCGTAGATCGGCACCGAGGAGCGGATACGCGACATGATCAGCGGGGTGAAGCCGCTTTCAGTCAACGCAATGATCGCTTTCACGCCCGGGAAGTGGTTGGCGGTGTACATGGTGGCCAGCGCGATGCTTTCGTCGCAGCGGCTGAATTCCTTGCCGATGCGGTGGCTGGAGGTCTTGCCGGTCGGGTGTTTCTCGGCGCCGACGCAGATGCGCGCCATCGCCTGCACGGCTTCCAGCGGGTAGAGACCAGCGGCGGATTCTGCCGAGAGCATCACAGCGTCGGTATAGTCGAGCACGGCGTTGGCCACGTCGGACACTTCAGCGCGGGTCGGCATCGGGTTCTGGATCATCGACTCCATCATCTGCGTCGCGACGATCACCGCTTTGTTGTGGCGGCGTGCGTGCAGAATGATTTTCTTCTGAATGCCCACCAGCTCGGCGTCGCCGATTTCCACACCGAGGTCGCCACGGGCAACCATCACTGCGTCGGAAGCCTTGATCAGGCCATCGAGGGTTTCGTCGTCGGCCACGGCTTCGGCGCGTTCGATCTTCGCCACTAGCCAGGCTGTGCCGCCGGCCTCGTCACGCAGTTGACGGGCGTATTCCATGTCGGCGGCGTCACGCGGGAAGGACACTGCGAGGTAGTCGACTTCCATTTCGGCGGCAAGCTTGATGTCGGCCTTGTCTTTTTCAGTCAGGGCCGGGGCAGTCAGACCACCACCGCGACGGTTGATGCCTTTGTGGTCGGACAGCGGGCCGCCGATAGTCACCACGCAATGCAGCTCGGTGGCAGTGGCGGTTTCAACGCGCATCACCACGCGGCCGTCGTCGAGCAGCAGCTCGTCGCCCACGCCGCAGTCCTTGACCAGATCCGGGTAGTCGATGCCGACCACTTGCTGGTTGCCTTCGGTCAACGGATGGCTGGTGGAGAAGGTGAACTTGTCACCGATCTTCAGCTCGATCTTCTTGTTGGCGAATTTGGCGATACGGATTTTCGGGCCTTGCAGGTCGCCGAGCAGGGCGACGAAGCGGCCGTGCTTGGCAGCGAGGTCACGCACCAGTTTCGCGCGAGCCTTGTGCTCGTCGGGGGTGCCGTGGGAGAAGTTCAGACGGGCAACGTCCAGACCAGCCAGAATCAGCTGTTCGAGAACTTCCGGCGAGTTACTGGCCGGGCCAAGGGTAGCGACGATTTTGGTACGACGGACGGACATGCAAAGACTCCTGAGTTCAAGCGCAGGCAGAGGCTACTATGCTCGAAGGGTGTAGTCATTGTTCGAATGCACTACTTATCGTTTTCTTTATTGAACGTGGCAACTTCGGGACAAACGCGCCTGAAGATTTTCGACCAGGGGTCGATACAGAGCACAAGACAGGAGAACCCCCATGCGATTGTTGCCCATTGCCGTCCTTGCCCTCAGCGTCCTCGCCGCGACGGGCTGCACCCGTTGGTCGATGAACCATCATTTGAACAACGCCTACAGCGCCTATGAACGTGGCAATTGCGAGCAGGTCATGCTTGAACTGTCCAAAGTAGAACGTGCCAGCCGCGCCCGCCCGTACGTGTGGCCGGAAGTGTCGATGATGCGCGGCCAGTGCCTGGAACGGCAGAAGCTGTACATCGACGCGGTGCAGACCTACCAGTTCATCATCGCTTCGTACCCCAACAGCGAATACGCCTACCGCGCCCGCGCGCGTCTGGAAACCTTGCAGAGCCTGGGCCATTACCCGACACGCAGCGCCGCTGCGGTGGTACGGCCGACACGCTTCTGACGGTACTGTCGTACAAAATCTGGCCGTCTGTACAAGCTCCGCTATAGTCAAGGAAACCGCTTGCGAGGCTTGTCTCGATGGCGGCGCAACACCTGCGACTGGCAGTGGTAAAAGTGACGGCGATTGTCGCGACCGTCACACCGGAAGCGGGGAGAGCGGGCCTGCCTACAGGCTCGTTCCGAAGCACAGGTGCGGCTCCCTGGCGGAGCCCTGCATGGCGTACAGCACATCATGTTTACCGACCGCCGGATCGAACGGCACCAGTTGCCGTATTACCTCAGAGTGTTCAATAGCATCACCGACAAACCCGTCGGCTTTCTCGGCAACGTGTCTGCGGACGGGCTGATGCTGATCAGCCAGTTGCCGATGATGATCGGGGTGGATTTTCAGTTACGCCTCAAAGTCCCCGCCCGCGATGGCAGCCAGCAAGTCATCGATTTCAGCGCCTGCTGCGTGTGGTGCCATGAAGACGCCACACCGCTGCATTACGACGCTGGTTTCATCCTGCGGCGTGCGCCGGCGGAGTTCGGCGAGCTGGTGCTGGCGCTGAAGCAGTACTTCAGTTTTCAGCCGTTGCCCGCTTCTGCCTGATTCGATATCTGCAAGCTTCGCGAGCAGGCTCGCTCCCACTTTGAATGGCGTTCCAACTGAAGGAACGAGGTCAAAGTGTGGGAGCGAGCCTGCTCGCGAAGGGCCCGGTTCATGCACCCTCTCTCTGCAGAATCAGCCCACCGCGATCGCCCGCTCCTGATCCAGCGCCTTCTCCGCCAGCAATAACCCCATCTCGCTCAACTGATAGATCGCCATCGCCAGATGTCGCGGCTTGTCCTCGAGGCTGTCCGCCAGGTCGAGCAGCAGAATGCTGACCGAAGAAAAGGTCTCGTAGGTTTGAATGGCCATCGCTTCGGGGTTGACGTCGGGCGCAACCATGAACATCTGCATGCCGCGATCGACGGAATTGCACGACGGCGCAGCGCCGGGGTTTTTCAGGTAGTGATCGAGGGGTTTTTCAGCGGCCTCGTGGAGTCTGGTGGAATCGGGGGAAGCGTACGGGGAGGTGGAGTCTTCGGTTTCAGGGGGATTGGGTGTTGGTTTGATCATTGTCGTATTGCCTCGATGAGGGCCAATACCTGTTCGCGACTAAACGAAAAGGGTGGCGGCTGAACGCAGGTTAGTCGACCGGGAGGCATACGAATTACCGGCGCGCCCGAAGGCGCCCTGCGCACAGCCACCATCAAGTGCGGGGATAGGGATTACCCGACCGGATGACGCTTATGCACCTTCATATGCCTACCGGGCGACTAAACCCGACCACTGATTGGCAGCGGCACGGATCACGTTACGGGGCAGCTTCAAAGCGCACAAGCCGGCGGATTCTGAGTGATGTGTAGGCAACGGCGCAACCTGATGTAGCCGCGTGTTAACGGCTGAAGGACGTCAGCATGTTGCGGCGTGGGAATAGTTACCGCTGGTCGGGACTGTCAGAGTTGACAGGTGGCGGCCGAGGCACGAGCGGGTATTAAACACTCAGGCTCCGCCTACCGCTTGCAGCAGCTCTTGACCCGTCGAGGAAAGCTAGATGGAAGACTTTGACAAGAATGTCGATCCGCAGACCGAAAGCGCGTCCTCCCCGCAACTGAATGAAGAAAAGGCGCAGATACTTCAGATCGATTTCCCTCCTCCAAACGCTTTGCTGGGCAGCAAGGTAATCGTGCGAGGCAGAGCTGTTCCGCAGAATCCTTCTGAAGAGGTGGTGGTGCAGGTTAACCGGACACTTTATCCACCTCGAGACGGTAACGGGTATTGGTATGTAGAAGATGATCTTGAGAGTCTGCCCTATCCGAATCTGACCATAGCGGCAAGAATCCGCGACCCTTTGCAGAGTGTATCGGTAGCCATTATTTGGCAGAAGAATTGCGGGACCTCATTTACATCTCCTGCTGCAGGCGCGTTCGTACCGCCGGCTCAGCCTTTTCCATTGAGAGGTCAAGCCATAACGGGCTCGACGGTTACGGTAAAGAATGTTGCAACAGGCCAAACGTTGGGTACTTCTGTAGCCGGTATATATGGGTACTGGGAAGTGAGCATCATCCCCCCGCCAGCTGCCTCGCTGACCATCGAGGCTTCTCATGACGGGTTTGGTGGCTCCCATGCTCCTGTGGAGCGCACGTTTGTCTCGATGGGTACTCCTCGCATTACAAAACCGTTGGAGGCCACGCTCCAGAATCAGAAATTTACTCTGGAAGGCGATCAGGGCGCGGTCGGGGCGAAGATTTCCATATATCCCGATCTGGAAACCGGTCCGGTCCTCGGATCGTCGATCATCACCGATATGGCAGGTAGCTGGAAGGTCGAGTTAGAGCTCTCCCCCGGTCGTCACTCGTTGGTCGCCGGGCAGGAATTCGACGGCAGCCCCCCATCTTCATCCAGTGTGGCTCGTTATTTCAGAATCCGCCCGCCGAGGCTGGGGGAAGTCGATGTAGTAGTAGAGGGTACCGTTGTAACGTTGTCGGGCGAGGGTATTGATGACGCTACGGTCGAGTTCAAGGTTGTCAGTCCGCCTGAAGCCAAAGCTCCAGCGCCTGCAGAGGTCATAGGGGGGAGATTTCAAACACAGGTGAATGACTGGCCGCTTGAGACTGTCATTCTGGACGTTGTGCAAAAAATCCGTGATGTCCCTACCGGGTGGATCGAGTCTGAGCCTGCGCGAATAACGATTGCGCTGCAATTGCCGAATCCGACGGCAATAGAACATGACCAGGATTATCAGCCGACCATTTCCGGGATGGGCTATCCCGGCGCAACGGTGAGGCTGCTTAACCCTGATGACACGGTCGCGGCTGAACCTGCACTTGTGCCCGCTTCGGGTCAGTGGTCTACCCGAACAATCGACGAATGGGGCCCGGTGCGCGATCGTGAGGTTTGTATCAGGCAGTTCAAGGATGTACATGCATCCCCCACCTGGGTGACGTTTAAAGTCACCATCCGGCCGCGAAAGCCTGAAATACATCCGTTCGACCAAGACTCGCTTTCACCCGAATTCACGGGAAGTTGCCACAGCACAGCGAGCGTCCTCCTCAAGTTCAGTGATGACGAGCGCTTTTTTGAGGCAGATGTATCTGGAGAAACCTGGCGCTTTCAGCGCGACCTCTTTTTTACTGAAGGTGTGGCTTACGCCGTTCAGGCGACTCAGACGCTGAACGGTCAGACTTCAGAGCCTGCCTCCACAAGCTTCACGGTCTACAGGGAACGGCTCAAACCCGCGATCAGAACGCCGCTGCCCGGACAGGAAACCGACAGCGATCTGACGGTGACCGGTGACTTCGGCATGGCAGGCGCTTCGATGCAGCTTTGGGACGCGCAGGAAGGCAAGCGCTTGGGTGAGCCCGTGATTCTCGGGCAGGACGGCCCGTGGTCGGTGTCGCTCACCGGACTTGCCATCAAGACATGGTTCATCACCGCGCAGCAGACCCTCAGCGACCGGGCATCGGAGGACAGTGAGGTGCGCGAGTTCGACGTCGTGGTCATGCCGCCAGAGTTCGTGCTGCCGCTTCCCGGAGGCGATCTGACGCGCAGGGCAATCCTCTCGGGTACGGGGCGGCCAGAGGGGTTGGTTACCGTTTGGCGCCGCGGGCTCGCTGAGCCGTTGTTGCGCGATATCCAGGTCGGTGCGGACGGTGCCTGGGAGGCCAGGGTTGCATTGGAGGTCGGAGACGAAATCCTTTGGGCAACTCAGACCTTCGAGGGCAAAACGTCAAAACCCAGCCTTGATGTGCCATGTCGAGTCGTACCCGTCGCGGTGACGCCCGAATCACCGACTCCCGAAGAATTCCTTGGCGCGACGGTGACAGTGTCCGGGTTCGGTGTTGCTGGTGACGTGATCACGCTCAAACGCGGGGAATACGTATTGGGCACGGCCCCGGTGCTTGACGACGCGAGCTGGTCAATCCCGGCAACGCTGGAGCTACCCGATGGGACGGTGACATTGAGCGTTGTGGCCTCCAGGGGTGAGTTTCATTCGGCTCCCAGCGAGTGGGAGAGTCAGGTGAGGCTTTTCGTCCCGCAATTCACATACCCAAGGCCAGGTTCTTGGGTTTCTCCGGTGGCGGCCTTCACGGGCTCGGGCAGACCGGGCACGGGAATGCTGATGAGCTGGTACAACCCGGATGTCGTGCTTGCCGGCCCCGTTGCGGTCACTGACGCCGGCTGGACAGCTACGCCGGCGGAGCCGCTGCCCAACGGCGCCCAATGGTGCCGTTTCCGGCAAACGTCCAGCACAGGGATGCCGATATCAGACGATGCAGAAAGCGGGCGTTTTGATGTGCCGGCCGAGTCGCCTGACCATTCTCACAGGTAGTTCCGATAAACGGTCATAAAACCTGTCATTTATGACAGTAGACCGTTGCTGTGCTGGAGCATTGAATGGGCGTATCAGCCGGTGCCGGTGAGGTTGCTCGCCAGCGCCACATCACCTGTTCAAGGACTGACAGCATGGCCATGAAAAATACCGCGAAACGCCCCAGCCTGGAGTTGTTCGAGCAGGTCTTCGGCGAGCAGCAGAGCCAGGAAAATCTCGCCGGTCTGAGAAACTGGCTGGAAAGCGGCGGCTCGATTTTTCCCTTGGTGGAAAAGGGGCCCGTGGGACTGGTCAGAGACTTTGGAATCAGCATCGAGGAGGCGAGGAGGTTTCTGCGTCGGGCCAATGCTCTGGCCATTTATCTGCGCCGGCAGTTTATCGAGCAGTCATTGACCGCCCAGGCTCGACCGGCACTTTACGCGGCGGGGGGGTTCAATACCGGGCCCAATTACGAGCTTTTGTTCAGCCCGGCATATGACCAGTACGCACCCGTTGGCGCGCTTGAAGATGCCACGGGCGTAGTCGCTTATCTGGTAGAACTGTGGAGGTGGGTCGAGGACAACGTCGAAGCATATGGTAATCCGGATGAGGCCATTGGCAAGATTCCAATCCATACGCGTCGTGCCGATATCAAGGAATTAGCCATCGACCACAACGCGATGCACCAGACGGTTTCTGCTGTCAACATTATCATCAAGGTGCTGGAAAGGTTTATCGACAAAACAGAGTTGGAGCTGGAAGACGCCTTGATCCAGCGGCGCTACCCCAATGGTCTGCCGTATTTCAAACACTGGGCGACCATCAATGCGCTGGTTGCTGATCGCGGTCTTTCAGTGGGCCATTTTGCCCGCTGGACAGATATCGAATACCCCAACTTTCTGCTTCCGCACGCTTGGGATGACGATGCCGGCCGTGCGCTGGCTCATGCCTCGCGGCTGGGGCCGTTCCAGCGAGAATTGTTGACCGAGGACCTCATTCCCGACGACGTCGGCACAGACATCAGAGAGGCATTCTACTTAAGGAATTACGGTACAACCGGGTTGGACTGGCAGAACCTCAATCAAGTCGCCTTTTTCGCTCAGCGCACCAGACTGGATGCCGAAGGAGTGGAGGCTTTTCTGTCGATTCGTCGTTATGCACCAACACGGTCGGCTAACGTGAAAATCTATGTGCCGACCGACTATCAGGAAAGCGAGCGTTCCGGTTCGGTGTACATCAACGGCGGCGAATCACCCGCCGTCAGTGTCAATTACGAAAATCTTCTGCACCGTTTGAGCGAATCCCCCATGGTCCCGGGGCGATACGACCGGATGAACCGCAAGCGGCGCCTGGATCTATGGCTGAAGCTGCCACCCGAGGAGGTGGACTCGCTACTGGTGGCCGCTTTCAATGCCGAGTGGGCAGGCATCCCGGATGCCCCTGACAAACCCGAGAAACCCGCCATCCGGCTGACCGACCATACCGTGCATGCGTTGGGGCTGTTCCAGACCCTGCGTGAAGGCTTCGACTGCAAGGCTGCGGATTTCGCGGTGTTCATCGACAAGCTCTCGATCTATGGGCGCGGGCAGGCACCTTCACAATTTGATCAGATCTTCAATAACGTCGAGGGCGACTACCGCGATCCGTTGCTGCTTGATAACGGCGAGTTTCCATTGCTGCCGCGCCAAGGTGTGCCGGAACTTACCGTCAGCCGAATCTGCAGCGCGCTGGAAATCGACCTGCAGACATACCAGTACCTGGCGCTGGCGATTGCCCGTGCCCATGGCCGAACCGACACGCTCGTGCGCAGCCCGGAGATTCTGTCGGCGTTTTACCGACTGGTGAAATTGCCACGCCTGTTGAGCATGACGCCTGTCGAGGGGCTGTTGATGCTCATGTTGCTTGGCCGGGAGGCCTGGGCTGACGGTCTGGCGGGCGTTCCGGTGATCAAAGGAGAAACCGCGGCCGGTGACACTGTGCCCGATGTACTGAACCTCATTTCGGCATTGGCTGCATGCCGGTACTGGTGTGGAACGCGCGATTTTCCGGTGCTGTGGATGCTGCAGCAGGTGGCGGATCCTCAGGTGTCCAATGTGGCGGACGAGCCTGAACTGCGTTTGTTCGAGCAGGTCCGCAATTTGCTCGGCGAGGCATTGTTGACTCATACCGGTTTCCTGACCGCCGGCGTGCCCGCGCTGGTAGGCCGCAACTGGACGGATCTGCTGTCTTCGTTAACCGACCCTCTGGGCCTGGTGAAATCTCGAGACGGAACCGATGACCAATACGTTGGCTTCGCCAGGGTGGAACTCGACAAAGCGGTCAGGGAGGGGCTGGATGAAGATGACATCAGCGTGCGTACTCCCATTGTCGAGCTCATGCTCACGGTTCTGCTGCAGGCGCGTGCCGCTCAGCTTTCGGTCGCTCGTGAATGTCTGGCTGTTTATACCGGGCTCGATGCAGAGCGGGCGCTGAGGGTTTTGAACTGGGCAGATTCGAGCGTTTATGAGCTGTTGGTCAGAATTGTCGAGCATGCGGGAGACGACTGGGCACTGTCACGCGGCCTGACGGAGGAATCTCTTGATCCTTTGTTTTCATTGCTGGCTGACATGCGTCGGCGCAGCGCTGTCGTGGCCGAACTCGACATCAGCCTCGAAACACTGGATGCGCTTCTCGATTACGGGCTCAACGATTGGTGGGAGCAGGATCAGCCCCATGCCTTTAGCGTCGCTACCCTGTATTACCTGACGGTTCTGACTCATGCCTTGAAGATCAGCGAGCAGCCTCATACCGAGATGCTTGAGTACCTGAGGCAGATCAGGGAATGGGGTGATCCGAAGGATTTATCCACCGATGCGCTGCGCCTGGCACAGCAGGCATCGGAAGTCTGGCTGGCACGGTTCTTCGACTGGAGCGAGCAGGAGGTGCACGAGTGCATCGGTCGGATCGACCCGCAGTATGGACTCTTGAAGAACCTCAAGCAGCTCGACTTATTGGTTCGGGTGCTCGAACTCGCTGCCCATACCAATATGGATGCGCTGACCATTTTTCTGCTCGGGACGCTGCCCGAGGCCGTCGACAAGGCTTTTTACAAAAGCGCTGCCGAGCATGCCTCATTGAGCCTGTCGGAAACGGCGCCTGCAGTTCGCCCATCCACAGAGCTTCGCGCGCCGCTCATCAACATGCAGATCGAGGTGGATAACACCGAGGTGATTGCCGGTAGTCCAGGCCAGATCATTTTCACTATCAAGCTGACTGACCAGGATGGCAAACCGCTCAGCGGTGTGGTCATTCGCGGACAGGCCAGTCTCGGCACGCTGGTCATCGGCAAAACCCAGCCAACGGGTATTGCCACGGCAACATACAAGCCCGGGAAGGTCATGGGGGCTGAGCGTCCCCTGTTCTGGGTGCCATTGATCACGCCGCAGGAGGGGCCGCTCATCCAGTTGACCGACGACGGTCTGCTCTTGGATTTCCCCTCAGCCTTCATGTCCAGAGTGCCCACGAGCGTGGTTCCAGAACGGCAAGCGGTCGAGTTGACCGCGGTTCTCATGGATCGCTTCGGCAATCTGGGCAAAAACCGCTGGGTGAGTTGGTCCGCAACAGCCATCGGTGACGAGCCTTTACTGGCCGTTGAGGCGGTGATTCAGCCCCAGCAGGGGCAGACCACTCAGCAAGGCGTTGCCCGAGCAGTCGTCTCAAGTCCCACCGGAGGCACATTCATTTGCAGGGTGCTTTCGGAAACCAGCGAAAAAAGTGTGGATTTTGAAGTGATTCGGTTCGCACCTCTTCCTGCTTCCGAATGAAGCATGACGTTTGGGTATCTCCCCGCCAGAAGGTAAAGATCATGAGCCAAAGCATCATCAATGATTTGCTGGAACAACGTCGCGCTGCGTTGACGGATTATTGCCTGGGCCATTTCGGCGAGAGCGTTGGTCGGTTCAAGATCATAAGAAACGCTGAGCACCTGAATGAATTGTTGCGTCTGGACTCACTCGACACGCAGAAAGTACCTGGTGCCCTGGGTGCCGAGGCGATCAGTTGCGCGCAGAAATTCATCAACGCCGCCTACCGCAAGCTTGAGCCGGGTTATTCGAAAACAGAATTTCCCGAAGAAGATCTGAAACGCTGGAAACTGCTAAGCAATTATTCGGGCTGGTCGGCCTCGATGTCGCTCCTCGTCCAGCCGGAAAACTTCATGACGCCGTTCGCACGGCCACGCACGACTCGTTTGTTCCAGACGCTGATAACGGATCTGAATCAGACGCGGCTGAGCAGCGATTCGGTATTGATCGCTTTGCGCAATTACCTGAAGTCCTTTGAAGAAGTCTGCAACCTGGAAGTCATCAGTGCTTTCCTGCATGGAACTACCGCGGTGGACGGACGCTATTTCTTTGTCGGCCGCGAGCGCGTTGCGCCTTATCGATACTTTTGGCGCGAAGCGCGGATCGAATTGACGCCGACCTGCACCGACGTCAACCCTGCGGCATGGAACGAGTGGGAGATGGTCGATGTGGGGGCGACCGGAACCGTGTTGGATATGCGGCCGGTGTTCTGGAACGGTCGGCCGTGTCTGATCTGGGCTGAGCTTTCGGACAAACTCGGGGACAAAGGCAAGGATGGCTATGTTCCGTACAAGGTAAACATCAACATAGCCTTCAAGTCGCAGAATGGAGACTGGTCGCCTGCAACAAATCTGCAAAGCATTGTAGATCCAGACGACCCTCCGGCCGCCGGCAGCCGTTTGATTGCCACGGTCCGGGTTACCCCAAGTCAGCCCAATGGCGTTCTCGGCGTGCTGTTTTTCAACGGGGTTGTAGCGCAGACGCCGGTGGTGCGCGATGCGCTGTTTCGCTATGTTCCGACCTATGAAGACGGTTGGCTGATAATGCTGGAGCAGCGTTTCGACAGCGTTCTGACGGTCCAGCATTCGTTGACTGAGCAAACCCGGCCCAAAATTGTCACGACGATCCCGACGCCCGGGACATTGACTGATTTCTATGAACTGGATGCGTTTGTACTGACGCACTCCACAGGAGACATCCTGGCTGTCAGGGGGATTTGCAAAGCCAATGGCGCAAGGCTGGATGGCTGCGCCGTTTTCGATCTGACGCTGCTCAGCACTCCCGCAGCAGAGGATCCGAAGCAAACTACAGGCGAGCATCCAATAGCTGGCGGATGGGCTAGCGACTGGCTGATCTACAAGCGTGGCTCGGGGGGCTTCGTCAGTCCCATGACCTTCTCGTTCGGCGCCACTACTGCCTCTGCAACCTACGGCCGTAAAAATTTCGTGCTGACAATGACCGCCATCGTGGGTTTCGACCCTGCGGTGCTGGAAAAGAATCGATATGACGCGGCACAGTTTCTTGCCTTCAACAAGCCGGGAACATTGGCACGGATACGCCTCAATTCGCTGTTTGGTCCGCATCTTGTGGGCCTCGCCAACGTTTCCGTGGATGCTGTGCTCGACTGGACGACACAGTTTCTGCCTGAACCGACCTCTGAAGCCGGGCCGGTCAGTGAGCCTAACGGTGCCTTCAATGGTGCCAATGGTCTGTATTTCTGGGAACTGTTCTTCCATCTCATTCACTTGGTGGCGATCCGCTTTCGCGACGAAAATCGGTATCGTGAGGCGGAGGTCTGGTGGCGCAGGATTTTTGATCCGCAAGCCATTGAGCAGCTTTCAGATCCCGGGCAGCCAAGCGACAAACCGTACTATTGGCGCTGCCGGCCGCTGGTGAGTCCCGGTCATGCCGGCGCTGAGTGCTTGGTGGAAGATGATCCGTACGCCATCAGTTACGCGGCGCCAAAGCATTTTCAGATCCTGACCTTCATGGAGTACGTCAAGAATCTGGTCGAGGAAGGGGACTGGTATTACCGCCAACAGACTCGGGACAGTTTGGTGCTGGCCAAGGAGTGTTACGTGCAGGCCCAGAACTTGATGGGCGACCCGCCATCGTCGCGCTCAGTGACCGACTGGCAGACACAAACGCTCGGCGCGCTGATTGACAAGAGCGGCGCGCGCCCGACGCTGGAAGCGTTCGAGAGAACGCATGTGTATTCCCTTGCAGACGTGCCGCCTTCGGCTGATTTCGCACCCGTGATGGGTCTGCTGGCGACCTCACCATTCAAACTGCCGACCAACGAGCGCTTGCTGACGCTGTTCCAGTTGCTTGGGCAACGCCTGTACAACTTGCGTCATTGGTTGACCATTGACGGCAAACCGCTCGAACTGCCGGTGTATGAGCCGCCGGGTGATCCTGCGCAACTGTTGCTCAATCTCGCTGCCGGAAGCAGCGCCGGGCCACAGCGCATGGGGGGGCGGCCAGTGATCAACGGCTATAGCTGGCGAGTCACCAGCGAATTTGCATTGCGTTCTGCGCAAGAGCTGCAGAGTCTCGGCAGTGAGATGCTGCGCTTCATGGAACAGCGCGACACGGCACAACAGGTAGAGCTGCAGCAACGGCATCTGGTGGAACAAGCCGAGTGGACGAAAGCCATCCAGGAAAAATCCCTGGCTCAGATGAATGCGACGCTGGCGGCCTTGCGCCAAAGTCACGCAGCCGTAAAGCAACGTGCCGATGAATACGCCGCCTGGTTTGACGAGAACGTCACGGCAGAAGAATACAAGGTCATGGATGACCTTCACGCTGCCAAAGAACTCAATCAGAGCTCGGTCGCCGTTCAGGCTGCTGCGGGGGGGATTTCGGTCATTCCCAAAGTTTTTGGCGTGGCCAACGGCAATGCTTTTCCAGAAGGTGTTTTGCATGCCATCGCACAGGGCTTGCAGATTGCCTCCCTGGGCAAACAGGCAGATGCGGAAAAAAGAGGGGTGACCGAAGGCTATCGTCTGCGTCGCCGCGAGTGGGGTTTGCAACGCAATCTGGCACTCGCCGAACTGCAGGCGCTGGATGAGCAGATCAATGCGCAGGTGATAGCTGTGGATGCCGCCCGGGCCAGTCTGCAATTGGTCCTGCAAACCAATCTCCAATCCATGGCCGTGTACGACTTCCTGCAAAAACGCACTGCCCACAGTCAGCTTTACGACTGGCTGCTGGCACAACTCAAGGCGTTGTACTACCAGGCTTATGATGCAACTTACAGTCTGTGCATCAGTGCCCAGGCATCGCGCATCGCGCAAACCGGTGATTACGATTCACAGTCACCTTTGCCTCAGGCCTGGTCCGAGAAGCATCACGGTTTGGTCGCTGGCCAGCAGTTGATCGGCTTTCTGATGCGTGAGCAACGCAATCACTTGCAAGGCTTCGAGCGATCCATCGAGCGGATCAAAACGATTTCCTTGAGGCAGCTCTTCGATGATGCGGTCGAGCCTCAGGCTGCTGCCCCCAACTGGGCGCAGGCGCTTGAACAACTGCAGAATGGCGGCAGGCTGGCCTTCTCTGTAAGTGAGCTGAACTTCAATCGCGACCATCCCGGCGAGTACTGCCGGCTGATCCGATCGGTTGAAGTGGACTGCCCAGCATTGCTCGGACCCTACGAAAACGTCAGGGCCACGTTGACCCAGATCGGCAGTCGTACCGTGGTTCGGCCAGTGCCGCGGGCGGTGGAATATCTGCATGAGCCCGACAGCACCACGCCACCTGCCGATGTGCTGTTCAATACGCGCTCGGGACAGCAAATCGGTATTTCCAGTGGTGTTGCCGATGATGGACGCGTCATGGAAGACCAGGATGCGGGTCTGCTTCGTGCCTTTGAGTGTTCCGGGGCCGTTTCCTCTTGGGAAATCCATTTTCCGTGGTGTCGCGAACCGGCACAGTCTGCGGTACTTGCGTCCATTACAGACCTCATTGTCACCCTCCGTTATACGGCCAGGGCCGGTGAACCGACCTTTACCCTGGCGGTGGAAAATCTGGTGACAGAAGCCAAAGCGAATGCTCTGCAACGTAATGCCGAACGGAGCCATCATCATGCTTGATCCCAGCATTCAGGCCGAGCGGAATTTGATCATCAATGGTGACTTCTCTCAGAGCCTCGCGCAGTGGAAAAGGGGGCCCGTCAACCCAAGCTACGTCGTAACCAAGGGAGAGCAACTGGAGGGTGGCGAGCGCGTGAATATCCTGTCTGCTCTCGACGGTTCTTCCGCTTATCAGGAAGTCACCTTGTTCAAGAGCGCCAGCGATGACGTCAGGTATGTCATCAGCTTTCTTTGTGAAATGGACCACGAGAAGGAGGGCCTGCTGGAGCTGAGTGTGGCCGGACTGCCTGTTACCCAGCAAATTCCCTTGCACCCAGGCGGGCGCCGTGATCGGCATGACGATCTTCTGCGCCAGCGCGCTGGCCTGCCTCGCCTGTTCAAACCGCGCTCGTACCAAGTGGATGTGACATTGCCGCTTGTGGACACCCACATTCTCAAAGTCCACGCCATCAGTCCGGTCAACAAAGAGGGCGACTACTTCTCCTCGTTGCGTATCACCCGGATCAATCTTCAGTTGCACTTGCCGGCGGCGCAGGTGTTGACCCTGGAACTGGACGGGCAACAATTGCCACTGGGCCGTGCCGTGCCTCTTTGTCTGGGCGCGCTGGGTTTGGCAGCGCATCGGTTCAAATGCATCCATGCTCAGGATGATGCGTGGCGGGGCACGCGGGCGTCCCTGCACAACAAAGCCAATCCGCAGGGCGCAATTGTCGCCGATCCAGACTGGGGCAAGGATAAACCGCTGGATGACTCCTGGAGCCTGGTTTGCCCAGAGATTGACGGCGATCCCCCGTACCTTTTCAACCTGCAGTTATCAAACGAGTTCCATGCACCCGTGCTGGATATTCCGGTCTCATTGGGTGACCACCGCCTGAAGTTCATTCAACTGAAAGAGGCGGCGCATTACGTGGTGATGGAGTATGACCAATCCATGAGGGTCGGCGTCTGCGTTGGCTCGCATTACACCGACAAGGCACAGGAAGGAAGGACAGTCACCTGGACGGTAAAAGACACTGACGTCAAAACCACGACGTCGACCGATCACGAGGGCTGGGCCTGGTTTGAACAAAAACCGAGCGCTGCCGGTGATGTGCGTATTGAAGCCTCGGTCGAGAGTCTCTATTACGCTAGCGGCGCAGTGACGGAGGTCTTTGAGGTCAAGGTCCTCGCGACCGACCCGTTGAAGGAGGTTCGCACGATCACTGAAGCCGGAGACGAGCAGCCGTGGGAACTGAAGGGCTACCCCAATCGCGGGACGACCTGGCATTTGCAGATCCGGTTCCCCGACGTGCTTCGAGGCACCGAGGTGGCGCTGCGATGGAATGGCGAGCCTGCGGAGAAACTGGGCGTTACTGTTTCGCCGCCGCTCGAAATACCTGTTCGTATAGGGGCGGATGGATTACTTGCCTATCGTCTGGATAACGATGACAAACAGGATGGCCAATTTTCCTTGCGGTTGACCTCTGGCCACCTGTTGGAAGGCTCGCCTGCCAAACCGATGTCGCTGGCACGCAACGTGGTCATGCCCGGTCAGGTGCGGGGGCCTGACAGGATTTGCGTGGTGGATGAAAACGAAAGCGCACGGATGTGGGTGCAGGTGCTGCACAGGACGACATCAGGAACAGGTGAACCGGTAGAGGGCGCGTTGGTTTTCTGGAAGGAGCCGGATGGGAGCATGCCGATGACTCTGACAGGCACTGGCGGTTGGGCCAGTCATCAGTATCAGCCTGCAAGTGCCGGAGACCATCGCGTCATTGCCACCATCAAGGCTCACGAAGAAGCCGAGCCGAGCGAGAAGGAATTCATCGTGAAGGCAATTGCGACCAGCCTCTGGAAAGAGCATGTCGCAATAACCCTGGACGGCGAAGCCGTCGATCTGCAGACCATTGGTCTGGTGTGCCGGCATGGCCATACGCACACTCTCAGGGTCACCCCTGTTCCCGGCAGCCCATGGATCGGCATCAAACGCATCAGCCTTGATTGGCGAGAGAACGACCCACAGATCGGCCTGAAACCGGCTGATCCGGGCATTTCTTTTCCGCTGGGGGCTGATGGACTGACATGGAGCCTGTCTTCCAGCGGTGCCGACAGTCGCAGCAGCCCCTTTGAGTTGCGTTTGCGGGCCGATGACGTTGCAGATGATCGCGAGTTGTGCGGGCGATTCATCAATCCGGATCTGACCCGTGAGCTTGGCGTCAGGCTGGATCGGGTAACGGCAGCACTCGACGGGCAGAAGCTATATCCCTGCCTCGGTGCGGATCATCAGTTTACCGTCTGTCTCAATGAGCTAAGCCCGCTGGTGGGCCTGTCAGCAGCGCTGGAGTGGTCGGGAACGCCTGCCGACGAACTGAATGCGATCGTGAGTCCGCCCTTGGCGCAATCTCAAGCGCTTGGTGCAGAGGGCGCTTTCTGGCAACTCGACTTGCGCAGCAGCACAAAAGCGGGCGACTTTGCGCTCGCTGCAAACCTGCCCCAATTGGCATTCCTCGCACCCGTCACACCAATGGAATTGGGACATAACGCCTTGAGTTTCAATTTCATACTCGAGTCACCGGTGGATCCGGTAGTCGATCTCGATCAGGCCTGGACATGGGCTAATGTGGTGTCGCGTTTTACCGCAGAGGCAGTTGCCGACGTGCCGGTCACCTGGCACTCGGGCGCAGGCCCCGTAGTGGTCAACACGGACAGCGATGGCAATTGCGGCTTCGCCGTGCTTCCCGCGACCATCGACATGCATACGGTGCAGGCCACTTTGCTCAGTCTTTACGACAATACCTCAGAGCAGAGAAGCGCCACCTTCAAATCGTTGGCAGAAGATCTCTGGCCTCGAGTCAACGTCAGTTTCGATGGTCAGACCAGTCAGGTCTGGGGTGACACCACCGGTTTCCCCCGTCGCAAAGGCAGGCACAGTATCGTGGCGTTTTTCCCGGAAGAATTTAACGGGCAGACCGTACGTATGGGGCATATCGGCACTGCGCCTGCGGTACTGGGCAATAGCTATGAGCCAGAGCTGGGCGTGGCGCAGGTTGTCAGGAATGGAATGGCAAGGTTCGGGTTGCGCGCGGGAGATTCCACGGACGGCAGTTTCGCCTTGCGACTTTGCGCCGAACGGCTGGCACGGCTGTCGCCGACCAACGCGATGTCGCAGGGTGCAGGTTCGCGGGTGATGAAAATCGGCTTGACGGCCTGCAATGCCGGTTCGCAGCTGCTTTGGGGAGATGTCTTTGAACAGACGATCCAGGTCGTCTCGTCCATCAGCGCAAAACCCATGGCAGGGGTGCTGGTGACATTTACGCACACTGACCTTGGCGTTTTGAACGCCGAGACCGACTTTTACGGGAGGGCAACAGTACGCTTTGTTCCCACAACGCCAGGTTCCAGTCAGGTCATCGCAACAGTTGGCGATGCTGGTAATTCGGCTTCGATTGCAACGGATCTTGTCCTCGCCCAACCGAGGCAGATCGCAGAACTTTATGAACCGTCCGACACCCGGCAGTCTGCCGACGAACCCCGGGTGCATGCGAAAGCCAGAGTGGTGTCTACGTTGACCGCACAGCCCTTGGCCGGAGTGCTCGTGACGTGGGAGTTTGGCGGGCACGTAGTGAGCTCGGTAACCGATGACGAGGGAATTGCCGACTGGACTTTCATGGGTTTGAGTGACGGCGTTCTGTCAGCGACCGTTGAAGGCGGGCTGGCCGGTTGGGATATGGCTGTATTGACCTATACCGGGCAAGTGCCGGTGATTGAATCGCTCAGTTGCGACAGGACAATAATTTATCGTGCAGAAGAAGTAACCGCTTGGGCAGTTGTGAAAAAACAACCGCAAGGAATTCCCGTAGGAGACGTGCCAGTCAATTGGCAATTCGCCGGCAAATCACTGCCTTCGTCGGTTTCCGACGAGCAAGGAGTCGCTCCGGTAAAATTCATCGCGACTGAGGTCGGGGAATTTGATCTCGTGGCTTCGCTGAATCCGGACACGGTTTCGCTAGGAAAGATCAACGTGGTTGCCCGACCCAGCGTTATCCTGCGTTCTATTTATGCAGTGCCCCTCATCGGCCAAGTAGGCAAGCCTGTGACGATCGCAGTGCAGGTCGTTAAAAACCTGACCGAGCCAGTGGTCGATATGAGCGTGCTCTGGACCGTTGATGATGTTCCGCTGAGAGGGACTGTCAGCGATGATAAAGGATGGTCGAAGATCGTCTTCGAACCTGTTGAAACTGGCTCGGTTGTTGTCAGTGCAAGCGTGAAAAACCCTGTGGGAACAACCCAGATGTCATTGACTCTGGTCGTAATCTGAGCGTGCGGTCGCGCTAGATCGTGGCGGATTTTTTCCAGTCAAGATAGCGGCTCACCAACGCGGCTCCCAACTCCGCGGGCCGAACATCCATCACGACAACTCCATGAGCATTCAACTGCTCATGGAGTTCTACCCGTTCATTCAAATAGTTCACCGTTCCGCAGTAGGCTAATGCTTCGGGCAGTGTTTGCACTGGCGTCTGGCGTAACGTATCCAGCGCTTCCTCGCGCAGGCTCGCCACCAGCACCCGATGTTGCGCGCTCAACCGTCTGACCGCGCCCAGCACTTGATCATCGTCATCGCGCAGATTGGTCACCAGCACCACCAGTGCCCGGCGTTTTTGTCGGGCCAGTAACTGGCTGGCGGCGGCCTGATAATCGGCAGGGTGTTGCGTAGGTTCGAGGTCATACACGGCGTTGATCAAGACGTTCAACTGGCCGCTGCCTTTGACGGGGGTTACATGGCGTGGCGGATCAACGGCGAAGGTACTCATGCCCACCGCATCCCCTTGGCGCAACGCCACATAACTGAGCAGCAGGCAGGCATTGAGCGCGTGATCGAAGTGCGACAGCTCACCATCGTGACTGCGCATCTGCCGGCCGCAATCGAGCAGGAAGATGATCTGTTGATCGCGTTCGTCTTCGTACTCGCGGGCAATCGGCGTGCGCTGGCGGGCGGTGGCTTTCCAGTCGATCTGGCGCAGGCTGTCGCCTTCGCGAAATTCGCGCAACTGATGGAACTCCTGACCCTGACCGCGACGTTGTCGCTGACGTATGCCGAGCTGGCTGAGCCAGTTGTCGACGGCGCGCAACTCACCGCCGTAAAGCCGGGCGAAGTCCGGGTAGACACGGGTCTCGTCGCGGACGCTGAGCAGGCGTTTGCCGGACCATAATCCCAAGGGGCTGGGCAGGTGGACTTCGCACTGTTCGAAGCAGAAATGCCCGCGTTCGAGAGGTCGCAGACGGTAGGTGAGCTGACTGACATGGCCGGGTTGAAGCTCGACGACTGTTGGCAGATATTCAAACGCGAGGCCGTCGGGTACGTGGTCGAAGAGATTGATGTTCAGTGGCTCGGCAAACTCATGGGCGACCTCCAGCTTCACCTCTCCCCAGCGCCCGAGCGCCAGGCTGCCGGGCATCTTTCGTTTGATGCGCGGCGAGGGCAGGCGTCTGAGGCGTACGGCGTCGATAACCGCCAAGGCCAACAGCGCCAGGAGCAACCCCCAGTTGATCGAAATCAGGCTCGAAGGGAGCTCTCTGCCAAGTGCCTGAAAGGCGCCGAGCACGATGCTGACGACCAGCAGCAACGCCAGCCAGATCAGCAGCAGCCGTGAGGGTTTCACAGGCGCGGCGCCGGCACTTGATCGAGCAATTGCGCGAGCACCTGATCGACCTGCAGGCCTTCGATGTCCAGCTCCGGTGCGATGCGCACGCGATGGCGCAGCACCGCCAGCGCGCAGCCTTTGATGTCATCCGGAATCACGAACTCGCCGCCGCGCAACAGCGCCCTGGCCCGGGCACAGCGAACCAGTGCAATCGAGGCGCGCGGTCCGGCGCCGAGGGTCAGGCCCGGCCAGGTCCGCGTGCTGCGCGCCAGGCGCACGGCGTAATCGAGCACCTGATCGTCCAGCGGCAGATCGCTTGCGATGCGCTGCAAGGCTTGAACATCCTTGGCTTGCAACACCGTGCGCAACGGTTGCACATCGAGCATGTCGGCGCGGGTCGAACGACAGACCTGACGGACCATGTTCAGCTCCTGATCGGCGTCGGGATAATCCATGCGCACCTTGAGCATGAAACGGTCGAGCTCGGCTTCCGGCAGCGGATAGGTGCCTTCCTGTTCGATCGGGTTCTGCGTCGCCAAAACCATGAACGGTTGCGCGATGGGCAAGGCGCGACCCTCGAGCGTCACCTGGCGCTCCTGCATGGCTTCGAGCAATGCCGCCTGGGTTTTTGCCGGGGCGCGGTTGATCTCGTCGGCCAGCAGCAGGTTGGTGAACAGCGGTCCTTTGCGCAGCTTGAACTGCTCGGTCTGCAAGTCGTAGACGGCATGGCCGGTGACATCGCTGGGCATCAGATCCGGGGTGAACTGGATGCGTGCAAACTCGCCGCCGAAGCATCGCGCCAATGCCCGCACCAGCAAGGTCTTGCCCAGCCCGGGCACGCCTTCGAGCAGCACGTGGCCGCCGGCGATCAGCGCGGTCAGGACATCGTCGACCACCGCATCCTGGCCGATCAGCGCCTTGTTCAATTCATTGCGCACTGCCTGCGCCAGCTGGCTGGCGCGCTGGCGTTGCTGGGCGGCGTGCGTCACGCTGCCGGGCTCGATCTGTTCAGTCATAACGCGTTCCTCAAGGTTTGCAGATGAGCGACCTGACGGCTGAATTCGGCGCTGGACAAACGCTGGTTCGGACGTGGGCTCAGGGCCTGGCTGATCGCCCGGGTGGGTTGCCGGGTCAGGCGCGATAACGCCAGCCATTGCTCGGCCACATTCAATTGATCGAAACCGGGATGGCGGCGGCGGGCGCGGCGCAGGATGTCTTGCTGCAAGGCTTGCAGCAGCGCCTGCTGGCCGTTGTGGCGCAGGAGGAAGTCGGCGCTCGCACGCAGATGCTCCAGCAGTTGGCGGCGACCCGCTGGGGCTGGCATTTGCACCGGGCCGTGACGCACGCCGGCCTGCCACAACCACAGGCCGATCAAGGCGAGCAGGGCGACGATGGCCTGCGGGAAGTAGCGCCAGAGCAAGGTCCACAAGCCATCGTGCGCGGTGTTGTAAATCAGCGTGACGTCGGTGTCGGCGCTCAGGTACCAGAGTAGCCAGGCGTTGTCGTATTTGCCGATAGCGCCGGTTTTCCATAACTCGGCATCGGTGACCACGGTGATCGTGCCGAGGCCGTACACCCGTTGCATCATGTGCGTGGCTTTGGCGCTGTTGGCCCAGGCTTGCGCGACATTGTTCGGGTCGTCGAGGTGGAAGTCGGTGTCGAAACCGGCGTAGGCCGGCGCGTCTTCGTCTTCCAGATACAGTTTGGTCAGTTTCGGGAAGCGGTCCTTTTCCACGTCCCTTGGTGGATCTTTCAAGTCCTTGCTCAGCGATTGGTGCAGTTGCACCTTATCGAGCAGCAGATCATTGCTTTGCCCGGTTTGCGCATCCCACAACGATTCGGCGACGAACACCAGACGTCCTCCGGCGCGAGTCCAGTTCAACACCTGATCGACTTCACGCGGCGTCATCCGCGCGCGCTCGCCGAACAACAACAAGGTGTGGCTGTGCGGATCAATCTGCGGCAGCACCGCCAGGGTCTCGGCGTGACTGACCGCGAGGCCGCGCTCGCGCAGGAACATTTCCGCCGCCAGATAAGGATTGGCTTGCGCGGCAGGCGAGGGGCCGTGATCGACGGTTTCCTGATAGGGCCGGGCCTTGAGGTAGAGGAACAGGCTCAAGCCGCCCAGCAGCACAAGCGCCAGCGCAGCCAACGACCCGCCGATGCGCCGGTTCAATGCCTGGATCCTTTGCCGAACAATTCACGCCAGCCGTTACACAGCTCTGCTTGCAGGTGCGCGGCTGGAAGTCGGTGCCCGTAGGCCATGTTCTGCCAATGAACGGTGAGGTTGCGGCTGTAGGCGAGCAGGTCCGGGCGTTGCAGTTGTTCAATGCGTTTGAGGATCTGGTTTTCCGTGTCGGCGGCTTTCAGCGTCAGGTTGAAATCATGCAGCAGACGGCTGAGCAGGCCGCGATAGAGCAGGCCCAGCGCGGCGCGAGGTTCGCTCAGCCACAATTGTTCGGCACTGGCGGCGATGTCATCGGGAAGGGTTTCACGGTTCAGATCCAGCCCGAAGACCTGTGGCGGCGCCGGCGGTTTGCTGCGCGCTGGCAGGTTCGGGCGGCGGCTGACGAAAGCCCCGAGGAATTCGCGATAACGCCAGGCCAGCCAGCCCAGCGCGGCAATCAGCGCGCCCCACAACAGCACCTCAATCACGTTCGCCAAGGCATCAAGGTGCCGACCGTCGAGCCAGCCGAGCAGGGTTTTCAGCCACTGCGGTGCCTCACCCGCTTGCGCGTCTTTGGCCGGACTTGCCGGGTCGTCGCCAAAGCGATAACGGGTGACGCTTCCCTTGTTCTTGAACGGCGGTTGTTCGAGCAGCGACTCAATGCTGTCGCGCGATGCCTGACTGGTCAGCGGCTGATTGAGCAACCGTGGAGCATCCGGCGCATCGCTGGCCCACACCGGTTGCAGGTTCGGCAGCAGCAGACACGCCGCCAGCAACACGCCGAGCACGCCGTTGTTCAAGCGCTGGCGCAAACGGCGGAAGACCAGCTCGATGTCCCAGGCTTCCAGTTGTGTGCGGCGGTTCAGGTACAGGCTGAAACCGCAGGCGACATACACCGGTCCCCAGGCCACCAGGATCAGCGCATAAAAAACGTTGGTCAGGTGCTCCAGCCAGCGCCAGTCCTGATCGGCGGCGAGCAGCAGTGACTGCCAGTCCCAGTCGGTTTCGATCTGCTGCGGCAAGAGCATGTAGAACAGCAGCATCAAGCCGATCCACAGCGCGGTTTCCAGATGCACGCCGATAATCGTCAGCCATTGCGCGGCGCCGCCGTTGCGTTGCAGCAGCACCTGCAGACGTTGTTGTCTGGCCTCGCCGTCGAGACCTTCGAGTTGCGTCACCGGCAGCACAAAGCTGCGACTCAGACTCAGCCGTCGCCAGGTCAGACTGGCCAACAGTTGCGGCCTGAGCAGGCGCGGCCATTCACGCAAGGCTTGCTTGAGCGTCGGGGTTTCGCCGAACAGCGCTTTGGAGAGGATGTACAACGGCAGGCGTTCGTAGGCCGGTTTCAGCCACCAGAAAATGAACACCGCCAGCGATGGCGAATCCCACAGCAACAGGCTGAGCAGGGCGAACAGCGGCAGGGTGACGATCGCCCAACTGGTCATCAACAACCGCCGATGCTGCTGGCTCATCAATACGCCCAGGTCCATGGCTTCCCAGGTCGTGCGCGGGCGGATCACTACGCTGGCGTCACTCAGGCGCATGACGAATCCTTCCGGCAAACGACAGATAAACCACGACGGCCAGCCACAGCGCGGCGCCGACGGCGTATTTGGTCAGCGGCGTGACACTGGTTTTCGACGACCAGTAAGCCTCGATAAAGGCTGCGATCAACAGGAACAGCATGGCCCCACACACCAGCAACACACTTTTGCGCGCGGCCAGACGCAGCGCCTCGCCCCATGTCAGGCGTCCGGGGGCGATCAGCGCCCAGCCCAACTTCAGGCCCGCCGCTCCGGCGAGGGCGATGGCGCTCAGTTCGAACGCGCCGTGGCCGATCACGAACGACCAGAAGGTCTGGCCGAAACCGATCTCGCTGAGATGCCCGGCCACCGCGCCGATGATCATGCCGTTGTAAAGCAGGAAAAAACCGCTGCCCACGCCCATCAACAAACCGCTGGCGAACGTCTGAAAGGCGATGCCCGTGTTGTGCATGACGTAATAGCCGAACATCACCCAGTCTTCGCTGGCCGCCCGTTCGGCCGAGCGTCCGAGGTGGCCGACAACGGGGTCGTACATGCCCTGCATCTCGCGCACCTGTTCGGCCGGAATCAGGTTGTAGATCAGTTCCGGGTTCAGATAAACCAGTACGCCGAAACCGATCAGGCTGCCGAAGAACAACAGGCTGGCGACCGCAACGAAGCGCCACTGTTCGCGCACCAGTCGCGGGAAGTCGGCGAGAATAAAGCTGATGATGAGCGCCCCGAGGCGACTGCGATGCCGATAGAGCTGTTGATGGCCGCGCAGCACTTGCTGCTGTAATGAATCGATCAGAAAACTGCTGTAGCCGCGCGCCTGGGCCAGAGCCAGATGTTGGCAGAGACGCCGATAGGCCTTGGGAAAATCGCTGACTTGCGCTGTCTCCTTGTCTTGTTCGAGGCGTTCGAGCGCCACGGCGAAACGCTCCCATTCGGCCTTGTGGCGACTTTCGAACAGGCTCTGCTTCATGGGGTCGGCCCCAACAAACCGCGCGCGATGCCGTTGAGTCCAGACACGGCCTTGGGCGCAGAGATGTGCAGCGGCTGCGCCAGCAATGCCGCCAGCTCGTTGACCCGTGCGGGAGAGAGTTCGGCCTGGCGCTCGGCGAAACCGAGTACCGCGCGTTGTTCGCTCAAGGTCAGCGGAACGGGGCTGCGACGAGGTTCGGCATCAGGCAGTTGCGGGCGGCTCAGCGGGCGCTCGCTATAAACCACCAAGGTGCCAGCGGCGATGTCGCCGAGGCGTTTGAAGGTCGGGTGTTGCAGGCAACTGAGCGCACCGAGGAAATAGCCGAAGGGCAGCAAGTCGACAAAGCGCAGCAGGTTGCGCAATAGCGAGGCCGACCAGCCGATCGGCGTGCCGTCATCGTGCACCACGCGCAAACCCAGCCATTGCTTACCCGGCGAACGGCCCTGACGCAGCACCTCGAACAACACCATGTACCACCAGCTGATGGCAAACAGCAGCAAAGAACCGAGGCCCATGCCGAGCTTGCCGAGAAATGCCAGCGCGATGAACAGCACAGCGAGGATCAAGCCGCGAATGCCCAGATCGATGGCAAACGCCACGGCGCGCACCATCAACCCGGCGGGGCGCAGTGGCAGGTCGATGCCTTCCGGCGTTTCGACCTGATGGCGCGTATCCAGCGGTGCTTTCCTTCGCGGTGCTGTGGGCTCGAGCATGGGCTACCTGATCTTCGCCTGTTCGGGGTGCAAGTGCGCCTGATGCTAGCAGCCTCTCGGGTGTGGGAGCGAGCCTGCTCGCGAATGTAGTGGGTCAGTCAGCCTGTGGGCAACTGACAGAACGCCTTCGCGGGCAGGCTCGCTCCCACAAGGGCAATGCATTCCAGTTGTAGGAATCTGGAGAAATTGCTGGTCCAGGGCTGCGAGGCTGGCCGTGGCAACCCTGAAACGCCTAGACTTCGCCGATCTTCTGTTCAGGATTCGCCCGTGACTTCAATCTTCTGGTACGACTACGAAACCACTGGCATCAATCCGCGCAACGACCGACCTCTGCAAGTTGCCGGGATTCGCACCGACCATGCGCTCAACGAAATCGACGAGCCGGTCAACCTCTATTGCCAACCCAGCGAAGACATCCTGCCGCACCCGGCGGCATGCGCGATCACTGGCATCACCCCCGGTCAGCTCGCTGAAAAAGGCCTGAGCGAAGCCGATTTCATGACTCGCGTGCATGCGCAACTGGCCACACCGGGGACCTGTGGCGCCGGTTACAACACCTTGCGTTTCGACGATGAGATGACTCGCTACAGCCTGTATCGCAATTTCTTCGACCCCTACGCCCGTGAATGGCAGGGTGGCAACAGTCGCTGGGATCTGATTGATGTGGTGCGCGCCGCTTACGCATTGCGCCCGGACGGTCTGGTCTGGCCGACCGATGATGAAGGCCGCGTGACCCTCAAGCTCGAACGCCTGACAGCGGCCAACAATATCGATCACGGCCACGCCCACGAAGCCCTATCGGATGTGCGCGCCACCATCGCGTTGGCGCGGCTGATTCGCGAGAAACAACCCAAGCTCTACGAGTGGCTGTTCCAGTTGCGCAGCAAACAGAAGGTGATGGATCAGATCCGCCTGTTGCAGCCACTGGTGCATGTGTCCGGGCGTTTCTCGGCGGCGCGCAGTTATGTCGGCGTGGTGCTGCCGCTGGCCTGGCACCCGAAGAATCGCAACGCCCTGATCGTCTGTGATCTGCATCTTGATCCGCAGGGGTTGCTGGACCTCGATGCGCAAGCCCTGCGTCAGCGTCTTTATACCCGTCGCGATGAGTTGGCCGAAGGTGAGTTACCGGTACCGCTCAAGCTGATTCATATCAATCGTTGCCCGGTTGTAGCGCCGCTGGCGGTATTGCGCGCACAAGACCAGCAGCGCCTTGGGCTGGACATGGCGCTTTATCAGGAGCGGACAGTGCGACTAACTGACGCACAACAAGTCTGGAAAGATAAAGTCGCGGCGATTTATGCCAGCGAAGATTTCACTCCCAGCGAAGATCCCGAGCAGCAGTTGTACGATGGATTTATCGGTGATCGTGATCGTCGTTTATGCGAACAAGTTCGAACGGCCGACCCTGCGCAATTGGCGCAAGAGCACTGGCCTTTCGATGATGAACGTTTGCCTGAATTACTTTTTCGATATCGAGCACGCAACTTTCCGGACACCCTGGATGTGGCCGAGCAAGAGCGCTGGAAATTATTCTGTCAGCAGCGCCTGACGCAACCCGAGGCAGGTGCGCCGAATACCGTGCAGTCATTTATCGAGGCCGCCGAGCAATGGTCGCTTAGTGCGTCACCGATGCAGCGAGAGGTGCTCAATGACTGGCAGAATTATGTCCAGGCATTACGCAAACGTTTGAATCTGTGAAATCGAACATGCCCGGACAATAAATTACGGGCATAAAAAAACGCCAGCGCTGGCTGGCGTTCTTTTGTTCGCGGATCGCTCTGCGAAGGCGTTGCGGCTTAGCCCAGCAGGGTCGCCCAGCCTTCAACCACGTCGCCGCCCCACTTGGCTTTCCACTCTTTCAGAGTCTTGTGGTTGCCACCTTTGGTTTCGATGACTTCACCGTTGTGCGGGTTTTTGTATTGCTTAACTTTGCGTGCACGCTTGGTGCCGGTAGTTTTTACTGCGCCGCCACGTGGAGCCTTGGATTTGGCTTCTGGATCCAGCAGCGCGATGATGTCACGCAGCGACTTGGAGTATTCACCCATCAGCGTGCGCAGTTTGCCTTCGAATTCCAGTTCGGCTTGCAGTTTGTCGTCTTCGGACAGGTTCTTCAGACGGGCTTGCAGCTCTTTGATGGCTTCTTCGGTGGCGCGATATTCGTTGATCAAGGACATGAGTACTACCTTTTGTAGAATGCTGAATGACAGGGGACAGTGCCGCAATAATAGTCAGGCTGTTTCATCAAGTAAACATTTAGATCGGCTTTTTATTTAAATGAGTTACAGGAATTAGCCGCGCTTTGAATGTTCAGTTAAATAATGTGATGCAGTCAGCACAGATATTTACAGTTGTCTGACAAAAGCCCCACTAAAGCGTCACGGTCTTGACGTAAGACCTGCGTCAGAAAGCCGTTTCGCCATGCTTTGTCCCACCCGGCGCGTATGCGTACTGCAGTTTTCCTGCGCAGTCGCTAGAATGGCGGCCTTTGTGAAGTTCTGGAGTTTCCCCCTCATGCGCACTTTTCGGCTGGTGATTTCTTGCCCGGACCGCGTTGGCATCGTTGCCAAAGTCAGTAATTTTCTGGCCTCTCATAATGGCTGGATCACCGAAGCGAGCCACCACTCTGACAATCAAGTGGGCTGGTTCTTCATGCGTCACGAAATCCGTGCCGATTCGCTGCCGTTCGGTATTGAAGAGTTGCGCGAGAAGTTCGCGCCGATCGCCGAAGAGTTCTCGATGGACTGGCGCATCACCGACACCGAGCAGAAAAAACGCGTGGTGCTGATGGCCAGCCGCGAATCCCACTGCCTGGCCGACCTGCTGCACCGCTGGCACAGCGATGAACTGGATTGCGAAATCGCCTGCGTGATCTCCAACCACGACGACCTGCGCAGCATGGTCGAGTGGCACGGCATCCCTTATTACCACGTGCCGGTCAATCCGCAGGACAAGCAGCCGGCATTCGACGAAGTGTCGCGGCTGGTCAAACAGCACGACGCCGAAGTGGTAGTGCTGGCGCGCTACATGCAGATCCTGCCGCCGGACATGTGCCGCGAATACGCGCACAAAGTCATCAACATCCACCACAGCTTCCTGCCATCGTTCGTCGGCGCCAAGCCGTATCACCAAGCGTCGCTGCGTGGTGTGAAACTGATCGGCGCAACCTGCCATTACGTGACCGAAGAGCTGGACGCCGGCCCGATCATCGAGCAGGACGTGGTGCGTGTCAGCCACAGCGACAGCATCGAAGACATGGTGCGTTTCGGCCGTGACGTCGAGAAGATGGTGCTGGCCCGCGGCCTGCGTTATCACCTGGAAGACCGCGTGCTGGTGCACGGCAACAAGACGGTTGTGTTCTGATCAAGCACGCCACGCTTGAAAAACCAGGGGCCTGGGCGTTGAATCGCTCAGGCCCTTGTCATTTGAGCCCGAGGAAAAGCCATGAGCGATCCACTGGACAAAGCCACTTCCAAAGCCCCCGCCACCCTTGGTGAAGGTTGCCTGAGTCGTTACGACCCGGATGACATGAGCCCGGACGACGGCACCGAATTCCCCGGGGCCGCCGAACTTTGGGAGCAACTCCAGCAAGAGCAGGACGAACCTAAGAAGCCTGCCTGACGTTCATCAACTTCTTCAGCAACGGCTTGCCCAGCATCAATACGAACACCGGCCCGCCCACCAGCAGATAGAAGTAATACGTCACCACGCGCCAGATCAGGATCGCCGCCGCTGCGGTGGACTTGCCCACCATGGGTGCGAGCAGCGCGGCGGAGGTCAATTCTGCGGCTCCCGCGCCGCCAGGTAACAGGCTGAATTGACCGGCGCCGAGCGAAAGCATCTGCACCAGAAAACTCCATGCCCACTGCAAATCCGCGCCGAGCCCGCGCAAGGCCAGATACAGCACGCTGTAGCGCAGCAGCCAGTGCACGCAGGTCAGAGCAAAAACCTGAACCAGCGTTTGCCAGGGCAGTTTCAAGGTATCGGTAAATGCCGCGAGGAAGTGCAGCAACTTGCGCGCCCAGCGACGGCGAGTGCGTGCCGTAATGTTCATTCCCGCCAACAGCCGCCCGCTCAAGCGGATCAGGGCACGGTGATAACGGGCGATCAACACGCAACTGAACAAACCGCCAAACAGCGAAACGGCGCTGACGGTCAGCAGCCACTCGAGACGATCGCTCAGGTGCTGAAACAGCGCGTAAATCAGAATCCCGCTCAGGGCGCAGAGAAAGAACAGCAGATCGCTGAGCTGATCCATGGCAAACACCGCGCTGCCCCGCGCCGGACGCACGCCGCAACGGGCGAGCAGAGCCATGATCGTCAGCGGCCCGCCGCTGCCACCCGGCGTGGCGCAGTACGCGAACTCGGCCGCCATCACCACGCCGAGGCTTTTCAATGGCGCGACCTTTTCACGCTGGTCGCCGAGCAACAAACGCAGGCGCAACGTATTGATGCCCCAGCAGAGCAGAATCATGCCGAACATGATCAACAGCCAGTTCAGCGGGAAGCTGCGCAGGCGCGCCCAGGTTTCGCCGCCGCCGAGCAGCACCGGAATCAGCACCGCCGCGAGCAGGCCGATCAGCAACAACAGGCTGCGCTTCATGCTGCGCGTTCCAGTTGTCCGCGCTGTCGGGCCAGCCAGTCGATTTTGGTCAGCGGCATGCGTCCTTCCGCCAGCAGCCGCTGCAACGTGTGCAACCAGTAATCGCGAGAAAAGCGGTGACGCATGTCCACCGGATGCAGCCCCAGGCGAATCACCGATGCCTCGCGCCAGCGCTGTTCACGCTGCTCGCTGAGGATTTTCGACAAGCCGCGCCGCCAGGCACTGCGCGCGCTCCACACCAGCCCCGGTGCAGCGATAGCGCTGAAGTCGGGCAAGCGATAAAGGTGCTGCGGATCGCTGGTGTAGCTGAGCGGCAATTCGCGCAAGGCCTGGCGCGTGCCGTCGCTCATCAGCCAGGCCGGGGCGACGAAACCCTGCACCGGCCAGTCGTAGCGCTGAAACATCTCCAGACCCGCGTGCAGGCGGTTCAGGGCTGCTTCGCGGGACAAGCGGTAGAACTCGCCTTCATGGGTGTAGACCCGGCGCATGAACCAGTCGCGCGGGTTGTTCGGCAGGGGTTCCTGATCGTCGTGGTAGTAGCCGTGCAGCGCCAGTTCATCGCCTCGGGCGACCCTGGCATCGAGCACTCGGCGAAACGCCGGGTTGGCGTCAAGCGCATCGTGGCGATGGAAATCCGGCACCACCAGCCACGTCATTGGCACATCACCCAAGGCATCGACAGCCTCGACGAAGGGCTGGTAATCCGCCCACGTCGAGGGCGCCACATCATGCAACACCAGACATACGGCTTTCATTTCTTCAACCATTGGCCACCCGTGGCAGCGTATGGCCGAGCACCGCGTGATAGTGGCTGAGCAGACTGTCGACCACGGTGTCCCAGGCGTAATACCGTTCGACGTGCTGGCGCGCCTGTTGACCGAGGCGGGCGCAGCCGCGACTGAACAGCTCACGCACGGCGTTGGCCATGGCCTGGGGATTGTTCGGCGCGCAGAGCAGGCCGCAGGAATCGTTGACGATTTCTTCAAACGCCCCGGCCGCCACCGCCACCACGGGAATGCCGCAGGCCATGGCCTCAAGGATGACCAGCCCGAAGGTTTCCTGGTCGCCGGCATGCAGCAGCGCATCGGCACTGGCCATCAGCCGCGCGACTTTCGGCGCCGGGCAGAATTCGTCGATGACGCTGACGTTGTCCGGCACCGCCGCAGGCATCGACGAGCCGACCAACAACAAGTGATAACGCGGACCAAGGCGCTGCATGCACTTGAGCAGCACCGGCAGGTTTTTCTCCTTGGAACCGCGCCCGGCAAAGATCAGCAGGCGCGTGTCTTCGGCAATGCCCAGCTCAGCCCGCAAGCCAGGATCGCGGGCGTCGGGATGGAAAGTGTGCAGATCCACGCCCAGCGGTTGCACATGGACATTGCGCACGCCAAGCCCGATGAGCTTGTCGGCCATGACCTGGCTAGGCGCGAGCACACGATCGAAATTGCCGTACAGACGAGTCACGTAAGCCTCGACATTCGGCGTGACCCAATGGCCCATGCGATTGCCCGCCAGCAGCGGCAGATCCGAGTGATAAAAGCCGATCACCGGCACATCCAGCTGCCGCCGCGCATCCAGCGCTGCCCATGCGGTGAGGTAGGGATCGCCGACTTCGATCAGATCCGGCTGCAGATCCTGCAAGACGTTTCGCCATGGCGCCAGGCGCAGGGGGAAGCGATAACCTTTGCCGAAGGGCAGGGCAGGCGCCGGAACCGTGTAAATGCCGTCATGTTCACCCAGTCTCGCGCCGGGGATCAGCAGGCTGTGGCGAATGGCGTTGCGCTCGCCAAGGCGACGGTGTTTGGCATCCAGATAAGTCCGCACGCCTCCGCTGGCCGGGGCGTAAAACATGGTGATGTCGGCGATATGCACGGTGAGCAACCCTCCGCTGTGTCGTTCTCCCTTGATTGACCTTTATCCAGAATAGATGTTCGGTCGGGATTGCGCGGTGGGGTGTCAGTCGGGTTTCGTTGAAAGGTAGATATTCGCGAGCAGGCTCGCTCCCACAATGGAATGCATTTTCCCTGTGGGAGCGAGCCTGCTCGCGAAGTGGCCAGTCGCCGCAGCTTAAATCCTGAAGCTGCCCACCAGTTGCTTGAGACGCGAAGCCTGCTGCTCCAGATCCGAGCACGCGCGCAAGGTCGCTTGCAGGTTTTCCACGCCTTCCTGGTTCAGCGTGTTGATCTCGGTGATATCGACGTTGATCGACTCAACCACCGCAGTCTGCTCCTCGGTCGCGGTTGCCACCGACTGGTTCATCCCATCAATCTCGCCAATGCGCAGGGTCACGCTGTTCAGGCGTTCGCCGGCGAGGTTGGCGATCTCGACGCTGTCCTGGCTGTGGCGCTGGCTGTCGCTCATGGTGCTCACCGATTCCCGGGCGCCGACTTGCAGCTCCTCGATCATGGTCTGCACCTGCTGTGCCGATTCCTGAGTGCGGTGCGCGAGGTTGCGCACTTCGTCGGCCACCACGGCGAAACCACGACCGGCCTCACCGGCGCGCGCCGCTTCGATCGCTGCGTTCAGCGCCAACAGGTTGGTCTGCTGGGAAATACTGGTGATCACCTCGAGAATCTGGCCGATGTTGACGGTCTTGCTGTTCAGCGACTCGATGTTGGTGCTGGACGCGCTGAGCATGCTCGACAACTGGTTCATCGCCTTGATGCTGCGCTCGACCACCTGCTGACCATCTTCGGCCAGCCCCCTGGCATCGCTGGCCTGATTCGACGCTTGCGCGGCGTTGCGGGCAATTTCCTGGGCGGCGGCGCCGAGTTGATTGATCGCGGCGGCAACACTGCTGGTGCGCGAGGCTTGCTGGTCGGAGTTGTACATCGACGAATTCGACGCAGCGACCACGCGCAGCGCGACTTCGTTGACCTGGCCGGTGGCCGAGGACACTTCGCGGATCGAACCGTGAATACGTTCGACGAAGCGGTTGAACGCGGTGCCGAGGATGCCGAATTCATCGTTATTGACGATGATCAGCCGTTTGGTCAGGTCGCCTTCGCCGTCGGCGATGTCTTCCATGGCACGGGTCATCACGTGCAGCGGCTGGATCAGCAGGCGGATGAGCATGCCGAGCAGGGCAATGATGATTACCACGGCAATGATGGTTGCGATTACCGCTGAGGTACGGAATTCGCTGAGCATCGAGTAGGCCTGATCCTTGTCGATCGACAGGCCGATGTACCAGTTCACCGACGGCAGGCCCTTGATCGGGGCAAAGGTGACGATGCGGGTTTTGCCGTCGACGCTCACTTCGCTGAAATCGCTGCTGATGCGCGGCGTGTCCTGCGGGTAGGCTTCTTTGAGCGACTTCATTACCAGTGCCTTGTCCGGGTGGACGAGGATCTTGCCGTCGGCGCTGATCAGAAACGCATAACCCATGCCGTCGAAATCCCGCGCGGCGAGGGTGTCGACCAGCGATTGCAGGCTCAGGTCACCACCGACCACGCCAACGCTCTGCCCGGCCTTTTTCGACGCGGTGGCGATGGAAATGATCAACTGGCCGGTGGCCGCATCGATGTAGGGTTCGGTCAGGGTCGAGGTGCTGCTGCTTTCGGCACCTTTATACCAAGGGCGTACGCGCGGATCGAAACCGTCCGGCATCTTCACGTCCGGGCGGATGGTGAAGTGGCCAGTGGCATCGCCCAGATAGGTGGCCATGAACGTCGAGGTCAGGCTTTTCTGTTCCAGCAGGCTGGCGACCGTGGCAGGTTCCGGGTTGATGGCGATGTTCTGCGCGGCGTTCTCGATCAGCAGGATGCGCCCGCTGAGCCAGGTCTGGATATTGCCGGCGGTGACCTCGCCCATTTCATTGAGGTAGTTGTTCAGGTCATCGCGGATCGCATTGCGTTGCAGCCAGTCGTTGTACAACGTGAACGAGGCGAAAGCGGCAATGACGATGAGAGCGGCGGCAAGCAAAATCTTATGGCTGAAGCGCAGGTTTTTGTTCATGGCTTGGGGTTCCGCTAAGGTCTTAATGTCCTGGGCGTGCTTTGATAGAGACGCGCACTATGGGCAAGGTTGAAAAACTGATATTTCCGGCTCTCCTTAGGGAAATGTCCGACCCGATTTTCTGATGGGTCTATCCAATTTATGTATCGGCCATGTGTCATCAAAGATTAACCATTGGGTGAGAAAATGCCTGACTCTTCGCAACTCGTTATCGGCGCTGATCCGGCCGCGCAACCCATCGCTCAGGCCATGCGCCTGGCCAACCGCCACGGGCTGATCGCTGGCGCCACCGGCACCGGTAAAACCGTGACGTTGCAGCGCCTAGCCGAAGCGTTCAGCGACGCCGGTGTGGCAGTGTTCGCTGCCGACATCAAGGGCGACCTGTGCGGCCTCGGTGCTGCTGGCAACCCGCAGGGCAAAGTGGCCGAGCGCATCGCCGGCATGCCCTGGCTCGGTCACACGCCGCAGGCTTATCCCGTGACGCTGTGGGACATCCACGGTGAATCCGGTCATCCGCTGCGCACCACGCTGAGCGAAATGGGTCCGCTACTGATCGGCAGCCTGCTCGAGCTGACCGACAGTCAGCAGTCGGCGCTTTACGCGGCCTTCAAGGTGGCGGATCGCGAAGGGCTGTTGCTGCTGGATCTCAAGGATCTGAAAGCGCTGCTCAATCACCTCAAGGACAACCCGCAGTTGCTCGGCGAAGACGCGGCGCTGATGACCACCGGTTCCAGCCAGGCGCTGCTGCGCCGTTTGGCGACGCTGGAACAGCAGGGCGCCGAAGCCCTGTTCGGCGAGCCGGCGCTGCAACTTGAAGACATCCTGCAACCGGGCGCCGATGGCCGGGGACGCATCCATCTGCTCGACGCCAGCCGTCTGGTGCACGAGGCGCCGAAGGTTTACGCAACGTTCCTGCTGTGGCTGCTGGCCGAGTTGTTCGAGCAACTGCCCGAGCGCGGCGATGCTGACAAGCCGCTGCTGGCGCTGTTCTTCGATGAGGCGCACTTGTTGTTCGGCGACACGCCCAAGGCGTTGCAGGAACGCCTGGAGCAAGTGGTGCGTTTGATTCGTTCCAAAGGTGTTGGCGTGTATTTCGTCACCCAGTCGCCGGCGGATCTGCCGGATGACGTGCTGGCGCAGTTGGGCTTGCGTATTCAACACGGCCTGCGTGCGTTCACCGCCAAAGAGCAGAAGTCCCTGCGTGCGGTTGCGGATGGCTTTCGGCCGAATCCGGCGTTCGACAGTCTGTCGGTGCTGACTGAGTTAGGTATTGGTGAGGCGCTGGTCGGCACGCTGACCGAGAAGGGCACCCCGGAAATGGTCCAGCGCGTGCTGGTGGCACCGCCGCAGTCGCGGATCGGCCCGCTGACCGAAACCGAGCGCACCGTGCTGATCGCCGGCTCGCCGTTCAAGGGCCGTTATGACAAGCCGATCGATCGCGAGTCGGCCTACGAGATTTTGATGGGCCGCAAAGGGCTGGCGCCCGAGGCTGAAACACCAGCGGGCAAAGCGGCGGCCGAAGAGCCGAGCCTGGCTGACCGCGCGGGAGAATTCCTCGGCACGGCGGCAGGCCAGGCGCTGAAATCAGCGATGCGCCAGGCGGCCAATAACCTTGGCAAGCAGTTGGTGCGCGGGTTGATGGGGTCTCTGCTCGGAGGCAGCAAGCGCCGCTAAAAATCAAAGATCGCAGCCTTCGGCAGCTCCTACAGTTGAAATGCATTCATTCTGTAGGAGTTGCCGCAGGCTGCGATCTTTTGCTTTTGCTTCAGGTTTTGCTTTTGGCATGCGCCGCCAACCGCTCCAGCGCCGCGCGCAATCCCGGATCGCTGATCCCGTCGGCCGTCGACTGAATCGTCTCCGCCGCACTGCTGGACAAATCCATGGTGTGTCCAACCGCCCGATGTTGGACGATCGGCGGGCGCACGCTGAATTTGATCCGCGTCAGGTTGGCGAACTCTTCGAACAATTGCAGCTGTCGTTGCAGACGTTTCTGCTGATAGCGCAGGCGCGTTGCCCAATGGCCGTCAGTGACCACCAGCGACAGCTCGCCTTCGCGCCACTTGGCTACCCGGCAATGCTCGCGGGCGGCCGGTTGCAGCTGGCTTTCGAGCAGGCGCTGCAAATGCTCCAGACGCTGGGCATGGCCGAGGATGGCTTTGAGCGGTTTGGCTTCACGTAACAGAACGGCGGGTGCTCTGGCCGTGAGAGGGCGAAACGCCATGATCGAACACCTGAAGGAACAGAGGCGCCATGGTAGCAGAAAGCTGCGGAACCTCTGGGCCATTGCTTTTGTCCCTGATTTGCTCATTAAATCAACGCCTGACTTCTTTCCCCCGACGGGTTGAAGTTGAGCAAAACGCCCCTATTTTAAGTGAGCCCCGTCAAAGCGCAGTGCCAGCATCGTGGAACATCGCCACTTTCCTCACCACCGTTTCCGGGTAGAATGCTCGTTCGCATGCGGCCATGAGGGCTGCACGGGCGACTCACGGGGCCGCCCTCCATCCCTTTAGTGTGGAAGATCCTGCCGATATGTTTGCGCCTTTGTTAAAGAAACTTTTTGGAAGCAAGAACGAGCGTGAAGTCAAACGCATGCTCAAGACGGTGCAGCTCGTCAATGCCTTCGAAGAGCAAATGGTGGCCCTTTCGGACGATCAATTGCGCGCCAAGACCGCCGAGTTCAAGGCCCGTATCGCCAAAGGGGAAACCCTCGACAAGCTGTTGCCGGAAGCCTTCGCCGTCGCCCGCGAGGCCGGCAAGCGTGTGATGGGCATGCGCCACTTCGACGTACAACTCGTCGGCGGCATGACCCTGCACGAGGGCAAGATTGCCGAAATGCGCACCGGTGAGGGCAAGACCCTCGTGGCCACCCTGGGTGTTTACCTCAACGCACTGTCCGGCAAGGGCGTGCACGTTGTGACCGTGAACGACTACCTGGCCCGCCGTGACGCCAACTGGATGCGTCCGCTGTATGAATTCCTCGGCCTGACTGTCGGCGTCGTGACGCCGTTCCAGCCGCCGGAAGAAAAGCGTGCCGCCTACGCCGCCGACATCACCTACGGCACCAACAACGAATTCGGTTTCGACTACCTGCGCGACAACATGGCGTTCAGCATGGATGAAAAATTCCAGCGCGAACTCAACTTTGCCGTGATCGACGAAGTCGACTCCATCCTCATCGACGAAGCGCGTACCCCGCTGATCATTTCCGGTCAGGCCGAGGACAGCTCCAAGCTGTACATGGAGATCAACAAACTGATCCCGCAGCTGGAACTGCACGTCGAGGAAGTCGAAGGCCAGGTCACCAAGGCCGGTCACTACACCGTTGACGAAAAGACCCGTCAGGTCGAACTCAACGAAGCCGGTCACCAGTTCATCGAAGAAATGCTCACCCGCGTCGGCCTGCTGGCCGAAGGCGAGAGCCTGTACTCGGCGCACAACCTTGGCCTGCTGACACATGTCTACGCCGGTCTGCGTGCGCACAAGCTGTTCAACCGCAACATCGAATACATCGTCCAGGACGGTCAGGTCGTGCTGGTCGACGAACACACCGGTCGTACCATGCCGGGTCGTCGTCTGTCCGAAGGCCTGCACCAGGCTATCGAAGCCAAGGAAGGTCTGAACATTCAGGCCGAGAGCCAGACCCTGGCCTCGACCACCTTCCAGAACTACTTCCGTCTGTACACCAAGCTGTCGGGCATGACCGGTACCGCCGACACCGAAGCGTTCGAATTCCACCAGATCTATGGTCTGGAAGTCATGGTCATCCCGCCGAACAAGCCGTTGGCGCGTAAAGACTACAACGACCTGGTGTTCCTCACCGCCGAAGAGAAATACGCGGCGATCGTGGCCGACATCAAGGAAAGCATGGCTGCCGGTCGCCCGGTGCTGGTGGGTACCGCGACCATCGAGACCTCCGAGCACATGTCCGAATTGCTCGTCAAAGAAGGCATCGAACACAAGGTTCTCAACGCCAAGTTCCACGAAAAAGAAGCTGAAATCATTGCTCAGGCCGGTCGTCCGGGTGCGCTGACCATCGCCACCAACATGGCCGGTCGTGGTACCGACATCCTGTTGGGCGGCAACTGGGAAGTGGAAGTCGCTTCGCTGGAAAACCCGACTCCCGAGCAGATCGCCCAGATCAAGGCCGACTGGCAGAAGCGTCACCAGCAAGTGCTGGAGTCCGGCGGCTTGCAGGTAATTGCTTCCGAGCGTCACGAATCGCGCCGTATCGACAATCAGCTGCGTGGCCGTGCCGGCCGTCAGGGCGATGCCGGTTCGAGCCGCTTCTACCTGTCGCTGGAAGACAGCCTGATGCGCATCTTCGCCTCCGACCGGGTGAAGAACTTCATGAAAGCCCTGGGCATGCAGCCGGGCGAAGCGATTGAGCACCGCATGGTGACCAACGCGATCGAGAAGGCGCAGCGCAAGGTTGAAGGCCGCAACTTCGACATCCGCAAGCAACTGCTCGAGTTCGACGACGTCAACAACGAACAGCGTAAAGTGATTTATCACATGCGTAACACGTTGCTGGCCGCCGACAACATCGGTGAAACCATCGCCGACTTCCGTCAGGACGTGCTCAACGCTACCGTCAGCGCGCACATTCCGCCGCAATCGCTGCCAGAGCAGTGGGACGTGGCCGGTCTGGAAGCGTCGATCGAAAGCGATTTCGGCGTGAAACTGCCGATCCAGCAATGGCTCGACGAAGACGATCACCTGTACGAAGAAACCCTGCGCGAGAAGCTCATGACCGAGCTGATGGCGGCGTACAACGAGAAAGAAGACCAGGCCGGTGCCGAGGCGCTGCGCTCGTTCGAGAAGCAGATCGTCCTGCGCGTACTCGACGACCTGTGGAAAGACCACCTGTCGACCATGGATCACCTGCGTCACGGCATTCACCTGCGTGGCTATGCGCAGAAGAACCCGAAGCAGGAATACAAGCGCGAGTCGTTCACGCTGTTCTCCGAGCTGCTCGATTCGATCAAGCGCGACTCGATCCGCGTGCTCTCGCACGTTCAGGTTCGCCGCGAAGATCCGGAAGCCGAAGAGCAACGCCTGCGTCAGGAAGCCGAAGCACTGGCGGCGCGCATGCAGTTCGAACATGCCGAAGCGCCTGGGCTGGATCAGCCGGAAGCCCTGGGTGAAGAGGTCGATGTGGCACTGGCCACTGCCGCTGCCCCGGTGCGCAACGAGCAGAAGCTGGGCCGCAACGAGCTGTGCTACTGCGGTTCGGGCAAGAAATACAAGCATTGCCACGGGCAGATCCAGTAAAACCCGTTTCAATCGCTGAACACCCGCGCCGCGACCGGCTCCTGCCGTCGCGGCGTTTTGCCATTTATCCCACCGTCCTATTCCGTGACGGTGGTGACATCATTGAGTAAGGAGCGCATTCATGGCTGTTGGTCTTGGTCCTTTGCCAACGTTGCACCCGGTTGCCGGTTTTGAACTCGGTATCGCCTCGGCCGGCATCAAGCGCCCGGGGCGCAAGGATGTAGTGGTGATGCGCTGTGCTGAAGGTTCGACCGTGGCTGGCGTGTTCACCCTGAACGCGTTCTGCGCCGCGCCGGTTATCCTGGCGAAAAAACGCGTACAGAACGCCGTGCGTTACTTGTTGACCAACACCGGCAATGCCAACGCCGGCACCGGCGAGCCTGGCTTGGCGGCTGCCGAGCGCACCACCGCTAAGTTGGCCGAGCTGACCGGCGTCGATGCCAGCCAGATTCTGCCGTACTCCACTGGCGTGATCGGCGAGCCGCTGCCGGTCGAGAAGATCGAAGGCGCACTGCAAGCCGCGCTGGACGACCTGTCGGAGAACAACTGGGAAGCCGCCGCCACCGGCATCATGACCACTGACACGCTGCCCAAGGGCGCCAGCCGCCAGTTCGAGCATGACGGCGTGACCATCACCGTCACCGGCATCAGCAAAGGCGCCGGCATGATTCGCCCGAACATGGCGACCATGCTGGGTTACATCGCCACCGACGCCAAAGTCTCCCGCGAGGTGCTGCACAACCTGATGCTCGACGGCGCCAACAAGTCGTTCAACCGCATCACCATCGACGGCGACACCTCGACCAACGACTGCTGCATGCTGATCGCCACTGGCAAGGCCGCGCTGCCTGAGATCACCCGCGCTGAAGGCGAGCTGTTCGCCAAGCTGAAGCAAGCGGTGTTCGAAGTGTGCATGGACGTCGCTCAGGCCATCGTGCGCGACGGCGAAGGCGCGACCAAGTTCGTTACCGTTGAAGTGAATGGCGGCGGCAACCATCAGGAATGCCTGGACGTCGGTTACACCGTGGCCCACTCGCCGCTGATCAAGACCGCGCTGTTCGCCTCTGACCCGAACTGGGGCCGTATCCTCGCTGCCGTGGGCCGTGCCGGCGTGCCGGACCTGGACGTGAGCAAGATCGACGTGTTCCTCGGCGACGTGTGCATCGCCAGCCGCGGCGCTCGCGCAGCGACCTACACTGAAGCACAGGGGGCGGCGGTGATGCAGCAGGAAGAAATCACCATTCGCATCGAACTGGGTCGCGGCGATTGCAGCGAAACCATCTGGACCACCGACCTGTCGCATGAGTACGTGAAGATCAACGCTGAATACCGTACTTGACCTGATCCGGGACCGAGCCGCTCCATTCGCGAGCAGGCTCGCTCCCACAGGGTATTCTCGCTGCAGTTCGGTTTTCTGTGGGAGCGAGCCTGCTCGCGAAAACGGCGATCCGGACACAACCCATTCAGAAGCGTTCCTCTGACGAAAAGGCGCCACACCATGTCCCTGCACCTGATCATCGGCGACAAACTGCTTTCCTCCTGGTCCCTGCGTGCGGCACTGGCGCTGGACCTGACCGGCGCACCCTACAGCGAAGAGCTGATCAAGCTCGGCAAGCCCGACACTCGTGAGCGCCTGCTCAAGCATTCGCCGACCGGCAAGGTGCCGCTGCTGCAAACCACCCGTGGCACCATCGCCGATTCGCTGGCCATCGCTGAATATCTCGCCGAACAGTTTCCGTCCGAGCAACTCTGGCCGAGCGATACCTTTGCCCGCGCCCAGGCCCGCTCGGCCTGCGCACAAATGCACAGCGGCTTCTTCGCCATGCGTAACCACATGCCGTTCAACCTGAGCCAGGACGCACCGCTGAACCCGGTGCCGCCAGAAGTGAAGGTCGATATCGAACGCATGCTCGCGCTATGGGCCGAATGCCGCGCGGCAGCCACGGAAGAGGGGCCTTACCTGTTCGGTCGCGTCAGTCTTGCCGACGCGTTTTTCGCGCCGATCGCCGTGCGCTTGCGCACCTATCAGGTGAAGTTGCCGGCAGTCGACGAAGCGTATGTTGAAACCATCTACCAATGGCCCGCCTTCAAAGCGTGGCAAAAGGCTGGACTGGAGGAATTGAATCCGTGAAACGCGTCCACGTCGCCGCTGCCGTCATCCGTGACGGTGCCGGCAAAATTCTTATCGCCCGCCGTGCCGACACTCAGCATCAGGGCGGCTTGTGGGAGTTTCCCGGTGGCAAGGTCGAGGCTGACGAATCTGTCGAATCGGCACTGGCTCGCGAGCTGCACGAAGAGCTGGGCATCATCGTTGATGCTGCGCGGCCGCTGATCAAGGTTCGCCACGATTACCCGGACAAACAGGTGTTGCTGGATGTCTGGGAAGTCTCAGCGTTCAGCGGCGAACCCCACGGCGCTGAAGGCCAGCCACTGGCTTGGGTCACTGCCAGGGAATTGATCGACTATGAGTTCCCGGCGGCCAATCAGCCGATCGTCGCGGCGGCGCGCTTGCCTGCCGAATACCTGATCACACCGGAAGATGTGGAAGGCCCGGCACTGTTGCGCGGCATCCAGAAGGCGATCGCCGGCGGCATCAAATTGATCCAGCTGCGCGCACCCAACGGCTACGACCCGAAATACCGTGATCTGGCGGTCGACGCGGTGGGCCTGTGTGCGGGCAAGGCACAGTTGATGATCAAAGGGCCCTTCGAATGGCTCGGTGATTTCCCGTCTGCCGGTTGGCACATCACTGCTGCACAACTGCGTAAATACGCGGCGGCTGGGCGTCCGTTGCCGGCGGAGCGTTGGCTCGCGGCGTCGTGCCATAACGCTGAAGAGCTGGCGCTGGCCGAGCAGATGGGTGTCGACTTTGTCACCCTGTCGCCGGTACAGCCGACGCTGACGCACCCGGATGCACAGCCGTTGGGGTGGGAGCAGGCGCAGGCGTTGATCGACGGTTTCAGTAAACCGGTGTTTCTGCTCGGTGGAGTAGGCCCGGCGGAGCGCGAGAAAGCCTGGGGTGCTGGGGCTCAGGGTGTGGCGGGGATTCGGGCGTTCTGGCCAGAAGCTTGATTCTCGATTGAGGCTAGCGGCCTCTTCGCGAGCAGGCTCGCTCCCACAGTGGATTGCATTTCTCCAGTCAGAATGCAGGCAAATGTGGGAGCGAGCCTGCTCGCGATGGCGTCCTGTAAGGCGCTACTTTCCTTCAGGTTTCGCAGCCGGCTGCCACAAAATCTCCGCCACCCCTTGCCGCCGCGCAATCAACCGCGCCACAACAAACAGCAAATCCGACAACCGATTGATATACGCCAGGCCAACCCCGGCCAATGGCTCAACCGAGTTCAAATGCTGACAGCGGCGCTCGGCACTGCGCGCCAGACTGCGGCAGACATGCGCCTGCGCAATCAGCATCGAACCACCCGGCAAGATGAAGTTTTCCAGCGGCCCCAGCTCTTCATTCCACACATCGATCGCCGCTTCCAGCCGCTCGATTTCAGCCTCGTTCAACGCCTGATATTCCGGCATCGCCAGTTCACCGCCGAGGTCGAACAGGCGATGCTGACACGGCGCCAGCACTTCGATGATCTCATTCAGCCCCGGATGCACTGCGCGCTCGGCGAGCAAACCGGCGAGCAGCACGCCGACCTGACTGTTCAGCGTATCGACCTCGCCGATCGCCTCGATGCGCGGGTGATCCTTGGGGACGCGACGGCCGTCACCGAGGCCGGTTTCGCCTTTGTCGCCGGTGCGGGTGTAGATCTTCGACAAGCGAAAGCCCATGGGTTACCTCGATAGTGGATTGGTTTCGGTGGTCAGCGGCGCAGGTTGCGCCAGCGGCAGACGCAGGGTGAAGCAAGTGCCCTGGCCGGGCGCCGACTGCACTTCCATCTGGCCCTTGTGATTGTTGGTGATGATGAAGTACGACACCGACAGACCAAGCCCCGTGCCCTGGCCGATTTCCTTGGTGGTGAAGAACGGCTCGAAGGTACGCTTGCGCACGTTCTCGCTCATGCCGATGCCGTTGTCTTCGACTTGGATCTCGGCCCACGGCGGATTGAGCCGGGTGCGCAGAATGATCCGGCCCGGTTCGCTGTCGTCTTCACGCTGGTGAATCGCCTGTGCGGCGTTTTTCAGCAGATTGAGCAACACCTGTTCCAGCTCGTTGGCGGTGCCCGGCACCGGACCGAGGGCCGGGTCGAACTGACGAATGATCGCCTGGCCCTTGAAGTCGAAGCCGATGGCCAGATCGAAATCGTTGCCGGCGATTTCCACGGCTTGATCAATCAATGCCGGCAGATCGCACGGCGCCATTTGCCGGGTGCTGCGGCGGCTGAAGCTGAGCATGTGCGTGACGATCTTCGCCGCGCGGGCGCCGGCCTGCTGAATGCCGTCGAGCAGTTGCGGGACTTCGCGGCCTTGCAGATAGCGGTTCACCGTGTCCAGTTCGATGCCCAGTTGCTCGGCGGTCTCGATGTTCTTCGGCAGATCCGCCGACAGACGCCGACGAATGTTCTGCACGTTGTGCAGGATCGCGCCAAGCGGGTTGTTGATTTCATGGGCCATGCCGGCCGCAAGGCCACCGACCGAGAGCATCTTTTCTGACTGCACCATCATTTCTTCCAGCGACAGACGCTGAGTGATGTCGTCGATACGGATCACCACGCCACGCCCGGCACCGCCCATCAGTGGGTAAAACGTCAGCGCGTAATGCTTGGGTTCATCGTCCTTGAACCACGTCACTCGGTCGACTTTGGCCACGGTGTGCTGTTCGACGGTGGCCTTGAGCTGCGGCAAAAACGGTTTCAGCGGTTCGAAGGCGAGGAAGATCGGTTGGTTCAAAGCCTCATCCAGGCGTGTGCCGGAGAGCGCGCTGGCTTCCTGATTCCATTGAGTGACGTAAAGCTGCTCGTCGAGAGCGATGAGCGCCGAGGGCATCGAGTCGATGATGCTGTTGAGGTAATTCTGGAAGCCGGTGAGTTTCTTCTCGATCTTGCTGCGCACCTGGACTTCCAGCTCCAGTTTGCGGTTGGTGTGGCGGGTTTCCTCGGCCAGCCCCTGCGCCTGATCGTAGGCGGCCTGCGAGTCGTCGCGTGCGCGTTTGAGCTGCTGCTCGCGGGCTTCGATGCGCGAAAGCATGGTGTTGAACGCCTCGGCCAGACTGCCGATTTCGTCGTGGTTGCCGCGCGCGGCGCGCAGGGCGTAGTTCTCTTCGCGGGTGACCTGGCGGGACAATTCCTCAAGCTGATGAATCGGCCGGGTAATCAGACGTTTGATCTGCCGGGCAATCACCAGCCACAGCAGTACGCTGAAGATCAGGATGCCGAGGCTGGCGGTCAGAGTGCCGGTGTAGAACGCCATCGGCAGTTCGCTGCTGGCGACCAGCAACAGATGCCCCGGCGCGGCACCGGGGCGGGGCAGGGTGATCAGTTGATTGCTGCGAAACTCGGTGAGTTGCCAGGCTTCGACGTGGCGGTAGCGCTCGGGGAGACTGAGTTTCTCGCCGCGCTGCACTTGCGCCAGGCGTTCACCCTTGCCGTCATACAGGGCGGCGGCGCGCAGCGGTGAATAACTGTCGAGCTCCTTGAGCAGGCGCTCGGCGCTGCGCGGCGACTCCAGCGCATCGCTGACCAGACTCGGATTGGCGATCAGCCGGCCGATGGTCTGCAGGGCCTGAGGCGCCATGCTTTCCTGAGAAATGTAGTAGGCGGCGCTGATAAAGGTCAGGTTGGCGACCAGCAGAACCGTGGTCAACAACACCAGCAGGGCGGCCAGCAGTTTCTGGCCGACCGGCAGGTTTTCAAGGCGCTGGCGCAATGGCATCAGGTTTATCGCAGCAGGGGAACAAGTCGTCAGCCTAGCGGCTGCTCAGTCGCTGGGCAATCCACGCTTGCGCAGATGCGCCACCAAACGTTGCTGCAACTGCTGCAGATGCGGCAGATGCAACTGATGGCGCTCGGCAACTTTGCAGGCGTGTCCCAACAGATAGCTGATCTCGGTGCGGCGCTGGTTGGCGACGTCCTGATACATCGAAGAGTAATTGGCGGCGGTGGCGTGGATCACTCGTTCGACTTCCGCTTGCAGATTGTCCGCCGCAGCCGGCTGGCCGCAATGTTGGAGCAGTTCCGCCAGTTCGGCGCAGAGCGTGGCGACTTCGCAGTGATGCTCGTTCAGCCCGCCGTTACGGCAGTTGTGCAACACGGTCAGCGGGTTGATCGCGCAGTTCAGCGCCAGTTTGCGCCACAGGCGAGTAAGGATGTCGGCGCTCCATTCATGGGGAATGTTCGCCGCTTGCAGATCGTCCAGCCAGACCGGCGCCAGCGGATTTGCGCCATCGCCCAGCCAGTTGAACCCGTGACCGGCGAACACCACGCGCCAATCGCCATCACGGAACGCGCCCTCGGTGCTGGAGGCGCTGATGCAGCGCGCCTGTGGCACCCGCGCGGCGACGGCGTCCTGACTGCCGAGGCCGTTTTGCAGGAGGATCAGTTCGGCGTCCGGCGCGAGGCGGGAAGCGAGGCGGGCGACGGCCTCTTCGGCGTCATAGGCCTTGCACGCAACCAGCAATCGGCGAATCGGCTCGGGGCTGTCCGGGGTTTCGCCGGGAACTGCATAGGTATGAGCTTGTCCGTTTTCTACCAGGGTCAAGCCGCCCACTGTCTCGTAGCTTTGCAAGCGCGCCGCATCACGCAGGATCAGGCGCACCGGCAAGCCGGCGCGAGCCAGACGGGTTGCCCAGAGTGTGCCGAGGCTGCCGGCGCCAAGTACGTGCCAGGTGGTCGACATCAGTTTTTTGCTCGATTGCTTGCAGGCATGTGCGGCTCGCCGTATCGGTAGGAAAAGACCCGTTATAATGAGCCCGATTTTAACCGCAAGCCAAGCGCGCTCCATGCACATCGAGCGCGCCTTTTTATTGGAGAGATTACATGCCGTCGTTCGACGTGGTATCCGAACTGGACAAACACGAACTCACCAACGCGGTCGAGAACGCCGTGAAGGAACTCGATCGTCGTTATGACCTGAAAGGCAAAGGCAGCTTCGAGTTCAAGGAAAAAGACCTGACCGTCAGCCTCACCGCCGAAGCCGCTTTCCAGCTCGAAGCGATGATCGAAATCCTCAAGCTGGCGCTAACCAAGCGCAAGATCGACGTGCAGTGCCTCGAGGTCAAGGACGCCTACGCTTCGGGCAAACTGATGAAGCAGGACGCCATCCTCAAGGAGGGCATCGACAAAGAGCTGGCGAAGAAGATCGTCGGCCACATCAAGGAAGCCAAGCTCAAGGTCCAGGCCGCGATTCAGGGCGAGCAGGTGCGTGTCACCGGCAAGAAGCGCGACGATTTGCAGGAAGCCATCGCGGCCCTGCGTGCCAAGGAATTCGGCATGCCGCTGCAGTTCAACAACTTCCGCGACTAAGCTTGGTCTGAAGGCTATGTGGGAGCGACCCTGCTCGCGAATGCGGTGTTTCATTCAGCGAAAAGTTGACTGACACGCCGCATTCGCGAGCAGGCTCGCTCCCACAGTTGTTTTGAATACACCCCGGGAAGCCGGAAATCAGGAGATAGAACATGGATTTGAATGCGGAAGTGGACCACCTGGTCAAGGCGTCCCAGGCGTGGATCCCGATGATCATGGAATACGGCAGCCGCGTGCTGCTGGCAGTGATTACCCTGGCCATCGGCTGGTGGCTGATCAACAAGGTCACGCAAAAACTCGGCGGTCTGCTCGCCCTGCGCAATGCCGACCTCGCGCTGCAAGGCTTTATCAGCAGCTTGGCCAACATCATTCTCAAGGTGTTGCTGATTGTCAGCGTCGCGTCGATGATCGGCGTCGAAACCACCTCGTTCGTCGCGGCCATCGGTGCTGCGGGTCTGGCGATTGGCTTGGCCTTGCAGGGCAGCCTGGCGAACTTCGCTGGCGGTGTGCTGATTCTGCTGTTCCGCCCGTTCCGCATCGGTGACTGGATCGAAGCCCAAGGTGTAGCGGGTACCGTCGACAGCATCCAGATTTTCCACACCGTGCTGCGTACCGGCGACAACAAGACCATCATCCTGCCCAACGGCAACCTGTCGAACGGCATCATCACCAACACCAACCGCCAGCCAACTCGCAAAGTCGTGTTTGATGTCGGCGTGGATTACGAGGCGGATCTGCAGAAAGCCCGTCAGGTATTGCTGGATCTGGCCAAGGATCCCCGCGTCATGCAGGACCCGGAACCACAGGCGGTGATTTCGACATTGGGTGATAGCTCGATCACGGTTTCCCTGCGTGTCTGGGTTAAAACTGCGGATTATTGGGATGTGATGTTCATGTTCAATGAGCAGGCGCGTGATCGTTTGAAGGCTGCCGGGATTGATATTCCGTTTCCGCAGCGGGTTATACGCGTAGTGCAGGAATCGGCGACACAATGATAGGTTGCTAGCTAACTACTTGCTTTGCTAGTCAGTCTTTTAAATAATTGAAAATAAAAAAGGCCCATCGGAGATGGGCCTTTTTTTATGCTTTGAAACTAACCGCTGACAATTACAAGATGTTCAGCGGGTACTCGGTGATCAGACGGAACTCTTTGACATCGCCTTCACCTTCGTCGGCGTTGGCAACGTGCCAAGCTTGACGAATGCGGAAGGACAGGTCTTTAGCCGGACCGCTTTGAACAACGTACTTGGCCTCAAAGTTGGTTTCGTGGTGTTTGCCATCTTCACCATACAGACCGGCGTAAGCGCTGCCCGCTGGAGTGTTGGTACCGTCGATATCCCAACCTTTGACGTAACGAACCATGAAGCTCAGGCCAGGAACGCCGTACTCGGCCATTTTCAGGTCATAACGAGCCTGGATGGATTTCTCGCCAGGAGCGTTGAAGTCAGAGTACTGGATCGAGTTGGCGAGGAAGATCGAGTCGCCGCCACGGTTGTTCTTGCCCACACCGATGTAGTCGAACGGGGTATCGCCGTTGACCTTCTGGAAGCCCAGGGTAAAGGTGTGTGCCTTCAGGAACGACAGCGCGGTAGCCAGCGAGAATGCGGTGTTGCTGATGTCGCCCGCTTCAGCGCTGCCGGTGTCGGTGGTGCGGTAGATGTTGAAGTCGGTGTTCAGCGAAGTATCACCACCGAACGGGGTGGTCAGGTTCACGTTGGCGTAGTACTGGTTCCAGATGTCTTCCAGCTTGGCGCCGTACAGCGATGCACTGAGGTTGTCAGTGATCGAGTATTTGCCGCCGAAGTAGTCGATGTTGTTCGCTTCAACACCGGCGTAGGTAGCGTAGAGGCCGCCATCGCGTGCGTTCTTGTCCTGGCTGGAGCCGGAGTAGAAGTGGCCGGCTTCCAGGTCCAGATCTTTCACTTCGCTGCTCTGCAACTGGAAGCCAGTGGCAGTTTGCGGAAGGATGCGGGAACCGCCGACAGCGAACACTGGAGAAGTGCTTGGCTGCATGTCGCCGAATTTCAGTTCGGTCTTGGAGACACGGAACTTGATGGAAGCGCCTGCCTTGCCCTGACTGTCGTTGACGTCGCGGGCATAGCCGTTGGCCTTGACGGTATCGCTACGGCTCATGTTGCCAGTACCGGAAGTACCGTCACCGCCATCCAGTTTCAAGGCCAGATAGCCGTATGCATCAATACCTACACCCACGGTGCCCTGGGTATAACCGGAGGTGAAGTTGCCGAGGAAACCCTGGGTCCAGTCTTTCTGGTCACGGCCACCGTTCTTGTTGTCGCGGTTGAAGTAGTAGTTCTTCAACGTCTCGGTGAGTTTCGCACCTTCAACAAAACCTTTGGCTTCTGCCTGGTCATCTACGAACGGGGCGGCCGTAGCCAACTGCGAACTGGCTGCTGCTGCAACTGCCAGTGCGATCATGCTCCACTTCATCACGCGCATCGTGATTTGCTCCTTTGGTTTTAGAAGAGTACTGCCGTCCCACCTGTTTTATTATCTGGGCGGCTCTTTCTTTTTGTGTCGGCGCAAACTTATATCACGCCGACAATGTTGGCGATACTTGCGAAACCAACCTTTCAGCTTCTTTACGGCGTTGTCGCAAAAGGAGCGCTGGATGTCGCAAATTCACAGTACCGATGCAGCCGGACTGACAACTTTATCGCTGTTTCCGGGCCTTTTTGCATCGCTAAAAAAGAGTCCCTGGCAAAACACTTGAATCTCCATCGGGCAACCCTGCCACTGTTTTTATTGGCTTCAGACGACCACTTCCAGTGGTGCGCTTATAGTCCATACCGTTACGAATGCAACAAGCGTGCACAAACCGCAAAATCGATACGGTTATTTTTTTCTTTGGCGTCCGGATATGTGAAAACCTTGTGAAAACGGGGCCTCGGGCCAGTTTTGTTGCGGGCTTGACGACGATTTCCCAATGGTGTTGCAACGCACCAAAGGCGCGCAGGACAACCAAAAACGTTACCGGTTCACCCCGCATTGAGTATTTGGCGGATGCCCGACCCACTGAGCGTAGACGTGTTGTGCAGTTTTGGTGCAAAAAAATCACAATCGGGCCCGAGTAAAACTGGCGCCGTCCGATTCGAGGGTCGACAGATCAGGGGTTTTCATGCGGATCTTCACGTCAAGGCTCATGTCCGGGGCTGTATTGGTGCGTCGGCGAGATAAATGTCTTATGTCGGCGCGCTTACTGAATTACTGTCGGAGGGAAGCGTGAAGCCCGCTGCATTCGCAGGTATGCTGCCGTTCTGTCGCTTGGCGCGCTGCTTTTACGGCGCCGCCGCTAAGCTGAGTCATAGGATCAGCGGGAGTGCTCACAGTGTTTGCTTTGGATTCACGACTTCAACAGGACGCCCTGGTCATCGGCGACTTTCCGTTGTGCCGGCTGTTGCTGTCCAACGACAGCAATTACCCTTGGTTCATCCTGGTACCTCGTCGCGAGGATATCAGCGAGTTGTTTCAGTTGGATGTCGCCGATCAGCAACAGCTATGGCGGGAAACCACCACCCTTGCCGAATTGCTCAAGGATTCCTTCGATGCTGACAAGCTGAACGTGGCAACCCTGGGTAACGTTGTCAGTCAGTTGCACATGCATGTCATTGTGCGTAAACGCGACGACGCCGCTTGGCCGGCGCCGGTCTGGGGCAGGCACCCGGCCAAGCCGTACAGCGCGGAACAGGTAGCAGCCATTCGCGAGCGCTTGCGTCTGGTGCTGACTGAAGAATTCACCTTTGTGGAGGGCTGAGTCATGAGCCTTGAAGAACGCGTTACCGATCTGGAAAGCCGTCTGGCCTTTCAGGATGACACCATTCAGGCATTGAACGATGTGCTGGTGGCCCAGCAGAGAGTCATCGAGCGCCTGCAATTGCAGATGGAAGCGCTGATCAAGCGTCACGAAGAAATGGTCGGGCAGTTCGGTGCTTTTGAAGAAGATGCGCCACCGCCGCATTATTGAGTCATTCGGCAGGCATAAAAAAACCGCGAACAGCCAGGCTGTTCGCGGTTTTTTGCTTTGGATCAGCGACGCGGCAGAGCGGCGATCACGTCCTCGGCTTGCAGGCCTTTGTCGCGGTTCATCACCGAGAACTCGACGCGCTGGCCTTCGACCAGGACGCGGTGGCCTTCGCCACGAATGGCGCGAAAGTGCACGAAAATATCATCGCCGGAATCCCGGGAGATAAACCCGAAACCCTTGGAAGTGTTGAACCACTTCACGGTGCCGGTATCGCGATTGCTCATGTCATAGGTAGTCGGCGCAGCGGCCGGTGACGATTTGTAGAAGCTGACAGCCAAATGCAGCAGCACGGCAACCAGGGCGATCACCAGACTGAACAACACCGCCGGCTGGCCAGCGATGACCGGCATCGGCGCGATCAGGGTCAAGGTTTGCAGGACGACAGTCAGTACCAGAAGGGCGCTGACCAGATTTTGCAGATGCTGGCGCGGGCCTTTGTTCCAGTAGGGAATTACTGGAGCGATGACCAGGTTCAGCAGGCCGAAAAAGGCCAGGTAAAGTGCATCGGGCTGTTGCAGGTAAGGAACGGCTTCGGCTTTCAGGCTGGGTATGAACGACAGCAGCAAGGCTGCTGCGCCCATTAGCAGGTGGACGATTTTCAACATTTTGATTGGCTCACGTTATGACGGCTCACAAGGAAGAGCTGAAGGCGCACGGTTCGCTTCAGGACAAAATAAGAGGCGGTGGACACGTACACGGCATCAGCCTATGCGCAACGCCCCGGAAAATAGGGCATGGCGACACACTGCCTATTTAACAGCAAAGCCTGCGGCTACTCAAATCAGCCCGGCCAGCGGCAGAGAAACGGTCGATTTGTCGCAGTCAGATCACGGATTGATAGCTGCGAGCGGGCGCTTGCCTTGCTAAAGTGGGGCTGAACCTGCTGGATGAATTCAATCACTGTTAGGGGGTAAGCATGGCAATTGATATCGGTATCAGTGAAGAAGACCGCAAATCCATCGTCGAAGGGCTGTCGCGACTGCTGTCGGACACCTACGTGCTGTATCTGAAAACCCATAACTTTCACTGGAACGTCACCGGCCCGATGTTCCGCACGCTGCACCTGATGTTCGAAGAGCAATACAACGAGCTGGCGCTGGCCGTCGATTCGATCGCCGAGCGTATCCGTGCGTTGGGCTTCCCGGCGCCGGGTGCTTACGCGACCTATGCGCGTCTTTCTTCTATTAAAGAAGAAGTCGGTGTACCGAGCGCCGAAGACATGATCAAGCAATTGGTCGAAGGCCAGGAAGCGGTGACGCGTACCGCGCGCGGCATTTTCCCGCTGCTGGACAAGGTCAGCGACGAGCCGACCGCCGATCTGCTGACCCAGCGCATGCAAGTGCACGAGAAAACTGCGTGGATGCTGCGCGCACTGCTCGAGGAATGATCCAGACGCTGCGGACGGCGTGAGGTCGTCCGCATGCTCTCCAGACTCTTACCGTTGTCGTTGGCTTATCCTACGAGGCTGGTCAACAAGTCGTATGGCGCTAACTTTGTCACTGGGTTTTTATGAAGGCGCAGGATGTTGCCTTATAAATCAGCAGTCATGGCAAAGGAGTGTCAACGCTATGGTAGAAGGAGACAGGCGAAGCGACAGGATGTCGGCTTCGCGGCACGTAATTAAAGTCGACCCGTTTGTCAGCGAGTTCGACATGAATCTGATCCGGCCGCTGTCGCGGTCGATTCGCCTCAACGGTTTTGCGACCTGCCTGCGACTCGAGCAGGTCTACTGGAATATTCTCGGCGGCATGGCCGAGGACAATCATTGTTCGGTCAGCACACTGTTATCCCACGTCGATCGCGAGGTGCATCTGCGTTACGGCGGGGTGAAGAATTTCAGTGCGCTGGTACGGGTGGTTTGTGTCATGAACGGGATCAAAGATCTCGCACCCGCCGTTTCGCGCTGAAACGGCGGTTGCAACGAGGTTGAAGGCTGTGCAGCGTTACGGCTGCACAGCCTGCATTTAATCGATATAATCCCGCGCTTTCGCCGCAAAGCCCTGCGCGCGGCAGCAATCTGATCGCCGAGACACCTCCATGCCAATGTACGATTACCAATGTGCTTCCTGTGGTCATCAGTTGGAAGCCATTCAGAAGATCAGCGACGCACCGTTGGTCGATTGCCCTGCCTGCCAGGCGCCCGAACTGAAGAAGCAGCTGTCCATGCCGGGTTTTCGCCTCAGCGGCAACGGTTGGTACGAGACCGACTTCAAGACCGGAGCCAAGAAGAATCTGGCCGGTGGCGACAAAGCTGACTAGGGTTCCAACCCTGAACGAACGACACGCGTGAGTTTCCGCCTTGCTTGATGGCGGCGGGATCTCCACCGAATTTCGAATTACGAGAAGCGAACCACACCATGATGCGCAGCCACTATTGCGGCCAACTGAACGAAAGCCTGGAAGGCCAGGAAATTACCCTTTGCGGATGGGTTCACCGTCGCCGCGACCACGGCGGGGTGATTTTCCTCGACATCCGTGATCGTGATGGTCTGGCCCAGGTGGTGTTCGACCCGGATCGCGCCGAGAGCTTCGCCGCCGCCGATCGCGTGCGCAGCGAATACGTCGTGAAGATCACCGGCAAGGTGCGTCTGCGTCCGGCGGGCGCGACCAACGCCAACATGGCCTCGGGCATGATCGAAGTGCTCGGTTATGAACTGGAAGTGCTGAACGAGTCGGAAACCCCGCCGTTCCCGCTCAACGAGTTCTCCGACGTTGGCGAAGAAACCCGCCTGCGCTATCGCTTCCTCGACCTGCGTCGTCCGGAAATGGCCGAGAAGCTGCGTCTGCGTTCGCGCATGACCACCAGCATCCGTCGCTTCCTCGACGAGAACGGCTTCCTCGACGTCGAAACGCCGATCCTGACCCGGGCCACCCCGGAAGGCGCGCGTGACTATCTGGTGCCGAGCCGTACCCACGCCGGTTCGTTCTTCGCCCTGCCGCAATCGCCGCAGCTGTTCAAGCAACTGCTGATGGTGGCCGGCTTCGACCGTTACTACCAGATCGCCAAGTGCTTCCGTGACGAAGACCTGCGTGCCGACCGTCAGCCGGAATTCACCCAGATCGACATCGAGACCAGCTTCCTCGATGAAAAAGAGATCATGGGCCTGACCGAGCAGATGATCCGCAACCTGTTCAAGGAAGTGCTGAACCTGGAGTTCGGCGAATTCCCGCACATGACCTTCGAAGAAGCCATGCGCCGCTACGGTTCGGACAAGCCGGACCTGCGTATTCCGCTGGAACTGGTCGACGTTGCCGACCAGCTCAAGGAAGTCGATTTCAAGGTGTTCAGCGGCCCGGCCAACGATCCGAAGTGCCGCATTGCCGCACTGCGCGTTCCAGGCGGGGCGAGCATGCCGCGCAAACAGATCGACGACTACACCAAGTTCGTCGGCATCTACGGTGCCAAGGGCCTGGCGTACATCAAGGTCAACGAGCGTGCTGCCGGTGTTGAAGGTCTGCAATCGCCGATCGTGAAGAACATCCCGGAAGACAAGCTCAACGTGATCCTCGATCGCGTTGGCGCAGTCGATGGCGACATCGTGTTCTTCGGTGCCGACAAGGCCAAGATCGTCAGCGAAGCCCTGGGCGCGCTGCGTATCAAGCTCGGTCACGACCTCAAGCTGCTGACCTGCGAGTGGGCACCAATGTGGGTCGTCGACTTCCCGATGTTCGAAGAGAACGACGACGGCAGCTTCTCGGCGCTGCACCACCCGTTCACCGCACCGAAGTGCACCCCGCAGGAGCTCGAAGCCAACCCGGCCGGCGCACTGTCCCGTGCGTACGACATGGTGTTGAACGGCACCGAGCTGGGCGGCGGTTCGATCCGTATCCACCGCAAGGAAATGCAGCAAGCGGTATTCCGCCTGCTGGGCATCAACGAAGCGGAACAGGAAGAGAAGTTCGGCTTCCTGCTCGACGCGCTGAAGTACGGTGCACCGCCGCACGGTGGTCTGGCCTTCGGCCTGGACCGTCTGGTGATGCTGATGACCGGCGCCCAGTCGATCCGTGAAGTGATCGCCTTCCCGAAAACCCAGAGTGCTGCCGACGTGATGACGCAGGCTCCGGGCGTAGTGGATGCCAAGGCACTGCGCGAGCTGCACATTCGCCTGCGCGAAACGCCAAAGGCTGAGTAAGACGGGCCTGAAGGCGCATCTTCGGATGCGCCTTTTTTCTTTCTCAGGTCGAATTTTTCAATTGCCGGCCGCTGCCTTGGCGGGGCGGGCAAGGTTTCAAAGAGCATTCGGAGCAAGTTATGGCAGGTCATTCCAAGTGGGCAAACATCAAGCACCGCAAAGAACGTCAGGATGCCAAGAGGGGCAAGATCTTCACCAAGTGGATCCGTGAACTGACCGTTGCGGCCCGTCAGGGTGGCGGTGATCCGGGTTCCAACCCGCGTCTGCGTCTGGCTCTGGACAAGGCGTTGAGCGCCAACATGAGTCGCGACATCATTGACCGTGCCGTCGCGCGCGGTGCCGGCGCCACTGAAGCGGACAACGTTGAAGAGCTGACCTATGAAGGCTACGGCCCGGGCGGTGTGGCGGTGATGGTCGAGTGCATGACTGACAACCGCAACCGTACCGCCGCAGCGGTGCGTCACGCGTTCAGCAAGTGTGGCGGCAACCTCGGCACCGACGGTTCGGTGGCCTATCTGTTCGAGCGCAAGGGCCAGATCAGTTTCGCCCCGGGTGTCGATGAAGACGCACTGACCGAAGCGGCGCTGGAAGCCGATGCTGATGACGTGGTCACCCACGACGACGGTTCGATCGACGTGTTTACGTCGTTCACCGGGTTCTATGCGGTGCGCAACGCGCTGGAAGCGGCCGGGTTCAAGGGCGATGATGCGGAAATCGTCATGCAGCCAACAACTAGCGCCGAGCTGGATCTGGAAGGGGCGGAGAAGGTGCTCAAGCTGATCGACATGCTTGAGGACCTGGACGACGTGCAGAACGTCTACTCCAACGCGGATATCCCGGAAGACGTCGCCGCTCAGCTTGGTTGATAAGCGACTAGTCTTCCCAGTGGGAGCGAGCCTGCTCGCGAAAGCGGTGTGTCATTCAGCACCTGTATGTGCTGACATACCGCCTTCGCGAGCAGGCTCGCTCCCACATTTGCTATTGGCTGTCAGGTAAATCGTTTTATGAATCTGCAGGCGTTATGACTCTAATTCTTGGTATCGACCCCGGTTCGCGCATCACCGGTTACGGGATCGTTCGCGATACCGGGCGGGGCGGCTGCATCTATGTGGCCTCGGGCTGCATTCGCACCGGCTCCGGCGAGCTGCATGAGCGTCTGCAAATCGTCTATCGCGGCGTGCGCGAAATCATCAAGACCTACGGACCGGTGACCATGGGCATCGAAAAGGTGTTCATGGCGAAAAACGCCGACTCGGCGCTGAAACTCGGTCAGGCGCGCGGCGCTGCGATTGTCGCCGGCGCCGAAGAGTGTCTGGAAATCGCCGAGTACACCGCCACGCAAGTCAAACAGGCGGTGGTCGGCACCGGTGCGGCCAATAAGGAGCAGGTGCAGATGATGGTCATGCACATGCTCAAGTTGACCAGCAAGCCGCAGATCGACGCCTCCGACGCCCTCGCGATCGCCATTTGCCATGCGCACACGCGCTCAAGCCTGCTACCGCACGGGCTGGGAACCGCACGCAGTCGTGGCGGGCGCCTGCGTCTCTGATAGCATCAGCATCAATTTTCCTGAAAGTGGCTTTGCGGTGCCTGTGTTGCCGGCGCGCAAGCCACCTTCAATCGTCGCCAGCCCACGGCTGGCCAGCGCTCAAGGATTCAAAACGTGATTGGACGCTTGCGCGGCACCCTGGCTGAGAAACAGCCGCCGCACCTGATTCTCGATGTCAATGGCCTCGGCTATGAGGTGGAAGTGCCGATGACCACGCTTTATCGGTTGCCGTCGGTCGGTGAACCGCTGACCCTGCACACCCATTTGGTCGTACGCGAAGATGCGCAATTGCTCTATGGTTTTGCCGGCAAGCGTGAGCGAGACTTCTTTCGCGAGCTGATCCGTCTCAACGGGGTCGGACCGAAGCTGGCGCTGGCGTTGATGTCGAGCCTGGAAGTCGATGAGCTGGTGCGCTGCGTGCAGTCTCAGGACACTTCGGCGTTGACCAAGGTGCCGGGGGTTGGCAAGAAGACCGCCGAGCGTCTGCTGGTGGAATTGAAAGATCGCTTCAAGGCCTGGGAAACCTCGCCGGCGATGTTCGCGCTGGTGCCGAATCAGCCGGACGGCCCGGCGCCGGTCAACAGCGCCGAGACCGATGCGGTCAGCGCGTTGATCTCGTTGGGCTACAAGCCGCAGGAAGCGAGCAAGGCGATTTCCGCGATCAAAGACAAGAACCTGAGCAGCGAAGACCTGATCCGCCGCGCTCTGAAGGGAATGATTTAAGTGATTGAAGCTGATCGTCTGATCGCCGCCGCGCACAGCCCGCGCGAGCGCGAAGAAGTCCAGGATCGGGCCATCCGCCCGGTCAGTCTGGCCGACTACATTGGCCAGCCGACCGTGCGCGAGCAGATGGAGCTGTTCATCCAGGCTGCCCGTGGCCGCAGTGAATCCCTCGATCACACCCTGATCTTCGGCCCTCCGGGGCTAGGCAAGACTACGCTGGCCAACATCATCGCCCAGGAAATGGGTGTGTCGATCAAGAGCACCTCCGGGCCAGTGCTGGAGCGTCCGGGTGATCTGGCCGCGTTGCTGACCAATCTTGAGCCGCACGACGTGTTGTTCATCGACGAAATCCATCGTCTGTCGCCGATCGTTGAAGAAGTGCTGTACCCGGCGATGGAAGATTTCCAGCTCGACATCATGATTGGCGAGGGGCCGGCGGCGCGTTCGATCAAACTCGATCTGCCGCCGTTCACTCTGGTCGGCGCCACCACCCGCGCCGGCATGCTGACCAACCCCTTGCGAGACCGCTTCGGTATCGTCCAGCGCCTGGAGTTCTACAGCACGGCGGATCTGGCAACCATCGTCAGTCGTTCGGCGGCGATTCTCGGTCTGCCGCTGGATCCGGAAGGTTCGTTCGAGATCGCTCGTCGCGCCCGTGGCACGCCGCGAATTGCCAACCGTCTGCTGCGTCGGGTACGCGATTTCGCTGAAGTACGCGCCAAGGGCCACATCACCAAAGCGGTGGCGGATTTGGCGCTGAACCTGCTGGACGTCGATGAACACGGTTTCGATCACCAGGACCGGCGACTGCTGCTGACCATGATCGAGAAGTTCGATGGCGGCCCGGTCGGTATCGACAGTCTGGCGGCGGCGATCAGTGAAGAGCGCCACACCATTGAAGACGTGCTCGAGCCGTATCTGATCCAGCAGGGCTATATCATGCGCACGCCACGGGGCAGGGTGGTGACGCGGCATGCCTACCTGCACTTTGGTTTGAATGTTCCGTCACGCATGGGCGAGATGCCCGTGGCAGACGAGTTTCTCGACGCCGTCGACGATTGATACACATTTGCTGGTGATTTATTCAGGGTTTGTACTGTCAGACGACGGTACTTTTGCGTTAAAGCTTTGAAACCACGAAAAACAGTTGTCTGGCCGGATTGGCAACCTGAGGAGTAAGCACTAGAGTATGCGCGCGCAAAACGGGCTTGAGCCGTTCGCACATCGTTGTCGCGTTTATTACGAGGACACCGATGCGGGCGGCATCGTGTATTACGTTAATTACCTCAAGTTTATGGAACGGGCTCGAACCGAGCGGCTACGGGAACTGGGCTTTGCCCAATCTGTGCTTGCCGGAGAGGACCTGTTGTTCGTCGTGCATTCCAGCGAAGCGCGCTACCACGCGCCGGCGCGACTGGATGACGAACTGCTGGTAAGCGCTGATGTAATCGAATTGAACCGTGCCAGCCTGCGCTTCAAGCAGCAGGTCAGGCGGGCCACGGATAATGTGCTGCTCTGCGAAGGGCAGTTTTTGGTGGCCTGCGTGCGCACCGACAGTTTGAAACCCCGGGCCCTTCCCGAAGACCTGCGTGCGGCCTTCGCCGACGCGGTCGGCCCGGGTACACACTCAAAGCAGGAGATAAAGCGTGGAAGCTAACGTCGTCGACCATTCCTCCATGTGGAGCCTGGTCAGCAATGCCAGCATCGTGGTGCAGTTGGTAATGTTGACCCTGGTGGCCGCATCGGTGACCTCATGGATCATGATCTTTCAGCGCAGCAACTTGCTGCGTGCCGGTCGACGCGCCCTGGAGAGCTTCGAAGAGCGCTTCTGGTCCGGTATCGACCTGTCCAAACTGTACCGTCAGGCTGGCAGCAACCCTGATCCGGATTCGGGCGTGGAGCAGATCTTTCGTGCCGGTTTCAAGGAATTCTCCCGTCTGCGGCAGCAGCCAGGTGTCGATCCTGAAGCCGTGATGGAAGGTGTCGCCCGTGCCATGCGCGTGGCCATCTCGCGCGAAGAAGAGAAACTCGAGCAGAGCCTGCCGTTCCTCGCCACTGTTGGTTCGGTCAGCCCGTACATCGGTCTGTTCGGTACCGTGTGGGGGATCATGAACTCCTTCCGCGGTCTGGCCAGCGCTCAGCAAGCGACCCTCGCCACCGTTGCTCCGGGTATCGCCGAAGCCCTTATCGCCACCGCGATCGGCCTGTTCGCTGCGATCCCGGCGGTCATCGCTTACAACCGTTTTGCTGCGCGCAGCGAAACCTTGCTGGGCCGCTACTACACCTTCGCCGATGAATTCCAGGCGATCCTGCACCGCAAAGTGCACACCAGCGAAGAATAAGCAGGTATTTCCCGATGGCTTTAATCGCTCGAGCTCGCAAAAAGCGCAAGCCGGTCGCCGAGATGAACGTAGTGCCCTACATCGACGTGATGTTGGTGCTGCTGGTCATCTTCATGGTGACCGCGCCGATGCTCAATCAGGGCGTGAAAGTTGATCTGCCCAAGGTTTCCAGCGAAGCCTTGCCGCAGGACAACAACACCCAGGTCCTGACCATTTCGATCAAGGCTGACAAGACCTACTACTGGAACCTTGGCAGCGAAGTCGACACCGAGAAGCAACAGGACAGGGCCATGACCCTGCCACAGATGACTGACGCGGTGACCAAGATCATCCGCGCCGGCACCGAGGGCGGCAAACGCACCCAGGTGTTCATTCGTGGTGACAAGACTGTCGACTACGGCGCCGTCATGGGTGCCATGGGCGGGTTGCAGAAAGCCGGGGTCGGTAACGTTGGTCTGATTACCGAGGCCCCCTGATGCAGCAACAGCGAGAGCCGTCCGCCTCGGAAAGCTACTTCTGGCCTAGTGTTCTGGCGATTGTCCTGCACGTGCTGGTGTTCGGCATGCTGTTCGTCAGTTTTGCCTTCACGCCCGAACTGCCGCCGGCCAAGCCGATCGTCCAGGCGACTCTGTACCAGCTGAAATCGAAAAGTCAGGCGACCACCCAGACCAATCAGAAGATTGCGGGTGAGGCGAAGAAATCCGCCGCGCGCCAGACCGAAGTCGAACAGATGGAACAGAAAAAGATCGAGCAGGAAGCGGTGAAGGCGGCGGAACAAAAGAAAGAGGAAGCGGCTCAAAAGGCCGAGGAAGCCAAGAAGGCCGACGAGGCGAAGAAAGCGGACGAAGCGAAAAAGGCTGATGAAGCCAAGAAAGCCGACGACGCGAAGAAAGCCGAAGCGAAAAAGGCCGAAGAGAAACAATTGGCTGATATAGCCAAGAAGAAGGCCGAAGACGAAGCGAAGAAGGCTGCTGAGGAAGAGGCGAAGAAAGCCGCTGCCGAAGAAGCCAAGAAGAAGATCGTCGAAGACGCGAAGAAGAAAGCCGCCGAAGACGCCAAGAAGAAAGCTGAAGCTGAAGAGGCGAAGAAGAAAGTCGCCGAAGACGCGAAGAAGAAAGCTGCTGCCGATGCTGCGAAGAAGAAAGCGCAGGAAGCGGCACGCAAATCCGCCGAAGACAAAAAGGCCCAGGCCCTGGCAGATCTGCTTTCCGACACGCCGCAGCGTCAGCAGGCCCTGGCCGATGAGCAGGGTGACGAGGTTGCCGGCAGTTTCGATGACCTGATTCGCGCTCGCGCAGCAGAAGGCTGGGCTCGTCCTCCTTCGGCGCGCAAAGGCATGACGGTCGTGCTGCAAATCGGCATGTTGCCGGACGGCACGGTGACTTCGGTCAGCGTGGCCAAGTCCAGCGGTGACGGTCCGTTCGATGCTTCGGCAGTCGCGGCAGTGAAGAATATTGGACGTTTGACAGAAATGCAGGGAATGAAGCCGAGCGATTTCGCTCCGTATCGTTCATTCAAGATGACATTCACACCTGAGGATCTAGCCTTGTGAGAAACCTTCTTCGAGGAATGCTGGTCGTGATCTGCTGCATGGCAGGGATCGCGGCGGCAGATGAAAAGAACATTCTGGTCACCAGCGGCAGCGATCGGGCTACTCCGATCGCCGTCGTACCGTTCGGCATGCAGGGCGGCGCCGTGCTGCCGGATGACATGGCTGAAATCATTGGCAACGATTTGCGCAACTCGGGCTATTACTCGCCGATTCCGAAAGCCAACATGATCAGCCAGCCAAGCCAGCCGAGCGAAATCATCTTCCGTGACTGGAAGGCGGTGGGTGCTCAGTACATGATGGTCGGCAGCATCGCTCCAGCGGGCGGTCGCCTGCAGGTGCAGTGGGCACTGTTCAACGTCGCCACCGAGCAGAAAGTGGCGGACGGCAGTGTTTCCGGTACGACCGACCAGATCCGTGACATGGCGCACTTCATCTCCGATCAGTCGTTCCAGAAGCTGACCGGCATTGAAGGTGCCTTCTCGACGCGCCTGCTGTACGTGACGGCCGAGCGTTTTTCCGAGAAGAACACCCGTTACACCCTGCAACGCTCCGACTATGACGGTGCCCGCGCAGTGACTCTGCTGCAATCGCGCGAGCCGATCCTGTCGCCGCGTTTTGCACCGGACGGCAAGCGTATCGCCTACGTGTCGTTCGAGCAGAAGCGTCCGCGTATCTTCATGCAGAACATCGACACTGGTCGCCGTGAGCAGATCACCAACTTCGAAGGCCTCAACGGCGCGCCAGCCTGGTCGCCGGATGGCAATCGCCTGGCGTTCGTGCTGTCGAAAGACGGTAACCCGGACATCTACGTAATGAACCTCGGTTCGCGTCAGATCAGCCGCGTAACCAATGGCCAAGGCATCAATACCGAACCGTTCTGGGGCAAGGATGGCTCGACCATCTATTTCACCTCGGACCGTGGCGGCAAGCCGCAAATCTATAAAACCAGCGTCGGTGGCGGTGGTGCCGAGCGTGTGACGTTCGTGGGCAACTACAACGCCAACCCGAAACTTTCGGCTGATGAAAAGACTTTGGTGATGATCCATCGTCAGGATGGCTTCACCAATTTCAAGGTGGCAGCTCAGGATCTGCAGCGGGGTAGTGTAAAGATCCTCACTGATAGCACTCTGGACGAGTCACCTACTGTTGCGCCCAACGGCACCATGGTAATCTACGCCACCCGCCAACAGGGCCGGGGAGTCTTGATGCTCGTGTCCATTAATGGACGCGTGAGGCTCCCGCTTCCTACCGCTCAAGGCGAAGTCAGAGAACCGTCCTGGTCCCCTTACCTGAAGTGAGCGGGCGCTACACGTTTTACTTAACACACTGGGGTTCATTAGGAGTTTCACGATGGAAATGCTGAAGTTTGGTAAATTTGCTGCGCTGGCTCTGGCCATGGCTGTAGCTGTAGGTTGCTCGTCCAAAGGCGGCGACAACGCCGGTGAAGGCGCTGTTGATCCAAACGCTGGTTACGGCGCAAACACTGGTGCCGTTGACGGTTCCCTGAGCGAAGAAGCTGCTCTGCGCGCAATCACCACCTTCTACTTCGAATACGACAGCTCGGACCTGAAGCCAGAAGCCATGCGCGCTCTGGACGTTCATGCCAAAGACCTGAAAGCAAACGGCGCTCGCGTTGTTCTGGAAGGCAACACCGACGAACGTGGTACTCGTGAGTACAACATGGCACTGGGCGAGCGTCGTGCGAAAGCCGTTCAGCGCTACCTGGTACTGCAAGGTGTTTCCCCAGCTCAGCTGGAACTGGTTTCCTACGGCGAAGAGCGTCCAGTTGCTACCGGCAACGACGAGCAGTCCTGGGCCCAGAACCGTCGCGTCGAACTGCGTAAGTAATTCGATATGCGAACGTGCCGTCGTGCTGTAACTGTTCTGGCTCTCAGCCTCGCGCCGCTTGCGGCGTGGGCTGCGGTTCCTGTGGTCGATGACAACTCCGGTTATAACAATAGCGGGAGCAGTTATCCGCCTGCGGGTTACGGTACGAACGGCGCCTATGCCGGGGGAGCGGCTTCGGCCCCTGCCTCGGCACAAGGCATGCTGTTCAACCAATTGCAACAGATGCAGGATCAGATCTCGCGCCAACAGGGCGTGATCGAAGAACTGCAGAATCAGGTTTCGCGCATGAAGCAGGAATCCCTGGAGCGATACCAGGATCTTGATCGGCGCATAGGATCCGGCGTTGCACCAGCCGCGACTCCCGAGAATTCTTCTGCCGGTGGCGATGCAAGTGCTGCTGCCGGTGCTGCCGCAGGCGCGGGTGCTGCTGCGGCAGCCCAGGCACCTGCCGCGGGTAGCGAACCGGCTGATCCGGCCAAGGAAAAGCTGTATTACGATGCCGCTTTCGACCTGATCAAAGCCAAGGATTTCGACAAGGCCAGCCAGGCCTTCGCCGCTTTCCTGCGCAAATACCCCAACAGCCAGTACGCGGGCAACGCCCAGTACTGGTTGGGCGAAGTGAACCTGGCCAAGGGTGATCTGCAAGGTGCAGGTCAGGCCTTTGCCAAGGTTTCGCAGCTGTATCCCAAGCACAACAAAGTGCCGGATTCGCTGTACAAGCTGGCTGACGTAGAACGCCGCCTCGGTCACACCGACAAGGTCAAAGGCATTCTGCAGCAGGTTGTGTCCCAATATCCGGGCACTTCCGCCGCGCAGCTGGCCCAGCGTGATTTACAGCGTATGTAAGCCTGTTCATCCGTGTTTTGAAGAAACCCGCGCTTGTCGCGGGTTTTTTCGTTAGAATTCACGCCCTTTTTCTGAAACACGCTTCTTGTGGTCTACGCGTTGGCGGGATTGCCTGAAGTGCCTGACGGAGGCGGACAGCCTGTTTAGCTGTTACGCCCGTGGCGACTATGCAAGACACATTGAGAATCACCGAAGTTTTCTACTCGTTGCAGGGTGAAACTCGGACTGCCGGGCTGCCCACGGTTTTCGTGCGCCTGACCGGTTGCCCGTTGCGTTGCCAGTACTGCGATAGCGCTTACGCGTTCAGCGGCGGCACCGTCCGCACCCTCGACGACATCCTTGAGCAAGTGGCCGGATATCGTCCGCGCTACGTTTGTGTCACCGGCGGTGAGCCGTTGGCTCAGCCGAACGCCATTCCTTTGCTTGAGCGGTTGTGTGATGCCGGTTACGAGGTGTCGCTGGAAACCAGCGGCGCCCTAGACGTATCCGCTGTCGATCCGCGTGTCAGTCGCGTCGTCGATCTGAAAACGCCGGGCTCGAAAGAAGCCCATCGCAACCGTTACGAGAACATCGAACTGCTGACCCGCAACGATCAGGTGAAGTTTGTCATCTGCTCGCGGGAAGACTATGACTGGGCGGTATCGAAGCTGATCCAGTACGGGCTTGATCGACGTGCGGGTGAAGTGCTTTTCTCCCCAAGTCATCATGACCTCAATGCCAGGGATCTGGCGGATTGGGTGGTGGCAGACAACCTGCCAGTGCGGCTGCAACTGCAGTTGCATAAATATCTATGGAATGATGAGCCGGGGCGCTGAGATGATTGAACAACTGAACACTACCGAAAAACGTGCCGTTATCCTGCTTTCGGGCGGCCTCGACTCGGCCACCGTCGTGGCGATGGCACGCGCCGAAGGCTACGCCTGCTACACCATGAGCTTCGATTACGGCCAGCGCTCGCATGCCGAATTGCACGCCGCCGCCCGCGTTGCTCGCGACCTGGGTGTGGTCGAGCACAAGGTCATCGGACTGAACCTCAATGGCATGGGCGGCTCGGCGCTGACCGACACCAGCATCGACATTCCGGAAGAGCTGGGCGAAGGCATTCCGGTGACTTACGTGCCGGCGCGCAACACAGTTTTCCTGTCGTTGGCATTGGGTTGGGCCGAAGTGCTCGGCGCCCGCGACATCTTCATCGGCGTCAATGCAGTGGATTATTCCGGCTACCCGGACTGCCGTCCCGAGTTCATCGAGTCGTTCGAGCGCATGGCCAATCTGGCGACCAAGGCCGGCGTGGAAGGCAACGGCTTCCGCATCCAGGCGCCGCTGCAGAACCTGAGCAAAGCGCAGATCGTTCAGGCCGGCGTGAAGCTTGGCGTTGATTACGGTCTGACGGTTTCCTGCTATCAGGCAGACGATGACGGCCGCGCCTGCGGCAAATGCGACAGCTGCCGCCTGCGTGCAGAAGGCTTCGCGGCGGCTGGTGTGGACGATCCAACCCCTTATTTTTGATTTTTTCAAAAAAGGTGTTGAATAGTCCTTAAAAATCAGTATTATACGCGCCACCACACAGCGGGTCGTTAGCTCAGTTGGTAGAGCAGTTGGCTTTTAACCAATTGGTCGTAGGTTCGAATCCCACACGACCCACCATATTTGGCGGTTTAGAAAGTCCGGAAGGCCCACGAAAGTGAGGATTTCCGGGTTTTTTTTTGCCTGCAATTCGGGCGTTCGATGTTCAAGTGCGGCCCGACCTGATACAGGTCAGAATCATCTTTTGTATCCTCGGGATATTCTGTAGCCTTGCGCAGCTTCAACGCTGTCCCTTGCCTGATGATACTCACTCTCCCGGCGGTACCCTCTAGCGGTCCGGAGCCGGGTGTATACTCGACTTTCGCGCGAATGCGCCTGCAGGTCTTGCGAACATGACGCAGATTTCCGAACGCCTCCTGGTTCAAGCCCACCTCGACGCCAAACAGCCGAAACCGCTGACGGCAGAAGAGGAGGCTTACTACCGTTCCGCCATCGCCGCCGAGCTCAAGGCTCAGGACGCGGTGCTCGTGGCCCACTTTTATTGCGATCCGGTGATTCAGGCCCTGGCCGAAGAAACCGGCGGCTGTGTTTCCGACTCCCTGGAAATGGCCCGCTTCGGCAACGCCCATCCGGCCAAGACCGTGGTGGTCGCCGGCGTCAAGTTCATGGGCGAGACGGCAAAAATTCTTAATCCGGAAAAACGCGTGCTGATGCCGACTCTGGAGGCGACCTGCTCGCTGGACCTGGGCTGCCCGGTCGACGAGTTCTCGGCGTTCTGCGATCAGCACCCGGAGCGTACCGTGGTGGTGTATGCCAACACTTCCGCCGCCGTGAAGGCTCGGGCTGACTGGGTGGTGACTTCGAGCTGCGCACTGGAGATCGTCGAAAGCCTGATGGACAACGGCGAAACGATCATCTGGGGCCCGGACAAGCACCTGGGCACTTACATTCAGCGCAAGACCGGTGCCGACATGCTGCTTTGGGATGGTGCCTGCATCGTCCACGAAGAGTTCAAGTCCAAGCAGCTCGAGGACATGAAAGCGTTGTACCCGGACGCAGCGATTCTGGTGCATCCGGAGTCGCCGACTTCGGTGATCGAGCTGGCGGACGCCGTCGGTTCTACCAGTCAGTTGATCGCCGCCGCGCAAAGCCTGCCAAACAAGACCCTGATCGTCGCCACCGACCGTGGCATCTTCTACAAGATGCAGCAGCTGTGCCCGGACAAGGTCTTCATCGAAGCGCCTACCGCCGGTAACGGCGCGGCTTGCCGCAGTTGCGCACATTGCCCGTGGATGGCCATGAACACCCTTGAGCGCACGCTCAAGAGCTTGAAGGAAGGCACCAACGAGATCTTTGTCGATCCGGCGCTGATTCCCCAAGCGATCCGCCCGTTGAAGCGCATGCTCGACTTCACCCAGGCAGCGCGGATGAAGCTGGCCGGTAACGCCTGAGTACCCCTTGTAGAAATGAGCCCTGTGGTGAGGGGATTTATCCCCGTTGGGTGGCGAAGCCGCCCTAAATCAAACACCGCGGCATATCAGGGATACCGCGTGGGCTCCTTTACGGCTGCTACGCAGCCGGACGGGGATAAATCCCCTCCCCACAGGGGGGGACTCCTGAGTATGGAAATTATTTGCTCTTTTTCGGGATTCGCACCACACGCGTATCCGAATAGATGTCATGCCAGGTGCGTTTCTGCTTGTCGAACAGCGACCAGAAGAACCCCAGCCCGACACACAACCACGACGCGATCGACACCATAAAGCGCAGCAGCGCCTGCCACAGGCTGATCGCTGTGCCGTTGGCGTTCTGCACGCGGATGCCCCACACCTGCATGCCGAGTGTCTGCCCGCCATGGGTCCAGAACTTGGCGAAGAAGCCGAACAATACCAACAGCAGCACCGTGGAATACAGCGGGTCACCATCGAGCTGGCCGGCGTCGGTCATCACCCGCAAACGTTCTTCGCCAATGATTGCGGCCTGGATCAGCTTGTAGATGAATCCGGTGACGATCAGCAGAGCGGTGCACAGCAGGAAGTCGTAGAACATCGCCGCCAGACGACGACCGAGAGCAACGGGAGGAAAGTCCCCTTGCGGCGTGAGCAGGTGTTTCGACATGGCAGCCTCACGGCGTGAATGGAAGCGCCATTTTACGGATTAGCGCGCACAAAAAAGCCCCTGATATCAATAATCAGGGGCTTTTTCGTATCAGAAGATCAGGCTTCTGCTTGTACTTCGTCAGCCTGCATGCCTTTCTGGCCTTGCACGGCAACGAAAGTCACCTTCTGGCCTTCTTTCAGGCTTTTGAAGCCGTTGCCCTGAATGGCGCGGAAATGTACGAACAGATCCGGACCGCTTTCTGGAGTGATAAAACCAAAACCTTTCTCGTCGTTAAACCACTTGACGGTACCGCTCTGACGTGTGGACATTTCTTATTTCCTTTGACGCATAAATTGATGACAGCCCCTTTCACATGAAAGAGTACTGGAGCTGGTTGCAAGGAGTAAGAAGACGTCGAGCGGGATGTAGCTAACTTGTAGGCTACTGCCCAGGTCACGATTCCAAGCTGACCCATGCAAACACAGTGGACAAACTCTACGCCAACTACGGGAGAAAAAACAAGCCCTGCGAAGGCCCCGGTTTTACTGCTCTTCATGGCAGTTCGTCAGCAAACTAGTTCAGTCTTAGACGATTGTCTGGTTCTATTTTCAGCAAACGTTATAAGCAACGTTCATATTCGAAACGGATGTTAAAAAACGCACTGTTTTATGGCGATTGCGTTACACATTAGTGCACGTATAACGCAATCGCGTTACTTATAGAAACAGTCGATCAACCGCGATAGTAGCGTTGTGGAACAAATGGCATTTTGCTTACAAGCATTTGCACCTTTTTCCCACGGACGATGGCCCACACGGGTGTATCGAGTGCGACGTAAGCGCTGTCGAGGTAACCCATCGCCAATGGCCCGCCCAAGGTCGGACCAAAGCCACCGCTGCAGACGCCGCCGATGATCTCGCCGGCCTCGTTGACGATCTCTGCGCCTTCACGCACCGGGGTACGCTCCTGTGGCAGCAGGCCGACACGTTTGCGTGCGACGCCGTTCTGTTGCTGCGCGAAGATCTGCTCGGCGCCCGGGAAACCGCCGGCCCGCGCTCCATCGGCGCGGCGGGGCTTGGAGATCGCCCACAGGAGGCTGGCTTCGATCGGTGTGGTCTCGGTGTTCATGTCATGGCCGTACAGGCACAGGCCGGCTTCCAGACGCAGCGAGTCGCGGGCGCCAAGGCCGATGGCCTGGACCTCTGGTTCGGCGAGCAGGGCGCGGGCGAGTTTCTCCGCTTCAGCGGCCGGTACCGAGATTTCGAAACCGTCTTCACCGGTGTAGCCCGAACGGCTGACAAAGCAGTCCACGCCCAGCAACGACACACGGTTGAACTGCATGAACGTCATCTTCGCCACGTCCGGCGCAAGACGCGCCAGCACGGTGACGGCTGCCGGACCTTGCAAGGCGAGCAGGGCGCGCTCTTCGAACAGCGCCGTAATGGTGCACTGATCGCCGATGTGTTTTTGCAGATGCGCGAGATCCTGATCCTTGCACGCGGCGTTGACCACCAGGAACAGCTCGTCATTGCCCAGATTGGCGACCATCAGGTCGTCGAGGATCCCACCGCTTTCGTTGGTGAACATCGCATAACGCTGCATGCCTACCGGCAGGTCGACGATGTCCACCGGCACCAGGGTTTCCAGGGCTTTGGCCGCATTGGCGCCGGTCAGACGAATCTGGCCCATGTGCGAAACGTCGAACAACCCGGCTTGCTCACGGGTGTGCTGGTGTTCTTTCATCACGCCGAGCGGGTATTGCACGGGCATGTCGTAGCCGGCGAACGGCACCATCCGCGCGCCGAGTTCGAGGTGAAGTGCGTGCAGCGGGGTTTTCGAGAGTTGTTCGGTGGTCATGCGGGACTCCTTGATTCATACCAATCCTCTCCCACAGGGAGAGGGGGCTAATTAGCATTCGATAATGTTGACCGCCAGGCCGCCGCGGGCGGTTTCCTTGTATTTGCTTTTCATGTCGGCGCCGGTCTGGCGCATGGTGCGGATGACTTTGTCGAGGGAGACGAAATGCTGACCGTCGCCACGCATGGCCATGCGCACGGCGTTGATCGCTTTCACCGAGCCCATCGCGTTGCGCTCGATGCAAGGCACCTGCACCAGACCGCCGATCGGGTCGCAGGTCAGGCCGAGGTTGTGTTCCATGCCGATTTCCGCGGCGTTCTCGACTTGCTGCACGCTGCCGCCGAGCACTTCGCACAAGGCGCCGGCCGCCATTGAACAGGCCACACCGACTTCACCCTGACAACCGACTTCGGCGCCGGAGATCGAAGCGTTTTCCTTGTAGAGAATGCCGATTGCGGCAGCGGTCAGCAGAAAGCGCACGACGCCGTCGTCATTCGCCCCGGGGATAAAACGCATGTAGTAATGCAGCACCGCCGGAATGATGCCCGCCGCGCCATTGGTGGGCGCAGTAACCACGCGCCCGCCGTTGGCGTTTTCTTCGTTGACCGCCAACGCATAAAGATTGACCCAGTCGAGCACCGACAGCGGATCGCGCAGCGCGGATTCCGGGTTCTTGCACAATTGCCGATGCAGCGCCGCCGCCCGGCGTTTGACCTTCAAGCCGCCCGGCAAAATGCCTTCGTTACGACAGCCGGCAGCGACGCAGTCCTGCATCACCTGCCAGATTTTCAGCAGGCCGGCACGGGTTTCCGCTTCAGGGCGCCAGGCGCTTTCATTGGTCAGCATCACCTGGCTGATCGACAGGCCATAGGTAGCGCAATGACCGAGCAAATCCTTGGCACTTTTGAAGGGGAAGGTCAGTGGCGTGGCGTCTTCGACGATGCGATCGGCACCGGCCGCATCTTCATCGACAACGAAACCACCGCCGACCGAGTAGTACTCGCGACTGCGGATCTGAATCCCCGCTGCGTCGAAGGCGCGAAAGATCATGCCGTTGGGGTGATAGGCCAACGGTTTGCGGATCATCGCCAGATGTTCTTTCTCGTTGAACGCGATGTTGTGTTCACCGAGCAGATTCAGTCGGCCATTGCCGCGAATTTCTTGCAGGCGCGCGGCGACGGTCTCGGTGTCGACAGTGTCCGGATGTTCGCCTTCGAGGCCGAGCAACACGGCTTTGTCGCTGCCGTGACCTTTACCGGTGGCGCCAAGGGAACCGTACAACTCGACGCGAACGCTGGCGGTGGCCGTCAGCAGGTTTTCACGGCGTAAACCTTCGGCGAAGCGCGCAGCAGCACGCATCGGGCCGACGGTGTGGGAACTGGAGGGGCCGATGCCAATCTTGAACAGGTCGAACACGCTTAACGACATGGGGGCTCCTGCGGAGCAGTTGTGAGCTTCAAGCTGCAAGCTGCAAGTAAAAGCGGATCGGGTTTTCCTTGCGGCCTCTATAAGGCCTCAGTGCATGCAGCAAGACACAAGCCGCAAGTTAAAAGCAGATCAGCCCTTACTTGCAGCTTGCAGCTAGAAACTTGCAGCTGCCGCTCTTAAGCGTAGCTTTCGATCGACGGGCAGGCGCACACCAGGTTGCGATCGCCGAAGACGTTGTCGACCCGGCCGACCGGCGGCCAGTATTTGCCTTCGATCAGCGACGCGACCGGGTAAACGGCTTGCTCACGGCTGTACGGGTGGGTCCATTCGCCAACCAGTTCCGCTGCGGTGTGCGGGGCGTTTTTCAGCGGGTTGTCTTCCTTGTCCAGGGTGCCGTTTTCCACTGCGCGGATTTCTTCGCGGATGCGGATCATCGCGTCACAGAAGCGGTCCAGTTCTTCCTTGGATTCGCTTTCGGTCGGCTCGATCATCAGCGTGCCAGCGACCGGGAACGACATGGTCGGCGCGTGGAAGCCGAAGTCGATCAGGCGTTTGGCGACGTCATCGACGCTGATGCCGCTGCTGTCTTTCAATGGGCGCAGATCGAGAATGCACTCGTGCGCCACCAGGCCGTTGCTGCCGGTGTACAGCACTGGGTAATGCTCTTCGAGGCGACGGGAAATGTAGTTGGCATTGAGGATCGCCAGTTGCGAAGCGCGCTTCAGACCAGCGCCGCCCATCATGCGAATGTACATCCAGGTGATCGGCAGAATGCTTGCGCTGCCGAACGGTGCCGCGCAGACCGCGCCTTCCTTGCGTTCCATCTGGCCGTGGCCCGGCAGGAACGGGGTCAGGTGCGATTTGACGCCGATCGGACCGACGCCCGGGCCGCCACCGCCGTGCGGGATGCAGAAGGTTTTGTGCAGGTTCAGGTGCGAGACGTCGCCGCCGAACTTGCCCGGTGCGCAGAGGCCGACCATGGCGTTCATGTTGGCGCCGTCGATGTACACCTGGCCGCCGTTGTCGTGAATGATCGCGCAGATTTCGCGGATGCCTTCCTCGAACACGCCGTGGGTCGACGGGTAGGTGATCATCAGCGCGGCGAGGTGTTCGCGGTGCTCGATGGCTTTGGCGCGCAGGTCTTCAATGTCGACGTTGCCACGGGCATCGCACGCGGTGACGACCACGCGCATGCCAGCCATTTGCGCGGTGGCCGGGTTGGTGCCGTGAGCCGACGACGGGATCAGGCAGATGTCGCGTCGCTCATCGCCTCGGCTCTGGTGGTAGGCGCGGATCGCCAGGAGACCTGCGTATTCACCTTGCGAACCGGCGTTCGGCTGCAGCGAAATCGAGTCGTAACCGGTGGCGGCGCAGAGCATCGCTTCCAGCTCATCGGTCAGTTGCTGATAACCGGCGCTTTGTGCGGCCGGGGCGAACGGGTGCAGCGCACCGAATTCGGCCCAGGTCACCGGGATCATTTCGCTGGCGGCGTTGAGTTTCATGGTGCACGAGCCCAGCGGGATCATGGTGCGATCCAGCGCCAGGTCCTTGTCCGCCAGTTTGCGCAGGTAGCGCATCAGCTCGGTTTCCGAGTGATAACGGTTGAACACCGGGTGGCTGAGGATCGGCGACTGGCGCACCAGCTCAGCAGGAATGGTGCTCTGCACCGAGGTGGCGAGGGCAGCGAAGTCTGGCAGGGTCTTGCCGTCGGCGAACAGGCCCCACAGGGTTTCGATGTCAGCCTGAGTGGTGGTTTCGTCGACCGACAGGCCCAGACGTTCAGCGTCGATCACACGCAGGTTGATCTGCTGAGCATGCGCCTTGTCGTGCAGCGCGGCGGTGTGTGCGCCGGTAGCAACGGTCAGGGTGTCGAAGAAGTTTGCCTGCTCGACCTGAGCGCCCAGCGCGGTCAGGCCCTTGGCCAGAATCGCGGTCAGGTGATGCACACGGTTGGCTATCTGGGTCAGGCCTTTCGGGCCGTGGTAGACGGCGTACATGCTGGCGATGTTGGCCAGCAGCACCTGCGCGGTGCAGATGTTCGAGGTGGCCTTCTCGCGGCGGATGTGTTGCTCGCGGGTCTGCATCGCCAGACGCAGGGCTGGCTTGCCGAAACGGTCAACCGAGACACCGACCAGACGGCCCGGCATGTCGCGCTTGAACGCATCTTTGGTGGAGAAGTAAGCGGCGTGCGGGCCACCGAAGCCCAGCGGCACGCCGAAGCGTTGCGCCGAACCGATGGCGACGTCGGCACCGAATTCGCCCGGTGCCGTCAGCAGCGTCAGGGCCAGCAAATCAGCGGCCACGGCGACCAAAGCGTTGGCGGCGTGGAAACGCTCGGTCAGCTCGCGGTAGTCGAACACATCACCGTTGCTCGCCGGGTATTGCAGCAGCGCGCCAAAGAAGGGCGTGACGTCAGTCAGTTCGCGCTCATCGCCCACGACCACGTCAATACCGAGCGGCTCGGCACGGGTGCGCAGCACGTCGAGGGTCTGCGGATGGCTGTGGATCGAGGCGAAGAACTGGTGGCTGCCTTTGTTCTTGCTCAGGCGTTTGCAGAAGGTCATGGCTTCGGCAGCGGCGGTGGCTTCGTCGAGCAGGGAGGCGTTGGCGATCGGCAGGCCGGTGAGGTCGCTGATCATGGTCTGGAAGTTCAGCAGCGCTTCGAGACGGCCCTGGGAAATTTCTGGCTGGTAGGGGGTGTAAGCGGTGTACCAGGCCGGGTTTTCCAGCAGGTTGCGCAGGATCGGCGACGGCGTGTGGCAGTTGTAGTAGCCCTGGCCGATGTAGGTTTTGAACAGCTGATTCTTGCCAGCGATGGATTTGATCATCGCCAGTGCGTCGGCTTCGCTGAGGCCGTCGTCCATGCCGAGCACGCTGGTGCCCTTGATGCTTTCCGGGATGACGCTGGCGCTCAGGGCTTCGAGCGAGTCGAAGCCGAGGCTGTTGAGCATGGCTTGCTCGTCACCGGCGCGCGGGCCGATGTGACGGGCGATGAATTCGTTGGCGGTGCCGAGATTGATGGCGGTCATGGCGTAATTCCTCAGGCTTCGGCTTGGGCTTTGATCAGACGGTCGTAAGCGTCCTGATCGAGCAGTTTGCCGACAGCGGCGGCGTCGCTTGGCTGAAAGCGGAAGAACCAGCCTTCGCCCAGCGGATCTTCGTTGACCAGCTCAGGAGCGTTTTCCAGCGCCGGGTTGACTTCCAGCACGTCGCCATCGAGCGGCATGTACACGCCGCTGGCGGCTTTCACCGATTCCACGGTGGCGGCTTCAGCGCCTTTTTCGTAAGCCTGCAGCTCAGGCAGTTGCACGAACACCACGTCGCCCAGGGCGTTCTGCGCGAATGCGGTGATGCCGACAGTGACACTGCCGTCGGCTTCGGTGCGCAGCCATTCGTGATCTTCAGTAAAACGCAACTCGCTCATGGAAACTCCTCAGGGGCCAGACTCGTCTGGTGGACGCGGTGGAAAGCTTGGGGCGGAGAAGCCCTTTATAGATGAGGAGGCAGGTAGCAAGAATGCGGCCAAGGTTGATTTATCTATATAAATCAATGGATTGAGTGGTTTTTGTATTTATTGGAATGTTGTAGTTGTAGCGAAATCGCTACAGCTTGGGGCGAGGAGAAAAGCTTAATCGGATCAAAGCGTTGCGCAGCGCTGGTCACAGGCGGGTGTAGCGATATCGTTCCGCTGTAGCGCTTTCGGTACAGATGGAGGTCGTTTTTGGACGGATTTCGAATCCGCCATAAATCCTGTGGGAGCGAGCCTGCTCGCGAAGACGGTGTGTCAGGCGCCAGCTATTTTGCTGATAGACCGCTTTCGCGAGCAGGCTCGCTCCCACATGGGGAATTTCCTGCAATAGGGATGCGCGGTGAGTCAGGGTTTATTGGGAATGCCGTATTTGCGCAGGCGATGGGCAATGGCGGTGTGCGAGGTCTGCAAGCGGCTCGCCAATTGCCGGGTCGAGGGGTAGCTGACGTAGAGCTTTTCCAGCAGCTCTCTCTCGAACGATTCGACCGCTTGCTCGAGGCTGTCGACATCGGTATCGGCCTGGCGGGCCACCGAAGTGCCGGCGATGTCGAGGTCGCCGATATCGACCAGGCTGCTCTCGCAAATCGCCGCTGCGCGAAAAATCACGTTCTGCAATTGCCGCACGTTGCCCGGCCAGCGATTGCCGAGCAGCGCCGGATAAGTCCCCGGCGCCAAGCGACAGACCGGGCGCTGGATCTGCGCACAGGCCTGCTGCATGAAGTAGCGAGCCAGCAGCAAAATGTCCTGACCGCGTTCACGCAGCGGCGGCACTTCGACGTTGAGCACGTTGAGGCGATAGAACAGGTCCTCGCGGAACAGGCCTTCGCTGACCATTTTTTCCAGGTCGCGGTGGGTCGCGCTGAGGATGCGCACGTTGACCTTTACTTCCCGATCACCACCGACGCGGCGGAAGCTGCCGTCGTTGAGAAAACGCAGGAGTTTGGCCTGCAAGTACGGCGACATCTCGCCGATCTCATCGAGAAACACCGTGCCCTGGTTGGCCAGTTCCATCAGCCCCGGTTTACCGCCACGCGCCGCGCCAGTGAAGGCGCCGGGGGCGTAGCCGAACAGTTCGCTTTCGGCGAGGTTCTCCGGCAGCGCCGCGCAGTTCAACGCCAGAAAAGGAGCGCTGTGCCGGGCACTGATCGCGTGACAGGCACGGGCCACCAATTCTTTGCCGGTGCCGGTTTCGCCTTGAATCAATAGCGGTGCATCAAGGGCGGCGACCCGTTGCGCGCGGGCCTTGAGTGTGCGGATCGCCGGGGATTCGCCGAGCAGGGCGTCGAAGCCTTCGGCGTGATCGTGATGCAGTGCCGAGAGTTGTTCGCCGATGCGATTTGGTTGATACAGGGTCAGCAGGGCGCCGGCGTCGGTGATCGGCGTGGCGTCGAGCAGCAGGGTCTGGCCGTTGACGGTGATCTCGCGCAGCGGCAGGCGAAAGCCGTTTTCCAGCAGGGTGTCGAGCAGACCGGGATCATTGAACAGCGCCGAGACGCTTTCGCCGGCCGGTTCGCGACCGTACAGGGCAATCAGCGCCGGGTTGGCCAGCAGCACCTTGCCGGCGCTGTCGAGGGCCAGCACCGGGTCGGTCATCGCCGCGAGCAGGGCATCTAGCTGCAGATGCCGACGCTGGCCGGGCAGGATGTCGACCACGGTCACCGCTTCCACGCCGAGCACGCGAAACAGCGCATCTTTCAGTTCTTCGAGCACTTGCGGGCTGAGGGTCGGCGCGTCGATGTAGACGTTCGGCGGAATCATCTCCACCGCATCCAGATTGAGATTGCGCCCACCGAGGATAGCCAGGACTTCCTGGGTGATGCCGACGCGGTCGATGAAGCTGACGTGGATACGCATGGGGGCGGTTCAGTGATCTGCAGAGCGGAGGGGGGCAAGTATGCCTTGGGGCGGGCTAATGGTGAAATCTGTGTCCCTGCGCTGATCGTTCCCAGGCTCTGCGTGGGAATGCCGCCACGGACGCTCCGCGTCCGCTGTGACGCGGAGCGTCACGGGATGCATTCCCACGCGGAGCGTGGGAACGATCAGTGGAAAGGAAGTTATTCGAAATGCTCGAGATTGACCGGATCCCCCGACTGCATATTCAACTTCTGCCGAATGTCTTCAAACATCAGATCGTAATGCTTGTGCACCGAGCCGATCTGGCTGTGGGTCTTGGGGATTCCGTACTTCTCGGCAATCTGCGTGACATCGCGGGCGAAGTTGTAGGCCTCTTCCTTGGGCAGGAAAAAAGTCTCCTTCATGTCCTTGCCCTGCATGCTGCCGTGCAGGGTGAACTGAATCCCTTTGCCTTTCTGCGGATCGGTGAACACTTCATAGTCCAGATGCACGTTGTAATTGACGTCATCGTCGGTCAACGCGTGCCGCTCGATATGCAGATGACCGGGTTCGAACTGGGCCATTGAGCTACTCCTTTCAAGGCATGGAAGCGGGGCAGGTGTTGAATCTGCCCCGGCGTTTATTGTTATCGGTAGCTGATCCCCGGCTTCGCCGTGCTGACCCGCGTACCGGCGGTGCCCTGGACGATGGCTTCGATATCGGCCAGCGAACCGATCACCGCGACCTTGCCAGTATGGCGCGCGAATTCGCAGGCTGCCTGCACCTTCGGTCCCATGGAGCCGGCGGCGAAACCAAGGCGCTCAAGTTCGTCCGGGTGGGCTTCGGCGATGGCTTTCTGGGTGGGTTTGCCATAGTCGACAAAAGCCGCGTTGACGTCGGTGGCGATCACCAGCAGGTCGGCTTCCAATTGCTCGGCAAGCAACGACGAACACAGATCCTTGTCGATCACCGCCTCGATACCCTTGAGGTTACGGTTTTCGTCATACATGGTCGGAATACCGCCGCCACCAGCGCAAATGACGATGCTGCCCTTGTCCAGCAGCCACTTGATCGGGCGGATTTCGAAGATGCGCTTCGGCCGTGGGCTGGCGACGACGCGGCGGAATTTGTCGCCATCGGCAGCAATCGCCCAGCCTTTCTCGGCGGCGAGTTTTTCCGCTTCGGCTTTCTCGTAGACCGGGCCGATCGGTTTGGTCGGGTTCTTGAATGCCGGGTCGTTGGCGTCGACTTCGACCTGGGTCAGCAGGGTGGCGAACGGCACTTCGAAGTCGAGCAGATTGCCCAGTTCCTGTTCGATGATGTAGCCGATCATGCCTTCGGTTTCGGCGCCGAGCACGTCCAGCGGGTAGGGAGTGACAGAGGTGTAGGCCGCCGCTTGCAGCGACAGCAGACCGACTTGCGGGCCATTGCCGTGGGCGATGACCAGTTGGTTGCCGGGATGGATCTTGGCGATTTGCTCGGTGGCGATGCGGATGTTGGCGCGCTGGTTGTCAGCGGTCATCGGCTCACCACGGCGGAGCAGGGCGTTACCGCCCAGGGCTACGACGATACGCATGGTGCATGTCCTTTTTCGTGTTGATCGTTCCCACGCTCTGCGTGGGAATGCCGCCACGGACGCTCTGCGTCCGCTGTGACGCAGAGCGTCACGGGATGCATTCCCACGCGGGAGCGTGGGAACGATCATCTTCAACCAGTTAGAGATCAGCCAAGGTCGAGACCAGAATCGCCTTGATCGTGTGCATGCGGTTTTCCGCTTGCTCGAAGGCGATGCAGGCCGGCGACTCGAACACGTCGTCGGTCACTTCGATGCCGTTTTTCAGGTGCGGATATTGTTCGGCGATCTGTTTGCCGACCTTGGTATCGCTGTTGTGAAAGGCCGGCAGGCAGTGCATGAACTTGGTACGCGGGTTGCCGGTGGCTTTCATCAGGTCGGCGTTGACCTGATACGGCAGCAGTTGCTGGATGCGCTCGGCCCAGGCTTCCACCGGTTCACCCATCGACACCCAGACGTCGGTGTGAATGAAGTCCACGCCTTTGACCGCTTCTTTCGGATCTTCGGTGAGGGTGATGCGTGCGCCACTTTCCTCGCCGTACTTTTTGCAGCGCGCCACCAGATCGTCCAGCGGCCACAGCGCTTTCGGTGCGCAGATGCGCACGTCCATGCCGAGCTTGGCGCCGATCAGCAGCAGCGAGTTGCCCATGTTGTTGCGCGCGTCGCCCAAGTAGGCGTAGCTGATTTCGTGGATCGGCTTGTCAGCGTGTTCGCGCATGGTCAGCACGTCGGCGATCATCTGGGTCGGGTGATATTCATCGGTCAGGCCGTTGAACACCGGCACGCCGGCGAACTTGGCCAGCTCTTCGACGATTTCCTGCTTGAAGCCACGGTACTCGATGGCGTCGTACATGCGCCCGAGCACGCGGGCGGTGTCCTTCATGCTTTCCTTGTGGCCGATTTGCGAGGAGTTCGGGTCGATGTAAGTGACGTTGGCGCCTTGGTCATAGGCCGCCACTTCGAAGGCGCAACGGGTACGGGTCGAAGTTTTCTCGAAAATCAGGGCGATGTTGTTGCCCTTCAGATGCTGTTGTTCGGTACCGGTGTATTTCGCGCGTTTCAGATCGCGGGACAGGTCGAGCAGGTAACGCAGCTCACGTGGGGTGTGGTGTTCCAGGCTGAGCAGGTTACGGTTGTGAATGTTAAAAGCCATGATGGATCTCCTTGGGTTTCGGTTATCCCCTTGGCCGCGCTCGATAAGTCGCGGCGAAGGCTCAAAGATTAGTAATCGATAGGGTCGCGGATGATCGGGCAGGTCATGCAGTGGCCGCCGCCACGGCCGCGGCCGAGTTCGCCGGCGCTGATGGTGATGACCTCCACGCCAGCCTTGCGCAGCAGGGTGTTGGTGTAGGTGTTGCGGTCGTAGCCGATGACCACGCCCGGCTCCATCGCCACCACGTTGTTGCCGTCGTCCCATTGCTCGCGTTCGGCGGCGAAGCTGTTGCCGCCGGTTTCCACCACGCGCAGTTTCGGCAGGTTGAGCGCCGCAGCGACGGTGTCGAGGAAGCTGCCTTCTTCGCGGCGGATGTCGATGCCGCCCTGTTTGCTTTCGTCAGGGCGCAGGGTGAAGGCGACGATCTGGTTGACCACTTCCGGGAAGATCGTCACCAGGTCGCGGTCGCAGAAGCTGAACACGGTGTCCAGGTGCATTGCGGCGCGGGATTTCGGCAGGCCGGCGACGATGACCTTTTCCACCGCTTTGTTGTTGAACAGGTTCAGCGCCAGTTGGCCGATGGCCTGACGTGATGAACGCTCGCCCATGCCGATCAGCACCACACCGTTGCCGATCGGCATGACGTCGCCGCCCTCAAGGGTGGAGTTGCCGTGGTCCTTGTCCGGGTCGCCGTACCAGATCTCGAATTCGGCGTTGGTGAACTGCGGATGGAATTTGTAGATGGCGGTGGTCAGCAGGGTTTCCTGACGGCGCGCCGGCCAGTACATCGGGTTCAGCGTCACACCACCGTAGATCCAGCAGGTGGTATCGCGGGTGAACTGGGTGTTGGGCAGCGGCGGCAGGATGAAGCTGGAGTGGCCGAGGAAGTCGCGGAACATCTGGATGGTCTTGCCGCCGAAGCTGTCCGGCAGATCATCGGCCGAGACGCCGCCAATCAGGAATTCGGCGATGTGCCGTGGCTCGAGGCTTTTCAGCCAGGATTTCACTTCGCTGATCAGGCCCAGGCCCACCGAGTCGGCGGTCACCTTGCGCTCAAGAATCCAGTCCAGCGCTTCGGGAATGGCGACGATGTCGGTCAGCAGGTTGTGCATTTCCACCACGTCGATGCCGCGCTCGCGCATCTTGGTGACAAAGTCGAAATGGTCGCGCTTGGCTTGCGCCACCCACAACACGTCATCGAACAGCAGTTCATCGCAGTTGTTCGGGGTCAGCCGCTGATGGGCCAGACCTGGGGAGCAAACCATGACTTTACGCAGTTTCCCGGCTTCGGAGTGGACGCCGTACTTCACTTTTTCCGTGGTCATTTCTGTGTTCCTCCAGATGACAATTCAATCAGGGGTTACAGCGTCAGGAAGCCATCGTAGAGACCGTAGGCCGCCACCACGGCGCCCACGACCACTGCGGCGAAAATCAGCTTCTCGACGTTGGTGAAAACCGGTTGTTTGAGTTCCAGCTTGGCCTTGGCGAACAGGATCGCGCCGGGCGCATAGAGCAGGGCCGACAGCAGCAGGTACTTGACCCCGCCGGCGTACAACAACCACACCGCGTAGATCAGGGCGATACCGCCGATGATCAGATCCTTGCGCCGCTCGGCGGCGAAGCCTTCGTAGCTCTCGCCGCGCACCGCCAGCAGCAGGGCATAGGCCGCCGACCACAGGTACGGCACCAGAATCATCGAGGTGGCGAGGTAGATCAGTGACAGGTAAGTGCTGGCCGAGAACAGGGTGATGATCAGGAACACCTGCACCATCGCGTTGGTCAGCCACAGCGCGTTGACCGGCACATGGTTGGCGTTTTCCTTGCGCAGGAACTCCGGCATGGTGTGGTCTTTGGCGGCGGCGAACATGATTTCGGCACACAGCAGCACCCACGACAGCAGCGCACCGAGCAGCGAGATGATCAAGCCGACGCTGATCAGCACCGCCCCCCAGTGACCGACCACATGCTCAAGCACGGCGGCCATCGACGGGTTCTGCAGTTTCGCCAGTTCCGGCTGGGTCATGATGCCCAGCGACAGCACGTTCACCAGCACCAGAAACAGCAGCACGGTGATGAAGCCGATCACGGTGGCCTTGCCGACATCCGAGCGTTTCTCGGCGCGGGCGGAGAAGATGCTCGCGCCTTCGATGCCGATGAACACCCAGACGGTGACCAGCATCATGTTGCGCACCTGGTTCATCACACTGCCCAGATCGGGGTTTTTCACGCCCCAGATGTCGGCGGTGAAGATGTCCAGTCTGAACGCGAAGACTGCGATCAATACAAACAGCAGCAGCGGCACGACCTTGGCGACGGTGGTCACCAGGTTGATGAACGCCGCTTCCTTGATCCCGCGCAACACCAGGAAATGCACGCCCCACAGCAGCAAGGACGCGCCGATCACCGCCGCCGGGGTATTGCCTTCGCCGAAGATCGGAAAGAAATAGCCGAGGGTGCTGAACAGCAGAACGAAGTAGCCGACGTTGCCCAGCCAGGCGCTGATCCAGTAACCCCAGGCTGATGAGAAACCCATGTAGTCGCCGAATCCGGCCTTGGCGTAGGCGTAGACACCGCCGTCCAGGTCAGGCTTGCGATTGGCGAGGGTCTGAAAGACAAATGCGAGGGTGAGCATGCCGACTGCGGTGATGGCCCAGCCGATCAGCACTGCACCGACGTCGGCGCTGGCGGCCATGTTTTGTGGCAACGAAAATATCCCGCCGCCAATCATTGAACCGACTACCAGTGCAACCAGTGCACCGAGTCTTAGTTTTCCGGGCGCTTCAGACATTTGCATGACTCCATTGCAGGAAAGGAGAGCTCACAGCCTAGTACTGTTGTCTGTTCGAACAGCTGACATGGATCAGTGCATGGTCACATTCCATTGTTAATGAATGACTTGTGCGCCCGTTGCGGGCATAACGCTGTAGCCTCAAAGGCCCATTCCAGAGCCGTTTCGCTGAGGCAGTCGAGAATAGCTATTAATGCTTTCGAACTATGACGCTAGTTGCTTTTCAGCGATTGGCAAATGTCGGTCATCTGTTTTCAGCACAGAATCGAATAATCAAGATCGGCGCACAAAACTGACTTAATGTGCTACGCCTTATCGTGGTCGGCTATATATAACGCTGCGAGATTCGGCATTACCTGATAAACGTCATCTACCCTTAGGCTTTTAGTCGGCTGTTGTTACAAATAAACAACAACGACTCTTTCAAGGAGATCTGCATGTCGCAACCGACGCAAAAGCTGCGCCTTGGTGCGTTGATCGCGCTGGTGGTGGGGTCGATGATCGGCGGGGGGATTTTCTCGTTGCCGCAAAACATGGCGGCACGCGCCGATGCAGGGGCGATCCTGATCGGTTGGGGCATTACTGCGATAGGCATGCTGACGCTGGCGTTCGTCTTTCAGACCCTGGCCAATCGCAAGCCGGAGCTGGACTCGGGCGTCTACGCCTACGCCAAGGCCGGGTTTGGCGACTACATGGGATTTTCATCAGCGTGGGGTTACTGGATCAGTGCCTGGCTGGGCAACGTCGGCTATTTTGTCTTGCTGTTCAGCACCCTTGGCTATTTCTTCCCGGTGTTCGGTCAGGGCAACACGCCGATCGCCATCGGCTGCGCTTCGGTGCTGTTGTGGGCGGTGCATTTTCTGGTGATGCGCGGGATCAAGGAGGCGGCGCTGATCAACCAGTTGACCACCGTGGCCAAGGTTGTGCCGCTGATCATGTTCATCGTCATCGCTGCCGTCGCGTTCAAGGCTGACATCTTCACCCGCGACATCTGGGGCCGCAGCAACCCGAACTTCGGCGGGGTGATGGACCAGGTGCGCAACATGATGCTGGTCACCGTGTTCGTCTTCATCGGCATCGAAGGCGCCAGCGTCTATTCGGCTCGCGCAGAAAAACGCAGCGACGTCGGCCGCGCCACGGTGATCGGGTTTCTCGGCGTGCTGGCGCTGCTGGTGCTGGTCAACGTGCTGTCGCTGGGGATCATGAGCCAGCCGGAACTGGCCAATCTGCAGAACCCTTCGCTGGCAGCGGTGCTTGAGCACATCGTCGGGCCGTGGGGCGCATTGCTGATCAGCGTCGGGCTGGCGATTTCCCTGCTCGGTGCATTGTTGTCCTGGGCCTTGCTCTGCGCGGAAATCCTTTTCGCCACGGCCAAGGACAAGACCATGCCGGCGTTCCTGAAGAAGGAAAACAAGAACCACGTGCCGGTCAACGCGCTGTGGCTGACCAATGCGATGATCCAGATTTTCCTGCTGATCACGCTTTTTTCGGCGGGCACTTACACCAGTCTGATTTACCTAGCCTCGTCGATGATTCTGGTGCCGTACCTGTGGTCGGCGGCCTACGCGGTACTGCTCAGCGGGCGCGGCGAAACCTACGAACACGCGTCGGCCGAGCGCACCAAGGATCTGCTGATTGGCGGCATCGCCCTGGTTTACGCGGTGTGGCTGTTGTACGCCGGCGGGGTGAAGTATCTGCTGCTGTCGGCGCTGCTGTATGCGCCGGGGGTGATTCTGTTTGCCAAGGCCAAGCATGAACAGGGGCAGCCGGTTTTTACCACGGTGGAGAAAGGGATTTTTGCGTGCGTGGTGATCGGGGCGGGGCTGGCGGCGTATGGGTTGTATAGCGGAGTGTTGAGTTTGTAGGCGGATTTGCTTTGGCAGGTCAGGCCCCTTCGCGAGCAGGCTCGCTCCCACAGGACGACGCGAATCCATGTGGGAGCGAGCCTGCTCGCGAAGGCGGCCTCAAAGTCACCACTGCGCCTGATGTGACCCTAATTCGACGGCCGGCAAATCCCACTCCACCACCGCCCCGCTGATCTGCACCGGCACGCGCAACCGCCGCGCCGACCCCCACGCGGTGTGTTCAATCGCCGGATCCTGATCCAGCGCTTCTTCAGCCCGCAGCAGGTCATGCGTCCCCGGCCCATGCTCGACCAACAGCTTCGCCGTCCGTGCCAGCGACAACCGCGCCGAACCCCCGCGACCGCTGGCCAGTCGTTCAGTCAGCAGCCTTATTGCACTCGCCGCCATCAGATACCCGGTCGCATGATCCAGCGCCTGCACCGGCAGCGGCGTCGGTTTATCGCTGTGCTTCCAATGCTGTCCGGCCTCGGCGATGCCGCTGCTCATCTGCACCAGGCTGTCGAAACCCCGGCGGTTCTGCCAGGGGCCGCTCCAGCCGTAGGCATTGAGGCAGACGTCGATCAGCCCCGGTGCCAGTTGCCTTCGGCGTTCAATACCAAACCCCAGATGTTCCAGCGCATCGGCGCGGTAGCCGTGCAGCAGAATGTCGGCGTCTTTCAACAGGCCTTCGAACACCGCGCGATCCGCAGGAGTCTGCAGATCCAGCCGCGCGCAGCGTTTGCCGACGGTCATTTCCGGGACCACGCCGGGTTCGTTCCAGCTCGGTGGATCGATGCGTAGCACGTTTGCGCCGAGCCCTGCTAGAAAGCGGCTGGCGGTGGGGCCGGCGAGGACGCGGGTCAGGTCGAGCACCTTGATCCCGGCCAGCGGTCGTGCGAGCGAGCCTTGCCATGGGCTGCGGTTCTCTTCCGTCTGCTGGATGAACTGCACCAGCGCTTCGGCATTCACCGCCAGCCCTTGCGGGTGTTGCTGCCACTGCGCCCAACTGCGCATCTCGGCGGCGCAGCCCTTGGCGTCGACCACCGCCTGCTCAAGCTCCGCGCTCGCCCACTGTGCGACTTTCGCCGCCATTGCGGCACGATCGGCGCAGGCGCCGAGCACGCGTTCAGCGGCGGCGCGGTGGTGCGGGGCGTTGGTGTGCAGACGGATCCAGCCGTCCCGGGTCGCATAGTCGCCGGCGATCGCATCCCATAAGGGCGGCACCTGCCAGCCGATCGGGCGCAGCGAGGTGGAGAACCACAACGAGGCCAGACGGCGGTCGACTGCAACCGCAGGCAAGTGCCCGGTTTGCTGGTGAAGCAATTCGCTGAGCGCTTGCCCGGCAGCGGCGATGCTGGCGCAGGCCAGCTCGGTCACGGCGAACGCCGAGGGCAGGGCGCCGTCACCGTTGAAGGGGATCGGCGTGTGGGGCAGGCCGAGTGCGGTTTGGATGGACGTGAGCAGATCAGTCATCGAAGGCCCTCCGGAACGAGAGGGCGATGATAGTGCAAAACATAACCGGGCTGGATTGAGGATCGTTACACGCGGAACTGATCCATCAATTTCATCTGCTGGCTCGCCAGGCTGTTGAGCTGGCTGCTGATCGCTGCCGATTCGGTAGCCTGTTCGGTCAGGGTTTCGGTGACGGTGCGAATCGCCGAGACGTTGCGGTTGACCTCTTCGGCCACGGCGCTTTGCTCTTCGGCGGCGCTGGCGATCTGCAGGTTCATGTCGCTGATCACCGTCACCGCGTCGCTGATCTTGCCCAGTGCATCGACCGCCTGACGAATCTGCCCGGCGTTGTTGTGCGCCTGGGTCTGGCTCGAGTGCATGGTCGCGACCACGCCACGGGTGCCGGTCTGAATGCGCTCGATAACGATGCGGATTTCTTCCACCGAATCCTGCGTGCGCTTGGCGAGGTTGCGCACCTCGTCGGCGACCACGGCAAAACCGCGACCGCTTTCGCCGGCGCGGGCGGCTTCGATGGCGGCGTTGAGAGCCAGCAGGTTGGTTTGTTCGGCGATGCTGCGGATTACTTCCAGCACCGAGCCGATCTGCTCGCTGTTCACTGCCAGCGCTTCGACTTCGGTCACTGCTTTGCTGACTTCATCGGCCAGCTGATTGATGTCGCGGGTGCTGCGCTCAATGATCGCCATGCCGTCCTTCGCCGACTGATCGGCGCCCTTGGCGGCGTTGGCGGCGTTCGAGGCACTGTTGGCGACGTCGTGGGCAGTGGCGCTCATTTCGTTGGACGCGGTGGCGACCTGATCGATCTCGCGGAATTGCACCTGCATGCCTTCGCTGGTCTGGCGGGCAATTTCCGATGACTGATCAGCCGTGCCACGTGCTTCGGTGATGCTCTGTTTGATCTGCGCGATGGTCGGCTGAAGCTTGTCGAGGAAGCGGTTGAACCAGTTCACCAGTTCGCCCAGTTCATCTTTCTTGCTGTAGTTCAGGCGCTGGGTCAGATCGCCTTCGCCGCTGGCGATGTTCTTCAACATGTCGGCGACGCTGTTGATCGGACGGGTGACGCCGGAGGCGGTGAGCCAGATCAGCAGCAGGCCGACCAGACCGGCCACGCCCGCCACCAGCAGGGCAGTGATGACGCCGGTTTGTTGCGCGTCATCCAGCACCGCTTGCAGTTTCACCGAGTCGGCCAACAGCACGTGTTCGGGCAGGTCGATGACCACGCCCCAAGCGCGCGAATTGCCGATCGGATCGACCGGGTAAACCGCGCGAATCAAATCGCCCTGTTCAAGGATTTTCGCCGTGCCGCTGCCGACCAATTGCAATACATCTTGGCCGTCAGCGCCGAGGGCGTCGTTGATTTTTTTACCGACCCGCGTTGCGTCAGCGCTGTCGGCCGCGAGCACGCCGCTGCCGGAAACGATCAGCATGTGCCCGGCGTTGTTGAACAGGCTGCGCTGCGAGTCGACGGCGGCGGCTTGCAGGGCGTCGAGCGCGATGTCGACGCCGACCACACCGATCGCTTTGCCGTCGACCATCACGGGCACGGAAATGGTCGTCATGAGCATTTCCTTGCCACCGACGGTGTCGGCATACGGGTCTAGCAGGCAGGTGCGTTTGTTGTCGCGAGGGCAGGTGTACCAACTGTTGTACGGCGTGCCGCTGACGCTGAGGGTGGTTTTGGTCAGGTCGTCTTCGACCATGATTGTATTCAGCGCGGCGCCGGCGGCACGGCTCCAGTACGAGGCGAAGCGCCCGGCTTCGTTGGACTGCCGCGCGGCATCGTTGGCGAATTCGCTGTCCTTGCCGTCGAGGCCGTTGGGTTCGAAGGCCAACCAGATACCGAGGACTTTATCGTTGCGCTCGAAAGCGGTTTTCAGACTCTGGTTCAACTCTTCCCGAACGGCGCCGGCTTCGAGTGAACGCTTGGCCGCCATCGTCCGCAGATCCTTGATCTGATCGGCGAGGGCGGTGACCACCAGCAGGCTTTCACCAAAGGTTTTCTGCACCCGCACCGCTTGCTCGGCGGCCTTGGCCTGCAACAGGTTCTGCACGCTGGCGGTGAGCAACTGGTTGCTGGATTGACTGACCAGCGCGTCGTTCTGGTTGGTCTGGTAGATGTTCATGCTGACAATCAGCGCCACCACTCCGAGCAGGCACAGACCGGAGAGCAGGACGATTTTCAGGCGAATGGAAAGAGAGTCGAACATGGGGCGATCTCGCGAATGGAATAAACAGGTGGCTGGGCCGGGAGCCCGGTTTGCCAAATCCATTCAGCGCCATTCAATCCTCATCGGCGTTAAGCGAAACGGCATGAGGCGCTTGCCGACGGACGGTCGCTGCTAAACGTTTGCGCAGGGGAAAATGCTGAAAAGGCTTTAATTACAGGGATGTTTCACTACCGCGACGGGCGTCTCCGGGCGCGACCAGATCCATAGGTTGCCCAGGCCCATGCCGGCAATCGCCAGATAGATCGGCCAGCCGTGGTCGAGCATCACCAGCATCAACGTCGCACACAGCAGCATGCTGACGGTGGCGCTGACCTTGGCCTTGCGCGCGATGATCCTGCCGTTGCGCCAGTTACTCAGGATCGGCCCGAACAGGCGATGATTTTCCAGCCACGCACTCAAGCGCGGCGAACTGCGGGTCGCGGCCCACGCGGCAAGGAGGATGAACTCGGTGGTCGGCAGACCGGGCACGACGATGGCGATCAGGCCAATGCCGAGGCTGACATAGGCCAGCAGGCCGAACAGCAGACGGGCGAGTTTTGATGGGGCGGGTGCGGGCATGGCTCAGCGGTGGCTTCTGAAGCGGAACGGGGATCTTACAGATTTGTGGTGAGCCCTGTGGGAGCGAGCCTGCTCGCGAAAGCGGTTGATCAGGCACATTGATGTTGAATGTGCTGCCGTCTTCGCGAGCAGGCTCGCTCCCACAGGGGATAAGAGTTGCTTCAGGCCACTTCGGCTTCTATGGCATAAGCCCGTTCCAGCAGCACGGTAAAGCGGTTGAACGCATCCAGTGCACCTTGCTCCACTTCAGCCTCTTCCTCAGCGGTGAACGGCAACGCATCGAGGGTGCGCACAAAGCTTTTCCAGCCCTCGGCGCGGCCACCTTGCGGTTCCGCCAGATGCCGGGCACCGAAGGTTTCGCTCAGCTCCAGTGCCACGGCACGCTTGACCAGGAACGCCGCGCCGAGCTTGGAACCCTCGGAAACAAAGATCCAGCCCAGCGCCCTCGCCTTGCTCGGGTTTTTCAGCGCGCCGGCCACCGGCGCCGGGACTTCGGTGTCGAGGTCGGCGAGGTCAGCCCTGGCCGCTTCGGCGCGGCAACGGGCTGGCAGATCCGGGACGATCGCGGTCAGTTCGGCATCGTTGTACAGCTCGACCAGTTCCGCCTGGAACAGGTATTGCGCGACGACGAAACGGGCGAAGCTGGCGCGGGTTTCGAATGGTGCGTGGGCTTTGACCAGGGCATCGAGTTTGCTGTGCGGCTCATGGGTGATCTGGTTCAGGCGTTGCGAACGCAGGGTTTTTTCCGAGGCAGTCATGGGGTGTCCTTGATAAATGAGGCGCTTGATAACAAGACGTACGGGCGGGCGCCGGACAGTAAAAAAACCTCACTGCGCGGCGAGAACACGCGCAGTGAGGCCGGGCGGATCAGATGTCCCAGATCAGGTTGATCGCGAAGTTGCGTCCCGGTTGGGTCAGCCGATCGAGGTTGGCCGGTTGCGTCACCGAGGCTTCGCCGACGCTGTCGTAACCGCGCACGTCATCCCACAGCCAGTACTTCTTGTCGGTCAGGTTGTAGACGCCGCCGCTGACGGTGACGTCGTCGGTCACCTTGTAATAGCCGGCCAGATCGAGAATGCCGAAGCCCGGGGTCTTGAACTGGCTGCTGACGCCGTCCGGCGACTTGAAGTTGCTGTCGTCGACGCGGTCCTTTTTCTTCACCACGGTCCAGCTCAGCAGGCCGCCATAGTTGTCCTGGTCGTAACCGAGACCGAACACGCCGGTGAGCGGATTGACGCTGTTGATCGGCTCGCCGCTGTCGTTGTTGCGCCCGTAGGCGTAGGCGATCGAGCCTTCGGTATACAGGCCTTGCGGCGCGCCGAACGCATCCAGGTTCAAGCGACCTTTGACTTCCGCACCCTTGATGGTGGCGCGCTTGATGTTGTTGCTCTGGAAGGTCAACTGATCGTCGCCCGGCTTGACCGCATCCTCGTTGATGAAGTCGCGGTACTTGTTATAGAACACCGCGACGTCGAACGAGCCCTGCTCGAAATTCCCGCGCAGGCCGGTTTCGAAACCTTTGCTTTTTTCCGGCTCAAGGTCGGAGTTGGGCGCCACGGTGTAGCCGGTGGTGTTGTTCTCGAAACGCCCGTACAGCGATTTTGCCGTGGGCGTGCGGAAGCCTTCGGCGTACTGGCCGTACCAGGTGTAGTTGTCCGTCAGTGCATAGGTCAGGCCGAATTTTGGCGAGACTTTGTGCCAGGTCTTGTTCTTGTCGCTGACCGTGCCCTGGCCGTCGGCATTCACGGTGTTGAGGAATTCCTCGGTGATGTGCGGCTTGAGCTGGGTGTAGTCGTAGCGCAGGCCCGGCAGGAAGGTCCAGTCGTTCCAGCTGATCTGATCCTGAGCAAACAGGCTGTAGGTGTTGATGGTCGGATCGGGGAAATCAGAGGCCTTGGCCAGCACGTCCGCCGCACTGGTCGCGCCAATCGCCGTGCAGCCGCGACCGACGGCCACGCAGGTGCCGTCGCCGCTGCGTGAACCGGTGACTTTCTGCTGTTTGATAGTGGTGCCGTAAGTCAGCAGGTGATCGGTGTCACCGATGGCGAAAGCCTTGTCCAGTTGGGCGTCGAACACCCACTGTTTTTCTTCGTAGATCGTGTCGCGGGTACGCAGCACTGTACGAGTGATCGGGTAGTACAACTCTTCGGTGCTCTGGTCGGTCTTGGCGATCTGGTGATTGAGGCTCCACTTGACGTTATCGGCGAGCAGGCTGTCGAGGGCGAACGAGTGTTCGATACCGAAACGCTCGCGGGTGATGGTGTCGTTGCCGGTGCGCCACTGGTACATGCCGCCGGGCAGGACGCTGCTCGGAATGGTCGGCGCGCCGTTGAAATACGGGCCGCCGTAGGCACTTTTCTGGTCGGTGTCGCGATCGTCCTTGTACTTTTCGTAGGTCAGGCCCAGGCGCGAATCGTCGTTGTAGTTCCAGCCGAGCTTGGCCAGGACGTTGGTCGCGCGCACGTCTTCCGGGTTGGCGGCGGTGCGCGCAAGGCCGGTGCCATTGTTGCCACCAAAGGATTCGCTTTCGTGACCGTCGCGCTGGCTGTAATGCAGCAGACCGTCGAACTCACCGCTGCGGCCGGCGACGGTGGCGGACTTCAGCCAGCTGTCGTCGGCGGAGCTGTAACCGCTTTTCAGACGCGCGCCGACGTCCTTGCCCGGTTTGATGATGTCGTCGGCGTCCAGCGTGTAGTAACTGACCGCGCCGCCGATGGCGTTGCTGCCGTACAGCACCGAGGCCGGGCCACGGAGGATCTCCACGCGTTTGACGATTTCCGGGTCGACGTAGTTGCGCTGGCTCTTGGCGTAGGGGCCGTTGAAGAAGCCGTTGGGGATCTCCACGCCATCGACCTGGGTCAGGATGCGGTTGCCGTCGATACCGCGAATGTTGTAGCCACTGATGCCGCCGCGCTGACCGGCACCGCCAACGGAAACGCCCGGTTCGTAGCGCACCAGATCCTTGATGGTATTGACGTTGTTGCGGTCAAGCGCTTGGCGATCCTGCACGCTGACCGTCGAGGGCACGCTGTTGACCGATTGTTCCTGGCGAGTGGCGCTGATGGTCACCTGATCGAGATTGAGCGTGCCGCTGCTGTTGCGTTTTTCCAGCACGACATTGTTGTTGCTCAGTTTGCGGAAGCTCAGGTTGGTCCCCACCAACAGGCGCTCGAGGGCTTTCTCCGGCGGCAGCGAACCGCGCACGCCCGGCGACGAGACGTTCTGCCCCAACTCGGCCGGCAGGCCGACCTGCCAACCGGTCACGGCGGTAAAGGCATTCAATGCCGAAACCAGTGGTTGCTGGCCGATGGCGAACGCGTAATCGCCCATGTTGCGTGTCGGTTGCTCGGCGGCCGCCAGCAGCTGTGCGGTGCCAGCCATGAGGATGGCCGCAGTCAGCAGCGACAGTACGCGGGAAGGGGAAGCAGTCTGGCGGGTAAGGCGTGAGGACATCGATAGCGCTCCGTGTCGCACGAATCTTTATAGGTGCTGATCGGCATGGTTAGATGCGAATCAATTGCATTGGCTATAACGAGACGTACTGTCGTTGGCTATCGAGTAAAAATAATTCTCATTCAGTTCAGAATCACCAGCGCAGGGAATTCCTGCAGGCGTGCCGAGGTGATGTGAGCGAGGGAGCGGACCACGTCGAGCGGCTGGTCGAGACGGTAATTGCCGGTGACGGCGACGTCGGCCAATTGCTCGTTGTTGTTGATGATCCAGCCCGGATAGTAGCGGCGTAGCTCGGCCAGCACCTGATTCAGCGGGCAGTTCTCGAACACCAGGCGGCCTTCAACCCAGGCCAGATCGGCATTGGCGTCGAGCTTGGCCGGGCGATCAAAACCGTTGGGGCCGATGCGAATGCTTTCCCCGGCACGCAGGCGCACCCGGGCATCGTTGTGGGTGGCGCGCAGATCGACATCGCCACGCTGCACATTCACTTGCGCGACCCCGTCGAGGTAGCGCACGGCGAACGCGGTGTCGTGGACGCTGGCCGTTACCGGACCTGCGTCGATCTCCAGCGGCTGATTACGCCCGCTGGCGATCTCGAAAAACGCCTCGCCCTGAAACAGTCGGGCCACGCGCTGTTGATCGTTGATGGTGCTGGAAAACGCCGAATTGGTATTGAGCAGAACCTTCGAGCCGTCCTCCAGTTGCAGACGCTGACGCTCGCCGACCACGGTCAGGTGATCCGCTTGAATGCGCATCGGCAAGTTACTGAAACTGAACAGCCCGAGGATCAGCACCGCAGCGGTAGCCAGCGGTTTCCAGTGCGGGCGCAAGCGCTTGAGAAAAGTGATTTTTACAGGTTTTGCTGCCAGAGCCTCGGCGCACAGCGCGACTTGCGGGCCGTCCCAGATCGCTTGGGCCTTGGCGAACGCCTCGGCATTCAACGGATCAGCCGCCAGCCAGGCATGAAATTGCCGGGTCTGTTCCTCATCCGGGCTGCCGAGCACGATGAGCCAGTCCAGCGCCTGGTCCATTGCAGCTGCAGCGTCCCGCGCCGAATCGGGCGAAGGCGAGCGGTGGGTGTCCGTCACGGTGGTTCCTCAGGGCTTCTGGCGAAGCAGTTTCTAGCTTCAAGCTGCAAGCTGCAAGCTGCAAGCCGGATGCAATACTGCTTTTTGTTTTTACTTGTAGCTTGCAGCTCAAAACTTGCCGCTGCCGTTATGCCGTTCGGCAACGCCGATGCAGATCGACATGATCAGTTTCAGTTCCTTCTGCACGGTGCTCAGCGAAACATCAAGTTCATCAGCGATTTCCTGATAGCTGTGCCCGTGCAAACGGCTGAGGATGAAGATCTGCTGCTGACGCGGGCTGAGTTGGCTGAGGCTCACGTTCAAACGCTCCAGCAGTTGTTCGGCGTGGGCGGCGTCTTCAGCGCTGCTGGCGGGCGCGGCGATGCTCTGCACTACCTCTTGAGGTACATCGTCGACCATGGTCCGCGCATGAATCTTGCGCGCACGCAAATGATCCAGCGCCAGATTGCGCGCGGTCTGGAAGACAAAGGGTTCAAGGTGATCGATGGCCCGTTCGCTCAACGCCCGGGTCACGCGCAGGTAGGTCTCCTGCAACAGGTCTTCAGCGGTGCTGTGATTGTTGACCATCCGTTCCAGCGTGCGCAGCAGGGAAGTGCGCTGGGCGAGGAAGACGTGGTTGAAGCGCGATTGACTCACGGGAGGACCTGATCCATTTCGAGCGAATGATAATGCTTATCATCCAGCCGAATGGTCAAGTGCTGATTTCGAATTGAAATCGGATCTCCTGTGGGAGCGAGCCTGCTCGCGAAGGCGTCGTGTCAGTCAATTCCATATCGACTGACAGAAAGCTTTCGCGAGCAGGCTCGCGCCCACAGGGATTGGGGGCCGGCTGAGATTATTCGGCGTTACACAACGCCAGGCAGTTATCCAGCATGCGGTTGGAGAAGCCCCATTCGTTGTCGTACCAGGCCAGCACTTTCAGCAACTTGCCACTGACTTTGGTGTGGTTGGCGTCGAAGATCGACGACAGCGGGTTGTGGTTGAAGTCGCTGGAAACCAGCGGCAAGGTGTTGTAACCGAGAATCTTCGAATGCTGGCTCGCCGCTTTCAGCAGGGCGTTGACTTCGTCGGCACTGGCTTCTTTCTTCAGTTGCACGGTGAGGTCGACCAGCGACACATTGATCACCGGTACGCGCACAGCCATGCCGGTCAGTTTGCCCGCCAGTTCCGGCAGCACCAGGCCTACCGCTTCGGCTGCGCCGGTCTTGCTCGGGATCATGTTTTGCGTGGCCGAGCGGGCACGGTACGGGTCGCTGTGATAAACGTCGGTGAGGTTCTGGTCGTTGGTGTAGGCGTGGATGGTGGTCATCAGGCCGCTTTCGATGCCCAACTCGCGATGCAGCACCTGCGCCACTGGCGCGAGGCAGTTAGTGGTGCACGAAGCGTTGGAAATGATCTGATGCGACTGACGCAGAATGTCGTGGTTGACGCCATAAACGACGGTGGCGTCGGCGCCTTTGGCCGGGGCAGAAATGATCACCTTGCGGGCGCCGGCGCTGATATGCGCGGCGGCTTTGGCACGGTCGGTGAACAGACCGGTGCATTCGAACACTACGTCGATTTTTTCAGCGGCCCACGGCAGGTCGGCCGGGTTGCGAATGGCGCTGACTGCGATGCGGTCGCCATTGACCGTCAGGCTTTCGTTGTCGTGCGCCACGTCGGCGTCGAAAGTGCCGTGGACGGTGTCGTATTTGAGCAGATGGGCATTGATCGAACTGTCACCCAGATCGTTGATCGCGACGATCTGCAGGTCTTGACGATAGCCTTGGGTATACAGTGCGCGCAGGACATTACGGCCGATGCGGCCGAAACCATTGATTGCAATTCGAAGAGTCATGGAACAGCGCCGCCGTCGTTTTGTTGTTGGAATTACAAGATTATTCGCATAAAAATAGAAAACAAGCCTTTTTAGTGGCAATATTTTGTTTTATCTACAACGAGTGACCTGAATCAACTGGTCCGAATGGTCAAAAAAGCCGTCTGTCATTCCAACAACAACGGCGTTTGACCAGCATAGACAATCAGGTCGCCACATCCGTTAGCCTGGAGTTCTACACATGCATCCCCGCGTTCTTGAGGTCACCGAACGGCTTATCGCCCGCAGCCGCGCCACGCGTCAGGCTTACCTTGCATTGATTCGCGGCGCCGCCACCGACGGCCCGATGCGCGGCAAGCTGCAATGCGCCAACTTCGCCCACGGCGTGGCCGGTTGCGGCAGCGAAGACAAGCACAGCCTGCGGATGATGAACTCGGCGAACATCGCCATTGTGTCTTCGTATAACGACATGCTTTCGGCGCACCAGCCGTACGAAGTCTTTCCACAACAGATCAAGAATGCCCTGCGCGAGATCGGCTCGGTCGGCCAGTTCGCCGGCGGCACTCCGGCGATGTGCGATGGCGTGACCCAGGGCGAGCCGGGCATGGAACTGAGCCTGCCGAGCCGCGAAGTGATCGCCATGTCGACCGCCGTGGCGCTGTCGCACAACATGTTTGACGGCGCGCTGATGCTCGGCATCTGCGACAAGATCGTCCCGGGCCTGATGATGGGTTCGCTGCGTTTCGGTCATCTGCCAACGATCTTCGTACCGGGCGGGCCGATGGTTTCAGGGATTTCCAACAAGGAAAAAGCCGACGTCCGCCAGAAGTACGCCGAAGGCAAGGCGACCCGTGAAGAGCTGCTGGAATCGGAGATGAAGTCCTACCACAGCCCGGGCACCTGCACCTTCTACGGCACCGCCAACACCAACCAGTTGCTGATGGAAGTCATGGGCCTGCACCTGCCGGGCGCGTCTTTCGTCAACCCGAACACACCACTGCGCGACGCCCTGACCCGCGAAGCCGCGCATCAGGTCACGCGCCTGACCAAGCAGAACGGCAACTTCATGCCGATCGGCGAAATCGTCGACGAGAAGGCGCTGGTCAACTCCATCGTTGCCCTGCACGCCACCGGCGGCTCGACCAACCACACCCTGCACATGCCGGCCATCGCCATGGCGGCGGGCATTCAGCTGACCTGGCAGGACATGGCCGACCTTTCCGAAGTCGTCCCGACCCTGAGCCACGTCTACCCGAACGGCAAAGCCGACATCAACCACTTCCAGGCAGCGGGCGGCATGTCGTTCCTGATCCGCGAACTGCTCGGCGCCGGCCTGCTGCATGAGGACGTCAACACTGTGCTCGGCCATGGCCTGAGCCAGTACACCAAAGAACCGTTCCTCGATAACGGTGAGCTGGTCTGGCGCGAAGGCCCGACCGACAGCCTCGACGAAAACATCCTGCGTCCGGTGTCCCGTGCGTTCTCGCAAGAGGGCGGCTTGCGGGTGATGGAAGGCAACCTCGGTCGCGGGGTGATGAAGGTTTCTGCCGTTGCGCTGGAGAACCAGATCGTCGAAGCACCGGCGATGGTCTTCCAGGATCAGCAGGACCTGGCGGACGCATTCAAGGCCGGTCTGCTGGAGAAGGATTTCGTCGCCGTGATGCGCTTCCAGGGCCCGCGTTCCAACGGCATGCCCGAGCTGCACAAGATGACGCCGTTCCTCGGCGTGCTGCAGGATCGCGGCTTCAAAGTGGCGCTGGTGACTGACGGGCGCATGTCCGGCGCGTCGGGGAAAATCCCCGCAGCGATTCACGTCAGCCCGGAAGCTTATGTCGGTGGCGCTTTGGCGCGCGTGCAAGAGGGCGATATCATCCGCGTCGATGGCGTCAAAGGCACCTTGGAACTGAAGGTCGACGCCGCCGAATTTGCAGCGCGCGAACCTGCCAAGGGCCTGTTGGGCAACAACATTGGCAGCGGCCGCGAGCTGTTTGGCTTCATGCGCATGGCCTTCAGCTCGGCGGAGCAGGGCGCCAGCGCCTTCACTTCTGCCCTGGAGACGCTTAATTGAAACTGGCTTTGGTCGGTGACATCGGAGGCACCAACGCGCGGTTCGCGTTGTGGCAAAACCAGCAACTGCAATCGGTTCAGGTGCTGGCCACGGCCGACTTTGCCACCCCGGAAGAGGCAATCGCCTTGTACCTGAGCGGGCTCGGTCTGGCGCCGGGCTCGATCGGCTCAGTGTGCCTGTCGGTGGCAGGTCCGGTGAGTGGCGATGAATTCAAATTCACCAACAATCACTGGCGGCTCAGCCGCAGCGCGTTCTGCAAGACCTTGCAGGTCGAGCAGTTGTTGCTGACCAACGACTTCTCGGCGATGGCGCTGGGCATGACCCGCTTGCAGCCGGGCGAATTCCGCGTGGTTTGCGAAGGCACGCCGGAGCCTCTGCGCCCGGCAGTAGTCATCGGCCCGGGCACGGGTCTGGGTGTCGGCACCTTGCTCGATCTCGGTGAAGGCCGCTTCGCGGCGCTGCCGGGCGAGGGCGGCCACGTCGACCTGCCGCTGAGCAGCCCGCGCGAAACGCAACTGTGGCAACACATCTACAACGAGATCGGCCATGTCAGCGCGGAAACCGTGTTGAGCGGCGGCGGCCTGCCTCGACTGTACCGGGCGATCTGCGCGGTCGATGGCCATGAGCCGAAGCTTGAGACGCCGGAAGCGATCACCGCCGCCGGTCTGGCCGGTGATCCGATTGCTTTGGAAGTGCTCGAGCAGTTCTGCTGCTGGCTCGGTCGCGTCGCCGGCAACAACGTGCTCACCACCGGCGCGCGCGGTGGCGTGTTCATCGTTGGCGGGGTGATTCCACGCTTCGCCGATTTCTTCCTCGCCAGCGGCTTCGCCCGCTGCTTCGCCGACAAGGGCTGCATGAGCGATTACTTCAAAGGCATCCCGGTCTGGCTGGTGACCGCGCCGTACTCCGGCCTGGTCGGCGCCGGTGTGGCGCTGGATCAAGCAACACCTGCATAGAGATCATTCCCACGCTCCGCGTGGGAATGCCTCAAGGGACGCTCCGCGTCCAGTGACGCGGAGCGTCACGGGCTGCATTCCCACGCAGAGCATGGGAACGATCAACAGGCGACAAATTTTCCAGGTTCATCAGGCATAATCCGCCCCAACTCCAACAACAAGGATGCCTTCGAAGTGAGCTCAGTCAACAAGTCGATATTGTTGGTCGATGACGACCAGGAAATACGCGAGTTGCTGGAAACCTACCTGACCCGCGCCGGGTTTCAGGTGAGGGCCACCGCCGATGGTGCCGGTTTTCGTCAGGCGCTCAACGAGGCGCCGAGCGATCTGGTGATCCTCGATGTGATGCTGCCCGACGAAGACGGCTTCAGCCTGTGCCGCTGGGTGCGTCAGCATCCGCGTCAGGCGCAGGTGCCGATCATCATGCTGACCGCCAGTTCCGACGAAGCCGACCGGGTGATCGGTCTGGAGCTCGGCGCCGACGACTACCTCGGCAAACCGTTCAGCCCGCGCGAACTGCAAGCGCGGATCAAGGCCCTGCTGCGCCGCGCACAGTTCGCCCACGAACGCAGCGGCAGCGAAGTGCTGGTCTTCGACGACTGGCGCCTGGACACGGTCAGCCATCGGCTGTTCCACACTGACGGCGAGGAAGTGATCCTTTCCGGCGCCGATTTCGCTCTGCTGAAACTGTTCCTCGATCATCCGCAGCAAATCCTCGACCGCGACACCATCGGCAACGCCACCCGTGGCCGCGATCTGATGCCGCTCGATCGCATCGTCGACATGGCCGTCAGTCGTTTGCGCCAACGCCTGCGCGACACCGAAAAACCGCCACGGCTGATCCGCACGGTGCGCGGCAGCGGTTATCAGTTGGCAGCCAATGTGGTTGCCGGCAATGCTCACTGAGGCGCTGGGCAAATTCGCCAGTCGCATACCGGTGCCGCGCTCACTGCTCGGGCGGATGCTGCTGCTGACTCTGCTGGCGGTGCTGTTCGCGCAAACGCTGTCGAGCGTGATCTGGGTGTCGCAACTGCGCGCCACCCAGCTCGAAGGCTTGGTCACCAGTGCCCGCAGCCTGGCGCATTCGATGACCGCCAGCGTCAGCTATTTTCGTTCCCTGCCGGTGGCCTATCGGCCGCTGGTGCTCGATCAATTGCGCAGCATGGGCGGCACCCGATTTGTCGTGACGCTCAATGACAAACCGCTGGGCATGGACGTGCTGCCGGTGACGCCGCGCAAGGCTGCGGTGATGCAGGCGGTGGACGAAGTGCTGCGCCAGTCTCTGGGCCATGACACGGATATTTCGGTGACCTTCGTCAGCCCCGAAGACCTGCGGATTTTCAACGCCGGACTGAAACTTGATGAATTGCCGCGCTCCTGGGCGCATTACGCCCTGACGCTTGAACCGGTGAATCCGCCGGTGCTGGTCACGCAGATTCAAATGGCCCCGGGCGAGTGGCTGTACATCGCCTCGTTGCTGCCCGAGCCGTACACCAGTCTCGAAGAGCAAGGCCTGCCGGCGCAGCAGGTGTGGTTTATCGTCCTCACCAGCGGCTTTTTGCTGTTGTTCATCGGCCTGCTGGTGCACTGGCAGAGCCGGCCGCTCAAGCGTCTGGCGCGGGCAGCGCGGGACCTGTCGCTGGGTGCCGACGTCGAGCCGGTGGCGGAGGGCGGTGGCAGTGAAGTGGTCGAAGTCGGCCGCGCGTTCAACACCATGCGCGAACGCATCAGCCGTTACCTGACCGAACGCAGCCAGTTGTTCAGCGCGATTTCCCATGACCTGCGCACGCCAATCACCCGCCTGCGCTTGCGCGTCGAACTGCTCGAAGACGAACAGCTGCAAGCCAAATTCGGCCGCGATCTGGATGAGCTGGAGCTGCTGGTCAAAGGCGCGCTGCAATGCGTGAAAGACACCGACATCCACGAGAACATCGAGCCGGTGGATCTCAATCATGTGCTCGATTGTCTGGTCGAGCCGTATCTGGCGCCGAACGGCAATGGCCGCGTCACCCAGCATGGCCGTGCGCTGTCGGCGTATCCAGGCAAGCCGCTGGCGCTCAAGCGCTGCATCGGCAATCTGATCGACAACGCCTTGAAGTATGGACAGAACGCGCATCTGCACATCGATGACGATGACAGCGCCTTTGTTCTGCATGTCGACGACGAAGGGCCGGGTGTGCCGCAGCAGCGGCTGGAGCAAGTGTTCGAACCGCACTTCCGTTTGGCGGGGCAGCAGCAGGGTTATGGCTTGGGCCTTGGCATTGCGCGCAACATCGCCCATAGCCATGGCGGCGAGGTGACGTTGCAGAACCTGCGTGAGGGTGGGTTGCGGGTGACGTTGCAGTTGCCGCGGTCTGTGGATTGAGTCAAAGCTTTCCCTCACCCTAACCCTCTCCCGGGGGGAGAGGGGACTGATCGGGGGATGCTGCAGAGATAGGCCGACCTGACCGTACAACGCCGAATCCATAATCGACTCGGTATTTCAGGTCGGCGGAAAGCTCATTACAACTCGGTCAGCCCCCTCTCCCTCCGGGAGAGGGTTGGGGTGAGGGCTGCTCTTTGTCACGGACTGGTGACAAACCCCGTCCCCTTCGTTACAAGCCCGCCCCGGCCCGTTGTTTAGACTGCCCGCAGTCCTAACAACAAAAAAGGGTCACGCCATGGACACCTTTCACCCAGACTTCAGCAGTTGGCTGAACGCCCCTGCCCACCAGCAATGGCTAGCCGCCGAAGGCCTGCGTCTGCTGGATTTCGCCAAGGCATCACGACTGCCCGAAGGCTTCGGCAACCTCGATGAGCGCGGCCGTTTGCCGGCGAACGCACGAGCCGAAACCATGAACACCGCGCGCATGACCCACAGCTTCGCCATGGCCCACATTCAGGGCCTGCCGGGGTTTGCCGAGCTGGTCGACCACGGTATCGCCGCGTTGCGCGGGCCACTGCGTGATGCGCTGCACGGCGGCTGGTTTGCGGTGGCCGAACACCGCGACGACAACACCGGCAAGAACGCCTATCTGCATGCCTTTGTCGCCCTCGCCGCCAGCTCCGCCGTGGTCGCACAACGGCCCGGTGCCCAGGCTTTGCTCGATGACGCGATCGACATCATCGACACTTATTTCTGGAGCGAAGAAGAGGGCGCCATGCGCGAATTCTTCAATCGCGACTGGAGCGAAGAAGAAGCCTATCGCGGCGCCAACAGCAACATGCACGCGACCGAAGCATTCCTCGCGCTGGCCGATGTCACCGAAGATCCGCGCTGGCTGGTACGCGCCCAGCGCATCGTCGAACGAGTGATCCATGGCCACGCTGCAGCCAACGATTACCTGGTCATCGAGCACTTCGATCGCGACTGGCAACCGCTGCGCGAATACAACCACGACAACCCCGCCGACGGTTTCCGTCCTTACGGCACCACGCCGGGCCACGGTTTCGAGTGGGCGCGCTTGCTCCTGCACCTTGAAGCCGCACGGGTACAGGCCGGCATGCTTACGCCGGGCTGGCTGGCGACTGATGCGCAAAAACTCTTCGAAAACAATTGCCGCCACGGCTGGAATGTCGATGGCGCGCCGGGCATCGTCTACACCCTCGACTGGAATAACCAGGCTGTCGTTCGCCATCGTCTGCACTGGACGCACGCCGAAGCCAGCGCCGCCGCCAGCGCCTTGCTCAAGCGCACCGGCGACGGGCAATACGAAACCTGGTACCGGCTGTTCTGGGAGTTCTGCGAGACGAATTTCATCGACCGCTGCAACGGCAGTTGGCACCACGAACTCAATCCTCAGAATGTGCCAAGTGCCGATATCTGGCCGGGCAAGCCCGATCTGTATCACGCCTGGCAGGCTGTGCTGATTCCGCGATTGCCGCTGGCGCCGAGCATGGCCACGGCTTTGGCGCAGCTATCCCGGCCTGTGCCTGTGTAACCATGTCGTGACATTTACGCGTCCCTTCGTTACCTGCGAAGCGAAACGCTCTGTTTAAACTCCGTGCAGCGCAAGCACCAGACTTGCAATGCATAACAACAAGAAAGGTACATCTCGAATGAATGCGATTTCTCGCCTCGCTACTGTCATTTCTGTCGCCTCCCTGTTCCCGCTCGCAATCCTGCCGCTCAGTGTCTCCGCTGCCGATTCCAAAGGTTCGGTGGAAGTCGTGCACTGGTGGACTTCCGGTGGCGAAAAAGCCGCTGTCGATGTGCTCAAGGCCCAAGTCGAAAAAGACGGTTTCACCTGGAAAGACGGCGCTGTCGCCGGTGGTGGCGGTGCGACTGCCATGACCGTGCTGAAAAGCCGTGCCGTCGCCGGCAACCCGCCAGGCGTAGCGCAGATCAAAGGCCCGGACATCCAGGAATGGGCGTCGACCGGCCTGCTCGACACCGACGTTTTGAAAGACGTCGCCAAGTCGGAAAAATGGGACAGCCTGCTCGACAAGAAAGTCTCCGATACCGTGAAGTACGACGGTGATTACGTGGCCGTGCCGGTGAACATTCACCGCGTGAACTGGCTGTGGATCAACCCGGAAGTCTTCAAGAAAGCCGGCATCACCAAGAATCCAACCACCCTCGAAGAGTTCTACGCAGCCGGCGACAAGCTGAAAGCGGCGGGCTTCATTCCGCTCGCCCACGGCGGTCAGCCTTGGCAGGACAGCACCGTGTTCGAAGCCGTGGTGCTCTCGGTCATGGGCGTGGATGGCTACAAGAAAGCCCTGGTCGATCTCGACAACAAAGCGCTGACCGGCCCGGAAATGGTCAAGGCGCTCACCGAGCTGAAGAAAGTCGCGACCTACATGGACGCGGACGGCAAAGGCCAGGACTGGAACCTGGAAGCGGCCAAGGTCATCAACGGCAAGGCCGGCATGCAGATCATGGGTGATTGGGCCAAGTCCGAATGGACCGCCGCCAAGAAAGTCGCCGGTAAGGACTACGAGTGCGTAGCGTTCCCGGGCACCGACAAGGCATTCACCTACAACATCGACTCGCTGGCCGTGTTCAAGCAGAAGGACGCAGGCACTGCGGCCGGTCAGCAGGACATCGCCAAAGTCGTGCTGGGTGAGAACTTCCAGAAAGTCTTCAGCATCAACAAAGGCTCGATCCCGGTGCGCAACGACATGTTGAACAACATGGACAAGCTCGGCTTCGATTCCTGCGCGCAGACCGCTGCCAAGGACTTCCTCGCGGACGCCAAGTCCGGCGGCCTGCAACCAAGCATGGCGCACAACATGGCGACCACGCTGGCCGTGCAGGGCGCGTTCTTTGACGTAGTCACCAACTACATCAACGACCCGAAAGCCGACCCGGCCGATGCGGCGAAGAAACTCGGCGCGGCGGTTCAGTCGGCCAAATAGGCGCCTTGACGGCGAGCTGCAAGCTTCAAGCTTCAAGCTGCAAGTTAAAGGCTTGCGCGCTGCTGGTCTTGTAGCTTGCAGCTTGCAGCTGTTCTTCTCTTTCTTTTCTGGATTTGCTCATGAGTTCTGTTGCTGTGTTCAGCAAGGCCTCGCCGTTCGATGCATTGCAGCGCTGGCTACCGAAACTGGTGCTGGCGCCGAGCATGTTCATCGTGCTGGTGGGCTTCTATGGCTACATCCTGTGGACGTTCATTCTGTCGTTCACCACCTCGACTTTCCTGCCCAACTACAAGTGGGCCGGTCTGGCGCAATACGCGCGGTTGTTCGACAACGATCGCTGGTGGGTGGCGAGCAAGAACCTCGCCGTGTTCGGCGGCATGTTCATCGGCATCACTCTGGTGATCGGCGTGTTGCTGGCGGTGTTCCTCGACCAGCGCATCCGTCGCGAAGGCTTTATCCGCACCATTTACCTGTACCCGATGGCGCTCTCGATGATCGTCACTGGTACCGCGTGGAAATGGCTGCTCAACCCGGGCATGGGCCTGGACAAATTGTTGCGTGACTGGGGCTGGGAAGGTTTCCGTCTGGACTGGCTGATCGACCCTGATCGCGTGGTCTACTGCCTGGTGATTGCCGCTGTGTGGCAAGCCTCGGGCTTCATCATGGCGATGTTCCTCGCCGGCCTGCGTGGCGTCGATCAATCGATCATCCGTGCTGCGCAGATCGACGGCGCGAGCATGCCGCGCATCTACTGGAAAGTCGTGCTGCCAAGCCTGCGTCCGGTGTTCTTCAGTGCGGTGATGATCCTCGCGCACATCGCGATCAAGAGCTTCGACCTCGTTGCGGCAATGACCGCCGGCGGTCCGGGTTATTCCTCCGATCTGCCAGCGATGTTCATGTATTCCTTCACCTTCAGTCGCGGCCAGATGGGCATGGGCTCGGCCAGTGCGATTCTGATGCTCGGTGCGATCCTCGCGATCATCGTGCCTTACCTGTATTCCGAGCTGAGGACCAAGCGTCATGACTAGTCTCGCTGCCAAACCTGCGATCAGCTTCAGTCGCATCGCGATCTACGCGGTGCTGATCCTTGCGGTGTTCCTCTATCTGGTGCCGCTGGTGGTGATGTTGCTGACCAGCTTCAAGACCCCGGAAGACATCAGCACCGGCAACCTGCTGAGCTGGCCGACCGTGGTCAGCGGCATTGGCTGGGTCAAGGCCTGGGCCACGGTTGACGGCTACTTCTGGAACTCGATCAAGATCACCGTACCGGCGGTAATCATCTCCACCGCCATCGGTGCGTTGAACGGTTACGTGCTGTCGATGTGGCGCTTCCGTGGTTCGCAGTTGTTCTTCGGTCTGCTGCTGTTCGGCTGCTTCCTGCCGTTCCAGACCGTGCTGCTGCCAGCCTCGTTCACCCTCGGCAAGATGGGCCTGGCGAGCACCACCACCGGCCTGGTCTTCGTGCACGTGGTCTACGGTCTGGCGTTCACCACGCTGTTCTTCCGCAACTACTACGTGAGCATTCCCGATGCGCTGGTCAAGGCTGCGCGTCTGGATGGCGCGGGTTTCTTCACGATTTTCCGCCGCATCATTCTGCCGATGTCGACGCCGATCATCATGGTCTGCCTGATCTGGCAGTTCACCCAGATCTGGAACGACTTCCTGTTCGGGGTGGTGTTCTCCAGCGGTGATTCGCAACCGATCACCGTGGCGCTGAACAACCTGGTCAACACCAGCACCGGCGCCAAGGAATACAACGTGGATATGGCAGCGGCGATGATCGCCGGCCTGCCGACCCTGCTGGTCTATGTGGTCGCAGGCAAGTATTTCGTGCGCGGGCTGACGGCCGGCGCAGTCAAGGGGTAATCATGGCTACGCTTGAACTTCGCAACGTAAACAAGACCTACGGGGCCGGCCTGCCGGACACCCTGAAGAACATCGAACTGTCGATCAAGGACGGTGAATTCCTGATCCTCGTCGGCCCGTCGGGCTGCGGCAAATCGACCTTGATGAACTGCATCGCCGGTCTGGAAACCATCACCGGCGGCGCGATCATGATCGGTGATCAGGATGTCAGCGGCATGAGCCCCAAGGATCGTGACATCGCCATGGTGTTTCAGTCCTACGCGCTGTACCCGACCATGAGCGTGCGCGAGAACATCGAGTTCGGCCTGAAAATCCGCAAGATGCCCCAAGCAGCGATCGACGAAGAAGTCGCCCGCGTCGCCAAGCTGTTGCAGATCGAACACCTGCTCAATCGCAAGCCGGGCCAGCTCTCCGGTGGTCAGCAACAGCGCGTGGCGATGGGCCGTGCCTTGGCGCGGCGGCCGAAGATCTACCTGTTCGACGAACCGCTGTCGAACCTCGACGCCAAGCTGCGCGTCGAGATGCGCACCGAAATGAAACTGATGCACCAGCGTCTGAAAACCACCACGGTCTACGTGACCCACGACCAGATCGAAGCGATGACCCTGGGCGACAAGGTCGCGGTGATGAAGGACGGCATCATTCAGCAGTTCGGTACGCCGAAAGACATCTACAACAACCCGGCCAACCTGTTCGTGGCGAGCTTCATCGGTTCGCCGCCGATGAACTTCATCCCCCTGCGTTTGCAGCGCAAGGACGGTCGTCTGCTGGCGCTGCTCGACAGCGGTCAGGCGCGTTGTGAATTGCCGATGAGCATGCAGGATGCCGGGCTTGAAGACCGCGAAGTGATCCTCGGCCTGCGCCCGGAGCAGATTGTGCTTGCGAGCGGCGAGGGCAATGGTCTGCCGAGCATCCGCGCCGAAGTGCAGGTCACTGAACCGACCGGTCCGGATACCCTGGTGTTCGTCAACTTGAACGACACCAAGGTCTGCTGCCGACTGGCGCCGGACGTGGCACCGCAGGTAGGCGAAAGCCTGACGCTGCAGTTCGATCCATCGAAAGTGTTGTTGTTCGATGCCAATACCGGTGAGCGTCTGGGCGTTGCGGGCCAGGTGCAGACAGAAACCCGGTCGGCGAATGTGGCGCAGTTCAAAGGCCGCTGAAAAACAATGCTGGAATGCGGTCCTGTGGGAGCTGGCTTGCCAGCGATGGCATCAAACCGGTTTGGCGACAGACCGAGTCGCTCGCATCGCTGGCAAGCCGGCTCCCACAAGGGCCGGTTCCACAAAAAGGAGCACGCGGTGAATGGCCTGTCATTCGTCGCACTTTATGTAAACCGCGTTAGATAAAAACAGTTAATAACAATAAAGACGAGGATGTAGGGATGAAAAAGAAACACGTCAATGCCCGGTTGATCTGCCAGGTTTCAGCGGCAGCTGCACTGGTGCTGGCCGGTAATGCAATGGCGGCGGATGCGTTCAGCTCCGACTCCAAGTGGATGACCGGCGACTGGGGCGGCGAGCGCACCAAGCTGATCGAGCAGGGTATCGACATCAAGGCCGACTACGTTGGCGAGATGGGCGCCAACCTGAACGGCGGCTACAACGACGACAAGACCGCGCGTTACGCCGACCAGTTCGGTCTCGGCGTGGCCCTCGACCTGCAGAAACTGTGGGGCTGGGACAACACCCAGGCGAAGATCCAGCTGACCAACCGTAACGGCTACAACATCTCCAACGACCGCGTTGGCGATCCGCGTGCCGGCACCCTCAGTTCCTCGCAGGAAGTCTATGGCCGTGGCCACATGGTGCGTCTGACCCAGTTGTGGATCCAGCACCAGTTCTTCGACAACAAGCTCGACGTCAAGGCCGGTTACTTCGGCGAAGGCGAAGACTTCAACACCTTCCCGTGCGACTTCCAGAACCTGGCGTTCTGCGGTTCGCAAGTGGGTAACTGGGCGACCAACATCTGGTACAACTGGCCCGTCAGCCAGGCCGCGATCCGTGTGAAGTACAACATCAACGACGAGCTCTACGCGCAAATCGGTGCGTACAACCAGAACCCGTCGCAACTGGAACACGGCAACGGCTTCAAGCTCAGCGGCAGCGGCACCAAAGGTACCGTGCTGCCGGTTGAATTGGTCTGGTCGCCGAAGGTCAACAGCCTGCCGGGCGAATACCGCGTCGGTTACTACAAGAGCACGGCGGACGCCGACGACGTTCGCGAAGACGTCAACGGTTTCGACGCGGCAACTACCGGTGACGACTACAAGTCGCACAACAGCAAAAGCGGTTACTGGTTCGTCGCGCAACAGCAACTCACCAGCCACAACGGTGATGCCACTCGCGGTCTGAACATCGCTGCCAACGCGACATTCCACGACAAGGACACCAACTTCATCGACAACTACCAGTCGGTGATGTTTGTCTACAAAGGCCCGTTCGATGCACGTCCGAAGGATGACATCGGTATCGGCGCTGCGCGTATCCACGTCAACAAGGACGTCAAGCGCAACGCTGAACTGCTGAACGCTGCCAACGGTGTGTCCGACTACGACAACGCCGCGTTCTCGCCGATTCGTGAGACCGAGTACAACTACGAACTCAACTACGGCATTCATGTCACCAACTGGCTGACCGTGCGTCCCAACCTGCAATACATCACCCATCCGGGCGGTGTGGATGAAGTGGACAACGCTTTGGTCGCTGGCCTGAAAATTCAGTCAACGTTCTGACGCGTCTGCGATAAGCTCCTCTCTATGTGCGCATTTTGCGGACAGCCAAGGCTGTCCGCTTTTTTTTGCGAGAACCGCAGAAAGAGTTATGTCGTACCCATTGTGGTGAGGGGATTTATCCCCGCTGGGCTGCGAAGCGGCCCCAAATCCGATAAGCACAATCTGGCTGATACACCTCGGTGAATGGTTTTCAGGGCCGCTTCGCGACCCAGCGGGGATAAATCCCCTCGCCACAGTATTCAAGGGTCACAAAGGTAATTGTACCCCCATGATTTTCAGGACCGTAGCCAATGCATGAGCATCCGCTGCAACGCTTCTTCAAATCCCTGCGCGAGCGACCGGTGTTCGCCTGGGAGCGCTATCAGATGCGCGACGTGTTGGTGATCGATCATCCGCTGTGTCAGGCGGTGTTCAGTCGTCAGGGCGCGCAGTTGCTGCATTTTCAGCCGCGCGGGCAGAAGCCGTGGTTGTGGTGCGCGGCGAAGTGGCCGCATGTCGGCGCGATTCGCGGTGGCGTGCCGGTGTGCTGGCCGTGGTATGGCCGTCATCCGAGCGAAAACGCGTGGCCGTCCCATGGTTGGGCGCGACTGCTCGATTGGAAACTGCTCGACAGCAGCAGCGCCGAGGATGGCGTGCGCCTGCACTGGCAACTGCAGCTGTGCGATTGGCAGGTCGACCTGCACGCGCATCTGGGCGAACGCATGGAATTACGCCTGAGCACCGAGCATCAGGACGACATGCCGTGCCAGTTGAGCCAGGCTTTGCACGCTTACTGGCGTATTGGTGATGTCGGTGAGATAGCGCTGTCTGGGCTCGAAGGCGCGCAGGGTTATGATCAGTTGAATCGCCAGGTTTGCCAGCAGGAAGGCGAGTTGCGCGTCGATGGCGGCTGTCAGCGGGTGTTCCAGCATGACGGCGAATTGCAGCTCAAGGATCACGCCTGGCAGCGCGAGTTGTGCATCGATACCGGTGACAGCGGCGACACCGTCGTCTGGCATCCCGGCGCGCGGCCGTTACTGGGGGTAAGTTGGGACGAGATTTCCGAATTCGTCTGCGTGGAAGCAGCGGCGGGCGGCACCGACAGCCTGCACCTGGCGCCGGGCGAGAAGGCGCATTTGAGTTTGCAGGCGTGGGCCGCGGCTTGATCGTTCCCACGCTCTGCGTGGGAATGCAGCCCGGGACGCTCTGCGCCCCTTTCGGAGCCGGAACGCGGAGCGTCCCTTGAGGCATTCCCACGCAGAGCGTGGGAACGATCAGCCTTCAGAGATCAATTGAACTCGTCACCCACCGGATACCGGCTGGCATTCAAGCTCTCTTTGATCTTGCGCAGATGCGGCTGGAAATCCACGCCACGGCGCAAGGTCATCCCCGTCGCCAGCACATCCAGCACGGTCAACTGGATGATCCGCGACGTCATCGGCATATAAATGTCGGTGTCTTCCGGCAACGGAATATTCAGGCTCAAGGTACTCGCCTTGGCCAGCGGCGAATTCTCCGCCGTCAAACCCAACACCGAAGCACCGTTCTCCCGGGCAATCCGCGCCACTTCCACCAGCTCACGGGTACGCCCGGTGTAGGAAATGATCACGAACAGCTCACCGGTGTGCGCCACCGAAGCAATCATCCGCTGCATCAGCACATCGGCGTGCGCGGTAACCGCTAGGTTGAAGCGGAAGAACTTGTGCTGCGCATCCAGTGCAACCGGGGCCGAGGCGCCGAGGCCGAAGAAATGGATCTGTCGGGCCTGGATCAACAGGTCGACGGCGCGGCTGATCAGATTCGGGTCGAGCGCCTGGCAAGCACTGTCCAGGGAGGCGATGGCGCTGCCGAAAATCTTCTGCGTGTACGCCTCGGGATTGTCGTCAGCCTCGACCGCGCGGCTGACATACGCCGCGCCACTGGCCAGGCTCTGCGCCAATTGCAGCTTGAGCTCGGGATAGCCGCTGACACCGAACGAGCGGCAGAAGCGGTTGACCGTCGGTTCGCTCACCGAGGCGGCCTGGGCGAGGGCGGCGATGCTGAAGCGGGTGGCCTGCTGCGGGTTGAGCAGGATCACCTCGGCGACCTTACGTTCGGCCTTGTTCAGCTCTTCAAGGCGACTCTGGATCTGTTCCAGTAAATTTCGCACGCGGTCCATATGGAATTCCTGATTCACCGACGCAGAGTTGCGTCGGGCTATGCAAATTGGGCCTTTGATATGGCCCGTGACGGTGGCCTATCCTACTGATGCGTCCGGGCGACCACCACTCGGATTGAGTATTCTGCGAAAATGTTGTGGTTATTACTACATTTTCCCTTGAGTGATGCCTTGAAAAAAGGTATTTGTAGCTTAACTTGATAAAAGAACAAACATCATGCCTTCCATTACGGTTGAACCGTGCACCTTTGCCTTGTTCGGCGCGCTTGGCGATCTGGCCCTGCGCAAGCTGTTTCCTGCCCTGTATCACCTAGACGGTGCCGACCTGCTGCACGAGGACACGCGCATCATCGCGCTGGCCCGTGAGCCCGGCAGCGAGCAGCAGCACATGGCGTTCATCGCCGCCGAATTGCGCCGTTACGTCGGTAAAGAGCTGAACGAAACCGTAGCCGAGCGCTTTCTCGCGCGCCTGACCTACCTGCATGTCGACTTCCTCAAGGCTGAGGATTACGTGGCGCTGGCGGAACTGGCCGGCAGCAGCCAGCGCATGATTGCCTACTTCGCTACTCCGGCGGCGGTGTACGGCGCGATCTGCGAGAACCTCGAGAAAGTCGGTCTGGCCGAAAACACCCGTGTAGTGCTGGAAAAACCGATCGGCTCTGACCTGGAGTCCTCGCGCAAGGTCAACGATGCCGTCGCGCAGTTTTTCCCGGAAGACCGCACCTACCGCATCGACCACTATCTGGGCAAAGAGACCGTTCAAAACCTGATCGCCCTGCGCTTCGCCAACAGCCTGTTCGAAACCCAGTGGAACCAGAATTACATCTCCCACGTGGAAATCACCGTGGCCGAAAAGGTCGGCATCGAAGGCCGTTGGGGCTATTTCGACAAAGCCGGCCAGCTGCGCGACATGATCCAGAATCACCTGTTGCAGCTGCTCTGCCTGATTGCCATGGATCCGCCGGCCGACCTGTCCGCCGACAGCATCCGTGACGAGAAAGTGAAAGTGCTCAAGGCGCTGGCGCCGATCAGCCCGGAAGGCCTGACCACACAAGTGGTGCGCGGTCAGTACATCGCCGGCCACAGCGAGGGGAAATCCGTTCCGGGTTACCTCGAAGAACCGAATTCCAACACCCAGAGCGACACCGAAACCTTCGTCGCCCTGCGTGCCGACATCCGCAACTGGCGCTGGGCCGGCGTGCCGTTCTACCTGCGTACTGGCAAGCGCATGCCGCAGAAGCTGTCGCAGATCGTCATCCACTTCAAGGAACCGTCGCACTACATTTTCGCCCCGGAGCAGCGTCTGCAGATCAGCAACAAACTGATCATCCGCCTGCAACCGGACGAAGGCATTTCCTTGCGCGTGATGACCAAAGAGCAGGGCCTGGACAAGGGCATGCAACTGCGCAGCGGGCCGCTGCAACTGAATTTCTCCGACACCTGGCGTAGCGCGCGGATCCCCGATGCCTATGAGCGGTTGTTGCTGGAAGTGATGAACGGCAATCAGAACCTGTTTGTCCGTAAAGATGAAATCGAAGCCGCGTGGAAGTGGTGTGACCAGCTGATCGCCGGGTGGAAGAAATCCGGTGACGCGCCCAAGCCGTATGCGGCCGGGTCGTGGGGGCCGATGAGCTCCATTGCTTTGATCACGCGGGACGGGAGGTCGTGGTATGGCGATATCTGATGTGCAACTGCCGACGGGCGTGACTGCCCGCGAATTCAACAGCCCGGTGCTGCTCGCCGAAGGTCTGGCGCTGAACGTTGCCAAGCAACTGAGCGACGCCATTGCTGCACGCGGCAACGCGGTGCTGGTGGTGTCCGGCGGGCGCAGCCCGGTAGCGTTCTTCCAGCACCTGGCCAAGCAGGAGCTGGACTGGTCGAAGGTCGTTGTGACCCTGGCCGACGAGCGTTGGGTGCCGGTCGAACACGCCGACAGCAATGCCGGCCTGCTCAAGCAGTATCTGCTCAAAGGCCCGGCAGCCAAGGCACAGTTCCTCAGCCTCTACAGCGCGGCGGCCAACGTCGAGCAGGCTGCGGAACAGGCCGATCGTCTGCTCGGCGAACTGCCGCCGATCGACGTGCTGGTATTGGGCATGGGCGATGACGGTCACACCGCGTCGCTGTTCCCCGACAGCCCGAACCTCGCCGAAGCCCTGCAAGCCGATGGCACGCGCCGTTGCTGGCCGATGCTGGCGCCCAGCGTGCCACGTCAGCGCCTGACCATGAGCCGCGCGCTGCTGGCCTCGGCCCGGCACAAGATTCTGTCGATTTCCGGTCAATCGAAACTGACCACCCTGAATGCCGCGCTGGCATCCGATGACGTTGCGGCCATGCCGGTGCGCGCGTTTCTGCAACCTACGTTAGAGATTTACTGGTGCCCATGAGCCAAGGAACAGCCGCTATGACAACCCCATCCCCGACCGTTTCCATGGCGGACAAAGTTGCCCTGATCGACAGTCTCTGCGCCAAGGCGCGGATCCTGCCAGTGATCACCATCGCCCGCGAACAGGACGTGCTGCCACTGGCCGACGCCCTCGCTGCCGGTGGCCTGACTGCGCTGGAAGTGACCCTGCGTTCGCAGTTCGGCCTCAAGGCCATTCAGATCCTGCGCGAACAGCGCCCGGAACTGATGACCGGTGCCGGCACCGTGCTCGACCGCAACATGCTCGCAGCGGCGGAAGCGGCCGGCTCACAATTCATCGTCACCCCGGGCATCACTCGTGACCTGCTCGAAGCCAGCGTCGACAGCCCGATTCCGCTGTTGCCGGGCATCAGCAACGCCTCGGGGATCATGGAAGGCTACGGTCTGGGCTATCGCCGCTTCAAGCTGTTCCCGGCGGAAGTCAGCGGTGGCGTGGCGGCAATCAAGGCGCTCGGCGGCCCGTTCGGCGAAGTGAAATTCTGCCCGACGGGCGGCGTCGGCCCGGCCAATATCAAGAGCTACATGGCGCTGAAAAACGTCATGTGCGTGGGCGGTAGCTGGATGCTTGATCCGGAGTGGATCAAGAACGGCGACTGGGCCCGCATTCAGGAATGCACCGCCGAGGCCCTGGCGCTGCTGGACTGATCTTTACCCCTACACCTCGTTGTGTGCTTTACAGCTTTATGGTGCGCTTGGTCGGCGCACCTTTTTTTTGCGCTGAAAAAACTGCCGGTACATGCCGCGATACATAGTTACTGCACGCTGGCTTTTTCACGGGGTTAATCTGCGTCCATCTTATGGAAGAGAGAACGCCTCATGGACGACCGTCAGTCTCTGACCCTTACACCACAATCCCGTTATCAACCGCAGCAACTTCCCCTCGGCCGCCCCGCAGCCGATTCCCAAGGGCGCAATATCAGCCAGGGTGTCCAAGGCCTGCCGCTGATCCTGCGTCTGTCGCTGGTCGATGCGATGACCAGCGAGCCAGTCATCGGCGCGCTGGTGCGCATTCAACAGCGTGTCGATGGCGACACCAGCCTTGGCGGCAGTCAATCGACTGATAGCCATGGCATCGTCCGTTTCACCAGTGTCTATCCGGATCGACCTGCGCACGGCGCTGCTTGCCTGAAGCTGAACGTATTCATTCCCGGCGACGAAGTAGGAGCGCAAGCTCACCACGAGGCCTGGGCCGGCACCTTGCACCTCCCAGGCCGCTGCGGCTGTGAAGCTGCCGCCGAGGACGCCTTGCAGTTGGTATTGCAGCCGATCGCCGGCGCCGATCTTGAAGACGGCGCCTTCGCCAGCCAGATCCTCGGCATCGACACCTTCGCCGTGTCGGCGCAGTTGGGTCTTGAAGGCTACGAAAAGAACTCCGGTGTGCCGTTCTAGCGCAGCTGGTTCAATGCGTGGACCAACTGCTCCATCTCGCCAGCCGTGGTGGTCAGCCCGGGGGTGATGCGAATGCACGGCCCGCACGCGGCGCCGGAGCGCACCACGGTGAACAGGTTGAATTCGTTGAGCAGACGCTCGGCCATGGCCTGTTGACCGGTATGCCGGGTGAAGCGCAGCGCGGTGATCCCGCAATACAGTTGCGGGTCGTCAGGCGTCAGCACTTCGATGCCCGGCAGGTGTCGCACGGCGCTGACCCACAGGTTGCGCAGGTAATTCAGGCGAGGGCTTTTGGCTGCGGCGCCGCCGAGCGCGTCGTGCTCTTCGAACACCAGCGGCAAAGTCATCAGCGCCGGGATGTTCGGCGTGCTGTACGAGGTGCGCGCGCGGATATCGGTAATCGGGTAATGCATCTCGCCCATGTCCGGATCGATATCAGCCAGACGCTGCGGGGCGATATAGATGAAGCCAAGGGTCAGCGGTGCGCCGATCCATTTGTGCAGGTTGTAACCGGCGAAAGCGATGCCCAACGCTTGCAGGTCAAATTCAATCTGGCCGAGGGCGTGGGCACCGTCGAGGATGATGTCGACGCCGTGCTCTTTGGCCAGTGCGGCGATGGCTTGCACCGGCATGACCAGACCGGTGCGATGGGTAACATGGGTCAGCGCCATCAGTTTGAGTTTCGGGTGGCGGGTGAAAGCTTCGCGGTAGCTTTCCAGCAGGCTGTCGAAACTGGCGGGATGGTGGTGGGTGATCTCGATGACCTCAACGCCACGCTGTTTCGCCAGCCAGCGCATGGCGCCCTTGACCGTGTCGTACTCGAGGTCACAGATCAGCACCTGATCGCCCGGTTGCAGGCGATTGTAATTGCGGATCAGCGATTGCAGGCCTTCAGTGGCGTTGCGTGTCAGGGCTACGCTTTGCGCGCGCACGCCAATCAGTTCGGCCAGTTGCGCGCGGATTTCAAGGTTGTCGTGCTGTTCAAAGCGCTGGCGCGCATAAATCGAGTTGCTGGCGTTGATCAGCTCGATATTGCGCTGGTACTCCTCGATCACCGTGCGCGACATGCGCCCGAAGTAACCGTTTTCCAGATTGACCGGGCCGGGCTGCACATCGTATCGGTCGGCGAATGTCTGCCAGAAGGCTTCGTCACGGGCGCGGCGGGTGTTGTCAGGCATGGTCGGCAAGGCTCAAGAGGGATGGGCGCGTCAGTGGCGCGGGGCGGGTTTGCCGTGTTTGGCGCGCAGCGGTTCGAGCAGGTCGGACAGGCCGTTGTGGTCGATCTCCTGCATCAACGCCAACAGGCCACCGAGTTCACCGTGGGGAAAGCCTTCACGGGCGAACCAGTTCAGATAGGGGCCAGGCAAGTCGGCAATGATCCGCCCTTTGTATTTGCCGAAGGGCATCTCGCGGGTGATCAGCAGTTCGAGTTTTTCCGGATTCATCAGCACGCTTCATCGATTCACATGACAGCCTGGAAAATACAGGCATTCTGCATGCAGGCCAAATGACAGATCATGCAAAAAACCAGCATACAGATGGTTCAATCTTTCTTAAGTCACTGAAAACAAAGATATTTTTACCTTAGGTGAAGCTGGCACGCACACTGCAATATCCCTTGCATCTTCAACCCATCGCAAGGAATTGAAAAATGACCGACATGAATAAAGAAGCCATTTCTGTACTCAACGACCTGATTGAAACCTGCAAGGACGGTCAGGAAGGGTTCAAGACTTGCGCCGAAGACATCAAGCACCCAGAACTGAAAACCCTGTTCGTGCAGCGCTCCGCCGATTGCGCCACCGCAGCAGCCGAGCTGCAGGCTCAGGTACGTTCGCTGGGCGGTGATCCGGAAACTTCGACCAGTGTTGCCGGTGATCTGCACCGTCGCTGGGTCGACGTCAAATCCATGTTCACCGGTAAAGACGAAGAGGCTGTGCTGAACGAAGCCGAGCGCGGTGAAGACCATGCGCTGAAGGCTTATCGTGAAGCGATCGAGAAGATCAACAAGCACAATCTGGTGGGCATCAAGGATCTGGTTGAGCGTCAGTACCACGGCGTACAACGTAACCACGACCAAGTGAAGGCCCTGCGTAACCAGGCTCGTGCGAACTCGTAAGAGTTAGTCGGCTGAAAAAAAACGCCAGCTTGTCTGGCGTTTTTTGTGCGCGTCTGGAAAGCAAAGATCGCAGCCTGCGGCAGCTCCTACAGGGGAATGAATTCCAAAGTAGGAGCTGCCGCAGGCTGCGATCTTTTCGATCAACCGATACTGATCGCCGGCAAAGTCGGCAACGTCACCGTCTGCTGTTTACGCGGCGCGAGAATCTCCGCCTCGCCATCCACCACCAATTCATCACGCTGATTGAATACGCGAGTAGCAATGCGCACGCGGAATTTCGGCAGTTTCTCCAGAATCTCCAGGCGCACCGTCAGCGTGTCGCCGATCTTCACCGGCTTCTGAAAGCTCATCTGCTGACCGATATAAATAGTGCCCGGCCCTGGTAATTCGCAGGCAACGGCGGCGCTGATCAGCGCACCGCTGAACATGCCGTGGGCGATGCGCTCCTTGAACATGCTGGCGGCGGCAAACTCGGCGTCCAGGTGCACCGGGTTGTGGTCGCCCGACATCGCGGCGAACAGCTGAATGTCGCGCTCTTCGACAGTCTTGCTGTAGCTGGCGGTCTGGCCGACTTCAAGGGCTTCGTAAGGGATGTTGGTAACCTGGGTCATCGGTTTCGATTCCTGTGACGGATTTCAGTCAATCCACAAAAAATTATTCGCTGCGCTGTGGGCGCCGGTGGCTCAGGGCCTGGTCGATCCAGGCGAGCACATCGGTGGTCACTTCGTCGCGATTGCTTTCATTGAACAATTCGTGCCGGGCCTGCGGGTAGATCTTCAGTTGCAGATGCTGGCTGCCGGCCCTGCGCAAGGCATTGGCCAGATCTGTCAGACGCTTGCCCTCGCTCACCGGATCACATTCGCCGCCAATCACCAGCAACGGCAGGCCCGGATCGATCTGCGCGAGATTGGACGCTTTGCTGATTTGCTGCAAGCCGCCGAGCAGGTCGATCCACAGCTGATTGGTGCAGCGAAAGCCGCACAACGGGTCGGCGGCGTACTTGTCGACTTCGGCCGGATCGCGGCTCAGCCAGTCGAAACGGGTGCGCACCGGTTTGAATTTATTGTTGAACGAGCCGAACGACAGCCACTCGATCAACGCACTGCGGCCCTTGCCGCCCTGGCGCAGTTTTTCCAGCCGGGCGATCTGCCGCGCGACGCGATAGAGGGCCACCGGCTGGAAATTCGAGCCGCTGAGAATCGCCCCGTGCAGACTGGCGCTGTGGTGCAACAAATAGCCTTGGGCGATGTAGCTGCCCATGCTGTGGCCGAGCAGGATGATCGGCACGCCGGGATGTTGCTGGCCGATGTGCTGATTGAGGCTGGCCAGATCGCCGACGACCTTGCACCAACCGTCGTCATCGGCGAAATGGCCGAGGGTGCCGTTGTCGGCGGTGCGGCCATGGCCGCGCAGATCCGGGGCGTAGACGCCATAGTCTTTGTCGCAAAACGTGTCAGCGAGCCGCGCGTAGCGAGCGCTGTGTTCGGCCATGCCATGGGCCAGCAGAATCACCGCTTTCAATGGCGTGGCCGGCAGCCAGCGGTTGACGTACAGGCGGCTGCGGTCACTCGCGTCCAGCCAGAAGGTGTCGTGGGTCATGGCGATTCCTTTGCTCAGCATCGCCACAGTGTATAGCGCGTCTGATCAGCTCACGCCACGGCAGGAAGATTCACGGGATCAATGAGGGCTTGCGTCATATTTGCCTCAATGGCCATAGCTGCTAGTGTCCGTGAAGCTCCGCTTTGTGCTTTTCGCCTTCCATGGACGAAGCAGAAACGACAGAAAGCGGCTCCCGGATCGGCTCAGGTAAAGAGGACAAGAACAATGCAACCTGATTTCTGGAATGACAAACGCCCGGCCGGCGTACCGCTGGACATCGACATGGGCGAGTTCAAGTCGGTCATTGAAGTGTTTGAGCGTTCCTGCAAGAAATTCGCTGACCGCCCGGCGTTCAGCAGCATGGGCATCACCCTGACCTACGCTGAACTCGAGCGCCAGAGCGCGGCGTTCGCCGGTTATCTGCAGGCCCATACCGATCTGGTGCCGGGGGATCGCATTGCGGTGCAGATGCCCAACGTTCTGCATTATCCGATTGCCGTGTTCGGCGCCCTGCGCGCCGGGCTGATCGTGGTCAACACCAACCCGCTGTACACGCCACGGGAAATGCGCCACCAGTTCAAGGATTCCGGCGCGCGCGCGTTGGTCTACCTGAATCTGTTCGGGCAGAAAGTCCAGGAAGTGCTGCCCGACACCGACATCCAATATTTGATCGAAGCGAAGATGGGCGACCTGATGCCCACCGCCAAAGGCTGGCTGGTCAACACCGTGGTCAGCAAAGTGAAGAAACTGGTTCCCGAGTATTCGCTGCCGCAAGCGACCTCGTTCAAAAGCGCGCTGCGCATGGGCCGCGGCCTGGGCATCAAGCCACTGAACGTCGGCCTCGATGATATCGCCGTGCTGCAATACACCGGCGGCACCACCGGCCTGGCCAAGGGCGCGATGCTCACCCACGGCAATCTGGTGGCGAACATGCAGCAGGTGCGCGCCTGTCTGGCTCAGCTCGGCCCGGACGGTCAGCCGCTGTTGCGCGAAGGCCAGGAGGTGATGATCGCGCCGCTGCCGCTGTACCACATCTATGCCTTCACCGCGAATTGCATGTGCATGATGGTCTCGGGCAACCACAACGTGCTGATTTCCAATCCGCGCGACATCGCCGGCTTCATCAAGGAACTGAAGAACTGGCGCTTCTCGGCGCTGCTGGGTTTGAACACCTTGTTCGTTGCGCTGATGGATCATCCCGATTTCAAGACCCTGGATTTCTCCAGCCTGAAGCTGACCAACTCCGGCGGCACCGCGCTGGTCAAGGCCACCGCCGAGCGCTGGGAGCAGATGACCGGTTGCCGTATTACCGAAGGCTACGGCCTGACCGAAACCTCGCCAGTGGCCTGCACCAACCCCTACGGCGATCAGTCGCGCTTGGGTACGGTGGGCCTGCCGGTGCCGGGCACGCTGGTGAAAATCATCAACGATGACGGCGTCGAACAGCCGCTGGGCGAGCGCGGCGAGCTGTGCATCAAAGGCCCGCAGATCATGAAGGGCTACTGGAACAAACCCGAAGCCACCGCCGAAGTGCTGGATGCCGAGGGTTGGTTCAAGTCCGGTGATATCGCCGTGATCGACCCGGACGGTTTTGTGCGCATCGTCGATCGCAAGAAGGACATGATCATCGTCTCCGGCTTCAACGTTTATCCCAACGAAATCGAAGACGTGGTCATGGCCCACCCGAAAGTCGCCAACTGCGCGGTCATCGGCGTGCCGGACGAACGTTCGGGAGAGGCGGTGAAGCTGTTTGTGGTGGCGCGGGAGAGCGGGGTCAGCCTGGAAGAGCTGAAGGCGTACTGCAAAGAGAATTTCACGGCCTACAAGGTGCCGAAACACATCGTGCTGCGTGAGTCGTTGCCGATGACGCCTGTAGGGAAAATTCTGCGGCGCGAGTTGCGGGATATCGCCTAGGTCTGAACCGCAGCGCTTGTGACATTCGCGAGCAGGCTCGCTCCCACAGGTATCGATGGTTTCTGTGGGAGCGAGCCTGCTCGCGAATCTTTTGTGCCCGCTGAATTCGGGGGTTTTGGGGAGTTATAGGATTTTTGCTCTAAAATGACCGCTGGCAAGTCTTGAGTCATCAATATGACTGTAGGGGCCTCTTTTGGCTCTGGTCGACCCTTGGCAAAGCTGCTACTCTCGGCGCGCTTTGTGACTTCTCGGCCTGTAAAACGCCGGATTCACCAATACAAAACACACACCAATAATAATCGCATCAAATGCGGTGAAGAATTCGCGTTGCTGAGGAGTGGGCTTCCATGATCGAAGACTTTTGGAAGGATAAGTACCCGGCTGGAATCGCAGCCGAGATCAATCCAGACGAGTATCCGAACATTCAGGCAGTGTTGAAGCAATCCTGCCAACGCTTCGCCAACAAACCGGCTTTCAGCAACCTCGGCAAGACAATCACCTACGGTGAGCTGTACGAGCTGTCCGGGGCCTTTGCCGCGTATCTGCAACAGCATACCGACTTGCAGCCCGGTGATCGAATCGCCGTGCAACTGCCCAACGTCCTCCAGTACCCGGTCGCGGTCTTCGGTGCCATTCGCGCCGGGCTGATCGTGGTCAACACCAACCCGCTGTACACCGCGCGGGAAATGGAACACCAATTCAACGACTCCGGCGCCAAAGCCCTGGTGTGCCTGGCGAACATGGCGCACCTGGCCGAAGCCGTGGTGCCGAAGACCGGCGTCAAGCACGTCATCGTCACCGAAGTCGCCGACCTGCTGCCGCCGATCAAGCGCCTGCTGATCAACAGCGTCATCAAGTACGTGAAGAAAATGGTCCCGGCCTATCACTTGCCCAAAGCCATCAAATTCAACGACGTCCTGAGCAAGGGCCACGGCCAGCCAGTGGCCGAAGCCAACCCGGACAGCGGCGATGTCGCGGTGCTGCAATACACGGGCGGTACCACCGGCGTGGCCAAGGGCGCGATGCTGACGCACCGCAACCTGGTCGCCAACATGCTGCAATGCAAGGCGCTGATGGGCTCCAACCTCAACGAAGGCTGCGAGATCCTGATCACGCCGCTGCCGCTGTATCACATCTATGCGTTCACCTTTCATTGCATGGCGATGATGCTGATCGGCAACCACAACATCCTGATCAGCAACCCGCGCGACCTGCCGGCGATGGTCAAGGAACTGTCGAAGTGGAAGTTCAGCGGTTTTGTCGGTCTGAACACGCTGTTCGTGGCGCTGTGCAACAACGAAGGTTTCCGCAAGCTGGATTTCTCCGCGCTGAAAGTCACTCTGTCCGGCGGCATGGCCCTGCAACTGGCCGCAGCCGAGCGCTGGAAAGCCGTGACCGGTTGCGCCATCTGCGAAGGCTACGGCATGACCGAAACCAGCCCGGTGGCCACGGTCAACCCGATCCAGCACATCCAGATCGGCACCATTGGCATTCCGGTACCGTCGACCCTGTGCAAAGTCATCGACGATGCCGGTGTCGAGCAGCCGCTGGGCGAAATCGGCGAGTTGTGCGTCAAAGGCCCGCAAGTGATGAAGGGTTACTGGCAGCGTCAGGAAGCCACCGATGAAATGCTCGACAGCGACGGCTGGCTGAAAACCGGTGACATCGCGCTGATCCAGCCGGACGGCTACATGCGCATCGTCGATCGCAAGAAAGACATGATTCTGGTGTCTGGCTTCAACGTCTATCCGAACGAACTGGAAGACGTGCTGGCGACTTTGCCGGGCGTGTTGCAGTGTGCGGCGATCGGCGTGCCGGACGAGAAGTCGGGTGAGGCGATCAAGATTTTCATCGTCGCCAAACCGGGAGTGACCCTGACCAAAGAACAGGTCATGGACCACATGCGCGCCAACGTTACCGGCTACAAAGTGCCGCGTTCGGTGGAATTCCGCGATGCGCTGCCGACCACCAACGTCGGCAAGATCCTGCGCCGCGAATTGCGGGATGAAGAACTGAAGAAGATCAAGGCCAAGTCTGCCGCGTAATAAAAAGCCCCGCGGATGCGGGGCTTTTTGTTGGTGAACTGATCGTTCCCACGCTCCGCGTGGGAATGCCGCCCCGCACGCTCCGCGTCCAGCACTGCAGGGACGCAGAGCGTCCCGAGATGCATTCCCACGCAGAGCGTGGGAACGATCAAGTGCAATCCTACTGACGAAACGGCGCAAAATTCACATTGGTTCCGGCCGGTCGCATGTCCTGCAGATACGAATCCTTGTCCGCACTCAATTCCAGACTCAGCGCCGCCTTGCGTTTGCCTTCGTTGCGAATCACCAGGCCTTCGAGCTTTTCGCGCAGGAACACCGTCGGCACTTTCAGGTGCAGCAATTCATCGGTGGCCGGGGTGTGCAGCAGCAAGTGAATCCACTCGTACTGACCGATGGCCAAGCGCGACACCGGCAGGTCGAACCACCAGATATTGCGGTTACGGTTCAGTTCGGCGAAGTGGCAGTTGTTGGTGCCGAGCACGGCGCCGCCCAGTTCCTGGTTGCGACGGGCGATGGCCTGGGTTTTATTGAGCTTCATGACATTCCTGCGAATCGGTGTGCCGGGCTCAGCGCCCGTAGGCTGAGCATTCTCGGGGCAACGCCGGCAAACATAAAGCGCAACCTGCATGCCACGACGAAATGCCAGCAAAATAAATGAAACTCGGCGCAAAGCGCACCGGTCAATCGTTACGTAATGACTTTTCTTCCCTTTATGCTTCACGGAGAAACACCATGAGTAGCACAGGCGATAAAGTAAAAGGCATGGCCAACGAAGCCGTCGGTAACGTCAAACAAGGCGTCGGCAAAGCTACTGACAACGACAAGATGCGTGCGGAAGGCAAGGTTCAAGAGAAAAAAGGTGAAGCCCAGCAAGCGGTCGGCAACGCCAAGGACGCTGTGAAAAAGGGCGTCGACAAGGCGTAATCGAGCCTTGAACGAATCACACGAGCGGCCATCCAAGGATGGCCGTTTTTGTATCAGAACCCTGCGGTCATCCGCCAAAGGATCGCCAAGTAGGCTACCTTGAGGTAAAAAACGGCCCCTGAGTCGCCACGACTTCAACCTTTTGCGGCGCAAGGAGACGCGAATGATATTCCCGGACATGAAAGGTCTGCCCCTGCACCGGGTGATGGTGCGCACGGTCACTGAGTTCGTCGATGACGAAATGTCGACCTACGCCTCGGCACTGGCCTACCAGATGCTGTTCTCGCTCTTCCCGTTCATTCTTTTCCTGATCGCCCTGATCGGTTTCCTGCACCTGCCGGATTTCTTCTCTTGGCTGCGTCTGCAATCCGAGCTGGTGCTGCCGCCGCAGGCGCTGGAGCAGGTCAATCCGGTGATCGATCAGTTGCAGCAATCCAAGGGTGGCCTGCTGTCCATCGGTATCGTCATCGCCCTGTACACCGCGTCCGCCGGCGTGCGCCTGATGATGAGCGCGATGAACGCCGCTTATGACGTGGTCGAAGGCCGGCCGATCTGGAAGCGTTTCCCTTTGTCGATCGTCTACACCGTCGGCATCGCCGGCATGCTGCTGATCGCCGCCGCGCTGATGGTGCTCGGGCCGCAGGTGATGGGCTGGATTGCCGCACAAGTGGGGCTGGAATACTTCATCGTCACGGTGTGGACGATTGCCCGCTGGCCGGTGATCGTGATTCTGATGATGGTCGCGGTGGCGCTGATCTATTACGTAATGCCCGACGTCAAACAGGAATTCCGTTTCATCACCCCAGGCTCGGTGCTGGCTGTAGTGGTGTGGATCCTCGCCTCGTTGGGGTTTGCCTTCTACGTGAAAACCTTCGCCAACTACAACGCGATGTATGGCAGCATCGGGGCGATCATCGTGCTCTTGCTGTATTTCTACATTTCCTCCGCAGTCCTGTTGCTTGGCGCGGAGATGAACGCGGTGATTGAGCACATGTCCGCCGAAGGCAAGGAAAAGGGCGAAAAAGCCCCTGGCGAGCCTGACGAATCCCCCAAACAACACGTCTCGGGCCTGGGCCGCGATCATTCGCTCAAGCCGGACACTGACGAAGCGCGACCATGATTCGTGAAATTCTGAAAATGGGTGATGAGCGCCTGCTGCGCATCGCCGCGCCGGTACCACCGGAAATGTTCAACAGCGCCGAGCTCTGGCAATTGATCGACGACATGTTCCAGACCATGGAAAGCGTCGGCGGCGTTGGCCTCGCGGCGCCGCAGATCGGCGTCGACCTGCAACTGGTGATCTTCGGCTTCGAACACAGCGAGCGTTACCCGGATGCTGAAGCAGTGCCGCAGACGATCCTGATCAATCCGCTGATCACGCCGTTGAATCCGCTGATGGAAGAGGGCTTCGAAGGCTGTCTTTCGGTGCCGGGGCTGCGCGGCGCGGTGGATCGTTATCAGCAGATTCGCTACGAAGGCTTTGATCCCAAGGGCGAGCCGATCGTGCGCGTGGCCTCGGGGTTTCATGCACGGGTGGTGCAGCATGAATGCGATCACCTGATCGGCCGGCTGTATCCGTCGAGAATTACCGATTTCAGCAAGTTCGGTTTTACCGAAGTGCTGTTTCCGGACCTTGATCCCATGGCTGACGACTGATTGTCAGAACACCATCAACCCCTGTGGGAGCGAGCCTGCTCGCGAACGCGGAGTATCAGAACCAACTTCGGCGCTGACACACCGCATTCGCGAGCAGGCTCGCTCCCACAAGGGTTCAGCGTAAATCTGCGGGATTGAGTTCCATCGCAATCATCGGCTTGCTCCGCGCATACCGGCTCAACCGCTCGGCCATCGCCTGCGGCAGCGGCGGATCGAAGCTGAACCCGCGTCGCTCATAAAAACCGCGCAAATCAGGATGGCAAAACAGCCACACCGGCTCCTCCACCTTAGCAACCGCCGCCGCGATCAGTTGCGCAGCAATTCCCTGCTTGCGACACCCCGGATCAACAAACACCCCCGTCAGCCAATGCCCGCCCGCTACCGGCCGCAGGCACAGCGCCGCAACGATCTCGCCGCGCCGCGCTACCCACAACTGTGCCTCGCGCACGGCTTTCATCGACGACTGGTGGCTGCGGTAGAACTTGTTCATCAGCGGCCACAACGATTCGTCGAGCTGGCTGTAGTGGATATCGGACATGGTTCGGGCTGTCGCTGCGAAAAGCGCCGATTATAAAAGAACGCGCGCCTCGGGATAGGTGTATACCTGAACTCACACCCCTGTGAGTGGAGTACCGATCATGTCCAAAGGTATGGATTCAAAGAAAGCCGCGAAGAAGAAGCCGGCCAAAACTGCGATTGAAAAACGTGCCGAGAAGAAAGCCAAGAAGGTCGACATCTTCGGCCATTAAGCAATCTCTACGGGAGCCCGTTTCGCGGGCTTCCGCTTCGCTGGCGAAAACGCCCGTTTTCACCACACTGTCTCCCGCGCTGAACCGTTTCTTGTGCAAAAAATGCCAGATACTGGCCGACTAGTGGCCTTGCGCCCGGCGTCGGGATGGCTATGCTTTGCAGGTAACTAACCATGTCGACCGTCATGCCAACAGGGCGGCGGTACCAGGTTGGTCCGTGATTCATGCTGCCAGAGTGCGCAATCCAAGGCACCGACACTGAACCAACAAGGAGCGTCATCTAAATGGAAGTTCTTCTACACGTTAGGGCTGGCCCGCTTGCGGGCTATCAAGAAAAGGATGTCTTGATCAGAGCGTCGCTGCAGGGACCCTCCGATTGATCATCATTTATCACCTGACAACTTCCTCCCGTGGAGGAAGGCGTGTGCCTGTTCTGTGGAACGTAGTGATGGATCTTGCAAGACCTGAACTTTCATCAAATCAAAAGAACGCGCGGAAGGTGATACAACCATGTTCAACCTACATCACAAGGCTGACCTGCGGGAAATCGAGCGTTTCAGCTGTGCGCTGACCGAGGCCAACGCGAAAATAGAGGCAATCAGCCGCTCGATGGCGATGATCGAGTTTACCCCGGACGGCATCGTTCTCGACGCCAACGAGAACTTCTGCAAGACCATGGGCTACAGCGCCGAAGAAGTGCGCGGCAAACACCATCGGATCTTCTGTGAAGAAAGCTTCTACCGCAGCGAGGACTACGCGAAGTTGTGGCGTGACCTGGCCCGTGGTGAACCGCTCAGCGGCACTTTTCTGCGCCTGAACAAGAGCGGCCGGGAGATCTGGCTTGAAGCCAGTTACATGCCGGTGTTCGGGCCCGACAAACAGGTCAGAAGTGTGATCAAGGTCGCGGCGGACATCACCGCGCGCATCAACAAAGAACATGAAGAAGAAGCCATGCTGGCGGCGATCGGTCGTTCGATGGCGGTGATCGAGTTCACTCCCGAAGGCAATGTCATCCGCGCCAACGACAACTTTCTGCAGACCATGCAGTACGCGCACCCTGAAATTGTCGGCCAGCACCACAGCCTGTTCTGTCACCGCGCCGAAGCCGAATCCGCGCAGTACAAGGCGTTCTGGGCTTCGCTCAATCGCGGCGAATATCACTCGCACCGTTTCGAGCGCAAGAACAAGTCCGGGCAGATGGTTTATCTGGAAGCCTCGTACAACCCGCTGTTCGACGCCAAGGGCCGCTTGTACAAAGTGGTCAAGTTCGCCAGCGACATCACCAAGCAGATGACCACCCTGCAGAACGCTGCGGAATCGGCCCACAGCACCTCGGTACAAAACGACGCCTGCGCGCAAAAAGGCTCACAAGTCGTGCAGCAGACCGTGCAGATCATTCAGGACATTTCCCGCGATCTGAACGAAGCGGCGGTGAGCATCGATGCGGTCAGCAAACAGTCGGACATCATCGGCACCATCGTCCAGACCATTCGCGGCATTGCCGATCAGACCAACCTGCTGGCACTCAATGCCGCGATCGAAGCGGCGCGTGCCGGTGAGCATGGACGCGGTTTTGCCGTCGTCGCCGATGAGGTGCGCAGCCTCGCCGCGCGGACCAGTCAGGCCACTCTGGAAATTGTCGACGTGGTGCGCAAGAACCACGACCTGTCGCTGAGCGCAGTGTCGAGCATGCAGTCGAGCCTGAGCCGCACCGGGCTGGGCGTGGAGCTGGCGAACGAGGCGGGCGAGGTGATCCTCGAGATTCAGCAGGGCTCGCGGCATGTGGTGGATGCGATCAGTCAGTTCAATGAAACCCTGCAATTGAACTGAGCTGTTCAACGTCACCAATAGCCAATGTGGGAGCGAGCCTGCTCGCGAAAGCGTTATGTCAGCCAGCACATGTCTTTCTGATACGACGCCTTCGCGAGCAGGCTCGCTCCCACAGTTGAGTCCTGCGTTGGCCTTCAACGATGAGCAATATTCTCCAGCGCCAGATTACGCGTACGCGGGCCGAACCAGCCGATGGTCAGCATCACGATCAGCATGCTGCTGACGATAAACGCCAGTACCCCCGGCGTGCCGAAATTATCCAGGAACATGCCGATCAGCAGACTGCTGAACACCGTCGACAAGCGACTGAACGAATAGCAGAACCCGACCGCGCGGGCGCGGATGTTGGTCGGGAACAGTTCGCTCTGATAGGAGTGATAACTGAAGCTCAGCCAGGCGTTGCAGAAGGTGATCATTACCCCGCAGAAGATCAGCCCGAACGCGCTGCTCTGCAGGGCGAACAGGGTGCCGAAGGTCATCGCGCCGAGGGCCGAGCCGACGATCTGCCATTTGTTTTCGAAACGGTTGGCGAACTTCACGAACAGCAACGGCCCGAGCGGGTAGGCGAGGGTGATGATGAAGGCGTACATCAAACTGTGGGTGACGCTCACGCCTTGCCCCGAAAGCAGCGCCGGCAACCAGTTGCCGAAACCGAAGAAACCGATCGCCTGAAAGATATGAAAAACGATCAGCATCAACGCGCGACGGCGGTACGGCGGCTGCCAGATATCGGCGAAACGGCCCTTGCCTTCGACATCGACTGACACTGGTTCCGGCGCATCCAGCGCTTTGCCGTAATCCTTGGCGCAGCGCGCTTCGAGATGGTCGAGGATCCGGTTGGCCTCATCAAAGCGACCATGCTGCGCAAGCCAGCGCGGCGATTCCGGCAGACGCTTGCGCAGCCACCAGATAAACAGCGCAAACACCGCGCTGGCCAACACTACCCAACGCCAGCCGGAAATGCCGAACGGCGCTTGCGGCACCAGCCACCACGACATCAAGGCCACCGCCGGCACCGAGAGGAACTGCACGAAAAACGCAAAGGCGAACGCCGAGCTGCGCATGCGTTTAGGGACCAGTTCCGAGAGGTAGGCATCAATCGTCACCAATTCGATACCCAAGCCGATGCCGACCAGAAAACGCATGCCGATGATGCCCAGCGCCGTGGTCTGAATCCCCATCAGCACTGTCGCCACCGTGTACCAGATCAGCGCGAAGGTGAAGATCGCCCGGCGACCGAAACGATCCGCCAGCGGACTGAGCAGGCTGGCGCCGAGGAACAGGCCGAGGAACGTCGCCGAGGCAAACGCCGCCTGATCGGAGAAACCGAACACGCCTTGCTTGCCCGTGGCGAACAAGCCGTCGCGAATCAGCCCAGGACTGATGTAGGCGGTCTGGAACAGATCGTAGAGTTCGAAAAAACCGCCGATCGACAGCAGCGCCACCAGACGCCAGATGGTAGCAACGGCGGGCAGCCGATCAATGCGGGCGGAGATTTCGGCGGCGCGTACCGGGTCGATGCCATCACTGGGCGCGGCGGCGGGAGTGTGAGCAGTCATAAGCTGATCCATTTTTTATTGATGGAAAAGCTTAGCCTGCTATCGGTGTTGGCGGATTGTGAATGTCGGCGGTTTAACAGGTTGAACCGCTGATTTCTCGCAATATCTGCTTACGAATTAGTGATTTATGTCGCAGCGGCAGAATCCGGCAGCGCCGAGTTCGGCAGGCCGAAGATCCGGTCGAACAGCCAGTTGAACACGAAGGTGTAGCACGGGATGAAAATGATCAGTGCCAGATCCAGCAGGAACGCCTGCACCAGACTGATGTTCATCCACCACGCGATCAACGGAATCAGAAACACGATCAGCGTCAGTTGAAAGCCGACGGCGTGGGCGATACGTCGTTTGACCGTACGGGTGCGCGAGACCTGGCGACTTTCCCAGCGCTCGAACAACGAGGTGTAAATGAAATTCCAGGTCACGGCGATGCTGGTGATGATCACCGCCAGCGGCCCGGTGCTGCCCGGCGATGTGCCCGATAACAGTGCCAGACCAAGTGCCGAGAAGGTCATGCCGATCACTTCGTAGAGCGACACGTAGACCAGTTTGCGTTTCACGCCTTGCATGCAGATTTGCCTCTTTCTTGCCGAATGTTGGCCAGCAGGGCTGGCGAAGGCGGCGAAAGATAGCTTCAATAGACCTGACAGAAAAAGTCGGTAGCTTTCAGTTTTATTGATAGGTCAGGCATTTGAATTTCAGCAGCGACAGCATCGAACTATTTCTCGCGGTGATCGAACGCGGCTCGTTTTCCGCTGCGGCGCGGCAGTTGGGCAAGGTGCCCTCCGCGGTGAGCATGGGCATTGCCAATCTTGAAGCGGAACTCGGTTACCCGTTGTTCGACCGCAGTCATCGCGAGCCGCAACCCACGGCGATGGCGCAGTCGTTGGTGCCCCACGCGCGACTGATCGCCGAGCAGCTCAAGCAGCTGCAAGTGCACGCGGTGGAGCTGTCGTTGGGACTGGAAAGCAGGTTGTCGATCGGCGTGGTTGCGGACGTTGATCGGCGGCGCTTGCTGGCAGCGATCAAGGTGATTGCCGAGCGGCATCCGTTGCTCGACATCGAAGTGCTGACTGCGCCGCAGGATGATGTGCTGGCGATGTTGCACAGTGGCCGGGTCAGCGTGTGCCTGGCGTTCGCCGGTTTGAGCGTGAATGCGCTGGAGCGGTTTCAGTTTGTCGGCAGCGAACGCATGATCGCCACGCTGGCGGCGGACAGCCCGTTGTTGCAGGGGCGGGATGTGTTTCTTGAAGATCTGGTGCAGGTGCGGCAGATCATCGTCGCCAGCCGTGACTTGCCGATCAGCGAAACGCGGCCATTGGTGGCTGAGTCTTACTGGCGTACGGACAATCTTGAGACGGCAATGGAAATGGTCGAAGCGGGGTTGGGCTGGGGTAATTTTCCGCTGTCGGTGGTGCAGCCGTGGCTGGAGGCGGGACGCTTGAAGCGGCTGGATTTTCGCAACATCGAAAATGGCCTGGTGCTGCCGGTGCACGCGGTGTGGCTCAAGAGCCAGCCCTTGCAGAAGGGCGCGCAGGCCCTGGTTGACCTGCTCAGCCATTGAATTTGATAGAGATCCCCTGTGGGAGCGAGCCTGCTCGCGAAGGCGTCGTGTCAGCTGCATCAATGCTGACTGACCCACCGCTTTCGCGAGCAGGCTCGCTCCCACAAGGGTTGTGTTGCAACTCAGCATTTGTGAAGGGTCAGGTACTCTCGCGCACCTTCAGCTCAAACCCCATATCCTCCACCGGCCGCGCCACTTTGTTGCCCGCCATCAACGTCAGCATCTGCTCTGCCGCGCGCCGGCCGATCGCCTCGCGCGGGGTGTTGATGCTGCTCAGGCGCGGCACCATGTGTTCGGACATCGGCAAATCGTTGAAACCGAGGATCGCCACCTGCTCGGGAATCTTGATGCCGTTACGCAACGCTTCCAGCAGCGCGCCTTGGGCCAGGTCATCGTTGCCGAAGAAAATCGCATCGACGTCTGGATGCGCCGCCAGCAATTGCAGGAACAACTCGCCACCCAAGCCCACCGACGAAGCACGCGGTGTCAGCACTTCCAGATCCGGGTCGTAACGGCCTGCCTTCTGCAACGCCTTGCGGAAACCCTCACCGCGCAGCAATGTGCGCTGATCCAGCTGCGCACCAATGTATGCCAGACGTTTACGCCCACGAGATAGAAGGTGTTCGGCGGCAGTTTCACCCGCGCTCAATTGTGAAAAACCCACGCAATTGACCCCGGCAGCACTGTCCAGCTCCATCATGTACACGCAAGGAATGTTGCTGGCCTCGATCATCCGCCGCGAACTTTCCGTGCGATCAAACCCGGTCAGCAAAAAGCCGCGCGGCTGATAAGCCATGTAGTTGCGCAGCAGATTTTCTTCTTCATCGCGCGAGTAGTGGAAGTTGCCGATCAGCACTTCGAAGCCCTTGGGCGTCAGCACCCGATGAATGGCTTCCAGGGTGTCGATGAACAGCAGGTTGGACAGCGACGGCACGAGTACCACTACCGAATGGCTCTGCGCCGAGGCCAGTGCGCGGGCGGCGGGGTTGACCACGTAGTTGAGTTCGAGCGCGGCTTTCTGCACTTTTTCCACCAGTTCGGTGGCTACCGTGCTCACCCCGCGCAAGGCGCGCGAGGCAGTGATCGGGCTGACGCCGGCCAGGCGGGCTACTTCGTTGAGGGTCGGACGGCCGGTGGTGCGGGTATTTTTATCGTTCTTGGGGGAGGTCATCGGGCGGCTTGCCAAACAAAAATCAAGGCACTAAGGTAGCGCTGTCCTGATGCAGCTGCAAATGCGTGAGCGCGGTCCTGCCTGATCAGTGCTCTTTGGCGTCAGGAACAAACCTGCTGCAACCCAAAAAAACGACAAGAAGGCGTCGGCAACTTCTGCCTGTGCACTAGAGTCATAGCTAGCAAAGGTAGCGCTGTCTGCGCGCTGAGGTGTTATATGAGTCATCCCATCACCGCCCTGGTCATCATGGGCGTTGCCGGTTGCGGCAAGACGTGCGTCAGCCAGGCCCTGTGCCAATTGAGCGGCGCCACTGCCATTGAAGGCGATACTTTTCATCCGGCCGCGAACATCGAAAAGATGAGCGCGGGGATCCCCCTGAACGACGAAGACCGCGCTGGCTGGCTCGACAGCCTGTGCGATGAACTGCGTCGCGTCGATGCCCAAGGCCAGCGCCCGGTGTTGACCTGCTCCGCCCTTAAACACAGTTACCGCGAACGTCTGCGCAGTGCCTTGCCGGGCCTCGGTTTCGTGTTTCTTGAATTGACCCCGGAAGTCGCCGCCGAGCGTGTATCGCACCGCCCGGGCCACTTCATGCCGGCGACGTTGATCGAAAGCCAGTTCGCCACCCTCGAATCGCCCAAGGGCGAGCCGCTGACTCTGCCGCTCAATGCCTCGATTCACAGCGTCGAAGAGCTGGCCCTGCAGGCTCACGTCTGGTGGCAGGCCAACGGTCTGAAACAGGCGGTATGAGTATGTTGAAAAAGACAGCGCTGTCCTCCCGACTTCTGTTCAACCCGCTTTAATAACAACAACAATCCAGGAGACACCCCCCATGTTTGGCATGTCCCACGAGACGTTCCTGCTGCTCGATGCGGTGGTCACGGTAATCGGCCTGATTATCCTGATCACCAAATTCAAGATTCACCCGTTCATTGCCCTGACCATCGCCGCCGCCTTCCTTGGCCTGACCTCGGGCATGCCGATCAACACCATCATCAAGGCGTTCCAGGACGGCTTCGGTGGCGTGCTCGGTTTTGTCGGCATCATCCTTGCCCTGGGCACCATGCTCGGCAAAATGATGGCCGAATCCGGCGGCGCCGATCAGATCGCCCAGACCCTGATCCGCGCCTTCGGCAAGGACAAAGTCCAGTGGGCAATGATGTTCGCCGCGTTCTTGGTGGGCATTCCGCTGTTCTTCGAAATCGGCTTCGTGCTGCTGATTCCGCTGGTGTTCATCGTTGCCCGTCGTACCGGTGTGTCGATCATCAAGATCGGTATCCCGCTGCTCGCCGGCCTCTCTGCGGTGCACGGTCTGGTACCGCCGCACCCGGGTCCGCTGCTGGCCATCGGCGTATTCGGCGCTGACATCGGCAAGACCATTCTGTACGGTCTGATTGTTGCACTGCCGACCGCCATCATTGCCGGTCCGATCTTCGGTACCTTCATCGCCAAGCACATTCCGGGTCACCCGAATCAGGAACTGGTCGATCAACTGGCCCGGGAAAACGATTCGGCCAACCTGCCAAGCTTCAGCATTACTCTGGTCACCGTGCTGCTGCCGGTGTTCCTGATGCTGCTGAAAACCTTCGCTGACGTGGCGCTGCCGGACGGCAACTTCTTCCGCATCTGGATGGACATGATCGGCCACCCGATCTCCGCACTGCTGCTGGCGTTGCTGTTGTCGCTGTACACCTTCGGCTACAAGCAGGGCATCGGTTCCAACCAGATGCTCAAATGGCTCGACGCAAGCCTGGCGCCTACCGCTGCGATCATTCTGATCATCGGTGCCGGCGGTGGCTTCAAGCAGATGCTGGTGACCAGCGGCGTGGGTGACGTGATCGGCCACATGGCGGTCAGCGCGCAGATCTCGCCGATCCTGCTGGCCTGGCTGGTGGCGGCGGTAATCCGTATCGCGACCGGTTCGGCCACTGTGGCAACCATCACTGGCGCCGGTATTGTGGTGCCGGTTGTCGGCATGATTCCGGGCGTCAACCGTGAGCTGCTGGTGCTGGCAACCGGCGCCGGTTCGCTGATCCTGTCCCACGTCAACGACGCCGGTTTCTGGCTGGTCAAGCAGTACTTCAACATGACCGTGGCCGAAACCTTCAAGACCTGGACCGCGATGGAAACCATCCTCTCGGTGGTCGGCCTGGGCTTTATCCTGCTGTTGTCGCTGTTCGTATAAGCGGCAGTTTGCAGGCACAAAAAAACCGCAGTGATGCGGTTTTTTTGCGGGTGAAATTTCAGGGTCTTACACCTTGATCGTTCCCACGCTCCGCGTGGGAATGTAGCCCGGGACGCTCCGCGTCCCAAAGCGGACGCAGAGCGTCCATTGAGGCATTCCCACGCAGAGCGTGGGAACGATCAGAGGCGTGTCAGTTATTTGGTAACCAAGCCATCCGCGCGGAACATCCCGCGAATCCCGCGCACTGCCTGGCGGATGCGGTCCTGGTTTTCGATCAACGCGAAGCGCACGTGATCATCGCCGTACTCGCCAAAACCCACGCCCGGCGAGACGCAGACCTTGGCCTCGGCCAGCAGTTTCTTGGCGAACTCCAGCGAACCCAGATGCGCATACGCCTCGGGAATCTTCGCCCAGACGTACATCGACGCCTTTGGATTCTCGACCATCCAGCCCAATTCATGCAGGCCCTTGACCAGCACGTTCCGCCGCTGGCGATACTGCTCGGCGATGTCGCGCACGCATTGCTGATCGCCTTCCAGCGCGGCAATCGCCGCCACTTGCAGCGGGGTGAAGGTGCCGTAGTCGTGGTAGCTCTTGATCCGCGCCAGGGCGCTGACCAGTTCCGGGTTGCCGACCATGAAACCGATACGCCAGCCGGCCATGTTGTAGCTCTTGGACAGGGTGAAAAACTCCACCGCAATGTCCTTGGCGCCCGGCACTTGCATGATCGACGGGGCTTTCCAGCCGTCGTAGACGATATCGGCATAAGCCAGGTCGTGGATGACCAACACGTCGTACTGCTTGGCCAGGGCAATCACCCGCTCGAAGAAATCCAGTTCCACGCACTGCGCGGTCGGGTTCGACGGGAAGCCAAGGATCATCATTTTCGGCTTGGGGATCGAGCCGCGAATGGCGCGCTCCAGCTCATCGAAGAAATCCACCCCCGGCACCAGCGGCACCGAACGCACCTGGGCGCCGGCAATCACCGCACCGTAGATGTGAATCGGATAACTTGGGTTCGGCACCAGCACGGTGTCGCCCTGGTCCAGGGTCGCCAGCATCAAATGTGCCAGGCCTTCCTTGGAACCGATGGTGACAATGGCTTCGCTTTCCGGGTCGATATCGACTTCGTAGCGCTGCTTGTACCAGTTGGAAATCGCCCGGCGCAGGCGCGGAATGCCTTTGGACGTCGAGTAACCGTGGGTGTCTTCACGCTGGGCGACCTGCACCAGTTTTTCGACAATGTGCGGCGGCGTGGCGCCGTCGGGATTGCCCATGCTCAGGTCGATGATGTCTTCACCACGGCGGCGAGCGGCCATCTTCAGCTCGGCGGTGATGTTGAACACGTAAGGGGGGAGTCGATCTATGCGCGCAAAGCGGCGCGGCGAACCTTGTTCGGCCATTGTTGCCTCGGATAACGTAAGCGCCCGGAACCGTCCGAGCGACGCTGGTCACTGCGGTGACCTGTGGCGGAAGATAAGGGCAGTGATGGCATACTGTCCAGCGCGGTTGTAAACATTTTTTTCAAGGAAAATCGGTCAATGGAATTCACCAGCGGCTTCTTGCTGAGCCTTTCGCTGTGCCTGGACATCGGCGTAGCCAACATCGCAATGATCACCCTGGCCATGCAGCGCGGCTACTTTCAGGGCTTCGCCCTGGGCCTGGGCACCTGCGTCGGTGACCTGATCTATGCGGTGCTGGCCTTGGCCGGCATGACCGTTTTGCTGCAATACGAAACCGTGCGCTGGGTGCTGTGGATTGGCGGTTCAGCGCTGCTGATCTACTTCGCGGCGAAGATGGTTTACTCGGCGATTCACCACGAAGCGCTGCTGGCGGAAACGGCGGAAGTGGGGCAGAACTCCCATCGCAAGGAATTCTTTCGCGGCATCTTTCTCGCCATGTCGTCGCCGAGTGCGATTCTCTGGTTTGCTGCGGTCGGCGGCACGTTGATCGCCCGATCCGGTGGCGGTGGTCCGTTGAGTTCGGCGCTGTTTCTCGGTGGTTTTCTCTGCGCCGGGCTGCTCTGGTCGGCCGGTCTGTGCTTCGCTGCAAGCCACGGCGGCAAGCTGCTGGGCGACAAGCTTCTGCGCTACTCCTATCTGGCATCGGCGGCGATCTTCTGCTATTTCGCGGTGTACGTGATTGTTTCTGGCTACAACGAGTTTGTCGGGTCGGGCGCCGTCGAGCAGTTGCATTCGCTGTAAACGTGCGAAACGGGTCGGGCTTTCTATACTCCCAGCCGAATCCACTTTTCCGTTCTGAGGAGTCGCGTCATGGATGAACAACAACGCGTCGAGATAGCCGAGCCTCGTTTCGAACACGGGCAATTTCTGCTGATTGCCGGTTTCGGCGGGCGATTCACTCAGGAGACCACCGAAGACATTCCCGCGTTATGGGAAAAACTGATCCCGCACTTGGGAAAAATCCCCGCGCAAGTCAACGAAGTAACCTACGGCGTTTGCTGCAATGCGGACGGTGAGGGCGGTTTCGAATACATCGCCGGGGTGCAGATCGACAAGCTTGACGACCTGCCGGAAAAATACCGCTGGGTTGAAATCCATCCGCAGCAATATGCGGTGTTTGAGCACAAAGGGTCACTGACGCAGCTCCCTGACACCTTCCAGTACATCTGGAACACTTGGCTGCCGCAGTCCGGCCACGAAGCGGCGGACGCCCCGGAATTCGAGCGCTACAGCGAGGATTACAACCCGAAACTCAATACCGGCACCCTGGAAATCTGGCTGCCGATCAAGGCCTGAGCGGCGTAACAATCGAGGTGGAGCATGTCCGCCCCGTTGGTTCTGCATTATGCTGGCGGGCCTTGTTTCCACAGATTTTTGAGCTGCCATGAACACCGTGATCCGCAACGTCAGCGCCGCCGACCTCGACCGCTGCTACGCCATCGAAACCGTCGCCTACGAAGGCGACGAAGCCGCCACCCGTGAAAAGATCGCCACGCGCATCGCCACCTGGCCGGACGGCTTCATCGTCGCCGAGGTGGACGGCGTGGTCGCCGGTTTCATCAATTCCGGCGCGGCGTTCGACGTGCAGATGTCCGACGAGGCGTTCAAGGAACTAATCGGCCACGACCCGAAAGGCCCGAACGTGGTGATCATGTCGGTGGTGGTGCACCCGGATTACCAAGGGCAGGGCCTGGCCAAGCGCCTGCTCGCCGAATTCATCGAGCGCATGCGCGCCATGGACAAAGCGACAATTCATCTGATGTGCAAGGAGCAGCACATTGCGCTGTATGCCGGCTTTGGCTTTGCCTACATCAAGCCATCCGAGTCCGACCACGGCGGCATGGCGTGGCACGAGATGATCCTGACCCTCTGAGGCCAAGACCTATCGAAACTGCCTGATCGTTCCCACGCTCCGCGTGGTAATGCAGCCGGGGACGCTCCGCGTCCCAAAACCGTGACGCAGAGCGTCACAAAGAGGCGTTCCCACGCGGAGCGTGGGAACGATCAGGGGATACTCAGAAGAACAGCCCCATCCGCCGCTCGTACCCAATCCGGCCCTTGTACGCTTCGCCGCTGTCGACGTAGCCATGCCTGGCATACAGCGCAATTGCCGCCTCGTTATCAGCGTCCACCGACAATTCCAGCCCCTTGATCTCCGGCCACGCTTCACGGGCAACAGCGGGCAGCGCTTGCAGGCAAGCCTTGCCGTAACCCTTGCCCTGCGCGCGCCGATCGACCTGCAGAGCATGCAATGTGGCGCTGTGTTCGTCGGCCCAGTCGGGCAATACCGGCGGGCGCTTGAGCAGCAGAAACGCTACCGGTACGTCGTCCGCCAGCAGGGCAAAACCCTTTACGCCAGGGCCGGGCTTCGACAGCAGGGTGTGCAAGGCACCGTGGATGTCGCCGGAGAATTTGATCTGCTCGGGGTGAATTTCAATCGACTCGACTTGCTCACGCTGCAAAGGGCTGAGGCTGTCGTAAGGCACGAGTTGGGCTGACACGGGAATTTCCTTTTTCCTACAAGGATTGAAGCTCGGATTCTAGCGACATTGTTGTCGGCGAAATTTTTTTGTTTGCCCTGTCGATCTACGCAAAGGGCAAACGACTAAGGACGTCTTCACAACAAAAACCACGGAGAACACCATGAGCGCACAAAGCGAAATCCAGACTCTGATCAATACCTACCGCGAAGCAGTAATGGCCAAGGACGTCGAAAAAGTCATGGCCCTGTACGCCGACGACATCGTCTCGTTCGATGCGATCAAGGCCCTGCAATTCAAAGGCAAAGCGGCGTACCGCGCGCATTGGGTCGAGTGCATGGAAATGTGCCCCGGTCCGCACATCTTCGAGTTCCACGAAATCGCCATAGAAAGCGCCGACAACATCGCTTTCGCCCACTGGGTGGCCAATTGCGGCGGCACCAACGACAAGGGCGAAACCCAGAGTTGCTGGATGCGCGTGACCGCCTGTTATCGGCAAGTCGGCGGGGCGTGGAAGATTGCCCACGAACACTGGTCGGCACCGTTCGATCCGATGAGCGGCGCGACGCTGTTCGATGTAACCCCCTGATCTTCAGCCATAGTTGATCCGTTCGAATCAGGAGATCGCCATGAAATACCTATGCTTGGTCTACAGCGATGAACGCCTGCTGCACACCTCGCCGGACAGCCCGGAAGACGCCGAATGCTGGGCCTACGCAGAGTCGATTCAGGGCAGCGGGCGGATGATCGCCGCCGAAGCGCTGGAGTCGGTAGAAACCGCCACCACCGTACGGATGCGTAATGGCAAGTTGTCGATCACCGACGGGCCTTTCGCTGAAACCAAGGAGCAACTGGCCGGTTTTTACCTGATCGATGCCAAGGATCTCAACGAAGCGATTCAGGTGGCCGGCAACATTCCGGCAGCGCGGGTCGGCAGCGTTGAAGTGCGCCCGGTGCGGCAGTTGAATGTCTGACGTCAGGGCGCGGGTCGAGCAGGTCTACCGCGAGGATTCGCGGCGGATTCTGGCCACGCTGATCCGCCTGCTCGGTGATTTCGATCTCGCCGAAGAAGCCTTGCACGAGGCGTTCTTCGTCGCGGTCGAGCGCTGGCAGCGCGATGGCGTGCCGGACAACCCGCGCACCTGGCTGGTCTCCACCGGACGCTTCAAAGCCATCGATGTGCTGCGCCGGCGCGCGCGGTTCAAGGCGTCGCAACCGTTGCTGCTGGCGCAACTCGACGAGCTCGAACAGGCTGACTGGAGTGGCGAAGACGTGGAAGACGATCGCTTGCGGCTGATCTTCACCTGCTGCCACCCGGCCCTGGCGGCGGATGCGCAGGTGCCGCTGACCTTGCGCGAAGTCTGCGACCTCACCACCGAGGAAATCGCCCGCGCTTTTCTCTCGGCGCCGGCGGCGATTGCCCAGCGCATCGTCCGCGCCAAGGCCAAGATCCGCGACGCGAAAATCCCTTATCAAGTGCCCACGCTGAACGAATTACCCGAGCGCCTCGACAGCGTGTTGCGGGTGATTTATCTGGTGTTCAACGAAGGCTATTCGGCCTCGGTCGGTGCCGAGCTGACCCGCGAGGATCTGACGCGCGAAGCGATTCGGCTGGGGCGCTTGTTGATGGAGTTGCTGCCGGAGCCGGAAGTCATGGGTCTGCTGGCGCTGATGCTGCTGCACGAATCACGTCGACCGGCGCGCACCTCGCCGAGCGGTGAACTGGTGTTGCTCGACGATCAGGATCGCTCGTTGTGGGATGCCCGGTTGATGGCTGAGGGTTGCACGCTGGTCGAGCGCGCGCTGAGTACGCGACGCTTTGGGCCATACTGCCTGCAAGCGGCGATTGCAGCGGTGCATGCGGAAGCGCCGTCGGCGGCGCAAACGGACTGGCAGCAGATTGTCGGTCTGTATGACGTGCTGCTGCGCGCGGTGCCGTCGCCGGTGATCGAGTTGAACCGGGCGGTGGCGGTGGCCAAACGGGATGGAGCGTTGGCCGGGTTGCTGGTGATCGAAGGGATTCTGGCGCGTGGCGAGTTGCAGGATTACCACTTGGCGCATTCGGCGCGGGCGGAGTTTTGCCGGCAGTTGGGCCGGGTGGAGCAGGCGCGGGCCGCGTATCAGCGGGCGCTGGAATTGACGCGGCAGGAGCCGGAGCGGCGGTTTATCGAGGGGCGACTGAGGGACCTGGGTTGATCTGGAAGCTGCGTCGGTGCGGCTGGCCCTTTCGCGAGCAGGCTCGCTCCCACAGGTGATTGCATTTCACTTTTGGGAGGCTCGATCCCATAGGTGAGCGCGTTTCAAGTGTGGGAGCGAGCCTGCTCGCGAATGGCAGCACCGCTTATTCGAGCATCTTGCTGAGCAACCAGCTCCCCGCCGGCCCCGGCGGATACAAGCGCGACCACAAGGCGTCGACAAACACCGGTTTCGGCCAGCCGCGCACGTCGAGCTCTATCAGCAAATCATTGGCATAACGCTGCACCAGCCACCTCGGCAACGGTGCCCAGCCAAAGCCTTTTTCCGCCATTTCCAGCAGCATCAGGTAACTCGGCGCCGACCACACCCGGCCTTTGCCGCGACTGTCGTACGGATTGACGATGGTCGCCAGTCGCAGCTCGCGATGTTGCTCGAGAATCTGCTGATCGACATGCTCAAGCTTGGCCAACGCATGCTCGCGGCTGACGAACAAGGCTATCTCCGTGCGCTCGGCCACAGTGGAGGTCACAAGATCCGGCGGGTAGTTATCCTGCATTTCCGCGAACGCCAGATGCGCCCGGCCGCGCTGGACCAGTTCGATCAGGTCTTCGCATTCGGCAATCAGGCATTCCAGCTCAAGCTCCGGATAACGCTGCTCGAAATCCACCAGCGCCGCTTCGAAACGATAGGACTGATAAGTGTCGGAAATCGCCACGGTCAGCTTCGGTTCCACACCTTGGGCCAACTGCCGTGCGCTCATTTCCAGACGACTGGTGGCGGCCAGAATCGCCTCGGCTTTCTGCAGCATGACGTGGCCGGCGGGGGTGAGCTTGGGCTTGCGGCTGCTGCGGTCGAATAGCTGCAAATCCAGATCAATCTCGAGACTGGCGACCGCGGCGCTGATGGTCGACTGACTGCGGCCCAACTTGCGCGCTGCCGCCGAGAACGAGCCTTGCGTCGCTGCCTGGACAAACGCCAGCAGCACTTCCTGCGAAGCCATGAACTATCGCCTTAATCGATGGTTATTGGTTTTGAAGTATCGGCATTCAGTTGGATCATGGCAACCATCGTCAAACAAGGAGTCAGGCCATGACTGCCCACAAGTCCATTACCGAACGTGTTTTCCAGGCGGTTGGTTTCGAGTTTCTCGCCATCCTCATCTGCACGCCGCTGCTCGCCTGGATCATGCAAAAGCCGCTGCTCGACATGGGCGCGGTGACCGTGTTGATCGCGCTGTTGGCGCTGGCGTGGAACGTGGTGTTCAACCGTTTTTTCGACCGTGCTCTGGCGCGGATGAATCTGCCGCACAACGCCTGGTCCCGTGTAGTGCATGCGCTGTTGTTCGAAGGTGGACTGATCGTGATGGGCGTGCCGCTGATAGCCTGGTGGCTGTCGGTCAGCCTGTGGCAGGCGTTGTTACTCGACATTGGCGTGCTGCTGTTCTTCCTGCCGTACACCTATGTCTACCACTGGGGTTATGACGTACTGCGCGAGCGCTTCATGGCCCGCCGCACATATGAAAGCTGAGGTAGCCCTGTGGCGAGGGGATTTATCCCCGTTGGGCTGCGTAGCAGACCCGATTTTGGGGCCGCTCCGCAGCCCAGCGGGGATAAATCCCCTCGCCACAAACGGTCTGTTGGTTGAGGTCAGAGAAACATGCCGCCAGACGCCTCGACCCGCTGACCGTTGATCCACTGTCCACCCTCCGACAGCAGCAGCGCCAGTGCACCGCCAATATCATCCGGCAGCCCTACACGACCCAGCGCAGTGTTGCTGGCAACCATCGCGTTGACCGCGCTGTTGTCGCGCACCGTGCCACCGCCAAAATCGGTTTCAATCGCACCCGGCGCCAGGATATTCACGCCAATCTGCCGCGCCCCCAGCTCTTTCGCCTGATAACGCGTCAGCACTTCCATAGCACCTTTCATTGCCGCGTAAGCGCCGTAACCCGGCAGGCTGAAGCGGGTCAGGCCGCTGGAAATATTGACGATGCGCCCACCGTCATTGATCAGCGGCAGCAATTGCTGAGTCAGGAAAAACGGCCCTTTCAACTGCACATTCATCAGCAGATCGAACTGCTCCGGAGTGGTTTCGCTGAACAGCGCATGCACGCCGACCCCGGCGTTGTTGATCAGGAAATCAAAGCGCTGACGCTCAAAGGTTTGCCCCAATACCTGTTCAACCTGCGCGGCAAACGCGGCGAAGTTTTCGCTGTGGCCGACGTCCAGCTGCAGCATCGCCGCTTTCGCGCCGAGTGCCTGCAATTCAGTGACCAGTGCCTGGGCCTCGTCGGCGCGGCTGTTGTAGGTGCCGATGATGTCGATGCCTTGCGCGGCGAGGTGCAGGGCGGCGCTGCGGCCGAGGCCACGACTGGCGCCAGTGATCAGTGCGATTTTGCGGTTCATGCTGACTTCCTCGATTGCAGTGATTGGGGATGGAAGAAGTTTATTTATCCGCCCTGAGGTGATAAACACGGCAAAAGCGGAATCACTGATCGGCTCAGCCGAACAATCACCGGGGCTTGTCATGAACAAACTGGAACTGCTGCGCACCTTCGTCCGGGTCAGCGAACTGTCGAGTTTCACCCTCGCCGGTGAAAGCCTCGGCCTGCCGCGCTCCACGGTGTCCGAGCAAGTGCAGGCACTCGAAGCCTTGCTCGGCACGCGGCTGTTGCAGCGCACCACGCGCAAGGTGCAGGCCACTCAGGATGGACTGGTGCTGTATGAACGCAGCAAAGATCTGCTCTCGCACATGGATGAAATCGAAGGGCTGTTCCGTCAGGACGAGGCTTCGCTGACCGGGCGCATCCGCGTCGATATGCCGAACATCCTCGCGCGACGCTTGATCATGCCGCGCCTTCCGGAATTCATGGATCGCCACCCGAATCTGCAGATGGAAATCAGCAGCACCGATCGCCGTGTCGATCTGCTGAGCGAAGGTTTCGACTGCGTATTGCGCATCGGCGCGCAGCCGGATCTGTCGGTAGTCGCCCGGCATCTTGGCGACTTCCCGATGGTCAATTGCGCCAGCCCGGCTTACCTGCAACGTTACGGCGTGCCGCAGACCATCGAGGATCTGGCGCAGCATCGGCTGGTGCATTACGTCGGCGTACTGGGCTCGCGTTCGGAGGGGTTCGTCTATGAGGAAAACGGCGAGGTGCGGCGCGTGGCGATGGCCGGCAGTGTCACGGTCAACAGCACCGATGCCTATGAAGCGGCGTGCCTGGGCGGCTTCGGCCTGACGCAGGTACCGCGCACCGGCATGCAACCGCATCTGGAAAATGGCGAACTGGTGACCGTACTGCCGCAACACACCGCACCGCCGATGGCGATTTCGTTGTTGTACGCGCGGCAACGGCATTTGCCGCTGCGGGTGCGGGTGTTTATGGATTGGCTCGGCGATGTCGTACGTTCAACGCTCTGACATTGAGCACATTGCCCCTGTGGGAGCGAGCCTGCTCGCGAAAGCGCCATGTCATTCAACATTGATTTATCTGACACACCGACTTCGCGATCAGGCTCGCTCCCACAGGGAGGACCGTGTTGTGTGTGGGATTTGCGCTCAATAATCCCCACGCTTGCGAAACGCCCAGCGCCCGGCAATCACGGTGAACGTCGCCACCAGCGCGACCAGCACCCAAAATCCGTGCGGGTCTTGGGACAGCGGCACACCGCCGACATTCATCCCAAAAAAACCGGCAATGATGTTGATCGGCAAGGCCAGGACCGTCACCACCGTCAGGGTGAACAGCGTGCGGTTGCTCTGTTCGTTGAGGTTGGCGGCGATTTCTTCCTGCAACAGTTTGATCCGTTCGCCGAGGGCGGTGAGGTCGTTGATGATCAGCGCAAACTCCTCGGTGGATTTGCGCAACTCCTTGACGTCCTCCTTCTGCAACCACGGCGGCGGACGATTGAGCAGGCGCAGCAACGAACCCGGCTCCAGCGCCAACAGCCGTTGCAGACGCACCAGCACGCGACGGTTGGCACCAAGTTCGGCGCGGTTGGTCGACAGGCGCGAGGAGAGCAGTTCGTCTTCGACCTGATCGACACTCAAGCTTGTCTTGCGCACGATCTGCGTCAGCACTTCGCCCTGATCGCGCAGCAAATGCACGAGCAGTTCCGAGGGCGAGCGAAAGCACTCGCCGGCCTTCACAGACGAACGCAATTTATCTACCGAATGCAGCGGTTGCAGGCGCGCGCTGACGATCAGTTTGCTGCGCACGCAGACCCACAGCGTCGACACGTCGGAGGAAACCATGCTGCTGAGGTTGAACACCACATCGTTGACCACCGCCAGCAGCGCCGAATCGACATGCTCGATGCGCGTCGATCGCGAACCTTCGTGCAGCGCTTCGAAAAACTCCTCGGGCAATTGCAGATGACTTTTCATCCAGCGCTCGCACGCGGCGTGGGCCAGGTTCAGGTGCAGCCAGAGAAACTCTTCGCTGTCGCCGTCGTCCTGCAAACAGCGCAAAGCCGTCGCCGAATCGATCTCGCGCCCGCGCTCACCGGGCAGGAAGCGAAAGCCGTAGAGCAAGCCAAACAGGTCCGGGGCGCGATGGCTGATATCGAGGCTGTGGTTCATGGCGGCTCGCTGCGAGGAGGGTGTCTGGGGCAGGATTTTCAGGTTCACCGGAGCGGCATCATCGCAAGCGAACATGACCGTTTTGTGACAGCAAAATGACTGCAAATCAAAGCGTTACCGGCTGTCGGAAGTTTCTCAAGGACGGCTCTGGCGCGCCGATCTCAGGTGAGTTAGGTTGCGCGCCATTGGCCTATGGCCATGGTACGTCGACAGGGAAGTCCGGCCATTTTTCACGTCCGCTCGGGCGTGCCTCATCCCTGCTTCGAGTACCTTGCAATGCTGCAAAAATCCCTGAGGGCGCAAATTCTCGCCCTGTTGAGCGGCAGTCTGCTGGCGATATTGTTGATCGCGCTGGCCTGCTTTCATTTCCTCTCCAACGGCGTGCAAAGCTATAGCCAGTTGATCGCCGGCCCGTTGCACACGTCGCAACTGATCGATGAAGCCAACCTGCAATTCAAAGTGCAGGTGCAGGAGTGGAAAAACGTCCTGCTGCGCGGCAAGCAACCGGCGGATCTGGCGAAATACTGGAGCCAGTTCGAAGAGCGCCAGCGCGATGTGCAGAACATTCTCGGCGAACTGGCCGGCCAGAAAGGCATCGAGGCCAATCTCAAATCCCGCATCGAACGCTTGCGCGAAGAGCATCGCCAGTTGGGCGCGGCCTATCAGAAGGGCCGCGATGCCTACGTCGCTGCCGGTGGTGATCCGAGCGCCGGCGACGCAGCGGTCAAAGGCGTTGATCGCGCCACCAGCGAGCAGATGAGCGCACTGGTCGCCGAACTGCGCGAGCAGGGCACCGCGCAGTCGGCATTGATCAGTGCCAGCGCTGACCGTACCGTGTGGCTTGGCCTGTTGGTGATGCTCGCATCAGGCTTGCTGATCGGTCTGCTGAGCCTGTGGCTGGTCAGCCGCAACCTGATCGAACCGATCCGCAACCTCATCGATTACGTCACCCGCTTGAGCCGTGGCCAGTTGGCCGAACGTGTTGTCAGCGAGCGTCGCGATGAACTGGGCAACCTCGCCGCCGCAGCGAACACTCTGCGCGATTTTCTCGCGGACACCTTCACTCGCTTGCAACGCAGCGCCGGTGATCTGGACAGCGCCAGCGGCGAGTTGAATGCCATTGCCACGACGATGGCCGGCGGCACCAGCGAGCAATTCAACCGCACTGATCAAGTGGCCACGGCGATGAATGAAATGTCCGCCACGGCCCAGGAAGTCGCCCGTCATGCCGCCGATGCCGCGCGTGCTGCCAACGATGCCGATCAGTCGGCGCAGCAGGGTGAAAAGGTCATGCAGACCACCATTCACTCGATCACGCAGATGCGCGGCGAAATCGCCAACACCGCCACGGTGATCCGTCGCCTGGAAACCGACAGCGGTCGTATCGGCAAGGTGCTGGAAGTGATTCGTGGCATCGCCGAACAGACCAACCTGCTGGCGCTCAACGCGGCCATCGAAGCGGCGCGGGCGGGTGAGGCCGGGCGTGGTTTTGCCGTCGTCGCCGATGAAGTGCGCAACCTCGCCCAGCGCACGGCGGAGTCGATCATCGAGATCAACCAGATCATTCAGAACGTGCAGACCGGCGCTGTCGATGCCGCGCAGGCTATCGAGAGCGGCCAGGCGCGCAGTGATGAAAGTGTCGAGCAAGTGACCCAGGCCGGCGCGATGCTGGAGCGCATCACCTTGGCGGTGGAGGCGATTCGCGACATGAACCGGCAGATCGCCACGGCGGCAGAAGAGCAGACTTCAGTGGCCGAGGATATCTCGCGCAACCTGACTGAAATCACTGCGATTGCCAGCACCAACCTCGACAATGTGCAGCGCACCGAAAGTGCCAGTCAGAACCTGCATGGATTATCGGGGCAGCTGAATGAGGTGACGGCGCGGTTGAGTGCTTGATTGCGAGTTCAAGCGTCCGGCATCTTTTGTAGGTCCTCGCCTGCTCGCGATAACGGTGGAACAGTCAACATTGATGTCGCTGACACTCCGCTTTCGCGAGCAGGCTCGCTCCCACATGATTTACGGCAGGCATGAAAAAGCCGCACGATTTTTCAATCGTGCGGCTCTTTAACAGCGGTCTATCAAGTGTCTTGCTTGTTGCTCAGCACTTTACCGGTGGTGGCATCAAAGTCCACGTCGAACTCTTTGCCGTCAGCAGTTTTAAGTTCAACTTCGTACTCGTAACCATTGAAGTGGTTATCCAGGTCGGTGTCGGTAATCGTTGCGCCCGGGTGCAGTTTCAGTGCTTCGGCGTTCATCGATTCCAGCGACTTGATCTTGCCGTCCTTGACCAGTTGCGGGATCTGGTCGATGCGAACATCAGCCTGAGCCAGGCCAGCGGTGAGGGTCAGGGCAGCGGCGGTAAACAGGGCAGTCAAAGTTTTCATCGGTTCATTCCTTGGCAGTGCGTTGAAGTGGTTGATCTGTGTAAGTGGGTTCAGATTAACCAGCGCAACTTAACTCACCCTTAAATCTCTGCTTCGCGATAAAACTGCTCTTTGTGGGAGCGAGCCTGCTCGCGAAGCAGGCGACTCGATAGCAACTTAGAAACCGTTCTTCTTCAGAACCTCATCAACACTGCCAACAGCCGGACGCTTGTAAAACTTCAACAATTCACTGGCGCGGTTGGTAAAGATGCCGTCGACACCCGCCGCCATGACTTTCTCGTAGTCCACCGCCTCGTCGACCGTATAAACATGCACCAGCATGCCTTGGTCGTGGGTGTACTTATTCATCCACGGTTGCACCAGGTCGGAGTAACTCTGATCACCACCCTGAGTCAGCTTCGCCGAAGGGCCGGTGCCGATCGCGCCCTGAGCCTTGGCGTAGTCGACCCATTGCTTGAATTCCGCTTCTGACTTGGGTTCCTGCTTGCCGTAGAAAACGTTTTTGTCTTTCTCGCCGGACGCGGCAAACGTCACCGCAGATTTAGGCTCGATGCTGCCTTCGCCGACCCACAACAGCAGGATCTTCGGCACTTGCGGCATTTCCTTTTCCAGCAATTGCAGGCTGTTCTTATCGAAGGTCTGCAGGATCACCTTGCCTTTGCCTTTGCCCTGACCGACGCCGAGCGCACTTTTCGCCAGCTTCGAACCGGCCGGACTGAGCCAGCCGCGATCCTGCAGTTTTTCCTTGAGGTCATGTTCGATGCCGGGAAACAGCTGCGGCTCTTTGGTTTCGATGTACAGGCCCGGCTTGTGCTGCGGGTTGGCGCGGGCGATGTCGATGATTTCATCGAGGGTAAGAATCTTCAGCCCGGCGTAGGAGGGGCGTGCGCGGTCAGGATATTTGCTGTTGAACCAGCTGCCGGCATCGAGGGTTTTCAGTTCGGCCATGGTGAACGCGGTGGCCGGGCTGTCCTTGCGCTCGGGGAATTTGCTGGCGACGTCGGTGGTGCGTTGCAGGTTGTCGTCGTGCAGGGCGAAGAGCACGCCGTCCTTGCTGCGCTGCAAATCCATTTCCAGGTAATCGGCGCCGAGGTCACGGGCCAGTTTGTAGGCCGCAGCGGTGGATTCCGGGGCATCGAACGACGCGCCACGGTGGGCGATCACCGCCGGATGCGGAATGCCATGGGCAGCAGCGATTGCCTTGGGCTCCGGGTGGCTGGCGGCATGCGCCTGACCGAGGCCGAACAACAGACTCAGCACCAGAGCGCTTCGGGTAAAAGTGGCAGGCATGGTCGAGTTCCTTTCGCAGGTTTTTTCGAGACGTACCTTTTAACAATTGACGCGCCGCAGGGCTATCGCCAGACCGACATAAACCGCGCAAAACGGAAATTTCCTGCACTTTTGTGGCGCTGTTTGCAGTACGCTTGCCCTCGGCTGACGCCCCGGCAGAGGGCGCGCCGCTACATTGCCCTGCGTGTAAACCATCGATCATCTTTCGTGAGGTTTACCATGCGCATCACCTCCCAACTCATCTGCCAGGCTGCCGACGATCTCAAAGGCTTCGTCGGCCTCAACCGCAAGACCGGCCAGTACATCGTGCGCTTCAGCGAAGATTCGTTCGGCATGGACGTGGCCGACGACGGCATCATCCCGGCCAGTGAATTCGTCTGGGCGAAGGCGTCGGAAACCACCATGACCCTCAAGCGCGAATTGATTCAGCTGATGCTCGATCAACACATCGACGACCGGATCAACATCACCGAACCGTTACGGGTTTACATGAGCAAGGTTGAAGTGCCGGAGATTGTTGCGGTGCGGAGTCTGGTGCGCGGTTGAGGTTTTGCAGTGGGGTTGCGGGCCTCTTCGCGAGCAGGCTCGCTCCCACAGGGATTTTGTAAACGCCACAGATCCAATGTGGGAGCGAGCCTGCTCGCGAAGGCGGCGTTGTGGGCGCCGCCAACCTCAATGGCCGAATGCATAACGCTCAATCCCGCAATCCGCAGGCTTCGATAAATGCGCGAACCAGCGGTGGCATTTTTCCTTTTAGTGCGGCGCGTTCCGGCTGGAACAGCGTGGCGACGAAAAACGGATGTTTTTTCAATTCGATAGCGCGCAGATCCCCCGCTGAATCACGGCCTACCGCTTGTAGCTGATCGCTCATCAAATGCTGTTCGAACTGCGGATTCACGCCGTAGCGGCAGCGATAGCCTTCTTCAATTTCAGACTTTTCGTACGCCTTGGCGATCAACGAGCCGGGCTGGAGGTGAATGACGTCGATGGCTTCAACCAGCGAGCAGCTCAGCGGCGTGAGCACGGCGCGTTCGGATTCTGGCGAGGTTTCCCCGTGCTCGGCGTCGGCCCAGCCCAGCACATTGCGCGAATATTCCAGAACCGCGTGCTGAAAACCGCCACAGGTGCCGAGGAAAGGTCGCCCTTGCTCGCGGGCAAAGCGGATGGCGCGTAGCGCACCGTCTTCACTATTATAAGGGCTGGCGGGTACACACCAGAACCCATCGAATTGAGTCAGCGCAGTGTCGGTGCCGATCTCTTCAGTGGCCAACCACTCGAACTGCACGGTGCGTTGCAGGTGTTCGGCGACCAGGCCGAGTGCAACCGGGATCGCTTGATGAGCGGTGACTTGGGGGTCGTAATCGCCAACCAGGGCGATGCGGACGGCGCGATTTTCCATGGGATTTCCCTGCGCTTGCTGATGGATGGCAGTCACTATAGATCGCGTGATTGCCATCCACTATCCCGAGTTTCACCTGGTGACTGAGACTACCGCCATTACCCCGACACCCGCTCATTGGCAAACATGCTCACCGCATCCACCGCCTCACTGGCGCCATCGCGAATCTGCAGAATCACCGTGCCGGCCTGATTGGCCAGTTCCACGCCTTCTGCGGCGCGGTCGCGGGTGCCTTGCATGCTCTTGATCGCCTGCCGTGTTTCGCTCTGGATCAGACTGATCATGGTGGAGATCTCCGCGGTGGAACCGCTGGTGCGCGCCGCCAGTTGCCGTACTTCATCGGCCACCACGGCAAAGCCGCGGCCCTGTTCACCGGCGCGCGCGGCTTCGATGGCGGCGTTGAGGGCGAGCAGGTTGGTCTGATCGGCGATCGCGCGGATGGTGTTGACGATGGCGGTAATCTGCTCGGAGCGGTCGCCCAGTTGCGCGATCAGCGTTGAGGACTGGCTGATGTCCTCGGCGATTTCGCGCATTTCGCTGGCAGCCTGTTGAATCACTTGCGTACCTTGCTCGGCGACTTTCCGTGTCGCTACCGAGATGTGATAAGCGGTGCTGGCACTGCGCGCGTCCTGCTCGTGTTGCTCGACACGGGCGGTAACGTCAGACGCGAACTTCACGACTTTGTACAAACGCCCCGAAGCGTCGTAGACCGGGTTGTAGTTGGCCTCCAGCCAGACGATCTGACCGCGTTTATCCACGCGCTCGAACTGCCCGTGGAAGAACTCGCCCTGATTCAGGCGCCGCCAGAAATCCTGATAGGCGCCGCTGTTGACCAGCGCCGGGGTGCAGAACAAGCGGTGATGCTGGCCCTTGAGCTCTGCGAGGCTGTAACCCATGCGCGTGAGAAAATTCTGGTTGGCGGTAAGAATATTGCCGTCGAGATCGAACTCGATCACCGCCATCGCGCGATCAATCGCCTGCAGTTTGGCGTTGGCCTCGTTCTCCTGCTGCACCTTGGCGGTGACATCCATCGCGTACTTGACCACTTTGATCACCCGTCCCGACGCATCCTTGATCGGGTTGTAACTGGCCTCGAGCCAGATCGGCTGGCCTTTGCTGTCGACCCGTTCAAAGGTGCCGGACTGGAACTGACCGTTTTTCAGGCGTGACCACAGCTCGGTGTATTGGGCACTGCGCCCGAACTCTGGTGTGCAGAAATGCCGGTGCGGCTGGCCGATCGCTTGGGCAGCCGTGTAACCCATGGTCTTGAGGAAATTGTCATTGGCACGCAACACCACGCCATCAAGATCGAACTCGATCACCGCCATCGAACGGTTGATCGCTTCGAGCATCGCAGCTTGGTCAAAAACGGTGTGTTGCAGTTCAGCGAGGGCGGCTTTCTGGCGATTGAAAAACATGCTTGCGATACTCGGGAAGTGGGGAAAATCAAAAGGATTCAGTCCCTATTCCTGCGCCGGCAGACCGAAATGCACGGACGGCATTCGGTGGTGACTGCTCAATGCCAGCGTTCCGTTACTGGCAGATGGCTACTTATACAAAACTTAATAAAGTTGTACAAGAAAGGAATTTTTCACAATTTTGTATAACTTTTTACGAGATTAGTTGTACACGGCTCGACGAGCCGGTGATTCACCGCTGATACAGTGCCAGGAACATCTCCAGCGCCGACTCGGCAACTGCATTCTGCGCGTCTGGATCAAGGGCCGCGCGACCCAGCGAGATCTGCGGCCAGAACGCGAATGCCTTGAGCAAACCTTGTACTTGATGCGCGGCAAATTCTGGATCCACCGGCTTGAGCCGTCCGTCGGCTTGTGCTGCGCGTATCCAGACGGTCAGGCCTTCCTCGCGCTCGCCCATGCGCTCGATCATGTTCTGCGCACGTTCGGGGGAATGAATGGTTGCGGCAATCGCCACCCGGGCGAGGGTGAGAAAATTCTCGTCAGCCATCATCTGCACTTTTTCTTGCAGCATCAGGCGCAGCTGCTCATGCAGCGGTCGCTCGCGGTCGTAGCTCACCGATGGCTCGGCAATGATCCGCGCCCACAACTGATTAAGGATCTCGGCGAACAGCTCTTCCTTGCTCGGGAAGTGGTTGTACACCGTCCGCTTCGACACCCCCGCCGTGGCGGCGATCTTGTCCATGCTGGTGATTTCGAACCCGTGGGCACGGAATTCGGCGATCGCCGCTTGGATGATGGCTTCGCGTTTGCGATCGGTGAGGCGTTGTGGAGCGGTCATGAGCGGACTTCAGTAGAGAAGGGGGGAAATTACACTCGGCAGTTTACTTGGCGTCGGCTTTGATGCAACCTAGAAACTACACCGCTCAGTGTAATGTTGCGTTAATCCTCGCACCTTACAAACCAGAGCGTTTGGCCTTTGCGTGCAGCTTGGCCATTTTCATTTCCCGTGGAATACCGTGCAGCACACGGTTTTTCGGAGTCGTTCAGTCATGGCCAATCCAGTCTCTCTCCCGGATAACACTCCCACGCCTGAAGCCTCTCGACAGGATCAAGGGCTGTTTCGCAATCATGCGCCGGTGCAGCGCGAAGGGGTACGCAAAATGCTGCGGATCATGTGGAACATGATTTTCCACAAACCGCGCGACACCCGTCCGAGCGCCGCCATTCCTGTGCAGCCGCTTACTCGCGAAGATCTGCTCGCAGCGCCCAATCACAGCGTTTACCGCTTGGGGCACTCGACGCTGCTGCTGAAGATGCGCGACAAATTCTGGATCACCGACCCGGTCTTCGCCGAGCGCGCCTCGCCAGTGCAATGGGCTGGCCCGAAACGCTTCCACCAACCACCGATCAGCATTGACGAGCTGCCACCGATCGAAGCGGTGATCCTCTCGCACAACCATTACGACCATCTCGACTACGAAGCGGTACTCAAACTCGCCGCCAAAACCACTTACTTCCTGACTCCGCTGGGCGTGGGCGACACCCTGATCAAATGGGGCATCGACGCCAGCAAGGTGCGCCAGTACGACTGGTGGCAGGGCACCGAAATCGCCGGTATCCGCTTCATCGCCACCCCATCGCAGCACTTCTCCGGCCGTGGCCTGTTCGACGGCAACAGCACGCTGTGGGCGTCATGGGTGATGATCGACGCCGACACACGAATCTTCTTCAGCGGCGACAGCGGTTACTTCGACGGCTTCAAACGCATCGGCGAACAATACGGCCCGTTCGACCTGACCCTGATGGAGACCGGCGCCTACAACGTCGAATGGCCCCACGTGCACATGCAACCGGAAGAAACCCTGCAAGCCCACATCGACCTCAAGGGCCGCTGGCTCTTCCCGATCCACAACGGCACCTTCGACCTGGCCATGCACGCCTGGCACGAACCTTTTGACCGCATCCTTGCGCTTGCATGGGAACGCAGTATTGCGATTACCACACCGCGGATGGGGGAGGCGTTCAGCCTTGCGCATCCACAACGGGGGAGTGCGTGGTGGATGGCGGTTGAAGAGGAGAGTGATGCGGTGGTACAGAACGCATGAATCCGTTCAGTTGGTGAGGGGCGTCCCCCTCGCCAGCTTAATCAGCCATCGCAAAATCCCCACGCCCCACCGATTCCCCCGCCATACCCTGTGCCCTGACACTGCGCCCCGGTGCAAACCCCGGGAAGAACACCAACCCCTGCGCTTCAAACCGATAAGCCAGTGCCAGTCTTGCGGCGTCCGCCACGTCCTGCTGCGCTTCGAACCGCTGGATATCTGCCACCGCCACTTCGGCCTCGCGCGACAGTTGTTCGACGCTCCAGCCCAGCATGGCGCGGGCCTGGACGCAGTGGGTCGGGGTGAACTGGAAAAGGGCAATGCGTTCGAGGACGTGGTTCATCGCAAGAGAGGCCATGGTGTGCTCCGGGCTCAAAAGTGCTGATTGAAAATGTACTGTGTTTTTGTACAGTTGTTTTCGGCCGGGATCAAACGCATTTTTCGAATTTGCCTAGTTCGTCGGCTCCAACCAGACGGACGGTGCCTGTCCCAGCACGCGCCGAAACATCGTCGAAAACGCCGCCGGGCTCTCGTAGCCGAAGTCCAAGGCAATCCGCGTCACCGCTTCCCCCGCCGCCAACCGTGCCAACGCCTGCACGACGCACGCCTGCTGACGCCACTGACGAAAGCTGAGCCCGATCTGTTGCCGAAACAATCTGTTAAAGGTACGCAAGCTTATGTGTAACTGATCGGCCCAATCCTGCGGGGATTGATGGGTGTTGGGCATGTTCAGAAAGGTCTGACACAGACTGAGGAGCTTTCCTTCGGCGGGCATGGGAATGTGTAGGGCAAGGGGCGCGCTGCGTGCCAGTTCATGCAACAGCAAGTTGATCAGCACACCGTCGCGTCCGGCCTGGTCGTACATCAGTGGCACGTCCACCGCTTCCATCAGCAAATGCCGCAGCAGCGGCGACACATTGAGCACTTGGCAGTCCGGCCCCAGATCCACGTTGCCGGGTTCGACATACACACTGCGCGTGCTCACCCCGAGCATCAACACCTCATGAGCCACGCCCGGCGGAATCCACACCGCGCGCTGCGGCGGCACCACCCAATTACCGTTCCGGGTGCTGACTTGCATCACGCCTGTTGCGCCGTAGAGCAATTGGCCGCGGCGATGCGTATGAAACGGGAGTAGGTGACCGTGGGAATAATCGGTACCGATGGCCACGACCGGGCGAGCCGTGTCATCGAGCTGATTGATCGAAATATTGCGCATCAGGCGTGTTCCAGCGATTGGCGTAAACGCGAACATTATTGGCCCAACTACTGAAGCCGGCCAGTGCGTCACGCTCTAATGTCCTGGGCTCCCCCGATCCTGGACGCCCACCATGTTCTACCTCCTGCTTACACTGTTCGGTTGCCTCACCGGCATCAGCGCCGTGCTCTTCGGTTTCGGCGGCGGCTTCGTCATTGTGCCGCTGCTCTATCGCATGCTCACCGCCAGCCACGCAGCCGACGACCCAATCGCGCAATCGGCCATGCACATCGCCGTGGCCACCTCGACCTGCGTGATGATCGTCAACGCCCTGATCGCCACACGCAAACACCAGCGCGCGGGCAATCTGCTCCGGGAATACCTCTGGCCATTGGGCGGGTTTATCGGCGTGGGTGCGGTCGTCGGCGCCATCGCTGCGATGTGGGTCAGCGGCCAAGTGATCCGCTACGCCTTCATTGCCTACCTGGGCGTGACCATCGTCGATTGCCTGCTGCGCCGAGGATTTCTCACACAGTCCCAAACCACATTCCCACGGCGACTGACCACGACGGAAACATCCGCCGGCGGTGTAGGCATCGGCGCCATCGCGACCTTCCTAGGTGTAGGAGGAAGCGTCATGACCGTGCCGCTGCTGCGCCGTTGCGGGCTGAGCATGTCGCAAGCGACGTCCATGGCCAATCCGCTCAGCGTGCCGGTAGCGTTGGCGGGGACGTTGACGTACATGGCGCTGGCCGGTTTCACTGAGTCTGATTTGGGTGCCTGGTATATCGGGTATGTCGATGTGCTGGCGTTTGCGCTGCTGACGGTTGGTTCGTTGCTGGGGATCAGATTGGCTGCGCGGTGGATTGGGCGGATACCGGATCGGCTGCATGCGTGGATCTATATCGGTCTGCTGATCGTGGTGCTGCTGAGCATTTCGCTCAAATGAATCATTGATTGACGCAGGCGAAAGAAACCAGAATCGGCGTCGGGCGTTGCCCTCCAGTCTTCAGCAGAGAACCAGGATGTTGATCTTCAATTGCACCGAAGCCGCCAGCAAGTTTTTCAGCCGTGTCCATAAAGGCAAAACGATCACGCCGGTGGACACCAAACCGCCGTCATCGGTTATTGAGGATGATGAGCTGAACGGCGCGGACGAACAGTGGTTGGTTCATGCGATCACTGTGCAGCGCAAACATGTGTTGTTGGTCCTGCACATCAAAACCCGCTATTGCGTGATCCTGGCTGATGCCAAAAAGGCCGACGCCGAAGGGTTTGTAGCGTGGTTTAACGAGCGTTGGCGCGAAGGTCTGATCCGCGATGCAATCAATCATGACCTCATGCAATGGGTTGATGCGGGGACAATGACCGATCGTCTCGAGCTGAGTCGCGAGTATCGTTTTTATCGCCGTGGCCATCGCAGCGCACAAAAGCACATCGAACAAATCGCCTGGTTTTTCGAGGATTGCGCGGCAGAGTGGGGCTGTTTGCCCCAAGGCGAACGTGCAGCTATCGGTTTCGATGCGCGGATGAATTCGCAAATTCGAAACACCAAGGACCGAAAAGATTACTTTCGCCCTGATGAAGAAATGCTCGCTCATTGGCTGCGCCAGTATTGCGGAGTGGAAGATCTGGGCGTTCAGGCTGCACTTGAACGACGCAGGGAGGCGGAGCGGGAGATTCGAGCGTTTGAAGAAGGGGCACGCATCAACTGAGCGTCACTCCAACCCCGGCGCTTCACGAATAATGAAGTGATCCAGGTTCTCGATATCGGCATTGAAGACCTCGAAAGGCTTTTCGGGGTTCTTCTTGCCGGGCACCTGCTTCAACTCCGGCGTTACGCCATAGAAGAAACAGAACAACGCCTTGTCGCTATCCACCGCGTGCTTGATCTCTTCCAGAAATGCCTTGCGCTTGCGGTAGTTGTCGATCAGCTTCTTGTTCAGATAAACGCTGACCGGATACGGCTTCTTCTTACTGTCCTCGGGCTTCTTGAACCAGACCTTGTCCTCGAAATCGATACGAAAACTGGCGCCACTGTGGAAGTCCTCGATCTTCTTGATCCGCCCCCAGTAAATCAGCCCCTTATTGTCCGTCAGATACTCGATCTTCTTGAAGAACGAACTGTACGGCGCCGTATGCTCGCCAATCTTCAACGGCATGCGCTTGAGCAACTCCTTGTCGGCGAAGTTGGAAACAAAACACTCCACCGGATGCGCAAACACACTGGTCTTGTCCGGCGCCGACTCACGACCCACCGACTCTTTACCACTGTCCGCCGCCGCCCGCACCGGGTCATCGCGCAACACATCCGCCGCCCCCGCTGGCGCGACAGGCTTGCGCACATACTCAGGCCGGGTCAGCAATAACTCCGATGGGAAATGCTCCTCACGCCCGTCATCCACCTCGCCGTCCGCCGTCTCAACGCCAGACGCCGACGCCTTCAAACTCGCATACGGACAACCCGCCACATGCTGCGTCGTGGGCAGATTCTTGAAGTGCGGCGTGCGCACGTAATTCACGTTCTTGGCGTTGAACGTGCCCAACTCGTTGGAAGCCTCGAACACCGAACGACACGCATCGTTGGGGCACTGGAAGTGTTCCTTCGCCGAGTCAAACGCCACCGTCTCATCGAAATTGAGATCGCGAACGTCATAGATCGACAACTTGTCGTCGAGGCTGAGGCAGTAGGCGAGATCGAATTTCATGGTGGGGCTCGGGTCCTTGAGTGGGGGAGGGGTATTAATAGCGGGAGGCGGGGCGGGTTGCACTGATTGTTTTCAGGATGATGCGGAATCTGTGGGAGGCAGTCTGCTGGCGATTCTCGGCATCGACTCAATAACCAATCCAGACTCCCGGCCACAGCAACACATTTCAATTGTGGTGAGGGGATTTATCCCCGATGGGCAGCGAAGCTGCCCCAAGGACTTTTAGTCAAAAAAATTCCGCTGCCTGATCATTCAAACAGCGGACTCTGGAACCCTCAGCCTCCACGCAACAATCGCGAAGCCTTACGCCACCAGGAATCATGACGATTAAACGGATCATTCGCCAACAAACAAGGCATATCCCGCAAGCGAATCCACGGCTCATCCTGCCAGTGCAACGTACTCAACGACATCTGCGGCCAGCTCAAAACACTCAACGTCGGACGCTCCACAGATCGCGACGGTCGAGCATCACGCAGCGTTGGCACAACCTGAAGCGTCACCCACTCACGAAGCTGTCGGTACTCAGGACAGTAGTGATAAATCAGTAACGCGTACACGCCGGATTCACTCACCATCCACTGTTCTTCTATTTCGCCGAAAAGGTCCACGCACATCAACTGACGCTGATCTGCATCGAGTTTGCGTAGCTGGCGCTCATCAAGATGTTTACCCATCAACCGCCCTAGATCATGGACGCAGAACCACACCTGGTTCTCAACCAGAACGGCATGCAGGTGCGTTTTGTTGCGAGTAAATCGAGTCGATAAAAGTGGCTCAGACATGGCGAGCCTCCGGGGTCGGAAGCGACGAGGGCGTTGTACGGGTACAGCGATTCACCTTCATCATGAAGGTTTGATATTCAGGCATTTCCATTTACCTCTGGCTGCTTTCTTAGGGCATTCGTTAGGGTGTCGGGAGCTAAGAAACCCACCAGAGACGGGCCGGACATATTTCCCTTTCGGGTCTTGTATTCGCCCACTCCCGACATAACGGGATTTTTCGCAGGCGTAGAGAAACCGCAGACGAAAAAAAGCCGCAGGACTTTCGGGTGCGGAGGACCGCTCTGGTTTTTAGAGTTTCTTAGGCTCGGAGCTGAGGGTATGGGCATCAGGGATGGTCGTCAACCAGCGACTTTTCCTACCGTTCCTGAGGCGAAAGGAAACCTGGACAAAGACGCATAGTAAATTATGCTGTGTATGCATCCAGTATATGATCGCCATTGAATCCCCCAGCACCCCATATGTGTCGCCACTACCATCTCACGGAATCCAGGAAATTTCATTTACTTTGAAGTTTTGCGGGCTAGAATGGTGACCATTCGTCACAGCTTTGACCCAGAGGAATTTCGGGCTCATGAATCTTTTTGAAACACCGTCTTTTGAATCCTTGAGCGAAGCAACCTCGGGTTCGTACGAGCCTGATACCCATCCCGTAACTGACCTGGCGCTACTGCACAAGCTGTTGGAGATCTACGACCAAGGGCAATTGGCCGAAATTCTCAACGATGTAAGTCCGAGTCATTGGTGCCGTGAAACCATCAATCGCTGGATCAAGGGAAAGGCCTCGCCGAAGCTATCTCACATTGAGTTCACTCGTCTGAAGGATCTGCTGCCCAAGCGCTTGAACCACAAACCTTCATTCACTTTTATCGATCTCTTTGCCGGCATTGGCGGTATCAGGAAAGGGTTTGAAGCCATCGGTGGCGAGTGCTTGTTCACATCCGAATGGAACAAATACGCCGTTAAAACGTACAAGGCGAACCACTACTGCGATCCTGCTCGTCATCGCTTCAATCTCGATATCCGCTCGGTCACGCTTTCAGACAAGCCCGAAATCAGTGACGAGGAAGCCTACAAGAATATTGATCGTGAAATTCCTGATCACGATGTTCTGCTGGCAGGTTTCCCATGTCAGCCGTTTTCTCTTGCAGGTGTATCCAAGAAGAATTCCTTGGGTCGTAAGCACGGTTTCGAATGCGAGACCCAAGGCACTCTGTTTTTCGACGTGGCGCGGATTATTGCCGCAAAGCGCCCGGCCGCTTTTTTGCTTGAAAACGTGAAAAACCTTAAAAGCCATGACAAGGGCAATACTTTCCGGATCATCTGCGAAGCGTTGGATGAACTGGGCTACGAGGTTGCAGATGTCAACGCGCCAAAAGGCTCAGACCCCAAAGTCATCGATGCCAGACACTTCGTGCCGCAGCATCGTGAGCGAATCGTGCTGGTCGGCTTCCGGCGCGACTTGAATGTTCACCAAGGATTCACACTGAGCGACATCAGTAAACTCATACCGAAGCAGCGACCTAGTTTTGGTGATCTGCTTGATAAGGAAGTGGACGAAAAATACATTCTCACTCCCAAGCTTTGGGATTACCTCTACCGGTATGCAGAGAAGCACCGTGAGAAAGGCAATGGTTTTGGCTTTGGCCTGACTCGTCCAAACGATGTTGCTCGTACACTTTCGGCGAGATATCACAAGGATGGTTCGGAAATCCTGGTTGACCGTGGGTTTGTCGATACCTTGGACTTCAACAGTGAATTGAATCAGCTCAATCGCCCTCGGCGATTGACTCCGCATGAGTGCTCGCGCCTGATGGGTTTTGACAAGCCTGGGGAAAGTAAATTTGTGATTCCTGTCTCCGATACCCAAGCGTACCGCCAGTTTGGTAATTCAGTGGCAGTCCCGGTTTTTGAGGCTGTAGCACGGTTGATGAAGGACCGGATATTGGCCGCGAAGGAAAAAAACGCAGAAGAGGAAAGGCCGCAGTTGGAGTTTGCCCTTCCAGAGTAAGCAGAGGCATATCTATCCAAGGTTTGGAGTAATTTTGATCGTCGACTCCATCCATCAATGCACTAGATAGCTCAAAGCGAACCTTGAGCTTGAAGTCGCTATGGGTATACAAAGGAGCTGAGCTATCGAGTGCATGGAGGTGAGGCTTGGTCGATGTTGTAGATGCCGTAACCCGATCTCGAATGATGTCTGGCATTAAAGGCAAAAATACCAAGCCAGAGGTTTCGATTCGCAGGGCTTTGCATGCCCGTGGGTTTCGCTACCGCATTCACGTCAATAATCTCCCCGGTAAACCTGATCTGGTTTTACCTAAATACAAAGCTGTGGTGTTCGTCCACGGCTGCTTCTGGCATGGACATACCTGTCGATACTTCAAAATACCCCGGACGCGTCCCGATTTCTGGATGGAAAAAATCGAAAAAAATCGAACCAGAGACAGATTTCAGGAAATTGCACTCTTGAGCGATGGTTGGCGAGTGCTCATCGTTTGGGAATGTGCAATTAGGTCAATGGACAAAAAAAAATCTATGGTATTGATTGACCAGATAGCAGAGTGGCTGATAAACGGTAATGAATATTTACAGATAGATGAAACCGTATGTTCACCGACCGTATCAGTGACTATTTCGAAGGCGTAGCTGCCAAATATTTGAGCGCCGTGGATGCTGATCCAGGCTCCTCCAACCAACACGAAATAGGAGGCCTTCCAGCCGCCGGATTTAAACAATATTTAGGTGCGCCAGGCAAAAATGAGGAGTATCGATTCAACGCGAAGCAGATCTACGTTACGGATGAGTCTGTAGCACCAGATTTCTGCGATGGGTTTGTTACTTGGTACGACTGTCGGAGAAAACAACCACATCGTAGTTCAGAGTTCCGACTTTATTATAATAAAAGCGCAGTAACTGAGTTAATCGACGAAGGCGATTTTCTGCTTGTGGCAAAAATGCGGGACGGGTCGTTACTAATGATCTTCACTCCAGCAGGTACATCGGTTGAAAGTCAACTCAGGCTTCTCTTTGGTCTTCATGACGTTGATGAAAAGTTTACCGCAGGAACTTTAGATTCTGTACAGCTTCTTCTGCCACTCAGGCTCATGCTTGAAGATTTAGGAATTGAAGTAAGTCAGTGTGAAAGGGATGATGATGTTTGGCTTGAAAAGTTAATCAATTCGTTCGGCGGTACTAAGTTTCCTAGTACATCACTATTTTCTAACTATGCTAGAAAAACTATTGGGCAAGAGATCGATCCTATAAGTTGTCCAGATAAAGCGGTTCTTTCTTGGATGGAGCATGAAGAAAAACTTTTTCGGATCTACGAACGGCACCTAGTTCAACAGAAGCTTGCGATTGGTTTTGGCGAGTTTGGGGACGACGTTGAAGAATTTATTAGTTTCTCCCTGAGCGTTCAGAATCGAAGAAAATCTAGAGTGGGTCACGCATTTGAAAGCCACTTAGAAGAGATTTTTCTTTTAAATGGTTTGCGCTTCCAGCGGGGACGAGGCAAAGGATTGATAACAGAAAATAATTCTAAGCCTGATTTTATTTTTCCTGGTTTTGCGGAGTATCACGATTATTCATTTCCCGCAGGAAAATTAGTTATGGCCGGCGCGAAAACAACTTGTAAAGACCGATGGAGGCAGGTGTTGAGTGAGGCTAATCGTGTTTCTGAAAAACATCTGATTACTCTGGAGGCTGCAATTAGCGACAGTCAAACGATGGAGATGAAGTCACGTGGGTTACGACTTGTAGTTCCTCAGGATATTCAGGCGACCTACTCTATCGCTCAGCGTGATTGGTTAATGTCGCTAGAGAGTTTTATAGGTTTTGCGAAAATGCAGAATTTATAAAATAGAGGTTTTTTCGATTTTAAGTGGAGTCGGATAGTGAGTGCGAGAACATCAATTAATGGACTAAAAGTTGTTACTACTGTACCGATTCAGCCACATGCAGGGAAAGTCACAGATGCGTTGTCTCGTATCGGTTATAAAATTGAAGAGGCAATTGCAGATTTGGTCGATAATTCGATCGATGCAAGTGCGACGAATATACTCATTCGCTTTGTTCATGATGGGTCGGAGATTAAACGTATAGTACTTGCCGACGATGGATTGGGGATGAGTAATGAAGAGCTTCTTTCAGCTATGCAGTTCGGTTCTACCCGCGAACGCAGCCCTCAAGCATTGGGAAAATTTGGAATGGGGTTGAAGACCGCCGCGTTAAGTCAAGGCCGGAGTTTAACTGTAATTTCAAAACAGGCGGAGCAGGTCGTTTCGTGCCGCTGGACCACAAAATCGATAGCGGCTGGATGGAACTGTGAGTTGCTCGACTCTGAAGGAGCTGCAATGTGGATGGCCGAAATCCAGTGGCCGTTTGCAATCGGTGGTAGCGGCACTCTCGTCATAATTGATGAGCTTGACCATGCACTTATCCAAAGTAAGTCGCTAGAAGTGGTCTTGCAGCGATTGCAAAAAAAACTGAGTGTTCATCTTGGTTTGGTTTTCCATCGATTTATTGATGCAGGCGTAAAGCTTTACATTGATGCGTCAAATATGCTTGACGGTGGCCAAGGTTTTGTCGTTACGGTTGGAAGTCTTAACCCGTTCAGCTATCCCATTACGGGTGAAAAGAACTACCCTTTACAGGTGTCTTTACACGTCACCGAGCTTCAGACAATAAACTGCATCGCACATATCTGGCCGCCTAATCAAATTAGTAGTGGGTATTTATTAGGCGGTACAAATGTTGCCACGCGGCAAGGCTTTTATTTTTACAGGAATGGGCGGCTAATTCAGGCAGGGGGGTGGAATGGCTGGAGGGAAAATAACGCAGACCATCATCTATCTTTGGCCCGTGTTGAAGTTGAACTTTCACAAGAGTTTGACGCCGAATTTCGTCTTAATGTGCAAAAGTCTGCGCTTGATGTACCTGATTATTTTAGGATGGCACTAGTCTCAAAAGATGGGGCCATGGATCAATATTTAAGATGCGCGGAAGATGTTTATAGAAAAACTGTCGACGTTGACAGAGTTTTTATTCCCGTACCTGGCAGGGGATTTGGTGTTGCAGTTAGAAGGAAAGCTTCAACTTACCTTGCTGGCCAAAAATCACCGAGAACTGAAGTAAATATTGTCTGGGCTAAGTTGCCGGAAGATAGATTTTTTAGGATTGATCGTTCAGCTTGTAATGTTGTACTCAATGCTATGTATCGGCAAGTTTTATTAAAAGGAACATCCGCTAGCCTAAACGATGCTCCGACTATAAAAATTCTACTTTTTTTGCTGCTTCGCGATGATCTATTAAGAGAGCGTGAAAGTAAGCGTTTCACTGCGCGACTTGAAGAGATTAATGAGCTCCTGATGCTGGCAGTGAATGAAGAAAATTCGAGGATGACTGAATGAGTCCGATAGCTCAACAAGGCTCCCGGCACATCGGGTGGGAAGATTTGCGTGTGCGAATCCAAAATGGAATTCCATTCGTCCACCGTATTCCTTCCATCGATGGCCTCTCCCCCGCAGTAGATATCTGGGTTTCGGAGTTCGGTAAAGAGCTGGCGTTGAGAGTACATTGCTATGGCGTTGTGAAACCAAAAGAGTCGCCTCTAGAAGAAATTAAAATAGCAATGGTACATACGCTGGAAGGAGTCATGTTGGAAGTTCGTACAAGTACTCTTTCGCTTTACCAGGAAATGTATAGTTTTTTCGTTTCTGTTGCGGATAAGATACAGTTGAATGGAGTTTTACCCATAGCTGCTGTTGAGGAAACTCTTGAGGGGTGGCGGGAGCTACTGAGGACTCGTACAAGCCTTAGTGAAGAGGTGCAGCTAGGGTTGCGCGGAGAGCTATACTTTCTTCGAATTCTCATTAAAAAACTTGGCGATGAAGCGCTCAGCGCATGGGTTGGTCCGCAGAGGCAGCCTCATGATTTTCGCTTTGGAAAGAAAGAGTTTGAAGTAAAAGCGACTAGTGGGCCAAGGCATGCTCATATCATCAACGGGTTTTCACAGTTGCAACCATCCTTGGAACATGATCTGTTTGTGTTTTCACTAAGGTTTGCACCCTCCGGTCTCAATTCTGGCACTACACTTTCTGAGGATATTTATCTAACTAGAGATCTTCTGGGCAATGATGTGAGACTAAAGCTAGATATAATTTTGCGAGAATACTTTAGCTATCGCCCAGAACATTCTTCGTTCTATCCTAAGCGACTACAATTAGTGAACTCACCGTTGGTTATACCCGTGGACGAACGGTGTCCGAAACTTAATGATGATTTATTATCTGATGTACCTCATCGTGAAAGGATAAAAGATATTCGGTATTTTGCGGATTTTGAAGGTCTCGGATTTCGAGAGGGGATGCCAAGTTATTCTCTCCTGTTTGAAATGTAGTCTCAGTTCGTTTAGCTTTTATTAAGGAAGATAAAATATGAATCTGATAAGTGTAATAACTGATACTTTGGGTGGTATGGCTAGCGCGCCAAAAAACTTGATATTGGCACTCAATTTTAATTCTGAGGCGGAAGAGTCAGTTGAGTCGATTTTTAAAGAGTACATAAGTTCCATTCCATCATCCGCACCTGTATTTATCCTGTTCAGTAGAAAGCTCAGTTTCTGGGATTATGAATCTGCAGCGGCGTGGATAACAACAACTCCTAAAAATACAAGGGAGCGACGGGTGCTAATTTACAATCTGCTGAAGCTTGATGATGAATTAATTCAGATATTTAATGATAGGTTTCCACCCAATCTTGCCTATGAAGCTCCGATTGTTATCGCACAAGAGCATAAGCCTTGGTACGATTCCGATAGACAACAGAGTCGATCATTCTACCGCGATGCTTATTCCAAATATTTAAGGGAGCGCAAGGGGTGGAGTCAAGATCAAGTAAGTGATTTGGAGGAAAGTACCAGATTAGTAACCGAAAGACTATCAGACCCAGAGGCGAACGAGATTTTTCCCGTAAAGGGACTAGTAGTTGGTTATGTGCAGAGCGGTAAAACTGCGAATTTCACTGGTGTTGTTGCTCGAGCGGCAGATGCAGGGTATCGGCTAATAATTGTACTTGCGGGCACGATGAATATTCTACGCGCCCAAACACAGCGTCGGATCGATCGCGAGTTAATTGGTAAGCCGTTTATTACTGCTGAAGATGAGGTTGGTTATGCATCTGATCTTCATAGTTTTATTGATCATGGAAGTTTGCCCTCTGACTTTGGAGGATTCGACTGGCATCGCCTTACAAATATAAGCGGTGACTATCAGCGGTTGAGGCAAGGTATTCAATCTTTAGAGTTTCGTAGGGCGGATAAAACTAAGCCATTCAATCATCCCGATAACCTTCATGTTGAAGATGTTAGGTTGCTAGTTGTAAAGAAGGTCCCCGCCGTACTGAAAAAAGTAGCGGATGATCTTGATTCGATTAAGTCAAGGTTGGCAGATATTCCAACTTTAATTATTGATGATGAATCGGATCAGGCTTCGGTCAATACCAAGAAGCCAACTAGAAAGGAAGTGGAGGAGCGAACTGCTACTAACTCCGCAATTGTTTCGCTCTTGCAGCAATTGCCGCGAGCTCAATACGTTGGTTATACTGCAACTCCTTTTGCTAATGTTTTTATCGATCCTGATAACGAAGAAAATCTTTTCCCTCGTGATTTCATTATTAGCTTGTCGCGACCTAAAAACTACATGGGCGTCGCCGATTTTCATGATCTGGATCGCATTGACAAAAGTGTCGCTGGGCCGAATGAAAAAGCCTATGTGCGTGATGTAGTAGGTGATGATGTATCCGCTGAAAATTTACCACGAGCTATAGATTCTTTTATCCTTAGTGGTGCCGTAAAGTTATTTCGGCAAAGTATTGATCCGGCGCTCTCAAAAAATTACCGGCACCATACGATGCTTGTGCACGTATCACACTTAACGAAGCATCATGATGCAATAGCGGGAGAGGTAGAGCGCTGCCTTAGTAAGGGAGGATATATGTCGGGCAGTGCTTGGGGGCGTCTTGAGTCTTTGTGGGGCTCTGACTATTCTAAGTTTTGCAGTGATGAAGACGGTTACCCAGCACCGAAAAGCTTTAGTCAAATCAAACCATTTCTGGGAGATTGCTGGAGTCGATTGTCAGAAGGTTCAAAAAAAGTACTTGTGGTAAATGGTGAGGCTAACGATAACCCAGATTTTGAAAGTGATAGTATCTGGAAAATTATCGTCGGCGGGGCCAAGCTTTCTCGGGGGTATACAATCGAAGGATTGACAATTAGTTACTACCGACGTCGTGCAGCGGCAGCAGATGCATTGATGCAAATGGGACGTTGGTTTGGATTTCGCGATGGCTATCGCGATTTGGTTAGGCTTTATATCGGGCGTGAAGAAGTAGCTGGTAAAGGTACTATTGATCTTTATGAAGCATTTGAAGCAGTTTGTCGTGACGAAATGGAATTTCGCTCTGAACTGAAGAGATACGCTAATCCCAAAACCGGAATTCCCGTACTTCCAATTCAAGTTCCTCCGCTCGTACCATCGCACTTGCTACGCCCAACAGCGACTAACAAAATGTATAATGCCGTTGTGACTTTCAAGAATTTCTCAGAGGAATGGAAAGAGTCGACGCTAGCACCAACGAATTCCTCTCATGTCAAATATAACCAAGTTTTACTCGAACGGCTTCTCGCAAATGCCAAATCTGGCTTTGGGGAAGGAGTGCTATCTATCTCAACCTCTGACGAAGGAAATAAAGATTATAAGTCTAGGTGGGCTACTCTCTCATCAACGGACATGGTCAATTTTTTGAAAGCGTACAAGTGGTCTGCACAAGGCGTTCTGGAAAGGGAGATCGAGTTTCTTGAGGATAAAGCGAATAAGACAAATGTTGAGCAGTGGCTTTTTCTTTATATAGAAGGGCCAAAAAATAGCGTTGCATATAAAATTCTAGGTCAGAATTTTAACTCGTATAGACGCTCTCGCGTGGAGGGAGGTTCGGAGAGGTTTAATGCTTATTCTGAAAGCTGGCATCGATATATCGCCAAATACCTATGCGGCCTCGGTGAAGGAAAATCGAATAACTCAGTTACTCAAGAATTACGCTCTTCTAAACAGGGGGTATTTTTGTTCTATCCTACAATTGATAAAAACAATTCTGCTACTAATATTACCCCTGGCTTTGCGCTCCAGTTTCCACATAATGACATTGAAGCAAAGATTCGTTTTGGCGTAAAAGTCGCGGATAAGCCAGAAGATTTAACGGTTGAGATTAGCTGCTAGTTTTATGTGCCTCGCGCAGTGCGTTTTTTACACTGCGTGGCACTTTCGCAGCTATAGCTGCAACACGTTTTATTTTGGGGATGGTATTTTCTAGATTCTCTTTCAAATATATTTCTTGCCAATAGGTAAAGTATTAATTTTTTAATTTATAAAGCACATGCTCATAAAAAAGCCCTGAATGGTTCAGGGCTCTTTCACGCTTAGTTTCGGGTATTGATCAATGAAGGGCTTTGCCTCGAAGATCAATCCCAGCTCAGAGCTCCACCAGTTTGGTATTCGATCACGCGCGTCTCAAAGAAATTCTTCTCTTTCTTCAAGTCCATAATCTCGCTCATCCAAGGGAACGGGTTAGTCGTCCCTGGGTACTCTTCCTTCAAACCAATCTGGCTCAAACGACGGTTAGCGATGAACTTCAGGTAGTCCTCCATCATCGCCGCGTTCATGCCCAGTACGCCGCGAGGCATGGTGTCACGGGCGTATTCGATCTCCAGCTGCGTGCCTTGCAGGATCATCTGGGTCGCTTCTTCTTTCATTTCGGCGTCCCACAGGTGTGGGTTTTCGATTTTGATCTGGTTGATCACGTCGATGCCGAAGTTCAGGTGCATGGATTCGTCGCGCAGGATGTATTGGAACTGCTCGGCGACGCCGGTCATTTTGTTGCGGCGGCCCATGGAGAGGATTTGGGTGAAGCCGCAGTAGAAGAAGATGCCTTCCAGAACGCAGTAGTAGGCGATCAGGTTGCGCAGCAACTCTTTGTCGGTTTCCGGGGTGCCGGTTTCGAACTTCGGATCGGAGATCGAGCGGGTGTACTTCAGGCCCCAGGCCGCTTTCTTCGCGACCGATGGGATCTCGTGGTACATGTTGAAGATTTCGCCTTCATCCATGGCCAGCGATTCGATGCAGTACTGGTAGGCGTGGGTGTGGATCGCTTCTTCGAAAGCCTGGCGCAGGATGTACTGGCGGCATTCCGGGTTGGTGATCAAACGGTACACGGCCAGGACCAGGTTGTTGGCAACCAGGGAGTCGGCGGTGGAGAAGAAGCCGAGGTTGCGCATGACGATGCGGCGCTCGTCGTCGGTCAGGCCTTCCGGGTTTTTCCAGAGGGCGATGTCGGCGGTCATGTTGACTTCTTGCGGCATCCAGTGGTTTGCGCAACCGTCCAGATACTTCTGCCAGGCCCAGTCGTACTTGAAAGGTACGAGTTGGTTGAGGTCGGCGCGGCAGTTGATCATGCGCTTTTCGTCAACGGCGACACGGGCGGAGGCGCCTTCGAGTTCGGCGAGGCCTTCGGCGACGTCGAGGGAGTTCAGTGCAGCCTTGGCGCGGGCCACGGCGGCCGAGTCGTCGGCGGTGACGGCGCGGGCTTCCAGCGCTGCGGCACCGCCGGCGTTGTCGAGGCGGTCCATGTTGGCTTCGCTTGCGTGGCCGGCGTTGGCGCCTTTCACGGTTGCGACTTCACTGTCTTCTTTATCGAATTCGTCCCAGCTCAGCATGACGTGTCGTCTCCTGCGTGAGGGCTTGTGCCCGTGTGAAACCTGAAGGGTTGGTTTTTCACACGGCCAAACAAGCCGCGTTGGATGTCGTTTTTTGCAGCGCTGCACGCAGGCAAATAAACAGAAATTTTGACGGGTTCCGAGAGCCTCTGATGGGCGCAATCAGCGTCGGGCACTGTTGCGGGGCTTCAGAATGGCTGTTGCTCCCTGTAAGGGAATATTGCTGACCCGTATAGGGCGGCATTATAGGGAAATTTTTACCGGCGTGGTGCGGCGAATCGGCTCATGGCGAGGCCGAGGAGGGGGTGGATTTCGGTCCGACCGAGGGATTACAGGGCTTTGCGCGGAATCGACCCGAGCAGATTTTTTTTCGTTAATTTTTTGGCAGGTGGTTTTTTGTTTAAAAAATAGCCAGAAAAGTAGGTTTTTCACTATATCTAGTGTTTTGCAAGCGTTTTTCACGGCTCCAGACACAACTGAGCCCGACCGAAGCCGGGCTGGAATCGACCCTCAATGTAGCGCTGAGCGATCCGATTCGGTGCAGTCTGATTCAGTTCGTGCAGCCGTTGCCCATGATGCTGTAGCGCAGGATGTGGCGTTGGCCTTTGGAGTCGTCGTATTCCATTTTTGCCGGTACTACTTCGCAGACATTTGGAATTTCGCTCATCGATACAACTTTGGCGATGTCCAGATGTGTGGAGTAAGTGTATTCCTCGATGACCGGTTGTTGCTGTGCGACATCAGTCGGGACCTCGTCTGCCATTGCGGTTGCGCACAGACTGCTGAGGGCCAGAACCAATAAAGCTTTCATTTCTAATTCACCTTTTTGAGGTCGAGTGGGGTCACGCAACCTTTTTAGGGTTGCGTGTGGAGCTTGAGTATTTGATGCGTTACTTGGAGAGCTGGATTAACGGCCTTCGTGGGGGCTGTAACGTTGTTAATCGCGGTTGCCTTGTTGGCGAGGTGAATTTTAGGGCGGTGGGGTGTCGGTAAACAGGGGCGGTTTTGATAAACACTTTTGATAGATTTGGTAACAATCGATTGAGGTCTTGGTGTCTGGCCGGATGGGATTTGCCTGACGGACCGCGTTGACTGCATCGCTGGCAAGCCAGCTCCCACATGGAATGCGGACATTTTGTAGGGGCTTGTTACTACCATCGTCGAATGGTTCTATGGCCCCCACCCGGCTACAACGGGGTCATACAAAAACAACTATTACACCGAGGTAGGAAAGATGAGTGCGGCTTCTCTGTATCCCGTTCGTCCCGAGGTTCTGGCAAACACGCTGACTGACGAGGCGACCTACAAAGCCATGTACCAGCAGTCGGTCGTCAACCCTGACGGCTTCTGGCGCGAGCAAGCCAAGCGTCTGGACTGGATCAAGCCTTTCACCACGGTGAAACAGACGTCGTTCGACGATCACCATGTCGACATCAAGTGGTTTGCCGACGGCACCCTGAACGTTTCCTACAACTGCCTCGACCGTCATCTGGCCGAGCGCGGCGATCAAGTCGCGATCATCTGGGAAGGCGACGATCCTTCCGAAAGCCGCAACATCACCTACCGCGAACTGCACGAGCAAGTGTGCAAACTGGCCAACGCCCTGCGTGGTCAGGACGTGCACCGTGGCGACGTGGTGACCATTTACATGCCGATGATTCCCGAAGCCGTGGTCGCCATGCTGGCCTGCACCCGGATCGGCGCGATTCACTCGGTGGTGTTCGGCGGTTTTTCGCCGGAAGCCCTGGCCGGTCGCATCATCGATTGCCGTTCGAAAGTGGTGATCACTGCTGACGAAGGCATCCGTGCCGGCAAGAAGATTTCCCTCAAGGCCAACGTCGACGACGCGCTGACCAACCCGGAAACCAGCAGCATCCAGAAAGTCATCGTCTGCAAGCGCACCGGTGGCGACATCAAGTGGAACCAGCATCGCGACATCTGGTACGAAGACCTGATGAAGGTCGCGGGCACCGTTTGCGCGCCGAAAGAGATGGGCGCCGAAGAAGCGTTGTTCATCCTTTATACCTCCGGCTCCACCGGCAAGCCGAAGGGCGTGCAGCACACCACCGGCGGTTATCTGCTGTATGCGGCGATGACCCACGAACGCGTGTTCGACTACCGTCCGGGCGAAATCTACTGGTGCACCGCCGACGTCGGCTGGGTCACCGGCCACAGTTACATCGTCTACGGCCCGCTGGCCAACGGCGCGACCACCGTGCTGTTCGAAGGTGTGCCGAACTACCCGGACATCACCCGGGTGGCGAAGATCATCGACAAGCACAAGGTCAACATCCTCTACACCGCGCCGACCGCGATCCGCGCGATGATGGCCTCGGGTCAGGCTGCCGTGGAAGGCGCCGATGGCAGCAGCCTGCGTCTGCTCGGTTCGGTCGGTGAGCCGATCAACCCGGAAGCCTGGGACTGGTACTACAAGAATGTCGGCAAGTCGCGTTGCCCGATCGTCGATACCTGGTGGCAGACCGAGACTGGCGGCAACATGATGAGCCCGCTGCCGGGTGCTCACGCGCTGAAGCCGGGTTCGGCGGCGCGTCCGTTCTTCGGTGTGGTGCCGGCGCTGGTCGACAACCTCGGCAACATCATCGAGGGCGAGGCCGAGGGCAATCTGGTGATTCTCGATTCGTGGCCAGGCCAGGCGCGTACGCTGTACGGCGATCACGATCGTTTCGTCGATACCTACTTCAAGACCTTCCGTGGCATGTATTTCACCGGTGACGGCGCACGTCGCGATGCCGACGGTTACTACTGGATCACCGGGCGCGTGGACGATGTGCTCAACGTCTCCGGCCACCGCATGGGCACCGCCGAGATCGAAAGCGCGATGGTCGCGCATCCGAAAGTTGCCGAAGCTGCGGTGGTGGGTGTGCCGCATGACATCAAGGGGCAGGGCATCTATGTCTACGTGACCTTGAAGAATGGCGAGGAGCCGACCGAGCAGTTGCGCCTGGAGCTGAAGAACTGGGTGCGCAAGGAGATCGGCCCGATTGCTTCGCCGGACGTGATCCAGTGGGCGCCGGGGCTGCCGAAGACCCGTTCGGGCAAGATCATGCGCCGCATCCTGCGCAAGATCGCCACGGCGGAATACGATGGCTTGGGCGATATCTCGACCCTGGCGGATCCGGGTGTGGTGCAGCATTTGATTGATACGCACAAGACCATGAATGTTGCTTAAGCGTTAGAAACATAGGAGCCCTGTCCGGTGATGCCGGGCGGGGCTTTTTTGTGTCTGGTGGATTTGTGTCGATCGGGCTGGCCTCTTCGCGAGCAGGCTCGCTCCCACAAGGAAACGGGCGCATTTCAAATGTTTTGATCGTTCCCACGCTCTGCGTGGGAATGCAGCAAGGGACGCTCTGCGTCCCATAAGCCGACGCAGAGCGTCGAGGGAGGCGTTCCCACGCGGAGCGTGGGAACGATCAGCGACTCAACCAATAATTATCGATCTGCACCGTCAGACCTTTCCCGCTGTTACCCGCCACAACCCAATGTGTAACCGCCCGCGCCAAACCGGGGCGAAGGGAAACGCGGTGCGCCGTTTTAGAGCCGCCAAAGCCCCGCGGAAAAATAAGACATAACGCTGCGCTTGCCGGATTAGAAGGGTTTGCGAATAATGGGCCCGCAACTTGCAATATGTATCGGTTCACTGTCTTTCGCTCTTGCATGAATTTGCAGGGCTGTCAATGAGCTCAAACCGCTTTCTCGGTGCATCTGTAATTAGTTGTCGCATTGAAGAAATATCGGCTTCGGGCCTGTCGTTAGAATGCCGATCACTCGCTCATCGTGGCTGACGTTGAAATCGCCTGCGGTTTCAACGGGAAATTTCCGCCGATGCGCAACCGATTTCCGATTCACCCATTCGCATATTGGGCTGTCGCTCACTCTGCCGTTTTTGCCCTTTACCGATGGAGTCCCAAGATGAAGAAACTTGTGCTGCTTGGCGCCCTGGCACTGTCCGTGCTGTCGCTGAATGCCGTCGCTGACGAAAAACCTGTGAAGATCGGCATCGAAGCGGCTTACCCTCCATTCGCTTCGAAAGCACCGGACGGCAGCATCGTCGGTTTCGACTACGACATCGGCAACGCGCTGTGCGAAGAAATGAAAGTCAAGTGCGTGTGGGTCGAGCAAGAGTTCGACGGCCTGATCCCGGCTCTCAAAGTGCGCAAGATCGACGCCATCCTGTCGTCGATGTCGATCACCGAAGATCGCAAGAAGTCGGTCGACTTCACCAACAAGTACTACAACACTCCGGCGCGTCTGGTCATGAAGGCCGGCACTCAGGTCAGCGAAGGTCTGGCTGAACTGAAGGGCAAGAACATCGGCGTACAGCGTGGCTCGATCCACGAGCGTTTCGCCCGCGAAGTTCTGGCTCCATTGGGCGCCGAGATCAAGCCGTACGGCTCGCAGAACGAAATCTACCTCGACGTGGCTGCCGGTCGCCTCGACGGTACCGTGGCTGACGCCACCCTGCTGGACGACGGTTTCCTGAAAACCGACGCCGGCAAAGGCTTCGCGTTCGTTGGCCCGGCCTTCACCGACGTCAAATACTTCGGCGACGGCGTAGGTATCGCAGTGCGCAAGGGCGACGCCCTGAAAGACAAGATCAACACTGCCATCGCGGCCATCCGCGAAAACGGCAAATACAAAGCAATTCAGGACAAGTACTTCGCCTTCGACATCTACGGCAAGTAAGACGTCTCTGCGACAAGTCCGAAATGGCGCAAGCAACAGAATCTCTGCGGTTTGCGCCATTTTTTCATCCCAACTTTCGAGGACCTGAATCATGTTGAAAGGCTACGGGGCTGTCATCCTCGATGGCGCATGGCTGACGCTTCAGCTCGCCTTGTCGTCCATGGCTCTGGCCATCGTTCTCGGGCTGATCGGTGTCGCGTTGCGCCTGTCGCCGGTGCGCTGGCTGGCGTGGCTGGGCGACCTGTATTCGACGGTGATCCGCGGCATTCCCGATCTGGTGCTGATCCTGCTGATCTTCTACGGCGGTCAGGACTTGCTCAACCGCGTCGCGCCGATGCTCGGCTATGACGACTACATCGACCTGAACCCGCTGGCCGCCGGTATCGGCACCCTCGGTTTCATCTTCGGTGCGTACCTCTCGGAAACCTTCCGTGGCGCGTTCATGGCGATCCCCAAGGGCCAGGCCGAAGCGGGCATGGCGTACGGCATGAGCAGTTTTCAGGTGTTCTTCCGGGTGATGGTGCCGCAGATGATTCGTCTGGCGATTCCCGGCTTCACCAACAACTGGCTGGTACTGACCAAGGCCACCGCGCTGATTTCCGTGGTCGGTCTGCAAGACATGATGTTCAAGGCCAAGCAGGCGGCGGATGCCACGCGCGAGCCTTTCACCTTCTTCCTCGCAGTGGCGGCGATGTACCTGGTGATCACCAGTGTTTCGTTGCTGGCATTGCGTCACCTTGAGAAGCGCTACTCGGTAGGCGTAAGGGCGGCTGATCTATGATCTTCGACTACAACGTCATCTGGGAGGCACTGCCGCTGTACTTCGGCGGCCTGCTGACCACCCTCAAACTGCTCGCGCTGTCGCTGTTCTTCGGCTTGCTCGCGGCGTTGCCGCTGGGGCTGATGCGCGTCTCGAAAAACCCGTTCGTCAACGGCGCCGCGTGGCTGTACACCTACGTGATTCGTGGCACGCCGATGCTGGTGCAGCTGTTCCTGATCTACTACGGTCTGGCCCAGTTCGAAGCGGTACGCGAAAGCTTCCTGTGGCCGTGGCTGTCGAGCGCAACGTTCTGTGCCTGCCTGGCGTTTGCGGTCAACACCAGCGCCTACACCGCAGAAATCATCGCCGGCAGCCTGAAGGCCACGCCGAACGGTGAGATCGAAGCGGCCAAGGCCATGGGCATGTCGCGCTTCAAACTGTACAAGCGCATCCTGCTGCCGTCGGCCCTGCGCCGCGCGCTGCCGCAGTACAGCAACGAAGTGATCATGATGCTGCAGACCACCAGTCTGGCGTCGATCGTGACCCTGATCGACATCACTGGCGCGGCACGTACCGTCAATGCGCAGTTCTATCTGCCGTTCGAGGCGTACATCACCGCTGGCGTGTTCTACCTGTGCCTGACCTTCATTCTGGTCAAGCTGTTCAAGCTGGCCGAGCGTCGCTGGTTGAGCTACCTCGCGCCACGGAAGCACTGATATGCAACGCATCGACCGCGTATTGCCGTGGAGCCACCTGGGCAGCGAGCGCAAGGTTTCGGTTTTCCGTTTCGGCAGCGGCGAGCGCAAGGCCTACATCCAGGCCAGCCTGCACGCCGATGAACTGCCGGGCATGCGCACCGCCTGGGAGCTGAAAAAGCGCCTCGGCGAACTCGAAGCGCACGGCTTGCTCAACGGCGTGATCGAGCTGGTGCCGGTGGCCAATCCGATCGGTCTCGGGCAATTGCTGCAAGGCAATTTCCAGGGTCGTTTCGAGGCGGGCAGCGGCAAGAATTTCAACCGTGATTTCGTCGAGCTCAGCGCGCCGGTCGCGGCGGCGCTGGGCGAAAAACTCGGTGATGATCCCCATGCCAACGTGCGCCTGATCCGCCAGGCAATGGCCGACCACTTGGCCGGCTTGCCTGAAGCGAGCAGCCAGTTGCAGGGCATGCAGCGTGTGCTGCTCAGCCACGCCTGCACCGCCGATGTGGTGCTGGATTTGCACTGCGATGCCGAAGCCGCGCTGCACATGTACGCGCTGCCGCAGCACTGGCCGCAGTGGCGTTCGCTGTCGGCGCACCTGAACGTCAAGGTTGGTTTGCTCGCGGAAGATTCCGGCGGCAGCTCGTTCGATGAAGCCTGCTCGTTGCCGTGGCTGCGCCTGTCGCGGCAGTTTCCCGATGCGCAAATTCCGCTGGCGTGTCTGGCGACGACCATCGAGCTGGGCGGTCAGGCCGACACCGGCCGCGTCGAAGCCGAGGCTTATGCTGAAGGCATTCTGGCGTTCCTTGCCGAGCAAGGCCTGATCACCGGCGAGTGGCCGGACCCGGCCTTCGAACCGTGCGAAGGCATGCCGTTCGAAGGCACCGAATTGCTGTTTGCGCCGCACCCCGGTGTGGTGAGTTTTTCCCGCAGGCCCGGCGAATGGGTCGAGGCGGGCGATGAGATTTTTCAAGTGATCGACCCTGTGTCCGATCGGGTCAGCACGGTATGTGCTGGTACGTCCGGGGTGCTGTTTGCCATTGAACGGCTGCGCTATGCCCAACCCGGTTTCTGGCTGGCCAAGGTGGCGGGGCGCGAAGCGCTGCGTCACGGGCGCTTGCTCAACGACTGACTGACTGTTTTTGTGAGAACCGACCGCATGTACAAACTTGAAGTCCAAGACCTGCATAAACGCTATGGCAGTCACGAAGTGCTCAAGGGCGTGTCCCTGAAAGCCGCCGCCGGCGATGTGATCAGCATCATCGGCTCCAGTGGCTCCGGCAAAAGTACTTTCCTGCGCTGCATCAACCTGCTCGAGCAGCCGCACGCCGGCAAGATTCTGCTCAACAACGAAGAGCTGAAACTGGTGGCGAACAAGGACGGCGCGCTGAAAGCCGCTGATCCGAAGCAGCTGCAACGCATGCGTTCGCGCCTGTCGATGGTGTTCCAGCATTTCAACCTGTGGTCGCACATGACCGCGATTGAAAACATCATGGAAGCGCCGGTGCACGTGCTCGGCGTACCCAAGTACGAAGCCCGGGAAAAAGCCGAGTACTACCTGAACAAGGTTGGCGTGGCCCATCGCAAAGACGCGTTCCCGGGGCACATGTCCGGCGGCGAGCAGCAGCGCGTGGCGATCGCCCGGGCGCTGGCGATGGAACCGGAAGTGATGCTGTTCGACGAACCGACCTCGGCCCTCGATCCTGAACTGGTCGGCGACGTGCTGAAAGTCATGCAGGCGCTGGCGCAGGAAGGCCGCACCATGGTCGTGGTGACCCACGAAATGGGCTTCGCCCGTGAAGTGTCGAACCAGTTGGTGTTCCTGCACAAAGGCGTCGTCGAAGAAAGCGGCAACCCGCGCGAAGTGCTGGTCAACCCGCAGTCGGAACGCTTGCAGCAGTTCCTGTCGGGCAGCCTGAAATAAATCAGGGCTGCCGTTGTGCACCAGATTAGGTCATGCTTCGCGATCTTCTGGCTGGCTCAGATCCCCTGTGGGAGCGAGCCTGCTCGCGAAAGCGGTAGAACAGCCAGCAATTATGTTGACTGGTACACCGCCTTCGCGAGCAGGCTCGCTCCCACATTCTGATCTTCACCGGTTTCAGGATTTGTGTTCATTTCCGGGCTAGCATTGGCCCATGCCTTCATCACCGTTGTTCGTTTCGGATTGCCCGCCCATGACTGCCCATCGAATTGGTTTCCTGATTTGGCCCAGCACTAAAGCGTTGACGCTGGCGCTGGCGGAGGAGGCCTTGCGTGTTGCGCAGCGGGTGCACCCGGACGTGGTTTACGAACTGTCGTTCTTGCAGGCCGAGCCGCAGAGCGAAGGGGCCTGGCAATTGCCCGGCGAACCCTGGGCCGGCAAGCTTGAGAATTTCCAGAAACTGTTCCTGCTCGCTGACGAGCCGCCGACCACCCTGGCGCCGGCGCTGAGCAGTGCGCTCAAGCAACTGGTGCGTGCCGGTTGCGTGATCGGTGGTCTGTCGGCCGGTGTCTATCCGCTGGCCCAGCTCGGTTTGCTCGACGGTTATCGCGCCGCCGTGCACTGGCGCTGGCAGGACGATTTCGCTGAGCGCTTCCCGAAAGTCATCGCCACTAGCCATCTGTTCGACTGGGACCGCGACCGCCTGACCGCCTGCGGTGGCATGTCGGTGCTCGACCTGTTGCTGGCGGTGCTGGCCCGCGATCACGGTGCGGAACTGGCCGGTGCGGTGTCGGAAGAACTGGTGGTCGAGCGCATCCGCGAGGGCGGTGAGCGTCAGCGCATTCCGTTGCAGAATCGCCTCGGCTCCAGCCATCCGAAGCTCACCCAGGCGGTGTTGCTGATGGAAGCCAACATCGAAGAGCCGCTGACTACCGACGAAATCGCCCAGCATGTGTGCGTATCCCGTCGGCAGTTGGAGCGCATCTTCAAGCAATACCTCAACCGCGTGCCGAGCCAGTACTACCTGGAACTGCGCCTGAACAAGGCCCGGCAGATGTTGATGCAGACCAGCAAGTCGATCATCCAGATCGGCCTGTCCTGTGGCTTCTCCTCGGGGCCGCACTTCTCCAGCGCCTATCGCAATTTCTTCGGGGCCACGCCGCGGGAAGATCGCAACCAGCGACGCAGCAGCAGCCCGTTCGAATTGTCGTCAGTGCCGCCGGAGCGTGGCTGAGCGCGGGCCGAGTTCAATCGGTGTCGATGCTGCTGGAAAAATCATGGAAGTCCTCAAACGACTGATACACGGTGGCGTTGCTCGCCTGTCGCTCCGCCAGGCGCAGTTGATACGCCGCCTCATAACGCTGCAGGCGCTGCTGGCTTTCTGCGGTCAGCGGGTTGTCGCCGAAGGCATATTCGGTCAGCACCTCGCCGGGCTGTAAAGGAAACCCGACCGGCAACTCGGTAATCGCGTTCCCGGACAAGTCCGCGTACATCAATCGAGGCAGTTCGAACAGTCCATCAGGCACCTTGCTCAAGGCGCAATTGCCCAGACGCACATCGGTCATCTGCGGGAAATGACTCAGATCCGGAGCCATGTTGAGCGGATTGTCGCTCAGGTCCACGGATCTCAGGTTTCTCAGCATTCTGAAGGCTTCTGCGGTCTGCGCAGTCAGCGTGATTTCACAGCCAGGCAGATACAGGCTGTGCAATCTGTCCATTCCGAAGATTCTGGGGGGAACCTCGCGCAACGGATATTTGCGGATGGTGATGCTTTTGAGTTTGGGAAAAAGCGCCAACAATCGATCCACCCTGGGCGGGGCGGACGCTCCGCTTGTCAGTCGCAACTCTTCGATATGGTCGAAGCTTGCGGCCAGCGCCGGCAGCTCGCCGGTGAACGAAATGTCGCAGGTAACTCTTGGGTCCATGATGAACGTGGGCGCCCGGCGCAGGTCGGTTTCCAGATCTCGCCTGAAATGTTGGCGATTGCGTGTTTCCCTGGCTGCCGCGTCGTTCGCAAGTGGCATCTGCGTGTCAGGATCGTTGGGGATCTCGTTTGCCCAGCTATCCAGGCGTTCGAGCAGGCTGGTGAGGCCGGTTTTTCGGCGCATCAGCTCAAAACGTCCATCGGCCAGCGTACCCGCCAGCTTGTAGACCAGATCGTTGGCATCGAAGCCGGACAGCGACGGGTAAAGGCTTTGCGCCAGATCGATGTCGTCCTGTTGGACCCAGACACCGAAATTGTCGGCTTTGGCCTGGAAAGCGGCTTTGACACGTTCTCTGGAAGCAACCGACAACGGGTTGGCACCCAGTTCCATGCCGCGACCGGAATAACGCGTCAGCTCGGTCGGCACTTCGATGATGTTGTTGTCGCTCAGCAATGCAACTTCCAGCTGCGGCAGCTGTTCCAGCCCGGCAGGAACGCTATCGATTCCGGTGCTGGTCAGATCGATGAACGTCAGGTTCTGCAGTGCCGACACATCCGGCGAGACCTGCAGCGGATTGCTGTACAAGTCCAGAGATTTCAAGCGGGTCAGCGTGGACAAGACCGCTTGTCCGGCAGGATCCAGTGTGATCTGGCACTTGCTCAGCATCAACGTTTCCAGCGACGGCAGGCTTTGCAGCGCTTGAGGCATCTGGCCCAGGGAAAAATCCTGCAGTTCCAGGCCCTGCAATCCGCTGAAGCTTGTGAGAAAACCGTCGGAAACCTTCAGTGCCGGATTGCCCTGCAGACTGAGATGGGTGATGTGACTGAAGTCGGTGGCCAATTGCGGTAACTCACCGGTAAATGCCGCATTGGCATTGAAGGTGTTGAACCGTAGTGCTGAATTGTCGGTGCGCCTGCCGCGCCACAGTTGTTCGAGGCTTTCGCTGAATTTTTGTCTCTCGGCGAGTTCTGCGGCTTTTTCCTGCGCAGTCCATGGCCGTTCTGTCGATGGATTGTTGACTGGCAGACGCTCACGCCATGCGTTGAGATCGCCAATCATGCGGGCGATTTCGCCCTCCCACCTGATCAGTTGCGCCGTGCCGGTCTGTAATGTCCCGGGCAGGCGATAAATCATGTTGATCGCAGCGTTTTCCCCAAGTCGCGGGAACAGTCTCTGCGCCATGGCAATGTCAGCCGATGGCGGCTTGATCCGGAAGTTGCGCCCGTGTGCCGCGTAGTAGAACTTGACGCGCTCGCGGGCATTTATCGACAGAGGGTTGTCGTTCAGATAGATGCCGTCGGCCTTATCGGGCTTCAGGCTGAAGATAGCGTCCGGCAGCTCGGTAATCTGGTTGTTGGCAAGCGAGAGCTCTCGCAGCTGCGGATGCTCGGCGATGCCCTTCGGCGCGCTCGTCAGATCGGTATGGCCAAGTAAAAAGTTGGTGACCTTGGGCAGGGTGGTCAGATCGGGCGCGTTTGACAGTGGGTTGTGGCTCAGATCGAGCAGCCGCAACTCGGGCAGGGTGCCGAGTAGTTGCTGCCCGGCAGGTGACAGTGTCAGCGCGCAGTCATTCAGTTTGAGCTCTTTGAGATACTGCAGGCGGCCGACGAATGAGGGTATGTCATAGAGCGTGAAGGCTTTCAATTTCAGCGTCTGAAGATTCGGGAACAAGGCAGCGAACGGCTCCAGTCCGGCGGTCGTCACGTTGCCGGTGAGCTTGAGGCTGGTCACGTGATCGAAGTTGACACTCAGGCGCGGCATTTCGCCGAGGAACTTAAGGTCTGCCGCAAACAATGCGCTGCGCTTGCCGCTTCCCATCGATCTTTCGCTCCAGAAATCCTCCAGCAATTGCTTGAAGTCCGAGCGTGCGGATCGTTGCGCCAGATGCTCGCTTACGCTCAAGGCCTGGCCTGTGACCGGGTGCGCGGACGGAACTGCCGAGGCCCAGCGGGTCAGGTCATCGCGCATCTGTTGCTGCTCCGCTTTCCAGCCAAGGAGCTGTTTGCGGCTGTCGCCCAGATTGCCGGGCAAGTCGTAGATCATCTCGCTGGCCTCCTGCTTGTTCAAACCGGGAAACAGCTGCCGGGCGAGGCTGACATCCTGCTCGGGCGCCAGGACGTCAAAGTCGTTTCGATGGATGCGGAAGTAGTTTTTGATCTGATCGCGCGTTGCTGCCGATAGCGGATTGTCGGCAAGGTCAATGCCGTCACTGCGCTCGGCGGGGAGGTCGAACAGCGCCTCCGGCAATTGCGTGATGCGGTTGCCCGAGAGGGCTGCGATTCGTAACCCCGGATGGCTGCTCAGTCCTTCGGGAACGACGGTCAACCCGCAGTTGGACAGGTCGAGATGGAACAATTCCGGCAACAGGTTCAGGTCGGGGAACGTTCCCAGCGGATTGTTGCTCAGGTCCAGCGTGTCCAGAGCGGTGAGTGACAGCAGCGCAGCCTGGTTTTCCGGGGTCATGACCACGCCACAATTCTTCAGTTCCAGATCGGTCAGCCGAGGCAGTTTTGCTTCGCCAAGCGCCAGCGGTTCCAGTTCGAAGCCGCTCATTTTCAGCTTGGCAAGGTTGGGCAAGCACTCCACGAAGCGCAGGGCGGCGGTGATATTGGCGTTGCCAACGAGGTTCAACCGGGTAACGCGCTCCAGACCGGTGCTGAGTATCGGCATATCGCCACTGAAGGCCGCCGTTGCCCTGAGTTCTTCAAGGCGCGGGTACGTGGGCGGGCTGCGCCAGAATTGTTCGATCTGTTGCGCAAAGTCTCGCCTGGCATCCAGTTCGCGGGTCTGCGTCTCGAGCGGCAGACGTTCTCCCGATTCGGCGGCAGTCACGGCGGCCTGGTTGATCCATTGGCTGAGTTCGAGATTCAGAACGCCGAGCTCATTTTCCCAGCGTGACAACTGTGCTCCGCACTCGGCCAATGGCCCGGGCAATCGGTACAAAACCCGTGTCGCGCCTTCGGTGTCAAGGGAAGGGAACAAGGCGATGGTGCGCTGCAGATCCTCCTGCACAGGCCGGACCCCGAAGTGCTTGCCGTTGTGCTCGTAAAACACTTTGACCCGTTCGCGAGAGGCCGCGGTCAACGGGTTGTCTGCAAAGGTGTAACCGTCGCTGAGGGAGCTGGCCAGGTTGAAGAACTTTTCCGGTATCCGCGTGATGCGGTTGCGATCGAATTGCGCCGAGATCAATCGCGGATGATCCAGCAGATCGTCGGGCACCGTATGAATGCCGGTGTCCGACAGATTGACGTAGCGCAACGAAGGCATCGCGTGCAGGTCCGGCGGCAAGCCCAGCGCATTGCCTTGCAGATCGAGCAGGGTAAGTTGTGGCAAGGAAGCCAGCACCGACTCTGTGACCGTTGTCAGGCTCACTCGGCAATCGCGTAAACGCAGTTCGCGCAGCGAGGGCATTGAAGTCAGTGCTTGCGGCAGGCTGGGCAGATTGAGGTTGCGCGCATCAATATTCTGCAATTGACTGAAGGACTGCAGAAAGCTGTCGACAGATGTGGTCATCGGGCTGCCATCAATGGCGAGCGAGGTGATATGGCTGAAGTCCGCTGACAACACCGGCAAGTCGCCCATCACCGCCGGTGTAAGGCGCAAGGCGTATCCGGCGGCGAAGCCCTGTTGACTGATACCCGTGACGTGCTCCCGCCTCCAGGCTTTGAGCAATTGCTCCCTGAGCAGCCTGCGATTCTGGAGTTCGGCGCGCTTCTCCAGCGACGTCAGCGCCGTGCCGGTTTCCGGGTGTACAGCGGGCGGATTGTTGGCCCAGACATGCAGCTCGTTCTGCAATTGCAAGTAGTCATTTTGCAAGCGAAGCATCTCTGCGCGCGGGCCTGCGGGACTCCTGCGCATGCTTTCGGCGAGAAAGCGCATCTCATGATTCGACATGCGTGGATAGAGCACGCGGATGTCTTCTTCGAGGGTGTGCGGCTGGCCAGCGGGACGCGGCGGACGCGGAGCATGGGCGTAACCATCGGTCCCCAGCAGGCGCAGGGTGTCGACAGTCGGCGCTCGGGACGGCGTATCGGCAATCACCTGACGCCACTCGTCGCGCTCGAGCGTACGTTGACGAATGGCCGCCTTCAGCGCCTGACTCTGACCGATGCGCAGGTCCAGGCTCTGGCGCTCGCTGTCGGGCAATGCGTACAACAGGCTGGAATAGAAATCAGTGAATGAGTGCAGTTGCTGCCCACGATCGTCATAAGGTTGATATTGGCCATCGTCGCGGCGAACCAGCACCTTGTGTGCAGGCGCATCGTCACGGCCGATGGTGTCCAGTAATGTGCCCCCGTAGCGCCCATCACGGATTTCGATGCGCACATCACCACTCCAGCCCGGCAGCAGTTTGAGGCTGTGCAGCGCCAGAGAGTCAGAGTCGGGGTTGCTCACCGAGGCCAGCTCAAGGCCCTCATATGCGCGGGCAACGCGCACCTCGTCACTGGCCATCTGCATGAGCGCCTGTTGGCGCGCGGGCAATTGTCCTTCGCTGATCTGCAGCAGTTCGCTGCCGGTCGCGGTATCGAGCAGTTCGCGGGTAATGCTGGCCGGCAATTGCGGAGGGTGGGTCTTGAGTCGTGCCGCCAGCGGGTCGTCGAGGTGCTGGAGGGCTTGATAGCGCGACTCGAACAGCGCGCTTGTGTTGCGTCTGGCGAGGTCCGCCACTTGTTTGCGGAGGTTCTGGCTGCGGACCTCGATGGACGGCGTCGGTCCGGCGAAGGGCTCGTCCAGCAAGGCTTTGATCTGCGTCTCGTCGAGGGTTTGGAGCAGGGTTTTGAGCACGTCGCCACCGATCAGTTCGCCTTGGCGCAGTTCGGTCACGGGCAGGGTTGTGTCGGCAGACGATTGCCACAGTTGCTCGCCTTGACGATCGAGCAGACGCAGGCATTTGTCGCTTGGCCAGCGGCCGTATTCGCTGAGCACCTGCAGCTGCATGGCCGGGTCGGCGCGCAGAAAAACTTCGGCGTCATCGCTGTCGAGCTGGTCGATGAAGCGTTGCAACTGCTGATCAAGCTTGAAGCGCTGAATGCTGTCGGCCAGCAGCGGCGGGACCTTTTCCTGCTCGACATGCATTTTGCGCAACGCGTCTTCGCTGGTTCCGCTGATCTGCAGGACGGTTTCGCGCTCGCTCGCGGACAAGCTCTCGACCGCAGGGCCGATACGGCGCAGCGCGGTTGCGCCATCCCATTCCAGCGGTTGCTCGAGTTCAGTGTGCCAGGCGCCTTCGCCGTTGTGGCGCAGCACCGGCTGGTATGCGTCGGGGCGACTCGGATGTTCGATGCGGTACTGCCCCGGCACCTGACTTTCCCTGACTGCAAAATGCGCGTCCTCCAGGGGCAGCAGGCGCTTGTCTTCATGGGTATGCAGACCCAGTACATCGGGTTGCGAATCAGAACTCGGCTTCTGCGGGTGTTTGTAGCGTTCGAGATCCGGTTGCCAATAGCGGGTGTCACCATTGGCCAGTTGTACCGGTTTGAAGCGGTCGATGAACGCCACGATTTCCTTGGGCAATACCTTGCGAAACTCGGCCGCGCCAATCGCACCGCCGACGGCGAACATGCCCAGCTGGATCATTGATTCCACGGTGCCCATCAAGTGTTCGACCGCTTCGGTCGTGCGCCCCTGCGCCCACTCGACAATGCCTTCGAATACTTCATCGAGCATCTGATAGGCCATGTACGCCATCATCGCTTCACCGAGCACCGGCACGAACGGCGCGACGATCATCGCGGCGGTCTGGGCGATGGAAGAGAGGATGTTGACCAGCGAATCCCAGAATGCCCAGCGCGCCCTTTGATCAACCAGGGCAGTCGGTACGGCAATGGTTCGGGCGTCATTGAAAATCTTGTTCAGCTTTGCCTGGTACAGGTGTTGCCAGACATCGTCGTAAAACGGCGTCAGCGCAGTCTGCAGGTCGGGCCGCTCCACCGGGGCTTCGCGCCACGCCGGCAGCGGGTCGCCGGGTTCGTGCGGATGCCAGCGGATTTCACTCAGCCGGCTGTTGAGCGTGCTGAAGAAGAAACCGCGCTGGTCGTGGTTGACGAAGCGGCTGAAGAATTGCTGATAGTCCCTGGAGCGCAACTGGCGCGTCAGTTCCACAACCATTTCCAACGGCGAGGCGTACTCCTTGAACGGATGTTCGGGGTCATCCGGGACGTAGGCGACGACGCGCGCGGCATTGCGCGTCATGTACAGGTCCGGGGCGAATACCACGATGCCGGTCAGCGGTGCGCAAAGCATCGTCATGTCATGACACAGCAGCGGCGCGCCATGCACATGCAGGCCTTTCACGCCGTCGAGCATGGCCTCGATCGTGCGTAACGCGTTTTCCGAGACATCGCGGTTCATCCGCGCCCATTGCAGGGCAGAGTTCATCGCGGCCTTCTGGCTGGCGTCGATCTTGCCGCGCAAGACCGACGCGACCATCGGATCGGAATAGCCCAGATTGTCTTCCAGACTGGCTTTGTATTTCGCGCCGATATCCAGTCGACGGCACAGTTTTGTGAAAGCGGAAATGCTCAGTTTCGCCTTGATCTCGGGCAGGGTTTCAAACTGCCCTGTGGCCGAGGGGGCGCTGGTGAATGTCGACTCGGCTTCGAAGGCGTTGTCTTCGGTTTCCCTGTCTTCGAAGTTATGCAGCGCAGCCTCGAGCAGTGACACGGACCAGGCGCGGGCGCCGGTGCGGATCGGAAACCACGGGGTGGTGGCGGGAATGTACAGGCGCACGTAGGTGTTTCTGACATCCAGTTCCAGATCGAAGCAGCTTTTCAGCTCGGCCTTGAGCAGGGGCTCGGCGAAGGCCGCAGCGTCCTGCAAGTGCTCCAGGCTTTTATCGACCCGGCTCTGGGCGCTGATATGCGCCGCCCCAAGGCTTTTCATCAGCGCGTGCTGTTCGGCTGGCGCGTTCTTGAGCGCGGCCGGCTGTTGCGGGAGGCTGCTTTTCAATGCTTCTCGCCGAGTGGCTGAAGTGTCGCCCAGCCAGGCGGGAATCGCGTTTTTCAGTGGTTGATAATGCTCGTCCGCATGGTGCGCGTCAGTTGCGTCATCCGGGATTGCCGATGGGGGTGCTTCAGACAAATGCATGGCCATTCCTTGGCGTTGGGAGGAACCCTCAGCAAATCAGCAGCAAGCGCCCCCCGTGCGGTAGATATTTATGTCTCTGCCGTGGGGGCTGACTTGGTATCCTGCGCGGCCTGCCGCAAATCGGCCGCGCCCGGTAAACTGCGCCTTTGCGACGCTATATGTCGCATTGCCGTAAACCCGGGAAAATCCGGGGTTTGCGCTATAAGAAGTTGTCGCTTGGCGACAAGGCCGGGCACCCAACTGTCCTTACAATCCCCTCATCGCTCGCCAGTTCCAGGCGGGTGTTCCTCTTCAGGAGACTCCGATGTCCGTTGAGCACGCTGCGGTACAACGCGCCGATTTCGACCAGGTAATGGTTCCCAACTACGCGCCTGCCGCTTTCATTCCGGTGCGTGGCGCCGGTTCCCGGGTCTGGGATCAGGCCGGCCGCGAGCTGATCGACTTCGCCGGCGGGATTGCCGTCAACGTCCTGGGCCACGCGCATCCGGCGCTGGTCGGTGCCTTGACCGAACAGGCGAACAAGCTGTGGCACGTGTCCAACGTGTTCACCAACGAACCGGCCCTGCGTCTGGCGCACAAGCTGATCGACGCCACGTTTGCCGAGCGCGTGTTCTTCTGCAACTCCGGCGCCGAAGCCAACGAGGCCGCGTTCAAGCTGGCCCGTCGCGTCGCATTCGACCGTTTCGGCACCGAGAAATACGAAATCATCGCCGCGCTGAACAGCTTCCACGGCCGTACCCTGTTCACCGTCAACGTCGGTGGCCAGTCGAAGTACTCCGACGGTTTCGGCCCGAAAATCACTGGCATCACCCACGTTCCCTACAACGATCTGGCCGCACTGAAGGCCGCGGTGTCCGAGAAGACCTGCGCGGTCGTGCTCGAGCCGATCCAGGGCGAGGGCGGCGTACTGCCGGCCGAGCTGGCTTACCTGCAAGGTGCCCGCGAACTGTGCGACGCGAACAACGCCCTGCTGGTGTTCGACGAAGTGCAGACCGGCATGGGCCGCAGCGGCAAGCTGTTCGCCTACCAGCATTACGGCGTGACCCCCGACATCCTCACCAGCGCCAAGAGCCTGGGCGGCGGTTTCCCGATCGCGGCAATGATGACCACCGAAGCGCTGGCCAAACATCTGGTCGTCGGCACCCACGGCACCACTTACGGCGGCAACCCGCTGGCCTGCGCCGTTGCCGAAGCGGTGATCGACGTGGTCAACACCCCTGAAGTGTTGAACGGCGTGAACGCCAAGCACGACAAGTTCAAGACCCGCCTGCAACAGATCGGCGAGAAATACGGCCTGTTCACTCAGGTGCGTGGTCTCGGTCTGCTGATCGGCTGCGTGCTGAGCGACGCCTGGAAAGGCAAGGCCAAGGACATCTTCAACGCCGCTGAGCAGGAAGGCCTGATGATTCTCCAGGCTGGCCCGGACGTGATCCGTTTCGCCCCGAGCCTGGTGGTGGAAGACGCCGATATCGACGCCGGTCTCGACCGCTTCGAACGTGCTGCGGCGAAGTTGACGCAAGCCTGATGGACCTTTCGGCGCCTGGAGTTTTTCCGGCGCCGAACCAATTTTTGATACCGGGCACATTCACCTGTTGGATTGAACCTGTGGTGAGGGGATTTATCCCCGATGGGCTGCGCAGCGGCCCCAGATTTTTGGGGGTGCTTCGCCCCCCAGCGGGGATAAATCCCCTCGCCACAAGTCCCATTCCTGCATCGATCTTTATGTGGGCCCGGTTTTTTCTGTGAATATTGAAGAGAAAGGAGTGACACCATGCTGGTGATGCGCCCCGCGCAAATGGCTGATCTGGGCGAGGTACAGCGTCTGGCTGCGGACAGCCCGATTGGTGTCACTTCCTTGCCGGATGACGTGGAACGTCTGAGCGACAAGATCGCCGCGAGCGAAGCTTCGTTTGCCGCCGAAGTGAGCTTCAACGGTGAAGAGAGCTACTTCTTCGTTCTTGAAGATTCCACTACCGGCAAACTGGTCGGCTGTTCGGCCATCGTCGCTTCCGCCGGTTATTCGGAGCCGTTCTACAGCTTCCGCAACGAGACTTTCGTCCACGCCTCCCGCGAGCTGAAGATCCACAACAAGATCCACGTGCTCTCGCAGTGCCACGACCTGACCGGCAACAGCCTGCTGACCAGTTTCTATGTGCAGCGCGAGCTGGTCGGATCGCCATGGGCCGAGCTCAATTCCCGTGGCCGTCTGCTGTTCGTCGCCAGCCACCCGGAGCGTTTTGCCGATTCGGTGGTGACCGAGATCGTCGGTTACAGCGACGAGAATGGCGACTCGCCGTTCTGGGATGCGATCGGGCGCAACTTCTTTGACCTCAACTACGCCGAAGCGGAGCGCCTGTGCGGGCTGAAAAGCCGCACCTTCCTCGCCGAGCTGATGCCGCATTACCCGATCTACGTGCCGCTGCTGCCGGATTCCGCCCAAGAGGCGATGGGCCAGGTGCACCCACGGGCGCAGATCACCTTCGACATCCTGATGCGCGAAGGCTTCGAGACCGATCACTACATCGACATCTTCGACGGCGGCCCGACCCTGCATGCGCGGGTTTCCGGGATCCGTTCGATCGCCCAGAGCCGCGTGGTGCCGGTGAAGATCGGCGAGCCGGTCAAAGGCGCCGGGCGTCAGTACCTGGTGGCCAACGCACAGTTGCAGGATTACCGCGCGGTGTTGCTGGAGCTGGATTACGCGCCGGGCAAACCAGTGACGCTGGATATGGAAGCAGCCGAAGCCCTGGGCGTCGGTGAAGGTGCCAGCGTGCGCCTGGTGGCGGTTTAACGCCTTAGCGAGTTTCACGGGTGGCGCGAGCGGCCCGTTTGAGGAGATAGCATGATTGTTCGTCCCGTACGCAGCAGCGATTTATCCGCGCTGATCGACCTGGCCCGCAGCACCGGCACCGGCCTGACTACCTTGCCGGCCAACGAAGAGCGCCTGACCCACCGGGTCGGCTGGGCCGAGAAGACCTTTCGCGGCGAAGCCGGGCGTGGCGATGCCGACTATCTGTTCGTGCTCGAAGACGATGACGGCCGCGTGGTGGGGATTTCCGCCATCGCCGGTGCGGTCGGCCTGCGTGAGCCCTGGTACAACTTCCGCGTCGGTCTGACGGTCAGCGCTTCGCAAGAGCTGAACATCTACCGCGAAATCCCAACGCTGTTTCTGGCCAACGACCTGACCGGCAATTCCGAGTTGTGCTCGCTGTTCCTGCACGCCGATTACCGCAACGGCCTCAACGGCCGGATGCTGTCCAAGGCGCGCATGCTGTTCATCGCTGAGTTCCCGGAGCTGTTCGGTAACAAGATCATCGCCGAAATGCGTGGCGTGTCCGATGACGCCGGGCGCTCGCCGTTCTGGGAAAGCCTCGGCCGCCATTTCTTCAAGATGGAATTCAGCCAGGCCGATTACCTGACCGGCGTCGGCAACAAGGCATTCATCGCCGAACTGATGCCGAAATTCCCGCTGTACACCTGTTTCCTCTCGCCGGACGCGCGCAACGTCATCGGCCAGGTGCACCCGGACACCGAGCCGGCGTTGGCCATGCTCAAGAGCGAAGGCTTCAGCTACCAGGGTTACGTCGACATCTTCGACGCCGGCCCGGCCATCGAATGCGAAACCAGCAAGATCCGCGCGGTGCGTGACAGCGAAGCGCTGGTGCTGGCCGTCGGCACGCCGGGCGATGACGCCACGCCGTTCATCATCCACAACCGCAAACGCGAGGATTGCCGCATCACGGCTGCCCCAGCGCGCCTGGCTGCGGGCACCCTGGTGGTCGATCCGCAGACCGCGAAACGTCTTCAACTCAGCGCCGGCGATCAGGTTCGCGCCGTGGCGCTGTCCGCTGCACGGGAGTCGAAATAATGAATTCGCTATACATCGCAGGTGAGTGGCTGGCCGGTCAGGGCGAAGCCTTTCAATCTTTGAATCCGGTGACCCAGCAAGTGCTGTGGGCGGGCGAGGGCGCGACTGCCGCGCAGGTCGAATCGGCGGTTCAGGCTGCTCGCCAGGCGTTTCCTCAGTGGGCACGTCGCACCCTCGAAGAGCGCATCAGCGTCCTCGAAGCTTTTGCTGCTGCGTTGAAAAACCACGCTGACGAACTGGCTCGCACCATCGGCGAGGAAACCGGCAAACCCTTGTGGGAAGCTGCGACTGAAGTCACCAGCATGGTCAACAAGATCGCGATTTCGGTGCAGAGCTACCGCGAGCGCACCGGCGAGAAGAGTGGCCCATTGGGCGACGCCACCGCCGTATTGCGCCACAAGCCCCACGGCGTGGTTGCGGTGTTTGGTCCTTACAACTTCCCGGGTCACCTGCCTAACGGTCATATCGTCCCGGCGCTGCTGGCCGGTAACAGCGTGCTGTTCAAGCCCAGCGAACTGACGCCGAAAGTCGCCGAGCTGACGGTCAAGTGCTGGATCGAAGCCGGTTTGCCGGCAGGCGTGTTGAACCTGCTGCAAGGCGCGCGGGAAACCGGTATCGCTCTGGCGGCGAACCCGGGTATCGACGGTCTGTTCTTCACCGGTTCGAGCCGCACCGGCAATCACCTGCATCAGCAATTCGCCGGGCGTCCGGACAAGATCCTTGCGCTGGAGATGGGCGGCAACAACCCGCTGGTGGTCGATCAGGTCGCTGATCTGGACGCGGCGGTGTACACGATCATTCAGTCGGCATTCATTTCCGCCGGCCAGCGCTGCACCTGCGCCCGCCGTCTGCTGGTGCCGCAAGGCGCGTGGGGCGACAGCCTGCTCAAGCGTCTGGTGGAAGTCAGTTCGACCATTGAAGTCGGTGCCTTCGATCAGCAACCGGCACCGTTCATGGGCTCGGTGATTTCCCTCGGCGCAGCCAAAGCGCTGATGGATGCGCAGGAACAACTGCTGGCCAACGGCGCGGTGGCGCTGCTGGAAATGACTCAGCCACAAGCGCAGTCGGCTTTGCTGACCCCGGGCATCGTCGATGTGACGGCCGTGGCCGAACGTCCGGACGAAGAACTGTTCGGGCCGTTGCTGCAAGTGATCCGCTATGCCGATTTCGGCGCGGCGATCAGTGAAGCCAACAACACCGCTTATGGACTGGCCGCCGGTTTGCTCTCCGATTCCGAAGCGCGTTACCAGCAGTTCTGGCTGGAAAGCCGCGCCGGCATCGTCAACTGGAACAAACAGCTGACCGGCGCCGCGAGCAGCGCGCCATTCGGCGGTGTCGGCGCCTCGGGCAACCACCGCGCCAGCGCCTACTACGCAGCGGATTACTGCGCATACCCGGTGGCGTCGCTGGAAACCCCGAGCCTGGTGCTGCCTGCTGCCCTGACACCCGGCGTGAAAATGGCGTAGCGCCCATTCGCGAGCAGGCTCGCTCCCACAGGGAAATGCATTCCAGTGTGGGAGCGAGCCTGCTCGCGAAGGCCGCACCTCGGTCTTAAAGAATAGTTACTGAAGCCTATAACAACAGATTCTCGTGGAGCCTCGCTGATGAAATCCTATGAAGTCAATTTTGACGGTCTAGTGGGGCCGACCCATAACTACGGTGGTCTGTCCTACGGCAACGTCGCCTCGCAGAGCAACAGTCAGCAATCCTCGAATCCGAAGGAAGCGGCGCTGCAAGGTCTGGCGAAGATGAAAGCGCTGATGGACATGGGCTTTCAGCAAGGCGTGCTGGCCCCGCAGGAGCGTCCCGACGTGGCCGCGCTGCGTCGTCTGGGCTTCAGTGGCACTGACGCGCAGGTGATCGAGCGCGCCGCCAAGGAAGCGATGCCGCTGCTGGTCGCCAGTTGCTCGGCGTCGAGCATGTGGGTGGCCAACGCCGCCACGGTCAGCCCGAGTGCCGACACCGCTGACGGCCGCGTGCACTTCACCGCCGCCAACCTCAATTGCAAATACCACCGCAGCATCGAACACCCGACCACCAGCCGCGTGCTCGGCGCGATGTTCGCCAATCAACAGCACTTCGCCCATCACGCCGCTTTGCCGGCAGTGGCGCAGTTCGGCGACGAAGGCGCGGCCAACCACACGCGTTTCTGCCGTGAGTACGGCGAGGCGGGCGTCGAGTTTTTCGTGTTCGGCCGCAGTGCGTTCGACAACCGTTTCCCGGCGCCGCAGAAATACCCTGCACGCCAGACCCTCGAAGCCTCGCAAGCCGTCGCGCGTCTGCACGGTCTGCGTGACGAAGGCGTGGTCTACGCGCAGCAGAATCCCAACGTCATCGATCAGGGCGTGTTCCACAACGACGTGATCGCCGTGGGCAATGGTGAAGTGCTGTTCTATCACGAGGACGCGTTCCTCGAGACCGACAAGATGCTTGCCGAGCTGCAAGGCAAACTGGCCAAGGTCGGCGGTAACTTCCAGTCTGTTTGCGTGCCGCGTTCGGCGGTCACTGTGGATGACGCGGTGCGTTCCTACCTGTTCAACAGCCAGTTGCTCTCGCGTGCCGATGGCTCGATGCTGCTGATCGTGCCGCAGGAATGCCAGGCCAACGAACGCGTCTGGGCTTATCTGCAAAGCCTGACCAGTTCCGGCGGGCTGATCCGCGAAGTGAAGGTCTTCGATCTCAAGCAAAGCATGCAGAACGGCGGTGGCCCGGCGTGTCTGCGTCTGCGTGTGGCGCTGAATGAAACCGAACTGGCGGCGGTCAACCCAGGCGTTATCATGACGGCCCCGTTATACGGTTCGTTGACCGCATGGGTTGAAAAGCACTACCGCGACCGCCTGAGCGAAACCGATCTGGCGGACCCGCAGTTGCTGCTTGAATGCCGGACGGCACTGGATGAACTGACGCAAATCCTTAAACTGGGCGCGGTTTATCCCTTCCAGATCAATTGATCGCCGGCGCGCTGCCTGAACGCGGCGCGCGGCGTGTCACCCAAGAGAGTAAAAACATGAGCGATTCCCTGCAGCTGATCCTTGAAGACACCGACGGCACGCAATTGCAAACCTCGTGCACCCGCGTCGCGGTGATGTGGCAAGGCAAAGAGCTGTGGATCCAGCAGGACGGCCGTGGCCAGCTGCTGATCGGCGTCGACGTCGAGGAAGGTGACGAAGAGTACGCCAACCTGCTGCTGCGCCCATTGGCGACTAATCTGGTAAGTCTGCAACTGGAAATGGAACCGGCTGACCTCGGCGCTGACGAGGATCACGTACACGGCCCGGATTGCAACCACGACCACTAAGGAAACCGCTCTATGCTCGCCCTCGGCAAACTGCTTGAACTGACCCTCGCCGGCCGTGAACCGACGGAGAAGACTCAACTGACTGTCGAAGGCGTGCGCATGCGCTGGTTGAGCGAAGGGGCGCTGGAAGTGCGGCCCCCGGAAGCGCGCGACAATGGCCTGGACCTGCTGCTGTCGGCAGGCATCCATGGCAACGAAACGGCACCGATCGAGTTGCTTGATCGGCTGCTGCACGACATCGCACGCGGCGATCTCAAGCCGCGCGCACGCATTCTGTTCCTGTTCGGCAACCCGGAAGCGATTCGCAAGGGCGAGCGTTTCGTCGAGCAGGACGTCAATCGGCTGTTCAACGGCCGCCACGAACAAAGCAGCGGCTCGGAAGCGTTGCGCGCCTGTGAGCTGGAACGGCTGGCGGCGAGTTTCTTCAGCAAGCCCGAGCGCCAGCGTCTGCACTACGACCTGCACACCGCGATTCGTGGGTCGAAGATCGAACAGTTCGCCTTGTACCCGTGGAAGGAAGGGCGCCAGCATTCCCGTCGCGAACTGGCGCGCCTGCGCGCCGCCGGCATGGAAGCAGTGCTGTTGCAGAACAAGCCATCCATCGTCTTCAGTTCGTACACCTACGACAAGCTCGACGCTGAAGCTTTTACCTTGGAACTGGGCAAGGCGCGGCCGTTCGGGCAGAACGACGGCGTTAACGTTTCACTGCTGGAAACCCGTCTGAAGCAGATCATCGAAGGCACTGAGCCGGAGACAGAAGAAGGGCTGGACGGCTTGCAACTGTTCAGCGTGGCGCGGGAAATCATCAAGCACAGCGATGCGTTCCGCCTGAATCTGCCGGCGGATATCGAGAACTTTTCCGAGCTGGAACCGGGTTATGTGCTGGCCGAGGATCTGGCCAATACCCGCTGGGTGATCGAAGAGCAGGGCGCGCGGATCATCTTCCCCAACCCCAAGGTCAAGAACGGCCTGCGCGCCGGCATCCTCATCGTCCCGAGCACCGACGAAAACCTCGCCTGACGTGATCGTTCCCACGCTCCGCGTGGGAATGCAGCCCGGGACGCTCTGCGTCCGTTCCAAAGCCGAACGCGGAGCGTCCGTTGAGGCATTCCCACGCAGAGCGTGGGAACGATCGGGCGGAGTTTAAACCGCTACAGCACGCGGCTCGGTTCGACGCAACGCGCGAATCTTCTGCAAGGTATCGGCGCAAGTCCGCGCCGCTTCCTGGCCCTTGTGCACAAAGTGCTCGAAGAAGAACTTCTGATGCTCTTCGCCCGAATGGAAGTGATGCGGGGTCAGCGACACCGAGAACACCGGCACTTCGGTTTCCAGCTGCACCTGCATCAGGCCGCTGACCACCGATTGCGCAACGAACTCGTGACGGTAAATGCCGCCGTCCACCACCAGGGCGGCGGCGACGATGCCGGCGTAACGGCCGGACTTGGCCAGCAGCTTGGCGTGCAGCGGCATTTCAAAGGCGCCGCCGACTTCAAAGAAATCGATGTCCGATTCCTGATAACCCTGCACCAGCATTTCAGCGACGAAGCCTTTACGGCTCTGGTCGACGATTTCCTTGTGCCAGCAGGCCTGGATGAACGCGACGCGCTCGCCCTGTGGGTGTTTGCTTTTGCTGTCGATAGCGGTGGGTTGCATGTTCTGACTCCTGTTTGTGTGAAAAACAGGGCGTTATGAATCGAAAGGGATGCAAGGGTGCGAACGCAGGCACGAGTGCACGCGGACGGCCCTTTGGCGTCGATCCCGTTCTCTCTTCATCCGGACTATGACCGTCGGCCCCGGAATCACACCGGGTCTGCTGACCTTGCCGACGCACCCGACTCAAGTCGAGTGCAGCGCCAAGCGCTCGCGGGCTATGCGCATTGCGCGCAATTACCGCCGGTGGGGAATTGCACCCCGCCCTGAGAACGTTTTTGCCGCCCATAGGCGGGCGGCGGCAAGTTTGTAACACATATTTCCCGGCCATGCACATGACACTGTGGGAGCGAGCCTGCTCGCGAAAGCGGCTTCACATTCAATGAATATGCTGACTGTTACTCCGCTTTCGCGAGCAGGCTCGCTCCCACATGGGCTTTGTTTTCTCGAGGAAGAATGGGTTTTTTCCGCGTTCAAGGGTTGATTAATCTGCGCGATGACCGCAGTAATCCCACTTCACAAATGGATTTCCCCATCTGACCAGAGGCCAGGTTCATGAGCGTTATCGATCTTCGCAGCGACACCGTCACCCAACCGACTCCCGCCATGCTCGATGCGATGACCGCAGCCGATACCGGTGACGATGTGTATGGCGAAGATCCGACGGTCAATCACCTCGAGGCCGAACTGGCCAAACGCCTGGGCTTTGCCGCCGCGCTATTCGTGCCGACCGGGACCATGAGCAACCTGCTCGGCCTGATGGCGCACTGCGAGCGGGGCGACGAGTACATCGTCGGTCAACAGGCGCACACCTATAAGTACGAAGGTGGCGGGGCGGCGGTGCTCGGCTCGATTCAGCCGCAGCCGCTGGAGGTGCAGGCCGACGGTTCGCTGGATCTGGATCAGGTTGCGGCCGCGATCAAACCGGACGATTTCCATTTCGCCCGCACGCGTTTGCTGGCGCTGGAAAACACCATGCAGGGCAAAGTGCTGCCGCTGGAATATCTGGCGCGCGCGCGACGCTTTACGCAGGAGCATGGCCTGCAATTGCACCTGGACGGCGCGCGGCTGTACAACGCGGCGGTCAAGCTTGGCGTCGATGCCCGCGAGATCACTCAGCACTTCGATTCGGTGTCGGTGTGCCTGTCCAAGGGCCTCGGCGCGCCGGTCGGCTCGGTGCTGTGCGGCTCCGAGCAACTGATCGGCAAGGCGCGGCGTTTGCGCAAAATGGTCGGTGGCGGCATGCGTCAGGCCGGGTTGCTCGCGGCGGCTGGCCTGTACGCGCTGGATCATCACGTCGAACGGCTGGCGGATGACCATGCCAATGCGCAGTTGCTCGCCGAGGGTCTGCGTGAGGCCGGTTTCGTCGTCGAGCCCGTGCAAACCAACATGGTCTATGTGCAAATGGGCGACAAGGCCGCAGCACTCAAGGACTTTGCCGGCGAACGCGGGATCAGGCTCAGCGCCGCTGCGCGCTTGCGCATGGTCACGCACATGGACGTCAGCCGCGCGCAAATCGAACAAGTGATCGCGACATTCGTCGAGTTTTCACGCAAGTGACAGCGTCAGCCGTCCAATTGACCGTTTCTATCGTATAAACACGCTGTACCCCGCGCGCAGGGCCGATATAATGCGGCCCTTTGCCGTCGCTTCGTCTCACGACGTTTCGAACAGGCCTTTGGCCGCAGCCTCCGTGGAAGAACCTAATGAAAAGCGCAGAAATCCGTGAAGCCTTCCTTCGCTTCTTCGAAGAGCAAGGCCACACCCGTGTAGCCTCCAGCTCTTTGATTCCGGGCAACGACCCAACCCTGCTGTTCACCAACGCGGGGATGAACCAGTTCAAGGACTGCTTCCTGGGCCAGGAAAAACGTGCGTACACCCGTGCCACCAGCAGCCAGAAATGCGTGCGCGCCGGCGGCAAGAACAGTGACCTGGAAAACGTCGGTTATACCGCGCGTCACCACACGTTCTTCGAAATGCTCGGTAACTTCAGCTTCGGCGACTACTTCAAGCACGACGCGATCACCTTTGCCTGGACCTTCCTGACTGGCGTGCTCAAGCTGCCGAAGGAAAAGCTCTGGGTCACTGTCTACGCCACCGACGACGAAGCGTATGACATCTGGACACAGAAAATCGGTGTGCCCGCCGAGCGCATGATCCGCATCGGCGACAACAAGGGCGCGCCGTACGCTTCCGACAACTTCTGGACCATGGGCGATACCGGCCCGTGCGGCCCGTGCACCGAGATTTTCTACGATCACGGCGAGCACATCTGGGGCGGCCCGCCGGGCTCGCCGGAAGAAGATGGCGACCGCTACATCGAAATCTGGAACAACGTGTTCATGCAGTTCAACCGCACCGCCGATGGCGTGTTGCATCCGTTGCCTGCGCCGTCGGTGGACACCGGCATGGGCCTGGAGCGGATCAGTGCGGTGATGCAGCACGTCAACTCCAACTACGACATCGACCTGTTCAAGAACCTGCTCAAGGCTTCGGCTGAAGCGATCGGCTGCGAAAACGGCGATCAGTCGTCGCTCAAAGTCGTCTCCGACCACATCCGTTCCTGCGGTTTCCTGATTGCCGATGGCGTGCTGCCGTCCAACGAAGGTCGCGGTTACGTGCTGCGCCGGATCATCCGTCGCGCCTGCCGTCACGGCAACAAGCTCGGCGCCACCGGCAGCTTCTTCTACAAGATCGTCGCGGCGCTGGTTGCCGAGATGGGCGAAGCCTTCCCGGAACTGCAGAAGCAGCAAAGCAACATCGAACGCGTGCTCAAGGCTGAAGAAGAGCAGTTCTCCAAGACCCTGGAGCACGGCCTGAAAATCCTCGAGCAGGATCTGGCCGAGCTCAAAGGCACCGTGGTGCCAGGCGACGTGGTGTTCAAACTCTACGACACCTACGGTTTCCCGATGGACCTGACCGCCGACATCGCCCGCGAACGCGGCCTGACCGTCGACGAAGCCGGTTTCGAGCGCGAGATGGAAGCGCAGCGTGTTCGCGCGCGTTCGGCCAGCTCGTTCGGTCTGGACTACAACACCCTGGTCAAGGTCGACGTGGCCACCGAGTTCACCGGTTACGCCGCCACCAGCGGCTCGGCGAAAATCGTTGCCATCTATAAGGATGGCCAGTCGGTCGACGTGCTGAGCGAAGGTCAGGAAGGCGTGATCGTGCTCAACCAGACGCCGTTCTACGCCGAATCCGGTGGCCAGATCGGCGACTGCGGTTTCATTCAGGCCGGCAGCAGCCGCTTCGACGTGCGCGACACCACCAAGACCGGCGGCGCATTCCTGCACCACGGCGTGCTGGCCTCGGGCAGTCTGACCATTGGCGCGCCGGTGGAAACCCACGTCGACGCCGAAGTGCGTCACGCCACCGCGCTGAACCACTCGGCTACGCACTTGCTGCACGCCGCGCTGCGTCAGGTGCTCGGTGAGCATGTGCAGCAGAAAGGTTCGTTGGTCGACAGTCAGCGTCTGCGTTTCGACTTCAGCCACTTCGAAGCGATCAAGCCAGAACAGATCAAGCAGCTGGAAGACATCGTCAACGCCGAGATTCGCAAGAACTCCGCCGTTGAAACCGAAGAAACCGACATCGAAACCGCGAAGAACAAAGGCGCCATGGCGCTGTTCGGCGAGAAGTACGGCGACAGCGTGCGCGTGCTGAGCATGGGAGACTTCTCGGTCGAGCTGTGCGGCGGTATCCACGCCAACCGTACCGGCGACATCGGCCTGCTGAAAATCATCAGCGAAGGCGGCGTGGCATCGGGCGTGCGTCGTATCGAGGCAGTCACCGGTGCTGCGGCGCTGGCCTACTTGAACGCGGCGGAAGAACAACTCAAGGAAGCGGCCAGCCTGGTCAAGGGCAGCCGCGACAACTTGATCGACAAGCTCTCGGCGGTACTGGAGCGCAACCGTCTGCTGGAGAAACAACTCGAGCAGTTGCAGGCCAAGGCAGCCAGCGCTGCGGGCGACGATCTGTCGGCCTCGGCGGTGGACGTCAAGGATGTGAAGGTGCTGGCCGCCCGTCTGGACGGTCAGGATGGCAAAGCGCTGCTGGCGCTGGTCGATCAGCTGAAAAACAAACTCGGCCGCGCAGTGATCCTGCTCGGCGGTGTCCATGAGGAAAAGGTCGTATTGGTTGCAGGCGTAACCAAGGACCTGACTGGCCAACTCAAAGCCGGTGATTTGATGAAACAGGCTGCGGCGGCAGTGGGCGGGAAGGGCGGTGGTCGTCCGGACATGGCGCAGGGCGGCGGTGTCGATGCCGCTGCGCTGGATGGCGCACTGGCGCTGACCGTTCCATTCGTCGAGCAGGCTTTATAAGACGGCTCGCCGGGCCCGCAGTCTAGTGGCGGGCCCGGCGACTGTTCGAAAGATTATTGGGCGCCCTTCATGGGCAGAGGCGGCTTTGAAATGGCTTTGATCGTACAGAAATTTGGAGGCACCTCGGTCGGCACTGTCGAGAGAATCGAGCAGGTCGCCGACAAGGTTAAGAAATTCCGCGATGCCGGCGATGACCTGGTGGTTGTGCTGTCTGCAATGAGCGGCGAAACCAACCGTCTGATCGATCTGGCCAAGCAAATCAGTGGCGAGGCACAACCGGTTCCGCGCGAGCTGGACGTGATCGTGTCCACCGGTGAGCAGGTGACGATTGCCCTGTTGGCCATGGCGCTGATCAAGCGCGGTGTGCCGGCGGTGTCGTACACCGGTAATCAGGTACGGATCCTGACTGACAGTGCGCACAATAAAGCGCGTATCTTGCAGATTGATGACCAGAAGATTCGCGGTGATCTGAAGGCTGGCCGTGTGGTGGTTGTCGCCGGTTTCCAGGGCGTCGATGAGCACGGCAACATCACCACTCTCGGTCGTGGTGGTTCCGATACCACCGGCGTGGCACTGGCGGCGGCCTTGAAGGCGGATGAATGCCAGATCTACACCGACGTCGACGGTGTCTACACCACCGACCCGCGTGTGGTGCCGGTCGCTCAGCGTCTGGACAAGATCACCTTCGAAGAGATGCTGGAAATGGCCAGCCTCGGCTCCAAGGTGCTGCAGATCCGTGCGGTGGAATTCGCCGGCAAGTACAACGTTCCGCTGCGCGTACTGCACAGCTTCAAGGAGGGTCCGGGCACCCTCATTACTATTGATGAAGAGGAAACCATGGAACAGCCGATCATTTCCGGCATCGCTTTCAACCGCGATGAAGCCAAGCTGACCATCCGTGGCGTGCCAGACACCCCGGGCGTGGCGTTCAAGATTCTCGGCCCGATCAGTGCCGCGAACATCGAAGTCGATATGATCGTGCAGAACGTCGCGCACGATAACACCACCGACTTCACCTTCACCGTGCACCGCAACGACTACCAGGCCGCACAGACCGTGCTGGAAAACACCGCTCGCGAGATCGGTGCCCGTGAGGTCGTTGGCGACACCAAGATTGCCAAGGTCTCGATCGTCGGCGTCGGCATGCGTTCTCACGCAGGCGTGGCCAGCCGCATGTTCGAATCCCTGGCGAAAGAAAGCATCAACATCCAGATGATCTCGACTTCGGAAATCAAGGTGTCCGTAGTGATCGAAGAGAAGTACCTGGAACTGGCCGTGCGCGCGCTGCACACGGCTTTCGAACTGGATGCTCCGGCCCGTCAGGGCGAGTAATCCGCTTCTGTGAAGGGCGCGGTCTGACCGCGCCCTTTATTTTTGAATGGCGCGAGCCCCGGAACTGTTCTTTTGCTCGCGCTGGTCAATACTCAGGCATGTAGGGCTACGATCGCTGCGGTTGTAGGTCGGGTGCCTTTTTTTTGCAGACTGTTGTCCCTGAAATGAATGGCGTAAGGAGAAAGGTATGCTGATTCTGACTCGTCGGTGCGCGGAAAGCCTGATTATCGGTGACGGCGAAATCACCGTGACCGTGCTCGGCGTCAAAGGAAACCAGGTGCGTATCGGCGTCAACGCTCCGAAAGAGGTTGCGGTGCACCGTGAGGAAATTTACCTGCGTATAAAGAAAGAGAAGGACGAAGAACCAAGCCATTAATTTTTATCGATTTTTATGTTTGCAAACGGGGAAGAAGCTGGTTAATATACGCCCCGTGTTGCGGAGAGCTGGCCGAGTGGCCGAAGGCGCTCCCCTGCTAAGGGAGTACACCTCAAAAGGGTGTCGGGGGTTCGAATCCCCCGTTCTCCGCCATTATTTGCTTAGTACGTCGTAATCTGGCTTCTTCTGTAAGTTATTGAAATTACTAGAAAAAGTGTTTGACATAGAGATTAGACGGCCTATAATGCGCGGCAACAAATGCACTCGTAGCTCAGCTGGATAGAGTACTCGGCTACGAACCGAGCGGTCACAGGTTCGAATCCTGTCGAGTGCACCATTTAAGAGTTATTTGCTGTAAGGTGAGTAACTCGGTTTCAGCCAGTTGTGGTCTGGTCTAAAAACACAAAATGCACTCGTAGCTCAGCTGGATAGAGTACTCGGCTACGAACCGAGCGGTCACAGGTTCGAATCCTGTCGAGTGCACCATATACCAAGAAGCCCGCGCTCAACGCGGGCTTTTTGCTGTCCGGGATTTGGCTTTTCCCTTCACACAGCCTCTTTCATCAAAATCAATTTGAGCACTGCGGCCTCGCTTGAGGTCGTAACGATAGCTCGTGGTCGACGTGCGGGTGTTGATCTTGTCGGGCTTGCCCAGTGCGCTTTCGACGTCCCGCTGGCTCATGCCGGCAATCACTCGCCGATTGATGATCGCTTCGCGCCGCTGCCTGTTATCGATCAGGTTTCCACATTTATGTTCGGTGCCGCCGACGATGCCCGGTTCGCGTCCGCTGTCTTTTATGCCGGTCACGGCTTCGTGATTGAACTCCGGCATGATTGCGACCCAGCCGGGTGAATGCGGGTGGACCTCCTGAATTGAGAGCTGCTCGCCGGTTGCGCAGCTCATCGATGTGAATGTGACGCTGCCGTCACCGGCCTGGCAACGATGAAGTGTGGTGGCGTTGGCAGGCGTGGTGTGGAGCAGGACGGTCAGTAGATATAGCGCGGGTTTTGCTGGCATTCGATGTCCTCCGTGACGATCTACGCTCAAGGGTAGTCGCTGCTTTTTGCATTGCCGGTGTGTTTTCTTTTCAAGATGAGTCGTCGCATTTGCACGGGTCAGGCAGGTGCTCAGGTTTGTTTCGCAAGCGCTTGTTTCAGCCGTGATTTTTTCAACGTTTTAAACCGTCAGGCGTGTATCATTGCGCCCGTCAGCCCCGCCGGGGCTTATGGAAAACCTCCATGGACTTACCCAGTAGTTGTTCAGTAAACCGTTTCACCAATCATGAATTGACTGATTGATCCTTCCGGCGTGCCCCGCTGCTGGGAGTGGAGTTCGCCTATGTCCGAAATCGAAGTAAAGAAAACACAGGAAAGCCTGCAGGACCGCCTGGCTCAGGTCGTCGAGTTGCTGCAGCGCCAACGTGTCGTTGAAGACCTGACTCATCGCCAGGAAGGTCCGCACCACGACCGCGTGGAAAACCTGGTTCACCGGCAAAACCTCGTCGAGCTGCAACGCAAGCTCGATGATCTGCACTCCGCCGACGTCGCCTACATTCTTGAAGCCTTGCCGCTGGACGATCGTCTGACGCTCTGGCAACTGGTCAAGGCCGATCGCGACGGCGACATTCTTCTTGAAGTATCCGATTCCGTCCGTGAAACGCTGATCGCCGACATGGACGATCACGAGCTCCTGGCTGCGGCCAAGGACATGGACGCCGACGAACTCGCTGACTTGGCCTCCGAGCTGCCGCGAGACGTTGTCCATGAGCTGATGGAGAGTCTGGATAACCAGCAGCGTGAACGCGTGCGCTCGGCCCTGTCCTATGACGAGGATCAGGTCGGTGCGTTGATGGACTTCGAGATGGTGACGATCCGTGAGGACGTCAGCCTTGAAGTGGTTCTGCGTTATCTGCGTCGCCTCAAAGAGCTTCCTGGTCATACCGACAAACTGTTCGTGGTCGATTACGACGGCGTGCTCAAGGGCGTGCTGCCGATCAAGCGTCTGCTGGTCAACGATCCGGAGAAGCAGGTCGCCGAAGTCATGGCCAGCGATCCGGTCAGTTTCCATCCTGACGAAGACGCCTACGACGCCGCTCAGGCATTCGAGCGTTACGACTTGATCTCGGCGCCGGTGGTCGACAAAAACGGCAAACTGATCGGCCGTCTGACCATTGACGAAATGGTCGACCTGATCCGTGAGGAAAGCGAAAGCGAAGTCCTCAACATGGCCGGTCTGCGCGAAGAGGAAGATATCTTCGCCTCGGTATGGAAATCCCTGCGTAACCGTTGGGCGTGGCTGGCGGTGAACCTGATCACTGCATTTGTCGCATCGCGGGTGATCGGTCTGTTCGAAGGTTCGATCGAGAAGCTCGTGGCACTGGCGGCGCTGATGCCGATCGTGGCGGGTATCGGCGGCAACTCCGGTAACCAGACCATCACCATGATCGTGCGCGCCATGGCGCTGGATCAGGTCAGCACCGGCAACACCTCGCGCTTGATGCGCAAAGAGCTGGCGGTCGGTTTGATCAACGGTCTGGTCTGGGGCGGGGTGATCGGTGTAGTCGCGTACATGCTCTACGGCAGTTGGTCGCTTGGCGTGGTGATGACGGCAGCGATGACGCTCAATCTGTTGCTGGCGGCGTTGATGGGCGTGTTGATCCCGATGACGCTGGCCAAAATGGGCCGCGATCCGGCGATGGGCGCCAGTGTGATGATCACGGCAATGACCGACAGCGGTGGCTTCTTCATCTTCCTCGGGTTGGCGACAATCTTCCTGCTCTGACCTTGTGCAATGAAAAGCCCGTCAAATCGACGGGCTTTTTTGTGCCTGCCAAACAGATATGAGCGCAAGTACAAGTAACCGTGGCGAGGGGATTTATCCCCGCTGGACTGCGCAGCAGTCCCATTGTTTTTGGGGCTGTCATGCAGCCCAGCGGGGATAAATCCCCTCGCCACACTCAATTGCCAAGCGGCCATCTGTCATATTGCGGGCAAAAAAAAGCCAGCAATCATGCTGGCTTCAATATGTTCGGTATAACTCAGGACGCGTCTGCGGCCATTTCTGCGTCGTGTGCGATCAGCGACACCAGGGCGTTCTGCTGACGGTGCGACAGCTGACGGAAGCGTTGCAACAGCTCGCGCTCGTGCAGCGACAGCTCCGGGCTGTCCAGGCGCATGCTCAGCTCTTCGCCCAGTGCGCCTTCCTGAATAAGACTCTGCTCAAGGCGCGCAATGATCTCGGAGTTCATGCTGCGATGATGATTGCGAGCCACCTCGGCAATGCGTTCACGCATTCCGTCTGGCAGACGTACGACAAACTTGTCAGCCGTACGGCTGGAATAAATTGCCTGTTTCAATGGGCGCATATATTTAACCGGTTAGTTCAGGGGAGCGGTTCTCGGGATTGGCCGCAGGATGTGTGGTAGGACAAGCATCCGGACCAATTGGTTCAACCTGAATTGTTAAGAGGCCGGCATCATGCCTCAAAATTGCCAGATCATTGGCGTCAATTCTGTGACAAATATTGAGCCGGGTAAAGGCGTAATGCCAGCACCAGTTGTCAGAAATGCGGACTGGTTGGAAAACTTTCCATCCTTCCGTATCGCTGCCCGCTTTCGCATGCACATCTGTTGATGTCCGAAGACCTCAGAACGTGCATGCTATGCGGCTCGCTATTCTTGATCCCTATGTGTACAGGATAGTGGCAATTTGCCGATTTACTAGAGGCAGGACCCGTCGGAGGGCGTTTACAGGATGGATGGCAAGCTTTTTTACCTGATGGGGCCGTCCGGTTCGGGCAAGGACAGCCTGATCGATGCATCGCGTGAGCCACTGCGGGCGTTGAACTGTGAAGTAATGCGTCGGGTGATTACCCGCTCGGCGGAGTCCGTCGGCGAAGATGCAATCGGCGTGACCCCTGAGGAATTCGAACGGCGACAGCACGCCGGCGCTTTCTCCCTGGCCTGGCAAGCCAACGGCCTCTCCTACGGCATTCCAAGGGAAATGGATGAATGGTTGCAAGCGGGCCGGCACGTACTGGTTAACGGGTCAAGAGCGAACCTGCGTCAAGCAATGGAGAAGTATCCAACCCTGGTGCCGATTCTGCTGACAGTCAACGATGAGGTCCTGCGCAAGCGCTTGCTCAGCCGTGGTCGGGAGACCCCTGAGCAAATCGATGCGAGGCTGGCTCGCAATGCGTTGTTCAAAGACCGAAGATCCAGCGACAGCCCCGTTCATCAGATCGACAACTCTGTTGACCTTGCTATCGCGGTCTCTTCGTTATTGGAATTGGTTCGGCTCAACGCAGAACCGGATCGAACTTGATTTTGCGCCCTGCAATCAGCGCCAGCACAAACAGCACCGCAAACACGCCACAGCCAACCAGAGGCAAGGTGACTTCCGTCTCCTCGAACAGCGCCAGGTGGGTAACGCCACTCAGTAAAGCGAGGATCAGAAATCCTGTCGCCGATTTGGACATGTTGTACTCCTGAAGATATTTCAAAAAACCAGACGTTCGGTGGTTGGCGCCGAGGCTTGCTCAGGCTCGCTGACCATTTGTGTAGAAGCGTCGCTGCGATCACTCAACACGGCCCACTGCGGCGCTTTCTGCACTTGCAAGTAATGCGGCATGCGCTGCGCCACTGGCTGCTCAACGTCAGCCTTGGGAAAAAAATGTGATCCGAGCAAGACAGCCAGAGCCGCTGCGTTTGCAAGCAAGAGGGTGCTGTTCATGGCACGACGCTCCAAATTGTTCTTTTTGATAGAACAGGCATAGCAGTCGCCGTGCCAACAGTGTAACGGCTGATAAGTCCTTTAAAAACAAGGGTTTGGTATGTTTTTTCCGGCGACGCTGATTGCAATCTGCAATGACCGCATTTCCGCGCAGTGCAATTTGCCCGGTAAAAGTTCCCGCAATCTTCCAAGGCGCTTGCCTACACTTAAAAAGCCCTACGGACGACATGACAAAACAGGGGCCGGCCGTTAACATGCACGCCGTCTGTCGCGCCGCATACAGCCCGCGTCAATTCAGTGTCTCAGTAGCTCAATTGGATAGAGCATCCCCCTCCTAAGGGGAAGGTTGCAGGTTCGAACCCCGCCTGGGACACCACCTCTTCAAAAAACAAAAAGCCCCGTCGCACTTACTCGTGCGGCGGGGCTTTTTGCGTTGGAGCGCTGGCGAGCTCTACAGCAACTCCGAGCGGCGCAACGCCTCGATGGTTTCAATCAGGTCGTCGTACGCCACCGGTTTGCCCAGATGCTGATTGAACCCGGCTTCCCGGGATTTCTGCATGTCGCTCTGAGTGCCATACCCGGTGAGGGCGATCGCCGGTACGTTTTTCACCAGCGGCAGTTTGCGCAGGGCAGCCATCAGTTCATAGCCGGTCATGACCGGCATGCCGAGGTCGGAGATGATCAGATCGTAGCGCGTGTTCTCAGCGTCTTTCAGCGCTGCCACGGGATGGTCGAAGGCCGTTACGTCGGCGTCTTCCATCTCCAGCAGCAGCTTCAAGGTCTCCAACACTTCCGGAGAATCGTCGACCAGCAGAATGCTCAAGCCATCGAGCTTGCCGGAAACCGGTTCAACCTCGGCTGTTGCAGCGGTTTCTTCGACATCAGTCGACAGCGGCAGGCGAACGGTAAAGGTACAACCGGCGCCCAGCCCCGGCGAATCAACCTTCACCGTGCCGTGCTGGGCTTCGGTCAGTTGCCGCACCAGTGACAGGCCGATGCCCAAGCCTTCACGTTGATGGTTGGTGTGCTGTTTTTCCGCCTGGCCGAACAGATCGAAGACGTGTTCGAGGTTTTCCGCAGCGATGCCGACGCCGTTATCCTTGACGTCCAGTTGCGCCATTTTCCCGCTCTTGCTGGCAATCAACTCAATGCGCCCGCTCGGTGGTGTGAACTTCAAGGCATTGTTGACCAGATTCCAGATGATCTGCTCGACCCGTGTCGGGTCGGCATGAATGATCAACGGTGCTTCAGGCAATTGCAGATCGATGCGCGTGGCATGCTGCTCATTGAGCACTACCGTGTGGATGTCACGCAGAACCGCGCTCAGATCGACACGCGCCAATTGCAGTTTGAGCTTGCCGGTGCGCACCCGTGCTACATCAAGCAGGTCGTCGATGATCCGCGCCTGACTGTTCACCGCATCGCAAATGGTGTTGACCGCTTTGGTCGCCGGTCCGGCGGTGCGGATCATTGGCAAACGGCGCAACAGTTCGGCGTTGAGTTGGATCAGGTTGAGCGGGTGCTTGAGTTCATGGGACATGACCGCGAAGAACTCATCACGCAGGGACACCGTATTGCGCGTCTGCGCCAGTTCCTTGCTCTGTTCATCCTGCTGGCGCTTGTGCCCGGTCAGGTCGCGGGCGATTTTCACATAGCCTTGCAAGCGGTCGCCGCTGAGCCGGGTGACCTCGCCGCTGCAGAAGAAACGGCTGCCATCCTTGCGCACATGCCAGCGCTCATCCTCCGAGCGCCCGTGCTGACGAGCCGTGGACAATTCACTTTCAGCCATGCCGGCAGCACGGTCTTCGGCTGTGAAGATGAAATCGTAGTACTGACCTTCGGCCTCGTTTTTGCTGTGGCCAAAGATCAGTTCAGCGCCTTTGTTCCAACTGGTGATCGCACCCATTTCATCGAGGATGATAATCGCGTAGTCACGCGTACTCTCAGCGACCAGACGCATGCGTTCTTCGCCCAGGCGCAGCTCTTCCTCGGCTTCGCGGCGTTTGCTGATGTCGATGAAGGTCAACACGGTGCCGTCGATATGGTCTTCGCTGGAGCGATAAGGCAGCAAGCGGGCGATGTACCAGCGGTTATCGGTACTGTTGACCTCGCGTTCGATCATGTTCAGCGATTCGAACACTTGCGCCGCGTCCTCGGTCATCGCCGGGTAATTCAGACGATGGGTGATATCCAGCAGTGAACGGCCAGTGTCTACCGGCAGCATGCTGAAGATGTCGGTAGCGCGCGGCGTGAACCATTTGATGCGCATGCTGCGATCGACGAACACCGTAGCAATATCAGTAGAAGCGATCAGATTGGTCAGATAATCGTTGATCTTGTCCGTTTCTTCGACTTTGGTCTTCAGCTCGTAGTTGACCGTCAACAGCTCTTCATTGATTGACTGCAACTCTTCCTTGCTGGTCTCGAGCTCTTCGGTGGCCGAGCGCAGTTCTTCGTTGATCGCCTGCATCTCCTCGTTGGAAGCCTTGAGCTCTTCGCTGGAGATTTCCGACTGTTCGATGGTGTCCTGCAAATGCAATTTGGTGCGTTGCAGCTCACGTTCCAGATTCGAGAGCACTTGGCTTTCAGTCTGCAGCACCGTGGTCAGCGCCTGCTCGTGCGCGTCGATCTCCGTTTCATCGAAGGTCACCAGCACGCACTCGCTGTCGAAGTCGTCGTCCTTGTACGGCTGCGCAATCAGCGTGATGCGGTACTGACGCTCCTCGCGCTTGAGCAGCACTTCACGCGAGCGCACGGTGAGGTTGCTTTGCTGCACCTGGAACAGCGTCGTGCGGATTTCCAGGCGCAGTTCCGGCAGGATCAGCGTCAGCAAGTTGCGTGACAGCTCGCCGCCGACATGCCGAAGGAAGCGCCCGGCGGCTTCGCTCATGTGAAGGATATCGGCGTTGGTGTCGACGATGATGCTCGGCGGGGCGAAGCGTTCTATGGCGCGGCGGTGGATATCGGCAAACGACAGCTTGACGGGCTCGATGGCTTTCGATGGCGGTCGGGAAACGCTGGTGCGCATGTAACCGCCACGCGGCATGGTCGGGGTGCGGCGGCTGTTCGCGGTGCCGGTCTTGGCGCGGAAGATGCGGTTGCGCTTGTCCACGGGCGCGAACAGTTCATGGCAGGCATCGGCGCTTTCCGAAGTGCCGAGAAACAGGAAACCACCCGGTCGCAGGGCGAAGTGGAACATCTGCAGGATTTCCCGCTGCACCTCGCGATCCAGGTAAATCAGCAGATTGCGGCAAACGATCAGGTCGATCTGCGAGAACGGCGGATCGGACAACAGGCTGTGCTTGGCGAACAGCACTTTCTCGCGGATTTCCTTGCGAATCCGGTAATGCTCATTGTCCTTGACGAAATAATGCCGAAGGCGTGTTGGCGGTACGTCGGTGACGATGGCTTGCGGATAGGTGCCGGCGCGGCCAGTGGTGATCGCGCGTTCGTCGATATCGGTGGCGAACACTTGCAGGTTGGCCTTGCTGCTTTGTACCTGCATCTGATCATCGAGCAGGATCGCCAGGCTGTAGGCTTCTTCGCCGGTCGAGCAGCCGGCAGACCAGATGCGCAGTTCTTCTTTTTCCGACGAGTCGGCAACCGATTGCACCAGTTGCGGCAGCACATCGCGCTCAAGGGCTTCGAAGGCTTCGCGGTCACGGAAGAAGTTGGTCACGCCGATCAGCATATCGCCGAGCAGGGCCTTGGATTCTTCCGGGGTATTTTGCAGGTAGTCGTAATAGGCGCCGAGGTCAGACTGGCTGGTGACCTGCATGCGCCGCTCGATGCGGCGCAGCACGGTGGCGCGCTTGTAGTGTTTGAAATCGTGACCGGTGCTGCTGCGCAGGTACAACAGGATTTCATGCAGGCGTTGTTCGGCGATCGACGCTTCGTGTTCGTTTGCAGGCTTCAAGGCTTTCAAGTCGGGATCATTGGCGCTGGGTAATTTGATGTTCTGAGAGTTGCGCCACAGCTCCATCAGTTTCTGCGGCATCTCGACCACTGGCAGTATCAGATCGACCATGCGCGTCTCGATGGCGGCACGCGGCATGCCGTCGAACTCGGCGTCTTCCGGCACTTGCACCAGCGTCACGCCACCCTGTTCCTTGATTCGCGACAAGCCCACCGCACCATCGGAACCGGTGCCTGAAAGCACCAGGCAAAAAGCCCGCTCGCGATGCACATCGGCCAGATCGCGGAAGAACAGGTCGATGGCAGTGTGGCGCGCTTGCGGTGAGCCAGCGGGGCTGACGCGCAGGTAGCCGTCATTCATCGTCAGCGAGTGCGCCGGAGAAATCACGTACACGCAGTTCTTTTCGATCGGCACCGGCTGCGTCACTTGCAGCACCGGCATGCGCGTCGATTCCTGAATGATCTGGTCGGCGATGCTCTGGTGATCGGGCGACAGGTGCAAAATGATCACGAACGCCATGCCGCTGTCCTTCGGCATATGCTCGAAAAACAGCTTGGTCGCTTGCAGGCCGCCCGCCGAGGCGCCGATGCCCACCACGGGGAAATTCAGGTGGCTGGGTGTCAGGTCCTTGCGTTCGGGCGCAGAGGGCGAGGCAGGGGTTTTCGAGGTCATCACTTCGGCCTTTTTTGTGGCGGTACAAGCGTATCGCGGACGTCCGGGGGCGCAGGTAATTGAGCAGAATAAACCTCATTTGCGAATCTGCCTGCACTTTTGAAGGACAAATGTGCTGTCTGTGTTTTTGACATCCGGTGATTGGCAACCGTGCCGATTAATATTCCGGCGTGATGATCGGTGGTCAGTCGTCGTTGATTTCGACTTTGCCAAGGCTCCCACTGACCTCGGTTACATGCCGACGGCCGAAGACTTCGTAGGTAGTCCCGCTGGCCTCTACGCCCGGCTTGCGCACGGCCAGTTGGGCGAATAACCCAGTCTTTTCGCTGTAACTGCCGAACCAGTCAATCAGCGCCCCGATGTAGCATTCGCCGCCGATCATTACCGGCAAATCGGTGATCTTTTCGATGGTGTAGTGCCCTGGACCGTAGCTGTAGTAATCGTCTTCGCCGGCGCCCGTCGGAGGAATGGGGCAAAGGGGCGCGTCAGGGTTTGAGCCCGATGCGACTTTCGTTGCCTGAGTGATGGCGTGGTCGAGTGCCGCGCGCAAATCCGCTTCGAGCTCATAGGTGCTGGTGCCGTCTTCCGTATGTTGCGTGGTTGGCACTTGCAGGGAGTAAGCGTAACGCACAGACACCGTCGGTACCTGACGGTTGATCTTCAGCGGATTGAGCAGGTACAGATTATCGACACCATAGGCGCCGTTTCGGTAAGCGGCATAAATTCTGTCGTGAAGCCTGATCCAGCTGATTGCCTGATTAGCGCCACGGTCGTTGGTGTAGAACAGCGAGCTTTCCGGCTCGACCGATCTTTTGACGAACCGCTCGCCCGTGCGGCGCCAGGTTTCCACGTAGGTGAACAAGCCGGTGCCGCCTGCGTATGTGTCGACGATAAGGTCGCGCTGGCCATCATTGTCCAGATCCAGCAGTGCGTAAGAAGTCCGTCCGGTCTCGGCGGCGCCTCCGATGCTTGAGGCTTTCAATGCTTGCCACTCATCCTCGCTCACGCCTTTGGGACGCGACTTGGGGAAGTTGGTTTGCTCGCCGTAACTGTCGACTGGATCGCCCGCGAACGATGTCTGCGAAGACTCCAAAGCCCGAGCGGCCAAGGCATGTTCCAGCGCAAATTCCGGGTGGTTTTTGCTCTCGGCACGAATGCTTTCCTGCAGATCGTTCATCGCCTGAAGATCCACGGCGTCCGGCTGCCACATTGCGGCTTGCGTCCACTGTGCCTGCAATGCTTGCAGGCGCTGGCGGTAGCTGCCATCCAGGCAAGCGACATCGACTGCGCAGGCATTGCGGGTTTTTAGCCAGGCGCGCTGGGTGCGCTTGAGCTCAGGTTGCGTCGCTGTGGCAGATGTCATCAGTTGGCGATACAGCGTGCCCATCTGCGCGTCGAGCTCATAAAGCGGTTTATTCGCGCAAATCGTGTTTTCCACGTCGTTCGCCGCTTTGGTGCAGTCCATTGCCGCCGCACTCATTGGCTGGATAAACAGCAGCAAAAAGGCCGACAGGATGTAGCGTCCCTTGATGTACACGATTCAGTCCCTATGAAAATCCTTGAGCAGGCGCGCAGAGTAATACTCCAGGCAACATTCTTGAAGCACCACCCTCAGGCCCGGGCATTTTTGGCCGATAACCCGAACGGTGAGTTCAGACTCCAGCGAAATCGCTTGATGGCGCATGGCCTCCAGCTATCATCTGCGCGCCTGAAATCGCCTCGGTTCGTTTTCTTCAATTGCCTGGAAATCTTCGATGTCGTCGTATCACCAAAAAAGCTTTCTGATCGTCGATGATTTTTCCGATTTCCGCAGTTCCGTGCGTTCGATGTTGCGTGAGCTCGGCGTCAAGGATGTCGATACTGCCGACACTGGCGAGCAGGCGCTGAAGATGTGCTCGCAGAAGTCCTACGATTTCATTCTTCAGGACTTCCACCTCGGCGACGGCAAGAAGAATGGCCAGCAGGTGCTCGAAGACCTGATGTCGGAAAAGCTCATCAGCCACGAAGCCGTTTTCGTCATGGTCACCGCCGAGACCAGTCAGGCGATGGTGCTCAGTGCGCTGGAGCACGAGCCGGATGCGTACCTGACCAAGCCGTTCAACCGTTCCGGACTGGCCCAGCGCCTTGAGCGTCTGGAGCAACGCAAGACCTTGCTCAAACCGATTCTGCAAGCCCTTGATCGCGGTAAGCCGGTCGAGGTGCTCAATGCCTGTATTGCCCTGTGCAAACAGGACATCCGCTATTCGCCGCTGTGCCTGCGCTACCGCGCCGACGCCCTGCGCGACATGAACCAGAACGAAGCGCTGGAGCGGCTCTACGACGGCATCATTGCCGACCGGCCGTTGCCGTGGGCCTTCGCTGGATTGGGCAAGTTGCTGTTCAAGCGCGGGCAGGTGTCGCAGGCCAAAGAGGTCTATGAAAAGGCCTTGAAAGTGTTCCCGATGATGCCGGCGCTGTATGACGGCATGGCCGATGTGCTGGTGGCCGAAGGCGACAGCAAAGGCGCGCAGCGGGTGCTCGAAGAAGCGATTCGCCTGTCGCCGCTGGCGGTGCGCCGTCAGGCGCTGCTCGGCAAACTGGCGATGGCCAACGAAGATTTCGAAACCGCCTCGCGCGCTTATCGTCAGGCCGTGGCGCAGGGCGCGCAGTCGCGTTTCAAGGACCCGGAAAGCAATCTCGGCCTGGCTCATGCGCTGATCAGCAAGGGCAGCGATCGCGGCCTCGACACGCGCACGCGGCTGGAGATCAACACCACCCTCAGTGCCGTGGCCAAGGAGAATCCGAGCGATCCCGGCCTGCAAATTCGCGCGCGCCTGATGAAAGCCACCAGCCTGCTGCTTAACGACGCTGAAACCGCCGACAAACTCACCGAACAAGCACTGATGCGCCTCGATGGCATGGAGCAATTCATGAGCCCCGAGGCGGCGTTGCTGGTGGCCAAGCAGTTGCAAATGCTCGGTCAGGCCGAGGCGGGCACTTCGATGCTCAAGAGCTGCGCGGAGATTTACGGGGATGACCCGGCGGTGATGAAAGACATTGCCAAGCTCACCGACGATCCGACGATTCTCAGTTCGAGTAACGCTGCGGCCGATCTCAACCGCCAGGGCGTGCGCGTGTACAAGACCGGCAATCTGGTCGAGGCCCGCGAGGTGTTCCGCAAGGCGCTCAAGCTGCAACCGAAAAACATCAGTATTGCGCTGAACCTGGCCCAGTCGCTGCTGCACGGCACCGACACCAGTGTGCCGTCGGCGGAGCTGGAAGAATGTCGGGCCTGCCTGAAACTGGTGGGCCTGATGCCCGACACCGACGCGCGGTTTGCGCGTTATCAGAAGCTGAAAAGCAAGGCGTTTGGCGAATGAACCCAATTGATCCGGCGCTGGATTTTTCCACGGTGATTGCCTCCACCGTCCACGACATGAAGAACTCCCTGGCCATGCTGATGCAGGCGCACAGCCAATGGCTCGCGCGTCTGCCGAAAGAGCTGCGCGACGGCTCGGAACAGGGCGTGATCGACTTCGAGTTCGCCCACCTCAACGGCATGCTGGTGCAGTTGCTCGGGCTGTACAAACTCGGCGTCAACCAGTTGCCGCTACAGCCGGCCTATCACGAACTCGACGATTTCATCGAGGCGCAACTGGCCGCGCATCAGGAAGTGTTTGCCAGTCGCGGCATCATCGCCACCTATGAAGTCGATCCGTTGAGCCCGCTGGGTTTCTTCGATCGCGAGCTGATTGCTTCGGTGCTCGGTAACTGCATCAACAATGCGATCCGTTACGCCCGCGAGTCGTTGCTGATTACTGTCAGTGATGAAGCCGGGCAACTGGTATTGAGCATCAACGACGACGGCGACGGCTATCCAGCAGAGATGCTCGAGCGTCAGGCCGATTATGTGCAGGGCATCAATCACAGCAGCGGTAGCACCGGCCTCGGTCTGTATTTCGCCAATCGCATCGCCGCGCTGCACCAGCGCAACGGCGTGGAAGGGCGCACCGAAATCAGCAATGGCGGGCCGTTGGGTGGTGGGGTATTCAGCCTCTACTTGCCCTGAGGTCTGGTGTAGGAGCTGCCGAAGGCTGCGATCTTTTGATTTTAAAAAGCAAGATCAAAAGATCGCAGCCTCGTTGCACTCGTCAGCTCCTACGGCTCCTGCACAAGATCGGGATTTTTGTGGGCGCTGCTTGATATTCCGAACAGCCGCAGCCTATTTTGTCCGGGTCGCCGTTCGCGGCTCGCACAACAACAAGGATTGCGTCATGACAACCGATGGCCAGGGTTCACTCGCGCAGCGATTGACCGGCATTGATGAGATTGAATGTGTCACCCCGGATCTGAACGGTGTGCCACGGGGCAAGGTGATGACCTCCGAGGGTTTCCTCGAGGGGCGGCGTTTGCAGTTGGCGCGGGGTGTGCTGCTGCAATGCATCATGGGCGGCTATCCGCCGGCGCGGTTCTACGGCAGCGATGACGGCGATCTGGCGCTGGTCGCCGATCCTGCGCAGATTCACCGTTTGCCCTGGAGCGACGAGCCGCGTGCCATGGCGATTTGCGACGCCGACGAACTGAGCGGGGGGAGCTCAAGTCTCTCGACCCGTGGCCAGCTCAAAGCGGTCATCGCCCGTTACGCCGCGCACGGTCTGGCGCCGGTGGTGGCGACCGAACTGGAATTTTTTGTCTTCGCACCGAACACCGATCCGACTCAGCTGTTCCGTCCGCCGGTCGGCCTCGACGGCCGTCGCGAGGATGGCCAGTCGGCGTTCAGCGTCAGTTCCAACAACGGTCTGCGGCCATTCTTCAGCGAAGTGTATAAATGCATGGCGGCCCTCGGCCTGCCGCGCGACACCTTCATGCATGAAATGGGCGTCAGCCAGTTCGAGATCAATCTGCTGCACGGCGACCCGCTGCTGCTTGCCGATCAGACGTTCCTGTTCAAGCACCTGCTCAAGGAGGTCGCGCTCAAGCATGGCCTGAACGTGGTGTGCATGGCCAAACCGCTGGCGCATACGCCGGGCAGCTCGATGCATATTCACCAGAGCATCGTTGAAATCGGCAGCGGCAAGAATGTCTTCACTGACTCGAACGGCGAGCCGACGTCGATGTTCCGCCACTTCATCGGCGGGCTACAGGCAGGCCTCGCCGATTTCACCGCACTGTTTGCGCCCAACGTGAATTCCTATCAGCGCCTGTGTCATCCGTACGCGTCGCCGAACAATGCCTGCTGGTCCCATGACAATCGCGCCGCCGGCTTGCGTATTCCCGCCAGCTCGCCGGTCGCACGTCGGGTCGAAAACCGTTTGCCGGGCGCCGACGCCAACCCTTATCTGGCGATCGCCGCCAGTCTGGCTGCGGGTTTGCATGGCATCGAGCAGGAACTGGAGCCGAGCGCGGCAATCCAGGGTGAGTTCGCCGTGCCGGATAATCTGGCCTTGCCGTGTACCTTGCACGCCGCGCTGGAGCGTCTGAAACGTAGCCAGTTGGCGAGGGAACTGTTCGGGTCGGAGTTCATCGAAGGCTACATCGCTTCGAAGACCATGGAGTTGACCAGCTTCTTTGATGAAATCACTCCCTGGGAGCGCCGTGTGCTGGCCGCCCAGGCCTGACGTATCGCTGCTGCCGGGCTGTCGTTCTGACCGCCCGGTATTTACTGCAAGGAGCCGCTCGGAACGCCGATGCGCCAAATCTGGAAATCCTTTCGAGCGCTGTATTTCGCCTCGCTGATGATGTTGATCGGCTCAGGCCTTCTTTCTACTTATCTGGCTTTGCGTCTGGCTGCCGACAACGTCGACGGGCTGTGGGTCGGTGCGCTGATGGCGGCCAACTATTTCGGTCTGGTGCTGGGCGGCAAGATCGGCCATCGCCTGATTGCCCGGGTCGGGCATATCCGTGCCTACTCGGCGTGTGCCGGGATCGTCGGCGCGGCGGTGCTCGGCCATGGGCTGGTGGACTGGCTGCCAGCGTGGCTGGTGCTGCGGACCATCGTCGGTCTGGGCATGATGTGTCAGTACATGGTCATCGAGAGCTGGCTCAACGAGCAGGCAGATGCCAATCAACGCGGCCTGGTATTCAGCGGTTACATGATCGCCTCGTACCTGGGCCTGGTGCTGGGCCAACTGATTCTGGTCATGCACCCCGGCCTCGGCCTGGAACTGCTGATGCTGGTCGCGCTGTGCTTTGCCCTGTGTCTGGTGCCGGTGACGCTGACCCGGCGGATTCACCCGGCGCCTCTGCACCCGGCGCCGATGGAGCCGCGATTCTTTATCAAGCGTGTGCCGCAATCGCTGAGCACGGTGCTCGGCGCCGGTCTGATCATCGGTTCGTTCTACGGTCTGGCGCCGCTGTATGCCTCGCAACAGGGGCTGACGACCGAGCAGGTCGGTCTGTTCATGGGTAGCTGCATTTTTGCCGGTCTGCTGGTGCAGTGGCCGTTGGGCTGGTTGTCCGACCGTTATGACCGCGCGCTGCTGATCCGCTGCTTTGCCGGGTTTCTGGCGGTGGCGGCGTTGCCGTTGGCGATCATGCCGCAGGTGCCGCTGGAGGTGCTGTTCGTCGTCGGCTTCTTCTGTTCGCTGGTGCAGTTTTGTCTGTATCCGCTGGCGGTGGCGTTTTCCAACGACCACGTCGAAGGCGATCGCCGGGTGTCGCTGACCGCCATGTTGCTGGTGACTTACGGCGTCGGCGCGAGCATCGGGCCGCTGCTGGCGGGCGTGCTGATGAAGTTTCTCGGCAGTCAGAGCCTGTATGCGTTCTTCAGTTTCTTCGCGTTGGTGCTGGTCTGGCGGATCCGTCCGAAAGCAGTGACCAACCTGCACCAGGTAGACGACGCACCGCTGCATCACGTGGCAATGCCGGACAGCATGTCGAGCTCGCCGCTGGTGGCGGCGCTTGACCCGCGTGTCGATGAGCAGGTGGTGCAGGAGCAGATGGTGCAGGATCCGGCGCCGGTCAATCCTGAGCCCGAGGCGCAGCCGGAAGCTGTCGTTGAAACCGAACCCAATAGTGCTGATGACGACAAGCCTGCGCCGGATATCAGTGGCGGCAGGCCATGAACGGAAGATAAACATCGGCGCATAAAAAAGGGCAGTCCCGCACAGGACTGCCCTTTTTATTGATCGCTGCGACTCAGAGATCGTCTTTGTCGAAACGCCGTGCTTCACGCTGCAACTGGTAAACAAAACGCTCGACGTTGCGCGCAGCCTGGCCACTGATGTTGTGGAAGCGCAGACCGGCGAAGGTGATGTTGAGTTTTTCTTCGAAATGCAAATAGCGCAGCTCGACCGACGTCGGCTGGTTGCCGAACAGCGGCGGGGCGATCAGACGATCATAGACCTGGCCCAGTTGCAGGCGATCAGTGATGTCGCCTTCGAAACGGAATTTGCAACCGGTCGCAGAAATATCCAGCAGCTTGCCGTGCAGAGGAACCTTGAGCTTTTCGCCGCCCAGTTCAACGCTGACCAGATCGGTGAGCTTTAACGCAGCGCGGAAGGCGTTACGGCGCTGGTGATAGACCACTTCGCTCGGCAGGTCGCCGGTGTAGAAACGGTCACCGTCGGATTCTTCGATATTCAGCGTGCCGTTGCATTCCCAGGCGATGCGCACGCCGTCATGAAAGCCTTCGACCTTGAACGGTTCGCCAGCCTGGAGGAAGCGCTCGCCGTCGCGCGGGATCATTTCGTCCAGGGCGATCGTCGCGGTTTCGCGGTCGACCTTGATCAGGTAGCTCTGAAAGCGCTGGCTGCGTTCATGGAAGGTGATGATCAGCGGATCGTGGCTGTCTTGCAGCTGGCGCAGGTTGCTGGAGATTTCCAGTGGCGTGGTGAGCACCTTCGGAGGCTGCGGAGCATCATCCGCGCTTAGGGTGTTGGACACGGTTCTTCAATCTCCAGACAAAATAAGACTACGACTGGCCAGTATTTTGCCAGCATGTTGCGCAAGTGGATAGTGCAGTGCCAGCGAATGGCTCATGCCTGGCTGAGCGTTCGCGGCTTGACCGGTTTGGCAAAGGTGCCGCTGGCGTCGTACAGCGCTGGCGGCTCACCGCCGGTGAGGATCTTCAGCTGGTTGGCCGTAGTCGCCTGCTGGATCTGGATCGACTGGCCGTTCTTGATGTTGGCTGCCTGGCATTGGGCGATCAGCGCGGTCAGGGCATCGCCCTGGGTCAGCAACTGGTCGCCAATGCTCGACTGGCTGGCCAGTTGCTCAAGACCTGTGCGATCAGTCGGCAGGTTGAGGCTGGCGAGGATTTCGCTGCGCTTGCGGCCATGCTGCTCGAGCAGAATGATCAACGCTTGCTTGGTCGCCAGAATTTCTTCCAGCAACGGCATGTCGCGACCATGCAAAGCGAGGGATTCGGTTTGCAATAACTCCAGCAATTGTTGCGCTGGAGCAAAGTCGTCGTTGATCAGTTGCAATAAGTTAGTGTCGTGCATGGCTGGCCTTGGGGTTTAAGCGTCCAAAAGCCTGGCGCCGGCAAAAGCCTAGCGCTGGGCTTCGAAGTTGAGCAGTTTGCTGGCTACACGGTTGCTGTCGACTTTATAGCTGCCATCGGCAATCGCGGCTTTCAACTCGGCCACACGGGCTTTGTCGACAGCAGGCTGATCGCGCAGCTTGTCAGTGACCTTCTGCAACTGTTGAGCCTCATTGCTGAGGTGTACCGACTCCCCGCTTTTGGCGACATTGGCCTGTTCGGCCTGGGTATTCAGCGGCGCGGAGGGGCTGTTTTCAGCGCTTTCCTTGGCGTTGCTGGTACGTGTGCTGCCGGTTAGTGACGAGGAACTGTTCAATCGGTTGAAATCGATAACCATGATAAAAAACCTCTGGGAATTTGGACGCTTGCCATGTTTTCGGCTATCCCCTGAAAAACTTTAGGCCCAATCAACCATAAGCTTGCATGCGCCGTTGCGAGACCTGCTGCGGCACAGTTTAGGGAAGCGACGGGATCGGCGCCAGTTTTCTCCACGAGGCTTTTACATGGCCACTTCGACCTGTCCCGGCGCAATCACCTGCGCCTTGATAACTCTTTGAGAATTAAGGTTTTTTACTCGAATCTGTTCTTTCATGCCGCCATTGGAGAGCGCTTCCCCCGGCATGCGTACGGCAAGGGTGCCGCTGCGCGCAGTGATCACCACCTGGTCACCCTTGCGCACCACTTCGGCCTGTTCCAGATGCACCAGTGTGATGACCTGATCGGCGACCGTTGGTCGGGTAAGTTTCTGCCCGATCGCTTCGTCGACCGAGGTCAGGAAACCCTGATTGATCGTGCTGACGTCGCGCTCGCGCAAGGTCACATCCTGCGGCTCGATAATGCCGGCGCGTTTCAGCGGACGAGTGGTCGTCACGATCTCGCGAAACAGGCGGACTTGAGCGGGTACGAACACCGTCCAGGGCGAACTGCCTTCGCAGCGAACCTTCACCGTGACGCGGCCCAGCGGGCGTGCCGGGCTCTCCAGTGTGGCTGTCAATTCCTTGTCGCACATGGGCATGCGCATGCGCGGGTCGAGCTGGTTGACTTCGATTTCGTAGCGGCCTTCGGTTTGACTGGAAGCCAAATAGTCTTCTACGGTGAATTCAAGAAAGCCCTGAGTCACGCCGATAAGCATATCAGGCAAGGTAACCGCATCTGCATGGGCAGGACTGCCAGCAAGCGAGCAGCAAACGGCGGCCACCGCGCAAAGCCCTTTGCGAAGGGTAGATGTCAGGCGTCGGGAAAATGTCGTTTGAGCGTTCATACGAGTTAAAAAGCAAGCGCCGTGCCGTTTAGCAATGAATGTGCGTCGCAACAACACTTGGCGTTGGTGTAGGAGTCTGGGCATGGCTGGTGTAATGGATTCGGTGAACCAGCGCACGCAACTGGTAGGGCAGAATCGCCTCGAGCTGCTGTTGTTCCGTCTCGACGGGCCGCAGCTCTACGGGATCAACGTGTTCAAGGTACGGGAAGTGTTGCAGTGCCCGTCCCTGACGTTGATGCCCAAATCCAGTCCTGTCGTGTGCGGGGTAGCGAATATACGGGGAGCGACCATTCCGATCCTGGATCTGGCAATGGCAACGGGCTCCGGTGCGTTGAAAGACAAGAACAGTCCGTTCGTGATCATCACGGAGTACAACACCAAGACCCAGGGTTTCCTGGTCCGCTCGGTGGAGCGCATCGTCAACATGAACTGGGAAGAGATCCATCCGCCACCCAAGGGTACCGGTCGCGATCACTACCTGACCGCTGTGACTCGGGTCGACAACCAGTTGGTCGAAATCATCGACGTCGAGAAGGTGCTGGCCGAAGTGGCGCCGACGCCGGAAGCGATTTCGGTGGGCGTGGTCGATGTCGAGACGCAGACCAAGGCGTTGTCGCTGCGGGTGCTGACGGTCGATGACTCGTCGGTGGCGCGCAAGCAGGTCACGCGTTGTCTGCAGACCATCGGTGTCGAAGTGGTGGCGCTGAACGACGGCAAGCAGGCGCTGGATTACCTGCGCAAGCTGGTCGACGAGGGCAAGAAGCCGGAAGAAGAGTTCCTGATGATGATTTCCGACATCGAGATGCCGGAGATGGACGGGTACACCCTGACGGCGGAAATCCGCGGCGACGCACGCATGCAAAAGCTCCATATCATCCTGCATACTTCGTTGTCGGGGGTATTCAATCAGGCGATGGTGAAGAAAGTCGGTGCTGATGACTTCCTGGCCAAATTCCGTCCTGATGACCTCGCATCCCGGGTAGTCGACCGGATCAAAGCAGCAGATATCAGCTAGGGGCCTTCTGCCCCTGGCGGTCAACACGATTTAAGAGGCGGCATCATTGTCTACGGGTAATTTGGATTTCGAACAGTTCCGGGTCTTCCTGGAAAAAGCCTGTGGCATTCTGCTCGGTGAAAACAAGCAGTATCTGGTCTCGAGCCGTCTCAACAAACTGATGGAGCAGCAAGGCATCAAGTCCCTGGGCGAGCTGGTGCAGCGCATCCAGACCCAGCCGCGCAGCGGTTTGCGCGAGCAGGTGGTCGATGCCATGACGACTAACGAAACCCTGTGGTTTCGCGACACCTATCCGTTTGAAGTCTTGAAGAACAAGGTACTGCCGGAAGCGATCAAGGCCAGCCCCAACCAGCGTCTGCGGATCTGGTCGGCGGCCTGCTCGTCGGGACAGGAACCGTACTCGCTGTCGATGTCGATCGACGAGTTCGAGCGCAGCAACCTGGGTCAGTTGAAGATGGGTGTGCAGATCGTTGCCACCGATCTGTCGGGCCTGATGCTCAACAACTGCAAGACCGGCGAGTACGACAGCCTGGCGATCGGTCGCGGTCTGTCGCCGGAACGCCTGCAACGCTACTTCGACCCGAAAGGGCCGGGGCGCTGGGTGGTCAAGGCGCCGATCAAGAGCCGGGTGGAATTCCGCTCGTTCAACCTGCTCGACAGTTACGCAGCGCTGGGCAAATTCGACATCGTGTTCTGCCGCAACGTGCTGATCTACTTCTCTGCCGAAGTGAAGAAGGACATCCTGTTGCGCATTCACAGCACGTTGAAGCCGGGCGGGTACCTGTTCCTTGGCGCTTCGGAAGCGCTGAACGGATTGCCGGATCATTACCAGATGGTTCAGTGCAGCCCGGGGATTATTTACAAGGCGAAATAAGCGGTTTGCAGTGATACAAAAAACGGGAGGCCCCAAAAGGCCTGCCGTTTTTTTGTGCCCGAATTATTTCCACGAACACCACGAACCCCCTGTGGGAGCGAGCCTGCTCGCGAAAGCGGTCTGTCCATAAGACAGTTGGCGCCTGACACGCCGCCTTCGCGAGCAGGCTCGCTCCCACAGGGATCTGCGCTGGCCTGGCAAGGACGGCAAGCGGCAGAAAAGCGGCATCCGGCGGTAACCGGTTGCCGCTTTTCTGGCATTGCCGCTTAGCCTGTTCGGCGCAAAGCCCCGGAATACGGGGCTTTGTTCATTTGGCACGGCGCTTGCTAAAGCTCAGATACGAAAAACCGGTCACCTGAAGGTTCCCGACATGAGCATCAGCTTCGACAAAGCGCTGGGCATTCACGAAAAGGCATTGGGCTTCCGCGCCCAGCGTGCCGAAGTGCTGGCCAACAACATCGCCAACGCCGACACCCCGAACTACAAGGCGCGGGATCTGGATTTCTCCAAAGTGCTCGAAGCACAGACCGAGAAGACCAAGACCGGCGGCCACTTTGCCCTGAACATGACCAACAGCCGGCACATCGAGGCTGAAGGGCTGGGCAATGGCGACGAGTCGCTGATGTATCGCACGCCGATGCAGCCTTCGATCGACCAGAACACCGTCGACGCTCAACTGGAACAGTCGAACTACGCGGAGAACGCCGTCGGCTTCCAGGCCAGCTTCACCTTGCTCAACAGCAAATTCAAAGGGCTGGTGTCAGCCCTGCGCGGAGAATAATCCATGTCCCTGTCCAGCGTTTTCAACATTGCCGGCAGCGGCATGAGCGCGCAGACCACGCGTCTGAACACCGTGGCCTCGAACATCGCCAACGCCGAAACCGTTTCGTCGAGCATCGACCAGACCTACCGCGCCCGTCATCCGGTATTCGCCACCATGTTCCAGGGCGGCCAGGCTGGCGGCAGCAATTCGCTGTTCCAGAACCAGGACGCGGCCGGGCAGGGCGTGCAGGTGCTCGGCGTCGTCGAAGACCAGAGCAACCTCGAAGCGCGCTACGAGCCGAACCATCCGGCCGCCGACGCCAAGGGCTACGTCTACTACCCGAACGTCAACGTGGTGGAAGAAATGGCTGACATGATTTCCGCGAGCCGCTCGTTCCAGACCAACGCGGAAATGATGAACACCGCCAAAACCATGATGCAGAAGGTACTGACCCTCGGTCAGTAATAAGGGGCGACTGCCATGAGCGTTACGGATACCACCAGCAGCCTGAGCATGAACGACATCCTGGCCAACTCATCGAAGAAGGCCAGCAGCACTACGTCAGGCGGCATCGCTTCGGCGACCAACAGTGCCACCGGCGGCCAGGCGCTGGGCAAGGATGCTTTCCTGCAACTGCTGGTCACCCAGCTGAAAAACCAGAACCCGCTCGACCCGCAGGACAACAGCGCGTTCGTTGCGCAACTGGCGCAGTTCAGCAGCCTTGAAGGCATCACCACGTTGAACTCCACCGTCAGTGGCCTTGCCGGCAACTACAACTCGTCGCAGGCGCTGCAAGCGTCGTCGCTGGTCGGTCGCAACGTGATCGTGCAGACCAACACCGCCCAGCTCGATGACCCGAGCAAAGGTCTGACCGGTTCGGTCACCGTGCCGTCGTCGATTGCCGGCGGCACCGTGACCATCACCGACAAGGACGGCAAAACCGTGCGCACCATCGATCTGGGCAGCCGCGCTGCCGGCGATGCCAGCTTCACTTGGGACGGCAAGGACACCGCCGGCACCGTGGTTCCGGTCGGCACTTACACGTTCAAGGCCAACGCACCGATCAACGGCACCGCGACGGACCTGGCGACTTATCTGCCAGCGACCGTCAACAGCGTGACGATCAGCCAGACCGGTGGCGAGCTGATGCTCAACCTGGCCGGCAAGGGCACCGTTGCCCTGTCCAAAGTACAAACCATTGGTATATAGAGCCGACTAACCCGGCATAAAGGAGTGGAATATGTCTTTCAATATCGGCCTTAGCGGTCTCTATGCCGCCAACAAACAACTCGACGTCACCGGCAACAACATCGCCAACGTCGCCACCGCCGGTTTCAAATCCTCGCGCGCAGAGTTCGAAGACGTCTATTCGTCGACTCGTCTGGGCAGCGGCAGCAAAGTGATCGGCAACGGCGTACGCCTGGCCAACGTTTCCCAGCAGTTCACCCAGGGTGACATCAACAACACTGGCAACGTGCTGGACATGGGCATCAACGGTTCCGGCTTCTTCACCATGAGCAACAACGGCTCGATCTCGTACACCCGTGCCGGTACGTTCAAGGTCGACAACGCCGGTTACATCACCAACACCGACTACACCTCGCGTCTGCAGGGTTACGGTGTGGATGCCAACGGCAAGATCATCAACGGTGTGTTGACCGATCTGAAGATCGACACCTCGAACCTGGCGCCGAAGTCGACTTCGGCGGTGACTTCGAGCATCAACCTGAACTCTTCGGCACCCGTGATTGTTGATACCGGCGCTACTGCCGTGAAGTTCGACCCGTCGAAGCCTGAGACTTACACCAAGTCGTTCAGCACGCCGATCTATGACACTCAGGGTAACTCCCACGTCATGGATCAGTACGTGGTCAAGACTGGCGAGAATACCTGGAAGGTTTACACCCTGGTTGATGGACGCAACCCGGATGCCACCGGTAGCGATCCAACCAACGCCGCCACGCCTCCGGTTGCTTCGACATTGACGTTCGACAGTTCCGGCAAATTGCTTCAGGTGAGTACACCGAGTACTTTGCCGCCGCCGGCGCCAAACCCGCTCATCAGCAGCGACTTGACGTTGAGTAACTGGAAGCCAGGCACCGTGACCAACGGTGTTTTTACGCCTAACGGCGCGGCAGCAAATCCGGCTGGCGTGACCATTTCGATGGCCAAGACCACCCAGTACAACGCTGATACTTCGCGCACGATACCGACTCAGGATGGCTACGCCACTGGACAGATCACCAACCTGACCATCGACGGTACCGGTACGCTGTTCGCCAACTTCAGCAACAACCAGAGCAAGGCGATTGGTCAGGTTGCACTGGCCAGTTTCACCAACGAGCAGGGCTTGCAGGCTGTCGGTGGTACTAGCTGGAAAGAGACTTTCGCTTCGGGTATTCCGGGCTACGACGCGCCGAAGACCGGTACGTTGGGTGAGGTGGTGTCCAACTCGCTGGAAGAGTCGAACGTTAACCTGACCAACGAGCTGGTTGATCTGATCAAGGGCCAGAGCAACTATCAGGCGAACGCCAAGACCATCTCCACTCAGAGCACCATCATGCAGACCATCATTCAGATGACTTGATGTGATCTGATTGCTGCACTGAAAACCGACGTCCTAGGGCGTCGGTTTTTTTTGCGCGCTATCGGGCTTTTCTCAAATACCTACCGTTCGTCGGCAGCTGTGGTGCAGTAATTCCAGTTGCCCCCAGCAGAAGAAGGGGCGCGTCAAACTTTCGCAGGTCATGGAGACCTCTGGTTGCAAGGCGGTTAAGCGTCTCATCAATGACCACGCTCAAAAGTACTCGGCCTTATCGAGGCGATTCTGAAGTATTGCGTTGACTATCGATTCATCAAAAAGGCAAGGAAGAGACAATGGCAGTTATAAACGGAACGTCGGGTACGGACACACTGGTAGGCACGTCAAGTGCGGATGAGTTGTATGGGGTTGCAGGAAATGACTCGCTGAGTGGCGGCGATGGCAATGACTTGCTGGATGGCGGAGCAGGTGCTGATGTCTTGAATGGCGGGAACGGTATCGATACCGCGTCTTATGCCAGCTCGACGGCAGGAGTAACCGTCAATCTGACCGCTGGAACAGGTGTTGGCGGAGATGCTCAGGGCGATACCTTGACGTCTATAGAGGCCGTGATTGGTTCTGCATTTAATGACATTCTCACCGCCCAAGCATCCGGCAACACTTTAAGCGGTGGCGCTGGTAACGACATCTACTACGTCAACGGCACTTCGGTAAACGTCGTTGAAGCGGTGGGCGGCGGTGATGACGAAGTACGGACCATCCTGCTCAATCACACCCTGGCAACCAGCGTCGAACGCCTGACCTACGTCGGTACCGGCAACTTTGTCGGTTACGGCAACGCGTCGGACAACGTCATTACCGGCGGGATCGGTAACGACATTCTGATGGGCGGCGCAGGTGCTGACCAGTTCATTGGCGGTGCAGGCACTGATACCGTGAGTTATACCGACAGCCCTGCGGGTGTAACGATCAACACCAAAACCGGAGTGAACTCCGGGATTGCTGCCGGTGATACCTACGTCGGCATCGAGATGCTGGCTGGCTCCGGCAGCAACGACACCTTTATCAGTGGTGCAACTGCCGATCAGTTTGATGGTTCGGGCGGTACTGACACCATTGACTATTCTGGGTCCTCCAGCGGTGTGACAGTAAGTCTGGTCGGAGGTGTTCTGGGTGTCGGTGGTGATGCCCAGGGTGACAAGCTGTGGAACTTCGAAACCGTCATCGGCTCGTCTTTCAATGACGTGTTGACCGGGCAAACCACGGGCAACGTCCTGAACGGCGGCGCCGGCGATGACATCTACTACGTCAACGGCACTTCGGTAAACGTCGTTGAAGCGGTGGGCGGCGGTGATGACGAAGTACGGACCATCCTGGTCAATCACACCCTGGCAACCAGCGTCGAACGCCTGACCTACGTCGGTACCGGCAACTTTGTCGGTTACGGCAACGCGTCGGACAACGTCATTACCGGCGGGATCGGTAACGACATTCTGATGGGCGGCGCAGGTGCTGACCAGTTCATTGGCGGTGCAGGCACTGATACCGTGAGTTATACCGACAGCCCTGCGGGTGTAACGATCAACACCAAAACCGGAGTGAACTCCGGGATTGCTGCCGGTGATACCTACGTCGGCATCGAGATGCTGGCTGGCTCCGGCAGCAACGACACCTTTATCAGTGGTGCAACTGCCGATCAGTTTGATGGTTCGGGCGGTACTGACACCATTGACTATTCTGGGTCCTCCAGCGGTGTGACAGTAAGTCTGGTCGGAGGTGTTCTGGGTGTCGGTGGTGATGCCCAGGGTGACAAGCTGTGGAACTTCGAAACCGTCATCGGCTCGTCTTTCAATGACGTGTTGACCGGGCAAACCACGGGCAACGTCCTGAACGGCGGCGCCGGCGATGACATCTACTACGTCAACGGCACTTCGGTAAACGTCGTTGAAGCGGTGGGCGGCGGTGATGACGAAGTACGGACCATCCTGCTCAATCACACCCTGGCAACCAGCGTCGAACGCCTGACCTACGTCGGTACCGGCAACTTTGTCGGTTACGGCAACGCGTCGGACAACGTCATTACCGGCGGGATCGGTAACGACATTCTGATGGGCGGCGCAGGTGCTGACCAGTTCATTGGCGGTGCAGGCACTGATACCGTGAGTTATACCGACAGCCCTGCGGGTGTAACGATCAACACCAAAACCGGAGTGAACTCCGGGATTGCTGTCGGTGATACCTACGTCGGCATCGAGATGCTGGCTGGCTCCGGCAGCAACGACACCTTTATCAGTGGTGCAACTGCCGATCAGTTTGATGGTTCGGGCGGTACTGACACCATTGACTATTCTGGGTCCTCCAGCGGTGTGACAGTAAGTCTGGTCGGAGGTGTTCTGGGTGTCGGTGGTGATGCCCAGGGTGACAAGCTGTGGAACTTCGAAACCGTCATCGGCTCGTCTTTCAATGACGTGTTGACCGGGCAAACCACGGGCAACGTCCTGAACGGCGGCGCCGGCGATGACATCTACTACGTCAACGGCACTTCGGTAAACGTCGTTGAAGCGGTGGGCGGCGGTGATGATGAAGTGCGTACTGTTTTGCTGAATCACACCTTGGCAGCCAACGTTGAACGTCTTACTTACGTCGGCACCGGTAACTTCGTCGGTTACGGCAATGCCTCAGACAACATCATCACGGGCGGGGCCGGTGCCGATACGCTGTCGGGCGGAGCAGGTGCTGACCAGTTCATCGGTGGCGCCGGTAACGATATCGTGAGTTATGGCGACAGCCCTTCGGGTGTGACGATCAACACCAAAACCGGGGTGAACTCCGGGATCGCTTTCGGTGATACATACGTCGGCATCGAGTTCCTGCAAGGTTCTGGCAGCAATGACACCTTTATCAGCGGCGAAGCTGCGGATCAGTTTTTCGGTTCGGGCGGCACGGACACCATTGACTACTCCGGTTCGTCCAGCGGTGTGACGGTGAGTCTGGTCGGCGGTGTTGCAGGCGTGGGTGGTGATGCCCAGGGCGACAAGCTGTGGGAATTTGAAACGGTCATCGGCTCGTCTTTCAATGACGTCCTGACCGGGCAAACCACGGGCAATGTCCTGAACGGCGGCGCTGGCGATGACATCTACTACGTCAACGGCACTTCGGTGAACGTGGTTGAAGCAGTGAGCGGTGGTGATGATGAAGTACGCACTGTTTTGCTCAATCACACCCTGGCAGCCAACGTTGAACGTCTTACTTACGTCGGCACCGGTAATTTTACCGGTTACGGCAATGCCTCAGACAACATCATCACGGGCGGGGCCGGTGCCGATACGCTGTCGGGCGGAGCAGGTGCTGACCAGTTCATCGGTGGCGCCGGTAACGATATCGTGAGTTATGGCGACAGCCCTTCGGGTGTGACGATCAACACCAAAACCGGGGTGAACTCCGGGATCGCTTTCGGTGATACATACGTCGGCATCGAGTTCCTGCAAGGTTCTGGCAGCAATGACACCTTTATCAGCGGCGAAGCTGCGGATCAGTTTTTCGGTTCGGGCGGCACGGACACCATTGACTACTCCGGTTCGTCCAGCGGTGTGACGGTGAGTCTGGTCGGCGGTGTTGCAGGCGTGGGTGGTGATGCCCAGGGCGACAAGCTGTGGGAATTTGAAACGGTCATCGGCTCGTCTTTCAATGACGTCCTGACCGGGCAAACCACGGGCAATGTCCTGAACGGCGGCGCTGGCGATGACATCTACTACGTCAACGGCACTTCGGTGAACGTGGTTGAAGCAGTGAGCGGTGGTGATGATGAAGTACGCACTGTTTTGCTCAATCACACCCTGGCAGCCAACGTTGAACGTCTTACTTACGTCGGCACCGGTAATTTTACCGGTTACGGCAATGCCTCAGACAACATCATCACGGGCGGGGCCGGTGCCGATACGCTGTCGGGCGGAGCAGGTGCTGACCAATTCTTCGGTGGCGATGGTTTTGACACGGTCAGCTACGTTGACAGCCTCACGGGCGTGACAATCAACTCCAAAACCGGAGTCAGCACGGGTATCGCTGCCGGCGATTCCTACAACAGTATTGAACAGATCCGGGGCTCCAATTACGGCGATATCTTTGTCGGTAGTGCCGGCGTGGATCGTTTTGATGGTGGCAATGGCAACGACATTCTCAGCTTTGCGGGTGAGGATTCGGGCGTTACGCTGGATCTGAGTGCTGCGGTGCTTACCGGTATTGCGGCGGGGGATATCTATGCGTCGATCGAGGCATTCCAAGGTTCCGCCTATGCCGATACCTTCACTGGCTCCGCCGCCGTGAGAGAGACCTTTATTGGCGGCGCTGGTGCGGATAGTTTGATTGGTGTCGGGCGTGGAGACTCTGCCTGGTACGTCAATAGCTCCGATGCGGTACAGGTCAATCTGCTGACAGGTTTCGGCACTGGCGGTGATGCCCAAGGGGACGCACTCATAAATATCGATAACCTTGTGGGCTCAGCCTTCAGTGACACCTTGATCGGTAATGCCTACGCCAACATGTTAGAGGGCGGTGACGGTAACGACGTACTGTATGGCGGTGATGGCAATGACACTCTCTATGGTCATAGCTTCACGGATACTGGCGCCCTGACTGTACCTTTCTCGACGGATAATCAGGCTGATACCATCTATGGTGGTAACGGCGATGATTACATCATTGGGTATGTGCGTGATGTCGGTTCAGTTTTCTATGGCGAAGCCGGCAATGACAACATTACGGTCATTTCGGGTATCGCCGACGGGGGCGATGGCAATGACACGTTAATGGGCTTGGGTCATGGCTATGAGCTGCGCGGTGGTGCCGGTGCCGACAAGCTGTATCTGAGCGCTTCCGGTGACGGTTATGGTGGAGAGGGCAGCGATGCGTATTTTGTATCTTCCAAAACCATGGTCGCGATTTTCGATGACGGCACCACAGGGATCGATATGGTCACTCTCAGAAACATCCAGAGTGTCAGCGATGTCCGGATCATGCAAAACGATCAGGGCGCCTACATCTTCAATGCCGCCGACCTGCAAAGCGGCAATCTGGACTCTGGCGTGTTCCTGAAAGACTGGTACAAGGGAGCCAACACCATTGAAACCTTCTACACCAACAACGGCGATTCCTTCACTATTCCGGTAGTGGGACAGGCAATGAGCGAGTCCGTGATGGGCTGACGAAGGTTGCAATGTTGAAACGGCGAGTCCCGTAATAGGGCCTCGCCGTTTTTTATGCCTGTGGTTTTTTCCACGCAAAAAAAACCCGACAAACCAGAAATCTGTCGGGGGTTTTCTTTTGCCTTGAGATATCAGGCGTCTCGCAACGCCTGATCTCAGCTCAGCTTATTGGCAAGCTTCGCAATCCGGCTCGTCAATCGCGCAGGCCTTTGGCACTGGCGCCGGACCTGCCGGAGCGGCCAGAACCGAATCGTCGCCGTGGTTGCCGCCGCTGGAAACAGCGTTCAGCTTACCGGTGTTGATGGTCGACTTCTCGGTGCTGGTCGCGGCCAGGGCACGGAGATAGTAGGTGGTTTTCAGGCCACGGTACCAGGCCATGCGGTAGGTCACGTCGAGCTTCTTGCCCGATGCGCCGGCGATGTAGAGGTTCAGCGACTGGGCCTGGTCGATCCACTTCTGACGACGGCTGGCGGCGTCAACGATCCACTTGGTGTCCACTTCGAACGCGGTCGCGTAGAGCTCTTTGAGTTCTTGCGGGATGCGCTCGATCTGCTGCACCGAACCGTCGTAGTACTTCAGGTCGTTGATCATGACCGAGTCCCACAGACCGCGAGCCTTCAGGTCGCGAACCAGGTACGGGTTGATCACGGTGAATTCACCCGACAGGTTCGATTTCACGTACAGGTTCTGGTAGGTCGGTTCGATCGACTGCGAAACGCCAGTGATGTTGGCGATGGTCGCGGTCGGTGCGATGGCCATGATGTTCGAGTTACGGATGCCTTTCTGTACACGGGCGCGAACCGGTGCCCAGTCGAGGGTTTCCTTCAGGTCGACATCGATGTACTTCTCGCCGCGCTGCTCGATCAGGATCTGTTGCGAATCCAGTGGCAGGATGCCCTTGGACCACAGCGAACCGTTGAAGGTCTCGTAGGCGCCGCGCTCGTCGGCCAGGTCGCAGGAAGCCTGGATCGCGTAGTAGCTGACCGCTTCCATCGACTTGTCGGCGAACTCGACGGCAGCGTCGGAGCCGTAGGCGATGTGCTGCAGGTACAGAGCGTCCTGGAAGCCCATGATGCCCAGACCGACCGGACGGTGGCGGAAGTTGGAGTTCTTCGCCTGCGGCACCGAGTAGTAGTTGATGTCGATCACGTTATCGAGCATGCGCACGGCGGTGTTCACGGTGCGTTGCAGCTTGGCGGTATCGAGCTTGCCGTCGACGATGTGATTCGGCAGGTTGATCGAGCCCAGGTTGCAAACGGCGATTTCGTCCTTGTTGGTGTTCAAGGTGATCTCGGTGCACAGGTTCGAGCTGTGGACCACGCCGACGTGCTGCTGCGGGCTGCGCAGGTTGCACGGGTCTTTGAAAGTCAGCCATGGGTGGCCGGTTTCGAAGAGCATGGACAGCATCTTGCGCCACAGGTCTTTGGCCTGGATGGTCTTGAACAGCTTGACCTTGCCCGGGTACTCGGTCAGCGCTTCGTAGTACTCGTAGCGCTCTTCGAAGGCTTTACCGGTCAGGTCGTGCAGGTCCGGTACTTCGGATGGCGAGAACAGGGTCCACTTGCCGTCATCGAAGACGCGCTTCATGAACAGGTCAGGGATCCAGTTGGCGGTGTTCATGTCGTGGGTGCGACGACGATCGTCACCGGTGTTCTTGCGCAGCTCGATGAACTCTTCGATGTCCATGTGCCAGGTTTCCAGGTAGGCACACACCGCGCCTTTGCGCTTGCCACCCTGGTTCACGGCCACAGCGGTGTCGTTCACCACTTTGAGGAACGGCACAACGCCTTGCGACTTGCCGTTGGTGCCCTTGATGTACGAACCCAGCGCACGAACCGGCGTCCAGTCGTTGCCCAGGCCGCCGGCAAATTTCGACAGCATGGCGTTGTCGTGGATCGCGTGATAGATGCCCGACAGGTCATCCGGCACGGTGGTCAGGTAGCAGCTCGACAACTGTGGACGCAGGGTACCGGCGTTGAACAGGGTCGGGGTCGAAGCCATGTAGTCGAACGAGGACAGCAGGTTGTAGAACTCGATCGCACGGTCTTCTTTCTGCTTCTCTTCGATCGCAAGACCCATGGCCACGCGCATGAAGAAGATCTGCGGCAGTTCGAAACGCACGCCATCCTTGTGGATGAAGTAGCGGTCGTACAGGGTCTGCAGGCCCAGGTAGGTGAATTGCTGATCGCGCTCGTGGTTGATCGCCTTGCCCAGTTTTTCCAGGTCGAAGGTAGCCAGCACAGGGTTCAGCAGTTCGAACTCGATACCTTTGGCGATGTAGGCCGGCAGTGCCTTGGCGTAAAGGTCGGCCATTTCGTGATGGGTGGCGCTTTCGGCGACTTCGAGGAAGTTCAGGCCTTCGGCACGCAGAGTGTCCATCAGCAGGCGGGCGGTGACGAACGAGTAGTTCGGCTCGCGCTCGACCAGGGTACGGGCGGTCATCACCAGGGCGGTGTTGACGTCGGTCAGGGCCACGCCGTCGTACAGGTTCTTCAGGGTTTCGCGCTGGATCAGGTCGCCATCGACTTCTTCCAGGCCTTCGCAGGCTTCGGTGACGATGGTGTTCAGGCGGCCCATGTCCAGCGGCGCGAGGCTGCCGTCGGCGCGGGTGATGCGGATCGACGGGTGCGCGTTGACTGCTGCTTCGGCAGGAGCGTGAGCTGCGCGCTCTTTCGAACGGCCGTCACGGTAGATCACGTAGTCGCGTGCAACTTTCTGCTCGCCGGCACGCATCAGGGCCAGTTCGACCTGGTCCTGGATTTCTTCGATGTGGATGGTGCCGCCCGATGGCATGCGACGCTTGAAGGTCGCGGTGACCTGTTCGGTCAGGCGCGCAACGGTGTCGTGGATTCGCGACGAGGCGGCAGCGGTGCCGCCTTCAACTGCGAGGAACGCTTTGGTGATAGCGACGGTGATCTTGTCATCGGTGTAAGGAACGACAGTGCCATTACGCTTGATCACGCGCAGCTGGCCAGGCGCGGTGGCTGCCAGATCCGAAGTCGAATCGGCGGCCTGCGGCAAGGTGCCCTGCGGGTTCTCGCGAGTTGTGTCGGTTTGCATGGGGGGTGGTCTCCACATTCTCTATGTTTGTTTGGCACCGTCATGGTGCTCACCGTTCTGTACCGAAGCACTGCAACCGACGGGCGTCGGCATTACAAACTTCGGAACAGTAGGAAAAAGGCTGCAACGCCGCATCCTTGCCGAAGTTTTGGTTACGAGCCGAAGCTCGCCACCGGATTCCTTCGCGGGTGGCAGTCATGACTGCAACACCCATACCGTTTTGTCCGTTTCGGACCAAATAAAACGGTGCCATCCGCCAGTGCGGTTTGGGCTTGAAAAAACTCGCTTGTTCTACCGGAAACTGGCCATAAAGCACTTGAGTTTCAGGTCTGAAATGTGGTTGGGCGTTTTAGGTGAAAACCCTATATGTAGGGTCTCTGTTTTCGCCGTGCTACAAGATAATGCGTTTCAGGGGGGGATTGCAACGTACTACCTGTGGATAAGCCTGTGCGTAATTTGTGTAAGAAACAGGGAAAACGCGTGTAGGCCGCGAACCTGCTGAGCCAGACCGTTTGTCACTGTTTTTTTGCCTGGAAAAACGCTTCAGCGGTTTTTTAAGGGCGCGAACCCTATCACAGAATTCGGCCTTGTCCGAACGCATTTACCGACTTGTTTTCCGCGTGACCGGCGTTTATACAATCGCTGGGTGCATGGGCATTTTTATCCTCCTGAAACATGACAGATGATCGGGAGGACTCATGTAGGAGCTGCCGAAGGCTGCGATCTTTTGATTGTGATTTTTCAAGAGCAAGATCAAAAGATCGCAGCCTCGTTTCACTCGTCAGCTCCTACAGGAACCGCGTTCATTCAGCGAAACCTTCATATATCAATAAAAACAGCAAGCAGAGGTCACCGGTGGAGCAACAAACCTGGCAGGTATTGATCGTCGAGGATGACCAGCGACTGGCCGAGCTCACCCGCGATTACCTGCAAGCCAATGGCCTGCGCGTGGAGATCGAAGGCAACGGAGCGCTGGCGGCGGCGCGGATCATCAAGGAGCAGCCGGACCTGGTGATCCTCGATCTGATGCTGCCCGGCGAGGATGGCCTGAGCATCTGCCGCAAGGTGCGCAGCCAGTACGACGGGCCGATCCTGATGCTCACCGCGCGCACCGATGACGCTGATCAGATCCACGGCCTCGACCTCGGTGCCGACGACTACGTATGCAAACCCGTGCGTCCGCGCTTGTTGCTGGCGCGCATCCAGGCGTTGCTGCGCCGCAGTGACACACCGGAGCCGGCCGCTGAAAAATCCCGGCGTTTGCAATTCGGTCCACTGGTGGTCGACAACGCGTTACGTGAAGCCTGGCTGAGCGACAACGGCATCGAGCTGACCAGCGCCGAGTTCGACCTGCTGTGGCTGCTGGTGTCCAACGCCGGGCGGATACTTTCCCGGGAAGAAATCTTCACTGCCCTGCGCGGCATTGGCTATGACGGCCAGGACCGCTCGATCGACGTGCGTATCTCGCGCATCCGCCCGAAAATCGGCGACGACCCCGACCATCCGCGCCTGATCAAGACCATCCGTAGTAAAGGCTACCTGTTCGTCCCGGAAGCCTGCGCAGACCTGGCGCTGTGAATTCGATCTTCCTGCGCATCTACGGCGGCATGTGCGCCGCGCTGATTCTGGTGGCGGTGCTCGGCGTGCTGGCGCTGAACCTGCTCAATCAGGTGCGCAGCGAGCAATACCGCGAGCGCCTGGCCCACGGCACTTTCTCGCTGATGGCCGATAATCTGCAACCGATGAACCAGACCGAGCGTCATCGCGCGCTTCTGGTGTGGGAGCGGCTGCTCGGTATTCCGCTGACGCTGAAGAAGTTCTCTGAAACCGACCTTGATCTGGCCCAGCGCACCCGTGTGTTGCGCGGTCAGGCGCTGGTCGAGCAGACCGGGCCTCACGCGGCCAAGGTCTATCGGCTGATCAGCGAAAAAGAGCAAATGATGCTGGTGGGCGAGGTGCAGCAGATCAGCGAGCAACTGGCCCGGGCGACCATTTACCTGCTGGCCGATGAGCTGGTGCGGGTACCGGTCGGCGAACAGCCCAAGCGTCTGGCGCAGATAAAACAGGAAAAGGGCTTTGGCTTCGATTTGCGTCTGGTCACGGTAAATGACGCCGACATGGACGAAGACCAGAGCCGCCGCGTGGCCGAGGGCGATACGGTGATGGCGCTGGGCAAGGGCGGCGATTCGATCCGCGTCTTCGCCGGTATGGTCGGCACGCCGTGGGTGCTGGAAATCGGCCCGCTGTATCAGATGAATCCGTATCCGCCGGAATGGCTGGTATTGATTGCCGCGCTGGGCCTGACCCTGATCGGCCTTATCGTTTATCTGTTGGTGCGTCAGCTCGAGCGACGTTTGCGCGGCCTCGAAGCAGCCGCCACGCGCATCGCCAAGGGCAGCCTGGAAACCCGTGTGCCGGCGCGCGGTGCCGACTCGGTCGGGCGGCTGGCGTTGGCGTTCAATGGCATGGCCGAGCACCTGCAACAGTTGCTGGCGATCCAGCGTGAACTGGTGCGCGCGGTGTCTCACGAGCTGCGCACGCCGGTGGCGCGGCTGCGTTTCGGTCTGGAGATGATCGGTACGGCGACCACCCCGCAGGCACTGGAGAAATACCGCGAAGGCATGGATCACGACATCGAAGACCTCGATAAACTGGTCGACGAGATGCTCACTTACGCACGGCTGGAGCAGGGCTCGCCGGCGCTGACTTTCCAGCGCATCGATCTGGATGCGCTGGTCAATCAGGTGATCGCAGAATTGGCGCCGCTGCGCGCCGAGGTCACGGTGCAGCGCGGTTTGTGTCTTTCATCTGCCGACAATGACGGCGCCTGGGTCGAGGCCGAGCCGCGCTATCTACATCGGGCGCTGCAGAATCTGGTGGGCAACGCGATGCGCCATGCGCATTCGCAGGTGACGGTGAGTTATCAGGTTGGCCAGTTGCGTTGTCGGATCGACGTCGAGGATGACGGGCCGGGCGTGCCGGAAGTGGCGTGGGAACGGATCTTCACGCCGTTTCTGCGCCTCGACGACAGCCGCACGCGCGCCTCGGGCGGGCATGGTCTGGGCTTGTCGATTGTGCGACGGATCATTCACTGGCACGACGGCCGGGCGATCATTGGCAAGAGCAAGAGTCTGGGTGGGGCCTGTTTCAGTCTGAGCTGGCCGAGGAATCAGGAGCGCCGCTGAGATTCGGGATACCGCCTTCGCGAGCAGGCTCGCTCCCACATTTGAAATGCAATCCCCTGTGGGAGCGAGCCTGCTCGCGAAGGCGCCATGACAGGCAATGCAAACTTCAGGCAGGAATGCTGACCAGACTCAACAACTGCCCATCCTGCACTGCAAACTGCGCCTCCAGCTCCGATCCATTGCGCCATTCGCTGGACAAATCAGTCAGCAACCGCAGCCTGACCTGACCCGCCGCAGTCCATTCCAGCACTTCGGCATGCTCGAAATAAAAGCGCTGCTGCACGATCGGGTACAGCGCTTTGAATAAACTCTCTTTCACCGAAAACGTCAGGGTCACCCGCAGCGCCAGTTGCTCCTGCGAGCCTGCCGCCATGCGCTGCATTTCCGCCGGGGTGAGAATTTCCCCGGCCAGGCGTTCGGCGCGCTCGTGGCTCAACAGGTTTTCCAGATCCATGCCCAAGCCGCGCCAGTGCTGTTTGTTGGCGACAATCGCCGCCGCACGGCCAGTGCTGTGGGTGATCGAACCGCAGATGTGCGCAGGCCACACCGGCGCGCGGTCTTCGCCAATCGGCGGGACGATATTCAGGCCTTCGAGTTGTTGCAGCGCGGCCCGCGCGCAAATGCGTCCAGCGAGAAACTCGGCCTGGCGCTTGGCCACCGAGCGCTGAATGCTCGGCGGCGCCAGCACAGCGCTGCGCTGGAAGTCATCGCCAAGCAACCGTGTCGGGTCGAAGTGGGTACTGAGCAGCACGGTATCGGCCAGGACCGTCGGCAACGGCCAATGGCTGTCGAGCGCGGAGCAGCAGGCGGGCAGGGCGGGGGTGGTATGCATGGCGGGCATTTTGCCGGTTAGTCGGGGCGAGGTCGAGATCGGCGGTGAAGCCTTCGCGAGCAGGCTCGCTCCCACAAGGGATCTTCTGGGCGACAGATATCCGGTGTGGGAGCGAGCCTGCTCGCGAAAGCCGCGCCTCGGTGGTTACTGACTCAACCGAAGATTTTCTGGAAGAACGCCTGCATATCCGCCCACGACTTCTCGTCCGCCGCCTTGTTGTAACCAATGTCCGGCCCGCCATGCTCGCCATGGCTCAGGCGATCGGCATCCGGATTGCTGAAACCATGCTTGGCGCCATCCAGACTGACGAACTGGTAGTCCGCCCCGGCCTTGTCCATCTCCGACTTGAACGCGGTGACGTGGTCCTGAGTGACCATGCTGTCCAGCGCACCGTGCTCGACGAGGATTTTCGCCTTCACACTGCCCGGAGTCGCCGGGGTCTTGGTTGCCAGCGCGCCATGGAAACTCACCACACCGGCCAGCGGCACACCCTGACGCGCCGCATTCAGCACCACGGCGCCACCGAAGCAATACCCGATGGCGGCGATTTTGTTCGGGTCGGTCTGCTTTTGTTTCTTCAACAGATCGAGCCCGGCGGCGAAACGTTTACTGGCGGCATCGGCATCCTTGGTCGCTGCCTGCATGAAGGCCATGGCGTCTTTCGGGTGCTCGGTGTTTTTGCCTTCACCGTACATATCGATGGCCAGAGCGCTGTAGCCGAGTTCGGCAAGATCCCGCGCGCGGCGCTTGGCGTAATCGTTCAGCCCCCACCATTCGTGAACCACGACAACGCCGGGGCGTGGGCCTTTGATCGCGTCGTCGTAGGCGTAGTAGCCGATCAGTTGGCTGCCGTCGGCGCTTTGGTAGGGGATTTCTTCAGTCTTGATCGCAGCCTGGGTGAAGCTGCTGACTGCCAGCAAAGTGAGGGCGAGGAACAGGCGCATGGTCGGGTCTCCTTATTGAAAGTGGTCAGAACAGCCTAGTCGATCCGGTTCAGGTCAGGTTCAGAGACGGTTCAGGGGCCGTACAGGGGCGGCTCAGTAACCTTGCGCCATACCCAAACAGCACTGTGAAAGAGGAAATACCCATGACTCGTTTAAACAAATTGCTGCTGGCTTTTACCCTGTTAGGCTCCAGCATCGCGGCCAACGCCGACGACACCAGCAACTTCGCCGGCCTGACGTTCGGCCAGACCAGCGACAAGATCGACAAGTCCCACGCGCTCAACAACAATCTCGGCAACCCCAACGTCACCGGGGCCATCGACGGCAACAACACCTACGGCATGCGCCTCGGTCAGCAAAACAGCCAGGGCCGCTACTACGCCACCTACGACAACGTTTCCGGCTCGCACAATGGCGTTAAACTGCGCCAGGAAAATCTGCTCGGCAGCTATGACCTGTTCTACCCGGTGGGCGGCAGCACCAAGTTGTTCGGTGGCGCCACGGCCGGTCTGACCAAGCTGACGCAGGATTCGCCGGGTTTCAGCCGTGACAGCGACATCGGTTACGCCATCGGTGGCCAGGTCGGTGTGTTGCAGCAAGTTTCGCAGAACACCTCGATAGAACTCGGTTACCGTTACCTGCGCAGCAACGCCAGCACCGAAATGAAAGACAGCGGCGGCAGCAAACAGGGCTCGCTGGACTTGACCAGCAGCGCGCAGACCTACCTGTCGGCCAACTACTATTTCTAAGCGGTTGTCGCCGATTGAAGTGTGGAAGCGAGCCTGCTCGCGAAAGGGGTGTATCAGCCGACACTTGCTTGGCTGATCCACCGGATTCGCGAGCAGGCTCGCCCCCACAGGTAGTTGCCTGGAGAGTTCAAGAGATAGGGAGAAAGGCATGAAACTGTTGGTCGTCGAAGACGAGGCGCTGTTGCGTCATCACCTGCAAACCCGCCTGACGGAAAGCGGTCATGTGGTCGAGTCCGTGGCCAATGCCGAGGAGGCGCTGTACCAGACCGGCCAGTACAACTTCGATCTGGCGGTGATCGATCTCGGCCTGCCGGGCATGGGCGGCCTCGACCTGATCCGCCAGTTGCGCTCGGGCGGCAAGACCTTCCCGATCCTCATACTCACCGCGCGCGGCAACTGGCAGGACAAGGTCGAAGGCCTCGCCGCCGGTGCCGACGATTACGTGGTCAAGCCGTTCCAATTCGAAGAACTCGACGCACGCCTGAACGCATTGCTGCGCCGCTCCAGCGGTTTCACCCAGTCGACCATCGTTGCCGGGCCTTTGCTGCTCGACCTCAATCGCAAACAGGCCAGCCTCGATGAGCAACCGCTGGCGCTGACCGCTTACGAATACCGCATCCTCGAGTACCTCATGCGCCATCACCAGCAAGTGGTGCCCAAGGATCGCTTGATGGAGCAGCTGTATCCGGATGACGACGAGCGCGATCCGAATGTCATCGAAGTGCTGGTCGGCCGTCTGCGCCGCAAGCTAGAAGGCCCGGCCGGGTTCAAACCGATCGACACCGTGCGCGGCCTCGGTTACCTGTTCAATGAGCGCTGCACTTGATCCGTTCCCTTCGCGTTCGCTTGATGCTCGCCGCCACCACGTTGGCGGTGTTGTTCATGCTTGCCTTGCTGCCGGCGATGCAGGGCGCCTTCAGCCTTGCCTTGCAGGACTCGATCGAGCAACGTCTGGCCTCCGACGTCACCACATTGATCTCCGCCGCGCGGGTGGAAAACGGTCGGCTGGTGATGCCGTCGCAATTGCCCGACGAGCGTTTCAACCTTACCGATTTCCGCTTGCTCGGCTATATCTACGACCGCGACGGCAAACTGGTGTGGCGCTCGAAAGCCACCCAGGAAGAACAGATCAACTACAAACCGCGCTACGACGGCCTCGGCAACGAGTTCGCGCGGATTCGTGAAGCCAGCGGTCAGGAGTTCTTCGTCTACGACGTCGAAGTCAAACTGCTCGGCGGCAAGAGTGCGGCGTTCAGCATCGTCGCTCTGCAACCGGTGCGTGAATACGAAACCACCCTCGAAGGCCTGCGCGAAAATCTCTATCTGGGCTTCGGCGCGGCATTGCTGGTGTTGCTGGCGCTGCTATGGATCGGCCTGACCTGGGGCCTCAAGGCCTTGCGCCGATTGAGCCAGGAACTCGACGAAATCGAAGGCGGCACCCGCGAAAGCCTGACGGAGAAACACCCGCGTGAACTGCTGCGCCTGACCGGCTCGCTCAACCGCTTGCTGCTCAGCGAACGCCAGCAACGCAGCCGCTACCGCGACTCCCTCGACGACCTCGCCCACAGCCTGAAAACCCCGTTGGCGGTGCTGCAAGGCGTCAGCGAAGACATGGCCCAGCGTCCCGCAGACCGCGACCAGGCCTGGGTCCTGCAAAGCCAGATCGAACGCATGAGCCAGCAGATCAGCTACCAACTGCAACGGGCCAGCCTGCGCAAAAGCGGACTGGTGCGCCATCAGGTGCGTCTGCAACCAGTGCTCAAAAGCCTCTGCGATACGCTGGACAAGGTCTACCGCGACAAACATGTGCGCGTGACCTTTGATCTGCCGGAGCACTGCTACGTGCCGATCGAGCAGGGCGCCTTGCTGGAAATGCTCGGCAACCTGCTGGAAAACGCCTATCGCCTGTGCCTCGGCGAAGTGCGGGTCAGCGTGCGCGAGTCCTTGGCCGGGATCGAATTGTGCGTCGAGGATGATGGCCCGGGCGTGCCACTCGATCAGCGTGCGCGAATTCTTGAGCGTGGCGAACGCCTGGACGCCCAGCATCCCGGGCAGGGCATCGGGCTGGCGGTGGTCAAGGACATCATCGAAAGCTACAACGCGCGTTTGGCTTTGGGTGATTCACCGATGGGCGGGGCGGCGTTCAGGATTCATTTTCCGGCGGTGTAAAGGTTGGCAGTGCCAGCCTCTTCGCGAGCAGGCTCGATCCCACCTTGAAAAGCATTCTCCTGTGGGAGCGAGCCTGCTCGCGAAGGCGTCTGACTTCACAACTCCTGTGCCCGATAAGCCCCCGGTGTCAGCCCCGTCCATTTCTTGAATGCCCGGTGAAACGCCGAAGGCTCAGAGAACCCGAGCTGCTCGGCAATCTGTTGCAACGACAGCTCCGCCCGGCCCAGATGATAGATGGCGATATCCCGCCGCAGCTGATCTTTCAGCTCCTGAAAACTGGTGCCTTCCTCGCGCAAATGCCGCCGCAAAGTCTGCGGGCTGATATGCAGATGCGCGGCGACGGCTTCCAGATCCGGCCAACTCGCAGCGTCGCGGCTGAGCAAGCGGCGCAGGCGGCTGCTCAGGCTGTCGCCGTCGTCCGGGCGTGAGAGCAGGTCGGCGGGGGAGCGCTCGAGGAAATGTTTGAGCGTGCGTTCGTCCTGCAACAGCGGCATGGCCAGATAGCGACTGTGAAACAGCAGACTGCTCTGCTCGGCATCAAAGGTCAGCGGGCAGGGGAACAGCAGATCGTATTCGCCGCCGTGCTCGGGGCGCGGATAGCTGAAAGTCGCCTGCTCGAGGCGAATCCGCTGGCCGATCAGCCAACTGCCGAGGCGGTGCCAGATCACCAACAGACTCTCGCTGAGAAAGTGATCCGGGTCCCACCACTGCGCGTCGTCCAGGCTCAAACGCACCCATTCGTCTTCGCGACGCAGGGTCAGGCGTGGGGCGTCGGGGAACAGGCTGTAGAACAACAAACCACGTTGCAGAGCCTTCTCCAGGTTGCGGCAGTGAATCGAGGCGTGGCACATCATGGCGAAGCTGCCGGGCTTGCTCGGGGCGTTACCGAAACCCAGGTATTCGTCGTCCAGCGCCAGCCACAGCCCTTGAATCAGCCGGGTGAACTGCTCCGGGGCAATCCGCGCGCGGGGTTCGTCGAGCAACTCCGGGCTGATCCCCAGTTGCTGCAACAGACCTGAATAATCCAGGCCGCGCCGGCGTGCGCCGCCAAGGGCGGCACGGGCGAAATGGCTGGCGATGGTGCGTTCGCGCATAAGCGGCAATCCTTGTTCAGGCACCGATCGTAACGGCGGGCCGGCAACGCCACAAGGCGGATTTCCGCCAAATTGCAGGACGCCGAACGCTCAGTTGGCGGAAATCCGCCATGCCTCAAGTCACTGATTGGTGACAGGAAAATCCCCCAGCCCCTGATATCAAAAGGCTTGCTGCCATTCGCACCAATCTGGCACGACGTTTGCGATACAAGCGACAGAAGCGTGCATTTCTCCGACCGGGAAAAATGCCGTTCCAACAACAAATCCCTCCAGTGCAGGAGGGTTCGCAATTAAGGTTCAGCGCTCGACAGATGGATGTTGCCGCTGGACGCTTGAGGAAACCTGCAATGACGACTCGTCAGCCACTGTACAAATCCCTGTATTTCCAGGTGATCGTTGCCATCGCCATCGGCATCCTGCTTGGTCACTTCTATCCGCAGACCGGTGTGGCCCTCAAGCCACTGGGTGACGGCTTCATCAAGCTGATCAAAATGGTCATCGCCCCGATCATCTTCTGTACTGTTGTCAGCGGCATCGCCGGCATGCAGAACATGAAGTCGGTAGGCAAGACCGGCGGCTACGCGCTGCTGTACTTCGAAATCGTTTCCACCATTGCCCTGCTGATCGGTCTGATCGTGGTCAACGTTGTGCAACCGGGCGCCGGCATGCACATCGACGTCACCACCCTCGACGCCTCGAAAATCGCCACCTACGTGACGGCCAGTAAAGACCAGAGCATTGTCGGTTTCCTCCTCAATGTGATCCCGAACACCATCGTCGGCGCGTTCGCCACCGGTGACATCCTGCAAGTGCTGATGTTCTCGGTGATCTTCGGCTACGCCCTGCATCGCCTGGGTTCGTACGGTCGTCCGCTGCTGGACATGATCGATCGCTTCGCCCACGTGATGTTCAACATCATCAACATGATCATGAAACTGGCGCCGCTGGGTGCGTTCGGTGCCATGGCGTTCACCATCGGTGCCTACGGTGTCGGCTCGCTGGTGCAACTGGGCCAGTTGATGATCTGCTTCTACATCACCTGCGTCCTGTTCGTCGTGCTGGTGCTGGGTGCGATCTGCCGGGCTCACGGTTTCAGCGTATTCAAGCTGGTGCGCTACATCCGTGAAGAACTGTTGATCGTACTGGGTACGTCCTCGTCGGAATCGGCACTGCCACGCATGCTGATCAAGATGGAGCGTCTGGGCGCGAAGAAATCGGTAGTGGGTCTGGTGATCCCGACCGGTTACTCGTTCAACCTCGACGGTACTTCGATCTACCTGACCATGGCCGCCGTGTTCATCGCCCAGGCGACTGACACGCACATGGACATCACCCACCAGATCACCCTGCTGCTGGTACTGCTGCTGTCCTCCAAAGGCGCGGCGGGTGTGACCGGTTCGGGCTTCATCGTCCTGGCCGCGACACTGTCGGCGGTAGGTCACCTGCCGGTTGCCGGTCTGGCGCTGATCCTCGGTATCGACCGTTTCATGTCTGAAGCCCGCGCACTGACCAACCTGGTCGGTAACGCTGTAGCGACCATCGTCGTCGCCAAGTGGGTCAAGGAACTGGACACCGATCAACTGCAGACCGAGCTGGCTTCCGGCGGTCGCGGTATCTCCGATGAGCGTGAAGAAGACGACCTGGGTGTGGCTGAAGGCCCAACCCCGAGCAATGTGAAGTAAGCATCGCTTGCACAGAAAAACCCGCCTCGGCGGGTTTTTTTGCCCCCGGAATTTGAGCGCAACGGTCACACCTGCTGACATTTGCGGTGATTGCCGCATCGGCGATGGCTGCCTAGGCTGAGTACATCGCCCAAGGAGTTCGCCCATGTCTGCACCGCTGGCCTCACTGAAGATTCTCGATTTCTCCACCTTGCTGCCGGGCCCGTTCGCCTCGTTGCTGCTGGCGGACATGGGCGCCGAGGTGCTGCGCATCGAATCGCCAACCCGTATGGATCTGCTGCGGGTGCTGCCGCCGCATGATGGCGGGGTCTCGGCCAGCCACGCTTATCTGAACCGCAACAAGCGCAGTCTGGCGCTGGATCTCAAACAGCCCGAAGCGTTGGAGATCATCAAGCAACTGCTGGGCGAGTACGACATCGTGCTCGAGCAGTTTCGCCCCGGGGTGATGGAGCGCCTGGGCCTGGGTTATGAAGCGTTGAAAGCGATCAATCCAAAGCTGATTTATGTGTCGATCAGCGGTTACGGCCAGACCGGGCCGTACAAGGAACGCGCCGGGCATGACATCAACTATCTGGCGCTGGCCGGGCTTGCCAGCTATACCGGGCGCGCCGACAGCGGGCCGTTGCCGCTGGGCATGCAGGTGGCGGACGTGGCGGGCGGCTCGCTACACGGCGTGATCGGCTTGCTGGCAGCGGTGATTGCCCGTCAGCAAACCGGGCAGGGCACCCATCTGGATGTGAGCATGACCGACTGCGCGTTCAGCCTGAACGCCATGGCCGGCGCTGGCTATCTGGCCTGCGGCGCGGAACCGGGCCGGGAAGACCAGATGCTCAATGGCGGCAGCTTTTACGATTATTACCGTACCCGGGATGGGCGCTGGATGTCGGTGGGCAGTCTGGAGCCGGCCTTCATGCAGCAATTGTGCACGGCGCTGGGCCGGCCGGAACTGGCCGCGCAAGGGTTGTCGCCCAGGCCTGAGCAGCAACAGGCCTTGAAAGAGGCGTTGCGCATTGAATTCGAGCGGCATGATTTTGCAGAACTGTGTGAGTTGTTCGCCGGGGTCGATGCCTGTGTCGAGCCGGTACTGAGTCTGGGCGAGGCGTTGCGCCACCCGCAAATGCAGGCGCGGGAGCTGGTGACCCAGGTACCGCGCGGCGATGGCACGACGCAGGCGCAGATGGCCTGTCCGTTGAAATTTTCTGAGGCGTTGCCGGCGCCAAGGCATGTTGGTGCGGGGTTGGGGCAGCATACGGATGAGGTGTTGGGGGAGTTGGGCTTGAGTGCTGAGCGGATCGCCGAGTTGCGTTCCGCCAAGGTGATTCTGTAGCGCTCATGCCGCCGCCTTCGCGAGCAGGCTCGCTCCCACATTGAAATGCATTCCCCTGTGGGAGCGAGCCTGCTCGCGAAGGGGTCAGTCAATACAACCCAGGAACCAACTATTCCACCCGCATCTCACCACTGAACACCAAGGTACTGCGGCAGCGCCGGCACAGATACCGCCGCCCTTGCCGCACCAGACCGTGACGCTGGGCGGTAAACGGGAAATCACTGTCGGGGCACGGGCATTTGTAGATATAGCGGGTCACGCTGCGCCGCTTGATTTCATAGGTGTGGCAGCGATCCGGCGGCAATTCGTAGACGCCGCGCATGATCAGTTGCCACTCCTCGCCATGGGGCTGGATGCGGTCGCCGAACAGTTGATGAGCGATCAGGTGAGCGACTTCGTGAGCGACGGTCTGCTTGAGGAAGTGCTCGGTGTTTTCCCGGTACAGCTGCGGATTAAAGCGCAGCAGGTTCTCGTGCAGATGCGCGACACCGGCTTTCTGCCCGCGCAGCTTGAGACTGACGACGGGGCGTTTGAAGGAACGTTTGAAAAAGGATTCAGCGAGTTGGTAACAGTCTTCGACGCGGGTATTGAGTTGCTCGGGCATGCTTGATGGATCTCCAGAGGCGCCGAGTATGCCGCAACCCCGGCGACTTGCGAATCGCCGACCTGCCGAATGGTCGTCGCCCAACGAGAAGGCCGCCTTGCGGCGGCCTGTATTGGCAGATGTTGTTTTTCTCAGGCAGGAAACAGGTCAGTTGGTATAGACCGGGCCGACACCCAGGCCCCAGACAATCACAGTGAACGCCATGATCGCCACCAGCACCACCAGGCCGACGGCGAGCACCGAGCTGGAAAACAGGAAACCTTCATCCGAAGGGATGTTCATGAAGGTCGGCAGGCCGACATACAACAGATACACCGTGTAGCAGATGGCCGCTGTGCCGACGATCATCCCCAGCCACATGTGCGGATACAGCGCCGCCAGACCGCCGACGAACAACGGTGTCGCGGTGTATGTGGCAAACGCCACGCAACGGGCCAGGCTTGGATTGGCGTCATAGGTGCGCGCCATCCAGTGCACGAAAGCGCCCATCACCGCGACCCCGCCGAGCATCGCCAGGTACGACATGATGGTCATCCACAGAGCGCTTTCAAACGTGAGCATCACCGGCGCGCGATTGCCGATCACCCAGCCGACCTGGGTCGTGCCGATGAACGCCGAGACAGCGGGGATCGCCGCCAGAATCAGCGTGTGCGTCAGGTACATGTGGCTGATGCTTTCCTCTTGGTCGCCACGGATCTCCTTCCATTCCTGATCGGGGTGGGTAAACAGTCCCACTACGTGATGGATCATGCCATTCACTCCTCTTGTCATTGCCATCGCCCCCCAACGGAGCGCCTACGGGCCAAGATGGCCGAGCAAATACAGGTCTTCAGATGTGTGCGACCTTATGTCGCAGTATAGAAAGGACTCCAACGCACCGGTATGCCGGGCTTAGAGCAAATCGCGCTGTAAACGGGATGGATAATCGCCTCGGGGTCTTGCGCGGAAGGCATTTTTGGGGTTGAAACACTTTTGTGGCGAGGGGATTTATCCCCGTTCGGCTGCACAACAGTCGCCAAGCCATTCACCGAGCAGTGTCAGGCGATACGAGTTCTCGGGTTTCAGGGCTGCTTCGCAACCCAGCGGGGATAAATCCCCTCGCCACAGATGCTTCGCGCTACTGGGGTTTTTGCGTAAAATGCCGGCCTTTCGTCACACCTCACGGATTTCGCGTCATGGGCACTCTTACGGTCAACCAGAACAAACTGCAAAAGCGCCTGCGCCGCCTGGCCGGCGAAGCGATCGCCGATTTCAACATGATCGAAGATGGCGACAAGGTCATGGTCTGCCTGTCCGGGGGCAAGGACAGCTACACCATGCTTGACGTGCTGATGCACCTGCAGAAGGTTGCACCGATCAAGTTCGACATCGTCGCGGTGAACATGGACCAGAAACAGCCGGGCTTTCCCGAGCACGTGCTGCCGGCCTACCTGAAAGAACTGGGCATCGAGTACCACATCGTCGAGAAAGACACTTACTCGGTGGTCAAGGAACTGGTGCCGGAAGGCAAGACCACCTGTTCGCTGTGCTCGCGCCTGCGTCGCGGCACGCTTTACACCTTCGCTGACGAAATCGGCGCGACGAAAATGGCCCTCGGTCATCACCGCGACGACATCGTCGAAACGTTCTTCCTCAACATGTTCTTCAACGGCACTCTGAAAGCGATGCCGCCGAAACTGCGCGCCGACGATGGCCGCAACGTGGTGATTCGCCCGCTGGCGTACTGCAACGAGAAGGACATTCAGGCCTACTCGGACCTCAAGCAATTTCCGATCATCCCGTGCAACCTCTGCGGCTCGCAGGAAAACCTGCAGCGCCAGGTGGTCAAGGAAATGCTCCAGGACTGGGACCGCAAGACCCCGGGCCGCACCGAATCGATTTTCCGCAGCCTGCAGAACGTGGTGCCGTCGCAACTGGCCGACCGCAACCTGTTCGACTTCACCAGCCTGAAGATCGACGAGACCGCGGCTTCGCGTTTCGTCAATGTCGTCAATCTGTAAACACAACCTGTAGAAGCGAGCCCTGTGGTTGAGGGGACAGCTTCTGCATGGGTTATTCATTTCCAAACCTCAGGAGAGGGCATGCGCGATTACAAGTGGCTGCACGAATACTGTCTGAACCGTTTCGGTTCGGCGGCTGAACTGGAAGCCCATCTGCCCGTTCCCAAGACCCCCGCACAACTGCGCAAGATCCGCGACGACCGCTACCTCTCGACCATGGCCCTGCGGGTTTTTCGCGCCGGGCTCAAGCACAGCCTGGTCGACGCCAAGTGGCCGGCGTTCGAAGAAGTGTTCTTCAAATTCGATCCGGAAAAAGTCGTGCTGATGAGCGCCGAACACCTTGAGCGGCTGATGCAGGACGCGCGGATCATCCGCCACCTCGGCAAGCTGAAAAGCGTGCCGCGCAATGCGCAGTTCATTCTCGATGTGGAAAAGGACAAGGGCAGCTTCGGCGCGCTGATCGCCGACTGGCCGGTGACCGATATCGTCGGTCTGTGGACCTACCTGAAAAAGCACGGCCACCAACTCGGCGGGCTGTCGGCGCCACGCTTTTTGCGCATGGTCGGCAAGGACACGTTCGTGCCGAGCTACGACGTGGTCGCAGCGTTGAATGCACAGAAGATCGTCGACAAAGTGCCGACCAGCCAGCGTGATCTGGCGACGGTGCAAAACGCGTTCAACCAATGGCACGAACAGAGCGGCGGACGGCCGATGAGCCAGATTTCGATGATGCTCGCCTATACCGTCAACCATTAAGTCAATCTGATCGTTCCCATGCTCCGCGTGGGAACGCCGCCCGGGACGCTCCGCGTCCCTGAGACGCAGAGCGTCTCTGGATGCGTTCCCACGCAGAGCGTGGGAACGATCGGTGTAGCAACTGATGGCGATCGGTCAGGCGACGCTGATCTCGCCTTCACCCGCCAATTTGCGATTCAACTGATAGCGCCAGCGCACATACAACAGCGCCGAGCAGAATACCGCCAGGCTCGCGGCCATTTCCAGCAGGCCGAACAGCTGCCGGTTGGGGTCGTACGCCGCCAGGGCGCCTTTGATGAAATACAGGTTCACCACAAAACACATCCACGAATGGCCACGGGCGCTGCCCATGATCATCGCCGGGGCGAGCACCAGCCACGGGATCAGCTCGACCAGCAGAATCACCCACGGCCGCGCGCCATGCAGATCGGCGAACACCAGGTAATAAACAGCGAGCAAGCCGGCGAGGGCGAAAAAGCTCAGCAGGCTGAGCACGCGCATCGCCTTGACCCGTGGCTCAAGCCACTCTGTCGAGGGCAGGACTTTCGGCTTCTTCGCCATCAGCCCACCAGCTTCTGCGCGGTTTTCGCCAGACGCAGACCGAGTGCGCGACACAGCGCCACTTCGTGCTGGTCGAGACCGTTCTTGCCGTCGGCACCGGCGTGATGGCTGGCGCCATAAGGCGTGCCGCCACCTTCGGTTTCGAGCAGGGCCGATTCACTGTAGGGCAGGCCGGTGATCAACATGCCGTGATGCAACAGCGGCAACATCATCGACAACAGCGTGGTTTCCTGACCGCCGTGCAGGCTGGCGGTGGAGGTGAACACGCCGGCCGGTTTGCCGACCAGCGCGCCGGTCAGCCAGAGGTTGCTGGTGCCGTCGAGGAAGTACTTGAGCGGCGCGGCCATGTTGCCGAAACGCGTCGGACTGCCCAAGGCGAGGCCGGCGCAGTTCTTCAGATCATCGAGGCTGGCGTAGAGCGCGCCCTCAGCGGGAATCTCCGCCGCCACCGCTTCGCACTCGGTGGAAATCGCCGGCACTGTGCGCAGACGCGCTTCCATTCCGGCCTGCTCGATGCCCCGGGCGATCTGCCGGGCCATCTCGTTGGTCGAACCGTTGCGGCTGTAATAGAGAACCAGAATGTACGGCGTGCTCATGGCAACAACTCCAGCACGTTTTCCGGTGGGCGACCGATGACGGCCTTGTCGCCGACTTCCAGAATCGGCCGCTCCATGAGTTTCGGGTGTGCGGCGATGGCGTCGATCAATTGCTGCTCGCTGAGGCTGGCGTCGGCCAGGTTCAGGGTTTTGTATTCCTCTTCACCGCTGCGCAGCAGCTGCCGCGCGCTGATCCCGAGCTTGCCGAGCAGGGCCTTGATCTGCGCGGCGCTGAGCGGCGTTTCCAGGTAGCGCACGACAGTCGGAGTCAAGCCGCGGGCTTCAAGCAGTTCCAGCGCGCCGCGGGATTTCGAGCAGCGCGGATTGTGATAAAGCGTCAGATCGGTCATGGCGGGTCGCTTCTGGCGTAAAGTGGCGGCTATTCTAACTGTGCGGCGCGCAATCCAGAACCGTCAGAGGCGATGGGTCGCAGGCGCTTTCGAATTTTCACAAGGAACACGACATGACACGGCGATTGGCAGCGGCATTGACGATAATCGGGGCGTTGATGCTGGGGGGCTGCGGCAATGATTACGGCATCGACCAGAACGGCCAGAAGGTAGCGTCCGAACGTCTGGACAAGCAGTGGGTGGTGCTCAATTACTGGGCCGAATGGTGTGGCCCGTGCCGCACGGAAATTCCCGAGTTGAATCATTTGGCTGATGAGCTCAAGAGCAAGAACGTCGGTGTGTTCGGGGTCAACTTCGACAACGTTCAGGGCGCGGAGCTGAAAGAGGCGAGCGAAAAACTCGGCATCAAGTTCACCGTGCTGGCGCAGGATCCGGCCGAGCTGTTCGACCTGCCGCGCAGTGAGGCGCTGCCGGTGACGTTCATCATCGATGACAAGGGCAAGGTGCGTGAGCAGTTGCTCGGCGAGCAGACGGCGGCGGGGGTGCTGGCGAAGCTGGAGGCGTTGCGGAACAAGTAACCTGTGGCGAGGGGATTCATCCCCGTTGGGTCGCGAAGCGGCCCCATGCGCAGTTCCAGGCGAACTGCAAACTCAGGGCTGCTACGCAGCCCAACGGGGATGAATCCCCTCACCACAGGTAACCCCCTGCGGGCATAGAAGGGCTCAGCCCTCTTCCAGCCACCAGCGCAACGGTTTGCCTTGAGCCGGCCAGAAGCGCACCTGCTCGATGGGCGAAATGTCCCAGCGCTCGACTTTTTCCAGCGCCTGCAAAAAGCGTTGTTCCTGCTCCATCAACGCCGGGGCGCAGAGCTTGCGGGTCTTGCCGATCTTGCCGAAGCTCAGCTTGTCGCCGTCCTGCGTGTAAGGCGCGAACCAATGGTTGCAGCCGCCGTTGCCGTAGGCGCGGCCGTCATCGCCAAGGGTCACGGTCAGATGGCTGTAATCCATCAGTGGCCGCTCGCCGATCCATTCCAGAATGTAGCTGCGGTTGTGCTGCAGTTGCACCGGCTCTGCGGCGCAACCTACCAGGCCGACACCGATCAGTGCGGTCAGGGCGAGGCGTTTCATCACGCAGGCTCCTGGCATTTCGGGCAAAGGTGCCTGTCGCCGACGGCTTTCCAGCCCAGCTCGGCGATGCGCGCGGTGGCGGCGGGTTTCTCGGCGGACTTGCCGAGTTTGGCATCCACGGCGAATTCGAAGCTCAGCTCTTTCGCGCAGCTGTCGCAGTTGACCTGCCAGGTGTGAATGGCCAGTTCGCCGAACACCGGGCCTGTGGTCATCGCGGTCCATTGGCCTGGCGGATTGATCAAGTGGCGGACCGTGTCGACGGTCAGGCGCATGGACAAATCCTTGCTGCCTTTGAGCGTGACCAACAGGGCATCGCCGATACGGATCGAGCCACCGTTGCCGGTCACCTGATAGCGGCCTGGAACCAGGGCGCGGCATTCGGTGAGGGTGTGTTGCGGGTTCATCAGGGTGTAGCGGAAATCGTGTTCGACCATGGGTCCTCCAAATATGCGCGACATGCTAGCACGGGCTCGATTGCAGAATGATGCACGCGTGCGACCTTCGATCCGGTTCAAATGCGCCGACAGTCATGGCAAACTGCCGGCCCCCGAATCTGAAGGAACGGAACATGGCGCTGATCGAATGTTATGAATGCAAGCGGAGCATCAGTTCCGAAGCGCTGGTGTGCATTCACTGCGGCGCGCCGATGGCCGAGCACGCCGCCATGCAGGCGCAATCGACGGCGGCACCGGTGCAAGCCGCGACTATTTCCTTCGGCAGCCTGCCACGCAACAACGCAGTGCCCGAGGCGGTTGCGGCGCCAGTGTCCGAGCCTTTACCCAAAGTGATGCCGGCAGCGGCGGGGCGCCGACGTCGTCAGCAGGCTGCGGAACAGGCACGCCAGGAACAACAACCGCTCAACGCCGATGGCAGTCGCCCGGTGGAAGGCTGGCTGAAAATCATGGTGTTTCTGTTGCCAGCGTTTTTCGTCTGGTTCCTGCTGCGCAACGGCCATTCGAGCAAGCAGCGCCTGCTCGGTTTCGGCTGGCTGGGCTTGCTGATCCTGGCGTCTTCGCTGTCCAAGTAAAACGGTTCAACCCTCGACCTGGTTCTGCGGCGCACCTGCCGCCCAGGTCGCTATGTTGTGCAGGGTGGTCGCGGCAATCGCGCCCAGCGCCTCGCGGGTCAGAAACGCCTGATGCGCAGTGATGATCACGTTGGGAAACGTCAGCAGACGCGCCAGCACATCGTCCTGCAACGGCAGGTCGGAGCGATCCTCGAAAAACAACTGCGCCTCTTCCTCGTAAACATCCAGCCCCAGATAACCGAGTTGGCCGTCCTTGAGCGCGTCGATCAGTGCCGGCGTGTCGACCAGCCCGCCGCGCCCGGTGTTGATCAGCATCGCCCCGGCCTGCATATGCGCCAGTGAGTCGCGATTGATCAGGTGCTTGCTCTGCTCGTTGAGCGGGCAATGCAGGCTGATGATCCGTGATTGCGCAAGCAACTCCGGCAGGCTCAGATAACGTGCGCCCAGGGCCAGCACCTCGGGGTTGGGATACGGATCGTAGGCGAGCAATTCACAGCCGAAGCCGTGCATGATTTTCGCGAAGGTGGCGCCGATCTGCCCCGTGCCGACGATGCCGACGGTTTTGCCGACCAGATCGAAACCGGTCAGGCCATGCAGGCTGAAATCACCTTCGCGGGTGCGGTTGTAGGCGCGATGCAAGCGACGATTGAGGGCGAGGATCAGCGCCACCGCATGTTCGGCCACGGCGTGCGGCGAGTAGGCCGGCACACGCACGACGGCCAGGCCAAGGCGTTTCGCCGCCGGCAGGTCGACATGGTTGTAACCCGCCGAACGCAGGGCAATCAGCCGCGTGCCGCCGGCAGCGAGGCGTTCGAGCACCGGGGCGCTGAGGTCGTCATTGATGAACGCGCAGACCACTTCGTGCTGCTCGGCCAACGCCGCCGTATCGAGGCTCAGTCGCGCTGCTTGAAAGTGAAGTTCAAGCCCGGCCGGGCAGTCGGCGCCGAGAAAGCTGTCGCGGTCGTAGGTCTGGCTGCTGAAAATGATAGTGCGCATGAATCCTCCTGGAACATCGACGCGGGCCGCAATGGCCCGCGACAACTGTAGCGCTTTGCGCGCGCCGTGCCTTGCCGTGGATCAGGCGCTGATGCGCGCCTGCGCCGCGAGTCGATTGATCGAGCGCTCCAGTTCATCCAGCGCGGCGGCGGCTTTCGGATCGTCCTGCTTGAGCAGGGTTTCGCTGCGCTGGCAGGCGGCGCGCAGTTGTGGCACGCCGCAATAACGGGTCGCGCCATGCAAGCGGTGCACGCGTTCGAGCAGGGCATTCTGGTCGTGGCTGTCACGCGCGGCGCGTATCGCTTCGCGGTCGGCTTCCAGCGACGCCAGCAGCATGGCGAGCATGTCCGCCGCCAGATCCGCCTTACCGGCCGCCAGACGCAAGCCTTCTTCGTGATCGAGCACTGGCAGTTCCTGCTGACTCGCCGCGCTGTCGCCGCTGCGCTCCGGCGCCTGATTGCGCAGGGCTAGTCCGGTCCACTTCAACACCACCTGCGCCAGTTGCCGTTCGCTGATCGGTTTGGTCAGGTAGTCGTCCATGCCGCTTTGCAGCAGCGCGCGTTTTTCATTGGCCATGGCGTGGGCGGTGAGGGCGACGATCGGCAGCGGTGTGCAATGCCGCTCGCTTTCCCACTGGCGAATGGTTTCGGTGGTCTGGCGACCGTCCATGCCCGGCATCTGCACGTCCATCAGCACCAGATCGAAAGATTCGCTCTGCACGGCTTTGACGGCCGCGTAACCGCTTTCCACCGCGAGCACGCGGGCGCCCATGTCTTCGAGCAGGGTCTGCACCAGCAACAGATTCGCCGGGTTGTCGTCGACACACAGTACGCGCGGCGCACGGCTGGACAGCGGCTCGCCCGGTTCGCTGCGGGTCTGGCGCGGATTGACCAGATCGGACAGCGCCCGGCGCAATTTGCGCGTACACGCCGGTTTGGCCTGAAGCTGGCTGTGCGGGTTGGGCACCGACAGGTGAAACAGCGTCTGTTCGGTGGTCGGGCACAGCACCAGCACTTTGCAGCCCAGGTGTTCGAGGTCCCAGATATGCTGGTTCAAGCGTTCCGGGAGCATGTCGTTGCTGGTGATGCCGATCACCGCCAGATCGATCGCCTGATCGGTCTGATGCGCGCCGGTGACGCCATTGCTCAGGCTCTCCAGAGTATTGAACGGCGTAACTTGCAGTCCGCAGTCTTCCAGCTGATGTTGCAAGGCCTGACGCGCCAGTTCGTGGTTTTCCAGCACCGCCACACGGCGCCCGAGCAGCGGCGCGGCGGGCAGGTCTTCGGCATCGTCGCGGGTCTTGGGCAGGCTCAGGCTGATCCAGAATTCCGAACCTTCGCCCGGCGTGCTGTCGACGCCGATCTCGCCGCCCATCTGTTCGATCAGGCGCTTGGAAATCACCAGCCCCAGCCCGGTGCCGCCGGGTTGGCGCGACAGCGAATTGTCGGCCTGACTGAAGGCTTGGAACAGCGCGCGGACATCCTGACTCGACAGGCCGATGCCGGTGTCCTGAATGCTGATGCGCAGTTGCACGCTGTCTTCGTGTTCGTCTTCGAGCATCGCCCGGGCGACGATGGTGCCTTCGCGGGTGAACTTGATCGCGTTGCTGACCAGATTGGTGAGGATCTGCTTCAGGCGCAGCGGATCGCCGACCAGCGACAGCGGCGTATCGCGATAGACCAGGCTGACCAGCTCAAGCTGCTTGGCGTGCGCGGCCGGGGCGAGAATGGTCAGGGTGTCTTGCAGCAGGTCGCGCAGGTTGAACGGAATGTGATCGAGTACCAGTTTGCCGGCCTCGATTTTCGAGAAGTCGAGAATCTCGTTGATGATTCCCAACAGGCTGTCGGCGGACTTTTCGATGGTGCCCAGATAGTCGAGCTGGCGCGGGGTCAGTTCGCTTTTCTGCAACAGGTGGGTAAAGCCGAGAATGCCGTTGAGCGGCGTGCGGATCTCGTGGCTCATGTTGGCGAGGAACTCGGATTTGATCCGGCTGGCTTCCAGCGCTTCTTTGCGCGCCAGGTCCAGTTCGATGTTCTGGATCTCGATGGTTTCCAGGTTTTGCCGCACGTCCTCCGTGGCCTGATCGACGCTGTGCTGCAATTCTTCGCGAGCGTTCTGCAGGGTGCCGGCCATGCGGTTGATGCCGGAGGCCAGTTCATCCAGTTCCTGACTGCCGAGCGGCGGCAAGCGGGTTTCCAGATGACCGTCCTTGAGTTGCGCAACCGCTTGTTTGATCTGGCTCAGCGGACGGTTGATGGTGCGGCCCATGCGCAACGCGAGGAGGGCGGCGCCGGCAAGTCCGGCGGCGATCAGCAGCAGGCTGGCGAACAGGCTGCGATAGCCGCGCAGCAACATGCCGTTGTGCGACAGCTCCAGCTCGACCCAGCCGAGCAGGCGTTCGGATTCTTCGGGAATGATTTCGCCGGCGAGGTTGCGATGCTTGCCGAACACCGGCATCAGGTAGCGCGTTGCGTCATTGCCGCTGCGTCGTTGCAGCAGCGCGCTGTCGCCGCTCGGGGCCTGATTGAGCATGGTCGGGCCGGCGTGGGCCAGTGGCGAGCGGTCCGCCGCGAGGAAAGTCACCGCACGCACGTCGGGTTGTTCAAGGGACTGGGTGGCGATGCGTTCAAGCAGATCGGCGTCGCCGTGACCCATCGCCGGCGCCACCAGCGGCGCCAGTTGCTCGGCGATCATTTCGCCGCGCTGCATCAATTGGCTGTGCAGGTCGGTCTGCTGCGTCCAGGTGAAATAGCCACCCAGCACCAGCGCCATCAGGCTGGTCGGCAACAAGGTCAGCAACAGCACGCGACCTTTGATTCCCAGTTTCTTGAGCACGCCTATCTCCCGCATCCCGCTGATCTGTTGACACATGCGTGCATCCGGCACGCGACATGGGCGCAGTGTAGCGATTTGCAGGCGGGCAATCTTGCGGAAAATGCAGCGCCGCCCACGCACTCGTTCGTCCGACAGGTCAAGCTTGTGTTGCCCGCTGTCGGACAATCTTGAATAATCCGCCAACTGAGAATTACTTGCAGATACTCATGACTCCTGTTTCCGTTGGCCAGCCACGCATCCTTTCCATTGAAGACGATCCGGTCCTCGGCGCGTATGTGCACGAGCATCTGGGCCGCAGCGGTTTTCAGGTGACTTGGTGCCAGAACGGCCAGGAAGGTCTGAACATCGCCCAGTGCCAGCCTTTCGACGTGGTGCTGATGGATATTCTGCTGCCGGGGCTCGATGGTCTGCAGTTGTTGACGCAATTGCGGCAGAGCCATTCGACGCCGGTGCTGCTGATGTCGGCGCTGGGTGCCGAGGCCGATCGCATCAGTGGTTTCCGCCTCGGCGCCGATGACTATTTGCCCAAGCCGTTCAGCATGGCCGAGTTGCATGTGCGCATCGAAGCGATCCTGCGCCGGGTGGCCCTGGATCGGCGCCCGCCTGCTATTAATGCTGCGGTGGTCAGCGGCACCCTGCGTTTCGATGACGAACAGTGCGACGTGTTTTTCCGCGAGCAAGCGGCCGGGCTGACCCGCAGCGAATTCCGTCTGCTGGAAACCCTGCACCGCAACAACGAGGAGGTGCTGAGCAAAGCCTTCCTTTATCAGCATGTCCTGCAACGCGGCTTTGCGGCGCACGACCGCAGCCTCGACATGCACATCAGCCAGATCCGCCGCAAACTCAAAGCCATCGGTTACACCGAGCGCGAAGTGCGCACGGTGTGGGGCAAGGGCTATGTCTTGAGTGGCGCCGATGAAACTGTCTGAGCTGCCGGGGCGGCATTCGCTGTTCTGGAAACTGGCGTGCCTGCTGGTGGCGTTCTGTCTGCTGATGATCTGGTTGAGCTGGTCGTGGGGCCGCTACATGGAGGAGCGCAATCAGTTCCTCTCCAGTGACGCGCGCAGCACCCTCAGCCGTTATGCCGCGCAAGCCGAACAGGCGTGGCAGCGCGGCGGGCGCAATGGTGTCGATGACTGGTTGCAGAGCATGGAATTGCGCGAGGCCAGTTGGGTCGGGGTGATCGGCGCTGATTTGCAGTCGCTGAGCAGCCAGCCGTTGAACGCGGCAGAGGTGCAGCACCTGACCTTTTTGCGCGGCCTCGACTGGCCGATCCACAAGAAGGGCCGACCCTGGCTGCGGGTACCGTTCCCTCAGGATCCGGCCGTCGGCATCCTCGTCATCGAGCTGCCTGAACGTTTTATCCCGGGCAAGTACCGGGTGTTCTGGCGCGTCATTACCAACGGCGTGATTCCCGGGCTGTTCACCCTGTTGCTCTGCGTCGGCTTGTACCGCCTGTTGGTGGTGCCGCTGAACAACCTGCGCGAACAGGCCAACGCCTGGCGCGCCGACCAGTTGAATGTGCGCCTGTCGAGCGGCATCACCCAGCGCCCGGACGAACTCGGTGAGCTGGCGCGGGCCTTCGATTCCATGTCCGAGCGCCTGCAAACCACGGTCGCCTTGCAGCAGCAATTATTGCGCGACCTGTCCCACGAACTGCGCACGCCGCTGAGCCGCCTGCGCGTGGCCAGTGAAAGCGAACAGGGCCTGGCGCAATTGCGCGAGCGCATCGGCCGCGAGGTCGACGGAATGCAACGTTTGGTCGAAGACACCCTGCAACTGGCCTGGCTCGACACCGACCGCTCGCCGTTGCCGGATGAAGCGATCCAGATTCAGGCGCTGTGGGAAATGCTCACCGACAACGCCTGCTATGAAAGCGGCTGGCCGAGTCTGCAACTGCAATGCTCGGTCGAGGCATCGTGCTGGGTGCGCGGCAACCTCAATACCCTGGCGCAAGCGCTGGAAAACATCCTGCGCAACGCCATCCGTCACTCGCCCGAGGGCGGGATTGTGCGTCTCGATGCACGGCGCGATGGCGAGTATTGGCATTTGTGGCTGGAGGATCAGGGCGGCGGCGTGGCTGACGAAGATCTGCAGCGGATCTTTTCGCCGTTCATTCGATTGGACGGCTCAAGGCCCGGGGGTGGTGGCTTTGGCCTGGGCTTGAGCATTGCCCGCAACGCGGTGCAGCGCCAGGGCGGGTTGCTCTGGGCGGAAAACACCGGGGCGGGGTTGCGGTTGAATTTGCGCTTGTTGGCGGATGATGGTGTCGCACCGACTGGCGCTATCGCTGGCAAGCCAGCTCCCACAGGGAGTTTCTGCCAAACACAAATCGTGTGAAGACTCGGTCTCTGTGGGAGCTGGCTTGCCAGCGATGAGGCCATCCGCATCGCTGCAGATGAAGTCTGGCGAACTTAAATGTCTCACCACTGGTTGGACTGTTGTCCCTTATTCCCATAAACCATAAGCACCGCACTTTGCGTGATATGGCCTGCGCGGGTTTGCCGGTATGATAGGCGCCCCCGCACGTCTGGATTGCGAATACGCCATGACCCTGCAGTACCCAACCATCGCCGATTGCGTCGGCAACACGCCGCTGGTGCGTTTGCAGCGCCTGCCCGGCGCCACCAGCAACACCCTTTTGCTCAAGCTCGAAGGGAACAACCCGGCGGGTTCGGTCAAGGACCGCCCGGCGTTGTCGATGATCACTCGCGCCGAGTTGCGCGGGCAGATCAATCCCGGCGATACGCTGATCGAGGCGACCTCTGGCAATACCGGTATCGCGCTGGCGATGGCCGCTGCGATCAAGGGTTACAAGATGATCCTGATCATGCCGGACAACTCCAGTGCCGAGCGCAAGGCAGCGATGACCGCTTACGGTGCCGAGCTGATCCTGGTGACTCAGGAAGAGGGCATGGAAGGCGCCCGCGATCTGGCCCAGCGTATGGAAGCCGAAGGCCGTGGCAAGGTGCTCGACCAGTTCGCCAATGGCGACAACCCCGAAGCGCACTACACCACCACCGGCCCGGAAATCTGGCGTCAGACCCAGGGCAGCATCACCCATTTCGTCAGTTCGATGGGCACCACCGGCACCATCATGGGCGTGTCGCGCTACCTCAAAGAACAGAGCGACAGCGTGCAGATCGTCGGTCTGCAACCAATGGAAGGCTCGGCCATTCCCGGCATCCGCCGCTGGCCGCAGGAATACCTGCCGAAGATCTATCAGGCTGACCGTGTCGACCGCATCGTCGACATGGCGCAAAGCGAAGCCGAAGACGTCACCCGGCGCTTGGCCCGCGAAGAAGGCATCTTCTGCGGCGTGTCCTCGGGCGGTGCGGTGGCAGCGATGCTGCGCTTGTCCAAAGAAGTTGAAAACGCGGTGATCGTCGCGATCATCTGCGACCGTGGCGACCGTTACCTGTCGACCGGCATTTTCGACGCGCCGAACTGATGGCCAAACACGAGAGAGGCCTGCGCTTCCAGCCCACCGGCGGCAGCAAGGCGCCACAGATCCCGACCGGCAAAAAGCAGCGCTTGAGTATCGAGCGCCTGGCCAATGACGGTCGCGGTATCGCGTTTTTCGAAGGCAAAACCTGGTTCGTACTCGGCGCCCTTGCCGGTGAAGAGGTCGAAGCACGGGTGCTCGGCGCCCACGGCAAAGTGGTCGAGGCGCGCACCGAACGGGTATTCACTGCCAGCGAATTGCGTCGTCCGGCAGCGTGCGCGCACTTCGGCCGCTGTGGCGGTTGCAGCGTTCAGCACTTGCCCCACGACGAACAACTCGCCCTGAAACAGCGCATGCTCGCCGAGCAATTGTCGCGGGTGGCTGGTGTCGAACCTGAAGAATGGGCGGCGCCGCTGACCGGCCCGGAATTCGGTTACCGTCGGCGCGCGCGGATCGCCGTGCGCTGGGACATGAAGGCAAAAAAACTCGAAGTGGGTTTCCGCGCTGCCGGCAGTCAGGACATCGTCGCGATCAGCGAATGCCCGGTGCTGGTACAGCCCTTGCAGCCGATCATGACTCGCTTGCCGGAGATGCTGCGGCGCCTGAGCAAACCGCAAGCGTTGGGCCATGTCGAGTTGTTCAGCGGCTCATCACTGGCGGTATTGCTGCGGCACATGGCGCCGTTGTCCGAAGCGGATCTGAGCATCCTCAAGGATTTCTGCCGGTTTCATGAAGCGCAGTTGTGGTTGCATGGCGAAGGTGAACCGCAACCGGTCGAAGCCGGACAGAGCCTCGGTTATCGCTTGGAACAGTGGAATCTCGAGCTGGCTTATCGGCCGGGTGACTTCGTTCAGGTCAACGCCGGGGTCAACGAAGCGATGATCGCCCAGGCGCTGGACTGGCTGAAACCGACGGCTGAAGAACGCGTGCTCGACCTGTTTTGCGGGTTGGGAAATTTTGCGCTACCGCTGGCTAAAAGCGTGCGTGAAGTGGTGGCGGTGGAGGGCGTGCAGACCATGGTCGAGCGCGCCGCTGCCAACGCCGTCAGTAACAATTTGCATAACACAAAGTTTTTTCAAGCCGATTTATCCCAGCCTTTGAGCGATGCCCAGTGGATCGGAAACGGCTTTTCTGCGGTACTCTTGGACCCACCGCGTGACGGTGCTTTCGAGGTGGTGCGCAAGCTCGCGACCCTGGGTGCCAAACGGTTGGTATACGTGTCGTGCAACCCGGCCACGCTGGCGCGCGACACGCAGGAATTGATCAAGCAGGGCTACCGGTTAAAACGTGCCGGGATTCTCGATATGTTTCCTCAGACGGCGCATGTCGAGGCCATGGCGTTATTTGAAGCGAGCCAGGACGGCTCGTCTGAATCCGTCTGATCTGTCCGCGCAGCGCTCGCCTGAGCCCCGCGAGCGCGAACGGACACTGAGGATCAGCGATTTGACGCATTGAATCTGCGTCGTAGGGAAGGTAAAGCAGCATGGTACAGGTGAGAGCACACCAGCCGATCAACACCGACGGCAGTATCAATCTCGAGGCCTGGCTCGATCACGCGGTCAGTGTCGATCTGGCACTGGATCGCGAGGCCTTGAAAGAAGCCTGCGAGTTCGCTCGCGAGGCCGAACAGCAGTCCAATGCGAAGAAGAACCTGTGGGCCGAAGGCTCCGGCAGTTTCAGCACGGGCCTTGAGATCGCCGAGATCCTCGCCGACCTCAAGCTCGATCAGGATTCGCTGGTCGCCGCCGTGTTGTATCGCGGCGTGCGCGAAGGCCAGATCGAGCTGGCGGCCATCGGCCAGCGCTTCGGTCCGGTAGTGGCCAAGCTGATCGACGGCGTGCAGCGCATGGCGGCCATCAGCGCCAGTCTCAGCCCACGGCAATCGATGGTCATGGGCACCCAAGGGCAGGTCGAGAACCTGCGCAAGATGCTCGTGGCCATGGTCGATGATGTGCGCGTTGCGCTGATCAAACTGGCCGAACGCACCTGCGCGATCCGTGCGGTGAAAACCGCCGACGATGAAAAGCGCAACCGCGTCGCTCGCGAAGTCTTCGACATCTATGCGCCACTGGCGCATCGCCTCGGCATCGGTCACATCAAATGGGAGCTGGAGGACTTGTCCTTCCGCTATCTCGAACCCGATCAATACAAGCAGATCGCCAAGTTGCTCCACGAGCGGCGGCTGGATCGCGAGCGTTTCATCAGCGACGTGATGACCCAGCTCAAGGACGAACTGCAGGCCACCGGCGTCGACGCCGACATCAGCGGCCGGGCCAAACACATCTACTCGATCTGGCGCAAAATGCAGCGCAAGGGTCTGGAATTCAGCCAGATCTACGACGTTCGCGCGGTGCGCGTGCTGGTGCCGGAAATGCGCGACTGCTACACCGCGCTCGGCATCGTCCACACCCTGTGGCGGCACATCCCGAAAGAATTCGACGACTACATCGCCAACCCGAAAGAGAACGGCTACCGCTCGCTGCACACGGCGGTGATCGGTCCGGAAGGCAAGGTCCTCGAGGTGCAGATCCGCACCCATTCCATGCACGAAGAAGCCGAACTTGGCGTCTGCGCGCACTGGCGCTACAAGGGCACCGACGTCAAATCCGGCTCGAACCATTACGAAGAGAAAATCTCCTGGCTGCGTCAGGTCCTCGAATGGCATGAAGAGCTGGGTGATATTGGCGGTCTGGCCGAACAGTTGCGCGTCGACATCGAGCCCGATCGGGTCTACATCTTCACTCCAGACGGGCACGCCATCGACTTGCCGAAAGGCGCGACGCCGCTGGATTTCGCCTATCGGGTGCACACCGAAATCGGCCACAACTGCCGGGGCGCGAAGATCAACGGCCGTATCGTGCCGTTGAACTACAGCCTGCAGACCGGCGAGCAGGTCGAGATCATCACCAGCAAGCACGGCACGCCGAGCCGCGACTGGCTGAACCCGAACCTCGGTTACGTCACCACCTCGCGGGCGCGGGCGAAGATCGTCCATTGGTTCAAGTTGCAGGCTCGCGATCAGAACGTTGCGGCCGGTAAAACCCTGATCGAGCGCGAACTCAATCGCCTCGGCTTGCCGGCGGTGGATTTCGACAAGTTGGCCGAAAAGGCCAACATGAAAACCGCCGAAGACATGTTCGCCGCCCTCGGTGCCGGCGACCTGCGTCAGGCGCATCTGGTCAACCTTGCGCAGCAATTGGTCGAACCGGAGCGCGGCAACGAACAGTTGGAGCTGATCCCACGCAAGGCCACCGGTTACAAACCGGGCAAGCGCGGCGATATCCAGATCCAGGGCGTCGGCAACCTGATGACGCAAATGGCCGGTTGCTGCCAGCCGCTGCCGGGCGATGCGATTGTCGGTTACATCACCCAGGGCCGTGGCGTGAGCATTCACCGTCAGGACTGCGCCTCGGTGCTGCAACTGGGCGGGCGCGAGCCGGAGCGGATCATTCAGGTCAGCTGGGGCCCGGTGCCGGTGCTCACCTATCCGGTGGACATCATCATCCGCGCCTACGACCGTTCCGGGCTGCTGCGTGACGTCTCGCAGGTGCTGCTCAACGAGCGCATCAACGTGCTGGCGGTCAACACCCGCTCGAACAAGGAAGACAACACCGCGCTGATGTCGCTGACCATCGAGATCCCCGGACTGGATGCGCTGGGGCGGCTGCTGGGGCGGATTTCGCAATTGCCGAACATCATCGAAACGCGACGTAACCGTACTCCGTGATGCAATTGATTGTTCCCTGTGGGAGCGAGCCTGCTCGCGAAGAGGGCGTGTCAGTCGACATCTTTGTTGCAGACACAGCGCTTTCGCGAGCAGGCTCGCTCCCACAATGGTTTTGTGGTGAGACAGAAAAATGATGTACAGCCTCGAAGATCTCCTCCACCTGATGTCCCGTCTGCGCGATCCGCAGTTCGGCTGTCCGTGGGACATCAAGCAAACCTACGCGACCATCGTCCCGCACACCCTCGAAGAAGCCTATGAAGTGGCGGATGCCATCGAGCGTGGCGATCTCGACCATTTGCAGGGCGAGTTGGGCGATCTGTTGTTTCAGGTGGTGTATTACAGCCAGTTGGCCAAGGAAGAGGGGCGGTTCGAATTTGCCGGGGTGATCGACAGCATCACGCGCAAACTGATCCGCCGTCATCCACATGTGTTCCCGACGGGCGATCTGTACGCGCCGCTCGACGTGCCGCGCTTGAGCGAAGAGCAGGTCAAGCAGCGCTGGGAAGAGATCAAGGCCGAAGAGCGCGCCGAGAAAGCCTCGGCGCCCGAGCAGTTGTCCTTGCTCGACGACGTGCCGGCCACGTTGCCGGCACTGTCGCGCTCGGCCAAGTTGCAGAAGCGCGCCGGGCAGGTCGGTTTCGACTGGCCGGACGCTTTGCCGGTGCTCGACAAGGTGCGCGAAGAGCTCGATGAAGTGCTCGAAGCCATGTCGGAAAATGATCCGGTGGCGGTGGCCGACGAGATCGGCGATCTGCTGTTTTCCGTGGTCAATCTGGCCCGGCATCTGAAGGTCGATCCGGAAACAGCCCTGCGCGGCGCCAATGGCAAGTTTGAAAGACGTTTCCGTTTTATCGAACAGGCATTGCGCGACACCCACCGTCCCATGGAAGATTGCACCCTCGAAGAGTTGGACGCCCTGTGGGGCGAAGCCAAACGCCAGGAAAAGAATGAGCCCAGCTGCGGCTGAGCCGTTGCCCAAGTGAGTAAGCATTGATGAGCCTTTCCCTTCGCGACCAGTTGCTCAAAGCAGGCCTGGTCAACCAAAAGCAGGCCAAGCAGGTCAGCAAAGACAAGCAGAAGCAACAGCGCCTAGCCCACAAAGGCCAGGCCGAGCTGGACGATTCGCAGCAGCGCGCCGCCCAGGAAGCCATGGCCGAGAAGGTCAAGCGCGACCAGGAGCTGAACCGTCAGCAGCAGGAGAAGGCCGAGGCCAAGGCCCGCGCCGCGCAGGTCAAGCAGTTGATCGAAGTCTCGCGTCTGCCCAAGCTGACCACCGAGGACTACTACAATTTCGTCGACGACAAGAAGGTCAAGCGCATCTCGGTCAACACGCTGATGCGCAACAAGCTCAGCAGCGGTTCGCTGGCGATCGTGCACCACAACGGCGGCTATGAAGTGATTCCCCGTGAAGCGGCGCTGAAGATCCAGGAGCGCGACCCGCAGCGCATCGTTCAGCTCAACGTGCAGACCGAAGAGGTCAACGCTGAGGACGATCCGTACGCGGCGTACCAGATCCCTGACGATCTGATGTGGTAAATCCACGGCTGTAACAACGACGAACCCCGCTCATGGCGGGGTTTGTCGTTTTCAAATGCTGTGTTGTTTCAGGCGGACTTCAGTTCTCTTTGCTGTTCCTGCACTTCCAGTTCGGCCTTGTAGTTATGGGCATCGATTTCGTTGTGGAACATGCCGACCAGCAAGTCTTGTTGATGCACATCCCAGATACGGATGCCGGCGGCCAGGCCTTCGTGGGACATGTGTGAATCGTCGCGTTCAGTTACTTTTACAGTCATCTGCTAGCTCCAGATCTCAAGTTACTGCACCAAGGCGTGTGCAGGACTCTGTTATAGGATTTGTTAGTCAGCTAAGTAAACCGCCAATTGGCGCAAGGTGTTGTTGCGGATTTCGCAACAAAGCTGGAGGCCGCGTAAACCGCGACATTCGGTCGCAGGGTAGTAAGTTTCATGACAGAAGTTTCATCTCCAGAACGCTCTGGGTCCCTGTCTTTGATCGTTCCCACGCTCCGCGTGGGAATGCCTCTGGGGACGCTCCGCGTCCAGTGACGCAGAGCGTCACGGGCTGCATTCCCACGCAGAGCGTGGGAACGATCAATATCGCATTCGCGAGCAGGCTCGCTCCCACAGGGTTTTGCGGTGTACCTGCTATTTTCTGCAGGCCAAAAAAAACGCCCCGAACCAGTCGGGGCGTTTTCATGTGCGGCTCAGCGGTGGGGAATTACTTGCCTTCCCAGCGCTTCAGCACCAGCGTGGCGTTGGTGCCGCCAAAGCCGAAGCTGTTGCTCATCACGGTGTTGATGGTGGCGTTCTCGCGGGTCTTGGTCAGCACCGGCAGATCGGCCACTTCCGGGTCGAGCTCGTCGATGTTGGCGGAACCGGCGATGAAGTTGCCTTCCATCATCAGCATGCAGTAGATCGCTTCGTGCACGCCGGCGGCGCCCAGGGAGTGACCGGACAGGCTCTTGGTCGAGCTGATCGCTGGAGCCTTGTCGCCGAACACTTCACGCACACCTTTCATTTCCGCAACGTCGCCGACCGGAGTCGAAGTGCCGTGGGTGTTCAGGTAGTCGATCGGGGTGTCGACGGTGGACAGCGCCTGCTGCATGCAGCGGATCGCGCCTTCGCCGCTCGGGGCGACCATGTCGTAGCCATCGGACGTTGCACCGTAGCCAACGATCTCGGCGTAGATCTTCGCGCCACGGGCCAGAGCGTGTTCCAGCTCTTCGACGACAACCATGCCGCCGCCGCCAGCGATGACGAAACCGTCGCGGTCCTTGTCGTAGGCGCGGGAAGCTTGTTCCGGGGTGTCGTTGCGCTTGCTGGACAGGGCGCCCATCGCGTCGAACAGGAACGACTGGCTCCAGTGCTCTTCTTCACCGCCACCGGCGAAGACGATGTCCTGCTTGCCCATCTGGATCTGTTCCATGGCGGTACCGATGCAGTGAGCACTGGTGGCGCAGGCAGAAGCGATGGAGTAGTTCAGGCCCTTGATCTTGAACGGCGTGGCCAGGCAAGCGGAAACGGTGCTGCTCATGGTCCGCGTGACGCGGTACGGGCCAACGCGCTTCACGCCTTTCTCACGGAGGATGTCCAGCGCTTCCATCTGGTTCAGCGTGGAAGCACCGCCGGAACCGGCGATCAGGCCGGTACGCGGGTTGGACACCTGCTCTTCGGTCAGGCCGGAGTCAGTGATGGCGTCTTTCATGGCCAGGTAGGCATAAGCCGCTGCATGGCCGACGAAGCGATAGATCTTGCGATCGATCAGCTCTTCAAGGTTGAGGTCGATGGAGCCGGAAACCTGGCTACGCAGACCCATTTCAGCATATTCCGGGTTGAACCGGATGCCAGGGCGGCTTGCACGCAGGTTAGCGGAGACGGTCTCTTTGTCATTGCCCAGGCACGAAACGATGCCCAGACCAGTGATAACGACGCGGCGCATGCGAATAACCCTTAGAAGTTGTCAGTGGAGGTGAACACGCCGACGCGCAGGCCTTCGGCGGTGTAGATTTCGCGTCCGTCGACACTGACCGAACCATCGGCGATGGCCATGTTCAGCTTGCCCTTGAGGACGCGTTTGATATGAATGTTGTAAGTGACTTTCTTGGCGGTCGGCAGCACCTGACCGAAGAATTTCACTTCGCCCGAACCCAGCGCACGGCCGCGGCCCGGCAGGCCTTGCCAGCCCAGGAAGAAACCGACCAGTTGCCACATGGCATCCAGACCCAGGCAGCCCGGCATCACCGGATCGCCTTCGAAATGGCAGGCGAAGAACCACAGATCAGGGTTGATATCCAGCTCGGCGACCAATTCACCTTTGCCGTACTTGCCGCCTTCTTCGCTGATATGGGTGATGCGATCCACCATCAGCATGTTCGGGGCGGGCAGTTGCGCGTTACCTGGGCCGAACAGCTCACCGCGACTGCAGCGCAGCAGGTCTTCCCGAGTAAAGGCGTTTTGTTTGGTCATGCGAGCTCCTCAATAATCCCATGCGGCAGGTGGGGCAGATCTTCCCGACCGTTCAAGGCGTTCATGCCTCGAACCGGCAGCCTACTCATAGACTATTGCGTTGTGGTGAAAGTCACAGCACCAAGGACATGAATGTACACTTGTGCACTGAAATTTTTAATCAAGCCCCTTTTGGGGCTCGTTCGGGTGCCTAAGACTGCCGCACTTTCGCTTTTCACGCCAGTCGCAGATGGTCGAAAGGCCCACACTACGACACCCAGCGCTGCAAAATCTGCTGCAGGTCATTGCGTTTGAACGGCTTGGCCAGGTAATCGTTCATCCCCGCTGCCAGACAGGTTTCGCGATCGCCCTGCAAGGCGTTGGCGGTCAGCGCGATGATCGGCACATCGCGGCGTCCGGGCAGGTCGCGGATCTGCCGCGTGGCCTCGTAGCCGTCGATGATCGGCAGCCGGCAATCCATCAGAATCACTTCGAATTCGCCACCCTCGGCACTGCGCACCGCTTGCGCGCCATCGGTCGCCACGCTGACGGCAAAGCCGAGGCTGCGCAGCATCGCTTCGATCACGGTCTGGTTGACCGGATTGTCTTCGACCAGCAACACATGGCGTCCCTCGCCCTGACCACTGCCGTTCAGGGTGCGCGGCGCGGCCAGCGCTGGCATTGCCTGCTTATAGAGCGCCAATGGAATTTCCAGAGTGAATACCGAACCGCGTCCTTCCTCACTCTGTGCGCGCAAGGTGCCGCCCATGCGTTCGGCCAAAGTCCGTGCGATCGGCAGACCAAGACCGGTGCCACCGTAGCGACGGGAGATCGAACTGTCGGCCTGCTGGAAGGCATTGAACATCAGCTCCAGACTTTCCGAAGAAATGCCGATGCCGCTGTCGCGCACCGAGCAGGTGAACCACAGCAGTTCATGATCCAGCGATTGCCATTGCGCCTCGATGCTGACCCGGCCCTGCTCGGTGAACTTCAAGGCATTGCCGACCAGATTGACCAGAATCTGCCGGATCCGCGTCGGATCGCCCTGCACCTGCAAGCCGCGCATGTCGTCGGGAATGCGCAGATTCAGCGCCAGGCCTCGCTGCACCGCGCTGTGCTGGAACGACTGCGCGCAGGCGCCGATCAGCTCGGCGAGATTGAACGGGATGTGCTCAAGCTCCAGCTCCGAACGTTCGATTCGCGAGAAGTCGAGAATGTCATTGATGACCTTGAGCAGATGTTCGGTCGACTCCGAAGCGAGCGCGGCGTATTCGACTTGCTCCTCGGTCATCTCGGTGGTTTCGAGCAACTGCAACATGCCCAGCACGCCGTTCATGGGCGTGCGCAGTTCATGGCTCATCATCGCCAGAAAATCCGATTTGGCGTTGTTGGCCTTTTCCGCCTCTTCGCGGGTCTGGATCAGCTGCGCCATCGCCTGTTGCTGCTCACGACTGGCCTGCTCCAGCGCTTGGGCAAGGTTGTTGATGTGTTGTGACAGCGCGCCCAGTTCAGTGTCATCGACAATCGGCAACGGGGTTTTGTAATCGCCTTCCTGAATCGCCTTGACCGCATCGCCGATGTCGCGGATCGGCTGCGACAGACTGCCGGCCAAACGACGGGCGACGACAAAAGTGAAGAGCAGGGCGAACAGCGCGAGAATCCCGGCCTTGAACAGGATCTCCTGCTGGCGCTGACTGAACGCATCGTTGGACAGGCCGACGATCACTCGCCCCAGATAATCCTCGCCGGCGGCGCTGTTGCTGACTTTGCCGTCCTGGAAAAAATCATTGTGCAAGGCGATCCGCTGCAAACGCACCGGCGCCTGGAACACTTCGACCTGATGCGGGCGGCTGTGGCTGTCGGCCGGTTGTTCGACATAAACCAGAATTCGGTTGGCGCTGTCCTGCACTTCGAGAAAGCGCACGTTGGGCGTGGCCAGTGTCGCCTTGAGCAGGCTTTCCAGCACTTCGTTGTTGCCGGAGATCACCCCGTATTCCGTGGCAGGCGCCAGTTGGTTGGCAATCAACTGGCCAGTGTGGTTCAGCTCCTGACGCAAGTCCTGGATGCGCACGAAGGTAAAGAAGCTGATCAACAGCAGCGTCAGCAACAGCGCCGGGCCGAGGCTGATCAGCTGCGTGCGGGTGTTGATGTCCCAACGGCGGCGAAAATTCATGGGCGGCGCTCTCCTTCGGCCAAGGCACTGGCGACAGATGCTTCATTCAGCGGTTCGATGCCTAAGGAACGAGCCACCTGCGCATTACTTGAGACTTTGAAACGAGCGGGGTAAAGCGCTCGCGGCCAGGCGCTGGTGGGCTGATCGAGCAAATGGTCGAGGACCGCCAGCCAGTCGCTCTGATCGCTGTAGGTACTGGCAAGGCTGCCAGCGCGAACGAATGCAATGTTGGGGCCGATCAGCGCAACCTGCCGCGAGTAGCTGCTGAGCAAGAGGTTTTTTGCCGTCTGCGAGTTGTACAGGTCGGGATCGTCGAGGCCGAGCAAGACATCGCTGCTTTTCAGCACCGCTTGCAGCGGACGGCTGTCGTGAATGTTGTCCCAGCGCTGACTGACAATCTCCAGATTCAACGGCCGTGCAGCCGCGCGCAATTCGTCAATGAGGAATTCGCCGTGCTCATCGAACAGCACGCCGACCCGCCGCGCCTGCGGCAAGATCCGCCGGATCAGTTGCAATTGCCGGCTCAGCGGCGGATCGCTCCAGAGCAGACTCAGGCGCGCCGGTTGGGCATCGGCGAAACGCTGGCGCGCCTGCAAGCGGCTGATGCGCAACACCAGCGTCGACGGGCCTTGTGAGTCTTGCAGACGCCAGTCGAGGCTGGGCAGATCGAGCAGGATCAAGCGCAGACTGGCCGGCAGTTTGCCCGGTGCGGGCAAACTCGCCAGCGGCTGGAACCGCACATTGTCGGTCGGGCGCAGTTCACTCAGCGCTTGTACGAAGGCCTGCACGCCGGGGCTTTCCTCGGCGCCGGTCAATAGAATATCCGCCGCCTGCACCGCGACGCCGTGCAGCCACGCGGTCATGAACAGGCAGAGCCCGGCCAGCCAGTGGCCAAGGGTGGGCGTCTTCCGTGACGGGCCGGTGCGCATCCTAGAACTCCAGCTCGGCACTGAAATACATCACCCGGCGTTCATCGTAATTATTGTCGACGAAGGTGTTCGGCTGATGGTCGAGGCGCTGTTGCAGCACGCCGGCCAATTGCAGCTGAGCTTTGCCAATGGCGATGCGTTTGGCGATGCGCGTGTCGACGCGTTCGAAGCGATAGCCGTTGAGCGCGTTGTCGCCGTAATAGAAGAGGGCGCTGTTCCAGCCATGGCCCCAATTGCGCAGCCAACCGGCGGAACCGCTGTTGCGCGAGGTGAACTGTTGGTCCAGCGGATTGCTCGCCTCGGCGTCGACGAAGGCGTAGGTCAAACGCAAGCGGTCGGCGCTGCTGAGGCGCCAGTCGAGTTGCGTTTCGGTGCCGCGAAAGCGCGAGCTGTTGGCGTTGCTGGCGATGTACTGGTTGTTGCGCAGCGGCTCGCTGATCATCCCGGTGATTTCGTCGTAGAACAGCTTCACGTCCACGGCCAGCCCGAGTTCGGCGAAGTAGCCGTTGTAGCCCAATTCCCGCGAGCGCATGTGTTCCTGATCGAGATCACCGGGACCACGGGTCTTGACGAAATAGCGCGCCGACGACTGGCCGTAAGCCGAGGGTCGCAGGTTGCTGACCTGATAGCTCCAATTGACGTTGTTCTCGAACATGTCCGGCGAACGGATCGCTTCCGAGTACACCGCGCGCAGGCCATGACGCGGGTTGATCAGGTAGTTGACCGCGAAGCGCGGGGTCAGCGAACTGCCGATCAGTTGCGTGTCTTCGAACATCGCTCCGCCCTGCACCAGCCAGTGCTCGGTGGCGCGCCATTCCAGTTGGCCGAAGGCGCGCCAGGTGGTGTCGTCGAGGGTGCCGTTGAAGTAGGTTTCGGAATCGGCGCGGTCGTAGCGGTAATTCAGGCCGCTGACCAGGCGCAGGCTGTCGGACAGGCTGAGGGTGTCCTGCAGCTCGAGGTCGTAGCGCGATTCGCGGGCGCTCTGGTCGATATCGCCGCACAAGGTCTGGCTGGCACCGTTGCGCCATTGCTCGAGCACTTGATTGGCCAGCGCCATTTCCTGCGGCGTGCCGGGTGCCGCGCCGGGGCCGGTGAACTGGTTGATGTTGCGCGCCAGCCGTTCGGTGTAATTCGGGTTGAGCTGCCACAGCTGCGCCAGCTCGGGGCTGAACGACACCTCGGCATCGCAGGCGCGCCAGACTTGCTGGCGATCCCAGTGCTGCGCCGAACCTTGCACATAAAGGCTGTGTTCGGGGTTGATATCGAGGTTCCAGCGCACCGAACCGGCGTAATCCTTGGCCACCACGTCGGAATTGTTCCCGGCGTCGGTAATCCCCGAGAACACCGGGCGGTAGGTATAAGGCCGCTGATTGCTACCGTCCTTGGCGTTGAGCTGCCAGTCGAGGCTTTGCCCTTCATTGAGGTCGTGGCTGACCGCCAGGCTCAGACGATTCAAGCGTCGACTGTCGCGATAATCGGCGCCGTTGCGGTCGCTGTCGAAACCGTCGTCTTCCTGGCCGGACAGCGACAGGCGCAGATCACCGCCATCCCACCCGGTGCCCTGACTGGCATAAAAGTCGTTGATGCCACGCTGGCCGCGCGTGATCTTCAAACGCGTGCCATGGCTGTCGGCCGGGTGGCGGGTGATGATGTTGATCACCGCCATCAGCGCGTTGGCGCCGTAGCTGACCGTGTTCGGGCCGCGAAACACCTCGATCCGGTCAATGTCTTCCATCGCTACCGGGATATCGCTCCAGTCCACCGTCGCCAGGCCGGCGCGGTACACCGAGCGGCCATCGATCAACACTTGCATGCGCCGTGCTTCGCTGGCGTTGGTGCCGTGGTAATTCACCGCCGGCTGATTGCCGTTGATGCTGCCAACCATCATCCCAGGCACCAGTCGCAGTAGCTCGCTGATGTCGCGGGCACCGCTGGCGCTGATCAGTTCGCTGTCGAGAACGGTCATGCTTCCCGGCACTTCCGCCGGCGTCTGCTTCAGGCGCGTAGCGGTAAGCACCTGCGGCAGCGTCTGGCTGTCGACGAACAGATCGTCCGCCAGCACCAGCGGGCTGAACATCAGCGCGAGTAACAGGGGCGAGCGCGGGGGAGGAGGGCCAGAAAACACGACACAGCCTGCAGAGAGAAGAATTGGCGCGCATGTTAACCGAGGGCGGCGACTTTTCCAGTGACGTTGCAGGCATTTTCCTAGGTTTTATTGGTCTTCTTCCTACAAATGTCGGTAATTGTTGCTGGGGCTGGCCGCCATCAGGTCGCCCCGTATAATGCCCGGCATCGCCACTGGTATGGATTAACGGATTGCATATGACTGAACAGCGCCCGATTGCGGTCCTGGGAGGCGGAAGTTTTGGTACCGCCGTGGCCAATCTGCTGGCCGAGAACGGCCATCAAGTCCTTCAGTGGATGCGTGACCCCGAGCAGGCCGAGGCCATCCGGGTCAATCGCGAAAACCCGCGTTACCTCAAAGGCATCAAGATTTTGCCAGGGGTGACCGCTGTCACCGACCTGCAAGCCACTCTCGATGCCTGCGATCTGTGCTTTGTCGCGCTGCCATCCAGCGCCTTGCGCACGGTACTCGCCGCCCACGCCGAGCGTTTGAGCGGCAAGATGCTGGTCAGCCTGACCAAGGGCATTGAAGCGCAGACCTTCAAGCTGATGAGCCAGATTCTCGAAGAGATCGCCCCGCAGGCGCGCATCGGCGTGTTGTCCGGTCCGAACCTGGCGCGGGAAATCGCCGAGCACGCACTGACCGCCACGGTGGTCGCCAGTGAAGACGAAGAACTGTGCAAAGCGGTGCAAGCCGCCCTGCACGGGCGCACCTTCCGCGTCTACGCCAGCGCCGACCGTTTCGGTGTCGAGCTGGGCGGGGCGTTGAAAAACGTTTACGCGATCATCGCCGGCATGGCGGTGGCATTGGAAATGGGCGAGAACACCAAGAGCATGCTGATCACTCGCGCCTTGGCCGAGATGACCCGCTTTGCGGTGAATCAGGGCGCCAACCCGATGACCTTCCTTGGTCTGGCCGGGGTTGGCGATCTGATCGTCACCTGTTCATCGCCCAAAAGCCGCAACTACCAGGTGGGCTTCGCCCTCGGTCAGGGCTTGAGCCTCGACGAAGCGGTGTCGCGTCTTGGCGAGGTCGCCGAAGGGGTCAACACCCTCAAAGTGCTCAAGGCCAAGTCCCAGGAAGTCGGCGTGTACATGCCGCTGGTCGCCGGGCTGCACGCGATCCTGTTCGAGGGACGCACGCTGGAGCAGGTGATCGGTCTACTGATGCGTGCCGAGCCGAAAACCGACGTCGACTTTATTTCCACCAGCGGTTTCAACTGATTCAGCTGTTACACGGACAGGAAGCAAGCCATGAACGATTCGAAAAGCGAAACCCAGTACGAATCCATCCTCCTGCGGGTGTTGTGGATGATCGTTTATCTGCTGGTCTGGCAAGTCGCGCAGTTCATCCTCGGCGCGGTGGTCTTGGTGCAACTGATCTACCGCCTGATCTACGGCGCACCGAGCGCCAGCCTGATGAATTTTGGCGACAGCCTCAGCCAGTTCCTCGCGCAGATCGGCCGCTTCGGCACGTTTCACAGTGACCAGAAGCCCTGGCCGTTCGCCGACTGGCCAGCGCCGCGCACCCCGGAAGGGGAAGCGCCGCACACCGTCGCCCCGACCGCGCACCCGGTGCGCGATGAGGAGCCCAAGCTATGAAACTGTGGGTATTGCGTCATGGTGAGGCGGTGCCTCACGGCTCGAAAATCGATTCCGAGCGCGAGCTGACCGAGCATGGTCGTAAAGAAGTCCTGCGCAGCGCGGCGCATCTGATGGGCCAGCCGCTGACGGCGATTTACGCCAGCCCTTATCTGCGCGCGCAGCAGACCGCGCAGATCGTGCGCGAGGCGCTGGGGTTCGAGCCGGAGATCCGTACGGTCGAGTGGCTGACGCCGGAGAGCGATCCGGACAAGGTCGCCGAGCAATTGGTCGCGGTGAGCAATGTGCTGCTGGTCAGCCACAACCCGTTGGTGGGCGATCTGCTCAGCTATCTGCAGCACGGCGCCGGGCATCCGTCGGAGAAGGTCAGTACAGCGGGGCTGGCGGAGCTTGAGCACAGCGAACTGCTGATCGGCTCGATGAAGCTCAACAGCCTCAAGCACCCTTAACGCCATATCCCTGTGGGAGCGAGCCTGCTCGCGAAGGCGGCGTGTCATTCACCCTTTTTGGGGCTGACATACTGCATTCGCGAGCAGGCTCGCTCCCACAATGATTTCTGCCAACCCATGAAATTATTTGTTTGAAAATTCCAACCAAGCACTTGCTTGGTTGACTACGCTTGCTCCAGACCAAAAAAAACAGGAGCGAGTCGCATGTCTGCCGCCTTCCGTTTGCCGCTGGACGTGTTCTACGAACGGGAAGCCCGGCACCCGCGCCAGCGCTTTCTGGTGCAGCCCATCGGCGGTGGTCAGGTGGAGACGCTGACGTGGGCCGATGTCGGCCATCAGGCCCGCTGCGCCGCGCACTGGTTGCGGGCGCGGGAGCTGCCGCCCGGCAGCCACATCGCCCTGATCTCGAAAAATTGCGCGCACTGGATCATCGCCGATCTGGCGATCTGGATGGCCGGACATGTGTCGGTGCCGCTGTACCCCAATCTCACCGCCGAGTCCGTGGCGCAGGTGCTGACGCATTCGGAAAGTGCGCTGGCGTTCATCGGCAAGCTCGATGACTGGGTGGGCATGGCGCAAGGCGTGCCGACGGGCCTGCCGACCATCAGCCTGCCGCTGCATCCGCCAGGCGAGTTCGATTACAGCTGGGCGGACCTGCAGAGCTGTTCGCCAATCCAGGACGATCCACGTCCCGCCGCCGAGCAATTGGCGACGATCATTTACACCTCCGGCACCACCGGCCTGCCCAAAGGCGTGATGCACAGTTTCGCCAATCTCGGTTTCGCCACCAGTCGTGGCACGCAGCTGTTCGGGCTCAATGAGAACGATCGGCTGCTGTCGTATCTACCGCTGTGCCACGTCGCCGAGCGCATGTTTGTCGAACTGGCGTCGATCTATACCGGGCAGACGGTGTTCTTCGCTGAAAGCCTCGACACCTTCATCACCGATCTGCAGCGCGCGCGGCCGACCGCTATGTTCGGCGTGCCGCGTATCTGGACCAAATTCCAGATGGGCGTGTACAGCAAGATTCCGGCGCAGCGCCTGGATTTTCTCCTCGGCCTGCCCTTCATCGGCAAGCGGGTCGGGCACAAAGTGCTGGCCGGGCTCGGCCTGGATGCCTTGCGCGTGGCGTTGTCCGGCGCCGCGCCGGTGCCGCAGACCTTGCTCGCCTGGTATCAGAAACTTGGCCTCGATGTGCTGGAGGTCTACGGCATGACCGAGGGCTGCGGTTATTCGCATATCTGCCTGCCGGGGCGATACAAGCAAGGCTGGATTGGCCAGCCGTGCCCTGAAGTCGAGGTGCGCATCGATGAGTCCGGCGAAGTGCAGGTGCGCAGCCAGGCCAACATGCTCGGCTATTTCAAGGAACCGCAGAAAACTGCTGAGACACTCACCGCAGACGGCTTTCTGCGCACCGGCGACAAGGGTGAGCAGGACAGCGAAGGGCGCCTGCGCCTGACCGGGCGACTCAAGGAAATCTTCAAGACCAGCAAGGGCAAATACGTCGCACCGGCGCCGATCGAAAACCGCCTGGCGGTGCATTCGCGCATCGAACAAGTGTGCGTGGTCGGCGATGGCCTGAGTGCACCGCTGGGGTTGTGCGTGCTGTCCACCGTCAATCAGCAAGAGCCTCGTGCCAGTCTGCACGCGAGCCTGGAAAAGCTGCTGGAAGAGGTCAACGCCGCCCTCGACAAGCACGAACGCCTGCGCCGGCTGGTGGTGGTCAAGGACAACTGGGCGGTGGATAACGGCTTCCTCACGCCAACCCTGAAAATCAAACGCAACGTCATCGAAGACCGCTACGGCGCACGCTTCGAAGAATGGAGCGCGCGCAGCGAGGCGGTGCTGTGGCAGGATTGAGCATCGATTACAACAACAAAGGAAGTCTGCGATGAGCTTGTGGCGTACTACTCCCGACATCGAACAGTTGAACGCAATCCAGAAGAACACCATTGGCGAAGTGCTGGATATTCGCTTCGAAGCCTTCGACGAACAGTCGCTGACCGCGAGCATGGTCATCGACCATCGCACCCACCAGCCTTACGGCCTGCTGCATGGCGGCGCATCGGTGGTGCTGGCGGAAACCGTAGGTTCGATGGCCAGTTATCTGTGCATCGATGCCAGCAAGTTCTATTGCGTCGGCCTGGAGATCAACGCCAACCACTTGCGCGGCTTGCGCAGCGGGCGGGTGACGGCGGTGGCCACGCCGATTCATATCGGGCGCACCACGCATGTCTGGGACATCCGTTTGACCAGCGACGAAGGCAAGGCCAGTTGCGTATCGCGCCTGACCATGGCGGTGGTGCCGCTGGGGGAACAGCCGCCGCTGCGTTGACAGGTTGTAGATCAAAAGATCGCAGCCTTCGGTGTTGTGGTCTTTTGCTTGCGAAGCGTCTCCACCACCATTTCTGGCAGTTATGGTCATTGCTGTGGCGCCGGGTCTTGCGGACAATCAACGCCACGATTCCCGCTCATGGATTTGCCCGCATGTCGCAACCGATCTTTTTCGCCCACGCCAACGGCTTCCCCTCGGGGACCTATGGCAAGTTGTTCGCGGCGCTGGCGCCGGAGTATCGGGTCGCGCATCTGGAGCAGCACGCCCATGACCCGCGTTTTCCGGCAGACGACAACTGGTACAACCTGGTCGATGAATTGATCCATCACCTCGAGCAGCAGGAGCAGCCGGTATGGGGCGTCGGCCACTCCTTTGGCGGTCTGCTGCACTTGCACGCGGCGTTGCGCTGTCCCGAGCTGTATCGCGGCGTGGTGATGCTCGACTCGCCGGTGCTGACCCGCACCGATCAGTGGGTGATTCGCGCGGCCAAGCGCTTTGGTTTCATTGACCGGCTGACCCCGGCCGGGCGCACCCTCGGACGCCGTGAAGAATTCGCCGATCTCGACAGTGCACGCAGTTACTTTTCCGGCAAAACCCTGTTTCGCGGCTTCGACCCGGAATGCTTCGATGCCTACCTGCAACACGGTTTGCATCAGGTCGACGACAAGCTGCGTCTGCGTTTTGACCCAGCCACGGAAATCAGCATTTATCGCGGCGTGCCGCACACCAGTCCGGGGCGCACCCGCCAGTTGCAGGTGCCGCTGGCCATCGTGCGCGGGCACAAGAGCCGGGTGGTCATGCGCCATCACACACGTTTCGTCTCGCGCCTGCCCCAGGGCGAGGCGCTGAGCATGCCTGGCGGGCACATGTTCCCGCTGGAGCGCCCGCAGGACACGGCTCGGCTGCTCAAGAATCTGTTCATGCGCTGGGAACAGCGGCAGAACAAGGATTGCGCATGAGCCCGACCTGCGAAGAAGTGCGCCTGAACCTGCCGCACATCGAGTTGGCCGCGCATCTGTTCGGCCCCGAGGACGGCTTGCCGGTGATCGCGTTGCACGGTTGGCTCGACAACGCCAACAGCTTCGCGCGGCTGGCGCCGAAGCTCCACGGTTTGCGTATCGTCGCGCTGGATATGGCCGGCCATGGTCATTCCGCTCATCGGCCAAGCGGCGCCGGTTATGCCCTGTGGGACTACGCCCATGATGTGCTGCAAGTCGCCGAGCAGCTGGGCTGGAAGCGTTTCGGCCTGCTCGGGCATTCGATGGGCGCGATTGTCTCGATGGTGCTGGCCGGTTCGCTGCCTGAACGCATCAGCCATCTGGCGCTCATCGATGGCGTGATTCCTCCGACAGACAAAGGCGAAAACGCCGCCGAGCGCATGGGCATGGCCCTGCAGGCGCAACTCGATTTGCGCGAAAAGCGCAAACCGGTCTACAGCAGCCTCGAGCGTGCCATTGAGGCGCGGATGAAAGGCCTGGTGGCAGTCAGTCGCGAGGCCGCCGAACTGTTGGCCCAGCGCGGTTTGATGCCGGTGCCCGGCGGTTACACCTGGCGCACCGACAATCGCCTGACCCTGCCATCGCCGCTGCGCCTGACGGAAGAACAGGCAATGGCATTTGCCTCGCGCGTCGGTTGCCCGGCGCATCTGGTGGTCGCGGCGGATGGCATGCTGGCCAGGCATCCTGAGTTGCTCCAGCGTCTACCCTTCGGTCACGAACAGTTGCCGGGCGGGCATCATCTGCACCTGAATGACGAGGCTGGCGCAGGTCTTGTAGCAGACTGTTTCAATCGCTTCTTCGCCATGCCTTGACTTGCTACCGGCAACTGCCGAGGCTGGGCGGGTTGAAACAGGAGACAAACTTGATGGATTTCTATACCGCTGCGACCCCGACCCGCCCAGCCATGACCGTCCGGTGAGCCTGACTATGCGGCCACTCAGTCTTTTCGCGCTGTGCTGCTTCAGCTCCTTGTCCTTCGCTGCCGATGTGCCGGGCAGCCAGGATCTGCAAATCGTGCCGCGTCTGGCCGACGCACAGATCGTCGACTATCGCCCGGCGGCCGAGCTGGAGCGCATCTACCCGCTGGGTTCGATCCGCAAGATCAGCGGCCAGTTGCGCTTCGACGGCCAGGTCACCGCCCGCGGCCAGACCACCTCGGTAACCTACGAGTTGCCGCCGGAACATTCCGCCACCGAAGCCTTTACTGCCGCCCGCGAAGCCCTGCAACAGCAGGATGCCGAATTGCTGTTCTGGTGCCAGGCCCGCGATTGCGGCGAAAGCAGCCTGTGGGCCAACGAGGTGTTCGGCAACGCCAAGCTGTATGGCGCTGACGAACAACAGGCCTATCTGTTGCTCAGGCTGGCGGCGCCAAAGGACAACACGCTGGTGGCGCTCTACAGCATCACTCGCGGCAATCGCAAAGCCTATCTGCATGTCGAACAGTTCGAGGCGACTGCGCCGTTGGGCGAGTTGTTGCCGACCTCGGCGACCCTGCTGCGCCAGTTGAAAAGCACCGGCGAGCTGGATTTCCCGAAACTCGCTGATGAGCCGGATGCCACCTGGTTGCGCCTGATTTCCCGTGGCCTGAATCTCGACACGACCTTGCGGGTCACGGTTTCCGGGCCCAAGGCCGAAGCCTGGCGCCAGGCGTTGATCACTCAGGGTGTGCGGGCGACCCGGATGGAAACCGGCAATCTCGAAGGCTCTGGCCTGCGCATCGACCTGTTGCGATAAGCTGTGCCGGGCGAGCACGCACGCGGTGTTCGCCTACTCTTTCGCTGACTGACTTTGCCGGGACTTTCCATGCTCAATAACGATCGCCTGCTGGTGCAGATTCTGCTGCTGGTGTTATTCGGTGCCAGCCTGTGGGTGATGGCGCCGTTCTGGTCGGCGCTGTTCTGGGGCGCGGTGCTGGCGTTCGCCAGTTGGCCGCTGATGCGTTTATTGACCCGCGCGCTCAATGGCCGCGAATCGCTGGCCGCGTTGATCCTGACACTGGGCTGGATGTTGCTGGTGGCGGCGCCGCTGGTGTGGCTGGGTTTCAATCTTGCCGATCATGTGCGCGATGCCACGGCATTCATCAAGGATGTGCAGGTCGACGGTTTGCCGGAAGCGCCGACCTGGCTTGGCAGCGTGCCTTTGGTCGGTGAGCGACTGGTGGCGATGTGGGACAGCATCGATCAGCAGGGCGCGGCGTTGATGGTCTCGATCAAGCCGTATCTGGGCCAGGTCGGTAACTGGCTGCTGGCGCGCAGTGCGCAGATCGGCGGCGGGATTCTCGAGCTGACGCTGAGCCTGGTGTTCGTGTTCTTTTTCTACCGTGACGGGCCACGACTGGCGGCGTTTGTGCACAGTCTGCTGCAGCGCTTGATTGGCGATCGTGCCGGTTATTACATCGAATTGGTGGCGGGCACGGTGCAGCGGGTGGTCAACGGTGTGATTGGTACGGCGGCGGCGCAGGCGGTGCTGGCGTTGATCGGCTTTTTCATTGCCGGGGTCCCTGGGGCGCTGGTGCTGGGGATCGTCACGTTTATGCTGAGTCTGATTCCGATGGGGCCACCGCTGGTGTGGGTGCCGGCCACGGCTTGGCTGGTGTGGAAGGGTGAGTACGGGATGGCGATCTTTCTCGGGATCTGGGGGACGTTCATCATCAGTGGCGTGGACAATGTGCTCAAGCCGTATCTGATCAGCCGTGGCGGCAATCTGCCGTTGGTGATTGTGTTGCTCGGGGTGTTTGGCGGGTTGATTGCGTTTGGCTTTATCGGGTTGTTTATTGGGCCTACTTTGTTGGCGGTGGCTTATAGTCTTTTGACGGATTGGAGTAAGAGTCAGGCTCGGGTCTAGGGGGGGCTTGGCGGCCTTTGGGCCGACCATGCTCTTGGGGTTTTGGGTGAATATCCGTTTCTGCGGGTGTTGCGGATTACGGTTCCGCCCTTACGGCGGGTCACCTTTTTCAAACGCCAAAAAGGTAACCCAAAAGGCTTGCTCCTGCGTTCGGCCCTCGCAGGCTCGGGTTCCTTCGCTGCGGGATCGATCCGGGCGCAGCGGCTACGGTTTGCTTCGCTGCACCTCCTTCCGCTGTGTCTGGCTGCGCCAGACGGTCGCTGCGCTCCCACGCCCGGATCAATCCCTCCACTCAGCCTTCCGACGTCGCCGGTGGATCAAGATCAAGAGCACTCGAGCTTGCGCTCATTGTTGAGTGGGGCGGCTTCGCCGCGGCAGCTGCGCTGCTTTGCTTTTGCTTTTGCTTTTGCTTTTGCTTTTGATTTTGATTTTGTGGGAGCGAGCCTGCTCGCGAATGCGGCCTGGCAGCCACCCATCTCTCTCTGAAACCACTCGATGCCTGTGGGAGCTGGCTTGCCAGCGATAGCGCCCTCACATCCAACCAATATCTGCCGAATACACTCAGTTTCATTGTGGGAGCGAGCCTGCTCGCGAAGGCGGCCTGGCAGCCAACCCATCTCTCTCTGAAACCACTCGGTCCTGTGGGAGCTGGCTTGCCAGCGATAGCGCCCTCACATCCAACCAATATCTACCGAATACACTCAGTTTCATTGTGGGAGCGAGCCTGCTCGCGAAGGCGGCCTGGCAGCCACCCATCTCTCGCTGAAACCACACGATCCCTGTGGGAGCTGGCTTGCCAGCGAGAGCGCCCTCACATCCAACCAATATCTACCGAATACACTCAGTTTCGTTGTGGGAGCGAGCCTGCTCGCGAAGGCGGCCTGGCAGCCAACACATCTCTCTCTGAAACCACTCGATCCCTGTGGGAGCTGGCTTGCCAGCGATAGCGCCCTCACATCCAACCAATATCTACCGAATACACTCAGTTTCATTGTGGGAGCGAGCCTGCTCGCGAAGGCGGCCTGGCAGCCAACCCATCTCTCTCTGAAACCACTCGATCCCTGTGGGAGCTGGCTTGCCAGCGATTGCGCCCTCACATCCAACCAATATCTACCGAATACACTCAGTTTCATTGTGGGAGCGAGCCTGCTCGCGAAGAGGCCGATACATTCGACCAAGGCATTGAATCATCAGACGCTTTCGCGAGCAGGCTCGCTCACACTTCAAGTCGGCTGGGCCTCAGCCCCGTGGCAACCGGACAATGGCGGTCAGCCCACCCCCCGGTGTTTCCTCCAGATTCAATTGCCCACCCAACCGCTGCGCGGCTTCGCGGGCGATGGTCATGCCCAGCCCTACGCCGCCGGAGTTGCGGTTACGCGAGCCTTCCAGTCGGTAGAACGGTTCAAACACGGCTTCACGCTGGTCCTCAGCAATCCCCGGTCCGTGATCAATCACCCGAATCAGCAATTCCTCGCGCTGTTCCAACAGTTCAATCCGTGCCTGTCCGGCGTAACGCAGGGCGTTGTCCAGCAGGTTGTTGATGCACGAACGCAGCGCCATCGGTTGTACTGGCAAAGGCGAGCAGTGGCCGCTGACCTGTACATCGGCGCCCTGGTCCTGGGCGTTTTCGCTCAGCGATTCGACCAGCGCCTGCACGTCCAGCAACTGCAAGGCTTCGCTGGTGCGTTGTTCGTGCAGATAGGTGAGGGTGGCGTCGAGCATGCCGATCATGTCGTCCAGGTCCTGGCGCATCTGGCTTTGCAGCTTGTCGTCGCTGATGTTTTCCAGGCGCAGTTTCAGCCGTGACAGTGGCGTGCGCAGGTCGTGGGAGACGGCGCCGAGCATGCGTGCGCGTTGCTGGACCTGTTCGCGGATGCGCCGTTGCATGAGGTTGAAGGTGTGCGCCGCTTGCCGGGCTTCGCGCGGGCCGGATTCGTCGAGGGGGTCGCTGTCGAGGTCTTCGCTCAGGCGCTCGGCGGCGTCGCTCAGGCGCTGGATCGGCCGGCTGAGCAGCTTGGCGCCGTACCAGGCGGCAATCATCAGAGTGATGAACTGAAAGGTCAGCGGTACCACCGGGCCACCGAACCAGGGGCGTGTTTGCCTCGGTGGGTAAGCGGCGTTGTGCAGCGGCGGTTGGCCGTCGATGTTCGTTGAGAACTCTGGCGGTGGTGGGGGCGGAGGAGGGCCGTAGAGCCTGAACCAGGCGAAGGCCAGCAGGTGCGCCAGGACAATCGCCACGAACAGCACCCCGAACAGGCGACCGAACAGGGTGTCCAAGCGCGCCTTCATCAGCCGATGTCCCGCGCGTCGAACAGGTAACCCTCGCCGCGCACGGTCTTGATCAACTGCGGGGCTTTCGGGTCGTCACCGAGTTTTTGCCGCAGGCGCGAGACCAGCAGGTCGATGCTGCGGTCGAAGGCTTCGATCGAGCGACCGCGAGCGGCGTCGAGCAGTTGTTCGCGGCTGAGCACGCGGCGCGGGCGTTCGATGAAGACCCAGAGCAGGCGGAATTCGGCGTTGGACAAGGGCACTACCAGGCCATTGTCGGCGACCACTTGGCGCAGGACGCTGTTCAGCCGCCAGTTGTCGAAGCGAATGTTCGCGCGCTGTTCGCTGCGGTCGTCGCGCACGCGGCGCAGGATGGTCTGGATGCGGGCGACCAGTTCGCGTGGTTCGAACGGTTTGGCCATGTAATCGTCGGCGCCCAGTTCCAGGCCGATGATGCGGTCGGTGGGTTCGCAGCGGGCGGTGAGCATCAGGATCGGTATGTGCGATTCGGCGCGCAGCCAGCGACATAGCGACAGACCGTCTTCGCCGGGCAGCATCAGGTCGAGGACGATGACGTCGAAATGTTCGCCCTGCAGCGCCTGGCGCATCGCCGCGCCGTCGGTGACGCCGCTGGCGTGAATGTTGAAACGGGCGAGGTAATCGATCATCAGCTCGCGGATCGGCACGTCATCATCGACGATCAGCGCGCGGATGCTCCAGCGCTTGTCGTCTTTGCTTTCATCCGTCATGGTTGTCGGGGTGTTGTGCATGGGGCTGTTCGCTGCCAGTGGTGGTTTCAGCATAGGCGTCCGGCCGGGAGGCGGGAAGTGCTGTTGTAAGGACGTGTTGCGCCGGGCGAGGCTAACCCGTATGCGTGTTGCCGGCGTGTCGGCTGTGTATCGGAGTCGACACAATAGCCGTGCGGGCTAAGCTGATAACCGCCAGCGCGACGATTTACCGATCATCGGGTGCCGCGCTGCCGCCGGTTCCGCTACAATGCGCGCCGTTTTCGACCAGCCTGAGAGCCCATCCATGTCCGCCTGCCAGACTCCTATCATCGTCGCCCTGGATTTCCCCACCCGTGACGCCGCACTGAAGCTGGCCGACCAGTTGGACCCGAAATTGTGCCGGGTCAAAGTGGGCAAGGAACTGTTCACCAGTTGCGCGGCGGAAATCGTCGGCACCCTGCGTGACAAGGGTTTTGAAGTGTTTCTGGACCTGAAATTCCACGATATCCCCAACACCACCGCGATGGCCGTGAAAGCCGCTGCCGAGATGGGCGTGTGGATGGTCAATGTGCACTGCTCCGGTGGCCTGCGCATGATGGCCGCCTGCCGCGAAGAGCTGGACAAGCGCAGTGGTCCGCAACCGTTGTTGATTGGTGTGACCGTGCTGACCAGCATGGAGCGCGAGGATCTGGCCGGTATCGGTCTGGATATCGAGCCGCAGGAACAAGTGCTGCGTCTGGCGGCGCTGGCCGAGAAGGCCGGGATGGACGGTCTGGTCTGTTCGGCGCTGGAAGCGTCGGCGCTGAAAACCGCGCACCCGTCGCTGCAACTGGTGACCCCGGGGATTCGCCCGGCAGGCAGCGCGCAAGACGATCAACGGCGCATTCTGACCCCGCGTCAGGCACTGGATGCCGGTTCCGATTATCTGGTGATCGGCCGTCCGATCAGCCAGGCGCCGAACCCGGCCCAGGCGTTGGCCGCAGTCGTAGCCGAAATTGCCTAAAGCTTATTGAAGATCCAACTGTGGGAGCGAGCCTGCTCGCGAAGAGGGAGTGTCAGTCGGCATCATTACCGACTGATCCTCCGCTTTCGCGAGCAGGCTCACTCCCACATTGGTTTCAGGCTGGCCTTAAACCTCCAACACCAACTTGCCAAAGTTCTCGCCGTTGAACAGTTTCATCAGCGTTTCCGGGAACGTCTCGAGTCCTTCAACCACATCTTCCTTGCTCTTGAGCTGCCCGTTGGCCATCCAGCCGGCCATCTCCTGGGCGGCGCTGGCGAACTGCGCGGCATAGTCCATAACCACAAAACCTTCCATGCGCGCGCGATTGACCAGCAGTGACAGGTAATTGGCCGGGCCTTTGACCGCTTCTTTATTGTTGTACTGGCTGATCGCGCCGCAGATCACCACCCGCGCCTTCATGTTCAAGCGGCTCAGCACCGCGTCGAGAATGTCGCCACCGACGTTATCGAAGTACACGTCCACGCCTTTCGGGCATTCGCGCTTCAGACCGGCCACGACGTCTTCGGCCTTGTAATCGATGGCGCCGTCAAAGCCCAGTTCGTCGATGAGGAATTTGCACTTGTCGGCCCCGCCGGCAATGCCAACGACGCGGCAGCCTTTGATTTTGGCGATCTGCCCGGCCACGCTGCCCACCGCACCGGCCGCGCCGGACAGCACCACGGTGTCACCGGCTTTCGGTGCGCCGACGTCGAGCAGGGCGAAGTAGGCGGTCATGCCGGTCATGCCCAGTGCAGACAGATAGCGTGGCAATGGCGCGAGTTTCGGGTCGACCTTGTAGAAACCGCGCGGCTCGCCGAGGAAATAATCCTGCACACCGAGGGCGCCATTGACGTAATCGCCGACGGCGAAGCCAGGATTGTTCGAGGCGATGACTTTTCCCACGCCCAGTGCGCGCATGACCTCACCGAGACCGACCGGCGGGATGTAGGACTTGCCTTCGTTCATCCAGCCGCGCATGGCCGGGTCGAGGGACAAGTATTCGTTTTTCACCAGAATCTGTCCCGCCTGTGGCTCGCCGACCGGTACTTCCTGATAAGTGAAAGTCTCGCGGGTCGCGGCGCCCACCGGGCGTTTGGCGAGCAGGAACTGGCGATTGGTCTGGTTGGTCATGACAGGCACTCGAATGGAATGAAGCCTTGTTGATAGCTCTTCAACGGCGATGTCGCAAGGTTGGCTGATACGGCGAATGCGAGTCGATCCAGTGCAGTGATGGTTACAGGGCGGGTTTCATCACTGCGGCGCATGCGCCGGTAAACAGCGATTGCATAGTGCTGACGTGCTTTCGCTGCCCTTGGCTATGCTGCGACGCCAACATCTCCCAGTTTTTTTGCATTCGAGGACATACCCATGAGCATGACGTTTTCCGGTCAGGTGGTTGTAATCACGGGAGCCGCCTACGGCATCGGTCGCGCGACAGCCCTGGTGTTTGCCGCCGAAGGCCTGAAAGTGGTGGTGGCTGACCTGGATGCGGCTGGCGGCGAAGGCACGGTGGCGCTTATTCGTACAGCCGGTGGCGAAGCGTCCTTCGTGCGCTGCGACGTGACGGTGGAAAGCGATGTAAAAAATCTGATGGATGAGGTGATCGATACCTACGGTCGGCTCGACTATGCCTTCAACAACGCCGGGATCGAAATCGAGAAAGGCAAACTCGCCGACGGTACGCTGGACGAGTTCGACGCGATCATGGGCGTCAACGTCAAAGGCGTCTGGCTGTGCATGAAGTATCAGTTGCCATTGCTGTTGGCGCAGGGCGGTGGCGCGATCGTCAACACGGCGTCGGTGGCCGGGCTGGGTGCGGCGCCGAAGATGAGCATCTACGCGGCGTCGAAACATGCGGTGATCGGCCTGACCAAGTCGGCGGCGATCGAATACGCGAAAAAGAAAATCCGCGTCAACGCAGTGTGCCCGGCAGTGATCGATACGGACATGTTCCGCCGTGCCTACGAAGCCGACCCGAAGAAGGGCGAATTCGCCAACGCCATGCACCCGGTCGGGCGCATTGGCAAGGTCGAGGAAATCGCCAGCGCGGTGCTGTATCTGTGCAGCGATGGCGCAGCGTTCACCACTGGGCATTCGCTGGCGGTGGATGGCGGCGTGACAGCGTTCTGAAAGTTGCCGTAATTTTAAGAACCCGCCTGCGTGCGGGTTTTTTGTACCTCGCGGTTGGTCCGTGTGAATACCGCTAAACAATGTGTATCAAACCGTTAGAACTGCCGCATTTGGCGGCGTTGTCGCACAGCCTCGGCGGCGCGGCTGTGATTTACTGCTGCCAGCAAAACTGACAGGAGTTTGCGAGCTCATGGAACTGAGAATTGACCGACAGGCAATGGTGCCGGTCGTGCAGCAGATCGTCGACGGAATGACTGACTGGATTGTGCAAAGCGGCATCCCGCCTGCCACCCGGTTGCCCTCCGTACGGCAAATCGCCCGGGGTAATCTGCTCAGCCAGTCGTGTGTCGTCGAAGCCTGCGAGCGCCTGGTTTCGCAAGGTGTGTTGACTGCGCGTCAGGGCGCGGGATTCATCGTCGCGGCCTCGCCGCCGTTGCGCGAAACGGACTCGGAACTGGCAGTGTTCGAGGGCCGCCATGCGTGGTGCGATGAGGTGAGCGCTTCGACGGGCCGCTTGATTTTGGGGCAAGGAGGCTTGCCGCCGAGCTGGCGTGAGCCCGACGACCTCAGCTATGCGCTGCGCGAGGTGGCGCGCACCGACATGGCCAGCCTGTTCAACTACAGCTCGCCGCTGGGCCTGCCAGCGTTGCGCGAGCAAATTGCCAAGCGTCTCAAACTGCTGAACATCGACGCTTGCAATACCCGGCTGATGAGCACCAGCGGTGCCAGTCATGCGCTCGATCTGATCGTGCGCACCCTGTTCAAGGCCGGCGACTGCGTGGTGGTGGAAACGCCTGGTTATGCACCGTTGTTTGACCTGCTGCGCCTGCACGGCGTACAGATGCTCGAAGTGCGTCGGACACCGAGCGGGCCGGACATCGACATGCTCGAGTCAGTGCTGCGTCAGTTTCGTCCCGCTGCCTTGTTCATCGGCAGCCATCACCACAATCCCACTGGCAGTTGCCTGACGCCTGCCGTCGCCCAGCGCATCGTGCAATTGAGCAAGACCTACGACCTGCGCGTGATCGAAGATGACGTCTACGCTGATCTGCACACCGGCAGCGGTACGCGGTTGGCAGCGCTGGACCATGGCGGCCGGGTCATTTATGTCGGCAGCTTCTCCAAGACCCTGAGCAGTTCGTTGCGGATCGGCTTTGTTCTGGCTGACAGCGAACTGCTGACGCGCCTGGCCGAGGTCAAGATGATCAGCGGCCTGGGCTGTTCGAGGCTGGCCGAGGCGGTATTGGCAAGACTGATGGCGACCGGCGCGTATCGCAAACTGGTGCAGCGCCAGCGCCAGCGCTTGAATGCCGATCGCGCGGCGGCCTTGCAGGCTCTGGAAGATGCCGAGTGGGAAGTGTTCGGCAAGCCGGTTGGCGGGTTGTTTATCTGGGCGCGGGCGCGCTTGCGCGACCAGACGTCGGTGCGCAGGCAGGCCCAGCGTTGCGGACTGGAGTTATCAGCAGCGGACGCCTTCAGTCCCAGCGGTGAGTGCGGTGACTGGCAGCGCATCAATGTGGCCTGTGCCTGCGACCCTCGGGCGCGGCAGTTTTTTCGCAATACTTGCGCGGATCGACCTCCAGCATTCTGAAAACGACGCGGGCGTAGCTTTTTGCCATTATTCCGACGCCAGAGTCTTGTGCTGGTTCGAGCCCGTTGCGAATCTTCGGCAACAGACTTTGGCAGGGGACTACGCGCAATGATTTCGGCCGTGCAAGGACGTTTTGCCAACCTCGGTATGGCGAAAAAACTGGGTATCGGATTTGTGCTCGTCTTGTTGCTGACTGCGTTGGTGGCGGCGATCGGCGTCTGGTCGCTGCAAACCATCAGTCTGCGTTTCGACGGCTTGAAGCAGATGTCCGCGCTCAACAGCGGCCTGCTCAAGGTGCGCCTGCTCGAGCAGGAATACGCCCTGCGCGGCAATCCGAAGACCGCCGATGCCTTGCGCGAAGGCGTCGATGGGCTGATCGTTCTTGCCGGCGAGCTCAAGGCACATTCCCCGGCCAATGTGCCGGTGATGAGCGATGTCGAGCAAGCGCTGGGCGCTTATCGCAAGGCCTTCGATGAATTCGTCTCGCTGAGCCAGGCCAAGGACCTTGCGCTGGAGATGGCCAGTTGGTCGGTGTCGAGCGTGGCCAATAACCTCGATGTGTTGCAGAGCGGGCTGGCCGATGATGGTGCCTACACCTTGAAAGACACCGAGGGCAAGGACGGCGCCCAGTTCATCGAACAGGCGAATCAGGTCAGTCAGGTCTCGCGACTGATGCTGCAAGCGATGAACGAAGCGCGGGTGCGTCTGGATCAGAGCCGCAAGGGCGATACCGACAATGCCGGTCAGGGCAACATCGAGCAGGCCGCGCAAGCGCAGGAGCAGGCCGAGGCGCTGAAAACCACGGTCAAGGACGAGGGCTATCTGACTGTGCTCAACGAAGTGTCGGGGCATATCGCCGGATTCAACGAAAAACTGGCTGAATACACCGGGTTGCTGGCGCAAGAAAAAACGGTTTATGACCAACTGCATCAGCGTGCCGCGCAGGTGGTGGACCGGGTCAATCAGGCCTACGTCGCCGAAGACGCTTCGATGCAGGCGGAGCTGAAAAAGAACACGGTGTTGATCATTGGCTCTTCGGCGCTGGCCTTGTTGGTCGGATTACTTGCCGCGTGGGTGATCACGCGCCTGATCGTTGCGCCGCTGCGCAGTGTCATTCGTGTGGCGCAGCAGATTGCTGCGGGTGATCTGACGGCGAAGGTCGAGGTGACGCGCCGCGATGAAATGGGACAATTGATGTTGGCCATGCAGCAGATGGCTGCCGGCCTCGGCACGATTGTCAGCGGCTTGCAGGCCGGCATCGAGCGCTTGGCCGGTTCCGCGCAATCGCTGTCGGCGGTGACCGAGCAGACCAATCTGGAGGTCAACAGCCAGAAGGAGGAAACCGAGCAGGTCGCCACCGCCATGAACCAGATGACCGCCACCGTGCATGACGTCGCGCGCAATGCCGAAGAGGCGGCGCTGGCGGCGCAGACGGCGGATGACAAGGTCGAGAGCGGCCAGCAGGTGGTGCGCCAAAGCATGGCGCGGATCGAGCAGTTGGCGGATTCGGCGACTTCGGCCAGTTCCAGCATCGAGAGCCTCAGTGCCGAAATTCAGAATATCGGCACGGTGCTCGAGGTGATCAAGAGCGTGGCCGAGCAGACCAATCTCTTGGCGCTGAACGCGGCGATCGAAGCGGCGCGGGCCGGCGAGCAGGGCAGGGGATTCGCGGTGGTGGCCGATGAAGTGCGTGCACTGGCGCGGCGCACGCAGCAATCGACCGAGGAGATCGAGCGCTTGGTCAGTGCCTTGCGCGCGGCGGCGCAGTCGTCGGTGCAGCAGATTCGCAGCAGTGGCGAGCTGGTGAAGCTGGCGGTCAGTGATGCGTTGCAGACCGAAAGTGCGCTGGGGAGTATTGCCGCGGCGGTGTCGTTGATTCAGCAGATGAATCAGCAGATCGCGGCGGCGGCGGAGGAGCAGAGTTCGGTGGCGGAGGAGATCAACCGCAGTGTTACGCAGATTCGTGCGAGTGCGGATCACTCTTCCGTGGCCATGCGCGGGAATGCGGCTTCGAGTGTTGAGCTGGCGCAGTTGGGCGGGGAGTTGCGCTCGATGGTTGGGCATTTCCGGCTTTGAGCCTTGGCGGCCTCTGGGCCGACCAGGCTCTCGGCTTCGCCGCGTGGGGATGGCCCGGGTTTGCTTTTGCTGTTCTGTGGGAGCTGGCTTGCCAGCGAAGGCGGCCTGACAGCCGACCCGTTTTTACCTGAGAACACTGCTTCCCAATGTGGGGGCGAGCCTGTTCGCGAAAGCGATCTTCAATTCACATCCTCTTTCAAGTCGGCCACAAAAAAGCCACCTGTAACGGTGGCTTCTTTACCAGTATTCGCGCCTTAGTCGTAAATCACTTTCTTCTTCCAGTCCGCATCGGCTTCGACATCCTTCAAGCCGACGGTCAGTTGGTTTTCTTCACCTTCCACCGGGGCGATCTTGTCCATGACCTGGGCGTTGGCTCGGGCGAGGAGTTTTTCCAGGTATTGCAGTTGCTCGGCATACATCTGCGGGTCCTGCTGTTTGCGCAGGTATTGCACGCCGCGTTCGAAGGCGAGGCGGGCCTGGCCGGGTTGGTTTTGTTGCAGGGACTGTTGGCCGAGGTTGTTGAAGAATTCGATGTGCAGCAGCACGAGGATGTGGCGCACTTCGCGAATCCATTGTTTGGCTTCGTTCGGTGGCAGGAAACCGTCGTGGGCGGCGCGGGTGATCTGGCCGTGCAGGGCTTCGAGGAGGAAGCGCACGTCTTTGGCTTTGGCCTCGGTCAGGATAGGCGCGGGCGGGTTGTTCACCGGGATCGATTCACCCTGGGCAACGAGGGTGCTGAGTTCGGTGATGCGGGCCTTGGTGGTTGCGCTGGTTTTTTCCAGATTGAGCAGGCGCTGGCAGACGTTGAGTTCCAGGCGGGTCAGCAGCAGCTTGAGCGCCGGGGTCATGAACTGGCCGGGGAAGGTTTCGGTCAGTTCGCCGCAGCGGCGCAGGCGGTCGTTGAGTTCGACTTTGGTGCGGGCCTTCTCCAGTTTGTTGTTTTCCACCACATGGTTCATGTAGCCAATGGCGATCAGAATTGCGATCCCGGCTACGACTAGCAGGGTGATCATGAGTGGTGTCACCGGTAAGACCTCTTTATAGGATTCGCATGCGAGTGTAGTGGCTGGGCATTTAGGCGCCTAGCGCCGCTCGACGGGTTTGATCGGCTGCTGCAATCTGTATCGGCCGCCAGCTGTATAGATGAATGCTGGCGCTTGATGTGCAGATTGCCATCACTGTGCGGTGACTATAACGTCTTGGCGAGTGGCGGAATATAGGCGTCAGGTTTCGGACGACGGAAAAGCCCTACGCGGCCCGTAATCCAGGTCGAAGTCATTGATTTAAATAAATTTATATCAGGGGGTTGACGACCCCTCAATCCATCCATAGAATGCGCGCCACTTGCAGCGTAAAGCACACAGCGAAACGCGGCAGGGAGTGAATGTTGTAGTGTGTCCCCTTCGTCTAGTGGCCTAGGACACCGCCCTTTCACGGCGGTAACAGGGGTTCGAGTCCCCTAGGGGACGCCAATGCGGGAATAGCTCAGTTGGTAGAGCACGACCTTGCCAAGGTCGGGGTCGCGAGTTCGAGTCTCGTTTCCCGCTCCAATTTTAAACAGCAGTGCTTTCGGGCGGTGCTGAGTGAAACCAGAACCAAGTCTTCGGATGCGGATCTGGACACCGAAACACACACCATGTGTTCCGGGTAGCGTGTCCCCTTCGTCTAGTGGCCTAGGACACCGCCCTTTCACGGCGGTAACAGGGGTTCGAGTCCCCTAGGGGACGCCATTTGCGGGAATAGCTCAGTTGGTAGAGCACGACCTTGCCAAGGTCGGGGTCGCGAGTTCGAGTCTCGTTTCCCGCTCCAATTTCACAAAAACGCCGATCAGTGATGATCGGCGTTTTTGTTTGTGCGCGTTTTGTGGCGGCAATAAAAAAGGACCTTTTCACAGGTCCTTTTTTAATTTGAGCCCGGTCATCAATGATCGGGCTCAGGCAGGGCTTTACAGCTTCGGCAACTGCCCGACACGCCCCATCATTTCCGTGACGATCTGCAGATCCAGCAGGAACTGCTCGACGGTCTTGAATTCGCCATCGGTGTGGCCGGTGTACTTGGCCTCAGGTCGCGCCAGGCCGAATTGCACGCCGTTGGGCAATTCGTGAACCGACGTCGCACCAGCGGAAGTACCGAATTCCGACTTCATGCCGAGGTTTTCGCTGGCTACGGCAAGCAGCGCCTTGACCCATTCACCTTCGGGGTTGCGATACATCGGTTCGGCCACTGAGTAGTCGAATGCCACGGCAACGTGAGTCTTCTTGCTCCAGGCGTCCAGTTTCTCAGCGATCTCAGCCTTGAGCTTTTCCGGAGACTTGCCCTTCGGTACGCGCAGATTCACCGCCAGCTTGAAGGTTTTGTCATCCTCACCGACGTAGGTCGGCGAGGTGGTCATTGGCCCCATGAACGAGTCGGAGAAGTCCACGCCGAGTTTTTTGCCCAGGTAGTCCAGGCCCCAGTTGTCATCGGCATAACGCGCGGCGTCGGTGAACTGGTTGTGCTTGAGCGCGACTTTGCCGTCCAGGCTGTTGATGAAGCTCAGCATCCGCGCGACCGGGTTGACGCCGGATTCTGGTTCGGAGGAGTGCGCAGAAACCCCCGTCACGGTCAGTTTGACGTCTTTGCCATCAACCTTTGCCGCGACTTCGAAGTCGCCGCCGTTGGCCTTGGCATAAGCGTCGCCGGCCTTTTGCAGACTGGCGGCGAGCTCGGCTGGCTTGTCGGTTACCAGTGCGACCACCGAAGCGGACGGAATCTGGTTGGTCGCTTTGCCGCCAGTCATCGAAATGATTTCCGCGCCGTTGCCTTCACCTTTGCGTTTGGCAAAGTTGGCCATGACAGTGCCGTAACCTTTTTCGGCGATCACCACCGGATAACCGCCGTCCAGCGCCATGTTGTAGTTCGGCGTCGGGTTGCGTTCGAAGTAATAAGGAATAGCGTCGCCGCTGGTTTCTTCGGTGGTGTCGACCAGCAACTTGAAGTTGCGCGCCAGTGGCAGCTTCTCGTCCTTGATCACTTTCATGGCGTACAGCGCCACGACGATAGCGTTCTTGTCATCCTCGGTGCCGCGACCGTACATGCGATCGCCGATCAGCGTGACTTTGAACGGGTCGAGTTTGGTGCCGTCCTTCAGCACCCAGTTTTCCGGCGTCACCGGCACCACATCGGCGTGCGCGTGAATACCGACGACTTCGTCGCCTTTGCCGTCCAGAGAAATTTCGTAGACACGGTTATCGATATTGCGGAACTTCAAACCGAAGGATTCGGCGAGTTTCTGGATCTCGCCGGCAATCTTGATGAATTCCGGGTTGTCGTGTTGCTCCACGCCGTCCTTGCGGAAGGTCGGGATCTCGACGAGTTGGCGCAGGGTTTCCAGCGCGGCCTTGCCATATTTCACGCGGGTATAAATGCCCAGCAGACGGTGAATTTCATTCTGCTGTTCGGCGTTCAGGGTCTTGTTGTCGAGGAAGGCGCTGATGGACGGGTTGAGCTTATCCGTCTTGGCCAGGTCGCCTTTCGCCAGGCTGCCAAGAAAGCTACGGAAGTCCGTCAGATTCTTGCCGCCGAAGGATTTCAGAATCGCTGCACTTTGCTCGGCAGTGATGTTGGCTTGTGCGGCGCTGGTGAACGCTGTGAGGCTGGCCATGACGAGCGTGGCAGCGGCCAGTTTTTTCAGGGAAAAGACCATGTAACAGGCATTCCTTTGCTAGAGATTGGGAAAATATGTCTGACGCTTGCGGCAGAAACATTTTGCAACCTACCACCATGAGCAGGTGAAGAGGGAGTCACAAACTTGATCTGTCGCACAGAAACGCAAAAGAGGCGCACAAATGAAAAAGTCCCGGCAACTGATGCCGGGACTTTTTTTGTGCGAGTTACATCGACAGCATCAGGCGTCCGGCAAACAGAATGAGGATGACGCCCATGCTGCGCTCGAACCAGTGTCCAAGGCGCATGAACAGCAGGCGCACTTTGTTGCTGGAGAAAAACAGCGCGACGATCACGAACCACAGCGCGTTGACGAAGCACATCCACAAGCCATAGAACGCCTGGATCTGCAGCGGTGTGCTGGCGCTGATGATCGTGGTGAAGATGGCCAGGAAAAACAGCGTGGCCTTGGGGTTGGTCGCGTTGGTCAGAAAACCGGTGCTGAATGCCTTGAACAGTGACTGTTCAACCAGCGGCTCATCGGCAGTTTTTTCGCCTTCGACGCTGCTCTTCGGTTTGCTGCGGATCAGGCTGACGCCCAGATAGAGGATGTAAGCCCCACCGACCACTTTGGCCACAGTCAGCAGCCACGGCGTGGTGTGCATCAGGGCGCCGACGCCGAGCAGGGTATACAGCACGTGCACGGAAATCCCCGCGCCGATGCCCAGCGCAGTGCAGATGCCGACGAGCCGACCGAAGCGCACGCTTTGGCGGATGGTCACGGCGAAGTCCGGGCCGGGTGCAACCACGGCGAGAAAGTGGATGGTGGCCAATGCGAGGAACTCGCCCAGGTAATTGGAAAGCATGTCAGCTCCAGAAAGTCAGAGGGGAGGCATTGCCGCGATAGCCGACAAAGAACGACAGGCTCAAACGCGGATCGGCCACGCCCGGAGTCACCGAGTGCATGCGCCGCGAATTGAACATGATGAAATCGCCGGGCTGCGGTCGTACTTCGAGGGCGGGCGGCCCCAGCAGCGACGGCTCGATGCCATAACTGTCGCCGCGCATTTCGTCGAATTGATCCGGGGTGATGTGGTCGTTCCACATCTGCAAGGCGCCACCCTCGGTGGGCATGTTCAGGTAGACGTTGCAGGCGAATTGCGCCTCGAGGCTGCGCGCCTGAAAACTGTCCGGGGCGTCCTTGGCGAAGATGTCGTGATGAGCAAGAAAGCACACGCCGGGTTTGACCACGCGCGACAAGCCGACATACATCTTGCGCCCGTAGAGATTTTCCAGATGCGCGCCCGCGGGCCAGGATTCGTCGAGCATGCAGCGCAACGTGTCGATCGGCGAAGAGTAGGGCGCGCAGCGCTGGCGCAGTTCGTCGATGTTGCGGGTGGCGCGTTCGAAGTAATCCTCGATCAGCAGCGGCTGGTTTTCCGCCTCGTAAAAGGCCATGCCGATACGGCCGATACTCGGCGCGTTGATGTAGCCTTCAAAGCCCGGGGCGAGGATCTTGTCGCCGATCTCGATCGCCAGCGGCTCGGGGAGAAAGCGTTTGACGCGGATGGCGAGGACTTCTTCGTTGGCCAGTTTTTTTATGCACGTCTCATCGAGACGCTCGACGTCTAGCATCATTTGTTTTAGGTCCATCTATCGATAGTCAACGGAACCGGCGAGTGCGGTTCCCCGGCGTCGGACGCTGCGCGACGGCAACGTCCGAAATGCTCAATCCACGCTGTAGTGGACGGACAGCGTGCCTTTCTTCTGTGAAAGGGACGCGATCGTGACTGTGCCCAGATCCTTCAGGCTGCGTACGTGGGTGCCACCGCAGCCATAGGCTGGCAGCTCACCGAAACTGATTTCCCGCGCGCCCTCGCGCAGTGAAGTCAGACGCGGCAGATCGTGTTCGATCCACTGCTCGATACCGGTTTGCACGGTTGGCGCATCGACTTCTTCTGCGCCATCGCCCGGTTTGAATTGCACCCGGCCTTCGTCCGGCCAGTGGTGCGCCTTGATCGGCATCCAGCCCATGGCCTGAATGAAATGACCGATCAGGTGCCCGGCCGAGTGCATGCGCGTGTTGAAGCGGCGGCGTTCTTCATCGATCCGGATGACGGTCATGCCCAGCGGCAGCGGGCGGTCGACGAAATGCACAATGCGCTCCGCTTCCTGCACCACGCGCGACACCTGACTCTCACCGATCCAGCCGGTGTCGCAAGGCTGACCGCCGCCCTGGGGGTGAAACAGGGTAGCGCGCAGCACTACGGCGAATTCGTTCTCGTGGGGTGTGCAGTCGAGGACTTCGACATTCGCCTTGAGGTCGTCACTGTGAAAAAACAGGCGAAGCGTCATATTCCATGCCCTGATCGAAGTTCTGTTTTTATTATATGAATCGTGCAATAACGTGATAATCCGTTCCAACATCAAAGGACTTGTGCGTCGTGAGCATCAATCTTCCGTTGCCGCTGCTGGGTGAAATGGCGATTTTCGTCAAGGTTGTCGAGACCGGCAGCTTCTCTGAAGCGGCGCGGCAGCTGGGTTCCTCACCCTCGGCGGTCAGTCGCAGTATTTCCCGCTTGGAAAAGGCGTTGGCCACGCGCTTGCTGCAACGCACCACGCGCAAACTGCGCTTGAGCGATGGCGGTGAGGAGGTGTTCAAGCGTTGCCAGGAAATGGTCAGCGCTGCCAGGTCGGTGATGGAAATCAGCGGCCAGTTCACCCACGAAGCCGAAGGTCTGGTGCGGGTCAGCGTGCCAAAAGCGGTGGGGCGCTTTGTGATTCATCCGCACATGCCGGAGTTTCTGCGCCGCTATCCCAAGGTTGATGTGGAGTTGCTGCTGGAAGATCGTCAGGTAGATCTGATCGATGATCATGTCGATCTGGCGATTCGCATCACTGACCGTCCACCGGCCGGTCTGGTCGGGCGGCAGTTGCTGACCATCGATCATTTGCTTTGCGCCACGCCGCAATACCTGGCCGAACATGGCACGCCGACGCATCCTCACGATTTGCTCAACCACAGTTGTATTTATCTGGGCGAAACGCCGAGCGATGCGCGCTGGAAGTTCAAGAAGGGCAGTAAAGCGGTGACGGTCGGCGTGCGTGGGCGTTATGCCGCCAATCACACGGGGGTGCGCTTGGGGGCGGTGTTGCAGCACATCGGCATTGGCAGCCTGCCGTATTTCACGGCGCGTTATGCGCTGGAACAGAAGTTGATTGTGCAGGTGTTGCCGGACTGGACGTTTCTTGCCTCTTACCATGGCGGGTTGTGGTTGCTGCATTCGCCGACGCGGTATTTGCCGCCGAAGTTGCGGGTGTTTATTGATTATCTGGTGGAGTGTTTGCAGAAGGAGCCGACGTTGGGTAGGCCCGGGAAGTCGGTGGGCGGGGGCAATTTGGCTGTGGCGTATGAGCTGCCGGAGAGTGAGGGGTTGCTTTGAGGTTTTTTTGGTGGGACTTGGCGGCCTTGGGGCCGACCAGGTTCTTGGGGTTTTGGGTGAATATCCGTTTCTGCGGGTGTTGCGGCTGGCGGTTTCGCCCTTACGGCGAGTCACCTTTTCCAAACGCCGGAGTGCCGGCCCAGCAAAAAGGTAACCGAAAAGGCTTGCTCCTGCGTTCGGCCCTCGCAGGCTCGGGTTCCTTCGCTCCGGGACTGATCCGGGCGCAGCGGCTACGGTTTGCTTCGCTGCACCTCCTTCCGCTGTGTACGACTGCGTCGTACGGTCGCTGCGCTCCCACGCCCGGATCAATCCCTCCACTCAGCCTTCCGACGTCGCCTGTGAATCAAGATCAAAAGCGGTACTCGAGCTTGCGCTCATTGTTTTGAGTGGTGAAAAGCGTGTGGTCTGCTTTGGATCTGTGTTGAATTCGCCCCTCACCCCAGCCCTCTCCCCGAGGAGAGGGAGCTGATTTGTGTGCTTTTCAAATCCTGAGTTCAACTCGGATTTTCACATCGACGTAACTCGCCCAAACACCTCGGTCAGTCCCCTCTCCCTCCGGGAGAGGGCTAGGGTGAGGGGATTTTGATCTTGAAAAAAAGGCCCGCATGGAATCACCAGTGCGGGCCTTTTCATTACCGTTTGAAAAATCAGTGCTTGCTGTCCTGTGCGGACATGGCCAGCAGTTGTTTTTCCTGGTTCCAGTCAAACGGTTCGTCGTTCTGTTCGGCTTCGTAGCGGCGTTCTTCGAGGGCCTGGTACAGGTCGATTTCTTCGTCGGAGAGGTAGTGCAGGCAGTCGCCGGCGAAGAACCACAGCAGATCGCGCGGGATCAGGTGGGCGATTTGCGGGTAGCGGCTGATGACTTGGGTGAGGATGTCCTGGCCCAGATATTGGCTTTCGATAGGGTCGATCGGCAGGGAGGCCAGCAGTTCGTCGAAGCGCTCGAGGAACAGGGCATGGCTTTCTTCGGGCACTTGTTCGGCCTCACCTACGGCGACCAGGATAATGCGCAGGTGGTCGAGCAACACGAGATGATCGGCAACGACGTTGGACACGAGATAAGTCCTCAAGAGCAAAACGGGCGCGGGAGTATAAAGCCCTCGCGCCGTTTTTTCACATAAACCGGGATCAGCGGACTTTGCCCTCTGCCTGGGTCAGTTCTTCTTTGGCGAAATCATCGACGTCGATCACCTTGCGGCGGGCCGCTTCGGCGTCGCGCAGGCTTTGTGCTTCGACGGCTTGCAGTACGCCGGCTTCCAGTGCGGCATCGATGGCGTGTTCGCCGGCTGCCGGTTTGACCTGGCCGCTCTTCAGTGCGGTGTGCAGTTTCTTGTGCAGCGGTTGCGCGGCGTTAAGCAGGTCACTGGCGTGTTGCAGGGCGCCCACGGCATCGTCCGCCGATTGCGGGCGGTAGCAGCCGGCGAGCAGTTCTTCCAGCGCCGGATCGCCTTTGGCGCGACCGATGACCGCAGCGACTTCGGCGCCGAGTTTGTCCGATGGGCCTTTGTGACGGCGACCGAACGGGAAGACGATGACCCGCAGCAGGCAGCCGAAGACTTTGTTCGGGAAGTTGCTCAGCAGTTCATCCAGCGCACGCTCCGACTGGCCGAGGCTTTCTTCCATGGCCCAGCGGAACAGCGGCTCCATGTACGCCGGCGAATCCAGGTCGTGATAACGCTTGAGCGCGGCGGAGGCCAGATACAGGTTGCTCAGTACATCGCCAAGGCGAGCCGACAGACGTTCGCGGCGTTTCAGTTCGCCGCCCAAGAGCATCATGCTGAAGTCGGCGAGCATGGCGAATGCGGCGGCCTGACGGTTCAGCGCGCGGAAGTAGCCCTGACTGATCCTGTCGCCCGGCGCATGTTCGAAGTGACCAAGGCCGAGGTTCAGCACCAGTGTGCTGGCGGCATTGCTGACGGCAAAACCGATGTGCTTGAGCAGCAGGCCGTCGAATTCCTTGAGCGCCTGGTCTTTATCCTGGCGACCGGCGAGGGCCATTTCCTTGAGTACGAATGGATGGCAGCGGATCGCGCCCTGACCGAAGATCATCAGGTTGCGCGACAGGATGTTCGCGCCTTCGACGGTGATGAAGATCGGCGCGCCGTTCCAGCTGCGGCCCAGGTAGTTGTTCGGCCCCATGATGATCGCTTTACCACCATGCACATCCATGGCGTGGCTGATGCATTCGCGGCCGCGTTCGGTGAGGTGGTATTTGAGGATCGCCGACAGCACCGAAGGTTTTTCCCCCAGGTCCACCGCGTTGGCGGTGAGCATGCGGGCGGCGTCCATCATCCACGCGTTACCGCCGATGCGCGCCATGGCTTCCTGGATGCCTTCGAACGCGGACAGCGGTACGTTGAATTGCTCGCGAATCTGCGCGTACTGACCAGTGACGAGACTGGTGAACTTGGCCGCGCCGGTGCCCACGGCTGGCAGCGAGATCGAACGCCCGACCGACAGGCAGTTCATCAGCATCATCCAGCCTTTGCCGAGCATTTCCTGACCACCGATGAGGTAGTCCAGCGGAATGAACACGTCCTTGCCGGAGTTCGGGCCGTTCATGAACGCGGCGCCCAGCGGCAGGTGACGACGACCGATTTCCACACCTGCGGTATCGGTCGGGATCAGCGCCAGGCTGATGCCGAGGTCTTCCTCTTCACCGAGCAGGTGATCCGGGTCATAAGCCTTGAATGCCAGGCCAAGCAGGGTAGCGACCGGGCCGAGGGTGATGTAGCGCTTTTCCCAGTTCAGGCGCAGACCGATCACTTCTTCACCTTCCCACTGGCCTTTGCAGATGATCCCGGTGTCGGGCATCGCGCCTGCGTCGGAACCGGCCAGCGGGCCGGTGAGGGCGAAGCACGGAATATCGTCGCCACGGGCCAGCCGCGGCAGGTAGTGATTGCGTTGTTCGTCGGTGCCGTAATGCAGCAATAGTTCGGCCGGGCCGAGGGAGTTCGGGACCATCACGGTGGAGGCGAGGTCGCCGCTGCGAGTGGCGAGTTTCATTGCCACTTGTGAGTGAGCGTAGGCCGAGAAGCCTTTGCCGCCGTATTCCTTGGGAATGATCAGGGCGAAAAAGCCATGTTCCTTGATGTGCGTCCAGGCCTCGGGCGGCAGGTCCATGGACTGGCCGATCTGCCAGTCGCTGACCATCGCGCAGAGTTCTTCGGTCGGGCCATCGATGAAAGCCTGTTCTTCTTCAGTCAGTTGCACCTTGGGATAGGACAGCAGTTTGTCCCAGTCCGGACGGCCGCTGAACAGCTCGCCGTCCCACCATACGGTGCCGGCATCGATCGCGTCGCGTTCGGTCTGCGACATCGGTGGCAGGGTTTTCTGGAACCAGTTGAACAGCGGCGCGGTGAAGTGTTTGCGACGCAGGTCAGGCAGCAACAATGGCGCGGCCACTACCGCCAACAGGACCCAGAAGACAAACAGCAGCCAGCCCGGCGCGTGACTGAAAATCCCCATGGCGACCAGATAGGCCGCAACGATGCCCAACGCGGGCAGCGGGGCGATGCGTCGATGGGCGAGATACGCCACGCCGACGATCAAAACCAGTATCCACAACAACAGCATATTCAGTCCTCCGTGAACCAAGGCAAATCGACCCTCCAGAGCTTAGACGGCATCTGCAAATAAGGGTGGTCAGAGCATGGTGATTGAAATCGTGGGAAACCCCGGATGGTTTTCGTAGGTTCGGTGGGCAACACGTGTGGGAAATCGTTCGTTGCTGCGCAGCTTTGCTTTCAGGTTTGGCCGAAACGTCGTTATCTCTGTGCTCAAGCTGTCGCTAGACTCGTGACTCATCCAGGAGATTGCCGCCATGCACGAATATCTGAGCCCCGGCCGCTTCATCGATAGTGACCACCCGGCGGTGGTGGAGTTCGCCGAGCAGCACCGCGGTGCCAGTAATGATCCGCGTGAGCAGGCGATCAGTCTGTATTACGCCGTGCGCGAGGCGGTGCGCTACAACCCGTACACCTTCAGCCGTGATCCGCAAACCCTGCGCGGCAGTTACGCACTCGCAGCAGGGGAGAGTTATTGCGTGCCGAAAGCCACGTTGCTCGCCGGTTGTGCGCGGCATTGCGGGATCCCGGCGCGCATCGGTCTGGCCGATGTGCGCAATCATCTGTCGACGCCACGTCTGCTCGAGTTGCTGAAAAGCGATGTGTTCGCCATGCATGGCTACACCGAGCTGTTTCTCGACGGCCGCTGGGTCAAGGCGACGCCAGCGTTCAACCAGCAACTGTGCGAGTTGTTCAACGTCGCAGCGCTGGAATTCGACGGCATCAATGACAGCGTTTTCCACCCGTTCAACCGTGACGGCGCGCAGTTGATGGAGTATCTGCTCGATCACGGCCAATTCACCGATGTGCCGGAAACCTTCTTCTTCGAGCACCTGCAAAAGTGCTATCCGCATCTGTTCAGTGAGCAACTGCCGATGCTGTTGGGCGACATGCAGACTGATTTGAGTCGCACCTGATCCGGCGTATGCTGGCCGTCCACTCACTTGCAAAGAGGCGGTCATGCTGAAGATCTGGGGACGGAAAAATTCATCGAACGTCAGAAAGCCCTTGTGGGCTGCCGAAGAGCTGGGCCTGGCGTACGAGGCCATCGATGCCGGCGGCGCGTTCGGTGTGGTCGACACGCCCGAGTACCGCGCGATGAACCCCAATGGCCGGGTGCCGGTGATCGAGGATGACGGGTTCGTGCTGTGGGAATCCAACGCCATCGTGCGCTATCTGCTGGCCAAACACGCCCCGGACAGCGCCTGGTATCCGGCGGATGCGCAAGCCCGCGCCGCAGCGGACAAGTGGATGGACTGGACCACTTCCAGTTTCGCCGGACCGTTTCGCACGGTGTTCTGGGGTGTGCTGCGTACGCCTGCCGAAAAGCAGGACTGGAAGGCGATCAACGCCGCGATCAAGGAATGCGATGAATTGCTGAACATGGCCGACCATGCCTTGATCAGCCAGCCTTATCTCTCCGGCAATGACATCGGGATGGGCGACATCCCGCTGGGCAGTTTCATTTATGCCTGGTTCGAAATGCCCATCGAGCGCGCTCCGCAACCGCATCTGCAAGCTTGGTATGAACGTTTGAAGCAGCGTGCGGCCTATCAGAAGGCGGTCATGACCGCGTTGACTTGATAATTACTATCGACACACTTGACTGTACTTGTGCGGCGGCGGCAAGCACCATTGCGAACTTGCGCCGCGGTTGTTTCCCTCGCCGCCGCCCTTATTTACTTCTTTCCTTCCTTCTTGGTGCGTAAATCCGATATGAGTTCCGCTCTGTCCATCCGGCAGCTAACCAAAACCTACGGCAACGGGTTCCAGGCCTTGAGTGGTATCGATCTGGACGTCGCCGAAGGTGACTTTTTCGCCTTGCTCGGCCCTAACGGTGCCGGCAAATCCACCACCATCGGCATCCTCTCGACCCTGGTCAACAAGACCAGCGGCACCGTGAATATTTTCGGCAATGACCTGGACAAGAACCCGGCGGCGCTCAAGCGCTCGATCGGCGTGGTGCCGCAGGAATTCAACTTCAACCAGTTCGAAAAGACCTTCGACATCGTCGTGACCCAGGCCGGTTACTACGGCATTCCGGCGAAAGTCGCCAAGGAACGCGCCGAGCAGTACCTGACCCAGCTCGGCCTGTGGGACAAGCGCGATGTGCCGTCGCGTTCGCTGTCCGGCGGCATGAAACGGCGTCTGATGATTGCCCGTGCGCTGGTGCATGAACCGCGTCTGCTGATCCTCGATGAGCCGACTGCGGGCGTCGATATCGAACTGCGCCGTTCGATGTGGACCTTCCTCACCGAACTGAACCAGAAAGGCATCACCATCATTTTGACCACGCATTATCTGGAAGAGGCCGAGCAGCTGTGCCGCAACATCGGCATCATCGACCACGGCACCATCGTCGAAAACACCAGCATGAAACAGTTGCTGGGCCAGTTGCATGTGGAGACCTTTTTGCTTGACCTGAAGAACGACTTGAGCGCGGCGCCGCAATTGCTCGGCTACCCGGCCCGATTGCTCGACGGCCACACCCTGGAGGTGCAGGTCGACAAATCCATGGGCATCACGGCGTTGTTCACCCAGTTGGCGCAGCAGAACATCGAAGTGCTGAGCCTGCGTAACAAAACCAATCGCCTCGAGGAGTTGTTCGTGTCCCTGGTGGAGAAAAATCTGTCGAAGGTGGCGGTATGAGTTCCGAGTTCGGTCCCAACCTCGTCGCCCTGCAAACCATTGTCTACCGCGAGGTCAAACGCTTCATGCGGATATGGCCGCAGACGCTGCTGCCGCCGGCGATCACCATGGTTCTGTACTTCGTGATCTTCGGCAACCTGATCGGCCGGCAGATCGGCGACATGGGTGGCTTCACTTACATGGAGTACATCGTGCCGGGGCTGATCATGATGTCGGTGATCACCAACTCCTACGGCAACGTGGTCTCGAGCTTCTTCGGCAGCAAGTTCCAGCGCTCGATCGAAGAGTTGATGGTCTCGCCGGTGTCACCGCACACCATCCTGATCGGCTTCACCATTGGTGGCGTATTGCGCGGTCTGGCGGTGGGTCTGATCGTGACGATCCTGTCGCTGTTCTTCACCCATCTGCAGGTGCATCACCTCGGTGTGACCATTCTGGTGGTAGTGCTGACCGCGACAATCTTCTCGCTGCTGGGCTTCATCAACGCGGTGTTTGCGCGCAACTTCGATGATATTTCGATCATTCCGACCTTTGTGCTGACCCCGCTGACTTACCTGGGCGGCGTGTTCTACTCGATCACTTTGCTGCCACCGTTCTGGCAGACCGTGTCGCTGGCCAACCCGGTGCTGCACATGGTCAACGCGTTCCGCTACGGCATCCTTGGTGTCTCGGATATCCGTATCGGCATCGCCATCACCTTCATGCTGGTGGCGACCGTGGTGCTGTATCTCGGCTGCGCGCGGTTGCTCGTAAGTGGACGCGGGATGCGTACCTGAAGCACGCGATATCGTGTAGGAGCTGCCGAAGGCTGCGATCTTTTGATCTTGATCTTTTGAAGCAACATCAAAAGATCGCAGCCTTCGGCAGCTCCTACAGTCGACGTCCGACAACAAAAAACGGCCTCCCATCGCGGAGGCCGTTTTGCATTCATTTCTGCCGGCTTTTCTTGCGCCGCCGCCATTGCCGCGCCACCCACCAGCGCCAGTACAGCATCACCAGAAAGTACGCGAGAACGCCCAGCACCAGACCGACAACCACCGAGCCCAACAAAAACGGCTGCCACAATGTCGACAGCTCACCGCTGATCCATTCCCAGGTCAGCTCGTCCGGCAGATGCCGCGCCGGCACATCCATCAGGAACGCCCCGGCCTGATAAGTGCAGAAGAACACCGCCGGCATGGTGATCGGATTGGTCAGCCAGACCAGACTCACCGCGATCGGCATATTGCCGCGCACCATCACCGCCAATGCCGCCGCGACCAGCATCTGCGCGGGTATCGGCAGGAATGCCGCAAACAGGCCGACCGCCATCGCCCGGGCGACCGAGTGGCGGTTGAGATGCCAGAGGTTCGGGTCATGCAGCAACGTGCCGAGAAAGCGTAAGGATTTGTGTTCCCTGATGCTCGTCGGGTCGGGCATGTAACGTTTGAATAAGCGCCGGGGCATAAGGCTTCTCGGTCGGTTAAGGCGGCAAGTATGTCTGGATTCTACGAACCGCCCATTCAGACTTTGTGACAATTGTTGACGACGGTGGTGCCGCACACCCGCTATGCCTAAGGAGGGGACTCTCAAGGACGGGCATATGCGCACAGGGATGATGGCGCTGGCAGTCGGTCTGCTGGCCCCGGTTTTTTTGCCGGCCTTGCCGCCGGTCGGCTTGCTGGTAGTGCTGCCAGTGGTGGCGCTGATGCTGCTGCCGTTTCGCAGCTATCCATTGGCATGTTTGCTGTTTGGCTTTACCTGGGCCTGCGTTGGCGCGCAGTGGGCGCTGAATGACCGCTTGCCACCGAGTTTGGACGGCGAAACCCGTTGGCTTGAAGGGCGTGTGGTCGGCTTGCCGCAACACAACGATGGCGTGGTGCGTTTCGAGTTGGCTGATGCGCGTTCACGCCACGAAAAGCTGCCGTCGCTGCTGCGCCTGGCCTGGTACGCCGGGCCGGCGGTGAATAGTGGTGAGCGTTGGCGTCTGGCGGTGAAATTGAAGCGCCCGGGTGGCTTGCTCAACCCGGACGCCTTCGATTACGAGGCCTGGCTGCTGGCGCAACGGATCGGGGCGACCGGCACGATCAAGGATGGCCAGCGCCTGGCTGAGGCCCGGTATGCATGGCGCGACGGCGTTCGCCAGCGCCTGCTGGCGGCCGATGCACAAGGACGAGAGGGCGCGCTGGCGGCGCTGGTGCTTGGTGACGGTTCAGGCCTCAGTCGCGAGGATTGGCAGGTGCTGCAAGACACCGGCACCGTGCATTTGCTGGTGATCTCCGGCCAGCACATCGGCTTGCTCGCCGCAGTGATGTATCTGCTGGTCGCCGGGCTGGCGCGTTTCGGAATCTGGCCGTTGCGCTGGCCATGGTTGCCGTGGGCGTGCGGCCTGGCCTTCACGGCGGCGCTGGGTTACGGCCTGCTCGCCGGTTTCGATGTGCCAGTGCAGCGCGCCTGCGTGATGGTGGCGCTGGTGCTGCTGTGGCGCCTGCGTTTTCGCCATCTTGGTGCGTGGTGGCCGTTATTGCTGGCGTTCAATGGCGTGCTGCTGTTTGATCCACTGGCCAGTTTGCGTCCCGGCTTCTGGCTGTCCTTCGCGGCGGTGGCAGTGTTGATCTTCACTTTCGGCGGGCGGCTGGGGGCCTGGCGCTGGTGGCAGACCTGGACCCGCGCGCAGTGGCTGATCGCAATCGGCTTGTGTCCGGTGTTGCTGGCGCTGAGCTTGCCGATCAGCGTCAGCGGGCCTGTAGCCAATCTGCTGGCCGTTCCGTGGGTCAGCCTCGTGGTGCTGCCGCCGGCATTGCTCGGCACGCTATTGCTGCCCGTGCCTTATGTTGGCGAAGGGCTGTTGTGGCTGGCCGGTGGTTTGATCGACTGGCTGTTTATCGGGCTGGCGCTGATTGCCTGGCACTGGCCGGCGTGGATACCTGCCGCCATTCCACTCTGGGCGTTGATCCTGGGCAGCCTGGGCGCGATTTTATTGCTGTTGCCCCGTGGCGTGCCAATGCGTCCATTGGGCTGGCCGCTGCTGTTGCTCCTGGCATTGCCGCCTCAAGAGCGAATAGAAGAAGGGCGGGCCGATGTCTGGCAACTCGATGTTGGCCAGGGCCTGGCCATCCTCATCCGCACCCGCCATCACGCGCTTCTCTATGACGCCGGCCCGCGTTTCGGCGAGTTCGATCTCGGCGAGCGGGTGGTGCTGCCAGCGTTACGTAAACTCAATGTGCAAGCGCTCGACCTGATGCTGCTCAGCCACGCTGACGCCGATCACGCTGGCGGCGCTCGGGCGGTAATGCAGGGATTGAAGGTGCACCGCGTGGTCAGCGGCGATGTGCCAAACCTGCCGCCGGAGCTGAACGCCGAAGCCTGCGCAAGTGGCGAACAGTGGCAGTGGGATGGCGTGCAGTTCCAGCTTTGGCAATGGTCGGCGGCCGATGACAGCAACCAGCGCTCCTGTGTATTGCAGATCGTGGCCAACGGTGAACGCCTGCTGCTCACCGGCGATATCGACATTCGCGCCGAGCGCGTTCTGCTCGACAGCCCGCTGGCCGTGCCGACGCAGTGGCTGCAATCGCCACATCACGGCAGCCGCAGTTCATCATCGATGGCCCTGCTCAAAGCCTTGCAGCCCGAAGCGGTGCTGATCTCCCGTGGCCACGGCAACTCCTTCGGTCATCCGCATCCAACCGTGCTGGCGCGCTACCGCAAGCAAGGTCTGCGCATCTACGACAGCGCCGAGCACGGTGCCATTCATCTGCAACTGGGCAGCTTCAAACCGCCGTGGACGATGCGTCAACAGCGGCGTTTCTGGCGCGATCCGCCGGTGGCTGGCCGTTGATCGGTGCCAGCATGGGTGCCACCTCACGGTCGTCGGGGCGGCGACTCTTAATCGCGGATCGGTATGGTAAAGTGGCGCACTTTTTCGAGGGGACTGTCACTGTGTGGGAATTGGTCAAATCCGGCGGCTGGATGATGTTGCCGATCATTCTGAGTTCCATCGCGGCCATGGCGATCGTCGCCGAGCGCCTGTGGACACTGCGCGCCAGTCGCGTCACCCCCGAGCATCTGCTGGGTCAGGTCTGGGTCTGGATCAAGGACAAGCAGCTCAACAAGGAAAAACTCAAGGAATTGCGCGCCAACTCGCCGCTGGGGGAAATCCTCGCCGCAGGCCTGGCCAATTCCAAGCATGGTCGCGAGATCATGAAAGAGTGCATCGAAGAGGCCGCCGCGCGGGTCATTCATGAACTCGAACGCTACATCAACGCACTCGGCACCATCGCCGCCATGGCGCCGCTGCTCGGCCTGCTCGGCACCGTGTTGGGCATGATCGACATTTTCAGTGCCTTCACCGGTTCCGGCATGACCACCAATGCTTCGGTACTGGCCGGCGGTATTTCCAAAGCGCTGATCACGACCGCAGCAGGCCTGATGGTCGGGATTCCAGCGGTGTTCTTCCACCGGTTTTTGCAGCGCCGCATCGACGAGCTGGTGGTCGGTATGGAGCAGGAAGCGATCAAACTGGTGGAAGTGGTGCAGGGCGACCGTGATGTCGATCTGGCCGAGGGCAAAGCGTGAAATTCCGTCGCAAGCCCCGGGAAACCGTAGACATCAACCTCGCGTCGCTGATTGACGTGGTGTTCATTCTGCTGCTGTTTTTCGTGGTCACTACCACTTTCACTCGGGAAACCCAGTTGCGCGTGGATCTGCCGGAAGCGGTCAGCGGTTCGCCTGCCGAAGATCAGCAGGTCAAACAGCTGGACGTCGCGATCAGTGCCGAAGGCGTGTTCTCGGTGAACAACAAGATTCTGCCGAAGAATGATCTGGCGACGCTGATGGAAGCCATGCAGAAAGAATCCAACGGCGACACCAACATGCCGTTGTCGATCAGTGCCGATGGCAAGGCCCAGCATCAATCAGTGATCACCGCCATGGACGCGGCCGGCAAGCTCGGTTTCAGCCATCTGCGCATGACCACGGTCGAGGCGGCGCCGAAATCCTGATGAGCATGTCCGATCGCCTGCTCGCCGCGTGGTATCAGGGGCATCCGGCCCTGACGCTGCTGCGGCCACTGGAAATGCTGTATCGCCGTGTGGTGATCAACAAGCGTCAGCGCTTTCTCGATGGTCAAGGCGAGATCTACCAATCGCCCGTGCCGTTGATCGTGGTCGGCAATATCACCGTTGGCGGTACCGGCAAGACGCCGATGATTCTCTGGCTGATCGAACATTGCCGACGCCGTGGACTGCGCGTCGGCGTGGTCAGTCGCGGTTACGGCGCCAAACCGCCGCAACTGCCGTGGCGGGTTGAGGCCGAGCACAGCGCCGAGATTGCCGGTGACGAGCCGTTGCTGATCGTCCAGCGCACCGGCGTGCCGCTGATGATCGACCCTGATCGCAGCGCCGCCGTCAAAGCCTTGATTGCCAGTGAGCCACTGGACCTGATTCTGTCTGACGACGGCATGCAGCATTATCGCCTCGCGCGGGATCTGGAACTGGTGCTGATCGATGCCGCACGGGGCTTGGGCAACCAGCGCTGTCTGCCGGCCGGGCCGTTGCGGGAGCCGGTCGAGCGCCTGCAAAGCGTCGATGGCGTGCTGTTCAACGGTGCCCTTGATGATCGCGACGATGGTTTCGCCTTCCGCCTGCAACCCACCGCGCTGGTCAATCTGCGCAGCGGCGAACGTCAGTCGCTGGAGCATTTCCCGCCCGGGCAAGCGCTGCATGCGGTGGCCGGGATCGGCAACCCGCAACGTTTCTTCAATACCCTCGAAGCGCTAGACTGGCGGCCGATCGCCCATGCATTTGCCGACCACGCCGAGTACAGCGTGCAGGCGTTGAATTTCACCCCGTCATTGCCGTTGGTGATGACCGAAAAGGACGCGGTGAAGTGCCGTGCCTTTGCTGCTGCCGACTGGTGGTATCTGGCGGTCGATGCCGTGCCGTCGCCAGCCTTCGTGGCCTGGTTCGACACTCAGCTGATGCGCCTGTTGCCGGATCGTCTGCTGCCTTAACTCTTTTATTTCTGGGAATGTTCATGGACACCAAACTGCTCGACATCCTCGCTTGCCCCGTGTGCAAAGGCCCGCTCAAGCTCAGCGCCGACAAGACCGAACTGATCAGCAAGGGCGCCGGCCTGGCCTATCCGATCCGCGACGGCATCCCGGTGATGCTGGAAAGCGAAGCGCGCACCCTGACCACCGACGAGCGTCTGGATAAATGACCACAGCCTTCACCGTTGTCATCCCGTCGCGGTTCGCCTCGACCCGTCTGCCGGGCAAGCCGTTGCTGGATATTGCCGGCAAACCGATGATCCAGCATGTCTGGGAACAGGCGAGCAAAAGCAGCGCGACCCGCGTCGTTGTTGCAACTGACGATGCACGCATCGTCGAGGCGTGCAAAAGCTTTGGCGCTGAAGTGGTGCTGACCCGTGAAGATCACAACTCCGGCACTGATCGTCTGGCCGAGGTTGCAGCGAAACTCGGTCTTGCGCCTGATGCGATCGTGGTCAACGTCCAGGGCGATGAGCCGCTGATTCCGCCAAGCGTGATCGACCAGGTCGCCGCCAACCTTGCTGCCCACACCGAAGCGCGCATGGCCACGCTGGCTGAGCCGATCGAAGACGTGGAGACCCTGTTCAACCCCAACGTTGTGAAGGTTTCCAGCGATATCAACGGTCTGGCCCTGACGTTCAGTCGTGCAACCTTGCCATGGGCACGCGATGCATTTGCCAAGAGCCGCGAGCACCTGCCGGAAGGCGTGCCCTATCGCCGCCACATCGGTATTTATGCCTATCGCGCCGGGTTCCTCCACGACTTCGTGAGCTGGGGGCCGTGCTGGCTGGAAAATACCGAATCCCTTGAGCAACTGCGTGCCTTGTGGCACGGCGTGCGTATCCATGTTGCCGACGCGCTGATCGCGCCGCCGACCGGTGTCGACACCGTTGAAGACCTTGAGCGGGTTCGTCGCCTGCTGGGGGCCTGATGCGCGTTCTGTTTGTGTGCCTGGGCAACATCTGCCGTTCGCCCACCGCTGAAGGCGTGTTGCGTCACAAGTTGCGTGAAGCCGGGCTGGCCGATGTGGTCGAAGTGGCCTCCGCCGGCACCGGTGACTGGCACGTCGGCAACCCGCCGGACAAGCGCAGCCAGGCCGCGGCGAAAGTGCGCGGTTATGACCTGTCGACGCAACGCGCGCAGCAGGTCAGCCGGGCCGATTTCGCCAGCTACGACCTGATTCTCGCCATGGACAACAGCAATCTGCGCAATCTCAAGGCCCTGCAGCCGTCCACCGGCAGAGCCGAGCTGGATCTGTTTTTGCGTCGTTATTCCGGGCTGGTCGATGAAGTGCCGGATCCGTATTACGACGGTGATCAGGGTTTCGAGCAGGTGCTCGATCTGATCGAAGCGGCCTGCGACCAGTTGCTGATCGAAGTGAAGGGCCGTTTATGAGTTTGCAGGTCCAACCGCAAGTATCGTTGCAGGCCTTCAATACGTTTGGCGTCGATGTGCGCGCGCAGCTGTTTGCCGAAGCCCGCAGTGATGACGATGTCCGCGAAGCGCTGGCCTATGCCGCTTCCCATGACGTGCCGTTGCTGGTGATCGGCGGCGGCAGCAACTTGCTGCTCACGGCGGATATTGCGGCGTTGGTATTGCGCATGGCCACGCGCGGCATCCGCGTGCTCAGCGACGATGGCAGTCGCGTGGTGGTCGAGGCGGAAGCGGGCGAACCGTGGCATCCGTTCGTGCAGCACACGCTGGCCGCGGGTTTTGCCGGGCTGGAAAACCTCAGCCTGATTCCCGGCACCGTCGGCGCCGCGCCGATGCAGAACATCGGCGCCTATGGTGTCGAGATCAAGGACGTGTTTACCGGCCTGACTGCGCTGGATCGCGAGAGCGGCGAGCTGCGGGATTTCAGCCTGGAGCAGTGCAATTTCGGCTACCGCGACAGTGTGTTCAAGCAGCAGCCGGGACGTTGGCTGATCCTGCGGGTGCGCTTCACGCTTGATCGCGCCGCGCACCTGCATCTGGAATACGGCCCGGTCCGTCAGCGCCTGAGCGAGCAGGGCATCGAGCAGCCGACGCCCAGCGACGTCAGCCGCGCCATCTGCAGCATCCGCAGCGAAAAACTGCCGGACCCGGCGGTGCTCGGCAATGCCGGCAGCTTTTTCAAGAATCCGCTGGTGCCTGCCGCTGTGGTCACGCAGATCAAAGCGCAGCACCCGGATCTGGTGGCTTACCCGCAAGCCGATGGGCAGATGAAACTGGCCGCTGGCTGGCTGATCGAACGCGCCGGCTGGAAAGGCTTCCGCGATGGCGATGCCGGCGTGCACAAGTTGCAGGCGCTGGTGCTGGTCAACTACGGCACGGCCACCGGCCTGCAACTGCTCGACCTGGCGCAACGTATCCAGAAAGACATCGCCGAACGGTTTCATGTCGAACTGGAAATGGAGCCCAATCGGTATTGAAGCAGCTGCAAGTTTCAAGCTTCGAGCGGCAAGCTGCACTGCGTCATGAGCTATCTGGCGCTCTTGCTTGCAGCTTGTAGCTAGAAACTTGCAGCTAAAAAGCCCTGTATAAGCAGGGCTTTTTTGTTAATGCTGGGTTAACTTAGCCGCCTAACGATACCAATCATTTGCTTCACCCAAGGCGCGGTTGCGAGCTGCAATCTGCGAGCGAATCAGACGCGCCTTCACTTTGAGCTTGCAGCTTGCAGCTTGCCGCTAAGATGTAACCCATAACCACTAAAAAATATGCGGGCGTGCCCATGATTACCCTGAAACTCAACGGTCAAGACCACTCCCTCGATGTCACCGAAGACATGCCGCTGTTGTGGGCGATTCGTGACGTCGCCGGTTACAACGGCACCAAATTCGGTTGCGGCATGGGCCTGTGCGGCGCCTGCACCATCCATATCGACGGCTTGCCGGCACGCAGTTGCATCACGCCGATCGGCTCGGTGATCGGCCAGAACGTCACCACCATCGACAATCTCCACGCCGACCCGGTAGGCAAGGTCGTGCAGCAAGCCTGGCTCGACAGCGCCGTGGCTCAATGCGGTTATTGCCAGGGCGGGCAGATCATGTCGGCCACCGCTCTGCTGAAAACCAACCCGAACCCGAGCGACGAGCAGATCGAAGAAGCCATGGTCGGCAACATCTGCCGCTGCGGCACCTACAACCGGATCAAAACCGCGATCCGCCAGGCCTCCACCCACCTGAAGGAGGTGAAGGCATGAGCCGTGTCCCGAATGATTTCGCCCTGAGCAACCTCAGCCGCCGTGGTTTTCTCAAAGGCGTCGGTGCCACCAGTGCGCTGGTCCTCGCCGCGAGCTGGGGCTGGCAGGATGCGCTGGCCGATGACGCTGCGAAGAAATTTGGCGCCGACGGCATGCCCAATGGCTGGATCGACGATCCCAAGGTCTACGTGAGCATTGCTGCCGATGGCAGCGTCACCGTGGTGTGCAACCGTTCGGAAATGGGCCAGGGCGTGCGCACCAGCCTGAGCATGGTAGTGGCCGATGAACTCGAGGCCGATTGGGCTCAGGTCAAAGTGCAGCAGGCGCCGGGTGACGAAGTGCGCTTCGGCAACCAGGACACCGATGGTTCGCGCAGCATGCGTCACTGGTACGAGCCGATGCGTCGTTGCGGCGCCGCCGCGCGGACCATGCTCGAACAGGCCGCCGCTGCGCAGTGGAAAGTGCCGGCTGGCGAATGTCATGCGCAACTGCACAAGGTCATTCACAAACCGTCCGGCCGCGAACTGGGCTACGGCGAACTCGCCGCTGCGGCCAGTGCGCTGGCAGTGCCGGCGCGTGACAGCCTGCGACTCAAGCAGCCGTCGGAATTTCGCTACATCGGTAAGGAAGGCACCAAGGCTATCGACGGTGCCGATATCGTCAATGGCCGCGCAGTGTACGGCGCTGATGTGCATTTCGACGGCATGCTCTACGCCACTATCGCTCGCCCGGCAGTGTACGGCGGCAAGGTCAAAAGCCTCGATGACAGCGCCGCGCTGAAAGTCCCCGGCGTGCTAAAAGTCATGCAGATCGAAGGCCGGCAGTTGCCGTCAGAGTTCCAGCCATTGGGCGGCGTCGCGGTTGTGGCCAGCAACACCTGGGCGGCGATCAAGGGTCGCGAGGCGCTGAAGATCGAGTGGGACGACGGCCCGAATGCCAGTTATGACTCGATCGCCTATCGCAAGGAACTCGAAGCCGCGTCGCTGAAGGCCGGCAAAGTGGTGCGCAATACCGGTGATATCGACAAGGCCTTGAGCGGCGCTGCCAGCACTCTCGAAGCGTCGTATTACCTGCCGCATCTGGCGCAGGCACCGATGGAACCGATGGTTGCCATCGCCCGTTACAAGGACGGCGTCTGCGAAGCCTGGGCGCCGAGTCAGGCACCGCAGGTCACCCGTGAGCGCATCGCCGAACGCCTGGGCGTGCCGTTCGAAAAGGTCACCTTCAATGTGACATTGCTGGGCGGTGGTTTCGGGCGCAAGTCGAAACCGGACTTCGTCGTTGAAGCCGCGATCCTCGCCAAGGAGTTTCCGGGCAAGGCTGTACGGGTGCAGTGGACCCGCGAAGACGACATCCACAATTCGTATTTCCACACCGTGTCGGCGGAATATCTGAAGGCCGGCATCGACAAGAACGGCATGCCGTCCGGGTGGCTGCATCGCACCGTGGCGCCGAGCATCACCGCCTTGTTTGCGCCGGACATGAACCACGAAGCGGCGTTCGAGCTGGGCATGGGCTTTACCAACATGGCCTATGCGATTCCCAACGTGCGCCTGGAAAACCCCGAAGCCAAGGTACACACGCGGGTCGGCTGGTACCGCTCGGTGTCGAACATTCCCCACGGCTTTGCGATTCAGAGCTTCGTCGACGAACTGGCGCACAAGGCCGGTGAAGATCCGCTCAAGTACCAGATCAAATTGCTCGGCCCGGACCGGCAGATCGATCCACGCACCTTGAGCGAAGAGTGGAACTACGGCGAATCGCCCGAGCGTTATCCGATCGACACCGGGCGCATGCGTACGGTGCTGGAAACTGCCGCCAAGGCCGCCGGTTGGGGGCGCAAACTGCCCAAGGGTCGTGGTCTCGGTCTGGCGGTGCATTACAGCTTCGTCACCTATGTGGCGGCGGTGATTGAAGTCGAGGTCAAGGACGACGGTTCGCTGATCGTGCACAAGGCCGACATCGCCGTGGACTGCGGGCCGCAGATCAACCCTGAGCGCATCCGTTCGCAGTTCGAAGGTGCGTGCGTCATGGGCCTGGGCAACGCCGTGCTCGGTGAGATCAGCTTCAAGGACGGCAAGGTCCAGCAGGACAACTTCCATATGTACGAGGTCGCGCGCATGTCGCTGGCGCCCAAGGAAGTCGCGGTGCATCTGGTCACGCCGCCGGGTGACGTGCCGTTGGGTGGCGTTGGTGAGCCGGGTGTGCCGCCGATTGCTCCGGCGCTGTGCAATGCGATCTTCGCCGCCACCGGCAAGCGTATCCGCAATCTGCCGGTGCGTTATCAGTTACAAGGCTGGCAGAAGGCGGAGGCGTAAATGGACAGCGTCGATCTCAACGTCCTGCGCAGCGTCCTCGAGTGGCGCCGCGCCGGACAGCGGGTGGTGCTGTTCAGCGTGGTGCAGACGTGGGGCACCGCGCCGCGCTCGCCCGGCGCCATGCTCGCCTTGCGCGAGGACGGCGTAGTGATCGGTTCGGTGTCGGGCGGCTGTGTCGAAGATGACCTGATCGCGCGGCTGCACGACGGCCGCATTGCCACCGATGGTCCGCCAGTGCAGATGATTACCTACGGCGTGACCCGCGAGGAGGCCGCGCGTTTCGGCCTGCCTTGCGGCGGCACCCTGCGCCTGACCGAAGAGCGCGTCGGTGACCCGGCGTGGGTGGCCGAGCTGCTGCAGCGTTGCGAAAACCATGAAATCGTCGCCCGGGAACTGAACATCGAAACCGGCGAGGTGCGGCTGGCTCCGGCGAGCAAGTCCGATTCGCTGGTGTTCGACGGCAAGACTCTGCGAGCGATTTATGGTCCGCGCTGGCGCTTGTTGCTGATCGGTGCCGGGCAGTTGTCGCGCTACGTCGCCGACATGGCGCGGCTGCTGGATTTCGAAGTGCTGATCTGCGATCCACGCACCGAATTCGTTTACGGCTGGGAAGAGCAGCATGGCCGTTTCGTCCCCGGCATGCCGGATGAGGCGGTGCTGAACATCCAGACCGACGAGCGCACGGCGATTGTCGCCTTGACTCACGATCCACGCCTGGACGACATGGCTTTGCTCACCGCGCTCGACTCGCCGGCGTTCTACGTCGGCGCGCTCGGTTCGCGGGTCAACAGCCAGAAGCGCCGGGAAAACCTCGCTCAGCTAGGCTTGTCGCAAGCATCGATTGATCGCTTGCACGGGCCGATCGGCCTGCACATCGGCAGTCATTCGCCGGCAGAGATCGCCTTGTCCTTGCTGGCGGAAATTGTCGCGATCAAGAACGGTGTGGAGCTGAAACAGAAAAAACCGCTGGAGGGTGCATGAGCCAATCCATCGCAGTGATTGTGCTGGCGGCGGGCGAGGGCAAACGCTTTCGCCAGATCGCCGGCCCCGACAAAGACAAATTGCTCGCTGACTGTACCGGGCGTGACGGCGCCGTGCGCTCGGTCATCGAGCAGGTGCTGGTGAACCTGCCGGCCAGTCTCGACAAACGTGTGCTGGTCACCACCGAGGCTCGACCGCAGGCGATGCGCATGGCTCAGGCTTACGGCTGCGACGTGGTGTCGATCGAATCGACCGGCATGGGCGACAGCATTGCCGCAGGTGTTGCCGCTTGCCCGGGCGCTGATGGCTGGTTGATTGTGCTCGGCGATATGCCGTTTATCTTGCCTTCGAGTATCGAGCGAGTGCTCGCGGCGATGGCTGATGACGCGGTGAGCGTGCCGGTGCTGGGTGGGGGGTTTGGTCATCCGGTGGGGTTTGGTCGTTCGTTTGACGCGCAATTGCAGGCGCTGACCGGTGATCGTGGCGCACGGCCGTTGTTTGCGCAGGGCAGGGTGGTGGAAGTGGCGGTGGATGATCCGGGGGTGTTGTGGGATATCGATGTGCCTGAATCTCTGGTATTTCCTCAGCCCTGAGCCGTGTTGAAATTCCCTTGTGGGAGCGAGCCTGCTCGCGAATGCGCTGGTTCAGTTACATGAATATTGTCTGACCCAGCGCTTTCGCGAGCAGGCTCGCTCCCACAAAGGTTGTGGATGACGCTGGTATTTGAGGCAATAAAAAGCCCCGCCAGGCTTTCACCGGGCGGGGCTTTTTAATGGCTTCAGGAATTACACGAGTGGTTTAGGCTCGTGCTCTTTTTCCTGGGCTTCTTCGCGCTGTTCAACCGCGTCCTGAACGGAGCGTGGTGCTTCAGCGATCACCGCTTCAACCGATGCTTCTTCCGCGACCGGGGCAGGGGCTGCCTCGACCACTTCAGCCGCAGCGGCTGGTTCGGCAGCCACTGGCGCTGCAGCGGCAGCCAGTTCGGCTTCCTTCTGCAGACGCTCGGCTTCACGCTTGCGACGACGCACTTCACGCGGGTCGTTTGGCGCGCGGCCGTTCGGCGTCAGGGCGCTGACCGGAGCCGGCGTTTCAACCACTGGCGCTGGCGCTTCGACTGCGGCTGGTGCTTCTTCAACCTGAGCTTCGGCAACCGGAGCTTCAACCACTGGTGTCGGCGCCGGCTCTGCTGCTGCAACTACTGGCTCGGAAACCATGGCTTGCGGCACTTCGGCTTCAGCGACTGGCGCTGGGGCTTCGGTGACGGCTGGCTCGGCAACCCAGTTGAACGCAGTCTGCTCTTCGCGAACTTCACGCACGGTTTTGGTCACGTTTTCGCTGACGGTTTCTACCGCTGGCTCAGTGATGGCCGTTGGTGCTTCGACGACAGCTTCCGGCTCGGCAGGCGCTTCAACCTGAGGCTGAGCTTCGCGGACCGGAGCGACTTCGATTTCCGGTGCAGCAGTCGCTTCCACTGGAGTGGTGGCTTCGACAACCGGCGCTTCGACTGGAGCAGTTTCCAGTGTGGCGGCGGTGGCGCGTTCAGCCTGCTCGTGAGCTTCGGCTTCTGCCGGAGCGCTGATGGTGCTGCTGGCAACGGCGGCGGTGACGGCCAGGCCAGCGGCCAGATCGGCAGTGCTTGGCTCGCCAGCGTTTTCAGCGGACTCGGATTCTTCCGAACCTTCGATCACGTTGCCGTTGGCATCACGTTGACGCTCGCGACGGTTGCTGCGACGACGCTGGCCACGGGAGCGACGACGTGGACGATCGCCTTCGGCGTTATCCTGACCGTCTTCCGGCAGTTGCTCTTCGTTGTTGCTGTTCACTTCTTCTTCAGCGACGGCAGCAGCGGCCTGCTCGGCACGCGGTTGACGCTCTTCACGCGGTGGACGCGGAGCGCGTTCTTCGCGTGGCTGACGGGCCGGACGCTCTTCAGCGGTCACGGCAGCAACAGCTGCGGCTGCGGCTGGCGCGGCGTCCAGCGGCTCGCGCAGTTCACGCACGCGTTCTTCACGCTCGCCACGCGGCTTGCGATCTTCACGTGGGGCACGCGGTGCACGTTCTTCACGCGGGGCACGTGGTGCGCGCTCTTCGCGGGCTACCGGCGCTTCGCTGCGGGTTTCACGCGGCTCGCGGGCTTCACGTGGCTGGCGCTCTTCGCGCGGCTCGCGTGGTGCGCGCTCTTCACGTGGAGCACGTTCTTCGCGCGGCTTGCGTTCTTCATCGCGGCGACCGTTACGGTTGCGGCTCTGCTGACGACCGTTGCGACGCTCTTCGTTACGCGCTGGACGCTCGGTGGCAGCCGGTTTCGCAACCGCGACCGGTGCGGCTGGCTCTTCCTTGGTGGCGAACAGGCTGACCAGCGACTTCACCAGGCCCTTGAACAGGCTAGGCTCAGGTGCGGCAACCGGTGCAGGAGCAGGTGCGGCAGGTGCAACTTCAGTCGGCACCGGTGCATTGGCACGGGCCGGCGCGGTTTTCACTGCAGCTTCCTGGCGAACCAGAGTGCGAGTCGCAGCGGCTGGCTGGACTTCTTCGACTTCGGCAGCGGCGGCAGCGATTTCGTAGCTGGACTGGTTGGTCGCGGCTTCCGGGCTGTCGTCACGCAGACGCTGAACTTCGAAGTGCGGCGTCTCGAGGTGATCGTTCGGCAGAATGACGATACGGGCACGGGTGCGCAGTTCGATCTTGGTGATCGAGTTGCGTTTTTCGTTGAGCAGGAACGCAGCGACCGGGATCGGCACTTGCGCGCGAACTTCGGCGGTGCGGTCTTTCAGGGCTTCTTCTTCGATCAGGCGCAGAATGGCCAGCGACAGCGATTCAACGTCACGGATGATGCCGGTGCCGTTGCAACGCGGGCAGACGATGCCGCTGCTTTCGCCCAGCGATGGACGCAGGCGCTGACGGGACATTTCCAGCAGGCCGAAACGCGAGATGCGACCGATCTGCACACGGGCGCGGTCAGCTTCCAGGCATTCACGGACTTTTTCTTCCACGGCGCGCTGGTTCTTGGCCGGGGTCATGTCGATGAAGTCGATGACGATCAGGCCGCCGATGTCGCGCAGGCGCAACTGACGGGCGATTTCTTCGGCGGCTTCAAGGTTGGTCTGCAGGGCGGTTTCTTCGATGTCGCTGCCTTTGGTGGCTCGCGCCGAGTTGATGTCGATGGACACCAGGGCTTCGGTCGGATCGATCACAATGGAGCCGCCGGAAGGCAGTTCGACGACGCGCTGGAATGCGGTCTCGATCTGGCTTTCGATCTGGAAACGGTTGAACAGCGGCACGCTGTCTTCGTACAGCTTGATTTTGCTGGCGTACTGCGGCATCACCTGGCGGATGAAGGTCAGGGCTTCGTCCTGGGCTTCAACGCTGTCGATCAGCACTTCGCCGATGTCCTGGCGCAGGTAATCGCGGATGGCGCGGATGATCACGTTGCTTTCCTGGTAGATCAGGAATGGCGCAGAGCGATCCAGCGAGGCTTCTTTGATGGCCGTCCACAGTTGCAGCAGGTAGTCGAGGTCCCACTGCATTTCTTCGCTGCTGCGGCCCAGGCCGGCAGTGCGCACGATCAGACCCATGTCGGCCGGAGCGACCAGGCCGTTCAGCGCTTCACGCAGTTCGTTGCGCTCTTCGCCTTCGATGCGACGGGAGATGCCGCCGGCACGCGGGTTGTTCGGCATCAGGACGAGGTAACGACCGGCGAGGCTGATGAAGGTGGTCAGGGCGGCGCCCTTGTTGCCACGTTCTTCTTTCTCGACCTGAACGATGACTTCCTGGCCTTCGCTCAGGACGTCCTTGATGTTGACGCGGCCTTCGGGGGCTTTCTTGAAGTATTCGCGGGAGATTTCTTTGAGGGGCAGGAAGCCGTGGCGCTCGGAGCCGAAATCGACAAAGGCAGCCTCAAGGCTTGGTTCGATGCGAGTGATACGGCCTTTATAGATGTTGGCCTTCTTCTGCTCGCGTGCACCGGATTCGATGTCCAGGTCGTAGAGGCGCTGGCCATCTACCAGTGCAACACGCAACTCTTCGGGTTGAGTTGCGTTAATCAGCATTCTTTTCATGTAGTACCGTCGGTTTCCGGGCTGCCGGAAACGGCGTTCGGCACACACGACTTCTCACGGTCGGTGTCAGGTGCGTCGGGAGTGGTTGGCCATTCCCGTGTCCAGCGATGTGCGGCCAATTGGGCCGATACCGCGACGTACGCGTCCTGCTTGCTGTGGCTACTTAAGCACTCAGTCAGGAGGAGGAATCAACCAGCGGCTGTGGACGAGATGAAGCGTCTTGATCAAAGCTTGTTGCTACACAGTCCGGCGGTTGTGCATCTCCACCCTACACGTATCCCTGATAATTCGGGTGCTGCCGCGCGCAGAATCCGCAGCGGGTTGGCATTTACCGTGAGCTCCGAAAGGGGAGGTCACGCATCATGGCTAATTCAGGCGATGTTTCCGAAGCAATCGCTCGGGGTCATTCGCAGTCGACTGCACTTTGTGAACTGGCCTTGAATGTTGCCTGCCGGGCGAGTGAGAACTCTGCTCGGCGGTGTAATTCAGGCCTCATGTCACCTGCGCTCGTTACAACCGCAAACTCCACCGTTACGTAGCGAAAGCCCCGTAGGACGGCCTCGCGCCCTGGTGAATTGCGTTGGTCAGGGCCGGTCTTTGACCGTGGTTCCGCTGTCCAGGCCGCTTTTGGCGGCGTTCGCGACTATAGCAGCAATGATTAAGTGCTTCAATTCCATAAAAATTGTTATCATCCGCGGCATGACAACTACTGCCCCTTCGACTCCAGGCGTTCAACTGCTTGAAGTCTCGCCGGAGTATGCCGGCCAACGAATCGACAACTTTCTTCTCGCCCGGCTCAAAGGCGTGCCCAAGACCTTGATTTACCGCATTTTGCGCAAAGGCGAAGTGCGCGTGAACAAAGGTCGGATCAAGCCCGAATACAAGCTGCAGGCCGGCGATATCGTGCGCGTGCCTCCCGTTCGCGTGCCTGAGCGCGACGAACCGGTGCCGCTGGCCCAGGGGCTGTTGCAGCGCCTGGAAGCCTCGATCGTCTTCGAAGACAAAGCCCTGATCGTGATCAACAAGCCCGCCGGCATTGCGGTGCATGGCGGCAGCGGGCTGAATTTCGGCGTGATCGAAGCCTTTCGTCAGCTGCGTCCCGACGCCAAGGAGCTGGAGCTGGTTCACCGTCTCGACCGTGACACCTCCGGTCTGCTGATGATCGCCAAAAAACGCAGCATGTTGCGCCACCTGCACGAGCAGTTGCGCGGCGATGGCGTCGACAAGCGCTACATGGCGCTGGTCCGTGGCAACTGGGCAACCTCGATCAAGCAGGTTCGTGCACCGTTGCTCAAGAGCAATCTGCGTTCCGGCGAGCGCATGGTTGAGGTCAATGACGAGGGCAAAGAAGCCCTGACGCTGTTCAAGGTGCTGCGCCGCTTCGGCGATTTTGCCACCATGGTCGAGGCGAAACCGGTCACCGGTCGTACCCACCAGATTCGCGTGCACACCTTGCATGCTGGCCATTGCATTGCCGGTGACAGCAAGTATGGCGACGAGGATTTCACCAAGGAAATCCGCGATCTGGGTGGTAAGCGCCTGTTCCTGCACGCCTACATGCTGACCGTGCCGCTGCCCGACGGCGGCAAGCTGAATCTGCAAGCGCCCGTCGATGAAATGTGGGCCAAGACCGTGGAGCGATTGAGTGCGCCCATCTGATTACAAGCTGTTGATTTTCGACTGGGACGGCACCCTCGCCGATTCCATTCATCGGATCGTCGAGGCGATGCACTCGGCGTCCGGGCGTTCCGGTTTCGAGCTGCGCGATGACTTCGCCGTCAAAGGCATCATCGGTCTTGGCTTGCCGGAAGCGATTCGCACCCTGTACCCGGAAATCAGCGACGCAGAAATGCTCGCGTTTCGCGAGTACTACGCCGATCACTACATCGCTGCCGAAGCCGTGCCTTCGCCGCTGTTCGAGGGCGTGGTCGAGTCGATGGCATCGTTTCGCGAGCAGGGTTATCACCTGGCGGTAGCGACGGGCAAGAATCGTCGCGGACTGGATCGGGTGCTCAAGGCCAATGGCTGGGAAGATTATTTCGATATCACCCGCGCTGCCGATGAAACTGCCAGCAAGCCACACCCTCTGATGCTTGAGCAGATTGTCAGCCACTGCGGCGTACGCCCGGAGCAGGCGTTGATGGTCGGTGATTCGTCGTTCGATCTGCTGATGGCGCGCAACGCGGGGATGGATTCGGTGGCGGTCAGTTATGGCGCGCAATCGATCGAGTCCCTGCAACAGTTCGAGCCGCGCCTGTCGATCGACCGTTTTTCTCAATTGCACGCCTGGCTGGGTCAGCGGGCTTAATACGTTTTTGCTGGGGTAGATGGCATGACCGACGAATGGAAAGCACCGGCCAAGGCAAGTGCCGACGACGGTGACGCGAAAAGCTGGAAGCTGTTGGAAAAGACTTTGCTGGCCGGCGTGCAGGAACAACGCCGTTCGCGGCGCTGGGGGATTTTCTTCAAGCTGCTGACGTTTGTTTATCTGTTTGTTGCGCTGCTGCTGTTCACGCCGCTGATGGACATGGAAAAAACCGCCACCCGCGGCCCGAACTACACGGCGTTGATCGAGATCGATGGTGTAATCGCCGACAAAGAGCCGGCCAGCGCTGACAATATCGTTGGCAGTCTGCGCGCGGCGTTCGAAGACAAGAAGGTCAAGGGCGTGGTCCTGCGCATCAACAGTCCGGGCGGCAGTCCGGTGCAGTCCGGTTATGTCTATGACGAGATCAAGCGTCTGCGTGGCCTGCATCCAGAGATCAAGCTCTACGCAGTGATTTCCGATCTTGGTGCTTCGGGCGCCTATTACATCGCCAGCGCGGCGGATCAGATCTACGCCGACAAGGCGAGTCTGGTCGGCTCGATCGGCGTGACAGCAGCGGGTTACGGTTTTGTCGGCACCATGGAAAAACTCGGGGTTGAGCGCCGCACCTATACCTCGGGCGAGCACAAGGCATTCCTTGATCCGTTCCAGCCGCAAAAGCCTGAAGAAACCGCCTTCTGGCAAAGCGTGCTCGACACCACGCACAAGCAGTTCATCAACAGCGTCAAGCAGGGTCGTGGTGATCGCCTGAAGGACAAAGAGCATCCGGAGCTGTTTTCCGGGCTGGTCTGGTCGGGTGAGCAGGCGCTGCCGCTGGGTCTGATCGATGGCTTGGGCAGTGCCAGTTCGGTGGCGCGTGATGTGATTGGCGAGAAGGAGCTGGTGGACTTCACCGTGCAGGAATCGCCGTTCGATCGCTTCTCGAAAAAGCTCGGCGCCAGCGTGGCAGAGCAGTTGGCGATGTGGATGGGTTTTCACGGGCCGTCGTTGCGGTAAGACGGTTCAAGATCGAAAGATCGCAGTCGGCGGCAACTCTTGCACGGATCGGTGTAGGAGCTGCCGAAGGCTGCGATCTTTTGCTTTCAAGGAATTTGCACGCCTTCGACCAACAACATGTCGATCAGGCGAATCAGCGGCAGGCCGATCAGGCTGGTGGCATCCGGGCCTTCGGTCGATTGAAACAGGCTCACGCCCAGTCCTTCGGCCTTGAAGCTGCCGGCGCAGTCGTACGGTTGCTCGATGCGCAGGTAGCGTTCGATGCGCGCCTGATCCAGCTGACGCATGTGCACGGTAAACGGCACGCAGTCGACCTGGCATTGCCCGGTGTGGCTGTTGAGCAGTGCCAGGCCGGTCAGGAAGGTCACGCTCGCGCCGCTGGCCGCCATCAATTGCTCGCGAGCCTTCTCGAAGGTGTGCGGCTTGCCGATGATCTGTTCGCCGAGGACGGCGACCTGATCCGAGCCAATGATCAGATGAGCAGGGTGGCTGTCCGTCAGGGCGCGGGCTTTTTCCTCGGCGAGGCGTTTGACCAGATCGATCGCGGACTCGCCCGGGCGGTGGCTTTCATCGATGTCCGGCGAGCTGCAGACGAACGGCAGGTGCAGGCGGGCGAGCAATTCGCGGCGATAAGTCGAGCTTGAAGCGAGTAATAAAGGCAGCATGGACGTCTCCTGAGGCAGGTGCGGATTCTAGCGGAGGCGCGCAAGTGACGGACAGGGCACAATTTCCTTTGACATGGGTGGGTGCATCCCTATAATGCTGCGCCTATGTTGAATGACCCGATTCCACCTCACGTTGACCCGCGCAAATTGGCTGACCGTGGCACCACCCTTCAAGGTGAACTGCTGCTGGCCGATTTGAAGAGACTCTGCGACCCGCTTTCCGACGATGTCGGTACGGTGCAGGCAAAATTCGTTTTTGAACGAGATGAACGTAAGTCTGTGGTCATCCACAGCTTTATCGACACCGAAGTCAAAATGGTTTGCCAGCGTTGTCTTGAGCTGGTCACCCTGCCGATCCACAGCGAATGCAGTTACGCGGTGGTGAAGGAGGGTGCGAATACCCAGTCGTTGCCGAAAGGTTATGACGTGCTGGAACTGGGCGAAGATCCATTGGATCTGCAGTCACTGATCGAGGAGGAGCTTTTGCTCGCCTTGCCCATTGTGCCTGCTCATCATCCGGAAGAATGCCAGCAGCCGGCGGGAGCAGATGAGCCCGAACCGAGCGAGGACGAGGTAACGCGGTCCAACCCGTTCAGTGTATTGGCGCAGTTAAAGCGTGACCCAAACGTTTAGGAGTTAATCAATTATGGCTGTTCAGCAGAACAAAAAATCCCGCTCTGCCCGTGACATGCGCCGTTCGCACGACGCTCTCGAGGCTAGCACCCTGTCTGTAGAAAAAACCACTGGTGAAGTTCACCTGCGTCACCACGTATCGCCAGAAGGCGTATACCGTGGCCGTAAAGTGATCGACAAGGGCGCTGACGAGTAATCACTTGTCTGCTCAAGTCATCGCGATTGACGCAATGGGCGGGGACTTCGGTCCCCGCAGCATTGTTCAGGCCAGTCTCGCTTGCCTGTCTGCTACACCCTCGCTGCACCTGACCCTCGTCGGTCAACCCTCCCTTCTTGAAGAACTGATCCACGGCCAGTCGGCTGCCGATCGCGCGCGCCTGACGATTGTTGCGGCCAGCGAAGTCATCACCATGGACGAAAAACCCGCTCAGGCCCTGCGTGGCAAGCCGGATTCGTCGATGCGTGTAGCCCTTGAACTGCTGCGCGATGGCAAGGTGCAGGCCTGTGTCAGTGCCGGCAATACGGGTGCGTTGATGGCCTTGTCGCGATTCGTGCTGAAGACATTGCCGGGCATTGATCGTCCGGCCATGGTTGCGGCGATTCCGACGCAGACCGGTTATTGCCAGTTGCTCGATCTGGGCGCCAACGTCGATTGCAGTGCCGAGCACCTGTTGCAGTTCGCGGTGATGGGTTCGGTGGCTGCGCAGACTTTGGGCATTGCCCGTCCACGTGTTGCGTTGCTGAACATCGGCACCGAAGACATCAAGGGCAATCAGCAGGTCAAACTGGCCGCAACGCTGTTGCAGGCTGCGCGCGGGATCAACTACATCGGCTTTATCGAAGGCGACGGCTTGTATCGCGGTGAGGCCGACGTGGTGGTGTGTGACGGCTTCGTCGGCAATATCCTGCTCAAGTCCAGCGAAGGCCTGGCGACGATGATTGCGGCGCGCATCGAGGCGTTGTTCAAGAAAAACCTGGCCTCGCGCGCTGTCGGCGCTCTCGCGCTCCCGTTGATGAAGCGTCTGCAAGCTGATCTGGCCCCGGCGCGACATAATGGCGCAAGCTTTCTCGGCTTGCAGGGCATCGTTGTGAAAAGTCATGGATCGGCAGGGGTGCAGGGCTTTCAGAGTGCCATTCAACGGGCGCTGATCGAGATTCAGGAGAACCTGCCCGAGCGTCTCCACGGTCGTCTGGAGGAACTGTTGTCTTAGGCGTTTTCGTCGGACAATGCTTAAATGTGACCGCCCGGTTCAAAGGGCCATCCAAACTGTCAGTTTCTGGCGTCCCCAACAGGGCGTTATTTTCCGACGACAAGATCATTAGGGGCTTGTTACATGTCTGCTTCCCTCGCATTCGTCTTTCCAGGACAGGGTTCGCAGTCCCTCGGCATGCTGGCCGAGCTGGGCGCGCAACATCCGCTGATCCTCGAAACCTTTCAAGAAGCCTCTGCTGCGCTGGGCTACGACCTGTGGGCACTGACCCAGCAGGGCCCGGAAGAGCTGCTCAATCAAACCGACAAAACCCAACCGGCCATTCTGACCGCTTCGATCGCCCTGTGGCGTCTGTGGCTGGCCGAAGGCGGCGCGCGCCCGGCATTCGTCGCCGGCCATAGCCTGGGTGAATACAGCGCGCTGGTCGCTGCCGGCAGCCTGAGCCTGGCTGACGCGGTCAAGCTCGTCGAGCGCCGTGGTCAGTTGATGCAGGAAGCGGTGCCGGCCGGGCAGGGCGGCATGGCCGCGATCCTCGGCCTGGAAGATGCCGACGTGCTGGCTGCCTGCGCCGAAGCGGCGCAAGGCGAAGTCGTCAGCGCGGTGAACTTCAACTCGCCGGGCCAAGTGGTGATCGCCGGTGCCAAGGCAGCCGTCGAGCGCGCCATCGAAGGTTGCAAGGCACGTGGTGCCAAACGCGCCATGCCGTTGCCGGTGAGCGTGCCGTCGCACTGCGAGCTGATGCGTCCGGCTGCCGAGCGTTTCGCCGAATCCATCGCCGCCATCGACTGGCAGGCGCCGCAGATCCCGTTGGTGCAGAACGTCAGCGCACAAGTGCCAGCCGATCTGGAAACCCTCAAGCGCGATCTGCTCGAACAGCTCTATAAGCCCGTGCGCTGGGTTGAATCGGTGCAGACTTTGGCCGCCAAGGGCGCGACCAATCTGGTCGAATGCGGCCCGGGCAAAGTCCTCGCTGGCCTGAACAAACGTTGCGCCGAAGGCGTTTCGACTTCCAATCTCAATACCCCAGATGCCTTCGCTGCCGCTCGCGCAGCGCAGGCCTGAATCAGGAGAAACTTGCATGAGTCTGCAAGGTAAAGTTGCACTGGTTACCGGTGCAAGCCGCGGTATCGGCCAGGCCATCGCGCTGGAACTGGGTCGTCAGGGCGCCATCGTTGTCGGCACCGCGACCTCCGCGTCGGGCGCCGAGCGCATTGCCGCGACCCTGAAGGAAAACGGTATCCAGGGTGCCGGTTTCGAACTCAATGTCACCAGCGACGAATCGGTCAGCGCCGTGCTGGCAGGCATTCAGGAGCAGTTCGGTGCGCCGGTGGCGATTCTGGTCAATAATGCCGGTATCACCCGCGATAACCTGATGATGCGCATGAAAGACGACGAGTGGTACGACGTGATCGATACCAACCTGAACAGTCTGTATCGCCTGTCCAAGGGCGTTTTGCGTGGCATGACCAAGGCGCGCTGGGGTCGAATTATCAGTATTGGCTCGGTGGTGGGTGCCATGGGCAACGCCGGCCAAGTAAACTATGCAGCCGCCAAGGCCGGTCTGGAAGGTTTCAGCCGGGCGATGGCGCGTGAAGTCGGTTCGCGTTCGATTACGGTCAACTCGGTAACCCCAGGGTTCATCGACACCGATATGACCCGCGAGCTGCCTGAAGCACAGCGTGAAGCCTTGCAGACGCAGATTCCGCTGGGTCGTCTGGGGCAAGCTCAAGAGATCGCGTCCGTGGTCGCTTTTCTTGCATCCGACGGTGCGGCATACGTTACCGGGGCTACAATCCCGGTGAACGGTGGGATGTACATGTAAGTAAAATGTGACGGATTGCTTCAAAAAAATGTCATACGAGCTGTCTAAAATCCGTTATAAAGCTGCAATCTATTTATAGGCAGAGGGCCGCAGGGTTTGAGGAGTGAAGCTTTCAGTTGAAAAACTGAAAAGGCTTTCTATACACTTACCCACTGGCCAGCTGCCTGAATTTGTCCATTAGGAGTGAAAACAAGGTATGAGCACCATCGAAGAGCGCGTCAAGAAAATCGTTGCCGAGCAACTGGGTGTTAAAGAAGAAGAAGTGGTCAACACCGCTTCCTTCGTAGAAGACCTGGGTGCCGACTCCCTTGACACCGTTGAGCTGGTGATGGCTCTGGAAGAGGAATTCGAGACCGAAATCCCTGACGAAGAAGCTGAAAAGATCACTACTGTACAAGCTGCAATCGACTACGTTACCAGCCACCAGGCGTAACAGTTTGTAATCGTTGCTTGCTGTCATGGAAAAACCGCACTGCCATCATGGCGTGCGGTTTTTTCTTTAGGCCTGATGCAAAGTCGTCATTTGAAAAAGGAGAGTGCTGTGTCGCGTAGACGCGTCGTAGTCACCGGTATGGGTATGTTGTCGCCACTGGGCACGGATGTGCCGAGCAGTTGGCAGGGCATTCTGGCTGGCCGCAGTGGCATTGGTCTGATCGAACACACCGACCTTTCTGCCTATTCGACCCGCTTCGGTGGTTCGGTCAAAGGCTTCAATGTCGAGGAATACCTGTCGGTCAAGGAAGCGCGCAAGCTCGACCTGTTCATTCAGTACGGCCTCGCCGCAGGCTTTCAAGCCGTGCGCAACGCCGGTCTGGAAGTCACCGATGCCAACCGTGAACGCATTGGCGTGGCCATGGGTTCGGGGATTGGCGGTCTGACCAACATCGAAGAGACCAGCCGCACCCTGCACGAGACCGGTCCGCGACGGATCTCGCCGTTCTTTGTGCCTGGCTCGATCATCAATATGATTTCCGGTTTCCTGTCGATCCATCTGGGCGCACAGGGACCCAACTACGCCATCGCCACCGCGTGCACCACCGGTACGCACTGCATCGGCATGGCGGCGCGCAACATCATGTACGACGAAGCCGACGTGATGATTGCCGGCGGTGCGGAAATGGCCGCCTGCGGTCTGGGCATGGGCGGCTTCGGCGCGTCCCGTGCGCTGTCGACCCGCAACGACGAGCCGACCCGTGCCAGTCGTCCATGGGACAAGGGTCGTGACGGCTTCGTACTGTCCGACGGTGCCGGCGCTCTGGTTCTCGAAGAGCTCGAACACGCCAAGGCCCGTGGCGCGACGATCTACGCCGAGCTGATCGGTTTCGGCACCAGTGGCGACGCGTTCCACATGACCTCGCCACCCGCCGATGGCGCCGGTGCCGCGCGCTGCATCACCAATGCCCTGCGCGATGCGAAAATCAACGTCGACCAAGTGCAGTACATCAACGCCCACGGCACCTCGACGCCGGCCGGCGACCTTGCCGAAGCCAACGCGATCAAGTCGGTGTTCGGCGATCACGCCTACAAGCTGGCCGTCAGCTCGACCAAGTCGATGACCGGCCACCTGTTGGGTGCGGCGGGCGCGGTCGAAGCGATTTTCAGCGTGCTGGCGATCAACAGCCAGGTGGCACCGCCGACCATCAACCTTGATGAACCGGACGAAGGCTGCGATCTCGATTTCGTTGCGCACACCGCGCGTAACATGGACATCGATGTCGTGCTGTCCAACTCCTTCGGTTTTGGCGGCACCAACGGCACGCTGGCGTTCCGCCGGTTCGCCGGCTGATGGACAGCTGGGTCGACGGTCAACCGGCTGACGTGCTGTCGCTGAAAGATCGCGGCCTGGCTTACGGCGATGGTCTGTTCGAGACCATTGCCGTGCGCAGTGGACAGCCGGTCCTGCTGGATCGACACCTGACGCGTCTGGCTGATGGCTGCGCGCGTCTGGCCATTGCGACCGATCTCGAGCTGGTTCGCCATGAGCTGCTCAGCTATGCCGCTGCGATGGGCGAGGGCGTGCTCAAGCTCATCCTCACGCGTGGCGACGGCTTGCGCGGTTATGCGCCCGATCCTGCGGCGCAGGGCCGACGCATTCTGCAAGGCAATCCGCCGGCGGCTTATCCTGCTGCCCATGCCGAGCACGGCATCCGCCTGTTTCCCTGCAACACGCGTTTATCTACGCAGCCGTTGTTGGCCGGGCTCAAACATCTGAATCGACTGGAACAGGTGCTCGCCCGCGCCGAATGGCAGGACAGCGAGCATGCCGAAGGCTTGATGCTTGATCAGGCCGGGCGCGTCGTCGAAGGTGTGTACAGCAATATTTTCCTGGTGCGCGACGGTGGCTTGATCACGCCCGACTTGAAGCGCTGCGGCGTTGCAGGTGTGATGCGCGCGGAAATTTTGTTTCAGGCCGAGTCACTGGCCATCCCCACGCAAATCGCCGATATCCGCCTCGAACAGCTGCAATGGGCTGATGAAGTGTTTGCCTGCAACAGCGTTTATGGCGTCTGGCCGGTACGCGCCTGTGCTGCACTGAGCTGGCCGGTTGGCCCGCTCACCCGTAAACTGCAAACCATTGCCCGCGCGCTACTGGATGCTTGATTCGTGAGACGTAAACTTTTGCTGCTGCTGGAAACCGGACTGGTTCTGGCAGGGCTGCTGTTGGGCGCCAGCGCCTGGAAAATTCATTCGGCGCTGGAACAGCCCCTGAACATCCCGCAGGAACAACTGCTGGATGTGCCGAAAGGCTCTACACCGACCCGTACCTTCCTTGAACTCGAAACCGATGGCGTCATCAAGGACGCGTTCTGGCTGCGCGTCTACTGGCGCTTCAACCTCGCCGGCACACCGATTCACAGCGGCGAATACCGCATGCAGCCGGGCATGACCGTCAACGGTCTGATCGATTCGTGGAAGCGCGGCGACGTGGTTCAGTACAGCCTGACCCTGGTCGAAGGCTGGACTTTCCATCAAGTGCGCGCCGCCCTGGCCAAGGACGACAAGCTCGAGCAGACCCTCAATGGTCTGAGCGACAGCGACGTCATGGCGAAGATTGGCCACAAGGGCTTGTTCCCCGAAGGCCGGTTTTTCCCGGACACCTACCGCTTCGTACGTGGCATGTCCGATGCCGAGCTGTTGAAGAAAGCCTTTGACCGTCTCGACGAAGTGCTCGCCAAAGAGTGGGCGCAACGTTCTGCCGATGTGCCTTACAGCGAACCTTATCAAGCGCTGATCATGGCCTCGCTGGTCGAGAAAGAGACCGGTGTTCCGCAGGAGCGCGGGCAGATTGCCGGAGTGTTCGTACGGCGCATGGCGCTGGGCATGCAGTTACAGACCGATCCGACGGTGATTTATGGCCTCGGCGACCGCTACACGGGCAAACTGACCCGCGCGCATCTGAAAGAACCGACGCCCTATAACACTTACGTGATTCCCGGTTTGCCACCGACGCCGATTGCGATGGTCGGGCGCGAAGCGATTCATGCTGCGCTCAATCCGGTGGAAGGCAGCAGCCTGTATTTCGTCGCCCGTGGCGATGGCAGCCATGTGTTCTCCGATGATCTGGATGCGCACAACAACGCGGTGCGCGAATACCAGCTCAAGCGCCGTGCCGATTACCGTTCCAGCCCGGCACCAGTAACCGCGCCGGCCACCGATGAGGCCATTCCGGCGGCCTCGCCGAACACCGCGCCCGAGGTGCTGCCCGAAGTGCCATCGAAAGCGCCGCCGCAAGATCCGGCGCCAGCCCAAGAACCGGACGCCGCTGCACCACAGAACGCGCAATGACTTTGATGAAGGACTGCCTGTGACTGGCTTGTTTATTACCCTGGAAGGCCCTGAAGGCGCGGGCAAGAGCACCAACCGCGAATACCTTGCCGAGCGCCTGCGCGCCGCCGGTATCGAAGTGCTGCTCACCCGTGAGCCCGGCGGTACACCGCTGGCCGAGCGGATTCGTGACGTGTTGCTGACCCCGGCCGACGAAGTGATGCATCCGGACGCCGAGCTGTTGCTGGTGTTCGCCGCCCGCGCCCAGCACCTGGCCGAGGTGATTCGCCCGGCGCTGGCCCGTGGCGCTGTGGTGCTGTGTGATCGTTTCACCGACTCGACATACGCCTACCAGGGCGGCGGTCGTGGTTTGTCGCTTCAGCGCATCGCCACCCTGGAAACTTTCGTGCAGGGCGACTTGCGGCCCGATCTGACACTTATTTTCGATCTGCCCGTAGAGATCGGTCTGGCCCGCGCCAGTGCCCGTGGCCGACTGGATCGTTTCGAACTCGAAGGCCGGGCGTTTTTCGAAAACGTGCGCAATGCGTTCCTGAAGCGCGCCGAAGCCGATCCTTCGCGCTATGTGCGCATCGATGCCGGTCAGCCATTGGCCAAGGTCCAGCAATCGCTGGACACCTTGCTGCCGAATCTGCTGGAGCTGGCCCGTGGCTGAGGCCTATCCATGGCAGGACAGCCTCTGGCAGCAACTGGCCGGACGCAGTCAGCATGCCCACGCGTACCTGCTGCACGGTCCCGCCGGTATCGGCAAGCGTGCTCTGGCCGAACGCTTGATGGCCAGCCTGCTTTGTCAGCGCCCTACGCCTGAGGCATGCGGCGAGTGCAAATCCTGTCTGCTGCTCAAGGCCGGCAGTCATCCGGACAATTACATCCTGGAGCCGGAAGAGGCGGACAAGGCGATCAAGGTCGATCAGGTTCGTGATCTGGTCAGTTTCGTCGTGCAGACTGCGCAGCTCGGCGGGCGCAAAGTGGTGTTGATCGAGCCGGTCGAGTCGATGAATATCAACGCTGCCAACGCCTTGCTCAAAAGCCTTGAAGAGCCGTCCGGCGATACCGTGCTGCTATTGGTCAGCCACCAGCCCAGCCGTTTATTGCCAACCATCAAGAGCCGTTGCGTGCAGCAGGCCTGCCCGCTGCCGGGCGAGGCGATGAGCCTGCAATGGCTGGCCCAGGCGCTACCGGATTGCGCGGAAGACGAACGCGTCGAACTGCTGACGCTCGCCGCCGGGTCGCCGCTGATGGCGGTCAGCCTGCAATCGCAAGGTGTGCGTGAACAGCGCGCGCAAGTGGTCGAAGGCGTGAAGAAGTTGCTCAAGGGCCAGCAATCGCCGACGCAACTGGCGGAAGAGTGGAAAAGCATTCCGATGCTGCGTCTGTTCGACTGGTTCTGCGACTGGTCGAGCCTGATCCTGCGCTATCAACTGACTCAGGACGAGGCCGGCCTCGGCCTGGCCGATATGCGCAAGGTCGTGCAGTACCTGGCCCAAAAGAGCGCGCAGGGCAAAGTGCTGGATATTCAGGACTGGATTCTCGCCCAACGGCAGAAAGTGTTGAGCAAGGCCAACCTCAATCCGGCCCTGTTGCTGGAAGCATTGTTGGTGCAATGGGTGGGATTGCCTGGTCAAAGATAAGAATGTGTACCTAGACTCTGAAGATCAGCAGTGGAGGTGAACATGATTGAACCTGTCAGCCCGGGGCCGCGTAACGGCATCTTGTCCCTGACCATCAAGGACAAGTCGGTGCTTTACGCCGCCTACATGCCTTTCATCAAGAATGGTGGCCTGTTCATCCCGACCAACAAAAGCTACCGGTTGGGCGACGAGGTGTTCATGCTGTTGCACCTGATGGATGAAGCGGAAAAAATTCCCGTCGCCGGCAAAGTCGCCTGGATCACCCCCAAAGGTGCACAAGGCAATCGCGCCGCCGGTGTCGGCGTGCAATTCAACGACGGCGACGACACCGCGCGCAGTCGCATCGAAACTCATCTGGCCGGAGCGCTGAAATCCGACCGTCCCACTCATACGATGTAAGTTGCAGTCCTTTTTATGCTCGTAGATTCCCATTGTCACCTTGATCGTCTCGACCTCGCCGCCCATGACGGCTCGCTGGATGCCGCACTCGCTGCGGCCCGCGAGCGTGGGATCGGACACTTTCTGTGCATCGGCGTCAGTGCCGACAACGCCGCCGATGTCAAAGCCCTTGCCGAGCGGTATGCCGATGTTGATTGTTCGGTCGGCGTGCATCCGCTGGATGTGCAGCCGGGCGCGGCACCAGCGCTGGACTGGCTGCTGCACGAACTCAATCATCCGAAAGTGGTGGCGATCGGCGAAACCGGTCTCGACTATCACTACGAGCCGGAAGCCGCCGAGTTGCAGCAGGAGTCGTTTCGCCTGCACCTGCAAGCTGCGCAGCAGACCGGCAAACCGGTGATCATCCACACCCGTGGCGCCCGTGCGGACACCCTGGAACTGCTGCGCGAAGCGGCGCTGCCCCAGGCGGGTGTGTTGCATTGCTTCACCGAAGACTGGGACATGGCCAAAGCGGCACTGGACATGGGCTACTACATTTCCCTGTCGGGCATTGTTACGTTCCGCAATGCCGACGCCTTGCGTGACGTGGCGAGCAAAGTGCCGGCCGATCGCTTGCTGGTGGAAACCGACTCGCCGTACCTGGCGCCGATCCCGTATCGCGGCAAGCCGAACCTGCCGCAGTACGTGCGCGAAGTGGCGGAGTTTCTGGCGATGCTGCGTGGTGAGAACTACGAGCGCTTTGCCGAGCAGACCACAGAGAACTTCAAGCGTCTGTTCCCGCTGGCGAGTGTTAAATCTGCCCTGTGACCGCTGGCCAAATCGCAGGCAAAAAAAACCCGGGTTCTGGGGGGTGAATCCGGGTTAAGACCATTAGGAGTAAAACAAAGGCACGCGGTCCGTTGGTACCTTTACCGGCACGACACTTGGGGGAAATGTCGCCCGACAGTTCAAGTATTGATCAGTCTGGCGTGCAGTCCAGTGAGCCGGTCGGGGTTTTTAAACAAATTTGGAATACGTTTGCTTCAGTTGAGTTCTCATTGCCCCCGAATCGTTCTCGAAATGAACAAGAAACACAGATTTGGTCGATGAACCGTGCTTTTTTGCGCAAGTTAGGCATAATACGCGGCTTCGAATTTTGACCCTTCAGACCTTTTTCTTATGCATAAAGAACCTCGTAAGGTCCGTGAATTTCGTCGCCGCGAGCAGGAAATTCTCGATACCGCGCTCAAGCTGTTCCTCGACCAGGGTGAAGACAGTGTCACCGTCGAGATGATTGCTGATGCCGTGGGTATCGGCAAAGGCACGATCTACAAGCACTTCAAATCCAAGGCGGAGATCTACTTGCGCCTGATGCTCGACTACGAGCGCGATCTGAACGAGCTGCTGCATTCGGCGGATGTCGACAAGGACAAGGAAGCGCTGTCGCGCGCCTACTTCGAATTCCGCATGCGCGACCCGCAGCGCTATCGCCTGTTCGACCGTCTCGAAGAGAAAGTGGTCAAGGGCAATCAGGTGCCGGAGATGGTCGAGGAGCTGCACAAGATCCGTGCCTCGAACTTCGAACGCCTGACCCTGCTGATCAAGGGTCGCATCAGCGAAGGCAAGCTCGAAGATGTGCCACCGTACTTCCACTACTGCGCATCCTGGGCGCTGGTGCACGGCGCGGTGGCGCTGTATCACTCGCCATTCTGGAGCAATGTGCTGGAAGATCAGGAAGGCTTCTTCCAGTTCCTGATGGACATCGGCGTGCGCATGGGCAACAAGCGCAAGCGCGACCCGGAAACGCCGAGCACATAAGTCATTCAGCGGGCTGATTGCGCCGTGTTTTCACAACATGGCGCAATAGCGCAGGAATATACTCAGGCATAGGGCTTGCTAAAACCTGATTTCTCAGTCAAGTTTTGCTCGCTCGATTTTATTTCGCCGGAGTGTTTCATGATCGTTGACCGTCAAGGCAGGCGTTTTCGCAATCTGCGCATCAGCCTGACCTCTGCCTGCAATTACGCCTGTACCTACTGCGTGCCCAACGGCAAGCGGTTGGTCGCTGCGCAGGATGAACTGTCGGCCGAAGCCATGGCGCGCGGCGTCGAATACCTGATCGAAGCGGCCGGCATCGAGCGCCTGCGCATCACTGGCGGCGAGCCACTGGTCAGCCCCAAACTCGAATCGTTCATGACTGCCGTCGGCCAGATGGGCCTCGACGACATCAGCCTGACCACCAACGGTCAACTCCTCGCGAAAAAACTGCCGCTGCTGGTCGATGCCGGTCTGCGTCGAATCAACGTTTCCCTCGATACTCTTGATGCCGCTGCTTTTCGCAGCATCGCTCGTGGCGGCGATCTGGCCAGCGTGCTCGATGGTATGGATCAGGCTGCCGCCGCCGGGATGAAGATCAAGGTCAACATGGTGCCGTTGCGCGGGCAAAACCTCGATCAGGTCATGCCGCTGCTTGATTACTGTCTGGAGCGCGGCTTCGAACTGCGCTTCATCGAGCTGATGCGCATGGGCCATCTGGCCAAGGATTCCAATGTCTTCCTGCAGCAGTTCGTCAGCCTTGAGCAGTTGCTCGGCCTGATTGGCGAGCGTTATGAATACGCCCAGACGGACGCACCGGTGGACGCCACCGCTGTGCGCTACTCGATTCCCGGTCGCGGCAATTTCGGGGTGATCGCCAACGAAAGCGTGCCGTTCTGCCGCACCTGCTCGCGTTTGCGCCTGTCATCGACCGGTTGGCTGCATGGCTGTTTGTCGTCGAGCAACCGCCACTATGTCGGCGATCTGCTCGACAAACCGCGCCACCAGGCGTTGCCGGCGCTGCAACGTTTGCTGGTCAAGGCGTTGGGTGACAAGCAGGAGGTGGCGTTCTCTGGCGGCGCTACTGTCATGAAGATTATTGGCGGCTGATCGGCCGCTTTCGCGAGCAGGCTCGCTCCCACAGGGAACGCCTTTCAAGGAAAATGCCGAGCTGGCGCAAAAGCTGCATCCAACGGCCATTCGCCGGTTTTCCGACACCGGCTTCTGGAGGAATAGGATGCGTAGCCTGGTTTTGCTGCTGGCCGTTTTGGCGCTTGGCGGCTGCATGAATGTCAGCGATATGGCCGAAGGCACTCGTTATCACATGAGCGATGCGGGGCTTCTGGACCACAGCGACAGCCGCCGGGTGAACAATATCCGCATTCAGCCGGACTCGTTCATCTTCATCGCCCAGGGCGCGTTCGCACCGCCGGGTGGTTCCTATCCGCGGCCGAACGTGGTCGCCGAAGAAGCCTTCAAGGGCTTTGTCGAATATTTCCCGATGGTCCGCCGCGCCCGTGCGCCGGAAGGCCTTGATCAAGCCATGGGCGAAGCCCGTGATGCCGGCGCGCATTATCTGCTGTACACACGTTTCGCCAAGGCTGACGACCGCATCGGCAACTCTGACGAGTGGCTGGACCAGGAAGCCGTGGATCGCCTCGGTATCGACGGCGGCGTGATTCAGATCATGTTGATCGAGACCAGCACCCAGTATTTGATTGATACTGCACGGATCAAGAGTCGTGGCGGTTTACTGACGTTCCATGACTCCAAACCCGAAGACCTCATCGGTCCGCCGCTGGCGCAATACGCACGCAGCCTGCTGGGGATCGGCGACCAGTAATCAAGGAGTACGCCATGAGTGACCCGCAAACAGCCAATGACCTGCTGGGGCAGATCCCCAAGACCAAAGGCCTGCCACCGGTGCATTTGTGGAACCCGGATTTCTGCGGCGACATCGACATGCGCATCGCCCGCGACGGCACCTGGTACTACCTGGGTACGCCGATCGGGCGCAAGCCGATGGTCAAACTGTTCTCCACCATCATCCGCCGCGACGGCGATGATTACTTCCTGATCACCCCAGTCGAGAAGGTCGGGATCAAGGTCGATGACGCGCCGTTCGTAGCGGTTGCCGTGGAAGTGCAAGGCGAGGGCGAGGCGCAGGTTTTGCGCTTTACCACCAATGTCGAGGAAACCATCGAGGCGGGGGCTGAACATCCGATCCGCGTCGAGATCAATCCTGAGACCCAGGAGCCTGCGCCTTATGTGCATGTGCGCAGCAACCTTGAAGCGCTGATTCACCGCAATGTGTTTTACCAGTTGGTGGAACTGGCGGTGAGCCGCGAGATCGATGGTCAGCGCTGGTTGGGCGTGTGGAGTGGCGGCGAGTTCTTTCGCATCGGCCTGGAACCCTGACACAACATCAAAATGTGGGAGCGAGCTGAAAAAAATCCGATTGACTGTTAATCGTATGATGATTAGCGTAGGCACCCATCGCGATTCGCCGTGAGGTGTACATGTCCAGCAGCTTTCATGCGTCGACCGTTGACTGGCTGGGCAGTTGGATTGCTGCCGGTCAGGTCAAGCCGGGGCAGACCATCAAGGTCGAGGCGGATCTGGGCGAACAGCTTGGTGTCAGCCGCACGGTGATTCGCGAAGCCATCAAAACCCTCGTCGCCAAAGGTATGCTCGAAGTCGGGCCGAAAGTCGGCACGCGGGTGTTGCCGGTCCGGCGCTGGAATCTGTTCGATCCGCAAGTGGTCGGTTGGCTATCGCGCAACGGCTTGCCGGAAAACTTCGTCGATGACTTGCTGGATTTACGTCGCACCATCGAGCCGATGGCGGTGCGCTGGGCCTGTGAGCGCGCAACGCCGGAGCAAATCGAAGCGGTGCAATTGGCCTTCAACGCACTGGAACGTGCCGTTGACAGTGGCATCGATTACAACCGTGCCGACCAGGCCTTCCACGAATGCATCCTGGCCGCCAGCCATAATCAGTTCATCGAACAAATGGTCCCGGCCCTCGGCGCGTTGCTGGCGGTGTCGTTTGAAGTCTCCGCCGCCGACCCCGATGAACTGCGCCGCACCTTGCCGATCCATAAGGACATGGCCGACGCCATCGCCGCGCGCGATTCGACCCGTGGCGTGTGGGCATGCATGACCTTGATCGACAACGCCGACCTGGCGATAAAACGCTTTTACCCGAAAGTCATGGCCAGTAGAAAAGCTAGCTGAAAATGTCGAGACATCCTGTCGGAGCGAGCTTGCTCGCGAATGCGTCAGGTCAGATAAATCATCATTGACTGACACTCCGCCTTCGCGAGCAAGCTCGCTCCCACAGTAAAACAACAACTCAGAAGGACTTGATATGCCGTTCACCGCACTGACCCAACACCGCGCGCAACTCGGCGAAGGCCCGTTCTGGGATACGCCGACCCAGGCGTTGTACTGGGTCGATATCGCCGGTAAACAAGCGTTGCGCCTGATCGGTCAGAACGTGCAGATCTGGCAGATGCCCGAGCACATCTCCGCCTTCATTCCCTGCGCCAGCGGCGATGCGCTGGTCACGCTCAGCAGCGGTGTCTATCGGCTGGATCTCGATTCGCCCGGCCTCGAGCCACGCTTGACGTTGTTCTGCGTCGCCGACCCGCAACCGGGCAACCGCCCCAACGAAGCCCGTTGCGATGCCTTGGGCCGGTTGTGGTTGGGCACCATGCAAAACAACATCGGCGAGCACGGCGAGGATCTGCCGCTGGTGCGCCGTTCCGGTGGCCTGTTCCGTATCGATCCTGATCAACGCGTGACACCGCTGCTGCTCGGTCTGGGCATTCCCAATACCTTGTTGTGGAGTGACGACGGCACCACACTGCTATTCGGTGAAAGCCTCGACAGCACGCTCAATCGATATTTCATCCGCACCGACGGCAGTCTCGATGCACCGCAGGTGTTCTACTCGTCCGATCAACACGGTGGTCCCGATGGCTCGGCGATGGACGCCGAAGGCTACGTGTGGAATGCACGCTGGGACGACAGTTGCCTGTTGCGCCTGACGCCGGACGGGCAGGTCGATCGCAAATTCGATTTGCCGGTCAGTCGCCCGACCAGTTGCGTTTTCGGTGGCGAAGACTTGAAAACCCTGTTCATCACCAGCGCGAAGAGCCCGCTGAATCATCCTTTGGACGGTGCGGTGCTGAGCATGCGCGTTGATGTTGCAGGAAAACTCTGTACGCGTTTTGCTGGTTAAATCCCAAAATATGGGATGCAAAATTATATATTGAGATTATTTGGCGGTCGGGTTTATAGTCGGCTCCAGCAGTAACACGCACTCACACTTAAAAAGAACAAAACAGGTGAAGTGATGCAGCGAATTCTTCTCGCCCGCGCAAGCGGGATCCGCCTTTCGTCACGGCTTAATGCCGTCGGCGACGCTTGCCTGTTTGTTTTCCCCAGCCGTCAAAACCGGACATCGACCAATGCCCGGTTTTTTTGCGCCAGCGTGCAGGAGGCCTGAGCCATGGCTGAAGCGCTGACATTGCCGGCAGTGCCGGCGCCGCCGAAAGGCGAGCGCCTGAAAAACAAGGTCGTGCTGTTGACCGGGGCCGCTCAGGGCATCGGCGAAGCTATCGTTGCCGCGTTCGCCTCGCAGCAAGCCAGATTACTCATCAGCGATATCCAGGCCGACAAGGTCGAGCAGGTCGCCGCCCATTGGCGCGATCAGGGCCATGACGTGCAGGCGCTCAAGGTCGACGTATCGAATCAGCAGGATCTGCATGCCCTGGCCCGACGTGCTGTGGAATTGCATGGCCGCATCGATGTGTTGGTCAACTGCGCCGGGGTCAATGTGTTCCGCGATCCTTTGCAGATGACCGAAGAAGACTGGCGCCGCTGCTTCGCCATCGATCTGGACGGCGCCTGGTATGGTTGCAAAGCCGTGCTGCCGCAGATGATCGAGCAGGGCGTGGGCAGCATCATCAACATCGCCTCGACTCATTCCAGCCACATCATTCCCGGCTGCTTTCCGTACCCGGTGGCCAAGCACGGCTTGCTCGGCCTGACCCGCGCACTCGGCATCGAATACGCGGCCAAGGGCATTCGCGTCAACGCCATCGCGCCGGGCTACATAGAAACGCAACTGAACGTCGATTACTGGAATGGCTTTGCCGATCCGCACGCCGAACGGCAGCGCGCCTTTGACCTGCACCCGCCCAAGCGCATCGGCCAGCCGATCGAAGTGGCAATGACGGCGGTGCTTCTGGCCAGCGATGAGGCACCGTTTATCAACGCTTCGTGCATCACCATCGATGGTGGTCGCTCGGTGATGTACCACGACTGAACAAAACGGATCTCCAGCGCTGAACTACGCTTGAAATCCAATCATCATACGATATGACTATTTTCAAACAGCTTCACTGAGAACACGCTTCAACGCTTTTCAAACCTTGCTCAAAAAAAATAACAAGGAGTCATCTGATGAAACGTCGTTTCGGGATTCGTACCCTGTGCAGCACTGCCTTGGCGGTCACTGCGTTCAGCCTGAGCAGTGCGCTGCTCGCCGCCGACGCGGTGAAGATCGGTTTTCTGGTCAAGCAGGCCGAAGAACCGTGGTTCCAGACCGAATGGGCTTTTGCCGAAAAAGCCGCCAAGGACAAAGGCTTTGAATTGATCAAGATCGCGGTTCCGGATGGCGAGAAGACCCTTTCGGCCATCGATAGTCTGGCCGCCAACGGCGCCAAGGGCTTCGTGATCTGCCCGCCGGACGTGTCCCTCGGCCCGGCCATCATGGCCAAAGCCAAGATCAATGACTTGAAAGTAATTGCCGTCGACGACCGTTTTGTCGATGCCAACGGCAAGTTCATGGAAGACGTGCCGTACCTGGGCATGGCCGCGTTTGAAGTCGGCCAGAAGCAGGGCGCCGCCATGGCTGCCGAAGCGAAGAAGCGTAACTGGGACTGGAAAGACACCTACGCGGTGGTCAACACCTACAACGAACTCGACACCGGCAAGAAGCGCACCGACGGTTCGGTCGATGCCCTGAAGAAGGCCGGCATGCCCGAGGATCACATCCTCTTCGCCGCACTGAAAACCCTCGACGTACCGGGCAGCATGGACGCCACCAACTCGGCGCTGGTGAAACTGCCGAGCGCGGCGAAGAACCTGATCATCGGCGGCATGAACGACAACACCGTGCTCGGCGGCGTGCGCGCCACCGAAGCGGCCGGGTTTGCCGCGAGCAACGTGATCGGCATCGGCATCAACGGCACCGACGCCATCGGCGAGTTGAAAAAGCCTAACAGCGGCTTCTTCGGTTCGATGCTGCCAAGTCCGCACATCGAAGGCTACAAGACTGCCGAGATGATGTACGAGTGGATCACCGCCGGCAAAGAGCCGCCGAAGTACACCGCCATGGATGACGTCACCCTGATCACCCGCGAAAACTTCAAGCAAGAGCTGGAAAAAATCGGCTTGTGGAACTGAGGCAGCGACGGCCCGGGCAGCCGGGCCGTTTTTCGGTGTAAAGAGGTGGCTTTATGCACGCGCAAGTACAGACACAAGAACAACACGGCGCCAGCGGCAGCCTGCGCTTCAACGGGATCGGCAAGACCTTTCCCGGCGTGAAAGCGCTCGACGGCATCAGCTTCGTCGCCCACCCCGGCCAGGTTCATGCCTTGATGGGCGAGAACGGCGCGGGCAAATCGACCCTGCTGAAAATCCTCGGTGGCGCCTACATTCCGAGCAGCGGCGAGCTGCAGATCGGCGAGCAGGCGATGGCGTTCAAGTCAACCGCTGACAGCATCGGCAGCGGCGTCGCGGTGATTCACCAGGAACTGCATCTGGTCCCGGAAATGACCGTGGCCGAGAACCTGTTTCTCGGGCATCTGCCGGCGAGTTTCGGCCTGATCAATCGCAGTGAGCTGCGCCAGAAAGCCTTGAATTGCCTGAAAGGCCTGGCCGACGAAATCGATCCGCAAACCAAGGTCGGACGCTTGTCGCTGGGGCAGCGGCAGTTGGTGGAAATCGCCAAAGCGCTGTCGCGCGGCGCCCACGTTATCGCTTTCGACGAACCGACCAGTAGTCTCTCGGCACGCGAGATCGACCGCTTAATGGCGATCATCGGTCGTCTGCGCGACGAAGGCAAAGTGGTGCTCTACGTGTCCCATCGCATGGAAGAAGTCTTCCGCATTTGCGACGCCGTCACCGTGTTCAAGGACGGCCGCTACGTACGTACATTCGACGACATGAGCCAGTTGACCCACGATCAACTGGTGACCTGCATGGTCGGTCGCGACATTCAGGACATCTACGATTACCGTCATCGCCCGCGTGGCGCCGTGGCGTTGAAGGTCGATGGTTTGCTCGGCCCGGGCCTGCGTGAGCCGATCAGTTTCGAAGCGCACAAGGGCGAAATCCTTGGCTTGTTCGGGCTGGTCGGGGCAGGGCGCACCGAGCTGTTTCGCCTGCTCAGCGGCCTGGAGCGCAACACCGCTGGCCGTCTCGAACTACGCGGCCATGAGCTGAAACTGCGCTCGCCCCGTGACGCGATTGCCGCCGGCATTCTGCTCTGCCCGGAAGATCGCAAGAAAGAAGGCATCATCCCCCTGGCCAGTGTCGCCGAGAACATCAACATCAGTGCCCGTGGTGCGCATTCCGGGCTCGGCTGCCTGATTCGCGGCTTGTGGGAAAAGGGCAACGCCGACAAGCAGATCAAGGCCCTGAAAGTGAAAACCCCGCACGCCGGCCAGCAGATCAAGTTTCTTTCCGGCGGCAATCAGCAAAAGGCCATTCTCGGCCGCTGGCTGTCGATGCCGATGAAAGTCCTGCTGCTCGACGAACCGACCCGTGGCATCGACATCGGCGCCAAGGCCGAGATCTACCAGATCATTCATAACCTCGCCGCCGACGGTATTTCGGTGATCGTGGTGTCCAGCGATCTGATGGAAGTGATGGGCATTTCCGACCGCATCCTGGTGCTGTGCGAAGGCGCCCTGCGCGGCGAAGTCAGCCGCGACCAGGCTAATGAATCCAACCTGCTGCAACTGGCTTTGCCACGCCACCGCGCTGACGGCGTGGCGAACTGAGAGGTGACTATGATGACTACGCAAAACGAAACCCTGCCGACCGAGCGCAAACCGCTGGACATGCGGCGCTTCCTCGATGACTGGGTCATGCTGCTGGCGGCGATCGGCATCTTCGTCGCCTGCACCTTGCTGATCGACAACTTCCTCTCGCCGCTGAACATGCGTGGCCTGGGCCTGGCGATTTCCACCACCGGCATCGCCGCGTGCACCATGCTTTATTGCCTGGCGTCCGGGCACTTCGACCTCTCGGTCGGCTCAGTGATCGCCTGTGCCGGCGTGGTCGCGGCGGTGGTGATGCGTGACACCAACAGCGTGTTTCTCGGCGTCAGCGCAGCACTGGTGATGGGCCTGATCGTTGGTCTGATCAACGGCATCGTGATTGCCAAGTTGCGCGTCAATGCCCTGATCACAACGCTGGCGACCATGCAGATCGTGCGCGGTCTGGCCTATATCTTTGCCAACGGCAAAGCGGTCGGTGTTTCGCAGGAATCGTTCTTCGTCTTCGGTAACGGCCAGCTTTTCGGTGTGCCGGTGCCGATCCTGATCACCATTGTCTGCTTCCTGTTCTTCGGCTGGCTGCTGAACTACACCACCTACGGGCGCAACACCATGGCCATCGGTGGCAATCAGGAAGCGGCGTTGCTGGCGGGCGTCAACGTTGACCGGACCAAGATCATCATCTTCGCCGTGCATGGTTTGATCGGTGCGCTGGCGGGTGTGATTCTGGCCTCGCGGATGACTTCCGGGCAGCCGATGATTGGTCAGGGTTTTGAACTGACGGTGATCTCGGCTTGCGTACTGGGCGGGGTTTCGCTGAGTGGCGGCATCGGCATGATTCGCCATGTGATTGCCGGGGTGTTGATTCTGGCGATCATCGAAAACGCGATGAACCTGAAGAACATCGATACGTTTTATCAGTATGTGATTCGTGGTTCGATTCTGTTGCTGGCCGTGGTCATTGACCGCTTGAAACAACGGTAAAGTCAAAAGCTACCCCTCACCCCAGCCCTCTCCCAAAGGGAGAGGGGGCCGACCGAGGTGTCTTGCGTTCTACATCGACCTGAAATATCGGGTCGATTGTGGATTCGCTAAAGCAACATCAGTTCGGCGCATTTCCTGAGCACTCCCCGATCAGTTCCCTCTCCCTCCGGGAGAGGGCTAGGATGAGGGGCTCTTGATTTTGCTCTCTCCACCGGTCACCTCGCTCAAATTTTTGTTGCCCGCCCCGCCCCGTTTCGGTTATCAATTTGTACATGATTAGACAGGTACGATTCGACAAGAAGCAAAGGGTGGTCGACGAGCTCGTCCGACGCATCGAGAGCGGCCTCATGGAGGACGGCTTTCTGTTGCCCGGCGAACATCAGTTGGCTCAAGAATTCCAGGTCAGCCGTGGCACCTTGCGTGAGGCGCTGGCCGAACTGAAGCGGCGTAATTACATCGCCACGCAGAGCGGTGTCGGTTCCATCGTCACTTTCGACGGTGTCGCGCTGGATCAGCGCAGCGGCTGGGCGCAGGCGTTGGCAGACAGCGGGGCGCTGATCAATACCGAAGTGTTGCGCCTCGAAGCGGTGACTCGCCCGGATCTGCTGGTGCGTTTCGGCACTGATCAATTCATCACCCTCGACCGTCGCCGGCGCGCCACCGACGGTACGCTGGTGTCTCTGGAACGATCCTTGATGCCGGCCAACGGCGGCCTGGAAAGCCTGCCTCGCGTCGGTTTGATCGACAATTCCCTGACCATCACCCTGGCTGCCTACGGCTACATCGGCGAGCGCGGCGATCAGTGGATCGGCGCCGAGCCGCTGAATGCCGAAGACGCCGAGCTGCTCGGTCGCCCGGTCGGCACGGTGTTTCTCAAAGCCCTGCGCACCACCTACGACCGGCAGAACCGTTTCATGGAGCAGGTCGAAAGCCTGCTCGACCCGGTGCACTTTCGTCTGCACCTGCAATTCGGAGAATCGAAATGACCGCGCTCAACCGTGCGCTTGGCGCTTTCTATGGTCTGGCCCTGGGTGACGCGCTGGGCATGCCGACGCAATCGCTCGATCGTGAAACGATCAAGGCGCGCTTCGGCCAGATCACTGATCTGCAAGACGCCGGCCCACTGCAACCGATCGCCGCGAACATGCCCAAAGGCTCCATCACTGACGACACTGAACAGGCGATCCTGGTCGGCGAGTTATTGGTCGAAGGTCACGGCCGTATCGAACCGGCGGTTCTCGCCCAGCGCTTGATCGAATGGGAAGCCGAGATGCAGGCCAAAGGCTCGCAGGACTTGCTCGGCCCGTCGACCAAGCGCGCCATTGAAATGATCCTCGCCGGGCATTCCCCGGAAGAAGCCGGGCGTTATGGCACCACCAACGGCGCGGCGATGCGCATCACCCCGGTGGGCATTGCCGCGAACGTGGCCGATCCGCAGCGCTTCATTGCGGCGGTCGTGCAGGCTTGCCAAGTGACGCATAACACCACGCTGGGGATTTCCAGTGCGGCGGCGGTGGCGGCGGTGGTCTCCGCTGGCATCAATGACGTCGATCTCGGCGAGGCGCTGAACCTCGGCCAGCAGATCGCGCAGCAAGCCGAAGCGCACGGGCATTGGGTGGCTGGCGGGCGCATCGCCTCGCGCATCAGTTGGGCGCGCAGCATCAGTGTCGACAGCGACAAGGCGCTGCTGGCGGATCTGCTCTACGACGTGATCGGTACTTCGGTGGCGTCGCAGGAGTCGGTGGTGGTTTCATTCGCCCTGGCCCAGCAAGTGGCCATCGGTGAAATGACGGCATTCGAAGCGTTGTGTATGGCTGCCAGCCTGGGCGGCGACACGGATACCATCGCGGCGATTCTTGGCGCCATGCTCGGGGCTTGCCTGGGCCTTGAGTGCTGGCCGCGGCCGATGATCGAGACGGTGAAAGCTGTTAATCATCTCGAGCTTGAGCCGTTGGTGCAGGGGCTGTTGGCCTTGCGTTGACTGGCTGGCCTCTTCGCGAGCAGGCTCGCTCCCACAATTGGAATGCATTTCCTTGTGGGAGCGAGCCTGCTCGCGAAAGGGGCGGCGCATTTTTAAAGAATTCACACAGCAATGGATCGCACAGACAGGCCTCGGAAGGCCGGTTGTCTTGTCGTTTTGCATCATTGCCACAACCACAAAAAAGGCAAACAGGAGCATCTTCATGAGTTCATCAACCGCCGGGCAAAGCGTCGGGCAACTGGAAACCCGTGGCATCGAGCCGGTGCCGGAAGCCGAGTGCAACGGTCATCCGCTGCAACTGTTCTGGGTCTGGTTCGCGGCAAATATTTCCATCCTCGGGCTGCCGCTGGGCGCCACGCTGGTGGCGTTTCGCGGGCTGGCGATCTGGCAGGCGATCATCGTCGCGATTCTTGGTGCCGCCGGTTCGTTTGCCGTGGTCGGGATCATTTCGATTGCCGGGCGTCGTGGCCGCGCGCCGAGTCTGACGCTGTCGCGGGCAATCTTCGGCGTACGCGGCAACATCGGCCCGACGCTGGTTTCGCTGATGTCGCGTCTGGGTTGGGAAACCGTCAACACCACCACCGCTGCCTTCGTGCTGCTGTCGCTGTGTTCGATCCTGTTCGGCTCGCCGGTCGAGGCGAAAAGTGCGCCGCTACTGACGCTGATCTTTATCGCCATCTTCGTCCTGCTGACCTTGTCGGTGTCCGGCCTCGGCCACGCGACCCTGCTGGTGATCCAGAAGTGGGCGACGTACGTGTTCGGCGCGCTGAACATTCTCGTCGGTGGCTTCCTCTGCGCGACCATCGACTGGAGTGCGGTGTTCAACGCCACGCCAGCACCGCTGAGCGCAATGATCATCGGCATCGGCACCATGGCCGCCGGCACTGGTATCGGTTGGGCCAACGCTGGCGCTGACATGTCGCGCTATCAGCATCGCAGCGTCAAGGCTGTGCGCCTGGTGGCGTCGGCGGCGTTCGGCGCGGGCATTCCGCTGGTGCTGCTGATCACTCTCGGCGGCTTGTTGTCGGTGGGCAACAATGATCTGGCGTCGGCGACTGATCCGATCGTGGCGATCCGCGACATGCTGCCGACGTGGATGGCCGTGCCGTACCTGATCACCGCGTTCGGCGGTCTGCTGCTGTCGAACAACCTGTCGGTGTACTCCGCCGGCCTGACCACGCTGACCCTGGGCCTCAAGGTCAAACGGGTCTACGCGGTGGTGGTGGATATCGTCGCGATCTTCGCCGGCTCGATCTACTTCATGCTGATCGCCGACAGTTTCTACGGCCCGTTCATTACCTTCATTTCCCTGCTGGCAGTGCCGATCACTGCCTGGGTCGGGATCTTCGTGGTCGACCTGATTCACCGTCACTACTACAGCCCCAAAGACCTGCTCGACGTCAGCCCGAGCAGCGCCTACTGGTATCGCGGCGGCATCGAGTGGCGCGCGTTTGGTGCCTGGGCGATCGCTATCGTCCTCGGTTTCAGCTTTACCACCATCGGCACCACGGCGGAGAACGTCTGGTTCAAGGGCTTTTTGTCTGACTCCTGGCTGGGCCACAACGGCCTCGGCTGGATCGTGACCTTCGTCGTCGCCGGTGGCATTTACCTGATACTTGGTGGCGCGAAAGATCGCCGCGCCGCGCAACCCGAGAATGCTCATGCCTAAGATGTTGCACACCGGCCAGGTCATCATCGACCTGGTCATGGCCGTAAACAAACTGCCGCAGGTTGGCGGCGATGTGCTGGCGCAGTCGGCGGGGTTCGAAGCCGGCGGCGGTTTCAACGTGATGGCTGCTGCGGTGCGTAACGGTCTGCCGGTGGTTTACCTCGGTCGCCATGGCACGGGGCGTTTTGGTGACCTGGCGCGCCAAGCGATGCAGGCGGAAGGTATCTGCATCGGCATCCGCGAACCGGCCGAGCGCGATACCGGTCTGTGCGTGGCGCTGACCGATGCGTCTGCTGAACGCAGCTTCATTTCCTACATCGGCGCCGAAGGCGAGGTGACCGAGGACGATCTGAACAGCGTGGCTGCCGAGCCCGGCGATTACGTTTATCTCAGCGGTTACAGTCTGCTGCACGAGGGCAAGGCGCAGGCGTTGCTCGACTGGACGCTGGCGCTGCCGGCGTCGGTCAATGTGGTGTTCGACCCGGGGCCGTTGGTGGAGTCACCTGACGCGCCGATGATGCAGACGTTGCTGCCGCGCATTGATGTGTGGACCAGCAACAGTGTCGAGGCGCTGCGGTTTACCGGAGCTGATGAGATTGGTATCGCGATGGATCGCCTCGCGGAACTGCTGCCGGAAAATGTACTGATGGTTGTGCGTGACGGGCCGCAGGGGTGCTGGATTCAGCAGCGTGGCGAGCGTCGACAGGTGCCGGGGTTTGCTGTCAAAGCAGTGGACAGCAATGGCGCCGGCGATGCACATGCCGGGGTGTTTATTGCTGGATTGGCGCAGGGGTTGGAGGCACCGGAAGCGGCGCGGCGGGCCAATGCGGCAGCGGCACTGGCGGTGACTCGCTGGGGACCGGCTACATCGCCGGGTACGGCGGAGGTGGATGCGTTTATCCGCGAGTCCTGCGGCGACTGACATGAGGCCTTCGCGAGCAAGCTCGCTCCCACATTGGATCTACGTCGTACACAAATCTTCTGTAGGAGCTGCCGAAGGCTGCGATCTTTTGATCTTGAAAAGCACAAGATCGCAATCTTCGGCAGCTCCTACAGTGGGCGTCGTTCTAGCTCGCCTTGCGCAACGCCTCAATCAACTCCTGCTTGCGCATCGAAGACCGCCCCGGAATGTTCTTTGCCCGGGCCTCTTTCATCAGGCTATCGACAGTCTGCGTATCCTTCGAAGTCTCGCTGTTGCGTGAATGGCCCTTGCGGCTGGCCACCGCGCGGCGCGATGACTCTTTGCGATCTCCCGATTTGGCACTGGCGGGCTTCTTGCGCCCCGAGCCGCCGGACTTCTCACCGCCACCGGACTGTTTGTTGACCGTCGCCCAAGCGCGCGCCTCAGCCTCATCTTTCGACACGCCCTTTTTCTCATAGCTGTCTTCGATGTGCTCGGCTTTGCGCTTCTGTTCGCTGGTGTATTTGTCTTTGCTTCCACGAGGCATGGGATTTCTCCTCAAGTTGCGGATCCGGCCGCTCGCCGCTTCGACGGCGAGCGGCTTGGCACTACTGCAGATCCAGTTTGCGCGCCGCTTCGACGCCGGCAGAACTCAGCTTGATCGGCAGGTTCAGCGAGTGTTCGCCCGCTTCGCTCAAGGTCACATGACCATGATGAATCAGCCCGCGATCCTGCAGGGCGGCGAGGGCGCTGGCCACGACTTTCTCGCCCCGGTAATTGTCCAGCACCTCCTTGCCCAAGCCATTGGGATGCGCGTGCAGCAGGCGGGTGAGGACTTCTTTTTCCAGGTCTTTGTCGACGTTCATGGTTACCTCTTCATGGGAGTGAATAGGGCGCTCGCGTCGGCGAACTACTGACCGGCACCTTCGGAACCGGAGCCACCGGTGGTGGTTTTCGAGCCGACACCGGGGCCGGCATTGTCAGGCGCAGTGGCAGGAGAATCAGGCGTGTTCATGCCACCCTGACGCCCCGGATCGCTGCCTTGAGTGCGCGGATCGGTGCCGGTGGCGGGTGGCTGATTGATCAGCGGCACGCCGGAACCATCGGTATTCATACCGGGGGCACTGTTAATGGCGGGCGCGCGTGGCGGGGTCGGATCGGTAGGGCCAGTGCCCGCTGCCGTAGACGAGGCGGCGAACACCGCAGGGCAGAGCAGGGCGCTGAAGACTAAAGCGGTCAACCTTGACGGGATCATAGGGCTTCTCCAGTGATTGGAATCCTTACACTTGGTTGGTCAGCCCTGATGACGGATTGGTGCCTGATGATCGACGAACGGTCTTCGCCGGGGTCATGTGGCTGCTGTTCAGACGATACCGATCGCTAGTGTTTCCGGCGGCGCAAAACAGTTAACGGTCATAAGCATCCTTTCAGAATTCGCGATATCAACTGTGGGAGCGAGCCTGCTCGCGAAAGCGTCATTTCAGTCAGACGTTGATTCAACTGACAGAATGCTTTCGCGAGCAGGCTCGCTCCCACAAGGGCAACAGTGTTCAGCAAATTGGGCAGATCAGTATGTTTGCCATGTGACGAGCGCAGCTGCGCGCCTTAGTATGGCGCTTTAATTTGCAGACAAGGCCCGTTCATGACGATCGAAATCCGCCCGGCGACCCCCAGCGATGCGCCGCAAATCCTCACCTTCATCACCGAACTGGCAGATTTCGAGAAGGCCCGTCACGAAGTCATCGCCAGCGTCGCTGACATCGAACGCAGCCTGTTCGGCGAAGGCGCCACCGCCCACGGCCTGATCTGCCTGCGCGACGGCTTGCCGATCGGCTTCGCGGTGTTCTTCTTCAGTTATTCAACGTGGCTGGGCAGCAATTGCCTGTACCTCGAAGACCTCTACATCACCCCCGAACAACGTGGCGGCGGCGCCGGCAAAACCCTGCTGCGCCACCTGGCAAAAATCGCCTGCGCCAACGACTGCGGCCGCTTCGAATGGAGCGTGCTGGAATGGAACACCCCGGCCATCGAATTCTATAAATCGCTCGGTGCGCAACCGCAGGAGGAATGGGTGCGGTATCGCATGGATGGCAAGGTGTTGCGCGAATTTGCCGAGGGCTGAGCACAATGATGGCAATCTACTGCTGATTCAGTTGTCGCCACCGCTCTAGTCCGGCATTCTGTGCGCCATTTTTGCGCGCTCACGGACGACACCTGCAATGCATCTGGCAAAATTTCTCCGCGCCTGTGGAGCCCTCGCTGCGTCAATGAGTGACCAGCTATGAGCGGACTGCAGGCGTCCATGCGTCTGTATGGTCTGGTGAAAACTACCGGCTCTTCTGACGACCCGAATCGACAGGCTGTGGAAATTCTCTGCATGGCCCAGCGCACTGGCGGCGTGGCTATACGGGCTTTCGTGTCGCGGCTTGATGCCGAGTTGATGACGCGCAGTGCCGACCTTGGCGACTACCGCGTGGTAGCGCTGAGAACCTTTGATCCCACAGCGATTATCGACGCCCATCAAGGCTGGCTGATGCTGCACGTCTGTTGCGGCTTCGTCGCTCTCGCCGGCCATTCTCTGTTGAAAAACGGTGCGTTGATCCCGATGGGCTGGCACGTCTACTCCGAAGTGGGGCGCTGGACCTCCAGGCATCATCTGGACCTTGGCGTGGAAATGGGCGACTTGCTGCAATCGGCTTTCGAGCGCAATCACCTGCGCAACTACAACGCCTGGCTCAACGAACTTGATGATGCAACGCCTGCCGAGTTGAGGTGGCAAGCCGACGAAGCCTGGCGTGCCATGCAAACCGCCACATCACCTGTAAGCCGTGAGCATTGTCATGCTCTGTTCGACCCGGTCGACAATCGCTGGCGCTTTGCCGCGACCGACATCGACATCTATCAGCCATCCCCGGCACCCCTTAAGCAAGGAGCTTTGAATTGAGTGGTAAACCCGCAGCACGCGTCACCGACCCGACTGCTTGCCCATTGCCAGGTCACGGCACCAATCCGATTGTCTCCGGCTCGCCGAACGTATTCTTCGACGGCCTCGCTGCTGCACGCATGACCGATAAATCAGCGTGTGGCAGCCCTATCACCGGAGCGGTCTCCGGCACTGTTTTCATTAACGGCCTGAATGCCGCGATGCTCGATAGCACTGGTGGGCATGGCAATGTCGTGATCGGTGGCTCGGGCACGGTGATCATCGGCCAAAGTGGGGGAGGGGCCGCATTTAGTGGGCTGTTGCCGATGCCGGTGCATTTCACTGACAGGTTGCAAGTAGTCAATCAGGACACCGGAGAGCCGGTCTCTTATCACCCTTACATCATTCAGCGGGGTGACGGCAGTGAAGAGTCTGGCGTGACGGATGCGGCGGGATTTACCCATACCGTCAGTTCGCACCTGGCTGAGACGATTAAATTATTTGTGGAGTAATTAGAGATGGCAAATGGAAGTGCTACAGCAGAGGCTCCACCACCGCCAATGGCGAAAAGTGATCCGGTGAGTCATACACTTACTTGCAAGACAGATCAATCGGTCAAGCAAGTAACAGTAAGCGTCCGTGATGCAATGGTTTTTCTTGTTGGTGGAGCTGGCGATCAGGAACGGTATTACGTTGATGGTCCCAATCACAATGTCGACTATGTGCGAGACATGGTCGACGCGGACATCGAAGCGCTGGAAATACAGAAATCTTGTACGACGTTGCCTCTTGGTTATAACTCATTTATGAGTGAGGAGGATTTGGAGCGTAACGTTATTCGAAAAATTCCAAGTTGCAATACTGCGATTTATATCATTGGCCACAGTTTGGGCGGCTGGAACGGTGCTCATTTGTCTGCGATTTTAACCGAGCGCGGTTTCAAAATAAAAATTTTGGTGACCCTGGATCCCGTAGGACACGGCAAAATCGTATATGGTATTTCGAAAATATATCGTCAGGTTCCCAAGCCTAAAGCGCAGTATTGGGTAAATATCAGGGCAGCTGCGGTCGATTGGAACCTGTCAGATCTGGTTGCAGACTTCGGTGAGCAGTGGGAGATCTCCGAAGGACCGAACGTCATGGGGCGGCTCGATATCAATCACGCAGATGCCAACTCTATGTATGCTCACGCCTTGCCCGGTGGAAAGTCAGCGCGACAGATTGTAGCGGAGTCAATATTCAAATGGATTAAGGGGTAACTACCTGTGAAGGTTTTAATCTTGACAATATGTATGTCGGTACTCTCGGCTTGTTCTTTGAATCATGGTCGGCCCATTGCTAACCTCAAATACGAAAAGACAGAGCGGCTTCGTACTACCGGAATTTATCAAGTTTATTTCAAGTCCGACGTGGAACTTCTCGGCCTGTTCAAGTCGTCTATAGGGCGTGGGCTGGTCTGCTCGTTGACGAATGACCTTGATTTCTCTCAGGCACACCGAATTAAACAGTCCGGCTTCGGGTTTATCGAGAGGGTTTCGCCGGACTCGTTAATCTATAGAGCAGATGTCCTTTTTGACGAGTCGGTAGACGGTGAGGGGGGAGAAAGGCGCCTGAAAGGGGAAACACTGGATCCCTTTTTAAAAGCCAGAGATTCCTTTTCCTGTGTTTATAGAGTCCACTCCACTACATACAAGACGTATTTTTCGAAGATTATGCGGGTACCTAGCGCGGATTTGCTGACAACTGGACCTGCAAAATAAAAAGTATCCCGTCCGGCCTTGCCTCTTTCGAGGGCCGCTCTCCCTGAGTATTTCCCGACCGCAGCGGCATGGCGAACCTTGCATTTTTGTCCGTGCAAGCCTGACTCGGCCCTTCGATCGCCATCGTTGCAGCCCAAGAGGGGGCGCTTTGAGTGAGGTGATACCGTTACTGTTGATTTTCCCATAATGTGGGATTGCTATTTATATATTGAGATTTCCCGTCCCTCGGGTTTATAGTCCATCGCACTCACTGCCAAAAACAAAACAGGTGAAGCGATGCAGGCGCAATTGATCGCGCTCGATTGGGGGACGACCTCATTACGTGCTTACAAACTCGCGGCGGACGGTGTGGTGCTGGAGCAGCGTGCGCTGTCGTCCGGGATCATGCAGTTGCCCAAGACCCCGCGAATCATCCACGGCCGTGAATGCGCCGATGGTTTTGAACTGGCCTTCGACGAGGCCTGTGGTGACTGGCTTGATGTGCAGCCGGATCTGCCGGTAATCGCTTGCGGCATGGTCGGCAGTGCGCAGGGCTGGCGCGAAGCGGCTTACTGCGAGACGCCGGCCGACGTCGCCCATCTCGGAAATTCCCTACAAACCGTTGTCAGTCTGCGCGGTACGCCGGTGCATATCGTCCCGGGCGTGATTCAGCGTTCGCGACTGCCGAATGTAATGCGTGGCGAAGAAACCCAAGTCCTCGGCGTGCTGCAAAGTCTGCCGGTCGAGGCGGGTAGCGATCTGCTGATCGGCCTGCCCGGCAGCCACTCGAAATGGGTGGATGTGGTCGATGGCCGCATCACCCATTTCGACACCTTCATGACCGGCGAAGTGTTTGCCGTGCTCAGCGAGCACAGCATCCTCGGTCGTACCCAACAACCGAGCGCGACCTTCGATGCGCAGGCGTTCGATCGTGGTGTGCAAATCGCGCTGTCGGCGGATGCCGAGCTCGGTGTGCTGTCGACCTTGTTCAGCGCCCGTACCCTCGGCCTGACCGGCGAACTGAGCCCGAGCGCTCAGGCGGATTATCTCTCCGGCCTGATGATCGGCCATGAGCTCGCCGCACTCGCCAATGTGCAGCGGCGCCGGCGCAATCAAGCGAATCTTCCATCGATCGTGCTCATCGGCAATGCGCAGCTGTGCGCGCGTTATCGCCGTGCCCTCGACGCCTGCGGCTTTGCTCAGGTGTCGCTGGCCGAGCAGGCTACCGAACGTGGCTTATGGCAACTGGCGCGCGCCGCCGGACTGATCGATTCCTCATCCCGTTAACCCTGACTGGAGGCCTGACATGCTCAAGCAAGCACTGGCACAAAACGGTCTGATCGCGATTTTGCGTGGCCTGCAACCGCAGGAAGCGGCGGCTGTCGGAGAAGTCCTGTATTCCGCCGGATTTCGCGTCATCGAAGTACCGCTCAATTCCCCATCGCCGTACGAAAGTATTCGCATCCTGCGTGATGCGCTGCCCGCCGATTGCCTGATCGGTGCCGGCACGGTGCTCAGCCCCGAGCAGGTCGAGCAGGTCAAAGCGGCTGGCGGCCAAGTGATCGTCATGCCGCACAGCGATGCCAAGGTGTTGCGCGCGGCGAAAGCGGCGGGGCTGTACCTGTCGCCGGGCGTGGCTACGCCGACCGAAGCCTTCGCCGCACTGGCTGAGGGCGCGGACATTCTCAAGCTGTTTCCGGCCGAACAAATGAACCCGGCGGTCGTCAAGGCCTGGCTCGCGGTATTGCCAGCCGGCACGGTGCTGGCGCCGGTCGGCGGCATTACGCCGGACAACATGCAGGCCTTTATCGACGCCGGTGTGAAAGGTTTCGGTCTCGGTTCCGGCCTGTTCAAACCGGGCATGACGCCCGATCAGGTGGCGGTCAATGCCAAGGCCTACGTGGCTGCCTGGAAAGCCCTGCGTTGAGAATTTTGGCGCTGTGTGCGCTGCATCTAATAAAAGCTGCATTTACAAAAGAGAGCAGAGATGAAAATCACCAAACTCACGACCTTCATCGTTCCGCCGCGCTGGTGCTTCCTCAAGGTCGAAACCGACGAGGGCGTGACCGGTTGGGGCGAGCCTGTGGTTGAAGGGCGCGCCCATACCGTAGCGGCTGCGGTGGAAGAATTGTCCGACTACCTGATCGGCAAAGACCCACGCAATATCGAAGACATCTGGACCGTGCTCTATCGCGGTGGCTTCTACCGTGGCGGCGCGATTCACATGAGCGCGCTGGCCGGTATCGATCAGGCGTTGTGGGACATCAAGGGCAAGGCCCTCGGCGTGTCGGTCAGCGATCTGCTCGGTGGCCAGGTGCGCGACAAGATTCGTGTCTATTCGTGGATCGGCGGCGACCGTCCGGCCGACACCGCGCGTGCGGCGAAAGAAGCAGTGAGCCGTGGTTTCACGGCGGTGAAAATGAACGGCACCGAAGAACTGCAGTTCCTCGACACCTTCGAGAAAGTCGACCTCGCCCTGGCCAACGTTGCCGCCGTGCGTGATGCGGTGGGGCCGAACGTCGGTATCGGCGTCGACTTCCACGGCCGCGTGCACAAGCCGATGGCCAAGGTGCTGATGAAGGAACTCGACCCGTACAAACTGATGTTCATCGAAGAACCGGTGCTCAGCGAAAACTACGAAGCATTGAAAGAACTGGCGCCGCTGACCAGCACGCCGATTGCCCTCGGCGAGCGGCTGTTCTCGCGTTGGGACTTTAAACGGGTGTTGAGCGAAGGCTACGTCGACATTATCCAGCCGGATGCCTCCCACGCTGGCGGCATCACCGAAACCCGCAAGATCGCCAACATGGCCGAAGCCTACGACGTCGCGCTGGCGCTGCATTGCCCACTGGGGCCGATCGCCCTGGCGGCGTGTTTGCAACTCGACGCGGCTTGTTACAACGCGTTTATCCAGGAGCAGAGCCTCGGCATCCATTACAACGAGAGCAACGACTTGCTCGACTATGTGAAGGATCCGCGCGTGTTCGACTACGACCAGGGCTTCGTGAAGATTCCGAACGGCCCGGGGCTGGGCATCGAGATCAACGAGGAGTACGTGATCGAGCGTGCCGCCGTCGGCCATCGCTGGCGCAACCCGATCTGGCGTCATGCCGATGGCAGCTTTGCCGAGTGGTGAGTCTCTGACTCGCTAGCATCAGATCGTTCCCACGCTCTGCGTGGGAATGCCTCAATGGACGCTCTGCGTCCGCTGCTGGGACGCGGAGCGTCCCGGGCTGCATTCCCACGCGGAGCGTGGGAACGATCAGTTCTCCGAGGGAGAGGAGATCTGCGTCATGACCTCAACAAACATAAAAAGAGGCATCTCTCATGCAAACGCACACCCTCTCCGGGCAGGCGTCTTTAGTCACGCCTAGCCGCAAGCGATTTTTCATCATGGTGTTGCTGTTCATCACCGTGGTCATCAACTACCTCGACCGCAGCAACCTGTCGATTGCCGCGCCGGCGCTGACCAGTGAGCTGGGCATCGATCCGGTACACGTCGGTCTGATCTTCTCCGCCTTCGGCTGGACTTACGCTGCCATGCAGATCCCCGGCGGCTGGCTGGTCGATCGCGTGCCGCCGCGCATCCTTTACAGCGTCGCGCTGCTGCTGTGGTCGGTGGCCACGGTGATGCTCGGTTTCGTCAGCAGCTTCATCGCGCTGTTCGTGCTGCGCATGGCCGTCGGTGCGCTGGAGGCGCCGGCCTATCCGATCAACAGCCGCGTGGTCACCACCTGGTTTCCTGAGCGCGAGCGCGCCACGGCGATCGGTTTCTACACCTCCGGACAGTTTGTCGGCCTGGCCTTCCTGACCCCGGTGCTGGCGTGGCTGCAACATGCATTCGGCTGGCACATGGTGTTCGTCGCCACCGGTGCGGTGGGCATTCTCTGGGCAGTGATCTGGTACGCGGTGTATCGCGAGCCGCGCGATTTCAAAGGCACCAATCAGGCGGAAATCGACCTGATCCGCGAAGGCGGCGGGCTGGTCGATATCCAGGCCGAGGCGGCCAAGGTCAAAGCCAAATTCAGTTGGACCGATCTGGGCATCGTCCTCAGCAAGCGCAAGTTGTGGGGCATCTACCTCGGCCAGTTCTGCCTGAACTCGACGCTGTGGTTCTTCCTCACCTGGTTTCCGACCTATCTGGTGAAATATCGCGGCATGGACTTCATCAAGTCCGGTCTGCTCGCATCGCTGCCGTTTCTTGCCGCGTTCGTCGGCGTGTTGTGCTCGGGATTCTTTTCCGACTTCCTGATTCGTCGCGGCTACACCGTGGGCTTCGCGCGCAAGCTGCCGATCATTGGCGGGCTGCTGATTTCGACTTCGATCATCGGCGCCAACTTCGTCGAATCGACACCCTTGGTGATTGCCTTCCTCGCCCTGGCATTTTTCGGCAACGGTCTGGCGTCGATCACCTGGTCACTGGTGTCGACGCTGGCACCGGCGCGGTTGCTCGGTCTGACCGGTGGCGTGTTCAACTTCATCGGCAACCTGTCGGCGATTGCTACGCCGATCGTGATCGGCTTCCTCGCCAGCGGCGATTCGTTCGCGCCGGCGATCACCTACATCGCCGTGCTCGCACTGGTCGGTGCCTTGTCCTACGTGCTGCTGGTGGGCAAGGTCGAGCGTATCGAGTTGTAGTGCTCAGTCTCGGGCGACCATAATGCCGCCCGTTCCTTCGCTCAACGGTAAAAGGCTGGATATGCAGGAAGACGCCCCGGAAAAAACCAAGGACGCCGCGCCCACCGGCACCCAGACGCTGCTGCGCGGCCTCGGTGTGGTGCAGGCGGTGGCCAGTGGCGCGCGTGATCTCAAGGAGATTGCCCGGCTGATCGGCACCACGCGCAGCACCACCCATCGTCTGGCCAGTTGCCTGGTCGACGAGCGTTATCTGCGCGTGGTGCCGCAGATCGGTTATCTGCTCGGGCCGAAACTGATCGAACTGGGCTTTCAAGCCCGTGAAGAGTTGCCGCTGGTGACCCTGGCCGGGCCGTATCTGGACGAGCTCTCGGCACTGACTGGCGATACCGTGCACCTCGGAATCCGCGAAGGCGACGAAGTGCTGTACCTGCTGAAGAATCCAGGACGCAACGGCCCGGAAATGCGCTCGCGGGTTGGCCATCGCATGCCGCTGGTGCGCACCGGGATCGGCAAGGCCTTGATGCTCGATGATTCGCCGCAGGATTGGCGGCGGCTGTACGACATCAGCCTGCCGGCAGGTGGGAAAAGTCAGTTCTGGCCGCAGCATCCGCAGCAGTCGTGGGAACAGCTTGAGCAGCGCATGGGCGAATACGTTGCCGGTGGCTACGCGTTCGATCTGGAAGACAACGAACCGTCGATCCGCTGCGTGGCGGCGCCGATTCGTGATGCGAGCAAGGGCATCGTCGCGGCGATCAGTATCGCCAGCACCGTGCCGTACATGCCGCTGGAAAAAATGGCCGAGTTGATCCCCCTGCTGAAAGGGGTCACAACCCGGCTGTCGGCGGAGCTGGGCTTGAAGGTGTAAGCCGTGAAGGTTTAAGCCTTCAGCGTCGCCATGTCGATGACGAAGCGGTACTTCACATCACCGGCAATCATCCGCGCATAGGCTTCGTTGATCTGGCGGATGTCGAGCATTTCGATGTCGCAGGTGATGTTGTGCTCGGCGCAGAAATCCAGCACTTCCTGGGTCTCGGCGATACCACCGATCAAGGATCCGGCCAGTACGCGGCGGCTCATCACCAGTTTGCCGGCGTGAACGGGCGGGTTCACCGGCTCGATCAGGCCGACCAGAATGTGCACGCCGTCGAAACGCAGGGTGTCGAGGTACGGGTTCAAATCGTGCTGCACCGGAATGGTATCGAGCAGGAAGTCGAAGTAGCCGGCCGCGGCCTTCATCTGCTCGGCGTCGGTGGAGACGATGACGTGATCGGCGCCCTGACGGCGACCTTCTTCAGCCTTGCTCGCCGAACGGGTGAACAGCGTGACTTCCGCGCCCATGGCCTTGGCGAACTTGATGCCCATGTGGCCGAGGCCGCCCATGCCGAGAATCCCGACCTTGTCACCGGCCTTGACGCCGTAGTGCTTGAGCGGCGAGTAAGTGGTGATGCCGGCGCAGAGAATCGGTGCGGCGCTGGCCAGAGCGAGTTTCTCGGGGATGCGCACAACGAAGTGTTCGCTGACCACGATGCTGTCGGAATAACCGCCCATGGTGTTGCTGCCATCGACCCGGTCCGGGGTGGCGTAAGTCATGGTCGGGCCTTCGAGGCAATATTGCTCGAGGTTCGCCTGGCAGGCTTCGCAGCTGCGGCAGGAGTCGACCATGCAGCCGACGCCAACCAGATCGCCTACCTTGTGACGGGTGACATTCGCACCGACAGCGGTGACTTTTCCGACGATCTCATGGCCAGGCATCAGCGGATAAACGGCGATGCCCCATTCATTGCGTGCCTGGTGAATGTCGGAATGGCAGACGCCGCAGTAGAGAATTTCGATCGCCACGTCGTCGGCGCGCGGGCTGCGGCGTTCGAATTTCATCGGGGCGAGGGGAGTGGTGGCCGATTGGGCGGCATAGCCGATGGCGGTGTACATGGGTGACCTCGCAAAAACAGTGACAAGTGAGGCGGTGAATTCTGGCCGCCAGAGGCGGGTGCGGCCATGACGATTTCTCCGGGTCTCATGCCTAATCCTCCGGCATGCGGGTTTCGGCGATCGCATTGGCCAGCGGATCTGCGATGATGTTTTCATCCCCTTTTCCGTGAATTTTACGAAGACCTATTCGATGCAGTTGACCCGTCATCTTGATGCCAATGCCCGGCTGGTTTCGTTGATCGAACCGCTGGCGCTGCGCGATGGCTACAGCCAGACCGGCCTGCCCGGTGTGCAGATTTTGCGCGCCAGTTGCGACGTCGCCCGTGGCCCGCATATCTACGAGCCGAGCCTGATGATCATCGCCCAGGGCAGCAAACTGGCGTTCCTCGGCCCACGGACCATGGAATATGGCGCCGGGCATTACCTGATCCAGGCGCTGCCGGTGCCGTTCGAATGCGAAACCTTTGCCTTGCCCGATGCGCCATTGCTCGGTGTGTCGGTGGCGATCGATCGCGTCCTGCTCGGCGAACTGGTGCTGGCCATGGGGCTGGCGCCGGGTCGGCATATTCCGGCGCAGACGCCGGAGTCGATGACCTCGGTGGTGCTCGACGATGGCATGCGCGGTTGTGTCGAACGGCTGCTCAGCTGTCTGCACGATCCGCTGGAATGCCAGATTCTCGGCCCGGCACGGGTTCGCGAGTTATTGTTCGTCGCGCTGCGCGGACCGCAAGCGGATGTGTTGCGGGCGTTGGTCGAGCAACAAGGGCAATTCGCCCGGGTGGCGGCGTCGATCAGCCATCTGCATGCGCATTACACCGAGCCGCTGAATGTCGAGACACTGGCCAGTTGCGCGAACATGAGCGTGTCGACGTTTCATGAGCATTTCAAACGCAGCACGCTGTTGTCGCCGGTCCAGTATCTGAAGCGTTTACGTTTGTTGAAGGCGCAGACGCTGCTGGTGGCGGAGGGGCTGGGCGTGGCGCAGGTGGCGCATCGAGTGGGGTATCAGAGCACGTCGCAATTCAGTCGCGAATACAAGCGTTACTTCGAACGCAGCCCGGGGGAAGAGCGCGCTGCCTGATCCGCTGAAGATCCCCTGTAGGAGTGAGCCTGCTCGCGAAGGCGGTGTATCAGTCGACATCATCTTTTTATGACACACCGCTTTTCGCGAGCAGGCTCGCTCCCACAGTTGTTTTGTGGTGGCAGAGGAATTTTGGGCAACAAAAAGGCCCCCATTTCGGGAGCCTTGTTGTTCAGCGTTTCGACTTACATGTTCGGGTAAGTCGGGCCGCCGGCGCCTTCCGGCGCGACCCAGGTGATGTTCTGCGCAGGGTCCTTGATGTCACAGGTCTTGCAGTGCACGCAGTTCTGGGCGTTGATCTGGAAGCGCTTCTCGCCGTCTTCCTTGGTGATCACTTCGTATACGCCGGCCGGGCAGTAACGCTGCGCCGGTTCGTCGTACAGCGGCAGGTTTTTGCTGATCGGAATGCTCGGATCGGTCAGCTTCAAGTGGCACGGCTGCTCTTCTTCGTGGTTGGTACCGGAGATGAACACCGAGCTGAGTTTGTCGAAACTCAGTTTGCCGTCAGGTTTCGGGTAATCGATCTTCTTGCAGTCGGCCGCGAGCTTGAGGCAGGCGTAATCCGGCTTGGTGTCGCGCAGGGTGAACGGCAGTTTGCCGCCGAAGATGTTCTGATCCAGCCAGTTGAAACCACCGCCGATGATCGCGCCGTACTTGTGAATCGCCGGGCCGAAGTTACGGCTGGCGAACAGTTCTTCGTGCAGCCAGCTGTTCTTGAATGCGTCGACGTAAGTGGTCAGTTCGACGGTGCAATCCTGCTCGGCGAACAGCGCATCGGCCACCGATTCCGCCGCGAGCATGCCGGACTTCATCGCGGTGTGGCTGCCTTTGATCTTGGCGAAGTTCAGGGTGCCGAGGTCGCAACCGATCAGCGCGCCGCCCTTGAAGACCATTTTCGGCAGCGAGTTCAGGCCGCCCTTGGCGATGGCGCGGGCGCCATAGCTGACGCGCTTGCCGCCTTCCAGATATTGCTTGAGCACCGGGTGATGCTTGAGGCGCTGGAACTCATCGAACGGCGACAGGTAAGTGTTGCTGTAGGACAGGTCGACGATCAGACCGACCACCACCTGATTGTTTTCCAGGTGATAGAGGAACGAGCCGCCGGTGTTCTCGGTGCCCATGATGTCCAGCGGCCAGCCGGCGGTGTGCACCACCAGGCCTGGCTGATGCTTGGCCGGGTCGATTTCCCAGATTTCTTTCAGGCCGATGCCGTAGTGCTGAACGTCGGCATCGCTGTCGAGGTTGTAGCGTTTGATCAGTTGCTTGCCGATGTGGCCACGGCAGCCTTCGGCGAACAGCGTGTATTTGCCACGCAGTTCCATGCCCGGGGTGTACAGGCCTTCTTTCGGATGGCCTTCACGGTCGACGCCCAGATCACCGGTGATGATCCCGCGCACCACACCGTTTTCATCGATCAGCGCTTCCTGAGCGGCGAAGCCAGGGTAGATTTCCACACCGAGGTTTTCCGCCTGCTGAGCCAGCCAGCGGCACAGGTTGCCCAGGGAGATGATGTAGTTGCCTTCGTTGTGCATGGTCTTGGGCACAAAGAAGTCAGGAATCTTCTGCGCGCTGTCAGCGTTTTTCAGCACGAAAATGTCATCGCGTGTGACGGGCGTGTTCAGCGGCGCGCCGAGTTCCTTCCAGTCCGGGAACAGTTCGTTCAGGGCGCGGGGTTCGAACACCGCTCCGGAGAGGATGTGTGCGCCGACTTCGGAGCCTTTTTCGACCACGCAGACGCTGATTTCCTTACCGGCGTCAGCGGCCTTCTGCTTCAAGCGGCAGGCGGCGGACAGACCAGCGGGGCCGGCACCGACGATGACGACGTCGAATTCCATGTATTCGCGTTCCACAGGCTATCTCCTACTCAAGGCTCAACAGTTTTTTTTCTAATATGGAGGTTTGATCTCGCATCCGTATTGCCTTTACGTTAACGTCAAAGGGAATATTGGCGAATCCACCTTTCTCTCTAGGCGGCGCATTATATCTACACCACTCCGAGCGTCCAATACAAACGTTTGTTTGAATCGCCTCCAGCCCTGATAAATCAAAGAAGCGCGGCTTATGACAGGGCATTTTGGCGTATTGACCAGAATGGGCGTTCCGGTCAAGATACGGGCGGTTTTGCGCTCGCCGTAGGCAGACTGGCGGTTTCAAGAGCACCTCTAAAGACAGGGCACAGGCAGTAGACGGTGATGCGCAGCGCAAGTCCGGCGCGCAGTTTACACAGCGTAAGAATGAATGACCCGACAGTCACCCCTGACGAACGGTCACCTCCCTTCGCGAAGTGAATCACCTCACATTCAAGCCGGCGTTTTTAGAGGTGCCCTTGTCGCCCGATGAGCATCATCCGCCAGGTTCGCCTAGGCGACTTTCTTTTCACCGGAGAGTAACGAGGAATCCATGAAGGTTCTTGTAGCTGTCAAACGCGTTGTGGATTACAACGTCAAGGTCCGCGTCAAGGCGGACAATTCCGGCGTCGACCTCGCCAACGTCAAGATGTCGATGAACCCATTCTGCGAAATCGCCGTGGAAGAAGCCGTACGCCTGAAAGAGAAGGGCGTTGCGACTGAAATCGTCGTCGTCTCCATCGGCCCGACCACCGCTCAGGAGCAGCTGCGTACCGCACTGGCTCTGGGTGCCGATCGCGCCATCCTCGTCGAATCCGCTGAAGACCTGACCTCGCTGGCCGTGGCCAAGCTGCTCAAGGCTGTCGTCGACAAGGAACAGCCGCAGCTGGTGATCCTCGGCAAACAGGCGATCGACAGCGACAACAACCAGACCGGCCAGATGCTCGCGGCACTGAGCGGCTACGGTCAGGGCACCTTCGCTTCGAAAGTCGAAGTCTCCGGCGACAGCGTTGCCGTGACCCGCGAAATCGACGGCGGCGCGCAGACCGTTTCGCTGAAACTGCCAGCCATCGTCACCACCGACCTGCGTTTGAACGAGCCGCGCTACGCGTCCCTGCCAAACATCATGAAAGCCAAGAAGAAGCCTCTCGAAGTGCTGACTCCGGACGCTTTGGGCGTTTCCACCGCCTCCACCAACAAGACCCTGAAAGTCGAAGCGCCGGCTGCACGCAGCGCGGGCATCAAGGTCAAGTCGGTGGCTGAACTGGTTGAAAAACTCAAGAACGAAGCGAAGGTAATCTAAATGACTATCTTGGTTATTGCTGAACACGACAACAAAGTGCTGGCCCCGGCCACGCTGAACACCGTGGCCGCTGCTGCCAAAATCGGCGGCGACATCCACGTTCTGGTAGCAGGTCAGGGCGCAGGCCCGGTGGCCGAAGCCGCGGCTAAAATCGCTGGCGTGAGCAAAGTCCTGAATGCTGACAACGCCGCTTACGCGCATCAGCTGCCGGAAAACGTTGCTCCTCTGGTTGCAGAGTTGGGCAAGAATTACAGCCACATCCTGGCTGCCGCCACTTCCAACGGCAAAAACATCCTGCCGCGCGTTGCTGCTGCGCTGGACGTTGACCAGATCTCCGAGATCATTTCGGTCGAAAGCGCTGACACTTTCAAGCGCCCGATCTACGCCGGTAACGCCATCGCTACCGTGCAATCGACCGCCGCGATCAAAGTGATCACCGTGCGTGCCACCGGTTTCGATCCGGTTGCTGCTGAAGGTGGTTCGGCTGCCGTTGAAGCCGTTGGCGCTGCGCACGACGCCGGTACTTCGAGCTTCGTCAGCGAAGAGCTGGCCAAGTCCGACCGTCCTGAGCTGACCGCTGCCAAGATCGTCGTTTCCGGCGGTCGCGGCATGCAGAACGGTGACAACTTCAAACACCTGTACGCGCTGGCCGACAAGCTCGGCGCTGCTGTTGGCGCTTCGCGCGCTGCGGTCGACGCAGGTTTCGTACCGAACGACATGCAGGTCGGTCAGACCGGCAAGATCGTTGCGCCACAGCTGTACATCGCCGTCGGTATCTCCGGCGCGATCCAGCATCTGGCCGGCATGAAAGACTCCAAAGTGATCGTTGCGATCAACAAGGACGAAGAAGCGCCGATCTTCCAAGTGGCCGATTACGGTCTCGTGGCGGATCTGTTCGAAGCAGTACCTGAGCTGGAGAAGCTGGTCTAATCCGGCGGCTTCACTTATAAAGAGCCCGGCCTGTTGGTCGGGCTTTTTTTTGTTTCGAATTTCAAGCGGGAGCGTTTTGCCATGGATCTGCGCTGCGGATGGTTGTTGGGATTGGTGCTGTTGCCAGGTTTGGCCATGGCCGCTGGCAAGTGCGAGCGCCTGGTCGTCACCGGCAGCCCTGACGCGCCGCCGTACTTGTGGCAGGACCCGCAAAACCCCAAGCGCTTGATCGGCGCCAGTGCCGATCTGTTGCAGCAAGTGGCCAAGGATCTGGGCATCAAAGTCGACCTGCTGTATGCCGGCAAACGCTCACAGGCCCTCGATGAAGTGCGCAGCGGGCGCATGGACATGCTGGCCGACGCGCCGCTGACCGTGAATGAGCTGGAGAACTTCGACTTCATTCATCCGCCACTGCTGGAAAACGACTACCTAGTGTGGACCCGCAAAGGCTCGACGCTGACCTATGCCGAGTCCAGCGACCTGAAAGGCCATGCCGGCGCGGTGTCGGAAAAGTCGCGGATGACCCAGGCATTCGGCACTTTCGCCGAGCAGAATCTGACCCTGACCCGCACAGCAAACCTTACCGAGGCACTACAGAAGTTGCTGTTGGGCGAGGTGGAATATGTCCTCGCCGGACGTTACTCAGGCCTTGCCGCCGCGCAGACATTGGGCATGACCAGCGATCTGCTGGCGTTCGAGCAACCCATTGATCGCCCGGGTCTGTTCCTCGCGGTTTCGCATAACTCGGCCTGCAACGATCCGTGGTTGCGCGGACAGCTCGCCAAAAAGATGACAGAATTGCCCGCGTCCGGACTGACGGAAGCCGCGTTGCAACGCAACATCGAGCGCTGGAAGGCGCAACAGCAACAGCCGCCACTACCTGTCAGTGCCCCAAAACAGTAGGGATTCTTAGTGAGTATTCGACCTCTTTTCGCGGCTGTGGCCGTTCTGGCCCTGGCCGGGTGCGCATCCGATCCGGCACCCAGTGAACAAATGCGTTTGACCGAACAAGCCATCGTGCAGGCCAAGGCAGTCGGCGCCACCGCTGACGAAGTGCCGGAAATGCAACTGGCCGAAACAAAATACAACCGCGCCAAAGGCAGCATGGCCGACGAGTCCTATCGCAACGCGCGCATGCGTGCCGAGCAGGCCGAACTGGATGCACGTCTGGCCGAGGCCAAGGTGCTGACGAAAAAAAGTGAAGAACAGCTGAATGTGCTCAATACCCGCATTGTCCGCCTGCGCAAGCAGCTGCAACTGGGGGAAGCACAATGAGCCTCAAGTCCAATGCTCTCGGCATTCTGCTTCTTGCCGGTTGCGCCAGCCTCTACGGCTGCGCCGGCCAGCACAGCGAGGCTGCGCTGCAACAGGCCGGCGCTGATTTCCAGAAGGTCAAGGAAGATTCCAATGTGCTGCGCATCGCGCCGAAAGACGTGATCCGCGCCGGTGAGTCCCTGGCCCGCGCCGATCGGCTGTCGACCTATTGGGGCAGCGGTGCCGACGTGGTGCATTACGCCTACCTGAGCCAGCGCTACAGCGAAATCGCCCGCGAGCACACCAATCAGGCGCTCAACGAGGAGCGCGCAGCCAAGCTCGAGCTTGAGCGCCAGCGACTGCAACTGGCTCTGCGCGAGTCGAAACTGCTCAGCGTGCAGCAGCAGGGCAAGTGGCTGGAGGAACAGATCGTGGCGCTGGCCACCACTCAGACCGATCGGGGTCTGGTGATGACCCTCGGCGACGTGTTGTTCGACACCGGCCAGGCTGAACTGAAAAACTCGGCCAACCGCGTCGTACTGAAGATCGTCCAGTTCCTGCAACTGAATCCCAAGCGCGTTGTGCGCATCGAGGGTTACACCGACAGCACCGGTGGCAGACAGGAAAACCTCAAACTGTCCCGCGATCGTGCGCAATCGGTGGCTGACGTGCTGGTCGATCTGGGTATCGACGAAAAACGCATTCAGGTCGAAGGTTACGGCGACCAGTTCCCGGTCGATGCCAACGCCTCCGAGCGTGGCCGGGCGCAGAACCGCCGCGTAGAAATCGTGTTCTCTGACGAAAAAGGCCAGCTCGGCGCCGCCCGCTGAGGGCTGCGTCTCTGGAAAGCCCGGACTGTCATGCAGTGCCGGGCTTTTTTGTGTCTGTCGATTGCCGCGCAAAACCGTACAGATGGGGCAGACACCGCACTGTAAGGTCGAGTAATCTGGCAACTGTCCCAGTACACTTCTAAACTGTTCCGGTATTGTTTCAGACAAGAATAAAATGCCCGTGAAATCGAGTGCTGCGTCATGACCAATCTCTTGCTCTACCAACGTATTGCTCAGCAACTGGCCGAAGACATCCGCCGTGGTGTCTATCAACCGGGGGAGCGCGTGCCTTCGGTGCGCAAGATGAGTTCGCAGCTCAACGTCAGCCATGCGACGGTGTTGCAGGCGTATGCCAACCTTGAAGATCAGGGCCTGATCCGCGCCCGGCCGCAGTCGGGTTACTACGTACACCAGACCCCGGCGCTGACCGCGCCGACGCCGGACATTGCCCGGGTCGAACGGCCGGGGCTGGTGACGCGCAGCAGCATCATTCAACAGGTATTGGTCGAATCCCGCCGCGAAGGCGTGTTTCCGCTGGGCGCTGCGGTGCCGAGTGTCGATTATCTGCCGGTGCGCGCGCTGCATCAGCAACTGGCCAAGGTCACCCGCTTCCACAGCCCTCGGGCGTTCAGCTACATGTTCAGCCCCGGCTTCGAACCGCTGCGCCGGCAAGTGGCGATCCGCATGCGTGACGCTGGCGTGGTTGTCGATCCGTCGGAAGTGGTGATCACCCACGGCTGTGTCGACGCCTTGCAGATGTCGTTGCGCGTGCTGACCCGGCCGGGCGATCTGATCGCTGCCGAATCGCCGACCTATTACGGCCTGCTGCAACTGGCCGATCTGCTCGGCCTGAAAGTCATCGAAATCCCCAGCGATCCCGCCACCGGCATGAGCCTGGAGGCCTTGCAACTGGCCGCCAACCAATGGTCGATCAAGGCGCTGGTGCTGACCACGCGCCTGAGCAACCCCCTCGGCGGAACCATGCCGGAAGAGAGGCAGAAACAGTTGTTGCGTCTGGCCTCGGATTTCGACATTCAGATTGTCGAAGACGATATCTACGGCGAACTGATGTTCGAGCAGGGCCGCACCAAAGCGCTGAAAGCCTACGACCGCCTGGATCGGGTGATCTACTGCTCGAGCTTCTCCAAAACCCTATCACCGGGTGTGCGCATCGGCTGGATGATCGCCGGCAAATACCAACAGGAAATCCAGCGCCTGCAAACCTTCAGCACCCATTCGGCGTGCAGCGTTACGCAGATGGCGATTGCCGCGTATCTGGAAAACGGCGGTTATGACCGGCATTTACGCTACATCCGTCAGGAGTACCGGAAAAACCTCAGCGCGTTCCAGCTGGCGGTGCAGCAGCACTTCCCCGAGGGCACGCAAATGTCCCGGCCTACGGGCGGTTTCATCCTCTGGGTGAGCTTGCCGGGGCGGGTCAATACTCAGGAATTGCATGTCCGCGCGCTGCAACAAGGCATCAGCATCGCGCCGGGGCTGATCTTCAGTAATACCGAGCAGTTCAACCACTGCATCCGCCTTAACTGCGGCATTCCGTGGAACCGCGAAGCGGAGCGGGCGCTGATGACGCTGGGTCTGTTGGCCACCCAACTGTGTCAGGAAACCGCTGGCGGATTCTGAACGGGGAGGGCGCTGAGGCTTGTCATGTGACGCACAACAGGCGAGCATGTGGCCCTCTGCCGTTAGTTCGTTGGGTCCATGAAAGCGATTGTTCCTGCCGCGTGGGTACTGCTGGGTTTGCTGATGATCGGCCAGGCGCCGGGTGTCCTGGCGGCCGCAGCCCAGGAAAAACCGGCAGCGACCAGTACCACGAACAAAGCCACCAAAACCGCGGCTCCGGCAAAAAAAGCCCAGGCGAAAAAAAACGTCACGGTGAAGAAGCGCCGCCCGGTTGCTTCGAAATCGAAACCCGCCAGCGAAGTGGCCAAGACCAAATTGCCGCCGGCAAAACTCGATCTCAGCCTGCCCAAGGATATGGTTGAAGAGTTGAAGCCCCAGGGCACCGTTGAGCTGCCCAAACGCGAGGCCATCCTGCCGCAGATGTTTGGCGAGAAAGATAACGGCTTCCAGCTCAACGGCCGTTTGCTCAGCAACGAAATGCAGTTGCAACTGCGCAACGAAGCGCGACGCGATGTGGAAGGTGCGGCGCTGGATTTCGAATTCAAGCAATAGATGCAGCCCTCTGCGACGCCCAGAGCAGGCGCTTCGTCGGAGACTGCCCGGTCACTTTCACTTATCGTTGAAAAGCCGCTTGTAGCAATTTGAAACAGTCGTTTTAGCGGTTACTCTGTTTCCCGTCTCTTTACACATCGCCCGTCGCGAGGATCTGTTCGTCATGAAATGCCGTGAAGGCTGTGGCGCTTGCTGCATTGCCCCCTCCATCAGTTCGCCGATTCCCGGCATGCCCGATGGCAAGCCCGCCGGCGAACGTTGCGTGCAACTGTCGGTCGATAACCTGTGCAGCATTTTCGGCCGTCCGGAACGTCCGGCTGTGTGCTCGGGCTTCGCTGCGGATGTCGAGGTATGCGGCAGCAGTTCGGAAGAAGCGATCAGATTGATCGGCTGGTGGGAGCAGATGACGGCGGCGTGATGTGTTCACGAACGGAACTTCAACAATAAGGAATAACACTATGGGTTCGCTGCACCGTATCGCTGTGTTGTGTGGTCTGACTGCCGTACTTGCCACTTCGGTCGCCCAGGCAGAAGACTGGAAAGTGGCCAAGAACGAAGACGGCATCAAGGTTTCCCTGAGCGAAATACCCGGTTCGGACTACAAGTCCTACCAAGGCGTCGCGCTGATGAAAACCACCGTTGCCAAACTGCGCGCCTTGCAGGAAGACGTCTCTGGCGCCTGCGCGTGGATTCACGAGTGCAAGAGCCAGAAACTGCTCAAGCACGAAGGCGATCTGAGCTGGACCTATTCGCAATTCAACACGCCGTGGCCGGTGACCCCGCGTGATTCGGTGCTGAAGATCACCACCGTTGAGGGCGCCGATGGCAGCCTGACCCGTAATCTTGAAGGCGTACCGACCTATCTGCCGGAAGAAAAAGGTTTCGTGCGGGTTCAGCAGGTCAAAGGCTTCTGGAAGTTCGTGCCTAAGGGCGATCAGGTTGAAGTGACTTATCAGGTGCACACCGAGCCGGGCGGTAGCGTGCCGGCCATGGTCGCCAACAAGTTTGTGGTGGATGCGCCATTCAACACCCTGAAAGCGCTGAAAGAACGCGCCGAGAAATAGTCAATTCGCTGTAAGCAAAACGCCCCGACCGGTTCGGGGCGTTTTGTTTTGTCTCTAAATTGTATTTCCAGATATGCGTTGCACGAAATTTTCACAAAGTCTCCAAGACAATTCGCCCGCACTTGTTGCCTGCCATAGCGCTGCCAACCCTTCGAATTAAAGTCTCGAAGAGCAGGGCAGTAATCAATGGCAATGGTGTGAACGATCGTGCAACATTTGCGCACCGCGCACGCCCCGGGGTCTGGACTGACCAATAGAGGGCCTGGCGCCGCTGTATTTTTGCAACTTCAACTTCCAATGGGTCCTAAAACGACATGGCAAACCCGGACGCCCTGAATCAGCAGCGATCTTCTGCTCGCCTGCTGCAACCGACCGTCAAATCGCATCTGGCCTACACGCTGCTGTGCGCACTGGTCATGATGGTCATGTTTTCCGCGCTGCGCCTTGCGCTGCTGGTCTACAACCGCGAGATGATCCTCGACACCCCAGCCGCGACCTTCCTTGAAGCGTTCGTCAACGGTCTGCGTTTCGACCTGCGCCTGGTGGTGTACCTGTGCATTCCGCTGGTGCTGGCACTGTTCAGTGCCCGGGCCATGGCCGCGCGCGGTTTCTTCCGTCTGTGGCTGACCGTCGCGTCGAGCATCGCGCTGTTCCTCGGCCTGATGGAGATGGACTTCTACCGCGAGTTTCACCAGCGCCTCAATGGTCTGGTGTTCCAGTACGTGAAGGAAGACCCGAAAACCGTAATGAGCATGCTCTGGTACGGTTTCCCGGTGGTGCGCTACTTGCTGGCATGGGTAATCGGCACGGTCATTCTGACCCTGGCGTTCAAAGGCGCCGACCGCGCCACCCGCCCGCGCGGACCGTTCAGCGGCGGCAGCGTCAGCTCCCGTCAGGTTGCGCCGTGGTACACCCGCCTGGCGGTGTTCGTGGTTTGCCTGCTGATCTGCGTGGTCGCCGCTCGCGGCACCCTGCGTCAGGGCCCGCCGATGCGCTGGGGTGACGTCTACACCACCGATTCCAACTTCGCCAACCAGCTCGGCCTCAACGGCACGCTGTCGCTGGTCGCCGCAGCCAAGGCGCGCATGGGCGAAGACCGCGACAACATCTGGAAAGCCACCCTGCCGCAGGAACAGGCGCAGCAAGTGGTGCGCGACATGCTGCTGATGCCGGACGACAAACTGGTCGATGCCGACATCGCCGCTGTTCGCCGCGACTACATGCCGCCGGCCGACAAGACCCTGCCGATCAAGAACGTCGTGGTGATCCTGATGGAAAGCATGGCCGGTCACTCGGTCGGTGCTTTGGGCGCGCCGGGCAATATCACCCCGTACCTGGACAAGCTGTCGAAGGAAGGTCTGCTGTTCGACCGTTTCTTCTCCAACGGCACCCACACCCATCAGGGCATGTTCGCGACCATGGCCTGCTTCCCCAACCTGCCAGGTTTCGAATACCTGATGCAGACCCCGGAAGGCAGCCACAAACTGTCCGGCCTGCCGCAGCTGCTCAGCGCCCGCGACTATGACGATGTCTACGTCTACAACGGCGACTTCGCCTGGGATAACCAGTCGGGCTTCTTCAGCAACCAGGGCATGACCAACTTCGTTGGCCGCAACGACTTCGTTAATCCGGTGTTCTCCGATCCGACCTGGGGCGTGTCCGACCAGGACATGTTCGATCGTGGCCTGCAGGAACTGAAGGCGCGGGAAAACGGCAAGCCGTTTTACGCGCTGCTGCAAACCCTGTCCAACCACACGCCGTACGCCTTGCCGACGCCATTGCCGGTCGAGCGCGTCACTGACCGTGGCAGCCTCAACGAACACCTGACCGCCATGCGCTATTCCGATTGGGCGCTCGGCCAGTTCTTCGAGAAGGCGCGCAAAGAGAAGTACTTCAACGAAACCCTGTTCGTCATCGTCGGCGACCACGGCTTCGGCAACGAGCGCCAGATCACCGAAATGGACCTGGGTCGCTTCAACGTGCCGATGCTGATGATTGCCCCGGGCATCCAGCAGAAGTTCGGTACCCGCGACCACACCGTGGGTACGCAGATCGACATCGTGCCGACCATCATGGGCCGCCTCGGTGGCGAAGTGCGTCACCAGTGCTGGGGCCGCGACCTGCTCAACCTGCCGCAGGGCGACACCGGTTTTGGCGTGATCAAGCCTTCGGGCAGCGAGCAGACCACCGCCATCGTCACCGCCGATGAGATTCTGGTGCTGCCGCGTGACAAGGACATGGGCCCGAAAATCTGGAAATATCAGCTGGGCGCCAACCCGCACGCCGAAGTTGTACCGGACGCGCCGCGCACTGCCGAACTCAAACTCAAACTTGAAGCGTTCCTGCAAACCGCAACCAAGAGCTTGCTCGATAACACCGCCGGTGTCATTCACGGCAAGCCGGACTGATCACTCCTTAAAGTCCACGCAATAAAAAAGAGGCCCTTGCAAAAGGGCCTCTTTTTTTACAGCTTCAAATCGTCATATCTTGCCGAGTAACAACAGCACCAGCAGCACGACCAACACCACGCCGATAATACCCGACGGGCCATAACCCCAACTTCTGGAGTGCGGGAAGACCGGCAGACCACCGATCAGCAACAGGATCAGGATGATGATTAGAATTGTGCCCATGGGTGATTTCCTTGTTCAGAGTCTGGAAGAGTCTTGATGCTCAGTGGGCAGCTGGAGAGCAACTAAATTCCAGCCGGCTTACATGTTCCGACTTGCGCCGGTGAAAAATAATTCAATGTTTTTTTAATGTATTTGGATTGCTCGGTTATTTCCTTTCCAGCAAAAAGATCGCAGCCTCGTTGCACTCGTCAGCTCCTGCATGAGACCAACCGGAACGATGACGGCTGGAATCTTTTGATCCTCCATTCAGCAACTGGATGGAGCGTGGGTGAACGAAGTTCCTTCGCTACACTCGGCGCATCTCTCCCGGAACAACAAGGCTGTCCGCTATGCAAAATCGCATGATGATCACTGGTGCAGGCTCAGGCCTGGGTCGCGAAATCGCCCTGCGCTGGGCCCGTGAAGGCTGGCGGCTGGCCTTGTCCGATGTCAGTGAACCCGGCCTGCAGGAAACCCTGAAACTGGTGCGCGAGGCGGGCGGTGACGGCTTCATCCAGCGCTGCGACGTGCGCGATTACAGCCAGCTCACCGCCTTCGCCCAGGCCTGCGAAGAGAAGCTCGGCGGCATCGACATCATCGTCAACAATGCCGGCGTCGCCTCGGGCGGATTCTTCAGCGAGTTGTCGCTGGAAGACTGGGACTGGCAGATCGCGATCAACCTGATGGGTGTGGTCAAGGGCTGCAAGGCGTTCCTGCCGCTGCTGGAACAGAGCAAGGGCAAGATCATCAACATCGCCTCCATGGCCGCGTTGATGCAAGGCCCGGCAATGAGTAACTACAACGTGGCCAAGGCCGGCGTGGTGGCGTTGTCGGAAAGTCTGCTGATCGAACTGGCACAGCAGGAAGTGGCGGTGCATGTGGTTTGCCCATCGTTCTTCCAGACCAACTTGCTCGATTCTTTCCGTGGCCCGACTCCGGCCATGAAAGCCCAGGTCGGCAAGTTGCTGGAAAGTTCGCCGATCAGTGCCGCCGACATCGCTGACTACATCTACCAGCAAGTCGCCGCCGGCGAATTCCTGATTCTGCCTCACGAACAAGGGCGCATGGCCTGGGCGCTCAAACAGAAGAATCCGCAACTGCTCTACAACGAAATGACTTCCATGGCCGAGAAAATGCGCGCCAAGGCCAAACAAAACAACGCTTGATCTTGTTCGATTCCTGCCGCGTCGTTAGGGTGGCCGCCACGGTCACCCTGTCGAGACGCCTCCATGCTCAATTACTTGTGGTTCTTCCTTGCGGCGCTGTTTGAAATCGCCGGCTGTTTTGCCTTCTACATGTGGCTGCGCCAGGGCAAGAGTGCGTTGTGGGTGATTCCCGCGTTGCTCAGCCTGACCCTGTTCGCGCTGTTGCTGACCCGTGTTGAAGCGGCCTACGCCGGGCGCGCCTATGCCGCGTACGGCGGGATCTACATCGTTGCTTCGATTGGCTGGCTGGCGGTGGTCGAGCGGGTGCGTCCGCTGGGCTCGGACTGGATTGGCATGGCTCTGTGCGTGGTCGGTGCCAGCATCATTCTGTTCGGGCCGCGCTTTTCCGCCGCCTGAGGCTTTTGTGCGAAGCGTCTGACAGCTCTGGGCGTGGGCAGCTGTAGGGCAAGACTGATTTGCTCGTCGTGGATTGTGAAGACGCTGTAAGCCGCGCATCTTCAGGGTTTGCCAGTCCTGAAGGATGAATCCCATGCTTGTACTCAGCCGTGTGGTCGGTGAGTTGATTTCAATCGGAGACGACATCACCCTGCGTGTTCTGTCGGTCAACGGCTCCAGCGTGCGCTTCGGCGTCGAGGCGCCGAAAAAGGTCCATGTACACCGCGCCGAGGTCTATGACCGGATCAAGCGCAAGGAGGCCGCGGCGAAGGCTGGCTGACGGTTTCAGTCGAACAGATGCTTGGGTACGTCGTGCTTGAGCATCAGCTGGCACTGTTCGCTTTCCGGGTCGAACACGATCAATGCCTGGCCTTTGGTCAGTGCCTGACGCACGCGCAGGACGCGGGTTTCCAGCGGGGTGTCATCGCCGTTGTCGGTACCGTCGCGGGTGACGAAATCCTCGATCAGGCGGGTGAGGGTGTCGACTTCAAGCGCGTCGTGGGGAATGAGCATGGGCACCTCGGTCAAATCAATGTCGGGATGCTACGGGGATTGGGTTTCGTCTGCCAGTTCTGTATCGGTCTTGCCGGCCCATTCGCGAGCAGGCTCGCTCCCACATTTGAAAGCGATCCCCTGTGGGAGCGAGCCTGCTCGCGAAGGCGGTTATCTGTTCACCGAAGGCTCAACTGTCAGAACGCTGCCCAACCAGACTGTCCACCGGCGGCACGCGGGTTTCGCTTTCCATCTGCGTGTCATGCTCAATCTGATGGCTGAAGCGATCCAGTGAAGCATTGGCCGGCGCCGCATCGCTGGCAAACACCGGCGGGCTGAGAATATACGCGCCGAGCAAGCGGCTGAGCGCCGCCAGACTGTCGATGTGCGTACGCTCGTAGCCGTGGGTGGCATCGCAGCCGAAAGCAAGCAGGGCAGTGCGAATATCGTGGCCGGCGGTGACCGCCGAGTGCGCATCGCTGAAGTAATAGCGGAACATGTCACGGCGCACCGGCAATTCGTGTTCATCGGCCAGACGCAACAGATGCCGCGACAGGTGATAGTCATACGGCCCGCCCGAATCCTGCATCGCCACGCTCACGGCGTGTTCGCTCGAGTGCTGGCCGGGGGCGACCGGTGCGATGTCGATGCCGACAAACTCGCTGACGTCCCAAGGCAATGCCGCCGCTGCACCGCTGCCGGTTTCCTCGGTGATGGTGAACAGTGGATGGCAATCGATGTTCAGTTCCTGGCCGCTGTCGACAATCGCCTTCAGAGCAGCGAGCAATGCGGCAACGCCGGCCTTGTCGTCAAGGTGGCGGGCGCTGATATGGCCGCTTTCGGTGAACTCCGGCAGCGGATCGAAGGCCACCACGTCGCCGACATGAATGCCCAGCGACTCGCAATCGGCCTTGGTCGTGCAGTAGGCGTCCAGCCGCAACTCGACATGGTCCCAGCTGATCGGCATTTCATCGACCTGGGTGTTGAAGGCGTGCCCGGACGCCATCAGCGGCAGCACGCTGCCGCGAATCACCCCGGTGTCGGTAAACAGGCTGACCCGGCTGCCCTCGGCAAAGCGGCTCGACCAGCAACCGACCGGGGCGAGGGTCAGGCGACCGTTGTCTTTCACCGCACGCACAGCAGCGCCGATGGTATCCAGGTGCGCAGACACCGCGCGGTCAGGGCTGCTCTTTTTACCCTTCAACGTCGCGCGAATGGTGCCGCGCCGGGTCATTTCGAACGGAATGCCCAGCTCTTCAAGACGCTCGGCGACGTAGCGCACGATGGTGTCGGTGAAACCGGTCGGGCTGGGAATGGCGAGCATTTCCAGCAGGACTTTTTGCAGGTAAGCCAGATCCGGTTCAGGGATTTGTGTGGTCATGGTCATGGAAACTCCTGATGGGTTGTGCACACCGATGGTTTCGATGAGGAAAATTGGTGGTGACGTTCAGGGCCTCTTCGCGAGCAGGCTCGCTCCCACATTTGGAATGCATTCCCCCTGTGGGAGCGAGCCTGCTCGCGAAGGCGTCAGCCGGAACAACGATGGTTCAAGAGACAGCCGGCTGACTATGCGGAAACAACAGATCGACAAAGCGCTCCGCCGTCGGCTGCGGTTCATGGTTGGCGAGGCCGGCGCGTTCGTTGGCTTCGATGAACACGTACTCGGGCTGATCCGCCGCCGGCACCATCAGATCGAGCCCGACCATCGGAATATCCAGCGCCCGCGCCGCACGCACTGCCGCGTCGACCAGCGTTGGATGAAGAATGTCGGTCACGTCTTCCAGCGTCCCGCCGGTGTGCAGGTTGGCCGTGCGCCGCACGAACAGATGCTCGCCGGCCGGCAGGATGCTGCTGTAGTCGTAACCGGCAGCATGCAGCGTGCGTTGGGTTTCGTGGTCCAGCGGAATCTTGCTTTCGCCACTGGTGGCGGCTTGCCGGCGGCGGCTCTGTGCTTCGATCAGCGCACCGATCGAATGCTGACCATCGCCGACCACTTCGGCGGGCTTGCGAATCGCCGCCGCCACCACTTCAAAACCGATTACCACAATGCGCAGATCAAGGCCTTCGTGGAAGCTCTCCAGCAGCACGCGACTGTCAAACTGCTTGGCGGTTTCGATAGCCTTCTGCACTTCTTCGATGGTGCGCAGATCCACCGCGACGCCTTGGCCCTGTTCGCCATCGAGAGGCTTGACCACCACCCGTTGGTGCTCATCGAGGAAGGCCAGGTTGTCGTCGGCATTGCCCGCCAGTTGCTGCGCCGGCAGTTTCAGGCCTGCGGCCTTGAGCACCTTGTGGGTCAGACTTTTGTCCTGGCACAGGGTCATGCTGATCGCACTGGTCAGATCGCTCAGCGACTCGCGGCAGCGCACGCGACGGCCGCCATGGCTGAGGGTGAACAGCCCGGCGTCGGCGTCATCGACTTGCACGTCGATACCGCGTCGATGCGCTTCTTCGACGATGATCCGCGCGTAAGGATTGAAATTCGCCTCCGGGCCCGGGCCGAGAAACAGCGGCTGGTTGATGCCGTTCTTGCGCTTGATGGCGAAGGTCGGCAGGTTGCGGAAACCCAGTTTGGCGTAAAGGTTTTTCGCCTGACGGTTGTCGTGCAGCACCGACAGATCCAGATAAGCCAGACCACGACTCATGAAGTGCTCGACCAGATGCCGCACCAGCACTTCGCCGACGCCGGGGCGCGAGCAATGCGGGTCGACCGCCAAGCACCAGAGGCTGCTGCCATGTTCCGGATCGTTGAAGGCTTTTTCATGATTGAGGCCCATGACACTGCCGATCACCGCGCCGCTGTCTTCGTCTTCCGCCAGCCAGTACACCGGGCCGCCCTGATGATGTGGCGTGAGCAGCTCCTGATCGATCGGCAACATGCCGCGTGCCTGGTACAAACGGTTGATGCCTTGCCAGTCGGTTTCGCTCTGCGCACGACGAATGCGGAAGCCGCGAAACACTCGCGTGGCCTGCCGGTAATCGCTGAACCACAAACGCAGGGTGTCGGATGGGTCGAGAAACAGCTGCGTCGGCTCAAGGCCGAGAATCTGCTGCGGTGCGGCAACATACAGGGCGATATCGCGCTCGCCGGGTTGCTCGTTGAGCAGCTCCTGCGCCAGTGACGCCGGATCGGGAAAGGTGTGACCGATCAGCAGCCGGCCCCAACCGCAATGCACGGCAATCGGGGCGCTGGCAGGCTCGCTGCCGTCTTCGGCCAGGCGCGCCTGCAAACGTTCATACGAGGGGGCCTGACCACGCAACAGGCGTTGGTTGATGGACGTGGCATGGGGTTTCATCAATCAGATTCCTTGTTCACTGAGCCACAGGTTCAGGGCCGCCAGTTGCCACAGTTTCGAGCCGCGCAATGGGGTCAGTTGGCCTTGCGGGTCAGTCAAAAGCTTGTCGAGCATGCTCGGGTTGAACAGGCCGCGATCCTGGCTCGGATCCAGCAGCAGCTCGCGCACCCAATTGAGTGTGTCGCCCTGCAAGTGCTTGAGACCCGGCACCGGGAAATAGCCTTTCTTGCGGTCGATCACTTCGCTTGGAATGACCCGGCGCGCAGCTTCTTTCAGCACTTGCTTGCCGCCATCGGGCAGCTTGAATTTGCCCGGAACGCGAGCCGACAGTTCGACCAGTCGATAGTCGAGAAACGGCGTACGCGCTTCCAGGCCCCAGGCCATGGTCATGTTGTCGACGCGTTTGACCGGGTCATCGACCAGCATCACCGTGCTGTCCAGGCGCAGCGCCTTGTCCACGGCAGCCTCGGCGCCGAGCTGGGCAAAGTGCTGTTTGACGAAGTCGCCCGCCGCATCGTGGTCGACCAGCCATTTCGGCTGCACAGTCGCCGCGTAGTCGTCGTAGCTGCGATCGAAGAATGCATCGCGATAGGCCGCATAAGGATCCGCCGCGCCGTCGACCTGCGGATACCAGTGGTAACCGGCAAACAGTTCGTCCGCGCCTTGGCCGCTCTGCACCACTTTGCAGTGCTTGGCCACTTCGCGGGACAACAGATAGAACGCGATGCAGTCGTGGCTGACCATCGGTTCGCTCATTGCGCGGAAGGCGGCGGGCAGTTGCTCGATGATTTCTTTCTCGTCGATGCGCAACTGATGGTGGCGGGTGCCGTAGTGCTTGGCGATCAGGTCCGAGTACTGGAACTCGTCGCCGCGCTCGCCGCCGGCATCCTGGAAACCGATGGAGAAGGTCGACAGATTTTCTACGCCGACTTCGCGCAACAGGCCGACGAGCATGCTCGAATCGACACCGCCCGAAAGCAACACACCGACATCCACTGCCGCACGCTGACGAATCGCCACCGCTTCGCGGGTGCTGTCGAGGACGCGATCGACCCAGTCTTCCAGATTGAGGTTTTTCTCGTCTTCATTCGGGCCGTAGGGCAGGGTCCACCAGGTTTTCTGCTCGGTGCGGCCATCGGCCTCAACGCGCATCCAGGTGGCCGGCGGCAGTTTTTCGATACCGGCCAGCAAGGTGCGCGGCGCAGGCACCACCGCGTGGAAGTTCAGATAGTGATTGAGCGCAACCGGATCGAGGATCGGGTTGATGTCGCCGCCCTTGAGCAGCGCCGGCAGTGCCGAGGCGAAGCGCAGGCGTTGGCCAGTACGCGACAGGTAAAGCGGCTTCACGCCGAGACGGTCACGGGCGATGAACAGGCGCTTGGCATCGCGTTCCCAAATGGCGAAGGCGAACATGCCGTTGAGCTTCGGCAGCAATCCCTCGCCCCAGGCGTGATAACCCTTGAGCAGCACTTCGGTGTCGCCACCCGAATAGAAGGCATAACCCAGTGCTTCAAGCTCTGCGCGCAGTTCCGGGAAGTTGTAGATCGCACCGTTGAACGCCAGGGACAGGCCCAGTTGGCTGTCGATCATCGGCTGCGCCGAGCCGTCCGACAGGTCCATGATTTTCAGGCGTCGATGACCCAGGGCAATCGGCCCTTGGGCATGGAAGCCCCACGCGTCAGGGCCGCGAGGGGCCAGGTGATGGGTGATTCTCTCGATCGCTGCAAGGTCTGCAGGTTGTTGATCAAAACGTAACTCGCCAGCTAATCCGCACATAAAGTCCTTACCGGTTTTTCCGTTGGGGAAGGTCAAGCCGTACCACGCGAAAAGTGCGGGTACTCAGAAACTGACCTGTCACGGTAGGCGGAGTTTTAGATCGATAAGTTATAAGCGCGGCGCTACGGCCTCTGCAGGTCGGTGCTAGAGGGCGCCCTGGCAGCGTTAGCCGGTTTTTTTTGCGGGGCGGTAGCGGGCTGTTTTATAGGCCGAAAAACTGCGTGTGTTTGCGGCATTTGCCAGCAGTTTTTTCCATTATCAATTCATTCACACCATCGCTAAGGTCGAAAGCCCCAACAGCAATAAAGGACTATTGCCATGTCAGTGCAGCAACAGAAACAAAACCTTGCTCCATCTTCAGTGCTCGGCACGCTGCTGGAAGCCACCGCAGACCTCGACACGGCCGAGGCCCTGGAGAAAAGTCTGCCGCCTTATTTGCTCAAGGCTTCGACCGACACGCTGGCGACGCTGGATCAGACCGCTCGCGAGCTGCATCGCCTGCAGCTCAAAATGGCCAAGGATCTGGCCGGATTGCAATCGTTGCGCAGTTTCTGCAAAACAGAACTCACCGCTGCGTTGAACGCCAAATGGCCGGCGGTCTATGACGTCGAACAGGATGTGCTCAGTCTGCCGGGTGACGATTGCGGCTGCGACGCGACGGCGACCAACCAGGCGGGTATCGATGTTGTAAAACACGCCGCGCAAACCCTGCTGCAGGCGGCGATGCAGAACTTCACTGAAGACGAGGAGCAAGCCGATGGTTTCCCGTCCGGCAGTGTCGTGCGCATTGCCAGTGCGCCTGCGGGAGTGCAGGGCCTGACACCGCAGGCGTTCGCCGCGTTGTGCCGCACGCTCGACCTGGGCAAGAAATATCAGCAACATTTCCAGCAAGTCTTCGGCCTGCGCGATGCCGACGGCAAAGTCGTGACCAGCAGTGTCCTGACCCGCGACATTGGCGCGATGAAAAAAAGCCTGTTGCAGCTCGACGCTCATCTGGCCGCGCTCAAGGCTGATATCACTCCGCAGGGATTGCGCATGCTGCAGGATCTGATTGACGCCCAGGGCGTGGCGTCGGCAACCCTGCGCCACGGCAACGACCCGATGATCATGCAGGGCATCGAGATACTGGACAGCTGCGTGTGGGGCGTCGTGGTGTTCTGCGCGCGCTCGGTGCAGGAGCATCCCGAGGATGGTTGCCTGGTCTACATGGCGGGCGAGCCCGAGAGGGCGTTGTACGAATATCCGAGCTTCAATGCCTTCAAAAACTATCTCACGCAACAACTGCGCAAACCGGACTACAAGGATTATTTCGGTCGATGCCTTGATGAGGATGACAAGGCCGATTTCTTCAAAACGTTCGAGGAAAAAGGCGAGTTGGGCCTCATCAGGCAACTGTCGATGAGTGTCCCGCTTTTTGATTTCATGGTGCAGAGTCACGTCGGCAAATTACAGATCGATGCGCGCAAACTGGCAGTGCCGACGGCAGATATCGATGAGGACGCACGCCAGAAACGTCTGCTGGATTTTCTCCAGTTGGGCGTGACCATTGCGTCAGTGGCGGGCATGTTTGTGCCGGTCCTTGGCCAGCTGATGATGGGCGTTGCGGTCGGGCAATTGCTCGGCGAAGTGTTTGAAGGGGTCGAAGACTGGCAGCGTGGCGATCATCAGCAAGCGCTTTCGCACCTGCTCAGCGTGGTGGAGAACATCGCGTTGATGACGGCGTTTGCCGGCGGGCAGAAGGCGTTGGGCACGCTGGGCGGCAAACTGCTGCGCTCGCACCCGGAGTTCTTCGGGCAATTTCGGGCCATCCTCAATCACGCAGGCAAGGCACGTTTGTGGAAGCCCGATCTCGTTGCCTATGAGCATTCACTCCCGGCGGGATTCACCATTGATGCCAGCTCCAAGGAGTTTTATCAGGTGGGCCGCAAAACCCTTGGGCGTGTCGATCATCGATTCTTTGCCGGCAGTTACGATGCCGATGCCAGCCTGTGGCGTCTGGAGCATGCCAGTCGCGCTGACGCCTATGCCCCGGAGTTGGCCCGACACGTTGAGGGCGGCTGGCGCATTCCTGGCGAAGAGCCCGAGGAGTGGGGCAGTTCTGCGTACGCACTCAAACGCATCGACCCGCACCTGAGCGAATTCAGCGACAGCGACCTCGATAACATGCGTCGGCTCAGTGGCACCAGTCATGACCAATTGCTCCAGGCGTTCAACGATAACCTGGCGTTGCCGGAGCGTCTGCGCGACACGGTGGAACGCGTGCGTCTCTCCCGTCAACTGCGCCAGCTAACCCGCGAACTGCAGGCCGGCGAAGTACATTCCGGCCAGCCCGCCGACGAGCAATTGCACGCATTGCCCAAGCTCAAGGGCTGGCCAACCGACCGCTACATCGAGGTGACCAACGCCGATGGCAGCGTCGAGGCAACTTATCCATTGACCCGCGAGCCCGACGAAGCTCTGAGCGTGGTAGTCAGCCGTGAACAACTGGCGGCGGGGCAGTTGCTGCGAACGGTCATTGATGGCCTGTACCAGAACGAAGTCGATGCTCTGCTCGGCAGTAAAACCGCCGCCAGTCTGGAAGAGTCGGCGCTGGCGAAAAAGCTCGGCGCGGCGCTGAAGACGGATCATCGGGCGGTGCTTGAGCGTATGTATCAGCGTTATGACCGGAGCGAGGCGGACGATGTGCTGAAGTTGCGCAAGGTCTTTGCCGCCATTACGACGCGCCATGGGCAGCGGCTGATCGAGCGCGCGCCGAGTATCGAACGATTGCATCTGCGCGAGACCGGGCAGGTGCCGTTACGGATGGGGCAACGCGTCAGGCAAAACATTAACGCAGTGCGACTCGATCGTGCTCTGGCAGGTTTGCATTGGCCACGCCTGGCCAATGTCGATACCGACAAACTGGCCATTCAGTTGCTGCCACGAATGAGCGGCTGGGATGCACAATTGCGCTTGCAAGTGCGTGACAAGACACTTGCCGGGCCAATCCTGGAAGCCATCGGCGATGCCTCTGCGAAACCCGAAAATACCTGCTCGCTGGTGAAGTCTGCTGCCGGTTACGAGGCGTTCAGTGGCGACGGCAAGTCACTTGGCAAAGTGGCAGCAGCGCCGGGGGATCTGTACAGCGCGATTCTCAAAGCGCTGCCGTTGCGTCAGCGGACGGCCGCCGGGTTGGGCGAGTCTGCGCAGGCCGACACGGTGCGCTTGCGCAGCAAATTGCTCGATGCGGCGCTGGATGAACGCGAGGAGACGGCGCAGACATTGGTTCGCGGCACGTTTGAGCCTCGGCTTGCCGAGCCGGCCTGCATGCAGAGCGATCAGGCTGCCGGGACGGAGCATTCGCGGGCGCTGCTGCGCAAGGCGCGCAAACTGTATCCACGCTTGAATCAGCAGCAGCTCAGCCAATTGCTCGATGAGCTGGGCGATGATCCGTTGAGCCGTGCGACCCGCATCAAAGCCCTGCGTCAGGATCTGCAAACCCTGCGTGACGCGCTGTTTGTCTGGAGCGAAGATGCCGCGGCCCTGAAAGCCATGGGTGGCGATCTGGCCGAAGCGCGGCACAGTCGGAAAATCGCCGCCGAGTTGATCGAAGAAGGATTTCGACGCTTTCATTGGGCCACCAACGAAGAGGGAAAAAGCCTCTGTACCCTCAACCTTGACGGCATGCGCATCGGTAAGGTGCCAACATTGCCGCCGTCGGTGAGCTTTGACCACATAGAGCAATTGTCGATGCGCAACATGGCGCTGGGGGATGATGTGGCGTACTTCCTCAAGTCCTTCAAACAGCTAGAGCTACTGGAACTGGGCAGCAACACGATCACCCGGCTGCCTGAAGTGTTGTCGCACATGCCGCGTCTGCAACGGCTGAGCCTAGCAAACAATCAGCTCAAGCTGACCGAACAGACCCTGGCGAAGCTGAACAACCTGAGCACGTTGCGCTACCTGAATCTGGACAAGAATCCGTTGGGCGCCACCCCGGATTTCAGTCAAATGACGCAACTGCGCCGCTTGTCCCTGCAAGACACCGGCATCACGGAACTGCCAGAAGGCCTGTCCAATTCCGTCCACATTGAATTGATGAACCTGACCGGGAATAAAATCAAAGAGCTGCCCGACTGGTTATTCCAGAAAACACGCCATTTCACCAGCGCACTCAAGCTGGGACTGAATCCTTTTTCCGAACGCAGCAAAACGCATCTGGAAAACTATCGCGATAATTTCGGCATCGGTATGGACTACCTCCCCGATGACATCGCCAGGATGAACGAGCAACACGCCCGCTCGCTCTGGTTGACCAAGAACAGTGGCGAGGAGTGGGCAGAACAGACGCGGATCTGGACGGCATTGCGAAACGAGCCGAAGGCCGATGGCTTGTTCACCGTGCTGGCGCAACTGGGCGATACCGCGGACGGGAAAAAGGCCAGCGCCGAATTGCAGCGACGCGTCTGGGCGGTACTGAAGGCGGCCGAAGCTGACGGGCCGCTGTGTGAACAAGTGCTCGACACGGCTGCCGATCCGCTTCATTGCACCGACAACGCAACGCTGGTGTTCAGTCGCCTGGAAGTCGAGGTGGAAGTCGAGCGGGTAACCAGCGCGGCAAGCGGCCGCAAGGTCACTGCCAAAGCTCTGCTGGAACTGGGCCGCAGTCTGTTCAGGCTGGACAAGCTGGAAGAAATTGCCTTGGAGCATTCGCTCCGGGCGCCGAAGGTCGATGCACTGGAAATGAACCTTGCTTATCGCATCGGTCTGACCGATGAGCTGGGGCTGCGCGGTCAACCGAAAGGTATGCTGTTCGATGCCCAGAGTGGCGTGACAGCCGCTGATCTTGAGGTCGCCAGGAATCGCGTGATGACTGCCGAACTTTCCCCGCAATGGCTGAAATACATGCAGGAGCGAACGTTCTGGCGTGATTATCTGAAGCGTACGTTTACGCGCAAATTTTCAATGATCGATGAATCGTTCGCGCCGCGCATGAGTGCTCTCGATGAGCAGGCGGACACCCTGCTCAGTGCCGACTATGTGAGTCAGGCGAATGCCCTCCAGCTTGAAAAGGAGCAGGCACAAGAGGCAGTGATCAAGCGCCTGACCGAAGAGTCCATACGCCTGATGGACCTCGGCCTCTGTGTGATGCCGGACATCTGATATTCACTTGCCGCGAATCAGTTTGCGCAAGGCAAACCGGTTGGGATGGCACGCTTCGGCCACGCTGCGCGGCAACGGCAGCGGCTCGTTGTCCAGCCACGCGGCGAGCAGTTCGCCGGACAGCGGCGCGGTGATCAGCCCGCGAGAACCGTGGCCGCTGTTGACGTACAGACCGTCGAGCCACGGGCAGGCGAGGTCCGGCACTTGTCGGGCGTCTTTGCTCAACGCAGCGTAGGTTTGATTGAAGGTTTGCAGATCAGCGAGCGGGCCGACAATCGGCAGGTAATCGGGGCTGGTGCAGCGATAGGCTGCGCGGCCCTCAAGGTTCTCAATTGGCTGCTCGCTGATGTTCAGACGGCTCAGCAGGTCGCTGGAAATCTCTTCGAGCATCGCCAGATTGCCTTGGTGCTCGGCAGTCGTGGGCGTCAGGTCGTCGCTGTTGAAGTCGAAACTCGCGCCCAGGGTGTGCGCGCCCAGACGCGCCGGGGCGACGTAGCCTTCGGCGCACACCACGGTGGCCAGCGCACGACTGTCTGCGGTTTCAGGCAAACGCGTGATCTGCCCGCGAATGCGCTTGAGCGGCAATTCGGCACTCTGGGCAAAACGTTTGATTTCGGCAGCTCCGGCCAGGATCACCACCGGCGCACTGGCGAGCAAACGCTCGCCGTCGAACGCTTGCCACTGGTCAGCGACTTTGCGCAGTTCCAAAGCTTCGTGATGGCTGAGCAATTCAATGTTGGCGTGCATCGCCTGGGCCTGACACAGTGCCGGCGGATGCACCCAGCCGCCTTCGGGGTAGAACAAACCGCCGTGGGCCACGCCGACACCGGCGCGAGCCTGCGCTTCGGGTTGTTCCAGCCACTGCAAGAGATCTTCAGGAAACGCCGCCGCCAGTTGCCCGTGGCGCTCGGCTTCCTTGGCATTGAACGCCAATTGCAGCACGCCGCAGTCATCCCAGTCGCTGCCGCGTTGCAGGCTTTCCAGCAGGCGCCGGGTGTAACCGAAGCCACTGACAATCAACTGCGACAACGCCGTGCCATGGGCGGACAACTTGAGATAGAGCACGCCTTGCGGATTCCCCGAAGCTTCCTGCGCCACCGCCGCGTGGCGCTCCAGCAGACTCACCTGCCAGCCGCGCGCCGCCAGACTCGACGCCGTCGCGCAGCCGGCCAGACCGGCGCCGATCACCAGCGCCCGGCGCTCACCGCGCAACGGAGCAGGGCGGGCGAACCAGGTTTTCGCCGGTATGGGCGCCGCCACCTCGGCGGGCCAGCCGAGAAATTCGCCACGCAGGATTTCCCACTTGTGGCCGATGCCCGGTGTGCGCTTCATCTTGAACCCGGCAGCGTTGAGCAGACGCCGGACCCAACCGGTGCTGGTGAAGGTGCTGATAGTCGATCCCGGTGCGGCCAGGCGCGCCAGTTCGACGAACAGCTCAGCGGTCCACATGTCCGGATTTTTCGCCGGAGCGAAACCGTCGAGAAACCACGCGTCGATCTGCGCATCGAGTTGCGGCAGTTGCTCCAGCGCATCGCCGATGAGCAAGGTCAGCGTCACTCGACCTTCGGCCAAAGTAATGCGCTGAAAGCCTTGATGAATCGCCACGTAGTGCTTGAGCAACTGATCGGCCAACGGCTTGAGTTCCGGCCACAGTGCCAAGGCCCGGCGCAGATCCGCAGGCGCCAGCGGGTACTTCTCGACGCTGACAAAATGCAAACGCGCGCCGGCCACCGCGTGCTGTTCGAACAACTGCCAGGCGCAGAGAAAATTCAGCCCGGTGCCGAAGCCGGTTTCGCCAATGACCAGCCGACCATCCGCCGGTAGCGCAGCGAAGCGCTCGGCCAGACGGTTCTGGTCAAGAAACACGTAACGGGTTTCCTCCAGCCCCGACTGATCGGAAAAATACACGTCATCGAACACCCGCGAACGTGGGCGTCCCTGGTCGTCCCAGTCGAGTTGGGCGTGGGGCATTTCGGCTTTCATGGCAGGCTCGGCAAACACAAGGCGGCCATTCTAGCCGATCGCGCCGGTACTACCTGATCCAGCACAAGACTCTCGGTGAAAAGAACCCTGTGGCGAGGGGATTTATCCCCGCTGGACTGCGAAGCAGTCCCAGAACCACAAGACTCGCAGTGAAAAGAACCCTGTGGCGAGGGGATTTATCCCCGCTGGACTGCGAAGCAGTCCCAAAACCATCCACCCCGGTTTCCCGATCCAAACCACACTTCCCGTATCTACGACTACTGCACAGCCAGTCAACGATAAATCCCCTCACCACAAAGTTCTCATCCCGTCCTGAGTTCATGGGAATTTCTGCCCTGCGCCCGTGCCCAATCCGCTAGTCTTGCTGAACCCTGGAAGGAGCCGTCCAATGTTTGAATCCGCTGAAATCGGTCACGCCATCGACAAAGACACTTATGAGGCGGCGGTCCCTGCGCTGCGTGAAGCCTTGCTGGAAGCGCAGTTCGAGTTGCAGCAGCAGAAACGCTTTCCGGTGATCATCCTGATCAACGGCATCGAAGGGGCGGGCAAGGGCGAGACGGTCAAGCTGCTCAACGAGTGGATGGACCCGCGCCTGATCGAAGTGCGCACCTTCGACCAACAAACCGATGAAGAACTGGCGCGGCCACCCGCCTGGCGCTACTGGCGGATGCTGCCGGCCAAGGGCCGGATGGGCGTGTTCTTCGGCAACTGGTACAGCCAGATGCTCCAGGGCCGGGTGCACGGACTGTTTAAGGATCCGCGTCTGGACCAGGCCATCGCCGGCGCCGAGCGTCTGGAAAAAATGCTCTGCGATGAAGGCGCGCTGATCTTCAAGTTCTGGTTTCACCTGTCCAAGAAGCAGATGAAAGCGCGGCTCAAATCGCTGGCCGACGATCCGCTGCACAGTTGGCGCATCAGCCCGCTGGACTGGCAGCAGTCGCAGACCTACGACAAGTTCGTCAAATACGGCGAGCGCGTGCTGCGCCGTACCAGCCGCGATTACGCGCCGTGGCATGTCATCGAAGGCGTCGATGCCAATTACCGCAGCCTGGCGGTGGGCAAGATTCTCCTCGAAGGCCTGCAAAGTGCGCTCAAGCGCGCCGACGTCAATCCCCACGAAGTCAGTGCCGCGCCGCTGGGCACGCCGGTCGATCAGTTGAACCTGCTCGACAGCCTCGACCTGACCCAGCGTCTGGACAAGAAAGACTATGAAGAACAACTGATCACCGAGCAGGCGCGCCTGTCCGGGCTGATGCGCGACAAACGCATGCGTCGCCATGCGCTGGTCGCGGTGTTCGAGGGTAACGACGCGGCGGGCAAGGGCGGGGCGATTCGCCGCGTGGCAGCGGCGCTCGATCCGCGTCAGTACAGCATCGTGCCGATCGCTGCGCCGACCGAAGAAGAGCGCGCACAACCGTATCTGTGGCGGTTCTGGCGACACCTTCCGGCGCGGGGCAAATTTACCGTGTTCGACCGCTCTTGGTATGGGCGGGTGCTGGTCGAGCGGATCGAAGGCTTCTGCACTCCGGCCGACTGGCTGCGCGCCTACGGCGAAATCAATGACTTCGAAGAGCAACTGGCCGATGCCGGCGTCATCGTCGTCAAGTTCTGGCTGGCCATCGACAAGGACACGCAGATGGAGCGCTTTCAGGAGCGCGAAGAGATTTCCTTCAAGCGTTTCAAGATTACCGAGGACGACTGGCGCAACCGGGAAAAGTGGGACGACTATCGCCGGGCGGTCGGCGACATGGTTGATCGCACCAGCACCGAGATCGCGCCGTGGACGCTGGTCGAGGCCAACGACAAACGCTGGGCGCGGGTGAAAGTGTTGCGCACCATCAACCGCGCGCTGGAAGACGCGTTCGAGAAATCCGACAAGAAGGCCAAAAAGCACAAGGACTGAGGCGATGGCCGCGCATACGCCGGGTGAATGATCCTCGCGGTCGGCAAGAAGGTGGACTTATGCTCAGGTCCACTCTCAACCGACAACAACAATGAGGTATGCCATGCGTGAAGTGGTGATCGTCGACAGCGTGCGGACCGGCCTGGCCAAATCCTTTCGCGGCAAGTTCAACCAGACCCGCCCCGATGACATGGCGGCCCACTGCGTCAATGCCCTGCTGACACGCAACGATATCGACCCGACCAGCGTCGAGGACTGCATCGTCGGCGCCGGCTCCAACGAGGGCGCGCAGGGCTACAATATCGGCCGCAACGTCGCGGTGCTGTCGCGCCTGGGCACCGGCACCGCCGGCATGACCCTCAACCGTTTCTGCTCCTCGGGCTTGCAGGCGATTGCGATTGCCGCCAACCAGATCGCCTCCGGTTGCAGCGACATCATCGTTGCCGGCGGCGTCGAGTCGATCAGCCTGACCCTGAAAAGCGTCAACACCGATCATCTGATCAACCCGCTGCTCAAGCAACAGACTCCCGGCATCTACTACACCATGGGCCAGACCGCCGAAGTGGTGGCGCGCCGTTACGGTGTCAGCCGCGAAGCCCAGGATCGCTATGCGCTGCAAAGCCAGATCCGTACGGCCCAGGCCCAGGCTGCGGGTTTGTTCGATGATGAAATCGTGCCGATGGCGGTGAAATACCGCGTCGAGGACAAGAACAGTGGCGAAGTGCAGATTGTCGACGGCGTCGTCGAGCGCGACGACTGCAACCGCCCGGACACCACCTACGAAAGCCTTGCCGGTTTGAAACCGGTGTTCGCCGACGACGGTTCGGTGACGGCGGGCAATTCCTCGCAGCTGTCCGATGGTGCCTCGATGACGCTGGTGATGAGCCTGGATAAAGCCTTGGAACTGGGGCTCAAGCCGAAAGCGTTTTTCCGTGGCTTCACCGTCGCCGGCTGCGAGCCGGACGAAATGGGCATCGGCCCGGTGTTCTCGGTGCCGAAACTGCTCAAGGCCAAGGGCCTGCAGGTGGCGGATATCGATCTGTGGGAATTGAACGAGGCGTTCGCTTCGCAGTGCCTGTACAGCCGCGACCGGCTGGAGATCGACAACGACAAGTACAACGTCAACGGCGGCTCGATTTCCATCGGCCACCCGTTCGGCATGACCGGCTCGCGTCAGGTCGGGCATCTGATCCGGGAATTGCAGCGACGCAATTTGCGCTACGGCATCGTCACCATGTGCGTGGGTGGCGGGATGGGGGCGAGTGGGTTGTTTGAGGCGGTGCGCTAAAGGATTGGTTGCCTGTTCAGGCCCCTTCGCGAGCAGGCAGCGCCACGGTTCAGCGGCTGGAATCCTGCCGCTGCATCCGCGCTATATAAGCCTGAATCTCCCGCTCGATCACCTGACTGTCATACGGCCCTTCAAGGGTATTTTCCCGGGTGCTGAAATACAGCTCGCCATTGACCCGACACACGCGGTCGCTGCGAAAACGGGTGGCGGGGGCGCTGTCCTCGGCGCGCATGGCGTACATGTCGGTCTCCCTGATATGCGTTGAAAAGTCTGCAATCAGCTTATGCCTGAAGCACTTGGCGCGCCTGCCCGGCCGATCAACGGCGGCGCGCCGGTTTACTGCTGCGACCTGCACAGTTTCATTCGCGGCCTGCCGGCAACTGTCCCTGTGTTGTGCGCAGCCGGACGCCTAGAATGAGTGTTCTTGTCAGCAGGCTTTTGGGGTTCGCATGCACATTTCATCGGGGCGCTGGGTGTACGGACTGTTCCTGGCGCTGCTGACCGCGTTTCTGTGGGGCATCCTGCCGATCAAGCTCAAACAGGTATTGCAGGTGATGGACCCGGTCACGGTGACCTGGTTTCGCCTGATGGTGTCCGGTGGCTGCCTGTTCATCTATCTGGCGTCGGTCAAGCGCCTGCCAAGTCGCAAGGTGCTCGGGCCGAAGGGTGGCTGGCTGGTGCTGATGGCGGTACTGGGGCTGGTCGGAAATTACGTGCTGTACCTGATGGGCCTCAACCTGCTCAGCCCCGGCACCGCGCAATTGGTGGTGCAAATGGGGCCGATCATGCTGCTGATCGCCAGTCTGTTCGTGTTCAAGGAGCGCTTCAGCATCGGCCAGGGCATCGGCTTGCTGGTGTTGCTGATCGGCTTTGGCCTGTTCTTCAATCAGCGCCTGGCCGAGCTGCTGACTTCGCTGTCCGACTACACCGCCGGCGTGCTCTTGGTGCTGCTGGCGTCGACAGTCTGGACCTTCTATGCGCTGGGCCAGAAGCAATTGCTGACGGTGTGGAATTCGTTGCAGGTGATGATGGTGATCTATCTGTCCTGCGGGTTATTGCTGACGCCGTGGGTGCATCCGCTGGAAGCGCTGAACCTGAGCCCGTTGCAGGGCTGGCTGCTATTGGCGTGCTGCATGAACACCTTGATCGCCTACGGCGCATTCGCCGAAGCACTGGCGCATTGGGAAGCATCGCGGGTCAGCGCGACGCTGGCGATCACGCCGTTGGTGACGTTTGTGGCGGTGGCGATTGCGGCGCGGATCTGGCCGGACTATGTGCATGCCGAGCAGATCAATGCGCTGGGCTACGGCGGGGCGGTGCTGGTGGTGCTGGGTTCGGCGCTGGTGGCGTTGGGGCCGTCGTTGATTGCCGGCCTCAAGGCGCGGCGGGCCAGGGTTGTGCCTGGCTGAAGATCGGCGGCGCCTGAATTCGCGAGCAGGCTCGCTCCCACTTTGCAATGCAATTTTCCTGTGGGAGCGAGCCTGCTCGCGAAGACGGATTTTCAGGCGCTAAATGACTCAGCCCTTGGCCCCAGCCTCGATCATGTTCTCCGGCCGCACCCAGGCATCGAACTCTTCATCCGTCAGATAACCCAGCTGCAACGCCGCCTCACGCAAAGTCAGCCCTTCGCTGTAAGCCTTCTTGGCGATCTCCGCCGACTTGTCATAACCGATGTGCGGGTTCAGCGCGGTCACCAGCATAAGCCCACGTTCCAGATGTTTGGCCATGACCTCGGCATCCGGTTCGAGCCCGGCGATGCAGTGCTGCTGGAAGTTGCTGCAGCCGTCTCCCAGCAAACGGATCGATTGCAGCAGGTTGTGGATGATCACCGGTTTGAACACGTTCAGCTGCAAGTGCCCGTGACTGGCGGCAAAACCGATCGCCACGTCATTGCCGAGCACCTGACAGGCGAGCATCGACAGCGCTTCGCACTGGGTCGGGTTGACCTTGCCGGGCATGATCGAGCTGCCGGGTTCGTTGGCCGGCAGCTTCACTTCAGCGAAACCTGCGCGAGGACCTGAGCCCAGCAGACGCAGGTCGTTGGCGATCTTCATCAAGGCCACGGCGAGGGTTTTCAGCGCACCCGACAGCGTTACCAGCGGTTCATGACCGGCCAGTGCAGCGAACTTGTTCGGCGCGGTGACGAACGGCAGACCGGACAGTGCTGCGAGTTCGGCGGCAATCGCCTCACCGAAACCGTGTGGTGAATTCAAACCGGTACCAACGGCGGTGCCGCCCTGAGCCAGTTCGCAGACTGCCGGCAGCGCGGCACGAATCGCGCGCTCGGCGTAATCCAGTTGCGCGATGAAGCCGGACAGTTCCTGGCCGAAGGTGATCGGCGTCGCGTCCATCATGTGCGTGCGCCCGGTCTTCACCAGTTTCATGTGCCGTGCCGCCAGTTCAGCAAGGCCGCCGGACAGCTCGGCAATCGCCGGCAGCAGTTGTTCCTGCACTGCTTTGGCGGTGGCAATGCTCATGGCGGTGGGGAAGCAGTCGTTGGAACTTTGCGAGCGATTGACGTGATCGTTCGGGTGCACCGGCGACTTGCCGCCGCGCGGGTTGCCGGCCAGTTCGTTGGCGCGACCGGCGATCACTTCGTTGACGTTCATGTTGCTCTGGGTGCCGCTGCCGGTCTGCCAGACCACCAGCGGGAACTGCTCGTCATGCTCGCCGGCGAGCACTTCATCGGCGGCCTGTTCGATCAGGCGGGCGATGTCGGCGGGCAGGTCGCCGTTGCGGTCGTTGACCCGTGCGGCGGCTTTCTTGATCAGGGCCAGGGCGTGCAGCACCGGTAGCGGCATGCGTTCCTGACCGATGGCGAAGTTGATCAGCGAGCGTTGCGTCTGAGCACCCCAGTAAGCGTCGTCCGGGACCTCGATCTGGCCCAGGCTGTCGGTTTCGATACGGCTCATCGTGCACACTCCTGTTGGTCTGTTGGCGCAATTTAGGCCGGCATCGGCCCGGGTGGTTCCATCGGCTCGATTGTTGACCGCAAAACCCCGCCAATCAAGCGCGGCAAGGGCCGGGGGTTGAGCCACAGCGATTGTTAGGCGCAGAATGGTCGCCCTTGGGGTTCGACCTCGCTTTGCTTAAAGGAAACTCGATGACTCGTCTTCGCGCCATCTGTACCGCGGTTGCACTGGTTTGCGCCAGCGGCCAGGTGCTTGCCGATACCGCCAGCCACAACGCCAGTGCCGAAGCTTTCCTGACGCTGGCTCACGCTGACAAGCTGGGTACCCCGGTGTACATGCAAGTGCAGCAAATGTTCGCCCAGCGCTTTGAACAGACCAAAGCCCCTGAGTCGAAGAAAGCCGTGCTCGAAACCTACCAGGCCAAGGCCAACGCTGCGCTGGACCAGGCCATCGGCTGGAGCAAGCTCAAGCCCGACATGGTCAAGCTCTACACCAGCAACTTCAGCGAATCCGAGCTGAAAGATCTGGTTGCCTTCTACCAGTCGCCACTGGGCAAGAAAGTCCTGGAAAAAATGCCGCAGCTGACCCAGCAGTCGGCGCAGATGACCCAGGGCAAACTGGAAAGCGCGGTGCCAGTGGTCAACAAGCTGCTCGACGACATGACCAAAGAGCTGACCCCGGCCGCGGCGCCAGCCAAGAAGAAGTAAGCGGAGTTCGTGATGACCATGCAACAACGCATCGAATCGACGCTGGCCCTGTTACAGCCTGAGCACCTGCAAGTGCTGGATGAAAGCCACATGCACAGTCGCGGGTCACAGACCCACTACAAGGCGGTGGTGGTCAGCGCGCAGTTCGAAGGCCTGAACCGGGTCAAGCGCCACCAGAAAGTCTACGGCACGCTCGGCGAGCTGATGGGCGAGTTCCATGCGTTGGCGCTGCACACCTACACCCCGCAGGAATGGGCAGAGATCGACGGCGCCCCGGCGTCGCCGACCTGTGCGGGAGGAAGCAAGCTGTAAGCTGCAAGCTTCAAGCTGCAAGTTAAAAGCGGATCATCTTGCCGCTTGAAGCTTGAAGCTGCTTTTTTGCTAGAATCCCGACGCGCCGCTTAGCCGGCGCGTTTTTTTTGAATCCGGTTCACCCTTTGCGAGGGTAGCCACCTGGAGAAATACCCATGACACAACCGATTGTCGTGGCGGCACTGTACAAGTTCGTCACCCTCGAAGATTACGTTGACCTGCGCGAGCCACTGCTGCAAGCGATGGTCGACAACGGCATCAAAGGCACTCTGCTGATCGCCGAAGAAGGCATCAACGGCACGGTTTCCGGCAGCCGCGAAGGCATCGACGGTCTGCTCGCCTGGCTCAAGAACGATCCGCGCATGGTCGACATCGACCACAAGGAATCGTACTGCGACGAACAGCCGTTCTATCGCACCAAGGTCAAGCTGAAGAAAGAGATCGTCACCCTTGGCGTCGAAGGCGTTGACCCGAACAAGAAGGTCGGCACCTACGTCGAGCCGCAGGACTGGAACGCGCTGATCAGCGACCCGGAAGTGCTGCTGATCGACACGCGCAACGATTACGAAGTGTCGATCGGCACCTTCGAAGGCGCCATCGATCCGAAAACCACCAGTTTTCGCGAGTTTCCCGACTACATCAAAGAACACTTCGACCCGGCCGTGCACAAGAAGGTCGCGATGTTCTGCACCGGGGGCATCCGTTGCGAGAAAGCCTCGAGCTACATGCTCGGCGAAGGTTTCGAAGAGGTTTACCACCTCAAGGGCGGCATCCTGAAGTACCTCGAAGAGGTGCCGCAGGAAGAAACCAAGTGGCGCGGCGACTGCTTCGTCTTCGACAACCGCGTGACCGTGCGTCACGACCTGACGGAAGGCGACTACGATCAATGTCATGCCTGCCGCACGCCGGTCAGCGTTGAAGATCGCGCCTCCGAGCACTACGTCGCCGGCATCAGTTGCCCGCACTGCTGGGACAAGCTCAGCGAGAAAACCCGGCGCAGCGCCATCGATCGGCAAAAGCAGATTGAACTGGCCAAGGCGCGCAACCAGCCGCACCCGATCGGCTACAACTATAAGCAAGCATCCACCGAGGCTTAACCATGTCTGCGCGCCTGCTCTACGTGATGGATCCGATGTGTTCATGGTGCTGGGGTTTTGCTCCGGTGGCCAAGGCATTGGTCGAGCAGGCGCAGGCAGCCGGGGTCGAACTGCATCTGGTGGTCGGCGGTTTGCGCACCGGTAGTGGCTCGGCGCTGGAGCCGACCACGCGGCGCTACATTCTTGAGCACTGGCAAGCGGTCACCGAGGCCACCGGCCAGCCGTTCAAGTTCGATGGCGCGTTGCCCGACGGTTTTGTCTACGACACCGAGCCTGCCTGTCGCGCGATTGTCACCGCGCGCAGTCTGGCGCCGGATTGCGCGTGGACACTGGTCGGGATGATCCAGCAGGCGTTTTACGCCGAAGGTCGCGATGTCACCCAGGCCAGCGTGCTGGTCGAACTGGCGGAGCAGGCCGGCGTGCCGCGTATCGAATTCGCGGCGTTGTTCGATCATGCCGATCAGCACAAGGCGACCCAGGCCGATTTCACCTGGGTACAGGATCTGGGCATCGCCGGTTTTCCGACCCTGCTGGCCGAGCGCAACGGGCAACTGGCGCTGCTGACCAACGGCTATCAACCGCTCAGCGAGCTGTCGCCGTTGCTCGGCCGCTGGCTGGAGCGCGCGGCCTGTGTCTGACCGTGCCGATGACACGCCAGCCGTAGAGCGTGTCGACCGGCTGAGCTGGGCTGAAGTCCGGCGTCTGGCACTGCATCACAAGAAATCCCTGTGGATCGCCAACGGCGTGGCCGTGCTGGCGACGCTGTGCAGCGTGCCGATTCCCTTGCTGCTGCCATTGCTGGTCGACGAAGTCCTGCTCGGCCACGGCGATGCCGCGCTGAAAGTCATGAACCATTTTCTGCCGAGCATGTGGCAGCAGGCGGCGGGTTATATCGGCCTGATGCTGGTGGTGACCCTGACCTTGCGTTGCAGCGCCCTGTGTTTTGGCGTGTTGCAGTCGCGGCTGTTCGCGCGCCTGGCCAAGGACATCGTCTACCGCATTCGCGTGCGCCTGATCGAGCGGCTCAAGCGCATTTCCCTCGGCGAATACGAAAGCCTCGGCAGCGGCACGGTGACCACGCATTTGGTCACCGATCTGGATACCCTCGACAAATTCGTCGGCGAAACCCTCAGCCGCTTCCTCGTCGCCATGCTGACCCTGGTCGGCACCGCCAGCATTCTGATGTGGATGCACTGGAAGCTGGCGCTGCTGATCCTGCTGTTCAACCCGTTGGTGATCTACGCCACGGTGCAGTTGGGCAAGCGCGTCAAACACCTGAAAAAACTCGAGAACGACAGCACCTCGCGCTTCACTCAGGCGCTGAGCGAAACCCTCGATGCGATTCAGGAAGTGCGCGCCGGCAACCGTCAGGGCTATTTCCTCGGGCGCCTCGGTTTGCGCGCGCAGGAGGTGCGCAACTACGCAGTCAACTCGCAGTGGAAGACCGACGCCTCGAACCGCGCCAGTGGTTTGTTGTTCCAGTTCGGCATCGACATCTTCCGCGCAGCGGCGATGCTCACCGTGCTGTTTTCCGACCTGTCGATCGGGCAGATGCTCGCGGTGTTCAGTTACCTGTGGTTCATGATCGGCCCGGTCGAACAGCTGCTCAATCTGCAATACGCCTATTACGCGGCGGGCGGTGCGCTGACGCGGATCAATGAATTGCTGGCGCGCGCCGACGAGCCGCAGTATCCCGGCGGCGTCGATCCGTTCAAGGGGCGCGACACCGTCGGCATCGAGGTGCAAGGCCTGAGCTTCGGTTACGGCGACGAGCTGGTGCTGGATCAGATGAACCTGTCGATCCTGCCCGGCGAAAAAGTCGCGATCGTCGGCGCCAGCGGCGGCGGCAAAAGCACCTTGGTGCAATTGCTGTTGGGCCTGTACACGCCAGCGGCCGGGACCATCCGCTTTGGCGGGTCGACCCAGCAGGAGATCGGTCTGGAGACGGTGCGCGAGAACGTCGCGGTGGTGCTGCAGCATCCGGCGCTGTTCAACGACAGCGTGCGCGCCAACCTGACCATGGGCCGCATGCGCAGCGACGAAGCCTGCTGGCAGGCGCTGGAAATCGCGCAAATGGCCGCGACCATCCGTGCGCTGCCCGCTGGTCTCGACAGCATCGTCGGGCGTTCCGGCGTGCGTTTGTCCGGCGGTCAGCGCCAGCGTCTGGCGATTGCGCGGATGATTCTCGCCGAGCCGAAAGTGGTGATTCTCGACGAAGCCACCTCGGCCCTCGATGCCGCCACCGAGTACAACCTGCACCAGGCGATGGCGAAATTTCTCCATGGCCGCACCACGCTGATCATTGCCCATCGCCTGTCGGCGGTGAAACAGGCGGACCGCGTGCTGGTGTTCGACGGCGGGCAGATCGCCGAGGACGGCGACCATCGCCAACTGATCGCCGACGGCGGTCTGTACGCCAAGCTCTACGGCAACTTGCAACAGCACTGATCGAAACCCTCGCCGACCTGTCAGAGGTTCTGCGCGCGGTGTAACGCCGCGCCTTGCCTTGAACGAGAACCCCACCTAGTCTCGTCATAGCGAATTCGCCCGGAAGGCGAGCGGGCAGTGCTCATGCAAGGACTCTCATGAAGCAAAAGCAGACTCTGGGAACACCACGGTTGTTGGGTATCGTCTGGCCCTTTATTGCTGTCGTGGTGTTCCAGGCATTACTGGGTGGCGTGAGCCTTTACGTGCTTTCGGCCGTGCGTGGCTACGTCGCTGGCGAAAGCCTGTGGTCCAAGGGCCAGAAAGACGCCATCTATTATCTCAACCTCTACGCCGACAGTCGTGACGAGGCGATCTATCGCAAATACCTGACGGCGATCGCCGTGCCCCAAGGCGGGCACCAATTGCGCCTGGCGCTGGATCGTCAGCCGCCGGATCTGCAAGCGGCGCGCGAAGGCATTCTCAAGGGCGGTAATCATCCAGACGATGTCTCCAGCGTCATCTGGCTGTACCTCAATTTCCGCCACTACAGTTATCTGGAAACCGCGATCGATCGCTGGACGATTGGCGATGCCTATCTCGACCGACTGCACGAAGTCGCGCAGGAGATGCACCAAGGCATTGCGCAGAACCAGGCCGGCCCCGGCGATGTGCAGCGCTGGAAGTTACAGATCTTCGCCATCAACGATGCAGTCACCCCTGCGGCCAGGGCTTTCAGCGATGCCTTGGGCGAAGGCTCGCGGGTGATCATGCGCCTGCTGCTGTTCACCAACCTGGCCACCGCGCTGGGTCTGATCGCGCTGGCGCTGTGGCGCACGCACAAGCTGCTCAAGCAGCGCCATGAGTTTGCCCAGGCGCTGCAACTGGAAAAGGATCGCGCGCATATCACGCTGCAGTCGATTGGTGATGGCGTGATCACCACCGACGTCAACGGCGCGATCGATTACATGAACCCCGCCGCCGAGGCCATGACGCACTGGAAGGCCGAGCAGGCGGCGGGGCTGCCGTTGTCGGCGCTGTTCAACCTGCTCGACGATAACGCCCAGACCGAAGGCCTGACGTTGATCGAGCACATTCTCAGCGGCCAGCTCAGCGGCGGCAGCGAACATTCCAAGCTGATCCAGCGTCTGGACGGCAGCACCCTGTCGGTGACACTGGTCGGCGCGCCGATCCGCAATGCCGGGAATGTCAGCGGCACGGTGCTGGTGCTGCACGACATGACTCAGGAGCGGCAATACATCGCCAATCTGTCCTGGCAGGCGACTCACGATGCGCTGACCGGGCTGGCCAACCGCCGCGAATTCGAATATCGCCTCGAGCAGGCCTTGCACAAACTGACGCGCCAGCCCGGGCGGCACGCGCTGATGTTCCTCGATCTGGACCAGTTCAAACTGGTCAACGACACCTGCGGGCACGCGGCGGGCGATGAGTTGCTGCGGCACATCTGCACGCTGCTGCAATCAGACTTGCGCGAGGGCGATACCCTGGCACGACTGGGCGGCGATGAATTCGGGATTTTGCTCGAGAACTGCCCGCCGGACATCGCCGAGAAGATTGCCGAAAGCCTGCGCCAGACCGTGCAGAACCTGCATTTTGTCTGGAAGGGGCGGCCGTTTTTGACCACAGTCAGTATCGGCCTGGTGCATATCGCACAGAATCCCACCAGCCTTGAGGCCTCCCTGCGTGCGGCGGACATGGCTTGCTACATGGCCAAGGAAAAAGGCCGCAACCGCGTGCAGGTCTACCATGCCGATGATTCAGAACTGTCCATGCGCTTCGGTGAAATGGCCTGGGTGCAGCGCCTGCACATGGCGCTGGAAGAAAACCGCTTCTGCCTTTATGCCCAGCAGATCGCACCGCTCAAGCCACAACCCGGCCAGGCCGGGCACATCGAAATACTCCTGCGTTTGCATGATGAATCCGGGCGGATGATTTTGCCTGACAGCTTTATTCCGGCAGCGGAGCGATATGGTTTGATGACCCAATTAGATCGCTGGGTAGTTGAAAATGTTTTCAAGGTTATTGCCCAGTGTATTGAACAGGAACATGAACTTCCTCTGGCAATGTGTGCGATTAATCTGTCAGGCATTACTATAGGAGATGACGCGTTTTTGCACTTCCTGCGGGAACAGTTTGTTAACTACGCTATACCGCCTGAAATGATTTGTTTTGAAATTACTGAAACCAGTGCAATCGCAAATCTTGGCAGCGCAATTCGTTTTATCAATGAACTCAAAGGCTTAGGTTGTCACTTTTCTCTGGATGACTTTTGTGCCGGAATGTCTTCATTCGCTTACTTGAAACATTTGCCTGTAGACTTCCTGAAGATCGACGGGAGTTTCGTTAAGGATATGCTGGACGACCCGATTAATCGGGCAATGGTCGAAGTGATCAATCACATCGGCCATGTTATGGGTAAGCAGACAATTGCCGAGTTTGTTGAAACTAACCAGATCGAACAGGCGTTGCTTGAAATAGGTGTGGATTACGCTCAGGGGTATGTCATCGAGCGCCCGCAGTTATTTACCTGTGACAGTTTGCAAAGTCGCCCTGCCAGACCGCAGCCGTTGTTGTTCAAAGCGCCTGGCACGTTCCGTTGAAGTCTCTCGCCGATCCTTGCCATCACAACTCAAAAGGAGCCGAACAGTGATCGACACATTCAACCGAACCGGACCCCTCATGGAAGCTGCAAGTTATCCTGCCTGGGCGCAACAGCTCATCAAGGATTGCAGCGAGAGCAAGCGCCGGGTTGTCGAACATGAACTTTATCAGCGCATGCGCGACAACAGACTCAGCGCGAAAACCATGCGCCAGTACCTGATCGGCGGCTGGCCGGTGGTCGAGCAGTTTGCCTTGTACATGGCGCAGAACCTGACCAAGACCCGCTTCGCCCGCCATCCCGGCGAAGACATGGCGCGGCGCTGGCTGATGCGCAACATCCGCGTCGAACTCAACCATGCCGACTACTGGATGCACTGGAGCCGCGCCCATGGCGTCAGTCTCGAAGATCTCCAGGCCCAGCAAGTGCCGCCGGAGCTGCACGCTCTGAGTCACTGGTGCTGGCACACCAGCTCGGCGGATTCGCTGATCGTGGCGATTGCCGCGACCAACTATGCGATCGAAGGGGCGACCGGGGAGTGGTCAGCGGTGGTCTGCTCGACCGGGGTCTACGCCGCGGCGTTCCCGGAAGAGGACCGCAAGCGCGCGATGAAGTGGTTGAAGATGCACGCCCAGTACGATGATGCCCACCCGTGGGAAGCGCTGGAAATCATCTGCACCCTGGCCGGCCTGAACCCGAGCAAGGCGTTGCAGGCCGAGCTACGGCAGGCGATCTGCAAGAGTTATGACTACATGTACCTGTTTCTGGAGCGGTGCATGCAGCTGGAGACTTCGGAGCGCTTGCTGGTCAACCGCGAGCGCCGGACCGTAACCGAAAGCTGATCGAACTGTGGGAGCGAGCCTGCTCGCGAAAGCGGTGGGTCATGCAACGAATCGTTGTCTGACCCTCCCTCTTCGCGAGCAGGCTCGCTCCCACAATTGTTTTTCAGCCGGCCATCGCCAGCCGGTTCCGCCCCTCGCGCTTTGCGACATAGAGCGCACTGTCGGCCCGGCGCAGCAAGCTGTCCGCCGACTCGCCAGGCAGTAACGTCGAGCATCCCAGACTCACGGTGATCTCGATCAACTGGCCATCGGCAAAGTATTCCTCCGACTGCGTCGCCTGGCGCAAACGCTCGCCGACCATCGCCGCCGCCTCGCGACCGGTGTTGGAAAGCATGATCAGAAACTCTTCGCCGCCATAACGGAACACCATGTCGACGTTGCGCAGTTGCGCCTTGATCGACGCGGCAATGGCTCTGAGCACCTCATCACCGGCGCCATGCCCGTGGTCATCGTTGACCCGTTTGAAGTGGTCGATGTCGAGCATCAGCACCGACAGCGGTTGCGCATGGCGGCGCGACATGTCGATCTCGCGCTGCAAGGTCTGCTCCATGGCCACCCGGTTGCCGGCACCGGTCAACGGGTCGCGCAAGGCACTTTGCGTTGCGGCGCGATAGAGCAGGGCGTTGCGCATCGGGTATAGCAGGCAGGACAGCAGCGACTCGAGGTCGCCCTGTTCCTTGTCGTTGAAGCGTTGATTACGGCGGAAGACCAACTCGCCCATGTGCTCGCCTTCGTGGCTGAGGGTGTAGCTGAGCGAGTGGTGGCCGCGCGCGCCGAACTCCAGGCGCAAGTCGCTGGCCTGATGCACATAGCTCAGGGCGTCCAGTGGCACCAGGCGTTGGATTTCGCGGAAGAACAGGCCAAGGATGCGCTGTGGCTCCAGGCTGGTTTGAAGTTGCAGGCTCATTTGCTGACGCAATTGCGCCAGGCTGGTCGGGCGCTCGATCAGCGCCGGTAGTTGACCGAAGCCCAGGCGCTGCAATTTGGCACTGTCAAAGTCAATTGCATGGGTCTGGGAAGGAGATTTCATATGGCGTGAGCCCCTAAGCAGTAAGTCTGTCTTACAGGCTGGGTGAGAGCGGCTATGGGCTGCGCGTCGTACTGATCCATCAGTCCCGTAGGACGTTTGGCGTAAGTTTAGTCTGCCGCAAGACGATCAGTCAGCTATCGAAATCGGCGTTGCCCCATGGCCATCACACGGCATGTTTTGAGGGAATTTAGAGCGAAACCCGTGCCATTCGGTTCGATTTAATTTAAAGCTTTTCGAATCAAAGACTTGCTGATGGATGCCGGGCGGCCGCGCTGGGTTATTGGCGGCTTTGTGACGGTTATGAGCGGCAATGGCTTGCCGCGACAGCATTCTGCCGCGGCAACAAATGCGACGTATGGCGTTATTGGGCGTTGAAAGCCTGGCCATTGACGCCCGCGCTGTCCGGGCCCATCAGGTACAGATACACCGGCATGATCTCTTCCGGTGTCGGGTTGTTCAGCGGATTTTCCCCCGGATAAGCCTGCGCGCGCATGCTGGTGCGCGTACCGCCCGGGTTGATGCTATTGGAGCGTACCGGCGCAACGCCTTCGACTTCATCGGCCAGGGTTTGCATCAGGCCTTCGGTGGCAAATTTCGACACACCGTAAGCGCCCCAGTACGCGCGACCCTTGCGCCCGACGCTGCTCGAGGTGAACACCACCGAGGCGTCCTGCGAGAGCTTGAGCAGCGGCAGCAGGGTGCTGGTCAGCATGAACATCGCGTTGACGTTGACCTGCATGACCCGCATGAAGTTTTCGCCGGACAGTTGTTCGATCGGCGTGCGCGGGCCGATGATCGAAGCGTTGTGCAGCAGGCCGTCGAGATGGCCGAACTCGGTTTCGATCATCGCCGCCAGCTCATCATATTGATGGGGCAGGGCGGTCTCGAGGTTGAACGGGATAACCGCCGGTTGCGGGTGGCCGGCAGCCTCGATTTCGTCGTAGACCTCGGTCAGATTGGCTTCGGTCTTGCCCAGCAGCAACACGGTGGCACCGTGGGCGGCATAGGTTTTCGCCGCAGCCGCGCCGATGCCACGGCCGGCACCGGTGACCAGAATGACCCGATCCTTGAGCAATTCAGGGCGAGCGGTGTAATCAAACATAAGAACCTCACAATCCATTTGATGAAGACCTGCTTCACCCCTGTGGCGAGGGGATTTATCCCCGTTCGGCGGCGAAGCCGTCGCAAAACCTGTGTGTCACATTGCCTGGATGAAAGCGGGGGCCGCTTCGCAGCCCAGCGGGGATAAATCCCCTCGCCACACAGGGAGTTTGCAACAGTCAGGTCAGCAGCTGCACAGTGCGCTGTCGAGCACCTTGCGCAACTCCAGCGGGTGATCCACTACCACGTCCGCGCCCCAGTGCCGTGGGTTGTCGTCCGGGTGGATGTAGCCGTAGGTCACCGCAGCGGTTTTGGTGCCGGCATCGCGACCCGATTCGATATCACGTAGATCATCGCCGATAAACAGCACGGTCGACGGATCCAGATCAAGCATCTTGCAGGCGAGGATCAGCGGCTCAGGGTCCGGCTTGCTGTTTTTCACATGATCCGGGCAGATCAGCAGCGCCGAACGCTCGGCCAGCCCCAGGCGTTGCATGATCGGCTCGGCGAAGCGCACCGGTTTGTTGGTGACCACGCCCCAGATCAGGTTGGCTCTCTCGATATCGGCGAGCAGTTCGCCCATGCCGTCGAACAGTTTGCTGTGCACCGCGCAACCGACCAGATAGCGCTCGAGAAACTCCAGACGCAGCTCCTCAAAGCCCGGCGATTCCGGATCCATCGAAAATGTCACCGCAACCATGGCCTTGGCCCCGCCGGAAATCTCGTCGCGGATGTGCTTGTCGTTGATCGGCGGCAGACCGCGATCGGCGCGCATCGCCTGGCAGATGGCGATGAAGTCCGGCGCGGTGTCGAGCAGGGTGCCGTCCATGTCGAAAAGTACCGCTCTGATGGCCATCGGCTTATTCCTCGCGCAGGGTCTGGATCATGTAGTTGACGTCAACGTCGTTGGCCAGCTTGTAGTGCTTGGTCAGCGGGTTGTAGGTCAGGCCGATGATGTCCTTGACGGTCAGGCCGGCCATGCGGCTCCACGCGCCGAGCTCGGATGGGCGGATGAATTTCTTGAAGTCGTGGGTGCCGCGCGGCAGCAGCTTCATGATGTATTCGGCGCCGATGATCGCGAACAGATACGCCTTCGGGTTGCGGTTGATGGTCGAGAAGAATACCTGGCCGCCCGGCTTGACCATGCGGAAGCAGGCACGGATTACCGAGGATGGATCCGGCACGTGCTCGAGCATTTCCAGGCAGGTGACCACGTCGAACTGCTCGGGCATCTCGTCGGCGAGGGCTTCGGCGGTGATCTGGCGGTATTCGACGCTGACCCCGGATTCCAGCTGATGCAGTTGTGCGACCGCCAGCGGCGCTTCGCCCATGTCGATGCCCATCACCGTGGCGCCACGCTGGGCCATGGCTTCGCTGAGGATGCCGCCGCCGCAACCGACGTCGAGGACTTTCTTGCCGGCCAGATTGACCCGCTCGTCGATCCAGTTGACCCGCAGCGGGTTGATGTCGTGCAGCGGCTTGAATTCGCTTTCACGGTCCCACCAGCGATGGGCCAGGGCCTCGAATTTGGCGATTTCGGCGTGGTCGACGTTGCTCATGTTCAATTCCTCGAAAAACCTGAAAAGGGCTGTAGCCGCGGATATAGCGCCGCGGTGTTTACGATTCGGTGTGGCCGCTGATGCGCTGGCCCCAGTGGCGGGCGGTCGCGCCCAGCTGTTGTTCGTCCATGCGGGTCAGGCGCCGGTCGTCGAGCAGTTGCTTGCCGGCAACCCACAGGTGTTTCACGCAATCACGCCCGGTGGCATAAATCAGCTGCGACACTGGGTCATACACTGGTTGCTGCGCCAGACCGGACAGGTCGAAAGCGACGATGTCTGCGGCTTTGCCGATCTCCAGCGAGCCGACCTGCGCCTCGATCCCCAGCGCGCGGGCGCCATTGAGAGTGGCCATGCGCAAGGCGCGATGGGCGTCCAGCGCCGTGGCAGAACCGGCCACGGCTTTCGCCAGCAGGGCGGCGGTGCGGGTTTCGCCGAGCAGGTCGAGATCATTGTTGCTCGCCGCGCCATCGGTACCGACAGCGACGTTCACCCCAGCCTGCCACAAACGTTCGACCGGGCAGAAGCCGCTGGCCAGTTTCAGATTGGATTCCGGGCAGTGGATCACGCTGCTGTTGCTTTCTACCAGCAGCGCGAGGTCGTCATCGCTGATCTGGGTCATGTGCACCGCCTGGAAGCGCGGGCCGAGCAGGCCAAGGCGACCCAGGCGCGCCAGTGGCCGTTCGCCGGTTTGCTCGACGGCCTGCTGCACTTCGAATGCGGTTTCATGCACATGCATGTGGATCGAGGCGTCCAGCTCCTCGGCGATCACCCTGATTTTCTCCAGGTTCTCATCACCGACGGTATAGGGTGCATGCGGGCCGAAGGTGATCTTGATGCGCTCGTGATGCTTGAGATCGCCGAACAATTCGACGCCCTGACGAATGGCTTCGTCGGCACTGCTGGCGCCTGGGATTGGGAAATCGAGGATCGGAATGGCGATCTGCGCACGGATGCCGCTGTTGTGTACGCGCTCGCTGGCGACTTTCGGGAAGAAATACATGTCAGAGAAGCAGGTGATGCCGCCCTTGATCTGCTCGGCGATGGCCAGATCGGTGCCGTCGCGGACGAAGTCCTCATCGACCCATTTGCCTTCGGCCGGCCAGATATGATTTTCCAGCCAGGTCATCAACGGCAGATCGTCAGCCAGGCCACGGAACAGCGTCATCGCCGCGTGGCCGTGGGCATTGATCAGTCCCGGCGCCAAAAGAACATCCGGCAATTCACGGATTTCTGTCGCGTTACACTTCAACGCTTCGGCGCGCGGGCCGATAAACACGATGCAACCGTCACGGATGCCCAGGCCGTGCTCCTTGAGCACCACGCCTGCCGGTTCGACGGGGATCAGCCAGGTCGGCAGCAATAACAGGTCGAGCGCAATGGCAGGTTTCGGCATCGAGGGTCGGTTCCAGTGCTTTTGTAAAGGATGGCGAAGTATACCCGAGCGTCTTCGCGGGGGGATCGCTATAATCGGCGGCTTTTGTTCATGAGTGCGGGGTGTGGGATGCGCGATCGACTGTTGGCTGCGGAGAAAGTAAAGGCCATCGATTGGCGTGATGGCGCGCTGCACCTGCTGGATCAGCGTATTTTGCCGTTCGAGGAAACCTGGATCGCCTACACCAGCGCCGCCGGCGTGGCCGAGGCGATTCGCTCGATGGTCGTGCGTGGCGCACCGGCTATTGGCATCAGTGCGGCTTATGGCATCGTCCTCGCGGCGCGGGCGCGGATTGCCGAGGGCGGCGACTGGTACGCGGCGCTGGAAGAGGATTTCGCGCTGTTGGCCGATTCGCGTCCGACCGCGGTCAATCTGTTCTGGGCGCTGGGGCGCATGCACGATCGCCTGGATCGGCTGAAAAGCAACGCCGATCCGCTGGCGGCGCTGGAAGCCGAAGCCATCGCCATTCACGAAAGCGACCGCGAAGCCAACCTGACCATGGCGCAGCTTGGTGTCGATCTGATTCGCAAACATCAAGGCAACGCTCAGGCGATTCTCACGCACTGCAACACCGGCGCGCTGGCCACCGGTGGGTTCGGAACTGCGCTGGGAGTGATCCGCGCTGCTTATATAGAAGGCATGGTCGAGCGTGTTTACGCCGACGAAACCCGGCCGTGGCTGCAAGGCTCGCGCCTGACCGCGTGGGAACTGGCCAACGAAGGCATCCCGGTGACCCTGAACGCCGACTCCGCCGCCGCGCACATCATGAAAACCAAAGGCGTGACCTGGGTGATCGTCGGCGCCGACCGCATCACCGCCAATGGCGACGTGGCGAACAAGATCGGCACCTATCAACTGGCGGTCAACGCCATGCACCACGGCGTGCGCTTCATGGTGGTGGCGCCGAGTTCGACCATCGACATGAACCTCGCCAGCGGCGATGACATCCCGATCGAAGAGCGTGATGGCGCCGAACTGCTCGAAGTTGGCGGTAAACGCGTCGGTGCCGATGTTGAAGCGTTCAACCCGGTGTTTGATGTCACTCCGGCGGATCTGATTGATGCGATCGTCACCGAAAAAGGCATCGTCGAACGCCCGGATACCGCGAAAATGGCCCAGCTGATGTGTCGCAAGCGCCTGCATTGAAGGTCTTTAGCGTGTGAGCGGGCCCCATCGCTGGCAAGCCAGCTCCCACAGGTTTTGTGCCCGGCATTGAACCTGTGGGAGCTGGCTTGCCAGCGATGAGGGCCTGAATGTCAATAAACAACTGTAAATCTGCCCCAGATTTCACATTCAAAGAAGCTCAGAGCTTCTGTCGTCCCCCTCAAGCCTGTCATCGGTCAACTAACTATGCTCCATGCGCATCTGGGGGATAGGTGCGTGGCGGCCTTTGTGATAACATCCGGCGTTTTCCGAGGCGGCTCCACGGAGCTGTCTTTACTGCGCAAATCCGCGATCCAATGTTGATTTGTCGTAAGTCGGCGCATGGCACTCGGCCGGCCCCGACGAGCTTCGTTGCTCCCACATGGATATGACGAAGTTTCACCAGAAAAAGGAATCAGGCTTCTCATGGGCGAACTGGCCAAAGAAATCCTCCCGGTCAATATCGAAGACGAGCTGAAACAGTCCTACCTCGACTACGCAATGAGCGTGATCGTCGGCCGTGCACTGCCGGATGCGCGCGATGGCCTCAAGCCCGTGCACCGTCGCGTACTGTTCGCGATGAGCGAGCTGGGCAACGACTACAACAAGCCGTACAAGAAATCTGCCCGTGTCGTCGGCGACGTGATCGGTAAGTATCACCCGCACGGTGACACTGCCGTGTACGACACCATCGTTCGTATGGCCCAGCCTTTCTCCCTGCGCTACCTGCTGGTCGACGGCCAGGGCAACTTCGGTTCGGTCGACGGCGACAACGCTGCGGCCATGCGATACACCGAAGTGCGCATGACCAAGCTGGCGCACGAGCTGCTGGCTGACCTGCACAAGGAAACCGTGGACTGGGTGCCGAACTACGACGGCACCGAACTGATCCCGGCGGTCATGCCGACCCGCGTACCGAACCTGCTGGTCAACGGTTCCAGCGGTATCGCCGTAGGCATGGCGACCAACATTCCGCCGCACAACCTCGGTGAAGTCATCGACGGTTGCCTGGCCCTCATCGACAACCCCGAGCTGACCGTCGATGAGCTGATGCAATACATTCCCGGTCCGGACTTCCCGACGGCTGCGATCATCAACGGTCGCGCCGGCATCATCGAAGCCTACCGCACCGGTCGCGGGCGCATTTACATGCGTGCCCGCTCGATCATCGAAGACATCGACAAGGTCGGTGGCCGTCAGCAGATCGTCATCACCGAGCTGCCTTACCAGCTGAACAAGGCGCGTCTGATCGAGAAGATCGCCGAGCTGGTCAAAGAGAAGAAGCTCGAAGGCATCACCGAGCTGCGCGACGAGTCCGACAAGGACGGTATGCGTGTCGTGATCGAACTGCGTCGCGGCGAAGTGCCGGAGGTGATCCTCAACAACCTCTACGCCCAGACCCAGCTGCAATCGGTGTTCGGTATCAACATCGTCGCGCTGATCGACGGCCGCCCACGCATCCTCAACCTCAAGGATCTGCTGGAAGCCTTCGTCCGTCACCGCCGCGAAGTGGTCACCCGTCGTACCGTGTTCGAACTGCGCAAGGCGCGCGAGCGCGGGCACATTCTTGAGGGCCAGGCCGTTGCCCTGTCGAACATCGACCCGGTCATCGCCCTGATCAAGGCCTCGCCAACGCCGTCGGAAGCCAAGGAAGCGCTGATCAGCACGCCTTGGGAATCCTCGGCTGTGGTGGCGATGGTTGAGCGTGCCGGTGCCGATTCGTGCCGTCCGGAAAACCTCGATCCGCAATACGGCCTGCGTGAAGGCAAGTACTTCCTCTCGCCAGAACAGGCGCAAGCCATTCTCGAACTGCGCCTGCACCGTCTGACCGGTCTGGAGCACGAGAAGCTGCTGGCCGAGTATCAAGAGATTCTCAACCAGATCGGCGAGCTGATCCGCATCCTCAACAGCGCTGTGCGCCTGATGGAAGTGATCCGCGAAGAACTGGAAGTGATCCGCGCCGAATACGGCGACGTGCGCCGCACCGAAATTCTCGATGCCCGTCTCGACCTGACCCTGGGCGACATGATCCCGGAAGAAGAGCGCGTCGTGACCATCTCCCACGGTGGCTACGCCAAGACCCAGCCGCTGGCTGCGTACCAGGCTCAGCGTCGTGGCGGCAAAGGCAAGTCGGCCACCGGCGTCAAGGACGAGGACTACATCGCTCACCTGCTGGTTGCCAATAGCCACACCACGCTGCTGCTGTTCTCCAGCAAGGGCAAGGTTTACTGGCTCAAGACCTACGAAATTCCGGAAGCATCCCGCGCTGCCCGTGGTCGTCCGCTGGTCAACCTGCTGCCGCTGGATGACGGTGAATACATCACCACCATGCTGCCGGTCGAGGAATACACCGAAGGTCACTACATCTTCATGGCTACCGCCAACGGCACCGTGAAGAAGACCCCGCTGGAATCCTTCAGCCGTCAGCGCAGCGTCGGTCTGATCGCGCTGGAGCTGGACGAAGGCGACGTGCTGATCTCTGCAGCCATCACCGATGGCGAGCGCGAAGTGATGCTGTTCTCCGACGGCGGCAAGGTCACCCGCTTCAAAGAGTCCGACGTGCGTGCCATGGGCCGTACCGCTCGCGGCGTGCGCGGCATGCGTCTGCCGGAAGGGCAGAAGCTGATTTCCATGCTGATCCCGGAAGAAGGCAGCCAGATCCTCACCGCTTCCGAGCGTGGTTATGGCAAGCGCACCGCGATCACCGAGTTCCCTGAGTACAAGCGTGGCGGCCAGGGCGTGATCGCCATGGTCAGCAACGAGCGTAACGGCCGTCTGGTCGGCGCAGTTCAGGTGCTCGACGGCGAAGAAATCATGCTGATCTCCGATCAGGGCACCCTGGTGCGTACCCGTGTCGACGAAGTGTCGAGCCTGGGACGTAATACTCAGGGCGTGACGCTGATCAAGCTGGCCAAGGATGAAACCCTGGTCGGCCTGGAGCGGGTTCAGGAGCCTTCGGAAATCGAAGGCGAAGAGCTCGAAGGTGAAGAGGGCGAGGAAATCGCAGGCAGCGTCGGTATCGACGAAGCGGGTGAAGACCAGCAACTCGACGCCGCAGCAGACGAAGAACCGCAGGAATAAGCGGACAAACGAGGGGGCGGATGAGAATTCGCCCCCTTGTTATTTGTCCGGTATGAAAATTTGCAACACTGCGGCTGATCGTTCCCACGCTCTGCGTGGGAATGCCGCTGGGGACGCTCCGCGTCCCATGACGCAGAGCGTCATTGGATGCATTCCCACGCGGAGCGTGGGAACGATCAGCCGCAAACCAAAAGATTCAAGTGACCACCAAATCAGAGCGAGATTGGATGTGAGCAAGCGAGCCTATAACTTCTGCGCCGGTCCGGCGGCGCTGCCTGAAGCTGTCCTGCAGCGCGCCCAGGGTGAACTCCTTGATTGGCACGGCAAGGGTCTGTCGGTCATGGAAATGAGCCATCGCAGCGATGAGTTCGTGTCCATCGCCACCCAGGCCGAGCAGGATCTGCGTGACCTGCTGAATATCCCGTCGAACTACAAAGTGCTGTTTTTGCAGGGCGGCGCCAGCCAGCAGTTCGCGCAGATCCCGCTGAACCTGTTGCCTGAAGGCGGCTCGGCCGACTACATCGACACCGGTATCTGGTCGCAGAAAGCCATCGAAGAAGCCTCGCGCTATGGCCACGTCAACGTTGCTGCCACTGCCAAGCCTTACGACTATTTCGCCATCCCAGGCCAGAACGAGTGGAACCTGTCGAAAGACGCCGCTTACGTTCACTACGCGCCGAACGAAACCATCGGCGGCCTGGAATTCCAGTGGATCCCGCAAACCGGTGACGTGCCGCTGGTCGCCGACATGTCTTCGGACATCCTCTCGCGCCCGGTCGATATTTCGCGTTTCGGCATGATCTACGCTGGCGCGCAGAAGAACATTGGCCCGAGCGGCATCGTCGTCAACATCATTCGCGAAGACCTGCTGGGCAAGGCCCGCTCGCTGTGCCCGACTATGCTCAACTACAAGGTCGCGGCTGATAACGGTTCGATGTACAACACCCCGCCGACGCTGGCCTGGTACCTGTCCGGTCTGGTGTTCCAATGGCTGAAAGAGCAGGGCGGCGTCGAAGCGATCGCCAAGCTCAACGACGTCAAGCAGCGCACGCTGTACGACTTCATCGACGCCAGCGGTCTCTACAGCAACCCGATCAACAAGTCGGATCGCTCGTGGATGAACGTGCCGTTCCGTCTCGCTGACGATCGTCTGGACAAGCCGTTTCTCGCCGGTGCCGACGAGCGCGGTCTGCTCAACCTCAAGGGTCACCGTTCGGTGGGCGGCATGCGCGCCTCCATCTACAACGCCGTCGACATCACTGCGGTCAACGCGCTGGTGGCGTACATGGCGGAATTCGAGAAGGAACACGGCTGATGTCCGAGCAAGAACTCAAGGCACTGCGCGTTCGCATCGACGCTCTGGACACCAAAGTCCTGGAGTTGATCAGTGAGCGTGCGCGTTGCGCCCAGGAAGTCGCCCGCGTGAAGATGGCCTCGCTGGCCGAAGGCGAAGTGCCGGTGTTCTATCGTCCCGAGCGCGAAGCTCAGGTGCTCAAGCGTGTGATGGAGCGCAATCAGGGTCCGCTGGGCAACGAAGAAATGGCGCGGCTGTTCCGCGAGATCATGTCCTCGTGCCTGGCGCTGGAGCAGCCACTGAAAGTCGCGTACCTCGGTCCTGAAGGCACTTTCACCCAAGCGGCAGCGATGAAGCATTTCGGTCACGCGGTGATCAGCAAGCCGATGGCAGCGATCGATGAAGTGTTCCGTGAAGTCGCCGCCGGTGCGGTGAATTTCGGCGTGGTGCCGGTGGAAAACTCCACCGAAGGCGCGGTCAACCACACGCTGGACAGCTTCCTCGAACACGACATGGTGATCTGTGGCGAGGTCGAGCTGCGCATCCACCATCATTTGCTGGTCGGCGAAAACACCAAGACCGACAGCATCAGCCGCATCTATTCCCATGCGCAGTCGCTGGCCCAGTGCCGCAAGTGGCTCGATGCGCATTACCCGAATGTCGAGCGCGTCGCGGTATCGAGCAACGCTGAAGCGGCCAAACGGGTCAAGGGTGAGTGGAATTCGGCAGCGATCGCTGGTGACATGGCGGCAGGGCTGTATGGCCTGACGCGTCTGGCCGAGAAGATCGAAGATCGCCCGGACAACTCAACGCGCTTCCTGATGATCGGTAACCAGGAAGTGCCGCCGACCGGCGACGACAAAACTTCGATCATCGTCTCCATGAGCAACAAGCCCGGCGCGCTTCATGAGCTGCTGGTGCCGTTCCACGACAATGGCATCGACCTGACCCGCATCGAAACCCGTCCGTCGCGCAGCGGTAAATGGACTTACGTGTTCTTCATCGACTTCGTCGGCCACCACCGCGATCCGTTGATCAAAGGTGTGCTGGAAAAGATTAGTCAGGAAGCAGTAGCACTCAAAGTGCTGGGTTCCTACCCGAAAGCAGTTCTCTAAGGGGCGGTAGCAAATGAGTGGCAACTTCCTCGCTCTGGCACAGCCGGGCGTGCAACAACTTTCGCCGTACGTTCCGGGCAAGCCTGTGGACGAACTGGCGCGCGAGCTGGATCTGGATCCGGCAAAAATCGTCAAACTGGCGAGCAACGAAAACCCATTGGGCGCCAGCCCGAAGGCTTTGGCGGCGATCCGCGATGAGCTGGCCGAGTTGACCCGCTACCCGGACGGCAATGGCTTCGCCCTGAAATCGCTGCTCGCCGAGCAGTGCCGTGTCGAGCTGAATCAGGTCACGCTGGGCAATGGCTCCAACGACATTCTTGAGCTGGTTGCGCGTGCCTATCTGGCGCCGGGCCTGAATGCGGTGTTCAGTGAGCACGCCTTCGCGGTGTATCCGATCGCGACTCAAGCAGTTGGCGCTCAGGCCAAAGTAGTTCCGGCCAAAGACTGGGGGCATGACCTGCCGGCCATGCTCGCAGCCATCGATGCCAACACCCGCGTGGTGTTTATCGCCAACCCGAACAACCCGACCGGCACCTGGTTCGGCGCAGAAGCGCTGGACGAATTCCTGCAGGACGTTCCCGAGCATGTGCTGGTAGTCCTCGACGAGGCTTACATCGAGTACGCCGAAGGCAGCGATTTGCCGGACGGTCTCGACTTCCTCGCCGCCTACCCGAACCTGCTGGTGTCGCGCACCTTCTCAAAGGCCTATGGCCTGGCCGCGCTGCGCGTCGGTTATGGCTTGTCGACGCCTGTGGTGGCGGACGTGCTGAACCGCGTTCGTCAGCCATTCAACGTCAACAGCCTCGCGCTCGCCGCAGCCTGTGCGGCATTGAAGGACGAAGAATATCTGGCGCAAAGCCGTCAGCTCAACGAATCCGGCATGCAGCAGTTGCAGGCCGGTTTCCGTGAGCTGGGGCTGGGCTGGATCGAATCCAAAGGCAACTTCATCTGCGTCGATCTCGGCCAAGTCGCGGCGCCAATTTTTCAGGGCTTGCTGCGCGAAGGCGTGATCGTGCGTCCGGTGGCCAATTACGGCATGCCGAACCACCTGCGGGTGACCATCGGTCTGCCGGCAGAAAACAGCCGTTTCCTCGAGGCGCTGCGCAAGGTTATGGCTCGTGGGTGATGTCACTGCGCTGCAACCTGCTGCACCTATGATCGGTCGCCTCGTGGTGGTCGGTCTGGGGTTGATCGGTGGTTCGTTTGCCAAGGGTTTGCGTGAAAGCGGCCTGTGCCGTGAAGTGGTCGGCGTCGATCTCGACCCGCAATCGCGCAGGCTCGCGGTCGAATTGGGTGTGGTCGATCGCTGTGAAGACGACTTGGCGGCGGCTTGCGTCGGTGCCGATGTGATTCAGCTGGCGGTGCCGATTCTGGCCATGGAAAAGCTGCTCGCGCGTCTGGCTGTCATGGATTTGGGGCAGGCGATTCTCACGGATGTCGGTAGTGCCAAAGGCAACGTGGTGCGCGCCGCGACTGAAGCGTTCGGCGGCATGCCGGCGCGCTTCGTCCCGGGGCACCCGATTGCCGGTTCCGAGCAGAGCGGGGTGGAAGCCTCGAATGCCGAACTGTTCCGCCGGCACAAAGTGATCCTGACGCCGCTCGAGCAGACCGATCCTGCCGCGCTGGCGGTGGTCGATCGCCTCTGGCGTGAACTGGGTGCCGATGTCGAGCACATGCAGGTCGAGCGGCACGACGAAGTGCTGGCCGCGACCAGTCATCTACCGCACCTGCTGGCCTTCGGTCTGGTCGATTCGTTGGCCAAGCGCAATGAAAATCTGGAGATCTTCCGTTACGCTGCCGGTGGTTTCCGCGATTTCACAAGAATCGCCGGAAGCGACCCGGTGATGTGGCACGACATCTTCCTCGCCAACCGCGAGGCTGTCCTGCGCACACTCGATACATTTCGCAGCGATCTCGACGCCTTGCGCGACGCGGTCGATGCAGGGGATGGGCACCAATTGTTGGGCGTTTTCACGCGCGCCCGGGTTGCCCGCGAGCATTTCAGTAAAATCCTGGCCCGCAGGGCCTATGTGGACGCTATGAATTCCAACGATCTGATCTTCCTGGCTCAACCTGGTGGCCGCCTGTCCGGTCGGATTCGCGTACCGGGTGACAAATCGATTTCCCACCGTTCGATCATGCTCGGCTCGCTGGCCGAAGGCGTCACCGAAGTCGAAGGCTTCCTTGAGGGCGAAGACGCCCTGGCGACCTTGCAGGCATTTCGCGACATGGGCGTGGTCATCGAAGGCCCGCATCACGGCCGCGTGACCATCCACGGTGTCGGCCTGCACGGCCTGAAACCTGCGCCGGGCCCGATCTATCTGGGCAACTCCGGCACCTCGATGCGTCTGCTCTCCGGCCTGCTGGCGGCGCAGAACTTCGACAGCACCTTGACCGGCGACGCTTCGCTGTCCAAGCGTCCGATGAATCGCGTGGCTAATCCTCTGCGAGAAATGGGCGCCGTGATCGAAACCGCTGCCGAAGGTCGTCCACCGATGACCATTCGCGGTGGCCACAAGCTCAAGGGTCTGACCTACACCATGCCGATGGCCAGTGCCCAGGTGAAATCCTGCCTGCTGCTTGCCGGTCTCTATGCTGAAGGCAAGACCACGGTGACCGAGCCGGCACCGACCCGCGATCACACCGAACGCATGCTGCGTGGCTTCGGCTACCCGGTCAGCGTCGACGGCGCCACTGCTTCGGTCGAGTCCGGCGGCAAGCTCACCGCGACTCACATCGAAGTGCCGGGCGATATTTCGTCGTCGGCGTTCTTCCTGGTCGCGGCCTCGATCGCCGAGGGCTCCGAGCTGGTGCTGGAGCACGTCGGCATCAACCCGACCCGCACTGGCGTGATCGATATCCTGCGTCTGATGGGCGCCGATATCACTCTGGAAAACCAGCGTGAAGTCGGCGGCGAACCAGTGGCTGACTTGCGCGTGCGCGCAGCTAAACTCAAAGGTATCGAGATTCCGGAGGCGCTGGTGCCGCTGGCGATCGACGAATTCCCGGTCCTGTTCGTGGCTGCTGCGTGCGCCGAAGGGCGTACCGTGCTGACCGGCGCCGAAGAGCTGCGGGTCAAGGAATCCGACCGGATTCAGGTCATGGCGGACGGGTTGCTGGCGCTGGGCGTCAAGTGCGAACCGACCCCGGACGGCATCATCATCGACGGCGGCCAGATCGGCGGCGGTGAAGTGCACGGGCACGGCGACCACCGTATCGCCATGGCCTTCAGCGTCGCCTCGTTGCGCGCTACCGCACCGATCCGCATCCATGATTGCGCCAACGTCGCGACCTCGTTCCCCAACTTCCTCGCGTTGTGCGGGCAAGTCGGCATTCGTGTGGCACAAGAGGCTCAGTCGTGAAAAACATTGCACCGGTCATCACCATCGATGGGCCAAGCGGCTCCGGCAAAGGCACGGTCGCCGGGATTCTGGCCAAGCGTCTGGGCTGGAACCTGCTGGATTCCGGTGCGCTTTATCGCTTGCTCGCGTTTGCTGCGCACAACCATGGCGTCGACCTGACCAATGAAGAGCTGCTGAAGACATTGGCCGCTCATCTGGATGTGCAATTCATCGCCGCGACCGAAGGTCAGCTGCAGCGGATCATTCTGGAAGGCGACGAGGTCAGCGATGTTATCCGCACCGAAAGCGTCGGTTCCGGCGCCTCGCAAGTGGCTGCGCTGCCCGCTGTGCGCGAGGCGCTGCTGCAGCGCCAGCGTGCTTTCCAGGAAGCGCCGGGCCTGGTGGCCGACGGCCGCGACATGGGCACGGTGGTTTTTCCGGATGCACCACTGAAGATTTTCCTCACCGCCAGTGCCGAGGAACGGGCGCGCCGCCGATATTTGCAGTTGAAGGGCAAAGTCGAGGGTGTTAGTCTGTCGAGTCTGCTAGATGAGATCCGTGCACGCGATGAGCGTGACACCCAGCGCGCAGTAGCCCCGCTCAAGCCGGCGGCCGACGCGATTCAGCTGGATTCAACGGAGCTTTCCATTGAGCAGGTGCTTGAACGCATCATGAGCGAGATCGCCATTCGCGATATCGCCGGGTGACCAAGAAGGCCGCAGGGGACCAGTCATAGTCCTGCGGTGCTTCTTTTAAATGAAACTAACCCACACCGTCTGGGGTGTGGAGATGGGCGTTTACTTCGCCCTCATCTACAGGAATTAAAATGAGCGAAAGCTTTGCGGAACTCTTTGAAGAAAGCCTGAAAACCCTGAACCTTCAGGCAGGCTCCATCATCACCGGTGTTATCGTTGATATCGATTACCAGGCTCGCTGGGTAACCGTTCACGCTGGTCTGAAGTCTGAAGCACTCATCCCGCTTGAGCAGTTCTACAACGATGCTGGCGAACTGAACATCAACGTTGGTGATGAAGTTCACGTTGCTCTGGATTCGGTTGAAGACGGCTTTGGCGAAACCAAGCTGTCCCGTGAAAAAGCCAAGCGCGCTGAATGCTGGATCGTTCTGGAAGCAGCCTTCGCAGCCGAGGAAGTGGTCAAGGGCGTTATCAACGGTAAGGTTAAAGGCGGCTTCACTGTCGACGTTAACGGCATCCGTGCGTTCCTGCCAGGTTCCCTGGTTGACGTCCGTCCAGTGCGCGACACCACGCACCTGGAAGGCAAAGAGCTGGAATTCAAGGTCATCAAGCTGGACCAGAAGCGCAACAACGTTGTCGTTTCCCGTCGCAGCGTCCTCGAAGCCGAGAACTCCGCCGAGCGTGAAGCTCTGCTGGAATCCCTGCAGGAAGGCCAGCAAGTCAAAGGTATCGTCAAAAACCTCACCGATTACGGCGCATTCGTCGATCTGGGTGGCGTGGACGGCCTGCTGCACATCACCGACATGGCCTGGAAGCGCATCAAGCATCCTTCCGAGATCGTCAACGTTGGTGACGAAATCGACGTCAAGGTTCTGAAATACGATCGCGAACGCAACCGTGTTTCCCTGGGCCTGAAGCAACTGGGCGAAGATCCATGGGTTGCTATCAAAGCCCGTTACCCAGAAGGCACTCGCGTAACCGCTCGTGTTACCAACCTGACCGACTACGGCTGCTTCGCTGAGCTGGAAGAAGGCGTTGAAGGTCTGGTACACGTTTCGGAAATGGACTGGACCAACAAGAACATCCACCCTTCGAAAGTCGTACAAGTCGGCGACGAAGTGGAAGTCATGGTTCTGGACATCGACGAAGAGCGTCGTCGTATCTCCCTGGGCATCAAGCAGTGCAAGTCGAACCCATGGGAAGACTTCTCTGGCCAGTTCAACAAGGGCGACAAGATCTCCGGTACCATCAAGTCGATCACCGATTTCGGTATCTTCATTGGTCTGGACGGCGGCATCGACGGTCTGGTTCACCTGTCCGACATCTCCTGGAACGAAGTGGGCGAAGAAGCCGTACGTCGTTTCAAGAAGGGCGACGAGCTGGACACCGTCATCCTGTCGGTTGACCCAGAGCGCGAGCGCATCTCCCTGGGCATCAAGCAGCTGGAAAGCGATCCGTTCTCCGAGTACGTCTCGGTTAACGACAAGGGCGCTATCGTGACCGGTACCGTGAAAGAAGTTGACGCCAAAGGCGCCATCATCGTTCTGGCCGACGACATCGAAGCTACCCTGAAAGCCTCCGAAATCAGCCGTGACCGCGTTGAAGACGCGCGCAACGTTCTGAAAGAAGGCCAGGAAGTTGAAGCCAAGATCATCAGCGTTGACCGCAAGAGCCGCGTAATCCAGCTCTCGATCAAGTCGAAAGACGATGCTGAAGAGAAAGAAGCCATCCAGAGCCTGAAAGCAGCTCCGGAAGGTGAAGCAGCTGACACCACCATGGCGGCACTGCTGCGTCAAGCAATGGCCAAACAGAACTGAGTTCTGCTTGATCATTAAAAAGGGCGACTTCGGTCGCCCTTTTTTGTGCCTGCGATTTGGACTTTGTACGTCCGTGCATGAAACCAATGGCTTCGGCTGCGGGTCTGTTTCTTTAATCGGATCAATCGCCTATTGGCGACTAAGCTTGATCTTGAGCATTAGTCGTCAGGCTTGCCTGGCATAAGGAAGTGGATGAACAAGTTATTTGTTGTTGCAGTGGTCTTGGCGCTGGCAGGGTGCACCACCAGTGCGAAAACCCATGCGGTGCGCGGCGTCAGTGGTATAGAGGTCGATTGCTCCGGGTTGGGTTCCGGTTGGGAAAAGTGCCAGAAGCGTGCAGCGAAGGAGTGCAAAGGCAAGGGCTATAAGGTCATCACCCGCTCTGACGATGCCAAAGATGAAGACGAATACCCGTTTGGCTTTAATCCGGCGGGCTTCGTAACCCGGACCATGCTGGTGATGTGTCGTTAGGCTCGTGGCGATCCGACTCGCCAATGCGATGCCCTGAAAATGGGCGTTTTGACGTGAACAAAGATATGTCAATCCCTGGGCTGTTCAAATTCTTCCGGGCATGCTAAAACCTTTCAAGCGCTGATCTAGCTGCTTGAAAAAGAAGGGAAAAATATGACGAAGTCGGAGTTGATCGAACGAATTGTCACCCATCAAGGGCTACTCTCATCCAAGGATGTGGAGCTGGCCATCAAGACCATGCTTGAACAAATGTCTCAGTGCCTCGCCACCGGTGATCGTATCGAGATCCGTGGGTTTGGCAGCTTCTCCCTCCACTACCGCGCGCCTCGCGTGGGCCGTAACCCGAAGACCGGTCAGTCAGTCAGTCTGGACGGTAAATTCGTTCCGCACTTCAAGCCGGGCAAGGAATTGCGTGACCGCGTGAACGAGGAAGAGGAGGAGGGCGCTTGATCGTCGCTATTAAAATTCAAGGGGGCGTGAATGCGTAATCTGAAACGCATACTGCTTGGCGTTTTTCTTCTGCTGATGGTTCTGGTTGTTCTGGCGTTTGTGTTGGAGAATCAGCAATCTGTTTCGCTTTTGTTTCTGGGTTTTTCCGGCCCGCAGTTGCCGGTGTCGGTCGTTGCAGTGTTGGCGTTGCTGATTGGTATGTTGATTGGTCCTGTGTTGGGCTGGTTTCTGGGGCGTACATCCAGAGCGGCGCGTAAACGACTGGTCTAAAAGCGACAGGAGCGCGGCATCTGTCGAAATTGCGCCTCAGCCTGTCTTTATCCATTAGTAAAAGCATCATTAAGCTGTAAAATGCGTCCCTTGTTCGATCGTGCCTTAATGCATGTCGATTCAGACTGACTCTGACGGATGCCAACTGGTAGTGGCCTCTGCATTCATGGATTAGACCGCGCTCGCTGGCAGCGCTGTCCGCAGCTCAAGGGTATCGTTTCGCGTGAAAATTCTAGTTACCGGCGGCGCCGGCTTCATTGGCTCGGCAGTCATCCGTCACATCATCTCCAACACTTCCGATGCAGTCGTTAACGTCGACAAGCTGACGTACGCCGGCAATCTGGAGTCCCTGGCAGAAGTCAGCCAGAACTCGCGTTACGCCTTCGAGCGCGTCGATATCTGCGATCGTGATCAGATCGACCGCGTTCTGCGTGAGCACCAACCGGATGCAATCATGCACCTGGCCGCAGAATCCCACGTCGACCGCTCGATCTCCGGCCCGTCCGAATTCATCCAGACCAATATTATTGGCACCTACACGCTACTCGAAGCAGCGCGCCACTACTGGGCTGCGCTGGATGACACGCGCAAAGCCAACTTCCGCTTCCACCACATTTCGACTGACGAAGTTTACGGAGACCTCGAAGGTCCGGAAGACCTCTTCACCGAAACCACCCCTTACCAGCCAAGCTCGCCATACTCGGCCAGCAAGGCCAGCTCCGACCACCTGGTTCGTGCCTGGGCGCGTACTTACGGCCTGCCGACACTGGTCACCAACTGCTCGAACAACTACGGCCCATGCCACTTCCCTGAGAAGCTGATCCCGCTGATCATTCTCAATGCGCTGGAGGGCAAGCCGCTGCCGGTGTACGGCAAAGGCAACCAGGTTCGTGACTGGCTGTACGTCGAAGATCACGCGCGGGCGCTGTACAAAGTCGTCACCGAAGGCGTCATCGGCGAGACTTACAACATCGGCGGTCATAACGAAAAACAAAACATCGAAGTAGTGCATACCCTGTGTGCGTTGCTCGATGAGTTGCGTCCTGATTCTGCCCATCGGCCTCACGCCAGCCTGATCACTTATGTTCAGGATCGTCCTGGTCATGACGTGCGTTACGCAATTGATGCGAGCAAGATTCAGCGTGAGCTGGGTTGGACTCCGGAAGAGACTTTCGAGACTGGCATTCGCAAGACTGTCGAGTGGTATCTGAATAACACTGAGTGGGTTGAGCACGTGAAGAGCGGTAGCTACCAGCAGTGGATTGATCAGAACTACGCGGATCGTTCGAGCAAGGCATGAAGATCCTTCTTTTAGGAAAGAACGGTCAGGTGGGCTGGGAGCTGCAACGCTCCCTGGCTCCGCTTGGCGAACTGGTCGCTCTTGATCGTCATCCCGTTGATGGGCTCAGTGGTGATCTGTCCAACCTCGAATCACTGCGCGCAACGATTCGTCAGGTCAAGCCTGACGTTATTGTTAACGCCGCAGCGTATACCGCGGTCGACAAGGCTGAGTCAGAAACCGAGTTGGCGGATCGCGTGAATGGCCTCGCGAGTGGCGTGATGGCGGAAGAAGCCGCCGCGTCTGGCGCATGGCTGGTTCACTACTCAACGGATTATGTTTTCAATGGTCAAGGCGTCACGCCATGGCAGGAAACAGACGCTGTTGCGCCGGTGAACCATTACGGCTCCAGCAAGCTCGCCGGTGAGCAGGCAATTATCGCGTCGGGTTGCAGCCATCTGATCTTCCGCACCAGCTGGGTGTACGGCGCTCGCGGCAATAACTTCGCCAAGACCATGCTGCGCTTGGCCAAAGATCGCGAAACGTTGAGCGTGATTGCCGATCAGATCGGAGCACCGACCGGGGCTGATCTAATTGCCGACGTGACGGCGTTGACTATTCAACATGCTATGAAGCAGCCAGAGTTGGCTGGCCTTTATCACCTGGCCGCTGCGGGCGAAGTGTCCTGGCACGGATATGCCAGTCATGTAATTGACTTCGCAAAATCCCAAGGCGAGGAATTGGCTGTGAAATCGGTCAACCCGATCGAAACAACGGCCTATCCGACACCTGCGCGACGCCCTCTGAACTCACGCTTGAATACTCAAAAGCTGAGCGACAATTTTTCTCTACACTTGCCGGATTGGCAAAGTGGTGTAACCCGAATGCTTAGGGAAGTTCTGAACAAATGACCACGTCAAATCGTAAAGGCATTATCCTCGCTGGTGGCTCGGGTACTCGCTTACACCCGCTCACGCTTGGTGTTTCCAAGCAAATGCTGCCTATCTATGACAAGCCGATGATTTTTTATCCGCTGTCGGTTCTTATGCTCGCGGGAATGCGGGAGATTTTGATTATCTCTACTCCAGAAGACTTGCCGCTGTTTCGCAAGTTACTGGGAGACGGCAGTATGTATGGCATCAAGTTGACCTATGCAGAACAACCTACCCCCGACGGTCTTGCTCAGGCTTTCATTATCGGTGAGGAGTTTATTGGTCAGGATCCTTGCTGCCTGATTCTCGGCGACAATATTTTCTATGGCCAGCATTTCTCTGAGAATTTGCGTTCGGCTACAGAGCAAAAGAACGGCGCGACGGTGTTTGGTTACCACGTTTCCGATCCTGAGCGTTTCGGTGTAGTGGAGTTTGATGCTTCGGGTCGAGCGCTCAGTATTGAAGAGAAGCCGCTGAAGCCTAAATCCAACTATGCAGTAACGGGTCTTTATTTTTACGACAACGAAGTAGTGGAAATAGCCAAGAATATCAGGCCGTCCGAACGTGGTGAGTTGGAAATTACCGACGTGAACCGTGTTTATCTTGAGCGTAAGTCTCTCAGTGTCGAAATGCTAGGTCGTGGTTTCGCTTGGCTCGATACAGGCACACACGACTCTCTGCTCGAGGCCAGTCACTTTGTACACACCATCGAGCAGCGTCAGGGTCTGAAAGTAGCTTGCCTGGAAGAAATCGCTTACCACAACGGCTGGATTTCTGCAGAGCAGTTAGGTGAGCAAGCGAACGCGCTGAAGAAGACTGGCTACGGTCAGTACTTGCAGAAACTCCTGGATTCACCGTTGCACTGATTCGAACGGCAGGTCTCGTCGTATATCAGCGTTTCTCAGCGCAAGCAGGAATGGCATGCCGGTACAACGTCCCAAGGTTGCAGTTTTGCTGGCTGCTTATAATGGCATGCAGTGGATCGAGGAGCAGTTGGCCTCGATCCTTAGCCAGGCAGCAGTCGCTGTAACCGTCTATATAAGTGTTGACCCCTCCACTGACGGTACAGAAGCGTGGTGCGCGGTATATGCTTCCCAGCACCCTCAAGTTTGCGTTTTGCCACCAGCGGGCACTTTTGGTGGCGCCTCTCGCAACTTTTTCCGACTCATTCGCGATGTCGAATTTGAGACCTTCGATTTTGTCGCTTTTGCTGATCAGGACGATATCTGGCACGCGGACAAGCTACGTCGTGCGACCAACGTCATTCATGATCGTCAAGTTGATGCATATTCCAGTAACGTGACAGCGTTTTGGCCTGATGGTAAAACTCATTTACTGAACAAGGCGCAGCACCAGGTACAGTGGGATTTTCTATTTGAAGCAGCAGGTCCCGGTTGCACTTACGTGTTGAGCAAACCTCTTGCGGAGGCCTTGAAAACCTCGGTACTCGAAAAGTGGGATCTCTTGCAAGATGTTAATCTGCACGACTGGTATATCTACTCTTTTGCCCGTAGTCATAAATATGCCTGGTACATAGATCCTCGATCTTCAATGGATTATCGCCAGCACGAGCATAATCAAGTAGGGGCTAATAAAGGCTTCAGTCCACTTCTCGCTCGTTACAAAACAATTCGTGATGGCTGGTGGTTCAGTCAGGTCCAGTTGATCGCGCAGTTGGTAGGGCTGGGGGGGAGTCCATTTGTTCAGACATGGCTTGATATGCGGCGCGGGCAACTTATCAAACTGTCACTGAGTGCTTGGCGATGCCGGCGTCGTTTGCGCGATAAAGTGCTTTTCTTTTGTGTCTGCTGGATCACCGCTTTGATGGGAAACAGAATTCAATGACAACCCCCAAGGTATTGGTGACAGGGGCGGGCGGATTTGTAGGGGAGGCGGTCGTCTTCAATCTCTTGTTGGAAAAGAGGTTCATTCCGATCGCTGCCGCCCGCAGAGGCTTGCGCTTGAATGGACTCTGTCCCGTACGACGCTATGATTGCACTCATACCAATATTTTACCCGTACTGACAGACGTTCAGGTGGTCATTCATGCTGCCGCCAGAGTGCATGTAATGTACGAAACTGCGACTGACGCGTTGGCCGAATTCCGAAAGGTGAACGTGGCTGGAACGCTTGCGTTGGCTAAACTCGCGGCCGAGTCAGGAGTGACGCGCTTCATCTTTATCAGTTCGATCAAGGTTAATGGCGAGAGCACCATCCCGGGCGAACCATTCACTGCGGATGATGAGCCGAACCCCATTGATGCTTATGGCATTTCGAAGCACGAAGCGGAAGAGGCGTTAAAGCAACTTGGTCGCGCCACAGGCATGGAAGTAGTGATCATCCGGCCGCCATTGGTTTACGGCCCTGGAGTCAAAGCCAATTTTCTGAGCATGTTGAACTGGCTGAACAAAGGAACTCCGCTGCCGTTGGGGGCCGTTGCAAACAAGCGTAGCCTTGTAGCCATAGGCAATCTTGTCAGTCTGATCGTCACTTGTATCGATCATCCGTCAGCCGCAAATCAGACATTTCTTGTCAGTGATGGGGAGGATCTCTCCACCACCCAATTATTACGTCGTTTGGCCACAGCACTAGGCAAACCTGCTCGCCTTCTACCATTTCCGGAGTGGTTGTTGAAACTGGTTGCGTCGATGCTGGGCAAGCAAGGTATTGCGCGGCGCGTATGTGAATCGTTGCAACTCGACATCAGTAAAAATCACGACATGCTGGAGTGGGCGCCGCCTGTCAATATTGACGAAGCAATGCGCAAGACGGCTTGCTATTTTCTGGACAACCGATAGATGAATGTGTGGTGGCTTTTACCTGCGGTGTTTCTCGTTTCTTGGGCTCTCACATTTGCCTTGATGCGTTATGCGTCAGCGAAGAGATTGATGGATATACCGAATGAACGTAGCTCGCATTCCGTACCAACCCCGCGAGGAGGGGGGGTAGCGATCGTCGGCTCGTTTTTGTTCGCGCTGTTGGTTACCGCGTCTCAGGATTTGGTCAGCTCTTCAACATTTTACGGCCTGTTATTTTCAGGTCTGCTCATTACCATCCTCGGCTTCGTTGATGATCACGGGCATGTCGCCGCCAAGTGGCGCTTGCTTGGCCACTTCGTTGCAGCCGGTTGGGCGTTGTACTGGTGTAATGGACTGCCGCCCCAGCAGCTCGCGGGCGTCATGGTCGACCTGGGTTGGTACGGTAATGTTCTGGCCCTGATTTATCTGGTCTGGTTGCTCAATCTTTACAATTTCATGGATGGAATTGATGGTTTGGCGAGCACTGAAGCCATCACGGTGTGTATGGGGATGTGCCTTGTCTACTACCTCAGCGGGGCGGTAGATCTGATTTGGCTACCGTTGTTACTGTCGGTGGCTGCATCAGGGTTTCTTTGCTGGAATTTTCCACCTGCGAGAATTTTCATGGGAGATGCCGGGAGCGGATTTTTGGGCATTATCCTTGGCGTGCTGTCCCTCCAGGCTGCATGGAGCAAACCTGAGCTAATCTTTAGCTGGATCATTCTGTTGGGGGTTTTCATCGTTGATGCGACATGGACGCTGGGGCGCCGATTACTCCGAGGTGAGAATATTTACCAGGCTCACAGCTCCCATGCCTATCAAATTGCTGCACGACGCGTAGGCCATAAAAGGGTCACGCTTACAGTCCTGTCAATCAATCTTTTGGTTCTTCTGCCTGTTGCGATATTGGTAGCGACCGGCGCCCTGAACACAGTGACGGGGGTGCTCCTGACGTTCACGCCGCTTGGTTACCTCGCGTATCGCCTAGGTGCAGGCAAGGCTTGACCTGACTCATTACCCAGCGCAACTGTGAATGCGATGATGAATTTCACCCTAGCGTTGCGCTACTGATGGGGCAAGGAGTCGGTTCGAACGCGTCTCGCATGGCATGCTCACTGCAATGGGCGACTTAGTTTACGCTCTTCTGCCCGGCTTATTCACTCGCTCATGACGCGGTCCGACATCGAATTTGACGGGGCAAATAATTCAAAATGATGAGAAATTATGCAGAATAATCTTACCAGCCAGCCTATTTCGACATCCAGTCAAGTACGCGGCGAGCAAAAAAATCAACGTCCCGTAGTGATTTGGCTGACCGGCCTGAGTGGTTCAGGTAAGTCCTCTCTGGCTGATGCGCTGGAACAGCGACTTATAGCGCACGGTCACCATACCTATCTTCTGGATGGCGATAACATCAGGATGGGCTTGTGCAAGGATCTTGGTTTTGGAGATCAAGACCGAGAGGAAAATATTCGACGAGTCGCCGAAGTTGCTAATCTCTTTGTAGATGCCGGGCTTATCGTCATTGCTTCTTTTATCTCGCCATTTGAGCGAGACCGTGCTCTTGCGCGTACTGTGATCGGGACGGAGTCCTTTATCGAAGTTTACCTGGATACGCCTCTTAGTGAGTGTGAACGTCGCGACCCCAAAGGACTATATAGCAAGGCACGTAAAGGGTTGATCAAGAATTTTACCGGGATCGACTCGCCTTATGAAGTTCCCACGTCTCCCCAAATCAAGATTGATACGCTGAATCATTCGATAGAGGAAGGTGTCGAGACTATCATGGCTTACTTGAAACATTGGAACGCCAAGTGAAGCGATTAGTCATCATCGGGGCGGGCTTTAGTGGAGCAGTGACGGCTATCGAGTTTCTCAGGCGTGCGCCCAAGGGATCGCAACTGACCATTGTTAATCGTTCAGGAAAAATGGCTCGCGGGTTGGCTTACGGAACAAACAGCTCTGATCATTTGTTGAATGTCCCCGCGGGCAATATGTCCGCTCTTGTAGACGAACCGAACTCATTTCTTGATTTTTGCCGAAAACTGGATCCTGAGGTTCATTCCGGCAGCTTTGTTTCACGGAAAACGTATGGGGTGTATTTGAGCGAACTGCTCAGCCGGTCCGAGGCGGAGTCAGGCGTGCAGTGTTCGCGGATAACGGGTGAAGTTCTCTCTATTCATTCAGCTGATAACGGCGCAGTGATAGAACTCAATACCGGTAAGCAAATATCCGCCGATCATGTTGTGTTGGCATTTGGAAATTTCGCACCTGCCAGACCTCGCGTTCTGCAAGCCTTGGACAACTGCCCAGCTTATGTACCGGACCCATGGTCTGCTTCAGCGCTGTCGGTGCAGTTGGAGAAACCACGTATTCTGTTGATTGGAAGTGGTCTGACTGCACTCGACATGCTGATTTCAATGCGTCAGATCTATCCTGATGCGCAAGTAACGATGGTTTCGCGTCGGGGGTTGATGCCTACATCCCATAGGGATCGACTTCCGGCACCGGATTTTTCTACCAGTATCTGCGACGATTTGCTTGCAGTCCCGGCGTCCATCTCTTCGTATATGAAGTTAGTGCGCAAGGAAGTGGCCCGCTCTCCGGAGCATTGGCGCGAAGTAGTGGCAGCCCTCAGGCCGATTACTTCCCAGTTATGGGAAAGATTGTCCAATGAGGAGCGCAGACGCTTCTTGCGTCACGTTCAGCCGCATTGGGATGTGCATCGCCACCGCGTCGCACCGCAGACATTTCGAATCCTTCAAGACGCGCTTGCCGCGTCTCAGGTCAGGTTGGTTGCTGGTCGGGTCGTTTCGGTTGCGGTCGAGGGTGACTGCGTTTCTTTGCGATTGAAGGCGAGAGGCACCGAGCAGGTAGTTGACGGCCAGTTCGATCAAATCATCAACTGCACAGGACCTTGCACCGATATCAGCAGGATTTCCGATGCCCTTATCTCCTACTTGTTGAACGAGGCGATCGTCTGTGCTGACGATTTGAATCTCGGAATCAAAGTCGATAAAAACCATGCGGTGATTGAACCCACCGGGCGCAGTCTGAGCTGGTTAAGTTATGTCGGCCCGATGCTCAAGGCGCGGTTGTGGGAGGCCACCGCTGTCCCTGAGCTTCGGCAACATGCACGGACGTTAGCTATCGACATTGCCCGGCGTTTTGCGTCTGATGTGAGCGACTTGGTATAACAGCGCTTCTGTTTCATAGAAAAAACATGCCTGGCTGCATTCTGCGGCCAGGCATATTTTTTACGCAAGTTCATCGATCAGTTCTGCACGCCCTGGCTCGGGTTGCCGAGGGTGAAATGAGTACAGGACTGAGTCCCTTCGAAATCTACCCGTATCCGTTTAACGTCAGTGCCTACCGGCCATCTCGGTATGGTTTTCAGATCTATCAGCGACTGACCGGTACGAAGCGGGAGCGTCGTACTGTGGGCTTCATCATAGTATGGCTGACCGTCCTCCATCCAGAACAACTGCAGTGGAACGGTTGGCGATCCGTCAGTGCAAGTCAGGTCGATGTTGAGATACTCTGCGCTGATACGAGCATCCTTGCTTGAGAACGCGAAGTCGACGTAAGGATCGTTGCCATTGATTTGATATTCATTCAAGGAAGGACCGGAGGCCAAATCATTAATGGTCTTGGGTGAGCCGATACTCGATATTTGAAAGTTTTTATCTTTAGGTGTAACGAGCTTCGATGGCTCATCGCTCCCCCAGAGTGACTGGGCTTCACGCTCTACTACCGTGAAGAAAACATAGTCCGGCTTCCACTGTTCTACCAGTTGGGCAAAATTGCCGTCAGGCGCCAATGCGACATTCCAATGAAGTTGAAGTACATCGCTGAACGTAGCTGCCATCAAAGGGGCCAATGAATCACCGAAGGAGTCTCGTAGCCAAAGAACTTTTTTGTGATTGAGTGCGCCGTCGGATTTGACAACGAGGGGCTTTCTAGCATAGGGAACGTTTGTATTTCCGCCCTCGAACAAAACTTCCTGCGTCACGAAGTCCGTTCTCGTCGTTTTAATCGGGAATTTAGCGACGCCAATGTAGGGGTTTTGGTCGCGAAGACTTTTGGGGATTCTAAGGAATCTTGCCAAGTCCTGACCAATGACTGATTCCGTATACAGAATCTGATAGGCGTCTTCCGACGGCCATTTAATTTCCGGAGCCGCTTTCGCGACCTCCTGCCCAAACGCCTGGAACGCGATACCGGCGCCGAACGCGTTCCAATGGGTGTCGGTTTTGAAGTAAAGATCTTCTTTATGGAGTTTTTTGGCTGCCAGCAAAGGCGGACGAAGGTCAACGAAGATGTTCTGATGCTTTACCTCGGCGAACAGAGCGTCAGTCGGATTGTGTACAGACGGTTTAGCCCATTCGGGCATGTATTCCGGATAGATACTGCCCTTGTCCGGACCGATCATGATACGGAACGCTTTGACACCCTTGCCTTTCAGGAACGTGTCCCATCTCTGTGCCGCGTCGCCTATATTCTTGGCAATGGCTACATCCGTATCATTGGCATGGCGTCTGCTGGTCGTTAGTCCGTGGCGGTACATGTCGCCGAGATACAGCCAGTTATCCTTGCCTATAACGGTTTCTTTTGGATCTATGCTGACACCAAGTGGGTAAAGGACTCTTGAGGTCCAGCGAACCACGAAGTCCATATTGTAAAGGAACGACTTTTCTGTAAGCTTTATCGCGCTTTTATCCGGCGCGCTCAGGATGTTGATTGCCGGGATGCAAAGTAGCACCAGCAAAATCGATAGCAAGAAGGCGAATACGCTACGTTTCATGTCGGCGCCATCAAAAGTTGAAGTAAAGGAATACTGAGCTGGTCGCTGCGAGCATGAAGCACATGGCTATCGAGAACAGTATTGCACCGTAAGCCAGTCGCCACTTGCCAATCACTCCGCTTGCCATGTCCAGCGAGTTCTTTTGAGCGACGATAATAAATGCAACGGCGATCGCCAAGAAAACAGGAAGTTGACCTATCAGACTGGCCGGCATGATATTCAATGCAATATCGGACAGTCGACCACCCCACGCCAAGTCTGATACCGGCACCGTAGACGTCGTATGTTCAAATGCCGAGCGTATGTTCATCATTCCATCCAGCACCCTCATCGCATCGTCCATCGTCTTGGCGCGGAAGAATACCCAAGCGAAGTTTACGAACATAAAAGTGAAAAACCAGCCGAGTATTGGCGGCATAGGTCGGCGCAGTCTCGTCCACAAACGATGGATGACCAAAGCGGCACCGTGCAGCGCCCCCCAGATTACAAACATCCACGTAGCTCCGTGCCAAAGTCCACCAAGTACAAATGTCGCGAAGAGATTGATGTATGTACGAAACTCCCCGGAGCGATTGCCGCCAAAGGGGATGTAAAGATAGTCGCGAAGGAAATGACTGAGGGTGATGTGCCAGCGTCTCCAAAAATCCTGGATGCTGAGGGCCTTATAAGGGGAGTTAAAGTTTATAGGCAGCCAGATATTGAAGATCAACGAGGCGCCAATCGCCATGTCGCAGTAGCCGCTGAAGTCGAAGTAAAGCTGGAAAGTATATGCCAGGCTGGTTGCCCAAGCTTCAAAGAAACCGAGAGTATGTCCGCCGTCGAACCCGGCCGTAGCCCATACGGCGAAGCTGTCAGCAATGACCACTTTCTTGAACAATCCGATCGCAAAGATAAACAAGCCTTTGAGGATATTTGGATATCGGCGTGTCAACGTCCAGCGCGAAGCGAACTGCGGCATTATTTGACGGTGATGTACGATAGGGCCGGCGATCAGGTGCGGGAAGAATGTCACGAAAAGGGAGTAATTCAGTAGGTCGTATTCGGCTGTTTCGCCTCGATAGCTGTCCACCAGATAAACGATTTGGGTAAAGGTAAAGAAGCTTATCGCCAGAGGCAGAAGGATATGCTGGACCGGGTAATGGGTGCCCAGAGCGGCATTGACGTTTCCGATCAGAAAATCCGTGTACTTAAAATATCCCAAAAGTACGAGGTTCGCCACGATGCCAGTGGTAAGAACTACTTTTCGGTTGATTGCATGGTGCGACTTTCGTTCGTCCAAAGAGGCTTGATGAGCTTGGGCAAGGCCCGTACCTATCGCGAAGTTTATAAAAATCGACCCTAGTATCAAAGGCAGGTACTGGATGTCCCAATAGGCATAAAAAAACAAACTGACGGCTACCAGCCAAACCTTTCCCGCGACGATCAAACGGCGGTGGTTTAACCAAAAATAGACGAAAAATGAGATCGGCAGAAAGAGCAGAATGAACTGCCATGAGCTGAAAATCATGTTGGTGTATGCCTAATGAATGATTGGAAGGGCTGCTTTGACCTTGTGAGCCGTCAGGCCTTCAAAACTAGCCAGTCGTGGTACCGCGGTGTTCAACCATTGCGCCTGCAAAAAAACGCTCGCATGCTTAAACGGTCCCGCCGCGGTACCGCTCCGTTTATGCGCGAAGAATCCTGGAGATTTTTTCGATCACTTGAGGATTAAATGCATCATCCCAATCACGAACCCAGTCGAACGAGGTTCCTCGAATGCGGGCTTCGCTGTCGCTCGCACGGGCGACTGCGGTTTCGAGGGCTTCGGCGATCGAGAATGGATCCGCCTCGCACGGTTCGATGTTTGAGGAAATGGCACGCAATACATCTGCTGTACGAGATTCATAAGCATTGGTTACGACGACTTGACCGGCCGATGCCATTTCGAATGGCAGAATACTCGGATGCGGAGCCAGCATCAGGCTCAAGCCGATATCGAATTCGCCCAAGGCTTTTCCGTAATCGCTCTGAGGAAGCGTTCCGCTCAGTTTCATCACGCGACCGTGACCCAGGTCAACGTCGTAGTCAGGACCCAGCGTACCCACACCGTGGAATTCCCACGCATCGTCGAAGACGCCATTGGCAATCGCCGCTTTGAGCCCGAGGATGCCAATCTCGAAGATATTACGACGTGCGTGACCTTCTGGACGTCCGTAGAACAGCAAGCGTTTAGTCTCGCGTCGAGCGAGTTGCTCAACCGATGGCGGAGTGGTAGGCGTCAGGGCGTGCTGGAAAGCCACGTAATGTTCATCCAGTGCTTCCCCTTCATGACGCGAGAATACCCCTAGTTGCTTGCTGCGGAAGTAATCGGCGAGCAACTCGGTATTGAAAATGACTTTATGAGGCAGTCGGTACACATAACTGCCAATCGCATACAGCGAATCGTGCGGGTGGAAAATTGGTTCGTATTCCTGCAAAAAGAAAATGAACTCTTTCCCAATGGCCTTTGCCAAATGATGCGCTTTGATACAAGTCCAGAACGAATAGCCTACAAAGGCGTCGTTTGGAGATATCACCAGTTGGTGAGTCCCTTGTGTAATATCTTCGACTTCAGCAGCGGCAACTGCTTTTTGCAATGCCGGGTTGGAAGCCAGTTTCGCATTCACGGCTTCGCGGTCAAATCGGTCAGACTCGGTGAGCAAAATTCTGACTTGAAAGCCCACGGACTGAATTTTCGAAATGAACTGCAGGCAGGCGATATAGCCACCGAACATGATCAGTGGGTCTAGCTGCGGCAGTAGAACATTCACCCGTGCGGGTGCCTGAGCGTCAACTACAAAAGGGGGGGCAGAGATTTTTTCTTCCAGGAGGACGATGTTTCCCAGGCCAACAGGTTGCGTGATACCCGGGTAGCACTTTTCCAGTGCCTGGGCCTTGAGCAACCCCGGATGAGAGGTTTCATCGGCCTGATGGACGCGGTTCAGAAATTTGTCTTGTTCGATTTTGTCTTTGGCCAGATTTATTACGGTGTCCTCATTGTGTCGAGGGACGGCGGCAAAGAACCGACGTACGTTCGCCATGTTGAGGTTTCGCACGAAAAAGCCGGGGTTGGCGAGGCTGAGTTTGATAAGTTTGTACAACAGACTGAGCTTGGCTTGCTGTTTCATCACATCGTTTCCAGATTCATGCTTTATGCGTCTTTTGAAGAGAGTGCTGAGTGTTCTAAGTGGTTTGGTAACACACCAACTTTTAGATCGGTAAATTGCCTCTATGCGAGTGTCACGCTCCCATATCACTGCGTTACGCTCGTTAATCTGTGCGTCATACTCCGATAGCCGTGCGCCAAGCTCGTTAATCTGCACGTCACGCTCCGATATCAGCGCGTTACACTGATTTATCTGCGCGTCACGTTGAGCGATCAGTTCATCGCGCTGGATCTTTTGATGCTCGTGATGCGTTAACTGGGAGTCACGGTCAAATATCTGGGCTTGCTGCTCCGAGACTAAAGCGTCCAGTTTGGCTATTTGCGCCTCTTTTTGCGACAGCGTAGTTGAAATCTCTTTAATCTGGGCTTCACGTTCTGAAATTACTATGCCGCACTGGGTCAGGTGTTCGTCACGCTTGAAAACCTCGGCTTCGTGCTCTGCTGCCAACTTGACGAGATGGTCGAATTGTCCCATTTTCAATGGATCAAGCTCGGCAGTCAGTCTGACGAACTCAGTCGCGCTGAAATCTGCAGGCAGTCGTTTGTTCGGCGAGTTCAGAATTTTGAAAAGTTCTGTCAAGGCGAAAGGTACGACGAAATCAAACGGTTTCATCTCGAGCATTGCTCTTGCCATCGCGTAATGCACGCAGGCGTCTTCTCCGGCGAGAAAAGCCCTGGCCTCAGGAAATACTTTCAGAAGATCGTCTTTATGTGTGATCTGAAGATACAGCGGCAGCAACATGCTGAACTCAAAAAGCACGCGGGCGCGGGTTTCTGGTCGATTGCCGCTGGAGTTCGCCTCCTTGTCTCGCACCCGGAACTTGACAAGTTTTTCCGGCAGGACGTGGATCTCATATTTAAGACAGAGTCTGATCCACATATCAAAGTCGGCGATCTGTGCTAAACCAATGCGGTACAAGCCACAGTTGTCATAGCATTCCCGGCGGATCAAAACGCTTGGATGGCAAAGCGCATTACCTTGCTCGAAGAATAAACGCAGCCATTCGTGGCGGGAGCGATTCGATCGATTGAAAACAGACGAATAGTAATGCGAAGTATCGGGATGAATTGCCCCTTCTTCATCAATTGCCTGCGCATTGGAGAATACTGCTCCGACGGATGGATGGGTTTTAAGAAAGTCTATTTGCTTCGCAAGCTTGTCTTCTTCCCAGACATCGTCGGAGTGGTGAATGGCGATGTATTCGCCTCGCGTGACACTGGCAATCGCTTCGTTGATACCATAGACGCCACGCTTGGGCTGGCTGTTTCGGAAGGATTTGATGCGCGCATCGTTGTAACGATTGATTATTTCCCACGAATCGTCCTGAGAGGCATCGTCCCAGATGATAAGCTCGAAATTCTCGTACGTTTGATTCAGAACACTGTCAATCGCTTCTCGCAAATATTTGGAGTGATTGAAAGATGTCAAAATGACGGAGACTTGGGGGGCTTGCAGCATGACCATTACCATTGTTTTAAATGTGTTTTCAAACGCCTTTGCGTTGCAGGCGGTCGTGAAAAGACATGGGCGAACTCGTCGTGAGTGGACCTCACCGTTTTCTCGTTACTTCAAATGCTGCAGCGCCGGTATATGACGCGTCAGTGATTCCCAGCTTTCCTGAAATTTCTGCGAAATACTTCTCAGGTGAAGCGCAGAAGTCTTCGTATGGGACGACCATCTTCCGAGATTCGGCAACCTGTTCCAAACCGGTCCTGACCGCCTGATTAATAGCTCTAACCTGGCCCAGCGCTTGCTCATATGGGCTGAGGTGCATCAATAACTCTTTTTCCGGAATATCGAACGAATACCAAGAATTTTCGGCGCCCAATTGGCGCCTGCGCGCCTCAAGTACCGACTCGGCATTCGTCACTTCGTTTCTGACGATATGAACAAAAAGGACCTTGTCGAACTCCGAGTCGAGAAAGGGAATGTTGTAGTTGAACAACATTCCCTTGGCGGCAAATGGTTTCTGGAAAACATCCATTATCCCTTTGAGCTCGCTTCGCATGGTTTGAGTGTCCATACTTTGCGCCAATTCTGCGTCGCTCCATACGTCGCGCGAAGGTTCAGCGAGAAAGCGGCGCCAGAAATACCAGAATTCATTAGGAGCCAGGGCGCCTTCAGTCTTGCCATTCTCGGACCGATATTGAGTCTGCTGCGCAAACTCGGACAGCTCGCCCCGGAAGTCGAACCGCGGATCGGTTAGCAAAAGCTGAATTTTGGCACCGAGCACAGGTGCCTGATAAAAGCGCGACAGGAGATTCGTTGGGTACGCTACCAGGCCAGTGTTTGCTAGCCATTGCATAAATAACGTGGTTCCACTGCGCAGAGGTCCCATCACGAATATCACTGGGTGGTCAGCATCGGCGCTGGTCTGTTGCTTGAGCAAAGCCTGTTCGGACGGTTGCAGATCACTGTTCAGTTCCGCAAGGAAGTTTTCCAGCAGTTCGTTGCGGCGAAATTTGGCCGTTCTTTCATCAGACAAGGTCGTACTCCTGAAGCAATCGAGCGCATTGCTCTCGGTCATTGAACATCATTACATCGATGATGGACAAATTAGGCAGAAATTCTTTGTCGAATTGGCGATAGCTTATGGGGCGCGATTGAATGAAAGACAGCTTCAAACCATACGACGCAAAGGTTGTTGCATCATACAGCGCCTTGCCTCCTGGCGTATTAAGATAGTCTGTAGCGCCAAGCTCGCTGCAGATTGCGATAACTTTATCTTGTCCACGAAGTCCGGTGTCTTTTTTAAGCGTGGAGGAGATATGCCATTTCGGACTCAGGCGGAGATAGTCGCAAAGTACTCTTAGTTGGTGGTCGAGAAAATCCGCCAGGTTGCGATGCCCGTATCCGAGAATCTTTTCGAGCATGGGGAATACGGATTCGAAATAGGGTGCCTTGCGGTAATTCTGCTGAATATTCTGCAAAATCTTGTGATGGGTACCGATTTCTACCTGATTGATCAACTTATTTGGGCTGGCACCCTGCAGCGGTAATGTGATCAGCTGCTTGTCGCCATTGACGAGAATGTAGTTGCGGTTGATCCAGCCACCTTTGATGAAATTGACGTCATCGTAAACGACAAAAGTGTCAGCTGCACGCAGCAGTTGGAAGTAACCAATATATGGAAACAGATAAGGCTGCATGATCGCCAGCTTCACCGCAGCACCTCAGATATCAAGCACATTCTTGATGCAAGTCGCAATCATCAAGATTTCTTGCCGAGAGAGCGCAGTATAGAGTGGCAGTGACAGAACCCGGCTCGCCAGCGATTCCGACACAGGGCAAGGGCTACGCGTGGCCTCGTCCAGAAATGGCAAAGTGTTAAGAGAAGGGTGGAAGTAACGGCGAGGAAACACCCCGTTATTTTGCAGGGCTTCCCGGACGGCCATCGCTTTTTGATGGGTTTCGAATACGACAGGGTAGTACGCAAAGTTGTATTCAAGACCCCTGACAACTTCTGGGCGCTGTAGCTTGGTGCCTGCCAAGAATTCGTCGTACCAGGCTGAGCATTGGCGACGCGCCTCGATGATCGAGCTGACATGCGGCAGCATGCTCAGCCCCATGGCTGCGTGTAATTCGGACATCTTTGTATTTATGCCCAGATCAATGTAGTGATCCTCGCCCAAGTGGCCGAACTTGCTCATAAGAAATGCTCTGTCGGCTACTTCCTTATCGCGAAATATGACTGCACCTCCTTCACCGGTGTGAAAGAGCTTGGTGGCATGGAAGCTCAGGGTGCTGCAGTCACCGTGATTCAACAGTGATTCGCCCTGCAGACGCACACCGTACGCATGCGCGGCATCGTAGATCACCTTAAGGCCATGGCGGTCAGCGATATCCTGAATTCTGCCGACGTCGCATGGGTAGCCATACACATGCGTCGCTAAAATAGCGGAGGTCTTTTCTGTGATGGCGGCCTCGATCAAATCGGGGTCGATGCAAAAGGATGTCGCGTCCACATCCACAAACTTTGGTGTGCACCCTTCCCACAGAATAGAGTTTGTTGTGGCTACGTAGCTATAGGGGGTTGTGATGATCTCCCCCTGTAGTCCGAGGGCCTTGATAGCCAACTGTATTGCCAGGGTACCATTGGTGACGAGTTGAAGATGGGTTATGCCGAGCGAATTGGAGATCTCTGCACTCAGTTGTTTTGACAGTGGGCCATTGTTCGTAAGCACGCCCGACTCCCACATACCCTTCAGGTATGCGGTGTAGACGTCCAGATCCGGTAGAAACGTTCGAGTAACCGGGATCATGATGCGGGTACATCAAGCAGGGTGCGGGAGAGCCCGCGGCTTGGATGCGTCGGAGCATCCGGCTCAGCCAGGCATGCGCGCTGAGCTGAACACCATTTGGAGCCATTTGACAGGTGAAGGCAAACGGTAACTTTCAGTGTGGAAATGCTCATAGATTCTGCACCTCGATAGTGTTTTCCACATAAGCCTTGGCCCAAATACGTCCGCCGGCGCGTCTCTGAACATTAAAAACGATCGCGTCATCAATGACATCAAGAAACTCGGCACTTTGCTCCAGAACCACCGGTTTTGAGATTTGAATCTGGATGCTGTAATTGCCCTCTTGCAAAGGCAGCAGGGTGGTATAGGAAATAATGTACCGCCCGCCCGCTACGCATTCCAGAAGTGGAAATCCAGCCGTTCTGAATCCAGCACCAAGAATTTGAATCTTCTTGTCATCCTGAATGTAGTAATTGACTGAGCAATCCGTATGCTCTTGAGCTTCGATATAGACTCTGACAGTTACTTTCTGGTTGAATTCAGCGGCCACCACAGGCTCGCCAGAGGCGTCTATCAACTCTGCGAAGGCAATTCGCACGCCCCCTTTGCCATATCGGAAGCCAGCAGCGCGACGATCAAATTCCTGCGACTCTTTAAACCCGTGAGTGGTGGCAGAGCCCGATAGAACTTCGGTCTGATCGGCCTTCGGATTTTTTATTTGCGGTAAATATTTGAGTACTTCACTGTTCATCTCTTCACGGGTGACACGAATATAGTCTTCCGTGAGAGTACTTGCTTTGCCAAAACCCTTGAGTCTGCCTTGTTCAAGATACGCTGCCTGGGAACACAGGCTGCGAATACTGCCGATGTCATGACTGACAAACAGTACTGTTGCACCATTATCTTGAATGCGACGAAGGGCAGTCATGCACTTTGCCTGGAAACTCATATCGCCGACGGCTAATGCCTCATCCACAATCATGATGTCGGGATGGGATACGATATTTACTGCAAAGGCGAGGCGCACGAACATTCCGCTCGAATACGTCTTGACCGGTTGTTCAATGAAAGCACCGATATCGGCGAAGCTGGCCACATCATCAAAGCGCGCGTCGGTCTGTTCTTTGGTGAGCCCAAGCAGGGCACAACTTAGATAGACGTTTTCCCGCCCCGTGAACTCTGGATTGAAGCCGGAGCCCAGTTCAAGCAACGCCGCAATGCGTCCGTTAGTCTCGATTGATCCGCCGGTTGGGTTGAGGGTGCCGCAGATAAGCTGCAAGAGTGTCGACTTGCCACCGCCATTACGACCGATAATGCCGACCGTCTCGCCTCGTTTGATTTCGAAGGAAATATCCCTTAAGGCCCAGAATTCGCGGTAATACTGCTGAGCCTGCATGCCTAAAGCGTTCTGCAATTTTGGCAAAATGAACTGCTTCAGACGATCACGTGGCGTGTTATAGATCTCGTAGCATTTGCTCAGACCTTCTATCTTGATAGCGATTTCAGAGGACATCGGCGAACCCCTTTCTCGTCTTCTGAAACAGGGCAAAACCGAGCCAGGCTACAAACGCCGCACCCAGGCTATAAATTGCCAATGCGCTCAGGTCGGGAGATTTGCCCCAATAGAGGATGTCCCTGATCATTTCAATCACGGGTACGAGCGGATTGTAATAAAGAATGTGTTGATATTCCTCTGGCAAGGCACTGGCTGGATAGAAGATCGGGCTCAAAAACATCAGGACAGATGTTACTACTGAGATCAGTTGGGACACGTCACGCAGGAATACTCCCAGCGATGCCAGTGTCCAGCACAGGCCCATGATAAAAAGTGCGAAGGGGATCAGGATCAAGGGCAAGTACAGTGTCGTGATCATGGGGGTGCCGATAAGCAGGGTGTAGGCGACAAGCCACACTGACACGCTGATTGCGGCGTGATAAAAAGCCGCCAGCAACCCTACAAACGGAAGTATTTCCAGTGGATATACTACTTTTTTAACGTAGTTAGCATTGGCCAGGATCAAAGAGGGGGCCCGGTTCACACATTCGGCGAATAAGTTGAAGACGATCAGCCCGGCAAACAGCACCAGGGCGAACTCAATCTTTGAACCTTCGCCGCTGGTGCCCCAGCGGGCCTTGAAGACCACGCTAAATACAAACGTGTATACAACGAGCATCAGCAGCGGATTGAAGAACGACCACAGCAAGCCGAGCATTGAACCGCGATACCGGCCGAGTACCTCGCGTTTGGCAGAGGCGTGAATGAGCGCTCGATTTCGCCAAAGGCTTGCCACCATTTCCATTGGTGTTGCTGGGAAGATACGCATTAACCCAACACCTCGACAAGTGAGTGCTCGCCGGGATGAGAATAGGAGGGAGTGGCAGTTATTTGAGTGGTTTGACGGGCTGGACCACTCATCGAAGTCAGCGTCGGGCCGCGCATTATGCATCCCGCCGCTTGGATAAGCTTCGAATGTGGCGGCTTGGAGGGTGACAGATACGACATTTTCGAGTTGTCTCTTCAATATAGCTGATGCGTAAGAGCCTTGAGCCGCTTCGGGTGGCGGCCGCCACAGTAGGTCCGTGGCAGAAGCTAACTTTATTCGAGGGAATATTCCCAGACCATAGCCGCTCAAGATTAACAGGACATCGCGTTTCAGGGCTAGCGATCATTGCTTATGCTGCTGTGTTTCAGACGTTGCAAGGATGAAATGGCTGAGATTACGCACGGCTGTCTTGCGGCCATCACAGGAGCGGAAGACGTCCTGAAACCGCCGGTGGGCAACTGGCCGGTACCATTAGCGGCTTTTGCAATACGCTGGGTCCAGTTTTGCCCATAATATTATTGCGTTCAGGCAAGCCGTCTTGATATTTGAAGGGTGCGCGAAATAACCTTGGCTTTCCATGATTAGTGTCGATCACAAGACTTCTGCTAGTGCTCTCATTTATGAGATGCTGTAATTATATCGGCGTGTTTTGATTGGCAGTAGTTTGGAAAATGCCAGGTTGGGGTGATTGGAGGGCGAAGCTGAAAGGCTCTTTGCTCACTACGTAATATCTTCCCCGTAAAGATGGATAAGCATTGATGGCTACATTTTATTGATTAATATCGCCAAAGCCAAGCCTACATTACCCATAAACGTCTGACGAAAAAAACGGCTCGAAACCATCATCTTGACTCTGTTGAAAATTGTTGCGTTACGGTTACGCTCAAAACGCTTGAAGGTCATCAAGTTGCGTTCGCTCAGATGCTCGGAAACTAGCGTCAGAGCGGCGATGTTGGCATCGTTCCATTCTTTCATTGAACCTTCGAACATGCGCTTGATTCGAAGCAGGCGACTTTTGATCGAGGTGTTCGCGCCGATAACGTTTTGGGAATGCTGACGATAATCCAGCATGGGCGTTGGGTCGTAATAAACGTTGCCGTCAGAGCCGGTGATCAACAGATAGGTCCACCAATCGTGACATACCAATGGCGCAGTCGGCGGAGTCATGTTCAGTAAGGAGCAGGCGGCTTGATTGATCAGCATCGTGTTGCCGCCTGCCAGATTTTGCATCAGTGCGTTTTCGAAACACGGAGGTTTGCGAAACAAAGGAGACAGTCCGATGAGCTCTCCTGTCTCAGTGACATTTCGAGTGCGCCCACAATAAAGGGCGGGTATACCGGTAGGCTGGTGTCTCAACCACGCCACTGCTCGTTGCAGTTTCGTGGGATGCCAGACATCGTCCTGATCGCAGAAAGCATAATATTTCTGACGACCGCACGCCTGACCCAGCACGGACAGAAAATTACTCGAAAAGCCGCGTCTTGGACCATGCAGGATAAGCAAGCGATCATTGCCCCACGCCTCACGGTAGCGCTGCAAGGTTTCGAGGGTCTCATCCGTCGAGCCGTCGTCGGATGCGTACACAACCCATTGCTCGTGACTTTGAGCTGCGATCGAGTCCAATTGGTCCTTGAGAAAGCTCCCTCCGTTGTACGTGCACAACAAAATCGCCACGCAATCGGTATCTACCACTGGCTTGATCGTCGGGGCGGCAGGAAGGCAGGAGTCATTTGGCACAGGTAATACGCTCTTTCCATGATGGCAAGTAAAGCTTTGATATCGCAGCTAGGCTTGGTAGCTTATCGCGTTTGTTCGCGTATTACACGGCATTAGCCGCTTCAGACGGTCGCTTGCCGGGGCTGAGCTACCCATTGTGGCAGTTAACGTGTTCCTGTGTATTCGCTGTTTCAGTGAAACACTTTCCCGCTGCGTCGGTCGAACTTCACACAAATGCGCGTCGCGCGATTTCGGACGAGTCCCTTGTTGGCTTCCCATCAGCTATCCCGCTCCACATCACTGAGCGGGGTTCAGAGCCAAACCGTTCAGATTCCTCAGGTCAATGCGGTATGCTGTTTGGAGCTCGACCGGTAATGCAGCGGTGGAAAGGAGAAGTTTGAGGTGAGCGAGGCATTCATGGACAAAGTCAGGACTTATCTGGTCAACCTACCCCGCCGGCGCAAGCGGCTGCTTCAGGTGGCTACCGATATTTTCCTGGTCTGGACCGCTTTATGGTTGGCGTTTATCGTTCGTCTGGGCATAGACGACATGTACAACCCGCTTAAAGTACATTTTTGGCTCTTCGCTTGCGCTCCTGTGATCGCCGTTCCCCTGTTCATCCGCTTCGGGATGTATCGAGCGGTGATGCGTTACTTTGGAAATGACGCATTGATCGCCATCATCAAGGCCGTCAGTCTGTCCTCCTTGCTCCTGGCTCTGGTTGTTTATTGGTACAGCAACCATGAGGCGGTGGTTCCTCGCTCGATAATTTTCAATTACTGGTGGCTGAGTCTCGTCATCATTGGCGGCCTTCGCCTTTGCATGCGTCAATATTTCATGGGGGACTGGTTCACCGCCGTCAAACATGTACCTTTCACCAATCGCGATGATGACCTGACCAAGGTTGCCATCTACGGTGCAGGTGTCGCGGGCAACCAATTGGTTGCAGCGTTGCGTATGGGGCGGGTCATGCGGCCGGTGGCGTTCATCGACGATGATTCAAGTATCGCTGATCGATCCATTGCTGGCCTTCAGGTTTATAAACCCAAACATATTCAACAAATGATCGATGTCACCGGCGCACAGGAAATTCTCTTGGCGCTGCCTTCATCGACTCGAGCTCGGCGGCGGGAAATTCTCAATTTTCTGGAGGGTTATCCGCTTCATATACGTAGCGTTCCCAATTTCACCGACCTGGCCAGCGGCAGGGTCAAGGTGGATGATATTCAGGAAGTCGATATCGCCGATTTGCTGGGACGAGATGCTGTTCCCGCGCAGCCGGATCTGTTGGAGCGTTGCATCAAGGGCAAGACAGTGATGGTGACGGGCGCCGGGGGGTCTATTGGGTCTGAGTTATGCCGACAGATTTTTTCGCTCGGGCCGACTGCGCTCTTACTGTTTGAACACGGCGAGTTCAATCTATACAGCATTCTGTCAGAGTTGGAACAGCGAAGTAGTCGCGAGTCGGCGCCTATCCGGCTGCTGCCGATTCTGGGTTCGATCCGGCACCAGGAAAAATTGCTGGACGTAATGAAAACCTGGAAAGTAGATACCGTTTACCACGCCGCGGCTTATAAACATGTGCCGATGGTTGAGCATAATATTGCTGAAGGCGTTCTGAATAACGCCCTCGGAACGCTTAATACTGCCCAAGCGGCTTTGCAGTCTGGCGTATCCAATTTCGTGTTGATTTCTACAGATAAGGCGGTTCGCCCGACTAACGTGATGGGAAGCACCAAGCGTCTGGCGGAGATGACTCTCCAGGCGCTGAGTCGAGAGGTCGCTCCTGTACTGTTTAACGACAGTGCGAAAGTCTCCCGAGTGAATAAAACCCGCTTCACCATGGTTCGTTTCGGCAATGTGCTGGGTTCGTCTGGTTCGGTCATACCGCTATTCCATAGCCAAATCAAATCCGGCGGGCCGTTGACCGTTACCCACCCCAAAATCACTCGATACTTCATGACAATCCCCGAAGCCGCCCAACTTGTTATACAGGCTGGCTCCATGGGGGAGGGCGGCGACGTATTCGTCCTCGACATGGGTGAGCCAGTAAAAATTGTCGAACTTGCTGAAAAAATGATTCACCTTTCTGGGTTGAGCATCCGCTCCGACCGTAATCCCCAAGGCGATATCTCCATTGAATTTACGGGGCTGCGTCCGGGTGAAAAGCTCTATGAGGAACTGCTCATCGGTGACAACGTATCGGCTACCTCACACCCCATGATCATGTCTGCCAAGGAAGACTATTTGCCATGGGACTTGCTCAAGGTAAAACTGAACGAACTCCTTAAGGCCGTCGAAGCCGACGACTACACTCGCGTCCGCCAGCTCCTTCGTGAAACTGTCTCCGGCTACACTCCCGACGGAGAAATCGTTGACTGGATCCATCAGCAGCGTCGCCTCGAGCCCTGATTGTTTCACATTCTGTAACGCTCGCATTTTTGACTTCCCGCCATCATGACCTACGTTTGGAGAGCAGCTTGGGAAAAGCTGCTTTCTAAAACGATGATGGAGCGTCACTTATGCGTACCGGTTATATCTACTCGCTGATCTTTGCTTTCCTCACCAGCGCCTCTATCGCTGCGATTGCGGCTCCCGAAACTCCTTCGGAGACGACGAAGGCTCCTTTGCTGATGGATGCAGCTGCTCCTTCTCAGACTGCCAAAGTCGATCTCAATGGCGCGGATGCGGCGACGTTGCAGAAGGAGTTGGCGGGTGTGGGTGAGGCCAAGGCGCAGGCGATTGTTGCGTATCGCGATACAAACGGGCCGTTTGCGTCGGTGGATGAGTTGCTGGAAGTGAAGGGGATTGGCAAGGCGATTCTGGATCGCAATCGTGAAAAGCTGGAAGTGAACTAAGCTGACAGTTCAACGCCGAGAGGCCGGTCTTTGACCGGCCTTTTTATTGAGTGCGGATCGGGTGGATGCCTGAACGCTGAAAATTACGGGTATCATATTGCGCCTTGATTATGCCTATAATAATTTCGCTCGGGACTGATTCAGCAGCCGAATCGCAGCACACCGATGCACGTCGAATTTTGAATTGATAAGGGGTAACCACGGTATGAACCAACGTCGAGTCGTCGTCACGGGCATGGGCCTGGTTTCACCCTTGGGCAGTGATGTTGAAATCGTCTGGCAGCGTCTGCTGGCCGGGCGTTCCGGGTTGCGTAATCTGCCGGACGCTGTGGTGGCTGATCTGCCGACCCGGGTCGGCGGCAGTGTGCCGACGGTGGAGGAGGATGCCGAGGCCGGATTTGATCCGGATCGTGCGACGCCGCCCAAGGAACAGAAGAAAATGGATCGCTTCATCATGTTTGCCATGGAAGCGGCGCGGCAGGCGCTGGAGCAGGCCGGTTGGCATCCAGCCGACGCTGAAAGCCAGGAGCGCACAGCGACAATCATCGGCTCGGGCGTCGGTGGTTTCGGTGCGATTGCCGATGCGGTGCGTACCACCGACAGCCGTGGCCCTCGGCGTTTGTCGCCGTTCACCATTCCATCGTTTCTGGTCAATCTCGCGGCGGGTCATGTGTCGATCCAGCACGGCCTCAAAGGGCCGTTGGGCGCACCGGTTACCGCCTGTGCCGCCGGGGTTCAGGCGATCGGTGATGCGGCGCGGTTGATTCGTGCAGGGGAGGCGGACATCGCAGTATGTGGCGGTGCTGAAGCTTCGATCGATCGCGTCAGTCTCGCCGGTTTCGCGGCGGCGCGGGCGCTGTCCAGTGGTTACAACGATACCCCTGAGAAAGCCTCACGTCCTTTCGACAGTGGGCGTGACGGTTTCGTAATGGGTGAGGGCGCTGGTCTGGGTCATCGAGTCGCTGGAGCATGCTCTGGCGCGTGGGGCGGTACCGTTGGCCGAACTGGTTGGCTACGGCACCACCGCCGATGCCTATCACCTGACCGCCGGGCCGGAAGACGGCAGCGGCGCACGCCGGGCGATGCAATTGGCACTGGCTCAGGGCGGTGTAACGCCGGAGCGGGTGCAGCATCTCAACGCACATGCGACGTCGACGCCGGTCGGTGACCTGGGCGAGTTGGCGGCGATCAAGGCTTTGTTTGGCACGCAGAACAAGATCGCCGTGACTTCGACCAAATCCGCTACCGGTCATTTGCTCGGTGCGGCCGGCGGGCTGGAGGCGATTTTCACGCTGCTGGCGATTCGTGATCAGGTAGTGCCGCCAACGCTCAACTTTGAAAACCCGGATCCAGCGAGCGAAGGGGTGGACATTGTCCATGGCGAGGCGCGGTCGATGGCGATCGAATATGCATTGTCCAACGGCTTCGGTTTTGGCGGGGTCAATGCGAGCGTGTTGTTCAAGCGCTGGGAGGGTTAATCGCTCGATTGCTTGAGATGTTCGCGGGTGACGTCGAGGATGCGCTGGGCGAAGTCGGCATCCGCGACGCTGCGTGACAGCAGCAGTGCACCGGCCAGGGTCGCCATGATGACAATGCTGCGATCGGCGACGTGCTCGCCTTCGAGCGCGCCCTGAATTTGTTCGAGGCGAGCATTGAGGACTTCGTCACTGGTGGGGCTTGGCTGGCCGCGCAGGCCCAGCTCGGAGGAAATGGTCAGCAGTGGGCAGCCTTCGTGGGGCGAGGTCTGATGCCACTCTGACAGGTAGGTGTCGATAAAGACTTGCAGCGGGTTTTCCTGCGCGAAGATTTCTTCGCACAGGCCCGCGACTTGCTCGCCGGCCTCTTGCAGGGCTTTTTCGACCAGTTCTTCCTTGGATCTGAAGTGCGAGTAGAAGCCGCCATGGGTCAAGCCCAGGGCTTTCATCAAAGGCTGCAGGCCGGTGGCGCCGATACCGTCCTTGCGAAATCGGGCGGAAGCTTCCTTGATGATGCGTTGATGGGTCTGGGCTTTGTGATCTGGCGAGTAACGCATGTGGAGCTCTCCGCGACGATGCTGCCATCTTAACCACGGAAGATTAAATGGTGACTGTACTTCTAAAATCTAAACAGCCTGCGGGTAAGTCCGATCGTGCTGAAAAAACAAACCCCGCCATTGCGGCGGGGCTCGTATCAGCGGTCTTGTGCATCCTTGGCATCCGCTTCGGCATTGCGCTGTGCGACGCGCTTGCGTTCTTCATCGGTCAGTTCGACCTTGTTGGCGGTGTCGCGCAACATCATAAGTCCGCCGACAATCGAGCCGATCGCAACGACCAGAATCAACCAGGCATACCAGGGCATAACGGCTCTCCTTAATGGCAGCTTGACGGGCGAGGACTTCGCCGTGCGATGCTGCATACCATCTTTGAGCGAAACGACTTCGCGGTGGTTCCATTCTAGGCCGCTTATGCCCGGCACACCCGAACAGTGTTACAGACCGGTCAACATCGCATCCGCCGGCGCATCGGCACGCAGTTGCCCAGTGAGCATGAAGTAGCAGAACCCCACCGCCATGAAACCGAGGAAAATCAGCCCGATCAGTGTGTTGAACCACGCCATCGCCACCAGGCAAACCACCGCCAGCACCAGCGCGATCAGCGGAACCAGCGGATAGCACGGCGCGCGGAAAGTACGTTCCAGATTCGGTTCCGATTTACGCAGTTTGAACAGGCTGAGCATGCTCATGATGTACATCACGATCGCGCCGAACACGGCCATGGTGATCATCGCTGCGGTGAGTGTCATGCCGCCGAGGTTGATCAGGCCGTCGCTGTAGATCGCCGCGATGCCGATCAGGCCGCCAGCGATGATTGCGCGGTGCGGGGTCTGGAAGCGCGACAGTTTTGCCAATGAGGCGGGCAGGTAACCGGCGCGGGCAAGGGCGAAGAATTGTCGTGAGTAGCCGAGGATGATGCCGTGGAAACTGGCGACCAGGCCGAACAGGCCGATCCACACCAGCATGTGCAGCCAGCCGGAGTTGTCGCCGACCACGGTTTTCATCGCCTGCGGCAGTGGGTCGTTGATGTTGGACAAGGTGCGCCAGTCGCCGACGCCGCCCGCGAAGAACATCACGCCCATGGCCAACAGCACCAGGGTCAGGATGCCGCTGATGTAGGCTTTTGGGATCGTGCGTTTCGGGTCCTTGGCTTCTTCGGCGGCCATGGCGGCGCCTTCGATGGCGAGGAAGAACCAGATCGCGAAGGGAATCGCCGCGAACATCCCGGCAATTGCCGGCGCGCCGAAGACGTCGGAACCGGCCCAGCCATTCAGCGCGAAGTTGCTGAAGCTGAACGCCGGCGCGACCACGCCCATGAACACCAGCAACTCAGCCACCGCCAGCACGCAGACGATCAGCTCGAACGTCGCGGCCAGTTTCACCCCGAGAATGTTCAGGCCCATGAACACGATGTACGCGCCGACCGCCGCGTGTTTCGGGTTCAGCGCCGGAAATTGCACATTGAGATACGCGCCTATCGCCAAAGCAATCGCCGGCGGGGCGAAGACGAATTCGATCAGTGTGGCCAGTCCGGCGATCAATCCGCCTTTTTCGCCAAACGCGCGGCGGCTGTAGGCAAACGGCCCTCCGGCATGGGGAATCGCGGTGGTCAGTTCGGTAAAGCTGAAGATGAAGCAGGTGTACATGGTCGCGACCATGAATGAGGTCACCAGAAAACCCAGCGTACCGGCCACGCCCCAGCCGTAACTCCAGCCGAAATATTCCCCGGAAATCACCAGCCCCACGGCAATGCCCCACAGGTGCAACGTGCCCAGCGTGGGTTTGAGTTGTGTGTTCATGCGCTTGCTCCCTGAAGGATTGGAAAGCTTCGGGAAGGGCGTGTGCAGTGGGCGTGCCATCACCGTGAAACGAGTCGTAATGAGTTCAAAGCTGTCGCAGGGGGGATGTTCGCAGCTGGATGGGCGTTTTTCGTGCGCCAGTTGGGTGCGATGTTGTCTGCGCCGCCGCCTTCGCGAGCAGGCTCGCTCCCACATTTTGACATGCGTTGCCCCGGTGGGAGCGAGCCTGCTCGCGAAGGCGCCAGCCCAAACACCACGAAACTCAGCCGTAAAGCCCGCATAAACCCACTCTTTACGCTTTCTTTATGACCCACGCCGCGCCTCGCTCTCGTTCCTTTACAGCCTCCTTCCCGACAATCGCTGCACACACGGCAATACGCCGTTACACGGAGATCTTCCATGAGCGTTCTGGACGGGGTGTCACTGCTGTTGGCAGTGGGGCTGTTCATTTATCTGTTGGTTGCGCTGTTGCGCGCGGACCGGAACTAGGAGCGGCTATGCACAGTTATGACTATTGGCTGATCCTCGGGTTTTTTGCGCTGGTTCTGCTGCCGGCGCCGTTCCTTGGGCGCTTCTATTACAAGGTGATGGAGGGCCAGCGCACCTGGCTGACGCCGATTCTCGGCCCGGTCGAGCGCGGTTGCTATCGCCTTGCCGGGGTCGATGCGCAGGCGGAGCAGAGCTGGCAGAAATACACGCTGGCGCTGCTGGCGTTCAACCTTGCCGGTTTCCTGCTGCTGTTCGCCATCCTGTTGTTCCAGGATCACCTGCCGCTGAACCCGCAGAATCTGCCGGGCCAGGAATGGACCCAGGCGTTCAACACCGCGGTCAGTTTCATGACCAACACCAACTGGCAGTCCTACAGCGGTGAGGCGACCCTCAGCTACCTGAGCCAGATGGTCGGTCTCACCGTGCAGAACTTCGTCAGCGCCGCCACCGGCCTGGCTGTGCTAGTCGCGCTGTGCCGTGGCATCGGCCGTAAGTCGGCGCAGACCCTCGGCAACTTCTGGGTCGACATGACCCGCGCCACCCTCTATGGCTTGCTGCCGCTGTGCCTGCTGCTGGCGCTGTATCTGGTCTGGCAGGGTGTGCCGCAAACCTTCGCTCAGTATGTAAATGCCGTGACCCTGCAAGGCGTCGATCAGGTGATCCCGCTCGGCCCGGCCGCCAGCCAGATTGCGATCAAGCAACTGGGCACCAACGGTGGTGGTTTCTTCGGGGTCAACTCGGCGCATCCGTTCGAGAACCCTACTGCGTGGAGCAACCTGTTCGAAGTCGCTTCGATCATTCTGATCCCGGTGGCGCTGGTGTTCACTTTCGGCCACTACGTCAAGGATCTGCGCCAGAGCCGCGCGATCATCGCCTGCATGCTGGCGTTGTTCCTGATTGGCGGCGCGACGTCGTTGTGGGCTGAGTATCAGCCGAATCCGACCCTGAACAACGCCGCTGTCGAGCAGACTGCGCCGCTGGAAGGCAAGGAAGCGCGCTTCGGTACCACCGCGACGGTGCTGTGGTCGGTGACCACCACGGCGGCGTCGAACGGCTCGGTCAACGGCATGCACGACAGCCTAAACCCGCTCAGCGGCATGGTCGCGCTGGTCAACATGATGGTCGGCGAAGTGATCTTCGGCGGTGTCGGCGCCGGGCTCTACGGCATGTTGCTCAACGTGCTGATCGCGGTGTTCCTCGCCGGTCTGATGATCGGTCGGACGCCGGAATACCTCGGCAAGAAGCTTCAAGCGCGTGAGGTGCAATTGCTGGTGGTAACGCTGCTGGTGATGCCCGTCGGCGTGCTGGTGCTCGGCGCCATTGCCGCCACGGTTCCCAGCGCTGCGGCAACCATCAGCAACCCCGGCGCGCACGGTTTCAGTCAGTTGCTCTATGCCTACACCTCGGCGAGCGCCAACAACGGTTCGGCATTTGGTGGCCTGGGCGCGAACACGCCGTTCCACAACCTGATGCTCGGCCTGGGCATGTTGATCGGCCGCTTCGGCTACATCCTGCCGGTGCTGGCACTGGCCGGTAGCCTGGCGATGAAGAAAAGCGCACCGGTCGGCCAGAACAGCTTCCCGACTCACGGCCCGCTGTTCGTGACCCTGTTGACCGTGACCATTCTGCTGGTGGGCGGCCTGACGTTCTTGCCGACGCTGGCGCTCGGTCCTATCGCCGAACATTTAAGTATGGGCTTCTAAGGAATCCATCATGAATATGCCTGCAATCAAACCCGCCGCCGTCAAAGCGCCGGAACAAGCCAAAACCGCGATCTCGGCCCTGTGGCGTCCGGCGCTGGTGCAAGCCTTGGTCAAGCTCGACCCACGGCAACTGGCGCGTTCGCCAGTGATGCTGGTGGTCGAACTGACGGCGATTTTCACCACCGTGCTGTGCTTCCTTCCGGACGCCGACGTGCCGACCTTCGTCGCCGCGCAAATCGCTCTGTGGCTGTGGTTCACCGTGCTGTTCGCCAACTTCGCCGAGGCCCTGGCCGAAGGTCGTGGCAAGGCCCGCGCCGACAGCCTCAAGGCCGGCAGCGAAGGTCTCAGCGCCCGTTGCCGCCAAGCCGATGGCAGCTTCAAGATCGTGCCGGCTGCCAATCTGCGCAAGGGCGACGTGGTGCGAGTCGAAGCCGGGGAAATGATCCCCGGTGACGGCGAAGTCATCGAAGGCATCGCGGCGGTCAACGAAGCGGCGATTACCGGTGAATCGGCGCCGGTGATCCGCGAGTCCGGCGGCGACCGTTCCGCCGTCACCGGCAACACGCGGCTGGTGTCCGACTGGCTGCTGGTGAAGATCACCACCAACCCTGGTGAATCGACCCTCGACCGCATGATCGCCCTGGTCGAAGGCGCCAAGCGTCAGAAGACCCCGAACGAAGTCGCGCTGGATATTCTGCTGATCGGCCTGACCCTGATCTTTCTGCTGGTGGTCGTCACCCTGCAACCGTTCGCGCATTTCGCCAATGGCAGCCTGCCGCTGGTGTTCCTCGTGGCGTTATTGGTCACGCTGATCCCGACCACCATTGGCGGTCTGCTGTCGGCCATCGGTATCGCCGGGATGGATCGTCTGGTGCGCCTGAATGTGATCGCCAAGTCCGGTCGCGCGGTGGAGGCGGCGGGCGACGTGCACGTGCTGTTGCTCGACAAGACCGGCACCATCACCTTCGGCAACCGTCGTTGCAGCGCGGTGTATGCCGCGCCGGGAGTGACCGGCCGTGAGCTGGCCGAAGGCGCGTTGTTCGCCTCGCTGGCCGACGAAACCGCTGAAGGCAAGTCGATCGTCGAGTTCCTCCGTGGCCTGCATCCACAACCGGAGCCGGCCCCGGAAACCCTGACCGCCGTGCCGTTCAGCGCGGAAACCCGCTTGTCCGGCGTCGATTATCAGGGCCGCGTGTATCGCAAAGGTGCGGTGGATTCGCTGCTGGCGTTTCTCGGTCAGCAGCGCACCGATCTGGCCCCGGCGCTGGCGCGCGAGATCGACAAGATTGCCCAAAGTGGCGGCACGCCGTTGCTGGTCTGCGCTGACGGCAAATTGCTTGGTGCGATCCATCTCAAGGACGTGGTCAAACCAGGCATCCGCGAGCGTTTTGCCGAGTTGCGCAAACTGGGGATTCGCACGGTGATGGTCACCGGCGACAACCCGCTGACCGCTGCTGCGATCGCCGCTGAAGCAGGCGTCGATGATGTGCTCGCCGAAGCCACGCCGGAGAAAAAACTCGCGCGGATCCGTCACGAGCAGAACGACGGTCGCCTGGTCGCCATGTGCGGCGACGGTGCCAACGACGCCCCGGCGCTGGCCCAGGCCGACGTCGGCATGGCGATGAACGATGGCACGCAAGCGGCACGTGAAGCGGCGAACATGGTCGACCTCGACAGCGACCCGACCAAGCTGCTCGACGTGGTGCAGATCGGCAAGGAATTGCTGGTGACCCGTGGCGCGCTGACGACCTTTTCCATCGCCAACGACATCGCCAAATACTTCGCGATTCTGCCGGCGCTGTTCGCCTCGATTTACCCGCAGCTGGGCGTGCTGAACATCATGCATCTGAGCAGTCCGCAGAGCGCGATTCTCTCGGCCATTGTGTTCAACGCGCTGATCATTGTTGTGCTGATTCCACTGGCATTGCGCGGCGTGCGGGTGCAGGCGGCGAGTGCGGCGGCGTTGCTGCGGCGCAATCTACTGATCTATGGCGTCGGCGGGATTGTCGTGCCGTTCGTGGGGATCAAGGTGATCGACATGCTGCTTACGGCGTTGCATCTGGTGTGAGGCTGAAAAGAGCCCCTCACCCTAGCCCTCTCCCGGGGGGAGAGGGGACTGACCGAGGTGTTTGTGCGAGGTTCGCCGACCTGAAATTCCGAGCCGAACTCAGGTCTTGAACAGCATGAAGATCGGCTCCCTTTCTCCCTCGCCCCCTTGGGGGAGAGGGCTGGGGTGAGGGGGAAAAGATCTCCCTGACACCCGGCAAAAGTTTGTCCAACGAATTCGAGGATCTTGAAATGTCCACAATGATACGCCCGGCCCTGACCCTGTTGGCGCTGATGACCCTGATCACCGGCGTCGCCTATCCACTCGCGGTTACCGGCATCGCCCAAGTCGCTTTCCCGGCTCAGGCCAATGGCAGCCTGATCCACGACGCTGACGGCAAAGTCCGAGGCTCGGCGCTGATTGCTCAGGATTTCAGCGGCGACAACTGGTTCCACCCACGCCCGTCCGCCGGGGCTTATGCCACGGTCGCCAGTGGCGCGAGTAACCTTGCACCGAGCAATCCGGCCCTCGCGACCCGCGTAATCGAAGACGCGCAAAAACAACAAGTCGCTGGGCAGGGGCCGGTGCCATTGGCTTTGCTGACCACCTCCGCAAGCGGCCTCGATCCGCACTTGCCACCGGCGGCAATTGCCTATCAACTGGCGCGTGTCGCGGCGGCGCGCAACCTGCCGGTGTCGACCTTGCAGCAATTGCTCGATAAGCACATCGAACAGCCGCTGGTGGGTCCGCCGGTGGTGAATGTGCTGGAGCTGAACCTGGCACTGCAAAACCTGTAATTCAGTTGATACCGATCGTTCCCACGCTCTGCGTGGGAATGCATCAATAGACGCTCTGCGTCTGCTTTTATGGGACGCAGAGCGTCCCGGACTGCATTCCCACGCAGAGCGTCGGAACGATCATTCGTAAGAGAGAACATCAAGCATGAGCGACTCCGGCCGCGCCGACGCATTGTTAGCAGACCTGCCCCGCGATGGCCGTGGCCGGCTCAAGGTTTTCCTCGGCGCAGCCCCCGGGGTCGGCAAGACCTACGCCATGCTCCAGGCGGCGCACACGCAACTGCGCCAAGGCGTGAAGGTCATCGCCGGCGTGGTCGAAACCCATGGCCGCGCCGAAACCGAAGCCTTGCTCGGCGGCCTGCCGCAGCAGCCGTTGGTGCGCAGCGAATACCGTGGCGTGCTGCTTGAGGAAATGGACCTCGACGGCATTCTCGCGGCCAAGCCGAAGCTTGTGCTGGTGGATGAACTGGCCCACAGCAACGCCCCCGGCAGCCGTCACGCCAAGCGCTGGCAAGACATTCAGGAACTGCTCGCCGCCGGCATCGACGTGTTCACCACGGTCAACGTCCAGCACCTGGAAAGCCTCAATGATCAGGTGCGCGGCATCACTGGCGTGCAGGTGCGCGAAACCCTGCCGGACTGGGTCCTGCAGGAAGCCTTCGAGCTGCTGCTGATCGACCTGCCGCCGCGCGAATTGCTCGAGCGTCTGCGCGAAGGCAAGGTCTACGTGCCGGAACAGGCCCGCGCCGCCATCGATGCGTTTTTCACCCAGACCAATCTCACCGCACTGCGTGAACTGGCGATGCAGACCGCTGCCGCGCAGGTCGACAACGATCTCGCCCAGGGCTATCGCCAACTCGGCCAGGCCGCGCCGGCGGTGCGCGGGCGTTTGTTGGTCGGCATCGACGGTGATGCGCAGGCCGAACGGCTGGTGCGTCACGCCAGCCGCGTCGCCCAGCGCCGGCATCTGCCGTGGAGTCTGGTGCATGTCGACAACGGCAGCGCCCGTGATGAGCAATCGCGGTTGCGCCTGCAAAGCGCCCAGCAACTGGCCGAACGCCTCGGTGGCGAAGTGGTGCTGTTGCGTGCCGGCGAGGTGGCGAAGACCCTGATCCAACACGCCGCCGAACGCCGCGCCAGTCTGTTGCTGGTCGGCCAGTCGCGGCCGCGCTTGCGCCGTAGACTGTTCGGCGGTGGTCTGGCGGCGCGCCTGCTGCGTCAGGCGCACGGTCTGGAAATCAACGTGCTCGACAGTGATCACGAGCAGCACCAACCGCGCACGCGTAATTCAGTCACGCTGGTGTGGTTCGACTACGCGCTGGCGCTGGTCGCGACGTTGTTGGCCACTGCCTTGGCTTGGGCGGTGTCGAGTGTGTTGCCGTTGCCGAACATCTCGCTGGTGTTTCTCGCGGCGGTGTTGCTGGTGGCGGTGCGCAGTAGCCTCGGCCCGGCGCTGGCCTGTGCGGCGTTGTCGTTTCTCACCTACGATTTTCTGTTTATCCCGCCGAATTTCTCTTTCAGCATTCAGCGCGAAGAAGACGTGCTGACGCTGCTGTTCTTCCTGTTGATGGCGGCGCTCACCGGCAACCTCGCGGCGCGTCAGCGGCGGCAGTTGCAGGCTTTGCGCGATACCCAGGAAGAGACCAGCGAACTGCTCGACCTGTCGCGCAAACTCACCGCCGCGACGGATCGCCAAGCCGTGATCAGCGCTGCCGCGCAACACCTCGAAGGCTGGAGCGATGTGCAATTGTGCCTGCTCAACCGCGACGGCCAGGGCGGCTGGAAAGTCGAAACCGGCGGGCCACTGCAATTCACCGAGGCCGAACGCGCCGCCGCCGATTGGGCCTGGCAACACGATCAACCGGCGGGCATGGGCACCGGTACCTTGCCGCTGGGCCGTTGGTGGTGGTGGCCGTTGTCGGTCGAGGACGGGCCGCTGGCGTTGCTCGGCGTTTGCGCCAAGGAAGGCCAGAGCTTGAGCGGTCAGCGCCGGCGCTTGCTCACTGCGCTGAGCCAGCCGCTGGCGCAAGCCCTGGCCCGCGCGCAATTGGCCGATGACCTCGAAGCGGCGCGTCTGCACGGCGAAACCGAACAGTTGCGCAGCGCTTTGCTGGCCTCGGTGTCCCACGATTTGCGCACGCCGCTGACGGCCATGCGCGGCAGCATCGACAGCCTGTTGGCCCTCGGCGAAGCGATCCCGCTGGAGGATCGCCGCGAGCTTCTTGAAGGCACCCGCGATGAGGCCGAACGCCTCGACCGCTACATTCAGAACCTGCTCGACATGACCCGCCTCGGCCACGGCGCCTTGAAGCTGGCGCGCGACTGGGTATCGCCAGCCGATATCGTCGGCAGTTCGCTCAATCGCCTGCGCGCCGTGCTGGCGCCGCTGCAGGTCAGCACCGAAGTGCCGGCCGAGTTGCCGTTGCTCTATGTGCACGCGGCGCTGATCGAGCAGGCGCTGGTTAACGTGCTGGAGAACGCCGCGCGATTTTCGCCCAGCCATGGTCGCCTGCAACTGCGCGCCGGTGCCGATGAGCAGGAGATTTTCTTTTCGGTCAGCGATGAAGGCCCGGGGATCCCTGAAGAGGACCGAGCGAAGATTTTCGACATGTTCTACACCGCCGCGCGCGGTGATCGCGGCGGGCAGGGCACGGGGCTGGGGCTGGCGATCTGTCAGGGCATGGTCGGCGCCCACGGCGGGCGTATTTCCGTGGCTGACGGCATCGACGGGCGCGGCACCTGCATCACCTTGCACCTGCCGTTGCAGGCACAACCGGGGATGGACGGTGAAGCTTGAAGTCGACTGCGCTACTCTCTTGCCAATCTATTGTGTTGATGTGAATTCATGAGCCAGACCGCGACCATTTTGGTCATCGACGACGAACCGCAGATTCGCAAATTCCTGCGCATCAGCCTCGCTTCACAAGGCTACAAAGTGCTCGAAGCCGGCACCGGCGCTGAAGGCCTGGCACAAGCCGCGCTGAGCAAACCGGACCTGGTGGTGCTTGATCTCGGCCTGCCGGACATGGACGGTCAGCAGGTCCTGCGCGAACTGCGCGAGTGGGCGACCACGCCGGTGCTGGTGCTGTCGGTGCGTGCCAGTGAAGGGCAGAAGGTCGAAGCGCTGGATGGCGGCGCCAATGACTACGTGACCAAGCCGTTCGGCATTCAGGAATTTCTCGCCCGAGTCCGCGCGTTGTTGCGTCAGGCCCCGGCGGGGGAGGCGCAGCCGGCGGCGCTGAGTTTCGGCCCTCTGACCGTGGATCTGGCCTATCGGCGCGTGCTGCTCGATGGCGCCGAAGTCGCCCTGACCCGCAAGGAATACGCCGTGCTCGCGCAACTGGCGCGGCATCCGGGGCGGGTGATCACCCAGCAGCAATTGCTCAAGGATATCTGGGGGCCGACGCACACCGAGGACAGTCATTACCTGCGCATCGTGGTCGGGCATCTGCGGCAGAAACTGGCGGATGACCCGACCCGGCCGCGGTTTATCGTGACTGAGGCGGGGGTGGGGTATCGGTTGTTGAGTGAGAACGGCCTGTAGCTTTGTAGTGGCCGATCCGGCGCTTTCGCGAGCAAGCTCGCTCCCACATTTGGAATGCATTCCTCTGTGGGAGCGAGCTTGCTCGCGAAGAGGCAAGAATAAACACTGAAGGACTTTCAGGATTTCAACCCTGCTCCTGCTCATACCGATCCAGCGTATCACTGGCAATCTGTCTGCCCAGCGCGATCAACTCCGGCGCCTTGTAGAACTCGAAAAACCGGCACACCCGCTTCGGCACGTTGATCAGGATATCCGGCGGATACCCGGCAATCTTGTACTGCGCCAGTGAGGTCTGCATCACCTCGAAACTCTGGTTGATCAGATCCAGCAACGACGCCGGCCCGACGTTATCGATGATGAACGAACCGGTGGCGGATTTCGGTGCGCCTTCGCGTTCCGGGGCGGCGGCCGGTTGCTGGCTTTCCGGTTCGACGCCTTCGAGCCACGGATTGATCTCCGCTGCCTCGGCGCGCAGGGCTTCCTGTTCCAGCTTCAACAATTGCTCGGCCTGTTTACGCCGGAACGGCAACTTCGAACCCATGGATTTGATCAGGCTGTCGAAGCGCGAACGGAACGCCGCCGGTCGCTCGATCACCGGCAACTTGTACTGGCGCTGATTGGTGGCGTTGAGGTTGACCGCGATGATCAGGTCGCAATGGCTCGATACCACCGGAACGATCGGCAACGGATTGAGAATGCCGCCGTCGACCAGCATGCGGTTGCCCTGCATCACCGGGGTAAACAGGCTGGGAATCGCCGCCGAGGCGCGCATGGCCTGATGCAGGCAGCCTTCCTGAAACCAGATTTCCTGCTGGTTGGTCAGATCGGCGGCGACGGCGGTGTAGGGGATGCGCAGGTCTTCGATGTTGATCTCGCCGACGATCTTGCGGATCTGCCCGAAGACCTTTTCACCGCGAATCGCGCCGAGACGGAAACTCACATCGACCAGGCGCAGCACGTCGAGGTAATCAAGGCTTTCGATCCAGCGCCGGTACTCATCCAGTTTGCCGGCGGCATAGATCCCGCCGACCACCGCGCCCATCGAACAACCGGCAATGCAGGCGATGTCGTAGCCGCGTTTTTCAATTTCTTCGATAACGCCGATATGGGCATAGCCCCGGGCGCCACCTGAGCCCAGCACCAGTGCGACACGCTTTTTCATCAAACTTCCTCCCGACAAGCCTGCACAATGCACGCATCGGCCAAGCGGCTCAATCGCCAAGGTCGTTGCGCGAAGCGGTGACGTCGTTTTTCGCTCGCGGCACACGCTTGCGCGCTATGCTCTGCGCCACGTGGTTTGACCGGTCAGCGAGGCACTTTTTCGCCGCTTGACCGTCTTACCTGCACGACTGTTGACCTACCTTGAGGTGTGAGTGATGAAAGCCTGGATCTGTGTACCGTTGATGGCTCTGGTTCTGGCCGGTTGCGCCGGCAAAACCGCGTACCGCGACAGCTGCGGCAGCCAACTCGACGCGGCCTGGCACGAACTGGACCTGGCCAAGGCTGAAGGCTTCGCCGGCACCGTCAGCTATTCCAAAGCGCTGTCGCTGCTGACCGCCGCCAAGACCCAGCAACAATTCGAAGGCTTTGAAGGCTGCAGCAAGAAAGCCGAAAAAGCCCGCTTCTACATCCGCGAATCCCGCGCAGGACGTTAAAAAAGCAGCTGCAAGTTTCAAGCTGCAAGCGGCAAGCTCAAAGCGACCCCATTCAGCTTGAAGCTTGAAGCTTGTAGCTAGAAGCTTGCAGCTGTCTACGGAGTAGACCCCCATGATCGATCGCTTGGTGGCTCATGTTTTGAGCCTGGATGTGCGGCTGCTGGCATGTCAGGCGCGCTTGACTGCGCGCACTGATCCCGAGGCGCTGCATGATTTGCGCACTACGGTGCGGCGCTTGCGCAGTCTGTTGCGGCCGTTGCGCGGCTTGCCGGGAGTCGAGCAACTGGAGGCGGCGGCTTCGGCAGTGGGTGATCTGACCACGCCGTGGCGTGATCGCGAAGTGCTCGCGGCATATCTGCTCGAGCATGATCAACCCGAGGCTGCACAGCATCGTCTGGCGCAAATGGCCGAGGCGTATCCGGCGCTGGCGGCGAGTGCGGAACTGGCTTCGCTGCTGATGATTCTCGACGCGTTTCCACGATTTTTGCGCGCGTCCCAGCGTCAGGGTCTGCTCAAGGATCTGGATAAACGCATTGAAAAACGCTTGGGCAAACAATGGCAGAAGCTCGATGCGGCGCTGCACGATCCCGCCCATGACCGCCATCGTCTGCGCCTGCTGATCAAGCGCGTACGCTATGGCATCGAAGCCTATCCCGAGCTGGATCGCTTGCCGAAACCGGCTTACAAACGCCTGAAATCGGCGCAAGGCGCACTGGGCGATTGGCACGATTGCTGGCAATGGCTGGCCCGCGCCGAGCAGGAAGCCGATCTGCAACCGTGCGTGGCCACCTGGCAGGCCGGGTTGATCAAGGCAGAGCTGAAGGCCGATCAAGTGCTGGAGAAGCTCAGCGCGACGTGTTTCAAACACTCCTGAAGATGGCTCTGTTCCCCTGTGGGAGCGAGCCTGCTCGCGAAGGGGCCGTGTCAGTCGCAATCGTTGTCGACTGATCGACCGCTTTCGCGAGCAGGCTCGCTCCCACAAGGTGATTTGTCGCTTGAAGGAATCGGGCCAAGGCCTATCTGTCAGCCCATTTGACCGGAATAGACGCTGCGCCGCCGCCCGGGGCTGGGTAAGATCCGCGCATTCCTTTCTCGTTTTCCGAGGTTGCCATGCGCTTTTGCGATCTGCTCGATGCTGTCCGCCAACAACCTGAAGTGACCATCCCCGCAGAATGGGGACAGGGCCGTGCGAGTTTTGGCGGGCTGGTGGCCGCGCTGCAATTTGAAGCCATGCGCGCCAAGGTGCCGACGGAGCGCCCGGTGCGTTCGCTGGCGATTACCTTTGTCGGCCCGGTCGAGCCGGAAGTGCCGGTGAGTTTCGAAGTCGACGTGCTGCGTGAAGGCAAAGCGGTCAGCCAGGTGTTGGGCCGCGCCATGCAAAATGGCCAAGTGGTGACGATCATTCAGGGCAGCTTCGGTGCCTCGCGGCCTTCGGAAGTCGCCGTCGAAGCCTATCCGGCGCCCACCATGAAACACTGGGACGAGTGCCAGGAGCTGCCCTACATCAAAGGCGTGACCCCGGAATTCATGCGCCATCTGGCGATGCGCTGGAGCGTTGGCGGTATTCCGTTCTCCGGCACGGCGTCGCGCTTGATGGGCGGCTGGGTGCGGTTGCGTGGGGATGTCAAAGAGGAGTCGGTCAACGAGGCGCATCTGCTGGCGCTGGTGGATGCCTGGCCTCCGGCGCTGTTGCCGTATCTGAAGAAACCGGCACCGGGTAGTACGCTGACCTGGACCATCGAATTCGTGCAGCCGTTACACGACTTGAGCACGCTGGATTGGTGCCAATACCTGGCCGACATCGAGTACGCAGCCGACGGCTACGGCCATGTCGCCGCGAAGTTGTGGAGTGCGAAAGGGGAGTTGATTGCCATGAGTCGGCAGACCGTGACGATCTTCGCCTGACTCAATGCCGACGGTGGCGCTCACGCCAGGCGCGCCACCAGCCACCGCTGAGAAAGAACCGCGGAAAGGTCAGAAACTGCTCGACCAGCAAACGTGACACGGCATCTTTGCGATCACTGAACGGCTCGGAGGCTTGCGCCTCCAGGCCGTGACCGTGGCGCTGCAGACCCAGCGCCGCGATGATACCGATCACGCCGATGGCGACGCTGGCCAGGCTCAGGCTGAACACCCCCGACACGATCAGCAGAAACGCCACGATGAACAACGGCACGGCAATCAAGTGCAGGACCAGATTGGTCGGATGCTGATGGTTGCCCGGGTACGCGCGCCATTGCCACGCGGGAAGGTTGGGGTGACGTTTGCCCATGTTTGCTACTCCTCGATCCATGTTGAACTTCATGGTTGAAGAATAGGCCCGGGTGCGGTGGGCGGCGAATCAAGGTTGGCTATTGAAGTGATAGCCGTCATCGCAGGATTCGATGTAGATGCCTCTGACGCTTTCGCGAGCAGGCTCGCTCCCACATTGATTCAATGGTGCATGTGGGAGCGAGCCTGCTCGCGAAAGCGGACTCACAATTTCAACTGACCTATCGCCTTGTTCAACTCCCCGGCCAATGTCGCCAGCTCATTACTGGTCGTCGCCGAATCCACCGTCTGCTGCACGGTATTTTCAGTCACGTCACGAATACTCACCACCGCCCGGTTCATCTCCTCGGCAACCTGACTCTGCTGTTCCGCCGCCACGGCAATCTGCGTGTTGCTTTCGCGCATCTGCGCCACCGCTCCGGTGATTTCCGCCAGCGCCGCGCCAGCCTCCTGCGCCTGCTGCACGCAGTCGTCGGCCTTGTATGAACTCTCCTGCATGAAATCCACCGCATCGCGGGTGCCGGCCTGCAACGCGGCGATCATGCCGGTGATCTCGTCGGTGGACGCCTGCACGCGCTTGGCGAGGTTGCGCACTTCATCGGCGACCACGGCAAAGCCGCGCCCCATCTCCCCGGCGCGGGCCGCTTCGATCGCCGCATTCAGCGCGAGCAGATTGGTTTGTTCAGCGATGCTGTGAATCACGCTGACCACGCCGTTGATCTTCTGGCTGTCCTCGGCCAGGCGTTGAATCATTTCTGCCGTCTGCTGCACGCCGCTGGACAACCCGGCAATCGATTGCTGCACCCGCGCCACCACCTGCTGACCGCTGCCGGCGAGGCCATCGGCGGTTTTCGATAGATCGCGGGTGGCGCCGGCGTGTTGCGCGATGTGATAAACGGTGGCGGTCATTTCGTTGATCGCGGTGGCAGCCTGGTCGGTTTCGCTCTGCTGGCCGAGCATGCCGTGACGCACATCATTCATGCTCGAGGCCAGCCGCGCAGCGCCGTCATCCAGTTGTCGCGCGGTGCTGGCAACGGTGGTTACGACGCGTTGATAACCGGCCTGCATGGCGTTGAAGGCATTGGCCATCTGCCCGACTTCGTCCTTGCCCACCAGCGGCACACGAGCAGAAAGATCGCCGGTTTTTTCAACGTGCAGCATCACGTCTTTCAACGTGTTGAGCTGGCTGAGCAGAAAGCGGATCAACAGTTGCGAGGCGCCGAGCATCGCCAGCATCAGGACGAAGACCGCCAATGCATAGTTGGCGAAACGCTCGCTAAACACCTGGCTCAGGCTCGGGGCATAGGCGATGACGGCCACTTGCTCACCGTCGGCACGGCTGAACACTTCGGCGCCCATCAATGGGTTGTCGCCGAACAGTGGCATTTCATTGATGGCGTTCCAGCCGTTGCTGCCGCTGATTTCCAGCAGCGGTTGATCATTGAGACGCGGCGCTTCACCGCGCTTGAAGCTCAGCACCTGAGCGGACTTGGGCAACGGTTGCCCGGTCGGCCAGGCCTTGAGCAACTGCGCCTGCGCCTGCGCGGACACCTGCGCGGCGTGGCTACGGGCCTGTTGTTCGAGATGCACGGCGTACAAAACCAACAGCAGGGTGGTGACAAAGGCGACCGCGTTGACCGCCCAGAATTTATATTTCAGCGAGATGTTGCTAAGCCAGGCACCCATGGAGGTCTTCTCTGATAGCGGAAACAGTTTTGGCAAGGTGCCATTATTGTGCCGCTATGCAGATTCGGGAGTTTTGATATGAATCAACAGATGCCGAGATCTATTGTGGCAGCGAGCCTGCTCGCGAAAGCGCTGCGTCATTCAGCCCATTTGTAGCTGATCCACCGCCTTCGCGAGCAGGCTCGCTCCCACAGGGGAAGTGTGCAGTCAGATGAGAATGGGGAGTTTAAAGAACGCCCGGGCACACGCGGTGGTATGTGCGGCCAGCGCTTCCTCGGTCTCGCCGCGATGCAACGCCACCTCGCGCAGCACTTCGCTCAGATACGCCGGTTCGTTGCGGCCGTTTTTCGGCTTTGGCCGCAACGTGCGCGGCAGCAGATACGGCGCGTCGCTTTCCAGCATCAGCCGTCCCGCTTTGATCTCTTTGACCAGCGGATGCAGATGCGTGCCCCGGCGTTCGTCGCAGATCCAGCCGGTGATGCCGATGTGCAGATCCAGATCTAGGTAGCTGAACAAAGCCTTTTGCTCGCCAGTGAAGCAGTGCACCACCGCCGCCGGCAGTTGATCGCGGAAATCCTTGAGGATCTCCAGCAGGCGCTGACTGGCATCGCGCTCATGCAGGAACACCGGCAATTGCAGCTCCACAGCCAGCGCCAGATGTTCTTCCAGGACCTTTTCCTGTTGCGGGCGCGGGGAGAAATCGCGGTTGAAATCCAGCCCGCATTCGCCCACCGCGACGACGCTGGATTCGTTCAACAGACTGCGCAGGCGACGCGCGCTGTCAGCATTCCAGTCGCTGGCCGAATGCGGGTGAATACCGGCCGTGGCGAACAGCCGTTGGCCGCTTTCATCCAGTTGCTGGCACAGTTCCAGCGCCTGCTCGCTGCCCTCGACGCTGGTGCCAGTCAGCACCAGTTGGCAGACGCCGGCGGCGTAGGCGCGGTCGAGCACGGCCTGGTGTTTGTCGGCGAAACTGGGGTTGGTCAGGTTGACGCCGATATCGATGAGTTGCATGGTGCTACCTCGGGCCGAAGGCCGGAAAGCATATCAGAGCTGTAGATTTATAAGAAAAGCCAAGAACTACAAAGACTTATGGCTGTCTGTTGAGGCCGCGAAGAACTCCGGGGTGGCGACGATGCCATCACTGTGCCAGTCTCTCGCACTTTACCAGCGCTCAGAGCGCTCTGTTTTCGTCGGTGATGTCGTCTTTTTTGCGACGAATCGCCCCGTATTCTTTTCGGAGAGTGGATGCATCGTCCCTCGGTTCTGCTGCTGTTGTGTGCTGCGTTGCTGCTGCCGATGACGGCGGTCGCGCGCCTGCCCGGGCCGCTGCAAGCCGTGCCGGCGAGCAAGGTTCGTGACCTCTCGGACATTCGCAGCAGCCGCGTGTTGCGAGTGTTGGTCAATCAGAGCCGCAACAGCTCCGGCGAGGTCCAGGGCCAGGCCATCGGTGTCGAGTACCACCGACTGCGCGCGTTCGAGCAATACCTCAATGGCCATGCTCGCGACGGCCAGGAAGTCACCCTCAAGATCATTCCCAAAGCCAAGGATCAATTGCTCGGCGCCTTGCAACGCGGCGAAGGCGATATGGTCGCGCCCGGTGAATTGCTCGATCTGCCATCGGGCTATGCAGTGGCCAGCAGTGAGCCGATTGCCAGCAACGTGCCGCTGGCGCTGGTCGGCATCAAGGGCCAGCGCCGTTACACCAAGGTCGAGCAACTGTCCGGCAAAACTTTGGCGCTGCCCACCGGTAGTGCGGCGGGGGAGGTGGTCAGTCAGCTCAACCAGAAACTGGCGCTGCACAAACTCGCGCCGATCAATATCGAATGGGTCGATCCGACGCTGGCGGTGGAGGATGTGCTGGAGATGGTTCAGGGCGGGATTTTCCACCTGACCATCGTCGAGCAACCGATTGCCGAACGCTGGGGCAAGATACTGCCGAAGCTGCGCCTTGATCGGCATCTGAGCCTCGGCGAGCCGGGCGAGGAGCATTGGTTCGTGCGCCGCGATGCGTCGATGTTGCGCGCGAGCATCGATCGCTTCCTCACCGGTTACAAGAGACCGTCGGACGAAGACGCGGCGTTTCTGCGCATCTATCGACGCCTGTATCAAGTACACAATCCGCTGGCCAAGGCCGATCGCCAGCGTCTGGAAAAACTCCGTCCGACCCTGCAAAAGCACGCCGATGCGCAGAACATGGACTGGCTTAACCTGGCGGCGCTGGCGTTCAAGGAGTCGCGTCTGCAGCCCAACGCTCGCAGCGGCAGCGGTCCGACCGGGCTGATGCAGATCACCCCGTCCGCCGCGCAGCGGGTCGGCGTGAGCAATATCCAGAATCTCGATGCGAATGTGCAGGCCGGCGCCAAGTACCTGGCGATGATCCGCCGCAAGTTCTTCAGCAGCCCGAAACTCAACGAGCGTGAGCGCATGGCCTTCACCCTCGCCGCTTACAACATCGGCCCCGAGCGCGTGCAGGGTATGCGCGCGGAAGCCCGCCGCCGTGGCCTCAATCCCAACCAGTGGTTCTTCCAGGTCGAGCGCATCGCCATGGAGCAGGTGGGGATGGGCGCCGTCAGCTATGTTAATAGCGTGAACAAGTATTACCTGGCATTCGACCGGGAGCGTGAGTCGCTCGAGCCCCGGCAGCAGAAAGTGGTCACACGGAAATAATCTAACAATTCGATTGTTATGGAGAAATTTTTGCGCTTTAAACATGAAATAAACTGATTAATATAGCGACCAACCCAAACACACAAACACTTCTGCACAACAAGGAATGCACCATGAGCTCTCTGATCAACAAGGTTCTGTTCACCCGCGCCGGTTACGGCCTGACTGTCCTGCGCATTGCTGTCGGCGTGATCTTCGCCGCCCACGGTTCGCAGAAACTCTTTGGTCTGTTCGGTGGTTACGGCTTGGCCGGCACCGCGCAATGGATGGAAAGCATCGGCCTGACCCCGGGCTATCTGATGGCCTCGCTGGCCGGCGGTACCGAGTTCTTCGCCGGTCTGGCGCTGATCATCGGCCTGCTGGCACGCCCGGCGGCACTGGGTCTGGCGTTCCTCTCGCTGGTGGCGATCTTCTCGGTGCACATCGGTAACGGTTTGTTCATGGCCAACAACGGTTATGAGTTTGCTCTGGCTCTGCTGGCCGGCAGCATCGCGGTACTGATCGAAGGTGCCGGCAAGCTCTCGGCGGATCGCGCCATCGCCGGTTGAAGGCTCTGGCGCAAGGCAAAGGCCCGCATTACGCGGGCCTTTTTTTGTTGCGGGGGATTCTTGACACTGGTCGGTCACGTTCTCTAGGATGTTGCCCATGCGCCGATTTAAACAGCTACTTGCGGGGCGCCAGGTGACTTCTACAGTTACCGTCAGAAGCCGGAACAGGGCTTCGAAATACCGCTAAAGCGCTGGTTCGGTGTTGCCTCTCACCTGCCATGCAGACTTTTGAGGCAGAGACACGACACGATGAACGCACTACGCCCTCCAGCACGTCCCGCGCCGATCACGGCACATGTCATCCAGCGCAACCCGAAAATCCTTCTTGGCGGCAAACACCAGCCGACGCTGTTGCGTTATCTCGATGGCTGGCCACGTCGCAGCGGCGGTCCTGCCGCGTTCCTGATCCAGTTTGTCGATGACGGCGAGTCGCTGGCGCGTTTCGCGACGGACAGCTTTGATCTGGCGGTGATTCAGGCGCCGAGCGCAGACGACGCGCCGGAGATGATCAAGCAACTCACCCGCGTTGCGCGGCAGGGCCTGATCACTCGGCGCTGATGGTGCTTACGGGTATTCAATCGCAACGATGTAAACGAACTGCTCGCCGGTCGGCGTCTGCACCCGCACTTCCGCGTCGAGTGCCTTGCCGATCAGCGCGCGGGCCAGCGGCGAGTCGATGCTGATCAAACCCTGTTTAAGGTCCAGTTCATCGGGGCCGACGATGCGGTAGCGCGATTGCTTGCCGTCTTCGTCTTCGATGGTCACCCAGGCGCCGAAATAGACCTTGTTCGGATCGCTGGGTTTTTCGCTGACCACCTTGAGCGCTTCCAGGCGTTTGGTGAGAAAGCGCACACGGCTGTCGATTTCGCGCAGCATCTTCTTGCCGTAGGTGTACTCGGCGTTTTCCGAGCGATCGCCCTGCGCGGCCGCTTCACTCACCGCCTGCGTGACCTGCGGGCGACGCACATGCCACAACTCATGGAATTCGGCGCGCATCCGCGCTTCACCTTCAGGGGTGATCAGCGCGGTGCCGGCGGTGCGGGGAGGGCGATAACGGCTCATGGCGACTTCTTGTGATTAAGACCGCGTGAGTCTATCAACCCTCGCGCAACACTGTCAGCGGGCTGGCGTTCAACGCCCGACGGGTGCCGAACACGCCGGCACCACCGATCAGCGCGGCGCCAATCAGCGGTAGCACCAGCAGCCATGGATGCGGATGCCATGGCAGATCAAAAGCGAAGCGGTACAGCACCAGACTGACCACCTCCGAACCGATCGCCGCGAGCAGACCGCTGACCGCACCCAACAAACCGAACTCGATACGCCGCGCCTTGATCAGCAACTGCCGCTCGGCGCCCAGCGCACGCAACAGCGCCCCTTGGCGAATGCGTTCATCCAGCGTCGCTTGCAGACCGGAGAACAGCACCGCCATCCCCGCAGCCAAAACAAACAACAACACATATTCCACCGCCAGGGTGACCTGAGCGAGGATGCTGCGCAGCTGTTCGAGCAAGGCTTCGACCTGCAGGATGGTCACCGCCGGGAAGGTCCGCGACAGCTCGACGATCTGCTGATCATGCCCAGGGGCCAGGTAGAAACTGGTCAGGTAGGTCGCCGGCAGATCCTTCAGAGTGCCGGGCTGAAAGATCATGAAGAAGTTCGGCTGGAAATTGTCCCAGTTGATCTCGCGCAGGCTGGTGACCTTTGCTTCGCGATTGACCCCGCCAACGCTGAACACCATGTGATCGCCGAGTTTGAGTTTCAGGCTTTCGGCCACCTTGCCTTCCACCGAAACCCCCGGCACGTCGTCGGACGGCTGGCCGCTCCACCACGAGCCGGCGGTGAGCTTGTTGCCGGCCGGCAGATCCGCCGCCCAGGTCAGGCTCAGGTCACGCTGAATGGCGCGGTCACCGGCGGAGTCCTTGCTGACGATTTGCTGCACCGCCTCGCCATTGATGCTGATCAGTCGTCCTGGCACCACCGGATACAACGGCGCCGCTTGCGCGGACACCTTGATCAGGTGATCGGCGAAAGCCTGTTTGTCCGCTGGCAGGATATTCAGCGCGAAGTAGTTCGGCGCGTTTTTCGGTAGCTGGTTCTGCCAGGTGTCGAGCAGTTCGCCGCGCAGCAGCGCGATCAGCGCCATCGACAACAGGATCAGACCGAACGCCAGCGACTGCCCGGCCGCCGCCAATGGATGCCGCAACAACTGGCCAAGGCCCAGACGCCAGGGCAACGAGGCGCGGGCGAGCAGGCGGCGCAGGCTTTGCAGCAGCAACAACAGCAGGCCGCCCAGCACCAGTGCGGCGACCACGCCGCCGCCAAGCAGGGCGAAGGTCAGCAGCAGGTCGAGGCTCAGGCGCCACATGATCAGGCCCAGCGCACCCAGCGCCGCGCCATAGACCATCCATGTGCTCGAGGGGATCGGCAGCATGTCGCGGCGCAACACCCGCAGCGGCGGCACGCGACCCAGTGCAGCCAATGGCGGCAAGGCAAAACCCGCCAGCGCCACCAGCCCGGTGCCAATCCCGGCCATCGCCGGAAACAGCCCGCCCGGCGGTACGTCACTTGGCAGCAAATCATGCAGCAGGGCGAACAGCCCCAGTTGCGCCAGCCAGCCGAGCAGCGCGCCACTGATGGCGGCAACCAGGCCGAGCACGGTCAGTTGCAGGCTGAACAGCACCATGGTTTCCCGGCGCGACAAGCCGAGGCAGCGCAGCAAGGCACTGGCGTCGAAACGTCGACTGGCGAAACGGTTCGCCGACAACGCCACGGCTACGCCAGCCAGCAATACCGCAACCAGACTGGCCATGTTCAGGTAGCGCTCGGCCTTGCCCAGCGCGCCGCCAATCTGTCGGTTGCCGTCGCGGGCATCCTGGATTCGCTGGTTTGCAGCGAGGCCCGGTTTGATCAACTCACGATAGGTTTCCAGCGTCTGCGGTTCACCGCGCCACAGTTCTCGATAGCTTACCCGGCTGCCCGGTTGCACCACGCCGGTGGCGGCGAGGTCGTCAAGATTGATCAGCACCCGTGGCGTCAGGCTGTAGAAGTTGCCGGCGCGATCCGGCTCGTAGGTCAGCACGCGGGTCAGCTTGAGCGTCTTCATGCCGACGTCGATGTTGTCGCCGATCTTCAGATCCAGCGCAGTCAACAGACGCGCCTCGACCCAGGCTTCACCGGGTTGCGGTTCGCCGCCGACTTCTTCCTGGGCAAAGGGTGCGGGCGCGCTCTTCAGCTCGCCACGCAGTGGATAGGCGCGGTCGACGGCTTTGATGCTGGATAACTGAATGCCGTTGTCGGTGGCAATGACGCTGGAAAACTCCACCACTTGTGCATGATTCAGGCGCAGTTCGGTGCCGCTGCGGATTTGCTCCTCGCGGGCCGGCGAGCTGCCTTCAAGGACCAGATCGGCACCGAGAAACTCGGTAGCGCGCAGCATCATCGCGCCATTGAGGCGGGCGCCGAAGTAGCCAATCGCGGTGCTTGCCGCGACGGCCACCACCAGCGCAAAGAACAACACGCGCAGCTCACCGGCGCGGGCATCGCGCATGAGCTGGCGCAGGGCAAGGCTGAACAGACGCAACAGCGGCAGACGTGCCATCAAGGCTCCAGAGGGGCGACCAGCAGCCCGGCTTCAAGACGGATCAGGCGCCGGCAGCGATGGGCCAGGCGTTCGTCGTGGGTCACCAGCACCAGGGTGGTGCCGCGTTCCTTGTTCAATTCGAACAGCAAGTCGCTGATGCGCTCGCCGGTGTGGCTGTCGAGGTTGCCGGTCGGCTCGTCGGCGAACAGCACGTCCGGTTCGGCCGCGAAGGCGCGGGCGATGGCCACGCGCTGCTGTTCACCGCCGGAGAGCTGGCGCGGCGAGTGGGTCAGGCGCTGGCCAAGGCCGACGCGCTGGAGCAATTGCGTGGCGCGCTCGCGGGCATCTTTGCGGCCGTCGAGCTCAAGCGGCAGCATGACGTTCTCCAGCGCATTCAGGCTGTCGAGCAACTGAAATGACTGGAAGACAAACCCGACGTGCTCGGCGCGGATTCGTGCGCGCTGGTCTTCGTCGAGATTGCTCAGGCCCTGGCCGGCGAGAGTGACTTCGCCGCTGCTCGGCAGGTCGAGGCCGGCGAGCAGGCCGAGGAGGGTGGATTTGCCGGAACCGGACGCGCCGACGATGGCCAGGCTGTCGCCCTTGTTCAGTTCCAGGCTGAGTTCGTGCAGGATAGTCAGTTCACCTTCCGCGCTAGGGACCACTTTGCTGAGGTTCTTCGCGGTGAGAATGCTTGCGCCCATGGAGAATCCGATGCGTGTATGGTTTTTGAGTGCTGGCCTGGCCTTGATGTGCATGGCCCAGAACGCAGCGGCGGGTACTGTCCTGATCGTTGGCGATAGTATCAGCGCCGGTTTCGGCCTGGATACCCGTCTGGGGTGGGTGTCGCTGCTTGAGCAGCGGCTCAAACAGGAGGGTTTCGACGATAAAGTGGTCAACGCCTCGATCAGTGGCGACACCAGTGCCGGAGGCCAGGCGCGGCTGCCGGCGCTGCTTGCAGAGCATAAGCCGGAGTTGGTGATCCTCGAGCTGGGTGGCAATGACGGCCTGCGCGGGATGCCGCCAACGCAATTGCAACAAAATCTTGCCTCGATGATCGACAGCTCGCGGCAGAGCGGCGCGAAAGTGCTGCTGCTCGGCATGCAGTTGCCACCCAATTATGGCAAGCGCTACACCGATTCGTTCGCCGAGGTTTACGGCAAGCTCGCCGAAGAGAAAAACATCCCGTTGGTGCCGTTTTTTCTCGAAGGTGTCGGTGGTCATCCGGACCTGATGCAGGCCGACGGTCTGCACCCGGCGGCCGGGGCTCAGAGCAAGTTGCTGGAAAATGTCTGGCCGACGCTAAAACCGCTCTTATGAGGCTTTTCTAGTGGCAGGCTTTCGGCTAATGTGGCGCCCCCTAATTTGGAGCCCCCGATGCCGCGTCCTGCCTGGTCCCTGTTTGCCTACCAACTGATCGAGCCTGACGAGCAGCTGGATCTGTTCGCCTGCCAGGAAGTGCGGGTGCATCTGGTGACGCGGCAGCTGGAACTCGGTGGCTCGGCCGATCGCACGCTGTGCGGCACTCTGCTGCCGGCGCAACCGCGCTGGTCGAATGTTGATCGCCGGGTGTTCCAGGATCAGCGTCTGTGCTCGCTGTGCCGGGCGATTCTCGAATCGCAGAAGCGCGGCACCTCGCCGATCTGGCCTGAGCTGCGATTCGAACTCTGAGCGCTCAAGATCAAAGTGCGGGAGCACCCTGTCGCCAATAGCGGTGCTACCTCCCCGAATCCCCAAGCCGCGGTGTACAATCGCGCCCTTATACCCTTGATGATCATGCGAAGGATTTTCCGGATGTTGCCGCGCTTTCCTGCCGTCACCCGCTGCCTGTCACTTGCCGCCCTGTGTGTGGCCGGTCCCGTTGCTGCATTGGAGCTTCCCCTGCCACCACCCGGCGAGGACATCGTCGGCCAGGTGCAGGTGATCAAAGCCAAGTACGAAGACACCTTCGCCGACCTGGGCACCACCTACGATCTGGGCTATTCGGAAATGGTTGCGGCCAACCCGGGCATCGATGCCTGGCTGCCTGGCGCCGGTACCGAGATCGTCCTGCCGACGCGCTTCATCCTGCCGCCGGGCCCGCGTGAAGGCATCGTCATCAACCTCGCCGAATACCGTCTCTATTACTATCCGAAAGGCCGCGACGTGGTGTACACGTTCCCGCTGGGTATCGGCCGCGAAGGCTGGGGCTCGCCGATCGCGCACACCTCGATCATCGCCAAGACACCGAACCCGACGTGGACGCCTCCGGCTTCGATCAAGGCCGAACACGCTGCTGACGGTGATCCGCTGCCGAATGTGGTGCCGGCCGGTCCTGATAACCCGCTGGGGCCGTTCAAGTTCACCCTCGGCACGCCGGGCTACCTGATCCACGGTTCGAACAAGAAGTTCGGCATCGGCATGCGCACCAGCCACGGCTGCTTCCGCATGTTCAACAACAACGTGCTGGAAATGGCCGGCATGGTCCCGGTCGGCACCTCGGTGCGCATCATCAACGACCCGTACAAGTTCGGTCGCAGTGGCGGCAAGGTCTATCTGGAAGCGCACACGCCGCTCGACGACAAGGGCAACCCGTCGGTAGTCGACAAGCACACCGCGGTGATCAACGCGATGCTCAAGCGTGAAGACATCACCAGCAATTTGCGCATGAACTGGGATGTGGTGCGTGATGTGGTCGCCGCCGAAGACGGCCTGCCGGTAGAGATCGCCGTGCCGAATACCTCGGCGCCAATGGTGAGCAGTGCACCGATCGATCTGCAGCAATAAGAGCTGATTGAAAACCCGCCGATGCGAGCAGTGTCGGCGGGTTTTTTACTGCCCGGAGAAAAGCGCCGGGCACAAAAAAGCCGACCCGGATAACCGGATCGGCTCGATAACAATCCCGAGGGATTATTACTTGCGGCTAGCTTTTTCCAGCATGCGCAGAGCACGCTCGTTAGCTTCGTCAGCAGTCTGTTGTGCTTTTTGAGCAGCAGCCAGAGCTTCATCAGCTTTACGGTAAGCTTCGTCTGCACGAGCCTGGGAGCGAGCAGCTGCGTCTTCAGTAGCGGTCAGACGTGCTTCGGTTTCTTTCGATGCGCTGCTGCAACCGGTAGCCAGAACTGCGGCCAGAGCCAGAGCAGAGAATTTCAGAACGTTGTTCATCGTGTTCCCCTTCAAGGACTTTCAAATTAAGTGACTGTCTCCTCACGATTGAGGAAATAGCCGGCGTACATACTACCCATTACTTGTAGTAAGTAAACTGACGTAGCGCAAGAAGCAAAAAAAATTGTAGGCGTTGATTCTTTTTCGAGCAACTTTTAACTGCGCTGTATAAAAAATATCCAGCTGCAAGCCCCGGCGTGAGCGACTCAAACGGAAAAAGTTCCCGCCCTCGTGCGCTGTTTTTGCGACTTCGGCTAAAGTCTTTCTAAATGAATTCGTCCACACTTTTGTTCAGGTTCTGCGAAGCGCTTCGCGTATCTTTGTTGATGTACAGGTGACTTTAAAAAAGGTTGCACGTCTTAAGTCTCAACATTCCGGCAATGTTCAGGCAAACGGCACGCAAAGATTGTCTTGCGGCCGAACCTGCGACCATCGATGCCAATGCACGCAAACCATCCGATGACGAGCGTACCTTGAGCATTTTCGCCAATGGTGCCTACTATTCAGCAGGTGTCAGATTGCGCGAGATCGGTGTGGCTCTTCTCAGTGTCCATCAGGCACGGGGTGGCGTAGATGTTCCTTCGCCGGAAAAACATCGGTAAGGTAGGGGTCACAATTCAAGACCCGCGAGGAGTAGTGATGAGCGAGGCGTTGTCCATCCACCATGACCAGGCTGGTCATCAATTCGAGACCACTGTGGACGGTCATCGTGCTTACCTGACCTACATGGATCTGGGCAAGCAGACCCTGGATATCTACCGCACCTTCGTGCCTAATGCCCTGCGCGGCCGTGGCATTGCCGCAGCGCTGACTGAACGCGCGCTGCAATACGCCGAAGAAATGGGCTACACGGTGATCCCGTCTTGCTCCTACGTCGAGCGCTACATGGAACGCCATCAGCGTCGCGCCGCGAAGATCTGAAACGCACACACAAAAACGCCGGACAATGTCCGGCGTTTTTTTATGCCCGTAAAACGCAGCTTACGTGCGCTGACGCTTCGGCAATACGTCCTTGAGCTTGGCATGCATGCTGCGCAAGGTGTTTTCGGTAGCGGACCAATCGATGCAGGCATCGGTGATCGACACGCCGTATTGCAGGTCGGCGAGGTCTTTCGGGATTGCCTGGCAGCCCCAATTCAGGTGGCTTTCGACCATCAGGCCGATGATCGACTGGTTGCCTTCGAGGATCTGGTTGGCGACGTTCTCCATCACCAGCGGTTGCAGGGCCGGGTCCTTGTTGGAGTTGGCGTGGCTGCAATCGACCATGATGTTCGGCTTGATCTTCGCTTTGTTCAGCGCCTGCTCGCACAGGGCCACGCTGACCGAATCATAGTTCGGCTTGCCGTTACCGCCACGCAACACCACGTGACCGTAGGCGTTGCCTTTGGTGGTGACGATCGACACGCCACCTTCCTGGTTGATGCCGAGGAAACGGTGCGGGCTGGACACCGACTGCAAGGCGTTGATCGCCACGGTCAGGCCGCCATCGGTGCCGTTCTTGAAGCCGACCGCCGAGGACAGGCCGGAAGCCATTTCGCGGTGAGTCTGCGATTCGGTGGTACGCGCGCCGATGGCCGACCAGCTGATCAGATCCTGCAGATACTGCGGGGAGATCGGGTCGAGGGCTTCGGTCGCGGTCGGCAGGCCTTTCTCGGCCAGGTCGAGCAGCAACTGACGACCGATGTGCAGACCGTCCTGGATCTTGAACGAGTCGTCCAGATACGGATCGTTGATCAGACCTTTCCAGCCGACGGTGGTGCGCGGCTTCTCGAAATACACGCGCATGACAAGATACAGGGTGTCGGAGACTTCCTCGGCGAGCACCTTGAGGCGATCGGCGTATTCGTGGGCAGCCTTGATGTCGTGAATCGAGCACGGGCCGATCACGACGAACAGACGGTGGTCGGTGCCATCGAGAATGTTGCGAATGACTTCGCGGCCCTTGGTGACGGTGCGCAGGGCGGCGTCGCTCAGGGGGATATCACGCTTGAGCTGATCGGGAGTGATCAGGGTCTCGTTAGAGGCGACGTTTAGGTCGTTGATCGGTAAATCAGCCATCGTTTACTCGTCAGGTCACGGGTGCCGGCCGCCAGCGATCCCCGCGCGGCGGAGCACAGCAGATTTAGCGCGTCGGGGGAGCCGAACCTTAGCGCGTCAGAGGCGGCTCGACAATGGGCAAACCGTGCTTTAGTCCAGCGCTGGCTGCGCAAAAGCCTTGCGCAGGTTGTCGTGGGAGAACTCTTCCGCATGCTCCTCGACCCATTGCAGGGCCAGCGCCTGACTATCCTGCAGATCGTCGTGGCTGTCCTGCATGCGCGAATAGCGTTCGATCTGACACACCTGCTCACCCATTCGCGCGCTGAACAGGGTCTGTTCGTCAGTGAAGGCAATGCCCACCAGATAGCCTTTTTTACGCCGCAGACACCAGGCCACATAGCCCGGATAACAGAAGTCGGCATTCAGCGTCGGCATGCGTACTTGCAGTGCAGTGCCGTGGCGCCAGGCGCGGTGGTAATTGCAAGCGATGCCGCCGAGGCTGATAGTGTGCAGCTGTTGTCTGGAAATGCATTCAGGCTTGAGTAACGTCAATTCAACCGGCACTTCGTCCGGATGAGGAATGAAACGTCCCATGAGCACAGACTCCCTGTGTCGGCCATCTGACATTGTTTCCCCCAGTATAGTGGTCGAATCCGAGCTGACCGACTTCGACGCCGACCAGCGGCTGCTGGCGATGCGCGGGGTTTCTCTGGTGATCTTCACCAGCGTCGGCTGTGCCAGTTGTCGTTATGCCCGCGAGGTGTTGCCGGGATTGCCGCTGGCGATCGATCGGCTGTGCTGGATCGACGCCGGCAACAACGGCGGCCTGGTCGAGCGTTATCAGGTGTTTCATTTGCCGGCGCTGTTTGTGGTGCGCGACGGCGAGTTCTTTGGCGCAGTGCACACTCGTCTGACGGTTGACCAACTCAACCAGGCAGTAGCGCAGGCGCTGGGTCGAATTGCAGAGGAGTTGCCATGAGCGAGACAGTCAGCAAACCGGTGGTGGGAATTATTGGCACCGGTGCGATCGGCGGGTTTTACGGGGTGATGCTGGCGCGTGCCGGGTTTGACGTGCACTTTTTGTTACGCAGCGAATTTTCCGCCGTGGCTGAGCGCGGTTTGCAGATCAACAGTGCGGTGCACGGGCCGTTGACGCTGAATCCGGCCAATGCCTATTCCGCTGCCGAAGACATGCCACCCTGTGACTGGCTGCTGGTCGGCACCAAGACCACCAGCAACGCCGGTCTGGCCCCGGCGATCATTCAAGCCGCTAAACCCGATGCAAAAGTGCTGTTGCTGCAGAACGGTCTGGATGTCGAAGACAGCCTGCGGCCACTGTTGCCGGATTCGCTGCATCTGCTCGGTGGTCTGTGCCTGATCTGCGTGCACCGCGAGGGGCCGGGGCAGATTACCCATCAGGCCCTTGGCGCGGTGAATGTCGGTTATCACAGCGGCTCGGCCATTGATGAAGTAGCGCGTATGGCGATCGTCGAGGAGGGCGCCGGGCTGTTCCGTGCCGCCGGCATCGACTCTCAAGCGATGGCCAACCTGCATCAGGCGCGCTGGCAGAAACTGGTGTGGAATATTCCCTATAACGGACTTTCAGTATTGCTCGGCGCGGGAACCGAAGCGCTGATGGCTGATGCTGACAGCCGCCTGTCGATTCAGGCGTTGATGGCGGAAGTGGTTCAGGGTGCCAAGGCCTGTGGATACGAGATCCCGCCCGGCTATGCCGAGTACCTGTTCACCATGACGGAAAAAATGCCCGATTACTGGCCGAGCATGTACCACGACTTTGCACACAAACGCCCGCTGGAGCTGGAGGCGATCTACGCCCGGCCACTGGCGGCGGCGAAAGCGGCGGGCTGCGAGTTGCCACGCATCGAGGCGTTGTATCGCCATTTGGGTTTTATCGACCGACGCAATACCTGAGTCGGTTGTTCTGGGGGAAGGCATGGCCAATAACATCGATGACAAACTGGTGCTGGCGATTTCCTCGCGCGTCTTGTTCGACCTGAGCGAAAGCCACAAGGTCTACCTGTCGAGCGGAGTCGAAGCCTATCGGCAATATCAGATCGAGCACGAAGACGAAATCCTCGCGCCGGGCGATGCGTTCCCGCTGGTGGAAAAACTCCTGAGCCTGAACAGTCGCCTCGGCCGCGCGCGGGTCGAGGTGATTCTGGTTTCCCGCAACAGCGCCGACACCGGTCTGCGCGTGTTCAATTCGATTCATCATTACGGCCTGGCGATTTCTCGTGCGGCGTTCGTCGGCGGGCGCAGTCCGTATCCGTATCTGAAAGCGTTTGGCTGCGACCTGTTTCTCTCGACCCATGCCGAAGACGTGCGTGCCGCGCTGGACGCCGGGTTCGCCGCCGCCACGATTCTCTCCGGTGGCGCCAGCCGCGCGGCCAGCGATGAATTGCGTATCGCCTTCGACGGTGATGCGGTGATCTTCTCGGACGAGTCCGAGCGCGTCTATCAGTCCGGCGGCCTTGAAGCGTTTCAGGCCAAGGAACGCGAGTCAGCACGCGAGCCTTTGCGCGGTGGGCCGTTCAAGGGCTTTCTGGCAGCGCTCAATCTGTTGCAGCGCGAGTTTCCCGATGACGATTGCCCGATCCGCACGGCGCTGGTGACCGCGCGTTCGGCGCCGGCCCATGAGCGGGTGATCCGCACCTTGCGGGAATGGGATATCCGCCTCGATGAGTCGCTGTTTCTTGGTGGCCTGACCAAATCGGCGTTCCTCGAAGCCTTTGCCGCTGACGTGTTCTTCGATGACCAGACCGGCCATTGCGAGCTGGCTCGCGAAGTGGTCGCCACCGGCCACGTGCCCCATGGCATCAGCAACGAACCGCCGATCTAGAGCCTTTTCATTCAGGACGTTGCGTCGCACGTCGTACTCGCCAAGGCACTGCTAAGCTGAATCAATCTCCGCCATCGTTGGCTCGCGAGGAGGTCCCATGATTCGCTCAATGCTGTATGCCACCGACCTCGGTCTGTACGCACCGTTCGTGATGCAGCATGCCCTGGCCTTGGCGCGCACCTTCAATGCCGATCTGTATGTAGTGCACGCGGTGGAACCCATGGGCCTGTTTGCCGAGTCGGTGCTGCAAAGCTATCTCGATGAACAGGCATTGAACGAATTCCATAGTCAGGGTCTGAAAACAGTCATCGCCAATATCGAACAACGGGTGCTCGACAGCTTTCGTGAAGAACTGGGGGACGACGGCGAACAGGATCTGCAGCGCATACGCGCGGTGCGCGTGCTGCAGGGCGACCCGTCGCAGGTGATTCTCGATCAGGTGCACAAGCTCTCGGTCGATCTGCTGATCGTCGGCAGTCACAGCCATGGCGTCGGCGCGGAAACGCCGTTGGGGCGCACGGCGGCGCGGGTTCTGCAGTTGGCCAAGGTGCCGGTCTATCTGGTGCCGCTGATGGAACGTCGGCGGCGTGAGGATCGCTGAAGCAGGAATAATGGCGTTTGGATAAAAAAGTTCTAGATTTATTCTTCGAACCATTAATATAGTTATATACCGTCGCTGATGCCCGTGGCGTCTACCTGCTTTGAGGGATTGATATGAAGCTTCAACAACTGCGCTACATCTGGGAAGTGGCGCACCACGACCTCAACGTTTCCGCTACCGCTCAAAGCCTGTACACCTCGCAACCGGGCATCAGTAAACAGATCCGCCTGCTGGAAGATGAACTGGGCGTCGAAGTCTTCGCCCGCAGCGGCAAGCACCTGACCCGCGTCACCCCGGCCGGCGAGCGCATCATCACCACCGCTGGCGAGATCCTGCGCAAAGTCGAAAGCATCAAGCAGATTGCCCAGGAATTCTCTAACGAGAAAAAGGGCACCCTGTCGATCGCCACCACCCACACCCAGGCACGTTACGCGCTGCCGCCGGTGATCAGCAATTTCATCAAGCAATACCCGGACGTGGCCCTGCATATGCATCAGGGCTCGCCGATGCAGATCGCCGAAATGGCCGCTGACGGCACCGTCGATTTCGCCATTGCCACTGAAGCGCTGGAGCTGTTCGGTGATCTGGTGATGATGCCGTGCTACCGCTGGAACCGCTGCGTGGTCGTACCCCATGGCCACCCGCTGACCAAGCTGCCGAAGCTGACCCTCGAAGCGCTGGCCGAATACCCGATCGTCACTTACGTGTTCGGTTTCACCGGCCGTTCCAAGCTCGACGAAGCCTTCAGCCATCGTGGCCTGACGCCGAAAGTGGTGTTCACCGCTGCTGACGCCGACGTGATCAAAACCTACGTGCGCCTGGGCCTGGGCGTAGGCATCGTCGCTAAAATGGCCGTCGATACCAAACTCGATAACGATCTGGTGGTGCTGGATGCCAGCGAACTGTTCGAGTCGAGCATCACCAAGATCGGTTTCCGTCGTGGCACTTTCCTGCGTGGCTTCATGTGCGACTTCATCGAGAAATTCGCCCCGCACCTGACCCGCGAAGTCATGGCCAAGGCCATTCAGTGCCACAACAAGCAAGAGCTCGAAGAGCTGTTCGACGGCGTCGAACTGCCCGTTCACTAAGCACCCGCTTCAGAGCACCTCGGTGACAGCAAACTGTTGCCGGGTGCCCGCCACCAGAATCTCCACCTCATCGCCCTCGAACTTGCCCAGCAGGCTTTTGCCCAGCGGCGAGCGCGGGGTGATGACGGTAACCGGCTGACCCACCACGTCGACTTTCAGACCCGCCGCATCCGGCGCCAGAAACAGCCATTGCTCGCGACCCTTTTCGTCCTCCAGACCGAGCAGGGCGCCGACTTCAATGCCGCGATTTTCATCGTAGGCACGCAACGTCAGGTTCTGACACAGCGCCAGTGACTGACGGATTTCCTCAACCCGCTTCGCCTGACCCGCCGCCAGATACGACGCCTCCAGCCCCAGCGTGTCGTACTTGTTTTCGGCGATGTTTTCTTCGTGGGTCGCGGTTTCGTAAGCGGTTTGCGCGGCGCGCTCGGCGATGTCGAGGTCGATGCGCAGCTTGTCGAGAATCAACTGGTGGACGCTGTGTTTGTTCATGATCAATCGCAGAATTGCAAAACGTTGGCGCGGCTCTTTTCGGTCGGCGCGGTCTGGTCCTGCTGCAGCCAGAACTGGCATTTCGGATTGGACGCGTTACGCGAATTGGCGCGCGCCTGATCCAGTCGGGCCTGCTGTTCATTCTTGCGCAGGTTTTCTTCGTACTGTTGGAACAGCGGACTTTGCGGCGGAATGTCAGGCTGAACCTGCACGGGCGCCACAGCCGGGGGATTGACGCGCTGCTGTACCGCTTGCGCGACAGGGGCCAGTTGCTCGGGAAAGATAAAGCGCGAAAGCAGCCAGCAGGTCAGCGCAATCGCCAGGAACCCCAGCCACAGGCCCAGCGCAATGCTGCCGGTCAGATGCAGCGCGCTAAGCTGAACAGGCAAAGGACGACGGGGATTGGGACGGTAGGGCATGGCGGCCTCCTGGCGGATGGTTGCTGGCAAGCGGCGATTGTCGCACGAAGATTAATCGCCGTCGGCTCTTCTGCGCGAGCGCATTTATGCGGACAATCGAGGTTTTTTGCCAACGGGAGAACGGCATGCCTGAAGCGAAACCCCGCTGGGACATTTTCTGCACCGTGGTCGATAACTTCGGTGACATCGGCGTGACCTGGCGCCTGGCCCGGCAGCTGGTGGCCGAGCATGCCTTGCCGGTGCGCCTGTGGGTGGATGATCTGCGCGCGTTCGAGCGCCTCTGTCCTGAGATCGATGTCGATGTTGTGCAGCAATGGCAGCAGGGCGTCGAGGTGCGACAGTGGCCGAGCGAATGGCTGCACGCCGAGGCGGTCGACGTAGTCATCGCCGCCTTCGCCTGTCAGTTGCCCACTGATTACATGGACAGCATGGCTGCGCGGGAAACGCCGCCGCTGTGGCTCAACCTCGATTATCTCAGCGCCGAGGACTGGGTTACCGGCTGCCACGGCTTGCCGTCGGTAAAATACAAAACGGTGCAGAAGTTCTTCTTCTTTCCGGGCTTCAAGCCGGGCACCGGTGGCCTGCTGCGCGAACGCGGACTGCTCGAACAGCGTCGCCAGTTTCAGCAGGATCGGCCGGCCCAGCGACATTTCCTGCGAGCCTTGGGTATCGATCCTGCTCCGGACGCGCAACTGATCTCGCTGTTTGCTTATGAAAACCCCGGGCTGGCCAGTTGGCTGGACGTGCTGGCGGCCGATGCGCGGCCGACTCACCTGCTGGTGCCGGAAGGACGGATTCTCGGCGATGTGGCGCGCTGGCTGGACGTCGAAACCCTGACGGTCGGCGCGATTCACGTGCGCGATTCGCTCACGGTGCAGGTGCTGCCGTTCGTCCGGCAGGACCAATACGACCATCTGCTGTGGTGCTGCGATTTCAACGCGGTGCGCGGTGAAGATTCATTCGTTCGCGCGCAATGGGCGGGGCGGCCGATGCTCTGGCACATCTATCAGCAGGACGATGACATCCATCTGGACAAGCTCGATGCTTTTCTCGCGCTCTACACTCACGGCCTTTCGCCCGCTGCGGCGCAGGCGATGAACGGTCTGTGGCGAGCGTGGAGTGCCGGGCAACCGATCGGCGAGCACTGGCTGGCGGTGCGAAATCATTGGCCGGAACTCGAGGAGAACGCCGAAGCATGGTGTCTGGAACAGGCCTTGCAGGCGGATCTTGCCACGGCGCTGGTACAGTTTTATGTAAATTGGATATGATACGCGGCCTAGATTTTTGTAAATCCCATCCAAATTCGGATATTCGCAATGAAAACTGGTAAAGAACTCAAACCCGGTACCGTGATCCGTATCGACAACGATCCTTGGCTGGTTCAGAAAGCTGAATTCACCAAGTCGGGCCGTAACAGCGCGATCATGAAGACCAAGCTGAAGAACCTGCTGACCGGTTACAAGACCGAAACCGTTTACGGTGCGGACGACAAACTGGACGACGTAATCCTGGATCGTAAAGAAGCCACCCTGTCGTTCATCAGCGGTGACACCTACACGTTCATGGACACCACTGACTACACCATGTACGAGCTGAACGCCGAAGACATCGAAAGCGTTCTGCCTTTCGTTGAAGAAGGCATGACCGACGTATGCGAAGCCGTGTTCTTCGAAGAGCGTCTGGTTTCCGTAGAACTGCCGACCACCATCGTGCGTCAGGTTGACTACACAGAAGGCTCCGCTCGCGGTGACACTTCCGGCAAGGTGATGAAGCCTGCCAAACTGAAGAACGGTACCGAGCTGTCGGTTGCCGACTTCATCGAAATCGGCGACATGATCGAGATCGATACCCGCGAAGGCGGTTCCTACAAAGGCCGTGCGAAATAAGCACTGCTTTTTGCGGAAAGAAAAAACCCGACCATTGAGTCGGGTTTTTTTGTGCCTGTAAGAAACACTCGGAACCCTGTGGGAGCGAGCCTGCTCGCGAACGCGGTGTGTCATTCAATGAAGCTATGTCTGACGGGACGCTTTCGCGAGCAGGCTCGCTCCCACAATGGGACGGTGGTTACTTCAAGTGTTGCTTCAGTTCTTCAGACGCCTGCAACATCGCCGAACGCACCGCCGGTACCTGGCTGACCACGTTGAGCAAACCGTAATCATGGATCATGCCGTTGTAGCGCACCGACGTTACCGGTACTCCGGCCTCATCGAGTTTGCGCGCATAGGCTTCGCCTTCATCACGCAGCACGTCGGCGCTGGCAGTCTGCACCAGTGCTGGCGGCAGGCCTTTGAGCTGTGCGGTGGTGGCGCGCAGCGGTGAAGCGTAGATCTCGTTACGCTGTTTGGCGTCGGTGGTGTAGTTGTCCCAGAACCACTTCATCATGTTGCGGGTGAGGAAGTGCCCTTCGGCGTACTGGTTGTACGAACCGGTGTCGAAGTTGGCATCGGTCACCGGCCACAGCAGTACCTGGAATTTGATCGCCGGGGTGCCCTTGTCCTTGGCCATCAGCGCAACCACTGCGGCCATGTTGCCGCCGACGCTGTTGCCGGCCACGGCCAGGCGCTTGCCGTCGACATTGATCTCTTTACCGTGTTCCGCCACCCATTTGGTCGCAGCGTAGGCCTGGTTGATCGCCACCGGGTAATGCGCTTCCGGCGAAGGGGTGTAGTTGACGAACACCGCCGCCGCACCCGAACCGACCACCAGATCGCGCACCAGACGTTCGTGAGTCGGGAAGTCCCCCAGCACCCAGCCGCCGCCATGGAAGAACATGAACACCGGCAGCTCACCCTTGACCCCGGCCGGCCGGACGATGGTCAGGCTCAGCGGTTGACCATCGACCTGGATGGTCTTCTCGCTGACATCGGCTTTGGGCAACGTCAACTTGACCCCGGACTGCGCGCCGACCAGCACGGCGCGGGCATCCTTGGGCGACAGCTGCTCGATCGGCTTGCCGCTGCCCGAATTCAGCGCATCGAGAAATGCCTGGGTGTTGTGTTCGACATCACCGGCGAAAGCGCTGTGTACCGACAGGGCGAGAAGGGTACCGGTCAAGACTTTGCTGAAAGTGTTCATGTTCATTTTTCCTTGTTCGGGCCGGGGGCTTGAGTGATTACACAGTCACGTGCAGACGGACATCGACGTTGCCACGGGTGGCGTTGGAGTACGGGCAGACCTGGTGAGCGGCGTCGACCAGCGACTGCGCGTCGGCTTGTTCCAGGCCCGGCAGGCTGATGTGCAAATCGATGTCCAGACCGAAACCGCCAGGGATCTGGCCGATGCCGACATGCGCGGTAATCGACGCGTCGTCAGGAATCTTGCGCTTGGTCTGGCTGGCGACGAATTTCAGTGCGCCGATGAAGCAGGCCGAGTAACCGGCAGCGAACAGTTGCTCAGGGTTGGTCGCCGCACCGCCAGCACCGCCGAGTTCTTTCGGGGTGGCCAGTTTGACGTCGAGTACGTTGTCGCTGGAGATCGCACGACCGTCACGGCCGCCAGTGGAAGTTGCGATTGCGGTGTAGAGAGTTTGCATGGTGTGAGCCTCATGGGTTGTGGTTTTGCGCGCTAATTGTTTGCGCGCTAAGTAGGTGTGAAGAGAATGTATAGCGCTAATGTTTTGCGCGCAAGATAAATTTTTAACAAAAATCGCGCTTTGCTGAAGGGCATAGCGTGGAAGGGGCGGGTAAGGCTTGATTTAGAGCGCTTGACGAGGGAATGCAGGCGGGAAAAATATTTTTGTTGGCGCTGAAATCAGTGTGGGAGCGGGCTTGCCCGCGAAGACGGAGTGTCAGTCAAAATGATGTCGGCTGACAGGTCGCCATCGCGGGCAAGCCCGCTCCCACAGGGACAGTGTTGTGCTCGGAAATGAGGATCAGGTCAGGCTGTCTTGCAGATGTCCGCGCAGTGCTTGCAGCTCGGCCTGCAATTTCTGCAGGCGTTCAAGGGTGAAGCCACTGGCGCCAAGAATGCACTGCGGCACGGTCTGCGCCTTGTCACGCAAGGCGCGGCCTGCTGCGGTCAGTTCGACAATCACCACCCGCTCATCTTCGCGACTGCGGGTGCGGCTGAGCAGGCCTTCGGCTTCCAGACGCTTGAGCAATGGCGTCAGCGATCCCGGATCGGTCAGCAGGCGTGCGCTGATTTCTCCGACAGTCAAGCCGTCCTTCTCCCACAACACCATCATCGCCAGATATTGCGGATAGGTCAGGCCCAGCGCCTGCAACAGCGGCTTGTAGACCTTGGTCATCATCAGCGAGGTCGAATGCAGGGCGAAGCACGCCTGATTGTCGAGCAGAAGGTCGTCGCAGTTGTCGCGTTCGCAAGTCATTGTCAAAGCCTTGATCGTTGATCGTTTTTTAATCTAGCGCTCGAATCTTTAAGGCGCCAGATAAATATGTCCGGCGTCAGTGCCGGGCGAATTGCCGTTGCAACGCCAGATCCCACGGCGGCACCGGGCTGAAGCGGGTTTTCAGATATTCCAGCAACAACCGACTGCGCGAATGGACCTGCTGTTCCATGCGCAGCGCGTAAATGCCGGTGGACTCCGGCGGCGGCAGGCCATTTTCACAAAACAGCGGCACCAGTTCGCCGCGCAGCAAGTATTCGCTGGCCAGCCAGGTCGGCAGGTGTGCGACGCCCAGACCCGCCGCCGCGCCACACGCCAGAGCTTCGGCATTGTTGGCGCTCAGGCGCACCCGCGAGGGCCGGTGCAATTGCATTTGCCCGTCCACTTCGAATTTCCAGGCAAACGGCGGCGCAAGGCCCTCCCAGTCGAGCCCGTCGTGTTCACTCAACTGCGCCGGGTGCTCGGGCACGCCACGCTGCTTGAGATAGTCAGGGCTGGCGCAGGCGACGCGGACCATGCTCGCCAATGGCGTGGCGACCAGGCGCGAGTCAGCCAACTGGCCGGTACGCAGCACCAGATCGACCTTGCCCAGGCTGCTGCCGGCCATGTCGCTGAAGCTGTCGATCAGGTGCATCTGCACATCCAGTCCCGGATACAGCAGGAGAAAATCGGCAATCACCGGCGCCAGATGCCGCCGCCCGAAGGCTGCTGGCGCATCGATGCGGATCAGGCCTTCCGGTGCACTGCTTAACGACACCGCTTCGGCCCGCGCCAGTTGCAACTCGGCGATGATCCGTCGCGCCCGCTCGGCAAAGGCCAGACCGGCCGAAGTCGGCAGCACGGCGTGGGTGCTGCGCACGAACAGCTGACTGCCGACGGCACTTTCCAGGCTATCGATGCGCCGCGCCACGGCGGAAGGCGTCAGCGGATGGCGGCGCGAAGCGGCAGAAAAGCTGCCACTCTCCAGCACATCGAGAAACAGGCCGAGCTGATCGGTCAATTGGTTGGGATTCATGGAAATTACGCTTGTGCAAAATCGGCACAGCCATTGTGCGTTGCTATGCGTTTCCCCGCTAGGCGCGAGTGCGTAGCATTGGCCGCCTGTCGTTAGAGGATTACCGTTGTGATGGATTTTCTGTTGTACCTGCTGTTCGGCGCCGCCCTGGGCACATTGGGCGGGATCTTTGGCATTGGCGGTGGCTTGATTGCGATTCCGTTGCTTGGCGTGTGGTTTGGGCTTGATCAGCAAATTGCCCAAGGCACGGCGCTGGTGATGGTGGTACCGAACGTGATGCTGGCGCTGTGGCGTTATCACCAGCGCAATCGCATCGAATTACGCCATGCGCTGCCGTTGGCGGTGATGGGTTTCTGCTTCGCCTGGCTCGGTTCGATCTGGGCGGTGGGCATTGATGCGCAGACCATGCGCATCGGCTTTGTCGCCTTTCTGGTGGCGCTGTCGGCTTACAACCTGTTGAAGATGTTTGGTCCACGGCCAGCGCCGACTGCCGAGATGCGCTATTCGTGGCGGTGGTTGGGCGTGCTTGGCGCCGCCTCGGGGACCATGGGCGGCTTGTTCGGCGTCGGCGGCGCGGTGGTGGCCACGCCAGTGCTGACCAGCCTGTTCGGCACCAGCCAAGTGGTTGCTCAGGGATTGTCGCTGGCGCTGGCCCTGCCGAGCACTGGCGTAACCCTGGTGACCTACGCTGTGCACCACGAAGTCGACTGGATGATCGGCCTGCCTCTGGCGGTCGGAGGTCTGCTCAGCATCAGTTGGGGCGTGAAAGTTGCCCACGCCATGCCGGAAAAACTCCTGCGTGGGCTGTTCTGCGGTTTTCTGGTGCTGTGTGCGGTGATGCTCGCGTTTAAAGTTTGAAGCCCTCGACGATGTGCTCGGCCAGGCACTCGGTGATCGGCGACGGGTTGTTCAGATTGCGGATCAGCATGATGCTCGCCTCGGGCAGTAGCGGCAGGTCTTCGGCGGCGCCAAGGATGCGCATGTCGGGGGTGATCAGACTCTCCAGTTGCGCGGTGATCGCCAGCCCCGCGCTGACTACCGCCATCAGCGCCGACAGGCTGCTGCTGTTGTAGGCGATGCGGTAATCGCGGCCCATCGCGTCCAGCGCATTGCACGCCCACAGGCGGCAGAAACAATCACTGTTGAACATTGCCAGGGGCAGCGGCGTCTGTTCGTGGGCGCTGAAATTCTGCGCCTCGGCCCAGACAAAGCGCTCCTTGCGCAGCAACTGGCCGATCTCGTTGCCCGGCTCACGGGTGACGATCGACAAGTCCAGATCGGTGCGTTGCAGCAACTGCTTGCTCGACTCGCAATGCACCTCGATCTGGATCAGCGGATAGAACTGCGCAAATCGCGACAGGATTCCCGGCAGAAAACGCATCACATAATCATCCGGAGTACCGATACGCACGGTGCCGACCATGTGCGGCTCGCGCAGGGTGTTGAACACCTCACTGTGCAGTTTGAGGATGCGCCGTGCATAACCGAGCAGCACCTGGCCTTCTGCCGTCAGGCGCACCTGGCGTCCATCGCGCTCGAACAGCTGGCGCTGCAACACGTCTTCTTCCAGGCGTTTCATCTGCATGCTCACCGCCGACTGGGTGCGGTTGACCATCTCGCCGGCACGGGTGAAACCGCCCTGATCGGCAATCGCGACGAAGGTGCGCAGGACATCGGTATCGATACTGGGGTAGGCGGACAATTGATGAATCTCCGTGATGCATGCCATCAGAAACATTCGTTGGATTGATCTTAGCGCCAGCGCGAGACTTGAGCCATCCACAAAAGGAGGCAAGACGATGAAAGGTCAAAGAGAGTATGCATGCCAAGAACAGCTGTCCGGCCACGGCCATATCGTGTCCGATCTGCTGCACAAATTCAGCCGTTGGTATGAGCTGCATCGCGAACGGGAAATGCTCGCCGGTTTGAGCGATGAGGCGCTGAAGGACATCGGCATCAGCCGCGCCGATGTCGAGCATGAAACCGTGCGGCCGTTCTGGGACGACCCGATGCATAAATGATGAGGCTATCGCTACACAAACCCCTTTCAGGTGAGGTAGGTTGCGAGCAGACATGGAGGAATAAATGCCCGCGACAGTGTCCTTTTCCCTCAAACAGGCGCGACGTCTGGCGCTGGCTGCCCAAGGGTTCAACGGGCGCCAGCCGCCGACCGTCAATGCCAGTCATCTCAACCGGCTGATCGAACGGCTGGGCCTGCTGCAAATCGATTCCGTCAATGCCGTGGTGCGCTCGCACTACCTGCCGCTGTTTTCCCGTCTCGGTTCCTACCCCTCTGACTTGCTCGACCAGGCTGCCTGGAGTTCGGGGCGTCGGCGCACGCTGTTCGAATACTGGGGCCATGAAGCGTCGCTGTTGCCGCTGTCGATGTACCCGTTGCTGGGCTGGCGTATGCAACGGGCCAAGCGTGGCGAAGACATCTATCAGCAATTGGCGAGGTTTGGTCGCGAACAGCAGGAAACCATTCGCCGCGTGCTGACTGCGGTTGAGGAGCGGGGCGCGCTGGGTGCCGGCAGTCTGTCGACCCGCGAAGACAAGGCCGGGCCATGGTGGGACTGGAGCGCTGAGAAACATGCGCTGGAATGGTTGTTTGCCGCCGGTGAGGTCACAGTGGCGGGGCGACGCGGTTTCGAGCGCTTGTACGATTTGCCCGAGCGAGTGATTCCGGCAGCGATTCTGCAGCAGCCCACGCCGGACGAGGCCGAGGCGCAACGCGGTTTGCTGTTGCATGCGGCGCAAGCATTGGGCGTTGGTACGGAAAAAGACCTGCGTGATTACTTTCGCCTGAGCCCTGCGGATGCTCGGCCGCGTCTGGCTGAGTTGGTTGAAGCTGGTCAATTGCAGATGTGTGAAGTCGCCGACTGGCGGCAGATCGCCTATTGCCTGCAGGAGCCCAAAGTGCCGCGCAAGGTCATTGCCAGTGCGCTGCTGTCGCCGTTCGATTCGCTGATATGGGAGCGCAGCCGCACCGAGCGTTTGTTCGATTTCCGCTATCGTTTGGAAATCTACACACCGCAGCCCAAGCGGGTTTACGGCTATTACGTGCTGCCGTTTTTGCACAACGAGCGGATCGCCGCGCGAGTTGATCTGCGCGCCGAACGGGCGGCAGGGCAGTTGGCGGTGCATGCGGTGCACGAGGAAGAACCGGGGCTGGACGAGGAGGGCATGCTGGCGCTGGCGCTGAATTTGCGGCGGATGGCGGGTTGGCTGGGGCTTGAGCGGGTGCAGTTGAATTGTCAGCGCGAGAGTGCGGCTCGGCTCAGGGTCGCGTTCGCGCAGGTTGAGGGTATCTGAGCTGGCCCCTTCGCGAGCAAGCTCGCTCCCACATTGGTTTTGTGTAGGCCACAGGTCCTGTGTGGGAGCGAGCTTGCTCGCGAAGATGGCGACTCGGTCTAACGGCGGACTTGCTTCAGAGTCTCGGCAATCAAAAACGCCAATTCCAGCGACTGGTCAGCATTCATCCGTGGATCGCAGTGGGTGTGATAACGGTCGGACAAGCCATCCTCGGTAATCGGTCGGGCGCCGCCGATGCACTCGGTGACGTTCTGCCCGGTCATCTCGATATGAATGCCGCCAGCATAGCTGCCTTCCGCTTCGTGCACCTGGAAGAACTGCTTCACCTCGCCAAGGATCTGCGCGAAGTCACGGGTCTTGTAGCCGCTGCTGGCCTTGATGGTGTTGCCGTGCATCGGGTCGGAGCTCCACAGCACCTGCTTGCCTTCGCGCTGGACCGCGCGGATCAGTGCCGGCAGATGATCGCCGACCTTGTTCGCGCCCATCCGCGCGATCAGGTTCAAGCGGCCCGGATCGTTATCCGGGTTGAGCACGTCGATCAGGCGGATCAGGTCATCAGGGTTCATGCTCGGGCCGACTTTGACCCCGATCGGGTTGTTCACCCCCCGCAGGAATTCAACGTGCGCGCCGTCGAGCTGGCGGGTGCGGTCGCCGATCCACAGCATGTGCGCCGAGCAATCGTAGTAATCGTTGGTCAGGCTGTCGCGGCGTACGAAGGCTTCTTCGTAGTTCAGCAGCAACGCTTCGTGGGCGGTGAAGAAACTGGTTTCGCGCAGTTGCGGCGAGCTGTCCATGCCGCAGGCGCGCATGAACGCGAGGGTTTCATCGATGCGGTCGGCGAGGTGGCTGTACTTCTCCGCCAGCGCCGAGTTGGCGATGAAATCCAGGTTCCACTTGTGCACTTGATGCAGGTCGGCAAAACCGCCCTGGGCGAAAGCGCGCAACAGGTTCAAGGTCGCTGTGGACTGATGATAGGACTGCAGCAAACGCTCCGGATCCGGCACGCGGCTCTTTTCGTCGAAGCCGATGCCGTTGACGATGTCGCCACGGTAGGCCGGCAGGGTTACGCCGCCGATGGTTTCGTCGTTGGCCGAACGCGGTTTGGCGAACTGGCCGGCCATGCGCCCGACCTTGACCACCGGGCAGCCAGCGGCGAAGGTCATGACGATTGCCATTTGCAGCAACACTTTGAAGGTGTCGCGGATCTTCGCGGCGGAAAATTCGGCGAAGCTTTCCGCGCAATCGCCGCCCTGCAACAGAAACGCGCGACCCTGGGTGACTTCGGCGAACTGGCGGCGCAGCTCGCGCGCTTCGCCGGCGAACACCAGCGGCGGATAGCTGGCCAGGGTCTGCTCGACCTGGCGCAGGTGCGCGGCGTCGGGGTATTGCGGTTGTTGCTGGATCGGCAGGGCGCGCCAGCTGTCAGGGCTCCACGGTTGGCTCATCACGGTCTCGAAGTTCGTACGCAGGGAAGCGCCATGTTAGCAGCAATTAGTGCGTGACCTGCTCCCGCCCCATCGCCGACAATCGCCGCTTTGCCACGGCGCCACAGCGGTGCCATCGCGTCACCGCGCCCGGTGACCATCAGGAGACGAAATGACTGAGGAGCGCGTCGAGCATCTGCTCGCCGAAGTACAGGATGAGTTCGGCGTGATTCGCGTGCTGGAAGTGGCCGATTACCGCTTTCTCGAGTTCGGCGATGCGATCGAGCAGAGCTGCGTGTTCACTGCCGACCCGAGCTGGCTGGAGTACGACTACACCCGCGCGATGCTGATCGGCGCGCTGTGCCACGAGCAGCCGGAGAGTGCGCTGTTTCTCGGTTTGGGCGCGGGCACGCTGACCCAGGCTTGCCTGAAGTTTCTGCCGCTGGAAGACGTCGAAGCCATCGAACTGCGCCCGGACGTGCCGCGTCTGGCCATCGAGTACCTCGGTCTGGATGACGATCCGCGGTTGTACATCCGCGTCGGCGATGCGCTGGAATTGCTGCCGACTGCCGAGCCGGCGGATCTGATTTTCGTCGACCTCTATACCGATGTCGGTCCCGGTGTCGGGCATCTGGCCTGGAGTTTTCTCGGCGATTGTCAGAAGCGCCTGAATCCGGGCGGCTGGCTGGTGATCAACCAGTGGGCCACCGACGATGGCAAGCCACTGGGCGCGGCGTTGTTGCGCGGCCTCTATCACCGGCATTACTGGGAGTTGCCGGTGAAGGAGGGCAACGTGATTCTGATCGTTCCGGCGGATCTCGATCAGGCGCTGGACATGCAGGCGCTGACCCAACGGGCCGAAGCGCTGGCGCCGCAGCTGGGTTATTCGTTGCAGTCGTTGATCAACGCGATTCGCCCGGCGACCTGAGCCGGCAGTACCGCCCCCTTCGCGAGCAGGCTCGCTCCCACATTTGAAATGCATTCTCCCTGTGGGAGCGAGCCTGCTCGCGAAGAGGCCCTGACAGGCAGCAGAATCTTCAGACGCCTTTGAAGATCCCCGGACGCCGCTCCACCAACGATCGCACCCCCTCCCGGGCATCCTCAGTGGCGAGCAACTTCTTCACCAGCGCCGGTAACGCCTGCGCCGCCGCTGTCTCACCCTCATAACGCGCCTGTCGCGCTGACATCAAGGTCGCCTGCACGCCCAGCGGTGGCTGCCGGGCAATCCGTTCGGCCAGCTCGATCGCGCGGGGCAGCAAATCTTCGCTGGCCATCACTTCCTGCACCAGGCCCAGATGCAACGCATCGTGGGCATCGAACTCATCGCCGGTGAGCAACCAGCGCATCGCGTTGCCCCAGCCGGCGATCTGCTGGAAACGCAAAGTCGCGCCGCCAAACGGAAAGATCCCACGCTGCACTTCCATCTGCGCGAAGCGGGTATTGCTCGCGCACAGGTTGATGTCCGCCGCCAGCATCAGCTCGATGCCGATGGTCAGGCAGTAACCCTGCGCGGCGACGATGACCGGTTTGCTCACCCGTGGGCCGACGAAAACGCCCCAGGGATCGCAGCCGCCGCTCGGAACCTGCCAGCCTTCGGCCAGGGCTGCGCTGGCATTGACCAGATCGAGCCCGGCGGTGAAGTGCTCGCCATGGCCGAACACCACGGCGACCCGCGCTTCGCGGTCGGCTTCGAATTCGCCGTAGGCCAGGCTCAGGTCGTTGAGCAGGTCGATATCGAAAGCGTTGCGCTTGGCCGCCCGATCAAGGCCGATCAAGTGCACATGACCACGACGTTCTCGGCTGACGCGGCCGGCGCAGGGCTGATTCATGGCTAAATCCTCAAGCGGGAAGGGCGGGTGCGCGGCGCTTTGCCGCAGGTCGGTGAACCGTTTAAGCGTCATCGCCCGCAGGGCCGGGCCTTTGCAAAATAGACCGTTGCGCGATTATCCGCAAAACCCCGTTACACGGCGGTGACACACGGATAAGGGCCACAAAAAAAGCTCCCTTTTCGGGCGAAATCCGGTATAGTGCGCGCCGGCCTTTAACCGGGCCGCGTTTAGGTAGCGCATTTCCCGAAGTCAGCTTCGGCTGCACGTCCGCATTGCGGGCTCTTCCTTGACGATTCATCTTCATTCATTCGTTTTCGCAAATCCCCGCCGACAAAGCTGCCAGGGCGACTCTTGAGTCTCAACACGGCATGCGCAGCTTTGGAGCATGGGTCTTTGCGGATGCACTTAGAGGCAGACCCATGACCCAGGAAACCGGCGGATTCGCCGCTTTTAATCTCAACCCGAATATTCTTGCAGCCGTCGCAGCGACTGGCTACGAAGAGCCTTCGGCGATTCAGCAGCAATCGATCCCGATCATCATGGCCGGCCAGGACATGATTGGCCAGGCGCAAACCGGTACCGGTAAAACCGCCGCGTTCGCACTGCCTATCCTGCACCGCATCGATCCTGCCAAGCGCGAACCGCAAGCCCTGATCCTGGCGCCAACCCGAGAGTTGGCGCTGCAAGTAGCAACCGCTTTTGAAACCTACGCCAAGCAAATGCCAGGCGTTACCGTCGTGGCTGTCTACGGCGGCGCACCGATGGGCCCGCAACTCAAGGCAATCCGTAATGGCGCACAGATTGTTGTCGCTACTCCGGGTCGTCTTTGCGACCACCTGCGTCGCGACGAGAAAGTCCTGTCGACCGTGAACCATCTGGTTCTCGACGAAGCTGACGAAATGTTGAAGCTGGGCTTCATGGATGACCTGGAAGTCATCTTCAAGGCTCTGCCATCGACCCGCCAGACCGTGCTGTTCTCGGCGACCCTGCCGCAGTCGATCCGCGCCATTGCCGAACGCCACCTGCGCGATCCGCAACACGTCAAGATCCAGACCAAGACCCAGACCGTTACCGCGATCGAACAGGCTCACCTGTTGGTTCACGCTGACCAGAAAACCTCGGCCGTACTCAGCCTGCTGGAAGTCGAAGACTTCGACGCCCTGATCATGTTCGTGCGCACCAAGCAAGCGACCCTGGACCTGGCCAGCGCCCTCGACGCCAAAGGCTACAAAGCCGCCGCGTTGAACGGTGATATTGCCCAGAATCAGCGTGAGCGCGTGATCGACTCGCTCAAGGATGGTCGCCTGGACATCGTTGTCGCGACCGACGTTGCTGCCCGTGGTCTGGACGTTCCGCGCATCACTCACGTGTTCAACGTTGACATGCCGTACGACCCGGAATCCTACGTGCACCGTATCGGCCGTACCGGCCGTGCCGGTCGCGAAGGTCGTGCACTGCTGCTGGTGACTCCACGTGAGCGCCGCATGCTGCAAGTGATCGAGCGCGTAACCGGTCAGAAAGTTGCCGAAGTACGCCTGCCAGACGCTCAAGCCGTTCTCGATGCACGCATCAAGAAACTGACCAACAGCCTGTCGCCGCTGGTTGCTGATGCCGAATCGACTCACGGTGAGCTGCTTGATCGCCTGACTGCCGACATCGGTTGCACCCCGCGTGCACTGGCCGCTGCGCTGCTGCGCAAGGCTACCAACGGTCAAGCGCTGAACCTGGCAGCGATCGAGAAGGAACGTCCACTGGTGCCGAACAACGCACCGCGTGGCGACCGTCCTGAGCGTTCCGGTGATCGTCCTGATCGTGGTGACCGCGAGCGTCGCGCGCCAATGCCTTTGGGCGAAGGCCGTGCTCGTTGCCGTACCGCGCTGGGTGCGCGTGACGGTATCGCTGCGAAAAACCTGCTGGGCGCCATCCTCAACGAAGGCGGTCTGGCCCGTGAAGCGATCGGTCGCATCCAGGTGCGTGACAGCTTCAGCCTCGTCGAACTGCCGGAAGAAGGTCTGGAAAAGCTCCTGACCAAGCTGAAGGACACTCGCGTGGCTGGTAAGCAGCTCAAGCTGCGTCGCTACCGCGAAGATTGATCCGCCCTTGGGCTGATTGATCGAACATAAAAAATCCCCGACTGGTTCGGGGATTTTTTTTGCCTGCTTTTTGGGGTCACACAAAACCCTGTGGGAGCTGGCTTGCCAGCGATGACGTCAGCCGAAGCGATAAATATCCATACCCAGCGCCCCCATCATGAAACCCTGATGCGCCACGCTGAAAACCCCGCCAGCACCGCGAGCAAAATACAACGGCAACAAATGCTCATCACTGGGGTGACTGCGCACGGCATTCGGCGCCTGCTGGCGATAATCATGCAGCGCCGTTTCATCGTCGGCCGCCAGTTTGTCGATCATCCAGTCACGAAAATCCCGCGCCCACGGTTCAATGCTTTCCGGGCCGGCATGCCAGTCCAGCTCCCGGAGGTTGTGGGTGATGCTGCCGGAGCCGATCAACAGAATGCCGTGTTCGCGCAGGCTCGCCAGCGCACGGCCAACCCGCGTCTGTAACGCCGGCCCGCCACGACTCGGCAGCGAGACTTGCACCACCGGAATGTCGGCCTGCGGATACATCAACGACAGTGGCACCCAAACACCATGATCAAACGGTCGTTGCGGATCGAGCCGCGCCGGCAAGTCATGGGCGTTCAGCAGTTCAGCCACTTCTGCGGCCAGTTGCGGATTGCCCGGCGCCGGGTACTGCACTTCAAACAGCGCACGGGGGAAACCGCCGAAGTCGTGCCAGGTTTCCGGATGCGGGTGGCTGCTGACCAGCAGTTCCTGGCTTTCCCAGTGCGCCGAGACGATGACGATGGCTTTGGGGCGCGGTAGTTCAGCGGCTAGTCGCGCCAGTGCCGGGCCGCTGGCACCGGGCTCCAGCGCGAGCATCGGTGAACCGTGGGAGATAAACAGGCTGGGCAACATGGACGGGCTCCTGAGCGCTAAGATGAACCATCTTCAGTCAGATCATCGATCTGAATCCAATATAAGTTTCTGCGGTTTTTCATCGGTTTTTCGGGAGTGATCCATGCAGCCTGAGTTTTGGTACAAGAAATGGGATTCGAACCAGATCGGCTTTCATCAGTCCGAGGCCAACCCGTATTTGCAGCGCTACTGGCCGGAGCTGGCAATTGCACCGTCGGCACGCGTACTGGTGCCGCTGTGCGGCAAGAGTCTGGATCTGCTCTGGCTTGCCGGGCAGGGACATCAGGTGCTTGGAGTGGAGCTAGCGGAAAAGGCTGTCGAGGAGTTTTTCAGCGAACATCAGTTGCAGCCGCAGATCAGCGATAAGGGGGCATTCAAGGTTTATCGCAGTGTTGCGTTCGAATTGTGGTGCGGTGATTTTTTTGCGCTGACGGCCGAGGATGTTGCCGGTTGCACGGCGCTGTACGACCGCGCCGCGCTGATTGCCTTGCCGGACGCCATGCGCCAGCGCTATGCGGCGCATCTGCAGCAGTTGCTGTCGCCAGAGATGAAGGGGCTGGTGATTACCCTGGATTACGATCAGACGCAGATTCCGGGGCCGCCGTTTGCGGTGAATGATGATGAGGCGCAGCGGCTGCTGGGCCAGGGTTGGCAGCTGGAGAAACTGGAAGAGCGAGATATTCTGGCTGAGAGCCCCAAGTTTCTGCAGGGCGGGGTTGAGTGGTTGGTGGAGCGGATTTATCGGGTTTCTTCCAGATAGTTTTCTGTCAGCAGCTCCGGCGTCTTCGCGAGCAGGCTCGCTCCCACAGGGGAATGCATTTCAAAGGTGGGAGCGAGCCTGCTCGCGAATGGGACTTCGCCGACAACGCATGATCTGAAGATACAAAAAAGGCCCGCATCGCTGCGGGCCTTCTTTTTCACTTCGGTCAAATCAACCGCGACGACGCAGTGCGTCAATACGCTCTTCCAGCGGCGGGTGGCTCATGAACATGCGGGCGAAGCCCTGTTTGATGCCACCGTTGATGCCGAAGGCGTTCAGGGTGTCGGGCATGTGCACCGGCAGGCCCTGTTCGGCACGCAGACGTTGCAGAGCGCCAATCATCGCGCTGGTACCGGCCAGGCGGGCGCCGGCTTCGTCGGCACGGAATTCGCGCTTGCGCGAGAACCACATGACGATTGCGCTGGCGAGGATGCCCAGCACCAGTTCGGCGAAGATGGTCGCCACGTAGTAGGCGATGCCCTGGCCTTCTTCGTTCTTGAAGATGACCTTGTCGACGAAGTTACCGATGATCCGCGCGAAGAACATCACGAAGGTGTTCACCACGCCCTGGATCAACGCCAGCGTGACCATGTCGCCGTTGGCGACGTGACCGATTTCGTGGGCCAGTACGGCTTTCACTTCATCGGGCGAGAATCGCTCGAGCAGGCCCTGGCTGACCGCGACCAGCGCGTCGTTCTTGTTCCAGCCGGTAGCGAAAGCATTCGCTTCGTAGGCCGGGAAAATCCCGACTTCAGGCATCTTGATCCCGGCTTCGCGGGACAATTGCTCGACCGTTTGCAGTAGCCATTGCTCATGACGGGTGCGTGGCTGGCTGATGATTTGCGTGCCGGTGCTCATCTTCGCCATCCACTTGGAGATGAACAGCGAGAACAGCGAGCCGGCGAAACCAAAGACCGCACAGAAAACCAGCAGCTGACTGAGGTCGAGGTCGACCCCGTTGGCCGCCATGAACCCGTTGAAGCCGAACAGGCTCAGGGTGATGCTGGCTATCAGCACGACCGCCAGGTTAGTGGCCAAAAACAGCAGGATGCGCATCATGGTTGTAGAACTCTCCTCAAGCTAAAGATGTAGCGTACTGCGGGGTATATAAGGTGCGGCACCGGGCTATTCAACCGAGTGACTATTTCAAACTGTGTCCTACAGCGGTTTCCTGAGCAAAAAGAAAATTCCCACCCTCGATTCCGACACGGATGACACAGCCTTTCGCCCCGCCGCCATTAGGTCAGATACGTCTGTACGGCTCGCATCGCAAGTGTAGAAGGGCTGCAAAGGCGCGGAACAAAGATGTGTTGCTGAATCAGACAGTGCGCAACAGCCAATTCGTTGCGCACTGCTGGCCCATTACTGGCGGTAGGACTTGAGGAAGTTGCCGATGCGGCCGATGGCCATTTCCAGATCATCGACGCGGGGCAGGGTGACCACGCGGAAGTGGTCCGGCCACGGCCAGTTGAATGCCGTGCCCTGCACCACCAGCAGCTTCTCGGAAAGCAGCAGATCGAGCACGAATTTCTCGTCGTTATGGATCGGGCACACCTTCGGGTCGATTTTCGGGAACGCGTACAACGCGCCCATCGGCTTCACGCAGCTGACGCCGGGAATGTCGTTGAGCAACTCCCAGGTGCGGTTACGCTGCTCCAGCAGGCGACCCTGTGGCAGCACCAGATCGTTGATGCTCTGATATCCGCCCAGCGCGGTCTGGATCGCGTGCTGGCTCGGCACGTTGGCGCACAGGCGCATGTTGGCCAGCATGTCGATGCCTTCGATGTAACTCTGCGCATTGTGTTTCGGCCCGGAAATGGCAATCCAGCCGGAGCGGAAACCGGCCACGCGGTAGGATTTCGACAGGCCGTTGAAGGTCAGGCAGAGCAGGTCCGGCGCCAGCGAAGCGGTGCAGATGTGCACGGCGTCGTCATAGAGAATCTTGTCGTAGATCTCGTCGGAGAACACCACCAGATTGTGCGCCCGGGCGATTTCCAGCATGCCCAGCAACACTTCCTTCGAGTACACCGCACCGGTCGGGTTGTTCGGGTTGATGATCACCATGGCCTTGGTGTTCGGGGTGATCTTGGCCTTGATGTCGGCCAGATCCGGGAACCAGTCGGCGCCTTCGTCGCACAGATAATGCACAGCGTTACCGCCAGCGAGGCTGACGGCAGCGGTCCACAGCGGATAGTCCGGGGCTGGCACCAGCACTTCGTCGCCATTATTGAGCAGCGCCTGCAGCGACATCACGATCAGCTCGGAAACGCCGTTGCCCAGGTAGATGTCTTCGATGCCGACACCTTCAACCTGCTTCTGCTGGTAGTACTGCATCACCGCCTTGCGCGCGCTGAACAGGCCTTTGGAATCGCTGTAGCCCTGCGCGGTCGGCAGGTTGCGGATCACGTCCTGGAGGATTTCGTCCGGCGCTTCGAAACCAAACGGCGCCGGGTTGCCGATGTTCAGCTTGAGGATGCGCTGGCCTTCCTCTTCCAGTCGTTTGGCGTGCTTGAGCACCGGGCCGCGAATGTCGTAGCAGACGTTGGCGAGCTTGTTCGATTTGCTGAACTGCATGGCGATGTGATCCCGAAAATGAACGATCCAGGCGGCAAATGGACAACCGTACTGGGATTGCTGCGTCTTCGCACAGGCGGAGGTCTGGCGCTTTAGCGCTCAGAATCCGTTTGAATGCGCCCGGTCTGGCTGCCAGACTGGCGCGTGACGAGGCGCAATCATACGTGCCGCTCGATCCGTGGAAAAGGTACAGATCGGGCTTTTTCAGCCGCTGAGGTGTGATGATGGAAAAGTTGCAGAAAACCCTGGAAGAATGGCGTGCCATGCTCGACCCCGAGCAATACAACGTCTGCCGTCTGAGTGCTACCGAGCGTCCGTTCTCGGGCAAATACAACGACACCAAAACCGACGGTGTCTACCACTGTGTGTGCTGCAACGAGCCGCTGTTCGATTCCAAGACCAAATTCGACTCCGGCTGCGGCTGGCCGAGCTTTTACGCGCCGATCGGCGATAGCGCGATGGCTGAGATCCGCGACACCAGCCACGGCATGATTCGCACCGAAGTGAAATGCGCGCGCTGCGATGCGCATCTGGGGCACGTATTCCCGGATGGCCCGCCACCGACCGGCCTGCGTTATTGCATCAACTCGGTGTGCCTGAATCTCGAGCCGCGCGAATAACCGAAACAGGCGACATTGCGTCGCCTTTTTATCGAGCAATTAGATTGCACGCAATTCAATTGCTCGTTATGTTTGCGCCTTCCTCACCATTGCGGAGCCGACCCATGAGCGACAACCTGCTGAATATCCCGTGCACCACCATCAAGGGTGAGCAAAAGACCTTGGCCGATTTCGCCGGTAAAGCGGTGCTGGTGGTCAATACCGCGAGCAAGTGTGGCTTCACTCCGCAATACAAGGGCCTCGAAGAACTCTGGCAAACCTACAAGGATCAAGGGCTGGTGGTACTGGGTTTCCCGTGCAACCAGTTCGGCAAGCAGGAGCCGGGCAATGAGGGCGCCATCAGCGAGTTCTGCGAACTGAATTTCGGCGTCAGCTTTCCGCTGTTCAAGAAGATCGACGTCAACGGCGCCGATGCTCACCCGCTGTTCGTGCAGTTGAAGAAGCGCGCTCCTGGCGTGCTCGGCTCGCAGGGCATCAAGTGGAATTTCACCAAGTTCCTGATCGGCAAGGATGGCCAGTTGGTCAAGCGTTTCGCCCCGACGACCAAGCCGCAGGACCTGAGCGGCGAGATCGAAGCTTTGCTGAAATGAGTCAGCCGGGTGATTCGCTGAAGCTCGACAGCCAGTTGTGCTTCAAGCTGTACGCGGCCTCGCGGGCGGTGATTCGTGCCTACAAGCCGATGCTCGATCAGTTGGGCCTGACGTATCCGCAGTACCTGGCGATGCTGGTGCTGTGGGAATGGCAGGATGCTGCGCCGGAGCAACCGACGGTCAAGGCCTTGGGCGAGCGTTTGGCGCTGGACTCGGGGACATTGACGCCATTGCTCAAACGTCTGGAGCAGATCGATCTGGTCCAGCGCAGGCGCTCGGCGCGGGATGAGCGCGAGATGCACCTGAGCCTGACGCCTGCCGGAGCCGCATTGCGCGAGCAGGTCGGTCCGCTGAAAGCGCGCCTGCTCTGCGACAGTGGCGTTGATCTGGACCGGCTCAATGATTTGCGCGCCGGCCTCGATCATTTGCTCGGGCAAATCAAAGCGCTGGCGTAATCGGCATCCACTGATCGAGCAGCGCGGCGAGTTCTTCGCGGCGAAACGGTTTGGCCAGATAGTCGCTCATGCCCGCTGCGCGGCAGCGTTCGCGTTCCTCGGACATGGCATTGGCGGTCAGCGCGACAATCGGCAGATTCGGCCAGCGCCCGCTCTGGCGAATCTGCCGACTGGCTTCATAGCCATCCATCACCGGCATGTTGCAGTCCATCAGCACCAGATCGAAATCGGCAAACTCCAGCTGATCCAGCGCCTCGGCGCCATGCCCCGCCACCACCACATCGCAGCCAAGCTTGCCGAGCATACCTTTTGCCACCAGTTGATTGACCGGGTTGTCCTCGACCAGCAGCACCTTGCCCCGGCGCGCGGACGGCGAGGCGTCCGCTTGCGCTTCGGTGAGGGCGGCGACCTCCGGTTGCAGAATCCGTCGCAGATGCTGGTACAGCGCGTTGCGCGCCAGCGGCCGGGCTTGCTGCTGCAAGGGGGCGAGGGCGGCGGCTTCTTCGCTGGGCAGAAAACTGCCGTAAGCAGTCACCAGCAGAATCGGCGCGGTGATGCTCGGGCGCAGACCGAACAGGCATTCCGGACAATCGGTGATCAGCACATCCGGATTCAGGCCCAGCAGCGAATCATCGATGGTGCGCTGCGTGTATTCCAGGCCCCAGACCGGCAACAGGCTTTTCAGCAATTCCGCCAGGCCACTGCTGGCTGCAGTAATGGCGAGGACCTTGCCACGTAACGGCTGCGGAGGGAGGGCGCGAGTGTGGCAGGGCAGTGGCAGTTCGGCGCAGAACTGGCTGCCAAAACCGCTTTCGGAGCTGATGGTCAGGCGCCCCTGCATCGCTTCGCACAGGTTGTACGTTAGCGCGAGCCCCAGCCCGGTGCCGCCGTACTGACGGGTGATACCGGCGCCGGCCTGGGTGAACGGCTGGAAGATTTTCACCTGAGCTTCCTGGGCGATGCCGATGCCGGTGTCGCAGACTTCGATGCGCACGCCACCCTTGTGTGCCGACAGGCGCACATCGACCCGACCGAAACGGGTGAATTTCAGCGCGTTGGACAGCAGGTTGCTGACGATCTGCCGCACCCGGGTCGGGTCGCCCAGTACCAGCGCCGGGAAGTGCGGCTCGATCAGACAGGTCAGCTCGACGCTCGGCGCGGCGTTCTGCGAGAGCAGGTTGGCGGTGTCTTCGATCAGCGAGCCGAGGTCGAACGGGATGTTTTCCAGCTCCAGTTGCCCGGCGTCGAATTTCGACAGGTCGAGAATATCGTTGAGCAGTTCCACCAGCACCTTGCCCGAGTCGTGGGCGATCGACAGTTGTTGCTGCTGCTCGGCGTTGAGCGGGCCATCCAGCGACAGTGCGATCATCCCCAGCAAACCGTTGAGCGGTGTGCGGATTTCATGGCTCATGTTGGCCAGAAACGCCGAACGCGCTTCGGCCATGTCCAGCGCAGTGCGGCGGGCCACTTCGAGCTCTTCGTTGGATTGACTGAGGCGGGCGTTGATTGCCTTGAGCTCGGCGGTGCGCGCCGAGACGATGTCTTCCAGTTGCGCGAGGTATTCGGTCAGGCGGTTTTCTGCGGTTCGCCGCTGCTGGATTTCGGTGGCGATGTTTTCGAACTGCTGATTGGCGACCTTGACCAGCACGCCGATTTCATCGTTGCCGTGGCCGGCCGGGCACTCGAGCGTGGTCGGCTCGGCGCTGCGCGGGTCGCGGCCGCTGAGCTCACGGATGACCCGCACCAGTGGTTTGGTCAGCATCACGTAGAACAGCGCCAGGAGGATCCCGGTCAGCAGCAGGCTGCGGGCGAAACCATTGAGCAGGGTGACTTCCGCGCGGCGCAAGAAGCGGCTGCCAAAGGCGTAGGTGTCGACTTCCAGTTTGAGGACGCCGAGGGATTCGTTGGGCAAATGGTCGAGGTACAGGCGATCTTCGAAATGACGCTTGGCGCCGAACAGGAAGTCGCTGATCAGCCGATAGCTGCTCTGCAGTTCCGGGCGTTTGACGTTGGCCAGGACGGTCTCGTTGTTGTCGATCAATTGCGCGGCGATGATCGCCGGCGAGCGCAGCAGGCCGAGGGTGAGCTCCTGCGCCAGTTCGGCATCGATGTTGTAGGCGATGCGCGAGGCCGGATTGTGGCTGATTTCCAGCAGTGCGAGGATTTCCCGGTTGATGGAAGCGTCTTCGCTGGCATAATCGATGCCGATCTGCAGCAGACTGAGCAGGGTGCCCAGAATGAACCCGACCAGCACGGTAAGCCTGGCTTGCTTGTAAGACAGCCGGTGGGTGAATTTGATATCCATGGGTTGTTGAACCACTTCCGTTTCCCTTCGCTGCTCAAGCATAGTCGATCATGCAGGGATACCGAGGTTCCCGAATCGCCTTGTAACAAGGCTTGCTGAGGCGATTTTATCTGTGTGTCGTCGCTGGATCGTCATCATCACTGTGAAAGTGCCCGAGGAGAAGACGTGGATTCCCGATTGAATGCTTTTCTTGAACGCGCCGAGTCGGTTCTGGCGCGAATCGAACCACTGTTGCCGGCACCGCGCCCCGTCATTGACTGGAACACATGCCTGGCAGCGCGCTGGCAGCGTGACGGTCGCAGCGGCTACCTGTTGCCGCTGGAAGTCAGCCTCGACATGCGTCTGTCCGACCTGATCGGCGTCGACCGGCAGTTGGGGCAGTTGGGGCGCAACACACAACAATTTCTTGATGGCATGCCGGCCAACCACGCCTTGCTCTGGGGCTCGCGCGGTACCGGCAAGTCTTCGCTGGTGCGTGCGTTGCTGGCCGAGCACGCCGCTGCCGGCCTGCGTCTGATCGAGATCGAACGCGATCACTTGGCTGACCTGCCACGGGTGGTCGAGCAAGTCGCCAAATTGCCGCAACGTTTCGTGCTGTTCTGCGATGACCTGTCGTTCGAATCCGGCGAAGGCGACTACCGCGTGCTGAAAAGCGTGCTCGACGGTTCGCTCGAGCAGGCCCCCGACAACGTCTTGCTGTACGCCACTTCCAACCGCCGCCACCTGGTGCCGGAAAAGGAAAGCGACAACGAAAACTGGAAGCGCGTCGACGGCGAACTGCACCCGAGCGAAGCGGTGGAAGACAAGATCGCCCTGTCCGACCGTTTCGGTCTGTGGCTGTCGTTCTACCCGTTTACCCAGGAACATTTTCTCAACGTCGTCGAGCATTGGATCGGACAGTTGGCCGCCAAGGCCGGCCTGAGCTGGCAGCGCGACGAAGCACTGGACATCCTCGCCGTGCGCTGGGCCACCGGCCGCGGTAATCGCAACGGACGTTGCGCGTATCAATTCGCCCGCTACTGGGTGGGACTGAAATTGCTGGAGCACAAGGCATGATTGATTTGCAACAAAGCGGCCAGGGCCTCGAAGGCTACGGTATGTTGGCCGCGCAACTGGAATCGCTACTGGCGGACGAACGCGACTTCATCGCCAATGCCGCGCAATTTTCCGCATTCCTGTTCAACCAGCTCGATGATCTGAACTGGGCCGGTTTCTACCTCAATCGCAACGAAGAGCTGGTGCTCGGCCCGTTTCAGGGCCAGATCGCGTGCGTGCGCATCCCGTTCGGGCGCGGTGTGTGCGGCGCTGCTGCTGCCAGCCTGCAAACCCAGCGCGTCGAGGATGTGCATGCTTTCCCGGGCCACATCGCCTGCGACAGCGCTTCCAACAGCGAACTGGTAGTGCCCTTGGTCAAGGACGGTCGCCTGATCGGCGTGCTCGACCTCGACAGCCCGAAGCTGGCGCGTTTCGGCGCCGAAGATCAGGCCGGCATCGAGCAACTGGCGGCGATTTTCCTGCGCCTGACCGACTGCTGATCAACCGCTGAGGCCAGCTTTGTGCAACAGGCTGGCCGTATCCACGCTGTCGATTTGCGCGGGATCAAGAAACCGCGTCGCGTACTGCATGTACACACCCTCATTGATGAACAGGCCGAACAACGGCGCATCGATGTGCGCTTCACGGCACATGGTCGCCATGATCCCCAGCGCCTCGCTCAACGACTTGGCTTTCTTGTAAGGGCGATCGGCGGCGGTCAGCGCTTCGAAAATATCGGCAATCGCCATCATCCTCGCCGGCAGGCTCATCTCCTCGCGTTTCAGCCGTTTCGGATACCCGGTGCCGTCCATTTTTTCATGATGACCGCCGGCGATCTCGGCAATGCTGTCCAGGTGACCGGGGAAGGGCAGGTGGCTGAGCATCATGATCGTCTGCACCATGTGATGGTTAATGATGTAGCGCTCTTCACGGGTAAGGGTGCCGCGGGCGATCTTCAGGTTGTACAGCTCGCCGCGGTTGTACTTGTACTCGGGTACATCGAGTTTGAAGCCCCAGGGGTTGTCCTCGGGGATCAGCTCGTTCTTGTCGCGTTCGATCAGATGCTCGGGTTTGTCGGCGAGCAGTGTTTCACTGACGGGCAGCGTCGCCGCCGGTGTTTTTGCCTGGCGGCGGTTTTCTTCCCATGACACACCGAGGCGATCATCCAGTGTGCGCAGCCATCTGCGTTGCGCGACTTGCTCGAGGCGCAGCAGATCGGCCTCGGCCATGGCCTCGCCACCGAGATTGCAGCGGGCGACAAAGGCGAAGTCGTCATCGAGCATCAGCAACTCACTATCACGGGCGCGGGCCAGCGCCGCTTCGTCTGCACCGTTCGCCAGCGTCTGCCAGTAGTTGATCCACACGTCACGCTTGAGCACCTCGAAGCGGGTGCGGATTTCGTGGATGCGGTCGTTAATGGTCTCGAGCTTGGTGGCTTTGTCGACCACGTATTCCGGCGTCGTGACCTTGCCGCAATCGTGCAGCCACGCTGCGATGTGCAACGCCTCCCATTCATCCTCGCTCGGTTGGTAAGCGCTGAACGCCGGGTCCTGGCTTGCCGCAGCGGCCTGGGCGAGCATCAGCGTCAATTCCGGAACCCGCTGGCAGTGGCCACCGGTGTAGGGGCTCTTGGCATCGATCGCGCTGGCGAGCAGTTGGATGAAGGCATCGAGCAGTTGTTTCTGCCGCGCTTGCAGACGCTGACTTTCGATGCTCACCGCCGCCGCGCCGGACACCGCCTGCAAGAAGGCGATACGGTCGGGGCGCAGCTTTTCCAGGTCGCCCGGCGCGCCGCTGTCATTGACCAGCAGAATCAGCAGGCCGATGGTTTCGTCGTGCTGGTTGTGCAGGCGGATGCCGATCAGGTGGATGCGCGGTGATTCCATGGCCAAGAGGATTTTCTGCAAGTCGCCGGCCTGATCGAAGCCCAGATGGCTGACGGTATTGTTGGCGCTGGCCAGTTGCTCGAACCACGCCGGGCCGGTGTTTTTGTGCAGCTCACGTCCCTCAATGTCGAACGCCTCCAGCTTCTGCGGCACGCCATCAATCACCAGTCCATAAGGTTCCATGCGCGCGCCGTCGGCTTCGCGCAGGTAGATCAGACCGGCCTGTGCCTGAGCGATCTGCACGGTTTCGAACAGCACGCGTTCGAGTAGCGGGGCAAAACGGGTTTCGGCGCAAAGGCTGTCGGTGATGCGGAAGAAACTGCCCAGGGTTTCTTTCATCCGCGCCATCGACAGGCTCAATTGATCGACTTCCAGTACGGGCGAGCGGCGCGCCAGCGGAGAACTGAAGTCGAAGCTGCGGATCGCGTCGGCTTCCTTGACCAGGGCATGCAGCGGCTTGACCAGAATCCGCGAAATCACCCAGCCCAATGGCAGGCACAGCAACAGGATGGCGAGGGTGATCAGCGCGCCTTGCCAGCGCATCCGGAACGCGTCCACCAGCAATTCGTCTTCCGGCACCAGCAGCGCCAGTTGCAGGCCTTTCGGCCCGCCTTCCTCGATGCTGGTGCGCGCGACGATCCATTGCCGGTCGTTTACTTGCAGACGCTTGCCGATAGTGTCGGAGCTGAGCAGCGTGTTCAGCTCAGGGCTGAGATCGGCCGCTCTGGCCAGACGCGCAGTGCGGTCATCGATGATCAGGCGATGGCTGTCGTGATACGCCACGGCGTTGCCGTCGGTGTCGTACAACGCGATCTCTGTCGAAGGCGTGACCCGGTGCTTGCCCAGGGCGGTCGACAGCGAAGCGAGGGTCAGATCGGCGCCAATCACCGCGTTCTCGCCGCTGCGCCTGGCCAGCGTGGTGCCGACATTGTGGGTCGAGAAAAATACATAGGGCTCGGTGGTGATTTGCCCGGCCTGTTGCAGGGCGTCGCTGAACCAGGTTCGGCTGCGCGGATCGTAAGGCTCGTCTGGATGATCGCGGCGGCTGAGCGGCGTCAGCGCCTGATCAAAGAACAGTGACTGCGAGCGTACAGTGCCTTGCGGCTCGTGCTCGATGCTCCAGACCTGATAGGCCGCCGCTTCCGGCGCCTGAAGCTGTGCCTTGAGTTCCGCCGTGCGCAGCGCGCGCACCATGAAGAAATCACCATTGGTATAACCCAGATACAGCGATGCCAGCGCCGGGTTGTCGGTGAGCGACTGGCTGAAGGGTTTGAGCAACGGCAGGCGTTGTTGCAGATCGCTCGCGTGGGCCGCCGGGGTGTCCGCCAGCAGGCTCAGCAGGTTGCGGATCGGTTGATAGGTTGCCTGCAGATCGAGGCGTACATCCTGCTCGATGCGGTCAAACAGCTTTTCGCTGCTCGACAGGATGATCTGCGTGGTCTGGTGGTAATTGAACAGGCCCAGCACCACGCCCGTAAGCAATAAAAGAAAGGTGAACATGACGCTGATGTGCACGTGCAGCGGCAACCGGCGTTGCTCGGGGCGCAGTGGGCTGTGCATTGCTGGCTCTCCATGAATGTTTAACTCACTGCTCAGCGTCCAAGCATAGTTAAGACTCGCTGACTGTGCCTTGATCGGCCAGGGTCAATTGCTGCTGCAGGGCCTGCGCCAGTTCGAGCATCGCCTGGCTGGTTGCCGCCCAGCGACGGGCAATCTCCTGTGATGCGAGCGCTTGCTCGCAAGCGGTCTCAAGCTCATCACAACATTCAATCAGCCGCGAGGCCTGCGCGATGCGTGCTGCGCCCTTGATCTTGTGCGCAACCACCGCCAGCGCTTCGCGATCATCCTCGGGCGACAGCCTGAGCAGTTCCTCGCGGTCGAGGCGGCTGCTCTTGAGCAGCTCCACCAGCATGCGTCGGGTCTGCGCCGGGTTGTTACCGGTCAGCAAGCTCAGACTTTGCAGGTCGAACACCGAGGCCGGTGAAGCCGGCGTGATGCCGTCGATCCACTGTCCGAGCAGGGTCAGACTCAACGGCTTGAACAGGCAGTCGTCCATGCCGGCGAGCTTGCAGCGCTGGACTTCTTCCGGCTGGGCATTGGCGGTGAAACCCAGCACGGTGCACGGTGGGCGATGGTTTTGCAGTTCAAGCTGGCGAATCCCACGGGTCATGTCATAGCCGTTCATCAAGGGCATGTTGCAGTCGACGATCACCAGATCGAAATGATCGGCCTTCCACCGCTCGAGGCCGCTGCAGCCATCTTGGGCAATGCTGAAGCGATGTCCGAGAAATTCCAGTTGCTGACACATGAGCAGACGGTTGGCCGGATGGTCGTCGACAACCAGGACATGTAACGGCGTTGTCGCAGGCTTGATCAACGGTTCGCTTTTCGGCGGATTCGCCTTTGCCGGCAGGCTGTCCAGCGGCAGCGATATGCACACCTGAGTGCCGATGCCGGGCTGGCTGCTCAACTGCAGTTGTCCGCCCATCATTTCGCACAGGTTGCGACTGATCACCAGCCCCAGTCCGGCACCGTTTTTTGCCTGCCGACTGCCGTTTTCCGCCTGCGAGAATGGCTCGAACAAGCGCTGTTGATCTTCGGCGCTGATGCCTGAGCCGCTGTCCTGCACGGTCAGCTGCATCAATGTTCGCCCAGCAGCGTCTGCCGGGATCAGGTCGAGGGTGATCCGCACGTGGCCGCTTTCGGTGAACTTGATAGCGTTGCTGACCAGGTTGGACAGCACCTGCTTGAAGCGCAGCGGATCCAGATGCACATCCACAGCCGGGTGCGGCGGGTTGAAGACGACTTGCAAGGCAAGGTTTTTCTGCCGCGCGAGGCCGTCGAAGATGCGTGCAACGGAGGTCACCGTGTCGACCAGATTGATCCATTCCGGGGACAGGCTCAGACGTCCCGACTCAATGCGGGCAATGTCGAGGATATCACCGATCAGCCCGAGCAGATCCTTGGCCGAATGATAGGCCGTGTCGATCGAAGCGCGATCGGGATGTTGCGGATCGATGCGTCGCAGGGTCAGTTCGAGCATGCCAATCACGGCGTTCATCGGTGTACGGATCTCATGGCTCATGGTTGCCAGGAAGGTACTTTTGGCCCGGTTCGCCTCGTCCGCCTGTTCTTTGGCTGCACGCAGTTTTTCAAACAATTGGCGGCGTTCACTGATGTCTATCCAGCCGCCGATAATCCCTTGAACGTCACCGCTGGAGTCGCGGTAGGGAAGAATCCAGTGGTAAATCGTCAAGCGGCGGTTGCCGATGTGCAGGGGCCGGTCGAGTATCAACGGAATGCCTTCGGCAATGACTCTCTGGTAATCGGCCTGGAATGCCTCGGCCTCGCATGCGTTGCTCAGGGTGCCCTGCATCACGCCTTTGCCGATGATGTCCTCGCGTCTGGCGTTGAACGCTTCGAGATAACTGTCGTTGCAACTTTGCAGCAGACCCTGGCGATCTCGCACGTAGATCGGGTGCGGCGTGCCGTTGACCAGCGAGCGCATGAACTCCAGTTGATCGTTCAGTGCACGTTCGGCAGCCTGGCGTTGTTTGATCTGGTGGCGCATGTAGGCGTTCCAGGTCAACAACAGCAGCAGGATCAGGCCGGCGGCTGCGATCACTTGGTAGAACAGGCGCTGGTAGTTTTGCCAGATGTTCTGTGATGCCGTGGAGTAACCGCGCCAGCGGCCGTTGATCACGCCGAGCTCCTCGGGAGCGATGCTCAGCAGCGCCTTGTTGATGATCGAGGCCAGTTCGGTGTTGTCACGGGCGGTTGCCAGCGAGAAGGCTGCCTGACTGGTGCCGATCGTGGTGGTGATTTGCAGTTGCCGATCGAATATACGCGATGAGATGAAATAGTTGGCGATCACCAGCGAGTTCACCGCACCGTCGACATGGTTCTCGGCGAGCATCGACACGGCGCTGAACGTGTCGGGGGTTTCGATCAGTTCGATGCCCGGAAAATTCTCATGCAAGTAGGCGACCAGCGGATTGCCTTGGGCGATCGCCAGACGCTTGCCTTTGAGTTGGCCCAGATTGGTCGGGCTGTCGGCGCTTTTGCGGGTCAGCAGCACGTAGGAATTTTCCAGATACGGGCGACTGAAGCTCAGGTTTTTTTCACGTTCGGCGCTGGGCAGCAGGGCGGCAATCAGATCGGCTTTGTGGTTGTCGATCTGCCTGATCATTTCCGCATCGTTGCGGCTGCGCTGAACCTTGAAACGCAGGCCGGTACGCAAGCGGATCAGCTCGAGCAGGTCGGCGCTGATGCCGCGGAAATTGCCGGCGCTGTCGAAGAAGGTCAACGGTGCGTAAGCTTCATTGACCACCACGCTGACGACGGGATGCTGCTTGAGCCAGTTTTCCTCACGATCCGTCAGCTGCAGTTTTCTGTCAGTGAGCAGCAGGTCGCTGCCGGCGCTCCAGCGCTTGGCGATGTCGTCGCGCTGACTGCTCGGGATCGCTGCGAGCACCGTGTCGATAATGCCCAGCAGCTGCGGATTGCTGCGCCGCACGGCGAAGCTGAAGCCATGGGCTTCCTGCTTGCCGAAGTTGGCCATACGGACGTTGTTGAGATAGCCCTTGTTGATCATGTAATGGGTGGAGAGGGTGTCGCCGAGAAACACATCGGCCTGGTCGAAGGCCACCGCGTTGATTGCATTCTGGTAGGACGGATAGCAGGTGATCAGCGCTTTGGGATACAGCGCTTTGATCTCGGGCACCGGCAGGTAGTGATACACCATGCTCAGGCGCAGTCCGGCGAGGCCTTCGGTCAGCGAGCGGGTTTCGTCCTCGCGGGTTACCAGTACCGGCTGATCGACCGCATAGGGTCTGGAAAGCGCGAGGTTGGCATTGCCTGCTTCGTAGCCGTTGGCTGTGCCAAGCAGGTCGATCTGGCCATCGATCAAGGCGCGAATTGCAGCCTCGCGCGAGGGAAAGCGTTGCACGCGAATCGGCAAACCGGTGGCCTGGCCGAGAATCCCTGCGTAATCGGCGGTCAGTCCCTCGTAGTCCTGGCCACTGACGGTCATGTCGAATGGCGGGTAATCAGGTGCGGAGGTACCCAGTTTCAGTTCGCTGCGAGTCTGCAGCCATTGCCGTTGTGACGGCTGCAGGACAGTTTGCACGGCCTCGGTGGCCGAGCGGCTGAGCAATGCATAGTCCGGTGAAGCGCTTGGCGCGGCGAGGGCATTGGCGCTCAGGTACAGAACAGCGCTCAAGGCAATCAGGTAGTCCTTTACACGGCTGGGCATGCGGAGTCTCACACGAGTGCGTTACGTTTGGCCATCTCGATAAGTTCTACAAGGGATCTGGCTTTGAGTTTTTGCATCAGACGCTTTTTATAAGTGCTGACGGTCTTGTTGCTCAGAAACATGCCCTTGGCTATTTCCTTGTTGGTACGTCCCTGAGCAAATAACTGCAATACCATCAGTTCGCGGTCATTGACGGATTTGAACAGTTCAAGTTCAGCATATCGAGTGTCGTCGGCGCGCACCGGATTAAGCGCTTGACTGGGGAAATAGTTATAACCGGAAAGTACCGCTTTGATTGCGCTGACCAATTCGCTCAAGTCTTCCTGCTTGCAGACATATCCCGATGCGCCGGATTGCATGCAACGAATGCCGAACAGCGTAGGACACTGCGCCGTCAGAATCAGAATCTTGAAATTCGAACCCATGGTGTTGAAGCGGGCCAGCACTTCGAGGCCGTCCAGCTTGGGGATGCTGATATCGAGAATGACCAGGTCGGGCATGCATTCACGGACCATCTGCATGGCATCGACACCGTTATCGGTCTCGCCGACGACCTTGTAGCCTTCATGTTCCAGGAGCATTCGCACGGCGAGGCGGATGACCGGATGATCGTCCACAATAAAAACGGAGTTCATAAATAGAGTCCCATGCAAGCATGAATAAAGCGCGCACCTTAGCTCAGATGCACGAGCACTCGCATGGACTGGTAGTGTCGCGACTACGTTATCGGATTAATCCTACGCGTAATGAGGAAAGAGACTACGTTGAAATTAGGTTCGGCGTAAGGAAGGGCGAGCAATCAATTGGCCGAAGATTGAAATGATCCGAAGGCCAATATTGATATTCAATTATTTGTCGATGTTTAAAGTTGCGTTTAATCAGCGGTGTTTATTTGATCGGGTTAATGGGTCAAGCGTAGTTGAATCTCACCTGGTTCACAGGGGCATTCAGCAAAACTCTCATGGTGGTCAGCCGGTCAGATCAGTGACCGGCTGCCCCCTCAAGACTCAGTGACTTGAACGCCCGGTCATTTCCAGTGCCATGTCACTGGCGTAACTGTCGGTCATGCCGGCGATGAAATCGATCATGCGCAGAAACGAACTGTGCAACGAACCCTGCGGATCCGGCGCATTGTTGCCAAGCAAATCGAGGATGCGCCGGCTCTTGAACGACGGCGTGCGACCGTTGTGCTGCTCCAGCGCGGCGCCGCAGAACGAATTGAGCAGGATCTCCAGCGTCGTGTACGCGCCGATCTCGTGCAGGGTCTTGCGCTTGTCCTGAAAGATTTTCTTGCGCGCGATGTCCTTGGCGTTCAACACGCAGCGCTTCGCCGGCCCGTGCATGTGTTCGACCAGATCGCCGTGCAGCGTGCCGGCGAGCAGAGCATCCTGCTGTTCGACAAATGCCCGCGCCGCCGCGTTGGTCAGGTGCTCGATGGCCTTGCCGCGCAGGATCGCCAGTTTACGCCGCCGGGAATCCTGCGGGCCGAGCTGGCGATAGGTTTCCGGCAAATCGTCGCCGACCAGACCGAGCAGCAGTGACTCGACTTCGGCGTATTCGAGCAACTCCATTTCCAGACCGTCTTCGAGATCGATCAGCGCATAGCAGATGTCATCAGCGGCTTCCATCAGGTAGACCAATGGATGGCGTGCCCAGCGCTGGTCTTCGATTTGCGGCAGACCGAGTTTGTGCGCGATCTGTTCGAGCAATGGCAGCTCGCTCTGATAGCAGCCGAATTTGTGTTTCTTGTAGCCGAGGGAGTCGGCGTGGCGCGCGGTCCACGGGTACTTCAGATAGGTGCCCAGCGTCGCGTAGGTCAGGCGCGTGCCGCCGTCGAACTGGTGATATTCCAGCTGCGTCAGCACGCGAAAGCCTTGAGCATTGCCTTCGAAATTGAGGAAATCACCACGCTCGGCCTCGCTCATGCCGTCCAGCCAGCCACGCCCGGCGGCTTGTTGAAACCAGTGGCGAATCGCGTCTTCGCCGGAATGGCCGAACGGCGGATTGCCGATGTCATGCGCCAGGCAAGCCGATTGCACGACCATGCCGAGGTCGGCCGGGTCGCACCAGTCTGGCAGCGCGCTGCGCAAGGTTTCACCGACACGCATGCCCAGCGAACGGCCGACACAACTGACTTCCAGCGAGTGGGTCAGGCGGGTATGAATGTGATCGTTGCTGGTGACCGGGTGCACTTGGGTCTTGCGCCCGAGGCGGCGAAAGGCACCGGAGAAAATGATGCGGTCATGGTCTTTGTGAAAAGGGCTGCGGCCGAGTTCTTGCGGGCTGTGCAGCGGTTTGCCGAGGCGTTCGCGGTTGAGCAGGGTTGGCCAATCCAAGGCTGAATCTCTCCGTCTGGTGACTGATCGTCCTAGCTTCCCGGTTCGGCCCTGTGCCTGCAAGCAGAACTACAGGCCTGCTGCGTCGATATCGATCAACAGCAAGCGTTCACCGTTATCGAAAAACTGTCCGGCAGTCAGGCAATACTGGTTGCTGGTGGCATCGCGATAGGTGTTCGACAGGGTCAGGCGGCGTTCTTCCCAGCCTTCGGCCAGCAGATGATAGAAATACGGTCGCCACGACCAGTTGTGCCCCAGATAGCGGTCATCGGCAAACCAGCCGTCATGGCGCCATTCGAGGTTGGGCGTCAGTTGCGTGCCGTGGCGATCGCACTGATAAAAGCGCAGCAGCCAGGGAAACGCCTGCAATTGCGGCAACGCACTGAGCGGGGCGCGGGCCTGCGCCCATTGCTGCAGAATCGCCATCAGTTCGCTGAGCTGCTGACGCATCTGCATCAGCCTTCCGCGCTCGCTGAGTTTCTGTTTTACGTAGCGCTGCCTGAGTTGGGCGAAATGCGCGACGAAAGCATCCGTAGCGAAGAAGTCTTCCTGCGCCCGGGCGAAAAGAAAACCTTGTACGTAGCGCGAGCCGCACTCCAGGGCGAAATTCAGCTGTGCTTCGGTTTCGACGCCTTCGGCGATGATCCAGCAGCCGGTTTTTTCGGCCATCTGCGCAAGTGCTTTGACCACGTCACTGCTCGGTCCGCCGAGGGCCGCAGCCTGAAACAGGCGCATGTCGAGCTTGAGAATGTCCGGTTGCAGGGCCAGTACCCGATCCAGCTGCGAATAGCCGGCGCCAAAATCATCGATGGCGATTCTCGCCCCTGCGTTACGGTAGCGCCCGACCACGTGAGCCAGGCGTTCGCTGTTACCGCCCAGTTCGGTGATTTCGAAAACGATGCGCTGCGGATCAACCTGGTGTCGCGCCAATTGCTTGAGGCTTGGCAGCGCTTGATCGGCGCGCAGGCGACTGATCCAGCGTGGCGACATGTTCAGGCTGAGAAACCACTCCGCCGGCGCTTCATGCAGGCGGCTGAGGGCGTGGTCACGGATCTGCCGATCGAGACGGCGCAAGGCGGTGGCCGGGGTCCGTGGGTCGGCGAACAATGGCCCGACCGAGGTCAGTTGACCATCGCTCTGGCGCAAGCGACCGAGTGCTTCGACACCAGCGATGCGGCCTGTGGCGGTATCGATGAAAGGCTGAAAACAGGCGAGCGGTTGCCCGTCGATCACGGCAAGTCCTTAATCTTGTTTTTGGTTTGGCCGCGCTTGCCGGATAGGCACGCGGGATGGAATCTCCCGATAAGGAGATTCATCCCGGCGCTATTGCAAGAATGTAGCCAGATGGGCGCTTCAGCGTTTGCCCGAGCTGTGCATGACCAGTCTGATCAGCGGCCCAAGCGTCGTGCCCAGACGCAGCAGTCGCGTCAAACCGCCACCACTGCTGCGTTTCGAGCCTTTGCCGGTGAGGAAACCCAGCAGCGTCACCGCCGCCACGCCCCACAACGGCGCGTGCTTGATGCCAAAACCGTCCTGCACGTTCTGCTTCATGCCACGCATGCGCTGCAACGGTTGCAACACTTGCGCGGTTTCGTGGCGGATTTCCTGACGGTGCATTTCCATGCGCAGGCGGATCAGCGCCTTGCGCATTTCCCGGCGTGAGCTGTTGTGCGGAAGTTCAGGCAGGCTCATGGCAGCAGGCGCTCCCGGTCGTTGGCCAGCTCTTCGAGCGTGCCGTGGAAAGGCGAGGACTCATCGAAAATCGCCGCTTTGAGGCGTAGGCCGCAGAAGATCGACGCCAGCGTGTAAAACACGCACAGGCCGATGATCGCTGCCAGGCGGTAGGTGTCCCAGAAGATGATCATCACCAGCGTCGACAGACCCACCAGCAACAGCAGGGCAAACACCAACGCCAGGCCGGCGAACAGCAGCAGGCTGACAGTGCGTGATTTCTGCTCCTGCAGTTCGATGCCGAACAGCTCGACATGACTGTGCAGCAGGCCCAGAACGGCAGCGCCGAGGCGACGCGTGGAGGAGGCGGTGCCCGCAGTCGGGCCGGATTCACCGATCGACATGATCAGCGCCGAGTTGCCAGCAGGCCGATCAGAAAGCCGACGCCGGCAGCGATGCCCACCGACTGCCATGGGTTGGCCGATACATAGTCTTCAGTAGCGGTGACCGCCGCCTGACCGCGTTCGCGCAGGGTGTCTTCAGTCACTTTCAGGGTTTCCCGGGCACGCAGCAGGCTGTCGTGAATCTGGGCACGCAGCTCATCGGCCTGATCACCAGCGAGGGTCTTGGTGTGCTCGAGCAGGCGTTCGGTGTCGGCGACCAGAGTCTGGAAGTCGTTCATCAGGATTTCTTGAGCAGTCTTTGCCTTGATGCTGGCCATGGGTGGATCTCCGTAGGTGGCTTTGAAGCGTTCGAGTATGAGCCTTGCGCGAAGGTTCAGTGCAAATGCCTGGTACAACTTTTGCTGTGTCGTGGTGCGTCGCTCGGCGTAGGTGCGCTGTTGCCGGGCGTCCAAGCAGAAAAACTCTAATTCATTTGCCGGCGGTTCGTGTTCGGACATCGATTCATGCGCCAAATCAGTTCATCGACCCTGCCGTTGAATGACTGGTGAGTCGTAATTTGGTGCATGAAATGCCCGCATGAACCGCTTTGGTGCCTTTTAGCCTTGGGTCTGCCTCCTCATGGAAAATCTGCAAAGCGCTGTGGACACGCTGGTTCACAGCTCCAACACGTTGTTCATTCTGATCGGTGCGGTGATGGTACTGGCGATGCACGCCGGTTTCGCCTTTCTGGAGGTCGGCACGGTCCGGCAGAAGAACCAGGTCAACGCACTGGCGAAAATCCTCAGCGACTTCGCCGTCTCGACCCTGGCCTATTTCTTTATAGGCTATTGGATCTCCTATGGCGTCACCTTCATGCAACCGGCGGCGGTGCTCACGGCTGACCATGGCTATGGACTGGTGAAGTTTTTCTTCCTGCTGACCTTTGCTGCCGCCATCCCGGCGATCATTTCCGGCGGCATTGCCGAACGCGCGCGGTTCGTCCCGCAGTTGTGCGCGACGGCGCTGATCGTAGCGTTTATCTATCCGTTTTTCGAAGGGCTGATCTGGAACGGCAACTTCGGCTTGCAAGGCTGGCTGACGACGCAGTTTGGCGCGGCATTCCATGATTTCGCCGGCTCGGTGGTGGTGCATGCCGTGGGCGGTTGGCTGGCGTTGGCCGCTGTTCTGCTGCTCGGCCCGCGCAATGGTCGCTATCGCGATGGACGCCTGGTCGCGTTCGCGCCGTCGAGCATTCCGTTTCTGGCGCTGGGCTCGTGGATCCTGATTGTCGGCTGGTTCGGCTTCAACGTGATGAGCGCGCAAACCCTGCAAGGTGTCAGTGGCCTGGTCGCGGTCAACTCGCTGATGGCCATGGTTGGCGGTACCGTCGCCGCGTTGATCGTCGGGCGCAATGACCCTGGCTTTCTGCACAACGGCCCGCTGGCCGGGCTGGTGGCGATTTGCGCCGGCTCCGACCTGATGCATCCGGTCGGTGCGCTGGTGACCGGCGCGATCGCCGGAGCCTTGTTTGTCTGGTGCTTTACCGCTGCCCAAGTCAAATGGCGCATCGACGATGTGCTGGGCGTATGGCCGCTGCATGGTTTGTGTGGAGTGTGGGGCGGGATTGCCTGCGGCATCTTCGGTCAGTCTGTGCTGGGTGGCCTGGGCGGTGTCAGCCTGATCAGCCAGTTGATCGGCACTGCGCTTGGCGTCGCGGTCGCGCTGGTCGGCGGTTTCGTCGTCTACGGCGCGATCAAGGCATTGCATGGGCTGCGCCTGACTCAGGAACAAGAGTATTACGGCGCCGACCTGTCGCTGCACAAGATCGGCGCGGTGAGTCAGGACTAGATTTCCTCATCATTGGCTCCGGGATAGAAACCGTGGAGCAGGCGATAGCGATCGATACGCACTTGATCGACCTTCTCCTGCACTTTGTGTGCGGGCAGGCCAAGCATGATCAGCGCGTGTGAAGCGAGCATCAGGCTCGACTCCAAAAGCTCCGGCACCACCTCGGTGGCGCCGGCAGCTCTGAGTTCCGCCGATTGGCTGTCGTCACGGGTGCGTACCAGAATCGGCACCTGTCGGTTGAGTCGCCGGGCTTCGCGCAGAATGCGCAACGCCACGTCGCTCTGATCCACGGCGATTACCAGCAGCCTGGCGCGCAACAGGCCAACCGCAGTAAGCAGATCGCCACGCGCCGAGTCGCCGTAATGCACGTCGCTTTCCGCGGATGCGGCTTCCTGCACCCGCACCGGATCGTTGTCCAGCGCAACATAGGCTTGCCCGGCGTTGCCCATGAAGCGGCCGATGGATTGGCCGACGCGCCCGTAGCCGCAGATCACCACGTGCTGGTCGAGGTCGGCGTTGAGCGCGCTGATCTGTTCGATCTGCGCTTCCTGATTGGGCTTGCGGTGCAGCACGGCGGCAATGCGCGGCGCCGCACGCAAAAGCAATGGCGTGAGCAGCATCGAACAGAACGTCGCCGCGAGCAGCAGGGCGCCCGGTTCGGCCGGCAACAGGCTGTTCTGCTGCATCTGCGCCATCAAGGCAAAACAGAATTCGCCACCCTGGGCCAGGGCCAGGCCGCTGCGCCATGCGGTTTCGCTGTCACTGCCGCGCCACTTCACCAGCAGCGCGACCACGATGCCCTTGATCAGCATCAGGCCGAGCGTCAGGCCGATGATCAACAGGCTGTGACTGACGAACAATTGCAGGTCGATCAGCATGCCGATGCTGACGAAGAACACGCCGAGCAGAATGTCGCGAAAGGGCCGGATGTCAGCTTCGATCTGGTGCCGGTAATGGCTTTCCCCGAGCAACATGCCGGCGAGGAAAGCGCCGAGTGCAGGCGACAGCCCCAACAAGTGCGTGAGCCAGGCAGTCAGCAGCACGATCACCAGCGCCAGCAGGACGAACAGCTCCGCAGAGCGCGAGGCCGCCACCTCATGAAACAGCCGTGGCAATAACCAGCGACTGGCGAGCAGCAGGCCGAAGAACAGCACCACGGTTTTGCCCAGGGTCAACGGCAAGGCCCAATACCAGGCCTGCTCGCTGGTGCCGGCGAAGACCGGAACCAGTGTCAGCAGCAATACCGCGACAACGTCCTGAAACAGCAACACGCCGACCGCGTTCTGGCCGTGGCTGCTGAATACTTCACCAAGACTGCCCAGCTCCTTGGTCACGATCGCCGTGGATGACAGCGATAACCCTGCGCCGAGCAACAGCGCCGGCATCAGCGGCATGCCCAGGCCCATCAACAGTGTGCCGAGCAGCGCTGTGCTGATCAGCACTTGCTGACTGCCGAGGCGAAACACCACCTGACGCAGCGCAATCATCTTCGACAGGGAGAACTCCAGACCCAGCGAAAACAGCAGAAACACCACGCCCAGCTCGGCGACATCGGGCAGATGTTCGCTCTCGTTGACCCAGTCGAATGCGTTCGGCCCGACCAGTAATCCCACGCACAGGTAACCCAGCACCGGCGGCAGTCGCAGGCGCCGGAACAGGGCAATCACCACCAGGGATGAGGCGAGGATGATCAACAGATTTGCAAACACGGGACACTCCGCTGTCAGGGCGTTGGCCTCTGAAGCGTAGAGGCAAAAAGTCCGCGAGGATGACGCATTTGCAATTTGCGCTGAATGATTTGCGTCAGGATTTTGCGCCGGGAGCGCTGGGTCCTTTGGGCGGCGCCGGGTCGACGAGGGTTTAGTGGCGTCCTAGAATGGGCTCACTTGTTTCCGGTAATGCCGTCATGTCTCCAGAATGTCAGCTGTTCGGCACCCTCGGGTGTCATCTGTGTGAAGTTGCCGAAGCCGAGCTGATGCCCTTCGTCGAGCATGGTCTGCTGGTTGAATTGGTGGACATCACCGAAGACGAATCGTGGTTCGAAAAATACAGCTTGCGCATCCCGGTACTGCGGCGGGTCGACACTGGCGCTGAGCTGGATTGGCCGTTCAGTGGCGACCAGGTAGTGGCATTTTTAGGCTGTTGATTTTGCCTTGATCCTTCCGCTGGTCGCAGCGATACATCCTTGCGTTGGCGCTCGCTGAATTCTTCGGTTACTGTATGTCCATACAGCAATCGAGTCAGAGGGATGAACCGTGGTCAATGTCGAACAGTTGAAGAGCAGCGTTAACCGGATGTCGGTGGACGTGGTGCGCGAGGCCGTCCTCGAATTGCGCCTGGACGGGCTGGTCACGGAAGGCAAGACGCCATTCAACAAGCTGCATTTCAATACCTGCTTTGCCGAAATCGAAGCCCTTTTTCAACGCGCCGGTTATCACAAGCAGCTGGATGTGGTCGGTTATCAGGGACTGTTATACGCGTTGTACGATCCAGGGCGTTGGGAAGCGGTCGATGTGTTGCGCTGGCTGAAGGAGTTCACCGAAGCAGCGGCTCTCAAATCGATTCCGGCCTGATCAAACTGCGCTAGGTGGCTTTGCCTCACTGTTGGATAATGCCGGCCTGCATTGAGGATTTCAGTTTCGTATGACCAGCCCCGTATTTTCCGCTGCGCACAATCAGGCCAGCACCTTGTATTTGCCGCCCGGTCCCTGGCTGACGGTACTCGATTGCCTGTGCGAGCACTTCAGTGCCATCGGCCGCGAACAGTGGCTTGACCGGATTGCTCGCGGACGGGTGCTGGATGCGCAGGGCCAGCCAATTGCGCTGGACTTGCCGTACAGGGAAGGGCTGCGCATTCATTACTTTCGTGAGGTGCCGGACGAAAAGCCGATCCCGGTTCTCGAGTCGATTCTCTATGCCGATGAACACTTGGTGGTGGCCGACAAACCTCACTTTCTGCCAGTCACCCCGGCCGGAGAATATGTCGAACAAACCCTGCTGCGGCGGCTGATCCGTCGGCTGGACAATCCGCATCTGGTGCCGCTGCACCGCATCGATCGGCATACGGCGGGGCTGGTGATCTTCTCGGCCAATCCGCAGACCCGCTCGGCCTATCAGTCATTGTTTCCGACCCGGCAGATCGACAAGCGCTACGAAGCGATTGCCCCGGCGCTGCCAGAGCTGAATTTCCCTTTGGTGCACAAAAGCCGTTTGGTCGATGGCGAGCCGTTTTTCCGCATGCAAGAAGAGCCTGGCGCCAGCAATACCGAAACGGCGGTGGAGGTGCGTGAGAAAAATGGTGATCTGTGGCGCTATGGCCTGTATCCCGTGACGGGCAAGAAGCATCAGTTGCGGGTGCACATGACGGCGCTGGGCGCGAGTATTTGCAACGATCCGTTTTATCCGACTGTGTTGAAAGATGTCGAGGACGACTACGCCAACCCGTTGAAGCTGCTTGCGCAGGGCCTGCGCTTCATTGACCCGGTGACCGGTGAGTTGCGGGAGTTCGAGAGTCAAATCACCTTGCAGTGGTAATGCTGAAACTGCTTTCCGAGCGCCCATGAAAAAGCCCGCATGACAATGCGGGCTTTTCTGTATCCGGTAACGACGCGGAGCCTTACAGCTCTTTAACGGTACGAACCTGATCCTTGTTGATGCGGGTCTCTTTGCCGTCCAGCTGCTGGAACTCGTAGAAGCCCGAATCATCATCGTATTTCGGGGTGTCGACGGCCTGGATTTCGCGACCGTCATTCAAGGTGATCACTGTTGGCGAGGAGCAACCTGCGAGGGTTGCCAGGCCCAGTGCGAGCATGAAAGTGGCGAGGGTCCGTTGAGTCATGAGTGTGTCTCCGAATGGGAAATCTTCTGGTTACTGAGCTTGAGACGTAAACAAGGCGTGAGAGTTCCTTGGATAATGTCAGTCTGACACAGTGTTGTGCAGATGTAACAATTCCGGGGTGTTGAGGTTGGCCAGTCGCGGGTCGTTGTCAGGGCATTGCAATGCGACGGCGCCGAGGCTGCGCATTACCCGCCCCGGGCTGCGCTCGCCTGCATTCCAGGCTGCTTCGAATGCCGGCAACAGCGCCACGGGAATCACGCACAGCAGCGGTTCCCAATGCTCGCCGTGGCGCAGCATTAAAGGTTTTTCACGTTGCAGATTGGCAGTAATCAGCATGTCTTCGAGCAAGGCCTCGTCGATTCGCGGCACATCACATGGCAACACCAGCAGATGCGCATGGCGCGCCGCTTTCAGCCCGGCACGAATACCGGCAAGCGGCCCGGGGAAATCGCCTTCATCATCCATCACCAACTGATCGGCAAACCCGGCATAACGCTCGCGATTGCGGTTGCAGGAGATGATCAGATCGTCGGTCAACGGCCGTACCTTGCGCTGCAAATGCGCGATCAAAGGCTCGCCCAGCCACTCGATAAGCCCCTTGTCCTGACCGCCCATGCGCTGGCCGCGTCCACCGGCCAGAAGCAGGACGGAGCAGGGTGGCAATGGGTTGTTCGAGGGCATGATGACTCTCCAGAGGGGCGGCGGAAAAATGAGCCGCTGTGATATAACACCGGGCTGTTTCCCCTACAACTGGAAGAGCCTATGAAAGCCAAGGCTGATGTACCTTTCGTGCCGCTCAATATTGCGGTGCTGACTGTCAGCGACACCCGAACCCTGGAAACCGATACCTCCGGCCAGGTCTTCGTCGATCGCTTGATCGCGGCCGGTCACGCGCTGGCCGAGCGTGTTTTGCTTAAAGATGATCTCTACAAAATTCGCGCGCAAGTCGCCAACTGGATTGCCGACGATGTGGTTCAAGTCGTGCTGATCACCGGCGGCACCGGCTTCACCGGGCGTGACAGCACGCCGGAAGCGGTGGCATGCCTGCTCGACAAACAGGTCGACGGATTCGGCGAACTGTTCCGCCAGATTTCCGTAGCCGATATCGGCACTTCGACTGTGCAGTCCCGGGCCCTGGCTGGTCTGGCCAACGGCACGCTGGTGTGCTGCCTGCCGGGTTCGACCAATGCAGTGCGCACCGGTTGGGACGGCATTCTCGCTGAGCAACTGGACGCCCGTCATCGTCCCTGCAACTTCGTCACCCATCTCAAGCAGGCGGCGCCTTGTGAATCCCGTGGGTAAGCCGGGCAAGACCGGCAGTTTGCTGCCTGTCGAAACGGCGCTCGAGCGTTTGCTGGCCATGGCCGATGCGTCGCGCATTGTCGAGCGCGAGCACTTGCCGCTGGCTCAAGTCGAAGGGCGGGTGCTGGCGGAAGATTTGATCTCGACACTGGATCTGCCGCCATGGCCGAACAGCGCCATGGACGGCTACGCCTTGAACCTGGCGGATTGGCAGGGCGAGCCGCTGCCAGTCAGCCAAAAAGTTTTTGCCGGGCAGTCTCCACAGCCGTTGGAGCCTGGTACCTGCGCACGCATCTTTACCGGGGCACCGCTGCCGCCGGGCGCTGACTGTGTCGAGATGCAGGAAAACGCCGAAGTTCAGGCCGACGGCCGAGTGCGCTTTCTTGAGCCTTTGAAGGCCGGGCAGAACATTCGTCCGCAAGGGCAGGAAACCACGGTCGGTGAATTGGTGCTGCAAGCTGGCACCCGACTCGGACCGATTGAGCAGGGCCTGGCTGCTTCGCTTGGCTGTGCCGGCCTAAATGTCGTGCGCAAACCTCGCGTCGCTGTTTTGTCCACCGGCGACGAGCTGGTTGAACCCGGTCAGGCATTGGGTCCGGGCCAGATCTACAACAGCAACCGCGTACTTCTGTGCAGTTGGCTGCAGCGTCTGGGTTGTGAAGTGATTGATGGCGGAATTCTCCCGGACGATCTGCCCACCACGCGGGCGCGGTTGGGCGAGCTACAAAATGTCGATCTGATTCTGTCTACCGGCGGGGTCTCGGTCGGTGAGGCGGATTTCCTCGGCATTGCCCTGCGTGAAGAAGGCGAGTTGGCCCTGTGGAAGCTGGCCATCAAGCCCGGGAAACCGTTGACCTTCGGCCATTTTCGCAACGTGCCGGTGATTGGCCTGCCGGGCAATCCCGCCTCGACGCTGGTGACGTTCGCCCTGCTGACGCGGCCTTATCTTTTGCGTCGCCTGGGTGTGCAAGCCGTCGAACCACTCAAGTTTGCAGTGCCAGCAGGCTTTGTCTGGCCGGTGGCCGGCAACCGTCGTGAATATCTGCGCGGGCGCTTGGAACAGGGGCGGGCGATCATTTACCGCAACCAGAGTTCGGGTGTGCTGCGTAGCGCCGCGTGGGCCGACGGGTTGGTGGAAGTCCGAGAGGGCCGCACGCTGAGCGAGGGTGATGAAGTGAGCTTCATTCCCCTCAGTGACCTGCTGGGGTAGCCGGTCTTGCCCATGCACGCGTCGGCGGGTAAGCACGGCGCGTGCAACAATTGATTCGGTCAGTTGCTGATCAATGTCACCAACTGGTCGAATCGGCTGTTGGCCACCCATCCCAGCAGTCCAAGGATGACAGCGGTGGCACCCGCCGAATACGCCAGACGGTGTTTGATCGTCCGGACATCATTGAGCACTTCGTCCATGTCGCGGCGCATGTATTTGAAGTGAGTCTCCAGCTCGCTGACTCGGGGTTCCATATCAAACTCTCCAGGGGTCTTGGCGCTGTTACAGAAGTCTGGTTTCTTGCTGGCACGACTTTCGGCGAGAGCGGCGACCGGGCTCACCGGTGCCTTGGTTTCATGGTTGCGCATGGAAGTACTCGCTGGTCGTAGCAACTGCGCGCTTGCTGATTATTCCATTGCTCGATTCATGGAAATGAATCGCGGGGTATCCGTTCATTACCGGCACATCCTTGTGTTATTGAGTTGAAAGTTGGTGCTGCCGGCACACGGTGACCCAATGATCGGACGGGGTCAATTAAGCCGATTCCTCTTGTTCCGTACGAAAAAATACCGCTGTGTAGGACGCTGGCCGTTTGAAAAGCAATTAATTGCCATCCCTGCGGCTTTTTTAACGCGCGCAGTGGTCAAGATGTTTCAATCGATTTCAATTCTTGGAGTGACGTTATGAGTGAACGCCGGGCACTGCTGATCTTGCATGGCAAACAGGCACTCAACGAAGATGTCCGCGCTGCCGTCGAAGCCAAGCGTGAGCAAGGCTGGGAACTGGCTGTGCGAGTGACGTGGGAGGCTGGCGACGCCCAGCGTCTGGTTGAGGAAGCGTTGGCGGCCGGCTACAGCAAAATCATCGCCGGTGGCGGTGATGGCACGTTGCGCGATATTGCCGAGGCGCTGGCTCAGCATCCGCAAAAAGCCAGTCTAGTCCTCCTGCCGCTGGGCACCGCCAATGATTTTTCCCGCGCCGCCGGTATTTCCCTGGAGCCGGCCGAAGCCCTTGAGCTACTGGACATTCAGCCCTCGGATATCGATCTGGGCGAGGTGGGCGGGCAGATTTTCCTGAACATGGCGACCGGCGGATTCGGTAGCCAGGTGACCGCCAATACTTCGGAAGACCTGAAAAAGGTCTTGGGCGGCGCCGCTTATCTGTTTACCGGCCTGACCCGGTTCAGCGAACTGCATGCCGCTTACGGCGAGTTGCAAGGCCCGGATTTTCATTGGCAGGGTGAACTGCTCGCACTGGGAATCGGCAACGGACGGCAGGCGGGTGGCGGCCATGTGCTGTGCCCCGAGGCGCGAGTCGACGACGGTTTGCTGGACATCAGCATTTTGCCAGCACCGCAGGAGCTGGTCGGCACGTTGAAGAATCTGCTGAGCGAGGGCTTCGGCCTCGACAACATGTTTGTGCGGGCACGATTGCCGTGGGTCGAGATCAAGGTCGCCGAAGGGCTGAGCATCAATCTCGATGGCGAGCCGCTGGAGGGCGACAGTCTGCGATTTGTTGCGAAACCTGCAGCGTTGCAGGTGCATCTGCCAAAGGACTCGCCGTTATTGGGCCAACAACCGTCAATCAGTCATCAAGGCTGATGATCTGCTCACGCACGGCGAACAGCACCAGACCCGCCACGTCGTAGATTTGCAGGCGTTTCATGATCTGCGCGCGGTGGGTTTCGACGGTCTTGACGCTCAAGCCCAGACCGTTGGCAATTTCCCGGGTCGATTTGCCGCGCACGATCAGGCGAAGGATTTCCAGCTGGCGCGCGGTCAGATTGTGCGAATCGGCGACGTCCGGCTGGCTCTTCTGGTTTCGCGTCAGTGCCTGATTGATCACCGTATGAGCGATGGCCGGGCTGAGGTAGCGTTCGTTGTTGCGCAGCGCTTCCAGCGCGTGCTCGAGCTCGGTGGCCGTGGTGTCCTTGAGCAGGTAGCCATGGGCACCGGACTCCAGCGCCTGCATGATCAGCGCCGGATCGGTGTGCATCGACAGAATCAGCACTTTGCTCTGCGGCCGCACGCGCTTGAGCCGTTGCAGCGCTTCCAGGCCACCGGTTTCTCTCATCGAGATGTCGAGCAATACGATGTCCGGGCTCAATTGCTCGACCATTTCAAGCAATTGCGAACCATCACTGGCTTCGCCGATTACCGCGTAACCGGGAATATCCAGTACCAGAGCGCGCACGCCGGCTCTGATCAGCGAGTGGTCATCCACCAGAAGTAAGTTACAAGTCAACGCATAACCTTATTCGTACTGGCCCGTTCGAGCGCTCGCGGCGCCCACGGGAAAAGTGCTTCGATTCGAGTGCCTTTGCCCGGCTCGCTGATAACGCTCAATGTGCCGCCCAACTGTTCGATGCGCTCGGCCATTCCGGCCATGCCGCGTTGACCTTCTCTGGCCGGGTCGGCCGCCGGGGCAAAACCCAGGCCGTCATCACTGATCAACAGCGTCAGACCTTGCGGCAATCGCTGTACCCGAATCAACAGATTTTTTGCCTGTGCGTGGCGCAGGATGTTGGTCACGGCTTCCTGGGCGATGCGAAACGCGGCGACGGCCATTTCCTCGGGGATGCCGTTGAGCCGCTGCTGGCAATCGAGACTCCAGTTGACCGGCGTGTTGGCCAACGTCTTGAGCAAGTGTGCACGCAGGCTGGCTTCGAGGCCCAGGCTGGTCAATTGCCGTGGATTGAGAATCGCCGAGACGTCACGCACCTTGTTCAGGGTTTCATCCAGCGTGTCGCAGAGGACCTTGCATTGTTCCTGCAGATCTTCCGGCAGGCGGCGTTTGAGCCAGTCACTTTGCAGCTTCGCGGCGGTGAGCAACTGGCCGATATCGTCGTGCAATTCACGGCTGAGGCGATGTCGTTCGTTTTCCTGGACTTGCAGCAGTCGATCAGCCAACTCTTGTGGCTGAAACTTGATCGATTTGCGCGACAAGCGATATTGCACCCAGACGCACGCGGTGGCGGCGATGTCGAGTGCCAGCAATCCCAAGGGAAGGCGTGCCGAAACAACATACGCCAGCAGACTGCCCAAGGTCGCCAGAACACACAGAACAAGTGTGAAGCGCCGGGCGTTTTCCCGAGAAGGTGGCCATGTAATGAGTGACTTGAGACTGGCGTACATAACGGATGGAGCCAATGGATGTTCGCTGCGGGCAGACCGACCGGTGACTGGCGGATCTCTGTGTGGAAATACTGTCAATTATGTTATTGATTCATACCGCATTCGTTAAGCAATCATTGACCGGCAGTAATATTGCTAATGAAACGCTGAAGTCACTGTGCCATTAAACGGCAGATAATTAACCGGCGGCATAATACCACTTAACATACCGTTGGTCGCGGTCGCTATATATGTCCATTCAGTCAGGAAATACCGGATCGTGGACGCAAGTTCCATATTGGAAAAAGTTGGAGTTTTTGTAGTTGGACGACTTCGATTTTGCCTGGAAGTGTCTCTGGGAGCACACAGGGAAAACCCTGATGGCGGCATCTGGAAATCAGCCGTTGGTCGGGCAGATTATTTGCCCCGGATCGTCGCTGGCAGGTATGCACTATTCAATTACGACAGTTTCGCGGCCGGTTTTCTCAAGCCTGGTGAGCTATCAGAGACCCGGAGAGCAAACGTTTGCTCATCATCTTCGGTTCGAACGTGTCCTGGCCCATTTGTGCCGCGAAGGCCTCAAGCAAGGCTGTCTGCTCGCTGCCATCAAGGCTCAGTTGTCCGGTTTTATGATCGACCAGCTCAAGCTGCCATGCCATCAGGGTGAAACAGTCTCGCAAGGCATCGAGGGCCTGTTCGTGCAGGTCGACGCGATCCTGGGTCAGATTCAGCAGGCTGTAGATGTGCAGGGAAAACTCGGAGATCGCTTCCAGCGCCAGTGCTTCGGCCCGGCCGGCCAGCTTCAGCAGAGTGCCGAGCATGCAGTCGATGGCATCCTTGTCATTGCTGATCAGTTGCAGATGGCTCAGGCATTCTTCGGACTTGGCGAGAAGCGTTTCGGCCTCGACCAGAAATTCGGGGAAGCGTTGCGCCCAGTCTTTACGGTCGATTGGCATGTTCATCTCCACCACGTCGTGTTGGTTGACGGATGGCCGTGTGTGGCGACGATCGTGAATCGTCGGCAGATCGCGCCCGGCGGTGCAGGTGCACGGACCGAGGGGTTCCAGAGGGTGGGTTGCCACTGAATTGCGATCGCACACAATAGCCTGACTCCGTTCATGCAATGAGAATGGCGTCACAGTAATGGCTATTGGAAATGGCGAATATCAGGTTGGGCCTGATTGATCCTAGGGGAATCCCTTAGGCGCGGGAACCTAACGTGCAAACCGAGGTCGCGCCGCAATGAATCTAGCAGATGAAATCACGATTGCCAGTAAAGCATGATGTCAGTGTGACATCAATGGCCGTTTGTGGCATTTTTAGCGGCGCGCTTTACAGCAATCAAGATTAGCTGAATGCAGCCGATAAACCCCCATAGTGAATTCATCAGAACAAGCCCAGGAGTCATTGATGGCCGGCATTCTCGACACGGTAGACCAACGCACGCAACTGGTGGGTGAGAATCGCCTGGAAATCCTCATGTTTCGCCTGGCCGGACGCCAGCTGTTCGCGATCAACGTGTTCAAGGTTCAGGAGGTGCTGCAACTGCCGAAGCTGACCCTGATGCCGCAGCGTCATCCCTTCGTCTGCGGCGTGGTAAATCTGCGCGGACAGACCCTGCCGGTGATCGACCTGTCGCAGGCAATCGGCATGCGCCCACTGGTGCCGGGCCCGAACAGCACGATCATCGTCACCGAATACAACCGTTCGGTGCAGGCCTTCCTCGTCGGCGGTGTCGACCGCATCGTCAACATGAACTGGGAAGCCATTCTGCCGCCGCCGACCAGTGCTGGCCGCCAGCATTATCTGACCGCGATCAGTAAGGTCGATGATCAACTGGTGGAGATCATCGACGTCGAGAAAGTCCTCGCTGAAATCGTCCCGTACAACGCCAAGGTCTCGCGCGAGAAACTCGACGACCCGGTACTGGAGCGCGCCCGGGGCCGCGAAGTCTTGCTGGTGGACGACTCCAATGTAGCGCTCTCGCAATTGCGCGATACCCTCGGCCAGCTCGGGGTGAAAATGCACATTGCCAGCGACGGTCTGAAAGCCTTGAACATGCTCAAGGCCTGGGCCGATACCGGCGTGCACATGACCGACAAACTGCTGATGATTTTCACCGACGCGGAAATGCCGGAAATGGACGGTTATCGCCTGACCACGGAGATCCGCAACGACCCTCGCCTGCGTGGCCTGTACGTCGTACTGCACACCTCGCTATCGGGCAGTTTCAACGACTCGATGGTGAAGAAGGTCGGCTGCGACAACTTCCTCTCCAAATTCCAGCCGGACAAACTGGTCGACGTGGTGCGCCAGCGTCTGATGCTCGACGCCGTGCCGGCCTGACCACACACCCATTGTAGGAGTGAGCCTGGTCTTTGATTCCAGATCGAGCTCGTATAGGGTGGCGTTTTTCCTCCAAGGAAGCTGGCCATGCTGCGTCTGAGCGCGCTTTATCGTTACCCGTTGAAATCCGGCAAGGGCGAAATCCTGCAAAGCATCGAGCTGGACAAGCTCGGGCTGGCGGGCGACCGACGCTGGATGCTGGTGGACGAGGCCAGCGGGCGCTTTCTGACCCAGCGTGCCGAAGCGAAGATGAGTCAGTTGTCGGCGTTATGGAATGCCGGCGGCGGTCTGACCCTCAGCGCTCCCGAGCAGGGTGCTATCGAAGTCGCGCTGCCCGCTGCCGACGCCGAGCTGCGCGGTGTGACGATCTGGCGTGACACCCTGCGGGTGCCGGACGCCGGTGATCAAGCCGCGCGTTTTGTCAGCGACTTCCTTGGCAAGCCGACACGTCTGGTGCAAATGCCGCTCGAGCGGGCACGCATCACGCAGTCGGGTTTCGGCAAGGATGACGATCAAGTGGCGTTCGCCGACGGTTATCCATTGCTGCTGATCGGCGAAGCCTCGCGGCTGGCCCTCTCGGAAACGGTAGGGCGAGAGCTGGAGATGCTGCGCTTCCGTCCAAATCTAGTGATCGAAGGCAGCGCGCCTTACGCCGAGGACAACTGGAAACGTATTCGCATCGGCGATATCGAGTTTCGCGTGGTAAAGCCGTGCGCGCGTTGCATCATGACCACTGTCGACCCGCAAACCGGTGAACGCAGCGCCGATCGCGAGCCGTTCGCGACGTTGCAGAAACATCGCTCAACCGCTGATGGCGCGATGTTCGGACAGAATCTGGTCAACGACGGCAATGGCCGCCTGGAAGTCGGCATGCCGGTGGAGATTCTCGAATAGGCTGTCGCTGAAACGAAAAATGCCCGGGTCTTTTGGACACGGGCATTTTTTTGCGCTGTGAAACCGGCGGGATCAGCCGCGGTATTCGCACAGGTAAGCGGTATCCACTTCGACTTTCAGTTGGAACTTGCTGTTGGCCGGAACGTTGAACTGGCTGCCGGCGGCGAAGGTTTCCCAGTCGTTGCTGTCTGGCAGTTTTACGCTCAGCGCGCCGGAAACCACGTGCATGATCTCGCGCTGGCTGGTGCCGAATTCGTATTCGCCCGGGGCCATGACGCCAATGGTCGCCGGACCTTCAGCGGTGCCAAAGGCGATCGACTTGACGGTGCCGTCGAAGTACTCGTTGACTTTAAACATGGGCGGATTCCTCGAAAAGGGCTTAAAAGGGGGCGGCCAGTATGCACAAGGCTTTTCGCGCCGTCACGCGTCTAAAGCGGCAGGACCAGCGGCAATAACCGTGCAGTATTGCGGGCATCTTCCAGCGCGCGATGTTGTTGGCCGTTGAACTGCATGCCCGCCAGTTGCAGCGCGCCATTGAGCCCCAACGGTCGTTCCAGGCGCCGAGCCTTGGCGAAGCGCTGTTTGAGGTTCATGTGCGGGACTTTGCTCAGGCCGCTGTCGATGTTCAGGCGCTGCCACTCCTGGAGCAACTGCTGGCGATCGTAACCGCCCCAACTGGCCCAGCCTTCAAGGCGAGCCTGATGCTGCGCCAGCCAACGCTCAAAGGCCGGCCAGACTTCGCTCAGCGGTTGCGCCGAATCGATGTTGGCCTGGGTGATGTGTGTCAGCTCCCGACAGAACGGCGTCAGCAATGGCCGGCGGGTCGGTTTGACGAAGCGCTGGAAGTGATCCTGCTCGCGCCCGGCGCGGTCGACCAGGGTCGCACCGATCTCGATAATTTCCATTTCCGTGACCGGCCAGCCACCCTCGTCTGTGGTGGCTTCCAGATCTATGACCAGCCAATGGGGCATCGCAGGGTTCCTGATTTCCGCGTTCTGATTTATCAGAGCGTAGTCAAACCCCGCGCTTGTGCCCGGGCGACTACTCGACCTGCAACAGAACCTGACGATTTTTTACCTGATCGCCGACCTTCACTTGCACCCGTTTGAGCACGCCATCGATGCCGGCCTTCAACGGATGCTCCATTTTCATTGCCTCCAGTACCACCAGCAATTGACCCTTGCTGACCGTACTGCCTTCGCTGACCAGCACATCGACAATGGCACCGTCCATCGGGGCTTTCAGGGTGCCGGAGGCGACGCTGGTCTGACTGTCGATCGGCGCATGAGTTCGATCCTCCAGGCGCAGGCTGCCCGGATGGGTGAACAGCCACAGCAGCCGATCGTGCAGACGATAGGCGTGGCGCTGGCGCAGGCCGTCGACTTCGATGGTGATTGATTGCGCGGCGTGCTCAATGATTTTCACCGCCACAGTGCTTTCGCCAGCCTGCACGACCAACTCGCCGGTTTTGCGCGCCAGCACCGACAGCGTCCAGTCCTGCTCGTCACTGCCGAGTCGATAGTGCAACGGCACGCTGGCGTTGTTGCGCCAGCCATTCAATGGGGCGCGATGGGGCAGGGCGCTGGCCTGATAGAACAACACCACGGCAATCGCCAGTTGCGCCGTTGTCGGCACATAAGTGTTTAGGCTGGCATGGCTGGAAAAATGTTCTTGGATGAAGGCGGTGCTGAAATCGCCACTGATGAACTGCGGATGTTGCAGCAGGCCTTCGAGCAAGCGTTGATTGCTTTGCACGCCGAGCAGCACGGTGTCCTGCACCGCACGCAACAATTTGCGTCGCGCCTCTTCGCGGGTGGCGCCGTGGGCGATCAGTTTGCCCAGCAGCGGGTCGTAGAACGGGCTGACCGACTGACCTTCAAGCAGACCGTGATCGATGCGCGCACCGTGATCCGAAGCCGGTTGCCATGCGGCAATTCGGCCGGTTTGCGGAAGAAAATCCGCAGCGGGATCTTCAGCGTAGAGGCGCACTTCCATGGCGTGACCGTCGAGACGGATCTGCTCCTGCGTCAGCGGTAACGGCTGGCCCTCGGCAACCAGCAGTTGCCACGCGACCAGATCGAGGCCGGTGATCAATTCCGTCACCGGATGCTCGACCTGCAGGCGGGTGTTCATCTCCAGAAAGTAGAACTGGCCGCGCGCGTCGAGCAGGAACTCCACGGTGCCAGCGCCGACGTAATCCACCGCGCGCCCGGCCTTGAGTGCTGCTTCGCCCATGGCCTGGCGCAGCTCGGCGGTCATCACCGGGCACGGCGCTTCTTCGATGACTTTCTGATGGCGGCGCTGGATCGAGCAATCGCGTTCGCCGAGATAGACCAGATGGCCGTGCTGGTCGCCGAACAATTGCACTTCGACGTGGCGCGGTTCGATCAATGCCTGTTCGAGAATCAACTCGTCGCTGCCGAAACCGTTCATTGCTTCGGACCGCGCGGTGCGCAGTTGCGCCGCCAGTTCGCTGGCCTCGTGGACCAGGCGCATGCCGCGTCCTCCGCCGCCGGCGCTGGCCTTGATCATCAGCGGATAACCGATGCGCTCGGCTTCGGCCAGCAGCGTCGCGTCGTCCTGCGCTGCGCCTTGATAGCCGGCAATGCACGGCACGCCGGCGTCGAGCATGGCGATTTTCGACAGGCGTTTGCTGCCCATCAGTTCGATCGCTTCGACGCTGGGGCCGATGAAAATCAGCCCGGCTTCGGCGCAGGCGCGAGCGAAATCGGCGTTTTCCGAGAGGAAGCCGTAGCCCGGGTGAATCGCGTCGGCGCCGCTGCGGCGGGCGGCGTCGAGGATCGCCGCAATGTTGAGGTACGACTGCTGCACCGGCGCCGGGCCGATGTGTACGGCTTGGTCGGCCATCTGCACGTGTAGCGCATCGGCGTCGGCGTCGCTGAAAACGGCAACGGTGCGATAACCCAGCGCCTGGGCCGTGCGCTGGATGCGGCAGGCGATTTCACCGCGGTTGGCGATCAGGATTTTGTGGAGGGTGGGCATGGTGGGGTTCCTGAAATGATAGCGGTGAATGGGATGGCCTCATCGCGAGCAGGCTCGCTCCCACAGTTGGAACGCATTTCAACCGCGAATTCGGGCGCTCCTGAGTTTTGGGCGGCGAAGGTGCGGGCCTCATCGCCAGCAGGCTCGCTCCCACATTTGGAATGCATTTCAACCTGTGGGAGCGAGCCTGCTCACGAAGCTTTTAGCTGACCCACCGAGGTTTGCGTTTCTGCATAAAAGCCATGGTGCCTTCAATCCCTTCCTCTCCAGTCACCGCCGCGCTGAACCACTGCGCCGCCTCATCAAGCAACTCACTCGACGGCTGTCCGGCACTCGCCAGCAACAATGCTTTGGTCGCGGCATTCGCTTCCGGCGCGCAGCGCAGTACCTGTTGCAAGACCTCATCCAGTCGCTCGGCCAACGCTTGCGCATCCTGTTCAACGAAATGCACCAGGCCCAATCGCTGCGCCTCAGCGCCATCGAAACGCGCCGCCGTCAGCGCGAGCCGGCGGGTTTCGGTCAAGCCGATCCGTTGCACCACAAACGGTGCGATTTGCGCCGGGATCAGGCCGAGGCTGGTTTCCGGCAAGCCGAACTGCGCCTTGTGATCGCTAATCGCAACATCGCTGACGCAGGCCAGGCCGAAGCCGCCGCCGAGCACGGCGCCTTGCAGCACAGTGATCAGCACTTGCGGCGCATGTTGGGCTTGTTCCATTAACGCGCCAAACGCCCGGTTCAACTCGCGGTAAGCGTCCGCCCCTTGAACCCGTGCGCTGGCCATGTCCTTGATGTCGCCACCGGCGCAGAAGTGCCCGCCGGCACCGCTGAGCACCAAGGCCCGCACTGTGCGGTCATCGTGCATCGCCGTCAGCACCGCGCGCAGTTCGGCGACCATTTGCAGGCTCATCGCGTTGCGGCTGTCCGGGCGGTTGAGGGTGATGTGCAGCACGCCGCCATGCAGTTCCAGCAACAGCGTCTGGCAATCGGGCAGGCGGCTCATTTCTTTTTCCCCGGCAGGATGCCCATCAGTTTGCAGATGATCCCCAGCATGATTTCGTCGGCGCCGCCGCCAATCGACACCAGGCGCACATCGCGGTAGGCGCGGGCCACCGGGTTGTCCCACATGAAGCCCATGCCGCCCCAATATTGCAGGCAGCTGTCGCTGACTTCACGGCCGAGCCGTCCGGCCTTGAGCTTGGCCATCGATGCCAGGCGCGTGACGTCCTGACCTTTGATGTACTGCTCGGTGGCCTGATAGACCAGCGCGCGCAGGCATTCGATTTCGGTCTGCAATTCGGCGAGGCGGAAGTGGATCACCTGGTTATCGATCAGCGCATTACCGAAGGTCTTGCGCTCCTTGCAGTACTCGATGGTGCTGTCGATGCAATATTCCAGGCCCTTGATCATGTTCGCCGCGCCGAACAGACGTTCTTCCTGGAACTGCAGCATCTGCATCATGAACCCCGCGCCTTCATGGCCGATGCGGTTGCGCTGGGGCACGCGCACGTTGTCGAAGAACACCTGCGCGGTTTCCGAGCTGCGCATGCCGAGCTTGTCCAGGTGCGAACTGAGGCTGATTCCCGGGGTGTTCATCGGCACCATGATCAGCGACTTATTGATGTGCGGCTTGTCGTCCGAAGTGTTGGCCAGCAGGCAGATGAAATCGGCGCTCGGCGAGTTGGTGATCCACATCTTGCTGCCGTTGATCACGTAGTCATCGCCGTCCTTGCGTGCTGTGGTTTTCAGCCCGGCGACATCGGAGCCGGCGCCGACTTCGGAAACGCCGATGCAGCCGACCTGTTCGCCAGCGATGGCCGGGCGGAGGAATTCTTCGCGCAGTTCATCGGAGCCGAAGCGGGCGAGGGCCGGTGTGCACATATCGGTCTGCACGCCGATCGACATCGGAATCCCGCCGCAATGAATGGTGCCGAACTCTTCGGCGGCGACAATCGAATAGCTGTAATCGAGGCCCATGCCGCCGAATTTTTCCGGCTTGGAAATGCCCAGCAGACCCAGGTCGCCGGCCTTGCGGAAAATTTCGTGGATGGGAAAGCGCCCGGCCTTTTCCCATTCTTCGACGTGCGGGTTGATCTCGTGCGTGACGAACTGGCGGACGGTGCGGCGCAGGGCTTCGTGTTCCGGGGTGAAGATCATTGTTGTTGTTCTCCGTAGGATCCGTGGCGGTCAGAAGCGGCTGACGCCGAAGCTGTTGGGTTGCAGCTTGCGCGTGTCGGCTTCGTGGCAGATATCCAGCAAGTAACCGAGCAGGGTGCGGGTGTCGCGCGGGTCGATCAGGCCGTCGTCCCACAGGTTGGCGCTGCCGTACAGGGCGGTGGATTGGCTGTCGAGTTTCTGCGCGGTCATCTGTTCGAGCATGTCGAGCATTTTCGGATCCGGCTCGATGCCGTCCTTGAGCTGTTTGGCTTCGGTAACGATGCGCAAGACCTTGCCGGCCTGTGCGCCGCCCATTACTGCCGTGCGGCTGTTGGGCCAGGCGAAGATGAAGCGCGGATCGAGCCCGCGCCCGCACATGGCGTAGTTGCCGGCGCCGTAGGAACCGCCGACGACAATGGTCAGTTTAGGCACCCGTGCGTTGGCCACCGCTTGGATCAGTTTCGAGCCGTGCTTGATCACGCCTTGCTGTTCCGATTCGGTGCCGACCATGAAACCCGTGGTGTTGTGGAAAAACAGCAGCGGCGTCTGGCTCTGGTCGCACAACTGGATGAACTGCGCCGCCTTGCTCGCACCTTGCGGGGTGATCGGGCCGTTGTTGCCAACTAAGCCGCAGGCGCGGCCCTGGATTTTCAATTGGCCGCAAAGGGTTTGCTGATCGAACTCGCCTTTGAACTCGAGAAAGTCCGATTCATCGGCAATCCGCGCGATGATTTCGCGCACGTCGTAGGGCTTTTTTGCATCGTCCGGGATCAGCCCGAGCAGTTCGTCGATGGGGTAAAGCGGTTCTTTGAATTGCCGCTCCGGCAGCCACGGCAACTGCTCGTTCCAGGGCAGCATGCGCATGATCTCGCGGACCTGGCGTATGCCGTCAGCGTCGTTTTCGGCGAGATATTCGGCAGTGCCGGCGACCTGCGCGTGCATCTCGGCGCCACCGAGTTCTTCATCGGTGGCCACTTCGCCGGTCGCTGCTTTGAGCAATGGCGGGCCGGCGAGAAACAGCTTGGCCTTGCCGCGCACCACCACCACGTAATCCGACAACCCCGGTTGATAGGCGCCGCCCGCCGTGGCCGAGCCGTGCACCACGGTGATCTGCGGCAAACCCATCGCTGACATGCGCGCCTGATTGGCGAAACTGCGCGCACCTTCGACAAAGATCTCTGCCGCGTAATTGAGGTTGGCACCGCCGCTTTCGGCGAGGGTGATCATCGGCAGTTTGTTTTCCCGCGCGATCTGTTGCAGGCGCAGGGATTTTTTCAGGCCGCTCGGCGAGATCGTGCCGCCCTTGATTGCGCTGTTGTTGGCGACCACCATCGCGCGGATGCCGCAGACATAACCGATGCCGGCAATCAGCCCGCCACCGGCCGAACTGCCGTCCTTGTCGTCATGCAACTTGTAGCCGGCGAGGCTGGCCAGTTCGAGGAACGGCGCGCCGGGGTCGAGCAAAAGGTTCAGGCGTTCGCGGGGCAACAGTTGCCCGCGTTTGCTGAATTTGTCTTTGGCTTCGGCGGCCTTGTTCAACAGGTTCTGTTCGAGCTGCTGCACCTGCTCGATGGCGGCGAGCATGGCCGCGCGGTTGCGCGCGAATGTTTCGCTGTGCGGATCGAGTTGCGACTGAATCTGCGCCATGGCTTATTCCTTGTCCTTGAGCACGTCAGGACGCAACACTTCTGGTAAATACGCGCGGTGGAAACCGTTGAACGATTCGCTGTGGCTGGCCTTGTGCAGCGGCCAGGCGCGACTGCCGAGGCTGGCGGCGCCGTCGATTTTCACCGTGGTGCCGCTGATGAATGCCGCCGCCGGGCTGAGCAGAAACACGATCGCCGCACTGACTTCCGATTCGGTGCCGATACGCTTGAGCGGCACATGCTCGCGCAGGGTCGGAATCACTGCTTTGAATGCGCCCTCGTAAGTGTCCATGCCGCTGGACGCGATCCAGCCCGGCGCCACGGCGTTGACCCGGACCCCGGCGTAACCCCACTCGAACGCGGCAGTCTTGGTGAAGTTGTCCATGCCCGAACGCGCGGCGCCCGAGTGGCCCATGCCGGGCATGCCGCCCCACATATCGGCAAGCATGTTGACGATGCTGCCGCCGTGTTTGCTCATCGACTGGTTGAACACTTCCCGGGCCATCAGAAAACCGCCGACCAGATTGGTCCGCAGCACGGTTTCGAAGCCCTTCTGATTGATCGAGGCCAAGGGCGACGGGTATTGGCCGCCGGCATTATTGACCAGGCCGTGGATCGGCCCGTGTTCGGCGATCAGCTCTTTGACCAGTTGCTTGACCGCTTCTTCATCGCGGATATCGCAGGCCCTCCAGTGCGCGCGGCCGCCGTCCTCGGCGATTTCGGCGGCGACCTTTTCGAGTTTTTCCGGCTTGCGCCCGACCAGCAGCACATTGGCGCCAAGGGCCGCCAGTTCATGGGCGGTGCAGCGACCGATGCCGCTGCCGCCACCGGTGACAATCATGTTCTGGCCGCTGAACAGATCGGCGCGAAAAATCGACGCGTAAGCCATGCACACCATCCTCTAGTCGAGCTGTTCGGCGATGCTCTGCGGCACCGGGATCTGGATTTCCAATAGTTGCTGGGCGAAGGCTTTGCCTTGCGGGTCGATGCGCAGACTGGCGACACCGCCACCGCCGAGGGCGTTTTCCAAAAGAAAGTTGAGGCTGTGGGTGCCGGGCAGATACCAGCGTTCGACACGCCCGAGAAGCGGATCGAGGACGTGGCGCATCCAGTCGACCACCACCGAGGTGGTCAGCGCTTCGGCGATCCACGGCAGGTAATCGGGATGGCGCGGCATCACGCCGATGTTGCTGTGGTTACCCTTGTCGCCGGAGCGCGCCACCGCCAGTTTCACCAGCGGCACACTGGCATCGGCGCGGCCCTGGGGTTTGGGTGGCTGATGGGCGAGGGGCAAATCTGCGCTGTCGAGGGCCACTGGGTCGGGGAGGGTGCACGGATTGCGCTCACCGGCCATGTCGATTTGCAGCGTGCAGGCATTTTTATCTATGAGAAATGAGAACAGGCGGATGACCGGGTACACGGTCGGACGTCCCCCGACAATGCCGGTCAGACCGGGCGCCATACCGGTCGCGGCCTGGGCGATCTCTTTGGAAAACAGCACCAGCGCGCGTTTGTCAGGATGGCGTACGGCGATTTTGATCACCACTTCACGGCTGTCGCGGCGCTGGCCGTGGGGGCCGTAGGTGGCTTCGCTGCCGAGCAGTTCGACATGGGTTTCGCTGTACGGCGCCCAGCCGCGCAGGCTGAACATCTCGGCGGTCTTGTCGATGATCGCCTGACTGACCCGCCGCGCCTTGTCCACCGCGTCGATGCCGGCCATCAGGCAACTGGCGGTGCAGCGAAAACCGTCCGGGTACGTGGCGCTGACCTTGTATTTGTCGCTGGGCGGCAGGCCTTTGGCACCGTGCACCTGCACGACGTTTTTGCCTTGTTGCTGGAGTTTGACCTCAGTGAAATCGCAGATAACGTCGGGTAACAGATAGGCCTGCGGATCGCCGATTTCGTAGAGCATCTGCTCGCCAACGGTCAGCGGCGTGACCAGGCCGCCGGAGCCTTCGGGTTTGCTGACGAGGAACTGGCCATCGGCGCTGACCTCGATGATCGGAAAACCGATGTGCTCGTAATCCGGCACCTCGCGCCAGTCGGTGAAATTACCGCCGGTGCACTGCGCGCCGCATTCGATGATGTGCCCGGCCAGCGCGGCCTGGGCGAGTTTGTCGTAGTCATGCCACGACCAACCGAATTCGTGAACCAGCGCCGCACTGACCACGGCGCTGTCGACCACCCGGCCGGTGATGACAATGTCGGCACCCAGGCGCAGCGCTTCGACAATCCCCGGCGCGCCGAGGTAGGCGTTGGTCGACACGCACATGCGCGGAAGCGGCGCGCAGCTGAACATTTCGCGGATATCGGCGGGGTTTTTGAGCTGTCCTTGCAAGTCGTCGCCGAGCAACACGGCGATCTTCAGCTGGACCCCAGCCTGGTCGCAGGCTGCTTGCAGGGCCGCCGCGCAAGCCTGCGGATTGACCCCACCGGCATTGCTGATCACGCGGATGTTCTGTTCGGCCAGTTGCGTCAGCAGCGGCGCCAGCACTTCGATGAAGTCTCCGGCGAACCCGGCCTGCGGGTCTTTCAGGCGCGCGCCGGCCATCAGCGACATGGTGATCTCGGCCAGATAATCGAACACCAGATAATCCAGGTTTCCGCCGGAGACAAGCTGGGCGGCAGCAGTGGAAGTGTCGCCCCAAAAAGCACTGGCGCAGCCGATTCGCACGGTGGTTGGCATTTTTATCTCCGACTCAGGGACCTGCGACAGAAGTGTCTGGAGGCTACCAAGCAAGCGCTTGGTTTGTAAACAGGCGAAACATTCTTCTGCCCAAGCGCTTGCTTGGTGCCCGCGCGCGGCTTAAATTGCGCGCAACCCTGCGGTTACAGGGGGCAACACACTGATCGACTGTAGGAGAGAACGGGTGGACGAGCAAAAAGCCCTGCGGGTCATGCGCGAACTGGTCGACCAGGGCCAGTTGACCGACCCGGACAGCGCCCGCGGCAAATTGCTGCAAGTGGCGGCTCATCTGTTTCGCAACAAAGGCTACGAGCGCACCACGGTGCGCGATCTGGCCAGCGCTGTGGGCATCCAGTCGGGCAGTATTTTTCATCACTTCAAAAGCAAGGATGAAATTCTCCGCGCGGTGATGGAGGAAACCATCCGCTACAACACCGCGCTGATGCGCGCAGCCCTGGCCGAAGCCGGCGACGTGCGCGAGAAAGTGCTGGCGCTGATTCGTTGCGAGTTGCAGTCGATCATGGGCGGCAGTGGCGAGGCGATGGCGGTGCTGGTGTACGAATGGCGCTCATTGTCCGAAGACGGCCAGGCTAAAGTCCTTGCTTTACGTGACGTTTATGAAGACATCTGGCTGCAGGTTCTGGGCGAGGCCAAGGACGCCGGCTATATTCGCGGCGACGTTTTTATTACCCGACGTTTCCTTACCGGCGCACTGTCCTGGACCACCACCTGGTTCCGTGCCGGCGGCAGTTTGAGCCTCGATCAGCTCGCCGATGAAGCGCTGATTCTGGTCCTCGAAGCGCGTTGAACGGTTGTCGGACCGGCCGACAAACTGGCTAAGTCGCCGAAACCGCCTAGCTTGAATGCATTGATCGCTATTTTTTTCGGGGAGTGGGGTGTTTTGAAGTCTTCGCCAATTCGGACAGCCGCCGGGCTGATGCTCGCTGCGCTGGCTGCGTTATGGGTATTGCCCGCTCAGTCAGCGCAATTGGTCCGGGTCGGCGCCGCGCATTTCCCGCCTTATACGATTCGCCCGGAAAACGGCGCCGACACCGGCCTGTTGCCGCAATTGATCGAGGCGCTGAACCGCTCGCAGAGCGACTATCAGTTCGTCCTGGTGCCAACCTCGATCCCGCGCCGCTTCGGTGATTTCAAGCAGGGCCGCATCGATATGGCGATCTTCGAGAACCCCGAGTGGGGCTGGAAGGACATTCCCCATGACGACGTCGACATGGGCCTGGAAGACGCCGAGATTTTCGTCGCGCAACGCGAGGACGGCCGCCAGCAAAACTACTTCTCGAGCCTGTCAGGCAAACGTCTGGCGCTGTTCAGCGGTTATCACTACGAATTTGCCAACTTCAACGCCGACCCGAAATATCTCGCGCACAACTACAACGCCACGCTGACCTATTCCCACGACAGCAACCTGCTGATGGTCCTGCGCGGGCGCGCCGACATTGCCCTGGTGACCCGTTCCTATCTGTTCGATTACCTGCTGCGCAACGAGAAGGTCCGCGATGAGCTGTTGGCGTCGCAGCGTACCGATCAGATCTATCACCATTACGCGATTCTGCGGCCAAGCGCTCCGATCACCGGCGACGCCTTCGGCAATCTGTTGCAGCGTCTGCGTGACAATGGCGAATTGCTGAAGATTTTCGAGCCTTACAAGATTGCCGTAGTGCCCGTGCCGCATCACTGAAGCGCTGTTTTCGTCCCGCGCTTAAATTTCCCTTCCCGGCTCACGTCACTTCGTTGAACTGTCGACGATTACGTGAGCCCTACCCATGTCCAATCTGAATGACCTGACTGCCTTGGCGTTGCCCTCGGGCAGTCGCTTGATCGCTGATGCTACCGAGAGCCGCTTGAGCCTGAGCCTGGACGGGCAACCGCTGATTCGGCTGCGCCTGGACCGCGAGGCCAATGGCCCGATTCAGCTTGATGAACGTTTTGCCCTGCCGCCCGGGCAAACCTTGTGGGCCGCCTGTTATTGGTTGTTCGCCCGTGACCCGGCGTGCCAGCAATTGACCTGGCAACTCGATCAGCCACCGACCGAAGCCTTGCGCAGTGGTCTGCTGATCAACACCGAAGTCGCCGGTGAGTATCGCTGCGAGCGCACGCTGTTCTGGCAACTGCCGCAGCCGTGGCTGGGCACTTCACTGACCGGCAGCTATCCGCAGCAAATGGTTATCAGCCATGGCAAGCGCCATCCGCTGCGACCGGTGAAGCCGCGCGGTGAAGTCTACCGGCGTTTCGATGCGCGGCTCGGCGCGTGGATTTCCTTGCGAACGCTGGAAATCGAGGAAGATCTGTCGCGCTTCAATCGCTGGCAGAACAGCCCGCGCGTGGCGAGTTTCTGGCAGGAGGAGGGCAGCCTTGAGCAGCATCGCGACTATCTCAACAAGCTCGATGCCGATCCGCACACGCTGACGCTGATCGGCTGTTTCGATGATCAGCCGTTCGCTTATTTCGAAGCCTACTGGGCCAAGGAAGATCGCATCGCGCCGTTCTACGATGCCGGCGATTACGACCGTGGCATTCACATGCTGGTCGGCGAAGAAAGTCATCGCGGCCCGCACAAAGTGGCGAGCTGGTTATCGGCGCTGGTGCATTACCTGTTTCTCGATGATCCACGGACCCAGCGCGTGGTCGCCGAACCGCGTGCCGACAACGCGAAGATGATCGACCATATGCACAACCAATGCTTTCACTGCGAGAAGGAATTCGATTTTCCGCACAAGCGCGCGGCGTTGATGATTCTGGGGCGGGAGCGGTTTTTTGATCGGTGCAGCCTGGCCTGATGCGTTCGGCCTCGGGTTTCGTTTGAAACTGAGGTCGCTTTCGCGAGCAGGCTCGCTCCCACAGGGTTTGATGAACGACACAAATCCAGTGTGGGAGCGAGCCTGCTCGCGAATGGCTTGACGCAAAATCCGGATCCTAACGACGACCCGCAATCACCGCATCCCGCCGACTGCCCGAGACCTTGCGGCAGTGCACCAGCGCATCACGAATCATGAAGTTGACCAGGGTGGGTGATACGCCCAGTTCCTTGGCGATGTCTTTCTGCGGCACGCCGTGCAAGCGGTACATCTCGAAGGCATAACGGGTGCGGCTGGGCAGTTCGGTCAGCGCATCGGCGATGTGTTCGAGGGTCGAGAAGTTGATGTGCGAAGTTTCCGGCGAAGCGCCCTGAATCACCACGTTCAAGCCTTCCTCTTCCGGGCCTGAGTATTTCTGTTCGAGCGCCTGCTTGCGGTAGTGATCGATGGCGAGGTTGCGCACGATCTGGAACAGGTAGCTCAGCTGAGCCTTGATCGACGACGTGATCGGCGGCGCCGATTGCAGTCGGAAAAACGCATCCTGAACCACATCTTCGGCACGAGACCTGCAACCGGTAATGCGGGCTGCAATCTTGACCAGAATCAGTCGATTGTCGACGAATGCCTGAAGTAGCGGTGAATCGCACCTGCTTGTGGATACTCGTTCCGTCATGGAAATCACCTTGCTGCCAATAGGTTAGTGGGAGGGCCTCGGGGGACGGCGCCGTCCTACACATCGAGCGACAAATTATGTTGAATGATAATGATTGTCAAATGAGAAAGAGAGGTATTGCTGTAAGGCGATGTGTTTTGCCGCCTGCGACACGCCGCCGCACCCCAGCCCCGCTGGACGTCGCGCCTGCCGACTAATTATTTCCCCACTCCATCCGTTCTCATTGGTGAATGGCCCGGGTGCAGATCCCCGGCCTCAGCGCATTCCGATGCCTTGCGCGGTCGGCACAGACCGCGCCCCGCACGCCTCTCGACAGGTGTGACGCAGCCACCCGATTCCACTTGCAAGCCGAATTCAGGCAGGAAACCTCATGACCGACGCGTTCGAACTCCCCAGCACCCTGGTCCATGCCCTCAAGCGTCGCGCGGCCCTGACGCCGGACCGACTGGCCTTGCGTTTTCTCGCCGAAAACCCGGAGCAAACCGTGGTGCTCAGCTATCTGGAACTGGATCAACGCGCGCGCACCATCGCCGCTGCGTTGCAGGCTCAGGCTGGATTCGGTGAGCGTGCGGTGCTGCTGTTTCCCAGCGGCGCGGATTACGTCGCGGCGTTTTTCGGCTGCCTGTATGCCGGTGTGATTGCGGTGCCGGCCTATCCGCCGGAATCCACCCGTCGTCATCATCAGGAGCGTTTGCTGTCGATCATCGCCGACGCCGAGCCCACGCTGTTGCTGACCAGCGCCGACCTGCGCGATGCCTTGCAACAAATCGACGGCGCGCCGCCGCTGTTGTGTGTCGACACCCTCGACAGCGCACTGGCCGAACGCTGGGTTGAGCCGAGCCTGCCGCCCGAACACATCGCCTTTCTGCAATACACTTCCGGCTCCACCGCGCTGCCCAAGGGCGTGCAGGTCAGCCATGGCAATCTGGTCGCCAACGAACTGCTGATCCGTCACGGTTTCGGCATCAACGTCAACCCGGACGACGTCATCGTCAGCTGGTTGCCGCTGTATCACGACATGGGTTTGATCGGTGGTCTGCTGCAACCGATATTCAGCGGCGTGCCGTGCATTCTGATGTCGCCGGCCTACTTCCTCGGCCGGCCGTTGCGCTGGCTGGAAGCGATCGCCGAATACGGCGGCACCATCAGCGGCGGCCCGGATTTCGCCTACCGTTTGTGCAGTGAGCGGGTCAGCGAATCGGCCCTTGAGCGCCTCGATCTGAGCCGCTGGCGCGTGGCCTATTCCGGTTCCGAGCCCATCCGTCTCGATACCCTCGAGCGCTTCGCGGAAAAATTCGCTGCTTGCGGTTTCAGCGACAACAGTTTCATGGCCTCGTACGGTCTGGCCGAGGCGACCCTGTTTGTCGCTGGCACACCGCGCGGCACCGGCATCCCGGCGCTGCGCGTGGACGATCAGGCGCTGGCGCAAAACCGCGCCGAGCCGGGCGACGGCAGCGCGGTCATGAGTTGCGGCATCAGCCAGCCTGAGCACGCGATGCTGATAGTCGAACCCAACACGCTCGAGGAACTCGCCGATAACGCCGTCGGCGAAGTCTGGGCCGCCGGCCCGAGCATCGCCCACGGTTATTGGCGCAACCCCGAAGCCAGCGCCAAGACTTTTGTCCAGCACGCCGGCCGCACCTGGTTGCGCACCGGCGACCTGGGTTTTATCCGTGCGGGCGAGTTGTTCGTCACCGGGCGCCTGAAAGACATGCTCATCGTCCGCGGACACAACCTCTATCCGCAGGACATCGAGCAGACTGTCGAGCGCGAAGTCGAAGTGGTGCGCAAGGGCCGCGTGGCGGCGTTCGCGGTCACTCACAACGGCGAAGAGGGCATCGGCATCGCTGCGGAAATCAGCCGCAGCGTGCAGAAAATCCTTGCGCCAGATGCGCTGATCAAAGCCATTCGCCAAGCCGTGGCCGAGGCATATCAGGAGGCGCCAAGCGTGGTGGTGCTGCTCAATCCGGGCGCGTTGCCGAAAACCTCCAGCGGCAAACTGCAGCGCTCGGCGTGCCGCAATCGTCTGGCTGATGGCAGCCTCGACAGTTACGCGCTGTTCCCTTCAATCACAGCCGCAACGGAAAACGCGATCAGCAGCACCTCGGACCTTGAAGCGTTGATCGGGCAAATCTGGGCCGAGCAACTCAACGTCAAGCAGGTCAGTGGCGACGACCATTTCTTTCTGCTCGGCGGCAACTCGATCGCTGCCACGCAAGTGGTCGCGCGGGTTCGCGAAGCACTCGGTGTCGAGCTGAGCCTGCGCCTGCTGTTCGAAGCGCCAACCCTGTCTGCCTTCGCCGCCGCTGTGGCGCAGCTAAACCAGGACGGCGGCAGCGCTCAAGGTCCGATCAGCACCTTGTCGCGCAGCGAGCCGATGCCGCAGTCGCTGGCACAAAACCGTCTGTGGATCACTTGGCAACTCGATCCACAGAGTAGCGCCTACAACATTCCCGGCGGCCTGCGCCTGCGTGGCGAGCTGGACGAAGACGCCGTGCGCAGCAGCTTCCAGCAACTGATCGAACGCCATGAATCACTGCGCACACGTTTCTTCGAACGCGACGGCGTGGCATTGCAGCAAGTGCTTGCTGCTGCCGAATTCAACCTACAACTGATCGACATCAGCGACCTGCCAATGGCCGAGCGTGAAGCCCGTGCAGAGCAGATTCGCGAAGACGAGGCGCGCACTCGGTTCGATCTGGAAAAAGGCCCGCTGCTGGCGGTGACACTGGTGCGTCTCGATGACGAAGAACATCAACTGCTGATGACCCTGCACCACATCATCGCCGACGGCTGGTCGCTGAATATTCTCCTCGACGAATTCTCGCGTCTCTATGCCGCCGCTACCCAAGGTGCAACGGCGACGCTGGCAGCGCTGCCGGTGCAATACGCCGACTACGGCAACTGGCAGCGGCAATGGCTGGCGCAAGGCGAGGGCGAGCGGCAACTGGCGTACTGGAAAGCGCAGTTGGGCGAAGAGCATCCGCCACTGGAACTGGACACCGATCACCCGCGCTCGGCCAGACACAACCACAGCGCCGCACGCTACAGCGTGCGCTTGAGTAGCAAACTCAGCGAGGCGATCCGTCAGACTGCGCAGGCCCACGAAGCCACGCCGTTCATGCTTCTGCTCGCTGCGTTGCAAAGTTTGCTGCACCGCTACAGCGGTCAGCGCGACATTCGCATCGGCGTGCCCAACGCCAACCGTCCGCGCCTGGAAACCCAAAGCCTGATCGGCTTCTTCATCAATACCCAGGTGTTGCGTGCGCAAATCGATTCGCGCCTTACATTTGCCGAGCTGCTGAACCAGACCCGCCAGGCCGCACTCGGCGCCCAGGCCCATCAGGATCTGCCCTTCGAACAACTGCTCGAAGCGTTCCCACAGGCCCGCGAACAGGGACTGTTCCAGGTCATGTTCAACCATCAGCAGCGCGACCTCAGTGCGCTCAAGCGCCTGCCGGGTCTGCTCGCCGAAGAACTGCCGTGGCACAGTCGCGAGGCCAAGTTCGATCTGCAATTGCACAGCGAAGAGGATCGCAACGGGCGCCTGAGCTTGGCGTTCGACTACGCCAGCGAACTGTTCGAGGCCACGACCATCGAGCGTCTGGCCGAGCATTTCCATAATCTGCTCAGCGAAGTCTGCGAACAGCCACAGCAGGCCATCGGCGATCTGCGCTTGCTGGCCGCCAGCGAGCAGAATCAGCAGAAGGACTGGAGCGTCGCTCCGTGCACCCCGGCGCAACAATGGCTGCCGGAACTGCTCGAGCAACAATTGCGCAACACCCCGCAACGCACCGCGCTGGTGTGGGACGGCGGTAGTCTGGATTTTGCCGAGCTGCACGCGCAAGCCAACCGGCTCGCCCATTACCTGCGCGACAAAGGCGTTGGCCCGGACGTGTGCGTGGCCATTGCCGCCGAGCGTTCGCCGCAACTGCTGATCGGTCTGCTGGCGATCATCAAGGCCGGCGGCGCCTATGTGCCGCTTGATCCGGATTATCCGGCCGAGCGTCTCGCGTACATGCTCCGCGACAGCGGCGTCGAACTGCTCCTGACCCAGACGCAATTGCTCGAGCGTCTGCCGGCCAGCGATGGCGTCAGCGTGATCGCCATGGATGCGCTGCACCTGGATAAATGGCCGAGCCAGGCACCGGGCCTGCACCTGCACGGCGACAACCTCGCCTACGTGATTTACACCTCGGGTTCCACCGGGCAACCGAAAGGCGTCGGCAACACCCACGCCGCGCTGGCCGAGCGCCTGCAATGGATGCAGGACACTTACCGTCTCGACCAAGCCGATGTGCTGATGCAAAAAGCGCCGATCAGTTTCGACGTCTCGGTGTGGGAATGCTTCTGGCCGCTGATCAGCGGCGCGCGTCTGCTGCTTGCCGCCCCCGGCGAGCACCGCGACCCGCATCGCATCGCGCAACGGGTCCAGCAATACGGCGTGACCACGCTGCACTTCGTCCCGCCGCTGCTGGCGCTGTTCATTGACGAGCCGCTGAGTGCCGAGTGCACCAGCCTGCGCCGGCTGTTTTCCGGCGGTGAAGCCTTGCCCGCCGAGTTGCGCAACCGTGTGCTGACGCAACTGCCGGCGGTGCAATTGCACAACCGTTATGGCCCGACTGAAACCGCGATCAATGTCACCCATTGGCACTGTACAACTGCCGATGGTGAGCGCTCGCCGATTGGCCGGCCGCTGGGCAATGTGGTCTGCCGCATTCTCGACGCCGATCTCAATCCAGTGCCAGCGGGCGTGCCGGGCGAGTTGTGCATCAGCGGCATCGGTCTGGCGCGTGGTTATCTCGGGCGTCCGGCGTTGACCGCTGAACGCTTCGTCGTCGATCCACTGGGCGAGCAGGGCGCCCGCTTGTACCGCACCGGCGACCGTGCGCGCTGGTCCTCGGATGGCGTGATCGAATACCTCGGCCGTCTCGATCAGCAGGTCAAACTGCGTGGCTTTCGCGTCGAACCGGAAGAAATCCAGGCGCGACTACTGGCGCAAAATGGCGTCGCCCAAGCCGTGGTCCTGGTGCGGGAAACCGCTGCCGGTGCGCAACTGATCGGCTACTTCACGGCGACCGATGCGCATGAAAATGCCGATGAGCAAATTATTCGGCTGAAAGATGCCCTCGCTGCCGAGCTGCCGGAATACATGGTGCCCGCACAATTGCTGCGCCTTGATGCGATGCCGCTGAGCCCCAGCGGCAAACTCGATCGCCGCGCCTTGCCCGAGCCGCAGTGGCAGGTGCGTGAACACGTCGAGCCGGTCAGCGATCTGGAGCAACAGCTCGCCGCGATCTGGCGCGAAGTGCTGGGTCTGAAGCAGGTTGGCCTGCGTGATGATTTCTTCGCCCTCGGCGGTCACTCGCTACTGGCCACGCAGATCATTTCACGCACACGTCAGGCCTGTGACGTCGAACTGCCGCTGCGCACCTTGTTCGAGCACAGCGAACTGGGCGATTACGCCGAACAGATTCGCCTGATCCAGGCCAGCGGCCGCACCAATCAACAGTTGCCGATTGCAAAAATCGACCGCAGCCAAGCGGTGCCGCTGTCCTATTCGCAGCAGCGCATGTGGTTCCTCTGGCAGATGGAACCGGACAGCCCGGCTTACAACGTCGGCGGCATGGCGCGCTTGCGCGGCGTGCTGCATGTCGAGCATTTCGAGGCGGCGTTGCAGGCGCTGATCCTGCGCCACGAAACCCTGCGCACCACATTCCCAAGTGTCGATGGCGTCGCCCGCCAACAGGTGCATGCCGAGACCGGCGTGCGCATGGGCTGGAAGGATTTCTCCAGCCTGCCGGCAGAAGTCCGGGAGCTACAAGTCCAGCAACTGGCTGATGCAGAAGCGCACCAGCCGTTCAATCTGGAAACCGGACCGCTGCTGCGCGCCTGCCTGGTCAAGACTGCCGAACACGAGCATTACTTCGTCCTGACCTTGCACCACATCGTCACCGAAGGCTGGGCGATGGACATCTTTGCCCGTGAACTCAGTGCGTTGTATGAAGCGTTCGTCGATGAACGCGAATCACCGCTCGCGCCGCTGCCGGTGCAATACCTCGACTACAGCGTCTGGCAGCGCCAGTGGCTGGAGTCCGGCGAGCGCCAGCGCCAGCTCGACTACTGGACCGCGCAACTCGGTCGCGAACACCCGCTGCTGGAACTGCCCGGCGACCGCCCGCGTCCACCGGTGCAGAGCCATCAGGGCGAGCTGTTCCGTTTCGATCTGAGCGACGATCTCGCTGCGCGGGTGCGGGCGTTCAATGCGCAAAACGGTCTGACCCTGTTCATGACCATGACCGCCGCACTCGCCACGCTGCTCTACCGCTACAGCGGCCAGACCGACCTGCGCATCGGCGCGCCGGTGGCCAACCGTATCCGCCCGGAGAGTGAAGGGCTGATCGGGGCGTTTCTCAACACCCAGGTGCTGCGTTGCCAGCTCGACGGGCAGATGTCGGTCGGCGAACTGTTCGAGCAGGTGCGCCACACCGTGATCGAAGGCCAGTCCCATCAGGATCTGCCGTTCGATCATCTGGTCGAAGCCTTGCAGCCGCCACGCAGCGCGGCCTACAACCCGCTGTTCCAGGTGATGTGCAACGTGCAGCGCTGGGAATTCCAGCAGAGCCGCACGCTCGCTGGGATGACTGTCGAGTATCTGGCCAACGATGCGCGGGCGACCAAGTTCGACCTCAATCTGGAAGTCACCGACCTCGACCATCGCCTCGGCTGCTGCCTGACTTACAGCACCGATCTGTTCGACGAGCCGACCATCGAACGCATGGCCAGGCATTGGCGCAACCTGCTTGAAGCGTTGATCGCTGATCCGCAGCAACGCCTCAGCGAACTGCCGTTGCTCGACAACACCGAGCAACAGCACCTGCTCGACAGCCTTGGCGTCGAGCCGGGCGAACATCGTCTCGACCAGTGCATCCATCATCTGTTTGCCGAACAGGCACTGGCGCGCCAAGACGCGCCGGCGCTGACCTTCGCCGGACAGACCCTGAGCTACGCCGAACTCGATGCCCGTGCCAATCGTCTGGCCTGGGCGCTGCGTGAGCGTGGGGTCGGCCCGCAGGTGCGGGTCGGTCTGGCGCTGGAGCGTTCGCTGGAAATGGTCATCGGCCTGCTGGCGATTCTCAAGGCTGGCGGCGCCTATGTGCCGCTGGATCCGGAGTACCCGCTCGACCGTCTGCATTACATGATCGAAGACAGCCGCATCGGCCTGCTGCTCAGCGATCGGGCGATGTTTCAGGCCCTGGGTGACTTGCCGTCAGACGTGGCGCGCTGGTGTCTGGAAGATGACAGCCCGGGATTGGCCGACTACCCGGCCAGCGAGCTGCCGTTTATCAGCCTGCCGCAACATCAGGCTTATCTGATTTACACCTCCGGCTCGACCGGCAAACCGAAAGGCGTGGTGGTCTCCCACGGTGAAATCGCCATGCACTGCCAGGCCGTGATCGAACGCTTCGGCATGCGCCCGGACGACTGTGAACTGCATTTCTATTCGATCAACTTCGACGCCGCCACCGAACGTTTGCTGGTGCCGCTGCTCAGCGGTGCGCAGGTGGTGTTGCGGGCGCAAGGGCAGTGGGACGCGGAAGAAATCTGCGGCTTGATTCGTGCGCATCGGATCAACGTCCTCGGCTTCACGCCGAGCTACGGCAGCCAGTTGGCGCAGTTCCTTGCCACGCAGAATGAAGTCCTCCCGGTGCGGATGATCATCACCGGCGGTGAAGCGCTGACCGGCGAGCATCTACAGCGCATCCGCGCGGCATTCCAACCGGCGCAGTTTTTCAATGCTTACGGCCCGACTGAAACCGTGGTCATGCCGCTGGCCAGTCTGGCGCCGCAGGTACTGGAAGAGGGCGCCGGCAGTGTGCCGATCGGCAGCGTGATCGGGTCGCGAGTCGCCTACATTCTCGACGCCGATCTGGCCTTGGTGCCGCAAGGCGCGACCGGTGAATTGTTTGTCGGCGGCGCCGGTCTGGCTCAGGCCTATCACGACCGCCCGGGCATCAGCGCCGAGCGTTTTGTCGCTGACCCGTTTGCCGCTGATGGCGGGCGCATGTACCGCACCGGCGACCTGGTGCGCCAGCGTGCCGATGGTCTGGTCGAGTATCTGGGCCGGATAGACCATCAAGTGAAAATCCGCGGTTTCCGCATCGAGCTGGGCGAAATCGAAACGCGCCTGCTCGATCACCCTTCGATCCGCGAAGCGGTGGTGCTGGCGCTGGATGCGCCGAGTGGCAAGCAGTTGGTGGGTTATCTCGTTACCGATGTCGCCGGACACGGCGAAGCGCAACAGGCTGAACTGCGCGAAGCGCTCAAGTCGCACCTCAAGGCGCAACTGCCGGACTACATGGTGCCGGCCCAGCTGATGCTGCTGGCAAGCATGCCGCTGACCGCCAACGGCAAACTCGACCGCCGCGCCTTGCCGGCGCCGGATCCGCAGCTCAATCGTCAGGACTATGTCGCGCCAAGCAATGAGCTGGAGCAGACCCTGGCGCAGATCTGGTGCGATGTGCTTAACGTCAGGCAGGTCGGCCTCAACGATAACTTCTTCGAACTCGGCGGCGACTCGATTCTGTCGATTCAGGTGGTCAGCCGCGCGCGTCAGCAGGGCATTCATTTCAGCCCGCGCGACCTGTTCCAGCATCAGACCGTGCAAACGCTCGCCGCCGTGGCCAGCCGCACCCAGCAAGTGACGGCCGAGCAGGGCCTGGTGGTCGGCGAGTCGCGCCTGACGCCGATTCAGCACTGGTTCTTTGATACGGTCATTCCCCAGCGCCAGCACTGGAATCAGGCGCTGTTGCTGGAACCGACTGCGCGCCTCGAGCCGCAACGATTGCAGCAAGCTTTGCTGGCCGTGATCGAGCAGCACGATGCGCTGCGTCTGCGTTTCACTGAAACCGATGAAGCATGGCAAGCGACGCATCAAGCGCTGACGAATGAGGATGTGCTCAGGCAAGTCAGCGTCGATTCGCTGGATCGGTGCGAATCTCTGTTCGCCGACGCGCAACGCAGCCTGAATCTGCAAAACGGCCCGTTACTGCGCGCAGTGCTGGTCGATGTTGCGGATGTTCAGCAACGCCTGTTCATCGCCATCCACCACTTGGTCGTCGACGGCGTTTCCTGGCGCGTGTTGCTGGATGATCTGCAAACCGCCTATCGCCAACTCGACGCTGCGCAGCCGCTGAAACTGCCGGCGAAAACCAGCGCCTTCAAGGACTGGGCCGCGCGTTTGCAGGCCTACGCCGGCAGCGAATCCCTGCGTGAAGAACTCGGTTGGTGGCAAGCGCAACTGGCCGGGCCGAGCGCCGATTTGCCTTGCGAAAACCCGCAGGGCGGCAGGCAGAATCGCCATGCGCAAACCGTCAGCGTACGCCTCGATGCCGAGCGCACCCGGCAGTTGCTGCAACAGGCACCGAGCGCTTATCGCACTCAGGTCAACGACCTGCTGCTGACCGCGCTGGCCCGTGTGCTGTGCCGCTGGAGCGGCCAGCCCTCGGCACTGATTCAACTGGAAGGCCACGGGCGCGAAACCCTGTTCGACGAGATCGACCTGACCCGCACCGTCGGTTGGTTCACCAGCGCTTATCCGCTGCGCCTGACTCCGCAAAATATCGAAGAGGCCGCCGGGCAGGGTGCTTCGATCAAGGCGATCAAAGAACAACTGCGCGCCGTTCCGCATAAAGGTCTCGGTTATGGCGTGTTGCGTTATCTGGCCGATGACGGCTGCCGGCAGAGCATGGCCGCGCTGCCGCAGGCGCAGGTCACCTTCAACTATCTCGGCCAGTTCGACCAGAGCTTCGGCAGCGATGCGCTGTTCCGTCCTCTCGATGAGCCAATCGGTGCAGCCCACGATCCGCAGGCGCCGTTGCCCAACGAGCTGAGTGTCGACAGTCAGGTTTACGGTGGAGAACTGCTGCTGCGCTGGACTTTCAGTGCCGAGCGTTACGAGGCGCAAACCATTAACGATCTGGCCGCCGCCTACCTCGGTGAGTTGCAAAGCCTGATCGCCCATTGTCTGCAAGGCGAGGCCGGCGGCCTGACACCATCGGACTTCCCACTGGCGAAACTGACTCAGGCGCAACTCGATGCGCTGCCGGTGCCGGCCGCGCACATCGAAGATGTCTACCCGCTGACGCCGATGCAGGAAGGCATGTTGCTGCACACCTTGCTCGAGCCGGGCACCGGTCTGTACTACATGCAGGATCGATATCGCATCAACAGCGAGCTCGACCCCGAGCGTTTCGCCCAGGCCTGGCAAGCGGTGGTCGCTCGCCATGAAGCATTGCGCGCTTCGTTCTGCTGGAACGTTGGCGAAGACATGCTGCAAGTGATTCACATGCCGGGGCGCACGCCGATCGAGTATCTGGACTGGAGCGCCGTCGCCGAAACCGAGCAGGAACCACAGCTGCAAGCGCTGCTGAAAAGCGAGCGCGAAGCCGGGTTCGATCTGCTCAATCAGGCGCCGTTTCACCTGCGCCTGATCAAGGTCGGCGCGGCGCGCTACTGGTTCATGATGAGCAACCACCACATCCTCATCGACGCCTGGTGCCGTTCTCTGCTGATGAACGACTTCTTCGAGATCTACACCGCCCTCGGTGAAGGTCGTGAAGCGCAGTTGAGCGTGCCGCCGCGTTATCGCGATTACATCGGTTGGCTGCAACGCCAGAGCCTGGCCGAGGCGCGGCAGTGGTGGCGGCAGAATCTGCAAGGCTTCGAGCGCACCACGCCGATCCCGAGCGACCGGCCGTTCCTGCGCGAACACGCCGGTGAAAGCGGCGGCATGATCGTCGGCGACCGCTACACCCGCCTCAATGTCGAGGACGGCGCACGGCTGCGGGAACTGGCGCAGGCCCATCAACTGACCGTCAACACCTTCGCCCAGGCTGCATGGGCGCTGGTTTTGCGGCGCCTGAGCGGCGATCGCGACGTGCTCTTCGGCGTGACTGTGGCCGGGCGGCCGGTGGAGATGCCGGAAATGCAACGCACCGTCGGCCTGTTCATCAACAGCATCGCCCTGCGGGTGAAGATGCCTGCGGACGATCAGCGCAGCAGCGTGCGTCAATGGCTCAGCGCGTTGCTCGACAGCAACATGCAACTGCGCGAGTACGAATACCTGCCACTGGTAAACATCCAGGAACAGAGCGAATTGCCCAAAGGCCAGCCGCTGTTCGACAGCCTGTTCGTCTTCGAAAACGCCCCGGTGGAAGTCTCGGTGCTTGATCGTGCACAGAGCCTGAATGCGACCTCGGATTCCGGCCGTACCCACACCAACTTCCCGCTGACGGCGGTATGTTACCCGGGCGATGACCTTGGCCTGCACCTGTCCTATGACCAGCGTTACTTCGACGAGGCGACGGTCGAGCGCATGCTCAGTGAGTTCAAGCGCCTGCTGCTGGCGCTGGTCGACGGCTTCCATGGCGACATGGCCGATTTGCCGCTGCTGGGCGACGAAGAGCGCGACTTCCTGCTGCACGGTTGCAACCAGAGCGGCCATGACTATCCGCTGGAGCAAAGCTACGTGGCGTTGTTCGAAGCGCAGGTCGCGGCGCATCCGCAGCGCGTTGCCGCCAGTTGCCTCGATCAGCAATTGAGCTATGCCGAACTGAATCACAACGCCAACCGTCTCGGCCATGCCCTGGTCGCTGCCGGTGTGCGCATGGATCAACCGGTGGCGCTGCTGGCCGAGCGTAATCTCGACCTGCTCGGCATGATCATCGGCAGCTTCAAGGCCGGTGCCGGTTACCTGCCGCTGGACCCGGGTCTGCCGAGCCAGCGCCTGAGCCGCATCATCGAGCTGAGCCGCACGCCGTTGCTGGTGTGCAGCGCAGCCTGCCTAGAGCAGGCGCAGACCTTGCTCGAAGAGTTTGGCTGTTCGAATCGCCCGCGCCTGCTGGTGTGGGAAGAGGTCCAGGCATCGGTGGCAGCGACGCACAATCTCGGCATTCACAGCGGCCCGGACAATCTCGCCTATGTGATCTACACCTCGGGTTCGACCGGTCTGCCAAAAGGCGTGATGGTCGAGCAGCGCGGCATGCTCAACAACCAGTTGAGCAAACGCCCGTACCTCGACTTGAGCGAGGCCGATGTGATCGCGCAGACCGCCTCGCAAAGCTTCGACATTTCCGTCTGGCAGTTCCTTGCCGCGCCGTTGTTCGGCGCACGGGTCGACATCGTACCGAATGCGATTGCCCACGATCCGCAAGGTCTGCTGGCGCATGTACAGGCGCAGGGCATCACCGTGCTGGAAAGTGTGCCGTCGCTGATTCAGGGCATGCTCGGCTCCGAGCGTTTGAGCCTTGATGGTTTGCGCTGGATGCTGCCGACCGGTGAAGCGATGCCGCCGGAACTGGCCCATCAATGGCTGCTGCGTTACCCGGACATTGGTCTGGTCAATGCTTACGGCCCGGCGGAATGCTCGGATGATGTGGCGTTCTTCCGTGTCGACATGGCTTCAACGCGCGGCAGTTACTTGCCGATCGGCACGCCGACCGATAACAACTTGCTGTACCTGGTCGATGGCGCGCTGGAACTGGTGCCATTGGGCGCGGTGGGTGAGTTGTGTGTTGCCGGGACCGGCGTCGGTCGCGGTTACGTCAGCGATCCGCTGCGCACCGCGCCGGTGTTTGTGCCGAATCCGTTCGGCGCGCCGGGCGAACGCCTGTACCGCACCGGTGACCTGGCACGGCGCCGCACCGACGGCGTGCTGGAATACGTCGGCCGCGTCGATCATCAAGTGAAGATTCGCGGTTACCGCATCGAGCTCGGTGAAATCGAAGCGCGCCTGCATGAACAACCGGAAGTGCGCGACGCGGCGGTGGGTGTGCAGGAAGGCGTCAACGGCAAGCATCTGGTGGGCTACCTGGTCGCGGCCGATGCAGCGCTCAATCCGGGTGAACGCCTGGAGCGGATCAAGCAGCGCCTGCGCGCCGAACTACCGGAATACATGGTGCCGCTGCACTGGCTGTGGCTGGAGCAGATGCCACTCAATGCTAACGGAAAACTCGACCGCAAAGCCTTGCCAACGCTGGAGATCGGTCAGTTGCAGAGCGAGGATTATCTGGCGCCGCGCAATGAGCTGGAGCAGACCCTGGCTGATATCTGGGCTGAGGTGCTGAAGGTGGAAAAGGTCGGCGTGCGCGACAACTTCTTCGAACTGGGCGGGCACTCGTTGCTGGCTACGCAAATTGCATCGCGGGTACAAAAAGCCCTGCAACGCAACGTGCCGCTGCGCGCAATGTTCGAATGCAGCACGGTGGAGGAACTGGCCGAATACATCGGTGGGCTGGCGGCCAGCGACATTACAGAGGAGAAGGTTGATCGGTTGAATGATCTGATGGCGGAGCTGGAGGGGTTGTAGTCCTCCGGCGCCTGGGCCGGCCGCTTCGCGAGCAGGCTCGCTCCCACACAGGATCTGTGTTGTTTACAAAACCCCTGTGGGAGCGAGCCTGCTCGCGAATGGCGTCTGTACATTGCCGTACATTTCCATCCTTGACGATCAACAACCGGCAGCTCAGTCTGCCGGTTCTGTTTTTTCTCGCGGAGGTGGTCGATGCCCTTTTTCACGGTTGACGGACAAGCACTGCACTACATTGATCAAGGCACCGGCCCCGCCGTGTTGCTGGCCGGCAGTTACCTTTGGGACCAGGCGATGTGGGCGCCGCAGATCGCCGCGCTGAACCCGCACTATCGCGTCATTGCCGTGGATCTGTGGGGGCATGGCGAGTCCGGCAAGTTACCCGAAGGCACAACCTCGCTGGACGACATTGCCCGTCAGACGCAGGCCTTGCTCGATCATCTGGACATTGATCGCGTCACCCTCGTCGGACTATCCGTCGGTGGCATGTGGGGCGTGCGCCTGGCACTGTCCGCACCGCAACGTCTCAACGGTCTGGTGCTGATGGACACCTACGTCGGCGTCGAGCCGGAACCGACCCGGCAGTATTACTTCTCGTTGTTCAAGCAGATCGAAGACAGCGGCACCATCTCCGAACAATTGCTCGACATTGTCGTACCGATCTTCTTCCGCCCGGGCATCGACCCGCAGTCGGCGCTATATCAGGACTTCCGCGCGAAATTGAAGAGCTACTCGCCCGAGCGTCTGCGCGACAGCATCGTACCGATGGGACGCATCACGTTTGGCCGCGACGACCTGTTGCCACGTCTGAGCGAGCTGAACCCGGCGACGACACTGGTGCTGTGCGGCGATCAGGACAAACCGCGACCACCCTCGGAAGCACGGGAAATGGCTGAATTGATTGGTTGCCCGTGCGTGCTGGTACCGGAGGCGGGGCATATCTCCAATCTGGAGAATCCCGAGTTTGTCACTGAGGCGCTGCTGGCGTTTCTGGCCGAGCGCAACTGACACACCGAGTGAGCTTCATTCGCGAGCAGGCTCGCTCCCACAGTTAATCGCATTCTGGCTGAGGGAATGCGTCAACTGTGGAGCGAGCCTGCTCGCGAAAGGGCCGGTCCAAGCAATGAAAAAGCTACTTAGGCCCGAGAATCTTCACCAGCTTGTCCGGCGATGGCGCGCCTTGCTGCTGTTGCAGTTCGCCTTTGTCGTCCATGTAGAAAATCGCCGGGGTGGCTTGCAGTTCGAGGTCTTCCATCAACTGCATGTTCGCCGCGAGTTTGGTTTGCACGGCGACCGGGATGTCTTTCATGGCCTTTAGCGCGCTGCCCTTGCCGGCCTTTTCGTGATCTTCCAGGGCCTTGGCCGGGTCTTTCGCCGCCAGCAGCGCGGCTGATTTGCCCGGGCTGTCTTCGCGGATGATGCCGACCATGATGTGGCGCAACTGCACTTTGCCGGCCTTGACCCATGGCCGCGCCTGTTCCCAGAACATGTTGCAGTAGGGGCAATTCGGATCGCTGAACAGGTACACCGTGCGCGGTGCATCCTTGTTGCCGTCCTGAATCCAGTTGCTCGCCTCGAACTTGGCCCAGACTTCCTTGGACATCGGCGCGTAGACCAGTTTCTGCAAAGGCTCGCTGCTTAGGTCCTTGCCATCGGCGTCGTACAGGTTACCCACCACGACGTGTTTGCCGTCCGGGGTCAGGTACAGCGCCATGCCGCGGTTCTGGTATTGCGCGGCGTACCCGCGCAGGCCGTCGGGGGCGTCGAACTGGCCGACGATTTTCGCGCCCTTGGCTTCGATCTTTTTGATCGCCGCAGGCAGTTCTTCAGCAGCCTGTACCGACGGCAAGTGCAGCAGGGCAGTGCCCAGGGTCAGCGTCAGCAGGTGGCGGAGGCGGGGCATGGCAGTTTCCTTGCAGAGGTGGCCGGGGCAACGGCCTGATTCGGGCTTGAAGGCGAAGTGTCGAAGGTTTCCAAGGCGCGGGCGAGGCTGGCATTCGACAGTTCACCGAGATGACTGGTCAGCAAGCGACCGTCCGGGCTATAGAACAGCGTAGTCGGTAACGCCATGGAACCAACGGCCTGACCGAGACGGCCGCCGCGGTCGAACAGCACGTTGTTCAGGCTCAGGCCCTGGGTTTCCAGGAACGTTGCCACGCTTTGCATGCTTTCGGCCTGATTGACGAACAAGAACGTCAGATCCGGGCGCTGCTGTTGGGCGTTTTCCAGCACCGGCATTTCTCGTCGGCACGGCGGGCACCAGGTCGCCCACAGGTTGATCACCAGCGGGCCGCCCTGATAGTCACTGAGCTTGATCTTTTCCCCGGCGGCGTTGCGCAGGGATATATCCGGCAGCCGCGTACCCTGTTCGTAGATATTCAGCGACAGGCTGGCAAGCAGCCAGAACGCCACGCCACTGACCACGCCGAAGCCCAACGGTCGACGCAAAGCGGGCCGACGCCAGCCGCGATACAACGCCGCCAGCAACAGCACGATCACTCCGGGCCAGGCGAGGAAACCGCCGTCGCGCAGATCGATGATCTGCCACGGGTCATTGCGATAGTGCGACCAGTACAACGCGACAAACGCAATGCGCGCCGCGAGCATGCCCAGCAAGAACAGGCTGAACAGCGCCGACTCGGGGTTATCGCCGCCGCGCTTGGCCACCCGCCAGCCGACAAATGTCGCCAGCGCCAGAGCACTGATCAGCAGCAGGTGGTTGAGCGCGATGGCGAAGGTGCCGAGGGTGAACGTCAGCATCAGTTGGCATCTCGGGTGGCGGACCAGCGTTGCAGGAAGGTATCGGCATCGACCTCGCCGGTGATGCGCTGGCTGCGGCGTTCTTCGCCGTCAGCGCCGATCCAGATGAACGTCGGCGGCCCCGGCACTTTATAGCGACTGAGCAGCTCGCGGCTGGCAGCGTTGTCGGCGGTCACATCCAGGCGCAGCAGGCGCACATCGCTCAGGGCCTGCATGACCTTGGCTTCACCGAACACCTTCTTCTCCATGACCTTGCACGACACGCACCAGTCGGCGTAGTAATCGAGCAGTACCCACTGGCCTTGAGCCTTGGCTGCATCGAGTTCGCGTTGCAGGGCGGCAGGTTCCTTGATCGTGGTGAAGGCATCGTGACCCGCCGGCGCCGCGCTGGCGACAGGGCCGGCGCTGTAGACCTGCAATGGCTGATACGGATCATCACTGCCGCCCGCCGCACCGATCACCAACAAGCTGCCCCACAAACCGAGCAACAAGGACAGGGCGCCAAACACCTGTGCGACGCGGCCAAAGCCTGCGGATTGTTTCCAGGCGCTGTAAGCGGCGATCAACAGCAGAGCGCCGCACAGCCCCAACCACAACGAAGGGTCCAGTACCGGGCGCAGCATCAACAATGCAGTGGCAAGAAAGAGGAAGCCGAATATGCCCTTGAGCAGATTCATCCACGCCCCGGGTTTTGGCAGGAAGCGGTTGCCCACGGTGACCAGCAGCAACAGCGGCACACCGATGCCGATGCCCAGTGCAAACAGAATCAGACCGCCGTGCAACGCGTTACCGCTCTGTGCGATGTACAGCAGCGCGCCGGCCAGTGGCGCGGTCATGCACGGCCCGACCAAGAGACCGGACAATGCGCCCAGCACACCGGCGCCGATCAGGCTGCCGCCGCTGCGGCTGCGCGACGCATGTTCAAGACGATCACGCAGGGCCACCGGCAGTTGCAGCTCGAAGAAGCCGAACATCGGCAATGCCAGCACCACGAAAATGGCGGCAAATGCGCCGAGCAACCAAGGATTCTGCAACCACGCCTGCAGGTTCGCACCGAGCAGCGCAGCAATCACGCCCATCGCCGCATAAACCAGTGCCATGCAGATCACGTAGCTGCTGGCCAAGGCAAACCCGCGCCGTGGTGTGGCGCCACTGCCGACGATCATCCCGGCGAGAATAGGCAGCATCGGCAGCGAACACGGGGTAAACGCCAACAGCAGGCCAAGGCCGAAGAACACCAGCAGACTCCAGCCCAGCGCCCGTTGTTGCAGACTGCTGGCCAAAGCCTGATCCGGGGCTTCAGCGCCTGTTGTTGCTGCGGCTTTGCCACCCAGGTCAATCACCCGGGTTTGCGGTGGATAGCACAGACCGGCATCGGCGCAGCCCTGATAACTGACCTTGATCTGACCGCTGGCCGCTGCCGGGATTTTCACTTCCAGGCCTTGGCGGTACACCGGCTGCTCGCCGAAAAACTCATCGCTGTGGGATTCGCCTTCAGGCAACACCGGCTGCTGATCGGCGGCCAGCCCGTCGAATTTCAGGCGTTTCTGATACAGGTAGTAGCCGTCAGTGATCTGCCAGAACAGCTGGGTTTCGCCCGAGTCCAGAAGCTCGGAGGTGAGTACGAATGCCTTGTCGACGGGTAAAAAGTCCGGCTTGGACTCGAACGGATTGTTTCCGGCCTGAGCCAGACCGGAAACCAGTAGAACAAACAGAAGAAAAAAATGACGCATGGAGGAGCCTTGTCCCTGTGCAAGTGGGGTGCAGGATGGGCGGCGGCGATTAACCGATAATTAACCCTATCCTACTAGGCTCGCCGGGATTGACCAATCAGCCGCGCAGCAGGCCGGGCCAATTACCGTCATCAATGGTTCTGGGGCCGGCAACGAGTCGGTCGGACTGAATGTTGTAAGTGAGGTACTGATTGTTGGTCAGGAAGATATACCAGTAACTGTCTGCAAATGTCCGGTCATTCTGCGCCGCGGTGATTATCCGGTCCTTGTAAGGTTTCAGCGCGGCCAGCTGATATTCGCCGAAACGGTTGTACTTGACGGTCTTGGCCTTGTAGTCGAAAGACAAGTAGTGGCCGTCATCGAGGATGAATCGAAACAGGAAAGGGTGGCCGGTCAGTTGAAACCAGGTGCCGGCGATGATCTTGTCAAAATATGGAAGAATCGGCTTCCATACCGAGTCGGCTACCTTGTAGAAGGCGGCAACTTTATCGCTGTCCTGATCGTATTTGCAGACCATCGGAGTTGTTCCGTCATAAAAGAAAAGCCAGGCAATATCCTCGTCACTTCCGGCGTTCCAGCCGAAGGAAGTGGTAGTCAAGCCAAAGCGCAGATCTTTGGTATACGGGGCAAAGTTGTCCCAGTTGCCTGCCGTGGCGGCTGGATAATTGGACGGGACACTATTGTCGCCAAGATCAAAGCGCGAATAGGTATCGGTGTCCTTGAAGAAAAAATAAATACGATCAGGGCCGGAGCGCCAGTCTATGGCAACAAAGTTATTCAAGTTGGTCATGTTTAAAAGTCCATTTAAGTGTGGGGTTGAAGTTGCCAGTTGAAACTAGATGAAGTTGCGATGGCGATAAAGGCTGGAATTGTTTCTGAATGGATAGCGGGGTGATAAAGTTTGCATGGCAGGCTCGCGTGGGTTGCTGGGCTGCGACAACCTGATTGCATTCTCTTGCAGCTTTGCGAAGTCGACGTGTGCCGCCATAATTGCCCCTTAATCCTTGCCTGCTTCACTCGCCTTTTTTATTTCCGGAGCCCCTATGCACGTACTGGTTTGCGAAGACGATGAGCTGATCGCCAGCGGCATCGTCGCCGGGCTCAAGGCACAGGGCCTGACCGTCGAGCACGTCAATACCGCGTCCAAGGCGCGGGCGATGCTCAAGGTCGCCGAATTCGACGTGATGGTTCTCGATCTCGGGTTGCCCGACGAAGATGGCCTAAAGTTGCTCCAGCAATTGCGGCAGAGCGGCCTGGAAATCCCGGTTCTCATCCTCACTGCCCGTGACTCGGTGACCGATCGTGTCGACGGTCTGCAGGCCGGCGCTGACGACTACCTGCTCAAGCCTTTCGACCTGCGCGAACTGTTCGCTCGCCTGCAAACCCTGTTGCGCCGAGTGGCCGGGCGCAGTGTCAATCTGATCGAGCATGGCGCGCTTACTTACGACCCGAGCAGCCGCGAAACCCGCCTCGCCGGGCAACCGGTGGACCTGTCGCGCCGCGAGCAGTCGCTGTTGCAGGCATTGCTGCACAATCGCGGCCGGGTGCTGTCCACCGAGCAACTGAAGGACAGCGTCTACGGCTTCAACGACGAACTGGAAAGCAACGCACTGAACGTGCATATCCATCATCTGCGCAGCAAGCTTGGCAAAGGCATCGTCGAAACCGTGCGTGGTCTGGGCTATCGCCTCGGGCCTGCCGATGGCGGAGAGCAAGGCAAGTGATGAGTCTGCGCCTGCGCCTGAGTCTGACGCTCGGCGCTGCCTTCGCGTTGATCTGGGCGCTGGCGGCGGCGTGGATGCTCAGCGATCTACGCAATCAGATGATGTTTTCTCTCGACCAGCGTCTGGTTGCCTCCGCGCGCATGGTCGCCGGCTTGCTCGAGCAATTGCCGACGCTGCCGAGCAAAGGTGAGGGCACCCACTTCAGTGCTGAACAGCTGAACATTCCCGGCGGCATGGCCTGTCAGGTCAGCTCATTGCGCGGCGAGATTCTCGCGCGAAGCCACAACAACCCCGAGCAAGCGCTGGAAGCCGAGAAAATGGGCTTCCACGATCAGATGATCGACGGCGCACCGTGGCGCAGTTTCACCCTGGCCCGGGGCGATGTGCGCATCACTACGGCGGATCGGCAGATCGAACGCGAAGCCTTGAACATGTCGATTCTGCTCGCCGCTTCGGTGCCGGTCGGTGTGGCCTTGCTGGGTTGCCTGTGCCTGCTGTGGCTGGGCATCGGTCAGGGGCTGGCTCCGCTCAATCGTCTGCGCGAGGCGCTGATGCGGCGCAATGCCGATTCCCTTGAGCCATTGCAGTTGCAGGCGTTTCCCAGCGAATTGAAGCCGTTGCTGGAAACCCAGAATCAATTGTTCCAGCGCATCGGCAAGACCATCGAGCGTGAACGTCGCTTGACCGGTGACGCCGCGCATGAACTGCGCAGTCCGCTGACGGCGATCAAGACCCACCTGCAAGTCGCGCGCATGACCGACGGCAGTGCCCGCGATCAATCGCTGGCCCGCGCCGAGGAGGGCGCCGATCGCCTGCATCGCACCCTTGAACAGTTGCTGCTGCTGGCGCGGGTCGAAGGCAGTCTGTCGTTCGATGACGGCTCGCAATGCAGCGCCGAGCAAGTGGCCCGACTGGCGATCCAGGACGCCACCGGCGGTGAACGGCTGCGGATCAAACTGCACGTGCCGGACGACCTGTCCGCCGCGCCGCTGCAAATGCCCGCCGTGCTGGCGATTGCTGCACTGCGTAACCTGCTCGACAACGCCCTGCGCCATACGCCTGAAGATTGCGCGGTCGAGGTCCATCTGGAAAACATCGGCAATCGCGTGCGTTTTGTCGTGCGTGACCATGGTCCTGGCATTGCGCCAGATGATTTGCAGCATCTGACCCAACGCTTCTGGCGCAACGGGCAGAGCACCGGTTGCGGGCTGGGTCTGGCGATTGTCCAGGCGATTGTTCAGCGCTGTGACTGCGCCCTGCATTTCGACAGCCGCCCCGATGGCTTGCGGGTCGAACTGACCATGCCGTTGCAAGCCCTCTGACCGTCCCATGTGGGAGCGAGCCTGCTCGCGAATGCGGTAACTCACTCAACATCGACGTTGACTGGTCCGACGCTTTCGCAAGCAGGCTCGCTCCCACAAAAAAACATGTTCTGCCACATCAAATGTAACTTCTCGGCGTTCGCTATCCGCCAGGGTTGGGGCTAAGGTCAACCCAGCTTTGACTCAATGGATTGAGGGAACTGCGCCATGGAAGCACCCGTCTGCGTACGTTCGGCCACCCTGGCCGACACCGGCATCATCAACCGTATAGTCGAGCGCTCGATCCGCATCGGATGTGCACTCGATCACCGCAACCATCCGCTTCTGGTCAACCACTGGCTCAACCGCTCCTCCGCCGATTTCATCAGTAGCCGGCTCGCCGACCCACATTTCTATCTCTGCGTCGCTTTGCTTGATGACAAACCGGTCGGTGTCGGCATGGCCCGGGTCAGTGGCGAAATCCTGCTGTGTTACGTCCAGCCGGAATCCTTCCGCCGAGGCGTCGGCAGGGCGCTGATGCAGAATGTCGAAGGCTGGTTGCGGGTTCGCGGTGTGCGCAATGCTCACCTCAACAGCACCCGCACCGCCGAGGGGTTCTATCGGCACCTGGGTTACCAACAGGCAGCGCCACCCGGTCTTTCCAACGGCTTGCAAACCGTGCCGCTGCGCAAACCTTTGTCCTCACCGGCCGGACAACTCGATCAAGGGTGTAAATCCGAACCGCGCTGAAGCGTTTCCAGAACAGGAAAACCTGCAAGTGCGCCCCGCGACCGGAACGCGCACCTGTCGGTGTGCTGTTCTGGTCACTATCCATAGCGAATTGAGGGGTCGAGAGATGTCAGTCGCCACCAGTCTTATCGAAGCGTCGTCGGCCCGGGTCGCCTCGGCGCCGGCGGAAACGTTGTTCGAATTCAACGAATCACCGTTGTTGGCGCGGCAGAGCCGGCAGGAGTCCAACGCGCGCAGTTACCCTCGGCGTATTCCCTTGGCGCTCAAGCGTGCCAAGGGCTTGTATGTCGAGGATGTTGAAGGACGTACATTCATCGACTGCCTGGCTGGAGCCGGCACGCTGGCGCTGGGGCATAACCACCCGGTGGTGATCGAGGCGATCCAGCAAGTGCTGGCCGATGAGTTGCCGCTGCACACCCTCGACCTGACTACGCCGGTCAAGGATCAATTCGTCCAGGACCTGTTCGGGCTGCTGCCGACAGAGCTGGCGGCGCAAGCGAAGATCCAGTTCTGCGGCCCGACCGGCACCGACGCCGTGGAAGCAGCGCTGAAACTGGTGCGCACCGCAACCGGGCGCGGCACCGTGCTGTCATTTTCCGGCGGTTATCACGGCATGAGTCAGGGGGCGTTGAGCCTGATGGGCAGCCTGGGGCCGAAAAAACCACTGGGTGCCTTGCTCAGCAACGGCGTGCAGTTCATGCCCTTTCCCTACGACTACCGCTGCCCGTTCGGTCTCGGCGGCGCAGCGGGCGTCAACGCCAATCTGAGTTATCTGGAAAGCCTGCTCAACGATCCCGAGGCCGGGGTGCAATTGCCGGCGGCGGTCATTGTCGAGGCGGTGCAGGGCGAGGGCGGCGTGATACCGGCGGACATCGAGTGGTTGCGCGGCTTGCGCCGGATTACCGAGAAGGCCGGTGTGGCGTTGATCGTTGATGAGATCCAGAGCGGTTTCGCCCGTACCGGCAAGATGTTTGCCTTTGAACACGCGGATATCGTTCCGGATGTGGTTGTACTGTCCAAAGCTATCGGTGGCAGCCTGCCGTTGGCGGTGGTGGTGTACCGCGACTGGCTCGACACTTGGCAACCGGGCGCCCATGCCGGCACGTTCCGCGGCAATCAGATGGCCATGGCCGCCGGTTCAGCGGTGATGCGCTATCTGGTGGAGCACAAGGTTTGCGAGCACGCAGCCGCCATGGGTGATCGACTCAGCGAGCATCTGCACATCCTGCAACGCGACTTCCCGCAGCTGGGCGATATCCGTGGGCGTGGCCTGATGCTCGGCGTTGAACTGGTCGACCCGAACGGCGCGCCCGACGCGCTCGGTCATCCGCCAGCGTTTGCGCGTCTGGCGCCGCTGGTCCAGCGTGAGTGCCTCAAGCGTGGCCTGATTCTGGAGCTGGGCGGTCGCCATGGCGCGGTGGTGCGCTTCCTGCCGCCGCTGGTGATCACTGCCGCGGAAATCGACCGGGTGGCCGAGATTTTCGGTCGCGCATTGGCCGCTGCCAGCGCCGCGCTGTAAATTTTTCCGCGCGGCGAACGTTCTTTCTACATACCCGGCTGCATTCTTTGTGCAGCCGACCTTACAACGATGGAGAACCAGCATGACGTCAGTATTCGACCGCGAGGACATCCTCTTTCAGGTCGTGGTCAACCACGAAGAGCAATACTCGATCTGGCCCGATTACAAAGCTGTGCCGCAAGGCTGGCGCACCGTGGGCAAGAGCGGCCTGAAAAAGGAATGCCTGGCCTATATCGAAGAAGTCTGGACCGACATGCGTCCGTTGAGCCTGCGCCAGAAGATGGATGCACAAGTCGCGGCGCAATAAGCGACCGGGCATAAAAAACCCGCTGGACCAGTGATGGTCAGCGGGTTTTTTCATGTCTGGAGAGTGACGTTGTGGGTGCGGGCCTCTTCGCGAGCAGGCTCGCTCCCACAGGGGATCGCATTTCAACTGTGGGAGCGAGCCTGCTCGCGAAGAACGATAACGCGGACTTACTAAAACTACGCTCCGCTCAACCCCTTGAGCAACAAATCCACATTCCCCTCCAGCTCCGCCAGCGGATCCGCCGCATCGGTACTCAACACCACCAGGCGGCTGCCGGATTCGGCAATCGCTGCTTTCACCGGCTCCGCTGGCTGGCGATGGTGCAGCACCACCGCCACGTCATTGTCCTTGAGCGTCGCTGTCAGCTTCTTCAACTCCTCTGGGGTCCAATCGGCATCGGGACGCGCATCCTGTCCGGCCAGTTCAAGGTTGAGGCTGCCAATCAGATAGCCGAAGTGATCGCTCAGGCTCATCACGCTCAGGTTGTCCGCCTCGGCCAGACGCGCTTCGGTGTCCGCGCTGAGTTTCAGCAAACGCTGTTTCAACGCCGCCAGGTTGGCTTCGATTGCAGGCTTGGCGCTCGGTGCCAGGCGCACCAGGTCTGCGGCCATCACATCGGCCATGCGCCCCATGTTGTTGCTCGCCAGCCATGGCTGACTGTTCAGCCCATCAACCTGCAGGCCCGGCTGCACGGCGATGCCGGGCAGGGCGCCGTCGACCGGGCGCGCAGCGTCGACTTCGACGATACGGATATTGCTGCGCCGCGCGATCGGGTACAGCGGATCATCGGCCCACAGCGAACGCAGACCGATTACCGCGTCCGCGTCGGTGGCCAGTTTGCTCAGCGCCGGAGCGCCACGGCCGGTGAAATAGGCGGTCTGGCGGCTGCCGGGCAGGTTGGCCGGCGCCGCACGTTCAAGTTTGACGTCGGTACCCTTGAGCAATGCTTCGCCCAATCCATAGGTGATCGGTAACGAGGCCAGAACGCGTAACGGTTTCGCAGTTTCAGCCGCCATCAACGGAGTGCAGACCACGCCACACAGGGCCATGGCCAGAGTCAGGTTACGCAATGAAAAAGCCATTTATCCAAGGTTCCCTTTCAGGCTGGGGACGACGCCGCGCGCAATGGCGGCGAGGGCGAAAGCGATGCCGGCGACCAGAATGATCGCAGCGCCGGACGGGATCGGCAGATCGAAGACGATTGGCGCAAGAATCCCGCACAGGGTGCTGACGGTAGCGATCAGCACCGAGCACCAGAAAAACCCTTTCAGCGACTGACTGAGCAAGCGCGCCGCTGCCGCCGGAATCACCAGCAAGGCACCGACCAGAATCGCGCCAATCACCTTCACTGCCGCGACGGTGATCAAGGTCACCAGGATCACGAACAGGTAATCCAGGGTCTTCACCGCTACGCCACGCACCGCCGCCAGTTGCGGATTGAAACTGGCGAGCATGATGCGGTTGTACAGCGGCAGGGCGAGGGCCATGACCAGCGAACCGACGATGGCCAGCACCGCCAGGTCATTGCCGTTGACGGTCAACACCGAACCGAACAGCACGTTTTCCAGAATGTGCACGTTGATCTTGCCGGCGAGAATCAGCAGCAGGCTCGCGCCCAGTGCCAGTGACACCGAGAGAAACACGCCGATCAGCGTATCCGGTGCCAGTCCGGTGCGGTTGCGCAGGTAATTGAGCAGGATGCCGAACAGCAGGCAGTAGCCGAACAGACTGCCGTACGGGCCGGTGTAGGGTTCGCCGAGCAGGATGCCGATGGCGACACCGGTCAACGCGGCATGGCCGACTGCTTCGGAAAAGAACGCGAAGCGCTTGACCACCACCAGCGTGCCGAGCCCGCCCAGCACCGGGCCGATCAGCAGGCCGGCGAGCAGCGCATTGACCACAAAACCGTAGGCCAGCGCCTCGGGCAGATAACCTGACGATGCCCAACCCTGGACCATCAAACGAAAGGCTTCGTAGCTCATCAGACCGCGCTCCGTGGATGGGTGGAAAACAGCGTCAGCAGACGTTCCGGAGTCAGCGCCTGTTGCGGTGTGGCATCGAACAGCACGCGGCGGTTGAGACCGGTAACCCGATCGGCCAGCCGACCTACCGCTTCCAGGTCATGTTCGATCCACAACACCGTGATGCCCGCCGCGCGCCAGTCAGTCAGCAGGCGTTCGAACACCTGGATCCCGGCCTCATCGAGGGCCGACATCGGCTCGTCGAGCACCAGCAGTTGCGGCGCCGGAATCAAACCCTGCGCGAGCAGCACCCGCTGCCGCTCGCCGCCGGACAGCGCGCCCATGCGCCGCTTGCGCTTGTCCTGCATGCCGACGCGCTCCAGTGCTTCGCCGATGGCGCCGGCGTAGTGTTTGCTCAAACCGAGAAAGGCCGGGCGGCGTTGACACATGGCGGCCATGAAATCGTCGACGGTCATCGGCAGGCCACGATCGAACTCCAGCGCCTGCGGAACGTAACCAATGGTGCCGGGCTCGCCGGGCCAGTGCAGACTGAGCTGGCCCTGATGCGGCATCTGCCCGAGCAGGGTCTTGATCAGCGAACTCTTGCCACCGCCGTTGGGGCCGACCAGCGCATGCACGCTGCCGGGCTGCACCTGGAAGCTGACCTTGTCGAGAATCGTCGTGCGCCCCAAGGTCAGGCTGATATCCGCAAACTCCAGCGCCGGCCCGGTTATCCCCTGTGAGAGCGAGCCTGCTCGCGAATGTGGTGCGTCATTCAACGAAGATGTTGCCTGATCCGGCGCCTTCGCGAGCAGGCTCGCTCCCACCGGGTTATCGGTGTTGTCAGGGATCAGGGTTTCTTTCGACGTCATGCCCCCGACTCCTGAATCGCCCGAACCACGGTGTTGAGGTTGCCGGTCATTTCCTTTTCGTACTTGTCGGCGGTGTATTCGCCGTAGGAAATGTGCGACAGCGGGTACAGCTTCACCCCGGATTCGCGCTGGATGGTGTCGACGTAGCTGGACGGGAAATCCATCTCCGAGAAGATCACTTTGACGTCGAGTTCCCGCAACTGGTCGATGGTCTTTTTCAGCTGACTCGGGCTTGGCTCGATGCCGTGGGCCGGCTCGACCACGGCCGTCACTTCCAGACCGAATTCGCGCAAAAGATAGTCGTAAGCCGCATGCACTGTGGCCACGCGCAGTTCGGCGTTCGGTGCCTGGGTCAGTTTGGCCAAAGCGTCGGCGCGCATCTGCCGCAGGCGTTTGCCATAGGCGCGCGCGTTTTGCGTGTAGATCTTGGCGTTGTCCGGATCGATCTTGCCCAGCTCGCGGGCGATGTTGTTGACCTGGGCGATGGAGGCGCTGATCGACAGGAACGTGTGCGGATTGACCACTTTGCCGGCGCCGCGCGCAGCGACACCGGTGGCTGCCAGTAATGGCACGTTTTCGTTCGCTTCGATGGTTTTGACGTTGGGTGTTTCGCTGGCGGCGATCATCCGGTCGGCGAAGTCGTCATGACCGACGCCGTTGAGCACGATCACGTCCAGTCCGCTGATGCGCTTGATGTCCTCGGCGCGCGGTTCGTAGGCGTGCGGATTGAAGCCCGCAGGAATCAGCGGCACCACTTCTGCCTTGTCGCCGACGATGTTGGCGACGTAGCTGTAATACGGATGCAGAGTGATGCCGATACGCAGGCGTTTGCCTTGCTCGGCGCTGGCCAACGAGCTCAGCAGGCAGGCGCACAGGCCAAGCAGAAACAGGCGTAACAAGGAACGGCGAGGAGATGAAATGGACATGGGCAAGCAGTCTTCTCTCGGATAAAGGCGAGGAATCAATGGCGATGTTCGCGGGTAACCCCGGCATCGAATTGCGCGACGATCTGTTTCCAGCCAGCGGCGGACAGCGCGGCGTCAGACAGATCTTCAGCAGGCGCGGAATCGGCGCTGCGGTTCAGCCAGATGTCCGGCGCCGCGTTGGCGTCAGTGCCGACACGCATCAGAAACGAGCCGGCGACGTCAGGCGTCGCACTACGGCCGAAATACGCGCGGTCGGCGAGCATCTGCCATGCGTGACCACCACGGCTGACCGAACTGGCGTCCTGCGCGAACGGCGCGAAGCCTTCGTCGGCGAGCATTTGTGGCGTCGGCAGGGTTTTTTGCTCTTCGCGCAGCAAGCGGATTTCGTCGAGGGTCACGCGCAGGTCGGCATAGATGCCTTGCTCGGCGGCGCTGAGATCGCGGCGGGCGTCGTACTGGTTGCTCGCGACCGGCTCCGGTTCATGGGAAACCCCGCGCCACGCCACCACCGAGCCGGCGACCGCGAGAATCAGCAGGCACAACAGCAGCACATTGAGGGTTTCATGACCGGCGCCGGCCGGGCGTACCACTTGCGTCGTCGGGCTACTCATGGGGCTTCGATATCCGCTTGGTCGATTTCCACAACGTGGCCTGGGCCGGCATCGAATAGCACATAGAACTCGCTGCCGGGTTTCTTGAACGTCAGCGTTGAGTCGTCACCGAGTTTGCCCGGCACCAGAATGGTTTCGTCATAGCCGATCACATCGAGGGTCACCCCGGGCGCGCCGCTGCCGTCGGAGAAACCGCCGGTGCATTTGATCTGTTCGGCATCGATGGCTTTGCATTCGCACATCGGGTTGTGCGCCAGGGCGCTGGCGCTGAAACCGGCGCTCAGCAGCAGCGCGGCGCTGGCGAGCAAACGGGTCTGAAGGGGTGAGCGAGTCATGGTTTGGCTCCTTGTTTGTTCAGCCACGCAACCGTGGCGGGGGAGGCTTGGCTCAGGGGAATCGCGGCTTGGTGCATGCTGCCGTCCCAGCCTTCCATGGTGATCCACAGCTCGGCGTCAGGTTTGGTCTTTGCCGGGATCGGCATTTGCGTGCCCATGCGATAAGGCGTACCGAAGAAGATCGTGCCAGCGGCGCGCAGACTGCGCGGCTTGCCGATGCGCAGGTAAGTAGCCTTGACCTGTTCGACACAGGTATCGCAGACGGCGGCAGTGAAATCCTTCATATAACCAGCCGGACCGCTAAGGTGCGGCGCCTCGTCACGCAGTTCGGCCAGGCGCAGGCTCCACGGGCCGACCTGAACCGTGCCTATTTCCCGTTGGCCCAGGCCACTGTCGCCGCGAAACAGCGAAGCATCGGCAAAGTATTTCGGCATGAAGCCCAGCGGGATCAGCAACAGCAGGACATTGATGTGGAAACGCCACTTGTGCCAGAAACGCGACAGGCGCGAGGGCGGTGTGACCGAGATGGCTTTGTTCACAGGCTCGCCTCCGAAGTTTCATGGCGCAGCGCCGGTTGGGCGGTGACGCGGTTTTTCTTGTCCTCGCGTTTCAGCGCATTGGCGGTGGCCAACGCGGTGCGCTTGGTCCAGATCAGCAGGCCGCTGAGAATCATCATGCTCAGCAACAGACCGAAGAAGAACCAGATCAATTTGATCCAGATGCCGCCGAAGTCGCCGGTGTGCAGCGGGCGCATGGATTCGGTGACGAATTCCAGCGAGGACCGATCGGACAGCAACCGTGAGGAGGCCATTTCGCCGTTGTACGGGTTGAGAGTCGCGGTCTGATACATCAGCGGATACCAGCCACGGCCGCTGACGCTCATGTGCGAGTAGGCATTGCCCGGCAGGTTGACGTAGCTGGCTTCCAGGCCCGGAATCTTCTGCTGGGCGATTTCGATGGCGCGATCCAGGCTGATACGCGGCGGCGGGGTGCCGGCGGCCGAGATCGGCACACTTTCGCGGGACATCGCCGGAATGATCGGTTCGCTGGAAATGGAAATCTGGTTATCGAACAGGATCGCCTTGATCAGGAACCAGATGCCGGTGATGGAAATCACCGCGATGAACCAGATTGACCAGATGCCGCACAGGCGATGAAAGTCGCCCCAAAAAATCCGCGCGCCGTGGCGCACGCGCAGGGTCGGGCGCAGAAAACCTTTCCAGAAGCGCTTGTACACCACCAGCCCGGTAATCAGCGACACCAGCATCGGCACGCCGAGCAATGACACCAGATACCAGCCCCAGCTGTAGCCATTGGTGAACGGCACCAGCCACCAGCCATGCAGGGCGCGGGTGAACGCCTTGAAATCGAAGGCCGGCGCGGTGCCCTGGATGACGCCGGTGTACGGATTGACATAGACCGTCAACGAGCGCCCGTCGGGGTAGCTGACTTCGACGTCGAGGGCAAAGTGCGACTCGTCCGGACGATTGATGCTCTGCACCAGGGTTTGCGGCTCGGCCTGTTTGATCGCGGCGAGAATCTGGTCATAGCTCAGTCGCGGCGCGTCGTCCGACGGCTGACTGGCGCGCATTTGCGGGTTGGCCAGCCAGACAATCTCCTGGCTGACCACTGCCAGCGTGCCGGTGACACAGACGATCAATACAAAGAACCAGATCGGCAACGCCAGCCAGCTATGCACCAGGAACCACAGTTTGGAACGGGATTTCTTCGACATGATTGCGCGTCTTGATTGCGGTGGAAGGGGCCGGGCTACGGGCTTCGCAGCACGGAACTCCCCGGGAGGCCGTTCGTGGCTTTTGCCTACGCGAACGGCCTGCATTCCTATAAGACGGATGAGCGAAGAAAATCCCGAAAGCGGATATGAAAGTAAATGTTTCGCAATTACATCGGCAGTGCATTTTTGCCGGTCGATCCGAGGCAAAAAAGCCCTCAGCCTTGGCTGAACATCTCCATCGCACGCTGGCGAATCTGCTCTTCGCTCAGATCCTCTTTGTGCGTGGCGAGAAACCACAGATGGCCGAACGGATCTCTCAGCGTGCCGCTGCGGTCACCGTAAAACTGGTCTTTGACCTCGGAGACGCTTTGCGCCCCGGCATCCAGCGCCTGTTGAAAGGACTGGTCGACATCGGTGACATACAGGTGCAAGCCGATCGACACCGCCTGCTGTGGATTGCTCAACGGCCCTTGGTCGCAAGGCGTGCCGAGCATGATCGCGCTGTCGCCGATGCGCAGCTCGGCATGGCCGATGTTGCCGTCGGGCATGGTCAGGCGCATGACTTCGCTGGCATTGAAGGCTTTCTTGTAGAACTCGATGGCCTCGGCGGCCTGTTGGATGCCGAGATACGGGGTAATGCTGTGATACCCCTCGGGAATGGGTTTGACGCTCATGACGTTCTCCCTGTTTTTGTTTTCAACAGATGTGGTTACACCGGATTTACCCGGAGCAATCACTATAGAACCGTCCTTGCTGCGCAAATTGTTCGCCGACGAGCAGCGTCATCACTCATCGCGAAAGTGCGGGCCTGGGCCTCGGTCACCGAGCATGTCGCCTTTATTGCGTAACGGACACGCCTCCATGGACAGACAGCCGCAGCCGATGCACCCGGTGAGCTGATCGCGCATCAACGTAAGTTGCCTGATCCGTTCATCGAGCTCGCGCTGCCATTGTTCAGACAGCATTTTCCAGTCCGCCGCCGACGGCGCGCGATCCTGCGGCAGGATCTTCAGCGCTTCGCCGATTTCCGCCAGCGGTATCCCCAGCCGTTGTGCGACTTTGATCAACGCCACCCGGCGCAGTACGGCGCGCGGATAGCGGCGTTGATTGCCGGCATTGCGCTCACTCTTGATCAAACCTTTGGCTTCATAAAAATGCAGCGCGGTGACCGCGACGCCACTGCGCGCCGCAACTTCGCCGACGGTGAGAGGCTTGTGCACCTGGTCCTTGCTGATCATGCAAAAAATACTCTTGACCTTGACTTAACTAGAGGTTTTACCCTGCAGCTCTTCGGGTCGCAAGGCTCGCTTCAAGATGAGTGGGGGCTTTCCATGAGCAATCGCAGCTTTACCCAATTGATCGAATTCGAAATCGAACCCCGCCAGCAAGCAGCGCTGGTCTCGGCACTGGCCACGCAGACCGAGGGGCTGGCCCAGCGTTACGACGGGTTTCTCAGCGCCAGCGTGCAGGCCAGCGACGACGGCCGCCGCGTGCTGAGCTTTTTGCAATGGCAGAGCCGCGAAGCGGGGGAGGCGGCGTTTCGCAGTTTCGAAAGCGGCGAGGAGGATTTCTGGCAATTGATCCGCACCCATCGGGCGAAAAACGTGACCTTCAACTCGTTCCAGGTGCACAGCAGTATCGCCCGCAGCCACGACGACGCGCTGCACTGCCTTTTGCCGGTCAGCCAGTATTAGCGCAAAGCTGATAGCCACTATTGAGAGCGTTGATTTCTGCGCGAGCGTGCCCGGGCGTAGCCTTTCTCCATCGACCCCACATTGCTCGCCAGGACGCTCCCATGAACCGTTTACTGACTGTTTCGCTGATGCTCGCTGTTTCCGTACTCGCCGGTTGTGCCGGCCATGTTTCGCCAGAGCTGCGCCCATACACCGCTGAAGAATCCCGCGAACTGGCGCTGGAAGCGCTGAACCGCAGCGGCTTGTCATTCGACGAATACCACGCGAAAAAAGCCCAGTTGCTCGGCCAGCCGCAGAAGACTTTCGGCTTCGATCAACAGGGTGAGATGAGCGCCGAACGTGCCGTACAGCTGCACGGTCGCCCGAGCTGAAAGCAAACTGTACTGCTTGAAGTTTTCCCTAACTGTCCGTGGGTTTGCCGGGCCGTGTGGGATAGGGTCAACAGCTGAATGACCCTGGATGGACTGCCTCGATGAACCTCTCGCTTGATCTGCTGTTGGGCTTTGCCCTGTTTGCCCTTGTCACCTCGATCACACCGGGGCCGAACAACACCATGTTGCTGGCGTCCGGAGTGAATTTCGGTTTCAACCGCACCATTCCGCACATGCTCGGCATCAGCTGCGGCTTCTTTTTATTGGTGGTAGCGGTGGGCTTCGGCCTTGGCGCGGTGTTTCAGGCCTATCCGATTCTGTATACGGTGCTGCGATATGTCGGCGCGGCGTATTTGTTGTATCTGGCGTGGAAGATCGCCCACTCCGGCCCGGTCGGCGACAGTGCCCACGGCGAGGCGAAACCGATCAGCTATCTGGGCGCCGCGGCGTTCCAGTGGGTCAATCCCAAGGCGTGGATCATGGCCATCGGCGCCATCAGCACGTACACGCCGATGCAGGGTTATTTCTATAACGTCGTAATCATCGCGGCGGTGTTCGCCATCATCAATCTGCCCAGTGTCGGCCTGTGGGCGGCGTGCGGCACGCTGTTGCGCAATGTGCTGAAAGATCCGCGCTGGTTGCGCGTGTTCAATTGGGGCATGGCAGCGCTGTTGGTGACCTCGTTGTATCCGTTACTTCTCGAAAGCTTTCACTGACGCATTGCTTCAATCGCCGGCCCGATGCCTGTTAAGCTCGGTTTCAGGAGCGTTCCTACGCACTTTTAATGAAGCCCTACTTCTTTAACGGCATCCGATCAGGTATTGATGACGCTCTCGAACCCATGCACAGCTCACGAGGCTGTGCATCGTCGTTTGCAGACACGAGCCTCCTGATCCCGGAACACGCTCTGCGAGTCCTTTATGAACACACGTCCGTTGTATTTCGATTACGCCGCCACCACCCCGGTGGACGAGCGGGTCATCCAGGTGATGATCGAATGTCTGGGTTTTCACGGTAACTTCGGTAACCCGGCGTCCAGCTCCCACGCGTTTGGCCGGCAGGCCCGGCAGACGGTCGAGCAGGCACGTCGGCAAGTCGCCGATCTGGTCGGCGCGCAGCCTGAGCAGATTGTCTGGACCTCCGGGGCCACCGAATCCAACAACCTCGCTCTCAAAGGCGTCTCCCAGGCCCGTGGCGTTTGCGGCGGGCACATCATTACCAGTCAGATCGAACACAAGGCCATTCTCGACACCGCGCGGCAATTGCAGGACTCGGGCATTGCCGTGACCTATCTGGTGCCGGACGCCCAAGGCTTGATCACGCCGCAAGCGGTCAGCGAAGCGATGCGTGACGACACTTTTCTGGTCTCGCTGATGCTGGTCAACAACGAGTTGGGCACGGTCAATGATGTCGAGGCGATTGGCGAAGTGGTGCGTAGTCGGCAGGCGTTGTTTCATGTGGATGCGGCGCAAGGCGCGGGCAAGGTCGCGATCGATCTGAGCCGCTGGCCGGTGGACCTGATGTCGTTTTCCGCACACAAACTCTACGGGCCCAAAGGCATCGGCGCTTTGTATGTCGGCCCGCAGGCGCAGCAACGCTTGCAGGCACAGATCCACGGCGGCGGTCATGAAGGTGGCCTGCGCTCCGGAACCCTGGCGACTCATCAGATTGCCGGGATGGGCGCTGCTTTCGCTTTGGCCGCCGACGCATTTGATGAAGAGAAAAAGTCCATCATCGCTTTGCGCGAACGCTTGCTCGAACAGCTTTTGAAGTTGCCCGGCGTGCGCCTCAATGGCAGTGCCTCGCAACGCATTCCGCACACCCTGAGCCTGACCTTCAGCGAGGGCGAGTTCAACAGCGCCGCATTGAGCCATTCGATCGCGTTTTCCGCGACGTCGGCGTGTAATTCCGCAAGTAATGCGCCGTCCCACGTGCTGCTCGCGCTCGGACACGATGCGCGGCTGGCGGGGCGCACCATTCGCTTGAGCCTCGGGCGGTTTACCACCGTTGAGGATGTCGACAAGGCCGTTGACCTGATCACCACCGCCTGTGCCAGTGCCCCGGCATTCTGGGCGGCAGGGCTCTAAACAGCAGACGCTTTCCATGGCCGCGAAGGCTACGAACAATAACGATGACGCGATTAGCAGGAGACATGATGAGTTCCCACACCTTGACCGAAGGATCGGTGCCTCAGCGCCTGGCGCATACCCGTGAACTGATGCGCCGCGAAGGCATCCATGCGCTGCTGGTGCCGTCCGCCGACCCGCATCTTTCGGAATACCTGCCGGGTTACTGGCAGGGCCGGCAATGGCTGTCGGGTTTCCACGGTTCGGTCGGTACGCTGATCGTCACTGCGGATTTCGCCGGTGTGTGGGCCGACAGTCGTTACTGGGAACAGGCGACGAAAGAGCTCAACGGCAGCGGCATCGAACTGGTCAAGCTGCAACCGGGGCAACCGAGCCCGCTGGACTGGCTGGCGGAGCAAACCCCCGAGGGCGGCGTGGTTGCGGTGGATGGCGCGGTAATGGCGGTGGCTTCGGCGCGCACGCTGAGCAGCAAACTTGAAGTACGCGGCGCTCGCCTGCGCACCGATATCGACCTGTTGCAGGAAGTCTGGCGTGATCGCCCGAGCCTGCCGAACGCGCCGATCTATCAGCATCTGCCGCCGCAAGCGACCGTCAGCCGTGGCGAGAAACTCGCGAAATTGCGCGAAACCTTGCAAGAACGTGGTGCCGACTGGCACTTCATCGCCACCTTGGATGACATCGCCTGGCTGTTCAACCTGCGTGGTGGTGATGTCTCGTTCAATCCGGTGTTTGTTTCGTTCGCCTTGATCAATCAGCAACAGGCCACGCTGTTTGTGGCGCTGAGCAAGGTCGATGCCGATCTGCGCGCGGTACTGGAGCAGGATGGCGTGACGCTGCGTGACTACAGCGAAGTGGCCGATGCGTTGCGTGCTGTGCCGAGCGGCGCGAGCCTGCTGGTCGATCCGGCGCGAGTGACCACGGGGTTGCTGGATAACCTGGACAGTGGCGTGAAACTGGTCGAGGGTCTCAACCCGACTACGTTGGCCAAATCGCAGAAAAGCGAAGCCGACGCTCAACACATCCGTAAAGCCATGGAGCAGGATGGCGCGGCGTTGTGCGAATTCTTTGCTTGGCTGGAGTCAGCGTGGGGGCGCGAGCGCATCACCGAACTGACCATCGACGAGAAACTTACCGCTGCCCGTGAACGTCGTCCCGATTACGTTTCGCTGAGCTTCAACACCATTGCCGCGTTCAACGCCAATGGCGCGATGCCGCACTATCACGCTACTGAAGAGGAGCATGCGGTAATCGAGGGTGATGGTCTGTTGCTCATCGACTCCGGTGGCCAGTACCTCGGCGGTACCACAGACATCACGCGCATGGTCCCGGTGGGTACGCCGACTCAGGAGCAGAAACAGGATTGCACGCGCGTGTTGAAGGGTGTGATTGCGCTGTCGCGGGCACGATTCCCGAAAGGCATTCTGTCGCCGCTGCTCGACGCCATCGCTCGTGCGCCGATCTGGGCTGACAACGTCGACTACGGTCACGGCACCGGTCATGGCGTGGGCTATTTCCTCAACGTTCACGAAGGTCCGCAAGTGATCGCTTATCAAGCGGCACCGGCACCGCAGACGGCGATGCAGCCGGGGATGATTACCTCGATCGAACCCGGCACTTATCGCCCGGGCCGCTGGGGCGTGCGCATCGAGAACCTGGCGATGAACCGCGAGGCCGGCAGCAGCGAATTCGGCGACTTCCTCAAGTTCGAAACCCTGACGCTGTGCCCGATCGATACCCGCTGCCTGATTGCTGACCTGCTGACCCACGAAGAAAAGCAGTGGCTCAATGCTTATCACAGCGAAGTACGCGAGCGTCTGAGTCCGTTGTTGGATGGCGCGGCGCTGAGCTGGCTGAACGAGCGCACTGTGGCCATTTGATCGATTTACCCAAGGCGCCGCTCGCGGTGCCTTGGGTCTCGGCTTCAATCCTGGCGCAATGCCTCTTCTACGAAGTCGAGTCGATCCTGACCGAAGAACAACTGATCGCCAATGAACATGCTGGGGGCACCGAAAACGCCGCGCTTGATGGCGGCTTCGGTGTTTTCCTTGAGTGCGGCTTTTACTGATTCATCGTTGGTCAGCGCCATTATCTCTTGGGGGGCGAAGCCGTTTTCAGTCAGCACGGCGGCAACGGTTTGCGGATCGTTGAGGTTACGGCCTTCTACCCAAAGCGCCTTGAACAGGCAATCGACGAACTCGGCGAAACGCTGCGGCTGGCGCATCTGCATGCCAGTGACGGCACGCATCAGCATCAGCGTGTTGATTGGAAAGTGCGGATTGAATCTGAGCTGTACGCCGTAGCGTTTGGCGAAGCGATCAAGGTCCTGAAACATGTAGCGGCCCTTGGCCGGAATCATTGCCGGCGAAGCGTTGCCGGTGGCTTTGAACACGCCACCCAACAGCATCGGGATGTAGATCAGTTCGCTCTGGGTATCGGCGCAGATTTTCGCTAGCTGGGTGTGCGCCAGATAGGTGGTGGGGCTGCCGAGGTCGAAATAGAATTCCACGGTTTTCGTCATGATCAAATCGCTCTCTTATTGTTGTAATGAGGGGGGAGGGCTTACCAGCGTTCGTTCCATGGGCGCAGGTCCAGCTCGAAGGTCCAGGCATCCCGTGGCTGACTGTGCAGATACCAATAGTTTTCAGCGATGTGCCCTGGATCGAGAATGCCGTCCTGATCCTTGGTCGCGTATTTCTCGGGAAAGCTGTCGCGGATGAAGTCGGTATCGATCGCACCATCAACTACGACGTGGGCGACATGAATGTTCATCGGCCCCAACTCTCTCGCCATGCTTTGCGCCAGTGCGCGGATGCCGTGTTTGGCTCCGGCGAAAGCGGCAAATCCAGAAGCACCGCGCAGCCCGGCCGTGGCACCAGTGAACAGAATCGTGCCGCGCTGCCGAGTGACCATGCGCTTGGCCACTTCACGGGCATTGAGAAAACCGGAGAAGCAGGCCATCTCCCAGATCTTGAAATATTTGCGCGCGGTTTCTTCGAGAATGCTGCAGGGCACGTTGGCGCCGATGTTGAAGACAAAGGCCTCGATCGGGCCGACGCGGGTTTCGATATCTTCGATCAAGGCGATGACGTCATCTTCCTTGCGCGCATCGCAGGCAAAACCATGGGCCTCACCGCCCTCAGCGATGATTGCGTCAACCAGAGGCTGCAATTTGTCGGCGCTGCGCCGGGTCACGCAGGCTATAAACCCCTCACTGGCAAAGCGCTTGGCAATGGCCCCGCCCGTGGCATCACCGGCCCCGACAACCAACACGACCTTCTTGTTATTCATGGGTGAATCCCTTTGGGTTAACGATCGTTTAGTTAACGGACGTTATGCTAGGATTCGGGCAGCGTCAAGGCGATCTACTTCAGGAGATGACATGCGTTATTCGGCCGGACACAAATCGGAAACCCGCGAACGATTGCTGCAAAGCAGCGCGCTGTCGGCAAAGAAATCGGGGTTTTCCACGGTGGGCGTGGATGGCCTGATGAAAGCCATCGGTTTGAGTGGCGCCGCGTTCTACAGCCACTTTTCATCCAAGGATGCGTTGTTCGCTGCCATCGTCGAGCGAGAGTTGAGTGAAAGTCTTGAGCGCCTTGGTGGCCAGGGCGGTGCAGATCGGCAGCGGCTGGAGCGTTGTCTGAAGCAGTACCTGAGCATGGCCCACGTCGAGCAACCCGAGGCCGGTTGCGCGCTGCCGACATTGGGCGCGGAGATTGCCCGTGCCGATGTACTGGTGCGTGAGCAGGCTGAAGACTGGATCTGCCGTCTTCAGCGGGGCTGGGCCGAGATACTGGAAAGCGAAAGTCTGGCCTGGTCGGTGCTGTCGCAATGCGTGGGCGCATTGGTGGTCGCACGGATGATGGCAACACCGGACGTGCAGCGTACGGTGTTGCGCTCGAGTCACGAGGAAATTACACGTCAGCTCGCTTTGCCGCGAGTCGAGTAGTTATTTGCAGATGACGATCATGCTGCGGCTGGTATAACCGGCGGGGTTCAAGCCGAACGGATAATCGCCAGGTTCTTCGACGGCGTCCCCGGATTTGGCGATCACCTTGTAGCCCTTGGGCGCGCAGGAATTGGCGGCGCTGGTGTAGCACTTGTCCCATGAGGAGGAAAGTCCGGAACAGTTGATGTGCAGCCCCTTCTTGCCGCGTTTGACCTGGGTTTCCGAGGTCGCTGCGCAACTCGCGATCGCCAGCAGGGCGATCAGTAGCAAAATTCGTTTCATTACCATCCTTAATAGCGGCCACGAGTCTGGTGCTCGGGTCTGCCTGTATTCGCTCGCGTTTGCAGCGTTGTGCCGTCCTTTGCGAAAAAATCCATGCATGGCGATGGGTTACGAAGCTAAACATGGCCTAAATGAGCGCCAATTACCAGACCCCACTTTCTATTACGCTTCAGTCGGCCGCGACAGCAGGCTTTGCTCCGCTGCCCATGGTCATGGTTGCGCCCACTGACGCCAGAATAATGCACAGGATGGCCAGCCATTGTGACAATGAAAGGTATTCCTGGAGAAAAAGCAGACCTGATAGTGCTCCGAAGGCCGGTTCGATACTCATGAGCGTGCCGAAGGTGCGCGCGGGCATACGCGTCAGGGCGACCATCTCCAGGGTATAGGGAAGGGCGGTGGACAGAATGGCGACGCCGATAGCGATCGGAATCAGCGATGGTGTAAGCAGCGCAGCGCCGGCATGAACAATGCCGATCGGCGCCACGAACAGCGCGGCGATCATCACGCCGAGGGCTGCCGTCGTCACCCCGTTGTCGGCGCCGGCCTTTTGCCCGAACAGAATGTACAGCGCCCAGCACACTCCGGCGCCCAGCGCATAACCCGCTCCGACCAGATCAATGCCGGCAGTGGTTGCCCCGGTAGGTATCAATAGAAGCAAGCCGGCCGCAGCAAGCGCAATCCATACAAAATCGATGGGGCGGCGAGAGGCATATATAGCTACAGCCAGAGGGCCGGTGAATTCCAGCGCAACGGCGATGCCCAGCGGCACTGTGCGCAGCGACATATAAAAGAGGAAGTTCATTCCACCCAATGCCATTCCGTAGACGATGACGGTACGAAGAGACTTGGCGGTCAGCTTTGCACGCCATGGGCGCAGTATCAGCACCATGATCACGCTGGCAAAGATCAAGCGAAGAGTGGTTGTTCCTTGTGCGCCGATAATGGGGAACATGCTTTTGGCCAGAGAAGCGCCCGACTGGATGGACGCCATGGCTATCATGAGCAGGCAAACCGGAAACAATGTGGAAGCAAGGGAGCGAGGTTGATCATTCATTGCGCGGCAGCATCCAAGGCAAAAACACAGTATTGTTGTGGTAGTGGGCAATATACTGCGCATTGGATGAGGGCGCGTCTATATATAGAAAGCGTTTTTGCTGATTTGAAAGAAAAGCGAAATTAACGGTTGACGGCAGATTCCAGAGGTCTATAATTCGCCCCACTTCCGGCGCAGTCGAAACGGAAAACTCCTTGAGATTCAAAGAGTTACGCAGTTTTCGACAGCGGCTTGCTTCAGATCATCGAAGCCTGGAAGGAGTTGAGAGAGTGGTGATGTTTGGCTCTTTTAACGGTTCGATCTTCTCGGTCGAAAGCGGAGAAAAAGAGGTGTTGACAGCAGCGATTAACGCTGTAGAATTCGCCTCCCGCTAACGAGAGATCGGAAGCGCAAGTGGTTGAAGTTGTTGAAGAATTCTTCGAAAGCTTCTGAAAATAATCACTTGACAGCAAATGAGGCTGCTGTATAATGCGCGCCTCGGTTGAGACGAAAGATCTTAACCAACCGCTCTTTAACAACTGAATCAAGCAATTCGTGTGGGTGCTTGTGCAGTCAGACTGATAGTCAACAAGATTATCAGCATCACAAGTTACTCCGCGAGAAATCAAAGATGTAACCAACGATTGCTGAGCCAAGTTTAGGGTTTCTTAAAAAACCAAAGATGTTTGAACTGAAGAGTTTGATCATGGCTCAGATTGAACGCTGGCGGCAGGCCTAACACATGCAAGTCGAGCGGATGAAGGGAGCTTGCTCCTGGATTCAGCGGCGGACGGGTGAGTAATGCCTAGGAATCTGCCTGGTAGTGGGGGACAACGTTTCGAAAGGAACGCTAATACCGCATACGTCCTACGGGAGAAAGCAGGGGACCTTCGGGCCTTGCGCTATCAGATGAGCCTAGGTCGGATTAGCTAGTTGGTGAGGTAATGGCTCACCAAGGCGACGATCCGTAACTGGTCTGAGAGGATGATCAGTCACACTGGAACTGAGACACGGTCCAGACTCCTACGGGAGGCAGCAGTGGGGAATATTGGACAATGGGCGAAAGCCTGATCCAGCCATGCCGCGTGTGTGAAGAAGGTCTTCGGATTGTAAAGCACTTTAAGTTGGGAGGAAGGGTTGTAGATTAATACTCTGCAATTTTGACGTTACCGACAGAATAAGCACCGGCTAACTCTGTGCCAGCAGCCGCGGTAATACAGAGGGTGCAAGCGTTAATCGGAATTACTGGGCGTAAAGCGCGCGTAGGTGGTTTGTTAAGTTGGATGTGAAATCCCCGGGCTCAACCTGGGAACTGCATCCAAAACTGGCAAGCTAGAGTATGGTAGAGGGTGGTGGAATTTCCTGTGTAGCGGTGAAATGCGTAGATATAGGAAGGAACACCAGTGGCGAAGGCGACCACCTGGACTGATACTGACACTGAGGTGCGAAAGCGTGGGGAGCAAACAGGATTAGATACCCTGGTAGTCCACGCCGTAAACGATGTCAACTAGCCGTTGGGAGCCTTGAGCTCTTAGTGGCGCAGCTAACGCATTAAGTTGACCGCCTGGGGAGTACGGCCGCAAGGTTAAAACTCAAATGAATTGACGGGGGCCCGCACAAGCGGTGGAGCATGTGGTTTAATTCGAAGCAACGCGAAGAACCTTACCAGGCCTTGACATCCAATGAACTTTCCAGAGATGGATTGGTGCCTTCGGGAACATTGAGACAGGTGCTGCATGGCTGTCGTCAGCTCGTGTCGTGAGATGTTGGGTTAAGTCCCGTAACGAGCGCAACCCTTGTCCTTAGTTACCAGCACGTAATGGTGGGCACTCTAAGGAGACTGCCGGTGACAAACCGGAGGAAGGTGGGGATGACGTCAAGTCATCATGGCCCTTACGGCCTGGGCTACACACGTGCTACAATGGTCGGTACAAAGGGTTGCCAAGCCGCGAGGTGGAGCTAATCCCATAAAACCGATCGTAGTCCGGATCGCAGTCTGCAACTCGACTGCGTGAAGTCGGAATCGCTAGTAATCGCGAATCAGAATGTCGCGGTGAATACGTTCCCGGGCCTTGTACACACCGCCCGTCACACCATGGGAGTGGGTTGCACCAGAAGTAGCTAGTCTAACCTTCGGGAGGACGGTTACCACGGTGTGATTCATGACTGGGGTGAAGTCGTAACAAGGTAGCCGTAGGGGAACCTGCGGCTGGATCACCTCCTTAATCGACGACATCAGCTGCTGCATGAGCTCCCACACGAATTGCTTGATTCATTGAAGAAGACGATAGAAGCAGCCCGAAATTGGGTCTGTAGCTCAGTTGGTTAGAGCGCACCCCTGATAAGGGTGAGGTCGGCAGTTCGAATCTGCCCAGACCCACCAATTTTGTGTGGGAAACGCCTGTAGAAATACGGGGCCATAGCTCAGCTGGGAGAGCGCCTGCCTTGCACGCAGGAGGTCAGCGGTTCGATCCCGCTTGGCTCCACCACTACTGCTTCTGAAGTTTGAAAGCTTAGAAATGAGCATTCCACCGGTTGGTGATGAATGTTGATTTCTAGTCTTTGACTAGATCGTTCTTTAAAAATTTGGGTATGTGATAGAAAGATAGACTGAACGTTACTTTCACTGGTAACGGATCAGGCTAAGGTAAAATTTGTGAGTTCTCTTAGTTGAGAAATTCGAATTTTCGGCGAATGTCGTCTTCACAGTATAACCAGATTGCTTGGGGTTATATGGTCAAGTGAAGAAGCGCATACGGTGGATGCCTTGGCAGTCAGAGGCGATGAAAGACGTGGTAGCCTGCGAAAAGCTTCGGGGAGTCGGCAAACAGACTTTGATCCGGAGATGTCTGAATGGGGGAACCCAGCCATCATAAGATGGTTATCTTGTACTGAATACATAGGTGCAAGAGGCGAACCAGGGGAACTGAAACATCTAAGTACCCTGAGGAAAAGAAATCAACCGAGATTCCCTTAGTAGTGGCGAGCGAACGGGGACTAGCCCTTAAGTGGCTTTGAGATTAGCGGAACGCTCTGGAAAGTGCGGCCATAGTGGGTGATAGCCCTGTACGCGAAAATCTCTTAGTCATGAAATCGAGTAGGACGGAGCACGAGAAACTTTGTCTGAATATGGGGGGACCATCCTCCAAGGCTAAATACTACTGACTGACCGATAGTGAACTAGTACCGTGAGGGAAAGGCGAAAAGAACCCCGGAGAGGGGAGTGAAATAGATCCTGAAACCGTATGCGTACAAGCAGTGGGAGCAGACTTTGTTCTGTGACTGCGTACCTTTTGTATAATGGGTCAGCGACTTATTTTCAGTGGCGAGCTTAACCGAATAGGGGAGGCGTAGCGAAAGCGAGTCTTAATAGGGCGTCTAGTCGCTGGGAATAGACCCGAAACCGGGCGATCTATCCATGGGCAGGTTGAAGGTTAGGTAACACTGACTGGAGGACCGAACCGACTACCGTTGAAAAGTTAGCGGATGACCTGTGGATCGGAGTGAAAGGCTAATCAAGCTCGGAGATAGCTGGTTCTCCTCGAAAGCTATTTAGGTAGCGCCTCATGTATCACTGTAGGGGGTAGAGCACTGTTTCGGCTAGGGGGTCATCCCGACTTACCAAACCGATGCAAACTCCGAATACCTACAAGTGCCGAGCATGGGAGACACACGGCGGGTGCTAACGTCCGTCGTGAAAAGGGAAACAACCCAGACCGTCAGCTAAGGTCCCAAAGTTATGGTTAAGTGGGAAACGATGTGGGAAGGCTTAGACAGCTAGGAGGTTGGCTTAGAAGCAGCCACCCTTTAAAGAAAGCGTAATAGCTCACTAGTCGAGTCGGCCTGCGCGGAAGATGTAACGGGGCTCAAACCATACACCGAAGCTACGGGTATCATCTTCGGATGATGCGGTAGAGGAGCGTTCTGTAAGCCTGTGAAGGTGAGTTGAGAAGCTTGCTGGAGGTATCAGAAGTGCGAATGCTGACATGAGTAACGACAATGGGTGTGAAAAACACCCACGCCGAAAGACCAAGGTTTCCTGCGCAACGTTAATCGACGCAGGGTTAGTCGGTCCCTAAGGCGAGGCTGAAAAGCGTAGTCGATGGAAAACAGGTTAATATTCCTGTACTTCTGGTTATTGCGATGGAGGGACGGAGAAGGCTAGGCCAGCTTGGCGTTGGTTGTCCAAGTTTAAGGTGGTAGGCTGAGATCTTAGGTAAATCCGGGATCTTAAGGCCGAGAGCTGATGACGAGTTACCCTTTGGGTGACGAAGTGGTTGATGCCATGCTTCCAAGAAAAGCTTCTAAGCTTCAGGTAACCAGGAACCGTACCCCAAACCGACACAGGTGGTTGGGTAGAGAATACCAAGGCGCTTGAGAGAACTCGGGTGAAGGAACTAGGCAAAATGGCACCGTAACTTCGGGAGAAGGTGCGCCGGTGAGGGTGAAGGACTTGCTCCGTAAGCTCATGCCGGTCGAAGATACCAGGCCGCTGCGACTGTTTATTAAAAACACAGCACTCTGCAAACACGAAAGTGGACGTATAGGGTGTGACGCCTGCCCGGTGCCGGAAGGTTAATTGATGGGGTTAGCTAACGCGAAGCTCTTGATCGAAGCCCCGGTAAACGGCGGCCGTAACTATAACGGTCCTAAGGTAGCGAAATTCCTTGTCGGGTAAGTTCCGACCTGCACGAATGGCGTAACGATGGCGGCGCTGTCTCCACCCGAGACTCAGTGAAATTGAAATCGCTGTGAAGATGCAGTGTATCCGCGGCTAGACGGAAAGACCCCGTGAACCTTTACTATAGCTTTGCACTGGACTTTGAATTTGCTTGTGTAGGATAGGTGGGAGGCTTTGAAGCGTGGACGCCAGTTCGCGTGGAGCCATCCTTGAAATACCACCCTGGCAACTTTGAGGTTCTAACTCAGGTCCGTTATCCGGATCGAGGACAGTGTATGGTGGGTAGTTTGACTGGGGCGGTCTCCTCCTAAAGAGTAACGGAGGAGTACGAAGGTGCGCTCAGACCGGTCGGAAATCGGTCGTAGAGTATAAAGGCAAAAGCGCGCTTGACTGCGAGACAGACACGTCGAGCAGGTACGAAAGTAGGTCTTAGTGATCCGGTGGTTCTGTATGGAAGGGCCATCGCTCAACGGATAAAAGGTACTCCGGGGATAACAGGCTGATACCGCCCAAGAGTTCATATCGACGGCGGTGTTTGGCACCTCGATGTCGGCTCATCACATCCTGGGGCTGAAGCCGGTCCCAAGGGTATGGCTGTTCGCCATTTAAAGTGGTACGCGAGCTGGGTTTAGAACGTCGTGAGACAGTTCGGTCCCTATCTGCCGTGGACGTTTGAGATTTGAGAGGGGCTGCTCCTAGTACGAGAGGACCGGAGTGGACGAACCTCTGGTGTTCCGGTTGTCACGCCAGTGGCATTGCCGGGTAGCTATGTTCGGGAAAGATAACCGCTGAAAGCATCTAAGCGGGAAACTTGCCTCAAGATGAGATCTCACTGGAACCTTGAGTTCCCTGAAGGGCCGTCGAAGACTACGACGTTGATAGGTTGGGTGTGTAAGCGCTGTGAGGCGTTGAGCTAACCAATACTAATTGCCCGTGAGGCTTGACCATATAACACCCAAGCAATTTGCTGACCTGAAAAGGCGCCAGATTGCGGTGTGTGAAGACGAAACGAACCGAAAGTTCGAAACGCACAAACACCGAAAGCTGTCACATACCCAATTTGCTGAAGCGAGGCCATCTGGTCACGAGTCAGTACCCGAATTTCTTGACGACCATAGAGCGTTGGAACCACCTGATCCCATCCCGAACTCAGCAGTGAAACGATGCATCGCCGATGGTAGTGTGGGGTTTCCCCATGTGAGAGTAGGTCATCGTCAAGATTAAATTCCGAAACCCCAATTGCGAAAGCAGTTGGGGTTTTGTTTTGCCTGCGAGAAAGTTCTTACAGCCTGCCACCGGGGAAATTCATCCTGAAGTGGATGGCGAGTTTTGGTATGGTGCAGCTCGTTTTTTAACGGACTGATGTCATGCCCATGGATCGGCATTCATTTATGTCAAAGAGTTGCTGTAGAAATGCCTGAACCAATCCCGATCAAGGATCATGAAAAAGAGACGCGGCTGGTCAACAAACGATTGATCGCCTGCGCTCTGTTTGTCTTCGCCATCAGCTGCGCTCTGGTGGTGCGCCTGTACATCCTCCAGGTCGTGGAATTCGACTACCACTCGACCATCTCCGAAAACAATCGCGTTCATGTCCTCCCGATACCGCCAACGCGTGGATTGATCTACGACCGCAACGGTGTGTTGCTCGCCGACAATCGCCCCAGCTACAACCTGACCATCACCCGTGAGCGTGCCACCGACGTCAATCAAGAATTGGACGAAGTCATCAACTTGCTGCACTTGCCTGCTGAAGACCGCACGGTATTCGACAAGGCGATGAAGCAATCCCGGCATCCGTTCACACCGGTCACCCTGTTTTATGAGCTGACGGAAGAGCAGATTGCCATCCTGGCGGTTAACGAGTTTCGCTTACCGGGACTTGATGTCGAACCGCAGTTTGTCCGGCACTATCCCCTAGGCGCACATTTCGCCCATTCGATCGGTTATGTCGGTCGGATCAATGAAAAGGAAGCTAAAACCCTCGACTCCGTGGAATACCGAGGTACGCAATCCATTGGTAAAACCGGTATCGAGCGTTTTTATGAGACGCAGTTGCACGGCCATGTCGGTTACGAAGAAGTCGAGACCAATGCTCAAGGCCGTGTGTTGCGGGTACTCAAGCACACCGATCCGGTGCCAGGTAAAAATATCGTCCTCAGCCTCGACGTGAAGCTGCAGGAGGCCGCTGAAGCTGCTTTGGGCGACCGTCGTGGTTCGGTGGTAGCGCTCGATCCGTCCACTGGAGAAGTGCTGGCGATGGTCAGCAATCCGAGTTTCGATCCGAATCTGTTCGTCACCGGGATCAGTTCGAAGGAATATTCAGCGTTGCGCGATTCCATCGACCGTCCGCTGTTTAACCGCGTACTGCGCGGCCTGTACGCTCCAGGCTCGACGATCAAGCCGGAAGTCGCCATTGCTGGTCTGGACGCGGGCGTCGTGACCCCACAGACCCGCGTATACGATCCCGGCTACTACCAATTGCCGGATTTCGATCACAAGTATCGCAACTGGAACCACAGCGGTGATGGTTGGGTGGACATGGACGCGGCGATCATGCGCTCGAACGACACCTACTTCTATGATCTGGCGCACAAGCTTGGCATTGATCGTCTGCACGACTACATGGCGATGTTCGGCCTTGGAGAAAAAGTCTCGCTGGACATGTTTGAAGAATCGCCAGGTCTGATGCCGTCGCAAGCGTGGAAACGCGCTACACGGCGACAGGCGTGGTATCCCGGCGAGACGGTTATTCTCGGCATCGGCCAGGGCTACATGCAGGTCACACCGCTGCAATTGGCCCAAGCCACTGCACTGATTGCCAACAAAGGGATATGGAATCGACCGCATCTGGCCAAGTCGGTCGACGGCGTTGCGCCGGTTGACGAGCACCCGATGCCGAACATTCTGCTTAAAGATCCGCGCGATTGGGAGCAGGTCAATCACGGAATGCAGATGGTCATGCACGATGCTCGAGGCATCGCCCGAGCGGCGGCTGCGGGGGCGCAATACCGCATCGCTGGCAAGAGTGGTACGGCGCAAGTGGTTGCGATCAAGCAGGGTGAGCGCTACAACCGTGAGAAAACCCTCGAGCGCCACCGTGACAACGCCCTGTTTGTAGGATTCGCACCGGCCGAACATCCGAAGATCGCCATCTCGGTAATGATCGAGAACGGCGAGGCGGGTGGTCGTGTTGCCGGTCCCGTTGTGCGGCAGATCATGGACGCCTGGTTACTCGATAAGGAAGGCCACCTCAAGCCGCAATACGCAGCGCCGAGCAAAGCGCCGGGCGATCCTCACGTCTGAGGCGTAACGGTTCACAGCACAGGCTCCCTAAGCGGAGCCTGTGATTACGCACCGGGTACTGGGCAACTCATATCACCTTCCTCACAGTTCAAATGTTGCTTGAAGGCTTCTACCCGAGCCTTGGTGACGGCTGTGAGACAGCCACTGTAAACCAATGGATAAACACTCCCGCCCGCCACCCCAGAAGCCGAAAACTTGCACTCGGCATCCCGGAAGCTGACCCACGCCCGCTGCGCGTTGACCAACAGCTTCTTTCCGTCCGGGTTGTCCTTGAGACGCCCGGTGATCTGCTGGTAGATCGTATTCAATTCCTTGTCCGCCGCTTTGAACGCTTGCCCCGCGCATTGATTCATCGTCGCCTGATCGCTGGCGTTGGCGCAATCAACGGCGGCATGGGCGAAAGGGGCAAACAAAAAAGGCACAGAGGCCAGAAGCAAACGTACTGACATAAGGTTCTCGCTATCTCGAGTGGAAAGAGTGTATCGATTGTTATGTACGTAGCCGGGAGGCCTCAAGCAAGCGATCCGCAGTGGCGGTGATTTCCTCGCCTTCATGCAACTGCTCCAGCCAGTGCTCGGGGATCGCCCGAGCGCTGTAGTAAGCACCTGCCAACTGACCCGCGATAGCAGCCGTTGTATCCGCATCATCACCGAGATTGGCTGCTTTCAACACCGCTTCGGCGAATGTCTGCGTATGGTGAAAGCACCACAAAGCGGCTTCCAGCGATTGGACGCTATAGCCACTGCCTTTTATTTCAGTTTCCGCTTTGTGAAGGTACTCACCCTGAGCAATCGCAACCACCTTGGGCTGGGAAAGCTTAAGCAGTGGCGCCCGGCGAAGCTGTGTTTTCTCCGCACCCTCAAGCGCTCGTGCAATCAGATCAGCCAGCAATTGGCAGCACTCGATTGCCTCCGGCGCCGCATGGGTTGTGCGCGAACTGTCGGCAGCGTGGATCTGGATCTGTCGAGCGTCCGGAAAATAAAACAGCACGACTGGTGCCAACCGCATCAGCGACCCGTTACCAGCTGTCAACGGATCAGTCGACCCTGCGAAAGGCTCCCCGGTTCGCTGATACTGTTCCAGCGCCTGGCTGACGGTCATGCCGATGTCGAAGCATTCGCCGGTGGAGCTCAGGTATCCCCATTTCCACCAATTGAGATAGCGGCCCATCTGATCAGCCGCGTCGAAACCGTTTTTGCGCAGCAGGCTCTCGGCCAGGCACAGTGCCATTGAAGTGTCATCGGTCCATTGCCCTGGCTTGAGCTGGAACGGGCCACCGCCGACCATGTCGCTCAGCGGCTGGAATGATCCTCGCGGCTGGAACTCAACTGTTGTGCCGACCGCATCGCCGCAAGCCAGGCCGAGGAGGGCGCCGCGATACCGATCGGCAAGAGAGGGCTGCATGATTCGTCCTTGTTTCTGCGGATTCGCTGGAAAGATAACAGGTCATGCGGCGCCGATCACAGAGCGCAAACTACCGCAGAATGTGTCCGCTCGAATCGGTGTCTGCAGCGCTTCGATACAACTTCGCATTGGACATGTGGTCATACAAGCCTAGTGTTCAGAACAGGAGGTGACGTATGAAACCAGTACCTAACAGTTTCGAACGCAAGATCACGCTCAAGGCGTCGCGTTCCCACGTCTGGCGTGCATTGGTCGATGCAGAGGCGTTTGGCCAGTGGTTTGGCGTGGCGCTCGAGGGCCGGCGTTTCATTGCCGGCGAGTGGACGCAGGGTCAGGTCACGTACCCCGGTTATGAACACGTATTGTGGAATGTGCTGATCGAGCGGGTCGAGCCGCAGCAGTTGTTTTCTTTTCGCTGGCACCCGTATGCAGTCAACCCGAAGATCGACTATTCACAAGAGCCGACCACGCTGGTCAAGTTCGAATTGCAGGACTTCGAAGACGGCACTCTACTCAAGGTCTCGGAATCCGGCTTCGCGCACATCCCTGATATCCGTCAGAAAGAGGCGTATTACATGGACAGTCGCGGCTGGGAGGAGCAGTTGAGCAGGCTTGAACAGTTTCTCGCCGAAAGCGCCAGGGCTCGTGAAAGCGGCGGTGCCTGACGGACCTAAGGGTTTTCGGAAGTGTTTGTATGGCGAATGTCTTACACGTGCTGGTAGCTTTTACGACTATTGCTGATTGGATCCACTGGGTAATCTACACACATCAACTGAGACACAGGGAGTGTTTCAGGATCATGGACGATCGACCATAGCAAGGATCGCTGCCGACAGGGAGTCGATAATGGTCTTGGGAAAAACCCGCTTCGGCGGGTTTTTTTTCGCCTGAATGCAGGAGCCGCCGAAGGCTGCGATCTTTTGATCCTGCTTTTGAAAGCCAAGTCAAAAAGATCACAGCCTGGGCGAATGTCACCCCGTCACGAAGCAATCAACTGCCGCAACACATAATGCAGAATCCCCCCGGATTTGAAGTACTCGACCTCATTCAGCGTATCAATGCGGCACAAGACTTCGATTCTTTCCTGACGCCCATCCTCCCGAGTGATAACCAGCGGCAGGTTCATCCGCGGCCTTAGCTCGACGCCGGTCAATCCCAGAATCTCGAACGACTCTTTGCCGGTCAGATTGAGGCTCTTGCGGTTTTGATCAAGCTTGAACTGCAACGGCAGCACACCCATGCCGACCAGATTCGAGCGGTGAATACGTTCGAAACTCTCCGCAATCACCGCTTTGACGCCCAGCAGATTGGTGCCTTTCGCCGCCCAGTCACGGCTCGACCCGGTGCCGTACTCCTGACCGGCAATCACCACCAACGGCGTCCCCGAAGCCTGATATTTCATCGCTGCGTCATAGATCGCCATTTTTTCCCCGGTGGGGATGTAAATGGTGTTCCCGCCTTCCTCGCCGCCAAGCATCTCGTTGCGAATACGGATGTTGGCAAACGTGCCGCGCATCATCACTTCATGATTGCCGCGACGGGAACCGTAGGAGTTGAAGTCGCGCGGCTCGACGCCTTTTTCCTGCAGGTATCGCCCGGCCGGGCTGTCGATCTTGATGTTGCCGGCGGGGGAGATATGGTCGGTGGTCACTGAATCGCCGAGCAAAGCCAAGACTCGCGCACCTTTGACGTCGTTCACTTCCGGCAGAGGGCCGGAAATGTCGTCGAAGAAAGGTGGATGCTGAATGTAGGTCGAATCGTCCTGCCACACGTAAGTCGCCGCTTGCGGCACCTCGATGGCTTGCCATTGTTCGTCGCCGGCAAACACTTCGGCGTATTCCTTGTGGAACATCGCCGTGTTGACCTGATTCACCGCTTCGGCGATTTCCCGGCTGCTCGGCCAGATATCGCGCAGGTACACCGGATTGCCCTGCTGATCCTCGCCCAGCGGTTCGCTGCTGATATCGGTGCGCACGCTGCCAGCCAGTGCGTAGGCGACGACCAGCGGAGGCGAGGCCAGCCAGTTGGTTTTCACCAGTGGGTGTACGCGACCTTCGAAGTTGCGGTTGCCGGACAAGACCGACGCGACGGTCAGATCGGCTTTCTGAATGGCTTTCTCGATCGGCTCCGGCAGTGGCCCGGAGTTGCCGATGCAGGTGGTGCAACCGTAGCCGACCAACGAAAACCCGAGCTGATCAAGGTACTGAGTCAGCCCGGCAGCTTTGTAGTAGTCGGTGACCACTTTCGAGCCGGGGGCCAGTGAGCTTTTGACCCAAGGCTTGCGTGTCAGGCCTTTTTCGACGGCTTTTTTCGCCAGCAGTCCAGCAGCCATCATTACGCTCGGGTTGGAAGTGTTGGTGCAGGAAGTGATCGCGGCGATGACCACGGCACCGTTTTTCAGGCGATAGGTCTTGCCCTCGTATTCGTAGTCCGCTTCGCCCACCAGATCGGCGTTGCCCACCGCCACGCCGCCACCGCCCTCGCTTTCCAGGCGTCCTTCTTCCTTGCTGGTGGGTTTGAATTGCAGGTCGATGAAATCACTGAAGGCCTGCGCGACGTTCGGCAGGGAGACGCGATCCTGCGGACGTTTCGGTCCGGCCAGGCTTGCCTCCACGCTGCCCATGTCCAAGGCCAGGCTGTCGGTGAACACCGGCTCCTGACCCGGCAGACGCCACAGGCCTTGAGCCTTGGTGTAGGCCTCGACCAGCTTCACCACTTCCGGCGGCCGGCCGGACAAGCGCAGGTATTCCAGCGTGACATCGTCGACCGGGAAGAAACCGCACGTCGCACCGTATTCCGGAGCCATGTTGGCGATGGTCGCGCGGTCTGCCAACGGCAGGTCGGCGAGGCCGTCGCCATAGAATTCGACGAATTTGCCGACCACGCCTTTTTTGCGCAGCATCTGCGTTACGGTCAGCACCAGATCGGTGGCGGTGATTCCTTCCTTGAGCTTGCCGGTGAGTTTGAAGCCGATCACTTCTGGAATCAGCATCGACACCGGTTGCCCGAGCATCGCCGCTTCCGCTTCGATCCCGCCAACGCCCCAGCCGAGCACGCCGAGACCGTTGATCATGGTGGTGTGGGAGTCGGTGCCGACCAGGGTGTCGGGGAAGGCGTAGGTGCGGCCATCCTCGTCTTTGGTCCAAACGGTGCGGCCGAGGTACTCAAGGTTGACCTGGTGGCAGATGCCGGTACCCGGCGGGACCACGCTGAAGTTATCGAACGCACTCTGGCCCCAGCGCAGGAAGGCATAGCGCTCGCCGTTGCGTTGCATTTCGATGTCGACGTTCTGTTCAAACGCACTGGCGCTGGCAAACTTGTCGACCATCACCGAGTGGTCGATCACCAGGTCCACCGGCGACAACGGATTGATCCGCTGCGGATCGCCGCCGGCCTTGGCCATTGCCGCACGCATGGCGGCGAGATCGACCACGGCGGGGACGCCGGTAAAGTCCTGCATCAATACACGGGCAGGGCGGTACTGGATTTCGCGATCGGAGCGGCGCTCCTTGAGCCAGGCGGCGATGGCTTTGAGGTCAGCGCCGGTGACGGTTTTTTCGTCTTCCCAGCGCAGCAGATTTTCCAGCAGGACCTTCAATGACATCGGCAGCTTGTCGAGATCGCCCAGGCTTTTGGCGGCTTCCGGCAGGCTGAAATAGTGGTAGGTCGTGGCGTCGATTTGTAGGGTTTTCAGTGACTTCAGACTATCGAGGGACGGCATTACGATCACTCCTTTGAGTCCGCACGGCTACGGACTGAGGGGACGGGCAGAGCATTAAACCTAGCCCTGTTTTGAGTAGCTGGCTAATAACTGGACTCTATCGGCGCAACCATGGTTCCGACTTCAGCTATCATGCGCCGGTTTTCGTGACAGGCATTGCGGCAACGCAAGGCTTGAGCATCGCGCAGCGGCCGAATGATCGACCGCTGCCCAGGAGTAAGAATGAACACCCTATTCATGCATTGCCGGCCCGGCTTCGAAGGCGAAGTCTGTTCGGAGATTTCCGATCTCGCCGCCCGTCTCAATGTCGCCGGTTACGCCAAAGCCAAAACCGCCACGGCCTGCGCCGAGTTTGTCTGCACCGAAGCCGACGGCGCCGAACGCCTGATGCGCGGTCAGCGTTTCGCCGAATTGATCTTCCCTCGGCAGTGGGCGCGCGGCTTTTTCATCGATCTGCCGGAAAACGATCGCATCAGCGTAATCCTCGCGCACATGGCCGATTTCCCGGTGTTTGGCAGTCTGTGGCTGGAAGTGGTCGATACCAATGACGGCAAGGAACTGTCGAATTTCTGCAAAAAGTTCGAAGGCCCGCTGCGCAAGGCGCTGACCGCCGCTGGCAAACTGGTGGAAGACGCCAGCAAGCCGCGTTTGTTGCTGACCTTCAAAAGTGGTCGCGAAGTGTTTCTCGGCATGGCCGATGCCGGCAATTCGGCGATGTGGCCGATGGGCATCCCGCGCCTGAAGTTTCCTCGCGAGGCACCCAGCCGTTCGACCTTGAAGCTGGAGGAGGCGTGGCACCACTTCATTCCACGTGATCAGTGGGAAGACCGCCTGCACAGCGACATGACCGGCGTTGACCTCGGCGCCGCGCCGGGCGGCTGGACCTGGCAACTGGTCAACCGTGGCATGCTGGTGACGGCTATCGACAACGGCCCGATGGCTGAAAGCCTGATGGAAACCGGGCTGGTCCAGCATCTGATGGCAGACGGTTTCACCTTCAAGCCGAAGCAGCCGGTGGACTGGATGGTTTGCGACATCGTCGAGAAACCTGCGCGCAACGCGGCGATGCTGGAAGAGTGGATCGGCGAAGGACATTGCCGCGAAGCAGTGGTCAACCTGAAGCTGCCGATGAAGCAGCGTTATGCCGAAGTGAAACGTCTGCTCGAGCGCATTGCCGATGGATTCAAGGCGCGTGGGATCAAGGTTGATATCGGCTGCAAGCAGCTGTATCACGACCGCGAGGAAGTGACTTGCCATTTGCGCCGGCATGACACCAGGAAAACCAAATCGCGCTGACACAACACTGAACCTGTGGGAGCGAGCCTGCTCGCGAAAGCGGTGGGGCTGACGGATTGCCTTCGCGAGCAGGCTCGCTCCCACATGGGTTGGACGATATCCCAAGCAATGCGCGACAATGCCGGCCAGTTTCTGGAGTGAACCATGAGTGAAATGATCGATACCCCGGTCGACGGCACCCTCGACGCCACCGGCCTCAATTGCCCGGAGCCGGTGATGATGTTGCACCAGCACATTCGCGATCTGGTACCCGGCGGCCTGCTCAAGGTGATCGCCACCGATCCCTCGACCAAGCGCGATATCCCCAAGTTCTGCGTGTTTCTTGACCATGAACTGGTCAGCCAGCATGAAGAGGCCGGCACCTATCTGTACTGGATTCGCAAGAAGTCCTGACTCAGGGCAAAAAAAGACCTGCAAATGCAGGTCTTTTTTTATGGGTGATCAACCCGCCGAACGACTGATTCGAATCCGCTTGCGCGCACTGCGTGTCAGACGAATCGACAGCATCAACGCTGCGCAGCTCAAGCCTACGATCAAACCCTGCCACAAACCGCTCGGACCGCGTGGCTCGCCGAGCCAATCGGTCAGGCCCAGCGCATAACCGACCGGCAAACCAATCCCCCAGTAGGCGAACAGGGTCAGGATCATCGTCACCCGAGTATCCTGATAACCACGCAGTGCGCCTGCCGCAGTCACCTGGATCGCATCGGAAAACTGGAACAGCGCTGAATAGACAATCAGCATCGCCGCAATGTGAATCACCGTTGGATCAGCGGTATAGATCGCCGCAATCGGCTCGCGTAGCGCCAGCATCAGGCTCGCCGACAGGCAGGCGTAGGCCAGCGCCGTGCCCATGCCGACTCCAGCGGCAAAACGCGCCTCACGCGGTTCCTCGCGGCCCAGCGCCTGGCCGACACGCACGGTAACCGCCATGCCCAGCGAGTACGGGATCATGAACACCAGCGAGCTGACGTTCAGCGCGATCTGATGCCCGGCCACCACCGTCGCGCCGAGGCTGCCGATCAGCAGGGCGATCACGGCAAAAATGCTCGACTCGGCAAACACCGCGATGCCGATCGGCAAACCAATCGACAGCAGACGTTTGATCACCGTCCACTGCGGCCAGTCGAAACGGCTGAACAGTTCGCTTGAGCGATAGGCTGGTGCCCAGCGTTCGTACCCGGCCAGGCCCAGCGCCATCACCCACATCACGATTGCCGTGGCCCAGCCGCAGCCGACGCCGCCCATGGCCGGCACGCCGAAGTGGCCGTAGATGAAGATGTAGTTCAGCGGGATGTTCAGCGCCAGACCACACAGGCCCAGCACCATGGCCGGGCGGGTGCGGCCGATGCCGTCGCTGGTGCAGCGCAGCACGTGATAGAAGGCCACCGCCGGCAAGCCGCTGGCGATGCCGTGCAGATATTGCATGCACGGGCTGATCAGCTCCGGATCGACTTTCATCAGATGTAGCACCGGCTCGGCAGCGATCAGCATCGAGGTGGCGATCAATCCGACTACCAATGCCAGCCATAACGCCTGACGCACAATCGGGCCAATTTCGCTGTGCTTGCCGGCGCCGAAACGCTGGGCGACTTTTGGTGTCGTGGCCAGCAGGGTGCCGGTCATCAACAGAAACACCGGGACCCAGATCGAGTTGCCCAGTGCCACTGCCGCCAGGTCCTTGGGCCCGACGCGCCCGGCCATCACCGCATCGACGAAGCCCATCGCCGTGGTCGCCAGTTGCGCGATGATGATCGGCAGGGCGAGGGCGAGCAGGTTTTTCAACTCCAGGCGAATCCGCGCAGGGCGGCTCAGCGAGACGGCGACAGGTTGGTCAGTTACAGGGTTCACAGGCAAAGCGTCCAGAAAGTATCGATGCGCAGAGCGGCGCATTCTACGCCGCTGACGCCTCGGTCAGGAAAAATCCTCTGTTGCGTATTTGTAAGCGCAAACCCTGCTGGCTGATCGACGCGTCAGCACCTAAACTGCCGATCCGCCCAAGGAGCCCGCCATGCTGATTGTTGCCGACGAAAATATCCCGCTGCTCGATGCCTTTTTTGCCGGTTTCGGTGACATCCGCCGAGTGCCGGGCCGCTCCATTGACCGCGCGACGGTCGAGCACGCCGATGTGTTGCTGGTGCGTTCGGTGACCAACGTCAATCGCGCGCTGCTTGATGGCAGCAAGGTGCGCTTTGTCGGCACCTGCACCATCGGCACCGATCATCTGGATCTCGATTACTTCAACGAGGCCGGGATCTGCTGGTCGAGCGCGCCGGGGTGTAATGCCCGTGGGGTGGTCGATTACGTACTGGGCAGTCTGATGACGCTGGCCGAAATCGAAGGGGCTGATCTGACGCAGCGTACTTACGGCGTTGTCGGCGCCGGTGAAGTGGGGGGGCGCTTGATCAAGGTCCTGAAGGGCCTGGGCTGGAACGTCAAGGTTTGCGACCCGCCACGTCAGGCTGCCGAGGGCGGCGATTATGTCAGCCTTGAGCAGATCATCGAACAGTGCGACGTGATCAGTCTGCATACGCCTTTGACCCGCAGCGGCGACTCTGCAACCTGGCACCTGTTCGATCAACAGCGTTTGCAGCAACTCAAGCAGGGTGCATGGTTGATCAACGCGGCGCGCGGCCCTGTGGTGGATAACGTTGCGCTACGTGAGGTGCTGCTGGAGCGCGAGGACCTGCAAGCGGTGCTCGACGTCTGGGAGAAGGAACCGGAAGTCGACCCTGCGCTGGCCGAGCTCTGCGTTTTGGCCACGCCCCATATTGCCGGTTACAGCCTCGACGGCAAGCAACGCGGGACCGCGCAGATCTATCAGGCCTACTGCGCTTTCAGCGGCCAACCTGCAGCTATCGCGCTCAGCGATCTGCTGCCAGCAACCTGGTTGTCGGAAGTTTCCCTGCACGGTGACAGCGATCCGGCGTGGGCGTTGGCGATGTTGTGCCGGGGCGTGTACGACCCGCGCCGCGATGATGCGGATTTCCGCCGCAGTCTGGTGGGAAATGTCGCTGAGCAGCGTGCGGCGTTTGACGTGTTGCGCAAGCAATATCCGGTGCGACGCGAGATCGAAGGGCTGAAGGTGCGAATTGAAGGTGATGCGCCGGGGTTGCGGCAGATTGTAGAGGCGCTGGGGGCAACCCGTGTCCTGTAGGAGCTGTCGAGTGAAACGAGGCTGCGATCTCTTGATCTTGCTTTTTGAAGATCAAAAGATCGCAGCCTTCGGCAGCTCCTACACGATTCGCAGCTAAATTACAGATATAAAAAACCCGGCCAATCAGGGCCGGGTCGGGAAGACGGTGGCTACATCACTCTTGTTCGGCAGGCTTGACCAATCGCTTCTCCAGTTCGCGGCAAGCGTCCTGGATCATGTCTTCAGTGATCGGTACTTCGCGGCCCTGCTCATCGATAATCGAGCAACCCAGAGACTGACCGGGTTTGGTGCGCATCACTTCAATCTTGTCTTCGCTGCTGTGTTGCAAGGACATGGCCTGTCTCCTCATCAGGTTGTGTGCCTAAGTTAAAACCGCCACGTGACCAGGCTGTGACAACTCCCTGCGGTCTGTCGGCGGGCGGCATCTCTACTCAAACAGAAATGACCGCTCGTCTCAACCGCAACCTTAGACCAATCGTTTCTAGCATCCGGACATCCCGGGCATATTTAACCTGACTCATTGTGATTTACAGAGTTCCACCCCATCTGAGTCTGTAGGCTGGCCCGATCCATCTGCGCAGACGTGAACTCCATGATCTCCATGCTTTCTTCCCGACACCGGCGCGCCCTGCGCCTGACCAGTCATTTTCTCCTGCCGTACCGCTGGCATGCCTTCGGCGCTCTACTCGCGCTGATCGTCACCGCCGGCATTACCCTGTCGATGGGGCAGGGCATCAAGTTGTTGGTAGACCAGGGTTTCATGACCCGTTCGCCGCATCTGCTCAATCAGTCCATCGGCATTTTCATGTTGCTGGTGCTCGGGCTGGCGCTGGGCACCTTTGCCCGTTTCTATCTGGTGTCGTGGATAGGCGAGCGCGTGGTCGCCGACATTCGCCGTCAGGTGTTCAATCACCTGGTGTATCTGCATCCGGGCTTTTATGAGGACAACCGCAGCTCGGAAATCCAGTCGCGCCTGACCGCTGACACCACCTTGCTGCAATCGGTGATCGGTTCGTCGCTCTCGCTGTTCCTGCGCAATCTGCTGATGGTGATCGGCGGTGTAGTGCTGCTGTTCATCACCAATCCGAAGTTGACCAGCATTGTCGTGATTGCACTGCCGCTGGTGATCGCGCCGATCCTGATTTTCGGCCGCCGCGTGCGCAATCTCTCGCGCCAGAGCCAGGACCGTATCGCCGACATTGGCAGCTATGTGTCGGAAACCCTCGGCCAGATCAAAACCGTGCAAGCCTACAACCACCAGGTTCAGGACGAGCAGCGTTTCGCTTCGACCGTCGAGCAGGCGTTCGAAACCGCGCGCAAACGGATTTTCCAGCGAGCGTGGTTAATTACTTTGGTGATCGTGCTGGTGCTTGGCGCAGTGGCGGTGATGTTGTGGGTCGGCGGCATGGACGTAATGGCCGGGCGTATCTCGGCCGGCGAGCTGGCGGCATTCGTTTTCTACAGCCTGATTGTCGGCAGCGCGTTCGGCACGCTGAGCGAAGTGATCGGCGAACTGCAACGCGCTGCGGGTGCCGCTGAACGCATCGCGGAATTGCTGCGCTCGGAAAACATCATCCAGCCACCGTCGACCGGACTGGTCACTCTGCCAGCGCGAGTCAAAGGAGAACTTGAACTGCGCGACGTGCGTTTTTCCTACCCGTCGCGTCCGCAAAGCTACGCCGTTGATGGCTTGAGTCTGACGGTGAGGGCGGGCGAAACCCTGGCATTGGTGGGGCCGTCGGGCGCGGGCAAGTCCACGGTCTACGACTTGTTACTGCGCTTCTACGATCCGCGCGAGGGCCGGATTCTCCTCGATGGCGTGCCGCTGACCAGCCTTGACCCGCTGGATCTGCGCCGCTGTTTCGCCCTGGTCTCGCAAACTCCTGCGTTGTTCTTCGGCAGTGTGGAGGACAACATTCGCTACGGCTGCCCGACGGCCACGCTTGAACAGGTCGAGGAAGCTGCGCGAATTGCCCACGCCCACGACTTCATCGAACAAATGCCGGACGGCTATCAAACTCATCTGGGAGATGGCGGCCTCGGGTTGTCCGGCGGTCAGCGCCAACGTCTGGCCATCGCCCGCGCCTTGCTGGTAGACGCGCCGATCCTGCTCCTGGACGAAGCCACCAGTGCCCTCGACGCCCAGAGCGAGCATCTGATCCAGCAGGCCCTGCCAACGCTGATGGAAAACCGCACCACGTTGGTCATCGCGCACCGACTGGCCACGGTGAAGAACGCTGACCGGATTGCAGTGATGGATCAAGGCAAGCTGGTAGCGGTGGGGACACATCAGGAGTTGATCGCCAGCAATCCACTGTACGCGCGGCTGGCGGCGTTGCAGTTTAATGATGGTTATGAGGCGACTAAACAGAACTGATGCATGGCGCCAACATCGGGCATCATTACGAACTGCATGATTTCAGGATGAGGATATGAGTCGTTATCAGCCGCCGCTGACCTTGACTGCACGAATGATTACGCTGATCGCCGAAATCAGCGAACAGATAGGTCAGCTCTTGGCTGTGGACGATAGTCCGCAGACGCCTCAGCTGCGTCGAAGCAATCGAATCCGTACGATTCAGGCTTCGCTGGCTATCGAAAACAATACATTGAGTGTTGGACAGGTCACTGCGGTCATTGCCGGGCGTCGAGTCCTGGGGTTGCCCAAGGAGATACAGGAAGTTCACAACGCTTTTGCGGCGTATGAGTCGATGCCCACCTGGAATCCGGGGAGCAAGCCTGATCTGTTGCGAGCCCATGAGTTATTGATGCACGGTTTGATCAAGGATAGTGGGCAATTACGCCGTACGGGCGTTGGCATCTATCGAGGCAATCAGTTGGTGCATATGGCGCCGCCCCCGAGCCGGATTGCGGATCTGGTCGATGACCTCTTGGCATGGCTTGGCTCATCTGATTGGCATCCGTTGATCATCAGTTGTGTCTTCCATTACGAATTCGAGTTTATTCATCCTTTCGCGGATGGAAATGGGAGGATGGGGCGTCTCTGGCAAACTCTGATTCTCAGCCAGTGGCGACCGGTGCTTGCCTACTTGCCAGTTGAGGCGGTTATCCGGGATCAACAGGACGCCTATTACGCTGCGCTCTCGACGGCGGACCGGATGGCAGAATCGACGCCGTTTGTTGAATTCATGCTCCACGCGTTGAGTCTTGCACTGCGCGAAGCCGTCGAAAGCGAGTCTGTGACCGACCCAGTAACCGACCCAGTAACCGACCCAGTAAAGAGGCTTTTGCTAACGTTGCAAAACCGGGCGCTGAAAACCAGTGAGCTAATGGGCGAATTGGGTCTTACACATAGGGCGACATTTAGATCCAACTACCTTAAACCGGCACTGGCAGCGGGATTGGTCGAAATGACGGATCCTCAAAGTCCGAACAGTCCCGTTCAGAAATACCTGCTCACAGAAGAGGGCAAGCTCAAGGTCGTGCAGGCGAAAAGATAGATCTGCTGCGCTAAAAAAATGCCCGTATTGCAGTGCGGGCATTTTTGTTGAGCCAGATCAAAAGATCGCTGTCTTCGGTGGCTTCTACGTAACCGGCATTACCCGTTACTGATCATCAAAATACCGCTCATGCCAATCCACCAGCGGTTGCGGCGAGTTGAGTTTTTGCCCGTAGATCACCGAGTAGGACAACACGTTCTGCACGTATTGACGGGTTTCGTCGAACGGGATGCTTTCCACCCAGACGTCGAAACTCAGGTGATCAGCGCCGCGCAGCCACTGACGCACGCGGCCCGGCCCGGCGTTGTAAGCGGCGGAGGCGAGCACGCGGTTGCCGTTGAACTGGCTGTGCACCTGGCTGAGGTAAGCGGCGCCGAGCTGAATGTTCTTGTCCGGATCGAGCACTTGCTGCGGTGAGGCCAGTGGGATGCTGAACTTGCGCGCGGTTTCCTTGGCCGTGCCGGGCATCAATTGCATCAGGCCGCTGGCGCCGACGCCGGAGCGCGCGTCGTCCATGAAGGCGCTTTCCTGCCGGGTGATGGCGAACACCCAGCTCGAATGCAGGCCGCGCACCTTGGCCTCACGCACGAGGGTATCGCGGTGCGCCATCGGGAAGCGGATGTCCAGATCGTCCCAGTATTGCGCCTGACTGATGGTGCGAATCGCCGGGAAGTACCATTTCAGGTCGTAGGCCAGTTTGGCCTGGGCGACCATTTCATCGCGGTTGAAATGACGGCTGACGTGATACCACTCGCGACGCCCATCGACGATCTGCCCGCGTGCATGAAACTCCAGCGCGCGACGTACGCCGGGGGTGTTGCGGACCTTGTTGATCAGCGCCTGGCTGAGCACCAGCGGTTTGTTGTTCAGCGAGTAAGGCGATTGTGAACGGTCTGCGGCGAGGAAGCCGTAGAAGTCTCGTTCCCGCGCCAGATTCTTGTACAGGGTCAGCGCTTGCGGGTTTTGTGGCTCGGCCAGTTCCAGGCTGCGCGCCTGCCAGTAGCGCCAACGGTTGGTGGTGGCCAGGTCTTGCGGCAGACGTTTGGTCAGCTCATAGGCATCATTCCAGCGTGCCAGACGCAAGAGCAGGCGCAGGCGCCATTCCGAGACGGTGTTGTCGCGCAGCTCCGGATCGTATTTGGTCATGACATCCAGCGCGCGGCTGTCGAAGCGGCGCGCAAGGGTCAGGCCGATCTCGCGAGCAATCGCGACTTTCTCATCACGAGAGAAATGCATGCTGCTGGCGTAACCGTCGAGCAAAGCCATGGCCTTGTCCGGATCCTGCCGAGCGAGGCGGCGCAGGCCGAGGCTGACGACGTCTGACATCGGCTCGTCGGCCGGGGTGAAGCGCGACGGCTGGTTGAGCAGTTCGGGTTTCTGCGCCACGTCGACCAGCAAGCGACCGCGCGGGGCGAGGGTGGTGAGGCCGTTGATCAGGCTGTTGGCCAGCGGATAGTTGCGGGCCTGCGCGGCAAGTTTGGTGCGCTCCCAGCGTTTCTGCTCGGTAAGCTGGCCGTCGGCAGCCCAGATGCCGAACAGCGCGTCACAGGCGGCCGGTTGCGATTTGCCGGTCAGCCAGAGTTTTTCCGCACTGGCATACCCTTCGGCTTTCTTGTCGTGGCTGATCTGGTACTGCGCGTTGAGGCAGTCCAGTTCTGTGAAATTCAGCTTCGGATCGTAATACTTGACGAAGGTCGCCCAGTCGCCACGGTCGGCGAGCCAGCGCAACCAGCGCAGCTTCATCCAGTTGGCTTGCGGCAGGTCACCGTGTTCGGCGAGGAATTTCTCGATTTCCGCGTTGCTCGCCGTCTTCAGGCGGGCGGTCAGTTCGTCGTAGGCCAGATACGGCTCCAGCGGATAATCGGCCAGCGCCTGGCTGTAACGGAAATACGGGCCGGTATCACCCTTGGCCAAGGCGCGCTTGGCTTCATCGTAATACTGGCGTTGGGTGGACAGGTCCACCGCCTGGACGGATTGAGCGGCAGCGGCGGTAAGAAACAAGCAGGACAAAACACTGAAAAGGCGACTGCGCATGAGACATCCGGGCAGAGAAATCATGACAAGTGCCGATCGAAATCCGCACTGAATTGACTGTAGCTTAGCCTTTTGCCAGCAAGCGGCGAAAGCTTTGCGAGCCTCGCTGCACAAGTTCGCAACAAATGTTGTGCAGAGTGCTTCGACAGACAAATTGCCGGCCTGCTGAAGCCTCAAGTCAGGTAGAATGCGCGCCCGGTTTTTGGAGAAGCTCATGACCCTGCTCAAATTCAGCGATGTGTCCCTTGCGTTCGGCGCTATGCCGTTGTTGGACAAGGTGTCCTGGCAGATCGCCCGTGGTGAGCGGGTGTGCATCATCGGCCGCAATGGCACTGGCAAGTCCAGCATGATGAAACTGGTCAAGGGCGACCAGAAGCCCGATGACGGCTCGGTGTGGCGTGCCCCCGGTCTGAAAATCGGCGAATTGCCGCAAGAATTGCCGGTTGCCGACGATCGGACGGTATTCGACGTGGTGGCTGAAGGCCTCGACGGTGTTGGCGCCTTGCTCGCCGAATACCATCACCTGAGCCAGAACATCGTCACCGACGCCGATCTGGACAAGCTGATGCACGTTCAGCACGACCTTGAAGCCCGTGACGGCTGGCGCTTGCAGACGCTGGTCGACAGCACCCTGAGCCGCCTGCAACTGCCGGCCGACAAGACCCTCGCCGAACTCTCCGGCGGCTGGCGTCGCCGCGTGCTGCTGGCGCAGGCGCTGGTGTCCGAACCGGATCTGCTGCTGCTCGACGAACCGACCAACCACCTGGACATCGGTGCGATTGCCTGGCTCGAAGAGGCGCTGAAAGACTTCCAGGGCGCCGTGCTGTTCATCACGCACGACCGTTCCTTCCTGCAAAACCTCGCCACGCGCATCCTCGAACTGGATCGCGGCGGCCTGATCGACTGGAACGGCGACTACGCCAGTTTCCTCGTGCACAAAGAAGCCGCGCTGGCCGCTGAAGAAACCGCCAACGCGCTGTTCGACAAGCGTCTGGCTCAGGAAGAGGTGTGGATCCGTCAGGGCATCAAGGCCCGCCGCACTCGTAACGAAGGTCGTGTGCGCGCTCTGAAAGCCCTGCGCGTTGAGCGCAGTGAGCGTCGCGAGCGTACCGGCAAGGCCAACATCCAGCTGGAAACCGCGGACAAATCCGGCAAGCAGGTGATGGTGCTCGAGAACGTGAGCTTCGCGCACCCGGGCGGGCCGTTCCTGATCAAGGATTTCTCCATGGTCCTGCAGCGCGGCGACCGTATCGGTCTGCTCGGCGCCAACGGTACCGGCAAGACCACCCTGTTGAAACTGATGCTCAGCGGTCTGCAACCGACCAGCGGTAAAGTGGAAGAGGGCACCCGGATTGACGTCGCCTACTTTGACCAGTTGCGCCATCAGCTGGATCTGGAAAAAACCGTGATCGACAACGTCGCCGAAGGTCGCGACTTCATCGACATCGACGGGCAGAGCCGCCATGTGCTGAGCTATCTCGGCGACTTCCTGTTCAGCCCGCAGCGTGCACGCACGCCGGTCAAGGCGTTGTCCGGTGGCGAGCGTGCGCGTCTGTTGCTGGCGAAGCTGTTCAGCAAACCGGCGAACCTGCTGGTACTCGACGAACCGACCAACGACCTCGATGTGGAAACCCTCGAGCTGCTCGAAGAAGTGCTGCTGACCTTCAACGGCACCGTGCTGATGGTCAGCCACGACCGGGCATTCCTCGATAACGTGGTGACCAGCACCCTGGTCTTCGAAGGTGAAGGCAAGGTTCGTGAATATGTCGGCGGCTATCAGGACTGGATCCGTCAGGGCGGCTCGCCGCGTCTGTTGGGCGTGACTGAAAGCAAGTCGGGCAAGGCTGACCTGAACTCGGCGGTGGTTACCGCTGAGCCGGCTCCGGTGGCTGCGCCTGCCGCTGCCGCTCCGGTTGCCAAGAAGAAACTGAGCTACAAGCTGCAGCGTGAGCTGGAAGCCTTGCCGGGCGACATCGACGCCAAGGAGCAGCAGATCGCCGCGGTTGAGGCGGAAATGGCTGAAGCCGGTTTCTACCAGCGTCCGCCGGCGGAAACGGCCAAAGTGATTGCTTCGCTGGAGCAATTGCAGGCCGAGCTGGATGCGTTGGTGGAGCGTTGGGCCGAGCTGGATGCCTGATTGCTGCTGATGTGAAAAAGCCCGGCGCTCAGTGATGAGCGCCGGGCTTTTCATATGTAACGCGATCTGCAGACTGGAACAGGTCACCTGTGGGAGCGAGCCTGCTCGCGAAAGCGGTGTGTCAGGCAGCACTCATATTGAATGTGCCGACGTATTCGCGAGCAGGCTCGCTCCCACAAAGAGCAAGACAGATCAACGTTTGACCAGGTGCACCGCCAGTACATCGCAAGGTGCGCCGTGCAGCACGTCATTCGCGGTCGAGCCGAGCAGCAGTGCCAAGCCATGACGGCCATGGCTTCCGACCACGATCAGATCGCACGCTTGTTCCTTGGCGAAATGATGGATTTCCTGGCGTGGCTGGCCGTAGGTCAGATGGCAATTGGCGCCTTCGAGCTCGGGGTATTTCGATTTGAGTTTTTCAAGACGCTCCTTGGCCTGATCGAACTGCTGTTGTTGCAGTTGTGACAGGTCCATCGGCACGTCGCCACCGAAGGCCATGGCCATTGGTTCTACGATATGCACCAGCGACAACTTGGCAGCGTTGCTCACCGACAGCTCGCGGGCGCGGTGGATCACAGGGTCGCACTCTTCGGTCAAATCTACGGCGACCAGTATGTGGTGGTAGGGCATGAGGTGCTCCTCCTGAGGGTTCGATATTGGTAAGTATGGCTGGTTTCAAGCGCATTGGTTCGCAAGTGACACAATGGGCTCATCAAAAATCGGGAGTACAGATATGACGGTCTGGCTGGTGGTGTCAATCCTGCTGGTAGTTTTAAGTCCACTGGCATGGTTGCGCCCATCGCGCACGCAGAGCGGGCGCATGGCCTTGCGCATGGAGGCGCGACGCATCGGCCTGGCGATGCAGCTGGCGCCGCAGGAGTGGCCGCACTGGCTGCTGCCGGAGCCGCCGAATCCCTGCGCCCAGTACCACCGACCCCGACGTGGCAGTCAACCGGCGTGCTGGACCTATTGGCAGAAAACCCCGGGCGTGTGGGTCAATCAATGGCAAGAAGTCTGCGATGACCGGACCCTGCTCGATTATTTCGAAAAATTGCCGGGGAATGTTTTCAAGATCGAAGCGGACAAGCAGATGATCGCCTTGTACTGGGGCGAGAAGGGCGAGGCGACGGTTCTGCAGGATATCGACACGACGCTGAAAGCGCTGGCGTGAAACGGCGACTTTTCTCACTGCAACGGTGTGGAAGGTCTGGCAGACGAGTAATAAAAAGCCCGACATGATTCGTCGGGCGGGTTGGCCAGGCAGGCCGGTAATCTTTTTTTGCGGCAGGCGCTTCGATCGCCCCGGCAAATTTCCTCGCAGTCCCCCCAGCGTAGCCTTCTGAACAGGGCTCGGCGGAAATTAGGGCGACTTTTCTAACTATTGATTCTATGAATGGCTCAACATCGAGACGGGTGTTGCTGCTCATCATGGTGCAGAAATGACTGCAAAGTCGCATTTCAGCCCGAATTTAGGGCGATTGACAATTGTCAGAAATTCCGTGAAGGTGACGTACCCGAATCAAACGGGCGTATGAATTGAGCGTTTGTCTTACAGACTGCTCCTACAGAATCCCGACTATCGCGTTGGCGGGTGTGCCAGGCGGACGGTGTCAGTATCGACGAGCAAAGCGTCCTTCTGAGCCATAAGCCTGCGTCCGACGTGTACTGTTCAGCTTCCATATCGTGGAGATCAGTTGATGATTTACGAAGGTAAAGCCATCACGGTTAAAGCTCTTGAAAGTGGCATCGTCGAATTGAAATTCGACCTCAAGGGTGAGTCCGTCAACAAGTTCAACCGTCTAACCCTGAACGAACTGCGTCAGGCCGTAGACACCATCAAGGCAGATGCTTCGATCAAGGGCGTGATCGTCAGCAGCGGCAAGGACGTGTTCATCGTCGGCGCCGACATCACCGAATTTGTCGACAACTTCAAGCTGCCGGATGCCGAGCTGGTTGCTGGCAATCTCGAAGCCAACAAGATCTTCAGCGATTTCGAAGACCTCAACGTGCCAACCGTCGCGGCCATCAACGGCATCGCCCTCGGTGGCGGTCTGGAAATGTGCCTGGCGGCTGACTATCGCGTCATGTCCACCAAGGCCAAGATTGGTCTGCCGGAAGTCAAACTGGGCATCTACCCGGGCTTCGGCGGTACCGTGCGTCTGCCACGCCTGATCGGTGTCGACAACGCCATCGAGTGGATTGCCGCCGGCAAGGAAAACCGCCCGGAAGACGCGCTGAAAGTCAGCGCCGTCGACGCCGTAGTCGCCCCTGAAAAATTGCAGGAAGCTGCCCTCGAGCTGATCAAGCGCGCCATCTCCGGCGAGTTCGATTACAAGGCCAAGCGTCAACCGAAACTTGAAAAACTCAAGTTGAACGCCATTGAGCAAATGATGGCTTTCGAAACCGCCAAAGGTTTCGTGGCTGGCCAGGCCGGCCCGAACTACCCGGCGCCGGTTGAGGCGATCAAGACCATCCAGAAAGCCGCGAACTTCGGTCGCGACAAAGCGCTGGAAGTGGAAGCCGCAGGCTTCGTCAAACTGGCCAAGACCTCTGCTGCGCAGAGCCTGATCGGCCTGTTCCTGAACGATCAGGAACTGAAGAAAAAGGCCAAGGCCTACGACGAAATCGCCAAAGACGTGAAGCAGGCTGCCGTACTGGGCGCCGGCATCATGGGTGGCGGTATCGCCTATCAGTCGGCCTCCAAAGGCACGCCGATCCTGATGAAGGACATCAACGAGCACGGTATCGAGCAGGGTCTGGCCGAAGCCGCCAAGCTGCTGGTCGGCCGCGTTGACAAGGGTCGCATGACCGCTGCGAAGATGGCTGAAGTGCTCAACGGCATTCGTCCGACCCTGTCGTACGGCGACTTCGGTCACGTCGATCTGGTCGTCGAAGCTGTGGTCGAGAACCCGAAGGTCAAGCAAGCGGTGCTGGCTGAAGTCGAAGACAAGGTCAAAGAGGACACTATCCTGGCGTCCAACACCTCGACCATTTCCATCAGCCTGCTGGCCAAGGCGCTCAAGCGTCCGGAAAACTTTGTCGGCATGCACTTCTTCAACCCAGTGCACATGATGCCGCTGGTGGAAGTGATCCGTGGCGAGAAGTCCAGCGAACTGGCGATCGCTACCACCGTTGCCTATGCGAAGAAAATGGGCAAGAACCCGATCGTGGTCAATGACTGCCCCGGCTTCCTGGTCAACCGCGTGCTGTTCCCGTACTTCGGCGGTTTCGCCAAGCTAGTCAGCGCCGGTGTCGACTTCGTCCGCATCGACAAAGTCATGGAAAAATTCGGCTGGCCGATGGGTCCTGCGTACCTGATGGACGTGGTCGGCATCGACACCGGTCACCACGGTCGCGACGTCATGGCTGAAGGTTTCCCGGATCGCATGAAGGATGACCGTCGTTCGGCCATCGACGTGCTGTACGAAGCCAAACGCCTGGGCCAGAAGAACGGCAAGGGCTTCTACGCCTACGAGGCCGACAAGAAAGGCAAGCAGAAGAAAGTCGCCGATCCGTCGGTACTCGAAGTGCTCAAGCCGATCGTTTACGAGCAGCGCGAAGTCACTGACGAAGACATCATCAACTGGATGATGATCCCGCTGTGCCTGGAAACCGTGCGTTGCCTGGAAGACGGCATCGTTGAAACCGCCGCCGAAGCCGACATGGGTCTGGTCTACGGTATCGGTTTCCCTCCATTCCGTGGCGGTGCGCTGCGCTACATCGATTCGATCGGTGTTGCCGAGTTCGTTGCCCTGGCTGACCAGTACGCTGATTTGGGCGCGCTGTACCACCCGACCGCGAAGCTGCGCGAAATGGCCAAAAACGGCCAGAGCTTCTTCGGTTAAGCGCCCCCAACTAGAGTGAGAGTGAACTTATGAGCTTGAATCCTAGAGACGTCGTGATTGTCGACTTCGGTCGTACTCCGATGGGCCGCTCCAAGGGCGGCATGCACCGCAACACCCGCGCCGAAGATATGTCGGCGCACCTGATCAGCAAACTGCTGGAACGCAACAGCAAGGTCGACCCGGCGGAAGTCGAGGACGTGATCTGGGGCTGCGTCAACCAGACCCTGGAGCAGGGCTGGAACATCGCGCGCATGGCGTCGCTGATGACCCAGATCCCGCACACCTCGGCCGGCCAGACCGTCAGCCGTCTGTGTGGCTCCTCGATGAGCGCGCTGCACACTGCTGCGCAAGCGATCATGACCGGCAACGGTGACGTGTTCGTGGTCGGCGGCGTCGAGCACATGGGCCACGTAAGCATGATGCATGGTGTCGATCCGAACCCGCACATGTCGCTGTACGCGGCGAAAGCCTCGGGCATGATGGGCCTGACCGCTGAAATGCTTGGCAAGATGCACGGCATCACTCGTGAGCAACAGGATGCCTTTGGCGTGCGTTCCCACCAGTTGGCCCACAAGGCAACCGTGGAAGGCAAGTTCAAGGACGAAATCATCCCGATGCAGGGTTACGACGAGAACGGTTTCCTGAAACTGTACGACTACGACGAAACCATTCGTCCGGAAACCACCCTGGAAAGTCTGGCGGCGCTCAAGCCGGCATTCAATCCGAAAGGCGGCACCGTGACTGCCGGTACTTCGTCGCAGATCACCGATGGTGCTTCGTGCATGATCGTGATGTCGGCGCAGCGTGCACAGGACCTGGGTATCCAGCCGATGGCGGTGATCCGTTCGATGGCAGTAGCGGGTGTGGACCCGGCGATCATGGGCTATGGTCCAGTGCCGGCGACACAAAAAGCCCTGAAGCGTGCGGGCCTTGGCATTAACGATATCGACTTCTTCGAGCTCAACGAAGCTTTCGCCGCACAGGCCTTGCCAGTGCTGAAAGATCTGAAAGTGCTCGACAAGATGAACGAGAAGGTTAACCTGCACGGCGGCGCGATCGCCCTGGGTCACCCGTTCGGTTGCTCCGGTGCACGTATTTCCGGCACCCTGTTGAACGTGATGAAGCAGAATAGCGGCACCTTCGGGGTGGCCACTATGTGCATTGGTCTCGGCCAAGGCATCTCCACCGTCTTCGAACGCGTTTAAGCGTCTCGTCGATGGAAGCCGGGGCCCAGTGCCCCGGTTTTTGTTTTGGGTTTTTTATTTATTTTTGAAAAGATTTCAGTGAGGGCCGAAGCATGCCGATACAACCTGGGCTCTACCAACATTACAAAGGTCCGCAATACCGTGTATTCAGTATTGCGCGGCATTCCGAAACCGAAGAAGAAGTGGTCTTTTACCAAGCCCTGTATGGCGATTACGGTTTTTGGGTGCGCCCGCTGAGCATGTTCGTCGAGTCGGTCGAGGTTGACGGCGAGCAGGTGCCGCGCTTTGCTTTGGTGCAAGCCGAACCGAGCCTTTTTGACAAGGCATGAGGCGGCTGCGCAGACAACCCTGCGCTTGACCTCACCTTGTATCAACTATATATAGCGGTGCCGCGTCAGGCGCCAACCGCCTTTCACTTCTAGAATTCAGGAATTTTCTGATCCATGGGCAAATCGCTGGTCATTGTGGAATCCCCGGCTAAGGCCAAGACCATCAACAAGTATCTGGGTAACCAATACGTGGTGAAGTCGAGTATCGGCCATATCCGAGACCTGCCCACCAGCGGTTCGGCTAGCGCCAGCAAAGAGCCAGCCGCCAAGCGCGGCAAGGCTGCTGCGGGCGAAGGTCCGGTGCTCTCGCCGAAAGAGAAAGCGCGCAAGCAGCTGGTCTCGCGCATGGGCGTCGATCCGGAACACGGCTGGAAAGCCCAGTACGAGATCCTCCCGGGCAAAGAAAAGGTCATCGAAGAGCTGCGCCGGCTCGCCAAGGATGCTGACACCATCTATCTCGCAACCGACTTGGATCGCGAGGGGGAAGCCATTGCCTGGCACCTGCGCGAAGCCATCGGTGGTGATGACAGCCGTTACAAGCGTGTGGTGTTCAACGAAATCACCAAGAAGGCGATTCAGGAAGCCTTCTCCGAGCCGGGCGAGCTGGACATTGATCGTGTCAACGCCCAGCAGGCGCGTCGTTTCCTCGACCGCGTCGTCGGCTACATGGTATCGCCGCTGCTGTGGGCCAAGATCGCCCGTGGTCTGTCTGCCGGGCGCGTGCAATCGGTTGCTGTGAAACTGGTGGTCGAGCGTGAGCGCGAAATCCGTGCGTTCAATCCCGAAGAATACTGGGAAGTGCATGCCGATCTCGGCACCACCAAAGGCTCGACCGTGCGTTTCGAAGTGGCTCGCGAAAAAGGCGAAGCCTTCAAGCCGCTGAACGAAGCCCAGGCCATGGCTGCGCTGGAGAAGCTCAAGTCCTCCAGCTACAGCATCGTCAAGCGCGAAGACAAACCGACCAGCAGCAAGCCGTCGGCGCCGTTCATCACGTCGACCTTGCAGCAGGCTGCGAGCAACCGCCTTGGTTTCGGCGTGAAGAAAACCATGATGATGGCCCAGCGTCTGTACGAAGCCGGCTACATCACTTACATGCGTACCGACTCGACCAATCTCTCGGCCGACGCCGTGGCGATGGCGCGCACTTACATCGAAGACGAGTTCGGCAAGAAGTACCTGCCGGAAACGCCGAACGTCTACAGCAGCAAGGAAGGCGCGCAAGAGGCTCACGAAGCGATTCGTCCGTCCGACGCCAACACTACGCCAAGCAAGCTGGCGGGCATGGAGCGTGATGCCGAGCGTCTGTACGAGCTGATCTGGCGCCAATTCCTCGCCTGCCAGATGCTGCCGGCGCAGTACCTGTCGACCACCGTCAGCGTCGGCGCTGGCGACTTCGAGCTGCGCGCCAAGGGCCGTATCCTCAAGTTCGACGGTTACACCCGGGTGATGCCGCAGATTGCCAAGCCTGGCGATGATGACGTGCTGCCTGACATGGCCCAGGGCGATGTGATGAAGCTGATCAAGCTCGATCCGTCGCAGCATTTCACCAAACCACCGGCGCGTTACTCCGAGGCCAGTCTGGTCAAGGAGATGGAAAAGCGCGGCATCGGTCGTCCTTCGACCTACGCTGCGATCATTTCGACCATTCAGGATCGCGGTTATGTGACCCTGCACAACCGTCGTTTCTACTCGGAAAAGATGGGCGACATCGTCACCGAGCGTCTGTCCGAGAGCTTCTCCAATCTCATGGACTACGGCTTCACCGCCGGCATGGAAGAGAACCTCGATGACGTGGCGCAGGGCGAGCGCGACTGGAAAAATGTGCTGGACGAGTTCTACGGCGACTTCAAGAAGAAGCTCGAAGTAGCGGAAAACCCGGACAGCGGCATGCGCGCCAACCAGCCGGTCATGACTGACATTCCGTGCACCACCTGCGGTCGTCCGATGCAGATTCGTACCGCATCGACTGGCGTGTTCCTCGGCTGCTCGGGCTACAGCCTGCCGCCGAAAGAACGCTGCAAGGCTACCGTCAACCTGGTGCCGGGCGATGAAATCGCCGCAGACGACGAGGGCGAATCGGAATCGCTGGTACTGCGTGGCAAGCATCGCTGCCCGATCTGCAGCACGGCGATGGACGCCTACCTGCTGGACGAAAAGCGCAAGCTGCACATCTGCGGCAACAACCCGGATTGCGCCGGTTACGAAATTGAAGAAGGCAGCTATCGCATCAAGGGCTATGAAGGTCCGAGTCTGGAATGCGATAAGTGCGGCAGTGAGATGCAGCTCAAGACCGGCCGTTTCGGCAAGTTCTTCGGTTGCACCAACCCGGAGTGCAAGAACACCCGCAAGCTGCTGAAGAGCGGTGACGCGGCGCCGCCGAAGATGGATCCGGTGAAGATGCCTGAGCTGAAATGCGAAAAGGTCAACGACACCTATATCCTGCGCGATGGTGCGTCCGGTCTGTTCCTGGCCGCCAGTCAGTTCCCGAAAAACCGCGAGACCCGCGCTCCGTTGGTGATCGAGATTCTGCCGCACAAGGACGAGATCGATCCGAAGTACCACTTCCTGTGCGAGGCTCCGCAAAAGGATCCTGACGGTCTGCCAGCGGTCATCCGCTACAGCCGCAAGACCAAGGAGCAATACGTACAGACCGAGGTCGACGGCAAGCCGACAGGCTGGAAAGCGTATTACGACGGTGGCAAGTGGACTGTTGAAGACAAGCGCAGCGCAAAGGCCAAGGCTGAGTAAGCGCTAGTCTGAACAGCAAAAAGGCCGCATGAACCCTTCGGGGTTTCATGCGGCCTTTTTGTTTTTTGCTTGCGCTGGCATTGGTTGATCCATGACACTGCCGGGCCTGTGTGAAGCAATTATTTCGTTGTGGAGGCTGCCGTCATGGCCCACGAACTCTATACCCGCACCAACCAGAAGATCTATTTCGCCGGCCTGTCACTCGAAGCTCTGGCGCGTGCTGAAGAGGGGCGGGCGATGAATTCTCTGGCGCTGATCCAGGCCGGGCGTGAGTCGGCGCTGTTTCACCTCTACGGCGCACTGCTGGGCTTGTGTCATGAGATCGCTGGCTTTTATCGTCTGCCGCAGGCCAATTCGCCGAGGGCGGAGGAGTTGCTGAGGCGCGAAGTGCTGGAATCGATAGCGATCCCGGAGCTGGCGGAAATGGTCGAGCTGGCCGGTAATCCGGAAACCTGGCTGGCGAAACTGCTGGCGGCGCACGCAGCACTGTTTCAGCCACCGAGGGCGCCACGCAAGCCGAAAGGCGATGTGACGCAGCCGCTGATTCAAGCGATTAATCTTGATGAAGAAGAGGCGCCAGAAGAGCTCAGTCGAGATGAGCTGGAGAGCTGGCGGCAGAACCTCAAGGGCCTGGCCCTGCGTTTCCGGGAAGGCTTGAACGAGTGCTGAGGTAGTTTGGCGCAGTGGCAATCTGAAACATGCTGCTGGTCAAGATCCTGAGCGAAGCTCGAATGATGTCTATATAATCGCTGCCTTTCGTGGAGAACAGACCTATATGCCAACGTCCTTTCTAGAAATTGTCGAGTTACCAGACGGCCGAATCGAACTGCGCAGGGCTGAGGACGAAGGTTCTCTGGTGACGCTGGATTTCTCCGAGGATGCCAAAACGTTCCTGCAGGGCCAGCACGTTGAAATCGCCAAAGCGATGTTGAGCGTCGGCGTGCAGATGGCGGGTCGTATGGTTGAAGGCGAGTTTGATAAGGAAGAGGGGCCGCGGGTTCTTCATTGATTCACGCTTTGGCCTTTGCTCGGTCGCTTGCGCTTCAGATCGGCTTCTCTGTCCTTGGAGAAGCCCTGCGCTTCACACAGCGCGCATTACCAATCAATCAACCCAAACGAATGTTCAGGCTCTGAGCTTCGCCCGTACGCGCGGCGCTGATCAATTGTTGCCTCGAATTGGCATTCAACGGGTTAAGCCAGGTCACCACGGTGTGGCTGCGACCTAGTCGCAACGCTTCGCACGCCAGTTGCTGAGCGCTCTGCGTGCCACGCGGTTGCAGCAGCAGGATGCGTTCGCGGTTCAGGCCGGCATCGCGCAGCCAGGTTTGCGTCAGGCTGGCGGGTGGGGCGATTAGCGTCAGCCAGCGAGCATCCTGATCCTCGCTGAGCTCACGTAGGATCGGGGCGAGCAGGTTCAGGCAGTTCCCGGCCGCACCGCGCAGTGATAGCTCACTGAAGGCGTCAGGTTTGGCATTCCAGTCACGCTCGACCACGTCTTTGAGGATCGGCGCTATCGGCTGCGCCAGAAACGCTTCAAACAAAGGCAATTGTGTTTGCTGAGGTGTGTGTGGGAACTGCATGGAGCCTCCTTTAGCGGCGAATGACGCCGACACTCAAGCCTTCGATCACCAGTTCCTGATCTTTCAGGTCGACTTCGATAGGGGCGAACTCGGGGTTTTCGGCGATCAGCCAGACTTTGCTGCCTTCACGCTTGAAGCGTTTGACCGTCACTTCGTCGCCGATGCGGGCAACCACAACCTGACCGTTACGCGCTTCGCGAGTAGTGTGAACTGCCAGCAAGTCGCCGTCGAAGATACCGATGTCCTTCATGCTCGTGCCGTGCACACGCAACAGGTAGTCGGCGCGAGGATGGAAGAAGGTCGGGTTGATGTTGCAGGATTCTTCGATGTGCTGCTGGGCGAGGATCGGCGCGCCGGCAGCCACTCGGCCAATGATCGGCAGGGTGGAATCGTCGGCCTTGGCCTCGAAGCCGGGAATACGGATGCCGCGGGAAGCGCCCGGGGTCATCTCGATCGCGCCCTTGCGGGCGAGGGCCTTGAGATGTTCTTCCGCCGCATTTGGCGATTTGAAACCCAGTTCCTGAGCGATTTCCGCACGGGTGGGCGGATAGCCGTTGTCTTCGAGGCAACGTTTGATGAAGGCCAGAATCTCGGCTTGGCGTGGCGTCAGCTTTAGCATATTGATCGCTCTGTCTTTTTATACAGTGACTGGGATTATATACAGTGAAGCGGTCTTGGCAATGGGCGTTTTTTTGCCGCCCGCCGAGCGGTCGCGCAGGGCACTTATTAATGCCGGCGCCTTGTGTGGTTAAATAGCTGACCGACCATTCCCAAAACGAACCGGCAGGCTTGACAAGGCACAGGCTGAAACGTATGTTTCAAACAAGTGTTTGTCAGGCGGAGTAGCCATGGCCCAGTCGGAAACCGTTGAACGCATTCTTGATGCTGCCGAGCAGTTGTTCGCGGAGAAAGGATTCGCTGAAACCTCATTGCGTTTGATCACCAGCAAGGCTGGCGTCAATCTGGCTGCGGTGAATTATCACTTCGGCTCGAAAAAGGCGCTGATCCAGGCGGTATTCTCGCGCTTCCTCGGTCCGTTCTGCGTCAGTCTCGATAAAGAGCTGGAGCGCCGTCAGGCCAAGCCTGAGAACAAGCCGACCCTCGAAGAATTGCTGGAAATTCTCGTCGAGCAAGCGCTCGTCGTGCAGCCTCGCAGCGGTAATGACCTGTCGATCTTCATGCGCTTGCTCGGCCTCGCGTTCAGTCAAAGCCAGGGCCACTTGCGACGTTATCTGGAAGACATGTACGGCAAGGTGTTCCGCCGCTATATGCTGCTGGTCAATGAGGCGGCGCCACGCATTCCGCCAATCGAGCTGTTCTGGCGCGTGCACTTCATGCTTGGCGCCGCTGCGTTCAGCATGTCCGGGATCAAGGCCTTGCGCGCGATTGCCGAGACCGATTTCGGCGTCAATACCTCCATCGAACAAGTGATGCGCCTGATGGTGCCGTTCCTCGCTGCCGGCATGCGCGCCGAAACCGGCGTCACCGATACAGCCATGGCCAGCGCGCAATTGCGTCCGCGCAGCAAATCCATGCCGGTCGCCGCCAAGGTTTGACCGCGCACGGGTGGGCGCGGCAGCTGGTATCCGCTAAGCTAGCCGGCCATGCCGACTCTCGTACTGAACCCGATCTGCATGAATTCTGCTGACCGTCCGGGCATTGCCCACGGTAGCGAATGCGCGCAGATCGGGTTTTTCGTTTTCAAGGAATATCTATGACTGCTGGCCTGCAAGGCTCGTTGATGGTGGACGTCGCCGGTACCTGGCTGACGGCCGAAGATCGCCAATTGTTGCGTCAGCCCGAAGTGGGCGGCCTGATCATTTTCGCCCGCAACATCGAGCATCCACGCCAGGTACGCGAACTCAGCGCCGCGATCCGCGCGATTCGCCCGGATCTGCTGCTGGCGGTGGATCAAGAGGGCGGGCGCGTGCAGCGTCTGCGTCAGGGTTTCGTCCGTCTGCCAGCGATGCGCGCCATCGCCGGCAACCCGAATGCAGAGTATCTCGCCGAGCAATGCGGCTGGATCATGGCCACCGAAGTGCTGGCGGTCGGGCTCGATCTGAGTTTCGCCCCTGTATTGGACCTGGACTATCAGCGCAGCGCTGTGGTCGGTACCCGTTCCTTCGAAGGCGATCCCGAGCGCGCAGCCTTGCTCGCCGGTGCATTCATTCGCGGCATGAACAGCGCCGGCATGGCCGCCACCGGCAAACATTTCCCGGGCCACGGCTGGGCCGAAGCCGACTCCCACGTGGCGATTCCGAACGACGAGCGCAGTCTCGACGAAATCCGCGCCAATGATCTGGTGCCCTTCGCCCGTTTGAGCAAGCAGCTGGCCGCCGTGATGCCGGCCCACGTCATCTATCCGCAAGTCGACTCGCAGCCCGCCGGTTTCTCCCGACGCTGGCTGCAGGAGATCCTGCGCGGCGAGTTGCAGTTCGACGGCGTGATCTTCAGCGATGATCTGTCGATGGCCGGCGCCCACGTGGTCGGCGACGCTGCCAGCCGCATCGAAGCCGCGCTGAGTGCCGGTTGCGACATGGGTCTGGTGTGCAACGACCGCGCCGCTGCCGAGCTGGCGTTGAGTGCCGCCCAGCGTATGAAGGTCAAGCCTTCCGCGCGCATCGCGAAGATGCGCGGGCAGGCCTTCGCCAGCACCGATTATCGTCAGGACCCGCGTTGGCTCACCGCCCTCGGCGCGCTCAAAGACGCTCAACTGATCGAGTAAGGATTTTTTCGTTATGACCGTTTACGCAATCATCGGTGGCACTGGCCTGACTCAGCTCGAAGGCCTGAGCATTCGCCAGTCGCTGGCAGTCGACACCCCGTACGGCGCGCCTTCGGCCGAGGTGCAGATTGGTGAGTACGCCGGCAAGGAAGTGCTGTTTCTCGCCCGTCACGGTCACCCGCATCGTTTCCCGCCGCACAAGGTCAACTACCGCGCCAACCTCTGGGCGTTGAAGCAGGCGGGTGCCGAAGCGATCATCGCCGTAAATGCCGTTGGCGGGATCCATCCGGCCATGGGCACCGGGCATTTCTGCGTGCCGCACCAGATCGTCGACTACACCAGTGGGCGCGAGCACACCTATTTCGCCGATGATCTGGAGCACGTCACCCACATCGATTTCAGCTTTCCCTACAGCGAGCCGTTGCGTCAGCAACTGATTGCCGCGGTCGCCGCCGAAGGCTGCGAATACAGCGATCAAGGCGTGTACGCCTGCACCCAGGGTCCGCGTCTGGAAACGGTCGCCGAGATCGTGCGACTGGAGCGTGACGGCTGCGACATCGTCGGCATGACCGGCATGCCGGAAGCGGCGCTTGCCCGTGAGCTGGATCTGGATTACGCCTGTCTGGCGCTGGTGGTGAATCCTGCAGCCGGCAAGACCACCGAAGTCATCACCATGGCTGAAATCGAGCAGGCCCTGCACGATGGCATGGGCAAGGTGAAATCAACGTTGGCCCGAGTGCTGGCCAGCTAAGGACTGTCCATGAGCATTTTCATCGAGCGGCTTAAAGGGCTGACATGGACCCACGCATTCAGTAGCAAGGCGTTGGCCAAGGCCCGGGCTTATGCCGCCGATGACCGGGTCGAGATCCTCGAGATCGATGACAGGAAGATTGAGGCGTTCTGCGTCGGTTCTCACCCTCAGACGTATGCGCAAAGCATTTACCTGTCCGAAGATCGGCTGGGGTCGGTAAACCTGCGTTGCCTGTGCAGCTGTCCTGTTGCAATCGACTGCAAGCACAGCGCAGCGGTGCTCTATCACCTGCTGGGCACTGGCGAGGATGCGTCTGGAAGTGACGCGCAGACCCCGTTGGGACGAGCGCTGGAGCATTGGCTTTCGACAATTCCCGTGCCGGCCAAGCCCGCTGAAGAAAGTGCGCAAACCGCAGGTACGCGTCTGTTTTACAAGCTCAAGCCGACGTCTGCGAACGGCAAGTGGCTGCTGGATATTTTCAAGGTCTACCAGCTCAAGAGCGGCGAGTTACGCGAAGTCAAACCGATGTACTCGCTCGCGGAAATGCTCATGCGCCAGCCCGGCTACCTGTCCGAGCTGGATCTGCGCATCGCCCGGCTGTTGGTCGCCATGCATTCCCATCACGCCTATTACAGCGGCTATCCGCTGGAAGGCAGCAGTGGCGCCGAACTGCTGGAAATGCTCCTGCGCACCTCGCGGCTGTTCCTCGACTTCGAAGACCTGCGAGCGCTGACACCGGGGGCTAAACGCGTCGGTCAGTTCTCTTGGGCCGAGCAGGCTGACGGCGGATTCCGCGCGCAATGGAGCAGTGCCGAAGCCGCGCAGGAAACCGTGCTGGCGCTGGAGCCGCTTTATTACCTTGATCGTGAGCAGCGCCAGGTTGGCCCGCTGTTCACTGAGCTGGAAGAAAAACTCGCCTGCCATTTGACCCTGGCGCCAGACATTCCGGCGCGTCAGGCCATGCAGTTCAGCCATCGCATGAGCGCGGCGACCCAAATTGCGCCACCACACAAGCTCACTGAACGGATCATCGATGACGTGCTGCCGCAGCCGCAACTGACCCTGGTCAGCGGCCGAGAACGCTCGCGCTGGGAATATGTGCTGGAGCACCGCGCCGCTCTGCTGTTTACCTACAACGGTCATCCGGCGGTGGATCGCAACCCGGAGGTGATGATCCTCAACGGCAGCGAAACCCAGCGCATTCAGCGTCAACCGGCGCTGGAAAAGAAGCTGCGCCAGAACCTGCAAAAACATGGCTTCAAGAAAGCCACGCGCAAGAGTGCAATGGACCGTCCTGGCGAGATGTTTACCTTGCCGGATGATTCCGCCTGGCTCGGGTTCATGCACGAAGGGCTGGCCACACTGCGCGCCGCAGATTGGAAAATCGAGATCAGTCCCGGTTTCCATTTCGATGTACAACCGGTTGAACAGTGGTACGCCGAGGTCGAAGAAGAGGCCACGCATCAGTGGTTTGATCTGCAGTTGGGTATCGTCGTCAACGGCGAACGTTACAGCTTGTTGCCGATCCTTCTGCACCTGTTGCGGACCCAGCCGCGCTTGCTCGACCCGGTCAATCTGGCGCAGCGCAGCGATGATGAAAAAATCCTCATCGAGCTCAAGCCCAGCGGTTTTGGCGAACCGGCGGGCGCCAAAGTCGCGTTGCCGCTGAGTCGGGTCAAACCGCTGATGGCGACGCTGGGCGAGTTGTACCTGGGCGGCCATCAGGGTGATGCGCTGCGCTTGACCGCTCCAGACGCCGCGCGTCTGAGTATGCTCGATGGCGTGCCGCTGGATTGGCAGGGCGGCGAACGTCTGCGCACTTTTGCCAAGCGTCTGCAGAATTCCAGTCACGCCCAGGTTGCTGCGCCGGACGGCCTCAACGCGCAGCTGCGTCCGTATCAGCTCGAAGGCTTGAACTGGATGCAGACCCTGCGCGAGCTGGAGGTCGGCGGCATTCTGGGCGATGACATGGGCTTGGGTAAAACCCTACAGACCCTGGCGCATCTGCTCACGGAAAAACACGCCGGGCGTCTGGACTGTCCGGCACTGGCGGTGATGCCCACCAGCCTGATTCCCAACTGGCTCGACGAAGCCGAGCGCTTCACGCCGCAGTTGAAAGTCCTGGCGCTGCACGGCACCGGGCGGCAAAAGGACTTTGCCAATCTGGGCGAATACGACTTGGTGCTGACCACTTACGCATTGCTGCCTAGGGATCTGGAAATCTTGCAGCCGCAGTCGTGGAGCGTGCTGATTCTCGACGAAGCGCAGAACATCAAGAACCCGCTGAGCAAAGCCGCCCAGGCCGCGCGTGACTTGCAGGCCCGTCAGCGCTTGTGTCTGAGCGGTACGCCGCTGGAAAACCACCTCGGTGAGCTGTGGTCGCAGTTCCATTTCCTCATGCCCGGCTGGCTCGGCGACAGCAAATCCTTTAACCGCGATTACCGCACACCGATCGAGAAGCACGGCAATGTGCAGCGCATGCAGCACCTGACCGCGCGCATAAAGCCGTTTTTGCTGCGACGCAAGAAGGATCAGGTCGCCACCGAGCTGCCGCCGAAAACCGAGATCATCCACTGGGTCGAACTCAGCGATGGTCAGCGCGACGTCTATGAGACGGTGCGTGTGGCGATGGACAAAAAGGTCCGCGACGAAATCGCCCGCAGTGGCGTGGCGCGCAGTCAGATCATCATCCTCGATGCGCTGCTCAAACTGCGCCAGGTCTGCTGCGATCTGCGCCTGGTCAATATGCCGCTGACGGCGAAGGCGTTGCGCTCGGGCAGCGGCAAGCTGATCAGCCTGATGGAGATGCTTGAAGAATTGCTCGGCGAAGGTCGGCGCATTCTGCTGTTCTCGCAGTTCACCTCGATGCTGGCGCTGATCGAGCAGGAATTGCAGCAACGCGGGCTTGGCTACTCGTTGCTGACCGGCGACACCACCGATCGGCGCACGCCGGTGAGGGATTTCCAGGGCGGCAAGGTGCCGTTGTTCCTGATCAGCCTCAAGGCCGGGGGCACTGGTCTGAACCTGACGGCGGCGGACACGGTGATTCACTTCGATCCGTGGTGGAACCCGGCGGTGGAGAATCAGGCGACTGATCGGGCGTACCGGATCGGGCAGAACAATCCGGTGTTCGTCTACAAGTTGATTGCCAAAGGCACCGTCGAAGAGAAGATCCAGGCGTTGCAGCAGGAGAAAGCGGCGCTGGCCGGGGCGGTACTGGAGGGTGGCACGACGGGCGGATTCAAACTGGAACAGAGTGATATCGAGGCGTTGTTTGCGCCGTTGCCGGTTTCCAGAGGTTGAAGGGTTTGAATCGCGGTGTGGCCATTCGCGAGCAGGCTCGCTCCCACATTTGATCTTCAGTGAATCTGGATCGTGTGGGAGCGAGCCTGCTCGCGAAAAGCTATCTAACCAGCAACGCCGCTTTCAACGCTTGTCGATCTTGTCCGGCAACGGCGCAAACAGCGCTTCAATATCATCGCTCTGCAACTTCCAGTCCCCGGCCTTGCGCCCATCGAGCACGCCCGCTGCCAGGTCGGACTTTTCCTTCTGCAGGTGCTGAATTTTCTCTTCCACTGTGCCCCGGGCAATCATCTTGTAGACGAACACCGGTTTTTCCTGGCCAATGCGATAGGCCCGGTCGGTGGCCTGATTTTCGGTTGCCGGGTTCCACCACGGGTCGTAGTGAATCACCGTGTCGGCTTCGGTCAGGTTCAAACCGACGCCACCGGCCTTCAGGCTGATCAGAAAAATCTGACGCGTGCCGCTCTGGAATTCCTTCACCGGTGTGCGCCGGTCGCGGGTCTGGCCAGTGAGGAGGGCGTAAGCGATCTTGCGTTTTTTCAACTCCTCTTCGATCAATGACAGCATCGAAGTGAATTGCGAGAACAGCAGAATCCGCCGGCCTTCTTCGAACAGTTCCTCAAGCATTTCCATCAGGCTGTCGAGCTTGCCCGAGGTGCTGCCGCGCGCGGGCAGGGTGGCGTCGTTGACCAGGCGCAGATCGCAGCAGACCTGGCGCAGCTTGAGCAGTGCTTCGAGAATGATGATCTGGCTTCGCGCCACGCCTTTGCGGGTGATCTCGTCACGGACTTTCTTGTCCATCGCCAGGCGCATGGTCTCGTACACGTCGCGCTGCGCTTCGTTGAGTTCGACCCAGTGGATGATTTCGGTTTTCGGCGGCAGCTCCGTGGCGACCTGCTCTTTGGTGCGGCGCAGCAGAAACGGTTTTATCCGACCGTTGAGGTGTTGCAGTCTGACTTCGCTACCGCGCTTTTCGATCGGCACACGGTAATCGGCATTAAAGCTTTTCACGTCGCCGAGCCAGCCCGGCAACAGGAAGTGGAACAGCGACCAGAGTTCGCCCAAGTGGTTTTCCAGCGGCGTGCCGCTGAGGCACAGGCGCTGGCGCGCGTTCAGCTCGCGGGCGGCCTGCGCGGCTTTGCTGTTGGGGTTCTTGATGTATTGCGCTTCGTCCAGCACCAGCACGTGCAGCGGCTGTTTGGCCAGGCGCTCAAGGTCCTTGGGCAACAGGGCGTAAGTGGTGAGGATCAGGTCGAAGTCGGCCAGATTGTCGAAGTATTTCTTGCGCGTGGCGCCATACAGGGCGAGCACTTTCAGTTGCGGGGTGAAGTGCGCCGCTTCATCTAGCCAGTTCGGAATCAGGCTGGTCGGCATCACCACCATGCACGGACGATCGAGGCGTCCGGCGTTCTTCTCGCTGAGAATATGCGCCAGGGTCTGTAGGGTTTTGCCCAGGCCCATGTCATCCGCAAGAATCCCGCCGACCTCCAGTTGCCGCAGCGATTGCATCCAGCTCAACCCTTCGAGCTGATACGGGCGCAGCGTTGCATTCAGACCTTGCGGCGCTTCGGCCGTGAAATCGCGGATGTCGCGCAGGCGCTGGGCGAAGGTGCGCATCTGCTCGCCGCCTTCCCACAACAGCGGCAGGCCTTCCAGCGAATTGAGCCGGGTGGCGTCAGCCTTGCTCAGACGCAGCGTTGTTTCGCCCGGCTCCTGCAAATAGAACTCGCCCAAGGTCATCAATACCGGCTTCAAGCGACCGAGCGGCAGCGCCACTTGCAACGGCCCATGCTCGCTGCTGCGTTGCGGAATGTTCACCAGAATCAGCTCGTCATCGCGACGCCGGGCGAGGCGTTCCGGGTTGAGGATCTCGGTGTGCGAGCGCATCAGATTCAGCAGGATCGGCAGCAGGCTCAGGCGCTCGCCGTTGACGATGATGCCCAGCTCCAGATCGAACCAGTCGCGTTCCGGCGCCTGTTCGACGGTGGCGTACCAGTCGTCGACGGCGGTCAGGTCGAAACCGAATTCCTCATCGATCTGCAACTCCCAACCCTGGCTGCGCAATTTCGGCAAGTCATTGAGCGTGAAGGTCAGCCAGGCGCTGTCGTTGACCATCTCGTAGAGTTCGCCGGCGCTTTCCGTCAGCGCTTTGCTCTGCCGGGTGGCGATGCGGAAACCGAGGATGCGCAACTGTTCGCGGTAGGACTGTTCGACGTCCGGGTGACGTTTTATCCGCAGGGTCTGGGCTTCCTGACGGATCAGGATATCGCTGTGTTTTTGCCCGCTGACGTATTCGTCCAGATAGCTGAACGACAGCGCCGCACGATGCTGAATGTAGCGCTGCATCTTGCCGTTGCGCGGCTCGAAGGCGCTGAACTCGACGCTCGCCAGCCACAGGCGCGGCACCGGTTGCACGTTGTCCACCAGCACTTGCGGCGGTGCTTTCGGGCTGCGGTTTTCCAGCACGGCCTGGAGTTTTTCCAGCAGCTCGGCGTCTTTCGCGGCGGCGGGGTAGTCGAGGGTTTCCTGGATTTTCAGCAGCACCGCAGCACAGTGCTTGCAGTTGCTGCGCACCGGGCAGGTGCAGGTGGCGTCGACCAGCAGCAGAGTGGCTTTGGCCGATTCGCGCAGATGGATGGTCTGCCGGTAAACGCTACCGCCAGAACCTTCGCAACTGGCGGTGATGGTCGCATCGCCGACTTGGGCGATGCGCACCCGATTCTCCAAAGCGTAGCGGCGGCCGCGCTCCAGACTCTGTTCTTTGAATCGGCTGACCCACGACGGGGCCAGCGGTTTGCTCAGGGGCGGCGGCATAAGGACTTCGATCAGTCCGGCACGACTTCAGGCGCTTCGCGAGGCGCTGGCGCGGTCAGGGAAGTGATCTTGATCAGCAGGGCCAGGTGGCCGTTGTCGAGGTAATTGAGCTGGCCGTTCTTGGTGTGGCTGTCCTGACGCAGGCGCTCACTGGCAGTGACCAGGCCATTGGCGTCGATCTGATTGACCCAGAAATCGGCGGTCACGTCGGTGAAGCGGCCGAGTTTCATTTCCAGCGTGCCCTCGATCGGGAACTGGCCGAACTGCTCCTGACCTTCGCTCACCGCGACTTTCGCCGGCGCTTCGCCGAGGCTCTGCTGCCAGGCTTTGTGCATCAGCACGGTGTACTCGCCGCTGGCGGTGAGTTTGCTCACTACATCATTCAGCGCTGGGGTGCGCTGGCTGTCGCTGCCCAGACGCTGGGCGCCTGCGGCCCAGTCTTCCGGGGCGGCGCGGCTGACGATGGCCGGGACGGCATTCTGGCGCACCAGGATCATTTCGACCTGATACGTGTCATCGGCAAACGCCGTCGGTGCTGCAAGTGCAAGCAACAAAGTCAGAGAGCGGAACAGGCGCATCGGGCGTCCTTCAAGCGGATTTCGGGATGAGACGCTCAAACAGCGCCTCGACAGTATTGAAACGTTCTTCCGGGCGCTCCATCGGCACCTGGAATTTAAACATCGTCGCGCCTTCGAACTTGTAGCGCTTGGGCTGCGTCTGGATCAGCTTGATCAGGGTCATCGGGTCAACCGGCGTCTGCGCTTCGAACTCGATACGTCCGCCTTGCGGCCCGCCGTCGACTTTCTTGATGCCGAGCTTTTCCGCCTGCAATTTCAGCGCGGTGATCCGCACCAGGTTCTTGGTCGGCTCCGGCAACAGGCCGAAGCGGTCGATCATCTCCACCTGCAGATCCTTGAGGCCTTCCTCGTCGGTAGCCGAGGCGATGCGTTTATACAGAATCAACCGCGCATGCACATCCGGCAGATAATCTTCCGGAATCAGCGCCGGCACCCGCAGATTGACTTCCGGGCCGCCGCCCAGCGGTTGATCGAGGTTCGGCTGCTCGCCCTTGCGGATCGACTTCACCGCGCGCTCGAGCATTTCCATGTACAGGGTGAAACCGACGGCCTGAATCTGCCCGCTCTGACCATCGCCGAGCAGTTCGCCGGCGCCACGGATTTCCAGGTCGTTGGTGGCCAGCACGAAACCGGCGCCGAGGTCCTGGGTATTGGCGATCGCTTCCAGACGCTTTTCCGCGTCGGAAGTGATCTGCTGGCGCGGCGGCGTCAGCAGGTAGGCGTAAGCCTGGTGGTGACTGCGGCCGACACGACCACGCAACTGGTGCAGCTGGGCCAGGCCGAACTTGTCGGCGCGTTCGATGATGATGGTGTTGGCGCTCGGCACGTCGATGCCGGTCTCGATGATGGTCGAGGCGATCAGCACGTTGAAGCGCTTGTGGTAGAAGTCGCTCATCACCTGTTCGAGTTCACGTTCGCGCATCTGCCCGTGGCCGATACCGATGCGCGCTTCCGGCACCAGTTCGGCGAGGTCGGCGGCGCATTTTTCGATGGTCTTCACATCGTTGTGCAGGTAGTAAACCTGACCGCCACGCAGCAGTTCACGCAGCAGGGCCTCTTTGACCGTGCTCTTGTTCTGTTCCATGACGAAGGTGCGCACCGACAGGCGACGCGCTGGCGGCGTGGCGATGATCGACAGATCGCGCATGCCCGACACCGCCATGTTCAGCGTGCGCGGAATCGGCGTCGCAGTCAGGGTGAGGATGTCGACTTCGCTGCGCAGGGCCTTGAGCTGTTCTTTCTGGCGTACGCCAAAACGGTGTTCTTCGTCGATGATCACCAGCCCGAGGTTTTTGATCTTCACGTCGTCGGACAGCAGCTTGTGCGTGCCGATGACAATGTCGATCTTGCCTTCCGCCAGATCGGCGATCGCCGCGTTGACTTCCTTGGCCGATTTGAATCGACTCATCACTTCGACCGTCACCGGCCAGTCGGCGAAGCGGTCGCGGAAACTGTTGTAGTGCTGCTGGGCGAGCAGGGTGGTCGGCACCAGAATCGCCACCTGACGACCGCCGTGCACGGCGATGAACGCGGCGCGCATGGCCACTTCGGTCTTGCCGAAGCCAACGTCGCCGCAGACCAGCCGGTCCATCGGTTTCGGCGCGAGCATGTCTTCGCGTACCGCCTCGATGGTCGCTTGCTGATCGGGTGTTTCTTCGAACGGGAAACCGGCGCTGAAGGTGGCGTAATCGGCCTTCGGGTCGGCGAAGGCGTAACCTTCACGGGCGGCACGACGGGCGTAAATGTCGAGCAATTCGGCGGCGACGTCACGCACCTGCTCGGCGGCTTTGCGCTTGGCTTTCTGCCAGGTTTCCGAGCCGAGGCGATGCAACGGCGCGAGCGAATCGTCGCTGCCGGTGTAACGTGCGATCAGGTGCAGGTTGGCCACCGGCACGTAAAGCTTGGCGTTCTCGGCGTATTCGAGGGTGAGGAATTCGGCGGCCTGATTGTCGATTTCCAGAATCGTCAGGCCCAGGTAGCGCCCGACGCCGTGGTCAATATGCACCACCGGCGCGCCTTCGCGCAGTTCGGTGAGGTTCTTGATCACCGCATCGTTGCTGACGTCGCTGCGCTTCTCGCGGCGGCGACGTTGCATGACCCGTTGGCCGAACAGCGGACTTTCCGCTACCAGCGCCAGCGCCGGGTCGTCGAGCAGTAGACCTTCGTCGAGCGGGGCGATGGTGATCGCCAGACGATCCTTGCTGGCAACGAAGTCTGGCCAGCTGTCGACGGTTTTCGGCCGCAACTTCAGGCGTTCCAACAGTTCCAGCAGGACTTCGCGACGACCCGCCGATTCAGCGGTGAACAGCACGCGCCCGGGGAACTCTTCGAGGAACCCGGCCAGCGCCGCCAGCGGTTGCGTGGCCTTGGCTTCGATGGCCAGGTCCGGCAGCGCATGGGCCGGGAAGCGCTCACGGCCGACGCCGCTTTCAACGTCCTGCTGACTGGCGACGACTCGCGGCCAATTCTTCAGGCGCGCGAAGCAATCTTCCACCGGCAGGAACAGTTCGGCCGGTGGCAATAAAGGACGCGAAGGATCGACGCGGCGTTCTTCGTAACGATTGCGCACGTCGTTCCAGAAGTTCTCCGCTGCCTGCTCGATGCCCGGCAGCGAGAACACCTGAGTGTCCTGGGGCAGGTAGTCGAACAGCGTCGAGGTTTCGTCGAAGAACAGCGGCAGGTAGTACTCGATGCCGGCCGGGGTGATGCCGCTGCTCAAATCCTGGAAGATCGGGCAGCGACGGAAGTCGACGTCGAAGCGCTCACGGAAACGCGCCTTGAAGCGGGTGACTGCGTCTTTCTGCAATGGAAACTCGCGGGCCGGCAGCAGCTTGACCGACTCGACCTTGTCGATCGAACGCTGGGTTTCCGGATCGAAGGTGCGCAGGGTTTCAATTTCATCGTCGAACAGGTCGATGCGATACGGCAGTTTGCTGCCCATGGGGAACAGGTCGATCAGCGCGCCGCGTACGGTGAACTCGCCGTGCTCGTACACCGTGTCGACATAGCGATAGCCGCTGGCTTCGAGCCGCGCGCGCATCTGTTCGACGTCGAGCTTCTGGCCGATGTCCAGCACCAGGCTGCTGCCGAGGAGGAACTTGGTCGGCGCCAAGCGATGCAAAGCGGTGGTGATCGGAACCACCAGCACGCCGTGGGCCAGTTCCGGCAGGCGATACAGGCTGGCGATGCGCTGGGAGATGATGTCCTGGTGCGGCGAGAACAGGTCGTAGGGCAGGGTTTCCCAGTCGGGGAAATGCAGTACGGGCAAATCCGGGGCGAAGAAACTCAGCTCCTGTTCCAGCCGTTCGGCGCTTTGGCTGTCGGCGGTCAGCAGCAGGGTAAAGCGCTTGGCAGCGCTGGCAGCCTCGGCAATCGCCAGGCTGAGGGCGGCACCGGGCAGATTGCCCCAGTGCTGTTTACCTGCTTCGGCAGGGAGTAGCGGTAGACGCAGAACAGGCACGGAAGGTTGAGCTCCAGGCGTTGCGACAAAGTCGGTAATTGTAGCGGCCTCCGGTGCCGCCTGTCAGTTGTAGACTGCGTCTATCTTCACGGTTTGGACGAAATGTAGTGGTAACCATAAAAACGAGCACTTTTTTCATGGTTATGTAGTGCCGAAACCGGGTGGTGTTACGGAGGGTTACAGACATCGTCTAACAGTCGTCGAAAAATTGACTGCGCTGAAAGCCCCGGTTTTACTGGGCTGGAGAAAGGCGTAAATTTTTTGAACGGGAATTTGTTACCGATTGCGCGACAAGCGCGCATTGCTGAAAGGGCTTGTCGGCGGCATAATGTAGCCCCTTTTTTCTGCCCCTACATGTGGAAGGTTACCGTGACTCAGAAGCCCGACCAGTGTCTTGGTGAATGGATCGACCGTGAAGCACTCGCAGAAGCGATGATCCCGCTTATCGGTCAGCTCTACCGCAATAACAACGTGGTTAGCTCGATCTATGGCCGCAGCCTGATCAACCAGTCTGTCATCGCGATTCTCAAAGCTCACCGCTTTGCTCGCCACCGTTCTTCGGACGACAGCGAACTCTCCGTCCACGAAACATTCCCACTGCTCAAGGCCATGAGCGAGCTCAAGCTCGGCGCGGCGTCGGTGGATCTGGGCAAGCTGGCGTTCAAATTCCGCAATGAAGGCAACGGCCGCAGCGCCGAGCAGTTCGTGCGTGAAGAGATGGCTGACGTGGTTGGCCAGCAGAACGCTTCGGCCCGCAAAGGCACCGACGTTGTTCTTTACGGCTTCGGTCGTATCGGCCGTCTGCTGGCGCGCATCCTGATCGAGAAAACCGGTGGTGGCGACGGCCTGCGTCTGCGCGCCATCGTCGTGCGCAAAGGCGCCGAGAACGACCTGACCAAGCGCGCCAGCCTGCTGCGTCGCGATTCGGTGCACGGTTCGTTCAACGGCACCATTACCATCGACGAAGAAAACAACACCATCACCGCCAACGGTAACCTGATCCAGGTGATCTACGCGAAGAACCCGACCGAGGTGGATTACACCCAGTACGGCATCAAAGACGCGCTGCTGGTGGACAACACCGGTGTATGGCGTGACGCCGATGGCCTGGGTCAGCACCTGGCGTGCCCGGGCATCGACCGCGTTGTTCTGACCGCGCCTGGCAAGGGCAAGCTGAAGAACATCGTTCACGGCATCAACCACGGTGAAATCACCGCTGACGACAAGATCGTCTCGGCTGCTTCCTGCACCACCAACGCCATCGTGCCGGTGCTCAAAGCGGTCAACGACAAGTTCGGCATCATCAACGGTCACGTCGAAACCGTTCACTCGTACACCAACGACCAGAACCTGATCGACAACTTCCACAAGGGCGATCGCCGTGGCCGCAGCGCCGCGCTGAACATGGTGATCACCGAGACCGGTGCCGCCACCGCTGCTGCCAAGGCTCTGCCTGAGCTGGCCGGCAAGCTGACCGGTAACGCGATCCGCGTTCCGACGCCGAACGTGTCGATGGCCATTCTCAACCTCAACCTTGAGAAAGCCGCCACCCGTGAAGAGATGAACGAGTACCTGCGCTACATGGCGCTGCACTCTGAGCTGCACAAGCAGATCGACTTCGTCAATTCGCAGGAAGTGGTGTCGACCGACTTCGTTGGCTCGCGTCACGCTGGTGTGGTCGACGCTGAAGCGACCATCGTGCAGGACAACCGCGTCGTTCTGTACGTTTGGTACGACAACGAGTTCGGCTACAGCTGCCAGGTAGTTCGCGTAATGGAAGACATGGCTGATGTGAATCCGCCAGCGTTCCCGCGCTAAGCCTCAGGCTTGAATGAAAACGCCCCGGCATTTTGTCGGGGCGTTTTTGTTTGTGGGCCTGTTGGATCTTCGGCGTCCTTGCCGGCCTCTTCGCGAGCAGGCTCGCTCCCACACTGGATCAGTGTCGTTCACAATCTTCTGTGGGAGCGAGCCTGCTCGCGAAAGCATTCTGTCAGGCGCCGCTGGCTACCGAAGCCTGCGCCGTGCGCAACTCATGCCGATTGCCACGGAACAATACCAACGTCGCAATCAACCCCAACACCGCCGCGCCACTGAGCCAGATCCCCGGTGCTGCCTTGTTGTCCAGCACATGAATCAGATAGGTGCACGCTGCCGGAGTAAATCCGCCGAACGTCGCCGTTGCCAAACTGTAGGCCAGGGAAAACCCGGTCGTGCGCACTTCCACCGGCATGATCTCGGTCAGTGCCACCACCATCGCGCCGTTGTACGAGCCATAGAGGAAGGACAGCCATAGTTCGACAATCAGCAAATGGCTGAAGCTCGGGTTCGCCACTAGCCACGACAATGCCGGATACGCAGTGAGGATCGCCAGAATCGTCGCTGCCAACAGCAAGGGTTTGCGGCCGATCTTGTCGGACAGCGCGCCCATCACCGGTAGCCAGAAGAAATTCGACAAGCCGATGCATACGGTCACCAATAGCGCATCCAGATCAGACAGATGCAGCTCAGCCTTGCCAAATGTCGGCGTGTAGGCAGTGATCAGGTAGAACGAAACCGTGGTCATCACCACCAGCGCCATGCCGGCAATGACGATGCCGAAGTTCTGGCCGATCGAGCGGACGATTTCGCCGAGGGTAGGGCGGTGGGTGCGCGCCTGGAATTCCGGAGTTTCTTCCAGCGAGCGACGGATGAAGAAAATCACCGGCACGATCATGCAGCCAATCAGAAACGGCACGCGCCAGCCCCATTCGCCCATTTGCTCCGGACTCAGCCAGTGATTCAGAGCAACGCCGAGCAAGCCAGCGAACACCACGGCTGCCTGTTGGCTGGCGGACTGCCAACTGACGAAAAAGCCTTTACGCCCCGGCGTAGAAATTTCCGCCAGATACACCGACACGCCGCCCAATTCCACGCCCGCCGAGAAGCCTTGCAGCAGGCGGCCGAACAACACCAGTAGCGGTGCGGCGACGCCGAGCGTCGCGTAACCGGGCACGCAGGCAATCAGCACCGTACCGGCGGCCATCATCGCCAAAGTGATGATCAGCCCTTTGCGCCGTCCGTGACGGTCGATATAGGCGCCGAGGAAAATTGCCCCCAGCGGGCGCATCAGGAAGCCGGCGCCGAAGGTCGCCAGCGACAGCATCAGCGAAGCGAAGGCGCTGTCGGTGGGGAAGAAGGTTTTGGCGATGGCCGTGGCATAGAAGCCGTAGACCATAAAGTCGAACATTTCGAGGAAGTTGCCGCTGACAACGCGAAAGATCGCTTTGCCTTTGCCCGTGGTGGAGGACATGGAAGGTACTCACTGTTCAATTTGTATAAAGGCGTTGCAGCCATGGGGAAGCGAGCGGGCGCTTGTAGTTCATAATGGCCGCCGTGGTTTTGCGGGGAGATGAAGAATTGTTAACTGGACGCTGGTGGGGGCTTGTGGTGTTGGCGGTGGCAATCGGCGGCTGCGGCACCGGCGATTCCCTGGAACAGGTTGGCGGTTCGACCATGGGCAGCACCTGGTCGGTCAAGTACGTGCGCCACGCCGGGGTCGCCGATCCTGCGCGGGTGCGCGGCGAAGTGCAGGCCATCCTCGGTGAAGTCGATCAACAGCTGTCGACTTACCGAAGTGACTCCGCCATCGAACGTTTCAACGCCTTGCCCGCCGATAGCTGCCAAGCCATGCCGGCAGCGGTGCTCGAATTGGTCCGCATCGGCGAACAGCTTTCAACTCAAAGCGAAGGCTCCTACGACCTGACCGTGGAACCGCTGCTGGACCTCTGGGGATTCGGCCCGCAAGGACGCGAAGAAAAGATCCCTGATGCGGCCGCTGTGGCCGAGGTCATGCAGCGAGTCGGTCATCAGCATCTGCGCATCGACGGCGAGCAGTTGTGCAAGGACGCCGCCGTCGAAGTCGACTTCAACAGTATTGCCGCCGGTTACGCCGTGGATGCCATCGCCGCCAGATTGCAGGGCATGGGCATCGACAATTATCTGGTCGAAGCCACGGGCGAACTCAAAGCCCGGGGCAAGAAGCCGGATGGTTCAGCGTGGCGCATCGCTCTCGAAGAGCCTCGCGATGACCAGCAAGTGGCCGAGCGGATTATCGATGTCGATGGCTACGGCGTGTCCACCTCCGGTGACTACCGCCATTATTTTCTGCAGGACGGTCGGCGTTATTCCCACACCTTCGATGCACGCAGCGGGCGACCGGTCCTACATGATCTGGCGTCAGTCACGGTGATTCATCCTTCAGCGTTGATGGCCGATGGACTATCGACGCTGTTGCTGATTCTCGGGCCGGAAAGGGCGCGGGACTATGCCCAAAAGCATGACATTGCTGCATTCTTTGTCCTGCGTGCCGATACAGGTTTTGTCACCCGCAGCAGTCAGGCATTTACGCAGCTTGTCGGTGAAAAAAACTGACCGAAGACAAGACGAAAGCTGGCGTTGTAGTGCAGGCAAAAGTAGCCTACGACGCGACCAAGGGTTAATGTGCGCGGCGTTGACGCTTCTATAGACTGTGTCCGGGTTCTTCACTGGCCCCCAATTGTTCCTTCGCGCCGCCGTTCGGCGTGATTTAGCCGCCGGTGCTGCTGGCACCGCGGCCTGTTCTGAGGAGTACGCATGGCTGTCTACAACTACGACGTGGTGGTACTGGGTTCCGGCCCGGCGGGAGAAGGCGCGGCAATGAACGCCGCCAAAGCGGGGCGCAAGGTCGCGATGGTCGACAGCCGTCGCCAGGTCGGCGGCAACTGCACCCACCTCGGCACCATCCCGTCCAAGGCACTGCGTCACTCGGTGCGGCAGATCATGCAGTTCAACACCAACCCGATGTTCCGCGCGATCGGCGAGCCACGCTGGTTCTCCTTCCCGGACGTGTTGAAAAGCGCCGAAAAAGTCATTTCCAAACAAGTCGCATCGCGCACCGGCTACTACGCCCGTAACCGCGTCGACGTGTTCTTCGGCACCGGCAGCTTCGCCGACGAGCAAACCATCGAAGTGGTCTGCGGCAACGGTGTGGTCGAAAAACTGGTGGCCAAGCACATCATCATCGCCACCGGTTCGCGTCCGTATCGCCCGGCGGACATCGATTTCCATCACCCGCGTATCTACGATAGCGACACCATCCTCAGCCTCGGCCACACCCCGCGCAAACTGATCGTTTACGGCGCTGGTGTGATCGGTTGCGAATACGCATCGATCTTCAGTGGTCTGGGTGTGCTGGTCGAGCTGGTCGACAACCGTGGCCAGTTGCTGAGCTTCCTCGACTCGGAAATTTCCCAGGCGTTGAGCTACCACTTCAGCAACAACAACATCACCGTGCGTCACAACGAAGAGTACGACCGCGTCGAAGGCGTGGACAACGGTGTGATCCTGCATCTCAAATCCGGCAAGAAGATCAAGGCCGACGCCTTGCTCTGGTGCAACGGCCGTACCGGTAACACCGACACGCTGGGTCTGGAAAACATCGGGGTCAAGGTCAACAGCCGTGGCCAGATCGAAGTTGACCAGAACTACCGCACCTGCGTGGAAAACATCTACGGCGCCGGTGACGTGATCGGCTGGCCAAGCCTGGCCAGTGCCGCCCACGACCAGGGTCGTTCGGCCGCTGGCAGCATCGTCGACAATGGCAGCTGGCGCTTCGTCAATGACGTGCCGACCGGCATCTACACCATTCCGGAGATCAGCTCGATCGGCAAGAACGAGCAGGAGCTGACCCAGGCGAAAGTGCCGTACGAAGTCGGCAAGGCCTTCTTCAAGAGCATGGCTCGGGCGCAGATTGCCGGCGAGCCGCAGGGCATGCTGAAGATCCTCTTCCACCGCGAAACGCTGGAAGTGCTCGGCGTGCACTGCTTCGGTTATCAGGCGTCGGAGATCGTGCACATCGGTCAGGCGATCATGAACCAGCCGGGTGAGCTGAATACGCTGAAGTATTTCGTCAACACCACGTTCAACTACCCGACCATGGCCGAAGCCTATCGGGTCGCGGCGTACGACGGCCTCAACCGGCTTTTTTGACGGGCTCCGGCCGGTGGCCTGAGCCGGCCGGGGAGACCGATTTCAGCAATTCTCAAGGGTGGCAGTGGCCAAACCGGGAAAGTCTGTAATCAGGCTGTCAACGCCGAAGTCGGCGAGTCTGCGCATCAGCGCAGGCTCGTTGACGGTCCACACCGACACATGCAGGCCCTGACGCTGCGCCTTCTGCAGGCGTTCCGGCGTACACAGCGTCCAGTTCAGCGCGAGAATTTCGCAACCGTAGCTGGCCGCCACCTTCAGCGGATCGAGCCAGGCATATTCGGCTACCAGGCCACGGGATACGTCCGGTACCAGATCCAGCGCTGCCTTCAAGACTTCCCGCGAACTCGAGGTGATCGTCACCTTGTCGAGCAGGCCGTGGCGCTGAGCCATTTCCCGAATCGCCAGCACGGTAGTCGCCGCGCGGGTGCGTGATGCGCTTTTGACTTCCAGCTGCCAGTGCACGAAATCACATTGCTCGAACAACTCTTCCAGCGTCGGAATCGGGCACGGCTTGATCCAGCCCGGGCCGCCCTTGCGCGCGTCGTAGGTGACCAGCTCGGCAGCGGTGTGCTCGACGACTTTGCCGCGACGGTCGGTGGTGCGCTTGAGGGTCGGGTCATGGATGACCATCAGCTCGCCGTCCTTGGACAGGTGCAGATCCAGTTCGCAGCGGCGCACGCCGTGCTTGAGGCATTCCTGAAAGCTGCTCAGGGTGTTTTCCGGTGCTTCGCCCTTGGCGCCGCGGTGGCCGTAGATGAGGGTCACGGTGCTTCCTTAAGTTAAATGCCAGATTCGTTCTGTTCGCGGGCCAGACGGCGTTCCTGAGCCTGCTTTTGCAAGATGTAGCGCGCGAGCAATTGGCGCTGGGCATCGGTCGGGCGTTCGAACTCGGTGCCGACGTCATAGCCATCGCCCTTGGGATCGCAATGGGTGACCCGGGCACGCAGCAGCAGGCCAAGCGCCTGCGGCATCAGCACCAGTTTCACCGACAGGTGCGCGCCGGTGGCAATCGGGGTCGGGTACTGAAAATCGATCCCGCCCTCGGAGATGATCACTGGCTGCGGCTCGCCGATGTGGCCGAGCACGGTCAGGGCGATCACCTGGCTGAGCAGGTCAATGCGTTTGTTCTGCGATTTGAGGAACGCGGCGATGGCGCGGTCCCGCTCGCTGATCTGCCGCAACAGGTGCTGCGACTCGAATTCGCTCAGGTGCAGTTCGCTGAGCAGGTTGAAGAGTGGGGAAGCATCCTGCAACACTTCCTGGCCTGCGGCTTCGAGAGCGGACAGGGGCCGAATTTCCAGTGCGATCGTGTCCTCGATACGGTAGTATTCGCGGCGATCTTCTTCATCTAATGTCGACATGGCGAACCCATGGTAGCGGCGGTGGTCTGAGTGTAAAGCTGGTTTTCGACCCCCGCCACAAGGACGTTCCTTTTCCCTCCGAACAAGCCCCGACATGTTCAGACCTCTCTTCGTATTTATCGGCACGCGTTATACCCGTGCAAAGCGTCGCAATCATTTTGTGTCATTCATTTCCCTGACTTCGATGATCGGGCTCGCCCTTGGCGTGGTCGTGATGATCGTCGTGCTGTCGGTGATGAACGGCTTCGACCATGAGATGCGCACCCGCGTGCTGGGCATGGTGCCCCACGCTACTCTCGAGACCGGCGAGCCGATCAATGACTGGCAGAGCCTGGCCGACAAGGTCAAGCAGAACCGGCAGGTGACGGCGGTGGCGCCGTTCACCCAGATGCAGGGCCTGCTGACCAACAACGGTCAGGTTTCCAAGGTGTTGCTCAATGCCATTGATCCTGCGCTCGAGCGCAATGTGTCGATCATCGACAACTTCATGAAGCAGGGCAAACTCGACGACCTGACACCGGGCAGCTTCGGCATCGTCATCGGCGACAAGGCGGCGACCAAGCTCGGCGTCGGCATCGGCGACAAGGTTACTTTTGTCGCACCTGAGGTCAGCGTGACCCCGGCGGGGATGTTTCCGCGCATGAAGCGCTTCACCGTGGTCGGGATTTTCCATGTCGGCGCCGGTGAGCTCGACGGCTACCTCGGCGTGACCAATCTGCAGGATCTGGCGAAAATGCATCGCTGGAAAGCCGATCAGGTGCAGGGCCTGCGGCTGAAGTTCGACGACCTGTTCCAGGCACCGCGTGAGGCGTGGAACATTGCCCAGCAGCTCGGCGAAGATCGTTACTACGCCCGCGACTGGACGCGCACCCACGGCAACCTGTATCAAGCGATCCGCATGGAAAAAGCCATGATCGGGCTGCTGTTGCTGCTGATCGTCGCCGTCGCCGCGTTCAACATCATTTCCACGCTGGTGATGGTGGTGAACGACAAGAAGGGCGACATCGCCATTCTGCGTACCCTAGGCGCGACTCCGGGCACGATCATGCGCACGTTCATGGTTCAGGGCACGGTAATCGGCGTGGTCGGCACGGCGATCGGCGCGGTGGTCGGGATCCTTGCGGCACTGAATGTCAGTGCGGCCATTTCGGCGCTTGAAGGGCTGATCGGCCACAAGTTCCTTAATGCTGACGTGTATTTCATTGATTATCTTCCTTCGCAGGTACAGAGCCAGGACGTCGTCATGGTCTGCGCCGCTGCGTTGGTCCTGAGTTTCCTCGCCACCCTGTATCCCGCCTGGCGTGCCGCGCGCACCCAGCCGGCGGAGGCGTTACGTTATGAGTGAGTCGGGCATGAGTGAACAAGCAATTCTGAGCTGCCGTAACCTGGGCAAATCCTACGAGGAGGGTCCGGAGTCGGTACAAGTGCTGGCCGGCCTGCAACTGGAGTTGCACCCGGGCGAACGTGTAGCGATCGTGGGCAAATCCGGTTCCGGCAAAAGTACCTTGCTCAACCTGCTCGGCGGCCTCGATACGCCTAGCAAGGGCAGCGTCTGGCTCGACGGCGAAGAGCTGTCGGCGTTAAGCGAGAAAAAGCGTGGTCTGCTGCGCAATCGCGCGCTTGGTTTCGTTTATCAGTTTCACCATTTGCTGCCGGAATTCACCGCACTGGAAAACGTCTGCATGCCGCTGCTGATCGGCAAGACCGCCATCCCGGAGGCGCGCCAGCGTGCCACGGCATTGCTGGAGCGTGTCGGTCTCGGCCATCGTCTGGAACACAAACCGGCGGAACTGTCCGGCGGCGAGCGTCAGCGCGTGGCCATCGCCCGTGCCCTGGTCAACAACCCGGGGCTGGTGATGCTCGATGAGCCGACCGGCAACCTCGACCTGCACACCGCCGAAGGCATTCAGGATCTGATGCTGGAGCTGAGCACTTCGATGCGCACGGCGTTCCTGGTGGTGACGCACGACATGAACCTGGCTCGCCAGATGGATCGCGTTCTGCAGCTGCAGGAAGGCTGCCTCACTCCCATCTGACTGGCTGAAACCCGGCGCCCGTAACGGCGCCGGGTCTTTTATTTCTACACGGTGCCCCAGCGAATGTTCAGACCGTTATCGATCTTTATCGGCACGCGCTATACCCGCGCCAAGCGCCGCAATCGCTTTGTTTCGTTCATTTCGATGACCTCGATGATCGGCCTCGCCCTCGGCGTGCTGGCGATGATCGTGGTGCTGTCGGTGATGAATGGCTTCCAGCGCGAAATGAGCTCGCGCATCCTTGGGATGGTGCCCCATGCGACCATCGTTGGCGTCAAGCCGATCGACGACTGGCAGCCGGTCGCTGCGGCTGCGATGAAAAATCCCGAAGTGACGGCCGCCGTGCCGTTCACCGAGATGGAAGGCATGCTTTCCTACAAGGGTTCGATGCAGCCGATTCAGATCAGTGGCGTTGATCCGGCCCAGGAAGGCAAGGTGTCGATCGTTGCCCAGCACATCGTCCAGGGTCGTCTCGATGCCTTGAAGCCGGGCGAATTCGGTGTGGTGATCGGTGAAATCACCGCGCGGCGTTTCCGCCTCAATGTCGGCGACAAGATCACTCTTATCGTCCCGGAAGTCAGCACCGCGCCTGGCGGTATCACCCCGCGCATGCAGCGCCTGAATGTGGTTGGCGTGTTCAAGGTCGGCGCCGAGCTGGACGGTTCGATGGGCCTGATTCATGTCGCCGACGCCGCGACCATGCAGCACTGGCAGCCGAATCAGGTGCAGAGCGTGCGGCTGGCAGTCAAGGATCTGTACGCTGCGCCGAAGGTGTCTGCGGACATTGCCGGTGGCCTCGGCGCTGACTTCAAGGCTGACGACTGGACTCACACCCAGGGCAGCCTGTTCAGCGCGATGAAGATGGAAAAAACCATGATCGGCCTGCTGTTGCTGATGATCGTCGCGGTGGCGGCGTTCAACATCATCGCGACGCTGATCATGGTGGTGAACGACAAGGGCGCCGACATCGCCATCCTGCGCACGATCGGCGCTACGCCCCGGCAGATCATGGCGATCTTCATGGTCCAGGGCACGGTGATCGGTATTGTCGGCACCATCATTGGCGGCGTGCTGGGCGTGATTGCGGCGCTCAATGTCAGCGAACTGGTCGGCTGGGTAGAGCGTGTGACCGGCCAGCATATCTTCAGTTCGGACGTGTATTTCGTCAGCAACCTGCCTTCGGAACTGCAGGGCGGCGATGTGCTGTTGATCTGCTCGGCGGGATTCATTCTGAGCTTCCTGGCCACGGTGTATCCGGCGTGGCGGGCGGCGAAGATCGAACCGGCGCATGCCTTGAGATATTCGTAAGCGACTCCATGCTCGTTCCCACGCAGAGCGTGGGAACGATCAGGTCCGAGGCAACTCGATTACAAACCGCGTCCAACCCGCTTCAGATTCGCAATGAATCGTCCCGCCATGTGCCCGCACGATCGACTGGGTGATCGCCAGACCCAACCCCGCATGCTCACTGCTACCTTCCTGCCGCGCCGGATCCGCTCGATAGAAGCGGTCAAACAGACGCGGCAGTAATTGCGCTGAAACCCCCTCGCCACTGTTTTCGACGCAGACGCGCACGATCTCCTCCTCGTCGACGATGCTCAAGCGCACATAACCCTCGGCCGGGGTAAACCGCAGCGCGTTATCCAGCAGGTTCGACAAGGCCCGGCGCAACATGCCGCGATCACCTTCAATTTGCGCCTCACCTTCACGGCTCAAGCTCACACCAGCGTCTTCCGCCAGTGGCGCAAAAAACTCCAGCAGCATGTCGGCCTCATCCGCCAGCTCCAGCGGTTCGCGCTTGGGCATCAGCAAGCCGTGGTCAGCCTTGGCCAGATAGAGCATGTCGTTGACCAGTTGCGCCATCCATTGCAGTTCTTCGAGGTTGCTGTGCAGTGCTTCGCGGTAATCCTCCAGTGCGCGTGGGCGGGTGAGGGTGACCTGGGTGTGGGTCAGCAGATTCGACAACGGTGTGCGCAGTTCATGGGCGATGTCGGCGGAGAATGCCGAGAGGCGCTGAAACGAATCGTCGAGGCGTTCGAGCATGGCGTTGAAGCTGTAGGCCATTTCTGCAAGCTCTGGCGGCATCTTCTCTTCAGGCAGGCGGGCATTCAGCGATTGCGCGGAAATCCCACAGGCCACTGCGCTCATCCGCCGCAACGGGCGCAGACCGCTGCGCGCCGCCCAGGCGCCGAGCAGGGCAGTAGCCAGCGCCGACAGGCCGACGGTCAGCCAGATCAGATGCTGCATGCGCGTAAGAAAATGCTGGTGATGGGTGATGTCCAGCAGCAGCGTCAGTTGTGGCGAATCCGCTGCGTCCGGGTAGAGCGGGGCGCGCAGCACGCGGTAGTCGGTGCCGTCATGGCTGATGGTCGACAGGCCGGTTTGCAGCGGCAGATTCTTCGGAATCTGCACCGAGCTGTCATACCAGTGCTGACCGTCGCCACTGGTAATGCGCAACGACAGATCGGCCTGACGGCTGAGTTCATCGGCCAGCCGCGCCTCGCGCTGGGCAGGTTGGAGATCCTGCAAGGCGCGGCGCAGACCGATCAGTTTCGTCTCCAGTTGTTGCTGATCGAGTTCGATGAAGTGCGCTTCGCTGGCGCGGTCGAACAGCACCCCGGCGAACAGCGAGACCACCGCAGTGCAAGCGGCAAACAACAGTGCCAGGCGCGTGCTCAATGACCAACGACGCATCACAGCGAACGCTCTTCGAGCACGTAACCCATGCCGCGCACGGTGTGGATCAACTTGTTGGGGAAGTCATCGTCGATCTTCAGGCGCAAGCGGCGGATCGCCACTTCGATGACGTTGGTGTCGCTGTCGAAATTCATGTCCCAGACCTGCGAGGCGATCAGCGATTTGGGCAGGACTTCACCCTGACGGCGCAGGAGCATTTCCAGCAGGGCGAATTCCTTGGCGGTCAGGTCGATGCGCTGGCCGCTGCGTTCGACCCGGCGGCGGATCAGATCCAGGCGCAGATCGGCCAGTTGCAGACTGGTTTCCTGGGCGATACCGCTGCCGCGCCGCAACAGGCTGCGCACTCTGGCGAGCAATTCGGAGAAGGCGAATGGCTTGACCAGATAATCGTCGGCGCCCAGTTCGAGGCCGTGAACCCTATCCTCCACCGAGTCTTTGGCGGTGAGAAAAAGTACCGGCGTGTCGAGGCCGGCGCTGCGCACCGCTTGCAGAATCTGCCAGCCACTGCGCCCGGGCAGCATTACATCGAGGATCAACAGCGCGTAGTCGCCGCTCAAGGCCAATTGCTGGCCGCTAATCCCGTCAGCCACCAGCTCGGTATTGAATCCGGCCTCGGTCAGGCCCTGACGCAGGTATTGGCCGGTTTTCGCTTGGTCTTCGACGATCAACAGTTTCATGGGCGACTCGGGCGGGGTTGGTATTTGGAAGGGCGAGGGCGTTATACCGTGAGATCCGGCGATAAGCGCCAAGCTGACAAAGTTGTAATCTGCCTGTCAGGTCGATGCCAGCCTTGGGTGGTTAGAGTTTCCCACAGGCTGAACCTTCTCTTGTTGGAGTACGACCATGTTTTTGCGCACCTCGCTGAAAATAGCCGCCTCTCTGCTGGCATTGAGTTCGCCAGCCTGGGCGACACCGGTGCACACCTTCGCCTTCGGCCAGCCGGCAGCGGCGAGCCAGGCTACGCGCAGTATCGAAATCGTCATGGGCGACATGAACTTCGACCCGAAATCCATACAGGTCAAGGCCGGTGAGACGGTTCGCTTTGTGCTGGTGAATAAAGGCCAGTTGCTGCATGAATTCAACCTCGGTGATGCGGCGATGCATGCCAGTCACCAGCAGGAAATGTTGCAGATGCAGCAAAGCGGCATGCTTACGCCTACCGGCATGAAAGAAATGTCCCACGATATGGCGGGCATGAATCACGCGGCGATGGGGCATGGCATGCAGCATGACGACCCCAACAGCGTACTGGTCGAGCCCGGTAAAACCGCCGAGTTGACCTGGACCTTCAGCAAGGCAACGGCGCTCGAGTTTGCCTGCAATATCCCCGGGCATTATCAGGCCGGCATGGTCGGCAAACTGACAGTCAGTCAGTAAGCACTCAAAGGCGCGGGCAAAGGCTGGTAGAATCCGCTGATTCTTCAGTCAGGTTTCCGCCATGCATCCCGCAGCCGAACATTCGCCGCTGGGCAAATCCAGCGAATACATCGCCACGTACACGCCGTCCCTGCTGTTCCCGATTCCGCGCACCGCGAAATGGGCCGAGCTGGGCCTGACCGCCGAAACCCTGCCGTATAAAGGCGTGGATTTCTGGAACTGCTTCGAGCTGTCGTGGCTGCTGCCCTCGGGCAAACCGGTGGTGGCAATCGCTGAATTCAGCATCCCGGCGGACTCGCCGAACATCATCGAATCGAAGTCGTTCAAGCTCTACCTCAACTCGCTGAACCAGACGCCGTTCGCCGACGTCGCCACATTGCAAGCGACGCTGGTCAAGGATCTGTCCGCCGCTGCCGGCAAACCGGTGGGCGTGCGGGTGCGCAGTCTGAAAGACGTGGAAGCTGAAGGCGTGGTGGCGTTGCCGGGCGTGTGCATCGACGATCTGGATATCAGCGTGAGCAATTATGAACACCCGCGTCCGGAGCTGCTGCGTTGCGATGATTCGCGGATCGTTGAAGAGAGCGTGCACAGCCACCTGCTCAAATCCAACTGCCCGGTGACCAGCCAGCCGGACTGGGGCAGCGTGGTAGTGGAATATCGCGGCGCGGCGCTGGATCACGCCAGCCTGCTGGAGTACATCGTCAGCTTCCGCCAGCATTCGGACTTCCATGAGCAATGCGTGGAGCGGATTTTTCTCGATCTGCAGCGGTTGTTGAAGCCGGAGAAACTCACGGTGTTTGCGCGCTATGTGCGCCGGGGTGGGCTGGATATCAACCCGTATCGCAGCACTGAAGAGGTGCAGCTGCCGAATCACCGGCTCGTACGTCAATAAAGAAACGGAATGTGCGATATCCCTTGTGGGAGTGAGCCTGCTCGCGAATGCGGTGTGTCATTCAACGATGATGTCGACTGACACGACGCCTTCGCGAACAGGCTCGCTCCCACAAGGGCTTGCATGCACATTTCGGAAATGAAAAAGCCCTGCCATCGCTGGCAGGGCTTTTTTGTGCGGCGGGGCGTCAGATGCCCATGCTGCCCAGCGTATTCATGATATTGCGCAGGGTGCCGGCGATCGCCGGGTGTTCGACTTCGAAGCGCTCGACCGCCAGGTTCACGCCGTCGGCGATGCTCGCGTCCTGGGTGGCAGTTTCCAGCTGGATTTCCGATTCGATCTGCGCCATCAGCGCATGCAGATCCTCACGCTCGGCTTCCGACAGCGGTGGATTGTGTTCCAGCTGCTCGCGCAGGGTATCGAGCTGTTTTTGCAGTTCTTGGGCGGGCATGGTGGTTTCCTTTTATCAATAGGCACTGGCATTGACCGCAGCCACGCGCCAAAGGTCTATGGCTGACCTTTAGATTAATCCACTCTTGGTAAACCTGCATGACGCCGATCAGGGCTTTTCGCCTTTGGCGCGGCGCAGGCTGATGTCGGCGAGGCAGGCGTCCAGTTCGCCGAGATGATCGATCACCGAATGCACACCCAGGCCGAACAACTGCACGGTGGCCTTGCCGCGCAACTTTTCGCGTTCCTTTTGTGACAAAGCCTGCCACTCGCTCGGGCTCAGGCCGCATAGCGAGCCACAGGACGCCAGGCCAATCGTCCATAACCCGGCATTCAGACCGGCCTGTAACAGGCGCGGCTCACCGCTGACCAGCACGCAGCCGTCGAGGCGGTCGATGTTCAAACTCATCAACGCCTGCCAGCACGCGTTGGGCGCTGGCCATGGATTCATTGTTGCTGAATGTTGCTTCGGTTTGATCCAGTCTGGCAGCGAGGCGGCCAGTGGCTGAGCGAGGGCAGGGGGCAATTCGTCGAGCCACGCGCAGGGAATTCCCTGGCGCTGCAAACTTTTCAGGCTATCGAGTGCGCCGGGTGTAGTTTTGGCATGTTCCGGCTGGGCGTTGAGCTCTTGCGCGGCGCGGGCACCGAAATCCACCAGGCAACCGCTCAGGCCGAACAGCACGGCAGTCAGGCCGGGCGCGGCGACGGGCAAGGTTTCGGCGTGAGTCATGGCAACGTCCCTGAAATAACGCTCAAGACTAGGGCCCTGGGGTGACAGTTGCATGACAGGCGGGTGAAAGCCTGCGTAGGAAACTTCCTGCATATCCTTGCAGCGGCGCACTGCCCAAATCGCTGTTTATGCTTATACTAGCGGCCTTAATGCTCGGGCCGAGAGGACCGCGCCAGTATCAAATCCAAGGAGTTTTTCTATGCGCTGGAGCCCTTCGCTCACTCAGCTAAGTGTATGTGCCAGCCTGTTGCTGGCGCCGTTCGCCACCCAGGCGGCCACCGAAGAAGACCCTTGGGAAAGCGTCAACCGGCCGATTTTCCAGTTCAACGACTTCGTTGACACTTACGCGCTGAAGCCTTTGGCGCAGGGTTATGAGTTCATCACCCCGCAGTTCGTTGAAGACGGCATTCACAATATGTTCCGCAACGTCGGTGACGTGACCAACCTGGCGAACAACATTCTCCAGGCCAAACCGGCTGCAGCGGGCGTTGATACCGCCCGACTGATTTTCAACACCACCTTCGGTCTGCTCGGCTTCTTCGACGTCGGCACCAAGATGGGCTTGAACCGCAGCGACGAAGACTTCGGTCAGACCCTCGGTTACTGGGGCGTGGGCAGCGGCCCGTACGTGATGCTGCCGCTGATGGGGCCGAGCACCCTGCGTGACGCACCGTCGAAATACGTCGACAGCTTCACCGGCGCGTACCGCTACATCGACCACGTGCCGACGCGTAACTCGATCTTCGGCCTGAACATCGTCGACACCCGCGCCAGCCTGCTGTCGAGCGAGAAGCTGATCAGCGGCGACAAATACACCTTCATCCGCAACGCTTACCTCCAGAACCGCGAGTTCAAGGTGAAGGACGGTCAGGTCGAAGACGATTTCTGATTTCGATCGGCGACAGAAAGGCGACCCTCGGGTCGCCTTTTTTGTCCGCGCCAGAGCGTCACCGGCGACTGCCGCTACCTTCCATCGGGTTACCGTTGGAGCGGTTCTTATAACTCGCGGTGATTTGACAAACAAAGTCGTCAAGCGACAATCGGCGCATGCTTGAAACGCTCTGCGGATGGGAGTACCGTCTGCGCCTTAGAAGGGCACCTCTGTTTAAAACCGCGCGCCAGGCGAATGCTTGAAAGCGCTGCAACAGAGAGGCTAGAAAGCGAATCCAGTAGTCTGCGCAGGGCCGATGCCCCGCTCACTACGCCAACCTAATTCTGGCGCCGTTTGCCCACATGCCAAAAACCAGTGCCACGCTGCTGATAATCGATGATGACGAGGTAGTGCGCGCGAGCCTCGCGGCCTATCTGGAAGACAGTGGTTTCAGCGTCCTGCAGGCCGGCAACGGTCAACAGGGTCTTCAGGTATTCGAGCAAGACGAGCCCGATCTGGTCATCTGCGATCTGCGCATGCCGCAGATGGGCGGTCTCGAACTGATCCGTCAGGTCACCGAGCGCTCACCCGATACGCCGGTGATCGTGGTCTCCGGTGCCGGGGTGATGAACGACGCGGTCGAGGCCCTGCGCCTGGGCGCGGCGGATTACCTGATCAAGCCTCTCGAAGATCTGGCTGTGCTCGAGCACTCCGTGCGCCGGGCCCTGGATCGTGCGCGACTGCTGCTGGAAAACCAGCGCTACAGCGAGAAGCTGGAAAAGGCCAACCGCGAGCTCGAAGCCAGCCTGAACCTGCTCCAGGAAGACCAGAACGCCGGTCGCCAGGTGCAGATGAACATGCTGCCGGAAAGCCCGTGGAGCATTGACGAATTCAATTTTGCCCACCAGATCATCCCGTCGCTGTACCTGTCGGGTGATTTTGTCGACTATTTCCGCGTTGACGAGCGCCGGGTCGCGTTTTATCTGGCGGATGTTTCCGGGCATGGCGCGTCATCAGCCTTCGTCACCGTGCTGTTGAAATTCATGACCACGCGTTTGCTCTTCGAATCGAAACGCAGCGGTACCTTGCCGGAGTTCAAGCCTTCGGAAGTGCTCGGTCATATCAACCGGGGACTGATCAGTTGTAAGCTGGGTAAACACGTCACAATGGTCGGTGGAGTCATCGACGAGGAGACCGGTTTGTTGACCTATAGCATTGGCGGCCATCTGCCTTTGCCTGTGTTGTACACGCCTGACAGTGTTCGTTATCTCGAAGGCCGTGGCCTGCCGGTGGGCCTTTTCAATGAAGCCACCTACGAAGACCACGTGCTTGAGCTGCCGCCGACGTTCAGCCTGACGCTGATGTCTGATGGCATTCTGGACCTTTTGCCGGAAGCAACGCTCAAAGAAAAAGAGGCTGCTTTGCCCGAACGGGTGAAGTCAGCGGGCGGCAGCCTGGATGGTCTGCGGCAAGTGTTTGGTTTGGCCACGCTAGGGGAGATGCCGGATGATATCGCCCTGTTGGTGTTGAGCAGGAATCTTTAATGAGTACCGGTAGAATCCAGTTCGCCGAGCAGGACGGCACCTTCGTCCTGAAGTTCGTCGGTGAAGTTCGCCTGACCCTGTGTTCGGCGTTGGATGCGACTATTGAGAAAATCTTCACCGCGCTGAATTTCAACGCGATCGTGATCGATTTGACCGAAACCCGCAGCATCGACAGCACCACCCTCGGCCTGCTGGCCAAACTGTCGATCCTGTCGCGGCAGAAGGTCGGCCTTTTGCCGACGGTTGTCACCACCCACGAAGACATCACTCGGCTTTTGCAGTCGATGGGCTTCGAGCAGGTGTTCAACATCGTCAACCACCCGGTGCCGTGCCCGGAGTGCCTGGACGACCTGCCGGATCAGGACCAATCCGAAGAAGTGGTGCGAATCAAGGTGCTGGAAGCGCACAAGATTCTCATGGGCCTGAACGATTCCAATCGGGAAGCGTTTCATGATCTGGTGAATGCGCTGGAGCGGCATTGATCCAGTGAATTGAGGATGCATGGGCGGCCTCTTCGCGAGCAGGCTCGCTCCCACATTTTGATCAGCAGTTACCATAAAAAAGGGCGAACCCTCACAGGTTCGCCCTTTTTGCATACTACAAACTCAGATCACAGCTTGGCCTGCAGCAATGCTTCCAGTTTTTCCTGATCGCGGGCGAACTGACGGATGCCTTCAGCCAGTTTCTCGGTGGCCATCGCGTCTTCGTTGGACAACCAGCGGAATTGCGCTTCGTTGAGGCTCAGACGCGCTTCACCGGCATTGCCCGGCGCCAGTTTGCGTTCCAGCTTGCCGGTATCGGCGGCCAGCTTCTCCAGCAGTTCCGGGCTGATGGTCAGGCGATCACAGCCAGCCAGTTGTTCGATCTGGTTGATGTTACGGAAGCTGGCGCCCATGACCACAGTCTTGTAGTCATTAGCCTTGTAGTAGTTGTAGATGCGCGTCACCGACTGCACGCCCGGATCATCAGCGCCGGTGTAGTCGTTGCCGTTGGCTTTCTTGTACCAGTCGTAAATACGGCCCACGAACGGCGAAATCAGGAACACCCCGGCGTCAGCGCAGGCCGCCGCCTGGGCGAAGGAGAACAGCAGGGTCAGGTTGGTCTGGATGCCTTCCTTCTCGAGGATCTCGGCGGCGCGGATGCCTTCCCAGGTCGAGGCGATCTTGATCAGCACGCGGTCACGGCCGACGCCGGCCTTGTCGTACAGCTCGATCAGACGATGCGCACGCTTGAGGATCGCATCCTGATCGAAGGACAGACGCGCATCCACTTCGGTGGAGATGCGGCCTGGAACCACGTTGAGAATTTCCTTGCCCACTGCGACGCCGAAACGGTCGCTGGCCAGGCCGACATCGCCCTTGCAGTCGCGAACGCAATCGTTCAGCAGTTCGGCGTAACCGTGAATGGCCGAAGCCTTGAGCAGCAGGGAAGGGTTGGTGGTGGCATCGGTCGGTTTGACTCGGGCGATCGCTTCGAAGTCGCCGGTGTCGGCAACCACGGTGGTGAACTGTTTGAGTTGTTCCAGCTTGGAAGTCATGGGCGTGCTCTATCCTATGGGTCTAAAGACATTACCCGAGCGCTGACGGGCACTCAAGGGTGCATTCGTGGATCGATGGCCCCTGCGGCAACAACCTGAAAACGATTGTTTGAAAGGTGGGGCGCGGTGTCGCTGAATACGATGCCAAAACAGCCCACAGGTTCAAAGCAACCGACCTGTGAACAGACCGGTTGCCCAAGGCTTACTCAGCGTTCAACAGACCTTCTACCGACAAGCGCGCCGGTTTTGGCTGGCCGTCAGAGGTGAGAAAGCCGAAGTTCTTTTCGCGATCGTTGCTGCCGGAATCACTGTTCCGCCATTCATAGATAGAGGTCAGGGGAATATTCAGGCGTTTAACGTCGGTAATAAACGCGTTGATCTTGGTCGCTTGCCCCTCGGGACCACCGTTGGAGGCGAGGGCCGAAACCCCCCATTCACTGATGACTCCCGGCAGATTGAAGTTCTGCTGGATGAACGTCTGCGCGTTGCTGATCTGCGTGGCGGTCATCCCATAAGGGTGATAAGACACGGCGTTGAGGCATTTCGGGTACTCGCTGACGATACTTTTCATCGCCACCGTCGACGCCGAGCCCGCGCTTGGCGGCCGGGCGAAGCCGAAACCGACCCGTGGCGTCGTCTGCGGCTGACCTTCGAAGGCCTTGCACATGCCGGCCATGAACGGCACGAAGGTGGTATCGAAATTGCGCGTCGGCCAATAGGTTTCCAGGTCCGGCTCGTTCCAGATTTCGATCGCCACCAATTGCGAGCTCCAGGATTTTTCCAGCCCGGTCACGGTGGTGGCGAACTTAGCGCCGGCGGCGTTCAGCTCCTCTGGCGAAGTGGCCGGCAATGCCTTGATCGCGCGCACCGTCAGCAGCACCGGCAGGCCGGCGGAAGCGGCGGCGGCGAAGGCGTCGCTGACCTGTTTCTGATAAGTCTTGGCGGTGAGGCTGTCACTCCACACGCCGAAGCGCACAAAGCTGAAGCCTGCGGCCTTGATTTGCGCGGCATCGGCGGCGGTGAAGCTCTGGATTTTCACCTGCACGCCGATGGTTTTCGCTGGAAGGTTGGGGAACAGCTCACTGGCGTGAACCTGGCTGGTGGCACCGAGGGCCATCAGGGTGAGGGCGGCGAGTGTATTGCGCTGTGCTGTTTTCATGTCTGCTCTCCTGAAGAGAATGACAACTACGAATATTTATCCCGTTACTCAATTTCCGATAACGGTGATGGCACTAAGTGCGCGAATGTTATTTTTTGTCAGGAAAACAGCAACTGAAAATCACAGTTATTTTTAGTCCGCTAATTGTGGTTGGGGCGGCTTAAAACGCTGTGGTACTTAATGTTCCTGTACTAACAGGGCGAAGCTATTTCTGAGTGCAGGAAAGTCGTGGGGTTCATTAACTTTCACGGCATGTTGGCTGTTTGATATTACACAGGAAAGCAAGACTTGTTCAAAAAGATCCTCGTTGTCTGCGTGGGCAATATATGCCGAAGTCCGACGGCCGAACTACTGCTGCGCAACGCGCTGGGCCCGTCCGCCATCACCGTGTCTTCCGCCGGCCTGTCCGCCCGCGTCGGCGAGGGCGTGGAGGCCTCGGCGCGGCAGGTTCTCGAAGAACACGGGCATTGCGCCGAGGCCTTCAAGGCGCGGCAACTGACCTCGGACATCGTCAATGACTCGGACCTGATCCTGGTCATGGAAAAGACCCACGTCAATCAAGTGCTGAAGATTGCCTCGCACGCCCGAGGCAAAGTGTTTCTGCTCGGCAAGTGGCAGAGCGAGCGCGAAATACATGATCCGTATCGTCAAGGCAAAGCCGCGTTTATTCATGCCCACGCATTGATTGAAGATGCTGTTAGTTCATGGGCAAAGCGTCTCGGGCATTGATGAATATTCTTCAGAACAGTAAATGGTAAGAACAGACTTATGCAGTTACCGTCCGTAATCGGCACCCGCGACAATGATCAAGACAGTATTGATCTGCTCGGCATCTTCGGCAGCCTGATCGACCAGAAGTGGCTGATCGGCGCGTTGACCGGTGCCTTCATGGTCACCGGCGTCGCCTATGCGGTTCTGGCAACGCCAGTGTACCTGGCGAACGCGCTGGTGCAGGTCGAACCGAAAAAGAACGACATGCTGGGTTTTTCCGACCTCAACAGCATGCTCGGCGGGCAATCGCCGTCGGTGACCGAAATCGGCATCATCAAATCCCGCGCGGTGATCGGCAAAACCGTTGACGACCTGCGCCTGGATATCGACGTCACCCCCAACACGTTCCCGTTGATCGGCGGCTTTCTTTCGCGGCGTTATCGCGGAGACAGCGAGACCAGCGTCGCGCCGCCGCGTTTCGGTTTGACCAGTTATGCCTGGGGTGGCGAGCGCCTGGAATTCACTCGGCTGCAATTGCCGAAAGACCTGCTCGGCAAGAAACTCACCCTGATCGCCGGCGAGCAGCAGCGTTTTCAACTGTTCGATGAAAACGACAATCTGCTCGCCGAAGGCGTCGCCGGCGAAGCGTTTGCCAACGACGGCGTAGAAGGGCAGATCGCGCACTTGTCGGCCAATCCCGGCACGCGCTTTCAGGTGGTGCGCAATCCACGCATCGTGACCATTCAGGGCTATCAGGACGCGCTGGATATCTCCGAACAGGGCAAGGAGTCGGGAATCATTCGTCTGGCGCTGGCCAGCTCGGACGCGGCCGAGGCGGTGAAGATCCTCAACAAGATCGCCTCGCTCTACGTCGAGCAAAACGTACGGCGCACTTCGGCGGAGGCCGCGCAGAGCCTGGCCTTCCTGCAAAGCCAGTTGCCCCAGGTCAAGCGTGATCTGGCCAAGGCCAGCGACGCCTTGAATGCCTACCAGACCCACGGCAAGACCGTGAACATCTCGCTGGAAACCCAGTCGGTGCTGGGCCAGTCGGTGGCGCTGGAAACGCGCATCTCCGAGCTGAAAATGCAGCAGGCCGAACTCGATCGCAAGTTCACCAAACAGCACCCGGCCTACCGCGCCTTGATGACGCAGATCGGCGAGCTGACCCAGCAGCAGAAATCCCTCGAGGGCAAGGTTCAGGACTTGCCGGCCACCCAGCAGGAATTGCTCAACCTGACCCGCGACGTCGAGGTGGCTTCGCAGATCTACACGCAGTTGCTGAACAAATCGCAAGAACTCGACATCGTCCGCGCCGGGGCCGTCGGTAACGTGCGCCTGATCGACACTGCCGATGTCGACCTGACCAATCCGATCAAACCGAAGAAACCACTGATCGTGCTGATCGCGACATTGCTCGGCGCGTTTGTCGGCGTGGCGCTGGTGCTGCTGCGCAAATCCCTCAGCCGAGGCCTTGAAGGCCCGGAGGGCATCGAGCAGTTGGGCCTGCCGGTTTATGCGTCGATTCCCTACAGCGCCTTGCAGGAAGAAGAGGACAACAAAAAGGGCCGCGCCCGCGACGGCGTCGACAAACCTGCGTACCTGCTGGCGCTGCGCAACCCGACCGATCTGTCGATCGAATCGATCCGCAGCCTGCGCACCTGCCTGCACTTTGCCGGGCTCGATTCGACCAACAACCGCATCATGATTTCCGGGCCGAGCCCGCAGGTCGGCAAGACCTTTGTTTCGTCCAACCTTGCGGCGGTCATGGCCCTGAGCGGCCAGCGCGTGGTGCTGATCGATGCCGACATGCGCAAAGGGCACCTGCACAAAACCCTCAACACCCCGATCAGCAACGGTCTGTCCGACCTGCTGGTCAAGCGCTGCACCCTCGAACAGGCGATCAACAAGGTCGAAGTCGACAACCTGCATTTCATCAGCCGGGGGCAAGTGCCGCCCAATCCTTCCGAGCTGCTGATGCACGCCAACTTCCGCGAACTGCTGGCAGAGCTCAGCGAGCGCTACGACCTGGTAATCATCGACACGCCGCCACTGCTGGCAGTGACCGATGCCGCCATCGTCGGTCGCGAAGCCGGCATCAGCCTGATCGTCACCCGCTTTGGGGTGAACCCGGCCAAAGAGATCGAACTGACCATTCGCCGCTTCGCCCAGAACGGCATCGAGTTGAAAGGCGCGGTGTTCAACGGTGTCGAGAAGCGTGCGGCCAGCTATTACGGCGGCACTGGCTATTACAACTACGAATACGCGTCCGACAAATCCTGATGGTTGCCGATTGTTCTTTCCTGTTTGAAGTGGGTGAGCTGTGAAAAAAATACTGCACGTGGCAGAGACGATCAAAGGTGGCGTGGCGACGGTGATCCGCACGATCTCGGCATCGCCTGAAGATGACGCGGCGAATTATCAACTGGTCTATCTGGTGCCCGAGGATCAGGCCAGGGAGCTGCACGGCATCGCCCCGCAGCAGGTGCGCACTTTTCCACGCAGTGGCCGCAACGTGCCGTCGCTGCTGCGTTTCGCCTGGCGTCTGAGCCAGGTGCTGCTCAAGGAAAAGCCCGACGTCGTGCATTTGCACAGCACCTTTTCCGGGGTGATCGGCCGTGTTGTGTGTGTGCTGCTGCGACCATGGCGCAAGCCGAAAATCGTCTACTGCCCGCATGCGTTTTCGTTCCTGATGGAAAGCTCGCCGACCAAGCAGAAAGTCTATGCGTGGATCGAGCGCGTGCTGCAGAAAGTCACTGACGTGATCATCTGCGTCAGCCAGTACGAGCTGGACAAAGCCGCGCGTTTCGGCATCGAGCGCAAGCGCATGAAGCTGATCTACAACGGCATTCATCACAAGGATGACGCGCCGAAAAGCGCTGGCGCCGAGCCGATTCATCTGCTGTTCGTCGGGCGTCTGGATTACCAGAAAGGCTTCGACGTGCTGCTCAAGGCCTACGCCAAGGTCAATCGCAACGACCTCAAACTGACGGTGGTTGGCAGTGCGGTCAACGAAGACTCGGTCGAGTGCCCGCCGATGGATTCGGTCGAGTACCTGCCGTGGGTGACCCCTAGTGAAGTGCAGGCGCTGTATCAGAAAGCCGATGCGCTGATCGTGCCAAGTCGCTGGGAAGGCTTTGCCATGGTGCCGCTGGAAGGCATGGCCATGGGGCTGCCGGTGATTGCCAGCAACTGCACTTCACTGCCGGAACTGGTCACCAACGAAGTGTCCGGCTACGTGTTTCCGTCCGGCGATCACCAGGCGCTGGCCGATGTTTTGACGATCATCCAGAAGCCGCGCCTGCTCGACCTCGGCAACGAAGGCCGGAGCATTGTCCGCGAACGCTTCAGCGCCGCGTTGATGATCCGCCAGACCTACGACCTGTATCACGCTCCCACTTATTAAGTAGAACTCAAGCTTATGAACGTAACGATTTTGCATGGCTACAGTGCGTCCAACTCCGGTGACGGTCTGCTCGTCGATCTGGCCATTGCTCTGGTGCAGCGTAACTTCGGTGACGACACCGCGATCAGTGTCGTGGCGTCCGACCCTGAGTCGTTCAACTACCTGCCGCACCCGCGTTTCAATGCGCCGGTGATGGCTGCCAAGGGTCTGGGGCGGGTCAAGCAAGCGGTGTTTCTCAATCAGTCCTACGCCGGGCTCGCTGATCTGCTGAAGAAGACCGATCTGATCGTCGGCGTTGGCGGCGGTTACATGCGTTCGAAAAGCGCCTTCGAGCACATCAAGCTGAAGCTCGGCCACGCCAAGCAATTGGAAACCGCGATTCTCAGCAAAGTGCCGTCGGTGTACCTGCCGCAGAGCATCGGCCCGTTCCACGGCGAGAGCAGCAAGATCGTCGAACACTACGCCAGCGCCGATGCGGTGTTCGTTCGCGACAACCGCTCCTCGGCCATCTTCGATGCTTGCGAAAACGTCTACCGCGCGCCGGATCTGGCGGTGCAGTCGCTGGCGAGCAAGATTCTTCAGCAACCGAAATTCACCCGCTGCGCCGCCTCGCCGGCGACAGTCTGCGTGGTGCTGCGCAAGCCCCCGGAGTGGAGCAAAGAGAAGAAGGTCGCCTACGTGGCCAATCTGAAACTGCTGCTGCAGCGTCTGAAGAACAAAAGCAAAGTGGTCTGCGCCGTGCAAAGCGCCGTACGTGGCAACGATGACGGCGCGTTCTACCGCGAGCTGGGCATCAACGAAGATCTGCTGTCGCTGAAGGCAACCATTGCCAAGTACCAACCGGACCTGGTGATCTCGGTGCGTCTGCACGGCGCCATCGAATCGCTGCTCTCCGGCGTGCCGGCGTATCACATCAGCTACGAGCGCAAAGGCTTTGGCGCCTATCAGGACATGGGCGTCGAGGACTGGGTGATCAACGGCGGCGACATCGACGTCGACACCATCATCAACACCGTTTACGCGCCCAATGCCTTGGCGGATTTCGGCAAGCGCCTGACCGACACCTGCCGCGAAATCGAAGCGAAAACCGTGGCCATGGACGAAATCATCAAGGGTGTCGTTCGATGATATTTCGGCTGTTGCTTCGCGGCGGAGCCTTGGGCGCGAAGTTCTTGCTGGTGTTGGCCATCACCCATTACCTCGGTTACGAGGCGCTGGGTTTTTATGGTGTGGTGGTCGCGGCGTCGTTGATCGCATCGAAGTTCTACAGCGTCGGCTTCAGTTCCGAGATCAACCGGCTGATCAGCGTCGGCGGCAGTTCGCGGCGGGTGGTCGACAAGGTTTTGCTGCTGTATCTGGCGGTGGGACTGTTGTTGTCGATACTGACGGTGCTGATCTATTCGCTGTTCCAGTCGGTGGAAGCGACCGCCACGTTGATCCTGTGCGTGACCCTGGTGCTGCTCACCGAGCACCTGTCGTTCGAAATCAATTCCTTCGTGTTTTCTGCGCAGAAAGCCACCGCCGGTGCCCTGCTGTTCTTCATCAAGACCGGCCTGTGGGCGGTGTTGGCGGTGGGCGGCATGGTGCTCGGCTGGGTCGCGGGCATCGCCAGTGTGTTGTGGCTGTGGGTCGCCGCCAACGTGCTGGTAATCATCGCCGGTTATTTGATCGTGGTGAACGTGCACAAGGGGCACGAAGCCGCGCCGCTGGACACCGCGACGGTGTGGAAGGCCGGGTTACCGTTCTATCTCGGCACCGGTCTGATCGCCCTGAGTCAGTACGCCGAGCGCTTTCTGATCATCGACCTCGAGCCCTACGCCAGCCTCGGTAAATATGTGTACGCGTGGTCGGCGGCCAACACCTTGCAGGCGTTGTCGTACGCGGTGGTGGCAGTGGTCGGCATTCCGGTGCTGGCCAAGCGTTTCCAGGCCGATCAACAGGCGTTCACGGTCAGGCAACTGTTCGTCAACAAATGGGTGATGCGCTCGCTGGTGGTCTCTGCGGTTGTGGCCGTGGCGATCTATGTGTTTTTCAATGTGCTGCTCGATTACGTCGCCGCCAGCGTGCCGCGTCCGGATAACGCGCTCCTCGCGGTGCTGATTTTTTCCTTCGCCTTGCGGGCGATTGGCGACATTGTCTGGGGCGGTTTGATTGCCTCGAAAAACAGCCGGGTGTCGCTGGCCAGCGCGGCGCTCTGCCTGCTGATTTCGGTGCCGGTCAGCTATGTGCTGATCAAGCATTACTCGATCTATGGCGCGGCGTGGGGCAACGTTTTCGCCATCGTTGTGCAGCTCAGTGTGATTGCAGTGTTGACCCGTGTCAGCGGCGCGAAAAAGGCTGCGCTGTCATGGGCCTGAAACTGCCGCGCATCGAGTTTCGTGGGCGCAAATTCGATTCGTCGATTTCCTTTCTGATCCTGTTCACTGGGCTGTTTCTGTCAGTGGCGATGCCGTTGCTGGTGCCGCGTGATCCGGGGCCGGATGCGATGACCTTGTGGTCGTCATATGCGCGCGCCGACAACTGCAATTTCTGGAACCCGTTCTCGCCGGATCGCTCGTCCTACGAATGTTCGGCGTTCCTGCTGCGGCCCACCGGGATCAACCTGACCAACGCCTGGGCCTACGGCATGTTCTGCAATTTCTTCCTCACTGCAATTCCGGTGGTGGTGTTTCGGCGCATGCCGCTGACCATTTTCGGCACCCTGTGCCTATGGGGCATCGTGCGTTCGTTTTTCCTCGAGAACCTGACCAAGGAAATCATCGTGTCGGTGGCGGTGTTGAGCATTCTGCTCAGCGCATTGACGCGCAAATATCGCGGCGGTTTTTTCCTCTCGGCGGTGATTTACGGGGTGCTGATCCGGCCGTACTGGATCCTGTTTTCGCTGTCGTGGGTCGGCGTCTGCGTGATGAAAAAGTACGTCTCGCGCTTCACCTTCTTTCTGATGCTGTTCCTGTTTTATCTGGCGGTGGCCATGGCCATTCAGCTGGCGCTGGGCTTTCCGGTGTCATCGATCCGCGCGAGCAACAACGAGCTGCGCACGGCGGGCGAGGAGGGCTCGAAATCGCTGATCGTCTCGTGGCTCAGCGGCAGTGACTTCGTCTCCCAGGCGCTGGACTCTATGATCATTTTCTTCCGGCTGTCGTTCCCGGTTGAGCTGATTCTGCTGTCCGGGCCGGGGCAGGTGATCTTCGTTGCGCTGATGATCATGACTGCACTGCTGCTGTTCAAAGTCATCACTTCGACCGACTACAAGGGCGCGCCGATCCAGACCAAACCCAAGGAACTGATCGCGATTCCGCTGGCGTTTCTGTTAGTGCAAGGCTTGTTCGAGCCGGACTTCGGCTCCTTCGCCCGACACTTCTCGATGGTCGTGCCGGTGTTGTTCGTCGGCCTGGGCTTGATGCTGCGCGCGAACAAACCGGTGCAGGTCGAATCAAGAATTCTCACTTAAGGCAGGTGCTCTATGTCGAGCAAGAAAAAATCCCTGGAGATCGAAACCCTGCGCGGCTTGGCGTGCCTGCTGCTGGTGCTCTATCACGTCATCGGCCCGCTGGGCGGCGGCTTGAAGATCGACATCGGCTCGCCGTTCCGGGTCATCGCCGACTCGATGGTGTACGTGCGCATGCCGCTGTTCACGTTCATCTCCGGCTACATCTATTCGATCTACAAGATTCGCGGCAATGACTTTTCCGCGTTCTTTGCCGGCAAGGTGCGGCGGCTGATCGTGCCGCTTTTCTGCGTCGGCGTGCCGTTCTCGGTGCTGCAAGCGGTGGGGCCGGGGGTGAACAAGGACGTCGGCGTGATCGATGCGTTGTTGTCGTTCTGGGTGCCGATCAACCACTTCTGGTTCCTGCAGGCGGTTTTCAGCATTTTTATCTTCGTCGGCTTGCTGGAGTGGCGCGGCCTGTTGCATTCAGCAACGCGGCTGTATGGCTTGTTTGCGTTTGCGGCAGTGTTGTTCCTGCTGCCGCCGTTGCCGCTGGATGCGTTCGGTATCAACGGTGCGATTTACCTGCTGCCGTTTTTTGTTGCAGGGATGATCGGTCAGGAAAATGTCGATGTTTTGAAACAGCGTTTCAAAGTGATCGGGCCGCTGCTGTTTGTGCTGATCTCGCTGACGCTGTTGTATGTCGCGGCGATTGATCGTGAGCTGATTGTCGATCGCCGCAGCCTGATTGGTTTGACGGTGGGGTGCGTGTCTTGTATCGCATTGCTGTCGAGTGACATGCGCTCGAAAGCGCTGACCTGGCTCGGCGGATATTCCTATGCGATTTTCCTTTTTCATGTGCTGTTCGCAGCGACCTCGCGGTTTGTCCTCGGGCGCCTCGGCGTGAAGGATGAGAGCTTGCTGGTGCTTGGTGGTCTGAGTTGTGGATTGCTCGGGCCGGTGCTATTGGCGATGGTGTTCAGCCGGTTCAACTTCACTTCGGTGCTGTTCCTTGGCGAGCGTGCGGCGAAGAAGACAGCACCGGTGATTGTCGCTCCGGTGGTGCAGACGCAGAACAGCTGAAAGCTTCGCGAGCAGGCTCGCTCCCACAGAGGTTGTGTGAATTGCACAAGGTCTTTTGTGGGAGCGAGCCTGCTCGCGAAGGGGCCATCCCGGACAAAGGAAAATATTCAATGATGCCAGTAGACGCCCCTCAACCAGTCGCCACTTCGGCCATCACGATAGACGATGCTCGTCAGCGCTTTGCGCAGTGGCGCGAGGGCAAGGCCGGCACGGTGCTGGCGGTTTCGGTGATCGGCGACAGCTACACCGCCGGGCAGGATTTCTACCTGAACAAGCTGGTGCAGCGAGTGGCCGCCGAGGTGGGTTTTGCCGGCCCCGGTTACGTCGGTTTCAACCATGGCGCGGCGCTGGGCGGCACGCACTTCAAATACACCCGCAGCAGCGACAAATACTTCGGCGGCGGCTGGAAGGTTTCCGAGCTGGGCCAGGCCAGCCCGGACAGTCGCACGATCAGCGGCAAGCCGGGCGCCTGGTTGCAAGTCGATGCCAGCCCTTCGCCGCGCATCGATACCACGGTCACTCAGGCGAAACTGTTGTATCTGGGCAATGGCGAATCCGATGAGTTGCGCTATCGCTGGTCGCCCGCGCAAGCCTGGCAACCGTTGAAACTCGCAGGCTCAGGCGTTCAGGAAGTCGCGCTAGCGGGCATTCCATCGGCCGCAGACTGGTCATTCAGACTGGAAGTGGTGAAGGGCGCGCCCACGTTGTTCGGCCTTTGGATGACGAATGATGAGAAGGGCATTCGGGTGTCGAAACTGGCGGCCTCCGGCGCGGCATCCGCGGATTTCTATCACGCCGATCGACAGTGGCAGGCGCAGTGGAAAGCCGTGGTGTCGAAGATCCCGGCCGATGTTTACCTGATCATGCTCGGCGGCAACGATCAGGGCTTCGGCGTCAAACCTGCGCAGTACCTGCAAAACGTCCAGGGCTTGGTGAGCATGCTGCGCGAGATTCAGCCGGCGGCGAGCATCAACCTGATCATGCGTCAGGACACCACGCGCTCCAGTGCTTATCCGATGTCGGCCTATGCGCAGGTGCTCGAACCGTGGGCGCGTGAGCAGCAGCTCGGTTTTGCCAACCTGCAATGCGCGTTCGGCCCCGACGTCAAACGCTACGCCAGCGCGATGATCGGCCCGGACAAGATTCATCCGTTGCCGGCCACGGGCGGGAAGGTGATTGCCGATTATTTTTATCGCTGGATAACGGGTACGAGTACCGGTTGCGACGACTCGCCACCATGATCGTTCCCACGCTCCGCGTGGGAATGCCGCCCGGGACGCTCCGCGTCCCTCCGCAGCGTGACGCAGAGCGTCACTGGATGCATTCCCACGCGGAGCGTGGTAACGATCAATGCTGACTGTGCCGCCGCTTTCGCGAGCAGGCTCGCTCCCACAATGGATCGGCGTGACGCCCGGGTGATCAGGCGTCGTGCTTGAAGGCGTCGATGAGCCCCAGCAGTTCGTCAAGCTTGCGCGGCATCAACCGCGCATCGCAGCGGGTTTCAACATTAATGATGATCGCCGGGTCGTTGCAGCAGATGCGCACGCGAAAGCGCCAGTCGCTGAAGATCACTTTCAGGCCATCGCGGTCATCCATTTCCAGCGCCTGTTCGCCATACAACGCCTTCAGGTGCGCGAGCAGCGGATAAGGATCGCGCATCGGCCGGCGGATATCGCCGGACGCAGGAAACACACCGATCCGCTCCACCAGCAGAATCGTGCCCAGCCAGGTCTCATTGGCGCTGGGCAGCGGTTGATGGCGCGACAACCAGCTCATCACCCCGAGGTTGCCCACCTCACGTTCAATCTCTGTCGAATGTTGTGCAATGTTCATGGTTGCCTGCCTCTGGTGATGGGGGGCGTCTCAGCGGCCCTTGAGGTACACGTTGTCGTAGCAGAAATTGGTCGCTTGCAAGTAGCCCTCGGCATCGCCGCAATCGAAGCGCAGGCCTTTGAATTTGTAGGCCAGCACGCAGCCGTTCTGCGCCTGTTTCATCAGTGCGTCGGTGATCTGGATTTCGCCGCCCTTGCCCGGTTCGGTGTCGGCGATCAGGTCGAAGATGTCCGGGGTGAGGATGTAGCGCCCGATGATCGCCAGATTTGACGGCGCGTCCTGCGGCGCCGGTTTTTCCACCATGTTGTTGACCCGGTAGATGCCTTCGGAAATCAGCTCACCGGCAATCACCCCGTACTTGTGAGTCTGGTCGGCCGGGACTTCTTGGATGGCGACGATCGAGCAACGGAATTTCCTGTACAGCTGAATCATCTGCGACAGCACACCGTCGCCTTCGAGGTTCAGGCACAGGTCGTCGGCCAGCACCACGGCAAACGGCTCGTCGCCGATCAATGGGCGACCGCTGAGAATGGCGTGGCCCAGGCCTTTCATTTCCACCTGACGGGTGTAGGAGAAGGTGCAGGTGTCGATCAGCTCGCGGGTGCCGGCGAGAAATTTCTCTTTCTCGGTGCCACGGATCTGGTGCTCGAGTTCGTAGCTGATGTCGAAGTGGTCTTCCAGCGCGCGCTTGCCCCGGCCGGTGACGATGGCCATGTGTTGCAGGCCAGCGTCCCGTGCTTCTTCAACGGCATATTCGATCAACGGCTTGTTGACGATCGGCAGCATCTCTTTCGGCATGGCTTTGGTCGCCGGCAAGAAACGCGTGCCGTAGCCGGCAGCGGGGAACAAACATTTACGAATCATAAAAGTATCCTGGACAGTCATGGAACACAGGCGACGGTTGCGCACCACAAAGTGGCGGCAAGTTTCAATGATTATTGAAGGCTTACTTTAATACCCGAGTCAGGTTGTTGCTGGCAATTAGTTGCGCTGTTAAAAAGCGCTAATGTTATGAGATGTCGACTACTTGGTTATTAGTTATTTTTAGTCGGTATCTGTCGATAGTGATAAGTGTCCAGGGAGTGCTAATAAGTACCCGTCAAACAGTTTGACCGGCAAAAATAATTATTGCCAGTGGTTGAACTAAATTTGTTTGAGGTTGTTGTCGCCCTGTTTGTGTGAATTGCTCCGCATATCCACCAGGCATGGCTTGACACGCTACCGGGTATTTATTCAATGACGGACCGCGCTATGAAGATTCTGGTAACGGGTGGTGCCGGCTATATCGGCTCGCATACCACACTTGCATTGCTTGAGGCAGGTTATGAAGTTGTCGTTCTGGATAATCTTTGTAACAGCAGCGACGCAGCACTTCACGCCGTTGAAGCCATTTGCGGCAAAAGTGCATGGATGATTCGCGGCGATGTCTGCGATCGGCCGCTGCTCGACCGGATTTTCCGCGAGCATCAGATCGACGCCGTGCTGCATTTCGCCGGGCTCAAAGCCGTGGGCGAGAGTGTGCGCAAGCCGCTCGAATACTACGAAACCAACGTCGGCGGCAGCATCACTCTGTGTCAGGCGATGGCAGCGGCGGGGGTGTTCCGCCTGGTGTTCAGTTCCTCGGCGACGGTGTACGGCGAGCCTGAAGAGATGCCGATTCGCGAGGATTTTCCGACGGGCAATCCGACCAATCCCTACGGCCAGTCCAAGCTGATCGTCGAGAACGTGCTGCGCGACCTAAGCCTCGCCGAGCCGCGCTGGAGCATCGCGCTGCTGCGCTATTTCAACCCGATCGGCGCCCACGCCAGTGGGCACATGGGCGAAGACCCCAACGGCATTCCGAACAATCTGGTGCCGTATATCAGCCAGGTTGCCGTCGGCAGCCTGCGCGAGCTGTCGATCTTCGGTAACGATTACCCGACCGCCGATGGCACCGGCGTGCGCGATTACATTCATGTCGTCGATCTGGCGGACGGGCATTTGAAAGCGTTGCAGTCGATCAGCGAGCGCACCGGCATTCACACCTGGAACCTCGGCACCGGCGATGGCTACAGCGTGCTGCAAGTGCTGCATGCCTTCGAACAGGCCTGCGGGCGGCCGGTGCCGTACCGGATGATGCCGCGCCGCGCCGGTGATATCGCCGAGAGTTTTGCCGATGCTTCGAAAGCGGCGAAAGAACTCGGCTGGAAAGCCACGCGCAACTTGCAGGACATGGTTGCCGACACTTGGCGCTGGCAATCGAATCATCCCAATGGTTATTCGCGATGATGGCCATTTAGTCCGATGTTAGTTTCAGTCAGGTTGTTAGATAACGTCGGGAAATTACACTGGCAATGCCATTTGCAAATCCGTAGATATAAACCTGCCGTTCGACTTTAACAGTTGCACAGGACTGTGAAAGAACAACGGATCTTGTTCGCGCTCTTTGCGGACTTGAAAGCTACCAGCTCTGACACAGATCTGTTTTTTAACAGTTCGAATGTTAGAAAGGAGTTGTTATGAAAAAAGTGATGGCAGTTGCCCTGTTGACGATGTTGAGCAACTGGGCTGCCGCCGCTGAAGCGCCGTTGACAGCGGTAACCAATGTAGGTGGCAGTGTGGCGGCTTCGCAAGCGCCCGCGGCCAGTACTGCAATGGTTGCCAGTGCTGTAGCGGCGTCCAACAGCGGTGGCAGTGCCAACGGCGGTACCACCGGTACGACGGGTACCACCGGTACAACCGGCACGCATAACTAACAGGAACATTTGTTAGTGCAGTACAGAGTCGCCCGACGCAAGTCGGGTGACTTTGTTTTTTGGATTCGCCCTTGAATAGCGTAGTGCCATTATGACTCGTAGTGTTTATCTTTTAATGTTGGCAAGTCTCGCTTTGCAAGGTTGCATGTTTTCCCCCGGCCAGTACCTGAGCACCAGCGATATCACCCGCCAGGGTGCCAGCGAAAGCAGTCGGGTCGAGCTGATTCCGATCACACCGAAGTTGATCGCCATGAACCGCGCCACCCAGAAGCGTGAGTCGCTGCCGGCGGAGCTGCTGGTGACGCCGGCGGAATATCGCATCGGCAACAATGACGTGCTGTACATCACCGTCTGGGATCATCCGGAGCTGACCGCCCCCTCCGGCGCGCAACAACAGATCGATGCCAACGGCCGTCTGGTGCGCTCCGATGGCACGCTGTATTACCCGTTCATCAAGGAAGTCCAGGCCGCCGGCCGGACTATCCAGCAACTGCGCGCTGTCATCGAACAGCGCTTGTCGGCGTTCATCGCCGAGCCGCAGGTCGACGTCGCGGTGCTGCGCTTCGCCAGCCAGAAAGTCGTGGTCACCGGCGCCGTGACGAAGGCCGGCCCGCAAGCGATTTCGACCAATCCGCTGAGTGTGGTCGAAGCCCTCGGTTCCGCTGGCATCGACACTAATAACGCCGACTTGTCGGGCCTGCTGCTGACGCGCAACGGGCGGGTGTATCCGCTCAATCTCGACTCGCTCAATCAGCAGGATTCCGAACTGCAGAACGTCTACCTCAAGGGCGGCGATCAGCTGTATCTGCCATACAACGACAACAAGCGCATCTACGTCATGGGCGAGGTCAACCAGCCGCGCGCGCTGAGCTTCAAGACTGCGACCATGAATCTTTCCGACGTGCTCGGTTCGGTCGGTGGCCTGAGTCAGACCAGCTCCAACGGCAACGCGGTCTATGTCATTCGCGGTGTGGAAAACCTCGACGTCGAGCCGGCGAAGATCTATCAGCTCGAAGCCGAATCGCCGACCGCCATGGCGCTGGCCTCGCACTTTCAGGTGCGGCCGCAGGATGTCGTCTACGTCGGCCCGGCCAACGTTACGCGCTGGAACCGTTTCATCAGCCAGTTGGTGCCGTCGGCGTCGATTGTCGGCACCGGGGCTTCGGCAGCGAAGAACTGGAGCGAATACAGCAACAACAGCAAATAAGGCCGCCCGACTGTGAACCTATTGAAAGTGGGCGTCTGCCTGATGGCGGCCTCGTTGCTGTGCGGCTGTAACCCGCTGATGAGCGCATCGCTGAACAACCTCAAAGCCGCCGTCGTCGGCCCCGACGAGGTTGATGTGACAGCGGCCGAAGTCGCCGGGGTCAACTACCCGCAACTGAAACTGACCACGCCATCCGGCTCAGGTGTACTGGCGCTGGTGCGCGAGCGCGAAGACCTGCAATTCTGGGTCGCCTCCGGCAAGCAGGTGTTGCTGCTGCGCGATGGCCTCGCCGTGCGCAGTATCGGCCTCGGCCTGCAAGGTGATCTGGATGGCACGCGGCTGGCTGATGACTCGCCGTTCAAGCAAGGCCTGCATCACGTCGCCGACGGTTTCACCACACGGCGCTGGATTGATCTGTACAAGGGCCAGGAAGTCGGCGTGATCGTCAACAGCCGCTTTTCGCGCCGTTCCACCGAGACCCTGGAGATTCTCGACAAGGCTTACTCGGTGCTGCGCGTCGATGAACAGATCGACGCGCCAGCCATCGGCCTCAGTGCGACCAACCGTTACTGGGTCGACCCGCGCGACGGTTTCATCCTGCAAAGCGAGCAACAACTGACCTCGCAACTGCGCGTGAAGCTGGTGCAATTGACTCCTGACCGCAGGCATCTGCCGTGAAGCGCTTAAGCCTAATCGCGGCGGGTCTTCTGCTGATCGCAGGGGCGAGTCAGGCCGCCGTCACTGTGTCCGGCGACGTCGCCAATCCCGGTCCGATCGCGTTGCCGCCGGGTGGACGCCTGTTCGATGTGATCAGCGAAGCCGTGCCCAATGCCGAAGGCTATTGGCTGGCGGGCGGCTTGTTGCGCCAGTCGCTGGTCGAGGAGCAGACGCGGCTCAAGGTCGGCGTGTTGTTCGATCTCGAGGTCCTGCAACGCATGGCGACGCTGTTTGATCGGCCAAGCCGCGCGGCACTGGCACAGCGCATTGCCGAAGAGGTTCGACAGATGCCGGTGACCGGACGGCAGATCGCTGACCTTGATCCGGTGGCGGTGGAAGTCGGCTTCGCGCGCAACATTCGCCTGGATGACGGCGATCGGCTGATCTACCCGAAACGGGTTGATGAAGTGCAAGTGTTGGGCGCGGTCACCGAGCCATGTCACTTGCCGTACCAGCCATTGCAGGAGGCGCGCGAATACCTGGAAGGCTGCTCGATTCTCGACGATGCCGAGGCCGATTACCTGTGGCTGATCCAGCCCAACGGCGTGTCGCGGCGCGTCGGCATCGCGCATTGGAATCGCGAGTCCGGGCAGTTTCCGGTGGCCGGCAGCAGGATTCTGGTGCCGATAAAAAATGATGATCTAGATCCGCCTCTTCCTGAACTGAATCAGCAGTTGGCCGAATTCATTGCCACGCAGCTGGCCGAGGTGGTTCGTTGAAGTTACGTTTTGCAGCTGTGTTGTTATTGCCCTGCGGTCTGGCCCACGCCGAGCCGCGCATCACCCAGAATGACTTCGGTGGCGCCGGTCTGTTGCAGACGCCGACGGCGCGCATGGCCCCGGCCGGCGAGCTGAGCGTCAACGCCAACCGCACCGATCCCTACAGCCGCTACAGCGTGTCGTTGCAACCGCTGGACTGGCTCGAAGGTTCGTTCCGCTACACCGCGATCACCAACCGGCCGTACGGCTCGGAGGCCCTCAGCGGCAGTCAAAGCTACAAGGACAAGGCGGTCGACGCCAAAGTACGCCTGTGGCAGGAAAGCCACTGGGCGCCGGAAGTGGCGCTGGGCTTTCGAGATATCGGTGGTACCGGTTTGTTCTCCAGCGAATTCTTCGTCGCCAACAAGCGCTTCGACAATTTCGACTTCAGCGCCGGCATTGCCTGGGGCTACATCGGTAATCGCGGCGACTTCGACAACCCGCTGGGCTACGTCAGCAATCGCTTCGATACGCGCCCGGCGCTGGAAGGCACCGGCGACGTCAACTCCGGCGCGTACTTTCGTGGCAAGCCTTCTCTGTTCGGTGGCGTGAGCTACCAGACGCCGTGGGATCGGCTGAGCCTGAAGCTGGAATTCGAAGGCAACGACTACAAGAACGAGCCGAAGGACAACGAGATCAAACAGGACTCGCCGATCAACCTCGGCGCGGTGTTCAAGGTGACCGATTCGATCGACCTGAGCGCCGCGTGGGAACGGGGCAATACGGCGATGTTCGGCGTGACCTTTCACACCAATTTCGTCAGCCGCAAGGCGCCGGCCAAAACCTACGACCCGACCCCCGAACCGCTGCCGGCGAAGGCGCCGACGACCTCGATGGAGCAGGTCAACTGGGCCGATGTGTCGCGGCGTTTGCAGCAGAATGCCGGGTACAAGGTCGAGCGCATCAGCCAGCGCGATTCCGAACTGATCGTCTATGGCGAGCAGCAGCGTTATTTCCATTCGTCCAAAGCCGTTGGCCGCGCGAGCCGGATTCTCGACAACAGCGTCAACGACGACATCGACTGGTTCACCGTGGTCAACAAGCGCTATGACTTGCCGCTGGAAGAAACCAGCCTGCCGCGCCAGACCTTCCGCGAAGTGATCAACAACGAAGAACCGTTGGAGGCGCTGCACCGCACCACCGAAATCAACCCGGCGATGCCGCACAACGAGAAAACCCTCTACACCGAAGCGCCGCAGCATTTCAGCTATGGCGTGGGTCTGGGCTTCAAGCAAAACGTCGGCGGCCCGGATGGTTTGCTCTATCAATTCAGTGCTGATGCGGACGCGGAATATCGCTTCAACCGCAACACCTGGTGGAGCGGTTTGCTCAGCGCCAACCTGGTCAACAACTTCGACAAATTCGTCTACGACGCACCGAGCGGTTTGCCCCGCGTGCGCACGGATTTGCGCCAGTACCTGACCACCTCAAACACGACCATGCCGTTGTTCCAGCTCAGCCATGCCGAGCAGTTGGACAAGGATCTGTACGGCATGGTGTACGGCGGCTATCTGGAATCGATGTTTGCCGGCGTTGGCGCGGAAGTGTTGTTCCGCCCGACCGGCGAACGCTGGTCGCTGGGCGCGGATCTGAACTGGGTGCGCCAGCGTGATTTCGATCAGGGCTTTGCCTTGCGCGATTACTCGGTAGTGACCGGGCATATCACCGGCTATACCGACCTGCCGTTCGACACGCTGGCGGCGGTCAGTGTTGGTCGCTATCTGGCCGGAGACTGGGGCACCACCGTGGACATCTCGCGCGAGTTTTTTAACGGCGTGCGCGTCGGTGCCTGGGCAACCATCACCACGGCCAGCAGCGCGGAATATGGCGAAGGTAGTTTCGACAAGGGCCTGTACCTGTCGATCCCGTTCGACGAAATGATGAGCATGTCGACCATGCGCCGCGCCAATTTGGTCTGGGCGCCACTGACCCGAGATGGCGGCGCCAGACTGAGCCGCAGCTATCAACTGCACTCGATGACGGATAGCCGGGAAGGGGACATGTTCTATCGCAACTTCGAGAAGATTACCGAGTAAGCGCTGGTCTGTGGGAGCGAGCCTGCTCGCGAATGGTCCGGCACATCCAACATCTCCAGTGCCTGACACAACGCTTTCGCGAGCAGGCTCACTCCTACAGGGGGTTGTGTTACAGCACAGTTTTCGACCCTAACCCTGATCCCTGTGGGAGCGAGCCTGCTCGCGAAGGCGCCGGCACATCCAACATCGCCATCGCCTGACACACCGCTTTCGCGAGCAGGCTCACTCCTACACTTGATCGGCGTCACGCCACACATCCTGGTCATCACCCGAATCCCTGTGGGAGCGAGCCTGCTCGCGAATGGTCCGGCACATCCAGCATCTCCATCGCCTGACACACCGCTTTCGCGAGCAGGCTCGCTCCCACGGGGGCGCACCTGTAGTCGATACCGGTTACCCAAATCCCGCCCACAAAAAAGGGGACTTTCGTCCCCTTGTGATCTGCAGCGCTAAGCCTCAGTAAATATCCTTCGACAACAACGTAAACGGCGTCTTCACGAGGATCTTCAGATCCAGCCACAACGACCAGCTGTTGATGTACTGCAGGTCGATCTCGACACGCTTTTGCATCTTGTCGATGGTGTCGGTCTCACCGCGGCAGCCGCTGATCTGCGCCAGGCCAGTGATCCCCGGTTTGATTCGGTGACGCGCCATGTAAGCGAGGATCTTGCCCGAGTAGTAATTGTTGTGCGCCACCGCATGCGGCCGTGGCCCCACCAGCGCCATGTGCCCCTGCAACACGTTGAACAGTTGCGGCAACTCGTCCAGCGAAGTGCGGCGAATAAAACGGCCTACTGCGGTAATGCGCGAGTCATTGCGGCTGGCCTGTTTCACTTCGCGGTCATCGTGGACACGCATCGAGCGGAATTTCCAGACCTTGATCACCTTGCCGTTCCAGCCATGGCGGTCCTGCTTGAAAAATACCGGGCCGGGCGAGTTGAGTTTTACCGCCAGAGCGATGATCAACAGCAGCGGACTGAGGGCGATGATTGCCAGGAATGCCACGGTTTTCTCAACCAGACTCTTGCTCAGGGCAGCGGTCGGGCGGCTGGTCAGCGGGCTTTCGTTCAGGTAAATCGCCGGTAGGCCGTCCACGACTTTCACGGAGTGGTTGAGCAGGGTCAGGCTGTTTAAGTCCGGCACCCACACCACATCGACGTTAGCCCCGAGTAAGTCGACATACATCGCTTCGATTTTCGCGGCTTCGCACAGCGGCAGAGTAATGTAGAGGCGGCGAATGTCGTGGGCTTCGATCAGCTCAAGCAACTCGTCCTGAGCGCCAACGACACGCGGTGCGTCGGAAGCGAGGACCGGTTTGTCACCGTTGCTGACCAGACCGATCAGCGGCAGGTTTTCCAGTTGGCTGAGCTTTTTCGCCAGGCCCAACGCCAGTTCGCCGGTGCCGACAATCAGCGTGCGGTGTTCGCTTTTACGCGAACGCTGGTAGTACTTGGAAAACGCATGCAGCGGCGCGTAGAGGAACGCCTGACCGAGGAAGCCATACACCGCCCAGCTGAGAATCACCTGACGGGAAAACAGCTCATCGGCCTGGCAGACAAACGCGATGCACGCCAGCGCGGCCATGGTCATTGACCAGCCCATGAACAAGCGGCCGAGGCCGGTCAGGTAGTTGTCGCGTTTGCGATAAACGCCGCTGAATGTGTAAGCCGGCACCGAGGCCAGGACGGCGAGGGTGGCGCACATTCGGTAGTAGAACGCGACGGTGCCGGTGTGCTGTTCAGCGAGGATGAACAGCAGCGTCACAACGAAAGCCTGTGCCAGCGCCCATTGGCCCCAAAAGGTCAGTCCCTTGAGGCCCGTGCTTCGATTAATACTGAGAGAAAGATCCATACGATATCCCCAAAAGACGTCCATTCAGGTTTCAACAGTTGAAAGCCGAGTTGTTATGCAGACTTATTGTTTTTGTTTTAGCGAGTGTCTTGAGGTAACAACATCGAGAGCCGAACTGTCGTCAGCCAATAGACTAAGTTATTGTCGGGAATGGTGTCTGACGAGTTCTAACAAGATGGCACAATGCCAACTTTTTAATATTTAAATAGATGGCTGTTAGAAAAGGTCGTAGAGCGGGGGATGAAAAAGCGAGGGTGTATTTGTTACTGTTGAAGGGTGGAGGCAGGGAAGCTTTTATCGAATCAGGGAGGGTGAACCCAAACAGAGTGCTCTTCTTGTTGTTGTAGTCGCACTTTATATCTGTTTGTCTCGATTTGAAGGTCGTCTTCGGTTACGCAACGACTTCCTGGATCAGGCAATATCCGCGATTTCTTACGGCTCGGAACAATCGCTCGCCATTACTCGCACTCTTGAACTTGTCCTGCAATCGGCTCAGGCACATTTCCAGGCCACGGTATTGCTCGGGTTCCCGACCAATGCTGATGATCAGGTCATCACGACTGACCACGCGCTCTTCATGGCTCAGCATTTTCCTGACCAGAGCGGTTTCCAAACCAGTCAGGCTGATCGCAACATTGTCCTTGAGCAGCACGCCTTGTTCATCGTCGAGATGCCAGGTATTGCTGCAAGGCTCAGTGCTCTCGCTGACATTGGAGATATGAGCGCGTTCTGCACTGCGGGTCGGGAAGCTTTGAAACGGATTGTCTGTTTGCGCGGCTCGCCATTCATTTTCAAGAGTGGCCAGTATGCGTTGAGTATCATGTTCGATACTGCGCGCAACATTCTTTCGGCTGAGGTTTGGGTAACTGAACTCCATGACCATCGGGGCGGAAGAGGGCGAAGCAACACCTTCAACAAACATTTGTGCCTGCGACGTGCCAAACGAATTGAAACGCTCACTGGACAAGATGCTTTCCAGTTCACGTTGCGACGTTGTGCTGTGCGTCACAACAACAAAATATTTTCTGGGGAGGGTTGTACTCGTTTCCATGTCTCTCTCCTAAATACACACCAAAATTGGCTAAAAGATAAATCGGCAGGCGAGCAATGACTTCCTCGGAAGTAATCGTAGGCAGGGTTCTGGCCGAAAATGGCCATCGATAAATTCCACTCGATCTGCTGCTATGTTATGGAGTTTTATTGTTATGTGGCGTGATGCCGTGCTCATTCAAGTGCTTGAGTTTTAATAAGTATGAGGCGCAATTGAAACGATATGGCTGCATCAGACGATCCTTCGTACGTATGCAAAAGGGAAGACTGCCCGAGACTCAGGCAGTCGATATCAGGCCCCGCATCAGGCGATAGCCGTAGCCGCGGATGCTCTGAATCGCGTTTGTACCATACATGTCCTTGATTTTTCCACGCAAGCGACTGATTGATTTTTCCAGTGCCCGAGGGTCGTAGAAATTGGTGTTGAGGCCCATGATGCTGGCGATTTCATCATGACTCAGAATGTGATTGCCGGTGTGCGCAAAGGCCTCGAGGATCTTCATTTCGGCGAAAGAGATATCCAGTTTGCGCCGACTGTCCATCAGGCAGATCCGCGTCGGATCAAGCGTGAGATTGATATCTCGTTGCCAGTCTTCGCTGTTGAAGAACTCCGCGAGCAAGTCTTCGCTGTCATCGCTCAATGTGTTGAGCTTGATACAGGCATCCGCCCCGGCGAGGAAATATTTGATCTTGTTGACGGCACCGCGGCCGGTAACGACAGCGCAAATAAGTGGCTTCAAGTTGTCATCGCGCAGGGTCTGCACCAGGGCCAGATTTTCTTCGATGGCTTGTGGACTATCGATGATGACGAAAATGGCGCGATAGGAACCTATGTAGCCGTGCTGTTTATATGAACTAGTGAAAGCACCTGTTTCCAGGGTCATATCGGGTTGCACGTGCTTTGCGATCAGCGATCTCAAATGATCAGCCACACCCAGTGTACGACCCAGCGCAAGAACACCGGATTCATCATTTGTCGGGCGCGGACTTCTCGTCGCCAAGTTCCCTGAGAGCATCATGCGTTGACTCGAATTAGGTGCTGACATCGGGATGTTAAAGCACCGGTTCTCATCTGTGACTGACAATTGGTAACATTTGTGCGGATTTTAGACGTGTCTCCCGAGTTTTCTAACAATAACTAAGCTTTTCAGGCTTTTAGTTGATTTTCTCGGGCTTGTGAACTAATGCGTAAGTGATGGCTATATGCAATGGTGCCACTATTTTGAGCTTGTGGCGATGGCTTTGTCTATGTCCTTTTGCCATTGATTGGCCATGTCAACAATGTGTGAGGTTGATCACACTTCATATCTGAACTGAAATATTTGTAGTAATAGATGTAAATTTTTTCCGTTTAGTTCGTCGGCCGACGATTACTAACATGACTTGAGTGTGGCAGTCCGTTAGACCTATTCTTCGAAATCAAAAGATCGCAGCCTTCGGCAGCTCCTACATGGAAATGCATTCCAAATGTAGGAGCTGCCGAAGGCTGCGATCTTTGGATCTTCATATGCGCCAATTGTGTAACTCAGATACTCAACCCCTGAGTGTTATTGACTGGTCGCTCACCCTGAGTGCTCTGACGGAGGATTAATGGATTTCTGGACCCTTTTCCAGGTATTGATATTGGGCGCGGTTGAAGGCCTGACCGAATTCTTGCCCATTTCAAGTACCGGCCACCAGATTATTGTCGCCGACCTGCTCGAGTTTGGCGGCGAACGCGCCATGGCGTTCAACATCATTATTCAACTGGGGGCCATTCTTGCTGTGGTTTGGGAATTTCGTCCGAAGATCTTCGAAATCGTCAAAGGCCTGCCCACCGAGCGCAACGCGCAACGTTTCACCCTTAATCTGCTGATCGCGTTTTTCCCGGCCGTTATCCTCGGCGTGTTATTCGCCGACGCGATTCATGAATACCTGTTCAACCCGATCACTGTTGCGGTGGCCCTCGTTGTCGGCGGCATCGTCATGTTGTGGGCCGAACAGCGCAGTCATGTAGTAAGCGTCGAACATGTCGACGATATGCGCTGGTCTCACGCGTTGAAGGTCGGTTTCGTACAATGCCTGGCGATGATTCCCGGCACCTCGCGCTCCGGCTCGACCATCATCGGCGGGCTGCTCTTCGGCCTTTCGCGCAAAGCCGCCACCGAGTTCTCGTTCTTCCTCGCCATGCCGACCATGGTTGGTGCCGCCGTTTATTCCGGCTACAAATACCGCGACCTGTTCCAACCCAACGACCTGCCAGTCTTCGCCCTCGGCTTCGTCACCGCGTTCATCTTCGCCATGATCGCCGTGCGTGGCCTGCTGAAATTTATCGCCAACCACAGCTATGCCGCGTTCGCGTGGTACCGGATCGCGTTTGGTTTGTTGATTCTGGCAACGTGGCTGTTTGGTTGGGTCAACTGGACCGCCGCAGCCGCCGCCTGATCACTGCGCGCTGATCAACGCCGCCACGGCGAGATCGTTTAACGTCGAATCCGACGACTCCTGACGAAAGCGCTGCAAGGCCGAGGTGAAATACGCGGCTTGCAGCATGCCGTCGCTGGCCAGATAGAGTCGCGCGTCTTCTTGCTCCTCGGCAGAGTAAACACGCTTGTGACTGTCGGTCGTTTCCTGGCTAGACGAAATAGGTGCGAGGATTAAAGACACCAAAGTGAAGCCGGAAAGCTGCGTCACCTCCCACGGCGTATCGGTACGGCCCATGCAAAAGCCATCGCAGTGCGCATAAACGTTGGAAGTGAAGCTGAACAAAGCGAGGAGGGTGAAACGCTTGAAACCTGAAAAAGTAAACGCGGGCATAAACAAAAGACATCCTGTCAGTACAACAAAACAGCGGGCAACGCTCATGCGCCGCCCGCACACTCAAACCATCAATCAACGCCCTTCAAGCAACTCAGCCGCCTGATCCAGCAACGCCAGCGGATCCTTGGCCTTGTGAATATCCACCGACAACAACTGACGAAACTTGCGCGCCCCGGGGAACCCTGTGCCCAGGCCCAGCACATGCCGAGTGATGTGATGCATCGCACCACCGGCCAGCAAATGCTCGGCGATATAAGGCCGCAACTGCGCCAACGCCTCAGCCCGACTGATCACCGGCGCCGAACTGCCAAATAACTGCTGATCCACCTCCGCCAGCAAATACGGATTGTGATAAGCCTCACGCCCCAACATCACGCCGTCGAACGTCTGCAGATGCTCATGGCAGGCCTCCATGGTCTTGATCCCGCCGTTCAGCACAATCTCCAGCTCCGGAAAATCCGCCTTCAACTGCGCCGCGACGTCATAGCGCAACGGCGGAATGTCGCGATTCTCCTTCGGCGACAACCCCTCGAGGATCGCAATCCGCGCATGCACGGTAAAACTCGTGCATCCGGCATCCCGAACAGTGCCGACGAAATCGCACAGCTCGGCATAACTGTCGCGCCCGTTAATGCCGATCCGGTGCTTCACCGTCACCGGAATCGACACCGCATCACGCATCGCCTTCACACAATCGGCCACCAACTGCGGATGCCCCATCAGGCACGCGCCGATCATGTTGTTTTGCACACGATCACTCGGGCAGCCGACGTTCAGGTTCACCTCGTCGTAGCCATGTTCCTGCGCCATGCGCGCGCAGGCGGCGAGATCGAGCGGAACACTACCCCCGAGCTGCAACGCGAGCGGGTGCTCGGCTTCGTTGTGACGCAGGAAACGTTCGTGATCGCCGTTGAGCAGAGCGCCGGTGGTGACCATTTCGGTGTAGAGCAGGGCGTTCTTCGATAGGAGACGTAGGAAGAAACGGCAATGGCGGTCCGTCCAATCCATCATGGGTGCGACACTAAACCGCCGAGACAGCGTAGGCCTTGGTTTTACTGGGCTAAAGCTCTGATTCTGTACCATTTTACTCAACGTGTATTCGGCGTGTTTTTGGGCGTTTTCAAGGGTTTTCGGGATCTGATGGGTACGATGTACCCATTCGAACTCAATGCGTACCACTTTCGGTTATGGCAGTTGTCGGGACTCGAAAACTGGCGAATGTGAGCTGTGCGTTACACCGCGCAGCACCACATCAGGCGGAATGGAGTGCAAGTCTACCAAGAGAGCGAGATTTGCGCCCCGGAAACGAACTACACGAGCGCGGATCAGAGCTGGATGAGCGGGCGCTCAAGCGGGCGATAACGCAGGATTCGAGTGCATCTATGGCTGCACTTACGTCCAGTCTTGGTTGCGCTGGAAAGACTGAATGACATTCTCGGAGTAGATTGGGGCGCTGCCGCCCCATCTATGACGATCGATGTGGCCTACTTGCTGTTCCATGAGAGCTCACGGCTAACTCATGGTCGGAAAGGGTCAGGTTCGCCAGTGCATTGTTTTATTCGAGCAATAACGTCCGGGCCGGTTTTAGCAATATCGATCCTGCCTGTTGCATCCAGATAAATATCAATGGTTCGGCCCCATTTGGGGCTGATGTCGATGCACCTCTGAAAACCTTTATCAGTCCACCAATCAAACATCATGAAAAAATCGTCATCAGGAAATAGGTAGCCGAACTCGACGGCTGCGCCACCATGCTTGATATCGCCTCTATGAATCCTGTCCTGGGTGTTCCAAACGTAGTGAAATTCTCCCTCACTGTTCGGGGAAAAATTGACCGCTACGACGGGGGAGCCGAGGTACCAGACAGCGATTGGAAGAGCAATGAGCGCCAGAAGGATCCAGCGCCCATACCGGCGTCTGGTTTTATTTGCATTCATGTAGTTTGATTCCTTTTCCCCATTCTTTGAAGGGCACTGCAAGCACCTGATCCATGATCATTTTGGCGGTAATGCCCCCATTGGGATGTTGGCGATAGAGCTTCACGCCGATACTGATGGATATTCGGTCGGGCGCATCGTCCCACGCTCTCAAACCGTCGACATTGCCTGAACGGTTTGGGCCGGGTAGCTCCCACTGTTCTTTTGGTTTCGTTACGACCTCCTGGGCTTTTCGTAAAGCGTCAGAAACGATCTGCTCGCCACCTGCACCATCCAGTAATGCACTTTCGGATAGGCCGCCAGCCCTGCCCACATAGCCGTAATGAATGTTCGACCAAATATCGTAGAAGTAATCGTACTCTCCCTGCTTGTGCCAAACGCCCCCGATAGTCCTGCGGATGATCGGTTTGTGGTCCCATGGGCGATTCTGGCCAACCCGCTCAGTCCAGATAGCCAGAGCCTTTGCCTTCATTCCCAGCGCCAAGCTATAGAAGTCTGGCTTGGGACCGAGCTGAAGGTAAAAGGGCAGTGCCATGTATTCCTTGGTTTTTGCATGTGCGTCGTAGCTGTTCAGTTCCTTCATCTGGCGAACGGCTGGGCTATTTATGTTGGTGTTCATCTCGGCCGCGATGTAAGTCGCCAGTTGCTCCATCATGTCCGGGTCTTTACAGGCAGCGGGTGCGGCTTTTGGCTCGGGTTTCTCTTCGGTTTTTTTATCAGGCTGCTTTGCGGCGGACTTTGGCTCAACCAGAGCATTTGCTGCTTTGGCTTTTTCAGTGAGTTTCGGGTCGGCCAGCAACGTTGCCATCTTCTCATCGTCCAGGGATCCGTCGGGGCGGAAGGCTCCGAGCGCCATGAAATTGATGATCGTTGCACCGCCTGCGTCCCCCATCACGAAGCCGCCACCGACGTCACCTGATCCGGTTATGACTGTGCCGCCGTGACTGGTCGGACTGCCCAAGTGGGCCATTGGGCGACCGTTGACCTGAATAGATGGGAAGCCTGTTGTAATCACCGCTCCGCAACCACACGAGTCACCGACTCGAGCAGAGCCCATGAAATTGATGTTTACGTCACCGCTGGCGGAGGCGATCGGGGTAGTGCCGTGACCTGGTAATGGGCAGACGTGTTTGTCGCCTAATCGTGCAGAGGAAATCATTCAATATCATCCTTGTTTCCATCGTCCATTGACTTACGCCAGGACTGGCCTGGGTGCTGAAAGGTTACCGGAAAATGGCGAAAGGGTCTCCGAGGAGAGGTGGGACTGGATTGAGGTCACCAACCGCTTGAGGGGCAGACCACTGCCAACACCGGGCGTATGGAGATTTACTGATGAATGAACAAATGGCCAACCAGACGTTGCCAGCGACCACACCCGCCACCGGCGCCGGGACGCAGGTGTTTTCCTTCGGCGAGCCGACGCCGGTGCTGGGTCGTCGTGAGGTTTTCGACTATCTGGAGTGCTGGTTCAACGGGCGGTGGTATGAGCCGCCGCTGTCGCTGGACGGGCTGGCCCGGTCGGTTGGGGCGAGCGTGCATTTGCATTCCGGGTTGATGTTCAAGCGCAACCTGTTGAGCAAGACGTTTATCCCGCATCCGCTGTTGTCGCGGTCTTCGTTTGAGCAGTTTGCGTTGGACTTCCTTTGCCTGGGCAATGGTTATCTGGAAGGCCGGCGTTCGAGGTTGGGTGGAGTTCGGAAGCTGGAGACGCCGTTGGCCAAGTACATGCGCGCGGGGCCGGACGGCCAGTTTTACCAGGTACGTGGATGGAAGGATGAGCATGCGTTTGAGCCGGATAGCATTTTTCATTTGCGCGAGGCGGATCTGCATCAGGAGATTTATGGGCTGCCGGAGTGGATCAGTGCTTTGCAGTCGGCGTTGCTGAACGAGTCGGCGACGCTCTTTCGGCGCAAGTATTACGAGAACGGCAGTCATGCCGGGTTCATCCTTTACATGACGGATGCGGCGCAGACCGAGGCTGATATTGATGCGTTGCGGAAGGCGTTGAAGGAGTCGAAAGGGCCGGGGAATTTTCGGAATCTGTTTGTCTACTCACCGACCGGCAAGAAGGACGGGATTCAACTGATCCCCGTGAGTGAGGTGGCGGCGAAGGATGAGTTCAACTCGATCAAGAATCAGACGCGGGATGATGTGTTAGCGAGCTTGCGTATTCCGCCGCAGTTGACGGGGATTGTGCCGCAAAACGCGGGTGGGTTCGGGTCGATTCGGGAGGCTGCGCAGATTTATGCAGCTAATGAGCTGGAGCCCATTCAGGCGAGGATGACGCAGTTGAATAATTGGATAGGCGAGGAGGTAATCAAGTTTGAAAAATATGAAATAGGAATAGGAATCTGATTTAGCTCGCGGACTAAAACGGCTGCGGCTGCGAGGCCGCAACCGTATCCAGACTCAAGCTAAGGCTTTTGTCATCCCTTCATAGTGACTTTTATCTAGACGCTCAATCTCCTTGAAAATATCTCTAACAATATATTCCGATTCTGACGCTATGTTGTCTGCGGTGCTGTCGTCGAATTCAATTATTTGATTGTGAGAATATTTATTGATGAATCGATAGATTCTTTCACATGTGACTTCATCTGTAATGGCTTGATCCATTAGTCCTCTAAAGTTCCCGCGCCCGTGGGGATGTTTGAATGTAAGAAAGGCTTCTAATAGTTTTCGTGACATGTTGGCAACGGCAAATGCTGTTTCGAGCGCAAGGGTTTCTTGGTCAACATATTGCTTGAGTGTTGAGTAAAGGAAGTGGTACTCGGAGTTGAAGCCGGTCAAGCTTTTGGGCGCGTTATTGATTGTGGACGTTCTCAAGGCAGTTGGGGACGCCTCAATATTATAGAATCGAGCGCGTATAATCGGGTTCTTGTTTTCATCCTTTTTGTCATTTTTCCCCGCTAGCCAGTCACGTACTAGTTTGAAATAGTTAAAGCTGTGAGTAAGGATGAAGAGCTGCTGCGCAGTTTGACAGTGATTCCTGAGGAAGGAATGAGCATTGAACAGATTGTTAGAGTCGAAGCTAGAGACCGGATCGTCAAAAACCACGACAGATTTTGATAGGTCTCTTTCATTTTCCGATAGCTTTGTCAGGAAGTATATAAGCCCGATAGCGTTTTTTTCGCCTTCGCTCAGATTTTTTGCAGGAGTGTTTTCTGGCGCTCTCAGTATTTGATAACCCTTGCGAACTTTGTCGAATTTCAATGAGATTTGATTTCTGCCTAGGAACTTGTGAAGTGATTTATTAAACTCTTCTGCGCCGATGCTTTCGTTGTTAAGCTTCTTCTCAAGCTCAACTATCTCATCGGATATATCATTGACTGTCTTTTGCAGGTCGATCACAGGTTGTTTATGTGACTCATGTAGCTGTTGGTTTTTTATAAAGTCACAGTCGTTCAGTTCTTCGGTTAGGAAGTGAAGCTCTAATGATGACTTGGCGCTGCTTATTTGATTTTGAAAGTTAATTGCTTTCTCGTTATGTAGCGAAACTATTTTTTCAATTTGCTCGCATACCTCTTCATGGTCATGAAAGAGAGAGGGCGGAAGCTCAATCGCAGTACCTGTATCTATAAATGGGTTGTCAATTTTTTCATCAAGCGCGACCTTCCAGTTTTTGAGTCGTTCATTGATAGTGTCGGTTATGTGATCCAGCTCTTTCTCTTGTTTCGGAAGATTTGCGTAATATTCCTCGTAAAGATCCACCTGGGGAACGTGAGGGGCTTTATAAAGAACTAGAGTGTCGATTAGCGCATGCGCGCCTTCTAGCTTGTTCTTGAAGGTTTTGAATGCTTCGCTAAAGTGCTTGTTAAGAGTCTCTAAGCGTTCCGAAGATAGATCGTTTTCACAGAATTCACACTTAGCTAACCCTTCATGTATTTGAAGTCCCTGTTCTACCCATTTTTGGATAGGTGGGTTTTCAAGTAAGTGAGTTATCTTGGTTGATGTGACAGTTTCTTTAAATAAAGAGTTCAACTGATTGGCAAGTTGCGAGTAGGTGTCGTGTTTGATTCTGTTGAGGGAGTGTGTTATAGCGGGTTTGAATTTCGGGGATGTTGCTTTCTGGTTTGTTTCAAATGCATCGGGGGATAAGAGATAAGTGCCAATCTTTAGATCTTCTAAGTGGGTGCTTATTTTTGTCTGTACCTTTACGCGGTTGTAACTTACGAAGTAGTTGTCGGAGCTGTCGAGTATTTGGAATCTGCTTTTAATGCTTTTTGCTATTGCGCTTAGTATGTTTTGATTGGTTTCTAGTAGATTGCTCTGCGCGTCTGACATTTCTTTAAGTTCTTTTTCTTTTTCTTTCAGGTTGTCCTGTTTTTCTTTAAGTTGTTTCTTTTCTTCAATTTTGTCCTGTGATATCAGCAGGATGCTTTTGACGATGCTGTCCCAGTTGATGTTTTCTTTTATGAAATTTGAGTTGAATACGCAAAGATCAATAGGTCTGGATGCTAAATTGCGATTGTTTATAATGCCTGAGGCTGTATTTATGGTCAGTATTCCTTCTGGGAAATCCTCTATGATTTGTCCTTTCGCTATGCATTCAAATATCTTCGAGAGTGTTGACTTCCCACTACCATTCCAACCATAGATTAGGTTGTACTGGGTAAAGTCTTCAAGGGTGGCTGGTTTCGCATAGCTACCAAATATTCCAAAGTTTTCAAGTTTTGCTATTGACGTAATCATTGGACATCCCTTTCTTTTGTGGTTGTGTGATGTTGGCTACGTTCGGCTTTAGTTGAAGCGATTCAGCAAAATATGTTCTTCAGCTTTCGCTTTAGATAATCCTCACCTATACGTTATAGCACTTCTGTCGCTACCCCCTCTGATCAATTGTTATCTATTCGATATGTGCAGTCGCTTGTATTAGTAATGCAGCGCCAGTGTCGAGATTGTGCGCTTATTTGGTGCGCGCATCGAAAGCGTGCTCGCAATGCTGACTTGGCGCGCGCCGTCGTCCCCCCACCTCGCCTGCGGGCTAAATGGGTCTTTTTTTCCGCAATCCTGCACCTGGCCGAGCGCCCTCACGGCCGGGCGCTGTAGTAGTGGCGTCGAAGGTCAAAAAGCCTGCGGATCCCTGCGAAGGGTGGGTGTCTGACAGGGCGGACCTGGCGAAGCGGAAGGCAGGTAGGTAAACCTTTCGATGCGGCTTTTTTCAGGAACGCCGTCGGAAAAAAGTAATGTGGTAATTCGAATATCGAGGCACCGGCAAAAGCCCCGTATTCATTGGCTTTGCTGGCTTACTTCGGAAAGTAATTTTGAGTAATGAAAAAGGTAATGTGGCTGTAAGTGGTTGATTTATATGGGATGCACAAAAACAAATATTACTTTTTTAAAAGGTAATTACCTTACTTCTACATTACTCAAAAATTACTTCATGCTGATCCTTTGCAGCCCAGTAAAAACACGGCTTTCAGCCAGATTGACCGCTCGGCTTACCAAAATTACCTTTTTCCGATGCCTTTCCCGAAAAAGGAACATTGCCTATCAGGTGGTACAGCCGATTGCCTCGCCACTCACTCAAGCAGATGACGAAGAGACACTCGTGCGCAGTCGTTTTGCCCGCGACAAAAACGTTTGTGGGAAGTGCTTTGGATTGGAGCGACAGGCGTGTACCGACGATGCGAGAGGTATGTCGCTTGTCCCGCCTGGGAAGAAAAAGAAATGGGGTGGTACGAAAATGGTACGCGCGATTCTTGATGATGCTGGAGGCTACGGATTTAGCGGCCTACAGGATTAGCCGTGCCAATCCATCATCGGGGCGACGGAGAAGCGGCGGGAGAGTGTGACGGGTTGTAGGGACATGTGAGGAATCTGGATCAAGAAGGCGAAGGCGCAAGAGTTTATCAGGTCTGCGAACAGGCAAAGGCTTGCGAGGCGCTGTTTGTGGTTTGAACTGGGCTCCGACGCGCTCGGCCTGATGGGAGGAAGTGTATTTCTGCCTGTTTTCTGTCCTTCAGTATGCGTTTAAACGATTGCGCAGGCGCTTGTTTAAATCTGACTGGTGAAAGTTATCCGAAGCCTACCTTGTCTTGCGCCTCCCCCTACACCTAAGACAGAATCCGCCGGCTTGTGCGTCTAGCCTGCGGGTTTTATCGTCTCCGGGTCACTGAAAACAGTGATCGGGTTTGGTAGCCCGTTCCGTCAGAAGCACAAGACTACTGTCTTGCGATGACGTTTCTCGTCTTCGTTTTATGGTGGTCATGCGCGGGGCGTCTTCGGATGCGCCGGGGTTCCTGACGACCGGTCTACCAACCTGCGTATGGCCTCCACCCTTCGTTTGGTAGCGAGAGTGATGGCTCCTTTTCGTTAATCCGTCAGGAGTTACACCATGTTCAAACCAACACCCAACCCGCCAGAAACCGACCCCGCATCCCCCTACGAATCCGCCAATTCCAAAAAACTCCACGAAGCCGCCGAGCGCGCGCTTGATCACTATCTCCTTCCCGCCAGCCTAATCAGGGCCAGCACCGATGAGCCCGAACGCATGTACCTCGCCAATCCGAAGTACGACATGGAATCCCTGTTGGCCAATGCCTGCGAAACCCTGGGTTCTGCCTCCGAAATGCTCAACAACTTTGCCGCGACGCTGGATAACTCGCGCCGCAAATCTGCGCTAGGCATTGCGCAGGTGGTGATGTTGGCGGAGTTGGCGGTGAATCAGGCGTTGGATAAGGTTGAAATCAAGCCGTAAACCCGTGTCCCTCTGTGGCATGCGGCACGCCGTTGCTGCAGAGGGGCGGGGTTCTGCATTGACATTTTCATCGTCTTTTCACGCCGATAGCGATGTGCCACAAATCATGATGGCAATGCGTCATCACGCCGCTCAAAAAGTTCAACGATTATACAAAAATATAAAGTTGTACAAGTTTTCGCAAAATTAATAGCATCCCTCCAGACACCTTTGCTGAAACGATAAATCCAGCCTGCATATGCTCTGTTGCGATGTGATGGATTTGTCTGCCGGTGCTCGCGTCGGGTCTTTTTCGACGCTTCAACAGCATCGGCATTTGCATTTCCGGGACAGCTGGAGCGTCCCGTATTCCGCCCTGGATGACGACCCACGAATGTCTGGACGGTGACTGTGGTTACCGGAGATCAATTTTTTGTGCCTGGCGTTTCGCGTCAGGACGTTTGAGGCTGAATATGGCAGTAGCATCGAATTTCCTTGGTGACATCAAAGTTTCCCGCAAGCTGGGAACCGGCTTCGGCATTCTTCTGCTGGCCGTTTTGGCGGTTGCCTTCATTGGCTATAACAGCAACAGCGTGCTGGTTGATCGCTTGAGTACGACGCGTCTGATCGGCACGTTGAATGACGCTACGCAAAATATGCGTCTGTCCGAGAAACAGTACGAAGCCGCCGCTGACGCAGCGTTCGCCGAATCCTATAACGCGCAGTTGAATGTCTTGCAGGGCCTTGTGGGCAAGGCGCTGGATACCTTGACCCGCGCTGAAAACCAGCAAGCCTTGAAGGCTTTGCAAACCACGATTGTTGCCTACGACCAGAAGGTCAAACGGCTGATCGCTGCCGATCAGTCGGCCACCGATGCGCTGAAACCGCTGACGGCGCTGTCGGACAAGTACGCGCAAACTTTTGCCGGCATGCTTGAAGGCACCACGACCAGTGCACTGGCGTCTGCCGATGGCGAACGCGTTCGGGAGCTGCGCACGGTGGCCGATTTGCGCAATGGCATGACCACGTTTCGCCTGATGTTGCGTCGTTACATCGCGGTGCCCAACGACGTGAACAAAAAACTGCTGATGGAAACCATCGATACCTTCTTGAGTGATATCAGCAAGGCGCGCACCAGCCTGCCGACGGCGCTGTCGAGCCAACTGGAAGAAGCCCACGCCGGCATGCGGCGTTATCGCGAAGTACTGGTGGAAGTGGCCGGGCTGTTTGAGCAGAAGCAGAACATGCGCGAGCAGGTCGACCAGGAAAGCAAGGCGATGGACAAGATCATGAGTGGCCTGATGGACACCCAGCAGCGCCTTGCGCATGAGGATCAGCATTCGGCTTTTATTCAGATGGCGGTATTGACTGCGTTGGCGCTGGTGATCGGGCTGTTGGCTTCGGTGGTCATTTCGCGCCAGATCACTGCGCCGCTGGCGCTGACGGTTGATCTGGCGCGACGGATTGCCAAAGGCGACCTGACGGTACAGGCCAGGTCTGCGCGCAAAGATGAGTTGGGCGATCTGCAAAATGCGATGCAGGAGATGGCGCAGAACCTGAACACGCTGGTGCAAGGTATCGGCAATGGCGTCACGCAGATTTCCACCTCTGCGGAAAAGCTCTCGGCCATGAGCGAGCAGACCAGCGCAGGTGTACGTCAGCAAAAAAGTGAAGTGGATCAAGTTGCCACGGCGATGCACGAAATGGCTTCGACGGTGCAGGAAGTTGCGCGTAACACCACCGATGCCTCCGCTGCCGCGACCCTCGCCGATCAGCAGGCGCGCCACGGCAGCACGGTGGTCAAGCAGGCGACGGTGCAGATCAGCGAACTTGCCATGGCCATTGAGGAGTTGGGCGGTGCGATGAACGTGCTGACTCAGGACAGCGAGCAGATCGGCAAAGTCATCGATGTGATCAAAGCCGTCGCCGAGCAGACCAATCTGCTCGCGTTGAACGCCGCTATTGAGGCCGCGCGGGCGGGTGAGCAGGGTCGTGGTTTTGCTGTGGTGGCAGACGAAGTGCGCTCGCTGGCACAGCGCACGCAGGACTCGACCAAGGAAATCGAAGCGCTGATCGTCACTCTGCAACAAGGCACGCAAGCGGCCGCGACGCTGATGACCTCAAGCCGCGAACGCACCCTCGATACGGTGGTACTGGCGCAGAAGGCCGAATTGGCGATTACCGAGATCAATCAGTCCATCGGTACGATCCAGGAAATGAGTCTGCAGATCTCGGCCGCCGCCGAGCAGCAAAGTGCCGTGGCCGACGAAATCAACCGCAGCATTGTCAGTGTGCGTGATGTGGCTGACCAGTCGGCTGTCGCCAGCGAAGAAAGTGCGGCGGCGACGATTGAGTTGGCGTCACTGGGGCAGGACCTGCAGCGAATGACCGCGCATTTCCGCACCTGACCATTTAACGTCGAGCACGCGGCGCCTTTGCATATTCAGGCGCCGCAGGGCTGCAGTTGTTGCCTGGTTTGCAGATGACGCAATCCTGCAACTGATCATTTATCACCATGGAAGGTTACAACCCGTTATCAGGGGTGTCATGACCGACTTTCCAAAATCATTCGCGTCTCCCGGTGGCTGCCAGGGCTGTAGAAACAAAGGTGTGCCAGAGATGGATTTCGCCTTCGCTTTCCAGCCCATTGTGGACCTGCGCGATCAAACGACGTTTGCCCATGAAGCGTTGGTTCGCGGCGTGAACGGCGAAGGCGCCTTGTCTGTCCTCGAGCAGGTGGACGATCAGAACCGTTACCGATTCGATCAACTGTGTCGAGTGCGGGCAATTTCCACCGCGGCTGACTTAGGCATGACGCAGTACCTGTCGATCAACTTTCTGCCGAATGCCGTTTACCGGCCGGAGATGTGTATTCGCAGCACATTGGAAGCGGCGCGCACATACGGCTTTCCGCTGGAGCGGCTGATCTTCGAAGCCGTGGAAGGCGAGCACGTTGAAAGCAACAAACACTTGATGAATATCTTGCGTGAGTATCGTGAGTTTGGTTTCAAGACGGCCATCGACGACTTTGGCGCAGGCTATTCCGGCCTTAACTTGTTGGCGGATTTTCAACCGGACCTGATCAAGCTGGATATGGCGCTGATCCGCAATATTCACCGTGACCGCGTACGCCAGACCATCGTGCGCAACGTGGTCAACATGTGCAGAGAGTTGGGCGTGGAAGTGATCGCCGAGGGCATAGAAAATGCCGAGGAAAGAGACTTTCTCGCCGATTGCGGCATTTATCTGATGCAGGGCTACTGGTTTGCCAGGCCCTCGTTCAAATCGTTGGCGCAGATCTCGACGAGTGCGTGGCTGGGGAGATCATCCAATCCGCGCTCTTATGCAAAACATTGACCGCCACCGACACTGGCTGCCGTCGGTGCCATGCGCCTGAATGCCGGTTGTTCTGCGGTCACGGATTGCGTCGGGTTTCCAGCAGCGTAAATAACCCCATGCCTGCGAGCATCGCCAATACGAAAACCATTGCCTGCCAGTGGCCCGTCAACAGGATGGTCACTGCCGGGCCAGGGCAGATGCCGGCTATCCCCCAACCGACGCCGAACAGCAGGCCGGCCAGGAATGCATTCAGTTTGAGCACGTTCAGATTCCCGACACCGCGTGCATTGAGCGAACCGTTCCCTCAACGCGCGCGGTGGCCGGGTTCAGTGGCTTACTGCGGCACCGCAATCCACTCACTCAACGTCTGCTGATACTTGCCAGTGACCTTGCTCAAGTGCAGCCACTGATCGACATACAGTTTCCAACTCATGTCATCGCGCGGCAGCAGGTAAGCCTTCTCGCCGTATTGCATGTATTGATGCGGATTCACCGCGCACAAACCGGGTTTGAGTTTCTGCTGATACAGCGCTTCCGAGGCGTCGGTGATCATCACGTCGGCTTTGTTGTCGAGCAGTTGCTGGAAGATCGTCACGTTGTCGTGCAAGGCCAGTTGCGCCTTGGGCAGGAAGGCGTGGACGAAGGCTTCGTTGGTGCCGCCGGCAGGTTCCACCAGGCGCACGTTGGGCTGGTTGATCTGGTCGATGGTCTGGTATTTGGACTGGTCGGCGCAGCGCACCAGCGGGATCTTGCCGTCAGTGTCGAGGGTGTTGCTGAAGTAGGCTTTTTTCTGCCGTTCCAGTGTGACCGAGATGCCGCCCATGCCGATGTCGCATTTGCCGGCCTGCATGTCGGGCATCAGGGTTTTCCAGGTGGTCTGCACCCATTGCACCTTGACGCCGAGGCTGTCGGCCAGGGAGCGGGCCATACTGATGTCGATGCCTTCGAAGTCGCCGTCGCTGCGCTTGAAGGTGTAGGGCTTGTAGTCGCCGGTGGTGCAGACGCGCAACTGGCCTTGTTGCTGGATGCTGTCGAGGTGGGACGTGGCGGGGTCGGCGTGAGCGCCAGTCGCCAGGGTCAGCAGGCCGCCGAGGATCATCGTGCTTTTTAGTGTTGTCATTGAGATCGGGCTTCTGAAAGGGAAGGTGGCCCAGTGTAGTGAAAGCTTTCCACGGGTGTCATCCCGGGTCCGGACTCAATGTGCCCAGCCACGCCACCAGCGCCACGATCAACAGGGCAAGGGCCAGCTCCATCACCACACTGCGCCGCAGCGCTTTCGCGGCGATGAGGTGCTGGCCGTCGCGCAGCGATCGTTGCAGTGACGGTCCAAGATGAAAGCGGTTCAACGCAGCCAGCACCAGCATCACGGCAAACGCTAGCACCTTGATCGTCAGCAGCTGCCCGTAGGTCCCGAACAGCACTCCGTCGAGCCTTGGGCCTACGATGAAGAGATAATTCATCACCCCGGTGACCGACACCGTCAGCACGATCAACGCGCCCACCCATTCGAAGCGTTTCACTGCATCGGCGAGCAAGCGAAGGCGTGTATCACCGATCCGCCCGCTCACCATCACCACCAGCGCCAGCAAGGCACCCAACCAGGCTCCCGCCGCAAGCAGGTGCAAGATGTCGCTGAGAAAGTGCCAGAACCGCAGCCATCCTTCGTCCATCGCGCCATGCCCGCTCCACGCCAGCGAAGCGAGGGCAATGGCGCCTGCCAACGACGCTGACCACAGACTCGGCCGGATCACTACGATGGCCAGCGCTGTCATCCGCAGCGCCCACGCCAGGCCGACGTCCGTTTCCAGCAGCATCATCTGCAGGTGCGGCCACAATGCCGCGAGCTGTGTTTCGCCACTCATGGCGCGGGTCATCAGCACCAGCCCGGCTACTGACAGCAATGCCCCTGTCACCGCCATGCCACGCAATAACCGACGGAACCGCAGCAGTGCGTTGAAGCTGTACAAGCCAAACAACGCCAGCCCGAACAACAGCAGCAAATCCACATACAAGGCGAACCGCTGGATGATGTTGAGCAGGTCCGCCATTGTTCACTTCACTTTGAACGTGACGTTACCGGTGATCGGGTGCGTGTCGGCGGACACCGCGCGCCACTGCACCTGATAGGTGCCGGCAGGCAGCGGGGCGAGCGGGGTGATCAGCATGGTTTTCGGATCGCTGCTGGCGCTGACCTTGGCTTTCATCGGCATCGGCGAGTGAGCCATGCCACCCATTTCGGTCATTACCAGTTTGGCCCCGGAAAATTGCGTGACCAGGTTCTCGGAAAAGTGCAGCTCGATCCTGCCCGGCGCGGCGCCTTCCGCACCTTCGGCTGGCGTCGACGAGAGCAGTTTCGGATGGGCCTGGGCGAGGGTGCTCAGGAGTAATCCGCTGGCGAATATCAGGGGCAACGTCAATGTGCGCATACAAGGTCTCCGGTTTGTTTTTGTAGAAGAATTCAGAACCACAGCCTGACGCCGAGGACGAGGCGCGCCTCACTGCGATCCTCGTCTTCTTCGCGGGCATAATCAGCGGTGTTGCCGTAAGTGCGATTCCACGTCACGCCGATATAAGGCGCGAATTCGCGGCGGATTTCATAGCGCAACCGCAGGCCCGCCTCGGTATTGGACAACCCTGAGCCGATGCCTCGCTGCGGATCGTTTTTGCCGTAGATATTCAGTTCTGCGGTCGGCTGCAGGATCAGTCGATTGGTCAGCAGGATGTCGTAGTCGCCCTCCAGGCGTACCGCGCTCTGGCCGCCCTCGCCAAGGAAAGCCGTGGCTTCGGCCTCGAAGTTGTACAGCGCCATGCCTTGCACGCCGAACGCGGCCCAGGTTTGCGGTGCGCCGGGTTTCAAGTCCTGACGCACGCCGCCGACCACGTCCCACCATGGTGAAATCGCGTGGCCCCATAGCGCTTGAATTTCCGCGTCTTCAGTCTTGCCGTTGTTGCGCTCGCCTTCAGAGCGCAGCCACAGCCGATCGGTATCCCCGCCGATCCAGCCGGACAGATCCCAGGCCAAAGCGCTGCCGTCATCGGCGTTCTGCCATTCGAGTTTGTCGGCAAGAAAGTAGCTGTTTATAACGCTGTCATGCACCTGATGACCGCCGGGGCTGGTGAACACCGCAGCGCGGTCGGCGTCGGTCACGGGCGCAATCGGCGTGCGGCTTTCGCTGGGCGCGGCGGGCTGCATCATGCCGTCGTCCATGCTTTGCATTGCCGAATGATCCATCCCGGGCATCTGGCTGTGGTCCATGCCGTGCATGGCGTCGGCAGCCATGGCAGAGGTGCTGGCGAGCAGCAGCGAAAACACGCTGAGTCGAGTCATGATCGGCCTCTTCATTCTTCCACCCGCACTTCGCGGAACATGCCCGTTTCCATGTGATAAAGCAGATGACAGTGATAGGCCCAGCGGCCGAGGGCGTCGGCGGTGACGCGATAGCTGCGGCGGCTGCCGGGCGGCATGTCGATGGTGTGTTTGCGCACCTGAAAGTTACCGTTTTCGTCTTCCAGATCACTCCACATCCCGTGCAGGTGGATCGGGTGGGTCATCATGGTGTCGTTGACCAGCACCAGGCGGATGCGCTCGCCGTATTTCAGCCGTAAAGGCTCGGCATCGGAGAATTTGATGCCGTTGAACGACCAGGCGAATTTCTCCATGTGGCCGGTCAGGTGCAGCTCTATCGTGCGGCCCGGATCGCGGCCGTCCGGGTCCTCGAAGGTGCTGCGCAGGTCGGCGTAGGTCAGCACTCGGCGGCCGTTGTTGCGCAGGCCGAGGCCTGGGTCGTCGAGCTTTGGCGCGGTGATCATGGCCTGCATGTCCACCAGCGGATTGTTGTTTTCACTGTCGGGATGGGCTTGCATCGGGCCCATGGCGGAGTGATCCATGGCGCCCATGTCCATGCTGCCGTGATCCATGCCGCCCATGCCCATGTCGTCCATGCTCACCAACGGACGCGGATCCAGCGCCGGCACTGCTGCCGACATGCCGGTGCGTGTGGCGAGAGTGCCACGGGCGTAGCCGGTGCGATCCATTGCCTGGGCGAAAAGGGTATAGGCCTCGGTTTCAGGTTCGACGATCACGTCATAGGTCTCGGCCACTGCGATGCGCAGTTCATCGACGCTGACCGGTTTGACGTGCAGGCCATCGGCAGCCACCACTGTCATTTTCAATCCCGGAATGCGCACGTCGAAATAGGTCATGGCCGAGCCGTTGATCAGGCGCAGGCGCAGTTTTTCGCCGGGACGGAACAGCCAGGTGAAGTTGCTATCGGGGGCCTGGCCGTTGATCAAGAAGGTGTACGTGGCGCCACTGACGTCGGCAATGTCGGTGGGATTCATGTTCATTTGCGCCCACATCTTGCGATCGGCAACCGTGGCGCCCCAGCCTTTTTCACTGACGTCGTTGATAAAGTCGCCAACGGTGCGTTTGTGAAAGTTGTAGTAGTCGGACTGCTTTTTCAGGGTCTTCATCAGGCTGGCCGGGTCTTCGTCGGTCCAGTCGCTGAGCATCACCACGTAGTCGCGATCGTACTGGAACGGTTCCGGCTCTTTGGCCTCAATGACCAGCGGCCCGTAGACGCCGGCCTGCTCCTGTAAGCCGGAATGGCTGTGATACCAGTAGGTGCCGTGTTGCCGAACCTTGAACTGGTAAACGTACACGCCGCCCGGTTCGATGCCATGGAAACTCAGACCCGGTACGCCGTCCATGTTCGCCGGCAGCAGAATGCCGTGCCAGTGAATCGAGGTGTCGGCCGTGAGCCGGTTACGCACCCGCAGCGTCACGGTATCGCCTTCGCGCCAGCGCAACAGCGGGCCGGGCAGGCTGCCGTTGATGGTCATCGCTGTGCGTGCCGAACCCGTGAAATTGACCGGAGTTTCGCCGATGAACAACTCGAATTCGTTACCGCTCAGTTCGTTGACGGGCGCGGCGCCGTTCAGCGCCCAGACCGGTGTCCGCCAGAGCCCGAGGCCACCGAGCAAGCTACCGGCGGCCAGGCCTTTGACAAAAGTGCGTCTTGTGAGAATGGAAGGCATGCGCTGGAAATCCCCGTCTGGCTCATGACAGAGAGACTAGCCAGCCCCGGCTTTCAGTTGGCTGAGGCAAACATTACAGTTTTGTCAGTTAACCCGGGCGGCTTACAGGCTTAACCCTTGCTGCACCACCTGCAGCAGATTGTTTTCCGTCAGCGCGATCGCATCCAGCTCCTGGCCGGTCTCGATAGTCTGCAACCACCAATGGCTTTCGCCATGCTGGTCAACCGTGCGCAGCAACGACTGATCGCGCCCCGGCACCTTGATCTCGACACGTCCGCAACCGTCCTCGGTGAACCGCGCAATCGGATCGAAAATCAGACTGTGATTGTTCGCTTCGATCACCAACTGGTCGATGGCGTAGTCGTGGCTTTCGCCGTCCGGCGAACTTTCGCAAACGTGCGTAGGATTGCGCCGAATCTTCAGTCCTACTTCGGTGACTGGCTGCAGCCAGCCCTCAATGCGGTGGTACAAGTCGTACACCTGAGCAGGCCAGCAATCGATTTCCAGCGCCGCATCAGCCTGGGTATGCCGTGTCTGCTTGAGTCTGGCGGCGAGTTCGTCTGCTTTACTCATGTCGGTTCCCTTGTTGGATGTCTGCCTGTTCAGCGTAGACCTTTGCACGACGCAGGGCCTTGCCTTGCGTCATGCGCTTGCAATACAAGCGTGTCGAAATCAGCACTGGCCAGGTCTGGCCAACAACGAAAACCACGGACGCAGGCGTCCCAAGGAACGGGTTAATGAAAAAGCTGTTTACAATTCTAGCGCTGATCGCGCTGACGGCCGGTAGCATCGGCATGAGTTCGGCGCGTCAGCCGGCGTCGAACAAAGCGCAGGCGGAATCGGTGGCGGGGGTGTTCGACTACTACCTGCTGGCGCTGTCCTGGTCGCCGACTTTTTGTCTGTCGCACAAGGACGACGCGCAGTGCACCGGCAAGGGTTATGGTTTTGTCCTGCACGGTTTGTGGCCGCAATATGCCAAGGGCGGCTGGCCGCAATCCTGCCCGCCGCTGACAACGCTATCGGCGGCAGAAACCAGCAAGGGCCTGACGATGTACCCAACGAAAAAACTCCTTGATCACGAATGGTCCAAGCACGGTACCTGCAGCGGTCTCGGCGCGGAGGGCTATCTGGACAAGTCCGATCAGGCCCTCGGCGCAGTGAAGATTCCGCAGGCGTTACAGCCGTTCGGCTCGACGTCGTACTACTTCGAAGCGCAGGAAATTGTCGATCTGTTTCGCAAGGCCAATCCGGGCATTCCCGAAGATGGAATTGCGGTGGTTTGCAGTGGCCCGCAGCTGTCGGAAGTGCGGGTGTGCATGGACAGGGATTTGCAGTTCGGCGCGTGTGGCAAAGGGGTGAAGACGCAGTGCCGGGCGGGAGATATTCGGGTGCCGCCGGTACGGTGAGCCATCCGTAATGAGCCAAAAAAAACAGGCGCTCCCGTGAGCGCCTGTTTTTTTTGGCCTGAGGATTTGGAAATATGAATACGACCCACGCTACTACTCAAACACCATGAACATCCCCACCGCCGACCTGCTCCGCGAAATCAACAAACCCGAATAAACAACCCCGGGATACTCACGCAAATCCCCCCGCATCCACCCCCAATTCCCCACGCAAAAACTCCACCAGCCCCCGCTGCAACCCGCTCAACACTCCCTCACGACTAACCAGCGCCAGTTCCGTCGGCGCCAACTCCGGCAAATCCGTGCACACCTCATGCTCTGGCAATAGCGCCGAAACCGGCAAAACCGAAATCCCTAACCCAGACGCCACCGCCGCTTGAATCCCGGTCAGGCTATGGCTGCCGAACGCCACTCGCCATGGTCGCTGCGCCACATCGAGCAAGCGAATCGCCCGTTGTCGGTACAGGCAGCCCTGCGGAAACAGCGCCAGCGGCAGCACACCGCTGGAGGTGTCGAATTCGGTGCCTTTGACCCATACCAGTCGCTCCGGCCAGGTGGCCCATGCCGGGCCGCTGTCGGGTTCGCGTTTGATCAGGGCAATGTCGATGTCGCCGGCGTTGAGGCGTTGGCGCAGGTCGAGGCTCATGCCGCTGATGGTTTCCAGGCGCGCCTGCGGATGGTTGCGGGTGAAACCGGCGAGGATCAGTGCCATGCGCCGGGCGTCGAAGTCTTCCGGCATGCCGATGCGCAGCACTTCAAGGTCGACGTCACTGGCCAGCGCTTGCGTGGCTTCGGCGGAGAGCGCCAGTAACCGGCGCGCATAGTGGATCAGCAGTTCGCCGTGTTCGGTGACCGCGACGTTCACTCCGGTGCGGTCGCGCAGGAGTAGCGGGTGGCCGACCAGATCTTCGAGTTTGCGCACCTGCTGGCTGACCGTCGATTGCGTGCGATGCACACGTTCGGCAGCGCGGGTGAAGCTGCCTTCGTCGACTACGCAGACAAAGGTTTTCAGCAATTCCAGATCCAGCATGGCGGCGTTCCTGATAGTGGATTTGCGAATGACGATAGCGGATTTATTTAATTTCACACTATCACCGCACGCTCATAAGCTGAAATCCTCACTTTGGAGGAATCGACCGATGACCTTGAACAACACGCCGCGCCCGCACTGGCTGACCTTCGATTGCTACGGCACCCTGATTCAGTGGGATGAAGGACTGAAAGCCGTGGTCGAGAAAATGCTCAGCGACAAGGGCGAGCACGCAGTCGACGCCGCTAAGCTGATCGAAGTCTACGACCGTCACGAGCATCGTCTCGAACAAACACCGCCGCACCGTTCCTTTCGGGAACTGAGCACCCTCGGCCTGCAACTGGCGCTGGCAGAGTTGGGCTTGCCGAGCCAGTCCGAGGACAGTCAGCGTCTGGCGGCGGCCATCCCGAACATGCCGCCATTTGCCGAAGTGGTCGACACCCTCGCGCTGCTCAAAGCCTTGGGCTTCAAGCTGTGCATCGTCTCCAACACCGACGACGCGATCATTGCAGGCAACGTTGCGCAACTCGGTGGCCGTATCGACCGGGTGATCACCGCGCAACAGGCCGGTGCCTACAAACCGGCGCCGCGCCTGTTCGACTACGCTCATGAGCAATTGGGCGTGACCCCGGATGAAGTGGTGCACATCTGCGCCAGCCCCATGCTCGATCACACAGCGGCGCGGGACATGGGCTTTCGATGCGTGTGGATCGATCGCGGCACGGGTCGTCAGTTGTTGCCGGACTATCGCCCCGACGCGATCCTGTCCAGCCTCGATCAAGTGCTGCCGCTGTTCAAATCCCTCGGCTGGACCTAAGGAGAATTGCCATGGCTCATATCTTGAGCGGCACTGGCAAAGCCAGACCAAGCGCAACGCTGCACCTGGACACCGAGGCGATCATCACCGCCCGCAACGAACTCGCTGCGTGCTTTCAACTGGCAGCCCTGCATGGTCTGGAGGAGGGCATCTGCAATCATTTTTCGGCGATGCTGCCGGGGCATGATGATCTGTTTCTGGTCAATCCATACGGCTACGCTTTTTCGGAAGTGACCGCGCAGAATCTGCTGGTCTGTGACTTCGCCGGCAATGTGGTCGATGGCGATGGCGAGCCCGAAGCAACCGCGTTCTATATCCACGCGCGCCTGCACAAACAACTGCCACGGATAAAAGTCGCGTTCCATACGCACATGCCGCACGCCACCGCGTTGTGCCTGTTGCAAGGCCCGCCGCTGCTGTGGCTGGGGCAGACCGCGCTGAAGTTCTACGGACGGACGGCAGTGGACGAGGATTACAACGGCCTCGCACTGGACGCATCCGAAGGCGACCGCATCGCCAGCGTCATGGGCGATGCCGACATTCTCTTTCTGAAAAACCACGGTGTGATTGTCGCTGCGCCGACCATCGCCGAAGCCTGGGACGATCTGTATTACCTGGAACGCGCCGCGCAGGTGCAACTGCTGGCGATGGCCACTCAGCGCGAATTGAAACCGGTGCCTCATGCGATTGCGCAGCGCGCCTATGAACAGATGCGTGAAGGCGATGCGCAAAGTGCCCGCGAGCACCTGACCAGCGCGATGCGGCGGCTGGCCCTGCACAACTGATTAACCGTAAAGAAGCAATCGTAAATAAATCGACGAAAAGCGATCATCCAAACTCGCGACGCGCCGATAACTGGGCGGGAGGCGGGCGTTTGCCCGGTACATCCCGGTGGGCTACGCTCACACATACAAGGGTTTCGGGCTCGCGCCCCTGTCGTACCTGCCCAGGACATGCTTTTGCCAATCCCCATTCACGATCCGCATCAGGCCCCCGGCACGCTCAAACGGTTGCCGCTTCGCAAAGCGGCGGTGCTGTTTATCGTTGCGGTGAGCCTGTGCCTGTGCGGTCTGCTGTACCTGCAATTGGAGCAGTCGCGGCGTCAGGATCTGGCGGTGGCGAAAATGGCTTCGGGCAACCTGACTCGGGCCATGGCGCAGCAGGCCGAGGACACCGTGCGGGCGGCGGATCTGGTGATGACCAGCCTGGTCGACTGGATTCAGGACGATGGTTACGGGGCGGCGCAGCGCCCTCGGTTACAGCGGATCTTTGCCCGCCGCGCGCAGCAACTGGATCAGTTGCATGGCATCTTTCTCTTCGATCGCGAAGGGCAGTGGATCATCACCTCGTTTGCCGATCTGCCTCGTGGCAACGGTGTGGCCGATCGCGAATATTTCAAGTTCCATCAGCAGAATGCTTCGACCGTTGCGCACATCGGCCCGGCGATTCGCAGCCGCGAAAACGGCGAGTGGATCATTCCGATTTCCAGACGCGTCAACGACCAGCTCGGCAATTTTCAGGGCGTGCTGATGGCCGGCATCCGCATGTCCTACTTCGATCAGTTCTTCAAAAGCTTCAGCCTCGATGACAGCGGCATCATGTTTCTGGCGCTGACCGACGGCACCTTGCTGGCGCGACGGCCCTTCGATGAGTCGTTGATCAATACCTCGGTGGCCCACGGCGAGATCTATCAAACCTTGCTGCCGAACGCTAACGCTGGCACCGCGATGCTCAACTCCGTGGTCGACGGCGTGACCCGCTTGTATGGCTATCGACAGCTCGCCTCGTATCCGCTGGTAGTGTCTGCTGCGACGTCGCAAGACACGATTCTGCAGGGCTGGTATGACCGCGCGTTTCAGTCCAGCGTGATTGTCGCGCTGGTGATTCTCGGGGTTGGCCTGTTCGGCTGGGTGTTCATTCATCAAGTGCGCGATGGCGAACGTATCGAGAAAAACCTGCGCAAGGCGCAACGGGCGCTGGAGCAGATCGCCACCCACGACAGCCTGACCGGGTTGGCCAATCGGCGCTTGTTCGAGCGCTCGCTGGACATCGAGTTTGCCCGGGGCGCACGCCAGGTCAGTCCGGTCAGCCTGATCATGCTCGATATCGATTTCTTCAAGCGTTACAACGATGCTTACGGCCATGTCGCCGGCGATCAATGCCTGGCGCAGGTGGCGCAAGTGGTGAAGGCCTGCTGCCAGCGCAAGTCGGATCTGGCGGTGCGTTATGGCGGCGAAGAATTTGCCGTGCTGTTGCCGGACACGGACATCAACGGTGCGCTGGCGATAGCCGGGCAGATTCGCCGTAGCGTGATCGACAAGCACATCATCCACAGCGGCTCGCCGACCGGTTATCTCACCGTGAGCCTGGGCTGTTATGCGTTTATTCCGCACGGCAACGACAGCCCGCAAGTGTTTATCCAGCGCGCGGACGCGGCGTTGTATCAGGCGAAAAATGCCGGGCGCAATCGCGCGGCGGTGTTTGCAGCTGAAGAGGGTTTCGCCGAGCTGATGCGTTCGGATCGCTGATCTCAGTCACACTATGAGCAAATGTGGGAGCGAGCTTGCTCGCGAAGGCGGCGCACCAGTGACCAAATCAGTCGACTGACACAATGCCTTCGCGAGCAAGCTCTCTCCCACAGTTACTCAGCGTTGCTTTATCTGGGGTGGCTCTTGTTCGTTCAGCCGCCCGTGCCACCGCCCGCGCCACCCGTGCCGCCGCCGGCCGAACCGGTGCCACCGCCCGCGCCGGAACCCGAGCCACTGGCGCCGCCATTGGTACCCGTACCGGTGCCCATGCCCGAGCCAGTACCAGTGCCGGTGCCGTTATTGGTTCCGCCAGAACCGCTGCCACCCGATGGCGAGCCCGGGGTGTTGTCTGGCGGCATGGTCGAGCTGCTGGCGCCGCCGGACTTGGTGCCCGTCGCATCGGTGCTGTCATTGGCCGCGAAGCTGGCGGCGGACGCCGTGGCGAGCAGGCCGGCCAACAATAACGAAGTGAATTTGCGCGTCATCATGGTACGTCTCCTGATAAAGGGGATTACCTGATATTGGTCTTGCGCACTGAAACCTTGGTGCCCGTCGAGTGACGAGCGGTCAGTCGCCGCGCCGAGTGGCCTACCGTTCTTCTGCAATATTGGCTATTTGCCGAACCACCCCCGGGGACTAACGTAGCCACACATTCAATCGCTACCCCGGAGCCCACCATGCAACCTCGTGCCGATTTCTACACCGCTTCCCCTGATGCCATGAAAGCGATGATGGCGCTGGAAAATGCCGTCTCGAAACTGTCGCTGGAAAAGAGCCTGCTCGAACTGGTCAAACTGCGCTCTTCACAGATCAACGGCTGCGCATTCTGCATCGACATGCACACCGCCGACGCGATCAAGGACGGCGAAACCCCACGCCGCCTGTTCGCCGTAACGGCATGGCGGGAAGCGCCGTTCTTCAGCGAGCGTGAACGCGCCGCGCTGCTGTGGACCGAGTCGCTGACACAACTGAGCCTGACCCACGCGCCGGACGAAGACTATGAAGTCGTCGCTGCGCAGTTTTCGCCGAAGGAACTGGTTGACCTGACCGTGGCGATCAACACCATCAACGGCTGGAATCGCCTGGCGGTGGGCTTCCGCAAACTGCCGCAGGCCTGAGGCATTCACGCTTTTCCCATGTGGGAGCGAGCCTGCTCGCGAAGGCGACGTGTCAGTCACCATCATCGTTGCGGACATACCGCATTCGCGAGCAGGCTCGCTCCCACAGGGAGATCTTCAGTGTCCATCTGAACTCGGCCTCGTGTGAGCGCACCTTGCGCATCAAGAACACCATCACAGCGTGCATTGCTTTGTATTAATACGAAGCATTACTATTCACGCCCCTTTCTCACCACGCCGCCCTTCCCCCATGCGCTCCCGCAGATCCGGCTTTTTCGAGCATTACGAAGAGTTGATCGGCACCTGGACTCGGCGCCTGCGCAATCGCGCGCAGGCCGAGGATCTGGCGCACGACACCTTTGTGCGGGTGCTCGAGGCAGATTCGGCGGCGGTGCAGCAGCCCCGCGCGTATCTGCATCAGACCGCGCGCAATATCGCGGTCGATGGTTATCGGCGGGAGGACCGCCGGGGCGTCATGGAGTCGGAGGCGGTCGAGGACACTGCGTCGTCGGCGGGCGATCCGGAGCATTACATGCACGCGATCCAGTTGGCCGATTCCATCGAACGCGCGCTCACCGAGCTGCCGCTCAACTGCCGCAAGATCTTTGTCTGGCAGAAGATCGAAGGCCTGACGCAGGCAGAAATCGCCGAACGCCTGGGGCTGTCCAAGAACATGGTCGAAAAGTATATGATCCGCACCCTGCGGCATCTGCGTGAGCGACTGGATGGCTTGCAGTCATGAGCGTTCGCACCTTTTCATTCTCAGCCGGACAGGACATTCCATGATGGAAACGGGTGATTGCGCCTGTGGGCAAACGGCGGTCCGGGAAGAGGCGGCGGCCTGGTTCGTGCGTCTGCAGGAGCCGAATGTCAGCGTCGAGCAACAGCAGCGCTGCGAGGCCTGGCTGAACGAGCATCCGCAACACCGCGAAGAATTCCAGTTGCTGCAGGGTTTGTGGACGGCGGCTGATCTGCTGCCGACGTCGCGTCTTCAGGCGCTTGCGCAAACTCCCCGCCGCGAACGCCGGCCGATGCTGCGTTATGCCGTCGCCGCGAGTGTCCTCGCCGTGGCGCTGGGACTTGGCCTGTTCAGTGGTTTGAATCATCCGGGCGCTTACCGCGCCGAATTCGCCACGGCGCCGGGCGAGCGCAAGCATGTGGCGTTGCCGGACGGTTCGCTGATCGATCTGAACAGTCGCAGCCGCTTGCAGGTGCGTTATGAGAAGGATCGACGGCTGATCGAATTGAGCGCGGGCGAGGCGATGTTCAGCGTTGAACACGACGCCTCGCGTCCGTTCATTGTCGAAGCCGGCAGCGGCAAGGTCACAGTCACCGGTACGCGTTTCGATGTGCGCCGCGATGCCACGCAGACCCGCGTGGCGGTGGAGCAGGGCACGGTGAAGGTGCAGGGAAGTGCTGCCCCGGACAACCAATTCATCAACCTCACCGCAGGCCTCGGCACGGCGGTCGATGCCCAGGGCAAGATCCTGCCGGCCTACGCGGTCAACCCGGCGGAACTGACCGCATGGCGCAACGGCAAACTGGTGTTCAACAACGCCAGCCTCGGCGAAGTAGCGGCGGAAGTATCGCGCTATCGCGACAAACCGCTGACCGTATCCCAGCCGAATGTGGCCAGCCTGCGCCTGACCAGCGTGTTCAAATCCGACGACACCGACGCCTTGCTTAAAGCCTTGCCGAGCATCCTGCCAGTGTCCGTTCGCACCTTGGCCGATGGCAGTCAGGAAATAATTTCCAGATAGCATTCAGGTTTTTTTTCAGTTCATCGTCTTCCTGTTCAACTGCAACTGGTTTGCATTAACAGCCGCACACTCTTGCGATCCACAGGACTGCGTACGACGTGAACATCACCACAACCCACAATAAAAAATCCCCTTGGTTGCCATTGGCTCTCGCGCTGGCGGTCAGCGCCGCGATGCCGTTGGCGTTTGCCGCTGAAGCCATTCATATCCGCGCGCAACCGCTGGGCCAGGCCTTGAGCGAACTGGGCCAGCAAACCTCGCTGCAGGTGTTTTTCAGCCCTGAGCTGGTGGCCGGCAAACAGGCGCCAGCGGTCGACGGCGACCTTTCACCAGAGCAGGCATTGCGTCAGCTGTTGCAGGGCAGCGGTCTCGATTATCAGATCAACGAAGGCTCGGTGACGCTCGCTCCAGCCGCCACCTCCGCAGCCAGCAACGGCCCGCTGGAGCTCGGCGTGACCGACATCAAAGTGGTCGGCGACTGGCTCGGTGACGCGGACGCTGCGGTGGTGCAGAACCACCCCGGCGCACGCACGGTGATTCGCCGCGAAGCGATGGTCGAGCAGGGCGCGATGAACGTCAGCGACGTGCTCAAACGCGTGCCCGGCGTGCAGGTGCAGGACTCCAATGGCACCGGCGGCAGTGATATTTCCCTCAACGTCGGCGTACGCGGTCTGACTTCGCGCCTGTCGCCACGCTCGACCGTGCTGATCGACGGCGTACCTGCCGCGTTTGCTCCGTACGGCCAGCCGCAACTGTCGATGGCGCCGATTTCCTCGGGCAACCTCGACAGCATCGACGTGGTGCGTGGCGCCGGTTCCGTGCGCTACGGGCCACAGAACGTCGGCGGCGTGATCAACTTCGTGACCCGCGCGATCCCGGAGAAAACCACCGGCGAAATCGGCACAACGCTGGAAACCACTCAGTACGGCGGCTGGAAACACATCGACACCGCATTCCTCGGAGGCACCGCCGACAACGGCATGGGCGTCGCGCTGCTGTACTCCGGCGTCAACGGCCACGGCTATCGCGAGCGCAACAACGGCAACGACATCGACGATGTGCTGCTCAAGACGCACTGGGCGCCGACCGACCAGGACGATTTCAGTCTCAATTTCCACTACTACGACGCCAGCGCCGACATGCCCGGCGGCCTGACCCAGCGTCAGTACGACGACAAACCGTACGAATCGGTGCGTGATTACGACCAGTTCACAGGCCGGCGCAAGGACGTGTCGTTCAAGTGGATTCGCCAGATCGACGAGCGCACCCAGGCAGAAATCCTCACCTACTACACCGACAGCTTTCGCGGCAGTACCATCGCCGCGCGCGATCAGCGCACCCTCAGCTCTTACCCGCGTTCCTACTACACCCTCGGCATCGAACCGCGCGTGTCGCGGGTGTTCGATGTCGGTCCGACCACGCAGGAAGTCAGCGTCGGTTATCGCTATCTGAAAGAGGCGATGCACGAAGAATCGAGTCGTCTGGCGCTGGTCAACAATCAGCCGGTGGTCACGCCGACCTCCGACGGCCATGTGTTCCAGGATCGCACCGGTGGCACCGAGGCCAATTCGGTGTATGTCGACAACAAGATCGACGTCGGCAACTGGACTATCACCCCGGGCATTCGCTTCGAACACATCAGCACCGATTGGCATGATCGCGCTGTCCTCGACACCGCTGGCCGCCCGGTACCGGAGAAAAACCGCAGCATCGAAAGCAACGAACCGCTGCCGGCGCTGAGCGTGATGTATCACCTGTCCGATGCCTGGAAGCTGTTCGCCAACTACGAAACCTCATTCGGCAGCCTGCAATATTTCCAGCTCGGCCAGGGCGGTTCGGGTGACAGCACCGCCAACGGTCTGGAGCCGGAAAAGGCCAAGACCTACGAGATCGGCACGCGCTACAACGATGATGTCTGGGGCGGCGAGGTGACGCTGTTCTACATCGACTTCGATGAAGAACTGCAATACATCAGCAACGACGTCGGCTGGACCAATCTCGGCGCGACCAAGCACCAGGGCATCGAAGCCTCGGCGCACTACGACATGGTCGCCCTCGATCCACGCCTCGATGGTTTGACTGCCAACGCCGGGTTCACCTACACCCGCGCCACCTATGAAGGCGAGATCCCCGGCTTCAAGGGCCGCGATCTGCCGTTCTATTCGCGGCAGGTGGCCACGGTCGGATTGCGTTATGAGATCAACCGCTGGACGTACAACATCGATGGCTTCGCCCAATCGAAACAGCGTTCGCCGGGCACCGGTGTGAATGCGGATGGCAGCTTCAATGGCAACTACATCACTGAAGGCACGGCGGATGGGCAGTACGGCGACATCCCGGGTTACGTGACCTGGAACGTGCGCGGCGGCTACGACTTTGGTCCGCAGGTGTCGAACCTCAAGCTCGGTGCCGGGGTGAAGAACGTCTTCGACAAGCAATACTTCACCCGCTCCAGCGACAACAACTCGGGGATGTATGTCGGCGCACCGCGCACGTTCTTCGTGCAGGCCAGCGTAGGTTTCTAAGGCTTGATCGTTCCCACGCTCTGCGTGGGAATGCAGCCCGGGACGCTCCGCGTCCCTTGCAAAGCCGAACGCGGAGCGTCCGTTGAGGCATTCCCACGCAGAGCGCGGGGAACGATCTGGCTACGTCCTGCGAGCCTGCTCGCGAAGCTTTCAGACCTTGAGGACTTTGCCGCCAATCGCCACAGCCACCAGCAATACCGCCATCAGTCCAAAGGCAAAACTCAGGCTGCTGGCATGCGCGACAAAACCGATCACCGCTGGCCCGGCGAGAATCCCGGCATAACCCAGCGTGGTAATCGCCGGCACCGCGATGCTCTCCGGCATCACCGTCTGCTTGCCCACCGCCGTGTACAACACCGGCACGATGTTCGAGCAACCGGCGCCGACCAGCGCATAACCTACCAGCGCCGCTTGCCAGCTCGGCGCGAAGGTGGCGAGAAACAGTCCCGCAGCCGCCAACAGCCCGCCGAACAGAATGATCCGCGTCGCACCCAGCTTGCGCACGATGCGGTCACCGAGCAGACGGCCGACGGTCATGGTCAGGGCAAACGCTGCGTAACCCATTCCCGCGTAAGCCGTGTCGATCCCGCGTTCCTGAGCGAGGAACACAGCGCTCCAGTCCAGCGCCGCGCCTTCGGTGAGGAACACGATGAAGCACATGCCACCGATAAACAGCACGATGCCATGGGGAATGGCGAACGCCGGGCCGGAGCTTTCGCTGCCATAGGGCAACATGTGCGGCACGCACTTGAGCAAGGCGCCGATCAGCAAAACCACTACCACCAGCATCGCCGCCAGCGGTGTCAGGCCGAGGCCGAGCAGGGCACTGACGCCCGCCGCGCCGACAATGCCACCGAGGCTGAACAAACCGTGGAACCCCGACATCATGTGCTTGCCGCTGGCGCGTTCAACGATCACTGCTTGCAGGTTCACCGTCGAATCCACCGTGCCGAGGCCGGCGCCGAACATAAACAGCGTGGCGATCAGCGCCGGGATCGATGACACCGTCGACAGCAGGGGCAATGCCGCGCAGATCAGCAGCGTGCCGCCGGTGGCCACACGTCGGCAGCCGAAGCGCGTGGCGAGAATCCCCGCCAGCGGCATCGCCAGAATCGAGCCGACACCCAGGCACAGCAGCAGTAATCCCAGCGTGCCCTCATCCAGCCCGGCTCGCGCCTTGGCGTACGGCACCAGCGGCGCCCACGCGGCGATGCCGAGGCCAGCGATGAAAAAAGCGACGCGGGTGGACATCTGTTGCAGACGTCCGGGGACGAAGGTGTCTTGGGGGTTGAGGCTGGTCATATCGATCCTTGGCAAAAAAACAACTGCATCCCGAGTGACATTCTGACGGCGTTGAGGTTCGATCTCAGGCCTTTCGGGGCATAACGGTGAACATCCTACCCTGTGGGAGCGAGCCTGCTCGCGAAAGCGGTGGGTCAAATATGGAATTGTCGACTGACGCACCGCCTTCGCGAGCAGGCTCGCTCCCACACTGGTTTGCCGTTTACAGTCGGATTTTCGCCAGCATGGAATACGGGAACAAGGCATGACGAAGTTCTACGACGCACGCGGCAATATCTACGGAGTGGTCTCGCCCCAAGCCTTGCGCGAAGCCGGAATCGCTTTGCCAGCGAGGGCCGCAGAGTGCGCCGTATCCAGGCAGCAATGGAGCGAGGCCGCCATCGCCTTGTGCTGTCACTGGCCCGAAGGCCAACGCCCGGCCAACAGCAAACCCCACCGCAGCGACGGCCTGCTGATCGGCCCGTTCCAGGCATTGGCGCCGTTCGATGTACTCATCGTCAACACCGACGGCAGCCTCGCCGAGCGCAGCGGTAACGGCCTGACGATTTTTTCTCAGGCATTGACCGAGCAAGGCTTGATGGCGGAGCAGGGCGTCGTGTTGCGCGTTCATCATGACAAGGGCGAGGCGCTGGAAACCGCTGTGACACCGGCCCAAGTCGAAGGCGTGCGCGGTTTTTGGCTCGACCTCGGCCGGCCCGGATTCGGCCCGCGAGCCGTTGGGGCGCAGGCAGTCGAGAGCGTTCAAATCAATAATCGCGACGTCAGCCATGTCCAGCCGCTGGCGGAACTCGATCCTGACTGGAGCCACAGCCAATTCGTCCGTATCGGCAATCCGCACTGTGTAACGCTGCTCAGCGATGCAAGCGCTTTGCCTAGCAACGAACAGATGGGTGAATCACCGCTGAACGAGAGGCTGACGGCAATCGCCTATGCCATGCCCACCGGTGCCGGCAATCCCTGTCCGGCGGGCGTCAATCTGCAGTGGGCCGCGCTGGTGTCGCCGCAGAAAATCGCTGCGCGGGTATTCGAGCGTGGCGAAGGTCCAACCGCGTCATCCGGCACCAGCGCCAGTGCGGTCGCGTGTGCAGCGTGGCGGGTGGGTTGGGTCGAGGCGGGTGAAGTGCGGGTGGTCATGCCGGGTGGCACCGCACCGGTTTTGCTTGAGGTTTCGGAAGGGGAGTTGCTGCGCGTCAGATTGTTTGGCACGGCGCGGTTGGCGGGTTGATTCGGCCGACGCTATCGCTGGCAAGCCAGGCTCCCACAGGTTTTGCATGATGGCCCAATCATGTGCTCAACACAAAATCTGTGGGAGCCTGGCTTGCCAGCGATGAGGCCATCAGCCCCAGCGCAATCTCAACTGAACTCCACCACCGGCATCTGCCGCTTCATCAACACCTTGCCGCCGCGAATCGAATACAGCGGCAGGCCCTGGCTGCGGATCACTTCGTAGTCGCTGTCCGCCGAGAGAATCAGCAGGTTCGCCGGGCGGCCCTGTTCCAGTCCGTAACGCTCGCCCAGGTGCATGGCTTTGGCGCTGTTGTCGGTGACCAGATCCAGCGCACTTTGCAGGTTGCGATAACCGAGCATGTGGCAGATGTGCAGACCGGCTTCGAGCACGCGCAGGATGTTGCCGTTACCCAGCGGATACCACGGGTCGACGATCGAGTCCTGGCCGAAACACACGTTCATGCCGGCTTCGAGCAGTTCATTGACGCGGGTCACGCCCCGGCGTTTGGGGAAGTTGTCGAAGCGCCCTTGCAGATGAATGCTTTCGGTCGGGCAGGAAACAAAACTGATCCCGGAATGGCCGAGCAGGCGGAACAGTTTGGCGCAGTAGGCGTTGTCATAAGAGCCCATCGCCGTGGTGTGGCTGGCGGTGACGCGGGCGCCCATGTCGCGGCTGCGCGCTTCTTCGGCAAGCACTTCAAGGAAGCGTGAATGCGGATCGTCGGTCTCGTCGCAATGCACATCGACCAGGCAGCCGGTGCGCTCGGCCAGGTCCATCAGAAACTTCACCGAGCTGACGCCCTGATCGCGGGTGTACTCAAAATGCGGAATGCCGCCGACCACGTCGGCGCCCATGCGGATCGCCTCTTCCATCAGCTCGCGCCCGTTGCGGAACGACTCGATGCCCTCCTGCGGGAACGCGACGATTTGCAGGTCGATCAGGTGACGACTTTCCTCGCGCACTTCGAGCATGGCCTTGAGCGCGGTGAGTTGCGGGTCGGTGACGTCAACGTGGGTGCGCACGTGCTGAATACCGTGGGCGGCCAGGGCCTGAATGGTCTTCTTGGCGCGGGTCTTGGTGTCTTCTTCGGTGATGGTGACCTTGCGCTCGCCCCAGCATTCGATGCCTTCGAACAGCGTGCCGCTCATGTTCCAGCGCGGCTCGCCCGCAGTGAGGGTGGCGTCGAGGTGGATGTGCGGCTCGACGAAGGGCGGCACCACCAGATTGCCGCCGGCATCGAGGTCATCCGGGCCGAGGGTCGGCGCTTCGGTCTGACGGGCGATGCTGCGGATCAGGCCGTCTTCAAGGTGCAACTCGTGCAGGCCTTCCTGGTTGCGCAGGCGGGCGTTGATGATGTGCATCAGGCAAATCCTTTTATAGGTCTTGTAGTGGTGCGCTGACGCGACGTGCGCCGAGCACACCGGTGACGATGACATACGTTAGCGCGGCAGCGGCAATGCCTACCAGCGGCGCGACCCAGGGCGAGCTGAACGCAGCGACGGTGCCCACCCCGTAGGCCCCGAGCCCCGGCCAGTTGAACGCCGGCAACCGTGCGTCGGCCAGGCGCGGATAGTGCCCGCGCCAGCGGTAGAAGAAGTCAGCCATGATCACCCCGCCAATCGGCGGAATCACCGTGCCGAGCAGGATGAGATACGGCACCAGCATGTCGTACATGCCCAGCAGGGCGAGCAGGGTGCCGATCACCGCGCCACCGAGGGTCACAGTCTTGCGCCGCCCGGTGCGCAGCAGGTTGCAGCCGGCGACGGCGAAGTTGTAGATGGTGTTGTCCTGAGTGCTCCAGATGTTCAGCAACAGCATGGCCATCGCGGCCATGGCGAAGCCCTGCAACAGCAGCACTTCAACCACATCCGGCTGTTGATAGACGATCGCGCCATACGCGCCGATCAGCACCATCAGGCCGTTGCCGATGAAAAAACCGATCAGGCTGGCCAGCACCGCGACTTTTGCCGAGCGGGAAAATCGCGTCCAGTTGGTGGCTTGCGTTGCGCCACTGACGAAGGTGCCGAACACCAGCGTGATCGCTGTCGACCAGTCCAGCGAACCGCTCGGCACCACGCTGAGCAAGCCTTCGAAGCCGCCGACTTTCACGGTCGCTGCCCACATCGACAGCATCAGCAGCAACATCATCGCCGGCACCGCGATGTACGAGAGAATCTCCAGCCCGCGATAACCGATGTACGCCGTAGCGCAGAAGCCCAGACCGAACAGCACCATCAGGACCAGCACGGTGGTTTCATCGAGATTGAAATACTTGCCGATCACCACCGCTGCCGTCGCCGTGCCCCAGGCGTACCAGCCGATCTGGGTGAAGCCGAGGATCAGGTCGCTGAGCTTGCTGCCGACTTCGCCAAAACAGAAACGGCCCATCAGCACCGAATTGAGGCCGCTCTTGAAGGCGATGTAACCCAAGCCTGCCGCGTACAGACCGAGCAGCAGGTTGCCGACAATGATCACCGCCATCATCTCGGCGAAACCGAACGCGACCCCGAGCTTGCCGCCGGCAAACATGGTCGCGGTGAAAAACGTGAAGCCCAGTAACACCATCGCCGTCGAGGCCAGGCCTTTGCGCGCGTGCATGGGCACTTCACTGAGCGGGTAATCGTTGCCGGAGGCGTTCTGCGTCATGGGGCAGTCCTTGCTGGAAGGGGAAGACGCAGAAGGGTTGCAGCGGTCGTGCCAAGCACGGTCGGGCCGGGTATGTATAGACGACACGGCGAAGTCAGGCGCGAAAACGGTGCACCCGAACACACCGAAGCCCAATGTAGGAGCTGCCGAAGGCTCGGGCCGCGATCGGACGATCTGATCGTTCCCACGCAGAGCGTCTGATCGTTCCCACGCTCTGCGTGGGAATGCAGCCCAGGACGCTCCGCGTCCCATTCCAAAGCCGAACGCGGAGCGTCCGTTGAGGCATTCCCACGCAGAGCGTGGGAACGATCGGTGTCAGGGGGAGTAATGTTGGGTCAGAAGAAGCGCATGAGGGCAGCGGCGATGGCTTTGGCAGGAGATCTTTGTTGCTATTCGCCGCGATAGATGCAGCCGCTTGTGCACGTCTCATGAATGCGGATCGCGCTGAGTTCCGGCAGCAATGGCTTCATCTCGTTCCAGATGAATTTGGCCAGCACTTCGCTGGTCGGGTTTTCCAGGCCGGGAATGTCGTTCAGGTAGTTGTGGTCAAGACGCTCATACAGCGGCTTGAAAATCGCCTTGATCTCGGAGAAATCGCGAATCCAGCCAGTGTGCGGATCGAGGTCGCCGCTCAGGTGCAGCGCGACCTTGAACGAGTGGCCGTGCAGGCGTCCGCACTTGTGGCCGTCCGGGACGTGCGGCAGGCGGTGGGCGGATTCGAAAGTAAACTCTTTGAAGATTTCCACGGTATTTTCGGCTCTGTTCAGATGGCGTTCGCCGCAGCGATTCGGGCAGGCGGCGAGTTTATCAGCTTGTCTTTGGCCGTGCTGACTAAAGGGTCAGCAAGCGCTCGGCGAGGCGACCATTGGCCGTCAGTTCGAGAAATTCGTCGCCCAGTCGACGGCTCTCGTCCATCGCCGTGTGCCAGTATTTCTGCCGGCTCGGCGCGTCGCCCATGAAGCGTTTGAAGTCGTTGCGATCGGGCAGTTTGCCGTAGGGCAGGCGCGCCAGATATTCCTTCGACGGCGCGACCAGCAGCACATCTTGCAGACGCTGCACCGAAGCGCGGCGCCATGGCAGGGTCTTGTCGAACCAGCCGGGAATCACTCGATCGGTGAAGTGCGGATAGAGCACGATACCGTCGCCGCTGTAGGGCAGGTCGAGGTGGTAGTCGAGCAAACCGCCGTCACGGAACGTACCCGCGCCGGCGCCGGGCAAGTCGCGTACGCCTTCCATGACCATCGGGATCGATCCGGAAGCGAGCAGGGCCTGGCGCAGGTTGCCGGTGTTGAGGGCAACGAAACGCGAGGGGAAATCGGTCAAGGCATCAAGCGGCGGCGCCAGGCGCGGATCGTGGATGATCAGCCGTTCGAAGTGCCGCGACAGCCGCGCACGACCGCGCAGGTTGTCGGCGATCACCGAACCCAGCGCCAGACCGAGGCGCCCGCGATGGTCTTCAGCGAGGCGGCCCTGGCTCTTCACCACCATGATGTTCAAGCGGTAATCGGCGTTTTCGAGGATGCTCGCATCGCGGCCGTCGAGCAGGTCATTGAGCATGCGCTGCGAGCTCTGGCTGATCTCGGCCATGCTCACGCCTTTGTTGAAATGCTGCTCGGCGTAGAGCTGGCCGAGGCGGCGAATGCCCTCGGCGGCGTCTGGCAGGCATGCGCTGGCGAAGCGCCAGGAACCCACCGAGGCGCCGATCAGCGAACGCTTGCGCGGCGCACTCGGCAGCCACTCGCCGAACAACGCCAGATCGAGCCCCTGAATTCCCAATGCCTTCGGCCCACCGGCCGCACCGGGCAGGGTGCCGACGTCCGCGGCGTGCAATCCCTGCGCACGAATCCGCGCCATGGCCCGTGGGCCGGCCTTGAGGGTGAGGGCGGGAAACTTGATGTGGATGGCGGTCATACCGGTCTCGATCGTTAGCAAGCTGGGAATTATAAGCACACCGCCGAATCCTGTGGGAGGGTCCGCGACGACGGCGTACAGATCGTTCCCACGCTCTGCGTGGGAATGCAGCCGGGGACGCTCTGCGTCCCATTGGAACGCGGAGCGTCCCTTGAGGCATTCCCACGCAGAGCGTGGGAACGATCGGACTGAGGGGGCACAATGATGGCCATTCAGTTTCAGTTAAGTTGATCCCGCTATGGTGCCCACCGTAAGCAACATATAAGAATTCGGAGACACCCATGAAAACCCTGACTGCCCTGACCACTGCCTCGATCCTCGGCCTTGGCGCCAACACTGCGCTGGCGCGCGATCTCGGACCCGACGAAGCGCTTCGTTTGCGCGACGCTGGTACTATCGTCTCCTTCGAGAAGCTCAACGCCATCGCCCTGGAAAAACACCCCGGTTCGGAAATCACCGAAACCGAGCTGGAGGAAGAGTACGGCAAGTTCATTTACCAGATCGAACTGCGCGACCCGAAAGGGCTGAAGTGGGATCTGGAGTTGAACGCGGTCGATGGTGAAGTGCTCAGGGATCATCAGGATACGTAATGAAGCTGAATAGTCGCGCCACCCGCCTGACGGCGCTGGCGCTGGTGTTGTTGTGCAGCACGGCCATGGCTCGCGACCTCGATCAGGACGAGGCACTGGCCCTGCGTCGCGATGGCGTGATCCTGCCGCTGGAGCAAGTCCTGCAGCAGGCCATGGATCGCTACCCCGGCGCCAAGCTGCTGGAAGTCGAGCTGGAAGAAAAACACGACGTGTACATTTACGAAGTCGAATTGCTGACGGTCGAAGGCGTGGCGCGCGAGCTGCACCTGAAGGCCGATACCGGCGAGTTAGTCAAAGACAAGGAAGATTGATCGATGCGTTTGCTTCTGGTGGAAGACCACGTACCGCTGGCCGACGAATTGCTCGCCGGTCTGCAGCGCCAAGGCTACGCGGTGGATTGGCTGGCCGATGGTCGTGACGCGGTGTATCAGGGCAGCAGCGAGCCCTATGACCTGATCATCCTCGACCTCGGCCTGCCCGGCGTGCCGGGGCTGGAGGTGTTGGCGCAGTGGCGCGCCGCCGGTCTGGCGATTCCGGTGCTGATCCTTACCGCGCGCGATTCTTGGGCCGAGCGCATCGAAGGGCTGAAGGCCGGCGCTGACGATTACCTGACCAAACCGTTCCATCCGGAAGAGCTGTACCTGCGCATTCAGTCACTGTTGCGCCGCTCCAAGGGCCAGGCCAACCAGCCGACCCTGCAAGCCGCCGGCCTGCATCTGGACGAAGGCCGCCAGTGCGTGGTTCGCGACGGCGCCGACATTCAGCTGACCGCCGCTGAATTCCGTCTGCTGCGCTATTTCATGCTGCACCCGGAACAGATCCTCTCGAAAAGCCACCTCGCCGAACACCTCTACGACGGTGAGACCGAGCGTGACTCCAACGTCCTCGAAGTGCACGTCAATCACCTGCGGCGCAAGCTCGGCAAAAGCGTGATCGAAACCCGTCGCGGTCAGGGTTACCTGTTCGGCGGGCAAGCTTCATGAGATCAATCCAGCGCCGTTTGAGCCTGGGTTTGATCAGTGTGATGGTGATCGTCGGTCTGGTACTGGCGCAAACCAGCCTGTGGTTGTTTGAAGTCGGTTTGCAGCGCTACCTCGAAGCCGGCCTGCGCAACGACAGCGAAAGCCTGCTGGTGGCGCTGGTGCGCGGCCCGCAAGGTTTGCAATTGGATGAGCGGCATCTCTCGCCGGCCTATCAGCGGCCGTTTTCCGGGCATTACTTTCGCATCGATTTCTCCGACAGCCACTGGCGTTCGCGCTCGCTGTGGGATCAGGAACTGCCGCTGCTGCAACACCCGGGGCTGCACAGCAACCTGCAACTTGGCCCGGGCGGGCAACGCTTGCTGATACTGCGCTCGGACTATCGGCGCCTGGGTCAGTCGATCTCGATCAGCGTCGCCCAGGATTACACGCCGGTCAGCGACAGCTTCCAGCGCATGCGCCAGATCGGCCTCGGTCTGGGGCTGGCGGCGTTGCTGCTGATTCTGTTCCTGCAACGCCTGACCGTGCGCCGCGCGCTGAAACCGCTGGAACGCGCGCGCGAGCAGATCGCTCAGTTGCAGCAGGGCCAGCGCTCGCAACTCGACGATCAGGTGCCGGTGGAACTGGAGCCGCTGGTGGCGCAGATCAACCATTTGCTTGCCCACACCGAAGACAGCCTCAAGCGCTCGCGCAATGCCTTGGGCAACCTTGGTCACGCGCTGAAAACCCCGTTGGCGGTGCTGCTCAGCCTCGCCTCCAGCGACAAGCTCGATGAGCATCCCGAGCTGCGCAGGATTCTCAAGGAACAACTGGAACAGGTGCAGCAGCGCCTCAATCGCGAACTCAATCGCGCGCGGTTGTCGGGGGATGCGCTACCCGGCGCGTTGTTCGATTGCGATGCCGAGCTGCCGGGGTTGCTGGCGACGCTGAACATGATTCACGGCGAGCATCTGGCCTTGAGCTACGTCGCACCGCCGGGTTTGCAACTGCCGTGGGACCGCGAGGACTTGCTCGAACTGCTCGGCAACCTGCTCGACAACGCCTGCAAATGGGCCGATGCCGAGGTGCGCTTGAGTGTGATCGAAAGGTCAGACGGCTTTGCCCTGAGCGTGGAAGATGACGGCCCGGGGATTCCCGAAGAGCAGCGCACTCAGGTGTTCAGCCGTGGCACGCGACTGGATGAGCAGACCCACGGGCATGGGCTCGGCCTTGGGATCGTGCGGGATATCGTCGATACGTGGGGTGGCTTGCTGGTGTTGGGCGAAAGCGAGTGGGGCGGGTTGAAAGTGGTGATTGAACTGCCTAAGCGCTAATTGCCAAAACACCCTACATCCCCTGTGGGAGCGAGCCTGCTCGCGAATGCAATCTGTCAGATAAATGTTCGCTGACTGATACGACGCTTTCGCGAGCAGGCTCGCTCCCACATTGGGTTTGCGGTGGATTCTAGACCCGAAACTGATCCATCAACCTCTGCTGCTGATTCGCCAGGCTGTTGAGTGACTGACTGACCCGCGCCGACTCGTTCGCCTGTCCGGACAGCGATTCGGTCACATCGCGAATCGTCGCCACGTTGTTATTGATCTCCTCAGCCACTGCGCTCTGCTCTTCGGCAGCGCTGGCGATTTGCAGGTTCATGTCGCTGATCACCGTCACCGCATCGCCGATCTGCCGCAACGCGGTCACGGCCTGGCCCACCTGCTCGACACTGCCCTGGGCCTGACGATGGCTGTTGCCCATCGAGCCGACCACTTCCTGCGTGCCGTTCTGCAATTGCTCGATGACCTGGCGGGTTTCCTCCACCGACTCCTGAGTGCGGCGCGCAAGATTGCGCACTTCATCGGCGACCACGGCAAAACCGCGTCCGGCTTCACCGGCGCGGGCGGCTTCGATGGCGGCGTTGAGTGCCAGGAGGTTGGTCTGCTCGGCGATGGCGCGGATGGTTTCCAGCACCGTGCCGATTTTCTCGCTGTTCGCAGCCAGGCCTTCGACCTGAACCATCGCTGCGCTCATGTCGGCGGCGAGGGTGTCGATGCTTGCGGTGGTGCGGTCGATCACGGTCAGGCCCTGACGGGTGGCGCGGTCGGCGTCCTTGGCAGCTTCGGCGGCCTGCGCGGCACTGCGCGCAACGTCTTGCGCGGTGGCGCTCATTTCGTGGGACGCGGTGGCGACCTGATCGACCTGGCGATATTGCTGCTCCATGCCGGCGCTGGTCTGGGTGGCGATGGCCGAGGACTGGTCAGCGGTGTTGCGCGCATCCTGCACCGAGCGCTTCACCTCGGCGATGATCGGTTGCAGCTTGTCGAGGAACTTGTTGAACCAACCGGCCAGCTGGCCAAGCTCGTCATGCTTGTCGTAGGCCAGGCGCCGGGTCAGGTCGCCTTCGCCGCTGGCGATGTCTTCAAGCATGTGCGCCACGCCGAGAATCGGTTTGGTCACGCTGCGCGCCATCAGCCACACCAGCAACAGACCGATCAGCGCGGCGAGCAGGCCGAGGCTCAGTTCGATCAGCGTGCCCGAGGTATTGCTCGCATCCAGTTGCTGCTTGAGCGCTTCGGCACGGCTGACCAGGACTTTCTCCGGCACATCGAGCAACACGCCCCATGCCGGGCCGTCGGGAATCGGCTGGAACGGCGACAGCACTTTCAACTGGCCGTTGCTGTGCAGGCTGCTCACGCCAGTGCTCGCGGCGAGCAGGCGCAGCAACTCGCTGCCGCTGGCCTGATCCACCGCATCCAGGCGCTGGCTGAGTTTGCCGGCATCCGGGCTGTAACCGGCGAGCAGGCCGGCGGGGCTGACAATACTGACGGCGGTCTGACCGTCATACAGCTTGCGGCTGGCGTTCTGGCTGATCGCTTGCAGGCTGTTGAGGTTGATGTCGACCGACAGCGAGGCGATGACTTTGCCGTTGACCTGCAGCGGGAAGACGATGCTGGTCATCAGCACTTTGTGGCCGTCGATGACATAGAAGTACGGCTCGATCACGCACGGTTTGAGCGTGGTGCGCGGGCAGGTGAACCAGGCGTTGGCGGCCTGACCGCTGGGGCCGGTGCTGGTGTCGCTCATGTCGCTTTCCGGCAGCGCCATCGAGGTGACTTTGCCCGGGGTCGGCTGCGACCAGTACAGGGCGAAACGGCCCTTGTCGTTGCTGCCCAGTTCAGCCTGATCGGCGAACAGTTCGTCCTTGCCGTCCAGCGCATTGGCTTCGAACACCAGCGACAGGCCGAGCAGGTCCGGGTTGGCTTGCAGCGCGGATTTGACCTGACGGGTCATGTCCTCGCGCAGGTCGAAGGCATCGAGAAAACGCTTCTCGGCCTGCTCACGCAAAAACAGCACCTGCCGCGAGAAACCGTGGCCGTACTGATAGGCGTCCATGAATTGCTGACGAATGCCGGCGGCCTGCACTTCACCTTGCGACTCGATCCGCGCCTGGGCCGACTCGGTGAGCATCTCCATGCTCGAGGCCTTGACCAGCGCCGAGCTGTGTTCCATGCGATACAGCGAAAGACCGACCAACAGGGTCACGATACCGGCCAGGCAGAGGCCGGCGAGCAGGGTGATTTTCCATTGGATGGAAAGTTGTCTGAGCGACATGGAAAACATCCTTATCCGATAAATATCTGAGACTTTGCACTGTAGCGGCCGCGTTTCGGCTTTCTTTATGCCGTGAGCGCAATATGACCGATTGCCGCATGCGGGGCCTGTGGTCCTGTGGTCCTGTGGCGAGGGGATTTATCCCCGTTCGGCTGCGAAGCAGTCGTGACCCCTGCGTATTGATCGTTCCCACGCGCAGCAAAGGAATGCCTCAACGGACGCTCCGCGTTCGGCTATGGAAGGGACGCGGAGCGTCCCGGGCTGCATTCCCACGCAGAGCGTGGGAACGATCAATCCCCTCGCCACGGGGCTTTGACACCGCCGCCACTCTGCGGCACAGTGCGCGCCCTCTAACAAGACCCTCTGTACACCTCCGCCGGCCAACCCCGGGCGGACTCATCCTGTCTGGCGGTGTGTTTTCACCCGCAGTGTTTTTTGAGGTAGTGAAATGAATGCAGTCATAGCAGCCGTCGGCGTCATGCTGATCCTCAGCCTGTCGCGCGTGCATGTGGTGATCGCGCTGATCGTCGGGGCGCTGGTCGGTGGTCTGACCGGCGGTCTGGGCATCGACGCAACACTCAAGGCGTTCAACAGCGGGCTGGGCGGCGGCGCGACCGTGGCGTTGTCCTACGCCTTGCTCGGCGCGTTCGCCGTGGCGATTGCCAAATCCGGCCTGGCCCATGCGCTGGCCGACAAGGCCCTGGCCATGGTGGATCGGCAGCATGCAACCGGCGGCGGTAACGTCAAATGGCTGCTGATCGGGCTGCTGTGGGTGGTGGCGATTGCCTCGCAGAACATCCTGCCGATCCACATCGCCTTCATTCCGCTGCTGGTGCCGCCACTTCTATATGTACTGACCAAGCTGCAACTCGATCGCCGTTTGATCGCCTGTGTCATGACCTTCGGCCTGATCACCCCTTACATGTTCCTGCCGGTGGGCTTCGGCAACATTTTCCTCAACGAAATCCTGCTGGCCAACGTCGCCCGCAGCGGCGTCGACATCAGCGGCATCAATGTCACCCACGCCATGGGTATCCCGGCACTGGGCATGGTTTTCGGCCTGGCGATGGCGTTCATCAGCTATCGCAAGAAGCGCGTGTATGACCTGGCGAAGATCGAACAGGTCGAGCAGACGGCGGTGCACTACAACCCGCTGAGCCTGATGATCGCCGGTGTGGCCATTGCTTCGGCATTCGTGGTGCAGTTGCTGCTGGACTCGATGATTATCGGCGCTCTGGTCGGGTTCCTGATTTTCTCGGTGTCGGGCATCGTCAAGTGGCGCGAGACCGATGACCTGTTCACCGAAGGCATGAAAATGATGGCGATGATCGGCTTCATCATGATCGCGGCCTCAGGTTTTGCCGAGGTGATGAAGGCCACCGGGCAGGTGCAGACGCTGGTCGAATCGTCGGCGGCCTGGATCAATCACAGCAAAGGTGTCGGGGCTTTGTTGATGCTGCTGGTGGGCTTGCTGGTGACCATGGGCATCGGTTCGTCGTTCTCTACCGTGCCGATTCTCGCAGCGATCTTCGTGCCGCTGTGCGTGCAACTGGGCTTCAGCCCGATCGCCATTGTCTGCATCGTCGGCACTGCCGGTGCGCTGGGCGATGCCGGTTCACCGGCCTCGGACTCGACCCTCGGCCCGACCTCGGGTCTGAACATCGACGGCCAGCATCACCACATCTGGGACACCGTCGTACCGACCTTCCTGCACTACAACCTGCCGCTGCTGGTGTTTGGCTGGATCGCGGCGATGGTTCTCTAAACCACTGAACCCTGTGGGAGCTGGCTTGCCAGCGATGGCGTCGGCACATTCGTTATTTGTCTTTCAGACACACCGCCATCGCGGGCAAGCCCGCTCCCACAGGGACACGCAGTGCCTGCGGACTCAACTTTTGCTCCGGCGTGCCGTTAAAGCCTTTAACCACGCCAACAAAATCAAAAGAGTGAGTCCCCCGATGCGCCTGAGTCTCAAGGCTAAAGTCCTGTCCCTTGCCGTTCTGCCGGTGCTGCTCTTTGCGCTGGTCATCAGCGTGACCACGCTGTTCATCCTCCAGGAACAGGCGCGCAAGGAGGTCGAACAGACCCGCGAGCGGCTGCTCAGCGACGCCAAGGCCACCCTGCAAAGTTACGTCGCCGTGGCCATGACCACGATCAAACCGCTGTACGACGCCGCCGCACCGGGCGATGACGCGGCGCGGGCGCAGGCGATCAAATTGCTCTCGGGCATCCGCTACGGCAAGGATGGCTACTTCTTCGGCTACGACTCCGAGACCGTGCGTCTGTTCAAGGCCAACGACCCCGACGGCGTGGGCAAAAGCTTCAAGGACAACCGCGATCCGAACGGCGTCTACGTCAACCTCGGCCTGGTCAAGGTGGCCAAGGACGGCACCCACTATCTGCAATACAGCTCGCCGCTGCCGGGTAACGCCAAGGTGCTGGTGCCGAAGCTCGGCTACACCGAATACCTGCCGAAGTGGGACATGGCGGTCGGTACTTCGGTCAACCTCGACGGCATCGAAGCGCAAGTGGCGCAGGTCGAGGCGCAAGTGCAGGAGCGCGTGCAAGGCGTGGTGCTGAGCATTGTCGGCGTTGCGGTGCTGGTGCTGTTGGTGATCGCGGCGGCGGGGATGCTGCTGGCCAACACCATTCTGCGCCCGCTGACCCTGATGAAAGCCAACCTCGACGACATCGCGGCAGGCGAGGGCGACCTGACCCGGCGCCTGAACATCACCAGCCAGGACGAACTCGGCGAACTGGCCGGCTCGTTCAACCGCTTCGTCGACAAGATCCACGGTCTGGTGCGGCAGATCACCGAGATGACCACGCAACTGACCGGGCTGGTTACTCAGGTCTCGGAACAGGCGCAGCGTTCCGATCAGGCGATGGAGCGTCAACGCCACGAAACCGATCAGGTCGCCACGGCGATCAACGAAATGTCCGCCGCCGCCCAGGAAGTGGCGAAGAGCGCGCAAAACGCCGCCGTCGCCGCGCAGCAGACCGACGAAGAAGGCCAGAGCGCCAAGCGCGTGGTGGCGGGCAGCATCAAGCAGATTCATGCGCTGGTCGACGATATCCGCAACAGCGGCGTATCGCTGGACAGCCTGCAGCAGGACGTCAGTTCGATTGTCGGCGTGCTTGGGGTGATCCGTTCGATTGCCGAGCAGACCAACTTGCTGGCGCTCAACGCCGCGATCGAAGCGGCGCGCGCCGGTGAGGCCGGTCGTGGCTTTGCGGTGGTCGCCGACGAAGTACGCGCACTGGCCAGCCGCACGCAGATCAGCACCCAGGAAATCCAGGGCATGATCGACCGCTTGCAGGCCGGCACGCAGCAGGCGGTCGAAGCGATGCGCCGTTCCAGCGAGGCCGGCGACGGCACTTCGCAGCAAGCCAATCAGGCCGGTGCATCGCTGGACGCGATGGCGCAGTTGATCGCCACGATCAACTCGATGAACGCGCAGATCGCCAGCGCAGCGGAAGAGCAGACGGCCGTGGCCGAAGAGATCAACCGCAGCGTGCATCAGATTGCCGTGGCGGTGGACAGCGTCGCCGATGAAACGCAACTGGGCGCGCAAACGTCGCGCAGTCTGGCGGAGCTCGGGCAGCGGTTGGGCAAGCTGGTCGGGCAGTTCCGTATCTGACGCAATTCTGGAGCCCTGCATAAACCCTGTGGGAGCGAGCCTGCTCGCGAAAGCTGTGTATCAGACGCTGCTCTGATATCAGACGGACCGTATTCGCGAGCAGGCTCGCTCCCACAATTGGATTTGTGTGGGGCTTAAGGTCTGTCCCAATAGGGCACTTCGCCAAAGCACTCGACAAAAAAATCAATCACCGTCCTCACCTTCACCGACAGCCGTCGGCTCCCCGGCCACAGCACGGCGATCTGCTGCGGTTCCAGACTGTTCGACACCTGATATTCCCCCAGCACCGGCACCAGTGTGCCCTCGCGTACCGCTTCGCCAATCAGCCACGACGGAAACATCACCAGCCCTAAGCCTTGCTGGGCGGCCTGGGTCAGGGTGTCGGCGTGGTTGCCGGTGATTGGGCCTCTGACGGTGTAGGGCGTCCAGTCCTCGCCATCACGGCGGAAAAACCAGCGCTGCTGACCGGCCGCGCCTTTGTAGGCCAGGCACTGATGTTGCGCGAGTTGGTCGGGATGCTGCGGCGTGCCGTGGCGTTTGAGATAGGCCGGGCTGGCGGCGACCTGAAAACGGTGCGGCGCCACAATTCGTGCCTGCATGCTCGAATCGTGCAGCGCGCCGATGCGAAACAGCAGGTCGGCGCCTTCCTGTAGCGGGTCGACGTAATGGTCGGTTTGCTGGATATCCAGTTGCAGCTTCGGATAACGCGCGCAGAGCTCGCCCAGCCAGGGCGTCAGATGGCGCTGGCCGAACACCACTGGCGCGTTGATGCGCACCAGTCCGGTGGGTTCGCTTTGCTGTTCCTGCAACGCCTGTTCGGCTTCTTCCAGTTGCACCAACAGCAACCGCGCATGGTGGCCGAGCGTGCGCCCGGCTTCGGTCGGGGTGACGGCGCGGGTGTGGCGGTAGAGCAATTGCTGGTTCAGCGCCTGTTCCATCAACTGGATCTGCCGCGAAATGGAGGAGGGCGCGACGCCTTCGCGGCGGGCGACTTCGGAAAAACTGCCGTGGTCGAGGACCGCCAAAAACAGCCTTAACGCTTTGAATCCGAGTTCGTTGAGCCCGTGCATGCCATGTCTCGCTGTGCGTATTGCGCAAAAGTGTTGTCCGGATGCTCCCATTTATCGCACAGCGGCGCCAGCCGATAATCCGCGCCATTGTTTTCGAGCGTGGAAGGTTATGTATGCAGACGTTGGATGAAGAGGTGGTTGCTGCACCGGTGAAAAGATCGGTGTTGCGTCTGCTGTTGCTGCCGCTGGTGATTCTCGCTGGCATGGGCTTGTCGGTGGAGGCCGGTTTGCTCGGGCCGCTGGGTGAGCAGGTCGGGCATTTGTGGGCGACGTTGAGCATCTTCGGTGTGGGTTCGGCGATTCTGTTTTTGCTCCTGCTGTTCGCCGGCCCACAGAAAGGTCCGGCGTTGACCGAACTGCCGCGCTGGCAGTTGATCGGCGGGTTTCTCGGGCCGATCTACGTGGTGGTGCTGACGCTGGCGACGCCGCATATCGGCATCGCCATGACGATGATTGCGATTTTGTCCGGTCAGGTCGGCAAGAGTGTGCTGATCGACCATTTCGGCTGGTTCGGCGCGACGCGCAAGAAGGTCAACGGCGAGCGCTGGCTGGCGTTGGGCTTGATTGTGGTGGCTTTGGTTCTGATTGCGCGGGGGTGAGTGATGGGTCTGGTGATTTTGTTGGCGGTGGTGGTGTTGGCCGGTGCGGTGTTGAGTGTGCAGGCCGCGATCAATGGGCGTCTGGGTGAGACGGTGGGGGTACTGCGTAGCAGTCTGCTGACCTTTGCGGTGGGCGCGGTGGTGACCGGGTTGTTGATTCTGTTTTTCGAGCCGGCGCAGGCGGTGAGTCTGCTTGAGGTGCCGAAGTGGCAGTTGACCGGGGCGCTGTTCGGCGTGGTGTACATGATGGTGATGGTTGGCGCGGTGCCGGTGGTCGGGACGGCTGTGGCGACGGTGGCGGTGATTGTCGGGCAGTTGGGGATGGGGATGTTGATCGACAATTTTGGCTGGTTGGGAAATCCGGCGATCGGCTTGTCTCCGAGTCGGATGCTGGCGATGGTGTGTTTGGCGGTGGCTTTGGTGTTTATGTATCGGAGTTCGCGGCAGGCGCAGTGATTTTATTTGTTTGACTGTGCACATATCCGGTGCTGCGGGTGTTGCCCTCCGCTCAGCCTGCCGACGGGCTCTGAGATCAAGATCAAAAGCTACTTGAGCTAACGCTCATTGCTTTGTGCGGTTAACCCCTGTGGCAGCGAGCCTGCTCGCGAGAGACATCTCTGGGTCGCCCAATCTCTCAACAGTTGGCCAGCCTGTAACACCACCTTCTACACTGTCCCTTATGGCTTGCTCGCAAGCCTCAGACAACCACCACGCAAGGAGTCTGTCCCATGTCCGACAAAAAATGCGACTGCCCGGGCTGCAACTGCACGATCAAAGAAGGCGAACATTCCTACGCTGTGCACGGCAAACACTATTGCTGCGAGGCTTGCGCTCATCACCACAAACACGGTGAAGAGTGTGCGATGAAGGGTTGCGGTTGCGCTCATCCGAAATAAGCACGGCAAAAAAAAGTGGAGCCTAATCAGGCTCCACTTCCATTTTCAGACTGTCGTCTTCCTGTCGCTCAAAGTGCCTCACCGTGCCTTGCAAGGTTCGCCCTTCGACTTTGACCACCACAATCTTCGCTTGGTCGAGGTCTTCGGGTACCGGTGCCTGGACGCACAAGGTGAAGCGATAAGGGTCATCCGCGACCGTTTCCAGTGCGACTTGGCAATTCACCGTTTTGGTGATCTGGCCGAAGAAGGTGGTCAGGCCGTAGTCCAGTCGGGCCGGGTGATAAGTGTCGGTCATCGGTCGATTCCCCCTGTCGATTGCCAAGCCTGCGGTGAGGGCGGTGGGGTCAGTTGGTCTGGCGCCAGGTGACGTTTTCCAGGCCGAATTTTTCTGCCATCGGTTTGCTGGTCTTTTGCACTTTCTCGCGACCGAAGCGCGGGATGCGACCCACGCCCGCGTCGCAGCTTGCCCAATGCCAGGCTTCGGCATTGTCCATTTTGTCCGAGCGGATAATGAACGACTTGGGGGTGCCATGCAGTGTGTAGTCGATGACGTAAAGTTTTGCGTTGTTCATAAAGCCCGAATTCCTCCCTGTGGTATTAAACGGATCGCGCTGTGCCGGGAAAATTCATTCGGATTGTCCGACGGTAGCTATCGTTGGCGAGGGCGGGGCAGGCTGGTTACCATGGCGGCTTCGCCAACCCCCCTGTGAACGCTCGCCATGGCCCTCGCCGCGCCCCCTGATCTGACCGACACCGATGTGCCCGTGCAACCGCTGGCGCGAACCTATCCGCGTGGTTTGTTCATCGAGCCGCACGAGCATGTCTGGGGGCAGTTGCTGTATGCGATGAGCGGGGTGATGTGGGTCGAAACCCCGCACGAAGCGCTGGTGGTGCCGCCGCAGCGGGCGGTGTGGTTGCCGCCGGGAGTGCCGCACGGGATTCGTGTGGTGTCGGATTTGCAGATGCGCAATATCTACCTGCGCCCGGCGCTGGCGGCGACGCTGGATGCGACGGTTCAGGTGATCGAAGTCGGCGGGTTGCTGCGCGAGTTGATCGTCGGGCTGGTGGCGCAGGGCGATGCCGGCGAGGCCGAGTATTACGAGGCACTGGTCGGGCTGGCGTTGCTGGAACTGCGCCGGGCCAGGCGTTCGCAACTGAAGATTCCGCTGCCGGATGAGTCCGACCGGCGTCTGATGAATCTGTGTCAGGCCGTGATGGCCGCGCCGTCGCTGGAGATCCCGTTCGAGCAGCATGCGCAGAACGCCGGGGCCAGCGTGCGTACCCTGGCGCGGTTGTTCAAGGACAGCCTCGGCATGGGCTTCGCCGAATGGCGGCGCCAGGTGCAGTTGGCGACGGCGGTGGCAGCGTTGATTCAGGGCGTGGCGGTGAGCGTCATTGCTCGCGAACTGGGTTATTCACCGAGCAGCTTCAGCGACATGTTTCGCCGAGAGCTGGGGGTGGCGCCTTCGCAATTCTCGGCAACTTGAACAGATCTATGTGGGAGCGAGCCTGCTCGCGAAAGCTTTGCACCAGGCAATGAAGTTTTGACTGGAAGACCGCATTCGCGAGCAGGCTCGCTCCCACACGGTTCTATGGCGGCTGCAGAAGGTTTGTCCGAAATTCAGAAGTCCTTGGCCGATACCGCTCCGCCCGTTTCCCTAGACTCTGCCCATCACTTATCGCGGCGGAGTTCCCCCATGAACTACCTCATTTCTCTGGCCATCGGCCTGGGCGTCGGCCTGCTCTATGGCGCGCTCGATTTCCGTTCTCCCGCACCACCGGCGATCGCGCTAATCGGTCTGCTCGGCATGTTGGCCGGTGAGCAGTTGTGGCCGCTGGGCCGGCAACTGGTCGCTGGCTGGTTGTCCTGAATTTCCCTTTTTCCTTTCGGTGGATGTGCCCATGAAAGCGTTGCAATTCGATCAGACCGGCGACCTGTCTTCCCTGCGTTTCGTCGACGTTCCGACCCCGGTGCCCGGCGCCGATGAAGTGCTGGTGCAGATCAAGGCTGCCGGCCTCAATCCCAGCGATGTGAAAAACGTCCTCGGGCGTTTTCCTTACACCACGCTGCCACGGGTTCCGGGGCGGGATTTTGCCGGGGTGGTGGTCGAGGGGCCGCAAGCACTGATCGGTCAGGAAGTCTGGGGTACCGGGCGCGAGCTGGGCTTCTTCGCCGACGGCGCCCATGCGCAATTCGTCAAACTGCCGGCCAGCGGCGTGGCGCACAAACCGGTGCATTTGAGTTTCGCTCAGGCGGCCAGCCTTGGCGTGCCGTACACCACGGCGTGGGATGCGCTGGAACGCAGCCTGGTCAGCGCCGATACGCGTTTGCTGGTGATTGGCGGCGGGGCGGTGGCCACGGCGGCTTTGGCCCTGGCAAAAGTGCGCGGCGCGCAATTGCTGGCGGCGGCGCGCCGGCCCGAGCAGGTCGCCGATCTGCAGCAGCAGGGCTATCAGACGATTCAACTGGATAAGCCAGAAGACCTCGGTGCCCAGGTCAACGCGGTGTATCGCGGCGGCGCCGATGTGATCTTCGACACCACCGGTTTCTGGCTACCGGCCTCGGTGGCGGCACTGGCCACCTTCGGCCGCATCGCCATCATCGCCGCGCCGGTCGACGGCCACGTGCAATTGCCGGCGCTGGCGCTGTATCGCAAGGGCGGCTCGGTGGTCGGGATCAACTCGTTGTTGTACGGCGTTGAGGCGTGCGCGGCGATGCTCGAGCAGTTCGGGCGCTTCTTCGATGAGGATCGCTTGCCACTGCCGCAGGGCCTGGTGGAGGTGCCACTGGCTGAAGGGCCGGCGCGCTATGCAGAGGTCAATCAGGGGGGGGGCGACAAGATCATCTTGCTGCCCTGACCACAGGGGAAAGGCATAGGATCCGGGATCATTTCCGTAGGATCCCGGCCGTTTCTCTGTGGGCCACGTCCTTTTCGCTCGCAGACCGGCAAAACAGGGAAAGGTCTGACTTCACCCATTGCAGTGCACCGTAGCACAGTCCCGTCTTTCACTCAGACACAGGGACAGGTGGATGCGCATCGCTGGCAGGCCCGTTGTTTTCACTCTCGAGATAGAAGGCGTTTCCCACGATCTTCAAGTGTTCGGTTTTCGCACCCGGGAAGTGCTCAACCAGACCTACGAACTGGATCTCGAGCTGGTCAGCGAGCGCCCCGATCTGGATCTGGAAGGCTTGCTGCATCGGCCGGCCTTTCTCTGTTTCGGTGCCGACGGTAGCGGCATGCACGGGCTGGTCTATCGGGTCGGCCAAGGTGATTGCGGTGTTCGGCTGAGCCGTTACCAGATCACCCTGGCGCCACATCTTGCCTACCTCGCGCATCGGCGCAATCAGCGGATTTTCCAGAACCTGAGCGTGCCGCAGATCATCGCCAATGTGTTGAGCGATCACGGTATGCAGGCCGATGCCTGGCATTTTCAGCTCAGCGCCGAGTACCCGGCGCGGGTGTATTGCGTGCAATACCAGGAATCCGATCTGCACTTCATCCAGAGGCTGTGCGAAGAGGAGGGCCTGCACTTTCACTTCCGCCACCGCCGTGAGGCGCACCTGTTGGTGTTCGGCGACGATCAAACGGCGTTCCTCAAACACGACGTGACGACGCGCTATGTGCAGGGCAACGGCCTGGTTGCCAATGCGCCGGTTATCGACCAGTTCACTGTGCGCCTGGAGCCACGCTCCAACCTCGTCGAGCGCCGCGACTATCACTTCGAAAAGCCCGCAGTGCAGTTGGACGCCAAGGTCAGTGCAGCGCAAGTTCCGCTGCTGGAAGATTATGAGTTTCCCGGGCAGTTCACCCATCGCGAGCGCGGCAAGCACCTCAGCCAGCGTGCGCTGGAGCGCCATGGTGCCGACTATCGTCTGGCTAACGGGCGCAGCAATCAGGCGCTGATGCGCGGCGGCAGTTTCATGACCATGGCGGATTACTCGCGCGCCGACTGCAACGATTTATGGTTGCTGACCGAGGTCGAGCACATCGGCAAACAGCCGCAAGTGCTCGAGGAAGCGTTCACCGAGCAGGCTGACGCAGATGGTTTCAGTCAGGGCTATCGCAACCATTTCGTCGCGACACCGTGGGACGTGGTGTTTCGCCCGCAGCTCAGGCATGTCAAACCGCGCGTCAGCGGCAGTCAGCTGGCGGTGGTGACCGGCCCGCCCGGCGAAGAAATCTACAGCGATGCCTACGGCCGGGTGAAAGTGCAAATGCTCTGGGATCGCGACGGCCAGCGTGATGAACAGTCAAGTTGCTGGCTGCGCGTGGCCACTGCCTGGGCACATGACCGCTACGGCAGCGTGCAGATTCCTCGCGTCGGTATGGAAGTGCTGGTGGGCTTCACCGATGGCGATCCGGACAAACCGCATGTGCTCGCCTGCCTGCCCAACGCCGAAACCCCGGTGCCACTGGACCTGCCGGCGCAACAGACGCGCAGTATCTGGCGCAGCCAGAGCAGTCCCGGTGGCGGTGGTTACAACGAACTGCGCATCGAGGACCGGCAAGGCGCGGAAGAAATCTCCATCAGGGCGCAGCGCGACTTGGTGCAGCACGTGCTCAACGACTTGCGTGTGCAGATCGACAACCTGCACAGCCAAGTGATTGGCGGCGTTTCCAGCCTTGAGTTGCGCGACGAGGAACATCATCTGACCCATGGCAATCGCCTGACTGAACTCAAGCAGGACGATCATCTGTGGGTGCAGGGCGAGCAGCATGTGCGGGTCGCCAGCCAGCGTGTCAGTGCGGCGCAGCAGCTGCATTTCGGCGCGGGCGAGCAGGTGGTTTTCAACAGCGGCCTGCAGATCACCCTGGCTGCTGGCGGGCATTGGCTGACGGTCGGCGCCGCCGGCATTTTCAGCAGTGTGCCGGTGGTGCAGGGCGGGGCGCCGACGGTGTGTCTGCCAGCGGAACCCTTGCTGCCGGGGGCCGCGCCGTTGCTCAAGGCGACGTTCGATGCCGTGCAGCAACGGCATGCGCTGCTGACCACGCGGACCTCGCGTTGCCTGATCTGCGAGGCAGCCCAGGCATGAGCCTTTTGACGGATTGGCCTGAAGGTTTGCCGTGGGCTGAGCAGCAGGCGTTTGTGCTGCTCGACGGCGCGACGATCACGGATTTACCGGCGCAACTGCGAAGGCTCGATCCCGCCGCCAACGCTTTCGCGCTGTACGACCAGCCACCATTTTCGGCCCTGCGTGAGGTATCGCCGCTGCTGGTGGCGCTCGCTGACGCTGACGATCCGGTGGCGCGGTTTTATCGCCAGCACGCCCAACAGGAATGGGGCGTGCTGTTGTTCAGCACCGCGCCGGCGCATGAAATCGTCGCGCACTTGCGTCAGTTGCTGATCGTCGAGTTGCCGGTCGGCTCGCCGGTGTTGTTGCGGCTGGCGGATGCCGCCGTGGCGCAGGCGCTGTTTGCCAGCGGCGATGCGAGTCTGTTCGGGCCGCTGGGGTGTGTGGTCACGGCGGATGGCGCGCGGGGAGTCTGGCACTGTCAGCGACCTCGGCACGGGCAGGGTGGGGCGCTGGTGGTGCCGTATCAGTTGAGTCTCGAGCAGGATGCCGCGCTGGATCGGGTGGATCGGCGGCGGGTGTTGCTACAAGTCGATGCGTATTTGCTTGAATATTTTCCCCGGTTTCATACCGGGGAAACCATCGCTGAACGTTGGATGCTTCTGGAACAAATCGAGGCAAAAGCCAGCGCGCTCGACCTGAGCAGCCAATCGGAATGGCTTTACTTCGCCAACCTTGTCGCCTCTCTCAACGGCGCTGATCCGGATGAGCATCCGCAGATCCAGCACTTGCTACACGAGCCCTCCCTGCAACCGATCGGTGAGCGCTTGACGCTGGCCGTTTCAATGGCCCGCCAATGGGCGTCTGAAAGAGTCCGACCATGAACCATCCCGCCGACCTTGCGGCAGCCGCCGCGTCCAAAGCCCCGATCATCGGTCCCGCCGCCTGCCCCTTGCGCAACACCCACGTGCAACTGCTGCCCCTTGCGTACGGCCTGGTGGAAAAACCCTTCGACCCCAGCACCGAAATCACGCTGCCTTACATCCTGACCACGCGTCCCATGGGCATCCGCCGTTTGCGCGATGGCTGGCTGTACATCGTCGACAGTCTCAGCGCTGAGCTGTACGAATATCGCGTGCTCGACGGCGTGATCAGCGCATTGCTGCATCGCGGCAAAAGCGTCAGCGAGGAGCAGCGCAGCGCCATCGAAGAACGTCCGGCTTTGATCTTCTCGCGTAAAAGCACCCTCTACGTGACCTTCGCCGACGTGCAGTTGAGCGCGGCGAAGTGCCGACAGGTGCTGGACAGCGCGGAGGAGCGCGAGCACTTCATGCAGGCGGTCGATCTCGGCCCGGTGCATTGTCTGATCGGCGGCGAGCATCTGCTCACCGTGGCCCAGGCCAAACAGTGGCTGGCGGAAGTGGCCTGCACAGCGAAACCGCTGGCCGAGGCGGACGCCACGCGGATGCCGGCGGTGCAGGTCAGCGACGCGCCGGAGCACGAGCGTGAGCCCTATCTGTGGGAAAACCCGCGACGTTTTCGCGAGGCGCATATCGGCGAATTTCTCGGGCGGGTGCGCGGACCATATCAGGACGACACGCTGTTTCTGCTGGTCAACGACGACCTCGGGGTGATGCGCGATCTGGCTGATTATCAGGACCTGGTGGTCGGCTGGATCGAGCAGTGGAGCAACACCGACAACAACGAGCGCGACTATCTGCTGGCCAGTTACATCGAGTCGCTGAGCCAGTTGGGCGCTCAGGATTTCGACACTTTGGCCAAGGCCAGTGACGATCCGCGCGCCCAGGCATTGTTCGCTGAACTGGAGCAATTGCCCGAACCGGATCGGGAAAATACCCGGCACGCATTGCTTGAGTATTTGAACAAAGGTGGTGAGGTTGTCCCGACCGATACTCAGGCTCGACCTGAACTGCAACAACAGCGCGAAAAGGCACTGGATGAGTCATTGGCGCTGAACCGTTTCGACGGCGTCACCCCGGATTTCACCGCGCACGCTCGCGTCACCGCCGAGGCGGATCGACGCTTTTATACCCGCGAATATTTTCTCGAAGTAGCCCCCGCCGAATTCGTCGAGCGTCATCTGAGCACACTGGTCGAGCTCGGCAAGGACCAGAGCCGGCGCATGAAAGACGTGCTCGACGGCCCGCTGCTCAGCGGCAAACGCGGCATCAACGACCTGATCGACCGTCCGGCGATGGACGAGGTGCTGAACAGTCATCGCGACAACCTGGGACGCTGGAATCGCCTGCTCGAACGCATAACCGCCGACCGCGCGCAACTGCTGTGCGCCGGGCGTTTCCATCGCTCGGCGTGGTATTTCGACGGCCAAGTGCAGATCGATCAGGCGCTCGCCAGCGAATACGCCTGCCTCAAGGACATCGGCCGCAGCGACGCGGCCAACGAACAAATGCTCGGATACCTCGAGCAACACCCGCAACTGACCCGCCCGCTGTTTTACACCTTGCCGCTGCGCTTGCAGACCGAACAGGCCGGGCAATATTCAACGCTGTTCAACGCCGGCATGGCGATGTTCAACAACCTGCCGGACTGGCTGACCAAATTGCAGAGCATCGAGCAGCCGCAGCTGCCGGCCCTCGACGATCTGCCCGCACACAGCCGCGTCCTCGCCGATGCCGTGCAGGACACCTACAGCCCGGCGCTGAACCTCGGCCTGAGCCGGGCGCTGGAAGGTTTTGATCTTGCCGGTGAGAAAATCCCCGACCTCGACGAACTGTTCCAGCGCTTGCCCAAAGCCCTGCGCCTGCGCGTCTTCGACGCCGCGCGAACCAGCGGCGTGACCTTCACCGTGTCCACCCCGGCGGAACAAGCGGCGCTGCAAGCCACGATCAAGGAAGTGCTGCGCGAACGCGACTACCTGAAAACCCTCAACCGCGAACGCAACCAGCTCACCCACAACAAAAACCGCCAGGGCCACAAAACCGCCCGGGCGATGGAATTGCAGCAGGAAATCGTCCGCGTGCGCACGCAACTGGCCTTGTTCGAAGGAAGGCTGGCGGCGGCGTTGAGCCCGATTGATGAACTGCCGGATCGCTCGGCGCGGCTGTACGGCGCCACCCCGGCGAAAGCGGGATTGACGGTGGTGTTTCCGCCGGCGCAGCACGGGGAATTGCGTGGGTTGCTGGAGAACATTCGCGCGGGGGTGGCGGGGGTTTCGAAGGCGAGTCTGGTGCGGACGGAGGGGATGGGGTTGTTGGTGGTGATGGTGCAGGTGGTGAATTTGGTGGGGGCTTATCGAGAGGTGATGAAGCAGACGAGGGACAGGAAGAAACGGGCGGAGTTTTCCGCGGCCCTTGCCGCGACAGGCGCGGCGGGTTTTACCGCTGCACAGGGGCTTGCTGATACAGCGTTGAAGTCTCGCAGCGCGAGCCTTGTCGGGAGTTTGCAGCTTGAAGCGTTGCAACATGTTCGTGTGCAAATGGGTAAGTTGCATGTTGGTTTGGGCTTTTTTACTTATTTTTTTGGTTTAAGAACTTCTATTACCAGCCTCGGAAACCAGGATCGAAAATGGCAAGACGCGATCCGCAGTGGCACTCCATCTGAGCAAAGGGCGGCTGCGCTGGCAACGTTGGGCGCTGCAGGTATGGTTGCAGCTAACGGATATGGAGCGAGTAACACTGTCTACGCTTCTTTCAAAGTGTTCACTGCACCTAATAGCTCGGCACGCACGGCCGCTTGGGCTGCAGCTGGTACACGTCTTTCTTTAGTGTTCTTTCGCTTCAATTTGGCCGGTGCGTTGTTCACCGTGCTGGAGTTCGTCGGTACTTGGCTGTTCAATCGTTACAACCTTTCTGCCCATGAGAAGTGGCTGAAAATTACGCCTTGGAGCCGTGATGACGAGATGCGCGGAGACCACTCTCTGGATGACTATCAAAATTATCTGGCGTTTTTGATACACGCTCCTTACGCCCAATCAGGACCTGATCCCAGTGACACCTGGCTGAAGACTTTATTATTTGGCGCCAAACCCAGTGATATCCATTTGGTTCTGCCGAGGCTGGCACTAAATGATCTTCTGCCACCGTTAAACGGTAAACCGAGTCAACGCTTGGGAATCGGTGGCCATAGACTTGTTGCACCGCTGCATGGTCGCGGTGTGCCGCAAGTACGCAAGGAAGTCATTAGTGAGGAGATATTGAGCAGTCTGCGAATCGTGAAGTCATCGACAGATGGTTTGGTGCTTTGTCTTCAGTACCCCATCCGTCACGATTCTGACTATACGCCTGCAAAGGAAACGCTCGAACTTGCCATATGTATCCAGACCGTCAATGGCAAAGGTGGGGCGGAGTCAAGAACGCGCGTGATTCATATTGACCCTCTGGATAGCGGTCATTTTGCTGTAGTAACTCCTGGCTCGGTTAAAGACAATCCTCCGGTTTTGCTGGTAGAAACTCAATACCTCGAATGGGCTGACCATGCTGAATAATCGCAGTAATCCTCTTTCCAGTTCGGAATATGAGGGGGTTAAAAAAGCGGGCGATATTGAGCCGTTTCCTAGCGGGAAGATTACCTATCTCGCACCGTTGCCATTACCTACATCAATGCCGCCTTACGGACCTCATATCGGAGCGTTCAATGACGGATACATGGATTTTGGTCTCGGCTCACTGGAGGTATTCCCATGGCAGCTAATTTTCGGCGGAACGACCGCAGGCACTTTTATGGTGCTCGTTTTATTTCCTTTGTTCACGGGCTTGCTAGGAATTCTTTTTGGCTATGGGAACGAGGCAATTTGGGAATCAATGGTAGGTGTATTCGAAGTGGCATTGGAAAATGAGTTAATTTGCGGCCCCTTGACCCTGTTCATCGGCCTCGGCGTCTGGCACCACGTCCACAAAAAGCGCCTCTCCCTCATCCCAACCCGCTTCAACCGCCAACGCCGCGAAGTCTGCTTCATGCCCGAAGGCGCCATCGAGCCAGTCTTCGTCCCATGGGAATCGCTGTCTGCCTGGATCATCGAAGCCAAAGGCGCCACCCAGTTCGGCATCCACCGCCAATACGGCATGGGCATCGGTTTCTACCAAGGTGAAACCCTCATAAGCCAGGAATTCCAATGCGCCGGCCTGGAGCTCGCGATCAGCCATTGGGAGGCGATTCGCGGTTACATGGAGTACGAAGTCAACGACCTCAAGTCGATTCAGGACTTGCAGGATCTGCAAGGCCCGGACGACCCGCCCCACGAAGGGCTGCATACTTTCCGTAACGCTCGCGCGCGAATGCATCAGCAGATCCGTGAAGGCCGCCGCTCGCGGCTGTCGGGGTTCTTTTGGTACCTGTATCACGTCATGACCTTATGGACGCTTCCCAATCGCCTGGTCGAATGGGAAGTGCGCCGTCTGGAAAGGATCGGCAAACAGGCGCTGCCGGAAGTCATGCGTGCATGGTCCGAGCCGCTGCCCGAAGAGCAATGGGCCAAGCCCAGTGAAGAGTTGTTGCGACTGAGTGAACAAGTGCGGCGGATGCACAAGCGCCAGCCGCATCGGCCGATTACGCAAATTTTCGCTGAGGTTTGCAGGCGGGCTGAGTGCTGATGTTGAGCAGTTTTGTGGCCAGAGGGTGGGAGGTTTTTTGCCTGTTTGAGCGCCTTCGCGAGCAGGCTCGCTCCCACAGGGGATCGCATTGTACGCAGATGTTTCGGTTGATCTTGGCCGAGGTGGTAGACCCTCGGGGTGGCGGCCATTTCTCAGTTGTTGCTACCGGGCCGGTCAAGGAAAACCCGATGGTTCTGCTGGTAGAAACTCAATACCTCGAATGGGCTGACCATGCTGAATAATCACAATGAGCCTGTAGTTGATGCGCAATGTGAAGTGATCAGAAAAGCGGGCGATGTAGAGCCGTTTCCAAGCGGAAAGATTACCTATCTCGCACCGTTGCCACTGCCCACACCGATTCCCCCTTATGGTCCACATATCGGTGAGCTCAATGATGTTTACATGGACTTCGGATTAGGCCAGCCGCAAGTTTTTATGTGGCAAATGACGTTGGGGGGGCCGGTCAGTTTAGCGGTTATGGTCATTTTCATATTCCCCTTGATTACGGGAATGCTGGGTGTCGTATTCGGCTACGGTCCAACACTCATTTGGGAATCAATAGTGGGTATATTCCAAGCAGGATATGAAAGCGCTTTACTGACCGAGCCTTTGATTCTACTGATCGGCCTCGGCGTCTGGCACCACGTCCACAAAAAACGCCTCTCCCTCATCCCAACCCGCTTCAACCGTCAACGCCGCGAAGTGTGCTTCATGCCCGAAGGCGCCACCGAACCTGTCTTTGTCCCGTGGGAATCGCTCAGCGCCTGGATCATCGAAGCCAAGGGCGCCACCCAGTTCGGCATCCATCGCCAATACGGCATGGGCATCGGTTTTCGCCACGGCGAAACCCTCACCAGCCTCGAATTCCAATGCGCCGGCCTGCAGCTCGCGATCAGCCATTGGGAAGCGATTCGCGGCTACATGGAGTACGAAGTCAACGACCTCAAATCGATCCAGGATTTGCAGGATCTTCAAGGCCCGGACGACCCACCCCACGAAGGCCTGCACACTTTCCGTAACGCTCGCACGCGGATGCATCAGCAGATCCGTGAAGGCCGGCGCTCGCGGTTGTCGGGATTTTTTTGGTACCTGTATCACGTTATGACCCTATGGACGATTCCCAACCGTTTGGTCGAATGGGAAGTGCGCCGCCTGGAAAGAATCGGCAAACAGGCGCTGCCGGAAGTCATGCGCGAATGGTCCGAGCCGTTGCCAAAAGAGCAATGGGCCAAGCCCAGCGAAGAGCTGTTGCGACTGAGTGAACAGGTGCGGCAGATGCACAAGCGCCAGCCGCATCGGCCGATTACGCAGATTTTCGCTGAGGTTTGCAGGCGGGGCTGACTGGACGGTGCAGGCAGGTTCGATTGCTTTCGCGAGCGGGCTAGCTCCCACGGGAGACCACCGTACGAATGTGGGAGCGAGCCCGCTCGCGAAAGGGCCGCTCGGTCAGCACAAGAATCTGCGCGCTCGCGCTCTGCTAGAATCCGCCCCATTCATTGCCAGAGACTCTCCCATGAGCGAGCCGATTCGTCTGACCCAATACAGCCATGGCGCCGGTTGTGGCTGCAAGATTTCTCCACAGGTGCTGGAAGTGATCCTCGCCGGCAGCGGCGCACAGAACCTCGATCCGAAACTCTGGGTCGGCAACGCCTCGCGTGATGACGCGGCGGTGTATGAGATCGATGCCGAGCGTGGTGTGGTGTCGACCACCGATTTCTTCATGCCGATTGTCGATGACCCGTTCGACTTCGGCCGCATTGCCGCAACCAATGCGATCAGCGACATCTACGCGATGGGCGGCGATCCGTTGATGGCGATCGCGATTCTCGGCTGGCCGGTGAATGTGCTGGCGCCGGAAGTGGCGCGGGAAGTGATTCGTGGCGGTCGTTCGGTGTGCGACGCGGCGGGCATTCCGTTGGCGGGGGGGCATTCGATCGATGCGCCGGAGCCGATCTTCGGCCTCGCCGTCACCGGGCTTGTGGAAAAGCGCCACATGAAACGCAACGACACCGCCACCGCCGGTTGCCTGTTGTACCTGACCAAACCGCTGGGCATCGGCATCCTCACCACCGCCGAAAAGAAGGGCAAGTTGCGCGCCGCCGACGTCGGTGTCGCCCGCGACTGGATGTGCACCCTGAACAAGCCTGGCAGCCGCTTCGGCAAACTCGCCGGCGTCACCGCGATGACCGACGTCACCGGTTTCGGCCTGCTCGGGCATCTGGTGGAAATGGCCGATGGCAGCCAGTTGACCGCGCGCATCGCCTATGACCGCGTGCCGCGTCTGGACAGCGTCGAGTACTACCTCGATCAGGGCTGCGTGCCGGGCGGTACGCTGCGCAACTTCGACAGCTATTCGAGCAAGGTTGGCCGCGTGCAGGAGTTGCACAAACGCGTGCTGTGCGATCCGCAGACCAGCGGTGGTCTGCTGATTGCGGTCACGCCTGAAGGCAATGACGAGTTCCTCGGCGTTGCCGCCGAACTGGGCCTGAACCTTGCGCCGATCGGCGAACTGGTTGAGCGACAGACGAACGCGGTTGAGGTGATTTGATGCTCCGCGACTGCACCGACTACCGCGACATTTTCCTCAACGACCGGCCGATGATGGATGCCCGCGCGCCGGTCGAGTTTCACAAAGGCGCGTTCCCCGGCGTGGTCAATCTGCCGCTGATGAATGATCTGGAACGGCAGAAGATCGGCACCTGCTACAAGCAGCATGGCCAGCAGGCGGCAATCGAGCTGGGCCATCAAATGGTGTCCGGCTCGGTCAAGGCCGAGCGCATCCAGGCCTGGGCCGACTTCGCCCGGGCTCATCCCGATGGTTATCTGTATTGTTTTCGAGGTGGCTTGCGCTCGCAGATCACCCAGCAGTGGTTGCGCGACGAGGCGGGCATCGACTATCCGCGCGTCGGCGGCGGCTACAAGGCGATGCGCAGTTTTTTGATCGACACCCTTGAGCAAGCCATCGCGCAGTGTGATTTCGTTTTGCTCGGCGGCATGACCGGCACCGGCAAGACCGAAGTGCTGGTGCAGTTGCGCAACGGTGTGGATCTGGAAGGCCACGCCAACCATCGCGGCTCCAGTTTCGGCAAACGCGCGACCGGGCAGCCGTCGAACATCGATTTCGAGAATCGCCTGGCCATCGACTTTCTGAAGAAACGCGATGCCGGGATCGAGCAGTTTGTGCTCGAAGACGAGAGCCGTGTGGTCGGCAGTTGCGCCTTGCCGCTGCCGCTGTATCAGGGCATGCAGCAGCACCCGATGGTCTGGCTGGAAGATCGCTTCGAGGATCGCGTCGAACGGATCCTGCGTGATTACGTCATCGATCTGTCGGCGGAGTTTGCTTCGCTGCACGGCGAAAACGGTTTTGCCTTGTTCTCCGAACGTCTGCTGGAAAGCCTCAACAACGTACAGAAACGCCTCGGCGGTGAGCGCCATTCGCGGATGCTGGTGTTGATGGAGCAGGCGCTCGCCGAGCAGGGCCGCAGCGGCGCGGTGGAGCTGCATCGTGGCTGGATCGAGGGTTTGCTGCGTGAGTATTACGACCCGATGTATGTGTTCCAGCGCGAGAAGAAGGGCGGGCGGATCGAGTTTGCCGGAGAGCGGGGGGCGGTGATCGAGTATTTGCGTGCGAGGGTGAGCCAGAAGGCTTGAGGCGCAAGCGGCTGGCCTCTTCGCGAGCAGGCTCGCTCCCACAGTTGAAATGCGGTTCCCTGTGGGAGCGAGCCTGCTCGCGAAGACGCAAGGTCAGGCGCTGCAAAACTCAGGTCGGGCAGGTGTCCTTGCCGTTATCCAGCCCCTGTTTGTAGACATGGCTCTGCAAACTGGCCTTGCCGTTGTGCCACTTCAGGGTCAGTACATACAGCGAGTCGAAGTCATCGCCGGCCCAGTCATCGGTGATCTTCTGCCGCTCGCCCACTGCGTTGCCAGCGACCTTGTTGATCAGATCCGGCAGATAACCGTGGGACCAGGCGGTGTAGATCGTCGAGTTGTGGTACTTCTCGTCCAGCAGCTCGCGGGCCAGATCGCTGGTGTCGTTGGCGGAGAACTCGATGTTCACCGGCAGGCCGAGCTTGATCGCGGCCGGGCTGATGGTCATCAGCGGACGAATGTAGCTGTAGGAATTGTCCAGCTCGCCTTCCTCGACGTTGCGCGTCGGGTTGGCGGCGAACACGTAATCGGCCTTGCCGAATTTTTCCGGCAGCAGCGTCGACAGGTCGATGGCGCGGTTCAGGCCCTGGCAGTTGAGCTGGCCGAGGCCGCCTTCGGGCTTTTCCGCGTGGCGCAGGAACACCAGCGTCTGCGTGCCGTCCGCTGGTTGTGCGCGGCTTTCGCTGGATTCGAGGGACAGAAACAGCGCGCTGACTGCCAGCAGGGAGGGCAGGGCCACGTACGCGCGATGTTTGAAGCGTTTGGCGAAACTCATCAGATTCGTCATCAATTCGAGGGTTCTTCAGCAAAATCGGTTAAGGCTGACAAACCTTGGCACCGCGGGCTCCCAGCACCGGGTGTTTCCCTGTCATGAACAGCTTCCTCTGCGAGAAAGGCATAACTCAGAGTCCTGTAACGCCGTTTGGTTCGTTCCAGGCCAGTGCGCAGCACTCTAGCGGCAACCTTTGCGGGCATGCAGGCAGGTTAGCGACAGGATGTTACGGTTCGTGTAGGCGCAGCGGCAGGCCTACTTTATGATCGGTTTTCAATTTGTGACTGGATGCTTCCAATGACCGATCTGTCTGCATTCCCGATTACTCAGAAATGGCCGGCGCAGTACCCGGACTGGATTCAGCTCTACTCCCTGCCAACCCCCAACGGCGTCAAAGTGTCGATCATGCTCGAAGAGATCGGCCTGCCCTATGAGCCGCACCGTGTCGGTTTCGACACCAACGACCAGACGTCGGCAGAGTTTCTTTCGCTCAATCCGAACAACAAGATCCCGGCGATCCTCGACCCGCATGGCCCGGAAGACAAACCGCTGCCGTTGTTCGAATCCGGCGCGATCCTGATTTATCTCGCCGACAAGAGCGGCCAGTTGCTCGCTCAGGAAGGCGCGCTGCGCTACGAGACCATTCAATGGCTGATGTGGCAGATGGGCGGCGTTGGCCCGATGTTCGGCCAGCTCGGCTTCTTCAACAAATTCGCCGGCAAGGATTACGAGGACAAGCGCCCGCGTGATCGTTATGTCGAAGAGAGCAAACGCCTGCTGAACGTACTCAACACCCGCCTCGAAGGCCGCGACTGGATCATGGGCGAGCGCTACACCATCGCCGACATCGCCACGTTCCCGTGGGTGCGCAATCTGCTTGGCTTCTATGAGGCCGGGGATCTGGTCGGGATTCAGAGTTTCCCCAATGTCACCCGAGTGCTGGAGCGGTTCCTCGCGCGTCCGGCGGTCATTCGTGGCCTGACCATCCCGTCCTGACCCAACACAGTCGCCACTGTGGGAGCGAGCCTGCTCGCGAAAGCGTCGTATCAGACACCATTTTCGTGTCTGATCCAGCGCATTCGCGAGCAGGCTCGCTCCCACAGGGGGAAATGCGCGATCAGCAGCAGGATTATTACAAGCCCGGTAACGCTCTCTTGATTGATCCAGGTTTGTCCCGCACCCGCCGCAAGGCATAAGCTTCGCCCCCTACGACTTTCGTCTCATCCGCTGTTTTCAGGAAAGGCCCCATGTCCAGTCAGTTCCCCGAAGCACGTCCCCGCCGTCTGCGCCGCAATGCGAGCCTGCGCAGTCTGTTCCAGGAAACCGAGTTCAGCCTGAACGATCTGGTCCTGCCGATCTTCGTCGAGGAAGAGATCGACGACTTCGTGCCGATCACCAGCATGCCCGGCGTGCAGCGCATTCCCGAGCGCAAACTGGCCAGCGAAATCGAGCGCTATGCCCGTGCCGGCATCAAGTCGGTGATGACTTTTGGCGTGTCCCATCATCTCGATGCCAACGGCAGCGACACCTGGCGCGAAGACGGGCTGGTGTCGCGCATGTCGCGCATTGCCAAGGACGCCGTGCCGGAAATGATCGTGATGTCCGACACTTGCTTCTGCGAATACACCGATCACGGCCATTGCGGCGTGATGCACAACCACGAGGTCGACAACGACCAGACCCTGATCAATCTCGGCAAACAAGCCGTGGCCGCCGCCCGCGCCGGTGCTGACGTGATTGCGCCCTCGGCGGCGATGGACGGCCAAGTGCGCGCGATTCGCCAGGCGCTCGACGCTGCCGGCTTCACGCAGATTCCGATCATGGCCTACTCGACCAAATTCGCTTCGGCACTCTACGGCCCGTTCCGCGAGGCCGGCGGCAGCGCGCTCAAGGGCGATCGCAAAAGCTATCAGATGAACCCGATGAATCGCCGCGAGGCCCTACGCGAATCGCTGCTCGATGAGCAGGAAGGTGCCGATGCGCTGATGGTCAAACCGGCCGGCGCCTACCTCGACATCATCCGCGACATCCGCCAGGCCTCGAACCTGCCATTGGCGGCGTATCAGGTCAGCGGCGAGTACGCGATGATCAAGTTCGGCGCCCAGGCCGGTGCGATCGATGAGGATCGCGTGGTCCGCGAAAGCCTTGGCGCAATCAAGCGTGCGGGGGCGGATCTGATCTTCACCTACTTTGCGATGGATCTGGCACTCGCCGGGATCTAAGCCGCACTTCGTACCCCTGTGGGAGCGAGCCTGCTCGCGAAGAAGCCGGATCAAGCACCACAAAAACCAGAAAGGCCCCGCAACCGTGAAGCTGCGGGGCCTTTTTTACGACGCAATGACGCTTAGAAGTCGATCGTCCCCGACAACTTCGCCACTCGCGGTTCGCCCTGGGTCAGGTAGCCGCCCTGTGCCGATTCCCAGTACTTCTTGTTCGCCACGTTCTCAACACCGAACCGCACGGTCACGTCCTTCTCCGACACCTTGAACGCATAACGCGCGCCGGCATCGAAGCGGTTCCACGTCGGCAGGCTGAGGTTGTTCGCCGCGTCGGCGTATTGCCCGCCGGTGCGCAGCATCCGCGCGTTCAGCGCAACGCCTTGCAGGCCCGGCACGTCCCAATCCACGCCAGCGTTGAACTGGAACGTCGGCACGCCGATGGCGTGATTACCGTCGTTGGCGCCGTTGAGGGTGTTTTTCAGTTCGGTATCCATCAGCGTCAGGCCGCTGATCAGGCGCAGGCCGTCGATCGGCTCGCCGAACACGTTCATCTCCACGCCTTTGTTGATCTGCTCGCCTTCGCGGACGTAGGTGCAAGTGGTGGCGCTGTTGATTTCGCAGTAGCCGTCGCTCGGCTGTTCGATGCGATAAACGCCCAGGCTCGCGCCGTAGGTGCCCATGTCGACCTTAACGCCCAGCTCGGTCTGCTTGGAGCGTTTCGGTGCGTAGACTTCGTTGCCGTTGGTCACGCGGAAACCGCCGGAGCTGGTCGGCGAAGTCGGCCCTTGGGCCAGGCCTTCGATATGGTTGGCGTAGAACGACACATGCTCCCACGGCTTGAACACGATGCCGTACACCGGCGTGGTGATCGACTCGTCGTAGCTCGACGAGCGCGGGCCGCTGCCGTAGCTGGCGTAGCTGTAACCCTGCACCACCAGTTGCTGACGACGCAGACCGGCGGTGACCAGCAGGCGATCATCGAAGAACCCGAGGGTGTCGGAAATTGCCACGCTGCGGTTGAAGGTCTTGCCGACGATGCCTGGATCGTTGAGATCGCCGCCAGAGAAATTGCCGACCGGTGCCGGAGGAGCGATCGGATGGTAGATGTTGTTCGAGTAGCGGGTCAGGTCGAAGTCATAAGCACTGCGCTGCTCGGCCCAGATCCCGGTCAGGCCGAAATTCAGCTTGTGGCTGACCGGGCCGGTGTTGAACTTGCCGTTGAGACCGGCCATGACGCTGGTGTTGTCCTCGTCATGCGGGACGAACGAGCCGGTGGTGAACGATGCGCCGCTGTTGCCGACCAGCGTGGTCGAGTTATAGCGCCCGACTTCACGGGTGTGCTTGGCGCCACCGGCGGCGTAGGCGGTCCAGTTGTCGTTGAGGTCGTACTCGGCGCGGAGCATGCCGAAGGTGTCTTCGATGTCGGTGTAACCCCATTTCGGCGCGTAGTTGGTGTCCGCCGATGGCGCATCCGGGATGTGCGTGGCGGTGCCGAGGTTGACCGAGCTGCGGCCGCCGTTGACGCGTTCCTTCTGATAGGCAAAGTCGCCGGACACCCGCAGCGCATCGCCGCGATAATCCAGGCCGATGGCGAACAGTTTCGAGCGCTGGTTCTCGTGATCGATGCCGGTGTCGCCCTCGCGCTGCGACAGGTTGACCCGCGCGCCGAAGCGGTTGTCTTCGCCAAAACGCTGGCCGATATCGAAGTGATGACCGATGCGGCCTTCGCTGTTGATGTCGGTGGTGTAACGGCGCAGCGGCACGTCGCCGGCGCGCTTGGGTTGCAGGTTGACGCCGCCGCCGATGCCGGAACCGGTCGGGGTCACGCCGTTGATGAAAGCGTTGGGGCCTTTGAACACTTCCACGCGCTCCAGCGCATCGGTGGAAATGATCTGCCGGGGCAATACGCCGTACAGGCCGTTATAGGAAATATCATCGCCATTGAGCGGCAGGCCGCGAATCATGAAGACCTGCGCCTGGTTGGAGAAGCCCGAGGCCTGGCGCACGGAAGAATCGTTGAGCAGCACGTCGGCGACGTTTTCCGCCTGCTGATCCTGGATCAATTGCTCGGTGTAGGACGCTGCGCTGAACGGCACGTCCATCATGTCCTGATTGCCGAGCACGCCCAACTGGCCGCCGCGCGCAACCTGGCCGCCAGCGTAGACCGGGGGCAGGGCGTTGGGTGTCGGGGCCTGGGCATTGACGTTGACGTCGTCGAGCACCAGCGCTTTGCTGTTTTGTTCAGCAGCGTGAGCGGTGACGGTCAGGGAGCACAGCAGGGCAAGCAAAGTCGGGCGAAATGGAGCGCCGAGTCGAGCTGAAGCGGGCATGTCGGATACCTGGAGGCGAACGGCCAATGAAAAAATAAGGGCGGCGCGGAACTCCTTGCGCTAATGCGACTCCAGGCGCGAATGATAGGGTTTCGCAGTAACGTTTTGCAATCAGTTTGTCATCAGCGCGTAGGAGCTGCCGAAGGCTGCGATCTTTTGAGCTTGATCTTGATCTGAGCTGCAAAAAGCAAGATCAAAAGATCGCAGCCTGCGGCAGCTTCTACGGGGGTTGTGTATGGTGTTGTGGCTAATTTGATTGGATGGAGCAACATGCGATTACTCATTACTCTCGGCGCCGTGCTGCTGCTCGCCGGTTGCGCCAGCCAGCGCAGCAACGAACCGGCGCCGCGTCCGCCGGCCGAAGTGAAGGCTGAAATCGTTCGGCTGTTGCCGGCGAATACTGCCGACCGTCAGGGCTGGGCCACGGACATCTACGCCGCGTTCGCCGCACAGGGCATCAACACCACCACGCAGAATCTGTGTTCGGTACTGGCTGTGGCCGAGCAGGAATCGACTTTCCAGGCCGACCCGACGGTGCCCGGCCTGGGCAAGATCGCCCGCGACGAAATCGATCGCCGCGCCGCCAAGGTGCACATCCCCAGCCTGCTGGTCAGCGGCGCTCTGCAAGTGCGCTCGCCCAACGGCAAGAGCTACAGCGAACGACTGAATGCGGCGCGCAGTGAGAAAGAGCTGAGCGCGATTTTCGACGACTTCATCGGCATGGTGCCGATGGGCCGCACGTTGTTCGGCGGCTTCAACCCGGTGCACACCGGCGGGCCGATGCAGGTCAGCATCGAATTTGCCGAGGAGCACGCCAAGGATTACCCGTACCCGGTGGACGGCACGATCCGCCGTGAAGTGTTCAGCCGGCGCGGCGGCATGTATTTCGGCATCGCCCATTTGCTCGGCTATCCGGTGAATTACCGCGAGCCGCTGTATCGCTTCGCCGATTTCAACGCCGGCTGGTACGCCAGTCGCAATGCCGCGTTTCAGAATGCGGTCAGCCGCGCTTCCGGCATCCCGCTGACCCTGGACGGCGACCTGATTCGCTACGACTCGATCATGCCCGGCAGTACCGAACTGGCGGTGCGCACCCTCGGCAAGTCGCTGGGCATGCGCAACCCGACGATTCGCGATCAACTGGAGAAAGGCAAAACCCTGGAATTCGAAGAGACCAAACTTTATCAGCGCGTGTTCGAACTGGCGGAGCGGGCCGAAGGCAAGGCGTTACCGCGCGCGGTATTGCCGGGGATTGTGCTGCAGAGTCCGAAGATCACCCGCAAACTCACTACAGCCTGGTTCGCCAAGCGCGTGGACGAGCGCTACAAGCGCTGCATGGCCAAGGCCGGATAAAACACGCAGACATAAAAAACCCGGCTGCGGGAGCCGGGTTTCTCTGCGGTGTTGCGCTTGCAGTCATGCATCAGGCAACACGGCGTTCGATCAGACGATCCGAACCACCTTCAGCAACACGGCGTTCGATCAGACGATCCGAGCCACCTTCAGCAACACGGCGTTCAATCAGACGATCCGAACCACCTTCGGCAACACGGCGTTCGAGCAGACGATCCGAACCACCTTCGGCAACACGGCGCTCGATCAGACGATCCGAGCCACCTTCAGCCAGACGGCTTTCGATCAGCTTGTCCGAACCGCCTTCGGCGATCATGGTGTGCGCCGGGGTGGCGGCGAAAGCGTTAACTGCGAAAACCGAGAAAGCGATGCTGAGAAGAGTCTGGCGTTTCATAATGGTGTGCTCCGGGGTGTTGTTGGTTGGTATGGAGCTGATGTTACGCCCGGAATTTTTTATGAGAACTTCATTGCCGTGATGGTGAACATCGACGTCGATGATGATTAATGTAGGAGCTGCCGAAGGCTGCGATCTTTTGATCTTGATTCCAAGAAAAATCAAAAGATCGCAGCCTTCGGCAGCTCCTACAAGACTTTGACCGCACGCCCGATCGCCTGAATCGGCCCGGTCGGTTTGCCGATCGGCGAGCCATTGGCGCCTTCCAGGGTCAGCTCAAACAGCTGGTTCGGCTGCACCGGCGGCAGTTTGTCCAGCGGCACCGACAAAGCCTGCCCCGGCTTTACCAGCCCCAACGACACCGGTCCCGACCAGCCGTCAGCCTTGGTCCAGAACTCCAGCGCCTTGTCCGCCGGCACCTCGACCACGCCCAGCGGGATCAACTGGATCTCCCGCGCATTGCTCGCCTGAATCACCCAGCCCGGCGCCTTGTCCTGCGGCGCGACCAGCACCACCAGATAACTCGGTTTCGGCGCAGTCTGCGTCAGCAGCATCGTGCCGAGGATCAATGTCGCCGCCAGCCCGGCCGCGCTCAAGCCGCGCCACAGCGGCAGCAGATTCCACCACGAGCTCAGCGGTTTCTTCACCGTCAGCCGTTCGAGACTGCGCTCGATGCGCGGCCATAACTGCGCCGAGGGTTGCTGAGGTTCGGCCAGATCGGTCAGCTCCAGCAGACGCCGCTCCCAGGCATCAACCGCTGCACGCAATTCTGGATCGTTCGGCAGGCGCCGTTGTACCTCGATGCGCTGCTCGAACGACAAGGTGCCGAGCACGTATTCGCCGGCCAGTTCATCCCGTTCCTGCGCTGATTCGCCGGTCATCCCATGCACTCCCGCAAAGCATTGAGGCTGCGCTTGATCCACGCTTTGACCGTGCCCAGCGGCGTGTCGAGGCGCGCGGAAATCTGCGCGTGGCTGTAACCGTCGACGTAGGCATGGAGGATGCAGCTGCGCCGCTGCGGTTCCAGTTGCTCGAGGCAGCGATGAATGCGTGCCGAGTGAACATCGACCGCCTCATCAGGCGCCGCTGCCTCATGTTCTTCGCTGAACGGCGTTTCCCGACTTTGCTTGCGCAGCTGATTCAACGCCAGGTGCCGGGTCACGCTGAACATCCAGCCCCGCGCCGAACCCCGCGCCGGATCGAACCCGGCGGCGCCGTGCCAGATCTTGATGAACGCCTCATGCACAATGTCCTCCGCCAGCGCCGTATCGCGCACCAGCCGCTTGGCCACGCCGAGCAGGCGCGGGCCTTCCTGCACATACAAATCGCGCAAAGCCGCGCGCTCGCCCCGGGCACAGGCGGCGAGGCGGGCTTCATAATCGAAAACGGATTCGGGTAAAGGCATGGGGTGCAATCTAGCTCACATTTCCCAAACATCCAGACGCATTGTTCCCTGTGGGAGCGAGCAGGCTCGCTCCCACAGGATTGTGCACTGCTTCCGAATATCAGTTCGCCGCCCAGAAAATATAATCCGCCTGGTACTTCACCACTTCCTGCTTGCCCTTGTTCGCCATGGTGCACTCACTGCCGGGCGCGACGCCGCCCTTGAGCGCGACACGCTGGATGTAGCTGACCCCGGTCATCGCGCCTTTGCCCTCGGCCGGGTTGGCCTTGACCAGTTGATAGGGCAGGTTGCCCGGGCTCGAGGGTGCCACGGCGAGTTGTGTGCCGGTGACTTTCGAACCGTCCTTGGCTTGCCATGTCGCTGGCGGGCCGAAATAGGTGCCGACCTGTTTGCCGCTGCGATCATTGAGCACCGCTTTCGGGCCAACAAAGGTCCATTCGGTCTGCCCGGCCATATTGGGTTTGTCGCGGCATTCGTAGGTGATCTCGCCAACCCCGGTGGTCTCCAGGGCAATCTTGTGCCCGTCCGGCACCTTGATCGCGTCGGGATAACTGCTCTGGGCGAAGGTGGTCGCGGTGAAAGCGAGCAAACCGGTGAAGCCAATCAGCTGGGTGATGTTCATCCGATGATTCTCCGAAAAGGATAGGGCGCTGACAGCACCAGAGTGGGCTGTTACAGGGACTACCCGTGGCGGAGGCGATTGGATGCAGTGCCGGAAAAATAAATTTCAAACACCACCGATCAAACCTGTGGGAGCGAGCCTGCTCGCGAAAGCGTCGGGTCAGTCAGCACTTATGTGACTGACGCAGCGCATTCGCGAGCAGGCTCGCTCCCACAAGGCTCTCTGTAAGGCTTGAGGCCCGAGGCTTTCAGTAACTCTTGCGTGTACGGATGTTTCGGCGCAGCGAAAATCTCCCGCGACGAGCCTTGTTCAACCACCTTGCCGTCCTTGATCACCATCAAGTCATGCGCCAGCGCATGCACCACTGCCAGATCATGGCTGATGAACAGATAGGTCAGCCCATGCCTGATCTGCAACTGGCGCAGCAACTCCACCACTTGCTTCTGCACCGTGCGATCCAGCGCCGACGTCGGTTCGTCGAGCAGTATCAGCGCCGGTTCCAGCACCAGTGCGCGGGCGATGGAGATGCGCTGGCGCTGGCCGCCGGAAAACTCGTGGGGGTAACGATGGCGGCTTTGCGGATCGAGTCCGACTTCCTCCAGCACGCGAATCACCGCCGCTACACGCTCGGCCTCGCTGCCGATGCCGTGGGTCAGCAAGCCTTCGGCAATGATCTGCTGCACCGACATGCGCGGGCTGAGGCTGCCGAACGGGTCCTGAAACACCACCTGGATCTGCCGGCGCAACGGGCGCATCAGACGCTGATTGAGCAGGCTCAACTGCTTGTTGCCGAAACGGATATTGCCCTCTGATTCGACCAGTCGCAGGATCGCCTGACCCAGCGTCGACTTGCCAGAACCTGACTCGCCGACGATGCCCAACGTCTTGCCGCGTTGCAGGGTGAAACTGACCCCGTCCACCGCTTTGATGTAATCCTGCTGACGGCTGAAGAGTTTTTTCGGCAGGGGAAACCACACCTTCAAATCATCGACTTCCAGCAGGTTGTGCTCGTATTCACTGGGCACTGGCGCGCCGCTCGGTTCAGCCTCGATCAATAAGCGGCTGTAAGGATGTTCCGGCGCTTGGAACAGCGTCTCGCAATCGGCCTGTTCAATGATCTCGCCTTGACGCATTACGCACACACGCTGAGCGATCCGGCGTACCAGATTGAGGTCGTGGCTGATCAGCAACAGCGACATGCCGAGGCGCTGCTGCAACTCGATCAGCAGCTCAAGAATCTTCTGCTGTACGGTCACGTCCAGCGCTGTGGTCGGTTCATCGGCAATCAACAGTTCCGGCTCGTTGGCCAATGCCATGGCGATCATCACCCGTTGCCGCTGACCACCGGAAAGCTGATGCGGATAGGCTTTCAAGCGCTGCAACGGCTGACGAATACCCACCAGCTCGAGCAGCTCCAGGGTCCGCGCGCGGGCGGCGCGGCCCTTGAGGCCCTTGTGGATTTCCAGCACTTCGCTGATCTGTTTTTCCACCGTGTGCAGCGGGTTCAGCGAAGTCATCGGCTCCTGGAAAATCATCGCAATGCGATTGCCGCGCAAACCACGCATCTGCTGTTCGCTGGCGTGCAGCAAATCCACGCCGTTGTAGCGAATCGCGCCGCTGCTGCTGACGCTCTTGCCAGGCAGCAGGCGCAGGATCGAATGCGCCGTTACCGACTTGCCCGAGCCGGATTCGCCGACCAGCGCCAGACACTCGCCACGGCGGATATCCAGGTTCACACCGCGCACCACTTCCTGCCCGGCGAAGGCCACGCGCAGGTCGCGAATTTCAATCAAGTTGTCTTGCATCTCAGCTCCTCGGATCAAAGGCATCTCGGCACGCTTCACCGATGAAAACCAACAAAGACAGGATCAGCGCCAAGGCAAAAAACGCTGTCAGGCCCAGCCACGGTGCCTGCAGATTGCGTTTGGCCTGGCCGATCAACTCGCCCAGCGACGCGGTGCCGGCGGGCATGCCGAAGCCGAGGAAATCCAGCGCGGTCAGGGTGGCGATGGCGCCGGTGAGAATGAACGGCAGGTAGGTGAGGGTGGAGGTCATGGCGTTGGGCAGAATGTGCCGGCGCATCAGTTCGCTGTCGGTCAGGCCCAGCGCCCGCGCGGCTTTCACGTATTCGAGATTGCGTCCACGGAGGAACTCGGCGCGCACCACGTCGACCAGCGCCAGCCAGGAAAACAGCGCCATGATCCCCAGCAACCACCAGAAACTCGGCGAGACAAAGCCGGACAGAATGATCAGCAGATACAGCACCGGCAGCCCCGACCAGATTTCCAGTACACGCTGCCCGAGCAAGTCGACCCAGCCGCCGTAGTAGCCCTGCAAGGCCCCGGCGACAATGCCGATCAACGCGCTGATGGCGGTGAGGATCAGCGCGAACAGAATTGAGATCCGCGTGCCGAAAATCACCCGCGCCAGAACATCGCGGGCCTGATCATCGGTGCCAAGCCAATTGCTCGATGACGGCGGGCTGGGCGCCGGTTCGGTGAGGTCGTAGTTGACCGTGTCGTAGCTGAACGGGATCGGCGGAAACAGCATCCAGCCGCCCTGATCCTCGATCAGCTTGTGCACGTAACTGCTGGCGTAATCCGGTTGAAACGGCAGCTCGCCGCCGAAATCGGTTTCCAGGTAATCGCTGAGGATCGGAAAGTAAAAAGCGTCGTGGTAGCGGATCACCAGCGGCTTGTCGTTGGCGATCAGCTCGCCACCGAGGCAGATCAGGCACAGGCCGATAAACAGCCACAGTGACCAGCGCCCACGGCGGTTGGCCTTGAATTGCGCGACGCGGCGCTGGCCCAGAGGCGACAGTGTGAACATCAGGCAGTCCTCGCCGAGAAATCGATGCGCGGGTCGAGCAGGGTGTAGCAGAGGTCGCCAATCAGCTTGATCAGCAGGCCGAACAGGGTGAACAGAAACAGCGCGCCGAACACCACCGGATAGTCGCGCGACACCGCCGCTTCGTAGCTCATGCGCCCGAGGCCGTCGAGATTGAAGATGGTTTCGATCAGCAGGGAGCCGGCGAAAAACACTTCGATCAGTGCCGACGGCACACCCGCAACCACCAGCAGCATGGCGTTGCGAAACACGTGGCCGTACAGCACGCGCCGCTCTGTCAGGCCCTTGGCTCGTGCGGTGATCACGTACTGCCGGCTGATTTCGTTGAGAAAGCTGTTCTTGGTCAGGATCGTCAGCGTGGCAAAGCCGCCGATCACCAGCGCCGTGACCGGCAGCACCAGGTGCCAGAGGTAGTCGCCGACCTTGCCCAATGTGCTCAGTGTGGCGAAGTCGTCCGATACCAGCCCCTGCACCGGAAACCAGTTGACGTAGCTGCCCCCGGCGAACACCACGATCAACAGAATGGCGAATAGGAACGCTGGCATCGCATAACCGACGATGATCGCGGTGCTGCTCCAGACATCGAAGGCACTGCCGTTCCTGATTGCCTTGCGAATGCCCAGCGGGATTGAAATCAGGTAGGTAATCAGCGTCGCCCACAAACCCAGCGACAGCGACACTGGGAGCTTCTGCACGATCAGGTCGGTGACCTTGGCGCCGCGGAAGAAGCTGTTGCCCAGATCCAGTTGTGCGTAGTTTTTCAGCAGCAACCACAGGCGTTCGTGCAGCGGTTTGTCGAAGCCGTAATGGCGTTTGATTTCCTCGATCAGCGCCGGGTCCAGCCCACGGCTGCTGCGCCCGGCACCGCCGACCGCCGCGACTTCGCCGCCACCGCCCATGCTGTGCCCGCCAAAGCCTTGCAGGCGGGCGATGGCTTGTTCCACCGGGCCGCCGGGTGCGGCCTGCACGATAAGAAAATTCACCACCAGAATGCACAACAGCGTGGGGATGATCAGCAGCAAACGGCGACTCAGATAACGCAGCATGTCACTGGCCTCCCGCAAGCTGAGCGCTCATTTGCTGCGTCGTCAGCGGCCTGGCCGAGACTTCCCACCAGGTGTTGAGGCCTTCGTCATACGAAGGTTGCACGGCGGGCATGCCGAAGCGGTTCTGATACACCGTCGGCGTGCCTTTGGAGTAGTAGTTGGGAATCATGTAGTAACCCCATTGCAGCACCCGGTCGAGGGCGCGGGCGTAATGCACCATGGCTTCGCGGCTGTTGGCCTGGACCAGCCCGTCAATCAGTTGATCGATTGCCGGATCGGCCAGCACCATCGCGTTCGAGCTGCCGACTTGCGTGGCACTTTGCGAGCCGTACAGGCTGTACAATTCGCGGCCCGGGGAGACGATCGGATCGCCACTGCGCGGGAAAGCGCAGACGATCATGTCGTAATCGCGGGCGTTGAGACGGTTGATGTATTGCGCTGAATCGATGCGGCGCAGATTGAGCGTGATGCCGATCTGCGCGAGGGTGCGTTTGAACGGCAGCAGCATGCGATCGAAGCCGCCCTGGCCATCGAGAAAGGTGAATTCCAGCGGCTCGCCGGCGGCGTTCACCAGACGATTGTTTTTCGCCGTCCAACCGGCTTCGCCGAGCAGTTTCAGCGCTTGCAATTGCTTGTCGCGGATGTAGCCGCTGCCATCGGTTTTCGGCGCTTCATAGACCGTGGTGAACACCTCGTCAGGAACCTTGCCGCGCAACGGTTCGAGGATCTTCAATTCCTCGGCATCGGGCAGGGCGCTGGCGGCCATTTCACTCTTGGGCCAGAAGCTGTTCTGACGCACGTAGAAGCCGCGCATCATCTGTTTGTTGGTCCACTCGAAATCCCAGAGCAGGCTGATCGCCTGACGCACGCGGCGATCCTTGAAGAACGGATTCTGCAGGTTGAACACGAAGCCCTGAGCGGCGGTGGGTTTGTCCGGGGCGAGGATCGACTGTTGCAAACGACCGTCGCGCAATGCCGGGCTGTCATAGCCGACCACATAACCGGACGAGGAGAACTCGCGGTTGTAGTCGAACGCGCCGGCCTGCAGCAGTTGGCGAGCGACGTCGGTGTCGCCGTAGAAATTCACCGTCAGGCTGTCGAAGTTGTACATGCCGCGACTGACCGGCAGGTCCTTGCCCCACCAGTCCGGGTCACGCTGGAAACTGATGCTGCGCCCGGCGTCGACCTTGCTCACCCGGTACGGCCCGCTGCCCAGCGGTGGCTCGAAGCCGCCGCCGTTGGCGAAGTCGCGGGTTTTCCACCAGTGCTCGGGCAGCACGCGCAGCGTCGCCAGATCCAGCGCGAGGGTGCGATTGAGGTTGTTCTTGAAGGTGAAACGGACCTGGCGTGGACCTTCGACCAGCACGTCTTGCACGTCGGCATACTGCTGGCGATAACTCAGGCTGCCCTTGGTCATCAGCAGGTTGAAGGTGTAGCGCACGTCTTCGGCGGTGATCGGCGTGCCGTCGGCGAAACGTGCCTTGGGGTTGAGGGTGAAGCGCACCCACAAACCTTCGGGATCGCGCTCGATCTGCTGCGCAACCAGAGCGTAAACCGTGTAGGGCTCATCCAGCGAACGGAACGCTAGCGGCGCGTATACCCAGTCATTGACCTGCACCACGGAAATGCCCTGATCGGCATACGGCGTGATGTAGTTGTACTGACCGATCTCCATCGACGCACGGCTGAGCGAACCGCCTTTGGGCGCGTCGGGGTTAACAAAATCGAAATGCTTGAAGCCGGCCGGATACTTCGGCGCCTCGCCGTACACCGTCAGCGCGTGACTGCCGCCGGCCAGCGCCGAAGTGCCAGTGCACAGCAGCGCACTGCCGAGCAGCAGGCCAGCCATGTTGCGCAAAAAACTCATGAAGTCACCCTTGAAATCCCTGAAGGAACCCGGACCCCCGGTGGGAGCGAGCCCTTGTGGCGAGGGGATGTATCCCCGATCGGCTGCGCAGCAGTCGCAAGATCAATGCATGCGGTACTTCTGATGCTCCGCGTCGGCAGGTCCTGGGGGCGCTTCGCACCCCATCGGGGATAAATCCCCTCACCACAAAGGCTCGCTCCCACAGAGGGATGCGTTTTATTTGGGGTTAGAAGTGGTAAGTCATGCGCGCAAACAATGTCCGGCCCAGCGGGTCGGTGTAGCGCGGGTCATAGCCGCTCTGGAAGTTGTAAGCCTGGTTGGAGAACGGCGGGTTGCGGTCGAACACGTTCTTCATCCCGGCATCGACGTCGAGCACTTTGTTGAAGGTGTAGCCGGCCGACAGGTCCCACACCGAATACGAGGCCACGCGCGAATGGGTGTCGCGGTCGTAATCGTTGTAACCGGTGGTGAAGCGGTTGGTCAGCGCTGCTCGCGCCGCACCGAGGCTCCAGCTGCCGGTGAGGTTGTGCTTCCAGCGCGCGATCACGCCGTCACCCTGAAAGTCGCCGACCTTGTCGGTGAACGGGCCTTTGATAGTGCTCTGGAAGTCGTACTCGTCGACATAGGTGCCTTGCAGGCCGAGACCAAACTGACCGTACGGCGTGTTCGGGAAGCGATAGTCGAGCGACACATCGACACCGTTGGTTTCGACGATGCCGAGGTTGGCGTTGCCGGTGACGATGTAGTTGAGCGTGCCGTCGGCGTTGCGCACGAAGCGGTCCGGGTAGGATCCGGCCTGATCGAACACGGTGGATTCCGGGAACGGCTGGATCTGGTTGGAGATGTGAATCCACCAGAAATCCAGACCCACCGAGAGGTTGCTGATCGGCTGGTAGACGAAGCCCAACGTCACGTTGCGCGCCTTCTCCGGGGCCAGATCCTCGTTGCCGCCAATCTGGTTGAGGAATTGCTGACCGCAATCACGCCCGCCGTTACCGCCTGGTTGCACCACGCCGCCGGTACACAGCACGGGATCGTTGTAGAAACCCTGGGTGAAGGTGATGCTGCGCGGCGAATACAGTTCATACAGCGACGGCGCGCGGAAACCTTCGCTGTAGGCGCCACGCACCACCAGCTCTTTCAACGGCTGATAACGGAACGAGTATTTCGGGTTGGTGGTGCTGCCGAAGTCGCTGTATTTGTCGTGGCGCACAGCGGCGGACAATTCAAGGCTGTCGAGCACCGGCACGTTGAGTTCGGCATAGGCGGCCTTGACGCTGCGGTCGCCCTCGACGCTACCGGCCGGGTCGATGCCGAGGCTCTGGATGTCGCCGGCGAACGACTCGAAGTCCTGATGGAATTTCTCCTTGCGGTACTCGCCGCCCAGCGCCAGACCGGACGGACCTGCGCCGAACCAGTCGCCGATTTCACGGCTCACGCGGCCATCGAAACCGGCGACGCGGCCCACGGCTGTGGAGTAGGCGCCGTGGTACGCGGCGGCGTCGATGTACTGCTGGCCGGCAGCGGTCTGCGGGCCGAACGGGTTGAGCAGACCGCTGGCCAGGCCGTCAATCATCGCCTGATCGCTGACATAGCCACTGGTGACGCTGGAGACGATTTTGTTCTGGTTGTACGAGGCGCCGACGTTGTAATCCCAGCCGCCAACCAGACCATCGAAGCTCAGCAGAAAGCGCTGGCTGGTGTTCTGGTCTTTCGATTCACGCGGGCCGGCAGCGGTTTCACGCCAGTTCACATCGACCGGCTGCGTCGGGTCGAGGGCGAAATCGGTCGGCGCCGGGGTGATGCCGTTGCCGGGGTAGTAGGGCGACGATGAATCCAGGCTCAGACCAGTCAGTGGCGCCGGGCCGACGGCGACGGCGTTGTTGTTGCGCGACCAGAAATATTCAAGGTTGGCATTGTGATCATCGCCGAGCTTGGCAGTGGTCTTTCCGAAGAACGAGGTCTTCTCGGTCTGTGGCACCAGGTCGATGAATTCACGGGTGCTGAAGCGGCACAAGCCGTCGCGGGCGATCAGGTTGGGGCCGTTGCAGTTGCTGTTCGCCAACGGGTTGGTGGCGTTGCCGTTCTGGCTGTAGTTGCCGGGGAACGCGGTGCCGGAGGTCTGATCGAGACCGCGACCGGGCGCGTAGTCGGTGGCGAAGGAGCGGTCGTTGGCGTCGAGGTTCTGCTGCTTGTTGTAGTTGAACACGCCGAGGACGTTGAAGCGGTCTTCTTCCAGATCGCCGTAGCCCCAACTGGCGCTCATGTCCTTGGTCGCGCCGCCACCGCTGTGGGTCGGCGTTTCGCCACCGAGGGTCAACGCGCCGTCGGTAAGGGATTTCTTGGTGATGAAGTTGATCACACCGCCGATGGCGTCGGTGCCGTACAGGGCCGAGGCGCCGTCGCGCAGCACTTCCACGCGCTCGATGGCGGCGAACGGGATCATGTTCAGGTCCACCGCGCCGCCGGCCGAGTTGGTCCCCGACAGGGCATTGTTGGCCAGGCGTCGACCGTTGAGCAGCACCAGCGTCTTGTTCGCGCCGATGCCGCGCATGTCGGCAAACGACGCACCGCCAGTGGCCGCGCCGACGGAGCCGGCGCTGTTGTTGATCGACTGGCTGCCGGTGATGCGCTGGACCAGTTCGGCGGTGGTGGTCACGCCCTGTTTGCGCAGCTCTTCAGCCTTGAGAATGGTGATCGGCACCGCCGTTTCCGCATCGACCCGGCGAATCGCCGAACCGGTCACTTCGACCCGTTGCAGTTGCGTGGTCGGCGCCGCCACCACAGCGGCTGCCGGCGTGGCGCTGTTGTCGTCCTCGGCCGCTTGCACGGTCCCGGCGCCCATCCCCATGGCCACCAGATACAGCGGAACGAAACGGTGGCGAGACATCGTTGCCACCAAAGGTTTGAGCGTGAAGCGTGGAGTGTTCATCAGCATGGTTGTTTCCGATTTTCAGACGTTATCGAATTGGCCTTGTGAGCCGCTCATTGCTCCGCTTCCGGTGATACCGCGCGCGGAAAACCACTTTCTTCAAGCAAGCCGATCCCCTCCGAAGACGCGTGGCGTTTTTTCGGTCGGCCGGGTGCGACGGGATTTCTTTTTTCAGCGGTGCCGGGCGGGAGCTTTCAACAGCCGCCCGGCACCGCACTCAGTGGGTGGTCATCACCGAAATCTTGCTGATGCCGGAGCGTTCGATCGATGCCATCGCCTTGGCCACCTGGCCGTAATTGACGGCGGCATCGGCCTGCAATTGCACACGCACTTCGGCGTCTTTGGCCTTGACCTCCTTGAGGCTGGCCTCGAGGGATTCCGGGGCCAGTTCGGTCTTGGCCAGATAGAACTTGCCATCCTGATCGACGCTGACCACCACCGGGTCTTTCTTTTCGGCAGGGGCGACGGCGTCGGTTTTCGGCAGGTTGACCTTGATCGCGTTGGTCATCAGCGGCGCGGTGACAATGAACACCACCAGCAGCACGAGCATGACGTCGACCAGCGGCGTGACGTTCATTTCGCTGAGCACTTCATCGCTGTCTTGAGTGGAGAAGGACATCAGCTGGCCTCCCGCACGGCGGTGGTGCTTTTGCTGGCGATGGCCTGGCGGCTGATGGAAAACGCACTGCGCGAGGCGAGGGCGTCGAAGTCGTGGGCGAAGTCGTCCATGTCCGCCGAGGCGAGTTTCAGCCGACGCAGGAAGAAGTTGTAGATCAGCACCGCCGGCACGGCGACGGCGATGCCCACGCCAGTGGCGATCAGCGCGTGGCCGATAGGCCCGGCGACCGCTTCAAGGCTGGCCGAGCCGGTTTCGCCAATGCTTTGCAGGGCTTCCATGATTCCCCACACGGTGCCGAACAGGCCAATGAACGGCGCGGTGCTGCCGATACTGGCGAGGATCGCCTGGCCGTTTTCCAGCGAGCGACGTTCCTTCTGGATCTGCTGGCGCAGGTTGCGTTCCAGGCGGTCGGAGCGGTTGATGGTGTGCGCCAGTTGTTGCGTGGTACGCGGCGACTCTTCCACCAGCAGGGCTTCGAAACCGCTGCTGGCGATGCGCGCCAGCGAGCCTGGATACTGGCTGGCGTGTTCGGCGGCGGTGAGCAGGTCCGGCGCGCTCCAGAAGGCTTTGGCGAACTGCTTGTTCTGCGCTTTCTGGCGCAGGTACTGGGCCGACTTGACCAGCAGGATCGCCCAACTGACCACGGAAAACAGCACCAGGCCCCAGAGCACACCGGGGACAATCATCGAAGACAGTGAATCGTTCATGGCTACACCTCGCTTGCGTTAATCAGTAATGAGTCGGTTGCGCCGTCATTGCGGCAATTTGAAATCGATGGTCTGGGTGGCGAAGCCGTCGATCGGCGTGTCGCCGCGCTTGGCCGGAATGAACTTCCAGTTCTTCACCGCCGCGACGGCCGCCTCATCCAGTTGCGGTTTGCCGCTGGACTTGGTCACCGTCACGCTGCCGGCACGGCCGTTGGCCAGCACCTGAATGCGCAGCACCACGCTGCCTTCCCAGTTGCGGCGCAGCGCCAGCGACGGATATTCCGGCGGCGGGTTGCCAAGGCTGGCCAGGCCGGAAATCGCCGCCGACTCCTTGACCGGAGCGGGCGCAGCAGGTGGTGCCGGTGGTGCGCTTGGTGTTGTCGGCGCCGCAGGTGCGGCAGGTTGCGCCGGGGCCGGCGGCGCTTTCGGTGGCTCGACTTTTTTCACCGGTTTTGGCTTCTCGACCGGTTTTGGTTTTTCGATCGGCTTGGGCTTCTCCACCGGTTTGGGCGGCGGCTTGAGCGCGTCCTCGTCTTCCACCGGCTGCTCGGGTTCCGGCGGCGGTGGAGGCGGGGGCGGCGGTGGTGCTTCCGGTGTTGGCGGGGCCGGAGGCGTCGGGCTGGTCAGCTCGACGGTCATTTCCGGGATTTCCGGCGGCGTCGGCAGTGGTTCCGGACGCGCCTGATGGAAGAACCACCACGCGCCGCCGTGTATCAGCACCGACACGGCGATCAGCAAGAGCATCTGTGGTTTGTTCAACCCGCCGGGTCGTGACGTATTGGCTGTAAACGCCGGCCTGCCCGTTGCCGGCGAGACCGGCGCTTGCTGCAACGGCCCCGGCAGGGTTTTGTGCTTTACCGCATCGTTCATTAAAGCTCCCTCGGGTCAGATGAAGGGCAATAAGGTGCCGTCCGAACATCTGGCTGATGTTCGAGTGAGTGGGTGCAACTTTCTTCAAGGTGTACGCGGGCCGATAGTTGGACTATCTGTTTAAACGGCCTCGAACAAACTTAGTGGCTTAGTAGCATCTATATCGATTGTTCATTATCCATTCCGTGGCTTGTTGTTGTGTGGAGACGTGAGCTGTCTCAGGTTTGTTACAGTTTGCAACAGGTGTGCCAGATGTTGCTGAAACCGGTTGAACGCAAATCTTCGGTGTTACTGGTGTCGCATTTATATAAGTTTCAGTTTCGCCCACTGTTTATTCGGCGCGAAGCGGTCCTCAAGTCCTCGCAGAAGGGCTTTTTCCAGAGCGAGTCAGAGGGAACGCTGTATCACGCCAATCGGCGGGATAGAGCGGCTGCTCGGTGATCAGGCTTAGCACCTATCGGTGCGTAGCGAATCGATTTGGTGCAGGTCAGTCATTCAGCGGTTCACAGGACATGTTCCTTATTTTGATTCTGGAGTATTGGTTAACTGCATCACATTCGGGCGTGCGCTTTTGGTGCAACTTCAATGACGGAAAGTCATTGTTCGACAATCTTGTTGTTGTGCCTTTTATTAATTGCCGTATTTAAAAAATAAATAACACTTGGCGCCCGGCGATCGCTCGATCGCCAGGCACGCAGAGTGTGCATTGGGTTTCAGGTAATAAAGGAGAAACGCGCCAGGCTGAATAGGCTCGGCTGAACTTGGGGCTGGATTTGCGAGTGAGTGGGGTATGTCGTACGGCGGAGCATTTGAAGATTCACGGGTGAACTCCTTATTGCCAGCTCGGACAGGCGAACTTTTGGTTCGCTGTCGCACCTTACAAGAACGCGGATAGCGTTCGATGAATGCTCTTGGTGCGGGATGGGCACCGCCAGCGCTGATTGGCGAAGGTTGATTTCGCAAGTCGGCAGTGCATGGGAAAAACGTGCCAATCACGACACATTTGCAGAATTTTCTACGTCAGGCCAGCCAGCCATCTACCCTGTGCAAAGGCCTTATCGGGGGAACGGACATGTACCAGCTCTACGGGCACAAGAATTCCGGCGCGGCTGCCATCGAGGCGGCACTGGAGTTGTGCCAGATCGCCTATCGCTTCATTGATACCGAAGCCAGCGCCGAGGCCGACGAGGCGCTGGGCAAACTCAATCCGTTGAAGCAGATACCGACCCTGCAACTGCCGGACGGCAGCGCCATGACTGAAAGCGCGGCGATCCTGATTCACCTGGGCCTGACGTTTCCCAAGTCCGGCCTGCTGCCGAGCAAGGCTGCCGATCGTGATCAGGCGATTCGCGGCCTCGCCTATATCGTCAGCAATTGCTATGCGGCGGTCGGCATCATCGATTACCCCGAGCGTTGGCTGAGCACGCCCGACGAGAGCGCACGGCAAAACCTGATCGCCGGCACCCGCCAGCGCTTGCACTTCAGTTGGGAGGTGTTTGCCGATCAGTTTTCCGGGGAGCTGTATCTGGATGATGAATCGCCCGGCGCGCTGGATGTGCTGGCGGCCGTGGTAAGCCGCTGGGCCGGCAGCCGCGAACACCTGCGCCGGACCCGCCCGGGCTTTTATGCGTGGCTGCAAAGGATCGACCGGCACCCGGTGCTGGCACCGGTCTTTGAGCGGCATTGGCCGGCCTGACAGGCGCGATCGTTCCCACGCTCTGCGTGGGAATGCCTCAACGGACGCTCCGCGTTCGGCTTTAGAGGGACGCGGAGCGTCACGGGCTGCATTCCCACGCAGAGCGTGGGAACGATCATCACTGACCTGGCGCATTCGCGAGCAGGCTCGCTCTCACAAGGGGTCACGGCGGTGGGCTCATTCGCCGCGAATGTACTGCTCCAGCTGTTTGATCAGCTCGGCCTGTTCGGCAATCGCCTCTTTCACCAAGTCGCCGATCGACAACAGGCCGATCAACTGGCCGTCCTCGACCACCGGCAAGTGGCGCAGGCGTTTGTCCGACATGATCCCCAGGCAGGTGTCGACGGTTTGCCGGGTATCCACGGTAATCACGTCCTTGACCATGATGTCGCGCACTGGCGTACCGACCGAAGAGCGCCCGTGCAGCACCAGTTTGCGTGCATAGTCACGCTCGCTGATGATGCCGACCACTTTGTCGTCTTCGACCACCAGCAAGGCGCCGACGTTTTTCTCGGCCATCTTCATCAGCGCTTCGAGCACCATGTGATCGGGTTTGATCTGGTGCACTTCCTGATTTTTCTGATCTTTGAGCTTGAGCAGTTGGGCGACGGTCTTCATGGCGGTTACTCAGGTGTTGTCGTTGTTCATCAAGCATCGTAGACGCAGCCGCGCAGAGCAAGGTGGCAAAGCGGCAGTTAGCGTGCAAAAAACGCCATTTGCCGGAAAAAACATCTTTGTATCGGTAAATGAAGCATCTGTGGCGAGGGGATTTATCCCCGCTGGCCGCGAAGCGGCCCCGCTTTTAATGAAAGGGCCTGCTGCGCAGGCCAACGGGGATAAATCCCCTCGCCACAGATAAATCCCCTCGCCACAGATAAATCCCTCTTGCCACAGATAAATCCCTGTTGCCGCAGATAAATCCCTTGCCACAATGCTGCGTAGAATGGCGTTCTGATTGAAACGTTGAGGTCGCAGTGGTGGATTTACAGCAGGGCTTCGTCCTGACCCGGCATTGGCGCGATACGCCGGCCGGCACCGAAGTCGAGTTCTGGCTGGCAACGGACGCCGGGCCGCGCCGCGTGCGTCTGGCGCATCAGCCGTCGGTCGCATTTATTCCCGCCGCACAGCGAGAAGCGGCCGAGCGTCTGCTGCACGATGAAAAGAATGTGGAACTGCGACCGTTGGCCTTGCTCGATTTTCAGCATCGTCCGGTGCTCGGTCTGTATTGCCAGCAGCATGGCCAGTTGATGCGCCTCGAAACCGCGCTCAACCGCGCCGGCGTCGACGTCTTTGAAGCCGACATCCGCCCGCCGGAACGCTATCTGATGGAGCGCTTCATCACCGCGCCGGTGCTGTTTGGCGGCACCCCGGATGCTGACGGCGTACTGATCAACGCCCAACTGAAACCCGACCCCGATTACCGGCCGAAACTGCGTCTGGTCTCACTCGACATCGAAACCACCGAAAACGGCGAGCTGTATTCCATCGCGCTGGAAGGCTGCGGCGAGCGCCAGGTGTACATGCTCGGCGCGCCGAATGGCGATGCCAGCATTGTCGATTTCGACCTCGAATACTGCGATTCGCGCACGCTCATTCTGAAGAAGCTCAACGACTGGTTCGCCCGCCACGACCCCGACGCGATCATTGGCTGGAACGTCGTGCAGTTCGATTTGCGCATCCTCCATGAACACGCACGGCGTCTTGGCGTACCGCTGAAGATCGGTCGTGGCGGCGAAGAAATGCAGTGGCGCGAGCACGGCAGCCGCAATCACTACTTCGCCTCGGCAGCGGGGCGGCTGATCATCGATGGCATCGAGTCGTTGCGTTCGGCGACCTGGAGTTTTCCCTCGTTCAGCCTGGAAAACGTCGCGCAGACCCTGCTCGGCGAAGGCAAAGCGATCAACAATCCGTACCAGCGCATGGACGAGATCAACCGCATGTTCGCCGAGGACAAGCCAGCGCTGGCCAAATACAACCTCAAGGACTGCGAACTGGTCACGCGGATCTTCGCCAAGACCGAACTGCTGACGTTCCTGCTTGAGCGCGCCAGCGTTACCGGTTTGCCGGCCGACCGCAGCGGCGGTTCGGTCGCAGCGTTCACCCATTTGTACATGCCGTTGATGCACCGCCAGGGCTTTGTTGCACCCAATCTGGGCACCAATCCACCGCAGGCCAGCCCCGGCGGGTTTGTCATGGATTCACGGCCGGGGCTGTACGAATCGGTGTTGGTGCTCGATTACAAAAGCCTTTACCCGTCGATCATCCGCACCTTTCTGATCGACCCGGTGGGCTTGATCGAGGGTCTGCAGCACCCGGACGACGCTGACTCGGTGCCGGGCTTTCGTGGCGCACGCTTCTCGCGCACCCGCCATTGCCTGCCGTCCATCGTGGCGCGGGTGGCCGAAGGGCGCGAAACCGCCAAGCGCGAGCACAATGCGCCGCTGTCCCAGGCGTTAAAGATCATCATGAACGCCTTCTACGGCGTGCTCGGCTCCAGCGGTTGCCGTTTTTTCGATACCCGGCTGGCCTCGTCGATCACCTTGCGCGGCCACGAAATCATGCTGCGCACCCGGCAGTTGATCGAAGAGCAGGGCCATGCGGTGATTTACGGCGACACCGATTCAACCTTCGTCTGGCTGCGCAGTCTGCACGGTCAGGATGAAGCAGCGCAGATCGGCCATGCGCTGGTCAAACACGTCAATGATTGGTGGCGCGCCCATGTGCGCGAAGAATACGGGCTGGAAAGCGCGCTGGAATTGCAGTTCGAGATTCACTACAAGCGCTTCCTGATGCCGACCATTCGCGGCGCGGAGGAGGGCAGCAAGAAGCGCTACGCCGGACTGGTCACCCGCGCCGATGGCAGCGAAGAAATGGTCTACAAAGGCCTGGAAACCGTGCGCACCGACTGGTCGCTGCTGGCTCGGCAATTTCAGCAAGAACTGTATGAGCGGATCTTCCAGCGCAAGCCGTACCAGGATTATGTGCGCGATTACGTGCGCAAGACCCTCGCCGGCGAGTTCGACGATCGGCTGATCTACCGCAAGCGTCTGCGCCGCACCCTCGACGATTACGAACGCAACGTACCGCCCCACGTCCGCGCCGCGCGGCTCGCCGATGACTACAACGCCGAGCAGGGTCGGCCCCGGCAGTATCAGAACGGCGGCTGGATCAGCTACGTCATCACCTTGGCCGGCCCGGAGCCGCTGGAAGTACGCCGCGCCGCCATCGACTACGACCACTACATCACGCGACAGCTGCAACCGGTGGCGGATGCGATTCTGCCGTTTGTCGACGACGACTTCTCAACCCTGATCGGTGGGCAACTGGGCCTGTTTTGAGTCGAGCAGTTGCAGCGTCCATTCATCGAGAATGCCGTGGAAGTAACGCTCCAGCGCCTGATGGAACAGACTGTCCTCGGCGCTGAACTGGGCGAACAGGGTCATCGAAGAATGAAATTTCAGGTCATCGGGATGGCCAAACATTTCTGCAATCGAGCGCTGCGGCACATTCAGCACCAGTTGCGTGCAGGTGCGCAGCCGCGCCCCGAGCAGCTCGTGGGCGAGATAGGCCTGGGCTTCCTCGGCTGAACCGATGGCGAAGCGGCGGGCCATTTCGCTGCCGCCCAATCCGGCGAACTGCGGAAAGACGAACCACATCCAGTGGCTGCGCTTGCGGCCTGTCTCGAGTTCACGCTGGACCCGTTCGAACACCGGATCCTGTGCCTGGACAAAACGTTGCAGGTTGTACGGGTCGTGCAGATCTGTGCTTCTCATGGCGAAGCCCTCGCAGTCGGCAGCTCAGACCATGGCCAGTCGCTGCTTGCGTTGAGGCGCCGGGAACACTTTGTCCAGCGCCGCCAGATCCCCGGCGTCCAGTTGCAACCGGGCCGCCTCGGCATTGAGTTGCACATGCTCGGGGCGCACAGCCTTGGGAATCGCAATCACGCCGTCCTGACGCAGGAGCCACGCCAGTGAAATCTGCGCCGGGGTGGCGTTGTAACGACTGGCAATGTCTTGCAGAACCGGCTCGGCGAGCATCGCGCCGCCCTGGCCGATCGGACAGTACGCCATCAATGGCAGGCGCTGGTGTTGGCACCACGGCAGCAGATCGAATTCGATGCCGCGCTCCTCGAGGTTGTACAACACCTGATTGGTGGCGCAGGCCGAGCTAGACAGTTCTTCGAGGTCGTCGACATCGAAATTCGACACGCCCCAACGGCCGATCTTGCCGTCCTCGCGCAGGCGTTCGAAGGCTTCGACGGTTTCCTCCAGCGGATACTGACCGCGCCAGTGCAGCAGATACAGATCGATGTAGTCGGTGCCGAGCCGACGCAAACTGCGCTCGCAGGCTTGCGGGATGCCCTGGCGGCTGGCGTTGTGCGGGTAGACCTTGCTGACCAGAAAGACTTGATCGCGCAGACCGGCAATGGCTTCGCCGACCACCGTTTCGGCACCGCCCTCGGCGTACATCTCAGCGGTATCGATCAGGCTCATGCCCAGCTCGATGCCGCTGCGCAGCGCCGCCACTTCACGGCTATGCGCCGAACGATCCTCGCCCATGCGCCAAGTGCCCTGACCAATCACGGGAACCTGCACGCCGGCCAACTCAAGGGTACGCATTCAAACCTCCTGCCTGAAAGAGTGGGTGTCTTTAGTGGGCAGCAGAATAGCGTCGGGGTTCAAAAAGCAAAAAAGATCGCAGCTCCTACAAGATCGTTCCCACGCTCCGCGTGGGAATGCATCAAGGGACGCTCCGCGTTCCAGCTCTGAAAGGGACGCGGAGCGTCCCGGGCTGCATTCCCACGCAGAGCGTGGGAACTATCATGGGGCGTGGGCCTTACTTGGTGGAGAACTTCAGTATCACGCTGTGGGCATAAGTCTGCCCCGGATCAAGCCGCGTGCTCGGGAAGTCCGGCTGGTTCGGCGAATCCGGGTAGTGCTGGGTCTCGAGGGTGAATGCGCCCCAGTGTGGATAGACCTTGCCGCCCTTACCCTTGACCGTGCCGTCGAGGAAGTTGCTGGTGTAGAACTGCACGCCCGGCTCGCTGGTGAACAGTTGCAGGACGCGTCCGGATTGCGGGTCGCTGACTTCGGTGGCGAGCTTGCTGACATCGCCCTTGGTGTCCAGTGCCCAGTTGAAATCGAACCCGCCCTGTTTCGGCTCGGCGAACTTCAGCTGCGGATGATCAGCCTTGATGTGCGTGCCGATCGCCGTCGGTTTGCTGAAGTCCATCGGCGTACCGGCGACAGGCGCCAGCTCCCCGGTCGGGATCAGTTTGGCGGTGACCGGCGTGTAATGGCTGGAGTTGATCATGGCGACTTGCTTGAGAATATCGCCATTACCGGCGCCGGCCAGGTTGAAGTAACTATGGTTGGTCAGGTTGAGCACGGTCGGCTTGTCGGTGCTGGCCTTGTAGTCGATGCGCAGTTCGTTGTTGTCGGTCAGGCGATAGGTGACTTCGGTGGTCAGATTGCCCGGGAAACCCATCTCGCCGTCGGCCGACAGGTAGGTCAGGGTTACGCCCACCGAATCCTTGTCCTTGGTTTCCCTGGCCTTCCAGACTTTCTTGTCGAAACCTTCGGGACCGCCGTGCAGGGCGTTGGATTTGTCGTTCTGCGGCACTTGATAGCGTTTGCCATCGATTTCGAAAGCACCTTCGGCCAAACGGTTGCCGAAGCGGCCGATGGTCGCGCCGAAGTACGCGGTGCCTTTCTGATAGCCCTGCACATCGTCAAAACCCAAGACGACGTCGTCGAACTTGCCGTGTTTGTCAGCGACTTTCAGCGCTTGCAGGGTCGCGCCGTAGGTAATCACGGTGGCTTGCATGCCGTGGCTGTTGCGTAGGATGTACTGTTCGACAGGCGTGCCGTCATTGGTTTTGCCGAAAGCTTTGTGTTCGGCGGTCAGGCCCGCCGCGTTGGCGGAAAGGGTAGCGATCATCAGGGACAGTCCGAGGCCGGAGAGCAGGTGACGGGATTGAAGCATGGTTGACCTTCCTTTTTGTTGTTGTTTTGAGAAAACGCAATTAGTCAGGCTATTGAATATTTCGCAGAAGATTTATAGCGGATTTACCGCTGTTGGCAAATATAAAGTCCGACTAATTGATGTGGCGAAAAGCGCCGAAGGTCGGCTCACCGCCAGGGCACTGCACTTTTTCGCAATCGGCGGCTCTATGCATGGCCAGGATGCGGTGACTCCCGCCGCACAGGAATGTGCCTGTCCGATACTTCATGCCGAGTGTTTTTGCCCTGATCACCGCCGCTCACCGCCGCCCGTGCCTGCTGCTGGCCTGCCTGTTGTCGCTGTTGCTCAGCGGCTGCAGCCACCAGAACGGCAATGGATTTTTCAATCAGATACGTGAAGGGCAGCCGCAGGAATTTCTCCAGACCAGCGTCGACCGTATGGCCACCCTGGCGATGCGCGACAACCTCGACAGTCTCTATCGATTGATGGGCAAGCTTTACCTGCGCAACCCGGAAGAACTGCGCAAATCCGGTTTCCTCACCGTCAACGCCGCCGTGAAACAGGTGCGTCTCGCTGTCGAGCAACAGCAGCCGTTGCCCGTGCTGGGCGGGCGCAAGGACCTGGCGGCGCTGAGCTATGCGATGAGTCCGGAATTCCTCGGCGACCGCGTCGGCGCCTTCATCTATGCGATCGGCAGCATGCTGGTTACCGCCCACGGCAATCGCACCGAGTTCTACATGACCGACGCGATCAACCCGACGTTCGTGCACAACGCCGCGCGCAACATCGAAAAAGCCATGTGGATTTTGTCGCAACGACAAAACAAGGAAGGCCAGCCGTTGCTGTTCTCCAACGAAATCTCGGAGGAGGGCAGCAATCTCAGCTTCGCCACCGAATTCAGCAAAATCGTCGCGCGCCTGGATCTGCTCACGCAGATGCTCGATGAGCGCTATCGCAGGATCGGCCTGAATTACGCGCAGAGTCTGCTGTTCTTGAATTTCCTGCCGGTGCAGTGAGCCTTGCAGGTTTGCTGTGGCGCAAAGATCCACTGTGGGAGCGAGCCTGCTCGCGAATGCGTTGTGTCATTCAACTCATCGGTCGGCTGACACCCCCTTCGCGAGCAGGCTCGCTCCCACAGGGATCTGCGGTGAATTCGATATGGCATAACGATAGACCGCATCGATATATGTGGTTATAAGAAAAATCGCTATGCTGCGGGCCAGATTTTCCTGTCGTTTTCTGGACGTTTGAATGGAATTGGCAAATTTCGGCCTGGTGATTGCCGGGCTGGTGGTTGGGTTTATCGTAGGCATGACCGGTGTCGGCGGCGGTTCGTTGATGACGCCGATTCTGCTGTGGTTCGGCATCAACCCGGCGACGGCGGTGGGTACCGATCTGCTGTACGCTGCGATCACCAAATCCAGCGGCGTCCTCGTTCACAGGAAGAACAAGAACATCGACTGGGCGATCACCGGCTGGCTGACCCTCGGCAGCGTGCCAGCCGTGGCCATGACCCTGTGGTTCCTCAGCACCCTGCACACCGCGCCGGACGCGATGAACGCCATCATCAAACAGGCGCTCGGCTTCGTCCTCTTCGCCACCGCCCTGGCAATCTTCTTCAAGAAACGCTTGCTCGAATTCGCCCACAAACGCGCGGGTGGCAACTACAACCCGAGCGGTTCGCGGCTTAACGTGATGACGGTGATCACCGGTCTGATCCTCGGCACCATGGTCGCCCTGACCTCGATTGGCGCCGGCGCACTGGGCACCGTCGCCTTGTTCATCCTCTACCCACTGCTGCCAACCCGCCGCTTGGTCGGCACCGAAATCGCCCACGCCGTACCCCTGACCCTCGTCGCCGGCCTCGGCCACGCAAGCATGGGCAACATGGACTGGGGCGTGCTGGGTTTCCTGCTGATGGGCTCGCTGCCCGGCATCTGGCTCGGCAGCCACCTGACCGGACGCATCTCCGACGAAGCCCTGCGCCCGTGCCTGGCGACGATGCTGGTGTTGATTGGTTATAAGTTGGCGTTCTGAGTAAGTCTGGAGCAAACACTTCCAATGCAGCGGCCGTAGGGATGTGCCAATGATCGCTTGCGTCATGTTGCGCAAAGCGCTCCCTGACCTAAGCTTCTGACAGGGCAATGCCTTTTTGCCAGACGCCGCCGGAACAATCGCCACGATGCGCAATCAGTAGTGCGTGGATATCAAAAGGAGATGCGCATGCTCATCAGGTCCCTGACCCTGACCCTCTTGCTGGCAATCGCCGGCCCCCTGTTCGCCGCCGACAGCGATTCACCCCTGGCCGGGGACGTGGGCCGCGCCCGCCCGCTGATCGTGATTGCGCAAAGCACTGTCGACCCGGTGTGGCTGAGCCTGAAGAAGTCGCTGGAAGATCCGGCCAACAAAAAGGGCGTCACCGACCGCAACATCAAGGTCTACACCATCCTCAGCATGTCCGGACAGCTCGACGGCAAGGACATGGGCCAGCAGGACACCATGGCCCTGCTGCGTTCGCTGAAGCTCGGTGCCGGCGCTTATCCAAAAGTGTTCCTGGTGGGCAAGGACGGCGAAACCAAGCTCTCCGCCTCGGGTGATGAAGCCAAGGCATTGAGCCTGGCGAAAATCTTCGAAACCATCGACGCCATGCCCATGGCCGAAAAAGAAGCCGCCGCTGCGGCCGCCGCCGCACAAACGCCTGCCGCCACCGAGCCGGAACCGGCCAAAGGCGCGAAGGGCAGCAAACCGGCGAAACCGAGCAAACCACCGCAGATGCCGGATGATTGATTGCGCGTTGCGTGAGTGAAGCAAAATCCCTGTGGGAGCTGGCAAACCAGCTCCCACATTTTTTTGTGAAGTGCACAGTTCAAATGTGGGAGCGAGCCTGCTCGCGATAGCGGTTTTTCAGGCGCTGAAAGGTGACTGATCGAGCGCATTCGCGAGCAGGCTCGCTGCCACAAGTCATCTGCTGATCGAAAGTCATTGCAGCATGTGCCTGCCGAAACGTCTGACGCCAACACCCTTCAAATCGAGTGGATTTTTCCTGCAAGACGCGGCGGTCGTGGTGAACTGGTGCGTTGTGACGCAGAGGGATAACCTCTTTTGGCCGCTGAAAAACACAGTGGTCGGATGTGGAAGTCCGGTTGTTCGGTTACATCCATCAATGTCTCAAAAGCGCATGTCGACGGGTTTTATGTCAACATCGCCGCGTTTTGGCGGCTGTGCGCAGGAGCACTCTCGAGTGCGCCGGGTATTGGTGGATTGGCCTGGTCTTCCACACCTGCGTACAGCTGCCACCCTCATGTGGAAGTGAGACAGGTAGTGTTTCCTACAATCCACAACGGTAATCAACACATGAAAAAACACACTCCAAATCCCCCCGAATCCCCCATGGATTCAAGCTCCTTCGACTCCAATAATCCGCGTCTGCGCCACCCCGGCCAACCCGATCCCATCAGCCACGTTTTCACCATTCTCCCCGACATCGACACGGCGACACTGCTGAGCCATGCCTGCGAAACCCTTGCCTCACTGAACGTACTGACCACCGATCTGGCCTGCGAGTTGAGCGGTGCGCAGCGCAGCCTGACGTTGTCGATCCAGCAATTGGCGGTAGTCGGAGAACTGCTGGTCAACCGCGCGCTGGACAATCTCGATTCACCCCCAACGGCGACTCAACATTGAACAGGGAGGTTCTACCATGGCGCGTTACATACCGATCACCGGGATTGACTGCAAAATTCCCTGTGTGCTGATCGACAGCGAAGCCCCCATTGACGTGTTGCACGGCACCGCGGCTTACCGCTTGCGCTGTGTGACGCAGCTGATGGAGAGCCTTTCGCTGGACGAGGGCAAGGGACACGATGCATTGCTGTTGCAGGATTTCGCCCGGGTGCTGGCGATTCCGTTGCGCGATAGCTGTGACTTGATGGATGTCATTGGCTGGCGCTTGCAGGCGCAGCTTTAAGCGCTGAAACGAAAAAGATCGCAGCCTGCGGCGGCTCCTACAGGATCGGGTTTTCACTCGGTCAATGGAGCTGCCGCAGGCTGCGATCTTTTGATCTTTATTCGGTCAACTGACTGAAAATCTCATGCGCTATCTTCACCCGTTCGACGTTCGGGTAATTCTTGTTGGCCAGAATCACGATGCCCATGTCCCGCGACGGCACGAACGCCACATACGCGCCAAAGCCCCGTGTAGAACCGGTCTTATTGAATAGCACATTGGCCGGTTCAGCTTGCGGTGGAGTCAGCCATTCGACTTTGTGCGGTTCCATGGCCATGGGGGTCGAGTTGCCGTTTTGCAGTTTTTCCAGGCTGATCGGGTAGGCGTAGCGTTCCCAGCCCAGGCCTTGGGTCATGTCGCCGACGCGGTAATAACCGATGTGGGTGTTGGCGATGGCTTTGTGCAGATCAGGCGCAAGGCTGGCCGGTTGCAGCTGTGCCTGGACGTATCGCAGCAGGTCGGCGGCGCTGGTTTTGATGCCGTAGGCTTCGGCGTCGAGGGCGCCGGGGCTGACGCGTACCGGTTGGTCGGCGCTGTCGTAGCCTTGGGCATAAAGCTTCGACTGCGCTGACGGTACGCTGAGGAAGGTGTGCTGAAGGCCGAGTTTCGGCAGCAGGGTTTGCGTCATTGCCTGGTCGAACGGCTGGCCGAGGCTTTTCGCCGTCAGGTAGCCGAACAGGCCCAGGCTCGGGTTGGAATACAGGCGATGGCTGCCGGCGGGAAATTGCGGTTTCCACTGTTGGTAATAGCCGAGCATCCTGTCGGAAGAATCCGCGTCAGCGGGAAATTGCAGCGGCAGTCCGCCAGCACTGTAGGTGCCCAGTTGCAGCACGCTGATGTTGTCGAAGGCGCTGCCCTTGAGCTCCGGCCAGAGTTGGCTGGCCTTGCTCGACAGGTCGAGTTTGCCTGTGGCCTGGGCGTAACCGGCGAGGGTGGCGGTGAAGGTTTTACTCACCGAGCCGACTTCGAAGAGGGTGTTTTCGCTGACCTTTTGCCCGGTGTCTTTAGCGGCGACCCCGTAGTTAAAGTAATGCGCCTGGCCATTCAGCGTGATCGCTACGGTCAGCCCCGGGATGTTGTTTTGCTGCATCACCGGGGTGACGGCTTGGCTGACCAGTGCCTGCAATTGCGCATCCGTCGGCGTTGCGGCATGACAGGCAACGCTGCCGAAGAACAGTGCGAAAGCGCTGTAGGAAAAGACCTTGCTCGGTTTTAAGGAACACATGATTGAATCACTCTCCATGAGTGTCGATTGTTGTATCCCGCTACACTGCGGGTGATTTTTCATCGGGCGGCCGATCAGCGCGGCCAATTTAGGCACTTCGCTGGATCTCGACAAACGATGAAAACTCGCATGGGCCATTAGAAAAATTTGGGGCAACGCATGATTCGACCGCAACTGCCGCTCAACGCTCTGCGCGCATTTGAAGCCTCGGCACGTCATTTGAGTTTTACCCGTGCTGCCGTCGAGTTGTGCGTGACACAAGCGGCGGTGAGCCATCAGGTCAAAAGCCTGGAAGCGCAGCTCAACCTGACCCTGTTCAAACGCCTGCCACGTGGGCTGATGCTGACCAGTGAAGGCGAAACCTTGCTGCCGGTACTCAGCACATCATTCGATCATATTGCGCAGATGCTCGAACGTCTGGCCGGTGGGCAGTATCGCGACATGTTGACGGTCGGCGCGGTGGGCACTTTTGCTGTGGGTTGGCTGTTGCCGAGGCTGGCGGACTTTCGGGGGAAACATCCGCTTATAGATTTACGTCTGTCGACCAATAACAACCGGGTGGATGTGGCGGCGGAAGGACTGGATTACGCCATTCGTTTCGGTGCTGGCGCCTGGCATGGCATCGAGGCGACACGCTTGCTCGATGCGCCGTTGTCGGTATTGTGCGTGCCGGAGATTGCCCGGCAGCTGCACTCGCCGGCGGACCTGTTGCAGCAGACCTTGCTGCGCTCCTATCGCACCGATGAATGGCCGGAGTGGTTTCACGCAGCGGGCCTGGCGACGCAGGCCGCGCCACCGCAAAGCATCGTGTTCGATTCGTCGCTGGCAATGATGGAAGCCGCATTGCAGGGCGGCGGCGTGGCGTTGGCGCCGCCGCTGATGTTCGCCCGGCAACTGGCGGCAGATGCGATCTGCCAGCCGTTTGCGATCGAGATCACCACCGGCAGTTACTGGCTGACGCGGTTGCAGTCGCGAGCGGAAACGGTGGCGATGAAAGCGTTCAAAACCTGGTTGCTGCAAATCTCAAGCTGAAAACCGATTTGTAGGAGCTGCCGAAGGCTGCGATCTTTTGATTCTGTTTTGAAGATCAAAAGATCGCAGCCTTCGGCAGCTCCTACTCCCACAATTGAAATCAGCGGCGCCTGCTGGATTACCGCACCAGACACGGCCGTTTGTTATCGAATTTCCACCCCGGAATCAGAAACTGCATCGCCACGCTGTCATCCCGCGCGCCGAGGCCCATGCTTTTGTACAGTTCGTGGGCCTTGGCCACTTGATCCATGTCCAGTTCCACGCCCAGTCCCGGTTTCTGCGGCACTTGCACGCAGCCGTCGACAATCTGCAGCGGTGCCTTGGTCAGGCGCTGACCGTCCTGCCAGATCCAGTGGGTGTCGATGGCGGTGATCTCGCCGGGTGCGGCGGCGGCGACATGGGTGAACATGGCCAGGGAAATATCGAAGTGGTTGTTGGAATGCGAGCCCCAGGTCAGGCCCCACTCGTGGCACATCTGCGCGACGCGCACCGAACCCTGCATGGTCCAGAAGTGCGGGTCGGCCAGCGGGATGTCCACTGACTGCAACTGAATCGCGTGGCCCATTTCACGCCAGTCGGTGGCGATCATGTTGGTCGCGGTTTTCAGCCCGGTGGCGCGGCGAAATTCAGCCATGACTTCGCGCCCGGAATAACCGTTTTCCGCACCGCACGGATCTTCGGCGTAGGCGAGTACGTGGTGCTGATCGCGGCATAGACGAATCGCCTCTTTCAGCGACCAGGCGCCGTTCGGATCGAGGGTGATTCGCGCTTCAGGGAAGCGCTCGGCCAGTGCCGTGACCGCTTCGATTTCGGCATCGCCGCTGAGCACGCCGCCCTTGAGTTTGAAATCCTTGAAACCGTACTTGGCGTGCGCCGCCTCGGCCAGGCGCACGACTGCTTCGGCGGTCATGGCTTTCTCGTGACGCACACGGAACCAGTCGTTGTCGGCGTCCGGTTCGCTGCGATAGGCCAGATCGGTTTCGTGTTGATCACCAACGTAAAACAGGTAACCGAGCATCTTCACTTCGTCGCGTTGCTGACCTTCACCGAGCAGCGCCGCCACCGGCACGTCCAGATGTTGGCCGAGCAGGTCGAGGAGGGCGGCTTCCAGGCCGGTGACCGCGTGAATGGTGATGCGCAGGTCGAATGTTTGCAGGCCGCGGCCGCCGGCATCGCGGTCGGCGAAGGTCTGGCGCACCTGATTGAGGATCTTCTGGTAGGTGCCGATGGGGCTGCCGACCACCAGATTGCGCGCGTCTTCCAGGGTCTGGCGAATGCGCTCGCCACCGGGCACTTCGCCGACGCCGGTGTGGCCGGCGTTGTCCTTGAGGATGACGATGTTGCGGGTGAAAAACGGCCCGTGGGCGCCGCTCAGGTTGAGCAGCATGCCGTCGTGACCGGCCACCGGAATGACCTGCATGTCGGTGATGATCGGAGCTTTGGCGGTGTCGTGAACAGTCATTGTTGTTTTCCTTGTCGAGACGTAGTCAGGCGTGTTTCGGCGCGGCGTCGGCCACAGCCTTTTCAGCAGCGGGTTTGGGCGTGGTGCGCGCGGCGAAGACGATGATTGCGGCGATGATCGAGGTTGCGGCCAGACCATAGAGGCCGCCCTGGATCGAGCCGGTGTGTTGCTCAAGCAGGCCAAAAGTGGTCGGTGCGACGAAGCCGCCGAGGTTGCCCACCGAGTTGATCAGCGCGATCACTGCCGCCGCGATGCGTGCATCCAGATAAGCCTGGGGAATCGGCCAGAACAGCGACGAGGCGGATTTGAAACCCAGTGCCGCAAAGCAGATCGCGACGAAGGCAAAGATCGGCCCGCCAGTGGTGGACATGAACATCCCCGCTGCGGCGATCAACAGGGCAGTGGCGACCCATGCTTGCTGGTGTTTCCACTTCGCCGACAGCGAGGCGAAGGCATACATGCCGACGATCGACAGCAACCATGGAATCGAGTTGAACAGGCCGACCTGGACGTCGCTGAGTTCTCCCATCTTCTTGATGATGCTCGGCAGCCAGAAAGTCGCCGCATAAATAGTCAGCTGAATGAAGAAGTAGATCAGGCAGAACAGAATGATCTGCCGGTCCTTGAGCAGTTTGCCCAGCGACGGCCGGATCGGCGTCGCGGCTTCGCGGGCCTTTTGCTCGTCGTCGATGGCGCTGACCAGCGCATCCTGTTCGGCGCGGCTCAGCCATTTCGCGTCGTGGGGTTTGGCATCCAGCCAGAACCAGACAAACACGCACAGGCACACCGAGAACATCCCCTCGATGAAATACATCCATTGCCAGCCGTGCATGCCCAGCCCATTGATCTGCAGGAGCAGACCGGACAGCGGGCCGGAGATCAGCGAGGCCACGGCCGAGCCGCTGAGGAAGATCGCGATCGCCTTGCCGCGCTCGACGCCGGGCAGCCAGCGGGTGAAGTAATAAATTACCCCGGGAAAGAACCCGGCCTCGGCGACACCGAGCAGGAAGCGCAGGATATAGAAGTGGGTTTCGTTCTGGATGAACGCCATGCAGGCGGCGACTATGCCCCAAGTGAACATGATGCGGGTCAGCCAGATGCGTGCGCCGACTTTCTGCAAAAGCATGTTGGACGGCACTTCGAACAGCGCGTAACCGATAAAGAACAGCCCGGCGCCGAAGCCATAGGCGGCAGCACCAATGCCCAGATCGGTTTCCATGTGGGTGCGGACGAAGCCGATGTTCACCCGGTCAATGTAATTGACGATGAACATGATCACGAAGAGCGGCAGGACGTGGCGTTTGACTTTGGAGATGGCGGAGGCGAGCGTCGGGTCGACGCTGTCCTGCATCCCGGAGATGGAGGTTTTCACTGATGTTTCTCCCACTGATTATTTTTATGCGGGTAGGACTGGGTGCTGCGTTGTTGCTAGACATCATACAACCGTAATTTTTTGTCCTACAAGTGGGGAGGGGCGATTAAATTCTTCTGATTGTTCGTTTTCTTATGCGAAAACAGGATCTAAGCTCGTATTTATTGATTGTTGAGCCAGTCGAGCGGAGCGCATTTTTGATATGTAAATGGTGATGCGTGATGGCTGGCTATCGAAAATATTCGACGTAATTGAGTGTTGTCATACAAGTTGATGGCCCGTCGACCGCTAAAATCCATCTCAACCGTCATCCCGCAGTGCTACGATCGGCAAGCCCCGATCACCGGAACCGATCATGCAAGAAGACCTCGACGCGCCCGCGCGCAAACGCACGCACAACCTCGCTCATGACCTGGTGGAAAAGCTCACCCAGAGCATCCTGCTCGGACAACTGTCGCCCGGTGACAAGCTACCGTCGGAGAACTCCATCGTTCAGGAGCACGGCGTCAGCCGCACGGTGGTGCGCGAGGCCATTTCCAAGTTGCAGGCCTCGGGGCTGGTCGAGACGCGCCACGGCATCGGTACCTTCGTGATCGAGCGTGCAGCGGAGCAGGGCCTGCGCCTGAACGTCGATACGGCGCTCGGCGTGCGCAGCATTCTCGAATTGCGCATGGGCCTGGAGACGCAAGCGGCGGCGCTAGCGGCGCAGCGGCGCAGTGAGCAGCAGGTGCAGCAGATGCGTCAGGCGCTGGATGACTATCAACGGCTGCTGGCGAACAACGACAGCTGCGTGGAGGCCGATCGGCGTTTTCATCTGCTGATCGCCGAGGCCACCGGCAACGCTTGTTTCAGCGAGATCATGCAGCACCTGGGCAGTGCGATGATCCCGCGCAATCGCCTGAATGCCGCCGAGCGCGGCGCGGCGGATCTGAGCAAGCTCGGGCACTTGGCCAATCTGGAACACGAGGCGATTCTGAATGCGATCAAGCGTCAGGACGCCGATGCCGCCCGCGCCGCGATGTGGCTGCACCTGACCAACAGTCGTGATCGCTTTATCGCCCAAGGCTGATGCCGCTGGTCTGATCTACCGCACGCCCTCAGCACCCGCGCTTCCAAACAATACGCCCCGGATAATCCGGGCCAGTATTGTGAGGTGCAGCATGGCTGATGACTCGCTTGTTCCCGGTGGCATGGCGCCCACCGACCAGACCCGCCCCGTATCCGGCACCGACGAGCCGACGCTGAGCGATCACGACGCACCGCCGGGCATGGACCCGGGGCGCGATCCGCTGAGCGATGCCGACCGCCCGAATGACTGGAAGGATCCGTCGGAAGACGACGATGTACCGCCGGCGGATGAGCCGACACCATTGTCGGATGATATGCGCTGAGGTCTGGATTATTCATTGAGTGGGCCGGCCTCTTCGCGAGCAGGCTCGCTCCCACAGGGAGTTTGTGTCATCCACTGTGGGAGCGAGCCTGCTCGCGAAGACGGCATCGGCTTCACTGCAGATTCAAGCCTTTGCTCTCAACTGCTCGAACGACGCCAACCCGACGCTCCAGATTCAACGCCAACACACTGATCAACACAACCACCGCTCCCATCAGCACCATCAACGTCGGCCGTTCCCCCAATCCCCATGACGCAATCCCCATGGCCGTCGGCGGTATCAGATACAAAGTCATCGTCGCCCGACTTAAATCCACGTGCTTGAGCACGAAACCCCAGGCCAGATACGCCAGAGCGCTGGGAAACACCCCCAACATCAGCACCGCCCACTGCGCACGCGGCGGCGCCTGCATCACGGCGTCAGCCAGCCCCGGCAGATAAATCAGCAACAGCAACGTCCCCGACCACACCGCGTAGCAGCCCAGGCTGAAGCCGTCGTAGCGCCGCGCATGATGCTTTTGCAGGGCGAAATAGAGGCTCCAGGAAAGCGCCGCCAACAAGATCAACAAGCCATGGGCATTGATAGCGCCCAGGCCCTTGTCGCCGCTGACTACGATCACCACGCCGACAAATCCAAGCAGCACACAGCCCCAACGCCAGAGGCTGACGCGGTCTTTGAACACAAGGCGCGCCAGCAGCGTGCTGAATAACGGGCTCGATTGCGCCAGCACGCTGGAAGCCCCGGCACTGATGCCTTGCTGGCCGATGTTCAAGGCGACGTGATGCAGGCTGACGGCGAAGAAGCCCAAGGCAAACAGCAACGGCACATCGCGCCACTGCGGCAGGCGAATGCCTTTGAAAATTGCGATCAGCGCCATCAACAGCGACGCCAGCAGAAAACGCAGCAAGGCCAGATGTCCGGGCTCATATGCTTGCAAGCCGAGATGAATGCCGGTGGGCGAATAACCCCAGCAGCCGATGACAAACGCCATGGCCAGGATGATTTTGCAGGTAGAAGTGGAAGTCATGATCGAGGCACCAGGGCAGTGGATGCGCCGAGTATCCGGGCGCCCGATCATTCGTCACAACTGACTTATACTGCGTCGACTGTTCACTCGGAGTGATGATTATGGAGCTGGCGCAAATCCGCATGTTCAAGACTGTGGCCGAGGTCGGCAGCATTGCCCGGGCCGCCGAAAAGCTGTTCTGCGTGCCGTCGAACATCACTGCGCGGATCAAAGCGCTGGAGGCCGAGTTGGGCGTGGCGCTGTTCTTGCGCGAGGGGCGCGGACTGCGCATCAGCCCGGCGGGGCAGACCTTTCTGGTTTATGCGGAAAAGATTCTGGCGCTGACCGTCGAAGCCAAACTCGCGCTCGACCCGGCCGCCGAGCCGTCCGGACCGCTGCGCATCGGCGCCATCGAGTCTTCGGCGACCGGGCGCTTGCCGCGCCTGCTGGCAAAATTCCACAAGCGCTACCCGCAAGTGGCACTGGAACTTACCACCGGCACCTGGAGCCAGTTGCTCGACGACACCGTCAAGCATCGCCTGGATGGTGCGATCGTGGCGGTAGATGTCGAACGTGCTCAGCTCAAACGCACGCCGATGTATCGAGAGGAATTGTTACTGATCGCCTCGACTTCAGTCGGCCCGGTGCGCGACATCGCGGATCTGCAAGACAAAACCCTGTTCATGTGGCCACCGGGTTGCCCATACCGCGCGGCACTTGAGCATTGGTTGCTGCGCCGAGGGCAGGCGCTGCCGATTGTCAGTCTGGCCAGTTACGGAGCGATTGTCGGCTGCGTCAGCGCCGGTGCCGGGGTGGCGCTGGTGCCCCGGGGCGTGTTCGAGCAGTACGCCAAAGGCGCGGGCTGCGAGGGTTACGAGTTCGCTGAACTGATGGCGATCGAGAATTTGTTTTACTGGCATGAAAACGCCGGTGTGCACCCGGCGCGAGATGCATTTGTGGCGATGTTGCGGGAGGAGTTTGCCGAAGCAAGGTTGCGACAGTGATCGTTGTCGGATGATAGGTGCTGAAGTCTGGTGTTCTTTGCTGAGTTCGCCGGCCTCTTCGCGAGCAGGCTCGCTCCCACAATGGATGTATGTACGACACAGATCCACTGTGGGAGCGAGCCTGCTCGCGAAGACGGCATCGGCTTCACCAGCAAATCACGGCCATGCTGCGAGTGCCAGACAAAATCGCCAGTCAACCAACACGCAAATCCCGCATCAACAACCCAAAGCGCAAGTCCACCGCATCCGGTATCGGCACGTACACCGTATGCCCGTCCCCCGGCGCCACTTCGATCGCTTGGCCGCTGACACTCTGCAATTCATGCAGATCAAAATGGAAATTGCCCTTGGGCGTCATCAGTTCCAGATGATCGCCCACGGCAAAACGATTCTTCACTTTCACCTCGGCCAGGCGATCCCGGCGCTCGCCGGTCAGCTCGCCAACGAACTGCTGCCGCTCCGACACCGAACTGCCGTGCTGATAGTTCTGATATTCGTCGTGCACATGGCGGCGCAGAAAACCTTCGGTGTAGCCGCGCTGGGCCAGCGACTCAAGATCCAGCATCAGGCCGCGATCAAACGCGCGCCCGGCCACGGCATCATCGATCGCCCGGCGATACACCTGGGTGGTGCGTGCGCAGTAGAAATGCGATTTGGTCCGGCCTTCGATCTTCAATGAATGCACGCCCATGCGCGTCAGCCGCTCGACATGCTGCACGGCGCGCAGGTCCTTGGCGTTCATGATGTAGGTGCCGTGTTCGTCTTCGAAAGCCGGCATCAATTCATCGGGACGATTGGCTTCCTGCAACAGGAAGACCTGATCGGTCGGTGCGCCGAGGCCTAGCGTCGGCTCGGGTTGAAAGGTCTGGACGATCTCGCCGAGCTGGTTTTGTGTGGCTTCCTGCGCCGTGTACTTCCAGCGGCAGGCGTTGGTGCAGGTGCCCTGATTGGCATCGCGTTTGTTCATGTAACCGGAAAGCAGGCAGCGCCCGGAATAGGCCATGCACAGCGCGCCGTGCACGAACACTTCCAGCTCCATGCCCGGCACCTGCTCGCGGATTTCGCCGATCTCCTCCAGCGACAATTCGCGCGACAGAATGATCCGGCTCAGCCCCTGTTGCTGCCAGAACTCGACGCTCGCCCAATTCACCGTGTTGGCCTGCACCGAAAGATGAATCGGCATCAGCGGAAAATGCCGGCGCACCAGCATGATCAGGCCGGGGTCGGACATGATCAGCGCATCCGGGGCCATCTCGATCACTGGCGCCAGATCCTTGAGAAACGTCTTCAGCTTGGCGTTGTGCGGGGCGATGTTGACCACCACGTAGAAGCGCTTGCCCTGCGCCTGCGCCTCACGGATGCCCAGCGCCAGGTTGGCATGATCGAACTCGTTGTTGCGCACCCGCAGGCTGTAGCGCGGCTGGCCGGCGTAGACCGCATCAGCGCCGTAAGCGAAGGCGTAACGCATGTTTTTCAGGGTGCCGGCGGGGGCGAGAAGCTCGGGGGCGATGAGAGTCTGCATTTGGGTGTCGGTCGCAAAAGCCGCGCAGGGTAGGGCAGCTGTTGCGAGGGTTTATTGATCTGGATCTATGCTCCATGAATAAACATGGCACTCGCGCGCTCGGCGGCTGACTAAGTGGGGCGGGCGTGCGTGACGCCTGACTGACATGGACCGGATATGAACGAAAAGAGTCTGCAATTCAAATCCCTGACGGTGCTGCTGGTGCTGGTCACGGTGGCTTTTATCTGGATTCTGCTGCCGTTTTACGGCGCGGTGTTCTGGGCTGTCATCCTCGGCATTCTGTTTGCGCCGGTGCAGCGCAGGTTGCAGCAGAAATTTGGCTGGCAACGCAATGTGACGTCGCTGTGCACCTTGAGCCTGTGCCTGGTGATCGCGATTCTGCCGGTGATCATCGTCAGCATCCTGCTAGTGCAGGAAGGCGCGACGGTCTACAAGAACATCGAAAGCGGCGAGCTGGATATCGCCGCGTATCTGGCGCAGTTCAAGCACAGCCTGCCGCCGTACTTTCAGCACTTGCTCGACCGCTTTGGCATGGGCGAACTCGACAGCTTGCGCGAGAAGATCGTCAAAGCGGCGATGCAGGGCAGCCAGGCGCTGGCGACTCAGGCTTTCAGCTTCGGCCAGGGCACATTCGAATTCGTGGTGAGCTTTTTCATCATGCTGTATCTGCTGTTTTTCTTTCTGCGTGACGGCCCTGAGCTGGCGCGCAAGATGCGCACTGCCGTGCCGCTGGAAGAAAACCACAAGCGCCGCCTGCAACTGAAGTTCAACCGCGTGGTGCGCGCCACGGTCAAAGGCAACGTGGTGGTGGCCGTGACCCAAGGCGCGCTGGGCGGGTTGATTTTCTGGTTTCTCGACATTCCCAGCGCGCTGCTCTGGGCGGTGCTGATGGCGTTTCTGTCGCTGTTGCCAGCGGTGGGCGCGGGGATTGTCTGGGCGCCGGTGGCGGTGTACTTCCTGCTCAGCGGCATGATCTGGCAGGGCGTGGTGCTGGGCTTGTTCGGGGTATTCGTGATCGGCCTGGTCGACAACGTGCTGCGCCCGATTCTGGTGGGCAAGGATACGAAAATGCCCGATTACCTGATTCTGGTTTCCACCCTCGGCGGCCTCGCGGTCTTCGGCCTCAACGGCTTTGTGATCGGACCGCTGATTGCCGCGTTGTTCCTGTCGAGCTGGGCGCTGTTCGTCGAGACCAAGCCCAAGGTGCAGCTGCCTTAGGCATGAAACGTATTGCTGGCGACTTGTTGCGACAAGGCCTGTGCTGCTGGCAAGGAGGTGAGCGGGCCGCTGATCGGCTCGCCATCGCGCACCAGATACCAGCAAGCGAGCAAACCGGATGCACGCAGCGAAGCGGGAACTGCGCTGCCGATCACCGACATGATTTGAACCTGTGCCATGGGAAAAACTCCATCAAACTGATGGGGCTACCTTAGGGATTTGCCGGCACGACGGACAATCAACGCTTTCGATAGTGGTCATTGATGCCAGTGAGGTCTGGCGTCATTCGACCACTTGATCGAGCATGTGCATGACTTCGCGCTCATTGAGCAGGCCCTTGTGCACGAGGTTTTCGGCGAGCAGGGACAGCAGCTTGGCGCAGCGATGGCCTTCCAGATGCTTGAGCTCGGTAAGTGCGCTGTACACCTTGCTCGAGGTGCACAGACCGACGATGCGGTGCGGGTTTTGTGTGGGCATACAGTCGTCCTTGTTGTTATCGATCTGTTGTTTACGGACGGATTCAGATTGCGGTTCCGTCATGACAAAGCGGTGACCGTTCGATGAAAAAAGCCCGACGGTCGATTCCATCATGCCGACTTTAGCTGCTCGCACTGTCCTCACAGCGACCTTGGCGAGATTTTTTCAGACGTTGGCCGACCAGCGGTCATAAAAAAGCCCCGCTTGAAAACGGGGCTCTGTGTTGCGCTTACCAGCGTGGACCGCCGTAGTAGCCATGCGGGCCGCCGTAGTAGCCGTGGGGCCGACCGTAATAACCACGAGGCGGGCCGTAATAGACGGGGGCTGGCTGCACGTAGACCGGTTGTTGTACATACACCGGCGCCGGCTGGTAATAGACCGGTGGCGGCGGTTGCTGCACGTAGACCGGTTGCGGCTGCACATAAACCGGTTGTTGCTGCACATACACCGGCCGATCCTGGTTGATCAGTGCCGAGCCGATGATGGCCGAGCCGACGATCGCGCCAAACACTGCAGGGCCCTGCCAGCCATGGCCACCACCCGCTTCAGCCTGGCCGGTGACGGCAAGTGCGCCAATCAACAAAGCCATGATGGGAAGTTTACGAATCATGATAAGTCCTCGGTTCTTCGACCCGGCGCCGCGGCCTGAGTCAGGCCCACAGTTGTCGCGGGGATACAGCTAAGACAGCAAAATTGCGAAATTCAGCACAGCCGCTGGGTAAATTTTGTGTAAGGTCTGTAGCGGCTTCTTTACCCGGCTGCGCGGCGCCACAAACAAGCCCCAATGATGATTCAGAACCCGGTGGGCTGGCCAATCCCGTCCATCCGAAAGTGCGTTTGAAGGAGAAGTTTCATGCAGATGAACCCGAACAAAGACACCCAACTGTGCATGTCCCTGTCGGGGCGGCCGGGGAATTTCGGTCTGCGTTTTCACAACCATTTGTATGAACAGCTGGGCCTGAATTTCTATTACAAAGCGTTCAGCAGCCAGGACCTGACCGGCGCGGTCGGCGGCATCCGGGCACTGGGCATTCGCGGCTGCGGCGTGTCGATGCCGTTCAAGGAAGCCTGCATTGCGCTGGTCGATGAGCTGGATGCGTCGGCGGCGGCGATCCAGTCGATCAACACCATCGTCAACACTGGCGGCCACCTCAAGGCCTACAACACCGATTACATCGCCGTCGCGCAATTGCTGGAAAGCCACGCGGTGCCGAAGGATTCGACCTTCGCCCTGCGCGGCAGCGGCGGCATGGCCAAAGCGGTGGCCAGCGCCCTGCGCGATGGTGGCTACAAGAACGGTTTGATTGTCGCCCGTAACGAACGCGCCGGCCGCGCCCTGGCGGACTCGCTGGGTTATCGCTGGCAGGCCGAGCTTGGCGACGAGCGCCCGCAGATGCTGATCAATGTCACCCCGGTAGGCATGGACGGCGGGCCGGAGGCGGGGCAACTGGCGTTCGAGCCTGAAGTGATCAAGGCGGCTGAGACTGTATTCGACGTGGTGGCGATTCCTTCGGAAACCCCACTGATTGTGCGTGCACGAGCCGAGGGCAAGCGAGTGATCACCGGGCTTGAGGTGATTGCGATTCAGGCGCTGGAGCAGTTTGTCCTGTACACCGGGGTGCGGCCGAATGAGGCTCAGTTTGCGGCGGCGGTGGATTTTGCGCGTAGCTGATTGATCTTTTAGTGGCTGGGCTAGCCTCTTCGCGAGCAGGCTCGCTCCCACAAGTTGAGCGTGTTCCTCCAGTTGGAATGCGATTGAATGTGGGAGCGAGCCTGCTCGCGAAGGCGGCGCTGCGGTTCTGGATCACTATCTATAATCCTCGCCAGCACGCACAGACGTGCCCATCACAAAAACCATAACCGAGGCCGCCCATGCATCCGCCCATCCTCAACCTCAACGAGGTCGAACTCGAAGCCCTTCCCGAAGCCCTGGCCCCTGAAGGCGAAACCGCCGCGCGTTATCAGCAGCGTTTCGCGCGGATCGGCCAGCAACTCGGTGCGCAGAAACTCGGTTATCGCCTGTATGCACTGCCAGCGGGCATGCGCGGCAGTCCATTCCACAGCCATCGGGTCAATGAGGAGATGTTCTACGTGGTGGCCGGGGAGGGCGAGGTGCGCTTGGGAGGGGAGCGTTTTCCGATCCGCGCCGGTGATGTGATCGCCTGCCCACCGGGCGGACCGGAGAAGGCACATCAGATCATCAATACCAGCGCGGGCGAACTGCGTTATCTGGCGGTGAGCACTCAGCAGCAGCCGGAGATCTGCGAGTATCCGGATTCGAACAAGTATGCGGTGATGGATAATTTCACGGTGGATGCCGAGGGCAAGGCCTCGGGCTTTGTCGCTGTCGCGCGGCAGGTGGATGGGGTGGATTACTGGGATGGGGAATAGAGCGGGCAGCTGAATATCGCGCAGACCCTGTGGGAGCGAGCCTGCTCGCGAAGGCGGCAGGTCATTCGAGGTCGTGGTGACTGACACTACGCGTTCGCGAGCAGGCTCGCTCGCACAAAGTTCTGTTGTGATTATTCGAGGCGGGCCAGGCGTTCTTCCAGTGCGGCGATCCGCGCTTCCAGTTCTTCGATACGCTCCAGTGAAACGCCACCGCCCGATCGCTCCCCAGGATTCTGCCGCGCCGCCAGGATCGCTTCGATATCTGCCGGATCGCCCAAGGCATGGGTGTAGCGATCCTCACGCTGCCCGGCCTGACGCGGAATCAATACCGCCAGACCGCGTGCGATCAGGCGTTCAAGCTGATGCACGACCTGCTCGGCGTCTTCGAACTCGTGCATGCGCCCGCTGCGGGTCAGCAGTTCGTTGACGGTCTGCGGACCGCGCAGAAACATCAAACCCGTCAGAATCACCTGTGCCGGCACCAGTTCCAGCGCCTTGTCGACCTTGTGCTCCCAGCGGTCGGCACGGCTGCCCATCACCAGCCGGGTGAAACCACGCCCCTCCAGCGCCCGCAGGCTCTGGCCGACCTGGCCCTGATTGAGGTTCATTACCGGTTCGCGGCTGGTTTTCTGATTGCAGGCCAGCACCAGCGCGTTGAGGGTCAGCGGATAGGTTTCCGGGCTGGTGGCCTGTTTTTCGATCAGCGCACCGAGAATGCGGATTTCCGTGGCATTGAGCCGTGGCTGGTCGGAGGTGGATTCTTGTTCGTTGCTCATCGCGCGTTCCCTCTGCAGTCGAAGCCGCCTAGCCTAATCCTTGCCAAACAAAAGGCAAGCCGTGTGCTCATCAAGCATGGCTATAATCGCCACCACGTATTACCCAGCCATCACATGAGATTGCCATGACCATTTCACTGTACGCCGCATCCGTCCCGGTTTTTCAACAAATGCTCAACGCCCTGAGCGATGTGCTGAAAAAGGCCGAAGCCCACGCCAGCGCGAAAAACATCGACCAGAGCGTCTTCCTGCAAGCGCGTCTGTACCCGGACATGTTCCCGCTGGTGCGCCAGGTGCAGATCGCCGTGGATTTCGCCAAAGGCGTGTCGGCGCGTCTGGCCCAAGTCGAACTGCCGAAGTACGACGACACTGAAACCACCTTTGCCGAGCTGCAAGCGTTGATCGCCAAGGTCCTGACCTTCATCGGCGAGATCAAGCCAGAGCAGATCGATGGCAAGGAAGGCATCGAAATCGTGACCCGTCCGGGCACGCCGAAAGAGAAGCGCTTCAGTGGTCAGGCGTATCTGCTGACTTACGGCCTGCCGCAGTTCTTCTTCCACGTCACCACCACCTACGCGCTGCTGCGTCATAACGGTGTTGAAGTGGGCAAGCGCGATTACATGGGCGCGTTCTAAACACCCGGATACGAAAAAGCCCGCCAAGGTTCGCGCCTTGGCGGGCTTTTGTTTTCCTGTGGGAGCGAGCCTGCTCGCGAATGCGGCGTATCAGGCGCTATTAATGCTGAATGTCTCGCCCCTTTCGCGAGCAGGCTCGCTCCCACAAGGTAAGGCGGTTACGCCGTACGCTGAGCCTTCTCTTCCTCGCCCAGGCAAGCCGCCGCTGTAAACAGCACGTCAGTCGACGAGTTCAGCGCGGTCTCCGCCGAATCCTGCAGCACGCCAATAATGAAGCCCACCGCCACGACCTGCATGGCGATCTCGCTCGGGATGCCGAACAGGCTGCACGCCAGCGGAATCAGCAGCAGCGAACCGCCGGCCACTCCGGACGCGCCACAGGCGCAAATGGCTGCGACGACGCTGAGCAGGATCGCGGTCGGGATGTCCACGGCGATGCCCAAAGTGTGCACCGCCGCCAAGGCCAGCACGGTAATGGTGATCGCCGCACCGGCCATGTTGATGGTCGCACCCAGCGGGATCGATACCGAGTAGGTGTCTTCGTGCAGGCCCAGGCGCTTGCTCAATTCCAGGTTGACCGGAATGTTCGCCGCCGAGCTGCGGGTGAAGAACGCGGTAATGCCGCTTTCGCGCAGGCACATCAGGGTCAACGGGTACGGATTGCGGCGCAGCTTCCAGAACACGATCAGCGGGTTCATCACCAGCGCGACGAACAGCATGCAGCCCAGCAGCACCGCCAGCAGGTGCGCGTAGCCGAGCAGCGCGCCGAAACCGGAGGTGGCCAGTGTCGACGCGACCAGGCCGAAGATGCCCAGCGGCGCGAAGCGAATGACCACGCGGACGATCACGGTGACGCCGTTGGACAAGTCACCGAGCACTTCGCGAGTGGTGTCGCCAGCGTGGCGGATGGCAATGCCCATGCCGATCGCCCAGGCCAGAATGCCGATGAAGTTGGCATTCATCAGCGCGCTGACCGGGTTATCGACGACGCTGAGCAACAGGCTTTGCAGCACTTCGCCGATGCCGCCAGGCGCAGTCACGGCAACGTTTTCGGTCGATAACACCAGATTCGACGGGAACGCCATGCTGGCGACCACGGCCACCACCGCAGCGCTGAATGTACCCAGCAGGTAGAGGAACAGGATCGGGCGGATGTGGGTTTCCTGACCGTGCTTGTGGTTGGCGATCGAGGCCATCACCAGAACGAACACCAGAATCGGCGCCACGGCTTTCAACGCCGAGACAAACACCTTGCCGATGAACGCGGTGGACTTCGCCAGCTCCGGTGCAATCAGGGCCAGGGCAATACCGGCGATCAGACCAATGACGATCTGGCTGACCAGACTCAGGCGTTTCAGGCGTTGCAGTAACGAAGGGGATGAAGCGGTCATAGCGGCATCTCTGTTTTTTATAGGGTGCGAAGCGTCGTGGGCAGTCACGAAACGCCTGTCGAAGTGACATCAACGCCGCCAAACGGCACGTTGAACAGCTGTACGATTTTCAGGGCGCGGACTTTATCACAGCGTAGGCGTGAACCTTCAGGCCTGTGACGATCTGCCACCGGATCGGCCCGGCAGATCGGCAGTTTTGGGCAACTCAGTGCGGACGCAGTCTGTTAAGCTTCACCATCCTCATTTTCAAGTTCTGCCAGCGGGCCTCCGGGTCATCGCTGGTGTCGTCGTTTTGCTGGAGTTGCGCATGCTGTTGCCTATTCTTCTGTTGTCCGCCGCCGGGTTCACGGTGCTGACCACGGAATTCGTCATTGTCGGCCTGTTGCCGGCGATTGCCCGAGACCTCGAAGTCAGCATTCCGCAAGCGGGGCTGCTGGTGACCTTGTTCGCCTTTACCGTGGCGCTGTTCGGCCCGTTCCTGACCGCGTATTTCGCCCGTTTCGAACGGCGCAAACTGTTTATCAGCATTCTGATCATGTTCGGTCTGGCCAATACCGTTGCAGCGTTGGCACCGAATATCTGGGTGATGGCCATCGCACGGTTGATTCCGGCGTTGGGTTTGCCAGTGTTCTGGGCATTGGCCAGTGAAACCGCCGTCGACATCGTCGGCCCGGATTTCGCCGGCCGCGCCATCGCCAAGATCGGCTTCGGCATCGTCTGCGCCACTGTGTTCGGCATTCCGGTCGGCACGCTGATTTCCGACGCGTTCGGCTGGCGCAGCGCATTCGGCATTCTGGCGCTGATCGCGTTTGCCAAAGCCTTGCTGCTGTTTGTCTACCTGCCGAAAACCAGTCTGCACCAGCATCAGGTCAGCTTCCGTTCGCAGTTCAAGATCCTGCGCAGCCCGCTGATGCTCGGCCATATCTTGTTATCGATTCTGGTGTTCAGCGGCATGTTTACCGCTTACACCTACCTTGCTGACATCCTCGAACGACTTGCCGGTTTCAACGGCACCGTGGTCGGCTGGTGCCTGATGGCGTTTGGCGCAGTCGGGCTGATCGGCAACTCGCTCGGTGGGCGAGCGGTGGATCGGCATCCGTTGGGGGCGTCGGTGTTGTTCTGTGCGTTCATGATCGCCGGCATGGTTTCGCTGGTGCCGAACATTCATTCGCCAGTGGGTCTGGCGGTGGCGATGGGCATCTGGGGCGTGACTCAGGCGGCGCTGTTCCTGGTCAGCCATGTGCGCCTGATGAAAGCAGCACCGGAAGCGCCGGCCTTCGCCGCGTCGCTGAACATTGCCGGGGCCAATCTCGGCATTGGTCTAGGCGCGATGGTTGGCGGCCGGGTGATCGACACTGCGGGGCTGGGCTTTCTGGGCTTTGCCGCTGCCGGCTTCATTTTGCTGTCGGTGTTCCTCGCCATGGTGCTGATGACGCTGAAGCCGCGTGAAGTCTGCGCTTCATAACCCGGTAAACAGCTCGCGTCGGGCACCCTCGGTAATCGCTACGATGCCAGGGTGCTTGACCTTGCGTTCCACCGAAATGGCATAGAACGACTCGCTCACTGCGTCGGTCTGGCCGATCAACTCGACGCCGTACTGGCGCTTCACTTCCTCGGCAATCACGCTCGGGCCGATAAAGATCCCGCTGCCGGATTGGCCGAAGGCCTGCATCAAAGCACTGTCATCGAATTCGCCGACAATCTGCGGCTGGATCTGCTGTTCGGCGAACCAGCGCTGCAAACGGCTGCGCACCACGGTTTCCGCGCCGGGAATCAGCAGCGGTGCGCCGTGCAGGCTGCGCGGGAAATCCTGGCCATACTGCGCGGCGAGTTCGGCGGTGGCGAAAAAACTGATCCCGCATTCACCGAGCTTCTGGCTGTAGCCTTTGATGTCCAGATGCGAAGGCATCGGACTGTCGGAAATCACCAGATCCAGACGCTGAATGGCCAGATCGGCAAGCAGGCGCTCGAGTTTGTCTTCGCGGCAGGTGATGCGCAGCGGCTCGCTCAACTCCATGGTCGGCGCGATCAGCCGATAGACAATGGATTTGGGCACCACGTCGGCCACCCCGACGCGAAAGAGGATCTGCTGCTCGTTGGGCTGCGCACGCAGCATCAGCTCCAGCTCGCCGCCCAACTGAAACATCTGCTCAGCGTAGGGCAGGGCCTGGCGCCCGGCTTCGGTGAGCTCCAACTGGCGGCCAACCCGGCGAAACAGTTCCACGCCATAAGTTTGCTCAAGCAGTGAAATCTGCCCGCTGATGGTCTGTGGCGTCAGGTTCAGTTGCTCGCAGGCGCGGACGATGCTGCCGGTTTTGGCTACAACCCAGAAGTAATGCAGTTGTCGGTAATTGAGCATAGTGATGGCCACTTCGTGAAAACCGAAGTATAGCCGCTAAAAATACGAATTTTCCTGAAGTGTTCATCTCCCTAGAATGCCCAGCCATCGACGGCCGGTGTGTGCGCCTGTCTGTTCATTCGAAGGAAACCTTATGAAATACACATTTCCCGCAGTGATGTTTGCGTCTTTACTGGTTCTGGCCGGTTGTGATCAGGCGGAAAAAAGCGCCCAGCAACTGATGGGCGCGGCGGCTGAAACCGCCAAACAAGCAATCGACGACACCCATAAAGCCGCTGAGCAAGCGCTCAGCGATGCCACTGGTGGTTTGATCGAGAAAAAAGAAACACCGGAAAAACAAGCGGAAGAATCCGAATCTTCCTCCAAGACCATTTAAACCGTCTTACACAGAGTCAGGACTGACCCATGGAATATCTGTTAGAACTCGCCGCCAGCCCCACCGCTTGGGTTGCTTTGGCCACACTGGTGGTAATGGAAATCGTGCTTGGCATCGATAACCTGATCTTTATTTCGATCCTGACCAACAAGCTGCCCGAACAGCATCGGCAGAAGGCGCGCCGTATCGGTATCGGCATGGCCCTGATTCTGCGTCTGGCGTTGTTGAGCACCATCGCGTTCATCGTGCAGTTGACGGAGCCTGTGATTGAAATTCTTGGCCAGGCGTTCTCTTGGAAGGACATGATCCTGATCGCCGGTGGCCTGTTCCTGGTGTGGAAAGCCACGACCGAGATCCATCACAGCATGGACCCGTCGCCGGAAGACCCGAAGACCGCGACTTCCACCGTAACCCTGGGTTTTGCCGCAGCTATCGGTCAGATCCTGATGCTCGACATGGTGTTCTCGATCGACAGCATCATTACCGCTGTCGGCATGACCGAACACTTGCCGATCATGATCATCGCGGTGGTGGTGTCGGTGCTGGTGATGCTGCTCGCGGCTGACCCGCTGGCCAAGTTCATCAACGATAACCCGACGGTGGTCATGCTGGCGCTGGGCTTCCTGATCATGATCGGCATGACGCTGATCGCTGAGGGCTTCGGCGCCCATGTTCCGAAAGGTTATGTGTACGCGGCCATGGCGTTCTCGGCGGGCATTGAGGTGTTGAACATGATGTCGCGCCGGGCGAAGCAGAAGAAGGTTGCTCAGCAGGCGTAATTGCTGAGAACACAAAAAACCGCCTGGGCTGGTTGAGCTCAGGCGGTTTTTTTATTCACCTTTTGCTGAGTTATCGAGAGCGCGCTGCTGCTGAGCGCTCTCCTGAGGGAAGGACCTTGTTGGTCCTCAATGCGCAGCAGCGTGTCGCACTGGATGCTTTTCTGTCTTCTCAACCGGCATCGTCTGCACCGGATGATGGTGGCGCCGCGAAATCCGCAGCACGCCCCACAACATGGCAGTCGCCACGGCCAGCCAGCCGGCTATCAACATCACGATGGTCATGGTCAGGCTCATTGGTGCCTCCTCTTCGCCCTGCATCGGGCGCCCGCTTTTCGCAATTCGCTCTATTTCAGTGACAGTCTAGTCAATGGGGTGTTTCAAGCTATTGACCAAAGGTCGTTAGTCACCAATCAGTTTGCTCTATGCAATCGCCCGCTCTGCGGTTTAAGGCTATACCGCAGGCGGGTGCGGCTCTATGATCGCTGGCGTTGCCGGAACACGATGACCGGCGTCTGGAAGAGAGTGATTGATGGTGCAGGTATTTTCTCGAGTGCGCGGAGCGTTGCTTGCCGGCGCTTGCGCGGTGGTGCTGAGCGGATGTGCAGGCAATGTAGCGCCGGAAGTCAAACGCTTGCCGGAGCGGGTTGAGCTCAGCGGCACCTTCTATCGTGGCGAAGCCAACCAGAGTGGGCCACAGGTGCTCGCCAGTCTGCTGTCGCAACAAGGCATCGTCATCACCCCAGGCCTTCTGGAAAAACCGCTGCACTTGCCGGGGGCTGAGGACAAGCTGCAGCAGAACATGCAGAACCTTGCTCGCGAATATGGCCTGGTGGTTTATCCGCTCGACAGCAAGCTGCCGGCCTTGCTGACCCAGGTCGCAGCGGGCTATCCGGTCATGGTGCGTTTCAGTGAAGGTTCGGCATTCTGGGCCGAGCCGCGTTACGCGATCCTGTCCGGCTACGATCGCAATAAACAGAAAGTCCTGCTGCGCGCCGGCATGAATCGTCGGCAGTTGATGGATTTCGCCAGCTTCGAAGCAGCGCTCGAAAAGGCCGGTGGCTGGGCAATCCTGATTCAGAAACCGTCGCAGATCCCGGCAGCCGTCGACCGCTCCCGTTGGCTGAAAGCCGCCGATGAACTGGCCCAGGCCGGTGAAGAAAACGCTGCGGCGCAGGCGCGAAAGGCTCTGGCGGCGCAATAAACCTCCGTTCGTCATCTGCCGGGCACGACTGCGCCCGGCCAGCCTCTGAAGATTAATGCCCGTGCTTCGCGGGTGAATCAAGGAGGCAACATGGCAGATTCCCCAAACCCGAAAGGCCCGCACTCGTCCGAACATTCCTCGGGTGATGATCTGGGATTCGATCCGGATTCGCCGGACCTTGACGATCCGCAAGTTGATCCGGTCGGTCCGGCCAAAGCACCGCTGGATGTCGAGCCCGGTGAAGATCCGAAGAAACCGGCCAAGCCCTATGATCCGTTAGCCGATCTGAAACCTTGATGTGAGGTGCGTATGAGTACCGATTCAAGCTTCGATGACCACAAACCTGACAGCGTGCCGACCACGCCGGAGCCTGAGGTTGATCCGGTGCTGGACCCGGACAGCCCGATGCGTGACCCGCTGGCCCGGCCCAATGTGCTGACGCCGGAGGTTTCGCCAGAGCCGAGCTCGGGCGATGGCATCCCCGATGACGACAAGATGCCGCTGCCCAACGACTGATGCGCAGACGAAAAAAGCCCCGAAGATTCGGGGCTTTTTCATCAACGCTGGATTTACTTGGCCGCCTCGACTACGCCGCTCTGACGGCTCTTGAGGTTTTTGTCGGCTTTGTACTGCTGTGCCACCGCAGGAACACTGGCGCTGCGCCCGGTTTCCACCCAGCTGCGGATACGGCTGGCATCGGCAAAATGCGTGTATTTGCCAAACGCATCGAGAATCACCAGGGCGACCGGACGGTTGCCCATCTTCGTCACCAGCACCAGGCAATGGCCGGCCGGGTTGGTGAAGCCGGTCTTGGTGATCTTGATGTCCCAATCGGCCTTATTGACCAAGTGGTCGGTATTGCGGAAGCCCAGGGTGTAGTTGGGCTTGCGGAACGCCACGGTTTTTTCCTTGGTGGTGGTCAGTTGCACCAGAAGCGGTTGCTTGTGCGCAGCCACCAGCAGTTTGCTCAGGTCGCGGGCGGTGGAAACGTTGCGCTCCGACAAGCCGGTAGGCTCGACAAAGTGCGTGCTGGTCATGCCCAGCGCCTTGGCCTTGGCGTTCATTGCCGCGATAAAAGCAGCGTAGCCGCCCGGATAGTGATGGGCGAGGCTGGCGGCGGCGCGGTTTTCCGAAGACATCAAGGCGATCAGCAGCATCTCGCGGCGCGGCAGCTCACTCTTGAGTTTGACCCGGGAGAACACACCCTTCATTTCCGGAGTGTTCCTGATGTCGACATCGATCCATTCGTCCATGTTCTGTCGAGCTTCTACCACGACCAGGCCCGTCATCAGCTTGCTGACGGAAGCGATCGGCACGATCACGTCAGGGTTGCTGGAATAGATGACTTTATTGGTCTGCATATCCATGAGCAGGGCGCTGCCGGACGCGATCTTCAAAGTCGAAGCGTCACGTGGGGCAGCGGTGGTTTCCGCAGCGTTGATCGTTGGCGTGATGAATGTGCCTGTAACAGCAAACAACAGGCTCAGAATCGAGAGACGAATTTTCACGCGGGCGAACTCTAAAAGGTTGGATATACCGTTAGTTTGTAACGGGTTATTTCTTAAAACCGGCGCATTTTAGGAGTATGGCTGAAGAACTGTCGATGGTTGTTTGTAAGACCTGAAAATCTCGTGAAAAGGCCTGTAAAAAGAGCGGTTTCCGGCGAACGGTTGAAGTTTTTTCTCAGGCATTAAAAACCCCGCACGAGGCGGGGTTCTGATGCGGCGGAAAAAACCGGTCAGACGTGCAGGGTTTCTGCCGCGTAGAGGGTGTTTTCCAGCAAGCAGGCGCGGGTCATCGGGCCGACGCCGCCCGGTACCGGAGTGATCCAGCCAGCGCGGGGCAGGGCAGTTTCGTAGACGACGTCACCGACCAGTTTGCCGTCTTCCTGACGGTTGATGCCGACGTCGATCACGATCGCGCCTTCCTTGATCCACTCGCCCTTGACCAGGCCCGGCTTGCCGGCGGCAACGACCACCAGATCAGCGCGGCCGACGTGACCGGCCAGATCCTTGGTGAAGCGGTGAGTCACGGTGACGGTGCAGCCGGCCAGCAACAATTCCATGGCCATCGGGCGACCGACGATATTGGAGGCGCCCACAACTACCGCATCCATCCCGTAAAGATCAGCGCCAGTGCTTTCCAGCAAAGTCATGATGCCTTTCGGGGTGCAGGGGCGCAGCAGCGGGATGCGCTGGGCCAGGCGACCGACGTTGTACGGGTGGAAGCCGTCGACGTCTTTGTCCGGGCGGATGCGTTCCAGCAGCTTGGACGCGTCGAGATGTTCGGGCAGAGGCAACTGCAGGAGAACGCCGTCGATAGCCGGATCGTCGTTGAGGCGATCGATCAGATCGGTCAGGGCGTCCTGAGTGGTGTCGGAGGGCAGGTCGTAGGCTTGAGAGAGGAAGCCAACCTCTTCACAGTCTTTACGCTTGTGCGAGACATAAACCTGAGAGGCAGGATCGCTGCCGACCAGGATCACCGCGAGGCCGGGGGTGCGCAGGCCTTGCTGGCGACGCTCGGCAACTCGTTGGGCGATCTGCTGGCGCAGGCTGGCGGCGATCGATTTGCCGTCGATTAGTTGTGCAGTCATTGCGCGTGATTAACCATCGAGAGGGGAAAAAATGAGAACGCATTCTCGCATGTCGAGCGGTGAGGGCAAAGGCGCTTGGTCAGCAAATTCCTCTAACTCCTTTAATTAAATGAATTTTTTTCAAAAAGGATTTGACGACCTTTGGAGCCCTCTATACTATTCGTCGCACTTGTCGGGCACAGCCTAGCACTGGTTAAGAAGGTGAAGCGGAATCAAGGTTCTGCGACGCTGGAAAGCACTTAGTTTGTAGTCCTTTAAGAGTACAGATTAACAAGGCGCCCGTAGCTCAGCTGGATAGAGCATCCGCCTTCTAAGCGGATGGTCGCAGGTTCGAGTCCTGCCGGGTGCGCCATTAGGCAGCTTTGGCACAAGTAACGCGATATGGTGGGCGTAGCTCAGTTGGTAGAGCACGGGATTGTGACTCCCGTTGTCGTGGGTTCGATCCCCATCGTCCACCCCATATTTCGAAAGGCGCCAGATTTAACGGTCTGGCGCCTTTGCTTTAAAAGCTTCATCCGCGGATGTGGTGGAATTGGTAGACACACTGGATTTAGGTTCCAGCGCCGCGAGGCGTAAGAGTTCGAGTCTCTTCATCCGCACCAAATAAAGCTTCATCTGTGCCTCGGGCCTGATGAAGTTTCGACAAAGAAGTTGTTTGGCTTTTTTGTTACGCAATATGGTGGGCGTAGCTCAGTTGGTAGAGCACGGGATTGTGACTCCCGTTGTCGTGGGTTCGATCCCCATCGTCCACCCCATATTTCGAAAGGCGCCAGATTTAACAGTCTGGCGCCTTTTTTGTTTTAGCGGTTTCGAAATCCGGCCATGGCCGATTTCGAAGCGCAGGGCAGGGCACTTCATCGCTTTTAAAGGATCGGATGACGCTGAACTGCTCGTCGTTCCGGTTTTACCGGAACGCCTGTCGGGGCGGATTTGATAGTTGCTTCTATATATAGAAGCGTTGCTGCAGAGCCCTGACGTGATCGCTTGTATTCGCCAGTGGAGTGCACGGCATTCGTGCGGCGCTCCCTATAAATTGCCTGCTGTTTTTTTACCCGTTTCCAGTAGGGTGACTTCTTGAGTTTGACCCACTAGAATGCATGCCCTTGATTCTGGGGTCGGAAACGGCCGGCTAACGTCTGTGCAACGAGGAATATCCATGCAAGTTTCTGTTGAAAATACTACTGCTCTCGAGCGCCGCATGAGCGTCACCGTGCCGGCAGAGCGCATCGAGACTCAGGTCAACAAGCGTCTGCAGCAGACTGCCCAAAAGGCCAAAATTGCTGGCTTCCGTCCAGGCAAAGTGCCAATGAGCGAAATCAAGCGCCGTTTCGGTGCTGATGCGCGTCAGGAAGCGGTAGGCGACGTCATCCAGTCTTCCTTCTACGAAGCTGTGGTCGAGCAGAAGCTCAACCCTGCCGGTTCGCCTTCGATCGAGCCAAAGTCGCTCGAAGCGGGCAAGGATCTGGAATACGTTGCTGTATTCGAAGTCTTCCCTGAGTTCACCGTTGCTGGCTTCGAAGGCATCACCGTTGAGCGTCTGAGCGCTGAAGTGGCTGACGCTGACCTGGACAAGATGCTCGACATCCTGCGCAAGCAGAACACCCGTTTCGAAGTGGCCGACCGTGCTGCCCAGAACGAAGATCAGCTGAACATCGATTTCGTTGGCAAGGTTGACGGCGAAGTGTTCGCTGGCGGCTCCGCCAAGGGCACTCAGCTGGTACTGGGTTCCGGCCGCATGATCCCGGGCTTCGAAGAAGGCCTGGTTGGCGCTAAGGCTGGCGAAGAGCGCGTTCTGAACCTGACCTTCCCTGAGGACTATCAGAACCTGGACCTGGCTGGCAAAACCGCCGAGTTCACCGTGACCGTCAACACTGTGTCCGAGCCTAAGCTGCCTGAGCTGAACGAAGAGTTCTTCGCTCAATTCGGCATCAAGGAAAGCGGCATCGACGGTTTCCGCACCGAAGTTCGCAAGAACATGGAGCGTGAACTGCGTCAGGCGATCAAATCCAAGGTCAAGAATCAGGTAATGGACGGTCTGCTGGCCACCAACCCTATCGAAGTGCCAAAGGCTCTGCTGTCCAACGAAGTTGACCGTCTGCGCGTGCAGGCTGTTCAGCAGTTCGGCGGCAACATCAAGCCAGACCAACTGCCGGCCGAGCTGTTCGAAGAGCAAGCCAAGCGCCGCGTCGTGCTGGGCCTGATCGTTGCTGAAGTGGTCAAGCAGTTCGACCTCAAGCCTGACGAAGCTCGCGTTCGCGAAATGATTCAGGAAATGGCTTCCGCTTACCAGGAGCCAGAGCAGGTCGTGTCGTGGTACTACAAAAACGAGCAGCAACTGAACGAAGTGCGTTCGGTTGTGCTGGAAGAACAAGTTGTGGATACTGTTCTGCAGAAAGCTAGTGTGACCGACAAATCGGTCTCCTACGAAGAAGCAGTCAAGCCGGTAGAAGCTCCAGCAGCCGACTGATTGATTTTGCGTTAGAAGTGCACACCATAAGCCAGCTCTCGAGCTGGCTTATGCGTATTCAAGACATAACTATTTGGGAGCGACTGCAGAGCATGTTCCGTAATTCTTATATTCAGCAGAACTCTGATATCCAGGCCGCCGGCGGCCTGGTCCCGATGGTTGTCGAGCAGTCCGCTCGTGGCGAACGCGCCTACGACATCTACTCGCGCCTGCTCAAGGAGCGAGTGATCTTTCTGGTGGGCCCGGTAGAGGACTACATGGCCAACCTGATCTGTGCGCAACTGCTGTTCCTTGAAGCGGAAAACCCGGACAAGGACATCCATCTGTACATCAACTCGCCGGGCGGTTCGGTAACTGCAGGCATGTCGATCTACGACACCATGCAGTTCATCAAGCCGAACGTATCGACCACCTGCATCGGTCAGGCCTGCAGCATGGGCGCATTCCTGCTCACCGCAGGTGCTCCGGGCAAGCGTTTCTGCCTGCCGAACTCGCGCGTGATGATTCACCAGCCACTGGGCGGTTTCCAGGGCCAGGCGTCGGACATCGAAATCCACGCCAAGGAAATCCTCTTCATCCGCGAGCGTCTGAACATGCTGATGGCCAAGCACAGCGGCCGTACTCTGGAAGAAATCGAGCGCGATACCAATCGCGACAACTTCATGAGTGCCGAAGCTGCGAAGGAATACGGCCTGATCGACGAAGTGATCAACCAGCGTCCAGCTTAATATAAGCAGCGCAAAACAGGCCTGATCGGCACGTCCGATCAGCGGCGGGCTTGAAAAAGCCCGCAATAGCCTTCATCTTGTGTTGCAAGCCTATCGGATTTGGATCGAACGAATGACTGACACCCGCAACGGCGAGGACAACGGCAAGCTGCTCTATTGCTCCTTCTGTGGCAAAAGCCAGCATGAAGTGCGCAAATTGATTGCCGGCCCCTCGGTCTTTATCTGCGACGAGTGCGTCGACCTGTGCAATGACATCATCCGCGAGGAGGTGCAGGAAGCACAGGCCGAAAGCAGCGCGCATAAATTGCCTTCGCCTAAAGAAATCAGCGGCATCCTTGACCAGTACGTCATTGGTCAGGAGCGTGCGAAAAAGGTTTTGGCCGTAGCGGTGTACAACCACTACAAGCGCCTGAACCAACGTGACAAAAAGGCTGACGACGTCGAACTCGGCAAGAGCAACATCCTGCTGATCGGCCCGACAGGCTCCGGTAAAACCCTGCTGGCCGAAACACTGGCCCGCTTGCTGAACGTTCCGTTCACGATCGCTGACGCGACTACCCTCACCGAGGCAGGTTACGTGGGTGAAGATGTCGAGAACATCATTCAGAAGCTGCTGCAGAAGTGCGATTACGACGTAGAGAAAGCCCAGATGGGCATTGTCTACATCGACGAAATCGACAAGATTTCCCGCAAGTCCGACAACCCGTCGATCACCCGTGATGTTTCCGGTGAAGGCGTGCAGCAGGCCTTGCTCAAGTTGATCGAAGGCACGGTCGCTTCGGTACCGCCGCAAGGTGGCCGCAAGCATCCGCAGCAGGAGTTCCTGCAGGTCGACACCCGTAACATCCTGTTCATCTGCGGTGGTGCGTTCTCCGGCCTGGAAAAGGTCATTCAGAACCGTTCCACCAAAGGCGGCATCGGCTTCAACGCCGAAGTGCGCAGCAAGGAAGAGGGCAAGAAGGTTGGTGAATCCCTGCGTGAAGTCGAGCCTGACGATCTGGTCAAGTTCGGTCTGATCCCGGAATTCGTCGGTCGTCTGCCGGTCCTGGCGACACTGGACGAGCTCGACGAGGCTGCGCTGATGCAAATCCTCACAGAGCCGAAAAATGCTCTGACCAAACAGTATGCCAAGCTGTTCGAGATGGAAGGCGTGGATCTGGAATTCCGTTCCGACGCGCTGAAATCGGTCGCCAAGCGTGCCCTGGAACGTAAAACCGGTGCCCGTGGCCTGCGTTCGATTCTCGAAGGTGTGCTGCTCGACACGATGTATGAGATCCCCTCACAGTCCGAGGTGAGCAAAGTCGTGATCGATGAAAGCGTGATCGAAGGCAAGTCCAAGCCACTGTATATCTATGAAAACAGTGAGCCGACGGCCAAGGCAGCGCCGGACGCGTAAGCGTTCACAGCGCCGCAACAAAGAAGGGGCCTTCGGGCCTCTTTTTTTTTAAGTCGTTTTTTACCTCCGCTTTGCGCTTGTTTTTTTTCGAGGCAGCCCCCATCTTGGTTTCAAGCTTAATTCCATCTGATTACGGCCATACGGCCGCCGTAGAGGCGAAATCATGAAGACAACCATCGAATTGCCTCTCCTGCCATTGCGTGATGTCGTGGTTTATCCGCACATGGTTATCCCGCTGTTCGTGGGGCGCGAGAAATCCATCGAAGCCCTCGAGGCCGCGATGACGGGTGACAAGCAGATTCTGCTGCTGGCCCAGAGAAACCCGGCTGACGATGATCCCGGTGAAGACGCTCTCTATCGCGTAGGTACAATTGCCACGGTTCTGCAACTGCTGAAGCTGCCTGACGGCACCGTCAAGGTTCTGGTCGAAGGCGAGCAGCGTGGTACTGTCGAGCGCTTCAGCGAAGTCGATGGCCATTGCCGCGCCGAAGTGTCTCTGATCGAAGAAGTCGACGCCGCCGAGCGCGAGTCGGAAGTCTTCGTACGCACGCTGCTTTCGCAGTTCGAACAATACGTCCAGCTGGGCAAGAAGGTTCCGGCTGAAGTCCTGTCGTCGCTCAACAGCATCGATGAGCCGGGTCGTCTGGTCGACACCATGGCCGCGCACATGGCGCTGAAAATCGAGCAGAAGCAGGAAATCCTCGAGATCATCGATCTGTCGGCCCGTGTCGAACACGTGCTGGCGCTGCTGGATGCCGAAATCGACCTGCTGCAGGTTGAAAAACGCATTCGCGGTCGCGTCAAAAAGCAAATGGAGCGCAGCCAGCGCGAGTACTACCTGAATGAGCAGATGAAGGCCATTCAGAAAGAACTCGGTGACGGCGACGAAGGCCACAACGAAATCGAAGAGCTGAAAAAGCGCATCGATGCTGCCGGCCTGCCGAAAGACGCGCTGGCCAAGGCGACTGCCGAGCTGAACAAGCTCAAGCAGATGTCGCCGATGTCGGCTGAAGCCACCGTGGTGCGCTCCTACATTGATTGGCTGGTGCAGGTGCCGTGGAAGGCGCAAAGCAAAGTACGTCTCGACCTGGCTCGTGCAGAAGACATTCTCGACGCCGATCACTACGGCCTTGAAGAGGTCAAGGAGCGCATCCTTGAATACCTCGCCGTGCAGAAGCGTGTAAAGAAAATCCGTGGCCCGGTGTTGTGCCTGGTCGGTCCACCAGGCGTGGGTAAAACCTCGCTGGCGGAATCGATTGCCCATGCCACCAACCGTAAATTCGTACGTATGGCCTTGGGCGGCGTGCGTGACGAAGCGGAAATTCGTGGTCACCGCCGGACCTACATCGGTTCGATGCCGGGAAGATTGATTCAAAAGATGACAAAAGTGGGCGTACGCAACCCGCTGTTCCTGCTCGATGAAATCGACAAGATGGGCAGCGACATGCGTGGCGATCCGGCGTCGGCGTTGCTGGAGGTGCTCGATCCCGAGCAGAACCACAACTTCAACGATCACTATCTGGAAGTCGATTACGACCTCTCTGATGTGATGTTCCTGTGCACCTCGAACTCGATGAATATCCCGCCAGCGCTGCTGGACCGGATGGAAGTCATCCGTCTGCCGGGTTACACCGAAGACGAGAAGATCAACATCGCCGTGAAATACCTCTCGCCGAAACAGATCACCGCTAACGGTCTGAAGAAGGGCGAGCTGGAGTTCGACGAGGAAGCCATCCGCGACATCATCCGTTATTACACCCGTGAAGCGGGCGTGCGGGGCCTCGAGCGACAGATCGCCAAGGTCTGCCGCAAGGCAGTGAAAGAGCATGCGCTGGAAAAACGCTTCTCGGTAAAAGTGACAGCTGATCTGCTCGAGCATTTCCTCGGCGTGCGCAAGTTCCGCTACGGCCTGGCCGAGCAGCAGGATCAGGTGGGGCAGGTGACTGGCCTGGCGTGGACTCAGGTTGGCGGCGAATTGCTGACCATCGAAGCCGCAGTGATTCCGGGTAAAGGGCAACTGATCAAGACCGGTTCGCTCGGTGATGTGATGGTCGAATCGATCACTGCCGCACAGACCGTTGTGCGCAGCCGCGCCAAGAGCCTGGGCATCCCGCTGGACTTCCACGAGAAGCGCGACACCCATATTCACATGCCGGAAGGTGCTACGCCGAAAGACGGCCCTAGCGCTGGCGTGGGCATGTGCACGGCGCTGGTCTCGGCATTGACCGGCATTCCGGTGCGCGCCGATGTCGCCATGACCGGTGAGATCACTTTGCGTGGTCAGGTGTTGGCAATTGGCGGTTTGAAAGAAAAACTGCTGGCGGCACATCGCGGCGGAATCAAGATTGTGATTATTCCGGAAGAAAACGTCCGCGATCTGAAGGAGATTCCTGACAATATCAAGCAGGATCTGCAGATCAAACCGGTTAAATGGATTGACGAGGTCCTGCAAATTGCGCTGCAATACGCGCCGGAGCCCTTGCCGGATGTGGCTCCGGAGATAGTTGCCAAGGACGAAAAACGCGAGTCTGATGCCAAGGAAAGAATTAGCACGCATTAATACGTTTTAGCCTGGGGGGCTTTCCTTGACAGCATTTTAGAGCCCTTGTTATAAAGCGGCTCTTAAGTGTCTGTAGGCCATTCAGCACTCGTTTTTGCTTTCACCAAAAAACTTAGAAACATCTCAAAATAGATATAAGGGGACTTAGAGTGAACAAGTCGGAACTGATTGATGCTATCGCTGCATCCGCTGATATCCCGAAAGCTGCTGCTGGCCGTGCGCTGGACGCTGTAATCGAATCCGTCACTGGCGCTCTGAAGGCTGGCGACTCCGTTGTTCTGGTTGGTTTCGGTACTTTCTCCGTGACTGACCGTCCGGCTCGTACCGGTCGCAACCCGCAAACCGGCAAGTCTCTGGAAATCCCGGCTGCCAAGAAGCCAGGTTTCAAAGCCGGTAAAGCGCTGAAAGAAGCTGTTAACTGAGTTTCCAGGTTTTTACCCATCCGGGTCGGGGTCAAGCCTGACTTGGCAGCGGAGCGGTAGAGCAGGTGGCTGAAAGAGCCACCTGTAACGCCGGGATCGAGGGTTCGAGCCCTGTCCGCTCCGCCAGTTACGAGAAGGCGCATCCTCGGATGCGCCTTTCTTCTATCCGGATTCTACCCACGCTCCACGGTTGCCTAAATTGAAGTTCAACCGTTTCTGGGGGACGCATGCTGCAGAATATCAGGGACAATTCACAAGGCTGGATTGCCAAGACCATTATCGGGGTCATCGTTGCACTGATGGCCCTGACCGGTTTCGATGCCATTTTCCAGGCCACGACTCACAAGAACGAGGCGGCCAAGGTCAACGGTGACGAAATCAGCCAGAACGAGCTGAGCCAGGCCGTTGATATGCAACGCCGTCAGCTGATGCAACAGCTGGGCAAGGACTTCGATGCTTCCTTGCTCGACGAAAAGATGCTGCGCGAATCGGCGCTCAAAGGCCTGATCGACCGCAAGTTGCTGCTGCAAGGCGCCGAACAGGCGAAGTTCTCGTTCTCCGAAGCCGCGCTGGATCAAGTGATCCTGCAGACGCCTGAATTCCAGGTCGATGGCAAGTTCAGCTCCGAGCGTTTCGACCAGGTGATCCGTCAACTGGGCTACAGCCGCATGCAGTTCCGCCAGATGCTGGCTCAGGAAATGCTAATCGGCCAATTGCGCGCTGGCGTTGCCGGCAGCGGTTTCGTCACCGACGCCGAAGTGCTGGCATTCGCCCGTCTGGAAAAACAGACCCGTGATTTCGCCACTCTGAACGTCAAGGCCGACCCGGCTGCGGTCAAGCTGACCGATGACGAGGTCAAGGCTTACTACGACGAACACGCCAAGGAATTCATGACGCCGGATCAGGTGATCATCGATTACGTCGAGCTGAAGAAGTCGTCGTTCTTTGATCAGGTTGCGGTCAAGGATGAAGACCTTGAGGCGGCGTACCAGAAAGAGATCGCCAACCTGGCGGAACAGCGTCGTGCCGCGCACATCCTCATCGAAGTGAACGACAAGACTACCGAAGCGCAGGCTAAGGCGAAGATCGACGAAGTCCAGGCGCGTCTGGCCAAGGGCGAGAAGTTCGAAGCGCTGGCCAAAGAGTTCTCGCAGGACCCGGGTTCCGCCAACAATGGCGGTGACCTCGGTTATGCCGGTCCTGGCGTTTACGATCCAGCTTTTGAAAAAGCGCTGTACTCCTTGTCGAAAGACCAGGTGTCCGAGCCGATTCGTACCGACTTCGGTTATCACCTGATCAAGCTGTTGGGCGTGGAAGCGCCTGAAGTGCCGACCCTGGCCAGCCTGAAAGACAAGCTGACCCGCGAGCTGAAAGCCGCTCAGGTCGAGCAGCGTTTCGTTGAGGCGACCAAGCAACTGGAAGACTCGGCGTTCGAAGCCTCTGACTTGGCGCAGCCAGCAGCGGATCTGAAACTGACCGTGCACACTTCCAAACCGTTCGGCCGTGAAGGTGGCGAAGGTGTTGCAGCCAACCGTGCCGTGGTCACTGCCGCTTTCAGTCCGGAAGTGATTGATGAAGGTGCCAACAGCACCGCCATCGAGCTGGACCCGGAAACCGTGATCGTGCTGCGTTCCAAGGAGCACCTGAAGCCTGCGCAACTGCCGCTGGAAAGTGTGAGCGCGGCGATCCGCACTCAGCTGACCAAGGAGCACGCCAGTGCCGAGGCCAAGACCCGTGCCGAGAAGCTGATCGCTGATCTGCGCGATGGCAAGGCGCCGCTGGACAAGGCCATTGACGGTCAGAACTGGAAGATCACCGAAGCGGCCACCCGTGGTCAGGAAGGGGTTGATCCGGCTGTGCTGCAGGCACTGTTCCGGATGCCGAAGCCGGCTGCCAAAGACAAGCCGACCTTCTCCAGCGTTACCTTGCCGGATGGCAGTCTGATGGTTGTGCGACTCAACGGTGTTAACGAAGCTGCCGCGCCTACTGATGAAGAGAAGGCGCAATATCGTCGCTTCCTGGCTTCCCGTGAAGGGCAGCAGGACTTTGCGGCGTATCGCAAGCAGTTGGAAGCTGAGGCGGAGATCGAGCGGTTCTGATCTTTTGACTGACGTTTGAAGGAGCCCCGGCCTGGTTGGTCGGGGCTTTTTTGTTTTTGGTGGCTTGGCGGCCTTTGGGCCGGCCATGCTCTGGGTGGTTTGGGTGAATATCCGTTTCTTCGGGTGCGGCAGCTGGTGGTTTCGCCCTTACGGCGAGGCACTTTTTCCAGACGCCGAAAAAGTACCCAAAAAGGCTTGCTCCTACGTTCGGCCCTCGCAGGCTCGGGTTCCTTCGCTGCGGGATCGAGCCGGGCGCAGCGGCTCCGGTTTGCTTCGCTGCACCTCCTTCCGCTGTGTCTGGCTGCGCCAGACGGTCGCTACGCTCCCACACCCGGATCAATCCCTCCGCTCAGCCTTCCGACGTCGCCGGTGGATCAAAAGCAAGATCAGAAGCACTCGAGCTTGCGCTCATTGTTGAGTGGGGCGGCTTTGCCGCGGGCAGCTGCGCTGCTTTGCTTTTCTGTGGGAGCGAGCCTGCTCGCGAAGGCGGCCTGACAGCCGACCTGATTCTTGGATATACACCGTCCCTTGGCGTTTAGAACACGTCGGGCGGCTAGGGTGTTGTGGCCGTCGAGTCAACAAGCGACAGCGAAATTGCGCGCGTTGATCGATCATTTGTCCACGCGGCTTTTTCCTGATGGCCATGACCGGTAAAGTTGTAACCGATTCTTGACACTATTCCATGCGCCATGGGGCGGCGATCTGTTGCACAATACGCCCCGGACTGTTTTCCCTCAGGATGTTCAATGTTGATTTCCACTCCCATGCGTGTTGTCGGGCTGGCGCTTTTGTTGACTGCGGTGGCCGGTTGTTCGAAGGACAAGCCGATCTATGAGCATGAGAACTTCGATGACTCCGGCACCTTTTCGCGCAATTATCCGGTAACCGACACCGCCAGTTGCGAAGCGGCCCGGCGCGCGTTGCTCAGTCAGGGCTACATCATTACCAGCAGTGATCCGAAGCTGGTCAGCGGTCACAAGAGCTTCCAGCAGACCGGCGAGACCCATCTCGAGATCAGCTTCAACGTGGTCTGCGCCGAAGACGGCAGCGCCGGGCATCATGCGACGGTGTTCGCCAACGCCTTGCAGGATCGTTATGCGTTGAAGAAGACCAACAATTCCGCCAGCCTCGGGGTTGGTGTGTTGGGCTCGGTGTCGATGCCGATCGGCTCCTCGGATGATTCGATGGTCAAGGTCGCCAGTGAGACGGTCACGGCGCAGAAGTTCTACGAGCGCTTCTTCACGCTGGTGGAGCAGTTCCTGCCCGCCGATGCGAAGAAAGCTGCACACATCGAAGAAAAGCCGAAAACCGATCTTGGTGTGCCAGAACCAAAAGCGGCACCTGCACCTGCGCCTCTGGTGCCGACACCGGCAGCAGAACCGGTCCCTGCGCCGGCTGCAGAACCTGCACCAGCCCCGGCTGAAACCGCACCAGTGAGTTCCGAGCCGGTGGTACCGCCAGCGGAGTCGACGCCGATTACGCCTGCGCCAGCTCCCGTGGAAGAGCCCGCGCCGGGCAGCGAAACCATCACGCCACCGACCAACCCGGATATTCCGCCACCGTCCGAGCCGATTCCGGCGATGCCTGCGTCGGGCCAATAAGAAACCAAGCGAGACCCTGTGGGAGCGAGCCTGCTCGCGAAGCGGTGTATCAGTCGACAGATGATCAGACTGACACACCGCCTTCGCGAGCAGGGTCGCTCCCACAGTGGTTTTCGGGTTGGCTTAAGATCTGGTTACACACCTGCGACACCATCGCCGCGATAAATCCCCAGCCACCTGCTACGTTTTATTCATGAAGGCTGCGTTTCACTTTTCCTTCACACGGGCACTTTATGCTCGGGGCACAGGTCGATTGATCAGGCCATTTTCATAGCGAGTAGTCGGGGGATTCATACGATGGATGAGTATCAGGAAGAACTGCTCGAATACCAGGCCTTTGAGCTGGATCAACCAGAGCCTGCAGACGACGCGACGGAGCTCTGAGCTTCAGGCTCCCGAGCGGTAATTTCGTCGGGATTCGCCGGGCGTCTGCCCGCTCCAGCGTTTGAATGCACGCTGGAAGGCTTCAGCTGAGGCAAAGCCCAGCAGGTAAGCGATCTCGCCGAACGCCAGTTCGGTGTCGCGGATGTAGGTCATTGCCAGGTCGCGGCGTGTGTCATTGAGGATCGCGCGAAATTGCGTGCCTTCCTCTGCTAGTTTGCGCCGCAGGGTCCAGGTCGGCAATTTCAGGCGTGCCGCGACTTCCTCGAGATCCGGCTCGCGGCCGCCGTTGAGCAGCGGGCCGAGCAACTGAGTGATGCGCTCGCGCAGGCTGCGGGTGCGGGTCAGTTGTTCCAGCTCCCGCTCGCACAATTGCAGCAGATGTCGCCAGGTGCTCGGGCAATGTTCAGGGTTGCGCAGGGCAAGGCTGTTCAGGCTCAGGCGCAGCTGATTGCGTTCGGCGCTGAACTGGATCGGGCAGTCGCCAAGCATTGTGTAGGCGTCGCGGTAATCCGGCGCTTCGAATTCGATTTCGATTCGCTCGGCGCGCAACGTTTCGCCGCACAGGCTCGACAACTGATGCAGCCAGCCGGCGAGGATCGAGTCGACCACGAAGCGGTTATAGGCGTTGTAAGGGCTGATCGAGTAGAAGCGCAGCCACGCACCGTTGGCATCTTCGTGAAAACTGGACTGCCCGCGATAGTTGGAACCGTATAGCGGTTCGAAGCGCGTCAGGCAGCGGGCCGCCTCGCGCACGGTCGGCGCTTGCGCGGCGGTGATGCCGGCCAGCCCAGCCTGATTCAAGCGGATCATCCGGCCCATGCGCAGGCCCAGGGCCGGATCGCCGGTCAGTTGAATCGCCGCATGGCCCAGGCGCATGTAACGCGGGATCGACAAGCGTGCCCCGACCTCGGCCAGTCGCGCGGCATCGAGGCCATATTGTTCAAGCAGAGGCAGCGGATCGGCGTCGTGGCTGCGCACGGCGTCGGCCAGACTATGGACGAAGCCCACCGACAGATCCCCGAGGCGCATCGGCTGCGGCTTCATGGTTTATAGCCAGACGTTCAGCAAGCGCGCACCACGGGCCTCGCCATCGGCGAACTGCTGGCCGTTGCTGCTGAGGAAGCTTGTGCCGGTACTCGGCTTGTCCCAGAACTGCCCGCGCATGAACACACTGACGCCGGCAATCGCGTGGCTGCTTGGCGGTTGCGCGGTGAGGGTCAGTCGATGCCAGGCTTGACCTTCACTGAGGTCGCCGGGCTTGAGGCTGACCGAGCCCGGCGTGCTCGAACCCTTGTAGCCACGCCATGGCTTGTCCCATGCGTCTTGGCCGATAACCTGCGCCGGCACCGCCACCAGTTGCGCGCCTTGTTCATCGAGGGTGCGGTAGTTGCCGGGGTACCAGCTGTCACTGCCGATCAGGATGCCCAAGCGTCCGGCCGGTGTGTCGACGACCTGGATGGCGTGTTTGTCTTCGGCCTGAATCACACCTTGCTGATCGAAGATTGGATGCATCTGCCGCTGCGGCTGGCCCAATGGCACGCCGTCGCGACCAAACACCACGCTGCTGTTGAACAGGGCGCCGCTGCCGGGCCTGAGCCGGCCGTCGCGGATGCTTGGCTCCGGCAGCACGATGGACCCGGCGACCAGAGTGACCTGGAACTCCTTGGCCAGACCGCCGAACAGCGCCTGGTAATCCTTGGCCATGGCCTTGGCTTTCATCCGCAGATAAGCATCATCCAGCCGTTGCTCGCCCTTGGCCCGCAGCCACGCTCGGGCAAACAACAGCGGATTGCTCGCCGCCAGCCAGTTCATTGCCTCCGCCAGGGTCGGCGCCTGATACAACTCGTCTTTCTCGCCGCTGATCATCAGCCAGGTGCCGACCTGCTCGGGCAACACCACCACGGTTTTTTCGTTGAGCAAGCCCTGATCGCGGGCCTGCTGCAGATACGCCGCGAGTTTGCGGTGCAGGCGTGCGGAGCTTTGGTAATCGGTGGGGAACAGTTCGGGCTGAATGCCGAGCAGATTGCCACGGTCGCCGGGCGTGCCCTGATTGACGGCGAGCTTGATGCGCAGGTCCGACAGGTAATGTCCCGCCGGCCGGTCTGCCGCCCACATGGCGTAGGTGGTCAGGGCGGCAACGAGGGCCATGGAGAAAAACAGATACAGAAGTTTGCGCATGAAAACCAACAACAGCCGGGTACAGAGTGTGGCGCCTAGGGTAGGGCCCATGGCCCTGATTGCCAAGGGGCGCTGCGCATTTGGATCAATAACTTGTCAGTTACGGTCATTGAGTGACAGCGGTGCGACTCTTAGTCTGTCGAACATGACTGACGGGGGACGCAGAGCTCCCGCAACTTTCCGTGATCGCTCGTTGTGGAGTTACCGATGACCGCCGCTCATTACCCGCATTTGCTGGCCCCGCTGGACCTGGGATTCACCACGCTGCGCAACCGTACCCTGATGGGCTCGATGCACACCGGCCTGGAAGAAAAGCCGGGTGGCTTCGAGCGCATGGCGGCGTACTTCGCCGAACGTGCCCGTGGCGGTGTCGGCCTGATGGTCACCGGCGGCATCGGCCCGAATGACGAGGGCGGCGTGTATTCCGGCGCGGCCAAGCTCACAACTGAAGAAGAGGCGCTCAAGCACCGCATCGTCACCCGCGCGGTGCACGAGGCGGGTGGCAAGATCTGCATGCAGATTCTTCACGCCGGGCGTTACGCCTACAGCCCGAAACAAGTAGCACCGAGCGCGATTCAGGCGCCGATCAACCCGTTCAAGCCCAAAGAGCTGGACGAAGAGGGCATCGAAAAGCAGATCAGCGATTTCGTCACCTGCTCGGTATTGGCGCAAACCGCCGAATACGACGGCGTCGAGATCATGGGCTCGGAAGGTTACTTCATTAACCAGTTCCTCGCCGCGCACACGAATCACCGCACCGACCGCTGGGGTGGCAGCTACGAAAACCGCATGCGCCTGCCGGTAGAAATTGTCCGTCGTGTGCGCGAAGCGGTCGGGCCGAATTTCATCATCATCTTCCGCCTGTCGATGCTCGATCTGGTCGAAGGTGGCAGCACCTGGGATGAAATCGTCATGCTGGCCAAAGCCATCGAACAGGCGGGCGCGACCATCATCAACACCGGTATCGGCTGGCACGAAGCGCGGATTCCGACCATCGCCACCAAGGTTCCGCGTGCAGCGTTCAGCAAGGTCACGGCCAAGTTGCGCGGCTCTGTGAGTATTCCGCTGATCACCACCAACCGCATCAATACCCCGGAAATTGCCGAGCAGATTCTTGCTGAAGGCGATGCCGACATGGTCTCCATGGCCCGACCATTCCTCGCCGATCCGGACTTCGTCAACAAGGCCGCCGCAGGGCGTGCCGACGAAATCAACACCTGCATCGGCTGCAACCAGGCGTGCCTCGACCACACCTTTGGCGGCAAGCTCACCAGTTGCCTGGTCAACCCGCGTGCCTGCCACGAAACCGAACTCAATTACCTGCCGGTGCAGCAGATCAAGAAAATCGCCGTGGTCGGTGCCGGCCCTGCCGGTTTGTCCGCCGCCACCGTGGCCGCCGAGCGCGGTCATCAGGTGACGCTGTTCGATTCGGCCAGCGAGATCGGTGGCCAGTTCAACATCGCCAAGCGCGTACCGGGCAAGGAAGAGTTTTTCGAAACCCTGCGCTACTTCAACCGCAAGCTGCAAACGACGAATGTCGAGGTGTGCCTGAACACCCGTGTCGACGTGGCCAAGTTGGTTGAGGGCGGTTACGACGAGATCATCCTAGCCACCGGTATCGCCCCGCGCGTGCCGGCGATTCCGGGCGTCGAGAATGCCAAGGTCCTGAGTTATCTGGATGTGATCCTCGAGCGCAAGCCGGTCGGCAAGCGTGTCGCGGTGATCGGTGCGGGCGGGATCGGTTTCGATGTCTCGGAATTTCTCGTTCATCAAGGCGTGGCCACCAGTCTGGATCGCGCGGCGTTCTGGAAGGAATGGGGCATCGACACGCAACTGGAGGCCCGTGGTGGTGTGGCGGGAATCAAATCGGCGCCGCATGCGCCGGCCCGCGAGGTGTTCCTGTTGCAGCGCAAGAAAACCAAGGTCGGCGACGGTCTGGGCAAAACCACCGGCTGGATTCATCGCACCGGTCTGAAGAACAAGCAGGTGCAGATGCTCAACAGCGTCGAATACCTGAGCATCGATGACCAAGGCTTGCACATTCGCATCGGCGAAAGCGGTGAGCCGCAACTGCTGGCGGTGGACAACATCGTGATCTGTGCGGGTCAGGATCCGTTGCGTGAGTTGCACGATGCTCTGGTTGAAGCCGGGCAGAACGTGCACTTGATCGGCGGCGCGGATGTGGCTGCGGAGCTGGATGCCAAGCGCGCGATTAATCAGGGTTCGCGGCTGGCGGCTGAGTTGTAAACACATTCTGTAGGAGCTGCCGAAGGCTGCGATCTGTTGATCCTGATTTCAAAAGCAAGATCAAAAGATCGCAGCCTGCGGCAGCTCCTACTAGTATGTGGTCTTTTCCAGATTGTGCAGTGCCCATGCTTTTGCCTCCCCCCGACTGGCTAACCCAAGCCCCCCTCGAACCGCTCCGTCTAGGCTGGCTGGCAGACGCCGGCATCGAGGTTGCGATGCTGCGCCTGGACCGCATCGACCCGCTGATCAGCGGCAACAAGTGGTTCAAACTCGTTGAACATCTCAAAGCCGCCGAGCGTGCCGGCGCCGAGGGCATCATCAGCCTTGGCGGTGCGCATTCCAATCACCTGCACGCGCTGGCGGCGGCGGGCAAGCGGCTGGGATTCAAAACCGTGGGGCTGCTGCGCGGGCACCCGCAGGACACGCCGACAGTGCGGGATTTGCAAGCGTTCGGCATGCAGTTGCATTGGCTCGGTTACGCCGGCTACCGCGCGCGGCACGAAGCGGGATTCTGGGTGCCATGGCAAGCGCAATTTCCGACGCTGCATGCGGTGCCCGAGGGCGGTGGTGGACTGGCCGGCGCCTTGGGTTGCGCAGCGATCAGGCAGCAGGCCGAAAAGCAATTGGCCAAGCTGGGCTGGAATGATTTCGACGCCTGGTGGCTGGCCTGTGGCACCGGCACGACACTGGCCGGACTGGCGCTCGCCGAGCAAGGCAAGCGCGTGGTGTACGGTGCTCTGGCAGTGCCGGATGATCACGGCGTAGCGCCGAACATCGAGTCGATCCTCGCGCACGCCACCGAGCCTGCGGCGGACTATCAACTGATCGATGCCAGCCGTGGTGGTTTCGCCAAAGTTGACCAGGCGTTGCTGACCTTCATCGATCAGACCGAGCAAACCAGCGGCATCCCTTTGGAACCGCTGTACACCGGCAAGGCCTTGCTGGCGCTCAAGCAGCATGTCGAGTCAGGCGAATTCGCGGTCGGCACGCGTCTGGTCTTTGCCCACACGGGTGGCCTGCAGGGACGGCGCGGATTTGCAGCGATGTAGCCGATGGTCGCGATCAATACATGCCAACCTGCGGCGTGATGACATTTGCAATCAATCGAAATGCAAGTTTTACGGTTTATGACTTCTGTTTATTGAAAGTTATTGTTGTACGTTGGTCTGTGCAGCGTAACTCTATGTTGTTTATATCTTGTGGTTTCTTTTGGTTTGAATAGTTGGTTGTGCGTGATTATTGTCGGCTCGGCTCTTTAGTTTGTTATTAAAGATCAAAATTATATTTATCAATTTGAGTGTGAATATGAAAAGTCCGATCTCGAAGCCTCGCCCTACTACCACGACGTCAAAGCCGGTAACACCAACAAAGCCAGTTGCGCCAACCAAGCCAGTTGTCCCAACCAGACCAGTTGCGCCAACCAAGCCAGTAGCGCCAACCAAACCAGTGGCGCCGACCAAGCCAGTAGCGCCGACCAAGCCAGTGGCGCCGACCAAGCCAGTGGCGCCAACCAAGCCAGTAGCACCGACCAAACCAGTGGCGCCGACCAAACCGGTAGCGCCAACCAAACCAGTGACCCCGGTTGACACCAAGCGTCCGCCAATGCCATGGCCGACCCTTAACATCAACATCGATCCTGTGGCCTTGATAACGCTGATTCAAACAATTGGTGCGAAAGTCAATGTCGATGGCTCCACCACACTGCCTGACGGCAGCGTAGTCGCTGTAGATAAAACTTCGATCAAGCGTCCCGACGGCATCATTCAATATGAAGACGGCCGGGTAGAGTATCCGGACGGGCGAATCGTCTGGCCGGATAATACCGTTGAATATCCGGATGGGCGTATTGTCTGGGAAGATGGAACTGAACAATTGCCGGACGGAAGTGTTAAACATCCCGATGGTCTTGCGTACGATGCGCAAGGTAACCTTATTTCCGAATAAGTCATAATCAAGCGATGTCTTTACTCAAGACAGTGCAAAAAAAACACCGCTGATTGCAATCAGCGGTGTTTTAGTTTTCCAGCCTCAAGCGTTTTGCGGCATCTCACCGTTGGCCAGACGCTTGTTGATGTCGGCGATCACTTCCGGCAGATCGCTGATGGTGTCGATCATGTAATGCGGCCGCGAATCTGCGAACAGCGCGTGGATGCGCTTGCGCTCACTGGCGAGTTCATCGCTGCCCAGCGCGCGGAAACCCTCATAATCCAGACCCAGCGCGTTGCCCGAGCAAATCAGCGCAACCGTCCACATGCCGGCCCGGCGGCCTTCGAGAATGCCCGGCACGGTGTCGTCGATCTTCACGCACGCTGCAACATCGTCGATGCCCAGAGCGATGACATTGGCCAACGCTTGCGCCGGCCATGGACGACCGTTTGGCACTTCGTCGGTGGCGACCACGTGGTCGGCGACGTAGCCGTTGCTGGCGGCGAGTTCGACGACTTTGTCCATGACCGCTTTCGGGTAACCGGAGCAGGAACCGATCTTGATGCCTTGCGCGCGCAGTTGGGCGATGGCGTCCAGCGCGCCGGGAATCAGGGCCGAGTGCTCGGCGATTTTCTCGATCTGCAACGGCATGAAGCGATTGTAGATAGCGGTGACGTCATCGTCGGTCGGCGTGCGACCGAACACCTTGCGATAACGCTCGGCCACTTGCGGCTGATCACAGAGGGTGCGGATGTGGTCCCACTTGCCCATGCCCATCGGCCCACGGGCCTCTTCAATCGACACCTGCACATCGAACTCGGCGAAGGCTTCGACGAAGATCTGCGTCGGCGCGAACGAGCCGAAATCGACCACGGTACCGGCCCAGTCGAGGATCGCGGCTTGCAGCTTGCTTGGATTGGTGTAGTTCATGGCGTGAATTCCTGATTTGAATATGAGATCAAAATGTGGGAGCGAGCCTGCTCGCGAAAGCGGTCTGACATCAGCCTATGTGTCGCTTGGGACGACGCTTTCGCGGGCAGGCTCGCTCCCACAGGGGATTTGTGGTGGGGCTTAAATGTCGAGCACTTCCATCTCGCGCAGCACTTCACCCACTGCTGCCACGGCCTGGCGCATTTCGTCCGGGGTGACGTGGCCGATGCAGCCGACGCGGAAAGTTTCGACCTGGGTCAGCTTGCCGGGGTAGAGGATGTAACCCTTGGCCTTGACCCGCTCATAGAACTCCTTGAACTGGTAACGCGGATCCTGCGGCGCATGGAAAGTCGCGATGATCGGCGCCTGAATTGCCGCCGGCAGGAAGCTGCGCAAGCCGAGCTTGTTCATCTCTTCCATCAGCGCCTGACAGTTGGCCGCATAACGCGCATGCCGCGCCGGCAGGCCGCCTTCTTCGCTGTATTGCAGTAGCGCTTCGTGCAGCGCCGCGACCACATGGGTGGGCGGGGTGAAGCGCCATTGCCCGGTTTTCATCATGTAGACGTGCTGGTCGTACAGGTCCATCGCCAGCGAGTGCGAGTTGCCAGCCGCGGCGGCCAGCGATTCCTTGCGGGCGAAGACAAAACCCATCCCCGGTACGCCTTCCAGGCATTTTCCGGAAGCGGCAATCAGCGCGTCGAACGGTACTTTTTGCGCATCCACGGGCAATGCGCCGAAGGAGCTCATGGCGTCGATGATCAGGCGTTTGCCGTGTTGCGCAACGACCTCGGCGATTTCGGCCAGCGGATTGAGAATGCCGGTGCTGGTTTCGCAGTGGATCAGCGCCACGTGGGTGATGTCAGCGTCGGCGCGCAGCAAGCGGTCGACGTCAGCGGCGGTGGTCGGTTCGTCTTCGGCGGTTTCGAAGGTGCTGAACGAGCGGCCGAGCACTTCGCAGATTTTCGCCAGGCGCTTGCCGTACGCGCCATTGATCAGCACGAGGATTTTGCCGTCGCGCGGCACCAGCGTGCCGATCGCCGCTTCGACGGCAAAAGTGCCGCTGCCCTGTAACGGTATGCAATGGTGGCTGGCGGCGCCGTTTAGGATGGCCAGCAATTGCTCGCACAGGCTGGCGGTCAGCTGGTTGAAGCGGTCATCCCACGAACCCCAGTCGACCATCATGGCCTGACGGGTGCGGGCCGAAGTGGTCAACGGGCCGGGAGTGAGCAGAATCGGTGCGGCGGTACTCATTCGTGTGTCCTCGCGAAAACGCTGTGGGGTGAAGCTACGGGGCCTACGTTGCAATTCGCCGCTGCATCAATCAAATTGTTTGTTGTTATGCCAGCCATCAGTGAGGGTTATCCATGAATCTGTTTCAGCTGCGCGCCTTCGATGCCGTGGCCCGCGAAGGCAGCTTCACCCGCGCGGCTGCGCGGTTGTTCATCAGCCAGCCGGCGGTCACCGGACACATCAAGGCACTGGAAGAGCACTACCAGATCACTTTGTTGCGGCGTACCGCGCGACGGGTGGAACTGACCGAGGAGGGCACCAAACTGGCAGCGATCACCCGCGCCATGTTCGGCCTGGCGGAAGAAGCGCAGACGCTGCTCGAGGCCAATCGGCAGTTACTGACCGGGCGTCTGGAGGTGGCGGCGGATGGGCCGCACATGGTCATGCCGATGCTGGCAAGCCTGCGCGCACGCTATCCGGGCATTACCGTCAACCTGCGTCTGGGCAACGCGCAGGAAACCCTGGCGGCGCTGTTGTCGGAACACGCCGATGTAGCGGTGCTGACCGAGGTCGAGCCGCGCAAGGGCCTGCATCTGCAAGCGCTGAGCGAATCGCGGATCTGCGCGCTGGTGCCGGCGGGGCATCGCTGGGCGAATCGCTCCGCTGACGTAAAACTCAAGGAGCTGGACCAAGTGATCATGGTTCTGCGCGAGCCGACTTCGATTACCCGGCGCACGTTTGACCAGGCGTGTATGCAGGCGTCGATTCAGCCGCGGGTGTTGCTGGAGCTGGACAGTCGCGAGGCGGTGACCGAAGCGGTCGCGGCCGAGTTGGGGGTCGGTGTGGTGTCATCGGTGGAGGTCAGTCATGACCCGCGCGTGGTGGCGATCCCGATTGCCGGGGAAGGGCTGGTGAACCGGCACATGATTGGCTGCATGGAGCGCCGGCGCGAGTTGCGCTTGATTCAGGCGTTTTTTGATCTGGCGCTAGCCGCACCGTGATCGTTCCCACGCTCTGCGTGGGAACGCAGCCCGGGGCGCTCTGCGTCCCATCCAATAGCCGAACGCGGAGCGTCCGTTGAGGCATTCCCACGCAGAGCGTGGGAACGATCAGGACAGGGAGTGAGTCAGGTCAGGCTCTCGCGAACCATATCGAGAAACGTCGCCACCACCCGCCGCGAACTCTGTTCGCGCAAGCACACCAGGGTTTCGGTCAGGCGCCTCGTGCAGTCGGTGATCGGCAACGCGCAGACCCGTGAGTCGGCGCCGAACTCCGCCGCTGAAACCACACCAACCCCGATCCCCACCACGACGGCTTCGCGCGCCGCTTCCCGACCTTCAACCTGAATCGCCGGGCGAATGCGCAAGCCCGCTCGGGCCATTTCCTCTTCCAGGGTCTGCCGGGTTACTGAACCGATCTCACGCAGCACCAGTGGCGTGTCATCCAGATCGGCCAGACAGATCGATTCGCGCTCTGCCCACGGATGATTGCGCGAAACGAACGCCACCATCGGATCGTTGCGCAACGGCACGCACAGCAAGCGTTCATCGGTCACGTCGCGGCCGAGCAGCGCCAGATCGGCCTGATAGTTGAACAGGCGAAACAGCGATTCATCGGTATTGCCGGTTTCGATTTTCACGCTGATGCCCGGGTAGCGTTCGCAGAACCGTGCGATCTGCGGCAACACGTGGATCGGCGCATCCACTGCGAGAATCAGGCTGCCGGTCTGCAGGGCCTGGGATTCCTGCAGCAATTCCTGCGCTTCGGCTTCGATCACGAACAGGCGCTGGGTGATCGCCAGCAGGCGCTCGCCAAGATCGGTCAGGCGTACGGAACGTTTATTGCGATGAAACAGCAGCACGCCGAAGCGTTCTTCGAGTTTGCGTACCTGGTCGGAAATCGCCGGTTGCGTCAGATAAAGCCGCTCGGCGGCGCGGGTGAAGCTGCCATGGACGGCCACCGCGTGGAACGCTTTGAGTTGGGCATGAGAGACGGACATGGTGGCTCCAGTAACAAGCTCGGCTTATTTGTGAAATACGATAAATCGATTTTATTTATTAAACAGTAATTGCTTTGATCGGCTCACGCCATCGCTGACTGCTCGGTCGAACAGCAGCGCTGGCCCATGAGCCTGTGCGTGCAACAGCAGACTCATCTGACCGCTATCGCCGAAGGGAAGGGGCGGTAACGCAGTGCTTAACAATAAAAAACACAGGCGTTTTTCTTAATCGATTCTGCCGGCACACTCACACCCTGAGGTCAGAACCACCATGAACAAGCACATCGGCACCCTGGCGCGTTGGCGCGTGCAGATCTTCGCTATTACCTGGCTCGCGTACGCCGCGTTCTATTTCACCCGCAAAGCATTTTCGGTAGCCAAACTGGGCATCGCCGAAGACCCTGATTTCACCCTCGACAAAATGGCCATGGCCAACCTCGACGCGATCTATCTGGCGGCGTATGCCCTCGGACAGTTCACCTGGGGCATGCTGGCCGATCGCTTTGGCCCGCGAGTCGTAGTGCTTGGCGGTTTGCTGATATCCGCCGCTGCGGCGCTGGTGATGGGCAGTTTCGCTACATTGCCGATCTTCGCCACGTGCATGTTGATTCAAGGTTTGGCGCAGTCCACTGGCTGGTCCGGGCTGTGTAAAAATCTTGGCAGCTTCTTCCCGTCTGAGCAGCGCGGGCGGGTGCTCGGCTTATGGAGTTCCTGTTACGCGTTTGGTGGCCTGGTCGCCTCGCCGTTCGCCGGCTGGTGGGCCTACACCCTGGTCGGCACCTGGCACGCGGCATTCATTTCCAGCGCGGCGGTGGTCGCGGTGGTCGCCGTGCTGTTCTTTATCTTCCAGCGCAACAAACCGGAAGACGTCGGCTTGCCGGCGGTGGAGCCCGAGCCGGAACTGACCGCCGAAGAAACCGCAGCCAACAGCAAACTCAGCGTCTGGGAGCCACTGAAGGAAATCCTGCGCAACCGCACGGTGCTGGTGCTGGGCCTGGCGTATTTCCTGCTGAAACCGGCGCGCTACGCGATTCTGTTGTGGGGGCCAGTGATTGTTTTCGAGCAGATGCCCAGTGTCGGCAAGGTCGGCGCGGCGATCATTCCCACCGCGTTTGAACTGGCCGGATTGCTCGGACCGATCATGATCGGCCTGGCCTCGGACAAACTCTTCGGCGCCCGACGCATGCCGGCCTGCGTGCTGAGTCTGCTGGCGCTGACCGTGACGCTGGCGTTGTTCATGGCCGCGCTGAACACCGGCAGCGTGTTGTTGGTCGTCGCGTTGCTGTTCGTCATGGGCCTGACGTTGTACGGCCCGGACTCGATGATCAGCGGTGCAGCGGCCATCGATTTCGGCAAGGCCAAGGCCGGCGCCACCGCCGCCGGTTTCGTCAACGGCTGCGGCTCCGTTGGCGCGGTGCTCGGCGGTTTGCTGCCGGGCTACTTCGACTCGGTGACGGTGTTTATTGTCTTCGCCGGATGCGCGCTGTTCTCGGCGCTGGTGCTGATTCCGCACTGGAACAGCCGGCCGGTCGGCGTAATGGAGCCGCGCGCGGCGATCCCCAACTGCCCGCTGAGCGTCAAACCGCTGCGTTCCTGAAACCCTTCGCCCCGTGGCCTGCTGCGCGGTGCGCGGCGGCTGCGTCGTGGCTATCTGACTGGAGATTTTCCATGCGACCGTTCTGGCTCGAGCAAGCCTTGCAGGCCGACCCAGCCGAGCAGTGTCCACCACTGCAAGGCGAGGTGCGCACGGATGTGTGCATCGTTGGCGGTGGTTACACCGGATTGTGGACGGCGATCATGCTCAAGGAGCAAAACCCGGAGCTGGAGGTGCTGCTGATCGAAGCAGACATCTGCGGTGCCGGCGCCAGTGGCCGTAATGGTGGTTGCGCACTGTCATGGTCGGCCAAGTATTTCACCCTGGAGCGCTTGTTCGGCGTCGACGAGGCGGTGCGTCTGGTCAGGGAGTCGGAGCGCAGCATCCATGCGATCGGCGAGTTCTGCGAGCAGTATGGCGTCGATGCCGACTATCGCCTCGACGGCACGCTGTACACCGCGACCAATCGCGCCCAGGTCGGCGCAACTGACGCGGTGATCGCGGCGCTGGAGCGTAACGGCATCAACTCGTTCAGCCAGCGCCCGCTTGCCGATGTGCAGCGTATGGCCGGTTCGGCAAAACATCTGGAGGGCTGGTTTTCCCCGGCGGCTGCCAGCGTGCAACCGGGCAAACTGGTGCGCGGTCTGCGCCGGGTGGCGCTGCAATTGGGCGTGAAGATACATGAAGGCACGGCGATGACCGGGCTGGAAGAGGGCCGCCCGGCACGCATCCACACGCCCGGCGGCAAGGTCATCGCCGACCGGGTGGTACTGGCGATGAATGCGTGGATGGCCCGCGCGTTTCCTCAGTTCGAGCGCAGTGTGGCGATTGTTTCCAGTGACATGCTGATCACCGAACCGCGCCCGGACCTGCTGCAGCAAATCGGTTTGACCAGCGGCGTCAGCGTCCTCGATTCGCGGATTTTCGTGCATTACTACCACAACACCCCGGACGGTCGGATCATGCTCGGCAAGGGCGGCAACACCTTCGCCTATGGCGGGCGGATGCTGCCGGTGTTCGATCAGCCGTCACCTTATGCCGGATTGCTCAAGCGCAGTCTCGCGGATTTTTTTCCGGCCTTCGCCGAGGTCAAAATCGACGCGACGTGGAACGGCCCATCGGATCGTTCGGTGACCGGTTTGCCGTTCTTCGGCCAGATGAGCTCGGCGGGCAATGTGTTTTACGGCTTCGGTTATTCCGGCAGCGGCGTCGGCCCGTGTCACATGGGCGGGCAGATTCTCGCCGCGCTGGTGCAGGGCCTGGATAACCCGTGGACCCGTTCGCCGCTGGTCAACGGGCCGCTGGGTTATTTCCCGCCGGAACCGATTCGCTACCTCGGCTCGCTGATGGTGCGCAACGCCATCCGCCGCAAGGAGCGCGCCGAAGATCACGGGCGTCGGCCTCGGCATCTGGACGTGCGCCTGGCGAAATTCGCGGCGGCGGCGGGCAAGGCGGACAAAGGCTGAGGCGCCGATCAATGCTCGGCGCGGTGGCTCAGCCAGTCGAGCAACAGGCTGTCGCGCGCGGGTTCTGATTCGCGCTCCGGCGGCTGGCGTGCGTGGCTGAGGCACAGGATCGGTCGGTCCGGATCACTGTCGAGGAAACTCACCCACACTTCACTGCCGGCACGCGGTAATTGATCGACCGCGACGGGGCCGCTGAACCGGCTCATGGCGATCGGCAGCCACAGGGCGTCGCTGGCGGATTTATCCGCAGACGGCCACAGGCTTACAGCGAGGCAGCCGTTTTCGTCCACTTGCGCAGGTTGCCCAGGCGCACCCGCGACTTTCGCCAAGTGATAACCGGCAATATTCGGGCGAGCTTGTTTGAGTGGCGGACGGAAGTCGGCCGACCAGGGCTGTGCAGTGAAGTCGTTGTGATAACGCTGAACGCTTGGCGCCGGATCAAGGATCGAAGGGTGCTGCCCTTGGTGGCGCACGGCGCATATCAGCCATTGTTCGTTGAAATGATGAATCGGATGGTCGGCCACAAGCAGCAGTCGGCCACTGAGCAAATCGCTGCAATCACTGCGCCCGTGAATGGAGCGCAACTGGCAGCGCTGGCGTTGCAGATGGCGCCGGCTGCGCTGTTCGGCGTGCAGACGTTCCGGCGATCGCGCGGGCATCGGCAACTCGGTCGAGACCTCGTTGGCGGCTTCGGCGTTGCCGGTTGGTCGGCCACGATTGCGCACCGCATGCAGCATCGGCACGGGCGCCGCGCGATGTTGTTGATAGAGTGCGCTGACGCAGGGCGATGGGGGTTGCTCATCGACATTGAAGGGAATTTCGATCGGTTGCTGGGGCAGGCTCAGGCTGTCGTCGGCGAACACCACGACGTGTCCGTCCGGCCCGTGTTCGAAGTGATAGTGGATGCCTTCTTCTTCGCATAGCCGCTGCAGCAGGGCCAGATCGCTTTCTTCGTACTGAATGCAAAACGCTCTTGCCGGGTAGTGACCGACGCTCATTTCAATGCGGTAGCTGTGCGCTGGCAGGGCATGTTCCTCGAGCAGTTGTTGAATGATCTGCGGCACACTCAGGTGAGTAAACACGCGGCGCTTGTGCGTTTGCGCCAGTTGCTGCAGATGCGGCACCAGAATCAGTCGATAGCCGACGCGATGGGTCCCGCGATGTTCGCAACTGGCGCTGGAAATGACGCCGTGGAACCCGTGCTGCTCACTGAGCCGCAAAAAGGCTGGCCTTTGCAGGAAGGATCCCGGGACGATGGCCGGGGCCAGTGCGAGCAGTTCGATGTCGAAACGGTAAGGCTGGTTCAGCGCTTCCTCGCCGCGAAAACGCACCACCGGCAGGCGCAATCCGCTGTCGGTCAGCGTAAGGGTGAAGGGACTTTCCTTGTCATTGAGCATTCGAGCAGGCCCTGTCAGGCGATACGGGGTTTCAAGGGTACGAAACCGTCGGCCTGAATGGTCATGTCAAAGGCGCTTTTCAGAATCCCCCTACATGCTTTGGTGAAGATGTCGATTCCGTCGGCTGTTTTTTTGGTCGATTGCCGACTTTAGGCCGTATAAACTTGCCGCCACGCGTCGGCCAATAGATGTCTCGGCGCCACAGATCAAGAGAGTGAGTAATGGGCGCACAGTGGAAGGTTAAACACAAAGAAGCGGCAGCCAACGCCAAAGGGAAGATCTTCGGCAAACTGGTGAAGGAAATCACCATTGCTGCACGCAACGGTGCCGATACCGCCACCAACGCACACCTGCGTCTGGTGGTCGAGCAGGCGAAGAAAGCCTCGATGCCAAAAGAAACCCTCGATCGCGCGATCAAGAAAGGCGCCGGTCTGCTGGGTGAAACCGTGCAATACCATCGCGTGACCTACGAAGGCTTCGCCCCGCATCAGGTGCCGCTGATCGTCGAATGCGTCACCGACAACATCAACCGCACCGTCGCGGAAATCCGCGTGGCGTTCCGCAAGGGCCAGTTGGGCGCTTCCGGTTCGGTGGCGTGGATGTTCAACCACGTCGGCATGATCGAAGCCTCGCCGGACAGCCCGGATGCCGATCCGGAAATGGCTGCGATCGAAGCCGGTGCCCAGGATTTCGAGCCGGGTGAAGAGGGCGCGACGTTGTTCCTCACCGACCCGACCGACCTCGACGCTGTGCAGAAAGCCCTGCCCGAACAAGGTTTCACCGTGCTCTCGGCCAAGCTCGGCTACCAGCCGAAGAACCCTGTCAGCGGCTTGAGCGACGAGCAGATGGCTGAAGTCGAAGCGTTCCTCGAAGGCCTCGACAACCACGATGACGTGCAGGACATGTTTGTTGGTCTGGCTGGCTGATCTTTCGCGTCAGTAATGACCTCTTCGCGAGCAGGCTCGCTCCCACACTGGAATGTATTGCAACTGTGGGAGCGAGCCTGCTGGCGATTGACCGAGCAGCGGTCAAAGATTCTCCAGCACCTCGATGACTTCACTGAACCCCGGCCGCCCCAGCACATCGGCCTGACAGCAACGTCGCTCCAGCGCCTGCAGTTGCGCGCGGCGCTCCGTACTCAATCCTGAGTCGACACGCTCCAGCAACTCCCCCAGCAACACACCGAACGCACGGACTTCCAGGCGCTGCAATGCGCGCGTCTGCACATCATCGCCGGTGGCATGAAACGAGGCCGCGCCGAAATCCCCCAGCAGACAATCGCCGCGATCGTTCAACAGAATGTTGTGGCCATACAGATCGCCGTGGGTGATGCCTTGGCGGTGCAGGTGCTCGGCCGCTGAGGCGATGCCTTTGGCGACGCGCAGGGCAACGTCGGCGGAGAACTGGCGATCTTCGGCGTAAACATCCCGCGAGCACGAGTCCAGGCTGGGCAAACCGGCGAGATTGCCGAAGCTCGGATCAATCAGTTGCATTACCAGCCCCTGCTGTTGATCGGGATGGCCGCTGATGCGCCCTTCGACGCGGATCAGGTTCGGGTGCAGGCCTGCGGTGATGCAAGCGTTCATCTCATGCAACGGCGAGCCGTCGCTGGTCATCTCGCCTTTGTAGAGCTTCACTGCAACCGCCTGCGCCGTGCCGTCGTCGCGCTGCCAGACTGCCTTGGAAATCACCCCGGAAGCGCCTTCGCCCAGTTGCTGCTCCAGGCGCAGCGCCGACCAGTCGATCAGCGGCGTGGCCTCAAGGGCAGCGGCATCGGCTTCGGTCTCCAGCGGATTGCCGGCGTAGGCCAGCCAGGTCAGGCTCGGCAAGGTCAGCAACCACTGCGGCAGTTCCCTGAGTTGGTTGGCAGCGATGCGCAGCAATTCCAGCCGATGGCAGTGGCGCAGGGAGTCTGGCAGCGTTTGCAGCCGATTGCCTGCGAGCATGAGCTTCTGCAGAGCGGGGCGTTCACCGAGTTCGCTGGGCAGGCTTTCGATGCGGTTATCGGTGAGGATCAGCCAGCGCAGCTGCGGCGGCAGGGCGGCACCGGGCACATTGACGATGCGGTTGGCCTTGAAGCCGACCATGGTCAGCGCGGTGCACTGGCCGAGGCAGGCCGGCAGTTCGCTGAACTGGTTGTCGGAGCAGAACAGCACGCGCAGGCGGGTCAGGCGATGCAGGTCGTCCGGCAGGCTGCTCAGCGCGTTGCCGCTGAGGTTGAGCACTTCCAGCGTCTCGGCCAGTTGGAAAATCTCGTTGGGGAATTCGGTCAGCCCGCAGGACAGGTCGAGGCGGGTGATGCCGGACAGCTCGCCGGCGCGTAGTTGAGCAAGGGTGTGCATGTCTGGTTTCGCTATTGATCGGTGGAGCGACGCGGGGGGCGCTGGAATGGGCGACATGATAGCGGTAAAGCGGATGCTGAACGGTTTTGAGTTGTCCCGGGACCTGGTGGGAGCGAGCAGGCTCGCTCCCACAGGGCTTGCTCTCACAGGGTAGGGAGTCAGTTGGGTTCGTGGATTTCCTGCAATTGCCCCAACCGGCTGCGCGTGCGCGCCAGGTCAATGGCCTGACCTTCCAGGCTCTGGCCCAGCGGCAACTGGCCGAGCAGGGTCAGGTGTTTGTCCTGATCGTAGAGCACGTCGATCAGATTGATGAAGCGCTGTTGCACGGCGATCGGACACTCGCCGAGCTGCGGCAGGTCATCGATGATCCACTGGTCGAAACGCTGGCACAGTTGCAGATAATCCATCACTGCCGTTGGCTGTTCACACAGATCGTTGAAGGTGAAAGCGACTCGCCGGCCTTGGCAAAAACGGGCCTGAAGCTGGCGCTTGCCAACTTCGAGGGCAAGGGCAGGCGCGTCGGCTGGTGGCAGGTCCAGTGTCTGACGTTGAGCTGCCGTCGCCGGCCATACGTAATGTCCTTGGGTAAACACTTGATGCGTGTGTTGGCGGTTGAGTGCGCGGTAGTCGTGGGCGCCGCCGACTTCCATCACTTGCATGCGCGTGTTGATCAGCTCGATCACCGGTTTGAAGCGCGCGTGATACAGCGGATTGGGCAGCAGGCCCTCGGGTGCATAGTTGGAGGTCACCAGCAGCATGATCTGCCGTTTGAACAGGGCCTTGAACAGCCGCGTGATCAGCATCGCGTCGCCGATGTCGTGCACATGGAATTCGTCGAAACACAGCACCTGGCAATCTTCCAGCAACTCATCCAAGGTGATTTCCAGCGCGTCTTCCTCCTGGCGATGACGGAACATGCCGTCGTGCAACCGGGCAAAAAACTGATGGAAATGCAGGCGGCGTTTGCGCGTGATCGGCAGCGCCTGGAAAAAACCGTCGAGCAACCAGCTCTTGCCGCGCCCGACGGCGCCGTACAGGTACAGACTCGGCGGGGTGTGGCCGCTGTCGCCGAGCAGCACGCTGGCTTGCTGCGCCATGCAGTCGATGACTTGCTGCTGACTGCGGCTGAGGGTGTAGCCCTGGCTTTTGGCCTTGTCGCGGAAATAATCGCGGATGGTCGCGGCATGAGCATCGTGCCCGGCGCTGGCGGGCAGGCCTTTGCCGAACAGGCGGCGCAGCAACGGCCAGCGTTGGCTCAGTCGTGATCGTTTCGGCGTTCGGGCGGGCACGCGGGACAGGCTCCTGGTTTCTCAGACCGGCTCCACAGCGAGCGCGGTGGCCCAAGTGTAACCAGAGCCCGGGCGTCGGCTCCATGAAATATCACCATCAGAACGGTGGCGATTGCTTGAGCAACTCTGCCGCCGGCGAGTCGGTCGGGCTGACCACCGCATAGTTGTAGCCCGGCCCTGACCAGTAATCGGCCTGCAGATCGCCATCGCTGCGCGAGCCACGCGGCAGCAGGGTGTTTTTCGGCCCTGGTGGACGCAGGTAGAAACTGACCTTGTGACCGCCGCCATCCTCATACATCACCATCGCCGCCACGCCTTCATCGGTGCTGAGCAAGCGCCCGCTGACCGGCTCGAATCCGGCAGCTTTCAAGTCCGGCAAGCGCCCGGCACCGCTGAAGTAGCGGTCGAGCCAACGCTGCATGTCGCCGTCGCTGTCGACCTTGTAATCGGCGGGCAGTACGCCTTGCTGGGCGATCAGGCGATAGGCTTGCAACGCGTCAGTCATCGGCAATGGCGCAGGGCGCGCCAGGGTCATTTCCCGGGCCTGCCAGCCACTGAAACCGCCAATGCTCACGGCAATCAGCAGCACCGCCGCGCTGGCCAGGTGCCGACGGGACTGCTGGCGGCGGCGCTGGCGAATCATCATCGGGTCGAGCGCCGGATTGGCCGGTTGCTGCAAGGCGCCACTCAGCGCTGCGCGCAACTGCTGGGCGTCGCGTTGCCAGGCGCGCACCTGAGCCGCTTCTTCAGGGTGGCTGGCGAGCCAGGTCTCGAGTACGCGCCGATCGGCGTCGCTGAGCTGGTGGTCGACGTAGGCGTGCAAATCACGTTCGCTGGGAGGCAGGCTGATCATTTGAGTATCCGTAAGGAAGGGCTGCTGATTTCGCCGTCGCTGAGTTGGCGCAAGGCCTGGCGGGCGCGGGACAGGCGCGACATCACGGTGCCGATCGGGGCGCCGAGGATCTCGGCGACCTCTTTATAGGACAGGCCTTCCACCGAGACCATCAGCAGCAAAGCGCGCTGTTCGGTGGGCAGGCGTTCGAAGGCTTGCAGGGTCGACTGGGCAATCACGGTGCGTTCCACCGACGGCTCGGCATCGTCGCGACCGGTGAAAAATTCCAGCATGCGCGCATAGCGCCGCGAGCGACGGTGCGCATCGAGAAATTGCCGATAGAGAATTGCGAACAGCCAGGCGCGCAAGTCGCCTTCGGCGCGTTTTTCCCCCCACGCCGACAGCGCCCGCTCGAGGCTGGCCTGGACCAGATCGTCAGCGCTGCTGCTGTTGCGCGTCAACGACACGGCGAAGCGGCGCAATCTGGGAATGATTTCTCTCAACTGTTCGTCGAATTCGCTCATGAATGTCTGCTGGTCGCTACGCTGTGGACTAGGAAGACGCCCGTCAGCGCAGGTTATTCCCCGTGCGCAAAAATAAATACCGCGCCGTGGAATAAACCCGGACGGGGTGCGTCTTGCTGACTCTTTCCACTTGTGGCCGATGGCCTGGAGATATTCATGGTTGATCGCTCGTCCCCCAACGCTGCACCGCCCGGCAGGCCGCCGCGCCAGCCACTGAGCGCCGCGAGCCTGGTTTTACGTCTGGGCGGCATTGCCGTGATTGTCGCCGCCGTGGCCGGGGCGTTTGCCTACGTGCATGGCAACCTTGACCCACAACGATTGACGCCAAAAGCGTTGGTCGATGTGCTGGAAAAGAACAACGGCGTGCATCCCGGCTTTCGTCGCAATCATGCCAAGGGTGTTTGCGTGATCGGCCATTTCGAAAGCAGCGGCGAGGCGCGCGCGTTCTCCACGGCACAGGTGTTCAACCTGCCGCAGACACCGGTGGTGGGGCGTTTTGCCTTGCCGGCGGGCAATCCCTATGCGCCGGACAGCGCCGTACCGATCCGCAGTCTGGCGCTGCGCTTCACCCAGGCGAACGGTCAGCAATGGCGCACCGGCATGAACAGCATGCCGGTGTTTCCGGTGGGCACGCCTGAAGCGTTCTACCAATTGCAGCAGGCGCAGTCGCCGGATCCAGCCACTGGCAAGCCCGACCCGACGAAGGTGCCGGCGTTCTTCGCTGCACACCCGGAAGCCTTGCCGTTCTTGACGTGGGTGAAGACCGCCAAGCCTTCGGCCAGCTACGCGACCGAAACCTATAACAGCATCAATGCGTTCTATCTGGTCGATGGCAACGGTAAAAAACAGGCCGTACGCTGGAGCATGACCCCGTTGGCGCAGGACGCGGCAGGTGCCACAGCCCCTGAAGGCGCCGATTTTCTCGAGAAGGACCTGGTGCAACGCCTGGCCGCCGCACCCTTGCGCTTCCAGTTGAACATCACCCTGGCCAACGCCGACGACCCGGTCAACGATGCCAGCAAGACCTGGCCCGCAAATCGCAAAGTGCTGAATGCCGGGACTCTGGTGCTGGAGAAAACCCAGCCGCAGCTGAGTGGCGAATGCCGTGACATCAACTACGACCCGCTGGTGCTGCCGGCCGGGATTCAAGGCTCGGAAGATCCACTGCTGGCCGCGCGTTCGGCCGGCTACGCCGATTCCTACCTGCGTCGCACCAGCGAAGTCAGCCAGTTGCCCGCCGCCAAACAGGAGGCTCGTCCATGAGCAAGCAACCGACGCATTTCGTTTTGCTGGCGCGCCTGCTGCACTGGCTGATGGCGCTGATGATCATCGCCATGCTGTTTATCGGCGCGGGCATGGTCACTTCGGTGTCGTCTCGCCATGAATGGCTGATTCATTTGCACAAGCCGCTGGGCATCGCGATTCTGGCGCTGGTGATCGTGCGCCTGCTGGTGCGCTTCACCACCCGCCAACCGCCGCTGCCGGATGATCTGCCGGGCTGGCAGGTACTGGCAGCCAAGGCTTCCCACGTCTTGTTGTATGCGTTGATGCTGGTGTTGCCGTTGCTCGGCTGGGCGATGATCAGTGCCTCGGGCGAGCCGGTGATGCTGACGGCGTCGCTGCATCTGCCGTCGATTGTGCCGGCCGACGCGCAACTGTTTGCGGTGCTGCGCAAGTCCCATGGTTATCTGGCGTATCTGCTGTTTCTGACGGTGCTGCTGCATCTGGCGGCGGCGCTGTTCCATGGCTGGGTGCGTCGTGACGAAGTGCTCGACAGCATGTTGCGCGGGCGTGATCGCGGCTGACCCTGTAACGCAAAAGATCGCAGGTCGGCTGCGATCTTTTGTCGTTACAGAGGAGGGAATCAGCGCAGGGTGTCGACCATGTCGGCGAGTGTGGTCAGCACATCCTTGCCCAATTGCTTGGAACGTTTGCCCGACCAGCCGGTGATCTTGTCCGGGTGGTCGTCGTGGTCCTTGAAGGGCATCTCCAGGGTCAGCGACAGGCAATCGTATTTCTGCCCGACGCTGTTGCAGGCCAAGGTCATGTTGGCCTGTCCCGGTTCGTCGCGGGTGTAGCCGTAGGTGGTCTGGAAGTCTTTGGTGGTGTGCTTCAGATGGCTGCGGAAATGCTCTTCAAGCTTTTCGATGCGCGGTGTGAAGCCAGGATTGCCTTCACAGCCGGCGGTAAAGACGTGGGGGATTTCCTCGTCGCCGTGCACGTCGATAAACGCATCGACGCCATATTTTTCCATCTGCTGCTGGACGAAAAGCACTTCCGGACTGATGTCCTGGCTGGCGTTCTGCCAGGCCCGGTTCAAGTCCTGACCCATGGCATTGGTGCGCAGGTGGCCGTGGAAGGCGCCGTCCGGGTTCATGTTCGGCACCAGATACAGATCGGCGCTGGCCAATAATTTGTTCAGTACCGGATCATCCTGGCGCTCCAGACGCTCAATCACACCTTCCATGAACCATTCCGCCATGTGCTCGCCCGGATGCTGCTGGGCAATGATCCAGATCTTGCGCTGGCCTTCGGCACCGGTGCCTTTGCGCAGCAGCTGAATGTCCCGGCCCTCGACACTTTTACCGGTCGCCAGCAATTCGGTGCCAGCCTTGCTCAGCGCCTGTTCGATCAACCAGTCGTGGCGGCCGCGGCTGTAGGGCTCGAAGTAGGCGAACCAGGCGTGGGTCTGTTCGGCTTCGAGGCAAAAGCGCAGGCTGTCGCCTTCGAAGCTGGTGGGGATGCGGAACCAGTTGACGTGGTCGTAGGAAGCGACTGCCTGATAGCCGGTCCAGGCCTTGTTATAGGAGGACTGGCTGGCGTTGACCAGACGAAACCAGTGTTCCTGATGCACATGCAAGCCGCTGGCCTTGAAATGGAACCACTGAAAATGAGCGCTGCGGGTGTCCGGGCGGATGGCCAGAACCGGATTGAGCGGGTTGCTGATGTCGATGACTTGGATATTGCCGCTGTCGAAATTGGCGCTGATGTCGAACGAAGATTTGGCCACGGTCATAATCGCTTCCAGAGCAGGATTTTTATGACCGGTACTTTACACGCAGGCAGGGCTGAAACCGAGGGGAATTGCGGGTGGAGCGGGGGGCGTCTTCCGTGACGCGCCGGCAGCTTAGAGGCTATGCGATTGATTCTCAAGTGCTGATTGCCATTAGTTTTGCCCAATGTGGCCGGGCTCGGCTTGCCAATCAATATTCTTTTGATATTATCCGCGCCATCGAATTTGCAGCACCTAAAGACTTCATTAGCCTGAAGACACAAGCCCGAAAAACGGGCAAAAAAAGACCCGGCAAAAAGCCGGGTCAAAAACCGTGATTAGCCTGATGAGGAGATAGTCCAGAAGACCGACCTAAGGTCTCTGGTCCATCGACTGATCTCGCGACCAGCTGCTTGCAATAATAATCATTATCATTTGCAAGTCAAATGTTTTTATCTGCGCGATGGGAAAATTCTTTCCTGCCCGCCCGTACCTTGTCCGCCGTGACTTCGTCGTTGTCGATCGAATGGTCGACCATCGCCCGCGCCATATCCACCATGTGCACCACCGAAAAGGCCAGATCGCGATTGGTGCCTTGAAGGTTTTCTGCGGCCTTGAACGCGGTGGCGGCTGCACATCGCAACAGATCCGAGGCATGCACTAGCGCTTCCTCGCCGCTGAGATGGCCTTTGACATTGAAAAAACGTTCGTCCGTCTCGGGTTCTGAAACAGCCGGTTTCAAGTAGTAGTCCAGCGCGCGCTGTGCGGCGGCATTGCCTTGAGGGGAGGTGAAGCTGGTGTCGATTTGCAGATCGGGCAGGTCTTTGCTGCTGATGTTCATCATGAAACGTCACTCCATGTTCGATTGAAAGTCCGTTTCCTTAGGATAGTACCGCCTGTATTTGTGACGAGAATTTAAATACTACAATATGTGTTTTGCCGGTCGAAGACGTCCGCGTAAGGTGCGGCACATGGATAAATGGATTGAGTTGGTCAAGGCCAAGATGAGTGAACTCAAAGTCACTCAAACAGAGCTCGGAGAGCGCGTCGGCATGTCCCAGGGCGGGATCGGTCATTGGCTGAACAAGCGTCGCGAACCCGGTGTTACCGAAATGAACCGCGTGCTCAAGGCGCTGGGAATGGACTTCCTGGAAGTCGTTCTGGTGATTCGCGAACCGCAGCCGACGCCGGAAGACGAGATGCCGCTGGCGCAGAAGTACAACCCGTACTTCCGTTATCCGGTCTGCGATTGGCGTGCACCGTGCGAAGTGCGTGACACTGCGGCGAGCTATCCCGGAGCATCAGCGAAGCAGCGCTTCGAACTGACGGATTACCACGCTCGCGGCGGTGCGGCGTTCTGGCTGACGGTGACGGGGGATTCGATGACCGCGCCGAGCGGCCAGAGCATTGCCGAGGGCATGCTGATTCTGGTTGACCCAGAGTTGGAGGCAGTGCCTGGCAAACTGGTGATCGCCCAGTGGCCAGACAGCGAAGAAGCGATTTTCCGCAAACTCGACGAGCAGGCCGGCCAGCGTTACTTGGTGCCGCTCAATCCAACCTGGCCGAAAACCCTGCTCACCGATGAATGCCGGATTATCGGCGTGGTGGTTCAGGCAACGGCGCGTTACTGAACGGATCGATCCTCGCTCAACGCCAGGATCGATCCTTTTATTTCATCCTTCGTCCAGTTCAACCAAAGCACTGCCTTCACTGACCATATCGCCTTCCTGGCAATACAGCGCTTTGATCACACCGGCGTGCGGCGCACGGATGCTGTGTTCCATCTTCATGGCTTCCAGCACCACCAGTTGCGCCCCGGCCTCAACCGACTGTCCCGTTTCGACCAGCACGCGCACGATGCTGCCGTTCATTGGCGCGGTCAGACCGCCCTGATGGCTGTGGCTGGCTTCAACGGCACTGATCGGATCGAACGCTTCGATGCGCCGCAATTCGCCGTCCCATTCCAGATACAACGCGCCGCCCTGACGAATCGCCCGCAACGTGCGGCGCACGCCGTCATGCTCGATGGTCAGCGCCTCGCCCAGCAGTTTTGCATGGGCCGCAGTTCTCAAGGTCAACGCGCGATCCTGTCCCTCGCAGCTCAAGTGCAAGGTGATTTGCGCCGGCAAACCTGCGCGCAAACCACTGCTGCAAGACCAGGGGGAGGCGGGATCATCCGCCCGCGCATGCTTCGGCAGACTCTGCGCAAACGCCTGCGCCGCCGCTTGCCAGAACTCATCGCTCAACGCGCCCGGCGCTGGCAGCAATTGCTCCTGATAGCGCGGAATGAACCCGGTATCCAGCTCTGCCGCCGCAAACGCCGGATGCGCGATGATCCGGCGCAGGAAATTGATGTTGGTCTTCAGCCCGCCGATCGCAAACTCGTCGAGCATGCTCAACAGACGCAAGCGCGCCTGTTCGCGATCTTCACCCCAGGCAATCAGTTTGCCGAGCATCGGATCGTAGAACGGCGAAATCTCGTCACCTTCCTCAACGCCGCTGTCTACCCGCCGCCCCGGTCCCTGCGCCGATTCGCGGTACAAGTCCAGACGCCCGGTGGCCGGCAGGAAATCATTCGCCGGATCTTCGGCATACAAGCGCACTTCGATCGCGTGACCATTGAGTGGCACCTGCGCTTGGGTGATCGGCAGCGCTTCCCCACGGGCGACGCGAATCTGCCAGGCGACCAGATCCAGTCCGGTGATTGCTTCGGTTACCGGGTGCTCGACTTGCAGCCGCGTGTTCATCTCCATGAAGAAAAACTCGCCGCGCGCATCCAGCAAAAACTCCACGGTGCCGGCGCCGACATAACCGATCGCCTGCGCCGAACGCACAGCCGCTTCGCCCATTGCCCGGCGCAACTCGGGCGTCAGACCCGGCGCCGGGGCTTCTTCGACGACTTTCTGGTGCCGACGCTGGATCGAGCAGTCGCGCTCGTTGAGGTACAGGCAGTTACCGTGCTGATCGGCGAACACCTGAATCTCGACATGACGCGGCTTGAGCAAATACTTTTCCACCAGCATCCGCGAGTCGCCAAACGACGATTGCGCTTCGCGCTGCGCCGAGGCGAGGGCTTCAGCGAGTTGGCTGACATCTTCGACAACTTTCATGCCTTTGCCGCCACCCCCCGCAGTGGCCTTGAGCAGCACCGGATAACCGATGCGTTCGCAGGCTTCGCGGAAGGTGTCGAGGTCCTGCGCTTCGCCGTGATAGCCCGGCACCAGTGGCACGCCGGCCTTTTCCATCAGCGCCTTAGCGGCGGATTTGCTGCCCATCGCATCGATGGCCGAGGCGGGCGGGCCGAGGAAGATCAGCCCGGCGGCTTCGATGGCGCGGGCGAATCCGGCGTTTTCCGATAGAAAGCCGTAGCCGGGATGAATCGCCTGGGCACCGCTGGCCTTGGCGGCGGCGATCAATTTATCGATTTGCAGATAACTCTCGGCAGCCTTGCTGCCGCCCAGATCCACGCGGATATCGGCTTCACGGCTGTGCCGCGCATCGCGGTCGGTGGCGCTGTGCACGGCGACGGTGGTCAGGCCCAGAGCCTTGGCGGTGCGCATCACGCGGCAGGCGATTTCGCCGCGGTTGGCCACCAGCAGGGTGGTAATCACAGGTGCGCTCATCAACGCGACTCCTTGGTGGATGCGGCTTGCCAGTTCGGTGGGCGTTTTTGCAGGAAGGCACGCAAGCCTTCCTGGCCTTCAGGGCTGACGCGAATCCGCGCGATGGCATTTTCGGTGTAGCGGCGCAGGGCCGGGGTCAGCGCGCCGTTGCCGACTTCGCGCAGCAAGTCCTTGCTGGCGCGCATGGCGGCGGGGCTGTTGAGCAACAGGTTGTCGATCCACTGTTCGACCTGTTGCTCCAGTTCCGCCGCAGGATAGCTTTCTGCGAGCAAGCCGATCTCCCGCGCCCGCTGCCCGCTGAAGCGCTCGGCAGTCAGCGCATAACGCCGTGCCGCACGCTCACCGATCGCCTGCACTACGAACGGACTGATCACCGCCGGCGCCAGGCCGATGCGCACTTCCGACAGGCAGAACTGCGCGTCATCGGCGCCGATCGCCATGTCACAGCAACTGATCAAGCCCAGCGCGCCACCAAACGCCGCGCCCTGAACCACGGCCAGCGTGGGGATTTTCAGTTTGGCGAGGTTGTACATCAGCTCGGCCAGCTCGCGGGCGTCGTCGAGGTTGGTGTGGTAATCGAGTTCCGCTGATTGCTGCATCCACGCCAGGTCAGCGCCGGCACTGAAGTGCTTGCCGCGCCCGCGCAGCAGCAGGAAGCGCAGGCTCGAATCGCTGGCGACCTTGTCGAGAGCGAGGATCAGTTCGCGGATCATCTCGGCGTTGAAGGCGTTGTTTTTCTCCGCGCGGTTAAGCCACAGCGTCGCGAAACCGCGTGGATCGGTTTGCAGTTCGAGGGTATTGAAGTCGTTCATCAGATTCTCCCCATCACATCCGGAACACGCCGAAGCGGCTCGGTTCGATTGGCGCGTTCAGCGACGCGGACAGGGCCAGGGCCAATACATCGCGGGTCTGCGCCGGGTCGATGACGCCGTCGTCCCACAGCCGTGCGCTGGAATAATAGGGGTGACCCTGTTCTTCGTACTGATCAAGAATCGGCTGCTTGATCTCGGTCTCCTGCTCGGCGCTGAACGCCTGACCGCTGCGTTCGGCCTGTTCGCGCTTGACCTGCACCAGCACACCGGCGGCCTGTTCGGCGCCCATCACGCCGATCCGCGCGTTCGGCCACATCCACAAGAAACGCGGATCGTAAGCGCGCCCGCACATGCCGTAGTTGCCGGCACCGAAGCTGCCGCCGATGATCACGGTGAATTTCGGCACCTTGGCGCAGGCCACTGCGGTCACCAGTTTCGCGCCGTGTTTGGCGATGCCGCCGGCCTCGTATTTCTGGCCGACCATGAAACCGGTAATGTTCTGCAGAAACAGCAGCGGGATGCCGCGCTGGCAGGCCAGTTCGATGAAGTGCGCGCCTTTCTGCGCGGCTTCGGCGAAGAGGATGCCGTTGTTTGCCAGAATCGCGATCGGGTAGCCGTGCAAGTGCGCGAAACCGCAGACCAGCGTGGTGCCGAACAGCGCTTTGAATTCATCGAACACCGAACCGTCGACCAGCCGCGCGATCACTTCGCGCACATCGAATGGCTGCTTGGCGTCAGCCGGAACCACGCCGTACAACTCGTCGCTGGGGTACAGCGGCGCAATCGGCGTGCGCTGCTGCACCTCGCCGAGCTTGCGCCAGTTGAGGTTGGCGACGCTGCGGCGGGCGAGGGCGAGGGCGTGTTCATCGTTCTCGGCGTAATGGTCGGCCACACCAGAAGTCTTGCAATGCACATCGGCGCCGCCGAGGTCTTCGGCGCTGACCACTTCACCGGTCGCGGCTTTCACCAGCGGCGGGCCGGCGAGGAAAATCGTCGCCTGGTTGCGCACCATGATCGCTTCGTCCGCCATCGCCGGCACATACGCGCCGCCGGCGGTGCACGAGCCCATGACCACGGCGATCTGCGGGATGCCCATGGCGCTCATGTTGGCCTGGTTGAAGAATATCCGCCCGAAATGCTCGCGATCCGGAAACACTTCGTCCTGACGCGGCAGGTTGGCGCCACCGGAATCCACCAGATAAATGCACGGCAGGCGATTCTGCTGGGCGATGGTCTGCGCGCGCAGGTGTTTTTTCACGGTGAGCGGGTAATACGAGCCACCTTTCACCGTCGCATCGTTGGCGACGATCATGCATTCAACGCCTTCAACGCGACCGATGCCGGCGATCACCCCGGCAGCCGGAACGTCTTCGCCGTAAACCGCATGGGCGGCAAGTTGGCTGATTTCGAGAAACGGCGAGCCGGGGTCGAGCAAGCGATTGATGCGCTCGCGCGGCAGCAATTTGCCCCGCGAGGTATGGCGTTCCTGAGCTTTGACGCCGCCACCCTGCGCCACTTGGGCGAGCAGGGTGTGCAGCGCGTCGACCTGTTTGAGCATCGCCGCGCTGTTGGCGGCGAACTCCGCCGAGCGCGGGTTGAGCTGAGTGTGCAGAATCATGGGGCTTACTCCGTAAGCAGCTTCTAGCTACAAGCGGCAAGCTGCAAGTTGGGGCGAGAGCGTGGTTCTCTTGCAGCTTGTAGCCTGCGGCTTGCAGCTGACGAGATTCATTTCGTCTCGTTGAACAGTTCACGGCCAATCAGCATGCGGCGGATCTCGCTGGTGCCGGCGCCGATTTCGTAGAGCTTGGCGTCGCGCAACAGGCGGCCGGCGGGGAATTCGTTGATGTAGCCGTTGCCGCCGAGAATCTGGATCGCGTCGAGGGCCATTTGCGTGGCGCGTTCGGCGGTGTAGAGGATCACTCCGGCCGCGTCCTTGCGCGTGGTTTCGCCGCGCTCGCAGGCCTGGGCTACCGCGTACAGATAAGCGCGGCTGGCGTTGAGCTGGGTATACATGTCGGCGACTTTGCCCTGGATCAGCTGGAATTCGCCGATGCTCTGGCCGAACTGCTTGCGGTCGTGGATGTACGGCACGATCAGGTCCATGCACGACTGCATGATTCCGGTCGGGCCGCCCGAGAGCACCACTCGCTCGTAATCGAGGCCGCTCATCAACACTTTCACGCCACCGTTGAGCACGCCGAGAATGTTCTCTTCCGGTACTTCGACGTCATCGAAAAACAGCTCGCAGGTGTTGGAGCCGCGCATGCCGAGCTTGTCGAACTTGTTGCTGCGGCTGAAGCCTTTCCAGTCACGCTCGACGATGAACGCGGTGATGCCGTGGGGGCCTTTTTCCAGATCGGTCTTGGCGTAGATCACGTAGGTATTGGCGTCCGGACCGTTGGTGATCCAGGTTTTGCTGCCGTTGAGGACGAAGCGGTCGCCGCGTTTGTCGGCGCGCAGCTTCATCGAGACCACATCGGAACCGGCGTTGGGCTCGCTCATCGCCAGGGCGCCGACGTGCTCGCCGCTGATCAGCTTCGGCAGGTATTTGGTTTTCTGTTCGTGGTTGCCGTTGCGGTTGATCTGGTTGACGCAAAGGTTGGAGTGCGCGCCATAGGACAACGCCACCGACGCCGAGCCACGGCTGATTTCTTCCATCGCCACCACGTGCGCCAGATAACCCAGACCCGCGCCGCCGTACTCTTCCGGCACGGTGATGCCGAGCAGGCCCATGTCACCGAATTTGCGCCACATGTCGGCGGGGAACAGGTTGTCGTGGTCGATCTGCGCGGCACGCGGGGCGATCTGATCGGCGACGAAGGACTGCACCTGATCGCGCAGCATGTCGATGGTTTCACCGAGGGCGAAATTCAGGGATGGATAGCTCATGTGGCACCTTTTGGCTTTTTTATCGGGTGGAGCGCACGACGAATCGGCGTTCAGCTTTACGTTAACGTAAAGCTTCCACAGTTCGACTGTCAATCGGCTTTACGTAAGCGTCAACTTGGGCGAGAGTAAGGGCAGTTCAGGATCAGATATCGGTTTGTTTCTGGTGGGAGCGAGCCTGCTCGCGAAAGCGCTGTATCAGTCGCCCCCAAGGCTGAATGACGCAGCGTATTCGCGAGCAGGCTCGCTCCCACAGGATTCAAAACCGGGAAAACCCACTAATAAAGACAATAGGGGTCGTCATGGATCAACCCAGTGCAAACCCGCAGCGCAGCTACACCCGTGGCTCTCAGGACCATGCCCTGCTGGCGATGACCATCGGTCAGCGCTTCGATCAGACTGTCGCACAACATCCGGACGGTGAGGCTTTGGTGGTACGCCATCAGCAGTTGCGTTACTCCTGGCGGCAACTGGCCGAAGCGGTGGATGAGCAGGCCAGGGCCTTGCTCGCACTGGGCTTGCAGACCGGCGATCGCCTCGGCATCTGGGCGCCGAATTGCGCGCAGTGGTGCATTACCCAGTTCGCCACGGCGAAGATCGGCGTGATCCTGGTCAACATCAATCCGGCCTACCGCAGCTCCGAACTCGAGTACGTGCTCAAGCAATCCGGCTGCCAGTGGCTGGTCTGCGCCGGAGCGTTCAAAACCTCGAATTACCACGAAATGCTCCAGAGCCTGGCGCCAGAATTGACCGAGCACGCCATCGGTCAGCTGCGCAGCGAACGCCTGCCGGAGCTGCGCGGCGTGATCAGCCTCGATGCCAATCCGCCGCCCGGTTTTCTGCCGTGGTCGCAGCTCAGCGATCTGGCCGCCAGCGTCTCGTCCGAACAGCTGCGCGAACGCAGCGCCAGTCTGCATTTCGATCAACCGGTGAACATCCAGTACACCTCCGGCACTACCGGTTTCCCCAAGGGCGCGACCCTCAGTCACTACAACATTCTCAACAACGGCTACATGGTCGGCGAAAGCCTCGGCCTGACGGCGGCCGATCGTCTGGTGATTCCGGTGCCGCTGTATCACTGCTTCGGCATGGTCATGGGCAACCTCGGTTGCGTCACCCATGGCAGTACGATGATTTACCCCAATGACGCTTTCGATCCGGCGCTGACCCTGCAAGCGGTAGCCGAAGAGCAGGCCACGGCGCTGTACGGTGTGCCGACCATGTTTATCGCCATGCTCGATCAGCCGCAGCGGCAGACCTTCGACCTGTCGACCCTGCGCACCGGGATCATGGCCGGCGCCACCTGTCCGATCGAGGTCATGCGCCGGGTGATCAACGAAATGCACATGAGCGAAGTGCAGATCGCCTACGGCATGACCGAAACCAGTCCGGTGTCGTTGCAGACCGGGCCTGCTGATGAGCTGGAATTGCGCGTCACCACGGTCGGGCGCACCCAGCCGCAACTGGAAAGCAAGATCATCGACACCGCCGGCAACCTCGTGCCGCGCGGCACCATTGGCGAATTGTGCTCGCGCGGTTACAGCGTGATGCTCGGTTACTGGAACAACCCGCAGGCCACCGCCGAAGCCATCGATGAGGCCGGCTGGATGCACACCGGCGACCTGGCGAGCATGAACGAGGAGGGTTACGTCAACATCGCCGGGCGTAACAAGGACATGATCATTCGTGGCGGTGAGAATGTTTATCCCCGTGAGCTGGAGGAGTTCTTCTTCACCCATCCGGCGGTGGCCGACGTGCAGGTGATCGGCATTCCGTGCACGCGCTACGGTGAGGAAATCGTCGCCTGGATCAAATTCCACCCCGGCCACAGCGCCTCGGAGCTGGAGCTGCAAACCTGGTGCAAGGAACGCATCGCCCATTTCAAGACACCGCGTTACTTCAAATTCGTCGACGCGTTTCCGATGACGGTGACGGGCAAGATCCAGAAATTCAGGATGCGCGAGATCAGTATCGAGGAGCTGAAAATAACCGAGCGGTAACCTAAACCCTGTGGGAGCTGGCTTGCCAGCGATGGCGTCAGGTCAGCCAGCATCAATGTTGAATGTTCTACCGCAATCGCTGGCAAGCCAGCTCCCACAGGGATTGGGGGGATTCAGGAATCGCAGAAAGCACAAAGGGGAGCCGAAGCTCCCCTTTAATTTGTCGTTGCGTGCTCTTTTTATTATTGAGGGTCGGTCTGTTGTTGTTTTTGGCAACCGTGGCCCTGTACAGCTTTTTGGCGACCCCCATCCGGGGTCAAGAGCAAACGTATTTTTTTGAGCGCTGATCTGCTTTCTCGTTTAACGATCCAACCGATTCGGGAGCTACCTGAAGGTAGTTTTATTGTTCTCTGCCCGGTTGCGGGTCACTCCTTAGAGCACCCTGAAAAGCACATCTTCTCCAAAAAAATCTGTTAGCTGCGTCTCTGCCGTGTTGTTCTTGTTATGTCAGAGTCGTTTCGTCTTGTTTTTATTGGTTTGCGGCTTTTTATTCTTGTTATGCGATAGAGATAGCAGGTGTCGTGCCAACTTTTAAAAACCTTTAAAAATCAATGGCTTAACTTTTCCAGGCTTTTTCGACTCCAGGCAAAGCCAGACAATTTGTTTCCGTGTTACTCGCTTTTGCCCACATCGCTGACGCAGCGGTAACACCTCACTGCGCGCTGCGCGCCTTGGCCACCCGCGAACCGCTCGGACGGCCGAGCACTGCGCTGATCTGCTGGCCCGCGGCAATCAAGGCGTCCAGGTCGATACCGGTCTCGATGCCCAGGCCATCGAGCAGGTACACCACGTCCTCGGTGGCAACGTTACCGCTCGCGCCTTTGGCGTACGGGCAGCCGCCGAGGCCGGCGATAGAGCTGTCGAACACCGCAATGCCTTCGAGCAGGCTGGCGTAGATGTTGGCCATGGCCTGGCCATAGGTGTCGTGGAAATGCCCGGCGAGTCTGTCCCGTGGCACCTGCGCCGAAACCACCTCGAACAGGCGCCGGGTCGCGCCCGCCGTGCCGGTGCCGATGGTGTCGCCCAGCGACACTTCATAGCAGCCCATCGCGTACAGCTCGCGCGCGACCATCGCCACTTGCTCCGGCGCAACCGTGCCTTCATACGGGCAGCCCAGCACACAGGAAACGTAACCGCGCACGGTAACGCCGTGTTGTTTGGCGGCCTCCATGATCGGCGCAAACCGCGCCAGGCTTTCGCTGATCGAGCAATTGATGTTGCGCTGCGAGAACGCCTCGGAGGCGGCGGCGAACACCGCGACTTCCTTGACCCCGGCGGCGAGCGCGTCTTCAAAGCCGCGCAGGTTCGGCGCCAGTGCGCCGTAGGTCACGCCGGGTTTGCGCTGGATCTGCGCGAACACTTCGGCGGATCCGGCCATCTGCGGCACCCATTTCGGCGAGACGAAACTGCCGACTTCGATGTAGCCAAGCCCGGCGGCGCTCAGCGCATCGACCAGTTGCACTTTGTCGGCGACGCTGATCTGCTGGGCTTCGTTCTGCAGGCCATCGCGCGGGCCGACTTCGATCAGGCGTACTTGGGAGGGGAGGGACATGGGTGGGACCTGCCTGTTTTTTGAGTTCACGAAGAACCCTGTGGGAGCGAGCCTGCTCGCGAAAGCGGTGGATCAGTCACCGTTAATGTTGGATGACAGAATGCATTCGCGAGCAGGCTCGCTCCCACAGGGGCACCAATATTTGCTAGACCGCCTGCTGGCTCTTGAGCGTCTGCTCCAGCGCCTGCACGCAGCGCTCTTCGGCTGTGTCCAGCTCAAGCTTCATCTGTTCGATATCGAGCAACTGCTGTTCGAGCTGTTCGCGGCGTTCGCTGATTTTCGCCAGCATGCTGTTGAGCTGTTTGGTGTTACCGCCGGACGGATCATAGAGTTCGATCAGCTCGCGGCATTCGGCCAGGGAAAAACCGATGCGCTTGCCGCGCAGGATCAGCTTCAGAGTGACCTTGTCGCGCGGCGAATAGATCCGTTCCTGGCCACGACGCTCGGGGCTGAGCAGGCCTTGCTCTTCATAAAAGCGGATCGCCCGGGTGGTGATGTCCAGCTCGCGGGCGAGGTCGGAAATGCTGTAGGTCTGACTGCTCATGAAAGCGCTCGGAAAATGGGCATGGCGCTAAGCTAATCGGTGGTTTACGTTTACGTCAAGCGGGATGGTTTTGGGGTGTCTGTACAGGCCTCTTCGCGAGCAGGCTCGCTCCCACATTCGACCGCGTTCCTTCAGATGAAATGCAATTCATTGTGGGAGCGAGCCTGCTCGCGAAGAACGATAACGCGGTAAAAAAGCCCTACACCTTCTCCAGCTTCTTCTCCTGCGCCGTCACCTGCTGGCACAACTCGATCATCTGCTCGCGCATCCAGCGGTTGGCCGGGTCCTGGTCGGTGCTTTCGTGCCAGTACAAATGCGTTTCCACCGACGGCACATCATTCACCGGCAAATTGAACGACTGCAAATCATGGCGGCGGGCAAAGCGTTCCGGCACGGTCATGACCATGTCGGTCTGCTGCATCACTTGCGAAGCCATCAAATAGTGCTGCGAGCGCAGGGCGATCTTGCGCTGGATGCCCATTTTGCCCAGCGCCAGATCGACATAACCCAGACCGCTGCGGCGGCTGGAAATATGGATGTGAGTCAGCGACAGGTAGTCGTCGAGGCTGAGTTTTTCCTTGCCCGCCATTGGGTGGCCCTTGCGCATGGCGCAGACGTAACGGTCGTCCATCAGCTTGACGTGGCGCACCTGCGGGTCGGTGTTGAGCGGCGCATCCACGGCGAAATCCAGACGCCCGGCCGCGAGTTCCTTGGTGGTTTCCCGGCGCTTGGACAGAAAGCTTTCGATGATCACCGTTGGCGCAAGGCGGCGCAGACGCTGGAACAGTGGCGGCAGAATGATTGCTTCCGTCAGGTCGGTCATGCTGATGCGGTAGGTCTTGACCGCCTGCGCCGGGTTGAAGATGCGACTTTCCTGCACCGATACGCGCAGCAGCGACAGGGCGTTGCGCACCGGGCCGATGATGTTCTGCGCCATCGGCGTGGGCACCATGCCCTGAGCGGTACGCACGAAGAGCGGGTCGTTGAAGGTTTCGCGCAACCGCGCCAGCGCGTTGGACACCGCCGGCTGGGTGATCCCGACAATCTGCCCGGCGCGGGTCAGGTTGGCTTCGGTGTAGATCGCGTCGAAGACGATGAAAAGGTTCAGGTCGACCTTGCTCAGATTCATAACGCGGCTTCTCTTGTTATTAAGTGCAAGTGTTTTGGGGCTGACGATCAGCGGATCATATATTGGTGATGAATGTTTATACACGCCGAGAATAGGCTAGGTAAATGATCAGCGCTGTTCTAGCATCGATTGCATGACTTGAACAACCTCTGCCCGAGAAGGTAACTACCCATGGATTTCGCTTATTCGCCCAAGGTTCAGGAACTGCGTGAGCGCGTGACTGCGTTCATGGACACTTACGTTTACCCGGCCGAAGCGGTGTTCGAACGCCAGGTCGCCGAGGGCGATCGCTGGCAGCCGACCGCGATCATGGAAGAGCTCAAGGCCAAGGCCAAGGCTGAAGGGCTGTGGAATTTGTTTCTGCCTGAGTCCGAGCTGGGCGCCGGCCTGAGCAACCTCGAATATGCGCCATTGGCGGAAATCATGGGCCGTTCCCTGCTGGGGCCGGAGCCGTTCAACTGCTCGGCGCCGGACACCGGCAACATGGAAGTATTGGTGCGCTACGCCAACGAAGAGCAGAAACAGCGCTGGCTCGAGCCGCTGCTGCGCGGCGAGATCCGTTCGGCGTTCGCCATGACCGAGCCTGACGTGGCGTCTTCCGACGCGACCAACATGGCCGCCCGTGCTGTGCGTGATGGCGATCAATGGGTGATCAACGGTAAGAAATGGTGGACTTCCGGCGCCTGCGATCCACGCTGCAAGATCCTGATCTTCATGGGCCTGAGCAACCCCGACGCACCGCGTCACGCCCAGCACTCGATGATTCTCGTGCCCGTCGACACCCCCGGGGTGAAAATCGTCCGGCCGCTGCCGGTGTTCGGTTACGACGATGCACCGCACGGTCACGCCGAAGTGCTGTTCGACAACGTTCGGGTGCCGTACGAAAACGTCCTGCTCGGTGAAGGACGCGGCTTCGAAATCGCTCAGGGTCGCCTTGGCCCAGGCCGCATTCACCATTGCATGCGTTCGATCGGCATGGCCGAGCGTGCGCTGGAACTGATGTGCAAACGCTCGGTGAGCCGCACCGCATTCGGCAAACCGCTGGCGCGTCTGGGCGGCAACATCGACAAGATCGCCGACTCGCGGATGGAAATCGACATGGCGCGTCTGCTGACGTTGAAAGCGGCGTACATGATGGACACCGTCGGCAACAAAGTGGCGAAAAGCGAGATTGCGCAGATCAAAGTCGTCGCACCGAACGTGGCCCTGCGGGTGATCGACCGGGCGATCCAGATGCACGGTGGGGCAGGGGTGTCGAACGATTTCCCGCTGGCCTATATGTATGCGATGCAGCGCACCCTGCGTCTGGCCGACGGCCCGGACGAAGTGCACCGCGCGGCGATTGGCAAGTTCGAGATCGGCAAGTATGTGCCGAAGGAGATGCTGCGCAGCGGCCAGTAACACCGCGTCGCCTCCCCCAGTCTGATCGTTCCCACGCTCTGCGTGGGAATGCCGCCACGGACGCTCTGCGTCCACTGTGACGCGGAGCGTCACGGGATGCGTTCCTTTGCTGCGCGTGGGAACGATCAGGCGTCAGGATCAATACACCCAAACCTCAACCCGCCGATTCTTGATCCGCCCTTCGTCCGCGCTGTTGGTCGCCACCGGCATCAGCGCACCAAAGCCGCGTACTTCGCGCATGACCACACCGTTTTTGACCAGCTCGCGCCGCACCGCCATTGCTCGCAGCTTCGACAGTAGATCAGCCCGCGCCGGGTCATCCTTCAAATCACCAAACCCCACCAGCGTCACCGCCCGCTCGGTCTTGCCATTGCGCTTTATATAGTCGAGCACCCGCGCCAGATCCTGCCGCGCCTTGTTGTCCAGACTGGCGCTGCCCTCGGCAAAACGAAAATTCACTGTCAGACGCTGAGCATGCCGGCTGAGGGATTGGTAACCCTCGGGCATCAGCGCATTCGGCGTCACGCTCATGGCTTGTACGGTCTGGCTGACAAAACCGCTGGTCGCGACGATCGCCTGTCCCTGTGGACTTTGCGCGAACGTTGCCAACGCCTGCGCCCAAGGATTGCGGCTGTCCGGCGGCAGATAAAAGAACAAGCGCCGCGACAGCGGATAATCTTCGGTGGCGATCAGACTGTTCAGCGGCAGCATCGCTTGCGAGGCGCCATCGGCAATCGCCACGGCTTTGGCCTGACGCACGTAAGGCAAGCCGATGAAGCCGATACCTTGCGGATCGGCGCTGACCGCGTCGGACAACTGCTCGCTGGATTCGAAACGCTTCGCCGCGCTGCTGAGACTTTTCCCACGCCGGCTCAGGACCAGTTCCTTGAACGTGTCGTACGTCCCGGACTGATCATCCCGCGCATACAAATGGATGGCGCCGCCACGGCTACCGAGCTCTTCCCAGGTTTTCACTTCGCCGGCAAAAATCCGCGCCAGTTGCTCGGTGTTCAACTGCTCAAGCGGGTTGGCCGGGTTGAGGATGATCGCCAGGCCGTCGATGGCAATGACTTGCTCGGCCGCCGGACTTTTCAGATCGCCGAGGGTTTGCAGGGCGAGCAGCTCGCTGTCCTTGATCTCGCGGGAAGAGGCGGCCAGATCGGCGCTGGCGTTTTTCAACGCAGCGAAACCGGTGCTGGAACCGTGGGCGGCGACTTCGATGATTACGCGTTGCCCTTGTGCGGTCTGGCCAACGATGCGTTGTTCGTTGGCGGTGTCCGGGGTTTCGCGGTGGATTTTCAGCAGGCCTTGTTCCTGCAACAGGCCTTCGACCAGCGCCGGGCCGAGTTCGGCGCCGATGGTGTTGGAGCCCTGAATGCGCAATGCCGGGCCGTTTTCGGGGATCGGCAGGGCGGCGGCGGACACCGACAGCCAGCCACTCAACAGGAAAACGCAGAGAACACGCAGGGTCATTCCGGCACCGAATCAAGCCAAGGGGATTGCCGGGGAGATTAAGTCAGGCGCGTGACCGAAATATGACAGGGATTGAAGGGTGTAAATATCAATTGTGGGAGCGAGCTTGCTCGCGAAGGCGGCATATCGGCAACATATCTGATTACTGACACTCCGCCTTCGCGAGCAAGCTCGCTCCCACAGGGATCTCAGGCAACTCGCGAATCAGGCCAGCTCAAGCCAGATCGGCGCATGGTCCGATGGTTTTTCCATGCCGCGCAGTTCGTAGTCCACGCCGGCATCCTTGACCCGTGGCAGCAGGCCATGGGACGCCAGAATCACATCGATGCGCAGGCCACGCTTCGGCTCATCTTCGAAACCACGGCTGCGATAGTCGAACCAGCTGAACATGTCGCTCACCTCGGGGTTGAGGTGACGATAACTGTCGGTCAGGCCCCAATTCTTCAGGCGCGCCATCCACTCGCGCTCCTCCGGCAGGAAGCTGCATTTGCCGGTTTTCAGCCAGCGCTTCATGTTGTCCGGGCCGATGCCGATGTCGCAGTCTTCCGGGGATATGTTCACATCACCCATCACCACCAGTGGCTGTTCATTGTGGAACTGGCTTTCCAGCAGCGCTTGCAGATCGCTGTAAAAACGTTCCTTGGCAGGGAATTTGGTTGGGTGGTCGCGGCTTTCACCTTGGGGGAAATAGCCGTTCATGATCGTCACCGGCACGCCGTTGGCATCTGCAAAAGTGCCCCAGATAAAGCGCCGCTGCGCGTCTTCTTCGTCAGTGGCAAAGCCTTTATGGATGGCGATCGGTTCGTTGCGCGAGAGCAGGGCGACACCGTAATGGCCCTTCTGGCCATGGAAGTGCACGTGGTAGCCGAGGGCGCGGATGTCTTCGTGGGGGAACTGGTCGTCGTGGACCTTGGTTTCCTGCAGGCCGATCACGTCGGGTTGATGTTTTTCGATCAGCGCTGCCAGCTGATGCGGACGGGCACGCAGTCCGTTGATGTTGAAGGAAACAATCTTCATGGTCGGCAGTCCTGGCAAAAGGGCGATGCTAGCTGACATGGGGGAGATGGGCCAGTGTGGGACAAATCATTTTGGCCTGTGGGATTTGTAGTGCCTGTCCCGGCCCCATCGCTGGCAAGCCAGCTCCCACAGGTTTTTGTGTTGTGTGGGAATGTTGTGAACGGCGCGGACACTGTGGGAGCTGGCTTGCCAGCGATGAGGCCCTCACATTCGATGAAGATCCAGGGCTGGTCTAACCTGTGAGGGAACCACGCCACCGTCAAAAGGTTCGTACCAACAAGCGCGCCAGCCTCCGAGCGCGCCCCCGGGGAGAATCACTGCAATGCCTGAAACCCAGTCCGCCGTTGCCGACATCCACATGCTCGACCGCGGCTATTCACGCGAAGCCCGCTCGTTGCTGTATCAGGCCTATCGCCACGAGCCGACCTTCGGCTACCTGTTCGAAGCCGAACGTCCCGGCTACGAACAACGCGTGCGCGCGACGGTTCGCGAGTTGGTCAAACAGCATTTTCTCCAGGACCTGCCGGCGATCGGCCTGTTGGTCAACGATCGCCTGATCGGCATTGCCCTGATCGCACCGCCGCAACGGCGCCTGGGCGTCACCGAAAGCTGGGCGTGGCGCTTGCGCATGGTGCTCAGCACCGGTTTTCGCTGCACCCGGCGTTATCTGGAATACCACGATGCCGTCGCCGCGTGCGTGCCGGGTGACTCGGTGCACATGCTGCCGCTGCTCGGCGTTCACCCGCAGTTTCAGGGCAAGCACTACGGCGAACAGTTGCTCACCGCCGTGCACAACTGGTGCGCGGTCGATGAAACCTCGCAAGGGGTGGTGCTCGACACCGGCAACCCGCGCTACCTGGAATTCTATAAAAGGCAGGGTTATCAGGAGATCGGCGAGGTTGCCGTCGGGCCGGTGCGCGAACACGTATTTTTCCACGCCAATCCGCAGGTGTTACAAACAGCAACGGGATAACGATCGAACTTCTTCACAAATTACCTGTTCTATCAGGCTCCCGAGCCCGTGATAGCATCCGCGCCTATGAAGTTTCCACGAAGATTTACCAGCGGCGTGCTGATGCTGTTATCCAGCTGCGCGGCGCTGGCGCAAAGTGAATTGGATGTACGGATCAAGCCGTCCAACGATGAACTCAAGGCCAATATAGAAGGCTATATCGGCAGCCTCGGCGATCGCGACGAAGAAGCCTTGCTGCGCTTCAGTCGCGGCGCCGAAGAGCAGGCGCGCAAAGCGGCTCAGGCGCTGGGCTACTACCAGCCGCAGATCGACAGTGACGTCAAGGGCGGGGAAAAACCGCGTCTGGTGCTGAACATCGATCCCGGCGAGCCGATTCGCCTGCGCAACGTCACCGTGCGCGTCGACGGCCCGGCGGCCTCGCTGAAATCCTTTCGCGTACCGAAGAGCGACCTGCTCAAGTCCGGCGCCGTGCTCAACCATGGCCGTTACGAAGACGCCAAACGGGTGATCCAGAACCAGGCCTCGCGCTTCGGTTACTTCAGCGGTCATTTCACCAGCCAGAAACTCATGGTCGATCCCCGCGCGGGCGTGGCCGACATCGAATTGATCTACGACAGCGGCCCGCGTTATGCGCTGGGCAAAGTCAGCTTCGAGGGCGACACGCCGTTCGACGAAGACCTGCTGCAACGCATGGTGCCGTTCAAGGAAGGCGAGCCATACGACTCGGAACTGATCGCCGAACTCAACCGCGACCTGCAATCGAGCGGCTATTTCGAAGGCGTGCGCGTCGATGCAGCACCGACGGCAGCGCAGAACGATGTGATTCCGGTCGCCGTCAAACTCGACACGCGCAAGCCGCGCACCATGGGTCTGGGCCTCGGTTATTCGACCGACGTCGGGCCACGGATCAAGGCCAACTGGACGCGCCACTGGGTCAACCCGCAGGGCGACAGCTATGGCTGGGAGGCCGAACTCTCGGCGCCCCGGCAGAACGTCGGGCTGTTCTACGACATCCCGCTCGACCCACCACTGACCGACAAACTGCGCTGGGCCGGCGGCTATCAGTTCGAAGACATCGAAGGCTCCGACACCCTGAGCAAACTGCTGACCTTCGGCCCGGAATGGCACAGCAAGTTGCCCAGCGGCTGGCAGCGGGTGATCTCGCTGAAATGGCAACGTGAAGAATACGAACTCGGCGACGACTCCGGCCTGAGCACGTTGCTGATGCCCGGCATCAGTTATTCGTACCTCAAAAGCGACAACCGCATCGACCCGCGCAACGGCTATCGCCTGAGCTTCGAAAGCAAAGTGGCCAAGGAAGGCCTCGGCTCGGACAACAACCTTTTATATGGCACCGCGCTGGTCAAAGGCCTGACCACGGTGTTCGACAAGCACCGCTTGCTCGGCCGCGTGCAGGTCGGCGGCAGCGCCACCAACGGCTACAACTCTATTCCGCCATCGCTGCGCTTCTTTGCCGGTGGCGATCAGAGCGTGCGCGGTTACGACTATCAGAGCCTGTCGCCGAAAAATTCCGATGGCAAACGGATTGGCGGTCGCTACATGGTGGCTGGCAGCGTCGAGTATCAATACTCGATCGCCGAAAAATGGCGGGTCGCGACCTTCGTCGACCAAGGCAACTCTTTCAACAAACTCGAACTGCCCGACCTCAAGACCGGGGTCGGTGTGGGTGTGCGCTGGGTCTCGCCGGTCGGGCCGATCCGCCTTGACCTGGCCCACGCGCTGGACGACGACGGCGGCATCCGGCTGCACTTTTCCATGGGGCCTGAGCTGTGAAGCGTGGTTTGAAAATAACAGCGCTGACTTTGTTGGCGCTGGTCTTGTTGATCGTCTTGAGCCTGGCCGCACTGCTTGGCACGCAGGCCGGCAGTCGTTGGGCGCTGGGCCTGGTGCCGGGTCTGAGCGTGGAGAATTTCCACGGTCGCCTCGCTGGGCAATGGAGCGCCGATCACCTGGTGTGGCAGCAGGACACCAGCCGAGTCGAGCTGAACAAGGCGATCTTCGCCTGGTCGCCACTGTGCCTGACGCGCATGACCTTGTGTATCGATCAGCTCAAGGCCGATCAGGTGATCCTGCAATTCCCGCCGAGCGAAGAAACCACCGAGAGCGGCCCGATCACACTGCCGGACCTGCAATTGCCGTTGGCCATTGAACTGGGCGATGTCGAAGTCGGCAGCCTGTTGTTCAACGGCAGCGAACAGCTCAAGGGCTTGCAACTGGCGGCGCACTGGACCGCTCAGGGCCTGCAGATCGACAGCGTGAAATTGCAGCGCGAGGAGCTCAGCCTGAACCTGTCCGGCCTGCTGCAACCGAGCGGCAACTGGCCGCTGACGATTCAGGGCGATTTGACTTTGCCGTCTCCCGGCAGCGAGCCGTGGACGCTGGCGCTGAAAGTTGAAGGTGATCTGCTGAAAACCCTCAACCTGCACGCCGACAGCCGTGGCTACCTCGACGGCCAGTTGAACGGAGAACTGCAAGCGCTGGCGGAAAACCTGCCGGCCAAGGTGCGCATCACCAGCGACGCGTTCAAGCCGAGCGCCGATCTGCCGGACACCCTGCAATTCAATCAGCTTGTGCTCACGGGCGAAGGCGACCTGAAAAACGGTTACCAACTGCTCGGCAACGCCACGCTGCCCGCCGAAAAATCGCCAGTGGCGCTGCTGCTCAAGGGCAAGGTCGACGCCAATGGCGCGCAGATCGCCGGCCTCGACCTCAATGCCAACGACACGCAAAGCCTCAAGCTCACCGGCAACGTCGACTGGAGCAAGGGCCTCAGCGCTCAGGCCAATATCAACTGGCAAGACTTCCCGTGGCACCGGCTCTATCCGGAAATCGACGAGCCGCAAGTGACGTTGCGCACCTTTACCGGCGAAGTGTCCTACACCGACGGCCAGTACCTCGGTAATTTCGACGCCGCGCTGGATGGCCCGGCGGGGGCGTTCACCCTGAGCAGTCCGTTCAGCGGCAGCCTCGAACAGATCGCCTTGCCGCAACTGGTCATGCAGGCCGGGCAGGGCAAGGCCGAAGGGCACGTCAATGTGCGCTTCGCCGACGGCATCGCCTGGGATACCGCGCTGGATCTGTCGGCGCTCAACCCGGCGTACTGGGTCGCCGAACTGCCGGGCACGCTGGCCGGGCCGTTGCAGAGCAAAGGCGAGATGAAGAATGATCAGCTCAGCCTCAGCGCCGACCTCGACCTCAAAGGCAAATTGCGCGGCCAACCGGCGATTCTGCAAGCCAAGGCTGACGGCGCGGGCGAACGCTGGAACCTCAATGCCCTGCAGATCCGCCTCGGCGACAACAGCATCAATGGCAAGGGCAGCCTGCAGGACAAACTCGGCGGACAGATCGACATCAAGCTGCCGCGTCTCGCGCAGTTGTGGCCGCAATTGCGCGGGCAGGTCAACGGTCAGGTCAACGTCGCCGGTACGCTGAAGGCGCCGCAAGGCAAGCTCGATCTGCAAGGTTCGCAACTGGCCTTCCAGGACAATCGCCTGCAAAGCCTCAACCTCGACGCCACGCTCGACAGTGCGCAGCGGGCGAAGATCAATCTCAAAGGCAGCGGCATTCAGACTGGCGATACCTCGTTGGGCACCCTGACCGCCAGTGCTCAGGGCGATATCAAAAGCCAGAAACTCAACCTCGACCTGATCGGACCGAAGCTGAAACTGGCGCTGGGGCTGGACGGCAATCTGGACAAGGGCAACTGGCGCGGACGCTTGGCCAGTGGCGACATTCAGGCCGGTGGCCAGGACTGGAAGCTGCAAAGCCCGGCCAAGCTGGAACGCCTGGCGGACGGCCAGATCAATTTCGGCGCGCATTGCTGGCTGTCCGGCAACGCCAGCCTGTGTGGCGAAGACCAGCGCCTGATGCCCGAGCCGAAGCTGCGTTATCACCTCAAGCAATTCCCGATCGAAAGCCTTGCGCAGTGGCTGCCCAAGGACTTCGCCTGGCAGGGCCGACTCAACGCCGATCTGCAACTGGACTTGCCGGCGAGCGGCCCGAACGGCGTGGTCAGTGTCGATGCCAGCGGCGGCACCCTGCGCGTGCGCGACAAGGATCAGTGGCTGGATTTCCCCTACCAGACCCTCAAACTCAACAGCAAGCTCACGCCGAAGCGCGTCGACACCGAGCTCAATTTTGTCGGCGGCAAACTCGGCGAATTGCTGGTCCAGGCGCAGCTCAATCCGCTGCCGAAAAACAAACCGCTGAGCGGCTCGTTCCGCCTTTCCGGCCTCGATCTATCGGTGGCGCGGCCGTTCGTGCCGATGGTGGAAAAACTCACCGGCCGGCTCAACGGCAGCGGCACTATTTCCGGTGGCCTGCTCGCACCGCTGGTCAACGGCACCGTGCAGCTCAGCGATGGCGAAGTGTCCGGCGCCGAACTGCCGATGGAGCTGCAGAATCTGCAACTGACGGCGGCAATCGCCGGCGAATCGGTGCGCCTGGACGGTGGCTGGGACAGCGGCAAGACTGGCAAGGGCAGCCTCAACGGCAACGTCGCCTGGGGTCAGGCACTGGTGGTCGATCTGGCGCTCAAGGGCACGCAATTGCCGGTCAGCGTCGAACCCTACGCCAAACTGGAAATGGCCCCGGATCTGAAGATTTCCATGGCCGGCGATGAGCTGAAAGTTGCCGGCAAGGTGCTGGTGCCGAAAGGCGAAATCACCGTGCGCGAGCTGCCGCCATCAACCGTGAAAGTCTCCGACGACACGATCATCGTTGGCGCGCAGACCGAAGAGGGCAAACCACCGATCGCGATGAAAATGGACATCGACGTAATCGTCGGCCAGGACAAGCTGAGCTTTGCCGGTTTCGGCCTGACCGCGAATCTGCAAGGTCAGGTGCACATCGGCGACAACATGGACACCCGTGGCGAACTCTGGCTCAACGACGGCCGCTATCGCGCCTACGGCCAGCGCCTGACGGTGCGTCGCGCGCGTCTGTTGTTCGCCGGTCCCATCGACCAGCCGTATCTGGACATTGAAGCGATCCGCCAGACCGACGACGTCATCGCCGGTATTCGCCTGAGCGGCAGCGCCGAACAGCCAACCACGCAGATCTTCTCCGAACCGGCGATGAGTCAGGAACAGGCGCTGTCGTACCTGGTGCTGGGCCGTCCGCTGAGCACCAGCGGCGAAGACAACAACATGCTCGCGCAAGCGGCATTGGGTCTGGGTCTGATGGGCAGCGCCGGGATCACCAGCGGCCTGGCCAAGGATCTGGGTATTCAGGACTTCCAACTCGACACCCAAGGCAGCGGCAACGACACCAGCGTCGTCGCCAGCGGCAACATCTCGGAAAAACTCAGCCTGCGCTATGGAGTGGGTGTATTCGAACCGGCCAGCACCATCGCCCTGCGCTACAAGCTGAGCAAGAAGGTCTACGTCGAAGCGGCGAGCGGCGTGGCGAGCTCGCTGGATATCTTCTACAAGCGGGATTTCTAGCTCTCGCTCCCTTCAATGATCGTTCCCACGCTCTGCGTGGGAATGCCTCAAGGGACGCTCTGCGTCCCCGCTCTCAAAAATCGACGTAGAGCGTCCCCGGCTGGATTCCCACGCGGAGCGTGGGAACGATTCAGCGTGACCGGTCAGCGACTGATTACCAAGCCCCCTAACTATTGCGTTGACATTCGCTGCCTAAGCAGTAACATCTCGACATACATTCACTGCCTAGGCAGTTATCAGGTCGACCCATGAAGCATTTCACCCCGGAAGAATTCAAACATTGCCACCTCGGCCTGTTGCTCGGTCGTGCCGCGTTGCTCAAGGACCGTATCATCGATACCCACATGGAACCGCACGGCATCACCGCCGCGCAGTTCAAGGTGTTGATCATCATGGCCCAGTTCGGCGTCGACACCCCGGCCGAGCTGTGCCGGCATCTGTCGCTGGACAGCGGGTCGATGACGCGCATGCTCGATCGTCTCGAGCAGAAGGCTTTTCTGCTTCGTCAGCGCAGCGAAGGCGACCGGCGTCAGGTGCAACTGAAACTGACCGAGCAGGGCCAGCAACTGGCTGATCGTCTGCCGCACATCGGTGCCGATGCGATGAATGAACTGGCCGGCGCGATCTCCCGCGAAGAGCTGAAAACCCTGGAATACATCCTGAAGAAAATCCTGCTGGCCGCCGGTGATCCGATCACCATCCAGCGTCTAGGTGATCACAATGAGCGCTAACACTTTGCGCAGCAGCCTGACGCTGTTGCTATCGGCGATGATCCTCGCCGGTTGCGCCAATTACAGCGCCCTCGACACCGAAGGCCAGCGCCTCGACGCGAAGAGCCTGAAGACAGCGCAGTCTCTCGATGGCATCACCCTGTCGCCAGCGGCGTGGCCGAAAAGCGATTGGTGGAGCAGCCTCGGCGATCCGCAGCTCGACGGCCTGATCCGCGAAGCCCTGCACGACAGCCCGGACATGCAGATCGCCGCAGCCCGCGCCCATCAGGCCAGTGCCGCCGCCTATGCCGCCGATGCCGAGCGTTATCCGACCCTCGACGCCAGCGCCGGCATCAGCCGTTCGCGGCTGGCTCGTGATCAGGATCCGCTGGGGCAGGGCGGCGCCTATGCGACGGTGCGCAATGTCAGCGCCGGTTTCAATTACAACTTCGACTTGTGGGGCGGTCAGCGCGATGCCTGGGAAGCCGCACTCGGCGAGGCTCGCGCTGCTGAAGTCGACCGTCAGGCCGCGCAGCTGACACTTGCCGCTGACGTCGCCCGTGCGTATAGCGATCTCGGTCAGGCGCACATCGTTTACGACCTCGCCAGCGAAGACCTCAAGCGCACCCGGCAAATGCTCGACCTCAGCCAGCGCCGCTTGAGTTCGGGAATCGACAGCCAGTACCAGTTCCAGCAAACCCAGAGTCTGGAAGCCAGTTCTCAGGCCAGCCTGATCGACGCGGAAAAACGCTTGAACAGCGCGAAAATCGCCTTGGCCGTATTGCTCGGCAAAGGCCCGGATCGTGGCAACGAAATCGCTCGACCGAAAGTCCTGCAAGCCAGCGCCGTGGCGGTGCCGTCGGTGTTGCCGGCGGAACTGCTCGGACGCCGCCCGGATCTGGTCGCGGCGCGCTGGCGTGTCGAGGCGGCGAGCAAAGACATCGATGCGGCGAAAACCCGTTTCTATCCCAACCTCAATCTGTCGGCCTCGGCCGGCGCCGAGTCGTTGCTGGGTGATGCGATGTTCGGTTCGGCCAGCCGCTTCTTCAACATCGCGCCGACCGTATCGCTGCCGATCTTCGATGGCGGACGCCTGCGCGCCAACCTCGATGCCCGCGACGCCGATTACGATCTGGCGGTGGCGCAGTACAACAAAAGCCTGGTGAAAGCCCTCGGCGATGTCGGCGATACGATCAATCAGCTGCGCGATATCGGCCGGCAGATCGGCGCGCAGCAACACGCCACCGACATTGCTCAGGACTCTTACAACACCGTCGTCCAGCGTTACGGTTCCGGCATCGGCAACTACCTGGACGTGCTCAGCATCGAGCAGCAATTGCTCCAGGCCCAGCGTCAGCTGGCGACCCTCAATGCCGAGCAGATCGACCTGTCGATTCAACTGATGCAAGCGCTGGGCGGCGGCTTTCAGGGTGAAAACCTGAACGCAGCCAACGCCAGCCCCGCCTCGTCGCACTACTAATTCAAGGTATTTGTCATGGCCACTGCCGAAAACACCCAAGCTCAAGACAACACCCCGGACACCGGCAACCCGCGCAAACGCAAGGTGATGCTGCTGGCCCTCGCCGTGGTCGTCCTGCTCGCCATTGCCGGCGTCTGGGCCTATCACGAATTCATCGGGCGCTTTAACGAAAGCACCGACGATGCCTACGTCAACGGCAACGTGGTAGAGATCACACCGCTGGTCACCGGCACCGTGGTCAGCATCGGCGCCGATGACGGGGATCTGGTCCAGGAAGGCCAGGTGCTGGTCAACTTCGACCCCAACGACGCCGAAGTCGGCCTGCAAAGTGCCAAGGCCAAACTGGCGCGCACTGTGCGTCAGGTGCGCGGCCTGTATAGCAACGTCGACGGCATGAAAGCTCAGGTCAATGCGCAGCAGGCCGAAGTGCAGAAAGCCCAGGACAACTACAACCGGCGGAAAAATCTCGCCCAGGGCGGGGCGATTTCCCAGGAAGAGCTGTCCCACGCCCGCGACGACCTGACCTCGGCGCAGAACGCTCTGGCCAACGCCAAACAGCAACTGAAAACCACCAGCGCACTGGTCGACGACACCGTGGTCTCGTCGCATCCAGACGTAATGTCGGCCGCTGCCGATCTGCGTCAGGCCTACCTGACCAATGCCCGCAGCACCTTGATCGCGCCGGTCACCGGTTACGTCGCCAAGCGCACCGTGCAACTCGGTCAGCGTGTGCAGCCGGGCACCGCGCTGATGGCGGTGATTCCGCTGGATCAGCTGTGGATCGACGCCAACTTCAAGGAAACCCAACTGCGTGACATGCGCATCGGCCAGCCAGTGGATATCGAGGCCGACATTTACGGCAGCGACGTGAAATACAGCGGCACCGTCGACAGCCTCGGCGCCGGTACCGGCAGCGCATTTGCCTTGCTGCCGGCACAGAACGCCACCGGTAACTGGATCAAGATCGTCCAGCGCGTGCCAGTGCGTATCCACATCAATGCCGAAGAGCTGGCCAAGCACCCGCTGCGTGTCGGTCTGTCGACCAATGTCGAGGTCAATCTGCACGACCAGAGCGGCCCGGTGCTGGCCCAGCAACCGCCGCAAAAAGCCTCGTTCAGCACCAACGTCTACGAGCGCCAACTGGCCGAGGCGGACGCGATGATTGCCCAGTTGATTCACGACAACAGCGCAGCAGCAGGCAAGACCGCACAGCGCTGAGAGCACACCGGATCAGAAGCAGGCTCTGTGGTGAGGGGTTATCTGTGGCGAGGGGATTTATCCCCGCTGGACTGCGCAGCAGGCCCGTTTTTCCTGAGCCAAAAGAGGGGCCGCTTCGCGACCCAGCGGGGATAAATCCCCTCGCCACAAGGGCCTGCTACCACAGGGCCGGCTGTGTTCATCAGGCCGCAGCGACCATCAGGTTTCATAGGATTCACAATGAGCAATAACGCTTCTTTCACGCCGCCCAGCCTGTTGCTCAGCACCATCGGCCTGTCGCTGGCGACGTTCATGCAAGTGCTCGACACGACCATCGCCAACGTGGCGTTGCCGACGATTTCCGGCAACCTCGGGGTGAGTTCGGAGCAGGGCACCTGGGTCATCACCTCGTTCGCCGTGAGCAACGCGATTGCGCTGCCACTGACCGGTTGGCTGAGCCGCCGCTTCGGCGAGGTGAAGTTGTTTCTGTGGGCGACGATGCTGTTTGTACTGGCGTCGTTTCTCTGCGGTATCTCGACTTCGATGCCCGAGCTGATCGGCTTTCGCGTGCTGCAAGGCTTGGTAGCCGGGCCGCTGTATCCGATGACGCAGACGCTCTTGATCGCGGTGTATCCGCCGGCGAAACGCGGGATGGCCCTGGCGCTGCTGGCGATGGTCACGGTGGTTGCGCCCATTGCCGGGCCGATTCTCGGCGGCTGGATCACCGATAGTTACAGCTGGCCGTGGATCTTCTTCATCAACGTGCCGATCGGCATCTTTGCGGTGATGGTGGTGCGTTCGCAACTGGCGAAACGGCCGGTGGTGACCAGTCGCCAGCCGATGGATTACGTCGGCCTGATCACACTGATCATTGGCGTCGGCGCGTTGCAGGTGATCCTCGACAAGGGCAATGACCTGGACTGGTTCGAATCGAACTTCATCATCATCGGCGCGGCAATCTCCGTGGTGGCGCTGGCGGTGTTCGTGATCTGGGAAATGACCGACCGCCATCCGGTGGTCAACCTGCGCCTGTTCGCCTATCGCAACTTCCGCATCGGCACGCTGGTGCTGGTCTTGGGTTACGCAGGCTTCTTCGGCATCAACCTGATCCTGCCGCAGTGGTTGCAGACGCAAATGGGCTACACCGCGACCTGGGCTGGACTTGCCGTGGCGCCGATCGGGATTCTGCCGGTGTTGCTGTCGCCATTTGTCGGCAAGTACGCGCACAAGTTCGACCTGCGTCTGCTTGCCGGCATTGCGTTTCTGGCGATTGGCCTGAGCTGCTTCATGCGTGCCGAGTTCACCAACGAAGTCGACTTCCAGCACATTGCGCTGGTGCAGTTGTTCATGGGCATCGGCGTGGCGCTGTTCTTCATGCCGACCTTGAGCATTCTGATGTCGGACTTGCCGCCAAGCCAGATCGCTGACGGCGCAGGCCTGGCGACTTTCCTGCGGACACTGGGCGGCAGCTTCGCAGCCTCACTGACCACCTGGATCTGGATTCGCCGGGCCGATCAGCATCATGCGTATATGAGCGAGAGCATCAGCACGTTCGAGCCAGCTACCCGCGAGACCTTGAATCAATTGGGCGGGGCGAGCCAGTCGGCGTATGCGCAGATGGATCAGATCCTCACGAGCCAGGCGTACATGCTCTCCACCGTGGATTACTTCACGTTGCTGGGCTGGGGATTCATGGGGTTGATTCTGATCGTGTGGCTGGCTAAGCCGCCGTTTGCCGCCAAGGCAGGGCCTGCTGCCAGCGGGCACTGATCGCGCAAGATCGTTCCCACGCTCTGCGTGGGAATGCCTCAACGGACGCTCTGCGTTCGGCTCTGGATGGGACGCGGAGCGTCCCGGGCTGCATTCCCACGCGGAGCGTAGGAACGATCATGCGCTCGGGGCAGGCAGGGCGGGTGGCGGGGCGAAATCGAACGGCGCCAAGGCATACCCGCTCTCATCCACCTGCAACGCCCAACCCTGACGATCCCAATCCCCCAGCACAATCCGCTTCGCCGCCTGCTCACCAAGCTGCAACTTGTGAATTGCCGGGCGGTGGGTGTGGCCGTGGATCAGAGTCTTCACGCCGAATGCCTGCATCACTCGCGGAATCTCTTCCGGGGTGACATCGACAATGTCATTGGCTTTCATCCGCGTCTGTGCACGGCTTTCGCTGCGTAGCTTGCGCGCCAGTTTGTGGCGGCTGCTCAGCGGCAGATGGCGGAGGATGAACAGGGTAATCGGGTTGCGCAGGTAGCGGCGCAGCTTCATGTAGCCAACGTCGCGGGTGCACAGGCTGTCGCCGTGCATCAGCAGCACCGGTTCGCCGTAGAACTGCACGACACTCGGATCCTTCAGCAAGGTGCAGCCGGCCTGTTTGCAGAAGGCCTTGCCAAGCATGAAATCGCGATTGCCGTGCATCAGGAATATGGCCGTGCCGCTGTCGCTCAAATCGCGCAGGGCCTGGCAGATGGAACGCTGAAAGGGCGTCATGGCGTCGTCGCCGATCCATGCCTCGAAGAAGTCGCCGAGGATGTACAACGCACTCGCCGAGCGGGCGCGTCCGGCGAGCAAATCCAGAAACGCCCGGGTAATGTCCGGGCGCTCCTCTTCCAGATGCAAGTCTGAAATCAGCAATATCACGCTGCGATGATCTCGGCTTTCTCGATGATCACGTCGTCTGCTGGTACGTCCTGGTGGCCGGCCTTGGAAGTGGTCGACACGCCTTTGATCTTGTCGACAACGTCGGTGCCGGCGGTCACTTTACCGAATACCGCGTAGCCCCAGCCCTGAGTGGTCTTGCCGCTGTGGTTGAGGAAGGTGTTGTCGGCGACGTTGATGAAGAACTGCGCCGATGCCGAATGCGGCTCCATGGTGCGGGCCATGGCGACGGTGTATTTGTCGTTGGAGAGACCGTTGTCCGCTTCGTTCTGGATGCTTGCGCGCTTGTCTTTCTTCTCTTTCATGCCTGGCTCGAAACCGCCGCCCTGGATCATGAAGTTGCCGATGACGCGGTGGAATACGGTGTTGGTGTAGTGACCGGCGTTGACGTACTCGATGAAGTTGGCAACGGTGATCGGCGCCTTTTCAGCGTTCAGTTCGATGACGATGTCGCCATGGTTGGTGGTCAGTTTGACTTGAGTCATGGTCATTACTCTTCATAGGGAATTCGTGGTTCTGGGACATTGAGCCCCACAACCGGTTCAGCCTGCTTCGGCCAAGGTGCGCAGTTTAGCGTGACAGGCGCGAATTTCGAGGCGGTTTTTCATTTCCCGGCGATTAAATGCGTGCCTTTATAAGAGCTGCTCTGTCAGGCCCTTGACAGCATCGGCTATGATAGCGGCTTTGTTTTGTCTGGCCCCTCTTTGCGGCCGCGCACCTGTACGTCAAGGATCCTATGAGCAAGCCCACTGTCGACCCTACCTCGAATGCCAAGTCCGGCCCTGCCGTGCCGGTCAACTTCCTGCGGCCGATCATCCAGGCAGACCTGGACTCGGGCAAGCACACCCAGATCGTGACTCGCTTCCCGCCGGAGCCCAACGGCTACCTGCACATCGGCCACGCCAAGTCGATCTGCGTCAACTTCGGCCTGGCCCAGGAGTTCGGTGGCGTCACGCACCTGCGTTTCGACGACACCAACCCGGCCAAGGAAGATCAGGAATACATCGACGCGATCGAAAGCGACGTCAAATGGCTGGGCTTCGAATGGTCCGGTGAAGTGCGCTACGCCTCGCAGTATTTCGACCAGTTGCACGACTGGGCGGTCGAGCTGATCAAGGCCGGCAAGGCCTACGTTGACGACCTCACTCCGGAGCAGGCCAAGGAATACCGTGGCAGCCTGACCGAGCCGGGCAAGAACAGCCCGTTCCGTGACCGTTCGGTTGAGGAAAACCTCGACCTGTTCGCGCGCATGAAGGCCGGTGAATTCCCGGACGGCGCGCGCGTGCTGCGGGCGAAGATCGACATGGCCTCGCCGAACATGAACCTGCGCGACCCGATCATGTATCGCATCCGCCACGCCCATCACCACCAGACCGGCGACAAGTGGTGCATCTACCCGAACTACGACTTCACCCATGGGCAGTCGGACGCCATCGAAGGCATCACCCATTCGATCTGCACCCTCGAGTTCGAAAGCCATCGCCCGCTGTACGAGTGGTTCCTGGAGAACCTGCCGGTGCCGGCGAACCCGCGCCAGTACGAGTTCAGCCGTCTGAACCTGAACTACACGATCACCAGCAAGCGCAAGCTCAAGCAACTGGTTGACGAGAAGCACGTCAATGGCTGGGACGATCCGCGGATGTCCACGCTGTCGGGCTTCCGCCGCCGTGGCTACACGCCGAAATCGATCCGCAACTTCTGCGAAATGATCGGCACCAACCGTTCCGACGGCGTGGTCGATTTCGGCATGCTCGAATTCAGCATCCGTGACGACCTCGACCACAGCGCCCCGCGCGCGATGTGCGTGCTGCGTCCGCTGAAAGTGGTCATCACCAACTACCCGGAAGGCCAAGTCGAAAACCTCGAACTGCCACGCCACCCGAAAGAAGACATGGGCGTGCGCGCGCTGCCGTTTGCCCGGGAAATCTACATCGACCGTGAAGACTTCATGGAAGAGCCGCCGAAGGGCTACAAGCGCCTGGAACCGGCCGGTGAAGTGCGTCTGCGCGGCAGCTACGTGATCCGCGCCGACGAAGCGATCAAGGACGCCGACGGCAACATCGTCGAACTGCGTTGCTCGTACGACCCGGACACCCTCGGCAAGAACCCGGAAGGGCGCAAGGTCAAAGGCGTGATCCACTGGGTGCCGGCCGCCGCCAGCGTCGAGTGCGAAGTGCGTCTGTACGATCGCCTGTTCCGTTCGCCGAACCCGGAGAAGGCCGAAGACAGCGCCAGCTTCCTCGACAACATCAACCCTGACTCGCTGCAAGTGCTGACCGGTTGTCGCGCTGAGCCATCGCTCGGCAACGCCCAGCCGGAAGACCGTTTCCAGTTCGAGCGCGAAGGCTACTTCGTCGCAGACCTGAAGGACTCGAAACCCGGTCAGCCGGTATTCAACCGTACCGTGACCCTGCGTGATTCGTGGGGCCAGTGAGTGAGTCAAGGAACTAACGTGCTAACGATCTACAACACGCTCAGCAAGAGCAAAGAAGTCTTCAAGCCGCTGGATGGCAACAAGGTGCGCATGTACGTCTGCGGGATGACCGTGTACGACTACTGCCACCTCGGCCACGGCCGCAGCATGGTCGCGTTTGACCTGGTGACGCGCTGGCTGCGCTTCAGCGGTTATGACCTGACCTACGTGCGCAACATCACCGACATCGACGACAAGATCATCAATCGTGCCCGCGAGAACGGTGAGTCGTTCGAAGCGCTGACCGAGCGCATGATCGCCGCGATGCACGAAGACGAAGCGCGCCTGAACATCCAGAAGCCGGACATGGAACCGCGCGCCACCGATCATATCGCCGGCATGCACGCAATGATCCAGACCCTGATCGACAAGGGCTACGCCTATGCGCCGGGCAATGGCGACGTGTACTACCGCGTCGCCAAGTTCATGGGCTACGGCAAGCTGTCGCGCAAGAAGATCGAAGATTTGCGCATTGGCGCGCGCATCGAAGTCGACGAGTCGAAACAAGACCCGCTCGACTTCGTCCTGTGGAAAGCTGCCAAGCCGGGCGAGCCGAGCTGGGAATCGCCATGGGGCGCCGGGCGTCCGGGCTGGCACATCGAGTGCTCGGTGATGTCGACCTGCTGCCTCGGTGAGACCTTCGACATTCATGGCGGCGGCAGCGACCTGGAGTTCCCGCACCACGAAAACGAAATCGCCCAGAGCGAAGCGGCCACCGGCAAGACCTACGCCAACGCGTGGATGCATTGCGGGATGATTCGCATCAATGGCGAGAAGATGTCCAAGTCCTTGAACAACTTCTTCACCATCCGCGACGTGCTCGACAAGTACCACCCGGAAGTGGTGCGTTACCTGCTGGTATCGAGCCACTACCGCAGCGCGATCAACTATTCGGAAGATAACCTCAAGGACGCCAAGGGCGCACTGGAGCGTTTCTACCATGCGCTGAAAGGCCTGCCGAGCGTGGCGCCGGCGGGCGGCGAAGCGTTTGTCGAGCGTTTCACCACGGTGATGAACGACGACTTCGGCACCCCTGAAGCCTGCGCCGTGCTGTTCGAGATGGTGCGCGAGATCAACCGTCTGCGTGAGAGCGATCTCGATGCAGCGGCGGGACTGGCGGCACGTCTGAAAGAACTGGCGAGTGTGCTGGGTGTGTTGCAGTTGGAGGCGGATGACTTCCTGCAGGCCGGCGCTGAAGGGCGGGTCGACGCGGCTGAAGTCGATGCACTGATTGCGGCGCGCCTGGCAGCTCGGGCGGCGAAAGACTGGGCCGAGTCGGACCGGATTCGTGATCAGCTGACGGCGATGGGCGTGGTGCTGGAAGATGGCAAGGGTGGGACTACCTGGCGTCTGGCTGACTGAGGCCCACAGCCCCTCCCATGATCGTTCCCACGCTCTGCGTGGGAATGCCTCAACGGACGCTCCGCGTTCGGCTCTGTAGGGACGCAGAGCGTCCCGGGCTGCATTCCCACGCAGAGCGTGGGAACGATCGATTGAAACGCGATCCCTGTAGGAGCCGCCGAAGGCTGCGATCTTTTGATCTGGCTTTTAATTGCCAATCTGCCGCAACCGCTTGTACAGCGTATTCCGACTCACCCCCAACCGTCGCGCCAGGTGCGAAATATTCCCCCCGGCCGCCTTCAACTCGCGATTCAACGCCTCAACATCATTCAAATCCAGCCCCAGCGGCGCCGCTGTTTCCACCGGCTCCATCTCCAGGTCGACAAAAAAATCATCCGGCAGATGCTCAGCCCGCACCGGTTGTTCCTCGGCCATGGCCAGTGCCACCTGCATCACGCTGCTCACCTGACGCAAATTCCCCGGCCACGGATGCTTTTCAAACAACTCCAGAACTTCAGGGCTCAGCCCCGCCCATTGAGTCGGCTCGCGATGTTGCTCCCACAGCCGTTTGAACAGCGCCTGCTTGTCACTGCGTTCGCGTAACGGCGGCAGCTCCAGGGTCAGGCCGCCGATGCGGTAGTACAAGTCTTCGCGAAAGCGGCCGAGTTGCACCTGCTCGCGCAACGAACGGTTGGTCGCGGAAATGATCCGCAGATCAACCGGGAACAACTCGCTGCTGCCCACCGGCTGCACGCAACGCTCCTGCAACACGCGCAACAAACGCGCCTGGGTCGGCAGCGGCATGTCACCGATCTCATCAAGAAACAGCGTGCCTTTGTCGGCCTTGCGGATCAGGCCGATGCTGCCTTTCTGGCTGGCCCCGGTGAACGCGCCTTTCTCGTAACCGAACAACTCGGACTCGACCAGTTCAGCGGGGATCGCTGCGCAATTCACCGCGATGAATGCCTGTTTGCTCCGCGAGCTGGCCTGGTGCAAGGCTTTGACGAAGACTTCCTTGCCGACGCCGGTCTCACCGTGGATCAACAACGGAATGTCTTTTTCCAGCAAGCGCTCGGCTTGACGCACGGCCTTTTCCACGCGGCTGTCGCCGAAATGCAGCGTACTGAGACTGATCGCACTGGCTGGCGCAGGCTTGTCCTCGGCGACAAACACGCGCGCTTGCACCGGTGCCTGTTTCGGCCGTTTCAGCAAGCACTGGAAACGGTTGCGTCCAGAGGTCTGCAAGGCAAACGGCAGACCTTCGGGCTGATTGATCAACTCCAGCAGCGACACCTTGAACAGGCTTTCAACGCTGACGCGGGACAAACGCACACCGAGCAGATTGTCGGCGCGGCGATTGGCCGACAGCACCTGTCCGCTCTCATCGAAAATCAACAGCCCCGCCCACTGGCTGTCGAGGTTGTTCAACCCGGTGTTGAAGGTCAGTTGAAAATGCTGGCCATGGAACAGGTTGAGGATCAGCCGGTTCTCCACGGTCTGGCTCATCATCTTGACCATGCCCAAGGTGTGCGAGGGCGGCAGGTAGCTGTCGCTGGAGACATCGAGCACGGCGATGACCTTGCGCTCGGCGTCGAAAATCGGCGCGGCGGAGCCGGTCATGAAGCGGTTGGCCTTGAGAAAGTGTTCGTCGTGTTCGATGTGCACCGCCTGCTCACAGGCCAGTGCGGTGCCGATCGCGTTGGTACCGCTGCTGCGCTCCATCCAGCTCGCCCCGGCCTGAAAGCCCCGGGCCAGATTCGGCTCGATAAAGCGCTGTGTGCCCCACGAGGTCAGCACCTGGCCCTGATTGTCGGCGAGCATGATCAGGCAGTTGGAGTTGCTGAGGATGTTTTCGTAGTAGGGCAGGACTTCCTGATGCGTGGTCTGCACCAGCGAATGATGGCTGTCGAGCAACCGTGCAATGCCGGCGGCGGGCAATTGATCGAAGGCCGGGGCGCTCTGGTGGTCGAGGCCGAACGCGCGGCAACGTTGCCAGGAGGTCTGGACGATCGCGTCGTGGGACAGCGGCGAAGCAGGTGCGGCCATGGGGCGAGCCTCTGAGTGCAGCGATTTTATTATTGTTATGAACCCGATCTTCAAAACTCCACAAACCCCCTGTGGGAGCGAGCCTGCTCGCGAAAGCGTCGGTTCAGTCAATGGATTCATTGAATGACACACCGCTTTCGCGAGCAGGCTCGCTCCCACAGGGGATCCATTTGCATTGAGGATTGGGCAAAAGCGTGCATAGAGTGTTGTTCACTATTGTTCATTGTCAATCACCCCGACTGTTCAAAAGTGTTCAGCTGTGAACGCCGCTTGCCCCCGTAAACACTGCTTCTCAAGACAAATCAAGCACTTGCCATTTCTGGCACGAATGTCGCTCTGTTGCTCCGGTCGCTTGACTCCAAAAATAACAAAGGCCGAGCCATGTCACTCACCCTGGAGCACGTCAGCCGTACCGTCGAGGGCCAGATCTGGATCGACGATGCGTGCCTGAAATTCGAACCCGGATCCTTCAACGTTCTGCTCGGGCGCACGCTGTCCGGCAAGACCAGCCTCATGCGTCTGATGGCCGGCCTCGACAAGCCCGACAGCGGCCGCGTGCTGATGAACGGCGTCGACGTCACCCAGCGCCCGGTGCGGCTGCGCAACGTGTCGATGGTCTATCAGCAGTTCATCAATTACCCGACCATGACCGTGTTCGAGAACATCGCCTCGCCACTGCGTCAGGCCGGCATCTCGAAAGAGATCATCCACAGCAAGGTGCAGGAAACCGCACGCATGCTGCGCATCGAGAAGTTCTTGCAGCGCTATCCGCTGGAGCTCTCCGGTGGGCAGCAACAGCGCACGGCCATGGCCCGCGCGCTGGTCAAGGATGCTGAGCTGATCCTGTTCGACGAGCCGCTGGTCAACCTCGACTACAAGCTGCGCGAAGAGCTGCGTCAGGAAATGCGCGAGCTGTTCAAGGCCCGCCACACCATCGCCATCTACGCCACCACCGAACCCAACGAAGCGCTGGCCCTCGGCGGCACCACCACCATCCTGCACGAAGGCCGGGTGATCCAGAGCGGGCCGTCGACCGAGGTCTACCACCAACCGCAGTCGGTGCTCGCTGCTGAACTGTTCTCCGAGCCGCCGATAAACCTGATGCCGGGACGCATTGCCGGCAACGAAGTCAGTTTCGCCAACTTTGTACACTTTCCGTTGAACGTCGATCTGCGCCCGGTGGGCGAGGGCGAGTTCCGCTTCGGTGTACGCCCGAGCCATATCTCGCTGGTGCCGAGCAACGATGACGACCTCGAACTGGCGGTGACCGTCGAGGTCGCCGAAATCAGCGGCTCGGAAACCTTCCTGCATGTGCGCAACGAGCACTTTCTGTTGGTGCTGCACTTGCCCGGGGTTCACGAATACGACGTCGATGCGCCGATCCGCATCTATATCCCGACCCACAAACTGTTCGTTTTCGATGCGCAGGGCCGTCTGGTGCAAGCACCGGGCCGGCGTGTCGCGAGGGTTGCCTGATGGCCGAAATCCGTTTGCAACACCTCGCCCACAGCTACAGCAAAACCCCGAGCGGCGCCGAGGATTATGCGATCCGCGAGATGGATCACGTCTGGGAGCAGGGCGGCGCCTACGCCTTGCTCGGCCCGTCCGGTTGCGGCAAGTCGACCTTGCTCAACATCATTTCCGGCCTGCTCAGCCCGTCCCAGGGCCACGTGTTGTTTGACGGCAAAGCGGTCAACGACCTGACCCCGGAGAAGCGCAACATCGCCCAGGTTTTCCAGTTTCCGGTGGTCTACGACACCATGACCGTGTTCGACAACCTCGCCTTCCCGCTGCGAAACCAGGGCATGGCCGAGGCGAAAGTGCACAGCAAGGTGCAGGAAATTGCCGAAGTGCTCGACCTGCAGAATCTGCTGAGCAAAAAAGCGCGCAATCTCACCGCCGACGAAAAGCAGAAAGTCTCCATGGGCCGTGGCCTGGTGCGCGACGACGTCTCGGCGATCCTCTTCGATGAGCCGCTGACGGTGATCGACCCGCACTTGAAGTGGAAACTGCGGCGCAAGCTCAAGCAGATCCATGAGCAGTTCAACATCACCATGGTCTACGTCACCCACGATCAGCTCGAAGCCTCGACCTTCGCTGACAAGATCGCGGTGATGTACGGCGGCCAGATCGTCCAGTTCGGCACGCCACGGGAATTGTTCGAGCGGCCGAGCCACACCTTTGTCGGCTATTTCATCGGCAGCCCGGGGATGAATCTGATCGAGGTGCAGCCGCAGCCCGGTGGTGTCGGTTTCGCCTCGACGCACCTGCCGCTGTCCGACGCCTTGCAGCGCCATATCGAGCACGGCCAGTGGAAAAATCTCAAGGTCGGCATCCGCCCCGAATTCATTCATGTGTGGGACGAGCCGTTTGACGACGCGATGCAGGCAAAAGTCGTACACGTCGAAGACCTCGGCACCTACAAGATCATGACCCTCAACCTCGACGGCGCGCCGTTGAAGGTGCGCCTGGCTGAAGACAAACCGGTGCCTCAAGGCACGGCTTACATCAGTTTTCCGGCGCAATGGCTGATGGTCTATGCCGATGAGTTTCTCCTGGAAGTCAGCGACGAGGAGGTGCAGCCATGAACAAGGTGCAGAACAACAAGGCCTGGTGGCTGGTGTTGCCGGTGTTCCTGCTGGTGGCGTTCAGTGCGGTGATCCCGATGATGACCGTGGTCAACTATTCGGTGCAGGACATCTTCGACCAGTCCAGCCGCTACTTCGTTGGCGCTGACTGGTACAAGCAAGTGCTGCTTGACCCGCGTCTGCATGATTCGCTGCTGCGCCAGTTCATCTATTCGGCCTGCGTGTTGCTGATTGAAATCCCCCTGGGCATCGCCGTCGCGCTGACCATGCCGACCAAGGGTCGCTGGTCCTCGGTGGTGCTGATCATTCTGGCGATTCCGTTGCTGATTCCCTGGAACGTGGTCGGCACCATCTGGCAGATCTTCGGCCGCGCCGACATCGGCCTGCTCGGTTCCAGCCTCAACGCGATGGGCATCAGCTACAACTACGCGGCCAACACCATGGACGCCTGGGTGACGGTGCTGGTGATGGACGTCTGGCATTGGACTTCTCTGGTCGCGCTGCTGTGTTTCTCCGGTTTGCGAGCAATTCCCGACGTCTATTACCAGGCCGCGCGCATCGATCGCGCCTCGGCGTGGGCTGTGTTCCGCCACATTCAGTTGCCCAAGCTGAAAAGCGTGCTGCTGATCGCGGTGATGCTGCGCTTCATGGACAGTTTCATGATCTACACCGAGCCGTTCGTGCTCACCGGCGGCGGGCCGGGCAATGCCACGACCTTCCTCAGTCAGACGTTGACGCAGATGGCCGTAGGGCAATTCGACCTCGGTCCGGCAGCGGCGTTTTCGCTGGTGTACTTCCTGATCATCCTGTTGGTGTCCTGGCTGTTCTATACCGCCATGACGCACTCCGACGCCAACCGCTGAGGCCCGGCCATGAGCAAGAAAAAGCTGATTCCGTTGCTGGTGTACATCCTGTTCCTGCTGGTGCCGATCTACTGGCTGCTGAACATGTCGTTCAAGAGCAACACCGAAATCCTCGGCGGCCTGACGCTTTTCCCACAGGACTTCACGCTGGCGAACTACAAGGTGATCTTCACTGATCCGAGCTGGTACACCGGCTACTTGAACTCGCTGTATTACGTCAGCCTCAACACGGTGATTTCCCTGAGCGTGGCGTTACCGGCGGCTTACGCGTTTTCACGCTATCGTTTCCTCGGCGACAAGCATCTGTTCTTCTGGCTGCTGACCAATCGCATGGCGCCGCCGGCGGTGTTCTTGCTGCCGTTCTTTCAGTTGTATTCGTCGATCGGCCTGTTCGACACGCATATCGCCGTGGCTTTGGCGCACTGCCTGTTCAACGTGCCGCTGGCGGTGTGGATTCTCGAAGGTTTCATGTCCGGCGTGCCCAAGGAGATCGACGAAACGGCCTACATCGACGGCTACAGTTTCCCCAAGTTTTTCGTGAAGATTTTCATCCCGTTGATCGGTTCCGGTATCGGCGTCACGGCGTTTTTCTGCTTCATGTTTTCCTGGGTCGAGCTGCTGCTGGCGCGCACGCTGACCTCGGTCAACGCCAAGCCGATTGCGGCGGTGATGACGCGCACGGTGTCGGCGTCGGGGATCGATTGGGGCGTGCTGGCAGCAGCGGGGGTGTTGACCATCCTGCCGGGCATGCTGGTGATCTGGTTTGTACGCAACCACGTGGCCAAGGGCTTTGCCCTCGGTCGAGTCTGAGGAGCTGATGATGGAATGGATGAGCTGGACGACACCGACCGCCGCGTTCTTCATCGGCATCGGTCTGATTCTGGTGGGCATGACCACCTGGGAATTGCGCTCGCCGAGCATTCTGCGGCGCGGGTTTCTGCCGATTGCCACCACCCGTGGCGATCGCTTGTTTATCGGTCTTCTCGGCAGCGCCTACCTGCATTTGCTGGTAATCGGCGTCACCGACTGGAGCATCTGGGTGGCGTCCGCGTTGTCCCTGGTGTGGCTGTTGGCTGTGATGCGTTGGGGCTAGTCGAATCGTTCGGCAACGCGGCTCCACAACTTAAACAGGAGGTCTCTATGTTCGATAAAAACAATAAGCTGCGACATAGCATTTCATTGGCAGCCATGCTGGCACTCAGCGGTCTGAGCGCATCTGCCTGGGCCGACGCCTACGAAGATGCTGCAAAAAAATGGATCGGCAGCGAGTTCAAGCCCTCGACCCTGACGGCCGAACAGCAGCTCGAAGAATTGAAGTGGTTCATCAAGGCCGCCGAGCCGTTTCGCGGCATGGACATCAAGGTCGTTTCCGAAACCCTGACCACTCACGAATACGAGTCCAAGGTGCTAGCCAAGGCCTTCAGCGAAATCACCGGGATCAAACTCACCCACGACCTGCTGCAGGAAGGCGACGTGGTCGAGAAAATGCAGACGGTGATGCAGTCGGACAAGAACATCTACGACGGCTGGGTCAACGACTCCGACCTGATCGGCACGCACTTTCGCTACGGCAAGACCGAATCGATCACCGACCTGATGGCCAACGAAGGCAAGAATTTCACCTCGCCAACTCTCGACATCAAGGACTTCATCGGCATTTCCTTCACCACCGCGCCGGACGGCAAGATCTATCAACTACCCGACCAGCAATTCGCCAACCTGTACTGGTTCCGCGCCGACTGGTTCGAACGCGCCGATCTGAAAGCCAAGTTCAAGGAAAAATACGGCTACGAATTAGGCGTGCCGGTGAACTGGTCGGCCTATGAAGACATTGCCAAATTCTTCAGCGAAGACGTCAAGGAAATCGACGGCAAACGCGTCTACGGCCACATGGATTACGGCAAGAAAGACCCGTCGCTGGGCTGGCGTTTCACCGATGCCTGGTTCTCCATGGCCGGTGGCGGCGACAAGGGACTGCCCAACGGCTTGCCGGTGGACGAGTGGGGCATCCGCGTCGAAGACTGTCATCCGGTCGGCTCCAGCGTGACCCGCGGCGGCGACACCAACGGCCCGGCGGCGGTGTTTGCCACCACCAAATACGTCGACTGGCTGAAGAAATATGCGCCACCGGAAGCGGCCGGCATGACTTTCTCCGAGTCCGGCCCGGTGCCGTCGCAGGGCAACATCGCCCAGCAGATCTTCTGGTACACCGCGTTCACCGCCGACATGACCAAACCCGGCCTACCGGTGGTCAACGCCGACGGCACGCCGAAATGGCGCATGGCGCCGTCGCCTAAAGGCCCGTATTGGGAAGAGGGCATGAAGCTCGGCTATCAGGATGTGGGATCGTGGACGTTCATGAAATCCACGCCTGAGAAACAGAAACTCGCGGCGTGGCTGTACGCGCAGTTCGTTACGTCGAAAACTGTTTCGCTGAAGAAAACCATCGTCGGTCTGACACCTATTCGCGAGTCGGACATCAACTCGCAGGCCATGACCGATCTGGCGCCGAAACTCGGTGGTCTGGTCGAGTTCTATCGCAGCCCGGCCCGCGTGCAATGGTCGCCGACCGGTACCAACGTGCCGGACTATCCACGTCTCGCTCAGCTGTGGTGGAGCCATATCGCCGAAGCCGCCAGCGGCGAGAAAACACCGCAACAAGCGCTCGATGGCCTGGCCAAGGATCAGGACCGCATCATGGAACGCCTCGAACGCTCCAAGGCCCAGGCCACTTGCGCACCGAAGATGAACCCGGAACGCGATGCGCAATACTGGTTCGATCAACCGGGCGCACCGAAGCCGAAACTGGCCAACGAGAAGCCGAAGGGTGAAACCGTGAGCTATAGCGAACTGCTGAAATCCTGGGCGGATGCGCGCAAATGATGTTGGAAATGTGAGAAGCGAACGGCACCGGAAGGTGCCGTTTTTTTTGCTGCCGGATCTGCCGCTTTCGCGAGCAGGCTCACTCCCACATTGGAGCGGTGCTACTCAAAATTGGTGGCACCCGAGATCCCTGTGGGAGCGAGCCTGCTCGCGAAAGCGGTGGGTCGGTTAGCATATCCATCGACTTGTAGGACGCCATCGCGAGCAGGCTCACTCCTGCTGGGTGTGCGATGCACCCGGATGCTATGAGCGACACACACACACCTGTGGGAGCGGGCTTGCCCGCGATGACGCTTGCATAAACGCCGGCGATATCGACTTCTGCTACAAACAAAAAACGGCACCCGAAGGTGCCGTTTCCATTCCAGCCAGATCAGCCGAGCAATCAGCCCGCCAGACCCGCCTGCTGTACCAGCACCAGCAATGGCTGCGGGTACACGCCCAGGAAGAATGCGACCAGGGCGATGGCCAGCAGCATCACGCCGCCTGCCTTCTGTTCCCAGTGCAGCTGGGCGTCGTGGCGACGCAGGTTAGGCTCGATCAGGTACAGGGTGACCATCACGCGCAGGTAGTAGAAGACGCCGATGGCGCTGCCCAGTACCAGTGCGCCGACCAGCCACCACTGACGCGTTTCGACGCCGCTGGCGATGATGTAGAACTTGCCGATGAAGCCGGCGGTCAGCGGGATGCCGGCCAGGGACAGCATCATCACGGTGAGTACGGCGGTCAGGTACGGACGGCGCCAGAACAGGCCGCGGTACTCGTACAGGGCGTCAGCGTCGCGGCCGTTGTACGGCGACGACATCAGGGTGATCACGCCGAACGCGCCGAGGCTGGTGATGACATAAGTCACCAGATAGACGCCAATGGCTTCCACCGCCAGACCCTTGCTCGCCACCAGCGCGATCAGCAGATAGCCGAAGTGCGCAATCGACGAGTAACCGAGCAGACGCTTGAGGTTGCTCTGGGTCAGGGCCAGCAGGTTACCGAACAGGATCGAGGCGACCGCGATCACGCTCAGCACATCGCTCAGCACGCCACTGCTGGCGGCAGGGGAGAGCTGGAACAGACGCACCATCACCGCAAACACTGCGACCTTCGAAGCGGTAGCGAGGAACGCCGCCACCGGTGCCGGAGCACCTTCGTAAACGTCCGGCGTCCACAGGTGAAACGGTACCAGCGACAGCTTGAACGCCAGACCGATGAGCATCATGCCCAGGCCCAGTTGCGCCAGCGGGCTTGGCAGGCCGGTCGCGGCCAGGGCCTGACCGATGCCGACGAAGCTCAGCGAACCGGCGTCGGCGTAGAGCAGCGCCATACCGAACAGCAGGAACGCGGAACCGGCGGCCGACAGCACCATGTACTTGATGCCGGCTTCCAGCGAACGCTTGTTGAAGAAGGCGTAAGCCACCAGACCGTAGACCGGTACCGAGAGCAGTTCCAGACCGATGAACAACCCGGCCAGGTGCTGCGCGCTGACCAGGACCAGACCACCGGCGGCGGCCATCAGGATCAGCAGATACAGTTCTTCGCGATTGCCCGGGTAGCCCGAACCGCCATCACCCAGATAAGCGTGGGCAAGGGTGACGCAGGCGAGGGTGGCGACCAGGATCATCGCCATGTACAGGCAGGCGAATGCATCGATCTGCAGCAACGGAGTTACGGCCAGAGGCGCAACTTTCAGAGCCGGCAGGATCGACAGCAGGGCCAGGTTCAGACCCGCCACCGAAATCAGGAAGGTCTGCGAGTGGTTGCGGCGCCAGGCGATTGCCAGCATCACCACGATAATGGTGAGGCTGGTGATCAACAGTGGCGCAAGCGCAATAAAGTGTTGAATCGTGAATTCCATAGCGCTCTTACCGGGCCGAAGCGAGTTGAGAGAAGGCGGTGCCGAGCCACTGCTGCACGCCATGCATGGTGGCGGCAGAGGTGTCGAGGAACGGTTGCGGGTAGACGCCGAGGTAAATCAGCAATACTGCCAGACCGAGCACCATGATCAGTTCGCGCGCGTCCATGCCGTGCAACACCGCGTCGGATTTCGACGGGCCGAAGTAGGCACGGTGGATCATGATCAGCGAGTAGACCGAACCGAACACCAGACCGGACGTGGCAATCGCCGTGACCCATGGAGCGCTGGCGAAGGAGCCGATCAGGATCAGGAATTCGCCGACAAAGTTACCGGTGCCCGGCAAGCCCAGCGACGCCGCAGCGAAGAACAGGCTGATCGCCGGCAGGTAAGCGATACGCGACCACAGACCGCCCATCTCACGCATGTCACGAGTGTGCAGACGCTCGTACAACTGACCGCTGAGGATAAACAGCGCCGCTGCCGACAGACCGTGCGCCAGCATCTGGATCACTGCGCCTTGCAGCGCCAGTTGGCTGCCGGAGTAGATACCGATCAACACGAAGCCCATGTGGGAAACGGAAGAGAAGGCAATCAGACGCTTGATGTCGGTTTGTGCGAACGCCAGGAACGCGCCGTAGAAGATCCCGATCAGACCGAGGGTCATGGCGATCGGCGCGAACTCGGCCGAAGCGTTCGGGAACAGCGGCAGGGCGAAACGCAGCAGACCGTAGGCCGCGGTTTTCAGCAGGATACCGGCGAGGTCGACGGAACCGGCAGTCGGTGCCTGGGCGTGAGCATCAGGCAGCCAGGAGTGGAACGGTACGACGGGCAGCTTGACCGCGAAGGCGATGAAGAAGCCGAGCATCAGAATGTACTCGGTGGTCATCGACATCTTGGTTTTCAACAGGTCGGCGTAGTTGAAGGTGATAACGCCGGTATTGTTGAAGTTGACCAGCACCAGACCGAGGATCGCCACCAGCATGATCAGGCCGGACGCCTGAGTGAAGATGAAGAACTTGGTCGCCGCGTAGATCCGGGTTTTCTTGCCGTCCGAAGAACTGTGACCCCAGAGCGCGATGAGGAAGTACATCGGCACCAGCATCATTTCCCAGAAGAAGAAGAACATGAACAGGTCGAGGGCGAGGAACACGCCGACCACACCGCCCAGGATCCACATCAGGTTGAGGTGGAAGAAGCCAACGTGACGTTGAATCTCTTTCCACGAGCAGAGTACCGAGAGGATACCCAGCAGGCCGGTCAGCAGGATCATCAACAGCGACAGGCCGTCGAGGGCCAGGTGCACGTTGATGCCGAAACGCTGGATCCAGACATGCTTGAACTCAAGCGCCCAAGTCGGATCGGCGCCCGGCGCCGGTGCGAATGAATAGTCACCGTGGGCCCACAGCCAGAGGCCGAGCGCGAGTTCCAGGGTCATGGTCAACAGCGCAATCCAGCGCGGGAGGGTAGCGCCGAAGCGCTCACCCATCCAGCACAGCAGGCCGCCGATGAAGGGGATCAGGATTAGCCAAGGCAGAATCATGACGGGCTCGTTTCCTTTCGCAAATTCGCAAGGTTCATATCAGACCGCTACCAGCACGATGGCGCCGATCACCAGCACGGCACCAGCAGCCATCGAGGCGGCGTACCAACGCAGTTGACCGGTCTCGGTGCGGCTCAGGGCAGTGTGACCACCCTTGGCCATACGCGGGATCAGACCGATGGTCTGGTCGAGCGGGTCTTTGCGCAGTACATGGCTGATCGCAAGGTACGGCTTGACGAACAGTTTGTCGTAGATCCAGTCGAAGCCCCAGGCAGCGAACCACCAGGCCGAAAGGAAACGGCCGATGCCGCTGTTGGCGATCGCCGTGACGAAGCGACGCTTGCCAAGGAACAGCAGCGCTGCCAGCAGGATACCGGCCAGGGCGATGGCGCCCGAGGCGATTTCCAGACTGTGCTTGGCTTCGCCACCGGCATGGCCAACGCTTTGCGGCAGTACGCCGTGCAGCGGTGGCACGATCATCGCGCCGACGAAAGTCGACAGCACGATCAGTACCGACAGAGGCAGCCAGTGGGCAATGCCGTGGCCGGCGTGGGCTTCGGTCTTGGCTTCACCGTGGAACGCGATGAAGATCAGGCGGAAGGTGTACAGCGACGTCATGAACGCACCGACCAGACCTGCGTAAAGCAGACCCTGGTTACCGCTGGCGAACGCTTCCCAGAGGATTTCGTCCTTGGAGTAGAAGCCTGCGGTAACCAGTGGCAGAGCGGCCAGCGCGGCACCACCGACGATGAAGCTGGCGTAGGCCAGTGGCAGTTTCTTCCACAGACCGCCCATCTTGAAGATGTTCTGCTCGTGGTGGCAGGCAACGATCACCGCACCGGAAGCAAGGAACAGAAGGGCCTTGAAGAAGGCGTGGGTCATCAGGTGGAAGATCGCGCCTTCCCAGGCGCCAACGCCCAGCGCCAGGAACATGTAGCCGATCTGGCTCATGGTCGAGTAGGCGAGGATACGTTTGATGTCGGTCTGTACCAGCGCGGCGAAACCGGCCAGTACCAGGGTCACGCCACCGACGATGCCGACGAGGTGCAGGATGTCCGGCGCCAAGGCAAACAGACCATGGGTACGGGCGATCAGGTAGACACCGGCGGTGACCATGGTCGCGGCGTGGATCAGTGCCGAAACCGGAGTAGGGCCGGCCATCGCATCCGCGAGCCAGGTTTGCAGCGGCAGTTGCGCCGATTTACCGACAGCACCACCGAGCAGCATCAGGGTTGCCAGAACGATCCAGAAGTCACCAACCTTGAAGTGCTCCGGCGCACGTACCAGCAGTTCCTGGACGTTCAGCGTGCCCAGTTGCTGGAACAGGATGAACAGGCCGATGGCCATGAACACGTCGCCGATGCGGGTGACGATGAACGCCTTGAGTGCCGCGTTACCGTTGTTGCGGTTGCTGTAGTAGAAACCGATCAACAGGTACGAGCACAGGCCCACGCCTTCCCAACCGAAGTAGATGAACAGCAGGTTATCGCCGAGGATCAGGAACAGCATGCTGGCGATGAACAGGTTGGTGTACGAGAAGAAGCGCGAGTAACCGTCTTCGCCACGCATGTACCAGGACGCGAACAGGTGGATCAGGAAGCCGACGCCGACGACCACACCGAGCATGGTCACCGAGAGGCCATCCAGGTACAGCGCGAAGTTCGGCTGGAAACCTTCCACCGACATCCAGCGCCACAGCACCTGGGTGTATACGCCACCCTCCGGCGGTGCGACGTTGAATTGCCAGATCACGTAAGCGGTGACGATAGCCGACAGGCCGATCGAACCGACACCGATCAGCGCCGAGAGGTTTTCCGAGAAGCGGCCGCGCGAGAACGACAGCAACAGGAACCCGATCAGAGGGAATACGAAAGTCAGAAAGAGTAGGTTCATCCGCGCATCTCACTGGCAGCGTCGATATCGAGCGTGTGGAAGCGGCGATACAGTTGCAGCAGGATCGCCAGGCCAATACTGGCCTCGGCCGCTGCAAGGCTGATCACCAGGATGAACATGATCTGTCCATCCGGCTGCGCCCAGCGGGCGCCCGCGACGATGAAGGCCAGGGCAGAGGCGTTCATCATCACTTCCAGACTCATCAACACGAACAAAATGTTGCGGCGGACCATCAGGCCGACCAGACCAAGGCAGAACAGGATGCCGGCGACGGCCAGTCCATGTTCGAGAGGGATAGCAGGCATGTCTTACTCCTTCGCCTCGTTACGGCCCAAATGGAACGCCGTGACGGCTGCGGCGAGCAGCAGCATCGAGGCGAGTTCGACCACCAGCAGGTACGGGCCGAACAGGCTGATGCCCACGGCTTTCGCGTCTACGGTGGTGTGGCCGATGGCCTGACCGCTCTGGTGAGCGAACAGCACATACAGCAGTTCGGCCAGCAGCAGCGCGGCAAGAATCACCGGTCCTGCCCAGATGCCGGGCTTGAGCCAGGTGCGTTCCTGCTGCACCGAGGCGGGACCGAGGTTGAGCATCATCACCACGAACACGAACAGCACCATGATGGCGCCGGCGTAGGCGATCACTTCCAGCACACCGGCGAACGGCGCGCCGAGGGCGAAGAAGGTCATGGCCACGGCGATCAACGAGATGATCAGGTAGAGCAGGGCGTGCACGGGGTTGGTGTTGGTGACCACACGCAGCGTGGACACCACAGCAATACCCGATGCGAAATAGAAAGCGAATTCCATCGTTCTTCCTTAAGGCAGCAAGCTCTTCACGTTGATCGGTTCGGCTTCGTTCTGCGCAGCGCCTTTCGGCTTGCCAGCGATTGCCATACCTGCAACACGATAGAAGTTGTAATCAGGGTTTTTGCCGGGGCCGGAGATCAAAAGATCTTCTTTCTCGTACACCAGGTCCTGACGTTTGAACTCGGCCATCTCGAAATCCGGCGTCAGCTGGATCGCGGTAGTCGGGCAGGCTTCCTCGCAGAGACCGCAGAAAATGCAGCGCGAGAAGTTGATCCGGAAGAAGTCCGGATACCAGCGACCGTCTTCGGTTTCAGCTTTCTGCAGCGAGATGCAACCCACCGGGCAGGCCACGGCGCACAGGTTGCAGGCTACGCAGCGTTCTTCGCCATCGGGGTCGCGGGTCAGGACGATGCGGCCACGGTAACGCGGCGGCAGGTAGACCTGCTCCTCGGGGTATTGCAGGGTGTCGCGCTTGCGAAAGCCATGGCCGAAGACCATGACCAGGCTGCGCAACTGGGTACCGGTACCCTTAACGATGTCGCCAATATATTTGAACATGGGTCAAATCCTCACTGAACCGCAACCGCAGGCGTGTTCATCAACACAACCGCAGCGGTCACCAGCAAATTGATCAGGGTCAGTGGCAGGCAGAATTTCCAGCTGAAGTCCATCACCTGGTCATAACGCGGACGCGGGATGGAAGCGCGCAGCAGGATGAACAGCATGATGAAGAACGCGGTCTTCAGTGCGAACCAGACGAAGGACAGTTGCGGCAGGATGCCGAACGGACCATGCCAGCCACCGAAGAACAGGGTGACCAGCAGCGCCGAGATCAGGATGATGCCGATGTATTCACCGACGAAGAACATGCCCCATTTCATACCGGCGTATTCAATGTGGTAACCGTCGGCCAGTTCCTGTTCCGCTTCCGGCTGGTCGAACGGGTGACGGTGAGTCACGGCGACACCAGCGATGAAGAAGGTACAGAAGCCGAAGAACTGCGGAATGATGAACCACAGGTTCTGCGCCTGGTACTCAACGATGTCGCGCATGTTGAACGAACCGACCTGGACCACGATGCCCATCAGGGCCAGGCCCATGAACACTTCGTAGGACACGGTCTGCGCCGAGGCACGCAAGCTGCCGAGCAGGGCGAACTTGTTGTTGCTCGACCAGCCGGCGAACAGCACCGCGTAGACCGACAGACCGGCCATGGCGAAGAAGAACAGCAGGCCGATGTTCAGATCCGCCACGCCCCAGGTCGGGGTGATCGGGATGATCGCGAAGGCGATCAGCAGGGCGGACATGGCCACCACCGGCGCCAGGGTGAAGATCACCTTGTCGGCGAACGGCGGGGTCCAGTCTTCCTTGAAGAACATCTTCAGCATGTCGGCGGCGATCTGGAACATGCCGAACGGGCCAACACGGTTCGGACCGTAACGGTCCTGCCACCAGCCCAGCAGGCGACGTTCGACAAAGCTGAGCAAGGCGCCTGCGACCACCACGGCCAGCAGGATCACGATGGCTTTGATGACCGTCAGGATCACATCGATCACTTCAGGGGTGAACCAGGTCATTGCGCTGCCTCCTGCAGACCGTCGACGGACACGCCGGCGAATGCCGGTGGAATGCCGGCGATGCCCGCAGGCAATGCCACCAGACCGGCGCCCAGTTCTTCATTGATGCGCAGCGGCAGACGCAGGGTCTGGCCGGCCACGTTCAGGCTCAGCAGGGCACCGTCGTTGACGCCGAGGCGATCCGCTTCGGATTTCGCCAGCGCGACGTAAGGTGCCGGGATGCGTTCCTGTACCGGGGCGGCTTTCGAAGAGTTTTCTTCGCTGCCGAACAGGTGGAAGAACGGCACGGCTTGCCAGGTACCCGGCGCCGGGTTGAACGCACGCGGCGCAGCGGCGAACCAGTTCAGCGAATCACCGGTGCTTTCGATCAGGCGTGTGCCCGGGTCGCCAGCGCGCAGATGACCACCGACTTCGTCCTGGAACTTGTTCCACGCTTGTGGCGAGTTCCAGCCCGGCGACCATGCGAATGGCACCTGCTGACGCGGTTCGGCGGAGCCCGAGTAACCTTCCATGGAGAAGGCGAACGCGGTGTCCTGGTCTTGCGGGGTGCGTGGTTCGTGAACGCTGATGTCGGCGCGCATGGCGGTGCGACCGGAATAACGCAGCGGCTCACGGGCCAGTTTCAGACCCTTGATGCGGAACGCCGCCGACGGTGCTGCATCGACGATGCGCGCCAGTTGCGCGGTGCTCGAAGCAACGGCAGCGGTGACGTGGTCGAGTTGCGTCCAGTCGATCGGCTGGTTCAGCAGGGTCGCGCGCAGGGCGTGCAGCCAGCGCCAGCCTTCGTGCACCAGAATGCTCGCGTCCATGTATTGCGGATCGAAAACCTGGAAGAAGCGCTGGGCGCGGCCTTCCTGGCTGACCAGCGTACCGTCGCCCTCTGCGAAGCTTGCCGCTGGCAGTACCAGGTGCGCGCGATCGGTGGTGGCGGTTTTCTGATGGTCAGCGACGATCACCACTTTAGCGGCGTTCAGTGCGGCATCGACCTTGGCTTTGGCGGTGCGGGTGTACAGATCGTTTTCCAGCACGACGATAGCGTCGGCCTTGCCATCGATGACCGCTTGCAGCGCGGCGTCGACCGATTCGCCACCGAGCATGGCCAGACCGAGGCTGTTGGCTTCCGGCACAATCAGGCTGATCGAACCGTTCTTCTCGCGCAGCTTCAGGGCTTTGGCGATGTTCGCGGCAGCTTCGATCAAGGCTTTGGAGCCCAGCGAAGTACCGGCGATGATCAGCGGACGCTTGGCGGCGAGCAGGGCATCGGCGATGCGCTGCGCCAGTTCCAGGGCTTCGGTGTCCAGACCTTCAACGGCCGGGGCACTGGCGTCCAGCGCGTGAGCCACGGCGAAACCGATGCGCGCCAGATCATCCGGAGCTGCGTGTACGCATTCTTCAGCGACGTCGTCGAGCTTGGTTTCGGCGAGGCTGGCGATAAACAGCGGGTTCAGCGCGTGCTGGCCGATGTTCTTCACCGCCGCGTCGAGCCAAGGCTGGACGCGCATGGCTTCGGCCATGTCTTCAGCCTTGCCCTTGACCGACTGACGCAGAGCCAGCGCCATACGCGCAGCGGTCTGGGTCAGGTCTTCGCCGAGGACGAAGATCGCGTCGTGATCTTCGATGTCGCGCATGTTCGGCACTGGCAGCGGGCTGTCGTTCAGCACCTGCAGGACCAGACGAATGCGCTCCAGTTCGGAGGCTTCGATACCCGAATAGAAGTGCTCGGCACCAACCAGTTCGCGCAACGCGTAGTTGCTTTCGAGGCTGGCACGCGGCGAACCGATGCCGACGATGTTGCGCCCGCGCAGCAGGTCGGCGGCTTTATCCAGCGCAGCGTCGAGGCCGAGCTTGGTGCCATCGGCCAGCAGCGGCTGACGTGGACGGTCGGTGCGGTTGACGTAGCCATAACCGAAACGGCCACGGTCGCAGAGGAAATACTGGTTCACCGAACCGTTGAAACGGTTTTCGATGCGACGCAGTTCACCGTAACGCTCGCCCGGGGAAATGTTGCAACCGCTCGAGCAGCCATGGCAGATGCTCGGCGCGAACTGCATGTCCCACTTGCGGTTGTAGCGCTCGGAGTGAGTCTTGTCGGTGAACACACCGGTCGGGCAGACCTCGGTAAGGTTGCCGGAGAACTCGCTTTCGAGGGTGCCGTCCTCAACGCGACCGAAGTACACGTTGTCGTGGGCGCCGAATACACCGAGGTCGGTGCCGCCGGCGTAGTCCTTATAGAAACGCACGCAGCGGTAGCAAGCGATGCAGCGGTTCATTTCGTGGGAAATGAACGGGCCCAGTTGCTGGTTCTGGTGGGTGCGTTTGCTGAAGCGATAACGGCGCTCGTTGTGGCCGGTCATCACTGTCATGTCTTGCAGGTGGCAGTGACCGCCTTCCTCGCACACCGGGCAGTCGTGCGGGTGGTTGGTCATCAGCCATTCGACAACGCTGGCGCGGAACGCCTTGGATTCTTCATCGTCGATGGAGATCCAGGTGTTGTCGGTGGCCGGGGTCATGCAGGACATGACGATGCGACCACGGGTGTCGTTCTCGTCGGTGTACTGCTTGACCGCGCACTGGCGGCAGGCCCCGACGCTACCAAGCGCGGGGTGCCAGCAGAAATATGGAATGTCGAGGCCCAGCGACAGACATGCCTGTAACAGGTTGTCTGCCCCGTCGACTTCGAGCGCTTTGCCGTCTACGTGGATAGTGGCCATGGTTCAAAGGTCTTCGTTGGCCCGGTGTCAGCGGGCGTGGCTAATGGAATCTTGTTATGCGTCCGAATCCAAACAGCCCCGAAGGGCGTCATCGGACGAAAGGCGAAGGGCACGGACCCTTCGCCTTTTTAAGCGTTTACGCGCCGACTACGATCGGCCTTGCCAGAGGCGGGACGGCGGCGCTGACAGGCGCGATACCGGCTTCGAACTCTGGACGGAAGTATTTGATGGCGCTGCCCAGCGGCTCCACGGCACCCGGTGCGTGAGCACAGAAGGTCTTGCCCGGGCCGAGGAAACCGACCAGACCCAGCAGGGTCTCGATGTCGCCCGGCTGGCCCTTGCCCTGTTCGATGGCCATCAGGAGCTTGACGCTCCATGGCAGACCATCGCGGCACGGGGTGCAGAAACCGCAGGATTCGCGAGCGAAGAACTGCTCCATGTTGCGCAGCAGCGAGACCATGTTGACGCTGTCATCCACCGCCATCGCCAGACCGGTACCCATCCGGGTGCCGACCTTGGCGATACCGCCGGCATACATTTGTGCGTCGAGGTGCTCGGGCAGGAGGAAACCGGTACCGGCGCCGCCTGGCTGCCAGGCCTTGAGCTTGAAGCCGTCGCGCATGCCGCCGGCGTAGTCTTCGAACAGTTCACGACCGGTGACGCCGAACGGCAGTTCCCACAGGCCCGGGTTCTTGACCTTGCCGGAGAAACCCATGAGCTTGGTGCCCATGTCTTCGGAACCTTCGCGGGCCAACGATTTGTACCAGTCAACGCCGTCGGCAATGATCGCCGGCACGTTGCACAGGGTTTCGACGTTGTTTACGCAGGTCGGCTTGCCCCACACGCCGACGGCGGCAGGGAAGGGCGGCTTGGAGCGCGGGTTGGCGCGGCGGCCTTCAAGGGAGTTGATCAGTGCGGTTTCTTCACCGCAGATGTAACGCCCGGCGCCGGTGTGGACGAACAGCTCGAAATCGAAACCCGAACCGAGAATGTTCTTGCCCAGCAGGCCGGCCGCCTTGGCTTCTTCCACGGCACGGTTGAGGTGCTTGGCGGCGGTGGTGTATTCGCCGCGCAGGAAGATGTAGCCACGGTAGGTTTTCAGCGCGCGGGCACTGATCAGCATGCCTTCGATCAGCAGATGGGGCAATTGCTCCATCAGCATGCGGTCTTTCCAGGTGTTCGGCTCCATTTCATCCGCGTTGCACAGCAGGTAGCGGATATTGATGGATTCGTCCTTGGGCATCAGGCCCCACTTCACGCCAGTGGGGAAGCCGGCGCCGCCGCGACCCTTGAGGCCAGCGTCTTTGACGGTCTGGACGATCGCGTCCTGATCCATCTCGGCGAAGGCTTTGCGTGCAGCGGCGTAACCGTTCTTGGCCTGGTATTCGTCGAGCCACACGGCTTCGCCGTCATCACGCAGACGCCAGGTCAGCGGGTGTGTCTCGGCCGAACGCTGGATGCGGTTGGCTGGACCAAAAGATGTCAGGGTCATACGTAGCCCTCGAGCAGTTTGGCCACGCCAGCAGGCTGCACGTCGCCAAAGGTGTCGTCGTCGATCATCAGCGCCGGTGCCTTGTCGCAGTTGCCGAGGCAGCAGACAGGCAGCAGGGTGAAACGACCGTCGGCGGTGGTCTGACCCAGGCCGATGCCCAGATTGTTCTGGATTTCGCTGACCACCGACTCGTGGCCGCCGATGTAGCAGACCATGCTGTCGCAGACGCGAATGATGTGACGGCCGACCGGTTGACGGAAGATCTGGCTGTAGAACGTCGCCACGCCTTCAACGTCGCTGGCCGGGATGCCGAGGATTTCGCCGATCGCGTAAAGGGCGCCGTCCGGCACCCAGCCACGTTCCTTCTGAACGATCTTCAGGGCTTCGATCGACGCTGCGCGCGGGTCTTCGTAGTGATGCAGCTCGTGCTCGATGGCCGAGCGCTCGGTTTCACTCAAGGTGAAACGGTCTGTCTGGATAAGCGTGCTGTTCATGCTTAGCGGTCCACGTCGGCCATAACGAAGTCGATACTACCCAGGTACGCAATCAAGTCCGCGACCATGCTGCCTTTGATCACCGAAGGGATCTGCTGCAGATGCGGGAAGCTCGGAGTACGGATCCGGGTACGGTAGCTCATGGTGCCGCCGTCGCTCGTCAGGTAATAACTGTTGATGCCCTTGGTCGCTTCGATCATCTGGAAGGATTCGTTGGCCGGCATGACCGGGCCCCACGAAACCTGCAGGAAGTGCGTGATCAGGGTTTCGATGTGCTGCAGCGTGCGCTCTTTCGGCGGCGGCGTGGTCAGCGGGTGATCCGCCTTGTACGGGCCTTCCGGCATGTTGCGCATGCATTGATCGATGATCTTGATGCTCTGGCGCATCTCTTCGACGCGAACCATGCAGCGGTCGTACGCATCGCCGTTGACGGCGAGCGGCACTTCGAATTCGAAGTTCTCGTAGCCCGAGTACGGACGCGCTTTGCGCAGGTCGAAATCGCAACCGGTCGAACGCAGGCCGGCACCGGTGACGCCCCATTCCAGGGCCTCTTTGGTGTTGTAGGCGGCAACGCCGATGGTACGACCCTTGAGGATGCTGTTCTGCAGGGCGGCCTTGGTGTATTCGTCCAGACGCTTGGGCATCCACTCGACGAAATCCTTGACCAGTTTTTCCCAGCCGCGCGGCAGGTCGTGGGCGACGCCGCCGATGCGGTACCAGGCCGGGTGCAGACGGAAACCGGTAATCGCCTCGATCACCGTGTACGCCTTCTGGCGGTCGGTGAAGGTGAAGAACACCGGGGTCATGGCGCCGACGTCCTGGATATAGGTACCCAGGAACAGCAGGTGACTGGTGATCCGGAAGAACTCGGCCATCATGATGCGGATGACGTCGACTTTCTGCGGCACCTTGATGCCGGCCAGCTTCTCGACCGAGAGCACGTACGGCAGGTTGTTCATCACGCCGCCGAGGTAGTCGATGCGGTCGGTGTACGGAATGTAGCTGTGCCAGGACTGGCGCTCGCCCATCTTCTCGGCGCCACGGTGGTGGTAACCGATGTCCGGGACGCAGTCGACGATCTCTTCGCCGTCCAGCTGCAGGATGATGCGGAACGCACCGTGCGCCGAAGGGTGGTTCGGGCCGAGGTTGAGGAACATGTAGTCCTCGTTGGCACCGGAACGCTTCATGCCCCAGTCTTCCGGACGGAAACGCGCGGCTTCTTCCTCCAGCTGCTGCTTGGCGAGGTTGAGGCTGTATGGGTCGAATTCGGTGGCGCGCGCCGGGAAGTCCTTGCGCAGCGGGTGACCTTCCCAGGTCGGCGGCATCATGATGCGCGACAGGTGCGGGTGGCCTTTGAAGTCGATGCCGAACATGTCCCAGACTTCGCGCTCGTACCAGTTGGCGTTCGGCCAGATGCTGGTAACGGAAGGCATGCTGAGGTCGCCTTCGGACAAGGCCACCTTGATCATCACGTCACTATTACGCTCCAGCGACATGAGGTGATAGAACACGGTGAAATCGGCGCCGGTCGGCAGCCCTTGACGCTTGGTGCGCAGACGCTCGTCCACGCCGTGCAGGTCATAGAGCATGACGTACGGCTTGGGCAGGTTGCGCAGGAAAGTCAGGACTTCAACCAGTTTGGCACGGGCCACCCACAGCACCGGCATGCCGGTGCGGGTTGCCTGCGCGGTGAACGCTTCGGCGCCAAAACGGTTGTTCAGTTCGACGACCACATCCTGGTCGTCTGCCTTGTAAGGCGGGATGTACAGAGCACTGCCTGTAGTCATGGTTATTTTTTCGCTTTCGGTCAACGTAAAGAATGAAGCCAGCTTCTCGTTACTTGGAACAGAACTGGATCAGACTTCGTCAGGGCTGCGCAGATTGGTGACTGCGATTCGCTGTTCGCGGCGCTGTTCCTTCTGCGATGGCATGTCGGCGCGGTACACGCCTTGATCACCAACGACCCAGGAAAGCGGACGACGCTCCTGTCCAATCGATTCCTGCAACAGCATCAAGCCTTGCAGAAATGCTTCCGGACGGGGCGGGCAGCCAGGTACGTAGACGTCCACGGGCAGGAACTTGTCCACCCCTTGAACCACGGAGTAGATGTCGTACATGCCGCCGGAGTTGGCGCACGAACCCATGGAGATAACCCATTTCGGCTCGAGCATTTGCTCGTAGAGACGCTGGATGATCGGCGCCATCTTGATGAAGCAGGTACCGGCGATAACCATGAAGTCGGCCTGACGCGGCGAGGCCCGGATCACTTCGGCGCCAAAGCGCGCGATGTCGTGGGGCGCCGTGAAGGCGGTGGTCATTTCCACGTAGCAGCACGACAGGCCGAAGTTGTACGGCCACAGGGAGTTCTTACGTCCCCAGTTGACCGCGCCACTCAGCACGTCTTCCAGCTTGCCCATGAAAATGTTTTTGTGGACTTGATCTTCTAACGGATCGGCAACGGTTTCCCGCTGGCCAATCGGATACTGCTCGTTAGGAGCATCGGGGTCGATCCTGGTGAGATTGTATTGCATTGCCAAAGCCTCATTGTTTCAGCTTCGCCTGCCGCTTGCGACGAGCTTCCGGAGCCCAGTCAAGGGCGCCCACTCGGAACAGGTAGACAAGACCTGCCAACAGAATTGCTATGAAAACGAGAGCTTCGACGAATCCGGTCCAGCCGCTTTCGCGGACGGACACAGACCATGCAAAGAGAAAGAGGGCTTCGATATCGAAGATCACGAAGAGCATCGCGACCAGATAGAATTTGGCTGAGAGCCGCAAGCGGGCGCCACCGGTAGGTAGCATGCCCGACTCGAACGGTTCGTTTTTGCTGCGACCCCAGGCTTTTGACCCGAGGAGGCTGGAGACGCCAAGCATGAAGGCACACAGGCCGACGACACCCAGAAGGAAAATGGCAAAGCCCCAGTTGTGGGCCATGAGTCCTGTCGCTTCGGGCATGCTGGTAATCCTTAACAGAGAGCAAAGGTCTCTGAGCTTGATAAAGAAATAAGGCAGTGACGATATGTCGCAGCAATCAATCGGGCTGATTTTATGGCTAAACACCCGGCAAGTAAAATTCCAAAGGCGAAATTATTTACCGGATTAAGGACATAGCGCCTCCTGAAGGCGCTGCGGCCCATGCGTTGCGGGCATTAGCCGGGTTTCCATCAATTATGTTTTGTAGAGTTTGTAACGAACATAGTTGCGGCTAAATGATAATTGATATCGTTTGGCGTGGTTTTGTAACTGTTTAACGAGTGAGTGGCTGGGAAGTTGTCTTACTTGCGCGTTACTGCAAGTAGCGAAGCCTACCGTTTTAACGGAAATTTCTGACGCTTGTAGCGCTTCAGATCAATGTTTCGTCTCGCGGCTGACGGTAGCCCTGTGGGAGCGAGCCTGCTCGCGAAAGCGAAGGATCAGCCTCCAGATGTGCAAGCTGACTTATCGCCTTCGCGAGCAGGCTCGCTCCCACAGGGGATTTGTAGTGTCTTTGAGATTCCAACAGGCAAAAAAACGCCCCGATCCAGTCGGGGCGTCAGTTTTGCGGCTCTGCGGTTAGCTTTTTATCCGACCCGCAAAGGCCGTTTGCTCAGGTGTAGCCGAATCAGTGGAACTGTTCTTCTTCGGTCGAACCGGTCAGCGCGGTCACCGAGGACGAGCCGCCCTGGATCACGGTGGTCATGTCGTCGAAGTAGCCAGTGCCCACTTCCTGCTGGTGCGCAACAAAGGTGTAGCCCTTGGCGGCGTCAGCGAATTCCTGCTCTTGCAGCTTCACGTAGGCGGTCATGTCGTTGCGGGCGTAGTCGTGCGCCAGGTTGAACATGCTGTGCCACATGTTGTGAATGCCGGCCAGGGTGATGAACTGGTGCTTGTAGCCCATGGCGGACAGTTCGCGCTGGAACTTGGCGATGGTCGCGTCGTCCAGGTTCTTCTTCCAGTTGAAGGAAGGCGAGCAGTTGTACGACAGCAGCTGGTCCGGGTATTCCTTTTTGATCGCTTCAGCGAAGCGACGGGCTTCTTCCAGATCCGGTTTGGCGGTTTCGCACCAGATCAGGTCGGCGTACGGTGCGTAAGCCAGGCCACGGGCGATCGCTTGATCCAGGCCGGCACGTACCTTGTAGAAACCTTCCTGAGTACGCTCGCCGGTCACGAATGGCTGATCGTACGGGTCGCAGTCGGAAGTCAGCAGGTCAGCCGCGTTGGCGTCGGTGCGGGCCAGAATGATGGTCGGCGTGCCGGCAACGTCAGCGGCCAGACGGGCAGCGGTCAGCTTCTGCACGGCTTCCTGGGTTGGCACCAGAACCTTGCCGCCCATGTGGCCGCATTTCTTCACCGAAGCCAGTTGGTCTTCGAAGTGAACGCCGGCGGCGCCTGCTTCGATCATGCTCTTCATCAGCTCGTAGGCGTTGAGTACGCCGCCGAAACCGGCTTCAGCGTCGGCCACGATTGGCGCGAAGTAGTCGATGTAGCCTTCATCGCCCGGATTCTTGCCGGCCTTCCACTGGATCTGGTCAGCACGACGGAACGAGTTGTTGATGCGCTTGACCACGGTGGGCACCGAGTCCACCGGGTACAGCGACTGGTCCGGGTACATGGACTCTGCGGAGTTGTTGTCCGCAGCCACCTGCCAGCCGGACAGGTAGATCGCCTGGATACCGGCCTTGACCTGCTGAACAGCCTGGCCGCCAGTCAGGGCGCCCATGCAGTTGACGAAATCTTTCTCTGGACGGAAGGACGGCTTGGCACCCTGGGTGACCAGGTTCCACAGCTTCTCGGCGCCCATCTTCGCGAAGGTGTGCTCTGGCTGAACCGAGCCACGCAGGCGGACCACGTCGGCAGCGGAGTAAGTGCGAGTCACGCCTTTCCAGCGCGGGTTCTCGGCCCAGTCTTTTTCGAGGGCTGCAATTTGCTGTTCGCGTGTCAGTGCCATGGAGATAAACCTCGTCGCGTCTTTTATGAAAAGTTGTTCTGCGGTGGAAAATTCCTGCGCTCGCTGACCAGAAGCTTAGGTGGTCAAGTCGGATTCGGCGGGGTAGGCGACGGGATGAACGATGGGCTCGAGGGGAAGTGAGCAGGTAGTGGCGGACTGCGGGGCGCATGCGGGCGTCGTGGGCCTTTATACGGACAACAGCGTGAAGCCGGGTTACCTAAATACGCTTCCGTCCCTCGGGACAACTTCGTTCCAGTCGGCAACCTCGTCAAACACACCTTGTGGGCGGTACAGACACGAAACGGCTCGCGGGGTAGGTGCGAGCGGCGCTTCGAAGGCCCTTGCCAGGGCCTCTGATTAGCGGGAGCGAGGCCATCATGCCTTCGCTTTTTTTTCGCGTCAAACGTTTTGTAGTGCTTTTTTTCAAGCACTACATCTTTCGTCTAATACGACTAATCAGTCAGTTTTCGGTGCTTTAGTCCAGCGTGTCGACTTTCACCCGCAAGGTCATGTCATCCCGGCCTTGAGTCGAGTAGCTGCGGGTCAGGCCCTGTTTATCGGCCTGAGTCTGGCTGTTGACGCCCGCCAGAGTGATCCACTCACCGAGGCGCCCGGTGACGGTTGTGTCGGTGCTTTGTACGGTCACTACATCGGGACGTTCCTGGCTCATGCGGTCACGGTTGGTACTGATCGCCAGATGAACGGTTTCGCCGGTGACGCTGGCGGTGACATAGAAGCCCTGGGTGACGTTGCGGTATTGAGTCTCGCTGCTGTAACCGCCGTAGGAATCGCTCTGGGTGTTGGTGATCGGCACGCTCTGGCCAACTTGAATCAGCGCCGGAGTGCCTTCGCTGGTCTGCACTTGCTGAACGCCGCCGTTGCGGCTGGTGGTGCTGCGGCTGATGATCCGGGTCTGGCTCGGCTGGGCGCCATTGACCGCATAACCTTCGTCGCCACGGCCGTTGTTTTCGTTGGTGTCGACGGTGATCAGCAAGCGCTTCGGTGCGGTATCGAGTTGCGCCAGCAGATCCTTCAACTCCTGAATCTTGCCCGGCTCGGCCTTGACGATCAGCTGATTGCCGTAAGCGCTGACCTGACCGTCCTGGCCGATGAAATCCTGCGCCACTGGCAACATGTCAGCGCTGGTGTGGTATTTGAGGGGGACGATTTCTGTGGCTGCCAGCACCGAAAAACTGCAGCCGAGCAGCAGGGTGGTGAGCAGGGTGCGTAGGGACATGTCCGTTATCTCCGCGTTCGAAAGGCTTGATATTGCCAGTTTGTCGGCCCGGGGTGGGGCAAGTTGAATCGTAGACAGCAAAACGCCCCGGCATCGGTGGATGGCGGGGCGTGATCGTTCCCACGCTCTGCGTGGGAATGCAGCCAGTGACGCTCTGCGTCACATGCCGCAAGGGACGCGGAGCGTCCCGAGAGGCATTCCCACGCAGAGCGTGGGAACGATCAGGGCGGGGCTCAGGCCGAATGCCGAACCATGTCGACATGCGGAATCCCGGCTTCGAGGAATTCCTCGCTGACCAGGCTGAAACCCAGGCGCTCGTAGAACGCCGTGGCTTGCACCTGAGCGCTGAGCTTCTGCTGTTTCAGCCCGCGTGCTTCAGCTTCGGCGATGACCGCTTGCATCAGCGCGTCACCGACCTTCATTCCGCGCCAGTCTTTGAGTACTGAAACGCGGCCGATGTGCCCGTCGGGCAACAGCCGCGCCGTGCCGATCGGGAAGTCGCCTTCGAACGCCAGAAAATGCACGGCGGTCGCGTCATCGGCGTCCCACTCAAGCTCGGGTGGCACCGATTGTTCGGCGATGAACACCGTTTCACGAATGCGCCGGATCTCGGCGATATCCTTCTGCCAGTCTGCGACACGAACGCGAATTTTATTCATCGGCGAACCCCAGGCTTCCTTGCTTGACCAGTTCGCAGAGCAGGCTGCGGCCGTCTTCGTCGCTCAGCCACTCGCCGAGGTTATCGGCGTGCAGGGCGTCAGCGGCGCAGATCAGCTTCAACAGTTCGCGCAGCTTGCCCGGCAGGTAGCGGCTCTGGCCACTGGCGAACAGCAGCAGATCGTTGTCGACTTCCGACCAGGCCAGGCGCGCGCTCGGGTTGCGGATCAGCACGGCGCCGTCCTGCAGGGCGGCGAGGAAGTCTTCTTCTTCGACGTCTTCCGGGCCGACCACCAGTTCCGGGTAGCGCGGCTCCGTCATGTATTGACCGAACCAGGTCAGCAGCAGGCGCTCATCGCTCATGTGTTCGGCGAGCAGGCTTTTCAGACGATCCAGCGCATCGTGTTGAATCTGGTGCGGATCGACCGCCGGCTTGGCGTCGGCATCGGTGTAGCGCTCTTCGTCGGTCAGGAACTGGCTGAGGAAGTCGGTGAAGTGGGTCAGCACTTCAGCGGCGCTTGGCGCGCGGAAGCCGACCGAGTAGGTCATGCAGTTGTCGACCGCGACGCCGCAATGGGCCAGGCGCGGCGGCAGGTAGAGCATGTCGCCCGGCTCCAGCACCCATTCTTCGGTTTCGTGGAATTCAGCGAGGATGCGCAGGTCGGCGTGTTGCAGCAGCGGGCTCTCGGAATCGCACATCTGGCCGATTTTCCAGTTGCGCTTGCCGTGGCCCTGCAGCAGGAAAACATCGTAGTTGTCGAAATGCGGGCCGACGCTGCCACCTGGTGCGGCGAAACTGATCATCACGTCGTCGACGCGCCAGCTCGGCAGGAAGCGGAAATTTTCCAGCAGTTCGCTGACTTCCGGCACGAACTGGTCAACCGCCTGCACCAGCAGCGTCCACTCTTTCTCTGGCAATTTGCTGAACTCGTCTTCGGCGAACGGGCCGCGACGCAATTCCCATGGGCGCTCGCCGTGCTCGATGACCAGGCGCGATTCGACTTCTTCTTCCAGGGCCAGGCCGGCCAGTTCGTCGGCGTCGATCGGGCTTTCGAAGTCAGGAATCGCCTGACGGATCAGCAGCGGTTTTTTCTGCCAGTAGTCACGCAGGAATTCGCGTGCTGTGAGGCCGCCCAGAAGTTGAAGAGGAATATCGGAATTCATATGTAACCTATTGAAAAAAAGCACTTTTCAGACGGGAATAAAAACGCCCGGCGCGGCCGGGCGTCTCAAACGGGGCAAACGGTCGATCAGATGCGTTTGGCTTGTGCCACAGCGTTGCCGATGTAGTTGGCCGGGGTCAGTTGCTTGAGCTCGGCTTTGGCTTCGGCTGGCATGTCCAGGCCATCGATGAAAGTCTGCAGCGCTTCAGGGCTGATGCCCTTGCCACGGGTCAGTTCTTTCAGCTTTTCGTACGGGTTTTCGATGTTGTAGCGACGCATCACGGTCTGGATCGGCTCGGCCAGGACTTCCCAGCAAGCGTCGAGGTCGGCGGCAATCTTCTGCTCGTTGAGCTCGAGTTTGCTGATGCCTTTGAGGCTGGCTTCGTAAGCGATCACGCTGTGGGCGAAGCCGACACCGAGGTTGCGCAGGACGGTGGAGTCGGTCAGGTCACGCTGCCAGCGGGAGATCGGCAGTTTGCTCGCCAGATGCTGGAACAGTGCGTTGGCGATACCCAGGTTGCCTTCGGAGTTTTCGAAGTCGATCGGGTTGACCTTGTGCGGCATGGTCGACGAGCCGATTTCGCCAGCGATGGTGCGCTGCTTGAAATAACCCAGGGAAATGTAGCCCCAGATGTCGCGGTCGAAGTCGATCAGGATGGTGTTGAAGCGCGCAATGGCATCGAACAGCTCGGCGATGTAGTCGTGCGGTTCGATCTGCGTGGTGTACGGGTTGAAGCCCAGACCCAGCTCGTCTTCGATGAAGGCGCGAGCGTTGGCTTCCCAGTCGATCTGCGGGTAGGCCGACAGGTGCGCGTTGTAGTTGCCGACAGCGCCGTTGATCTTGCCCAGCAGCGGCACGGCAGCGACTTGAGCGATCTGACGCTCGAGACGGTAAACCACGTTAGCCAGTTCTTTACCCAGAGTAGTCGGCGAAGCCGGCTGGCCGTGGGTGCGCGACAGCATCGGCACGTCGGCGAAACGGATCGCCAGTTCGCGGATGGCGTTGGCAGTCTGGCGCATCAGCGGCAGCATCACGTCGTCACGGCCTTCACGCAGCATCAAGGCGTGGGACAGGTTGTTGATGTCTTCGCTGGTGCAGGCAAAGTGGATGAATTCGCTGACCTTGGCCAGCTCCGGCAGCTTGGCCGCCTGCTCTTTGAGCAGGTATTCGATGGCTTTGACGTCGTGGTTGGTGGTGCGCTCGATCTCTTTGACGCGCTCGGCGTGCTCCAGCGAGAAGTTTTCAGCCAGTTCGTTGAGAACGGCGTTGGCCTCGGCGGAGAAGGCTGGCACTTCAGGGATGCCAGCGTGGGCGGCCAGGCGCTGGAGCCAGCGCACTTCAACCAGAACGCGGGCACGGATAAGGCCGTACTCGCTGAAAATCGGGCGCAGGGCCTGGGTTTTGCCGGCGTAGCGGCCGTCAACAGGGGAAACCGCAGTGAGCGAAGAGAGCTGCATGGGGTGTTCTCGGACAGTCGGGCAACGAAATGGGGCGCGTATCATACATGAAAAAATCCGCCGGTCCGTCGCCAACTGACCGGCGTATTACGCGTTACAGACTACAAAGCCTTCATGACGCGGCGCTTACTCGCTGCGCATCAACGGATAAAGCTCTTTGAGCAGCTTGCGGCGGCTGATTACCAACTGCCAGCGATGACCACCGAGCTGACGCCACAGGCGCGCCGAGCGGATGCCCGCGAGGAGCAGGGCGCGGATCTTCGAGGCGTTGCTCGGCTGCTGCAGGTTGCGCATGTCGCCGTGCACTTGAATGCGCTGGCGCAGCGTGCTTAACGTGTCCTGATACAACGCACCGCAAGCGGCGACGACGTTTTCGTGGGCCGGGCCAAAATGCTCCACCTGCGCCTGAATCTGCGGCAGGCGTTTGGCAATCGTCTCAAGCATGTCGTCACGCTTGGCCAGTTGCCGCTCCAGACCGAGCATCGACAGCGCGTAGCGCAACGGCTCACGCTGCAAGGTGCTCGGATCGCGCTCCAGCGCGCCGATCAATGCGCGGTAACCCTCGCGCAGATTGATGTCGTCGCCGCCGTATACATCCAGCGTATCTTTTGGGTCGCGGACCAGCAGGCTGCCGAGCATGCAACTCAGGCCGGCCTCGTTGGTCTGGCCAGTCTTGGCGATGCGATCGACCAGCACGGCGGCGAGAAACACACCGCCCAGCGCTGTCAGTTGTTCCTGAGTCGGGCTCATGCCTGGCCGCTCCACGGCTCGGCCACTTCGATCACGCCGCCGCCGAGGCAGATTTCACCGTCATAGAAAACCACCGACTGGCCCGGCGTCACCGCACGTTGCGGTTCGTCGAACACGGCGCGATAGCCGCTGGCGGTTTTTTCCAGGGTGCAGGCCTGATCGCTCTGGCGATAACGCACTTTCGCCGTCAGGCGCAGCGGCTGGCTCAGATCGATCGGATTGACCCAGTAGATTTCCGAAGCGAGCAGGGCGCTGGAGAACAGCCATGGATGGTTGTTGCCCTGACCGACGATCAGCTCGTTGGTCTGCAGATCCTTGCGCAGCACGTACCACGGCTCATCGCCAGCATCCTTCAAGCCGCCAATGCCGAGGCCCTGACGCTGGCCGATGGTGTGGTACATCAAGCCGTGGTGACGGCCGATGACTTCGCCTTCGGTAGTCTTGATCTCACCCGGTTGTGCCGGCAGGTACTGCTTGAGGAAATCGCTGAAACGGCGCTCGCCGATGAAGCAGATCCCGGTGGAATCCTTCTTCTTGGCGGTGGCCAGTTCGTATTTCTCGGCAATCGCGCGCACTTCAGGCTTTTCCAGTTCGCCGACCGGGAACAGGGTCTTGGCGATCTGTTCGCCACCAACGGCGTGCAGGAAGTAGCTCTGATCCTTGTTCGGATCGAGGCCCTTGAGCAGTTCGGTGCGGCCGTCGATATCGCGGCGGCGCACGTAGTGACCGGTGGCGATCAGGTCGGCGCCGAGCATCATCGCGTAGTCGAGAAACGCTTTGAACTTGATCTCGCGGTTGCACAGGATGTCCGGGTTCGGCGTGCGCCCCGCCTTGTATTCGGCGAGGAAGTGCTCGAACACGTTGTCCCAGTACTCGGCGGCAAAGTTGGCGGTGTGCAGCTTGATGCCGATCTTGTCGCAGACAGCCTGAGCATCCGCCAGGTCGTCCATGGCGGTGCAGTATTCCGTTCCGTCGTCTTCTTCCCAGTTCTTCATGAACAGGCCTTCCACTTCATAACCCTGCTCGATCAGCAGAAGGGCGGAAACGGAAGAGTCCACGCCGCCGGACATGCCGACAATGACGCGCTTCTTGGATGTGTCAGAAGGGGCTGGATCACGCATAGGGATTCAATGAGTGTCTTGGAAAAGGGCGCGATTCTATCAGGCTCACGGCCGCAAGGCTAAAGAGAAGGGCGGATCAGTTCGAGGCTGAAGTGATGACCGGCCAGATAATCGTCGATGCAGCGGATGATCAGCTCGCTGCGCCAGTTGTCGCGCTGGGCGATTAATTCGTCGCGGGTCAGCCACTTGGCGCCGACGATGCCGTCGTCGAGTTGGTAATCCGGGTGATGCTGCACGGCTTTGGCGCTGAAGCATATGCGCTGGTAAGTCACGCCGTTGCTCGGTGCGGTGTACAGATAAATGCCGATCACGCCGGTGGGTTCGACGTCCCAACCGGTTTCTTCGAGGGTTTCGCGAATCGCCGCGTCGATCAGGGTTTCATCCGGATCGAGATGCCCGGCGGGCTGGTTGAGCACATTGCGCCCGCCTTTGTGCTCTTCGACCATCAGGAAACGGCCGTTGTCCTCGACGATGGTGGCGACGGTGATGTGGGGGAGCCATTCCATAAAACCTTCCTCAATCTATTGGTTAAACCCCAATCCCTGTGGGAGCTGGCTTGTCGGAACGCCGCATCGCAGCGATAGCGGTGGTTCAGTCACCATCCATGCTGGATGATAAACCGCCATCGCTGGCAAGCCAGCTCCCACAAAGTTTTGTGGTGATCACAAAACCCGGAAACACAAACCCCGGCACAAGGCCGGGGTTTGTGATGTTCCCATTACAACCTTAAACCAGCGCAGCAATCGCCGCGTTGAAGGTTGCGCTTGGGCGCATGGCCTTGCTGATCAGCTCGGCGTCGGCGTGGTAGTAACCGCCGATGTCGACTGGCTTGCCCTGCACGGCGTTGAGCTCGGCAACGATGGTCGCTTCGTTCTCGGTCAGGGTTTTGGCCAGAGTCGCGAACTGCGCTTGCAGTGCAGCGTCTTCAGTCTGGGCGGCCAGGGCCTGAGCCCAGTACATCGCCAGGTAGAAGTGGCTGCCGCGGTTGTCGATGTTGCCGACTTTGCGCGATGGCGACTTGTTGTTGTCGAGGAACTGACCGGTGGCCTGGTCCAGGGTTTTCGACAGCACCAGTGCTTTCGGGTTGTTGTAGTTCACACCCAGGTGCTCAAGGGAAGCGGCGAGGGCAAGGAACTCACCCAGCGAATCCCAGCGCAGGAAGTTTTCTTCAACCAGTTGCTGCACGTGCTTCGGCGCCGAACCGCCGGCGCCGGTTTCGAACAGACCACCGCCATTCATCAGCGGTACGATCGACAGCATCTTGGCGCTGGTGCCCAGTTCCATGATCGGGAACAGGTCGGTCAGGTAGTCGCGCAGTACGTTGCCGGTCACCGAAATGGTGTCCTTGCCTTCGCGGGTGCGCTGCAGGGTGTACTTCATCGCGTCGACCGGCGCCATGATCTGGATGTCCAGACCGCTGGTGTCGTGATCCTTCAGGTAGGCCTGAACCTTCTCGATCACCACGCCATCGTGAGCGCGCATCGGGTCGAGCCAGAAGATCGCCGGCGTGCTGCTCGCGCGAGCACGGTTGACGGCCAGTTTGACCCAGTCCTGGATCGGCGCGTCTTTGGTCTGGCACATGCGGAAGATGTCGCCGGCTTCGACAGCCTGTTCCATCAGCAGCTTGCCTTTGCTGTCGGTGACGCGAACAACGCCGTCAGCCTTGATCTGGAAGGTCTTGTCGTGGGAGCCGTACTCTTCGGCTTTCTTCGCCATCAGGCCGACGTTCGGCACGCTGCCCATGGTGGTCGGATCGAAAGCGCCATTGGCTTTGCAATCTTCGATCACCGCCTGGTAGATGGTCGCGTAGCAACGATCCGGGATTACAGCCTTGGTGTCGTGCAGCTGACCGTCGGTGCCCCACATCTTGCCGGAGTCACGGATCATCGCTGGCATCGAGGCGTCAACGATGACGTCGCTCGGCACGTGCAGGTTGGTGATGCCTTTGTCGGAGTTGACCATCGCCAGCGACGGACGAACGGCGTAGACCGCTGCGATATCGGCTTCGATCTGCGCTTGCTGCTCGGCCGGCAGGGCCTTGATGCGCGCGTACAGATCGCCGATGCCGTTGTTCAGATTGAAGCCGATCTGGTTCAGCACGTCAGCGTGCTTGGTCAGTGCGTCTTTATAGAACTCGGCAACGATCTGGCCGAACATGATCGGGTCGGAGACCTTCATCATGGTCGCTTTCAAGTGAACCGAGAGCAGCACGCCCTGGGCCTTGGCGCTTTCGATTTCGGCAGCGATGAACGCACGCAGGGCGTTTTTGCTCATCACGGCGCAGTCGAGGATCTCGCCAGCCTGAACGGTGGTTTTTTCTTTCAGAACGGTGGCAGCACCGTCCTTGGCGATCAGTTCGATCTTCACAGCGTCAGCGGCGTCGATCAGGACAGCTTTTTCGCTGCCGTAGAAATCGCCGGTGCTCATGTGTGCGACGTGGGACTTGGAGTCCTTGGCCCAGGCGCCCATTTTGTGCGGGTGCTTGCGCGCGTAGTTCTTCACCGACAGCGGAGCGCGGCGGTCGGAGTTGCCTTCACGCAGAACCGGGTTCACGGCGCTGCCCTTGACCTTGTCGTAACGCGCCTTGGCGTCTTTGTCGGCGTCGCTGGTCACGGTTTCCGGGTAGTCCGGCAGGTTGTAGCCCTGCGCCTGCAGCTCTTTGATCGCGGCTTGCAGCTGTGGCACCGAAGCACTGATGTTCGGCAGCTTGATGATGTTGGCTTCAGGCGTAACGGCCAGGTCGCCCAGTTCGGCGAGGTGGTCGGCTACGGCTTTGTCGCCCAGTTGCTCGGGGAAGCTTGCCAGGATGCGCGCTGCAAGAGAGATATCGCGGGTTTCCACGGCGATATCGGCCGAGGCGGTGTAAGCCTCGATGATCGGCAGCAGGGAATAGGTGGCGAGGGCAGGAGCTTCGTCGGTGAAGGTATAGATGATCTTCGAGCGGGTGGGCATATTCGGATTAACTCTCTCTTCTTTGCTAAAGCGTGCGCAGAAACTCGAGGGGCGCCGGGTAAGCGCGTTCGTTCAAAGTCATCCATGAACCGAATGTCGAGATTCTTCGCGGTGATGTTGGGTGCATCAGTGGAGCGTCAAGCAGTCAGGCTGCGGTAACAACCCGACCAATCAGGCGGAAAGTCTCGTGCTAGAGAGGCCAGCCGTCGTGACCCTGTGGTCAGCGGGCGGCATTATACATAGGTAGCTGGCAATCTGCCGATGGTTCATATGCAACGATTCTCGTCCATTGGTCTAAAGGTCGCAGGGCGCGACCGGGCAAAGACTCGTTACGAATGCTGGACTTTGGCGCTTTTCCCTTTGCTTTCAGGCTTGTAGGAAACGAGATGTGCGCGGCGCAGGAACATAGGGTTTGCGTGTTGATTCAACTGGGTTACGCTCGAAGCAAGCCAGGTGTTCAATCCAAACAATGGAGTTCAGCATGGGTTACAAGAAGATTCAGGTTCCAGCCGTCGGTGACAAAATCACTGTCAATGCAGACCATTCTCTCAATGTTCCTGATAACCCGATCATCCCCTTCATCGAAGGTGACGGTATTGGTGTCGACATCAGTCCGGTGATGATCAAGGTTGTCGATGCTGCTGTTGAAAAGGCCTACGGCGGCAAGCGCAAGATTTCCTGGATGGAAGTCTACGCCGGCGAAAAGGCCACTCAGGTTTATGACCAGGACACCTGGCTGCCGCAGGAAACCCTCGACGCGGTCAAGGATTACGTGGTCTCCATCAAAGGCCCGCTGACCACTCCGGTCGGTGGCGGCATCCGCTCGCTGAACGTGGCCCTGCGTCAGCAGCTCGACCTGTACGTCTGCCTGCGCCCGGTGCGCTGGTTCGAAGGCGTGCCGAGCCCGGTGAAAAAGCCCGGCGATGTCGACATGACCATCTTCCGCGAGAACTCCGAAGACATCTACGCGGGTATCGAATGGAAGGCCGGTTCGCCGGAAGCCACCAAGGTCATCAAATTCCTTAAAGAAGAAATGGGCGTCACCAAGATCCGTTTCGACGAAAACTGCGGCATCGGCGTCAAGCCGGTCTCCCGCGAAGGCACCAAGCGTCTGGCGCGCAAGGCTCTGCAATATGTGGTCGACAATGACCGCGACTCGCTGACCATCGTGCACAAAGGCAACATCATGAAGTTCACCGAAGGTGCCTTCAAGGAATGGGCCTACGAAGTGGCCGCCGAAGAGTTCGGCGCGACACTGCTGGACGGCGGTCCGTGGATGCAGTTCAAGAATCCGAAAACCGGCAAGAACGTTGTGGTCAAGGACGCCATCGCCGACGCCATGCTCCAGCAGATCCTGCTGCGCCCGGCCGAATACGATGTGATCGCTACGCTTAACCTCAACGGTGACTACCTGTCCGACGCGCTGGCGGCGGAAGTGGGTGGTATCGGTATTGCGCCGGGCGCCAACCTGTCCGACACCGTGGCGATGTTCGAAGCGACCCACGGTACCGCGCCGAAATATGCCGGCAAGGACCAGGTCAACCCGGGCTCGCTGATTCTCTCGGCCGAGATGATGCTGCGTCATATGGGCTGGACGGAAGCGGCGGACCTGATCATCAAGGGAACCAACGGTGCGATCGGCGCCAAGACTGTTACTTATGATTTCGAGCGCTTGATGGATGGCGCGAAGCTGGTGTCGTCTTCCGGGTTCGGGGATGCGTTGATTTCGCATATGTAAAAGCTGCAGGTACGCAAAAACCGCCTGACTCGATGGGTTGAGTCAGGCGGTTTTTTATGACCGAATGTTTTGAGGCTTCAACTGGTTGCCGTTTGTTTTTTCGTAGCAATCGAGCTTGGCGTCGAAGCTGCTTCGACCGGAGTTATCTTCACGGCATGCAAGCCTTTGGGGCCTTGAACGATGTCGAATGTGACTGCCTGACCCGCTTTCAGGGTCTTGTACCCTTCCATTTCAATGGCCGAGTAGTGGGCAAAGAAGTCAATGTCCTTGCCATCCTCATCGCGACCTTCCCGGGCATCGGTATTGATAAAGCCGAATCCCTTGGCATTGTTGAACCATTTCACCTTGCCGACAGCCATGCTCAAATCCCTCTGCAACAGACTCCATCGCTGGAGTATCATCCACGACATCCGCAATCGAATTCGATAAAAGAATTGACTCCGCGGATCTTTTTTACCCACTGTGGGCTCTATTGGTTGTAACACCGTTTTCCCGATAGTCAAGGTGACCGGGCAGTCGTAGTTGAAAACGTGTGCAACCGCCCCCACCACTGTATTCGCACAACTGACGAACCTTTTTTTCCATGCATGCAATCAGCCAGATTCGACTAACATTCAATCAGGATCGCCCGCTTCTCCAAAAGGATCTTCCACAGGAGCACGACGACGATTCGGCAGGCGTTGCTGTTCAGGAAGCAAAGCCCGCGTTACAGGCGCCGCCGATGTACAAGGTGGTTTTGTTCAACGATGACTACACACCGATGGATTTCGTCGTCGAAGTGCTCGAGGTGTTTTTTAACCTGAATCGCGAGCTGGCGACCAAGGTCATGCTGGCCGTCCATACAGAAGGACGGGCAGTATGTGGAGTGTTTACCCGCGACATCGCCGAGACAAAGGCCATGCAGGTCAACCAGTACGCCAGGGAAAGCCAGCATCCGCTACTCTGTGAAATCGAGAAGGACGGTTAATCGCCGACCACTTGGGTATGAGGTGAAGCTATGTTAAACCGCGAGCTCGAAGTCACCCTCAATCTTGCCTTCAAGGAGGCTCGTTCGAAGCGTCATGAGTTCATGACCGTCGAACATCTCCTGCTGGCCCTATTGGATAATGAGGCTGCCGCCACCGTTTTGCGTGCCTGCGGCGCAAACCTCGACAAACTCAAGCATGATCTGCAGGAGTTCATCGACTCCACCACGCCATTGATCCCCGTGCATGACGAGGATCGCGAAACCCAGCCAACCCTGGGCTTCCAGCGTGTCCTGCAGCGTGCTGTTTTTCACGTACAGAGCTCGGGCAAACGCGAAGTGACCGGCGCCAACGTGCTGGTCGCCATCTTCAGTGAGCAAGAGAGTCAGGCAGTGTTCCTGCTGAAACAGCAGAGCGTTGCGCGCATCGATGTCGTCAACTACATCGCCCACGGCATTTCGAAAGTACCGGGGCACGGCGATCATTCTGAAGGTGAACAAGATATGCAGGACGACGAGGGCGGTGAGTCTTCTTCTTCAGGCAATCCTCTGGATGCTTATGCCAGCAACCTCAACGAACTCGCGCGCCAGGGTCGCATCGATCCGCTGGTCGGCCGTGAATCGGAGGTCGAGCGTGTCGCGCAGATCCTCGCGCGCCGGCGCAAGAACAATCCGCTGCTGGTGGGTGAGGCAGGCGTGGGTAAGACCGCGATTGCCGAAGGCCTGGCCAAGCGCATCGTCGACAATCAGGTGCCGGATCTGCTGGCCAATGCGGTGGTTTATTCGCTCGATCTTGGCGCTCTGCTCGCGGGTACCAAGTATCGCGGTGATTTCGAGAAGCGCTTCAAGGCGCTGCTCAATGAGCTGAAAAAGCGTCCGCAGGCGATCCTGTTCATCGACGAGATCCACACCATCATCGGTGCGGGTGCTGCTTCCGGTGGCGTGATGGATGCGTCCAACCTGCTCAAGCCGCTGCTGTCGTCTGGCGACATTCGCTGCATCGGTTCCACCACATTCCAGGAATTTCGCGGCATCTTCGAGAAGGATCGTGCCTTGGCGCGTCGCTTCCAGAAGGTCGATGTCGTCGAGCCGTCGGTGGAAGACACCATCGGTATCCTGCGTGGCCTGAAAGGGCGTTTCGAGCAGCACCACAATATCGAATACAGCGATGAGTCGTTGCGTGCCGCTGCCGAACTGGCGTCGCGCTACATCAATGACCGGCACATGCCGGACAAGGCCATCGACGTGATCGACGAAGCGGGCGCCTACCAGCGTCTGCAACCGGTAGAGATGCGCGTCAAGCGAATCGAAGTGCCACAGGTCGAGGACATCGTCGCGAAAATCGCGCGGATTCCGCCAAAGCACGTGACCAGTTCCGACAAGGAGCTGCTGCGTAACCTGGAGCGTGACCTGAAGCTGACGGTGTTTGGTCAGGACGCGGCGATCGATTCGCTGTCGACTGCGATCAAGCTGTCACGCGCTGGCCTCAAATCGCCGGACAAACCGGTCGGTTCGTTCCTGTTTGCCGGGCCTACCGGTGTCGGTAAAACCGAGGCCGCGCGACAACTGGCCAAGGCCCTGGGCATTGAACTGGTGCGTTTCGACATGTCCGAATACATGGAGCGGCACACCGTATCGCGTCTGATCGGTGCGCCTCCAGGCTATGTCGGTTTCGACCAGGGCGGTCTGTTGACCGAAGCCATTACCAAGCAGCCACATTGCGTATTGCTCCTCGATGAAATCGAGAAGGCGCATCCGGAAGTCTTCAACCTGCTGTTGCAGGTCATGGACCACGGCACGCTGACCGACAACAACGGGCGCAAGGCGGATTTCCGCAACGTGATCGTGATCATGACCACCAACGCCGGTGCCGAGACGGCCGCGCGGGCTTCGATCGGTTTCACTCATCAGGACCACTCGTCCGATGCGATGGAAGTGATCAAGAAGAGCTTCACGCCGGAATTCCGTAACCGTCTGGACACCATTATCCAGTTTGGTCGCCTCAGCCATGAGGTCATCAAGAGTGTGGTGGACAAGTTCCTCACCGAGCTTCAGGCGCAGCTGGAAGACAAGCGTGTGTTGCTTGAGGTTACTGATGCTGCGCGTAGTTGGCTGGCGGCGGGTGGTTATGACTCGGCGATGGGTGCACGTCCGATGGCGCGTCTGATCCAGGACAAGATCAAGCGTCCGCTGGCGGAGGAGATTCTGTTTGGCGAACTGGCCGAGCATGGCGGTGTGGTGCACATCGACATCAAGGATGGGGAGTTGACGTTCGACTTCGAGACCACTGCAGAAATGGCCTGACGGCTGTGGATCAAGAGGGCGCCTTCGGGCGCCTTTTTGTTGCTCGTTGCTTGATGGTTTTGGGTGTATATCCGTTGCTGCGGTTACGGCTGCTTAGGGTTTCGCCCTTACGGCGACTCACTTTTTTTACAATCGCCTAAAAAAAGTAAGCAAAAAAACGCTTGCTCCTACGTTCGGCCCTCGCAGGCTCGGGTTCCTTCGCTGCGGGATCGATCCGGGCGCAGCGGCTACGGTTTGCTTCGCTGCACCTCCTTCCGCTGTGTCTGGCTGCGCCAGACGGTCGCTGCGCTCCCACGCCCGGATCAATCCCTCCACTCAGCCTTCCGACGTCGCCGGTGGATCAAGATCAAGAGCACTCGAGCTTGCGCTCATTGTTTGAGTGGGGCGGCTTCGCCGCGGGCATCTGCGCTGCCTTGCTTTTGCTTTTGCTTTTCTGTGGGAGCGAGCCTGCTCGCGAAGGCGGCCCGCAGGTCAACCCGTTTCTGTCTAATACGCGCGATCCAACCGTAGGGGCTGCCGAAGGCTGCGATCTTTTGATTTGCATGCTGTAAGCGCGAAACCGCCAGCCCCAAAACCTCAAAACGCAGATACAAAAACGCCCGGCATTACCCGGGCGTTCTGTATTGACTTGATTAACGAGCGCGGTAAGTGATCCGCCCTTTGCTCAAGTCATAGGGCGTCAGCTCGACGCGCACTTTGTCGCCGGTAAGAATACGAATGTAGTTCTTGCGCATCTTGCCGGAAATATGCGCGGTTACGACGTGCCCATTTTCCAACTCCACACGAAACATGGTGTTGGGCAGGGTGTCGACGACAGTGCCTTCCATTTCGAAGCTGTCTTCTTTCGACATGCAGTAAAGCCCTCGGTATCCAATGAATGGCCCGGTGCAACTGCGCCAGGCAAAAGCGGCGTGCATTGTGCCCGAAAAATGGTGTTTACGCCAAGGGGTTTAGGCCGCAGGTTCAGTTCAGGATGACCCAGCGCTGATTGATCAGCAATTCGATGGGTCGATATTGCGTCTTGTAATTCATCTTTTTGCAGTTCTTGATCCAGTAACCCAGGTACACAGCCTCAAGTCCCAGGCGCTGGCTCTCGGCGATTTGCCAGAGTATTGCGTAACGGCCGAGGCTGCGGCGTTCTTCGTTCGGTTCGTAGAAGGTGTACACCGCCGACAGGCCGTTGGGCAGCAGATCGGTGACCGCCACCGCGAGCAACCGTCCGTCGAGTCGAAACTCGTAGAAGCGCGAGAAGGGCAGGTCACGCACCAGGAACGTCGAGAACTGATCACGGCTTGGCGGGTACATGTCGCCGTCGGCATGGCGCTGTTCGATGTAGCGCTGGTAGAGGTCGAAATATTCTTCGCTGAAGTGCGGTTTGACCGGTTGCACTTGCAGGTCGGTGTTGCGTTTGTAGATACGCTTCTGCTGGCGATTGGCGATGAACTGGGCGGAAGGAATGCGCGCAGGCACGCACGCATTGCAATTCTGGCAATGCGGCCGGTACAGATGATCGCCGCTGCGACGAAAGCCCATTTCCGACAGGTCTGCGTAGACATGCACATCCATGGGCTGACTCGGGTCGAGAAACAGCGTCGTGGCCTGCTCCTCGGGCAGATAACTGCAAGAGTGGGGCTGAGTGGCATAAAACTTCAAACGCGCCAACTCGGTCATGAATCAACCCTCGGGATAAGCTGGTGGATTAAGTGTAAGCCACCTGCGCAAAAGTCGCTCAGCAAACCCAGGTCGCCGAATTCGGTTGGTCAAGATGGCGCTGCAGATAGTCGGCGAATTCGCCGCGCGGAATGGACCGTGCACCGAGGCTGTGCAGGTGATCGGTCGGCATCTGGCAATCGATCAGCACAAACCCGGCGGCTTTCAAATGCTTCACCAGCGTGGCAAAGCCGTATTTGGACGCGTTGTCAGCGCGGCTGAACATCGACTCGCCAAAAAACAGTTGGCCCATTGCCAGGCCATACAGGCCGCCGACCAGCTGTCCCTCGTCCCAGACCTCAACCGAATGAGCGAAACCGCGCCGATGCAATTCTACGTAAGCAGCCTGCATGGCCTCGGTGATCCAGGTGCCGTCGGCGTAATCACGCGGTGCAGCGCAGGCGCGGATGACGGCGTCGAAATCCTGATCGAAAGTCACTTGATAGCGTTGCTTGCGCAGCAGCTTTCCGAGACTGCGCGAGACGTGCAGTTCGTCGGGAAACAGCACGGTGCGAGGGTCTGGCGACCACCAGAGAATGGGTTGGCCTTCGGAGAACCAGGGAAAGCAGCCATGGCGATAGGCCTGGATCAGGCGGTCGGCGGACAGATCGCCGCCGGCGGCGAGCAATCCGTTCGGCTCGCGCATGGCTTTTTCCAGTGGCGGAAAGGTCAGGGAGTTACGTTGTAACCAAGTCAGCATGGCATCCAGGCTTGCAGAAGGGGAGGGCGGTCAGGGGGCGTGCAGGCCCCGCGAAAGAGTTTGCCGCGAAACGGCGCCGCTGTCCTGCACAGTTGTCTGGTGCAGCGAGCATTGAGCTGCAACTTGATGTGTCGCCCGTGGTCGTAAGCGTCGCCGTATCGATGCTGTTGAGCATTCCTGTGAGCCCGATCCGGCCAGGTTCGCTACGTTCATCAAATACAGCTCATAAGCCTTTGTCACAAAAGGCAATGCATGCTCCAATTGCAAGGCACTGCGTGTGCGATTGGCTATGCTCAAGGCTGGGGTCTGAAACATGGCATCGGGCGCACAAACCCGTACAATGCCGGGTTGTGACGGGCTTTTCGCTGCGCACAGTGTTTATGGCTGTGTTTATAAAACCAGTGGCACAGTGTTAAAAGTACTCCCAGTTGAGCTTTTCACCTTTTTTACCTGCCTGGATTGGGCAGTTTTTTATCGTCATTCAATAGATGGACGCGCCTCGGGCGCAGGAAAAGAAGCGTTTTGAAGAAGACCACCGAAGCACCCAAAACAGTCGTTCCGCTCTGGCGCCAGCAACTGCACTACCGGCTCAAGGAAGGTGCATTGATCGCCATCGGCGCCTTGTGCCTGTTCCTGATGATGGCTTTGCTGACTTACGGCAAGGACGACCCGGGTTGGAGCCATAACAGCAAGATCGACGATGTGCAGAACTTCGGCGGCCCGGCCGGCTCGTACAGCGCCGATATCCTGTTCATGGTGCTCGGCTACTTCGCCTATATTTTTCCGTTGCTGCTGGCGGTCAAGGCGTACCAGATCTTCCGTCAACGCCACGAACCATGGCAGTGGAGCGGCTGGCTGTTTTCCTGGCGCCTGATCGGTCTGGTGTTCCTCGTGCTCTCCGGCGCTGCGCTGGCGCACATTCATTTCCATGCCGCGACCGGTCTGCCGGCCGGCGCTGGCGGTGCCCTGGGCGAAAGCCTTGGCGATCTGGCGAAGAATGCGCTGAACATTCAGGGCAGCACGTTGCTGTTCATCGCGCTGTTCCTGTTCGGCCTGACCGTATTCACCGACCTGTCGTGGTTCAAGGTGATGGACGTCACCGGCAAGATCACCCTCGATCTGTTCGAACTGTTCCAAGGCGCGCTCAACCGCTGGTGGTCGGCGCGCACCGAGCGCAAGCAACTGGTCGCGCAACTGCGTGAGGTTGATGACCGCGTCCACGATGTAGTCGCACCGACTGTCACCGACAAGCGTGAACAGGCCAAGGTCAAGGAACGCCTGATTGAGCGTGAGCAAGCGCTGAGCAAGCACATGTCCGACCGCGAGAAGCAGGTGCCACCGGTGATCGCGCCGGCACCGGCCAAGGCACCAGAGTCGAGCAAGCGCGTGCAGAAAGAGAAGCAGGCGCCGTTGTTCGTCGACAGCGCGGTCGAAGGCACCTTGCCGCCGATCTCCATTCTTGATCCTGCGGAAAAGAAACAGCTCAACTATTCGCCTGAATCCTTGGCAGCGGTCGGCCACTTGCTGGAAATCAAGCTCAAGGAATTCGGCGTCGAAGTCACCGTTGACTCGATCCACCCGGGCCCGGTGATTACCCGTTACGAAATCCAGCCTGCCGCCGGGGTAAAAGTCAGCCGTATCGCCAACCTGGCGAAAGACCTGGCGCGTTCGCTGGCGGTGACCAGTGTGCGGGTCGTCGAGGTGATTCCGGGCAAGACCACTGTCGGTATCGAGATTCCCAACGAAGACCGCCAGATCGTGCGTTTCTCCGAGGTGCTGTCGACCCCCGAGTACGACAACTTCAAATCCCCGGTCACCCTGGCGCTCGGTCATGACATCGGCGGCAAGCCGGTCATCACCGACCTGGCGAAGATGCCGCACTTGCTGGTGGCCGGTACCACCGGTTCCGGTAAGTCGGTGGGCGTGAACGCGATGATCCTGTCGATCCTGTTCAAGTCCGGGCCTGACGACGCCAAGCTGATCATGATCGACCCGAAAATGCTTGAGCTGTCGATCTACGAAGGCATTCCGCACCTGCTTTGCCCGGTTGTGACCGACATGAAGGACGCCGCCAACGCCTTGCGCTGGAGCGTTGCCGAGATGGAGCGTCGCTACAAGCTGATGGCGAAAATGGGCGTGCGTAACCTCTCCGGCTTCAACGCCAAGGTCAAGGAAGCCCAGGATGCCGGCGAGCCGTTGAGCGATCCGCTGTACAAGCGCGAAAGCATTCACGACGAAGCGCCGCTGCTGCAGAAACTGCCGACCATCGTCGTAGTGGTGGACGAATTCGCCGACATGATGATGATCGTCGGCAAGAAGGTTGAAGAACTGATTGCCCGTATTGCGCAAAAAGCGCGTGCGGCGGGGATTCACTTGATTCTTGCGACCCAGCGCCCGTCGGTTGACGTGATCACCGGTCTGATCAAGGCCAACATCCCGACCCGTATGGCGTTCCAGGTATCGAGCAAGATCGACTCGCGGACCATCATCGACCAGGGTGGCGCCGAGCAACTGCTCGGTCACGGTGACATGCTCTACATGCCGCCGGGCACCAGTCTGCCGATCCGCGTCCACGGCGCATTCGTCTCCGACGATGAGGTTCACCGTGTGGTCGAAGCGTGGAAGGTGCGCGGCGCGCCGGAATACAACGACGACATTCTCAACGGTGTCGAAGAGGCGGGCAGCGGCTTTGAAGGCGGCAGCGGTGGTGGCGACGGTGATGATCCGGAAGCCGACGCGCTGTATGACGAAGCGGTGCAGTTCGTCCTCGAAAGCCGTCGCGCATCGATTTCCGCTGTGCAGCGCAAGCTGAAGATCGGCTACAACCGCGCCGCGCGGATGATCGAGGCGATGGAAATGGCCGGCGTCGTTACCTCAATGAACACCAACGGTTCGCGTGAAGTCCTGGCCCCGGGCCCGGTACGCGACTGAAACGCAACGACGCGGGTGGCGCAATGACGCACCACCCGCTCTCCCACGATTATTCAAGAGGACTCTCATGCGCCTTATCCGCATGCTGTTGCCAGTACTGGCGCTGACCACACTCACGGCCCACGCCGATGAAAAGGACGTGGCGCGTCTGACCCAATTGCTCGAAACATCGAAAACCCTGTCGGCGAACTTTTCGCAGTTGACCCTCGACGGCACCGGCACCCAGTTGCAGGAAACCACCGGCAACATGACCCTGCAGCGTCCGGGCCTGTTCTACTGGCACACCAACCCGCCGGCCGAGCAGACCATGGTTTCCGATGGCAAGAAAGTCACCTTGTGGGACCCGGACCTGGAACAGGCAACCATCAAGAAGCTCGACGAGCGTCTGACCCAGACGCCAGCGCTGTTGCTGTCCGGTGATGTCTCGAAGATCAGCCAGAGCTTCGATATCAGCGCGAAAGAGGCGGGCGGCGTGATCGACTTCACTCTCAAGCCGAAAACCAAGGACACCCTGTTCGACAACCTGCGCCTGTCGTTCCGCAACGGCCTGCTCAATGACATGCAACTGATTGACAGCGTCGGCCAGCGCACCAATATCCTGTTTACCGGGGTCAAGGCCAACGAAGCGGTGCCAGCGTCGAAATTCAAATTCGACATTCCCAAGGGTGCCGACGTTATCCAGGAATAAACACCGGGCCTTTGTGTCAGGGCCTTTGTGGTGAGGGCCTGCTATTGAGGAGCTATTGTGGCGAGGGGATTTATCCCCGTCCGGCTGCGCAGCAGTCGTCGCTTTTGGGGCCGCTTCGCAGCCCAACGGGGATAAATCCCCTCACCACAGGTTCTTCAGCAGATTTCAGAAAATCAGAGGTTTCAACGCTACGTGATGGATCTGTTTCGCAGTGCACCGATTGCCCAACCCTTGGCCGCGCGTTTGCGTGCGGCCAATCTGGATGAGTACGTCGGTCAGGAACACGTGCTCGCTCGCGGCAAGCCTCTGCGTGAGGCGCTGGAGCAGGGCGCGCTGCATTCGATGATCTTCTGGGGGCCGCCGGGCGTGGGCAAGACCACCCTGGCGCGCTTGCTCGCAGAAGTCTCGGATGCGCACTTCGAAACGGTTTCGGCGGTGCTCGCCGGGGTCAAGGAAATCCGCCAGGCCGTTGAAATCGCCAAGCAGCAGGCCGGCCAGTACGGCAAGCGCACGATCCTGTTTGTCGATGAAGTGCACCGCTTCAACAAGTCGCAGCAGGACGCGTTTCTGCCCTACGTTGAAGACGGCACGCTGATCTTCATCGGCGCCACCACCGAAAACCCTTCGTTCGAACTCAACAACGCCCTGTTGTCGCGGGCCCGCGTCTACGTGCTGAAAAGCCTCGACGAAGCGGCGCTGCGCAAACTGGTACATCGTGCGCTGACCGAGGAGCGTGGGCTGGGAAAGCGCAACCTGACCCTGAGCGATGAAGGTTTTCAGATGCTGCTGTCGGCCGCCGATGGCGATGGCCGGCGTCTGCTCAATCTGCTGGAAAACGCCTCTGATCTGGCCGAAGACAACAGCGAAATCGGCACCGAGCTGCTGCAAAGTCTCCTCGGCGATACGCGCCGACGGTTCGACAAGGGCGGTGAAGCGTTCTACGACCAGATCTCGGCGCTGCACAAATCCGTGCGCGGCTCCAACCCTGACGGCGCGCTGTACTGGTTTGCGCGGATGATCGACGGCGGCTGCGATCCGCTTTATCTGGCCCGGCGCGTGGTGCGCATGGCCAGCGAAGACATCGGCAACGCCGACCCGCGTGCGCTGAGCCTGTGCCTGGCGGCATGGGAAGTGCAGGAGCGTCTCGGCAGCCCCGAGGGCGAATTGGCAGTCGCCCAGGCCATTACTTATCTGGCCTGCGCACCGAAAAGCAATGCGGTGTACATGGGCTTCAAAACCGCGCTGCGCGCAGCGGCTGAGAACGGCTCGCTGGAAGTCCCGCTGCACCTGCGCAATGCACCGACCAAGCTGATGAAGCAATTGGGTTATGGCGACGAATACCGCTACGCCCACGACGAGCCGGACGCCTATGCCGCCGGTGAAGACTATTTTCCGGAAGAACTCGAGCCGATTCCGTTCTATCAGCCAGTGCCCCGTGGCCTGGAGTTGAAGATCGGCGAGAAGCTCAATCACCTCGCTCAGCTCGATCGTCTGAGCCCTCGGCAGCGGAGAAAATAGTGCTTCCATTGATCCTTGCAGTGTCGGTCGGCGGTGTTGCCGGCACCTTGTTGCGCTTCGCCACCGGTAATTGGGTCAGCGCCAATTGGCCGCGGCACTTCTATACCGCGACGCTGGCCGTTAATATCGTGGGCTGCCTGCTGATTGGCGTGTTGTACGGCCTGTTTCTGATACGCCCGGAGGTGCCGATCGAGGTGCGCGCCGGGTTGATGGTCGGCTTCCTCGGGGGGCTGACGACTTTTTCATCCTTTTCACTGGATACGGTGCGCCTGCTGGAAAGCGGGCAAGTGTTGCTGGCCCTGGGCTATGCCGCACTCAGCGTATTCGGCGGGCTGCTCGCGACGTGGGCCGGCCTGTCCCTGACCAAACTTTGATAACGAGAAACCGACATGCTCGATTCCAAACTGTTACGTAGCAACCTTCAGGACGTAGCGGACCGCCTGGCTTCCCGTGGCTTTGCCCTGGACACCGCGCGCATCGAAGCGCTGGAAGAACAGCGCAAGACCGTCCAGACCCGCACCGAAGCACTGCAGGCTGAACGTAACGCGCGTTCCAAATCCATCGGGCAGGCCAAGCAGCGTGGCGAAGACATCGCGCCGCTGATGGCGGACGTCGAGCGCATGGCGGGCGAGTTGAGCGCTGGCAAGGTCGAGCTGGATGCGATCCAGACCGAACTCGATTCGATCCTGTTCGGTATCCCGAACCTGCCGCACGAGTCGGTTCCGGTCGGCAAGGACGAAGACGACAACGTCGAAGTGCGCCGCTGGGGCACGCCGACTCAGTTCGATTTCGAAGTCAAAGACCACGTTGCCCTCGGCGAAAAGTTCGGCTGGCTGGACTTTGAAACCGCCGCCAAGCTGTCCGGCGCGCGCTTTGCGCTGTTGCGTGGCCCGATCGCGCGGCTGCATCGCGCACTGGCGCAGTTCATGATCAATCTGCATGTCACCGAACATGGCTACGAAGAGGCTTACACGCCGTATCTGGTTCAGGCTCCGGCGCTGCAAGGCACCGGCCAGTTGCCGAAATTCGAAGAGGATCTGTTCAAGATTGCCCGCGAAGGCGAAGCCGATCTGTACCTGATCCCGACCGCCGAAGTGTCGCTGACCAACATCGTTGCCGGCGAAATCGTCGATTCGAAACTGCTGCCGATCAAATTCGTCGCCCATACCCCATGCTTCCGCAGCGAAGCCGGTGCGTCGGGCCGCGACACGCGTGGCATGATCCGCCAGCACCAGTTCGACAAAGTCGAAATGGTCCAGATCGTCGAGCCATCGCAATCGATGGAAGCGCTGGAAGGCCTGACTGCCAACGCCGAAAAGGTTCTGCAACTGCTCGGCCTGCCTTACCGCACCCTGGCGCTGTGCACCGGCGACATGGGCTTCAGCGCGGTCAAGACCTATGACCTGGAAGTGTGGATTCCGAGCCAGGACAAATACCGCGAAATCTCCTCGTGCTCCAACTGCGGCGACTTCCAGGCGCGGCGCATGCAGGCGCGTTTCCGCAACCCGGAAACCGGCAAGCCCGAGCTGGTGCACACCTTGAACGGTTCCGGCCTGGCGGTCGGTCGTACTCTGGTTGCCGTGCTGGAAAACTACCAGCAGGCCGACGGTTCTATCCGCGTACCGGACGTGCTCAAGCCGTACATGGGTGGCCTCGAGGTCATCGGCTAAATGAAATATCTGCCGCTGTTTCACAACCTGCGCGGCAGTCGTGTGTTGGTTGTCGGTGGGGGGGAAATTGCCTTGCGCAAATCCCGCCTGCTGGCCGATGCCGGTGCGCTGCTGCGGGTGGTCGCACCTGAAATCGAAACGCAACTGGCTGAACTGGTCGCTGCCAGCGGCGGTGAATGCCTGTTGCGCGGTTACGCCGAAACGGATCTGGACGGTTGCGGGCTGATCATTGCCGCTACCGACGACGAAACGCTCAACGCGCAAGTCTCCACCGATGCCCACCGCCGTTGCGTGCCGGTCAACGTGGTCGATGCGCCGGCCTTGTGCAGCGTGATCTTCCCGGCGATCGTCGATCGCTCGCCGTTGATCATCGCTGTGTCCAGCGGCGGCGATGCGCCGGTACTGGCGCGTCTGATCCGCGCGAAAATCGAAACCTGGATTCCTTCCACTTACGGTCAGTTGGCAGGGTTGGCTGCGCGTTTTCGCAATCAGGTGAAAAACCTGTTTCCGGATGTTCAGCAGCGTCGCGGCTTCTGGGAAGACGTTTTCCAGGGCCCGATTGCCGATCGTCAACTGGCCGGGCAGGGCGCTGAAGCCGAGCGCCTGTTGCAGGCCAAGGTCGATGGCGAGCCCATGGTCACCACTGGCGAGGTTTATCTGGTCGGTGCCGGCCCCGGTGATCCGGATCTGTTGACCTTCCGCGCACTGCGCCTGATGCAGCAAGCCGATGTGGTGCTCTATGACCGCCTTGTGGCACCGGCGATTCTCGAGTTGTGCCGTCGCGATGCCGAGCGGGTGTATGTCGGCAAGCGTCGTTCTGACCACGCAGTGCCGCAGGATCAGATCAATCAGCAACTGGTCGATCTGGCCAAGGCCGGCAAGCGTGTGGTGCGGTTGAAGGGCGGCGATCCGTTTATCTTCGGGCGCGGTGGCGAAGAGATTGAAGAGCTCGCGGCCCACGGTATTCCATTCCAGGTGGTCCCGGGCATTACGGCGGCCAGCGGTTGCGCTGCTTATGCGGGGATCCCGCTGACCCACCGTGACCATGCGCAGTCCGTGCGGTTTGTCACTGGCCACTTGAAGGATGGTTCCACCGATCTGCCATGGGCCGATCTTGTCGCCCCGGCGCAGACGCTGGTGTTCTACATGGGCCTGGTGGGTTTGCCGATCATCTGTGAGCAGTTGATCAAGCATGGTCGCGCGGCGGATACCCCGGCGGCGTTGATTCAGCAGGGCACTACAGTCAATCAGCGGGTTTTCACCGGCACGCTGGCGGATCTTCCGCGAATGGTGGCGGAGCATAAAGTGCATGCACCGACCTTGGTGATCGTCGGCGAAGTGGTACAACTTCGCGAGAAGCTGGCGTGGTTTGAAGGGGCGCAGGCGCAGGTCTAAACACCGCGTCGTTCCCTTCGCGAGCAGGCTCGCTCCCACATTGGATCTGTGTCATGCACAAATCCGGTGTGGGAGCGAGCCTGCTCGCGAACGGGGTCTCGAAAACACCGAGCTAATCAACCCCGGCGCCAAACCCCTTTCCCGATCAACCGCTCGCGATCATGCGCTACGCTGAAATCCTGCTGCGGCCCCTTCGGCACCACGCCGGTCGGGTTGATGGTCTTGTGGCTGCCATAGTAGTGATGCTTGATGTGCTGGAAATCCACGGTTTCGGCAATTCCCGACCACTGATACATCTCGCGCAGCCAGTTCGACAGGTTCGGGTAATCGGCAATCCGCCTAAGGTTGCACTTGAAGTGCCCGTGATACACCGCGTCGAAACGAATCATCGTGGTAAACAGGCGCACGTCGGCCTCGGTCAGGTATTCCCCGCTCAGGTAGCGATTGGCACCCAGCAGTTGCTCCAGATGATCCAGTTCGGCGAATACTTCGTCGAAAGCCTGTTCGTAGGCCTGCTGCGAAGTAGCGAATCCGGCGCGGTAGACACCGTTGTTCACCGCCGGGTAGATCCGCTCGTTCAGCGCATCGATTTCGTTGCGTAGCGGCGCCGGGTACAAGTCCAGATCGTTGCCAGTGATCCCGTCGAAGGCGCTGTTGAACATGCGGATGATTTCCGCCGATTCATTGCTGACGATGCGCTTGAGTTTCTTGTCCCACAACACTGGCACCGTCACGCGCCCGGTGTAGTCAGGCGTATCAGCCGTATACCGCTGGTGCATGAAGTCGAAGCCATCGAGTTTGTCGCCGGTCGAGCCTAGCGCTTTGTCGAAAGTCCAGCCGTTTTCCAGCATCAGCCAGCTGACCACCGACACGTCGATCAGACTTTCCAGACCTTTCAGTTTGCGAAAAATCAGCGTGCGATGCGCCCAAGGGCAGGCGAGGGAAACATAGAGGTGATAGCGCCCGGCTTCGGCAGTGAAACCGCCTTCACCGCTGGGGCCTGGCTGACCGTCGGCGGTCACCCAGTTGCGGCGTTGCGCTTGTTCGCGCTGGAACGCGCCGTCCTTGCTGCTTTCGTACCACTTGTCCTGCCAGTGGCCGTCGACGAGTAAACCCATGATCAAGACTCCCAAAACCAATATTCGTTGGAGTCGAGTCTATTCCGATGAGTTCGAACAAAAAGCGCAAAGATCGGGCGCTAATGATCGGTTAGATCGATGTGTTGCGCGCCGCCCAGTACTGTTCTGCGGTTGCGAAGGCCTGTTCGCGATTCTGACCGAGACCGCGCAGGGCGAGGGCCATGGTCGCAATCAAGGCCATTTGCGGGTAACTGTCGACCACATCGCCACGCCACACGGCTTTCAAGTGCTCGATGTCCAGCGAGGCGGGTTTGACGTGGCGCTGCGCTGACAGCTGCGGCCATTCTTCATCCCAGCTCTGACCGCCGCTGGTGCCATAAAGGTGGCTGGTGGCGTCGGGGTTGATCTCGATTTCACCGCCATCGCCCTTGACCACAATTGCCGTGTCGCCGAGCAAGCCGCTGGCATCGCGATGTACCGCCTGGTAGCCCGGATGGAAAATGCTTTGCAGGCCGCAGCGTGCGCCCAACGGATTGAGAATCCGCGCCAGCGAGTGGATCGGCGACCGCAGGCCCAAGGTGTTGCGCAGGTCGATCATCTTTTGCAACTGCGGCGCCCAGTCCACCAGCGGCATAAACGCGAGGCCGCCGTTGTCCAGTGCCGTGCCGACCTGCTGCCAATCACGGCACAGGGGAATGTTCAATTCGCCCAGCAGTTGTTCGCTGTACAGACGCCCGGCCGTGTGCGCGCCGCCGCCATGCATGAAAATGCGTACGCCGTTTTGCGCCAGGCACTTGGCCGCGAGCAGATACCACGGCAGGTGGCGTTTTTTGCCGGCGTAGGTCGGCCAGTCCAGGTCGACATTCAATGCGGGCGCGTGCAAGCGTGCGCGCAGGGCTTCGGTGAAACCGGCCATTTCCTCGGCACTTTCTTCCTTGTGCCGCAGCAACATCAGGAAGGCACCCAATTGCGTATCTTCGACTTGGTCATCGAGCACCATGCCCATGGCCTCGCGGGCTTCCTCGCGCGTCAGGTCGCGGGCGCCGCGCTTGCCCTTGCCGAGAATGCGCACGAATTGCGCGAACGGGTGCTCGGCAGGCGTTTCGAGGGTCAATGCTGGAAAGTCGTTCATAGGCAATTCGTCGGTTTGGGCAGGCCCGCCAGTTTCGCGGCGAGTTTGGCAGGGGTGCCTTTGAACAGTCGGTTCAGGTGCAGGCTGTTGCCTTTGTCGGCGCCGAGTTTCAACGCGGTGTACTTGATCAGCGGCCGCGTGGCCGGCGATAGCTGGAATTCGGCGTAGAAGCTACGCAGAAGGTCAAGGACTTCCCAGTGTTCGGGCGTCAACTCGATGTCTTCGGCGGCGGCGAGGGCGCTGGCGACTTCAGCCGACCAGTCGCTGAGGTCAACGAGAAAGCCGTCCTTGTCCAGTTCGATGGCGCGGGCGCCGACGGTCATTGAATTCATAGCCAGCTGTTGACCTTGGCGTGATGGATCGACAGTTCGACGAAGGCCGGGTAGTCAATGGCCTCGGCCCAGTCTGGAACCTCGATCGCACGCGCCTGTGCGTCCTCAACCAATACAAAAAGTTTGATTGGTCGCTCTTGCAGAGCAGAGAACGGCGCAGTGTCCGGTTGCAGCGCATACACCGCATCGCCGGACAACAACACGGCGTCGGCGCTGCCGAGCAGGCGCAGGCAACTGCTCAGACGATCGTCGCCGAACGGGGAATGAGACAACACATGCAAAGTCGACATCAGAGGGTGATCACCTGATCGTAACGGTCAATAAGGGCGGTGATGTGTTCAGCGGCGAGTGGCTGCGCTTCGTCCAGCGACAGGTTGCCAAGACCGCGAGCATTGGCGCTTTCGGCGCAATAGAACAGCTCTTCGACACCAAACATCGGCAGCGCCTGCAGATTGGCGCTGAGGTCTTTCTGCTGCAAGGCCCTGGCGTTCTGCCCGGCGGCCAGTTGCAGCACGCCATCATCGAGAAACAGCAAACCGATCGGCAGATCGAAGGCGCCACCGGCGAGCACGATATCCAGCGCTTCCCGGGCGCCGGGGCCGGACCACGGCGATTGGCGGCTGATGATCAACAGCGATTTGGCCATGTTCAAGCGCCTCCGAAACAGATGAGCCGATCAGCGTCCTGCACGGCGTCGTGCAACTGACCCAGACCGGACAATTCCCACGGCGCGCTGAGCGAAATCGCTTCACGCTGGTAACGCTTGGCTTCTTCTTCGTTCAACACACCACGGCGCAAAGCGGCGGCGATGCAGACCACGCCGTCAAGTTGCTTTTCGCTGATGAAGGCGCGCCATTGCTTGGGCAAATCCAGTTCATCCTGCGGCGTCACCACCGCATCGGAGGCGTTGAACACGCCGTCCTGATAGAAGAACAGCCGAACAATCTCATGGCCGCCGGCCAGCGCGGCCTGGGCAAACAGCAAGGCACGGCGCGAGGAGGGCGCATGGGCGGCGGAAAACAGCGCGATGGCGAACTTCATGATGGACTCGATCAGCGAAACTTCGGCCATGATAAAGCTTTATTGCGCGTGCCGCGAAATCTGGTAATACGCGGTTCACGGTGGGAGCCTGCTCGCGAAAGCGTCATCTCGTTCGAGATCAGTTTCGGCAGTCACACCGCCTTCGCGAGCAGGCTCGCTCCCACGGGAGATTTGCGGCGGCTGGATTACGGGGTGATGCCGTAAAGATCGCAATACTCGATCCAGCCCATCCCCGCCATTTCCGCCACTTCCCGATGCACTTCCAGCCGTTGCGCCTGATATTCCTCGGGCGAAGCAGCGGTCAGCTGCAACGTCAGCTCCCAGGCGAACAACCCCTGTCTCTCCGCTTCGTCCTCAAACGCCTCATGCAAGCGTTCTTCGCGATACTGCGCCTGGGTTTCGCCCTTGGCCTGAGCCAGCAGCGGGTTGAGATGGTCGAGGGTTTCACGTAGTTCGGGTCGCGCATCGAGAAACAGTTTCAAAGCCTGTTCATGTCGCTGGTCGCTAGGCGCCATGTAATTTCCTTGTGTGACTGATGACCATAGGGTGCCGCACCTGCTTGCGCATGTCGCGCATAAAAACAGTAAAGCAGAACGATTTGCCGCGTCGCAGTGCTACAGTCCGCTTTTTTCTCGATGAGCAAATGCAATGCGAATGCTGATGGTAGTGCTGGCGGCGGCCCTGTTGGCCGGGTGCGCCGGTTCGGTGATGAACGATGCTCGCAGCAAGAGCCCGGACAAGGTCTTGACCTCGGACAAGCCGGAGAAAGACGTCGCCCGGTGCGTGCAATTCGCCTGGCAGGACGAAGCCGTGTTCGGCGTCGACGCGGCGGCCTATCTGGAGCAGCGCGAGTCCGGCGGCACTACGGTTTATACGCGTTCGGCAGAGTCGTTTGTCGATGTGATCACCGAAGCGTCCGGCACGACCTTGAACTATTACGCGCAGAAGAGTGATTTTGTCGCGATGCGGCGGATGGCGGCGATGGCGACCTGCCTTTGATTATGGGGTGAAGCGGTTGACGCTTTCGTGAGCAGGCTCGCTCCCACAAGTTGTAATGCATTGCACTGTGGGAGCGAGCCTGCTCGCGAATACGGCATGACTCAATCGATCAGGCGCTTCTGAAAGTAGTGCCGCTTGTGCCCCGGTGGGTAGTCAACGATTTCCCCAAACTGGCAGAACCCCAGCTTCTTGTAGAACTCGGGCGCCTGAAAATCGAAGGTGTCGAGCCAGAGGCCGTAGCAGTTTTTTTCCTTGGCCAGGGCTTCCGCCTGAGCCATCAATTTCGAGCCGATCCCCTGTCCGCGACCTTGTTCCGGCACGGACAGCAGCTCGATGAACATCCAGCGAAAAATCATTCGCCCGTACAAACCGCCCAGTATTTCGCCATTTTCGTCTTTGACCATCAAGGCGAACGGCTCGGATTTCGAACCGCCGGTTTGAGCATCGTTGTATTCGATCAGCGGCTGCAGAATGGCCTGACGCTGTTCCTCGGTAGGGCTCTGCGTCAACTCGATACGCAAATTCATGCATGACTTCCTTGTGTAATTGAACGCCCAGCCTAACCCGTCCGGGCAAACGCCTCCAAGCCCTTCGATCGAACAAGCGGAACCGTCAAACCAGCGTTGCGGTCTAGGCTTTTATCGCTTCTTTCCCTGAGCGCGATTGATGAGGAAATCCCGTGAATATTTTTGAAGCCCTGCGCGAAAGCCACGAGCGCCAGCGCACTTACGCCAAGGCTTTGATCGCGACCAGCGGCGACAGCCCTGAGCGGGTCGAGGCCTACAAGCAGCTCAAAGCAGAACTGCAAGCCCATGAAACCGCTGAAGAGCGGCATTTCTATATTCCGTTGATGGAAATCGATGAAGGCGTGGACCTGAGCCGCCACGCCATCGCCGAACACCACGAAATGGACGAGATGATGGAAGAGCTCGACGAGACCGAAATGTCCAGTCCGGCCTGGCTGGCCACGGCCAAAAAGCTTTCCGACAAGGTTCATCACCACCTCGAGGAAGAAGAGCACAAATTCTTCCAGATGGCCGGCAAGCTGCTCGACGATAAACAGAAAAGCCAACTCGCCGGGCAGTACGAAAAGGAGTATCAGGCGCAACTGTCTGAATGACCAAAGGCGACTCGGCGTGTAGGTGTTCAGCTACACGTTGAGTGCGATGCGTCGTCGAGCACTGGTTATGCATCCAGTATTTCCGGGCTTTTTACGTCTTGCACACTGGGACTGTGACAAAAGCGCCGATGGACAAAAAATTCACCTCCGTTAGCTTGAAGGCCTCTCCTCGGGAAGGAGAGTTCTCAAATCAACGGAGTGAGCAAGATGAATCAGGCAATCCCACAAACCCAACTCAAACACGGTCGTGTCATCTCGCCAGCGAGTCGCGGCGCGGTCGCCATCGACCTCGGCTTGCTAGGCGCCTGGCAAGTCAATGAAATGGAAGGTGGCAAGAACTTTCCGGCCATGGACGCCGGACCTTTCCCGCAACCTTTCGAGACCGACTCGGACAGCGTCGCGCCGCCGGCCGATGGCTACATTCTCAGCGGCGGCAAGACCGATGCCCGCGATTGCGTCAATTACACCGACGACGAGATGAGCAAGAAGCTCGGCCGTTCATTCAACTGGCCGCTGCTGAATGTCGATCCGGGGCAGATTTTCGAGGTCAGCTGGGCGTACACCGCGCCGCACACCACCCGAGGTTATCGCTGGCTGATCACCAAAGACGGCTGGGATCCCCAGCAACGCATCAGCCGTGCGCAGCTGGAAACCCAGCCGTTCTTCGAAGACTTCTACCCGCAAGTGCCGTATTACAGCCATGCCGGCGAATTGAAGGCCAAGGTCGATCATCAAGTGAAGCTGCCTGCGAACAAGCAGGGTCATCACGTCATTGTGCTGATGTGGATCGTCGCCAATACCGGCAACGCCTTCTACCAGGCCTTCGACGTCGACTTTAAGTAATCGCGCAGCCTGAACGAGCTCGGTAGCGCTGCCGGGCTTTTTTTGTCGGCGCAATTGTCCGACCATGGCAGTCCCCCATGAAGACAGGATCAGACGCGATGTCCAAAACAGCCGAACGGGTCAACATCGTCGACACTCAGGTGTTGTCCCACGACTGGTATCTGTTGAAGAAAATCACTTTCGATTACCACCGCAACAACGGCGAATGGCAGCGTCAGACCCGCGAGGTATACGACCGGGGCAACGGCGCGGCGATTCTGCTGTTCAACCGCGAAAAGCGCACGGTGGTGCTGACCCGCCAGTTTCGTTTGCCGGTGTTCGTCAACGGCCACGATGGATTGTTGATCGAGGTGGCCGCCGGGTTGCTGGAAGGTGCCGCGCCCGAGCAGCGCATTCGTGACGAAGCCGAGGAGGAAACCGGTTACCGCGTGCACGACGTGAAAAAAGTATTCGAAGCGTACATGAGTCCCGGTTCGGTGACGGAGAAGCTGCACTTTTTTATCGCTGAATACGATGCCACCTCCAAGGTCAGCGACGGTGGTGGCCTGGAACAGGAAACCGAAGAACTGGAAGTGCTCAAATGGGGCTTCGATGAGGCACTGGCAGCATTTCAACGCGGCGAGATCTGTGACGCCAAGACCATCATGCTGTTGCAATACGCAGCGATGAATAACCTCTTCGCTTGATTCGGGCAGGAGCTGCCAAAGACTGCGATGGCTCAGCATACTGGCTGAACGGGGAGGCGCAATACGCAAAGCAGGCCATACTGCTTGTTGCTCCTGAAGTGTTGCCCTGCGTTTTGCGCAGTCCCCAAAAACAAAAAGAGATCGACTCATGAAGTACGAACCTTTGGCCAGATCGCTCATTGCGACCTCTCTGGCGCTCAGCTGTCTCATGGCTCACGCGGCATCGGTGGCGCCGGTGGCGGCGGAAAACGGCATGGTGGTCACCGCGCAACATCTGGCGACCCATGTCGGCGTCGATGTTTTGAAAAACGGCGGCAATGCCGTGGATGCGGCAGTGGCCGTGGGCTATGCGCTGGCGGTGGTCTATCCGGCTGCGGGCAACCTTGGCGGTGGCGGGTTCATGACCATACAACTGGCGGACGGGCGCAAGACCTTTCTCGATTTCCGTGAGAAAGCCCCGCTGGCAGCGACCGCCAACATGTATCTGGACAAGGACGGTAACGTCATCCCAGACCTGAGCACCCGCGGGCACCTGGCCGTCGGGGTGCCGGGCACCGTGTCCGGCATGGAGCTGGCGCTGAGCAAATACGGCACCAAACAGCGCAAGGAGATGATTGCCCCGGCGATCAAACTGGCCGAAGACGGTTTCGAATTGCAGCAGGGCGATGTCGAGCTGCTCGAATACGCGACGGATGTGTTCAAGAAGGACATGCGCGATTCCGGCTCGATCTTCCTCAGCAACGGCGAGCCGATGCAGGTCGGGCAGAAACTGGTGCAAAAGGATCTGGCGAAAACCCTGCGGACAATCTCCGACAAGGGCGCCGACGGCTTCTACAAAGGTTGGGTCGCTGATGCCATTGTCACTTCCAGCCAGGCCAACAAAGGCATCATCAGCCAGGCCGACCTGGACAAATACAAGACTCGCGAACTGGCCCCGGTGGAATGCGATTATCGCGGCTATCACGTAGTCTCGGCGCCACCGCCAAGCTCCGGCGGGGTGGTGATCTGCCAGATCATGAATATCCTCGAAGGCTATCCGATGAAGGACCTGGGCTTCCATTCCGCTCAGGGCATGCACTACCAGATCGAAGCGATGCGCCACGCGTACGTTGATCGCAACAGCTACCTCGGCGATCCGGATTTCATGAAGAATCCGATCGAGCACCTGCTGGACAAGAATTACGCGACCAAACTGCGCAACGCCATCCAGCCGCAGAAGGCCGGCATCTCGGCTGAGCTCAAGCCCGGTGTAGCGCCCCATGAAGGCAGCAACACCACGCATTATTCGATCGTCGACAAGTGGGGCAATGCCGTTTCGGTGACGTACACGCTCAACGACTGGTTCGGCGCGGGCGTCATGGCGAGCAAGACCGGGGTGATTCTTAACGATGAAATGGACGACTTCACCTCCAAGGTCGGCGTGCCGAACATGTACGGGCTGGTCCAGGGGGAGGCCAATGCCATCGCACCGGGCAAGGCGCCGCTGTCGTCGATGAGTCCGACCATCGTCACCAAGGATGGCAAAGTGGTGATGGTGGTCGGCACGCCGGGTGGTAGCCGGATCATCACCGCGACCTTGCTGACCATGCTCAACGTCATCGATTACGGCATGGGCTTGCAGGAAGCGGTCGACGCGCCGCGCTTCCATCAGCAGTGGATGCCGGAGGAAACCAACCTCGAAGACTTCGCCGCCAGCCCGGATACGAAAAAGATCCTCGAGAGCTGGGGCCACAAGTTTGCCGGCCCGCAGGATGCCAACCACATCGCCGCGATTCTGGTCGGCGCGCCGTCACTGGGCGGCAAACCGGTTGGCAAGAATCGCTTCTACGGCGCCAATGATCCACGGCGTAATACCGGCTTGTCACTGGGTTACTGAGCGGAGTAAAAAGGGGCGGGCTTAGGTCCGCCCTATTCTCAAGGACTGATCAAGGAAGGCTCGACATGACCACCGCATTACTGATCATCGACGTCCAGCAGGCGCTGTGTGCTGGTGAATATCAGTGCTTTGAAATCGACCGCGTGATCGCCACGATCAATGATCTCAGCCAACGCGCCCGTACGGCTGGCGTTCCGGTGGTTTTGATTCAGCACGAAGAAAAGGACGGCTCATTTGTTCGCGGTGCTGAGGGTTGGCAACTGGCGAAAAACCTTCTGACTTCTACGAAAGACCTGCACGTAGACAAAACCACCGGGGACTCTTTCTACCAGACCGATCTCGGCAAGCTGCTGCCCAGCGAGGACTTCGAACGCCTGATCATCTGCGGCCTGCAAACCGATTACTGCGTCAACGCCACGGTGCGCAGCGCGCATTCACTGGGCTACGACATCGTCGTCGCGCGGGATGCGCATTCGACGGTCGATAACGGCAACATGAGCGCCGAGGACATCATTGCCGAACACAACAAGGACTTCGCCGCCCTGACCAGTTCCGTGGCACGAATCGACGTCAAACCGGCAGCCCAAATCACCTTCTGAACTCACACAAAACCCCTGTGGGAGCGAGCAGACTCTACGACAACGGCGATTTACGGCAGCAGCACTGGCATAATCCCCGCCGCCCGAAGAATGGAATCTCTCGATGTTCGCTATCTACCTGCGTCACGCCGTGGCGCTGACATCTATCGTCCTCGCCTGCACCGCCCATGCCAGCAGTTTCGATTGCACCGACGCCACCAGCAAAACCGAAAAAGCCATCTGCACTGATCCCTACCTCTCAACCCTTGACGACAAGCTCGCCGAGCAATGGCGGACCACGCTGGGCAAAGTTGCCGATCCCAAAAAGCTGAAAACCGACCAGCGTCAGTGGCTGAAAAACCGCAACGCCTGCGGTGCCCTGAGCGCGTGTCTTCGGCGCGAATACCTGATGCGCCTCACTGAGCTCGAACACGCGGTTCAGCCCTTCAGTTGGGATGCCACCTGGCAACTGATTCCGCGCGGCACCTCGACCTCGGCGACCCTTGTCACCCAACGTCGTAATGCCACGCATATCGCCATCGATATCTCGGCAGGCGAGGGCGCCAATTCCGGAGACTTGACTGGCGTTGCCATACTCAAGGATGGAACAGCCGTGTACGCCGAGGACGCCTGCAAACTCGCCTTCACGCCCATCAATGGCGTACTGAACGTCACGCAAACCGGTGCGGACTCCGACTGCGGCGGAGGCATGGGCGTGTATTACGCCGGTCGGTATGTCGCCTCCGAACAACCGCTGAAGCTGGATTACGATCTGCTCAGCCTGGGTCTGGCTCGCACACCCGCAGAAGATCAGGCACTGCGTTCGCTGCTCAAGACCGACTACCAAAAACTGGTAGAGACCTCCGGTTCCTTGCAGGTCGGCGAAAACTCAAAAGATGTGCCCGATGCTCAGGTTGTAGAAATGTGGATGCGCGGTCTCGGCGGCATCGGGATCCTGATGAGCGCGGCCGATGCGCAGGTCTGGCTGATCTTCAAAAGCTACGATGACCAGAGCCATGAACATCTGCGGTACTACACCAACGTGGCGAAGTGGAAGAAGCGGCTGCCCGATGTGCTGCAGGGCTGGTATGACCGCATGCACGAAAGTCAGTCGTCTCTGGTTCTGGAAATGATGCCTTGAGCCACAACTCCATCCGCCTCACGCACTAACCGTTCGATCTGCGCCAATTCCCACGTGCTGAGCAGACTCACCGGGTCGGTACCATAACGCTGCCAAGTGTCCAGCGTCGCTTCATCCCCGGCGCAGTTGCGCGCGTATTCACAGTGATGCAAGTGTCCCTCGGCGAAGTCCAACCGCAGATGCCAGCCCTCGATATCAACGGCAATCAGCCCGGTCTCGGACATTACCTGGCAGACTTCGAACCCAAGCACGCCCAGCGCAGCTTCGCGCAGGCGCTGACACACATCACGGGCGGACAAAAACGCTGACATGCTGCGACTCGATTCGATGGACAAGCCTGCAAGGATAAGGCCCGCGCCACCCCATGTCAGCGTTTCACTGGCCCGAGGCCGAACAATTCCGTAACATTCGCCTCCCTCTTTTTTCGCGAAAACAGCAGCCGTGCCCAGCGGCCGCTCAGTCAGGTAAGCCATGAAACCGATTCGTCTGCGCGCCGATGTCCTCGCCGGACTCACCACCTCGTTCGCCCTGTTGCCCGAATGCATTGCTTTCGCCCTGGTCGCGCATCTCAATCCGCTGATGGGCCTGTACGGCGCGTTCATCATTTGCACGCTGACGGCGTTGTTTGGCGGTCGACCGGGCATGGTTTCCGGTGCGGCGGGTTCGATGGCGGTGGTGATCGTCGCGCTGGTGGTGCAACACGGCGTGCAATATCTGCTGGCAACGGTGCTGCTCGGCGGTCTGATCATGATGGCGTTCGGGCTGTTGCGCTTGGGCAAACTGGTGCGCATGGTGCCGCATCCGGTGATGCTCGGTTTCGTCAACGGCCTGGCGATCATCATTGCGCTGGCGCAACTGGAGCACTTCAAAAGCGGCGAGCACTGGCTCAGCGGTACGCCGCTGTATCTGATGACCGGGCTAGTGCTACTGACCATGGCCATCGTTTACATCCTGCCGCGCCTGACCAAAGCGGTACCGCCGGCCCTGGTGGCGATCCTTGGTGTCGGCCTGCTGGTCTACCTGTTCGGGCTGCCGACCCGCACCCTCGGTGACATGGCGCACATTGCCGGCGGTCTGCCGACCTTCGCTTCGCCGGACATCCCATGGAATTTCGAAACCCTGCGCATCATCGCCCCGTACGCGATCCTGATGGCGATGGTCGGCCTGCTGGAAACCCTGCTGACGCTGAACCTGACCGACGAGATCACCGAAACCCGTGGCTATCCGGACCGTGAGTGCGTAGCGCTTGGCGCGGCGAACATGGTGTCCGGGGCGTTCGGTGGCATGGGCGGTTGCGCGATGATCGGGCAGACCGTGATCAATCTCAGCTCCGGCGGGCGCGGGCGCTTGTCCGGCGTGGTTGCCGGTGTGCTGATTCTGTTGTTCATTCTGTTTCTGTCACCGCTGATCGAGCGTATTCCGCTCGCCGCGCTGGTGGGGGTGATGTTCGTGGTGTCGCAGCAGACCTTCGCCTGGGCGTCGTTGCGGGTGATCAACAAGGTGCCGCTGCACGATGTGCTGGTGATCATCGCGGTGACCACCATCACCGTGTTCACCGATCTGGCCACGGCCGTGCTGTGCGGGATCATCATCGCTGCGCTCAACTTCGCCTGGCAGCAGGCCCGCGAACTGTATGCCGATGAACATCTTGAAGCCGATGGCAGCAAGCTCTATCGCCTGCACGGCACGCTGTTTTTCGCCTCGACCACGCCGTTTCTCAACCAGTTCGACCCGGCCAACGACCCGGCCAAAGTCACTCTCGACTGCCGACACCTGAGCTTTGTCGATTACTCGGCGATCGCCGCATTGAAAACCCTGCGTGAACGCTACGCCAAGGCGGGCAAGCATCTACAGGTGTTTCATCTGTCGGAACGCTGCAAGAAATTACTCAAGCGCGCCGGCGTCGATCACGACTGACGCCGCTGGTTTTGCGTCCTTGAGCCAGGTCTTGCCGAGAATTCGCGAGACCTGTTCGGCGGAGTAGGGCTTGGCGAGAAATTCAAAACCTTCGTACCCGCTGCGCGCCAGTTCTTCGCTGTAGCCGGAGGTCAGAATCACCGGCAGATCGGGGCGACGCTGACGCAGTTCCTTGGCCAACGCGACGCCGGTGATGCCCGGCATGACTACGTCGGAAAACACCGCATCGAACGCGCTGGCATCGCTACCGGCCAACTGCAGGGCTTCTTCAGCGTTGGTCGCCCATGCGGTTTCATAGCCCAGATCCTGGAGGATCTGGTTGGCGAAACGGCCGACGTCGAGATTGTCTTCGACCACCAGCACCCGGCGTTTTTCGCACGCCGGCTGCACCTCGCCATTCTCCTCTGCCTCGTCCATTTCTGCCTCGATCGCCGGCACTTGCGGCAAATACAAGGTGAACTCGGTGCCTTGACCAAGGACGCTGGAAACATCGACGTTGCCGCCCGATTGCTTGGCGAAGCCGAACACCTGCGACAGCCCCAGACCCGTGCCTTTGCCAACAGCCTTGGTGGTAAAGAACGGCTCGAAGATGTGTTCGAGGGTGTGTGCGTCGATGCCGGCACCGGTGTCGGCCAGGGCAATCGACACGAAATGGCTGCTGGACCCAGCGTGGCCGCGAATCGGCGGCAGCGCTTTATGGCACTCCAGGCGCAATTTCAGCTCACCCTGACCATTCATGGCGTCGCGAGCGTTCAGGGCGATGTTGATCAATGCTGTTTCGAACTGACTGAGATCGACGCGGATGTAGCAGGGGTGATCCGGGCGCTCGACGCACACGTGAATCTGCGCGCCGGTGACCGATTCGAGCATTTCGCCGATGTTGGCCAAACGTTCGCCGGCGTCGACTACCTGCGGATTGAGCGGCTGACGGCGGGCGAAGGCGAGCAACTGGCTGGTCAGCTTGGAGGCGCGCTCAACGGTGTCGGACACCGCGCGCATGTAGCGTTGACGGCGTTCTTCCGGCAGGTTGGGCTGGCGCAGAAAATCCACCGACGAACGAATGATCGTCAGCAAATTGTTGAAGTCATGGGCGACGCCGCCGGTCAATTGGCCGATGGCTTCGAGCTTCTGCGACTGGCGTAATGCCGACTCGGCCTGGGCCAGACGCAGGCTGCGCTCTTCGACCCGTTGTTCCAGCGTGGCATTGAGTTCAGCCAATGCAAGCAAGCCCTCGCGCACGTTGGCGTCGGCGCGCACTCGCTCGATGTGCGCCCAGCAACGTTCGGTGACTTCGCTGAGCAGCGCCTGTTCGAAGCTCGACCAGACACGCGGCACTTTGTCGTGAATGGCCATTAACGCGGTAAGACGGCCTTGCTTGATCAGCGGCACGCAAATGGTGGCGGTGATGCCTATGCCCTGAAAGGTCGCTGATTCTTCCGGCGGCAATTCGCTGCGGTTGTCGTGGATCACCAACGGTTGACCCGCGCGCAGAAGGCGTACGGCTTTCTCGCCGAAATCGCGCAAATGGTAGTGGCCGACGATGCTCGGCGAACCCGGCGCTGCATAGTCGCCGCGAATGGTGAAGCCATCCTCGTCGGCATCCATGTCGGCGTAGGCGCAATTGGACAGACGCAGTTGCTCGACCATCAGCCGCGTGCTTGCCGCCAGGATTGCTTGCGCATCCGTGGCATTGGTCACCGCTTCGCCGATGGCATCGAGGACGGCCAGGCGTCGGTTGAGATAAACGGTCTGGGTGGTCTCGGTGACGGTGTCGATCATGCCGACGACATTGCCGTGGGAGTCGCGAATCGGGCTGTAGCAAAAAGTGAAGAACGCCTGCTCCGGGCCTTTGCCGCGTTCGATCTGCAGAGCGAAGTTTTCGATGTAAGTGGCCTGGCCGGCGTACGCGGCCTCAGCAATCGGGCTGATCTCGTGCCAGGCTTCCTTCCAGATGTCGCTGAAAGGGCGTCCCAACGCGTGCGGCTTGTCGCCGAGAATCGGTACGAAGGCGTCGTTATAGAGTGTGATGAGTTGCGGGCCCCAGACGATCGCCTGAGGGAAATGCGAGGCGAGACTGAGCGAGACAGTGGTCTTGAGTACATCGGGCCAGTTTTCCAACGGGCCGAGGGGCGAATTCGCCCAGTCGTGACGGCGGATCTGCCCGGCCATCTCGCCGTTGTCTTGCAACCAGTCTGTCATGGGGTTCGTGTCTTTCCGGGGCATTTGTCTGAGAACAAAGACCTGCGCGCAGGGTGTTTGGTTTCAGCGCACCAGACACTGTTTGCGCTGCGAATTATTCTGACGTACATCATGGCAGCAAAAAACAGCGGTGGCGAAAAGAGCGCCTTTTCGCCACCGGTTTTATCTTCGGATCGTGAGCGACTGCTCAGGCCTCGACGGTCGGGAAATCAATGTCGGTCAGCGCCGTGTTGTTCAGGTAGTTGGTCAATGTCTGCACGGCCACCAGGGCAATGACTTCGATGATCTTGCGGTCATCGATACCGGCAGCGCGGGCAGCGGCCAATTGTTCATCGCTCAAGTGGCCACGGGTTTCGGTCAGTTGGCGGGCGAGGGCGGCGTAGGCATTCAGTTCGCCGTGACGTGCTGCGATGATGTCCTGCGCCGACAGCCCGGCTTTGCCGGCAAACACGGTATGTGCGGACAGGCAATAGTCGCAACCGTTGACCTGCGAAGTGGCGAGGTATACGGCTTCTTTTTCCTGGGCGCTGAGCGAAGTCTTGCCGAGGATCGCCGAAGCTTGCAGGTAAGTGTCGAATGCAATCGGCGCTTGGGCGAGGGTGGTGAAGACGTTGGGCAGGAAGCCGATTTTTTTCTTCACGCCTTCCAGTGCAGGACGGGTGGCATCGGTGGCGGTGTCGAGGCTGATTGCAGGGATGCGGCTCATGGTGATTCTCCGAAATTCCGCAGCGAAGTGCAGCGGCGATGGAGAGATCTTATGGGCTGCCAATGGCGCTTTGGCGGCAAATCGTCGAGGATATGCGGCAGATCGTCCAGATATGCCTTCGGGAGTCAGCCATGGATCGCCTTTCCACATTACTCAGTCATTTCGGTGTGAACGCCGGCACCTTCCATAGCGGCGCGTTTTGCGGCGTGAGCGTTCACGAAGGCGAACCGGTCGGCCATGTGCATGTTCTGCAAGCCGGGGCGTTGCTGCTCAAACCGGGCAACGAGCGGGAAATTCGCCTGGAAGAACCGTCGCTGATTTTCTTTCCCCGGCCTTTCACTCACCGGATGTTTGCCGACGAGGCCATGGCCAGCCAGGTGGTGTGCGCCTCGCTGAGCTTCGACGGTGGCTCAGGCAATGCCCTGGCCGCCGCGTTACCGGACTATCTGGTATTGAAACTCACCGATATCCCGGAATTGCGCAGCACCCTTGACTGGCTGTTCAACGAAGCTTTTGAAGGGCATTGCGGGCGCGTGGCGGTGATGGATCGCCTGTTTGAATTGCTGGTGATTCTGCTGCTGCGCCATCTCATCGGCAGTCGTGATCAGCAACCGGGCATGATGGCCGGGCTGGCGGATCCGCGCGTGTCTCGCGCCTTGAACCTGATCCACGAGCAGCCGCACAAGCCTTGGAGTGTCGCTGATCTCGCGGCGGCGGCGAACCAGTCCCGCGCCGGTTTTGCCGAGCAGTTTCGCCGCGTGGTCGGGCAGACGCCGGCCGATTACCTGTTGAGCTGGCGCGTCAGTCTTGCGCAGAAACGCCTGCGCGAAGGCCGTCCGATTGCGTTGATTGCCGAGGAGGTTGGATACGAAAGTCCGTCGGCGCTGGCCCGGGCATTTCGGCGCAAGACCGGTCTCAGTCCACGGCAATGGAAAGCCGAACACTGAACATTACCTGGCGAATTTCTTCGCTCCGGCCACGCAAAGAATCACCCCCAGCGTGACGCCGAGCATGCCGACACTGACCTGCTCATGCAACAACGTCGCCGCCAGTGCCAGACCAAAAAACGGCTGCAGCAACTGCAACTGCCCGACCGCTGCGATTCCACCTTGTGCCAGACCGCGATACCAGAACACGAAGCCGATCAGCATGCTGAACAGCGACACGTAGCCCAGGCACATCCACGCAGGCAAGCTGATGTCGGCGAACGAGGCGGGCGCCAGCCACAGGCTCAGCACTGTCATCAGCGGTAACGACAACACCAGCGCCCAGCAGATCACCTGCCAGCCGCCGAGGCTGCGCGACAGTTTCGCGCCTTCGGCGTAACCGAGGCCGCAGGCCAGGATCGCCGCGAGCATCAGCAGATCGCCGGTGGGCGAGGCGCTCAAGCCTTGGGACAGGGCAAAGCCCACCACCAATGCGCTGCCCAGCACCGAAAAGATCCAGAACACTGGACGTGGCCGCTCCCCACCACGCAAGACTCCAAACATCGCCGTGGCCAGCGGTAGCAATCCTACAAACACGATCGAATGCGCTGACGTTACGTGCTGCAATGCCAACGCGGTCAGCAGCGGGAAACCCAACACCACGCCCAGCGCCACAATCAACAGCGAGAGCCACTGATGGCGCGACGGTCGCTGTTGCTTGAACAACAGCAGAAGTCCGACGGCCAGTGCCCCGGCAATCGCTGCTCGCACCACGGTCAGAAACACCGGATCGAATTCCAGCACCGCCAAACGTGTGGCCGGCAGCGAACCGCTGAAAATCAGCACGCCGATAAAACCGTTGATCCAGCCGCTGGTTTTTTCCAGCGCCGGGTGGGCCGCAGTCGATGTTGTGTGCATGTCGGTCGCGCTCAAAAAGTGGCTTGTGTCGCCGTGATCCTAGGGCTGAGAATCAGCACAATCAAAAAATTGTCATGGATACAGCCGACATGCCGCGTTCCCGTTACAAGACCCTGGTTGATCGCTATGCGGCAGACATTCGTGGCGGACGATTGGCGCCGGGCACGCGACTGCCAACGCATCGGCAGCTGGCGAGCCAGGAAGGTCTGGCGCTGGTTACCGCTTCACGGGTTTATGCGGAGCTTGAAGCGATGGGCCTGGTCAGTGGCGAAGCCGGACGCGGCACGTTTGTTCGGGAAACGTCGCTGGCGCCGGGGCAGGGCATCGATCAGAAAGACGTGGCGGTCGGCATGATCGACCTGAATTTCAACTATCCCTCGTTGCCAGGTCAGGCTGAACTGTTGCGCACGGCGTTGCGGCAACTGGCGTTGTCCGGTGATCTGGAAGCACTGCTGCGTTATCAACCCCACGCCGGACGTGCCCACGAACGCGCCTCGGTGGCGCGACATTTGTCGACACGCGGCGTGGCGGTTGAAGCCGACCAAGTGCTGGTCGTCAATGGCGCTCAGCAAGGTTTGGCGGTGACGCTGATGGCCCTGCTCAAACCCGGCGATGTGATCGCCGCCGATGCGCTGACCTATTCGGGATTCAAGGTGCTGGCCGACGCGCTGCATCTGGAAGTGCTGGCGATCCCGATGACGGAACACGGCCCGGATTTGCCGGCACTGGACAGACTCTGTCGCCAGCGTGCGGTGCGCGCCGTATACAGCATGCCGACGCTGCACAATCCGCTGGGCTGGGTCATGCCACTGGAACAGCGCGAGCAATTGGTGGCGATTGCCCGGCGGCACGATCTGACAATCATTGAAGACGCTGCCTACGCGTTTCTGGTCGAAAACCCGCCATGTCCGTTGATTGAACTGGCACCGGAACGGACGTTTTACGTATCGGGCCTGTCGAAAAACATCGCCACCGGATTGCGGGTCGGCTTCATTGCCGCGCCGCTGCCTCAAGTGCCCGCACTGGAGCGAGTCATTCGCGCGACGACGTGGAACACGCCCGGGGTGATGACCGCCATCGCGTGCGGCTGGCTCGACGATGGCACCGTCACCGTGCTTGAGGCGCAGAAACGTCGTGATGCTACGGCGCGACAGGCCTTGGCCGCCGAGGTACTCAAAGGGCTGCGCTACATTGCTCATCCGGCCTCGTATTTTCTGTGGTTGCCGCTGCCCGAAGATGTGCGTGCCGATCAGATCGTGGTCGAGTTGATGCAGCAGCAGATTTCCGTCACCAGCGCCGAGCCGTTTTCGCTGTCGGCCCATACGCCCCATGCGATTCGTCTGGCTCTCGGCTCGGTGGACATGCAGGTGTTGCGTCAGGCGTTGATCACCGTCAGAACGATCATCGGCGCTTATCTGTAAACTGCGCCCACGCCATGCAAAGCGAGGTTTGGACTGTTCAATGAAATTCACCACGACACTGTTTCTCGCCTTGATCTTCAGCACCAGCGCACAGGCTGAGGGCGATCCTGAGGCCGGGGCGAAAATCTTTCCGCGTCTGTGCGGCGGTTGCCATCAGGTTGGCGAGTCGGCTCGTTCGGGGTTTGGTCCGCAGCTCAACGGCATCATTGGCCGGGCTGCGGGGACTTCGGCCAATTATGTTTATTCCGATGCGATGAAGAACTCGGGGATTACCTGGGATCGGGCGACGTTGAAGGCTTATCTCGAGGATCCGAAAGGGGTGGTGCCGGGGACGCGGATGATTTTCTGGGGGCTGAGTGATGAGGAGAAGTTGAATAATTTGTTGGCTTATCTGCAGATGTTCAGCCCTGAATCAAGGTAGGAGCGGAGTACATATCCATTGCTTCGGTAACGGCTGCTTAGGGTTTCGCCCTTACGGCGGGTCACCTTTTTTTGCTTTTCTGTGGGAGCGAGCCTGCTGGCGAAAGCGGTTCTCCAGCCGACCCATATTTCCGCTTTTACCCAATCCCTGTGGGAGCTGGCTTGCCAGCGATGGGGTCGGTGAGCCGGCCTGTCTCTGGTTGATATACGCCTGTGTCAGTGGGCATGGAACACCACCTGATTGCGCCCCGCAGCTTTCGCCTGATACAGCTGCTGATCGGCACGTTTGATCAGGGCCGTGTGGTTGTTGTCTGCCGGATCTGCCAGGCCAAGGCCAATACTCACGGTAACGTTGCCGACGCCGGGAAACTCCGCGTCGGCTACCGCTGCGCGAATCTTTTCGGCGACGACTTCCGGGGTGTCGGGTTGCGCGACTTCCGGCAGCAGTACGGCGAACTCTTCGCCGCCGTAGCGGGCGACGAAATCGGTGCTGCGTACGCTGTTCTGGATCAAGGTCGCCAGTTGTTGCAGGACCTCGTCACCGACCGCGTGGCCGTGGCTGTCATTGATGCGTTTGAAGTGGTCGGCATCGATCAGCAGCAGGGCAAACGGGCGTCCGGTGCGTCGGGAAAGCAGCGAATATTCAGTGATTTTTTCCTCAAACCGGCGACGGTTGTAAACGCCGGTCAGGCCGTCGTGAGTGGCCAGGCTCAGCAGCTCGGCGTTGGCCTCGGTGAGTGCGGCGGTGCGTTGCGCCACGGTGGCTTCCAGCGACGCGTTGGCTTCTTGCAGTTCGCGCTCCTTGCCGAGCAGTGACTGCGTCATTGCGTCGATGGACTGGCCGAGCTGGGCGATTTCCAGCACCGGATGCTGGAGCTGGAACTGTGCGCCGGACTGGTTGTTCTGCACTTGTTTGGCCGAGCGTGCCAGTTGTTCGATCGGCCGGCTCAGGTACAGCGCCAGATAATAAGCCACCAGACCGAAAACGATGGCGGCGAAAACGCCGAGTATCAACAGTTCATATTGCAGCATCCGCGCCGGTTGCAGCGCAGTCTCCAATGGCTGGCGAATGGCGATCGACCATGATAGCGCCGTGCCCGATGGCGTCGGCACGGTGACCATGCTGGTCAGGTAACCGTTGGCCGCCGTCCAGCCCGGCAATATCGAATCGCCGATCGCCAGTTGTTGGCCCATCAGCGCTTCGGGGTAGAGCACCTTGCCATCGTGGTCGACGATCAGCGCCTGGATATCCGGCGCCGAGTTCTTGTGGGAAAACGCCGCCGACTCGACGATGCGCGTCACCCAACTCCAGTGCGCATGTGCGCCCAGCACGCCAATCACCTGCCCTTCGGCATTGTGGATTGGCGCGGCGAAATCGATGAAGCGCAGCGGCTCGCCATTGGGCAGACCCGGCAACAACTTGGCCAGCAACACTGCTTCGTGGGGATCGCCGGTGTATTGCCGGCGCAGGCCGATCTGGAACCACGGGCGTTTCTGTACGGATTGGCCAACCAGCAGATCATTGACCGCCTGGCGCACGTTGCCCTGGGCGTCGGTGACGCCCATCCACGCATATTCGGCGCGCGCCTGGGTGCGCAACTGCATCGACTTGAGGATGGCTGGATTGTCCAGATCGCCACGCTCCAGATGCGGCGCGCGACTGAGCAGATAGACCTCCAGTTGCCGCTCGCGCAGTTGCTCACCCAACAACGTCGCCGCCGAGCGCGCCGTGTTCAGCAACGCGTTGCCGCTGGCCTGTTTCATTTGTTCGGTGGCGATATGACCGACATAAAAGCCGACGCTCAATAACGTCAGCAGGGACAAACCGCCGAACCACAGGGTGAGATGGCTACGCAGACTGGCTTTGAACATGGAGGCGGGTGTCTGTCTTTATTGAAGTGGCGCCATGGTATGCGACATCGCCGACGGCGGGCCAGCGAACGGGTTCAAGTAAATACAAAGAAGATTGATGCCAATGAGCCATCATTTTGTTTAGAATGCGCGCCGCCCGAGAGACGGATCCCGGGCGTTTCCCCATGGAGTTTTACTGTGAAATACCTCAGCAAAGTAGTCGCCGCCGCACTGTTCGGTGTGGTTCTGGCAGGTTGCACCGGCGCCCCGATGAAAACCGCCCATTACGACAGCAACCAATACACCGTGGTTGGCCACAGCGAAGCATCGGCCACCGGCCTGCTGCTGTTTGGCATTATCCCGATCCGCCAGAACAGCCGATTTGTGCGCGCGCAAAACGCGGCCATCCAAGCCAAGGGCGGCGATGCAATGATCAACACGCAGGTTCAGGAAAACTGGTTCTGGGCCTGGGTTCTGACCGGCTACACCACCACCATCTCCGGTGACGTGGTCAAGCTGAAAACCGCGCAATAAGCGACGGCTGAATGCAAAAAAGCCCGGCTGATCAGGCCGGGCTTTTTCATGAGTGTTGCGGTCATGCAGTAGACTCATGCAACGCGGCGTTCGATCAGACGATCAGAGCCACCTTCAGCGACGCGGCGTTCGATCAGACGATCAGAGCCACCTTCAGCGACGCGGCGTTCGAGCAGACGATCCGAACCGCCTTCAGCAACGCGGCGCTCGATCAGACGATCCGAACCACCTTCAGCAACACGGCGTTCGATCAGACGATCCGAACCGCCTTCAGCAACGCGGCGTTCGATCAGACGATCCGAACCGCCTTCAGCAACGCGGCGTTCGAGCAGACGATCCGAACCACCTTCGGCAACGCGACGTTCGATCAGACGATCCGAACCACCTTCAGCCAGACGGCTTTCGATCAGCTTGTCCGAGCCGCCTTCAGCGACCAGGGTGTGAGCAGGCGTTACTGCAAAAGCGTTAACTGCGAAAACCGAGAAAGCGATGCCGAGAAGGGTTTGGCGTTTCATGATCGTGTGCTCCAGAAAGTTGTTTGTTTGTCTGGAGCCGATGTTACGCCGCGCAGTTTTTATGAGAACTTCATTGACGTGATGGTGAACATCGACGCCGATGATGTTTGCCAGGAGCGGTGATTCAGAGCGCTTTCGCCCGGATGCACAACTCGCCGCTGGCACGAATCAGCGCCAGGTCGTGCAGCGAATCCGCGGCCAGACCGTTGCGGACATCGGCCAGCCATGCAGGGCAATTCGGATCCTGGCGATAGGGCGCGAAGGCGGCGTACTGCTGCAACAAGCGCTTTTGCAGTTCATCCAGGCGCGGGCGGATCTGTTTGCCCAGATCCGGACGCGGTGTGTCCGGTGCAGCACCTGCCGCTTGCCATTGTGCGAGCAGACCGTATTGCACCAGTTTGTTCGCTTCCATCTGTGCGGCGATCAGTTGCGCGACGTCGTCCGGATCGAGTTTGTGTTCGGTGGCCAGAGTTCGGGCATTGGCGATGACCTGCGCCTCACGCGGGCTGTCCTGGATCGGCTTGCCGCTGTCCCACTTGGTCAACGCAACCAGATCACCGATGCTCAGGCGTTCATTCAAAGTGGCCAGTAGCGGTTTCAATGAAGCAGGCGCCGCTGCGGGTGCGGCTGCCTGCGCGTAGGCGGCCGACAGAGCGAGGAGGGAGCCAAGCAGAAAATTTGCAACGTTACGCATGAACCGAGCCTCAATAGTACGTGTCGACAGAGTCGCTGATTTACCACAGCCGCAACACTGACACAAAGCGATGCACGGCATTTACACAAATGCAAAACAGACAATCAACACTGTCTGGAAATGTTGATTGCACGCTGCACGCAACTCACCGAAGCTATCGTCAATCAGGCCTGCCGCCGTCGAGATGGACCTCCATTCAATGCAAAGCGCCACCTTCGCCAAACCGCTCTGGCAAACCTATCTGCTGTTTCTCGCGCCGATGGTGCTGTCGAACTTCCTGCAATCGATGTCCGGGACGGTCAACAGCATCTACATCGGTCAGATGCTCGGCACCCAAGCGCTTGGGGCCGTATCCGGCATGTTTCCTGTCGTATTCTTTTTCATCGCCCTGGTCATCGGCCTCGGCGCTGGCGCGGGCGTGTTGATCGGTCAGGCGTGGGGCGCGCGCGAAACGCATATGGTCAAAGCGATTGCCGGAGCGACGTTGCTGCTGGGTGTGTTGATCGGTTTGGTCGCGGCGGTGCTGGGCACGGTGTTTGCGCGACAGGCACTGACGGGGTTGGGCACGCCGGCGGATGTGCTCGACGATGCGGTGGACTATGCCCACGTCATGTTGTGGATTCTGCCATCGCTACTGGTATTCGTGCTGTTCACCCAATTGCTGCGTGGGGTCAGCGATACGCTGTCGCCACTGCTCGCGCTGATCGTCTCCACCGCCGTGGGGCTGGCGCTGACGCCGGCGTTGATTCGCGGCTGGCTGGGTTTGCCGCCATTGGGCATTCAGAGCGCGGCGTATGCCGGGCTGGCGGGGAATCTGTCGGCAATGGCGTGGCTGGCTTGGCGGCTGATCCGCAAGGGCCATCCGCTGGCGCCGGATCGAGAGTTCTTTGCCGCATTGCGACTGGATCGGGTGATTCTCGGCAAGGTCCTGCGCATCGGCCTGCCCACCGGGGTACAGATGATCGTCCTGTCGTTATCGGAGCTGGTGATCCTGGCACTGGTCAATCAGCACGGCTCGCAAGCGACAGCGGCGTATGGCGCAGTAACGCAGATCGTCAACTATGTGCAGTTTCCGGCGCTGTCGATTGCAATCACCGCATCGATCCTTGGTGCCCAGGCAATCGGCGCCGGGCATCTGCAACGCATGGGTCCGATCCTGCGCACCGGGCTGTTGATCAATGTGTGCCTGACCGGTGGCCTGATTGTGCTGGGTTATCTGTTATCGCACTGGTTGCTGGGCCTGTTCCTCACCGAGGACTCGACCCGGGCGATGGCCGAGCACCTGCTGCATATCATGCTCTGGAGCCTGTTGGTGTTCGGTTTCCAGGCCATCATCGGCGGGATCATGCGGGCCAGCGGCACGGTACTGGTGCCGGTGGTCATCTCGATTGTTTGTGTGGTCGGCGTGCAGCTGCCAGCGGCTTACTGGCTCGACGGGCAGTTCGGTTTGCAGGGTGTGTGGATGGCGTTTCCGGTTGCCTATCTGGGAATGCTGATTTTGCAGACCCTGTATTACAAATTGGTGTGGAAGCATCAGAAGATCGAGCGGTTGATATAGGCGCTGGCATAACAACGGGTTGTTTGCTTAAGTCAACCAAGGCCCTCGACGACGCACGCCGCCAGGAGAATGTCATGACGTTGCGATTGCTGCTGGTTGCCGCGTTTACATCGTGCGTCATGGTCGGTGCGCAGGCGGCTGAATATAACCGGGTCAACACCAGCGCCAGCCAGATCAGTTTCACCTACAACCAGATGGGCTCGCGAATGTACGGCACCTTCGGCAATTTCGAGGCGACGCTGGACTTCGATACCGACGACCTCGGCAAAGCCCAGACCACGCTGCATATCGATCTCGCCAGCATCGATGCCGGCAGTGAAGACGCCAATACCGAACTGGTGAAACCGGCGTGGTTCGACACCGGGAAATTCCCGCTCGCGGTGTTCAAGTCCAGCCGTTTTACTCAAGTGGACGAGCATCGTTACCAAGTCGCCGGTCAGCTCACGCTCAAGGGCATCACTCGCGAGGTCGAGGTGCCGGTGGAGTTGAAACCGGACAACGCCATCGGCATCTTCGACGGTGAGCTGGTGCTCAATCGAGAGGAGTTCGGCCTCGGCGCAGGGGAGTGGGCTGACAGCGTGGTGTCGAGGGACATCAACATCAAATTCAGGGTGGTGGCGCCACAACAGTGACGGTTCAATAGATCCGGCACGGTATGATGTCGCGGTTCGTCGACGGCTCTGATCATCGGCAACGTTTTTTATCGCCGGAGTTTGCCCATGCCACGCATCACCCACTACACCTCCCCATGCCCGGAAAACGTCAACAGCCAGATCCTGCAAATGGTCGTCGATTACCTGACCGACATCAGTGCGGTCGGCCTCGGCCCGAGCAATCTGCTGTACAACGTTTATCAGTACGCGGTGGGTTATGAGGTGCATCTCTACCTCGAGGCGTTGAACGGCCAGAAGGGCACCGAGGTGGAATTGCTGGTGGCCACTGACGATGAGGATCCAGAGCAAGTCATCGGATTTCTCATCTGTCTGCCGGTGCAGGGCGATTGGGAGGCGTGCAGCGTCGCGTACATGGCGGTGCGTGAAGGCCATCGGCGCCAAGGTGTGGCGCGGGCGATGCTCACGGACATGGTCGGGCGCTATCCGCATGCGGAACTGGCCTGCAGCATTGGCAAGGTCCCGTATTTCGAGGCACTGGGTTTTGAAGTGATCGGCCAGCGCGAAACGCAGGTGCTGATGAGCACGCGGCATTACCGCAGCAACGGCCTGCGCGGGTTCATCGACACCACGCCGATCTATCGCTCGCTGGAAGTGCAGCAGATTCACTCCTATCTGCTGCAGAAGAACGGCAAGCGCGCGATGCTCGATGCGGAAAAACAACGCGACCGCCATCTGGACCAGACCAGCCGCCACGTAGAAGAATTTGTCCGTCAGCGCCTGACCCTGCACTGATCGTCGGCCAATCAAAAGCCCTTGCTGCGCATCCCGCGGCAAGGGCTTTTTTGTATCTGCTTCTCAACCGAGCTTGACGTTCATGGTGATACGCGCGGTGAAGACTTTTTTACCCTCGCAATCGTGAATGTCGACGTTGACTACCTTGTCGCCATCACTTTGCCAATCCACACCTTCAGCGCTGGCCACAGCGGTGACGTCGGTTTTCGCCTTGGCCAGATATTCCACGGTCATGCCTTTGGGAATCCAGCGCGCGCCGGCCGGGATCGACACGTCGGTCATCATTCCGCCGGCCAGTTCTGCCGCGTTGCACATGGCGATCGCGTGCACCGTGCCGAGGTGGTTGGTGATTTCCTTGCGAAACGGCACTTGCACGGTGGCGGCATTCGGGCGCAACTCGGAAATCAGCGGATTGATGCTGCTGAAGTACGGGGCGAACTGGCAGGCCATTTTGCTGAATGCATCCGGGCCGACGCTGTTGAACATGCTGAGAGATTGACTCATGGGAAGCCTCGCTGGGTAGTTTGCAGAATGATGTTCCGTTACAGAATAATATTCTGTAACGGAACGGTATTCTGTTCGCGGCAAATCTGTCAACCTAGGCGCGATTTGTTCCCGGGCACTTGATGCCTTTTTGAACCTCCGTTTTTGGACCCGAGCAGCATGGACACCGCCGATCTACTGGAACGCAGCTACCCCGGCCGCCGCGCCGAACTCAAACGCGATATCTTTCGCAAGGCCCTGAGCCTGTTCAATGAACAGGGGATCGAAGCCACCACCATCGAAATGATCCGTGCCGAGTGCGACACCAGCGTCGGCGCGATCTACCACCATTTCGGCAACAAGGAAGGGCTGGTCGCGGCGCTGTTTTTCACCGCGCTGGAGGATCAGGCGCGTTTGCGTGATGCGTATCTGGACGCGGCCAATACCACTGAAGAAGGCGTGCAGGCGCTGGTCTTCAGCTATGTCGACTGGGTCGAGCAACAGCCGCAGTGGGCGCGTTTCCAGTACCACGCGCGGTTCGCCGTGACCAAAGGCCCGTTCAAGGACGAGCTGGCCGAGCGCAACAAGACGCGCAACCTGCGTCTGCGCCAATGGCTGGCGCAATCGGGTCGCGCCGCCGAACTGCAGGATTTGCCTGCCGAGCTGCTGCCATCGCTGATCATTGGCCAAGCGGACAGCTACTGCCGAGCTTGGCTGGCAGGGCGAGTCAAAGGCAGCCCGAGCGCCTATCGCCAAGTGCTCGCGCAAGCGGCGTGGCGTTCGATTCGTGCCGAAGGTCTCGGCGAGGACTGAAATACGCAGACAAAAAAAGAGCCTCAAAGCTCTTTGATGGGGAGGAAGTAGAGCCCGTGAGGCTCAAGAGGCGTGTGAAGCAAAGCGTGGGCTTGATTGGGGTTCAGAACACCCACGCCTACGCAGCGCCGGATCAATCCAGTCACCGCGTAGCTTCATCCTAGGAGCGTGCAATGGACGACTCAAGTACCGCCAGTCGTCCTTGCACAATGCCGGTTCACGCCGGGCGCGATCCCGGCCAACCGGATTTTTTCAGCGCCGCCAGAAGCGTCTGCCCATCCAGGCCCGGCACCGAATGACCGTTGCCCTCGCTGCTGTTGCTGGCGAGCAGGGCATTGATGATCGCTTCTTCCACGGCTTCGGTCGCGGCCAGAAACAGCTCGCTGATGTGGTCGTTGTTGACCATGCGCAAACCGTCGCAGGTGGCTGCGCGTTTAGCCTCGTAAGCGGCGGGCGGGACGTGATCATTGCCAGTGGCGAAGGCAATGAAGATGTCGCCGCTGTGGTCTTCGTTACCGCCGCCGGTACGCGCCAGGCCCAGGCTGGCACGCTGTGCCAGACGCGTGCATTGATGGGGCAGCAGCGGCGCATCAGTCGCCAGGCAGACGACGATCGAGCCCATGCCCGGGTGCGGCAGCGCTGCCCGCAGGAACGGTGAATCCTTCTGTTCCATATAGCGCCCGACCGGGTAACCATCGACGCGTAATTCACTGCGAATGCCGTGGTTGGCCTGCACGATCGCGCCAACGGTCCAGCCTCCCTGGGCAGCACTCAAACGGCGCGATGCGGTGCCGATGCCACCCTTGAATTCATGGCAGATCATGCCGCTGCCACCGCCCACCGCACCTTCGACTACCGGCCCGTCCACGGCGCCGTTCAGTGCCTCGGCGACATGCTCTGGTTTGACGTGAAAGCCGTTGATGTCATTGAGCAGCCCATCGAAGGTCTCCAGCACCACCGGCATATTCCAGTAAAGCCGCCCGTCATCCGGCTGTTGCTCTCGGTCCAGCACAATCAGCGCATCACGCACCACACCCAGGCTGTGGGTGTTGGTAAAGGCAATCGGACTGGTCAGCAGACCGGCCTCGCGAATCCATTCCAGGCCGGTCGCATCACCGTTGCCATTGAGTACATGCACGCCGGCAAAGCACGGTTGCTGGCTGGTCGAGCCGGGGCGCGGCTCGATCAGCGTGACGCCAGTGCAGATGTCACGGCCGCTGCTGCTGCGACCGCGTACATTGCTGTGACCGACGCGCACCCCCGGCACATCGGTAATGGCGTTGAGCGGGCCAGGTTGCATCTGGCCAATCAGGATATCGAGATCACGGGCACGCGGATTCATAAGATTCAGTCTCTTCATTCAAAGGTCGGGCGGCTTACCGCTCGGATGAGGCAGGCAGATTTCTTGCGCGGGTTACTGGCCGTTCTTGACCTTCTTGCTCCACACCCGCGTACGCACGCGTTCGACGGCTTTGGGCAAGGGTTCGAGGGTGTAGAGGGTGGCCATGGCGGCAGGGGACGGGTAGACCGCCGGGTTGTCGCGAGTGGCTGCTGCCACCAGCGTTGTCGCGGCGCGATTGCCATTCGGGTACGACAGGTGATCACTGACCGGCGCGATCACCTCCGGTCGCAGCAGGTAATCGATAAACGCCAGGCCTTGGGCGCGATTGGGGGCGTCCTTGAGCAGCACCAGAGTGTCGAACCACACCGGCGCGCCTTCCTTGGGCAGGCTGTAGGCGATCTTTACGCCGTTGTTGGCCTGCTCGGCGTTGGTCTTGGCTTCGAGCATCGCCCCGGACCAGCCAACCGCCACGCAGATATTACCGTTGGACAGATCGCTGATGAACTTCGAAGAGTTGAAGTAGGCGATGTGCGGGCGCAGCTTGAGCAGCAATGCTTCGGCTTTTTTGTAGTCCTCGGGATCGGTGATCACAAGCTCAACGTCACCGGGCATGGTGAGTTGTTTGCATTGGTGCTGCGGCCGACGGTTTTTTGATCAACACAGAACTTGTGTGGGGGCGAGCCTGCTTGCGAAAGCGGTGTATCAGTCAACAAAATTGTTATCTGACACTGCGCTTTCGCGAGCAGGCTCGCTCCCACAGGTGAACTTACGCTGTGTCAGTGGCTGCGCTGGAAGACCAGGGCTTTCAGGCCGCTCTCTGAATCGATATCGGGAAACTCTGGCGGGTTGTCCAGCCGTTGCTCGAAGCGCAGGCTCGGCGCTTCCTGGGTCACGCCATCAATCAGAAAGTCGGAACCGAACGACGGGTCGTTCATGCACGCCAGCACCGTGCCTTGCGCGGTCAACAGTTCCGGCAAGCGGCGCAACACCCGTTGATAATCCTTGGTCAGCAAAAAGCTGCCTTTCTGAAACGACGGCGGGTCGATGATCACCAGATCGTACGGGCCGCTGTTGATCACCTTGCCCCAGGATTTGAACAGGTCGTGACCGAGAAAGCTGACCTTGCTCAGGTCGTGGCCGTTCAGGCGGTGATTGTCGCGACCTCGGCTCAGCGCGGCGCGGGACATGTCGAGGTTGACCACATGGCTGGCGCCGCCCTCGATTGCCGCCACGGAAAAGCCGCAGGTGTAGGCGAACAGGTTCAACACCCGCTTGCCCGCCGCCTGTTCGCGCACCCAGTTGCGTCCGTAACGCATGTCGAGAAACAGCCCGGCGTTCTGCTTGCGCCCCAGGTCGACGCGGTACTGCAAGCCACCCTCGACGATGGTCATTTCTTCGATTTCCTCACCGATCAGCCATTCGGCCGTGCTTTGCGGCAGATAACGGTGCTGGATCAGCAAAGTGTGCGCGCCGGACTGCTGCCACTCGGCCGAGGCGGCGAGGAGCAGCAGCGAATCCCGCAGATCTTGCAGCTGCTCAGGCGCCGGTTCCTTGAACAGCGACACCAGTACCACGCCCTGCAACCAGTCCACGGTCAACTGCTCCAGCCCCGGCCAGCAGCGTCCGCGCCCGTGAAACAACCGACGGGTTTCGCTGGGCGCCGCCGCGAGTGCGGGTAGCAAATGAGCGTGGAGGGTCGCGAGGGCTTGAGGGTTCATGGATTACGGTTCGGCCGTTCAAAGGGCCGGCATTTTACCCACAAATGAAGGTTTTCGACGGGCGCTGCGCTCCGAAAAACAACACCTTGTCGAAATCTGCTGTATCAAAAGTGAATTTCTACAAGGCGCGCTGCTCATACCTGATAAGCAGCGGATTCAAACCGCTTATCAAAAATGTAATTCGGGGGAGTGCTGTTCATGTGCCCTACACCTACGTCGAGCGCGCACCTTCCTGGCGGGTTGATTCTGGTTGTCGAGGACGATCCGTTGATTCTGGAGTTCCTTTGCGAAATTCTCCAGGAGGAAGGGTTCAAGGTCGAACCGCAAACCAGCGCCGACGCCGCCTCACTGTATCTGGAAAAACATGCAGCCGACGTTGCGCTGCTGCTGACCGACATCACCATGCCCGGCACGCTTAACGGCGCGGACCTGGCTAATCTGTTCGGCGACCGCTGGCCGGAAAAACCGGTGATGGTCATGTCCGGCTATGAAACGCCCGAGACCTCCGGGGTCAAGCACTCGGTGGCGTTCATCAAGAAGCCGTGGGCGATCGGTCAGTTGCTCGATTGTGTGGAAAGTGCGTTCAAATCCAAGGCCCCGCAGCTGCACTGACAAGTGCTACATTGCCGGGCCAGCCTGCCCGGCCAACTGTCAGAGGATTTGCTCTCTTGTCTGCACAAGCATCGGTTTTTGATCGCGCGTTCGGCGCGTTCCTGTTCGACATGGACGGCACCGTCCTCAACTCCATCGCCGCCGCCGAGCGCATCTGGTCAGCGTGGGCGGTGCGCCATGGCGTTGATGTCGAGACGTTCCTGCCGACCATCCATGGCGCGCGTGCGATCGACACGATCACCCGGCTGAGTCTGCCGGGCGTGGATGCCGAGCAACAAGCAGCGTTCATCACCGCAGCGGAAATCAATGACGTTGAAGGCATTGTCGAGATTCCTGCGGCGGCAGCCTTTCTCAACGCGCTGCCGAAAAACCGTTGGGCGATGGTGACGTCGGCGCCTCGCGATCTGGCGTTGCGGCGGATGGCGGCTGCGGGGATTCCGGAGCCGGCGGTGATGATCACGGCGGAAGATGTAAAGGCTGGCAAGCCTGATCCTGCGGGGTATCTGCTGGCGGCGAAAAAGCTCGGTGTCGAGCCGGATGACTGTCTGATTTTTGAAGACGCCACGGTTGGTATTCAGGCTGCGGAGTCGGCGGGCGCGGCGTTGATGATCATCACCACCACGCACCAGCACCCGATCGAAACGGCGCATGCGACGTTGGCCAGTTACGATGCGATCGGCGTCAGGGTCGGCGCCGATGGTCTGCTTCGTCTGACGGAAATCTGATCTGTTCCGAAATGCCCCTCACCCTAGCCCTCTCCCGGAGGGAGAGGGGACTGACCGGGGGATATTCAGGTAATACGCCGACGTGAAAGGTCTTCTCTGAATCCATAATCGCTATGGTCTTTCAGGTCGACGTCAAGTTCAGCACAACTCGGTCGGTTCCCTCTCCCCCGGGAGAGGGCTAGGGTGAGGGGCTACGGTCTGCCAGAGACAGGGGATCGTCGATCAAACCACATCCCCGTCACCGGTCGGCAGCTCAACCATGCCGGCAATATCGCAACTACGCTGATCCATGCTTGTGAAATCGTCGCCAAAGTCGAGCGCGGTGGAACTCCTTGCTAATGAGGTAAACGCATGAAGATCGATCTGAGTGGAAAACTGGCCATTGTCAGCGGCAGTACCGGCGGCATCGGTCTGGGCATCAGCCAGTCGCTGGCCGAAGCCGGGGCGACGGTGGTGGTCATCGGTCGCGACATGGCCAAGGTCGAGCAGGCGCTGGCGAGCATACGCGAAGCGGTGCCCCGCGCGCAGTTGCGTGGTCTTACCGCCGATCTGGGCACGGCCGAGGGCGCGGAAAAGCTTTTCGCCGCCGAACCGCGCGCGGACATTCTGGTCAACAACCTCGGCATCTTCAACGACGTCGATTTCTTCGAGACTCCCGACAGCGAGTGGACGCGCTTCTATGAAGTCAACGTGATTTCCGGCGTGCGCCTGGCGCGGCATTACGTGCCGGCGATGGTCGAGCAGGGTTGGGGCCGGGTGATCTTTCTGTCATCGGAATCCGGGGTGGCGACGCCGGCTGACATGCTCAATTACGGCGTGACCAAAAGCGCCAACCTCGCGGTGTCCCACGGCTTGGCCAAACGTCTGGCTGGCACCGGGGTCACGGTCAATGCGATCCTGCCGGGACCGACTTTCACCGATGGCCTGCAGGACATGCTCAGAGACGCGGCCGCCGAATCCGGGCGCGACCTGCGCGACGAAGCCGACGCCTTTGTGCGCAAGGCCCGTCCGACTTCGATCATCCAGCGCGTGGCGGATGTTTCGGAAGTGGCGCATCTGGTCACCTATATCGCTTCACCGCTGTCTTCGGCCACCACGGGCGCGGCCTTGCGCGTTGATGGCGGTGTGGTCGACAGCCTGACTATCTGAAATTTCCGAAAGAGAGGTTTTATGCCAACAGCATCTGCAACCATCGACATCCCGGCCGCGGCCGATCAGGTCTGGCAATTGATCGGCGGCTTCAACACGCTGCCGGACTGGCTGCCGTTGATTACCAACAGTGAACTGAGCGAAGGCGGGCGCGTACGCACCCTGCAAACCGCTGACGGCGGCGTGGTCGTCGAACGTCTGCAGACCTTCGATAACGCCGCCCGAACCTACAGCTATTCGATTGAACAGGCACCGTTCCCGGCCAGCGATTATCTCGCGACGATCAAGGTTGAAGCCCAAGGGCAGGGCGCGCGGGTGACGTGGTCGGGGCGATTTAATGCGGTGGGCGTGAGCGATGAAGAGGTGGTGGCGTTGTTCAACGGCATCTACCAGGGCGGGCTCGAAGCCTTGCGAGCGAATTACCCAACCTGAGACGCAGATCGTTCCCACGCTCTGCGTGGGAATGCAGCCCGGGGCGCTCTGCGTCCCATTTCGAAAGCCGGAACGCGGAGCGTCCCTTGAGGCATTCCCACGCGGAGCGTGGGAACGATCGGCGCGAGACGTCAGGCCTGACTGATCAAACTCTGCCGACAATCCAGCACCAGTTTCGCCCCGCCCAGATCGCTGCTGCCGACTTCAAGACTGAAGCCGTGCAAGCTGACAATCGCCGCAACAATCGACAGCCCCAGACCGAATCCACTCTGCGGCTGGCCACCCTCGGTGCGGTAAAACCGCTGGAACACCGCCTCACGTTCAGCCTCGGGAATCCCCGGGCCTGAATCGTGAACCTCGATCCGCGTCTGGCCATTGGCATTGACCCCACGCAACATCACCGTGCCGCCGGGCGGGGTGAATTTGATCGAGTTGCTCAGCAGGTTCGCCAACGCTTCGAACAGCAACGCGCGGTCGCCATTGAGCGGCGGCAGCGTCTCCGGCATGTTCAACTGAAAGCGCAGATCGCCTTCCTCGGCCAGCGGCAGATAGAACTCGTGCAACTCCTCCAGCAAACGCACCGGATCAAGTTCGACGAAACCTGAGCGGCGCTGGCGATCTTCCAGTTCGGAAATCCGCAGCAGTCCGCGAAACCGCGCCATCAGCGTGTCCGCCTCAGCCAGTACCAGATCCAGTTGCGCCGCTTCTTGTGAACCTTCGCCCGCCTGTTGCTGCATCCGATACAACTGCGCGCGCAGGCGAGTCAGCGGTGTGCGCAAGTCGTGGGCGATGTTGTCGCAGACGCCTTTGACCTCGTTCATCAAGCGCTCGATGCGCTCCAGCATGGCGTTGACGATGGCGGCGAGCATGTCCAGCTCATCGCGGCGATTGGACAGCGGCAAGCGGTGCGTCAGGTCGCCGGCAACGATGGCCTGGGCGCTGTTCTGAATCGCGCGGATGCGCTGCAACGGTCGACGCCGCAGCAGATGCCAACCGGCGACCCCGGGAATAATCGTCAGCGACACGCCCCAGAACAACGCGTGCAAAATGATCCGCGTCACCGCGAACAGCGAGCCATTGTCACGCAGCAGCACCAGCCAGCGCCCGTCGCGAGTCTGGGTGGCCACAGCATCGCAGCTGTCGTTCGGCAGGGTCGGGTCATCGGAATCGGCGCACTCGGCGAGCATGTGGATCTTGCCGTCGAGCGGCAGTCCTTCGGGAATTTGCTGAAGTGCGCCGCCCAGGTAAACGCCGTCAGCGCTGAACAGACCATAGGCGTCGATACCACGAATATCGAAGGTCATGCTGGCCGCGAGCGCGTCTTCGAGTTGCTCGCCGCGAAAATGCGAGAACAGATGCTGGCGTTGCATCAACGAATGTTTGGCCAGTTTGTCGAGGTAGCCGGATACCTCGTAGTACATGACCCCCATGAGGATCGCGCTCCAGGCCACGAACAGCGAGCTGTACAGCGCCAGCAAGCGGCTGCTGGACGAGCGCCAGCCGTCAGACGGGTTCGGCAATGACATAGCCGGAGCCCCGTACCGTGCGGATCAGCGGAACGTTGCCGGCTGCGTCGATCTTCTTGCGCAGACGGCCGATGTGCACGTCGATCAGGTTGGTGCCCGGGTCGAAGTGATAACCCCAGACCTCTTCGAAAATCATCATCCGCGAGAGAATCTGGCCGCTGTTGCGCATCAGAAACTCGAGCAGTTTGTATTCGGTGGGCAGCAGCGTCAGCACCTGTCCGGCGCGGCGGGCTTCATGGCTGATCAGGTCGAGTTCTAGGTCGGCGACGTTCAATGTCGTGGCCTGGGTGGCGACGCTGTTTTGCCGACGCAGCAACACTTCGACCCGCGCGGCCATTTCATCGGTGGCGAACGGTTTGGTCAGGTAGTCATCGCCACCGGCGCGCAAACCGCGCACGCGCTCATCGACATCGGAGAGGGCGCTGATCATCAGAATCGGCGTCGCCACGCCCATGGTGCGCAGGGTAGTGACGATGGCCAGACCATCCAGCTCGGGCAACATGCGGTCGAGGGTGATCAGGTCGTAGTTGCCGCTGACGGCACGGTCGAGGCCCTCGCGGCCATTGTCGACCCAGTCGACATCCAGCCCGTGGCTGCTCAGTTCGGCAACGATTTCCCGCGCGGTCACGGCGTCGTCTTCGATGGTCAAGATACGAGTCATAGGCAGGCCTGCTGATCGGTTCAAACGGAATGGCAGCATTTTGCCAAGAATTTACCGTGACGCTTTAAATTAACTTTCATCTTCGTCGCGACGGTGAATCGGAACTGATCGGATCTGCCAGTCAGTCATCAATGCAGAAAACCCGCAGGCGCTGACCGTTTATTGCAAATTGCACGGCTCAGCGAAGTTCAAACTTTCTAACCTGTTGAAAACAAACAGTTTATTTAGTTTCTGTAACTGGCACGGTCACTGCAATTCTTCACCTGACGAGTTGTAACACCATTTTTCATGCCTGGAGCAGTACAACGATGAATAGATCCCCTGATGGCTATTATCCTGCCGTGGAAGAGTCGAGCAGCGTCTCAGGCGTGTCCTGGGGCGCGATCTTTGCCGGTGCTGCGGCGGCCGCTGCGCTGTCGATGATTCTCGTGCTGCTCGGTTTCGGTCTGGGCTTTTCGGCGGTTTCACCGTGGGCCGGAGAGGGCGTCAGCGCCAAGGGCCTGGGTATTTCGACGATTGTCTGGCTGGCTGTGACGCAGATCATTGCTTCCGGCATGGGCGGCTACATTGCCGGTCGTCTGCGGGTGAAATGGGCGAACATGCACGGTGACGAAGTCTACTTCCGTGACACCGCCCACGGCTTCCTCGCCTGGTGCGTCGCCACGTTGGTCACAGCTGTGCTGGTGGTCGGTTCGGTCAGCAGCGTCGTCAGCGGCGGTGTGCAGGCTGGGGCTAACGTTGTCGGCGGTGCTGCCGGTGCGATGAGCCAGGCCGCCGGTTCTGCCGCAGCCAATACTGACAGCGATCAGTACGGCTACTTCGTCGACAGCCTGTTCCGTGACGACCGTCCGGCTGCCGTCAGCGATGACGCCGCACGCGGCACCGTGACCCGCATCTTCGCTCAGAGCCTGGCCAACGGTCAGCTCAGCGCCGAAGACCGCACCTACCTCGCACAACTGGTATCGCAACGTACCAACCTGAGCCAGGCCGATGCTGAACGTCGTGTCGACGAAATCTACGCCAACACCCAGAAAGCCATCGCTGACGCGAAACTGAAAGCCCAGCAAGCTGCCGACACCGCCGCGAAAGTCGCTGCCTACACCTCGCTGTGGATGTTCGTCGCGCTGCTGGCCGGTGCGTTCTTCGCCAGCCTGGCAGCCACCTTCGGCGGTCGTCGTCGCGATGCGGTCGAGTACGTTGAAGTCGAGACCTACACCACTACCACTCCGGTCCGTTAAAAAGGAGAGTCACCATGCGCTCATTACTGCTGTTCTTCCTCGGCGTACCGATCCCGATCATCATCCTGATCGCCCTGTTCGTACACTGATCCCTCTGAGGCAGGATGCCTCTGCCGCTTTCATCTTCGGGTGAAAGCGGCTTTTTTGCTTTCTGCGGGGCCAGTACGTCTTCTCCAACTAACCGTTTCCATCCCGCCATTTTCACTGGCCTGGATCAATATTTCCCCTGGCGATATCGCCTACCGTAAATGATCCAGGCCTTTGCTGAGGTATGAGCTACAGTGCTTGTCGCGCACCTTGTTGCGCTGACGAAGTATCCGCGTCGACGTTGAAAACACAGCAATAAAAGCGTCGACGAGGCGTAGTGCAGCAAGGAGCTGTCACAACCTCAACTGAATCTTCACGGACGAACACCGTAAATGAACTGCCTAGAAAGAACCTTCGATATCCAGCCCTTGGTGCAGGCGGACATGACCGTGCACATCAATGGCCAAGCGGTCAGCGCCGCCATCGGCGAAACCGTTCTCAGCGTCATCCAGTCCCTCGGCGTGCGCCAGATCGCACGCAATGACCATGATCAGATCAGCGGCGCCTATTGCGGCATGGGCGTGTGCCAGTGCTGTCTGGTGAAAATCAACGGTCGCCACAAACGCCGCGCCTGCCAGACCGTGGTCCGCGACGGCATGCAGATCGAAACCCGAGTCAACCGCGTCGTCGCGCAGGAGGTTGTATGAGCCTGCAACCGTTGATCGTCGGCGGCGGGCCGGCGGGGATGGCGGCGGCCATCGAACTGGCGCGCCACGGCGTGCGCTGCACCTTGCTCGAAGAGGCTTCGCGCCTCGGCGGTGTGGTCTATCGCGGGCCGTTGCGCGATGGCGTGCAGCTGCATTATCTCGGGCCGCGTTATTCCGAAGCACTGGACAAACTGCACGGTGAATTTCAGCAGCAGTCAGGGCTGATCGACGTGCGCCTCAACCATCGGGTGGTCGGCGCCGAAGGCACCCGCGCTCTGGTGGTGCTCGATGGCGATGAACAGCTGCACGAGATGGCTTATCCGCAACTGCTGCTGGCCGCCGGTTGCCATGAACGCAGCGTGCCATTTCCCGGCTGGACGTTGCCGGGAGTGATTCTGCTCGGCGGCCTGCAATTGCAGATCAAGAGTGGCGTGGTCAAGCCGCGGGGGCCGGTGATCATCGCCGGCACCGGGCCGTTGCTGCCGCTGGTTGCGACCCAGTTGCATGCCTCCGGCGTGCGTGTCGCTGGCGTCTACGAGGCGTGTGCATTCGGCAAGATCGCCCGCGAGAGTCTGGCGCTCTTGAACAAGCCGCAGTTGTTTCTCGACGGTTTGAGCATGCTCGCTTACCTCAAGTTGCACGGCATCCCGATGAACTACGGTTGGGGGGTGGTCGAAGCCCACGGCGAGGGCGAATTGAAAAGTGTCAGCGTCGCGCCGTATTCGTCGACGTGGGAGGCGGATCTGTCGCGGGTCGAGCGTTTCGAAGCGCAGACGCTGGCGGTGGGTTACGGTTTTATTCCGCGCACGCAATTGAGCCAGCAGATGGGCCTAGATCACGGCTTCAGCGACGATGGCTACCTGCGTGCGCACGCCAATGTCTGGCAGCAAAGCAGCGTGGCGCATGTGCATCTGGCCGGCGACATGGGCGGGATCCGCGGCGGCGAAGCGGCGATGCTCGCCGGCAAGATCGCCGCCACTTCGATCCTGCTGCAACGCGGTGTGCTCGACGCCGAGCTGGCCCGGGTGCGCCGCGATCGCTACGCGAGCAAGCTCAGAGCCATCGTGCGCTTTCGTGCGGCGGTGGATCGCTACACCGAGCGCGGCGTTGGTCAGATCGCTTTGCCCGCAGCCGACACGGTGATCTGCCGCTGCGAACATGCGACCCGCGCCGACATCGATCTGGCGCTGGAGCAGGGTGTGCAAGACATCGCCAGCCTGAAAATGCGCACCCGCGTGAGCATGGGCGATTGTCAGGGGCGGATGTGTGTCGGCTATTGCAGCGATCGCTTGCGCCAGGCCACCGGACGTCAGGATGTCGGTTGGCTGCGCCCACGCTTTCCAATCGATCCGGTACCGTTTTCCGCGTTCCAGTCTCTCGGCACGGAGGGCGCTTGCCATGAGTAAGTTCTACGACGTGGTCATTGCCGGTGGCGGCGTGATCGGCGCCTCCTGCGCCTACCAATTGTCCAAGCGCAAAGATCTGAAAGTTGCGCTGATCGACGCCAAGCGCCCCGGCAACGCGACCCGTGCTTCGGCGGGTGGTTTATGGGCGATCGGCGAGTCGGTCGGCCTCGGTTGCGGGGTGATTTTCTTTCGCATGATGTCGGCCAACCGCAAGCGCGAAACCCAGGGCGCCGCAGTCGCGGTGGACGCCAGTACGCCGCATATTTTGCCAGCGTCGTTTTTCGATTTTGCCTTGCAATCCAACGCGCTGTACCCGGCGCTGCACCGCGAACTGAAAGACAACCACGGCATGGATTGCAAGTTCGAGAAGACCGGATTGAAATTCGTGATCTATGACGACGAAGATCGGCTCTACGCCGAGCACATCGTCGGCTGCATTCCGCATCTGGCTGATCAAGTGCGCTGGCTCGATCAGGCGGCGTTGCGCGCGGCCGAACCGAGTGTCAGCCATGAGGCGCGTGGGGCGCTGGAGTTTCTCTGCGATCATCAGGTCAGTCCGTTCCGCCTCGCCGATGCCTACATGGAAGGCGCGCGGCAGAACGGCGTCGACATCTTCGTCAACACCAACGTCACCGGCGTGTTGCATCACGGCACTCGTGTGACCGGCGTGCAGACGGCAGAAGCGGGCGTGTTTCACTGCAAGACGCTGATCAACGCCGCCGGTGCCTGGGCGGCGGATTTGAGCGAGTGGGCGACGGGAATTCGTATTCCGGTGAAACCGGTGAAAGGGCAGATCCTGCTGACCGAGCGCATGCCGAGAATCCTCAACGGCTGCCTGACTACCAGCGATTGCTACGTGGCGCAGAAGGACAACGGCGAAATCCTTATCGGCAGTACCACCGAGGACAAAGGCTTCGACGTCACCACCACCTACCCGGAAATCGCCGGGCTGGTGCAGGGCGCGGTGCGCTGTCTGCCGGAGCTTGTGGACGTCAATCTGAAGCGCACATGGGCGGGGCTGCGTCCGGGCTCTCCGGATGAGTTGCCGATCCTCGGGCCGATGCGTGGGGTCGAGGGTTATCTGAATGCTTGCGGGCACTTCCGCACCGGCATTCTGACCTCGGCGATTACCGGGGTGTTGCTGGATAAACTGGTGAATGACGAACCGCTGCCGCTGGATATCACACCGTTTCTGGCGGATCGGTTTGCGGTTGCAGCCGTCGAGCCAGTGCCCGCGCTGGAACGGGCCTGACCCTCTCCCGCATGATCGTTCCCACGCTCTGCGTGGGAATGCCTCAAGGGACGCTCCGCGTTCCAGCTCGGGAAGTGGAACGCGGAGCGTCCCGGGCTGTGTTACCACGCGGAGCGTGGGAACAATCAAACTGACACGACGCTTTCGCGAGCAGGCTCTCTCCCACAGTTGGATCTGCGAAAGGCACGATCAGGATTTGCGGGCTTCCTCTTCGAGCTGATCCGATTCAAACAGTTTGGCCAGTTCCGCCCGGGCTTCCTGGGCGGTCTGCAGGACTTTGGCGGCGTCGTCGTAGACGGCGTGTTGCGCCTCCAGCACCTGTTCGTCGTGATGCTTGAAACGCTTGATCCGCGCATCGGCCTGGGCTTGGGTCAGACCGAGGCCGACCAGCGTGCGCCGGCTCATTTCCAGGCTCGAATAATAGGTCTCACGAATCGCTTCCGCGCCGACATCCACCAGGCGATGCACGTGCTGACGGTTACGCGCGCGGGCGATGATTTTCATGTGCGGATAGAGCTTGTGCACCACTTCGGCAGTCTTGATGTTGGTCTCCGGATCGTCCGTAGCAATGACGAAATACTCCGCTTCGCCAACCTTCGCCGCGTGAAGGATTTCCGGGCGCATCGGGTCGCCATAGAACACCGGCACACCGCCGAAGCTGCGCGACAGTTCGATGGTTTCCACCGAAGTGTCCAGCGCAACGAACTTGATGTTCTGCGCGCGCAGGATCCGCGCCACGATCTGGCCCATCCGGCCCATGCCGGCAATCACCACGCGCGGCGCTTCGGTGTCGATTTCGCGGAATTTCTCCGGCACTTCCACCGGCTGCACTTTCGGGCTGACCAGACGCGCGCAGATCAACAGCAACAACGGCGTCAGCGCCATCGACAGGGTGATGGTCAGCACCAGCAAGTCGTACAGCCGTGGCTCGAACAGGCCCTGATCGCGACCGATCTTGAACACCACGAAGGCAAACTCACCGCCGGCAGCGAGGACGATGCCGAGGCGAATTGCGCTGATTTTGTTCAATCCTCCTGCCAAGCGCCCAACCACGAACAGCAGCGGCAACTTCAGACCGATCAGCAGCAGGGTGAGGCCCAACACGGTGATCGGCGCGCTCAACAACAGGCTGAGGTTGGCGCCCATGCCGACGCTGATGAAAAACAGCCCGAGCAGCAGGCCCTTGAACGGTTCGATCTGCGCTTCCAGCTCATGCCGGTATTCCGAATCCGCCAGCAGCAGACCGGCGAGAAACGCGCCCAACGCCATCGACACGCCGACCAGATCCATCAGCCACGCCGTGCCGATCACCACCAGCAACGCCGTGGCAGTGGATACCTCGGGCAGACCGGTTTTCGCCACCACGCGGAACACCGGACGCAGCAGATACCGCCCGCCGATCACCACCACGGCAATGCCGCCGAGCACCTGCAAGCTGTGACGAATATCGTCGGCGGTGCTGGTGTGGTGATCGACGCCGGCGAGCATCGGCACCAGGGCGATCAATGGAATCGCCGCGATGTCCTGGAACAGCAGAATCGCAAACGCCAGCCGCCCGTGGGGACTGGTCAGTTCCTTGCGTTCGGCAAGGCTTTGCAAGCCAAAGGCAGTGGACGACAGCGCCAGACCGAGGCCCAGCACAATGGCGCTGTTCAGCGGCTGGCCGAACACCGACAGCGCCAGCACGCCGATCACCGATGCGGTCAACAGCACCTGCGCCAGACCGACGCCGAACACCGATTTGCGCATCACCCACAAGCGGCGCGGCGACAGCTCCAGGCCGATGATGAACAGCAGCAACACCACGCCCAGCTCGGAGATATGCGCAACGCTTTGCGGGTTGCCGATCAGGCCGAGCACCGACGGGCCGATGATCACCCCGGCAAACAGATAACCGAGCACTGCGCCCAGTTGCAGACGTTTGGCCAAAGGCACGGTGAGCACGGCCGCGAACAGAAACACGACAGCGGCTTGCAACAGATTGCCTTCATGGGGCATTGGAACGACTCCTGACTACGGGTACGGCGGGGCGACAAGGATAAGGGTTACGCGGTCTCCAGACCATTCGAGATCCAATGTGGGAGCGAGCCTGCTCGCGAATGCGGTGGGTCAGTCACCTATGCATTGACTAATGCTCCGCATTCGCGAGCAGGCTCGCTCCCACAAGGGCAGCTTTCATCAGGTCTGTAATAATTTGCATCAACTGGTTACATTTATAACCCCTGCGCATCAATTTCCGGAAACGCCATGGCCATCAACTTCGACCTCAACGACCTGCAAGCCTTTCGCGCGGTGGTCGAGCAGGGCAGTTTTCGCAAGGCTGCCGACACCGTGCGCCTGTCGCAACCGGCGCTCAGCCGGCGCATCGAAAAGCTCGAAGACGCCCTCGGCGTGAAACTGTTCGAGCGCACCACGCGCAAGGTCAGCCTGACCCAGGCCGGGCGCGGCTTCATGCCCAGCGTCGAGCGCTTGCTGGATGACCTCGACATTGCCTTGCTCGGCATCAGCGAAGTCGCCTCGACGCGTCTGGGCCATGTCACCGTCGCCTGCGTGCCGTCGGCGGCGTACTACTTCATGCCCCGCGTGGTCGCGCGCTATCACCGGCAGTTTCCACGGATCAAGGTCAAAGTCCTCGATTCCAGCGCCCACGATGTGTTGAGTGCGGTGGTCAATGGCGAGGCGGATTTCGGTTTGAGTTTTCTCGGCACGCAGGATGCCAAAGTCGAGTTCGAACCGCTTGTGCAGGAGTGCTACGTTGTCGCCTGTCGTCGCGATCATCCACTGGCCGGGCGCAGCAGCGTCAGTTGGGACGAGTTCTATCAACAGGATTACATTGCGCTGGACAAGACTTCGGGCAATCGCTTTCTGCTCGATCAGGCCTTGGGCGGGGTAGTGCCGCAGCGGCAGAGCATCTGCGAGACGCGGCATGTGACGACGATGATCGGCTTGGTGGAGGCGGGGCTGGGCGTGGCGGCGGTGCCGTTGATGGCGATGCCCGGGCCGGATCATCCGATCCTGACGCGGGTGCCACTGATTGAGCCGCAGGTGATGCGCAGTGTCGGCATCATCAAGCGCCGGGATCGCACGTTGACCCCGGCGGCTTTGGAACTGGAGCGGCTGGTCGTGGAAATGCGCGTCCAGCCGCCAACGATCAACGCTTGACCGAATCCAGCCCGGTGGCCTGCACGTCAGCCTGAGCGGCCGGTGCAGCGAGGTAGGCGAGCAGGGCTTTGGCTTCTTGCGGATGCTCGGCCTTGACCGGAATGCCAGCGGCAAAACGCGTCACCGACTGCACCGATTCCGGAATCTTCGCGACGAAGCTCACGCCCGGCACCGGCAGCAATTCGCTGACCTGCTGGAAGCCCAACTGATAGTCGCCAGTGGCGACCACCGAGCCGACCGGGATCCTGGCGATCATCTTGGCTTTCGGTTTCAACTGATCTTCGATGCCGAGTTTCTTGAACAGCTGCTGCTCGATGTACACGCCGCTGGCGCTGTCGGAGTAGGCCACCGATTGCGCATCAAGCAGGGTTTTCTTCAGGCCCTCGACGCTGCTGATGTCCGGTTTCGCCGCGCCTTCACGCACCACCATGCCGATCCGCGAATCCGCCAGTTCAACGCGGGAGGCTGGGTCGACCTTGCCTTGTTTGATCAGCTCATCAAGAGCGTAACCGACCATGATCACCACGTCGGCGTGCTCGCCGCGCGCCAGACGGTTGGGAATCGCTTCCGGCGCCTTGCCCATCGACGGGCCGAGGCTGGTGGTCAGCGTGTTGCCCGTTGCGGCGGCGAATTTCGGCCCGAGGATCTTGTAGGCGGCAGTGAAACCACCGGAGGTCATCACGCTGAGTTCTTCGGCCTGAGCCGCGAAATTAAACGCGAGACCGGCGAGCAGGGCGGTGACAGTAAATAGTTTTTTCATGGCGAGTATTCCTCAGGCCGCGACAGGTTGCAGACGACCACCGGCACGGCGGTACAGATAAAGCGTGGCGCACAGCGCGCACAGGGCACCGATGCTCATCCAGTAACCTGGCGCGGCTTTGTCGCCGGTGTACTGGATCAGGAAGGTCGACATCGCCGGGGTGAAACCGCCGAAGATCGCCGTGGCCAGGCTGTAGGCCAGGGAGAAACCGGCGACGCGCACTTCAACCGGCATGATTTCGGTCAGCGCCGGAATCATCGCGCCGTTGTACAAGCCATAGATGAACGACAGCCACAGCAGCGACAGCAGCATGTTGGTGAAGCTCGGCGCCTGCACCAGGAACGACAGCGCCGGATAAGTGGTGGCCAGCGCCAGCAAGGCCATGCCTATGAGCACTGGGCGACGACCGATACGGTCGGACAACGCGCCGCCAATCGGCAGCCAGAAGAAGTTCGACACGCCCACCAGCAGCGTTACCAGCAACGCGTCGGAAGTGCTCAGGTGCAGCACGGTTTTGCCGAAAGTCGGCGCGTACACGGTGATCAGGTAGAACGCGGTAGTGGTCAGCGCGACCATCAACATCCCGCCGAGCACCACGCCCCAGTTCTGGCCGAGGGTGCGGAACACTTCGCGCATGCTTGGACGGTGTTTACGCGCGGCGAACTCTTCGGTTTCCGCCAGGTTGCGGCGCAGGAAGAAGATGAACGGGACGATCATGCAACCGACGAAAAACGGAATGCGCCAGCCCCAGGCCGCCACGGCTTGCGGCTCCATCCACTGGTTCAGACCGTAGCCCAGCGCGGCAGCAACGATGATCGCCACTTGCTGACTAGCCGACTGCCAAGCAGTGAAAAAGCCTTTGCGACCCGGCGTGGCGATCTCGGAAAGGTACACCGAAACGCCACCGAGTTCGGCGCCGGCGGAGAAGCCTTGCAGCAGCCGCCCGATCAGCACCAGTGCCGGGGCGAACAGGCCAATGGTTTCGTATCCGGGCACCAGCACAATCAATATCGTGCCGCTGGCCATGATCGACAGGGTGACGATCAGACCTTTGCGCCGGCCGACATCATCGATGTAGGCGCCGAGCACGATGGCGCCGAGCGGACGCATCAGGAAGCCTGCGCCGAATACTGCGAAAGTCATCATCAGGGAGGCGAACTCGCTGCTCGCCGGGAAGAACACCGCCGCGATCTGCGTGGCGTAGAAGCCGAACAGAAAGAAGTCGAACTGTTCGAGGAAGTTGCCCGAGGTCACCCGGAAGATGGCACCGGCCCGCGAGCCGTTGGTTGGGATTGAGGCTGTCATTGAAAAGTACTCCACCGCTTTTATGACGTGCGCTACGGAGAGGCGGCGCACGGTTTTTATTGAGGTGGATGGTGGCGCAGATGTAACAATCTGTTAATTGCATTGTTGGCATGGATTGATGCGTGGGGCGGATCAATGGCTTCAGTGCTTGGCGCATTTGTGGGAGCGGGCCGGCTCGCGAAGGCTTTCCGTCAGTTGGCGACGATGGCGGATGTGCCGGCGTATTCGCGAGCAGGCTCGCTCCCACAGGGGATCGGTGGTGATCAGAGAATCAGCGTCCGCCAAGACTTGTGGGAATGGAGCTCAGGTCAAAAACTGTGGTGTAACACCAACCCTGTGGGAGCTGCGGTGCGACGATTCGAGTTGCCAGCGATGGCGGTCTGATGGACAAGGCCTCTTACGGCCACCTCCGGCAAAAAACAAGGAATGTTTCCCGCGTCGCGCAGTCGGAGTTCAGGTACTACCTATCCGAAAGAGGTTCACCGATGAACAGCAAAACCCTAATCGCCAGCCTGGCCCTTGTTGCGGGCATTGCCGGGATCACGCCCATTGTTCAAGCGGCGCAAACCTCCAGCGAACCCGCCGTGCAATCGCCGACCAGCGACCGCCAGTTGAAGGTCAACGACCGCGCGCCGGAAATGTACCAGCGCAAAGACAAGGCTCTGGAGAACTGGAAAGCCAAAGGTCTGAAAGCGCCTATCGACCAGGCGCAGTGGGTGCAGATCAATGACCAGTACGTGATGGTGATGATCACCAACGGCACGATTGTCGAGATGCAGCCGGTCGAGCGATAGGCCCGGTTTTACAATTGGCCACGGATGGCTGATTGCATTCAAACGCCGTTCCGGTAAAACAGCGGATGTCTGGATGAGGAACAAGGGATTGGACAAGAAACCGCTCTACCGCAAAGTGAACACTCGAACGTGGGGTGTTCGTCGCCACGAATCAGTTGCGCATTATCGCGATCAGCGCAACAGCAAAGCTGCAAGCCGTGACGAAGGCATGCGAAGTTCGATGCACGCAGGCAAACAATACGGGCGAGATTACACGCCGTTGTTTCGCTTCCTGCTGTCTCGGGTGGGCGGTTCTTGGGATGCCATTTTCAGCGAAGCTGTGGCGCGACTGGATCAATCAGCGCCGGTGTTCTGGATGGTTGCCATCCATGATAAGGATCGCGAAGAAGTCGTGCGACTGGGTGAGTCCAGTTATTTCAACGGGCTGTACGTCGACGAGCAAAATCTCCTGCAAATGGTCAATCCGAAACTGAAGGCGCAGGACATGACGCCGAGCTGCGAGTGCTGTACCCACACGTTCAACGGTGTCGTATTCGGCCAGACCGCGGGCTTTGGCCCGCGCACATCGTCAGTTGTCGACGCAGAAGAGCCGCCAGCGTGAATCAGAGCAGCTCCCCCTTGTCCCACAAATGCACCAGCTCCCCCGGCGCCCGATCCTCCGGTACCTTCAACACCATTTCCCCGGACTGATAGCGCACTTCAATCTGGTAGAAGCGCTGATCCCCACGGCCCGATTCGCTGCTGTCCAGTGGCAGGCAACCCTCAAGCACCGAGCAGATCCTTGAACGCTGACTGATGTCGCACTGGGCAAATTCGATTTCCCGTGGGCGGCTCAGGCTGTGAATCGCTGCAACGCCACCCTGGCGAGATACGCGCAAAACGGAATCTTTATCCAGCTCGGGTAGCGTTTTCATACGGTCTCCTCGGATTATTCGATACCGACCTGTGCCCAGGCTTGCTGCACTGCGTCGGCTGCTTCGGCGCCGAAGCGCTCGCCGGCGTGGTTGATCGTCAGTTTTGCGAACGCGTCGAACGTTGCATCCTGGCTCAAGCGGTTGTCGCACAGCGTGTCATACCAGATCTTCCCGGCCTTTTCCCAAGCGAAGCCGCCAAATGCTCGGGCTGCCAGGTAAAACGCGCGGTTGGGAATGCCGGAGTTGATGTGTACGCCGCCATTGTCTTCGCTGGTGATGACGAACTTGCGCATGTGATCCGGTTGCGGATCCTTGCCCAGCATCGGGTCGTCGTATGCCGTGCCGGGGTGCGACATCGAGCGCAGGCCCTTGCCTTGGATCTGTGGCATCAGCAGGTCGGCGCCGATCAACCAGTCTGCCTGCTCGGCGGTTTGGCCAAGGGTGTATTGCTTGGTCAACACGCCGAATACATCCGAGAGCGACTCGTTCAGCGCGCCGGACTGGTTGGCATAAATCAGCCCGGCTTCGCTTTCGGTGACGCCGTGGGCCAATTCATGGCCGATGACGTCGAGCGAGCGGGTGAAGCGCTGGAAGATTTCGCCATCCCCGTCACCGAAGACCATCTGCGCGCCGTTCCAGAATGCGTTCTCGTAGCCCTGGCCATAATGCACGCTGCCGATCAGCGCGAATCCCTGATTGTCGATCGAGTCGCGACCGAGCACCTTCCAGAAGAAATCATAGCTGGCGCCCAGCGCATCGTAAGCCTCGTCGACTGCCGGATCCCCCGATGCCGGCTGGCCCTCGAGACGCACCGGCATGCCCGGTAAGAGCATTTTGTTCTGCGCATCATGCACGCTGCGCCGTGCCAGGCCAGGCTTGCTCGCCTCCGGCAGAATCGCCCGCGCCGGCGGCTGCGAAGGACGGCCGGGGTTGGGCAGCAGGCTGCGCACATGATTGAGCGTCTGCATCGCGGCGTTGCGCTGCGGCTCGGAACCGTGGGCAATGATGCGGTTGAGAATGTAGGGCGGGATGAAACTGCGCAGCAATCGAGAGTCGGTCATCTAAGCATCCTTGTCGTCATACGATGTCGATACACATGTGAGCGGCAAGGCGTGTTTTCGGTTCCATGGATTGCCATCGACGCCGGATTCTGCGAAAAACGCCGCCTGCGAACATCTCAAGAGCCAACGACATGACAGACGAACTGCAAATCATCGACCTGCAACCGGGCGACGGCAAAGCCGCGGTGAAAGGCGCGCTGATCACCACCCAATACACCGGCTGGCTGGAAGACGGCACTGAATTCGATTCGTCCTGGAGCCGGGGCAAGCCGTTTCAGTGCGTAATCGGCACTGGGCGCGTGATCAAAGGCTGGGATCAGGGCCTGATGGGCATGCAGGTCGGCGGCAAACGCAAATTGCTGGTACCGGCGCATCTGGGGTACGGCGAGCGGACCCTGGGCAAGATCCCGCCGAATTCGAATCTGGTGTTTGAGATTGAGTTGCTGGAGGTTTTGACGCGGGAGGATTGAAACGGGGAGTTTTTAGCACAGGACTAAGAGTGATGGATATTTGGCAAGTAGTCTCGCAAGTCACCGATTGGCTGATTGAAAAGCATGGTACGCGTGGTAGATCAAGCTACAACTACATGTACGTATTGTCCGTCGCCGCTGGAGTGGGCAGTTGGGTGGCTAGTAAAGAACTGCTTGCCAAGCGCAAAAAGCTCAAAGCGAAGGTGGCTGGCAATCTGCAGTTCAAGCCAATAAGCGTGACCTCTTTTTCTCAGGAGAATGGGATGGCAATAAAGGTAACCGGGACACTTGTTCAAAAGGATGGAATGTTTATCGTAACTTTGGTTCGTCAGGACGATGCGTCCAATATCGAGTCATCCAGTGGAGCATTGCATTCGCTGGATGACGTCGACGGTTACCTTCGAACTCACACGACCTTTGTGCTCGCTGACTTCCGCATATAGGTCAATCGACGACTGTCCTAAACAGATCGTCAGTCAGGCCCATTGCAATGTAGGACCTGACGGAAAGCAAATGTCCACCTCCAGCCTTGCAGCAGCTGACAGGTTGACCAATGCATCGAGCGAGAATTTGTCGATTTTCCCGTTGAGTACATCATTGAGGCGCGGCTGCGAGATTCCCAATCTCTGTGCCGCGTCCTTTTGAGGGAGCTCCCACGCTCGAATGGTCTCGCAAAGCGAACGCATGAGCTTGGCTCGCAAACGCATGTTGGCGGCTTCCTGAGGCGTGTCCTCCAATGCATCCCATACACTGGAAAATCGTTGGGATGAGTCTTGATGTTCCTTCATGGCTTAACCTATTTCCTGATATCTGGCCCGGGCCAGTTCGATGTCTCTAATTTCCGTTTTACGCGTGGTTTTGTGCATGGCGTGAAGCACATAGATTGCTTCAGGTCGATTGACTACATAAAACACGCGAAACGCCCCTGAGTCCTCGGTGATTCTGATTTCGTTGACACCGCGTCCTACGGTTTTCATAGGGCGCCAATCGAGTAGGGCATCACCCTGTTGCAACAGGTCCAGCTGAAACCCCGCCGCTCTTCGGGCATCAACCGGGAACGCTTTGAGATCTTTCAACGCGCTTCCCACGAACACCACATCCTTGTGTTTCGGCATCGGCTAGTCCTGTGTCAAAAGGAAAAGCGTAATAGCTGAACGTAAGCGGCGACGGTGAGTTGTATTGCAAGAAGTGCCAGTGCGCGTTTGATTTTCAGGTTATATCAGAATCAATATAAAGCAAGCCGCATTTGTCCGTTTTATGATTTTCATCGGCTGGCGTTTCTGCAGGTCTCGCCGCCAGCGTCGGCCCTTAAAACGCTGTGGAATGGAGCGAAAGCTTGTTGCTTCGCCCAAACCGCTCCCGATAAACCGACGGCGGTACGCCCACCACGCTGCGGAACGCCACACGAAAACTCTCCACCGAGCGATAGCCGCAGCGCTGGGCGATCTGCTCGGTGTGTTGATGGGTGCTCTCGAGCAGCTCCCGCGCTCGTGCCAGGCGTTCATGTTGCAGCCACGCCTTGGGCGTTTGCCCGCTGGCTTCGGTGAAGCGCCGCAGAAACGTGCGCTCGCTCATTGCCGCTTCGCTGGCCAGATCGCGGACTTCCAGTGGTTCGTGCAGGCGTTCGCGGGCCCATTGCATGACGCGCGACAGGTCGCTGCGGGGTGTCGGGCTGACCGGGGTGGGGATGAATTGGGCCTGGCCGCCGGTGCGTTGTGGCGACATGACCAGGCGCCGCGCGACGGCGTTGGCGATCTGCGTGCCGAAGTCGCGGGTTACCAGATGCAGGCAGGCGTCGATGCCGGCGGCGCTGCCGGCGGAGGTGATCAGTTGACCGGCGTCGACGTAGAGCACGTCCGGATCGACCTCGATTGCCGGGAAGCGTTGCGCCAGTTCACCGGTGTAGCGCCAGTGCGTGGTGGCGCGGTGGCCGTCGAGCAGGCCGCTGGCGGCGAGCACGAACACGCCCGAGCAGATCGACAGCAATCGCGCGCCTCGGTCGTGGGCCTGACGCAACGAGTCGATCAGCGCAGGCGGTACCGGGGCGTTGCGGTCGCGCCAGCCCGGAATAACGATGGTGCGCGCTGCGGCGAGCAGTTCCAGGCCACCATCGGCCAGCACCTGAATCCCGCCCATGGCGCGCATCGGGCCTTGATCGACTGCCGCTATCGCGTGTTCGTACCAAGGGAAATCGAACTCTGGCCGGGCCAGGCCGAAGATCTCGACGGCAATGCCGAACTCGAATGTGCAGAGGCCGTCGTAGGCCAGAATGGCAACCAGATTGGGCTGAGTGGGCATTTGGCGGAAATCTCCCGGTCGGTGTCTTGCGCGCCACTGTAGCGGCAAGCGCCGTCTCGATAAAGTCTGTTCATCCCCCACAGACAAAGGAGCAACACAGCATGACCAGCCTGGTTCGCGAAATTCCCGCCGCCCCTTCGGCGATTGCCCTGATGCATTTCAGCAATCGTCTGACCTTCGAAACCGATTGTTCCGACGTGTTCAGTAGCCACGAGGCCGGGGAGGTCGATTTTTGTTCTGGTGGATGTGCGCGGCCCACTGGCGTTCGAGCGCGGCCATGTGCCCGGCGCGATCAATATCCCGACCCGCTTGCTCACGGCGGAGCGCTTGGCCGATTACCCGAAACACACTTTGTTCGTGGTCTATTGCGCCGGGCCGCATTGCAACGGCGCGAACAAGGCGGCGGTGAAGCTGGCGGCATTGGGCTATCCGGTCAAGGAGATGATCGGCGGTGTCGCCGGATGGCTCGATGAGGGTTTCGAATTGAACGCGGTTTCAGCAACCAACACTGCGATCAGCTGCGCCTGCTGACGCTTCGATCTCGCCGCCGTGGGCCCTCCGCATCTCGTGTCGGGACATAGAGAGTCACAAACAAAAAAACGCATATTTATGACCTGAAGAGGGCAGTGTCCTACAGCCTTCGCACCACCACGGCGCACGCGTTGACCCCAGTCAATGCGTGCGCCGATGTTCTGTAAGTAATTGTCGCTTAAAAACAATTGCCTCCGTGCGCGCCGCCATAGACTGCCGGCCACGTCGGTTTTTGCCGTTAGAACGCCATGACCGAACGCTGACTCGAAAGCTGCCAATAAAAGCCTCCGCACGGGAGTAATAAATGAAAAAGCTAGTGATGTTCGGTGCCCTGGCACTGTCGATGTTGTCTCTGACCGCCGTGGCCGAAGACGCCAAGCCGATCCGCATCGGTATCGAAGCCGGGTACCCGCCATTCTCGATGAAAACCCCTGACGGCAAACTCACTGGTTTTGACGTGGACATCGGTGACGCACTGTGCGCGCAGATGAAGGTTAAATGCACGTGGGTCGAACAAGAGTTCGATGGCCTGATCCCGGCGCTGAAAGTGAAGAAGATCGACGCGATCCTGTCGTCGATGACCATCACTGACGATCGCAAGAAAAACGTCGATTTCACCATCAAGTATTACCACACCCCGGCACGTTTCGTGATGAAGGAAGGCTCGGGCGTGAAAAACCCGCTGACCGAACTCAAGGGCAAGAAAGTCGGCGTGCTGCGCGCCAGTACTCACGACCGCTACGCGACCGAAGTGCTGGTTCCGGCCGGGATCGATCTGGTGCGCTACGGCTCGCAGCAGGAAGCCAACCTCGACATGGTGTCCGGGCGTATCGACGCGATGCTCGCTGACTCGGTCAACCTCAGCGACGGTTTCCTGAAAACCGACGCCGGCAAAGGGTTCGAATTCGTCGGCCCGACCTACGAAGACGCCAAGTACTTCGGCGGCGGCGCTGGCATCGCGGTGCGCAAGGGCGATACCGCACTGGCTGAGCAGTTCAACAAAGCCATCACCGAAATCCGCGCCAATGGCGAGTACAAGAAAGTCCAGGACAAGTACTTCGACTTTGACGTATACGGCCATTAATACGCCGTGAAAAAAAGTGGCCCCGTTTGCGCGGTGGCCACTTTTTTTATGTTCTTTTATTGATGGAAATTCTCTGTGGGAGCGAGCCTGCTCGCGAAAGCGGTCTGACATTCGACATCGTCATCGTCTGACCTGACGCATTCGCGAGCAGGCTCGCTCCCACAGGGATTTGCGTAACCCAGCTATTAAGGAGTTTTCCATGCAACGCATCGACCACGTTCTGCCCTGGAGCCACTTGGGCAGCGAGCGCTCCCTCAGCGTTTTTCGCTACGGCGCCGGCAGCCGCAAGGTGTATATCCAGGCCAGCCTGCACGCCGATGAACTGCCGGGCATGCGTACCGCGTGGGAACTCAAGCTGCGCTTGAACGAACTGGAACGGCAGGGCCGTTTGCAGGGCATTATCGAACTGGTGCCGGTGGCGAATCCGATCGGCCTGGATCAGCATCTGCAAGGCAATCACATGGGCCGCTTCGAACTGGGCAGCGGCAAGAATTTCAACCGCGCATTCGTCGAACTCAGCGCCCCGGTCGCGGCGCTGGTTGGCGAGCGTCTGGGCGCGGATGCCGAGGCCAACGTCGCCCTGATTCGCCAGGCCATGGCTCAGGTCTTCGAGGAATTGCCAGCGCCAGCCTCGCAATTGGAAGCCTTGCACCGCTTGTTGCTGCGCCACGCCTGCGACGCCGATATCACCCTCGACTTGCACTGCGACTTCGACGCTGCGATTCACCTCTACGCGCTGCCGCAACACTGGCCGCGATGGCAATCGCTGGCGGCGCGGTTGCAGGCCGGCGTCGCGTTGCTCTGCGAGGACTCCGGCGGCAGCTCGTTCGATGAATCGTGCTCGACACCGTGGCTGCGTCTGGCCAAAGCATTCCCGAACGCGACGATTCCGGCGGCGAATCTGGCGACGACGCTTGAGCTGGGCAGCATGGGCGACACCCGCGTCGATCAGGCTCAGGCCAACTGCGAAGCGATTCTGGGCTTTCTCGCCGAGCAGGGTTTCATCAGCGGGGAATGGCCGGCGGCGCCGAGCGAATGTTGTGAAGGTCTGCCGTTCGAAGGCACTGAATACCTGTTCGCCCCGCACCACGGCGTGGTCAGTTTCTTGCGCAATGCCGGCGAGTGGGTAGAGCAGGGCGATGCGCTGTTCGAGGTCGTTGACCCGTTGCAGGATCGCGTGACCACCGTGCGCGCCGGCACCAGCGGGGTGCTGTTCGCGATTGATCGCGGGCGCTATACCGAGCCGGGGATCTGGCAGGCGAAAGTGGCGGGGCGGGTGCCGTTTCGTACCGGCAAGCTGACCAACGACTGACAGGTTGCGGTGAATGTGCGGGCCTCTTCGCGAGCAGGCTCGCTCCCACAGAAGAACGCATTTCAACGGTGGGAGCGAGCCTGCTCGCGAAAGGGCCATCAGCCACGCCACAAAATTTGGATCCTCAGCCGAGGATGTTAGGCTCCCCGCGAACCCGACACTCTGTGAAGGAGCGCTCCATGCTGAAATTGTTCGCCCTGCTGACCCTGCTCGCATCCACCGCCGTCCACGCGCAAACCACCCTGCAATCCGACCTGCCGCTCAAATACCTCGAACAGGTCCACGCCGACGCCGTACCACGTCCGCTGGTGATTTTCCTGCACGGTTACGGCAGTAACGAGGCCGATCTGATCGGCATGAAATTTCAGCTGCCGGCGCAGTACAACTACCTTTCCGTGCGCGCACCGATGACGTTGGGTGAAGGACGTTTCCAGTGGTTTCGCAAGAAGGGTGAAGGCGCCTACAACGGCGAGACCGATGATCTGAAGGCCAGCGGCCAGAAGCTGCGCGATTTTATCGCCCAGGCGGCGAAGAAATATCACGCCGCGCCGGACAAGGTGTACCTGATCGGCTTCAGCCAGGGCGCGATGATGAGTTACGAAGTGGGCCTGCGCGCGCCAGCGGTCGTGGGCGGGTTTGCCGCGTTGAGCGGGCGCTTGTTGCCGGTGCTCAAAGCCGAACTCAAGCCCGGGCAAGCGCCACTGCCGCTGAGCATTTTTATCGGCCACGGCACCGCTGATGATCCGGTGCCTTACCGTCACGGCACCGAGGCCAACGCGCTATTGCACAAGCTCGATTACCAGCCCGAGTTTCACGCGTATCCGGGCGTCGGCCACAGCATCAGTGCGGCCGAATTGCGCGATTTGAACGGCTGGTTGCAGCGGCTCAATCCTTGACGATGGCTTTGACCAAAGCATCGTGACCCTTCTTGTCGCTGGCGCGGGAAATCACCTGCACCAGCGCCATCTTCGTCCCCGAGCCGGCCAGTAGCGTGGTGTTCAGCGTCTGGCCACCGCCCTGGGTGGCGGTGCTGTCAACCTGACGCAGACCCAGGCCGGTACCTTTCTGGGTCAGGCTTTTCTCGCTGAGTTTGTTAAAGTCCGGCAGGGCCTTGCGCTGATCGTCGATGAAACTCGACACGCTGCCGTCAAGAAACTCACCGTCGTTGTCCTTGACGTTCTGGCCTGCGGGGATCTGGTTTTCGGCGGCGATGACCACGGTCTTGGTGGTCTGGTTGGTGTACATCGTGCCCTTGGCCCCGCTTGGGCTGGCGGGCAGCGGGTCAGCGACAAAGCCTTTGGGCAGGACGAAGGCGAATTTGCCGTCGAGCAGCGTAACCTTCTCGGTTTTGACCTTTTCCTTGGCGGCGTGCGCGTTGATCGCGGCGAAACCGGCGACGGCCGCCAGCATCAGGACGAGGGCTTTTTTGCTCAACAATGACATGTGAATCTCCGGTGAATGGTCGCGCGAGGCGGGCGATCATCCCACGGAGCGTGCCGGGCGTTCCAGCGCGATTCGTCCGGGCGGTTATTGCGCTTGCGCCTTGGCCACTGGCCGCGCCAGCAGACGCCGGGTCACCCCGAGCATGACCACCGACACTGCCACGCCTACGACAAAACCGCTGAGGCCCATGGTCGGCAGCGTCAAGGCCGACACCAGGCAGAACGCCGAAAACGAATACATGCCGGTCGCCGTTGCGCGCAATAACGCAGCGGTAAACGCCGGGCCGCGAGTTTGTTGCGAGAACACTGCCATGACGCTGCCGAGCACCGGGAACACCGCGAGCAGGCCGCTCCAGCGTTCGCCGACGGTGCTTGCCAGCATCGTCACCACCAGCGTCAGCGCCGCACCGGCGATCATCCGCCAGATCAGTTTGTCCGACTTCGGTGCTGGCCCGTTCAACACCGGCTGCACCTCAGGGAACAGATAAGGCGAAGCGAGCAGTGCCACCGCTGCCGCAATCACCGAGAACGGCAAGGACGCCGGAATCACCGACAACACCGTCGCCAGCGCGGCCCAAACCGCCAGTGAAATGGTCAACGCCCACGGCCAGTTCGCCCGCTGCGCCACCTGCGCATAGGTAATGCAGAAAGCGATCATCGCGAACATCGCCGACAGCGCCGCCACCGCCGATTGCGCGGCAAACTGCGGCCCTTGTTCAATCGCCAGAAAGAACAGAATCGGCCCGACCACCACCGGCAATCCCGACAACCACCCGGCCACGCTCGGCCCCCAGCGTTTGCCCGCCAGGGAAATCAGCAGGAGAAAACCGGGAATCAGCAGCAGTTTGAGGATCAGCACGCGGGTGTCTCCATCGGGTCAGGATGAGCCACGTTAGCACTGCCGATTAAAGATTGCTGCCTATGTTCGCAATTTTTGTATACAAAAATTCAGACGCGAATCCGGCTATGCTTTGATCATCAGAATGCAGCGGAGACGATACGGCGATGAACAGAACACCCAAGCTCGTACGTGGCTGTTGTGGCATCGGCTTGTGGGCGCTGTTGCTGACGCCGACGTGGGCCAATTGGCAGGACGCAGTGCCGGGCGCGCAAATCATCGGCAGCGGCGATTTCAGCGTGTTCGGCTTCGATGTTTACAGCGCGCGCTTGTGGAGTGCCGCGCGGCCTCTGGCGCCGGGCCAGCCGTTTGCTCTGGAGCTGATCTACCGGCGCAACATCTCGCGAGACGATCTGGTCAGCACCAGCGTCGATGAGATCAAACGCCTTGCCGGTCCTCGGGTCACTTCAGCGCAATTGGCCGGCTGGCAGAAGCAGATGCAGCAATCCTTTGTCGACGTCCAGGCCGGCACGCGCATAACAGGCGTGTATCTGCCGGGGCAGGGCGCGCGGTTTTTTGTCGGGCAGAAGCTCCAGCATGAGATTGAGGATCCGCAGTTTGCCAAGGCGTTCTTCGATATCTGGCTGGATCCGCGAACACGCAGTCCCGAGTTGCGCGAGCAGTTGCTGGGGGTGAACCCATAGGTTCAGTGATCTTTGCGCTTCAAGGCATCAGGCGAAACGACTAAGCTGCCGGGCTCCCGTTTTTGTTTCTGGATGTGTGCGTGAAATTCAGTTTGCCCAAAATCGCCACCGCGCCGTTTTGCCCGCCGGAAGTGGCTGGCAGTGTTGCGGTTGATCCGACTGCCTCGTTCTTCAAACGTGTGCTGCGTTTCGCCGGTCCCGGTTTGCTGGTGTCGATCGGCTACATGGATCCGGGCAACTGGGCGACCGCGATCGAGGCCGGTTCGCGTTTTGGCTACAGCCTGTTGTTCGTCGTGTTGCTGGCGAGTCTGGCCGGCATGGTGGTGCAGTGCCTTTGCTCGCGGTTGGGCATCGCCACCGGGCGCGATCTGGCGCAGTTGTCCCGCGAGCGCTACAGCACGCCGACCGCGCGCCTGCAATGGCTGCTGGCGGAAATCTCGATCATCGCCACCGACCTCGCCGAAGTGCTCGGCTGCGCCCTGGCGTTTCACTTGCTGCTCGGCTGTTCGCTGACCTTCGGCATTGCCCTCACGGCGTTCGACACGCTGCTAGTGCTGGCCTTGCAGAACCGGGGGTTCCGCCGTCTCGAAGCGATCATGCTGGTTCTGGTCGCGACCATCGGTGTGTGTTTCTTCGTCGAATTGTTGTTGATCAAACCGTACTGGCCAGACGTGGCGCTGGGCTTCAAACCCTCGCTGTCCGCGATCAGCGATGCGGCGCCGCTGTATCTGGCCATCGGCATCCTCGGCGCCACAGTGATGCCGCATAACCTGTATCTGCACACCTCGATCGTGCAAACGCGGATGATCGGCAAGGACCTGGCGAGCAAACAGGACGCGGTGAAACTGGCACGCATCGACACCATCGGTTCCCTGGCCCTGGCGCTGCTGGTCAACGCGGCGATCCTGATTCTCGCCGCGGCGGCCTTTCACCAGTCCGGGCACACCGATGTGGTCGACATTCAGGACGCTTATCATCTGCTCGATCCGCTGGTGGGCGGTGCGCTGGCCAGTGTGTTGTTCGGCGTGGCGCTGCTCGCGTCGGGGCAAAGTTCGACCTTCACCGGGACCATCGCCGGGCAGGTCATCATGGAAGGCTATCTGAACCTGCGCATCCCGTGCTGGCAGCGGCGTTTGATCACCCGCGGGCTGGCGCTGATTCCGGCGTTCATCGGCGTATGGCTGCTCGGTGATGGCGCTATCGGCAAGTTGCTGGTGTTGAGCCAGGTGGTGCTCAGCCTGCAACTGCCGTTCGCCTTGTACCCGCTGATCCGCATGACCAACGATCGGCAATTGATGGGGCCGTTCGTCAATCGCTGGCCCACGCGGGTGCTGGCCTGGGGGCTGTTTGTGTTGATCAGCGGGGCGAACAGTTGGTTGATATTGCAGTGGGCGGTTTGATCACTGTGTTGCGGTGACTGGCAGGGCCTATTCGCGAGCAGGCTCGCTCCCACTGGTTGCGCGGTTGGCCGCAATTCAGATGGCCAGCCGACGAGGGGTCATCCATCAACTTGTTTCGCGGCGGGCGAGCCTATACTGTATATGCACACAGTAAAGAGCCCGCGCCATGCAAATCATCGACAAGCTGAGCATCCTCGCCGACGCCGCCAAGTACGACGCCTCCTGCGCCAGCAGTGGTGCGCCCAAGCGCAGCTCCGAGGGCAAGAGCGGGCTCGGTTCGACGGACGGCATGGGCATTTGCCACAGCTACACGCCGGACGGGCGCTGTGTGTCGTTGCTGAAAATCCTGCTGACCAACTTCTGTCTTTACGATTGCCAGTACTGCGTCAACCGCCGTTCCAGCGATGTGCCACGTGCGCGCTTCACCCCGGAAGAAGTCGTGACGCTGACCATGGATTTCTACCGCCGCAACTGCGTCAGCGGGCTGTTTCTCAGCTCCGGGATCATCCGCTCGGCGGACTACACCATGGAGCAACTGGTGCGCGTGGCGAAGCTGCTGCGTGAAGAGCACGAATTTCGCGGCTACATCCATTTGAAGACCATTCCGGAAGCCGATCCGGCCTTGATCGAGGAGGCTGGGCGTTACGCCGACCGCCTCAGCGTCAACATCGAACTGCCCACCGACGCCAGCCTGCAGACACTGGCGCCGGAGAAGGACATCACCTCGATAAAGCAAGCGATGAACACCATCTACACCGGCGTGCAAACAGTGTTGAACGAACCGCGCTCGGCAAAATTCGCCCCGGCGGGGCAGAGCACGCAACTGATCGTCGGTGCCGATGACACCGACGACAGCACCATCCTCCACAGCGCTCAGTCCCTTTATGGCAACTTCCGTTTGCGCCGGGTCTATTACTCGGCATTCAGTCCGATCCCCGACAGCCCGAAAAGCGTACCGCTCGCCGCGCCACCGCTGATGCGTGAGCACCGTTTGTATCAGGCTGATTTTCTCCTGCGCAGCTACGGCTACAGCGCTGACGAATTGCTCAAAGGCCCGGGCAATCTGGCGCTTGATATCGACCCGAAGCTGGCCTGGGCGCTGGAAAATCGCGAAGTGTTCCCGCTCGACCTCAACCGTGCTGACGCGACGTTGATCGCACGCATCCCGGGCATTGGCTTGCGCACCACCGAGCGCCTGGTCGAGTTGCGCCGTCAGCGCCGCATCCGTTACGAAGACGTGGCACGGATGCGCTGTGTGCTGGCCAAGGCCAAGCCGTTCATCATCACCAGCGATTACCACCCGCAACAGGCGGAAGTCACCAGTCACATGCTCTACCAGCAATTGCGCGACCGGCCGATGCCGCAGCAGATGGGGTTGTGGGGATGATCAGTCTCGATTGTGACGATCTGTTCGACACCTGGCGCCAGCAGGCGCGCTGGTTGCTCAGCCATGAGATCGATCCGAGTCTGGTGAGCTGGGCGGCGGAAGGCGTTGGCGATCTGTTTGCCAGTGATGATCACGTGCCCGAAGGGCAGGGGCCGTTTCAGGCGCGTATTCCCCGTGCGCTGCTCGCCACCCTCGAACAAGCGGCGCGCTATCGCGGTGAGCAACGCTGGAGCCTGTTGTATGAAGTGCTCTGGCGCGTCAGTCACGGCGACCGCACGGCGATGATGGCCGGCGACAAACTCGGCAGCGAGTTGCAGCGGCGCATCAAGCAGGTCAGCCGCGAGGCCCATCATCTGCATGCATTCGTGCGTTTCATCGAGCGGCCGAAGGATCTGCCTGGTCCACAATACGTGGCGTGGCACGAACCGGCGCATGACATCCTGCACAGCGCCAGCGAGCACTTTATCGGTCGCATGGGCCAGCATCGCTGGTTGATCGCCACACCGCGCGATGGTGTGTACTACGACGGTGAGCAGTTGATTCACGAGCGGCAATGCCCGATTGAATGGCAGCAACTGGCACAGAACGTCGATGACCCCCACGGCGATTTATGGTTGACCTACTACAGCCACATCTTCAACCCGGCGCGGTTGAACCCGAAGGTCATGCAAGGACATCTGCCGGTGCGGTTCTGGAAGAATCTGCCGGAGGGCGAGTTGATACCGGGATTGATCACCCAGGCGCGGATGGGCAAGCAGCAGAATGGGCAGGCGAGTGGGATTGCCAGTCGAGCCGGGAAGCGGATTGCTTTGAAATAGAAGATGAACAAAAAAGCCCTCCATCAATCACTCAATGGAGGGCTTTTCCAACATCAACAACGGTCAATTCAAACCTTGACGATCCAGCCCGCTGGCGCTTCGATGTCGCCGGTCTGCACGCCAGTCAACTCTTTGTAGAGCTGCTGGGTCACCGGGCCTACCTCGGTTTCGCTGTGAAACACATGCAGGTGATCGTTGTAGCTGATGCCGCCAATCGGCGTGATCACCGCAGCGGTACCGCAGGCACCGGCTTCCTTGAAGTCCGACAGCTTGTCGATCAGCACGTCGCCTTCAACCACTTCCAGGCCCAGACGCGATTTCGCCAGTTCGATCAGCGACAGGCGGGTGATGCCTGGCAGGACCGATGGCGAGTTCGGGGTGACGAACTTGTTGTCGTGGGTGATCCCGAAGAAGTTGGCCGAACCGACTTCCTCGATCTTGGTGTGGGTCATCGGATCGAGGTAGATCGCGTCGGCGAAGTTGGCTTTCTTGGCTTTCGAGCCCGGCATCAGGCTGGCGGCGTAGTTGCCACCGACCTTGGCCGCACCGGTGCCTTGCGGGGCCGCGCGGTCGTAGCTGGAGATCTGGAAGTTGTGCGGGGTCAGGCCGCCCTTGAAGTAGGCGCCGACCGGGATGCAGAAGATCGAAAAGATGAACTCGGGCGCAGTGCGTACGCCGATGTTGTCACCGACGCCGATCACGAACGGGCGCAGGTACAGCGCGCCGCCGGTGCCGTACGGCGGGATGAAACGCTCGTTGGCGCGAACCACGGCTTTGCAGGCTTCGATGAACTGCTCGGTGTCGACCGTCGGCATCAGCAGACGCGCGCAGCTGCGCTGCATGCGCAGGGCGTTCTGGTCCGGGCGGAACAGGTTGATCGAGCCGTCCTTGCAGCGATAGGCCTTCATGCCTTCGAAGCACTGCTGACCGTAGTGAAGGGCAGTGGAGCCTTCGCTGATGTGCAGGACGTTATCTTCGGTCAGGGTGCCTTTGTCCCACTCGCCATCGCGGAAGTACGACAGATAGCGCTTGTCGGTCTTGATGTAGTCAAAACCCAGCTTGTCCCAATTGATGCTTTCGTTACCCATGACACCCTCTATCACTGAACAACCGCCGAAACGGTTCAAGGCTTCTGACGTTTTTTTGGATGGGCACAACAATACTTCATTCTTGAGCGGTTTCGCAGCTTGTGGCGAGGGGATTTATCCCCGCTGGGCTGCGAAGCGGCCCCTTTGGCACAGATATCTGACGCCCGGCGGTTGCAGATTGATCGTTCCCACGCTCTGCGTGGGAATGCCTCATCGGACGCTCCGCGTTCGGCTGTTGGGACGCAGAGCGTCCCGGGCTGCATTCCCACGCGGAGCGTGGGAACGATCAATTTGACGGATTTACAGATGCAGCGCATGCCCCAGCGCCCGCAACGCCGCTTCCTGCACCGCTTCGCCCAAGGTCGGGTGGGCGTGAATGGTGCCGCCGATGTCTTCCAGGCGCGCGCCCATTTCCAGGCTCTGCGCGAATGCCGTCGACAATTCGGAAACACCGACACCCACCGCTTGCCAGCCGACAATCAAATGATTGTCGCGACGGGCGACCACGCGGACGAAGCCGCTTTTCGATTCCAGGGTCATTGCGCGGCCGTTGGCGGCGAACGGGAAGCTTGCAACGATGCAGTCCAGCCCCGCAGCCTTGGCCTCGTCCGGAGTTTTGCCGACCACCACCAGTTCCGGGTCGGTAAAGCACACGGCGGCGATGGCGGTCGGGTTGAATTCGCGGCGCTTGCCGCTGATCAGCTCGGCAACCATTTCGCCCTGGGCCATGGCGCGGTGGGCCAGCATCGGTTCGCCGCTCACGTCGCCAATGGCGTAGACGTTGCGCATGCTGGTCTGGCAACCGCTGTCGATCCTGATCGCCGAACCGTTCATGTCCAGATTCAACGCTTCGAGATTGAAGCCTTGAGTATTGGGTTTGCGTCCGACCGCGACCAGTACCTGATCGGTTTCCAGATTGAGGGTTTCGCCTTCAGGATCGCGCACCTGCAACGTGCCGTCGAAACCCAGCACGCTGTGCTTGAGGTACAGTTTCACGCCCAGCTGCTTCAGCGCTTCATGCACCGGTTGCGTCAGTTCTGCGTCGTAAGCCGGCAGGATGCGGTCCTGCGCCTCGACCACGCTGACTTCGGCGCCGAGCTTGCGATAGGCGATGCCCAGCTCCAGGCCGATGTAACCACCGCCGACCACGACCAGGCGTTTCGGCACAGACGTCGGCGCCAGCGCTTCGGTGGAGGAGATGATTGGCCCGCCAATCGGCAGGATCGGCAGGTTGACGCTGGTCGAGCCGGTGGCCAGCACCAGATGCTCGCACTGGATTCGGGTATCGCCGACTTCCACGGTTTTGCCGTCGATGATTTTCGCCCAACCGTTGATGACCTGAACCTTGTTCTTCTTCAGCAGCGCGGCGACGCCAGTGGTCAGGCGATCAACGATGCCGTCCTTCCACTCGACGCTTTTGCTGATATCCAGGGTCGGCGCGGCAACGCTGATGCCGAGCGCCGAATGCTGGCTGTGATGCTGCGTCTGATGAAACTGCTCAGCCACATGAATCATCGCTTTCGACGGAATGCAGCCGATATTCAGGCAGGTGCCGCCCAACGATTGGCCTTCGACCAGGATGGTCGGGATGCCCAATTGCCCGGCGCGGATTGCCGTGACGTAACCGCCGGGGCCGCCGCCGATGATCAGCAGCGTAGTGTTCAGAGATTGCATTCGGGCTTACTCCACAAACAAGGTGGCGGGTTGTTCGAGCAAGCCACGAATGGCCTGAATGAAAAGCGCCGCGTCCATGCCGTCGACCACGCGGTGATCGAAGGAGCTGGAGAGGTTCATCATCTTGCGGATCACCACCTGGCCTTTGACCACCATTGGCCGTTCGACGATTTTGTTCACGCCGACAATGGCCACTTCCGGCAGGTTCAGCACCGGCGTGCTGACAATGCCGCCCAGCGCACCGAGGCTGGTGAGCGTAATGGTCGAACCGGACAGCTCATCACGGCTGGCTTTGCCATTGCGCGCGGCGTTGGCCAAACGCGAAATTTCCGCGGCGCTGTCCCACAGGCTGCGCGCTTCGGCGTGACGCACCACAGGCACCATCAGGCCGACATCGCTTTGCGTGGCGACGCCGACATGCACCGCGCCGAGGCGGGTGATGACTTGCGCTTCGTCGTCGTAACGGGCGTTCATCTGCGGGAAGTCGCGCAGGGCCACCACCAGCGCGCGAACGAGGAACGGCAATAAGGTCAACTTGCCACGGCTGGCGCCATGTTTTTCATTCAGGTGCGCGCGCAGTTCTTCGATCGCGGTGACGTCGATTTCTTCCACATAACTGAAATGCGCGGCACGCTGAGTGGCGTCCTGCATGCGCTGGGCGATCTTGCGGCGCATGCCGATCACTTGAATCTGTTCTTCGTCGTTGCGTTGAACGTAAGCGGCAGCGGCCGGCGCCGAAGCGTTCGACTGACCTTGCGCCAGATAGGCCTCAAGATCCTCATGCAACACGCGACCGGCCGGGCCGCTGCCGCGCACCAGACGCAATTGAATACCCAGATCCAGCGCATGTTTGCGCACGGCCGGCGATGCGAGCGGGCGTTCATTCGCTTCGCGAGCAACCATCGGGCCTTGGCAAACGGCAGCCGGACGTGGTGCGGTGACTGCGGCGGGTTTGCTTTCGACAGCGGCTTCAACTTTCGGCGCAACCGGTGCTTCTTTGACAGCCGCGGGTGCGGCGGACTCTTTAAGGTTGCCAGCCCCTTCGACTTCGATGCTGATCAGCACACTGCCGACCGCCATCACTTCACCCGGCTGACCACCAAGGGCAATCACCTTGCCATGCACCGGCGACGGAATATCGACCATCGCCTTGTCGGTCATCACATCCGCCAGCACCTGGTCTTCAACCACCAGATCGCCAACCTTGACGTGCCACTGCGACAGTTCTACTTCTGCGATGCCTTCGCCGATGTCCGGCATCTTGATAACGTGCGTGCCCATTCAGACCTCCATGACCCGTTTCAACGCCGCGCCCACTCGGGACGGCCCTGGGAAATACGCCCACTCCTGAGCGTGCGGGTAGGGAGTGTCCCAACCGGTGACGCGCTCGATCGGCGCTTCCAGGTGATGGAAGCAATGCTCTTGCACCAGCGATACCAGCTCGGCGCCGAAACCGCAGGTGCGGGTGGCTTCGTGAACCACCACGCAGCGGCCGGTTTTCTTCACCGACTTGACGATGGTGTCCAGGTCCAGCGGCCACAGGCTGCGCAGGTCGATGACTTCGGCATCGACGCCGGATTCTTCGGCAGCGACTTGCGAGACGTATACGGTGGTGCCGTAGGTCAACACCGTCACATCTTTGCCCGGACGAGTGATCGCAGCGACGTCCAGCGGCACGGTGTAGTAACCGTCCGGCACCTGGGCTTGCGGGTGTTTCGACCACGGGGTTACCGGGCGGTCGTGATGACCATCGAACGGGCCGTTGTACAGGCGTTTCGGCTCAAGGAAGATCACCGGGTCATCGTTTTCGATGGAGGCGATCAGCAGGCCTTTGGCGTCGTACGGGTTGGACGGCATCACCGTGCGCAGACCGCAGACCTGAGTGAACATCGCCTCGATGCTCTGGCTGTGGGTCTGGCCGCCGTAGATGCCGCCGCCGCAAGGCATGCGCAGGGTCATCGGTGCGGTGAACTCGCCGGCCGAGCGATAACGCAGACGCGCCGCTTCGGAAATGATCTGGTCGGAGGCGGGGTAGACGTAGTCGGCGAACTGGATTTCGGCGACCGGGCGCAAGCCATACGCACCCATGCCCACGGCCACGCCGACGATGCCGCTTTCCGAGATCGGCGCGTCGAACACCCGCGAGGTGCCGTACTTGGTCTGCAGGCCTTCGGTGCAGCGGAACACGCCGCCGAAGTAGCCGACGTCCTGACCGAACACGACGACGTTGTCATCGCGCTCAAGCATCACATCCATGGCCGAGCGCAGGGCCTGGATCATGGTCATGGTGGTCGTGGTCATGGCGGTTTCCAACTGAATATTGTTGTTGTGATCGTTCATGTCAGATCCCCAACTGCTGACGCTGGCGCTTCAAGTGCTCCGGCATCTCTTTGTAGACGTCTTCGAACATGGTCGCGGCGCTTGGAATCTGCCCGCCGGCGAGGGTGCCGTACTGTTCGGCCTGTTTCTGCGCGGCAATCACTTCGGCTTCGAGTTCGGCGCTGACGGCAGCGTGTTCTTCTTCCGACCAGTGGCCTACCTTGATCAAGTGCTGTTTCAGACGCGCGATCGGATCGCCGAGGGGGAAGTGGCTCCAGTCATCGGCAGGGCGGTATTTTGATGGGTCGTCGGAGGTCGAGTGCGGGCCGGCGCGGTAGGTGACCCATTCGATCATGGTCGGGCCGAGGTTACGCCGGGCGCGTTCGGCAGCCCAGGCGGAAGCGGCGTAGACCGCGTAGAAGTCGTTGCCGTCCACGCGCAGCGAGGCGATGCCGCAACCGACGCCGCGTCCGGCGAAAGTCGTGGCTTCACCGCCGGCGATGGCCTGGAAGGTGGAAATCGCCCACTGGTTGTTGACCACGTTGAGGATCACCGGCGCCCGATAAACGTGAGCGAAGGTGAGGGCGGTGTGGAAGTCCGATTCGGCGGTGGCGCCGTCACCGATCCACGCCGAGGCGATTTTCGTATCGCCCTTGATCGCCGAGGCCATGCCCCAGCCGACGCCCTGAATGAACTGAGTGGCGAGGTTGCCGGAGATGGTGAAGAAACCGGCGTCTTTGACCGAGTACATGATCGGCAACTGGCGGCCCTTGAGCGGATCGCGCTCGTTGGACAGCAACTGGCAGATCAGGTCGACCAACGGCACATCGCGGGCCATGAGGATGCTTTGCTGGCGGTAGGTCGGGAAGCACATGTCATCGATGTTCAGCGCCAGAGCCTGGGCGCTGCCGATGGCTTCTTCGCCGAGGCTCTGCATGTAGAACGACATCTTTTTCTGCCGCTGGGCAACCACCATGCGGTTGTCGTAGATGCGCGTCTTGAGCATCGCGCGCATGCCTTTGCGCAGGATCTCGACCGGCACGTTTTCGGCCCACGGGCCGAGGGCGTTGCCCTGATCGTCGAGCACGCGGATAAGGCCACGGGCGAGGTCGGCGGTATCGGCAGGTTCTACATCGACAGGAGGTTTGCGCACCGTACCGGCATCGGTCAGATGCAGGTAGGAAAAGTCGGTTTTGCAGCCGGGACGGCCCGAGGGTTCAGGGACGTGCAGGCGCAGCGGTTCATACGCTTGGGTCATGGCTTCTACGCTCGATCTTGTGAATTTCTTGTAGTGAGCTGGCAGTCATTCCGGGATGAGGAAATCTTGTCCTACAACAATCATAGGCGTGGCCAAGAAGAATATTTCTCTGTGTTTCGTTGCGCTGGGGACCATTTGCAGATAGAAATTCTGCATAAACATAAAAAACAGGTGGTTTTGTCTCATGCGCAAACTGGACCGTACCGACATCGGCATTCTCAACAGCCTTCAGGAGAACGCGCGCATCACCAACGCCGACCTCGCTCGCTCGGTGAACCTGTCGCCGACGCCGTGCTTCAACCGGGTCAAGGCCATGGAAGAATTGGGCTTGATTCGCGAGCAGGTCACGCTGCTGGATGCCGATCTGCTGGGGCTGCACGTGAACGTGTTCATTCACGTCAGCCTGGAAAAACAGGTAGAGGAGGCGTTGCAGCATTTCGAGGAAGCGATTTCTGATCGGCCTGAGGTGATGGAGTGCTATCTGATGGCGGGTGATCCGGATTATCTGATTCGCGTGCTGGTGCCGAGCATTCAGTCGCTGGAACGCTTCATGATGGATTTTCTGACCAAGGTGCCGGGGGTGGCGAACATCCGCTCGAGCTTTGCGTTGAAGCAGGTGCGCTACAAGACCGCGTTGCCGTTGCCGGCCAATGGGTTGACGTTGGGCAATTGATACGACTGACCTGCAGACGCCGATCGTTCCCACGCTCCGCGTGGGAATGCCGCCAGGGACGCTCCGCGTTCCGCCTCAAGAAGTGACGCAGAGCGTCACGGGATGCATTCCCACGCGGAGCGTGGGAACGATCAGTTGGCGCTGCTGGAGGCTGCGTTGCCGAACCGTCAGAGTTTGTTGAGCGGAATCTTCAGGTAAACCACACCGTTGTCTTCCGCCGCCGGCAGATTCCCCGCCCGCACGTTCACCTGAATCGCCGGCAGCAGCAACGTCGGCATGCCTAACCCAGCGTCACGTGTCGTGCGCATCTCGACGAACGCCGCTTCATCAATCCCGTCATGCACATGAATATTGCTTTTGCGCTGTTCGCCGACAGTGGTCTGGCACTGTGAGGCGCGGCCCTCGGGCGGGTAATCGTGGCAGACGTAAAGCTTCACGCTGGCGGGAAACGCCAGCAGCTTCTGGATCGACTTGAACAATTGCTGCGCATTGCCGCCAGGGAAATCACAGCGCGCGGTGCCGACATCGGGCATGAACAGCGTGTCACCCACCAGGATCTGCTCGCCGTCGATCAGGTACGCCATGTCCGCTGGCGTATGGCCGGGGACGTGCAGCGCGGTAGCCTTGAGGTTGCCGATCATGAACGACTCGTTCGGCGCGAACAGATGATCGAACTGCGAGCCATCGACGCAAAATTCCGGCTCCAGATTGAACAGCGCCTTGAACACATTCTGCACTTTGCTGATCGATTCACCGATGGCGATCTTACCGCCCAGTTCCCGACGCAGGTACGGCGCGGCGGAGAGGTGATCGGCGTGGGCGTGGGTTTCCAGCAGCCATTGCACTTGCAGCCGGTGCGCACGCACGAAAGCGATGATCTTGTCCGCCTGCGCCGTGCCGGTGCGCCCGGCAGCGCCATCGTAGTCAAGCACCGGGTCGACGATCGCGCACTGGCCGCCGTCGGCTTCATAGACCACGTAGCTGTAGGTCGAGGAGGCGGGGTCGAGGAACGCTTCAATCTGGGCGGACATGGCAGAAACCTGTGCTGAGGAATTTCGAGTTGCAACAGTTTATGTAAAAACATAATGTTCGCAGCTTAAGTGACCTTCAAGGCCTCGTGCAAATGCAATCCAGTCTGACCGAATGTGAAGTCGCCCAACTGCGCGCCTCGGCGTCCAAAGCCTGCGCCTTGCTCAAAGCCCTGGCCAATGAGGATCGTCTGTTGATCCTCTGTCAACTGACCCAGGGCGAACGCAACGTCGGCGAGCTGGAAAAAGTGACCGGCGTACGCCAGCCGACGCTGTCCCAGCAACTGGGCATCTTGCGCGATGAAGGCCTGGTCGCGACCCGCCGCGAAGGCAAATACATTTTCTACGGCCTGGCCAGTCACGAAGTGATTCAGGTGATGAAAACTCTGTCGGGGCTGTATTGCGGAGCGGTACTCAAGAGCTGGGAACAGCCATAAATGCCAGCCCTCACACTTACTTACCCTGTGGGAGCTGGCTTGCCAGCGATGAGGACTTATCAGCCAATATTTATGTGACTGACACACCGCTTTCGCTGGCAAGCCAGCTCCCACAGGTTCTTTGGTTTGACCCGAACAAATCCTTGCGTGCAGCAAAAGGAACAAGCAATGAACGATCAACACTGGGGCCCATCCATCAGTGCGGACATCGTGGTCATCGGCGGTGGCACGGCCGGCATCGGTTTTGTCGCCAGCCTGCTCAAGCGTGACCCGCAGCTCAAAGTCACCGTGATCGAACCGAGTTCACAGCACTACTATCAACCGGCGTGGACGCTGGTCGGCGGTGGTGCGTTTGATGTGAAAGACACCGTCAGGCCGATGAGCAAAGTCATGCCGCGTCAGGCGACGTGGATTCAGGCCAGTGTCAGCGCCATCGACCCGCAAAGCCGCCAACTCACCCTCGACGACCAGCGCACCGTCAGCTATCAGAACCTGATCGTCTGCCCCGGCCTGCGCCTGGCCTGGGAGAAAATCGAAGGCTTGCAGGAAAGCCTCGGCCAGCACGGCGTCACCTCCAACTACAGCTATCAACACGCCCAGTACACCTGGGATCAAGTGCAGAAACTGCGCGACGGCCGGGCGCTGTTCACCCAACCAGCGATGCCGATCAAATGTGCCGGCGCGCCGCAGAAGGCCCTGTATCTGTCTTGCGATTACTGGCGCAAATCCGCCGTGCTGAAAGACATCAATGTCGAATTCAACCTCGCTGGCGCTGCGCTGTTTGGCGTGCCGACCTTTGTGCCGCCGTTGATGAAGTACATCGAACAGTACGACGCGCAACTGGCGTTCAACTCGAATCTGGTCAAGGTCGACGGCCCGGCAAAAACCGCGTGGTTTGACGTCAAGGACGCCGACGGCAATGTCAGCCGGGTCGCGAAAACCTTCGATCTGCTGCACGTCGTGCCGCCACAAGTCGCGCCGGATTTCATCGCACAGAGTCCGCTGGCCGATGCCGGCGGTTGGTGCGAGGTCGATCCGCACAGCCTGCAGCATCTGCGCTATCCCGAGGTGTTCGCACTGGGCGATATCTGCGGCACCAGCAACGCGAAAACCGCCGCAGCGGTGCGCAAGCAGGTTGTCGTCGTTGCGCAGAACCTGCTGGCCGCGCGCAAACAACAGCCGCTGCCGCTCAAGTACGACGGCTACGGCTCGTGCCCGCTGACGGTGGAGAAGGGCAAGGTGATCCTCGCCGAGTTCGGCTATGGCGGCAAACTGCTGCCGACTTTCCCGCTGGACCCGACCGTGGCCCGCCGTTCGGCGTGGTGGCTGAAGGCGACGCTGCTGCCGTGGTTCTACTGGCACGGCATGCTCAAGGGGCGCGAGTGGCTGACGCGTCTGTCCAGGGTCGACTGAGAAAACCCCCTATGTTGCTGGCAAGTCTGTTTGGCGTGGTGATGGGGTTGGTCCTCGGCCTGACCGGCGCAGGCGGCGGGATTCTCGCGGTGCCGGCGCTGGTGCTCGGGCTCGGCTGGACGATGACGCAAGCGGCGCCGGTGGCCTTGTTTGCGGTCGGCAGCGCGGCGGCGGTCGGGGCGATCGATGGTTTGCGCCATGGCCTGGTGCGTTACCGCGCGGCGCTGTTGATCGCGGCACTGGGCGCGGTGTTTTCGCCGCTGGGGATCTACTTCGCACATCAGTTGCCGGAAAAGATTCTGATGATGCTGTTTAGCCTGCTGATGGTCTTGGTCGCTTGGCGAATGTTCAGAAAGGAGCGTCAGCAAGCCGGGCCGAGCGATCACGGCCATGCCAGTTGGGGGCAGAAAAACTGCATGCTCAACGAGCAGACCGGGCGCTTCGACTGGACCGCCAAATGCACCGCCACCCTGGCTGCACTGGGAGCGGTTACTGGCGTGGTTTCGGGTTTACTGGGCGTCGGCGGCGGCTTTCTGATCGTGCCGGCGTTCAAGCAACTGACCGATGTGCAGATGCGCGGCATCGTTGCGACGTCGTTGATGGTGATCAGTCTGATTTCCGCGATCGGGGTGATCGGCGCGTTTCATGCGGGGGTGCGTATCGACAGCCAGGGTGGGGCGTTCATTGTCGCCAGCATCGTTGGCATGCTCATCGGTCGCAGGCTGTGCGCGCAGGTGCCGGCGCGGGCGTTGCAGGTGGGGTTTGCCAGTGTCTGTCTGGTGGTCGCGGGGTACATGTTGTTGCGGGCGTGAAGAGCAAAAGATCGCAGCCTCCTTGCACGAGGCTGCGATCTTCTCAGCGGGTCACAACACCAGGTGCGGCAGCCACAGCGAAATCGCCGGAACGTAGGTCACCAGCAGCAGTACCAGGAACAGCACGCCATAGAACGGCAGCAGCGCTTTCACCGTGCTTTCGATACTGACCTTGCCCACCGCCGAGCCGACGAAGAGCACGGCCCCCACCGGCGGTGTTATCAGTCCGATTCCCAGGTTGACCAGCATGATCATGCCGAACTGCACCGGATCGACACCGATGCCCATGATCACTGGCATCAGGATCGGCGTGAGGATCAGGATCAGCGGCGCCATGTCCATCACCGTGCCAAGCAACAGCAACATCACGTTGATGCACATCAGGATCACGTAGCGGTTGTCCGACAGGGTCAGGAACAGCGTGGTGATCTTCGCCGGGATCTGCATCAGGGTCATGATGTAGCCGAAGCTGGCGGCGAAACCGATCAGGATCATCACGATGGAGATGGTGCGCACCGTGCGGTGCATCAGCTTGGGCAGCTCGCGCCATTTGTAATCGCGATAAATGAACATGGTCACGAAGAATGACCACAGCACCGCGATGGCCGCCGATTCAGTGGCGGTGAAAATACCCGAGAGAATGCCGCCGAGGATGATCACCATCGCCATCATGCCCCACAGGGCTTCGCCGACAATCTTCAGCGCCTGGCGCATCGGAATCACTTCGCCCTTGGGGTAGTTGCGCTTTTTCGCGAAGATCAGGCACAGGACCATCAGGCAGGCGCTCATCAGCAGGCCCGGGACGATGCCGGCCATGAACAGCGAAGCGATCGAAACGGTACCGCCAGCGGCCAGCGAGTAGAGCACCGAGTTGTGGCTTGGCGGAGTCAGCAGGGCTTGCACCGAGCCGCTGACGGTCACAGCGGTGGAGAAGTCGCGCGGATAACCCTTGCGCTCCATCTCGGGAATCAGCACCGAACCCACCGACGCGGTGTCGGCCACTGACGAACCGGAGATCGCACCGAAGAAGGTCGAGGCGACGATGTTGACCAGTGACAGGCCACCACGGACGAAACCTACCAGCACGCCGGCACACGCCACCAACCGCCGGGACATGCCGCCCTCGGCCATGATCGCACCGGCGAGGACGAAGAACGGAATGGCCAGCAGCGAGAATTTGTTCACCCCCGAGGCGACCTGGATCATCACCGCCTGGAAGGGAATGTCGATCCACCAAGCGCCGATCAGCGCAGCGGCGCCCAACGCGTAAGCGACCGGCATGCCGATCAGGATCAATACGATAAAACTGCCCAGCAGGATCAGAGCGTCCATTAAACGGCACCTTCACTTTCTTCAACCAGGTCGAACTGCACGACCCGACGTTTGCTCTGGTCACCGAGCAAGAGTTTTTCCACGACAAAAATCAATGTCAGCAAACCGCCCACGGGGATCGGCAGATAGGTCACGCCAACGCGCAGATCGGGCAGGGCGGCCATGAACTGGTTCCAGGTGGACATGCACAGCTTGGTGCCCCAGATGGTCATGAAGATGCAGATGGCCGCCATCAGCAGTTGCGAAAAAATCGCTGCTGCGGATTTCAGCTGCGGTGGCATGCGGTCGGTGAGCATGGCCACGGCCATGTGCGCACCGGCGCGGTAACTGGCGGCGGCGCCGATGAAGGTGAACACCATCATCAGCAGGATCGCCGTCGGCTCTGGCCAGCTGGAGCCGGTGCCGAGCACGTAGCGGGCGAACACGCCCCAGGGAATCATCAGGGAAATCGCCAGGACGGAAAGGCCGGCGACCCAGATGCACGTCATGTAGATCTTGTCGTTGATACGCAGCAGCAGATTCTTCATCGGGTTCCACCGTAACCGGGCGCGCCTGAACCGCTGGCGCGCCGGGCCTTTTTCATGAGTACGGAGCGGGAGGCGTTACTGAACGGCTTCGATCTTTTTGATCAGATCGGCATAAGGCGCGCCGTATTTCTCGCGAACCGAGGCGGTAGCTTCGTAGAAAGGTTTCTTGTCAACGGTGATGAACTCGACGCCGGCGGCCTTGAGTTTTTCTTCACTGGCAGCGGACTTCTTGTCCCACAGTACGCGCTCTTCAGCCTGGGCAGCCTTGGCGGCTTTTTTCACCAGTTGCTGTTGATCCGGAGTGAGTTTTTCCCATGTGATTTTCGACATCACGATCGGCTCCGGCAGGATCAGGTGACCGGTCAGGCTGTAGAACTTGGCGTTCTGGAAGTGGTTGTGTTCGAGCAGGGTCGGCGGGTTGTTTTCCGCGCCGTCGATCACGCCGGTCTGCAGGGCGCTGAAGATTTCGCCGGTGTCCATGGCGATACCGTTGGCACCCATGGCGTTCATCATGTCGATGAACATCGGGTTGCCTTGCACGCGAATTTTCATGCCCTTGAGGTCTTCGAGCTTGCGCACCGGTTTCTTGGTGTAGATGTTGCGTGTACCGCCGTCCATCCACGCCAGGGCCACCAATTTGAATTCGGAGTTGGTGATCTTGTCGAGAATCTCATCGCCCACCGGGCCATCGATGACGTTACGCATGTGTTGCTGGTCGCGGAAAATGAACGGCATGTTGAACACGTTCACATCCGGCACCACAGGGCCGACGATACCCAGGCTGACGCGAGACATCTGTATCGCGCCGAATTGCATCTGCTCGATGACTTCTTTTTCCGAACCGAGCACGCCGCCCGGGAAGTACTTGAAGGTCAGCTCGCCGTTGGTTTCCTTGGTCAGGGTCTTGCCCATGCTTTCTTCGGCTTCCACGGTGGGATAACCCTTGGGGTGGATGTCGGCGACTTTAAGTTCCAGTGCCTGAGCGGCACCAGCGAAGGTGAACATCAGCGGGAGTGCAGCGGCGAGCAAGGTGCGTTTGAAGTTCATGGGGGGTGAGTCTCCAGTCTTGTTATTTTTGTGTTCAAGGCGCAGCGGTGCAGCAGAGGGTCTAAAGCAAATCGTTGAATTGCGGTTCGGCGAGGCCTTTGACGCCTGGCTTCAGGGCGAACACGCCGCCGGCCAGGGATTGCGGGTCGTGGTCATCGCCGGGGCGAATCGAGGCGACAAACAAGGTGTCCAGGTTGCTGCCGCCGAAAGCGCACATGGTCGGTTTCTTCACCGGTACTTCCAGCGAGAAATCCAGTCGGCCGTCCGGGGCGAAGCGGTGGATCAGGCCGGCGTCGTTGGCGCAGATCCAGTAGCAGCCTTCGGCATCCACGGCGGCGCCATCGGGGCGGCCGGGGAAATGATTCATGTCGACGAAGATTCGGCGATTCGATGGCGTGCCGGTCTCGGTGTCGTAATCGAAGGCCCAGATCAGTTGCACGTTGGGGTGCGAATCCGACAGGTACATGGTCTTGCCGTCAGGGCTGAAAGCGAGGCCGTTGGGCACGATGAAGCCATCCAGCTGCGCTTCGACCACGCCCGTCTGCCCGGCGCCGTAGCGATAGAGCCGGCCTTCAAGCGCGTTCAGGCCCATGTTCAGCACCATGCTGCCGGCCCAGAAACGCCCTTGGCGATCGCAGCGACCGTCGTTGAGGCGCATGTCGGCGCGGCTGTGCTCGACGGTGGCGAGCAATTCGCTGTCGAGGCTGCCGTCGCTGTGCGGGTGCAGGCGAAAGAAGCCGCTTTCCATGCCAGCGACCCAGCCACCACTGCGGTGGCGGGTGATGCAGGCGAGCATTTCCGGGGCCTTCCACGAGGCAACATGGCCAGTGTCAGCGCTCCAGCGTTGCAGTCCGCCGTTGGGGATGTCGACCCAGTACAGGGCGTTTTCCTGCGGCACCCAGACCGGGCTTTCACCGACCGCGTTGCGGGCGTCGACGATCAATTCGGCTTGCATACTCATTCCCTTGGTTTTTATTGGAGGGGGATCAAGTCGAGCGTTCAATCGCCAAACGGGCCTGCTGCGACGAAGGCGCCGCCCTGGTAGATCCGCGCCGGATCATCGTCGGCTGGCATCGGTTGCGCTTCGACCTTGTCGCGGAACACTTCCGAGGTGTCCTTGGCTTCGAAACCGAGGTGGCTGGCGTAGCGGTTGTCCCACCAGACATCTTTGTTGGCGGACATGCCGTAGACCACGGTGTGGCCGACGTTTGGTGTGTACAGCGAGCGTTCGAGCAGTTGCGTGAGATCGTCGAAGCTCAGCCAGGTGTGCATCATCCGGCGGTTCTGCGGTTCGGGGAACGAGGAGCCGATGCGGATGCTGACGGTTTCGATACCGTAGCGATCGAAGTAGAAACTGGCCATGTCTTCGCCGTAGGACTTGGACAAGCCGTAGTAACCATCGGGACGACGCGCTGAAGTGGCGTCGAGCTGTTGGTCCTGTTTGTAGAAACCGATGACGTGGTTGGAGCTGGCGAAGATCACCCGCTTCACACCGTGCTTGCGCGCCGCTTCGTAAATGTGGAACACGCCGCAGATATTGGCGCCGAGGATTTCTTCGAACGGGCGCTCGACCGAGACGCCGCCGAAATGCAGGATCGCATCGACGCCTTCGACCAGTTGATGCACGGCTTGCTTGTCGGCGAGGTCGCAGAGCACGACTTCTTCGTGGTCATCGACGGCCGGGGCGAGGGCGGCGATGTCGGACAGGCGCAGCACATTGGCGTAAGGGCGCAGGCGTTCGCGCAACACTTTGCCCAGGCCGCCGGCGGCACCGGTCAGCAGCAGGCGGTTGAAAGGAGCGCGGGGGGTAGAGGTAGACGTCATGGCAATCCCTGAACACATTGTTATTAGGTTTGTTGTAGGTTGTCGTATGACTGCGCTGAAGTATCGGTAGGGTTTCCGGATCTTGTCAACGCGACTTTTGGTGTAGATGACGGAAGGGGCGATTCATTTTCTCAAGACCCGATACCTGCCTTGCAATGCAATCCCCTTGTGGGAGCGAGCCTGCTCGCGAATGCGGTGTGCCAGTCAGAACAAATCGACTGGTCCGGCGCTTTCGCGAGCAGGCTCGCTCCCACAGGGTAAACCGCCAACCGTTACAACAACGAAATCGGATAGCTGATAAAGATCCGGTTCTCGTCAAATTCGTTGGTGCTGAAGTCCCGGCGAATGGTCGCGTTGCGCCATTTCACGTTGAGGTTCTTCAGCGGGCCGCTCTGCACGGTGTAGGCCAGTTCCGATTCACGGCCCCATTCCTTGCCGTCATTGGTGGTGGCGGTGTGCACGTTATCGCCGCTGATGTAGCGGTTCATCAGGGTCAGGCCAGGCACGCCCAGCGCAACGAAGTTGTAGTCGTGACGCACCTGCCAGGAGCGCTCTTTGGCGTTGTCATAACTGGCGTTGTAACTGTCGTTGGCCAGGGTGCCGCCGCTGGTGCCGTTGACGCGCATCCAGGCATCGTCGCCGGTGAGTTTCTGCAGGCCGACGTAGAAAGTGTTGCCGCCATACTTGGCCGAGAGCAGGGCGAACGCGGTCTTGTTGTCGAGGTCGCCGGCCTGAGCGCTGCCGTCTTCCTTGCCGGTGAAGAAACCGAGGTTGGCGCCCAGCGTCCAGTCGCCCATCGGCTGGCTGTGGCTGAGGTTGAAATACTGCTGCTGGTAGATGTCGGTGAGCTCGGCGTACCACACGCCGACCATGGTGCGCTTTTCGTTGAAGCTGTATTCGCCGCCGCCGAAGTTGAAGCGATCGGAGGTGAACGCACCGCGGCCGTTCATCGACATGTCTTCCATGCTCGCGTCGTTGCGCGGGCTGTTGCCACGGAATTGGCCGCCGTAGACGGTCAGGCCGTTGATCTCGGTGGACGTGATCTGGCCACCGCGAAAGGTCTGCGGCAGGGAGCGGCCGTCGTCGGAGCGGAGGATCGGCAGCACCGGCATCCATTCACCGACTTTCAATTCGGTCTTCGAGACTTTGGCTTTCAGCGCCACGCCGAGGCGGCCGAAGTTGTCGGCCGGGCGCCCGTCATCATGGATCGGCAACAGTTGCGTGCCGCCAGTGCCTTTGCCGCCATCAAGCTTTTGCGAATACAGCCCGAGCACATCGAGGCCGAAGCCGATCGTGCCTTGGGTGAAGCCGGATTTGGCGTCGAGAATGAAGCTCTGCGTCCACTCTTCAGCCTTGCCCTGCGGATAGGCCGGGTTGACGAAGTTGCGGTTGAAGTAGGCGTTGCGCAGGTTCAGCGTGGCTTTGCTGTCGTCGAGGAAGCCTTCGGCATCGGCGCTCATGGGCAGGGCCAGAGCGAGGCTGCTGCAACCGATCAGGCTGAGGGTCGAACGCGGTTTGAAATGGGCAAAACGTGACGGGCGGACGGAATTGCGGGCGAGTGGGCTCACTGTGACGCTCCCTGGATCGTTTGTTGTTTTTATTATTTGTCATACGTCGTCGTACAACATCGATGCGGATATTTCCCAGATTTTCGGGGATTGTCAACTGGAAGTTATACGATGACCTCCCATGCGACGCCGAACCCATGTGGGAGCGAGCCTGCTCGCGAATGCGGACTTTCATTCAATGAAGTTGTCGACTGACACAGCGCTTTCGCGAGCAGGCTCGCTCCCACAGGGTTCCTTGGTGTCTGTCGAGTCGTGTATTGCCCGTCAAATTGCGGCAAACTTCCCTCACCCCCAGCACCAGGCCGATCCATGGATAAATACGCCCCGCGCAACTGGCAACCCCACGAAAAGCCCAGCCTGCCCGGTTCTCCGTCGACACCTCTGCACTCCACGCCCAAGCGCCTGGCGTACGCGGCGGTTGGCGTGCTGGTGGCGGTGACCGGTGGCTTGGGCAACTCGCTGGTGGTTGCCAACCTGCCTTACCTGCAAGGCTCGCTCGGCGCGACCACGGCGGAGATGGCCTGGCTGCCGGCGGCGTATGTGATGACCAACGTGTCGATGAATCTGCTGCTGGTGAAGTTTCGCCAGCAGTTCGGCTTGCGCGCGTTCACCGAAGTGTTCCTTGTGTTGTACGCGCTGGTGACCTTCGGCCATTTGTTCGTCAACGATCTCAACTCGGCAGTGGCGGTGCGAGCGGCGCACGGCATGGTCGGTGCGGCGCTGAGCTCGCTGGGTCTGTATTACATGGTCCAGGCGTTCCCGGCGAAGTGGCGGCTCAAAGCGTTGGTACTCGGCCTCGGCACGTCGCAATTGGCGTTACCGCTGGCGCGGCTGTTTTCCGAAGACCTGTTGCAGATCGCCGAATGGCGCGGTCTGTACCTGTTCGAATTGGGCATGGCCCTGCTGTCACTCGGCTGTGTCTTGCTGCTGAAGTTGCCGCCCGGTGACCGCTTCAAAACCTTTGAAAAACTCGATTTCCTCACCTTCGCCATCCTCGCCACTGGTGTAGCGTTGTTGTGCGCGGTGCTGTCGCTGGGGCGGATCGACTGGTGGCTGGAGGCAGACTGGATCGGCGTGGCGCTGGCCTGTTCGATCGCGCTGATCATCATGGGCCTGGCCATCGAGCACAACCGCAGCAACCCGATGCTGATGACCCGCTGGCTGGGCAGCGGAACGATGATCCGCCTGGCGCTGGCGGTGACCCTGATTCGCATGGTCACCTCGGAGCAATCCACCGGCGCCGTGGGGTTCATGCAGAACCTCAACATGGGCTATGAGCAGTTGCACAGTCTGTACGTGGTGATGCTGATTGGCAGCATCGCCGGGCTTGCCACCAGCGCGTTGACCATCGACCCCAAACATTTGCTGATGCCGTTGATCATTTCCTTGGCGCTGATGGCCACCGGTTCGGTGATGGACAGCTTCTCGAACAACCTGACCCGCCCCGAAAACATGTATTTCAGTCAGTTCCTGCTGGCGTTCGGCAGTACGTTTTTTCTCGGCCCGACCATGGTCTTCGGCACGCGTAACGTGCTGACCAATCCGCGCAACCTGGTGAGTTTTTCCGTGCTGTTCGGGATCTGCAATAACCTCGGCGGACTGCTCGGCGCGGCGTTGCTCGGGACTTTTCAGATCGTGCGGGAGAAGTACCATTCCAGCCACATCGTCGATCATCTGGTGATGTCCGACCCGTTGGTGGCCGCGCGGGTGCAGAGCGGCGGCTCGGCCTTCGGCGGTTTGCTGGCGGATCCGAGCCTGCGCAATCTGGCCGGCATTCGCAGCCTCGCCAATGCGGCGACACGCGAAGCGAACGTGCTGGCCTATAACGATGTCTTCATGCTGATCGCGGTCATTGCCGTTCTGACGATGATCTGGCTTTCGATTCGCGCGTTGTGGCTGATGAGCACCACCAAAGCCATTGAGCCGACACCTTCCGTACCACCCAGCGGTGCCACTTCTTCATGACCGAACCGACCACCACAACCACCAACGCCATCGCCGCCACGCCTGAAGGGGAGGCGCCGCCATCGTCACCGAATACCGCGCCGCGTTCGCTGCGGGTGCGGATCATTTCTTCGCTGAGCTTTGCCGCAATCGCCATCGTCGGCGTGTTGATCGTGCTGTATGCGTGGCAACTGCCGCCGTTCAGCAGTGCGGTCGAAACCACCGAAAACGCCTTGATTCGCGGGCAGGTGACGATCATCGGGCCGCAGCTCAGCGGCTATGTGTTCGAGGTGCCGGTCCAGGACTTCCAGTACGTCAAGGCCGGGGATCTGCTGGTGCGTCTGGACGACCGCATTTATCAGCAACGCCTCGACCAGTCCTTGGCACAACTGGCAGTACAGAAGGCCGGACTGGCCAACGTCGTGCAGCAGCGCAACAGCGCCGAAGCGACGATCAAATTGCGTCAGGCGGTGCTTGCCGACAGCCAGGCGCAGTTGCGCAAGAGCGAGGCGGATCTGCGGCGTAATCAGGAGCTGGTGCGCGACGGCTCGGTGTCCAAGCGCGAATTTGACGTGACCCTCGCTGCCAACGCGCAAAGCACGGCTTCTGTGGCGCAGGCCAAGGCCAATCTGGAAATCGCCCGGCAGGATCTGCAAACGGTGATCGTCAATCGCGGCTCGCTGGAGGCCGCCGTGGCCAGTGCCGAAGCGGCGGTGCAACTGGCGCGGATCGATCTGTCGAACACGCGAATTGTCGCCCCGCGCGACGGTCAGCTCGGGCAGATCGGCGTGCGCCTCGGCGCCTACGTCAACTCCGGCGCGCAGTTGATGGCGTTGGTCCCGGACCAGAAGTGGGTGATCGCCAACATGAAGGAAACCCAGATGGCCAACGTGCGGGTCGGGCAACCGGTACGCTTTACCGTCGACGCCTTGAACCACCGCAGATTCACCGGCCACGTGCAGCATATTTCGCCGGGCACCGGCTCGGAATTTGCCTTGCTGCAGGCCGACAACGCCACCGGCAACTTCGTCAAGATCGCCCAGCGCGTGCCGGTGCGCATCACCATCGATCCCGACCAGCAGGAAGAAGAACGCTTGCGGCCGGGGATGTCAGTGGTTGTCAGCATCGACACCGCCGCCGGCGACACCCAACCCCACTGATCAATGCATGACCCTGTGGGAGCGAGCCTGCTCGCTCCCACAGGATTAGTGCTCACGGGCTCTATTCATTCGGCCGCGGGGGTGACCCGGCAACTTTTGCGGTTGCGGATCTGCTCGTCGCTGGGTCTCTCGCGAACGAATTCGAAGCGCGGTTCGCCTTCGCTGTAATGCACCAGCCAGCCCCATTCCAGTTCGCTTTCGTCCTGTCCGGGATGCGGTGGCCGGGCCCACCAGGGTTCTTTGCTGAGGATCTCGCGCATGGCAGCCTCCGGTTGATGGCAATCCTTGAACTATAGCTTCCTGTCGCGAGTCGTCAGAACAGGCTGTGTAGAATCGGCGCGATCATGACGATATGGAGGGCGGGGCGATGATGGATGAAGTGCGCAGGGATGAACCGTCGAAACGGCTGTTTTTCGCTTTGGACTGCCCGCCGGCGCAGCGCAAGGCAATCGCCCAGTGGCGCGCGGAACTGGGCCTGCGCAGCGGCAAACCGGTGCCGACGGATAACTTTCATCTGACCCTGCTGTTTCTCGGTGCGGTGCCGCTGGCGCAAATCCATGGCGTCTGCGAAGCCGCCGGCGGCGTACGTGTTCCTGGCGAGGCGTTGCGGGTTGCGCTGGATCGCTTGCAGGTCTGGCATCGCCCCGGTGTGTTGTCCCTTGCACCCGAGCAGGCGCCGCCGGCGTTGTTGCGCCTGGTCTATGCGTTGGAGCAGGCGATGCTGCCGTTCGGTTTTGACGAGCCCACCCACGAGTTCCGCCCGCACCTGACACTGGCCCGCGAATACCGCGCGCCGGAGCCGGAAGCGCGCACGCCGCCGGAGTTCGTTCTGCGTGCCGAACGCTTAGCTCTGTTCGAATCGCACAAGGGGCGGTATCGGGTTGTGCAGGACTGGCCGCTGATCTGAACGAACAAAAAAAGGCGCCCGAAGGCGCCTGCAAATTCACCCGAGCCGAGGGAGCCGGGTGAGGCCGTTCAGAGCAGGGTGCAGCGGTGGTAAGGCGCTGCGTGAACGGAAAATTTTCAGCACTGCATCTGATCGTTCCCACGCTCTGCGTGGGAATGCAGCCCGGGACGCTCCGCGTCCCAAAGCGGACGCAGAGCGTCCATTGAGGCATTCCTACGCGGAGCGTAGGAACGATCAGTCGATCAGCGTTGCCCGACGGGCTTATTTACCGAGCTTCACCCGCGTCCAGCCGCGCGTCATGATCCGCTGCGTGGCAATCGGCTGATCCGGCACTGCATACAACGTCGCCATCACCGCTTGCGAAGGATACGAGCCCGGTTCGTTGCGGATCGCTTCGTCCACCAGTGGCGTGGCCGCTGCGTTGGCGTTGCTGTAGCCGATGCTGTTGGTGACTTCGGCGATGATGTCCGGGCGCATCAGGAAGTCCATGAACAGGTAGGCATTGTCGACGTTCGCCGCATCACGGGGGATGGCGACCATGTCGTAGAAACTGCCGGCGCCTTCCTTGGGAATGCTGTAGTCGATCACCACGTTGTTGCCCGATTCCACCGCGCGAGCCTTGGCCTGCAGGACGTCGCCGGAGTAACCGACCGCCACGCAGATGTTGCCGTTGGCCAGATCGGAGATGTACTTCGAGGAGTGGAAGTACGCCACGTAAGGACGGATTTTCATGAACAGCGCTTCGGCTTCGGCGATGTGCGCCTTGTCCTTGTCGTTCACCGGATAGCCCAGGTAGTGCAGGGCGGCCGGGAGCATTTCGGTCGGCGAATCGAGGAAGCTGATGCCGCAGGCTTTGAGCTTTTCCGCGTTCTCCGGTTTGAACAGTAAGTCCCAGGAGTTGGTCGGGGCGTTGGCGCCGAGCACTTCCTTGACCTTCGCCGGATTGAAACCGATGCCGATCGAGCCCCACATGTACGGGAACGCATGCGCGTTGTCCGGATCACTGGCGGAAGCGTTTTTCAACAGTACCGGGTTGAGATTCTTCCAGTTCGGCAGCTTCGATTTGTCCAGCGGTTGATAGACGCCGGCCTTGATCTGTTTGGCCAGGAAACTGTTCGACGGCACGACGATGTCATAGCCGGATTTGCCCGCGAGCAAACGCGCCTCAAGGGTTTCGTTGCTGTCGAAGACGTCATAGGTCACGCGAATGCCGGTCTCGTCTTCGAACTTTTTCACGGTGTCCGGCGCGATGTAATCGGACCAGTTGTAAACACGCAGCACCTTGTCGTTGGCCTGGGCGCCCATGACCATTGCGCCCATTAAGGACAGTGTCAGCAGAGTCCTGCCAAACATTTTCATCGGTACAACTCCCTTCTTCTTATTCAACAAAACAAAAGCTCGGTGCACTTGAACCTTGTGGCGAGGGGATTTATCCCCGCTAGGCTGCGAAGCAGTCGCAAAACCTGAATACGGAGTCTTCAGGTAGAACTTCAGGGGCCGCTTCGCAGCCCAACGAGGATAAATCCCCTCGCCACAGTTGTTCATCGGTGTTGCTCAGGCAGTCGCCGCTGCCGGCTGTTGCCACGACTCGTTTGCGGTCTGATCCATCGCTTCCTGAATCGCCCGTTTGCGGTTCGCTTCTGCCTTGCGGCCGAAATACCAGACCAGGAAAGTCACCAGCGACACTGCCAGCAGAATCAGGCTGGCCACGGCGTTGATCTCGGGCTTCACGCCCAGGCGCACCGCCGAGAACACTTCCATCGGCAGCGTCGTCGAGCCCGGCCCGGAGACAAAACTCGCCAGCACCAGATCATCCAGCGACAAGGCAAACGACATCATCCCGCCGGCGGCCAGCGACGGCGCGATCATTGGAATGGTGATGAGGAAAAACACTTTGAATGGTTTGGCGCCGAGGTCCATCGCCGCTTCTTCGATCGACAGATCCAGCTCGCGAAGGCGCGCGGAGACTACCACCGCCACATAAGCGGCACAAAAGGTGGTGTGGGCGATCCAGATGGTGACGATGCCGCGCTCCTGCGGCCAGCCGATCAGTTGCGCCATCGCCACGAACAGCAGCAACAGCGACAGACCGGTGATCACTTCCGGCATCACCAACGGCGCGGTCACCAGGCCACCAAACAGCGTGCGACCCTTGAAGCGCGTCACCCGCGTCAGGACGAAGGCGGCGAGGGTGCCCAGTGCCACAGCGGCAATCGCGGTGTAGCAGGCGATCTCCAGCGAGCGCAGCACCGAGCCCATCAGTTGCGTGTTGTCGAGCAGGCCGACATACCACTTGATCGACCAGCCACCCCACACCGTCACCAGTTTCGAGGCGTTGAACGAGTAGATCACCAGAATCAGCATCGGCAGATAAATGAACATCAAGCCGAAGATCAGCATGAACTTGGAAAAATTGAAGCGTTTCATCCCCGTGCCTCCATCTCTTTGGCCTGGCTGCGGTTGAACAGCAGAATCGGCACAATCAGGATCAACAGCATTACCACCGCCAGCGCAGAAGCCACCGGCCAGTCGCGGTTATTGAAGAACTCCTGCCACAGCACGCGACCGATCATCAGCGTCTCCGGGCCACCCAGCAGTTCCGGAATCACGAACTCGCCGACTACCGGAATGAACACCAGCATGCAACCGGCGATGATGCCGTTCTTGGCCAGCGGCACGGTGATCTTCCAGAAGTTGTTGAAGTTGCTCGAACCCAGATCCTGCGCGGCTTCCAGCAGGCTGTTGTCGTGCTTGACCAGGTTGGCGTAGAGCGGCAGCACCATGAACGGCAGATAGGCATAGACCACGCCGATGTACACCGCAGTGTTGGTGTTGAGGATCTCGATCGGGTGATCGGTGAGCCCGGTCCACATCAGGAACCCGTTGAGCAGACCGTTGTTGCTGAGGATGCCCATCCACGCATACACGCGGATCAGGATCGCCGTCCAGGTCGGCATCATGATCAACAGCAGCAGGACGTTTTGCGTTTCCTTGCCGGTCTTGGTGATCGCGTAAGCCATCGGGAAACCGATCACCAGGCACATCAGCGTGCTCAGTGCCGCGACTTTCAGCGAGCCGAGATACGCCGACAGGTACAGTTCGTCTTCGCCGAGCAGGGTGTAGTTGCCGATGTTCAGCAGCAGCTGGAATTTCTGTTCGGCGAAGGTGTAGATCTCCGAGTACGGCGGGATCGACAGCGCGGCTTCCGAGAAGCTGATCTTCATCACCAGGAAGAACGGCAGCATGAAGAACAGGAACAGCCAGATGAACGGAATGCCGATCACCAGTTTTCGTCCGCTGGGCACCAGGCGCAAGAATTGCTGATTGAAAGTTCTCATGAGCGCAGCACCACGCCGCTGTCGTCTTCCCACCAGACGTAGACCTTGTCGTCCCAGGTCGGCCGCGCGCCACGGCGTTCGGCGTTGGCCATGAACGACTGGACGATCTTGCCGCCGGGCAGCTCGACGTAGAATACCGAGTGGCCGCCGAGGTAGGCGATGTCGTGGACCTTGCCTTCGGACCAGTTGTAGCGGAACTCCGGTCGGGTAGTGCTGACGAGCATTTTTTCCGGGCGGATGGCGTAGGTGATCGACTTGTCCTGTACCGACGTGCTGACGCCGTGACCGACATAGATCTTCTGCTGCAAGTCGGGGCTGTGAATGATCGCGTGGCCTTCCAGATCTTCCACCACAGTGCCGTCGAAAGCGTTCACGTTGCCGATGAATTCGCAGACCATGCGGCTGACCGGCGCTTCATAAATGTCCACCGGGCTGCCGATCTGCGCGATCCAGCCCAGGTGCATGATCGCGATGCGCTGGGCCATGGTCATGGCTTCTTCCTGGTCGTGGGTCACCATCACGCAAGTCACGCCGACGCGCTCGATGATTTCCACCAGCTCAAGCTGCATCTGCGAACGCAGCTTTTTATCCAGCGCACCCATCGGCTCGTCGAGCAGCAACAGCTTCGGCCGTTTGGCCAACGAGCGGGCGAGCGCCACGCGCTGACGCTGGCCGCCGGACAACTGGTGCGGGCGGCGCTTGGCGTATTGGGTCATGTGCACCAGACGCAGCATCTCTTCGACGCGGGCATCGATTTCGCTGGCCGGCAAACGGTCCTGTTTGAGGCCGAAGGCGATGTTCTGTGCCACGGTCATGTGCGGGAACAGCGCGTAGGACTGGAACATCATGTTGATCGGCCGCTCGTACGGCGGCATGTCGGTGATGTCCACGCCATCGAGCAGAATCCGCCCCTCGGTCGGCCGCTCGAAACCGGCGAGCATGCGCAGCAGAGTCGATTTGCCCGAACCGGAACCGCCCAGCAGCGCGAAAATCTCGCCCTGATGGATCTCCAGGGACACATCGTCCACGGCCACGGTTTCGTCGAACTTCTTGGTGACACGATCAACTTTCACCAGCACCTTTTTCGGTTGCTGCTGACCCTCGAGTGCCTTGCGGTAAGTGCTGGAGGCGTTTGCCATGTGAAACTCCCAACAGGTGTCGTGTGCCTGGCCAATGTGGCCGGGCTTAAGTGGATTGCGGAACGGTCCGGAATGCCTGTCAGCTGGCGCAGAACCTGTGGGAGCGAGCCTGCTCGCGAATACGGAGTGTCAGTCGACATCATCGTTTGCTGATACACCGCTTTCGCGAGCAGGCTCGCTCCCACAGGGGATATGCGTTGACCTGAGTGGCCTTTGTCCGTACCGATCCGGCTTGTTCGGCGCCGCCGTCCTGGCTGCCTGGGTCGTACTTGTTGTTATCACGGGTGTTGCAGTTCACGACGGGCGGATGTGCAAACGCACACCCGCCAGCCGTGGGGGCAGTAAATCGTTATCTGGTCTGGGATTGCGTCAGCGCTGACTGCGCTTCGCCGCCCGTTGCCGGCACGCTGCGCCGAACGCCTGGAAAATCCTCAGGTAGTTCGGGTTGTCCAGCACCTGCCATTCCGGATGCCATTGCACGCCGAGGGCGAAGGTCGGGCTGTGCTCGACCGAGATCGCCTCGATCAAACCGTCCGGTGCCACGGCTTCAGCACGCAGGCCGGGGGCGAGGCGGTCGATGCCTTGGCTGTGAATCGAATTGACCTGAAATTCGTCGGCCAACTCCAGCGCTTCGAACACACCGCCAGCGATCACGCTGACCGCATGGGCTGGTGCGTATTGCACGGCCACATCCGGGCTGTCGGCTTCACGGTGATCGAGCATGCCGGGCAGCTCGTGCACCTTTTGATGCAGGCTGCCGCCAAACGCCACATTCATTTCCTGGAAGCCACGGCAGATGCCGAGCACCGGAACGCCCGCCGCGATGGCTGCACGCAATAAAGGAAGGGTGGTGGCGTCGCGTGCCGGATCGTGATCCGTGCCGGGGGCACTGGCCGGGCCTTGATAGTGGAAGGGCTCCACGTTCGAGGGAGAGCCGGTGAGCAACAGACCGTCGAGCTGACCGAGCAGGTCATCGATTTCAGTCAGATTGCCGAGGGAAGGAATGACCACTGGCAACCCTTGGGCGCCAACGCTGACAGCACGTACGTACTTGTCGCCGCTGATGTGATAGGGGTGCAGGCCAATCTGTTTGACGCACGCAGTAACGCCGATCAATGGCTTGAATGCCATTTTTATTCACCTCGAAGTCTGTCACTTGAACGAGCTTTTCCGGAGCTTAGCCTCGTTGATTTTAATTAACAACTGCCATGTAAAAAATTCTAAACGCCGTTCATCAAATCACTCAGGTTTGCCGGGGTTTGCCGGCGGATATGGCACGAGAGTGTTAAGAAAAGCCCGAAAAATAAAGGCTGCAGGGCGGGGTGTTCGCTATTGACTTCACTTTGCCTTTCGGATTGACTGGCTGCGCAACACAGTGGTGAACATAATAATTAACAGCTAAATAGGTGCATCATGTCGGTCCCTCTGCGTACCGTTCAACTCAACGAAGCCAACGCATTCCTTAAGAAATATCCTGAGGTTTTGTACGTCGACCTTCTGATTGCGGATATGAACGGTGTGGTGCGCGGCAAGCGTATCGAACGCACCAGTCTTCATAAGGTGTACGAAAAAGGCATCAACCTGCCGGCGTCGTTGTTCGCGCTGGACATCAACGGCTCGACGGTGGAAAGCACCGGCCTGGGCCTGGATATTGGCGATGCTGATCGCATCTGCTACCCGATCCCCGGCACCCTGAGCATCGAGCCGTGGCAAAAACGCCCGACCGCTCAACTGCTGATGACCATGCACGAGATCGAAGGCCAGCCGTTCTTCGCCGACCCGCGTGAAGTGCTGGCCAACGTTGTGCGCAAATTCGACGACCTTGGCCTGACCATCTGCGCGGCGTTCGAACTCGAGTTCTACCTGATCGACCAGGACAACGTGAATGGCCGTCCGCAATCGCCACGTTCACCGGTATCCGGCAAGCGTCCGGTGTCGACCCAGGTCTACCTGATCGACGATCTCGACGAATACGTCGATTGCCTGCAAGACATCCTCGAAGGCGCGAAAGAGCAGGGCATTCCCGCTGACGCCATCGTCAAGGAAAGCGCCCCGGCGCAGTTCGAAGTCAACCTGCATCACGTCTCCGACCCGATCAAGGCCTGCGATTACGCGGTTCTGCTCAAGCGTCTGGTGAAGAACATCGCCTACGACCACGAGATGGACACGACTTTCATGGCCAAGCCGTATCCGGGCCAGGCCGGCAACGGTCTGCACGTGCACATTTCGATTCTCGACAAAGAAGGCAACAACATCTTCGCCAGCGAGGATCCCGAGCAGAACGCCGCACTGCGTCACGCGATCGGCGGTGTGCTCGAGACCCTGCCGGCGCAAATGGCGTTTCTCTGCCCGAACGTCAACTCGTACCGCCGCTTCGGCGCGCAGTTCTACGTACCGAACTCGCCGAGCTGGGGCATCGACAACCGCACCGTGGCCGTGCGCGTGCCGACCGGTTCAGCGGATGCCGTACGCATCGAACACCGCGTCGCCGGTGCCGATGCCAACCCGTACCTGCTGATGGCGTCGGTGCTGGCCGGTATTCACCACGGCCTGACCAACCAGATCGAACCGGGCGCCCCGGTCGAGGGCAACAGCTACGAGCAGAACGAGCAGAGCCTGCCGAACAACCTGCGCGACGCTCTACGCGAGCTCGACGACAGCGAAGTCATGGCCCGCTACATCGACCCGATGTACATCGACGTGTTCGTCGCCTGCAAGGAAAGCGAGCTGGCCGAGTTCGAGAACTCGATTTCTGACCTTGAGTACAACTGGTATCTGCATACGGTCTGAAGATCAAAAGCCCCTCACCCTAACCCTCTCCCGGAGGGAGAGGGGACTGACCGCGTCGTCTGGAGATATCCGGCGACCTGAACGATCCAGTCGATGATGGATTCGGCAAAAATTTTTCAGGTCGGCGCAGTTACCAGACATCCCCCGATCGGTCCCCTCTCCCTCTGGGAGAGGGCTAGGGTGAGGGCAGCGATTCCCGGCCAGGCAAAGCAACCAGACCAACCCCCAAATTCCCCCTTGTCGAGCTCAAAACAATGACCACAACCCGCAACGACTGGGAACAACGCTTCCAGTCCCTGTCCATCGAATCCCGCGCCTTCATCGACGGTGAATATCGCCCGGCGATCAGCGGCGACACCTTCGAATGCCTGAGCCCGGTCGATGGCCGCTTTCTTGCCGCCGTCGCCAGCACCGATGAAGCCGACGCCAACCTGGCCGTCGAAGCCGCGCGCCAGTCCTTCAACTCTGGCATCTGGGCGAAAAAAGCCCCGGCCGAGCGTAAGCGCGTTCTTATCCGCTTCGCCGATCTGATCCTGCAGCACCAGGAAGAACTGGCGCTGCTGGAAACCCTCGATATGGGCAAACCGATCAGCGATTCGATGAACATCGACATCCCGGCGACCGCCAACGCGATCCGCTGGAGCGCCGAGGCCATCGACAAGATCTACGACGAAGTCGCTGCCACGCCGCACGACCAACTCGGCCTCGTCACCCGTGAGCCGTCCGGTGTGGTCGCAGCGATCGTGCCGTGGAATTTCCCGCTGATCATGGCCAGCTGGAAGTTTGCCCCGGCGCTGGCGGCGGGTAACTCGTTCATTCTCAAGCCTTCGGAAAAATCACCGCTGACCGCCATCCGCATCGCGCAACTGGCGCTGGAGGCGGGTATTCCGAAGGGCGTGTTCAACGTGCTGCCGGGCTACGGCCACACCGTCGGCAAGGCATTGGCGTTGCACATGGACGTCGACGTGCTGGCCTTCACCGGCTCCACGGCGATCGCCAAGCAGCTGATGATCTATGCCGGGCAGAGCAACATGAAACGCGTCTGGCTCGAGGCCGGCGGCAAGAGCCCGAACGTGGTATTTGCTGACGCCCCGGACCTGCGCGCGGCAGCCCAAGCGGCGGCCAGTGCCATCGCCTTCAACCAGGGCGAAGTCTGCACTGCCGGCTCGCGTCTGCTGGTCGAGCGCTCGATTCGCGAGCAGTTCATTCCGCTGCTGGTGGAAGCGCTGCAAGCGTGGAAACCGGGGCACGCACTGGATCCGGCGACCACCGTCGGCGCCGTGGTCGACCAGCGCCAACTGGACAACGTGCTGCGCTACATCAGCATCGGCCGCGAGCAGGGCGCCGAGTTGATTGCCGGCGGCCAACGCACCCTCGAAGAAACCGGCGGCCTCTACGTGCAGCCAGCGATTTTCGACGGCGTGACCAATGCGATGACTATCGCCCAAGAAGAAATCTTCGGCCCGGTGCTGTCGCTGATCACCTTCGACACTGCCGAAGAAGCCCTGCAGATCGCCAACGACAGCATCTTCGGCCTCGCCGCCGGGGTGTGGACCAGCAACCTGAGCAAGGCGCACACCTTCGCCCGCGGCCTGCGCGCCGGCAGCGTCTGGGTCAACCAGTACGACGGCGGCGACATGACCGCGCCATTCGGTGGCTTCAAGCAATCGGGCAACGGTCGCGACAAATCGCTGCACGCGTTCGACAAGTACACCGAGCTGAAAGCGACCTGGATCAAGCTCTGACTCTTTTACAGCGGCGGCCGCCCCTGGTTGGCGGCCCTCGGAGAAACCTATGAAACAGCAACACGTAAACAGCTACTACGCCGCCACCCGCAACGAAGTCATCGACTTCCCGATTCTCGAAGAAGCGCTGGATTGCGACGTCTGCATCATCGGCGCCGGTTATACCGGTCTGTCCTCGGCGCTGTTCCTCAGCGAAGCCGGCTACAAAGTCACCGTGCTGGAAGCGGCGAAAGTCGGCTATGGCGCCAGCGGTCGCAATGGCGGACAACTGGTCAACTCCTACAGCCGCGACGTCGATGTCATCGAAGAGCGCTACGGCGACAAGACTGCAGAAATCCTCGGCAGCATGATCTTCGAAGGCGCCGATATCATTCGTTCGCGCATCAAGGATTACGACATCAAGTGCGACTACCGCCCGGGCGGTATTTTCGCAGCGATGAACAAGAAACAGCTCAACGGCCTGGCCGAGCAGAAGCGCAACTGGGAACGCTACGGCAACCGCAATCTGAAGATGCTCGATGCAGCGGATATTCGTCGCGAAGTGGGTTCCGACGCCTACGTTGGCGGTTTGCTGGACATGCAGGGCGGCCACGTCCATCCGTTGAATCTGGCGCTAGGAGAGGCCGCTGCCATCGTGCGTTTGGGCGGCAAGATCTACGAACAGTCGGCGGCGGTCGAAATTACCTATGGCGAGCCGATCACCGTGCGCACTGCCAAAGGCCTGGTCCGCGCCAAATACCTGTTGATCGCCGGCAACGCTTATCTCCCACAAGGTCTAGACAATCGTGTTACCGCGAAAAGCATGCCGTGCGGCTCGCAGATCGTCGTCACCGAACCGCTGACCGAGCAGCAGGCACGCAGTCTGATCACCAATAATTACTGCGTCGAGGACTGCAACTACCTGCTGGATTACTACCGCCTGACCGCTGACAACCGCCTGCTTTACGGTGGTGGTGTGGTCTACGGCGCGCGGGAGCCGGACGATATCGAGCAACTGATCCGGCCGAAGATCCTCAAGACCTTTCCGCAGCTCAAAGACGTGAAGATCGACTACCGCTGGACCGGCAATTTCCTGCTGACCATGTCGCGCATGCCGCAATTCGGCCGTATCGAAAAGAACGCCTACTACATGCAGGGCTACAGCGGCCACGGCGTCACCTGCTCGCACCTGGCCGGCAAACTGATCTCGGAAATGATCCGCGGCGACGCCGAACGCTTCAACGCCTTCGCCTCGCTGCCGCACATGCCGATGCTCGGCGGCCGCACCTTCTCCGCACCGCTCACCGCTCTGGGTGCCGTCTACTACTCCCTGCGCGACCGGTTCGGCGTCTGATTGACCTCCCGGCGGCGGTCCGAAAGACCTCGCCGGTTTTTCACTTATGCAAAACCACTGATGTCCACTGTGGGAGCGAGCCTGCTCGCGAAGAGGCCATATTAGGCGACATCGATTCGCCAGACACTACGCTTTCGCGAGCAGGCTCGCTCCCACAGTGACTGTATTGCCAAGGCCAACAGGACTTTTGCCGCACCATCCATCGAACCTGCTGAGCAACACCCGCAAACGTGATTTAATAGCCGCCTTTCACGGTTCCGGGACACGGGAGCAACGTGATCCGCGCGACCTGCGCGTCACCCGCCACCCACCCCCATCGCCCTTAAGTCGCTTTTACATAAGGCTGTCATGGATACGGGTTCTCGACTCAAACTAGTACGCGAAAGCTACAAACTCTCCCAGCGCGAGCTCGCCCGGCGTAGCGGCGTGACCAACGCGACCATCTCGCTGATCGAACAGAACCGCGTCAGCCCCTCCGTCAGCTCGCTGAAAAAGCTGCTCGAAGGCATACCGATGTCCTTGGCCGACTTCTTCACCTTCGACCAGCCCCCACGCGAACACCAATACGTATTCCGCGCCAACGAACAACCCGACCTCGGCCGCCACGGCCTGCGCCTGCTGCTCATCGGCGCCTCTGTCCCCAGCCGTCAGATGCGCCTGCTCCGCGAACAATACGCCCCCGGCGCCAGCTCCGGCGACGAGCCGATCGTGCACGCCGAAGGCGAAGAGTGCGGACTGGTCACGCGCGGCACGGTGGAACTGACCGTGGACGGGCAGGTGAGTGTGCTGAGTGCGGGGGACGGGTATTACTTTCCGACGACGTTGCCGCATAAGTTTCGCAATATCGGCGCGGATGAGGCAGAGATAATCAGCGCGAATACGCCGGCGAATTTCTGATCGGATAACGCATTATTTTTTTGTTGACCCGATATCTTTTGAGGTGTCGGGTTGTTTGTTCCTGCCATTCGTCAGCCCTCCCGCATTTTCCCCGCGCACGCGCTTCCAATGCATAACTCACCCCCGCAAAGGAACCGCAAACATGCGCAAATCCAACCTCGCAGCATTCACCCTGGCCACGCTGTTATCCGCCACTTCGCTCTACGCAACAGCCGCCAACGACACCCCTGAACCCACCGCTAACGACGGCAACAGCCAGACCAATCCGAGTGCGCCGGAAGACATTCATTCCAACGGTGCCACCGTGCCCAAAGGCACACAGGGCAACACCACCAACAATGACGGCTCGACACCTTCGGGTTCCAAACCCAGTGGTTCGAAGCAATCGAACGACAGCGGCACCAGCAACGGTGCTGGTGAGGGTTGAAGCTGTTTGCAGATGCAGCAAGCCCGGCATCAAGCCGGGCTTTCTATCAGGCAATCCTCGATGACCGAGGTTACTTAGCCTTCCAGTTCCCGCCGCTGTTCTCACAATCAATCTTTGCCTGCGCCAGGTGCTCGCCGTCGTAGTAATACGTGGTGACTTTGGCGTTGTCGGGCATGTTCAGCGGTTTGGCGCTTTTGTCTTTGCTGGTCGAGTGCGGGTTGGCCAAGGATTCCTGGGTGAGGCGGGCGGTGCATGTGGCCTGGTAGTGGTCGTCGCAGCGATCGACTTTTTTCTTGGTGGCGTTGAGGGTGTCCTTGGTTTCGTTGCTGCAGGACCAGTTGATGGAGTCCACGGGCATGCCTTCGTATTCGTAGCAGCTGTGGGTTTCCACGGCGGGCACCGAGGCGCTGGAGGAGCGGGTCTGCACGTCGCAGCCTTCAGCCATGACGCAGGTGGGGATGATGGCAAACGTAGCGATCAGGAGCAGCAGTCGGGTTTTCATCGGCAATTCCTCTCCAATGGCGCCGCGTCTGATCGGTGATTTGGCGCTTGTCTGGTTTCGAGGCGGCGAGGGCGGGCAAGGTTCAATCGGTTTGCGCTGAGCGATCTTCGCGTACACTGCGCAACAATCAGAAACATTCAGCGCAGGATTCGATTCCCATGGCCCAAACCCTCGAACGCGCCATCGCCATTGCCGCCACGGCCCACACCGGGCAGGTGGACAAGGGCGGGGCGCCGTACATTCTGCATCCGCTGAAAGTCATGTTGCGCATGAATACGCTGGAAGAGCGCATCGTCGCTGTGCTGCACGATGTGGTCGAGGATTGCGGGGTGAGTCTGGATGATTTGCGCGGGGAAGGTTTCAGCGAAGAGGTGCTGGCGGCGATTGCAGCGGTGACCAAAGTGCCGGGTGAGGCCTACGAGGATTTTGTCGACCGCGCCGCGCGAAACCCGATCGGGCGAGCAGTGAAGCTGGCGGACCTGGAGGAAAACAGCGATATCTCGCGGATCGCCTCGCCGAGTTGGGATGATCTTGAGCGTATCGAAAAATACCGACGGGCGATCGCCCGGCTTCGCGCATAGAAACGCAAATCCCCCTGTAGGAGCTGCCGAAGGCTGCGATCTGATCGTTCCCACGCTCTGCGTGGGAATGCAGCCGGGGACGCTCTGCGTCCCAAAAGATCGCAGCCTTCGGCAGCTCCTACCGGGGAATGGTGGTGTGTCAGTTGGATAGCCAGGAAGGCGAACTATGAAATCCATTGTGTGCTTGTTGATTGCGGCCGGTTTCGGCGCGTTATTGCAGTTTGAAGGCGTACCCCACGGCTTGCTGCTGGGCTCGATTGTCGTTACCGCGTTGTTTGCCAGCAAAACCGGCATCGCCCCGGCAACTCCTTATGGCTTGGGCTACATCCAGGTCACGCTGGGCATTGCCACTGGGCTGATGTTCGAAGCGTGGGACAGCGAAACGGCCACTACGATGTTGCCCAGCCTTGGCGTGTTGCTGATCTGCCTGACCGTACAAATCGCCCTTGCTGGCTGGTGGCTGACACGCGGTGCCGGCTGGAACCGCACCGACGCACTGTTGGCGGTCTATCCTGGCGCATTGGCCGCAGTGTTCGATTTGCTTGAATCGGAAAAGGCTTCGAGCAAAGTCATCATCGTGCATCTGATGCGGCTGCTGTTGATCACCGTGCTGGTGAGTTTGCTCATTCCCGGGCAAGCGGCGGTGGCTGAAGTCGCCAGCGATCCGTTGACCACAGGCATGGCGCTGACCGCGTTCTCTGTCATCGCGCTGAGCGTATTGCTCGGCCGCTTGCTGTTGCTGGTCGGCGTCCCGGCGCCATTCATGCTTACCGCGATTCTCATAACCGCTGTATTTGTGAAGTCGGGATGGCTGCACGGCTTTCACATGCCGGAGTGGAGTTTGAACCTGGCCGCACTGATTCTTGGCGTGCGTATCGGCTCACGTTTTCAGGGGCTCGGCATCGCAGAACTGGCGCGGCATGGGCGCACCGCTCTGGTTTCGGTCGGCTTGATGATCGTCGTCGCAGCGGCGTTTGCCGAGGTAGCTGCGCGCTGGCTGGGCACTGATCCGCTGGCGCTGTGGCTGGCGTACATGCCGGGCGCGATCGAGACGATTGCGATTGTCGCGTTTGGCGGCGGGCTGAATGTGGTGTTTATCCTGACGCATCATCTGAGCCGGATGGTGCTGCTGCATTTTGCCCCGGCGTTGTTGGTGCAGGTCAGGCGTGGCCCAAGGCAATCGCGAACGACACGACGATCATGCAGGCGAAGGCGAAGTTGAGATTCATGGGCTGTGCATCCTGAGCTTTTGAGAGTGGGGCCATTGTGAACAGGCGCAGCGCAAAGAAAAAATTCGCCTTGTTGATTCCAATGATCGAAAGCATTGATAGCCGTTGCGTTTGTATTTGCCTGAGACTTTCGCTAGTGTCGCTGAAACCTGCAACTATAAGCACAAACAGGCATAACCATGCACGACCACTCCATCGCCGAATTGCCGTCCCTGCGCCGGCAGAAAATCCTTTTGCTTCTCGAACGTGACGGCAAGGTCATGGCCTCCGAGCTGAGCCAGCATTTCGCAGTGTCCGAAGACACCATCCGCCGCGACCTCGCCGAGCTGGACAGCGCCGGACTGGTGCAGCGCGTGCATGGCGGGGCGTTGCCGCGACCGAAGGATTCGGGCAAGGATTACTTCACCCGTCTGGATGAGACCGACGAGGTCAAGGTGCGCCTGGCGCAATTGGCGGCGCAGCACATCGAGGACGGGCAGATTGTGCTGTTCGATTCCGGCTCGACCACCTTGCAGGTGGCGCGCGCATTACCTGCCGACATCCGCATCACCGCGGTGACCGCCTCACCGCTGACGGCGATTGCCTTGTCCGAATACAAGGGCGTGAAAGTGATTCTGGCGGGCGGTGAATTGAATCCGCATTCGATGTCGGCCAGTGGTCAGGAAGCGCTGCGACTGCTGGCGGGAATCAAGGCGGATCTGGCAATTACCGGGGTGTGTGCGATTCATCCCGAAGTGGGGATCACCTCGCTGCATTTCGATGAAGTGCCGATCAAACAGGCGATGCTCGACAGTGCAACGCGGGTGATTGCGGTGACCACGGCGGACAAGCTGGGCGCGGTGGAGCCGTTTGTGGTGGCGCCGTGTACGCGCCTGCATAGGTTGATTACCGAGCGGCATCCCGGGTCGGGGAATGTCGAGGATTATCGGCGGTTGGGGATTGTCGTGGAGCAGTTGCCGGATTGAGTGTGTGTGGGGTTTGAGGGCCTCTTCGCGAGCAGGCTCGCTCCCACAGGGTGTTGTGTCGTGCACAAATCCAATGTGGGAGCGAGCCTGCTCGCGATAGGGCCGGTCCAGTCAGCGCAAACGTTCGAGCATCTGGTAATACCACATCCCCGCCGCCAGCAACGGGTTGCCCAGCAGGTCGCCCATCGGCACGCGAATGTGCTGGCACGCGGCGAAAGTGTCGAATTGCTCCATTTGCCCGGTGATCGCGCGGCTCATGATCTCGCCCATGATGTGCGTGGTGGCAATGCCGTGACCCGAGTAGCCCTGGCAATACCAGACGTTGTCCGAAAGCTTGCCCAGTTGCGGGATGCGGTTGATGACGATGCCCATCGCGCAGCTCCACTGGTAATCGATCGCCACACCTTTTAGCGCCGGGAACGTGCGTTCGATACACGGGCGCAGTTCCGCAGCGATGTCGCGCGAATCCTTGCCGCTGTAGTTGGCGCCGCCGCCGAACAGCAAACGGCCGTCGGCGGTGAGTCGGTAGTAATCGAGGACGAAGCGGCAGTCGTACACGGCGAGGTCTTCGGGGTTGATCTGTTGCGCCAGATCACCGAGCGGTGCGGTGGTGACGATGCCGCCCATGGCCGGGAAAATCTTGCCCTTGAGCTGACCCGGTTCGAGCTTGTGATAGACGTCACCGGCGAGCATCACCTGATTGGCGTCGATCTGACCGTGAGAGGTGCGCACGCCAGGTGTGTCGCCGTGGATGATCTCCAGCACTTCACTGTTTTCGAAGATCAGCGCGCCCAGGCTTTCGGCTGCGCGTGCTTCGCCAATGCACAGGTTGAGCGGGTGCAGGTGCATGTTGCGGGTGTTCTTGATTGCGCCTTGGTAGAGCTCGCTTTGCAGCAGGTCGCGAACCTGGCTGCGGTCGAGCAGGCTCACTTCATCGCCTAATCCGCGACGCACGGCTTCGTCGTAATCCTTGCGCAGATCGACCATGTGGCTCGGCTTGTACGCCGCGTGCAAGTGGCCGTGTTTGAGGTCGCACTGGATCGCATATTTCTCGACGCGCTGGCGGATGATTTCATGCCCGCGCCAGCGCAGATGCCAGATGAAATCGTCCACGTCATCGCCCAGTTTCGCGCGCATTTGCTTGCGCATTGCACCGTCGCCGGAGAGGCTGCCGGTGACTTGCCCGCCATTGCGCCCGGTGGCGCCCCAGCCGATCTTGTGGCTTTCGACGATGGCGACTTTCAGGCCTTTTTCCGCCAGTTCGACGGCAGTGGCGACGCCAGTGAAACCGCCGCCGATGATCACCACATCGACCTTGTGCCGACCTTGCAGGGTCGGGTAGTCGGTGTCTTGGTTGAGGGTGGCGGTGTAGTAGGAATTGCAGCGAATGGTCATGTCAGGATCCACAAAAAATTCCAGGTTCGAAGTGCATTCCCTGTGGGAGCGAGCCTGCTCGCGAAAGCGGTGTGTCAGTCACCCAAAATGTTGAATGTGACGACGCCTTCACGAGCAGGCTCGCTCCCACAGGTTCGGTGTCGGATCGTTAAGCCTCGGTCAGGTACCACCGCCAATCCTGCTCACCCACTTCAGCCATGAACTGCCGATACTCGGCACGCTTCACCGCCAGATACACCCCAAGGAATTCCTGCCCCAACGCCTCCCGTGCCCACGCGGAATTTTCCAGCGCCTGCAACGACGTCAGCCAATCGGTCGGCAACAATTCTTTTGCCTGAGCATAACCATTGCCCTCGACCGGTGCCCCCGGATCCAGCTCTTCACGGATGCCGCGATGAATGCCGGCGAGGATCGCTGCCGCTGCCAGATAAGGGTTGGCATCGGCGCCGCAGATGCGGTGTTCGATGTGTCGTGTCGGCGCCGGGCCGCCGGGTACGCGCAGGCTGACCGTGCGGTTATCGACACCCCAGGTCGGCGCCAGTGGCGCGTAGCTGTTGGCCTGGAAACGCCGGTAGGAGTTGGCGTTGGGGCAGAACAGCAGCAGCGAATCGAGCAGCGAGGCGAGCATGCCGCCGATCGCCGTGCGCAACAGCGGCGTGCCGGCCGGGTCTTCAGAGGCGAACAAATTACGCCCCTCGGCATCGGCCAGGCTGACATGCATGTGCATGCCGGTGCCGGCCAGATCATCGAACGGTTTGGCCATGAACGTCGCCTGCATGCCGTGCTTGTGCGCCACGCCTTTGACCAGACGCTTGTAGCGCACCGCCTGATCCATCGCTTCCAGCGCATCGCCGTGTTCAAGGGTGATTTCCACTTGCCCCGGGGCGTATTCGGAGATCGCCGTGCGCGCCGGAATACCGTGCAGTTTGCACGCGCTGTAGAGGTCGGCGAGGAACGGCTCGATCTGCTCCAGCTCGCGCAAACCGTAGACTTGCGTGTGTCGCGGTCGTCCGCCGTCAGCGTCCAGCGCCGGTTGCGGGCGGCCGTTGTGATCGCGTTTGGCGTCGAGCAGATAGAACTCCAGCTCGCAGGCCATGATCGGGTGATAGCCCTCGGCCTTGAGCCCGTCGATGACTCTGATCAGCAGGTGCCGAGGGTCAGCGATGCTCGCCGGCATGCCCTCGCTCGGGTGCATGCTGACCTGTACCGCAGCGGTCGGAATCTGCCGCCACGGCAAGCGCACCAGACTGCCTCGCAGCGGATAGGCGCGGCAGTCGATGTCGCCCACATCCCAGACCAGTCCGGAGTTTTCAACGTCTTCGCCTTGTACGGTCAGGCCAAGGATGGTGCTCGGCAGCGGTCGACCGCTTTCGTATACGGCGAGCAGTTCTTCGCGGTGCAACAGCTTGCCGCGCGGCACGCCGTTGGCGTCGAGGATGAACAGTTCGATCATGTCGATATCGGGGTTCTGTTCGAGGAACAGGCGTGCGTCTTCGATGGCTGCGAATTTCATGGCAAATCACTCACGGTGGCGCCGCACAGGCGCGCAGATTCGGCCGGACACGACGCGACAAAAAGGCGTAAGTGTCCCGGCAGGGATATCAGGAAAATCGGGAAATTGACTGTCGCGGTTACAGCTCACGCGATCAGGCAGGAATGGCGATATCCGGCGGGCGTGCGGAGTGACGCAGCTTGGAACGGCGCAGGGCCATGGGCAGATTGACGATGCGGTTCATACGCGGCCCCTGTTGCAGTGGGCGCGTACAGCAGAGACGTGCAACCTTTGCGGTTGTTGTGGTGACGTACTCATAACGCGTGTTTCCGTTGGCGGAAAGCGTCGGCGGCTGGGCAGGCCCGGCGACCGGTGTGCCCGGATAGTAAGGGGGAATTTGCGCGCGTGTAAATGGAAGATTCGTCGGTGGCGCTTTACGGCGTCATCAGCGCAGCACGTAATCGTCCGGCTCTGGCGCGGGCGGCAACGGCGAGACGCCGAGTTCGTAAAGCACATCGCGCTCCAGGGTACGCACCAGCGCATCGGTCGGCAGATCGTTCTCATCACGGCCGAACGGGTCTTCGAGTTCATCGGCAATCGCGTCGAAGCCGAAGAAGGTGTAGCTGACAATTGCCGTGAACAGCGGCGTCAACCAACCCAGCGATTGTGCCATGGCGAACGGCAGCAACAGGCAGAACAGGTAGATGGTGCGGTGCAGCAGCAGGGTGTAAGGGAAGGGCAGTGGCGTGTTCTTGATGCGGTCGCACACGGCCTGGGCCTGGCTCAGGCAGGTCAGGTGATTGGCCAGTAATTGATAACGCCATGGCGACAGCACACCGGCCGTTTCCAGCTCGGAACACTGGCGCCCGACCTGATGAATGATCTGGCCGCAGTGATCCGGCGCGGACCCATCGATCGGCGGGCTGACCCAGTCGGCACTGGCCTGCTCCTCACTGTCTCCACGCAACCGCGCATTCAGCGCGTGGGCGAAACCGCACAGGTTGCGCAACAGTTGCCCACGCAGGCGCGAGTCATCGATGCCTTGGGTTTCGCGCATCACCGCGCGCACCCGCAACAGCACCTCGCCCCAGGCCTTGCGGCCCTCGTACCAACGGTCGTAACAGGCGTTGTTGCGAAAGCTCAGGAAGATCGACAGCGACAGACCGAGCAGGGTGAACGGTGTCGAATTGATCTGGGCGAAGTAGCTCGGCACCAGAAGTTCGATCAGCACAATCGCCGCCGCCAGCAGTGTCAGCATCAAAGTGCGCACGGCGATGCGTTTGGCGATCGAGCCTTTGAGGGTGAACAGCACGGCGAACTGATTGGGTCTCGGTCTGACGATCATCTCGCGGTCCCGGTTGCGCGGCGGATCAGCCGCCGGTCATGTTCATGAAACGCACCACTTGCACGTCGTCGTTGACTTCGAAGTTGTGTCGATACGGCTTGAGTTTCATCGCCTCGATGATCGCGTTCTCCACACGTTCCGGGTGGCCCGGATGGGCACGCAATACCGCTTTGAGGTCCATCGAATGCTCGTTGCCCAGGCACAGCAGCAAGCGACCTTCGACGGTCAGGCGCACGCGATTGCAGGTGCCGCAGAAGTTGTGGCTGTGTGGCGAAATGAAGCCCAGGCGAATGTTCGGTGCTTCGGCCACGCGCCAGTAGCGCGACGGCCCTTGCGTCGATTCGGTCGAGTCGATCAGGGTAAAACGTTCGGCGATGCGTTCGCGTACTTGCGCGCTGGAATAGAAGGATTCGGCGCGGCTGTGTTCGGCGATCGCGCCCAGCGGCATCTCTTCGATGAAGGAAATATCCAGATCACGCTCCATGGCGAAACTGACCAGATCGTTGATCTCGTGATCGTTGCGGCCCTGCATCACCACGCAATTGAGCTTGGTACGGTTGAAACCGGCGGCACGGGCGGCATCGATGCCGTCGATGACCTGCGCCAGATCGCCAGTGCGGGTCAGCTCTTTGAAGCGCTGCGGATCGAGACTGTCGAGGCTGATGTTCAGGCGCTTGACCCCGGCGTCGAACAGCGGCTGGGCCAGTCGGCCCAATTGCGAGCCGTTGGTGGTCAGGCAGAGTTCGCGCAGGCCGGGCAGGGCGGCGATCTGTTCGCAGAGTTGCACGACGCCGGGGCGGATCAGCGGTTCGCCACCCGTGAGGCGGATCTTGCGCGTGCCGAGGGCAACGAAGCTTTGCGCTACCTGGAACAGCTCTTCGAGGGTGAGGATCTGCTGGCGCGGCAGGAACTGCATGTCCTCGGCCATGCAATAGACGCAGCGAAAATCGCAGCGGTCGGTGACCGACAGGCGCAGATAATCCACGCGGCGGTTGTGACCATCGATCAATTCACGCTGTGTCATGGGCTCGCCTCGTGGATGTGGAGCGCCGTCAGCGGGCGCAGATCGCGCAGGGTAGGCTGCGTTCGCCATGCCGTCCAATCACTCTGGCTGACCGAGTGATTGACGGCGTCGATGATGCCTTACGGTGCGCCAAACATTGCCGTCCAGTAAATGCCGGCGTTGCTTTTCGGGTCGGTCGCGTAGGCGGCGCCCAGTTCCTGATATTGCGGATTCATCAGATTGGCGCAATGCCCGGGGCTGGCGAGCCAGCCGTCGACGACCTTGCCGACGGTGTCTTGCCCGGCGGCGATGTTCTCGCCGACCAGTTGCCCACTGTAACCGGACAGCTCGGCGCGGTCGCCTGGCGTGCGGCCGTCGCGGTCCTTGTGGTCGAGGTAATTGTTGTTGGCCATGTCGCGGCTGTGATCCTGAGCGACCGTGCCCAGCGTGGCATTCCACGCCAGCGGTGCTGCCGCCGCGAAGGACTGCCCGCCGCACTGGCGCGCCTGGCCGCGCGCGGTATTGAGTTGCGCCAGCAGCTTTTGCCCTTCGCTTTGTGCATCGCCGAGTTTCGCCGTCAGCAACGGCCGCGCGAGGACTATGCGCCAGTCGCGGTCGACACGGTTGACGCCGATATCGACGAACTGCGGATCGAGCACCACCTTACAGAAGCTTTCCTTGATCGCCTGCATCGCCGCCGCTGCATCGCGCGGGCCGTTGAGGGTGATCGCCTGCACGTTGACCATCGGGTAGTGGGCGCTGGTCATGGCCTGCTGCAGATCGACCGCGCCGCTGGCCGGCAGGCGCAGACGTGGATCGGCCGACAGCGGTGGCAACTCGTTCGATGCCTGCGTGCCGCAACGCTGCGGCTGGCTGCGATAGCTGTTGATCGACTCGATCAATTGCAGTTCATCGGCAGCCAGCGCCGAGGTGGCGAACACCACGCCCAGCGACAGTGCGGCACAACGCAAAACGGACGGCATGAAGCGCATGGAAATCTCCCTTGAGCTGAATGCGCCCATGATGCGCGAAAGGCCCCCGGTGAGTGAATGTGTTTTTCTTTGCGGCGGATTTTTTTCTGCGCTGGTGTGCCCGCGCATTTGCTCGCTACACTCTGCGAAGACCCCGCAAACCGGGCGTCTCACCGACGTAACATCTTGCCCCGGGCGGGCGCTGACGGAAGAATCGACATGGGATCGAAAGGCTTGGCGGGCGGTTTGTTGTGGATCTTTTTGACCGGCGCAGCATGGGCCGGGGCGCAGGCGCCGATCGAGGCCAAGGCCGAACAGAAAGCCGAGGTGCTGGAGGAGAAAGCGGCGGATAAAGTCAGCGCCGCGCCAGCGCCAAAATCCGAGGCCATCACCCCCACCGAAGCGCAGGCGGTAGACCCGGCCGGCGCCGCGCCGCTGGACGATCCGCTGACCTGTCTGGCGCGCAGTATCTATTGGGAAGCCAAGGGCAAGGACACCCCGGAAATGGAAGCCGTCGCCAGTGTGGTGATGAATCGCCTCGGCCACGACGGCTTTCCCGACACAGTGTGCGCGGTGGTCAAGCAAGGCTCGGAAAGCGGCAATTGCCAGTTTTCCTGGTGGTGCGATGGCAAGCCCGATCAGGTCAAGGAAGACGCCGAATACGCGTTGGCCAAGGAAATCGCTGGCAAGGCATTGAACCGTCAGCTCAAGGACCGCACGCGCGGTGCCCTGTATTTTCACGATCGCGGCGTGCACCCGAGCTGGGCCAAGGCCTATCGCAACACGGCGCAGACCGGCAGGTTCCTGTTCTACAAACCCACCGGGGGCGACGCGCGTTAACTGGCGCGGGTATTGAGAATGCTCGCCACCTGTTGCGGCTGGCAGTTCAGATACGGTGACTTTTGCAGCCAGCGCTGATCCGGATACCAGGAAAACATGAACTGGCCGTTCTTCAGGCGATCGATCACCTGTTTGGCGATCTGCGGCCGTACGGCGGGGCAACCCTGACTGCGGCCGATACGCCCCTGACGCTTGCTCCACAGCGGGTTCACGTAACTGGCGGCGTGAATCACGATCGCGCGATCACGGGCCAGGTCATTGAAACCGGGTTCCAGACCATCCATGCGCAGCGAATAGCCGTGAGTACCTTCGTAGCTTTCCTGAGTGCGGAACAGACCGAGGCTGGACTGATAACTGCCTTCGCGATTGGAAAACTGCGTGGCGAAGTTTTCCCCGGAGTTGGAACCGTGGGCAACCAGATCACGCAGCACCAGTTTCTTTTTGCTCAGATCGAAGATCCACAGACGGCGTTCGGTGGACGGTTGCGAATAATCGATGATCGCCAGATGTCGCGAGGGTTTCGCGCCATTGTTAACCGCGCATTGCATGGCGTTCAATGCACCTTTGAGCGCCTGGGGATTGAGTTCCGGCGCGGCGTGGGCGAGGCTGTTGTAGAGAACCGGCGATGGCTTGCCGGCGGCAAATACTGGGCTGGTCACGGCGACAAGGGTCGCGGTGCTCAACAGAAGTCGGCGCAAAAACGTCAACATTTTATAAAGTGTCCTCAACTTGCTACATAAACGGCACTTTGGCTCCTGACTCCCAGTCAATACCCGCAGGCTCGCGATTCGAGCCTGACTGTTCAGCGCACCTGATGTAAGGTTGACCGTCATCTGGACGGCCATGGATTGGAGTAAAGCAGTTGTTCAAAAAGTACGCATGCTACTTGAGCATTTGTTTGCTCGCTGCGCCGTTTGTCGCTTGCGCCGATGAGCCGCTGCCCCCGCTCGAAACCCTGCCGACGCCTGAAACGCAATTGCCGGTCGAGCCGCGCAGCCCGTTGCAGGCGGTTTTGATCAGCCTGGCGCAGTCGTGCCCGGCCATCGCTCCGCGTCTCAATGGCCCGGCGTTGAGCCAATTGCAGGCGTTTTATGAACAGCAGGACTGGATGCCGGTGTGGGCGAGTGAGTCGGCACGCTTGCCGGCATTGCGCGCGCAATTGCAGCTGCTGGCCGATGATGGGTTGAATCCGAATCGCTACGCCGTGGCCACTACGCCGCCGCAGGATGGCGAGTTGTGCGCCGACATCGACATCAGCCGCAACTACCTGCAGGCCTTGCAGGATCTGCATTACGGCCGTCTGTTGCAATCGCATTTCGAACCGCTGTGGCGTGTCGACGGCCCGCCGACCGATCGTCAGGCGCAACTGCTCAGTATTGCCGTGCCGGGCATGAACGATATTGCTGCGGCGTTCGACCTGGCGCGTCCGCATCTACCGCAATATCAAAGCCTGCGTCAGCTGTACGCCGCGCAACGCTTGCAAGCCCCGCCGCAATGGCAGCCGGTGGGCAACGGCCCGTTGCTGCGTCCGGCGATGGAAGACCCGCGCGTGCCGGAACTGGCCCGACGCTTGTACAGCGAAGGTTATCTGGCACACGCACTGGTGACACCGGACAACGCCTATGATGACGTGCTGGTGGAGGCAGTGAAGCATTTTCAGGCCAGCCATTCGTTGCAGGCTGACGGCGTGGTCGGGCCGGGCACTATTGCCGAGCTGAACATCAGCCCGCTGACCCGTCGCGATCAGTTGCGGGTCAATCTGGAACGTTTCCGCTGGATGGCCCAGGACATGGAACCCAGCGGTCTGGTGGTGAATGTCGCGGCCGCTGAGCTGACGCTGTATCAGGGCGGTCAACCGGTGTGGCAGACCCGCACCCAGGTCGGCCGCGCGGAACGCCAGACGCCGCTGCTCAAATCCCGCGTCACCCGCCTGACGCTGAACCCGACCTGGACCGTACCGCCGACCATCTGGAAAGAAGACAAGCTGCCGGAAATCCGCAAGGACCAGACTTTCCTCAGCCGCCAGAACCTGCAAGTGCTCGATGCCAACGGTCAGCCTCTGGCGGCAGCGGACATCGACTGGGACAACCCCGGCAACATCCTCCTGCGTCAGGACGCCGGCCCCCGCAATCCGCTGGGCCAAATGGTCATCCGTTTCCCCAACCCGTTCTCGGTCTACCTGCACGACACGCCGAGCAAGGCGCTGTTTGACAAAGGCCCACGGGCGTTCAGCTCCGGTTGTGTGCGCGTCGAGCACCCGCTGCAACTGCGCGATCTGCTGCTGTCCCCGGCAGAAAAAGCTCGCACCGAGACTTTGCTGGCAACCGGCACCACCCATGAATTTCGCCTGTCGGCGCCGGTGCCGATCCTGATGACCTACTGGACGGCGCAAGTCGACAGCAGCGGCCATGTGCGTTATGCGCCGGACATCTACAGCCACGACAGCGCATTGCTGGCGGGGCTGGATCGGGCGCACTAAGCCAGAACACTTCGATCAGTTCCCTCTCCCTCGGGAGAGGGCCAGGGTGAGGGGCAAATCTCAAGTCGAGCGCAATACTCGAAAACTCACCGCCCCAGCTCCTCCACCAACCACGGCAAAAGCTCCTCACACGACCCTTCAATCTTCAAATCGAGCAAATCATCCGCCCGGGTCTTGCCCAGATTGATCGCCATCAACGGCTTGCCACGCTCGGCAATCACCCGACACAAGCGAAACGCGGAATACGCCATCAACGACGATCCCACCACCAACAACCCCGCCGCATTCTCGGCAGCGGCCAAGGCCCGCGCGGCCGTCGGTTGCGCCACGTTCTCGCCAAAAAACACCACATCCGGTTTCATCCGCTCACCCGCGCAATGCGGGCACTGCGGTACCTGAAAGCGCGCTTCAAATGCCGGGTCGAGCAAGGTATCGCCATCCGGCGCCTGCACCGCATCAACACCACTCAGGTAGGGATTGTGTGCCTCCATCTGGCGCTGGATCGCGTCGCGCTCGCTGCGCTGCCCGCAATCCAGGCACAGCACTCGATGCAGGCTGCCGTGCAGTTCGATCACATCGTGGCTGCCGGCCTGATCGTGCAAGGTATCGACGTTCTGCGTGATCAAAGCGCTGATCCGGCCACGCTGTTGCAATGTCGCCAGCGCCTCATGCGCGGCATTCGGTCGGGCCTGACGCACGCGGGGCCAGCCGAGCATCGCTCGCGCCCAGTAGCGCCGGCGTGATTCCGGGGCGGCGAGAAACTCCTGATACATCATCGGCTGCCGCCCACGACGCACGCCGTCGCTGTCGCGATAGTCCGGAATGCCCGATGGCGTGCTGATGCCGGCGCCGGTCAATATCAGGAATTTATCGTCGGCCATGGCCTGCAACAGCGTATCGAGATGTTCGCGGATCGGGCTATCGAGCATGCTCAGCACTCCAGAATGGGCAGTGCTGGCAGGTTAGCACGCGATCCGCACGGGTTACTTGCGCGCCTCCAGAATCAGATTGAACGGCGTTTGCGTGGCGCGGCGGAACTGCTTGAACCCAGCCTCGACAAAGACTTTGCGCAGGCGCATTTCCCCAGCCTGCGCACCGAGCCCGAGGCCGACTTCCTGGGACAGCGAATTGGGCGTGCAGATAAACGTCGAGGCGGCGTAGAACAGGCGCCCGACCGCGTTGAGATTGTCGTCCAGTTTGTCGTTGGCGAACGGTTCCACCAGCAACACCGTGCCATCACCTTTCAGCGACTCATAAGCGTGGCGAGCGGCGCCGACCGGGTCGCCCATGTCGTGCAGGCAGTCGAAAAAGCAGATCAGGTCGTAGTCGCCGCCGGGATAGTTTTTCGCCGTGCCCTCGAAAAATCTGGCGCGATTGCCCACGCCACCTTCTTCGGCGCGTTGCGTGGCGACGGTGACTGACGGCGCATGGAAGTCGAAGCCGACAAACTGCGATTTCGGAAACGCCTGGGCCATGATCACCGTCGAGGCGCCGTGGCCGCAGCCGATGTCGGCAACCTTGGCCCCGCGTTCCAGCTTGGCCACCACGCCGTCCAGGGCCGGCAGCCATTCGGCAATCAGGTGACCTTTGTAGCCGGGGCGGAAGAAGCGTTCAGTGCCGCTGAACATGCACGGGTGGTGATCGCCCCAAGACAAGGCGCCATTGCCGCGCATGGCCTTGACCAGTTTGTCCTTGTCATGGAAAAACGACGCCACCACGCCGAGACCGCCAGCGACATACACCGGCGAATCCTCCACGGCCAGCGCCAGTGCCTGTTCTTCAGGCAAGCGAAATTGACCGTCAACGTGTTCCATATAGCCTGATGCGGCATGGGCGCTGAGCCATTCGCGTACCAGGCGGGGATTGCAGGTGGTTTTCGCCGCAAGGGCTTCGGGGCTGATCGGTTGGCTGTCGGCCATTGCCCGGTACAGACCGAGTTCTTCGCCGACAATGACATTGGCCAGCATCGCCGCACCACCCATGTCGTTGACCAGTTTGCCCATGAATTCGTTGAGCTTCGCCTCATTCATCACGTGTGCTCCTGAAACAGGATCACCGTCCGGCGGCGTTGAATGTCGAGGCAGGCGCCACCGGGCGGTGGTCACGGATTGGGGCAGGGCACAGCAGACGTCCTGCGGCCCCCTCGACTGGGTAATGAATGAGTCTAGTCGGTGTTTTTCTCAGCGTGGCAGCGGCAACTTCAGTTCAGCGCACACCCCGCCACCTTCACGATTGCTCAACATAAGCGAGCCACCGAGCGCCAAGGCCAATTGCTGGGCGATCGCCAACCCGAGCCCGGTGCCGCCGGTATCACGATTGCGCGAGTTTTCCACGCGGTAGAACGGTTCCAGCACCTGCGCCAGTTCGGCCTCGGCGATGCCCGGGCCGCGATCGAGGACTTTCACCGACAGGCTGTCGCCCTGCGCTTCGACCTGCAATTGCGCGGCGCCGGCGAATTTCAGGGCGTTGTCGGTCAGGTTTACCAGCACCCGGCGCAGGGCCTGCGGACGGGTTTCGATTACCGCTTTGCTTTTGCCGCCGAGCTGCACGTCCTTGCCCATGTCCTGATAGTCGAAGACCAGGCTGTCGAGGAACGAGTCGAGATCAGTACGCCGGCTTTCTTCGGTGGCGCCGTGAACGCTGCGAGCGTAAGCCACGCCTTCGCGCACCAGATGCTCGATTTCGCCCAGGTCGCTGCTCAGTTTGTCTTTCTCGACCGAGTCGTCCATGAATTCTGCGCGCAGTTTCATCCGGGTGATCGGCGTTTGCAGGTCGTGGGAAATCGCCGCGAGCAGTTGCATGCGTTCTTTCAAGTAGGCGGCGATGCGCGTTTGCATGGCGTTGAACGCCCGCGCGGCGTGAACCACTTCGGTCGGCCCTTGCTCGTCGAGCTTGATCGGATGAGCGTTGGGGTCGAGGGTTTCCACGGCGTTGGCGAGGCGGGTGAGGGGACGGATGGCAATGCGCACGGCGAGCCAGGTGCAGAGGATCAGCAACGCCAGTTGGCCGAGCAGCACCACCGGCAACCACGGCGACAACGGCACCATCGCCGGACGGATATCGATGGTCACCGGGCTGCCGTCGCTCAGGCGCAAGTGGCCCTGGAAATGTTGTCTCGGACCGCCGGGAACTTCGGTAAACACGATGGGATAAGTGTCGCCGATGGCCGCCGTAATCGAGGCAATCGCGACGGACTTTTCAGCCGAGGTCACCGGCATGCCCGGTTCGCCCTCATTGAGCAGGTAACCGTAATTGCGCCGGGCCAGACGCGGCAGCCAGGCCTCGCGTTCGGCGGCGGGCAGGCGATCGAGGATGGCCATCGACGTCGAGACGTCGGTTTCGAGGTTGCCGAGCATGGTGCTTTTCGCGCTCTGGTAACGCTCGTAATACTGCGCGCCGAACGACAGGCCCTGCGCCAGAATCAGCCCGATCAGGAAGATCAGCGACAGGCGCGAGGCGAGGGTGCGCGGCCATTGCAGCTTGAGTTTCATGCCGAAGCTCCGAGCAGTTCGACCGGCAGCGAAAACACATAACCTTCACTGCGCACGGTCTTGATATAGGCCGGCTCGCGAGCATCGTCCAGCAGGCGTTGACGCAGGCGACTGACCAGCAGATCGATCGAGCGATCGAACAGATCGGCCTCGCGGCCCTGGGTCAGATTGAGCAGTTGATCGCGGCTGAGCACCCGTTGCGGATGGTCGAGGAACACCCGCAGCAGGCGGTATTCGGCACCGCTGAGGGCAACCATGGTGCCGTCGCTGTCGAGCAAGTGGCGGGCCGAGGTGTCCAGCTGCCAACGACCGAACGCCAGCAGGCGTCCGGCTTCGGTGACCACCAGATTCGGCGGCAACATGCGCGTGCGGCGCAACACGGCGTTGATCCGCGCCAGCAGTTCGCGGGCGGCGAAAGGTTTGCTCAGGTAATCGTCGGCGCCCATTTCCAGACCGATGATGCGATCGGTCTCATCGTTGCGCGCGGTGAGCATCAGCACCGGCGTCGCCTTGTGTTTGCCCACACGCAATTCGCGGCACAGCTGCAGGCCATCGTCGCCGGGCATCATGATGTCGAGCACGATCAGGTCGACGGTGTTGGCATCAAGGAAGCTGCGCATCTGCCGGCCATCGGCGACCACTGTTGTGCGCAGGCCGTTCTTCTTCAGGTAGTTGCCTACCAGTTCACGGATCTCGCGGTCGTCGTCGACGATGAGAATGTGATCGACATGTTCCATCGGTTCAAGCCTCTGTCAAAGGGGGAATGCCGTGCAGTCTATAGCGCCGTAGACCGCACGCCTGCCTGCCTTTGTATTGCAGTGTATCTGCCGCAGCGGCGGATACACACCGACGCAAAATCACGATTTTTTCGGGGTTTTGTATCGCTCTGTATCTACACGCTGCATGGATACACAACGAGTGATTCTCGTCCTTTCCTGACACAGACGCGATACCTCGAAGGCCTCAAATAGGCTCCATCGAGGCACACACAGACCGCCTCGGCTCAAACCCACTGAAGCCTTGAGGACTACACCATGAACAACAAATCCGTATTCGCCGCCTGCCTGTTCGCCGCTCTGAACATCTGCACCCTGTCGGCTCACGCCGAAGCTGACGTCAGCCGGCAAACCTACACCTACGGCACCCATCTGGATATCCAGAAAGTGCTGTCGATGACCGAAGACACCTCGGTGACCTGCGGCATCACCGAGGCGCGCATGACCTACCTCGATTCCGCCGGCAAAACCCGCGAGCTGGATTACAGCAAATTCGCTGACGGCTGCAACAACCAGAACTGAGTCATCCCTACTTTTTCTGCAAGGAGTTTTGCCATGAACAACGTCTCGCGCTTTCTGACCGCAGCAGCCTTCGCCTTCACCGGTGCCGCCGCCCACGCCAACAGTGCTGTGGAGCAGAGCAGTTGCGCCAGCAGCACCTGCTTCCAGCTGACCACCGTGGCGAAGGAGGGCAGCGATGCCTTGATCGCCGCTGACGGCTCCAGCCGCACACCGCAGGGGCAGATGGTTGCCGCTGACGGTTCCAGCCGCACACCGCAGGGGCAGATGGTTGCCGCTGACGGATCGAGCCGTACACCGCAAGGCCAGATGGTCGCCGCTGATGGTTCCAGCCGTACACCGCAAGGCCAACTGGTCGCGGAAAACGGTACCAGTCGCACGCCTCAAGGGCAGTTGCTCGACGGCCAGACTGCATGAGCCACGGCGTAAATAAAGCGAGCTAGCGAGGGACGTTTCCCTCGCTGGCCGGTTGCGTGCCCAGCCCCCATTCCAAGGTGACCCCTTATGTACCTCATTGCATTTCTCGGCGGCCTGCTGACCGTTCTCAGTCCGTGCATCCTGCCGGTGGTGCCGTTTCTGTTCGCTGGCGCCAACCGTACCCGTTCCTCGATTTTCCTGACTCTCGCTGGCATGGCGCTGACCTTTGCGCTGATCTCCAGCCTCGCGGTGGTCAGCAGCGAGTGGGTGATCCAGGCCAGCAACACCGGCCGCCACGTTGCCTTGTTGGTCATGGCGCTGTTCGCCTTGTCGCTGATCTCGGCCCGCGTTGGTGACTGGCTGACCAGGCCGTTTGTCGCGCTCGGCAATCGTCTCGATCAGGACACGCGTAAACGTGCAGGACCGATGGGCTCGATCATGCTCGGTGTCGCCACCGGCCTGTTGTGGGCGCCGTGTGCCGGGCCGATCCTTGGGGTGATTCTGACCGGCGCGATGTTGCAAGGCGCCAATGCGCAGACCAGCCTGTTGCTGCTGGCTTACGGCGTCGGCAGTGCCTTGTCGCTGGGCACGTTGATCTTCGCCGGGCGCGGTCTGGTCAATCGGCTGAAACCGTCGATCCCGTTCAGCGGCTGGTTGCGTCGCGGTGCCGGGGTTGCGGTGCTTGCTACGGTCGCGGTGATCTCGACGGGCGCCGACAAAACCCTGCTCGCCAATACGTCTTCGGAGGGCGTGGCCAGCGTCGAGAAAAACGTCCTGGAAAACGTGCCGAAAGTGGTCGACTACTTCGTCAGCAAGGTCCGCGCCGATTCGATGATGGACGAGGCCCGGGGCGCAATGCCGTCGCTGTCGGGCGCCGTGCAATGGCTCAATTCACCAGAGCTCAGTGCCGAATCCCAGCGCGGCAAAGTGGTGCTGGTGGACTTCTGGACCTACGACTGCATCAACTGCCAGCACACCTTGCCGTACGTCAAAGACTGGGCGAAGAAATACGAGAAGGACGGCCTGGTAGTGATCGGCGTGCACACCCCCGAATACGGCTACGAACGCATCATCAACAACGTCAAGGATCAGGTGAAAAAACTCGGCATCACCTACCCGGTCGCCATCGACAACGACTACGCGATCTGGCGCAACTTCGACAATCAGTACTGGCCGGCGCATTACCTGATCGACGCCAAGGGCCAGATGCGTTACAGCCACTTCGGTGAAGGTCGTTATGCCGAGCAGGAGCAGATGATCAAGCAGTTGCTGGAGGAGGCGAAAGCACCGGCAGCCTGATCAAAAAAAACCAATGGCTCACAGGTCGCGGACCATGAGCCATTGTTGTTTTTCCCACGCCTGGAAACCCTCCAATAGCTGCCAGCCGCGTTTACGGTAGTAGTCGTGTTTGTCTTGCGTGTGCAAGTACAAGCGCGACACCCCACGCTGCTTTGCTGCCTCGCAAATCCCTTCAATCAGCTGCTCCGCCAACCCTCGCCCGCGCGCCTCGGGATCAACGAATACGCAGGCGAGCCATGGGCCGAGATCGGCGCGATCAGCCAAGTCGTTGCGGGCCAGTGCGGCACCACCGAGCAGGCGTTCACCGTCCATGGCAATCAGGCACGACCATTCACCATTGCTTTGGCCCTCGGCAAATTCGCGCTGCCATTGAGCCAGGGGCTGGTCGGCGTATTCGTAGTGGAATTGTTGGTGAATCCACGCTGCGTAGCGATCGCTGTGTTGCATGTGCGCGGCGAGCCAGTCGAGGTGCAGTGACATCGGTCTAGTCCTTTGCTTGGGCGAGCCCGCATCAGAAACCAATCCCGCAACGCTGACAATGCGCAAGGTGTATCAGGCGCTTGACAGATTTACGCCGCTCATCGGCAAAGTGCCGGGTTCAGGGGGCTGGCGGACGATTGACAGGGACGCCGGGCAGCCTCGGCGCGATAGTGAGCAAGCACGGTCCGCGTCGCAGCCTGTGCATTCTCTCTGCCACGGAGCTCGCTGTCATGAGTACCCCGATTGATCTCACTGCCCTGAAGGAACGTCAGAAAGTCGCTTGGGCCAGTGGCGACTACGCCGTGATCGGCACGACTTTGCAGATCGTCGGTGAAAGCCTCGCCGAGGCTTGCGATCTGCGCTGTGATGAACAGGTGCTGGATGTCGCCGCCGGTAACGGCAACGCCACCCTGGCAGCGGCGCGGCGCGGTTGTGTGGTGACCTCGACCGATTACGTCGCGGCACTGCTGGAGCGTGGTCAGGATCGCGCCCGCGCCGAACATCTGGAGGTGATTTTTCAGGTGGCCGATGCCGAGGCTTTGCCTTTTCCTGATGAAAGCTACGACGCCGTGTTGTCGACGTTCGGCGTGATGTTCGCGCCTGACCAGGTCACCGCCGCTGCTGAGCTGGGGCGGGTCTGTCGGCGGGGCGGGCGGATCGGAATGGCCAACTGGACGCCGGAGGGCTTCGTCGGGCAGATGTTCAAGATTCTCGGCCAGCATCTGCCACCGCCAGCAGTGGCTCAGCCACCGTCGAACTGGGGCTCGGATGCGTGGCTGCACAAGCATTTCGATGACCGCGATTTTGTCGTACGCGTGACCCGCAACCACTTCAATTTCCGCTACCGCTCGGCGGCGCATTTCATTGACATCTTTCGCCACTGGTATGGGCCAGTGCACAAAGCTTTTGCGGTGTTGTCGGCGGAGGCCGGACAGGCGCTGGAGGATGATCTGACCGAGTTGCTCAACCGATCGAATCGCGCCGGGGAGGCGTCGCTGGTGGTGCCGAGTGAGTATCTGGAGGTGGTGATTACCAAGCGCTAGCCCACCTCGGATCTCCTGATCGATGAAGATCTCTGTGGGAGCGAGCCTGCTCGCTCCCACAGGGGGATGTGCTTATTTCAAATGGCTGCGATCAAACCACTCCAGCGCCGTGCGCCAGATGCAGATCCCCAGGAAATAAGCCGACATCAGCAACCACAAGCCCATCACCAGCGGGTTGATCTCCGGGTGATTGAGCACCAGTGACAGGCTGCACAACAGCCAGATCGCCGTCACCGCGATATTGATTGGCATGAAACGCCGCACGCGGAACGGGTGCAGGAACTTCATCCGCGTCACCGTCAGCAATGCCAGACCGATCACGGTGAGAAAGGTAATCCATGGCCCCGGACCAATGATGTACAAACACAACGCAACCACGTTCCAGGCCGCCGGGAAGCCGACAAAATAGTTGTCCTTGCTCTTCATGTTGACGTTGCAGAAACAGAACAGCGACGACACCAGAATCACCGACACCGTCAGCAACAGGGTGTAATCAGGCAAGGGAATGTAGCGGTAGATAAACAGTGCCGGGATGAATACATAAGTCAGGTAATCGATGACCAGATCAAGGATCGAACCGTCGAAACTCGGCAGCACCGATTGCACATTGACCTTGCGCGCCAGTGCGCCATCGAGGCCGTCGACGATCAGCGCCACGCCCAGCCACATCAGGCAATGAATCGGCTGGTTTTCCAGCAGGGCGAGGGTGGCGAGGAAGGCGGTGACCACGCCAGTCGCGGTAAAACCATGGGCGCCCCATGCTTTGAGCCTGGCGATGTGTACGGTGGATATCACGGGGGCGTTCTCCAGAAAGTGAAGCAAGCCGGGTATCGCCCATCGTCAGAAAGGGCGTCGGCAAACCGGGTCGGGTTGCAGCTATCGACCGGTTTGGCCGGGATAAGGTTCACCACCCATGAATCTTAGCTGGCTCGCAGAAAATTTCTCGGGTGCGATTTCATCGGTGAGCCGGCGTCAGCCCAACGGTGCTGGCGCTATGGCTGCGTCGGTCTATCGTTGCCTGACGCAATCAGGCCGGAAAAGCCTTAGCGTCTGCACTCTGTTTAGCCAGCCCCAGCCAATTACTGGATGTGTCGTTACAAGCCCCGGCCGCTCCATCCGTCCGGGGCTTTTTTACCTCGATTGAATTTTTCCGCCGCCGTGTCGCTCTTCTGCATAACAGAACCCGTCTGCCATCGGTGTGCTCATGAACAGGAACCTCGACGATTACAACCGCATGCGTGATTTTTCCGCGACGTCGGAACCGGCCGCAGTCAAGCGCTCGGGCCGTAAGTCGGCCAAGGATCATGCGTTGCAGTTCTGCATCCAGAAGCACGACGCTTCGCACCTGCATTACGACTTTCGCCTGGAACTCGACGGCGCGCTGAAAAGCTGGGCGGTGCCGAAGGGGCCGTCGCTGGACCCGTCGGTCAAGCGTCTGGCGATTCATGTCGAGGATCATCCGCTCGATTACGCGACGTTCGAAGGCAGCATTCCCGAGGGGCATTACGGCGCCGGTGATGTGATCGTCTGGGATCGCGGCGTGTGGATTCCGCTGGAGGATCCGCACAAGGCCTATGCCAAGGGCCGACTGAAGTTCGAGCTGCAGGGCGAGAAGCTCGGCGGCGTGTGGAATCTGGTGCGCACGCACATGCCGGGCAAGAAAGAACAATGGTTCCTGATCAAGCATCAGGACAACGCCGCGCGACCGCAGGATGATTTCGACGTGCTGGTCGCCGAGCCCGACAGCGTGCTCAGCGAGCGCACGATTGTTGGCAAATCGGCGGCTGCCGCCGATAAGGCCAAACCGGTGAAAAAGGCCCCGGCCAAGCCGCGCAAGCAGGCGTCCGGGCAGCTCACCGGCGCGCGCAAGGCCAAGTTGCCGGCACTGATCAAGCCGGAACTGGCGACGCTGGTCGACAGCGCACCCGAAGGGCAGTGGAGCTACGAGATCAAGTTCGACGGCTACCGGATCATGGCGCGGATCGATCACGATGAGGTGCAGCTGTTCACCCGCAATGGTCACGACTGGACGCACAAGCTGCCGCAGCAGGCCAAGGCGCTGGCGGCATTGGGTCTGGAATCGGCGTGGCTTGACGGTGAAATGGTCGTGGCCAATGAGCAAGGCGTGCCGGACTTTCAGGCGTTGCAGAATGCGTTCGATGCCGGGCGCAGCGGCGACATTGTTTATTACCTGTTCGACGTGCCGTATCTGAATGGCGTCGACCTGCGCGATGTGCCGGTGGAAGAACGCCGCGCTGCGCTGAGCACCATCCTCGGTGCGCAGAAAGAATCCTCAACGCTGCGCTTCTCCGAAGCCTTCGAAGAAACCCCGGACGCGCTGCTCAACAGCGCTTGCCAGATGCAGATGGAAGGCCTGATCGGCAAGCGGCTCGGCTCGCCTTACGTGTCTCGGCGCAGCGGCGACTGGATCAAGCTCAAATGCAAGCATCGCCAGGAATTCGTCATCGTCGGCTACACCGATCCGAAAGGTGCGCGCAGTGCTTTCGGTGCCTTGCTGCTCGGCCTGCACGACCGTGACAGCGGCGAGTTGCGCTATGCCGGCAAGGTCGGCACCGGGTTCAACGAAACCACATTGAAAAGCATCCTCGCCCAACTCAAGCCGTTGCAGACCAAAAGCGCCGCAGTGGTCAATCCGCCCAGCGGTTTCGAGGCAAAAGGCGTGCACTGGCTCAAACCCAAACTGCTGGCCGAAGTGGCATTCGCCGAGATGACCAAGGACGGCTCGGTGCGCCACGCCGTGTTCCATGGTTTGCGCGATGACAAACCGGCCAAGGACATTACCGAGGAGCGAGCGAAGCCTGTGAAAGCTGCCAAGTCCGAAAAGAACGAAAAAACCGAAAAGACCAAAACCGCCGACAAGCAGCCGGCAAAGAAAACCGCCGCCAGCAAAAAAGCCGAGACCGCACCGTCGCAATCAGGACTGGCCGGCGGCAAGGTACGCATCACCCATCCGGATCGGGTGATTGACGCCGTCAGTGGCACGACCAAAATGCAACTGGCGCAGTACTACGCCAGTGTCGCCGAATACATCCTGCCGCAACTCAAGGATCGCCCCGTGGCGTTGGTGCGTGCACCGGACGGCATTGCCGGCGAATTGTTCTTCCAAAAGAACGCCGATCGCCTGGCCATTCCCGGTATCACTGCTCTGGACAAGGACGTCACCGGCCAGCCAGTGATGATGATCAACAATCCCGAAGCGCTGGTCGGCGCGGTGCAGATGAGTACCGTCGAGCTGCACACCTGGAACGCGACGAAGGTGGATCTGGACAAGCCTGATCGCTTCGTCCTCGACCTCGACCCGGATCCGGCGCTGCCATGGAAGAGCATGGTTGAAGCCACCGCGCTGACCCTCACTGTGCTAGATGAGCTGGGCCTTAAAGCCTTCCTGAAAACCAGCGGCGGCAAAGGCATTCACCTGGTGGTGCCATTGACCCGCAAGCATGGCTGGGACGAAGTGAAGGACTTCAGCCACGCCATCGTCAGCCACATGGCCAAGTTGCTGCCGGATCGTATTTCAGCGGTGTCCGGGCCGAAAAACCGCGTCGGGCGGATCTTCATCGATTACCTGCGCAACGGCCTCGGCGCCACCACCATTTGCGCTTACGCCGCACGCGCGCGGGAAGGCATGCCGGTGTCGGTGCCGCTGTACCGAGAGGAAGTCGCTGAAATCAAGGGCGGTAATCACTGGAACATCTACAACGTTCACGAGCGTCTGACCGAAGTCGGTGATGAGCCTTGGGCGGACATGAAGAAAACCCGTCAGACCATCACCGCCGAGATGCGCAAACGCGTCGGCATGAAAAAGTGATCAGGTGTCGCGCAGCAAGTCGTGGGCGTTGAGCAGTTCGAAGGCGATTTGCGGGTGGTTTTCCAGGCCCTTGCGAATCGCCGCCGGAATTGCCGCGCGAGTCTTGCGACACAGGCCTGGCAGCTCGTCGATCTGAATGGCGATGCCGCGCATGGTGCGCACTTCGTTGAAACCGGGGGCGACATCGACGCGAATGCCGAGTTGCTCGTACATACGCTGTTGCAGGCGTTTGAGGTCCTCGAGGTCTTTGAGTTGTTCCAGGCGCGCCAGAAGAATTTTTTCTTCAGCACGAGTCAAGCGCAGGATGCGCAGATCGGCGCCGGGTGTTTCCAGCAGCGGGTCGCGCCCGCAGATGCAGGCGCCGGGTGGGCAGGGTGAGCGAAAGGGCACGGTCGTCATGGCCTCCATCATAGAGGCCGTCGGACAATTTTGCCTATGCGCACTCAGCGGCCGTCCATCGGCCGCTGCTTCCCTCGTGACTACTGCTGCACGCCTTCGTATTGCACCAGAATGGCGTTAGCCAGGTCTTCATCACTGGCGTTCAAGCCAGGGTTGGCCTGACGAACCTGTTGCAGTACCGACTCAAGATAAACCCCACGAATGGCCCCGCCGCTGGCGACGAATGCAGACACGTCGTCACGGGCCGGAATCACCATTTTGTCGTCCTTGAAGGTCGAGTACAGCGACGCGGACACACCTGCCGAAGTGGCGACATCACCCGCGTCAACGCGGGCCAGCGCCGAACCGACCGGCAGGCAAAGCATAAGAGAAGAAATCAGGACTAACTTGCGCATGACGTGTTCCTCCACAAGCGCTAAGCAAAAAGGGAAGGGACTACATAACCTCAGAGGTGAACGGCGCGCGGGAGTTCCGTGAGCGGTGAAAAGCCGTGAGTCAGCGTTTTCACCGCTCAGTCGGTTCAGATCACCCCACAGGCCATGCGGTCGCCGCCACCGCCCAGTGGCTTGGGCATGTCGGAATGGTTGTCGCCGCCAGCGTGAATCATCAGGGCGTGGCCCTTGATCTCGGAAATTTTCTTCAGGCGCGGCGCCAGCACCGGGTAGTTGGCGACACCATCAGCCGTCACATACACCGCCGGCAGATCGCCCAGATGCCCATCGGCATAAGGGCCAAGGTGCTTGCCGGTTTTCGCCGGATCGAAGTGTCCGCCAGCCGCCAGTGCGGCACCTTTGACGCCATCCTTGGTGCCTGCTTCGCAGCTGCCGTTTTCATGAACATGGAAGCCGTGGATGCCGGCCGGCAACGATTTCAGGTCGGGTGTGAACAGCAGGCCATATGGCGTCTCACTGACTGTTACCGAGCCGATCGCCTGCGGCGCGCCGTCGGCGCTGACCAGGTTGATCGCGACTTTCTCCGTTGCCGCCTGCGCGGTGCCGATTGCCAGGGTGCCGAGCAGACCAAACCACAGTGCGCGTTTCATAAGCGTTTCCTTCAGCTGCATGAATGTTCGAAGCGCTGGATTGATAGCCCGCCGGGGTTAACCGGCGATGAAGGCATTATCCAGCGGCGCTGCAAGGTGTGACCGGGTTCGCGTTTGAAAAGTTTTGCCGGATTCAAGTCGCCGCTGACATCAGCCGATACGCTCTGTGTCGGCAGTTCCCTGCACATAGGCTTAACTGAAATCCGACAAGCGCAATCCAGCGTGCCCACGGGAGATTTCACGGTGTCGATCAAACTGCGTTTGGTGTTGCTGATTGCGACCAGCCTGCTGACGGCGCTGATCGTGAGTCTGGTCAGCTACGTGGGCAATCTGCGGATGGCCACGGCGGTCGGCGATAACACGGTGAGCATGAGCGCGCTGCGCAATCACATGGAAGCGGACATGATGCACGACGCCCTGCGCGCCGATGTCTATTCGGCGATGCTGGTCGGCCTGGGCAAAAGCACCGCCACCGCCACCGACGTGCGCGATTCGCTCACCGAGCACGCCGGGCATTTTCGTGAAGTGCTGGATGACAACCTCAAGCTGCCGATCAACCCGGCATTGCGCACGGCGCTGGAGCAGATCAAGCCGAGCCTCGATACCTACATCAAATCCGCCGAGCAGATCGTCGGCGTGGCGCTGGACAAGCCGGATGCCGCCCAACAGCAGCTCGGCACGTTCAATAGCGCGTTTACTCAGCTCGAAGAGCAGATGGGCGCGCTCAGCGAACTGATCGAAAACAACACCCTGCACACCAGCGAAGGCACCGAAGCGGCCATCCGCCACGCCAATCTTGCGCTGGCAGTGGTGCTGGTCGTCAGTCTGTTGCTGCTGCTGATTCAGGGGCGCTGGGTGATCCTGAGTATCATGGGGCCGCTCAAATCCGCCAGCCGCATCGCTGAAAGCATTGCCCATGGCAATCTCAGCGAACCAATTGTCGAGCCCGCCGGCAAGGACGAAGCCAGCGTTTTGATACGCACATTGGCGACCATGCAGCGCGATTTGCGCAACATGATTGACGTGGTCCGGCGCAACGCTCACGGCGTCAGTGGCATGAGCGAGCAGCTCAGCCACGGCTGCCATCAGGTCGCCGACAGCAGCCAGCAGCAAAGCGTTGCCGCCGGCACCATGGCGGCCGCCGCCAGCCAGATGACCGCGAGCATCGAAGAGATCACCCGCCACGCCGAACGTGCCCTGAGCATGGCCAATCAGGCCGAAAACCTGGCCAAGGAGGGTGGCGGGGTGATTCATCAAGTGGTCAGCGACATGGACGACATCGCCCGCTCGGCACAGCAGTCGGCGCAGGTGATCCGCACGCTGGATCAGGAATCCGAGGCAATCTTCAACATCATTCAGGTGATCAAGAGCATCGCCGACCAGACCAACCTGCTGGCCCTCAACGCGGCGATCGAGGCAGCGCGGGCGGGCGAACAGGGCCGTGGCTTTGCTGTGGTCGCCGATGAAGTGCGCAGCCTGGCCGCACGCACCAGCGCCTCGACCCAGGAAATCGCAGCGATGGTCGCACGCATCCAGAGCAGCACGCGCGAGGCGGTAAGCAGCATGGAGGCCGGTGTGGCGCAGGTCGACAAAGGCATGGCGGTAACAGCGGAGGTTGAGCGAGCAATTCGCGAGATCCTCAACGCCACGCTGAACACCACGCAACTGGTCAATGACATCACCCGCACGATTGGCGAACAGAGTCAGGCCAGTAATGAAATCGCCCATCAGGTGGAGATGATTGCGGGAATGAGCGAGGGCAATAGCCGGGTGATCGGGCAGACGGCGACGACTACCGATGAATTATCGAATCTGGCGGGACAGTTGGCGCAGTCGGTGGATCGGTTTCGGTTGTGATAGCGGTAGGACTGGTGTTTATCACGGCCTTATCGCTGGCAAGCCAGCTCCCACAGGGTCTGATGTTGTGAATGCAACGGTGTGTACACCATCATCCACTGTGGGAGCGAGCCTGCTCGCGAATAGGCCAGCTCTGACAGGATTGAATCAGGCCAATGTGCCCTCAATCAAAACCTGAACGCCTGCCGCCCAACCAACAACCATTTTCCACCCTGTTTCTGCCAGATCTGGAAATTCTCGATCTCGGTCGGAATCACCTCGGTCCCTTTCAACGCCTGTGCGGAGAAGTGGTGGCGCACTAATGCGGTATCGCCGGACATCGTGATGGTCTGCTTTTGCATCTCCAGGGTCTTGAATGCGCTGCGGCCGGTTTCGATGTCGGCGATGAATTCCTGCTTGTCCTGAATCTTGCCGCTGGAGTGGCCGTAGGTCAGGTTCGGCGCGGTCAGAGCGTTCAACTCGGCGATGTCTTTATGCAGCATCGCCTGAGTCAGGTGATCAACTGCTTGGGCGACTTCTCTTTCCGCCGGGGCAGGGGCGGCCATGGCGCAGGCGCTGAACGCGCAGAATAAACCGATGAGGAGGCGGGATTTGGTCATGTTGTTTCCTTGTTGTTATTGGGTTTGGATGACTGGTTTATTTCGTCAGTCATCGTACAACTTAGCAGGTAATTTTCTGCATGAACAACGAGCGGTTGGCACTGATTTATCAAGTTGCGAAGCACATCGCGCAAAAAAGTTTGCAGGCCGATGCCTGATCGCCATCATGTTTGGTGCCCGATGGCCGATAAGCCCCTGAGCGGAAAAAGACTTTCAAGTCGGGAACAGACGCGCGGGTTCGCCCTGACGTGATATTCTCCGCGCCAAATTTGCTTTGACTTAATTCGGTTGGCTGGCCTTTCGGGCGGGCCGACGGGATCCCTGTCGCTCAAGCAGCTGAAGCCAATAACGATAAGAAGTCAGTTCAGAAGGGACATTAACTGAGGTCGATGCCACATGTCGGCCTTGTGTGCCCACCCGTCAATATTGAAGTGTGCCGGATTGCGCGACGCCAGCCTGAGCGTCAACACAGCGCAACGCAGACTGATAACAACGACGGGCGGAAGGCGTTTTATCATAGGTGCAACAGATGTTTAAGAAAGTGAACACAGCCTTGCTCGGTCTGGCTTTGGCGATGGGGATGTCGTCTGCCAATGCTGCCGAAGCCAAGAAAGTTGACGTCCTGCTGATCGGCGGCGGCATCATGAGCACCACCCTGGGTGTGTGGATCAATGAGCTGGAACCGACCTGGTCGATGGAAATGGTCGAGCGCCTCGATGGCGTCGCCCTGGAAAGCTCCAACGGCTGGAACAACGCCGGTACCGGTCACTCGGCTCTTGCCGAGCTGAACTACACCCCGGAAGACGACAAGGGCAACGTAACGATCCCGAAAGCTGTCGAGATCAACGAAGCGTTCCAGGTTTCCCGTCAATTCTGGGCCTGGCAGGTTCAGCAGGGCGTGCTGAAGAACCCTCGCTCGTTCATCAACACCACACCGCACATGAGCTTCGTGTGGGGCGATGACAACATCAAGTTCCTGAAAAAGCGCTACGAAGCCCTGCAGGCGAGCCCGCTGTTCGCCGGCATGCAGTACTCCGAAGACCCGGCGGTGATCAAGAAGTGGGTACCGCTGATGATGGAAGGGCGTGACCCGAACCAGAAAATCGCGGCCACCTGGAGCCCGCTGGGTACGGACATGAACTTCGGCGAAATCACCCGCCAGTTCGCCGCTCACCTGCAAACCAAACCCAACTTCGATCTGAAGCTGTCGAGCGAAGTCGAAGACATCACCAAGAACGCCGACGGCACCTGGCGTGTGAGCTACAAAAACCTCAAGGACGGCAGCAAGACCGAAACCGACGCCAAGTTCGTGTTCATCGGCGCTGGCGGCGGTGCCCTGCACCTGCTGCAGAAGTCGGGCATTCCGGAAGCCAAGGAATACGCAGGCTTCCCGGTTGGCGGTTCGTTCCTGGTGACCGAGAACCCGACGATTGCCGAGCAACACCTGGCCAAGGCCTACGGCAAGGCTTCGGTTGGCGCGCCACCGATGTCGGTTCCGCACTTGGACACCCGTGTTCTGGATGGCAAGCGCGTCATTCTGTTTGGCCCGTTTGCGACCTTCAGCACCAAGTTCCTCAAGGAAGGTTCGTACTTCGACCTGCTGACCAGCACCACCACCCACAACATCTGGCCAATGACCAAGGTCGGCATCAAGGAATACCCGCTGGTCGAGTACCTTGCCGGCCAGTTGATGCTGTCGGATGAAGACCGTCTGAACGCGCTGAAGGAATACTTCCCGAACGCCAAAGCCGAAGACTGGCGCCTGTGGCAAGCCGGCCAGCGCGTGCAAATCATCAAGCGTGATGAAGCCGCTGGTGGCGTGCTGAAGCTGGGCACCGAGATCGTTGCTTCGCAAGACGGCTCGATCGCCGGCCTGCTGGGCGCATCGCCAGGCGCGTCGACCGCTGCACCGATCATGCTGAGCGTGCTGCAGAAAGTCTTCAAAGACAAAGTCGCATCCCCTGAGTGGCAGACCAAGCTGCACCAGATCGTGCCGAGCTATGGCACCCAGCTGAACAGCGATCCGGCCAAAGTGGCTGCCGAGTGGGCTTACACCGCGAAAATCCTCGAACTGCCGACGCCTCCAGCGATCGGTCAGGTAGCTGCTCCGGCGGCACCTGCGGCTGACAAAGCCGTAGCGCCGAAGGAAAACGCTGCACGTGACATGGCTCTGTAAGCAGAACCCTGACACACAAAAACCCACTGAACCGGCGACGGTCAGTGGGTTTTTTTATGCGGGATGGATTCAGGCTTTTGCAGACGCGAGATAAGCACCGAGTCGCCGACCCATTTCTTCGCCCAGTGCTTGCAAGCCGCTCAGCGGCCGCACCATCACTTCAAACTCGACAATCTTGCCGTGTTCATCGAAGCGAATCATGTCGATGCCTTTGAGTTCCTTGCTGCCGACCCTGGCGCTGAATTCGAGAATCACATTCAGGCCATCCGCCGTCGCCAATTCGCGGTGATAGGCGAAATCTTCGAAGACTTCGAACACGGTGTTGAGGATCATCGCCACCACCGGCGCGCCGGGGTAGGGCGTATGGGCCATGGGCGAGCGGAACACAGCTTGCGGATCGAGCAGTTCAGGCAGGGCTTTGAGATTGCCGCTGCGGATCATCTCGTGCCAGCGCTCGAGGGACGCGGCGACGTTGGGCTGCAAGGCGAGGTCGGGCATGGTCACTCCGGTTTTTCTTGTTGTCGGTCGGCAATGACTGTAGATCAACCGCGCCGAAAGTGGATCCTCAAATCTCAGCCTGAATACCGCTTCATCCCCGAAGCGGACCAGATGCGCATCTGATCCGTATTTTTCTGTTTCATCTGCCTCTGTATTCAGTACAGCCACAGGCTCAGAATGCCCCGGCAGTGCGGCCAATCACCCTCCGACTTCATCCCGCAGCGTCCGGTGCACCGCACACCCAGCCTCAAGGAGCGCAACATGTACAAGATGGCGATTTTTCTCGGCGGCTTTCTGACCTTGACCATTCTGATCGGCGTGCTGGCGACGATCTCTCCAGTCTGATCCGCACGCAGCTTTTTCGAACTCTGCCGTTCTCCTGCTTTCAGTTGCAGAACTGGGCCAGCACGCGCCCGTCACTGACAGTTCGAGGAGTGAAACATGCGTACGACAACCTCACAGGGACGTTGGGTTCCCATAGGTTTGATGGTCGCCGCGTTGACCGGTTGCGCCATGAGCAACACCGATTCGCCGGTGCAGACACCCGGCCAGGCCAAGGCGTCCGACACGGAAATGCTCGAAGTCGGCGCGCAGTGGTTGCAGGACAAGCCGCCAATTCGCGCGTTGAACATGTACCTCGATGGTTTCCATTTTTACAACGGTCATCCCGGCGCGCAGATGGAAGCGCACCACTACTGCTCGGCGCTCAACGAAGAAGTGTTCCAGTGTGTGATCTACGACGGCAACACCGCTGAAGCCAAGCTGATGGGCGTCGAATACATCATCAGCCAGCGCCTGTTCACGCAATTGCCGGCAAAAGAGAAAGCCTTGTGGCACAGCCACGCTCACGAAGTCAGTTCTGGCCAGTTGGTCGCGCCGGGCATCCCGCAAGTGGCAGAAACGCGCTTGATGGAAAAACTCGCCAATACCTACGGCAAGACCTGGCACACCTGGCACACCGATCAGGACAAGCAACTGCCGCTGGGCGTGCCGCAGCTGATGATGGGCTTTACCGCTGACGGTCAGGCCGATGCGCAAATGATCCGCCAGCGCGATCAGCGTCTGGGCATTGATAGCGCCGAAAAGAAAAAGGCCCGCGCCGGGATCAAACCGGCGCCTGTCGCAACGGGGGCTGATGCGTGGCAGAAGGGTAATGTCATCCAGCTCAACGACCCGACCGGCCATCAACACGTCATGCCGCGCCCGGCCACGCCAAGCGATGAGAATGCCCGGAGTCAGCCGTGATTTACGGCGCGCCGAACAGCATCGTCCAGTAAACGCCGTCGTCGCTGCGCGCTTCGCTGGCGAAGCCGGCGCCGACCTGAGTGAACATCGGGTTCATCAGGTTGGCGCAGTGGCCCGGGCTGGCCAGCCAGCCGGCCATGGCTTTGCCTGGTGAGCTTTGTCCCGCAGCGATATTTTCCCCGACCTGGCGGCCGCGATAACCGGCAGCACGGGCGCGGTCGGCCGGCATGTCACCGTCGGGATCGCGGTGGGCGAAATAATTGCCGTAAGCCATGGCTTTGCTGTGGCCCTGAGCCGCTGCGCCGAGGGCGGCATTCCAGCTCAATGGCCGCGCGGCGGCAAAGCGCTGGCGGCCGCACATACGCGGCCGGGCGCGGGCAGCGTTGACCTCGGCGAGCAGCGCCTTGCCAACGCTGCGGTTGTCACCGACGCGGCTGTCGAGCACCGGTTGCGCCAGCACCACCTGCCATTGATTGCGCGAATGGCTGATGCCGATGTCGGCGTAGTTCGCATCCAGCAAGGCGCCGCAATAATCGCTCTGCAACTGATCGAAGGCCTCGTCGGCGTCTTCGGCTCCGATAATGCGGATGCTGCGCACCGTGATTGCTGAATAGCCGGAAGACTTCAACGCCTCGCGCATGCCGCCGCCGTAGCGATAGCCGATCGGCAAGGCCAGATTCGATTTCAAAGCCAAAGGCGCCAGACGCTGCGCAGGGCGGCGGTCGCAGCGCTGCGGATGGGCGCGGTAATCATTGATCGCGGCCACCAGTTCGCGCTCCGCACCGGCGTGGGCGGATTCAGTGAAAAAGGGGAACAGGCTCAGCAGGCACAGCGAAACGAAGCGAGACGAACGAACGGCGTGGCGCATGGGACGGACAGCTCTGAAAGGGGACAGCGCTAGAGTGAGGGAGCCGTGTGTGGCGGCGCGGATAGGACTGGGTTTTTTGGACTTGGTTCAGTGGCGGCAAATGCAATTGAATTGCTGTTGTTCGAACCGCTGCCTTCGCGAGCAGGCTCGCTCCCACATCGCGCTTACGGCGTACTCGGAACAACTGTGGGAGCGAGCCTGCTCGCGAAGACGCCGCCCGGGTCAACCCCTCTATCACTGGCAAACAACCACTAGCGATTCAGCACATCCCCCATCCACCGCAAATACTCCCCCCGCTCGGATATCGAGTTGTGCCCCGAATCCGGCACCACCTTCAGCGTCGCCACGCCCGCAGGAAAACTCTCGAACAAGCGCTGCGTGCTGCTGCGTCCAATCACGTCGTCATCGCTGGCCGCCAACAGCAATGTCGGCGTGCGGATATGCGCCGCGTACTTGCCCGATTCAAAACGATCCTTGAGCAACCACTTCACCGGCACCCACGGGTATTGCCGTGCGGCGATTTCCTCGAGGCTGTTGAACGGCGTCACCAGAATCAGATTCTGCACCGGCCGCTGACTGGCCAGGCGCACCGCCACCCCCGAACCGAGGCTGCGACCGACCACGGCGACCTGCGGATGAGTGGCATAGACCTGATCGAACAGCGCCAGTGCATCTTCGGCGATCGCGGCTTCCGATGGCGAGCCGGTGCTGCCAGCAAAGCCCCGGTAATGCAGGAAATACAGCGCGTAGTCAGGAAACGCCTCAGTGAATTCCGGCAGATTTCGCGATACGTCCTCGGCATTGCCGCCGAAATAAATCAGTGCGCGCGATCCGCTGCGCTCTCGGGTTGTCACCCAGACCTCGGCATCCGGCATCGGCAGTTTCATTCGCGAGTCCGCTGCAACCACGGCGGCAGGCTGGGGAAACCAGATCAGCGAGCGCTGAAACACGAACAGCGCGGCGCACAGCACCAGGTACACGGCAATGATGAAAACGACGAGTAACATCAGGGTTCGGGACATTCGGCTACTTTTAACGGGGAGAGAGGTTGGCTGTGGCAGTGTAGTTCAGCGACTGCGCCTGACAGCCGGCGCACACACCGTGCAACAGATCCGCGCAGCAGGAGGACTCGCATGCGCCACACTGAGGGTTACTCACGTCGCCGCTTGCTCACGCTGGCTGCCCAAGCTGCGGCGCTGCTCACCATTGATCGGGCATTGGCCGGCAGCGTAGCGCCGACCGCCACTGCGCCGCCCACGGCAGGAGACCAGACCATGCAGACCCGCGCCATCCCTTCCAGCTCCGAGGCACTGCCCATGGTCGGGTTGGGCACCTATCGCGGTTTCGACGTCGCGCCGGGCGATCCGGTTTACCGGCAGTTGCCCGCCGTCCTCGAAGCGCTGTTCAGGAAGGGCGGCACGCTGATCGACAGCTCACCCATGTACGGCCGCGCCGAGCAAACCACCGGTGAATTGCTGTCGATCCACGAACCGCGCTCGCCGGCGTTTCTCGCCACCAAGGTGTGGACGCGTGGGCGCAAGGAGGGCATCGCGCAGATGGAGCAGTCGTTCAGACTGCTGCAAACCGAGCGCATCGACCTGATGCAGATTCACAACCTGCTCGACTGGCAAACCCACTTGCCGACCCTGCGCGAATGGCAGGAGCAGGGGCGGATTCGCTACATTGGCATCACCCATTACACCTCGTCGGCCTATGACGAAGTCGAAGCGGTGCTGAAAGCCGAGAAGCTGGATTTTCTGCAGATCAACTACGCCCTCGATGATCGTGCGGTCGAGAAACGCATCCTGCCGCTGTGCCGCGAGCGTGGGGTGGCGGTGATTTGTAATCGGCCGTTTGGCGGCGGTGATTTGCTCGCCCGGCTCAAGGGCAAGCCGCTGCCGGCGTGGGTCTCGGATGTACAGGTCAACAGCTGGCCGCAACTGGCACTGAAATTTCTCCTGGCGCATCCGGCGGTGACCTGCGTGATTCCCGGGACCAGCAATCCGCGCTACATGGCTGACAACGCCGGAGCCGGTTTTGGGCCGATGCTGACCGATGCGCAGCGGCATCAGTTGATCGCGTTGCTGGGCTGAGCCGGGTCAACCGCGATAGCGCAACGCCTCCAGCAACAACGCAAACGCTGGCGCTGCCTGGCGTCGGCTCGGGTAGTACAGGTGATAACCGGAAAATGCCGGGCACCAGTCTCTCAGCACCTGGACCAGGCGACCGTCCGCCAGAAACGGCGCGACGACGTTTTCTGGGATGTAGCTCAGCCCGAAACCATCCAGCGCGGCGTCGAGCAATGGGTACACGCCATTCAGGGTGACTTGGCCGGAGACGCGCACTTTCAGGCTTTCACCGTCCTTTTCGAACTCCCACGAATACAGCCCGCCATTGGTTGGCAGGCGCAGGTTGTTGCAGGCGTGATCGGTCAGGTCGCGCGGGGTTTGCGGCGCAGGGCGCCGGGCGAAGTAGGCGGGGGAGCCGACCACGGCCATGCGCATGTCCGGACCGATACGGGTGGCGATCATGCCTTGGGCGACGTCTTCGCCCAGGCGCACACCGGCATCGAAGCCTTGGCCGGCGATGTCGACGAAGCCATAGTCACAGCAAACCTCGACGGACACATCCGGGTACTGCGGCAGGAAATCCTGCAACACCGGACGCAGGATCCAGTTCAGCGAATGGTCGGTGGCGCTGATGCGGATCTTGCCCGCCGGGGTTTCACGCAGGTTGCTCAGGGCGGCCAGTTCCCCTTCGATTTCATCGAAGCGCGGACCGATGGTTTGCAGCAAGTGTTCGCCGGCCTCGGTCGGCGACACGCTGCGCGTGGTGCGGGTCAGCAGGCGCAGGCCGAGTCGCGCCTCGAGGCTGCGAATGGTGTGGCTGAGCGCCGATTGTGACACGCCGAGTTTGGCCGCAGCCTTGGTGAAACTGCGTTCACGGGCGACGGCGAGAAAGGCGAGCAGGTCGGTGGCGTTTTCCCGAAGCATTGATGATTGTCCTGCATAAGTTTTTTCGGATTCTAGTCGATTATCCAAAGAGTGCGGATCGCTACAGTGGTTGCATCATTTATTGGAGGAAATGCCATGAACCCGATTGCTGCTTCCGCACTGACGCTCTCGCTGCTGGCTGGTGAGGTGCAGGCCACCGAAAATCCCCGTGTCACGGTCACACCGAATGGCTCGCAACCGTCGGCCAAAGGCCCTGCTGACTGGTTTACCGGCACGGTGCGGGTGGATGCGCCGTTCAAAGGTACCGACGAGGCGCGGGTCAGTGGTGCGACCGTAACGTTCGAGCCGGGCGCGCGCACTGCATGGCATACCCATCCGCTGGGGCAGACATTGATCGTCACCTCGGGGGCAGGCTTGGTGCAGGAGTGGGGCCAGCCGGTTCGTGAAATCCGTCCGGGCGATACCGTGTGGATTGCCCCGGGCGCCAAACATTGGCACGGGGCAGCACCGACGACGGCGATGAGTCATATCGCGATCGCGGAAGTGCTGGATGGCAAGGTGGTGGACTGGATGGAGCAGGTCAGTGAAGAGCAATATCCAAAGATCGAGTGAAACCGCGCCCCTCACCCCAGCCCTCTCCCGAGGGAGAGGGAGTCGATTGGGGGATGCTCGAGACGTTCGGCATTCTGCAAGCGTGGTGGTGAATCCACTCGACCCCTAGCACCCCATGCAGGTGCGCTAACAGCATGCCACTCACCCCAGGCGTCTCCCGGGGGAGTGGGAGCCGACCGAGGTGTCTTGCGATGTGCATCGACCTGAACTTGCCGTTGCGATTATGGATACACAGAAGACTTTCACGTCGCTGCACATCCTGAATATACCCGGATTGGTCCCCTCTCCCTTTGGGAGAGGGCTAGGCGGGCGGCGTTCCGATGAGGGGCTTTTCGCTTCAGATCATCTCCGGCAACGAATCAAGAATCTTGTCCAGCGTAATCGGATACTCCCGCACCCTCGCGCCGGTGGCGTTGTAAATCGCATTCGCCACCGCCGCACTCACGCCGCAAATCCCCAATTCACCCACGCCCTTGGCCTTCATCGGCGACGAAATCGGATCGGTTTCTTCGAGGAAGATCACTTCCTGATGCGGAATGTCGGCGTGCACCGGCACTTCGTATCCAGCCAGGTCATGGTTGACGAAAAAGCCCAGGCGCTTGTCCACCGCCAGCTCTTCCATCAACGCCGCGCCGACGCCCATGGTCATCGCGCCGATGACCTGACTGCGCGCCGACGTCGGGTTGAGAATTCGCCCCGCAGCGCACACCGCCAACATGCGCCGTACGCGAACTTCGCCAGTGGCGGCATCGACGGCGACTTCGACGAAGTGCGCGCCGAAGGTCGATTGCTGATACTTCTCGGCCAGATCACCGAATTCGATGCTGTCCTCGCCGACCAATGCGCCGCCTTCAGCCGCGTTGCGCAGCGGCAGGCTCTTGCTGCCGACGCGCACCTGACCATCGGCGAACTCCGCTTGATCCGCCGCCAGGCCCAGCTTGGCCGCCACCGCTTCGCGCAATTTCACGCACGCGGCGTAGACCCCGGCGGTCGAGCAGTTGCCGCCGAACTGGCCACCGGAACCGGCCGACACCGGGAAGTCCGAATCGCCCAGACGCACCACCACATCATTGAGACCAACGCCCATCATCTCGGCAGCGGTCTGCGCGATGATCGTGTAGCTGCCGGTGCCGATATCGGTCATGTCCGTTTCGACAACCACCTTGCCGTCGCGCTCCAGGCGTACGCGGGCGCCGGACTTGACCAGTAGGTTGTTGCGAAACGCCGCCGCCACGCCCATGCCGATCAGCCAGCGGCCTTCACGACGGCTGCCCGGTTGCGCCTTGCGCTGATCCCAGCCGAATTTCTCCGCGCCGATCTGCAGGCATTTGACCAGTTGGCGTTGGGAGAACGGCCGCTCGGTTTTCACCGGGTCGACTTGTGTGTCGTTAGCGATGCGGAACAGCACCGGGTCCATCTTCAGTTGTTCGGCCATTTCGTCCATGGCGATTTCCAGCACCATCAGCCCCGGCGCTTCACCCGGCGCGCGCATGGCGTTGCCTTCAGGCAGGTCGAGCGGTGCGAGGCGCATGCTGACGCGGCGGTTTTCTGCGGCGTAGAGCAACTGGCTCGGTTGCGCGGCCAGTTCGACCTTGCCGTCAGCGAGGTTGCCTGACCAGCCTTCATGGGCGATGGCGGTCAGTTTGCCGTCCGCCGTGGCGCCCATGCGGATGCGCTGAATCGTTGCCGGGCGATGGGTGGTGTTGTTGGCCATTTGCGGGCGGGCGAGGGCGACTTTCACCGGCCGCCCCGCCATGCGCGCGCCGAGAGCGGCGAGGATCACGTCGGCGCGGATGAACAGCTTGCCGCCGAAACCACCGCCGATGTACGGCGAGACCAATCGGACTTTTTCCTTCGGCAGGCCGAGGGTTTTCGCGATGTCACCGACACTCCAGGCGACCATCTGATTCGACGTCCATACGGTCAGTTGATCGCCTTTCCACGCGGCCAGTGTGGCGTGCGGTTCCATCATCGCGTGGGACTGGTCTGGTGTGGTGTAGGTCTGATCGAACTGCACCGGCGCGGCGGTGAAGGCCTTGTCGAAGTCGCCGTGATTGACGTCCGGCAACTCGTCTTTCGGCTCGACGCCGAGGTCTTTGACGCTGGCGAGATCGAACTTGCCTTCGCTGGTCTCGTAATCGACCCTGACCAATTGCGCAGCGGCGCGGGCCTGTTCGAAGGTTTCGGCAACCACCAATGCAACGGCTTGCTGGTAGTGCTGTACCTCGGGACCGGCGAGCAGATGCGCGGCGTTGTAATCACCTTTGTCTAGCTTGCCGGCGTTCTCGGCAGTGACGAGTGCGAGTACGCCGGGTGCGGCTTTGGCCTCGTCGAGATGAATGGCTATGATCCGCCCTTTGGCAATCGCCGAATCGACCATGAAACCGTAGGTCTGATTGGCTGCCGCCTCATGTTGCTCGTAGGCGTAAGTGGCTTGGCCGCTGGTTTTCAACGGGCCTTCGATGCGCTGGGTGGGCTGGCCGACGACCTTCAGGCGGTCGATGGGATTGGTGGTGGCGGGCGTGTCGAATTTCATACGGTTTCCCTCGCTTGCGCCAACACCGAAGCCAGCGTGCGCTCGACCAGTGTCAGTTTGAATTGGTTGTCATCGGTGGGTGTTGCGCCTTCGAGCAGGCGTTCGCTGACCGCTTTGGCGCCCTTGGGCAACAGCACTTCAGCGGCTTCGACCCGCCACGGTTTCGGCGCAACGCCGCCGACGGCGACACGGCCCGTGCCATCCTTTTGCAGGATCAGACCGACCGAGACCAAGGCAAACGCGTAGGACGAGCGATCCCGCACCTTGTGATAAATGTGCGTGCCGCCAACCGGCGCCGGCAGGGTCACGGCGGTGATGAATTCACCGGGTGTGAGGCTGGTTTCAATGTGCGGCGTGTTGCCCGGCAATTGATGGAAATCGGCCATGGGAATGCTGCGCGTGCTGCCGTCAGGCTTGACCGTTTCGATCTGCGCATCCAGCGCGCGCATGGCGATGGCCATGTCGCTCGGGTGGGTGGCGATGCAAGCGTCGCTGACGCCAATGATTCCGAGTTGCCGGGTGACCCCGCCGATCGCCGCGCAGCCACTGCCGGGGTTGCGTTTGTTGCAGGCCTGGTGGGTGTCGTAAAAGTACGGGCAGCGGGTGCGTTGCAGCAGGTTGCCGGCGGTGGTCGCCATGTTGCGCAGCTGCCCGGAAGCCCCGGCGAGCAAGGCGCGGGAGAGCAGGGCGTAGTCCTTGCGCACGCGCGCGTCGGCGGCCAGATCGGTGTTGCGTACCAGCGCACCGATGCGCAGTCCGCCTTCGGGTGTGGCTTCGATCTGGTCCAGGCCGAGGTGGTTGATATCGATCAGGTGCACCGGGGTTTCGATGTCGAGTTTCATCAGGTCGAGCAGGTTGGTGCCGCCGGCGATGAACTTGGCGCCCTCGACTTGCGCAGCCTGGGAAGCGGCTGCGGCAGGCGAGTCGGCGCGGCTGTAATTGAAGGCTCTCATGCCGGCACCTCCGCGACTTCAGTGATGGCTTCGATGATGTTCGAGTAAGCGCCACAGCGGCAGATATTGCCGCTCATGCGCTCCTGCAGTTCGGCGGCAATCAGCTTCGGCGGCTCGGTCAGGCTCGGGCTGACGTGGCTGGGAATGCCGTCGCGGATTTCTTTGAGCACAGCGACCGCCGAGCAGATCTGCCCAGGGGTGCAATAGCCGCACTGGTAACCGTCGTGCTTGATGAAGGCGGCCTGCATCGGGTGCAGCTTGTCCGGCATGCCGAGGCCTTCGATGGTGGTCACCTCACTGCCGTCGTGCATCACCGCCAGGGTCAGGCAGGAGTTGATCCGCCGACCGTCGGCGATCACCGTGCAGGCGCCGCACTGGCCGTGATCGCAGCCTTTCTTGGTGCCGGTCAGGTGCAGGTGTTCGCGCAGGGCGTCGAGCAGGGTAGTGCGGGTGTCTACTTCGAGGGTTTGCGGTTTACCGTTGACTTGCAGGGTCACTTTACTCATGGCCGGTTGCTCCAGACTGGCCGCGTAGGCCTTGAGGCTAATAAAGGGGGGCATGGCGAACGCCGTCGCGGTTACGGCGCCGAGGATCATGAAGTTGCGTCGGGAAATCGGCATGGTTCGATTCCTTTTCTCTCATCGGGCGGCAGGATTGCAAAAGGCCCAAACGGGCGCGCCGGCATGCATGCCAGTCTCGTAAAAGGAGTGACCGCAGCGGGAGGGAAAAGGTTTTGTCGGATTTGCGCTAAAGAGTTATGTGCTGAGCTCATCAATCCGCAGATCACACAAAAACCCTGGAGTGAGCCTGCTCGCGATAGCGGTGTGTCAGTTAATACTGATTCGACTGACACACCGCTATCGCTGGCAAGCCAGCTCCCACAGGGTCCCGAGTTGTTAATCCAATTGCATTTACATCATCAAAACCTGTGGGAGCTGGCTTGAACTGGCCTAATAATTCCGGACACCTCTTAAGGGCGATATGATTTCGCCAATCTGGAGGTTTCATGAACGAAAGAAAGATTTATACCCGCGAATTCAAGCTGCGTGCTGCCAGCATGGTGCTTGACGACAACTGCCCGGTTCCAGACGTTTGCGCATCGCTAGATATAGGCCCTACTGCCTTAAGGCGGTGGGTGGACCAAGTTCGCAAAGAGCGCGAAGGACAGCCGGTCAATGGCACTAAAGCGATTACCGAAGACAAGCGCGAGATTCAGGAGCTGAAAGCCAAGATCAAACGCATGGAGATGGAAGCCGATATCTTAAAAAAGGCTACTGCTCTCTTGATGTCGGATCCCGATCGTTTTCGATGATCGCGGAGCTAAGAGAGTCTTTTCCGACTGCCACTCTGTGCCGTGTTTTCGATGTGAAGCGCAGCAGCTTTTACGAGTGGCTTCAGCGGCTAGCCAAGCCACAGATAAAACGCGAAGAACTCAAGCTGAAAGTGGTTGAACTGCACAGCGAAAGCCGGGGTGCCATGGGCTCCAGAATGATCAGCAAAGGTCTGCAGGCCCAAAACATAGCGGCGGGAAGGAGTCTTGTCAGAGCGCTAATGAGAGAGGCAAACATTGTCAGCAAACAGCGCCAACCGCATCCATTTAGATCCAGGGGAGTTGAAGCATTTGTCGCACCCAATCTACTCAAACGAAATTTCAAGCCAACGGCGGTTAATCAGGTCTGGTGTGGAGACGTTACCAGTCTGATGGTGGGCAAGCGCTGGGTTCATCTAGCCATTGTGATCGACTTGTTTGCTCGCCGGGTCATTGGTTGGGCGTTCTCGCTGGTCAATGACGCTAACTTGGTCAGCAAGGCGTTACGCATGGCGACACAGATACGAACATGCCCGCCGGGACTGATGTTTCACTCGGATCAGGGTTGCCAATACACCAGTCGCAAGTTTCAACAAGAACTAATGAGCCATGGCATCTTGCAAAGCATGAGTCATCGTGGCCAGTGCTGGGATAACGCTCCGACAGAGCGTTTTTTTGGAACCTTGAAATCAGAATGGGTGCCTCGCAGCGGCTACAGCCTGATCGATGAAGCAGAAACCGACATGGTGCGTTTCTTCGTGTATTACAACCGCACCCGGCTTCACAGCTACAACAGTTATCTGTCGCCAATAGCGATGGAGCAAAAAGCTGCCTAAAACACCGTAACCGGTGTCTGGGATTACTTGACCAGTTCAGCTTGCCAGCGATGAGGCCGACGCGTTCACTCTGAATCTAATGCCCACCCACCACCATCGAGGTAAACGGTGCGACATACGCTTGCAACGTCACCAGCCCGCCGACCAGGATCGCCAGCACGATCGAGTGGAAGAACACATAACGCAGAATCTCGCCCTCATGCCCATACCAACGGGTCGCGGTGGAGGCGACGACGATCGACTGCGCGTCGACCATCTTGCCCATCACCCCACCGGAACTGTTCGCTGCCGCCATCAGCACCGGACTGATACCCAGCTGTTCCGAGGTCACCCGTTGCAAGCCGCCAAACAGCACGTTTGACGCGGTATCGGAACCGGTCAGCGCCACCCCCAGCCAGCCGAGCAGCGTGCCGAACATCGGGTAGAAAATCCCCGTCGCCGCAAACGCCAGGCCCATGGTCGCATCCAGCCCCGAATAGCGCGTGAGGAAGCCCAGCGCCAGCATCGCCGCAATCGTGATCAACGAAAACCGCACCACCCACAATGTGCGCAGGTACTGCTTGATCAGTTGCGGGATCGAATACCCCATCAGCAGACCGCCGACAATCGCCGCCAGCAAAATCCCGCTGCCAGTGGCGGTTAGCCAGGTGAACTTGTAAATCGCTTCCTCGGCTTTCGGCGCCGCGACAACCGGCGGTACTTTCTCGATTTGCAGGTGCAGACCGGTGAAGGTCAGCGCCGGGGCGAAGATCGGATTGGCCTCGCGCACCGGTTTGCCTTGCGGGTCGAGCTTGGCCGATTGCGTGACCGGGTCGATCACCGGTCGCGTATCGAACATGTTCTTGAAGCCCTGCGTGCCCCAGGCAAACACGAACACCGTGAGAATGATCCACGGCATCCACGCACGCATCACTGCCGGGCGCGCCTGATCGCTGAACGCGGCGCTGGCGGTGACTGTTTCTTCGTCGACCTTGGAGTTGTCGACGCGCCCGGACAACGCTGCCGAGGTGTGGATGGTCGCCGGTTTCCACACCTTGAGGAACAGCGTCAGGCAGGCCATGGAAATCAGCGCAGCGATGACGTCCACCAGCATCGGCCCGTGATAGTTCGAGACGAGAAATTGCGGGATGGCGAAACTCACCCCGGCCACCAGAATCGCCGGCCACACCTCGAGCATCTTGCGCCACCCGGCAAAGGCCCAGATCAACCAGAACGGCACCAGCACCGAGAAGAACGGCAGCTGCCGCCCGACCATCATCGACAGCTCCATCTCGTCCAGCCCGGTGACTTTGGCCAGGGTGATGATCGGCGTGCCCAGCGCACCGAAAGCTACGGGTGCGGTGTTGGCGATCAGCGCCAGGCCGGATGCGGCCAATGGCGAAAAACCCAGGCCGATCAGAATCGCCCCGGTCACCGCCACCGGCGTGCCAAAGCCTGCCGCACCTTCGAAGAATGCACCAAAGCAGAAGGCGATCAGCAGCAACTGCAAGCGTCGATCATCGGTGATGCGTGCTAGGGAGTCCTGCAGCACTTTGAACGAACCGTTTTCGGTGGTCAGGCGATGCAGAAAGATGATGTTGAGCACGATCCAGCCGATCGGCAGCAAGCCATTCGCCGCGCCGAATAACGCCGCCGAACCGGCCATGCCCGCCGGCATGTCGAAGGCGAAAATCGAGATCAGCAGGGCGGACGCCAGCGCCAACAGCGCCGCCAGATGCGCCTTGACGTGAAAGAACGCCAGCGCCGCGAGCATCACCACCACCGGCACTGCGGCCATCAGCGTGGAGAGTACCGGGTTGCCGAACGGGTCGTAGATTTGCTGCCAGACCATGATCCACCTCTGCTTATTGTTATTGAGGGCGCAGATCCATTGCATGGGGGTAGGTTGCAAGCAGTATAGGTGGCGTTACGCCGCTGTTCGGCTGCGACGAACAAGCCGACAAACGGTCGATAGTGGCCACTGAATCAACGCGCTTTGGCCCGGTCGTATCTGCGGCTGCGCGCACTGCGTCCCGAAGACGCGGGCAGCGTGGCGATTTCCGTCGTCAAGACCTTGGGTTTTAGGGAAGTGTTGAATGAAGCAAGCGACAACCATGCTGCTCACTGTGACCGCCGCCGTATTGCTCAGCGGCTGTATTGCGGATTTTGATGATGACCACCGGCATGGCCGGCACTACGACCGCGACCACGGCCGCTATTACGACCATGACCGGCGCTGGGACGACCGCGATGACGACCGCCGCGATGGCCGTCGTTATCACCGTGATCGCGATGATGACTGATTGAATGAAGAGGGCGTTCCCGTCAAAGGAACGCCCTCTGTGCATCAGCCTTCAGCTGAAAAAACGAGCGTTCGCCTGGACGCGGGATCGCGCAGGCACCGGGGCCTCGTGATCGAGCAAATGGGTGGCGAGTATGTCGCTCAGAAAACGGAACTGATCGTTGAGGCCGACCACTTCATTGCTGAAATGGTTGCTGGCGGCGGGCATCAGCAGATCGTCGAAATCCTTGTTGAACACCAGCGTCTGCGCCTTGCGCGGCACGACGTGCTGTTGGTAGTAGTTGCTGCCGAACACCGGGAAACTCACGGAGAGGGTGACTTGGGTGTGGATCATGATGTGAACGCCTCGTTGTGTTTCGGATGAGTCAATCGTGCCTTTCATCATGGGAGGGCGGAAGGCAATCGTGGCGATGGTGGATATCGATGTCGGTGATGGTTGAGCATTTGCAGTGGGGCTGATGGCGCCTTCGCGAGCAGGCTCGCTCCCACAGGTGCAACACATTTCAAATGTGGGAGCGAGCCTGCTCGCGAAGAGGCCGGAACCTTCAGCATCGAAATCGACTGACCCACCTATACTCAAACCTGCCCCTCCCCAAGCCAAAGGACACCACCACCGTGAACCCACGAGCGCTGGTCGTCGCCGCACTGCTTTTGCTGGCCGGCTGCGCCACCTCGGCCCGGGCACCGGTGAGTGCGCCGCAGGCGGTGGTGGTGTCGGCGCAAACCTGGCAGCAGATCGACCGCGAGATCCTCAGCGCTTCGCAGCAGGCCACCGAGCAGGTCAAGCTGTTCGCCCGTGGCTCGATGGAACATTGGCGCACTCGGGTCTATCAGCAAACTGAAGAAATTTTCATCCCCTGGTTCAGCAGCTACTGGACCCAGGAATGGCTGTCGATGAAGGTCAGTTGGTACACGATCAGCGCCGGCGGCGAGCAGGACGCTTCGGCGAAACGGCTGGCGGCGTATCTGCTTGAGCAATATCAGGAAAAGGTCCTCGCGCCGGTTGCCGTGGAGATTGATCCGGATGCGATCCTGGCGCAGGCCACGGCGTTCTACGCGCAGTTGATGGCGCAGCAGATGCCGCTCATCGCCCAGCGTCATGGTGTGCCGATTGCGCAGCTCAATGGGCGTTTGCAGAAGATCCCGGCCATCGCCCTGGGCCCGCCGCCGGCGCGGGATGCTTCGCTGTTCAAAGTCATCAGCACCGAGCCGCTGAACACCCTCCCGGCGTACGCCGCACTGATCGACAAGATCCACACCGACGGCGGCGTCAAGGGCATTTCCTCCACCGACGCAGCGATGGCCCCGGTGGCCAAGCGCGCCAGCCAACGCATCGAGGCAGAAATGGCCCCGCGCGGCGCCGCCAGTGCGGTGGCGGCAGCGGCGGGTAAACTCGCCGGGGCGATGATTTCGGTCGGCGTGGCCGGCATTCGCGCCATCATCCAGGCCAACGACCGCCCCGACAGCGAAGCGCTGATTCGCAGCAGCCTCGGCAACACCTTCGACAAGGCCTGGCAGAAACTGCTGCAGAACCCGACCACGGGGGTGATGGCCGGCACGTTGCACATGGCCGGGCAGGTCGAAGGTAATCTGGGCGTGAGTGAACCATCGCCTATCGGTGTGAGCGCTGTGCCATAGCGCTTGTACCTGCGAAGTTTTGTTGGCGGCGGTCGCGCCCGGATCAGAGCGGATGCTAGTCTTGCGCAACGCTGTTGTCAGGGAGCCCACATGGGCAATCACAAGATCGAAATTCGCCGCAGTAACGTCGAGAAAATCCTGCTGGCGGCGGAAAAGGTTTTCGCCGAAAAAGGCTTCGGCAGCACCGCCATGGCGGACATCGCTGCCGAGGTGCAGTTGCCGCGTTCCAATCTGCATTACTACTTCAGCACCAAGAGCGAGCTGTACAGCGCAGTGCTGTTCGATCTGCTGGAAGTGTGGAAGCAGGACGCGCTGTGCTTCGAGATGTTCGACGACCCGCGCGTGGTGCTGAGCAGCTACATCCGCGCCAAGATGAACCACTCACGCAGCCGGCCCTATGGCTCGAAAGTCTGGGCCAACGAGATCATCCACGGCGCGCCGACCCTGGGCGAGGCGCTGGATGCGAGCCTGTATGACTGGGCGAAGATGAAGGAAGCGAAGATTCGCCAGTGGGTCGAGGACAAGCGGATTCTGCCGGTGGAGCCGTCGGGGTTGCTGTACATGATCTGGGCGTCGACCCAGCACTACGCCGACTTCGATCATCAGGTGAACATTCTCAATGATCACCAGCCGTTGTCGGATATGCAGTTCGAGCGGGCGGTGCAGACAGTGACGGGGGTGATTTTGCGCGGGATCGGGCTGGAGCCTTGAAGAGCACCATCAAGGGCTTACCCTCACCCCAGCCCTCTCCCAGAGGGAGAGGGGGCCGACCGAGGTGTATTGAGAGGTACATCGACCTGAAAGACCGTGTCGATTATGGATTCACAACAACTCTTTCAGGTCGGCGAAGTTTGTCAGCATCCCCCAATCAGTCCCCTCTCCCTTGGGGTGAGGGCTAGGGTGAGGGGGTTTTTCAGACTGCGACGTGGTAGGGGTTACGCGGATCATGATTCCAGTCCAGAAACGGCTTGCCCGTGTCCATCGGCACCATCTCGATGCAGTCGGCCACGGGGCAGGTGATCTGGCACAGGTTGCAGCCCACACATTCCTCATCGATCACTTCATATTTATGCGTACCGTCGGCCTGTTTCAGACTGCCGATCGCCTGGTGTGAGGTGTCTTCACAAGCGATGTGGCAACGCCCGCAACCAATGCACGCCTCCTGGTCAATCTTTGCGATGACCTGGTAGTTGATATCGAGGTACTTCCAATCCGTGGTGTTACCCACGGCGCGGCCGGAAAATTCGGCGATATTGGCGTAACCCTGGCTGTCCATCCACCGCGACAGGCCATCCTTCATCTCTTCGACAATGCGGAAACCATGCAGCATCGCCGCCGTGCACACCTGCACCGCACCGCTGCCTAGCGCCATGAACTCAGCGGCGTCGCGCCAGCTGCCGATGCCGCCAATGCCGCAGATCGGCAAACCCTGGGTCTGCGGATCACGGGCAATTTCCGCGACCATGTTCAGCGCAATCGGCTTGACCGCCGAACCGCAATAACCGCCGTGGGTGCTTTTGCTGCCGACGGTGGGCAGGGCGACCATGTGGTCCAGGTCGACGCTGGTGATCGAGTTGATCGTGTTGATCAGCGACACCGCATCGGCGCCGCCACGATGCGCCGCCCGGGCAGCGACGCGGATGTCGGTGATGTTCGGGGTGAGTTTGACGATCACCGGCAGCGAGCAGTACGTCTTGCACCAGCGCGTCACCTGTTCGACATACTCCGGCACCTGGCCGACCGCTGCGCCCATGCCGCGTTCGGGCATGCCGTGGGGGCAGCCGAAGTTGAGTTCGATGCCGTCGGCGCCAGTGGCCTCGACCAGCGGCAGGATGTGTTTCCACGATTCCTCGACACACGGCACCATCAGCGACACGATCAGCGCGCGATCCGGCCAATCCTTTTTCACCTGAGTGATTTCGCGCAGGTTGATTTCCAGCGAACGGTCGGTGATCAGTTCGATGTTGTTGATGCCCAGCACTTCGCGATTGGCGCCGTAATGCGCCGAATAACGCGAGGAAACGTTGACCGCCGCCGGATCCTCACCCAGGGTTTTCCAGACCACGCCACCCCAGCCCGCTTCGAAGGCGCGGACCACGTTGTAGGCCTTGTCGGTGGGTGGCGCGGAGGCCAGCCAGAACGGGTTGGGCGCTTTGATGCCGGCGAAGACTATCGAGAGATCGGCCATTTACGCAGCCTCCACGTTGAGCATCAGTTGAGCGTTGATCGCCTCGGCGGCGCGTTTGCCGTGCTGCACTGCTTGCACGGTGAGGTCCTGATCGAGGCTGGTGCAGTCGCCGCCGGCATACACGCCGGGGACGCTGGTGCGCAGGTGTTCATCGACCTCGATGCGTTCGCCCTGACGCTTGAGTTCGCGCGCCAACGGATCACTGAGGGTGCTGTCATCGAAGCTCTGGCCGATCGCTTTGAAGATCGCATCGGCAGCCAGCTCAAAGGTTTCTCCGGTGGTTTGCAGACGGCCTTCAACCAGATCGGTGCGGGCGAAACGCATGCCGCGCACGCGGCCCTGATCATCGAGCAACACTTGCTCCGGTTGCGCCCAGGTCAGCAATCGCACCTGATTGGCTTTGGCGATGTCCTGCTCATGGTGGGTGGCGCCCATGTCTGCCGCACCACGGCGATACACCAGATTGACGTCGCGCGCGCCGAGGCGAGCCATTTGCACGGCCATGTCGATCGCCGTGTTGCCAGCGCCGAGAACGATGCAGCGTTCGGCCAAGGGCAGTTGCGTGAGGTCATCGGCCTGGCGCAGTTCGCGGATGTAGTCGGTGGCGGCGAGCAGGCCCGGCGCGTCTTCGTGGGCCAGACCGAGTTGCTTGCTGGCATTCAGGCCGAGGCCGAGGAATACCGCGTCAAACTGCTGATGCAGTTCGCTGAGGGTCAGGTTTGCACCGAGTTTCTGGCCGTGGCGGATTTCTATCCCGCCAATCTGCAGAAGGAAGTCCAGCTCCTTCTGCGCGTAATCGTCGACCAGTTTGTACTTGGCAATGCCGTACTCGTTAAGCCCGCCGGCCTTTTCCCGCGCTTCGAAAATCACCACGTCATGCCCGTGCATTGCGCTGCGATGGGCGCAGGACAACCCGGCCGGCCCGGCGCCGACCACGGCGATACGTTTGCCTGTGACCGGGGCGCGCTGGAACGGATGCTCGGCGAAATGCGCGTTGTCCACGGCATAGCGTTGCAGCAGACCAATCAGCACCGGCGCGCATTCCTGCGCGTTGTTGCGCACGCAGGCCTGCTGGCAGAGGATTTCCGTTGGACAGACCCGCGCGCAACTGCCGCCGAGGATGTTTGCCGAAAGGATTTTCTGCGCCGCGCCTTGGACGTTGTCCTGATGGATGTTGCGGATGAACGACGGGATATCGATTTCGCTGGGGCACGCATTGACGCAAGGCGCGTCGTAGCAATACAGGCAGCGCGAGGCCTCCAGATGCGCTTGCCGGGCATTGAGCGGCGGCGCCAGATCAGTGAAATGGCCGGCGAGGGCGGCCGCGCTTTCGTGCGGGTGGGGGAGGTGGTTCAGGGTTTCGATCACGGTTTATGGCCTCATGGCTAATTGAGGTGCTGCCTCTGATGGGCAGTGGTTGATCGTTCCCACGCTCTGCGTGGGAATGCCTCAAGGGACGCTCTGCGTTCCAATGGGACGCAGAGCGTCCCGGGCTGCATTCCCACGCAGAGCATGGGAACGATCACTAGGGGTCAGCGTTTAACGGCAGTCGGCTTGTGCAACTCCGCCCGCTTGCTCAACAAATCAAACACCGCCGGGTAGGCCGGCCGTTCGATGTAGCGTCCGGCGCCGCGTTCGGCGCGCAGGTCGCCGTCGGCCCAGACCACGCGGCCCTGGCTGACGGTGTGGCTCGGCACGCCGCGCACGGTCTTGCCTTCGAAGATGTTGAAGTCCACCTGCTGATGGTGGGTCTTGGCGGAAATGGTCCGCGTGCCTTGCGGATCCCACAGCACCAGATCGGCGTCGGCGCCCACGCGGATCGCACCTTTGCGTGGATAGAGATTGAATATCTTCGCGGTGTTGGTGGAGGTCAGCGCGACGAAATCCTGCATCGACAATCGCCCGGAGTTGACGCCTTCATCCCACAACACCGCCATGCGGTCTTCGATACCGGCGGTGCCGTTGGGAATCTTGCTGAAGTCGTCGCGGCCGGCGGCTTTCTGCTCGGCGCAGAAGCAGCAATGGTCGGTGGCGGTGGTGTGCAGATTGCCGTTCTGCAGCCCGTGCCACAGCGCCTCCTGATGGCCGCGTGGACGGAACGGCGGGCTCATCACGTAGCCGGCGGCGGTCTGCCAGTCCGGGTGTTGATAGACGCTGTCGTCAAGCAGCAAGTGCCCGGCCAGCACCTCGCCGTAAACCGGCTGGCCCTTGCTGCGGGCATAGGTGATTTCGTCCAGAGCTTCCTTGGTGGAAACGTGCACCAGGTACAACGGCGTGCCGATGGTTTCGGCAATGCGGATCGCCCGGCTCGCGGCTTCACCTTCGACCTGCGAAGGCCGCGACAGCGGATGCGCTTCCGGCCCGGTAATGCCCTGGGCCATCAGCTTGCGTTGCAGGTGATAGACCAGCTCGCCATTTTCCGCGTGCACGGTCGGCACCGCACCAAGTTCCAGGCAGCGCTCGAAACTCGCCACCAGAGTGTCGTCGGCGGCCATGATCGCGTTCTTGTAGGCCATGAAATGCTTGAAGCTGTTGATGCCGTGGTGGCTGACCAGCTCGGCCATTTCCTCGCGCACCTGCTCGCTCCACCAGGTGATTGCGACGTGGAAGCCATAGTCCGACGCAGACTTTTGCGCCCAGCCGCGCCACTGATGAAACGCTTCCATCAGCGATTGCTGCGGGTTGGGAATCACAAAGTCGATGATCGACGTGGTGCCGCCGGCCAGGCCGGCAGCGGTGCCGCTGTAGAAATCCTCCCTGGCAACGGTGCCCATGAACGGCAGTTGCATATGCGTATGCGGATCGATGCCGCCGGGCATCAGGTACTGGCCACTACCGTCGAGCATTTCTGCGCCGGCGGGAATATCGAGGTTTTCACCAATGGCTTTGAACACGCCGTCAGCGCAATAGACGTCGGCGCGGTAACTTTCATCATGGGTAACAACGGTGGCGCCACGGATCAACAGAGACATTCCGGATTCCTCGCAGGCATGACCGACTTGTGCCGGTTCTAGATGTTTTATTGAAGTACAGCGGCGCAGTTCGTATTCCTGTCATCGCTGTCAGGAATAGAAACTAGTCGCGATTTCAAGAATGATCAAGAATATTTTTTATAAGCTTATAGCTATTTCAAGCTATTGATAAATAAGGATAAATAATGGAAATCACCAAAATGGTGAGGCTGCTCACCATTTTGACGCACTTGACAGGATGGAAATATGAGCAAGATTTCCTATGTGAAATCAGCCGCTTGAAGTTGTGCTGCGGTTGCGGGTTCACCGACAAAAATAAATGCAGTGCACCAGTTTGAGTCCTGACACTTCGGACAACTTGCCCGACGTTTAGCCTGAGCGTTCAGACAAGTTTTCCCGGACTCATCGAATATTCAATTAAAACTGATGAATATCAGAAAGTTGCAAAGCGTCCAGTGCACCGCCCAAGCGTTCAGCGCCAGACCCGGCACGTTTATTGATGCCGCCGCTGACACCATGGACGGTGCATGAAAGTTGTCAGTTCCTCCGGCCATCGTCCGGTTGGCGCCGTATGCGCCAGCCGCCTGATGAGCAAAAAATAATCAGAAGAACAGTGGAGCGGCCATGCAACAGACCAGATCACAAGTGACCGAGCGCGACGGCTTGTGCGAGCTCGAAGCCGGCAGCGACGTCCTCGACAGTCCCCGTTACAACCACGACATGGCACCGACCAAGGTGCGCGAACGCACTTGGAACAAATGGCACATCACCGCGCTGTGGGTCGGCATGTCGATTTGTGTGCCGACCTACACCCTCGGCGGCGTGCTCACCGCTTATTTCGGCTTGAGCGTCGGCGAAGCACTGTTGGCGATTCTGTTTGCCAACGTCATCGTGTTGATTCCGCTGACCCTCAATGCTTTCCCCGGCACCAAGTACGGCATTCCGTTTCCGGTGCTGCTGCGCTCGTCGTTCGGCATTCTCGGTTCCAACGTGCCGTGCCTGATCCGCGCGTTGGTGGCGTGTGGCTGGTTCGGCATCCAGACCATGTTCGGCGGACTGGCGATTCACCTGTTTCTCGGCTCGGTGTTCGAGGGCTGGAAATCCCTCGGCGGCACCGGCGAGGTGATCGGTTTCATGGTGTTCTGGGCGCTGAATCTGTGGGTGGTGATTCGCGGTGCCGAGTCGATCAAATGGCTGGAAACCTTGTCGGCGCCGTTACTGGTGGCGGTGGGCATAGGCCTGCTGGTGTGGGCGATGCCCAATGTGTCGATGACTGAGTTGCTGGCGATCCCGCCCAAGCGTCCGGAAGGCGCCAGCGTGGTCAGTTACTTCGCGGCAGGGCTGACGGCGATGGTCGGATTCTGGGCCACGCTGTCGCTGAACATTCCCGACTTCAGTCGCTACGCCAAGAGCCAGAAGGATCAGATCCTCGGGCAGATTTTCGGCCTGCCGCTGACCATGTTCCTCTTCGCTGCGCTGGGCGTGGTGATGACCGCCGCATCGGTGAAACTGGTCGGCGTCACCGTGTCCGACCCGGTCACGCTGATCGGCCATATCCAGAGCCCGGTGTGGGTCGCGGTGGCCATGGCGCTGATCATCGTTGCCACACTGTCGACCAACACCGCCGCCAATATCGTCTCGCCAACCAATGACTTCCAGAACATCGCGCCGAAGGTGATCAACCGCACCAAAGCGGTGTTGCTCACCGGTCTGGTCGGGCTGGTGCTGATGGGTCATGAACTGCTGAAAAAGCTTGGCCTGATCGTTTCCGACATCAGCCTGGAAACCGTGTACTCGAACTGGCTGCTGGGCTATTCGAGCCTGCTCGGGCCGATCGCCGGGATCATGGTGGTGGATTATTTCCTGATCAAGAAACAGCGACTGGACCTCGCCGGGCTGTACCGCGATGACGTGTATCCGGCGTGGAACCGGGCGGGTTTTCTCGCCTTTGGCGTTCCGGTGGCGCTGACCTTGCTGTCGCTGGGCAGCGACGCGTTCAGCTGGTTCTACAGCTATGGCTGGTTCACCGGCTCGGCGCTGGGCGGGATTATTTATTACGGGTTGTGCGTGATGCGGGCGCAGCCTTCTGCCGTGAAAACAGCGGTGTAACACATGATCGTTCCCACGCTCTGCGTGGGAACGCAGCCCGGGACGCTCCGCGTCCCAACAGCGGACGCAGAGCGTCCATGGATGAATGCCCACGCAGAGCATGGGCACTATCGGCATCAGCATTGAGGAGATCCCCATGAACGCAGCCGTAGACGTTCTGCAATCCACCCATCAGCACATCAACCGCGATCGCCTCTGGGCCTCGCTCATGGAACTGGCCAGACTCGGCGCCACGGTCAAGGGCGGCGTCTGTCGCCTGGCCCTGACCGACCTCGACCGCCAGGCCCGCGACCTGTTCGTGCAATGGTGCAAGGACGCCGGTTGCAGCGTCACGGTCGATGCCGTGGGCAACATTTTCGCCCGGCGCGCCGGGCGCAACCCGAACCTGCCACCCGTGATGACCGGCAGCCACATCGACACTCAACCCACCGGTGGCAAGTTCGACGGTTGCTTCGGCGTGCTCGCCGGCGTCGAAGTGCTGCGTACCCTCAACGACCTCGGCGTGGAAACCGAAGCGCCGCTGGAAGTGGTGGTCTGGACCAACGAAGAGGGCTCACGCTTCGCCCCGTGCATGATGGGCTCCGGAGTCTTCGCCGAGAAATTCACCCTCGAAGAAACCCTCGCCAAGGTCGACGCCGACGGTGTCACCGTCGGCGAAGCACTGAATGCCATCGGCTACGCCGGCCCGCGCAAGGTCAGCGGGCACGCGGTCGGCGCGTATTTCGAAGCGCACATCGAGCAAGGCCCGATCCTCGAGGACGAAGAGAAAACCATCGGTGTGGTACTCGGCGCGCTCGGGCAGAAGTGGTTCGACCTGAAATTGCGCGGCGTCGAAGCCCACGCCGGCCCGACGCCGATGCACCTGCGCAAGGATGCCCTGGTCGGCGCCTCGGTGATCGTCGGCGCCGTCAACCGCGCCGCCCTCGGCCATCAGCCTCACGCCTGCGGCACGGTCGGCTGCCTGCAAGCCTATCCCGGCTCGCGCAACGTGATCCCCGGCGAAGTGCGCATGACCCTCGACTTCCGGCATCTGGAGCCGGCGCGGCTGGATTCGATGATTGCCGAAGTGAAACAAGTGATCGATGCGACCTGCGAAGAGCACGGCCTCACCTATGAACTGACCCCGACCGCCGACTTCCCGCCGCTGTACTTCGAAAAGGGCTGTGTGGAGGCGGTGCGCGGCGCCGCGAAAGGGCTGGGTCTGTCGCACATGGACATTGTCAGTGGCGCCGGGCATGACGCGATCTTCCTCGCTGAGTTAGGCCCGGCGGGAATGATTTTTGTGCCATGCGAGGGTGGGATCAGCCATAACGAAATAGAGAATGCCGCACCGGATGATCTGGCGGCGGGGTGCGCGGTGTTGCTAAGGGCGATGCTCGCGGCTTCGGCGATGGTGGCGGACAGCGAGCGTGCCGCCTAAGGTAAACACACCAAGCAAACCTGTGGGAGCGAGCCTGCTCGCGAATGCGCCGGGTCAGTCACCGAATGGTCTATCTGACCCAGCGCTTACGCGAGCAGGCTCGCTCCCACAGGGGATTTCTGGCGATTTTGAGGCTGTGGCACGATCCCGAGCCGCTGCGGTCGTACTCTTCACCTAGCCGCATCACAGTGTGGAGATCCAATGAGCCAGGAAGTCCTGACCACCGAAACCAACCGTCGCCAGTTGCAGCAGATCATCGCCGGGCTGTCGGACGGGGTGATTCTGCTGGAACTCGACAAAAGCATTCTCTGGGCCAACGAAGCGGCGCTGACCATGCACGGTGTCAGCACCATCGGTGATCTGGGCAGCAACGCCGACGAGTACGCCAAACGCTTCACGCTGCGCTATCGCAACAATCATGTCTTGCCGCCGGACAACTACCCGATCAGCCGTGTCGCCCGCTGCGAGGCGTTCAATGATGTGCTGATCGAAGTCTCGTCCGTGGACGACCCGGAGCGGGTCTGGGTGCACAGCGTGCGCAGCATGGTGCTGACCGACCGCGTCGGCCAGCCCGAGTCGCTGGTGCTGATCATGAGCGACGTTACCGACTGGGCCAACGCCGAGCAGCGTTTCGAAAAAACCTTCAACGCCAACCCCGCGCCGGCAGTGATCTGTCGTCTCAGCGATTTGCGCTACATCAAGGTCAACCCGGGCTTTCTGGAAATGACCGGCTATACCCGCGATCAGGTGATCGGCACCTCGGCTTACGAAATCGATATCTTCGAGCAGGCCGATCAGCGCGATCTGGCTGTTCAGCGCTTGCGCGATGTCGCGACCATTCCGCAAATGCAGGCGGAACTGCGCCTCCCCGACGGTGGCAGTAAACAGGTGATCGTTGCCGGTCAGCCGTTGCTGCTCAATGACGAGAATTGCATGCTGTTCTCTTTCGTCGACATGGAGCCCCGGCGCCGGGTCGAAGTGGCCTTGCGTCAGAGCGAGGAGCGCTTTGCCAAGGCTTTTCGTCTGACTCCGGTGCCGATTCTGATCTGCACCGCTGAAAAGCAGGAGGTCATCGACGTCAACCAGGCATTCCTCGATACCCTGGCCTATGACAGCGATGACGTACTCGGCAAAACCGTGACGCAATTGAGCTTCATCCACGATGACGGCGCGCGCACCCGGTTATTGTCGGCGCTGGCGAAGAACGGTCGGGTGGATCGGGTCGATGTGCCGGTGCGCAAGAAGGACGAGGAGTTGCTGGAGTGTGCGGTCTCGGCCGACACCGTGAACATTCACGACACGTCCTGCTATTTGCTGGTGTTGATGGACATGACCGAGCGCAAGCGCACTGAGCTTGAGCTGGTCGCGGCGATTGAAGAGGTGATGAAGGATGCGTCGTGGTTCAGCCGGACGCTGATCGAAAAGCTGGCCAACGTGAAGAAGATCAACTCGCCGCAGCTGCCAAGTGCCTCGTTCACTGACCTGACGGCCCGTGAACGCGATGTGCTGGGTTTGATCTGTGAAGGACTGGCGGACAAGGAGATCGCCGCGCGGTTGAAACTGGCGCCCAATACCGTGCGCAATCATGTTGCCACTGTGTACTCGAAAATCGATGTGCATAGCCGCAGCGAGGCGATCGTCTGGGCTCGGGAGCGCGGTTTGTTTTCGGGAGAGTGGGGCACCAAGGGCCAGCGTTGAGGGGTGCAAATGCACTAGTTACAAGGGTGCAAATTCATGTATTGGCCAAGGCGTTGTGTTCTTAGGCTGGTGGGGTGCGGTGTAGACCATTTCGGGTTTGCGATCGTGCCCCTTTTGAAACAGTCATAGGAACAACGTCAATGATGAATCTTGCGCAGTTGCGCGCTCGGCTCGAGCACAGTTTTGCGCCGCTGGCTTGTGAGTGTTCGGTGGATGGTGATCATTCGCTGACGGTCAAGTTGTATCACCGGGATTCGGGGCAGGTGGATCTGGTGATCAGCGGGCTGGATCTGGCTTCGCTGCGTACGCCTGGGGCGGTCGAGGCGTTGGTGGATGAGTTGCGGTATGAGCTTGAGAGCAATTCCTTGCGTTCTTCGCGGGATCCGGATTTGGCTTAAGCGCGCTTTGGGTCTTGGCGGCCTTTGGGCCGGCCATGCTCTGGGGGGGTTGGGTGTATCTCCGTTTCTGCGGGTGTTGCGGCTGGCGGTTTCGCCCTTACGGCGAGTCCCTTTTGGCAAACGCCCCAAAAGGAACCAAAAGGTCTTCGCCCTGACGTTCGGCCCGCTCGCTGAGGCTCGGGGTTCCTTCGCTCTGGGATCGATCCTGGCGCAGCGGCTCCGGTTTGCTTCGCTGCACCTACACTCGCTGTGTACGACTGCGTCGTACGGTCGCTGCGCTCCCACGCCCGGATCAATCCCTCCACTCAGCCTGCCGACGGGCTCTGAGATCAAGATCAAAAGCGGTACTCGAGCTAACGCTCATCGTGTGTAGGAGCTGCCGAAGGCTGCGATCTTTTGATTTTGATTTTGCTTTTCTGTGGGAGCGAGCCTGCTCGCGATGAGGACCTCGCCTGCAACGATGATCTCAATCCAGCCCTTTGCCGGACAATACCCGCAAAACCGACAGCCAATCCCAGCCAATCTCCCCAATCCACTGGCGCTAACAAGGCGCTCAGCTATAAAGAATGAGTGGTCAGGTCTTCCGCGGCCGGTTGGGTTGCGGGAGTTTGTCTCCCTTTACCGCGGGTCGTCCTATGAATAATCCTGGGAAACGCGTATTGCCGTTGGCTTTTCTTGCTGTGCTGTTGGCCGGTTGTTCCAGTCCTCCACCGCCTGCGCCTGTCGCGCCGCCGCCACCGCCGGAACGTCGGTGTGAGGTGCTGGAGAATACTGAGGTTGCCGGAGATATGTATGTCGATGGGCAGGTAACTCGCCACATCACCACTACCCGTTGCATAACCCAATAACACTCGCGATTCCTCGATTGCACGAGGCTTGGAACCCAGCAGTGACCCTGTGGGAGCGAGCCTGCTCGCGAAGGCGTGGTATCAGTCAAAACACAGCTGACTGACCCAACGCTTTCGCGAGCAGGCTCGCTCCCACACGGGTTAGCAATTTGCCCTGGAAATCAGGACAGGAACCCGCCATCCACATTCAGCGCCACACCAGTGGTGTAGCTCGACGCATCGCTGGCCAGGTACAACACCGCGCCGGCCATTTCGCTTGGGTCGGCTACGCGTTTGAGCGGGATCTGGGTCAGTGCCTGTTTCAGAATCGCATCGTTCTTGACCAGCGCCGAGGCGAATTTGGTGTCGGTCAGGCCGGGGAGCAGGGCGTTGCAGCGGATGCCGAATTGCGCGCATTCCTTGGCGAAGACTTTGGTCATGTTGATGACCGCCGCTTTGGTCACCGAGTAAATGCCCTGGAAGATACCCGGCGAGATGCCGTTGATCGAGGCGACGTTGATGATGCTGCCGCCACCGTTTTCGCGCATCAGCTTGCCGGCTTCGACCGACATGAAGAAGTAACCGCGAATGTTTACATCGACGGTCTTCTGGAACGCGCCCAGATCGGTGTCGAGTACGTTGCAGAATTGCGGATTGGTTGCGGCGTTGTTGACGAGGATGTCGAGGCGGCCGAATTGTTCCTTGATCCCGGCGAAGACCTGGCTGATCTGCTCCATCTCACCGATGTGGCAGGCCACGGCTGTTGCCTTGCCGCCGGCGGCGGTGATGGCGTCGGCGACGTGTTGGCAGCCTTCGAGCTTGCGGCTCGAGACGATCACATGGGCGCCTTGCTGGGCCAGCAGTTTGGCGATGGCTTCACCGATGCCACGGCTGGCACCGGAGACGAAAGCGATTTTGCCGTCGAGGTCGAACAACTGAGTCTTGGACATGGGTTTCCCTTGTTGGAAGTCTTGTTATTGGCCCGGATCAGAGGCTGGATTTCTGGATGACCTGCAGGCTCATCTGCTCCAGCAGTTTGTTCATGTGAATGAACTGCGCGAAGCGTTTGTCCTGCGTCTGGCCATGGTAGAAGCGGTAGTAGATCTGCTGCACGATGCCGGCCAGGCGGAACAGGCCGTAGGTGTAGTAGAAGTCGAAATTGTCGATGCGGATGCCCGAGCGCTCGGCGTAGTAGTCGACGAATTCGCGGCGGGTCAGCATGCCCGGTGCGTGGCTTGGCTGGCGGCGCATCAGTTGCACCGGTGCCGGGTCACCGGCTTCGATCCAGTAGGCGAGGGTGTTGCCCAGGTCCATCAGCGGGTCGCCGAGGGTGGTCAGTTCCCAGTCGAGCACGCCGATGATCTGCATCGGATTGGCCGGGTCGAGGATGACGTTGTCGAAGCGGTAGTCGTTGTGGACGATGCTTGAGGTCGGGTGGTCGGCCGGCATCTTGTCGTTGAGCCAGGCTTTGACTGCTTCCCAGTGCGGCGCGTCCGGGGTCAGGGCTTTTTCGTAGCGCTCGCTCCAGCCCCTGATCTGCCGCGCGACGTAGCCTTCGGGCTTGCCCAGATCGCCGAGGCCGCAGGCGTTGTAATCGACCCGATGCAGTTCGACGAAGCGGTCGATGAAGCTTTTGCACAGCGCTTCGGTTTTCGCCGAATCAAGGCCCAGTTCCGGCGGCAGTTCGGCGCGCAGGATGATGCCTTTGACCCGTTCCATCACATAGAACTCGGCGCCGATGACGGCCTCGTCAGTGCAATGGACGTAGGCCTTCGGGCAATACGGAAAGCCGTCGCGCAGTTGGTTGAGAATGCGGAACTCACGGCCCATGTCGTGGGCGGATTTGGCCTTGTGGCCGAACGGCGGGCGGCGCAGAACGAATTCCTGCTCCGGGTATTCCAGCAGGTAGGTCAGGTTCGACGCGCCGCCGGGAAACTGGCTGATCTGCGGCGTGCCGGTCAGGCCGGGAATGTGCGCCTTGAGGTACGGATCGATCAGGCTGGCATCGAGTTCTTCGCCCGCGCGGATCCGGGTGGACTGGTCAGTAAGCGCCATGCTTATCCCTTCTGCTTATTTTGGAGGCCAGACATCATTGGCTAATCTAATGGCGCGCTCGGGTGCTCACAAGCGCGGGTCGGTCTTATAGGTTAGCGTGTTGCTGGATAATCAACTTTGAGAATGGGGCGAGCAGCGGCGCAGACCGAGGATCCTGCGCGCCTTAATGCACGCGCTGGTTGCTCAGTTTCGGTGGCAGGGCGACAGGCGTCAGCACCGGTTGCCCGGAGAAAAACGCCATCAGGTTTTTGCCGACCAGTTCGACAGTGCCTTGCGTGGCTTCAGGGGAAAGCCCGGCGACGTGTGGGGTCAGCACAACGTTGCTGAGGTGTTTCAGGGCATCAGGCACTTCCGGTTCGTGATCGAACACGTCCAGCGCTGCGCCGGCGATACGACGTTGTTCGAGTGCAGTGATCAGGTCTGCCGTTGCGATAACGCTGGCGCGGGCGATGTTGACGATAAATCCCTTGGGGCCGAGGGCATCGAGCACGGCTCGCGTCACCAGATGTTGAGTAGCAATGCCACCAGGCGTGGCAACGACCAGAAAGTCCGAAGCTCGCGCCAGATCGGTCGGTGTCGAGCAGAACGCATAAGCGACGTCGCTGCGCACCTGGCGGTTGTGGTAGCTGATCTGCATGTCGAAACCCAGCTCCGCACGCTTGGCAATCGCCATGCCCACGGCGCCCAGCCCGAGGATGCCCAGACGCTTGCCGGCCAGCGACGGGCGCATGATTTTCGGCCATTCACCGCGGCGCACGGCGGCATCGCAGCGCGGGATGTCGCGGACCAATGCCAGCAGCAATGCCATCGCATGATCGGCCACTGACGAGGCATTGACTCCGGCGCCATTGGTGACGGTGATCCCGCGGTCACTGGCTGCTTGCAGATCGACCTGTTCATAACCGGCGCCGATCACCGTGATGATTTTCAGGGCGGGCAGGGCGCTGATCTCTTGCGCAGTCAGGCCCAGCGGGCCACGAGTCAGCACGGCGTCGACGCGACTGCCATGGGTGGCGATGGCTTGCGCGCGTTCGGCTGGCGTTGGTGCAAGGATCAGGTGGAATCCCTGATGCTCAAGAATCGGCAGATAGTCATTGATCGTTTCAACCAGTACCAGAACGGTTGCGGGCATTGCGCGGCTCCTGTGATTGGCGGCGGGTGGGTCGCGAAAGTCGACTCAGAGTGCTGAATCCGCAGCGGCTTGGCAATCGTTGCATTCACGCAGTGGTGCTTTGATTCTGGACGGGTTCGTGGAACAAGCAAGTACGCAGGCATGGCGCACGACCCATCAGCTGACGTATTGCGCAACACCATTACCGAACGACCAGTTCTCTTTCTTTACCTCCAGCAGATTGATGAACACATCCTCCAGGCGAATACCCAGTTGCGCATGCAGGCGCTCGGCAATGGTTTTGAACAGCAATTGTTTCTTTTCCACGCTGCGCCCTTCGCTGATGGTGATCTGGATGAACACCACGCCGTCGCTGCGCTGGATGCCGAGGTATTGCGGGTCATAAACGAAATGCTGGGCGTCATGTTCGTTGAGAATCTGGAAGTTGTCGTGCTCGGGCACATCGATACAGCTGCGCAGAGCGGCGTAGATCTGTTCGCCGATGCGCCTGGCGAAAGTGGGATCGGGATTTTGCTGGATGTCGACGCGGACCAGTGGCATGGGAGGCTCCTTGGGTTATGGCTTCTCACACGCTAGATCAAGGGCAGGGTTCTGGTAGGTAATTGGTCTGGAATATTGCAAATACCGTGTATGAGGAGGCTTACGTGACTCGCGGATTTTGCCTACGGGAATGGCAGATGCGTCTGCTGGTCAGCACCCGTATGGATGCGAAATCATCACGCCTCAGAGCAGCTTGCGCGATAGCTGCCACCAGCCAGGGAAGGCGAATGCTTCAAAACGACCGGGAAAACCTCGAACTGGACAAGCTGTTGAATGAAATACGCAAGCTTGTGGCCGAGAGGAAAAAACTTGTGGCGGAAGAAAAAAAGATGAAATGGGAAACCTATTTCTACCCGGTTGCGGTAGTGGCCGGAATGTTGACCGCGACAGCGGCCTTGATCGGCCTTTCGCTCAAGTTATGAATGTGCGCGTTTCGCTCTATCCAACCCGTTACCCGCGAAAAAGGAAATCACCATGAGTACGTTCGACCGCCAAGCCATGATTGACCGTTCCGATCGAGAGCACGACGAGTACGTAGAAAGGTTGCGCCTCCAGCAGCGAGGCGACATCGTTCCGATCCTCGCATTGCTGAGTCTTGCCTTGCTTTGCATGTCGTTTGGCTTTCTGGTCGCTCGATTGATCTGATCGTTCCGGCTGCGCACGGTGCCGGAAAAACTGCCAGAAAACGACATGCAGCGTAGCTGGAAACGGCAAAAAGCATTCCGAAAACGACTCCCCATCGGTCTGCTCCGCACAACCATTCCTCAGCTAAGTCTTTGCTTGCATTGATTTATCACGGAGAATCGCGCCCCTGTTTCGGCCGGAGCATGTCTGTCGGTTTTTTCCGACGCGTCCTGACCGAGTGGCAAGTGACCGGAATGCGGAGATCCGACCGGATGAATGATCAGGCCAATAGCCTCGAAAAGCGCTTCGACGCAGCAGCACCCGCTGAACTTTCGAGCTGGAATCGCCAGGACACCACCTGGATGCTGGGACTGTTTGGGACGGCCATTGGCGCCGGCACCCTGTTTTTGCCGATCAACGCAGGGCTGGGGGGCTTCTGGCCGCTGGTGATCCTCGCGCTGCTGGCCTTCCCGATGACGTTTTACGCGCACCGTGGGCTGACCCGTTTTGTGCTGTCCGGTCGCGAAGGTGCCGATATTACCGAAGTGGTCGAGCAGCATTTCGGTATCAAGGCCGGTGCCTTGATCACGCTGCTGTACTTCTTTGCCATCTTCCCGATCCTGTTGATCTACAGCGTCGGCCTGACCAACACGGTCGCCAGTTTCCTCGAACACCAACTGCACATCACGCCGCCGCCGCGCGCGTTGCTGTCGTTCGTGCTGATTCTCGGCCTGCTGGCCGTGGTGCGTTGCGGTGAGCAGGCGATCGTCAAAGCCATGAGCCTGATGGTCTATCCGTTCATCGTTGCGCTGCTGTTCCTTGGCGTGTACCTGATTCCGCACTGGAATGGCGGCATCCTCGCCACCGCGTCGCAAGTGCCGGCGCCGTCAGCGCTGCTGCACACGCTGTGGCTGGCGATTACGGTGATGGTGTTCTCGTTCAACCATTCGCCGATCATCTCGGCGTTCGCGATGGACCAGAAGCGTCGTTACGGTGTGCACGCCGACGAGCGCAGCTCACAGATCCTCGCGCGCGCTCATGCATTGATGGTCATTTTGGTGCTGTTCTTCGTATTCAGTTGCGTGCTGACCCTGTCGCCAGAGCAACTGGCTGAGGCGAAAGAGCAGAATCTTTCGATCCTGTCGTACCTGGCCAACCACTTCAGCAACCCGACCATCGAGTTTGCGGCGCCGTTGATTGCGTTTGTGGCGATCTCCAAGTCGTTCCTCGGTCATTACATCGGGGCCAGCGAAGGCCTCAAGGGCCTGATCGTCAAGAGCGGCAGACGTCCGGGCGCCAAGGCGCTGGATCGCATCGTGGCGGCGTTCATGCTGGTGATCTGCTGGATCGTCGCAACGCTTGATCCGAGCATCCTGGGCATGATCGAAACCGTCGGTGGGCCGGTGATTGCGGCGATTCTGTTCCTGATGCCGATGTACGCGATTCGCAAAGTGCCAGCGATGGCGCGCTATCGCGGTCAGGCGTCGAACGTATTTGTTACGGCAGTCGGGCTGGTGGCGATTTCGGCGCTGGTTTACAAGCTGGCTGTGTAATGACTGATCGTTCCCACGCTCTGCGTGGGAATGCCTCTTGTGACGCTCTGCGTCACGCTTGGGGACGCAGAGCGTCCGGGGCTGCATTCCCACGCGGAGCGTGGGAACGATCAAAAAAAACGCCGCTCATCTCACGATGGGCGGCGTTTTTTATTGCCTTGCAGCGTTAGGCTTGAACGACCGGGATCTTGGCGTTCGCAGCAGCTTCACGGAACTCGGCGATCTGGTCGAAGGACAGGTAGCGGTAGACATCGGCCGCCATGCTGTCGATCTTGCCAGCGTATTCCATGTACTCCTCGACGGTCGGCAGGCGACCCAGGATCGAAGCAACGGACGCCAGCTCGGCCGAGGCCAGGTAGACGTTCGCGCCGTCGCCCAGACGGTTCGGGAAGTTACGGGTCGACGTGGAGACCACGGTGCTGTTCGGCTCAACGCGTGCCTGGTTACCCATGCACAGCGAGCAGCCTGGCATTTCCATGCGTGCGCCAGCCTTGCCGTAGATGCCGTAGTAGCCTTCTTCGGTCAGTTGGTGAGCGTCCATCTTGGTCGGCGGCGACAGCCACAGACGGGTTGGCAGCTGACCCTTGACCTGATCCAGCAGTTTACCGGCAGCGCGGAAGTGACCGATGTTGGTCATGCACGAACCGATGAACACTTCGTCGATCTTCTCGCCAGCAACGCTGGACAGCAGACGGGCGTCGTCCGGATCGTTCGGCGCGCAGAGCACAGGCTCGTTGATCTCGGCCAGATCGATTTCGATGACTTCGGCGTATTCGGCGTCGGCATCGGCTTCCATCAGCTCAGGATTGGCGATCCAGGCTTCCATCGCTTGAGCACGACGTTCCAGGGTACGCGCATCGCCGTAGCCTTCGCCGATCATCCAGCGCAGCAGGGTGATGTTGGACTGCAGGTACTCGGTGATCGACTCTTTCGACAGCTTGATGGTGCAACCGGCAGCCGAACGTTCGGCCGAGGCGTCGGACAGTTCGAACGCCTGCTCCAGGGTCAGACCTTCCAGGCCTTCGATTTCCAGGATGCGGCCGGAGAAGGCGTTTTTCTTGCCTTTCTTCTCGACGGTCAGCAGACCGTTCTGGATAGCGAAGTACGGAATGGCATGAACCAGGTCACGCAGGGTGATGCCAGGTTTCATCTTGCCCTTGAAGCGCACCAGGATCGATTCCGGCATGTCCAGTGGCATTACACCAGTGGCTGCAGCGAACGCGACCAGACCGGAACCGGCCGGGAACGAGATGCCCATCGGGAAACGGGTGTGCGAGTCACCACCGGTACCGACGGTGTCCGGCAACAGCATGCGGTTCAGCCACGAGTGGATGATGCCGTCGCCCGGACGCAGGGAGACGCCGCCGCGGGTCATGATGAAGTCAGGCAGGGTGTGGTGGGTGGTCACGTCGATCGGCTTTGGATAGGCCGCGGTGTGGCAGAACGACTGCATCACCAGATCAGCGGAGAAGCCCAGGCACGCCAGGTCTTTCAGTTCGTCACGGGTCATTGGACCGGTGGTGTCCTGAGAACCCACGGTGGTCATCTTCGGTTCGCAGTAGGTGCCAGGACGCACGCCCTGGCCTTCTGCCAGACCGCAGGCCTTGCCGACCATTTTCTGCGCCAGGGTGAAACCCTTGGTGCTTTCAGCCGGAGCTTCCGGCTTCTTGAACAGATCGAACGCTGGCAGACCCAGTTCGGCGCGAGCCTTTTCGGTCAGACCACGGCCGATGATCAGCGGAATACGACCGCCGGCACGGACTTCGTCCAGCAGCACCGGGGTTTTCATTTCGAAAGTGGTGATGACTTCGTCGGTACCGTGCTTGCAGACTTTGCCAGCGTGCGGGTACAGGTCGATCACGTCGCCCATGTTCATGTTCGACACGTCGAACTCGATCGGCAGGGCGCCGGCATCTTCCATGGTGTTGTAGAAGATCGGAGCGATCTTGCTGCCGAAGCAGAAACCGCCAGCGCGCTTGTTCGGCACGTACGGGATGTCGTCGCCGAAGAACCACAGCACCGAGTTGGTGGCCGATTTACGCGAGGAACCGGTACCGACCACGTCACCGACGTAGGCGATCGGGAAGCCCTGGCCGCGCATTTCTTCGATCTGCTTCATCGGGCCGGTCTTGCCTTGCTCGTCCGGAACGATGCCGTCACGGGCCATTTTCAGCATGGCCAGGGCGTGCAGCGGGATGTCAGGACGCGACCAGGCGTCTGGCGCAGGGGAGAGGTCGTCGGTGTTGGTTTCGCCGGTGACCTTGAATACGCGCAGGCTGATCTTGTCGGCCAGGACCGGGCGCTTCTTGAACCACTCGCCGTCAGCCCAGGATTGCAGCACGGCCTTGGCGTGAACGTTGCCGTTCTTGGCTTTTTCAGCGACGTCGTGGAAGGCGTCGAACATCAGCAGGGTGTGCTTGAGTTCTTCGGCGGCGACTGGCGCGAGCTCGGCGTCGTCCAGCAGTTCAACGAGGGTGACGATGTTGTAGCCGCCCTGCATGGTGCCGAGCAGTTCGACAGCGCGTTTCTTGTCCAGCAGAGGGGAGGTGGCTTCGCCCTTGGCCAGGGCAGACAGGAAACCTGCCTTGACGTAGGCGGCTTCGTCCACTCCAGGTGGTACGCGATTGGTGATCAGGTCAACGAGGAAAGCTTCTTCGCCAGCCGGAGGGTTCTTCAGCAGCTCGATCAGGCCTGCTGTTTGTTCGGCGTTAAGCGGCTGGGGAACGATACCCAGGGCTGCACGCTCTTCGATATGTTTGCGGTAGGCTTCAAGCACAGTTATTACCCTCATCAGTGGTCCCAAATGGGTGTCCGGGACGCTCATCCCGAAATTGCCGTACTCATGCGCCTCACGACGTTGTGGGTCGTTCGGCCAGAATTACCGGCAATTCCTTACAGAAGCTGCTTTCAAAGTTTTACGCCTGCAGAACGGGGAGCTGATGAGGGTTGGCGTTGGGCTTTTCCCCGCTGGAAAAACCCTTCGCCAACACCGCTCTGAAGGAACGACTGTGCTCGTGACGCTTTGAAAACAGCTTCTAACGGACATTGGCGCCTTAAAAGGCTGGCTGATTCTACGGCAAAAAAAATTTAAAGGTAAGTCGCGCTCTATTGGACTTTCGTGGCAATCAGCGCGGCCGGAGCAAACTTGCGACGCCGGCGAGACCTTGCTGTTTGAGGGGTGATCAATGCCCTACAAAGGGCTAACATGCCGGCCTGTTCCGCGTTTCAGTGTTCTGCCCATTTATGCCCAATCAGACCATCAAGACCCCCTGCGTCGGCCTCTGCTCCACCGTTTACGGTGACCTGGTGTGCCGTGGCTGCAAGCGATTCCACCACGAAGTGATCCATTGGAACGGGTACAACGAGGAGGAAAAGCGTGCTGTGTGGCTGCGTCTGGAGCAATTGCTGTCACAAGTGATGGCGAGCAAAGTCGAGATCTTCGATCCGGCGCGCCTGCGCGAGCAGCTCGAACAGCGCAAGATCCGCTTCGTACCGCATCAGTCGGAATATTGCTGGGCCTATCAGCTGATTGCCCGGGGCGCGCGGGTGATCATTAATCTTGAGGCGTACGGGATGGTGTTGCTGCCGGAGTTCCGCGACTGGAACCTGCCGGAACTGCGCGATGCCATTGATCGGGAATTCTTCCTGCTGTCGGAAGCGCATTATCAGCGCTACATCGCCCCGGGCTTTCTGAAAGACGCCTTCGGCGCCTGAACAGCAAAAGCTTCGCGAGCAGGCTCGCTCCCACAGGGAAATGCATTCCAGATGTGGGAGCGAGCCTGCTCGCGAAAGCGCCAGTCAGGCATGGCAATCCTCAGTGTTTTGCCGTCAGTTCCACCAGATGATCCTCAACCTCCTGCGGCTTGAGCACCAGGACATCGCTTTCCAGCGTATCCAGCACCGCTTCAGCGGTATTGCCGATCAACGCGCCTGACAGACCACTGCGCGCCACCGTGCCAATTACCGTTACTGCCGCCTGGAGCTTGTTCGCCATGAACGGGATCAGCACATCTGCCGGGCCTTCCTCGATGTGCAGGTGCTCGTCATCGACATCGAACTCCGCCTGAAACGCCCGGCACTGCTCGCGGTATTTGGCTTCTATGGTCGATTTCAGCTGAAACGTCGGGTCCGCCGCCGAGAGCATCGGCGACGGATGCGCGGTAATCACATGCAGGTGCGCTTTGGCCAGACTGGCGATGTCATAGCCGTGATCGATGATGGTGCTGTGCAAATGCCGATGCTCACCGTCGGCATTGCCGACATCGACGGCAGCGAGAATCACTTTGTCTTTCCACGAACCGGCGGTTTTCACCAGCAGCACCGGGGTAGGGCAGTGGCGCAGGAGCTTCCAGTCGGCCGGGGTCAGCAGGGCTTTTTTCAGCGAGCTGTCGGGAAAGTGCTGTTTGATCACCAGGCCGCATCCCTCGGCCTGCTGCACATCGATGATGGTTTCGTGCAGGCTCTCGTTCCACGCCTGTTCGGTGGTCACGCTGTAGCCTTCGGCGAGCAATGCCGCCTTGAGCACGCTGAGCAGGCCGGCGTGGTCATGCTTCTTGTCACACACCAGCAGATGCAGATGGGCCTGGGTGACACCGGCGATCAGCTTGGCGCGCTTGAGCGCCAGGCTTTCTGCATGTTCAGGTTCGATGACCACCAGAATGCTGCGAATGGCTTGCATGAGCGGAGTCTCCAGCAAAGAAAAGGCACGGCGTTGCACAACTATAGTTGCTACCCGAACGTCTGCGACTTGATGCATATCAACAGCCGCCGCTGGTGGTCTGCGGGCAGGCCGGTATAATCGGCGCCCTTCGCTCGAACACCTTTTACCGTGAGCCCCATGATCCTTCCCGAAATCCACGAATTCCTTGGCTGCCGCACGCCCGACGCCTGGGTCCAGGCGGCACTGGCCGATCAGGAAACCCTGCTGATCGATCACAAGAACTGCGAGTTCAAGGCCGCCAGCACGGCGCTGAGCCTGATTGCCAAGTACCACGCCCATGTCGACCTGATCAACATGATGTCGCGCCTGGCCCGGGAAGAACTGGTGCACCACGAGCAAGTCATGCGCATCATGAAACGGCGCAAGATCGAGTTGCGTCAGCTGCACGCCGGCCGCTACGCCTCGGGCCTGCGCAAGGTGGTGCGCAGCCACGAACCGGTGAAACTGGTGGATACGCTGGTGGTTGGTGCTTTCATCGAAGCGCGCAGTTGCGAACGCTTTGAAGCATTGGTGCCGCATCTGGACGAAGAACTGGGCAAGTTCTATTTCGGTTTGCTGAAAAGCGAGGCGCGGCACTTTCAGGGTTATCTGAAACTGGCCTATCAGTATGGTGATGCCAAGGATGTCGCGCAGGTGATCGAGCGCGTCCGTGCGGCCGAGCAGGAACTGATCGAATCGCCGGACGAGGAATTCCGCTTCCACAGCGGTGTGCCCGCCTGAATTTGTTAAAAACTCTTAAGAGTATGAAACATCACCGAAAACCGGCCCGAGTGGCCGGTTTTTGCTGTCTGCCGTCATCGCCTATTCGATGAATGCCAGCATAATATCGGCCCTTCCACGTTTGGCTTGGCAACGGTTGTTATGGATAACCTGGGTTTCGGCAAAGTTCTGCTGGTCGAAGACGATGAGCGTCTCGCCGCACTGATCGCACACTTTCTAGAACAACACGGCTACGAGGTGCGCACGGTGCATCGCGGTGATCTGGCTATGGCTGCATTCCTGGAATTCAAGCCGAAAGTGCTGGTGCTCGACCTGATGTTGCCGGGGCAGAGCGGTTTGCAGGTCTGCCGGGAAATTCGCAGTGTTTCGGACACGCCGATCGTGATCCTCACGGCCAAGGAAGACGATCTCGATCACATTCTCGGTCTGGAGTCCGGCGCTGACGATTACGTGATCAAACCGATCAAACCGCCGGTATTGCTCGCGCGGCTGCGGGCGTTGCAACGGCGGCAGACGCCGGATACCAGCGTCGTCAGTTTCCTCGAGTTCGGGCAATTGAGCATCGATCGCAGTTGCCGGGAAGTGCGCCTGACCGGTGAGCTGATCGAGCTGACCACCATGGAGTTCGAATTGCTCTGGTTGCTTGCCAGCGCGGCAGGCAAGATTCTTTCCCGCGATGACATTCTCAATCGCATGCGCGGCATTGCCTTCGACGGCCTCAACCGTAGCGTCGACGTCTACATCAGCAAATTGCGCAACAAACTCAAGGACAACCCTCGCGAGCCGGTGTGCATCAAGACCGTGTGGGGCAAGGGCTATCTGTTCAATCCGTTCGCGTGGGAGCTGTAGATGCTGCGCTTGTTCCTCGGCCTGTTTCTGGTGATGACGGTGGGTCTGGTGCTGGCCTTGCAGGCGGTCGAGCACACCTTCAATGCGTTGCTCGACAGCCAGACGCAGGATTACAACCGTGAAGCCGTGCGTGGTCAGGCATGGTCGCTGGTCGATCATCTGCAAGGCCGCCAGGGCGCCGAGCGTGAACAGAAACTCGATTCATTGCGTGCGCATTACGGTCTGTCGCTGAGTCTGGTCGAGGCCGATCAACTGGCCCTCACACCGCAGGAAAAAGCCGAGCTCGCGCGGAACCTGTTGGTGATCCGCGACGATTACACGCAGTTCATCAGCAACATCGATGGCGGCTCGCAGTTGCTCAGCATCAAGCTGCCGCCAGAGCCGAGCCTGATGCCGTTCTACATCACCGCGGCGTACATGATGCTCGCGGTGTTGATCGGCATCGTTCTGTTTTTTTGGGTGCGTCCACACTGGCGCGACCTGGAAAAGCTGCGGCTGGCGGCCGAGCGTTTCGGCGACAACGATCTGTCGGTGCGCATTCAGTTGTCGCGGCGCTCGAACATCCGCGATCTGGCCGAGCACTTCAATCTGATGGCGGCGCGCATCGAAGGCTTGATCGCCAACCAGCGCGAACTGACCAACGCGGTGTCTCACGAATTGCGCACACCGATTGCGCGGCTGTCGTTCGAACTTGATCAGCTCAAACAGCTACCGGACGCCAGCGAGAATCGCGAGCTGATCGCCGACATGTATGCCGACCTTGGTGAGCTGGAGGAGATGGTCTCGGAGCTGCTGACCTACGCCAGCCTCGAGCACGGCGCGACAGTGATCAAACGGGAGAATATTCACGCGGCCGATTGGCTAGACAGCGTCGTCGGCAGTGTGGCGCTTGAGGCCGAAGCAGTGGGCGTGCAGTTGTCGATCGCCGGTTGCCAGGTCGACACGGTAAGCATCGAACCGCGCTTCATGGCGCGGGCGGTGATCAACCTTTTGCGCAATGCCATTCGCTATGCCGAACAGCGTGTCGAGGTGTCGCTGCTGCGCAATGGCGATGACTATGAAGTACGGGTCAGCGATGACGGCCCGGGTGTGCCGCTGGAGGGACGGGAGAAAATCTTCGAACCGTTTTCCCGACTGGACGCCAGCCGGGATCGGCGCACTGGCGGTTTTGGATTGGGCCTGGCGTTGGTGCGGCGGGTGTCGCAGTCCCATGGCGGGCAGGTTGAGGTTGGCGAATCGGTGTGGGGCGGGGCGTTGTTCAGGATGACCTGGGCGCATCTGGACTGATTGATATTGCCTGACCCGGCCCCTTCGCGAGCAGGCTCGCTCCCACAGGTGATCGCAATCCAAATGTGGCAGCGAGCCTGCTCGCGAAGGGCGCGGTGTTCAGCGAGTCACGCCGAGTCGCTCATGCCACTGGGCGATCGATTCTTCGGGATATTCATCGAACTGCTGATCATTCGGCTTCGCCTCGACTTCAACCCAGGGCGCTTTCGAGCCAAGCATCAGGTGCGTGTGTTCCGGCGGCACCGGCAGCGGCGTATCGATCGCCGAGGCGAATGGATGAATCAGCTCTGGCCACTCCGGGCTGAACAGCCACAGGCCGCTGCCGCACAGTGAGCAGAAGTGGCGCTCGGCGCTGCTGCGATGGGCGCGTTTATCGCCGTCAGCTTTCATCTTCGCGTGATAGATGCTGATGTTTTTGCGTCCGCGAACCTTGAGAGTGGTCGCGTCGCCGCCAAGGTTGATCGCATAACCGCCACCGCCCTGGGTCTTGCGGCAGATCGAGCAATAGCAGCGTTGATAGGGATAAGGATGGGCGCTGTCGAGGCTGAACGTGACTTCGCCGCAATGGCAGGAGCCTTCGAGTTGCATGGTGCTCTCCCGTGTCTAATGGTCCGCTTCAGCCTAGAACATTCTGCCTGATGCTTGCCGGTGTGATGCGACCGGCGGGCGCAGCGTCTAGCCCCAGTGTCCCCGCGATCCCATGGGGCGAGACTTTCGGAACCCGGCATGCAAGCGCTGTTGAACGAGATCCTTGACGCCGTCCGGCCCCTGATCGGGCAGGGCAAAGTTGCTGACTATATTCCCGCCCTCGGCACGGTGCCGGCCAACCAGTTGGGCATCGCCGTGTACAGTAACGACGGCGAAATGTATTGCGCCGGCGACGCTGAAACGCCGTTCTCGGTGCAGAGTATTTCCAAGGTATTCAGCCTGGTGCAGGCCATCGATCACTCCGGCGAAGCGATCTGGGAACGGCTTGGCCACGAGCCTTCTGGCCAGCCGTTCAACTCGCTGGTGCAACTGGAATTCGAGCGCGGCCGCCCGCGCAATCCGTTCATCAATGCCGGTGCGCTGGTGATCTGCGACATCAACCAGTCGCGCTTCGCCGCGCCGACACTGTCGATGCGCGACTTCGTCCGGCGTCTGTCCGGCAACCCGCAAATCATGATCGACGGCAAGGTCGCCGACTCCGAATACCAGCACCGCGCGCGCAATGCGGCGATGGCGTATTTGATGCAGTCTTTCGGCAACTTTCACAACGATGTCGAAGCGGTGTTGCGCAGCTATTTCAGCCATTGCGCGCTGCGGATGAATTGCATCGATCTGGCCCGGGCGTTCTGCTTTCTGGCCAATGACGGGTTCTGCAAGCACAGCGGCGAGCAGATCCTGACGCGCCGCCAGACCCAACAGGTCAACTCGATCATGGCCACCAGCGGTCTGTATGACGAGGCGGGCAACTTCGCTTATCGCGTCGGCCTGCCGGGCAAGAGCGGCGTCGGCGGCGGCATCGTTGCGGTGGTGCCGGGGCAGTTCAGCGTGTGCGTGTGGTCGCCGGAGTTGAATGCCGCCGGCAACTCGCTGGCGGGGATGGCGGCGCTGGAACTGCTGAGCTCGCGGATTGGCTGGTCGGTGTTCTGAAGACACACCACGATTTCCAGTGTGGGAGCGAGCCTGCTCGCGAAGAGGCCGGTACATTCAGCATCGATGTCGTCTCACTGGCCGCTTTCGCGAGCAGGCTCGCTCCCACCGGGTGCAGTGTTGCTTTGCAGGATCGTGTTCTATACATTTTTCGGCCGCCCTCTGCATGGTGAATCCGCTTCATGTCTCTTGCGCTCGAACGTCTAGTCGCTGGCACGCCGATCCCTTTCGCTGGTAACCGCGTCACCGTGGTCAGCCCCGAGCTGGCCGCGCGGTTTCAGCCCGGTGACCATCTGCTGGTCGAGCAGGTCAGTGGCGAGTTGTTGCTGATCCCCGTGGCCGATCAACAGGCCGCCTCGGTGGCAATCGAGCGTGCGGCTGCGGCATTCACAGCGTTGTCGGCGGTCTCCGATGAAGCCATCAGCCAGTTTTTCGATCTGTTCGCTCAGCGCCTGGAAAGTCCTGAATGCTGGACGCAGATCGAAGCCGCCAACCGCGCCGACATCGAGCGAGCCAAGGCGCGCGGCCGCTCGACCACACGCTTGCTCGCCGATGAGCGCATGCGCCGCGACATGATCGCCGGGCTGCGCGCCTGGCGTGATGCGCCACCGACCCGGGGCAAAGTGATCAGCAGTGTCGAGCACGATGGCTGGAAGGTTGAGCAAGTGGTCTCGCCGCTGGGCATCGTCGCGTTTGTCTTCGAAGGCCGACCCAACGTATTTGCCGACGCCGCCGGAGTGTTGCGCACCGGTAATACGGCTGTGCTGCGCATCGGCAGCGATGCGTTGGGCACTGCGCAAGCCATCGTCACTCACGCCTTGAACCCGGCACTGGCCGAAGCCGGCTTGCCGGTTGGCGCGGTGTCGTTGGTCGAAAGTGTCAATCATGCTGCCGGTTGGGCGATGTTTGCCGATCGGCGTCTGTCGCTGGCGGTGGCGCGCGGCTCGGGCCGTGCGGTCAGCCAGTTGGGCAGCATTGCCCAGCAGGCCGGTACCGCCGTCAGCCTGCACGGCACCGGCGGTGCGTGGCTGATCGCCGACCGTGATGCCGATGCCACACGCTTCGCGGCGGTGGTGCGCAACTCGCTTGACCGCAAGGTCTGCAACACCCTGAACGTCTGCCTGATTCAGCGCGAACGCGCCGATGAGCTGGTGCCGCTGTTCCTCGAAGCTTTGAAAGACGCCGGTACTGCGCGCGGCCAAGGCTGCAAATTGCACATCGTCGCGGGCAGTGAAAGTTGCCTGCCAAGCGAATGGCAGAACGCAACAGTCGAGGTTTATCGCGCCGAGGGTTACCAGACCGAAGCGCTGGCCGAGTCTTTGCCCGAGTCGGACCTGGGCCGCGAGTGGGAATGGGAAGAAACCCCGGAAGTCAGCCTGATGATTGTCGACGATCTGGATCAGGCGATTGCGCTCTTCAACCGCTACAGCCCGCAATTCACCGTGTCGTTGATCAGCGAGGCGGCGGCGGTTCAGGAACGCTTCTACAACGCGGTGAATGCGCCGTTCGTGGGCAACGGCATCACCCGTTGGGTCGATGGCCAGTACGCGTTGAACAAGCCGGAACTGGGCCTTTCGAATTGGGAGAGCGGGCGCCTGTTTGCGCGCAGTGCCATTCTTTCCGGCGATGGCGTGTTTACCGTGCGTAGCCGGATGACTCAGGTTGATCTCACGGTGAAACGCTGATCTGTTGATCGTTCCCACGCTCCGCGTGGGAATGCAGCCCGTGACGCTCCGCGTCACTGGACGCAGAGCGTCCCTTGAGGCATTCCCACGCAGAGCGTGGGAACGATCACGGTGGGGAGTCAGGCAGCGTGGCTGGCTTGCGCGCTGATCGCGCAAGTCTCAGGTTGCTCGACCAGCGGCACAAACGTGCGGCGGTCGGCCGACAGCGCGTCGATCGAGCCGGTCTCGATGTCATACACCCAGCCATGCAGATTCAGCCGCCCTTGCTCCTGCGCCAGGCGCACACTCGGATGAGTTTGAATATTTGCCAGTTGCGCAATCACGTTCTCGCGCACCATCGAGCTCAATTTCGCCGCGTCGCTGCCATGCACGCGCGCTTCGTTCATCACCTTCGCCGACTCGGCATGCTGCAGCCAGCCGCTGACGGCGGGCAGGTGATCCATGCATTTGCACTGGGCAATCGCCGTCATTGCGCCGCAATCGGAGTGGCCGCAAATCACGATATCGGTCACCCCCAGTACCGCCACCGCATACTCCACTGTCGCCGATACCCCGCCCGGATGCGGGCTGTAGGAAGGCACGATATTGCCGGCGTTACGGATCACGAACAGTTCGCCGGGCTCTTGCTGGGTCAGCAGCTCAGGCACCACGCGACTGTCGGAACAGGTGATGAACAGCGTGCCGGGTTGCTGAGTCGTGGCCAGATGTTTGAACAGTTCGCTGCGTTGCGGGAAGGCTTCGTTCTGGAATTTCAGGAAGCCGTCGATCAGGGCTTTCATGGGCGTGTCCTCGTGGCAGAAATGAGATGGCCCGCACGCAGGGTGCGGGCCGGGCGTATCAGAACGGACGCAGCGGCAGGAACTTGCCGTCGAGGGTCACCACGGCGCGGGAGCCGCCTTCCGGGTCTTCGACTTTTTTGATGTCCAGTTTGAAGTTGATCGCGCTGATGATGCCGTCACCGAACTGTTCATGAACCAGTGCTTTCAGCGTGGTGCCGTAGATCTGGATCATTTCGTAAAAACGGTAGATGGTCGGATCGGTTGGCACGCCGCTGAGGCTGCCGCGCAAAGGAATGATCTGCACAGCGGCGACGTCATCTGCGCTGAGGTCAAGCTTGTCGCCGACCACTTGAGCAGCGTTTTCTGGCAGCGGATGCTGGCCGAGCAGGGCGGCGGTGACGTAGGCCAGGCTGAGGCCGGTGCCGTCAGCCAGATCCTGCCACGACAGATCTTTTTTCGCCTTGGCGTCGAGAACGCGGGTGGTCAGGGCCAGGCTGTTGTCGTTGTAGGCGTGGGACTGTTGCATGGTGTCACTCCTTTCAGGGGTTGGCTTGCTGTGTGTGGAAGCAATGTTGCGCCGGTCGATTCATAGCGTCCAAGACCGATATACAATGCTTCGCATAAGCCCTGCCTATAAATGGTGCCCTCATGCTGTTGCGACATTTGCGTTATTTGCTCGCCGTTGCCGATCACGGTGGCTTCACCCGCGCCGCCGAAGCGCTGCACGTGTCGCAGCCGACCCTGTCGCAACAGATCCGGCAACTGGAAGAGACCCTCGGCGTGAGCCTGTTCGATCGCACCTCACGCACGGTGAAGCCGACGGATGCCGGCGTGGCTTACATCGAGTGCGCGCGGCGCGTGCTGGTGGAGCTGGAGGCCGGGCAGCGCGCCTTGCACGACGTGAAGGACTTGTCCCGCGGCACCCTGCGCCTGGCGATGACGCCGACGTTCATGGCGTATCTGGTCGGGCCACTGGTGCGCGACTATGGGGCACTGTTTCCCGGGATTCATCTGGAAGTGTTCGAACTGTCGATGGACGACATCGAGGCAGGGCTGGCGGATGACTCGCTGGATGTCGCGATCGCGTTTACCCCGGTGCGCAATGCCGATATCGAATGCATACCGGCGTTTACCGAGACGCTGGGGATCATGGTCGGGCCTGGGCATCCGCTCTATGACAGCCCTTCGGTGTTGACGTCGACGGAATTGGCTTCAATGGACTTCGCCTTGCTGGCGCCGGGCTTCATTACGCGGTTATTGGTGGATGAGTATTTCCGTGAGCACGGGATTACGCCGCAGGTGCGGATTGAAGTGAATTCGGTGAGTACGCTGCTGGAAGTGGTGCGGCATGCGCCGCTGGCGACAATGCTGCCCGAGGCGATTGCCAGCGAAGACCGCGCGTTGCGCCGCTTGCGGGTCGAAGGGGAGGCGCCACAGCGTGGCGCGGCGTTGTTGCGGCGAAGAAATAATTATCACAGTGCGGCGGCGTTGGCGTTTGTTGATCTTGTTCTGCAAACGCGTACGACATGAACAAGACCTGTGGGAGCGAGCCTGCTCGCGAATGTGCTGTGTCAGACACTGATGTTTGCGCCTGAAGACTGCATTCGCGAGCAGGCTCGCTCCCACAAAGTTGCAGGGTGAGTTCCGGATGTAACAAGGCCTGCTTCTTATCGAAGCAGGCCCTTTTTTACTGAAGCGTTATTCAATACAACCGATCAATCACCCGAACTTCATTCTGATTCTGCATCGAATCCCACGCCTGTTTCAGCGTCTGCAGCACACTTCCAATGAAGTCCTTGTCGGCCGCAGCCTTCTTGCCGACATAACCGTGGCCGCGGCGGTACATCTTCAGGCGGGCCAGCAGGTTCTGGTGGTTGCGGTCGAACTCTTCCTCGCCAGCATGGGGCGACAGGCAGTCGATGTGTACCTGGCCCGACTTGCTGATCCAGAGAATATGGCTGTCGTGGCTGTCTTTCTGCGCCGCGAACATACGCGCCAGTTCTTCGATGGTGGGTTGATTGTTCAGATTCATTGTTATGCCCCTTGACCAGTCTGGTGATCTTTCAAAGTTGATTCGCTAATACAGGTAGCCCATCGGTTAGTTGATCCCTGGCACCGAAACCAGGACGTCAGCGCTCGCCCGTATGAAGTACGGGGTCATGCATCTGTTGCATGTAGTCGTGTTGAATAACTGCTACGCAATAGCGTCACAACGAGGAGAAGCAGCGAAAACCGGGAGGCTCCTTGACGACAATCCAGTGTCGGCCACAAGCGTCTTGAGAATTTTCGCCAGCGCTTCTCGTCCTTGTACTGGACGTTCAGGCCAGGTCAGCTTCTTCAATCTGCCTTGTGGGCAGCGTGTATCCGGAAAAAACAACTCGGCGGTCAGACGAGTTTGCTCAAGCGTGTTACCAGTGCTCCCGATCGGGGAACGTCTTCATCATGCAAAAGCAAAACGATGCCGTCAACGGTTTTGTAGTGATTATTTTCAAGCACTACATATTGTCGGACAAAGCTGTTTTGGAATGAGAAAAGATCCGTTTCAGCAACGTAGAGAAGGGAACCGCGAGGGATTCAGCGAGTCGTCGGACGCGCCGTGCGTTTGCGCGTACCGGCGGTTTTGCTGGTCGTCGACTTGCGCTTTTTCTTCCACGGCGCTGCGACTTTGCCGGCTGGCGGCGGGCCGCTGATGGTCAGGCTGAGAGCTGAGCAGCGGCTGACCTGCTTGCTCATCCACGCAGCCTGTTTGGTGACGAATTCTTCCAGACTCATCTCGCCGCTCTGCACCATGTCCAGCGCCTGTTCCCAGATCGCCGTAGTGCCAGGATCGGCGATCGCCCGCGGCACTGCATCGATCAGGCTGAATGCCGCAGGTGTCGCCGCCAGCGCCTTGCCGTTCTTCACCAGATAACCACGATCCAGCAGCCCTTGGATGATCGATGCGCGGGTAGCTTCCGTGCCGATGCCGGTGGTGTCCTTGAGTTTCTGTTTGAGCAGCGGATCCTCGACCAGTTTGGCGACGTTCTTCATCGCCTTGATCAGATCGCCTTCGGTGTAGGGTTTTGGCGGCTGCGTCCAAAGGTCCTTGAGATTCACCTTCGCCACAGCGCATTCGACGCCTTGGCTCAGAGCCGGCAAGGTTTGCGGTGCTGGTGCTTCGCGGCCCCTGGCCGGTGCCAGTGCTTCGGGCAATGCGCGCTTCCAGCCCGCTTCGATGATCTGCTTGCCCACCGCGCGCAACGCCTGCCCGCTGCAATCGAAATCGGCCTGGGTGCGATCATATTCGTAATTGGGCAGGAACTGCGCCAGGTAGCGCGCGCGAATCAGCGTGTACACCGCGCGATGCTTGCCGGTCAGACGTTCGAGGTTCTTCGCGGCGATGGTGGGAATGATGCCGTGGTGAGCGCTGACCTTCGCGTCATTCCAGGCCCGCGAGCGCCGCTGCGGTTCGAGATGCCTCTGCAAAGGTTCAAGGCTCGGATCGGCCTGACGCAACGCTGTGAGGATCGATGGCGCCTCACTGTGCTGGCTCAATGGCAGAAAGCCGCAGTCACTGCGCGGATAGGTGATGACTTTGTAGGTTTCATACAGGGCTTGAGCGATGTCGAGGGTTTCCTGCGCACCGAGGCCAAGCTTTTTCGAGCAGACTTCCTGCAAGGTGCCGAGATCGAAGGGCAGTGGTGCCACTTCACGCATGCGCTCGGTTTTCAGCTTGATCACTCGGGCGCTGGCTGCACTGTTGATCGCCGCTGCCGCTTGCTGCGCCAACGCCTGATTCAGGCAGCGATCCTGATCATCACAAGCATCCGCTGGTGCGCGCCATTGCGCGCTAAACGTCGTGCCGTTGTGCAGCAAATCCACGTCGATTGCCCAGAACGGTACGGGGACGAAATCGGCGATGCTGCGGTCGCGGTCGACCACCAGTCGCAGGGTGGGCGTCTGCACTCGGCCCACAGGCAGCACGCCCTGATAACCCGACTGCCGGCCCAACAAGGTGAACAGTCGACTCATGTTCATGCCGATCAGCCAGTCCGCGCGTGAACGGCCCAGCGCCGAGTGATACAGGCTGAAGGTTTCGGCTCCCGGTTTCAGCGCGGCCAAGGCCTTGCGAATCGATGCCTCGTCCAGCGCCGACAGCCACAAGCGGCGGATCGGCCCGCGATAGCGGCAGTGCTCGACCAGTTCCCGGGCGATCATCTCGCCCTCGCGGTCGGCGTCGGTGGCGATGATCAGTTCGCTGGCCTCGCCAAGCAGACGCTTTACCGCTTTGTACTGGCTGGCGGTGCGCGGCTTGACGGTCATTTTCCATTTGTCGGGAATGATCGGCAGATCGGCCAGTACCCAGCGCTTGTAGCGCGCGTCGTAGGCGTCCGGCGGCGCTGTTTCGAGCAAATGGCCGATGCACCAGGTCACTGTGACGTCCGTCCCCAACCAGCAGCCGTCGCCGCGCCGTTTGGCGCCGAGCACGGCCGCAATATCTTTGGCCTGGGAAGGTTTTTCACAGAGGTACAGCCGCATAGCTACCATCGCTGGTTGGTGTGTGGAGAGGGCACAGAATGGCGGGAGTTCGCGGCGGGAGCAACTTTTATCTGTATGGATATACAGATAAAAGCGTTGCAGGAGGTTTAGCCGTTCGGCCGTAATCCAGTCGAGCTGCGCAACCATCAGCTATACCTGAACCGGTCTCTTCGCTGTGCTCAGGAGAACCTCATGAAAAGCCCCAGTCCCGTGATCAGCCTGGAACAACTTGCCGGCTGCCTGCTGGTGAAGTTCCACGGCATCCAGGTCGCCGCGTCCTCTCACGCGATGATCCTCAACGAAGCCAACTACCCGCCGGTCTATTACATCCCCCGCGAAGACATCGACGAAAAATACTTCGCCCGCACCGACCACACCAGCTATTGCCCGTACAAGGGCGACGCCAACTATTTCAGCCTGCAAGTGCCCGGACATGAGGGTGCCAACGCGGTGTGGACTTATGAAAACCCGAAGGTCTCGGTTGAACCGATCCGCGAGTACGTGGCGTTTTATCCGGATCAAGTGAAATTCGAGGTGATCAAGGCTGAAGGCTGATGCCGCTGACGTACTTCATACGCCAGCGGGCAATCTTGCCGAGTCAGCCATTTAACAAAAGTAGCGCCACCATCGGGTACCGCTTGTTGTCATGGCTGGGAGTTTTCTGTGCGTCTGTTGGGCAGACCCAGGCGAGCGCATCGTTGGGCAATGCCAGGAGCATTGTCTGGAAGGCCTCGATCTGCTCAATGCTTGCCGGTTTGGCGAGCGAATAGGGCGCGATAAATACGGCGCCGACTTTAGGCTCGTCGTAGTCAAGCCGGCCGGCCTCAAAGGTCGCCAGTTTGCATTTGCCCAGTATCCGGTCGCGGGCGGCCGTCAGATCATCAATTGGCACGTAAGCGATCTTGGCTTCGATGCAATAACCGTTTTTGTCATCGGCAATGTACAAATCGTTGCAGCCGATCACTGAGGTCTTTTCGTCCGCCTCGGTAGCGATCTTGATGATCTGGTATTCCTCGATGGCGGTCCAGTCGGCTTTCCAGGCGGCTCCGGCGAGAATGCTCACGTTGGCCTGCTCGTTGTACCAGTAGGGCAAATCACCACCTTCCCAAACATCAATGTAGCGCTGCGTGCAGTTTATCCAGCTGTTCAGTACTGGCTCGATTGCCTGCAATGCCGGGCAGGAAATGCCGACACGTTTATCGTTGAACATGGCGATACTCCTTCAAAGTTCGGGTCAGAAAAAATAGCTGAGGAAGCCTTTGGATTGCCTGGCGCTGATCTCTTCGGCAAACAGATCATGTGTGGCCCAGAAAAAGTCTCGCTCGTTATCGAATGTCTCGCTTTCGGCTGCTCCTATCAGCTCATAGGCCTTGACGGTTGGTTCGGCATAAACCTTTATTTCGTCGAGCAGCTTTTGCTGCTCTTCTGTTTTTTCGAATGGCGTGGACACCAGCTTGCGCGCCAACCCCATCATGTCTTCTGCCTGGACGGGAGCGGTCAATGAATCCTTGCTTTGCTGCAGCCTGCGGTTGATATCCGCGTGTTTCTCATCTCGTGTCTTGGCCAGCTCCTTGAACTTTGTGTAGGTACCGGTCACCAGTGCCAGTTCTTCATATTTGATGTAGAGCTCAGTGCTGCACTGGGACACGGCGCGAGCGAGTTCCGGAGTGGCCTTGGCCAGTTCCTCGGTGCGAGTCCAGATCGCCTTGGGGATTGCGTCGTAACCAGCCAGGGTATTCACTTCGGGATGGCCTTGCATATGCGCCAGTTCGTTGAATTGCAGTTGGTAGTTAGCTGCGAGTTGGCTGTATTTGCTGACCAATTGGTGGTGCTGGCTGGAGCAGGAGGCTTGCAGCGCACGCATGGGGCGATAGTAGCTGTCGATGATGTCTTTCTTCTCGCCTAACGTACTTTTGTAGCCTTCGAGGATGCCGGTGAAGAGAAACGAGCCGAGTACCAACGGGAGGATGACTTGACCGAACCAGGCCAAGATCTTTTCTCCTTTAGGGGGAGCGTCAGTTGCAGGGGAGCTGGAGGGTGTTTGTGGGGAGGGTGAATTGTTCGCCATATCCTGTTCCTTAGGATGATTGGATGTCGTTGGGGCCGATGCGCTCGGGTTGTGGCACTGGGGCCATGCCGAATGCGCCGGCATGATAGGTAAGTGCCATCATTCTGTCGAACATTCAATCTCAAGGCAGTAATCCGCTTCAGGGCTGGCCAGAAGCGGATTCGATGACGACGCTCAGTTCTTGTCCAGATCGATATTCTTCGTCTCACGCAGACAGATCATCCCCACCACCAGGCTCACCCCGGTGATCAGCACCGGATACCACAGCCCGTAGAAAATATCCCCGGTATACACCACCAGCGCAAACGACACGGTGGGCAGGAAGCCGCCGAACCAGCCGTTGCCGATGTGATAGGGCAGCGACATCGAGGTGTAGCGAATGCGCGTCGGGAACAGTTCGACCATCAGCGCCGCCAGCGGGCCGTAGCACATGGCGGAGATGATGATCAGCGCGACGATCAGGGCGACGATCATCGGTTTGTTGATCTGCTGCATATCGGCTTGTTGCGGGTAGCCGGCGAGGGTGATCGCGCCGCGCAGTGCCGCCTCATCGAAACCATCCAGCTTCACGTCGCCGACACTCACTTGCACGGCGCTGCCCGCAGGTGCTGCGACGCTGGAGTAGGGCAGGCCTTGTTTGACCAGGAAGGTCTTGACCTTGTCGCAGGGGCTGTCGAATTTGGCCTTGCCCACCGGATCGAACTGGAAGGTGCAAGTGGCGGGGTCGGCGAGGACGGTGATCGGCGCCTGACGGCTGGCCTGATCGATTGCCGGGTTGGCGTAATGGGCCAGGGATTTGAAGATCGGAAAGTACAGCGCGGTCGCCAGCAGCAGGCCGAGCATCAGCACGGGTTTGCGTCCGACCTTGTCCGACAGCCAGCCGAAAAAGATGAAGAACGGCGCGCCGATCACCACGCTGATGATCAGCAGACTGTTGGCCACCGCCGGGTCCATTTTCAGGAACTGGGTGAGGAAGAACAGCACATAGAACTGCGCAGCGTAAAAGGTCACCGCTTGCCCGGCGTTGATGCTGAACAGCGCGATCAGCACGACTTTGAGGTTTTCCCATTTGCCGAAGGATTCGCGGATCGGCGCCTTCGAGGTTTTGCCTTCTTCCTTCATTTTCAGGTAGGCCGGCGACTCGTGCAGGCTCAGGCGAATCCAGGTGGAAATACCCAGCAGCACGATCGACAGCAGGAAAGGAATGCGCCAGCCCCAGACTTCAAACTGGTCGCCGGTGAAGTAGCGGCAACCGAGCACTACCAGCAGCGAGAGCAGCAGGCCGAGGGTCGCGGTGGATTGAATCCAGCTGGTGTGGAAGCCGCGTTTGCCGATGGGCGCGTGCTCGGCCACGTAGGTCGCCGCGCCACCGTATTCGCCACCGAGCGCCAGGCCCTGAAGCATGCGCAGCACCACCAGAATGATCGGCGCGGCGATGCCGATGCTGGCGTAGGTCGGCAGCAGGCCGACGCAGAACGTCGCCACGCCCATCAGAATGATCGTCGCCAGAAAGGTGTATTTGCGCCCGATCATGTCGCCCAGGCGGCCGAACACCAACGCGCCGAACGGCCGTACGATGAAGCCGGCGGCGAACGCCATGAGCGCGAAGATGAATGCCGTGGTGTCGTTGACCCCGGCGAAGAACTGCTTGCTGATCACCGCCGCGAGGGCGCCGTAGAGGAAGAAGTCATACCACTCGAACACCGTCCCGAGTGACGAGGCGAAGATGACTTTCTGCGTGGCGTTGCTGGTATCGGCGCTGCCCGCAGCGTCCAGCGGCTGAACGTGTTCTGACATATCGGTATCCCTCACAGTGATTGTTTTTGTTGTTCCACTGGTGTTGCGTGTCCGGTAATGCGCGATGCCTGAGTCTGGTGGTGATTCCTGTGGGAGCGAGCCTGCTCGCGAAAGCTTTTTGCCAGTCAACTCCTAGGCTGAGTGAGCTACCGCATTCGCGAGCAGGCTCGCTCCCACAGGGGAAATATCTGCAGGTCTGGACAAAATCAGTCGTGCCGCCTTCTCGGCAATCATCAGCGTAGGCGAACAGGTATTGCCCGAGGTAATTCTTGGCATGATCGACGCATCGGCAACGCGCAGACCCGGCACGCCATGCACGCGCAATTGCGCATCGACCACTGCGTCACCGTCGTTGCCCATGCGACAGGTGCCGACCGGATGGAAAATCGTCGTGCCGATTTTCGCCGCCGCTTCATGCAATTGTTCTTCGCTTTGCAAGCTGTCGCCGGGCAGGTATTCCACCGGTTTGAACGCTTGCAGGGCAGGGGCGCTGACGATACGCCGGGTCAGGCGAATCGCATCGGCGGCGACGCGCAGGTCTTCTGGATGGCTGAGGTAATTGGGCTGAATCAGCGGCGCCGCTTGCGGATCGGCGGAGCGGATCTCGATGCGCCCACGGCTCTGCGGACGCAGGTCGCACACCGAGGCGGTGAACGCCGGGAAGCTGTGCAGCGGCTCGCCAAAGCGCTCCAGCGACAGCGGCTGCACGTGATATTGCAGGTTCGCCGAGGTTTGCTCGGGACCGGAGCGGGCAAACGCGCCCAACTGGCTCGGCGCCATCGACAACGGCCCGCTGCGGTCGTACAGATAACGCAGGCCCATGCCCATCTTGCCCCACACGCTGCCGGCGATCTGGTTCAGGGTGCGGGCGTTTTCCAGCTTGTAGATCAGGCGCAGTTGCAGGTGATCCTGCAGGTTGCCGCCGACCCCCGGCAGCTCATGAATCACGCCTATCCCTAAGCGTTCGAGCAGCGGCCGCGGACCGATCCCGGAGCGCTGCAGAATGCTCGGCGAGCCGACAGAGCCGGCGCACAAAACAATCTCCTTGCGCGCCTTGAACTGTCTGGTCTGGCCTTCATGCTGCGCGCTGACTTTCGCCGCGCGGCCATTCTCCAGCAAGACACGATCAACCTCGACGCCGGTCAGCACGGTCAGGTTCGCCCGGCTGCGCAGCGGTTTCAAAAAGGCCTTGGCCGCGTTCCAGCGCACCCCGGCTTTCTGGTTGACCTGAAAGTAGCCGCAGCCCTCGTTGTCGCCCTGGTTGAAGTCATTGATGCTGGCGATGCCGCTTTGCTCGGCAGCGCTGCGAAAGGCATCCAGAATCGGCCACGACAGGCGCTGCTGCTCGACCCGCCATTCACCCTGATCGCCATGAAATTCAGCGCCGCCGGCAAAGTGGTTTTCGCTCTGTTTGAACAGCGGCAGCACGTCTTTCCAGGCCCAGCCCGGATTGCCCGCTGCCGCCCAGCCGTCATAGTCGCCGGCCTGGCCGCGCATGTAGATCATGCCGTTGATCGACGAACAGCCGCCCAGCACCTTGCCGCGCGGATAACTCAGCGCGCGGCCATTGAGGCCCGGTTGTTGTTCGGTTTTGAAGCACCAGTCGGTGCGCGGGTTACCGATGCAGAACAGGTAACCCACAGGAATATGAATCCAGGCGTAGTTGTCGCGTCCGCCGGCTTCGAGCAGCAACACCCGCTGCTGGGGATCCGCTGAGAGCCGGTTGGCCAGCAAGCAACCGGCGGGGCCGGCGCCGACCACGATGTAGTCGAATTCATCCAGGGACGTGTGCATGCCCTGACCTCGCTTTTTGTTTTTATTGTCGGACACTCTAGTTGTTAGCTTTCGTTAAAAGAATGTTAGTTTTTGCGCAGCCGCTGTGTGTTTTCAAACAGCCCGAAGTGACGATAGCTGACAAGGACCTGCCATGTTCGACTGGAACGACCTGCGCTTTTTTCTCGAGCTGCAACGCAGCGGCCGCCTGCTCACTGCCGCGCGCCGTCTCAATACCACCCACGCGACGGTGGCGCGGCATATTGAATCGATCGAGAAAAGCCTCGGCACGGCGCTGTTCGTCCAGCACGCCCAAGGCTATGAAATGACCCCGGCGGGGGAGGCCTTGCTCAAGCACGCCGAGGCGATGGAAAACGTCGCGCTGCTGGCGCAGGAAGAAATCACCCAGTCCACCGCGCCGCTGGGCAAGATCCGCGTCGGCGTCACCGAAGGCCTCGGCATTAAGTTTCTCGCCAGTCGCATGATTGGCTTGTTCGAGCGTTATCCGGGGCTGGAAGTGGAACTGGTCGCCGTGCCGCGCTTTGTCAGCATCCTCAACCGTGAAGCGGAGATCAGCATCCACCTCGAACGGCCGTCCGCCGACATGCTGGTCACGCGCAAGCTCACTGACTATCGGCTCGCGCTTTACGCCAGCCAAACCTACCTCGACAACGCACCGCCACTGCACAGCCGCGAAGACCTGGGCCGGCATGCGTGGATCGGTTACGTTGACGACCTGCTGTTCAGTCAGGAACTGATGTTCCTCAACAGCTTCTGCCGCAGCCCGCGCGTGGTGTTTCACAGCACCAGCGTCATTGCCCAACAGGAAGCGGCGCGCTCGGGATTGGGCATCGCCGTGCTGCCGTGCTACATGGCCGCGTCCGACCCGGATCTGGTGGCACTGTTGCCGGATGAAAGCATCGAGCGCAGCTACTGGATCAGTACCCGCCGGGAGCTGCATAAATCGGTGCGGCTGCGAGTGGTCTGGGATTATGTGGTGGGGTTGTGTGAGGCCGAGCAGGGCCTGTTGCGCGGTTAAACCTGCCGCATCCAAATCCCCCTGTGGGAGCGAGCCTGCTCGCGAAGGCAGTCTTTCAGCAACATCGATGCTGACGGACCCACCGCTTCCGCGAGCAGGCTCGCTCCCACACGGTTATTCACCGTGGCTGCTTTCACGGGTTGATAAATATATGGATATCCGTATATTCGATTTCCCGCATATGGCGAGCCGATCACCATGATCACCCCCACCGAAGTCTTCAAAAGCCTCGCCGATGAAACCCGCGTCCGCGCCATCCTGCTCATCGCCGAGCAAGGTGAACTCTGCGTTTGCGAGTTGATGTGTGCGCTCGGCGACAGCCAGCCGAAAATCAGCCGCCATCTCGCGCAACTGCGCAGTAACGGTTTGCTGCTCGACCGCCGTCAGGGCCAGTGGGTGTATTACCGCCTCAATCCGGAACTGCCGGCATGGATCGGCGAAATCCTTCAGCTGACATCCAAGGCCAATGCCGATTGGCTCAAGGACAACGCCGCGCGCCTGCAAAACATGGATGGCCGTCCCGTGCGCGAACGCGCCTGCTGCTGAATCTTCCACTATCTACGGAGCGCATCGATGCGAGTCCTGTTCATGTGCACGGCCAATAGCTGCCGCAGCATTCTTTCCGAAGCCATGTTCAATCACCTGGCTCCCGCTGGTTTCCAAGCGGTGAGTGCCGGCAGTTTTCCCAAAGGCCAGGTTCTGCCGCGCAGCCTGTCGACGTTGCAAAAGCACGGTATCGCCATCGACGGGTTGTACAGCAAAGGCAACGATGCCTTCGCAAACAACCCGCCGGATATCGTCATCACTGTCTGCGACAAAGCCGCCGGCGAAACCTGTCCGGTGTATTTCGGTCCGGCACTGAAAACGCATTGGGGACTGGAAGATCCGTCCGAAGTGCAGGGCGACGAAGCGGCAATCGACGGGGCATTCCAAGCCACTCTGATGCGCATCGGTGAACGCTGCCAAGCGTTCCTCGATCTGCCGTTTCACTCGCTCAGTCGCGAGCAACTGAAAGCCGAACTCGACCGCATCGGCACGCTGTAAGGAGGCTTCATGTCAGACCATCTGCCCAACCTCGACGCAAGTCTGTTCGACGCTGTTAAGCCATCGAATGTCGGCGAACACAAACCGCGCATCCTTCTTCTCTACGGCTCGACCCGTGAACGCTCCTTCAGCCGCTTGTTGGTGGAAGAGGCCGCGCGCCTGCTCGAACACTTCGGCGCCGAAACGCGGATCTTCAACCCATCCGGTTTGCCATTGCCCGACGACGTCCCGGTCGACCATCCCAAGGTGCAGGAATTGCGCGATCTGGTGTTGTGGTCGGAAGGCCAGGTCTGGTGCTCGCCAGAACGCCACGGCGCGATGTCCGCCGTGTTCAAAGCACAGATCGACTGGATCCCACTCGAACTCGGCGCTGTGCGCCCGACCCAAGGCAAAACCCTGGCGGTGATGCAAGTCTGCGGCGGCTCGCAGTCGTTCAACGTGGTCAACCAACTACGCGTCCTCGGCCGCTGGATGCGCATGTTCACCATCCCCAACCAATCCTCGGTGCCGAAGGCCTATATGGAGTTCGACGAAGAAGGGCGGATGAAACCTTCGCCGTTTTACGATCGTGTGGTGGATGTGATGGAAGAACTGGTCAAGTTCACCGTGCTGCTGCGTGGGCAGCAGGCGCACCTGGTGGACCGCTATTCCGAGCGCAAGGAAAGCGCTGAACAGTTGATGGCGCGGGTGAATCAGCGGTCGATTTGACCCGCCATCCCCAGCCAGGCTCATACCTTTTTGGGAGTGAGCCTGCTCGCACTGACGCTCCGTGGCTGGCACACCGCCACGGCTTGCACCGCCCCCTCCCGGCTGTCACCCTTCTGGCCGTTCTTCAAGGATCAGAAGGAATCAAGGATTGAGTGGCTACGTTCCAAACCCGCCGAAAAACTATCGCTACGAAGAAGCCAAACCCGTCGACATACACGCCCAGCATTGGGCCGAGTATGAGAAGCATGGGAAAGAGCCCGCGCGCGAACCTGAGAAAATCGGGATTGCGTTGAGGATCGGGGTGTTCTTTGATGGCACGGGCAACAATGCGAACAACTCTGCTGCGGGGTTGTTGTGTGGCGCTCAGCATCCGATTGCGCCTGAGGATATCGATGCCAGTTGCAAGCCCTACATGCGCAATCCAGATAGTAGCTATGCCAATGAAACAACCAACGTTTACAAACTGAGTGAACTGTACTTCGCACCTCAGAAAGCCGAAGGAGACGGCTCGCACAAGCGGGCGTTTCGCAGGGTGTACATAGAGGGGATTGGCACTCAATCGGGAGAAGAGGACAGTACATTCGGAGCGGGCACGGGCCGCGGAGACACGGGTATAGCGGGTCGTGTCCAACAATCATTTAGCGAGATCAAATCGCGTATTGAAGATGTAATTAACGAAAATCCAAACAGTGAAATTACCTCGCTGACTTTCGATACGTTCGGATTTAGTCGCGGCGCAGCTGCCGCGAGGCATTTTGCCAATGCAGTAGTCCGCGGAAAACAAGGGCCACTCGGAGATGTATTGCGCAACAATGCGAGCGACTTTAGTCGCACCTTCATCGATCAGTACCAAGGCAGCATCAACATGGGATTCATCGGGCTGTTCGACACTGTGCCGTCGGTTGCTGGCTGGTCGAATTTTGGCAACGTTAAAAGTCCTGTGGCCACGGGTATCAAGCTCTACCTCGACCGGCGGTTTTTTACTGACGTCGTTCAGCTGTCGGCGCGGGACGAATATCGCGCTAATTTTGCATTGAGTCGCGTTAAAGCCGACCACTTGGAAGTCATTCTTCCAGGGGGGCATTCCGACATCGGCGGCGGTTACCGCGATGACATTGAAGAATGTGTACTCGTCAGTCCAATGCAAACGCTTGAGGTCTCGAAGTTTACCGATGTATCTACTACGTCGATCTACCGCGATGCCATGGTCATTAAAAATGAGTGGATCTCAAGGGGGTGGCCCGAAGATCTGCTGGAAATTGTTACGCCGGACGCGCTTCTCCTGCCCGTGGATCAACAGGACCGGCTCAGTCCCCGTAGAAAGCGCGTTTATGCAGCTCTGCAACTCAAACGTCCCGTAAGCGGGTTGTTGTCGAGGGTATATCTTCGGGTGATGCATAGCTTGGCAAAAGAGAAGGGGGTTCGCTTCGATGATATTCCAGCCACGGCTGCTTTGGCGGTCCCGTCAGAGCTTCAGGCGTTGTGCGACCGATTTGTCGCAGGTGACTACACCACAACTCAGCAAGAGGAGAACCTGCTGAAGTTGAAATACATTCACATGTCCGCAAATTGGAATCACCCTCTTGGAAGAAGAGACGGCAGCGGAGTCCGCGCCGTCTATATCAATGCGCCCACCGCAGACGCGATTCGCGTGCAGCATCCTCACGTACCTGACTGGACTCTTTGGTAATGAAATTATTTGTCGCCCTGCTACTTGGCGTATGCATAACGGGTTGCCAGTCTTCTGATCTGCTCTCAGCCAATAGCGATCCGAAGTCGAATTGGTGGGAGCTGGCTTTCACTGAGCCCGATTACATGAAGGTATGGGTGGAGGACAGTTCGGTGCAGGACATAACCGGCAGAGTTTTCTTTAGAACCGGTGGAGGGACTGCTGCGGGCGGAGAGCCTGAAAACGGTACTGACTCTGCTCGCGGCTGGACAGGGGTGGGGGGCAGCGGTAAAAGAGTGGTGGGGGCCGATCTACCCATTCGTATCTATGTTCGCTGGCAATCAATCGTTGAACAGAAAACGTGGCAAGCGTGGGTGGATATTCCAGAGAATGCCAGACAGATAATGGTGACTTCTACCAGTCAACGGTGCCCCGAGAGACCTGACAGGACAGCACGCTTCATGGCCTCTGTTTACTTGGGACTTGCTCCGGGCGGTGTTGTTCAGGCGTGGGTGAGAGACTCATGTCATCGACCGATAAAGGTTGCTCGAGCGCAAGGCGAGATTGAGCCGCTAGGGCCGGAGCTTGGGAAAAACGGTGGTCGCTACGCCTATCCCGTCAGCGAAAAGTCCAAGCGCTATATCGAGAAATTCGGCATCCCGTACGGAAGTTGGTAAGCGCTGAAGCCGTGAGTCGTCCACTGTGCCGCCGCGCTCAATATCGATGCACGGCTGCCAGTGAACTGATCCGCTACCGGCTCTTTTGGTGAATAAACAACTCACGCCTCAAATCAAAACCTCAAACGCCGCACTCCCCAACACCTCCCCATTAACCATCACCTGCACCCCATGTCGCCCGGCAAAATGCTTGCGCGTCGTAAAATCCTTGATGACTTGATTCCGTCGCACTACCTCAGTCCCGAACCCCGCTAATCCCAGAGTCTTCAACTTGAAAACCTTCCTCGAAACCCCGCCATTCGCCTTCACATACTCAATCGCATAATCAATCACCAGCCTTTGCTCGTGCGCCACCATGGATTTCACCGTAAACGACAAAGTAATCGCTTCCCCCAACCTCACCACCGCCGGCTCGACCCGCACATCCAACAACTCAACCTCAGCCTTCGCCCCTGCGCCAATCACCGTCAACGCGCGCAAATCCCCCTGTTTGATCAAACTGCGCAGCGCATGCTTGGCAATCCAGGCCGTGTGCTTGTTGTCCAGCGACCAACTTTCAATCGTGTCCAGCACCCACTCCGGATGCACCTTCGTCACGTCATTCAAATGATTCGCCACCGACTTGCGCACGTACAAGCTCTCGTCCGCCTTCAACCGATCCAGTATCCCGGCGGCCAGCAGCGGATCCGCCTGCACCGCTTCCAGGCGAAACGACCACGGCAGGCGAGGGCGGCTGCCTTCGCTGGCTAGGCGGCGGACGTGGTGGTTTTCGTCTCGGGTCCACTCGTGCATTCGTTCCAGCGAGCGCTTGAGGTCGCTGCGCAAAAAGTAGCGGATGGCGAATTCGGAGGAGCCGAAGGTGGTGAAGTACTTCAGCGCGTCCATTGAGGTGTCGAACGCATGGGCGCCGTAGCTCGCGACGTAGTGTGGGAGGCACATGCTGACGAAGCCGCTGTTCAGCCGTGGCGCGAGTTCGAACAGCACTTCGAGGGAATCTTCGTAGTCCAGCGGCAGCACGGCATGCAGGCTTTCGCTGACACGCGCCATGCGCTGCATCACTGATAGTTCAGCGAGTCCGTCCTGGGCATGTTTGAGAAACGTCCTGGCCTTGAACGCCGGGTACACCGCGCTCATTTCGTCAGCGATGTGCTGCAAGCGCTCGGCGTTGAAGATTTCCTTTAACGCCGGGGCGGCGGTGTCGTTGGAGCTCATGATCAGTTCATCGGTGTGCTGATGAACGCATCGGTGCCTTCTGCGTAGGCGGTGTACTCGGCGATACGCGCAAAGCGTGTTGCGTCGATCTGATCGGGTACGACGAGTTCGGTGAAGCTCCAGGCAACCGCCAGGCTTATGCCGGTCTGGGCGAGGGAGCCGTCGACAGGCAAGTCACTGTGTTCAAGTTCTTTTTCCAGTGCGGTAAACGCGGCGGCGAGCTGGCCTTCGACGCGTTCGACCCACGGCTGATATTGAATGTCGGCCGGGCGCAGGTTGCGTTCGTAGTAAAGCTGCACGGCTTTTTCGCAGGCGGCGAGACTGAGGCCGATCAGGCGCAGGGCTTGAGCGCGTTGTTTGAGATCGCTTGGCAGCAGGCTTTTGCCGCAGCTGGCTTCGAGGTAATCGAGGATGAGGGTCGAGTCCATCAGGACCACGCCGTCGTCGAGGATCAGCGTGGGCGCTTTGACCACCGGGTTGATCTGCTGGAACTGCTCGAAGTGGCGGAACACCGAGACCGACTCGTGTTCGAGGTCAATCCCCAGGCATTTGGCGGAGATTGCTACGCGGCGCACGTAGGGGGAGTCGAGCATGCCGATCAGTTTCATGACGCGTTCCTTCAAGTCGAACCGGTGGGAACGCATAACCTAGCCGAGCGAGAGGCAATTGTCAGTCGTCGAATCCGGGTTGTTCGTGAATCTCATCGACATTCAGTTCCAGCCGATAGGCCACAGCCACAAACAGCGCCTGGCACAAACACAGCGTCGCACTCAGCGAACGAAAGGCCAGCGCACTGCCTTCATTGACCAGCAACACGCTGTTGGCAAGTTTCGCCAGTGGCGAAAGAGGGCTGTCGGTGATGATCAGGGCATTGGCGTCTTGCTGCTGTGCGAACCGCAGGCAGTGTTGGGTTTCCTTGGCGTAGGGCACAAAACTGATGGCGATGACCAGGTCGTTGGCGCGCACGCTGCGCATTTGCTCGCGATAGCTGCCGCCGATGCCGGAAACCAGATGAATGCGTTTCTGCGTATGTTGCAAGTTGTAAACCAGATAATCGGCGACGGCGAACGAACGGCGGACTCCGACCACATAGATGTCGTCGGCATTGACGATGAGATCGACGGCTGTATCGAACGCCACCTCGTCCAGTTCGCGGCCCAAGCGTTCGATGCCCGAGAGCGTTGCGTCGATGCATTCGCGGGCCAGGTCGCCGCTGTTGGCGGTCTGCGAGTTGTTGGCGATCAGGCTACGGATGCGTTGCTGATAGTTTTGCGCTGGCGTGGTTTTGTGCGTCCAGGCCTGGCGGAACAGCGCCTGCATTTCGCTGAATCCGCTGAAACCGAAACGTTGCGAGAAACGCACAATGGCTGACGGATGCACTTCGCACTCGCGGGCGATGTCGCTGATGCGCTCGACCATGATTCGCTCGCTCTGCTGGCTGATGTAGCTGGCCACGCGTTTGAGCTGGCGCGGCAGGGCGTCATACTCTTCGCTGATCATTTGCAGCAGGCGCTCGGCGTTGACCGGCGGGCTGGCGAAGGAAATTTCGTCTGTGGCCGGCAGAGCGGGGCGGGGCATGGGCAGCATCCTTCAGGCGAGTTGAGCACGCGGTGGGCCTGATAATAGAAGGGCTGCGTAAGCTCTGCCGGGCTGAAACGATGCACCTTGCGAGAATAATCCCGGCTGTCGCTGGCGGGATGGTTAGCCGTTTGTCTTCTATATACAGCCGCTGGACTGAATTTCTTGCTATAAACGCACTCCGATGGCCGTGTGAAGCCTGTGTCAGAGCAGTTTCCAGGTCCTGTCGGACAAATTCCCTGTATTTACAGTTGCTGAGGTCTTGATCGGGCCTTAGACTGCCGCCCCTCGTAAATTGAGTGCCGGGTGGCGTTTGCAATAAAACGATGCCTTTTCGACGGCCGTCACGGTTCGCCGAAACGCTCCCTTATTCGCCTTAATGCACGTTTTTTTATAGAGATATCAATGACAAAGGACAAGTTGCTGGCTATGCCGGCAGATGACTACATGAATGCAGAGCAACACGCTTTCTTCACTGAGCTGTTGCAGAACATGAAAGTCGAAACCCACGAGCGCATTGAGCAAAATCGTATCGCCATCGAAAGCCTGGATACCCCGGCTGACCCGGCGGACGCGGCTTCGGTTGAAGAAGAGCGCACTTGGCTGGTCAACGCGATCGATCGCGACCAGCGCATGCTGCCGCAACTGGAACAAGCCCTTGAGCGCATCAAGGACGACAGCTTTGGCTGGTGCGACGACAGCGGCGAGGCCATCGGCCTGAAGCGCCTGCTGATCAGCCCGACCACCAAGTACTGCATCGAAGCTCAAGAGCGTCACGAGCAGATCGACAAGCACCAGCGTCAGGCCTGATTCCATGGCGGCCCCTGAATAGGGGGGCGCCTGCAAGAGATCGCAGCCTTCGGCAGCTTCTACATGGAGTTGCGGGAGGCTGCGATCTTTGTTTTTGCTCGTCTGCGCTATTTCCCCCGTTGTTCCATTGACCTGCCACAGACCCCACGACTAACGGACCATGGATAATGGCGTTGTAGTGGCGTTTAATGCAGTCACAACAATGAGAACAAACGTGGGGTGATCAAGATGACGAGAGATGGATCTCTGGTTGCGGCGCTGCCTGCACCAGTGCTTTTGCCGAAAAACCGCTGGATCGCGCCGACCCTGCAAAGCATCGCCCTGATGCTGTTGCTGGCCGGCATGGCTATGGCCGAGTGGTCGCTCTACCTCGGCATGCCGCTGGCGATACTGATTGTCTGGCTGCCGCGCCTGCGTTCGCGCAGCGCTCCTGTTGCTGTCCCGGTCGATAGTGCGAGCGCATTGTCCGCACTGACCCGCGATCTTTCCTATACCACCAGTCACAACGCACTGTCGGCGGCCGGCGTGGCGTTCTCGGTCAAAGCGCTCGCAGGCAAACTTGAATCGCAACTCGACGCGGCGGCGCAGATCGTCAGCAACGCCGAGGTGATGATCGCCACTGAACAGGCGACTTCACAGCTCAGTCGTGACGCGCTGGATTCTGCCAGCCAAGCGCATCACAGCAGCGCGGCGGGGCGCAGCGAACTGCTCGACTCGATTGCGCGCATGCAGCAACTCAGTCAGCGCGCCAACGCCAGTCGCGAATTGATCGAGGCCTTGAGTGTGCGCAGCGACGATATTCAGCGCGTGACACTGGTAATTCAATCGATTGCCAGCCAGACCAATTTGCTGGCCTTGAACGCTGCAATTGAAGCGGCCCGGGCCGGCGAGCATGGTCGCGGTTTCGCTGTGGTCGCCGATGAGGTGCGCGGACTGGCCGCGCGTACGGCGGCGGCCACGGGTGAGGTCGGTGAGATGGTCGCTGACATTCAGCAGCGCACCGCGCAAGTGGTGGCGCAGATTCGCGAGTTGTCGAGCGATCTGCACACTGGTGTCGAACAGGTCGAACACACCGGCCAGCATCTGGAAAACATCGCGCGACTTGCCGCTGGAGTGGAAACCCAGGTCAGCGAAATCGCCCGTGGCGCGCAAACCAATCGCGAGCAGCTTGACGCGCTGTTCATCGCCATCGAGCAAATGCGCAGCGATCTGGCAATCAGCGATCAGCAGACCCGCCGCCTCGCCGAGGCCGCTGTGCAGATGGAAGGACAGGCGGAAACCATCAGCGAACGCCTGGCCGAGGTCGGCCTGGATGACTATCACCAGCGCATTTATGACTTGGCGCGCGAAGGTGCGAGCCAGATCGCGGCGCGCTTCGAGGCGGATGTCGAGCAGGGGCGGATCAGCCTGGATGACCTGTTCGATCGCAGCTACCAGCTGATTTCGGGCACCGAACCAGCCAAATTTCAAACCCGCTTTGATCGATACACCGATCAGGTCTTGCCGGCGATTCAAAAACCTTTATTGGCGCGTCATGAAGGGCTGGTTTTTGCGATTGCCTGCACGCAGCAGGGTTATGTACCGACGCACAACCAGGCATTCAGCCAGCCATTGACCGGCGATGTGCAGGTCGACACGGTAAATAATCGCACCAAACGCAAATTCGCTGACCGCACCGGTATCCGCTGCGGCAGCCATCAGCAACCGGTGCTGTTGCAGACTTACACGCGCGATACGGGTGAGCTGATGCATGATTTATCGGTGCCGATCATGATCAATGGCCGACACTGGGGCGGGTTGCGTCTGGGCTATAAACCTGAGAATCCGCGCTGAGATTATTACCGGTGACGCAATGAATCTGTGCACGGCGTTTGCTGTTTCCTCTCGACGGAAAGCATTAATCTGACGACTTAGTTAGGTAGCTAATTATTTCGGAGGGCACATGCAGTGCAGGGTAGACGTGGCAGTGATGATCGGCAGCGGTGTTCCGGCCGGCTTACGTGCGATGGGGCGCAGTGTTTGCTGGGTAGTTTTGCTCAACGGGGAGCGACGCGGCACAGCCTTCGCCAGTCGCGATGAAGCGGAGGAGTGCAAGGCTGCCTGGCTCGAACAATTGAACATCGAGCCCGGCGACAGCCTGCACTGATCGTACTTACTTGCCGCGATGCAGGCGCACGTTCAGCTCATCGACGATCGGCGCTTCTTCGCCATCGGCCCGCAGCCACTCCTTGAGTAATTGCGCCTGCTGGGGTGACCAGAAGTCGGCATCAATGAGTTTAGTGTCCGGATCCAGCGGATGTGCTTCGACAAAGTCACTGATCGACGCCTCATCCGAGGGCAGGCCCAGCTGTTCGAAAAGGGTGGTCAGGTTAAGCTCGGTTGGCAGTTCCATCATCTACTCCTGGGTTGGTGCCGGTACGGCTTGTTCGTTCACTCCCTTATCAGAGGCAGGCGCTGGCGCGGAGTTCGATTTTTGATTCAAGCGAGCGGGCGAGGGCGCAGGCTTCGTTGTGATTGCCACGGAAACCTCTGACACGTCCCGTGGATATCTCCTTGATGTGAAAGAACGCAATACCCGCTGGCACCACTTGAAAGTGCGGGGGGCGATGATTGTTAGAAGATGTCGGAAGGTTGTCGAGGTCGGCAACCTTCATCGTCAGAGGTGTGTTGATTCGCGCGTCGGCCGACGTGGCAAAATGAGTCAAAGTGCACATATGAAGTCCTTTTCATCAGTCGGCCGGGATTTAACGGCCGTTGCGGGTAGTCGTAAGGAGCATCGCTGCTCTAGAATCGCCAGTACCTGTTGACGACCGGGCTTATCTAAAGCAATTTTTCGCCAGCGATATGTCGGAAAAGTGCTTTTTTTCGTGAGAAATTTCCCTGAAGTTCGTAGTCAGATCTTGCTCCAGTCGCACTTGAGGCTTTTTCCTTCAAGGTTTGCCGACTTCAGAGCGGGTTTCACTAATGACAATCCAGTAGTCTACGAACCTCGCGATCAAGAGCGCTTCGCTCGCTTCGGGTTTTTGAGTGATTTTGCAGTTTTCATCGGCATTGCCGTTTTTTGCCGTGCGTGTTTTCCGCTGCACGGTTTTTCAAATGTGGGGATGTTTCTTTGGCAGTCAGTAACCTCGATATGCATGCTTTGTTCGTGCTGGGTGATTTGCGTGCAAAGCTGGTCAAGCAATTCCAATCACGTTTTGTTTACATCACCGAGCAAAACGCCGAAGGCATTTACATCGCCGAAATCGATACCGAAAGTGCATTGGTAGTCGATGACAAACCGGGGCTCAAACTCAAGGTTGGCGACCATTTCATTGCATCGGTTCTGCCCAGCCGTGAAGGCGGCAAGATGGACATTCGCTTTCGCGACATCAAACTCACGGTTTACGGCTTGGGCGACTACGCATTTGTCAGTACGGCCGACGGTCACGCGATTCTGTTCAAGGAAGGTCATAGCGTCGTCACGGTGTTCGCCGCCAATGAACAATTGCAGGAAGGCCTGACCAAAACCTTGAAAGCCGTCACCGCCAAGGCTGCCAAATGGCGCAAAGGTGAACTGATTTCCTTCAAGGCCAGCGAGTGAGCCGCGCGCACTTCCATTCGCAAAATCTCGACAGCGCACGCGAAGACGCGCAGCGCCTGTTCGCCCGCAAGGCCGAACTGCAAGGTGCCTGGCTGAGTTGGGTGGCTTCGCAGCTCTACGCATTGCAACCGGCGGCATACGCCAGCATGGTCAGACGTGAGCTGCAAAGCCTGCAGGAAAAGTCTGAAACGTAACCTCGCACGCAGCGGACCCCGGAAAAAGCAGGAACCTCGGCTAAAGTCAGTTGACTGAGTCATTCAGAGGCTTGCGTTTCTGTCAGGCCAACTGCCATTGCTGTGAACAGCACGAGGTGTGATGCATGAACGGATTTCGACGGTTACTGGCCGCCAGCGTGGCCACCTTTGGTTTGCTGACGTCAGCGCAATCGCTGCAGGCGGCACAGGCGCCGATCCACTTTGCCGACCTGAACTGGGAAAGCGGCAGCCTGATCACCGAGGTGCTGCGGGTGATCGTCGAGAAAGGCTACGGCTTGCCGACCGATACCTTGCCGGGTACCACTATTACCCTTGAGACCGCGCTGGCCAACAATGACATCCAGGTGATTGGCGAGGAGTGGGCCGGGCGCAGTCCGGTCTGGGTCAAGGCCGAAGCCGAGGGCAAGGTCGTCGGTCTGGGCGATACGGTAAAGGGTGCCACTGAAGGCTGGTGGGTGCCGGAATACGTGATCAAGGGCGATCCGGCCAAAGGCATCAAGCCACTGGCGCCGGATCTGCGCAGTGTCACCGATCTGAAGAAATACAAGGACGTGTTCAAGGACCCGGAAAGCCCGGGCAAAGGGCGTTTCCTCAACAGCCCGATCGGCTGGACGTCGGAAGTGGTCAACAAGCAGAAGCTCACGGCGTATGGCTTGCAGGACGACTACACCAACTTCCGCAGCGGTTCCGGCGCTGCGCTGGATGCCGAGATCAGCTCTTCGATCCGTCGCGGCAAACCAGTGCTGTTCTATTACTGGTCGCCGACGCCACTGCTTGGCAAATTCAAACTGGTGCAACTGGAAGAGCCGCCGTTCGATGCCGAGGCGTGGAAGACGCTGACAGACGCCGATAATCCCAATCCGAAACCAACCCGCTCGCTGGCATCGAAGCTGTCGATTGGCGTGTCTACGCCGTTTCAAAAGCAGAACCCGCAAATTGCCGAGTTCTTCAGCAAGGTCGATTTTCCCATCGAGCCACTGAACAAGGCACTGGCGGATATGAGTGACAAGCACACCGCGCCTCGTGAGGCGGCGGTCGCGTTCATGAAGACGCATCCGGATGTGTGGCAGGCGTGGCTGCCCAAGGATGTGGCCGACAAGGTGACGGCTGATCTGAAATAACGCGGTCAACGCAGTGCACCGCCGACCGGTCGTGCACGGCCAAAAAATCCGACTACGATGGTTTGTTCAAATCCCTTTGAAGGATTTCAACCATGACCTTTGTGTTGGCTCAATGGCTGGTGACTGTGTTCGCGGCAATCGGCCTGATGCATGTGTATTGGGCGTTGGGTGGGCAATGGGCGGCTGCGGTGGTGGTGCCGCAGGTGCCGGTGTCGGGCTTCGTCGCCACGGTACGCCCGGCCTTCAAGCCCTCAGGCTGGCTGACGCTGGCAGTGGCGGCTGTGCTGCTGATAATTGCGGCGCTGGTTTGTATGCGGGTCGGTTGGGGCGTGCCGGCGGTGCAGCACAAGGCACTGCAATGGGTGATCAGCGCGATCGCGTTGCTGATGTTCGCTCGGGCGATCGGTGATTCGAATCTGGTCGGGTTCTTCAAGGAAGTGAAGGATTCGCGATTTGCGCGGCTGGATACCTGGGTGTATTCGCCGTTGTGTGCGCTGTTGGGGGCAGGGTTGTTGGCAGTCGCGTGGGTTTGAGCTGATCCGGAATTGGCGACGACCCGACTGGCCTCTTCGCGAGCAGGCTCGCTCCCACAATGGAGGGCGCGGTCCTACTGTAGCGATGGCGCCATCACGGGCGCCACATGATCATCAGTTACCACTTTCAGTCTTACGACTGCTCACCTCGGCCGGCACATCATCCCCGGCCATCCGCTTGCGGAACAACGCCGCCCGCGCCAGCAGCAGGGTGGTCACCGGCACGGTGATAGCCAACAGGACCGGAATCAACCAGGCATGCACCACTGGTGCGGATTTCAATGCCGAAAAGCAGATGATCGACGCCAGTGCCACACACCAGGCACCGAGTGTCGAGGCCAGCGCTGGCGGGTGCATACGCTGGAAGTAATCCTTCATGCGCAGCAATCCTGTTGCGCCCAACAGGGTAAACACGCCGCTGAGCACCAGCAGCACCGCCACCGGAATCTCGACCCACAAAGACAATTCGGCATTCATTCGATCACCTCGCCACGCAGCAGGAATTTCGCCAGGGCAAAGGAGCCGACGAAGCCGAACAGCGCAATCAGCAGCGCCGCTTCGAAGTAGGTATCACTGGCGTAACGAATGCCCAGGGTCAGCATCATCAGCATGGCGACGATGTACAGGTAATCCAGCGCCAGTACCCGATCCTGAGCTGACGGGCCTTTGAACAGGCGCACCAGGGTCAGCGCCATCGCCACGCAGTACAGAAACAGCGTCAGCAGAATCGCATTCGACAGCAATGGGCTCATTCGAAAATCTCCATCAACGGTCGCTCGTAAGTGCTTTTGAAGTGCTCGATGAACTGCGCTTCGTCGTGCAGATCCCAGACGTGCAGCAACAGAACGCTGCGGTCCAGCGCCAGTTCTGACCATACGGTACCGGGCACCACGGTGCAGATCATTGCCAGTGCCGCCAGACCATGAGCATCGCGCAGATCCAGCGGCACCTTGATAAAGCATGAGTTGGGCGGACGGCGTCCGGCGTTGACTACGCCCCAGGCGACGATCAGGTTGGACATGATGACGTCGCGGCCGATCAGGAAGAACAGACGCAGGATGGCGATGGGGTTGCGGATGCGCGCACGTTTCGGCCGCAATTTGCGCATCATCAGTGGCGCGGCGAAACCCAGCGCGGCACCGAGCAGCAGATTGCCCGGGCTGACGGACAGGTTCAGGGTCAGCCACAGAATCCACAGGGCCAGCGATAACCACGGAGCCGGGAACAGTCGATTCATGGCTGCACCTCGAGCATGTCGGTTCTGGCTTGCGGGCTCGGCACCGCCCGAGTGCCTAGAACTGCGAACACATATTGCTGCGGATTGTTCAGCGCATCGGCCGTGGCCTGGGTGTAGCGCAGCAGCGGTTCAGCCTTGAACGTAAGGGCAATGCTCAGCCCGAGCAGCAGGAAAATCGGCGCGCATTCGAGTTTGCGCAGCAATGGTGACGGGCGCTCTTCCGGCGTCCAGAAGCGCTGAATGCCGAGGCGCGAGAAGGCCATGAGCGAGGCCAGACCGGTCAGGATCAACAGGGCCAGCAATCCCCATGCGCCGGGAGACAGCGGCGCCGCAGTGCCAAGTCCCAACGGGTTGAGCAATGCTCCGATCAGGCTGAGCTTGCCGATAAATCCGGACAGCGGTGGCATGCCGATGATCAACAGCGCGCAGGCGATAAAGCTCAAACCAAGAAAGGCCATGGTCCACGGGATGACTTGGCCGACCACGGCTTTCTGCTCGTCGTCGAGGTTGATGCCCTTGGGCGGTTGCAGCGATTCCTGTGGACGCGGCAGCAGTTCGCTTTCGTCTTCCAGCGGAATTTCGTTGGCCGAGCGCGAGCGCTCGATCAGTTCGGCGAGCATGAACAATGCGCTCAGCGCCAGGGTCGAGCTGACTAGATAGAACAGCGCAGCGCCGATCAGGTTCGGCTGGGCGAAGCCGATCGCCGAGAGCAGGATCCCCGCCGACACCAGAATGCTCAGGCTGGCCATGCGCTCCAGGCGTTGCGCGGCGATAATCGCCAGCCCTGCGCAAGCCATGGTCGCCATGCCGCCGTAAATCAGCCAGTCGCCGCCGAAGAATGCCGAGGCGCCGGCCTGGCCGGAAAACAACAGGGTCCACAAGCGCAGCAGGGTGTAGATGCCGACCTTGGTCATGATGGCAAACATCGCCGCCACCGGCGCGCTGGCCGAGGAATAGGCCGGCACCAGCCAGAAATTCAGCGGCCACATGCCAGCCTTGGCCAGAAACGCTACCGCTAGAATCCCTGCCCCAGCGTGCAGCAAGCCACGGTCGGCTTCCGGCACCAGCGGGATCTTCATCGCCAGATCGGCCATGTTCAGCGTGCCGGTCACCCCGTAGATCAACGCAGCGCCGATCAAAAACAGTGACGATGCCAGCAGGTTGATCGAAATGTAATGCAACCCCGACGATACCCGCGCCCGGCCAGAGCCGTGCAGCAATAAACCGTAGGACGCGGCGAGCAACACTTCGAAGAACACGAACAGGTTGAACAGATCCGCGGTCAGGAACGCGCCGTACAGGCCCATCAGCTGGATCTGAAACAGAGCGTGAAAGCTTGAGCCGGCGCCGTCCCAGCGGGCCATGGCAAACAGCAACGCGCTGACGCCGATGACGCCGGTCAGCACCAGCATCAATGCCGACAGGCGATCAACCACCAGAACGATGCCGAACGGTGCCTGCCAGTTGCCCGGCAGGTACACGCCGATGGAGCCGGGTACGCCGGTGGTCTGCGTCCATTGCAGCAGCATCACTGAAATGAACAGGCCGAGGAGGCTGGAGAACAGATTGATTTTCGCCTTCAGCGGCCGATGCTTTTCGCCGAGCATCAGCATGATCGCGGCGGTCAGCAGCGGCAGCAGGATCGGTGCGGCGATCAGGTGAGTCATCGCCATCATTCTTTAGGCTCCCGGCCGTCGACGTGGTCGGTGCCGGTCAGGCCGCGCGAGGCGAGCAATACGACGAGGAACAGCGCGGTCATGGCGAAGCTGATGACGATCGCCGTCAGTACCAGCGCCTGGGGCAGCGGGTCGGTGTAATGCAGCAGATCCTGGGTCACGCCGTCCTTGATCACCGGCTCTTTGCCGATGAACAGGCTGCCCATGCTGAAAATGAACAGGTTCACTGCATACGACAGCAGGCAAAGGCCCATGACCACCTGAAAGGTTCGCGGCCGGAGGATCAGCCAGACCCCGGACGCGGCAAGAATGCCGATGGCGATTGCGATGACTTCTTCCATCAGACGGCTCCTTTGCTGGCGACGGACTTGGGCAGCGAGGCCGTCTTGTGGCCGCGCACCGATTGGTGGGCGAGGGCGGTGAGGATCAACAACGTCGATCCGACCACCACGGCGTACACGCCGACGTCGAAGAACAGCGCACTGGCAATATGGATATCACCCAGCAACGGCACGCTGATGTGCCAAGTGTGAGTGGTCAGGAACGGATAACCGGCGAGCAGCGCACCGAGACCGGTGGCAGTGGCGAACAGCAGCCCGGTGCCCATCCAGCGCAATGGCCGCAGGCTCATTTGTGCTTCGACCCACTGCGTGCCGGCAACCATGTATTGCAGGATAAAGGCCACCGACATCACCAGCCCGGCGACAAAACCGCCGCCCGGCTGATTGTGCCCGCGCATGAACAGATAAAACGACACCACCAGCGCGACAGGCAGCAACAGGCGTACCAGTACCGCTGGGACCATCATGAAACCGAGCGCGGTGTCGCTGGCCGAACGCGGGTTGACCAGATCAGTGACCACGTCCGGTGCCAGCAGACGTTGCTGCGCCGGCAATTGCAGGCTTTCCTTCGGTGGGCGGAAGCGCCGCAGCAGGGCGAATACGGTGAGCGCCACGGCGGCCAGCACGGTGATTTCGCCGAGGGTATCGAAACCTCGGAAGTCCACCAGCATCACGTTGACCACATTGCTGCCGCCGCCCTCGGGCAGGGCGCGACTGAGGTAGAACGAGGAAATATGGTTCGGCGTCTGCCGGGTGAGCATGGCGTAGGACAGCAGGGCCATGCCGGCGCCGACGGCAATCGACAGCAGCAAGTCGCGCAGACGACGAATACGCGCCTTGCGCAGGCTACTTGGCAGTGGTGAGACTTCTTCGATACGTCGCGGCAACCAGCGCAGGCCAAGCAGGATCAACACCGTGGTCACCACTTCGACTGCCAGTTGCGTCAGCGCCAGATCCGGCGCCGAGAACCAGACGAAGGTCACGCAGGTCATCAAGCCACAGACGCTGACCATCGTCAGGGCGGCGAGACGGTGATATTTCGCCTGCCAAGCGGCGCCAAGCGCACAGGCTATCGCCAGCAGCCACAGGGTCACGAAGACAATGGATCCGGGGATTTTCGGCCGGTCGCCCCAGGTCAGCGTGCTGTGCAGCATCGGGATCAGACCGGCGAGCACCGCAGCCGAAACCATCAGGAACAGCTGCATCTGCAAGCGCTTGGTGCCCAGTCGCCGCTCGACGCGCCGGGCGATGCGCATCATTACGACCAGACTGCGCTCGAACAAACGCTTGCCGTTGAAGCGGCCCACCAGCGGCGGGTACTTGAAACGGCCCAGCTTGAACTGCTTGCGCAGCAGCAGATAGAGGAGGATGCCGCCGGACATGGCGATCAGGCTCATGATCATCGGCGCGTTCAAGCCGTGCCAGATGGCCAGGCTGTATTCCGGCAACTCCCCGCCAACTACGGGCAGCGCTGCAGCGGCGAGCAGTGGCCCGACGATCTGCGCCGGGAAAATCCCCACCAGCAGGCAGGTGAAGACCAGCAACTCGACGGGTGCGCGCATCCAGCGTGGCGGCTCGTGTGGCGTGTGCGGCAGGTCAGTGGCGGTGGGGCCGAAGAACACGTCGACGGTGAAACGCAGGGAGTAGGCCACGCTGAACATGCCGGCGATAGTCGCGACGATCGGCAGACTGGTTTCGACCCACGCGGTGGCGTTGATGAACACGGTTTCGGCGAAGAACATTTCTTTCGACAGGAAACCGTTGAGCAGCGGTACGCCGGCCATTGAGGCGCTGGCGACCATGGCCAGCGTTGCCGTATAGGGAATCAGCTTGATCAGGCCGCTGAGTTTGCGGATATCACGGGTGCCGCTTTCGTGGTCGATGATTCCGGCGGCCATGAACAACGAAGCTTTGAACGTCGCGTGATTGAGGATGTGAAAAACCGCCGCGACTGCAGCCAGTGAACTGTTCAGGCCCAAAAGCAAAGTGATCAGACCGAGATGGCTGATGGTCGAGTAGGCCAGCAAACCTTTGAGATCGTTCTGGAACATGGCGCAGTACGCGCCGAGCAACAGCGTACAGGCGCCCGCTCCGCTGACGATGTAGAACCATTCCTCACTGCCGGACAGCGACGGCCACAGACGTGCCAAAAGGAAAACCCCGGCCTTGACCATGGTCGCCGAGTGCAGATAGGCCGACACGGGCGTCGGTGCCGCCATGGCGTGGGGCAGCCAGAAGTGAAACGGGAATTGCGCGCTTTTGCTCAGCGCGCCGATCAGGATGAGTGGCAGAAGAACGGGGTAGAGGGCATGTGCGCGAATCAGATCGCCGGCGGCCAGGACCTTGTCCAGGTCATAGCTGCCGACGACATGGCCGAGAATCATGACCCCCGCCAGCAGACATAATCCGCCGGCACCGGTGACCATCAGCGCCATATAAGCACCGCGCCGCGCATCGGCGCGGTGGTGCCAGTAGCCGATCAGCAGGAACGAAAAGAGGCTGGTCAATTCCCAGAAGAACACGATCTGAATCAGGTTGCCGGAGATCACCAGGCCAAGCATGGCGCCCATGAACGCCAGGAAAAATGCGAAGAAGCGCGGCACCGGGTCGTCCGGCGACATGTAATAACGGGCATATAAAGAGACAAGTGTACCGATGCCGAGCACCAGCATCGAGAACAGCCAGGCGAAGCCGTCCATGCGCAGAACGAAGTTCAGCCCCAGACTCGGCAACCACATGAATTCTTCGCGGATCACGCCGCCGTAGGCGATTTGCGGGTACAGCATCGCGACCTGAACGGTACCGATCAAAGCGACCAGGCCCGCCAGCAGGGATTCGGCATTACGCGCATTGTGCGGCAGCACCGCTGCCAGACAGCTGCCAATGAACGGCAGAAGCAGTAGAACTATCAGGGACATAGGCTTCTAATCTGCGGAAGTTTGTGAAGCATCATACGTGCCAGCTCCCTGATCACCAAACGCGAGGATGTCTCAGAATCCTACAAAGTAGTTGGGAATTGTGTGTTTGGCGTTGTTTCAGAGGTAACGATGGAGCAGCGCTTTCGCGAGCAGCCGGAAGAGATTGCCGGTCACCCCTGCGTTTCCCGCTCCAGCTCAGCTTCTGCCTCGGTGGACCTACCCTTGGTCTTCAACTCACTGACAATCACCGCCGCCACAATCAGCCCGGCGCCCACCAGCGCAATTGCCGGCAAGCGCTCCCCGGCAATCCGTCCGACAATCCCGGCCCACACCGGTTCACCGGCATAGATCAACGTCGCCCGAGTCGGCGAAACACTCTTCTGTGCCCAGTTCATCGCTACCTGAATCGCCGCACTCGCCGCGCCCAGGCCCAAAGCGGTCGCCAGCAACAACCAGGAAAAATCCGGAATCACTTCACCGGTCGGGACTACCAGCAAGAACGACAACACCGCCGTCACCGCCAGTTGCACCACCGTCACTCGCCGCACATCCACCTGCCCGGCGAAAGTGCTGATCAAAATGATTTCAGCAGCAATCGCAACGGCGCTGATCAATGTCGCAATTTCTCCGGGACTGAAATTCAGCGCCGCCCCTGAGGGACCCGACAACAACATCAAACCGGTAAACGCCAGCATGATCCCGATACTTGGCATCAACCCCGGACGCCGTCCCAGCACCAGCCATTGCAGCAGCGGCACAAACGGCACGTACAGCGCGGTAATGAACGCCGACTGACTGCTCGGAATGCTTTGCAGCCCGACCGTCTGTAAGCCATAACCAAGCATGATCGCTACACCGATGAACGACCCTGCCTTGACTTCGAACAAGGTCAACTCGCGCAGGTGCCGCCAGGAAAACATCGCCACGATCGCCGCCGCTGCGGCGAAGCGCAAGCCGACGAAAAACATCGGGCCACTGACCGTCATGGCATGTTGCACAATCAGAAACGTGCCGCCCCAGATCATGGTGATCAGCACCAGCACGCACTCGGCTTTGCTGAAGCGGGAGAAGCGGATTGGGGACGCAGAATTGTTTGGCGACATCATGACCTTGCGCACATTAAAAGGGAGGCCGCACAATGCCGCCAACGTTGCGCAGTATACTGCCCAACCCCACCGAGTGAGCAATATAGTGCACAAAGATTTGACTCAGCGAGCCTCCGTTCTGCAACACGTCAGCCAGAACGTTCGACGCTTGCGCCATGCTGCGGATATGAGCCAGACCGCACTGGCGGAAAAATCCGGGGTGAGCCGACGGATGCTGGTAGCAATCGAGGCAGGCGAAAAGAATGTCAGCCTGACTACGCTTGATCGCGTCGCCGAAGCGCTCGACGTTGCCTTCAGCGATCTGATCCAAGCGCACGATGCGCGCGATCCGAGCCGGATCAATGAGGTTGCCTGGGCGGGCACGATTCCCGGCAGCAGAGCCGTGCTACTGTCCAAAGCCACCGCGAGCCGCGAAGTCGAGCAATGGGAATGGTGTCTGCAACCGGGCGAAGTTTATCCGTCGCAACCGGACGCCGATGGCTGGAGCGAGCAGATCTACGTATTTGAAGGATGCCTGACACTGATGCTCGGCGATCAGGCGCAGCACATCAATAAAGGAGAGTTTTTCATGTTCGCCAGCAATCAACCGCATGCCTACCGCAACGATGGCGATGTGGCTGCGCGGTTCGTGCGTAATGTGGTGATCTGAATGGAACAGCCTGCGGACATCCTGATCATCGGCGGCGGCCTCAGTGGCACCATGCTGGCGGTGCAATTGTTACGCCTGCCTGGGCAACGACGAATTGCGATTATCGAGCCGCGTGCTGAATTGGGACGTGGCGAGGCTTACAGCGCCGTCGAGTTGGGACATACGCTGAACGGCAACGCGGCGCGGATGAGCGTCGACCCGGATAATCCTGATGATCTGACGCAGTGGCTGACGGCGCATATTGCCGGCGGCGGCTGGCCGGAATCTGCCGAGCAGGACGTGCCGGTCAGTGAGCTGTTTCCGCCGCGTGGCCTGTTCGGGGTCTATGTGCAACAGCGTCTGGCCGAAGCCAGGGCAGTGGGTACGCTGCAAGGTTCGACCGTTGAACATTTCTGTGCCGAGGTCGTCGACCTGCATGTTGATGCTGGTTCAGTGCAGCTCACCTTAAGCGATGGCCAGACTCTGCGTGGATCGCAGGCGGTGCTGGCCACCGGCATGTTTCCCGCCGCTCGCACGCCGCAGACGCAGTCCAGTGGCCTTAACGCCGCAGCGCTCGATCCCTGGGATGTGGCGGCCATGCGCGAACTCGACCCGCAGTCCACCGTGCTGATCATCGGCTCCGGTCTGACCATGGTCGATGCCGTGGTGTCGCTGGAGCAGGCCGGGCATCGCGGGCCGATTGAGGTGTTCTCCCGGCATGGCCTGCTGCCGCACGTGCGCCGTCAACCGCCGGCGTGGGTGGATTTTCTGGCAGCAGATCACAACATTCGTACGCCCCGCCAGTTGCTGCGCGAGTTGCGTCGACATTGTCGCGACGCAGTCGCCCAAGGCATCGACTGGCAGGCGCCGCTGGATACGGTTCGCGCGCACATCGCGCGGTTGTGGAGTCAGGCGACTGACGTGCAGCGTCGACAATTCGTACGGCATGTACGGCCATGGTGGGAGAGTCATCACCATCGTTCGCCGCCACTGAGTGCCGAGTTGATCGAACGGCTGCACCAGGAAGGGCGCTTGCGCATTCATGCAGCGTCGTTCAAGGGCATTGAGCCCGGCGCTGGCGATGCTGTGACCATCCGCATCCGTCCGCAGGGTGAGACTGAAACATCTACAGTGAGCGGTGCGGCGCTGATCAACTCCAGCGGCATTGAATACGACTGGCGGCGTGTTGCACGACCGTTGCCGCAGCAATTGCTGGCGCGGGGACTGGTGCAACCGGGGCCGCTGGCGCTGGGGATCACAGCAAAGGACGGCGCAGTGGTGGATGCCGAAGGGCAGGTGAGCGCTCGGTTGTTCGCCATGGGCCCGCCGTTGCGCGGGATGTGGTGGGAAAGTACGGCGGTGACGGACGTCGCTGCGCAGGCTAAAGCGTTGGCTCGGCGGTTGGTGGATAGCCCGAAAGATTGATGTGTTCTTTCGGGCTTCTTCGCGAGCAGGCTCGCTCCCACAGGGGGATTGAGGTTGTGACTCCAATTTGCGCCACACCATAAATCCTGTGGGAGCGAGCTTGCTCGCGAAAGCGTCATCTGATTCAACGTCTCTGTTGAATGAAAGACCGCTATCGCTGGCAAGCCAGCTCCCACAATGGGTGTGCGTTACGACTTGAAATTACGCGACGACGCGATAGCACGGCACATACGCCGCGCCACCCGGCAACTTCATCCGGTGCTGGGCGACGAAGGCCTTTAGCAGCGCATCAAGCGGCTGCATGATCGCCGCATCACCACGGATCTGATACGGCCCGTGCTCTTCGATCAGGCGAATGCCTTTGTCCTTGACGTTACCGGCGACGATCCCGGAAAACGCCCGACGCAGATTGGCCGCCAGTTCATGCGGTGGCTGGTCGCGATGCAGTTTCAGGTTGGCCATGTTTTCGTGGGTTGGATCGAACGGGCGCTGGAAGCCCTCATCGATCTTCAACAGCCAGTTGAAATGGAACGCATCGTTACGCTCGCGGCGGAACTGCTTCACCGCTTTCAGGCCTTGAGTCATCTGCCGCGCCACTTCGGCCGGGTCGTCGATGATGATCTCGTAATGCTGCTTCGCCGCTTCGCCGAGGGTCGCGATGACGAACGCATCCAGCTGTTCCAGATACGGCGCGGCATGCTTCGGCCCGGTGAGAATGACCGGGAAGGGCAGGCCTGCGTTGTCCGGGTGCATGAGGATGCCGAGCAGGTAGAGGAACTCTTCGGCCGTACCGGCGCCGCCCGGGAAAATGATGATGCCGTGGCCGACACGGACGAAGGCTTCCAGACGCTTTTCGATGTCCGGCAGGATCACCAGCTCATTGACGATCGGGTTCGGCGCTTCGGCGGCGATGATGCCTGGCTCGGTCAGGCCGAGGTAGCGACCGCCGTGAATGCGCTGTTTGGCATGGGCAATGGTCGCGCCTTTCATCGGGCCTTTCATCACGCCAGGGCCGCAACCGGTGCAGATGTCGAGGCTGCGCAGGCCCAGTTCGTGGCCGACTTTCTTGGTGTATTTGTATTCTTCGGTGTTGATCGAGTGGCCGCCCCAGCACACCACGATTTTCGGCTCGACGCCCGGGCGCAGGGTGCGCGCGTTGCGCAGCAGATGGAACACGTAGTCGCTGATGCCTTGGGAATTGCTCAGGTCGATGCGCTGGCTGTCGAGTTCGTTCTCGGTGTAGACGATGTCGCGCAGGGCGCTGAAGAGCATTTCGCGGGTGCTGGCGATCATCTCGCCGTCGACGAACGCGTCGGCCGGAGCGTTCAGCAGCTCCAGGCGTACGCCGCGATCCTGCTGGTGAATACGGATTTCGAAGTCCTTGTAGGCTTCGAGGATGGTCTTTGCATTGTCGACATGCGCGCCGGTGTTGAGGATGGCCAGGGCGCACTGGCGGAAGAGGGTATAGGTGCTGCCGGATCCGGCTTCGCTCAGTTGCTGAACTTCACGTTGAGAAAGGGTTTCCAGACTGCCTTTCGGGCTGACCGAGGCATTGATTACGTGTCGTTGGGTCATGCAGTGATCCTTAAAACGATGTCATCCACAACGCAGCGGATGGCATCCGAATAGTGTGTATCCATGAATGAAGATGGCACGATCTGCGTTATACCGCCATGTCCCGTTGGACTTTGAAAAGATGAAAAGGAGCCCCAGCATAGCTAAAACCCGGTGCGATGCGATAATGCGCCGGCGAGTTTTTTCCGTTGCGCGTTTTGTCACTCAAGGAAGTCATTTTCGATGTTCGAGATTCAGCCGATGGACCCCGCTACCTTTCGTCAGCAGACCCGCCGTAGCACGATCATCATCGCCGTGCTGTTTCTGCTGCTGGCCATGCTGTTTTCGTCGGTTGCGGTGGCAGTGTTCGGTGAACCCGACGGGGATAACCTGCGTTTCAATGTCGGCGGCGTATTCGTGGCGTTTCTGCTGACGGCGGCGCTGTTGCGCGGGCGTTTCTGGCATCAGACCTGGATGGCCCCGGCGGTGTACAGCTGGCGCCTCAAGCGCAATCTGATGAGCATCACCAATGTCATGCATCAGGTGACAGCGGCGGTGCAGAACAACGATCCGACGGCGATGAAGGTGTTGCGTTTCTATCACCTCGGATTGCTGCAAATGCATGAGCTGGACGGCAACTCCAGCGATCATGGACAACTGCGTGACGAAGTCGAACAGCACAAGGCGCGGATGCAGGCGCAGGGACTTGATTCCGACCAGCCACGCTTCGATCCGCAGTGGCTGGAAACGTTGAAACCGGCCTCGCGTTAAAACGGAATGCGCCGGGCGCGGCGCAATTTCCATGAGCGCAGCAGTCGTGCGTACACCAACAGGTTGACCGCCAGCACCACGCTGCCGAGGGCCAGTTGAATCTGCGGCGTCAGACCGGCCGGGTAGATGATCGGCCAGATGTAATGCTCAATGAAGCCGCCGGCGTATTCGGTCTGTCCGGCCGCGTGGCGCATGAGGTTTTCCCAGTAGGTCAACGGACAGGCCAGGTGCAGCACCTCGACCGCCACGCCCCATGCGGCCGCCGGCAAGTGCAACCACATCAATCGTGGCCAGCGCAGCACCAGCAGCCCGCCGAACAGCACGAACAAGATGAAACACAAGTGAAACAGCACCAGCCCGTCGGCGGCGATTCGGTAGAGCATGGCGTCTTCCTGACGTAAGGGTGGATGGCGCTATGGTACGCCGCGCGGGACAAAATTCCTTGGTGAATTCGGGCGCGCAAAAGTGTTCTACCCTTTAACGATCATCAACTGTTCTGAGGTGAGGTGCACATGGCAACTGAGCAAACGCGTGCGGAAGATGATGCGCCAACAGAGGAAGAAATCGAGCGGCAAAAGAGACAGGAAAAAACCTGGAAGCACGATGACAGCCGCGAGTTGTCGGACCGCGATCAGGAGCGTCCGCTGAAACCTTGAACAACCCATACGAAGAGCCCCGCAGCAGCGGGGCTCTTCGCGTTCAGAGGTCTGCCAGCTGCGTGAAGTCCGGGTAGGTCGCGCGATACCCCAACGTTCGATCGATCCACGCATTGAGCTCATTGACCATCACCGGCGGATGGCCGGGATAACCCTCGAGGGTGCTGCGCAGGGTGCGTTCGATATCGGGCACGCTGTGCAGGTTTCGGGTCTTGATGTAATGGCCGATAAAACAGTCGAGTTCCAGGCGTTCTGTCTTGGACAGATGGACACACTTCAGGCCGCTGACCTGTTTGATTGCAAAATCGTCGCTCACTTATTTCTCTGCAAGGCTTGAAAGTTGTTGATGGATTCCTGATTTCTTTGACTCTTTGGTCAACTGGTATACCAATCGGAAAGGCGGCGCGCATGCTATCCGCAGCGCGGGAAAATGTATGTATGACTGTCGAAATGTCTGACAGGCGGTTGATTCGCTCAAACGGCTGTTTTACGGGGGGTGTATCGCGGTTGAAACACTTTTTGTAACGCACGGGACTCAGTGGCGGCGTTGCTTGATTAACGCAAGAATGGCCGGATTATTTAGTCGACTCGTTCTATCAATTGCGCACCCTGATTACGCGTATTGCCGACCGCTTTGCCGACTTTGTACCATTCGAAGGCCTCACTGGGCTCGCCTTCAAACAGCAGCATCTGCTCGGCGCGTTCCAGTGGCGTAGCCGGATCAAGCCATTCCCGAGCTCGCGCCGAATCGAAGACCACTGGGCGCCGATCGTGAATATCGAGCAGGCCGCCCAGGCTGTCAGCGGTGATGATGACGAACCCGTCGTCCTCCCTCGGCGCAACCCCCGGTGCCGGAAACTGGCCAATACCGGCACAGAAGACCGGAGCCTGATCCGCCCGACGAATCAACCAGGGCTGTCGGGATTTTTCCCCGCTATCAACCCATTCAAACCAATTGTCGACCGGCACGATCAGCCGCTGCCGCCAGATCGCCCGGAAGAACGCGCCGTGGGCGACTTTCTCTACCCGAGCGTTGATAGGCGGGGCACGATCCTTGGCCCAATGCGGCCGCCAGCCCCAACGCAAATTATCGGCATGAATGGCCTGTTCGTGCTGGTGCAGAACCGCCAGCGCAGTGGTGGGCGCTGCGTTGTAGCGATTGAGCGGCGCATCGCCAACGTGATTGATCAACGCATCGGGGATGCTCAAAACCGCGACGAAATCGTGAATCCCACGGTACTGCGTGAGTCTTCCGCACATGGCTGAAATCTCCTTGAGGAAATTTGAGTCTAGTCGGACATGCCGATGTGCCTGGCCGATGACGCACTGAAACCAGCACCGGAACCAAACCCTGTGTACCTTATCCAACCTGCGCTCGCGGATAGCCGCGCAGGGATCGACAAAGGCGAGGGAGTTTTGCCATTCGACAACACCACGGCCGCGGCCTCAGGGCAAGACATGACATCCGGATGCAAACTTCTTTGTGCTGCGCTCATCGCGCTCGGTCTGGCCGGCTGCATCGCCGCGCCGATTGAAATGACCACGCAAACCGAAACGCGCCTGATGGCTCAGGCCCCCGTACGTTTTTTGCTGACGTTCGATGATGGTCCAAGTGCTTCAGGATGGTGGAATCCCACGGAGACGGTGCTCGACAGCCTCCAAACCAATCCGCTGCAGGCAAATATCAAAGCCGTGTTTTTCGTGCAGACCCGAGCACCCAGGGCAGGCAACAGCGAGATCGGTCGCAGCCTGATGCGTCGTGAATACGCCGAGGGACATATTCTCGCTTTCCACACTGCGACTCATTGGCACACCAACCATCGCTCGCTCGACCCGCAAGAACTGGACCAGTCGCTGACCGATGGCAGCGCTGACATCGCCGCTATCACCGGGGCGCAGCCCAAGCTGTTGCGCCCGCCGTTCTGGAACTACGACAAGCGCACATTTACGGCCTATCAAAAACACGGCTTGCATGTCTTGCTCACGGACATGAGTGCCAACGACGGCAAGATCTGGGGCTTCAACGCCAGCCCTCGGCGTCGGGCGAACATGCTGCGGCAGTTATCGGAAGTGCGCGAGCGCATCGCCGAGGGTCAATTGCCGACGGTGGATGGCGTAATTCCGGTCGTGGTGACGTTCCATGACCTCAATCGCTACACCGCGCGCCACACTCGCGAATATCTGCAGATTCTGCTCGATAGCGCGGCGGCGACCGGGGTCAGACTGGCGGACAAGCCGTTCTACGACAATCAGGCCGCACTGGAAAAAGCCGCGTTGGCGCGTACGGTTCAGCAAAGCGCTGAGCCGGTGAATCTGCCCGGACTGTGGAACTGGATCTGGGATCACGACGCGCATTGAATGGCATGAGTGAGTTGTGATCGGCTTGGCATTCCCGGCGGGCAATAAACACACCGTGGGTCTATGCTCGATGGATCGATTCTCCGCCTGCGAGGCGCCCGTCCATGCTTGCCATTGCCGATATCTGCCGGATCGTCGAGTCAGGCTTCCCCACGTTCAAGTGTGACTGCACACCGACCGGACAAGGTCTGTTGCGGATCAAGGTGTATGAGCCGGGCAGTGGGCGTGTCGAGTTGTTGCTTGACGGCGTTTCTCCCGAGCATCTGGTGACGATTCGCGATATTTCCAATTTCATCGGTGAGTTGCGAACGGAAATCAGCGCCGGTCGCCGGGCGTTCGCCGGCTGATTGTCATAAACGGCGCTGAAAGGCCTGCACGATGCGCCGTGTCGCGTCATTGGTTTCAAGATTGTGCACGGCATCGAGCGGGTACCAGATGCAATCGACGATTTCGTTCTGCGGGCGCACATCGTCGAGGTTGACCACCGAAGCCTCGTACACATGATGCCGCGTACTGCCCGCCTGAAAATCCATCAGGTACAGGACGTCCTCCGCATTGAGCCCGGTTTCCTCCTGCAACTCGCGCACGGCTGCCGCCGCACGGGTTTCCCCGGATTCGACCTTGCCGCCGGGCAATGACCAGTGATGGCGGGGTTTGCGTACCAGGAGGATATGGCGATCCTGCTCGCAAATGACGGTGGCGCGTACTTTCATGATTGCCCTGTTGATGCGTGTCATAAAACTGTAATCAATCTGCAATATTCGAGCCGCAAGCGGATTTAAAGGTTCCCTCTTGATTCGGAGCCATTTGCGTAGCAAAAAGTGCCAGTGAATTGACATGTGCCAGGGCGAATCCGGTTTACACCGCAGCGGGGAGCGGGTGTAAGGTAAGCCCGTACACCGAAAACACCGTTGACGAAATGGAGGTGCTCATGAGCATTCCAATGCTGAACAAGCTGCACATGAACGGTTATGACGTGCTTAGCGTGAACAACGGCCCATGGCGGGTTTGCACTCAGGGCGACCGGTTGGCGTCATTCACCAGCAGGGAGGAAGCGATGGCCTATGCGGCGGCGCTTCCTGGTTACAAGCAACGCGCCAAGCGGGTGCAAAGCCAGAACGTGAATTGACGCGTTATAACGAAAGAGCCCCGGTTTCGACCGGGGCTTCTTGTTTGGATCAGGAGTCAGTGCACCTTGATTCGGCTGATGGTCCGGGCTTTTACCTCCCTGGCATAGATCTGCAATCTCTCCTCGTCGTGTTGCAGGATTGTGCAAGACCGCAACACAGTCTGGGCGTCTGCCTCGTTACCTGATTTGCGCAATTGTTCGGCAATGCGCTTGAGGTCGACCGCCGACCATCTCAGGTCCGACGCCACGCTTTGCAAATCCCGTTGAAGTTCGTGTTCGTATTCATTGAGCCGCATGATCACCTCCAGAAGATTCTCGGTAGAAAAGAGTAGTCGCATTTTTCCACCTGGGGCCAGGCCATCTGACGCCCGGCTGAACCGACGTAAAAAATTGTCCAAACCCCGGTAACGGCGGGGTGCCACGATGGATGTGCACGCCGTTAAACGGTACATTCACGTTTTTCGGAACAGGTAAACAGCATGCGCGTATGGATCGGCACTTTGGCACTGGCCCTGTTGACGGGTTGCTCGTTACCAGCATCGCTGGTGCCGGGCGAGCCAAACCTGAGCAAGACCAGTGACAAACCTCCCAAGGAATATGCCGCGTGCTTGTTACCGTTGTGGCAGAAGGACGTGGCCAAGACTTCGCAGACGTCGATTTCCAACGGCTACCGGATTACCGCGCCGAGCATTATCACGGCGGATGAGATTCTCGATATCGTCAAATACAAGGACGGCAGCAAAGTGTCGCTCTATCAGGGGCCGCCTTGGGCCAAGTCCGGATCGCTGCGCCAATCGGTGCGTGACTGCCTGTAACCGGGCGCCCGGATCTCAAAAAAGGCAGACACCGAAGTTCGGTGTCTGCCTTTTTTCATTAGATGGAGACTCCAACCAAACGCTCGCAAAGAGCTGTGACAGTTGCCCGCGAGGCGCAGCAGGATCCTTGACTAGGCTTTGAATGTCGGCCCGTGACGGGATCGGCATGACTGAAAGGAGTCTCGGATCATGGATGATCTGGTCAAGGACATCATTCCGCTGTTGCAGTACCTCATTCCGGGTTTTCTATCGACCTGGATCTTCTATTCACTTACGGCATTCAAGCGACCGGATACGTTCGGCCAGATCGTGCAGGCGCTGATATTCACATTTGTGATTCAGGGCGCGGTGTTGGCGGTGGGCAACCTCTGTTTGTGGATTGGCTCGAAGAGTTTTTCATTAGGAAACTGGGATGATCGGGCGCAAACGCTCTGGGCATTTATGTTTTCGCTGATGCTGGGATTGTTTGCCTGTTACCTGGCTACGAGTGACAAATTGCACGGCTGGTTACGTAAGCGAAACGTCACGAAACAATCTTCTTTCCCCAGTGAATGGTTCTGCGCTTTCGCCCAACATGAGCGCTTCATAACTCTGCATTTGAACGATGAAAGGCGCGTATTTGGCTGGCCGGTCGAGTGGCCACGGGAATCATCCAATGGTCAGTTCATCATGAAATATCCGCGTTGGCTCACGGATGATGGCCAACCTGCATCTATTGGCGCGGAGTTTTTGTTGATAGATTCCGCGAAAGTCAAATGGGTCGAGTTCAGCCCAGTATCAGAGGGATCAACATGCCAACTGCCAGAGCACCACAACCCATGCCAAAGCATTTAGAGCGACTCTTTGTCGGGCCGGACGGAAAAATGCTGGACGTGCCCTTGATCAAAGGCCCCAGTGCGCCGCCGCCTCTGAAACCACGGTCTAGACGATAAACTTCTTCAGCCCCAACCCTGCACCACCGCCCGGCGAATCGCCTCCAGCAACATCGCGAACGCCGGGTTGTCATTGTTCTCACGCCAGATCAGATGCAGCTCGCTTTGCACCCCTTCGCCCAGATCGATCTCGCGAAACACCACATTCCTGAACACCACGCTGGTCGCGCAACGCGGTACCAGCGCCAGACCCATGCCAGCGTTGACCAGCGCCAGAATGGTTAGCGACGAGCCCAGCCACTGCACGTAATCCGGCGCCACCCGCGCTGAGCGCAGCGTGCCGGTCAACAGTTCGTTGAACGGCGGATAGGCTTCATGGGAGTACATCAGGAACGGTTGTTTATCCAGATCAGCCACTGATACCTCAGCTGCATTGGCCAACCGATGCCCGCTCGGCACTGCCAGCACAAATGGTTCGCGCACCAGGCATTCGGTGGCATAGCCCGGTTCCTGCAATGGCGCTCGGGCAATGCCCAGGTCGATACGGCGAGCGCGCAAGGCCTCGTGCTGTTGATAGGTGTTCATTTCTGCCAGATCGATTTTCACCTGGGGCTGCTTAAGTCGCGCTTCGGCGATCACCTTGGGCAGAAACTCATACACCGCGCTGCCGACAAACGCGATGTTTACCGAACCAATATCGCCCTCGGCAAACCGGCGTGCGGTGATCGCCGCTTGCTGGGCGCGCTCCAGAAGATTCTGCGCCTCAACGAAAAAAGCCCGGCCAGCCGCCGTCAGCGCGACGCTTCGGGTGCTGCGGGTAAACAATTCGACGCCAAGGTGATGCTCCAGCAGCTGAATCTGCCGACTCAGTGGCGGCTGGGTCATGTTCAGGCGCTCGGCGGCGCGGCGAAAGTTGAGTTCGGTGGCGACCGTAGTAAAGCAGCGCAGCTGGGTAAGTTCGAACATTGATCTAATCCGGGTATCAATCGAATGCCTGTTTAGATTAGACGGGATCAATGCGCGACGTCCATGATCGGCTCATCGCTTCAAGTCATCCCTAAAAAAACAAGATCGGGAGTCGCCCCTTGAAAACCCTCCAGAGTCCGACGGACATCACGGTGCTCGCCCGCGCCGCCGCCAAGGTCAAACGCCACGTGCTGCCGCTGTTCGTGGTGATGTTCATCGTCAACTACATCGACCGAGTGAACATCGGTTTCGTGCGCAGCCATCTGGAAACCGATCTGGGTATCGGCGCAGCGGCTTATGGACTGGGCGCCGGGCTGTTTTTCATCGGTTACGCACTGTTCGAAGTGCCGTCCAACATGCTGTTGCAGCGCTACGGCGCGCGGGTCTGGCTGACGCGGATCATGTTCACCTGGGGCGCCGCAGCCATGGCCATGGCGTTTGTTCAAGGTGAAACCAGTTTCTACGTGCTGCGCTTTATTCTCGGTGCGGCCGAGGCCGGGTTTTTCCCGGGGATCATTTATTACTTCACCCAATGGCTGCCGGCGTCCGAGCGCGGCAAAACCATGGCGGTGTTTCTCAGCGGCTCAGCGATTGCCTCGGTGATTTCCGGCCCGGTGTCCGGTGCGCTGTTGCATATCAGCGGATTGGGCATGCACGGCTGGCAGTGGATGTTTCTCATCGAAGGCGCAGCGTCGGTGGTGTTGTGTGCTTTCGTCTGGTTCTGGCTGCAATCGCACCCGCGTCAAGCCAAGTGGCTGAGCGAGGAAGAGCGAGACGCACTGGTCGCGGCGATTGCCGAGGAGCAGCGCGCTCGCGAAGCGGTACAAGTCGCCAAGCCGTCGATGTTCAAGCTGTTGGCTGACCGACAGATCGCGCTGTTCTGCTTCATCTATTTTTCCATTGCCCTGACCATTTACGGCGCGACGTTCTGGTTGCCGAGCATGATCAAGAAGATGGGTAACCTCGGAGATTTCCAGGTCGGGCTGCTCAACTCCATTCCGTGGATCATTTCGATTGTCGCCATGTATGGCTTCGCAGCGATGGCCGGCAAATGGAAATTCCAGCAGGCCTGGGTCGCGCTGACCCTGGTGATCGCGGCGGTCGGCATGTTCATGTCGACCACTGGCGGGCCGGTATTTGCCTTCGTCGCCATCTGCTTCGCCGCTATCGGTTTCAAAGCAGCGTCGGCGCTGTTCTGGCCGATTCCGCAAAGCTATCTGGACGCGCGCATCGCTGCGGCGGTGATCGCGCTGATCAACTCCATCGGCAACCTTGGCGGCTTCGTCGCGCCGACCGCGTTCGGCATTCTCGAACAAACCACCGGTTCCATCGAGGGCGGCCTGTATGGCCTGGCGGCGACATCGCTGGTCGCCGCCGTGGTGATCTTCTTCGCCCGCACGGCGCCTGGCGCCAAAGGTAAAACCCCGGCAAAGCCAAGTGACGAAGCCGCCGTTGTGGCGCCGGCTCGTTCGGCTGCGAGCCACTGAATCGATTGTTGATCTGTCAGGAGCGTTATCTTGAAAATCACCCGTGTCAGCGTCACCCCGATTGCCTTCCGCGATCCGCCACTGCTCAACGCCAGTGGCATCCACGAACCTTTTGCCCTGCGCTCGATCATCGAGATTGAAAGTGACAACGGCTACATCGGCCTCGGCGAAAGCTACGGCGATGCCCCGGCGCTGGCGATCCAGCAACAATTGCAGAGCCAATTGATCGGTCTTGATCCGTTCAACCTCAATCAGTTGCGCGCGATCGTGCAGGCCACCGTGGCGGCGAATAAACCCGCCAGCGTCGCTGGCGCCGAACTGGCCCCCGGTTCCCACGCCAGCAAAGCGGTGAGCAATGCCTACTCGGCATTCGAAGTAGCGTTTCTTGATTTGCAGGCGCACTACCTGAACGTGCCGCTGGTGGACCTGCTCGGCGGGGCGATCCGCGATGAAGTGCCGTTCAGCGCTTACCTGTTTTTCAAGTACGCCGAGCATATCGACTCGCCCTACAAGCCAGACGACTGGGGCGAGGCGCTGAGCGAGCAGCAGATCGTCGCGCAGGCAGCGCGGATGATCGAAGCGTACGGATTCAAGAGCATCAAGCTCAAGGCCGGCACCTTGCCGCCGGAGCATGAAGTGGCTTGCATCAAGGCACTGAAAAAAGCCTTTCCGGGATTGCCGCTGCGCATCGATCCGAACGGCAACTGGTCGCTGGAGACGGCGATTCGCATGGCCGAACTGCTCGGCGATGACCTGCAGTATTACGAAGATCCGACCCCGGGCCTTGAAGGCATGGCCGAACTGCACAAGCGCACCGGTCTGCCCCTGGCGACCAATATGGTCGTCACTGATTTCGACGAGTTCCGCCGCAGCGTTGCGTTGAACAGCGTGCAGATCGTCCTCGCCGACCACCATTACTGGGGTGGCCTGCGGGATACGCAGACACTGGCGAAAATGTGCGACGTGTTCGGCCTCGGCGTGTCGATGCATTCCAATTCGCACTTGGGTATCAGCCTGATGGCCATGGCGCACGTTGCGGCGGCAGTGCCGAATCTGGATTACGCCTGCGACACCCACTACCCGTGGCAGGAGCCGGACGAGGAAGTGATCAAGGGCGGCAAGCTGCCGATTGTCGATGGCTGCGTGAAGATCACCCGTGCGCCGGGGTTGGGGCTGGAACTGGACCATGAGCAACTGGCCAAGCTGCATGATCAGTACCTGACGTGCGGCATTCGCCAGCGCGATGATGTGCGGCAGATGCAGCGGTACAAGGCGGATTGGCGGGCGGTCAAGCCGAGGTTTTAAGGTCGTTGCGACTGGCCTCTTCGCGAGCAGGCTCGCTCCCACAGGTAAATGCATGGCAACTGTGGGAGCGAGCCTGCTCGCGAATGGCCGCGACGCGATCCTTCAGAGGGTATCAATCAGCCAATCCCTGAACGCCTTCAACGAAGGCAAATTCTCATTACGCGGCGGATACACCAGGTAATAGCTGCGTCGGCTGGTAATCGGCTCGCCCAGTTGCAGCAATTCGCCCTTGAGCAATTCCTCCTCGACCAGAATCCGCGGCACCAGGCCGACGCCGATATTGGCGCGTACTGCCTGAATCAAGTGCGAGGTCATTTCGAAGCTCGGCCCGATCCGCATGCTGCGATGCGGCAGTTGATGATGGCTGAACCATTCCGCCCATGCCTGGGCATTGCTGCTGACGTTGAGCAGTAATTGCCCGGCAATGTGCCGCTCGGCCTCGTCGCGTTCAGTCGCCGACAGCTGCGCGCTGGCAATCGCCACCAATTCTTCGGTGTGCAGGGGCAGGGCGGTCAGGCCTGGCCACTCACCGCCGCCGACACAGATGGCCGCGTCGATTTCGCTGGTGTCGAAGTCGATGGTTTCGATCCGCGAATGCAGGTGCACGGTCATGCCCGGGTGCGCCGTGTAGAAATCCTTCAACCGTGGCAGCAGCCATTTCGAACCGAAGGTCGGCAGCGTCGCCAGGCGCAGGCTATGGATGCCCGAACCAAATGCCATCGCCTGCAAGGTTGCGCTGCGAATCTGCCCGAGGGCTTCGCTGAGCTCGCGCTGATACATGCGCCCGACATCCGTCAGCACCACCTGCCGGCCTTCGCGGCTGAACAGGCGCATGCCGAGCATCTTCTCGAGAATCTGCACCTGGCGGCTGACCGCGCTCTGTGTCAGTGACAGCTCATGGGCGGCGCGGGTGTAGCTCTCGTGGCGAGCGGCGGCCTCGAAAGCCAGCAGCAGCGACATGGACGGTGTGAGGGTGCGCGGATTCATTCATAAAACTCATCGATAGCGGGTCGAATTTACGTTTGTTCCATGGCTGGCCAGCAATGAGTATGGGCGCAATCAGATGGCGGAGCCTGACGCAATCATTCCTTGCGCACAACTGTTCACCGCCACACAGCCCGATTTGACCGAGATGACCCGACCGATGATTGCCCAGCTGTCGCCTGCCAAAGCCCTGACCGGCGATTACCAACAATTTCTCGCCGCCCTGAAAGACAGCGGCTTTCGCGGTGAAATCAGCGCCGATTACGCCAGCCGCGTGGTGCTCGCGACCGACAACTCGATCTATCAGCGCTTGCCGCAAGCGGCGGTGTTTCCGCTGGACGCCGAAGACGTTGCACGTGTGGCGCGGCTGATTGCCGAACCGGCGTACGAGAAAGTGCTGATCACCCCCCGTGGCGGTGGCACCGGCACCAACGGTCAATCGCTGACGGACGGCATCGTCGTCGACCTGTCGCGGCACATGAATCGCATTCTGGAAATCAATGTTGAACAACGCTGGGTACGCGTGCAGGCCGGGGTGGTCAAGGACCAGCTCAACGCCGCGCTGAAATCCGCCGGGCTGTTTTTTGCTCCGGAACTGTCGACCTCGAACCGCGCCACGGTCGGCGGCATGATCAACACCGACGCCAGCGGCCAAGGCAGTTGCACCTACGGCAAGACCCGCGACCATGTGCTGGAGCTTGAGATGATCCTGCGCGGCGGCGAGCGTCTGCACGGCCTGCCGCTGGCCGAGGATGAGCTTGCAGCGCAGTGCGCCCGCGATGATCGCGTCGGCGAAGTCTATCGTTGTGCGCGGCAGATCATTGATGAACAGGGTGAGCTGATCAAGGCACGCTTTCCCGATCTCAACCGCTGCCTGACCGGTTATGACTTGGCGCATCTGCGCGAGGCCGACCAGCGCTTCAACCTCAACAGCGTGCTCTGCGGCGCTGAGGGCTCGCTGGGCTTCGTCGTCGAAGCGCGGCTCAACGTGCTGCCGATTCCCAAGCACACCATGCTGGTCAACATCCGCTACGCCGGGTTCATGGATGCCTTGCGCGATGCGCGGGCGTTGATGGCGCTCAAGCCGTTGTCGATCGAAACCGTCGACTCCAAAGTCTTGCTGTTGGCGATGCAGGACATCGTCTGGCACGGCGTTGCCGAATATTTTCCTGAAAACGCCGAGCGGCAGACCCTAGGGATCAACCTGGTCGAGTTCTGCGGTGACGATCCCGAAGATCTGCAGCGCCGCGTCGAAGCGTTCCTCGAACATCTGCAAAACGACCGCACCGTGGAGCGCCTCGGACATACACTGGCGATCGGTCAGGCAGCGGTGAACAAGGTCTACGGCATGCGCAAGCGGGCGGTGGGCCTGCTCGGCAACGTCGCCGGTGAAGCCCGCCCACAGCCGTTCGTTGAAGACACCGCAGTGCCGCCGCAGCATTTGGCCGAATACATCGCCGAACTGCGCGAGCTGCTCGACAGCCACGGTTTGCAGTACGGCATGTTCGGCCATGTCGACGCCGGCGTACTGCACGTGCGGCCGATTCTCGACATGAAAGACCCGCAGCAAGCGGCGCTGGTACGCCCGGTTTCCGATGGCGTCGCCGCGTTGACTCAGCGCTACGGCGGCCTGCTCTGGGGCGAGCATGGCAAGGGCCTGCGTTCGGAGTACGCGCCGGCATTCTTCGGCGAGTTGTACCCGGCGCTGCAAGCCTTGAAAGCCGCGTTCGACCCATTCAACCAGTTCAACCCGGGCAAAATCGCTACGCCGGCCAACAGCGGCGCAGCACTGCTGAAGATCGACGAAGTGACCCTGCGCGGCGAGCTGGATCGGCAGATCGACGAAAAAGTCTGGCAAAGCTACGGCGCGGCCATGCATTGCAATGGCAACGGCGCCTGCTACAACTTCGATCCTGATGACGCCATGTGCCCGTCGTGGAAAGCCACCCGCGAACGCGCGCAGTCGCCCAAGGGCCGCGCTTCACTGATTCGAGAATGGCTGCGGTTGCAGGGCGAGGCAGGTGTCGACGTACTCTCGGATGCGATTCGCAAACCGGCGTTTTTCCGCTCGCTGTGGCAGCGCTGGCGCAACAGTCGCGATCCATCGGCGGATTTTTCCCATGAGGTGTACGACGCCATGGCCGGTTGTCTGGCCTGCAAATCCTGCGCGGGGCAGTGCCCGGTCAAGGTCAACGTGCCGGAGTTTCGCTCGCGTTTTCTCGAGCTGTATCACAGTCGTTATTTGCGTCCGGCGCGAGACTATCTGATTGCCTCGCTGGAATACACCATTCCCTACATGGCGCGGATTCCGGCGCTGTACAACGGTATGATTGGCGCGGGCTGGGTGCGCAGTGCGCTGTCGCGGATCGGTGGCATGGTCGATGTGCCGTTGCTCAGCCGTTTCGATTTCCACGCGGCGATGCGCCGTTGGCAGGTGCAGCCAGCAACGGTTGCAACGCTGTCGGCACTGACCTCAGAGCAACGCGAACGCAGCGTGGTCATCGTGCAGGACGCCTTCACCCGCTACTTCGAAGCGCCGCTGCTGGCTGATCTGGTCGAGCTGATTTCGCGCCTGGGTTATCAGGTCTATCTCGCGCCGTTCAGCGCCAATGGTAAACCGCTGCATGTGCAGGGCTTTCTCTCGGCGTTCAATCGCGCGGCGTTGCGTAACGCTGAGCAGTTGCAGGCGCTGGCGCAGACCGGCGTGCCGCTGCTGGGGCTGGATCCGGCGATGACTTTGGTCTATCGCCAGGAATACCTGAAAGTACCGGGCCTGAATGAGTGCCCAGAAGTAGCGCTGGTGCAGGAATGGTTACTCAAGGTCATGCCGGAGCAGACGCCTGAGGCTCAGCCCAAAGCGTTCCGTCTGCTCGCCCATTGCACGGAGAAAACCAACGCGCCGGCCGCGACCCGCCAGTGGGAACAGGTCTTCGAACGTGCCGGTCTGAAGCTGGCCACGCAGGCTACCGGTTGCTGCGGCATGTCCGGTACCTACGGCCACGAAGCACGCAATCGCCAGACCTCGGCAATCATTTACGAGCAATCGTGGGCGCGTCAGGTGCAGGCTCCGGCGGAGCAGGGCGAGGCGTTGGCGACCGGCTACTCCTGCCGCAGCCAGGTCAAGCGCCAGTCGGATCAGGCGCTGCGCCATCCGCTGCAGGTGCTGCTCCAGACGCTGCGTCGCTGACCGTGTCGCTGGTGTCCCTGTCCCAGATCAGGCGTGGGTCGAAACTCATCGCCGCGAGCATGGTGAACACCACGACCAGGCCGAAGAACAGGATGCCCGGTCGTGGCTCGATATCGCCCAGCGCCTGGAACTTCACCAGCGCCGCGACCAGCGCGACCACCAGCACATCGAGCATCGACCAGTAGCCGATCAGTTCGACGAAGCGGTACAGCTTCGAACGCTCCCTGCGCGCCCAATCGCTGTTGCGCTGTACGGTGACCAGCAGCAAGGTCAGGGCGACGAACTTGACCCCCGGCACCGCGATACTGGCGATGAAAATGATCAGGGCAATGTCCCACGCCCCGGCCTCCCAGAACTCCAGCACGCCACTCATGATCGTGCTGTCGGCGCCGTTGCCGAGCATCACCGTATTCATCACCGGCAGCAGATTGGCCGGGATATAAAATGCCAGGGCGGCGAGCATGTACGCCCAGGTTCGCGTCAGCGAATTGGTTTTGCGCCGATGCAGCGGCGCATCGCAGCGCGGGCACTCGTGTGGCTCGTCGGTCATATCGCAGGCCAGGCCACAGCTGTGGCACAGGCATAAATTGAGTTCACTGGCGGTCGGTGGACGCTTCATAAAATGTCCCAGAGTTCGCGGATGTCACGGCCGGCAATGCGGATCATCATCAGGCTCAGCACCGCCAGGGCGAACAGGCCGATCCCCGGCAGCACATCCAGCAGGCCGGCAAGTTTGAACACCGCGACCATCGCCCCCAGCAGACACACCTCAAGCATGCTCCACGGGCGCAGGGTTTCCAGCCAGCGCATGCACAGATTGAACCCCGGTGCCCGCCTCATGCCGAGGGCGAAAGTCAACACCCAGACCAGCAACACTAGCTGAAATGCCGGGGCGATGATGATTGCGATCGCCGCGACCATGGCGATAAAGGTGATCGGTCCCTGGCTCAGCGCGAGCACCGAATCCCATAGGGTTGCGCTGTTTTTCATGCCTTTGAGGCTGATGCTCATCACCGGATAGAAATTGGCGAACAGCCACAGCATCGCGGCCGTGAACGTCAGGGCCAGACGCTGCTCGATGGTCAGGCCGTTGAAGCGCTGCAGCACGCCACCGCAGCGCACGCACAGGGTTTTCTGGTGTTTGGCGAGCACGACTTTCTCGTACACGCAATCACAGTGCTCGCAGATGATCAGGTGTTCGGTGTTGACCATGGACAGCGCTCAAGGGCAGGGCGGATCTGTTCACTATAGAAGGCTGGCGCTGATGGGCAACTTCGATGCTGGATGTTTGGGTTTTGTTTTTCTGATGTTATAAGGTAACGCAAAATTTATGGGCGGCGTTATGGCTGTCCGGTGTTATCCCTCTCGATTGCGAAAGATCCATGACTCCTGTGCTTCCCCGTTCTGCCCCGTTGACGACTGGCCGGCTGCTATCCATTGATGCGCTCAGAGGCCTGGTGATCCTGTTCATGCTGCTCGATCACGTACGTGAAACCTTTCTCTTGCACCGACAGGTCTCCGATCCGATGGACATCGCCAGCACCGAGCCGGCGTTGTTTTTCAGCCGCACATTGGCGCATCTGTGTGCGCCGGTGTTCGTCTTGCTGACCGGTTTGTCGGCATGGCTCTACGGCGAAAAATACGCCGGCAAAGCCGATGTCAGCGCGTTTCTGTTCAAGCGCGGATTGTTCCTGGTGGCGCTGGAATTCACTTTGGTCAACTTCGCCTGGACCTTCCAGTTGCCGCCGAGCGTGATCTACCTGCAAGTGATCTGGGCGATCGGCCTGAGCATGATTGCGCTGGCGATGCTGGTCTGGTTGCCACGTGCGCTGCTGCTGACGCTGAGCGTGGCGATCATCGCCGGGCACAACCTGCTCGACGCGGTGCATTTCCCGGTCGAGTCGGCGATGCATGTGCCTTGGGCGATTCTGCATGATCGAGGCTGGATCGAGATCAGCGAAACCCTGCGCCTGCGCACCTCGTACCCGCTGCTGCCGTGGATTGGTGTAATCGGCCTGGGCTATGTGCTGGGGCCGTGGTTTGCTCGCGGCATGGACGCGGCGGTGCGTCAGCGTCGTTTGCTGATTGCTGGGGTCGCTGGTTTGCTGGGCTTTGTGGCGCTGCGCTTGATCAATGGCTACGGCGAAAAACCGTGGGCGATCAGCGATTCGCTGGTGCAGACACTGATGAGCTTTTTCAACATCACCAAATACCCGCCGTCGCTGCTGTTTCTCGCGCTGACTGTGAGTACGGGTCTGTTGCTGTTGCTCGCCTTTGAGCGCGTGCAGAGTCGCCGCTGGATTGGCTGGCTGACGGTGTTCGGCTCGGCACCGATGTTTTTCTATCTGCTGCACTTGTATGTTTTGAAGGTGTTGTACCTGATCGGTGTGGCGCTGTTTGGCCTGAATCAGGGCAACTATTTCGGCTTTTCGACGGTGACCGCGGTGTGGCTGGCGGCGGTGGTTCTTGCCTTGGTGCTGTTCCCGGCAGTGCGCTGGTTTTCGGCACTGAAAGCGCGGCGGCGGGACATCAGCTGGCTGAAGTATCTGTAAATCGAAGCAGAGCTTGAGGGAGTCGTGCACCAAATCATCTGCGCAGCCGTGCCCCTGTGGGAGCGAGCCTGCTCGCGAAGAGGTGTGTCAGTCGATGCAACGGTGACTGACAGGACGCTTTCGCGAGCAGGCTCGCTCCCACAGGTTTTACAGCACCCGGCTTATTTACGATCCAGCCATACGGTCTGCGCGTTGCAGAATTCCCGTACGCCAAAGTGCGACAACTCGCGACCGAAGCCGCTCTTCTTCACGCCGCCGAAGGTCACCCGAGGATCGCTCGCCGAGTAGCCGTTGATGAACACGCCGCCGGTTTCCAGTTCGCTGGTCAGTTGCTCGGCCAGCGCGACGTTGGCGGTGTAGATCGTGGCGGTCAGGCCGAAATCGCTGTCGTTGGCCAAGGCCACGGCGTGTGCGCAATCGCGGGCGGTGATAATCGAAGCGACCGGGCCGAACAGTTCTTGCTTGAACGAGGTCATGCGGTCGGTTACATCGGCGAGCACGGTCGGTTCGTAGAAATTGCCGGCGCCTTCGGCTTTTCGGCCGCCGAGCAGCAGCGTCGCGCCTTCCTCCAACGTGTCACGCACTTGCTGATCCAATTCATCACGCAGATCGAAACGCGCCATCGGCCCGATGTAAGTGTCAGCGTTGAGCGGATCGCCCATCTTCAACTGGCGTGTCGCTTCAACGAACTTGCGGGTGAATTCCTCGACCACACCTTGTTCGATGATCAAGCGTTTCGCAGCCGCGCAGACCTGGCCGGAATTCTGATAACGACCGACCACCGCCGCGTGCACCGCCTCATCCAGATCAGCATCGTTGAGCACGATGAACGGATCGGAGCCGCCCAGTTCCAGCACGCATTTCTTCAATGCCGCACCTGCCTGAGCACCGATGGCCATGCCGGCGCGGACGCTGCCGGTCAGCGTCACAGCGGCGATGCGCGAATCGGCAATGGCGCTGGAAACGCCTTCCGGGGTGACGTTTATCACTTCAAACACGCCCTCGGGGAAACCGGCGCGGACGAACGCATCGCGCAGCAGATAAGCGCTGCCCATCACGTTCGGCGCATGCTTGAGCACGTAAGTGTTGCCAGCGATCAGCGTCGGCACCGCGCCGCGCAGCACTTGCCAGATCGGGAAGTTCCACGGCATTACCGCCAGAATCGGCCCCAGCGGACGGTACTCGATACGCGCCTTGCCGCCTTCAACCTGGGTGGCTTCGGCGTCGAGCATGGCCGGGCCGTGCTCGGCGTACCACTCGCAGAGCTTGGCGCATTTCTCGATTTCGCCACGGGCCTGGGCGATCGGCTTGCCCATTTCCTGAGTGATCATGGTTGCCATCGCTTCTGAGGTTTCACGCAGCGCGCCGGCGAGGGCGGTCAAAAGGCGCGAACGATCCTGCAGCGGCTTGCGCTTCCACTTGCCAAAAGCAAAGGCAGCGCGAGTCAGCGCCGCATCAAGGGCAGCGGCGGATTCAAACGCGTAATGCCCGATCTGCTCGCCGGTGGCGGGGTTGATCGAGATGGCGTGGGTCTGGCTGGAAATCTGGCTCATGACGTTGTCCTGTAGGTTCGTCGGATGGGCCTAGAGTAGGGTGGCGTTAGTTTTCTGGAAACTGAATAATAAAGAGCGTTTCCTTCACGATTGGAGAATGACTGTGGATCTGGTGCAACTGGAAATCTTCAAGGCCGTGGCCGAGCACGGCAGCATCAGCGCCGCCGCCACGCAGATTCATCGCGTGCCGTCGAACCTGACCACGCGGATCAAACAGCTGGAGCAGGACCTCGGCGTCGATCTGTTTATCCGCGAGAAAAGCCGTCTGCGCCTGTCGCCGGCCGGGTGGAGTTTTCTCGAATACACGCGGCGTATTCTCGATCTGGTGCAGGAAGCTCGAGCCACTGTGGCGGGTGAGGAACCCCAGGGCGCGTTCCCCTTGGGTTCGCTGGAAAGTACCGCAGCAGTGCGTATTCCCGAACTGTTGGCGGCGTACAACCAGCAGCACCCGAAGGTCGATCTCGATCTTTCGACCGGGCCATCGGGGACGATGATCGACGGCGTGCTGTCCGGGCGTCTCGCCGCTGCATTCGTCGACGGCCCGGTGCTGCATCCGGCCCTGGAGGGTGTGCCGGCATTCGAGGAGGAAATGGTCATCATCGCGCCGCTCAATCATTCACCGGTCGAACGTGCGGCGGACGTTAACGGCGAGAATATCTATGCCTTCCGTTCCAACTGTTCCTACCGTCACCATTTTGAAAAATGGTTCAGCACCGACGCTGCCGTACCCGGCAAGATCTTCGAAATGGAGTCCTACCACGGCATGCTCGCCTGCGTCAGCGCCGGTGCCGGCCTGGCGCTGATGCCGCGCAAAATGCTGCAGAGCATGCCCGGCAGCGCGACGGTCAGCGTCTGGCCGCTGACGGCGGACTTCCGCTATCTGACCACTTGGCTGGTGTGGCGCCGGGGCACGGTGTCGCGCAGTCTGAGCATGTTCGTGCGTTTGCTTGAAGAGCGGGGCGTGGTGCGTGAGCAAGCCTGATCGAGCGTATCTTTATGGCGTGCCGTTGCGCCCGTACAAGCGATAACCGTCGCGCTGATTCAAACGATCGTAATAGGCGCTTACCGCCGCCAGATTCCCGTGATCAAGCGGCGTTTCGAACCAGCGATTGACCGACAGCCCGATCGAAATGTCCGCCAGGGAAAACTGCTCGCCACTGACGTAAGCGCCAGTCTTCTCCAGTTGGCGGTCGAGGATTTCCATGTTGCGCATCCAGTCCCGGCAGCCGGCGGCCAGGGCATCGCCGTCCTGATAGTCGGGCGACTTGCGCACCAGTGCCATCAGCGGGTATGACCACGAGCGATTCAGCTCCGAGGCCTGCCAGTCGATCCACTGATCGACCTGCGCCCGGGCAATAGGCTCAGCGGGATACAAATGGGCGCCGCCGTAACGCGTCGCCAGATAACGAATGATTGTGTTGGATTCCCAGAGAGTGAAATCGCCGTCCTGGATCACCGGCACCATGGCGCAGGGATTGAGCGCGAGGAACTCCGGTGTGTTTGGCGACTTGAAACCCGAACCCCAGTCTTCGCGCTCGAACGGGATGTCCAGTTCGGCACAGGTCCACAGCACTTTGCGCACATTGATCGATGAGGCTTTGCCGAGTATTCGCAGCATTGGATTTCCTTCTCCGGGTAGTGGACGCAGAAAAATACCATAGCGCAAAACACAAGGCCCGCATCGCGCGGGCCTTGGTTCATCAGCATCTGACTACGGCTTTTGCCGGGCGGAATTACCGATTGAGGAACGCCAGCAGATCCTCATTCAACGCCTGCGCGTGGGTCACGGCGAACCCGTGCGGCGCGCCGGCGTAGACCTTCAACTCGGCGCCTTTGATTTGCGCGGCGGCCTGCTTGCCGGTGGTTTCGAATGGCACGATCTGGTCGCCGTCGCCATGGATCACCAGAGTCGGCACATCGATCTTGGCCATGTCCGGGCGGAAGTCGGTTTCCGAGAACGCGGTCACGCAGTCGACGGTGCCCTTGAGCGACGCCAGCAGCGCGATGTTCAGGGTTTGCGTGAGCACGCCGTCGGAGACTTTCTGGCCCTGATTGGTGCCGTAGAACGGCGCGTTGAAATCAGCGATGAATTGCGCACGATCCTTCAGCAGGCCGGCCTTGATGCCGTCGAACACCGATTTGTCGACGCCGTCGGCGAAGTCGGCTTTCTTGCCGAACAGCGGCGTGACCGCACCGAGCAATACCAGGCCGGCAACGCGCTCGCTGCCGTGGCGGGCGATGTAGCGGCTGACGTCGCCGCCACCCATGGAGAAGCCGACCAGGGTCACGTCGCGCAGGTCCAAATGGTTGATCAGGCCAGCGATGTCATCGGCGAAAGTGTCGTAGTCGTAGCCGGTCCATGGTTGATCGGAGCGCCCGAAACCACGGCGGTCGAAGGCGATGGTGCGATAGCCGCGACTGCTCAGGTATTCCATCTGGTATTCCCACATGTCGGCATCCAGCGGCCAGCCGTGGCTGAAAAGCACGGGCTTGCCGCTGCCCCAGTCCTTGTAATAGATCTCGGTGCCGTCTTGGGTCTTGAAGGTGCTCATGCAAACTCCTTGTGATCGTGTGTGGCAAGAATAGATGCCGAATGGGCAACGGCCACTATCCGCGCAAAGTGCGAAAGGCACTTGTACGCAAGTGCTGGTTTGGCAGTAGGAAAGAGTCGTACGTTGCGCGATGAGTATTTCACTTCGACATTACAGAATTGAAAAAGGGCGAGCTCTGGTCGGAGTCGCCCTTTTTTCAATGCTGAGAGATGGACAGGCTTCTAGCGAAACGCCGGCACCACATGCTTGATAAACAACTCCAGCGACTTCTTCTTCTCTTCATGCGGGAGACTGTTGTCGCACCAGAAACTAAACTCATCCACCCCCAGTTCCTGGTAGTACCTGATCCGCGGAATGATCTCTTCCGGCGTGCCGATCATCGCGGTCTTGTGCAGACTCTCCAGTTCAAACTCCGGACGTCCGGCAAACTTCTCTTCCGGGCTTGGCGCAAGGAAGCCGTTGACCGGGGTTTGCTTGTTGCCGAACCAGGCATCGAAAGTGCGGTAAAAACGTGAGATGGCTTTGGCGCCAACTTGCCAGCCGTCCGGGTTATCAGCGGTGTGCACGTGGGTGTGGCGCAGCACCATCAATTGTGGGCGCGGTACGTCTGGGTTGTTGTCGAGCGCGGTCTGGAATTTGTTCTTCAGGTCGAGGACTTCTTCGTCGCCTTTCATCAATGGCGTGACCATGACGTTGCAGCCGTTGGCCACGGCGAAGTTGTGCGAGTCGGGGTCGCGGGCGGCGATCCACATGGGTGGGTTGGGCTTCTGGATCGGTTTCGGCACGCTGGTGGAGGTAGGGAATTTCCAGATGTCGCCGTCGTGGGCGTAGTCGCCTTGCCACAGGGCACGGACCACCGGGACCATTTCGCGCAGGGCCTGGCCGCCGCTGGAGGCGGGCATGCCGCCGGCCATGCGGTCGAATTCAACCTGATAGGCGCCGCGCGCGAGACCGACTTCCATGCGGCCGTTGCTGATCACGTCGAGCAGGGCGCATTCGCCGGCGACGCGAAGCGGGTGCCAGAACGGCGCGATGATGGTGCCGGCGCCGAGGTGGATGGTCGTGGTTTTCGCTGCGAGGTAGGCCAGCAGCGGCATCGGGCTTGGGGAGATGGTGTATTCCATGGCGTGGTGTTCGCCGATCCACACGGTGCTGAAACCGCCGGCCTCGGCCATCAGGGTCAGTTCGGTCAGGTCTTCGAACAGTTGGCGGTGGCTGACGCTTTCGTCCCAGCGTTCCATGTGTACGAACAGGGAAAATTTCATGACGCTACCTCGAGTCTTTTGTAATTGGCCGGTCGTGTGCGGGCCTGTCGAACTGACGTGAACGCGTTGCGCTCGCGAGTCTTCTCACCATTCAAGCACGCCTTCGAGGACGGCTGTTCGGTTGATTGAATATTGGTATACCATAATACGGAATATCCGCAAAATATTTCTGACCGACACTTCGAACAAGGAAGGCGCAAGCAATGAACATAAAACAAAAACTGACTCTGGCGTTTGCGGTAATCGCCAGCCTGCCGGTGTTACTGGTGGCAGCGCTGATCATCCTCAATGTCCGCGAGGGCGCGCGCGACACCTTTACCGACAGCACCGGGCGCGAGGTGCGTCAGGTGGAAAACGCGATGCAGCTGTTTTTCGAGGGCATCAGCCAAAACGTTGCCTATCTGGCCGAGCATCCGCAACTGCAGAGCATCGACACCAGCCTTAAACGCTACCTGAGCAGCGACGCTGCGCAAGTGCCGATGGGGCCGCAGGATCAACAGCTGTTCAAACTGTTCGACGGTCTGGCTAAGGCGCATCCGGCCTACACCTATCTATCTGTCGGCACCGAGCAGGGCGGTTATCTGTTCTGGCCGGGCGATGCGAAGTTGGCGAACTACGATCCGCGCACCCGGCCCTGGTACAAAACCGCGATGGTCAACCCCGGCAAAACCCTGCGCACCGAGGCCTATTACTGGGCTGCGGATGACGTGGTGCTGGTGAGCACCGTGCACAGTTTCAACAACCAGTTGGGCAGCAATGCCGGCGTGGTCAACATCGATGTGTCGCTCAAGCAATTGACCGACCTGGTCAAGCAGATCCGCCTTGGTGAGAGCGGTTATCTGATGTTGATGGAAGCCAACAACACCGTGCTGGTCGACCCGAGCGATCCGGCGCACAACTTCAAGAAACTCAGCGATCTCGGCGACGGTTATCAGCAACTGGCCGAGGCGGGCAAAGGCCTGGTCGAGGTGCAACTGGCCGGCGAGCATTACATGGCGCTGGTCTGGCCGTCGCAGGCGTTGGGCTGGCGGTTTGTCGGCTTGGTCAAGGCGAGCGAAGTGATGGCCGGGGCGACTCGTTTGACCTGGATGATCGGCGCTATCGCTGTGGTTTGCGCATTGTTGTTTGCAATGGCCGGCGCTTGGTTTGCCGGACTGATTGTCAAGCCGATTCGTGGTGTCGCCAGTGGTCTCGAAGGCATTGCCCAGGGCGAGGGCGATCTGACTGCGCGACTGGAAGTACGCGGGCAGGATGAAACCGCGCAACTGGCGGGCTGGTTCAATCAGTTTCTTGAAGCGATTCGTACGTTGATTCAGCGCATCGGCCAGGCAGCGGGGCAGATTCACAGCAGCTCTGGCAGCGCCACCGAAGTCTCGGCGGAAATGGCCGACGTCGCTTCGCGTCAGCGTGAGGCGGTGGACATGGTGTCTACGGCGTTTCACGAAATGGTCGCCACTTCCAACGAGGTTGCGCGCTCGTGCAGTCAGGCGGCCGACTCGGCAGACAACGGTCAGCGTCAGGCTCACACCGGGCAGCAGCAGATCGACGCGGCGGTGAGTAACGTCGGGCGCTTGAGTCAGGAGATCGGCCATAGCGCCGAGTCGATGCAGCAACTGGAGCAGGACAGCAACGACATCCAGTCGATCCTCGGCACGATTCGCTCGATTGCCGAGCAGACCAATCTGCTCGCGCTCAACGCCGCCATCGAGGCCGCGCGCGCTGGAGAGCAGGGCAGGGGCTTTGCCGTGGTCGCTGATGAAGTTCGCGCGCTGGCCAAACGCACCTCGGATTCCACCGGTGAGATTGACGCACTGCTCGGCAATCTGGCGCGGCGCACCCACCAGATGGGCAAGCAGATGCACGCCAGCCTTGAGGTATCGCAGGAAACCGTGGTGTCGATCAACGAGGCGCGGGCGAGTTTTGAATTGATTCGTGAATCGGTTGACGTAATCCGCGACATGAACACCCAGATCGCCACGGCGGCGGAGGAACAGCATCAAGTGGCGGAGGACATCAATCGGCACATCAGCCAGATTCATGGCGATGCGCAGTTGGTGGCGAGCCTGGCGGAATCAACTCGGCAGGATGCGCAGAACCTGACGGCGTTGTCGCAGACGTTGAATCAGTTGGTGAGCCGGTTTAGGACCTGACACGGTCGCCCAGGCAACACCAAGACCTGTGGGAGCGCGCCTGCTCGCGAAGGCGTCGGGTCAGTCGAAAATGTAACAACTGACCCATCGCATTCGCGAGCAGGCTCGCTCCCACATGGATTTCGGCGGATTTGAAAATCACGCCACAACCGGCAACGCACCCATCTTGCCGTGGCAATACACCAGCGGCCCGGCGACCTGCTCGGGGACGATCAGGTTCTTCACCGCGCCGACCATGATCGCGTGGTCGCCACCTTCGTATTCACGCCACAACTCGCACTCGATCACCGCCGTCGCATTGGCGAGGATCGGGTTGCCCAGTTCGCTCAACGTCCACTCGATGCCCTGCGCCTTGTCCTTGCCTTTGCGGGCGAAGGCATAGGCCTCGCTTTGCTGCACGCTGGACAACAGGTGAATCGCAAAGCGTTTGTTCTTGATCAGCACGGGATAGGAGTCGGAGCTGTAGTTGGGGCAGAACAGCACCAGCGCCGGGTCCATCGACAGCGAGCTGAACGCGCTGGCGGTCAGGCCGACGATCTGGCCGTCGTCGTCCAGCGTGGTGATGACGGTGACGCCGGACGGGAATGAGCCCATGACTTGTTTGTAAATGGCAGCATCGATCATTGGGTGGTCCTCGGGTGGTGTGACGCGGTTTTTATGGTTTGTAGGTCTGATGGTATACCGTAATACATATCTTGCAAGAGCTTTTCTGGTGAACCGATAAACGTGCCACTTTCGTCGGAAACTCAGTGTTTACGGGGCTTTCAGCTAGCCGGTCAGGGGTGGGATCAGCGAGGATAGCGGATCAGACAGCGACAGAATCAGCGGATCAGGCTTGTGCAAAGTCTGGAATACCATAATATGGTCTGCATCTGAGGGGCGACCCAAGAGTCCTCCCGGTTTGGCTTCATACAAAGATAAAAACAGACAAACTCGAGTTCATGCATATGTCCCAGATGTCCCGGCAAGATCCGTTGATCGAGAATCATACGGTCGATTACGTCCCACTCGCGGAACGCCACGGGAAGGCCCGCGATCTGTTCACTCTTTGGTTCAGCACCAACATCGCGCCACTGCCCATCGTCACCGGCGCCATGGTGGTTCAGGTGTTCCACCTCAATCTGTTCTGGGGGCTACTGGCGATTGCGCTGGGGCACATGATCGGCGGCGTGGTGATTGCGCTGGCCTCGGCCCAAGGCCCGCGCATGGGCATTCCGCAAATGGTCCAGAGTCGCGGTCAGTTCGGCCGCTACGGCGCGCTGCTGATCGTGTTTTTCGCGGCGCTCATCTACATCGGTTTCTTCATTTCCAACATCGTGCTGGCCGGCAAGTCCATCGTCGGCATTGCGCCCTCGGTGCCAGCGCCGCTGAGCATTCTGATCGGCGCGCTGGCCGCCACGGCGATCGGTGTGATCGGCTACAACTTCATCCACACCCTCAACCGCATCGGCACCTGGGTGATGGGCGGCGCGTTGCTCGCCGGATTCATCTACATTTTCGCCCATGACTTGCCGGCAGACTTCCTGACGCGCGGCAGTTTCAACCTCTCCGGCTGGCTGGCGACGGTGTCGCTGGGGATCATCTGGCAGATCAGCTTCTCGCCATACGTCTCCGACTATTCGCGGTATCTGCCAGCAGACATCGGCATTGCCAAACCGTTTTGGGCGACTTACATGGGCGCAACGCTGGGCACGATTCTGTCGTTCAGTTTTGGCGCGGTGGCGGTACTGGCGACGCCGGAAGGCACTGAAGCGATGGCAGCGGTCAAGCAGTCCACTGGTTGGCTGGGGCCGATACTGATGGTGCTGTTTCTGCTCAACATCATCAGCCACAACGCGCTCAATCTGTATGGCGCGGTGTTGTCGATCATCACCTCGATTCAGACGTTTGCCAGCCAGTGGACGCCGAGCATCAAGGTGCGCGTGGTGCTGTCGAGCGTGATCCTGGCGGGATGCTGTGTGGTCGCCCTCGGTGCTTCGGCGGATTTCATTTCCGAATTCATCGGGCTGATTCTGGCGCTGTTGCTGGTGCTGGTGCCGTGGGCGTCGATCAACCTGATCGACTTCTATCTGATCAAGCGCGGCAACTACGACATTGCCTCGATCTTCCGCGCTGACGGCGGCATTTACGGGCGCTTCAACCTGCACGCGATCATTGCCTACTTCATCGGCATCATCGTGCAGCTGCCGTTTGCCAACACCTCGCTGTATGTCGGGCCGTACGCCAATCTGGTGGAAGGTGCCGACCTGTCGTGGCTGGTTGGCCTGGTGGTCACCGTGCCGTTGTATTACTGCCTGGCAACTCGCGGTCAGGCGCAGCAGAGCAGGGCGGCCAGACTCGGCTATACCGACTGATCCCAACGGCAATACAGCAATGCCCGGCCCAGCGCCGGGCATTTTTGTTTGCGTATTTCAGCGGTCACGGAAAATGGCCATATCGATCCCCTTTTGGCCTGCCGCCTACTGTCATCGCGCTACGCTGTCAGCAAGAATCGAAACCATAACAACAGGCTCGACCTTTTTTGCCCTTGGCTATCGTTACAGCCACTGCCGTGTACAGAACATAAAAACCATCGATCTCACGTCGCATTCGGGGAAACAACCATGGTCACGATCAAACGCATTCTGGGCGCCACCGTGTGTGGCCTGACGCTGCTGGCCAGCGCCGTCCAGGCCGAGCAGCGCGAACTGCGGGTGTACAACTGGGCGGATTACATTCTGCCGTCAGTGCCCAAGGACTTCGCCGAGCAAAGCAAGATCAAAGTGACCTGGGACACCTTCGACACCAACGAATCCCTGGAAGCCAAACTGCTCACCGGCAACTCCGGTTACGACCTGGTGGTGCCGTCCAATCAGTTCATCGAAACCCAGATCAAGGCCGGCGTGTTCCAGAAACTCGACAAGTCGAAATTGCCGAACTGGCAGCACCAGGATCCGGCGTTGCTCAAGTTGCTCGACGCCAACGACCCCGGCAACCAGTACGGCGTGCCGTACATGTATGGCACCGTGCTGATCGGCTTCAACCCGGCCAAGGTCAAGGCCGCCCTGGGCGACAACGCGCCGGTGGACAGTTGGGATCTGGTGTTCAAGCCCGAGAACATGGAAAAGCTCAAGGCCTGCGGCGTGGCGATGCTCGATTCGCCGTCGGAAATTCTGCCGCTGGCCCTGCATTATCTCGGACTCGATCCGAACAGCCAGAATCCGGCGGATTATGAAAAGGCCAAGGCCTTGATGATGAAGATTCGCCCGTACGTGACGTACTTCAACTCGGCCAAGTACATGACCGACATCGCCAACGGCGACATCTGTGTGGCGATCGGTTATTCCGGCAGCTTCTACCAGTTCGGCAATCGCGCCAAAGAGGCGGGCAACGGCGTGGTGGTCGACTGGCGTTTGCCGAAGGAGGGCGCGCCGATCTGGTTCGACACCTTCGCCATTCCGAAGAGCGCTAAGAACGTCGCCGAGGCCCACGAATTCCTCAACCACTTGCTCGACCCGAAAGTGATCGCACCGATCAGTGATTTCCTCGGTTACCCGAATGCCAACAAGGACTCGATGCCGCTGGTCAACAAGGACATCACCGACAACCCCAACCTGACCCCGACCAGCGAGGCGCTGAAAACCCTGTATGTGGTGCAACCGTTGCCGCAGAAAATGGAACGGGTGCGGACGCGGGTGTGGACCAGTATCAAATCCGATAAATAAGAGCACCGCACTTCAAATGTGGGAGCGAGCCTGCTCGCGAAAGCAGGGTGTCATTCAACTCCTATGTTGAATGATCCGGCGTATTCGCGAGCAGGCTCGCTCCCACAGGTGGGGGTGGGTTGTGTCATTCGGTGCGGCGTTCTGCCTCGCGGCTGGTCACCAGGCTCAACAGCACCGACCCGAGAATCACCGTCCCGACGATTGCCAGCGACCATTCCACCGGCATGTGGAACCACGGCATCAGCACCATCTTGCCGCCGATGAACACCAGCACGATCGCCAGCCCGTATTTGAGCAGGTGAAAGCGATCAGCCATGTCCGCCAGCAGGAAGTACAGCGCGCGCAGGCCCATGATCGCGAAGATGTTCGAGGTGAAAACAATGAACGGGTCGGTGGTCACGGCGAAGATCGCCGGAATGCTGTCGACGGCGAACATCAAGTCGCTGGCCTCGATCAGCACCAGCACGAGGAACATCGGTGTTGCCCAGCGCACGCCGTTCTGTAGGATGAAAAACTTCTCGCCATGAAAGCCACTGGTGATGCGCATATGCCCGCGCACCCAGCGCAATAACGGATTCTTTTCCAGATCCGGTTGATGATCAGCGAACACCAGCATCTTGATCCCGGTGATGATCAGGAACACACCGAAGGCATACAGCAGCCATTCGAACTGCGACACCAGCCACACACCGGCAAAAATCATGATCGCGCGCATGACGATCGCGCCGAGCACGCCGTACAGCAGCACTCGTCGCTGCAATTCCGGTGGCACGGCGAAGTAGCTGAAGATCATCACGAAGACGAACATGTTGTCGATCGACAGCGACTGCTCAATCAGATAGCCGGTGAGGAATTCCAGGGTTTTCTGTCGGGCGATTTCACCACCGAATTCACCGTGCAGATACCACCAGAGCAACCCGGCGAAGCTCAGCGCCAACAGGCACCAGGCAATCACCCAGGCCGACGCTTCCCGCACCGACACCCGGTGCGCCTTGCGCCCGCCGAAGACAAACAAGTCCAGGGCCAGCATGGCCAGAACGAAGATGATGAAGGCACCCCACATCCAGGGTTCGCCGATATTGATGTTCGTGGCAGGCATGGCACGCTCCCCTGTCTTGTTACTTGCAGTGTTATCGCTGATTCAACGGCAAGCGCATCCCCTGTGGGAGCGAGCCTGCTCGCGACTGCGATGGAACAGTGAAGTTGAGGTTGCTGACCCACCGCGTTCGCGAGCAGGCTCGCTCCCACAGGGATCATCTTCTCTTCTCGATCAAAGTCAGACGGGGCCATGCTAGCGACGGATCTGGAGCAAAGAAAAATCGTTTATTTCTGACTGACAGTTCGGCAAAAACGAAGTGTCAGCGGAAAAACTCCCCCGGCGTCTCGCCAAACTGCTGACGAAACGCGGCGATAAACGCCGAGGTCGAGTCGTATCCACAAGCCAGCGCAACATCGGTCACACGCTCGCCTTTTTCCAGCGGGGTCAGGGCGCCAAGCAAGCGCAGGCGCTGGCGCCAAGCGCGGAAGGTCAGGCCGGTGTCGCGCAAAAACAGGCGCGTCAGAGTCTTTTCAGTGACACCGAATTTTTCGCTCCAGTGGCTCAGGGTGGTCTGCTGCTCCGGGTGTTGCTCCAGGCTCTGATAGATCTGCTTCAAGCGCGGGTCTTGCGGCAGCGGCAGCATCAAGTCGATGGTCGGCGCGTCGGCCAATTGATCAAGGATCACCTGGGCCAAGCGTCCGTCAGGGCCGCTTTCGTCGTATTCCACTGGCACCTGACTGAAGGCGCGGATCAACTCCCTGAGCAAATCGCTGACGCCGAGCACATGGCAATGTTCAGCCGCCCAACCGGTGACGCTGCTGTCGATGTAGAGACTGCGCATTTCCGTATGCGGTGCGCTGAACACCCGGTGCGGCACGCCCGCTGGAATCCACACCGCACGCTCCGGCGGCGCGACGAATCGGCCGGCGCTGGTCTGCACTTCGAGCACGCCCTGGATCGCGTAGGACAACTGCACCCACGGATGACTGTGGCGGCGGGTGAGGGCGCGATTGGGCAGCGATTCGGTGCGTCCATACACGGGGCGCGGCAGGCTGGGCAGCCCGGGAACACTGCGGCGCACGCTTTTGCTATGTCCTTTAGGCGGCATCTTGCGGCTCTTCGGCGTTAGTCGGTAATTGCCAGTCACGTTAGAGTCGTCGGCACGCACTGGCAACCCCCGGATGAATCTCATGACGCGCCCACGTTTTCTGCCCGATAACTTCACGCTGACCTTGATCGGCGTCGTCCTGCTGGCCAGCTTCCTGCCCGCCAGCGGTCAAGTCGCGGTCGGCTTTGGCTGGCTGACCAACATCGCCATCGCCCTGCTGTTTTTCCTGCACGGCGCCAAGCTGTCGCGCGAATCGATCATCGCCGGCGCCGGCCACTGGCGTCTGCATCTGCTGGTGTTCGGCCTGACCTTCGTACTGTTCCCGATCCTCGGCCTGGCGCTGAAACCGCTATTGTCACCGCTGATCGGTGATCAGCTGTACATGGGCATGCTCTACCTCTGCGCATTACCGGCGACCGTGCAGTCGGCCATCGCGTTCACTTCGCTGGCGCGAGGCAATATTCCGGCGGCGATCTGCAGTGCGGCGGCGTCCAGCCTGTTCGGGATTTTCCTTACACCGCTGCTGGTGACGTTGCTGCTCAACGTCCACGGCGACGGCGGCTCGACGCTCGATGCCATCGTCAAAATCAGTGTGCAATTGCTCCTGCCATTCATTGCCGGGCAGATCGCCCGCCGCTGGATCGGCGCTTGGGTAGGGCGCAACAAGAACTGGCTGAAATTCGTTGATCAGGGCTCGATTCTGCTGGTGGTGTACGGCGCATTCAGCGAGGCGGTCAACGAAGGCATCTGGCAGCAGATTCCGTTGTTCGAGTTGCTCGGCCTGGTGGTGGTCTGCTGCATCCTGCTGACGTTGGTTCTGGTGGCATCAATTCTGTTGAGCAAAGCGTTCGGCTTCAATCAGGAAGACCGCATCACCATTCTGTTCTGCGGTTCGAAAAAGAGCCTGGCGACCGGCGTGCCGATGGCGCAGGTGTTGTTCGCCGGCAGCACCATCGGCGTGCTGATTCTGCCGCTGATGTTGTTCCACCAGATTCAGCTGATGGTCTGCGCGGTATTGGCCCAGCGCTATGCGAAACGACCGGAGTCGGTGCCGGATCTGATGGCGCAGGTTGATCCGTAAAAGCGCTTCACAGCCCCGAATACTTGACCGCCGCTGCCGCCCGCGTCGGCACATCCAGCGTGCGCAGCAACGAAGACACATGGATGCGTACCGTGAACGGGGAGATATCCAGTTCACGGGCAATTTCCTTGTTGGTCTTGCCTTGCGCGATCAAACGCAGCACGTCCTGCTGACGCGGCGTCAGCGTCGTCGCGGTTTCCAGCGGCAAGAGGCCGGACGGCGCTGACTTCACCAGCACCTCGCCTTCACGGATCGCCAGAATCGCCTGACCGATTTCATCCGGTGCAATGTTCTTGCCGATAAAACCGTCAATGCCCGCCGCCATGACTTCACTGATCAGCGCTTGATCGTCAACCATCGACACCACGATCAGCGTGGTGCGCGGCAATCGTTGGCGCAAGTCGGCGAGTTGAGTGATGCAGGTCAGTCCGGGAAAGCGCAGATCGAGCATCAGCGTGTCCGGCTCGTTGTCCGGCACCAGCAGCTTGAGCACGGTCTCGAAGTCGCCGGCTTCTTCAAGCAACATCTCAGGCAGCAAGCGCTGCACAGTGCGCAACATTGCCTCGCGAAACAGTGGGTGATCGTCGGCTATGATGATCCGGCACGTCATGATGCGACCCTCCCTGGGTCAGGCGTGATTCAAGGCCTGCACCTTAGCACTGGACGCGAAGGTTGCCTGTAGGCTGCTTCCGAAACTGCAATCGCTGCACAAGGACGTTTCCCATGAAGTTCGAGAAAAACACCGAACTCGACCAGGCCAATCTGCGCATCATCATCGCCGCCATCGCGGTGGTTTACATGGTCGTACTGGTCTTTTTGCCGGGCCATCGCTTCGAGACCTACCTGCCGGTCATCACCTACATCAGTCTGTTCCTGCTGGCGTCGATCGTGTTTCGCCAGGCCATTGCGCGCTGGCCGGGGCATTATCCGGCGCGACGGATTTTCGCCATGGCCCACGATTACACCGGCACCTGTTTCGGGCTGGTGATCGGCGGCGAAGCGGCGTTGCCACTGTACGCGGTGATGGTCTGGGTCAATCTCGGCAACGGCATGCGCTACGGCTCGCGCTATCTGGCGATTGCCACCGGCCTTGCATTGGTGGCGCTGCTGGTGGTCTATCGCCTGACGCCGTATTGGCAGGCGCAGCCGTTCATGGTGTTGATGCTGTTGATCACCAGCACGGTGATTCCGTTTTATGCGCACTTGCTGCTTGAGCGCACGCGCAAGGCGTCGGAAGAAGCGCTTGCGGCGAATCTGGAGAAATCGCGCTTCCTCGCGCAGGCCAGTCATGACTTGCGTCAGCCAATTCACTCCATCGGACTGTTTACCGCGTGCCTGCGGGAGTCGCGCCTGGGTGATGAGGAGCGGCGGTTGGTCGACAACATCGACCGCTCACTGCTCAACGTCTCGCAATTGTTCCGCTCGATTCTCGACCTCTACACCCTCGATAACGGCCGCGTCGAAGCGAAAATGCAAACGCTGAATCTCGGTGAATGGCTTGCGGATCTGATACGCCAACACCAGGAAGCGGCCCGTTGGGCAGGCGTCGAACTGCGGCTGCGACCGTGCAACCACTGGGTCAGAACCGACCCGGCGCTGCTCGCGACCATGGTGCAGAACGTGCTCTCCAACTGCTTCAAATACGGCGCGCAACGTCCCGTGCTGATCGGCGTGCGTAAATGTGGGGCAGGGCTGGCCATCGTCATCCATGACCGTGGCAACGGCATTGCCGAAGAGCATCTGCACAAGGTCTTCGAGGAGTTTTATCGGGTACGGCAAGTGCGCGACAAAGATGTCGAGGGCGTCGGGCTGGGCCTGTCGATCATCAAGCGTCTTGGTGAACTGATCGATGTGCACGTTGCTCTGCGTTCACAGTTGGGGCGCGGCACAGCTGTGACGCTTGCGGGGTTGCCGATCGTGGCCGCGCCGCAGTCACTGGTGGTTCGCAGTGAAGCGCGGCAGATGGGTTTGTTGACCGGACTGAAGGTGTGTCTGGTCGAGGATGACCGCAACGTGTTGCTCGCGACTTCGGCGTTGCTCGAACGCTGGGGCTGTGTGGTGCAGGCCGAGTGGTCGGCTGAAGGCCTGGTCACCGACTGCGACATCATCGTCGCCGACTATGACCTCGGCACCCACGCCACTGGCATCGAATGCATTGACGAAGTGCGCAGGCGGCGCGGTTGGGCAGTGCCGGCGATGATCATCACCGGGCATGACGTCGAAAAGATTCAGGCAGCCTTGCATGACCGGCAGATTGCGATTCTGTCGAAACCTGTGCGGCCGGCCGAGTTACGCGCGACGTTGCGCGCCCTGCGTGATCGACAAGGCGCAGCGGTTGAACAGATGCTGTAAAGGCCGATGTAAACGGGCGGCTCAGGAGCTCGCCCGTTATTTCGCGGCGATTATTGTGGGCTGTTGAACTGGTCGGAATAGCTGCCGGTCATCAGCGCCGATGCCACGCGATCAGAACCGACTCCGACCCGGGAGTAGGCCACTCGGTTGACGCCGGTGCGGTCGGCGCCATCCGCTGCCAATGCTCCGGCACCGACACGATCAGCGCCATCGGCAGCCACAGCGCCGGCACCGACGCGATCAGCGCCATCGGCAGCCACCGCGCCGGCACCGACACGATCAGCACCATCGGCAGCCACCGCGCCGGCACCGACACGATCAGCACCATCGGCAGCCACCGCGCCGGCACCGACACGATCAGCACCATCGGCAGCGACTGCGCCCGCGCCGACACGATCAGCGCCATCGGCAGCCACCGCGCCTGCGCCCACGCGATCAGCGCCATCGGCAGCCACTGCGCCCGCGCCGACACGATCAGCACCATCGGCAGCCACCGCGCCTGCGCCGACACGATCAGCGCCATCGGCAGCCACAGCGCCTGCGCCAACATGATCAGCCCCATCCGAAGCCAACGCCTGCGGTTGCGCCGCCAAGACATTCGGCACCACAACGCTGGCCGCTACCGCAAGAAGCACCCCTGACAACAACTTGTATTTCATGGTTTTCTCCACGACCCGGCTGCCATACAGCGATCAATCGCGCGCGATGCATACAAACGCCACGACTCATTGGCTTGGGTTTTACCTGGTTGGCGAAAGGCACGGGCACACCGAGCGGCGTGCGGGTGTCGAGATAATCCTGATCGAGCCGATTGAGTATAGGATCGGCCTCGGAAACTGCCATGGTGGAAAGATCGACGGACAAAAAAAGACGAAGCCCGCATTGCGCGGGCTTCTTCGTGCGGAGCTGTTTACATTTTTGCCAGTGCCTGAGCCAGATCGGCGCGCAGGTCTTCAATGTCTTCGACCCCCACCGACAACCGCACCAGCCCATCGCCAATCCCCAGCTTCGCGCGGGTTTCCGGCGGAATGGTCGCGTGGGTCATGATCGCCGGATGTTCGATCAGGCTCTCCACGCCACCCAGACTTTCCGCCAGTGCAAAGATCTGCACGTTCTCGAGAAAGCGCCGCGCACCGGCCAGGTCGCTGTTCAGATCAACAGAAATCATCCCGCCAAAACCACGCATCTGCCGCTTGGCCAGTTCATGCTGCGGGTGCGAGGTCAGGCCCGGATAGTAGACGCGCTTGACCTGCGGCTGCTGTTCCAGCCACTGCGCCAGGTCCAGGGCGTTGCTGCAGTGACGTTCCATGCGCAGCGCCAAAGTCTTCACCCCGCGCAGAGTGAGGAACGCATCGAACGGCCCGGAAATCGCGCCGACGGCGTTTTGCAGGAAACCGAGTTTTTCCGCCAACTCGGCGTTCTGCCCGACCACGGCAATGCCGCCGATCACGTCGGAGTGGCCGTTGAGGTATTTGGTGGTTGAGTGCAGGACGATGTCGAAACCCAACTCCAGCGGGCGCTGAATGTATGGGCTGGCGAAGGTGTTGTCGGCCACGCAGATGATCCCGCGCGCGCGGCAGATGCGCGCGATCGCGGCCAGATCCGACAGGCTCAGCAGCGGGTTGGTCGGGGTTTCGACCATGACCATGCGCGTGTCGTCGTGCAGCGAGGCTTCGAACGCCGACAGATCGGTCAGGTCGACGAAGCTGAAACGGTGCCCGGCACTGCGCTGGCGGACCTTGTCGAACAGGCGGAACGTGCCGCCGTACAAGTCATTGCCGGAAACGATGTGCGAGCCGGCGTCGAGCAGTTCCAGCACCGTGGAAATCGCCGCCAGCCCCGAGGCGAAGGCGAACGCGCGGGTGCCGCCTTCGAGGTCGGCGACGCAGCGCTCCAGGGCGAAGCGCGTCGGGTTGTGCGAGCGGCCGTAGTCGAACCCCTTGTGCACGCCGGGGCTGTCTTGCAGGTAGGTGGAGTTGGCATAGATCGGCGGCATCAGCGCGCCGGTGGTCGGGTCCGGCTCTTGCCCGGCGTGGATCACCCGGGTGGCGAAGCCTTGGGATTTATCGTCGTGCTGACTCATGCAAGGGATCTCCGTAATTGGTTGAGCATGTCGGTGCGGGTGATCAGGCCATGGAAGCCTGAAGCGTCGGCGATGATCGCGACGAGGCCACGGCTGAGCACCGATTCCAGCTCGGCCAGGCTCGCAGCCGGGGCGAGGGTTTGCAGTTTGTCGGTCATCACACTCGACACCGACTGGCTGAAACGTGCGGCGTCTTCGTGGACGCCGAGGAGGATGTCGGACTCGTCGATCACTCCCACTAGTTGTTTGCCTTCGACCAGCACCGGCAGTTGCGAAACGTCCGCCAGACGCATGCGCTGGAAGGCCGTGAGCAGGGTGTCGTCCGGGCCGACGCTGATCACCCGGCCGTCCTCGAAACGCCGTGCGATCAAATCGCGCAGATCGCCGTAGCCCTTGCGCTGCAACAGGCCCTGATCGGTCATCCACTGGTCGTTGTAGACCTTCGACAGGTAGCGCGTGCCGGTGTCGCAGACGAAACTGACCACGCGTTTCGGCTCGGTCTGCTCGCGGCAATAACGCAGCGCGGCAGCGAACAGGGTACCGGTCGATGAGCCGCCGAGAATGCCCTCGGCCTTGAGCAACTGGCGGGCATGATCGAAGCTTTCCGCGTCGCTGATCGAGTAGGCGTGACGCACGCTGGACAGGTCGGTGATCGACGGAATGAAGTCTTCGCCGATACCCTCGACCGCCCACGAACCGGGCGTCGGCAAGGTGCCGTCGCGGCTGTATTGCGCCATCACCGAGCCGACGGGATCGGCGAGGACCATTTCCAGATCCGGCTGCACGCGCTTGAAGAAGCGACTCAATCCGGTCAGCGTGCCGGCCGATCCGACGCCGACGACAATGGCGTCCAGATCATGTTCGGTCTGCGCCCAGATTTCCGGTGCGGTGCTGCATTCATGGGCCAGCGGGTTGGCGGGATTGTTGAATTGGTCGGCGAAAAACGCGCCGGGAATGTCCTTGGCCAAACGCGCGGCGACGTCCTGGTAATACTCGGGATGGCCCTTGCCGACGTCAGAACGAGTGATGTGCACTTCGGCGCCCATGGCCTTCAAGTGCAGGACCTTCTCGGTGGACATCTTGTCCGGTACCACCAGCACTACGCGATAGCCTTTGGCGCGACCGACCAGCGCCAGACCCAGACCGGTATTGCCGGCAGTGGCCTCGACAATCGTCCCGCCCGGTTGCAGGCGACCGTCACGTTCGGCAGCGTCGATCATCGCCAGACCGATACGGTCCTTGATCGAGCCGCCGGGGTTCTGCGATTCAAGTTTGAGAAACAGCGTGCACGGTCCGGTATCGAAGCGGGTGACCTGCACCAGCGGAGTATTGCCTATCAGCCCAAGCACGGCAGGGCGTGATTCCTTCGACATTTCTTCACCTCTTTATGGTGTTGATCGCGTTCCAATCGCGGGGAAAAGACTCGCGTGCAACTTAGGCGCAGACATCCTCTCTCGCAACCTCTAATCCTTGGAAAATCCAGCCATTTGGATCTAACGATAGAACGAAAACTGGCATGTTGCCCTGAGGTGTTCTGATCGTTCCCACGCTCCGCGTGGGAATGCAGCCTTGGACGCTCTGCGTCCCTACGGTCCTGAGATCGCAGCCTTCGGCAGCTCCTAAAGGGGCGTCTGTGCATGAGTAGAACTTGTGATGATCTGGAATTTATTGAGTTTGTTTCATCAAGTCCGGTTCCCGACAATACCCGCCATCGAATAAGCATCTGGAGTTGTTTGTCATGGCACTGGCCCATTCCCTTGGATTTCCGCGCATCGGTCGCGACCGCGAACTGAAGAAAGCGCAAGAGGCGTTCTGGAAAGGAGAACTGCACGAGGCGGGCCTGCGTGACGTCGGGCGTGAGCTGCGCCAGGTCCATTGGGACTTGCAGAAAAACGCCGGCATCGACTTGCTGCCGGTTGGCGATTTCGCCTGGTACGACCAGGTGCTGAGCCACTCGCTGATGTTCGGCGTGATCCCCGAGCGCTTCCGCCCGCATGACGGCAAAGCCACGCTGCACACCCTGTTCAGCATGGCCCGAGGCGTCAGCAATACTTGCTGCGGCGAAGGCCACGCTCAGGAAATGACCAAGTGGTTCGACACCAACTATCACTACCTCGTACCGGAATTCAGTGTCGACCAGCACTTCCACCTGGGTTGGGAGCAGTTGTTTGAGGAAACCGAAGAGGCCCGTGTGCTGGGGCACAACGTCAAACCGGTGATCATTGGCCCGCTGACCTATCTGTGGCTGGGCAAAACCAAAGGCGCCGATTTCGACAAGCTCGATTTGCTTGATCGCCTGCTGCCGCTATACGGCCAGATCTTCGCGCGGCTGGCGGCATTGGGTGTGGAGTGGGTGCAGATCGATGAGCCGATTCTTGTGCTCGATCTGCCGCAGGACTGGAAGAACGCTTTCGAGCGCGCCTACAACCAGATCCAGCGCGATCCGCTGAAAAAACTGCTCGCCACGTACTTCGGGGGCCTGGAAGAAAACCTCGGTCTGGCGGCGAACTTGCCGGTCGATGGCCTGCACATCGATCTGGTGCGCGCGCCGGATCAGTACCCGACCATTCTGGATCGTCTGCCGGCCTATAAAGTGCTGTCGCTGGGTGTGGTCAACGGTCGGAACGTCTGGCGCTGCGATCTGCAAAACGCGCTGGCGACGCTGCGTCATGCCCATGAGCGTCTGGGTGATCGCTTGTGGGTGGCGCCGTCCTGCTCGTTGCTGCACAGTCCGGTTGATCTGGGCCGCGAAGACCAGCTCGATGCGGAACTCAAGAGCTGGCTGGCGTTTGCCGTGCAGAAGTGCGAAGAGGTCGCCGTGCTCGCCCAAGCGGTCAGCGAGCCGGAAGCGCCGAAGGTACTGCGTGCCCTCGCGCAAAACCGTTCGGTACAAACCAGCCGCGCCGCCTCGCCGCGCATTCACAAACCTGAGGTGCAAACGCGGGTCGCGGCGATCACTGCCAAGGATGCGCAACGCCAATCGCCGTTTGCTCAGCGTATTGCCAAGCAGCGCGGCAAACTCGATTTGCCGCTGTTTCCGACCACCACCATTGGCTCGTTTCCGCAAACGGCGGCGATCCGTCTGGCGCGTCAGGCCTACAAGCAAGGCAAGCTCAGCGCGGCCGATTACACCGATGCGATGCACACGGAGATTCGCCACGCTGTAGAAATTCAAGAACGCCTCGGCCTGGATGTGCTGGTGCACGGTGAGGCAGAGCGCAACGACATGGTCGAATACTTCGCCGAACAGCTCGACGGCTATGCCTTCACCCGCTTTGGCTGGGTGCAGAGCTACGGTTCGCGCTGCGTCAAGCCAGCGGTGATCTTCGGTGACCTGAGCCGCCCGCAAGCGATGACGGTCGAGTGGATCTGCTACGCCCAGGTCCTCACCGACAAGGTCATGAAAGGCATGCTGACCGGCCCGGTGACCATGCTGATGTGGTCCTTCGCCCGCGAAGACGTCAGCCGCGAGGTGCAGGCTCGACAGCTGGCGCTGGCCATTCGTGACGAAGTGAATGATCTGGAAGCGGCAGGAATCAAAATCGTGCAGATCGACGAAGCAGCGTTCCGTGAGGGCTTGCCGTTACGCCGGGCGCAGTGGCCGGCGTATCTGGAATGGGCAAGCGAAGCGTTCCGCCTGTGCGCCTCCGGCGTGCGCGACGAAACCCAGATCCACACGCACATGTGCTACAGCGAATTCAACGATGTGATCGAGTCGATCGCGGCGATGGACGCCGATGTCATCACCATCGAAACCTCACGGTCGGACATGGAACTGCTCGAAGCGTTTGAAGCGTTCGCCTACCCGAACGACATCGGCCCCGGCGTGTACGATATTCACTCGCCACGGATTCCAGATGTGTCGGAAATAGTCGGCTTGCTGCGCAAGGCGGCGCAGCGTATTCCGGTTGAGCGGCTGTGGGTCAATCCGGATTGCGGGCTGAAAACCCGAGGCTGGCCAGAGACCGAAGCGGCGCTGGTGCACATGGTCAGCGCCGCGCGGCAACTGCGCAAAGAGTGGGCCTGACCCATTACCGCCCTGGAATACAGAACCCTGTGGGAGCGAGCCTGCTCGCGAAAGCGGTGTGTCAGTCGACACCATGTTGGATGACCTGACGCCTTCGCGAGCAGGCTCGCTCCCACAGAATTCGCGTTCTCCCCGTCATTCACGGCAACACACAAATCCTTTGTGGGAGCGAGCCTGCTCGCGAAAGCGGTGTGTCAGTCGACATCATGTTGGATGACCTGACGCCTTCGCGAGCAGGCTCGCTCCCACAGAATTCGCGTTCCCCCTGTCATTCACGGCAACACACAAACTCCTTGTGGGAGCGAGCCTGCTCGCGAAAGTGGTGTGTCAGCTACACATGCATCAGGCAAGGAAGCGCAATATCGGCGCACCATCGAACGGGTCCGTCAGATAGTGCGCCCTGACGCCGAAAGTCGTCTGTAATCGCTCCGGCGTCAGCACGTGCAGCGGCTCGCCCAATGCCACCAGACGCCCGCGCTCCAACACCGCCAGGCGATCACATTTGAGCGCCTGATTGAGATCGTGCAAGGCGATCAACGTAGTCACCGGCAGTGCGCGCACCACTTGCAGAATGCTCAACTGATGCTGGATGTCGAGGTGATTCGCCGGCTCGTCGAGCAGCAGGATCTGCGGGCGCTGCGCCAGTGCGCGGGCGATGTGCACGCGTTGGCGTTCACCGCCGGAGAGGCTGCGCCAGAGGCGGTTGCGCAGGTGCACGGCGTCGACGTCGACCAGCGCTTGCTCGACGATGGCTTCATCGGCCGGCGACCACGGTTGCAGCGCCGACAACCACGGCGTGCGCCCCAGCGCCACCGCGTCGAACACGCGAATGCCATCGTCGGTATCGGCCTGTTGCTCAACCACCGCGAGTGTCTGCGCGATGCTGCGCCGCGACATTTTGCCCAGCGCCTGACCTCCGAGCTGCACATGGCCCGCGCTCGGTTCACGCAAGCCGGCGAGCAGCTTCAGCAAAGTGGATTTCCCCGAACCGTTCGGCCCGACAATGCCGAGAGTCTCGTCGCGCTGAACGTCGAGGCTGACACCATTGAGCAACTCGGCACCGCGCACTTTGAAGCCCACACCCGCACAACTCAGAACCGTGTTCATCGCGCCGATCTCCGGCCCACCAGAATCAGCGCGAACACCGGCGCGCCGACCAGTGCGGTGATCACGCCGACCGGGATCACCTGACCCTTGATCAGGGTGCGCGACAGCACATCGGCGGCGATCAGAAACACCGCGCCGCCCAGCGCACTGGCGGGCAGAAGACGCGCATGGCCGGTGCCGAGCAACAACCGCGCGGCATGGGGAATCACCAGGCCGACAAAACCGATCGAGCCGACGATCGACACCATCACCGCCGTCACCAGCGCGGCGCAGCCAATCAACAGAATCTGCACACGGCGCACTGGAATGCCGAGGGATGCCGCCGAATCCGCGCCAAAGGTGAACGCATCCAGCGCCCGGCGATGCCACAGACAAACAACCAACCCCAACACCGCCACCGGCACCGCCAGCCACACCGACGGCCAGCGCACGCCGCCGAGATTGCCCAACAACCAGAACATGATCCCGCGCGCCTGTTCCGAGCTGGCCGAGCGGGTGATCAGAAACGCGGTGAGGGCGTTGAACAGCTGCGAGCCGGCAATCCCGGCCAGAATGATCTGCCCGGTGCCGCTGGCCGAGCCGCTGACCCGCGCCAACAGGATCACCAGCACGAACGCGGTCACCGCGCCGGCAAACGCACCGACCGACAATGAAATCGCCCCGGCGCCGACGCCAAGCAGGGCGACCATTACCGCTCCAGTCGAGGCACCCGCGGAAATCCCCAGCAGATACGGATCGGCCAACGGATTGCGCAGCAGCGATTGCAGAATCACCCCGGACGTCGCCAGGCCGGCGCCGCAGGCCGCCGCGACCAGCGCGCGGGTCAGGCGATAGTTCCAGACAATGCCTTCGTCGATCGGGTCGAGCACATAACCGGCGCCCCACAGCTTGTTGCCCAGCACCTGCAACACCACGCTCGGCTCGATTGAAGTCTCACCAATGGCCACGCCGCCGATCAGCGCGACCGACAGCGTCAACAGCACCAGCAGCAAACGGATCAGGCGTCTGCTCATGGCGACAGGTCGTAGCCGTTGATCGCGCTGGCCAGTTGTGCGAGGCCGTCGAAGGTGCGCAGGCTGGCCTGCATGGCCATGGCGTCGAGGATGATGATGCGGTTGTGCTTGACCGCGTCCATGTTGCGCGTCACCGGATCACTGCGCAGGAAGGCGAGTTTCTTCTGATAGTCGTCCGCCGGGAAACGTCGACGATCCATGCGCGCGATCACCAGAAATGTCGGGTTGGCCTTGGCGATGGTTTCCCAGCCGACGGTCGGCCATTCTTCATCCGACTCGACGACGTTGCGCACGCCGAGGGTGCTGAGCATGAAATCGGGAACGCCTTTGTGCCCGGCCACGAACGGCTCGATGTCCATCTCGGCGCTGGAGAACCACACCAGGGCGCTGACGTCTTTGCGCTGCTGCTTTTTCGCCGTGGCGATCGACTGCGCGAGGCTGGCTTTGAGCTGCTCATTGAGTTGCTCGCCACGCGCCTGCACATCGAAAATCGCCGCCAGTTGGCTCACGCTTTTGTAGATGCTGTCGATGCGAAACGGCGCCAGCCGCGTGCCGTCCGAACCGACGAGGTTGTCCTTGGCTTCGCAATCGGAGGGCAGCAGATAGGTAGGAATCTTCAGTTCATGAAACTGCTCGCGGGTGCCGACCGCGCCTTGCGGGCCGACCATCCATTCCAGCTCGACGGCAACCAGCTCCGGGCGTTTGGCGATCACCGCTTCGAAACTCGGCTCGTTGTCGGCGAGGCGCTCGATCCTGTCGTTCTGTACTTTGTATGTGCCCAGCACGTCATTGAACCACAGCGAGGTGCCGACGACCTTGTCGCCCAGACCCAAGGCGTAGAGCATTTCGGTGCCGGCCTGGCCGATGGTCACCGTGCGCGCAGGCGCGTGCTGAAAGGTCAGGCTGCTGCCACAGTTTTCCACGGTCAGCGGATACGCAGTCGGCGCCGCTTGCGCCAGGGCGCAAAGGCTCAGAGCGGTGAGCAGGGTGGCAACGCGGGGCAGCAGCATGGGGCAGTCTCCAGGGGAACCGTACGGGAGCGGGCGGGTACGGTTGGAAACACACCTCGTGCGCGGTCGTGGAAACTGCGCAAGGCCGGCATAGTGAAAACAAGCACGGCACGATGTCCTTCCCGGACACCCCGCCGGTTAGTCAGTCACTGTGCCGGCAGGTCTCCTGACTGATGCGTCATCGCCACGCTCCGGCCTTCCCGGGATTCACCCAGTGGCAGTCGAGGAGCAGGCTCGGCACCTACAGTTGCGGGGGCAGTTCCGATTGATGCTGTGCAAGCATTTCGGATTCCCTATTAATTCCGTGTGGAAACCGGCGGCGGCATGGTAGTCGATTTGCGCGGTGGAGGGGGAGGCGAATCTGCCACAGCGTCGATTTTGCCGTTGGCATTGCAATCGGCCGTATGCACTGATTAATATACGTTCCATATACACATCGTATCGGATTCATATATGGGCATCGTAAAAATTTCAGAGGACATGCACGAGAACCTGCGCATCTCCAGCAACGCCCTCAGCCGCTCGATCAACGCGCAGGCCGAGCACTGGATGCGCATCGGCATGCTCGCCGAGCTGCATCCCAAGCTCGACCACAGCGCCATTTGCCGCCTGCTGATCCGCGCCGAACAGAACGGCGGACTGGATCTGCAACAACTGACTCAGGAAGCCGTCAGCGCATGAGAAACCAGATCAAGATCAACACGCCGGCCGACATCGAAAAATCCCGCGCCGCCGGCAAACTCGCCGCTGAAGTGCTGGCAATGCTGGTGCCGCATGTGAAGGCCGGGGTGACCACCGATGAGCTGGACCGGTTGTGCAACGATTACATCGTCAATGTGCAGAAAGCCGTGCCGGCCAACGTCGGTTATCACGGCTTTCCGAAAACCGTCTGCGCGTCGGTCAATGACGTGGTGTGCCACGGGATTCCATCGGGTACGCCATTGAAAGACGGCGACATCGTCAACCTCGACATCGCCGTGATCAAGGATGGCTGGTTCGGTGATACCAGCCGCATGTATGTCGTGGGTGAGGCGAGCCCCGAGGCGCAGCACCTGATCAAGACCACTTACGACGCGATGTGCGCGGGCATTCGCGCAGTGAAACCGGGTGCAACGCTGGGCGATATCGGTTACGCGATCCAGAGCCTGGCGGAGGCGGAGGGCTTCAGCGTGGTACGCGAGTACTGCGGCCATGGCATCGGCAAGGTCTATCACGACGAACCGCAAATCCTGCATTACGGCTTTCCCAATCAAGGGCTGAAGCTCAAGGCCGGGATGATTTTCACCGTGGAACCGATGCTCAATGCCGGCAAACGCCATGTGAAGAACATGCCGGATGGCTGGACGGTGCTGACCAAGGATGGCTCGTTGTCGGCGCAGTGGGAGCATATGGTCGCGGTGACGGAGAGCGGGTTTGAAGTGCTGACGGCTTGGCCGGATGAGATTGAGGGTTTTGTCCCGATCCTCTGAGCACCGTGAAACCCTGTAGGAGCTGTCGAGTGAAACGAGGCTGCGATCTGTTAATCTTGTTTTTAACAGCAAGATCAAAAAATCGCAGCCTGCGGCAGCTCCAACAGGTGTCCTCAGTGAGCACCTGCTGCCTTGTTCAAATCGCTCTCGGTCCATTCGGTGTAAACACAAGCATCCGCCGTCGCCCAGCGCACTCGTACCGGATCGCCGGCCTTGAGTGGCATGCCCGCTGCCGACAGGGCTTTCACCGTCATCGACGTCCCGCCCGCAGTGACCACGCTGCACGTCTGGCTCTCACCGAGAAACAGCACCTCCACAACATTCGCCGATACCTCATTCCAGCCTGCCGCCAGCGGCTCATCCAGCGCCTGCTGCGTGCTCAGCGCCAAGGCCTTTTCCGGACGCACCATCAGCAGCACATCCTGATCAGTGTGCAACCCGGACGTCAGCCGAATCGACAACGACTGACCCTCGAAACTCGCTGCCGCATTGCCTTGTGCCTTGAGCTTGAGGAAGTTCGAATTGCCCAGAAACGACGCGACAAACGCATTCGGCGGATTCTGATAAAGGTCATACCCGCTGCCCAAGCCGACAATCTTGCCGTGGCTGAAAATCGCGATGCGTTGCGACAGCCGCATGGCTTCTTCCTGGTCGTGGGTCACGTAAACGATGGTGATACCCAGGCGCCGGTGCAGCTGGCGCAGTTCATCCTGCAAGTCCTCGCGCAGCTTCTTGTCCAGCGCGCCCAGCGGTTCGTCCATCAGCAGGATGCGTGGCTCGTAAACCAGCGCCCGGGCGATGGCGACACGTTGTTGCTGACCGCCGGACAGTTGCGAAGGGCGGCGATGGGCGAACTGTTCGAGCTGCACCAGCTTCAACATCGCATCGACGCGTTTTTCGCGCTCGGCCGTCGCCAGTTTGCGAATGGCCAGAGGGAAGGCGATGTTGTCGCGCACCGACAGATGCGGGAACAGCGAATAGCGCTGGAAGACCATGCCGATGTCACGCTTGTGCGGCGGCACGTTGACCAGCGACTGGCCGTTGACGAGGATCTCGCCGCTGCTCGGTGTTTCGAACCCGGCGAGCATCGACAGCGTGGTGCTTTTGCCCGAGCCGCTGGAGCCGAGGAAGGTGAGGAATTCGCCGTCCTTGATGTCCAGCGAGATGTTATCGACGGCAGCAAAATCGCCGTAGTGCTTGTTCAGGTTGCGCAGGCTGACCAGGGGTTTGTCGTTCTGCTGGGATGCGTCTTTGATCACGGCACTCATGTCGTACTCCTGGGCGCTCAGGCGCTGATTTCGTTGCGCCGGCGCAGGGCGGCGGCGATCACCATGACCAATACCGACAGGCCGATCAGCAGCGTCGAAGCGACGGCGATCACCGGGGTCAGGTCCTGGCGCAGGGTGGTCCACATTTTCACGGGAAGGGTTTGCAGAGTCGGGCTTGCCATCATCACGCTGAGCACCACTTCGTCCCACGAGACGAGGAAGGCGAAGAGGGCGCCGGCGACCATGCCCGGGCGGATCGCCGGAAACGTCACCTTGAACACCGCTTGCAAGCGCGAGGCACCGCAGATTACCGCCGCGTCTTCAATCGACTGATCGAACAGCTTCAGCGAGTTGATGATCGAGATGATGGTAAATGGCAGCGCGACGATCACATGGCTGACGACGAAGGCGAACATGGTCCCGGTATAGCCGAGCTTGAGAAACAGCGCGTACACCGCCACGGCGATGATCACCAGCGGCACGATCATCGGCAGGGTGAACAGGCCGTAGAGCATCTCGCGGCCGGGAAAGCGCCCGCGCACCAGCGCAAACGCGGTCGGCAGACCGAGGGCCACGGCGCAGATCGTAGTCAGCACGGCGACCTTGAGGCTGGCGGCAGCGGCGTTCATCCAGTCGGGATTGGAGAAGAACTGGCCGTACCATTTCAGCGTCCAGCCCGGTGGCGGGAACACCAGCCACTGCGAGGAGCCGAACGACAGCAGGACGATGAACACGATCGGCAACAGCAGGAACAGACCGATCAGCCCAGTCGTAGCGTAGAGGCCGAAACGCATGCGCCGGCTCATGGCATTGGGGGTCAGGAGCATGTCGGCTTACCTCGCGTTACTGGCGCCAACCGGGGATTCCGGTTGAAGCTTCAGGTAGAAGTAGAACAGCACCAGGGTGATTGCGATCAACAACGCGGCGCCGGCACTGGCCAGGCCCCAGTTGAGGAACGATTGCACCTGCTGAATGATGAACTCCGGCAGCATCATGTTCTGCGCCCCGCCCAGCAAAGCGGGGGTGACGTAGTAACCGAGCGACATCACGAACACCATCAAACCGCCGGACGCCAGACCCGGCCGGCACAGCGGCAGGAACACCCGGAAGAAGTTGGTCCACGGACTGGCACCGCAGATCGAGCCGGCCTGCAGGATCATCGGGTCGATGGCCTGCATGGTCGCCTGCAACGGCAGCACGATGAACGGGATCATGATGTAGCTCATGCCGATCACCACGCCCGTGAGGTTGTGCACCATCTCCAGCGGTTGATCGATGATGCCCAGCGCCATCAGCGCCTTGTTGATCACGCCCGAGGCTTGCAGCAACACCAGCCACGAATAGGTGCGGGCAAGCAGGCTGGTCCACATCGACAGCAGCACGATGTTGAGGATCCAGCGCCCCCAGCCGCGCGGCACCAGGGTGATCGCCCAAGCCAGCGGAAAGCCCAGCAGCAGGCTGAACAGCGTCACCAGCCCGGCCACCGAAAAGGTGTTGAGCAGCACTCGCGCATAAGCCGAGTTGGCGAACAACTGTTCGTAGTTGCCAAGGCCAGGTACAGGTTCCAGCACACCGCGCAGCAGCAGGCCAATCAACGGCGCCAGAAAGAACAGGCCGAGGAACAGCAGCGCCGGGACGAGGTTGCCGGCGCCGCGCCAGCGTTGCTTGAAAGCCGAACCGGCAGCGCCGGCGGCGCTCCCGGTGGCAGTGGAAGGACGGGGCGCAGTGGCCGCGATTTTCATTTGACCAGCCATTCGTTCCACCGTGTCGCGATAGCCGGACCGTTCTTGGCCCAGTAAGCGAAATCAAGGGTGATCTGATCCTTGGCGTAAGCCGTCGGCAGGTTGGGGGCCAGCGTCGAATCCAGACGCTCCACACTGTCGAGGTTAACCGGAGCGTAGGCGGTCAGGTTGGAGAAGTCGGCCTGGCCTTTGGCGCTGCTGGCATTGGCGAGGAACTTCATCGCCGCGTCCTTGTTTTTCGAGCCTTTGGGAATGACCAGAATGTCGGCCATGACCAGGTTCTGCTTCCAGCTCACGCCGACCGGTGCGCCGTCTTCCTGCAAGGCGTGCACACGGCCATTCCAGAACTGGCCCATGCTCGCTTCGCCGGACGCCAGCAGTTGCTGCGACTGCGCGCCGCCGCCCCACCAGACGATGTCTTTCTTGATGGTGTCGAGTTTCTTGAAGGCGCGATCCAGATCCAGCGGGTAGAGCTTGTCAGCCGCAACGCCGTCGGCCAGCAGCGCGAGTTCGAGCACGCCGGGGCTTGGCCATTTGTACAGGGCGCGTTTGCCCGGGTAGGTCTTGGTGTCGAACAGCGCGCTCCAGTCCTGCGGCTTGTTGGCGCCGAGCTTGCCTTCGTTGTAGCCGAGGACAAAGGAGAAGAAGAACGAACCGACACCGTGATCGTTGACGAAGCGCGGATCGATCTTGTCGCGCTGGATCACTTTGAAGTCGAGGGGTTCGAGCAGGCCTTCGGCAGCGGCGCGCAGGGCAAAATCGGCTTCGACATCGACCACGTCCCACTGCACGTTGCCGCTTTCGACCATGGCCTTGAGTTTGCCGTAGTCGGTCGGCCCGTCTTGAACGACGGTGATGCCGCTGGCCTTGCTGAACGGATCGGCCCAGGCCTGTTTCTGCGCATCCTGGGTGCTACCGCCCCAGCTGACAAAATTCACGCTTTCGGCAGCCATTGCAGCCTGGCCGGTAACGCTGAGCAGTCCCGCGAAAAAGATCGCGGTTGCAGCTTTGTTCAACACCATGTTCACGCCCTCATTGTTGTGTTTTTGAGCGGGCCTTGCGTTGTTGCCCGCCTGTCGGGAGCAGTAGCTGGACGGTTTTTCGGTTCGTCCGGTCTATGGAATATCATATTATGGTATTCCAAACTTTGTGCAAGCACTTTGCCTTACCGGTTATCTGGCGGATCTGTCTTTCCGGTCTTCATCCAAATGTGTAGCGAATGAAACTGTGGCGAGGGGATTTATCCCCGTTGGGCTGCGGAGCAGCCCTGAAAGCGGGACATGCGATATTTCTGGCGGATCGCGTTGGCAGGAATCGGGGCCGCTTCGCAGCCCGACGGGGATAAATCCCCTCGCCACAGGGGAGTATCGATAACAGGGTCATTCGGTGAACGGAATGCTCTCAACCACCTCAAGGTCATACCCGGTCAACCCCGCATACTTCAGCGGCGGACCGAGGTGGCGCAGCTTGCCAACCCCAAGGTTCTGCAGAATCTGCGCCCCCGTCCCGACCTCGGAATAAATCCGCGATTGTGAACGGCTGAACTGCCGAGGCGGCTGGGTCAGCTGCGGCACGCGCTCGAGCAACGCCTGCGACGATTCATGATTGGCCAGCACCACCACAACCCCATGACCTTCCGCCGCGACCCGTTGCAGCGCCGCCCACAGCGTCCAGTTCGTCGGTCCGCTGTACTCGGCGCCGACCAGGTCGCGCAGCGGATCGATCACGTGCACGCGCACCAGTGTCGGCTCTTCACGACGCAAGTCGCCCATGACCATCGCCATGTGCACGCCGCCTTCGATGCGATCTTCGAAGGTGATCAAACGGAACGTGCCATGCACCGTCGGCAGCTCACGTTCGCCGATGCGTTCGATAGTGTGCTCGGTGCTCAGGCGGTAGTGGATCAGGTCGGCAATGGTGCCGATCTTGATCCCGTGCTTGCGCGCGAACTGCTCCAGATCCGGGCGGCGGGCCATGGTGCCGTCGTCGTTCATCACTTCGACGATCACCGAGGCCGGGGTGAAACCGGCCAGACGCGCCAGATCGCAACCGGCCTCGGTGTGCCCGGCGCGAGTCAGCACGCCACCTTCCTTGGCGCGCAACGGGAAGATGTGGCCGGGCTGCACCAGGTCTTCGGCGCGGGCATTCGGCGCGACCGCGGCGGCAACGGTGCAGGCCCGGTCGGCGGCAGAAATGCCGGTAGTCACGCCAACCGCCGCTTCGATCGACACGGTAAATGCAGTGCTGAACACGCTGCCGTTGGCGGGTACCATTTGCTCCAGGCCCAGACGCTGGCAATGTTCGTCGGTCAGGGTCAGGCAGATCAGCCCGCGTGCCTCGCGGGCCATGAAGCTGATAGCCTCCGGTGTGCAACGATCAGCGGCCAGCAGCAGGTCGCCTTCGTTCTCGCGGTCTTCGTCATCGACCAGCAGGACCATTTTGCCGAGGCGATAATCTTCGATGATTTCTTCGATGCTGTTGAAGGCCATGCTGGACTCTCAGGGTTCGTTGGAAATATATTGGTATACCATAATACAAAATCAACAAAGAGGTCACTATGAAGGCGTACTGGATTGCACATGTGGATATAGCCGATGCCGAGCACTACAGCCAATACACCCAGCGCACCCCGCAGGCGATTGCCGCATTCGGTGGCAAGTTTCTCGCCAGAGGCGGGCGCAGCGAAGCGATGGAAGGACGGCAGACGCCGCAGCGCACAGTGATCATTGAGTTCGAGAGCTACGAAACAGCCGTGGCGTGCTACCGCTCGGCGGCGTATCAGGAGGCGAAAAGTTATCGCGAAGATTGGGCGAGAGCGGAGATCATCATCGTTGAAGGCATCAACCCAATTTAAGCCACACTGATGATCGTTCCCACGCTCCGCGTGGGAATGCAGCCCGGGACGCTCTGCGTCCCTTTCAAAGCCGAACGCGGAGCGTCCGAAGAGGCATTCCCACGCGGAGCGTGGGAACGATCAGGGGACAGGTGATTTTTAGCGCATGAAATGGATCTTGCCGCTGTCATCATTGCCCATGTAAATCCCGTAAACCCCAGCCTGGCGCTCTTCGATATAGCGCTCGAGAATCTGCCGGATCGCCGGGTAGTAGATCTGCTCCCACGGAATCTCTTCCGGGGCGAAGAACTTGTAATCCATGGTCTCCGGCCCGTACTGCCCGGTGATCTCCAGGGCGATGGCGCGGAATATGATGTACACCTCGCTGATTTTCGGCACGCTGAAGATCGAATACGGCGAGACGATTTCCGCGCGCACGCCGCTTTCTTCCCAGACTTCGCGCAGCGCCGCCTGCTCGGTGGTCTCACCGCTTTCCATGAAACCGGCCGGCAGCGTCCAGGTGCCGGGGCGTGGTGGGATCGCCCGTTGGCACAAGAGGTATTTGCCGTCCTGCTCGATGATGCAGCCGGCAATGATCTTCGGATTGACGTAGTGGATGTAGCCGCAGCCGCGGCACATCAGGCGCTCGTGCGTATCACCCGGCGGCGTCTGCTGACCGAGGTCAGGGCCACCGCATTTCGGGCAAAAGCTCGGGCTGAACATGTCATTGACCTATACGGGGTTCTTTCAGCGCGATCGGCAGGGTGATCGCCGGGGTGCCTTTGACGGCGACGCCGGTTTCTTCCTGCTTGCGCTTGAGGTAATCGAGGGCCACGGCAGCCGCAGCGCGGACGTGATCTACGCACGCCTGATGCGCCGCCAGCGGATCGCCGCTCTTGATCGCCTCGACCATTTTTTCCATCTCGTGATTACTCGCGCCGCGTCGGTTTTCCTGCGACACCGAAGTGGCCCGCAAGTAACTGATGCGCGCCTGCAACTGGCGCAGCTGGGTGGCGGCGACATGGTTGCCCGAGCCTTCGAGCAGCACGTCGTAGAAGCCCTGCACCGAGTCGATGACCTGTTGCAGCTCGCCGTCCTTGAGCGCCTTGCGGTTGTCGTCGAGGGCTTTTTCCAGGGCCTTGATGTCCTTGGCTTTGGCACGCAGGGTGAACAACTGCACGATCAAGCCTTCGAGCACGCAACGCAGTTCGTAGATATCGACGGCGTCGTCGAGGGTGATGATGGCTACGCGCGGGCCTTTGGCATCGGCGAATTCGACGAGACCTTCGGATTCGAGGTGACGCAAGGCTTCGCGCACCGAAGTGCGGCTGACACCGAGGCGATCGCACAGGTCGCGTTCGACCAGACGATCACCTGGCATGAGCTGGAAATTCATGATCGCGCTACGCAGTTTGTCCAGCACGATTTCGCGCAGGGTAACGGGGTTGCGATTGACCTTGAAGCTGTCGTCGAGTGGCTGGCGTTTCATGGGGTCCGCTCTTGAGCTTGGCTGTCCATGCCAGACGGGCATCAAAACAGCCGAGGGTTAACTGGAGGCCTCGGCGTCGGCTTCGGCAAAGGCTTCACGAGCCAGCCGGAAACTGTCCACGGCCGCCGGAACGCCGCAATAAATGCCGACCTGAAGCAGAATTTCGCGTATTTGCTCACGACTCAGGCCGTTACGCAAGGCGCCACGCACATGCAGCTTGAGTTCATGCGGGCGGTTGAGCGCCGAGATCATTGCCAGGTTGATCATGCTGCGCTCCTTGAGCGACAGACCCTCACGCCCCCAGACATGGCCCCAGCAGTATTCAGTGACCATTTCCTGCAGCGGACGGGTGAAGTCGTCGGCGTTCTCGATCGAGCGCTGAACATAGGCTTCGCCCAATACCTGGGTGCGGATTTTCAGACCTTTTTCATACTTCTCGTTACTCATTTCTTTCGCCTCACCTCAATCCTGTGGGAGCTGGCTTGCCAGCGATAGCGGTAGTTCAGTCAGCATTGATGTTGAATGTTCCGTCGCCATCGCTGGCAAGCCAGCTCCCACAGGGTTTTGTATTGTTCTCAAACAAGGGGCGGCAACGCACCGAGCTTGCCCTTGTGATAAATCATCGGCGTCACCGGTTGCTCGGGCAGGATCAGGTTCTTCACTGCGCCGACAATGATCGCGTGATCGCCGCCGTCGTATTCACGCCACAACTCACACTCGATGATCGCCGTGGCCTTGGCCAGAATCGGGTTGCCCAGATCGCTCAGGTGCCACTCGATGCCCTTGGCCTTTTCCTTGCCCTTGCCGGCGAACGCGTAGGCTTCGGCGGTTTGCTCGGCGGAGAGCAAATGGATGGCGAATTTCTTGCTGTCGCGCAGCACCGGGTAGGTGTCGGACGCATAGTTGGGGCAGAACAGCACCAACGCCGGGTCGATCGACAGCGCGCTGAACGCGCTGGCGGTGATACCGACGATGCCGCCGTCCGGGTCGAGGGTGGTGACCACCGTGACGCCGGACGGAAACGAGCTCATGACGTCTTTGTAAATGCCGGGTTCGATCATTTCGCAGGACTCCTAGCGCATCACAAACGGATCAGGCATTGGCGCCTGGGAGAGGTTGATCCACACCGTTTTCAGTTCGGTGTAGGCCAGCACCGAGTCGATGCCGCTTTCGCGTCCATAGCCACTGTTCTTGAAGCCGCCGATCGGCGCCATCGCCGACACTGCGCGGTAAGTGTTGACCCAGATGATCCCCGAGCGCACATCGCGCGCCAGACGATGGGCGCGGCCGAGGTCACGGGTCCAGATGCCGGCAGCGAGGCCGAACTGCGAGTCGTTGGCGATCGCCAGCGCTTCGGCTTCGTCTTTGAAACGAATCACCGAAGCCACCGGGCCGAAGACTTCTTCCTGCATGATCTTCATCGAATTGCGGTCGCATTCGAACAGCGTCGGCTCGTAGAACCAGCCTTCGCCAAGATCCGCCGGACGCTTGCCACCGGTGCGCAAACGCGCGCCTTCGGCGATCGCATCGGCGACCAGACCTTCGACCACCGCCAGTTGCTGCGCGGTGGCCATCGGCCCCATTTCACTGTTGTCTTCCTGTGGGTTGCCGATGCGGATGCGCTGGGCGCGCTCGACCAGACGATTGACGAATTCGTCGTAGATTTCGTCCTGCACCAGCAAGCGCGAACCAGACACGCAACTCTGCCCGGACGCCGCGTAGATCCCGGCAATCGCACCGTTGATCGCGCTGTCCAGGTCGGCGTCGGCGAAGATGATATTCGGCGACTTGCCGCCCAGCTCCAGCGACAGCTTGGCGAAGTTCTCGGCGCTGCTGCGCACCACATGCCGTGCCGTGGCCGCGCCGCCGGTGAAGGCGATCTTGCGGATCAGCGGATGACGGGTGAGGGCGGCGCCGGTGCTCGGGCCGTAGCCGGTAACGACGTTGACCACGCCCGGCGGAATCCCGGCTTCGAGGGCCAGACGCGCCAGCTCGAGAATGGTCGCCGAGGCGTGCTCGGACGGCTTGATCACAATCGTGTTGCCGGCGGCCAGGGCCGGGGCCAGTTTGATCGCGGTCAGGTACAGCGGGCTGTTCCATGGAATGATCGCGGCGACCACACCCATGGCTTCATGCACGGTGTAGGCAAACAGGTCAGGCTTGTCCAACGGCAGGGTGCCGCCTTCAAGCTTGTCAGCGAGGCCTGCGGTATAGTGGAAGAACTCCGGCAGATAGCTGACCTGGCCACGGGTTTCGCGGATCAGCTTGCCGTTGTCGCGGCTTTCCAGCTGCGCGAGGTGTTCCTTGTTTTCTGCGATCAGATCACCGAGGCGGCGCAGCAGTTTGCCCCGCGCAGTGGCGGTCAGGCCGCGCCACGCCGGGCTGTCGAAGGCATTTTGCGCTGCTTGCACGGCGCGTTCGACGTCCGCTTCATCGGCGTCGGGCAGTTCCGCCCAGGCTTGCGCGGAGGCCGGGTTGAGGCTTTCGAAGGTCTTGCCGGAGAGGGCGTCGACCCAGTCTCCGCCGATGCACATCTGGAAGCGTGCGAGTGTCATGCAACGATCCCCTTTATATGGTTTTGTCGGGCGTGTGCGAATTGGAGAAATTCCAGCAGCATCTGGTTGACCAGACGCGGCGACTCTACCGGCATCATATGCCGTTGCTCGGGCAGCACGGCAACCTTCGCGCCGGGGATGCGCCGGGCCAGTTGCTCGGCCATTTCCGGCGTCGAGCCGGGGTCGAGTTCGCCGGTAGCGATCAGCGTCGGCGCCTGAATGCTGCTCAGGTCGTCGGCGCGGTACATGTCCTGGGTGGCGAACAATTCGTAGGTGGTCAGATAGCCCTGCGGATCGTTGTTGGCCAGAGTCTGGCGCAACGCGGCGATCTGCGCCGGGTTGGCCGCCTGATATTCACGGCTGAACCAGCGCGACAACGCCGCTTCGGCATTGGCGTCCGGGCCGTGTTCGGCAGCCTGCGCAGTGCGCGCGATGACACCGGCACGCTGTTCTTCGCTGCGGTTGAACACGCTGTTCAACACCACCAGGCTTTGCAGGCGCTCCGGGTAGTGCAGGGCGAAGGCCCTCGCGACCAGACCGCCCATGGAGAAACCGATCACCGCTGCCTGGGGCAGATTGAGGTGATCGAGCAGCTCGAGCAACTGATCGGCGTAACCGAGCAGGTCGGTGCCGCTGGCCGGGCGCGGGCTGGCGCCGTGGCCGAGCATGTCGTAGGCGATCACCTGGTACTGGCTGGCGAGGCCGACAATCTGCCCGCCCCACATTTCTTTGTTCAGGCCCACGCCGTGGATCAATACCACGGGCTGGCCTTGGCCGGTCGCCAGGTAACTGGTGCCAGCCGGGGTGAGTTCAGCGGTGAGCCGAATCATGGAGCGCTCCTGCAATGCCTTTTTATTGTGATTACTGGGCTTTTTCGGCAGCCAGTTCTTCCAGATCGATGTAGCGGTTGCCGATGCGCGGGTGCAGGCGGCCACCGTCGGCGCAACCGAGCACGACGACGATTTCGTCAGCACGCGGCGCGTCTTCGATCTGCATTTCCAGGGTGATGTAGTGCGAACGCAGGCCTTCGTCGTCCTTGTGCATCATCGGGATCTGAATCGAAGTGCCAGGGCCGCCGCGCTTGTTGGTGAAGCTCAGGTAGCTCTTGGCTTTCACTGCTTCGCGATAGTGATTACCGAAGCGCAGGGTGTGGATCACCGCCGACGCGTGCTCGATCTCGCCATCAGCGCCGACGACCGCCGCTTTGCCGTAGGCCTCGATCTTCTCGGCACCGCCGATGATCCCGACCAGACGCTCGACCATCATTGCGCCGAGGTCGGAGCAGTTGGCGCGGATCTGCGGCTTGAGGTCTTCGACAAAACCGTTGCCCACCCACGGGTTCTTCATCACCACGGCGAGGCCGACCATGGTCACCGGCTTGTCAGTAGCCTTGTCGCCTTCAATGAAGGTTTCTTCGACATAGCTGACGATCTTGCGAATTTCGAAACTCATGAGCTGCTCCGTTGGAGGATTGAGAATGTCTGTGCGTCTGATGGTATACCATAATACCGATCCTGCAAGTCCCCCTGACGAGATTTGCCTCATCACCCCGGCGAATGGTCATGTATTCAAATTCCCAAGCTACCGCCAACCCCTGTGGGAGCGAGCTTGCTCGCGAAGAGGCCCCTCCAGTCGACATCTTCATTGCCAGACCCGGCGCTTTCGCGAGCAAGCTCGCTCCCACAGGGGAATTCCTTGGTTACAGAGGGCCGCTTTCGGTTAACAAAAGATAACGCGGCGCCGATTGTCAGACATTTGCAAAGCCCGATAGGATGAGCCAGCTTCCGAAGGGGCTCTGGATTGCGGGTTTCAGGACTATGCTTCTGAAACGCCAGTAGCTGAGCACCCTTGCGGCGCCCTTGAAGGCCCGATGGCCCAACAATAATAAATAGGGGAAGGTCTATGAGTCGTTGCCGCCCGCCGGCGTTACGCAACACCGCGTTGCTGGCCACAGCACTCTCGCTGCTGGGCTTCGCCACGTTATCGGCACCTGTGATTGCCGCCGAGGCCCCGGCTGACGTGGTCTATGCCACTGAATCGGCCAAGGCCGCGAAAAGCCTGATTCTTGATGTCGTCCACGCTGGCGCGCGTCTGGTCGCGGTCGGCGATCGCGGGCACATCGTCTATTCCGATGACCAGGGCAAAACCTGGACCCAGGCCAAGGTGCCAACCCGGCAACTGCTCACCGCCGTGTATTTCGTCGACGACAAAAACGGTTGGGCCGTGGGCCACGACGCACAGATTCTCGCCAGCGCAGACGGCGGTCTGACCTGGACCAAACAATTCGAAGACCTCGCACGCGAATCGCCGCTGCTCGACGTCTGGTTCAAGGACGCCAGCAGCGGCTTTGCCGTGGGCGCCTACGGCACGCTGCTGGAAACCACCGACGGCGGCAAGCACTGGGAAGACGTCAGCGATCGCCTCGACAACGAAGACCAGTTCCACCTCAACGCCATCGCCGCCGTGAAAGACGCCGGGCTGTTTATCGTCGGCGAGTCCGGCAGCATGTTCCGCTCCGCCGATGACGGCCAGACCTGGGAAAAGCTTGAAGGCCCGTACGAAGGTTCACTGTTCGGCGTGATCGGCACGGCGCAGCCGCAGACCCTGCTGGCTTACGGCTTGCGCGGCAATCTTTATCGCTCCACTGATTTCGGCAGCAACTGGGAGCAGGTCGAACTCAAAGCTGCACGCGGTGCGCTGGAGTTCGGCCTGTCCGGCGGCACGCTGCTGGAAGACGGCTCGATCGTCATCGTCGGTAACGGCGGCTCGGTGATCAGCAGCAGCGACAACGGCGAAACCTTCAGCGTGTTCAACCGCCCGGATCGCATTTCGCTGTCGTCGGTCACCGCCGCCGGCAACGGCAACCTGATTCTGACCGGGCAGGGTGGTTTGCACATCACCCAGCCAAACGGTGCCGAGACCAATAACAAGAAGGCGGGGCTATGACTTCCTTGATCACTCCTCAGCAGGAAAAGGCGACGGTTCTCGAGCGCCTGATCTTCAATAACCGTCCGGCCGTGATCCTGATCTGCCTGGTGGTGAGCATTTTCCTGTTCTGGCAGGCCACGCTGATTCGGCCGTCGACCAGTTTTGAAAAAATGATCCCGCTGCAGCATCCCTTCATCGAAAAGATGATGGAGCACCGCAACGATCTGGCGAACCTGGGCAACACCGTGCGTATTTCGGTGGAGGCCACCGACGGCGACATCTTCTCCAAGGAGTACATGGAGACCCTGCGCCAGATCAACGACGAAGTGTTCTACATTTCCGGCGTCGACCGTTCCGGCCTCAAATCGCTGTGGAGCCCGAGCGTACGCTGGACCGAAGTGACCGAAGAGGGTTTCGCCGGCGGTGAAGTGATTCCGCAGAGCTACAATGGCTCGCAGGACAGCCTCGATCTGCTGCGCAACAACGTGCTCAAGTCCGGCCAGGTCGGGCGTCTGGTGGCCAACGACTTCAAGTCGAGCATCGTCGACATCCCGCTGCTCGAGGCCTATCCGGACCCGCAGGATCAGGGCAAGTTGCTGGCGCTGGACTATCGCCAGTTCTCCCATGAGCTCGAAGACAAGATCCGCAACAAGTTCGAAGCGCAGAACCCCAACATCAAGATCCACATCGTCGGTTTCGCCAAGAAGGTCGGTGACCTGATCGACGGTCTGGTGATGGTGGTGCTGTTCTTCGGTGTCGCCTTCGTCATCACCCTGATTCTGCTGCTGTGGTTCACCAACTGCCTGCGCAGCACCATCGCGGTGTTGAGCACAACGCTGGTGGCGGTGGTCTGGCAGCTCGGGTTGATGCACTTCCTCGGCTTCGGGCTCGACCCGTATTCGATGCTGGTGCCGTTCCTGATTTTCGCCATCGGCATTTCCCACGGCGTGCAGAAGATCAACGGTATCGCCCTGCAATCCAGCGAGGCCGATAACGCCCTGACCGCTGCACGACGCACCTTCCGCCAGTTGTTCCTGCCGGGGATGATCGCGATTCTGGCCGATGCGGTGGGTTTCATCACCCTGTTGATCATCGACATCGGGGTGATCCGTGAACTGGCGATCGGCGCGTCTATCGGCGTTGCGGTGATCGTGTTCACCAACCTGATCCTGCTGCCAGTGGCGATTTCCTATGTCGGCATCAGCAAGCGCGCGATTGCCAAGAGCAAGAAAGATGCGAACCGTGAGCACCCGTTCTGGCGCCTGCTGTCGAACTTCGCCAGCCCGAAAGTCGCGCCGATTTCGGTAGCCTTGGCCCTGATCGCTTTCGGTGGCGGCCTCTGGTATAGCCAGAACCTGAAGATCGGCGACCTCGACCAGGGCGCGCCGGAACTGCGTCCGGACTCGCGCTATAACAAGGACAACAACTTCATCATCAGCAACTACTCGACCAGCTCCGACGTGCTGGTGGTGATGGTCAAGACCAAAGCCGAAGGCTGCTCGCGCTACGAAGCCATGGCGCCGATCGATCAGCTGATGTGGAAGATGCAGAACACCGAGGGCGTACAGTCGGCGATCTCGCTGGTGACCGTGTCCAAGCAGATGATCAAGGGCATGAACGAGGGCAACCTGAAATGGGAAACCCTGTCGCGCAACCCGGACGTACTGAACAACTCGATCGCCCGCGCCGATGGCCTGTACAACAACAGCTGCTCGCTGGCACCGGTACTGGTGTTCCTTAACGATCACAAAGCTGAAACCCTCGATCGTGCTGTCAACGCGGTGCAGGAGTTCGCCAAGGAAAACAACAAGGACGGCCTGGAATTCATCCTCGCTGCCGGTAACGCCGGGATCGAAGCGGCCACCAACGAAGTCATCAAACAGGCTGAGCTGACCATCCTGATTCTGGTGTACATCTGCGTGGCAGTGATGTGCATGATCACCTTCCGCTCATGGGCAGCGACCCTGTGCATCGTCTTGCCGCTGGTGCTCACCTCGGTGCTCGGCAACGCGCTGATGGCGTTCATGGGCATCGGCGTGAAAGTCGCGACGCTGCCGGTGGTGGCGTTGGGTGTGGGGATCGGCGTGGATTACGGCATCTACATCTACAGCCGCCTCGAAAGTTTCCTGCGTGCCGGGCTGCCGTTGCAGGAAGCCTATTACCAGACCCTGAAGTCGACCGGTAAAGCGGTGCTGTTCACCGGCCTGTGCCTGGCGATCGGCGTGTGCACCTGGATCTTCTCGGCGATCAAGTTCCAGGCCGACATGGGCCTGATGCTGACCTTCATGCTGCTGTGGAACATGTTCGGCGCGCTGTGGCTGCTGCCGGCGCTGGCCAAGTTCCTGATCAAGCCTGAGAAGCTGGCGGGGCAGAAGGGCAATTCGCTGTTTGCTCATTGATCTGAAAGCCTGAAACGACAAAGCCGCAACCTTGAGGGGTTGCGGCTTTTTTTGTGCTTCAAGATCAAGAGCCCCTCACCCTAGCCCTCTCCCGGAGGGAGAGGGGACTGACCGCGGTGTCTCTCGCCATACACCGACCTGAAAGATCGAGTCGATTATGGATTCAAAGCAAATCACTGGACCTGCAATACCAAGCGATGTTGGATTCAGCGCAAATCGTTCAAGTCGGCGTAAATTTCAAATATCCCCCAATCGGTCCCCTCTACCTCTGGGAGAGGACTAGGGTGAGGGCAAGCGATCTCAAGCCCTAAGAAAGCTCTGCGCCAAGCACAACACTCAACGCACTACGCGCATCATCCAGCTGCACCAGCGTCGCATGCCGGGCGCCCAGGGCATCGCGGTTCTCGATGGCGGTCAGAATCGCCTTGTGCCTGGGCAACGCCAGTTCATGCAGATTCGGCCGCTGATTGGAATGCTTCAACGCCTCGGCAATTGCTACCGCCAACATGTTGCACAGGTTCGCCAGCAGGTCATTGTGCGTCGCATCGGCGATGCGGCTGTGGAAGTCCAGGTCCGGTTGCAACAGCGCTTCCGGGGTCGGCGCGGCTTCCATGCGTTGGTAGGCTTCGTTGATCGCGGCGATGTCGGCATCGGTTGCATGCTGAGCGGCGAGGGCGGCCGCTGCCGGTTCGATGATGCTGCGCACGCTGGTCAGGACGTTGAAGAATTCATTCTGCGGGCTGCTCTGCATCAGCCAGTGCAGCACGTCCGGGTCGAGCATGTGCCATTCGCGGCGCGCCTTGACCACGGTGCCGACGCGCGGTTTGGAATACACCAGACCCTTGGCCACCAGCACTCGGGTGGCCTCGCGCAACACCGGCCGACTGACCGCGTACTCCTCGCAAAGCAGGGCTTCGGCGGGCAGTTTGTCGTCGGGCAAAAAGCGTCCGGAGACGATCTGCATGCCCAGTTCCTGGACGATGCGCGAGTGCATGCTTTTACGGTCGGAAGGTTTGCGGTAATCCATGGGGAGTGGCGCGATCCTGAGCGATGGAGATGCCGCGCATCATAGCAGGCACGGCACAATCTTGAGGTAGGCAATGATCGTTCCCACGCTCTGCGTGGGAATGCCTCAAGGGACGCTCCGCGTTCCAGCTCTGAAAGGGACGCGGAGCGTCCCGGGCTGCATTCCCACGCGGAGCGTGGGAACGATCAGTGGGGTGTCAATGAGAGTGGCGCGGAACCTCGGCACCTCGGCAGCCAACCAGGAAGTCAAAGTCGCAACCCTGATCCGCCTGCAGCACGTGATCGATGTACAGCTGACGATAACCGCCCACCAGCAATTGCTGCGGTGCTTGCAGATCGGCCATGCGTGCGGCCAGTTCAGCATCCGGAATGTCCAGATGCAAACGGCCGCTTGCGCAATCGAGTTCGATCCAGTCGCCTTCCTTTACTGCCGCCAAAGGCCCGCCGGCTGCGGCTTCCGGGGCGACGTGCAAAACCACCGTGCCGTACGCGGTGCCGCTCATGCGTGCGTCAGAAATGCGCACCATGTCGGTCACGCCTTCTGCCAGCAGCTTGGCCGGCAGGCCCATGTTGCCGACTTCGGCCATGCCCGGATAACCCTTCGGCCCGCAGTTCTTCATCACCAGAATCGAATCCTTATCGACGTCCAGCTCCGGATCGTTGATCCGGGCCTTGTACATGTCGAAGTTCTCGAACACCACCGCACGCCCGCGATGCTGCATCAGTTCAGCAGTGGCGGCGGACGGCTTGAGCACCGCGCCCAACGGCGCCAGATTGCCACGCAACACGCAGATGCCACCGTTGGCGCGAATCGGATTGTCGAGGGTGCGGATCACTTGGTCTTCGCCGTAGATCGGCGCGTCCTTGGTGTTTTCGCCGATGGACTTGCCGTTGACCGTCAGTGCATTCGGGTTGGGGATCAGATTGGCTTCACCGAGGCGACGCAGTACCGCTGGCAAGCCACCGGCGTAGTAGAACTCTTCCATCAGGAAACGCCCGGACGGTTGCAGGTCGACGATGGTCGGCATGCCGCGACCGATGCGGGTCCAGTCGTCCAGGTCCAGCTCGACGCCGATGCGTCCGGCGATGGCTTTCAAGTGGATCACGGCGTTGGTCGAACCGCCGATGGCAGCGTTGACACGAATAGCGTTTTCGAAGGCCTCCTTGGTGAGGATCTTCGACAATTTCAGGTCTTCACGCACCATCTCCACCGCACGCATGCCGGACATGTGCGCCAGCACGTAACGGCGCGCATCCACAGCCGGAATCGCCGCGTTGTGCGGCAGCGAAGTGCCCAGCGCTTCAGCCATACAGGCCATGGTCGACGCGGTGCCCATGGTGTTGCAGGTGCCCGCCGAACGCGACATGCCGCCCTCGGCTGCGAGGAAGTCATCGATGGTGATGGTGCCGGCCTTGACCTGTTCGCTGAGCTGCCAGACCACGGTCCCAGAGCCGATATCCTTGCCTTTGTGCTTGCCGTTGAGCATCGGGCCGCCGGTGACGACGATGGCCGGCACGTCGCAACTGGCCGCGCCCATCAGCAGTGCTGGAGTGGTTTTGTCGCAACCGGTGAGCAGCACGACGCCGTCGATCGGGTTGCCGCGAATCGCTTCTTCAACGTCCATGCTCGCCAGGTTGCGGGTGAGCATGGCGGTCGGGCGCAGGTTCGATTCGCCATTGGAGAACACCGGGAATTCCACCGGAAAACCACCGGCCTCGATCACCCCGCGTTTGACGTGCTCCGCGATCTGGCGGAAGTGCGCGTTGCACGGGGTCAGTTCCGACCAGGTGTTGCAAATGCCGATGATCGGCTTGCCGTGGAACTGATGGTCGGCGATGCCCTGATTCTTCATCCAGCTGCGGTACATGAAGCCGTTCTTGTCGGCCGTGCCAAACCATTGGGCGGAGCGCAGGGTGGGTTTCTTATCAGACATGATCGATTCTCTTATTGTAAGACTATTGTTTGCGAGCTGACGCTTAATCTAAGCTCAAAATCCGCGCTTTGGAAGAGTTGTTGGGTAATTAGTATTACTATATAGTCGTTTTCGACGGTGGGATGGCCTTGGCTGGTTTGGCGAGAGGCGTCCCCCGAGGTTCTATAAAAACAACAATCGGAGACCGATCTCATGAGCCAGGAATTGCGGCTTGTCCGGCGCATCACACTGAAACTGATTCCCTTCCTGATCCTGCTGTACCTGATCGCCTATGTGGATCGCTCCGCCGTCGGCTTCGCCAAGCTGCACATGGGCGCCGACATTGGCATCGGCGACGCCGCCTATGGCCTCGGTGCCGGGCTGTTTTTCATCGGCTATTTTCTTCTCGAGATTCCCAGCAACCTGATGCTCGAACGCTTCGGCGCGCGGCGCTGGTTCGCGCGGATCATGATCACCTGGGGCGCGATCACCATCGGCATGGCCTTTGTGCAAGGGCCGCACAGCTTCTATGTGATGCGCTTTCTGCTCGGCGCGGCCGAGGCGGGCTTCTTCCCCGGCGTGCTGTACTACATCACCCAATGGTTCCCGGTGCGCCATCGCGGCAAGATCCTCGGCCTGTTCATCCTCTCGCAACCCATCGCGATGATGATCACCGGTCCCGTGTCCGGCGGTTTGCTGGGCATGGACGGCATCCTTGGTCTGCATGGCTGGCAGTGGCTGTTCATCGTCATCGGCACCCCGGCGATCCTGCTGACATGGCCGGTCCTGCGCTGGCTGCCGGACGGCCCGCAGCAAGTGAAGTGGATGGATCAGGCGGAAAAAGACTGGCTGACCGGCGAACTGAAAAAGGACTTGCAGGAGTACGGCCAGACCCGTCACGGCAATCCACTGCATGCGCTGAAAGACAAACGCGTGTTGCTGCTGGCGCTTTTCTATCTGCCGGTGACCCTGAGCATTTATGGCCTCGGCCTGTGGCTGCCGACGCTGATCAAACAGTTCGGCGGCAGCGATCTGGTGACCGGTTTCGTTTCTTCGGTGCCATACATTTTCGGGATCATCGGCCTGCTGATCATTCCGCGCAGTTCCGACCGCTTGAATGATCGCTACGGCCACTTGGCGGTGCTCTATGTGCTTGGTGCGCTGGGCCTGTTCCTCAGTGCCTGGCTGTCGCTGCCGGTAGCGCAACTGGCGGCGCTGTGTCTGGTGGCGTTCGCGTTGTTCTCGTGCACAGCGGTGTTCTGGACCTTGCCCGGTCGCTTCTTTGCTGGCGCCAGTGCCGCGGCGGGGATTGCCTTGATCAACTCGGTGGGCAACCTCGGCGGTTACATCGGGCCGTTCGTCATCGGCGCGTTGAAGGAATACACCGGCAATCTGGCGTCCGGACTCTACTTCCTCTCGGGCGTGATGGTGTTCGGGCTGATTCTGACCGGCGTCGTTTATCGCGTGCTGGAGCGCAAACACGTGTTGCCCGTCGACCAGTTTGCCGCCAGCGCCCGTGGCGCGACCCGAACCTGACACCTATGGATCAATTACCACCCCTGTGGGAGCTGGCTTGCCAGCGATGACGGCGGCACATCCAACATTGATGCGTCAGACAGGTTGCTATCGCTGGCAAGCCAGCTCCCACAGGGTTTTGCGGTGTTTCGGAATTTTGGATAAAGGAGAGGACATATGCATCTGGTTCAATTCGAATTACCCAACGGCGAGCGCCGGGTCGGCGTGGTCGACAACGGTCAGGTCCGCGAAGTCGAGGACGCCCGCAGTGTCCGTGATCTGGCCCTGGCCGCGATCGAGGCCGGCAGCTCGCTTGAGCAGCAAGTGCAAAGCCTCGGCCTCGGCGCCAGTCACGACTATGGGCAGTTGCTCAAAGACCTGCGCATCCTGCCGCCACTCGATCACCCGGACCCGGCGCACATGCTGGTCAGCGGTACTGGTCTGACCCATCTGGGCAGTGCTTCGGCCCGGGACAAGATGCACCAGCAGGCCGGCGATGAAGCGGCGATGACCGACACCATGCGCATTTTCAAATGGGGCGTGGAGGGCGGTAAACCAGCGGCGGGGCAGGCCGGCGTGCAACCAGAGTGGTTCTACAAGGGCGACGGCAGCATTGTCGTGCGTCCGGGGCAGCCGTTCCCGCTGCCGCCGTTCGCCGAGGACGCCGGCGAAGAGCCGGAGATGGCCGGCCTGTATGTCATCGGCAACGATGGCAAGCCGTATCGCCTCGGTTTCGCCGTCGGTAACGAGTTCTCCGACCACGTCATGGAGCGCAAGAATTACCTGTACCTCGCGCACTCGAAATTGCGCAGTTGCAGTTATGGCCCGGAACTTCGTACCGGTGAATTGCCTCAACACCTTGCCGGCACCAGCCGAATCCTGCGTGACGGCGAAGTGCTCTGGCAGAACGAGTTCCTCAGCGGCGAGGCCAACATGTGCCACAGCCTGGCGAACCTCGAGTACCACCACTTCAAATACAGTCAGTTCCTGCGTCCGGGCGACGTGCACATTCATTTTTTCGGCACTGCGACCCTGTCGTTTGCCGACGGCATCCGCACCCAGCCGGGCGACACGTTCGAGATCAGCCAGGCCGACTTCGGCGCACCGCTGGTCAACGGTATCGCACCGGTTCAGGCGGCTTTTGAACCGGACAGCATCGGCACCCTTTAAGGAGATCCCATGACTCAGATTCTCGGTCACAACTACATCGGCGGTCAGCGTAGCGCCGCCGGCAGCGTCAAACTGCACTCGCTCGACGCCAGCACTGGCGAAGCCCTGCCGCATGATTTCATTCAGGCCACGGCCGAAGAAGTCGACGCCGCCGCCAAGGCCGCCGCTGCGGCTTACCCGACCTATCGCAGCCTCAGCGCCGAACGTCGCGCGCAGTTCCTCGACGCGGTCGCCGATGAACTCGATACGCTTGGCGACGATTTCGTCGCCGTGGTCTGCCGCGAAACCGCGCTGCCGGCTGGTCGCATTCAGGGCGAGCGTGGTCGCACCAGCGGGCAGATGCGTCTGTTCGCCAAAGTTCTGCGTCGCGGTGATTTCTACGGCGCACGCATCGATCAGGCATTGCCGGATCGCCAGCCGCTGCCACGTCCGGATCTGCGTCAGTACCGCATCGGCCTCGGCCCGGTCGCCGTGTTTGGTGCGAGCAACTTCCCGCTGGCGTTCTCCACTGCCGGTGGCGATACCGCAGCAGCACTGGCCGCCGGTTGCCCGGTGGTATTCAAGGCGCACAGCGGCCACATGGCCACCGCTGAACTGGTCGCCGACGCGATCATTCGTGCCGCAGAAAAAACCGGTATGCCCGCCGGCGTGTTCAACATGATCTACGGTGGCGGCGTCGGTGAATGGCTGGTCAAGCATCCGGCGATTCAGGCCGTTGGTTTCACCGGTTCGCTGAAGGGCGGTCGCGCCTTGTGCGACATGGCTGCCGCACGTCCGCAACCGATCCCGGTGTTCGCCGAGATGTCGAGCATCAACCCGGTCATCGTGCTGCCGCAGGCACTGGCCACGCGTTCGGAAACCGTTGCGCGTGACCTCACCGCTTCGGTGGTTCAGGGTTGCGGTCAGTTCTGCACCAACCCGGGTCTGGTCATCGGTATTCGCTCGCCGCAGTTCAGCGCGTTTGTACAGCAAGTCGCCGCTGCAATCGGTGATCAACCGGCGCAAACCATGCTCAACGCCGGTACCCTCGGCAGCTATGGCAAAGGCCTGGAAAAGCTTCTGGCCCACAGCGGCATCGAGCATCTGGCCGGTAATCCGCAGCAGGGCAATCAGGCGCAGCCGCAGTTGTTCAAGGCCGATGTCAGCCTGTTGATCAACGGCGATGAAGTGCTGCAGGAAGAAGTGTTCGGCCCCACCACAGTAATCGTCGAAGTGGCCGATCAGGCACAACTGAGCGCAGCGCTGCACGGCCTGCACGGTCAGTTGACCGCGACGATCATCGGCGAGCCGTCTGACTTCGAGCAATTCGCCGAGCTGACGCCGCTGCTGGAACAGAAGGTCGGGCGCATCCTGCTCAACGGTTATCCGACCGGTGTCGAAGTGTGCGATTCGATGGTGCACGGCGGGCCGTACCCGGCGACGTCCGATGCGCGCGGCACGTCAGTGGGCACGCTGGCGATCGATCGCTTCCTGCGCCCGGTGTGCTTCCAGAACTACCCGGACAGCTTGCTGCCCGAACCGCTGAAAAACGCCAACCCGCTGCGGATTCAGCGTCTGGTGGATGGCAAGCCATCGCGTGAGGCGATCTAGCCAGCACCGTAATTTCCTGTGTCTTTGATTGATCGTTCCCACGCTCCGCGTGGGAATGCAGCCCGGGACGCTCTGCGTCCCATTGGAACGCGGAGCGTCCCTAGAGGCATTCCCACGCAGAGCGTGGGAACGATCAGCTGGCTCACCGCCTTCGCGAGCAGGCTCGCTCCCACAGAGGTTCCAGCAGGGGCCTTCGGATCACATTGGGCTATCATTGGCCCTTTCCCCCCTAGAAAGACTGTTTGCCATGACTGCCCAAACCCTTCTCAACGCCCTCGAACACTGCGGTATGGTCGAAATCGATGGCCTGCACGCCTTCGAATTCGCCCTCGACGAGGACGATAACCTGCACATCGAATGCATCGACGGCCGCGAAGCCAAGCACTGGCAATTCACCCCGGCGCAGGTCGCGCAAGCGACGTTCGCTGAGACGCTGCAGAGCTGGCTGATCGTTGGTTACGCCAGCGACACCAAGACCACGGGCGAGCATCGTCTGGTGTGCGTCGGCGACGTAGTCAGCAGCAGCGACGATGAGGATGACAATAATGAAGATGCGTAATTTCTGGCCTTTGCTGATGGCCGGCAGCGTCGGCGCGATGGGGCTTTCCAGCGCCTCTGCCGAAACCTTGCAATTGCTGGTCGGCTCCTACACCGCCGGTTCCAGCCAGGGCATCTACCGCATGCAGTTCGACAGTGCCACCGGCCAGATCGACGCCAAGCCGCTGCAAGTGGTCAAGACCGAAAACCCTTCGTGGCTGACCCTCTCGAAAGACCAGAAACGCCTGTTCGTGGTCAACGAAAACGGCCCGGGCCAGACCGATCCGGTCGGCCGCGTCAGCAGCTTCGCCATCGACCCGAAAACCCATGCGCTGAGCCTGATCAATCAAGTGCAGAGTCTCGGTAACGAGCCGACCCATTCCAGCCTCAGCGCAGATGCCAAACACCTGTTCGTCAGCAACTACTCGGTGATGGAAGATCCGGGCGGCACCCTGGCGGTATTGCCGGTCGATGCCGACGGCCAGCTGAAACCGGTAGTGCAAATGAGCGGACACCCGGCCAGTCGGGTCAACCCCGAGCGCCAGGCTTCCAATCACGTGCACTCGACGGTGTCGTCGCCGGACGGGCGCTATGTGTTCTCCAATGATTTGGGCGCGGACAAGGTTTTCATCTATCAATACGACCCGAAGGCCAACCCACACCTGCCGCTGACCCCGGCAAAAACCGCCTCGGTAGCCTTGCCGGCCGGCAGTGGCCCGCGTCATCTGCTGTTCAGCGCTGACGGCAAACACGCTTGGCTGACCATGGAGATGAGTGCACAGGTCGCGGTGTTCGACTACAAGGACGGCGTACTGACCCAGACGCAACTGGTCGATCTGGCAGCGGGCCAGCCGACCTCGGACAAAGCCGGCGCGGCGCTGCATGCTTCGGCTGACGGCAAGTTTCTCTACGTGAGCAATCGCGGCACGGCCAATCAGCTCGTAGTGTTCGGCATTGATCCTGCGACCGGTCAGCTCAAAGAGCTGCAAAAGCGCTCGGTCGAAGGTGATCACCCGCGCGAGTTTGCCCTTGATCCGAGCGGTAAATTCGTCTTGATTGCCAACCAGAAGAGCAACCAGATTGTCGTCGTCGAACGCGATGCCAAGACCGGTCTGCTGGGCAAAACCGTGCAAAAACTGCCGATGGACGCGCCAAGCGATCTGAAATTTGTAGTGCGACAATAAGCCACAGGCCCCGGTCTGCGGGGCCTGCATCGTTGTATTAATTGCACTGATATCGGCTAATGCTACAAAAGATTTCAAGGAGGCAACCCTCGAGCGTTACGTTTGTTTCACAGCCCGACCGGGCAAACCAAGCAAACGAACACGAGGGTTACCGCCATGAACTTTAATCTCTTCTCCGTCATCGCCGCTTCCGCCATTTCTGCCACCGTGGTATTGCCAGCCGGTGCCAACGTCGAAATCGCCAGCAAAAAATCCCACACCCAGAGCTACACCCAGAAATACCTGCAACAAAGCGCCAACTTCTACGCCGCGCTGGATCACAAAACCCAAGCCTGAGCGCACCGTTCTCCTGTAGGAGCTGCCGAAGGCTGCGATCTCTTGATCTTCATCGTCAAAAGATCGCAGCCTTCGGCAGCTTCTACGCGCGCGCGTAACCTGATCGTTCCCACGCTCTGCGTGGGAACGCAGCCCAGGACGCTCTGCGTCCCATTGGAACGCGGAGCGTCCCTTGAGGCATTCCCACGCGGAGCGTGGGAACGATCAATCAGAAGATCGCAGCCTTCGGCAGCTCCTACGCGCGCGCGCGTTCTGCACTCATAGGTTTTCTCTCGCCGGCAAATAGAGCCGCTAAATAATCAACGAAGCTGATATTCACCATTGCAAACCCTGAGTGGTTGCTTCGGCTTTTTTGATTGATTCTGTGGCCATCGAAACCTTTGCCCACGGAGAACACCATGGCCAGCGCAATCCTCACTTCCGCCAAACGCGGCGCCTACCTGGCCATTGGTCTGTACCTGGCCGTGGTGCTGTTCGTCAGCATCGGCGCACAGATGGAACACAGCTTCGACGCCCCGATCAACGTCGCCCACCCCGGCATCCAGTTCGAACTGCGCTCGCAAAGCGCGATGGTCGACAGGGCCGAACTCGCAGGAGTCGGCGGCGCATGAAAGGCTACAGACTCTGGGTCATCGCCAGCCTCGCGCTGATGACCAACGGCGCCTCACTCCTGGGGTTTGGCCAGGGCTCGGTGGGCGGCTTGGCCCGGGCCATAGAGGCCAACCACAACATCGCCCACAACATTGAAAGAGCCAACACGCTGGGGCTGATGGCCGGCAATCCACCGGTCAAGGTCGCGGTGGATTTTCTCGGGCCGTTTGAAGTGGATTGCATGGCGCTGGGCATGTGCAACGCCCTGGCCTGACGAAGATCGTTCCCACGCTCTGCGTGGGAATGCCTCAAGGGACGCTCCGCGTTCCAATGGGACGCAGAGCGTCCCCGGCTGCATTCCCACGCAGAGCGTGGGAACGATCAAGAGGGAGAGAGGGTTACTTCTTCATGACCGAGGTGAACAGCTCAGATTCGAGCAAGCGCTGCAACCAGGCCTGCAAGCGAAGATAAGGCGTCTGCGCAAACCACTCGCGATCAACATGAGCGAACTGTCGGACGAAGGGCAGCAGGGCGATGTCGGCGAGGCTTGGGTGATCGGCGAGCAAATAATCGCGGCCTTCGAGCAGCTCATCCAGTTTCTGCAGAAACAACGCACCTTCAGCCCGATAAGCTTCCATCGGCTGCTCAGGGTAACGCTCGGCGTACTTGTAGCGATTCAAAGCCGATTTGAAAATCTGATCATTGCCTTCAATCAGTTTCTCCATCCACAGCGCCGCGAACGAATCACCGGCCAGCAACCAATCATCCGGATCATTCTGCGCCAACGCCCAGCGCATGATCTGCAGACTCTCATCGATCACCACGCCATCGGCATTCAGCACCGGCACCGTGCCCTTGGGCGAGAGTTCCAGCATCTGCGCCGGTTTATCCTTGAGACTGACTTCGACAATCTCCACCGGCACGCCCGCATAACGCAGCGCCATTCGCGCACGCATGGCGTAAGGGCAGCGGCGGAAGGAATACAGCGTGTTCATATCACCTCCAGCGTGCTCAAACCATTGCCCTGGCGCCGCACCTGAATCTGCACCGGAATCCGCTCGTGCATTTCCTGCACATGGGAAATCACCGCCACCTTGCGTCCCTGCGCCTGCAAGCCATCGAGCGCGTCCATGGCCAGTTGCAAGGATTCCGGATCGAGGCTGCCAAAGCCTTCATCGATAAACAGCGACTCGATTTTCAGCGTGCTCGACGCCATCGAGGCCAGACCCAGCGCAAGGGCGAGTGATACGAGGAACGTCTCGCCGCCGGAAAGCGAATGCACCGAGCGCAGTTCGTCGCCCATTTCCGTGTCCATCACCAGCAGGCCGAGCATGCTGCCGCCGCGTTTGAGGCGATAGCGTTTGACCAGTTGGCGCAGCTGCGCGTTGGCGTGATGCACCAGCAGGTCGAGGTTGTAGGCCTGGGCGATCTTGCGGAAGGTGTCGCCGGTGGCCGAGCCGATCAAGGCACTGAGCCGCGCCCAGCGCTGGTACTCGGCATAGGCGTCGGCGATCTGCTGGGCCAGCGCCTGATTGGCGTTCTGCCGGCGCTGGTCCTCCACCTGTTCGGCGCGCAGCTCGGCGCACTGCTGTTCGCTGACGGCGAACTGGTTCTGCAGCTCAGCGAGGGCGCTGTCCAGCTGTTCGGCGTCAAGATTGCCGTCCTGCCGGGCCTGGTGATCGAGCAGACGCTGATCGCGCTCCTGCAACAGGACCTGGGCCTGTTCGATGGCTTTTTCGTTGTGCTGAAGGGTCTGACGCAGTTCGGCGACTTGCGCGTCGTCGAAGCGCAGCAAGTCCTCGAGGCCGCCGTCATCCAGTTCCGGATGGCTGGCGCGCCAATCGGCGATCTTGCCGGCGAGTGCCTGGTCTTCGGCTTGCAGTGCTTGCAGGCGTTCCTGTTGGGCCTTGAGCTCAGCGGCGATCTGCACCAGTTGCGTGCGCACACTTTGCAGCTCCTCAGCGGTGCTGGTTTCGGCGACGCGCGCCTGTTCCACCGCGTGTTCCAGCTGCTGCTGCCAGTGCTCGGCGCTGTCGTGCTCGCCAAGTAACTGCGCGAGCTTTTCCTGACAGCCTTGCTGTTGCTCGGTCAGCGCCATGAATTGTTGCTCGGCGCTGTGCAGTTGCTGAGTGCGCAGCTGTTGACGATCCTGTTCTTTCTCCAACGTCTGCTGGCGTTGCTGCTGTTCGCTCAGCTCTTCCTTTTGCTGTTCGAGCTGGGTCAAACGCTCGGCGATCTGCCGGTCCAGCTGCATGAACGTTGCCGCCGGCTCCAGGCGCAATGCCTCAAGTGTGTCGGCGGGCAGCAGCGGGCCGAACGCGCTGAGTTCTTCCTCAAGGCGCTGACGATCACTGTTGAGTTCATGCTGCTGATGGCTCAGCTGTTGCGCCGCTTGCTGATGCGCCACTTCAGCCTGACGCAATTGTTGCGATAAGCGCGCAGCGTCCTGTTGCAAGGTGAGCAGCGCACTTTGGCGTTGTTCGTCCTGAGTGATGCTCTGGTTCAACTGCTCGGTCTGGCGGCTGAGCCAGGCGTCGCGTTTGTCGGCGTCCTGATTGAACAGTTGCGCGGCCAGCGGATGCGCGTCGAGGCTCGGGGCCAAGGCTTGTTGCTGCGCCGCGAGTTGTTCCTGTTGCTGCAGCAATTCTTTCTGTTGTGCGATCACGCCACCGACTTCGCCGCGCAGTTCGCTCAGTTTTTCCTTGAGCTGATCGACCACTTGCTGGGCGTTGGCCTGTTCGCTTTCATCGTGACGGCCAAGGCTTTGCAACAGCGCTTCGGGCTGGTGATAGGGATGCTCGTTGCTGCCGCAGACCGGGCAGGGCTGATCGTCCTGCAACTGCGCGCGCAACTCTTCGACACTGGCACTGCGCGCCAGCCGCTGACGTTCAAGCAGCTCGCGAGTGACGCTGAGGGTCTGCTCGGCGACGGTCAGTTCGGCCTTGGTTTTCACCCCGTCCTGGGTTAGACGTTCACGTTGCTGCTGCGCGTCAAGCTGGCGTTGTTGCAACTCGGCGCTGCGCTTGTCGAGATCCTGCTGAGTCGCCCACAGGCGCGACAGGTCTTCGATCGCGCGCAGCTGTTTGCGGTTGTCCTGCAGCAAGGTGCCAAGCAGGCCGATCTGTTCGGCGACTGCGTCCGGCTCTGCGCCGGCTTCTTTGAACAGCACTTCCAGTTGCTGTTTGTGCGAGGCCAGTTGCTCAGCACTGTGCGCGGCGTTCTGTGCGAGGGAAGCCAGTTCGCTCTGGCCCTTGTTCAAGCGGTTGCCGATCAGCATCAGCTGTTGCAGACGATCGCGATAGGCGCTCCAGGCATCGCTCAACGGCGCCAGATGGGCACTCTGCTCAAGCTCAGCGGCGATGTGTTGCAAACGCGCGGCGACTTCAGTCTGCTTTTCCTGCAAAGCCTGAATCGCGCTCTGGCCATCCTTGAACGCTTGCTCGGCCGCTTGCCGGGCTTCGGCACTGCTGGCGGTGTCCTTGATCAGGCGGGCGAGGGTGCTTTGCTCTTCGAATGCCTGACGCAGCAACGGCGCATTTTCGCTCTGGCGTTGTTGCGCTGCGCTCAGGGCGACTTTCGCTGCGTCGAGGTTCTGTTCCAGCTCCGTCTGGCGTTCGCCCAGCGCCGCGTGTTGTTGGGTGTGCGCGGCAATCTGCGTCGCCAGTGGCGTCAGCAGCGCATCGAGCTCGGCCTTGCGCGCGAACTGATGACGCTGCGGGCCAAGCTGTTCCAGACGCGTCAGTTTTACCCTCTCGCCGGCCAGTGCCTGCCATTGCTGTTGCGCGGTTTGCAGTTGTTCGCTGGCCGCTTGCTGCGCTTCCTGCAACTGACGCAAATCCTTCAGCCAACTGTGTTGTTGCTCAAGTTGTTTGAGCTGCGCCTGTTGCGCCTTCATCTGTTGCTGCGCGGTGTTGAAACGCTCGTCGAGTTCGGCGCGCGCTTCCGGCGCCAAAGGCGTCACGCCGGTAGCCTGATCCTGCAACAGCTTGTGCGCTTCGCGGGCCTCTTTGGTCTTGTCGAAGGCGCGGCGGCCGAGGCGGGTGTAGAGCGCGGTGTCGGTGAGTTTTTCCAGCAGTTCACTGCGGTCGTTGTCATCGGCCTTGAGGAACGCGCTGAACTCACTCTGCGCCAGCAGCACAGCGCGAGTGAACTGTTCAAAGTTGAGACCCAGAGCGGCTTCCAGCTGAGTTTTGTATTCGCCTTTCTGGCTGGCGAGCAGTTGATCCTGATCGATGTCGCGCAGGCTCTGCCGACTGGCCTGGAGCTTGCCGCCAGCCTTCTCGCGAGCACGGTTGGCTTCCCAGCGCGCGCGATAGCGGCGGCCATCGACGCCGACAAAATCCACTTCGGCATAGCCTTCACCGGTGCCGCGTCGCAGCAAGGTGCGCGGGTCGCCAGTGGCGATTTCACCGTCAGCATCCGGGACTTTCGCATCTCGGCCGGTGTTGTTCAGACGCGGTACAGCGCCGAACAGTGCCAGACACAAGGCATCAAGCAACGTGCTTTTGCCGGCGCCGGTCGGGCCGGTGATTGCGAACAGACCGGCGCTGGCCAGCGGTTCAGCGGTGAAATCGATCTCGAACGGACCGGCCAGCGAGGCGAGGTTCTTCAAACGAATGGCGAGAATTTTCATGGCTGCTCGCCCTCCAGTTGCACGTCCTGCAGCAGTTCGGCGAAGTCCTTGAGCGTCTGCTCGTCGACCTCGCTGCCGTAATTGTCGAGCCAGGCGCGGCTGAACAGTTCCTGCGGGGTGAGTTGGTCGAGTTCGATCAGCGTGCTGCCGTCCTCGCTGCCATCGACGCCGCGATTGCCGGCGTATTCAGCGGCGATGCGCACCAGTCGTACGGCTTTGCCTTGCAGTGCGGTTTCCACTTGATGGCGCAGATCCGGTTGCGGCTCATCCAGGCGCACGCGCACTTCGAGCCATGGCTGGCGCTGGGTTTCGGCGAGCAGATCGATGTTCGGCAGGTCAGCCAGTTGCAGCAGAATCTCGGCCAGCGGTGCCGGGCCGATGCGCTGCAGATTGACCGAGCGCGGGATCAGTTTCGGCTCGACGCTGACCAGTGTTTCACCGTCCAGGACCACATCGAGAATCTGATGCTGATAACCGATTTCGGAGAACGACAGCGGAATCGGCGAGCCGCTGTAGCGGATGCGCTCCTCGCCGTTGACCTTCTGCGGCTTGTGCAAATGGCCGAGGGCGACGTAACTGATGCTTTCGCCGAACAGGCTGGCGGGCAGCGCTTCGGCATTGCCGATGATCAGGCTGCGCTCGGAATCCTCCGACACCGAGCCCCCGGCCATGTGCGCGTGGCTGATAGCGATCAACGCCTGCCCGGGCTGGCGCTTGGCATTCGCCGCCGCGATCAGCCACTCATGTACCTGACCGATGCCGCGCAGATAGTTGTCACCCAGATGCGCGCCAGTGACTTCCGCCGGGCGCAAGAACGGCAGCGCCAGACACCACGCGGCGATTTCTCCCTGCGCATTCGGCAGCGGCAGCAACAAGCGCTCGGCGTCGAGCTGCCCGTCATCCAGCCACAGCACCCGACCCAACGCGTGAGTACGCAAACGCCGCATCAACGGCGCCGGCAGCTCGATCCGCGAGCCCGAATCATGGTTGCCGGCAATCATCACGATGGTCAGCAGCGGCTGCTGTTCGTGAGCGCTGACGATGAAATCGTAGAGGCGTTCCTGCGCTTTGACCGGCGGATTGACCGTATCGAAGATGTCTCCGGCGATCAGCAGCACATCCGGCTGCGCCAAGTGCAACTGGCGCAGCAGCCATTCGAGAAAACACGCGTGCTCGAAATCGCGCTCCTGGCCGTGCAGGTTTTGCCCAAGGTGCCAGTCGGAGGTGTGGAACAGACGCAAGGTGGACTCCGCTACAGAAAAGAGGTGATGGCCGCGAGGAAATGATTGGGCGGCGAAAGAGGGGAGAGTTTACAGATTATTGCGCCGGTGGGGCTTGTCCCAGCGGAACGCCGCAGGGCATTTCGACGATTCGCTCGTTGACGCCCATACAGCGGCTACCTAATATCGAGCCATCGTATTGATATCATCTCAGTCGCAAGCGTTACGTCCAGTCTTCAGCGTTATTCGATAAAGCTGACGCCAGAAGATCGAGTGGGGAGCCAATGGAATGCAAGTGATCAACTCTATACCCATGGTTATCGACACAGAACCCTTCGACACATGGAAGCAGCAGTGGTCGAATCAGGAAGGCCTGGATATTCATTCGTATATCAACGACCAATGCCATCCGGAACAGATATTGATATTTTCCACGTTGCTGTTCCCGACGTTCATCGTGTCTGAGGGAGGCGTTTTCCTCGAGCGAAATTTTTCACACGAAGCGTTCGCGCGCTGCGTGAACCTGGCCGCTGGAGACATGGCGGAGGTTGAGCGGCTTATAAATTATGTGAAGATTTATGATGTTTTTGGCCAATACGGAAATGGTGTATCGCCGAGAATATTTCTTCAACTGTGCGAGATGATCGGGTTTGCCTGGCGAATGGTGTTGAAGGAGAAATTCCCGGACACATTATTCACTGTCGAGGTGTCGAACTCGGATGAGGATTACGGCCCGGTGGTTACGTTTTATCAGGTGAAACAATGATTGATCCCTTCCCAACACTCGCTGATGAAAGATTTTTTGTTTTGATGTGTCCGCCTCAAGACCGTGGGCGAGTTTTTTACATTTCTTGAGTTGAGCCACCAATACAATGCCTAAATTTTCCTGTGTGTGCGGTCAGATAATCAATTTGTCTCATGGTACTTCCGAGTTAGAGTTTTCAATGGTTGCCGAGCGAAAGATAGATGAGCTGGGTGCTGCCTTGGCAGACCGTTGGTTGTCTGAGGAAGAGTTCTATCAGCAGATAGGTGCGGGTGCTACTACTGTTTATCGATGCAATAAATGCGGGCGACTACATATTGATCAAGGTGGCGGAAACTTTTCTTCCTATATTAAGGAACTATGATAGAGCGCGCCCACACGCTTTCGGGTAAGAGTGGGGGCTGGATTGTTCGCCAGCAAGAGGCTTCAAATGGACTTTTCAATTGCGGAGTACGGAGCGGTCGGCCCTTTGAATGGCAAGTTGTCCAGAGGACAAGTGCGCGACATTCTTGGAGCCGGTTTCGAAGTGTTCTGGAAAACAGCTGACTCCTTGAATACTACGGATGCTTATTTTCAGCTCGACCTTCATGTCTACTACGACGCGCGAGATATGGTTAAAGGGGTAGAGTTTTTCGAAAGAAGCACGGTGTCCTGGAACGGCCACAAGCTGGTAGGCGAAACATCCACGGACGTGTTGGCTTTGTTTCGTCGCCACGGTATTGATCCCGTCATTGACGATGACGGATTTGAAGTCGGTGAGTTGGGTATGGGGTTTTACGTTGACGATGACGACGACTTGATCACCACTTTATATATCAATCTGCGCCGCGAAAATTCATTCAACGGCGTCGTGTTCTAACAGGAGCCAGAGATGATCATCTGCCCAAGATGTCAGCAGGATTACATTGTCTGTGCCCATGTCAAGGCCACTGGCAAAGAATTATTCATGTGCCCAGAGTGCGACGCTACCTGGTTTTCAATTGAGGCGATCGGCGTTGCGCCTTTTCTGGATTTTGGGACTTATATGGAAAGCATAGGCTTGTCGATGCTGTGGGACGAGTTGGACATTGTTTCCGGTTCAGAAGACTCAAGAAATGACAGTGTATGATCCGGCAATGAAGTAAGGTTGTTATGAAGGAGTTGTTCGGTCAGCCATACCGCCCGTCAGACCCTTATTGGATTGTCAAAGGGTATTTCGACAGGATGTATGATGATGGCCGTTTCATCGAGGCGGCCGGCTATATTGTGAGGCGTTGGGGGTTCAGTGTTGATGGAGCATACTGTAACTTCCCTGATGTAAATAGCTCATTTGAAGAGGGTCATTTCGAAGGAGTGGAGTTTTCTTATGGGTATCCCTCTAGCGATGCAGACACAATTGTTGTCAGTGAAGAGGTTTGCATGGAATACCTTCGGCTAGCTTGTGATAAATAGCTGCAGCGTCATCCTGAAAATAAGACGGAAGTCGATGTTCTCTTGAGTGAGAGCCATGTCTGATAAGTAAAAATGTGCCATTTGTCCAGCGCAGCCAAAAGTTATCCGATCAAGAGAAAGTTGAAAGATGAATGATTTCGAGTCAGTAAAGAAACTGATTATCCAGTTGGTTAAAGATAAAACCGGCAATTTTGATGGTGGCAGTTGGGAAGCTGATTACAAGCTGAACTGGGAAGACGAGTTAGCGGAAAGGCTAGCAAACGCTTTCTACAATATGTCCAGAGCGGCATCCGCCAAAGAAAATACAGATGATGTCATGTTGAAAGCCGCGTTGCTGAATTCACGAACGGACTTCATGGATCTCGCCAATTTTTTCAGGGATGTTTTCGACGATTTGGATGCACTGCTGCGCAAGCCAGTCTGGCCGGATATTCCAGAAGGATTTGATTATCAGGGCTACCACCATTGAGTTATCCATAGGTGCAGAATGCGACGACATCGGGTCTTTGATAAGGGGCGCGGGCGTCAGGCTAAAAGGGGACAGATTCATTTTAGGAAATAAATCTGTCCCATTTTTTGCTTCCAGATAACAGAGGTTACGTAGTGGGCAATGCCACAAGAGATGGGCTCGATATCAAAGTTGTTTATGATACGGTTCTTAATCGTGTTGTAACAGGTTATCCAACGAATGTACCCAAGAATCCAAAATTATGAGTAGGGATGATGTCTTTGTTGAAAAAAGTCTCACAGCGCTCTTGGAGGAGCTTGAATCTCAGCCCGAAATGGCGATCTTCTTTGCGTCAGATATATTGGGTTATGAAGATACATTATCCAATATTAGAGAATGGTTGGAAGATGATAGCGAATATGGTTTGGCATACGAAGTGATGGTGTCCTTGCTTGAGCGTTTTGATTTCAAGATTTCAGGAAAGTCAGCCGTCAGGTTGCTGGAAGTAGGGCTGTATTTCGGTTACAAGACCGATCTTGAAAGTGACCATGATCTCGATTGGAGAACTTGATTGAAATTTTAGGCGACTTCTTGATCTCATTTCCTTTCTCGCAGACGAGGTCTGAGGCGTTTGGAGGAATAATGGGGCAGACCACGTTTAAATAAACGTAGTCTGTCTCGAGGGGTCAAAGGTCTTTAACTTATGAAGGTTAGTGGGTAAATAAGGATAGACCACGTTTGAGGGAAGTACTCCGAAAAGTGGTTTGTCCTCTTTTTACATCCACCGCTTCAATCTGTTGTTGATGCGATGGAAAGCCCGTTGATCAAGAAAATGGTCGCGTGTGATAGCTCCGACTGTTTGGAAATTGCGATAAAACTATTTGACGCTGCCGGGGGCAAAGGAAAAATAATAGAAGTTCAACCGGTCCAGCCCAGGAAGCTAACGGTCTTTGAAAATGGAAAAATTGAAGTAGGCCAGTATTATCATAATGTTTTTACAGATGGGCGCTATGTATACGATCCGCGATTGTCTTCTAGTCCTATTCCCAAAGGTGATTGGGAGCAGCACATCAAAGGGATGAATCCAGACGGTGTTAGAATTTCAGATAAATTGAAAGGTCTTTGATTTATGACAGTTGAAAATGAAGAAGGCCGTCTCTTGAACGTTATTGCTGAAATTGGCGTCTTGGAGTGGCAAAAGTACCAACAGCGGTTTCCAAAAACCAGGGTCGGCAATGAAATGCAGCGGGAGGATCATTCTGCGCTGCCACCTTTCGTCGCTTTCAGGTTTGAGTGTATTAACAAGGTTGACATCGACAAGTTGAAGGCCGCGGTGGAGGGCTATGAGGGGGCTTTGTCATGGTCGCTTGTAGGCCGGCCACGAGAAGGGCTCCCAGGGATCAACTGGATGATTGCACCGTCAAGGTTGTGGGAAGTTGGTGATTGTGCTTCGCAAAAAAATATGACAGCAGCCGTCTACTTGTCTACTCATGAACCTTCACTCGGTCCACTGGCCTACGAAGATTTAACTGGACTTGCCGAGCATGTTCGCTCCGTATTTAATCTCTAAAAAGGGATAATGGGACAGACCATGTTTGGAAAGTACTCCGAAAACGTGGTCTGTCCCTTTTTACGTCACCAGTGAGTTTTCCATAGGTGCAGAATGCGCAAGCCTGACCATCTTGGAAGGAATTGCGTATCTTTCTTGGTTCAGGGGATCCCAGAAGAAAATGACAATGGTATTTAGTTTTTTAGGTCGCGGTGATCTGGGATTGATTCATGCTGGCATGTCCCGAGAAGAATCAAGGAAGGCGCTTGGTGGTCGGTTTGAGGCGTTTTACAAAGCCGAAGATTCGACAGTACCGACCGACGCTTACGATGATTTAGGCGTGCACGTTTACTTTGATGAGCGCTACCGGGTCTTTGGCGTTGAGTTTTTGAAATGGAGTGGGCTTGTTTGGGACAACCAGAAACTGGTCGGTGAAGATGCGCTTGTGGTTCGACAGTTTTTGGCCAAGCGAGGAGAGGTTCTGGTTTTCAATAATTCAGGCTTCAGTGTCACTGGCGTGGGTTTAAGGTTTTATGTGCCTGATTTCGAAGAAGGCGACGCCATCGTTGAGGCTGTCTACGTAGAGTTGTCCGTGTAAGACGCACCAGAAAACCAGGCTCATAGATCTTCTGGGACTGCGTAGCTTTCCCGAATTACTCGCTGAGAATGCATTTATGGAATTGCAATTTTTTTATCATAGGGCTGGCACTCACCCAGTATTGGGTGAGGTTTTTCATGACATGGCGCAAGTGAGCCCAGGCCAAGAGGGAGTTCAACGGTATGAGCTATATGTCTGCTCTGTCCTTGGCGCTATTGCCCAATACTCCGGGGATTGTGATCGCCTGCTTGAGTCCTTAACGTCAGTAATGAACGGCACTCAGCTATCAGTCTGTGAAGGCGGAAATGATGTTGTCCTGAATATTGATGCGAGTGGTGTACAGGTCGATATAAACATAAACGATGACTGGATCGGTCAGCCGGAAAGCAAATTCAGCTTGGAAGAGTGGAAGAAAATTATTGAAAGCTGGAAGTATTTGCTGGAGTTGCCAAAGGGCTCCGATGAAATTGTGCTGGTTAAACTGCCCTAGGTTCGACGGTACTCAGGAATCAGTACTTATGAGAATCAAAAGATCGCAGCGTTCGGCAGCTCCTGCTCACAATCCGTAGGCGCTACCAAAGGCTGCGATCTTTCGCTTTTCACTTCGGATAAAGCGGCGGCAACCCACTCTCACCCACCGGATCCTGCACGCGCTCGGCGGCGGGAATAGTTCGGATCGCCCGCCACAAATCCTCACCCTGCCAATGCTGCCCCGTCTCGCTGTACAGCGCACCATTCAACCCGTCCAACGCGTCCGACAACGGTACAAACCGCGCGGCCATGTCTGCCAGTGTCTCCGGCTGCTGCCGCGCCCAGGCGTCCAGTGCCTGGCGGGTGGCGTGGGGGTCGTTGGCCTGGCTGGCGCGTTTGATGTCGTCGAGCAGGGTGCGTGGGCTCGGGCCGGTCTGGGCGGCGCGGTGGATTGCCGGTTGCCAGCGGGCGCGCCACCAGAGGCCGAAGCCGAGCAGGGTGGTGCAGGCGAGGATCAGGGTGCTGAGTTTCCACCACCACAGGGTGTCGTTGTCGGGCGTACTCGGTTGCAGGGTGCCGGCCGGGGTGTCGATTTGCAGGCTGGGGTTGTTCGCCACTTGCAGGGTGCGCGCGGGCAGGCTGCTGTGTTCGAGGTGGTCTTCGAAGGTGTTCCACCAGACCACGTCGACGGTCGGCAGGTCGATCGCGCCGCTGCGGCTTGGCACCAGGGCTTCGCGTTCTTCGCGGCTGCCGATGATCCCGCGGTCGCTGCTCTGGTTGCTCAGCACCGGTTGGTCGGGGTAGCGGCGCAGGCCGTTGACGTCGGTGGCGGGCAGGGCTGGGAGTTGCGAGCTGGCGAGGCCTTCGACTTTCAGGGTCAGGCTGCGGGTCAGGGAATCGCCGACCTGGGTGTGATCCGGTTCCGGGCTCCAGCTTTCGCTGAGGTTGAGGCTGCGCGCCGGCAGCCATGGTGCATCGACCGGGTAGGTCAGCGGTTTCGGTTTGACCGTCAGCGGAATCGACGCCGAGCTGACGCGCATCAATTTGCCGGGCTTGGGCCCCGAGGCGTCTGCCGATGGCGCGGTATCGACCAGCGTGGCGCTGAAGGTCTGCGGGGCGATCGTCAGCAGGCCGCTGTGTTGCGGATAGATCGCGTAGCGCATCTCGATCACGCCGTGGCGCAGACCGTTGATGTCTTTCTCGTAGGTGCGCGTGTCGCCAAGTTGTTCGATGCGCGCATCGGCGATTTGCAGCGGGCTCAGGCTGCTGTCGTCGTACAGCGAGACTGAATGATAGATGCGTAGGGTCAGGATGGCCTGGGCCTGCACGTAGACGCTGGTCTGGTCGAGGCTGGCTTCGATGAACACCGGATCAAGGCTGTTGTTGTCTTCGCGGTTGTTGCTGGCGATCACCTGCACGGTGATCGGCTGGCTCTGCGCTTCGCCCAGTTGCAGCGGCGGAATCACTACGCTGCCGTTTTCTTTCGGCAGCAGGGTGATGATCCAGCGTGTGGTCGCGCGATTGTCGCCGTTGAGGGTGTTGAGCTGGTTGACCTGGCGCGTGCCGCGCACTTCGAACAGCGCTTCCAGCGCCGACAGATCGGGCTTGCCGAACTGGGTGACGTCGTCAGTTTCGAGGGTGAGCTCGACCGTCTCGCCGGAGTTCAGGCGACTGCGATCCACGCTGGCGGTCAGCTCGGCCGCCTGAGCGGTGGCCGTGCAGATCAGCAGGGGCAGCAAGAGAGCGGTGAAGCGGGTCATCGATTGTTTTCCTGATCCTGATGTTGTTGCTGTTCGTACCAGAATTTGCGCCTGAGCAGTTCGCCCGGGTCGTCCGGGATCTTGCCCAGCCATTGCTCGAGCGCCTGACGCTGCTCGCCTTCGAGGTTGTTCTCGCTCGGGCGCAGGGTCGGCACCGTGTCGGTTTCCTCTTCCTCGTTGCTGCCGGGGATTTCATTGGGGCCTGGCAGCGGCGGGGCGGTCGGCGGCGGTTCGCTGGCCGACTCGGCCGGTTGCGCCTCGCTCTGGGTTTCACTGCTCACCGCCGGAGGGGGCGCGGTGGTGGGCGAGGGCTCATCGCCGGGCAGACTTTGTTCGTTTGGCTGGTTGTCCGGTTCGGGCGGCGGCGGGGCGTTTTTCTGCTTCAGCAGGTTTTCCACCAGCGCCTTGTTGGTCTGCGCCGGACGCAGATCCGGTTGCAGCTCGAGCGCCTGTTCGTAGGCATCAATCGCCGCTTCCAGCTCGCCACTTTTCGCCAGAGCGTTGCCACGATTGTAGTGGGCGCGGGCATCGCTGCCCTCGGCAAAACGCTGAGCGGCGCCACTGTAGTCGCCGGCCTCGTACAACGCCACCCCTTGCCACTGATGATCGTCAAAATGCTGCGCGGCTTCGGCCGGGCGCTTCTGCTTGAGCAGATGCAAACCTTGCTGGTCGGGGCGCAGCCACAAGTCTTCGAAATCGAAAGCGTAGCTCGGTTGCGGCAGGCACCACAGCAGCGGCAGGCAGAACAGCCAGCCACGGCGCCCGGCACACGCAGCCAGCAACAACAGCGGCAACAGCAGCCAATAGCCCTGATCGGCCCACGTATCGAGGCGCACGGTCTGGCCGTCGTCGCGCAGGCTGCGCGGGCCGTTGAGCAGGCCAAGAGCGCCAAGATCAGCCTCGTCGAGTCGCGCCGGGTGATACTCGCCGCCGACGCTGTTGAGGAAAGTCGCCAGACCGGGGCTGTCGAGTTGCGGTACGCGGATCGCGCCTTGCTCGTCCTTGAGGAAACTGCCGTCCTCCTGGGCAATCGGCGCACCTTCAGCGGTGCCGATGCCGAGCATCAGCAGTTGCGTCGACTCGCCATTCAGCGCGCGGCGGATACCGCGCCGTTCTTCTTCGTTGAGCGACGAACCGATCAGCAGAATCCGTCCCTGTCCCAGCGCACCTTGCTTGAGCAACGCCAGCGCCTTGTCCACGGCCAGCTCGGCGCGGTGGCCGGCTTCCGGCATCAGCGACGGCTTCAGCGCGTCGAGCAGATTGCGACTGGTGGCCAGATCATCCGACAGCGGCACCAGCGTGTGCGCGCTGCCGGCATAAACGACAATGGCGGTCTGCGCATCGCTGCGCGCCTGCAACAGGTCGAACAGCTTGCGCCGCGCCTGTTCGAGACGCGTCGGTGGCGAGTCGGTGGCGAGCATCTCCGGGGTCAGTTCGAGCACGACTACCAGCGGATCGGCGGGTTTCTGGCTGGTCTGTTCGACGCGCTCCCAGCTCGGCCCGAGCAAGGCCAGAATCGTCAGCAACCAGGCCACGCCAAGGGCGATCCACGGCAGTTTGCTCTGCCGACCGCTGCCGCCACTGAGCAGCGCAGCGTGGAATGCCGGCGGCAGAATCATCTGCCAGCGACCGGCACGTTTCTGTCGGTGCCAGAGTTGCCAGAGCAGCCAGCCGAGCAGCGGCAACAGCAGCAGCCACCAAGGTCGGAACCAGTGCGGCCAGAGCGCGATCATCGGCGCCTCCGCAGGCGCAAACGCTGCAAGCGCTCACGCCAGTCCGGCAGCGGACTTTGCAAATACAGTTGCTTGGTAAACAGGCGTTGCAGCGGATTGTCCGGCCACAGTTCGCGAACGACCAGCAACAGGCTCAACCACAGCGCCAACGCCAGCGGCCAGTGATACAAGGCTTGCGCCGGGCGTGCCTGAGTCGGTTGCTGGGTCACCGGTTCAAGCTGGTCGAGGGTGTCCTTGATCGCTTGCAGCTCCAGGCCGTCATGGGCGCGGAAGTACTGGCCGCCGGTGATTTCGGCGATGGCCTTGAGTGCCGGTTCATCCAGATCGAGGCTCGGATTGACCCCGAGCAGGCCGGTCGAGCCGCTGTCCTCGGGATTGGCGCCGATGCCGATCGGGTAGATTCTGACGCCTTCACTGGCCGCCAGTTTTGCGGCGGTCAGCGGATTGATTTCGCCGCCATTGTTGGCGCCGTCGGTGACCAGAATCAGCACGCGACTTTGCGCCGGGCGCAGACGCAGGCGTTTCAGGGCCAGGCCGATGGCATCGCCGATCGCGGTGTTCTTGCCGGCGATGCCGATCCGCGCCTCGTCGAGCCAGACGCGCACGGTGCGCCGGTCAAAGGTCAGCGGCGCTTGCAGGTAGGCCTGGCTGCCAAACAGGATCAGACCGACGCGGTCGCCGTCGCGGCTTTCGAGGAAATCGCCGAGCAAGTGCTGCACCAGCGACAGGCGGCTGACTTCTTCGTCCTGCCATTGCATGTCGGGAAAATCCATCGAACCGGACACGTCCACTGCCACCAGCAGATCACGGCCACTGGCGGCGATCGGCAGTGGTTCGCCAAGCCATTGCGGGCGGGCGGCGGCGGTCAGCAGAATCAGCCACAGCAAGATAAACGGCGCCTGCTGCCGCCAGGCCGGCAAGTTGGCGCGGGCGCGGCGGCGGGCGAGGCCTTCGAGGTCGGCAAGGAAACTGACTTTCAACGCCGGCTCGCCGCTGTCGGCCACCGGCAGGACAAGACGCATCAACCACGGCAGCGGCAACAGCGCGAAGATCCACGGCCAGGCGAACTCAAACATGTTTGCGAATCCACGTGTCGACCGCTTGGGTCAGGCCGGCGATGGCTTTGTCGTCGAGTTTGCATTCCGGCTTGTACGCGCCTTCGACCAGCACCATCCAGCGCGTCAGGCCGGCAGCCGGGCAGCGGTTATCGAGGAAGGCCAGCCATTTGCGGCCGTTGAGGGTGTGGCTCTGGCTGTACGGATAGTGGTTGCGGCACAGGCGTTTGAGCAGGCCGTTGAGTTGTTGCAGCCAGGCACCGGCCGGAGCGCCGTCGTAAGGCTTGGGCATTTGCGCCAGTTCGGCGAGCGCGGCGATGCGCACCGGGTCCAGCGGTTGCTCGGCGCGTACCACCGGGCGTTTCTTCATCGGAATGAAGCGGCGCAGCTTCCACGCGGCAAAGCCCAGCAGCGGCAACAGCAGAAGCAGCAGCCACCAGCCCGGCGCCGGCGGCCAGAAGGCGATCGGCGGCGGCGAGATCAGCGGCTGCAGTTGGTCGAGGCCGTTCATCGACCTTTCCCCGGACGCTGCGGGTTGAGGAACTCGCGCATCTGCTCGACCATTTCGCTCTGCGTGCTCAACGGCATCAGCAACACCCGCAGCTTTTGTGCGAGCAATTCCCAACGGGCGATCCGCGCTTCGGCCTGGGCGCGGTAGGTCTGGCGCAGGTCGAAATTCAGCGTGTCGATTTCCAGTTGCGCGCCACGCTCGGCGAAGCGCAGCAGGCCGGCAGCGGGCAAAGCGTGATCGAGCGGATCGGACAGCGGCAACATCAGCAGATCACAATGCCGCGCCAGCAAACTCAACTGCTGCTCGGCGCTGTCGGACAACGCGCGTTCATCGCAAATGACGATGGCCAGACTGCCCGGGCGCAGCACTTCCCGCGCGCGGCGCAGGGCCACGCCGAAGGCATCGCGATCCGGCTCGCGCTCGCTGTGCAGAGACTGATTGACCTTGACCAGGCGGTTGAGCAATTGCAGCAGGCTCTGCTTGCTGCGGCGAGGCTTGATTTCGTAGTGCTCGTTATCACCGAACACCAGCCCGCCGACGCGGTCGTTGTGCCCCAGTGCAGCCCAGCCGATCAGCGCCGCGACCTGCGCCGCCAGTACCGATTTGAACATCAGCCCCGAGCCGAAAAACAGCCGGGCGCTTTGCTCGACCATGATGAAAATCGGTCGCTCGCGCTCTTCGTGGAACAGCTTGGTGTGCGGTTCCTGCGTGCGCGCAGTGACGCGCCAGTCGATGGTGCGCACGTCGTCACCGGCCTGATACACCCGCACTTGGTCGAAGTCGACGCCACGGCCACGGAATTTCGAGTGATGCAGGCCGATCAGCGGGCTGCGCTGACTCGGCGTGGAAAACAGCTGTACCTCACGCACGCGGTGACGCATTTCGATCAGCTCGGCGAGGCTGATGCGGATACCGGGTTCGGAGGGCAGGGCGGCGTTCATGGGGGTCAAGCGACGGCGACGACGTCGAGAATCCGCTGCACCACGCGATCCTGATCGATGCCAGCGGCTTCGGCTTCGAACGACAGAATGATGCGGTGGCGCAACACGTCGAACAGCACGGCCTGAATGTCTTCCGGGCTGACGAAATCGCGACCGGCCAGCCAGGCGTGGGCGCGGGCGCAGCGATCGAGGGCAATCGAACCGCGCGGACTGGCGCCGTAAGCGATCCACTCGGCCATTTCCGGGTCGAACTTGGCCGGGTTGCGCGTGGCCATGACCAGTTGCACCAGGTATTCCTCCACGGCGTCGGCCATGTACAAACCAAGGATTTCCTTGCGCGCGGCGAAGATCGCCTGCTGGCTGACCCGGCGCTCGGGCTTGGTCTCACCGTTCAACGCCTCGCCACGGGCCTGCTGGAGGATGCGCCGTTCAACAGCGGCGTCGGGGAAGCCGATCTTGACGTGCATGAGGAAACGGTCGAGCTGGGCTTCCGGCAGCGGATAGGTGCCTTCCTGTTCGATCGGGTTCTGCGTGGCCATCACCAGAAACAGCGGCGACAGCTCATAGGTGCTGCGCCCGACGCTGACCTGACGCTCGGCCATCGCTTCGAGCAAGGCCGATTGCACCTTGGCCGGCGCGCGGTTGATTTCGTCGGCCAGCACCAGGTTGTGGAAGATCGGCCCTTGCTGGAAGACGAAACTGCCGGTTTCCGGACGGTAGATTTCGGTGCCGGTGATGTCGGCCGGCAGCAGGTCGGGGGTGAACTGAATACGATGGAACTGGGCTTCGATGCCCTCGGCGAGTTCTTTGATCGCTTTGGTCTTGGCCAGACCGGGTGCGCCCTCGACCAGCATATGGCCGTCTGCGAGCAGGGCGATGAGCAAACGCTCGATGAGTTTTTCCTGGCCGAGAATCTGCGTTGAAAGAAAGGTTCGCAGCGCCAGCAGCGCTTCACGATGTTCCATCGGTGACTGTTCCTGGAAAGGGGGTGGCCGGGGCGTTCGGATAACGCCGGGGCTGGGGGCGTTACTTTAATCCATCGCGGGGGGCGGCGACTAACGGCATTTTGTGCAAAAGAGCAAAAGATTGGGCGCTGGTTCCGGCCTCTTCGCGAGCAGGCTCGCTCCCACAGGGTCTGATGTACGCATTCCAATGTGGGAGCGAGCCTGCTCGCGAAAGGGCCAGCCCGGTCAACATCAAACCTCGCTGATAAAGGTCCCGGTCCCATCGAGAATGTTCTTCAAAGTCTCGACAACTTCATCCATATCCACCATATCCGGGTTGAACGCGATCTCCAGCACATCATCGCCATTCAACGCATCGGCATCCGCCGCGGCAATCTCGATCTTCAGCAGGTTCGAAGTCAGCGTGACCTTCACCCCGTCAAGCGTCGAAGGCTCGCCATCCAGGGTGATCTCCAGCTCATCCTCATCCGGGTAACGGCTCATCAGGAACATCTCGCCCTTGTCGCTGTGGCAGCAGAGCATGGCCATGTTGTCTTCTTCGTCGTCGCACGGGTTGACGATCAGTAGGGCGGTGGACATTTGCATGGGGGAATCCTGGGCAGTGGCGGCGATGAATCTGTTCGAAGGCGCGATTTTGCCAGTCTCAACCGGTTTGCGCTGCCTGCATCGGCAAAAAGTGGCAAAGCAGGATATTTCCGTCGCCCATTTCCGAGTAGCGAGAAGGGAAAATCCGACGCCAGCGTAAGGCAATTACCGGATGTGCAAAATCCACCCGAAATTGCGATTTTTCGCTTGTGATCGCCGCCTTTTTACCGTTAGTTTCGCCGCTCTTGCGCAATGGAGTGCGTTACGACAACCCCAAAAAGGGAACTTTGCCATGACCCAATATTTCGACCGCGCCGAAGAAATCCGCCACCTGTCCGATGAACAGATCGAGGAAATCTACAAGCGCTATCTCGAAGGCGAGAAAACTGCCGCGCTGATGGCGGAATTTCAGATCCCTGCAACGGTGCGCAGTCTGCTCAAGGTTCTGCCCCCGGTTATCAGTGCGGACCTCAGCTGTCCTTACTGCAAACTGCCGATGTGGGTGCGCCGACACGCCAGAGGCACTCCGCTTTCGCTGCGCAGTACCTTCAAATGCGTACGCTGTGAGCACCAGCAAAGCCTTCCCGGCACCAATACCCGCCACATGACTTGCAGCTGCACAGAATGTTTCAAGGTGCGCCAGCAGCAGCTTGCCGCCCGGGCCACGCGTGATCGCCTGGAATTGGAAGCTCGATATGGCGCGCGATGCCCCGCAGTGCCTTACGCCAATCTGGGGTTTGTGCAGAAGCTGACGTTGCTCGCCTTGCTGGATGATGGTTACGGCGCGACCGTTGAATGGATTGCGCCGTTGAATGCGCCATCCAGAGAAGAGCTGCTCGCCCTGACGTTCGAGGCACGTGAGGAGCTGCTCAAAGGCCTGCACGAAGCCGGGGTGCTGGCAGTTTCCACCGATTCCGACATCAACGCCTTCGATCGCAGCGAGGGCTGCAATATCCGCGAGTACAGCGCGGTGCGCTGGCTGCCCAGCGTCACGCTCGACGGCGTAACGCGCTGTACTCGCGAGAATCTGTATCAGGTCCTGTATCAGGAGTTGTCGGGCAGCGTAAAAGCCGCCTGGAAGAGCGAAATCTATTCGCTGGTCTTCAGTCTCGCCCGCGAAGCGTCCATTCAATACATCCGTGTGCTGGCCGCTGAAGTGGATTTTGCCTTCACGGCCGAGGCCCGTGCCGAGGAGGTGGTCGGGCAGTTGCTGCAGGACTTCTCGGTGAGTCAGTTGTATTACTTCGCCCGCTTGGCGGTACGAAACGCCGCGCACTTTTATGCCACCGGCCATTCCAAAGGGCGCAGCCACGCCTCCAACACCATTCCGCGCAACATGCTGAGCACGGCGCAGGACGCGCTCGCGCGCAACTGGCGCAAGAACGCCCATCGCGATGCGCGAGTACCGCAAACGGCCTTGCAGCGCTTGCTCTACGACGTGGTGCTCAAGGACAGCGGCGCCGGATTTTCCAAATCGCCGGGCATGTACTGGCGTGACGAACTGGTCCCGCAATTCTTTTCCGCCGTGGCGTTCGACAGCGACTTGCTCAGCCATCTGCGCCTGTTCTGCCGCGAATGCGATTCGAGCAACATCGACGCCAGCATGGACAAGCAGATCCTGCAGACGATGTGCTACGACTGCGCCACGGTGAGCAAATTCAGAGCCTTTGAGGAACTGCCGGACTGATCCGCGTCAACCGCTGGCGCTGAACCGGATGCCACGCTCAGGGTCGATAACAGGGCCTTGGGCGTTTTCGTTTCCGGATATGTAACGTCCTCGGCGACCGACCTGGCACGAAAGTCCCGTGAAACCGGGGTTTCGAACCTGCATTTCGGCGCACGCCTGCTAGTGTTGATGCAGGCCAAACCCTGCATTTACGTGCCAATGACCGAATATGTCGCAGCACCGCAAGCAGACACATTGTCGCACCCATTAAGCTGCGCAACGGATGAGCACCCGTAAAGGCATTGTCGGCAATGCTGGCAGTCGCTTTTGCAGATGCTCATTCATGGAAGGTGAATGTGACCTGAGTGTCCCGTCCAGCTTCACCCACCTGTCTCCCTGTTTCCTCTGCCCGAGAATCAGGAACAGGGCGACACCAGCCCCGAAAGGGGCGTTGCACGCGACGCTTTCCATCAATAACAAGCTTAAGCGGAGTACCACAGATGGCGTTCTTCACCGCAGCCAGCAAAGCCGACTTCCAGCACCAACTGCAAGCGGCACTGGCGCAGCACATCAGTGAACAGGCACTGCCACAAGTGGCGCTGTTCGCTGAACAATTCTTCGGCATCATTTCCCTGGACGAGCTGACTCAACGTCGCCTCTCCGACCTCGCTGGCTGTACTCTCTCTGCGTGGCGCCTGCTTGAGCGCTTCGATCACGCGCAACCGCAAGTGCGTGTCTACAACCCCGATTACGAACGCCACGGCTGGCAGTCGACCCACACCGCGGTCGAAGTGCTGCACCACGACCTGCCATTTCTGGTCGACTCGGTGCGCACCGAGCTGAACCGTCGCGGCTACAGCATCCACACCCTGCAGACCACCGTGCTCAGCGTGCGTCGTGGCAGCAAGGGCGAGTTGCTGGAAGTCCTGCCAAAGGGCAGCACCGGCGAAGGCGTGCTGCACGAATCGCTGATGTACCTGGAAATCGACCGTTGCGCCAACGCGGCCGAGCTGAATGTGCTGAGCAAAGAGCTTGAGCAGGTGCTCGGTGAAGTGCGCGTCGCCGTCGCTGACTTCGAGCCGATGAAAGCCAAGGTGCAGGACATCCTCACCCAGCTCGACAACAGCGCCTATCCGGTCGATGCCGACGAAAAGAACGAAATCAAGAGCTTCCTGGAATGGCTGGTGGGCAACCACTTCACCTTCCTCGGCTACGAAGAGTTCGTGGTCACCGACCAGGCCGATGGCGGCCACATCGAGTACGACCAGAGCTCCTTCCTCGGCCTGACCAAACTGCTGCGCACCGGCCTGACCTACGAAGACCTGCGCATCGAAGACTACGCCGTGTCCTACCTGCGCGAACCGACCCTGCTGTCGTTCGCCAAGGCTGCGCACCCGAGCCGCGTACACCGTCCGGCTTACCCGGATTATGTGTCGATCCGTGAAATCGACGCCGACGGCAAAGTCATCAAGGAACACCGTTTCATGGGCCTGTACACCTCGTCGGTGTATGGCGAGAGCGTGCGGGTCATCCCGTTCATCCGCCGCAAGGTCGAAGAAATCGAGCGCCGCTCCGGCTTCCAGTCCAAGGCCCACCTGGGCAAGGAACTGGCGCAGGTCCTCGAAGTGCTGCCGCGTGACGACCTGTTCCAGACCCCGGTCGACGAACTGTTCACCACCGTGATGTCGATCGTGCAGATCCAGGAACGCAACAAGATCCGCGTGTTCCTGCGCAAAGACCCGTACGGGCGTTTCTGCTACTGCCTGGCCTACGTGCCGCGCGACATCTATTCCACCGAAGTCCGCCAGAAGATCCAGCAAGTGCTGATGGAGCGCCTGAAGGCTTCCGATTGCGAATTCTGGACTTTCTTCTCGGAATCCGTGCTGGCCCGCGTGCAGCTGATTCTGCGCGTCGATCCGAAGAACCGCCTCGACATCGATCCGGTACTGCTGGAAAAAGAAGTGGTCCAGGCCTGCCGCAGCTGGCAGGACGACTACGCCGCACTGACCGTCGAAAGCTTCGGCGAAGCTCACGGCACCAACGTGCTGGCCGACTTCCCGAAAGGCTTCCCGGCCGGTTACCGCGAGCGTTTTGCCGCGCATTCGGCCGTGGTCGACATGCAGCACCTGCTGAGCCTCAACGAAAAAAATCCGCTGGTGATGAGCTTCTATCAGCCGCTCGGTCAGGTCTCCGGCCAGCGCGAGCTGCATTGCAAGCTGTATCACGCCGACACGCCGCTGGCGCTGTCCGACGTCCTGCCGATTCTGGAAAACCTCGGCCTGCGCGTACTAGGCGAATTCCCGTATCGCCTGCGCCACACCAACGGCCGCGAATTCTGGATTCACGATTTCGCCTTCACCGCCGCCGAAGGTCTGGATCTCGACATTCAGCAACTCAACGACACCCTGCAGGACGCGTTCGTCCACATCGTGCGCGGCGATGCCGAAAACGACGCGTTCAACCGTCTGGTGCTGACCGCCGGTCTGCCATGGCGCGACGTCGCGCTGCTGCGTGCCTACGCCCGTTACCTGAAGCAGATTCGTCTGGGCTTCGACCTGGGTTACATCGCCAGCACCCTGAACAACCACACCGACATCGCTCGCGAACTGACCCGGTTGTTCAAGACCCGTTTCTACCTGGCGCGCAAGCTCGGCAGCGATGATCTGGAAGACAAGCAACTGCGTCTGGAACAAGCGATTCTTACCGCACTGGACGACGTTCAGGTGCTCAACGAAGACCGCATCCTGCGTCGTTACCTCGACCTGATCAAAGCCACCCTGCGTACCAACTTCTATCAGACTGACGCCAACGGCCAGAACAAGTCGTACTTCAGCTTCAAGTTCAACCCGCATGCGATCCCTGAGCTACCGAAGCCAGTGCCGAAGTTCGAAATCTTCGTCTACTCGCCACGCGTCGAAGGCGTGCACCTGCGCTTCGGCAACGTTGCCCGTGGTGGTCTGCGCTGGTCCGACCGTGAAGAAGACTTCCGTACCGAAGTGCTCGGCCTGGTAAAAGCCCAGCAAGTGAAAAACTCGGTCATCGTGCCGGTGGGTGCGAAGGGCGGCTTCCTGCCGCGTCGCCTGCCACTGGGCGGCAGCCGTGACGAGATCGCGGCCGAGGGCATTGCCTGCTACCGCATCTTCATTTCCGGTCTGTTGGACATCACCGACAACCTGAAGGACGGCGCCCTGGTACCGCCGGTCAATGTCGTGCGTCATGACGACGATGACCCGTACCTGGTGGTCGCGGCGGACAAGGGCACTGCAACCTTCTCCGACATCGCCAACGGCATCGCCATCGACTACGGCTTCTGGCTGGGTGACGCGTTTGCCTCCGGTGGTTCGGCCGGTTACGACCACAAGAAAATGGGCATCACCGCCAAGGGCGCGTGGGTCGGCGTGCAACGCCACTTCCGCGAGCGCGGCATCAATGTTCAGGAAGACAGCATCACCGTGGTTGGCGTCGGCGACATGGCCGGCGACGTGTTCGGTAACGGCCTGTTGATGTCCGACAAGCTGCAACTGGTCGCTGCGTTCAACCACATGCATATCTTCATCGACCCGAACCCGAACCCGGCGACCAGTTTCGTCGAGCGTCAGCGTCTGTTCGACCTGCCGCGTTCGGCCTGGACCGACTACGACACCAGCATCATGTCCGAAGGTGGCGGTATCTTCTCGCGCAGCGCGAAGAGCATCGCGATCTCGCCGCAGATGAAAGAACGCTTCGACATCCAGGCTGACAAGCTGACCCCGACCGAACTGCTCAATGCCTTGCTCAAGGCGCCGGTGGATCTGTTGTGGAACGGCGGTATCGGCACCTACGTCAAGGCCAGCACCGAAAGCCACGCCGATGTCGGCGACAAGGCCAACGATGCACTGCGCGTCAACGGCAACGAGCTGCGCTGCAAAGTCGTGGGCGAGGGCGGTAACCTCGGCATGACCCAACTGGGTCGTGTGGAATTCGGCTTGAATGGCGGCGGCTCCAACACCGACTTCATCGACAACGCTGGTGGCGTGGACTGCTCCGACCACGAAGTGAACATCAAGATCCTGCTGAACGAAGTGGTTCAGGCCGGTGACATGACCGACAAGCAACGCAACCAGTTGCTGGCGAGCATGACCGACGAAGTCGGCAATCTGGTGCTGGGCAACAACTACAAGCAGACTCAGGCCCTGTCCCTGGCGGCGCGCCGTGCCTACGCGCGCATCGCTGAGTACAAGCGTCTGATGAGCGATCTGGAAGGCCGTGGCAAGCTGGACCGTGCCATCGAGTTCCTGCCGACTGAAGAGCAACTGACCGAGCGCGTCGCTGAGGGCCACGGCCTGACCCGTCCTGAGCTGTCGGTGCTGATTTCCTACAGCAAGATCGACCTCAAGGAACAGCTGCTGGGTTCGCTGGTGCCGGACGACGACTACCTGACCCGCGACATGGAAACGGCGTTCCCGCCGACCCTGGTCAGCAAGTTCTCCGAAGCCATGCGTCGTCACCGTCTGAAGCGCGAGATCGTCAGCACCCAGATCGCCAACGATCTGGTCAACCACATGGGCATCACCTTCGTGCAGCGACTCAAAGAGTCGACCGGCATGAGCCCGGCAAACGTGGCTGGCGCTTACGTGATCGTGCGCGACATCTTCCACCTCCCACACTGGTTCCGTCAGATCGAAGCGCTGGACTATCAGGTTTCCGCTGACGTGCAGCTGGAGCTGATGGACGAGCTGATGCGTCTGGGCCGTCGCGCCACGCGCTGGTTCCTGCGTGCCCGCCGCAACGAGCAGAACGCTGCCCGTGACGTCGCGCACTTCGGTCCGCACCTGAAAGAGCTGGGTCTGAAGCTCGACGAACTGCTCAGCGGCGAAATCCGCGAGAACTGGCAGTCGCGCTATCAGGCGTACGTCGAAGCCGGTGTGCCGGAATTGCTGGCGCGTATGGTTGCGGGCACTTCGCATCTGTACACGCTGCTGCCGATCATCGAAGCCGCAGACGTCACCGGGCAGGACCCGGCCGAAGTGGCCAAGGCTTACTTCGCTGTGGGCTCTGCGCTGGACATCACTTGGTACCTGCAACAGATCAGCGCGCTGCCGGTGGAAAACAACTGGCAGGCTCTGGCCCGTGAAGCGTTCCGTGATGACGTCGACTGGCAGCAACGGGCGATCACCATCTCCGTCCTGCAACAGGGCGACGGTTCCCAGGACGTGGAAGCACGCCTGGCGCTGTGGATGGCCCAGCACGAAAGCATGATCGAACGCTGGCGCGCCATGCTGGTGGAAATCCGTGCTGCGAGCGGTACGGACTACGCCATGTACGCGGTGGCCAACCGCGAACTGCTGGATCTGGCGTTGAGCGGGCAAGCGATCGTGCCTGCGATCACTGCGAATGCCGAGCTTGAACTGGCGTAAGTAGTGGCTGAATGAAGAAGCCCCGCTCTTGAAAGAGGCGGGGCTTTTTTATGCCTGAGGGTTTTTGTGGCGTCTGGTCTGACGCCTTCGCGAGCAGGCTCGCTCCCACAGGGATTCGCATTCCAAATGTGGGAGCGAGCCTGCTCGCGAAGAAGCACTTACATTCAATACAACTTTTGCGCTGGTTTACCCTCGAGCATCGACACTTTCTCCCCCGGCCGCACAACCAGGTTACTCAGCGAACGGTCAAACTCGCGTAACGCCGCCAACTGCAATTCCTCCTGCTGATTGATATCCGCGACGATCTCTTCCGAGCGCTTGAAGTCCGCCCATACCGGCGTCAGTTCCCGCGCCTGCGAGCCCTTCGCTGTGCCGATGTAGTTCAATTGCGCATCGTAAAAATCAGCACTGACATCCGCGCGGATATCCGAGCTGCGCGAGGTGATCAACTGGCTGTGGGTATCGACGATCGCCACCACATCCGGCTTGGCCGCGCGCAGGCTTTGCATGTCCGGGTACACCGTCACCGAGCCGAACTGGCGTTGCAGCGAAGCGTTGACCCACTGCACCGCGCGATCCGGGCTGGAGCTGGCGACGTAGGCGTCGTGGATCGGCTGCACCAGCAGGCTCTGACCAAAACCGGTGCCGGCCTTGGCCTGATACTCGCGCAAGTATTGGCGATTGGCCTGGGTGCCGGGGCTGTAAATCACCCCCAGCGAGACGCCGGGACCTCTGTTGACCTGAGTAGCACTGCTGCGACCGGTCGGGTGCGGCAGCAGCGTGTCGAGGGATGACACGGCTTGCGGAGCAGTGGGAACAGAGCAGGCAGAGAGCATCAAAACGGAGATCGCCAGCAGGGCGGGAAGCGCAGGTTTCATGGTGTTTCTCCCGTGAAACAAGGTCTGTCGATGAGTGTGCACGGGCCGAAGATATCGGCGGATATTCAGGGTAAACCTGCCGGCCTGACCGTTGCCTGAATAACCTTTGCGCGGTTAGTTTTATTGGCTTTAAGCGTTCGCAGTTAATGCCGCCGCGCAATAAAAAAGGCGCAAATGCTCGATTCGCGCCTTTCGTTTATGGCTGGTCACGCAGCCATCAGTTTTCCAGCGGAATCAGCACCTGCTCATCCGGGGCCAGCACCATGAACACCAGCAACTTGGCCGGCTTGGTCGAACTGGCGTTTTTCGACACCAGATGCTCGGAACCGGCCGGCTCGTACCAGAACTGGCCTTTCTTGTAAGTGATCGCTTTTTCGCCCTTGACCTGTGAAATTACCTCGCCGTCGAGCACGTAAGCCATCGCCGTGCCTTCGTGCTTATGGGCGATTGAGGATTGCCCGGGCTGGTAGTCGACTTCGATCATCATGGCTTTCTTGCCGGGGACGTTTTTCAGCAGTTGTTCCTGCAGAACGGTGATTTTCTCGGACGGATCGTGAGCCATTGCCGAGGCGGAGAGGGTGAAGGCGAGGGCGGCGGCGAAGAGGGGCAGGGCTTTCATGGCGGGTTACCTGTGATGGTGGGGGTGTGCTCACAGTAGGCCGCAATGGGGCCGGTTCAAACGGCCAATATTCGCGAAGATCAGGTGACCAATTGGCCTCGGAAGGATTTCGGTGCGGCGCAAATCGCCTTCGCGAGCAAGCTCGCTCCCACAGGTTCTGCGGTTGCTCATCCGTCTTGTGAACAACAAATAACCCTGTGGGAGCGAGCTTGCTCGCGAAGAGGCCGGTTCAGACGATGGGAAAGCTGTTGAAATCCACACTATTGGCCAGGCGGCTATCGATCAGGTCGATAAACCCCTGCGCCTCGGGCCGGTTGAAATGCGCCTGCATCGCCGCTTCCGACTGCCAGCGCGCGCTGACCGTCCAGCGGTGGCTGTCTTCCGGGCAGCGGTCGACCAGGTAGGAATCGCAGCCCGGGGTTTCGCGCAGGGTGTCGACGATCTTCTGCAATTGCTTGCCAAGCTCTTCCGAGCGGCCCGCAACCGCCTTGACCTCAACCGTGTTGATCACTTCGTTGGACATTGCTCACACTCCTGAATCAGGCCGGACGAATCCTGCTCATTGAGGGATAACGCCTGTGCAGAATAGGCCTGCCGCCGTGAATCACCAATAACCAATCGGCGGTAAAAGCCTTATACCAACGGCTCATGACAGCTGTTCGAGGATGTCGCGCAGGCGATCGAGGGCAATGTCGATGTCGAGGGTTTCGATGGCGCCGAAACCGAAATACAGGCCTTCTTTCGCCGGCTGCTGGTAGTAGAAACCACTGATCGCGTAGAGACCGACCTCGACCTTTTTCGCCAGCTCGATGACCAGCGGCAAATCGACCGGCACCTTGCAGAACACCGCCATGTGAAACCCGGCACTGGCCGGCACGGCTTGCAGCCATGGCGCAAGGTCGGTGGCCATCCGCTCGAGAATGCGTTCGCGGCGTTGCGCGTAGATCGTGTGGCAGCGGCGGATGTGCTTGAGCAGGCAACCTTCGGCGATGAACTTGGCCAGCGCCCATTGCGGCAGGGTCGAGGCGTGCAGATCGGTCAGCTGTTTGGCGCGAATCACCGCTTCGATGATCGACGGCGGCAGGATCGCGTAGCCCAGGCGTAACTCCGGCAACAGGGTTTTCGAGAAGGTGCCGACGTAGGCGACGATACCGCGCTGATCGAGGTTGTACAGCGAATCGGTGGGCCGGCCTTCGTAGCGGAATTCGCTGTCGTAATCATCCTCGATGATGATCGCGCCGAGCTCGTGGGCACGGGCGAGCAGGGCCTCGCGGCGCGCCTGACTCATCGCCATGCCCAGCGGGAACTGGTGCGACGGCGTCACATAAATCAGCCGCGTGCCATCGGGAATGTGCTCGACCTGAATACCCTCGGCATCCACCGGCACCCCGACCACTTCGGCGCCGTGGGTGCCGAACAGCAAGCGCGCGGGCGGGTAGCCGGGATCTTCCATGGCCACCAGACTGCCGGGGCGGGTCAGTACCCGGGCAATCAGGTCCAGCGCCTGTTGCGCGCCGTTGCATACGACGATGTCCTCGTCCTGACAGTTGATGCCGCGAGAAAAGGCGATGTGCCGGGCGATCGCATTGCGCAGCGCCGGCAAGCCTTCGGCGACGCTGTAGAAGCCTTTCGACTGCGCCATCTGCCGCATCGCATGGGCGACGCAGCGGCGCCAGTCGTCGTGTGGGAACTGGCCTTTGCTGGTGGCGCCACCGATGAAGTCGTAGCGCAGCGAACCTTCCAGCGTCGGGTGACGGAGGAACACCGGCAGATTGCGCCAGCTCTCGATCACCTCGGCACTGGCCAGCTCGGTGTGGCTCTGCTTGCGCTGCACCTGCGCCGGGCGGGCGTTGACGTAGGTGCCTTTGCCGATCACGCCGGTGAGGAAGTTTTCGTAAGTCAGCTGCGCATAGGTGTCGGAAATGGTCTTACGCGAGATGCCCAATTGCTCGGCCAGCAAGCGGCTCGGCGGCAACTGCGTACCCGCCGCCAACCGCCCGGATTCAATCGCCCCGCGCAACTGCTGATACAACTGACCGGCAAGATCCTTGCGGCCGTTGATCACGACATGAAGTTCCATACCGACGAGGCTCCCGGGTGTTGAGTGAAGTGTCGGTCAGATTAGCGTTGTTGGGCTTTTGGCAGTAGTTGCGTGGAGTAAAAACCGCAAATTGGCGCAAGTCCCTGTGGGGGCGAGCTTGCTCGCGAAAGCGGTGGGTCAGTTACCTGATCGTTCCCACGCTCCGCGTGGGAATGCAGCCATGGACGCTCCGCGTCCACTGTGACGCAGAGCGTCACGGGAGGCGTTACCACGCGGAGCGTGGGAACGATCAGCGCGTAAAGGTAGGGGGGCAGTGGTGTAGCCGAAATTCGTGGAATTGGGGCTGTAACACAGCCTGCACAGCCCGTACCGTGAACTCATCATTCCGCCTGCCGAGAGCCGCGCCATGTCCCTGCGTCTGGATTACTACAACGCGTCGCCCAAGGCGATGAAAGCGATGCTTGCCATGGAGGCGCTGACCGCCAACCTGAGCATCGAAGCGCCGCTGCTGCAATTGATCCGGATCCGCGCCTCGCAGCTCAACGGCTGCGCATTCTGCACCGACATGCACTCGGTGGACGCGCGGCGGGCCGGGGAGAGCGATCGGCGTCTTTACGCGATCGCGGTGTGGCGCGACAGCAACTTCTTCAACCCCCGCGAACGCGCGGCGCTGGCCTGGGCCGAGGCGGTGACGCTGTTGGCCGAAAGCCACGTGCCGGATGACGTTTACCAGCAGGCGCGCGAGCAATTTGATGAAGGTGAACTGGTGGATTTGACGGTTGCGGTGAGCACGATCAACAGCTGGAATCGTTTGGCCGTCAGCTTCCGCCAGACCCCGAGTGATTGAGTTGCGTCGTAAAAAAAACGAGAGAAAGAAGAGGTACACGCCGATCGTTCCCACGCTCCGCGTGGGAATGCCTCAAGGGACGCTCCGCGTTCCAATGGGACGCAGAGCGTCCCGGGCTGCATTCCCACGCAGGAGCGTGGGAACGATCAGTCCTTCACTGCGGCGGTCGCTGCGGTTTCACCGAGGTGCCAAACGTGTTGCCCATCCGCGTACTGGTCGCCGCCGGTGTCGCCAGCCCTACCTGATTCGGCGGTCGCTTGTGCACCGGCACATTCAACCCTTCCATGTTCTTCTGCGCCGCCGCCGCGCCGTCGGGATTGTTGCCCATCTGCTGGCTCAGGCAATCGTAATTCGGCGCCTTGTAACCGCCGACCGTGACCTCGACACAGCCCAGCGGCTCCTCCGCCTGCGCCGCACCCACCGTCATCAGCAAGACCCACATCCACCGCGTTTTCATGTCCGCCTCCTGGCCCGCCCGATTGGGCCGCTCTGGGTTTGAGTCTAGTGCAAGCGCGGCGCAAAACCCGTGATGGTTTTTTTGCACCGCCCGTCATACCAGAGTCATAAATGCCCCGCAGGATAGCGATTTTCAGGGGTGCGCCAGTCGTGCAGCGAGGCAGTTCGCGGATCAGTCTTCAGCGCTCGGCGACGCTTGTGCGCCGCGCGGGTCTGGGCTGGCTGCTCGGTCTGCTGACCTGCGCGGCCAATGCTGATCCGGCAGCGGCGGACATGCGCATGACCTTGCACATCCCGGCGCAGGAGCTGGCCCGGGCGTTGGATCAATACAGCCGCGCCACGGGCGTCGCGGTGTTGGTCGACAGTCAGTTGAGCCGGGGCCGTCGCTCCCTCGCCGTGGATGGCGAATTTACCGCCGCCGACGCCTTGCGCCATCTGCTCGGCGGCACCGGGTTGATGGCGCGTTACGCCCGCGCCGACGCGTTCACCTTGCAAGCGGCGCAGGTGGAAGACCTGCCAGTGCCGACGGACAAACCCACGCCGGCTGCTGTCGCGGTCAACCGCAGTTACGCGACGGCGGTGCAAGCGGCGATCGAGCGCAAATTGTGCCGCTCGCCGCTGACCCGGCCGGGCAGTTATCGCGCGTTGTTGCAGGTGTGGGTCGGGCGCGACGGCGTGGTGCAGCACAACCGGTTGGTCACTTCAACCGGCGATGTACGGCGCGATAACGCGCTGGTGGAAAGTTTTCGCAACCTCACAATCGATCGGCCGACGCCCAGCGCCTTGCGCCAGCCGGTCACGTTGCTGTTGTTACCGGAGTCGTCAGGGAAACGCATGGAATGCACGAGATGGGAAGGAGTTTCCGGGGGATGAAAGACGCCGGACAAAGCGTGATGGGCCAGCTGTTCCTCAGCTCCTACGAGGATTTTCGCGTGCGCCTGCGCCGCCGCCTCGGCTCCGAGGACCTGGCCAATGACGTGCTGCACGAGACCTGGCTGCGGGTCGATCGCATGGAGACCCCGCCGAACCTGCTCAAGCCCAACGCCTACCTGTATCGCATGGCCCTCAACATCGCCGCCGACCGCCGTCAGGCCGATGCGCGCCTGCTCACCGGCACCGAAGTCGAGGAACTGCTGCAACTGGGCGACGAAGCCCTCGACCCGGCGCGGGTGGTCGGTGGGCAAAAGGAGATGCAGGCCCTGCTCAGCGCCTTGTACGAACTGCCGGCACGGCGTCGGCGGATCTTCATCGCCGCGCGGCTGGAAGAGGCGCCGCACCTGGAAATCTCCCAGCGTTTCGGCATTTCCACGCGCATGGTCGAGAAGGAAATCAAAGCCGCGCTGGGCTTCTGCGCAGCGAAACTGGAAAGAAAAGTGTTTCAGCGGTTCGGTCGCGGGGCCGGAAAACCGTCTAGCGAATAGTGACCCGATTAATCCGTTGAGAATTTGCGCGTTTGAACATCTTTCGACTGAAACCCGCCGAGCCTTCGGCCACCGAGTCCCTGCACAGCGAAGCCCAAGACTGGCTGATCCTGCTGACCTCGGGCCGCGCCACCGTCGCCGACGCACGCGCCCTGCGGGAATGGTGCGCGCAGAGCGGCGAACATGCCCGGGCCTTCGAAGAAGCCAAGCGGCTATGGCATCACCTGCAACCGGCCGCCGAAGCGTTGCAGGGCCGACGCGGCTTCGGTCGACGGGCATTTCTCGGCGGCGCGATTGCCGCATCCGCCGCATTCCTGCTGGTGCGCGGCACGATTCCCGGTGGTTTCGAAGGACTGGGCGCCGACTACATCACCGAAGTCGGCCAGCAGCGCCGGGTCGAACCGGCGCAAGGCGTCAGCCTCGAACTCAACACCCAAACCCGCATCAACCAGCGCAGCGTCGAAAACGGCGTGCAGGGCTTCGAACTGGTCAGCGGCGAAGTTGAAGTGCAGACCGCACGCCTGCCACTGGCGATGCAGGCCGGAGCAGGGTGGTTGCGCGCCAGCCAGGCGCGCTTCAACCTGCGCAACACCGACCAGCAAGTCTGCGTGACCTGCCTCGACGGCGCGGTCGACGTCGCCATCGACGGCCGTAACCTACGCCTCGAAGCGGGCCAGCAAATCACCTACGACGCACGGCAAATCGGCAACGTACAAACCGTCGACACCGCCGCCGTGATGAACTGGCGCCAACAAGTGCTGGTGTTCAACGGCGCGACCCTCAGCCAGATGATCGACGAAATCAACCGCTACCGCCCCGGCATGCTCCTGCTGCTCAACCGCGAACTCGGCCAACGCCGCGTCCAGGCCCGCTTCCACCTCGACCAACTCGCCGGCGTAGCCTTGCTGATCCGCGACGCCTACGGCGTCAAATGCACCGAACTGCCCGGCGGCGTCGTCGTCCTCAGCTAACCAAAGCCCAGCGCAATCCAACTGTAGGAGCTGCTGAAGGCTGCGATCTTCTGATCTTGATCCTGCTTTCTGTGGGAGCTGGCTTGCCAGCGATGACAGCCAGTCAGCCACCCAATCCCCAACTACCTACACCCAACCCAAATGTAGGAGCTGCCGAAGGCCGCGATCTTCTGATCTTGCTTTTGCTTTCTGTGGGAGCGAGCCTGCTCGCGAATGCGGTTGCCCAACTGACCAAAATCTTCCGGTCGCACTCGAACCCTGTGGGAGCTGGCTTGCCAGCGATAACGGCCTAACAGCCAACCAAGCTAAAGCTGACTGCCCCTAATTCAATTGTGGGAGCGAGCTTGCTCGCGAAAGCGGTCTACCAGTAACAACAATGCTGACTGACCCACCGCAATCACGAGCAGGCTCACTCCTACAAAAAACTGCGGTGATCCCGGCTATTGCAACAACCCAATCACCTGCCGATACCGCTCAACCCCCTGCGCCGTCTGCCGACTCAAACGAATCTCCAACCCCAACGGATCCTCCCGCCGATTCCCGCTCAACTGCCGCCACCCCTTGTCCACCTCCCAAACCCGAACCTGCACATCACTCACCTCACTCAACACCGCCACCCCATTCCCAGGCGCCGGCAACGGATAGCGACTGCGCGCCTCAGCCACCGCCCGATACAACGTATCCCCCTTGACCCACCACCGAACCCGTTGCAAAGCCCCCGGCTGATCCGCCGCGCTACGAATAATGTCCAGCCGAAACCCCTTACTATCACTGCTGCGCACCGTCACCGCTGGCGGCGCAGTCGGCGCCTCATCCTCAGCCCCAACTTTGCGCGGCTCGCTCAACTCCACCCCCGCGCGCATGTCCACATCCCGCTGCAACTGATTCAACACCCGCAACAACCCATCGCTCTGCTCACTGCTGGCCTTCAAATGACTGTCCGCCCGCGTCACGCTGTCCAGCCCGCGCCAGGCAATCAGACTCACCACCGCCATCAACAGAATCGCGACCATCACCTCAATCAGAGTGAACCCTTGCTGAGTCTTCATTGAATACTGATCCGCCCACTGCCATCGCGCAGCACACTCAGCCGATTGGCCCCATCAGACAAAATCAGCCGCAACGGCGGATTGATCCACTCGGCATTCAGCACCACCGTCTGCCGAGGCTCCACACGCACCTCCACCTTCGGACTCTGCCACACACGCGGGCGCAACTGCGCATCCTCCTTGAACGACTCAAACCCCACGCCATCATCCCCCCGCCGCCCAAACCGAAACCCCTTGGCATCCGTCACCCACACAATCGGTCGCCCATCAGCGCGAGCCTCCGCCTGCGCCACCTGCAACAACTGCGCAACCCGCTCGGCATCCTTGCGCAACAACTGCAACGGATCAGGCCTGATACTCAAACTGATCGCCGCACTGGCAATCCCGATGATCACCAGCACCACCATCAACTCGATCAACGTAAAACCCTGCTGCCTGCTCATCACCCACGCGCTCCTTGGCGTCCCACCCCATCGTGCCCGGCGAACATGTAAGGCATGTGAAATAAAACGGAGAGAATTGCCGCGTAGGCTGGCAACAGGGACAACAAGGAGCGACAACCCATGAAATTCACCGCACGGATTACCCCGGCGCAAACCGTCCAGGCCCTGGCCCTGCTCGCCGCCCTGGTTGGCGTCGCGACGTGGTCGTCGCTGCTGCTGACCTCGGCGGAATCCCACACACCCGCAGCCACCCCGCAAGTGCTCGCGGCGAGGAGTGATAGCCCGGCGTTGCAGTGGTTCTCCAATGAGACAGCGCCGGTGGATATCAAGGTGAGCGGGGTGATCGCGGGAGGGAGCGGGACGGTGGCGATATTGAGTTTGAATGATGGCGCGCCGAGGAGTTTTTTGGTGGGGGAGAAGGTTGGGGGTGGGGTGAAGTTGGTGGGGGTTGAGGGGGATGGGGTGGTGATTGAGCGGGGTGGGGAGAGGGTGAGGTTGGGGGTTGAGAGGTTGGGGGAGGGGGTGGTTTTGCCGCGGTTGGTGAGTCCGTGATTTATTGTTTTGAAGTTAGTTGTCTTTGCCGTTTAGTCAGCTGCCAATTCAAGATTCCGAAAAAGAAGCGGATCGTCATTAGAGTCCGCTATCGATAAATAGCAAAACTTCTATACGGCTGATAAACGTAGGGAGATTCATTGCGGGTGTTTCGAATGCAGCATTTTGCCCAAGCTAGATTGGTAGCCCGGGCCAAAATCGGTCAGCGTCCGACCACCTAGAGGGTCCAGCTGGCTGGAGCATAATGCCACTAGCAGTAGCCAGTGATCACCGCTATCCTTATTTCCATAATTTCCGCGCCACGGGGTGGATGAATTCCCCCGGCTCTAGCAGGGATTCATAATGGAACTCAGGCTAGTATTCGCCGCAGCAATCTTTCTGGGCTCCTATCTTCCGCTCAGCGTGATCCTGTTGGTTCAGGACTTGAAGGTCGATCTCTTCAGTAGACCTTTTTGCTCGACGCTTTGGCAGATGTCGTCGGAGTGCGAGCTCCCGTTCAACAATTCTGGCCTTTCGATTGGATTTGCGCTCTGCTGCCTAGCTTGCTTTCTAACCACCGTCCTTGTGATCTGGTGTAAGCAAGAGCCTCAGAGCATTACTATCATTGAATCAAAGCAAATTCCAACTGACCTGATCAACTATGTAGTGCCCTATATCGTCTCGTTTATGAGTCTTGAATACTCACAACTGACCAAAGTATTGGGCTTTACGCTATTCATGATGTGGATCTTTTGGATGTCCTACAAAACCGGTCAAGTCGTCCTCAATCCAATTCTGATTATCTTGGGTTGGAAGCTGTATGAGATCAAATACAAGTATCAGAACAGCCCAACTGAGCGCGTAGATAAAGCCTTGGCGAAAACTGAGTTTCGGCCCGCTGCCAACGCCACCATCGACGTCGAATTCATCCAAGAAGTCATCGTAAAAAGGGATTAGCCATGGCAGTGCTACAGGATCTACACAATTTTGACCTCGAACAAGCAACGATAAATTTCTGGATATTCAAGCGATACACAAAAGGAACGCCACCAGAACCCAAATACACGGGCAAATGGGTGAGCTTGGATAACGAGCTCAAACTAGCATTGAAGTCGACGGCAACGGCCTTCAAAGCGGCGCTCACTGAAACGCTTGAATACGGATTGCTCGCTGAAAACAATCAATCGAGCGCGCTCACAATTCCACAGGACGAAACACATGCAGGCAAATTCGTCGCAGAATCGCATGACCAGACTCCAGCTAAGCAAGTATCCAAAATGGAAGAGTTGGCCAACGCCGAATTTTACGTGGTGAAATTTTCCAGTGCTCAGGGCAATCTGTACTGTGTGCGCAAGACAGATTCCACGTGGAAGACCAAGAAGCGAGCTGGCGCCATCCATACCTTTTTCAGATCCAAAACGCTGAAACTTGATGAGGCGCCTAGCTTTCACATCGCGAAGGACTTCGACATGGCAGTGCTGGAAGACACCATATTCATCAAACACAAACCCAGCTTTGAATCGATATTGAGCCACAAGGCAGCCCACCAAGATGACTTTACTCAGCTCCTAGCTCAGGCTGACTTCCAAGCGCTTTTCACCAATACCGACGCGGTGAGCACCTACGTTGGGACAAATGCCATGCAGCTTCGCAGGGCTTCGGCCATCAAGATGAAGGGCCATTATCTTGACGTAAGATTCATGGGTAATTTGCGACGCGAGTATGCTGTTTTCGGCCTAAACATCCCTTTCCAAGCTGATGGAAAAATCGCGCCTACGGTAGAAAGCTGCCCTGATATTTTCAAAGCACTACTGGATCACCGGCTGAAATCTCACTTTTCTGAAAAAATCTACGACGTTCAGAACACTGCCGAAACAGGGGTGTGAGCGTCGATGCATAGTAGAAAAAGGACTACTTTGTTTCTGGGGAATAAAATAGTCCCTTTGGATGCAGTTAAAAATTTATCTGCTCCCACTACTGCATCTCACTACACAAGGATATGTTGTCCGCTTAAAATCCTTTTTCATCCTAATTTCCCAAGTTTTTGCGGGCGCGAAAAATGCGGCTGTCTACTACCCATACCAGACGGTTTTGGAAAAAAAGCGAGAGTATGTTAATTTTTCCAATAACAGGCCGTCAATGTGTTTAATCGTAGAGATGTGGGTCTAACTCGGAAATTACATCTCTTATCACGGTACAGATAACGCTGTATCGCGCTTGAAAAAACTCTCTCTTAGGGTTGATGCGGTACTGTTCAAGTCTTTGGTGTATTATCCGTTCTGCTAGTTCGCAATCTGTAACTTCCCACTCCTCGACGACCAAGAACTGATCCGGAGCTGCTGTAGATGATGTTAATTCACTTGAGCGAAGATCGGTTGTTCGGCTGGTTAGCCCAATCTTGAAAATGTCTTTGCCGTGAGCAGCACATCTCATTACATAAATGAATCCAGGGTTTGTCAATTTGCTTCTGGCTAGGTTGGAAGTTTTAACGGGCTTGTTCTTTGCGTTCTCTTCCACCCAGCTAATTCGTTTTTCGACCCAGCTTCTTCCATGAATTGGCTGGCCGACTTTGTCTTGCCCTAAAACGTCCAGTGGCAGCTTTTTCCAATAGCCAGAAGTTTCTATTTTTATATTGGGCGAGTAAAACGTTTTATTTGATGCGCCATCATTCTGAGATGGTTCGACAAATAGCACGTTTCGCATTGCGATTTTTTCACTCGAAGGAGCATATTTGTCCAATTTTTTATACTTTAGCTTGCCACGGATTTCTTTGTATTTCGTTGGGTGGCGCTCAATTTTTATCTGGTCTTCATTTCGACTTAGGTAAAGTGGTAGATTTAAGCAAACCTTCACGAATTCAAAAAGAGATTGATATTCCGATAAGGCCTTTGCATGTTTTTCTGCTATCCCTTCAAATCTATCATCTAAAAAAGAGCCATCCGAATCCAAGAAAACCGAGACGTCATCGGTCATAGCTTGAAAGCTGTTGCCGCAATCGTGAGCGATATATCTTACGTCTATCGATGATCTTTCGGTGTCGATGCGGCACATAACTACTGTTTTCCAAAGGGATGTACCTTCAATTAGCGGGGTCGCTTCAATACGTAGTTCTTCGGATGGTCGTATATGTTGTCGGTGTCCACTGGGCTGCAAATCTAAATAAGCAGCTTCTAGCTCGATCGTTTTTTTTGCTAGATTACATTTTTGACCAGCAAGCATCAAAACATTAACTTCAGTTCCTTGCTTCACCAGCGAAACGCCTGATACTGCAAAAATAGATGATTCAGCACACTGAAATGTAAGTTCTTCAGGGTCGTGAGAGCCATTGTATGAATAAATGACATTGTCCGTCATGAAGCTTAATCCGGCAAAGTCCTGTAGGCCGTCGTCGTCCGATGTTACAAAATCAAGGTAATCTACGAAGGATACGATATGGTCAACTTCGTGTAGTAATTTAAATACGCTCAGGTGAGGAAGAAATCTTGTAAATGCCTCGGCTGTATTAAACGAAGACGGCATGTCATGTATTGAGTGATTAAATAGTCGATTGTTATACTCCTCGTTGTACTCGCGAATCATTTCATCCTGAGCTAATCCAGCACCGTTGAGATTTTGGATTAGTCTAACTGCTGAAGATCTTTCAAATGCTTCTAGAATTTTTTTCTTGAAGCGGGGATCTCTTTTTCTCTCATCCATATTTTTGATGATATTTTCGTAAGCGCTGGTCCCGATTTTTGGAGCAGCCCAAAATCCAAGTTCTCGCATTCGATTGTTAAATGTCATTTTTGTATTTGCTCCAGTGAGCGCCATTAGGCTCAGGGATGGGTGGCATCTTGCTACATCAATACTCAATCATCGCTTTGCGTATTGCCACCGCCCTTTCAGGCTTTGGGCTCGTAGTCTTTCACTGCCCAAGCGAATTCAACGAGGTTCTAAGCGGACGGATTCATTTTCTAATAAGGAATCCGTCCCAAGAGCAATTCAATCACTGAGGTCGTCAACCTGGAGCTAGTCGCCAGGCTTATGCTTATGGATAGGTAACGTTGGGTGTTTTTTATCGTTGGGTGGGTTCACATGCCGTCTGCGATCTTCCTTGCCGTCGTCACGCTTGGGCTTTGGACCCGGCTTGATGTCAGTAAACATACGCACTCCTTTAATGACCGGTGATGATACGCATTGAAAAAGTAGCACACGGCCATTCACTTAGCTCATCACACAGGCATAACTAGCACCGTCCATGCTAAGGCTCAGGCTGGTCAGATGCATTAAAGCCAAATTCCGTTTTCTTTTAACTCTGATACCACGATCAAAAAGCTTTTAGTCGCAGCAACCCTCGTCGTCGTGACCATGCACTACGTTGGTTACTACAACGCCGTTGAGGATGGTGACAGACCGTCGATATGTGCCGGAAGAAATAGCACGATTTATAAGGCCGAGGTGTCAGTTACGACCGGCAATCTCGGTCATTTTCTTCCGTCTCTTGGGGCAAGGTACAAATCTGTCGTGGGATCCGAGACGCAGTGAAGCTCACAATAAACGCCATTGTTTAAAAAGACATCTCCAAACATTCTCTCGGGCTACACACCCTTGCGCCTTTGCCTACAGGTACGCCAGAATCCGCCGGCTTGTGGGCTTTGTACCTGGTCTATATCGTCTATGGGTCGCTGGCAATCCGGCGACCGGGTTTAGCGACCCGACCAGGTATAAGTTCAACGACGCTCCAGTTTGTCGCGTTTGCGATGACTCTATGGTGGCTGTGCGTGGGAGACCTTCGGGTCTGCCGGGTCTTATACCTCTCGGTTCGCTAACCCGCGCACAGCTGCCACCCTTACTTGTTTAGCGACAAGTTTTGGTGGTTTCACTAGGTATAAAAATGGAGCTTCACCATGATCAAACCAACACCCAACCCACCCGAAACCGATCCCACGTCTCCATACGAATCCCTCGATTCCAACAAACTCCACGAAGCCGCTGACCGCGCGCTTGATCATTACCTGTCGCCAAACAATCTCCTGCCTCCGCCGCGTAAGGCGCGGGGGATGTATGCGGTGACGGCGGATACCAAGAATGAAGAACTGCTGGCTGATGCGAGTGAAACGCTGGCTTCGGCGAAGACGATTGCTCAGGACATTTCCAGTTTGCTGCCAGCGCCGCAGCGGCGGGCGTTATTGGGGGTTGCTCAACTGATCATGTTGGGGGAGCTGGCGGTGAATCGGGTTATGGATAATTTGGAGGTGGCGGGGTGATGTCGTTGGCCTTGATCCGGCGCGGGGCCTTGGGATTTTAGGTGCGGCAGAAGAGCCCCTCACCCCAGCCCTCTCCCGGAGGGAGAGGGAGCCGACCGAGGTGTCTTGCGTTGTGCATCGACCTGGACGAGCGTGTTGATTATGGATTTTTGATGCTTATGCACCGCGGCAGAAGAGCCCCTCACCCCAGCCCTCTCCCGGAGGGAGAGGGGGCCGACCGAGGTGTCTTGCGTTTTACATCGACCTGAGCGACCGCGTTGATTATGGATTCAGAGCGAGACGTTCAGGTCGGCGTATCTCTGGAACATCCCCGTATCGGTTCCCTCTCCCTCGGGAGAGGGCTAGGGTGAGGGGCTTCCTGGCCGTGACAACAGGGTCTCCAGTCTGGCCAACGGCGGCGCATCCTGATTGCGATCAAATACTTGGATTCCAACCTTGAGCAACCGTCCATTCTCTGCGCTGGCGATCACCTGTTCGCAGCGCAACAACAATCTTCCTTGATCACATTCAACAGCCTTCATCCCATTCGGCAATCGCCCCTCCAACCGCAGCTCAGCCATCCGGCTCTGCGCGGCAATCATCGCCACCGACCGATCCCTTAAAACCCCACTGCTCTGAGTCATCAACCCCGCCACCCGCACAGCGGCTGACATGGCGACGGCGATGATCGCCAGCGCCACCAGCACTTCAATCAGGGTGAAACCTTCCTCTCGCGTTTGCGCGCGCATACATGGCCCAAAAGCAAAAACCAGCCCTCGACGCTAACCCCCGTCCTTGACGGCTTGACGACGGAAACACCCGAGGATTTTCAACATCCCTGACATATCTTCTTGCAACACTGCGCGTCGAATTCGGATCAAGCCAGGGAATGTCGAGATGGATATCGCACCTTCGAAAATGCTCAGTCAGTCGCCGCGCATGCCGCGTAGTCAGCAGGGTTTTACCTTGATCGAGATCATGGTGGTGGTGGTGATTCTGGGGATTCTGGCGGCGATGGTGGTGCCCAAGGTGCTCGACCGGCCGGATCAGGCGCGGGCGACGGCGGCGAAGCAGGATATTGGTGGGTTGATGCAGGCGTTGAAGTTGTATCGCCTCGATCACGGCACGTATCCGAGCATGAATCAGGGGCTGAAGGTGTTGGTCGAGCGGCCGGCGGATGCGAAGAACAGCAACTGGCGTTCGTATCTGGAGCGTTTGCCGAATGACCCGTGGGGCCGGCCTTATCAGTACCTCAACCCGGGCGCGAATGGTGAGGTCGATATCTTTTCCCTCGGCGCCGATGGCCAGCCTGACGGTGATGGCGTGAATGCCGATATCGGTTCCTGGCAGTTGTAAGGCCGGCCGTGAAAACAGGTTCGCTCAACGGGGCGAAGCAACGGGGCATGGCGATTATCAGCGCGTTGTTGATTGCCGCCGTGGTGGCGGTGATTGCGGCGGGGATGTTGACGCGTCAGAGCGTGGCGACCCGGGCGCTGGAGGCCGATCAGCAGCGGGTGCAGGGGCGTTGGGTCGCGCAGGGTGGTCTGGAGATCAGCCGGCAGTTGCTCTGGGATGCGCGCCTGCGTGATCCGTTGACCCGGCGCGATCAGCCTTGGGCGCAGCCGTTGCTGGCGGCGGGTTTTGCCGGGCGGCTGGAGGACGAGCAGGGCAAGTTCAACCTGCGCAATCTGGTCGCCAATGAGCGCATCGATGAGGCGCAGGTGCAGGCGTTCGAGCGCTTGTGTGAACTGATCGGTGTGAGTGGCGTTGTCGGCCAGCGCATCCGTCAGCGGGTGATTGCCGGTTATCCGCATCTGCTGAATGCGCAGATTGGTGCGACGGGCAAAGCCGGTTTCGACAGTGGCCGCGCCACTTCGCCCGATGCCGATCACCAACCGCCACCGCCGAAGGTGCCGATGCTGCGCACGCTGGATGATTTGCGCAGCGTCGAAGGCGTGACCGATGCGCTGATCGGCCAACTGGCGCCGTACATGACGGTGATTCCGGCGACGACGTGGATCAACGGCAACACCGCCACGGCACAAGTGCTGGCGGCGTATGTGCCGGGGCTTTCGCTGGAGCGGGCGACGGCGTTGATTGCCGAGCGTGACGCCGGGCGCTGGTTTATCAATCGCGGCGATTTCGTGAACCGCTTGCGCATGCCGCAGCTGGAAATGAGCAGCGTCAAGGTCGGTATCACCAGTGACTGGTTTCGTTTGCGCGGTGAAGCGCGGCGTGATCAGCGCCGGGTCAGCCTCGACGCGTTGCTGCATCGCAGTGAGGATCGGCTGCCGCAGGTGATCTGGTCGCGGGTGGGCGCATGAGTCAGTTGCGCGTCGCGTTGCCGCCGCTGGCGGAGCTGGAGTTGCACAGCGAAGTGAGCTGCGCCTGGCTGGATCGTCAGGGGCAGGTCAGTCGTGAGGAACGGCTCACTTTGAGTCAGTTGGGGCAACGGCCGAAGCAACCACCGCTGCTGTGTTTTCTGCATCCGGCCGACAGCCTGCTCGCCAGCATTGATCTACCGCCGCTGCCCGCTAACAAAACCGCGGCCGCTGTGCAGTGCGCGGCGCAGGCGTTGATGCTCGGTGATAGCAGCCAGATGCATATCGGCCACAGCCCTCGTGATGCGAGTGGGCAGGTGCAAATCGCCTGGGTGGCGCGGCAGCATTTGCAGGTTCTGGCTGCGGTGCTCAAGCAGGCGGGTTTGAGTTTGCGCGGTTTGTATTCGGCGCCGTACAGCCTGCCAGTGCTGCCGGGGGTTGTCGCTTGTGTGGCGGACGTGCATTTGCTTCGGCGCGAGAGTTTGAACAGTGCGCAGGTTGAGCCGTTGCTCGGTGACGAAGTTGATGAGGCATCGTTCGCAGCTGACTCGACGCAACGCTGGATCGGTCCCTTGCCCGGTTGGGGTTTGCACGGCGGCCTGCAGCAAACCGGCGGCGAGCAACGTGGCTGGGGTCGGGCTGTCGGGTGTGTGGCTTTGGCCGTGGCAGTCTGGGTGATCGGGCTGAATATGTACGCCGCTCGCGAAGCTCGGCAGGGCCAGCAGCTCAAGGCGCAGATGAGTCAGCGGGTGAAGCAGGCGTTCCCGGAATTGCCGGTGATTCTCAACCCGCTGCAACAGGCGCGTCAGCAACTCGAGCAGCGGAAAAAGGGCGCGGTCGATGACCCGGCGCAGAACTTCAATCGGCTGGTGTTGCAGGCCGGCACGGGCATGCCGTTCATGGCCGGCAGTGTCGAGCGCCTGAGTTACCGCGACGGCGCTTTGCAACTGGCCTTGCTCAGCGATGCAAACCGTGGCGGCCACGACAAGGACTGGCAAAGCACCTTGGCCCAGGCCGGCATCAGCGTCACTGCCGATGACGCAGGCTGGACGCTGCGCCCGAACGATCAATCCAGCGCAAACACCAACGAAGACGACGACAGCGGAGCAGACGATGAGTAGGGCGACGCTGGCGATTTACCGTGCGCGCTGGCAGCGCTTCAGCAGTCAGTTGCAGGCGCGTTGGCAGCCGTTGGCGCTGCGTGAAAAACGCATGGTCGCCGGCATGGCGCTGGTGCTTGTCGGTCTGTTGATCTGGCTAACGCTGGTCAAGCCGCCATTGGCCAGGATCGCTTTCTGGCAGAGCGAAACGCCCAAGTTGCGCGCACAAACCGAGGCGCTGGAAGTGCTGTTGCGCAGCGTCAACCTGCGGCCGCAGGGGCAAAGCGTTGGCCAGTCGCTGGAGCAAAGTCTGCAAGCGGCGGGGCTCGCCGGGCATTACCAATTACAAGCGGCGGAGGGTGGCGCGTGGCAGCTGAATGTCGACGCCGCGCCGGCCGATGCGCTGCTCGACTGGCTGCTCAGCCAGCCGTCACAACTTTCTCTGCAGGTGGTCGAGGCGCAGTTGCAGCGCGCAAGTGAGGCCTCGACCGAAGTCACTGCCGGCACATTGTCAGGCACCGTTCGCATGGATCAGGCGCAGGGCGCTAAGGAAGCTTCATGAGGGAGTCACGCTGCAAACCGGCACGTCTGGCGCTGCCGTTGTTGCTGATGGCATTGAGCGCGTGCAACAGCACCACGGCGCCGCAGAATCAGCCGCCGCTGTTGGTCGACAGTGAACTCGGGCGGCCGCTGGCCAACACCCAGCGCAGCGGCGATGCGGTAGCCGATCGCGAACGGGCGCAGGCTCAGGCGCGGCCGGTGCCCAAGCAATTGCACAACATCAGTCAGCGTGGGCGCAGTGCTGGTGTTGCGCCGAGCAATGCGATCCCGCGCAATCCGTTGGGCGAGCAACCGGTGACGCTGAATTTTGTCGAGGCGGATATTCAGGCGGTGGTGCGTGCGCTGTCGCGTGCTACCGGGCAGCAGTTTCTCGTTGATCCTCGGGTCAAGGGCAATCTGACCTTGGTCTCGGAAGGTCAGGTGCCGGCCCGTCAGGCTTACGACATGCTGCTCGCGGCGTTGCGCATGCAAGGCTTCAGCGTGGTCGATGTCGGCGGCGTGGCGCAGGTGGTTCCCGAGGCCGACGCGAAACTGCTCGGCGGGCCGATCTACAGCGCCGACAAACCGGCCGGCAACGGCATGCTCACGCGCACGTTTCGCCTGCAATACGAAAACGCGGTGAACCTGATCCCGGTGCTGCGCCCGATCGTTTCGCCGAACAATCCGATCAATGCCTACCCCGGCAACAACACCGTGGTGATCACCGATTACGCCGAGAACCTCACCCGCGTCGCGCAGTTGATCGAGAGCATCGACACGCCGAGCGCGATCGACACCGATGTGGTGCAGATCCAGAACGGCATCGCCGCCGATATCGCGCCGATGGTGGCCGACTTGCTCGACGCGCCGGGCAATGATCCGACGCAGAAAATCGCCGTGATCGGCGACCCACGTTCCAACACCATCATCATCCGCGCCGGCAGCCCCGAGCGTACCGAGCTGGCGCGCAACCTGATCTACAAACTCGACAACGCTCAGAGCAATCCGAGCAATCTGCATGTGGTTTATCTGCGCAACGCCCAAGCGGCGAAACTGGCGCAGGCGTTGCGCGGTTTGCTCACCGGCGAGAGTGACAGCGGCAGCAGCGACGCGGCGCGGTCGGTGCTCAGCGCGATGGGCAGCAGCACCGGCGGCAATGCCGGGCAGAACGGCCAGAGCAGCACGCCGAGCACGGGCACTTCAACGACGACTGGCAGCGGCGCAAGCGGCGGCAGCTATGCGCAGGGTAGTGGTGGCGGCAGCAGCAGTGGCGGTACGCAGAGCAGCGAACAGAACGTTGCCTTCAGCGCCGGCGGGGTGACGATTCAGGCTGACGCCACCACCAACACGCTGCTGATTTCCGCGCCGGAGCCGCTTTATCGCAATCTGCGTGAGGTCATCGATTTGCTCGACCAGCGCCGTGCGCAAGTGGTGATCGAGAGCCTGATTGTCGAGGTCGGCGAGGACGATGCCAGTGAATTCGGTGTGCAATGGCAGACCGGTAACCTCGGCGGCAAAGGCGTGATCGGTGGCGCTAATCTGGGTGGTGCGGGTCTCAACACGGGGGCCAAGAACAGCATCGACGTGCTGCCGCAGGGTTTGAATCTTGGCTATGTCAACGGCACGGTCGACATCCCCGGCATCGGCAAGATTCTCGACCTGAAAGTGCTGGCCCGAGCGCTGAAGAGCAAGGGCGGCACCAACGTGCTGTCGACGCCGAACCTGCTGACCCTGGACAACGAAGCGGCGAGCATTTTTGTTGGCCAGACCATCCCGTTTGTCAGCGGCAGCTACGTCACCGGCGGCGGTGGCACCAGCAACAACCCGTTCCAGACCGTGACCCGAGAAGAGGTCGGCCTCAAGCTCAACGTACGCCCGCAGATTTCCGAGGGCGGCACGGTGAAGCTGGATATCTATCAGGAAGTCAGCAGCATCGATGAACGCGCGTCCAACAGCGTGACTGCGGCGGGCATCGTCACCAACAAACGGGCGATCGACACCAGCATTCTGCTCGACGATGGGCAGATCATGGTCCTCGGCGGATTGCTTCAGGATGGTTACAGCCAGAGCAATGATGCCGTGCCGTGGCTGGGCAGCCTGCCGGGCATCGGCGCGCTGTTTCGCAACGAACGCCGGGCGATCACCAAGACCAACCTGATGGTGTTCCTGCGCCCGTACATCATCCGCGACAGCGAAGCGGGGCGCAGCATCACCCTCAACCGCTACGACTTCATGCGCCGCGCCCAGGGCGGCTTGCAGCCGGAACGCAGCTGGGCGATGCCCGACATGCAGGCGCCGCAATTGCCAAGCGCCGCGCAAGGCGTGCCAGCGCCGGGGCCGACATCAGGCCCACGCGCCACGATCAAAGCCGTACCGATTGAAGGGAGCACCCGGTTTTGACTGAGATGATGACTGTGGTAAGGGGATTTATCCCCGCTCGGCTGCGTAGCAGTCGTAAAACCGGTACACGCGATCTGCCTGGAGAAACCGGTTCTCAAGGTTTGGGTCTGCTGCGCAGCCCAACGGGGATAAATCCCCTCGCCACAGGGGATCCCATTGCCACGGCATCGATTGAAGGGAGCACCCGGTTTTGACTGAGATGATGACTGTGGTGAAGGGATTTATGCCCGCTCGGCTGCGCAGCAGTCGTAAAACCGGTACACGGGATTTGCCTGTAGAAACCGGTTCTCAAGGTTTGGGTCTGCTGCGCAGCCCAACGGGGATAAATCCCCTCGCCACAGAGGTTCCCATTGTCACAAGGGTTCCCATTGCCACAGGGCATCCCATTGCCACAGCATCGATTGAAGGGAGCACCCGGTTTTGACTGAGATGATGACTGTGGTGAGGGGATTTATCCCCGCTCGGCTGCGCAGCAGTCGTAAACCGGGCACACGCGATTTGCCTGGAGAAACCGGTTCTCAAGGTTTGGGTCTGCTGCGCAGCCCAACGGGGATAAATCCCCTCGCCACAAGGGATCTCATTGCCACAAGGGATCGCATTGCCTCAGAGGATCGCATTGCCCCAGAGGATCTCATTGCCAAGGTACCGATTGAAGGGAGCACCCGGTTTTGACTGAGATGATGATTGTGGCGAGGGGATTCATCCCCGCTCGGCTGCGCAGCAGTCGTAAACCGGGCACACGCGATTTACCTGTAGAAACCGGTTCTCAAGGTTTGGGTCTGCTTCGCAGCCCAACGGGGATAAATCCCCTCGCCACAGAGGTTCCCATTGCCGCTGAGGATTCCATTGCCACGGCACCGATTGAAGGGAGCACTCGGTTTTGACTGAGATGATGACTGTGGCGAGGGGATTCATCCCCGCTCGGCTGCGCAGCAGTCGTAAAGCCGGTACACGCGATTTGCCTGTAGAAACCGGTTCTCAAGGTTTGGGTCTGCTTCGCAGCCCAACGGGGATAAATCCCCTCGCCACAGGGGATCCCATTGCCACTGAGGATTCCATTGCCACAGGGGATCGCATTGCCAGGGTGCCGATTAAAGGGAGCACCCGGTTTTGACTGAGATGATGATTGTGGTGAGGGGATTCATCCCCGCTCGGCTGCGCAGCAGTCGTAAAACCGGTACACGGGATTTGCCTGTAGAAACCGGTTCTCAAGGTTTGGGTCTGCTTCGCAGCCCAACGGGGATAAATCCCCTCGCCACAGGGGATCGCATTGCCACAGAGGTTCCCATTGCTACAGGGCATCCCATTGCCACAGCATCGATCGAAGGGAGCATGCGGTTTTGACTGAGATGATCACTGTGGTGAGGGGATTTATCCCCGCTCGGCTGCGCAGCAGTCGTAAACCGGGCACACGCGATTTGCCTGGAGAAACCGGTTCTCAAGGTTTGGGTCTGCTGCGCAGCCCAACGGGGATAAATCCCCTCGCCACAGAGGTTCCCATTGCCAAAGGGGATCGCATTGCTACAGGGAATCCCATTGCCACGGCACCGATTAAAGGGAGCACCCGGTTTTGACTGAGTTGATGATTGTGGCGAGGGGATTCATCCCCGCTCGGCTGCGCAGCAGTCGTAAACCGGGCATACGCGATTTGCCTGGAGAAACCGGTTCTCAAGGTTTGGGTCTGCTTCGCAGCCCAACGGGGATAAATCCCCTCGCCACGGGGTTCCAATTGCCCAAGGGGATCTCATTGCCACAGGGGATCCCATTGCCACGGCATCGATCGAAGGGAGCACCCGGTTTTGACTGAGATGATGATTGTGGCGAGGGGATTTATCCCCGCTCGGCTGCGCAGCAGTCGTGAAACCGGTACACGGGATTTGCCTGGAGAAACCGGTTCTCAAGGTTTGGGTCTGCTGCGCAGCCCAACGGGGATAAATCCCCTCGCCACGGGGGATCGCATTGCTACAGAAGATCCCATTGCCATAGAAGATCTCATTGCCACGGCATCGATTAAAGGGAGCACTCGGTTTTGACTGGAATGATGACTGTGGCGAGGGGATTTATCCCCGCTCGGCTGCGCAGCAGTCGTAAAACCGGCGCACGCGATTTGCCTGTAGAAACCGGTTCTCAGGTTTTGGGTCTGCTGCGCAGCCCAACGGGGATAAATCCCCTCGCCACAAGGGATCCCATTGCCACAAGGGATCGCATTGCCCCAGAGGATCTCATTGCCACAGGGGATCGCATTGCTATGGCGAATTGTGAGGAGGGTGAGCGATGAGTGCATTGCCTTACGCCTGGGCCAAGGCGCAGCGCATTCTTTTGCGCGATGGCGTGCTGACGGTGTGCCCGTCAACGCCCGGCTGGTCGATCAGCGAAGTGCGTCGGCAGTTCGGTGCGACGCGGATCGAGCGGGTGCGCGATGACGAGCTCGACGGTTTGCTCGCCAGCGCTTACGCCGATACCGGCAGTGCGGCGGCGGTGGTGGGTGCTGCGGAAAACGAGGTTGATCTCGATCGGCTGATGCAGGACATGCCGGAGATCACCGACCTGCTCGACACCCAGGACGGCGCGCCGGTGATTCGCATGATTAACGCTTTGCTCACCCAGGCCGCGCGCGATGAGGCCAGCGACATTCATATCGAACCGTTCGAAACCCATTCGGTGGTGCGCTACCGCGTCGACGGCACCTTGCGGGATGTGGTCTCGCCGCGCAAGGCGTTGCACGGTGCGCTGGTGTCGCGGATCAAGATCATGGCCCAGCTCGACATCGCCGAAAAACGCCTGCCGCAGGATGGGCGCATCGCCTTGCGCGTAGCGGGGCGGCCGATCGATATTCGGGTGTCGACGGTGCCCACCGGCCATGGCGAACGGGTGGTGATGCGCCTGCTCGACAAACAGGCCGGGCGCTTGCATCTGGAAACCTTGGGCATGGATGCGCAGGTATTGGCAAAGCTCGACCACCTGATCCGCCAGCCCCACGGCATCGTCCTGGTCACCGGGCCGACCGGCAGCGGCAAAACCACCAGCCTCTACGCGGCGCTGGCGCGGCTGGATGCCAGCACCAGCAACATCCTTACCGTGGAAGATCCGGTGGAATACGACCTGCCGGGGATCAGCCAGATTCAGGTCAACGCCAAGATCGACATGACCTTTGCCCTCGCGCTGCGGGCGATTCTGCGGCAGGACCCGGACATCATCATGATCGGCGAAATCCGCGATCTCGAGACCGCGCAAATCGCCGTGCAGGCCTCGCTCACCGGGCACTTGGTGCTGGCGACGCTGCACACCAACGACGCGGTGTCGGCGGTCAATCGCCTGATCGACATGGGTGTAGAGCCGTTCTTGCTCGCGTCATCCATGCTCGGCGTCCTCGCGCAACGTCTGGTGCGGCGCCTGTGCAATCAGTGCAAACAGGAAGATCCGGCCACGCCCGGCACCTGGCGTCCGGTCGGCTGCGCAGCATGCAATCACACCGGTTACAGCGGCCGCACCGGCATTCACGAATTGTTCTGCATCGACGACGACATCCGCACGCTGATCCACCAAGGGGCAGGGGAGCAGGCCCTGCGCGCGGCGGCGGCGAAAGCAGGGATGTTCAGCCTGCGTGAGGACGGTGAGCGCTGGATTCGCAGCGGTGCCACCGCGCCGGAAGAAATCCTTCGTGTGACACGGGACGCCTGATGAATCGCTATCGCTTTGAAGCGGCGGATGCCACCGGGAAAATCGAGTCCGGGCACCTTGAGGCGGACAGCCAGAGCGCGGCGTTCAGTGCCTTGCGCGTGCGTGGCCTGACAGCGTTGTCGGTGCACGAGGAAAGCAACGTCGCCCGACACGGTGGCGGCGGTTTGTTCAGCGCCAGACTCTCCGACAACGACCTCGCCTGGGCCACGCGGCAACTGGCGAGCCTGCTCGGTGCCAGTCTGCCATTGGAAGCAGCACTGAGCGCCACAGTCGAGCAGGCCGAGAAAAAGCACATCGCCCAGACCCTTAGCGCCGTGCGCGCCGAAGTGCGCAGCGGCATGCGTCTGGCGGAATCGCTGGCGTCGCGGCCACGGGATTTCCCCGAGATTTACCGGGCGCTGATTGCCGCTGGCGAAGAGTCTGGCGATCTGGCCCAGGTGATGGAGCGGCTCGCCGATTACATCGAGGAACGCAACAACCTGCGCGGCAAGATTCTCACTGCGTTCATCTATCCCGGCGTGGTCGGGCTGGTGTCGATCGGCATTGTGATTTTCCTGCTCAGCTACGTGGTGCCGCAGGTGGTCAGCGCGTTTTCTCAGGCGCGGCAGGATCTGCCGGGGCTGACGCTGGCGATGCTGACGGCCAGTGATTTCATTCGCGCCTGGGGTTGGTTGTGTGCGGCGCTGATGGCCGGGGCGTTCTGGAGTTGGCGGCTGTATTTGCGTAATCCGGCGGCGCGCTTGAGCTGGCATCACCGGGTGCTGAAGTTGCCGCTGTTCGGGCGTTTCATTCTCGGCCTGAACACCGCGCGATTCGCCTCGACCCTGGCGATTCTCGGCGGCGCCGGCGTGCCGTTGTTGCGTGCGCTGGAAGCAGCGCGGCAGACCTTGTCCAACGACCGCTTGAGCCTGAGCGTCAGCGAGGCCACGGCAAAGGTGCGCGAAGGCGTCAACCTCGCCGCCGCGCTGCGCGTGGAGAATGTGTTCCCGCCGGTGCTGATTCACCTGATCGCCAGCGGCGAGAAAACCGGCTCACTGCCGCCGATGCTTGAGCGTGCGGCACAGACGCTTTCCCGGGACATTGAACGACGGGCGATGGGCATGACCGCGTTGCTCGAGCCGCTGATGATTGTGGTGATGGGCGGGGTGGTGCTGGTGATTGTGATGGCGGTGTTGTTGCCGATTATTGAGATCAACCAGTTGGTGCAGTAGCCCGGTTTGATGTTGGCCGGGCCGGCCTCTTCGCGAGCAGGCTCGCTCCCACAGAAGAACGCATTTCAACTGTGGGAGCGAGCCTGCTCGCGAAAGCGCCAGTCCCGACAACACAAAACTCAAATATTTTGCATCGGCCTGACCCTCACCCGAGTCCCGATCCCATCATCCTCGGGTTCTCCATTCTGTCATCTGCAACCACCCGCCAACGGCTCCAGCCCGATTCAGCCAAACCCCCGATCCAGACGCGCCGCAACCCACCGCAAACACCCGAGAAATCCCCACAAAAATCCCCCCGCAGCTCCCGAGGTTTTTTCCTTTATCTGTCACCGGAAGCTGCGAATTTCTCCCTGCGGCTCCACTGCGGTGGACCCTCCCGGTGTCATGCAAGCCTTCCGAAACCTGTGTTCCCAACCAAGTTGAAAAGGAGATTCTTCATGTTCAAGCGCACTCTGATCGCCGCCTCACTGACCGTCGCCGCTCTGGCTTCTGCCCAGGCCATGGCCGTAACCGGTGGTGGTGCTTCCCTGCCTGCCGCACTGTACAAAGGTTCTGCCAACAGCATCCTGCCTGCCAACTTCAGCTACGCCGTAACCGGTAGCGGCATCGGCAAAAGCGCTTTCCTGACCAACAACGCTGCCCAGTTCAGCACCACCGGCACCGTGCACTTCGCCGCTAGCGACTCGATCCTCAGCGCTTCGGAACTCAGCACCTACACCACCAACTTCGGTGCTTCGTACGGCCCGTTGATCCAGCTGCCATCGGTGGCCACTTCGGTTGCCATTCCGTACAAAAAATCCGGTCAGACCGCGCTTAACCTGACCAGCGCTCAGTTGTGCGACGCGTTGTCGGGCACCAAGACTACCTGGGGCGCGCTGTTGGGTACTGCCGACACCACCGCAATCCGCGTGGTTTATCGCAGCACTTCGAGCGGCACCACCGAAATCCTCAGCCGTCACCTGAACTCGATCTGCCCGACCAAATTCGCCGTCAACTCCACCTTCACCAACGCTCGTCTGCCGGCCGGTTCCGCGCTGCCATCGACTTGGGTCGGCGTAGCCAACACCGCTGATGTGGCCACTGCGGTGAATGCCGTGGACGGTTCGATCGGCTATGTGGGTCCGGACGGCGTGAACGCCACCAGCAACGCTGTGGTTGCCCGCGTCAATGGCGTCCAGCCAACCAACGCTAACGTGACGCTGGCGCTGAGCACTGCACCGGTGCCAAGCGCACCTGCCAACCCGGCTGGCTGGGCCCCGGTCGTGCCTAACCCGGCAAGCGGTTACCCGATTGTGGCTTACACCAACTTCATCTTCGGCCAGTGCTACAAAGATGCAGCCGTGGCCACCGCCGTGCGCAACTTCCTGACCACCCACTACAGCAACCCGGGCAACAACGTCGCCACCGTCGCCCACAGCTTCACGCCGGTTCCCAACAACTGGAAAACCGCTGTGACCGCCAACTTCATCACCAACACCTCGGGCAATAACCTGGACATCAACAACGCCAACGCCTGCAACGGCATTGGTCGTCCTTTGTAAGCCTTGTCTCAACGGCAATGAAACGGCAGCAGCCTTCGGGCTGCTGTTTTTTTTTGCCGATTTACTCCTCGAACATGAAGTTTGTGTGACATCCGTTCGGTCGTGAGGCTCGCCAACTGCCTATGTCGTAACAGCAGGGCTGATCCGACCTGCCACCCAAAAGGACCTGTAGTGATGCTTGCTCGCACCTCCCGTCACAGTAACCGTATCCGGCCGATCAAACGTGGCGCGGGCGATCCCGCACAGTGGCTGCTCAAGCCATTGGCGCAAGCCGTCGCCTTGTGTCTGGTGGCGGGCAGTGCCGAGGCGGCGACAGCGTTCAGTTCCACCTGGTTTGCCGCGAAGGGCTCAGCGCAGCAGGCTTCGGCGTCGCGTCCGGGTGGTAGCGGTCTGCCGGGGATGACCCCACCGCTGGCACAGCAGCAACGGGCCAGCCAGCAGTTGCAGCGCTCTTTGCAGACACTCAATAACACCGTGGCAGCGATTGCCGCTCAGCAGGCCGCACAAGCCGCTGGACGTGCCGCCGCATTGGGCAGTGTGCAAGTGGTTCCGGACGGATTGGGCGAGGGCGGCCTGAAGGTCGATAACAGCCTGAGCCAGGGCTGGATGAACGCCAAAGGCCCGCAACAGACCCAGGCCGACGGCAAGACCACGGTGAAGATCGAGCAGACCGCCGACAAGGCGATTCTCAATTGGGAAACGTTCAACGTCGGCCGCAATACCACAGTGGAATTTGCCCAGCAGGCCAACTGGGCGGTGCTCAATCGCGTCAACGATCCGAGCGCACGGGCCAGCCAGATTCAGGGGCAGATCAAAGCGGACGGCACGGTGATGCTGATCAACCGCAACGGCATCGTCTTCAGCGGTGGCAGCCAGGTCAATGTGCGAAATCTGGTAGCGGCAGCCGCGAACATGACCGATGCACAATTTCGCGATCGGGGTCTGTATTTCGACAGCACCGGCAGTCAGCCAACCTTTACCGACGCTGCTGGCAAAGTCCTGGTGGAGCGTGGCGCAGCCATACAAACGCATCAACCTGCGCTCTCCACCGACGCCGGCGGCTATACCTTGCTGCTCGGCCAGGACGTGCAGAACGACGGCTCGATCAGCACGGCCAAAGGCCAGACGGTGCTGGGTGCGGGGGACCGTTTCCATATCCGCAAGGGCTCGGGCACCGACGGTAATGGTTATTCAACCACCTTCGGCAGTGAGGTCATTCCCGGTTTCAAGGCTGACAGCTCGGGCAAAGTCAGCAACACCGGCCTGATCCAGGCATCCACCGGCGACATCACCCTGACCGGCCGCGACGTTGTGCAAAACGGTGTGCTGCTGGCGAGCACTTCGGTGGCGACGCGCGGCACCGTGCATCTGCTCAATCCGGCCAGCGATGCCCAAGGCCGTGTGACCCTGGGCGAAAATGGCGTCAGTGCGATTCTGCTCGACAGCAGTGATCTCACGGCCCTGGACAGCCAGCGCGAGGCGGCGCTGACCGGCGTCAATGCCAACAACCGGATCCGCAGCGATCAGTCACGCATCGACATCGGCAGCGGCGGCACCGTCGAATTCAAAAGCGGCTCGATCACCCTTGCCACCGGCGGGCAGGTGGCAGTTGCCGCCGGACAGCGCAGTCTATTGCGCGAGGGGGCGGTGATCGACGTGTCCGGCGCCCTCGGCGTCAAAGTGGCGATGGCAAACAACAACATCAAGATCAACGTCCAGGGCAACGAGCAGCGTGATGCGCCGGTCAATCGCGAGAACGGCGCGCTCAACAGTAACGACATCTGGGTCGATGTCCGTGAGCTGGTATTCGTGCCGGCGGGCACCAACGGTTACGCCACCGACCGCTGGTACACCGCCGGTGGGTTGTTGGAGGTCGGCGGATACCTCGGCACCCAGGGCCATGGCGTTGGGGAATGGATGGCGCAGGGCGGTGAGGTGCGGTTTTCCGGAAAGGACGTGATCAGCGAAAAAGGTTCGCTGATCAATGTGTCCGGCGGCACGCTTGATGTGCAGGACGGCGAGATTCGCCAGAGCTGGCTGCGCGGTGCGGACGGGCGGTTATACGAAGTGTCGCGTGCGCCGGGCGATATTCTCTACAACGGTCTTTACAAAGGTTACGAAAGTCACAGCGAGCGCTGGGGCCAGACGGATTATTTCTATAGCCCGCTGATCGCGCCGACGCGTCGCCAGGAAGCGGGGTACACCGTTGGCCGCGATGCCGGCCAGTTGGTGATCGCCACGGGCAACGCCGTGCTGGATGGCCAGCTGTTGGGTGAGGTGTTTCAGGGCGAACGGCAAATCCAGTCACCGCGGGCAGGTCTGGACGGCTATGCCCAGACCCAGACCGCTCGGGCGCGGCGAGGGCAGTTGGTGGTTGGCAGTTACGATGCTGCTTATGTCGCTGCCAGTGCCGGCCTGCTCTATCAACTCGACCCGTTGCTCGATCAGGTGCATGTGGGGGGCGCGCATGCCAGCGTAGCGAACGCAGGGCTGACTGATGCGGTCGCGGCAGAACGCGCAGGCAAACTGTTCCTCGATGCCGGGCTGCTCAATGGTTTCGCGCTGGGCGCGCTGAAGATCTCGGCGAAAAACACGATTGAAGTCAATGAAGGCGTGACGGTGGATCACGGAGGCAACATCACCCTGTTCAGTCCTGACGTGCAGGTCAATGCCGATCTGATTGCGCAAGGCGGCAGCCTGCAATTGGGCAACGTTTTGAACCAGCTCGCCACCGATCGGCGTGATGACACCAGTCTCCAGGTTTCAGCAGGCAAGCAAGCGCGAGTGACGGTTGCGCAGGGTGTGCAGCTGCAGACGCGCGGTCTGTGGAGCAACCTGTCGAGTAACCCGGACGACGCGGGCGGCCTGGCGTACCTCAATGGCGGGACGGTGTCGATCCGCAGTTCCGGCGACATTCTGCTGGCCAGTGGCAGTCTGGTCGACGTTTCGTCGGGCGGTGCGGTATTGGCCAACGGCAAGACGCGTGGCGGCAAGGGTGGCGACGTGACGCTTGAATCCAGCGCCAACAGTGCGCCGGGCCTGTCGCGCATGGTGCTCGATGGCGAGGTGCAGGGCTATGGCGTGAACGGCGGCGGCACCTTGACCGTGCAGGCCAGCAAGGTGCGGATCGGCGCTTCCGGCGAAGTGTCCGAAGAACAGACCCTGCGCCTGACGCCGGAGCTGTTCCACACGGGGTTCAGCGCCTACAACATCATCGGTCTGAAGGGGCTGGAGGTCGCCGCGCAAAGCGTGATCGATGTGCAGATGCCGGTCTATCGATTTGGCGAATCCGCCTCGACCATTGTGTCCGGTATGTCGCCGCGCGCTGCGCTGGAGCTATGGACGCCCGCGCTATTTCAGGAAGACCCGCTCAAGGGCGTCTTGACGCAAAGGGCCGGCGCTTCTGTCGCATTGCAGGCCGGCGCGACGCTTGCTGGCTTGATTGATCCCGCCAGCAGTCCGTTGTCGATTGGCGAAGGCTCACGGATCAGTGTCGATCCCGGCCAGCGCATCGGTTTGCGCGGGGCAGGCCAGATCACGCTTGAGGGTGAACTCAACGCCTGGGGCGGTATTGTCGATATCCGTCAACAGCAGTTCGGCGCGATTGATGTGGCGACGTCCTTGCAAGAGGCCGATCCGACCCCACACAACCGTTCGATCTGGATCGGTGAACATGCCTTGATCGATGTCGCCGGTCGGGCAGCGACCGCTGTCGATGCGCTGGGCCGCGTCTACGGCCAGGTCGGCAAGGGTGGCTCGATCATTGTCGGTGGCGAGATCGATGTGAAGAAAATCACGGCGACCGCTGCCGATGCTTACGTCATCATCCGCCAAGGTGCGCGACTGGAAGCGTCCGGTGCGCAAGCCGTGCTCGATAGCGGTGGGCAAGGCCCTGCTCGTGTGGCCACCGATGGCGGACGGATCACCCTGAGTTCCTACAATGGTCTGTTCATCGAGGGCAGTCTGCAGGCCAATGCTGGCGGTGCAGGTGCGGCGGGCGGGCGTCTGGAGATCGCGCTGGATACACCGGCGTACGGTCCCGCGAACTTGAGCAATGCGGTGCGCGTGCCACGTGAAATGATCATTGGCCAAGGGCCCGCGCCGGCACTGCCGCAGCCGCTGCGAGCGGGCGAGGCTTCGCCACTTTTACGCTACGGGCGTACACGCTTGAGTGCCGATCAGCTGATGAGCGGTGGCTTCGACAGCGTGAGTCTGCTGAGCAACGGTCTGATGACGTTCGACGGCGATGTCGACCTGCACATGGGACAGGGCCTGAGCCTGTTCGCCGGTTCTCTTTCATTGGCCGAGTCGGCGAGTGACAGCGCGCGGGTCAACCTCAGCGCACCTTACCTGCGCCTGTCAGGGCTGGGCACCTATTTGAGCTCGGAAGTCAAAGTGCGTCCGCGGGTGATGAGCAATCCGACAGCGCAGTTGTCCGGCGCGCAATTCACCGCCAGCGCGAACCTGCTGGACGTGGGCAACTCGCTTTCATTCGGCACCGAAGGGACTCTCGTGCAATCGGCCGCACCGGCGCTGGCGGTCAGCCGCCGTGGCTTTGGTCTGGTCACGCTCGACAGCCAGGGCGACTTGCGCTTCCTCGCGCCAACCGATGAACAGCAGCGCAGCCGTCTGTGGACTGCGGGTGACATGCACATGCGGGCTGCGCAGATCTACCCGGCCAGTGGCGTCTCGGCTGAGGTGCGAGTGGGCTATCAAAGTATGGCCGGATCGGTGCCGGAGCATACGTTGCGTATCGGCAATCACGGGGCGGCGCCGACCGCTTTGCCTTACTCGGTGTTCGGCAGCCTGACACTCAGTGCGGGACAGATCGAGCAGGGCGGCGTCATTCGTGCGCCTTTGGGGCTGATATCCCTGGGTGATGACGTCATTGTCAAAACCCGTGAACTTCACCTTCTGCCGGGCAGCGTGACTTCAGTCAGCGCCGCCGGACTGGTCATGCCCTATGGAGGAACCACCGACGGTATCGACTATCGGTACAACGGTAAGTCGGTGATGTTGAATGGCATTGCCGGAGCGACCTCCGGGGTCATCCTTGATGCGCAATACACCAATGTGCAGGCCGGGGCGGTGATCGACCTTTCGGGCGGCGGCGATTTGCGCGGTGCCGGTTTTGTCTCCGGACGAGGTGGCTCCACCGATGCGCGTTTCAATCCGCTGGTACGCAATGCCACCGATGGCACCTTCAGTTTGCCGGGGCTGGCCAACAACCCCGTGTATGCAATCGTGGCCGGTGACCAGAGCCGCTATGCGCCGATGCTGGCCGAGGCCGGCGCGGTCGACCCGCGTATCGGCCAGCAGATCACCCTCGGGACCGGCGTTGCCGGACTGGCACCCGGCACCTACACCTTGTTGCCATCGACCTTTGCCTTGTTACCGGGCGCCTTGCGGGTCGAAATCAATGGTCAAGCGATTGCGGGGCCGATGGACAGTGCGTTGAAGTTGCGCAATGGCTCGTGGACCACGGCCGGACAGCTGTCGATTGCCAACACCGGTATCCGCGACAGTTTGCCCAGCCAGGTCATCGTGACGTCTGCCGATGTGCTGCGGCGCTATTCACAGTACAACGAAACCGGGTTCAGCCAATTTGTGCTCAATGATGCTGCCCGCCGCGGTCTGCCGCGCGCCCGCACACCGCTGGACGGCAACACGCTGCACCTGCGCATGGTCAGTGGCGGCGAGCACGACTCAGCCCTGGATTTCAACGGGCAGGTGCTGTTCAAACCTGCCAGCGGCGGGGTTATTGGTACGGCGGTCGTTCAGGGCGGTTATACCGGCGCAGAGTTTGAAATTCTCGGTGCCGGGCATACGCGAACGCCAGGGTTCGACGGTGTATCGCTGTACGCCGACACCCTCAACCGCTTGAATGCCGGACGTTTGACCATCGGTGGCACCCCAACCGTGTATTACGGTTCGGAGGGCGGCTCGATCAAGGTGATCGGCAATACCTCGGCGATTCGTCTGCGCGAGGGCGCGATCCTCTCGGCGCCAGAGGTTGTGCTGAGCAGTAACAGCACCAATGGCGGCATCACCATCGATGCGGGAGCGGGCGTCAATACCTTGGGGCGAGGTAACGTTCCGTATGATGCCGCAGCCGGTTTCGTCTACGAACCGGGGCGCTCCAGCCTGCTGGTGGTGTCCAACGGCTGGACGCCGGTGCTTGCGCCCACCGATGGCGGGGGCGGGAGCATTCGTATCGGCAACTGTCCGACGGCCGATTGCACCGCTGCGGCGTTGCTGTACTCCAACGGCAGCATCATCGCCGCCACTGACAAAGACTTCGAACTGGGCGAAAGCGTGCGCTTTGGCACTCGCCAACTCGGGCTTTCGGTCGGTGTGGTCAATGCCGGCAGTCCGCAAGCACTGGCCGCAGCCAGCGGCCGCACACCCGCGGGCCTGACGCTTAACCAGAACGTGCTGGATCGCCTGTTGCAGGGCGACACGCAATCTAGCGCCCCCGCCCTGGAAACCCTGAGTCTGGTGGCCCGCGATGCGTTCAACTTTTTCGGCAGCGTGACCCTCGACACCATTGATCCGCAGACCGGCCAGAGCCGTTTGCAGAATCTGGTGTTGGGTAGCCCGGCCATCTACGGCTCGGGCGCTGCCACCGATGTCGCGACGATCCGCACCCGCAATCTGATCTGGAACGGGGCGACTCAGGCCCCGGGTACGGTGGTCAACGACGGCGCCGGCAACGGGCACGGCACGCTGGATATTCAGGCGCAGCGGATCGAATTGGGTTATGGCCCGAACCCGCAGCCCAATGGCCTGGATCGCAATAACCGACTGGCCCTGGGATTTGCCAACGTCAACTTCAACGCCAGCGAGCGCATCACCGCCAACCACAAGGGCAGTCTGGCGGTGTACGAATCCCAAGGAGCTTATGACGCGGTCAAGGGGTTCAGCTACAGCGGCGGCAATCTCAATCTGCGCACGCCATTGCTGACCGGCGAGGCCGCCTCGGTCAGTGAACTCAAGGCGGGCAACAACCTGACTCTGAGTGGTAGCGCCACAACGGCTGCCGCGGATGCCCTCGGTGCGCAACTGAGCCTGACGGCACGCAGTGTTGTGCTCGACAGTCGCATCGTCCTCGCCAGCGGCAAGCTGCTGGTCAATGCCGAGGATGATCTGCTGCTTGGCAGCGGCGCGCAGGTGGACATGGCGGGCCGGGTTCTGCCGTTCAATGATGTGCAGAAATACAGCTGGGGCGGCGACGTGTCGTTGCAGAGCAACAACGGCAATATTCGTCAGTTGGCGGGCTCGCGAATCGATCTGTCCGCCGTCAACAATCAGGCCGGCCAATTGAACGTTGTGGCCCTGGCCACTGACGCTGGACAGGTTGATCTGCAAGGGCAGATTGTCGGCAGCAGCAAGGGCTATTACGACGCGGGCGGTACGTGGGTGCCGTACAAGGCCGGTGGCGTGGACATTCGCGCCCAGCGCCTGGCGGGTGATTTGAGCCAGGCCTTTGCCAGCCTTAACCTGCGCTTGAATGCCGGCGGGGTAGTGGGCAGTCGAAGCTTCCAGTTCAAGCAGGGCAATCTGCGTATCGGTAACGAACTCAAAGCGGGCGAAGTCAATGTCTCGGTGGACAACGGCAACCTGACCGTGGACGGGGTGATCGATGCCAGTGGTGAACGGGTCGGCAGCATTCGCCTTGCCGGCAAAAACGGTTTGAACCTGACAGGCAACGCGCTGCTCGATGCCCATGGCCGCGTACTGCGCGTCGACAGCTACGGCAAAATCATCGACGCACCGAACCGCGCCATGGTTGAACTCAATTCAGGTGACGGCGTGCTGACGCTGGCCGCTGGTGCACGGATTGATCTGCGCCACGGCACCGATGCAGTGCCTGGAAACCAGGCGGGACAACGCGATGACGTGTTGCGTGGGACGCTGGAGCTGAATGCACCGCGCCTGGGCGGCGGTGACATTGCGGTGGATGCCAGCGGTACGTTGAGTATTCAAGGTGCGCGCTCCATCGGGCTGAATGCCGTGCGAAGTTACAGTGATGCTGCCGATGGCACCGATCCGGCGGCCAGCGGTCGCCCGTATCAAGTGATCGATCAAGCCTACCTGGATCGCATTCACTCAGACAGCAGCGGCTTTATCGATGCGGCGCTGGGTAACAGTGATCTGCTACAACGCAAACTGGCCGGCCTCAACAATGCGACCTATGCCGATGCGTTTCATCTGCGCCCGGGGGTGGAAATCGTCAGCAAAACCGCTGACGGCGATCTGGTGGTGCAGGGCGATCTCGACTTGTCCGGCTACCGTTACGCCAGCCTCAACCCGCACACTCGCCGGACCTCGGTGTATGGCAGCGGGGAAGCGGGCAGCCTGTTGATCCGTGCCGGTGGCAACCTCGATATCTACGGCAGCATCAACGACGGTTTCGCACCGCCGCCGGAAACCGTGGACGACGCTGGCTGGAAACTGTTGCCGGGGATACAGCCTTTCGGCGGTGACCTGATCGTACCGGGCAGTGGTGTCAGCCTTGCCGAAGGGACGCTCTTTCCGGTTGGCGCCACCTTGAATTACGACCTGCCGATTCAAGCCGCCACACTGGCTGCGGGCACGGTGTTGCCGGTTCAGAGCACTTTGGCCGCACCTTACGTGTTACAGGGTGGAACGGTGCTGGCCGGCGATGTGCATGACGCGGCGGGTAACCTGATGTATGCCGCCGGCACGTTGCTCGACAACGCTGTGACCCTGCCGACCGGCAGTCGTTTGGGTGCAGGTATTCGCTTGAACAACGCCACCGCACTGCAGGCCGTGCTCTGGCCCAAAGGCGTGCCGCTGCCGGGTGCGGTTGATGCCGACAATAAGACGGTGGGTGTGGTGTTGAACGGAACGTTGGCGCTGTTGCGGGGGTCGCTGATCCCCTCCATGACCAACGTGAAGCTCGCCGATGGCACGGTATTCCTCGATCTGCGTCCTGCCAATGGAAACCAGCAAGGTCGAAACTGGGCGATCGCCAGCATGCTGCCGGCGGGCAGTGCGTCGTGGTCGATGCGCATGGTGGCAGGGGCCGATCTGACCGCGGCCGACAGCCGTAGCGTGAAACCTCAGGCCAGCGTCGGCAACTTGCAGATGGCCGACACTCACTATGGTGTGAGCATGATCGAGGTGGCCGGCAAACTGGTCTGGGCGGTGGATAACGAGTATGGCTTTACACCGTACGAACCGGTTCCCGAGGAATACCTTGTGCTCTGTGATATCGCTCCCGGTTCTTGCGCGCCCATGGCGCGCAGTGTGTGGGCGCCTGGCAACTGGATGGGCATGCCGGATTACACACCGATGAACGATGACGAATTGTTCTGGTGCTCCATCGACCCGGCACTGTGCATTGAAAACAATCCGAGCAAGAGCGCCCAGGCCCACACGCAGATGTTCAGCGTTTTGCGTACTGGCACCGGCGACCTGGATTTGATGGCGGCCGGTAACCTCAGCATGGCCTCACCTTTCGGCGTCTACACCGCCGGCACCCAATCGGCAGACGTCGACGCGCGTTATAACCAGCCCCGCGGAAGGCTGTCGGCTGATGGCTCGGTATTGGGCAGTGCTGGCAGCGATTACGAAAAATGGGTCGATGGCGGCAGTGCCAACCTCTATCAGGCCTGGTATCCGCAGATGGGCGGTAACCTGACGATCAATGCCGGCGGGTCTGTGTCGGGTGACGTGCTTGGCCGTCGCTCGGTCGCCACGGGCGACGGTACGCGGGAGCAGGTGCCGAGTGTGGCGGTGGGCAATTGGCTCTGGCGCCAGGGTACCGGCAACAACGATGTACCGACTGCCTGGTGGATCAATTTCGGCAGCTACGCTGCGCAGCCATTGCCAGCGCTGGGCGAGGAAACCAGACCTTATCTGGTGGGCTTTACCGGGTTCGGTACGCTGGGCGGCGGCAACATCAGTCTGAGCGCCGGCGGGGATGCTGGCATGCTCAAGGCCATGGGCGACGACAGGTATGCGTCGTACCCTCGCAGTCAGGGGTTGATCGTGGCTGTCGGCAGTACGGGCCGCGTGGACAGTGACGGGAACCTGCAACTGACCGGTGGCGGAGACCTGGATATTCGTCTGGGCGGTGTCCTTAATCCGTCTCTGCAGGCACGTGCCGGCCTGGCGGGTACCGGCACGCCGACGCACGACTTGCAGGGCGCGCTCATCAACCTGCGCGGTGCGGCGCAACTGACGGGCGCCGCGTTGGGCGGTATCAATCTGCAGTACGGCGCCTCGGCGCTGTTTCATGACCCACGGGAAACGCGCGCCTTCGACCCGTTCAACTCGACAGCCAGTAATGCCAGTGGTGGGCTGGTGCTGATTCCCGGTGACTCCGGCATGCGCCTCAACACCCGCGGCGATCTGGTGTTGGGTGGCGCCGCCGATCCGGGCCGCGTGAGGTTGCAGAACTCCACACCGTTTACCACGGCCGATGGCATTTACCATGCCGGTGGCGGTTTGAGTGGTTTCTCGCTGTGGACCGATCACACGGCCATCGATTTGTTCTCGGCCGGCGGCAACCTGACGCCCAGCACCCAGTTGATGGAAACCACCGGGCAGGACCCCGTCGCCGGGCTTAACGGGTCACCGACCGATGACCGCTTCGTCTTTCCTTCGATATTGCGTGCCGTGGCCGGCCAGGGCTCGATTTATGCGGGACCATCAGCGGCCTACGGCATAGGCAACCCGGCGCCGGCTCTGGCCTGGTCATTGCTGTTGGCACCTTCCAGCGCGGGGCAGCTTGAACTGATCGCTGGGGATTCGATCTATGCCGGCGGCTACGCCATCAACCAGTCAGGGGCCAGCCCAGCGGCGCTCGCCACACCGTTTGCACCCGCGTTCAATGGCTACGGCAACAACCAGTCCGCTCGGCCGATCACGACCAACGCCGGCAGCGATGGTGTGCTGGCGCAAACCAATTCGCGCTATCCACTGTTTGCCTTTGGTCCCGATAGCTACTCGGGGTTGAGCAGTGTTCAGGGGCCGGCGCGCTTCTATGCACTGACCGGTGACCTGGTAGGAATTCGCACGGGCGAAACGCTGGCGTTCGCGACCACGAAGCGCACCTGGTATGAATCGGCAGGCCCGGTGTGGATGGTGGCGGGGCGTGACATCGTGGCGTCCGGTACCAATTTGGGGCAACCCACGTTTGCGCCCGTTGGGGGCATGAGTCGCAATAACGAACAGATCGCGTCTACCGGCAATCTGTTGGTGCATAACGATGCGCGCGACATTTCGCGGGTTTCGGCCGGGCGAGACATTCTCTACAGCAGCTTCGACATTGCCGGCCCGGGTGTTCTGGACGTCAATGCCGGGCGCAATATCCTGATGGAAGATCGCGCCAGCATCACCAGCCTCGGCCCTGTCGTGGCAGGCGATCAGCGCCCCGGTGCGAGCATCGTGATGCAAGCGGGTGCGGGCGCGCAGGGGCCGGATTACTCACGGTTCATTGCGCGTTATCTGAACCCGCAAAACGTCGCGGATTCAGCGGTGGCCCTCAGCGCGCAGCCGGGCAAAGTGGTCAAGACCTACGTCGAAGAACTGCAGAGCTGGCTGAGCCTGGGTTATGGCTTCAAGGGTGGCGACGAACAGGCGCAAGCGTTCTTCGCCGCACTGCCGAGTACCGAACAGGCGATCTTCGCCCGCCAGGTGTACTTCGCCGAACTGCGTGCCGGCGGCCTGGAATACACCGATGCCGACGGCCCGCGCACTGGCAGTTACCTGCGCGGTCGCAACGCCATTGCGGCACTGTTCCCGACCACTGATGTCGCCGGCAATACGATTCGCTACGACGGCGATATCACTATGTACGGCGGCGCCGGGGTCAAGACGCTGTTTGGCGGCGATATCCAGATGCTCACACCGGGCGGTGGCCAGGTGTTCGGCATCGAAGGCGCGGCGCCGCCGTCCACGGCGGGGATCATCACCCAGGGTTCGGGCGACATCCAGCTGTACTCGCAAGGCAGCATTCTGCTTGGCCAGAGCCGGATCATGACCACCTTCGGCGGCTCGATTCTCGGCTGGTCCGCCGAGGGCGATATCAACGCCGGTCGCGGCTCGAAAACCACCGTGGTCTACACCCCGCCAAAACGTGTCTACGACATTTGGGGCAACGTCACGCTGTCGCCGTCGGTGCCGAGTACCGGGGCCGGTATCGCCACGCTCAATCCGATCGCCGAAGTGGCACCGGGCAACATCGACCTGATTGCGCCACTGGGCACCATCGATGCCGGCGAGGCGGGGATTCGCGTGTCAGGCAACGTCAACATCGCCGCGCTGACGGTGGTCAACGCCGCGAACATTTCGGTGCAGGGCAAAGCGACCGGCGTGCCGGTGGTGTCGGCGGTGAATACCGGCGCAATCACCTCGGCCAGTTCGGCGGCATCCTCCGCTACACAAGCGGCGGAAGACGTCGCCCGGCAGCAACAGGCAGCGGCGCGGCAGAACCAGGCCTCGGTGTTCACCGTGCAGGTACTTAGCTTCGGCAACGAGCAACTGGCACCAACGCGCGATGGTGCCAGTCGCACGCCGGCGACGGGTTATAACCCGGACAGCCCGGTGCAGGTGCTCGGCGCCGGGGAATTGGATGAACAGGCGAAGCAGCAGCTGACCGAGGAGGAGCGTGGGCAGCTGACGTTGTAAAAGACTCTCGTGCAGTACGTTTGGGCGGCCGGTTGGCCGCCTTTTTTTATGAGTGGTTATGGATATTTTTTACGGGCGTGCAACAAGGTCAGAATTTTGATGTGGTCTGTCACCCGATAGACCAGTAAATAATTCGAGTTGATGACCATTTCGCGAGTGCCCGGTATTCGGCCGGAGCGGAAACCATGCGGTATCCAGGAAAGCCTTCGCGCTGCGGCGCTGAGCTTTTGGTGCAGTGCAACTGAAGCGACAGTGTTGCGTTGTTCTACGTATTCGATGATGTCAGCCAGATCTCCAAGAGCCGGTTTACTCCAGCTAACCGGCAGCGCGTCGATTCTTGCGTCTCTCTTCCAGCATCTGACCTAGCAGCACCATTGCCTCATCATGGGGGATAGGCGGGCGTGGATCATCAAGTGCGGCTTGTACCTTGGCGCGATACCAAAGGTCGTAATCCGCAGCCTCTTCTTCGGTTTCGAAGTCTGAAACGATAAGTGAAAGTTCAGCGCTCATCATGACCTCCATGATCAATGTGAAGCAGTCTAAGGGGGATGTGGCTCGTTGTCGTCACTGGCGGGACGAGGGAGACATCATCCGCAAACAGACGATGCAAATCTGTCAGACGCTTCGCTTGTGATACACGTGAAGTCGATCAGCTCTGAAGTTCGATTCTGTAGGAAATCAGCTTTTGGTCATCGGGCTGACAGCCGCCGCTCAAAGCCGCGGCCACAGCCACGCTGCACTCAGTTACCGTCTGCAACCTTGCGCTCGATCTCATCGACTTTGCGCTGCAGCTCTTCAGCTTCCTGCTCTTTGACCCGAGTGGAAGACGGCGTGATGACTTTGTCTACGCCCTCGGTGGTGTTGTCGCGGTCTTGCAGGTCGCGCTCGACCACGTTCACCGGTTTGCCGCTGGCATCGGTGGGTGGGGCGTTGGGAGTTTTGTCGTCGTTGGGGTTCATGGCGCTGGCCTCCTGTGGGTGTACACATTGGAGACAGCGCGGCGGCAGACGTTCGAAATTTTTCAGCGGCGAGGCCCTCTCCCGCAGGAGAGGGCACAGCGGTTGTTTCAGTCCTTGAGAATGTCGCGATCCTTGGTTTCCGGCAGGAAGAACGTGCCGAGTATCGCCGTCGCCACTGCAATGACGATCGGGTACCACAGCCCGTAGTAGATATCGCCGGTGGCGGCGACCATGGCGAACGCCACGGTCGGCAGGAAGCCGCCGAACCAACCGTTACCGATGTGGTAGGGCAGCGACATCGAGGTGTAGCGGATGCGCGTCGGGAACAGTTCGACCAGCCACGCGGCGATCGGGCCATAAACCATGGTCACGTAGATCACCAGCACGGTTAGCAGGAGCAGCATCATTGGGTAATTGATTTTCGCCGGATCGGCTTTTTCCGGGTAACCGGCCTCTTTCAACGCTGCGCCGAGGTTGGCGGTGAAGGCGTCGTTGCGGGCCTTGAAGTCGGCGGCGGGGAGGGCGCTGCCTTCGAAACTCTCGATGACGCGATCACCGATGCGCACCTGCGCCACCGTGTTCGGTTCGGCGGCGACGTTCTCGTACGGGATCGCGCGTTTCGCCAGCAACGTTTTCGCCAGGTCACAGGAGCTGGTGAATCTGGCCTTGCCCACCGGATCGAACTGGAACGAGCACTGCTCGGGGCTGGCGATCACCTTGACTGGGTTTTTCTCCTGAGCGACGAACACGTCCGGGTTGCCGTACTGGGTCAGCGCAGTAAAGATCGGGAAGTAGGTCAGCGCGGCGAGGATGCAGCCGGCCATGATGATCGGCTTGCGCCCGATGCGATCGGACAGGCTGCCGAAAATCACGAAGAACGGTGTGCCGATCAGTAGCGATCCGGCGATCAGCAGGTTGGCGGTCTGCGCGTCGATCTTCAACGTTTGCAAGAGGAAGAACAGCGCATAGAACTGCCCGGTGTACCAGACCACTGCTTGCCCGGCGGTGCCGCCGAGCAGCGACATGATCACCACTTTGAGATTGTCCCAGCGCGCAAAGGATTCAGTCAGCGGCGCTTTCGAGGCCTTGCCTTCGTCCTTCATTTTCTGAAATACCGGCGACTCGCTCAGTTGCAGGCGAATGTACACCGACACGGCCAGCAGAATGATCGACAGCAGAAACGGAATCCGCCAGCCCCACGCTTCGAACGCCTCGTTACCCAGCGCCGTGCGACAGGCGAGAATCACCAGCAACGACATGAACAGACCGAGGGTGGCGGTGGTTTGAATCCACGAAGTGAAAAAGCCACGCCGGTTGCGTGGTGCGTGCTCCGCTACGTAGGTTGCCGCGCCGCCGTATTCACCACCCAGCGCCAGACCTTGGAGCAGACGCAGGGTGATCAGAATCACCGGGGCAGCGACGCCGATGGTCGCGTAGCCCGGCAGCAAACCGACGATTGCCGTCGACACGCCCATGATCACGATGGTGATCAGAAACGTGTGCTTGCGCCCGATCATGTCACCCAGGCGTCCGAAGACGATGGCGCCGAACGGCCGCACCGCAAACCCGGCGGCGAAGGCCAGCAGGGCAAAGATGAATGCGGTGGTTTCGTTGACGCCGGCGAAGAAGTGCTTGGCGATGATCGCCGCCAGTGAGCCGTAGAGGTAAAAGTCGTACCACTCGAAAACCGTGCCCAGTGAGGAGGCGAAGATGACCTTGCGCTCCTCCTTGGTGATGCCGCCGCTGCGCGGTGGCGTGCCGGTGGATGCTGTGTCGATTGTGGCCATGGGTGTTCTCCGTCGTGCTTATTGTTGTAGGCCGGAGTCCCCCGTTACTGCCTGTCGCACTCTGGCCCGTTGGCATCTGCCGCCGTTGCTCTCGCGTGAAGCTTGCACAGTCTGACCGCCTCGCAGGGCTGCAAGGTTTCCTGAAGCATAATCAGCTTTTGCCAGATATCCACTCGGCCTACGCTTTGACCCAACGCTGCCGGCTCCAGGCGCTCAGCCAGTCAACCAGAAATACCAGCAACAGCATCGCCAGAATCACGGTACTGGCCTGGGCTTCCTGGAACAGGCTGAGGCTGACATACAGCATCTGGCCCAGGCCGCCGGCGCCGACGAAACCGAGCACGCTGGCCATGCGGATGTTGTTTTCCCAGCGATACAGGCAGTAGGCGAGCAGTTGCGGGGCGAGGTTCGGCAGGGTGCCGTAGCAGAACGCGAGAAGCGGATTGCCGCCCTGCAAGCGAATCGCTTCGGCGGGTTGCGCCGGGGTGTTTTCCAGCGCTTCGGCGAACAGCCGACCGAGTACGCCGGTGGTGTGCAGAGCGAGGGCGAGGGTGCCGGCGTTCGGTCCGAGACCGGCGGCAAGCACCATCAGCGCGGCCCAGACCAGCTCCGGAATCGCCCGCAAGCCGTTGAGCAGCAGACGCGCCGCACTTTGCAGCGGCCAGCCGAAACGCCCGGCAGCGGGCAGCGCGAGGACGATGCCGAACAGCGCCGCGAGCAGAGTGCCGAGGGCCGACATGGCCAGTGTTTCTAGTGAGCCGTGAGCGATGGCTTTCAGATACCCGGCGCTCAAATCGGGACTGAGAAAACGCTGCACATAACTGCCCATCTGCTTGAGGCTATTGGCGCTGCCGAGTTCGGCGAGATCCAGTTCCAGATAGGCAAAAGAGGCGACCACCGCGACCGCAATGGCGGCGAGCAGCAGCAGGTTGATCAAGCGCCTCATGTCAGCCTCCAGCGCAGCAAGCGGCTGAGTTGATCGGCGCACAGCACCAGCAGCAGGAACGTCAGCAACATGCTGGCGACTTCACCGCCGGCAAACATGCGGATCGACAGGTCGATCTGTTGCCCCAGCCCACCGGCACCAACAAAGCCCATCACCACCGAGGCACGGATCGCGCACTCCCAGCGGTAGACGGTGTAGGAGAGCAATTCGGCGGCGACATTCGGCAGCGTGCCGTAGGCAAACGCCGCCAGTCGACCGCTGCCGGCCTGCAACAATGCGTGCGCAGGGCGTTGGTCGGTGGATTCGAAAATTTCTGCGTAGACCTTGCCGAGCATGCCGCTGTAGGTGATGGCGATGGCTAGCACGCCCGCCGCCGGGCCGAGGCCGACCGCGCGCACGAACAACAGCGCCCAGACGATCTCCGGCACGCTGCGCAGAAAAATCAGCAAGCCGCGAATCGGCCAGCGCAGCAAACGCCCGGGCAGGCTCGGCACGCCGCCCCGTGACGCCGCCGAGAGCGACAGCGCGCGACTGGCGATCAGGCTTGCCGGCACCGCCAGCAGCAAGGCCAGGGCCATGCCCGCTGTGGCAATCGCCAGGGTTTGCAGGGTGGCTTTGAGCAGCAGATGCAGGAACGCTTGATCATGCGCCGGTGGCCAGAACGCCGAAACGAAACGGCCCATTTCGTTCTGGCTATCGGCCTGAAACAGCACGCCCAGGTCCAGCTCACTGAGCTGAATGCCCGGCCACAGCAAAGCCAGCGCCAGCAGCGTCAGCAACAGTCGCGGCCACGCCGCGGGGTCCCGTGAATCGGCCTTCAGCATCGCGGAATCTGCACAATCAAAGGCGCGACCGCTGGCGCTGGCGATTGTAGTTGTTCATTGGCGTACAGCGCATCGAGCTTGTCGCGACTGACTTGATCGGATGGGCAATCGAAAAGAATCTGCCCGTCGCGCAGGCCGATGATCCGTGGGAAGTGCGCCAAGGCCAGATCTACCGCGTGCAGGCTCGCCACCAGTGTGACGTTGTGCTCGCGGGCGTGACGCGAAAGGATCGACAGCGTATGGCCGGCAAGCACCGGGTCCATGGCTGAGACAGGTTCGTCGGCAAGCAATATTTCCGGCGCCTGATACAGCACTCGCGCAATGCCGACGCGTTGCAATTGCCCGCCGGACAATTGCTGGCAATGGGCGAACAGTTTGTCGCCCAAGTCCAGCCGCGCCAACGCCGCGCGAGCGCCCGCCACATCCAGTGGATGCAGCAGGTTCAGCAGACTTTTGCCCAGACTCCACTGACCGAGCTTGCCGGCCAGCACCGCCGTAATCACCCGCTGACGCGGCGGAATCGGCGGCGCCTGATGCACCAGGCCGATGCGCGCACGCAGGCGCTGACGCTGGTGCGCCGACAAGTGCCAGGCGCGCTCGCCGAGCACTTCGATGTCGCCACTGCTCGGCTTGAGCGCGGTGGCCAGCAGATTGAGCAGGCTCGACTTGCCCGCGCCGGACGGGCCGATGATCGCTACCTGTTCGCCAGCGCCAATCTGCACGTCGATGTTGCGAAGGGCATCGACGCCATTGGCATGGCGCAGGCTGCCCTGGGTGAGGCGTAGGGTCATTTCAGCAATTCGGCAGCGCGGGCGGCTTCCTCGATGCCCTTGTAGTTCTCGGGCTTGGTCTCGATGAAGCGACTGGCGGCCTGCAGATCGAGGATCTTCTTCTGCTCAGGATTGGCCGGGTCGAGGTCGAGGAAGGCTTGCTTGATCTTCGCGGCCAGCTTCGGATCAAGGGTGCCGCGCACGGTCCAGTTGTAATCGAAGTAGGTAGGGGTGGTGGCGAAGACTTTGACTTTGCTGGTGTCGACCTTGCCGGCGTCGACCAGTTTCTGCCAGACGCTGGCGTTCAACACACCGGCATCGACCTTGCCGGCCTGCACCCAGGCAACGGTGGCGTCATGCGCGCCGGAGTAGGCGACACGACTGAAATAGCCTTCAGGTTTGATGCCGTCGTTCTTCAGCATGAAGTAACGCGGCATCAGGCTGCCCGAGGTGGACGACACCGAACCGAAGGCGAAGGTTTTGCCCTTGAGGTCGGCGAGGCTTTTCACGTTCGGGTCGGCGGTGATGAATTTGCTGGTGAACTGCGCGTCCTGCTCGCGCTGCACCAGCGGGATCACTGGGGTGGTGGCGTCGGTCTTCAAACGTGCCTGCACAAAAGTGAAACCGCCGAGCCAGGCCATGTCGAGGCGATCGGTGGCCAGCGCTTCAACCACCGCCGGGTAGTCGGCGACAGGCACAAACTGCACCTTCATGCCCAACTGCTGCTCAAGATAGGCACCCAGCGGTTCGAACTTGCGCAGCAGCTCGGTCGGGGCTTCGTCGGGAATCGCGCTGACGCGCAACACATCAGCGGCTTGCGTCATCAGGGCAGAAAAGGACAGCGCCAGACCGGCGGTGAGGGCGAGGGTACGCTTGAACATAGAATTCTCCGTTTCGTAAGCGTCAACATTCGAAGGGCAGCCGCTACCAGGCGGCGCGCCACGTCAGGGTAGACGAAACGGCGAGGTTATACGCATTCGCGAGGAGATTGGCCAGCCTCCGTGCCGGCACGGTGTGTCTGTTTATGTGCGGTTGCGGTCAAGCCGCCTCGGGCAATTTGGCAATCACCTTGATCTCGAAATCGAAACCCGCCAGCCAGGTCACGCCGACAGCGGTGATGGTCGGAAACGGCGCTTCGCCCCAGAACTCCGGCACCACAGTCCAGATCGTTTCGAACGTCGAGTGCGGATCGACCATGAACACGGTGACATCCACCGCATCATCGAAGCTGCAACCGGCCGCAGCGAGGATCGCGTTGAGGTTGTGGAAGGCGGTGCGCACCTGATCGCGCAGATCGGCCTCGGGCGAGCCATCCTCACGGCTGCCGACTTGTCCGGAGACAAACAGGAAACCGTTGGAGCGAATCGCCGGTGAGTAACGGTGACGCTCATACAAGGCATGGCGGGCGGGTGGGAACACTACATCGCGCTTGGACATGGGGCTGACTCCATCAGGGGTTGATGGGAACGACTTTAGGTATTTGCAGTGCGCGGATAAACGCGCAAGCTTGGCGTTCACTGTTTGCAAATCCCAAACAATCGAGGGGCGTGGATGGACCGGTTCGATGCGATGCAGGCCTTTGCCCGGGTGGTCGAGGCGGGCAGTTTCACCAAAGCTGCCGAAACCTTGCACATGAGCAAGACCACGGTGACGCAACTGGTGCAGCAACTGGAGGCGCGGCTGCGGGTCAAGCTGCTCAACCGCACCACACGCAAGGTCAACGTCACCGCTGATGGCGCGGCGTATTACGAGCGGGTGATCAAGCTGCTCGCCGACATGGACGACGCCGAAACCAGCCTGCCCGGTGCCGCCGCACGGCCGCGAGGGCGTTTGCGCATCGACGTGCCGAGCCCGTTCGCGCGGCATATTCTGGTGCCAGCCTTGCCGGATTTTCACGCGCGCTACCCGGACATCCAGATCGACATGGGCGTCAGCGACCGCATCGTCGACATCATCGATGAGAACGTCGATTGCGTGGTGCGCGGCGGCGAGCTGCTCGATCAATCGTTGATGGCGCGCAAGCTAGCAGATCTGCCCTTGGGTGTTTTCGCCGCGCCGGCTTATCTGGATCGCGAAGGGACGCCTGAGCACCCACTGGAACTGCAAGACTCCCATCACCGCGTCGTCGCTTTCCTCTGGGCTCGCACTGGTCAACCTCTTCCGTACACGTTGCACAACGGCACCGAGCGCCTGCTGATCAAAGGCCGGCATGTGCTTGCGGTGGATGATGGCAACGCCTATCTGGCGGCGGGACTGGCCGGCATGGGGGTGTTGTGGTTGCCGACGTATATGTCTGATGCGCATGTGGCGCGGGGCGAGTTGGTGCAGTTGTTTGAAGGCTGGCAGCTTGAGCCGATGCCGCTTTATATGGCCTATCCGCCGAACCGGCATGTCAGCCTGAAGTTGCGGGTTTTTATTGATTGGGTGGTTGGGCTGATGGCGGCGGCAGCACCAATCGTGACGCACCAGTCACGGCCATGATTGACTCTTGCGCAGAACCGGCCAACTATCGCCGCATAACAACGACCGATGGACCCGACCTTGATTGAACGACGTCAATTCAGCGGTGGCATGAAGGGCAAGAACCTTCGCTATCTGAATGAACAGAGCCCCGATAACACCGGAGTGACCCGCACCGGTTTCCTCTTGCTCGAACACTTTTCCCTTCCGGCCTTCACCCAGGCGCTGGACACCGTAGTCACCACCAACCTGTTGCGCCCGGGACTTTTTTCGTCGCGCACCTTCGGTCTGGGCGATGGCGAGGTGATCAGCGATCTGGGCCTGGTCATCCGCCCCGATGCGCGCCTGGATTCTGCTGCGCTTAACGAACTGGATCTGCTGGTAGTGTGCGGCGGTTATCGCACCGAACTGCGCGCCAGCGACGAATTCATCGGCTTGCTCAAGGCTGCGGCGGAGCGGGGCGTGAGTCTGGCCGGATTGTGGAACGGTTCGTGGTTTCTCGGTCGCGCCGGTTTGCTCGATGGCTATCGCTGCTCGATCCACCCGGAACATCGCCCGGCACTGACCGAAATCGCCAAGAGCACCCACGTCAGTAGCGAACCCTATGTGATCGACCGCGACCGCCTTACCGCGTCGAGCCCGTCCGGGGCCTTCCACATGGCGCTGGACTGGATCAAGGGCTTGCACGGCAAGGCGTTGGTCGAGGGCATCGAAGACATCCTCGCCTTCGAAGAGTCGCGCTACCGGCGCATCAAACCGGATGAAAACATCTGCGTCAGCGCGCCGTTGCGGGAAGTGATCAAGCTGATGGACGCCAACCTCGAAGAACCGCTGGAGCTGGAACAACTGGCGGTCTACGCCGGCCGCTCACGGCGCCAGCTCGAGCGCTTGTTCAAGGAACAACTGGGCACCACGCCGCAGCGCTATTACCTGGAACTGCGCATTACCGAAGCACGGCGCCTGCTGCAACACACCGAGCTGTCGCAGGTGGAAGTGCTGGTGGCTTGCGGTTTTGTTTCACCGAGCCATTTCAGCAAGTGCTATAGCTCGTACTTCGGTTATAGGCCTTCGAAGGAAAAACGGCTGGTCAAATAGGACCAGCCGTTAATCACGCTGACTCCGGTCAAGAACGAAGCGCAAAAAAAGGGCGCCTTGTCGGGCGCCCTGTTTTATTTATGCTTGCGTGCTTGATCCACAGCCGATCAACGGGATTTCTTTGCGTTCGACGTTGCGGCGTTGCTCAGTCCTTTGGAATTGTGCTCCCCAGGCGTCGAGCTGGAGATGGCAGCAGCTTTGGTCACGCCGCGAGTATCTCGGGACTGGGCGATGCCCGAAGTCGTTGAGCCGTGCCCGCTGTCGTCATTGCGAACGCTGCCATAGTGATTGCCGCTTTCACCGCGGTCGCGGACAGCCTTGCCGGCATGATCGCTGCTGAGTCCATTGCCTCGGCCGTTGCTGTTGGCGCTGCCGTGATCCGATCCGCTGTGACCGCCGCCTGTGCCACCACCGTGACCACCGCCGTTCCCGCCATTTCCACCGCCGCCGCCATTACCGCCACCGCCGCCATTACCACCGCCACCGCCGTCCTTTGCATAGGCAGAATTCATGATCGAGAGGTCAGCAGGGAGAAGTGGGGCGGCTGCGAGCATCATGGCGCAGGACATGACAGCAACGAGACTCTTGTTTTTTAAAAGCATGATAGCTTCCGTAGGGGGGATTGATATCGCATCAGTTCAGACTCGATCGCCCCCCTCTGGTTCAAATCCTGCGACAGACGGAGCGGCAGCCGGGCTGCGCCTATAAGTGATCCGCATCAACCACAGCCTGCGCAAACGCCGTCGGATCCTCCTGCGGCAAATTGTGCCCAATCCCACCCTCAATCAACCTGAATTGATATTTCCCGGTAAAACGCTTGGCATAGTCCTCAGGCTTGGGATGTGGCGCTCCATTGGCATCGCCTTCCAGGGTAATCGTCGGCACGCTGATCGACGGGGCAGTCGCAAGCTTCTCTTCCAGCGCGGCATATTTCGCCTCGCCCTGCACCAGGCCCAGCCGCCAGCGGTAGTTGAACACGGTGATCTCGACGTGATCGGGGTTCTGCAACGCTTTGGCACTGCGGTCGAATGTGGCGTCGTCGAATTTCCACTGCGGCGACGCCAGTTGCCAGATCAGTTTGGCGAAGTCGTGGGTATTCTTTTCATAGCCGGCGCGGCCGCGTTCGGTGGCGAAGTAGAATTGGTACCACCACTGCAATTCGGCTTTCGGCGGCAGTGGATTCTGCCCGGCGGCCTGATTGCCGATCAGATAGCCGCTGACCGCCACCAGCGCCTTGACGCGCTCTGGCCACAGCGCTGCGACGATGCCCGCTGAACGCGCGCCCCAGTCGTAGCCGCCAAGCACTGCTTGCTTGATCTTTAGCGCATCCATGAAGTCGATGATGTCGCTGGCCAATGCCGCCGGTTGGCCGTTGCGTAGAGTGGCTTTGGACAGGAACTGCGTATCGCCATAACCCCGTGCATACGGCATCAGCACGCGGTAACCCTTGGCCGCGAGCAGTGGTGCGACTTCGTCATAGCTGTGAATGTCGTAGGGCCAGCCGTGCAGCAGGATCACCACCGGCCCATCGGCAGGACCGGTTTCGGCGTAGGCCACGTCGAGCAAGCCAGCCTTGATGTGCTTCAGCGGGCCGAAAGGAGAGGGCGCGGAATAGCTGACGGCGGCCGGTTCAGTGGTTTGCGCCTGAGCGCTGCCGACGGCGCCGAGCAGTGACAGCGCCAAGACCGACAAACCGAGTGCGGCTTTGATTTTAGAGGTATGCAGAGCCTGTTTCATGCTGACGTCTCCTTTGCGAGCCTGTGGCCAAGGGGCTGGATGAACCCTTGAAACCCTGGGTGCATTGAAGCGTAGCGACGTATCCGTTCTGTGTCCCCGGACGGCAGTTTTGCAAGGGCGTGTATGGCGGCGGGGCGCGTACACAGTGTGATACACGGAGGCGAAACCCATTGTTTTCGCGCGAAAATAATAAGTCGCTGTTTTAAAACAAAAAATATTTCATCTCGGGCTTCCCAAACGAAATGAATGTTGTTAAATTGCGCCCCGTTCTCACAGCGATCCTAACGGAGCCGCTGACCAGAGCTACAGGGGCGTCGCCAAGCGGTAAGGCAGCAGGTTTTGATCCTGCCATGCGTTGGTTCGAATCCAGCCGCCCCTGCCATCTACGAAAAAACGCCAACTTCGCAAGAAGTTGGCGTTTTTTTATGCCTGCGATTTACCGCACTTGAGCCAAGCAGGCGTGCGCGTTGCCGAAGCACCGCGCACGCCGGTCACTCAGTGCGGTGCGCGCGGGATGGTTTTCATCAGGTCTTCAGGGCTGATGTGGCCGACCACGCTGCCCGGCTGCGGCAGGTTGAGGATGTGGCCTTTCATCTTGCCGATGATGTGCATCTCGCACGGCTTGCAATCGAACTTCAACGTCAGCACTTCATCGCCGTGGATCAACTGCATCGGCGCGACCTTGGTGCGCACACCGGTGACGCCTTTGGCCTGTTTCGGGCACAGGTTGAAGGAGAACCGCAGGCAATGCTTGGTGATCATCACCGGCACCTCGCCTGGCTCTTCGTGAGCTTCGTACGCCGCATCGATCAGCTTGACGCCGTGACGGTGGTAGAAGTCGCGCGCCTTCTGGTTGTAGACGTTGGCGAGGAAGGTCAGGTGCGAATCCGGGTACACCGGCGGCGGCGTGGTTTCGGCCTTGCGGCTGCCACGCGGATGCGCGGCGACACGTGCCGCAGTCAGCGCTTCGATGACTTCGCGGCGCAGGGACTTGAGCTGCGAGTTGGGAATGAAGAACGCTTGCGGCGCATCCAGCTTGATGTCAGTGGCGTGATACTGCGTGGTGCCGAGCTGGCCGAGCAGGTCGCGCAATTGCTCCAGCGCTTGCTCAGGCTTGTTGGCAACACCAAACGGCCCGTTGAGGGTAACGCCGGCGCTGATGCCTTCTTCGCTGGTCGCGGTCACTTCCAGCTGTTCTTCGCGCAGACGAGCGAACCAGCTCAGGGCCACACGACGTTCCGAAGAGGTCTTCTGCAACGCCTGCTGCCAGTTGTGATCAAGGTTGCGATTCAACGGATGGCTTGGACGCAGCTTGAACAGGCCTTCAGGCATTTCGTTCGGCTCGACGCGGTAGCGGTAGCGCTTCTCGCCGTCTTCTTCGAACTCGCCTTTGGCCTCGGCGATGTTGGCGCGGAAACCGACCACTTCGCGTTTGACCAGTACGTTCAGACCGTCACCGTTGGACAGCGGCTCATGGGTGACGACCTGCATGTCACGCTTGCCGACTTTTTCCACTGTACCGACCGGCAGGCCGGTGAATGTTGGCGAATCGAAGGCGCCGATGTCGATCTTGCGATCGGTCACGAAATAATCGGTGCTGCCACGGTGGAAGGTCTTTTCCGGATCGGGCAGGAAGAAATGCACGGTGCGGCCGCTGGAAGCGCGGGCCAGGTCCGGGCGGTCTTCAAGCACGTCGTCCAGGCGCTGGCGGTAATAGGCAGTGATGTTTTTCACATAGCCCATGTCCTTGTAGCGACCTTCGATCTTGAACGAACGCACGCCGGCCTCGACCAGTGCGCGGATGTTGGCGCTCTGGTTGTTGTCTTTCATCGACAGCAGGTGTTTTTCGTAGGCGATCACGCCACCCTTTTCATCCTTGAGGGTGTAGGGCAAGCGGCAGGCCTGGGAGCAGTCGCCACGGTTGGCGCTGCGGCCGGTTTGCGCATGAGAGATGTTGCACTGGCCGGAGAAGGCCACGCACAGCGCGCCGTGGATGAAGAACTCGATGGCGGCATCGGTTTCATCGGCGATGGCGCGGATTTCTTTCAGGTTCAGCTCACGGGCCAACACCAACTGGGAGAAACCGGCCTGATCGAGGAACTTCGCTCGCTCGAGGGTGCGGATGTCGGTCTGGGTCGAGGCGTGCAGCTCGATCGGCGGAATGTCCAGCTCCATCACGCCCAGATCCTGGACGATCAGCGCATCGACACCGGCGTCGTACAACTGATGGATCAGCTTGCGCGCCGGCTCCAGCTCGTTGTCGTGCAGGATGGTATTGATGGTGGTGAAAATACGCGCGTGGTAACGGCGGGCAAACTCGACCAGTTCGGCGATTTCGCTGACTTCGTTGCAGGCGTTGTGGCGTGCGCCGAAGCTCGGGCCGCCGATGTACACGGCGTCAGCGCCATGCAGGATGGCCTCGCGAGCAATGGCGACATCGCGGGCAGGGCTGAGCAATTCCAGGTGATGCTTGGGCAAGGACATAGTTTTTTTAGTCAGGCGGTCACGGGCAAGGGGCGCATTCTACCCGTGAAACGCTTGGTGGGCACGTGTGTGCTGCCCGATGGTGGCTGGCGATTGGCAAAGATCGGCAAGCTATTGTGTTGAATGTGCCGGCCTCTTCGCGAGCAGGCTCGCTCCCACAGGGTTAGCTACGGGGCGGAATACATCCATTGTGGGAGCGAGCCTGCTCGCGAAAGCGGTGTGTCATCCGAAAATCATTGAGTGACATCCGCAAATTCGATCAGCCCTTGGCTGCCATCGCCGTCACTTCTACACGCATCCCTTCAACCGCCAGCGAGGCCACGCCTACCGCCGCCCGCACCGGCCAAGGCTTGGCGAAATAGCGTTTGTACACTTCATTGAAAGCCCCGCGATCGCCCATGTCGGTCAGGTAAATGGTCAGGTGCAGCACCCGGTCCATCGAACTGCCGGCACGTTCCAGTGCGACTTTCAGTGCTTGCAGGGTGCACTCGCTTTGCTCGGTGATGCCGCCGAGTTCCAGGCTGCCATCGGCGCGGGTTGGAATCTGCGTGGAAACCATGATGCCGCCGAAGGTGGCAACGTCGGAAGAAATCGAATCGGTGTCGGGATCCGGCGTGAAGATGATGTCTTGATTGGCCATGGGCATCTCTTGTTTGAGTGAATGAAGATTGCGGCAGTTTACAGATTCCCTCCGGCCATGGCCCGGTCAGGTACCGCAACACGTTTGTATAAGCATGTATCAACCCCCAGCCGATACACATGGCAACACCAAACTGCGCCTTCGAGACACATCCGCCCTACATGCCGAGCCCAAAGTAGCCCTCACACCAACACTACGCTCAAGAGGGCATCACCATGTACCGTCCACTGTTTCTGGCTTCTGCCGTTGTCTTCGCCTCCCTGACCGGCTTCGCCCATGCGGCGGATGCGCCGGCAACGAGCTGGCAGAAAGGTCTGAGCCGCACCGATCTGGTTCGTCAGGATCTCGGTGCTGACAATCGCGAAGTGATTCAGGCGCGTATCGATTTCGACGCTGGCGTCACCTCGCCTCGGCATGCTCATCCCGGCGTGGAAGTCGCCTATGTCATCAGCGGCACGTTCGAGTATCAGCTCGAAGGGCGGGCGCCGGTGATACTCAAGGCCGGTGATTCGTTGTTCATTCCGGCGGGCGTCGCGCATGTGGCCAAAAACGTCGGCAACGAGAAAGGCGTCGAACTGGCCACTTACGTTGTCCCGAAAGGCGAACCGCTGCTGATCCTCAAGCCATGAGGCGCCAGTCCGCTATTTCGAGCGCGGCTTGCTCATCGCGCGCTTGATGCGCATCCAGTCCTGATAGGCCGCCGTTCGTTTGGCGTCGGCCATAGCCTTGGCTTCGCTGAAACGGGCCCAGGCTTCAGGATTGTCCGTGTCGTTCTCGATGATTCTGTAAGCCGCTTCTTCGAGCAGATCGGCCTCGCGGAACATCGAGGCATTCTCCGCCATCTCGTCATCCCACGAGCGGCCGAAACCGAATTTCAATGTGCGTTCTGTCATTTCACGTGATCCTCCTCCCAGACCAGAGGTACTGATTCTCGCCATTGCACCTCGGTCACGCCAAAGCGTTCCGCCATCGGCTTGGAAAAACGTTTCAACGGAGGTCGGCCGGGGCGGGGGATGGGCGCGATACCCGCGTCACAACTTGCCCATTGCCACGCTTCGGCATTGTTCATGGTTTTTGTACGAATGACGAATGACCTGGGCTTCCCGTGAAGCAGGTAATCAATCACGTACAAATCCTCTCCGCTCATACATTTCCTCCGGCTGTTAAGAAGAGGGATATCTGGCGAAATGAATAATTCAGAGAAATTGAAACGGGCGTGATGACCGGCTGGTTGGGCGCTTTGCAGGCCTGTACGGCAGATCGATTCTGTACAAGTTCGTCTGGAATTTATGGCTGAATTGACGGCTGTTAAGACAGGAACGCGCCCGCTACGACGCGTTATCAAGTGGGACGATCAGGAGTAGATGCAGGAGCAGACAAAGTCCGCGTGAACCTCGGTGTTTTCAATCGCCGTGATAAGGCCTGAATGCATGGCTTCTTCAGGATTGATGATGCGCGGCGCTGCTGTCAGATATTTCTCTGTCTCCAGCGCATTTTTTCCGTTGCTCGTACGCTCGGCGACAATCTGGGCGTAGAGGTGCAAGTCGTAATCCAGGCTCATGGCGTATTCCGACATGCGCGAGTGATCGACCGAACCTTGCAGGTGCCAATGAAATGGGTGAAACAGAAACTTGCTGTGGGTACAGGCGGTGCGGCGCTGGCCGGCCAGAAAGACAATGTTGCCCATCGATTCAACCGTTCCCAAATTGTGGGTGTGTACCGGAATAGGCAGGGCCAACAGGAAGTTGTACATCGTGAAACCGTAACTGCATTCGCCGCCCATGGTGGCGATGTTGACGATCAGTCGCGGTGCATCTTCCTTTACGGCGAGCGAGGCTTTATCGATCAATTGGCCGCACGTCGAGGCATTGATCGGGCCGGTGAAGTTGATGACATGAACAGGCATGGCGATTCCCTCGGCTGGTCAGGACTCCTAAGCAATAGCTGTAATTTCGCTTGAATGAAAGTGGGCAGGGGAGCCGCGCTCCCCTGCACCCGACGCATCAACTGTTGCGCCCGCCACCATGGCTGTTTTGACCACCTTTCTGTCCAGCTTCAGAGGCTTTTTCCCGATCGTTGGCAAAGTTGCCGCCGCTGCTCTGGCCGCCCTTGCTGCCAGCTTCAGAGGCTTTTTCCCGGTCGTTGGCAAAATTGCCACCGCTGTTCTGGCCACCTTTGCTCCCGGCTTCGGAGGCCCGCTCAGGATCATTCTTGAAGTTGCCGCCACTGTTCTGGCCGCCTTTACTGCCGATTTCCTGATAGAACTCTTTATCGTGCGAAGCCGAAGTGGCATCACCACCTTTCTTGCCTGCTTCGTTAACCGACATGCTGCCTTGTTGTTTATCTTGTGCCATTTCAAACTTCCTCATTTTCTCTATATAGGCACTCGGCCAATCAAGGATGCACAAACTACGTGCCGTCGTTGTTCGCGAATGCTCATAAAGTTTACTGATGTCGTTTGCTTTAGTTGGTCTGGCTTGTCTTGTGACTACAAGTTAGACCTTTGTGCTAAGAGGAGCGCTCATAAGTCGGCGTTGTATCCGGTGTCCGGGAGTTTTCCGAATTTACTGCAAGTTCCCGGCGTTCATAACATTCCTGCTGAACACTTTCCCGGTGCCTTGGACTGATTTGCTGTCGTTCGACACAAGGTGACACCGACGGACTGTCCGACCTGGTCACGTGCGAACTGCGCGCTGCTTCGGGATACACTTCCGCTCCCTTGTTTCGTTGCACTTCGCCTCGTGCAAAAGCCGGTACCGTTCTCATGATTACGCTCCATCAGCTGATTTCAAAGGGCAGCGAGGCTGCCCTTGTACCGCTTGCTCAGGACTTGCGACCGCCGCCGTGGCTGTTCTGCCCGCCTTTGCGGCCAGCCTCGGATGCTTTTTCACGATCATTGGCAAAGTTGCCGCCCGACGACTGACCGCCTTTCTTGCCGGCTTCAGATGCCTTTTCACGATCGTTTGCGAAGTTACCTGGATTTTTATTTCCTGTGGTCATGATAGCTCTCCGATATCAATTAACGTTTCGCTAGTTATGTCCGTTGTCGCACCGGACATCTACTCCGATTACGAGCCGGCGAAAAATGTTTTGAAAATTTTTCCTCAGGCCGATGAACGGTAACTTTGTGATGAAACTTATACAGCCTGCGGTTTTCTGCGCCGCTTCGTATAACTTTTCAAGTTGCTGGTTGATGTGCAAGAGAGGTTGAAGCTTGTTACCGCTTCGCTTCGGATTTCTGACCATTTGTCGGTGCGAAGTTGAACTGTAATCGGCTGAAACTAGAGTCTGTTAAGTGTATGTATATAATTATTCTGAGGACATTGAGATGACCAATCATCACAAGGATCAACCGTTCGCTGAAGACCCACAGAAAATCAAGGAAGCCGGCAAGAAAGGCGAGAGTCCAGTCAACGTGAAAGTTGATCGGGCCGAGAAGGCACGCGTCGGCGGGCAGCACAGCCATGGAGGCGGCCGTACGGGCAAGGGCGACTGAGTCGGTCGGAAAAGTACCAATCGGCGTCCTCTCTGCGCCGATGCAGAGAGGACCTCTACGCTAGGCCTATCTGAACCGTGGCAACGGCCGGTCGATCGGTTTGAGCGTCGAGAGCGTATCGCGAATCAGCGGCGCATCTTTTTCGATGTCGTGCAGCCGGTCGCGAATGCGCAACGCTGTCGGATGCCCGCCCTGATGATCGACCCAGTCGGCGATCTCTTTGCAGGCGGCTGCGAGGCGCGCCTGGCGGGCGTCGAGCAGGGTGAGGAGGGTGGTGATGGACTCTTTTTCGGACATGAAACACCTCCGTTCGCTGAAACGGCTGAGTTGCAACAAAAGTCCGCGTGGCGCGAACCTTCAGATCAACTATAGAAGACCTGTGTGATCGTGCAAAAAATACCCAGTTCAACTCGTCGGCGAAACCTTTGGAGCGAGCGTTACGCTGGAGATCAAGACGCCTCGCTTACCTCACACATCCGCTCGAGAAACATCGCCAAGGCTACTTCCTCGGCGCGCAGGCCTTTGCGCACGCGCGGACGGGGCAGTTCGGCGAGGGCGCCGAGCATGAAATGTTCGACCACTGCGGGGTGGATGTAGCACTTGCGGCACACCGCCGGCGTGTTGCCCAGCTGTTTGGCGACGTTCTTCACCGCTTCTACCACATGGCGCTTGGCTTCGGTTTCCGACTCATGCTGCAACTCGCGCAGCACCGACAACGCCAGGGCGCTGCCCGCCCAGGTGCGATAGTCCTTGGCGGTGAACGCCGCGCCGGTGAGCTTTTGCAGATAGGCATTGACGTCGGAGGAGGTGACGGTGTGCCGTTCGCCATTTTCATCAAGATACTGAAACAGGTTTTGCCCGGGAATTTCCAGGCAGCGCTTGATGATTCGCGCCAGGCGGCGGTCCTTAACGGTGATCTGATGCTCAATGCCGCTCTTGCCACGGAACTGGAACAGGATCGCGCTGCCGTTGACCTCGACATGCCGACTGCGCAACGTGGTCAAACCGTAAGAGCGATTGTCCCGTGCGTATTGGGTATTGCCGACGCGGATCAGCGTGGCGTCCAGCAAGGTAATGACCGTGGCCATGACCTTGTCGCGGCTGAAGCCCGGCTCATCGAGCAGCGCCTCGAGCTTGCGCCGCAGTTTGGGCAGGGCCATGCCGAAGTCGCGCAGGCGCGAGTATTTGTCGGCGTCGCGCACTTCGCGCCAGCGGGCGTGATAACGGTACTGTTTACGCCCGCGTGCATCACGGCCGGTGGCCTGCAAATGGCCGCACGGGTCGGCGCAGATCCACACATCGGTGTAGGCCGGTGGCACCGCGAGGGCATTGATGCGTTTGATTTCGTCCGGGTCGGTGATGCGCTGGCCCGACGGTTCGAAATAGACGAACTTGCCGCGCAGTTTTTTCCGGGTGATACCAGGCTGAGTGTCATCGACGTAATGCAGATCGGCAGGCAGAGCATCTGTCAGCACGGTATCGGGCATGGCGGTTTCCTTCGGTCATACGGCAGTCTGTAACTGATTGACCGCAGGCGCTGGCCGTCGTGCCGAATGATTTACGCGAGCACCGCCACCGCCTTGATCTGCGCCCACAGCCGCTGGCCCGGATGCACGCTCAGTTGATCACGCGAGAAGCGGGTGATCCGCGCCAGCAGCGGCGTGCCGCCGGCATCGAGGCGGATCAGCACATGGGCACTGTTGTCAGCGGCCTGTTCGCTGACGACCGTAACGGGCAGACGATTGAGAATGCTACTGGCTGCATCGTTGTTCAGCGCCAGACTGATGTCGCGCGCGTGCACTTTGCAGCGCAGGGCCTGGCCCACGGCCATCGGCGCATGGGTGACGCGAATGTTCATTTCAGTGGCCGGCAGTTGCAGGCTGAGCAATTGATAGGTGGCGTCGTAGGCGCTGACCTGGCCTTCGATGATTACCCCGGCGTCATCGCCCATTGCCAAGGGCAGATCCAGGCGTGCGAGGGTCTCGCCGATCGGGCCGCTGGCGAGGGCTTTGCCATCACGGAGCAATACCAAATGATCGGCCAGACGTGCGACTTCATCCTGCGCATGGCTGACGTACAACAGCGGAATATCCAGTTCGTCGTGCAGGCGTTGCAGGTATGGGAGGATTTCGCTCTTGCGCCGGCTGTCGAGAGCCGCCAGTGGTTCGTCCATCAGCAACAGTTTCGGGCTGGTCAGCAGGGCGCGGGCGATGCCGACGCGCTGTCGTTCGCCGCCGGACAGATGCTGTGGATGACGCTCGAGCAAATGGCTGATGCCGAGCAGTTCTGTGGCCTGGTTCATATCGACCCGGCGTTGCGACTTGGCGATGCGTTTTAGACCAAATTCCAGATTGGCCAGCACAGACAGATGCGCGAACAGGCTGGCTTCCTGAAACACATAGCCAAGCGCACGTTTATGCGGCGGGACGAAGATGCCCTTGGCACTGTCCTGCCAAAGCTCGTCATTGATCCGCACAAAACCCTGCTCGGCGCGTTCCAGCCCGGCGATGCAGCGCAGACAGGTGGTTTTGCCCGAGCCGGAATCGCCAAACAGCGCGGTGACGCCGCGGCCCGGCACTTGCAGATCGACATCCAGTTCGAACCCCGGATAAGTGCGTTTCAGGCGTACATCAATCATCGATCAGCTCCAGCCTGCGCGGGTCTTGCGGCTGGAGTACAGCGCCAGCAACACCAGAAACGAAAACACCAGCATCGCCGCGGACAGCCAGTGCGCCTGGGCATATTCCAGCGCTTCGACATGGTCGTAAATCTGCACCGAGACCACGCGGGTCTTGTTGGGGATGTTGCCGCCGATCATCAGCACCACGCCGAACTCACCCACGGTGTGGGCGAAGCCGAGGATCGCTGCGGTGATGAAGCCGGGGCGCGCCAGCGGCAGGATCACGCTGTAGAACGTGTCCCAGGGATTGGCGCGCAAGGTCGCCGCGACTTCGAGCGGGCGGGTGCCAATCGCCGAGAAAGCGTTTTGCAGCGGTTGCACCACGAACGGCATGGAGTAGATCACCGAACCGATGACCAGCCCGGTGAAACTGAACGTCAACGTGCCCAGCCCCAGCCATTGAGTGAACTGACCGAGAAAACCGTGCGGCCCCAGCGCCAGCAGCAGATAAAAACCGATCACCGTCGGCGGCAGCACCAGCGGCAGGGCAACGATGGCGCCGATCGGCCCGCGCAACCACGACGAGGTGCGCGATAGCCACAGCGCGATCGGCGTGCCGATCACCAGCAGGATTGCAGTGGTCAGTGACGCCAGTTTCAGGGTCAGCCAGATCGCGGCGAAGTCGGCATTGGTCAGCGACATTTACAGTTCATATCCGAAGGATTTGATCACCGCAGCGGCTTTCGGGCCTTTGAGGTAATCGACCAGGGCTTTGGCAGCAGCGCTGTCCTTGCCTTTGTTCAAGATCACCGCGTCCTGTTTGATCGGATCATGCAGAGCGGCCGGGACAATCCATGCCGAGCCGCTGCTGATTTTGCCGTCCTTGTAGATTTGCGACAGGGCGACGAAGCCCAGTTCGGCGTTGCCGGTGGAGACAAACTGGTAGGCCTGCGTGATGTTCTGGCCTTCGACGATTTTGCTTTTCGTGGCTTCGCTCAACTGGAGTTTTTCCAGCACCTGGGTGGCGGCGAGACCGTATGGCGCAGCTTTTGGATTGGCGATTGAAAGGTGTTGGTATTGGTTGGTTTTCAACACTTCGCCCTGCGCATCTACGTAGCCTTCTTTCGCTGACCACAGCGCTAGCGTGCCGATGGCGTAGGTGAAGCGCGAACCTTTGACGGTTTCGCCTTCCTGCTCAAGCTTTGCCGGGGTCGCGTCGTCAGCAGCGAGAAACACTTGGAACGGTGCGCCATTCTTGATCTGGGTATAGAACTGGCCGGTGGCGCCGTAAGCGGCGACCAGTTTGTGGCCGGTGTCTTTTTCGAAGTCGGCAGCGATGGCCTGGATTGGCGCGGTGAAGTTGGCGGCGACCGCCACTTGCACTTCGTCAGCTTGCGCGGCGCCGATGCTGAACATTGCAAGGAGTGAAGCGAAGCAGGCAGGGGCGAGGCGTGTGGCAGCAAGTGTCATGTAAAGGCTCCGTGATCCGCGGTAAATGCTTTGCTTTGGATAACGCCGATACACGGGCGCAATCGCTGTATACGGAAATATATAGCGATACGTCGCCAAGTGGCGAGGGAATCAATCCGCTCGCCGCGTAAATTCAATGACGGTTGAGTTTCGCCAAGGCGCCTTCGGCGAGTTGCCGGGTCAGTTCAGCGCTGCCGATATCCTTGCCGAGCGTCAGCGCCTGTCCGGCCCAGAGGTTGGCAAAATCGGCGTCATCCTTGGCCCGCAGCGGCATCAGCGCACCGCCAGCCAAGGGGAAGGCCGGCGCCTGCGCTGACATCGGGCCGAGTTCACGCATCGCCCGATTGACAATGCCCCGCGCCGGACGTCCGGTAAAAATGTTGGTGATGGCGGTCTGGCTTTCCTTGGCGGTGCGCAGGGCCTTGTGGTGTGAGGCGCTGACTTTGGCTTCCGGCGTGAACAGGTACGCCGTGCCGACTTGCACCGCCGAGGCGCCGAGCATCAACGCCGCTGCAACACCCCGCGCATCGCTGATCGCGCCCGCCGCGATCACCGGCACTTTCACCGCGTCGACCACCTGCGGCACCAGGGCGAAGGTGCCGACCTGGGTGCTCAGATCATCGCTGAGAAACATCCCGCGATGGCCGCCGGCTTCATAACCCATGGCGATGATCGCATCGCAGCCGTGTTGCTCCAGCCAGATCGCTTCTTCGACCGTAGTCGCAGACGAAAGGATTTTCGCCCCGGTCGCCTTGACCCGATCAAGCAGATTTTTCTCCGGCAGCCCGAAATGAAAACTCACCACTTCGGGACGGAATTCTTCGAGCACGGCACACGCGGCCTCGTCGAACGGAGCACGGTTGGACACCGGCGTCGGCGCCTCGAAATCGGCACCCAATTCGCGGTAGTAAGGTTCGAGCAGGTTTTTCCAGTCACGGGCCCGCTGTTCATTAGGCGCCGGTGGCTGGTGGCAGAAGAAATTGACGTTGAACGGTTTGGTGGTGTGCTGGCGAATCGTTTTCAGTTCTTCGCGCAGTTGCTCGCTGCTCAGCATGGCTGCGGGCATTGAACCGAGGCCACCGGCATTGCACACGGCAATCACCATCGAAGAGTTGGTCGCCCCGGCCATCGGGCCCTGGATGATCGGCAGTTCGATACCGAGAAGATCAAGGATGCGGGTGTCTGGCCACTGGCTCATATAGCAATTCTCCGAACGATGAAACGGGCAGGGACGGCACGCGGTTTTTAACAGCAAAACCGGATGCGGGGCCAGTCTGAAATTCTGAACATCACGTGCAGTTTTTCAGCGTCGGTGCAATCCGCCGCCGCCACCGCCAAACGAACGGTTCATCATTTGTGAAGAATGGTTGAAGTTGTGCGTGCGCTGATTGCCGAGATTACGTGCGGCGGATTCGCGGTTGAGATTCTGCAATTGCGCATTGTTGTTCGCGGGTCTGGTGCGGTTGGCGCCGCTGCCGGCCACCGACTGCCAGCCGTTGTCGGTTTTCTTGTAGACGTTGCCGTCGCGCCCGGCATAAACGTTGTCGCCGGCTCGTGCGGCGCCGCCGTCGCGGCCATGGATACCGCCGTATTGCGTGGTGTTGCCGGTATTGGGGTTGTAAACGGCGCCGCGATTGGCACTGACGTGAGTGCCGCTGCGAACGTCGCCAGCGCTAACCCGTTCTCCGGCGATGGCGCCGCCGTTCGGGCCGACTGCCACGCCGCTGCGCCCGGCAGCGTAGTTGCCGGTGTAGGCGTTGTGCACCGCGCCACGTTGCCCGGCGGCGGCAATGCCGGTACGCGAGTTGTACGAGGCGCCAACCTGGCCGGCCCAGCGATTGCCGGTCCAGGCGTTGTAACCGGCGCCATAACGGCTGACCGTCGCGCGATCACCCCACTGATGATAAAGATTGCCGGTGGTTCCGGCCCAGCCCCCCGGACCCCAGGCCACCGCGCCGCCGCGATAACCGTAAGCGGCGCCACCCCAGGCCAGCGGCGCCGGGTACAGACGCGGACCCCACGCGTAGCCCCAGCCGTAATTTCCCCACCACGGATAGGCGCCCCAGCCCCAGCCCATGGCGACGGTGTTGCCGCCCCAGCTCCAGCCGAATCCGAAGCCGAAAGTCCAGCCAGTCCACGGCGTGTAACGAATCGCGACGCCGAAACCATAGGTTACCGGCGGCCCGTACCAGACATTGCCGACCCACGGCGTATACGGATAACCGGTGCCGTACACCACAACGCCAGTCGCCGGGTCCAGCGTCGAGCCTTGATAGCCCGGCGTGTAGCCGACCACCACGGTATCGCCGCTGGATTCGTAAACCTTCACGTACGTGAGGTAGTGCATCGGCGAGCTGGGCGGAATCGAATAAATCACCGCTGGTACTGAAGAGGCCACACTCCACGGCCCGTTCAGTGAGGTGGCGCTGAACCAGATGCCGTTCTCCACCGCCCACCAACTGTCGTTGTCGACTCGAATGATCGGAGTGGCGCTGTTGACCACGTATTGCAGCGGCGTATTGCTGATCGCTTTGAGCTGCGGCTCGCCGTCAAATTGCGGTGTCGTCATCTTCACCGCGCTCTTGTTGATCGCCGACGTCTGCGGGATCGTGGCCGCAATGGCCGCCTCCTGCGCCTGTGGCGTGCCGGCTACCGAGGCCTTGACGTTCTCTTTGGCGCTGTCGTCAGGAATATTGGCAAAGTCGGCCGGCAGTTTGTCTGCCGGGACAAAGGTCCATGGCCCGCTCATGTCGCTGGCGCGGAACCAGCGCCCGGAGATCAGCACGTAACTGTTCTGGTCGCCGATTTCCTTGAAAATGTGCCCGGTGGTGTTGCTCACGTACAACAGGCTGGTGCCCTGAATCGGTTGCCATTGCGCGGCGCCGTCGGTCACCAACAGTTCCGTTGGCGTGGTGGCGAGGAAGATTTTCGGCTGCGGCGGCTTGGCCAGGCTGGGAATCTTGTCCTTCGGATCGCTTTGCCCGGTGAGCAGGTCCACCTGGCGGCTCTTGATCGCCGCCTGTTTGGCTTTTTCCAGACTGGCCGGCGATGCGGCGAGGCGCGTGTAATCGCCGGCCAATTGATCGGCAACCATCCAGCCGTCGAATACGTGCAGGTAATGTCTGCCTTGGGCATCCTTGAGCAGCAGTGGGCGCGTGTTGATCACCCGTTGCAGCTCCGTTCCTTCAACCGGCCGATAGGCCGGCTCGCCGTCGATGTATACGAGGATTGCCGGACGGTCGGAACTGATGATGGTCGGCGGCGTGTTTTCCAAGGGCGCGCTGTCGGCTTTCTGTTCAGCGTTGAGCACGCCGACCGCCGCTTCCAGTTGATCAAGGGAGATGGTTTTCTTGCGGCTCTCGGCATCTTTTTCCAGAATGGCGAGCCACGTGTCGGCCTGTTTGGCATCGGCGGGGAAATCGGCCTTGATGATTTTGTACTGATCGAGCGCGACCCAGCGGGTGGCTTTATCGACGAGGGTGTGAGCGCTGAACTGGACGATGCCGTAGGTGGACTTGCCATCGGCAGCCGTGGCTTCGACAGCCGCGCGGGCATTGAGCGTATAGCCGTCCCAGCTGTCGAGCTGCGGCTGATACACCGTCAGCTTGCTCTTGGCGCTGCTGATCACCTGCGGCCATGTCGGCTCGCTTGGCGCCGCGTTCGGCTTTGCCGCCGGTGCGGCTGCCCAGGCATTGCCAAGTGTCAGCAGACATAACATCAGCAGCGAGGGTAAAGCGCTCAGGAAAGGCATCGTCAGCTCCATCGACACACCGGTTTGCAAGGCGCAACCGGGAAAACACAACCGTCGAAAAAGCATAGCCGCCTGCCGGGGATTTACCCGGCTGATCGAGCCGTTAGCGCAAAGTCGAGTGTGGCAATGTGTTGCGATGTGCTATTTCAAGGCATGCTTGTTTCAAATCATTTTCGAGAGGCCGTCATGTTCAACGCCATCCTGATCGACAAAGACGACAGCGGTTATCGCGCCAATCTTCAGCAAATCGATGAGCAGCAACTGCCCGAAGGCAATGTCAGCGTGAACGTCGCGTACAGCACCCTGAATTTCAAAGACGGCCTGGCGATTACCGGCAGCAGCCCGGTGGTGCGCAAGTTTCCCATGGTGCCGGGGATCGACCTAGCGGGGACCGTCGAGTCCAGTTCCCATGCTGATTTCAAGGCGGGCGATCGGGTGCTGCTCAACGGTTGGGGCGTCGGTGAAAGCCACTGGGGCGGACTGGCGCAAAAGGCCCGGCTCAACGGTGACTGGCTGATTCCACTGCCCGAAGCTTTCACCCCGGCGCAAGCCATGGCCATCGGCACCGCCGGCTACACGGCGATGCTGTGCATTCTGGCGCTGGATCACGGTGAAGTGTTGGTCACTGGCGCCAACGGCGGGGTCGGCAGCTTTGCCATCGCCTTGCTCAGCAAGTTGGGATACCGCGTGGTGGCATCCACCGGCCGCGTGTCCGAGCATGAATATCTGGAGCAATTGGGCGCTGCCGAAATCATCGATCGCGCCACCTTGTCCGAACCGGGCAAGCCATTGGCGAAGGAGCGTTGGGCGGCGGTGGTCGATTCGGTCGGCAGCCATACATTGGCCAACGCTTGCGCCAGCACGCGTTCGGAAGGCGTGGTTGCGGCATGCGGGTTGGCGCAAGGCATGGATTTCCCGGCCTCGGTAGCGCCGTTCATTCTGCGCGGCGTGACGCTGGCTGGAATCAACAGCGTGACCCAGCCCAAAGCACGCCGTATCGAGGCCTGGGACCGGCTGGCCAAGGATCTGGATATCTCATTGCTGCAATTGATCAGTCACGAAATCAGTTTGAGCGAAGCCCTTGAGGCTGCGCCCAAACTGCTCGCCGGGAAACTGCGGGGCAGGGTGATGGTCGACGTCAATCGTTGAGTTCGCGCTCAAGCAATTGGCGTTTGCGCTCGACGCCCCAGCGGTAGCCGGAAAGGTTGCCATCGCTGCGTACCACGCGGTGGCAGGGAATCGCCACCGCCAAGCGGTTGGCCCCGCAAGCCTGGGCCACCGCACGCATCGAAGTCGGCGCGCCGATACGTTGCGCGATTTCGGCATAACTGGCGGTGCGGCCTGCGGGAATCTCCCGCAGCGCCTGCCAGACCCGCTCCTGAAACGCGGTGCCGCGTATATCCAGCGGCAAGTTCAGGCCCGTCGCGGGCGCTTCGACAAAACCGACGACGCTGGCGATCAACTGTTCAAATTCGCGGTCGGCGCCGATCAGGTTGGCCTTGCGAAACTGATCCTGCAGGTTGCAGACCAGCTGATGCGGATCGTCGCCGAGCAGAATCGCGCAGATCCCCCGTTCGCTTTGCGCCACCAGAATCGCCCCAAGCGAGCATTGGCCAACGGCAAAGCGGATGTCGTTGTTCTGCCCGGCGGCGCGGTAGTCGGTGGGCTTCATGCCCAGCAGTTGATCGGCTGATTCGTAGAAGCGGCTGTTGGAATTGAATCCGGCGTCATACAGCGCGTCGGTCACCGAGCCGCCGTCCGCCAGGCGTGCACGCAGCTTGCGTGAACGATGCGCCATGGCGTAAGCCTTGGGCGTCAGGCCGGTCGCGGCTTTGAATACTCGATGGAAATGAAAAGGGCTGAGGCCCGCGCTGGCGGCGAGGCTGTCGAGCGCGGGCAATGTCTCGCACGCTTCGATTTGCCGGCAGGCCGCTGCGATGATCGCCGCGTGCTGCGCGTCATTCTGGTCCTTGCTGGCGCGTTTGCTCGGCCGATATCCGGCAGCTTCGGCCATTTCGGCTGTTTCGAAAAATATGACGTTCTGCGGTTTCGGCAAACGCGCAAGGCTGCTCGGTCGGCAATAAACGCCGGTGGTTTTTACTGCGTAGACAAACTGCCCGTCCGCACGCGGATCGCGCGCCACCACGGCGGCCCAGCGTGGATCGTCTTCAGTTCTGATCGTCTTCGAAAGCGTGTCCATGAGAGGGAATCCGTTGACCTGTTTGAGTCAGGTTAACCAGCATCGTAACCCGCGACACTCCGCGCCTTGCGGTCAAACTTTTACTGATCGCCAGCAACGCGGAAGGTGATGTTGATGCGGCGTTCGCCCAAGAGCGGGTGCTGGCCGGGTTTGACTGGCAGCACGCCGTGATAGCGCAGACGGTCCACGCCGCCCCAGACCACCATGTCGCCATGCAGCAGCGGGATGCGCCGGGTTTTATCGCTGCGTTCAAAACCGCCAAACAGAAACATCGCCGGCAACCCCAGCGACAACGAAACGATGGGCGCGGCATAACCCTTTTCGTCCTTGTCCTGATGCAGCGACATCTTGGCGCCGGGGACGTATTGGTTGATCAGGCAGGAGTCGGCCTGAAAATCCGGGAAGCCGGCGCGTTTCGCCGCCTCGTGGGCCAAATCGGCAAACACCGCCGGCATCGATGGCCACGGCAAGCCGCTGAGAGGATCGACGCTGGAATAGCGGTAACCGCTGCGATCAGTGATCCAGCCCAACTGCCCGCAGCTGCTGGTGCCAACCGACATGCTGAAACCGCCGGGCGTGACCATGTGGCGTAGCGGGGCGGCGGCAAGAATGGCTTCGAGCTCGGTCAGCAGTTGCTCGACCTGCGGCAAGGCGAATCCGCGCAGCACCCACGATTGTTCGCCGATCTGCTCGGCGCGGGCTTGCTGTACGGGTTCGTTGTCGGCGAACAGGTCAAACGTGGTCGGTTGCATGATTCGGTTACAGCGCTTTGCTGACCTTGATGTCACTGAGTTCTTCGTCAGCGTGCATTTTCTTCAGCGCCGCTTTCGCTTCCTCGTCAGTGCCGGTTTCCAGTTCAGCGAATTCGAAACGCTGTTCACCGTCCAGTTTGTACTTGATGACGTATTTGGTTTTTTGCGCCACGGTCATGTTTCCCTTTCAGAATAGGCTGTGCGTCTCAGCTCAGTTTAGTGCTGGAGCGACGGATGATCTTGATCGAGTGGGTCAGCGTCGGCTTGCGAGTCACGCTGATTGCGCGGCGGTTGACGGTGTCGATGGTGATGTTCCAGAAGCCGGTGCTCGGCGCGGTGATACGCGCCGGGAAAGTGTCGAACGCGCCGCCGTGGTAGGTGTGACGGCCGCCGTTTTTGAAGCTGCGGAAGTTGGCGTCGTTCATCAAACGGATGTTGCACATCTGCGAGCATTGGATGACGACGATGTCGTCTTCGTTGAGGTGCTCGCGCTGGTGAATGAATTTCATGGGCGCCTCCAGAAGGGCTTTTTCTACTAAATCAAAACGATAGCTTGTCGATGGGCGCAGTTTATCAGCCCGCACGGGTTATTATCTGGCCGTCGGGCGTTGCTTTGACAAATTTTGAACAGAACTTCGCCATGGCAGGCGGGTTAAATGCACAAGGCCCCGGAGAAAAGTGGCATTTGTGCTGTCGGACGGTCTTTGACGGAGGATTCATATGAAGTGGGGTGTGGTGTGTGTGCCGTTGATTCTGGCGATGGCCGGTTGTGCAAATGTTTCCGAAATCAATGAAACGCTGCCAACCATGAGCGTGATCTCCGGCAAAAAGCCCCAGGAGTATGCGCAGTGTCTGACCGACAAGCTCGCTGACAGTCGTGGTGCGTTGCAGGTGCAGCCGCAGAAAGACGGAGTACGAGTCATCGTCCCGGGCAAGCTTTCTTCAGGCCCGGCAGCCGTGTTTGATATCGAAGATCGCGCCGGCGGCAGCAGCATCAAGCTGCATGAACGCATGTCCAATGTGCCGGTTCGCCCTCACGATGTGCAGAAAGCCGCGAACGCCTGTATTTCCGGCTGATAGACTAGCGAACATCAGCACCCGATGCCGTCACAGTCCTGCTGTGGCGGCATTGTCATTTATGGAGTCGCGATGAAGCGAGAGCATGTGCGGGAGCGCCACGCAGAGGGCCTTATCTCTGCCACCCATGTCATCCAGAACCCGGCGAATCCCGGTGAATGGATCGTGTTTTTCAAGAAGAGTGCAGGTCGCAGCTACTTTTTGGTGGATGACAATGACGAAGTCGAGTCCTTCAATCGGCTCGATGATCTGATCGAGGTCGTCCGTGGCCTCGGGATCAAGTTCGCCGAAATCCACATGTAAGGCTTACTTGCAGACGACCACGACGTTGCGGGTCTTGTAATTGCCAACGTCAACGCCGAGGGTTTTGTCATCTTCCTTGGGCGCCGGCGTGCCATCGGTGCCGACGATGCGATAACCGGTGCCAGCGCAGGAGGCATCGGCCTTTTCGTAGCACATGGCCCAGGAGTTGGCTTCGCCGGAACAGTCGATGCTCAAACCCTGTTCGCCATTGTTCAGATAGGTGGGCTGCGAAGTGGCACAGCCGCTCAATACCAATACCGCGAGAAGCGGCTGCAGTTTGTTCAGGTTCATGGTTACGTGATCTTCAGTTGGGGGACTGGATGCTCTGACAGCGCCGCGATGAAAAGGTTATAGCGATTGGCCACTTGTTTGCCAACAAGGCACAAAAAAGCCCTGCGTTCTGGCAGGGCTTGGCGCAAGTGCTGGCAGGATCAGTCCTGATCTTTGCCGCGGCGCTTGGAAGAAGCAGGTGTATCGGTGAACACCGAGGCTACATCCGTCGCCATCTGCTCGCTGTCGAAAGGCCCGGCGATATGTTCGCCATTAGTGGTTGTCAGCGTCCACTTGCCGTCTTTCTTGTCGATCACATACCCGTTGATGATTTTTACCGCAGCCATCTGGTCATTCTCGTTCGGTGGTTCAAAGGCGCCATGATAGCGGCAAATGCTCGCATTGGGGGCTGATAAGCGTATGGTGATCCTGTTTGCCCGGATCTTGAGCTACGCTGACTCCGCCGCTGAAATACCCGGATGGAACTATCCGCGCGAATATTTCTCTATGTTGGCATTGGTTAGCCAGCGCGGGGCATTGTAAGGCGCACGCCGCCTGATTAGACTGCCTCGAAACTCGTACACACAGCCTTTTCAAGGACTTATATGATCAAGAAATGCTTGTTTCCAGCAGCCGGTTACGGCACTCGCTTCCTCCCAGCGACCAAAGCCATGCCTAAAGAAATGCTGCCGGTGGTAAACAAGCCACTGATCCAGTACGGCGTTGAAGAAGCACTGGACGCGGGCCTGACTGAGATTTCCATCGTCACCGGCCGTGGCAAGCGTGCTCTGGAAGACCACTTCGACATCAGTTACGAGCTGGAAAACCAGATCAAGGGCACCGACAAGGAAAAGTACCTGGTCGGTATCCGCAAGCTGTTGGACGAGTGCTCGTTCTCCTACACCCGTCAGACCGAAATGAAAGGTCTGGGCCACGCAATCCTGACTGGCCGCCCGCTGATCGGTGACGAACCGTTCGCCGTGGTTCTGGCGGACGACCTGTGCGTCAACATCGATGGCGACGGCGTGCTGACCCAGATGGTCAAGCTGTACAAGCAGTTCCGTTGCTCGATCGTCGCCATCCAGGAAGTCGATCCGCAGGAAACCAACAAGTACGGCGTAATCGCTGGCGAAATGATCCGCGACGACATCTACCGCGTACACAGCATGGTCGAGAAGCCTAAGCCGGAAGACGCGCCGTCGAACCTGGCGATCATCGGTCGCTACATCCTGACCCCGGACATCTTCGACCTGATCGAACAGACCGAGCCAGGCAAGGGCGGCGAAATCCAGATCACCGACGCCCTGATGAAGCAGGCCCAGAACGGCTGCGTGATGGCCTACAAGTTCAAGGGCAAGCGTTTCGACTGCGGTGGCGCTGAAGGCTACATCGACGCGACCAACTTCTGCTTCGAAAACTTCTACAAGACTGGCAAAGCTTACTGATAGCGTTTGCCTCGTCTGCAAAAGAAAGCCACCTCCGGGTGGCTTTTTCATTTTCCGCCCTTATATGGATGGCAGTGCTTGCCCAATGGATGACTGCGGGTATGCTGATGGCCTGCCGAGGAGATAGAAATGGCCTACGATTTTGACCTTTATGTGATTGGTGCCGGTTCCGGCGGTGTGCGGGCTGCGCGGTTTGCCGCCGGCTTCGGGGCGAAAGTGGCGGTGGCCGAGAGCCGTTACCTGGGTGGCACCTGTGTCAACGTCGGTTGCGTGCCGAAAAAGCTGCTGGTCTACGGCGCGCACTTTGCCGAGGACTTCGAACAGGCGTCCGGTTTCGGCTGGAACCTGGGCGAGGCCAACTTCGACTGGGCCACGCTGATCGCCAACAAGGATCGCGAGATCAATCGCCTCAACGGCATTTATCGCAATCTGTTGGTCAACAGCGGTGTGACCCTGCACGAGGCGCACGCGAAAATCGTCGGGCCGCACGAGGTTGAGGTCAATGGCGAGCGCTACACGGCAAAGAACATTCTGATTGCCACCGGCGGCTGGCCGCAGATCCCTGAAATCCCGGGGCATGAGCATGCGATCGGTTCGAACGAGGCGTTCTTCCTGAAAGAGTTGCCCAAGCGTGTGCTGGTGGTTGGCGGCGGTTATATCGCGGTCGAGTTCGCCGGGATTTTCCATGGCCTCGGTGCCAACACCACGCTGCTGTATCGCGGCGATCTGTTCCTGCGTGGTTTCGATGGGGCGGTGCGCAAACACCTGCAAGAAGAATTGACCAAGCGCGGCCTCGACCTGCAATTCAATGCCGACATCGCACGCATCGACAAACAGGCTGACGGTAGCTTGAAAGCAACGCTCAAGGATGGTCGTGTACTCGAAGCCGACTGCGTGTTCTACGCCACCGGCCGGCGTCCGATGCTGGACAATCTGGGCTTGGAAAATACCGATGTGCAACTGGACGACAAGGGCTTCATCAAAGTCGACGACGAGTACCAGACCACCGAGCCGTCGATTCTGGCGCTGGGCGACGTCATTGGTCGCGTGCAATTGACACCGGTCGCGCTAGCCGAAGGCATGGCCGTGGCGCGGCGTCTGTTCAAGCCGGAGCAATACCGCCCGGTGGACTACAAGATGATTCCGACCGCCGTGTTCAGCCTGCCGAACATCGGCACAGTCGGTTTGAGCGAAGAAGAAGCGCGCGATTGTGGCCACGAAGTGGTCATTTTCGAAAGTCGCTTCCGGCCGATGAAGCTGACCCTGACTGACTGTCAGGAAAAAACCCTGATGAAGCTGGTGGTCGACGCCAAGACCGACAAGGTGCTTGGCTGCCACATGGTCGGCCCGGACGCTGGCGAGATCGTGCAAGGTCTGGCGATTGCCTTGAAGGCGGGCGCGACCAAGCGCGACTTCGACGACACCATCGGGGTGCACCCGACGGCTGCCGAAGAGTTTGTGACCATGCGCACGCCGGTCAGCGCTTAAGCGTCCTTCGCTTTGGCTGAGTCTGGCGCTGCCGCAACGGTAGCCGCCAGACGCTGGCTCTCTTCCAAGCTCGCCTGAGCCTTGAGCAACTCCTTTTCCAATGACTGATTGAGCTGCGTCTGTTCGTCGACGCTCTGCTTGAGCGCCTGGCTTTCCAGCGTCGCGACGCGCAGACGTTCCTGGAGGAGGGTGCGCTCGCTATCCGTGCGCGTCGCCTGCTCGAGCAATTGATCCTGCCGCTGATTGCTCTGCTTGAGCTGATCCTGCAACAAGTTCAGCTCGCGCTGGGTGCCACGGTTCTCGGTGAGCAGACGTTCGTTGTCGCGGTGCAACTGTGTGATCTCATCCTGACGCACCAGTGCACTCTGCTGAGCTTGACGCAGTTCCGCCTGAATCTGCTGAAGCTGCCCTTCATGGCGGGACTGTTCCTGCTCGCGCTGTTCCTTGGTGGCGTTACGGTAATGCTCCAGCGCATCGCGGGCGTGCAGGTGTTTTTCTTCCAGTGAGCGGATCTGCTCGTCCTTGTCCTGCAAGCGCAATTCAAAATCGGCCAGTGCCTGGTTGAGACCGGCGTTGCGCGTCTGTTCGGTTTGCAGCATCGAGCGGGTGTTACTCAGCGCCTCGGATTCGCGTTGCAGTGCGGCGCCTTTAATGTCGTGATCGTGCTCGAGTTTTTCCAGCGCCTGGCGAACCTGTTTCAGCTCGGTCTCCAGTGCTTCGCGTTGCTCTTCGAACTGTTCGCGGGCTTGCTCGATAGGCTCCTGCGCCTGTTCTTTCAGGCGCTGGGCGAGGCGAGAGACGAGGGCGGTCAGCTCATCATCGATCGGTTCTGCTGACGTTTCTGCTGGCTGCGCGCCGTCATCCAGTTCTTTCAGGTAGCGATGGATCGTGGTTTTCGAGCCGGTGTTGCCCATTTCGATGCGTACTGCATCGATGCTTGGGTGTTCGCCGCGAGCCAGGATCGCTGTGCGCGCGATTTGCACCAGTGCTTTGGTAATGCCGCCACGGGCCATGTGAACTCCTACGATTACGTACTGTGGTACATGCCACTACAGTACGCAGTGTACCATGCTGAAAATATAGGTAAATATTTGAATTAAAACACACGGGATATACTGGTATTACCCAATGTCAGGCGGCAAAATGCGCAACTGCATGAGTGAACCCGTACGCCAGCGAGAAAACTGCCATGAGCGACATCGATCGATATCTGCAAGCCGCCACCCGCGACAACACTCGCCGCAGCTATCGCATGGCGATCGAGCACTTCGAGGTGACGTGGGGCGGATTTCTGCCGGCTACTGCCGACAGCGTTGCGCGCTATCTGGTGGAGCACGCTGGCGTGCTGTCGATCAACACTCTGAAGCTGCGTCTGTCGGCACTGGCGCAGTGGCACAACAGTCAGGGTTTTGCCGATCCGACCAAGGCGCCAGTAGTGCGCAAGGTGTTCAAGGGCATTCGTGCTTTGCACCCGGCGCAGGAAAAACAGGCTGAGCCGCTGCAACTGCAGGATCTGCAGCGCGTGATCGATTGTTTGGAGCAGGAGGCGCAGACCGCCCGCCAGGATCAGGACCGCCCGACGTTGCTCAAGGCTTATCGGGATCGTGCGCTGATTTTGCTGGGCTTCTGGCGCGGCTTTCGCAGCGATGAGTTGTGCCGCCTGCAGATCGAGCATGTGCAGGCGAGCGCTGGCAAGGGCATCACTTTGTATCTGCCGCGCAGCAAGGGCGACCGGGAAAACCTCGGGCAGACCTACCAGGCCCCGGCGCTGCTCAAGCTGTGCCCAGTGCAGGCCTATATCGATTGGATTACAGAGGCTGCGCTGGTACGCGGCGCGGTGTTCCGCAGCATTGATCGGTGGGGCAATCTGAGCGAGGAGGGCCTGCACGCCAACAGCATCATTCCGCTGCTGCGCCAGGCGTTGCAGCGCGCCGGGATTGCCGCCGCCAACTACACCAGCCATTCACTGCGGCGTGGCTTTGCCACATGGGCGCATCAAAGCGGCTGGGATCTAAAATCACTGATGAGTTACGTTGGCTGGAAGGACATGAAATCCGCCATGCGCTATGTTGAGGTAAGCCCATTCCAGGGAATGGCTCGGATTATGGATAAGCCGGATCAAGCGTAGAGATCGTTTTCTTCTATTAATACAGTCAGCTAATAGCGAAAACAAATCAGCAGCATCAGGTTTGCCAATGAGCCTTCCGTCGAGTGAGTGGGTAGGATTCACCCATCAACTTCATAACCCCTGACGGAGAGTCATCGATGCCTATCATCAACAGCCAAGTAAAACCGTTCAAAGCTACCGCGTTCAAAAACGGCGACTTCGTTCAAGTCTCGGATGCTGACTTGAAAGGCAAGTGGTCCGTAGTGTTCTTCTACCCAGCCGACTTCACTTTCGTTTGCCCAACCGAGCTGGAAGATCTGGCCGACAACTACGCTGAGTTCAAGAAGCTGGGCGTGGAAATCTACAGCGTTTCGACCGACACCCACTTTGCTCACGCTGCCTGGCACAACACTTCGCCAGCCATCGGCAAAATCGAATACACCATGATCGGCGACCCGACCCACGTCATCTCGCGCAACTTCGACGTGCTGATCGAAGAAGCTGGTCTGGCTGACCGTGGTACCTTCGTGATCAACCCTGAAGGCCAGATCAAAATCGTTGAACTGAACGATGGCGGCGTTGGCCGTGACGCTTCCGAGCTGCTGCGCAAGATCAAGGCTGCTCAGTACGTCGCTGCACACCCAGGCGAAGTTTGCCCGGCCAAGTGGAAAGAAGGCGAGGCCACTCTGGCTCCGTCGCTGGACCTGGTCGGCAAGATCTAAGTCTGTGACATGCAACGCAGGGCGGCACGCCGCACCTTCTTAAGTTAGCTGCACCGCCCAATAAAAATGCCCGGGCGAGATTCGCTCGGGCTTTTTTTCGCCTCAAATAAAGGAAATCGCCCGTATGTTGGACGCCAATCTTAAAGCCCAGTTGAAATCGTACCTGGAACGGGTCACCCAACCGATCGAGATCGTTGCATCCCTCGACGACGGTGCGAAATCCCGTGAAATGCTGGACCTGCTGAAAGACGTTGCCAGTCTTTCGAGCCTAATTACCCTGATCGACAGCGGTGACGATGCCCGCAAGCCATCGTTCTCGATCAATCGCCCTGGAGCCGACATCAGCCTGCGTTTCGCCGGCATTCCAATGGGCCATGAATTCACCTCGCTGGTGCTGGCGCTGCTGCAAGTCGGCGGCCACCCGTCGAAGGCCAGCGTTGAAGTCATCGAGCAGATTCGCTCGCTCAAAGGCGAGTTCAGCTTCGAGACTTACTTCTCGCTGTCTTGCCAGAACTGCCCGGACGTCGTCCAGGCGCTGAACCTGATGGCCGTGCTCAACCCGAACATCCGCCACGTCGCCATCGACGGCGCGCTGTTCCAGGACGAAGTCAATGATCGCAAGATCATGGCCGTGCCGAGCATCTACCTCAACGGCGAGAACTTCGGCCAGGGCCGTATGGGCCTTGAGGAAATCCTCGCCAAGCTCGACACCGGCGCCATCGTCCGTCAGGCTGAGAAGATCAGCGCCAAAGAAGCCTTTGACGTGCTGGTCGTCGGTGGGGGCCCTGCTGGTGCTTCGGCGGCTATTTATGCCGCACGTAAAGGCATCCGCACCGGTGTCGCGGCTGAGCGTTTCGGCGGTCAGGTGCTCGATACCATGGCCATCGAGAACTTCATTTCCGTGCAGGAAACCGAAGGGCCGAAACTGGCCACGGCGCTGGAAGAACACGTCAAGCAGTACGACGTCGACATCATGAACCTGCAACGCGCCGACAAGCTGATCCCGGGCAAGAACGGTGAGCTGCATGAAGTCCACTTCGCCAGCGGTGCAACTTTGAAAGCCAAGAGCGTGATCCTCGCCACCGGCGCACGCTGGCGCGAAATGAACGTTCCGGGCGAGCAGGAATACCGCAACAAGGGCGTGGCGTACTGCCCGCACTGCGACGGCCCGTTGTTCAAAGGCAAGCGCGTGGCGGTGATCGGCGGCGGTAACTCCGGCGTTGAAGCGGCCATCGATCTGGCCGGTATCGTGTCGCACGTAACGTTGCTGGAATTCGACGTGCAACTGCGTGCCGATGCCGTGCTGCAACGCAAGCTGCACAGCCTGCCGAACGTCACCGTGATCACCAGTGCGCAAACCACTGAAGTCACCGGCAATGGCGAGAAGGTCAACGGCCTGCGTTACAAGGATCGCACCACAGATGAGCTGCGTACGGTTGAGCTGGAAGGCATCTTCGTACAGATCGGTCTGCTGCCGAACACCGATTGGCTGAAGGGCACCATCGAGCTGTCGCCGCGTGGCGAGATCATTGTCGATAACCGTGGCGAGACTTCGATCTCGGGGATCTTTGCAGCGGGCGACGTGACGACTGTGCCGTACAAGCAGATCGTGATCGCAGTGGGCGAGGGCGCCAAGGCTTCGTTGAGTGCGTTCGATCACTTGATCCGGACTTCGGCCCCGGCGTAACTGCCAGGTCGAAAATGAAAAAACCCATGAGCGATCATGGGTTTTTTATTGCGCGTGGAAAGCCACCCCTCACCCCAGCCCTCTCCCGAGGGAGAGGGAGCCGACCGAGGTGTCTGAAGTCATCCATCGACCTGAGAGAGCCGGTCGATTATGGATTCACCGCCAATCGTTCAAGTCGGCGTAATTCTCCAACATCCCGCAATCAGTCCCCTCTCCCTATGGGAGAGGGCTAGGGTGAGGGGCTTTCAGCTTTTACAGCGGCGCAGGTTGGATGATTTCAACCCAGTAACCATCCGGATCCTTGATGAACGCCAGGCTCTTCATCCGGCCATCGGTCAGACGCTTCTGGAAATCGCAACCCAGCTCTTCAAAGCGTGCACACGCTGCGACGATGTCCGGCACCGAAATGCAGATGTGGCCGAAACCGCGCGGGTCGGTGTTGCCGTTGTGATAGGCGAAGTCGGCATCGTTTTCGGTGCCGTGGTTGTGGGTCAGTTCGAGAATGCCCGGGATCGATTTCATCCATTCGGTACGCGCAGCGTCGTCGGCCGGGATCTGTGATTTATCGACCAGCGCGAGGAAGTACAGGCTGAACTCGGCTTCCGGGAAATCACGCTTCTCGACCAGCGAGAAACCCAGTACGCGGGTGTAGAAATCCAGCGACTTGGTGATGTCCTTCACGCGCAGCATGGTGTGGTTGAACACGAAGTTGCGGGTTGCGCTGTCTGGCGTGGCAGTCACGCCGGGGAAAGTGTTCAGTTCGTTGAGGCTCATGGGCCCTCCAATAACAATGGGCGAGTGAATGGGCGCAATGATACGCATGCCGGCCGGCATCGCCAAATGCAAGGCGGGCTTGCCCTGCGCGAAGGCGGGGCTCAGACTTTGCTTTCTATCCATGAGTGCGTCCGGCAATGATCCGACTGTTGAAATCCGTGTTTGTTTTTTTTGCTTTGTCGTCGGCTGTGGTTTTACCCGTAATGGCCGAACCAAGTATCACTTGGCCGACGGGCTGGGAGGTTGAAGCATTGCCGGAAACCGCGCCGCCAGTCTCGCGGCAACGGGCGGTGAAGCTCGATGCTGATGGCAATCAGGTGATGGTGATGGAGTTGACGATGACGCAAGTGGAGGCGGGGCATCAGGTCAATTTGCAAGGCGTGCTGCTGGAAATGCGCAAATCGATCCAGAAGGATTTCTTCCGCAGTGGTTATCAGAGCGTCTGCAACAGAATTCATCCGGCTGCGCTTGGCTCATTGTCCGGGCTGGAGACGACCTGCACGGTCACCGAGAACGGTCGACACGTATTATCACAAACGTTGGTGGCAGCTGTGGAAACAGACAAGGCTTACGTACTTTCATATGCCGGACAGGCCGAGGTTTATAAGGCGAGCGTCGACGATATAGAAGCGGCGCGCAAAAGCCTGAAATTATAAACGTTCGTACTAACTCGCAGCAGTCCGCTTACCGGAAAGGATTAAGCACATAGTTTGATCAAGCGCTCGAGGTAACATCGCGCAGCAAAATGTTTAGCCTGATGATTCAGAAGCGTTACACAAATTTCCAACTTGTTCGATGAAAATCATTTCATTTGTTAGATATTGTCAATAAAAAAGCCCTGCATCAGGCAGGGCTTTTTGTTGGCGCCAGATTAACCGCGCAACCATGAATCCACGGTGGCTGCACCGTACTGCTCTTTCCAGGCTTTCAGACCGCGATGGTTGCCGCCCTTGGTTTCGATCAGCTCGCCCGTGTGCGGGTTCTGATAAACCTTGACCACACGGGCGCGGCGGGTCTTGGGCGCTGCGGACTGCTGCAGACCGGACTTTGCCGGGTTTGGATCAAGGATGGCGATGATGTCTTTCAGGCCTTTGCCATAGGTTTTCATCAGTCCCTGGAGCTTTTCTTCGAATTCGATTTCTTTCTTCAGCCCGGCATCGTTCTTCAGCGATTCCAGCTGTTTGAGCTGTTCCTGAAGGGCCTTTTCAGCTGCGCGAAATTCAGCGAGTCTGGACAATATCTTTACTCCAATAGTGTGTTTGGCTGATACCAACCGCAAACAAAGCTATAAGCCAAGAGCCTGGAAGCGACTCGGTGATAATTGGCTCACCTGCCAGTCTGGCTCAGGTTGAAAAAATTGTAGTAGTTAATGCGACAAGAGTAAATCCTGATGTTGTCGCCATGTAACAACAATGACTTTTTGTATCAATTTGGTGCGGTTGTTCGGCGGGCAGTGTCGGCGATTTAATGATGAGTTAATGCTTCGAGGAAATCAGCGCCAGGCATCGGTCTACCGTACAAATAGCCCTGCAAAAAGTTAACGTTATGCTCGGTCAGGTAATCAGCCTGGGCCTGAGTTTCGACACCTTCGGCAACAATGCCCAAGTCCAGTTTGGCCGACAGTTCAATGATGGAGTCGAGAATATGCCTCGATAACGCGTCTACACCGATCATGGCCACGAAGCTCTGATCGATCTTTAGAAAGTCGACGTTGAAGGTGCGCAGATAACCAAGGCTCGAGTGCCCGGTACCAAAGTCGTCGATCGCGATTTTTACTCCCAGTGCATGCAATTGCTCAAACAGCTTAAGCGTGATGTCGCTCGGCTCGATCAGTTCGCGCTCCGTCAATTCCAGCACCAGTTCGACGCTGCCGGGCGCAAACGCCGCCAAGAGGTCACGACAATCCTCGACCAGCTCCAGATCCTGGCAGTGGCTGGCGCTGATGTTGATGCCGATATGGAAAGGCTTGGCGAAGTTCACAGAGTGCGGTCCCAGCAGGGCCGCAGTCTGTTGCATCAGCGCGCGGGTCATCGGCACGATCAGACCTGAGTGCTCGGCAAATGGAATGAACAGATCCGGGCGTACCAGCCCCTCTTTCGGGTGATTCCAGCGCATCAGCACTTCGGCACCCGACCATCGCTTGCTGTCGCCGTGAACCACGGGCTGGAAGTACGGAATGAATTCCCCGGCCTCGAGTGCGCGCATCATTTCGTGGCTGGGCGAGGTCGATCGCTTCTGAACGAAGTGGCCAATGGCTCCGGAGATTGCGCCGAAGAAAATCAACAGACTGAACAGCGGAGGATATTCAGCCGCCATGTAACGCCGGACTTCGCCCTTGGGGAAACCCGCCGACACTTTGAAACCGTAACGCTCGGAATCCAGCAGGCTGTGCGCGACCGGCGGGGCAGGCAGTGATCCCTGATGAACTTTGCCGTCGGCGGACAGCCAGTTATCGCCGACTTGCAACGTCAGTAATGTCTGGCGGCCGATCAGGCGCAGGATGTTGCTCAAGTGATAGCCATCCAGTGTGGTCAGCGCGCCACCACGACCGTCGCTGAGACGGTAGATCAACAATGCCGTATCAGGCGTCACCGGATTGCCGTTCATCAACCACAGTTTGCCTTGATGATAGTCCCCGGCATTGACGGCTTCCTGGAACGCCCCGAAGAGTGAGCTGCAGTAGAGATTGTTGTCCCAGACCAGATTGGTCGAGCGTACGAAGGGGCGGCGGGTCACTTGTTCGCGCAGGGCCAGTTTCACCTCTTCGCAATTTTTCCCGGCAAGCGGCAGCAGGACCCGAGCGGCTTCTGCCGTGTTATCGAGCATCAAATCGAACTGTCGCAGCGCTTGTTCGGCCGTTTCCCCGGCACTTTGCTGCAGTGTGCGTTCTGCCTGCATATAAAGAATCCCACTGCCCAGTACGATCGGCAGCAGACCGCTGAGCACAGTCACGACGATGCGGGTCCTGCGTTTGCGGCGGGGTCTGTGGGTCAGCGGCATGGACACATCCTGTGGCGTCGAAGTCCGGCCCGATAAAAAATTGAGCCAGAGGGGAGAATAGATCGCAGATGGCTCTTGCGCCGTACGAAAAAAAGCGGATTTTATACAGAGGGCAGACAGGTCTCGTTACGCTGTGTAGAATCGATTTACGCATACAATAATAATCGTCTTCTGGCAGCAGAAGCCTCGCCCGCAAGAGCCTTGGGTCGACAATGAAGATATTCGGGTTCCAACTGATCTACGGAGACTTCCTCGCGCGCAGCGTGCGTGGCATCTCCTGTGCGCCTCCCTCTACATCACTTTCCTGACAAATAACCCTGGTTAATTGATAAGAAATGATGAGGCGTCACCATGGCAGATTTATACGAAAACCCAATGGGCCTGATGGGCTTTGAGTTCATCGAGTTCGCAGCGCCGACTCCTGGCACGCTGGAGCCGATCTTCGAGATCATGGGCTTCACCAAAGTCGCGACCCACCGTTCCAAGAACGTGCACCTCTATCGTCAGGGCGCGATCAATCTGATTCTCAACAACGAACCCAACAGCGTCGCCTCGTACTTCGCCGCCGAACACGGCCCGTCCGTTTGCGGCATGGCGTTTCGCGTGAAGGATTCGCAGAAGGCCTATTCCCGCGCACTCGAACTCGGCGCTCAGCCGATCCACATCGAAACCGGTCCGATGGAGCTTAACCTGCCGGCGATCAAAGGCATCGGCGGCGCGCCGCTGTATCTGATCGACCGTTTCGGCGAAGGCAGCTCGATCTACGACATCGACTTCGTGTTCATCGAAGGCGTTGATCGCAATCCGGTCGGTGCCGGCCTGAAGATCATCGATCACCTGACCCACAACGTTTATCGCGGTCGCATGGCCTACTGGGCGAACTTCTACGAGAAGCTGTTCAACTTCCGTGAAATCCGTTACTTCGACATCAAAGGCGAGTACACCGGTCTGACTTCGAAAGCCATGACCGCACCGGATGGCATGATCCGCATCCCGCTCAACGAAGAGTCGTCCAAGGGCGCCGGGCAGATCGAAGAGTTCCTGATGCAGTTCAATGGTGAGGGTATCCAGCACGTCGCGTTCCTCACCGACGACCTGATCAAGACTTGGGATCAGCTGAAGAAAATCGGCATGCGCTTCATGACCGCGCCGCCGGACACCTACTACGAAATGCTTGAAGGTCGCCTGCCGAACCACGGCGAGCCGGTCGATCAGCTGCAATCACGCGGCATCCTGCTCGACGGTGCCTCGGAGCAGGGCGACAAGCGTCTGCTGCTGCAGATCTTCTCGGAAACTCTGATGGGGCCGGTGTTCTTCGAATTCATCCAGCGCAAGGGTGACGACGGTTTCGGCGAGGGCAACTTCAAGGCTCTGTTCGAATCGATCGAGCGTGACCAGGTGCGTCGTGGTGTGTTGACCACCGAGTAATCTGAAATGAAAAAATCCCGGCCTGCAGAAATGCAGCGCCGGGATTTTTTTGCTTCATACGAAACCTGTGGGAGCGAGCCTGCTCGCGAATGCGGACTTTCATTTAACAGTCATGTTGACTGGTCTGACGACTTGGCGAGCAGGCTCGCTCCCACATTTGTCTTGTGTTGCATTCAAGAGCGGCGTTGGCGCGTCAAGTGTTTGAAGCCTTCGAAAACCAGCACCACAACCGCCAGCCAGATCGGGATGTAAGTCAGCCACTCGCCCGACTTGATGCTTTCTCCCAGCAACAACGCCACCGCAAGCAACAACACCGGTTCAACATAACTCAACAAACCAAACAGACTGAACGGCAGCAAGCGGCTGGCGATGATGTACACCACCAGCGCGGAAGCGCTGATCAGGCCGAGCAGCGGAATCAGCCACATCAGTCCAGGATATTGATCGAAAACGGCCAAGCCCTGTTCGCCGCCCTGCACAAACCAGTAAGCGACCGGCAGCATCAGGGTCATGTCGACCCACAGGCCACCGAGGTTGTCGGTTTTCAGGTATTTGCGCAGTACGAAGTACAGCGGATAACCGACCACGACCACCAGTGTCGCCCAGGAAAAACCACCCACCTGATACAACTCGTTCAACACGCCGAGGCTGGCAAAAAATACGGCGATTTTCTGCAGGTAAGACAGGCTCTCGCCATAGGCAATCCGCCCGGTGAGCACCATAGCCAGTGGCAAGAGGAAATAACCCAGCGATACATCCAAGCTGTAGTCATTGAGCGGTGCCCACATGAACAGCCACAGCTGAACGCCGAGGAGGGCGGAAGAAACCAGCAGCCCGGCGATCAGCTTCGGCCTGGCTGCCATCAATCGGAACAGCTCCAGCACCCGCCGCCATTCCCCGGAAACCAGCATGAACACGGTCATGCACGGCACGGTCAGGAGCATGCGCCAGCCGAAGATTTCCACGCCGCTCAGAGGTGTCAGCAGCGACGTGTAGTAATACATGACGGCAAACAGCACCGAGGCTGAAACCGATAGAGCGATACCTTTAGACAAACTGTTCTCGCGACGTGATGGTTGAACGGGGCGCGCAGGATACGTGGTTTCTGTGCTGAATATTGAGCAGATGCTCATTATTCGAAACATATCACGTCCATCCGGTCATGCCAGCCTCGTCAAAAGAGGCTGGCAGATGGAGCATAGATGGCAAATGGACCAGCGTTAATGGACGCCGACTGGACCGCTTTTGAATGGATTGCCGAAGTGCTTGAGGTACAGCTCACCAAATTTGTACGAGGCATAATCGGACACATGGCCAATGTCGCGGTACACCGGCACGCCATTGACGCTGGTCAGGCAAGTACCGTCCGTGCATTGCACTTTTTTTGGATCAAGGACGATCAGTTGTGGATATTCAACCTGCAGTTGGCCGAAAAGTCTGGTCAACAAGGGGTCCTCAAGGCCTGACCATGTCACCGCGGCACATGAACGGCTTTGTTCAGCGCTGCCGAGCATCCCGCGTAACTTGACTTGTCTGAGCAGGCATTCATTGATTCTGGCGGGCATGGGCAATGTGCTCATCAGCACAATCGGCGTGGCACCCGAGTCGACGATGATGTCCAGTGCCTGGCGAACCGCGACCTCAAGTCGTTGCTGCGTCAGTTCCAGGCTGCGTGGGTCATCGAGTTTCGTGACAATCGTGGCTGTGAGATAGGCCTCCCAGAACTGGCCAATGATTACGTACTGGAAATGGCTGTCCGCAATCAGGTGGTAATAGTGTTGTGCAGCCGTATGGCACTTTTCATAAAGCGCGTTTTTGGCCTTGTACCAGTCGTAGAGATAGATGCCGGGCAGGGTCAGACAGGCCGGATAGCCTTGGGCAAGAACCGACAGGCCGGCATCCTTGGCCAGCGTTTCGATAAATCCCCAGTAGTGATTCGAATAGGAATCTCCGATCAGCAAAGCTTGCGGCTTGGCCAGCGGCGCGCCCAGGACGCAGTCAGGATCAACCTTTTCGCTGTTACCCAGGCAGTCCTCACGATGGCTCGGTACGAATGCCTTCAGCGTGCTGAACATCGCGATCGAATCGTCACCAAAACGGTTCGGCCATCCGTCATGATTCCTGCCGGCGGAGTGCAGCAGCGACAGGCCGATGGCGGGAAGCAGTATCAACAGCAGTACGGTCTTGCCGAACCCGGCCCGAACCTTGCGAAACCTGTTTTCGATAAGCCAGAAGGAGAGGTAGCCCATCGCGAACGTGGCGGCGAAATAGCCGACTGTCACCGCTGGGCTTAGATCGACGCCGAGGTAGGCCAGCACCGCCAGAATCGGCCAATGCCACAGATACAGCGAATAGGAAAGGGTGCCAATGAACACCAGCGGTTTGAATGCAAGGACATCCGAGGTGATGCTCACATTACCTATGCCGCGAACCAGCAGCAGGGCCGTGGCGACGCATGCCGCGACCGCGTGATAGTTGGGGAATCCGCTGAGGATATCGTACTGGACCGCACAATAGGCGATCGTGACCAGCGCAACCACGCAGATGAGCGAAGCGCTGATACGACTCAGGCGAAACCTGTCCGCGCTGAACATGACGGCGCACGATCCAATCATCAATTCGAAGATGCGCGCGGTAAAAAAGTAATAGTTCAGGTCGGGAGCGACCTGCGACAGATACAGCGCCAGCGCCGTGGCTGAAAGTGTCAAACCCAGTACCGCGCTGCTCAAAGCCCGTTTCGCCACATAGCGATGCAGCAGCCAGATACCCAACGGTAGCAGAAGGTACCACTGCCATTCGATCGCCAGTGACCAGGTGTGCAACAGCGGAAGACTCGCGGCATCGGGCGTGGCGTAACCGGAAGTCACCTTGGAAAAATACTGGTTGGAGATCAGTAATGAGGTGTACTTCTCGCTTTTCAGGAAGTCGACGTAGTCATCGGGCAGATAAAGCAGCGTGGTAACCAGCAAGGTCACAACCAACAGCGCAACAACGGCCGGTTGCAAGCGCCAGATGCGCCTGACGTAAAAACCCGTGAAGCTGAACGTGCCGTTCTCCAGCGACTTCATGATGATAGAAGTGGTGAGATACCCGGAGATCACGAAGAAGATATCCACGCCGATAAAACCGGACGGGAATAACGTCATCCCAGCGTGAAATATCAGCACCAGCAGGACAGCGACAGCCCGCAGGCCATCGATGTCGGCACGATATCGGAGACCTGCCCTGTGCGATTCACAGCTGGCGGCCTCCAGGGACCGCGAGGTGTCGAATGCTTCCTTGTTATCGAACGCGTTAAACATCGCGCGCAATGGTTTGCGGACAAAATCGATGGGCCGATTGAACATTGACTATCCTTGGCAGACTTATTCGAGCGAGCGACCATTAGGCGCGGCTGCGTAAGCACGGTTCCATGGAACGGCAAAGTATAGACATTTTGTTACAACGGCTCTGATCGGCTTCGACGCTGGTCTGCTCGCCGAACATCATCGTGCGAGTGAAACCGAATAAAAAAACGGCCCGTGAGGGCCGTTTTGGTCATGCACGCGAGCTCAAGCCCGCAACGTCCGCGTCATCCGCAACGCTAGCAGACTCCCGCCAACGATCACCGCCGCCAGCACATACAACGCCGCGTCCGTCGAGCCAGTGCTGTTCTTGACCCAACCCACCAGATACGGGCTGAGGAACCCGGCCATCTGCCCCATCGAGTTGATCAGCGCCAGACCGCCAGCCGCCGCGCCCGCGCTCAGCATGGCGGTCGGCACCGGCCAGAACATCGGCAGACCAGTCAGTGCGCCCATGGTCGCGATGGTCAGGCCGAGAATCGCAATCGTCGGATTGGCCGCAAAGTTCACTGCGATCACCAGCCCGATCGCGCCCATCAGCATCGGCACCACCAAGTGCCAGCGGCGCTCCTTGCGCAAGTCCGCCGAGCGGCCGACGACCAGCATGAACACCGCCGCGAGCAGATACGGAATCGCACTCAGCCAGCCGATCACCAGGTTATCGCTGAAGCCGAGGTTCTTGATGATCGACGGCAGCCAGAAGTTGATCGCGTACACGCCGCTCTGGATGCAGAAATAGATCAGGCCGAAGGCCCAGATCGCAGGATTCTTGAACACCGCAAGCAGCGAGTCGGTGGCGGTTTTCGGTTTGTTGGCGAGGTCTTCGGCGTGGTCGGCTTCGAGCACCGAACGTTCGTGGGCGGTCAGCCATTTGGCGTTGGCAAAGCTGTCGCTCAACAGGAAATATGCCAGCGCACCAAGGATCACGGTCGGAATGCCTTGCAGCAGGAACATCCACTGCCAACCGGCCAGGCCACCTTGGCCGGCGGCGAAGTGGTTAAGGATCCAGCCGGAAAACGGGCTGCCGAGCAGACCGGAGACGGGGATCGCCGACATGAACAACGCCATGATCCGGCCACGGCGGAAGGTCGGGAACCACTGCGAGAGGTACAGCACGACGCCCGGGAAGAAACCCGCCTCAGCCGCACCGGTGAAAAAGCGCAGGGTGTAGAACTCGGTCGGGGTAGTGACGAACAACAGGCAGGTCGACAGCGTGCCCCAGGTGATCATCATCAGGGCAATCCAGCGCCGTGGACCGAAGCGGGTCAGTGCGAGGTTGCTCGGCACGCCGCACAGCACGTAACCGATGAAGAAGATGCCGGCGCCGAGGCCGTACACGGTTTCGCTGAATTTCAGTGCGTCGAGCATCTGCAGTTTGGCGAAGCCAACGTTGACCCGGTCGAGGTAGTTGAACAGATAGCAGATGAAAATGAAGGGAATCAAACGCAGGGTGATGCGTTTGTAGACGGCGTTTTTACCGTCGTCGATGGTCTGGGTAGCTGCGGCGCTCTGCGACATAGCGGCTCTCTCTTTATTATGATTTTTTGCGATGCAAAGGGTAACGTTGATCGCCCTGAGAGTCTCGGCCACCTTTGGCCGGATTGTCTTTGTGCCTGAGCACAGGGTTTGCCGCCAGACCCTGTGCGGCTGAACAACCGTCCGTGCCTGAAATGAAGGATTGCCGCCGCTATGTTCGAACTCGATCACGACCTTGCCCAGGACATCGTCGACCGGGCCATGGCCATTTTGCCGTACAACGTCAATGTCATGGACAGTCAGGGCCTGATCCTCGGCAGCGGCGAACCGGAACGCATCAACACCCGGCATGAAGGCGCGCAACTGGTGCTGGCCAACGGGCGCGTGGTGGAAATCGATGCGCAGACGGCGGTGCACCTCAAAGGCGTGCAACCGGGCATCAACCTGCCGCTGTTGCTCGATCAGCGCTTGATCGGCGTGCTTGGCATCACTGGCGAGCCGGAGCAATTGCGCACCTACGCCGAGCTGGTGCGCATGACCGCCGAAATGCTCGTCGGCCAGCGCAATCAGCAGGCCGAGCAGCAATGGCGACGGCAGCGTTGCGATGATCTGCTGGCGCTGCTGTTGAGCGAGGCGGGGGATTCGCCGCGCCTGATCGATGAGGCGCAGCAGCTTGGGCTCAAGCCGCAATTGACCCGGGTGCCGTATCTGTTTGAACTGGGGCTTGAGCACGGGCCGGGGCAAACCGTCGAGGCACTGAGTGCGTGGCTGACCTCGCGGTATCCCGACAGTTGGTGCGTGAGTTCGGCGAAGTCTTCGCTGTTGTGGTGTCGCCCGGCGAGCCAGAACGTCGAGCATGATCGACTGCTGGAAAAGCTCGATGGCCTCGGCTGGAAGATTTTGCGCATCGCCGTCGGCGGGCAGGCGGATGGCCTGGCCGGGTTGCGCCGCTGTTATCGACGGGTCGGCGACTTGCTGGCGTATGGTCGTGACGTGCTGCCGAATTCGAGACTGCTGACGCTCAATCGTTATCGCTTGCCGGTCATGCTATGGCGACATCGCAACGATGATGCGCTGGACGAACTGCTCAAGCCGCTGCGCAAGGTTATCGCCAAGGACAGCAACGGCCAGTTGCTGGCGACCCTGCGCAGTTGGTGCGAGCACGACGGGCAGAGCCAGGCCTGTGCCGAAGCGCTGGGTATCCATCGCAACAGCCTGCGCTATCGCATGGAACGGATTGCCGAGTTGAGCGGGATTGATCCGTTGAAGCTGGACGGGATGCTGGCGTTGTATCTGGGGGTGCAGCTGTTGCCGCAGACTGATTCGAATTGATCGGTGTGTTCAATGGCCCCTTCGCGAGCAGGCTCGCTCCCACATTTGGAATGCATTTCAAATGTGGGAGCGAGCCTGCTCGCGAAGAGGCCGGAACATCCAACGCAAGTCTTTTGTGGAAATGAACAATAAACGTCGACGCCACTTGTGCACCCGACCGGCGTCAAGGCGCAGGCCGACTGGCAGCATGAATGCCACTGCAACCGGAGAATTCCCATGAAGATCGTCATCGCCCCCGACTCGTTCAAGGACAGCCTGAGTGCCCAAGGCGTTGCCGAAGCCATTGCCCTCGGACTGGCCCAGGTCTGGCCACAGGCGACGCTGGTCAAATGCCCGATGGCCGACGGCGGCGAAGGCACGGTCGAGTCGATTCTCGCGGCCTGCGAAGGTGAATTGCGCCGCACCCGCGTGCGCGGCCCGTTGGGCGCACCGGTCGAAGCCGCATGGGGCTGGCTACCGCACAACCACACCGCGATCATCGAAATGGCCGAGGCCAGCGGTCTGCAACTGGTCCCGCCGGGACAGCGCGATGCCTGCATCAGCAGCACGTTTGGCACCGGTGAATTGATTCGTGCAGCGCTGGATGCCGGCGCGCAACGGGTGATCCTGGCGATCGGCGGCAGCGCGACCAATGACGGCGGTGCCGGGGCGATGCAGGCATTGGGTGTGAAGTTGCTGGATGCGCAGAATCAGTCGCTGGTGCCCGGCGGCCTGGCCTTGGCGCAACTGGCGCGATTGGACCTGAGTGGACTTGATCCACGTCTGGCCGATGTGCGTTTCGACATCGCCGCCGACGTCAATAATCCGCTCTGCGGCCCCCATGGCGCCTCGGCCATTTTCGGCCCGCAGAAGGGCGCATCGCCCGCGCAGGTTGAGCAGCTCGATCAGGCGCTTGGGCACTTCGCCGAGCTTTGCGCGCAAGCATTGGGCAAGGACGTGCGCGATGAACCGGGCAGCGGCGCGGCGGGTGGTCTGGGCTTTGCCGCCAAGGCTTTTCTCGGCGCGCAGTTTCAGGCAGGCGTCGAGGTGGTGGCGGAACTGGTCGGGCTCGCTGAGGCGGTCAAAGATGCGGATCTGGTCATCACCGGAGAGGGCCGCTTCGATGCGCAGACCCTGCGCGGCAAAACACCGTTCGGGGTGGCGCGAATTGCCAAACAATACGCCGTGCCGGTGATCGTGATTGCCGGGACCTTGGGCGAGGGCTATCAGGAGCTCTATCAACACGGCATCGACGCCGCGTTTGCTGTTACCAGCGGGCCGATGACTCTGGACCAGGCCTGCGCCGAAGCCCCGCGCCTGCTGCGTGAACGCGCCACCGACATCGCCCGGGTCTGGCAACTCGCCTCAGCCTGAAAAATATTTACCGCCGACCCGAAACCTTCCTCAAGCCTGGCCGATACAACGGTCAGGCGCACACAAAACCACAACTCAGTGCTGCCGGACTGTCGCCCGCTATGGGCCAGTGCTCACGGCATGGACGCTCGTAGTTTCTTTCTTTCGAGAGTCCGACCATGTCCCTGCGTAACCTGAATATCGCGCCCCGTGCTTTCCTCGGTTTTGCCTTTATCGCCTTGCTGGTGATTGTCCTCGGCGTGTTCGCCGTCAGCCGCATGACGGTCATTCGTCAGGCGTCGATCGACATGGACACCAACCAGTTGCCAAGCGTGACCCACCTCAGCGTGGTCACGGAAAACGTCCTGCGCATGCGCATTCTTTCGTTCCGTGTGCTGGTCAATCGCGAACCGGCCAGCCTGCAAGAGGCAGAAACCCGCATCGCGGTGCTGGTCGACAAGGTGCGCAAAGCGCAGGCCAGCTACGCTGCGTTGCCGGCAGGCCCTGAAGAGCGCGCGGTCTTCCAGACGTTTTCGACGACGCTCGATAATTACCTGCAAGCGCAGAATCAGATGATTGAGCTATCGCGCAAGGGCGATCTGGAAGCGATGCGCGCGTTGATCAACACGCGCATCAAGGAAGGCACCGATCAGATGGGCGAGCAGCTCAACAAGCTGATCGGCATGAATACGGCCGGGGCCAGAGCGGCGGCCACCAAGGCCGGTGAAAACTATGACAGCGCGATCACCGGGATCATCATCGTCGCCGTGATTGCGGCACTGGCCACCGTGTTGCTCGCCTGGTTGCTGACCCGCAGCATCGTCACGCCGCTCAACCGCGCCGTGCTCGCTGCGCAAACCATTGCCGACGGTGACCTCAGCAAAGCCATCGAAGTTGACGGCAAGGATGAACCGGCGCGCCTGCTCGAAGCCTTGGCCGCGATGCAGACCAACCTGCGCAAAACCATCGAGCAGATCGCCGGTTCCGCCACGCAACTGGGCGCCGCTGCCGAAGAACTCAGCGCCGTCACCGAAGAAGCGTCGCGCGGCCTGCAGCAGCAGAACAACGAAATCGAACAGGCCGCCACCGCCGTCAACGAGATGACCGCTGCGGTGGAAGAGGTGGCGCGCAACGCCGTGTCGACTTCCGAAGCGTCAAACCAGTCGACCCACGCCGCCCGCGAAGGTCGCGATCAGGTGGTGAAAACCGTCGACGCGATCCAGACCATGACTCACGACGTGCAGAACACCGCGCAGATGATTGAAGGCCTCGCCGCGCAAGGTCGTGACATTGGCAAGGTGCTGGACGTGATTCGGGCCATCGCCGAACAGACCAACCTCTTGGCGCTCAACGCTGCAATTGAAGCGGCGCGTGCCGGCGAGGCTGGCCGTGGTTTTGCCGTGGTGGCTGACGAAGTGCGCGCCTTGGCCCATCGCACCGCGCAGTCGACTCAGGAAATCGAAAAAATGGTCGCCGGCATCCAGAACGGTACCGGAGAAGCGGTTTCGTCGATGCAGCAAAGCAATCAGCGCACCCAGTCCACATTGGAAATGGCCCGCGCGGCCGGCGTGGCGCTGGAGCAGATCACGCAATCGATTCACCAGATCAACGAGCGCAACCTGGTTATCGCCAGCGCTTCGGAAGAGCAGGCGCAAGTCTCCCGCGAAGTCGATCGCAACCTGGTCAACATTCGCGACCTCGCCACGCAATCGGCCGCCGGCGCCAACCAGACCAGCGCCGCGACCCACGAACTGTCGCGACTGGCAGTGGATTTGAACGCCATGGTGGCGCGTTTCGTGATTTGAGATACGGTGAAGGCTGGAAACCGCGCTAACAGGAGACGTACATGCGCTATTCAGCCTTGACCCAACGAATCGCCGGGGAGGGTGCCGCTGCCTGGCAGATTCACGACCGAGCGCTGGAACTGCGCGCCGAAGGCGTCGATGTTTTGTTGTTGAGCGTCGGCGATCCGGATTTCGATACGCCGTTGCCGATCGTCCACGGCGCGATCGATAGCCTGTTGGCCGGCGACACCCATTACGCCGATGTGCGTGGGCGGTTCGAGCTGCGCAGTCTGATTGCCGAGCGTCATCGCCAGCGCAGTGGTCAACGGGTTGATCCTGATCAGGTGATTGTCCTGCCCGGCGCGCAATGCGCGGTGTATTCGGTGGCGCAGTGTCTGCTCGATCCGGGCGATGAAGTGATCGTCGCCGAGCCGATGTACGTTACCTACGAAGGAGTGTTTGGCGCTTGCGGTGCCAAGGTAATTGCCGTGCCGGTGCGCCCGGAGAACGGTTTTCGTGTCGACCCCGCCGATGTCGCCGCGCGCATCACCCCGCGAACTCGCGCCATACTGCTTAACAGCCCGAACAATCCCAGCGGCGCGAGTCTGCCCTTGCTGATCTGGCAGGAACTGGCAGCGCTGTGCATTCGCCATGACCTGTGGCTGATCAGCGATGAGGTGTACAGCGAGCTTTTATACGAAGGCGAGCACATCAGCCCGGCGAGCCTGCCGGGCATGGCCGAGCGCACCGCGACGATCAACAGTCTGTCGAAATCCCATGCGATGACCGGTTGGCGCATCGGCTGGATGATCGGCCCGAAACCCTTGGCCGAGCATCTGGTGAATCTGTCGCTGAGCATGCTCTTCGGTCTGCCGGATTTCGTACAGAAGGCCGCACAAGTGGCGCTGCAAAGCGATCTGCCGGAAGTCACGCAGATGCGCGAGGAGTATCGCTTGCGCCGCGATCTGGTCTGCGAACGTTTGTACGGTTGCCCTGGGTTGCAGCCGATTTGCCCGGATGGCGGCATGTTCGTGATGGTCGATGTGCGCCAGACTGGCCTTGGCGCTCAGGCGTTTGCCGAGCGCTTGCTGGAACGTTATGGCGTCTCTGTGCTGGCCGGCGAAGCGTTCGGGCCGAGCGCGGCGGGGCATATTCGCATCGGTCTGGTGGTGGATCGGGTCAAACTGGCGGATGCCTGCGCGCGGATTGCGTTGTGTGCGGTGCAGCTGTTGCAGGCGCGCAGTGCCTGATGGATTTGTGTTGCCTGAACCGGCGCCTTGCTGATCGTTCCCACGCTCCGCGTGGGAATGCCTCTAGGGACGCTCCGCGTTCCAGCTTTCGGAAGGGACGCGGAGCGTCCCGGGCTGCATTCCCACGCTGAGCGTGGGAACGATCAGTACGCAGAGCGTGGGAACGATCAGTTTAGTGGATTCACCAGATTCGCCGGCCGCTGCCCATTCAACGCCGCCAACAGATTCTCCACCGCACAGCGCGCCATTGCTTCACGCGTCTCATGGGTCGCCGAGCCCATGTGCGGCGTCGCCACCACATTGCTCAACTGCAACAATGGCGAATCATGATTCAACGGCTCGCGCTCGAACACATCCAGGCCTGCCGCGCGAATGCGCTTGCTGCGCAACGCCTCGATCATCGCCGCCTCATCGACCACCTTACCGCGCGAGATATTGATGAAGATGCTCTCCGGCCGCATCAGCGCAAATTGTTCCGCGCCGATCAAACGTTCGGTCTGCGCCGTCAGAGGCAAAGTCAGGCAAATGAAATCGGCCTGCTGGAGCAACTCTTCGAGGCTGCGATATTGCGCAGCGAACCGCTCCTCGACCGCCGGCTTGCGCGACTGGCTTTGGTAGATCACCGGCATGCCGAAACCGAAATGCCCACGCTGGGCCAACGCTTCGCCGATGCGGCCCATGCCGATGATGCCCAGCGTCTTGCCGTGCACATCGGTGCCGAAATGCGCCGGGCCGATGTTGCGGCTCCACTGCCCGCCACGGACCATGTTCGCCAGTTCAACCACACGCCGCGCTGCAGCGAGGATCAGGGCGAAACCGGTGTCGGCGGTGGTTTCGGTGAGCACGTCGGGGGTATTGGTCAGCAGAATCTTGCGCCGATTCAGATACTCGATGTCGTAGTTGTCGACACCCACCGAGACGCTGGCAATCGCCTCCAGTTGCGGCGCCAGATCCAGCAACGCCGCATCCAGTTTCAGGCTGGCGCCTAGCAAACCGTGGGCGCGGGGCAGGGCATCGCGCAACTGCATGAGGCCATCGGCGTTGAGGCTTTCGATCAGCGTTACGTCAAACTGCTCTTGCAGGCGCGCCATTAGCGCGGGCGAAAGTTTCTTGTACAGCACGACCTTTTTTTTCATGGCAAAAAATCCTTTCAGGAATGCGCCGGCACACGCGGTGTGGCGGCGGCTTTGGCGACGACGCGATCACTGGCGCCGGGCTTGAGGAAAATGGTCAACACCACCGACAACAGCAACGCGCCGCTCATCAATAAATAGGAAGCGCCGGGCGAGCCGGTGGAGCTGTTCAGGTAGCCGACCAGATACGAACCGCCGAACGAGCCGAGCGCGCCCATGCTGTTGATCAGCGCCATGGCGCCACCGGCAACGTTGGCCGGCAGGATCTCGGGAACGATGGCGAAAAACGGCCCATACGGCGCGTACATGCAGGCGCCGGCAATCACCAGCAGCGTGTACGACCACCAGAAATGTTCGGCGCCCAAGGCATACGAGCCATAAAACGCAATCGAAGCGATCAGCAGCGGCGGCCAGACGAAGCGTTTGCGCTTCTGCAATTTGTCCGAACCCCACGACACCGCGAGCATGCCCAGCACCGCCGCCAGATAGGGCAGCGACGAGAGCCAGCCAGCCTCGATCATGTCCATTTGCGCGCCGGCCTTGAGGATCGATGGCAGCCACAAAACGAATCCGTAGACGCCGATGCTCCAGCAGAAAAACTGCAGCGCCAGGATGATCACCTTCGGCGAACGGAACGCCTCGGCGTAGTTCTTCACGGCTTTGATCCCGACCTGCTCAGCGGCCAGCGCGCTTTCCAGATCGTGCTTTTCTTGCTCATTGAGCCACTTGGCCTGAGCTGGTCGATCATCGGCCAGACGCCACCAGATAAACGCCCACAACACCGCCGGCAGACCTTCGATGATGAACATCCAGCGCCAGCTGAAATGCTGTACCAGATAGCCCGACACCACCGACATCCACAGCATGGTCACCGGGTTGCCAAGGATCAGAAATGTGTTGGCCCGCGAGCGTTCGGCACGGGTGAACCAATGGCACAGATAGACCAGCATCGCCGGCATCACCGCCGCTTCGACCACGCCGAGCATGAAGCGAATGACGATCAGCCAATAGGCGTTGGATACCACGCCAGTCAGCGTGGCGAGCCCGCCCCAGAGAATCAGGCTGACGAAAATCAGCTTCTTCACGCTGTGCTTTTGCGCGTAGATCGCGCCGGGCACCTGGAAGAAAAAGTAGCCGAGAAAGAACAGCGCGCCGAGCAGCGAGGACAGGCCCGGCGTGATCATCAGGTCTTCGGCCATGCCCGACGCGGCGGCAAAACCGTAGTTGGCGCGATCGAGATAGGCCAGGCTATATGTGATGAACACAATCGGCATGATGTACCACCAGCGGCGGGTGGCGAGGGTTGCAGTTTTCATCGGTGTGACTCCTGAGCTTGTTGTTTTTGTCGCAGCAGGTTCATTGATTTGCGGTAATCAGGCGGGCCTCTTCGCGAGCAGGCTCGCTCCCACATGTGAAATGCGTTCCCCTGTGGGAGCGAGCCTGCTCGCGAATTCAGCGGTCAACTCCAAGCGGGAAGGCAACCCCTCCATATCCCCGCGACTCTGCACCGCGCGACTGCCAATCCAGTTCGCTCGCTGCACGGCCTCGGCAAAACTCTGATGCTCGAGCAGGGCGCTGATCATCCCCACCGCAAAGCCATCACCGGCGCCTACGGTATCGACCACCTTGGTCACCGGCACGCCAGCGACAAAACCCTGATCCAGCTGCGTGCGGTAATAAGCGCCCTCAGGCCCGAGCTTGATCGCCACCGCCTCCGCACCTTGATCCAGATAGAACGCAGCAATGTCGGCCGGGTCGTCGAAACCGCTGAGCAAGCGGCCCTCGCTTAACCCCGGCAGCACCCAGTGGGCGAGGGCGGCGAGGCGGTTGATTTCGCGGATCATCTCGGCCTCGCTGGCCCACAGGCTTGGGCGCAGATTCGGGTCGAACGACACGCTGCGTCCGGCGGCGCGCATGCGGGTCATCAGTTCGACGGACATTTCCCGCGCCGAGGCGGATAGCGCTGGAGGAATACCAGTGGCGTGTAAATGGCGGGCGCTGAGCAGGTTGTCGTTGATGGAGTGCGGCGACAGATGACTGGCCGCCGAACCACGGCGGAAATACTCCACCTGCGGGTCGCTGCCGTCGTCGTTACGCGATTTGAACTGAAAGCCTGTCGGATGGTTTTTATCGACCTCGACGTGGCTGCAATCCAGACCTTCCTTGACCAGCGTCTCGACCACAAAGCGACCGAGTGAATCGTTGCCGACCCGGCTCAGCCACGCGACGTTGAAACCCAAGCGCGACAAGCCGATCGCGACGTTGCTGTCGGCCCCGGCAATCCGTTTGTGAAACTGCTCGACCTTGGCCAGATCGCCGGTCTGCTCGGCGACCAGCATTGCCATGGTTTCTCCGAAAGAAAGGATATCGATCTCAGACATGGGCTGGCTCCAGGCGCGATTGACCGAGGCGGGCGAGGGCGGCGACGTGTTCGCGGGTCAGTTGCACCAGGTCATCGCCTTGCAGCGGGTATTCGGCGGCGCGCATAACGCCTTGGTCCATGTGCCGCAGCAGTTGTTCCCACAGATGCAGGTCGCTGACGGCCGGCGCCACCGCAACCAGTTTGCCGTCGGCGCGGCGCGCCACGGCTTTGCAATGCACGTAACCGACATGACGCCCCAGCGCGCGAGCGGCGCTGGCGGCAGACTGGTCCTGCCAGTGCCAGTTTCCAATGTCGAAGGTCATCTTGATCGGCAGGTTGTGCTGCTCGACGGCGGCGAAGAAACGCTGGAACGGCTCGATGCGCCCGCCATGTAAGGTTTGATCGTTCTCCACCAGCAGTTGCACCGGGCTTTGCTTGAGTCGCTCGGCCAGTGCCTGCAAATCAGAGTTGTCGGTGAAATAACCGAGGGACACTTTCAGCCATTTCGAGCCGAATGCCTGGGCCTGTTGCAGCGCGGTAATCAGTTCGGGATTTGGCTGCGCTTGCCCTGCGAGCCAGAGTTCGGTGGGTGAGGAATAAATACTTTGCAGGCCGTGCGCCTGGGTAGCCTGAGCCAGTTGCGCGGGGTCTTCCCGGGTCAGCAACTCTTCGCGCCACTCGATACGATTGGCGCCGGAGGCCGCGAGGATCTCAATAAAGGAATCCTGCCCACGCTGGCGCACAAGCTCGGCACCGTAGCTGGACAGACTGATGGAAACGGCTGGTTTATTCATTGTTATTGACCTCTGAAACCGGTTTCATTTTTGTTCAAAAAAATATCAAGTAGTTCTGCAGTGTTCTTCTGCAGGCCTTCGCGAGCAGGCTCGCTCCCACAATGGAATGGGATCAACCTGTGGGAGCGAGCCTGCTCGCGAAAGCGCCAGATCAGACGCCGTCAATCCCTCGGGTCGAACCCCGCTCAATCAGCACAGGGGCAAAATCCACCATCCGCGCCACCTCATCATCCCCGCGCAAGCGCTTGAGCAGACACTCAAACGCCCACGCGCCAATCTCTTGCGTCGGCTGTGCCAGCGCGGTGATCCCGCTGCCCACCAACGGATACCAATCCAGATCATCCAAGGCAATCAACCCGACATCTTCAAATAGACGCACGCCCAGCGCGCGCAGCGCATGCGTTGCCGCCAACGCCGCCACGCCATTGGCGCAAAACAGCGCTTTCGGGCCATCACCGGGTGTGTTTAAAAAGTTTTGAAGTTGCGCGTTCAGATCATCACCGGTTTCCAGCACCGCCCCAGTCAGGGTCGCGCGCTGAGTAATCTGCGCCTGAAAACTGCTGACCCGCTCGATCCGCGAGCTGGTGCCGTCATACGGTTCGGTGACCAGCAAAAGATCCCGATATCCGCGTTGTTCGAGATGCGCGAGCGCCATCTCTACTGCTTGCGAGTTGTTCAACCCGACCATGTCGCTGTCGAGCCCGTCGACCTTGCGATCCACCAGCACCAGCGGCATCTCGCGGCGCAGTTCGTGCAGTTCGTCCCGGTGATGGCCCAGCGTGTTCACGATCAGCCCTTCGATGTTGTACGAGCGCAACAGCGCCAGATGCTGGCGCTCCTGCTCGTCATCGCGGTCGGTGTTGCAAACCACCAGGCTGTAGCCGTGCGCACGGCAGGCGGTTTCCACCCCGTGCATCACGGCAATCGAATAGGGGTTGCGGATATCGGCCACGAGCATGCCGATCAGGCGCGTACGTCCGCGTTTCAGGCCGCGCGCCATCTGGTTGGGGCGGTAGCCGAGTTCGGCAATCGCGCGCTCGATGCGCAGGGCAATGGCATCTGAGAGCAGGGCGCGGTCATCGCCGATAAAACGCGAGACGCTGGCCTTGGACACCCCAGCGCGTACGGCGACGTCGAGCATGGTCACGCGGCTGCGCTGGGCAGTGGAGAAGTCATTCACGGCTTTCTTCTTTTTGTCTGAAACCGGTTTCAGGAAACACCACTTTCTTTGGTTGCGTCAAGTGAAGACCTGGCTGCTGGTGAAAGGATAGGCGCCCATTTCCGACAGACGGTAGCGACACCTGTCAGATCTGACAGTTGGCGAATCTTAGGGGGAGGCGCTTAATTCGCTCAGCGGATCAGCAATCGTTTTTATAAACGGAACTTGAGTTGGTATGGTGGATGGAAATCATGAGTTCAGTCGATACCTCCAGAAATAGTTCTCGGAACGGTATATTTGCCGCACCACTCTCAGTCGAGGGTGTCGATGACAATGATCTGGACGGATATATCCCCAGAGATATTTTGTTAAAAGGTACTCGTATCGTTATTCCTCGCCCGGATGACACTGGATCCGATGACCAATTGATGGTTTTTTGGGTTCAGAATGCGATAGAGACAACGATTTTCGACCAGACCTATCCAGTCGGGATTGTTGATCCTTTTATTTACGTGCCTCTGACGCCGCAACAAATGGCAACTAACGGTGTTGCGCAAGTTTATTACAAGTTTTGGAAGAGAGGTGGCGGTAATCCGGATGAGTCGCCACCGCGTCGGCTGACCATCGATCACACAGCGCTATTGATCTTTGCGGAGCCCTTGGCGGTGAACGCAACACTCTGGGGTTATTGGAATAACAATACGAGCCCGCCATTGACCAATGGTGGCACTCTGCGAATTCGCCCTCTTGATAGTATTGCCCAGCCCTTAGATGTCGCATGGATTGTATGGAGAGGATATCGGAGTCTTAACGGAAGTGGCCCGGAGGTGGCAGAGGCTTATGGTCGCTGGGAAAAAACACTATCCGCTACAGATATAAAGAACGGCTTCTATTATGTAGTTCCGTTCCAAAACCATATCAGTTCTTTGGTTGACGACGACTCCGCTATTGTGGTCTGTCAATTGTATCGCGGCGGGAGAATCATTGCTGAATCAGAAAAAGGATTGGTGAAAATCGATCGAGTAACACCTGGTAAGCCTGGCCCTTTCGGCCTGACCTCGCATGGAGAGACGATAATGGGAATTACATTTGTACCTAAAAAACAACGGCCAGTTTCCATTGGTATTTCAGCAGCCGCTGGGCCTTTTGCGGATATTGCAGTTGATACGCTCGCGGATGGTTTTATAGCAAAATCTGTAATGGATTCGGGTACTTTGACCATCAATTTCACTCGAACGCAAGACGAATTGGATGACGACAGTATTGATGTTAAATACCGGGAAAAAGGACAGGTGGACTGGAAAGATTACCCAGTCTCCATAGACCTTGGGCCGGTTGCCGATCGGCCGGTTGGCACCATCCCACTGCCGTTGGATGCCGGATTGTTTGCTGAAAAGGCGACCTCCCCCGGTCCGACTGTCTGGGAACTCATGATTGAGCTTTATAAAGGCGGGGGTGGTAACAAGGAAGACTCCAATACTCTGGAATTTACGGTAGATCAGCTTGCGCCGGTCAATACGAAAAACCCTCCGAGAAAAATCAGGCCGACGCCAGTTCCGGTTTTCGTCAATGGCACGCCGCTTCCGCTGCGGAATATCGATCGGACCTGGATAAGTTCTAATGCGGATATGAATTTCACGGCCAATGTTGATTATTTCGGGCGTCGTCCTGACGACGAACTGACCGTCTGGTTGAGCTCCGCTACGCAAGGTTCACCAAGAGTTGAAGTCTATAATGACAAGGTTCCTGCTGATGGTAAGTTCGATATTCCTAGCAGCGAGTTGCTTCAATTCACGAATGGGCGCGTTAATCTGACTTATCGCTGGGATGACTGGTTGGGGAACCTGGGCGAGGAGTCCGTTCCTACTCCCATTCTGACATTGGTATTGCCGCAAGCGCCATCGCTAACAAAGGCCCCGCTGGTGCCAGAAACGGATCCAAATTACAGCGAAGCACTCTATTGGGAGAACTTCGACGGCGGTATTGCGGCTATCGTCGAAAACGCCTTTATCACAAACGCGGAGGCCGGGGATAACGTCTTTGTAGTAGTAACCAGATCCGATGACGAAACCAATTTTTTCGAGACTCCCAAACAGCCATGGGCTAATGCCAATTTGAACTTTGATCTGGGCTACGCAGATCTTGCCAAGATATTTGACGGTGCCGATGATCCCGTGGAAGCCAAGATCCATAGTGAAATGGAGCGGACTGGTATCCCGAACGCTCTCTCACCTTCTGCCACCATTACGTTGGCATTAGATATTGCGGGTGTGACACCACCAAATCCTCCCGATCTGGACAACCCGAATCTACAACTACCGGTCGTGAGGGGGATGTCTGGCGTTGATAACGTGATCGCGGCTACCGATCGCGACAAGCCAGGTACTTTCAGAGTGACAAACGCTCTTTCAGATCCGGATATTGAACCGGGGCATACCGTCAAGTGTTACTTGGGCAACTCCACTATACCTTTCGATAGGTTCACTCCGCTTGTCTCTGTATCAGAGTTTGAGGTCAAGATTGATGCAAGTGATATGGCCAAGTTAACACCGCCAAGCGATACAGCTCGTTATACTATCGAGAAGACCGGAGTCGGTAAGAACGTCAACAAATCCTTGCCACAGGCAGTAACGGTCAATCGGATTCCGGTCGTCCTGCCGGAACCTACTATCAGAATCCGAAGGCCTGATCTTCGCGACTATATCGAGTGCTACGCGATGACCAGTCCCACGAGCGGTTATGTTCTGGGACTGCAGATCAGAAAAGATGCGCTGTTACCGCAGGGCACGGTTATCACGGCACATTTTGAAGCACACTCGAATGCGCAGGGTACTGCGTTGATTCCGGGTACGCCGGCGTCGGCGACTTATACCATCAAGGGGCCCACTGAGCTCGATGTTGCTGGCGTGGGTACCGCTGCACACTTCAAAGCCGCACAGCCTAAGCGACGAGGTCCAGCGGTATGGGGGAAATACTGGTATGAAGCCCAAGGCGGCCAGCAATCATCAATTCCAATCATTAAGCAGTTGGATACGATCAATAACAGCTTCCAGTACTGCGATCTGACAGAAGCGCCAGTCTAGAGCTGCAATCAATAACGTTGTTTTCTCATCGCGGGAGAGGCAATTTTCTCTCTCGCGATTGTTACCCCAAGTCATGAGGATTTTGATTAAGACTGCAAGCCGGAAGGATAAGTCTCTGTGCATATAAGGACTATTCCTACATAAAACATCAAATTTTATTATTAGGCTATCGCACGTTTTTAGGTGGGCGCTTTTAACACTGCCGAAAAAACAGAGGTTGTTATTGTGCAGACTTGAGGAAGTACCCATGTCCATTTCTTTTCGCTCCAAACACCCGAACACTCTCAGACTGATGATGGCGGCGACATTGATCGCTGCGCCCCAGGCTTATAGTCGAACCCTGTTGCCAGGCGAGAGTGAAGTGGTCACCAATCCGCCAGCACCAGAAGCCTGGGTGGTGTCCCAAGGGGGCACCCTGACCATCGACGACTCGACGGCCCTGACCATCAGTTCACAAAGTGCGAATGTCATTTTCAACGGTGGCCAGAGTCAGCGTATCAATGCGAACACCTCTTCGTTGAACATGTCCGGCGCTGAAGTCAATAGCGCCACGGGCCGGGGAGCGATCCAGCTGATCGACAGCAGAGCAACGATCGACAACTCGGCAATCACCAGCACCAACAGTTTCGGGCTGTTGCTGGGACGTAACATCAGCACCCCTGCATCTTCCTCTGCCACCGTGACCGGTAACAGTGTCATCACTGGCGCTATCGGTGGCGCGCAAGCCGTAGGCTTCGCCGTCCTGAACGTTGCGGACTCCAAAATTGTCGGCACGGGCGCCAACAGTTATGGCGTACAACTGGGCGGCGCAACGCTTTCAGCAACGGATAGCACGATCACCGGGGGAAAGGATGGCTTGCAAATCGTGACTGACACGGTCGGCATCAGCGCCAGCACCGTGACGCTCCATAACACCCGTATCACCAGTGGAAGCGGATCGGCCATCGTTCTTGGCTCGTCAGGGAATGCCGGGACTGTCGCCACCATCGATGTCAGCGGTAATTCCGAGCTGGTTGGCGGCAATGGCTCAGTGTTGCAAGCGACCAACCGCTCTACGGCCAACTTCAATGTCAATGGCAGTACTCTGACGGGTGACGTGATTGCCGAAACCAATAGCACTGTTGCTCTTGTCATGCAGAACGCAGCCACGCTCAACGGCGACCTGCAAAACGTTACGAAGTCACTATTCGACTCCTCCAGTACCTTGAACGGCAATGTACTGGGAATCGCCGGGACGGCAACTACGGTTGGAATCGACAACAAATCGACGATCAACGGCAACGTCAACAATGTGGCCAGCCTTTCTCTGAACAATTCCAGCGCACTGACCGGAAACGTCACCGGCGACGCGAACAGTGTCGTTGTTCTGAATAACGCTTCTGCCATTAACGGCAACATCAACAACATCGCCAAGCTCTCGCTGGACAATGCCAGCGCTCTGACGGGCGATGTCGACAGTTCCAGCAACGGTACTGTGTTGCTGAACAACAATTCGACGCTCACCGGGCAGATCAACAACTCGGGAAGCCTGAATATCAACAATGCCGCGCGATGGGTGATGACGGGTGACAACACCGTGCAACGCCTGGCGCTGGATGGCGGTATTGTTCGCATGGGCACAAACGAGGAGTTTCAGCAACTCAACGTCGGCGATCTATCCGGTCACGGTACCTTTGTGATGGGCACGGATCTGGGCAATGGAAATACCGATTTTTTAAATGTCACGGGCAATGCCAGCGGGCAACACCAACTGCAGATCGCTGCTACCGGCACGACGCCTGTCACGGCCGAAGCGGTGAAGGTCGGCAATATTGCTGCAGGCGACGCCAGCTTCTCGCTTGGCGGGCGTGAAACGGTTGATGCCGGCGCTTTCGTCTATCGATTGAAACAGGATGGTCAAGGCTTATACCTCAACCCGGACAGGGAAACCGTCAGTACTTCGACCAACACAGCGTTGGCCTTGGCTGGCAGTGCGCGCAGTGTATCGAACGCGGAAATGAACCTGCTTAATTCTCAGATCGGTGATCGCGGCCTCAGTATCCGACCCAACGCAGCAATGCGCGCGGCCAGTGAAAGCGATACCACCAAGTTGAGCAACAGTGTCTGGGTACGCACGTATGGCAACCAATACAACGTCAAGAATGCTTATGGCGACGGCTATACACAAAACCAGACCGGGATTACCGGTGGTGCCGATACAACGGTGAATATCGCCGGTCAAGATGCGGTATTGGGCGCATTCGTTGGTACAAGTCGGACTGATATGGATCTGAAATATGGTTCCACGGCAACCATTGATAGCGTGAGTATCGGCGTTTACGGCAGCACCTTTGATCCTGTGAGCGGTATATTCATCAACGGTTTGCTCAAGATCAACCAGTTCAACAACAAGGCCAAAGTCACCATGAGTGACGGTACCCGGAGCAAAGGAGACTACAAAGCCTTGGGTGCGAGTGGTGCGGTCACGGTGGGCAAGCACTATCGCTTTGGAGGGGATTGGTTTCTTGAACCTCAAGTCGGCCTGTCAACGGGGGTAACCCAGAGTGACAGCTATCGGCTGGACAACGGTCTTGAAGTTGATGCAGATACCATGCGTTCGGTGCAAGGAAACATCGGCATCCGGGGTGGACGTTTGTTGACACTTGAAGGTGGTGCCTTGCTGGAACCCAGTGTTTCGCTGGGGGCAAACCATGAGTTCGTCAAAACCAACGAAGTCAAAATCAACGACGATAGCTTCGATGACGACCGCGCCAGTAGCACGCTGGAGTACCGTGCCGGGTTGAAGTGGACACCTGCTCAGCGAAACTGGCAGGTCGCGGGCGAAGTCGGCGGCGGTGCAGGCAATACCGTTTCTCAGGACTGGAGCGCGAGTTTGAGAGTAAGTCATTTCTTCTGAACACATGTCATTCAAGTGCCCTGGCGATGCCGGGGCATTTTTTGTGTCGCAAACGCTCCGCTGTAGCTCAACCGAACAATCCAGCAGCGATATTGATTGAAAATCCTAGAATTGCTGTATTGAAAACAAACCCTATCAACGACTGCGCCAGCACGATTTTCCGAATATCTCGAGTTGCAACCCCAACATCGGCCGTCTGCACGGCAACACCGATGGTGAATGAAAAGTACAGAAAGTCCCAGTAATTGGGAGTGGTCAGCCCTTCGGCGAAACGCAGCGCCGGCTCTTTGCCGTTCCAGGTGTAAAACAACCTTGCGTAGTGCACGCAGAAGATCACTCCTATCAGCAGCCACGAGCCGGTCACCGTCAGCGCTGTGAACCCGTAGTGCATCAGTTTGCGTGAGGTTTCCAGATCTCTGCTGCCGGCCAGTTCGAGGGTGATGGTGGCGAGGCTCGCCAATGCGGCGATGCACACCACAAACAGCACCAGTCCGGCGTTCTCATCTTCGACTTCGGCGATGCGACGCACATCCGGGGCCTTCGCGCGTATGGTCAGCCAGAACATCAGGATCAGGTAAGTCCAGACACCGGCGTTCCAGCCGATGAGGATTTTGCTGACGATGGAGTCGGCCGGAACCAGCAGGCCGGTGGCGAGGCCGAGCACGGCGGCAGCGGAAAGGCGAGGGTGGGTGCGGGCGAGCAAGCGCATGGGGACTCACGTTGGTGAACTGTCAGCGCACCATAGCGCAGGCGATACGGCTTTTGTAGGAGCTGCCGAAGGCTCGGGCCGCGATCGGACGATCTTTTGATCTTCTAAAAGCAAAGTCAAAAGATCGCAGCCTTCGGCAGCTCCTACAATTAGATCAGTGTCGTTTGGTGAATCGTTGTACGAGCTTCATGACGACGACGAAGAACACGGGGACGAAGATGACTGCCAGCGTAGCGGTGATCATCCCGCCGATCACGCCAGTGCCGATCGCTTGCTGACTCGCCGAGCTGGCACCCGTGGCGATGGCCAATGGCACCACGCCGAGAATGAACGCCAGCGAGGTCATCACGATCGGCCGCAAGCGCAAGCGAGCAGCCTGCAACGTTGCATCGATCAGGTCGTGACCTTCGTCATACAGGCTCTTGGCAAATTCGATAATGAGGATCGCGTTCTTCGCCGACAGTCCGATGATGGTGATGAGACCAACCTTGAAGAACACGTCGTTAGGCATCCCGCGCATTGTCACCGCCAGCACCGCGCCGAGCACACCCAGCGGCACGACGAGCAGTACCGACGTCGGAATCGACCAGCTCTCATACAGCGCCGCCAGACACAGGAATACCACCAGAAGCGACAAACCGAGCAACATAGGCGCCTGATTGCCTGACAGGCGTTCCTGCAACGACAGACCGGTCCATTCCTGACCCAGACCTTTCGGCCCCAGCGCTACCAGTCGCTCGATTTCCGCCATCGCTTCGCCGGTGCTGTGCCCCGCCGACGGTTCGCCAGAGATGGCAATCGCCGGATAGCCGTTGTAACGAGTCAACTGCGCCGGGCCTTGAATCCAGGTGGCCTGGACGAATGCGGACAGCGGCACCATGTTCCCGGTGTTGTTGCGCACGTGCATTTTCAGCAAGTCACCCACCTGACTGCGCTGATCACCTTCGGCTTGCACGACCACGCGCTGCATGCGGCCCTGATTGGGGAAGTCGTTGATGTAGCTGGAACCCACCGCAGTGGACAGCACATTACCGATGTCGGCGAACGAAACGCCTAAGGCATTCGCCTGCTTGCGGTCTACGATCAGTTGCACTTGCGGTGCTTCGGCCAGCGCGCTTTCACGGACGTTCATCAATACCGGACTTTTCTCGGCGGCGGCGAGCAGTTCCGTACGCGCCTGCATCAACGTCGCGTGGCCCAGGCCACCGCGATCCTGCAAACGGAACTCGAAACCGCTGGACGTGCCGAGGCCATCCACGGGCGGTGGCAGCACCGAGAAGGCCATGGCGTCCTTGATCTGACTCAACGCCGCGTTGGCGCGATCGGCAATCGAGCTGGCAGCATCGTCACTGCCACGTTCCGACCAATCCTTGAGCGTCGAAAACGCCAGCGCCGCATTCTGCCCGCTACCGGAGAAGCTGAAACCCAGGATCACTACGCTGTCACTGATTCCCGGCTCACCGGCGTTGTGCGCTTCGAGCTGTTCGGCTACTTGCACGGTGCGGTTCTTGGTCGCGCCCGGCGGCAGCTGGATATCGGTAATGGTGTAGCCCTGATCTTCTGTAGGCAGAAACGAAGAGGGCAGGCGCGCGAAACTGAACCCAAGTCCAATCAACAGGACTACGTAGATCATCAGGTAGCGACCAGTGCGCTTGAGCGCATAGCTGACCCAACCCTGATAGCGATCGGTCAGTTGCTCGAAACGACGATTGAACCAGCCAAAGAAGCCAGACTTCTCGTGATGCTCGCCCTTGGCAACAGGCTTGAGCAAGGTCGCGCACAACGCCGGCGTCAACGTCAGGGCGAGAAACGCCGAGAACAGAATCGACGTGGCCATGGACAGCGAGAACTGTTGGTAGATCACGCCGACCGAGCCTTGCATGAACGCCATCGGAATAAACACCGCGACCAGCACCAGAGTGATGCCGATAATCGCGCCGGTAATCTGCGTCATCGCCTTGCGCGTGGCTTCCTTGGGCGACAGGCCGTCGGTGGCCATGATCCTCTCGACGTTCTCTACCACGACGATGGCGTCATCCACCAGAATGCCGATGGCCAGCACCATGCCGAACATGGTCAGCACGTTGATCGAGAAGCCCAGCGCCAGCATGGTCGCGAAAGTGCCCATCAACGCCACCGGCACCACCAGTGTCGGAATCAGCGTGTAGCGCACGTTTTGCAGGAACAGGAACATCACCGCAAACACCAGCAGCATCGCTTCGCCAAGGGTGTAGATCACTTTGGTGATCGAGACTTTGACGAAGGGCGAGGTGTCGTACGGAATCTTGTACTCCACGCCGGCCGGGAAGTAGCGCGCCAGCTCATCCATCTTCGCCCGCACCAGCGTTGCGGTGTTCAGTGCGTTGGCGCCGGGAGAGAGCTGAACGCCGACGGCGGTGGACGGCTTGCCGTTCAGGCGTGTGCCGAATTGATATTCCTGACTGCCGATCTCCACGCGCGCGACATCACCGATGCGCACCGTGGAGCCATCGCGATTGGCCTTGAGCACGATGTCGGCGAATTCCTGCGGCGTCGACAACTGGCCTTTGACCAGAATCGTCGCAGTGATTTCCTGCGTGGAAGGCGACGGCAGATCACCGATGCTACCCGCTGAAACCTGGGCGTTCTGCGCAACGATGGCTTCGTTGACATCCGCCGGCGTCAGGTTGAAGGCGATGAGCTTCTGCGGATCGATCCAGATGCGCATCGCCCGCTCGGCACCATACAACTGCGCCTTGCCGACACCGTCCAGGCGCTTGATTTCGTTCATCACATTGCGCGCCAGATAATCGCTGAGGGCCACGTCATCGAGCTTGCCGTCGCTGGAAGTCAAAGTGATCAGCAAGAGGAAACCGGAAGAGACCTTCTCCACCTGCAAGCCTTGCTGATTGACCGCTTGCGGCAGGCGCGACTCGACCACCTTCAGACGGTTCTGCACATCGACCTGCGCCAGTTCCGGGTTGGTGCCCGGCTGAAACGTCGCCTTGATCGTCGCGCTGCCCAGGCTGCTTTGCGATTCGAAGTAGAGCAGGTGATCGGCACCGTTGAGTTCTTCCTCGATCAGGCTGACCACGCTCTCATCGACGGTCTGCGCCGAGGCGCCTGGGTAGACGGCATAGATTTCGATCTGCGGCGGTGCAACGTCCGGGTATTGCGCGACCGGCAACTGCGGAATGGCCAGCGCACCGGCCAACAGGATGAACAGGGCGACCACCCAGGCAAACACCGGGCGGTCGATAAAGAACTGCGGCATATAAGAGCGTCCTGCTTACTGACCAGTGGTCTGGGCAAGTGGAAGAGGGGTTTCGTCGACCTGTACTTTTTCTCCGGGACGGGCGTGTTGCAGGCCTTCGATGACAATGCGGTCGCCGGGCTTCAGGCCGCCGGTGACGATCCAGCGATTATTCTGCACCGCACCCAGTTGCACCGGTTGCTGCGCCACGCGCATCTGCTCATCGACGGTCAGCACCTGGGCAATGCCGGCACTGTCACGCTGCACCGCGCGTTGCGGCACGGTAATGCCGTTCTGAATGGTTGCCTGTTCAAGGCGTACGCGGATGAAACTGCCCGGCAGCAGGTCGAGATCCGGATTGGGGAATTCACTGCGCAGGATGATTTGGCCTGTGCCCGGATCAACGGTGATGTCGCTGAACAGCAGCTTGCCAGGCAATGGATACAGGCTGCCGTCATCCTGAATCAGTGTGGCCTTGACCTGGTCCTGACCGACTTCTTGCAACTGCCCGGAACGGAACGCCCGGCGCAGTTCATTGAGCTCGCGAGTCGACTGCGTGAGGTCGGCATGGATCGGGTTGAGCTGCTGAATCAGCGCCAGCGGTGTGGTTTCGTTCTGTCCCACCAGCGCACCTTCGGTGACCAGCGCGCGGCCGATGCGGCCGGAAATCGGCGCGGTCACGGTGGCATAACCGAGGTTCAGTTTCGCCCGTTCCAGCGCTGCCTTGCTGGCGGCGACATCAGCGGCGGTCTGCCGGGCAGCGGCGCGGGCGTTGTCGTAGTCCTGACCGCTGATGGCCTGGTCCTCGATCAACTGCGCATAGCGTTGTTCTTGCAGTTTCGCCTGAAAGGCGTTGGCCTCGGCCTTGCGCAACGCCGCTTCGGCACTGTCCAGATCGGCCTTGAACGGCGCCGGGTCGATGCGGAACAGCACATCGCCTTTTTTCACGTCGCTGCCTTCGCGATAGGTGCGCTGCAACACCACGCCCGCCACTCGCGCACGCACTTCGGCAATCCGTGGCGCGGCGATGCGCCCGCTCAGTTCGCTGCTGATCGACAGGGGCTCGGCTTTAATGGTCTCTACGCGCACGGTGGCCGGCGGCGTCTGCTCTTCGGCGTTCGAGGATGAATCACAAGCGCTCAGCGTCAGCGCCAATGCGATCAGGCCGAGCCAGGCCAGCAGTTTTCCAGACATGTACAACCCCCAATATTGAAGGCCGCATCCTACGGCCAGACGGGGAGGTTAGCGGTGAAGCTTTGTAGCTGCTGTGTGAAATTGTGTAAGGGTTTTGCTCCGTGGCGGGTGAGGGCGTATATCCTGCAGGCCTTGAAATTTATTGCGACAGTTCGATCGCTTTCGCGAGCAGGCTCGCTCCCACAGGAGATCGCATTTCAATGTGCGAGCGAAATGAGCCCTGACTGTCGCCCCAGCATTTTCTGGAACACCCCATGCCCAACATCCTCCTGGTCGAAGACGACACCGCCCTCGCCGAACTGATTTCCAGCTACCTGGAGCGCAACGGTTATTCCGTCAGCGTCATCGGCCGTGGCGACCATGTGCGCGAACGGGCGCGGATCAGTCCGCCGGATCTGGTGATCCTCGATCTGATGCTGCCAGGTCTCGACGGTTTACAAGTGTGCCGCTTGCTGCGCGCCGATTCAGCGACACTGCCGATCCTCATGCTCACGGCCCGCGATGACAGCCATGATCAAGTGCTGGGCCTGGAAATGGGCGCTGACGATTACGTCACCAAACCCTGCGAGCCACGGGTGCTGCTGGCGCGGGTGCGTACCTTGTTGCGGCGCAGCAGCCTGGGCGAACCGTTGGCGGTCAATGACCGGATCGTCATGGGCAATCTGTGCATTGACCTGTCCGAGCGCACCGTGACCTGGCGTGATCAAGCGGTTGAGCTGTCCAGCGGCGAATACAATTTGCTGGTGGTGCTGGCCCGGCACGCCGGCGAAGTGCTGAGTCGCGATCAGATTCTGCAGCGGCTGCGCGGCATCGAGTTCAATGGTACTGACCGCTCGGTGGACGTGGCGATTTCCAAGCTGCGGCGCAAGTTCGATGATCACGCCGGCGAGGCGCGCAAGATCAAGACTGTGTGGGGCAAGGGCTATCTGTTCAGCCGCTCCGAGTGGGAATGTTGAGCTGATGTTTCGCATTCTGTTTCGCCTGTATCTGGTGACGATCGTCTCCTATAGCGCGGCGATCTATCTGGTGCCGGATCTGGTGGTCATGGCCTTCCGGGATCGCTTCGTCACCTACAACCTGGACTTTTCCCGAGGTCTGCAATCGCTGATCACCAAGCAGTTTCATGCCGCGCCGCAAGAGCAGTGGCCGGAGATTGCAGCGGCGATGGACAAGGAATTCCAGCCGCTGCACATCGTCCTGACGCCAATCGACGACCCGGTGTTCACTCCCATCGAGCAGGAGCGTCTGCACCGTGGTGAAAACGTTGTGCGCATCGGCGACTGGGGCTGGCGAACATTGGCGGTGACTCCGCTGAATGCGGACATGGCCGTGCGCATGGTCGTGCCGCCCGATCCGGTCGACGTCGATCTTTTGTACTGGAGCATCAACGTGCTGATCGGCGCCATGTTGCTCGGCTGCCTGCTGCTCTGGTTGCGCCCGCACTGGCGCGATCTTGAACGTTTGAAGAGCACTGCCGAACGCTTCGGCAAGGGGCATTTGAGCGAGCGAACCAGAATCGCCCCGAGTTCGAACATCGGCAGCCTCGCCAACGTGTTCGACACCATGGCCGGCGATATCGAGAACCTGCTCAACCAGCAGCGTGATCTGCTTAACGCCGTTTCCCATGAATTGCGTACGCCGTTGACGCGTCTGGATTTCGGCCTGGCATTGGCCTTGTCGGAAGACTTGCCGGCCGCCAGCCGCGAGCGCTTGCAGAGCCTGGTCGCGCATATTCGTGAGCTGGATGAATTGGTGCTGGAGTTGCTTTCCTACAGCCGTTTGCAGAATCCGGCGCAATCGCCCGAGCGCATCGAGGTGTCGCTCGACGAGTTCATTGACAGCATTCTCGGCAGTGTCGATGAAGAACTGGAGTCGCCAGACATCGTGATTGACGTTCTGCTGCACGGTCAACTCGAACGCTTCGCGCTGGATCCACGCCTGACCGCCCGGGCCATCCAGAACCTGTTGCGCAATGCCATGCGCTATTGCGAAAAGCGCATTCAGATTGGCGTGCAGGTGATTGCCGGCGGATGTGAGATATGGGTTGACGACGATGGCATCGGCATTCCCGACGACGAGCGCGAGCGGATCTTTGAACCGTTCTATCGGCTCGACCGCAGCCGTGATCGCGCGACCGGCGGATTCGGCCTCGGTTTGGCGATCAGCCGCCGCGCACTGGAAGCGCAGGGCGGTACCTTGACGGTTGAAAGTTCGCCGCTGGGTGGGGCGCGATTCAGGCTGTGGTTGCCGGCCATGGCCTGAATATCCTAACGGACATCGGATGATTGAATCAGGCTGACGCCGGCCTCTTGCATCCGCGCTATGGCGGCTGCCAGCGAACCGTCCAGATCAATCGCGCGACAGCCATCCAGCACCACACAGACATTAAAACCCGCCGCGCGCGCATCCAGTGCCGAAAACATCACACAGAAATCCAGCGCCAGGCCAACCATGTAAACGGTGTCGATGCTGCGCTCTTTCAAATAGCCGGCGAGCCCGGTGGTGGTGCTTCGATCCGCTTCGAGAAAAGCCGAGTAGCTGTCAATATCGGGATTGCACCCCTTGCGGATGATCAATTGCGCGTGCGGTAGATCCAGTTCCGGATGAAATTCGGCGCCGACACTGGCTTGCACACAGTGATTGGGCCACAACGTTTGTGCGCCGTACGGTAACTCAATGACATCGTAGGGCTGGCGCCCAAGATGGCTGGACGCAAACGAGATATGCCCGCTCGGGTGCCAGTCCTGCGCAATCACGACTTGCCTGAACTGGCTCGCGAGGCGGTTGATCAGCGGCACAATCTGTTCACCTTCAGGCACCGGCAATTGGCCGCCGGGAATGAAGTCGTTTTGAACATCGATGACCAGCAATGCAGCGCGGGACGAAATGGGCACGGGGAAATCTTCCTGAGAATAAAACCTCGGCCAGTTTAGCAGGGCTTCTGTCAGCCGCTGGTCTGCAGCACGCATTGCTGGGTTTTACTGTCCCACACCTGGCCTTTCGGACATTCGGGCTTTTTCACGGCGTCGCTTTCATCGACGGCGAAAGCAGCAGGGCTGGACAGGGCGGCGACCAGCAGCGGGACGGCGAACAGCATTTGGCGGATATTCATGGTCGATCTCCACTTTCATCGGCTTGGAGCAGAAGTTGTTGTTCTCCTTTGCAGTGACTGTTCAGTTCTGCGGAAGATTCAAAGTTCTGCAGCGGGCCATTGACTTGTCATCCAACGGCAGGCTAATTTCCAGTCCATGACTTTCACCGTATCGCGCTGCCAGCCAAGCATTATTACCGCCATTCCTCATTTGGCGGGCTAGCTCACGACTGCAGCACCCAACCCGCCCTAGAGGCGGGTTTTTACTTTCTGTCTCCGGGGTTCTGAAAACTGTCAGGAGACGACCATGCCGCACAGCCCCGACCAGCAATCCCTGCTTGAGCATTACGTGAAAAAGATCCTGGCCGCACCGGTGTACGACATTGCGGTGCGCACGCCATTGCAGCTTGCGCCAGCGATGTCTCAAGCATTGGGCAATCGGGTCCTGCTCAAGCGCGAAGATCTCCAACCGACGTTCTCTTTCAAGATCCGTGGTGCTTACAACAGACTCGTGCAACTGAGCGATGAGCAGCGAGCGCGGGGAGTGATCACTGCGTCGGCGGGTAATCACGCGCAGGGTGTAGCGCTGGCGGCACGGGAGTTGGGCATCTGCGCGACGATCGTCATGCCGTCTACCACCCCTGAGCTCAAAGTGCTCGGGGTGCGCAGTCGCGGTGCCGAAGCATTGCTGCACGGTGAGAGTTTTCCCTTTGCCTTGGCCCACGCGCTGCAACTGGCCGAGGAGACAGGACGCACGTTCGTTTCACCCTTCGATGATCCTGACGTGATCGCCGGCCAAGGCACCGTGGCAATGGAAATCCTGCGCCAGCATCAAGGCGCGCTGGATGCGATCTTTATCCCGGTCGGCGGCGGAGGTTTGATCGCCGGTATCGCGGCCTACATCAAATACCTGCGCCCGGAAGTGCGGATCATTGGCGTCGAATCCGAACATTCGGCCTGTCTACAAGCCGCATTGCGCGCGGACGAGCGGGTGGTTCTACCAAGCGTCGGTACCTTTGCCGATGGCGTAGCGGTGGCGCAGATCGGCGCGTATGGCTTTGAGGTTTGCCGTTTTTGTGTAGATGAGGTAATCACGGTCAGCAATGACGAGCTCTGCGCCGCGATCAAGAATATCTACGACGATACCCGTTCGATCACTGAACCTTCAGGTGCGCTGGCCGTGGCGGGGATCAAGCAGTACGTAGCGCGCAGCGGCGTTCGCGATCAGACATTCGTCGCCATCGACTCCGGGGCCAACATCAACTTCGACAGCCTGCGCCATGTCGCCGAGCGCGCCGCTGCTTGCGGCGTGCCGGCGTAACAAGCGCTCGGGTTATTCCTGCAGGGCGGTGCCGACTTTGTCCGACGCCGACCAGATGCGATAACGCACTTCGACGTCCGACGGCGCGTACACCACAACCGGCAATTTGCTGTTGTAACGCAACATGAAGCCGTCGCCGACGACCGGAACGAAAGCACGTTTTTTCTGACTGCCGGGCGGGCAGGCCATCATCGTGCTCATTGGGCCGATGACCTTTTCCAGGCGATAGAACGGATAGCCCCAGCCTTGCAGGTTCTTTTCATCGAGCACACCGCCCAGACGTTGACGGTTGCAATCCACCTCCAGAGTTTTGCCAGCGAGAATTTCAACCTGGAAATTCTCTTCCTGCTCTTGTTTCGGCAGATGGATGACCTGACGGGTAAACCCGGCTTCGGCTTTGGGATACGGCGCCACGTCTTCGAGCTTGGCGGCGTGGGCGAGGGTGGAAAGGTTGGCGATTAACAGCCCAGTGATCGCGCAAATGCGTAAGGAATTCATGGAAGCCTCCGTGCGAGTTGAATTGCAATGGGAGACATTCTTGCCGTCATGGTCTTCGAAAGCAAATTCGGCCGGAGATTGCAGATTGCAGTGGATGGGCGGTCGGTTCATGCATTTTGCAAATAGCAGGATACTGGCCATCTTTCCAAGTGCTTGATTTTGCAGGGCGCCAAACGAACCGATCAAAGGCACGTTTTATGCGTTCTTCCGGTGAGGCGCACCGGATTTGGACGCCTACACTCCAATGGGCATTTCGCAGTACCACCATTTGCCGCACCAAGGAAACAGCGGGGGCACACCCGTGAAGGCGCAGCAAAGGGTCAGCGTGAATACTTGATTGGCAATCGCACAGAAAGGAGAGGGTTCGCCATGTTTTTATCTGCCTTGGAATTACGCAATATCATTGAAAGCAGCTTCCTGCCGAAACGCTGCCGGTGCACGCTGTCACCCGACTTGTCGATGTCCGTCAAAGTATTTGGCGACCATCGGACCGACGAGGCCGATCTCTACGTCAGTGGAATCGACGCCAGCCGCCTGAACAGCTGCCGTGAAATCAACAACCTGGTCGCTGGCCTGCGTTCCGACCTCGCGCAGCAAACCACGACACATCACACCAGCGCTCGTTCTCGAGCCGTTTAACCCACCGTTTCACCCAGTTCGACCGTCACGCGCCGGGCCTGCACGAAACCTAGGCCCAGCGCGAACTCGACCAGCACCGCGAGCAAAATCCCGGGGCCGGCATGGCCATTGAGCCATTCGCCAAAACCCAACGCCGCCAAACCGAAACAGCCGACGATAAAACCATTGCTCAGCGCACTGCGTGCCGCTGACGGCGGAGCATTGCGCAGCAAATAAAACATCACCCCCAACGCCGCAAACAGCACCGCGCTGCGCCTTGCGACTACGCCAGTGCCTTCCGAATAGCCAATACTCCAGATCGCCAGCAACACCTCCGGAAAAAATCCCCAGACCAGCGCCAGCAAAAAACACAGGATTGAAGTGAAGCTCGACAACGTGCGGAACGACAACTGCATGGCCAGTCCTTGCGGCAGTAGGGAAGGCCCCGAGCATAACCGCCGAAGCCACCCCACGCCTATGGCGAACCGGAAAATCAGAAGCGTCTGTCAGTTCTGCTGACGGCATGCGTCAGATAATTTCCTGTAACTGATTTGTGCGGGCTTGCCGGTGTTGTCGATGTATTTCATGTCGGCGGTGATGACTTTGCACTCGAAGGTCGGCGGTTCGGTTAGCGAAAGTACCTTCGCCACGTGTAGTGGCATGCCGTATTGGTAGGGTGTTTGATTCGATGTGGCGGAGGTGTCGTTGGCTTGGGCCAGTGCGGCGTATGAGCAGCAGGCGAGGGTGGCGGTGAGCAGGAAGGGACGAATGTTCATGAGAGGACTCCAGCGTAACGGATAGGCGCCCGGCACGAAGCCGAACGAGCCTGCCGCACTGGACGTCAGCGGGGGAGAGCTGAGGGTGTGCGGTGATATGGAGTCTCTGACTGTGGCGTTAAGGCTGAGTTAACCGATTTGAACATGAGCTGAGTTATTTACGGTTGCTTTTCCCTTGTCTCGGGCATTTGTCGTTTGCGATATGAATCATTAGGGTACGGGCTTTGACGTGCTCGAAAAAAATTAATGATAAGGCTGTACTGCTAAATTTCAGTACCCTAACTTATCTGGAAAAAACGAGAGCGGTGGGTGAGTGGCCTTCCACGTTTTTGCGAGTTCTTTTGCTTTTTCTAATTGCTCTTTTGACAGCTTTTTTTCTACTTCCGGCAATACGTCGTTAACGTTGTTTATTACGTTTCCACCACCATCAAGCTCCAGTAGATTCGACAATAGTGCGTATGACTTTACCGGGTCTGATTGGAATCCGTATTTTGGTTCAGCTTCGCCAATATATGACGCGTAACCAAAAACTGCAGATGCATAGCCTGAGGCTGCAGCTTTTTCATTCCATTTTCTAAATGATGACAAATCGGCTTTTTCAATCCTGGTAGCGGCAAATCCCATCATGGCTGGTGGATAACCATTCTCTGCAGCGGCTTTCATCCATTTTTCGATTTCATCTGATCTGCTAGAGGGTAGTAGGAACATGCCTCCCCCCCCTCTTGATACTTGGTCGCTAAACGAAATTGCGCTAATGCAAAACCTTTTTCTGCGGACTTTTCAAGCCATTCATCGTTTCCTGTTATCTCCCATAGTAGGTACATCGACTCAGCGTCACCATGAGATGCCTGATCTGTAGCAAGGGTTTTGGCTTTGTTCATCCAATCTTTAGTCGATTGCTCAGAGGAAGAACAATTATTCATAGTTACGCACAAATCTTGATCCGCGCCGCCGAGCCGAATCATAGAGTAAATATTGCCTTTTTTTGCTGATTCCTCGTAAGCCTTTCGCGCTTCTTGAGCCATGTATCTGTTGTTTTTTCTTATAGATTCACCCAAATAGTAAAGTGCTTCATCATCACCGCCTTCGGCTGCTATTTGTAATGTTTCAATTGCGGAGATGGCTTTGTGTTGATTGTATAGTTCAATGCCCTTGATTTTTGCCTGAGATTGTTCGTTCGTAAGCGCCAGTGACTGGGGCGACGCTAACGTTAATAAAATAAGCGTAGTGGTGATCACTTTTGGTAGTGTAAGTGCTAAGTTGTTTCTCGGTTGCAGTTGTTTAGCTGGTATATCGGTCTTTGTGAAACTTTTGAAAACGATACGGCAGAGCGCGGACGACAAGGCTGTCGATTGTTCTAATTGGGGAAGATTAGCCTCGTACCGGTTATTTCTTGCATTCTGCTTCATTACTAATTAAAAACCTAATTTCCTTGGAAAGAAAGAAAGGGGCGGGTGGGTGGCCTTCCACTCAATTGCATATTTTTCCGCTTCCTCAATCTGGTTCGATGTCATTTTTGCAGCAATTTTAGGAAGCTTCCCTTCCACATAGACTTGAACGTTTCCACCGCCATCCAATTCTTTAAGCAAAGAGACCAGTGCGTAGCCCTTGATCAAATCGACGGGGTAGCCAACTTTGTCGGGCGTGTGGGAAAGATATGCACCATAGGTTGCGACGGCATTTTGATAACCGGTTTTCGCCGCTTCTTCCCACCAATGCCGAACACCTGCCAGATCATTTCGCTGGGAAAGAATCGAAATATATTCGATCATTGCAGGAGGGTAACCTCCTTCCGAAGCAGCCTTTAGCAACTCCTCCTCGGCACTCTTTCTTTTCCAAGGTAGCAAAAATGTGCCTTCCCCCTCGGCGTAACGATTAGCGAGCAACCACTGTGACGGCGCATATCCAGCCGCTGCTGATTTCTGCAACCAATCCAACTCTGCAGTCGCGTTGTAAAGCACAGCCATCGCTTCGCCGTCGCCACCCAAAGCGCGAGGCGTAGCAGTTTTTATCAATAAATCTAGCCAGTCACTTGGTTTTTTACTACTAGCAGGACATTGGTTGACAACCGAGCACAGGTCTTCCGATACGGTGGCGAGTTTAAACATCGCATAATAATCACCCTGTGATGCTGATGCCTCGTACCATTTTTGCGCTTCGACAGTCATTCCTTGTTTTTTTTGACGAAGCTCGTCAGCTAAATAGAATTGTGCTTCCGCATCGCCCGCTTCGGCTGCTATGCGAAGTTCCAGTTCTGCTGGTTTGTATTGATTGAAAAGCATTATCCCACGAGTTTTTGCGGCCTGCTGAGTTGGTGTAAGCTCGGCAAGTACATTGTTTGATAAGAGGGTTGCAATTGCGGTTGCTATATATATAAGTGTGCGCGACATTTTTTTATCCCTTGATGTATGTAGCTGGAGGGACATATTTTGCTTTTCCGCCAGGAACAAAAGTTTGTCCGTAGTATCGGGTTCTGTGACAAAAGCCATCTAGGTTCGCGCCTAAAAGGTTCACGTGCGCTTTATACCGGGCACGCATTTCGTCGTTCGCATCGTCGTGCAGTCGCAGAATTGCTTCTGACATGAAATTGTCCATATGCAGTCGATTCTCGCAATATAGCTGTTCTGCTTCGTCTGCGGCTTTGGTTCCGAACCGATTCATGCTCATGCATGCTTCTTCAAATTGTGCTTGGGCAAGGGTTATTGTTCCTTGCTTTTCCGCTTGGCGGACAATCAATCCTAGTATGCGCTCAACAGCCTGCTGCTGAAGCAGTTGACACTGGTCTTTTGTATAAGACTTTTCTGTGGCTTTAGAGCTTGCACTAGGCGCTCCATATTCCGAAATCTTGAATTTCTCCGGCGCGGAAATCAATGTCATCAACATTGGGCCAAGCGCACCTGGAGTCGCTGCCAAGATCCATTGGTCTAACTCAGCTTGATTATGATAATTCATAATCGTATGAGCGATAATTGCTCCTCTGCCGCCCCCGGTTAACGCCTCATATAACGACATCACCATATCAACGCCTTGCATGTAAGTCATCGCCACTTCCATCCCGGCAGCGCCAAGAAAGTTTAGTTTGTCGATGTAGTCGGCGGCTTCGTCCGTCACAAAAATTAGCGATTTATCCTGATTTTTATGCATTTCCCGTCGCAGCAAGTTAATCAAGTCAGTAACACCGTCATAGCCTACTTCAAATTGAAATTCGCCGCCGACGCCAGCGCCGACGATGACGGAAGCCTTGAACCGCATGATGAAGCGGCCTTCATGCAAGGAGATCCCAATATCTGCCGTAGTACCCAGCCCATACGCGGCAGTAAAGCCTGCTGTGAGTCTGGCCAGGCTCGCCCATTGGCTAGCTTTCGCGTTGTTGACGGTGTTCGCCATGCCGGGCGAAGGGGCGGTGCGCAACACAGCGATATCTTTCGGCGGAGCCCAGTTCAAGGCGCCTGTCAGTAGAATCCCAGCCTGAACTCCTGCAAAGAGATTGAATTGGGCTTTAGCCCCATCTTCAACCCGTACTTTCGCGCGTCGCCCGCCAGAACAGGTTCGCTTCTAGTTGTAGTTGCTACGGCATTGGTGGTCTCCGGACGTTTTGCATCGGTGATTTCCGGAAGATTGAGGCCGCCTTGTACGTTTGCACGTCCCAACTGCACGCTGGAGGAGAGGAGGAGGGTAGCGCCTGTGTAGCCCCACGCTCTAGCGCCCAAATGGATCGAAAACCTGCCGAGATTCAGGTTTTTGCGGTTTTTCTCGTAATCCAGGTACGGGATCAGGATGTCTTTTGCTTGATCTTTACCCGGCAGATCCATCTTCATCAACTCAACTTCACCGCGTGCCAAGTCAATCCCAAGGCTGGCTTCGGCTTTGGCAGAGGCCTTGAAGTTATCGGTGACGCTGAAGCTCGGACCAGTGACCTTGGTTCCAGTGTGGATGGAGGACTGTGGTGGCGTGAGGCAACGAACCAATTGTGCTTGAGGACTGTTATCGAACAGGCGCAACGAACTTCGAACTTCTTCTTTGAACAGCAGCTGCCGAAGGCGCAGCCCCCAGTCTTTGCGGGCGCCTGCGTCCTCAATAGTATCCACTGTCAGTTTTTTCGACTTGAGATAGGAATGGAAGAGTTCTACATCGAACCAGCCTTTTTCATCGAACCAGTTGCTTTCCTGATCCTTGATGGCCATCGCGCCTTCGAGGCGTAGCCATTCATGGAAAGGGTTATCGTCTGTGTCAGTTTGCGCTTTCCCGTTGCTGTTGCCGGGAAGTTTCTGCAGGTCTTTGCTTGCAGTAGCACCGAGCGCGCTTACGTCTTTTTTCAAGGCTTTTTCAATGCCTTCCAGATTAAGCAGACTCAAATGCTTGACCGGACTGTTGGGGCTATTGAAAAGCGCCACTTCGCGCAACGGAAAGCCAGCCTTGACCAGGCGCTCTTCCGGTTTCGGCTGAAATTGCTCTGGCTCCCACAACAGATGGCGCAGTGGTAGGGCTGCGGCTACAGCGGCTTCTGCATCATCGCGAAGCTTCATGCGCTCTTGTTGAATGCGCTGCCACTCGGTTTTTTCAGCCTGCACGATGCCCGCTGGTGCCGCTACGTTTTGGCCGCTGGCGTCAATCCAGGCTTTGTATTTGGTGCGGATTTGTTCAGCCAGTTTGACCTGCCGCTGTTCCATCTCGAGATATGATTTGAATTTCTCGATACCTGCGCTGATTTCGCCTGTGTCAGGAATGAGGGCAAACTCAGGAAGTGCCAAGCCATAGTCGGCGACTTTCAAAATCGAATCGATATAGGCAGCAAAGTCTTTTTCGATTTTTTTGCGTTCGTTGGCCACATCGTTCAAATAACCGCACATCCGGGCCTTGCCATCGATCACACAGTTTGTGGCGTCCAGATACGCCTTCTTGTTCTTCTTGAAATCTTCTTCTTTGAGAGTAGTCAGCTTGCCGCTGGCTGTGAGTGCCGCACGGGCTTTCAGATAGGTCTGAACACGAGTTCTAGCCTCAAGAGCACCGGGCGAAAACAGGTTGCCACTTTCATAGATATAGCCAGCTATCTTGGCTTGCTCTATTGCTACAGCCTTCAGCTTCTTCCACTCGTTGTAGAGTCGTTGCAGCTTTTGCCCCTCGGAGTTGGCCTCAAGCAGGCTAGCCTGTTGCTGACCGGCCAGTGCCCGGTTCCGTGCGTACTCACTCTGATCCGGCAACTTCTCCAGCGCCGCTGAATTTCGGGCGTCACGGCTCACGGATTTCAAGCGCATGGCCATGGTTGGCTGCGCAATATCCGGCTCCTGAGCTTCGATTTCCAGCATTCGGCTTTTCTGTTCACCTTGCAGGAAGTTTGACAACTTGGGTTCGAGGAAGTACTCGAGCAACCCCGCGGTGTTCATCCCCTTTAAACGTTCCTCAGGAGACTTGCTTGCGCTGATATGTTGCTCAAGTTCATTCATCGCTTCTTTGATCGAGCTTGCAGCGCGTTCAGGCAGCAGATAGAACATTCTTTCCTTGGTTGCGTAGATCACCTCGCCATAACTTGTCGAGCAAGCCGTTTCCACTTTGTCGAACGCGTTGGGGCAACTGGCAGGCATTACAGGCTGAGGATCAAGCTCCAAGGCAGGTTTCGTTTCAACCGGTGTCGACGGGGCTGAGGCAGTTGCCGCAGAGCTGTCGCGATCTACCTTTGTTGCTTCTGAGATTTCAGTATCCATTTCGCTTCCATTCATTCTTAACGGACGGGTTCATCAAGCAACGCTGGTGGTGAGTTGCTGCAGCTGCTGTACTTTGATGAACGACTCTTCCCTGGATTGCAGGATGGCCATTGCCTGTGGCTGTGTTTCAAGCAGTGGGCCATTTGTGATTGACCCCAGCTTCAGCAAGTGACGGCCTTCGTAAATATTGTGGGCAACCAGCACATTGAGGTTTGCCACAAGGTTGGGCAGATGCTCATCGCTCGGCTCGCCGTAATCTGCGTGATGTTCATCTGCCCAATAAATCCAACCCAAATGCTCTTGAACGTTCGCCGCGGATGGCGGCAGGCTGAACACTGAAGTATCGCCCAGCCATTCGACTTCCGAGACGGCGCGCCAACTGAGCCATGGACCTTTATTGCGCCCAAAATGAACCGGCGCTGGGCTGTATACGTGCTGCCAAGGGCCGAACAGCTGATGGGAGTTGTCGCCAGCGGTATAGGCCAGCGCGGCCCACAGGCTTGGCTTGTGGTAGCTCAGCAGGCTTTGTCCGCCAGAGCCATCATTAGCGCGCAAGAGCCAGCGCGCATGGGCGAGCGCTTTGTCAGAATCAGCTGTGGTAATGGCAATGCCAGAGAAATTTTCCTCGCACAGCTTTGCTGCCTCGGCCGCAAGGCGACTGCCCCACGGCGCGGTGATCCAGAGCGGACCGTCAGCGGCGATCTCAGCGAAGGCGGTTTTGAGGAACAGGCTCTGTGCATCTACCACCGGTTCGCCAACACGATAAAGGCGGCTCATCGCGTCAGGCTGTCGAACCGGGTCAATAATGAAACACACTGTTGATTCAGAGCTTTCTCTCGGTAAATCAACGAACCCATGGCGTGGAGCTTCGAGGAGTGCGCTGAGCGCTTTCACATGCATGTGCAATCCTTACGGCTGCAGGCGCCGTTGCTTTGCTTGCCGCACAACGGCGTTATTCCAGACTCATTCAGACGTTTGGGCAGCGGGACAGGGACTTTCCCCGCCTTATCCGCATCCACAACCTTCATCGGCCCCGGCAACAACGGCGCCGCCGGCGTGCCCACCCCGGGCGAGCCGCCGGTATTGACCTTCACCTCAGCGCCGCTGATGGTCACGCCACCCGCATCGACCTTGACGAAGCTGCCGCCAGCCTTGGCGGTCAGTTCCATGGCGCCTTCGACCACGGCTCTCTGGCCGGCGTAATAATGAATTTCGTTGCCAGCCTCAACAAACTGCCCCGTCCCAACCTTCACATGCTGCGTCACACCCACCGTCAGGTGATCATCCGCGCGCATTTCGCTGATTCGGTCCAGATGGGTGATCCGATGTTCTTCGACCTTGAACTCGCTGAGCACATTGGCTTCAACGGTGTCATGCCGTTCGTTGCCGACGCGGATTTTCTGGTCGTGTTCGATGTTTTCGTCCCAGTCGCGCTGGGCGTGGATGTAGATCTGTTCAGCGCCTTTCTTGTCTTCGATGCGGAATTCGTTGTAGCCCTTGCCGCCCGGGGAGCTGAGGGTTTTGAAGGTGCTGCGGGTCTTGTTGGCCGGCAGGTCGTAGGGGACGACGTTTTCCTTGTGGTACAGGCAGCCGGTGACGAGGGGCTGGTCGGGGTCGCCTTCGAGGAAGGTGACGAGGACTTCCATGCCGATGCGCGGGATGGCAATGCCGCCGTAAGCTGCGCCGGCCCAGCCGTTGGCGACGCGCATCCAGCAGGTGGTTTTGTCGTCGGACTGGCCGTCGCGGTCCCAGTGGAATTGCACCTTGATGCGGCCGTACTGGTCGCAGTGGATCTCTTCACCGGCAGGACCCGTAACGACGGCGGTCTGGCTGCCGAGGACTTTCGGTTTCGGGTGTTCGAGGGCAGGGCGGTAGTGTGCGTCCCACGGCGTGGCGAGGAAGCTGTTGCGGTAGCCCTGGTGGAAATCGCTCTTGTTGTCGGTGACGTCGCTGGTGACGTTTTCGCCGAGCACTTGCGGTTGTTTGCCTTCGTGGAAGACTTCCAGCAGCAGCCAGAGGTCGTTCCACTCGGCGCGCGGGTGTTCGGCGAGCGTGAGGAAATGGCCGCTGGTGAGGGTCGGATCATCACCTTTGCCTTCGGCGAGTTTGTAGTCGCTGCGATGGCGTTCGAGGGCGCGGGTCGAGAGGAACTTGCCGCGCTCGCGGGTGGTGAAGCGGCCGGGGTAATCGTAGTCTTCCAGGTCCGGGGCGAATTCGGATTTGACCGCGCCTTCGGGCAGCAGCTTGGGTTTTTCGAAATCGTAGTCGCGACGGCTGACGCGGGTGGTGCGGGTTTCCAGGCGCAGGTTGAAGCGCTTGATCACCGGTTTCTCGGCGGCCATGCCGGAGTCCTGCTGGTAGCTGACCGGCTTCAGTTTGCGGAACGCGATTCGATTTAAGCTCCATCTTTTTTGCCAGTGCGTGTCCTCTAAGATGTTCACCATTAAAGTGCATATAGAAACGTAGCCTTGGGTAGAACAATCGCCTACCCATGGCTCTCTGTTTGTGTTCGAACTCGGATAGCTCAAGCGGTGTTCGCTATCGCCCCTTGCGGGACTTGGGCAACTCGCACGATGGCTTGATTCTCTTTGTGATCAGCCCATCGTTGGATTTGAGTTTTCAGTTCCGGTAACTCGGCACGATCACCGTAAACGTCGGAAAGCTCTACAGTTGTTTGCTCCAATAAATCTATGTTCTTCAGCGTAGTCTCGATATTTTCGAGCTCTTTTTGATTATGGCTCACTGCCAGAGCAATTTCCTTCTGGCGAGTTTGGAGATCAGACATAGTTGATCTTCTCTGGAGAGCCGTTGCGCGATCCTGAGGTCTGCCTTCAATCGTTCCTCCTGGAAATTCCACTTGCTGCGCGCTCTGCCATTTTTCTAGTTCGGAGCGGTAGAACCTTAATTGTGTCCGCAGATTGAGCGCTTCGCGAGGCGTAATGATTTTCCCGCCGCTGGTTTGCGTATCTTGCCAGCGTCGCAAAGTCGCCCAGCAGGCGGGAATGTAGCCGCCAAGCATTGTATGGTCTGCCCCGTTCATCACCTGTACTCCGAAGTTGCTACGTTCAGGAGTGTCATTATTTTTGATATTCGCATAACAAAGCTGTGTCATTGCCGACTCTTCATACCCTTCGCAACCTGGAGTCCACAATACCGATGAAATCTGGTTACCTGGCAGTCGCAAAGGGGTGAAGTAGCGTTGTATGCCATGATGCCGGTAAGGCTTCCCGCCGAACCGATTCAATCCGGCACCAAATATGATTCCCCCTACAATCGGTGCGACTCCTCCAGTAACAGTGGCTGCGACTCCGGTAACCCAGACTGCTTGCTTGGTATCCATCCAAGCTGCGGGTACGCTGGGTACCGGATCATTGTTGTTTACAATTCGGTGATGAACGAGAGGTTTGGCTCCCTCGACAAAGTCCGCATCACCTGCTCTAGGTGAGCCGAAGGTATAAAGTATTGCTTGGTCGTCAAATTTATTACGTATCCATTCAGCTAACAGAAGCGCTATCGCCCCACCCAGGCTGTGGCCACAAACCACAACTCGCTGGTTATTTGTACGGAATCTGGCGAGATACTTAACCACAAAAGGTTGTAATACTTCATAGGCTTCGTGGAATCCTTTGTGAGCCTTGCCGACGCCATCTTTTACTGGTACTTGCTCCGCGTCACCATCGCGCAAGGCATCCCACTTTTCCGCTGTTCCGCGTACGGCTATGAGAATCATTCGGTCATCATGTGTGGCGTAGGCTTGCGTATCGGTTTTTTTTGAATCCAATGAGTATCCGCGCTTATCATTAAAAAAATGAACTTGCGAAGGAGTTTCCTGTTCGTCGGCACTCTTATAATGTTGCGGATCGTAAGGTATGATTTCCAATCGTTTTGAATAAGGCACATCTTCAACAATGGGATAATTTACAGTCTTGGCGTCGGCATAACGCATGGGTTCCTGATAACAGGCCAAACAAGTCTGTAGCACATGGCCGATAGTTCCTACCGCAGGGAATTTTACTTCTCCCCCAGGTTCTTGTGCCTTCGGGTTGTCGACGTCTTTTGGTGCATTAGGATTCTCAGGTACTTGCCCGAAATCGCCGTAGCTCAGCGTCGCCAATAAAGAAAGGTTATAAAGATTTACCGCGCTGAAGTCAGGCGCCAAAGAAATTAATGGCCTGAACGCCCGTAGCGCACGGACTTCCAGTACATAGTGTTTATCTGGTAATAGAGCCGTTCCGTAATCCGGAACTCTTCCCGCGGCGAAATCACAGGCAAGTTTTGTCCAGCCGTAAGGTACCGGCTTGGATAGTTTTGCCGGGGCCGGCAAGTGACGTTTGTGTTTTACAAATTGCCGAACTTCTACGTTGTAAAATTCGGCTTGTTCTGAGGAGGCTCTGTACGCGCCAGTTTTTGCTGTACTGCCGATTGGCCGATGTAACGTCTTTTCAGCTGCGACCTGAAATTCAGTCAGAGGAATTCGGTAATCTTTTCGGTCGGCAAGGGTGTCATACCAAGCGTCTCCACCCGCATATGGTTTTGCTAACGTCAGAGTTACCGGGCCTTTGTAGTTATTGATTACTTTGGCGTAGCCATCGCTGTCCAGAGTGCCATCGTACTTTTGACCCTCTGCATCGGTCAATTCATAGCTCAAGCCGGCGTAGGGTTTGCCATCTCCAAATTCGTCCACCAATCTAAAGCTGATCCAGCTGCCTCTGGCGGGGCACACGCTTTTATCACACAGGTATGGATCCGTCATAGCGAATGTCCTTATTCAGCGCAAGTTGGATATACCGTACACTCGCGGCCGTCCATTTTGAATTTTTTGAAAACTGGAGGTGTTTGGCACCTTTTTGATGTTGCGGTTTCCTGGCAGGGCTTCCATCCTTCTGTGGTCTTGATCCACCGATTGTCCATGCTAGGTTCTTCATCTCTCGCCAAGCGGAATGTGAATTTTACTTCTTTGTTTTTAATGCTTGATCGTTGAACAGTTCCGCCCGGCTTATTGCGTTCAAAATAGTCGGAGGGCACGTTCCATTCAGAATTAGCTGCGCTGCACGATAATATTTTTGAAATTCCGTCTTTTTCGATTCTTTCCACGCTTAGTTGGAACATCCAAGTACATAGACCTCTAAATTCAGAGTGATCATCGCCTAATGAAGACGATCCGTCATTGGTCGTATTTTCTTTTACAGTTATTCCGCCGAAATCTCCCCCGATATCCAATGAAGATGTGCCATAGCGGCCGTCAATGGCCATGTCTACGCGAGTCAACTCCATCTTGCATCCGGCTATGCTATAACTGAGCGGAATATCGAAGCGGGCAGTTTGTTCGATATTCTTCACATCAATCTGATCTGTTTTTTGATGCCGTCGGGTTACTTCTCCTCCTAAGCCCGCTGAATAAGTTTTGCAATTCTGACCAGCTAGTGGTGAATATTGTGATTTTGCTGTTAGACCAAAATTTGCAGGTGTAGTCGCTACCAGGGTAAACGAGTCGGACCCGTAGTGGCTGGTAATGTCTTCAATGCTGCTCTGAGCAATTTGGCTGGCGGAGGTACAGGCGCCGAATAAAGGGAGCGCCATAAGTAGTAATGAATTTAAAGTGAGTGAAGCTGATAACTTGCTCATCGTCGCGTCCCGAGAAAACTTAAAACATAACTAAAGTGGGTTGATAAACTCAGCTGAATACTCGTTTGCATCTTTCAAAATGCTCTAAAGAAGTTTCATTTGGCAAAGGAGACCATGCGACATCTTGCATACATTGTTCTGACAGTCGACGACTCAACATCAACTCCCTTTGCTCTGGTAGTTGCCAGCCCCAGACATCAAGTAAATCCAGTTGATATTCAAGCCATTCACTGACCACTCGGGTCTCAGCTAGGGTGGCAGCTGCCTCAAGGTGATAGGTCAATAACCATCGTTTTAGGTTTTCGCGCAAGATGCTGCGAGCCTGTTCACCGGACTCGGGATTGCGCAACCATGGCTCTGGATTAGGTACCGGATACATTCCAGATCTGCTGTTGTCCGCACTTTTCCATTGATTCTCGTCCCAATACAGCACACTGCCGATTGGCCCAAGCAGCAGCGGCAACTCGCTATCCTTCATATTGGCGAGGCAGCGCGCCAGCACCCGGTTGTCCTGGAACCGAAACAGCGAGCGGTCGCCGTCTTCGTCGATTACCATGCGCGCGATCCAATGCTGGGTCAGGCTGTCGAGGTCGGCCCTGTCCATACTGCCGATCCAGCCCCAGTTGCGTTCAGGGTCATCGAGCAGTCTGCGAAAGGCATCGTTGCCAGGGTTTTGCAATTCGGTCAGCCACGGACTGATAGCCGCGAACTGTGAGAACTCGGTGCGTCGGTACAATTGCACTGAGCGCTGCATGACGCCAGCGCTATACAGCGGTGTCACCGGGTTTGGTTCGGCGAGGCTGTCGAGTACAAGGATCAAGACTCGGTTGAGGCGGGATTGTTCGCCCATCCAGTTATTTAGCACGTCACTCATGCCGTAGCTCCCAAATCGCATTTACCTTCCCGGCAGGCTTCGCAAATAGGGCAACGAATATTACCCGCTGCACGAGCGGCTTTGGCCATGGCCATCTGTACGGCCGCCGGAACAAGCAGGGCGCCTGCCTTGTCTTTCGCGGCGGCCCATGGAATGACGGGTTCGAGAATCCCGATCCCAGTCCCCACCCCCGGCGCACCACCGGTATTCACCTTCACCTCAGCGCCGCTAATCGTGACACCACCCGCATCAACCTTCACAAAACTCCCGCCAGCCTTGGCCGTGAGCTCCATGCCACCCTCAATCACCACCTTCTCACCAGCGTGATAGTGAATCTCCGTCCCAGCCTCAACAAACTGCCCCGTCCCCACCTTCACATGCTGCGTCACACCCACCGTCAGGTGATCATCCGCGCGCATTTCGCTGATTCGGTCCAGATGGGTGATCCGATGTTCTTCGACCTTGAACTCGCTGAGCACATTGGCTTCAACGGTGTCATGCCGTTCGTTGCCGACGCGGATTTTCTGGTCGTGTTCGATGTTTTCGTCCCAGTCGCGCTGGGCGTGGATGTAGATCTGTTCGGCGCCTTTTTTGTCTTCGATGCGGAATTCGTTGTAGCCCTTGCCGCCCGGGGAGCTGAGGGTTTTGAATGTGCTGCGGGTCTTGTTGGCGGGCAGGTCGTAGGGGACGACGTTTTCCTTGTGGTACAGGCAGCCGGTGACGAGGGGCTGATCGGGGTCGCCTTCGAGGAAGGTGACGAGGACTTCCATGCCGATGCGCGGGATGGCAATGCCGCCGTAGGCTGCTCCGGCCCAGCCGCTGGCGACGCGCATCCAGCAGGTGGTTTTGTCGTCGGACTGGCCGTCGCGGTCCCAGTGGAATTGCACTTTGATGCGGCCGTACTGGTCGCAGTGGATTTCTTCACCGGCAGGACCCGTGACGACGGCGGTCTGGCTGCCGAGGACTTTCGGTTTCGGGTGTTCGAGGGCAGGGCGGTAGTGCGCGTCCCACGGGGTGGCGAGGAAGCTGTTGCGGTAGCCCTGGTGGAAATCGCTTTTGTTGTCGGTGACGTCGCTGGTGACGTTTTCGCCGAGCACTTGCGGTTGCTTGCCTTCGTGGAAGACTTCCAGCAGCAGCCACAGGTCGTTCCACTCGGCGCGCGGGTGTTCGGCGAGCGTGAGGAAATGGCCGCTGGTGAGCGTCGGTTCATCACCTTTGCCTTCGGCGAGTTTGTAGTCGCTGCGATGGCGCTCCAGGGCGCGGGTTGAGAGGAACTTGCCGCGCTCGCGGGTGGTGAAGCGGCCGGGGTAATCGTAGTCTTCCAGGTCCGGGGCGAATTCGGATTTGACCGCGCCTTCGGGCAGCAGCTTGGGTTTTTCGAAATCGTAGTCGCGGCGGCTGACGCGGGTGGTGCGAGTTTCCAACCGCAGGTTGAAGCGCTTGATCACCGGTTTCTCCGCAGCCATGCCGGAGTCCTGCTGATAGCTGACCGGCTTCAGTTTGCGGAACACCGTCTGGTCGTCGCCGAACACCAGTTTGTGGCCGCTGCTGCTGTGCTGGAAGTGGAAGTGAATGCCTTCCTCTTCGCACAGACGCTGGATGAAATGCAGGTCGGACTCGTCGTATTGCACGCAATACTCGCGTTCTGGGTACTCGGCGCCGAGCTGGAAGCTGTAGGCGTCAGAGAGAATGCCGCGATCTTCCAGCACCTGGGCGATGATTTTCGGCACCGTCAGTTGCTGGAAGATCTGCTGATCATGGTTGTGCTGCAGATAGGCCAGTTGCGGCATCAGGCTGATGCTGTAGCGGGTCAGGGTCTTGCCGGAGTCGCCCTGCTCGATGCGATAGACCTGGCCGTGAATCTTGCCTTCGCCGGTAGCGCCGAAGGTCAGACAGGCGCGCTTGTGCAGCAGCTCTTCGAGCTTCAGGTCGGGGCGGGCGCTGACCAGTTCGAGGTCGAAACGGAACGGTTCGTTGAGGGCTTCGCGACCGGTGAAGCTGAGGACTTGCAGGTCGGCGTTGGCGTCTTCGATCGAGAGGGTGATGTGGGTTGCATTGGCGTCCAGCATGCCTTGAATTCCGTCCGTTGAATAAGCAGGTGATGGATGTTGCAGGATTAGACGGCCTCATTCAAGGCGCAAATGGCGTAGGTGTGGGGCCTTGATGCCATAGGGAAAACCCTTAGGAGGGCGGTTTGGGTCAGTGAAATCGGGCCTTTCATAGACTTTGATGGTGTTTGAGAGATTGCCATCGCGGGCAAGCCCGCTACCACAGGTTTCTCGGGTGTAGACAAAATCGGCGTTCACTAAGGTCCTGTGGGAGCGAGCCTGCTCGCGAAGGGCTTCTACAACCAATGCCAGAACCGGCTCCAGAACCCGCGATTGAGGTCTTCCTTGCAGCCGGCATATTGCTGCGCATACAGATCCGAACGGTTCTGCACCTTGCGCGCGGTCGGCGGTAACCAGGCTTTGCTCGCGTAGGTCTTGTTGCGAAAGCCGCCCCAGCCTTCGTGGTAGTTCAGGTACTGGTTATAGGCGTCGTATTTGTACACGCCGTTGATCGAGGTGGTCTTGTCCATGTACCAGCCGACGAAGTCGATGGCGTCGTCGAAGTCTTCACGATCGGCCCAGTTGCGGCCGGTGCTTTTCTGGTAGTCGGCCCAGACTTCATCCTTGGCTTGCGCGTAGCCGGAAGCGGTGGAGACGCGGCCCCAGGGAATTACCCAGAGCAGATATTTGCGCGGCGTCTTGGCGTCGTAGCGATAGCCGGATTCCTGATACATGATCGCGAAAGGCACCTGGATCGGCACGCCCCAGCGTTTCTGGGTGACTTGCGCAGCGTCGTACCAGTCGCTTTTCTCGCGGAAGATTGCGCAGATGTCTTCCGGCGAGCGGGGCGGCGAGGTGCCGCAACCGCTCAGCAGGGTGGCCAGGGTCAGAAGGGCGAGGATGTGCCTGTGATTCAAGAGCTGTTTTCCGTCGTGCGCAAAAAGGCCGACAGTCTACGCGCTCAGCTCAATTGATGACGATAGGGCAGATCCGGACCGGTTTTGCTGCAGGTCAGTGCGGCGGCTTGTACGGCGAACCTGAGCATGCCGTCGATTTGCTCTCGACTGAGCTGCTGCACGCCTTCGACCGAGTCCAGCGAATGTTCGGTCAGCCAGGTGATCAGCGCCGCCTGGAAGGTGTCGCCGGCGCCTACCGTATCGGCGATCTGAATCTGATTGGCCGGCACCGACCACGAGCCATGCGCGCGACTGAACACCGTTGCGCCGTCGCCTCCGCGCGTCAGGAATACGATCTGGCAGCGATGTTCGAGCCAGCCTTCAATCACGTTTTGCGGATCCTGCTCGGGATAGAGCAGGCTCAGATCCTCGTCGCTGACTTTGATCAGATCGGCCAGGCGCACCAGCGTGGCGATGCGCTCGCGCCATAGCTCGATGTTCGGCTCGGGATTGAGGCGCACGTTGGGGTCGAGGCTGATCAGGCGTTTACCGCTTTCGCGCTGAACCAGCTTAAGCAAGGTGTCGCCAATCGGCTGCACCACCAGCGAAAACGAGCCGATGTGCAGGCCGCGCACCTCGTCGCCGAGTGTCGGCAGATGTGCCTCGCTTAGTTGCCGGTCGGCGCAGCCTTCGCCACGGAAACTGTAATGCGGCGAGCCATTGGCGCCTACCGCGACCATTGCCAGGGTGGTCGGCGCGGCGAAATCCACCAGATAGTCCGGGCGCACACCTTCGTCCTGCAGGACTTGCTGCAAACGGCGGCCGAGGTAGTCGGTGGACAGGCCGCCGAAGAGCGCCGAGTCCACGCCCAAGCGGCGCAGACCGACGGCGACGTTGAACGGCGAACCGCCGGCAATCGCCTTGAAATTGACTTTCGAGGCCAGCCCGCTGGCATCGTTTTCGCTGAAGAAATCAAACAGGGCTTCGCCACACACCAGGTACATAGTTGTTTGCTCGTTATAGGGTTGCGACATGCTGTTGATAGCGTTCGTAGGCCTGCTGGAACGCCGCGACATTGGCGGCGATCGGCAGGGTTTCGCTGCCCGCGTCGAGTTTCACGCAGCGCTCGCACAGATCGGCCAGGGACACTTCATCGCCGTTCGAGCGCGACGCACACCAGGCCGCCTGAATCGCGGCACCCAGTGCGGCGGCTTCGCTTTGTTCGGTGCAGATCACCGGAGCGTTCATGATGTCGGCGACGATCTGCCGCCACACCGCGCTCTTCGAGCCGCCGCCGATCAGGCAAATGCGCAGGCTTTGTAAACCATTCTGGCGGAGCAAATCCACCCCGTAACGCAAACCGAAGGTGGTGCCTTCGACAGCGGCGCGGCACAGGTTGGCTTGGGTCAGGTTGTCCATGGTCAGGCCATGCAGGCTGCCGGTGGCGTGGGGCAGGGCGGGGACGCGCTCACCGTTGAGAAACGGCAACATGCTCACGCCTTCGGCACCGATCGGCGATTGCGCGACCAATTCGTTGAAGGTCGGCAGGTCGAGCTTGAACAGTTCGCGAATGGCGCCGGTGGCATTGGTCAAGTTCATGGTGCAGATCAACGGCAGCCAGCCGCCGCTGGAGGAACAGAACGTGGCAATCGAGGCATCGGCGCTGACGTTCGGCTCCTCCGAATAGGCGTAGACCGTGCCGGATGAACCGAGGCTCATGGTGATCGCGCCGGGCTGAATATTGCCTGTACCAATGGCGCCCATCATGTTGTCGCCACCGCCGCTGGAAACCACCGCGTTGGGGTTGATGCCGAGTTGCTCGGCGATTGCCGGCAGGAGAGTGCCAACGGCCGCGTGCGCGTCGATCAGCTCCGGCAGTGCGGCTTGTAAACGGCCGCTGGCGTCGATGTCGCGCAGGATCTGCAAATCCCACTGCCGCGTGCGCACGTTGAAATAACCGGTGCCGGAGGCATCGCCGTATTCGCTGCAGGCGCGGCCGGTGAGCCAGTAGTTGAGGTAGTCGTGGGGCAACAGAATCCGCGCGATGCGCGAGAACACATCGGGATGCTGCTCTTTGGTCCACAGCAGTTTCGACACCGTGTAGCCCGGCGCAATGACCACGCCGAGGCGTTCCAGCGAACCTTTCTCGCCACCCAGTTGCGCGAGCAAGCGCTCGTTTTCCGGCGTGGTTTCGGTATCGCACCAGAGCTTGGCCGGGCGCAGCACTGCGCCTTGCTCATCGAGCAGGACCAAGCCGTGTTGCTGGCCGGAGACGCCGACACCGAGGATCGCCTGGCCGTCGACATTGGCCGCTCGCAACGCCTGGCGGGTGGCGCTGACGAACGCGTCGAGCCACTGTTGAACGTCTTGTTCGCGGCGGCCGTTGGCGCCGCTGATCATCGTGTGCGGCGCCGCGCCCAGACCGAGCACCTGACCGCTGTCGGCATCGAGGATGATCGCTTTGGTGCCTTGGGTGCCGCAGTCGATACCCAGGAAGAGCTTTGTTGTTGTCATGAAGACTCCACGGCTGCTCGTTCCCATGCTCTGCGTGGGAACGCCTCAATAGACGCTCTGCGTCCGCTTTTGATGGGACGCGGAGCGTCCCGGGCTGCATTCCCACGCGGAGCGTGGGAACGATCAGGTCGCGAGAACTTTCTCCAGAGTCCGCGAAACCCCAACCTCGCGCAAACTCTGGCAGCACCACTCGAATGCCGCAACAAACTCCGCCGACTTCGGTATCGCCGTGCCGAAAATCTCTTCCACGCCCAACAGGCGCTCGGTGATCAACTCATCGTCCGCTACCAATCCCTGACAGAACGCCGCTCGCGGGTCCGGAATCGAATACGTATCGCCATTCTCATCCATGCCCTTCAAATACAGCGCCCACGCCGCGACTACCAGTGCCGCACGTTGGGTCTCGCGGCCATCGGCAATCAGCCGATTGATCGTCGGCACGGTGAACTTGGGAAACTTCGACGAGCCATCCGAACACACGCGCTCCAGTTGATCGGCAATCGCCTGATTGGAAAACCGCGCCACCAGCGTGTCCTTGTATTCGCTCAGATCAATGCCCGGCACTGGTGCCAGCTGCGGCGTGACATCCAGATCCATATAAGCGCGCATGTAACGCACGAACAGCGGATCGTTCATGGTCTCGTGGACGAAGCGATAACCCTTGAGGAAACCCAGATAGGTCAGCGCCAGGTGACTGCCGTTGAGCAGTTTGATTTTCATCTCTTCGTACGGCGACACATCGTCGGTGAACTGCACGCCGACCTTTTCCCATGCCGGGCGGCCGTTGACGAATTTGTCTTCCAGCACCCACTGCACAAACGGTTCGCAGACCACCGGCCAGGCATCGTCGACGCCGTGTTTGTCGGCCAGTTGCAGGCGATGCGCGGTGCTGGTCATCGGCGTGATGCGGTCGACCATGGCGTTGGGGAAGCTGACGTTCTGGTCGATCCAATCGCGCAATTGCGGATCACGCAGCGCGGCGAACGCCAGCAGCGCCTTGCGCGCGACCGCGCCGTTGTGCGGCAGGTTATCGCAGGACATCACGGTAAATGCCGGAACACCCGCCGCACGGCGTTTGGCCAACGCGGCGCAGAGGAAGCCGAACACGGTGCCCGGCGCTTCCGGATGTGCGAGGTCGTGTTGAATCTGCGGCAGATGCGCCATGAATTCGCCGCTGCTGTCGTCGATGCAGTAACCGCCCTCGGTGATGGTCAGCGAGACGATGCGGATCTGCGGTTCGGCGAGTTTGTCGATCAGCGTTTGCGCGCCATCTTCGGCCAGCAGCATGTCGCGGATTGCACCGATGACGCGCACTTCGGTGTCGTCGCTGTCGCCCAGTTCGAAGAGGGTGAACAGGTAATCCTGCTCGCGCAGATCATCGCGGGCACGGCGATCTTCCGGTCGCAGGCCGACGCCGCAGATTGCCCAGTCCAGCGCTTCGCCAGTGTTCATCAAGGCATCGGTGTAATACGCCTGATGCGCGCGGTGGAAACCGCCGACGCCAATGTGGGCGATGCCCTTGCGTGTGTCGCTCAGGTTGTAACCCGGCAGTTGCACTTCGGCGGCGAGGCGGTTGAGGTTCTGTTGGTTGAGTTTCATCGGATAGTCTCGAAATCAGGCGGCAGCGCGCAGTGGGCGGGTCAGCGCCACACCTTCGGCGTCGAACAGGTGGCAGTGAGTCGGGTCCAGACGCAGGCTCAATTGCTCGCCATAACGGCTGGCCAGATCGCCGCGCACGCGCATGGTCAGGGCTTCACCGGCGCTGGTGGTGACGTGGCAGAAGGTGTCGCTGCCAAGCCGTTCGCTGACATCGGCAGTCACCTGCAGCGTGCAGTCGCCGGGTTGCGCCAGCTCCAAGTGTTCAGGGCGAATACCCAACGTGACTGCGCTGCCGACACTGAGGTTGGCAGCGTTGAACGGCAGGGTGATGCGCGTGCCGGCGTCCAGCGAAACTTCGCAGCTGGCGCCGTCGATGCGGGCAATCTTGCCTTTGAGGAAACCCATTTTCGGCGTACCGAGAAAGCCTGCGACAAACAGGTTGGCCGGGTTGTGATAGAGGTCCAGCGGCGAGCCGACCTGCTCGATCCTGCCGCCATTGAGCACCACGACTTTGTCGGCCATGGTCATCGCTTCGACCTGATCGTGGGTTACATAGATCATCGTCGCTTGCAGGTCTTTATGCAGACGCAGCAACTCCAGACGCATCTGCACGCGCAACGCCGCGTCGAGGTTGGACAGCGGTTCATCGAAGAGGAAAATCTTCGGGTTGCGCACGATGGCGCGGCCGATCGCCACGCGCTGACGCTGACCGCCGGACAGCTGTTTCGGTTTGCGCTCGAGCATCGGCCCGAGCTCGAGAATGCGCGCCGCTTCGCCGACCTTGCGCTCGACTTCGGCTTTCGGCACGCCGGCCAGATCGAGGGCGAACGACATGTTCTTTTTCACAGTCATGTGCGGGTACAGCGCGTAGGTCTGGAACACCATCGCCAGATCACGCTTGGCCGGGCTGACTTCAGTGATGTCGCGGCCATCGAGTTCGATGGTGCCGCCGCTGACCTCTTCAAGGCCGGCGATCAGGCGCAGCAGGGTGGATTTACCGCAGCCCGACGGGCCGACGAAGACCACGAATTCCTTGTCGTTCACTTCAAGGTCGATGCCCTTGATGATGGAAAAGCCTTCGAAGCCTTTTTGCAGACTCTTGATTTTCAGGTTGGCCATGAGATGGGCCTCCGCAATTTATTATTCGATTGAACCAGCCGCACATTCTGACTGTGGGAGCGAGCCTGCTCGCGATGGGGCCGTGTCAGCCGCCTTCAACGTTGAATGACGCACCGCATTCGCGAGCAGGCTCGCTCCCACAGGAGTCGTGTTGGTTCAGGGATATTCATTTCACGGCACCAAACGAGAGGCCGCGCACCAGTTGCTTCTGGCTGATCCAGCCAAAGATCAGAATCGGCGCACAGGCCAGGGTCGAGACCGCCGACAACTTGGCCCAGAACAATCCTTCGGGGCTTGAATACGAGGCGATCAACGCGGTCAGTGGTGCGGCATTCGAAGAGGTCAGGTTCAGCGACCAGAACGCCTCGTTCCAGCACAGGATCAGCGACAGCAGCACGGTCGAGGCGAGGCCGCCCTTGGCGATCGGCAGCAGCACGCGAACCATTTCCTGCCACAGCGTCGCACCGTCGAGGCGGGCGGCTTCGAGGATGTCTTTGGGGATGTCCTTGAAGTAGGTGTAAACCATCCAGACCACGATCGGCAGGTTGATCAGCGTGTAGATCACGATCAGCGCAATGCGCGTGTCGAGCAGGCCGAAACTCTTGGCCAGCAGGTAGATCGGCATCAGCACGCCCACCGGCGGCAGCATCTTGGTCGAGAGCATCCACAGCAGCGTGCCTTTGGTGCGCTGGGTTTCATAGAACGCCATCGAGTAGGCCGCCGGCACCGCGATCAACAGGCACAGGGCCGTGGCGCTGAAGGAGATCACCACCGAGTTCCAGGCGAAGCTGAAATAGTCGCTGCGCTCATTGATGTGCAGGTAGTTCTCCAGCGTTGGCGTGAAGATGAACTGCGGCGGCGTGGCGAAGGCGTCGATTTCGCTCTTGAAACTGGTCATCACCATCCAGAAGATCGGGAAGAAAATCACGATCGCGATGGCCCAGGCCAGGGTGCCGAGCAGCAGGCTTTGCAGGCGGCGGGATTGTTGGAGGGTCATGGCAGGCCTCACGCTTTGTCAGTCAGGTTTTTGCCGATCATCCGCACCAGAATGAGCGCGGCGATGTTGGCGATGACCACGGCAATCAAACCGCCCGCCGAGGCCATGCCGACGTCGAACTGCACCAGCGCCTGGTTGTAGATCAGGTAGGCGAGGTTGGTCGAGGCGTAGCCGGGGCCACCGTTGGTGGTGGTGAAGATTTCGGCGAACACCGAGAGCAGGAAGATCGTTTCGATCATCACCACCACGGCAATCGGCCGCGCCAGGTGCGGCAGGGTCAGATGCCAGAAGATCGCGATCGGGCCGGCACCGTCCAGGCGTGCGGCTTCTTTCTGTTCCTGATCCAGCGACTGCATGGCGGTCATCAGAATCAGGATCGCGAAGGGCAGCCATTGCCACGAAACGATGATGATGATCGACAACAGCGGGTAGTGCGCCAGCCAGTCCACCGGTTGCGCACCGAACAGCTTCCAGATGTAGGCGAGGATCCCCGAGACCGGATGGAAGATCAGGTTCTTCCAGATCAACGCGCCGACGGTGGGCATGATGAAAAACGGCGAGATCAGCATCACCCTCACCAGGCCGCGCCCAAGGAATTCGCTGGCCTCCAGCAACGCGCTGATCAACACACCGAAGACCACGCTGATCAGTAACACGCTGCCGACCAGCAACAACGTATTGGTGGCGCCGGGCATGAAGCCCGAATCGGTGAGGAAATAGGTGAAGTTCTCCAGCCCGACGAATTCGTTTTCGCCGGGGTAGAGCAGGTTGTAGCGGATCATCGAAAAGTACAGGGTCATGCCCAGCGGCACGATCATCCACAGCAGCAACAGCGCCACCGAAGGGCTGACCAGAAACCAGCCGGGATTGCGCACCCGCAGCTTGCGCTGGGGTGGCGACAGGTCGATGTGGGCTTTGGCAGTTGAAGTATTCATGGCATTCACAACCGAGTCATACAGACCTATGGAGATCCCCATGTGGGAGCGAGCCTGCTCGCGAAAGCGCTGGGTCAGTGTCATGTGTGTTGGCTGACACGACGCCTTCGCGAGCAGGCTCGCTCCCACAAGAGGCAGGAGCAAGTCGCTCAGCGCTTACTTGGGATAACCCGCGCGCTTCATCTCGCGTTCCGTAGTCTGCTGCGCCGCCGCCAGCGCCTGATCTACCGTGGTCTGGCCGATCAGCGCTGCCGAGAACAGCTTGCCGACCTGGGTGCCCACTGCCTGGAATTCAGGAATGGTCACCAATTGAATGCCGATGTACGGCACCGGTTTCAGCGTCGGCTTGCTCGGGTCAGCGGCCTTCAGCGATTCCAGCGTCACCTTGGCAAACGGCGCAGCGCTCATGTACGCATCGCTGTAGGTCGAAGCGCGGGTGCCCGGCGGCACGTTGGCGATGCCATCGGTCTTGGCAACCAGTTCGCCGTACTCTTTGGACGTGGCCCAGGCGCTGAAGGTTTTTGCTGCGTCCTTGGCCTTGGAGCTGGTCGGAATCGCCAGCGCCCACGAATACAGCCACGCCGAGCCTTTATCCGTGACCTGATGCGGAGCGAAGGTAAAACCGACGTGATCGGCGACCTTGCTCTGGGTCTTGTCGGTGACGAACGAACCGGCGACGCTGGCGTCGACCCAGATCGCGCATTTGCCGCTGTTGAACAGGGCGAGGTTTTCATTGAAACCGTTGCTGGATGCGCCCGGCGGGCCGGATTTCTTCATGGTGTTGACGTAGAAATTCAGCGCGTTTTTCCATTCCGGTCCGCTGAATTCCGGTTTCCATTGCTCATCGAACCAGCGCGCGCCGTAAGCATTGGCGACCGTGGTGACCAGCGCCATGTTCTCGCCCCAACCGGCCTTGCCGCGCAGGCAGATGCCGTATTGCTCTTTGTCTTTCTGGGTGAGCTTTTCCGCAAACCCGGCGATCTCTTCCCAGGTCGGACGCTCCGGCATGGTCAGCCCGGCTGCCTTGAACAGGTCGGTGCGGTAATAGGTGATCGAACTCTCCGCGTAAAACGGCAGCGCATACAGCGAACCCTTCACCGACAGGCCTTCGCGCACCGACGGGAAGACATCGTCGAGGGCGTAACTGGCCGGCAGGTCCTTCATCGGCTCCAGCCAACCCTTGCCGCCCCAGAGTGCGGCTTCGTACATGCCGATGGTCAACACGTCGAACTGGCCGCCCTGTGTGGCAATGTCGGTGGTCAGGCGCTGACGCAGGACGTTTTCTTCCAGCACCACCCAATTGAGCTTGATGTCCGGATGCTCGCTCTCGAAGGTTTTCGAGAGTTTCTGCATGCGGATCATGTCGCTGTTGTTGACGGTGGCGATGGTCAGGGTCTGGGCGCCAAGGCTGACGCTGCTGAGGGTCATGCAGGTGAGAGCGAGCAGAGCTTTTGCAGTGGGTTGCATCGTGCACTCCTTTTCTGGCACCCGTCGGGGCAGAAGGACAGTTATTGTTTTTGTGTCTTCCGAATGCAGGAAGAATCTGCGCTGATTACAGCCTTCCACGGCGGGGCTGACAAATCATCCCTAGCACTTTTGTTGATACTTTTTTGCACTGGGGTTTGGGCGGGGGAACGCAGGGAAGGGGTTTTGCGCGAGGGACCGTTAGCGAATGCGTACAGATTTCGCCAGCCGGGGCACGGTTTTTTGTGGGAGCGAGCCTGCTCGCGAAGATGGTGTGTCAGCCACAGGATTTTTCACTGACAGACCGCTTTCGCGAGCAGGCTCGCTCCCACAGGTGGTGTGTCGTCAGAGATGGTTCTGTTCAGTCAGCCGCTGCACCGCCAGCCGTCGATAGTGCGACGGCGTCATGCCCTTGAGTTGCTGAAAGCGTCGATTGAAGTTGGAAATATTGTTGAAGCCCGACTCGAAGCACACCTCGGTCACCGGTTTGTCGCCGTCGGCCAGCAGCTCACAGGATTTGCTGATGCGCAGGCGGTTGACGAATTCAATGAAGTTGCGCCCGGTGGCCTGTTTGAATACCCGGCTGAAGTAAGTTGGCGTCATGCCCAGGTGCTCGGCCACTTCTTCCAGTGAAATGTCCCGGGCGTAATGGCTGAAGATGTAATCGACGGCGCGGTTGGTGCGGTCGATGTTGTGTTCGTCGGCCAGTTGCGGGGTGGTGGCACCGGACAGCAACTGGTAATCATCACTGGCCGCAAGCAATTCCATCAGGATGAAAAAATGCCCGAGGCGGGTGATGCCGGTGCTGTCGGCGATCCGCTGCATAAGCGTCATGGCCTGACGGATCGTGCGCTTGCAGCGAAATTCGATGCCGTAATGCGCGCGCTCAAGCAGTGGCGCCAGGGATTTCAGCTCAGCGAACACCTGGTGGCCGCTCTCGAACAATTCGTCGGTGAAGTTGACCAGCATGTCGCGCTTCTCCACCACTTCATCTTCAGCGACCTGGCTGATCCAGTTGTGCGGCAGGTTGGGACCGGTCAGAAACAGGGTTTCCGGATAGAAGTTGCCGATGTAATCGCCGATGAACACCTTGCCCGAGCTGGCGACGATCAGGTGCAGTTCGTATTCCTTGTGGAAATGCCAGCGCACCAGCGGGCAGGGAAAGCCGTGCTGGCGGTAGATGATGGACAAGCCGTTATGGTCGTCCATCAACTCGTAGGAAGGGTCGGTCACGCGAGCGGTTCGGGTCATGACGAGGCACTTTTTTATTATCGCTGCGCGATCATGCCTCGTTTTTTGCCATTTGTGCCACTTCCGACCGGCCGTCCGTGGAGACCGCTCAACTGAGCTTGTCGCGGGCCTTTTGCAAGTTGGCCATTTGGCAGAAGCGCACGATGTTCGAATTCTTGATGAAGTCGAAATTGATGATGTTGCACTTGCGCGCCCAATCGGATTTTTCCGGATCGAACCACTCGTCAAGACTGTCGAGGATTCGCCGTGGCCCGCCGAGTGTGTAACTGGTTGCCGACAGCGACCACGGGCGGCGCGTACTGACAGGTGTGCTCAGTACGTTGTCTATATAGCCATAAAGATCCGAGGTGCTGACCTGTGATTTGCCGATCCACTTGTGATTGATCTGGCTATAAAAGCGGAAGTCCAGGGTTTCCCAGGTCATCGGCGCAGCTACCATAATGCGCTGCAATGGATCGATGGCTTTGAGTTGGCCAATTGTCAGATGCAGATTTTCGGTGGGAATGATCCGTTCCCCAAGGTGCTCCAGCAAAGCTGTTCTGAATTCCTCATGGTTGAATGGATCTGTAGCGTTGGAAAGTTCATGAAAGTCCAGAACGATAAACTCGTTCGGGCTTCTTTCATAAAACCCCTTGAGGTCTCTGATCAGGTCTTCAAGCGTTCGCGAAGAGTTGAATCCATTGTGCTGGAAACGGAATCTCGCCAGTTGTTTCGCCTTGCTGTTGTAAACAAGGCGTACATCAAGTGCGCGAGCGCCGCGATTCAACTGCGAATAAAACGAAACGTCCTGGCAGGCAAGCCAGTTTTTCCCGGGAATCAGGGCATAAGAAGCTTCCCAGTCACAGCCGGCGTTGTGCGCGCCGGGCAGGGTCATTTCGAATAACGAAAGATTATCGATTTGTGGTGAATCAGCCATCCATTGATGGGTTGGTATATCGTCGAAGTTTTCCATGTTGCATATCCTGCGAAGTGGTTGATTAGTTGCGCGCAGGATGTTTATAGGTATGTTCGTGTTATTGCGAAAGTTCGCTTTTAATGCAAGTCATGTAATTAACGATCTGTTGGATTCAACTGGTTTTTCGCTTCGATCCATTGAGCCATGTATTGAGTGCTTTTGAGTGTGTGATGTCGCAGCATGGCGCCGGTGAAGTTGTCGTTTCTAAGTTGTGCCAAGTGTTGTCGGCAATCAGCTATCCGGTTGATCAGACGCGGGCCATGTACGCTGCGCTGATAACGTTGCTGCAAAAGTGCCGAAGCCTGAATCTGCGCTTGCTGCCAGCGCGCTGGATCTTCGTACAGTTGCACGGCCTGTTCGGCGAAGGTGTTTGCGTCCAGGGCAACGGCGCCCGGCCAAGGAGCATCGCCGTGCATGGCTTCGGCGCCGATCGGTGTCGTCACGCTTGGCGTGCCACAGAGCATGGCGTCGACCAGTTTGCCCTTGATTCCCGCGCCAAAGCGCAATGGTGCAAGGCAGACCCGCGCTGCCGACATCACTTCAAGCGCATCTTCGGCCCAGTCCATGATGTGAAAGCCTTGGGCCGGGTTGTGCAATGCGGTGGCTTTGGGCGGCGTATAGGCGCCATAGATATGCAGTTGCGCGCGAGGCAAGTGCGCGCGGATCAGCGGCCAGAGCGTGGTCTTCATCCAGAGCACGGCATCCCAGTTTGGCGCATGACGGAAGTTGCCAATGCTGAGGAAATGCGCGCGCTCTTCGAAACTTGGCGCGGCGGTGTCCGGAAGATCAATCATCAACGGACACCAATGCAGGATTTGACGAGGCAGGCCGAATTCCTCCACCAGCAGGTCGATCTCGACTTCGGAAATCATCAGGTTCAAATCACACCGGTACAGCGCAGCGATTTCCCGTTTGGCCAGATCGGTGCTCGCCATCAGCTGGAATTCTTCGTGCAATGCCGGTGCGAACAGTTCGGTGAAATCAGTCTGCTCGTCGTTGATTTTCAGCCGGTCTTTCAGACGCTGATGACGCGCATGCCGCAGGCTTTGCAGGTCGGAGGTTTCCAGGATGCGCAGGGCGTCCGGACAGTGTTTCTCCACCCGCCAGCCAAACTGTTCTTCCATCATGAACTGATCGAACAGCACGATATCCGGCGCCAACTCGCTGATGAACGTATCAAAGCTGCTGTTGTTGAGTTCGATCGGCACTTCGCAAATGCCCAGCGCCGTCAGATCAGCTTTGTGTTCCCCCGGGCCGGCCGGGCTGCTGAACGTGATGTCCCAGCCTTGCTCGAGGAACGCTTCAAGAATCTGCATGACATGCCCGCTGGCCGCCGAAGAGCGGGGCTCGGGCCAGACGTAGCCGATGACCAGGACTTTGGTGGGAACGGAGTGGGACATCACTGGATTCTCGGCGCGTAAAAAAGGGCGCAATTAAACCACAGTGATGCGTGCTCATCGCCAGTGCCGGTTGATCACGATTGCTCGGGTTCCAGCCAATGCCGGTAGATGTGCAGGACTATTCCAGTATGGATTTGACCTTGTCGCGTAACTGGTCAATCGAAAACGGTTTGCCGATGACATGCATGTCGCCGGGTACTTCGATAGTTTCGGCATAACCGCTGGCAAACAGGATGGGCAGAGCAGGGCGCAGCTCCCGCGCCTTTTCAGCAAGTTCGCGGCCATCCATGCCAGGCAGGCCGTGGTCGGTCATCATCAAATCGATCAGCTTGCCAGCGTCCCCGAGAATCTTGAGTGCCGCTTTACCGTCATCTGCCTCCAGCACAGTGAATTCCAGCTCCTCCAGCACATCCACGATGAGCATGCGCACGATGTCGTCATCTTCTACGACAAGGATAGTGGAGGCATTGGCAGACATGGCAGGACTCTCAGAAAAAATGAAATCGGGGGATACCGGGCAAGCGAATTTTGCCGGACTCTTGCATGAGTAAGTGGCGCATAGCCACAAGTTCCCGAGCTGATACAAAAAAGAACAGGTCAGTGCGGTGCGGCAAGGATAACCGTTGGCGTCGTCCAATGCGCAGGCGTGTGTAGGAAAATGCCATCATTTGTGTGAGAAAAATGGATCCATGGCGGGGTTTTGGGGCAAACTCTCGGGTTTTCAACAGTTCGACAAGGCTGCCCCATGTCCTCTCCGTCCTCGGTTGATGAACAACGGTTCCGCAAACTTCTGAGTCGCAACGTCAGCCTGCCGCTGGGCGTTGGCGTGCTCAGCGCCGTGTTCTTCGTCTCGCTGATCACTTATTTGCTGTCGGTCATCCAATGGGTCGAGCACACCGACCGGGTGATCAATAACGCCAATGAAGCGGTGAAGCTCACCGTTGATCTGGAAACCGGCATGCGCGGCTATCTGCTCAGCGGTGACGAGCACTTTCTCGACCCGTACGAAGTTGCCAAGCCGCGTATCGAGGTCGCTCTCAATACGTTGCTGGAGCTGACCGCCGATAATCCGGTGCAGACCGATCGCCTGCGCCGTTTGCAAGCCTTGCAGGTGGAGTGGGCCAATTACGCGCAGTCTATGATCGATCTGCAGCGCAGCAGTGGCGACTATCGCGGTGCGGTCAAGGCCGGGCGGGGCAAGCGCCTGACCGATGAAATCCGCAAGCAATTCGAGGACGTCATCGAGACCGAGCAGGTGCTGCGCGCCACGCGCAATGAGGATGTGCGCCGCACGACGATCTGGAGCATCACCCTTTACCTGATCTTCATCGTTGGCATCAGCGGTTTGCTGGCCTACATCGGCCGCCGTGATCTGCTCAACCTGTCGACCAACTACAGCGCCAACCTCGCCGCCCAACTGGCCAGCGCCGAACGCCTCGAGAAACAGGCGTGGCTGCGCAACGGCCAGACGCAACTGGCCGAGCAGGTGTTGGGTCAACTGACGCTGAACCTGCTGGGGCGCAACATTCTGCAATTCTGCGCGCAATACCTCGGCACTGCCGTCGCCGCGCTTTATGTGCGCGAAGAACATGGCGGCCTCAAGCGCGTGGCGACTTATGGTTTCTCCCGCGAGCAGGAAGAGCTCAATCAAACGATCTACAGCGGCGAAGGTATCGTCGGCCAAGTGGCAGAACAGGCACGCCTGATCCGTCTCGACGCGGTCCCGGGCGACTATTTCAAAGTCAGCTCCGGGCTCGGCGCAGGCCTGCCGCACAGTGTGCTGGTGGTGCCGACCAGCGATGATGATCGGGTCAATGGTGTGATCGAACTGGGCTTCCTGCGTCCGCTGTCCGAGCGCGACATCGAACTGCTGGAACTGATTGCCGGCAACATCGGCACCTCGATCGAAGCGGCGCGTTACCGTCAGCGCTTGCAGGAAGTGCTCGCCGAAACCCAGCAGCTCAATGAAGAGCTGCAAGTGCAGCAGGAAGAGCTGAAGACTGCCAACGAAGAGCTGGAAGAACAGTCGCGGATTCTCAAGGAATCCCAGGCGCATCTGGAAACCCAGCAAGTGGAGCTGGAGCAGACCAACGAGCAGCTCGCCGAACAGCGCGATGCGATGGACAAGAAAAACACCGAGCTGAATCAGGCGCAGATCCAGCTCGAAGAGCGTGCCGAAGAGCTGCAACGCTCGAGCAAGTACAAATCCGAATTCCTCGCCAACATGTCCCACGAACTGCGCACGCCGCTCAACAGTTCGCTGATTCTGGCCAAGCTGCTGGCGGAGAACCCGCAGCAGAATCTGTCGGCGGAACAGGTCAAGTTTGCCGAATCGATCTATTCGGCCGGCAACGATCTGCTCAACCTGATCAACGACATTCTCGACATTTCCAAGGTCGAGGCCGGCAAGCTTGAAGTGATTGCCGAAAACACCCGCGTCGATCGTCTGGTCGACGGCTTGCGCTCGATGTTCGAACCCTTGGCGGCGGACAAGAAACTGGCCTTCAGCGTCGAGGTTCAGCCGGACGCACCGGGCTTGCTGTTCACCGACCGTCAGCGTCTGGAGCAGGTGATCAAGAACCTGCTGTCCAACGCGATCAAGTTCACCGAGCACGGCGCCGTAAGCCTGACCATCACCGCGCAGCCGAATGATCACATCGCCTTCAGCGTCAAGGATTCCGGGATCGGTATCGCCGCGGATCAGCAGGAAAGTATCTTCGAGGCGTTCCGTCAGGCGGATGGCACCACCAATCGCAAGTACGGCGGCACCGGTCTGGGCCTGTCGATCTCGCGGGATCTGGCGACGTTGCTGGGCGGTTCGATCAGCGTCGACAGCGTGCCGGGGCAGGGCAGCACGTTTACGCTGGTGTTGCCGCGTCAGTATCACGAATTCGGTGAAACGCCGGCCGCGCCGCTGACCTTCCACCCGGCACCTGTGACGCCTGCGCCAGTTGCTGTTGCGGCTCCGCTCGCATCGGCGATTCCGGCAGTCATCCCGCGCTTTGCCGACGATCGCGACAAGGCACCGTTCGCCACCCGCTGCATTCTGGTGGTGGAGGACGAACCGAACTTCGCCCGTATCCTCTATGACCTGGCCCATGAGTTGGGCTACATGTGTCTGGTCGCCCACGGCGCTGACGAAGGTTACGACCTGGCGCGCGAATTCGTTCCGGATGCGATCCTGCTCGACATGCGCCTGCCGGATCATTCCGGTCTGACCGTGCTGCAACGCCTGAAAGAACGCGCCGAAACCCGGCACATTCCAGTGCACGTGATTTCCGTGGAAGACCGCGTCGAAGCGGCCATGCACATGGGCGCGATCGGCTACGCAGTGAAGCCGACCACCCGCGAAGAGCTCAAGGATGTGTTCGCCCGTCTCGAGGCCAAGCTGACGCAGAAGGTCAAACGCGTGTTGCTGGTCGAAGATGACGATCTGCAACGCGAAAGCATCGCGCGGCTGATTGGCGACGAAGACATCGAAATCACTGCCGTCGGCCTGGCCCAGGACGCGCTGGAGCTGCTGCGCACGACCATCTACGACTGCATGGTCATCGACCTCAAGCTGCCGGACATGCTCGGCAACGATCTGCTAAAGCGCATGTCCACCGAGGACATCTGCTCGTTCCCGCCGGTCATCGTTTACACCGGACGCAATCTGACCCGCGATGAAGAGGCCGAACTGCGCAAGTATTCGCGCTCGATCATCATCAAGGGCGCACGCTCCCCGGAGCGGTTGCTCGACGAGGTCACACTCTTTCTGCACAAAGTCGAATCGCAGCTGTCCCATGAACGGCAGAAGATGCTCAAGACCGCGCGCAGCCGCGACAAAGTCTTTGAAGGTCGCAAAGTGCTGCTGGTGGACGACGATGTGCGCAACATCTTCGCCCTGACCAGCGCGCTGGAACACAAAGGCGCAGTCGTGGTGATCGGCCGTAATGGCCGCGAAGCGATTGAGAAACTTCATGAAGTCGAGGACATCGACCTGGTGCTGATGGACGTAATGATGCCGGAAATGGATGGCTTCGAAGCCACCATGGAAATCCGCAAGGATCCGCGCTGGCGCAAGCTGCCGATCATCGCGGTGACGGCCAAGGCCATGAAGGACGATCAGGAGCGCTGCCTGCAAGCGGGCGCCAACGATTACCTGGCCAAGCCCATCGACCTTGATCGTCTGTTCTCGCTGATACGTGTGTGGTTACCGAAAATGGAACGCATCTAGTGGAACGCAGCAGTTCAGCCGAGCGCAACAGCGAAATCGAATTACGCTTGTTGATCGAGGCGATTTACCTGAAATACAGCTATGACTTTCGCGACTACTCCGGCGCTTCGATCAAGCGCCGGGTGCAGCACGCGCTGAGTCAGTTCGAGTGCGCGACCATCTCGGCCCTGCAAGAAAAAGTCCTGCACGACCCGACCGCGTTCATGCAGCTGCTGCAACTGCTGACGATCCCGGTCAGCGAGATGTTCCGCGATCCGTCGCACTTCCTGGCGATCCGCAACGAAGTGGTGCCGCTGCTGCGCACCTATCCGTCGCTGAAGATCTGGATTGCCGGATGCAGCACGGGCGAGGAGGTCTATTCGATGGCGATCCTGCTGCGCGAAGAAGGCCTGCTCGACCGCACGATCATCTACGCCACCGACATCAACCCGCGCTCGCTGGAGAAGGCCAAGCAAGGGATTTTCTCCATGGAAAACGTCCGCGCCTACACTGCCAACTATCAGCAGGCCGGCGGTCAGCGTTCGTTTGCCGATTACTACACGGCAGCCTATGGCTACGCGATTTTCGACAAGAGCCTGTGCGAGAACGTGACGTTCGCCGACCACAGCCTGGCCACCGACAGCGTGTTCTCCGAAACCCAGTTGATTTCCTGCCGCAACGTGCTGATCTATTTCAACAAGAAGTTGCAGGACCGGGCGTTCGGGCTGTTCCATGAATCGTTGTCGCATCGCGGCTTTCTGGTGCTGGGCAGCAAGGAAACCCTGGATTTTTCCAACTATTCGAACCAGTTCGAGGCGTTGGTCAAACAAGAACGGATCTACCGCAAATCATGAACGACACCCCGAGCCTGCCTCGCATCGAGGCCGTCGTGATCGGCGCCTCCGCAGGCGGTGTCGAGGCGTTGCTGACCCTGCTCGGGCCATTGCGCAAAGGCTATGTGCTGCCGATCATCATCGTTCTGCATCTGCCGGAAGAGCGCCGCAGTCATCTGGCCGAAGTGTTCTCCCGCCGTGTGGCGATGCCGGTCAAGGAAGCTGAAGACAAGCAGGACATTGAAGCCGGCACGGTGTATTTCGCCACGCCCGGTTATCACTTGTCGGTCGAAGCGGATCGCAGCCTGTCGCTGAGCCTGGAGGACCGCGTACATCATTCGCGGCCGTCTATTGATTACCTGTTTGAATCGGCCGCTGACGTTTACGGCGAGACACTCGCCGCCGTGCTGCTGACCGGCGCCAATCAGGATGGCGCGCGCGGGCTGGCCTGCGTCAAGCGCTGCGGCGGCCTGACCATTGTTCAAGACCCCGATGATGCACAAGTCGCCACCATGCCCCAGGCTGCACTGAACGTTCTGCAGCCGGATCATGTCCTACCCATTCACGGCATCGGCCGTCTGCTAGTCGAGCTGGAACGAATCGCATGCTGAGTAATATCCAAGCCAAACTGTTGATCGTTGACGATCTGCCAGAAAACCTGCTGGCGCTGGAAGCGCTGATCAAGCGCGAGGATCGCACGGTCTACAAGGCTCTGTCGGCGGACGAAGCACTGTCGCTGTTGCTGCAACACGAATTCGCCATGGCCATTCTCGACGTGCAGATGCCGGGCATGAATGGCTTCGAATTGGCTGAGTTGATGCGCGGCACCGAGAAGACCAAGAACATTCCGATCATTTTCGTCAGCGCCGCTGGCCGTGAACTCAACTACGCGTTCAAAGGCTATGAAAGCGGTGCTGTGGACTTCCTGCACAAGCCGCTGGACATTCATGCGGTGAAGAGCAAGGTCAACGTTTTCGTCGATCTGTATCGCCAGAGCAAGGCCATGAAACAGCAGGTCGAGGCGCTCGAGCAGGCCCGCCGTGAGCAGGAAGCGCTGCTGCAACAGCTGCAAAGCACGCAGCTTGAGCTGGAACAAGCGGTGCGCATGCGCGATGACTTCATGTCCATCGTTGCCCACGAGGTGCGCACGCCGCTCAATGGGCTGATTCTTGAAACCCAGCTGCGCAAGATGCACCTGGCGCGGGACAACGCCGCGGCGTTCACCCTCGACAAGATGCAGGCGATGGTCGACCGCGATGAGCGGCAGATCAAAAGTCTGATCCGTCTGATCGAAGACATGCTCGATGTCTCGCGGATACGCACCGGCAAACTGTCGATCCGCCCGAGTCGTTTCGATCTGGTGCAACTGGTCAGCAATCTGCTGCAAAATTTTGCACCGCAAATGGAAGCGGCGGAAACCAGCGTTTCCTTTGAGGCGTCCGAGCCGGTCGAAGGTTGCTGGGACGAGTTCCGCATCGAGCAAGTGGTGTCCAATCTGCTGACCAACGCCTTGCGTTACGGCGGTCGCAGCCCGATTCAGGTGCGCGTCTATCGCGAAGCTGACGAGGCTCGGGTCGAGGTCCAGGATCACGGCATCGGCATCAGCGCAGAGAACCAGAAGCGTATTTTTCAGCAGTTCGAACGGGTGTCCGCCAAGACGGTGGTGGCCGGGCTCGGGCTGGGTCTGTTCATTTCCGAGCAGATCGTCGCCGCCCATGGCGGCTCCATCGTCGTCGAGAGTGAAATCAACGAAGGCGCCCTGTTTCGCGTTTGTCTGCCGATCCAGGAAAACGGCATATCCGACGCAACCTCTGAGTGACCACACGGTCGTATCAGCAGCTATTGACCGAACAAAGGCTTCCCATGAGCGTAGATGCGCAAGATGTAGTACTCGTCGTCGAAGACGAACCGGTTATCTTGATGGTCCTGACGGATTACCTGTCAGGGCAGGGCTATCGCGTGTTGCAAGCGGAAAATGGCGAGCAGGCTTTCGAGATCCTCGCCAGCAAACCTCACCTGGACATGCTGATTACCGATTTCCGCCTGCCGGGCGGGATCTCCGGCGTGCAGATTGCCGAGCCAGCGGTGAAATTGCGACCGGACCTCAAAGTGATTTTCATCAGCGGCTACCCGCAGGAAATCCGTGAAACCGGCAGCCCGATCACCAGCAAGGCACCGATCCTGGAAAAACCGTTCGATCTGGATGTGCTGCAGGAAAAGATTCAGGAATTGCTGGCCTGATATGTTGGAGCTGCCGAAGGCTGCGATCTTTTGATTTTGCTTTTTATAGATCAAGGTCAAAAGATCGCAGCCTTCGGCAGCTCCTGTAGATTCAGCTATTGATCATCTCGCGCACCTTGGCGGTGAGCAGATCAAAGGTGAAGGGCTTGGTGATCATCTGCATTCCCGAGTCGAGGAAGCCACCGCGCACCGCCGCGTGCTCGGCATAACCGGTGATGAACAACACTTTCAGACCTGGCCGGTATTGCCGACCAACCTCCGCCAGTTGACGACCGTTCATCCCCGGCAGGCCAACGTCGCTGATGAGCAAATCAATACGCTGCGTCGAATTTAGAATCGGCATGGCGCCGTCGGCATCACCGGCCTCCACGAACGCATAACCCAACTCACTGAGCACGGCGCTGACCAACACGCGCACAGCCGGATCGTCTTCGACGATGAGTACGGTTTCGCCATCCATCGCATACGGAGCCTGCTGCGAATCCGAGACGGGAATTTCCACTTCTTCACCACGGAAACGCGGCAGGTAGAGTTTTACCGTGGTGCCTTGATCGACTTCACTGTCGATCGACACATGCCCGCGCGACTGCTTGCTGAAGCCATAGATCATCGACAGTCCGAGGCCGGTGCCCTGGCCGATCGGCTTGGTCGTAAAGAACGGATCGAACGCGCGGCTGACCACACTCTGCGGCATGCCGCTACCGTTGTCAGTCACGCTGAGCATCACGTAATCGCCCGGCTCCAGATTGCTGTAAGCGGCAGTGAAGTCGCTATGCAGGACCTGATTGCTGGTTTCCACCACCAGTTTGCCGCCCTCGGGCATCGCATCGCGGGCATTGATGACCAGGTTGAGCAGGGCGCTCTCGAGTTGATTGGGATCGGCCTCGGCAACCCAGAGGTTGTCGTCCAGGCGCATTTCCAGATGAATGCTCTCATTGAGGCTGCGTTGCAGCAACTCGCCCATCGACAGCACCAGCGTGTTCATTTGCACGGCTTTTGGGTCGAGGGATTGCCGACGCGAGAACGCCAACAAGCGGTGGGTGAGGCCGGCGGCGCGGTTGGCGGAGGTCACGCCTAGATCGATCAGACTGTCGAGGTCTTCGGTGCGGCCCCGGGCCAGACGTCGGCGCAGCAGTTCCAGGCTACCGATGATGCCGGTGAGCATATTGTTGAAGTCGTGAGCAATGCCGCCAGTAAGTTGGCCGACCGCTTCCATTTTCTGCGATTGGCGCAGCGCTTCTTCGTTGTGGCGAAGTTGTGCGGTGCGCTCTTCAACCTGTTGCTCGAGGGTTTCCAGAGTCGATTGCAGGCGTCGTTCGCTTTCACTCAGGTCGATCAGCCGATCGCGTGCTTCATATTGTCGTCGCCGCCCGCGCAGGGCGGCGGAGACCAGACTGACCAGCGTCGCGGGATGGAAGGGGCGCTCGAGAAAAGTCACGTTGCCGAGCAGGGTGCTGAGACGCGACGGCGGACCTTGTTCATCGCCGCCATGATGAGTCAGCAGCACGATGGGCATGTCCGACCACGCGGGTTGCTGGTCAAGGTAGGCGATAAGCCCTTCCAGTTCCGGTCCGCGCAGCGCTTCAGCAGCAATCAGCAGCAACCCGGCGCCGACCTCCAGTTCGGTGCACAGAGCGCCGAGATTCGGCGCCACCATGCCGCCGTAACCGGCTTCGTTGAGAATCATCAACGCGATCTGGCTGTCGCGACCCATGGGCGCCAGCACCAGCACCCGCTCGGCCAACGGCGTGTTGACCGTCACAAGCTTTCATCCTCAAGCAATGGATTGCTCGCTCCCATGTAGGTCGGCACGCCACGCAGCACGCCCTGGAAGGATTCCAGCGGTTGGCCGATGGTCATGCCACGCGAGGAAATCCGGTATTCACGGATGGTCGACTCGTGGTTGCCGGTACGTTTTTTGATAATCGAGATCGCCCGGCGGACTTTGCCGAGGGCTTCGAAGTAGCGCAACAGAATCACCGTGTCGGCCAGGTAAGTGATATCAACCGGCGCCTGCATATCGCCCACCAGACCGTGCTGGGCGACCGTCATGAAAGTCGCCGCGCCTTTGCGGTTAAGGTACAGCAGCAGCTCGTGCATGTGCAGCACCAGCGCGTTTTCTTCCGGCATCGCCGCTTGATAGCCGTTAATGCTGTCGATCACCACGGTTTTGATACCCAGCTCATCGACGCAACGGCGCACGCGATGGGACAACTCACCGGGAGACAATTCGGCGGCGTCTACCTGTTCGATCAGCAGATTACCGGTGGCCTGCAAGGCTTTGAGGTCGATGCCGAGATGACGCATGCGTTCGAACAGCAGGCCCAGCTCTTCATCGAAAATGAACAGCGCGGCTTTTTCGCCTCGGGCCACCGCTGCGGCGGCGAAGATCATCGAAATCATCGATTTGCCGGTACCGGCCGGGCCGAGAATCAGCGTGCTGGAACCGGTCTCGATGCCGCCGCCGAGCAGGGCGTCCATTTGCGGGATGCCGCTGGACAGCTGCAGACGTGGGTAGTCGCCGCGATGTTCCGCCGCTACCAAGCGTGGGAAAACATGGACGCCGTCGCCCATGATGGTGAAATCGTGGAAACCGCCACGGTATTTCTGCCCGCGATACTTGACCACTCGTACCCGACGACGCTCGGCGCCGTAGCTAGGCGTCAGCTCTTCAAGGCGGATCACGCCGTGGGCGACACTGTGCACGGTCTTGTCGAGGGATTCTGTGGTCAGGTCATCGAGCAGCAGGACGGTGGCGTCGTAGCGCACAAAGTAGTGCTTGATCGCCAGAATCTGCCGACGATAGCGTAAGGAGCTCTGCGCCAGCAGACGAATCTCCGAAAGGCTGTCGAGCACAACGCGGGTCGGCTTGAAGCGTTCGACCACTTCGAAAATCTGCCTGGTCGCCTCGCCCAGTTCAAGGTCCGAGGAATACAGCAGGCTTTGCTGATGTTCGGCATTGAGCAGGCTTTCCGGCGGTGTCAGCTCGAAGATCTTGATGTTTTCGTTCAGCTCCCAGCCGTGGGAGAGCGCACCTTGACGCAGTTCTTTCTCGGTTTCCGAGAGAGTGATGTACAAGCAGCGTTCCCCGGCCAGCGCACCGGCGCGGAGGAAATGCAAAGCCACGGTGGTTTTGCCGGTTCCGGGTTCCCCCTCGAGCAAAAACACATGGCCGCGAGACAGGCCACCGGCAAGGATGTCATCCAGACCTACAATGCCGACGGCGGCCTTTGCACTGATCAACTCGTTTGATGTAGTCAAAAAACGCCCTCTTATGACTAGGGTAATCCGGCGGCTGGCTTAAGTGAACCGCCTGAATAACTTGACCTCAGGGCATGTTCACGGTTCCGCTTTTTCTTTCGACAGGTGGTTGATTGCACCCGCTTTACCTTGATTAAAGACCCTGTTGCAGGGCCGGGTCGTCCGGATTCAGCTGCTCCAGTTGCGCCAGCAGAATCTGCACATTCTGCAATTGGCCGCTTTCCTTCCAATAGTTGATCAACAACACCCGCGCCTTGCGGTCGGCGGGGTGGCGCTGAACGATTTCCTGCAGTTGTTTCTGCGCCGCTTCCAGTTCTTCAGCGCTGTGCAGGGTGGTGGCGAGGTCGTAGCGATAATCCTTGTTGTCCGGTTCCAGCTCGACCGCTTTGGACAGGCCGAGCAGGGCGTATTCGCGCTGGCCATGGTGCAGCAGCCACAGACCGAGGGCATGTTGCAAATAGGCGGAATCAGGCTGCGCCTTGAGTTGGCGGGCGAGCAACTGGCGAGCGGCATCGCTCTGGCCCTGGCGGTCGAGCACATCGATCTGCATGACCAGCGCCGCCAGGTTACCGGGTTCCAGACGCAGGGTATTGTCCAAAGCCTGTTGGGCCAGCTTGTATTCGGCGTTGTGAATATAGAGACGGGCCAGTTGCGCATAGTTGGCGGCGCTTTCCGGCTGGCTTTCCAGGGTCTGTTGCCAGCCGTCGATGGTCTGCTGTAGCGGTGCGAAATACAGGCCGAGCTCGTCCGGGGCCAGGCCGAGCAGGGCATTGATCGCGGCGAAACGGACAGTTTGTTCTTCATCATCGAGCAACGGCCCGAGCAGCAGACTGCGCTGGCCGCCGGGCACCAGACCGACGATGCTTTTGATCGCTGCGACGCGCACTTGCGGCGCTTCGTGATGCAAGTCGATGTCCGCCAGCTTCAACGCCTGCGGACTGGGGTAGTTGGGCAGTTCGCCATGCAGCCAGACCCGGCGCTTGACCGAGATGTCCGGGCGGCCCAATTGCTGGTACAACTGGCGCGCCGCTCCGGGTTCACCGGTGCGCGCGGCGTTCAGCGCTTCGCTGTAGCCATGTTTGATAGCATCGGGAATGGTCGGAGTGCTGCTGCGCCAGGACAGCCAGACGACGCCGAGGATCAGTACGAGGCCTAAGCCGATCAGCAGGTTGCGGCGGGACTGAGTCATGCGGGTTTCCGAAAGCTTCGAACTTGAGCAGAGCGGCAAGCTTCGTTCAGCTTGGCGCGTGAGTCAAACCGTTGCCAGCGAATCGTCCTACAACACGTGTCGACTGTGAAATCCGTCAGGCTTTTGCTGCAATGTCTACGCTTGCAGAAGTCGTTTTAAAGAGAGTGCCCATGTCTGCGCTGTACACCTATTTCAAGGCTTTGATCCATCCCGGTCAGGCTGTTCTGCTGTTTGCCCTGCGGACCATCGCCGCCGGGCTGTTGACCCTTTATCTGGCGTTCATCTTCGATCTCGAACAGCCGAAGTGGTCAATCATGGCCGTGGTCATCGTCAGCCAGCCACTGGCAGGGATGGCACTGGCGCGCAGTTTCGGCCAGGTGATCGGCACCACCGTGGGTGCGGCGGTGGCGGTGCTGATCATGGCGATTTTCCCTCAGGCGCCGCTGCCGTTCATCACGACATTGGCGTTGTGGCTGGCGCTGTGCACGGCGGGCGGCACCTTGCTGCGCTACACCAGTTCCCAGGCGTTCGTGCTTAGTGGCTACACCGCAGTGGTTGTGGCCTTGCTGGCGATTCCGGATCAGGACGGCACCTTTCTGCTAGCGGTTACCCGTGTCACCGAAACTTTGTTGGCGGTGGCCTGTGTCTGTGTGGTCAGTTTGCTGACGGCCCGGCCTGAAGCCGTCGCCAAGGGCTATTTCGCCAAAATCGATCAGGTCATCAAACTGGCGGCCAGCCACGCTGCCGAGGTGCTTCGTACGGAAGAAAGCGAAGCCGATTTCCAGCGTAGGCAAATGCAGCTGCTCGGCGAGATCAGCGCACTGGAAGGTTTACGACGTCATTTGTATTTCGATGCCCCACGTTTGCGCAGTGCCGACAACCTGGTATTGCTGCTCGGCAACCAACTGATGCTGCTGACGTCGCGACTGACCGCGCTGCGTCATCAGCGTGAATTGCTCATCGAACGCTGGGAGGGCGATCTGCCGCTGGAGGTCCAGCAGCTGCGTGCCGAGGAACTGGCGTTGCTTGAGCAGCTGGCGCAACAGGGCCGCGCGCTGTCTGGCGCCGATCGGCAGCGTTTCGTCACCTTGCAGCAACAGTTCGAAGCATTGGCGTACAAGGCCGAGCAGCAGACCGAGAACATGAGCGCGACCCTGCGTTCATTGGCTTGGGCGCTGCGTTGGGAGCAGGCGCGCCTGTTGCAGCAACTTGAGCAGATCCTCGAACTGAGCGACGCGATTCAGGAAGGGCGCCCGGCCAGTTGTCTCTATCGCGGCCAGAGCAGTCCGTTGCATCTGGATTTCACCCTGGCCTCGATGAATGCGATCCGCGCCTTTACCGCGCTGTTGGTCAGCGGGTTGATCTGGATCGAAACGGCCTGGGATGGCGCGCGCGGCGGAATGATTCTGGTGGGGATTCTCTGCTCGCTGATGGCGACTTTTCCGCGTCCGCTGATGGCTGCGCAAAGCTATGCGCGAGGCTTGGGTCTGGCGCTGGTGGTGTCGGCGTTCTATCAATTCATGCTGGTGCCGGCGATCAGTGATTTCGAGCTGCTGGCCTTGCTGCTGGCGCCGCTGCTGTATGCCATTGCTGTGGGCATTTCCAGTCCGGCCACCGCCGGTATCGGCATGGGCCTTGGCCTGTCCAGTTTTCTCATGCTCGGACCGCAAAATACCGGCACTGGGCAGAACACAGCGATTCAATGGTTCGAATTTGCCGGCGCCTACGTCAGCGCAGCGATGCTGGCCCTGATCGTTTATGCGCTGATCTTCCCGTTCCGCCCGGGCTTGCGCATCCGCCGCCTGTACGGCGAAGCGCGGGAGCAGGTGTACCAGCTGAGCAAATTGCCTGCGACCGATGAACAACAATTCGCTTTCGAGAGTCGGATGACCGATCGCCTGACCAGCATGCTCGGCCTGCTGCCAGCGGCGAACGATCGTGCCATGCAGCGTTTGTATGAAATCAGCCTGGCATGCGTGGCCCTGGGCGTGGCGATGCATCAGCTGCGACAGCAGGCGCAGAACAACGCGCTACTTACCGATGCGTTCGGCCAACGCCTGGCGTCGGCGTTGCGCAAGACTGGTCGTTTGGTTGCCGGTCGCGACGATGTCCAGCTTGCGGCGCTGCTGGCCACGTTGCACCAGCTCGGAGACGAGCTGGACGAGCTGCACGCCGTCAGTCATGAACATCTATGGTCGGTGTTTCGCATGCGTGTGGCGCTGCTGATTGTGGTGTCGTTCCTCGAGCGGCACGGCGACTATTTGCAACCTCAAGGCCTGGAAGGAGAACCGCAACTTGCCCATTGATTTCGAAATTGGCGGGGTTTATCTGCCGCCGATTGCCCAGGCACTGTTACTGGCGATTCCGATTTTCATGTTGCTGGACTGGTGTCTGCGGCGCCTCGGCGTGCTGCGCCTGGTGTGGCATGAAGCACTGTTCGAAGGCGCACTGTATGCCTGTGTCTGCGCCACGCTGATTCTGTTGATGGGAGCCTGATGTCTTGAAAGCACTAGTTGCACGAATGATGACCGTGGCAGTGGTGATCCTGGCGATCGTCCTCGGCTGGTTCGCCTGGGAGTATTACACCCGCGCGCCGTGGACACGGGATGCTCGGGTGAGGTCGGATGTGGTGACGCTGTCGGCGGATGTTTCGGGGCGAATCGTCAAACTGGCAGTGCAGGACAACCAGCATGTCGACAAGGGCCAATTGTTGCTGGAGATCGATCCGGCGCGCTATCAACTGGCGGTCGAGCACGCCCGGCGTTCGGTTGAAGTGTCCAAGGCCTCGCTGGGGCAATCGCAAGCGGCAATCGTCGCCAGTGAGGCGTTGCTCAAACAACGTCAAAGCGAGGAGCGCCGGCGGCGCACGCTGAAACAGGGCTTCGCGATTTCCGGTGAAGAATGGGAGAAGGCCAGTACCGACGTGGCGGTTGCCCAGGCGGATCTGTTGCGCAATCAGGCCAACCTCGGGCTGGCCGAAGCCAATGTGCAACTGGCAATTGCCGCGCTGACCCAAGCCGAACTGGACTTGCAGCGCACCCGCGTTGAATCGCCAGTGAGCGGTTACGTGACCAACCTGCTGACCCGCCAGGGTGACTATGCACAAGCCGGCGGCGCACTGCTGGCGCTGGTCGACAGCGATTCGTTCTATGTCAGTGGTTACTTCGAGGAAACCAAGCTGCCGCGAATCGAGGAGGGTGATCGGGTACGCATTCAATTGATGAGCGGTGAGCGTTTCGGCGGCACGGTAGAAAGCATCGCCTTCGCCATCGCCGACCGCGAAAACGCGCCGGGCAGTCGTCTGCTGGCGAACATCAACCCGAGTTACACCTGGGTGAAACTGGCGCAACGGGTGCCGGTGCGTATCGGTATCGATGGCGACTTTGCCGGCAAGCATCGCCTGCGCGCCGGTACAACCGCCACCGTCACCGTCCTGGAACCCTGATCCCCGGTAGGAGCTGTGTTGATCGTTCCCACGCTCCGCGTGGGAATGCAGCCCGTGACGCTCCGCGTCACTGGACGCGGAGCGTCCCTCGAGGCATTCCCACGCGGAGCGTGGGTACGATCAACAAGAAACCTTGTGCTGCACAAAGGCATAAAAAAACCCCGCGACCGAATGATACGCGGGGCAAAAAATTTGGTTGGTTGCGGCCAACCAAAGGAGCTCTTTAACAATCTTTACTTGCTGGCAACTGTCTCAGGTTGCCAGCCACCGCCGAGGGCCTTGTAGATTGCGACGATGCCGCGATACAGCTCGACTTCGGCCTGGGCCTGAGTGTCTTCGGCGTTCAGGCGCTCACGCTGGGCGTCGAGCAGGACGAGGAAATCGGTGGTGCCTTCGCGATAACGGATTTCTGCCAGATCGGCAGCCTTGCGACTCGATTCGCTCTGACGGATCAGCGAGATCAAACGTTGCTGACGCTTGCCGTAATCGCTGAAGGCGTTTTCCGATTCTTCCAGCGCCAGCAGCACCTGTTGCTCGTAGTTGGCCAGCGCGCCTTCGGCGTCAGCATCGGCGCCGCGCAAACGGGCGCGGACGCTGCCGAGGTCAAACGCAGCCCAGGTGATGCTCGGGCCGAGTGCCCAGGCGTTGGCTGCCGAGGAACCGATCTGCGAGCCACGTCCGGCCGTCCACCCGAGGAAGCCGCTGAGGCTGACCCGGGGGAACAGGTCGGCTTTGGCCACGCCGATGCGCGCAGTGGCCGAAGCCAATTGCCGCTCGGCGCTGAGGATGTCCGGACGACGTTGCAGCAGTTCACCCGGATCACCGATCGGCAGCGCCTTGGCGATGGCCGGCAGATCTTTCGGGCTCAGGTCGACGGTCAGTTTGTCCGGGCGTTCGCCGAGCAGGGTGGCGATACGGTTTTTCTGCCGAACCTGTTCCGCCTGCAACTGCGGCACGGTGGCTTCGACGTTGGCCAGACGCGCATCGGCGCGCTCGACATCAAGCTGATCACCGACACCGGCGTCACGCAGGCTGATGGTGATCTTGCGCGACTCCTGCTGGTTGTTCAGGTTGGCCACGGCGATTTTTTCTCGCAGCTGGGCGCCGCGCAGTTGACCGTAGGCATCGACCAGTTCGGCAATCATGGTGACTTGCAGCTGATACAGATCGGCTTCGGCGGCCTGCTGGTCGGCATCACTGGCTTCCAGATTGCGCTGGATGCGGCCGAACAGGTCGAGCTCCCAGGCCATGTCCAGACCGAGGTCATAGCGCTCGCTATTGACCCGGTCGGTGGTCTGGCCGGGAATCTGGCCCTTGCCCAAGTCACTGCTGGCGCGGCTGGTGATGGTAGGCATCGCGTCGTTGCTGGCGTCGTCGCGGATCGCCCGGGCGGCTTTCCAGCGGGCGAACGCCACGCGCAGTTCACGGTTACCTTGCAGCGACTGGCTCACCAACTGGTTCAGGGTCGGATCGTCGAATTGCTGCCACCAGATGCCTTCGAATTTCGAACGGTCGAAGTTCTTTTGCCCGGCGGCGCCGTCGGTGGCAGTGGTGATATTGGCCGCCTCCGTAGCTGGGGTCTTGTAGTCGGGGCCGACGGCGCAGGCGCTGAGGGCCAGCACCAGCAGACTCGGCAGGAAGACTTTCAGACTCATTGTTGCGCCTCCAGTGGCTTTTGAAGAGTGTGCGCCTTGGCTGCTTTGCGCTGCTCGCCGCGTTCGACAAAGTTACGGATCAGTACGTAGAACACTGGCGTCAGCAGCAGACCGAAGAAGGTCACCCCGAGCATCCCGGAGAACACCGCCACACCCATGGCGTGACGCATCTCGGCACCGGCTCCGCTGGAGAACACCAGTGGCACCACACCCATGATGAACGCGAACGAGGTCATCAGAATCGGCCGCAGACGCAGGCGGCAGGCTTCCAGTACCGCTGCGAGCGGGTCGAGGCCTTCTTCCTGTTTATCCTTGGCGAACTCGACGATGAGAATCGCGTTTTTACAGGCAAGTCCCACCAGTACGATCAAGCCGATCTGGGTGAAGATGTTGTTGTCACCGCCGGAGATGATCACACCGGTAATGGCCGACAGCAGGGTCATCGGTACGATCAGGATCACCGCCAGTGGCAGGCTCCAGCTTTCGTATTGTGCGGCGAGCACCAGGAACGCCAGCAGTACGCAGAGCGGGAACACGAACAGCGCGGTGTTGCCAGACAGAATCTGCTGGTAGGTCAGGTCGGTCCATTCGTAGGTCATGCCGTTCGGAAGTTCTTCCTTGAGCAGTTTCTCGATGGCTTTTTCTGCCTGGCCAGAGCTATAGCCCGGGGCTGCGGCACCGTTGATTTCAGCGGTGATGAAGCCGTTGTAGTGCATCACGCGATCCGGTCCCGAGGTGTCGCTGACCTTGATGAAGGTCGCCAGCGGAATCATTTCGCCTTTGTTGTTGCGTACTTTCAGCTGACCAATCTGATCGGATTCAAGACGGAACTGCTGTTCGGCCTGAACGTTGACCTGATAGGTGCGCCCGAAGCGGTTGAAGTCGTTGGCATACAGCGAACCCAAGTAGATCTGCAGGGTGTCGAAGATGTCGCTGACGGCCACGCCATGGGTCTTGGCTTTTTCGCGGTCGATGGCGGCATCGACCTGCGGCACATTCACCGTGTAGCTGGTGAACAGGCCGGCCAGTTCCGGCACGTTGTGGCTCTTGTTGATGATGTTCATAGTTTCTTTGTACAGCTCGTCGTAGCCGAGGTTGCCCCGGTCTTCGATCTGCAGGCGGAAACCACCAATGGTGCCCAGGCCTTGTACCGGCGGTGGCGGGAATATCGCCATGTACGCTTCCTGAATGTTCGCGTACTGGCCGTTCAAGGCGCCGGCAATCGCACCGGCGGACATGCTCGGGTCTTTACGCTCGTCGAACGGTTTCAGCGTCACGAAGACGATGCCGGCGTTCGGGCTGTTGGTGAAACCGTTGATCGACAGGCCCGGGAACGCTACGGCGCTTTCCACGCCCGGCTGTTTCAGCGCGAGGTCGGACATGCGCTTGATCACGTCTTCGGTGCGATCCAGGCTCGCGGCATCCGGCAATTGCGCGAAGGCCACCAGGTATTGCTTGTCCTGGCCGGGTACGAAACCGGTCGGCGTGCTGGAGAAACCGAAGAAGGTCAGCACCATCAGGCCTGCATACACGAGCAGGGCAATGCCGCTGCTGCGGATAACCCGGCGCACGGTGCCGACGTAGCCATGACTGGCACGGTCGAAGAAACGGTTGAACGGACGGAACAGCCAGCCACCGAAGATTCTGTCGAGCACTTTCGAGAAGCGGTCTTTCGGCGCGTCGTGACTCTTCAGCAACACAGCAGCCAGCGCTGGCGACAAGGTCAGCGAGTTGAACGCCGAGATCACTGTCGAGATCGCGATGGTCAGTGCGAACTGTTTGTAGAACTGCCCGGTGAGGCCGGAAATGAATGCCGCCGGAATGAACACGGCACACAGCACCAGTGCCGTGGCCACGATCGGCCCGGTCACTTCACGCATGGCGCGCTTGGTCGCTTCGACCGGCGTCAGTCCGAGTTCGATGTTCCGTTCGACGTTCTCCACCACGACGATGGCGTCGTCCACCACGATACCGATGGCCAGCACCAGGCCGAACAGCGACAGGGCGTTGAGCGAGAAGCCGAACAGGTGCATGACCGCAAACGTACCGATCAACGATACCGGTACCGCCACCAACGGGATGATCGAGGCGCGCCAGGTCTGCAGGAACAGAATCACCACCAGCACCACAAGGATCAGCGCTTCGAACAGGGTGTGAACCACCGCTTCGATCGAGCCACGGACGAAGATCGTCGGGTCATACACGATGCTGTAATCCATGCCCTGCGGGAAGCCTTTCTTCAGCTCTTCCATCTTGCCGCGCACTTCGTTGGAAATGTCGATGGCGTTGGAACCGGGACGCTGGAAGATCGGGATTGCCACCGCCGGCTGATTGTTCAGCAGCGAGCGCAAGGCGTATTGGCTGGAACCCAGTTCAATGCGCGCAATGTCCTTCAGGCGAGTGATCTCACCGTCGTCGCCTGCACGAATGACGATGTTCTCGAACTCTTCCTCGGAAACCAGACGGCCTTGAGTGTTGACCGACAGCTGGAAGCTTTGCGCGGTCGGGGCAGGGGGCGCGCCCAGTTGACCGGCGGCGACCTGACGGTTCTGCTCGCGAATCGCGGTCACCACATCGGTCGCGGTCAGATTGCGCGAAGCGGTCTTGTTCGGATCAAGCCAGACGCGCAGCGAGTAGTCGCCCATACCAAACAACTGCACGTCACCGACACCACCCAGGCGAGCCAGCTCATCCTTGATGTTGAGGATTGCGTAGTTGGACAGGTAGAGCATGTCGTAGCGCTTGTCCGGTGAGGTCAAGTGCACAACCATGGTCAGGTCTGGCGAAGCCTTGTCGACGGTGATACCGATACGCGTCACTTCCTCGGGAAGCTTCGGCTCGGTCCGGGTCACCCGGTTCTGCACCTGCACCTGCGCGTTGTCCAGGTCAGTGCCCAGGGCGAAGGTAATGGTCAGGGTGATCTTGCCGTCAGCGGTCGATTGCGAGGACATGTACAGCATGTTCTCGACGCCGGTGATGGCTTGCTCCAGCGGAGCGGCCACGGTTTCACCGATGACTTTGGGGTTAGCGCCCGGGAAGTTGGCGCGCACGACCACGGTCGGCGGCACGACTTCCGGGTATTCGCTGATCGGCAACTGGAACAGCGAGATCGCACCGGCGATCAGGATCAACAGCGACAGCACCGCTGCGAAGATCGGCCGGGAAATGAAGAATTGGGAAAAATTCATCGGAGTTGTCGTCCCTTAACCGCGTGGGGTCGTAGCGGCCAGCTTCGCAGCCGAACCCGATGCGCCCTTGGCAGGGGCAACTTTGGGCAGGTTGCTGGCTTCCAGCGCTTGACGTTGTTGAGCGAGGGCGGCGAGGGTCTGCTCGCTGGCCATCGGAATCACTTCAGGGGTGACCGGTGAGCCAGGACGAACCCGTTGCAGACCCTTGACGATGATCGTGTCGTCCTTGTTCAGACCGTTGCGGACGATGCGCAGGCCTTCGATCTTCGGACCGAGTTCGACGGCGCGGTAGGCGGTCTTGTTGTCGCCATCCATCACCAGCACGAACTTCTTGCCCAGGTCAGTGCCCACGGCTTCGTCATTGATCAGCATGGCGTTGTAGGTGCCGCTGCCGACCAGTTTCAGCCGTGCGTACAAGCCCGGGGTGTAGGTGCCGTCAGCGTTGTCGAAGACTGCGCGACCACGGATGGTGCCGGTTTTCGGATTGACCTGGTTGTCGACGAAGTTCATCTGGCCGAGGTGCGGGTTGCCGTCTTCGTTGGACAGGCCCATGTACACCGGCGTGGTTGCGCCGCGCTGACCGTTGCGGGCCAGTTGGGTGTATTTGAGGAACACGCGTTCGTCGGCGTCGAAGTAGGCGTAGACCTTGTCGGTTGAGACGACGCTGGTCAGCGCGGTGGTGTCGGCGGTCACCAGGTTGCCGGCAGTGATTTCGGCGCGGCTGACGCGGCCGCTGATCGGTGCGGTCACGCGGGTGAAGCTCAGGTTCAGTTTGGCCAGGTCCAGTTGTGCCTGCAGGGCACCAACGGCGGCGCGGGCTTCTTGGGCGGCGCTGGTGCGCGAGTCGGCCAGTTCAGCGGAAATGGCATTGCTGGCACGCAGACGTTCACCGCGAGCGGCTTCGTTTTCGCTGCGAGTGGCGGTGGCGCGGGCTTGAGCAACCAGAGCTTCGAGGCGGCGTACCTCAGCCTGGAACGGACGCGGGTCGATCTGGAACAGCAGGTCGCCTTTCTTGACCAACGCGCCTTCGGTGAACGCGACCTGATCGATCTGGCCCGAAACCCGTGGGCGGATTTCAACGGTTTCCGGCGCTTCGAGGCGCCCGGTAAATTCGTCCCACTCGTTGACCGGTTGTTCCAGCACCTTGGCCACGCTGACTTTGGCAGCGGGCGGGGCACCGGCAGTCTCCGGAGTTTTGCCGCAGGCGCTCATCACCAGTACGGCCAGCATGGCCAACGGGAAGCGCAAATGTTTGAGTGATTGTTCCATGGATGCAATCCGCCGAAGTATTGAAGATGGGCGGATGATGCTCGGCGCGGGTGTGATGGCACGAATCGAATGAAGCAAAGGTAACTATCATTCGGAATGATATAAGAGCCGAGGCAGCCCTCTAGCATGCACCTTTCGTTAGGGGGCTATCAATCGGCCTGAAGGCAATTCTGTGTTGCTTGATCTGCAATGATTGCGACCGAAGCTGCGCGCGGAGGATTATCCGGCGATTAAATGCCTCGCTGTTATCAGCACCTCGCCCACTTGCCGGAGCAATACGCCAATGTCGCGGAACGGGCAATCAAGGGAGTTTCGCTCTAACATGAGCGTAACCTCATGCTCTGATATTTACCGTCCCCGGATCATTTTTATGCGAGACCTGCCCCCGACCGCGACCCTGCGGGCTTTCGAAGTGGCCACTCGGCACCCGACGTTCACGGCTGCCGCTCTAGAACTGCACGTAACCCAAAGCGCCGTCAGTCATCAGCTCCGGCACCTTGAAGAACTTTGGGGCTTGCAATTGTTCGAGCGCGGCAAGGCGTTACGCCTTACAACAGCGGGGGCGACGCTGGCGCCGATCGTGCGCGAGTTTTTCATGAGCCTTGAAGCAACGCTGGAGGATCTGCGCGAGCAAAAGGACAGGGTTCGCCTGACCGTCAGCACCACCTATTCGTTCGCGTTGAAGTGGCTGCTGCCACGCTTGCCGAACCTGTCGCGCCTGCACCCGGAGCTGTTGGTGTCGCTGGATACCACGGACAAGATCATCCATTTCGCCAGCGGCGAAGCTGATGTCGCCATTCGTTTGGGCAAGGGCAATAATCCCGGTCTGTATTCGGAGTTTCTGTTTGGGGAGCAAGTGTTTCCCGTGGCCAGCCCCGAGATGCTGCAGCGTGTCGGCATGCCGGGCGCTCCCGCCGATTTGCTGCAGTTGCCGTTGCTGATTCGCGACGGCGCCGAGTTGGCGCCGAAATGGGAGGTGTGGTTTGAGTCCGTCGGGCTGGCATTTTCGCCGCTGCGCGAAAGCGTAAGGTTTGGCGACACCAACATGACTGTCGAAGCTGCATTGCTCGGCCAGGGTGTGGCGCTGGTGCGCAGCGGGCATGTCGAAAATGAAATCGGCGACGGCCGCTTGCTGAGGCTGTTCGATGTGCCGTTCACATCGCCGCTTGCCTATTATTTCGTCTGTCCCAAAGGCATCGAAGCCCAGCCGCATATCCTCAAATTTCGCGAGTGGTTGCTCAGTGAGGCGTTGAAAGTGCAGGGCGCGCAGCACTGAGTCATGAGGTATTGCTCATGACTGGATGAAGAGACTTCTCTGTAATGTGGGCTGCGGCGATGACTAAAATGCCGCATGCCAATCCATCTCGTACTCCTCGTTCTGTTCGCCGCGCTCCTGCACGCCAGCTGGAACGCGCTGCTGCGCGGCGGTGCCGATCGGCTCTGGTCGATGACAATAATGTGCGTGGCCATCGCCATCGTCTGCCTCATTGCCACCTTTTTCATGGCCGCGCCTGCACCTGAGAGCTGGGGGTATGCGCTGCTCTCGGCACTGCTGCATGTCGGCTACAACCTGTTCCTGGTGCGCAGCTATCGGGTCGGCGACCTTGGGCAGATCTATCCGATTTCCCGCGGCTCGTCACCGGCGCTGATCACCCTTGGCGCCGCGCTGTTTGCCGGCGAAACCATTACTCCCGCTGAGCTGCTCGGCATCGGTCTGGTATCCGGCGGAATCATTTCCCTGGCCTTTCGCGGGCGCAGCCTGTCGGTGCCGAGCCTGCCGTATGCGCTGGGCACCGGTTGTTTCATCGCTGCCTACAGCATGGTCGATGGCATTGGCGCCAGACTGTCGGGGGCGCCTCTGGCTTACACGGTTTGGATGAGCGCACTGTGGGGCGTGCTGATGCCGCTGGTGTATATCGGCCTGCGCGATGCTCGCAGTCTGTTTTCCGTACGGCCCGGAATGCTGACCGCTGCGGTCGGCGGACTGGTCTCGTTGCTGGCCTACGCAATCGTTATCTACGCGATGAACGAAGCGCCACTGGGCGCGGTGTCGGCCTTGCGCGAAACCAGCGTGTTGTTTGCCGCATTGCTCGGCTATTTGTTCCTCGGTGAAAAGCTCACCGTCCGCAGGATGCTGGCGTGCGTGGTCATCGCCAGCGGCGCCATCATCATCGGCTGACACAGCCCAACTGCTCAGGAGAACGTCGCATGGATAACGTTTCGCAGGCCCCGCTGATTCTGATCACCGGCGGCAGTCGCGGAGTCGGCGCCGCCACCGCCCGATTCGCTGCCGCGCAAGGCTACGACGTTGCCATCAGCTACGTTGCCAACGAGTCCGCCGCTCTTGAGGTGGTGGCGGATATCGAAGCGTTGGGGCGCAAGGGCCTCGCGCTGCGTGCTGACAGTGCTGACCCCGAGCAGGTTGCTGAACTGTTCTCGGCGCTCGATCGCTCATTTGGACGGATCGATGTTCTGGTCAATAACGCTGGCGTTCTGGCAAAACAGTCACGCATGGAGGACCTGAGCTTTGAACGCATGCAGCGCATCTTCGCGGTCAATGCTCTGGGACCGATCCTGTGCGCGCAGCAAGCGGTGAAGCGCATGGCTTATCGGCACGGCGGCACAGGTGGGGCAGTGATCAACGTTTCTTCTGCCTCGGCGCGCTTGGGCAGCCCGAATGAATACGTTGACTACGCAGCATCGAAAGGCGCGCTGGAAACTTTCACCGTCGGCTTTGCCAAAGAAGTCGCGCGCGAGGGTATTCGGGTCAACTGCATTCGCCCGGGGCACATCTATACCGACATGCACGCCAGCGGCGGCGAGCCGGGGCGGGTGGATCGCGTGAAGGACACTATCCCCATGGGGCGGGGCGGTCAGCCGGAAGAGGTGGCGCGGGCCATCTTGTGGCTGGCCAGCGCGGAGGCCTCGTTTGTCACCGGGACTTTTCTGGATGTGACTGGCGGCAAGTGATTCGGGTCGGGAAAGAGGCTAAAGGGCTTTCAGGGTCCAGATTCAGAGGGGGCGCCTGATTTTCCTGTTCTTGGCCAGTCAGGTCATGGGGTCGGTCGTTCAGCCGCAGGCAAGTGCAAATGCGCTTCCATGGCGTCATGAAGGAGTCTGACGACCTCGATCACGTCGTCATTTGCCACGCGATAGAACACGATATGGCGCGGGCTCTTGACCGTTCCATGAGTGGGTTTCGCCTGCTGGCGCGAATAGATGAGGTGATAGCTGCGGAGGCCTGGTGCAAGCTCATCGCGGTCATGGCTGCCAATGCGATAAGGCTTGTCGGCCAGCGCTTGGAGCGCTGCAAGGATCAGCGCTTGGTAGCGCTGGCGGGCCTGGTCGCCGAACTGGGTATGGGAGAGTCTGAGTATGTCGACAATGTCGGCGCGCGCGGGGTTGGAAATCCGATATCGCGGCATCCTCAGTGTTTCTCGCGCGCGGGGAGGGTAGCCTCCTGGCTCAAGCCTTCAAGGTAATGTTCCAGATCCCCTTCGTTCACCTGAGTAAAACGCCCACGCTCAAGATCCATGATGCCGATCGAGGTCGCCTGACGCAGTGCCTCGATTTTGGCGGTATCTTCGGCGACGCGCTGCTCCAACAGCCGCAAGCCTTCGCGCATTACCTCACTGGCATTCTGATACCGGCCTGACTGGACAAGGTCATGAATAACCTGTTCCTGGTGTGGAGTGAGCACTACGTTTCGGGTCGCCATAATTATCTCCAGTGCTGGCCAAACCGGTACTTACGAACATTGGCATATTATGCCAATTTGCCCGCCCGGATATTGAATCGGGATCTGATTCCGACGGGGTGCGTTCTACGGTACTTCCGATAACGCACCCTAGCCGACGATACCTAAAGACTATCCGGATCTCCAAAAAACATCTGAATCCGCGACCTCAACCACCGCTCTCCCGGGTCGTTATCCTGCGAGCCACGCCAAGCCATGTGCAGTTCAAACGTACGCGTCGGCAGCGGTGGATCTTCAGCCCGCAAACCGCCAGCCGCCGTCAGTGCCTCAGCCGTGTAATCCGGCACGGTCGCGACGATATCGGTGCCCGCCAGCAGCGTGCCCAGTCCGTTGAACTGCGGCACTGCCAGCACCACGTGCCGTTTGCGTCCGAGTTTTTCCAGTTCTTCATCGACAAAACCACTGAGGTCGCCAGCGAACGACACCAGTGCGTGCGGTCGGGCGCAGTAGTCGTCCAGGCTCAGCGGCCCCGGCACGGTGTCGGCGCGCAGCAGCTTCGGTGCACTGCGGCGCAGGACCTTGCGCTTGGCGTTGGCCGGCAGGTCGGTGGTGTAGCTGACGCCGATGGAAATCTCGCCGGAGGCGAGCAGGCCAGGCATCAAGATGTAGTTGACCCGCCGCACGACGAGGACGATGCCTGGTGCTTCGGCGCGCAGGCGCTTGAGCAGCATGGGCAGCAGGGCGAATTCGACGTCGTCGGATAATCCAATGCGGAACACCGACGTGCTGGTCGCCGGATCGAAATCGGCGGCACGACTGACGGCGGTCGAGATCGAATCAAGGGCGGGCGAGAGCAGGGCGAAGATTTCCACCGCGCGGGCGGACGGCTCCATGCTGCGGCCGGTGCGGACAAACAAGGGATCGTCAAACAGGCTGCGCAGGCGCGACAAGGCCGCACTGATAGCCGGTTGGCCGAGGAACAATTTTTCCGCGGCCCGAGTCACACTGCGTTCGTGCATCAATGTTTCGAACACGATCAGCAGGTTCAGGTCGACACGACGCAGGTCATTACGATTCATCTGGAGTCCTGGCAGAGTCATCAAACTTGACGAGGGCGACCATATGAGAACAATGGCCGGCATGAATCTTACGGGGAAAGGCTGGTACTCTGCACCGGAAAATTCAGCTTTACTGCGACGGTGGCAGGCCTTTTTTCATGGAATTTGCCAATGCCGCCCTTGATGCGGAATCAATGACAGGCATGTCGACTATTAATAGCCACTGATGGTCTTGGGTCCAAAGCCCAGATAGAGTTCATGGCATTAGAGGTTACTTTGACGAGGTTTGCGATGTCCCGCACGATCCGTTTTCACAAGTTTGGTCCGGCCGAGGTGCTCAAATGCGAAGAGCATGCGGCTGCTCAGCCAGGTCCTGGCGAAGTGCAGGTGCGTGTCGAGGCAATCGGCATCAGTTGGTACGACACCCTGTGGCGCCAGAATCTGGCGTCGTCCCAGGCACGTCTGCCTTCGGGCCTCGGTCATGAAATGGCTGGCGTGGTCACTGCGGTGGGCGCTGATGTCGACGATCTGTCCGTCGGCGACAAAGTGGCCAGCTTTCCAGCGGAAAGCCCGAACGACTATCCGGTTTATGGCGAGTCGATCGTTCTGCCGCGCACCGCGCTGACCCGTTATCCCGATGTGCTCAGCCCGATCGAAGCGAGCGTGCATTACACGCCGCTGCTGATCGCCTACTTCGCTTATGCCGATCTGGCACGGGTCAAACCCGGTCAATTTGCGCTGGTGACTGACGCCAGCCACTGCGCCGGCCCGTCGTTTGTGCAATTGGGCAAAGCGCTGGGTGTGCGAGTGATCGCCGCGACCAAATCGGCGGAGGAGCGGGAGTACCTGCTGTCCCTCGGTGCGGAGAAGGTCATCGTCACCGAAGAGGAAGATCTGTTGATGCGCATCAACAAGATCACCGACAACCGCGGCGTCGATGTGGTGTTCGATGGTCTTGGCGGCCCGCAGATGTCGTTGCTCGGCGATGTGCTGGCACCACGCGGCAGTCTGGTGCTGTACGGCTTGCAAGGTGGTAACCAGACCCCGTTCCCGGCGTGTGCGGCGTTTCAGAAGAACATCCAGTTCTTTGTGCACTGCATCGGCAACTTCACCGGCAAGCCGGAGCTGGGCATTGTCCAGGACCACGTCGCTCTGCAGCGTGCTTTGCGTGACATCAACCAGTTGACCGCTGACCGCGTGCTCCTGCCGCTCAAGACGCGTGTATTCCCGTTCAACGAGTTCGTCGAAGCGCATCGCTACATGGACGAATGCCCATGCCGCGAGCGAGTGGCCCTGCAAGTGGAAACCGCGTAAATCCGCTCATCAGAGTCCGTGGCCGCCACGGACTCTTTTCTGTTTAGATCCTCCGCTGTCAGTAAACCCTTCCCGATATCGAAGCATCGGCCCTTCAGCAACTGAACTGGTTTTTGCCTTCGATCTGTATCTTCTAATCACACTATAAGCACTGATAATTGAATGATTACTTTCATCTCAAGGAATGAGCTATGGCTGTGCATTCAATTTGTCCAAGGCAATATCAAATGGCTGGCTCGGCTGGCTTCGTCAATTTCTGTTTAATTGCTGTAGGGCGTTTCGGAAGTTGCTTCTCCTTTTCTTGTAATGATTTGTCGTGGGACGTTGTGGGAAGTTTCCTCAGATCATTTGCGAATGGCGAAAGCCCAATGAATACGGGTGGTTGAGCGTGACGATTGGCATCTGGATGGCTTTATTCAGGTGAAGTGTTTCAAATAACTACAACTTTGTAAGTGTTAGCATTTCAGCGTCTATTACTTATTGATCCAATTGCCGCGCGCCCATTGTCATGTCTGCGCGGCATGAAACTTTTGATACCGGGTAAATACCGATGAGCACGATCCATGATCAGGCAATGAACTATGTCTATCAGCAAGTATTGCAGCGTCTGCTGAGTTTCTTTTCCCGAGCCGAGCGCACGGCATTGCAGTTGCTGATACAGCGCCTGGTGGTGGCCGCTGGCGGCATGGAAAACATTGGGCAATTCAAGGTGCTGGTGCCTCAGTCCGGCCTGCGTGACGGCTGCTACACCCTGGCCTTGCTCCGGGCTGCGCAGTTGACCATTGCCGGACGTGCTCCGGCGACCTTCCAGTTGCGCGTGGCGTCCCTGCGCTGGAGTGGCGACAGCCCGCTCGCCCTGCAAAACCTGCATCGCAGCTACAGCGCACTGTTTCTTTATGACGATCCGCGGGTCGAGGTGCTGATGGTCGATAACCGCGAAGTGCTGCCGTTCGACCATCGCACGCCTGTGAGCAACGAAGGGCGTGAGGCCAGTCGCGTCAATCTGCTGCTGGTCGGGCACTGTCGCACCTGGCTGGAAACGCCTGAATTATGGGATGACGCCTATCTGGCGACGGCCGAGTACTACAGCCAGATCGCCCGCTGGAACAATGGTGTCGACGCCATGATCAGCACTGAAACCAAAGGCAGTCAGCAGCATTTCCTCGAAGGCCTGAACCGTGCAATGCAGCGAGTGGCAATAACCGGTCCAGAACTGGCCAGTGCGGGATTCGAAGCGCTTTTTCCGCTGCTCGACGGGCTCGGTGATGATTTTTACCGCGAGCTGCGCGCAGATGATGACCGGATAGCGTGGCGTCCGGAAGGTGAGTTCGAAGCCTGCCGGCGCACCAGTTTTATCGACATCAACGACATGATGGTCGGCAAAATCGAGGATCGCTGGCCGCTGCTGGGCGAATTTCTCGGTTATGAACCTGACGACCTGGCGCTGTACCAGGGCGAAGCGGTATTCGCTGACCCTCTGATCTCGGCGCACGTGCGAGGTTTGTACGCACGCTTCATCGAGGGGCGCGCCTATGAGGCGGGTATCGACGATTATGTTCGTCACACGCTGGCCGACATGCGGCGAAAACAGGTCGCCGAATCTGTCTGCGAGCACTTGCTGGCCAGCTATGACAATGCCGGCGGGCCAGAGCAGCTGCGGGCGCTTGCCGAGGACTACCTCATCAATGGTTTCGGATTGAGCGAAACGCAGCTGGTGTGCCTGCTGTTTGCACCGTTCATCGACAACGGCAAAGGTCTCGAGCGGTTCCTGCGCAACTGTCATCCCGGCATGCTGGTCGCCATGCCTGATCTGCACCGCGCCATGCAAGGCTTGCACGCGCCGGAGCAGGTTTTGAAGTGGATAACGGAAGTGAGCGGGTTGCCAGTCAGGTTGGTGATCCGCCTCTATGCGACGGGCCCTGTGCAGATTCATGCGCCCACTCAATTGGCCTCGGAGAGTTCGGCTTCGGATGAGGCGCGTTCGGCTGCGCCGTTCGAGCGGTCGACGGAACGCTGACGGTGAGCCGGAGCCTGGGTGGTGAACCGATATCTACGGAAATGAGGGTGTGAAAAGCGCGCGGGACAACGACTTTGTTTATCAGGCAGTTTATCGATATCTGACCACGCTGATTGATGACGCCGGAGGTGGTGCGGCGGTACGCATGCCTTCCTTGCGACAACTGGCGGATCGATTGAATGTCTCCATTTCAACGGTGCAGTACGCCTATTCGCTTCTGGAGAAGGAAGGTCGAGTCTATTCGATAGCCAAGTCAGGGTATTACGCGCAAGCGCTGTTCAGCATGGATGCGCCCGGCAACGGCAATGATCTGCTGGAGACCGTGTACGTCAACGCCAGACGTCCCGGAATGTGTGTGTTGAGCGCCGACGAACCGGCCTCGCTGCAACCGCTGGACAGCCCGTTGTTGACGCTGGAACGTGAGCTTCTGCGCCAATATCCGCGTCAGCTACAGACATTCGTGCAACCTTGCGGAGAGCTGGAGTTGCGGGTAGCCCTGGCAGCGCGGTACACGAGTTCGACAGAGCATTTCTGGCATGCCGATGACATCTATATCGGTGCTGATCTGCGCGGGGTCCTGGAAATTCTGATTTCGGTGCTTGAATTGCGTCACGCCAGCGTAATTGTCGAATCACCGTGCGACTGGGTGATATTGCGTCTGCTCGAGTCGTGCGGGGTGCGCGTGATCGAATGGCCATTGCTGGCCGAAGGCGTGCTTGACCTGTCGGTACTGCAATCGCTGCTGGAGAACGAGCCAGTACGTCTGGTTCTTTTGTCTTCAGTGTTGAGCATGCCCCACGGCAAGGGTTTCACCCATGAGCGTCAGCAGGCCGCCGCGCAGTTGCTCAATCAACATGGCGTCTGGGTACTGGAAAACGACTGCTACAGCGAGTTTGACGAGCGCAATGATTCACAGCGTTTGCGCAGTTGGCTTGATCCTGAGCGTCTGCTGGTGTTTTCCACTTTCGAGAAATTCATCGGCGCTGAAGCGCCATTCGGCTTTGTCCTGTCGCGTCACTGGCGTGAGGCGCTGCAACGCCATTTTCTGCTGCGCGCATTTCGCTTGTCGCCGATCCGCCAAAAGGCGATTGCCCGGTTGTTGAATGGCGGGCGGCTTGATCAGCATTTATCTGTGCTGCGGCGAATGCTGGGTGAGCGGCGAGCCGTGTTGATCCAGGTTCTGCACGAACGTTTGGGCGATACGCTGCAGATAGTCGAGCCGCAGGGCGGGGCGACGGTGTGGGTGCGTTCGTTACGGCCGGTCGATATGGCGAATGTGTTCCGTCGCCTGCTCAAGCAACAGATCATCGTGGCCCCCGGCGAGCTGTTCAGCCTGCAAGGTCTGCATGCGGATCATCTGCGGATAAGCGCGTTGCACCACGGCGAGCGGGATCTGCCGAGTGTCATCGGCTTGCTCGGCGATGCCTTGCGCCTCTCACCCGGCCAATAACGTTAAAAAACATCGGGCGAGTTTCGGATACATCCCGTCGCACAGTGGTCAAACTGCCAGTAAACTGCGCTGCATTTCCTGAACCACTCCGATTTCAGAGGTTTTTGCATGACACTCAGTCCTTTTGCGGGCAAACCGGCACCGGCAGAACTGTTGGTCGATATCCCGCGACTGGTTACGGCCTATTACACCGGCCAGCCTGATGCATCGATTTCTACCCAGCGAGTGGCGTTCGGCACCTCCGGCCACCGCGGCAGTTCGTTCGATTTGAGTTTCAACGAATGGCATGTTCTGGCCATCAGCCAGGCGATCTGCCTGTATCGCGAAGCCCAGGGCATCACCGGCCCGCTGTTCGTCGGCATCGACACCCATGCATTGTCGACCCCGGCCGGCGCCAGCGCACTGGAAGTCCTCGCCGCCAACGGCGTCACCGTGATGATCGCTGAAGGCGACGAGTACACGCCGACCCCGGCAGTTTCCCACGCCATTCTCTGCTACAACCGCGGCCGTACCTCTGGCCTGGCGGACGGTATCGTCATCACGCCGTCGCACAACCCGCCACAGAGCGGTGGCTACAAATACAACCCAACCAACGGTGGCCCGGCCGATACCCACATCACCAAGTGGATCGAAGCCAAGGCCAACGAGCTGCTGGCGAACAAACTGGCCGGGGTCAAACGCATCAGCTACGAGCAGGCGCTCAAGGCCAGCACGACCCATCGCCATGATTACCTGAACACCTATGTCGCCGACCTGATCAACGTCATCGACTTTGACGCCATCCGTGATGCCAAGCTGCGTCTCGGTGTCGATCCGTTGGGCGGAGCAGGGGTGCGCTACTGGTCGGCCATCGCCGAACACTACCGTCTCGACCTGGAAGTGGTGAATAAACAGGTCGATTCAACGTTCCGTTTCATGACCGTCGACTGGGACGGCCAAATCCGTATGGACCCGTCGTCCAGCCACGCGATGCAGGGCCTGATTGGCCTGAAAGAGCGTTTCGACGTGGCATTCGCCTGCGATCCGGACCACGACCGCCACGGTATCGTCACGCCGTCCGGTGGTTTGCTCGCGCCGAACAACTATCTGGCGGTATCCATCGACTACCTGTTCCAGAACCGTCCGCAATGGCGCGCTGATGCCGCTGTCGGCAAAACCGTGGTCAGCAGCGGTTTGATCGACCGCGTGGCCAAGCGCCTGGGCCGTCGCCTGTACGAAGTGCCGGTCGGTTTCAAATGGTTCGCCGATGGCCTGTTCGATGGCTCGCTGGGTTTTGGCGGTGAAGAGAGTGCTGGCGCGTCGTTCTTGCGCAAGGACGGCGGCGTATGGAGCACCGACAAGGATGGCCTGATTCCAGCCTTGCTCGCCGCCGAAATGACCGCGCGCACCGGGCGCGATCCAAGCCAGGCCTACCGCGCCCTGACCGACGAACTGGGCGAACCGTTCTCGGTACGCGTCGACGCCAAGGCCAACCCTGAGCAAAAGGCACTGCTGAGCAAGCTGGCGCCGGAACAGGTCACCTCGACCGAGCTGGCGGGCGAAAAGATCCAGAGCATACTCAGCCACGCACCGGGCAACGATCAGGCCATCGGCGGTCTGAAAGTCATGACCGAAAACGGCTGGTTCGCCGCACGTCCGTCGGGCACTGAAGACATCTACAAGATCTACGCCGAGAGCTTCCTCGGCGACGACCACCTCAAGCAACTGGTGGCCGAGGCGCAAACTCTGGTAGACGGCGCCATTTCCAGCAAATGATGCGCACATGAAAAGGGCAACCGTACTGGTTGCCCTTTTTTATTGCCTGCAGATCAAGCCAGGTCGACCAGTACGATTTCGCTGTCCTCGATCGCCGTGACCGTCAGCACTTGCTCATGGGCCACCGCCACGCCGTCACGCGCCTGCGCGCGCAGCCCGTTGACCTCGATCACGCCGGTGGCCGGCACCAGATAGGCGCGACGCCCTTCATCCAGTCGGTATTCAGCGGTTTCACCGGCCTTGATGTTCGCCGCCACCAGACGCGCATTGGCACGAATGTGCAGGCTCTCATCGTCGCCGTCCTTGCCGCTGGCCAGCGTCACAAAACCCTCGCGCTCGCCTTTGGGAAACGGCTTGGCTCCCCACGACGGCGGCGCACCGGTTTCGGTCGGCAGAATCCAGATCTGGAAGATCTTGGTTTCCTTGTCTTCCAGGTTGTATTCGCTGTGAGCGATGCCGGTGCCGGCGCTCATCACTTGTACGTCGCCGGCTTCGGTGCGGCCCTTGTTGCCGAGGTTGTCCTGGTGCGTGATGGCACCTTCTCGCACGTAAGTGATGATTTCCATGTCGCGGTGCGGATGCTGCGGGAAACCGGTGCCTGCGGCGATGATGTCGTCGTTCCACACACGCAAGTTGCCCCAGCTCATCCGCTGCGGATCGTAGTATTCGGCAAAGGAAAAGTGGTGATGCGCGTCCAGCCAGCCATGATGGGCGCCGCCCAGCGAGCTGAAGGGTCTGAGTTCAAGCATGATCGTCTCCTAATAAGGGTCGTCAGGGGGCGGGCCCCGTGGTTGATGACGGCGATCATCTATCAGGCAATCATCGATAAAAAGCGCAAAAACTGCCGCATCATGATCAGGTTATTTGATAAGAAGGCGCCTCGACATCGTCTCATCCGACTTTCAATTCGTCGCCTAAACCGATGACCTGTAAGCATTTCGCTAGAACTCGACGGCAAATCCAGACACCATAGCCGCCACAGCCTCACACCCTGGAGTCCGTCAGCGTGGCGCAACACATCCCCGATCTTCCCCCTGAACTTCGTCCACTGGCCGAGATGCCCTGGTTCAAACGTCTGGCCGCGCGATTCTTTGGTCACGGTCTGACAAAATTGCGCGCCCAGCACCGGGCATCGTGGCTGCACGGGCAAGCTGACGGATTTCGCAGCGGACACACCGCCGGCGTCGAATACGGTTTCAAGGAGGGCAAGCTTGAGGGTTTGGAGGAAGGCCGCCAGGTTCTGCTGATTCGCGACAGCCGCAACACCGAGCATCGGCCGCCCAGCGTCGATAACCACCTGTTCGATGACTGGCGCCTGCCGCTGACGGCGGAACTGAAGAAGCGCATCAAGGCTGACGTCGCCCGTTTGCTTCCGGCCCACGCCCAGCCCAGCGCTGCGCAGTGGAAGATGATCTTCAGCGATACGCCGTCCACCTCGGTGGTGGCCGGTGCCGGCGCCGGCAAATCGACCACGCTGGTGCTGCGCATTCTGTTGCTTAGCCATTATCTGGGTTTTGAGCTGGATTCGATGACCGTGGTGACCTTCACCCGCGAATCGCGTAAGGACTTCATCAACAAGCTAATCGAAATCTTCACGCTGTGGGGGCAGCCGCTGAACCTCAAGCAGGCCCGCGAGCTGGTCAGAACCTTCCACTCACGCATCCTGCCGATGGTGCGCAGCCTGCCGGGTTTCGAGCGTTTGCAGGCCTTCGAGAACCTCAGCGATCGCCCGCAAAGCGGCGCAGAGGAGGTCGACAGCAATCCGTTTGACCTGCGTATCAATGACGCGCAGCGCCAGCAACTTAATGCTTGTTATCACCGCCTGTTCAACGACGATGAGCGTTTCCGCCAGTTGATCCAGCCGCTGTCCCGTGCCGGATTACAGTTGAAGGAACTGGAACGCGATCACCCCGATGTGCAGAAACGCATGGCGGTCACCGAACTGGCAGCCAAGCGCGATGAAGAGCTCTGCGATGTCATCGAGGATCTGTGGTTTCGCGCAGGGGCATGGCCGATCAAAGGCATCGAACCGAATCGGCAGGCCTTCGAAATAAATGGCTCGCAGTTCCACGCTCATGGCTATATTCCCAGCCTCGATGCTTGGGTGGTGCTCGGCTTTGATCCCAGGGAAAACGCCCAGCTGACCCGACCCAACGCCAAGCTGAGCGTCCGTGCAGAGTGGGCGGTCAAGCGCACCCTGTTTCAAGCTTTCTGTCGTAAGCCATTGATATGGCTTGATAGTTACGAGTCATCCAGGCGCGTTCTTGCGACGTTGGCCGGAGATGCCAGCGCCGGTCCCGGCTTCGATTACAAGGTCAAAGGCGAGCTGGCATCGGCGCCATTGCTGGATTGTTTTGTCGCCGCAGCAGGCTTTATCGAAAACCTCGGCCTGGATGTACCGGACGCGGTCAGTCGGATGAGCTTCGCCAAGGACGATCCTGATCGTTTTTTCTTTGAGGCCCTGAGCCTGTTCTGGCGCGCATTTGAAGATCACCTGCTGGATCAGAAACCGCCAGTGATGACCTACAACCGCATGTTCGCGTTGTTCAGCGAGCACTCGCCGGAAAACCTCAAGCTGCTTAGCGACGAGCTGCTGCGGCCGATGGCGCATTTGATGATCGACGAATTCCAGGACGTATCGCCGCAGATCGTTTCGTGGATTCGCGCCAGCCTCAATGAAATCCGTAGCCGTGGCCCGGCCATGCACATCGGGCGAGGGGCACAGCGTTCATCGCTGCTGTGTGTCGGTGATGACTGGCAGTCGATTTACGGCTGGCGCGGCAGCTCGCCGAGCTACTTCATGGAGTTCAACAAGGAATTTCCTTCACCGAGCACCACAAGAGTGATGCTCAGTGACAACTACCGCAGCCATCAGCACATCATCGACGCCGCCGAACACATCGTCCGTGCAGCGCCGGCAATCGCAGGCAAGAAGGCCAAGGCCAGTGGTGAGCCCAAGCCGCTTCACCCGGTCAACTTGCTTGAGCGGGATGATGAAGCATTGGGTCAGCGCTTGGCCGAGCATTATCGGCGCGGCGATTCAATCTTGATGCTTTATCGAAAAAGCAGCGATAAGTTATTGATAGAGCAGCATATTCAGCCTGTACTTAATGTAGATTCGAGCTTGCCCTACGACGCGCGGCAGCTGAAGCAACTGACCTATCACAGCGCCAAAGGCTTGCAGGCTGATGCGGTATTTCTGCTTGGCGATTGCCAGCATCTGACCAGTTCTCCGTACAAGAATCAGGTCTATCGCATGGCGGGATTGGGTAAAACCGGCGACAGCGAGCCGTACGACACTGCGCAAAAGGACGAAATCCTGCGCCTTGCCTACGTCGGTATCACGCGCGCCGTCAGCCATTGCTATTGGTACGTCGAACCGCAAGACAGCCAGGCGGTAAACATGCCGAGGGCGTCGGATCGAGTCGCCAAGGGCAAACCCTTCTTCGTCGACCATCGACGCGAAAAGACCAGCGCCTGACCAATAAAAAGCCCGCATCGCTGCGGGCTTTTTGTTTTGAATCAGGTGGTTATGCGTAGTTCTTGAGAGATTCCGGAGGAGTGAAGGCTTCCAGCTCATCCTCGATGGCTTCGATCATGCGCTCGACGTCCGCCGCGTTCATCACCGTTGCGCAGGGAATGCCGGCGATGGCGATCATGGTTTCGCCGCTGGCCCGATCGAAAAGACGGGCGATCATGCTGCCCGGCGCATCCATCGTCGCTTCGAAACCCATGGGATGAAAATGCCAGCGCATCAGCTGGCAAGCGTTTGGAAAGGTGACTTTGCTGAACCCTTTATTCATGGTGTTGCCCGCCTGCTTCATCGAGCGCTTCCTTTTGCTCATGTTAGGTGGGAAGAGCCTTCATTGGCTCAACCAGTGCTTGAGCTTTAAAAGTAGCATCCGTGTGTGAAAAAACTGTGAGTTTTTTCAGTCCGTTTAGCGATTGATTCGCATTTTTTGATGTAAGTCACTGGCTCAGCGATTATCGCCAAAACGCCACCATGGATTTTTCATTGAAGCGGCAGAGGAAGTTGGGCAAGCTCGGTTCTTTTTCGCCGAGCCTCTTATGCACGCCGATGACGACGGCCCAGAACAGACCCAGGCCACGGCCGCCACGGTCATGCGCTATCACCTGAGCTGGAAACACCGGGATCTGGACAGCGTCATGGCGCTTTATCACGCCGATATCCAGTACAACGATTTCTTTCAGAACCGGGTGCTCGGTCTGGATGAGTTACGCGAATACGTGCGCGTGAGCATGCCGCGAGAATCCGACGAACTGCTCGAACATTGCGACCGAATCCGGGTGGATGGCAACACCGCGTTCATTCAGTACGAGGTGACCTTGCGCGGCGGCGACGGCCTGGTGTCGTTTCGTTCCAGCGAAGCGATCACGGTCAAGGACGGCTTGATCTGGCGCGTCAACGAGTACGCCTCGCTGGTGCGTACTCAAGCCGTCGGTAGCTCCGCGCCAAGCCGTCCGGCGGTCAGCAGGCTAGGTCTGTCACCGCGGCAACTGAGTTTCATGGCCGAAGACCTGCAGCAGTATTTCGAAAAGCAGCAGCCCTATCTGGACCCTGAGCTTGACCTGCAACGGGTGGCGAAGGAGTGCGGGTACAGCCGCAATCAGATTTCCTATCTACTCAATCAGGTGCTCGGGCAAAGCTTTTATCGCTACGTCAATCAGGCGCGCCTGCAGCATTTGCTGCGTGCGCTGGACAGCGCTACGCCGCCGTTGCGTGTCGACGAGCTGGCGTTTGCCGCCGGCTTCAATTCGCTGTCAGCGTTCTACAAATGCTTTCGCGAACACACCGGCCAGTCGCCCAAGGCCTACGCCAAACAAATTTCTCTGCGGGCACGCGCGCAAGACATCCACTGAAGGCAGCCACTAGGATCGACGCCATCGAAAGTTTTCAGTGGCGGAGTCTGGCATGTCGGCGTGGCGCACGATCAGTTTGTGGATGGATCAGCTCGATGAGCCGCTGCTGGCGCGGCCTGCGCTTGAGCGGGACCTGGACGTCGACGTGGCGATTATCGGCGCCGGTTACACCGGACTGTGGACGGCGTACTACCTGAAAAAACAGGCGCCCGGCCTGGATATCGCCATCGTCGAGGCGCAAACCGCCGGGTTCGGTGCATCCGGACGCAATGGCGGCTGGCTGATGGGTAATTTGCTGGGCGAAGATCACTTGCTCGCAGGCTTATCGCCGCAGCAACGGCGGGCGTCGTTTGATCTGCTGCACAGCATCCCCGATGAAGTGGAGATCGTCCTCGAACGCGAAGGCATCGACTGCGATTACCGTAAGGGCGGGGTGCTTTATTGTGCCGCGCGCTACCCAGAGCAGGAAGCCGTTCTGCGCGATTACCTGAGCAAGCTGCACGCCCAAGGCCTTACCGATAACGACTACCGCTGGCTCAGTCCCGAGCAGCTGGCCCAGCAGATCCGCGTGGCCAAGCCCTACGGCGGCATCTTCGCCCCCCATGTCGCGACCATTCACCCGGCGAAACTGGTCCGTGGTCTGGCGCGGACCGTGCAGAACATGGGCGTGAAAATCTACGAAAACAGCCCGGTCACTCACTGGCAACCCGGCAGTCTGCGTACCGCCAAGGCCAGCGTGCGCAGCCGTTGGATCGTCCCGGCGGTGGAAGGTTATTCGGTGACCTTGCCACCACTTGGTCGTTATCAATTGCCGGTGCAAAGCCTGATTGTCGCCACGGAACCGCTGTCCGCTGCGACCTGGGACGAAATCGGCCTCAATCGCGGCCAGGCCTTCAGTGAATTCAGCCGCCAGGTCACCTATGGCCAGCGCAGTGCCGACAATCGTCTGATCTTCGGCGCCCGTGGCGGGTATCAGTTCGCCGGCAAGCTGCGCCATGACTTCAACCTGACCCGCGATGAAGTCGAATTGCGCCGCTATCTGTTCGGCGAACTGTTCCCGCAGCTGAAAAATGTGCAGATCACCCACGCCTGGGGCGGCAACCTTGGCATGTCGCGGCATTTCAAGCCGCACATGCTTTGCGACCGCGCCAACGGCATCGCGCTATCGGGCGGTTATGGCGGCGAGGGCGTCGGTGCCAGCAATCTCGGCGGCCGGACGCTGGCCGATCTGATTCTTGAGCGCGACAGCGAGCTGACCCAACAACCGTGGGTCCTGCCCGACGGTGGCATTCATGCGCTGCGTGCCTGGGAGCCAGAGCCATGCCGCTGGCTCGGCTACAACGCGATCATCAAAAGTTTCGTGCACGAAGACCAGACCCTGGCCAATCCCGCGACCGCGCCCTGGCGGCGCAAGCTCGCCAGCCGGGTCGCCGGGTTCATGGAAGGTTTCATGCACTGAACGCCGTTTCCCTCAATAAACAGGTCACGCCATGAGCATCACCCAATTCAAGAACACCGCCACGCTTGAGCTCGAAGAATCCAACCCGGTCGCCGTGCCCCTCGGCGAACCCGTCGCAATTGCCTCGACCACCAGTGTCGAGCGCGACGACGGTGTCGAAACCGGCGTCTGGGAATGCACCCCGGGCCGCTGGCGGCGGCAGATCACCGCGCAGGAGTTCTGCCATTTCATTTCCGGGCGCTGCACCTTCACCCCCGACGGTGGCGGCGAAACCCTGCACATACAAGGCGGCGACGCACTGATGTTGCCAGCCAACACGCTCGGGATCTGGGACATCCAGGAAACCGTGCGCAAGAGCTACGTGCTGATTTTCTGATTGTTTGATCCTTTGATTGCCTGCCAACAAAAAAAGCCCATACAGGAATCGCCTCATGATCCAGAAAACCCTCGCATTGGCGCCGCTGCTGCTGGCCGCTTCCGTCAGTCACGCGGCCGAGACGGTCAAGGTCTACAACTGGTCCGACTACATCGCCCCGGACACCACGAAGAATTTCCAGAAAGACACGGGCATCGGCGTCACCTACGACGTCTACGACAGCAACGAAACCCTCGACGGCAAGCTGATGACCGGTAAATCCGGTTACGACGTGGTTTTTCCGTCGAACCACTTCATGGCGCGGCAGATTCAGGGTGGGGCGCTGAAGAAACTCGACAAGAGTCAGTTGCCGAACTGGAAGAATCTCAACCCGGCGCTGCTCAAGGCCTTGCAGACCAATGACCCGAACAACGAGCACGGTTTCCCTTATCTGTGGGGCAGCACCGGTATCGGCTACAACATTGCCAAGGTCAAAGCGGTGCTGGGCGACAACGCACCGGTGGATTCCTGGGATCTGATCTTCAAGCCCGAATACATGGAAAAACTGCAGAAGTGCGGCGTGGCGATCCTCGACAACGGCCCGGAACTGCTCCCGGCGGCGCTTAACTACCTGGGCCTGCCGCACCACAGCAAGAATCCCGAAGACTACAAAAAAGCCGAAGCTTTGCTGATGAAAGTGCGGCCCTACGTCAGTTACTTCCATTCTTCGAAGTACACCAGTGACCTGGCCAACGGCGACATCTGCGTAGCGGTGGGCTTTTCCGGCGACATCCTGCAAGCGGAGAACCGCGCCAAGGAAGCCAAGAACGGCGTCGAGATCGGTTATGCGATTCCCAAGGAGGGCGCGGCGATCTGGTTCGACATGGTCGCCATGCCCGCCGACGCACCAGACGAAAAGGCCGGCTACGCCTTCATGAACTACCTGCTGCGCCCCGATGTCATGGCCGGCATCACCAATTACGTGCATTACGCCAATGGCAACGAACAAGCCGACAAACTGATCGACCCGGCGATCAAGAACGACACCAAGGTTTACCCGAGCCCGGAAATGATGGGCAAGCTGTTTGCGCTGGAGGCGATGCCGTTGAATATCGACCGGATCCGGACACGGGTTTGGAACAAGATTCGCACCGGTAGCTGAGTTTTTTCAGGCCAACATACAAGACCCCTGTGGGAGCGAGCCTGCTCGCGAAGCGGTTTGTCATTCGACACTTATGTTGACTGGCTTGGCGCCTTCGCGAGCAGGCTCGCTCTCACATTCGTTATTCAATGAATCAGGATAGTTGATATCAAAGCACTGGCACCGCTGACTGAAAGTGTGACTTGCCCAACAAATTCAAACTTACCGATATTTAATATTTAAATAGAAAATCGTCAGACAATTTCCACCCTCGCCGCAACTAAAAACAATCTTTTCTCCCCGCACGCTTTGTTTACGGCAGTTTTCCGATACCACCAAATTGGATCGCAAAAAAACTCTTTACGACAGATTTCCAATTGTGTCAGGTTCGTTACGCCTTCATTGGGCGAGTGATAGGACGATCTCGCCAAAGATCGTCCTGTCGGACAAAAACTGTTCCATTGCTAAACAAGGAAGTGTGTTTATGTCGAAAGTTAAAACCAATGCTGTTGATTCCGCCGAACAGGCTTTCCAGCTGGCCGCGTTCAGCTCGGCGTACAACCAGATCAATAGCTTCAGCCATCAGTACGACCGTGGCGGCAACCTCACGGTCAATGGCAAACCCTCGTACACCGTCGATCAGGCGGCTACGCAATTGCTGCGTGACGGCGCTGCCTACCAGGACAAGGACGGCAGCGGCAAGATCGAACTGACCTACACGTTCCTGACCTCGGCCTCGAACAGCACCATGAACAAGCACGGCATCAGCGGGTTCAGCCAGTTCAGCGCGCAGCAACAGGCTCAGGCCAAGCTCGCCATGCAGTCCTGGGCCGACGTGGCCAATGTCACCTTCACCGAGAGAGCCTCGGGCGGCGACGGGCACATGACCTTCGGTAACTACAGCGGTGGCCAGAATGGCGCTGCGGCGTTTGCCTATCTGCCGGGGACCGGCGCTGGTTATGACGGCACCTCGTGGTACTTGATCAACAGCGGTTACACGCAGAACAAGAACCCGGATCTGAACAACTACGGTCGTCAGACCCTGACCCACGAAATCGGCCACACCCTGGGCCTTGCGCACCCCGGCGACTACAACGCCGGCAATGGCAACCCGACCTACAACGATGCGACTTATGGCCAAGACACCCGTGGCTACAGCGTCATGAGTTACTGGAGCGAGAGCAACACCAACCAGAACTTCAGCAAGGGCGGCGTCGAAGCCTACTCGTCCGGCCCGCTGATGGACGACATCGCCGCGATCCAGAAGCTCTACGGCGCCAACACCAGCACCCGCACTGGTGATACCACCTACGGCTTCAATTCCAATGCCGGCCGTGATTTCCTCAGCGCATCGTCGTCGAGCGACAAAGTGGTGTTCTCGGTGTGGGATGCCGGCGGCAAGGACACTCTGGACTTCTCCGGTTTCACCCAAAACCAGAAGATCAACCTCAATGACGCTTCTTTCTCCGACGTGGGCGGTCTGGTCGGCAACGTGTCGATTGCCAAGGGCGCGATCATCGAGAACGCGATTGGTGGTTCGGGCAGCGATCTGTTGATCGGCAACAGCGTAGCCAACGAACTGAAGGGCGGTGCCGGCAACGACATCCTGTACGGCGCTGGTGGTGCTGACAAACTGTGGGGCGGTTCTGGTTCGGACACTTTCGTGTTCGCCGCCAGCTCGGATTCCAAGCCGGGTGCGATCGATCAGATCCTCGATTTCGTCAGCGGTCTGGACAAAATCGACCTGACCGGCATCACCAACGGCGCGGGCCTGCACTTCGTCAACAGCTTCACCGGTTCTGCCGGTGATGCCGTGCTGACCTCGTCGGGCGGTAACAGCCTGTTGTCGGTGGATTTCTCCGGGCATGGCGTGGCTGACTTTATCGTCAGCACCGTGGGCCAGGCAGCGACCAGCGACATCGTGGCGTGATGTGAAGGGAAAGCGGCGCCCTGGCGTCGCTTTCTTCACTTGCATCGGTAGGCGTCGTACGCAACGCTACAGGCTGGAGCGAAATTTCCCATGACCTACAGAGCTTTTACCTACACGGCATCGGCGTGGCTTTCAGCGGCGCTCGTTACGATTTCAGGAGCAACAGCGATGGCAAGCAGCCTCAGACTTGAAGAACCTTCCGTGTTTGCCGGAAAGTGGCAGGCAACACTGTCCAGCACAGTCGATGACCTGCGAGCGCAAAAGCTCCAGGACAAGCCCTCGAATACTTGTAGTGTCGAACTGCTCGCCAACAAGACCGTTGGCCAGGGCGCAGACTGTCTGGGTGCATGGCTCGAGCAAGCTCCGATCGGCTGGTTTCCTGATCCTGACGGCTTGTCGATCACCGGTAACGAAGGCTCAAGAATCCAGTTTTTCAGCCGACAACGTGACGGGTTATATCTGGCGACTTTGAAGTCCGGGCTGATCGTCACGCTGGAACGTACGGCGCCCAATAACTGATCTGCCTTTTACAAACCAATATAGCTATAGCGATTCGTCGCATGGTTATAAGCAAGGTAAATAAAATCAACTGCACTGCATCAATCAGCGCTAGTTGTTATGAAAATTTAAATGGGCGCCACGGAAGTGTATTCCGGGAGGGTCGCTTAATTAATTGAAGTCTCGCCCCGCAGGCGCGATGAATACTGTTCAGGAAGAATCAATGAAGATGGCGAAGTCTCCTGCCACCGCTCCGTTAATCAAGGCATTGGGCGACTATAAAAGCATTCTGATCAGCGTCGGTTGTTTCACCGCGCTGATCAACGTGTTGATGCTGGTGCCGTCGATCTACATGCTGCAAGTTTACGATCGAGTATTGTCGTCGCAGAACGAAACCACCCTGGCAATGCTGTCGTTGATGGTGGTCGGTTTCTTCGCCTTTATCGGGCTGCTGGAAGTGATCCGCAGCTTTATCGTCATCCGCATCGGCAGCCAGCTGGAGCGTCGCTTCAATCTGCGCGTCTATCAGGCCGCGTTCGAGCGCAACCTGTTCAAGGGCGAGGGTAACGCCGGGCAGTCGCTTGGCGACCTGACCCACATTCGCCAGTTCGTCACCGGCCCGGCGCTGTTCGCCTTCTTCGATGCGCCGTGGTTCCCGGTTTATCTGTTTGTCATCTACCTGTTCAACGTCTGGCTCGGCGTGTTGGCGACGGCGGGCGCGTTGCTGCTGATCGCGCTGGCGTGCCTCAACGAATACATGACCAAAAAGCCCCTCGGCGAGGCCGCCGGTTTTTCCCAGCAGTCCAGCCAGTTGGCCACCAGCCACTTGCACAACGCCGAAACCATTCAGGCGATGGGCATGCTCGGCTCGCTGCGCAAGCGCTGGTTCGGGGTGCATTCGCGCTTCCTCGGCTTGCAGAACCAGGCCAGCGACACCGGCGCGGTGATCAGTTCACTGAGCAAGACCCTGCGCCTGTGCCTGCAATCCCTGGTGCTGGGCCTGGGCGCGTTGCTGGTGATCAAGGGCGACATGACGGCGGGGATGATGATCGCCGGTTCGATCCTGATGGGCCGCGTGCTGAGCCCGATTGATCAGCTGATCGCCGTTTGGAAACAGTGGAGCGGGGCGAAGCTGGCTTACCGCCGTCTCGATGCGCTGTTGCAGGCGTTTCCGCCCAGCGACGAGGCGATGGCACTGCCGGCACCAAAAGGCCAGATTACCTTCGAACAAGTCAGCGCCGGCCCGCCCGGGCAGCGTGCAGCCACTTTGCACATGGTCAATTTCAATCTGAGTGCTGGTGAAGTGCTGGGTGTGCTCGGCGCGTCTGGTTCCGGCAAGTCGACGCTGGCTCGAGTGCTGGTCGGCGTGTGGCCGGTGCTGGGCGGCACCGTGCGCCTCGACGGCGCTGATATTCATCGCTGGAACCGCGATCAGCTTGGTCCTTACATCGGTTACCTGCCGCAAGACATCGAATTGTTCAGCGGCAGCATCGCCGAGAACATTGCGCGCTTCAGCGAAGCCGATCCGCAAAAAGTCGTAGCTGCCGCGCAACAGGCCGGCGTTCACGAAATGATCCTGCGTTTGCCGCAAGGTTACGACACGCAACTGGGCGAGGACGGCAGCGGCTTGTCCGGCGGCCAGAAGCAACGCGTGGCCCTGGCCCGCGCGCTGTACGGCACGCCAAGTCTGGTGGTGCTCGATGAACCCAATTCCAACCTCGACACCGTCGGCGAAGCGGCATTGGCCAGCGCCATTGCGCAACTCAAGGCGCAAGGCACCACGGTGATTCTGGTGACGCACCGTTCTTCGGTGCTGGCTCAGGCTGACAAATTGCTCGTGCTCAACGATGGTCGTTTGCAGGCGTTCGGCCCGAGTCAGGATGTGCTCAAGGCACTTTCCGGTCAGCAGGAACAGCAACGCGAAAAAGCCGCACAAGCACCGGGCGGGCTCAGCATGAGCCGGCAGTATCAGCCCACGACAAGGAATTCGGGTGTATGAGCAGCGCCAGCATGAACACTGAAAACGAAGCGAACATGGAACACGCCTACCTCACCGAGCGCCCGGAACGCGATGCGAAATTCTTCGCACGCCTGGGCTGGATTCTGGCCATCGTCGGCGCTGGCAGTTTCTTCACCTGGGCGGCATTGGCGCCGCTGGATCAGGGCATTCCGGTGCAGGGCACCGTGGTGGTGTCGGGCAAACGCAAGGCTGTGCAGTCGATGAGCAGCGGCGTGGTCAGCCGTATTCTGGTGCGCGAAGGCGAGATCGTGAAGCAGGGCCAGCCGTTGTTCCGCCTTGACCAGACGCAAGTGGCTGCCGATGTGCAATCGCTGCAGGCGCAGTACCGCATGGCTTGGGCCAGCCTCGCGCGCTGGCAGGCCGAGCGCGACAACCTCAAACAAGTGACCTTTCCGGCCGAACTGAGCAACGACCCGGACCCGCGCCTGGCGCTGGTGCTGGAAGGCCAGCGCCAACTGTTCAGCAGCCGCCGCGAAGCGTTCTCCCGGGAACAAGCGGCACTGCGCGCCAACATCGAAGGCGCCACCGCGCAACTGGCCGGCATGCGCCGCGCGCGCAGCGACCTCAATGCCCAGGCCAGTTCCTTGCAGCAACAATTGAGCAACCTGCAACCACTGGCCGACAACGGCTACATCCCGCGCAACCGCTTGATGGACTACCAGCGGCAACTGTCGCAAGTGCAGCAGCAGCTGGCGGAAAACACCGGTGAAAGTGGCCGTGTGGAGCAGGGCATTCTTGAATCGCGCCTGAAGTTGCAGCAGCACGGCGAGGAATACCAGAAGGAAGTGCGCACGCAACTGGCCGATGCGCAGTTGAAAAGCGTGACGCTGTCCGAACAGCTGACCTCCGCCGGTTTCGACCTGCAACACAGCGAGATCCTCGCCACCGCCGATGGCGTGGCAGTCAACCTCGGTGTGCACACCGAAGGCGCTGTGGTGCGTCAGGGCGAAACCCTGCTGGAGATCGTTCCGCAAGGCACCACCCTGGAAGTGGAAGGGCACTTGCCAATCAACCTGATCGACAAGGTCGGCACGCATTTGCCGGTGGACATTCTGTTTACCGCGTTCAACCAGAGCAAAACCCCGCGCGTGCCCGGCGAAGTCAGCCTGATCTCCGCTGACCAGATGGTCGATGAGAAAACTGGCGTGCCGTATTACGTGTTGCGCAGCAGCGTCAGTGATCAGGCGATGGAAAAGCTCAACGGTCTGGTGATCAAGCCCGGCATGCCGGCGGAAATGTTCGTGCGCACCGGTGAGCGTTCACTCCTCAACTACCTGTTCAAACCGCTTCTGGATCGCGCCGGTTCTGCGTTGACCGAGGAATAAGGATGTTCGGCTGTATGAAAAAGCTTTGCATGCTGGGGGCCGCAATGACGCTGCTCGCGAGTCACGCGGCAGTCGCGGCCATGGGGCCATTCGAGATTTACGAACAGGCGTTGCGCAACGATCCGGTGTTCCTCGGTGCAATCAAGGAGCGCGATGCCGGCCTGGAAAACCGCGTAATTGGCCGCGCCGGGCTGCTGCCACGGATCGGTTACACCTACAACAAGGGGCGCAACTCTTCCAAGGCGACGTCTCTGGATGATCGTGCGCGCAATCGAACTGATGAGCGCAACTACAACAGTTACGGCTCGGCGCTCACGGTGCAGCAACCGCTGCTCGATTACGAGGCTTACGCGGCGTATCGCAAAGGCGTGGCGCAGTCGTTGTTTGCCGACGAAGCGTTTCGCGGCAAGAGTCAGGAACTGTTGGTGCGCGTGCTGGATAACTACACCAAAGCCTTGTTCGCCCAGGATCAGATCGACATCGCCCAGGCGAAGAAGAAGGCCTACGAACAGCAGTTCCAGCAGAACGAACACATGTTCAAGCAGGGCGAGGGCACGCGCACCGATATTCTCGAAGCCGAGTCGCGCTATGAGCTGGCGACTGCCGAGGAGATCGAAGCGCGCAACGAGCAGGATGCCGCTTTGCGCGAGCTGGGCGCGCTGGTGGGCGTGCCGGCGGTGGACATCGGCGATCTGGCGCCGCTTGGTCAGCAATTTCAGACCTTCACCCTGCAACCGGCCAACTTCGACACCTGGCATGAACTGGCGATCAGCAACAACCCGAACCTCGCTTCGCAGCGTCAGGCCGTGGAAGTGGCGCGCTACGAAGTCGAGCGCAACCGCGCCGGGCATCTGCCGAAAGTCAGTGCTTATGCCTCGATGCGCGACAACGAGTCGGAAAGCGGCAACACCTATAACCAGCGCTACGAAACCAACACCATCGGCCTGGAAGTCAGCGTGCCGCTGTACGCCGGCGGCGGGGTATCGGCGTCGACGCGTCAGGCCAGCCGCACCATGGAACAGGCCGAATACGAGCTGGATGGCAAAACCCGCGAAACCTTGATCGAACTGCGCCGCCAGTTCAGCGCCTGCCTGTCCGGGGTGAGCAAATTGCGCGCTTATCAGAAGGCCCTGAAGTCGGCCGAGGCGCTGGTGGTCTCGACCCGACAAAGCATTCTGGGCGGCGAACGCACCAATCTCGACGCGTTGAACGCCGAGCAGCAACTGTTCACCACCCGCCGCGACCTGGCCCAGGCACGCTACGACTATCTGATGGCCTGGACCAAATTGCATTACTACGCCGGGACGCTGAATGAGCAGGATCTGGCGCGGGTGGACGAAGCATTTGTGGTCGCGCAACAGCCCTCACCCTGACCCTCTCCCAGAGGGAGAGGGGACTGACCGAGTGGCTTGCGATAGCTGCATCGACCTGAACCACCGAGCTGGACGCAGGTTTTGACATCAACACAAATCGGCTCCCTCTCCTCGGGGAGAGGGCTGGGGTGAGGGGAACGGGCGACACCGCAATTCAGCCCTGAACAAAACAACAAAAACGAGAGTGATGAACATGGACGTACGCATCAAGCCGATCTCGGTCGGCACGCTGTTGCTTGTGATTTCTGCAAACCAGGCTCACGCCCAATACCTCGAACACGGCCAGCCCGGCGATCCATCCAGTTGGCGCAGCGCCGAGTTCTTGCGTGACTGGGGTCTGCAACGCATGCAGGCCGATCAGGCCTACGCAGCCGGCATCACCGGCAAGGGCGTGAAGATCGGCGCGCTCGATTCCGGTTTCGATGCCGCTCACCCCGAATTCTCCGCCGACCGTTATCACCCGGTAACCGCCAGCGGCAGCTACGTCGATGGCTCAGCGTTCAACGTCGACGGCACGCTCAACCCGAACAACGATTCCCACGGCACCCACGTGGTCGGGACCATGGGCGCTGCCCGTGATGGCAGCGGCATGCACGGCGTGGCTTACAACGCGCAAATCTACGTCGGCAACACCAACAAGAACGACAGTTTCCTTTTCGGCCCCGGCCCTGATCCGCGTTATTTCAAAGCTGTCTACGACAGCCTCGCCGATGCCGGGGTGCGGGCGATCAATAACAGTTGGGGCAGCCAGCCGCCGGATGTCAGCTATCGCACTCTCGCGGATCTGCACGCCGCCTACGCGCAGCACTGGAACAATGGCACCTGGCTCGACGCCGCTGCCGACGTTTCGCGGCGCGGTGTGATCAATGTCTTCAGCGCCGGCAACAGCGGTTACCCGAACGCCAGCGTGCGCTCGGCGCTGCCGTACTTTCAGCCGGATCTGGAAGGTCACTGGCTGGCGGTGTCCGGGCTCGATCAGAGCAATCAGCAGAAGTACAACCAGTGCGGGATTGCCAAATACTGGTGCATCACCACACCGGGGGCGAAGGTCGACAGCACCATTCCCGGCGGCGGTTATGCGATCAAGTCCGGCACCTCGATGGCGGCACCGCACGCGACCGGCGCCTTGGCGCTGGTGATGGAACGCTATCCGTACATGAACAACCAGCAGGCGCTCGAAGTGCTGCTGACCACCGCCACCCAGCTCGATGGCTCGGTCACCAACGCACCGAACGAGCGCGTCGGCTGGGGCGTCGCCAACCTCGACCGGGCGATGCGCGGGCCGGGGCAATTGCTCGGTGCGTTCGATGCCAATCTGGGGGCAGGGCAGCGCGATGTCTGGAGCAATGACATCTCCGACAAGGCGCTGATCCAGCGCCAGCGCGAAGACCTCGCCGAGCATAGCGCCTGGCAGCAAACCCTGCAGGACAAAGGCTGGCAGAACGGTGTGCCGGCCAGCGCCAGTCAGCAGGAGCAGACCGATTACGCCGTCGGCATGCTGCGTGATGCGGCAGCGGCGAACCGGGTGTACGAGGGCAGCCTGATCAAGTCCGGCGCCGGGCAATTGCTGCTCAGTGGCGCAAACACCTATCGCGGTCCGACGACCGTCAACGGCGGTCTGCTGACCGTGAACGGTTCGCTGACCTCAGCGGTCACCGTCAACAACAGCGGCACCCTTGGCGGCTCCGGACGCATCGGCGCGTTGACCGCCAACAGCGGTGGCCGGGTCGCACCGGGCAATTCCATCGGCACCTTGAACGTCGCTGGTGATGTGACACTCGCCCCCGGCTCGACCTACGCCGTCGAGCTATCGCCCACCAGCAGTGACCGCATCGTCGCCGGCGGCACGGCAACCGTCAGCGGCGCCAGCGTCAGCCTGGCGCTGGAAAACAGCCCGACCTTGCTCAGCAGCGCCGAAGCGCAAAGCCTGCTCGGTCGCCAGTACAACATCCTGCAAGCGGCCGGCGGCGTGCAGGGGCAGTTCGCTGCAGTAGTGCCGAACTACCTGTTCATCGGCGACGCCCTCGACTACGCCGCAACCGGCATTCAGCTGAATATCCAGCGCAATGCCACAAGCTTCTCCAGCGTCGGGCAAACGCCGAACCAGCGCTCGGTGGCGGCGGCAGTCGAAGGTCTGGGCGCCGGCAATTCGGTTTACGAAAGTGTGCTTCGTGCACCGAATCAAGCCTCGGCGCAGCAAGCCTTCCAGCAACTGAGCGGCGAGATTTATCCAGCGCTGGGGACAATGCTGATCAACGACAGCCGCCAGTTGCGTGATGCGCTCGGCGAGCGGCTGCACGATGACTCGGCGACCCGCAGCAACGGCTGGATCAAAGCCCTCGGCGCTTGGGGCAGCACGGATTCGGGCCACGACACGGCCGGCTACCACACCTCGATCGGCGGTCTGCTGGCCGGTGTCGACGGCGCGCTGGACGAGCAGACCCGCATCGGTCTGGTCACCGGCTACAGCGACAGCTCCTTGAACATGGGCTCGGGCACGCATTCCTTGGCAACAGTCGACAGCTACCACCTTGGCGCTTACGCGGGGCACGCCATCGGCGCGTGGCGCTTGAGCACTGGCGCGGCCTACAGCTGGCATCGCGGCGATGTGAAGCGCGATCTGCAATACGACGACGTCAGCGCCAAGCAGAAAGCCAAAGTCGACGCGAACACCACCCAAGTCTTCGCCGAGGCGGCGTATCGCTTGCAGCTGCAACCGTTGGCGCTGGAACCGTTCGCCAACCTGACCTACCTGCATCTCGACACGGAGGGCTTTACCGAAAAGGGCGATGCCGCTGCGCTGAAAAGCGCTGGCGATCAGCGCGATGCGGTGTTGAGCACCTTGGGCGTACGGGCGAGCAAAACCTTCCACCTTTCCAGCCAGCAAGCGCTGGACGTCAGCGCCCGTCTCGGCTGGCAGCACAGCCTCAGCGATATTGAATCAGAGCAGCATTTGCGTTTTGCCAGCGGCGGCACGCCGTACTCAGTGGAGAGCTCGGCGCTGGTGCGTGATGCCGCATTGGTCGGGGTGCAGGCCAGTCTGGCCTTGAGCAAGGACGTGCGGGTCAACCTCGATTACAACGGCCAACTGGCCAGCCGCGAGAAGCTGCATGGCGTAGGGCTGAGCCTGAACTGGCAGTTCTGATTCCATAGGTTTGAGCCACTGTGGCGAGGGGATTTATCCCCGCTCGACTGCGCAGCAAAAACCTGTGTTGATCGTTCCCACGCGCAGCAAAGGAATGAAGCCCGGGACGCTCTGCGTCCCATTGGAACGCGGAGCGTCCCTAGAGGCATTCCCACGCAGAGCGTGGGAACGATCAAGGCAACGCCAGCCGCGAGAAGCTGCATGGCGTAGGGCTGAGCCTGAACTGGCAGTTCTGATTGCATGGGTTTGAGCCACTGTGGCGAGGGGATTTATCCCCGCTCGACTGCGCAGCAGTCGCAAAACCTTTGTTGATCGTTCCCACGCGCAGCAAAGGAATGCAGCCCGGGACGCTCTGCGTCCCATTGGAACGCGGAGCGTCCCTAGAGGCATTCCCACGCAGAGCGTGGGAACGATCAAGGCAACCGGATTTTTCGCAACATCACTAAGGAAGGTCGTGGATGGATAACAACAATACCCCCGCGCAATCGGGTGGCCGCTTTGCCCTGAAAACCCTGACAGTCGCCATGCTCTGTGCCAGTGCGATGGCACAGGCAGCGCCTTACGTTGAGAACGGCCGCAGCGGCGATCCGTCGAGCTGGCGCAGTAATGAATTCAAGGCGGACTGGGGCCTGGGCGCGATCGGCGCGGATTACGCCTACGCCGCCGGCTACACCGGCAAAGGCGTGAAACTGGGCATCTTCGATCAGCCGGTCTACGCCGCGCATCCGGAGTTCTCTGGCAGTAACAAAGTCGTCACTCTGGTCACCAGCGGTATCCGCGAATACACCGACCCGTATATCCCGGTGAAAGCCGGCGACGCGTTTCGCTATGACGGTTCGCCCTCGGTCGGCTCCGACGGCAAGCTCGGCGCCCACGGTACCCACGTCGGCGGTATCGCGGCGGGCAGTCGCGACGGCGGGGTGATGCACGGCGTCGCGTTCGGGGCGCAGATCATCAGCGCTGACAACGGCGACCCAGGCCCCGAAGATGGCATCGTGCGTGGCAACGACGGCGCGGTGTACAAGGCCGGTTGGGATGCGCTGATCGCCAGCGGTGCGCGGATCATCAACAACAGCTGGGGCATCGGCATCACCGACCGCTTCGACCTCGGCGGCCGCGATCCGGCGTATCCGCACTTCACCGTCAACGACGCGCAGTTGCAGTTCAACGAAATCCGCACCTTGCTCGGCACCAAACCCGGCGGCGCCTACGACGGCGCGATTGCCGCCGCACGCAGCGGCATCGTCACTATTTTTGCCGCCGGCAACGACTACAACCTGAACAACCCGGATGCCATTGCCGGCCTCGGTTATTTCGTTCCGGACATCGCGCCGAACTGGATCACCGTCGCCGCATTGCAGCAGAACCCGGACGCCGCCAGCGCCAATCCGTACGTGATCAGCACGTTCTCCTCGCGTTGCGGCTACACCGCCAGTTACTGCGTGTCGGCGCCGGGCACCAAGATCTACAGCTCGATCATCGAAGGCACCAACGCCGACAACTTGACCACCGGCTACAAAAACTACAACGGCACCTCGATGGCCGCGCCACATGTGGCCGGTTCCATCGCGGTGTTGATGGAGCGCTTCCCGTATATGTCCGGCGATCAGGTCGCCAGCGTGTTGCGCACCACTGCGACCGACCTCGGCGCACCGGGCATCGACGCCTTGTACGGCTGGGGCATGATCAACCTGCGCAAGGCCATCGATGGGCCGGCGATGTTCGTCACCGAGCAGGACATTCCCGAGGAATTCCGCGTGCAGGGTGCTTACGGCTCTGGCCAATTTGTCGCCGATCTGCCGGGCATCGGCGCGATCATCGATCAGGGCAAACCGACCGAGCGGGTGTGCAGCGACATCACGTGCGGCCTCGACACCTGGCGCAACGACATCGGCGGCCACGGCGGTCTGACCAAGCAAGGCATCGGCACCCTGGTGCTGACCGGCAACAACACTTACAGCGGCCCGACCCTGGTCAACCAGGGCCGTCTGGCCATCAACGGCTCGCTGCAATCGGCGGTCACCGTCAACAACGGCGGCATCCTCGGCGGCAATGGCCGCATCGGCGCGCTGGCGGTGAACAGCGGCGGTACGGTGGCACCGGGCAATTCCATTGGCACCCTGAATGTGGCGGGGGACGTGACCTTCGCGCCGGGTTCGACCTACGCCGTAGAGCTGTCGCCGACCAGCAGCGACCAGATCGTCGCGGGCGGCAAAGCGGTCATCAACGGTGCCACGGTGAGCCTGTCGCTGGAAAACAGCCCGACCTTGGTCAGCACCGGCGAAGTGCAAAGCCTGCTCGGTACCCGCTACAACATCCTGCAAGCGGCAGGTGGCATTGAAGGGCGCTTCGGTCAGGTCTTGCCGAATTACGCCTTCCTTGGCGGCACTCTGGATTACTCGGCGGGCGGCATTCAGCTGGCGGTCGGGCGCAATGAGGCATCGTTCGCCAGCGTCGGTCTGACGCCGAACCAGCGCGCCGTCGGTGCGGCGGCCGAGCGTTTAGGTGCGGGCAATGCGCTGTTCGAAACCCTGTTGCTGTCGCCCAACGCGGCGTCGGCGCAGCAGGCCTTTCAACAGTTGTCCGGCGAGATTCACCCGGCCATCGGCACGCTGCTGATCAACGACAGCCGCTACCTGCGCGAAGCCGTCGGCGAGCGCCTGCGTGAGCGTGATCTGTTCAACGCCGATGCGCCGACTGATGAACGCAGCAACGTCTGGATCAAGGTGCTGGGGTCGTGGGGTGAAAGCGATGGCGGACACGACAATGCCGATTCCAACAGTTCCATCGGCGGGCTGCTGGCTGGCGTCGACGGTCTGATTGCTGAAGATACCCGTCTCGGTTTCGTCACTGGTTACAGCGACAGCTCGTTGAGCATGGGCAGCGGCACGCATTCGTCGGCCTCGGTCGACAGCTACCACTTGGGTGCGTATCTGGGCCATGAAATCGACGCGTTGCGCCTGACCGTCGGCGGCGCCTACAGCTGGCATCGTATCGATGTGAAACGTGATCTGCAGTTCGGCGACGTCAGCGGCAAACAGAAAACCAAACGTGACGCGACCACCGCGCAACTGTTCACCGAGGCCGCTTACGATCTGGGCCTGCAACCGTTGAACCTGGAGCCGTTCGCCAATCTGTCCTACGTGCACCTCAACACCGACAGCTTCACCGAGAAGGGTGACGCTGCCGCGCTGAAGGGTGGTGAAGACAACCGCGACGTGGTGCTGTCGACCCTCGGCGTGCGCGCCAAGCGCAGTTTTGCCGTGTCGGACAAGCATCAGCTGGAACTGGGCGCCAGCCTCGGCTGGCAGCACAACCTGAGCAGCGTTGATGCCAACAGCCATCTGGCCTTCGCCAACGGCGACAGCGCCTTCACCGTGCAGAGCGTGTCGATGGATCGTGACGCTGCCGTGGTCGGCGTGCGCGCCGGGCTGGCACTCAATCGCGACGTGCGGGTCAACCTCGACTACAACGGCCTGATCGGCTCGAACGAGAAAGATCACGGCGTCGGTCTGACCCTCGACTGGCAGTTCTGAGGCGTAACCGGCAGCGCCTCGCGGGCTGCCGGTTTTTCAAAGAGAAAGTAACGCTGCACATGGGATTGTTCGAGTACAAAAATCCAAATGTGCAGAAGATCCAAATGTGGGAGCGAGCCTGCTCGCTCCCACAGGTACGGCGTACACATGATCGTTCCCACGCTCTGCGTGGGAATGCAGCCGGGGACGCTCTGCGTCCCACAAGATCGCAGCCTTCGGCAGTTCCTACAGAGGCTGTGCAAGATGTAACGAATGCTCCAGAGCCCCGTGCTCTGGCTGTGAGCTATCTCTGACAATTCCCACAACAAGAGAGGCAATGGCAATGGGTGTATACGACTACAAGAACGTCGGCACAGCCGATTCCGCGGCGCTGTTCAGCGATGCCATGGCGATCACGCTGTATTCCTATCACAACCTCGATAACGGCTTCGCCGCTGGCTACCAGCACAACGGCTTCGGCCTCGGTCTGCCGGCGACGCTGGTTACCGCGCTGATTGGCGGCACCGATTCGCAAGGGGTGATCCCCGGTATCCCGTGGAATCCCGATTCGGAAAAACTCGCCCTCGAGGCCGTGCAAAAGGCCGGCTGGACGCCGATCAGCGCTGCGCAATTGGGCTACGACGGCAAGACCGATGCACGCGGGACGTTCTTCGGCGAGAAGGCCGGCTACACCAGCGCGCAAGTGGAAATCCTCGGCAAGTACGACGCTCAGGGTCACCTCACCGAACTGGGGATTGCCTTTCGCGGCACCAGCGGCCCGCGCGAAATCCTCATCGGTGATTCGATTGGCGACGTGATCACCGATCTGCTCGCCGCGTTCGGCCCGGCCGATTACGCAAAAAACTACGTCGGCGAAGCCTTCGGCAATCTGCTCAACGATGTCGTCGCATTCGCCCGGGCCAACGGCCTCAGCGGCAAGGACGTGCTGGTCAGCGGTCATAGCCTGGGCGGTCTGGCGGTGAACAGCATGGCTGACTTGAGCGCTGGCAAGTGGGGCGGCTTCTTCGCCGACGCCAACTACATCGCCTACGCCTCGCCGACGCAGAGCAGCGGCGACAAGGTGCTGAATATCGGCTACGAAAACGACCCGGTGTTTCGCGCCCTCGACGGTTCGACCTTCAGCAGCGCTTCGGTGGGCGTGCACGACGCGCCGCATGCCTCGACCACCGATAACATCGTCAGCTTCAACGATCACTACGCCTCGAACGCCTGGAACGTGCTGCCGTATTCGATCCTGAATATCCCGACGTGGATTTCGCACCTGCCCACTGGCTACGGCGACGGCATGACCCGCGTGCTGGAATCGAAGTTCTACGACCTGACCAGCCGCGACTCGACGATCATCGTCGCCAACCTGTCCGACCCGGCGCGGGCCAGCACTTGGGTGCAGGACCTCAACCGCAATGCCGAACCCCACAAGGGCAGCACGTTCATTATTGGCAGTGACGGCAACGACCTGATCCAGGGCGGCAGCGGCAATGACTATTTGGAAGGCCGCGCCGGCAATGACAGCTTCCGCGACAGCGGCGGCTACAACATCATTCTGGGTGGGCAGGGCAGCAACACCCTCGACTTGCAGCAGACGGTAAAGAGCTTTGATTTTGCCAACGACGGCGCTGGCCACCTGTACATCCGCGATGCCAACGGCGGGATCAGCATCATCCGTGACATTGGCAGCATCGTCAGCAAAGAGCCGGGTTTTCTCTGGGGCGTGTTCAAGGACGACGTGCTGCACAGCGTCACGGCCACGGGGTTGAAAGTCGGCAGTAACCTCACCGCTTATGAATCGAGCGTTAGAGGAACGGCCGGTGCTGACATGCTCAAGGCGCATGCCGGCGGTGACTGGCTGTTCGGGCTGGAGGGCAATGATCATTTGCTCGGCGGCGCGGGCAATGACGTATTTGTCGGTGGTGCGGGCAATGACCTGATGGAATCGGGCGGCGGGGCGGATACGTTTCTGTTCAATGGCGCGTTTGGCCAGGATCGTGTGGTTGGCTACACGGCCGATGACAAACTGGTGTTTCTTGGCGTGCAGGGCGTGTTGCCGGGGGATGATTTGCGAGCCCATGCATCGGCCGTCGGGCAGGACACTGTGCTGACGTTTGGTGGGGATTCGGTGACGTTGGTAGGGGTGGCGCTTGGGAGCTTGAGCGCCGACGGGGTTGTTATCGCCTGAGGTTGGTGTGGGGCCTTCGCCGGCCCCTTCGCGAGCAAGCTCGCTCCCACACGGGATCTGCGTCGTTCACACATCCTCCAGTAGGAGCTGCCGAAGGCTGCGATGTGATCGTTCCCACGCTCCGCGTGGGAATGCAGCCCGGGACGCTCTGCGTCCCACTCAAGAGCCGAACGCGGAGCGTCCGTGGAGGCATTCCTTTGCTGCGCATGGGAACGATCATTCAGGCCAAGTCAGTCTTCCTTGCGCACGGTCGCGACTTCATCAGCGCGAACCTTGACCTTGGCGCCGGAAATGTCCTCGAACTCATAGAAACCGTCCTCGGTCTCGGTCTTCGGCATGTCCTCGGTCAGGTACTGGGTGCCGTTCTGCAACGTCACCACGGTCTGGGTCGAACAGCCGCCCAGCGCCAACAGGGCGGCGACCGCTACAGGAATGCCCAGCATCTTGATTTTCATACCCACCTCTGACTCCTTGCTTGAATGTGATTGCGGGCATTGTCGGCCCTGTAACGCGGTTGGTGCCAGCAGCGGCGGAAAAGTTCGATGGCGGCGCGAAAAAATGCCATTGATCTTTTTCCGTTTGCGCCGGGCAGGGCTGAGCTGTTATCTGTACGCATAACCAGTGTTCGCTTGCCGTGGCTTTGAATTCCCGTGACCTCCAACCCTCTCGACGATCCGTTCTATTACCTCAACAACTTCCGGCAAGTGCTTGATTGGCTTGGGCTTCGCTATGCCGATGTGATGAGCGCAAGCGAACACGGCTTCATCCGCGACTTCAATACGCTGCCGCAAGCCTCGCAGGGATTGCTGGTGCGCATGGTCATGCGCAAGGGCATTCACTTTCGCGCGAGCAAACTCAACTATCTGGAAATCGGCGACATTGCCGAGGCGGCGCGGCCGTTGCTCGACCACGGCTGGCTCGATGAACACGCGGATTTGACACTGGCAGAACTGTTCGATGTCTTGCTCAAGGCCGAGCTCTTGCAAGCGTTCGGCGCCTTTATCGAACAGCCGAAAGGGCGCAAGGATGAATGGCTGCCCGTGCTGGCCGAACAGTTCAGCGAGGCGCAGCCCCTGCGCGTCTGGGCGCCGCAACTGGCTGATCGGCTGTTCAGCCTGACCCTGATGGACCTGTGCGATCGCCTGCGCCTGATGTTCTTCGGCAATCTGTATCAGGACTGGTCGGAGTTCGTGCTGGCCGACCTGGGCATCTTCACTTATGAAAAAGTCGAGTTCTGTGCCGATTCCCGAGGTCTGCGCAGTCGCGAAGACGTCGACGCCTGCCTGTTCCTGCATCAATGCCAGTTGCGTTTCGAGGCCGGCGAAGCGCTGGAAGAGATCGTCGAAGAGATCAACGCCGTGCAATTCGACAACCCGTGGCTGCGCCGCCGACAAGCCAAGGCGTTGTTCCAGATCGGCCAGTACGCCGAGCGCATCGGCGACTTTGCCCTGGCCCTGAGTGTTTACCGCGACTGCGCCTACCCGGGCGCACGACTGCGGATGATCCGCGTGCTCGAACGCTGCGACGAATACGCGCTGGCGTTGGAACTCGGCACGCTGGCCGAACAGGCCCCGCAAAGTGCGGCCGAGCAGCAAGGCTTGCAGCGCATCGTCCCGCGCCTGCGGCGCAAACTCGGTGGCCCGCCGCTCAAGCGTGCCAAGGCCAGAGAGGTCGAGCGCCTCGATTTGCACTTGCCGCGCCTCGATCCGGCGCGGTCGGTGGAGTTTCATGTGCAAGCGCACTTGCACGCCGATGACGGCCCGGTGCATTACGTCGAGAACAGCCTGATCAATTCGCTGTTCGGCCTGTTGTGCTGGCCGGCGATCTTCGCGCCGTTGCCGGGTGCGTTTTTCCACCCGTTCCAGCGCGGTCCGGTCGATCTGCTCAGCGAGGACTTCCTCGAGCGCCGCGCCGAGCTGTTCCAGGCCTGTTTGGGCGAACTCGATAATGGCCGCTACGCCGAGACGATTCGCCAGCGCTTCGTCGACAAGTGGGGCATCCAGTCGCCGTTCGTGTTCTGGGGCGCGCTCAATGAAGACTTGCTGGAGCAGGCGCTGGCCTGTCTGCCCGCCGAACACCTGAAACACTGGTTCAACCGATTGCTGCTCGACATCAAGGCCAACCGTGCCGGCATGCCGGACCTGATCCAGTTCTGGCCGCAGCACAAGACCTACCGCATGATCGAAGTCAAAGGCCCCGGCGACCGCTTGCAGGACAATCAGCTGCGCTGGCTGGAGTTCTGCCACGAGCATCAAATGCCGGTGGCCGTGTGTTACGTGCAATGGGCGGAGCAGAGCGCTTGAGCTACAGCGTTGCCGTGCGTGCACTGTGCGAGTTCACCGCCAAGACCGGCGACCTCGACCTGCGCTTCACCCCGTCACCGACCGCGCTGGAAGGCATCGTCGGCCATCGCACCGTGGCCTCGCGACGCAGCGAACAGTACCAGAGCGAAGTGGCGCTGCAAGGCGAATTCGGCGAGCTGAAGGTCAAGGGCAGGGCGGACGGTTACGACCCGGCGCAAAACTGCCTGGAAGAAGTCAAAACCTATCGCGGCGACTTGAGCAAGCAACCGGCCAATCACCGCCAGTTGCACTGGGCGCAGGCGAAAATCTACGGCTGGTTGATGTGCCAGAAACTGCAATTGCAGCAGATCAATCTGGCGCTGGTGTATTTCGACGTCGTCAGCGAAAAGGAAACCTGCCTGGTTGAATCCCACAGCGCCGAGTCGCTTCAGGGGTTTTTCGCGCAGCAGTGCGCTTTGTTCCTGCAATGGGCCGAGCAGGAAATGGCCCATCGCGAAGCGCGCAATCTGGCCGCGCAACAACTGCCGTTCCCGCACGCGGATTTTCGTCCCGGCCAACGGCATCTGGCCGAATCAGTGTTCAAAGCCGTCAGCACCGGCCGCTGCCTCATGGCCCAGGCGCCGACCGGCATCGGCAAAACCCTTGGCACGCTGTTCCCGATGCTCAAGGCCCTGGCGCCGCAGCAGTTGGACAAGGTGTTCTTTCTCACCGCCAAGACACCCGGACGCAAACTGGCGCTCGATGCCAGCCAGGTGTTGTTCAGGCAAACGCCGGACTTGCCGCTGCGGGTGATGGAAATGGTTGCTCGCGACAAGGCCTGCGAACACCCGGACAAAGCCTGTCATGGCGAATCCTGCCCGTTGGCCCAAGGTTTTTATGATCGCTTGCCGGCCGCCCGCGAAGCGGCCAGCCGCATCAACCTGCTCGATCAGGCGGCGATGCGCGAAGTCGCCGCGCAGCACAGCGTGTGCCCGTACTACCTGAGTCAGGAAATGGCCCGTTGGGCGGATGTAGTGGTTGCCGACTACAACTATTACTTCGACTTCAGCGCGCTGCTGTTCGGTCTGGCCCAGCTCAATCAGTGGAAAGTCGCGGTGCTCGCCGACGAGGCGCACAACCTGGTCGAGCGCGGCCGGCAGATGTACAGCGCCAGCCTCGACCAGTTCACCCTCGCCAGCGTGCGCAAAACCGCGCCCGCAGCGTTGAAGAATTCCCTGCAACGGGTCAACCGCGAATGGAACGCGCTGCATGCGCCGCAACTGGCGGCCTATCAGGCCTACGACAAGGCGCCGGACAAGTTCCTGCACGCCATCTCGCTGTGTTGCGCGGCCATTGGCGATTACCTCAACGAACATCCGCAAGGCCTCGACAGCGGTCTGCAGAACTTCTATTTCGACTTGCTGCAATTTGCCCGGGTCGCCGAGCTGTACGACGAGCATTACCTGTTCGATATCAGCAAACGCGACCTCGACCGCAAGCGTCCACTCTCGCAACTGTGCCTGCGCAATGTGGTGCCGGCGGCGTTCATCGGCCCGCGCCTGACAGCGGCGCGCAGCAGTGTGCTGTTCTCGGCCACGCTGAGCCCGCGCAACTACTACGCCGACCTGCTCGGCACGCCCGCCGACACGGTGTGCATCGACGTCGAATCGCCGTTCAGCGCCGAGCAGTTGCAGGTGCACATCGTCAGCCAGATCTCCACGCGTTTTAACCATCGCCAGGCCTCGCTGGAGCCGATCGTCGAACTGATCGCCCGCCAGTTCAGCGAGCGCCCGGGCAACTATCTGGCGTTCTTCAGCAGTTTCGATTACCTGCAACAGGTCGCGACCTTATTGGCCGAGCGCCATCCGCGCATCACTCAGTGGCTGCAATCGCGGGGCATGGCCGAGGGCGCGCGGCAGGCGTTTCTGGACCAGTTCAGCGCCGACAGCCAGGGCGTCGGGTTTGCGGTGTTGGGCGGCGCGTTTGGCGAGGGCATCGATTTGCCCGGTGCGCGGTTGATCGGTGCGTTCATCGCCACGCTGGGGCTGGCGCAGCTCAACCCGGTCAACGAGCAGATGAAACGGCGCATGGCCGCCATTTTTGGCGCCGGCTACGACTACACCTATCTGTACCCGGGCATGCAAAAAGTCGTACAAGCCGCCGGGCGGGTGATTCGCACCCGCGAGGATCGCGGCACGGTCATGCTCATCGACGACCGCTTTGCCGAAAGCCGCATCCAGCAACTGCTGCCACGCTGGTGGGCGATCAAAAGCGAACCGGCGCTTTTCAAATCGACGGATTCACGCATACTTCAGCCCATGACAGTGGCTGGTGAGTGTGATGAGTGAGAACAACAGAACCGCAGCGATCGAAGACAGCCGTTTCCGGCTGCTGATCGACGCGGTTGTCGACTATGCGATCTACATGATCGACCCCGACGGTACCATCACCAGTTGGAACTCCGGCGCCAAACGCTTCAAAGGTTATGAAGAAGCGGAAATCATCGGCGAGCACTTCTCGCGCTTCTATACCCCGGAAGACCGCGCCAACGGTATGCCGCAACGGGCGCTGGACACAGCGATCCGTGAGGGTCGCTTCGAAGGCGAGGGCTGGCGCGTGCGCAAGGACGGCACGCACTTCTGGTCGCACGTGGTGATCGATCCGATCATCGACCCCAACGGCGAACTGCTCGGGTTCGCCAAGATCACCCGCGACCTCACCGACCGCAAAATGGCCGAGGAAACCCTCAAGCAAAGCGAACAGCAGTTCCGCCTGCTGGTGCAGGGCGTCACTGACTACGCGATCTACATGCTCAGCCCCGAAGGCTGCGTCAGCAACTGGAACCAGGGCGCGCAGCGCATCAAGGGCTATTTGCCGGAAGAAATCATCGGCCAGCATTTTTCGATTTTCTACACCCCCGAAGACCGCGAACTCGGCGAGCCGCAGCGTTCGCTGGAGATTGCCACCCGCGAAGGCCGCTTTGAGAACCGCAGCTGGCGGATGCGCAAGGACGGCACGCGCTTTCTTGCCCACGTAGTGGTCGATGCGATTCGCGGCGACACCGGCGCGTTGCTCGGCTTCGCCAAGATCACCCGCGATGTCACCGAGGCCCACGAAGCGCAGCAGGCCCTGGAAAAGACCCGCGAGGCGTTGTTCCAGGCGCAGAAGATGCAGGCGATCGGCCAACTCAGCGGCGGTATCGCTCATGACTTCAACAACCTGCTGACGGTGATTCTCGGCAACCTCGAGATCGTGCAGAAACGCATCGGCGACGCGCCGAAAATCGCTCGACTGCTGGAAAACGCCACCCAAGGCGCCTTGCGCGGTGTGTCGCTGACCCAGCGCATGCTGGCCTTCGCCCGGCGCCAGGAACTGAAGACCGAATCGGTGGATATCCCGCAACTGGTGCAAGGCATCACCGGGCTGCTGCGCAGTTCGCTGGGACCGGGGATTCGTATCGAAACACGCTTTCACGACGACCTGCAGCCAGTGCTGGCCGACAGCAACCAATTGGAACTGGCGATCCTCAATCTCGCCACCAATGCCCGCGATGCCATGCCCGACGGCGGCACGGTGATCATTCAGGCGCAAGCCGAAGTGGTGCTGGAACAAACTCATTCGACCCTCGCGGCGGGGCGCTACGTGTGCCTGAGCCTGATCGACAGCGGCGAAGGCATGGACGAAACCACGCTGGCCTGCGCCCGTGATCCGTTCTTCACCACCAAGGGCTTGGGCAAAGGTACCGGGCTCGGCTTGTCGATGGTGCACGGCTTCATCGAGCAGTTGGGCGGGCGCTTTATTCTGAAAAGCGAGAAGGGCCAGGGCACGGCGGCCGAGCTGTGGATTCCGGTAGCGCTTGAGCGTACGGCCAGTCGCCCGGCGTACAGCAACGCAGCGCCGATCGCAGTACCGCGACTCAGCGTGCTGGTGGTCGATGACGATTCGCTGGTGCTGACCAGCACCAGCCTGCTGCTGGAAGACCTCGGCCACCGCGTTATCGGCGCGACCTCCGGCGCCCAGGCGCTGGCGCTGTTCGATCAGGGCGAAGTCATTGATCTGGTGATCACCGACATGGCCATGCCAAAAATGAGCGGCGCGCAACTGGCCCATGCCTTGCGCATGCTCAAGCCGGATCTGCCGATCATTCTCGCCACTGGATATGCCGAACGCCTGGAGGGTTTTGCCGCTCAACTGCCGCGTCTGCCGAAACCGTTCACCCAAGCGAGTCTGGTGCAGATCATCGCTCAATCGATGAAGTGACGCGCTGGTCGATCCGGCTGAACTAGTGCTGACGCGTGCCTTTCCAAAAGTCTTGTTCACTTTTGGAGGGCACGTCTCTTGTCTCGCATATTGACCCAGCCAAGCGCTGTTGAAGAAGCCTTGGCCGAACACGACGCCAAGATGTTTGGCTCACCCAAGGAGCGCCTGGATTTCTATCGCCGGGAAATCCAGTACGAAACCAGCATCCTCGCCAACCGCACCGACGCCTACCTGGCGGCGCAGTCGTTTCTGGTGATCGCTTTTGCCTCGTGCATGGCTAACCTCAATCCGGAGTGGGGCAAGATGTTCACCCTCGTCGTTCCGCCGTTTCTCGCGCTGCTCGGGGTGCTCAGTTCATTGAATGCCTGGCCGGGGATTCGTGCGGCATACGACATCATCGATCACTGGCACTTCAAACAGAGCCAGTTGCTGCACAGCGAGCCGGTAATGGGCGCGGCGTATGACGAATCACCACTGTTCAGTGAGATGGAATCCAGCCACAAGGGCTATCGCAAGTCGCTGCTGTTCTCGGTGCGCACGCCGTGGATTTTTGCCACGTTCTGGGTGATGTTGGGGGTGTATGCGGTGTTTATTCAGGTGACCAATCCTTGAGGTGGATTGGTCAGGAGGCAGGGGACAGGCGCTGGATTTTGTGGTGTCTGTGAGATCTTACCCCCTCACCCCAGCCCTCCCGAAACGTCGGACCGCCCCCAAGGGGGCGAGGGGGGAAAGGGAGCCGATCTTCATGCTTTTCAAAATCTACATTCGGCGCGGTATGCCAGGTCGGTGTAGCACGTGAGAACACCTCGGTCAGTCCCCTCTCCCTTCGGGAGAGGGCTAGGGTGAGGGGCTTTTGACTTTTATTACGCAGTTTCCAGCTCACGCCGCGCAGTTACAGCATTCTGCACCGCCGCCGGAATCGGCGGAAAATCCTCATTCAGCACACACAGATGATCAATCGCATCTTCAAATTTCGCATCGGCTTTCTTGCGCAGTGCCCGGTATTGCTCAAAGCGTTCGAAGTCGGTCGGCGTCTGTTCCAGCAGCGCGTTGGCCGCTCGGTTCAGTTCGTGGGCTTCTTCGAACAGTTGACGATTGCGTTCCAGAGCCAGTGCTCTGCAAGCCTTGATTTGCGCAGGAGTCGAGCATTCGTTCATGACCGTGACCTTGTTTGTGTCGGGGTTCCGTTTAATAGGCTGTTCACCGCAGGGGAACCTAACCTGCCGGGCCGCGCTGATGATTGGCGCGGTTAAAGTTGTGACCCTTGGGTCGCGCCCGGCGATCCATTTTTTTGCAGAAAAATCTTCGATCATTTCCAGCCAAGCGCAGCGGCCGAAGAATCAGCTTTTTCGTTGCTTCAGGCGTTCATAGCGCGCCAGCATCGGTTGTGTGCTGATGCCATGCAGCAGAATGCTCAGGGCCACTACTGACAAAGTGATGTCGGTACAGACCTTGGCCACGTCTGAATCCAGACCGTGGTTCAAGGCGAAGAACAGATAGAACAGGCTGCCGATGCCGCGTATGCCAAACCAGCCGATCAACAAACGCTGCGGTCCGTTGAGCAAATTGCCCCATGGCATCAGTGCCACGCTCAGCGGGCGGATCAGGCAAAACAGCACGGCGCCGATCCACAACGCCCGCCAGTCCCAGTGGGCAATCAGCACAACACCAAGCAGGGTTACCAGAAATACTTCCATCGCCCGCTCGACCAGACTGCCGAACGCCAACATGTCACCCATCATGATCCCGGCCGCGACCTGGCTGTCTTCCAGCTTCTCCGTGTCGCCATGCACGGCGTTCTGCGGTTCGACGTTCTGATGACCGACCACCGGCTGCACCAGATGCTCGGCAGGTGCCTGGGTGATGCCCGTGGATTTGACTTCCTCCTGACGCAGCCCAAGGCCAGCAGCGAAGACCGCGAGAAAGCCGTAGCCGCCAATGGCGTCGGCGACCACGTAGGACAGCGCGATCAGCGCGAGGGTCAGGTAATCGTTGGGGCCGAGGGTGCTGTCCTCGTTGTGAATGCGCAGCAGCAGGGCGATGCGGCCGATGCCGCGCCCCATCCAGTAACCGGTGAGCAAACCCGCCGGCACCGCCCACAAAAGGCTGCGAACCACCCAGTGCTGCCATTCGCCAGCACTTCCGTCACCGTGCAGCAAAAGCAGACCGAGAATCACGAAAGGGAAAGCCACGCCATCGTTGAGCCCGGCCTCTCCGGAGAGGCCGAAACGTACGCTGTCGACGTCCTGGGCATCATTGACCTGCACCAGTGCGGCGAGCACCGGGTCGGTCGGAGCCAGAATCGCGCCGATCAGCAGGGAAGGCCCCCACGGCAATTGCAGGCCCCAGTGCAACAGCAGACACACGCCGATAATCGTCAGAATCATCACCGGCCCGGCCAGACCAAAAGCGATGCGCCAGGTCTTGTTGCCCAGCGGCAGGCGCAATTTCAAACCGCAGACGAACAAGGAAAACAGCACCGCGACTTCCGTCAGGTGCTCCATCCACAACGACGATTCTTCCAGCGGCAATTGCAGCAGGTCGAGGCCGCTGGGGCCGATGGCGATGCCCAGCAGCAGGCACACCGCCGAGGTGGTGACCGGCATCCAACGCAACCATGAGGAGGTCAGGGCCAGCGTCAGCAGCACGGCGCCGAGCACCGCGACCCATACGCCGAAACTCATGACGGCTCACAGCAGCGAATTTCCAAGGGCAGGCGCACCGGGTCAGCTCACGGTCGTGCGCAGGTACTCGGGGATGAGCACGTTGAACCACAGCAGAATCATCGACACCAGCATGGTCACCAGCACCAGCAGGCCGACGCCCCACACGCACGCCGAATACAGCAGGCCTTGCTCCTTGCGCTCATGCATGAAGGTCGGCAAGCCGACGAACAGCAGAAACGTCGAATAGATCGACGCGGCGCCGAGCACCAGAATCGCCAGCCAGCGGCTCGGGTACAGCCCGGCAATCCCGGCGAGGAAAAACGGCGTCACCGTGTAGGCGGCAAAACCGATGCATTGATTGAGCGTTGGCCGCGCATCGAATGATCGCGACATCCATCTGATAAACCCGCCGATAATCGCGACACCCGCGACGATCGTCACGTACAGCAACACGCTCAGTTGCAAGGCGCTGGCCGTGCTCAATCGCACGTTTTCACCCACGGCGAGGCTCCAGCCGACCTGGGTGGTGCCGATGAACAGGCACACGGCCGGAATCAGCGCGAGCAGCAGCAGATGCGCGAGATAGTGGCGGGGATGGGTTTCTTCTTCGCGGCGGATATCGGTCCAGGCGAAGTTGGGTTGGGTGAAGAGTCTGACGAGGGGGGCGGACATGACAACCTCCTGTTCCTGTTGGCCCGTAGGCGCATACAGGTATGGAGAGATGCCATGCCGCTCGGGTTCAGTTTTTCTGCTGCACGGTTACAGCATCGGTTTGCCGCCGGTCACGCCGTAGCGCTGGCCGGTGATGTAGCTGGCTTCGTCGGAGGCCAGCAGCACGTAAATCGGCGCGACTTCCACCGGTTGGCCGGGACGGCCGAGCGGGGTGCTGCCGCCGAAGTTCTGCACTTCTTCATCGGGCATGGTCGAGACGATCAGCGGCGTCCAGATCGGGCCGGGTGCGACGCTGTTGACGCGAATTTCCTTCGGTCCGAGCATCTGCGCCAGGCCACCGGTGAAGTTGGCGATCGCGCCTTTGGTGGTGGCGTAGGCCAGCAGGGTCGGCTTGGGCATGTCCGAGTTGACCGAGCTGGTGTTGATGATCGACGAACCGGGGCGCATGTGTTTGATCGCCGCCTGGCAGATCCTGAACATGGCAGTGATATTCACGTCGAAGGTCATCACCCATTCGTCATCGGGGATTTCTTCAAAGTTTTCATGGGTCATCTGGAACGCGGCGTTGTTGACCAGAATGTCGATGCGGCCAAAGCGCTCGACAGTCTTGTCGACCAGCGCTTGGCACTGCGCTTTCTCGGCGATATCGCCCGGCAGCAGGATGCACTGACGCCCGGCCTGCTCGACCCAGCGTGCGGTTTCCTTGGCGTCTTCGTGTTCATTCAGGTAAGCCACGGCGACATCGGCGCCTTCACGGGCGAAGGCAATCGCCACTGCGCGACCGATGCCGCTGTCAGCGCCGGTGATCAGCGCAATCTTGCCGGCCAGACGGCCGGAACCGACGTAACTTTGCTCGCCGCAGTCTGGATACGGCTCCATCTTGCGTTGCGAGCCGGGCACCGGTTGGGCTTGTTTCGGGAAGGGTGGTTTTGGATAGTCAGTCATCACAGGGTCTCCTGATTTCAAGGCCAGTGTTCCGGGTTGACCCGGTGGCTTTGCCTTGAGTTCGATCGGATTTGCGCTGGATTTTGGTTGGCTATGCAAAACCAATGTGGGAGCGAGCCTGCTCGCGAAAGCGTCTGTCAGACGATAAATATGTCGACTGACAGTACGCTTTCGCGAGCAGGCTCGCTCCCACAGGGGATCACTTACACAGGGGAATCTCGGGGCAGGATCAGAGATTGCGGTTAGCCAAAGCCCGCTCCATACGCGCAATCCCTTCTTCCAGCAACGCCCTCGGGCAACCGAAGTTCAAACGCACAAACTGCTGATGCCGGTCGCCAAAATCCAATCCCGCGCTCAGGCCGACCTTGCCCTGTTCGAGGAAGAACCGCTGCGGATCCGGCAGGTCCAGCGCGGTGCAATCGAGCCACGCCAGATACGTGCCCTGCGGCACATTGATGGTCACGCCCGGCAGGCGCGTGCGCACCGCGTCTACCAGCCAGTCGCGGTTGGCCTGCAGGTAGGTTTTCAGTTCGGCGAGCCACGGCGCGGCTTCGCTGTAGGCGACGCGGGTGGCTTCCATGCCCAGCGGGTTGACGCTGTCGACCATGCCGCAGCGAGCGTGGTTGACGCGTTCGCGCAGACCGGCGTCCTGGATGATCATGAACGAGGTCTTGAGCCCGGCGATGTTGTAGGCCTTGCTCGCCGACATCAGGGTGATCGTGCGTTTGGAAATCTCGGGGCTCAGCGATGCGGTGGGAATGTGCACGCGGCCGTCGAAGCACAGTTCGGCGTGAATCTCGTCGGAGATGATCCACGCGTCCTGCGCTGCGCAGATATCCGCCACTGCCTGCAATTCTTCGCGGGCGAAGACCTTGCCGATCGGGTTGTGCGGGTTGCTCAACAGCAGGGCGCCGCCGCCTTTCAGCGACTCGCGCAGTGCGTCCAATGGCGTGGCGTAGGTGCCATCGGCCTGGGCGTTGAATTCCAGCTCGACCTTGTTCAGGCCCCAATGCCCCGGCGCATGGCGCAGCGGCGGGTAGTTAGGCACTTGCACGACGACATTCTGCTGCGCCTGGACCAAAGCCTTCAGCGCCATGTTGAAGCCCGATTCCACACCCGGCAGGAAGATCAGCTCCTGCGGTTTGACCTGCCATGAATACTTGTTCCACAGGTCGGCGACGATCGCTTCACGCAGGTTGTCCTGGGCCACGCTGTAACCGAGCAACGGGTGCAGCAGGCGCTGTTGCAAGGCTTCGACGATGACCGGCGGCGCGGCAAAATCCATGTCAGCGACCCACATCGGCAACACATCGGCCGGGTAGCGGCTCCACTTGGTGCTGCCAGTGTGGTGGCGGTCGAACAGCTGATCAAAATCGAAAGTCATGCGCGGTCTCGTCAAGGCGGGATTGGTTCTGCCGGACATTCTATGCGCAACTCGTTCCCTGTAGGAGTGAGCCTGCTCGCAATAGCGATCTGACTGATCGTTCCCACGCTCCGCGTGGGAATGCAGCCCGGGACGCTCTGCGTCCCAGTGGAACGCGGAGCGTCCCTTGAGGCATTCCCACGCGGAGCGTGGGAACGATCAACACCTCGAGATTGCAGATGAAACACCCGACGGTCGGTTTTCACACAATCGGCAAGGTCTTTGTCTACAGTGAAAAAGTCGGCGCCAAGGCGTCGCAACCGTGATTGTCCAGATAAAGCCCGGCACAAGTACCGGGTTCCACCTGATCAGGAGTGCACGATGGATCTCAGCCGTCGTCAGTTCTTCAAGGTCGCCGGTATCGGCCTTGCAGGCTCAAGCCTGGGCGCGTTGGGCATGGCCCCGACGGCGGCCTTCGCCGAGCAGGTGCGTCACTTCAAGCTCGCCCACACCCGTGAAACCCGCAACACCTGCCCGTATTGCTCGGTCGGTTGCGGTTTGATCATGTACAGCCAGGGCGATGCCGGCAAGAACGTGGCGCAAAACATCATTCACATCGAAGGCGACGCCGACCACCCGGTCAATCGCGGCACGCTGTGCCCGAAAGGCGCGGGCCTGCTCGACTTCATTCACAGCCCCGGCCGCTTGCAGTATCCGCAGGTGCGCAAGCCCGGCAGCAATGAATGGACGCGTATCGGCTGGGACGAAGCCCTCGATCGCATCGCCGACCTGATGAAAGCCGACCGCGACGCCAACTTCATCGAGAAAAATGCCAACGGGCAGACGGTAAATCGCTGGCTGACCACCGGTTTCCTCGCGGCATCGGCGGCATCCAACGAAGCCGGCTACATCACCCAGAAGGTGATTCGCAGCCTCGGCCTGCTGGGGTTCGATAACCAGGCGCGTGTCTGACACGGCCCGACGGTGGCAAGTCTTGCCCCGACGTACGGCCGTGGTGCCATGACCAACACCTGGACCGATATCGCCAACGCGAATCTGATCCTGGTAATGGGCGGCAACGCAGCAGAAGCGCATCCGTGCGGCTTCAAATGGGTGACCGAGGCCAAGGCGCACAACGCCGCGCGGCTGATCGTGGTCGATCCGCGTTTTACCCGGACCGCTTCGGTGGCCGACTATTACGCGCCGATCCGCACCGGCACCGACATCGCCTTCATGGGCGGGCTGATCAATTACCTGCTGACCGAGGACAAGATCCAGCACGAATACGTGCGCAATTACACCGACGTGTCGTTCATCGTCAAAGCCGGTTATGGCTTCGAAGACGGCCTGTTCAGCGGCTATGACGCGGAAAAACGCAGCTATACCGACAAGTCCGGCTGGGGCTACGAGTTCGCCGAGGACGGTTTCGTCCGCGTCGACCCGACCCTGCAAGACCCGCGCTGCGTCTATCAACTGATGAAGCAGCATTACAGCCGCTACAACATTGAGCTGGCCAGCCAGATCTGCGGCATGCCGGTCGACGCGATGCAGAAAATCTGGGAAGAGATCGCCACCTGCTCGACACCGGGCAAGACCATGACGATTCTCTATGCCCTCGGCTGGACGCAGCACTCGATCGGCGCGCAGATCATCCGCAGCGCGGCGATGGTGCAGCTGCTGTTGGGCAACGTCGGCATGCCCGGCGGTGGCGTCAATGCGCTGCGCGGGCACTCGAACATCCAGGGCCTGACCGACCTCGGTCTGCTGTCCAACGCCTTGCCCGGCTACCTCACGCTGCCCAGCGACAGCGAGCAGGACTACGGTCAGTTCATCTTCAAACGCACACAGGTTCCGCTAAGACCGGGGCAGCTTTCGTATTGGCAGAACTACAGCAAATTCCACGTCAGCCTGATGAAATCCTGGTACGGCGCCAACGCCACCGCCGAGAACAACTGGCTGTTCGATCATTTGCCGAAGCTCGACATCCCCAACTACGACGTGCTGAAAATGTTCGACCTGATGAGCCAGGGCAAGGTCAACGGCTACTTCTGTCAGGGCTTCAATCCGATCGCCGCGTTGCCGGACAAGAACCGCGTGATGGGCGCGTTGGCCAAGCTCAAGTGGTTGGTGGTGATGGACCCGCTCGCCACGGAAACCTCGGAGTTCTGGCAAAACGTCGGGCCGTACAACGACGTGAAGACCGCTGAAATCCAGACCGAAGTCATTCGCCTGCCGACCACCTGTTTTGCCGAGGAAGACGGCTCGCTGGTCAACAGCAGCCGCTGGCTGCAATGGCACTGGAAGGGCGCCGACGGCCCCGGCGAAGCGCAGACCGACATTCGCATCATGAGCGAACTGTTCCTGCGCCTGCGCCAGCGTTATCAGAGCGAGGGCGGCAAGTTTCCTGATCCGCTGCTGAAACTGTCGTGGCCGTACAAGATCCCCGACGAGCCTTCGCCGGAAGAACTGGCGCGGGAAATCAATGGCAGCGCTGTCAGCGATTTCACCGATGCCGGCGGCGTCACGGTCAAGGCCGGTACGCAACTGGCCGGCTTCGGTTTGCTCAAGGATGACGGCAGCACCGCGTCCGGTTGCTGGATTTTCGCCGGCAGCTGGACCGAGGCCGGCAATCAGATGGCCCGTCGCGACAATGCCGACCCGTTCGGCATGCACCAACATCAGGGCTGGGCGTGGGCGTGGCCGGCGAATCGGCGAATCCTCTACAACCGTGCTTCGGCGGACCCGGCGGGCAAACCGTGGGACCCAAAAAAGCGGCTGGTGTGGTGGAGCGGCAAGGCCTGGACCGGCACCGACGTCCCTGACTACAAGGCCGACGTGCCGCCGGAAGCAGGGATGAATCCGTTCATCATGAACCCCGAGGGCGTTGCGCGGTTCTTCGCCGTCGACAAGATGAACGAAGGGCCATTCCCTGAGCACTACGAGCCGTTCGAAACGCCGATCGGCATCAACCCGCTGCACCCGCAGAACAAGAAGGCCACCAGCAACCCGGCGGCGCGGATCTTTGATTCGGTCTGGGAAACCCTCGGCGAGGCCAAGGACTTCCCCTACGCCGGCACCAGTTACCGGCTCACCGAGCATTTCCACTTCTGGAGCAAGCACTGCAAGTTGAACGCGATTGCCCAGCCCGAGCAGTTCGTGGAAATCGGCGAAGTGCTGGCGAACGAGAAGGGCATTGCTGCCGGTGATCGCGTGCGGGTCAGCTGCAAGCGCGGCTTTATCGAAGCGGTGGCGGTGGTGACCAAACGGATCCGGCCGCTGCAGGTCAACGGCCAGGTCGTGCATCAGATCGGCATCCCGCTGCACTGGGGTTTCACCGGCCTGACGCGTCACGGTTACCTGACCAACACCCTGGTGCCGTTCCTCGGCGATGGCAACACTCAGACCCCGGAATCCAAGTCATTCCTGGTCAACGTGGAGAAACTGTGAATGGCCAGCCAAGACATCATTGCCCGCTCGGCCACCACCACCGTGCCGCCGTCGGTGAGGACTCAGCAGGGCGTTGCCAAGCTGATCGACACCACCAAATGCATTGGTTGCAAGGCCTGCCAGGTTGCCTGCTCGGAATGGAACGAGCTGCGCGACGAGGTCGGCCACAACCACGGCACCTACGACAATCCGCAGGATCTGACGGCGGATTCGTGGACGCTGATGCGCTTCACCGAGCACGAAACCGACGCCGGCAACCTCGAATGGCTGATCCGCAAGGACGGCTGCATGCACTGCGCCGAACCCGGTTGTCTGGCCGCGTGCCCGAGCCCCGGTGCGATCATTCAGCATGCCAACGGCATCGTCGATTTCGATCAGGACCACTGCATCGGTTGTGGCTATTGCATCACCGGTTGCCCGTTCAACATCCCGCGCATTTCGCAGAAGGATCACAAGGCCTACAAATGCACCCTGTGTTCCGATCGGGTCGCGGTAGGACTGGAGCCGGCCTGCGTGAAAACCTGCCCGACCGGCGCCATCGTTTTCGGCACCAAGGAAGACATGAAGGAACACGCCGCCGAACGTATCGTCGATCTGAAAAGCCGTGGCTTTGAAAACGCCGGTCTGTACGACCCGGCAGGCGTCGGCGGCACCCACGTGATGTACGTGCTGCACCACGCCGACACGCCGAAAATCTACGCCGGTTTGCCGGACCATCCGGCGATCAGTCCGCTGGTGGGTTTGTGGAAAGGCATCAGCAAACCCCTCGGCCTGCTGGCGATGGGCGCGGCGGTGCTGGCCGGGTTCTTCCACTACGTGCGCATCGGCCCGAATCGTGTCGAGGAGGATGAGCATCCGGCGCCACCCGATACCTCGGTGCACGTGGTCGACCCGGCGGTGCACACCTTCGATCCACGCGGGGAGGAGCGGCCATGAGCAACAAGACGATCCTGCGTTACAGCGCCAACCAGCGCACCAATCACTGGCTGGTGGCGATCCTGTTTTTCATGGCCGGGTTGTCCGGGCTGGCGTTGTTTCATCCGTCGCTGTTCTGGCTGAGTAACCTGTTTGGCGGCGGCACCTGGACGCGGATCCTGCACCCGTACATGGGCATCGCCATGTTCGTGCTGTTCCTCGGCCTGGTGTTCAGCTTCTGGCGCACCAACTTCTTCATCGCCAATGACCGCCAGTGGCTGCGGCGGATCAATCGGGTGATGGTCAACGACGAAGAAAGCGTGCCGCCGGTGGGTAAATACAACGCCGGGCAGAAGTTGCTGTTCTGGACTTTACTGCTGTGCATGCTGGGGTTGCTGTTCACCGGGCTGGTGATCTGGCGCGCATGGTTCAGCGCGTATTTCGGTATCACCACGATCCGCTGGGCCATGCTGTTGCATGCGCTGGCCGGGTTTGTGCTGGTGCTGAGCATCATCGTGCACATCTACGCCGGTTTGTGGATCAAGGGTTCGGTCGACGCCATGCTGCATGGCTGGGTCAGCCGGCCGTGGGCGAAGAAACACCATGAACTGTGGTACCGCGAGGTGACCCGCGACGAACAGCCTCGGGACCTGCCCGAGCGACCGCTGACGAAAAAGGGCTGACTTTTGCCAAGCATTCTTGAACCTGGGGAAATCGAGGCGGCGGCCAGTTCGCCGCCGTTTCTGTACCTGCCACCACGTAACCTGTTTGCCCTGCGTGCAGAGCGGCTTGAGCGTCTGGCCGAGGGCAACGGGTTGGCGGATTATCTGCGGCTGATGGCCGGGTTGTGCCGGGCGCAGCAGCAGGTCTTCGACGATCCGCCGCTGACCGCGCCGTTTGATGCGCAGCGTTTCGAAGCCTGTCAGCAGCATGGTCTGCTGCCGTTCGCCGCAGACACCCTGGTGCGCGAGGATGCCTGGCAGCCGTGGCTCGACGCCTTGCTGCAGCGCTATGTGCCTGCGGATCAGCCAGCGGTGATCGACGCGCTGGATACTTTGCGCGCCGCAGGTCCCGGTCAGTTGCGCGCGTGGGCGGTGGCGCTGGTCAGTGGGCAATACTCGCTAGTCCCAGCGGCGCTGGTGCCGTTTCTCGGCGCCGCGCTGCAAACCGCCTGGAGCCACTGGCTGCTGAGCGTGCCGCAACTGCAACTCAAACCCGGTGACAGCCTCAGCCAATGCCCGGCCTGTGGTTCACCGGCCATGGCCGGGGTCATTCGCCATCGCGGCAAGCACAACGGTTTGCGCTATCTGGTGTGTTCGCTGTGTGCCTGCGAATGGCACGTGGTGCGGGTCAAGTGCGTGTATTGCGAGCAGAGCAAAGGCCTCGAGTACCTGAGCCAGGAAGACGATCGGCACAGCGCCGAACAGGCCCCGCTGCGCGCCGAAGTCTGCCCCAGCTGCAACAGCTACCTGAAATTGCTCTATCTTGAGAACGATGCCGAAGCCGAAGCGTTGTCGGCAGATCTCGGCAGTTTACTGCTGGACATGCGTCTGGCCCAGGACGGCTATCAGCGTCTGGCGCCCAATCTGCTGCTGGCGCCGGGAGACGACTGACCAGAGCAAAATTGTGGGAGGGGGTGTGCTCCCACAAGTCTATGTGCCGAATCACAAAGCCCGGTCAGCCACGGATTTCTCTGTGGGAGCGAGCTTGCTCGCGAAGGCGTCAGGTCAGCCACCTCCACATTGACTGACACACCGCATTCGCGAGCAGGCTCGCTCCCACAGGTTTTTGTGGTGACCAACAATGTTCATTCCACCCCGAATCCCTGTGGGAGCTGGCTTGTGTGCCGGTTACAAAGCCCGGTCCGCCCCGGATTTCTCTGTGGGAGCGAGCCTGCTCGCGAAGGCGTCAGGTCAGCCACCTCCACATTGACTGACACACCGCATTCGCGAGCAGGCTCGCTCCCACAGATTTTTGTGGTGACCAACAATGTTCATTCAGCCCCGAATCCCTGTGGGAGCTGGCTTGCCAGCGATTCGGTCGGCACATCCACCGCCTTCTTTGACTGACCCACCGCAATCGCTGGCAAGCCAGCCACAGATTTGTGTGCCGAATCACAAAGCCCGGTCAGCCCCGGATTTCTCTGTGGGAGCGAGCTTGCTCGCGAAGGCGTCTGGTCAGCGACAACCACACTAACTGACACACCGCATTCGCGAGCAGGCTGAACTGGTCAAGTAATCCCAGACACCGGTTACGGTGTTTTAGGCAGCTTTTTGCTCCATCGCTATTGGCGACAGATAACTGTTGTAGCTGTGAAGCCGGGTGCGGTTGTAATACACGAAGAAACGCACCATGTCGGTTTCTGCTTCATCGATCAGGCTGTAGCCGCTGCGAGGCACCCATTCTGATTTCAAGGTTCCAAAAAAACGCTCTGTCGGAGCGTTATCCCAGCACTGGCCACGATGACTCATGCTTTGCAAGATGCCATGGCTCATTAGTTCTTGTTGAAACTTGCGACTGGTGTATTGGCAACCCTGATCCGAGTGAAACATCAGTCCCGGCGGGCATGTTCGTATCTGTGTCGCCATGCGTAACGCCTTGCTGACCAAGTTAGCGTCATTGACCAGCGAGAACGCCCAACCAATGACCCGGCGAGCAAACAAGTCGATCACAATGGCTAGATGAACCCAGCGCTTGCCCACCATCAGACTGGTAACGTCTCCACACCAGACCTGATTAACCGCCGTTGGCTTGAAATTTCGTTTGAGTAGATTGGGTGCGACAAATGCTTCAACTCCCCTGGATCTAAATGGATGCGGTTGGCGCTGTTTGCTGACAATGTTTGCCTCTCTCATTAGCGCTCTGACAAGACTCCTTCCCGCCGCTATGTTTTGGGCCTGCAGACCTTTGCTGATCATTCTGGAGCCCATGGCACCCCGGCTTTCGCTGTGCAGTTCAACCACTTTCAGCTTGAGTTCTTCGCGTTTTATCTGTGGCTTGGCTAGCCGCTGAAGCCACTCGTAAAAGCTGCTGCGCTTCACATCGAAAACACGGCACAGAGTGGCAGTCGGAAAAGACTCTCTTAGCTCCGCGATCATCGAAAACGATCGGGATCCGACATCAAGAGAGCAGTAGCCTTTTTTAAGATATCGGCTTCCATCTCCATGCGTTTGATCTTGGCTTTCAGCTCCTGAATCTCGCGCTTGTCTTCGGTAATCGCTTTAGTGCCATTGACCGGCTGTCCTTCGCGCTCTTTGCGAACTTGGTCCACCCACCGCCTTAAGGCAGTAGGGCCTATATCTAGCGATGCGCAAACGTCTGGAACCGGGCAGTTGTCGTCAAGCACCATGCTGGCAGCACGCAGCTTGAATTCGCGGGTATAAATCTTTCTTTCGTTCATGAAACCTCCAGATTGGCGAAATCATATCGCCCTTAAGAGGTGTCCGGAATTATTAGGCCAGTTCAGGCTCGCTCCCACAGGTTTTTTGTGGTGACCAACAATGTTCATTCCACCCCGAATCCCTGTGGGAGCTGGCTTGCCAGCGATTCGGTCGGCACATCCACCGCCTTCTTTGACTGACCCACCGCAATCGCTGGGAAGCCAGCTCCCACAGATTTGTGTGCCGAATCACAAAGCCCGGTCAGCCCCGGATTTCTCTGTGGGAGCGAGCCTGCTCGCGAAGGCGTCAGGCCAGCCACATCCACATTGACTGACACACCGCATTCGCGAGCAGGCTCGCTCCGGCAGTGCGTCTACACTTCTGAAACCCTTTTGGGAGCAAGCTTGCTCCCAAAAGGGATTGTTTCAGTGAAATCAGGAGTGGCTGATGTCTTCCAGCGTTGCCCTGCGGTTGCCGTCTATTGATGGCTTGTTGCGTCATCCGGCGTGCGCGCCGTTGGCCGAGCGTTACGGCCGAGATTCGTTGCTGACGGGTCTGCGTCAGTTGCTCGATGAGCTAAGGCCCGGCGTGTTGAGCGGGCAATTGGCGGCAGTGGAAATTGGCCCCGAAGTGCTCGCCGGCCGCGTCGGCGAACGCTTGGCGCAACAGCAGCGCAGTCAGGTACGCCGGGTATTCAACCTGACCGGCACGGTGCTGCACACCAATCTCGGCCGCGCCTTGCTGCCGGAGGAAGCCATCGAAGCGGTGCAAATGGCCGCACGCTATCCGCTCAATCTCGAGTTCGATCTGGCCAGCGGCAAGCGCGGTGATCGTGACGATCTGATCGAAGGCCTGATCCGCGAACTGACCGGCGCTGAAGCGGTGACCGTGGTCAACAACAACGCCGCTGCCGTGCTGCTGACGCTGAACAGCCTCGGCGCGCGCAAGGAAGGCATCATCTCGCGCGGTGAGCTGATCGAAATCGGCGGCGCCTTCCGCATCCCCGACATCATGGCCCGCGCCGGCGTGCGGCTGCATGAAGTCGGCACCACCAACCGCACCCATGCCAGGGATTACCAAGCGGCAATCGGCCCGCGCAGCGGTTTGATCATGCGCGTGCATGCCAGCAACTACAGCATCGAAGGCTTCACCGCGCGGGTGCCGACTGCGGAACTGGCCGAGTTGGCTCACGCTCATGGCTTGCCGTTGCTGGAAGATCTGGGCAGCGGCAGTCTGCTCGACCTGACGCGCTGGGGCCTGCCGGCGGAACCGACGGTGCGGCAGGCCTTGCTCGATGGCGCCGACATCGTCACCTTCAGCGGCGACAAATTGCTCGGCGGGCCGCAGGCCGGATTGATTGTCGGGCGCAAAGAACTGATCGCGAAGATCAAGAAAAATCCATTGAAGCGTGCGCTGCGGGTCGACAAGTTGACCTTGGCCGCGCTGGAAGCGGTGCTCGGTCTGTACCGCGATCCGGATCGCCTCGTCGAGCGCCTGCCGAGCCTGCGCCTGCTGACCCGGCCGCAAGCCGACATTCACGCGCAGGCTGTGCGTTTGCAACCGCTACTCGCCGATGTCTTGGGCGAGGTCTGGCAGGTCAGTGCGGTCGAGGCGTTGGGCATGATCGGCAGCGGCAGCCAACCGGTGGCGCGTCTGCCGAGTGCAGCGCTGTGTTGTCGCCCGCAAGTATCCAAGCGCTGGCGCGGGCGCTATCTGCTCAATCTAGAAGCGGCGTTGCGCGGTTTGCCGATCCCTGTGCTTGGGCGAATCGGCGACGATGCGCTGTGGCTCGATCTGCGTCAGCTCGACGATGAGCCAGCGTGGCTGGCGCAGCTGGCGCAATTGCAGGTCGACCGGTGATCGTCGGCACGGCGGGGCACATCGACCACGGCAAGACTTCGCTGTTGCAAGCGCTGACCGGACAAACCGGCGACCGCCGCCCGCAGGAGCGCGAACGCGGCATGACCATCGATCTCGGTTATCTCTACGCCGAACTCGCAGCGGGCGCCGGGCTGACCGGCTTCATCGACGTGCCGGGGCACGAAAAATTCACTCACAACATGCTCGCCGGCGCACAGGGCATCGATCTGGTGTTGCTGGTAGTCGCGGCGGATGACGGGGTGATGCCGCAGACCCGCGAGCACCTGGCGATCGTTGAGCTGCTCGGCATCCCGCGCGCGCTGGTGGCGATCACTAAATGCGACCGGGCGGGAGCGGGCAGGGTGGAAGAGGTGCAGCGCCAAGTGCTCGATTTGCTGGCGCCCGGGCCATTTGCAGATGCGCCGATTTTTACCGTGTCGAGCGTGAACGGGCAGGGCGTCGGTGAGTTGCGCGCGGCGTTATTGCAGGCACAGAACGAGGTGCAGGCACGCGGTTGTGAGGGCGGCTTTCGTCTGGCGATTGATCGGGCGTTCAGCGTCCCCGGTGCGGGGATTGTGGTCACGGGCACCGCGCTATCGGGCACGGTTGCGGTGGGCGACAAACTTGTCTTGGAGCCTGCGGGCAAATCGGTGCGCATCCGTGGCCTGCACGCGCAAAATCAGGCCGCTGAACAGGCGTTCGCTGGCCAACGCGTGGCATTGAACCTCAGCGGCGATCGTCTGGAACTGGCGCAAATCCACCGTGGCCAATGGCTGCTGGCGGACTGGCTGCACGCCCCGACCCAGCGCATCGACATCGACTTTCAGCTGTTGCCCGGCGAGCGCACCTTTGAACATTTTCACCCGGTGCATCTGCACCTCGGCACGCAAGATGTCATCGCCCGGGTCGCCTTGCTGCAAGGCCCGCGCCTGACTCCCGGCGAGCGCATGTTCGCGCAACTGCTGATCAACGCGCCGGTGCAAGCGGTGAAGGGTGATCGGCTGATCCTGCGCGACTCCAGTGCCCAGCGCACCCTCGGCGGCGGCACAGTCCTCGACCCGTTCGCCCCGGCGCGCCAACGTCGCAGCCCGGAACGCCTCGCGCAACTGCAAACCCTCGCTCTGAGTGTCAGCCTCGAACAAGCCTTGCCGGCACTGCTCAACCACAGCCCCGGCGGCCTCGACCCGCAACGCCTGGAACGCCAGTTCAACCGCCCGCGCGCGCAGTGGACGCTGGCGGAAAACATCCGCCTGATCGACACCCGCCAAGGCCCGCTGCTGTTCAACGTGCAGCGCTGGGGCCAGTTGAAATTCACCTTGCTCGCACAACTGGCGCGATTCCATGAACAGGAACCCGACCAGATGGGCCCGGACCGCGATCGTCTGCGCCGCTTCAGCGCTCTGGCGCTGGAACGCTCGACCTTCATCAGCCTGCTCGACGAACTGCTCAGCGCCGGCTCGATCCTCGCCAGCGGCCCCTGGCTGCACCTGCCCGACCATCAGGTGCGCCTGAATGCCGACGATGAAATCCTCTGGCAGCAATTACAGCCGTTGTTCGAACAGGCCGGTTTCGATCCGCCGTGGGTGCGCGACGCGGCTAAAATGCTCGGCGAAGACGACGTCCGTGTCCGCCTGCTGCTGCGCAAACTCGCACGGCTGGGCCTGATGCACCAGGTGGTGCGCGACCTGTTCATCAGCGACATTGTCTTGCGGCAAATGGCGGCGCTGCTGCTGAAACTCGCCGAAGAAAATCCAGCGATTGAGGTGACAACTTTCCGTGATGCGCTAGGCTTGGGACGCAAACGCTGTATTCAGTATCTGGAATATTTCGACCGACTCGGCCTGACCCGCCGCCTCGGCGAATCCCGCCAGATCCGCCCCGACAACGCGCTGGCTGACGCCTGCGCACCCTGAGTTCAGGAAGACAATCGCGCCCGGTGGCGCGGCCGGGCTTCAAACCCGGTTGGGGACGGCATCCGTTCCCGGGCAGGTTCGACTCCGGCTGTCTTCCGCCATTCTCCCAAAAGCAAAAGATCGCAGCCTTCGGCAGCTCTTATATCGATTTGTAGGGGCTGCCGAAGGCTGCGATCGTTTTGCTTTTTGGTGATACGAGAACGTCAGAGATTACGCTGCGCTTCCATCCGGTCATGCAAGATTCTGATTATCGCGATCCCATAGGCGGTGATTCGAAAATAAATCACGTGACTCTCCACGCTGCAGCGTCGGTAACCGGGGCGGATCGCGTCGCATGCGGGTGCTGTTTTGGGACGATCAGCCAATTGCTCGAAAGACGCAGTCAGGATGTCGATGTAGCGATTGGCCTGATCCACGCCCCATTGTTGAGCTGTATAGGTCCAGATAGCCTCAAGATCCGCTTCGGCGGCGGGGGTAAGTCGGTATTCAGCCATGCGCCCTCAACATTCTCTTTTTGAAAGCATCAGCATCGAATGGCCGGGGGGCACCACTGGATTCTCCTTCTCGAAGGGCTGCGCGGACGGTTTCCAGTTCAGCGTTTCGCTCTTGCTCTCGACGGATCAAATCGCGGATATATTCGCTGTCGTTGGTGTAATGTCCCGCTTCTATTTGAGCTTTGATCCAATGGTCTTGCTGGTCAGTCACGGTTATGGTTTTTCGTACGGTAGCCATGGTCGGGCCTTTTTTGAGTGGGGAACTTTGCGCAAATTATCATACTAATGGTGCGCTAACGAGTACGAGCCTAGCCGTTACAAGAACGAATCACAGCCTTCGGCAGCTCATGCGTATATCACTCGAACTGCCGCAGGCTGCATTTTCAGACCCGCAACCGAATCTGCTGCCCGAGTACATCCATCGGGTTAAATAAACCCGTCCCCTTTGTGATCGCGAGCACGCTCGCTACCACAGGTTCCTTCAGTGGTCGCAAAGTTTGCGTCCGACCAGGATCAATGTGGGAGCGAGCCTGCTCGCGAAGAGGCCGGCACGGGCATCGCATAACTCAGCCGGCCCGCATTACCCCGGCAACTCCAGATTATCCAGCACCCGGTTCACCGCCAGTTCCCCGAGCATTATCAGTTGCGCAATGCCCATCAGCGTCCGGCGCTGGGATGGCTTGACCAGCCCGGCGAATTCCTGGGCGATGGTTTTTGCCGAGGCGAGGGTTTCGCAGGCGTTGGCCAGCAGGTCTTCATTTTTGGTGTCGGCGGTGACGGCGTACATGGCGCGGGGGCTGAACGGCGGTGGAGTAGAGCCGGGCGGGCAAAGGTAGTGGTCGAGGGCGCGGTCGGCGGCTTGGTGGAGTTTTTTTGAGTCGAGGGATTCGTAGGGGGAGGTCGGGTCGGATTCGGGTGGGTTGGGTGTGGGTTTGATCATGGTAAAGCTCCTTGAGAAATGGAGCCGTCAGCCTTCGCTGCTAAACGAAGAGGGTGGCGGCTTTACGCGGGTTAGCAGACCAGGCTCAAGGATCCCGGCGCACCGAAGTGCCCCACGCAAGCCGCCATAAAAAGAGGCGGAGCCAACGTGCCTTGAAAATTTGCCGGGCTGCTAAACCCGGTCACTGAACATTCAGCGACCGCACCACAATAGAACCCGCCCCCAAGGCGCACAAGCCGGCGGATTCTGGCTTGGCTGTAGGCAATGGCGCAAGGATTTGTAGCCTTGAGACCGTGTCAGCAGGTGTATTTTAAACATCGTCGTTTAAATCGAAGAGTTGCGCCGAACCTGATGGCCTCTTCGCGAGCAGGCTCGCTCCCACAGTCGGAATCCTGTTTTCAGCAAGAGCTGAGTGGGTGGTTCAGAAACCCAGCGGGTACTGAATGACCACGTAAATCCGGTCAATATCATCGCCAGCCTGCGCTTCGTTGGCGCGGTGGGTGACGTGCGATAGCTGCACCGACAGATCCTTCGCGGCGCCGGACTGCACGACATATTTCAGGTCGATGTCGCGTTCCCAGTGCTTGCCGCCGCTGCCTTGTTGCGGTTGATAGTCGCCGCTGTCGGCGTCGAACGGATTGTAGGCGCCGCCCTTGGGCGCGTGCGTTCCGTCGATGTGGCTGCCGCTGACGTAGCGGGTCATGAAGTTCAGGCCGGGGATGCCGAAGGCGCCGAGATCGAAGTCGTAACGGGCTTGCCAGGAGCGTTCGTTGGCGCCGTTGAAGTCGGCGTATTTGATCGAATTGGCGAGGTAGATCGAGTCGCCGCCGACGAAATCGAACGGCGTGTCGCCATTGATGCGCTGCCAGCCGAGCATCACCGCGTGCGGACCGAAGCTGTATTTGCCGGAGAGGCTGAAGGCGCTGTTGTCGATCTCGCCGGCCAATGCGCGGCCGGTGTCGCGGGTATGGTAGAGGTTGGCGTCGAGCAGCACACCGGACTGTTTGAAGTGCAGGTTGCCGTAATACTGGTGCCAGGTGTCGCTCAGTTCTGAGGCGTAGAGTGCGCCGCCGATCGGGCTTGAGCTGAACAGGTCGGCACCGACGAAGCTGATGCCACCCGCTTCGGTGTTGGCGCCGTAGCCGTAGAAGTCGCCTTTGCCGGAGGAGCTGTCCTGGTTCTTGAACGCGGTGAAATGCCCGGCGAGCAGATTGACGTTGTCGAACTCGGCGCTGTTGAGCAAAAAGCCTGTAGCGTATTCCGGTTGCAGGCGTTTGTCGGAGGTGTCGAAGACCGGGGTTTCTACGGTCATTTCTCCGAAGGCGAGGGTGGTTCGCGAGACCTTGAGCTTGAACGCACCGCCAGCGCTGGAATAGTTGTTTTCACTGCGACCATCGCTATCGACCGGTAACAGACCGGTGCCGGAATGGCCCTTGCCGCCGTCGAGTTTCAGGCCGGCGAAAGCGTGCGCGTCGATGCCGAAACCGACTGCGCCCTCGGTGAAACCGGATGAGAAGCTGCCGATAAAGCCTTGTGCCCATTCCTGTTTGTAGTTTTTCCCGGAGGGTGTGGGCGAGCGGTAGTCGTTGCTGAGGTAGAAGTTGCGCAGCAGGACATCGCTTTTGGCGTCGTCGAAAAAGCCGCTGGCGTGGGCGGTGCCGGTCAGACCGCAGAGCATGGCAATCAGGGTGAGGCGGGAGGGGGCGCGGTTGATCATGGTCAGGGCCGGTGGTCATCAGGATGGCGCTGATGATCGGCGGATTGGCCTGGTAAGGATTGGGCCGGTGTGCTGAGTTGGCAGCCCTCACACCAAACCCTGTGGGATAGTCAGGTGGAAATGTGGCGGCTGTCAGGCCGCCATCGCTGGCAAGCCAGCTCCCACAGTATTTGTGGGAGCTGACACAGTGCATTAAGCCAGCGGCGGTGTACGCGGTGGGATCTGGCGTTTGCTGCCGGTGGATTCGAAAGCGGCGGCGAAGCGCAGCAGGTTCGAGTCGTCGTAGGCGCGGCCGGCGAAGGTCAGGCCGACGGGCATGCCGATGTCGGCCATCACGCCCATGGGCACGGTGACGGTTGGCACGCCGAGGTGGCGGATCGCGAGGTTGCCGTTGGCCACCCAGACGCCGTTGCTCCAGGCAATGTCGGCCGAAGCAGGATTGACATCCGCATCCGCCGGGCCGACGTCGGCGACGGTCGGGAACAGCACGGCGTCGAGGCCGAGGCTGTCCATCCAGTCTTCGAGGTCGATGCGTCGGGTCTGCTCCAGACCGCGCAAGCCATCAGGCACGGTTGGGATTTCATTCCACGGCGTGATGCCGCGCTCGGCCATGCGCACGTATTCGTCCATGCCGGCGGCCAGATCGCCTTCGCGGTTGGGCAGGGTGCCGGGGTCGTGCGGGAAGATCTTCGGCCCGTCGACGTCAACCAGACGATTAAGCTTCGGGTCACCGTTGGCTTGCAGGAAGTCGTCGAACGCCCAGGCAGTCAGATCCCACAGTTCATGGTGCAGAAACTCTTTCGACACCAGCCCACGGGTGAACACGGTTGGCGCGCCAGGGCGGTCGCCTTCGCAGTTGGAAACCAGCGGAAAGTCGGTTTCGACGACTTCGGCGCCAGCGGCCTCAAGGGCCTGACGCGCCTGTTTCCACAAATCGATCACGGACGCACGGGTGTTGATGCGCTGGCCGGTCGGGCCGCCAATGCCGGGGGCTTCGCTGGTGCCGGCGTCCGGGTCGGCATTGATGTACATGCGCGGGATGGCGAAGCGTTTGCCGGCCAGGGCTTTGGCGTCTGCGGCCAGTTCGCTGTACGCAGCCGGGCGCACTTCGCTGACACGCGGGATCGGCACCCACGGCTGCAAGCGCCAGAGGTCGCCACGGGTATCGGTATCTTCGGCGACGACCACATCGAGCACTTCGAGCAGGTCGGCCATGGTCCGCGCGAACGGCACGACGACGTCCATGGTCGGGGTCAACGGCCAGTTGCCGCGCACCGAAATTACGCCGCGCGACGGGGTGTAGGCGCACAGGCCGTTGTTCGACGCAGGGCCACGGCCGCTCGACCAGGTTTCCTCGGCCAGGCCGAACGCAGCGAAACTCGCAGCGGTCGCGGTGCCGGCGCCGTTGGACGAGCCGGAGGCGAACGGTGCGGTCAGGTAGTCAGCGTTGTACGGGCTTTCAGCGCGGCCATAGACGCCGCGTTGCATGCCGCCATTGGCCATCGGCGGCATGTTGGTCTTGCCCAGGCAGATCGCCCCGGCAGCGCGCAGGCGCTCGATGGTGAAGGCGTCGCGATGGGCAACCAGATCGGCAAACGCCGGGCTGCCGGAGGCGGCGGTCAGGCCCTTGACCAGATAACTGTCCTTGGCGGTGTAGGGGATGCCATCGAGCGGGCCGAGGGTTTCACCTTTGGCGCGGCGGGCATCGGAGGCGCGCGCTTCGTTCAGTGCTTCGGGGTTGCGCACGACGACGGCGTTGAGTGCCGTCGGGGTGTCGGCGCCGTCGTAGGCATCGATCCGTGCCAGATAGGCCTGCACCAGTTCCACGGCAGTGGTCTGGCCGGATTCGAGGGCGGCGCGCAGTTGGGCGATGGAGACTTCGGTGACTTCGATCATGGGGTCACCTGTTGAGCGAGGATGTTCTGGGCAGGGGTTTTCATAGCGGTTCTCGTGGCACGGCTTGAAGCGACAAGGTCGGGACTGGCGCCTATTTAACACCATGCGGCGGGCGGAGTAATCGGTGGGGTGATGGTTTTGTTGGTAGATGGCCTGAGCATCCGTGCTGCCTGACCTTGCGCTTTCGCGAGCAGGCTCGCTCCCACACTGGATTTGTGGGCGGGTTGAGATTGAGGATTAACGCAAAGCCTGGTGGGAGCGAGCCTGCTCGCGAAGGCGCCGGCAGATTCAAAAGGGTCTTGGCCCTGAAATACTGCTTTCGCCAGCAGGCTTGCTCCCACAATGTGTTGCGTAAACCGATAATCCCGCGCCCCACAGGAAGACCAGCCCAACATGTTCTAGGCTCAGCGCATCCCGAATGCTGCACCGCTCAGGAATGTTGCCATGGAAGATAAGCCGCTGATTGCCTTCAACAGTTCCAAAGCCTTGCTAGACGTACTGATCCGCGCCGGGTTGATCGCGACCCTGGTGCTGTTCTGCTACGACATTTTCCATCCGTTTCTCAATGTGATGCTGTGGGCGCTGATCCTCGCGGTCACGCTGTACCCGCTGAACCAGAAACTCGGCGCAAAACTCGGCAACCGTTACGGTTGGGCGGCGATTGTGCTGGTGTTGCTCGGCTTGGTCATCCTGATGGTGCCGCTGAGCCTGCTCGGCGCATCCGTGGCCGATTCGGTGAAGGTGGGCATGCAAACCGTGGAAGCGGGGCAGTTCGAGATTCCGCCGCCACCCGCCAATGTCGCCGACTGGCCGCTGATCGGCGCGCCGTTGTATGGCATCTGGATGCACGCTTCGCAGGACCTGAGCTGGGTGTTCAAGGAACTGGCGCCGCACCTGACCAGTTGGGGCCGGGTGCTGTTGCATCAGGCCGCCGGCGTCGGCGCAGGCATTGTGGTGTTTGTCGTGGCGCTGATCGTCGCCGGACTGATCATGACCCACGGCGAACGCGGCCATCGCACGGCGGTGGCGATCACCACGCGGATTTCCGGCCCGGTGCGTGGCCCGCAGATCGCGCAGCTGTGCACTTCGACCATTCGCGCGGTGGCGCAGGGCGTGGTCGGTATCGCTTTTATCCAGATGATCTTGATCGGTGTGGCACTGGTAATCATGGGCGTGCCCGCCGCCGGTGTGCTGGCGTTGATGGTGTTGCTGCTGGGCATCATGCAACTGCCGGTGCTGCTGGTTACCGTGCCGGTGGTGGTGTTTGTCTTTGCCCATGATGGCGTCGGCCCCGGCACGATCATCTTCGCCGTGTGGATGGTGATCGCCGGGCTCTCCGACAACGTGCTCAAGCCGATGCTACTCGGCCGTGGCGTGGCCGTGCCGATGCCGGTGGTGCTGATCGGCGCGCTGGGCGGCATGGTCACCAGCGGCATCATCGGCCTGTTCACCGGGCCGGTGATCCTGGCGGTCGGTTATGAATTGTTCATCGGCTGGGTCTATCAGCCGGCCGACGTCAGCCAAGTGCTGGATGAAACCCCTCACGACAATCAGCCATAAGGAACGGCGCATGCGTAACAGGCTGATGGTGCTGGCGATGCTGCTGGCTGCAACACTGTGGTCCGGGCTCGGCCAGGCACTGGAAGACACCACGCCAGCAACGGACGAAGCGGTAGAACTGAAGGTGGCCAACCGCAGCATCATGCTGTTTCGCGCGACCATTCTTGGCGAGGCGCCGGCCTCACGGGTCAAGCGGGCGAAGCGGGTGATCAGTGAAGCGCTGGAGGAAGACCCTGAGCTGAAAATCAGCACTGATTCGATCCAGAACAGTTACATGGTGCTGATCGGCAATACCCGTGCGTTTATCGTTGCGCCCAAGGATGTCGACAGCCTGGCCTATTCCTCGGTGCAGGAAGCTGCCGAAGGCGCAGCGGAAAAACTGCGTCAGGTGGTCAACGAGACCCGGGAGGCGCGCAACGTGCAGATGATTGTGCGTTCGCTGGCGCTGGCGGCGGTGGCCACGCTGATCTATCTGGCGCTGCTGTGGTGCCTGTCATGGCTGCGCCACAAACTGTTGGCGAAACTGCCGGCGCTGATGGATCGCCACACCAAGGCGCTGAAGGTCGGGCGGGTGCAACTGATCGATTCGAATTTTCTCTACCCGTTGGTCAGCCGCTGCCTGTTGTTCCTGCGTTGGTTGCTGATCCTGCTGCTGTCCTACGAATGGCTCGGTTTTGTCCTGTCACGCTTCCCGTATACGCGGCCGTGGGGCGAAAGCCTCAACAACTATCTGGTGGAACTGGCCGGTTATCTGTTGCAGGGCATCGTCGATGCGATACCGGGGCTGGGCGTGGCGCTGGCGATTTTCTTTATCGCCCGGGGCGTGACCGCATTTACCCGACGCATCCTGCGCCGGATGGCCGCGCCGGGGACGTTCAGCTGGCTCAACCATGAAACCCTGCAACCGACGCAACGCCTGACCGCACTGGCAGTCTGGCTGTTTGCGCTGGCGATGGCTTATCCCTATCTGCCCGGCGCCGGGACCGATGCGTTCAAAGGCTTGTCGGTGCTGATCGGCCTGATGATTTCCCTTGGCGCCACCAGTGTTGTCGGGCAAGCGGCGGCCGGGTTGATCCTGACCTACACGCGGACTTTGCGCCCCGGCGAGTTTGTCAGGATCGGCGAGTACGAAGGCACCGTCACCGAGCTGGGCATGTTCACCACGCGGATTCGCACCGGCCTCGGTGAAGTGCTGACGCTGCCCAACTCGATGATCACCGGCACCGTGACCAAGAACTACTCGCGCACCGTGCAAGGTCCTGGGTACGTGGTCGATACGGTGGTAACCATCGGCTACGACACGCCATGGCGCCAGGTCGAAGCGATGCTGCTGGAGGCGGCCAAACGCACGCCGGGCGTGCTCGAAGACCCGCCGGCGCAGGTGTTCCAGACCGCGCTGTCGGACTTCTATCCCGAGTATCGACTGGTGGCCCAGGCCATCCCCAGCCAGCCGCGCCCGCGTGCGGTGTTGCTGAGCATGCTCCACGCCAATATTCAGGACGTGTTCAACGAATATGGCGTGCAGATCATGTCGCCGCATTACCTGGGCGATCCGCAGCAGGAAAAGCGCGTGCCGCCGGAGCAGTGGTTCACCGCACCGGCGCAGGCGCCGAAGGATGAGTAATCCCTAGAAACGCCAGACCACGCCGCCGCCCAGCACATGCAGGGCGGCGTTTTTGTATTCACCGGAGACCGAGCCGCCGGAGCGCGCTTTGGTCTGTTGCACGTCCATGTCGCCGAGGTAGATCAGCGTGTAGCTCATGTGCACGTCGACATCGTCCTGCAATGCATAGCTGACCCCGGTCGCCACGCGCCACGCTTCATTCATCGGGTTGTCGACGGTGCGATCCTTGTCATCCACTGCCGAGGAGTCGTAACCGAGGCCGACGTTCCAGCGCAGTTTCGGGTTGATCTGGTGCTGCGCGCCGATCGAGGCATGCCAGGTGTCCTTGTATTGCCGCTGCGCAGTTCTGGCAGTCGAGCCCAGGTCGGTATCGACTTCCACGCCGACCTTGCCGAAATCGCTCCAGTCCTGCCAGCCGAGGCTGCCGAGCAGCGTCCACTGCGGATCGAGCTGGTAGGACACGCTGGTGGTGACGGTCTGCGGCACGTTCATGTCGACGTTCAGCTGATCGGCGTCGAGACGGTTGAGCGCCAGACGCAGCAGCGGATTGGTGATTTTCTTCAGCTCGGGTTTGTCTTCGAATTTGAGCTTGATCTTGCTGGTCCAGGCCAGCCCGAGTCTGGTCCGCTCGTTGAGGTTGTAGAGCACGCCGACGTTGGCGCCCGTGCCCCAGTCGGTGTCCTTGTAACGCAACTGACCATCCTCGGCGTTGCCCAGACCGAGCACGTTATTGTTGACCGCCACTTCGGTGCGGAAGTAGCCGAGCATGAAGCGTGGGCCGAGGCCGACGGACAGGTCGTCGGTGATCTTGTAGGCATAGGTGGGCTGGAATGACACACCGATAATGGCCGACTCCTGAGCGAAATAGCGCCCGGCCCAGTCATCGTCGTAGTCCAGCGCCAGACCGAAATTGCCGTACATGCCGAAGCCGATCGAGGAGCGCTCATCGAGTTGATGGCTGATGAAGAAGCTGGAGCCGGGCAGGTACTTCAAGGCGTTGCCACCTTCGTTGCCGCCGAAGGTGTTGGCGTTGTCGCGGGAGAAGCTGACGTCGCCGAGGATCAACTGGGCGTTGAAGTTGATCTGAGTGCCCGCCAGTTGGCTGATGCCCGCCGGGTTGGTCATCAGAATGCTCGGGTCGCTGGCCATGACCGCAGAACCGGCGTTGGCCAGCCCTGTGCCTTCGTGGCCGGCCTCGTAAATCATGATGCCGCCGGCTTCGGCCTGGAGGCTGGCGAAGAGCAATCCGCCAGCGACCGAACTTTTGATCAGCTTGAACATGTGAACTCCTTGAATGGCATGCGATCCGGTTTCAAGGCTAGCTCAAGCTCGGCGCGGCGTCGGACCGATTGCCGACGCCGCACTGATCAATCGATGCGCGGATGCTGGAGCGCCAGTTCCTTGCGCTTGGCTTCCAGCGCGGCGATTTCGGCATCGATGTCTTCGATTTTCTGCTCGATGTTGTCGTGGTGTTCTTGCAACAGCTCCTTGGCCTCTTCCAGGTCGGAAGCCGCCGGGGCCGCGCCGCGCAGGGGCTTGTTGGCGGTTTCCTTCATGGTCACGCCAGTGACCAGACCGACCACGGCGATGACCATCAGGTAATACGCAGGCATGTACAGATCGTTGGTGCTTTCCACCAGCCAGGCCACGGCAGTCGGGGTCAGACCGGCGATCAGCACCGAAACGTTGAAGGCACTGGCCAGCGCGCTGTAGCGGATGTGCGTGGGGAACATCGCCGGCAGGGTCGAGGCCATCACGCCGATGAAGAAGTTGAGCAGCACCGCGAGGATCAGCAGGCCGGAGAAGATCAGGCCGATGCTGCCGCTGTTGATCAGCATGAACGCCGGAATGGCGAAGATGAACAGGCCAATGCTGCCGACGACGATGAAGGGCTTGCGGCCGATCTTGTCGCTGATGAAACCGATCAGCGGCTGCACGAAGAGCATGCCGACCATGATTGCGATGATGATCAGCACGCCGTGGTTTTCGCTGTAGTGCAGGTTGTGCGTCAGGTAACTCGGCATGTAGGTGAGCAGCATGTAATAGGTGACGTTGGTCGCCGCCACCACGCCGATGCAGGTCATCAGGCTGCGCCAGTGTTTGGTTGCGACTTCCTTGAACGACACCTTCGGGCCACCGGCGAGGCCTTCGCGGTCGCCTTGTTCGAGTTTTTCCACGTGCTGCTGGAACGCCGGGGTTTCTTCCAGGGCGTGGCGCAGATACAGGCCGATCATGCCCAGCGGCAGGGCGAGGAAAAACGGAATCCGCCAGCCCCATTCTTCGAAGCGCTGTTCACCAAGAATCGTCGAGATCAGCACCACCACGCCGGCGCCGAAGACGAAACCGGCGATCGAGCCGAAATCCAGCCAACTGCCGAGGAAGCCGCGCTTACGGTCGGGCGCGTATTCAGCGACGAAGATCGAGGCGCCGGTGTATTCGCCACCGACCGAGAAACCTTGGGCCATTTTCGCCAGCAACAGCAGGATCGGCGCCCAGATGCCGATCGAGGCATAGGACGGAATCAGGCCGATGGCGAAGGTGCTCAGGGACATGATGACGATGGTCGCGGCGAGGACTTTCTGCCGTCCGTATTTGTCGCCGAGCGCACCGAAGAACAAACCGCCAAGCGGACGGATGAGGAAGGGCACGGAGAAGGTCGCCAGCGCGGCGATCATTTGCACGCCGGGATCGGCGCCGGGAAAGAAGACCTTGCCGAGCACATAGGCGACAAAGCCGTAGACGCCAAAGTCGAACCATTCCATGGCGTTGCCCAGTGCGGCGGCGGTGATCGCCTTGCGCATCTTGGCGTCGTCGACAATGGTGATGTCTTTCAAACCGATCGGTTTGACGGTGTTCTTGCGTGATTTCATTGCGCTGTTCCCGCTCGCTGATCCAGATTACCGCTGCGATGCCATCTCCATGATGGCGCCGGCTCTTCTGGCTCAGATACATGCGGACACGAAATAATTCACCGATGGGCTGGAATTAATTTCGACAGGTGGGGCGGGTGGTCGGTGCGCTGAAGAGCTTGGTTGGAACATTCAAGACAGTTGTTGCCTGAGCCCATGCCATCGCGAGCAGGCTCACTCCTACAATTTTGCGCGGCGAATCACAATTCCCTGATCCAACACAAATCCCGTGTGGGAGCGAGCCTGCTCGCGAAGGCGGCGCTACATTCAATATCGCAGTCGCCTGACCCGACGCTTTCGCGAGCAGGCTCGCTCCCACAGTGGTTTTGTGTTTTTCAGGGATTTTGCGCACGCCGCCAATCCTGCAGGAGTGAGCCTGCTCGCGATGACGGCAGCCTTTCACCAAAGGCTTAAAGTGCAGCCTTTACTTGCAAACCCACCACCAGCGCATTATCGATGTCCTGCCCGGAAAACGCCCCCGGTTCGATGATGTATTGCAGGTTCGGCCGCAGGGTCAGCCATGGGGTGGCCTGGTAGCCGTAACCCAACTCGATCAACTGCTCGGCGCTATCGAGGTTCGGAAACGCAGCACCATTGGCCAGCGCGGCATCCTGCTGCACATCGCGGCTGCGCGGGTTCGGCACGGCGCGGCCGTAGCCCAGCGCCAAGGTGTCACGCGGGCGGCCTTCGAACGGTTTGTACAAAACCACGCCGGTGCCGTACCACTTGCTGAACGGCGAGGCCGCTTCGCTGGCCGCCGAATACTGACCGAACGCATGCAGGCTGCGGCCCTCGGAGGTCGGCGAACGCCATACGGCCTGATCGATCAGCAGATAATGCCCGCCACGCCCGGACACCTCGTCGTCGCTGCCAATGCGTTTGACGTCGGAGCTGTCGTAGTAATAGCCGAGCTTGTACTCGCCGGGCAGCTCGCCGGCGTGCTTGTACACCAACTCGATCGGCACGACGGTGCCAGTGGTGTGCTTCGGCCCCATATGCCAGGCGCGGCTGGAATTGCCGTTGCTCTCGGGGTCGACGTTGAACGCCGCCACACGCAGCTGCCAGGACGGCGACAGGTCGTATTTGACCCGCACGCCCAGACGAGCGTTGGGGTAGTTGGTCCAGCCGCTGCCGCCGGACATGTTCAGCGGATGGCCGCAAAAACCGGCGTTCATGAAGTTGCACAGAATGCCGCTGTCGAGACCGCCGAGGTCGTTGCCCATGGCCATGTAGCCGAGCTTCACGTTCAGCGCCGGGGTGAACAGGCTGCGCTCGTAACTCAGTTCAGTCAGGCGCGTGTACAGGCCGCCGTAGTTTTCCTGAATCGGCAGGCGGTTGCCGACCAGATCTTCCGAAGCGCTGTTACCGCGACGGTCGTTGATGGTCAGTTGCACTTTGCCGGCGTTGTCGACGCCGTAGAGTTTGCTCAGATCAAACTGCACGCCGAGTTTGATGTTCTGCGAGTAGCGCGCCGAACGGTGCAGGCCGCCGTCGGCGTTGTAAGCGGTTTCGCCGCTGTAATCGCCAGTGAACTTGACGCCGTCTGCATCGAGTTGATGACGCAAGCCGCCCCAGTCACCGGTGAGGGTGCTGCGGGTCAGCAGATCGGAATCGCTGGCGGCCAGCGCGGGGAGGGCAGTGGTGCAGCTCAGGCCCAGCAACAGGCCAGTGGAAAGTTTGGTACGAGAAAAGCGAACAGCCGATGACATGTGAATCCTTCCTGCTGAAATCTTTAACGCAATAAAACGGCGACGCGGTGCTTTGGGGCACCGCGCGCTTGGAGGAGGTTGGTTGTGCGGCAGCGAGTTACGGCAGGGCGTAAGCCATCACGTAATCGCCACGATCGGTCGACTGGCGTGCGCCGCCAGCGGTGACAACGATGTATTGCTTGCCGGTCTTCGGCGAAACGTAAGTCATCGGGCCGCCCTGGCTGCCGACCGGCAGACGGGCTTTCCAGACTTCTTCACCGTTGCCGCTGTTGAAGGCGCGCAGGTAGAAGTCCTGGGTGCCGGCAATGAAGATCAGGCCGCCCTGGGTCGACAGGGTGCCGCCGAGGGTTGGCAGACCGATCTTGATCGGCAAGTGCATGCGGATGCCCAGGGGACCGGTGTCTTCAACGGTGCCGACCGGAACCTGCCATGCGACTTTCTGGGTCTTCATGTCGATCGCGGTCAAAGTGCCGAACGGCGGCGCCTGGCACGGAATGCCGGCCACCGACAGGAAGCGGTTCTTGTTCACCGCGTACGGCGTGCCTTTGAGTGGAACAGCGCCCATGCCGGTGTTCAGCGCTTCGCCACCGCCAGCGGCCTGGCCTTTGTTCTGCGACGGGATCATCTGGATCCACAGACCCAGGCGCATGTCGTTGACGAAGATGAAACCGTGCACCGGGTCAGTGGAGATGCTGCCCCAGTTCATGCCGCCCAGCGAACCCGGGAAACTCAGCGATTTGTCGGTACCCGGTGCGGTGTACAGACCGTCGTAGCGCATGCTCTTGAAGTCGATGCGGCAGAGCAACTGGTCGTACGGCGTGGCGCCCCACATGTCCGATTCGGTCAGGTGCTGCGCGCCGATCTGCGGCATGCCCACGGATTTCGGCTGAGTCGGCGAGTACGGCTCGTTGGGGATGTTCGCGGCTTTCACCGGTACTTCCTTGACCTCGGTCAGCGGCTTGCCGGTGGCGCGGTCGAGCACATAGATCTGCCCGGCCTTGGTGCCGATGATCAGCGCCGGAACGCTTTGGCCGTCCTTGTCGAAGTCGATCAGGCTCGGCTGCATCGGCAGGTCGAAGTCCCACAGATCGTTGTGCACGGTCTGGAACACCCAGCGTTCTTCACCGGTGCTGGCGTCCAGCGCGAGGATCGAGGCGCCGTACTTATGGTCCAGTTCGCTGCGCTCGACACCATATATGTCGGTGGACGAGCTGCCCATCGGCAGGAATACGGTGTTGGTCGCCGCGTCGTAGGACATCGGCGCCCAGCTGTTCGGCGTGCTGCGCACGTAGGTTTTGCCGTCGGCCGGTGCGTTGCGATCCTGCGGGTTGCCCGGGTCGAACGCCCAGCGCATGGTGCCGGTGATCACGTCAAAACCACGGATCACACCGCCCGGCATGTCGCTTTGCACGTTGTCGGCAACACGACCGCCAACCACTACGGTGGTGCCAGCCATCAATGGCGCGGACGACAACTGATAGTAGCTGTCCGGAACATCACCCAGACCGGCCTTCAGATCGACCTGGCCGTTGTTGCCGAAACCCTGGCAGAACTCGCCGGTGTCAGCATCGACCGCGATCAGGCGGGCATCGATGGTGTTGGTCAGCAGACGGCGCTGGCAGTTGGCAGCCGGCTCGGGTTTGGCTTCGATGATCGAAGAGTTGCTCGGCTGAGCGATGGTGACGGTGGCATCGAAATAGGCCATGCCACGGCAGCGCTGCCAGACTTTCGATTGCGCGTTGATCGCGTTCTTCCACAGCTCTTTGCCGGTGTCGGCATCGAGGGCGATCAGGTTGTTGTGCGGGGTGCAGATGAACACCTTGTTGCCGACCTGCAGCGGGGTGAGCTGGTCTTCGGCGCCGTTGCCATCGCTCTCGGCGACGTCACCGGTGTGGTAGGTCCACGCGACTTTCAATTTGTCGACGTTGTTGCGGTTGATCTGGTCGAGCGCGGCGAAGCGGCTGCCACCTTCAGTGTTGCCGTAGTGCGCCCAGTCTTTCTGCGCCTTGGCCGGCTCGACCGGAGTCAGGCCCGGGCCAGTGCCAGTCGCGGCAACGGTTGGGTGAGCGACGAACATGTTGCCGGCAGCAACCGCGACACCGACCGCGAGCACAGCGGCCACGGCATACGCGCCACGACCGGCTACGCGGCCATTGGCGCGCGCCAGCAGCGGGTAGACCAGAGCGACGACCATACCGATCGCGCTGAACATGAACAGCCGCGAGAACACCGGCCAGAACACCAGCCTGGCGTCAGCCACGGCCCAGATCGCGGTGGCCACGAGAAATGCGGCGAACAGCCAGGCGCCTGCAGTTTTCTTCAGTGCGATCAGCACACCGGAAACGGTCATCGCCAGACCGCCGACCAGGAAGTACCAGGAACCGCCCAGGCTGACCAGCTTCACACCGCCGACCGCGAGCGCCAGACCGAGCAGGGCGATGATCACGCCAAGGCCGACCAGAATGAACGTTGAAACGCCTGAGACGCGTTGACTGTGGTTCACATTGAAAGTCCCGTTTGAATGAAGCGCGGGATTATAGCGGTAACTAACCATTCAGTTAACCGCAGTTTTGCCATGAAAACGTGCACTTCTGTGAATCAAGCGTGGTGCAGGATGGGCAAAACGCAAGTTGAGAGGGGTTTCTCGACGTTTCAGCGGGGATGGCGAGTCGGGCTTGCAGTTGCAATGCACATATACAAACACCGCGCTGAATTCACCCCTCATCGGAACGCCGCCCGCCCAGCCCTCTCCCCGAGGAGAGGGAGCAGATTTGTGGGCTTTTTAGGATATGTGTTCGACTCGGTATCTCAGGTCGGCGTTACTCGCGCATTCAGCTCGGTCAGTTCCTTCTCCCTCCGGGAGAGGGTTAGGGTGAGGGCGTTTCAGGATCGATCACGATGGCAACCTTGCCCTTTGCCCGGCCTTTTTCTACGTAGTGCAACGCGTCAGCTATCTGATCGAACGGAAAAGTACGATCAACCACCGGTTTGATCACTCCTGCCTCAATCAATGCAGTGATTTTTTGCAACTGAGCGCCATCGGCACGCATGAACAGAAACGAATAACCCACCCCACGCTTGCGTGCTTTACGTCGAATGCCGCTGCTGAGCAGGCGCATCACCAGCCCAAGCGGCCACGACAAACCCTGTTCCTGAGCGAACTGCGCAGTCGGCGGCCCTGACAGGGAAATCAGTTTCCCGCCCGGTTTCAACACCTTCAACGATTTCTCCAGCACATCGCCGCCGAGGCTATTGAGCACCACGTCGTAGTCGCGCAGCTCAATGGCGAAATCCTGCTGCTTGTAATCGATCACCACATCAGCGCCCAGCGCCTTGACCCACGCGACATTCGCCGTGCTGGTCGTAGTCGCAACAAAAGCGCCGAGGTGTTTGGCCATTTGAATGGCGACCGTGCCAACGCCACCGGAGCCGGCGTGAATCAGCACTTTCTGGCCTTTTTGCACGTTGGCGACTTCGACCAGTGCCTGCCATGCCGTCAACGCCACCAGCGGCATGCAAGCCGCCTCGGTCATGGCGAGATTGGCGGGTTTCAACGCGACCGCTGTTTCATCGACAGCGATGCGTTCGGCAAACGTGCCAATCCTGTTTTCAGGCGCACGCGCATAAACCTCATCGCCCGGCTTGAAACGCTTGACCGCCGCACCGGTGCTGAGCACCACGCCGGCGACATCGTTGCCCAATATCAAAGGCATTTGATAGGGCAGGATCATCTTGAATTCGCCGCTGCGAATCTTCAGATCCAGCGGGTTGACGCTGCTGGCGCGCACTTCGATCAGCACGTCGTGCGCGCCGACCTGCGGTTCCGGGATGTCGCCGATCCGTCCGTTCTGCTTGCCGTAGCGCTCGATGAAAAATGCCTTCATTGCGGATGCTCTTGTCGGTAGAAACCCGCCGGCATAGAGGCGGGTCTGGATGAGGTCAGGCCTGAGTCAGATAACGTTGCGCCACCGCCGACTGGCGGATCTGCCCCAACAGCCCCTGACGCGCCGCTTGCAAGGCATCCCAGCGCTCGCCTTCGTGCAGCGGCGGGATGGTCACGACTTCGCGACGGTCGAAACCGACCAGCGCGGCATCGACCATATCGCCGACTTCCATGATGTCGGTGAGGGTGTTGATGTCGATACCGGCGCGGTCCCAGATTTCCGTGCGAGTGGCCGCAGGCAATACGGCTTGCACATACACGCCTTGTGGCGACAGTTCCAGGCTCAGGCCCTGGGAGAGGAACAGTACGAACGCCTTGGTCGCGCCATACACCGACATGCCGAACTCCGGCGCCAGGCCCACCACCGAGCCGATGTTGATGATCGCGCCGTCGCCGGCCTTGGCCAGGCGCGGGGCGATGGCACTGGCCAAACGCACCAGCGCCGTGGTGTTCAGCGCGACCAGTTGCGCCACGCTGTCGGTGCTCTGCTCGATGAAGGTACCGGACTGCGCCGCGCCGGCATTGTTGACGAGGATACCGATGCGCGCGTCGTCACGCAGACGCGCCTCGACGGTTTGCAGGTCGCTCAGTTGCGTCAGGTCGGCCTGTAGCACTTCGACATTGACGTTGTGTTCAGCGCGCAAACCGGCAGCAAGGGTGTCCAGGCGCGCCTGGTCACGCGCGACCAGCACCAGATCGTGACCGCGCTGGGCGAAACGTGCGGCGTAGACCGCGCCGATGCCGGTGGAGGCGCCAGTGATCAGAACAGTAGGGCGAGTAGTCATGGTGTGGGCTCTTTGTCAGTTGAAGACTGATTGCGGGCCTTTAGGATGATGATCGAAATCTAACCTGTCAAGGTTTTGATTATGGCCAACATCTATGTATCATCGACCGATGAATTTTCAGCGCTGGAGGTATTCAACATGCGCGTATCCAAGGCTCAGGCTCAGGCCAATCGCGAGCACATTGTCGAAACCGCTTCGGTGATGTTCCGCGAACGCGGTTATGACGGGGTCGGCGTGGCTGACCTGATGGCGGCCGCCGGTTTTACTCACGGCGGTTTCTACAAACACTTCGGCTCCAAAGCCGACCTGATGGCCGAAGCCTCGGCCAACAGCCTGGCGCAGTCCACGGCCGCCGCCGAAAGCATGAGCGTGCAGGATTTCATCGACGTGTACGTGTCGCGCGAGCATCGCGATGGCCGTTCCACCGGTTGCACCATGGCAGCGTTGTGCGGCGATGCGGCGCGGCAGTCCGGGGACGTGAAAGCGGCGTTCGCTGAAGGCATCGAGCGCACGTTGCAGACGCTCGGCGAGAGATACCCGACGGCAGCGGATGCACCGCAAGGTGAGGGCAGGACCCGGATGATCGACCTGCTGGCCCGCGCCGTCGGGGCGATCATGCTGTCGCGGGCCTGCCCGGATGACTCGGCGCTGGCCGATGAGATTCTGGCGGTGTGTCACGCTTCGATGACTGAGTCGCTACCCGCGATCGAAACTGCGGAAGAAGCCACGCAGGACAGCTGAAGCGATCAGTGTTGGCGGTGCAGGGCCTTATCGAGTGCCGCCAGCAAAACCTCTTCTTCGAAGGGTTTGCACAGGCATTCAAACGCCTGGTAATGCCCGGACTCAGCCAGCGCCGCCTCGTCCCAATGGGCGGACATGCAGATCACCGGAAACTGTCGCGGCAGTTGGCGCATCACGTCGATGCCGGACAGGCCGGGCATACGCAGATCCAGCAGCAGGCAGTCGATTTCGGCGAAGTCGGCTTCGGCGAGAAACGCTTCGCCACTGGCATAAACCTGCGCGCGATAACCGACCGAACGCAGCAGATTCGACAGGCTTTTGCGCACCGACGCGTCGTCATCGACGATGCAGACAATCGTCGGTCGGGTGTTCTCGATCGCCATCGGGCGACCCGCCGGGCCGCTCACGACAGGCTCGATGGGCCAGGCGAAGGCGCAGCGCTGATCAGTCCGTAGAGTTCGACGAGGTTGACCAGCGAGCGGGTCTGCATCTTCGCCATGATGTGTTTGCGATGAACCTTGGCGGTCACTTCACTGGTGCCCAACTGGTTGGCGATCTGCTTGTTCGACAGGCCACCGACAATCAGCGGCAGCACCTCGCGCTCACGCGGTGTCAGCTGCGCCGCCAATTGCCGCACGTGCTGAACCCGTTGCCATTGGTTGAACGCCGTCGCGGCTTGTTGACGGGTGCTGCGCAGAATGCCAAGCAGTTCATCGTCATTGAATGGCTTGGTCAGGAACTCCACCGCCCCGGCCTTCATCGCCTGCACCGACATCGGAATCGTGCCGTGGCCGGTCATGAAGATCACCGGCCACGGCAAGCCGCGCTCGTTCAGCGCCGCCTGCAATTGCAGGCCTGTGGTTTCGGGCAGGCTGACGTCGAGCAACAGGCACGCCGGGCCATTGGCGATGTCGGCCTCTAGCAGCTCTTCGGCGGACTGGAAAATCCGGTGCTCGATGCCTTCGGCGCGCAACAAGCGGCTCAATGCACTGCGCACGCAGGCCTCATCGTCAACGATGAACACCGGCACCGATTGCGTATCGACCAACGGCGGCTGCGCCACCATCGGCGCCGAGGCCAGGGCGTTGAACACGGGCAGTTTGGGTTCGCGGTCTTTCAATAATCGGTAACCTCGACGGGCAACCGTCTGGATGATTTCTTTTTCCCCGAGCAGTTTACGCAGCGAGGAAATCTGCACTTGCAGATTGTTCTCTTCGACGACGATGTCCGGCCACACCTGATTGATCAGCTCGTCCTTGCTGACGATGCGCCCATCGGCCTGCATCAGTACCGAAAGTATTTCGAACGCCCGCCCGCCCATGCGCAAGGGCCGGCCATCGAGAAAGGCTTCGCGCCGTTCCAAAGAAATCGTGGCTTGGCCGAGTCGGATCATGCGGGCCTCTGCGTTGCGGTGAGAAGGACAGGGCGCGGGCGCCGGGTTATCAGGTTCGTACGCTAGGGGACGGCCTGGCATAAAGCAATTATCCCGAGGGATAAGACGTGCGCTTGTATAGCGCAAGAAACAGCCGCGCAAGGCTCTGGACGGCCATCTTGAGGCTGCGGACGGACATCAGCGCAGCGGCTGGCCCTCTGGCAAAAAAACGCTGGGTATACTTCGCCACCAGCCTGAATCCCATTTCCAGCGGTGAATGCGTATGCCCGGCCAGCCATCCTCCTCTGCAATTTCCCGCGTGGCCGATGCGCCGATGCTCGATGAAGCATGGCTGGAGAGCTGTCGGTTCAGTCTGCTGCGCCGTGACCATGAACTGACCTGGTTCAGCCTTGAAGACGGCCGCTCGGGCCAGAGCTGGTTCGCCGTGCGTGCGCCGATCCAGCGTCCGGCGCTGTGCCAGCGGCTGGAGCGCGATTTCCATTTGCAGTTGCCTTCGCAGTGGGCGCTCAACCCGCTCGCGCTGATTCGCTCGGCGGACGGGCCGGTGTTGGTCTACCCGCAATGGGGCGCGCCGCTGGCTGGACTGATCGACGCCGCCGGCTTACCACTCGGACGGGTGTTGAATATCGCCGTCGCCGCCGCCAATGCGCTGGTCCACTCCAGGCATACCGAAACGGCGCAAAAACCTGTGGGAGCGAGCCTGCTCGCGAAAGCGTCATTCCAGCCGACAACACCCTTGACTGACCCACCACTTTCGCGAGCAGGCTCGCTCCCACAGGGTTCTTTATTGCCTTGGCATCTGCTGGTCTATGCCGACGACAGCGTCAGGCTGATGGGCTTTCACACCCACGCGCAGGAAACGCCGGCGACCGAACTGCCGAGCCTGGAACACTGGCCTTATCTGGCGCCGGAACAGCTGCAGCGCGACGGCGTCGATTCCGATGAGCGCAGCGACGTCTATGCGCTGTCGGCAATCATCTACGAGGCGCTGACCGGGCGCCCGCCGCTGATCGCTCGCGACGCCTCGCAATGGTTGCATGTGCACGCCGCCGTCCAGCCATTGTCGCCAGCGCAATATCAACCCGACCTGCCGCAAGGCATTTGCCATGTGCTGCTCAAGGGCCTGGCCAAGGAGCCGGACGCGCGCTATCAAAGCATCGAATCGCTGGCCGCCGATCTGACCTGGTGCCTGCGCCAATGGCAGAAAAAAGGCCAGATCGAAGCGTTCCGCCTCGGTGCTTTCGATGCTCGCGCAACGGCCACGCGCGGCGATGTGCTGTTTGGTCGTGATGACGAACGTCAGCAGCTGCTTGAACAGATCCGGCGCGTGCGCAGCGACGGCATCGCTCGGGTGCTGCTGGTTGCCGGCGCACCGGGAGCGGGGAAGTCGACGCTGATCCAGCAACTCCTGCGTAGCCAGGCACCCGGTTATTGGGCCAGCGGCAAGATCGAACTGCTGAACAATGACCGGCCCTTCGCGCCGCTGGCGCAGATTTTTCAGTCTCTGATCAGCCAAGTGTTGACCAAGCCCACGCTGGCCTTGCAGGCCTTGGCCGAGCAACTGCGCGAAACCCTCAAGGGCCGTGGCCGCTTGCTGCTGGACCTGGCACCGGAAGCCGAACTGCTGATCGGCGCCACCGCCGAACTGCCGAACATGCCGGCGCGCCACGCCCTGGATCGGGTCAATCGGGCGCTGCTTGATGTGCTCGAAGTCTTTGCGCAACCGGGGCATCCGCTGCTGCTGTTTATCGACGACTTGCAGTGGGCTGACGACTCGACGCAGGCGTTTCTCAAAGCCTTTATCGGCCGACCGACGCGGCATCTGCTGCTGGTTCTGGCGTATCGCGAGGGCGAGTTGACGGAGCATCCGGGCGGCTGGCTCGATGAGATGCGCAGAGCACCCGCGCTGCCAGTCAGTGACCTTCGACTAGGGCCGCTGTCGGTGCAGGCCGTTGCGCAACTGACGGCGGTCGAACTCGATGCTGACGTCGACAACCTCGAGGCGCTGGCCCGCGTCGTGCACTTCAAAACCGCCGGCAATCCGTTCTTCGTCAGCCAGGTCGCGCGCGCGCTGGTGGACGAGCGTCTGCTGCGTTTCGACGCGACGACGCGGCGCTGGGTGTGGAATCAGGCCGAAGTGAACGGCTATCGCTACGCCGACAACGTGGCCGAATTGATGGTGCAACGCTTGCTGCGTCTGCCGGTCAGTGCCCGTGAAGTGTTGCGCACCGCGGGTTACGTTGGTGGCCGCTGTGACGAAACGCTGTTGGGCGATTTGCTGGGGGACGATCCGGCGCAATTGCTGCGTGACGTGGATTATCTGGTCAGCGCCGGATTTCTCCTGCGCGAGCCTGGCCAACTGGTGTTTCCCCACGATCGGGTGTTGGAAGCCGCCGCTGCGCTGACCGCACCGGCCGGGCGTTCGGCTGAGCATGCGCGCATCGCTGCCGCCATGCTCGATCAATGCGGCGAGCAGCGGCAGGCGCGGGTCTTCGACATCGCCAGTCAGATTCAGCGCAGCGCCGGCAATGCGCTGCAAGCGCCTCGACGCGCTGAGTTCATCCAGTTATTGCTCGAAGCTGCCGAGCGCGCCCGCGATAGTGCCGCTGTCGAGCAGGCCGTGGATTATCTGCGCAGCGCCGAGGTGTTACTCGGCGACAACGGCTGGACGCAGCTCTACCCGCAAGCCTTCGCGGCGCGCTGGCTGGCAGCCGACTGCGCGATGTTGCTGGCGGATCTGCCCGGCGCGCAACAGCGTCTTGACGATTGCCTGGAACACGCTGCCACCGTGCTGGACCGGGCGAAAACCTACCGCCTGCGCGCCAGCCTGCGCACCTTGCATTCCGATTACCACGGCGCGATCGGCGAAGCTCTGGCCGGTCTTGCGTTGCTCGACATCGACCTGCAGCGACAACCCTCGAAGGCGCAACTGGGCGAAGCGTTCGAACGGGTTCGGCAATTGGTCGGTGCGCGACGGATCGCTGAGTTGACGGCAGTGCCCAAAGCCAATGAGCCGCGAATCGAAATGGCCATGGAACTGCTGAGCACGCTGATCGCCTCGTTCTTCGTGCAGGACGACATTGCTTTTCTGCACTTGGCGAAGATGGTCGAACTGACTTTGCTCCATGGCACCACGCCGAGCAGCGGCTACGGTTTCGCCTGGTACGGCGTGATGATCGCCGACCGTTATGGCGAGTATCTGGACGGTGTTGCTTTCGCCGAACTGGCGCTTGATCTGACTGATCTGCACGGCTATGAGGCGGGGCGCACCGGCACGCTGGTGGCGCTGGATCAGGTCAGCGCGTGGACCCGGCCGATGGCCTACGCGCGGCAGAAGGCCTTCGCCGCGTTTGAGTGCGGTCAGGCCGGCGGCGATCTGGGCATGTCGTGTTACGCCTGCAACCACATCGGCTCCGATCTGCTGTTCATGGGCGAGCCGCTGCCAAACGTGTTGAACGAGCTGGACGTCGGCCTGAGTTGGGTGCGGCAGTTTCACTACATCGACATCGAGCGCATTCTGCTGGCGCAACAGGCGTTTGCCAGCGATTTGCGCAATGGGCCTGAGCCTCGTTCGATCGCAATGCTGGATGCTTTGGAACATGACCGTTTTGGCCCGCTGCATCGCGACCGTGTCTCACAGCCGACGCTGTTGTGGATGTGGTTGTATTCGGGCATGTCGGCGTTGTATTTCGGCGAAGTGCGTTACGCGTTGCGCCGTTTCGAAGACGCCGAGGCGTTGACCTGGTCGCTGCCGGCGCACATTGATCTGGCGCATTACTGCCTGTTCTACAGCTTGGCACTGGCCAGTCCCGAGGCGCCGGGCTCTGTTGCCGAAAAATTGCAGAAACTGGAGCAGCAACGGCAGCGTTTTCTGCCTTGGGTCGAGCTCAATCCTTCGACCTTCAGCAACAAACTGCTGCTGATCGAAGGCGCGATGGCCCGCGTGCGCGGCGAAGGGCTGGCCGCCATTCGCTGCTTCGACCAAGCGCAAATCGCGGCGGCCGCTGCCGGATTTATCCATGAGCAAGCACTGGCACATGAGCAACTGGCCGAGGTCTGCCTGACCAACGGCCTGGTCTCCGGCACGCATCATCACCTGCGTGTTGCGCGCGACTGCTATGTGCTGTGGGGCGCTGAAGCCAAGGCGCGCCAGCTCGAAGCGCAGCATCCGTTTCTCGCCCACGAGCATTCCCTGGAAGCGGGAACGCCGGTGACGCGGGTGCGCCTTGATCTGGAAGTCGGCATTGAAGCGGCACGCGCGGTCTCGCAAGAGGTGTTGCTTGATCGGCTGGTGGAGACCTTGATGAATCACTTGATGATTCAGGCGGGTGCCGATCGCGGCGCGCTGCTGTTGGTCGCCGAGGGTGAGTTGCAATTGGCCGCTGCCGCGCATGTCGAGGCGGGCAACGTGCGGGTCAGTCAGGACAACGATCGCTCGCTGGAGCAGATCGCGCCGGTTTCAGTACTCAATTCGACCATGCGCACGCGCACGCCGCTGGTGCTCGACGATGCCCGCGCCGACTGCCCGCAAGCCTACAGCGCCGACCTGCGCGAGCGGCAGACGCGCTCGCTGATGTGCCTGCCGTTGCTCAAGCAGGGCGCGCTGATCGGTCTGGTGTATCTGGAAAACAGCCTGGTACCGAAGCTGTTCAGCGCCGAACGCCTGACCATGTTGGAAATCCTCGCCTCGCAGGCAGCGGTGTCGCTGCAGACCGCGCGGCTGTATGCGCAACTGGTCGAAGACAATCGCTTGCGCGCGCAGATGGAAGCCGACTTGCGTAGTTCGCGGGCGGAACTGGCGCGCAACTCGCACCTGAAAATGATGGGTGAACTGTCGGCCTCGATCGCCCACGAAATCAGCCAGCCATTGCTGGGGATTTCATCGAACGCCTCGGCCAGTCTGCGCTGGCTCAAGCGCGACACGCCTGATCTCGACGAGGCTATTCAGGGACTGGAAGACATTCGCTCCGACAGCGCCCGTGCCACCGAGATCGTCCAGGCCTTGCGCGCATTGGCCAGGCAGGCGCCGTTGCAACGATTGCCGGTGTCGATTGACGCGTTGATCGGTGAGGTCGTGCAACTGACGGCCAGCGATGTGCACAATCGCGGGGTGAGCTTGCACACGCAACTCAACGCTGCTGACCCGGTGCTGGGGGATCGGGTGCAGATCCAGCAGGTGATCTACAACCTGATCGTCAACGCGCTGGAAGCGATGGCTGGGCAGGGCGTGACTGACGGGCGCCTGGTGATTGAGTCGACGCTGTCCGATGGGCAGGTCTGCGTGGCTTTTCAAGACAACGGGCCGGGGATCGCCGAGCATCAGCGTGAAGAAATTTTCGATGCGTTCTTCACCACCAAGGGCAGCGGCATGGGCATGGGCCTGGCGATTTGCCGAACGGTGATAGGCGCCCATGGCGGGACTTTGCGCGTGGAAGACAGCGCAGAGGGCGCGCGGATCTGCTTCAGACTGCCGCTTGCGCCGGACGCCAGGATCAAAAGCCCCTCACCCTAACCCTCTCCCGGAGGGAGAGGGGACTGACCGAGGTGTTTGGGGGAGATACGCCGACGTGCAATACCGAGTTGAATTCAGGTTTGGCAAAAACAAAAGCCCCTCACCCTAACCCTCTCCCGGAGGGAGAGGGGACTGACCGGGGTGTTTGGGGGAGATACGCCGACGTGAAAGTCCGAGTTGAACTCAGGATTGGAAAAGCACACAAATCGGCTCCCTCTCCTCGGGGAGAGGGCTGGGGTGAGGGGTGAATTCACCGCCACTCCAATGCCGAACGGCGGTGCGCCGTTCAAAAAAAAGCCGCGAAAAATCGCGGCCAAAAGGAAGGAGTGAACAAAACCCTTTGAAATCCGACTCAGGGCCGCAGTTCCGTCAAGCGCTGGCCCATCGTCGAATTCAGCAACCCATCGCTGAGCCGCCAGACATCCGCATCCACCAGCGCCACCCGCGCTCCGCACATCAGTTGGCGCCAGACCTTCGGCGGCATCCCCACCATGCGCCCGAACGTGCGGGTGAAGTGCGAGTGATCGGAAAATCCGCATTCATAAACAATCTCGGTAATCGCCATCGAGGTCAGCAACAGCCCTTTGGCTTTGTCGATCTTCATCTTCAGCATCCATTCCTGAGGCGAGTAGCCGGTGACGATCTTGAACGCCCGGGAAAAGTGGCTGCGTGAAAGATTGCAATGTTCGGCAATCTCGCTGACGCGCAGGCTGCGGCTCAGATCGTGCAGCATGTAGGCCTTGGCGCGGCGTTCCTGCCAGCCGGACAGTGCGCCCAGTGGGCGCGCCAGGTGGCAGGAAGGGTCTGACTTCACCGATTGCGGGTTCATGGCGGCTCTCCTGATCGATGGGCAAAGTCTGGCCGCAGGCTTTATTTAAAGTCCTTAAACAAACCTTAAAAGTTATGAAGCCCAAGCCTCAGGCGTGAAACGGATAATCGACGTAACCACGCTGATCGCCGCCGAAGAAGCTGCTCGGATCCGGCGTGTTCAACTCAAGCCCGTCGTGCAGCCGACGCGGCAGATCCGGGTTGGCCAAAAATGGCCGGCCAAAGGCAATGATGTCGGCGCGATCGGCGCTCAAGGCCAGTTCGGCGGATTCAGCGTCGTAACCGCCAGCGAGGATCAGCACGCCGTTCCAGGTCTGGCGCAACTGGGCGATGATCGCGTCCCAGCGCGGATCAAAGTTTTCGTCCTTGACCGTGCCGACCATGGCCGGCTCGACCAGATGCAGGTAGGCCAGATTCCACTGGTTGAGCGCCTCGACCAGATAACCGAAGGTCGCTTCAGGCGTGTCATCGCCCATGCCCATGAAGCGGCCCATTGGCGTCAGACGCACGCCGACGCGCTCGGCGCCGACTTCATCAGCGACGGCGGCGACCACTTCGAGCAGAAACCGCGCACGGTTTTCCACACTGCCGCCATAGGCGTCATCACGCTGGTTGCTGTTGCTGTTGAGAAACTGGTCGAGCAGATAACCGTTGCCGGCATGGATCTCCACGCCGTCCATGCCAGCGTTCAACGCGTTGCGCGCAGCGCGGCGATAGTCTTCGACGATGTCGGCGATTTCCGCTGTTTCGAGGGCGCGCGGCACTGGCACATCACCCCACACGCCATTGCCTTGTTCATCGACGATAAAGGTCTTGCCCGGCACAGGCAGGGCGCTCGGCGCCACCGGCAAACCGGCGTCCGGCTGGAAGCTGGGATGCGAGACCCGGCCGACGTGCCACAGCTGCATGAAGATCAGACCGTTCGCCGCGTGCACCGCGGTGCTGACTTCGCGCCAGGCCTGCACTTGCGCATCGGTGTAGATCCCCGGCGTCCACGCATAGCCCTGGCCCTGTTGGGAAATCTGCGTGGCCTCGGTAATGATCAGCGCAGCACTGGCGCGTTGGCGGTAGTACTCGGCGTTCATTGCGGTCGGCACGTCGCCCGGCTGGCCAGCGCGCGAGCGGGTCAAGGGCGCCATCACCACACGATGGGCAAGGGTGTAAGGGCCGAGGGCGATGGGTTGGAACAGGCGACGGGTCATGGGTAGCTCCGGATGTCGATGAGTAGGGTTCAAGTGCGGCAGCCAGGTGCCGCGCGCTGTGCAGGTAACTTAACCGGGGGTGGCGGGGCTGATAATCCGTGGCCGGCGCTAAGCAGTTTTGCGCGCAACGCAACGGCACCCGCGCTCATCGCTGATGAACGCGGGCGTGGTTCAGGCGGGTTGGGTCGAGCGAGTCAGCGGCAGATTCAGCCAGCGCCGGCCGGTGGCATTGCTGACCGCGTTGCCGAGAGCAGCAGCCATTGGCCCTTGGACGATTTCGGCAGCACCGAGGAAGGGTTCGCCCGGTTGATCGAGCAGGTGCACGTCGACTTTTTTCGGCAATTGCGTGAAACGCAGAATTGGATAACCGCTCCAGTCATAGCTGCGAATGCCGCCGGCGTCGTAGGCGACTTTTTCGTAGAGCGTCCAGCTGGCCGACTGGACGATGCCGCCCTCGACCTGATTGCGCAGGCCATCGGGGCTGACGATCTGGCCGACGTCGACCGCCGTCACCACATGATCGACACGGATCTCACCAGTCTGCGGATGCACCCGCAGCTTCACCGCGAGGGCGCAGTAACCCATGATGTTCTTGTAGCGGGCGAAGGCAAAACCGATCCCCGCGCCGGGCTCGCTGCTCTTGTGGGGCCAGCCGATTTCGTCACGCACGCGCTCAATCACAGCCCGGGCACGTGGGTCGCTCAGATGCGCCAGGCGCAACGCCAGCGGATCGAGCCCGGCCTTGATCGCCAACTCATCAATACCTGCCTCGATGGCGAAGATGTTGATGTGCGCACCCAGCGAGCGCATGGCCGAAGTGCGGAACGGCATGGTGGTGACGAAATTCATGTTGATCCGCGTCGCGCCCAGCTCGTACAGCGGCACCGCGTTGCGATCGCCATCACCTTCGGGCTGGGCGATTGGCACCGACGGCGCCGAGGCGAAGGGTTTCGCCAACAGGCGTGCCGGCAGCAGGCGACCAGCGTTGACGATGCGTTCGTTGTGCGGGGTGGTCCACAGCTCGTAGTTCCAGTCCTGCAAACGGCCCTGACTGAGGCCGGCATCGATTTCGGTGACCATCGCCGAACTGTACGGCTCCCAGAGATTTTCCTGCTCGCGCATCCATTGCACCCTGACCGGCGTGCCCGGCAGGCGCATGGCGATCAGCGCGGCATCGGCGGCGGCATCATCGGCGCCGTTGTGGCCGTAGCAACCCGAGCCTTCGGTATGAATGCAGCGTACGCGTTCCGGCGGCAGACGCAGCATCTCGGCGATACCGGCGCGCAGCGGATAGACGCCCTGGGTGTGGGTCCACACTGTGAGCACGCCGTCGTTGAACCAGGCCACCGCACAGGACGGGCCGATCGAACCGTGCATCAAGTACTGCTTGGTCACCCGCGCCTTGAAGCGCGTTTCGGTCGCGCCGCCGGCATTGCCGTTGTTGCTGATCGGATAGCGCTTGGAGGGCAATTGCTTGAGCAAATCGTGAATCCCGGCGGCTTCGGGAATCGCCTCGCCACCACTCCACTTGGCACTTTCAATGCCGCTGCGCATGGCCTTGATCGCTTGCCACTCATCACGGGCGACCACGGCCAGATAATTGCCGTCGCGAATCACTTTGACCACGCCGCTCAACGCCTCGACGGACGCGGCATCGAACGCCTGAAGCGTGCAGCCGGGACGCGGCGGGCGAATCACCCGCGCATGCAGCATGCCCGGCAAGCGCATGTCCTGCACAAATGCCGCGCCACCGCTGACCTTGGCCGGGATGTCCAGGCGCGGCAGGTTGTGGCCGATCAGTTTGAAATCGGCCGCCGCCATCGCCGGTGATTGCGCCTTGGCGTACTGGTGCACATCGACATGCTTGACCGCGTCGGCATATGCCATGCGCTGACCATTCGGCCCTTCGATGATGCCGTCGCGAGTGCTCAGTTGCGCAGCATCGACTTGCCAACTGCGCGCAGCGGCATCGACGAGCATTTCCCGCACTTGCGCGGCAGCGTTGTACAGCGCGGTGCCGCTGTCGAAAATGCTGTGGCTGCCGGCGGTGTAGCCTTCGTTGGGCGTCAGCGCGGTGTCGGCGGTGAGCAAGTTGATCGCGCTGGCCGGCACCTGCAAACGCTCGGCAGCGATTTGCAGCAACGCGGTTTTCACCCCGGTGCCCAGTTCGACCTTGCCTGTGTACACGGTGATCCCGTCGGCACCGATGCGAATCCACGCGTCGAGGTATGGGTTGGTGCGCAAGCTGCCGGGCAGATCGGGGGCCAGCACTACGGTGCCGAGGGTGTCGACTTCGGTGTCGGCCAAGACACGCCGCGCTACCGGCATCAGCGTAAAAGCCATGAGCAACGCGCCGCCACGCAGGAAGGCCCGGCGGCTGGGGTTCAAGCCGTTTGCTTCGCTCATGTCAGGCTCCCGTTGTGCCCAGCCACCTGTTTGATCGCCTCGATAATGCGCAAGTGCGTGCCGCAACGGCACAGATTGCCGGCCATGTGTTCGCGGATGGTTTGTTCGTCCGGGTGCGGATCGCGTTCGAGCAACGCCTGCGCGCGCATCAGCATGCCGGCGATGCAGTAACCGCATTGCGCGGCCTGCTTGTCGATGAATGCCGCTTGCAACGGGCCGGGTTTGTCTGCGCTGCCGAGGCTTTCCACGGTGCGGATTTTTTTCCCTTCAAGGCCTGCGCACGGCGTGAGGCAGGCGAACACCGGTTGGTCGTCGACGATCACCGTGCACGCGCCGCACTGGCCCAGGCCGCAGCCGTACTTGGCGCCGTTGAGGTTCAAGTGGTTGCGCAGCGCATACAGCAGCGGCATGTCCGGCTCCAGATTAAGCGCTTGGGCGGCTCCATTGACGGTGAGAGTGATCTGGCTCATTTCGTCTCCTGACGTAACGCTTCAATAGTGGAAGAAAGGTCGGTCCATGGCTCTTCGGGTTTGGCTTGCTCGCGCAGATACGCGGCGAGTGCGCCGAGCTGGGCGTTGTCGAGGCTGGCGGCGAATGGCGGCATCACCGGGCCGGGGGCGCCGGGAATGGCGGGCACGCCTTCGAGCACGGTTTTGAGAAAGTTGCGCGAGCTGGCCGCTTGCAGCGCCGAAGTGCCTTGCAGGCCCGGGCGGCCGTCGATTTCGCGCATCGGCGCGGCGGGTGCGTGACATCCGGCGCAGGCGCTACTGAAGAGCAGGGCGCCGGTTGTGTGATCCGCTGGACTGCTTGGCGGCTTTTGCGCGGTAGTTTCGCTCACCGCTTGCGGGTTTTGCAGGCTCAGCAGGTAGTCGGCAATTGCCTCGGCTTCACTGGCCGGCAAGCGCGCCAGACTCAGGCTGACCGGACGCATCGGGCCGGCGGGTGTGCCTTGGCCATCGACGACATCGGCGCGCAGATAGCCGACCAATTGCTCGCGATTCCACGGATTGGCGCGCTGCCCGAGGCCGACCAGGGCCGGCGCTTCCCAGCCATCAACGCTGCCGCCCTGCAGATATTGCGAGGATTTCTCCGCGCCGATCAGGTTCAGCGGCGAATGGCAGCCGGCGCAGTGGCCCGGGCCGTCGACCAGATAGCGTCCGCGATTCCATGCCGCGCTGTGTTCGGCCAGCGGCGTGAGCGGCTCGCCATGCAGAAACAGCAGATTCCAGAACGACACCAGCGGGCGGATGTTCATCGGGAAGTTCATCTGGTTCTGCCGCGCCGGGGCGTGTACGGCGGGGCCGCTCATCAAGTAGGCATAGGCGTCGGCGATGTCTTCGGAGCTCATGCGCCGGTAGTGCACGTAAGGAAACGCCGGGTAGAGAAAGTGGCCGTCGCGGGCAATGCCTTCGCGCATCGCCCGCTCGAAGGCCGGCAATGACCATTCGCCGATGCCGGTCTGCGCATCCGGGGTGATGTTGGTGCTGTACAGCGTGCCGAACGGCGTCACCAGCGGCAGCCCGCCGGCCAGGTATTCGCCGCCGGGGCGGGTATGGCACACCGCGCAGTCGCCGGCCTCGACCACCCGTGCGCCGCGTTGCAACTGCGCAGTATCGAATGACGTCGGCCGTTTGATTGGCGCGATCGCCGGGCGCCACATCAGCGCGACGGCGACGATCAGGCCGATCACCGCGAGCACGGCGACGCTGATCCACAGGGTTCTGGATTTGAGCAAATGGCTGTTCATGGTCGGCAGAAAAATGCGGCGGACAGTGGCAGGACGAGTGCAGTGCGGGTCATGGAAACGCTCCTTGTAGCAACCGGGGAAGGGCGCCGATGCGGACGTCAGCGCCAGGGCCAAAGCGTAGAGAAGACCCTTGCAGCGGAGAATCACCGGCCCGCGCAACAGCGCGTTGCGCCACAAGCAACGTTGCGCGCCACGCATCAGTGCGTTGCCAGTGGCACGGATTCTCGCTGCCGTCGGCTGACCGTAGCCTTGGCACAACTTTCCCGAACTCAACGAGGTGTCACCATGCTTACGGGCAACCCTGCCGTTGCGGCCCCGGCCGAACAGCCTGCTTCACTCTCCGGCCTGATGGTCGCGTTTCTGGCCTTCTGCTGCGGCGCGGTCGTCGCCAACCTGTATTACGCACAACCCATCGTCGAGCTGATCGCGCCGCAGATCGGCCTGTCCAGCGCCAATGCCAGCCTGATCGTCTCGCTGACGCAGTTCGGTTACGCGCTGGGCTTGTTGCTGCTGGTGCCGCTGGCTGACCTGATGGAAAACCGCCGTCTGGTGGTCGGCTTCACCCTCGCTGCGAGTGTCACGCTGCTGTGCGCTGGCCTGACCCATTCGCCGTCGCTGTTTCTGCTGCTTTCTTTGCTGATCGGCCTGACATCCGTAGCGGTGCAGATTCTCGTGCCGCTGGCCGCACATTTGGCACCGGAAGCCAGCCGGGGGCGCGTCGTCGGCAATATCATGAGCGGCCTGCTCCTGGGGATTCTGCTGTCGCGGCCGCTGTCGAGTCTGTTGGTTGAAGTGTTCGGCTGGCGCGGGGTGTTTTACAGCGCGGCGGCACTGATGGCGGTGATCGCGCTGATTACCGCTGTGGCACTGCCGCGCCGGGTGCCGACGCACAAGGCCACTTATCTCGCGTTGATCGGTTCGGTGTTTGCCCTGGCCCGGCGCTTTTCTGTGTTGCGCCAGCGTTCGCTGTATCAGGGTTTGCTGTTCGCCAGTTTCAGCCTGTTCTGGACCCTCGCGCCAATTGAGCTGATGCGTCATCACGGCTTCAGCCAGGCGCAAGTCGCGATCTTCGCCCTGGTCGGCGCGGTGGGTGCGATTGCCGCGCCGATTGCCGGGCGTCTGGCCGATGCCGGGCACGGTCGTCGCGGTACCTTGGTGGCGTTGCTGCTGGCGCCGCTGTCGCTGTTGATCGCCGCGTTGCCGGGCAGTGGTTACGTGTGGCTGGTGGTCTGTGCGGTGCTGCTGGACTTTGCCGTGCAATTGAATATGGTCCTCGGCCAGCGTGAGGTCTACGCCCTCGACCCGCACAGCCGCGCCCGCCTGAATGCGGTGTACATGACCAGCATTTTCGTTGGCGGCGCCCTCGGCTCACTGGTCGCCAGCCCGCTGTACGAACACTTCGGCTGGAACCTCTCTGCCGTCGCCGTAGCGGTGTTGCCGGCGCTGGCGCTGGCGTTGTTCCTGAGTCGCAAGGCTGATGTCTGAGGTCGCGATGAGGCCCGGCAAGCACGACGATACAAGACGTGTGGCGGGCACTGATGCACAATCAGCGGCGTTCCCTCACCACCGGATCCCGCTTATGGACAAGTTGCTGGCCTTGAAGATGTTTGTTGAAACCGTGCGCTGCGGGGGCTATTCCTCGGCGGCGCGCAAGCTTGGGATTTCGACGTCTTCGGTGACACGGCAAGTGGCCGGCCTGGAAAACGAGTTGGGCGCCAGCCTGCTCAATCGCACCACGCGCAATACCAGCGTGACCGTCGCTGGCCAGACCTATTTCGAGAAGGCCGTGGCCATTCTCGATGCCATCGACGAAGCCGATGCGGTGGTCGCCGATCGTGGCAGTGATGCCCAGGGCCGCTTGCGTATCAGTGTGCCGGTGGAGTTTGGCCGGCGACTGATTGCGCCGCACCTGAGCCGCTTGCTTGAACGCCATCCCGGGCTGGAGATCAGTCTGTCGCTGAGCGATCAGGTCAGCGATTTGCTCAGCGAGCAGATCGACGTTTCAGTGCGGCTCGGCTCGACGGTGGTCAGCGAGGACATCGTCAGCAAACGCGTCGGCCACTTTCAGCGTTGGATTGTCGCCAGCCCGGATTATCTGGCGCGCAGCGGCGTGCTGGAGCATCCGCGGGATCTGCTCGAGCACCAGTGCCTGCGCTTCGACTACGGCGGCAGCCATCACCACTGGACCTTTCAGGGCGACGAAGAGCCGATTCAGCTCAACGTCCAGGGTCGCCTGCAAAGCAACAACGCCGACATCCTGCGCGAAGCGGCGATTGGCGGTGGCGGTGTGGCGCTGCTCGCCGACTGGCTGGTGCGTGACGACGTCACCGCCGGGCGCCTGACGCGCTTGCTTGAGCACTACGAGGTCAATCCTGGCAGCGCCAGCAGTTGCATCAACGCGTTGTACCTGCCCAACCACCGTGGTTCGAGCCGGATCAACGTGTTCATCGATTTTCTCGTAGAAATCCTCAAACCCGCTGCTTAGCACTGCACACTCTGTTGCTGCAGCCGCTGCACACTGCTTGTATGCTTGCGCCCCGGAACACGTGGCCGCCGTGAGTGCCGACGTTCGAATGATGGCTGGAATGGATACCGGACTTCCTTAAGGTACTGACGTGAAGCGTGATACTCGCCTTGTAATGCTCCTGCTGCTGGTGATCGGCTGTTCCCTGACTTCGCTGACAATCTGGAAAGTCTGGTCTTCGCGCGAGCGTGCGCTGGCGGAAGTCGACGTGCATGGCCTGAACCTGACCCAGGCGCTCAACACCTACACCGAAGGCATCGTCCGGCAAAGCTCGCTGCTCTTGCTCGGGCTGGTCGAACGTCTGGAAACCGAGGGCAACGGCCCGGCGCAGATTCAGCGCATCCAGAGCCTGATCGACCGCCAGCAGCCGCTGATGCCACAGCTCAGCGGCATCACCATTTATGACCGGCACGGCCATTGGCTGATGTCCTCCAACCGACCGATTCCCGAGGGCGCCAACAGCAGCGACCGCGCCTATTTCATTCATCACCGTGACAGCCCGAGCCGCGAGCCGTTCATTGGCCCGCCGATCCAGAGCCGTGCCAATCACGAATGGGTGGTGACCATCAGTCGGCGCTTCAACGACGATGGCGGGCAGTTCGCTGGCGTGGTAGCGGTGACGCTGGGGGTGGAGAACTTCCTGCGGGTGTTCGGCAAACTCGACGTTGGCCAGGACGGCGCGATCGGTCTGTCTTACACCGATGGCACGCTGCTGGTGCGCTACCCGTTTCGCGAGCAGGACATGGGCCGCAATTTCTCCAGTTCGCCGATCTACGCCAAATACCTCGTCGACCGTTCGGTCGGCACTGCCTCCTACACCTCCAGCCTCGACGGTGTCGAACGTCTGTACGCGTTCCGCAAAAGTGAGACCCTGCCGCTGATCACCACCGTCGCCCTGGGCAAGGATGAAGCGCTGGCGGCGTGGCGTATCGAAGCGGCGCTGTCGGCGGTGGTAGTGACCGGACTGCTCGGGCTGACCGGGCTGATCGGCTGGTTCCTGATCCTTGATATCCGCCGCCGGACTGAGGCTGAAGAGGCGTTGCGCGATGCCCAGCAGCAGTTGCTCGCGTCCAATCGACAGCTGGAATTGCTGGCAATGAAAGATGCGCTGACCGGCCTGGCCAACCGCCGCTGCTTCGATGAAACCCTGGCGGTGGAAGCGCGGCGGGCGCAGCGTGACGGCACCACGCTGGCCTTGCTGATGATCGATATCGACCACTTCAAATTGTTCAACGATGCCTTGGGCCACGTTGCTGGCGATGCCTGCCTGCAAGCGGTCAGCAAGATTCTTGAAGGCTGCGTGCGACGCCCCTCGGATCTGGTCGCACGCTACGGTGGCGAGGAAATTGCGGTGATCATGCCGGCCACCGACAGCGCCGGGGCGACGGTGGTGGCGCAGTTGATGCTTGAGCGTTTGCAGCAGGCGAACATCGCCCACCCGGGCAGTCCGTTTGCTCGGATTACGGTGAGTATCGGTATGGCGGTGGGGACGGGCGCTCAGCTGGATTCGCTGCCGGCGTTGATCCAAACCGCCGATCAGGCGCTGTACCGGGCGAAAGCGGCGGGGCGCAACGGGATGGCCGGGCAGGCCTGAGGCGCACTAGAAAGCTTCGCCGGTATCCAGTTTCGCCAACAGCATTTGTCCGCGTTGCCACAGTGCATCCTGCTTGGCCAGCGGCATGCGGTCGAGGTTCTTGTACATCATGCCCATGCGCTGATTGCCGCGCAGGATGTCGCCGTGGCGCATGAGGAAATGCCAGTACAACGCATTGAACGGGCAGGCATCGTCCGCGCTGCTTTCCTTGACCTTGTAGGCGCAGTCGCCGCAGTAATCCGACATTCGATTGATGTACTGGCCGCTGGCGCAGTAAGGCTTGGAGCCGAGGTAACCGCCGTCGGCGTGCATGACCATGCCAAGGGTGTTGGGCAGTTCGACCCAGTCGAAGGCGTCCATGTAGATCGCCAGGTACCACTCACAGATTTCCTTCGGCGCAATCCCGGCGAGCAAGGCAAAGTTGCCGGTGACCATCAGCCGCTGGATGTGGTGCGCGTAGGCATGTTGCAGGCTTTGGCCGATGGCCTGGCGCATGCAATTCATCTGCGTTTCACCCGTCCAGTAGAACTCCGGCAGCGGACGCGTGTTGCCAAACACATTGCCCTCGGCGTAATCCGGCATCTTCAGCCAGTACACACCGCGCACGTATTCGCGCCAGCCGATCAACTGTCGAATGAAGCCTTCGGCAGCGTTGAGGCCGATGCTCCCCGACCAGTACGCCGCCTCGACATCGCTGCACAGCTGGCGCAAATCGAGCAGGCCGATGTTCAGCGCGGCACTGATCCGCGCGTGAAACAGGAACGGTTCGTCGCTGGCCATGGCGTCCTGGTAATCACCGAAGCCGGCCAGCGCATAGTCGAGAAAGTATTGCCACAGGGCCTGGGCATCGGCGTGGGTCACCGGGTAATTGAAGTCATCCAGCGTGCCGTAATGGCTGGCGAAGCGCTCGCCGACCAATACCAGCACCTCTTGGGTGATTGCGTCATTGGCGAAACGCGCCGGGTAGGGCGGTTTGGCGTGTTTGGGCAGCGCCTTGCGATTCTCCGCATCGAAATTCCACGCACCGCCGACCGGCGTGCCGTCGCCATTGAGCAGCAGCCGACTCTTGCGCCGCATCTCGCGGTAGAAAAACTCCATGCGCAGCTGCTTCTTGCCGCTGGCCCAATTGGAGAACTCTTCGCGGGAGCAGAGGAAACGGCTGTCTGAATGCCAGTGCACGGGCAAGCCCGAATCTTTGATTGACTGCTCAAGGCGCCAGTCGCCGCATTCGGTGATATGAATCTGTTCGGCGCCGGTGAGGGTTTGCCAGCGCTGCAATTCGCCGGGGATGGAGCCGCTGTTATCCGGGTCGTCGAGGCGGACGTATTGGACGCGGTAGCCTTTATCGCGCAACGCCTCGGCAAAGTGACGCATGGCGCTGAAGATCAGGGCGATTTTTTGCGGATGATGAGCGACGTGGGTCGCTTCCTCCATGACCTCGACCATCAGCAGCAGGTCGTGCTGGGGATCGAGTGGCTGCAGGGAGGCCAGGTCGAAGGACAGCTGGTCGCCGAGGATCAGGAGCAAGCGGTGGGCAGGGGGCATGGAGCGAAATCCGGTCAGCGATTCGAACTCCAATAGTTATACAAATATTTTGTGATGTATAGGTTTTGGCAGCAACTGACATCCTATTGTGGGAGCGAGCCTGCTCGCGAAAGCGTCCTGTCAGCAAATACAAATGCTGACTGACACACCGCCTTCGCGAGCAGGCTCGCTCCCACAGGGATTTGGGTGGGGTTCTTAAGCGGGGTAGGTCGGATAGTCGATATAACCCTCGGCACCGCCGCCATACACCGTCGCCGGATTCAACTGATTCAACGGCCAGTCATTGGCAATCCGCGCCGGCAGGTCCGGGTTGGCCATGAACGGTCGGCCAAACGCGACCAGATCCGCCAGCCCCGACTCAAGCAATTGCGCGCCGGTTTTGGCGGTGTAGCGACCGGCATAAATGATCGCGCCGCTGAACGTGTCGCGCACGGCCTGGCGAAAGGTCTGCGGCATCGCTGGCGCGTTGTCCCAGTCGGCTTCGGCGATCGACAGGTAGGCGATGCCGACGTCTTCAAGAATCTTGATCGCCGCAATGTAAGTTGTGTGCGGATCTTCCTCGACCAGGCCCAGATACGTCCGCGCTTCATCGGTGGTAGTGAACAGCGGCGCAAACCGCACACCGACCTTGTCCTTGCCGATGCATTCGGCGACGCCGGCCACCACTTCGCGCAAGAAGCGCAAGCGATTGTCCAGCGAGCCGCCGTACTGGTCGGTGCGCAGGTTGCTGTGGGCGGAGATGAACTGGTTGACCAGATAACCGTTGGCGCAATGCAGTTCGATGCCGTCGAAACCCGCATCCATCGCGTTGCGCGCGGCCTGGATGTACAGCTGAATCAGTTCCTGCACTTCATCGGTGCTCAACGCCCGCGGAGCCGATGGCGGCACCAGTTCACCGACACCGGGCGCGGTTTCGATGAACACGCTGACGCGGTCCGTCGCCACCGCAGAGGCCGACACCGGCGCGTCGCCGTTGGGCTGCAACGCCGTGTGCGAGACCCGACCGACATGCCAGAGCTGGGCGAAGATCACACCATCCACGGCGTGCACCGCCTCGGTGACTTTGCGCCAACCGGCGATCTGCTCCGGCGTATGAATGCCCGGCGTCCAAGCATAACCCTGACCGCGCGGTTCGATCTGCGTGCCTTCGGTGACCAGCAAACCGGCACCGGCGCGCTGCTGGTAATACTCGGCCATCAACTCGTTGGCGACATTGCCCGGTTGTGTGCTGCGCTGGCGGGTGAGGGGCGGCAGAACGATGCGGTTTTTCAGGGTGTGGGCGCCCAATTTGGCAGGCGTGAAGAAAGCGTTATTCATGGAGTAAGCCTTGAATCTGATTAGACCAGTCGACTAGTGACTGGGCAAAAAAACAACGCCGGGCTGTACGCACACGGCGTTGATCGGGTTGGAGCGATGGATTCAGCCGAGCATCTTCAACAGCTTTTCGGCAACGGCGGCGGAGCTGGCCGGGTTCTGGCCGGTGACCAGTTGACCGTCACCCACCACGTGAACTTGCCAGTCGGCGACTTTCGAGTAACGCCCGCCCAGACGCTGGAACTCGTCTTCGATGAGGAACGGCACCACGTCAGTCAGGCCGACCGCCGCTTCTTCGGCATTGGTGAAGCCGGTGACATCACGGCCCTTGACGATTGGCTGGCCGTCAGCGCGCACCACATGACGCAACACGCCGGGTGCGTGGCAGACAAAACCGTGGGGCTTGTTGGCGCGGTCGAAGGCTTCGATCAGCGCGATCGAGGCCTTGTCTTCGGCCAGATCCCACAGCGGGCCGTGGCCACCTGGGTAGAACACTGCGTCGAAATCTTCGGCCTTCACATCAGCCAGACGACCGGTGCTGGCCAACGCTTGTTGCGCCGCCGGATCAGCGCGGAAGCGATCGGTTTCGGCAGTCTGCGCGCTTGGCTCATCGCTTTTCGGATCGAGCGGCGGCTGGCCGCCGGCGGGCGATACCAGCGTGACGTCGGCGCCGGCGTCCTTGAAGGCAAAGTAGGGCGCGGCGAACTCTTCCAGCCAGAAACCGGTTTTCTTGCCAGTGTTGCCGAGTTGATCGTGGGAAGTCAGAACCATCAAGATTTTCATAGAGCACCCTTGGGTTGGTCTGGCATCGGCAGAAGGCGAGGGATTCGCTTGTTGTCGGTGCCGCATGAATTTGTGTGTCGGGGCGCAGCATAGTTTCCAATTAGACCAGTCGTCTAGTAATTTTTTCAGAAAATGTTTTTGCCCGTCGGTTATGGCAAACTCCCGGTCCTGAAAACTATACGACTGGTCTATTGTCTGGAATTTTGCGCACCATGAAGCCGACCTTTGACGACACCCGCCAACACTTGCTCGACACCGGCCACCGGATGATGGCCGAGAAGGGCTTCACCAGCGTCGGCCTCAACGAGATCCTGCAGACCGCCGGCGTGCCCAAGGGCTCGTTCTATCACTACTTCAAATCCAAGGAGTTGTACGGCCAGGCGCTGCTCGAGGATTACTTCGTCGACTACCTCGCCGACATGGAGCGCCGCCTGACATTGCCTAGGCTGTCTGCCTTCGAGCGTTTGATGGATTACTGGCAGGGCTGGCAGAACCGCTGCACCCTCGAAGGCCATGGCGATGAATGCCTGGTGGTGAAACTCAGCGCCGAAGTCGCCGACCTCTCCGAATCAATGCGCCTGACACTGCGCGACGGCGCCGAACGCATCGTCGCGCGCATCACCGAATGCATCGAACAAGGCCAGACCGACAAAAGCCTGCCGGAGGGCGATGCGCGGAAGTTGGCGGAGACGCTGTATCAGCTCTGGCTCGGCGCCAGTTTGCTGAACAAATTGCAGCGCACCGGACAGTCGCTGGAAACCTCGATGGCGATGACCCGGCAGTTGTTGCAAGTCTGAGCCTCGCCGCTGGTTCCTGTAGGAGTGAGCCTGCTCGCGAAGACGGCGGCACATCCAACATCTTCTTTAACTGACCCAATGCATTCGCGAGCAGGCTCGCTCCCACAGGTTTTCGCGGCGTGTGCCAAATCCCGGCGACACGCAAAATCCACTGTGGGAGCGAGCCTGCTCGCGAAGACGGCGGCACATCCAACATCTTCTTTAACTGACCCAACGCCTTCGCGAGCAAGCTCGCTCCCACAGGTTTTCGCGGCATGTGCCAAATCCCGGCGACACGCAAAATCCAGTGTGGGAGCGAGCCTGCTCGCGAAGACGTCGGCACATTCAACATCTTCATCGCCTGACCCAACGCATTCGCGAGCAGGCTCGCTCCCACAGGGGACCTGCGTTGCTTGTTTGATTGGGGTTCTGCAGGCCATCAGTACTCAGGCAGGTCCGCCGTTCTTGTCCGGCAGTTGGGCAAACCACTGCGCATACGGTGTATTGCTCACTTTGAATCGGTCGTAATCCGGGCTGCCGTCATCCCACCACACCGGCCCGCGTTCACCCAGCGCGACTTTGGCCTCGTTGACGCGAGCTCTCGCTGACTTCAACGCCTGTGCATCCTCCGCACGCTTTGCCTCTTTGACCGCACGCCGCGCTGACATGAGTTCGGCTACAAATGCCTCACGCTCGGCGGCTGGCAGTGATGGATTGCTGCAACGCCACAGCTGTTGCTTGACCACAAAATAGCGGCCATCGGGGGTGGTGGGGTACATGGGCGATATCCTGCGTGATCCAGTCTCAGACCGGGTAGGACAACTCGCCGATGAGTTTATCCAGCGTAATCGGATAATCGCGCACCCGCACGCCGCAAGCGTTATAGATCGCATTGGCGATCGCCGCGGCCGCGCCGCTGATACCCAGCTCGCCAACGCCTTTGGCCTTCAACGGGGTGGCATACGGGTCGACTTCATCGAGAAAGATGACTTCCTGATGGGGAATGTCGGCGTGCACCGGCACCTCGTATCCGGCCAGATCGTGATTGACGAAAAAGCCGATTCGATGATCCACCGCCAGCTCTTCCATCAATGCCGCACCAGCGCCCATGGTCATGCCGCCGATGATCTGGCTGCGCGCGGTTTTCGGGTTGAGGATGCGCCCGGCGGCGCACACGGCCAGTTGCCGGCGCAGGCGAATTTCGCCGGTCGCCGCATTGACCGCGACCTCGGCGAAATGCGCGCCGAAGGTCTGCTGGGCAAAACGCTCGGCCAGATCGCCGTATTCCATGCGGTCCTCGCCCGTCAGCTCGCCATTGGCTGCGGCCTGAGCCAAGGCAACCTGCTGCGAGCCTGCGCGAATCTGTGCATCGACAAACTCGGCTTGCTGCGGGTCAATCCCGACGGCGCGAGCGGCGGCCTCACGCAGTTTCACGCACGCGGCATACACGCCGGCAGTGGAGGAGGCGGCGCCCCACTGGCCGCCGGAGCCTGACGATTCCGGAAACCGCGAATCGCCCAAGTGCACCACGACACGGTCCAGCGGCACGCCCATCATTTCGGCGGCGGTCTGGGCGATGATGGTGTAACTGCCGGTGCCGATGTCGGTCATGTCGGTTTCCACGGTGATGACGCCTTGACGATCGAGTCGCACCCGCGCCGCCGAAGCGGTGGTCGGTGCGCCGCGAATCGCCGAGGCCAGCCCGATGCCGATCAGCCAACCGCCCTCACGGCGCTGACCGGGTTGAGGGTTGCGCTGACGCCAGCCAAAGCGTTCGGCCCCAGTGTTCAGGCATTCCACCAACTGCCGTTTGGAGAACGGCCGCGAAGGTTGCTCCGGATCGACCTGCGAATCGTTGAGGATGCGCAGCTGCAGCGGATCCATCTGCAGCTTTTCGGCCAGTTCATCCATGGCGATTTCCAGCGCCATCATCCCCGGTGCCTCGCCTGGCGCGCGCATCGCCGAACCCTCGGCGAGATCGAGCACGGCGAGATTCAAACGGGTCATGCGATTGGCCCCGGCGTAAAGCAAGCGGGTTGACGCGGTAGCCGCTTCGGCGCGTCCGCCGCGCAGATTGCCCGACCAGCTCTCGTGGCCGATCGCCGTGATCACGCCGTCACGGTTGGCACCGATGCGCAGGCGCTGAAGCGTCGCCGGACGATGGGTCAGGTTGTTGAACATCAGCGGCCGCGGCAGCGCGACTTTCACCGCTCGCCCGGCATGTCGAGCGGCCAGGGATGCCAACACTGCGTCGCAAAGAATCGTGCCCTTACCGCCGAAGCCACCGCCGATATACGGCGAGATCAGGCGCACATCTTCCTTGGCGATGCCGAGGGTTTTCGCCAGATCGCGCACGCCCCAGTTGATCTGTTGGATCGATGTCCACAAGGTCAACTGCGTGCCACTCCAGCGGGCAATGGTTGCGTGCGGTTCCATCATCGCGTGGGCCTGGTCAGGCGTGCTGTAGTGCTGATCGATTTGCACTGGCGCAGCGGTGAAGGCGCCTTCGAAGTCACCGACGCTGGTTTGCGGCGGCGGGCCGAAACCGGCCGGTGGCGGTGGGGTTGCGGAGTCTTTCGCAGCCGCCAGATCGAAGGAACCTGGTTCGGCCACGTAGCGGATGTCGAGCAAGCCGGCGGCCGCGCGGGCCTGTTCAAAAGTGCCTGCGACGACAATCGCCACGGCCTGGTGATAGTGATCGACCTGCGGCCCGGCCAAGGCCCTGGCTACGTAAAACTCGCCTTTGGCCAATGGCCCGGCGTTTTCGTAAGTGACGATGGCAATCACCCCGGACGCCTCCCGCGCTTGCGTCGAATCGATCGAGGCAATGCGCCCCTTGCCGATCCCGGCGCCGACGATATAGCCATAGGCGGCGTCCGGCACCGCTGCGTTTTGCTCGTAGGCGTAGGGAGCGGTGCCGGTGGTTTTCAGCTTGCCGTCGATGCGGTCGGCAGGTTGGCCGATGACGTTCAGCTGGTCGATCGGATTGGCGCCGGCCGGGGTGTCGAATTTCATCTGCGAACTCCTTTCAGACAGGCTGGCGGCGCCCACGTAGCGCGGCGCAGCCATCGATTGACGTCGGATCCCTACGAGCCTAGGCCATCGACGCGCTGCTGATAATGCGCGGTTTCAGGATGGAGTGATGAATACCGCTCACCAATCCTGATCAACATGACAAATAAGAATACGTTTCAATTACTAATGCGACCGTATACCATGCGCCGCGTTTTCATTGGCGGTTTTGCCCTTCGTTCTGGCCTATTCGTAAAGGTTTTCACCTCATGCGTCGAACTCTGCTTTCCATTTGTGTGCTGCAGGCGTTGTCTTCTTCCTCGTGGGCTGAGTCAGCCGAACCGACTTCTTCAACGCTTGAGCTGGAAGCCACCGACGTGGTCGGCACAGCGGATTACGAAAGGGCAGACGGCCCGGTGCAAGGCTATCGCGCGACGCGTTCGGCCAGCGCCACGCGCACCGACACTTCGATTCATGAAACCCCGCAGTCGATCAGTGTGGTCACCAAGGATGCCGTCGAAGACCTCGGCGCAACGCGTTTGCAGGATGCGCTGGATTACGCTGGCGGCGTGGGTCGGGCGAACAATTTCGGTGGTCAGGGCCTGACCACGTTCACCGTGCGCGGCTTCACCACGGGTGAGTTCTACCGCAACGGTTTCCCGATCAACCGTGGCTACCCGAACATGCCTGACGCCAATACCATCGAGCGCCTGGAAGTGCTGCGCGGTCCGGCGACCATGCTCTATGGCCGTGGCGATCCCGGCGGTACCTTCAACGTGGTGTCGAAACAGCCGTTGCCCGAGCGCACCGTTACGTTAGGCAGCCAATTGAACGACCAAGGCATGAAGCGCGGCACCCTCGACGCTTCCGGGCCGCTGGATGAAGAAGGGCGTCTGGCCTATCGCTTGAATGTGGTGGGCGAGGGCGGTGACACCTTCCGCGATCATGTCGAGACCGAGCGCTACGGCATCACGCCGGTGCTGACCTGGCAGGCCAGCGACGCGACCAAGCTGATTTTCGAAGGCGATTTCATGCGCAACAACGCGCCGCTCGATCGTGGCGTGACGCGCTACCCGGCGCAGATCGGCACTGCCTCGCGCGATACCTTCTTTGGCGAGAAGGACGTCGGCAAGCTGCACAACGACAACAACATGGCGCAACTGCGTTTCGAACACATGCTCAACGACGACTGGACCCTGGGCGGTGGATTCCAGTGGCTCGACGGCTCGCTCAAGGGCAATGCGATCGAGGCCAACGGCATTGCCGCTGACGGCCGCACGCTGGGGCGTAACTTCAACTACCGCAAGCTGGAATGGACCGACAAGGACACCCAGCTCAATCTCACCGGGCATTTCGACACTGGCGGTCTGCAGCACACCTTGCTCACCGGCATCGAGTATGAAGATTACGATTACAAGTCGATCATCCACCGCTCCAGCGGCGCGGTCAGTGCCTACCCGATCGACATCTTCAACCCGGTCTACGGCCAGCCACGCCCGGCGCTGACCCGCACACCGACCCACGATAAAGAGAACCTCAAGACCTACGCCGCGTTCCTGCAGGATCAGGTCGCCCTGACCGACAAACTGAAAGTGCTGGCCGGCGCGCGTTTCGAGCGCTTCGAGCACGATTACGAAACCTACGTGCCCGGCGGCAGGAGCTGGCAGGCCAGCGACAACGCCGTCACCCCGCGTATCGGCGTCACCTACGATTTGACCGATACCCTGGCGGTGTACGCCAACACCGCGCGCTCGTTCAAGCCCAACACCGGCGCCAGTCGCGAAGGCGGCGGCTTCGCTCCAGAGAAAGGCAAGTCCTACGAGATGGGCGTGAAGTGGGAAGCGCTGGATCAGCAGTTGAGCGTCGACGCGGCGATCTACCAGATCGAAAAACGCAACGTGCTGACCACCGACCCGGTGGATTCGACCTTCAGCGTCGCCGCCGGTGAAGTACGCAGCCGTGGTTTCGACGTCAACGTCACCGGCAATCTCACCCCGGAGTGGCGAGTGGTCGGCGGTTACGCTTACGTCGACGCCGAGGTGACCAAGGACAACACGCTGCGCTCCGGCACGCGCCTGCTGAACATCCCGAAGAACAGCTTCAGCCTGCTCAATATGTACGAATTCCAGGACGGCACGCTCAAAGGTCTTGGCCTTGGCACTGGCCTGAAATACGTCGACGAGCGCGCCGGGCAGACCGCCAACACCGCGTTTTCCATGGGCAGTTACACCGTGGTCGACCTGCTGAGCTTCTACAAGGTCAACGACAAGGTGCGGCTCAACCTGGATGTGAAAAACATCTTCGATCGCGACTACGAAGAAGGCGCCTTCGGCAACGTTTACGCCTACCCGGGCGCGCCGCGAACCGTGCAGGTGGGGATTTCCTACACGCTGTAAATCGCCGCAGCGGTTGCCGCCGCCCCATGCTGGCCTGAGAGTGGCATGTCGAAATCAGACATCGGCATGCCGCACTCAGGCTAGTTGCGCGGCGGTCGGGCCACGTAAGGTGAAGCATCATTTCGTCGGCAAAGCGTCTGCGTCGCAGCTTTCGCCTGATGCCGACACCGGAAATGATGATCGCCTGACGCTCAGTCAGTGGCCCAAACGTCGATCATGAGAACAATAAGAACCCATGACTAGCCTGAACCCCAAGGACTCCAACGGTCAGTTGGCGCAAGGTTTCAAACCGCGTCACGTCACCATGCTTTCCATTGCCGGCATCATCGGCGCAGGACTTTTCGTTGGCTCAGGCCACGCCATCGCCGCCGCAGGACCTGCGGTGCTGCTCGCTTATCTGTTCTCCGGTCTGCTGGTCGTGCTGGTCATGCGCATGCTCGGCGAAATGGCCGTGGCGCATCCCGACACCGGCTCGTTTTCCACCTACGCCGATCAAGCCATTGGCCGCTGGGCCGGGTTCACCATCGGCTGGCTCTACTGGTGGTTCTGGGTGCTGGTAATTCCCATCGAAGCACTGGCCGCCGGGCACGTGCTCAATCAGTGGTTTCCCCAGGTCGATGCATGGTTATTCGCCTTGCTGTCGATCGTGCTGCTGGTGATCACCAACCTGTTCAGCGTGTCGAAATACGGCGAGTTCGAATTCTGGTTCGCCATGGCCAAGGTCATCGCGATCATCGGTTTCATCGGCCTGGGTTTTGCGGTGCTGATGGGCTGGATTCCCGAGCGCGAAGCCAGTGGCTTGAGCACGCTGATGGCCGAGCACGGCGGCTTTGCGCCCAACGGCATGTCGGCGGTGGTCGGCGCGTTCATCACCATCATGTTCAGTTTCATCGGCACCGAAGCGGTGACTATCGCCGCTGCGGAATCGAACAATCCGGCGCAGAACATCGCCAAGGCCACGCGCTCGGTGATCTGGCGTATCGGCATCTTCTATCTGCTGTCGATCTTCGTGGTGATTTCCGTGGTGCCGTGGAACGACCCGCAACTTGCCTCGGTCGGTTCCTACCAGCGCGCACTGGAATTGATGAATATCCCTAACGCCAAATTCCTCGTCGACGTGGTCGTGTTGATCGCGGTGGCCAGTTGCATGAACTCGTCGATCTACATTTCCTCGCGCATGCTCTATTCGCTGGGCCGACGCGGCGATGCGCCGCCGGCATTGAAGGTGACTTCGGCGGCCGGCGTGCCACGCGCGGCGGTCATTGCCAGCACGGTGATCGGCGCAGGCGTGACCTTGCTCAGCTATTTCATGCCGGCCGGGCTGTTCCAGTTCCTGCTCGCCAGCTCCGGCGCAATTGCCTTGCTGGTGTATCTGGTGATCGCCATTTCGCAGTTGCGCATGCGCCGCCGACTGGAACGGGAAAAGGTCGAAATGACCTTGCGCATGTGGCTGTTTCCCTGGCTCACCTGGCTGGTTATCGCCTTTATCTGCGCCGCTCTGGCGGTGATGATGATCACCCCAGAACATCGCCTGGAAGTGACTTCGACCATTGGCCTGGCGCTGCTGATTTCCTTCGTCGGATTGATCACCAGCCGCCAGCATGGGCCGGCGGCCAGAGTGGCGGCGGTGAGCAAAGCCTAAGCAAACAACGCCTTGAGCCCACGGGAAAACCAGCCGTTCGGGCTCGAAGGCAGATGCTCACGTTGACTGAGTGAGCCCGTCAACGCGCAGGTTTCACCGGCGAGCGAGCCCATCAGTTGCGGCAGCAAAAAGCTGCGTTCGCATTCACTGGCGGACAGTCCGGTGTTCTCTTGCGGCCAAACGACGTTGGTTTCGGCAAACGGCTTCATGGCGCACCTCCTCATGATTCAAACGTCCAGCACCAGGGTTTCGCTGCCCTGCGCCGGGGCGGCGCAGCAGATCAGCACTTCGTCGTCCGCCAGGCGCATGGCCGGCGGGGTGAGGTAGTGCACCTGGCCGCTGGTAAGGCGGGTTTTGCAGGTGCCGCACGAGCCGCCGCGACAGCTGAACTCCGGGTTCAAGCCACGCGCCTCGGCCAGTTCCAGCAAGGTGCCGCTGCCCGGTTCCCAGCGTGCTTCCTTGCCGGACGTGGCGAACAACACCTTGACCGGTTCTTCGGCGACCGGCACTTGCGGCGGCGCCGGGGTGCTGATTTCGACATCGCGGATCAGCGTCGACGGGCCGAAGGTTTCGGCGTGGATGCGATCATCGGGAATGCGCATTTTGCGCAAGCCGTCGTACAGCGCCTGGGTAAAACTGCCCGGGCCGCACAGGTAGAAATCGTAGTCATCCAGCGGCAGCAGGCCTTTCAGCAAGGCGATGTCGATGCGCCCGGCGTGATCGTAACCCTGCGCTGTTGCGTCCAGCGGCGGCTGGCTGACCACGCGCAGCACCTTGACCTTGTCACCCGCGCGTGCAGCCAAGGCATCGATTTCTTCGCGAAAGGCCAGATCCTCGACGGTGCGACTGCTTTGCACCACCCAGGTCGGGCGCATGCGGCTGATGCGTTTGCCCTGATAGACCACCTCGCGCAGCATCGACAGCAACGGCGTCACCCCAACGCCAGCGGCCAACAGCACCAGTGGCCGGCGTTCGGTGGCGTCGACGGTGAAGTCGCCTTGCGGCGCGCGGGCTTCGATCAAATCCAGTGCCTGGACCCGATCATGCAGATGCGAAGACACCGAGCCATCGCGTTTGACGCTGATGCGCAGGAACTCGTCCGACGGCGCGCTGGACACGCTGTAGGTGCGGATCGACGCGGCATCCTGACCGTCGAGCAATACCTTGATCGGCAAGTGCTGGCCCGGTTCGAAGCGCGGCAGGCCGAAGCCATCGTTTGCTTGCAGGTAAAAGGAGCGGATCTGCGGACTCTCATCGACCACCCGCGTGACGTGCAGCGCGCGCCATTGATTGCGCAGCGCCTCGGCCTGCAAACGCTCGCGGGTCTGTTCCCAGCTGCCGGTCATTTGCGAATTGGGCGAATCGCCTTCCGGCTGCTCGGCCCAGCGCAGTGGCAGCGCGGCCTGACGGTAAACGATGCGCTGCGGCTTGAAGCGCCACAGGCGCTCGGCGCCCTGGAACGCGGCGATTTGCGGATCGTCGAGCAGCACTTCTGCGCTGCCGGTCATCTGCAACAGATCGCCGCTTTCGAAATCGATGAAAGTCAGCCCGGCGCGCGGGTTGAGCAGGATGTTGCCCAAGGTGTTGAAGAACAGATTGCCGGAGAAATCCGGGATGGTCAGGGTGCCGTCCTCGTCCATGTGCACGAAGCCGGATTTGCCGCCGCGATGGGACACATCGACTTGCCGCTCACCGTCGCGCACCACATAAGTGGCCACGTAGAACGAATCGGCGACGGTGATCATGTCGCGCACCAAGGGTTCGCTGACCGGCAAGTCGAGCGCGTTGTCGGTGGTCTCATCGACGAAGGCGTAATGGCGCAGGTTGATATAGCGCGGGCAGTTGCCGTAAGCCTGGGTCACGCCGATCTCGAGGCTGTTGTCATCGCGGCGACTGATGTTGCCGTTCATGCGATTGCGCCGACGGGTGTGCAGCTCGATGCCAAGCATGCCGATCGCATCGCCGGGTTGCAGGCCTTGATTGGCCGGGTCGTTGGGCTGCGCATCGAGTTTGATCTTCAGCACCTGCGGCGACGGCGAATCCATGAACCCCGGTTGACCGGTGCGCAGCGTTGCCCACGGATCGCCCTGGCTGTCGACGGCGCCGAGCACGACGAAGGGCAGTTGCGCATAGAACTCGCGGTGCTGGTCCGGCATCCAGTCGCGGGCCAGTTGCCGCTGGCCGACACTGACCATCATCTCCACCGCGCCGACGGCACGTTGCAGGGTCAGCTCACCTTCATGCCAGGGCGAGGGCTGCGGTTTCGACGCTGTGTCCATTTCGATTCTCCTCGGGTGCAAACGGGCCGGTGAGCCGCCAGGGGCTGAAGCTCAAGTGGGCTCATGTTCGCCCTCGGCCGGTTGCGAGGGAATGGCCAGAAACTGCAATCCACTGTTTCACTCGGTGAAATGATCCCTGCGCGCGCCTAAGGAGGCGGGTGATTATTTCACTGGCTGAAATGCTCGATTGTATTTGCTGAGGATTCCGCGATTTGCGGCAGGGGAGCAGGATGAGCCCCATCGACACGATCAGCGGGTCGACCTCAAATAATCCAGGAGCACGTCATGTCCCAGTCAGCCGTCAAACTGTACCGCCATCCGTTGTCCGGCCACTCGCATCGCGTCGAGTTGATGCTGTCCCTGCTGGATGTGTCGACCGAACTGGTGTTCGTCGACCTGATGAAGGGCGCACAAAACCCCTGAATTCCTCGCCCTCAACCGTTTCGGCCAAGTGCCGGTGATTGATGACAACGGCACGGTGCTCGCGGATTCCAACGGCATTCTGGTTTATTTGGCGAGCAAATACGGCAACGGCCAGTGGCTGCCGAGCGATCCGGTTGAGCAAGCCAAGGTGCAACGCTGGTTATCGGTGGCTGCCGGGCAGATCAGCTCGGGACCTGCCACGGCGCGCCTGATCACTGTGTTCGGCGCCGGTTACGACGCGGCTGATGCGATCAAGCGTTCCCATGCGTTGTTGCAGGTGATGGAAGACGAGTTGGCCAACAGCGCATTCCTTGCCGGCGACAAGGCAACCGTTGCCGATGTGGCCGCCTACACTTACGTCGCCCACGCACCGGAAGGCAATGTCTCGCTTGAGGATTACCCGAATGTGCGGGCGTGGCTGGCGCGGGTCGAGGCGCTGCCGAAATTCGTCGGCATGCAGCGCACAGCGGTGGGCCTGCAAACAGCTTGACTCACAACGATGCACATCCCCTGTGGGAGCGAGCCTGCTCGCGAAAGCGGTGTGTCATTCAACGGTGATGTTGACTGACAGAATGCCTTCGCGAGCAGGCTCGCTCCCACATGATTTCACTGTGTTTTCGAAGTTTTTTACAGGTTCCCGCCTATGGATCGTTTTCAGGAAATGCGGATGTTCCTGGCCGTGGCCGAGGAGGGTGGCTTTGCGGCGGCGGCCCGGCGTTTGAACACCTCGCCCCCCAGCGTCACCCGCGCCATTGCCGCGCTGGAGCAACGCATTGGCACGCGCCTGTTGTCGCGCACCACGCGCAGCCTGCACCTGACCGAAGCCGGGCATCGTTATCTGGACGATTGCCGAAGAATTCTGTGCGACGTCGACGAAGCCGAAGAGGCCGCTGCCGGCAGTTATCGGGTGCCGTGCGGGCACTTGAGCGTGACCGCGTCGGTGTTGTTTGGCGAGTTGTTCATCGCGCCGTTGCTGGCGCAATACGTCGACGCGTTTCCTTCGGTGCATCTGAAGGCCTTGCTGGTCGATCGCGTGGTGAACATGGCGGAAGAGGGTATCGATGTCGCCGTACGCATCGGCCATCTGCACGAAAACAATCAGCATGCAATCAAGGTCGGCGAGGTCCGCCAAGTGATTTGCGGCACCCCCGATTACTTCGCCCGCTATGGCCGACCGCAACATCCGAACGAGCTGAGCCGCGCCAATATCGTCATGTCGTCCGCCAGTCATTTGCTCAGCGATTGGCAATTCGCCCATGCGGATGGCCCGTTGAGTTTTCGCTTCGAACCGCGTCTGGTGGTCACGGCGAATCAGGCGGCAATCAACATCGCCAGTTCCGGTTGGGGCATTACCCGGGTGCTGTCTTATCAAGTCGCCAGCCAGGTTGCGGCCGGTGAACTGGAATTGGTGTTGCAGGCATTTGAGCCGCCGGCGTTACCGGTGCAACTGGTCTATCTGAAACATCCGCGCGTACCGGCGAAGGTGCGCACGTTCGTGGACTTTATCAGCGAGCGGCTGCAACACCACCCAGCGCTGAAAGCCGTGAACAGAGTTCACGGCTAAGGCTTCAAGTTTCAATTCAGCGATGAATTACTTCGCGGCCGCAGCGGTTTCGATCAGGCTGGCGACGGCTTTCGGGTTGGACACCATCACCACGTGCGACGCGCCTTTGACCACGACGGTCTGCTTGGAGTGCGCGCGCTCGGCCATGAACGCCAGGGCTTGCGCCGGGATGTTCTTGTCCTGGTCACCGTAGACGAAGTACGACGGCACGGTTTTCCATGCAGGCTCGGTGGCGGCTTCGTTGAGCGCGGCGACGGTCACCGGGCGCTGGGTCGCGGCCATCAACTTCGCATCTGCCGGGGAAACATCGGCAGCGAACTGCTCATGGAATTTGTCCTGCTGGATGTACAAATCCTTGCCACCATCGGCCAGCTCAACCGGGGCCGACAGGGTCGGGCCAAGGGTGCTGCCGGGGAAACGCCCGGACAATTCGGCTGCGGTTTCACCCTTTTCCGGGGCGAACGCGGCGACGTACACCAGCGCTTTGACATTGGCATTGCCGTAAGCGGCTTCGCTGATCACCGGGCCACCGTAAGAGTGGCCGACCAACACCACCGGAGTTTTCACGCTGGCCAGCACATCCGCCACCGATTGCGCATCACCCTTGACCGAGCGCAGCGGGTTGGCAGCGGCGATCACCGGATAGCCATCCTTCTCGAGAATCTTGACCACGCCGTTCCAGCTGCTCGAATCGGCAAAGGCACCGTGCACCAGCACCACGGTAGGTTTGACCGGCGCGGCGAACGCTGCGGTGGCACCAAACATGGCGGCGGTAAGGGCGAGGGTAGCGAAGACTTTGTTCATGGTGATGTCCTGTCGATTGATTAAGGTAGGAATGGAAGCGACAGTGGTATTTAGCGCGCTAAATGTGTCAGTTGTGTGTGCGCACGGCCGAACTTCGCATGCGTATGTATCTGTGTCGGCAAATGCTACACGCTGATACAAAGCGACCCATCCGCTCAGATCGCGCGGCGGATCTTGCCCGGGGCCTCGCCGTAGGTTTCCTTGAATTTCTTGCTGAATGCCGCTTGCGACTGGTAGCCGACCTGCACGGCAATGTCATTCAGGCCCAGATGCGAATGGCTGAGCAGACTGAACGCCAGCTCCATGCGCAACTGGGTCAGCAGCACCCACGGCGAAATACCGGCGACCCGGGCGAAGGTGCGCATGAACGTTGCACGAGACATGTTCGCGGTGTCGGCCATGGCTTCGATGGTCCATTCGTGCGCCGGGTCGGCCAGTATCGCCTGACAGGTCCGGCCGAGGCGCTGGTCGCCGAGCAGCGCCAGGGTGCTCTTGTCCTGCTCCGCACGGGCCAGATGCGCACGCAGAATCAAGGTGAACAAGGCTTGGGACAGTGAATCGAGGAGGAACCGCGCGCCCGGCTGTTCGCTGTCGGCTTCGCTGCGCAATAGCGCGACCAGGGCTGTCAGCGGCGCATCCACCGGCAAACCATCGTTGGCAATCAACAGGTAATCGGGGAGGGCGGCGAACAGCATCGACGCGCGGTTGTAATGAAAGCCACCGCAGAGCATGTCCAGATCGGCGCTCGCCCCACCGAGCCGATAGATCGGCAACACCCCGCCTGGAATCAGCGTTGGCAGCATTGGCGCTACATCTTTACCGCCGCTGTGCAGCACATGCGGCGTGCCCCGTGGCAACAAAAGAATGTCGCCGGCGCGCATCGCCAGGCGTTGCCCGCTGGCCAGCTCAACCCGGCATTCACCTTTAAGCACGATGTGATAGGGCGCCTTGCCCAAGGCTTCCTGTTGATGATCGCGCGCCCAGTCGCCTTGAAACTGGCAACGCAGATCGAGGCTGCCGCGCACGTTGGCCAGGCTGATGAGCTTATCGAGCGAGTTCATTGGCACCCATCACGAAGAAATCCGCAAAGTTGAGACGATTGAGCAAGACGTTGAGCATGACCGACAAAAGCGCGATTCGGTAGCACCGCAGACTGACTCCACTTTCATTGATCTGGAGAAGTCGCATGTTCACCTCAATCAACGCCGGACTACAACAGCTCGGCAAACTCGATCGCCTCGGCATCCCGCTGATGCGCGTGGCCATCGCCATCGTCTTCCTGTGGATCGGCGCGCTGAAATTCGTCCCGTACGAAGCCGACAGCATCACGCCCTTCGTCGCCAACAGCCCGGTGATGTCGTTCTTCTACGAACACCCGCAGGACTACAAGGCGCACCTGACCCATGAGGGCGAGCTGAACGCCGACAAGCGCGCCTGGCAGACCGCGAACAACACCTACGGTTTTTCCACCGGGCTTGGCGTGGTGGAAATCTTTATCGGTCTGCTGGTCCTGTCCAACCCGCTTTCCCGCCGCACCGGCCTGCTCGGTGGCGCGCTGGCGTTCGTTACGCCGCTGGTGACCCTGAGCTTTCTGGTTACCACGCCTGAAGCCTGGGTCGCTGCGCTGGGCGATGGTCAGCATGGCTTTCCCTATCTGTCCGGTGCCGGACGCCTGGTGCTCAAGGACGTCCTGATGCTCGCCGGAGCGCTGCCGGTCATGGCCGACTCCGCGCGCCAATTGCTGACTGAACGTCAGGCCTGAATTCCTCATCCTTTATAGAGAGATCACACGATGAAAACGTTTATTGCTTTGACCCTGGCCATCCTCGCCGGCAACGTGTTCGCCGCCACCGAACCTGCGCAGACCGGCGTGCCACTGGATATCGCCAAGACCATCAGCATCACCGACACCAGCGCCGCCTGCGGAATTGTTCCGGTGGAGGTCGTCTATGAAGACAGCCACGGCCAGCGGCATGTCGCCACGTACAACGTGCTCGGCGATGGCTGCGGTGGCGATTAGCTCAGGTTTGGCCCATAACTGCAGCGGACTCGAATTGCTCAGTCCGCTGCAGCGTTTCCGGAACAGCGATCAACAGCAGCAGGAATGCAGCCGCTGCAACCCCGGCAAGGGTCAGGAATGCCGCGCTGTAACCGGCGGCCTCGACGACAAAACCGGCCAGCCCATTGCTCAGCGCCGCGCCCAGACCAAACGCTGTGGTCAGCGCGCCGAGGCTGACATTGAAATGCCCGGAGCCGAGGGTGAGATCCTTGACCATCACCGGGAACAGCGCGCCGAACAGCCCAGCGCCGACGCCGTCGAGCAACTGCACGGCGACCAGCCAGTACGGATCATCCGAGAAGGTGTAGAGCAAGCCACGCAGCGGCAGGATCAGAAAACCCGCCAGCAATAACGGTTTGCGCCCCCAGACATCGGCTTTCGCACCGGCCAGCAGCGCCATCGGCACCATCACCAGTTGCGCGGCGACGATGCACGCCGACGTCAGCGGCGTGGCCATGTGCAAGTTGGCTTGGGCGAGTTTCTGGCTCACCAGCGGCAGCATCGCCGCGTTGGCCAAGTGGAACAGCGCGCAGCACAGGGCAAACATCAGCAACGGGCGATTGCTCAGCAGTACCTTGAATCCGGACGGCTGATGGCTTTGATCGCCAGGCTGGAGGCCGCGCGCGACATCGTGATCAATCGCCTCGGCCGAGACGAACAGCACGGCAATCACGCTGGCCAGCGCCATGACCGCCATCAGATAAAACACCGCCACCGGACCGAACAGATACGCAAACAAACCGGCCAATAACGCCGCGCACGCGTTGCCGGCGTGGTTGAACGTCTCGTTGCGACCGGTACGCCGGGTGAATGCTCGCGGGCCGGTGATGCCCAGGGTGATCGCGGAAATCGCCGGGGCAAAAATAGATGCTGCCGCAGCGCTCAAAGCCTGAGTCAACGCCACCAGACTGAATGACGAAATGAACGGCAGGAGCAGACAACTCACCGTCACCAACAGCGCGGCGATGATGATCAGCGCACGTTTCGCCCGGCTGCTGTCAACCAGCGCACCAGCGGGCGTCTGCGTGACCAGCGCGGCAATGCCGGCGAGGGTCATGACCACACCGATGCTGGCCGGGTCCCAGTGGTGCACGGCGAGCAAGTAGATGGCGAGGTACGGCCCGAGGCCGTCGCGGACATCGGCGAGAAAGAAATTCAGACTGTCCAGCGAGCGGTTGTTGCGGCGATCGAGATGGCTGATCACGGTGGGCAGTCTCTTGAAAGTGAGGTCTGCGTAAATGTATCAACCTCGGCAAACCTAATGACCGAAGCGGCGGGGGATTAGTTGCAGAACGGCGGAGCAGTTGCTGCTCCGCAGATATTCAAGCGTCAGGCGTTTGCAGTATCTCGATCCACAATGCGCCTTTGCCGGAGGCCGCTTCACCGACACGCTTCAGCGCGCCATCCTTGCTCACCGCGTACGTACCGACCTTGGCGCTTTTCTCGCCCGTCACCAGCAGCCAGTGGCCATCGGGGGAGAAGGCGATATTTCGCGGTTGCTGTTCTTGCACCGGGTAGTTGTCGAGAAACGTCAGTCCTCCCGTTGCCGGATCCACGGCAAATGCCGAAACGCTGCTGCTGGTGCGCTCACTCATCAGCAGCAGTTTTCCATCCGGCGACATGCGCAGGTCGGCAGCCCAGATGCGTCGGGTCGGATCGTCTTTCAAATCGTTGTTGCGCGCATCCCGAACTTCGCCGTGAGCCAGTTGCAAACGTTCGGGAATGCCATTGGCTTCAGCAATTCGGGTCAACGCGCCGCTGGCGTCGTCAATTGAAAACGCAGTCACGGTGCCGCTCATTTCGCCGACGACGTAAAGGAATTTGCCGTTCGGCGAGAACGCCAGATGCCGGGGGCCGGTTTTCTCCGGAACACTGACCGAGCCGTTGCCGATCGGGCTGAGCTCGCCAGTCTTGGCGTCCAGGCGATATTGCAGCACCTTGTCGGTGCCCAGGTTACCGGCGTAGGCAAAGCGATTGCTCGGCTCGGTGCGAATCGAATGCGCGTGCAGGCCGGTCGGATAACGCAGGATGTTGGCGGAAGGTTGATCATCCTCGCCGATCTTTTGAACGCTGAGGGTATCGGCGCCGTAGGACGCGGCGAGCAGGTAGCGACCTTTTCGATCGGTCGACAGGTAGGCCATGCTCTCTGCCAGGGGCGCTTGGGTAAACTTTGTCAGGCGACCGCTTTGGCGATCGATCCGGTAAGCCAGCACCTGAAAAGGTTTGACGCGCAAGGCTGCAAACAGCACTTTGCCGTCCGGGGTGAGGGCCATGGGATTGACCTGATCACCGGCCTGAATCTGCTCAACGAGGGTGAGTGCGCCGTTACTCTGATCAAGGCGATACTGCGAGATCAGACCGTCGCCGGGGCTTGAGATGTAAGCGTAGGTAGCGGCGTTAGCCGTCACGCTCAACGTGGAGGCGAGTGCAGCGATCAAGAGGGTTCCTTTCATCATTTCCAGCCTTATTGTTGTTGTGATCAGTCATCCTATGAGTGATTGATTGGGGCATCAATGGCTATTTCATGGACCTGCAACGTCGCTACGCTTATTCGACGTGCTTGTTCTAGATGATTTTGATCAGCGGAAATGATCGGAGAGGGTCGTCGTGATTGAGGTTTGACACATTTCTACATACTCTCCCGTTAGCGTTGTTGTACGACATCCTACCTAATGTGCGCAGTGCAACAACTCTCACAAAAACAATAACGGAGATACCCCTATGACGAGCATGGCTCCACTCGGTCATCAGGCCGCTGCGAAACCGCAAAACCTTTTCCTGCGTACGCTGAAACTGCTCGGCCCCGGCATTATCGCCGTGCTGTCGTGGCTCGGTGCGGGCGATCTCATCACGTCTTCAGTGGCCGGTGCGAACTACGGCTACGCGATGATGTGGGTGCTGGCGGTCTCTTTGCTGTTGAGATACTTGATCGTCAACATCATTGCCCGGTTCCAGCTGTGCAATAACCAGGGCATGACCATCCTGCAGGGCTACGCCCAGCTCAACCCGGTGTTTGCCTGGTTCATGCTGGTTTATGCCCTGTTGATGGGGCACTTGATGAACGCCTACATGATCAAGGGGGCAGGGGAGTCGCTGGCGATGCTGTTCAAGATCGATCAGCCATTGCTGTGCTCGGTGGCGGTGGTGCTGGCGGTCTGGATGCTGGTCGGGCGCAACATCTACACGATGATCGAAGGCGTGATGAAGCTGCTGCTGGCGATCATGACCTTGGCGTTCATCGCATTGGCGGTGATGTCCGGCCCGGATGTCAGCGGCATCATCAAAGGCACCATCGGCTTCAGCATTCCGCCGGACGAAGGCGTGCATGGCGCCTTGCTGGTGGCGGTCTCGGTGATCGGCGCGGTCGCCGGCTCGATCGCCAACTTCGTGCACCCCTATGTCATGCGCCAGAAAGGCTGGACCGGGCCGCAGCACAAGCGCATTCAGCGTAACGATCTGCTGTTTGCGGTGTTCGTCGGGATCATCATCAACCTGGCGATCTGGATCGTCGGTGCGGAAATCCTCCGTCCCAACGGCATCGAGGTGAAAACCTTGGGCGATCTGGGCAAGGCGCTGGAAATCTTCTTCGGCCCGATCGGCTGGTACGTGTTCTTCATCGGCGTGTTCGCAACGCTGTTCGCCAGCATTTCAGGTAAGACCACGGCGTTTCCGATGCTGATTACCGATGCCTTCCAGCATGTTCGCCCTGAGCGTCGCGAGAAGTACGGTAAAGAGTTCCATCATGACCCGATGCACAAGTGGTTCATGCTGTTCATCCTGGTCACGCCGCTGATCTGGTCGATGCCGGGCATGCCGGATTTCGTGACTCTGACCATTGGTGTCAGCGCATTGAACATCATTGGTTTGCCGGTGATTTCCCTGGGCTTGCTGATCATGTCCAACCAGAAATCGCTGCTGGACAAGCAGTACCGCAACAACCTGTTTGAAAACATCGCGCTGATGTTTGCTACAGGTCTGGCGCTATGGGTAGCGTTCCAGTTGGGCGTTGATCTGTTTACTTGACGGGAAGCAGTCGAGGGGGCACACGCCCCCTCGAATCGCCGCTTACAGCGGCACATCCATTTCGATCCGGCGCCAGGCCGCTTCGGAAAAGCTGTACACCGAAAATGCTATCAGCCCCAACGCCATCAGCATCAACAGCACGCCACCTGCCGGCAGATTCTGCAAAGCATCCAGCGCTTCCTTCATGCCGGGTGGATTGGTTGCCTGGTAAACCGAGCCGCTGACCGCCATCAACACTGCAATCTCGATAAACACCACGCCTCGGGCGATCAGGCCAAAGCGCGACACCGGGCGCACGTAGCGCATCACTTCGTCATCCGCTTCGAAGTATTTCTCGAACGTGGCCTTCCAGCCTTTGATGATGTGGGCGATACCGACACCCAGCGGGATCAGCGCAATCAGGTAGATCAACAGGTTCGAGTGCTCGAATGACAGCAGCTGCGCGAGCAGATCCTTGGTCTTGCCATCGCCGGAACCCCCCGAACTCCTGAGGCCACTCACCAACAGGCCCAAGGCAAAGAAGGCCAGCGCCGCGTTGACCAGACCGCCGGCGAGCAGACCTGCGCGAATGACCAGGCCTTTGAACTCGGTGCCGTGGTGGTCGACATCGCGGATCGCTTGCAGCGCACGCCAGGCGGCGAAGGCCAGCAGGCCGGCGACCACAACACCGATCAGCACGTAGCCGAACGGCTGGCTGAGCAATGCTTCAAGGCTCTTGTGGCTGTCTTTCGGTTTGGTGGAGTCGTGCGCCGCCAGCAGCGCGAAGATGCCGATGATCAGATACAGAACGCCGCGCGCGGCGTATCCGCCTCGGGCAAGCAGGACAAGCGTATGTTGAGTGGACATGGGTTTTACTTCCAGGGAATCGATGTGAAGCAGACCCGTGGACGGGGCAGGGGTTCGATAAATGCGTCGCCCTTGGGCGACGCGCGCCTTATCAGCCTGCCATGCAGCGCTTGCCTCGCTTCGGCGTCATAACGGCGTGGTCAGCGAAAATGGAATGCGCAGCTCTTCGACCGGCCCTGAATCCCGGCCGCACATTTCGTCGTGCACGCATTGTTGCACCAGTACGCAGGGAAACGCCGGCACGGTCTGCAGCAAGTCGCGCAGGTGGGTGATTGAACGCAGATGCATTGGCTTGGCCGCATCATCGAGCAAGGTGAACTGGCCCTGATCTACGCGAATTCTCGCCAGATAAAATCCACCTTCGAGTGACAGCAGCTCCAGTTCGCGAACTTCACTGTTGGCCGCACGTTCGGTGAGGGTTTGCAGATTCATGCTTCACTCCTTGCCTACCAGGGCAGGCGTTCTCCATCGTAGGCGAAGAAATGGCCGCTATCGGCCGGCGTCAGCGTGTCAATCAGACTCAGTAATTGCGCAGCGGCAATGTCTGCCGGGCGGGCGCTCGAGGCTCCGCGAAAAGGTTGCGACAACGGCGAGACCACCGTGCCCGGGTGCAGGCTGAGCAAGCGACTCTGCGGTCGCGTGCGCGAAAGCTCGATGGCGGCGGTCTTGATCAGCATGTTCAGCGCAGCCTTGGAGGCGCGATAGGCGTACCAGCCGCCCAAACGGTTGTCGCCGATGCTGCCGACTTTCGCCGACAGCATTGCCATCGCGCCTTGAGGCGCAAGCAATGGCAAAAAGTCGCGCAGCAGCAACGCCGGCCCCAGCGTGTTGACCTGGAACACGGCCTGCAGCGACTCGGCTTCGATCGCGCTGTAGCTTTTTTCCGGCTTGACTTGGTCGCGATGGAGGAGGCCGGCCGCGTGAATGATCAGGTGATAAGGCGCTTCGCCTGCCAGTTCGGCGGCGGCGCTGGCGATCGTTTCGGGCTGCTCGAGGTCGAGCTTCGGCACGGTATCGCGTCCCAGCGTACGGACGCTGGCGCAGCGTGGATCCTGTTGCAGATGTTGGCAGAACGCCGTGCCGAGGGCGCCACTGGCGCCGATCACCAAAGCGCGATATCCGTCGCCGAACGAGGCCAGGGTCAACCCACTGCTCATGGGTTCGCTCCAGCGTTCTGGCGCCGGAAGAACACCGTCACCTGACCGACTTCGAAACCCCACTTGGACATACGGGTGCGGTTGATCAACGTGTCTTCGTCGACCAGATACATCCAGTCGTCCATGCTCATCTCGTAAGTCGAGTCGTCGACCGGCAGATTCAGGCGATAACGCCAGTGGAAGGTGTTGCCTGCGATCTGGCCCTGTGCGACACCGACCACATCATGCGCGCGACCGCTCCACTGACCATTGCCCCCGGGAGTGAGGGTCCAGACCCGACGCTCACGGGTGCCGTCGCTGTAACGGAAGCGCTCGTCGAGGATCAGGTTTTCACCTTCACGACGGCTGGCGATATCGACCTCGAAACGCTTGACCACTTCGCCGTTGCGCTTCTGGAACATCCCCCAAGCTTTGACGGGCTGGCTGAAAAACTGCTCCAGATTCAATGCCGGTTGCTGATCCGCATAACGAGCAACATCGACACTGCCGCAGCTTGCGATGCTGAGCGCCAGTCCTAACAGCAGCAGAAATCGGGTCATGTGCCTACTCCTTGAGCTTGTACAGGTAACAGATTGTGTATAGGCCTAGCGCCGTCCGATGAGCTGGAGAAATTCCTGCCGCGTCGTCGAGCTGTCGCGAAAGGCACCGAGCATGACCGAGGAGGTCATGATCGAATTCTGCTTCTCGACGCCGCGCATCATCATGCACATGTGCCTGGCTTCAATAACCACCGCGACACCGGCGGCATCGGTGATCTGCTGGATCGCCTGAGCAATCTGCCGAGTGAGGTTTTCCTGGATCTGCAAGCGCCGCGCGAACATGTCGACCACCCGCGCCACCTTCGACAGCCCCAACACCCGGCCAGTGGGGATATACGCCACATGCGCCTTGCCAATAAACGGCAGCATGTGATGCTCACACAGCGAATAAAGCTCGATATCACTGACGATCACCATCTCATCGCTCTGCGACTCGAACAGCGCACCGTTGGTGACGTCTTCCAGGCTCATCCCGTATCCGTTGCACAGGTATTGCATCGCCTTGGCGGCGCGCTGGGGCGTGTCCAGCAAACCCTCGCGTTCCGGGTTCTCACCGACGCCAACGAGGATTTCACGGTAATGGCTGGCTAGTAGTGGGCTCATTCGGGTTACTCGTGGCGGTGCGGGTTAGGGACACTGTCGGGTGAAAAGGTTGTACGCATACAGGTTGGCTGTATAGGTTTTATTGAAGATAGGCTGAAAAGGATCAACTGACAACGCATCGGTGGTTTTTTTGTGCGGGTTTGAGAGTTCAGGCAGGACAAACGTGGGGACAGGTTTAGTGAGGGGCTTGCTTGGGGCCGATGTACGGGCATCTCGATAGCTGCCGGTGGCGAATGACCGCTGACGGCCAAAAACAGTCATTCAGGTATGCCGATAAAAACCCATAATCGACCGTAAGGAGATGGATGGAAATTTATTGCCTCAACGAGCTTGCAAGAGCGAGCCAACCAGCGAGCCTTTGACCTATCGAGTACTCGACACGCTAGCTTGTCTGGACGGGTTTTAAGGTTGTCAGAGTTCTTGGGTTGCCATAATCGGATGCACGAGAATCGGCCACGCGAGTGATGAACTCACGTACCCATTTGAAGCCGGCGTGCCCATCCGACCGCTCATGCCAGAACAAGCCAATCGCAAAACCTTCCACCGGCAAGGGAGGGGCTACGCACAGCAGTTGCTCGCTGCGACCGTCTACAAGACGACTTGGAACCAGGGCCACACAATCCGACTGCGCGACCAACTCCGGTACTGGAAGGAATGACGACGCTGAATGAACGACGTTACGCCGCAGCCCGTGCGCTACCAAGGCGTGATCCACCGAGGTAGAGAAGCCTCCGCCGCGCAGTGACACCACGACATGTTCCAGCTGCGCGAACTCATCCACGGTCAGGCCCGCGCGCAGGCTTGGATGCCCACGACGCCCGATCAGCACGTAACTCTCATCATAGAGGTGTTGCGAGTGCAGTGCGGGCGGAACCCCGTTCATGTTTATCACGGCCAGATCCACCTCGCCGCGGGTCATCTGCAGCTCCAGCTGTGGTACGTCCAAGACGCGCAGTGCGATGCGGACACCCGGCGCTTCGCGTCGCATGGCGACAACGAGATGTTTGATCAAAACCGCCTGCACGTAATCCGTGCAGGCGATTGATACCGTCAGGCTCGCCGTCGCGGGCTCGAAATTCAGGTGAGTAGTGACGGTCGCCCTTACCTGGTCAAGTGCTTGGCGAAGCGGCACGAGCAGCTCCAAGGCTTTGACGGTGGGCGTCATTCCACGCTGCGCGGGGATCAGAAGAGGGTCGTTGAAGACGTCGCGCAGACGGCTCAACTGAGCGCTGACTGCTGGCTGGCTCAAATGCAGACGAGCGGCAGCCCGGGTCACGTTCTGCTCAATGAGAAGGGCCTCCAACGTCACAAGCAGATTTAGATCAAGGCGTCTGGTATCCATCGATCTTATGTTAGCAGCAAACTTTTGCGATTTCACAGATGGCCCGGGCCCCGCGACACTCCTTCGAAATCACAGCGGAGCCGTCCTTCATGTCGAAAAAAGTACTGATCATCTATGCCCATCCCGAGCCTTCGTCGCTAACGCGGCAACTGGTGGATGTGTCTGTTGAATGCTTGACTGCGCAAGGACACGAGGTCCTGCAATCCGATCTATACGCCATGGGCTGGAAAGCGATATTCGACGAGCACGACTTTCCTCAGCGGGCCAACCCTCAGCGGCTCTCGTTCGGAGCAGAGTCCGCCCACGCCTATCGTCATCGCAGCCAAAGCCCTGACGTGGCTACGGAGCAAGACAAGGTTCTAGCGGCAGACGTAGTCATCTTCCAGTTTCCGCTCTGGTGGTACGGCATGCCGGCCATCATGAAGGGATGGATAGATCGCGTCTGGGCAGCCGGACTCGCCCACGGCTACAAGGACGCTGGCAACGCCTACCGCTATGGTGACGGCGCTTTCAAAGGCAAGCGGGCCATGTTGTCAGTCGCTGTCGGCGGCCCCGCAGAAGACTACTCGCCGCGCGGCATCAACGGACCACTCGAGCAATTGCTGTTTCCGATCACGCACGGCTCACTCTACTTTCCTGGGTTCGATGTGCTGCCGACGTTCGCCATATACGGCACTGGCAACTTGACCGCCGCAGATGCCGTCGCAGCTAAAGAGGCTTGGCGCACCCGACTCGAGGATTTGTTCACAGATGCGCCAATACCCTTCCGGCCCCAAAACGGTGGGGACTACACTCCCCGCAATGAGCTTAAACCGCATGTGGCCGTGGGCCAGAGCGGCATAATGGCGCACGTCGCTTATGGTGAAACAATCCAGCGCAAGCAGCTGAAAACGGAGGAGGTGACATGAAAACCTTCGTGATTCTGACTCGCCGTGCTGATGGAGCGGCAGAAGACTTCAAGCGGCTGGCGAAACCGGAGGTATTGCACGTTTGGCAAGGCTTCGCTGGCGGTATCGTGCGCGCAGTTCATGGGCTGGCCGATGGTCCCGGTGCCGCGTTTGAACTGGAGTCCGTCACCTTCGAAGAGGCGCGTGATTACATCGAGGCGCTGCCTTACGTCAAAGGGAATCTGCTACACGTGCAGTACTGCGCGCTCAAGCCCTTCTCTGATTACGAGAAACTCGTTTCCTCCTGATGAGCGATCAGCGCAGATCAACTCCCGTTTGCACGGCGCTGCATGCTGCAGCCAGATTTTACGCGCAACATGCAGCGTCAGGCCGGGACTCGTTTGATGCGAAGAGGGCTGGCACTGGCGGCTTCTGCCGTTTCCGGCCTGTTGCGAAGGCCTGTAATTGACTCATAGCCACGCTTTGACTCCCGCAACCTGACTGATTGCAGGTAAAAATTTTACGGAGAATTTACGCAGTCTTTATGGGAGGCATTCGATACTGCGCGGCGCTAATTTGGAACGCTATCGTGATGTCCCTCGCAGCAATTCGGCTTATCGGCTTCATCTTGGGTATTTTTCTGATCACCCTGGCGGTAAGCATGGCTATACCCATGGTCACGCTGGTGGTCCATGAGCGTAGCGACGATCTGTCGGCCTTCCTCTGGTCGAGTCTGATTACCTTCATCTGTGGTCTGCTGTTGATCGTGCGAGGGCGTCCGGACGCCGGCAATCTTCGCCCCAGAGACATGTATCTGCTGACTACCGCGAGCTGGGTCATTGTCTGCGCCTTCGCGGCTCTACCCATGGTTTTCATCAGCGATATCAGCTACACCGATGCATTCTTTGAAACGATGTCGGGCATCACAACCACTGGCTCGACGGTACTCACCGGTCTGGATAGCGCCTCTCCCGGCTTGTTGATCTGGCGTTCCATGCTGCACTGGCTAGGCGGCATCGGTTTTATCGGCATGGCTGTCGCGATTCTTCCGCTCTTGCGAGTCGGCGGCATGCGTCTTTTCCAGACAGAGTCCTCGGACTGGTCGGAGAAAGTGACACCACGTTCTCATGTCGCAGCCAAGTACATTCTTTTGCTCTATCTGGGCCTGACGGGTATCGGCACATTGGCGCTCTGGCTCGCAGGAATGACCCCATTCGAAGCGATCAATCACGCAATGTCGTTGATCTCTACCGGCGGGTTCTCGACGTCGGATTCCTCCCTCGGGCATTGGGAGCAGCCAGCAATTCACTGGGTGGCGGTAGTCATCATGATTCTGGGCAGTCTGCCATTCACCTTGTACGTCGCAACCTGTCGCGGCAATCGGCGTGCGCTGATCAGGGACCACCAGGTACGCGGGTTTATTGGGTTCCTGCTGGTCACATCGTTGGCGGTAGGTACCTGGCTGTATTTGCACAGCGACTACGGATGGTGGGACGCGTTTCGTATCGTGGCGGTCAATGTGACCTCGGTCGTCACGACCACCGGAATTGCGGTTGGCGACTACACCTTGTGGGGCAGCTTCGCTGTGTTGCTGTTTTTCTATCTGACCTTCGTCGGTGGCTGCTCCGGCTCAACGGCAGGCGGGCTGAAAATCTTCCGTTTTCAGGTGGCTGCCGCGCTTCTGGTCAGCAGCTTGAAGCAGTTGATTCACCCTCGGGCCGTGATTCAGAAAAAATACAACGGCCATCCCATCGACGAGGAGATCGTCCGTTCGCTGCTGACCTTCTCGTTTTTTTTCACCATCACGATTGCCGCCATCGCTTTGGGCCTGGCACTGATCGGGCTTGATTGGATTACCGCTCTGAGCGGTGCCGCTACGGCGGTGTGTAACGTCGGCCCCGGCCTGGGCACAATCATCGGCCCGGCAGGTAATTTCTCGTCACTGCCCGATGCGGCCAAATGGCTACTCACCGTTGGCATGCTGCTAGGCAGGTTAGAGATCCTGACGGTGTTGGTGCTCGTGACCCCGGTTTTCTGGAGATATTGAGCCAGTCATTCGCTGGCAGAGACGCCGATTGTTGCCTGTTTCGGTGAATAGCAGGGCAGTCATGGCTTTACCGCGTGATCATCGTCAGTACGGGGAGCGTCCATCGGTTTCTTCTCCGGTACTGTAAAACTCACTGTCGTACTGGTGATGATCCGGTGCGTCGGGTCGGCCACTTCCAAGAGAACCTTGTGAGGACCGGGCGTTAGCCCGACCAGGATAATCGGGTCTTCACTGGTGTGCGCCCACGTACCTTTCCAGTCATCGACGGTCACGTGAAGGTGACCTAAGCGTGGCGATACCTCAGCAGCCACTTTGCCAAATACCGGCATGATCCTGGCGTGCTCTGTTCGAAACTGGATGATGACCACTCCACGGGCGAGCGGCTCGGCAAGCGGCGGGTAGGCAATGAGTCTCGGCGCACTCTCGGATGCCAAGGGCAGTATCGCCAGCGGAGAATCGCTGTCTGCTGCCCCTTGTCCGAGCACGGATGGGCAAAAGCAGACACCCAAAGCCAGGGCCAATAGACTTCCGGGAGCGAGGGACATGATCGGTTTCTCCGCGTGATTTCATTCAAGCGTAGATCAACCTGGGTATTGCCCGCGGCTCATTTGAAAATGGAATCATCCAACGTATCTCATCGATACTGACTGGCCGCTTCTGGCCGATCTCCGTGTCACGGATCGCCAAATACCCAAAAGCGGCCACCCTTGTGTTTGTGTACTATCTCAATTCGCTAGCGCCAGTGAGCGCGGGTCTCGATACCCGCTTTGTCACGTTTATCTGATGACAGTCCAAGTCGACCTCTGCCGAATAAGCCCCGGGGGAAAACGGGACCACCCAATCAGAAGCTGCTTTCGAACCATAGCTGTCGCTTAACAGCAAATCTGCCAACATGTTTTCTAACAGGCTTGTCCTGAATCCATCGCAAAACCGAACTCACGAGTACTTTGATCATATGGCCACAGGTCTTAGTGATGCCGAGCTTGATTACGTACTGGGAATGATTGAGAAAGCCCCAAACACCGAATTAAATGTTATGTGTGAGCACCTGCAGATCGACAGCCGCGATCTTCTCAATCAGTTGGCGATCTCAGTGGCAAGACTGTTTATCACCGGCGGCCGCGATTTTCACTACTGTGATGAGGTGATGAATATTGTCATCAGCGATATCGTCGATCTGTCCTTGTACGCAGAGATGCCCGAGCCGGCATTTTCGATCTATCAGGCATTTGATGCGGGCGAGTATTGGCACAGCGGCGATGACCGGGAGGTATTCCCTTGGGAGAGGTGGACCCGTCCTGAGCTTGAGAGAATTTTGCGTGAGGTCGGCGGCTAACAACCAAGTCGAAGGTGCCCGCGGTAACGCGGGCACCGTTTTCTGTGTGGGGAAAACGCTGACCCGTCTGCTTACCAGTTGTAGCTCAGCTTGGCGGTAATCTCGCGGCCCGGGTTGTAGAAGTTCGCGGTGCCGGAGCCGACCACGTGCTGCTCATCCAGCAGGTTGCTGACGTTCACCGCCAGGTCGGTGCCCTTGGCGATCTTGTAGTTGAAGGCGGCGTCGAACAGGGTAGTGCCATCGCTTTTGCCGGAGTTGGCTGCATCGAAGTAATAAGCGCCGACGTAGCGCGCACCCAGGCCCACGCTGACATCAGTGGCGGGTACGTCGTAGTAACTCCAGAGCGAAGCGGAATGTTTGGGTGCCGTGGCGAACTCGTTACCCTTCAGCGAGCTGCCGTCGTACAACGAACCGCGCAATACTTCGGACTCCATGTAGGAATAGCCACCGATCAGGCTCAGGTTTTGCGTCACCTGCGCCTTGGCCTCCAGGTCGAGGCCACGCGCGCGCGATTCGCCCACTGTCTGCTGCTCGATGATGCCGCTCGGCAGCACCACGGCGATGGTGACGTTTTCCTGGGTCAGGTCATACACGGCGGCGGAGAACAGTGCATCCATTCCCATCGGCGCATACTTCACGCCCACTTCGTACTGCCTGCCTGTCTGCGGTGTCACGCCAACCTGCGGCGGCGAGACGGATTCGACCATGCTCACGTAGGTGGACACCTCATCGTTGACGATATAGGTCAACGCACCTCGGTAGGAGGTTTCGGAGAAGGTGTCTTTCTCAGTGGATTGCAAGCCTTTGCTGGTCAGGTCCATCGAGTCGTTGCGCACACCCCCGGTGACGATGAAGCGTTCATAGAACGACAGGTTCTGCTGAAGGAAGACGGCCTTGGTGGTCGCGTCTCGCTTGTTGACGGCATACGGCGCGATTGAGCGTGGAACGCCAGTAAACACGGGGTTGGCAATATCGATCGGGGTCGTCAGGGCGTAGACCGAGCTTTCCTTGGTGGTCGAATCGAGGTATTCCACGCCCACCAGGCTGCTGCTGTCGATGTTCTCGAAGCGGGCATCGTATTGCAGCATCAGATTGCCGTTGAACTGGTCGGCTTCAGTGTCGGTTCCAAACAGGTACCGATCGACGCTAGTACCGACACGTGCGGCGCTGTCGCTGAGGTACACGTAGCCGAAATCATCGGTCAACTTGCTGTAACGCAGATTGCTGCGCAGCACGAAACCGTTGTCGAAATCATGGGTGACGTTACCGCTGAGGCTGGTGCGCTCGACATCGTGGAAGTTGTAGCTGGGCTCGCCATAAAACTTGCTGCGGTCGTATTCCCGATCCAGTGGATAGCCGCCGCTGTTGGGCGAACTTTCGGTTTTCAGGTAGTCCAGAATCATCGTGGCCGACGTGTAATCCGTCGGTGCCCAGGTGAGGCCACCCATAAACAACTGGTTGTCGTCCTGCGAATGATCGTACTCGCGATCGCTATTCTGGCCTTTGGCAGTAAAGCGGCCAGCCAGGGTTTTCTCGTCGTTCAGCGCATCGCCGACATCGATGCCGGTCTCGACATGGTCAAACGAACCGTAGGTCACATAGCCTTGGCCAAACTTCTCGAAGCGCGGCTGTTTGGTCACGAAATTTACCGAACCGCCCGGGTCCGCAGGGCCAAACAGGGTGGAGTTGGCGCCACGCAGAATCTCGATGCGCTCATAAGCGAATGGGTCTTCGCGTACGCCGCGCATCGAGCTGAGGGTCAAGCCGTCACGGTAGGTGGTGGCCTGGAAGCCGCGGATCTGGAAATAGTCGTTGCGATCATCCGTACCATAAAAGTCGCTGACCACGCCCGGCGTGTATTGCAGCGCTTCTTCCGTGGTGCTGACGCTGCGCTGCTGCATTTCCTTGTTGGTCACCACCGACACCGATGCCGGCGTATTGAGAATGCTGGTGGCCACCTTGCCGCCCACCCAGAGTTCCTTGGCAACCACCGAGTTGGCGTCGTCGTCGGCACTGACCCGAACCTTGGCATTGATGATGAGCGGGGCAAGGCGGTAATCCTCAACAGCCGTTGCGTCGAGCTCCAACGGGCCGGCGGTTTTTGCTTGAGGGGTCAGCAGGTAAGCATTCGGGCCTTGCTGTTCGACCTGCAATTCGCTGCCCTGGAGCAACGATGACAGCGCTGCCGATGTATCGAGCGAGCCATTCACCCCAGCCGTGGTGCGGTTCGCCACACTCGAGGCGTCGAAGGAAAGACTGATGCCAGCCTCGCGCGCAAAGCGGTCAAGCGCTGGCGCCAGTGGCCCGGGGGCGATATTCCACTGTTTGACTTGATTGCTGTGATCAGCGCCCGAGGTTTGCGCCAGCGATGGCAATGCGTAGCTGCTCACGATCAAACCCAGGATCGCACCGTGCATGGCACGACTTAATGGATGGCGCTGTGAAACCGGGGACGAACTCATTTTCTCGCTCCAAGAAAGGACATCGGCAGACTGGCCTGTATTCCGGCCTTCCTTAGAGGTCGAACGAGAATGAGAAACCACCTCATTATTTTTCAGGTAGCGAAAAAATATTCGGGTGGAGTCAGGTGGCAGCGGTTACGGTGACCCAGTAACGGGTTCGGTAATCAATGTGCAGGCGCAGTGACTGCGCGATCAATGCCAGGACCCGATCGTTGTCGGCGAGCTGGAAGGTGCCGGAAACGCGTCGATCAGCGACCTCTTCCGCGCAGCGCAGGACTCCTGGGCGATAACGCGACAACTCTGCGATGAAGTCACCAAGGCGCATATGGTTCGCACTGATCACTCCGTCACCCCAACCCCATAGATCAAGGCCGTTGTCCCTGAACCTTCGGGCGTCACTTGAGGTGAACAGCAGTTGATTTCCTGCCAGGACGTTGCGGCTCGCAGGCGTTTGACTGGAGCCGGGGAACACCGTGACTGATCCTTCCTGGGCCGCGACCAGAGTGCCGTCGTCACGCTCGCGGACCAGAAAGCGCGAGCTGTGGGCTCGCATGATCCCGTCGCGTGATTGCACCCACAACGGTCGCGCTTGCGGCGAGTGTTGATCCGCACCGACATTCACGATGATTTCACCACGGCGCAGGATGATCAGGCGTCGCTCGGCGTCGAAATCGCTGTCGACGGCGCTATCGCTATTGAGCTGGATAAGGCTGCCATCATCGAGTTGGAAACGTCGTTGCTCGCCGGTGCTGCTGCGCTGCTGTGCAAGCATGGAGGGCAGGGGGGTGTAGTCGCGGCCGAGCCAGGCTGCCGTGCCGACGGTCGCCAATACGCCCAGTAGCTTCAGGCTTTCCCGCCGGCGCATTCCCTGCTGGGCGCCCTTAAGGGTTTGTCGAGCCAGTTGAGCTGGCACGCCTTCGAATTCATCGCCAAGCGTTTCCACACGCTGCCACGCCAATCCATGCTCCGGGCGCTGCTGCAGCCATTGCTCGAACGTGCGCTGTGCCTGTTCATCGGCTTGATTGAAGCGAAGGCGCACCAGCCATTGGATTGCCTGCTCGACAATGGCCGGATCCAGCGCCTCGGGCTCAGGCCTCGACATAACGCAAGCGATAGCAGTGTTGCAGGGCCGTGGCCAGGTCGCGCTCCACCGTCGCGCGGGAAACACCGAGCTTTTCGGCGATTTGTGCGCAGGTCAGACCGTCGAGTCGGGCAAATAAAAACGCCTGGCGAACTCTTGGTTTAAGCGAGTCGAGCAGACGGTCTATGCGCTCGAGGGCATCAAGAATCATCAACCGGCTTTCTTCCGAGGGAACCTCGTGTTGCGGCAGCAAGGTGATGCTTTCCAGGTAGGCACGTTCGAGTTCGCGACGACGATACTGATCAATCATCAACCCGCGGGCAATGCTGCTCAAATAGGCGCGTGGCTCGCGCAGGGCGCCGGACTGATGGCGGTGCTTGAGCACTCGCACAAAGGTGTCCTGCGCCAGATCTGCGGCGTTGTCGCGACAGCCGATGCGCCGAATCAGCCAGCCCTGTAACCACGAGAAGTGGGTGCGATAGAGCAGCCCTGGATCTGCAGTACCTAGTGTTTCGTCGCTACGCATCGGCATCCCGGGACATACATGATTGATAATGAATCGCATTCTACTCAGGCGATTGATCTTAGGCAAACATGCGCAGCTCAGCGCCTGCATGCAGGCGAATGGCATGGTTGTGCAGGAACTACGAGTGGAAGATGCGTCCGGCAATTGGATAGATTGAACGCTCGCCGTCCCGAGTGGCTTGCCTTCTACCCGAGTGGCTTGCCTTCTAAAGGGAGAGGACGTTGCCCGGGCTCACATCTGCGAACCAATCGACCAGCATGTCCGTCAGCACCCGTATCTTTCGCGCAGGGTGCTGGCTTTGGGGGCGAACAATGTAAATACCCGCCGGAACAGGGGGATATCTGTGCATGACGGACACCAATGCGCCAGATTTGATGTGCTCGTCGATGACGCTGTCAGAAAGGTACCCTAGACCCAGACCTGCAACGGCTGCCGCGGCGAGCGCGACAGGATTGTCAGCCTTGAAGCGCCCTTGGGGATTAACCATGATGGACTTTTGGCCATCCATAAACCGCCAGGTTTCCGCACCTTGCATAAGAGATTCATGCGCAAGAATCTCGTGGGGAGCCTCTGGCGCTCCATGTGTACTCACATAGCCTGGGCTTGCCACGAGTTTGCCGTGAATGCTGCCCACACGCTTTGCGATGAAATTGGAGCTCTGTAAATGGCCGACCCGAATAGCACAATCGAAGCCCTCGCCAATCAGATCGACGATACGATCGCTGTAACTTGCATGAATGTGCAGGAGAGGGTGGCGTCGCCCCATTTCAGCAAGCACGGGGGCAATATGTGTCGGGCCGTACGAGATCGGTGCTGCGATCCGGAAGCGACCTCGAAGGTCTCCATCTGGAACAATGGCGTCCCTGGCCGCGTCAAACTCAGCGACGATCCGCGCCGCATACTCTCGCAAGGCGGCTCCCGCTTCGGTGACAGCAGCACCACGGGTTGTCCTGGCCAATAGCTGCACACCCAGTTGGGTTTCCAGCTTCAGAAGCCTGCGGCTTATTATCGATTTCGCAACACCCAGTCGCCGGGCCGCCGACGAAACACCGCCCGCGTCGGCTACCTCGACGAAGGTTCGAAGATCATCAATATCCAATGCTTCCTGCCTCTGCAAATGGCCATTAGTGCGTTTCAACCCCTGACCAACAGTCCATGGCTGCCGTCCACTGCGGACAGCTGCCTGAGCGTTAGTCAAGCGATCGCACCGCCGTCCACGGTCAGGATGGCGCCAGTGATCAGGCTCGCGGCAGGACTGGCCAGATAGACCACCGCACTCGCAACCTCGCGAGGCTCGCCAAAACGTCCCAAGGACGACAGGCTCCGCTGAAAGTCGCCGGCGGGGCCGAAGGCTGGATTTGCGTCGGTGTCGACCGATCCCGGCTGAACAAGATTAACGGTTATGCCGGTGGGGCCGAGTTCACGTGACAAACCCCGGGTGAATGCGAGCAACGCCGACTTGGACATTGCATAGGCTGTTACACCCGCAAAGGGCACCCGCTCTGCCAGTCCCGAGCCAATTGTGATGATTCTTCCGCCAGCGGGCAGATGCGGGATGACCGCCTTTGCGAACAGGACGGGGCCTCGCACGTTGATATCCATCAGTGCTTGATAGTCGTCTACATCAATGTCGGCGATCATTCCGCTCAAGCCGATAGCCGCGCTATTGACGAGAATATCGAGGCCGCCCAGCGTCGAGATGGCCTGCGCGACTGCGCATTCAATGGCTTGCGGGTTGGCACTGTCGGCTTGAATCGCGATAGCACGACGCCCTTTATCAGCGATGAATTTGGCCACTGCCTCAGCTTTTTCCGTCGACTGCTGGTAGGTGAACGCAACATCGGCGCCATTCTCTGCCAGTGCCACTGCGATAGCGGCGCCGATCCCGCGAGCTCCTCCCGTCACCAACGCACGTTTTCCTTCCAAATCGATCATTACTCACCTGTCTGGCATGCAGTTATTTGGCCGCGCGCATTCACCAGGGATGGTGCAAGCGTGCCGATACGGGGGCGGATATTAGGGATCCAGTTCCTTGGTTTGTAGTCTCGTGGGTTGTATTACTGTGTCGCACAAATCGGAACATCCAACCGGGTGTTGGCGTTATTCGCGAGTGAGGAATGAAACTTTGGAGAAATATTCGGGTGCGCTGATCAGGACTGGACGTATTAGCCGCGATAGCTCTGATGGATCAATAAGCAAGCCTGGTATCCATACTTTGCTTTCAGGACTCACTCTAAGGGAGCTTGCAATCGGGTCTTTCAGCTCTGTGGCGACTCAGGAATATGTGCCGCCTGGTCGCAGTATTCAAGCAGCAATTCGGTGAGCACCCTTATCTTTCGCGCAGGGTGCTGGCCTGGCGGTCGAACTACATAAGCGCCTGCTGGAGGCGGCGGATAATCCGTCATGATCGCTACAAGTGCGCCGCTCGCCAAATGCTCATGCGTGACCCAGTCAGGTAACCAGGCAATGCCGATGCCGGCCAAAGCTGCGGCCAGCAATGCGGTGCCATTGTCGGCTTTGAACGTTCCCTGCGGGCGCACCGTAACCATCGTGTCACCATCCATGAATGACCACGATTCATTGCCTTGCATCAGTGCTTGGTGGCTGACGACTTCGTCGGGTGTTTCGGGCGCTCCATGCGCCTTGATATAGACGGGGCTTGCCACCAATTGGCCAAAGATCGGTCCGATACACCGGGCGATCATGTTGGAATCGGGCAGGTAGCCCACCCGTATCGCGCAGTCATACCCCTCGGCGATGAGGTCAACGAAACGATCGGTGTAGTTCGTTTGCACATGAAGCTGTGGGTGACGCCTGGCCATTTCCGCGAGGATCGGCGCGAAATGTATTGGCCCCAAAGTCAGGGGCGCGGCGATCCGCAGGCGGCCACAAAGCTCGCCGGAAGGCAAGATCGCATCGCGTGCCGACTCGGCCTCAGCGCATATTCTGGCGGCGTAGTCGCGGAAGGTCGCCCCAGCTTCGGTAAGGGCCGCACCGCGGGTGGTACGCGCCATCAGTTGCACGCCCAGCTCTGCTTCCAGGCGGGCAAGCCGGCGACTGACGATAGATTTCGACGTGCCCAGGCGCGTTGCCGCACGGGAAATGCCGCCGGCATCGGCCACTTCTACAAAGGTTTCAAGCTCTTCTATATCCATTTCCACGTTCCTTTTTTTGTCACGCAGCTACGCACGGAATGCGACTACCAGAACGTACATCTGAACTGCACATTACGGAGTTCGCGCCTTGGCGCCAATAGCGGTTCCCGGGGACGTCCTGATCTGTGCGTACATGGGGCCACTTTTCGAGCGGCCGGCAGTGCGTGCGAGTGTCGACAAGCTGCTACAGGATGTATTGCGGGGGCGTATACGGGTTGTCATTGAACGGGCCTTTACCCTATCGCAGGCTGCTGCGCATGACTTCGCGGAGCGAAGCAAACCGCTGGGGCGCGTCGTCATGAAGCCGTGAAGCCATCGCCAGAGAATGGCAGCAAAAACCGTGGCGTTCCTCATTCCGCGACACAGTTAGTCATTCGCTGCTACTACCCGAAGGTTTGAGGGCGCTGCACAGTGCATGAGGCATCGCCGCTCATAAGGCGCGCTGCACGGAAACTGATCCCGCAAATAAACGTGCCAACCCACGGCAACAAGAGGATGGATTAATGGCTTTTCGTAACGGTCTTGCTTCGCTTCTTCGTCCAGAAGACTCCGTACTTGTGTTGATCGACCACCAGCCTTTTCAACTCACCAATCTCAATAGCCACGATCCGCACGCAGCGGTCAACTGTGCGACAGCATTGGCGAAGGCTGCGAAGGCGTTTAACGTCCCGACCATTCTGACCAGTGTGATTGCCGAGCGTGGCGGTTGGATCTTTCCGCAAATCACCGACGTTTTCCCCGGTCAAAAGGTGATTGACCGAACGCTCATCAATACTTGGGAAGACAAGAAAGTAGTGGACGCGGTCAAGGCAACAGGCCGCAAGCAATTGGTCCTGGCTGGCCTGTGGACTGAGGTCTGCGTCGCCATGCCAGCGATTCAAGCACTAGGCGAGGGCTGGGACGTTACCGTGGTCACCGACGCGTGCGGTGGCGTTTCGGTTGAAGCCCATCAAGTCGCCATCCAACGCATGGTCGGCGCCGGGGCAAATGTCATGACCTGGTTGGCAGTCATGGCTGAATGGCAACGCGACTGGGCACGCCTCGATACGGCAGGCGCTGTAACCGATGTGCTTCTCCAGCATGCTGCAGGTAGCGGCATTGCTTATCTGTGGGAGCAGCAATTGCTCGACACGCCGGTACCCGCTGAAGGTTGATCAGCACGGGAGTGAGGGGCCAGTGAAGTACCGCTTTGCCAGGGAGGCGCCCCATTCCCGCGTTCATCGACGGCCGATACTGAAGGCGTGCATTCGCAATCTGCCGGGATATTGCGAATGACCAATACCTAGTCCAACACAGCACATGGCCGGCTCGGGCCAGATCACCAACATTAAGCCTGGCTGACTTTGGCGCTTGGTAACTGCCTTCATCTGCCCGCGAAGCCCGTGCACCGTCATGTCTTTGCATCGGGAGGCCCGCTGGCTCTGCGTAGCAATGCACTAAAATCCCTTCATATCGCGATCGATTGTTTCGGTGCTTTCACTCGGCGCCACAGCTTGATCAAGACCGCTCAAAACAATAATCGAGGTCTCTCTCAATGGCTGTCAGTTACAACCCTGAGCTCCACTATTCCGGCTTTCACGACCTGAGCGACCAGGTTCGTTTTCAAAGCACGGAAGGCAAGATCTGGTTTGGCGAGCAGCGCATGTTGTTGATGCAGGTATCGGCGATGGCTAATTTTCGCCGTGAACTCATCAATAGCCTCGGCGTCGACCGCGCCAAGGGGTTCTTCTTGCGCCTTGGCTACCAGTCTGGACTCAAGGATGCGGAAATGGCCCGCAAGCTCAGACCAGACAGTCCGCAGTTGCAGATGTTTCTGGTCGGCCCGCAACTGCATTCCCTCAAAGGTATGGTCAATGCGAAACCCATTCAGTTAGAGCTGGATCAGGAGAGCGGCCATTTTTATTGCGAGCTCGAATGGATTGACTCCTTTGAGGTCGAGACTTGCCTGACTGAAGTCGGCCTGATGGAGGAACCAGTCTGTTGGTCTTTGTTGGGCTACGCCTGTGCGTACAGTTCTTCATTCATGAAACGCGAAATCATCATCCAAGAAACGACCTGTCGCGGATGCGGGGATGAGCGCTGCATCATTATTGGTAAACCTGCCGAGGAATGGGAGAACGCCGCAGAATTCAGACAGTATTTTCAAGCCGACCCAATCATCGAGGAGCTGTATGAACTGCAATCACAGATCAGCTCTCTGCGTAGAAGCCTGGAGAAGCAGGAAGCTCAATTCTATGGAGTAGGGCGCTCGCCTGCCTATTTGAAGGTATGCAAGATGATCGACAAGGCTGCCAAAGGAAAAATTTCCGTCCTGCTGCTCGGAGAAACTGGCGTCGGCAAGGAGGTCATCGCACGGAGCGTGCATCTGCGCAGTGATCGCGCCGAGCAAGCGTTTGTCGCAGTGAACTGCGCTGCCATTCCTCAGGACCTGATTGAAGCCGAATTGTTTGGTGTTGAGAAAGGCGCTTTTACCGGCGCCAATCAAACCCGCCCAGGACGCTTTGAACGGGCCAACGGAGGGACGATTTTTCTAGACGAGGTGGTGGAGCTGACGCCCAGAGCGCAGGCGACATTACTTCGGGTACTGCAAGAGGGTGAACTGGAACGGGTAGGCGATTCCCGAACCCGCAAGATCAATGTGCGAGTCATCGCTGCTACCAATGAAAGCCTCGCCGACGCCGTCGAAGCGGGCCGGTTTCGCGCCGATCTTTATTACCGCTTGAATGTGTTTCCGGTGCAGATTCCCCCACTGCGCGAGCGACTTGAAGATCTGCCACTGCTGGCCGAGCACTTTATAAGCAAATTTCACTTGCAATATCACAAGCGAACGCTGGGTTTATCAGACAAAGCTCTTGAATTGTGTCGCCGCTACGCCTGGCCGGGGAATATTCGCGAATTGGAAAATACGATTGAGCGTGGCGTCATCCTGACCGACAGCAACGAGACCATAGGCCAGGATGCACTCTTTGCAGTCTTCCCAAAAACAGACGATTCGCACGGTGATCGTCTCAACTCTGATGGCGCGTTAGTTCAGGCTGGCGGTGAAGAACCTTGTCCCGATTGGGTTACGCAGATCTTTGATAAAAACATCAGCCTGGATGCTGTGGAAGAACGGCTGATGCGCCGCGCCATGGAGCTTTCACACCAAAACGTCTCGCAAGCCGCTCGCATGCTCGGCTTGACCCGGCCGGCACTGGCCTATCGCCTGAAGAAAAGCGGCTTGTTGCATGACGAGAGTCTTGAGTGACTTTGCGTGGCCGCCTGGCGGTTCACCGTGGACCACGCTCGAGCTGGATTGATCAAATCAACAAAACCTCGCCGAGACTTCATCAAATGATCAAACAAGCCCTTCGATAAACTCCGAGCCCGATACTCGCGACATCACATTAAGTTATATGTCATTGATAAATATCGATTTATATAAGTTGTATAAAATTGGCATAGCCCTTGCTCCAGTACCAATTGTCGCTTTTCGACACGTAGCAATTTGCAACATGGGTTGGATGACCGCGAATCGCAAAATCGTACTCATAAATGGAGAGTTCATGAATACTCGAAGCATCAAATTGATCACTGCAGCAATGGCGCTCGCCTCATGGTTAGTAACAATCACTCCAGCGTCGGCGCAGTCAGCTACTGAAGCGCAATCTGCTGCTTCACTAGCGGTTGTCGTGGAATTCCTGGCCAATACCGCACCCGATAAAGTCGAAGCCGCGGCAATGAGGTTGGCAGCTCCAGACGCCACCTATGTTTCTCTAAACTTTGACAATCCAGAACTCAGAAAAATCATGCCGTGGACCGGCACAAACAAAGGTCCCAAAGCCTTTAGCTCTTTGTTTTTGCAGGTCTCAAACTACTGGAAAATCGAAGACTTTACGATTACTACCAAAATCGCTTCCGGCGAAGATGTCGCGATTTTCGGTAAGTTCACCTACCGCTCCGTGGCGGTCGGACATCTGTTCACATCACCGTTTTCCATCCATGCGAAAGTTCAGGATGGAAAGATGACCTATTTCCAGTTCATGGAAGATACCTACGCGTCTGCCAGTTCGTTCCGGCAGTCCGGTTCATGGACCGTGAAGACATCCAAAGATGCACTTCCCTTCAAGGTGGGAGCGAATTAGCCGCAGATGATGTGCACTTGCAAAAGCAGCTTGGCAAGCGTTTTTCGGGCATTTAACTGAACCCCGCGAACGCGGCTGAACAATGCTGCATTCGTAAATTCAAGGGGCTTTTCGGCACCCCTGAACTCGTCCGGAAAGTGGCTTTTAGCACTACCAGGACGGGTAACGTTCTGCTTGCGCAGCCACGCATAACGCCGCTTTCGTATTGCTCTACTTACCAAAGGGAATCCGCCATGTCCAACAAGTACTTAGAAATACTGACCCCGCAAAACAGCCAAGTGATTTTCATCGACCACCAGCCCCAAATGGCCTTTGGTGTGCAGTCGATAGATCGGCAGGTGCTGAAAAATAATGTCGTGGGGTTGGCCAAGGCTGCCAAAGCGTTCGGCATACCTACCACCATCACGACTGTGGAAACCGAGGGTTTCTCTGGCAATACATACCCTGAGTTGCTAGCGGTATATCCGCAGAACAAAATCCTCGAACGTACTTCAATGAACTCCTGGGATGACCAAAACGTTCGTGATGCCTTGGCAGAGTCCGCCATTGCCGGCCGTAAGAAGATCGTCGTATCCGGCCTGTGGACCGAGGTCTGCAACACGACCTTCGCACTGTCCTGCCTGCGCGATACAGACTATGAAATCTATATGGTTGCCGACGCCTCGGGTGGCACCTCGATCGACGCGCACAACTACGCCATGGACCGCATGATTCAGGCCGGTATCGTACCGGTTACCTGGCAGCAGGTGCTGCTCGAATGGCAGCGGGATTGGGCGCGCAAGGAGACCTATGAAGCCGTCATGGGGATCGTGCAGGAACATTCCGGCGCCTACGGGATGGGTGTGGATTATGCCTACACCATGGTGCATAAGGCGCCTGAGCGGGTGCAACACGGCGAGCACATCGGTCCAAACCCTGCTAAATAAATCCGTTATGCAAGAGCTGTCGCGCAGCGCTGACGCGATAGCTCCACCCATCGGCGTTATTGTCCAAAACACGAGGTGGAGCATGAGGATGTATGCAGTCTAAAACGTCCAGTCAGACGTGAGTAACCGGTTCTCAAGGTTCGCTATTCCCTGAAGGCCCTGGAAACGGGCTTTATATCTGTGAGGCCTCTACCTATGACATCGCGCCGAAAACTTCTCCAGGCCGCCTCCACCTTAGCGTTAGGGGGTGTCTTTGGACGCAGCGCTTTTTCCGAAACTCTAAGTAGGGAAGGGCCGAATATGACCGATTCCATTCCGGACATCATTTTCCACAATGGCGAGATCACTACACTGGATCGCGCCAACCCAGTCGCCCACGCCGTTGCAATCAAAGACGGCAAGTTTCTGGCTGTAGGGTCAGACCAGGAAGTCATGGCGCTGGCTGGCTCAGCCACAAAAGTTGTCGACCTCAAGCGCCGTTGTGTGCTCCCTGGCTTAGTCGATAACCATACCCACATGGTCCGCGGCGGCCTTAACTACAATCTGGAATTGCGCTGGGACGGTGTGCGTTCACTGGCTGACGCCATGGACATGCTCAAGCGCCAAGTGGCTAACACACCAGCACCGCAGTGGGTTCGCGTGGTAGGTGGCTTCACTGAACACCAGTTCGCTGAAAAGCGTTTGCCAACCATAGCCGAGATCAATGCGATCGCGCCCGATACACCTGTATTTCTTCTGCATCTCTATGACCGGGCCTTGCTCAATGGTGCGGCCTTGCGCGCGGTCGGCTACACCCGAGATACCCCCGAGCCACCAGGCGGGAAAATTTACCGCGATGCCAATGGTGCGCCTACGGGCCTGCTGTTGGCCACGCCCAACGCGACGATCCTTTACGCCACGTTGGCCAAGGGACCGAAGTTGCCCTTCGACTATCAGGTCAACTCCACTCGCCATTTCATGCGCGAGCTCAATCGCTTGGGTGTGACAGGGGTTATTGATGCGGGCGGCGGTTTCCAAAACTATCCCGACGATTACGCAGTGATCCAGAAGTTGGACAACGATGGGCAAATGACGGTCAGGTTGGCTTACAACCTGTTCACTCAGAAACCCAAGGAAGAGAAGGAGGATTTCCTCAAGTGGACCTCCAGCGTTAAGTACAAGCAAGGAAACGACTACTTCCGTCACAACGGCGCGGGCGAAATGTTGGTGTTTTCCGCTGCCGACTTCGAAGATTTTCGCCAGCCGCGACCGGACCTGCAGCCCGAGATGGAGGGAGAACTGGAGGAAGTTGTGCGCATCCTCGCAGAGAACCGATGGCCGTGGCGGTTGCATGCCACCTACGACGAAACCATTACCCGAGCGCTGGATGTATTTGAGAAGGTCAACGAGGACATCCCCCTCGCTGGCATCAATTGGTTCTTTGATCATGCCGAAACCATCTCGGACAAATCAATCGACCGTATCGCCGCGCTCGGCGGTGGCATCGCTGTACAACATCGTATGGCTTATCAGGGGGAGTACTTCGTCGAGCGCTACGGCGCCCGTGCGGCGCAAGCGACCCCGCCCGTAGCGCGCATACTGGAAAAAGGGGTGAAAGTGTCTGCAGGCACCGATGCCACCCGGGTTGCCTCCTACAACCCCTGGGTTTCGCTATCCTGGATGGTAACCGGTAAAACGGTGGGCGGTCTGAATCTGTACCCTCAACGAAACCTGCTTGATCGCGAAGCGGCGTTGCGGATGTGGACAGAGAATGTCGCCTGGTTTTCTAACGAAGAGGGCAAACGTGGTCGCATCCAGACCGGTCACTTTGCTGACCTGATTGTGCCAAGTAAGGACTACTTCTCTGTGCCTGAAGACGAGATTTCATTTCTTACCGCCGATATGACCGTGGTTGGCGGGCGCGTGGTTTACGGGGCCGGCCAATTCGCCAGGTTTGACGACAACCCGCTACCGCCCGCCATGCCTGACTGGTCGCCGACGCGTACCTTTAAAGGTTATGGCGCTTGGGGAGACCCAGACGGAGCAGGCAGAAACTCGCTGGCTCCGCTGCGCGCCCAAGTCGCGGCCTCGTGCGGCTGCGCAAGCTTTTGCGGCCTGCACGGTCACGATCATGCCGGTGCATGGGGATCCAATGCTCCAGTATCGGACCCTCGAAGTTTTTTTGGTGCCTTGGGCTGCTCCTGTTGGGCCGTGTAAAAATGGGCCGGTGATCGATCAGCTATCCTATGAGGGTCATCGGCCATTACTCCTGCACTGCCAGCGCCTCAATCAATTCTTGGGTGGTCACGATTGAATGAGCGAAGGTCGGCCCGTTCAACTCGTGGGGTGCTACGTGTTTGACGCTTTTGGCTGGGAGAATGGCGGCGAGGACGTTGCGGACCATTGCGCACGCTTTTGGCCGAGTGCGCTCTAAAGAGATTACAAGGAACTATGCAGCCACAAACTCGATCACCGTCTTGCCCTTGCCGCGGCCTTCGGCGACTTGGCGAAATGCCTCGTTGACGTCGTGCGGCGCAAAGTGCTGTTGATCCACGCGGATTGTCAGTTGACCCGCATTGGCCAGCGCAGCGGCCTCGCGCAGGATAGCGCCGTGATGGTCGCGTCCTTTGCCGGTGAGCAGCGGAGCCAGAGTGAAAACCCCCGAGTAGGTGGCACTTTTGAACGATAACGGTGCCAGGCTGTGCTGGCCCCAGCCCAGGCAGCTCAGCACGTGCCCGGTATAGGCTTTCACGGCTTTGAATGATGCATCCAGCGTGCTGCCGCCGACGGTGTCGTAGACAATGTCGAACCCTTCGCCGGCGGTGTAGTGCTCGACATAATCCTCAACGCTCTGTGCCTGATAGTCGATCGCTGTAGCCCCCAGCGAGCGTATGAAGTCGAGACTGCGCGCCGAACCGGTGGCGTAGACATCGGCACCGCGTGCCTTGGCCAGTTGCACAGCCACTTGGCCGACCCCACCCGCGCCCCCATGAATCAGGACACGCTGACCGGAGCGGACATTGGCGTGATCGACCAGACCTTCCCACGCGGTGATGAATACCAAAGGCAATGCAGCCGCCTCACGCATGCTGAGGGTGTGTGGCTTGACCGCGATCAGGCGGGCATCCACGGCAATGTACTCGGCCATGGTGCCTTGGGCACCGCCGATCCCGCCGGGCATGCCGAAGACTTCCTGGCCCGGGGTGAACCCGTCGACCGCTTCGCCCACTTCGACGACCGTACCGGCAAGATCAAGGCCGAGCACGGCCGGCAGCGATTGGCGGGCGTGAGCCCCTGCGCCGGCGGCAATTTTGGTATCGAGCGGATTGACTCCAGCGGCGTGAACCCTGACCAGTACTTGCCCCTTACCGGGAACAGGGCGATCGATGTGACGGATGGCGAGAGGGGATTGAGCGGACTCGGCGATGGCGGCAAGCATGGAATGTTTCATGACGGGAACCTGTGTTGGGATGGACGCTTACAGATTGCCGCGCTTTAATCATTCCGATAAGAAACCCAATTTGCATATGACTTATTCCGCAAAGAGAACCAATCGTCGATGGATCTGTTCGACAGCATGCATGTCTTTGTCCGCGTCGTGGAGCGCGGGTCTTTCTCGGCGGTCGCCCGTGAACTGAACATGGGGCAGCCGGCGGTGAGTAAACAAGTGCGCGCGCTGGAGCAGTACCTGGGTGGGCCATTGTTCGCACGCAGCACTCGGCACCTGGCCCTGACCGACCAAGGTCAACGCTTCTACGACCACTGCCAGGAAATTCTCGGCCACGTCGAAACTGCCACGCGAAGCTTCACCAGTGGCCAGGAGCAGATTGCCGGCCCTTTACGAGTCGCCGCCCCGGTCAGCTATGGAAGGTTATGCATCGCACCGCTCATAGGGATTTTCCTGCAACGCCATCCTGATGTGCGGATTGACCTGCGGCTGAGTGACCACAATGAAGACCTGCTCAAGGAAAACATCGATCTGGCGATCCGCATTGGTGTAGTGAAGAGCGAGGGATTGGTGGCACTGCCACTGGGCAATAGCCCACGGCGTGTCTATGCGGCGCCCGGTTATCTGGATCTACACGGCGTGCCACGTGAGCCCAGCGAACTGTCAGGACACAACTGCATCGGCTTCACGTTGCTGGAGCATTACGACCGTTGGCACTTTACGCACCTCGGCCAAGCGTTCGATGTAGGTATCCAGGGCAACGTCACCAGCAACAGCAGCGAGGCCATCCGCGAAATGGTGCTCTCCGGCCTTGGTATTTCCCTCTCACCGCAATGGCTGTTCACAGCTGACGTCGAGCAGGGCAGGGTGAGTACCATACTCGACAACTATCAAACCAGCGCGCTGCCTGTCAGCGCCGTACTCAGCCGCGAGCGACGACGTTCAGCGCGGACGATGGCGTTCATCGATTTTCTACGCGAGCAATTGTTGTAGAAGCGCCTTGTGATACGCCGTCCGCTGCTTTCTTCTCCGGGACCCTGAAACTGTCTGATGACAGTCCCAAGTCGATTACTGCCGTATTTTTCCATCTACCAGACATTTGATGCGGCCGAGTATTGGCACGGCAGCACGTGCCGCGGAGATCAGCTCATGAGCGTACGCCTGCGGCCTGCTGCAACCGCCGCACCGCGTCTCGGGCCTGGGCGCCGAGTTCGGCCAGGTCGAAGTCAGGCAACTGGTCGTCGTGTACGGTCAACCGGCCACCGACCAGCAAGGCGCGCAAGGTCGGGCGTCCTCCGCCCACCACCGGCCCGATCGCCGAGTCATGCAGGCCGAAGTATCGCGGCTGGTCCAGGCGGTAGATCGCCAGGTCGGCCGCCATGCCCACTTGCACGCTGCCCACGGCGTCCAGCCCCAGCACCCGAGCCCCGCCAGACGTACCCCAGCGCACCACGTCTTCCACCGTGGCCGCGCTGGCACCGCCTTCCTCGTCACCGCCGGCATAACGCGGGCGGGCTCGCTCGCCAAGTCTGGCCCGTTGCATCAGCCAGGCGGCGTGGGTTTCGCTGATCATGTCGCAGGCCTCGTTGGAGGCGGCGCCATCCACGCCAATCGACACCGGCATTCCCGCAGCCTCCATGGCCACCACATCGGCAATGCCACTGCCCAGGCGGCCATTGCTTTGCGGGCAATGGGCAATGCCCGTACCGCTGGCCCCGAGCATGCGGATTTCCTCGGCGTCGAGTTTCACCAAATGCGCGAACCACACGTCCGGCCCAAGCCACTCGTGCTCGGCACAGAACGCCACTGGCGACATGCCGTGGCGTTGCTGCACCTCATTTTGATATTCGACGGTTTCGCTCAGATGGCTGTGCAGGCGAATGCCCAGTCGCCGTGCGACCCGGGCGGTTTCGCGCAGGTGTTCGGCAGGCATGGAGTAGGGCGGGCTGGTGGGCGCCATCACCACCCGCCGCCAGGCATCGGCGGCCGGGTCGTGGTAGCGCCGCACCAGACGCTCGACGTCGTCCAGGTATTGCTCCAGGGTCTCCGGCCCGGCCACGGACTTGCCTTCGGCTTGTCGTGCTTGCGTGGCGCCGCCACGGCAGAGGACAAACCGGAGCCCCAGCCGTTCGGCTTCCTCGAACAGCACCTCGGCACTGTCAAAGTCCATGCCCGGCAAGTACAGGTAATGATGGTCTGCGACGGTGGCGCAGCCGGATCGTGCCAATTCGACCAGGCCAATGCGCGCGGCGAGGCGAAAGCTTTGCTCGTCAAACGCGCCGCGATAGCGATAGGGCACGGCACCCAGCCACGCTCCCAGACTCTGGTCGATACCTGCGGGAATGCCTTTGAGCAGCGACTGAAACAGGTGATGGTGGGTATTGACCCACGCCGGGTAGACCACACAGTCGGTGGCATCCAGCACTCGCTCGCCGGGCTGGGGCTGCAGGGCGCCGATGGCGCTGATGCGGCCGTCGACGATACGGATATCAGGCCCGGCGTGGCGCGCCGCCGCATCGGACAAGCCGGTGAGGATGGCGCTGGCGTTACGTACCAGCCAGCTATTTTGAATCTTCATGTGAGGCTCCATACGCCGCATCTGCGGCGGATTCAAAGGGTCAGCCGAGTTCGCTTTCGTGCCAGTTGCGCAGGCTCAACCGGGCCAGCACGGCCATCAGGCTGAATAACGCGACACCGGTCAAGGCGATCAGCAGCAGGGCAGCGAACAGCCTTGGAATATTCAGTTGAAAGCCGGCCTGAAGGATCTGATACGCCAGCCCTGCACCGGTGCCCCCGGTGCCGGCAACGAACTCCGCCACCACCGCGCCGATCAACGCCAGCCCGCTGGCAATGCGCAGCCCGGCAAAAAAACACGGCAGGGCACTGGGAATGCGCAGGCGCAACAGCACCTGCCAGCGGCTGGCGCGGTTCAGGCGGAACAGATTGAGCAGGCCGGGGTTGACGCTGCGCAAGCCGAGTACGGTGTTGGCGATGATCGGGAAAATCGCCACCAGGGTCGCGCAAATAATCAACGCCAGCGTGGTGTTGCTGCACCAGATGATGATCAGCGGCGCCACGGCCACCACCGGCGTCACCTGCAACAGGATGGCGTAGGGAAACAGGCTGGCTTCCAGCACGCGGCTCTGCACAAACACAAAGGCCGCCAGGGTGCCGATAAGCACCGCCAGGGCAAACGAGAAAAAAGTGATCTTCAAGGTCATCCACAATGCACCGAACAGCATCGGGCCATCGCTGATCAGGGTACGGCCGATATCGACCGGGGAGGGCACCAGATACACCGGCACCTTCCAGGCCACACATGCCAATTGCCACAGACCCAGCAATACCGCGCCGAGCAGCAGCGGCGAGACGATGCGCAACACCGTGGGGTGACGTAACCAGGGAGTAAAGGACGGGTTCATGAGCGGGCTCTCAATAAAGTCAGCAAGGATCGCCATTGGCCTCGGCCAGCAGCCGGGACAGGCGTGCGCACTGCGCGATAAAGGCCGGGGAGGTGCGGTAGGCCTCGTCTCGTTCCAACGGGCCGTCGATTTCGATGTCGGCGATTACTCGGCCCGGGCGCGCACCCATCACCACCACCCGCGATGACAGGTAGACGGCCTCGAAAATGCTGTGGGTGACGAACACCACGGTCAGGTCGCGGCTAGCCCACAGCTGACGCAGGTCGCTGTCGAGCTTGTTGCGGGTGAACTCATCCAGGGCGCCGAAGGGCTCGTCCATCAGCAGCAGATTGGGCTCGGTGGCCAAGGCCCGGGCGATGGACGCGCGCATTTGCATGCCGCCGGACAGTTCCCGCGGGTACACCTGGCTGAAGCGGTCCAAGCCGACAAGAGCAAGGGCGGCGTCGACCTTTGGTTGGCTCTGGGCTTTCGGCACATTGGCCAGATCCAGCGGCAGGCGCACGTTGTCGCTGACCTTCGCCCAAGGCATCAGCGTCGCCTCCTGGAACACCATCGCCAGGCTTTGCCCTTGGGTCGGGCTGGCCGGGCTGTCCTTGCCCCACCAGCGCACGTGGCCGGCGGAGGGCTTTTCGAGGCCGGCGAACATTTTCAGCAGGGTACTCTTGCCGCAGCCCGAAGGGCCGAGCAATGAAACAAACTCGCCGCGCTGAATGGCCAGCTTCACCCGGCTCAAGGCCTGGGTGCCGTTGCTGTAGGTTTTTTCCACCTGATTGGCGAACAGCGGTGTTTGCACGCCGACGCTGTCGCCCCGTGGCAATGCCTGTGGCAGGGCGTTGGCCCCAGTTATGGTTTGCATCAACATAGCGCTCTCCCCTTGGGTCATGAGCGTGCGGTAAAGCCCCGGCACGCCGGGGCGCTGACTTCAATGGCTGAGGAACACTTCACTTTCACCATGGGCTTCGAGCAGGCCCAGCAATTGCCGGCGAATCACCAGGCCAGGCTTGTCCGACGGCATGTGCAGTTCCACTCGCCGGCGAGTATCGACACAGGCGTCGTAATCGGTGGCTTCGAGGATGTCGCGGTCTTCGGCGGTGATCGCTGCGTCCCAGTCGATCAGTTCCTGGGTCGAGCATTGCTCTTCGCTGTCATTGCGATACAACCACTGGACCAGCATCAGGCGCCCGTCTTCCATGGGCGTCGCGCAGTTGTAGATGATGTGGTGGATGCCGCTGTCCGGGTACATGCAGCCAAAGCGCCGGGAGAACGGCAGGTAATAGCGGTTGATCAGGTGGCGCTGGGTGATCGGCTCGCGAGTGCCGGTGATGCGATAGCTTTCCTCAGGATTGCGGATCGGCACCCGGGTCTCCGCCTCGAAGCCGTAGTCGGTTTCGCGAAACTCGTAGCCGGCCGGCGCGGGCTGGTCGAAAAGGCCGAAATTGGCTTTGTGGACGAAGGAAAAATGCGAGTTGTCAAAGGAGTTTTCCATGACCCGCAGCGGGCTGGTTTTCCACTCTTCATAAAACTGGAAGATGCGCCGGTAGCCCGGGGCGCCATCCTCGGGAAACTCAGGGATTGGTTGCAGAGGATCGTCGAGGGCGACCCAGGCGTAGCCGTATTTTTCCTGGCAGTGAAAGGCCTGGACCGAGGCGCCCGGCGGAATCATGCCAGCGGGATTTTGCGGGATCTTCACGCAGGTGCCGGTGCAGTCGTATTCCCAGCCGTGATAGCCGCAGGCGATGTTGCCGTCCTCGCTGACAAAACCTTTCGAGAGCTTGGCGGTGCGGTGGCAGCAACGGTCGCGCATGGCCACCGGGGTGCCGTCGGGGCGCCTCCACAGCACCAGCGCCTCACCCAGTAAAGTGAAGGGCTGCGGGCCGGCATCCAGCGCGGTCATGGGCAGCAGGGCATACCAGAAACGGCGCAATACAGGTTGTTTGGTGACCAACATAACAAGTGTCCTCACGGTATTCATTCAGCCGGCTCTTGGGCTCGGGCTCTGGGTTCAGCAGTCTTGCAATCTGGCTCAGCGGCTGGCGGACTGTTCGGCGCCAGGCAGTACCTTCAAGTCCTCGACGAAGCGCGTGGTGTAGGCCTTCTGCCAAGGCGCATCGGCACCGAGCAGCCCGGCGTCGACCATGAAGTTTCGGGTGGCCTGCCAGCGCGCGTCGCTCATCACGCCGATGCCTTGGGTGGCGGCATCACCGCCGGTGACCAGGCGATATTGCTTGAGCGTCGACAAGCCCCAGGCGAGCAATTCATCGCTCATGTTCGGGTTATCAGCCTTGATCAGGTGGTTGGCGCTCGGGTTGTCGAGGTAGCGCTTCCAGCCCTCCATCGAGGCGCGAACAAAGCGCTGGACTCGCTCAGGATGCTGATCGATCACATCCTGGCGAGTGGCCAGGGTCGAGCCGTAGGGCGGGTAACCGGCGTCGGCAAACAGGAAGAAGTTGGCTTTCTCCCCGGCCTTCAACGCCTGGAACAACTCGGAGCTGGCATAGGCCTGCTGCGTGGTGTTGGCGTTCGCGAGGAAGGGTTGCAGGTTGAAGGTGTAGGGGCGGGCCTGGCTGTCCTTGAGCTGGTATTTTTCCTTGAGCCACGGCCACCACGTTTGCTGGCCGGAGGTGGACACCAGCACCTGTTTGTTCTGCAAAGCATCCAGGCCGCTCACATCGGCATGGGTCAGCAGCCCCTGAGGATCACCTTGAAAGGGCGCGGCCACGGCCACCACCGGCAGGCCTTGCTCCACACTTTTGAGAATCTGCAAGTCGTAGTTGACGATGAAATCGGCCTGCTTGTTGAGCAGCAGCTGCATGCCATTGACCTGCGGCCCACCCATGCGGATGGTCACGTCCAGGCCTTCTTTTTCATACAGCCCATCCGCCAAGGCCTGGTAGAAGCCGCCCTGTTCGGCTTGGGCATACCAGGAAGTTAGCAGCACCACCTTGTCATTGGCCAAAGCCAGTGGAGACGCGATCAGGGCGGCGGGCACAAGCGCCGTGGCCAGTAGCGAGCGAAGCGGTTGACCCAAGGCAAAGCGAATTTTCATGATGTGTTCTCCACAACGATTCGAAAACCGCCGCGCGCCAATCGGCACGCCAGCGAGGGACCGATTGGAGAGAACAAGGGGAGGAGAGAGGGCGTATATGCGTAGTTACACGGCTGACACGTCTCTCTTGCCCGGGGCGCTGGCGCCGCGTTCAAGCATCCAATCGGACGTACGCCCACAGGGAGGGGCGCAAGAGCAATGCCCGGTGCCATTACTGGCACTGACCGCTTCTACTCGAAAGTGGTAATAGCCAAAAGTGTGCCAAGCCGTCGCAGGCCCGCCCTCACGGGATCCGGCGGGCGAGGCAATCAGCAGGAGGTGTGCAGGCGATTCGCAACGGTGCGAATTCAAGTGGGCGCGCCTCAATCTGGTGCGCAACCGATGGCTGCAAAGTATTCAGTTTTACGCATCGATTGTGCTGAATGAGGGTTGAAGATTGTATTCGCTCAGTTGGCACAACCCCTGCTTAGTCCTCAATCGAGTAGAAGCGGTCAGCACAGAGGGCTCTCAACAGAACCCGAGGTGCAGGGCATTGCTCTGGCGGCATTACGCCGCGCACCCGGCAAGGGTCGCCCCTCGTTAAGTTGAGGGCCAGAGCAGCTGCTTGATCCGCAGCTCGGGCATGCCTTGCCGGTGATATCCGCCAATCACCTGACAAGGGCAGCCCATGAAAGCATCGCGTATTCCATTACTTGCACCTTCACTGCTGCGTCGCAGTCTGGCGCCGCTGTTAGCTCTGGCCAGCGCCGGCGCCGAAGCTGGCCCTCTGTTGTGGAACGACAACAGCTTGAGCTACCTCTACGGCCAGCATTTCAAAGTCGACGGCACTGGCGACGATACTCAGCACACGCTGAGCTTCGAACACGCCAGCGGCTGGACGTGGGGCGATATCTTCATGTTCGTCGACAACAAATGGTCCAGTGGACTCTCGGGTGCCGACGGCCATTCCTACTACGGTGAATTCTCCCCACGGCTGTCGCTGGGCAAAATCAGTGACCGCTCCCTGAGCTATGGCATCGTCAAGGACGTACTCATCGCCGCCACCTACGAGCGCGGTGAAAACCGCAATCGCAAATATCTGTTGGGCCCCGCTGTCGACCTCGTGCTTCCAGGCTTCGACCGCTTTTCCCTGAATACCTACTACCGCAAACCCGACGGCATCACCGGTAAGGCCTCAGGTCAATGGCAGATCAACCCGACCTGGTCCATGACCCTCCCGGTGGGTCGCTCCGACATTCTTTTCGACGGCTATCTGGAGTGGTACGTCAACGACGTCGGGAACAAAGGCACCTCCAACTATGTGGCCCGGAGCTTTCACTTCAACCCACAAGTCAAATACGACGTGGGCAAGGCGCTGGGGCAACAGCAAAAACGCTTTTATGCGGGACTTGAGTGGGATTACTGGTCGAATAAATACGGGATTGAAGACACGAGCGGATTCCCTACCGACCAGAACGCGTTGAGTCTCTTGCTCAAGGTGCATTTCTGACGTGAAAGAGGGAGCTGTTGCACGTGGGAGCGGGGCGCTTGGTGCCCCGGTTTCATTCTGTCTAAGGCTGGCAGAAAACAAGCGGGTGGCTAGCCAGGCCGCATCAGTACGCGGTAGTGAGCAGGAGCGTTGCCGATCGGGAGATTTGGACGCCGATGGTCGATCAGATGGTCGCGGCTGGGCAGGGCGCAGCCCTTGAGGCCATGACCAAGGCAGTGCCGATGGGCCGACATGGCAAACCAGAGGAGATCGCTGACGCGGTTCTCTGGTTAAGCAGTAGCGCCTCCAGTTATGTCACCGGCCAGTCCATATCAGTGGATGGCGGGTTCGTCATGCGGTGATCGTGCCACGTTTTACAGCGCGCTGATTCAAGCCATGCCTGACTTTCACCCGTACATCAAAGGAAGAGCTACATGTTGGAATCGAATCCACCCAAAACAAGAATGATGACGGTAACTGCGTTGTCCACCATCATCCTGCTGACCGGGTTATTAAAAAGGAAGGGGAAAGCTGATGGGTAAACGTTTATTGGGAGTGATCGCTTTGGCTGGATTACTTGCAGGACAAGCGCTGGCCGCCGAGGAAAACGGCTTGGTGGTACGCGTCGCGCAACTTGAAATCGATCCTGCACAGGTTGCGGCCTATCAGGCCGCAGTCAGAGAGGAAATCGCGGAATCGACTCGAATAGAGCCGGGCGTAATATCTATCTACGCGGTCGCCGAAGTCGACCGCCCAAACTGGTTTCATTTTTTCGAAATCTACGCCAGCGACTCGGCATATCGAAGCCATATCGAATCGCCGCATTTCAAAAAATACGCCGTTGCTACGAAGTCGATGATTCTGTCGAAGCGTTTGATTGAAACAACACCAATCGAGCTTAGTCCACGGCCTAGCCCGTAACCGATTGCCCGCTGGGCACGCTGATTTATCAATGGAGGAAGGCAATGAAAAAATCAAAGGCAATGGCGGTAGCGATGGCAGGACTGGCGTATTTTGCGGTGGGCAGCTGTCGTGTGATGGCGGCAGACGCCGAGTTGGCAGCACCACTTGCCTACTATGTTGCCGAGTTTGAGGTTACCGATCCCGAAGGGATGAAGCCTTACAGTGCGCAGGTCGAATCAACCTTCAAACCCTATGGCGGGCATTTCATCGTGCGTGGAGGAAAGACCATTTCGCTTGAGGGTGAAGCGCCAAAGCGTCGCCGTGTCGTCATCGAGTTTGCGAGCATCGAAAAAGCCCAGGCTTGGTACGACTCTAAGGAATACACCGAGTTGAGGAAAATTCGTCAGCGTTCAGCCAAAACGGATGTGTACTTGATCGAGGGAGTGCCGGCGCAATAGCTACCGAGTTGGGGGCGTATTGAATTATCAAGAGCATGGCGAGGGTGGCGTCCTTGTCGAACGCCTCGTCCGCGAGTTTGGCAGCCTGATGCACGTGCGCCGCGTCGCCCAGGGCAAAGTCCGGCTCGATCCATTCATGAGTGGCAGGGTTGAGCGCCTTCATCGTGCCGGCAGTGGCCGCGACGTCGTTTGCGCCGATGATCAACTGTCCTGTGAGGTACATCGCCATTACTCCTGCACTGCCAGCGCTTCAATCAGTTCCTGGCTGGTGACGATTGAGTGAGCGAAAGTCGGCCCGTTCAACTCGTGGGCGGCGTGCATCATTTCCGCACGGAATGCGGCGGTCGCATCGCGCACCAGCGTGACGTGGTAGCCCAATTCCGAGGCGTAGCGGGCGGTCGCTTCGATGCAGGTGTTGGCGAGCAGGCCGACGATGATCACGTGGGTGATGCCTTTCTGCTTCAGGCGAAAATCAAGGTCGGTATTGGCAAAGCCGCTGGCGCCCCAATGTTCCTGCACGACAATGTCGCCGTCCTTCGGCGCGAAATCGGGATGCCATTCGCCGCCCCATTCACCACGTGCGAAGTGGTGCATGTGCATGATTTTGCACTGGGTCGGTGTTGGATGATCCCAGCCTTCGTAGTCGCCATGTTCCCAACGGTGGTGCGGCACGATGACCACCGGAATGTTCTGCGCTCGTACGGCGCGATCCAGGGCTCGCAGGTTGTCGAGCAGCCCGACCTGTTCGGCAATCGGCTTGATCAAGGGGAAGACCTTGCCGTTTTCCGAGAGAAAATCGTTGTACGGATCGACCAGCAGGTAAGCGGTGCGGTTCAGCGGATAAGAGGCGTTCGACATGACGATGTACTCCACGCAAGTTGAGTGACCGATGCCGTGGGCTCGCCCGGGCATCAGTTTTTTATGACGACGAAAAAGCTCAAGTCAGTTGAAGGCGCTGCGGTAGGCAAAGAGGCCAGGCAAGCCGCCGGTCATCACAAACAGTAGATTGCTTCCCGCCGGGTAGTCGCCTTGGCGCACGGCAGCGAGCAACCCGGCGAAGGCCTTGCCACCGTAGACCGGATCCGTCAGCAAACCCTCAACGGAGGCCAGCAGCCGGACCGCTTCGAGCATCGATTCGGTGGGGGCGCCATAGGCGTCGCCACGTTGACTGCCATCCACAGTGATTGCGCTTTCCACAAGGGTTGCGGACGGGTCCAGGAGCTGCAAGGTTTCCCGAGTTTTGCTCAGGGTCGCCGCCGTGGCCTGCTCCTCAGTTGCCAACACCGAATAGCCGATAACTTCGGTTGATGATCGAGCGAGTGCCAGACCTGCTTGCAGTCCTGAATGGGTTCCGGCGCTGCCATTGGGGATGATGATCCGCTCGAAGTGAACGCCGAGCGCGTCCGCCTGGCGGAGAATCTCTCCCGCACAAGCGGCGTAGCCCAGACTGCCCCTGGGGCTGGAGCCGCCCAATGGTATGAGGAAGGGTTTTTTGCCTTGGCTTCTGAGCGTGCTGAGCAATTCTCCAGCGTAGCTGTCCGGCGTCAAACCCCGCAGCAGTCGATGAACCTTTGCGCCAAACAGGCCATTGAGCAATACGTTGCCGTTATGACAAAAATCGTCATCGCTGCGCACCGCCGACGGGGTCAGGATAAGCTCGCAGGCCAAGCCGTGGTGGGCCGCGACGGCGGCGGTCAACCGGGCGTGATTGGATTGAAAACCGCCCCAGGTAACCAGTGTGTCGGCGCCTTCGGCCAATGCTTCGCCAAGCAGGAATTCGAGTTTGCGCAGTTTGTTGCCACCACCGCCGAGGCCCATCAGGTCATCGCGTTTGACGTACAGATTGCAGCCATGCAGCTCGGCTGCCCGGCTCAGGCGGGACAGCTTCTGAATCGGTGTCGGGCCTTCCAGCAGCGCCACTCGGGGGTAAGCAGCCAGCGCAGTTTCCAGTTGATTCAAGTCGTGAGGCATGACGGTTCACTTGACGTTGATGAAAGGAAGTGGGGCGGTCACTTCACCAAGGCCCCGGCCAAATGGTTAATAACTGGTATTGCAGTTAAGTCGCTTTGTCAGGCCGGGGCGGACTCTCGTGCCACTTGCCTGAGAATTTCTTCGTACTCCTTGACGGATAGCGATCCGGACACCAACTGGCGACCGTTCAGTACCATGGCCGGGACCGAGTTGATCCCGCGCTGAAGGTAAAAACTTTCAAGTTCACGGACCTCGAGAGCGAACGCCTCGCTAGTCAAAATCTCGCGGGCGCGGGTGGTAGAAAGTCCCGCTTCACCGGCCAGGCGCACCAGTGTTTCGTGGTCGCTGGGGTTCTCGCCATTGGTGAAATAAGCCTCGATCAGGATTTTCTTCAGCGCGACCTGGCGGCCTTCCTGCACGGCCCAGAGCAGAAGGCGATGGGCATCGAAGGTGTTGTAGAAATGGCTGCGCTTGTCCAGGTCGAACTGAAAACCGATGGCTTTGCCACGCGCGACGATCATTTCATTGCGCGAGGCGACTTCTTCGGCGCTGCGCCCGTATTTGCGCATCATGTGCTTGATGGCGTGCTCGCCCTCGGCCGGCATGTCCGGGTTCAGTTCGAACGGCTTGAAGGTCAGCTCCACGGCAACCTCGCCGGCAACATTAGCGATGGCTTGTTCCAGCGCAGTGGCGCCGAGTGCGCACCAGGGGCACACGACATCCGACACAAAGTCGATACTGACGGGGAAAGTCATTTCTTCGACTCCGTCAGTTCTTGGCGGTACTCGGTGGTGGTAATTCCGGCATAGCCCCAGTTATCGGTGTCGACCTCTTCAATAACGATGTGGGTGAGGTGCGGGTCCTTGTTGAGGACGGTTTGCATGGTTTTGGTGATCTCGGCGATGACTTGGGATTTCTGTTCTTTGGTAACGCCGTCGCGAGTGATACGAACGCTGATGAAAGGCATGGCATAAGTCTCCAGTAGGCGCCCCATCGACATGGTGAGGGGAGCAGTGGGATGGACTTTAGAGTGTTGCGTTCAGGGGATAAATCAGGGGCGGAGAACATCACTTATAACGCGATGTAATCAATACAACTGGGCTTTGCAGAAGGTAAATCGCCCTCCCTGGCTGCAGGCGCGGGGAGGGCGAATGCTACGGCGGGAGGAATCAGTTCTGCGCTTTGCTCATGCGGGTAAATAGCTCGGTGGGTACTTTCTTGCCGTTGGAAATGTACTGGTTGGTTCTGAACTTGTAGACCTCACCTTCCGAAAGAAAACCATCGTGGTTGGTGTCCATCGCTTTGAATTCTTCACCGCCCTGAGGTGCTACAGCCAGCAGTTCTTTAAGAGAGACGAGGCCATCATGGTCGGTGTCTGTGCGAGCGAAAGAGTCGTCGCCACATTTGCCTTCACCGCACTTGCCTTCGGCAGTAGCGGACTTGTCGCTGGCTTCGCTGGCCCCGCATTTGCCTTCGCCACACTTGCCTTCGCCGGTTTTATCGGCCGATGCCAGTTGGTAGCCTTGGGGCAATGGCTCAACAGCAAAAGCGGCGGACGATGCTAGGCTCATGCCACCGGCTAAAGCAATTGCGGCCAGGCCAAGACTGGTTTTGTTCGATATTGGTTTACGGTACATAGTGCTTCTCCAGATGCTTTGCGCGGCGAGGCCGCGGTTCATGCCACAGGGCGGATAGACCCTCAAGGAAGTTCGAGGCGAAAGGCGCAAGCGTCTTCCACTTCGATACAGCGTCCTTGTTCGGGTAGGCCTATTTAGCGGGAGTCATGTATCGGCGATGTATCGGCGAGCGGAGCATTTGTAAGCCAATCCCAAGACTTAGCGTTTGGGTACATAGAGATACAAAAACCGACCTCAGCCTTTGCTCGTCAGTCAGGACAACAGCTTCAAAACGGGTGTCGCGGCTACGCCGACGGCAGCTTGCGCATGCAACTGGCGCAGCAGCACCAGTGCGTCAGCGACGAAGCCGGTCACGTCTGTTGCACCAGCCTCCGCAGCCAAAGCGTGCAACTGCGCTCGACCATCCATGTCAGGGAACTGCTCGATCCGCTGCAACAAACGGAACGCGAGAGGGCTGACCTGGGAGAATTGCACTTGGCCACTCGGCACACGGCTGATCAGCAGCAACGTCGGTTGTTCTGGCGGTTCAGAAGGCAAGTGACCTGGCGCGAGACGATGTACGGCCCAAATGTAAGCCAGCGGCCAGACGAGCGGGGAGAGCCTGAGGGGACGGTCGAGTAAATGCGCCGCATCACTGGCCTTTAACGGCGCAGCGTCCAACTGTTGCAGCGCCATTTCCACCCACTCGTAATGAGCCAATTCGGGCAAGAACGGGTACCAGGGGTGTTCGTGATCAGGCGAGTCCTCCAGGCTCGCTACGAAGTCTACAAACTCACGAGCAATTTCTCCGAAGCGTGGCGTTTGCGCGCGGTAATCACGCAAAAAACGTCGTACCAGTGCACGCCAACCGGCATCACCCAGCACGGCAACCAGCACCGGAAACGTCCCACCCAGCAACCCCAACAGATTGTTCAACACTAGGTTGAGATAGACCTGCGCTCTCTCGGGATTCATCTGCGCAGGCGGCGCATAACTGCCCGGGTCACGCAGGTACCGGGTCAGCGCGAGCTGCTGACTGTGCAAACTTGAAGGGGAGTCAGCCATCGACGGTCACCCGCACCAAAGCATTGGCGTCGCGTTGCAAGCGCCTGATGGTGTTCAGCTCAGCCACCAGTTCGTCGTAGGACGGAAAGTTGAAATCGCGCTCCAGCAGGGTTGGCTTCACACCGAACAGGCCATAAGCCTGGCCCAGCAATGACCAGACTACCGGTTTGACCGAGGCGCCATGGGTGTCGATGATCAGGTCATCAGCTTCGTCGTAATGCCCAGCCACATGCATGGCGACTACGCGTTCTGGTTCCAGGCCGGCGAGGAAAAGCGCTGGATCGAAGCGGTGGTTCACTGAGTTGACGTACACATTGTTAACGTCGAGCAACAGGTCGCAATCGGCCTCGCGAAGCACTGCATTGGTGAACGTCAGTTCGTCCATGTCCTGATGAGCAGCGGCGTAGTAAGAGACGTTTTCTACAGCAAGACGACGACCGAGAATGTCCTGTGCACGGCGGATGCGCGCAGCAACGTGATGAACGGCCTCCTCAGTGAATGGCAACGGTAGCAGGTCGTATAAATGGCCATCGTCACTGCAGTAACTGAGGTGTTCGCTATAGAACGGCACGTTGAAGCGATCAAGAAACCCGCGGACTTGCTCAAGAAAAGATTCGTCCAGCGGCGCACTGCCACCCAGCGACAGTGACAGGCCATGGCATGACAGCGGATAGCGTTCAGCCAGCAACTGCAAAGCCTCACCATGAGCGCCGCCGATGCCGATCCAATTCTCTGGAGCAACCTCCAGAAAATCGAAATCCCCGACTGGAGCGTCACGAAGCGTGTTAAGCAGCGCACGGCGCAATCCCAGCCCGACGGTCGCCTCAACGGGGAGCTGTGGATCTAAATGGGTTGGTGATGAAGTGTTCGTTTGCATGAGCTCAATACTCCGATTCGACGCCTGGAACCCCCGATCCACAGCACCTCCACGGTTACCGCTGGCAGCCGGGAGGTGTGAATCGGGTGATTGAAACCCGCCACAGTTCTGCTCAAACGAGGTTGATCACCACGTTGATGTTGTTCCGCGTCGCTTTGGAGTACGGGCATGTCTGGTGTGCGGTATCGATCAGCTCTTGAGCGACGTTGCGATCCAGGCCGGGAAGGAAGACGTTGAGGCGAGCCTGGAGGAAATACGCACCATCGGTTGTGCCTAGATCCACTTCGGCGTCAACGGCAAGGTCAACCGGGAGGGTGACTTTCAGCTTGCTCGCCGCAAGCCCCATCGCGCCGATAAAACAGGCCGACCAACCAGCGGCGAACAACTGCTCTGGGTTGGTACCGGCGCCAGAAGTGCCAGGCGATGACAGTTTTATATCCAGTCGGCCGTCGTCACTGAGGGCGGTGCCATTGCGACCACCCGAGGAGGTATGGACTTTGCCGGTGTACAGCACTTTATCAATATGGGTCATGATGAAACTCCTGATTACTAGTGGGGTTGAGAGCGATAACCTTGGTGAAGCGATAACACTCAGCGTGCATTCAAACGCTTGAGATACCGACCGATGCATGCATCCAGGCTCAGCTTGCCGGCGCCTGTGAATACCAGTGGCAGAAGTGCGACGAGATAGATCAACGGCAGCTTGAAATTGCCGTAGCCTTTGTTGCTGATGGAGTACCCCATAGCCAGTTCACTCAACGTCGACCACTCTGCTGGCCAGTGAACTGCGGCAGTTGCCACGACGGTGACCACTATGAGGATCAGTGCCGAAAGACGTGTTCCCAGACCTACAAGCAAAGCGATGGAACAGAGCAGTTCTGCCCACATGGATAATTGCCAATTGAACGTAGCCGGCAGTTGATTGAAGGGAAAAGGAAAGGCCCCTTGAATGCTCGGGAACCAGTTCTCACCGTTCCACTTTTCCCATCCCGCTTCAAAAAACTCCCAGGCCAGAAAAACGCGCAGGCTCAAAGGGGCGATCCAGTCCCCAGCGCGATCGAGATTAAGTTGCAGCCGATTCAAGACCGATGACGCGTTTGTATGCATGGGTTTAATCCTCCGACTTGTTGTCAAGAAAGTGGAAGCCGTTCAGGTGCTCCCAATGACAGGTGTCAGGCACAGGAGCACTGCGCTGGCCGTGAGCGCAGTTCATCGTGCTGGTGTATCTCGCTTGTGTCTGAGGGGGCGGGAAGATCAATGTTGTGTAACGTGTTTGCGTCCGTACACACTTGGATACAGAGCGATACCTGTCGAAGGCGCTATTTGGAGTTGGGATATACGATCGGCTGCGTTCTGCCGGTGAATGGCGGGAGGATTTCGCAGGGTAAACGAACGTCGCAGATGAGGGGAGGGGCGAGGGCGTGGAAAGTACCGTTGAATAAGGTGGGCACGCCAGGTGCCCACCTTATCTGTCTGGAAACGCCTAAGGTATCAAGCGCATCTCCCGCAGCCTGTTGAACACGTCGAAAAATGCCTGATCACTCGCTTGGTAGGCAGTGAAGCCCATCAGGCGGCTTTTCGACATATCCGTGACCACTTCGATGGGCCGACCGAGGTCGGCATCGGTATGCCATGGGGAAATCAGGCGACCGATATCGGATTCTTTCAAACCGTGCTCGGCGACTATTTGCGTCCATACGGCTTGATCGTCAGCCATCTGCTTCTCCAGAGGAGAGGGTGATGCGGGATAGTCAGCAGCAGGCAGGTCGAAGTATTCGGCAATTCGGCTCCACATCCATTTCCAGCGGAATACATCGCCATTGGTGATATTGAATGCCTGATTTGCCGCAGCCGGCGTGGTGGCCGCCCACAGTTGCTGTTTCGCCAACTGCCGCGCATCGGTCATGTCGGTGAGGCTGTCCCACTGCACCCTGGATCCGGGAAACACAAAAGGGCGATTGGTGTGTTTGCAAATCGAGGCATACACGGCGAGGGTGGTTGCCATGTTCATCGCATTGCCCACGGCCACCCCGGTGACGGTATGCGGGCGATGCACGCTCCAGGTGAAACCGTCCTTTTCCGCAGCGGCGAAGAGTTCGTCTTCCTGAGCGTAATAGAAATTCTCGACATCAAGACGACCCTGTTCTTCGCGAAACGGTGTCTGCGGCAGGCTGCCTTTACCATAGGCTTCGAACGGGCCGAGGTAGTGTTTCAGGCCGGTAACCAGTGCTACGTGTTTGACGCTTTTCGCTGGGCGAATGGCGGCGAGGACGTTGCGTACCATGGCCGCATTGACGCGAATGTTCTCGGCCTCCGTGGCTTGCCGCGACCATGTGGTAATGAACACATGCGTGGGTTTCACATCCCTCAGCGCCTGTTCCAGAGAAGCAGGATCCTGAAGGTCTGCCGCGACAGGGATCACGCCGTGCGCTTGCGATGGATGCCTCGACAGCGCGGCGACCTGCCACTGGTTGTCGATGAGTAACTGAGTGATGGCGCTACCGACAATGCCGCTGGCGCCCACGACTAGAGCTGTCTGGGTCATAGGTTTCTCCTGGATTTGAGTTTGGGAGTCCGTCTGAGCAACAGAGGTTCAACCTGAAAATCCGTTAGAGTGCGCGCTACTCCCCGTTAAAGCCTGTGAGAAAAATGACTCGTCCGCTGTTTGTCGCTCTGGATGGCCCCAAAGGCGTCGGCAAAACCTCGCTGTTGGAGGCCATCACTGAAGTCCTGAGGGCAGACAACCAGAAAGTCATCCGACTGTGCGAGAAAAAAAGCGACCCTTTCAGGGTCGAGACAATGCATCTGGTGAATCGACTCGTCCGACATCCCGACCGGAATCTGGAGCTGGAAGTTTGCCAACGCCTGGCTGACAGCCGCCGCTGGATTTCCCAGCACGTGCTGACCAAACAACCCGCCGACAGCATCATCCTCATCGATCGCTGGTACCCGTCCGATGCGGCGTTTCGCCGGATAGTCCCTTTCGCTGAAATCCTGCAGTTGAACATTGACCGCAACGTACAGGTGCCAGACCTGCATGTCGGGGTGGTTACAGCGGCGGAGATTTCGTGGGCGAGGGCAGGGGCACGCCGGCGTGGCTTGAGCAGCACTGTGCTTCGCGGTCTGGAGGAGCATGTCGCTTGTACTGAGGCGTTTGAGCTGGCCGCTGCCGATCAGGGTTGGTTTTTGTGTCGGAATGAGGGGACGATCGAGGAGGCGACGGGGCGGGTGGTAGGGGAGATTAATCGGGTGGTGAACCGCCTGCGTGGTCACAGCATCGGTCCATCACGCTGAGCGGCGAGGACTTGAGCAAACATCGCGGCATTTGACGACTGAGCACACGAGTTCCAGGGATTACGTTCAGGTTCACAAGCGGCAATGTTTTCGATCTTCACAATGGTTCAGCACTCGTGGACAATCCGCGCTCTGTTCCGGGGTAGTTCAGCGGTAGAACACTCGGCTCTTAACCGGGTGGGCGCTGGTTCGAATCCAGCCCCCGGACCCACAACATCGCAGGCGCGGAAGGACTCATGCTCAGGGACGATAGGGAATCGAATGCGAACGCCGGCATAGGTGCCGGCTATGCAGCCTTTCAACTGTCTCGAGCACTCGCTGCACCGGGCCTCGACAATAACGGACAGACGAGCAAGCGCATCGAGCGCTGGCGCAATGTAATCGAGCACATATTGCAGGGATCCGCGTCGTATGGCTCACGAACTCCATTCGCGGATGTGCCTGAGTGGATCACGCTGGAAGTCGTCACGGGAGGTTTCGCCACTGGGCAGTTCATGGCCGGCGGTGCACTGACCGAGTACGAGCGACAGCTGGCTGCTTCGATTCCAGGTATCCGTCCTGGCTTCGAGCGACTCGATCTCAATACTTGGCACCTTACGGAGGAGGGGATCGAGGTACTGCAAGCGAAGCTGGCGAGCGGGGATTATCGAATCGAGGTGCCCGAAGAAGCTGCACTGCTGACCGTGGCCTGGTTGCTGGGGCAGCAACGTACAGAGAACGCATGGGATCTGGTTGAAGCAATAGCGCCTTTCTTTCAACAGCTGCGATTCTTTCCGATGGCTTCTGACGGTTTGCCGCTTTCAACAGCTCAAGTGCAGGTTTTTACTGTCGGGGATGTCAGAGCCGTGCTTTCAAATCGCCCGGCACAGGCGCGCGTGGCAGTGCAGAAGCATGTCGTTGAAACTCGGTTACCGCTTTACGATTCGGCGGTGTCGCTTTTCCTTTTAACGTATCAGGATGATTGGCCTTGTCGCCGGTATCCCGAGGGCTGGTTTGAGCAGGCGAATACCCTGAAGCAGCAGTTCGATGCTTCTTGCCCCAGCGCTTCAGGTGAAGCTGAAAGCTCAAGGGATCGGGCAGGGGAGTTGTTTGCACTGCTGGGGAATTGCGCTAGCGATGCGGCGTCGCTTACGGGACGGCAAGTCGGACGAATTCGCAGGATCGTCGACGATTTCGTACGCAAGCATGGTCATCCCGAATCCGAATCTCATCAGAAGCACAGAGACTCTCAACGCAGTCACGTGTCCGCACCCGGTCACCATCTACTTGCTAAAGCGGTTGCCGCACGTCTGAGCAGGTATCCCGGTTCGGACGGAGTTTCCGACTTTTCATCTCTGCTGCAACCCGTTACCTGCGAAGAAGCGAGCACATATTCGCTATTAACAGGTAGCGGCATTCCTCCTGATATTTGTCGACGCGTCGAGCGGTGTCGAAAGGGCACAATTGCCGAGTTGATCGATAAGGAATTGATTACATCCGGGGATACTGTGGCGCGGCTGCTGCCAGCGATTACGGCTGAGATCTGCAGCGCAGGATTTCGCGATACGTCGCTGCGGATGCTCTCTGTCGCAACCTATCGCGCCTTTCGACAACGCCGATCATTGTTGCTGTTGGATCTGCAAAGTCAGGTCAGGATGAATGAATTGCCGTGGGTGGCGGCTGTTGAAGACCAGCGAGAAACGGACGCGGTGGTCGCTGAAGCAGCGAAACAGTTCCTGATCGAATCCGCAGCAATGACTCTTTGCGCTTTTCCTCAAGCGATCCTGCCCAACAAACTCATTCAGGAATTTGCTGCGCTTGGTGCGATGGCCAAGCTGGATCTGCCTTTTGTGGAAGAGGTCGCCTCGGACATTTTCATGGGCACTTTCTCGAACAAGTACATAAGATCTGCCAGGCAGGCGGCATCTTTGACAGGTGGCACGCTATACGCCAATTACTACGACATTGATGCAAGCCAATTGGCGATGCTTCCTGATCAACCGAAATCCAGGCGGAAAAGGTTCTCCAGACCTGACGCTAGTTCCAGGGACGCATTGGCCAGATTGTGCGCTCAGAGGGCTGATGAGCGCTTGGGTACATGGCGGCCGGCGATTAACGGGAAAATCATCGAGCAACAACAGATCCTGACGACGCAAAACCTTGCGCTCTTATTTGGTGAGCTTGGGTTGAAAACGCTGTTGAAGGATCGCTTGGCTTCGATGGCCGAGGAATGCTTCAGATGGATATGCATACGCCAGCAGATGAAGTTGCGGTTTTATCACTCCAGCTTGGTGATGATCAAAAATACGGCGTACGCGTGGCGGCAGATGGTGTTTTATCTAGCGATGCTCGATGAGACAGAAAGGCGATACGCGATTGAACGTATCGAAGCGCATTTCGCGATTCAGCCTAGTGGATTTCTTGAAAGGTTCCTGCCGGCGATTAGAGGGTTGCGAGTAGCGGCTTCTGGCGCACCGTTGACCGAGGCTCGCCAAGCAAGCGAAGGTGCTCAGGTTTTTATCGGATGGACTACCGAGAGACATTGGTTGTTGAAGCTGCAAACGAATGGCGTTGCTTAGACTGAGAGGTTGGGAGTGGTGGATCTGATATCTAAAGCCTGAGGCCATTCGCATCCATCATTTAACATAATATACATTACACGTAACAAAGTATTACAAGGTTAGCGTGGTCGCCCAGGAGATTTGAATCTGCGGTGGCCGCTTCAAGACCAGCTTTCCCTACAAACTGCATTCTTCCCAATCTACAGCCCTCATCCATCATCATGCGTCAGCTTTTCAATCAGCGCACCATGCTGCGGAAACTGTGCCGTGAGTTTTGCGCGATTACCGATTTCCATGTCTGCGAAATCAAACCCAGGCGAAACCGCTTCGCTGATCAAGCCAAAGCCATTTGAGCCTTCCAGTAATCGAGAGGCTTTCCATATTCCACCCGGAACGTGCAACTGCAGTTGCTGACCAGCCAAAACATCGCTGCCCATCACCAGGGTTTGCAATGAGCCGTCGGCGTGAATCAGGTTGTATTCGATGGCGTCGCCCAACTGAAAATAATGCAGGATGTCGGACTGGTTGAAATGAAACTGGCCCGCCGGCGATTGCTCAGTGAGCAGATAGTAGATCGAGGTCAGCAGATATCGCGGGCCTTGCTGCGTTTCGAGGCAGTCACGGTGATCGGCTTGATAGGTTCTGCGGTAATACCCGCCCTCGACATGAGGCTGTAGATTCAGCGCAGTAATCACATCAGTTGCGTTCGGCTTGCGCTGAATCATGACCTTCTCCATAACAGGTACTATTTTTTGTTAGCTCAACTAAACGGTCATTTAGTGTAGTTAACGTATTTTCGAAGACAATCGACGCACTTACCCTGCTCCATTAGAAGTCTATCGTCGCCGACAGCAGATACGTTCGCGGCGTCGAAAGCGTCAATCCCGGCTCACTATCATCCGAAGCACCCGCCGAGCTCCAATAGCGTTTATCCAGCACGTTTTCGACATTGGCGCGCAAGGTGATCGTCTTCTCGTCCAGCTTGAAAGCATAGCGTGTGCCTACATCGAGCCGCTCCCAGGAGTCGATTTCCTTGTCGTTCGCCTGATCCAGATACTGCGAACTCGAATAGATTCCACGGCTGGTCAGTGTCAAACCCTGCACAGTCGGCACGTCCCACTCCGCGCCGAGGTTGACGTTGTATTTCGGTGTCGCCGGTGCGCGGTTGCCGTCGAATGTGCCGTTGGTGGTGTGGGTCAGTTCGCTGTCGATGTACATCACACCGCCGAGAAATCGGAACCCCTTGAGCGGTTCGCCAAACATGCTCAGTTCTACGCCGTTGTTCTCACGCTTGCCGTTCGGGCCGAAGACTCGTGTGGTCGCATTGGTTTCGTACGCAGGCTGTTTGATGCGGAACACCGCTGCCGTCAGCGCGTATGAGCCCGCGTCGTACTTTGCGCCGACTTCAATCTGGCGGCTGATGAATGGCGGGAAGATTTCGTCTTCGTTGATAGATGTCGATGGCGCGATCTTGCCTTGGCTCAGACCTTCCATGTAGTTGGCGTACAGCGAAAGTTTGTCCGTCGCCTTGAACAGAATCCCGCCCGATGGCGAGACTTTTTCCTCATCGTAAGCCGTGTCGCCCTTGATGCCGTCGCTCCAGTCATCGACTTTGACTCGCTGCCAGCGCGCCCCCAAAGTCAGCAACAGACGATCGTCGAAGAAGCCGAGCGTGTCGGACAGCGCCACGCCGCTGAAGCGATTTTCGGTGTAGACCTTGGCGTCATTGCGGGTCGGCGTGCCGGGTCTGGCGATTTCCACCGGATCGTAGAGATTGCTGCGCCCGGCCGCGTAACGGGCGCCGCCGTTTTCGAAGTCCATATAAAAGTAGTTGGCCGCCAGGTTCACTTCATGGCTGACCGGCCCGGTCTGGAACCAGTTGCGCACCCCAGCGGTAGCGGTACGAACGTTTTCGTCGCGGGTGAAATCTCGCGGCTGGACGCTGAAATCACCGGCATCGTTGGTCACCGAAACGGCATGGCGCAAGAAGTCATGATTGCTTTTGCGTGCGCCGACGCCGCCATACAGCATGACCGAGTCGCTGACATCGAACTCGCCGTTGACCGTGCCGAAAGTGTCTTTAGTGCGCGCCCGGCTCCAGGGTTGCGCATAGTTATCGCGCACATCATTGGCGTTTGGCACTTTGGCATTGGCGGCGACTTGCACGCGTTCCTGCGGTGCGTCGGTGTCGCGTTCGGTGTGGCCGATATCAGTGGAAAGTCGCAAGCGTTCACCACGAAAGTCCATACCGAGCACCGCCATGTCGCGATCGACGCTCTGGTGATCCCATTCCGTATCTCCGGACTGTTTGACCCCGTTGAAGCGCAGACCGAATTGGTTTTCGTCACCAAAACGCCGTCCGACATCCACCGCGCCGCCGACTTGGTTGTTCGATGCGTAATTGGCTGTCAGCGAGGTGATCGGCTTGTCGGTCGCGCGCTTCGGCACGACGTTGATCCCCCCTCCTACACTGCCCCGTGGCGAAATCCCGTTGATCAATTGGCTCGGGCCTTTGAGGATGTCGACGCGATCGGCCATTTCCATGTCGATGGTGTAAGTCGGCAACACACCGTAGAGGCCGTTGTAGGCAACATCACTGTTGAACAGGCTGAAACCACGGATGGTGAATTGCTCGTAGCGTCCACCGGCCGGGTTGGTTGCGCGTACCGAAGGGTCGCTGCCGATCAAGTCGCCGAGGGTGCGCGCCTGTTGGTTTTTCACTGTTTCGCTGGTGTAGGTGGTCATGCTGAACGGGGTTTCCATGAAATCCCTGGAGCCCAACAGCCCTTGCGAACCACGACGGGCGACCTGACCGCCGGCGAATACATCGGCATCCGCTGAACCGCTCGCGCCGAGAATGGATGTCGGCGCAAGTTGCAAGGTGCTGCCTTGCGCTGCGGGCACCAGCGTATAAGCCTGATCACCGACCGGTTGCAGCTGCAAACCGGAGCCCAGCAACAGCCGGCTGAACCCCTCCTCCACACCGAACTCGCCGGACAATCCACTGCTGTTGCGGCCGCTGACCAGCGCCGGATCCACCGAAAGATTGACCCCAGCGAGACCGGCGAACCGCGTCAGCGCGGCACTCAGGCTACCGGCCGGCACCTGATAACTGCGGCGACTGCCGTCGTCGGCCCAGCTCGATTGGATCAACACGGGGCTGGCACTCAGGCTCAGCAAAAGGCTCAACTGCAACAACGGACGCAAACGACCTGGAAATACTGCGGGCATTGGAAGAAGCTCTCGATTTTGTTCACTTGCCTAGAATGACCAGCGAGGCGAAAAAAAGGGACAGGCTTCAGCCGGTTTTTTCTGCGCGCGGTACCAGCGACACCCAAAATCGCGTTCGCGTGTGCACGTCGACGGGCAAACTGGCTGCCAGCAGTGCCAGCACTTGATCGGTATCGTCGAGGCGGAAACTGCCGGTGATGCGCAGCGATTCCAGCGCCGGATCCCAGCGCAGCACGCCCGAGCGGTAGCGACTCAGCTCGCGAAGGAAATCACCCAGCGGCTGGTTTTGCGCCATCAGCACACCGTCGCGCCAACCGGGCATCAACGCATCGAATGCCGTCACTGCCCCCGCGCCCGAAGCTTGCAGGCTGACTTGCTGGCCCTGCTGCAATACCAGCGCCGGGCCGTGCAGCGGCTGCAATTGCACCGAGCCGCGCAGCACGCAGACCTGGCAATCGCGCGCATTGAGGCGCACCGAGATGTCGCTGTGATTGACGATCATCCGCCCATAAGGCGCGTTGACGATAAAGGCTGAATCGCCCGCCACGTTGAGCGCCATCTCGCCACGAATCAGTGTCAGGTGACGTGCAGGCAGATCGACATTCACCGCGCTGTCGGTGTTGAGTTGCAATGAAGAATCCTGGGCCAACTGCACTTTGCGTCGCTCGCCAGTGCTGGTGTGCAAATCGGCACGCCAGACCTCCAGCGGCAGCTCCCGACTGATCAACCACGCCGCCGGCACCAGCGCCGCTACGCCCAGGGCACGCTTGAGTGCCGCGCGCCGCGCCGAATCCGGCCGATCCAGCGTGGCCATGGCCAGTGTCGGCGGCAAACCTGCGAAACGCTGGCGAAGCTGCTGGATTTTCTGCCAAGCGTTCTCGTGGCGACTGTCACTGGCGCGCCAATGCTGCAATCGTGCGTGATCTGCATCACTGGCGCCGCCGGATTCGAGCAAGGCCAGCCATTGCGCTGCGGCCCGCGCTACTTCCCGTGTTTCCTCGCTGGGGGCAACGCGCATCACAGCTCCACCAGCAAGCAATGCTCGTACGCCTGGGCCATGTAGCGTTTCACCGTGCGCTCGGAAACCTGCAAGCGTTCGGCAATCTCGCGGTAGCCAAGGCCCTCGAGTTGACTCCAAAGAAATGCCCGGCGCACGGGGCGCGGCAAGCCATCGAGCAATTCATCCAGCGCCTGCAAGGTTTCCAGCAGCAACCAGCGCTGTTCCGGCGACGGTGCGCACGCTTCCGGCAATTGCGCCAAGGCGTCGAGGTAGGCTTTTTCCAGATGGCGCCGCGTGTAGAAATTGCTCAGCAGGCGTTTGCCGACGGTGAGCAAATACGCGCGCGGCTCGCGCAACTCGGCCACTGGCGGCGCGTTGCACAGGACGCGCAGAAAGGTGTCCTGGCTGAGGTCCGCCGCATCCCACGCATTGCCCATGCGCCGGCGCAGCCAGGTTTCCAGCCAGCCGCGGTGCTCGCGATACAACTGCTGCAGGCTCTGCTCCGACGGTGACGTAGCTTCAATCATCTCAAGAGACCCTGCGCGAAGGTAGATTCAAATGAGACTGATTCTATTTAACTTCTCGAAGGACACAAAGCCTTTTTCTGCTCAGCGCTTGAGCGTTTCGCTCGGCAGCTCCTTGAACAGCGCGCGGTAACTGCTGGAAAACCGCCCCAGATGCCAGAACGACCAGCGCATCGCCACTTCCGCAACGGTGGTTTCCGTGGGCCTGCGCTTGAGCAATTCACGGTGCGCACTGTTCAGCCGCCTCAGCCGTAACCAGTGGCTCGGGGTCATCCCGGTGTAGGCCTTGAATGCCTGTTGCAACTGGCGCAGCGGCACGCCGGCAACGTGAGAAAGTTCGAGCAGATTAACCGTGTCTTCCGGCGAATCAGCCGCCCACTCCCCTACTCTTTTGATGATCTGGCGTTCGTTGTTGCGCCGCTGCAATCCGCTGCGATCAAGGCTGGTGTGAGCGTTATCAAGGATAAACAGGCAGTCCTCAAGCAACTGTTGAGTCAGACGATCTTTATCAAGTGGATCAGCAGCTTGCGACAACTTCGTGAGAATCGAGCTTAACCAGCCGCTGAACAAAGCGTTCTGGCCGCAGTTCAGCGGCGCCATGAACAAACCCTCGAGCTTTGCCACTTGCAAACCATGCTCGCGGACGAAATCCGGACCGAACACCACAGCGATTTCCCGGTAGTTCTCCGGGGTGATCCAGATGTTGCGGCTCTCTTCGTTGAGCAGGTACAGCGCGTTGTCGCTGCGATCGAAACAGAACGCCAGAGCACCGGATGGCGCACTGAAATTCTGCTCGACCCGGGTGTTCATCTGTTCTTCGTAAACCTCGACGCCCTGCAGATCGAGATAGCGAATCTGCCCGGCGAAATGTCCCGGCGACATCTGCTGGTAATGCTGGACCCAGCCCGGTGTAGCGCGGATTTGCTCGGCCACGTCGGCGGTGTTGAACGCTTGTACCTGAAGCGGATTGCACGTTGTCATGGGGTGACCTTGCGCACTCTTTTGGTGCGCTTTGGTGCTGCTGAAAGTGGATAGATGGAATCGCAAGCCGCGCCCAAGATAGTCGCCAACGCGCCACAGGGGAAGGGGCGGAAGATGAAACCCGCCCTCCCCGGCGTCTACAAAACCAATAACGAGGTCTTTATGAACGCCCCTTTCGATCAGCTGTTCACCTGGCTGAAAGATCACAAGATTACCGAAGTCGAATGCGTGGTCAGCGACCTGACCGGCATCGCCCGCGGCAAGATTGCACCGACCAACAAGTTCCTGCATGAGCGCGGCATGCGCCTGCCGGAGAGCGTGCTGCTGCAAACGGTAACCGGGGATTTTGTCGACGACGACATCTACTACGACCTGCTCGACCCGGCCGACATCGACATGGTCTGCAAGCCGGTTTCCGACGCCGTGTACGTCATTCCGTGGGCCATCGAGCCGACCGCCATCGTCATCCACGACACCTTCGACAAGTTTGGCAATCCGATCGAACTGTCGCCGCGCAACGTGCTGAAAAAAGTTCTGCAGCTCTACACCGACAAGGGCTGGAAGCCGATTGTCGCGCCGGAAATGGAGTTCTACCTGACCCAGCGCTGTGAAGATCCGGACCTGCCGCTCAAGGCACCACTGGGTCGTTCGGGCCGTGCGGAAAGCGGGCGCCAGTCGTTCTCGATCGATGCCGCCAACGAATTCGATCCGCTGTTCGAAGACGTCTACGACTGGTGCGAACTGCAAGGCCTGGATCTCGACACGCTGATCCACGAAGACGGCCCGGCGCAGATGGAAATCAACTTCCGCCACGGCGATGCGCTGGATCTGGCTGACCAGATCACCGTGTTCAAACGCACCCTGCGCGAAGCAGCGCTCAAGCACAATGTCACTGCGACGTTCATGGCCAAACCGATCGGCGACGAGCCCGGCAGCGCCATGCACTTGCACCAGAGTGTGGTCGAGATCGCGACGGGTCAGCCGATCTTTGCCGATGCCGAGGGCAACATGAGCGAACTGTTCCGGCATCACATCGGTGGCCTGCAGAAGTACATCCCGAAAGTGCTGCCGATGTTCGCGCCGAACGTCAATTCGTTCCGCCGCTTCCTGCCGGACACCTCGGCACCGGTCAACGTCGAATGGGGCGAGGAGAACCGCACCGTCGGCCTTCGTGTGCCGACATCGGGGCCGGAATCGATGCGCGTGGAGAACCGCTTGCCCGGCGCCGACGCCAACCCGTATCTGGCGATTGCCGCAAGCCTGCTGTGCGGCTACATCGGCATGGTCGAGAAGATCGAGCCGAGCGCGGCGGTCGAAGGCCGGGCCTACGAACGGCGAAATCTGCGCCTGCCCATCACCATCGAAGAAGCCCTGACGCAGATGGAAGAGTGCCCGAAGGTCGCCGAGTACCTGGGCAGCAAGTTCGTCCGCGGTTATGTCGCGGTCAAACGCGCCGAGCATGAAAACTTCAAGCGCGTGATCAGCTCCTGGGAGCGGGAGTTCCTGCTGCTCAGCGTCTGACCCCGCGCCCGTCCCTGTGGGAGCGAGCCTGCTCGCGAAGACGGCCGCACAGTCGATCGTTCCCACGCTCCCGCGTGGGAATGCATCCCGGGACGCTCTGCGTCCCATCCAAAGCCGAACGCGGAGCGTCCGTTGCGGCATTCCCACGCAGAGCGTGGGAACGATCATTACAAGAAGAGGTGTCGATATGCGTCTATTGAAATCCGTACTCCCGGTCGCACTGAGCGTGCTGTTCAGTGCCGTAGCCCACGCCGAGCCCCAGGTCAGTGTCTACAATTGGACCGACTACATCGGCGAAACCACCCTCGCCGACTTCCAGAGCAAGACCGGGATCAAGGTGATCTACGACGTCTTCGACTCCAACGAAACCCTTGAAGGCAAACTCCTCGCCGGTCGCACCGGATACGACGTGGTGGTGCCGTCCAACCATTTCCTCGCCCGTCAGGTAAAGGCCGGCGCGTTTATGAAGCTCGACCGTTCACAGTTACCAAACTGGAAGAACCTGGACCCAAAACTGCTTGAATTGCTAGAGAAAAATGATCCAGGCAATGAGCACTCGGTTCCCTATTTATGGGGCACCAACGGCATCGGTTATAACGTCGATAAGGTCAAGCAAGTGCTCGGCATCGACCACATCGATTCCTGGGCCGTGCTGTTCGAACCCGAGAATCTGAAGAAGCTCAGCCAGTGCGGCGTGTCGATGATGGATTCCGCCGACGAAGTCTTCCCGGCCATCCTCAACTACATGGGCATGGACCCGCGCAGTGAAAACCCTGAAGACTACAAAAAGGCCGAAGCCAAGCTCCTGAGCATCCGCCCGTACATCACCTATTTCCATTCCTCCAAGTACGTGTCGGACCTGGCCAATGGCGACATCTGCGTCGCGTTCGGTTACTCCGGCGATGTGTTCCAGGCGGCCAACCGCGCCAAGGAAGCCAAGAACGGCGTGAATATCGCTTACGCCATCCCCAAGGAAGGCGCCAACCTGTGGTTCGATCTGCTGGCGATTCCGGCCGACGCGAGCAACGCCAAAGAGGCGCACGCCTTCATCAATTACCTGCTCGATCCGCAGGTGATCGCCAAGGTCAGCGCCACCGTCGGCTACGCCAACCCGAATCCGGCGGCCAAGCCGTTCATGGATGAGGAACTGGTCAACAATCCTGAGGTTTACCCGCCGCAGTCGGTGCTCGAAAAACTCTACATTTCCTCGACCCCACCCCAGGCGATCATGCGTCTGATGACCCGGTCGTGGAGCAAAGTGAAGTCGAACAAATGAATCAGCACAGCGCACAACACACCGGCTCTTATTACGCCGCTTCTGCGCGGGCGAGCACGCCCTACCCTGCGCTGGATGGTGATTTGCTTGCCGACGTCTGCGTAATCGGTGGCGGCTTCACTGGCGTCAATACCGCGATTGAGCTGGCGCAGCGCGGTTTGTCGGTGGTGTTGCTCGAGGCGCGACGTATCGGCTGGGGCGCCAGCGGGCGCAATGGCGGTCAGCTGATTCGCGGTATCGGCCATGAAGTCGAGGGGTTCGCTCGCTACCTTGGCCAGGACGGCGTGCGCTATCTGCAGCGCGCCGGCATTGATTCGGTGGAGCTGGTGCGCCAGCGCATCACTGAAAACGCCATCGCCTGTGATCTGCGCTGGGGCTTTTGCGAACTGGCCAACACCGCCGCGCAATTCGCCGCGTTCAAGCAGGAACAGGCCAGTCTCGCCGAACTCGAGTATGCCCACGAAACCAGGCTGGTCGGCCCGCAGCAGATCCGTGAGCAAGTGGTCGACGCCGGAGTGTACGCCGGCGGATTGATCGACATGGGTTCGGGCCATTTGCATCCGCTGGATCTGGTCCAGGGCGAAGCGCGTCTCGCGGCAGCGCTGGGCATGCGTATCTTTGAGCAGAGTCCGGTGCTGGAAATCTTCCATGGCCCGACCGTCGAGGTGCGCTGCGCCACGGGTTCAGTGCGCGCCGGCAGCCTGGTGCTTGGTTGCAACGCGCATCTGGATGACCTCGAGCCGAAACTCAGCGGCAAAGTGCTGCCCGCTGGCAGTTACATCATTGCCACCGAGCCGTTGGACGAAAGCCGCGCCGCCCAGTTGATTCCGCAGAACCTGGCGCTGTGCGATCAAAAAGTCGGGCTGGACTATTACCGACTCTCGTCTGATCGACGGTTGCTGTTTGGCGGCGCTTGTCATTATTCCGGGCGCGATCCGGCGGACATCGCCGCCTATATGCGCCCGAAAATGCTCAAGGTGTTCCCGCAACTGGCCGATGTGCACATCGACTACCAATGGGGCGGCAAGATCGGCATTACCGCCAATCGCTTCCCCCAGGTTGGCCGACTCAAACAGCACCCGAACGTGTTTTACGCGCAGGGTTATTCCGGCCATGGCCTCAACGTCACCCATTGGTGCGCGAAACTGTTGGGCGAAGCCATTCATGCCGGGCACAGCCAGGGCATGGACGTGTTCAGCGGCGTGCCGCACATGACCTTCCCCGGTGGCCCGGCCTTGCGTTCGCCGCTGCTGGCGCTGGGCATGTTCTGGTATCGCCTGCGCGAAATGCTCGGCTGAGCCCGCCAAGATTCTGGCCCCTGTAGGAGCTGCCGAAGGCTGCGATCTTGGGACGCAGAGCGTCCCGGGCTGCATTCCCACGCAGAGCATGGGAACGATCAGGTCGCAGCCTTCGGCAACTCCTTGCACCGCAATCGCGTCCCACGCCAGCTATACACATTTGCTCTATCGCCAAGCACTTCTATATTGATGAGGTGCTTTTGCGTTCCTGACGCTCAGTGCCCGATAAATTGAGGAGGACATGGATGAAGTCGTCAGCCAGCGATGAGCCGCTAGCACCCGGTCAAGCGCCGATCAAAACCCGCCGTTTCGCGATTTCACTGGTATGGATCGTGCCGATTGTGGCGGTGCTGGTCGGGATTTCGCTGGTGATTCACAACATCCTTCAGGAAGGCCCGGTCATCACCGTTACCTTCAAGACCGGCGATGGCCTGACCGCTAACAAGACCGAAGTCAGATACCGCAACGTGGTCATCGGCCATGTCTCCGACGTCGAACTGGCCAACGACCATAGACACGTCAACGCCACGATCAAACTCGCCAAGCAAGCCGAAGCCTTTACCCGCGAGGACTCGCAATTCTGGGTGGTGCGTCCGCGTATCGGCGCCGGCGGTGTATCGGGCATCGATACGCTGCTGTCGGGTGACTACATCGGTGCCGACATAGGTCAGGCCAATACCCGCTCAAAAAACTTCAAAGGTCTGGAGAACCCGCCGCCGATCACCTACGGCGAACCGGGCAAACGCTTTACGCTGCACACCGCGGACCTTGGCTCGCTGGACATCGGCTCCCCCGTTTATTACCGCAAGATTCCGGTTGGCCAGGTCGTGTCCTACGCGCTGGACCCGGACGGCAAAGGCGTCAATATCGAAGTGTTTGTGCATTCGCCCAACGATGCCTACGTCACCGAAAACACCCGCTTCTGGAACGCCAGTGGCATCGACATCAATGTCGGCGCCAACGGTTTCGCGGTGAAAACCGAATCGCTGTCGACCCTGCTGGTCGGCGGCATCGCTTTCCGCGCCCCGGACTACAGCCCCGACGATAAGCCGGCCAGCGACGACAAGAGTTTCGAGCTGTTTGCCAACCAGACCGCCGCCCTCGCCCCGCCCGACGGCAAGGCGCAATACCTGGCGCTGCGGTTTGATCAGGCCTTGCGCGGCCTCAAGGTGGATGCGCCCGTGGAGTTTCTCGGTATCGAAATCGGCCGGGTGGTGGCGGTCAATCTCGACTTCGACGAGGTCAAGCGCACCTTTCCGGTGAATGTCGGCATTGTCATTTATCCGCAGCGACTCGGCCGTGCCCACGCGAAGATTCTCAAGACCTACCATGGCGACGAAAACGACGAGGCCACCGGCGCGCGCCTGATCGGCACGTTCATTGAAAATGGCCTGCGCGCCCAGGCCCGCAATGGGAACCTGCTCACCGGTCAGTTGTATATCTCGCTGGATTTCTACCCCAAAGCGCCGAAAGTCGCGTTCGACCCCAAGGCGCGGCCGGTCACCATTCCGACCGTCCCTGGCAGCCTCGAACAGTTGCAGGAAAAACTCGAGGCGATGGTCAACAAGATCAACGCATTGCCGGTTGAACGCATCGCCAGCAACCTCGACGGCAATCTGGTCGAGCTGCGCAAGGGCCTGAAGCAGTTCAACGCCAGGACTCTGCCGGGTGTACAGAGCACCCTCGCCGATGTCAGCAAGACGTTGCAGTCAGCCAATTCGACTCTCGCCGAGGACTCACCGCAACGCGAGCAACTGACCGAGACCCTCGACGAGCTCGGGCGCATGTCGCGCTCGTTGCGAGAGCTGTCGGATTACCTCGGTCGCCACCCTGAGTCGCTGATTCGCGGGCGTCCCGACAACGCCGCGCCGCTGGACCTCAAAGGACCGCCACGCAATTGAGCACAGGAGCTGAATCCATGGCTTTACCGTTGAAGATCACCGTGCTCGCTGCCTTCGTGCTGCTGACTGCGTGCCGTAGCGACCCGATCAGCTTTCACACACTGACCCCGGCGCAACCGGGTGCCAGCCGCAACGGTGCCGACATCGCCATTGAAAGCATCAGCGTGCCGCCACAGGTCGATCGCGCGCAGATTGTGATTCGCCAGGGCAACAGCGGCGTGGCGATTCTGGAAACCGATTGGTGGAGCGCCACCCTTGCCGATGAGTTGCGCGGCGCGCTGGTCGATCAATTGAGCAGTGGCGTCGGCCAGCAGCGCGCCTCCGTGCGTATCGACGTGCAGCGCTTCGATTCGATTCCCGGCCAGTACGCCTTGATCGACGTGAAATGGCGAGTGCGCCCGCTGGGTGCTGAAGACGCGGCGCTACTGACCTGTCGCTCGGTGTTGCAGACGCCTTCAGGGCCAAGCATCGAAGAGCTGGTGACTGCGCAACAGAACAACGTCAAACGGCTTGCTGCACAGATCACTCAGGCTGCGACGGCCGCGCGCAATTGCCCTTCATCGGGCTAAACGCGTCACAAATCGAAGCGATCCACTGCCCGCCGCCGCTCGTTGTCATCGCGCACATCGTAGTTGGCGGTTGTCTGGATATTGCTGTGATGCGCCAGTTTCTGCGCGATCGACAGGTCGTGCTCTTCGATCACCCGGGTGATGAATGAACGCCGAAAATCGTGAGGCATGATTTTCACCCCGACCTGCGTACCGCGCTGGCGGGCGATGTAGTAAATCGCGTGTTTGGTGATGCGCTCGCGGGTGATGTGGCTGCCCCGGCGTATGCGATTGAACAGGAATGCATCGTCGCTCTCGCCTTCCTTGAGCTGTGAACGACGCAGTTCCAGCCAGGCGTCGAGCTTGGCAAAGGCCCAGGCCGGCGCGTACTTGATCAGCTGTTTGTTGCCCTTGCCGGTGACGGTCAGGCTGCGTTCGTTGAAGTCGACCTGACTCAGATCCAGATCCACCGATTCCGACTTGCGCATGCCGGTGCCGTACAGCAACGCAATCACCGCCGCATCACGCAAACCCTGCGGGCGCGGGTCGGCAGCGCAGACTTCCATCAGTTCGTGAATCAGCGTGCGCTTGAGGTTGCGCCCCTGGGACAGCCGTGTGCCGGCTATGCCCTTGACCGAACGCATCTTCAACAGGTGATCCTGGCTGATCAGGCTCATGCGCCACGCCTCGTTCATCACCCCGCGCACGGCGTTGACGTACAGCGAAGAGGTGTTCGGTGCATAACCGTCGGCACGCAAAGCGGCGACCAGCGCCACCACGTCTTCCGGTTGCAGGCCGTGCCAAGGGATTTCTTCGATATCGACGTCCTCGAAACCGAGGCGGTCAGCGGCATCTTGCAGCACATAGCGCATGGTCAACTGGCTGGAAGGTGCCAGTCGTGCCAGGTAAACGGTCAGCGGATTGCTGGTGGACGGTGCAGGTTGGGTACTCGACAAATCACTCAAACGAAACGGCCTTGAAATAAAAAACGATTCAACAAAAACAATAAATGCATGAAATGAAACGCAAAAAAACGGCGTGACTCAATGACAGGGGTTGCCGCGAAAGGCCGACAACCTGCCGTTCGAGGCCGTAAAAGTCAATCGGGCATTCCCCGAACGGTCTGTTTGCTGCTTTATCCGCACGGTAGGCGAACTGAAACATCGCGCTCTTATGTTCGATGCAGGGACTGCGAACAGGAGTGCGGCATGAAGATCACGGTATTTGGCAGTGGTTATGTCGGTCTGGTGCAAGCGGCGGTGCTGGCCGAGGTCGGTAACGACGTTGTGTGCATGGATGTCGACGCGCAGAAAATCGAGCAGTTACGCCAGGGCCACGTCAGTATTTTCGAGCCGGGGCTGGCCAGCCTGGTGCGTGAGGGCCTGGATTCGCAGCGCCTGCAATTCACCACTGATGAGCGGTTTGCGGTGTTGCATGGGCGGGTTGCGTTCATCGCGGTGGGCACGCCGTCACGCGAGGACGGCTCGGCGGACCTGCGCTACGTGTTGTCGGTCGGCGACGCGATTGCCCGGCATCGCCAGCAGCCGTTGATCGTGGTGGAAAAATCCACGGTGCCGGTGGGCACGGGTGACGCTTTGCGCAGCCACATCGAAAAGGCCCTGATCAAGATTGGCCGACTGCTGCAGTTTGATATCGTCTCCAACCCGGAATTTCTCAAGGAAGGTTCAGCGGTTGCTGATTGCCGGCGGCCGGATCGTATCGTCATCGGTTGCGAAGGCGCGGAAGTGCGCGATGTGATGCGCGATCTGTACGCGCCATTCAACCGCAACCATGACCGCATCCTGTTCATGGACCTGCGCAGCGCCGAGCTGACCAAATACGCCGCCAACTGCATGCTGGCGACCAAGATCAGTTTCATCAACCAGATCGCCGAACTCGCCGAGCACCTCGGCGCGGACATCGAATCAGTGCGCCAGGGCATCGGTGCCGATACGCGGATTGGCTATCACTTTATCTATCCGGGTTGCGGCTACGGCGGTTCGTGTTTTCCCAAAGACATGCGCGCCTTGATTCACAGTGCCGAACAGGCGCATTGCTCCAGTGATCTGCTGCAAGCGGTTGAGGCGATCAACCAGCGGCAGAAACACAAACTGTTCGAGCGCATCAACGCGTTCTACCGGGGCGATTTGCGCGGCAGGACCTTTGCCTTGTGGGGCCTGGCGTTCAAGCCCAACACCGACGACATGCGCGACGCACCGAGCCGGGTTCTGCTCGAAGATTTATGGGCTGCCGGGGCCAGCGTGCGCGCGTTTGATCCGGAGGCCATGGTGGAAACCCAGAGTCTCTATCCAAACGAATCAAAACTGATGCTGATGGGCACGCCGGAATCGGTACTGGCCGGCGCCGATGCGCTGATCATCTGCACCGAATGGCAACAGTTCAAAGCCCCGGATTTCGAGCTGATCAAACAGCGCCTCAACAGCCCGGTGATCTTTGACGGCCGCAACTTGTACGACGCCGAGCGTCTGGCGCGCAATGGTTTCCAGTATTTCCCGATGGGGCGCGGTGAATCGTGCAAGTTGCCGATCACCTTGCGGCAAAGGCCGGCGGCTTCGGATGTGGCTTGATTTGCGCCTGTGGGAGTCAGTGGTAATCGTGAGGTACACAGACCCTGTGGGAGCGAGCCTGCTCGCGAATACGGTATGTCAGCGACATCGCAGGTGACTGATCCGTCGCCTTCGCGAGCAGGCTCGCTCCCACAGGGAAATCATGTGCTCCGAGGGACGCTGGTGTATCAGCTTGACCGGTGGCAGCTGCCCAGAGAGGATGGCGTTCGCCAGCCATTCCGAATAAAGATATTCCCCTTCCGTGGCCATGTATTCGCCGTTCATTCGCCGGTTGATGATCAGCTCGCTGACCGTGGTCATCAGCCGCGCCCTGGTCAGTCCGTTGCTGACGCTGTTCCTCAGCAACAAGCTTGGCCTCAATCCGCAGGATGTCGGCTTGCTGCTCGGCATCGCCGTGTTCAGCGCCACGCTGCTGTCGCTGTACGGCGGCTACATCATCGACAAGCTGGACAAGCGCCAGTTGCTGATTGTGGCCATGCTCTCCAGCGGTATCGGCCTGATCCTGCTGACCTTCGCGCAGAACCTGTATCTGGTCACCCTGGTGCTGATCATCAGCGAAACCGCGTCGGCGCTGTTCCTCATCGGCTCCAAGGCGATCCTCAGTGAAAACCTGCCGGTGGGCCAGCGGGTCAAGGCGTTTTCCCTCAATTACACGCTGACCAATATCGGCTACGCCGCCGGCCCGATGATTGGCGTGGTGATTGCCGGGGTGCAGCCGTCCGCGCCGTTCATCGTTGCCGGTGCGATCGCCATTGGCAGTATTTTTCTGCTGCTCGGCGCGACCAGGGATGCCAGTCCGACAACTTCCGGCAGTGCGCCGCAAAGTTTCCTCAACACGCTGATGATCCTGAAAAACGACCGCACCATGGTTCTGTTCACCCTCGGTTGCCTGCTCAGCACATTGGTGCACGGGCGCTTCACCCTGTACCTGTCGCAATACCTGCTGGTCACCCACACCCAGCAACAGACCCTGGACACCATGGCCGCCCTGCTCGCCTGCAACGCAATCACGGTGATCCTCCTGCAATACCAGGTCGGTCGCTGGCTCAGCCGCGAACACCTGCGTCACTGGATTGCTGGCGGCACTGCGCTGTTCATCGTCGGGTTGATTGGCTTCAGTTTGGCGGACAGCCTGCTCGGCTGGTGCGTGGCGATGTTCATCTTCACCTTGGGCGAAATGATCATTTACCCGGCAGACTTCCTCTTCGTCGACACCCTCGCCCCGGAGACACTGCGCGGCAGCTACTACGGCGCGCAGAACCTGGCGGCACTCGGCGGTGGGGCGAGCCCGGTGCTGTGCGGGTTTCTGCTGATGCACACGCCGGCGCCGAGCATGTTCTACGCCCTGAGCGGCTTGGCGGCGCTGGGTGGATATCTATGCTTCGTCAGCGCGCGGCGCACCCGTTCAATGCAAAAATAGTGCACTAAAACTGCATTTATATGAATTTGTCAGCATCGAGTTTGATCGGCAAACTACGCGCGTTCCTCCCCCAATGTTGGAACGCTTCGAGGGCTTTCCGGATATGCCGGACAAGTCCTTTTTTTTGCCCCGGATTTTGTAAAGGATCAGTTCTACATGCTTGCTCGCTGGTTGCCCGCTGCCATCAACACCCGCCCCACTGAATGGAGCCGTGCCGCGATCGGCATGGCCTTGGGCACGCTGTTCAGTGTGTGGATGTGCGCGCAGGTGTTCGGCCATGACGTTGCCTTTCACCTGATCGGCCCGCTCGGCGCTTCGGCGGTGCTGCTGTTCGCCGTGTCCTCGGGCGCCCTCGCCCAGCCATGGTCGATTCTCGGCGGCTACCTGTGTGCTGGCGTGGTCGCCTTGCTGGTCGCCCATGTGCTTGGCCGTACGCTGGGCAGCGCCTGCCTCGCCGCCGGCATGGCGGTGATTCTGATGTGCTGGCTGCGTTGCCTGCACCCACCGGCCGGCGCATTGGCGTTGACACTGGTGCTCGCCGACCCTGCAACCATCGCCATGGACTGGAAAGCCATGGAGCCGGTGATGCTCGGCGCGCTGTGCATGCTCATTAGTGCGCTGGCCTATAACAACCTGACCCGCATCCGCTATCCGAAACGCGCTGCTGACCCGGCACCGCCAGTGGTCCCGGTCGACCGCCAGGCGATCACCGCCGAAGACTTGAAACTGGCGCTGGCCGACATGGAAGCCTTCATCGACGTCACCCCCGAAGACCTCGAACGGCTGATCCACGCCAGCGAACTGCACGCCAAGCGCCGCAGCATCAGCGAAACCTTCCGATAATCACGCAATTTCGAGGCATGTAAAAACGCAGATTCCCCCTGCACATATCCCCGTTGTACACGACAAATTTGCACTGTTACGATCCGCTAACGCCCGCGCGCGGGCTTTTCGAATAAAGACAATAAAAAGCAGGGAGTTACAGATGACAGCTCAGGCTTCATCCCGGCGGACCCCGTCCATGGATGCCATACAAAACGACGTGCTGGCCGAGGTGCGCAACCATATCGGCCACCTGACCCTCAACCGCCCTGCGGGCCTCAATGCAATCACCCTGGACATGGTGCGTCTGCTGCAACAGCAGCTCGATGCCTGGGCGTCTGACGCCGATGTGCACGCCGTGGTATTGCGCGGTGCCGGCGAAAAGGCTTTCTGCGCCGGCGGTGATATTCGTTCGCTGTACGACAGCTACAAGAGCGGCGACACGCTGCACGAAGATTTCTTCGTCGAGGAATACGCCCTCGACCTGACGATTCATCACTACCGCAAACCGGTGCTGGCCCTGATGGACGGTTTCGTCCTCGGCGGCGGCATGGGCCTGGTGCAAGGCGCCGATCTGCGCGTGGTCACCGAAAAGAGCCGTCTGGCGATGCCGGAAGTGGCCATCGGTTATTTCCCCGACGTCGGCGGCAGCTATTTCCTGCCACGCATTCCCGGTGAACTGGGGATTTATCTGGGCGTCAGCGGCGTGCAGATTCGCGCGGCCGATGCGCTGTACTGCGGCCTCGCCGACTGGTATCTGGACAGCAGCAAACTGGGTCTGCTCGACGAGAAACTCGACCAGATGGAGTGGCAGGACACGCCGCTGAAGTCGCTGCAGAACCTGCTGGCCAAGCACGCTGTGCAAACTCTGCCGGACGCCCCACTCGAGGCGCTGCGCCCGGCCATCGACCACTTTTTCGCCCTGCCCGACGTGCCAAGCATGATCGAGCAATTGCGCGCCGTCACCGTCGCCGACAGCCACGAATGGGCGGTCACCACGGCGGATCTGCTGGAAACCCGCTCGCCGCTGGCCATGGCCGTGACCCTGGAAATGCTCCGTCGCGGCAGGCACCTGAGTCTGGAGAATTGCTTTGCGCTGGAGCTGCATCTGGACCGCCAGTGGTTTGCCCGTGGCGACCTGATCGAAGGCGTGCGCGCCCTGTTGATCGACAAGGACAAGTCACCGCGCTGGAACCCGCCAACCGTCGCTGAGCTGGACGCTGCGCAGGTTGCGAGCTTCTTCCATGGTTTTGATGAGAGCGGGAGCTGAGTCATGCACGATCTCGAACTGACTGAAGAACAAGTGATGATCCGCGACATGGCCCGGGATTTTGCCCGTGGCGAAATCGCGCCCCACGCCCAGGCCTGGGAAAAGGCTGGCTGGATCGACGACGAGCTGGTGGCGAAGATGGGTGAGCTGGGCCTGCTCGGCATGGTCGTGCCCGAGGAATGGGGCGGCACCTACGTCGATTACGTCGCCTATGCCCTGGCCGTCGAGGAAATTTCCGCCGGCGATGGCGCGACCGGCGCGTTCATGAGCATTCACAACTCGGTCGGCTGCGGCCCGGTGCTCAACTACGGCAGCGCCGAACAGAAACAGACCTGGCTGGCCGATCTGGCCAGTGGGCAGACCATCGGTTGCTTCTGTCTGACCGAACCCCAGGCCGGCTCCGAAGCACACAACCTGCGCACCCGCGCCGAACTGCGCGACGGCCAATGGGTGATCAACGGTGCCAAGCAATTTGTCAGCAATGGCAAGCGGGCGAAACTGGCGATCGTCTTCGCGGTAACCGATCCGGATCTCGGCAAAAAAGGCCTGTCAGCGTTTCTGGTGCCCACCGACACACCGGGTTTCATCGTCGATCGCACCGAACACAAAATGGGCATCCGCGCCTCCGACACCTGCGCGGTGACGCTGAACAACTGCAGCATCCCCGAGGCCAATCTGCTCGGCGAACGCGGCAAGGGCCTGGCGATTGCCCTGTCCAACCTTGAAGGCGGACGCATCGGCATCGCCGCGCAGGCATTGGGTATCGCCCGGGCAGCGTTTGAAGCGGCGTTGGCCTACTCGAAAGACCGGGTGCAATTCGACAAGCCGATCATTGAGCACCAGAGCATCGCCAATCTGCTGGCTGACATGCACATGCAGATCAACGCCGCACGGTTGCTGATCCTCCATGCAGCGCGGCTGCGCACGGCGGGTAAACCATGCTTGTCCGAGGCCTCACAGGCCAAGCTGTTCGCGTCGGAAATGGCCGAGAAAGTGTGTTCGTCGGCGATCCAGATCCATGGCGGCTATGGCTATCTGGAGGATTACCCAGTCGAGAAGTACTACCGCGATGCGCGGATTACCCAGATCTATGAAGGGTCGAGCGAGATACAGCGGATGGTGATTGCGCGGGATTTGAAGAACTATCAGCTGTAAAAGCTTCGCGAGCAGGCTCGCTCCCACATTGGACGGCGCAGATCCTGTGGGAGCGAGCCTGCTCGCGAAAGCGTCAGCTTAGGCACCGCATCTATTTGCCTTGGAATGCAGCCTCACGCTTGGCAATAAACGCCGCCATCCCTTCCTTCTGATCCTGCGTCGCAAACGCCGCATGGAACACCCGCCGCTCGAAACGCACACCCTCGGTCAGGTTGACCTCGAACGCGCGGTTGACGCTCTCCTTGATCATCATCGCAATCGGCAGTGACTTGCCAGCGATCACCGCTGCGACTTTCAGCGCTTCATCAAGCAGCTCATCGCTCGGCACGATCCGCGCGACGATGCCGCAGCGCTCGGCTTCCACCGCGTCGATCATGCGCCCGCTCAGGCACATTTCCATGGCCTTGGCTTTGCCCACCGCGCGGGTCAGGCGCTGGGTGCCGCCCATGCCCGGCAGTACGCCGAGGTTGATTTCCGGCTGGCCGAATCTGGCATTGTCGCCAGCCAGAATGAAGTCGCACATCAGCGCCAGTTCACAGCCGCCGCCGAGGGCGAAACCATTGACCGCGGCGATGATCGGCTTGCGTCGGTTGGCGACGCGATCGCTATCGCTGAACAGATCGTCCATGTAGATCTGCGGATAGGTCAGCTCAGCCATTTCCTTGATGTCCGCGCCGGCAGCGAAAGCTTTTTTCGAACCGGTGAGGACGATGCAGCCGATATGCGCATCGGCTTCCAGCGTATCGAGGGCGTGGTTCACTTCGCTGACGAGTTGCGCATTGAGCGCGTTCAGCGCCTGCGGCCGGTTGAGGGTGATCAGGCCGACGCGGTCGCGGGTTTCCAGCAGAATCGTTTCGTAAGTCATGAATAAAATTCCTTGTCAGAGATTGCGCGAAATGACCATGCGCTGAATGTCGCTGGTGCCTTCGTAGATCTGGCAAACGCGCACGTCGCGGTAGATGCGTTCCAGAGGAAAGTCGTTGAGGTAACCGTAACCGCCAAGGGTTTGCAAGGCCATGGAGCAGACCTTCTCAGCCATTTCCGAGGCGAACAGCTTGGCCATCGACGCCTCGACCAGCGCCGGTTGGCCGCTGTCACGCAAGGCTGCGGCGTAATGCACCATTTGCCGGGCGACGGCAATTTGCGTGGCCATGTCCGCCAGGCGGAACGCCACGGCCTGATGCTCGATGATCGGCTTGCCGAAGGTGTCTCGCTCGCGGGCGTAATCACGCGCGGCCTCGAACGCAGCGCGGGCCATGCCAACGGCTTGTGAGGCGATACCGACGCGGCCGCCTTCAAGGTTGGCCAAGGCAATCTTGTAGCCCTCGCCCTCCTCGCCCAGCCGGTTGGCCACCGGCACTTTCACATCTTCGAAGAGGATCTGGCAGGTGTCGGAGGCGTGCTGGCCGAGTTTGTCTTCGACCCGCGCAACTTTGTAGCCGGGCGAGTCGGTCGGCACGATAAACGCGCTGATCCCGCGTTTGCCGGCGCTCGGGTCAGTCACGGCAAACACGATCACGATGCCGGCGTTCTGCCCGGAGGTGATGAACTGTTTGCAACCGTTGAGCACGTAGTGATCGCCGTCCAGCCGGGCGCGGGTTTTCAGGCTGCTGGCATCGGAACCGGCCTGCGGTTCGGTCAGGGCGAAGGCGCCGAGCATGGCGCCGCTGGCCAGCGGTTTGAGGAAGCGCTCGCGCTGGTCGTCATTGCCGAACTTGAGAATCGGCACGCAGCCGACCGAGTTGTGCACGCTCATGATCGTCGAACAGGCACCGTCGCCGGCAGCGATTTCTTCCAGGGCCATGGCGTAGGCCAGGTAGCCGGTGTCACAGCCGCCCCACTGCTCCGGCACGAGCATGCCGAAGAAGCCCAGCTCGGCCATCTCGGCGATGGCTTCCTTGGGGAAACGGTGCTCGCGATCCCACTCGGCGGCGAACGGCTTGAGCCGCTCCTCGGCAAACTGCCGGGCCATGTCGCGGATCTGGGTTTGGTCTTCGTTGGGGATCATGGTGATTCCTTAATTCTTCCAAACAACCACATAACCTGTGGGAGCTGGCTTGCCAGCGATGAGGCCGTCACATCCAACATTGATGGTGACTGATCCATTGCCATCGCGGGCAAGCCCGCTCCCACAAGGTCAACTGTCAACCTCAATAGACGCATTCCACAGCCATGGCCGTGGCTTCGCCGCCGCCAATGCAGATCGCCGCAATGCCGCGCTTGAGCTGTTTCTGCCGCAGCGCCGCGAGCAACGTCACCAGAATCCGCGCCCCCGACGCACCGATCGGATGGCCCAGCGCGCAGGCGCCGCCGTGCACGTTGAGCTTGTCGTGGGGAATCTCCAGGTGCGTCATCGCCGCCATGCCGACCACGGCAAACGCTTCGTTCACTTCAAACAGATCCACTTGATCCAGCGTCCAACCGGTCTTCTTCACCAGTTTCTTGATCGCGCCAATCGGTGCGGTGGGAAACAGCCCAGGGGTATCAGCGAACGCAGCGTGGCCATGAATCACCGCCAGCGGCTTGAGGCCCAGTTGCTGCGCGTGGGACTGGCGCATCAGCACCAACGCCGCCGCGCCGTCGGAAATCGAGCTGGAGTTGGCTGCGGTGACCGTGCCACCGTCGCGGAACGCCGGTTTCAGCGAGGCAACCTTGTCGAGTTTGGCTTTTGGCGGCTGCTCATCGTTGCTGATCACTACCTGCTCTTTGCCGACGGTCACCGTCAGCGGGACGATTTCGTCCTTGAAGCTGCCGTCCTTGATCGCCTGTTGCGCGCGGGTGGTCGAGGTAATGGCGAAAGCGTCCTGCGCCTCGCGGCTGAAGCCGTTGGTCTCGGCGCAATCCTCAGCGAAGGTGCCCATCAGGCGGCCCTTGTCATAGGCGTCTTCGAGGCCGTCGAGGAACATCGAATCGAGCACGCGGCCATGGCCCATGCGATAGCCGGCGCGGGCGCGGTCGAGCAGGTACGGCGAGTTGGACATGCTTTCCATGCCGCCAGCGATCACCACGTCGGCACTGCCGGCAAGCAGCATGTCGTGGGCCATGATGGTGGTCTGCATGCCCGAGCCGCACATCTTGTTGACCGTGGTGCAGCGCGTCGATTTATCCAGCCCGGCGCCCAGCGCAGCCTGACGTGCCGGCGCCTGGCCGAGGCCGGCGGGCAGTACGCAGCCGAACAGCACTTCATCAACCGCGTCGCTGGCGACACCGGCGCGTTCGACCGCAGCCTTGATCGCCGCCGCGCCGAGTTGCGGTGCGGCAAGGCTTTTCAGCTCACCTTGAAAACCGCCCATTGGTGTGCGGACAGCGCTGACGATAACAATCGGATCATTGGACATAGTCATGACTAATCCTCCTTACTTGGCGGCCATGCGCAAGGCGCCGTCGAGACGGATCACCTCGCCGTTGAGCATGCTGTTTTCGATGATGTGGCGCACCAGCGCGGCGTATTCGGCAGGCTTGCCCAGACGCGGCGGGAATGGCACACCAGCGGCCAGCGAGTCGCGCACTTCCGGGGTCATGCCAGCCATCATCGGCGTTTCGAAAATGCCCGGTGCGATGGTCATCACGCGGATGCCGAAGCGCGCCAGCTCGCGGGCGGCCGGCAGGGTCAGGCTGGCGATCGCGCCTTTCGAAGCCGAGTACGCAGCCTGGCCAATCTGGCCGTCGAACGCTGCGACCGACGCTGTGTTGATGATCACACCACGCTCGCCATCAGCATTGGCTTCGCTCTCGGCAATGGCCGCAGCGGCCAGGCGCAGCATGTTGAAACTGCCGATCAGGTTGACGTTGATCACTTGCGCAAAGCTGCTGAGTGCGTGCGGGCCATTCTTGCCGAGGATCTTCTCGCCACGCACGATGCCCGCGCAGTTGATCAGGCCGTTGAGGCTGCCAAATGCGGCAACGGTCGCCTGCACAGCGGCTTCGGCGGCAGCTTCATTGCTGATGTCGCCAACCACACTTTGCGCACCGAGGCGCTGGGCCTGCGCGGCGACGGCTTCGGCGTTCATGTCGACCAGCATGACTTTGGCGCCGGCACTGACCAGCAATTCAGCGCTGGCGGCACCGAGGCCGGAGGCGCCGCCGGTGACGATAAAAACCTTGTTCTCGATCTGCATGACGGTGTTTCCTTGGATTCAAGCTGAAACGTTGTGCGCTGCGGCCTCTTGAGCCTTGGCGATTTCCTGGTTGCGCAAGATAAAGCGCTGCAACTTGCCACTCGGGGTTTTGGGCAATTCGCTGACAAATTCGATTTCACGTGGGTACGAATGCGCGGCCAGACGCTTGCGTACGTGTTGGCGCAGCTCTTCGGCCAGCTCCGGCGCGGCGCGGTACTGCGCGCTCAGCACGACAAAGGCTTTGACCAGTTCGGTGCGTTCCGGGTCGGGTTTGCCGACGACCGCCGCCTCGACCACGGCCGGGTGTTCGATCAGCGCGCTTTCCACGTCGAACGGGCCGACGCGGTAGCCCGAAGTGGTGATCACATCATCACTGCGGCCGACGAAGCTGATGCTGCCGTCCGGGTTCCACTCCACGGTGTCGCCGCTCAGGTAGTAGTTGCCGACGAAGGCCTTGGTCGGCGCGCCTTCGTAGCCGCCGAACCAGCACATCGGCGACTGCGGGCGGTCGATGGCAAGAATGCCCGGCTGACCGACGCCGAGTTCGTTGTATTGCTCATCAAGCACGACGATGCGATGGCCCGGCGAAGCGAAACCAGCGGCGCCGACATGCACCGGGTGCTCCAGGCCGTGGTGGTTGCACAGCACCATGCCCAGTTCGGTCTGGCCGTAATGGTCGTGAATGACCACCTCGAGGTTGTCAGCGAACCAACGGATCACTTCCGGGTTCAGCGGCTCACCGGCGCTGCTGACGATGCGCAGTTTGCCCTTGATCGATCTGGCGAACTCCTCTCCCCCGGCTATCAGCAGGCGATAGGCAGTGGGCGAGCCGGTGAGATTGGTAATGCCGTATTTGTTGATCACCCGGCAGGTGCTTTCGAGGGTGAACGGGCCATCGTAGAAGGTAATCGGGTGGCCCAGCGCCAACGGCCCGGTCACGCCGAAATAAATGCCATAGGCCCAGCCCGGATCGGCGACATTCCAGAACGCGTCTTCAGGACGCAGGTCCACCGCATCGCGGGTGTAGCTCTGGAAGGCGACGATGGCTTTGAGCGGCACCGCCAAGGCTTTCGCAGGGCCAGTGGTGCCCGAGGTAAACATCAGCAGGAACGGGTCTTCGCCGGTCAGCAATACCGGCTCGCAGACATTGGAATAGTTGGCCAGCTCAGCCCAGAAACTGAAATCACCACGAACGATGCCCTGACCTTTGGCGCCACCAACGGTGACGATGGTCGGGCATGCGCTGACTTCATTGAGCTTGGGCCGATTGACCGCGTCGGTGACCACGACTTTCGCCCCGGAACTGTTCAGGCGATGTTCGAGGGCTTTGGGGCCGAACGCGGTGAATAGCGGCTGATACACCGCGCCGATGCGCCAGGTGGCGAGCACGGTGATGAGTAATTCGACGTTGCGCGGCAGCAGGCCGGCGACTTTATCGCCCTTCTGCACGCCCTGGGCGAGGAGAAAATTGGCGAAACGCGCGGCTTTGTCTTGCAGATCAGTGAAGGTGTAAGTCGCACTTGAGCCGTCGCGACCTTCCCAGAACAACGCAATTCGCCCGGGCAACGCATGGCGGTCGCAACATTCGACGCAGGCGTTGAGTGCCGCCAGCGTGCCGCTGAGCGACGCATCGACGGTGTGCTGATAGTTGAACTGTTCGGTGGCAGACAAGTAATCGCGCATTGCCAGAATCCCTCGGTGTTTTTATTAGGCTGGGAACCGTAAACAACACAGGGATAGTCGCGCCGCGCGGGGCTTGGGGCAATGGTCAAAGTTATCAAAGTGGCTGACTGGTTTGGCCAAGCCTTTTAAGGGGAATGGTCACGCGGCCCTGGGTGGGAGCGAGCCTGCTCGCGAAGGCGTCGGGTCAGACCACCTCATTGAGGATCAGTGTGCGGTAATGCCCCGGGTTCGACCCGGACCACTTGCGAAACGCCTTGTAGAACGAACTGGCATCAGCAAAACCCAGCCGTGCAGCGATCTCGACGAAACTGATCGACGGCTCTGCCAGCCAGGTGATTGCGAGCTCCTTGCGCACACTGTCCTTGAGGCCCTGATAGGTCTGCCCTTCCTCAGCCAGACGCCGGCGTAATGTCGACGCGGACATGCACAGTTGCTGGGCCAGCGCCTCGGTTTCCGGCCAATGCTCCGCGGGCACTTGCCGCAGATCCTGCTTGATCCGGCTGGCGAGGCTGTCGGGGTCGCGGTACTTGACCAGAATGTTCGCCGGCGCCTGGGCCAGGAAGCGCTTGAGTTCTTCGGCACTGCGTTTGACCGGCAGATCGAGGCAATCGGCGGAAAAGATTATCCGCGTACGTGGGCGCTCAAACCGCAGGTTTTCCGAAAACATCACCCGATAGTCGTCGGTGAAGTCCGGTTCGGCGCAGCGCAGTTCAATCGCCAGAATCGGAATCCGCCGCCCGGCCAGCCAGCACGCGACGCCGTGCACGATCATCCAGTAAGTGAAATAGGTAAAGGCGCGGCGCGGTTCGGCGTCGTCTTCGAGCAGGACGATTTCCGCAAGGCTCTGCTGATGCACCAGTTGCGCCGGCAGTTTTTCCAGCATCAGTGACAGGAACGTCAGACCGGTATCCAGCGCCGCCGCCAGCGTCGGTTGCGCCATGGCGCTGCGACACAGAAACGCCAGGCTGCCGGACTTGAGCGGGCGCGGGTCCATGCCGAAGAACTCGTCATCACCGCGTCGTGCCAGCAGGCGCCAGAGTCTGGCGTATTGCGAGGCCGGCACCCTGCCCTCATCGGCCGTTAACAGAGCCGGATCGATGCCGACCTTGGTCAACGCCTCATCCGTCGCCGCGCCCGGGGCGCAACTTTGCAGCAGCGCTTCGCGCACCAGTTGAATGGCAATGGTGTCTTTTTCCGCCATGGAGCGAGGTGAGCCTTGTTGTTTTTTGGGTGGTGGGCATCTTACCTCAGCTCCTGATTTCACCGCAGGACCAATGTGGGAGCGAGCTTGCTCGCGAAGGCGTTGTGTCAGACACGGATGCGTCACAGGCATACCGCATTCGCGAGCAGGAATCACAGTTGTTCAGCTAAGGTTCAGCTAAATGTCAATGAATGCCATTTGGGAATGAGTGTCATTATGTTACAACTTAGCCTCCTATCTAAATCGCTGTGGCTAGCCAATGCTCGTTCCCTTTTTGATCATGTTGCGCGAAGGCATCGAGGCCGCGCTCATCGTCGGCATCATTGCCAGTTATTTGCAGCAGACCGGCCGTGGCCAATGGATGCCAGCGGTATGGATCGGCGTCTTCCTCGCCGCCGCCCTTGCCCTGCTGGTCGGTGGTGGTCTGGAGCTGGTCAGCGCTGAATTCCCGCAAAAGCAGCAGGAGTTGTTCGAAGGCGTGGTCGGTCTGGTCGCCGTGGGCATTCTCAGTTCGATGGTGTTCTGGATGCGCAAGGTCGCGCGGTCGATCAAGCACTCGCTGCAAGCCTCGCTGGATCAGGCGCTGACGCAATCCAGGCATCAGGTGATTGCATTGATCGCCATGGTCTTCTTCGCCGTCGCTCGCGAAGGCCTGGAGACGGTGTTCTTCCTGCTCGCCGTGTTCCAGCAAAGCGAAGGCCCGGGCGCGCCGATTGGCGCCCTGCTCGGCCTGATCCTGGCGGTGATCGTCGGTTTCCTGATCTACAGCGGCAGCATGCGCCTCAACCTCTCGGCGTTCTTCAAGTGGACCGGATTGTTCATCCTCGTGGTCGCCGCCGGGATTCTCGCCAACTCGGTGCAGGCGTTGCATGAAGCCGGGCTGTGGAATCACCTGCAGACCGTGCTGTTCGACTTCAGCGCGACGCTGCCGATGGACGGCCCGCTGGGCTCGGTGCTGGCCGGCATGTTCGGTTATCAGGATGCGCCGACCGTCAGCACCTTGGGCGCGTACCTGATTTATCTGCTGCTGGCACTGGTGATGTTCTTCATGCCCGCGCCTCGCCAGGCGACGCCAACCACTTCCGTTTCCAGCCAATAAGGCCCTTCATGTCTACTACCCAAACCCCTCCGGCCCTGCGTTGGGCGCTGGCCGGCTCGGTGCTGCTGATGGTCGCCGCCGGCGGGCTGTTCTGGTACGCCTCGAACATGGCCGCCGCCAAGCGTCAGCACAACCACGACGAAATCGTCGTCAACATCCATCCCCACAGTTGTGAGCCGAATGCCCTGACGGTGCCGGCCGGCCGCGCCAGTTTCCGCATCGTCAACCGCTCCGAGCGTGCGGTCGAGTGGGAAATTCTCGACGGCGTGCTGGTGGTCGAAGAGCGGGAGAACATCGCGCCGGGCCTGAGCCAGGTGATCAACGCCAACCTGCAACCGGGCGACTATGCGATCACTTGCGGCTTGCTCAGCAACCCGCGCGGCACCTTGCACGTCACACCGACAGCCGCTTCCGATGCCGCCGCCAAAGCCAAGCCGTCGATGGTGGCTTTCGTCGGGCCGCTGTCGGAATTTCGCGTGTATCTGGCCGTTCAGGGCAGCGCGTTGATCAAAGCGGCGACGGCGCTGAATCAGGCGATCGCCAGTGGCGATGTGGCGCAGGCGCAAGCGTTGTACCTGCCGGCGCGTACCGCTTATCAGCGTCTGGCGCCGGCGGCGCAGCGCCTGGCCGAGCTGGACAATCAGATCAATGCCCGCGCCGATTATTTCGAAAAGCGCGAGCAGGATCCGGCGTTCGTCGGTTTCCATCGCCTCGAATACGCGCTATTCGAGCAACGCAAACTCGACGATGTCGCGCCGATTGCCCAGCGCTTGCTCGCTGACGTCACCGTCCTCAAGCAACAGTTGCTCGCGCAGTCGCTGCCGCCGGAGCAGTTGGTGGGCATCGTCGTGCGCAACCTCAACAGCCTCGCCGATGTGCGCGCCGGCAGCGGCGAAGAGGAACGCTACAGCCGCAGCGATCTAAACGGTTTCGCTGCCAACGCGCAAACCGCGCGCAAGGTCGTCGACCTGTTGCGGCCGATGCTGAGCAAATCCGCCGCTGACGTGTTGGCGAATGTCGACCAGGCCATGAGTGACTTCGACTACCAGCTCAACGCGTTCAAATCCGCCGATGGCTACGTCAGTTACGACGCCGTGACCGCCGCGCAACGCCAGCAGATCGCCGCCAAAGCCAAGGCTCTGGCCGCGGCAATGGATGGCATCGACCCCGCCCTCGGCCTTTCCGGCCTGTAAGCAGAAGACCACGACAGATGAACGATTCAGAACCTCTCAACCTGCAACGGCGCCGCGTGCTGATGGGCATGGGCGCCGCCGGTGTCGCCCTTGCCGGATCGGCGCTGAGCTGCCCGGCCATGGCCGCGCAGCCTGCGCAAGTCACCGAAGCGCCGAGCAGCGACAAGACCGGAGACCGCCACGATTTCCACGGTGTGCACCAGACCGGCATCGTCACCCCGCGCCCGGCCTCCGGGATGCTGGTGGCGTTCGATGTGCTGGCCAGCGATCGCGAAGACCTCGAGCGGCTGTTCCGCACCTTGAACGAACGCATCGCGTTTTTGATGAAAGGCGGCCCGGTCGCGCAGGTCGACCCGAAACTGCCGCCGCTGGACTCCGGCATCCTCGGCCCGGTGGTCACCCCGGACAACCTGACCATCACCGTTTCCATCGGCGATTCGCTGTTCGACGAGCGCTTCGGTCTGGCGGCGGCAAAGCCCAAGCGTCTGCAACGCATGGTCGGCTTTCCCAACGATGCGCTGGACGCCGATTGCTGCCATGGCGACCTCAGTCTGCAGTTCTGCGCCAACACCGCCGACACCAACATTCACGCCCTGCGCGACATCGTCAAAAACCTGCCTGACCTGCTGCTGGTGCGCTGGAAACAGGAAGGCAGCGTGCCGCCGCAAGCGCCGGCCAAACCCGGCGTACCGGCGCAGTCGGCGCGCAACTTCCTCGGTTTTCGCGATGGCTCGGCCAACCCCGATTCCAACGACGCCAAGGCCATGGAGCGGATTGTCTGGGTACAACCGGACAGTGACGAACCGGCCTGGGCTGCCCACGGTAGTTATCAAGCGGTGCGCATCATCCGCAACTTCGTCGAGCGCTGGGATCGCACGCCGTTGCAGGAGCAGGAAAGCATTCTCGGCCGGGTCAAGAGCAGCGGCGCGCCCATCGGCGGCCACAAGGAAAGCGAAGTGCCGGATTACAGCAAGGATCCGGCCGGCAAGCTGACCAGGCTCGATGCGCACATTCGTCTGGCCAACCCGCGCACCGCCGCGACCCAGGCCAATCTGATCCTGCGCCGGCCGTTCAACTATTCCAACGGCGTCAACAAGAACGGCCAGCTCGACATGGGCCTGCTGTTCATCTGCTACCAGGCCGATCTGGAAAAAGGCTTTATCACCGTGCAAACCCGACTCAATGGCGAGCCGCTTGAGGAATATCTCAAACCGGTCGGCGGCGGTTACTTCTTCACCCTGCCCGGCGTGACCGGCGATGACGATTTCATCGGTCGCTCGTTACTCGCTGCGACCTCTCAAAACAAAACCGCATGACACCCAACCGACACTGGAGCCGCCCCATGAAAAAGACGCCACTCGCGTTATTGCTGACCCTTGGTTTGCTCAACACCCCGCTGGCGGCGTTCGCCGCGACTGCGCCGCTGGATCTGGTGGGGCCGGTGTCGGACTACAAGATTTACGTCACCGAAAAGCTCGATGAACTGGCCAGCCACACCCAGCAGTTCACCGACGCAGTGAAGAAAGGCGACTTGGCGACCGCGCAGAAGCTCTACGCGCCGACGCGGGTGTATTACGAGTCGATCGAGCCGATTGCCGAGCTGTTCAGCGATCTCGATGCGTCCATCGACTCGCGTGTCGACGATCACGAAAAAGGCGTAAAGGCCGAGGACTTCACTGGCTTTCACCGGATCGAATATTCGTTGTTCGCGGAGAAATCCACCCAAGGCCTGGACGCATTGGCCGACGGTTTGAACAAAGACGTGCAGGATCTGCAAACCCGTGTGGCCGGCCTGACCTTTCCGCCGGAGAAAGTCGTTGGCGGCGCTGCCGCACTGTTGGAAGAAGTGGCGGCGACGAAGATTTCCGGCGAGGAGGACCGCTACAGCCACACCGACCTGTATGACTTCCAGGGCAATATCGACGGCGCGAAGAAGATCGTCGATCTGTTCCGCCCGCAGATCGAACAGCAGGACAAGGCGTTCGTAGCGAAAGTCGACAAGAACTTCGCCACGGTCGACAGGATTCTGGCCAAGTACAAGACGGCGGATGGCGGATTTGAGACCTATGACAAGGTCAAGGACAACGACCGCAAGGCGCTGGTCGGGCCGGTGAATACCCTGGCGGAGGATCTTTCGATGATGCGCGGGAAGTTGGGTCTGAATTAAATCTTCAGCGCCTCATCGCGGGCAAGCCCGCTCCCACAGGTTTCCAGGTGTGCACAGGCTTTGTGAACGACATCGAACACTGTGGGAGAGGGCTTGCCCGCGATAGCGATTTCAGCAGCTCTAGAGAATCCTGTACAGCAACCGCTCAATCCTCACCCGACTCACCCGCTTGAGAAACTTCGCCACCCCTGCCGGGTAATCCGGCAGCGTTTCAAGCGTCTGGAAGTTATCGATCCGCGTGGTATGGCGGAAGATGTTTTCCAGCTCTTTCGCCCGTGGCTCCAGCCACTCGCCTTTCGGGTCTTCAATCAGCAGCGCGTTTTCCAGATCAAGACGGAATGCGCGCGGGTTGAGGTTGTTGCCGGTCAGCAAGGTGTAGCGCTGATCGATCCACATGCCTTTGAGGTGATAGGTGTTGTCACCGTCGCGCCACAAGTGCAGGTTCAATTGGCCGCTGTCGATGCTGTGCTGATGGCGTTTGGCGAAGCGGCGCAGGCTGATCTCGTACAGATACGGCAGCGCGGCGATCACCTTGAACGGCTCGCTCGGCGGAATGTAGAAATCGTTGGCAGTCTTGTCGCCAACCACGATGTCGATCTTCACACCCCGGGCCAGCGCTCGGTTGATTTCACGGATCACGCCCAGTGGCAGGTTGAAGTACGGCGTGCAGATGGTCAGCTGCTTTTGCGCGCTGGCGATCAGTTCGAGAATCGCCCGGTTCAGCGGGTTGTTCTTGCCGACGCCGAGCAGTGGCGTGACCGACAGACCTTCTCGGCTGGTGCTGCCGGCCCCGGTGTCATAGGTCGCGTATTTGAGACGGCTGCGCAGGTCGCCGATGTCGTTGCGCAGGCTGCGGGTAGTCGGCAGGTTGGGCAGGTCGAGGCGGTGCACGGCTTTCGATTCGATCAGGCCATGCTTGACCAGGTGATGCATCGAATCCGCCAGCTCGCGACTGCGCAGCACGTGGTAACGGTCGAAACGGTACTTGTCGAGTTTGTGCAGATAGACGTTGTTGAGGCTGGCGCCGCTGTAGACCACCTTGTCGTCAATCACGAAGCCTTTGAGGTGCAGCACGCCGAACAGCTCGCGGGTCTGCACCGGCACGCCGTAGATCGGCACTTCGCTCTGATGTGTGCGGGTCATGTCCTGATACCAGGCGGCGTTGCCCGGCTGCTTGCCCGCGCCGATCAGGCCGCGCTGGGCACGTAACCAGTCAACCACCACGGCGATTTCCAGCTCGGGACGCTTGAGTTTGGCAGCGTGCAGGGCATCGAGGATTTCCTGGCCGGCTTCGTCCTGCTGCAAATACAGCGCGATGATGTAGATGCGCTGGGTCGCTGCGGCGATTTGCTCGAGCAGGCAGCGTCGGAATTCGGCAGCACTGGACAGAATGCTCACCGCCTCGGCGGTCAGCGCGAAGCTGCGCAGTTTGGGCAGCAGAGAACGTTTGAAAAGCAACGGCATAAGGCTCGCAAGGTTCGATTCCGAAGAGTTTGAGAGCTTACACCATCGTCTGCGCCGGGTCTTGTCAGTGTCCGTAATGGCCCCTTCGCGAGCAGGCTCGCTCCCACCGTTGAAATGCATTTCCCTGTGGGAGCGAGCCTGCTCCCGAAAGCGTTTTCACACACGCCGAAGAAAATCGCTTGACCAAGGAGAACACTCGTTCTACTGTTCGCCACATGAACGAATCAATCAGCAATGACACACGCGACATCATTCTGGATGTCACCGAAAAGTTGATCTACAAAAGTGGCATCGCTGCCACCAGCATGGATCTTCTGGTGAAGACCGCCGGCGTCTCCAGAAAAAGCATTTACCGTTACTTTGCCGACAAGGACGCGTTGGTTGTCGCAGCCCTGCAACGACGGGATATTCGCTGGATGCACTGGTTCACGCATGCTGTCGATCAGGCCGAAACCCCGACCGATCGCCTGCTCAACCTGTTTACCGTGCTCAAGGGCTGGTTCGACTCGGAAGGCTTTCGCGGCTGTGCCTTTATCAACACCAGCGGCGAAACCGGTGATCCGCAGGATCCAGTGCGGCTGGTGGCCAAAGAACATAAACAGAAGCTGCTCGACTACGTGAGCAAGCTGTGTACCGAATATGGTGCCGAGGATCCGCAACTATTGGCCAGACAGTTGCTGATCCTGATTGAAGGCGCCATTACCGTAGCGCTTGTGATGGGTGATCACAGTGCCGCCGATAATGCGCAATGCATGGCGCGAAAGTTATTGGGCCTGTAACTCTCAATAAGCCGGACTTGTTGTTCATACATTAAATGAATCAGGAGATTGAACATGTCGACTGCAGCCCAGGTACGTCCGCCATTGCCGCCGTTCAACCACGCGTCAGCGATCGAGAAGGTACGTCTGGCCGAGGATGGCTGGAACAGCCGCGATCCGGAGAAGGTGTCGCTCGCTTACACCCTCGATACCAAGTGGCGCAATCGCGCCGAGTTCGCCAACAACCGCGAAGAGGCCAAGGCATTCCTGACGCGCAAGTGGGCGAAGGAACTCGATTATCGCTTGATCAAAGAACTCTGGGCCTACTCCGATACGCGCATCGCCGTGCGTTACGCCTATGAATGGCACGACGATTCGGGCAACTGGTTCCGCTCGTACGGTAACGAGAACTGGGAGTTCGATGACAACGGCCTGATGTTCCAGCGCTATGCCTGCATCAACGACATGCCGATCAAGGAAAGCGAGCGCAAATTCCACTGGCCGCTGGGCCGCCGGCCGGATGATCATCCGGGGCTGAGTGAACTCGGTCTCTAAAGCCAACCCACCCCTGTGTAGGAGCTGCCGAAGGCTGCGATCTTTTGATCTTGATTTGATCGTTCCCACGCGCAGCAGCCGGGGCGCTCCGCGCCCCGGAAGATCGCAGCCTTCGGCAGCTCCTACACAGGAATGTATTCCAGACTGCAATTGACGACGGCATGCTCTGGGTCGCCGCAACACTTCGATACAGGTAACATAACCGCCCTCCCCGCAGCCCACGTTCTGCGCCTTGCCGAATAAGCCGAATCCATGCCTTTCGAACTCAGCGTTGACCTCACCACCTTGGCCATTCTGGCTGCTGTTGCTTTCCTTGCCGGTTTCATCGATGCCATCGCTGGCGGTGGCGGTCTGTTGACCACGCCAGCGCTGCTGACGGCGGGCCTGCCGCCGCATCTGGTGCTGGGCACCAACAAGCTGAGCTCGACCTTCGGTTCGGCGACCGCCAGCTTCACCTTCTACAAGCGCAAACTGTTCCACCCACGTCAGTGGACCCACGCCATTGTCGGCACTCTGGTCGGCGCGCTGACTGGCGCGGTGGTTGCGCATTACCTGCCGGCCGAATGGCTGAACAAGATGCTGCCGGTGATCGTTTTCGCCTGTGGCCTGTATTTGCTATTTGGCGGCACGCCGAAAGCGCCGCTGGACAGCGACGCGCCGATCAAAAAGAAATGGCAATCGACCCAAGGCTTCAGCCTCGGTTTCTACGATGGCGTGGCCGGCCCCGGCACGGGCGCGTTCTGGACAGTCAGCAGTCTGCTGCTGTACCCGATCGATCTGGTCAAGGCCAGCGGCGTGGCGCGCAGCATGAACTTTGTCAGCAACATCGCGGCGCTGTCGGTGTTCATCTTCTCCGGTCAGGTCGACTGGATCATTGGCTTGTGCATGGGCCTGTCGGTGATGGTCGGAGCGTTCTTTGGCGCGCGCACCGCGATCAGCGGCGGCGCCAAATTCATTCGTCCGGTGTTCATCACCGTCGTGCTCGGGCTGACTGTGCGCTTAGCCTGGCAACACTGGTTCAGCGTGGCCTAAGCGCCGCGCCACATAGACGTCGATCAGGTAACGGGCAATCGAGCGCGACGCCGGCAACGGTGGCAAGTCATGCACGTTGAACCACTGGGCGTCTTCAATCTCGTCTTCCTGACAGACAATTTCGCCACCGGCATATTCGGCATGGAAGCCGAGCATCATCGAATGCGGGAACGGCCAGCACTGGCTGCCGATGTACTGGATGTTCTTCACTTCAATCTGCACTTCCTCGCGAACTTCGCGAATCAGGCAATCCTCGGCTGATTCCCCCGGCTCGGCGAAGCCGGCCAGCGTGCTGTAAACCCCGGTGACGAAACGCGGCGAGCGTGCCAGAAGGATTTCGTCGCCACGGGTAATCAGCACGATCATGCTCGGTGAAATGCGCGGATAACTGCGCAGCTCGCATGGCTGGCAATACATCGCTCGTTCGCGCGGTACTTGTGTCATCGGCTGGCCACAGTTGCCGCAGAAGCGATGCTCTCGTGCCCAAGTGCCGATCTGTGCGGCGTAACCGAGCACTTTGTACAGCGTGTGATCGCCTTCGAGCATGAACGCCCGCAAGCCTTTCCAGCCGCAACCGGGCACATCGCTGACGCTGCGCAACTCAAGCAGATAGACCGGTTCGCCATCCAGATGACCAATCCCATGCTCGGCGAGGACTGAAAGGTCCTGGCGCTTGAGCCATTCGCGCGGGAACAGCGCGCCGTTGTCATCGAACAGAAAGCCTTCCGGGCTGCGCGCTACGGCCCAGCCGCCGGGTTGATCGGTGTCGAGTACTGCAGTGGTCCAGCGAGAGGTCATGGTTAACTCAATCCAGAAATTCGGGTTTCTGTTTGCTCATGTGGGCGGCCATGGCCACGCGCAGATCGGTGGATTGCAGCATGGCGGCGTTCCAGGTGGCAACGTATTCGAGACCATCGTCGATGCGATGGTCGCGCATGTAGCTGATCATTTCCTTGGTGCCGGTCACGGCAATCGGCGACTTCGCCGCGATGTCGCGGGCAATGCCGAACACGCCTTCGAGCAGCGTGTCCTTGTCGCTGTAGACGCGATTGACCAGGCCCATGCTGCGTGCTTCCTCGGCGCCAAAAGTGCGACCGGTGTAAGCCAGTTCACGCAGCATGCCGTCTCCGATGATTCGCGGCAACCGTTGCAGCGTACCGACGTCAGCGGCCATGCCGATGTCAATTTCCTTGATGGAGAATTGCGCGTCCTCGGCGGCATAACGCATGTCACAAGCCGAGATCAGATCGATCGCCCCGCCCAGGCAATAGCCCTGAATCGCAGCGAGTACCGGTTTGCGGCAGTTGTCGACGGCGTTGAACGAGGCTTGCAGATTAAGGATCTTGCGCCGCAACAGGCGCGCATTGCGGCCCACGTCCTTGCCCAGTTCATTGGCGACGCCGGCAAGCATCATCAGGTCAATGCCGGAGGAAAAATGCTTGCCGTTACCGCTGAGGACTACCACGCGGACTTCGTCGGTATCGTCGATCCATTGGAAGATCTCGACAATCTCGCTCCAGAACGCCGCGTTCATTGCGTTGATCTTTTCCGGGCGATTGATCTGCACATGCGCGATGTTGTCGGCCTGTTCGACGCTGAAGGCGGTGTATTGAGTCATGGCAGTGATCCTTTACCGGGCTGGGAAATAAGGCCCGAACTATAACAAGGCAACGGGGCGGCGGTTCGGCCAAATGCGGGACTGACTGGCGCGGCTCATTGGGGAGCAGCCGAAGGCTGCGATCTTTTGGGACGCGCAGCGTCCCGGGCTGCATTCCCACGCAGAGCGTGGGAACGATCAATTGGCTTATTTCAGCCCTAGCCTGTAAAGCGAGCCATTTTCTTCATCCGTCAGCACATACAGATAGCCGTCCGGCCCTTGGCGCACATCGCGTATCCGCTTGTTCAACTCACCCAGCAGACGCTCTTCATGCACGACCTTGTCGCCATCGAACTGCAGTCGAATCAGCTCCTGGGACACCAGTGCGCCGATAAACGCGTTGTGCTGCCACGGCGTGAAGCGATCGGCGTCGTAGAACGCCATGCCGGTAACCCCGGGGGATTTTTCCCAGACATGGTGCGGCGCCACGGTGCCTTCAGCAGTTTTGCCCTTGGCCTCTGGAATCGGCTGCATCGAGTAATTGATGCCATGGGTCGCCAACGGCCAGCCGTAGTTTTTGCCGCGCTCGATGATGTTCACTTCATCACCGCCACGTGGCCCGTGTTCGTTCTCCCACAGCGTGCCGGTCCACGGATTGAGCGCCGCGCCCTGCGGGTTACGCAGGCCATAGGACCAGATTTCAGGCCTGACACCGGATTGGCCAACGAAAGGGTTATCGTCCGGCACTTTGCCGTCCGGGAAGATGCGTACGACTTTGCCTTGCAGCTTGTCGAGGTCCTGCGCAGTCGGGCGGTCGTTGTTTTCGCCGAGGGTGATGAACAGATACCCGTCGCGATCGAACACCAGGCGTGAACCGAAGTGGTTGCTCACCGACAGTTTCGGTTCCTGACGGAAGATCACATTGAAGTCCTTCAGCGTCTTCAGGTCATCGGAAAGCCGTCCGCGCCCTACCGCCGTACCAGCCTTGCCGCCCTTACCACCGCCTTCTGCGTACGACAGGTAGACCATGCGGTCCTGCTTGAAGTCTGGCGACAGCGCCACATCGAGCAAACCGCCCTGCCCTTTGGCCCAGACCTGCGGCACGCCACTGATCGGCTCCGACAGTTTGCCGTCCTTGCTGACGACGCGCAGATGCCCCGGGCGCTCGGTCACCAGCATGCCCTTCTGATCAGGCAGAAATGCCAGCGCCCACGGATGTTCCAGGCCTTGGGCAATGGTGGTGACTTCAAGAATGCCCTGTTCGCTTTTCAGCTCTTTGGGCGCGGCGGCGAATGCCGGGGCACTGATCAGCGCGGCGGCGCAGCAGGTGGCTAGTAGGGTTTTACGCAACATGCACGATTCCTTTTGTTCGTGTGAAAGGCTGACAGAACATCAGTCCTGCCGTTCAACGGTTGCTGCCGGTGCCCCGTGGGGGCGGGTTGGGAATGAAGGTTGGCGGATTGCTCGGTACCGAGCGAATTGGCTGGCCATTGCCGATGCCGCGATTTTCAACGGTCGGCTGACGTGGCACGGGAACGGTGTTCGGCCCGCGAAGGGGCGGAGCGCTGGGCTGGGTGCCCTGCATGCTGTTGGGATTGGCCCGGCGGATCGGGCTGTTGTAGGGATTGTTGCTGTTGCCGGTAGGGCTTTGCGCCAGCACGACATCGGCATGAACCAGGCCGCCACTGAGGGCGAGGACGGCGATGCCAATCAGAAACCGGTTCATGGGAAATACCTCTCGATGTGCGTGGACTAGAGCCTTGGAGCCCACGCTACGCCGTGGGTTCGGATTTGTTAACCCTCGCGCCTTAAACAACATGTAACACGGCTTGACCGTACCGCTGGACGCCGCGCAATCACTGGAAACTTTCTCACCGCGCCACGGGTCACCTGATCATCACTCGGAGGACAGGTCATGGCTCGGGCAATCTGGAAAGGCGCAATCAGTTTTGGACTGGTACACATCCCCGTGGCGCTGGTTTCAGCGACGTCGTCCCAAGGCGTGGACTTCGATTGGCTCGACAGCCGCAGCATGGACCCGGTGGGCTATAAGCGCATCAACAAGGTCACCGGCAAGGAAGTCACCAAAGAGAACATCGTCAAAGGCGTGGCCTACGAAAAGGGCCGATATGTGGTGCTCAGCGAGGAAGAAATCCGCTCGGCGCACCCGGTTTCCACGCAGACCATCGACATTTTCTCTTTCGTCGACGCCGAACAGATTCCGCTGCAGAACATCGATACGCCCTACTACCTGGCACCGGACAAACGCGGCGGCAAGGTCTACGCGTTGCTGCGCGAAACCCTGAGCAAAACCAACAAGGTCGCCCTCGCCCGCGTTGTCCTGCATACCCGTCAATACCTCGCCGCGTTGATGCCGCTGGAGTCGGCGCTGGTTCTGGTGAAACTGCGCTGGCCGCAGGAAGTGCGCAGCCTCGATGAGCTTGCGCTGGGCAGCGAAGTGACCAAGCCGCAACTGGCCAAGGGCGAGCTGGACATGGCCAAACGTCTGGTTGAAGACATGACCTCGGAGTGGTCGCCTGAAGACTACAAGGACGAGTTCGAAGACAAGATAATGGCGCTGGTCGAGAAGAAAGCCCACGAAGGCAAGATCGAGGACGTTGAGACCGCCACTGGCGAGGAAGAACGCAAGACTGCCGATGTTATCGACTTGACCGAACTGCTCAAGCGCAGCCTCGGCGGCAAGGCACCGGCCAAGTCCAAGGCCAAATCAACCAGTAAGGCGGCGCCGGCGAAGAAGACTCGGAAGGCGTCTGGGGAATAGGAAGTCAACCAGGAAGATACTTGTTTAATGTCAGGACGCTTTCGCGAGCAAGCTCGCTCCCACAGGGTTTGGAGTCGGACGCAATATTTGCATTCACCCAAATCAAATGTGGGAGCGAGCTTGCTCGCGAAGAGGCGGCACTGACTCCGGAAATCTTCAGATCAGAATAAAGATCGCCAACAACGCGGCAAAAATCGCCCATTTCTCGAGGTAATACCGCGTACGGTTGCGCTTCTTCAGCTCTTTGCCGCGCAAACGAATCTTGTAGATTTTGGTAAACAAGCGGTTGATGCCACCAGTCTTGTCCCCCGCATCATTCGGCGCGCCTGCCGCTGACATCACCGTGCGGCTGAACCAGCGGTTGAACGCGGCGGCCCAGCGGTATTTCAGCGGCCGCTCAATGTCACAGAACAGGATGATGCGGTTCTGATCCGTAGTGTTTTCTGCGTAATGAATAAACGTCTCGTCGAACATCACCGCTTCGCCATCGCGCCAGTGATAGTTCTCGCCGTCGACGTTGATGTAGCAGCCGGGATCATTCGGCGTATGCAGGCCCAGGTGATAACGGTAGGAACCCGCGTACGGATCGCGATGGCGCACCAGTTTCGAGCCCGGTGGCAGCTCGGCAAACATCGCCGCTTTGATCGAGCCGATGCTCTGCACCAGTTCGGTGGTGCGTGGGCACAGCTTCATCGCCGATGGATGGCTGTCGCCGTACCACTTGAGGTAGAAGCGCTTCCAGCCGGTCTTGAAGAAAGAATTGAAGCCGACATCGTCATACTGATTCGAGCGCTTGATCTCGCCGGCACGCAGCAGATTCTGGCCTTCCTCGCGAATCTCTTCCCAGTGCACCTGCAACGGGCTCAGATCGGGAAAGTCTGCCGGGTTCAGATACGGCTTGTTCGGCATCCTGGAAAACAGATAGAGGAAGCAGTTGATCGGCGCGAGGAACGTCGAGTGGTCACTCAGTTGCCGGCCCAGTTTGTGGCGCACGCGTCCACGCAGGTGAACGTAGGCAATTGAAATGACATAAACAGCGGCAATGATGAGTTTCACGGAAAAGAGTCACACGTCAAAAGTGAACAAACTGCGCGCGTGGCGACCTGAGGCCCAGCGTCTTATGCAGCGGTCTTGGTGCACAGGGCGCGTCCTTGGCCCGCGCCGTTTCCGGGCGCTCGGTGAAAGGGTGGCATTTTAGCCACAGTTCGTAACCGATAGTGAACCCTCAACTGTGAAAAACTGTCTTGCGCGTTCGCGTGTAAAGCTCCAGCACACTTGAATCCATACAAACGCCCGTTGCTCATTTCGATGGAACCACGCTTGGCACGCGCTCCTCTATCGCTTACCAATAACGGAGGAACCCCCATGATCGCCCCAGAAACCGGTATGAAACCAGGTCAGCGCTATCGAATCGAAAGCGTCGAGCGCGCGCCGCAATTCTCTGGCTTTTTTCTCGATGGAAAGTATTACCTGGGACCTGAGTTGCAGACGGCCATCGGCTGGCTTGAAGGGCAAATATTCTTCTACGACCAGCTCGACCCGACCGGTGAGCCGGTTTATCCGGGCAGAATTGCTGGCACGATCGAAGGGCTGACGCTGGTGATGCCGGACGGCTTACGCCTGGAGATCGAAGAAGCGCCTTATCTGGCGGAACCTGCTGCGCCAGTGCGCGCTTCCCTCGCCGGGCGCATCGAGCGTATCTCGCGGCAGCCAATTCGCCCTTCACCGCTTCTGGTGGCCGGGGCTGCGATGCTGGTAGGGGTTTGCCTGCTGACGATCTCGCGCATCAGAAATCGCTGAAGGCCACCGCGCGAGCAGTGGCCCAACTATCGGTCACTGCTCGCGGGTTACCGTCAGTGCGACCACGGCGATGCGCTCGGCGCGCTCGTATTCAGGCTTGAGCAGTTCCTCGCTGAACACATCTGGATCGAGTTCGCGATAAGTCCAGCCAAATCGCTCGCCCTTGAGCAGAGGCGCCACGGCCTCGCGGAACGGATCCTGCCCGGCGACGATCGCCACGCCGGTGTACACCAGCAACGTGCCGCCGACTTCCAGACGCGGTAACGCCTCACGCACGATCCGCACCGACAAACCCTCACCCAGCGCCCCGCCGCCGTGGCGATAGGCGCGCTGTTGTTCGTCGTTCATGTACGGCGGATTGGCGATGATCAGATCGAACTGCCCTTCGACACTGGCGAGCAGATCGCTGTGATACACCGACACATTGTTTGCGCCCGCCAGCTCGGCGTTAACCGCACTCATGCGCAGCGCGCGCGGATTGATGTCGACCGCCAGCACGTCGGCATCAGGACGTGCCTTGGCCATGACCACCGCACCGGCGCCACTGCCACAGCCGATGTCCACCGCGCGTCTGATCGGCGAAAAGCGTTGCTGCAATTGCGCTTCGATGGCCTGGGCGAAGCGATAAGTGTCGGGGCCGAAGAACACCGCATCACTCGCCGTCGTCGGGAACGCCGAATGGGCGAACAACCGGTCATTCAGCGTCGACCAGCGCACATGGCTGCGCCACACGGCGCCATCGCGTTCGACTACGCCGGCCTGCTCCAGCGTGGCCAGTTCCTCTGCGCGAAATAGCTCTGAAGGAAACGGCATCGACCAACCAAACACATCGCGCAGATCCTTGGCCAACGGCGTGGCAAAGCGCTGCAGAAATCGTTCGTGAGTCAATGGCGTTGGAGTAATGAAGTGATAACCACTGTCGAGCAGGCGCTTGCCCAACTCGAACAGCGCTCTATCGGATGTTTCTTGTGCCGACATGAAGCCTCCTTGTTTCAACGCAAGCGGGCGCGCAGTTGGATGAAGCGACGCGTCGCGAAAAGTCCGGCCGGGCGCCAGTGTCGCTGCGGTTGCAGCCAAGGCATCAACAACGCCATTTGCTCGGCGGCAGGTTTGTCAGCCAGTGCCGCTTCCAGATTGAGCAGATCGGCATCATCGTCAAAGGTTTCCTCTACCGCAGCTTCGCGGCGCACATAAGGCCGAGGCCGCGAGGCCGGGCAATCCTGAGTGATCCAGTCGCGCAGCAGCTGTTTTTCATAGCCGTTGAACACACCGAACATGGCCGCATCGCTACCGTCGATCAACCGCCAGAAGCGACTTTCTTCCACCGCCTCGCCGCGCTTGATCCAGCTCTTGCGCTCCAGCGCCGAAAGAAACTCGCCCATTTGCCCCGGCGTGGCCAGCCATTGATTGATGGTGCGGTTTTCGATGCGGCAGTAATCGGAATGCATGTGCCGGCCAAACACAGCCTTGCGCTCAAGCATGGCGATGACTTCGTGGTCCAGATCGAACTCTGTGATCACGGCGGTTGTGCCCTTGCCAATGTCATTGAGGCGATAACCGACAGCCATGCGCCGATAGAACTCATCGCGCTCTTCACCCAGCGGCATCAGTTCGAGCATTGATTGCACAGCCTTGCGCGCGTGCCCGGTACTGGCGTTGTCGATGGTCACATGCAGGCGGAAATAATGCGGATCGATGCCCAGTTCCGCCAGCTCATAAGCACTGATCAATAAGTGCAGCGGCAGTTGTTCATAGCCGAGGTTGAAGCCGATGACTTCTGGCAGAAACTGCCCGCCGAAGCGTCCCAGCGCCAACTGCACCGCGCCTTGCAGAAAATACTCGTCGGCAAGACGGCTCAGATCGGAGCAGTCATGCTCGGCGAGCAGCTTGCGATAGATCACCACATGATTCTGCCGTGGCACGCCCTCGCCCAGCTCTTCCAGATAGGTATCGAGCAAATCGTCGAAACGCGGGTCCTGCCACTGCGGCAACAGCCCGGCCAGCCAGGCGCCATCGACCTCTTTGGTCGGTGCCACATGCAGAATGAAATACAACGCGTGGGATTTGTTGCGGAAATAGCGGCGCGGTGCGCCCTGCTGACGTTGCTCGAGGTAATCGGCGTACTCGGCCGCCACGCTGGCGCAGCGGGTTTCCGACCATTGCAGCAGGTCTTCGGCGCTGGCCGGCAAATCGTCAGACAGCGCAGCCGCCTTGCTCAGTTGCCGGCGCAGAAAGTCCAGTGCCGCACGATCAACCGTGGAGTCTTCCGCCAGCAATCGGTCATAGAGCCGGCGCTCGGTATCCGCCGGCGTGAATGTTTTACCCGAAGACTTCCTGGTCGGGATTTCGATCAGCGACATGACTCATTCCCCTGCGTTATTGGCATTGCCTATAAACGAAAGAGTGATTGGCGCTGAAAAAAATTCCTTTTTTGTGCGGGGCGATGCGCTCAGTGGTGTGCGCCGGTTGGCTAACCCAAAGCCGTGTCGAGAAACATCATCACGCCGAAGCCGAGCATGAGCCCGAGCGTGGCCGGTGTTTCGTGGCCGTTGCGGTGAGTTTCCGGAATCACTTCGTGGGATACCACGAAGATCATCGCACCCGCAGCCAGGCCCATCGCCACCGGGAAGCCCAGCGCGAAGCTGTTGGTGATGCCCAAACCGATGATCGCGCCCAACGGCTCCATCAATCCTGAAGCGGCGGCAATCAATGCCGCACGCACTGCAGAAATGCCGGTCACCCGCAGCGCCAACGCCACAGCCAGTCCTTCTGGAATGTCCTGAATGGCGATCGCAGTGGTCAGCGGCAAGCCGATTTTCATGTCGCCGGTGGCGAAGCTGACGCCGATCGCCATGCCTTCCGGCAGGTTGTGCAGGGTGATCGCCAGCACGAACAGCCAGACCCGATTGAAGCGCTTGGCTTCCGGGCCGCGCCGGCCGCTCTTTTCATGTTCGTGGGGAACGAAACGGTCGAGGCCGACCATCAACGCCACGCCTAAAGCCATACCGGCCACAACGACGGCAGCGGCGAGCATGGGACTGCTCAACGCCTCCTTCGCCGCCGCAATGCCCGGCAGGATCAGTGAAAAGGAACTGGCTGCCAGCATCATCCCCGCCGCGAAACCGAGCATGGTGTCTTGAGTTCGCGAAGTAATCGCGCGCAACGCCAGGGCCAGCAACGCACCGATTGCCGTGGCGGCAAAACCCGACAGCCCGCCGAGAGTCGCGAGGCGTAGCGTGTCGCGGCCGGTACTGACCAAACCGGTGTAGCCGCTGATCAGCAACAACACGGTTACACCGACCAGGGTCAGCCAGAAAATGCGCCCTCCCCAGCCCGTACGCGAAAGGCTGACGAGCCATGCGCGCACGGGGGCGGCGAACGAAGATGACGGTAGCGCCATGAAAACTCCTCAATTTCAGGTGGCCGGTGCGAACGGCGTGGTTTCATCCAGCTGCGCCAGCGGAACATCGCTGCCACCCGGGGTTAGAATCACCTTGCGGCATTCTTCCTGCTTCTTATTGAAGATCTTGTAGCCCTCGGCCGCCTGCTCCAGCGACAGCCTGTGGGTGATGATCGCTTCGGGCTGCAACCTGCCGGTTTCGATGTAGCCAAGCAGCTCCGGCAGAAAACGCTGTACGTGAGTCTGGCCCATTTTGAAGGTCAGGCCCTTGTCAAAAGCGTCGCCGAACATAAAGCCATGGATAAACCCGGCATACACCCCCGGAACGCTGACCACACCACCGCGCCGGACGGCGGCGATGCACTGGCGCAAAGCCTTGCCGCTGCTGCCTTCAAGCTTGAGTGTAGCCATCACCGTTTCGGTGGTGCTGCCCTTGGCTTCAAGGCCCACGGCATCGACCACGGCATCGACGCCGCGATGGCCGGGAGTCTGGCTGGTAATGGTGTCGGCGGGGTCATCGTCCTCATCGAAGTTGATCGGAATCACGCCGTAGGTGCGCTGGGCATAATCGAGGCGGTACTGGTGATGGTCGACCATGAAGATCAGCTCCGCACCGAGCATTCTCGCGCAGGCTGCGGTGAGCAACCCGACCGGGCCGGCGCCGTAAATGGCCAGACTCGAACCCTGTTTGACCCCGGCGTTGATCACGGCTTGCCAGGCAGTCGGTAGGATGTCAGACAGAAACAGCACTTTCTCGTCCGACAGCGTGCCCGGCACCTTGAACGGGCCGGTATTGGCTTTCGGTACTCGCACCAGCTCCGCCTGGCCACCGGGAATTCCGCCATACAGACGGCTGTAGCCAAACAGCGCTGCTGGCGGCGGAATCATTTTCTTGTTCAGCGCCGCGCCGGGACCTTCATTGGTGGTCTCGCAGGCGGCGTAAAGCTCTTGCTGACAGAAGAAGCAATCGCCGCAGGCGATCACGAACGGAATCACCACACGGTCGCCGCGCTGCACCGCCGTAACGGCTGGCCCGGTTTCTTCGACGATGCCCATGAACTCATGGCCAAAGATATCGCCGTGCTCGACGGTGGGTATTTTGCCTCGGTACAGGTGCAGGTCCGATCCGCAGATGGCGGTAGCGGTGACGCGCAGGATGATGTCGTCGGCGGCTTCAAGTTTCGGGTCCGGTACGGTTTCGACGCGCACGTCATGGGCGCCGTGATAGGTCATTGCTCGCATGGCTTGGTCCTCACTCGTTTGAACGAAAATGGCTACTGCTCCCCTTTCCGAAGTGAAAATGGCCGAGTGAGTTCATTCGGGTTTTCGAGATTTTGATCAGCGGATATCGGTGACTTCTCGGACGAGCCGATGCGTACGCCCGTTTGCCTGCCATATAACTGCCGTCTGAGTTATGCGACAATGCGCGCCAATGTCCAACAAGAACCCCGTACTCGTCGCTCAGCAGCTTGCCTTCAACGGCCCCAGTTGCGGACGGCTTATGCGCGTTGGCTCAACTCAAGCACAGACTGGGGGGAGCTGGAAAAGCTCCAGATTGGTATTCAAGTCCGGTACCAGGCACCACAGACCAGCTCTAACCCATTGATAGGTAAGGTAATTGATCTCCACAGCTAACATCACGATGCAGTTTGGCGCCAAGCCGCTGTTCGAAAACGTTTCGGTCAAATTCGGCGCAGGCAATCGCTACGGCCTGATCGGTGCCAACGGTTGCGGCAAGTCGACCTTCATGAAAATCCTCGGCGGCGATCTCGATCCGTCCGGTGGCCAGGTCATGCTCGAGCCGAACGTGCGTCTGGGTAAGCTGCGCCAGGATCAGTTCGCCTACGAAGAATTCACCGTGATCGACACCGTGATCATGGGTCACGAAGAGCTGTGGAAGGTCAAGGCCGAGCGCGATCGCATCTACTCGCTGGCTGAAATGTCCGAAGAAGACGGCATGGCCGTTGCCGAGCTGGAAACCGAGTTCGCCGAGATGGACGGCTATACCGCCGAATCCCGTGCCGGCGAATTGTTGCTGGGTCTGGGCATTCCGCTGGAACAGCATTTCGGCCCGATGAGCGAAGTTTCGCCAGGCTGGAAACTGCGCGTGTTGCTGGCGCAGGCACTGTTCTCCGATCCGGAAGTGCTGTTGCTCGACGAACCGACCAACCACCTGGACATCAACACCATTCGCTGGCTGGAAAACATCCTGACCCAGCGCAACAGCCTGATGATCATCATCTCCCACGACCGTCACTTCCTGAACAGCGTGTGCACGCACATGGCTGACCTGGATTACGGCGAGCTGCGTCTGTTCCCGGGCAACTACGACGAGTACATGACCGTGGCGACCCAGTCCCGCGAGCAACTGTTGTCGGACAACGCCAAGAAGAAAGCGCAGATTTCCGAGCTGCAATCGTTCGTCAGCCGCTTCTCGGCCAACGCCTCGAAAGCCAAGCAGGCCACCTCCCGCGCCAAGGCGATCGACAAGATCCAGCTGGCCGAGGTCAAGCCTTCCAGCCGGGTCAGCCCGTTCATTCGTTTCGAACAGAACAAGAAGCTGCACCGTCAGGCGGTCATGGTCGAGAAAATGGCCAAGGGTTTCGACGGCAAGCCACTGTTCAAGGACTTCAGCTTCCAGGTTGAAGCCGGCGAGCGCGTCGCGATCATCGGCCCGAACGGTATCGGCAAGACCACCCTGCTACGCACCTTGGTCAACGAACTGACCCCGGATGCCGGTAGCGTGAAATGGACCGACGCCGCCGAGTTGGGCTACTACGCTCAGGACCACGCTCACGACTTCGAAGACGACGTCACTCTGTTCGACTGGATGGGTCAGTGGACCCAGGGCGAGCAGATGATTCGCGGTACTTTGGGCCGCATGCTGTTCTCCAACGACGAGATCCTCAAGTCGGTCAAGGTCATCTCCGGTGGTGAGCAAGGTCGCATGCTGTTCGGCAAGCTGATCCTGCAAAAGCCGAACGTGCTGATCATGGACGAACCGACCAACCACCTGGACATGGAATCGATCGAGGCGCTGAACCTGGCGCTGGAAAACTACCCGGGCACGCTGATCTTCGTCAGCCACGACCGTGAGTTCGTATCGTCCCTGGCCACGCGCATCATCGAGCTGAGCCCGAATGGCGTGACCGACTTCAGCGGCACTTATGACGACTACCTGCGTAGCCAGGGCGTTGTTTTCTAAGAGCAGCTTTTAGTTTCAAGCTGCAAGCTGCAAGTTAAAAGCCCTGTCCCTGTGACGGGGCTTTTTGCATTCGGCGTTTGGGAATTGTGGGTGCGCAGATATTCGCGAGCAAGCTCGCTCCCACATTGATCGTTCCCACGCTCCGCGTGGGAACGATCATTAAGGCGAAGTAGTTAGCCTGCTTTCTTTTATCCCGGCCCCGCGCCATGATGTCGGCAACTCTCCCACCGCCGCCCGCGAACGAGTGCTCATGTCTGCGCAGCCACTGCCACCGCAAAGCTCCCTAGCGATCACCCTGCAGATCGTCTCCATCGTTTTCTACACCTTCATTGCCTTCCTCTGCATTGGTTTGCCGATTGCGGTATTGCCCGGTTACGTCCATGAGCAACTGGGTTTCAGCGCGATCATTGCCGGCCTGGTGATCGGCTCGCAGTACCTCGCCACCCTGCTCAGTCGGCCAATGGCCGGGCGCATGTCGGACACGCTCGGCACCAAGCGGGCGATCATTTATGGCTTGTGGGGGATCGTCCTCAGTGGCGCGCTGACGTTGCTGTCGACCTTGCTGCAAAGCTTTCCGCTGACCAGCCTGTTGATCCTTACTGCCGGGCGCTTGCTGCTTGGTATTGCCCAAGGCCTGATCGGCGTCGGCACCATCAGTTGGTGCATGGGTCAGGTCGGTGTCGAGCATACGGCGAAATCCATCGGCTGGAACGGCATCGCCTCTTACGGCGCGATCGCCATTGGTGCGCCGTTGGGCGTGGTGATGGTTGCCGAATATGGCTTTGTCAGCCTTGGCCTCGCGCTGTCGGCGTTGGCGGCAGGTGCGCTGTGGTTGATCCGCAACAAGCCTTCGGTGCCAGTGATTCGTGGTGAGCGCCTGTCGTTCTGGGCGGTGTTCGGCAAGATTGCGCCGTACGGCACCAGCCTGACGCTGGCCTCAATCGGCTACGGCACGCTGACCACCTTCATCACCCTTTATTACCTCAACCGAGGCTGGACCGGCGCGGCGTACTGCCTGACCGTGTTTGGCGTGTGCTTCATTCTCTCGCGGCTGTTGTTCATCTCAGCGATTGCCCGGTTTGGCGGGTTTGCCTCGGCCATCGTTTGCATGTCGGTTGAAACTGTCGGGCTGGTGATGTTGTGGCTGGCGCCCTCCACTGCGTATGCGTTGATCGGCGCAGGGCTGGCCGGATTCGGGCTGTCACTGGTGTATCCGGCGCTGGGGGTGGAAGCGATCAAACAGGTGCCGAGTTCCAGCCGTGGTTCAGGGTTGGGGGCTTATGCGGTGTTCTTCGATCTGGCACTGGCGATTGCCGGGCCATTGATGGGCGCGGTGGCGTTGAATCTGGGCTACTCGTGGATTTTCTTCAGCGCGGCGTTGTTGTCGGTGACCGGGTTGGGCCTGACCTTGTTGCTCAAGCGTCGCGCACTTTCCTGAAAGCAGACAATTCAGTTTCCCGTGGGAGCGAGCCTGCTCGCGAAGGCGTCGTGTCAGAGAAAGATGAGCTGGCTGACTCACCGCTTTCGCGAGCAGGCTCGCTCCCACAGGGGAATGCGGTGTTTGAGTTATTGATCCGCCGTCTGCATCCCCGCCCGTGTCGATCTGCCCAGTGCATGAGCAAAAAACCGTCCGGCCTCGGAGATCAGGTTGCGGTGTATATCCTCGCGATCTACCCCGTCGGCATCGGTGCACAACGCAGGCATGGCGCGGATCTGCTCTTCGGTGCACGGCGCCATGAACACGAAGTGCCCTGCTCCGGCCAGCAGTTTGAAGTCCGGCGCGGTGGGCAGTTTGCGCGCCAGGGCCGCAGCGTTTTTATCGAAGGCCACCAATTTGTCGCCGTCGCCGCTGTAGAGCAACACCGGTACGTGCACATCGGCGAGGGTATGGCGGCCGAACTTCAGGCTCAGCGGCGCCATGAGCAATAAGGCGTGAACCCGTGGATCGGCCACCGGCTGCAAGTCATCGCGATCGACAATCAGCTCGCCCTGGGTGTTGCAGGCGTCGTGATCGTCCGGGCGTTCCTGGCAATAGCGGCGCAGACGATCCAGATCCGGTTGCGCCCCGGAAAGAATCAACGCGGTCTCGCCACCGGCCGAATAACCGATGACACCGACCTGTTCAGCGTTGACGAACGGTGCCAGCATGTTGTCGGCGAGGGTCGCGGTGATCGCTTGGGAAATCTGGATTGGCCGCCCGTAGAGATTGCTCAACGTGCCGAGTCGGCTGTGGTCGCGCCAGTTGTCGCCGGGATGAACCACCGCCACCACGACAAAGCCTTTGCGCGCCAGTGAAGTCGCCAGGTCATGCAGCGCCAACGGCGTGCCGGTATTGCCGTGGGACAGCATCAACATCGGAAAGCGGCCGATCGCGACTTTGGTGTCTTCCCCAGCCTCGACCGAATAGCCCTCAAGCAAGCTCATGTGCTCGCGGTCACTGGACGGGTAAAAAGCGATGGCGCGCATCGGTTGCAGATCGAGCGGGTCGAGAAAGGTCATCTCGTGATAACCGACGCTCCAGACAGGGTGGCGCCCCGGTGCGGCCTGCACTGAATTCAGGCTGCCCAGCAGGCAAATCAGCAACAGTGCACAAAGATGCCTCATGAATGCCCTACCCTGTCGGACCACATCGTCGGATGTGCTGAAACTGCATAACCCGGGCCAGATTATGTAACAGCCAGAAACAAAAAACTCCGTATTCGGCCCTTGCGGAACCAGAATACAGAGTTTTTGGGGGATTACCTGAACATCAGCTGTTCTTTACGCAAGCCTTATGCGGCGGCGAACAGTTGCTCGCTGATCTTCGCTTGCGCAGCGCTCATGGCGTTGTTGCGCACTTCTTCGCCATAGGCCAGACCTTCAGCGCGGACGATTTCGATATCGGTGATGCCGAGGAAGCCCAGTACCAGCTTCAGATACTCTTCGTGAGCGATGCCGCTGGCCTGACCGGCGTGGATGCCACCGGAAGTCGACACGATCACCACTTTCTTGCCGCCGCACAGACCTTCAGGGCCGGCTTCGGTGTAGCGGAACGTCTGGCCAGCGACGGCGACGCGGTCGATCCACGCTTTCAGTTGGGTTGGAACGGTGAAGTTGTACATCGGCGCGGCAATCACCACGGCGTCGGCAGCGATGAATTCGGCCAGGGTCGAAGCGCTCAGCTCGGCTTCGTGCTGTTGCGCAGCGTCGCGCAGTTCGGCGGTGGTGCCGGCGGCAACCAGTGTGGTCGACGAGAAGTGGCTGATCGCGTCGGCGGCCAGGTCGCGGTAGGTGACTACGGCGCTCGGCTCGGCGGCTTGCCAGGCGTCGACGACTTGACGGCTCAACTGACGGGAAGCCGAGTTGTCGCCGAGAATGCTCGAATCGATGTGCAACAGTTTCATGTGGGTTCTCCTGAAAGAATCGCCGGCGGCGACGGAATGGAGACAATCCTACGCAACAAACCAATAGCTGATTAGTCGCCGACAATGCGATAGTTCGTCCCATTGATAGAACGACTGGGAAAGCGCATGCAGGACCTTAACGATCTCTACTATTTCGCCAAAGTGGTCGAAGCCGGCGGATTCGCTGCCGCCGGGCGCCTGCTCGGTATTCCCAAGTCACGGCTTTCAAGAAGAATTGCCGAACTGGAAGAGCGCCTCGGCGCGCGTCTGCTGCAACGCACCACTCGCCAACTCAATCTCACTGCCGTTGGCGAACGGTATTTGCGCCACTGTCAGGCGATGTTGCTGGAAGCGGAAATGGCTGACGAAGCGGTGGCGAGCATGTCCAGCGAACCGCGCGGGCGCTTGCGGGTGTCGTGCCCGACCGGGCTTGCCCATGAAATGCTGCCGACGGTGATCAGCGACTTTCTCGGCAAGTTTCCGCAGGTGCAGCTGGAGGTCGTGCTGCTCAATCGCCGGGTCGATCTGGTCACCGAAGGCATCGATGTCGCTTTGCGTGTGCGCGATCACGGAGATGAAGACCCGTTGCTGGTCACCCGCCGCTTGCGTCAGGCCCAGGCGGTGGTGATCGCCAGCCCGGCGTTCATGCAAGGCAAGACCATCAATCATCCGCAGGACCTGAAAACCCTGCCGGTGCTCGGCGCGCTGGAAGCCGATCGCATGGTGCATGTGCGCCTGCTGGATCAACAAGGTAAGAGCGTCGATCTGAGCATGGAAGCGCGGCTGGGCATTGATGACTTCGTGGTGCGCAAGGCCTGCGTCCTGGCCGGTCAGGGCTTTACCGTGCTGCCGATGATGTTCTGCGAAACCGAATTGCGTAACGGCACACTGGTGCAAGTGCTACCGGAATGGTCATTGCCTGGCGGCTGGCTGCAAGCGGTCTATCCACACCGGCGCGGGGTAATGCCAGCGGTGCGCGCATGGATTGATCACCTGGTCGAATCGTTCAATGCCTGCGGGGACAGATTTCTATGAAACAAGGAAGAATGAGCGAAGCCGAGGTTGCCGAGTTTTGTCTGGCCCTGCCCGGCGCGCGGGAAGATTACAAATGGGGCGGCGTGCGGGTGTTCTCGATTGCCGGCAACAAGATGTTTGCCTTGCAGGGATTACGTGGGGATTCGCTGGCGTTCAAGGTCGACAAGGACCTGTTTCTCGGCCATTGCGACCGCCCGGGGATTCATCCAGCGCCGTATCTGGCACGGGCGCAGTGGATCATCATGCACCCGCCCTACCCACTGGGTGCCGAGGAATTGCAGGGTTTGTTGCAGCGATCCCATCAACTGGTAGTGAGCAAGTTGCCCAAGAAGACTCAAATCGGCCTGCTTTTGTAAGCACGCAAATCCTGTGGGAGCGAGCCTGCTCGCGAAGGCGGTTTGTCAGGCGACTCATCAGCGAGGATGAGATTGCTTTCGCGAGCAGGCTCGCTCCCACAGGGGATTTTCGGTGGACGTTAAATCAGCGACAGCAAGTTCGATCCGAGGAAAATCTGGTCAATCCAGAACACCTGATGCAACAGCACGATCGCCCAGAACAGAATCTGAAACCACACCTTGCGCGTCTTGTGCCGGAATACCTGCTGCGCGATCAAAGCACCCGGCCAGCCACCCGCCAGTTCAACCGCATGCAGGATGTTTTCCGGCGTGCGCCAAGCGTCGGCGCGGGCTTTGCGTTTGTCGGCCCAGTACAGAAAGAACGCCAGCACACTGACAATCCCGTACGCCGCCAACGGCACCCGCGACATGCCGCTGAGCCACATCGACAGCGAGCCGAACAGCGGCAGCGCGCAGATGATCAGCAACACCGCAAGCTTCAATTTCAGATGCTGAACGCGCCCGCTTGAAGATCGTCCCTCAGGGCGGCGCGTGCGGGAATCTTTCATGCCTTGGCCGCCGACCAGTCCACCCAGCCGAACTGCCAGGTCGCCAGAATGAACAGGCCGAACGCAATCCTGTACCAGGCAAAGGCTGCATAGCTGTGGCTGCCGATGAACTTGAGCAGGCCGCGCACAGCGATCATGGCGAAGATGAACGCGGTGACAAAACCAATGGCGAACACCGGGAAATCAGCCGGCACGAACAGGTCGCGGTATTTGTACCCCGAATACACTGCCGCACCGACCATGGTTGGCATGGCGAGGAAAAACGAGAACTCGGTGGCGGTCTTGCGTGACAGACCGAACAGCAAGCCGCCAATGATCGTCGAGCCGGAACGCGAGGTGCCCGGAATCATCGCCAGGCATTGCGCGAAGCCGATTTTCAGCGCGTCGGTCCAGCGGATTTCGTCGACGGTTTCGGCATGCACTTCATGTTGGCGCTGTTCGGCCCACAGCATGATGATGCCGCCGATGACCAGCGCCGCCGCCACGGTGATCGGGTTGAACAGGTATTCGTGAATCAGATCGGCAAAGATCACCCCCAGTACCACGGCGGGCAAAAAGGCGATCAGCAGGTTGGCGGTGAAACGCCGGGCGCTCGGCTGGGTCGGCAGGCCGATCACCACGTCGAGGATCTTGCGGCGAAATTCCCAGACCACCGCGAGAATCGCGCCGAGCTGGATGATGATGTTGAACGCCATGGCACGTTCGCCGCCGAAGTTCAGCAAGTCGGCGACGATGATCTGGTGTCCGGTACTCGAAATGGGCAAAAACTCCGTCAGCCCTTCTACAACTCCTAGAATCAGTGCCTGCAAGGCGGTCCAAAGATCCATCAATCCCCCAGAGAGCGATGCGCGCGGGCATGCCCCGATAGTATTTTTTCGTTCACTGCGTCCAGCGTAGCCGGTAAAAGCTGTAGCGATTGCGCGCGCACAGGATCCACACGAAACGGTAAAAATTCCGTGAAATATCAAAACCGGATTCAGGTTTTCGCGCGCGGGGCCGAAATCCTAACAGACAAGCCTCAAAAGCGCTCTGCGCGTTGGATGGTAGTCCCGGGCACTCAGCTGTGGCTGGATGCTGGCGATCGTTTATTACAAGAACAAGAATCCGGAGTGACAGCGTTATGAACAGCTTGCGCAGTGTGTCGATCAGCCGACGCTTGTGGCTCATCTTGATCGTGGCGGTGGTCATGTTGCTGACCTTGGGCGTGCTGATGCTCAAGCAGATCCACGACGACCTCTACCACGCCAAGGCGCAGAAAACCCAGCACGTGGTGCAGACCGCCAGTGGCCTGCTGACTTATTACCACGGCCTGGAAACCGCCGGCACCCTGACCAGGGATGCCGCGCAAAAGCAGGCGCTGACCGCGATCCGTGGCCTGCGCTACGACCAGAGCGACTACTTCTGGATCAACGACCTCACGCCCGTGATGGTCATGCACCCGACCAATCCCAAGCTCGAAGGCCAGAATCTTTCGGCGATCCGCGACCCGGACGGCTTTGCGGTGTTCAACGAGATGGTCGCCATCGCCAAGGCCAAAGGCGCGGGCATGGTCAATTATCGCTGGCCGAAACCGGGGGCGACTGATCCCGTTGCCAAGACCTCGTATGTGAAGCTGTTTGAGCCGTGGGGCTGGGTGATTGGTTCCGGCGTTTACGTCGACGATGTGCAGGCAGAATTCCAAGGACAAATGATCAAGGCGTCGGCGATCGGCCTGGCGATTGCGCTGATCATGGCGCTGCTGGTGATCCTGATCGCACGCAGCATTGTCCGTCCGTTGCAGGAAACCGTGAATGCGATGGCCAACATCGCCAGCGGCGAAAGCGACCTGACCCGCAGCCTTGATACCCACGGCAAGGACGAGGTCACTGAACTGGCCCATCACTTCAATGCGTTCACGGCCAAGTTGCGCCGAGTGATTGGTGACCTGCAGGTGTCGGCCAGCGCTTTGGGCCAGTCTTCCAGCGAGCTGGGCAACGATGCCTCGCAGGCGCAGCAGCGCAGTCAACAGCAGTCGCAGCAGATGGAACTGGTGGCCACCGCGATCAACGAAGTCACCTACGGCGTGCAGGACGTGGCGAAAAACGCCGAACACGCCGCCGCCGAAATGCGTGATGCCGAAGCGCAGGCGCAACAGGGCCAGATCAACATTGACGGCAGCCTGCAACAGATCGACAAGCTCTCCGGCACGATCGATCAGGCGGTGGAAGTGATCCGCACCCTGGCGGCGGAGAGTACGCAGATTGGCAGCGTGCTGGAGGTGATTCGTTCGATTGCCGAACAGACCAACCTGTTGGCCTTGAACGCGGCGATTGAAGCGGCGCGCGCGGGTGAACAGGGTCGCGGGTTTGCCGTGGTCGCCGATGAGGTGCGCTTGCTGGCTCAGCGTACGCAGAAATCGACCGCTGAAATTCAGTCGATGATCGAGCGTTTGCAGAATCACTCGGAGGCTGCGGTGAAGGTGATCGGCGACAGCAGCAAGGCCTCGCAATTGACCATCGAACAGGCGGGACTGGCCGGGGCGAGCCTTAATGCCATTGGCCAGGCGTTGCGTAATCTCAACGACCTGAATGCGTCGATTGCCAGCGCTACCTTGCAACAGGCGCAGGTGGTTGAGGACATCAACCAGAACGTGACCCAGGCGGCCGGGCTTTCCCATAGCACCGCGTTGGCGGCTGAACAGTCGAGTGCAGCCAGCCTGCGGCTTGGGCAACTGAGCGAACAGCTCAACGGGTTGCTGCGCCAGTTCCGGGTCTGAACCATAACCTGTGGGAGCGAGCCTGCTCGCGAAGGCGTCGGGCCAGTCATTGGAAGAAGATGTCGACTGGACAGGCCCTTTCGCGAGCAGGCTCGCTCCCACAGGGTACTTCTGTGTCTGGGCGAATGCAGTACAATCCGCCCCCTTCTCAACTCCCCCAAGGATCCGCCATGTCCGGGCTTGAACTGTTTGCCGCTGCCCTCGGTGTCATCGCCGTGTGGCTGACGGTCAAGCAGAATCCGTGGTGCTGGCCGATCGGGCTGGTCATGGTGTTGCTCTACAGCTGGATCTTCTTTGAGGTGAAGCTGTATTCGGACATGTTGCTGCAAGTGATCTACGCCGCACTGCAGATCTACGGCTGGTGGCAATGGACCCGCGCCGGGACGATGCATGACGGTCGCCAAGTTACCCGCCTCGATGCACGCTCGATTCTGCTCGGCCTTGGCATTGGAGCGATCGGCAGCCTGTCGCTGGGCGCGGCGATGGCGCACTGGACCGACGCCGCACAGCCGTGGCTCGATGCCGCGCTCACCGGTTTCAGTCTGGTCGCGCAACTGTGGATGGCGCAGAAACGCCTGCAATGCTGGGCGTTGTGGTTCGTCCTCGATGTGATCTTTGTCGGCCTGTTCATCTATAAAGGCCTCTATCTGACTGCCGCCCTGTACGCGCTGTTTACCTTGCTCGCGGTGCAAGGCTGGCGGGAATGGCGTGCCGATCCGGCGTTGCGCACATGAAAGTCGTTGTTCTCACCGGCCCGGAATCCACCGGCAAGAGCTGGCTGGCGGCAGGTCTGGAGCAGCGTTTCGGCGGCGTGCGCGTTGATGAATATGTTCGTCGGTTCATCGAAGACAACCCACGCGACACTTGCCTCGCGGATATCCCTGATATCGCCCGGGGCCAGTTGCAATGGGAAGATCAGGCACGGGCGAAACAACCCGAACTGCTGATTCTCGACACCCACCTGCTCAGCAACATCCTCTGGAGCCAGACCCTGTTCGGCGATTATCCGGACTGGCTGCAAAGCGAATTGCTCACGCGCCATTACGACCTGCACCTGCTGCTATCGCCGCAACAGGTCGACTGGGCCGAAGACGGTCAACGCTGCCAACCGGATCTTGCGGATCGCATGGCATTTTTCGAAGCCACGCGCGCCTGGTTGATTGAGCATCAACAGTCATTGCAAGTTATCGAGGGCAATTGGGCCGAACGCCAAGCGCAAGCCTTTGCAGCGGTGGAGCTTTTGCTGTCCGAATAACCCACCACGCCGGGCATCGGGCTGATCTGTCCGTTTTTGAAACACTCCTAACCGCGCAAAGCCCCCGTCCAAACGCTGTTCATCACTCCGTCAGGTCACCTGTTACGCCGATGAAACACATCGGCGCAAACCCTTGTTCCAGAGCTTTCCAACGTCAAGCATCGTTCAAGCGCCCCTGCATGTGTCTCAGCGCTGAAACAGTGCCCGCGCTGAGCGATTCTCAAAAACACCTAACCCATTGAAATAACGCGACAATTCAAAACCGGCACAGCTTTCGCTCTCTCCTTCACAACGCTGAATAACCCAGCCCACTGAAGAAGGAATTGCAGCCGTGGGGAATTTCAATAAAAGCCTGACCTGCCTCCTGCTGATCGGATCAGCCGCCAGCGCATTGATCAGTGTCAGCGCCCAGGCCGAAGGCAATGGAGTGATCGTCCTCAACCGCGACGTTCAGCCAATCCCGATCGGGCGCAACGGCGGCAAAGATCCCTATCCAACCACGGTCAACGCCAACCCTTCGGCGCGGATCAACCAGACCCTCAGCAGTACCGAACTGACTGACGGTGATTTCGCCAGCGTTGCCAGCGGCTCATCGATTCGCGGCAACATGACCACGCCCAGTTCCAACCTGCCCGGCATGAACACCCTGACCAACCAGAACGGCCTGCCCGGTATGCGCACGGGTAGCGGCGGCGGCTCCGGGGCGTCGATCTCCAACACGGTCAACCGGGCGATGAGCACCGGGCTGGCGCCTCTGACTCGCATGGCCGGAGGCCAATGACATGAATCGCACCCTGCTGCTTCTCGCCCTGCTCGGCTGCACCAGCGCCATGGCCGATTCGGCTTCGGTCAACAAAGCAAATATTCAGGATTCCGGCGCTCAGTATCGCGGCAACTTCAACGTCAACCAGGCCGCCGGTGACCAGATGCAACAAGCCAACACCAAGGCGATTGCCATCGGCACCGAAGCCCATGCCACCACCAACGTCAGGCAGACCATCGACACGCCCGCCAGCCGCGCCATCGACGCGAGCGCCAACATTGGCGGCAACTCTTTCAGCAATGGCAACGGCATCCTCGGTGTGAACCAGGGCGCCGGTGCCAACAATCAAATGGCCAACGTTACGCGCGTCAGCATCAGTGCCGGCCCGCAGAGCGTTGACGACAGCGCCCTTTCGCAACAGAACGTGGCGTTTTTACCGAGCTCAGGAGCAACTGGTATCGCAATCGGCAGTCGCCAGGTCACGACCAGTGATCAGGCCTTCACCGGCAGCCGTGGGGTAATCCAGGTGAACCAGAGTGCCGGGGTGGGGAACCGAATGGCTAACACCCTGAGCATCCGGGTCGCAGACTGACCCAAACAAAAAGCAGTGCAATTAGAAAAGTCCCAACACTTAACCAACTAATAAGCACGACGGAGAAACAACCATGAAACCTACAATGGCTCTCAAACCACTGGTTTTCGCACTCGCAGCAGTGATGGCAATGGCAGCACAGGCTGGCGGCCGTGGTGACAATGATCATGGTAACGGGCATGGCAATGGACACGGCAACGGTCACGGCCAGCCGCAAGGTCCGAATCTTGAACAACTGCTGCAGATCACCGCTGGCGCCGGCGCCGCTGTACTCGACGCACAAAACAGCGACGGCAACGTGGTGAAAAACCAGGGCACCCTGAACAACGCCAATGCCAGCGACTCGCTCAACGGCTCCAACGGCAACATGGGCGCCAACGTCGCCGCCGGCGACGGCAACCAGCAGGACAACGCTGCTGCACTGGCCACCGCTGACGAAAGCTTCATCTTCGGCAATGCTGTTGCCGCCTCGAGCGCGACTCAGGTGAACAACAACAACTACGTGAAAAACTCGTCCACCTTCAACAACGCCACGCTCAACAATGCAGGCAACAATGGTTCCGGCAACATCGGCATCAACGTGAGCTCGGGCAACTTCAACCAACAGAAAAACAACCTCGCCATCGCCGTTTCCGGTGGCCGTGTAGCCACCGCTGCTGCCTCTGCCAACCAGTCCTCGACTGGCCTGGTCGTGGAAAACAAAGGCGTGCAGGCTTACAAAACCGACACCCTCACCGGTACTTATGCAGCCGCTGGCGTATTCAAAGCCAAAGGCACTGCGACCATCGAAGACGACAACCACGGCGGTTGGGGCAACCGTGGCGGCGGCCATGGCGGCAACGATGATCAGAAAGCCAAGTTCGAAGCCGTGGGTACTTTTGGCCTCGCTGGCGTCACCACCCAACAAGTGTTGACCAAAGATGGCTGGAAAACTCCCGTCGTCAACAACGCCAACATGACCAACTCGATGAACAACTTCTCCGGCAACGGCGGAGCCAACGTCTCGGCGGGTGTGGGCAACCAACAAAGCAACTCGCTGTCCATCGCCGCAGGTTGCAAAGCCTGCATGTAATCGCGATCGAAACGAAAGCCCCGGCAACGGGGCTTTTTTCCCAGGTTCCACAAGGCGTATTCGATCATGCGGACTCCTGCCCTCCTCGCTCTGCTTTGTCTGTGCGGCCTGACTCAGGCAGCGCAGATGCCGGTGGCTGCCCTGCCGGGTGGCGTGCTGGTCTACAAGGACGTGCAAAGCATTCGTGAGCGCAAGTTTGCCGACATCGTCGAACAGAAAACCGATTTCAGCTGCGGCGCTGCTGCACTGGCAACGGTTCTGCGCCAGGCCTATTGGCTCGACGTCGATGAGGAGCACATCATCAAAGGCATGCTGGTCAACGCTGACCAGGACCTGGTGCGAACCCAGGGTTTCTCCATGCTCGACATGAAGCGCTACGTAGAGAGCATCGGCATGCGTGCCCGTGGCTACCGGATCCCGCCCGAGAAACTCGAAGCGGTGACCATTCCGGTGGTGGTTCTGATGGACATTCGTGGCTACAAGCACTTCGTCGTCCTGCAGCGTTCGGACAAAGATTGGGTTTACATCGGTGACCCGGTTCTTGGCCACAAGCGCTACAAGCACGACGACTTTGTCAAAGGTTGGAACGGCATTGTCTTTGCCATCGTCGGCCCCGGTTACGACAAGGCCAACGCCTTGCGCAGCCCTCCCGTGCCGCTGACGGCGAAGAACTCGCTGGACAGTTTCAACCCGGTCAAAGATGCGGAATTGATGGATTTCGGGTTCATTCAGAGCGACTTCTTTTAATCGCCGAGTTAGAGAATGGGACTGGATGTCCCGGGAGCAGCAGATGAAAAGCTCATACTGGCTGGCCGCCGCCTGCCTGGCAGCGAGTGCGTCAGGTTTAGCCCATGCCGGATTCAAACCCATCGAAATCAAGGACCAGGAGCTCGCCGAGCTGCGCGGTCGTTACGTCATGCCGGGGCGGATCATCAGCTTCGGCATTGTCATGAGCAGCACTTGGCGCAACGCCAGCGGCGACTTGATCGGGGCCGCGACCTCGATGCAGATCCAGGCTGCAACCGTCAAACCGGAATTCTACGTCTCGACCATCAAGGAGTCGGGCAATGGCAGCACCCCTACCCTCGGCACCGGCTCTGTCATCGGCGGCGCCGGCCTCAATAGCAGCCAGGGTGTAACGCAAAGCGTACGCGCCGCCGGCGATGGCAACACCGCCAACAACAACGTCGCGATCAACGTCAGCGAAGCCAGTCAGGCCCCGGCACTGGTGCCGTCGCAGGGCCAGGCGCTCATCGCCGGGCAGACCATCAGCGGCAGCAACGGCGCCGGCAGTGTCGCGGTTTCGGCCAATGGCGGTGGCGTGCAAATGGCCATTCAGGCCAGCGGCAACCAAGGCACGGCGCTGCAACAGGTCGCCCAGGGCGGGCTGCTGCAGAACACCCGTTTGCTGGGCAGCGCCAACGTGGTCAACAACCTTACGCAACTCAACGTCGTACTTAACAATAACGGCAGAAGCGCCGGTGCACTGGATTGCAACCTGACCCAACTCGGGGCCCTACGCAATATCGGATATTGAACTACGCTGAGTCTCGATCATTGGGCTTAAAGGGACGGCTTATTCATGTATCGATCAGTATCACTGCGTGCTGCAGTGTGTTTGAGTACCCTTCTCCCGGCGGCAATGCTGCAAGCAGCACCCGACGCCGATGTAGAAGCCCTGAAACGGGAACTTCTGGAACTGAGACAACGATACGAACAACAACAACAAGCGCTGGCGGTACTTGAACAACGGGTCCGCCAGGTAGAAGAAACACCCGCCGCCCCACCGCCAAAACGGCTGGCCAAATCGCCGTCCGACATGAAAGGCAATCGCGTCGCCGGAGCCGCCACAGGCACCGGTGCGGCCGCTGCATCGGGAGGCGCTGCCGGGGGCAGTGGCGCATCCTACGGTCAATCACTGGCCGATGATTCACAACCGGCACAGAGCGTTTCCAACCTGTATGACGAAGCCAGCGGTTTCTTTGGCGGCGGCAAGTTCAGCGTGGAAACCGGCCTGACCTATTCGCGCTACGACACCCGCCAGTTGATCCTGAACGGGTTCCTTGCGCTGGATTCGATCTTCCTGGGCAACATCAACCTCGACCGGATCAAGGCCGACACCTGGACCCTGGACCTCACCGGCCGCTACAACTTCGATAACCGCTGGCAGTTCGACCTGAACGTGCCGGTGATCTATCGCGAGTCGACGTATCAATCCGGCGGCGGCAACGAGGGCGCGGCTGGCGTAACAACCGAAGAAACCGTCACCAAGGATCCAACCATCGGCGACGTCAACTTCGGTATCGCCTACAAGTTCCTCGACGAATCGGTCAACACCCCGGACGCCGTCGTCACCTTGCGCGTCAAGGCGCCGACCGGCAAAGACCCGTTCGGCATCAAACTGCGCCAGACCGACGCCAACTCCAACCTGTTCGTCCCCGACACCCTGCCCACCGGCAACGGCGTCTGGTCGATCACGCCGGGCATCTCGCTGGTCAAGACGTTCGACCCGGCGGTGCTGTTCGGCAGCCTCTCCTACACCCACAACCTCGAGGAATCGTTCGACGACATCAGCTCCACCGTCAACCAGAAAAACCCGGGCAAAGTGCGCATCGGCGACAGCTTCCAGATTGGCGCCGGTATCGCCTTCGCGCTCAACGAGAAGATGAGTATGTCGTTCTCGGTCTCCGACCTGGTACAACGCAAGAGCAAGCTGAAACAGGACGGCGGCGATTGGGAATCGGTGGTATCCAGTGACGCCAACGCCGGTTACTTCAACGTTGGCATGACCATCGCGGCGACCGACAACCTGACGATCGTGCCGAACTTGTCGATTGGTATGACGGATGATGCGCCGGACTTTTCGTTCAGTCTGAAATTCCCGTATTACTTCTAAAAGCAAAAGATCGCAGCCTTTGGCAGTGCCTACATTGTTCCGTGTAGGCGCTACCGAAGGCTGCGATCCTTTGATCTTCAGCTAATTAACGAATCTGATGTTTATGCAACAACCGATAAAAAGTAGGCCGCGAAACCCCTAAAACCTTCGCGGCCACACTCAAATTATCACTGTGCCGATTCAACACATCACACAACGCCTGCCGTTCCGCCCTGGTCTTGTAATCCTCAAGCGTGCCCATCGGCGTTGCGACAGAGTGCTGACTGATCAACCCCAAATCCCGCGCCTCGATTTGCCGCCCCTCCGCCAACACCAGCCCCCGCCGTACCCGATTCGCCAGCTCGCGCACATTGCCCGGCCAGTCATGCTTGCCCATGGCAATCAATGCATCTTCGCTGAAGCTGCGTGGCCGGCGCCCGGTTTCGTGGCTGTAGAAGTGCGAAAAATGGTTGGCCAGCATCGACAGATCGCCATGGCGCTCGCGTAGCGGTGCGGTGACCACTTGCAGGACATTGAGCCGGTAATAAAGGTCTTCACGAAAGCGCTTCTTCTCGATCGCCGCTTCCAGGTCAACGTGGGTTGCTGCCAGCACGCGCACATCCACCGGTATCGGCTGACTGCCGCCAACCCGCTCGATGTGCTTTTCCTGCAGAAACCGCAGGAGATTGGCCTGCAGTTCCAGCGGCAAGTCGCCGATTTCGTCGAGAAACAACGTACCGCCATTGGCCGCTTCGATGCGTCCGACCTTGCGCTGGTGTGCGCCGGTGAACGCGCCTTTCTCGTGGCCGAACAATTCTGACTGGATCAAATGCTCTGGGATCGCACCGCAGTTGATCGCTACAAACGGTTTGTTGTGACGCTGGGATTGTCGATGCAGGGTGCGCGCGACCAGCTCTTTGCCGGTGCCGCTTTCACCGCGAATCAGCACGGGCGATTCGGTCGGGGCCAGTTTGCTCAGCAGTTTGCGCAGTTCGCGGATCGGTTTGCTGTCGCCGAGCAGTTCGTGCTCCGGTTGATCGACATGAATCGTGCCCTGCCCGCGCAGGCGCGCCATGCCGAAGGCGCGGCCGAGGGTGACCTGTACGCGAGAGACGTCGAAGGGCAAGGTGTGGAAGTCGAAGAACCATTCACAAACGAAGTCACCGACGTTCTGTAAGCGCAGGACTTCCTGATTGAGCACAGCGATCCATTCAGTGCCGCTGCGGCTGATCAGTTCTTTGACCGCTTCTGGACGTTCCAGGTGGTAAGGCTGCAAGCGCAGCAGGCCGACGTCACAGGCGCGGGATGCGGCGTTCTCCAGATTACAGCTGTCTACATCCCAACCGACGGCGCGCAATCCCGGCAACAGGCGATGGCAGTCGTCGCAGGGATCGACCACCAGTAAACGTCTCGACGCAGGCGCTTCGCTCATGACTGTTCCTTGGCGCCAAATTTGATAAATGATCGAAAAAACAGTCATTTGGCAGACCCGGTTGTAACACTAGCAAGATTTTGACGGGGGCTTGTACCGATTGCTTATAGGGCGGGTATTAAAAGAGTTATAAGAAAGTTGGTTGTTAGTTAGCTATCGACTATTTGCGGGGAGTCAAAGGGCGGCACCTCACCCTAGCCCTCTCCCAAGGGAGAGGGCACTGACCGAGGTGCTTGCGCGAGGTACGCCGATCTGAAAGACCAAGCCGAACTCGGGTTTGAAAAGCCCACAAATCGGCTCCCTCTCCTCGGGGAGAGGGCTGGGGAGAGGGGTGAATTCAGCGCGGTGTTCGGACGGGTGCAGAATTAACGAAACGAACTTACGTTATGTAAAGAACCTGAAATTTCTTTGTTTCAAGTGTGACCCACCCCCCGGTTGCGTGCATCAGTACAAGTAACCCGCCGCACGGTAAGCCCAACCGACGGCACATCACTTGATTGGGCGCCAATAGAGAGAAGACCCCATGACTGCCCCGCTGCGTATCAACGAAGCACTTTTGATTGCCAACCACGCGTTCAAGCCTTTTCAGTGCGTGGCCTGGGCGCCACAAGACGGCAATGGCGAACTGAGCCTGACCGTCGTCGACCGCACCAATTCCCACATCGGTCGCAAACAGATCCCGAGCAGCGCCTACTCTGACCCGGCGCAACTCGAACAACTGCTGCAACAGGCCCGCGCCGAGCTGAGCGAAGACGGCCACAAGTTGCAATCGTGGTCGATGCCACACTGATAATCGAACAAAGGCGGATGACGTTAAAGTCATTCGCCTTTGTTGTATGCGAAGTCGAATAAGCACGGTACTTACTGCGCTGTTTCATCCAAATTGCTTGGCTCGCTTGCGACTGGTTCAACAAGACACTGTTCTGGCACAGTGCGACCGTCGTTCTGTTGATTCGTCCAGTTGTACTTCTCGCGGTTCAGGGATTGAATGTTTCGCTCGTGCAGTCAGCCTCCCAATCACTGGGATATCGGCTACTCGCAAGGAGACGCGTGCATGTCGACCCTGAACACTTATGCGCTGCCCACGGTATGGAAAAACCCCGGTTCGCTCGACTCGACCTTCGCCATCGGCGGCGTTGCGCAGGTGTACTTTGCCGGTAGCCTGTCCAGCCAGACGCAACATGTCGCGCTCGATGCGCAGGGTCGGATTCTGGTCTCCGCCAAAGTCGGTACGCCGAAGGGAAGTCGTTTTGGCCTGGCGCGGCTGCTGAGTGATGGTTCGGCGGATTTGTCGTTCGGTATTCAGGGCAGCGTGATCGGCAGTTTCGTCGAAGGTTTGGAAGCCAAGGCCGGCAAGGTTCAGGTGCTAGCCGACGGCAAGATTCTACTAGCCGGCCTGCATTATGAAGATACCCATCGCACCCTCCCCGCCTTCGCCCTGTTCGATACCGACGGCCGGCCAGATCGAACTTTCGGTGATGACAGCTTCCAGATCGTGCGCCTGCCCGGCGAACTGTCCATGGGCACCCGCGACAACTGGTTGCCGCCGGGTGTGCCAGGTGTCGAAGCCTGTGACTTCGCGGTGCAGGAAGACGGTCGCATTCTGCTGATCGCCAACCATCATTTCAGCCTCGCCGACCACGCCGGGATGCTGATTCGCCTCTGCCCCGATGGAAGCCTCGACGAATCGTTCAACGGGCGCGGATTTGTCATGGTTCGCCACTTGCTGCTCAACACCTGGCTGAGCACCTTGCTGCTGAAGGCGGATGGGCGAATTGTCGTCGCAGGTTCCATCGACTTTCCGCAGCAAGGGCTGCTGGCGGTTTACCAGTCCGATGGGCGTCTGGACGAGCGTTTTGCCGTGGACGGTTTCATGGCGTTCAGGGCCCACGGCAACAGCGCTCAGGTCAGCCAGATCATCGAGTCCGCCGACAGGCTCTACTGCTTCGGCAGCAGCCGCGATCCAATCCGCTGCCTGACGTTTGTCCTGCACGGCAACGGTCGACCGGATCTGCACTGTCATCATGGCCAACCACAGGTGGTGGACATCGGTCCCAGCGGATGCCAATGGAACGCCGCCCGGTTGATGAGCGACGGCCGCATCGTTGCCGTAGGCGCGACCATCGGCGGGGTTGAAGCCGACTTCATGGTCGCCCGTTATCAAGCTGACGGCAGTCTCGATCCCGCGTTCGGCCAGGGCCACGGTTGGTTGCGCACGCGACTGGGGCGAAGTCTCGATACAGCCAATTCTCTGGCCGTACAAACTGACGGGGCTATCGTGGTGGGGGGCTATTCACTGGATGGCAACTACCGGGCAATGGTTGCGCGTTATCTGAATCCATAGAGCATTCAACAGGATCGAGGTTATCGGCGACTTGATCTTCCTTGAAACATCCGGCAACTTTCGCGCTTCTAAATAAAAGGAGCAGCCGATGTCCGGTTCAATCGCCCAGGCGTTCGCGCACAATTTCCTCGGGCAATCGCCACGCTGGTACAAGGCGACCATCGTCGGTTTTCTCATTCTCAATGCCGTGGTGCTGTTCACCATCGGCCCGGTCGCCGCAGGCTGGTTGCTGGTGATCGAATTCATCTTCACCCTGGCCATGGCGCTCAAGTGTTATCCGTTGATGCCCGGCGGCCTGCTGTTGATTGAAGCGTTGCTGTTGAAGATGACCACGCCGCAAGCGCTTTACGATGAATTGCTGCACAACTTTCCGGTGATCCTGCTGCTGATGTTCATGGTTGCCGGTATCTACTTCATGAAAGATCTGCTGCTGTTTCTCTTCTCGCGGCTGCTGTTGGACGTGCGCTCGAAAGCGATTCTGGCGCTGATGTTCTGCTTCCTGTCGGCATTTCTTTCGGCATTTCTTGATGCGTTGACCGTGACGGCGGTGATCATCAGTGCGGCTGTCGGCTTTTACTCGGTGTATCACCGGGTCGCGTCGGGCAACGATCCACGTAAGGACAGCGAATTCGGCGACGATGAGCATTTACCGTCGCGACACCATGAGGACTTGAATCAATTCCGCGCTTTCCTGCGCAGCCTGTTGATGCACGGCGCGGTCGGCACGGCGCTCGGTGGCGTCTGCACCTTGGTCGGTGAGCCGCAGAACCTGTTGATCGGCCATGAGATGGGCTGGCATTTCGGCGAGTTCTTCCAGAAGGTAGCCCCGGTGTCGCTGCCGGTACTGGTCGCGGGTCTGGTTACTTGCGTGCTGCTAGAGAAGCTGCGCTGGTTCGGATACGGCACGCTGCTGCCGGACAACGTCCGCGCTGTGTTGGCCAACTACGCTGCCGAGGACAACGCCAAACGTACGCCTCGTCAGACGGCGGCGCTGCTGGTGCAAGGCGCGGCGGCGCTGATTCTGATTGGTTGCCTGGCGTTTCACCTGGCTGAAGTCGGCCTGATCGGTTTGATGGTGATTGTGTTGATCACTGCGTTTACCGGCATCACCGACGAGCATCGCCTGGGCAGCGCGTTCAAGGACGCCATGCCGTTTACCGCGCTGCTGGTGGTGTTTTTTGCCGTGGTGGCGGTGATCCATGATCAGCAGCTGTTCGCCCCGCTGATCCAGTGGGTCTTGGCGTTGCCGATGGATCAACAGCCGGGCATGTTGTTCATCGCCAATGGCCTGCTCTCGGCGATCAGCGACAACGTGTTTGTTGCGACCATTTACATCACCGAAGTGAAACAGGCTTTTCTTGCCGGGCACATGACTCGCGAGCACTTCGAAACCTTGGCGATTGCGATCAACACCGGCACCAACCTGCCGAGTGTGGCGACACCGAATGGTCAGGCAGCGTTTCTGTTCCTGCTGACCTCGGCGATTGCACCGCTGGTGCGGTTGTCGTACGGGCGCATGGTGTGGATGGCGGTGCCGTATACGGTGGTGATGGGCTTGTTGGGCTGGTATGCGGTGAGCTATTGGCTCTAAGCCACACTGAATAACCCTGTGGGAGCGAGCCTGCTCGCGAATGCGTTAGGTCAGGCAAAGAAGGTGTTGAATGTGCCGACGCCTTCGCGAGCAGGCTCGCTCCCACATTGGTTTTTGTGTCGGGTCAGTGCGGGAGGATGTACTGCTCGATCGCCAAAGCCACGCCGTCTTCGGTGTTCGACGCTGTAACGACATCAGCCTGGCGCTTCACCGCATCTTCCGCCTGCCCCATGGCAATCGACAAGCCGGCGCATTTGAACATCGCCGGGTCGTTGCCGCCGTCGCCGATGACAGCGGTTTGCTCCAGCGGCACGCCGAGGTATTCGGCAATGGTTGTCAGCGCGGTACCTTTGTTAGCCTCAAGCGCAGTGACGTCCAGATACACCGGCTGCGAACGCGACACTTGCGCCATGCCGTTGACCTTGGGTAACAGCTGCGCCTCCAGCTCGATCAACAACTCTGTGTTGTTGCTGGTGGCAACGATCTTGTCGATCCGCTCCAGATAGGGCTCGAAACTCTCGACCACCACCGGCGGATAGCCGAGGCCACTCTGTTCACGTGGGACCATCGGCCCGTGCGGGTCCTTGAGCAGCCAGTCACCGCCGCTGAACACCCAGATTTCCACCTCCGGTTGATCGGCAAACTGCGCCAGAGCAATCAGCGCGGTCGTCGCCGGCAAATAATGCGCGGCCAACAGTGTGCCGTCCGGTTTGACGATCGTGCCGCCATTGAACGCCGCTGTCGGCAGATCAACGCCCAGCGCCTCGATCTGCTGCAACATGGCTTTCGGCGGGCGGCCGCTGGCGAGGCTGAACAGCACGCCGGCCTCGCGCAGCGAGCGAACGGCGTCGATGGTGCGTTGATTCAGCGTGTGATCCGGCAACAACAGCGTGCCGTCCATGTCGCTGAGCAGAAAACGTATCGGTTGTTTCGACAAATCACTCATCCCAGGCTGTGCCAGACGCGACCGTCGCGAGTCAGCAGATCTTCGGCTGCTTGCGGGCCATCTTCGCCGGCCGCATACGTCTCGACGCTGGCATCCTGCTGCCAAGCATCAAGGAAAGGCTGCACGGCTCGCCAACCGTTCTCGATGTTGTCGGCGCGCTGGAACAGCGTCTGGTCGCCGGTCAGGCAGTCGTAGATCAAGGTTTCGTAGCCAGTCGACGGCTGCATCTCGAAGAAATCCTTATACGCAAAACCCAGTTCGATATTGGCCATGTTCAGCGCCGGCCCGGGCCGCTTGGCCAGCAGGTCGAACCACATGCCTTCGTTTGGCTGGATCTGGATGCGCAGGTAAGTCGGTTGCAACTCGTCGACTTCGGTGTCGCGGAACTGCGCATACGGCGCCGGTTTGAAGCAGATGACGATCTCTGTGTCGCGCACGCTCATGCGCTTGCCGGTGCGCAGATAGAACGGCACGCCGACCCAGCGCCAGTTGTCGATCATCACTTTAAGCGCGACATAGGTTTCCGTGGTGCTGTCAGGCGACACGTTGGCTTCTTCGCGATATCCCTTCAACGGCTGGCCATCGCGCTCGCCAGCGCTGTATTGGCCACGCACCGAGTTGGCCCGGGCTTCTTCCGTCGACCAGGGACGAATCGCCCCGACGACTTTGGCCTTCTCGCCGCGCACCGCGTCAGCGCCGAAAGCAGCCGGCGGTTCCATGGCGACCATGGCCAGCAACTGGAACAGGTGATTGGGCACCATGTCGCGCAGTGCGCCGGTGTGTTCGTAAAAACTGCCACGGGTTTCCACGCCGACGGTTTCCGCCGCAGTGATCTGCACGTGGTCGATGTAATGGTTGTTCCAGAACGCTTCGAACAGGCTGTTGGAGAACCGGCTGACCAGGATGTTCTGCACGGTTTCCTTGCCCAGGTAATGGTCGATCCGGTAGATCTGCTTTTCGCTCATGACCTTGAGCAGGCAAGCGTTCAAGGCTTCGGCAGTGTGCAGATCGGAGCCGAACGGCTTCTCGATCACCACCCTTCTGAACGCTTCGGGCGTTTCTTCAAGCAAACCGGCGCTGCCGAGACGGCGCACCACTTCACTGAAGAAACGCGGCGCGGTGGCCAGGTAGAACACCGCATTGCCGGTGCCGCTGTCGGCGATTTTCGCCGCCAGGGCTGAATAAGTGCTGTCGTCGAGGAAATCACCCTGGACGTAGCTGATGCCTTTGGCGAGCTTGGCCCACAAGGCCGGATCAAGCATCTGATCGCCCTTGCCGACCTTCGCCGCCACTTCGGTACGGATGAAATCTTCGAGCTTCTGCGCGAAGGCTTCATCAGTAATGGCGTTGTGATCAACGCCGACGATCCGCAGATTCTCGTCGAGCAGGCCGTCGCGACTGAGGTTGTACAGCGCCGGCATGAGCAAGCGCTTGACCAGGTCGCCGTGGGCACCGAACAGGAACAGCGTGGTCGGTGGTGCGGGTTCTGCCTTGGATTTTCTGCGGATCGTACGGGTCATTTCTTGGCAATCTCCACGTGGCCGCCGAAGCCGAAGCGTTGTGCCGACAGGATCTTGTCACCGAAGGTGCCCTGCCCGCGCGAGCGGTAACGGGAAAACAGCGAGTTGGATAGCACCGGTACCGGCACCGCTTGCTCCATGGCCGCTTCGATGGTCCATTGGCCTTCGCCACTGTCGGCGACCGAGCCGGAGAAGCCGTCGAGCTTCGGATCGCTGGCCAGCGCATCGGCAGTCAGGTCCAGCAGCCACGACGAAACCACGCTGCCACGACGCCAGACTTCAGCGATATCGGCCACGTTCAGATCAAAACGCTGATCTTCCGGCAGGCGTTCGCTGGATTTGGTCTTGAGAATGTCGAAGCCCTCGGCGAACGCGGCCATCATGCCGTACTCGATGCCGTTGTGGATCATCTTCACGAAGTGCCCGGCACCGGCGGGACCGGCGTGGATGTAGCCGTGCTCGGCACGGTGGTCATCGGACTTGCGGTCCTTGGTACGCGGGATGTCGCCCATGCCCGGCGCCAGTGCGGCGAACAGCGGATCCAGACGTTTGACCGTCTCGGCGTCGCCGCCAATCATCATGCAATAGCCGCGTTCCAGGCCCCAGACGCCGCCGGAGGTGCCGACGTCGATGTAGTGCAGGCCCTTCTCGTTCAGCGTCTTGGCGCGACGAATGTCGTCCTTGTAGTTGGTGTTGCCGCCGTCGATGATCGTATCGCCGGGCTCAAGCAGTTCGCTCAGGGTGTTGATGGTGTCTTCGGTCGGTGCGCCGGCCGGCAGCATGACCCAGACCGCGCGCGGCTTGTCGAGGCCGGCAACCAGTGCCGGCAAGTCGGCGACGCCAGTGGAGCCCTCGGCGACCAGGTTATCGATGAAAGCGGTATTGCGGTCGTAAACAACGGTGGTGTGCCCGTTGAGCATCAGACGTCGCGCAATATTGCCGCCCATGCGGCCCAGTCCAATAATCCCGAGTTGCATGTGCTGATGCTCCTTACTACAAATAAATGTGTGTCATTGGTTATAGCCCAACGCGACTGATGGAGGTTAGTCCAGAGCGTTGCGATGAAGTTTCCGGGCATTGTGCCCGATCCAGAGTGATAACGCCCCGAATCCTGCCGAAGACACACCGACCATGAAAAATAAAAAAGTTCCCTTTCAGGGCAAAAGAAATCAAAATTCGCGCCGATAGTAAGTCAAGCGCCTCAAAACGAGGAGTGACTTACAGTTGATGCACGCCATTTGCGAGGTGAGCAATGGGCACAGTACACACAGCAATGCCGCCACAAACCCTCTACGTTACGATCCGTCGCGATGAATTGCGCCAGTTGAAAGACGAGCGCGACCAGTTGAAGCACGAATTGGCGCAATTGCGCGCATTGACCCAAGGCTCGCAGCCGCAACCGCGTCCGGTTGTGCAGCGCGCACCCCACGCCTGATCCCCGCCTGCTTCGGGAACGGCCCCCGTCGTTCCCGACACGTTGCACCTCTGACCGCCTGATACTCATCAAACGCGGTGCTTAACAAATCTTTCACATGCCCTTGGGGATACTCCGCCCAATTCTGGCCGTACCTGCGTGTACGGCCTCTGTTCGTCGGTGTCATGGAAGCGTTCCGGCGTGGGATTGATGATTGAGCTGGAGCACTGAATGGCATTGTTCAAACGCAGCAAAACGACTGCGACGGGTTTTGACTGGGCTGGATTTATCTGGCTGTTCGTTTTCTTCTGGTACTTCTCGGGCATCACCCAACTGCTGATCCAGCTGACCGGCACATCCGGCTTCACCGGCTTCCGCCAGGCCTTCGTGATGAGCGCGCTGTGGCTGGCGCCGATGCTGCTGTTCCCCAAACAGACCCGCCTGCTCGCCGCCATCATCGGCGTGGTGCTGTGGGCCTGCTCGATGGCCAGCCTCGGCTACTTCTTCATTTATCAGCAGGAATTCTCGCAGAGCGTCATCTTCATCATGTTCGAATCGAACGTGTCGGAAGCCGGCGAGTACATGACCCAGTACTTCGCCTGGTGGATGATCCCGGCGTTCCTCGCCCATACCGCGTTTGCCTACTTTTTGTGGACGCGTCTGCGCCCGGTCTACATGCCGCGTGGTCGCGCGCTGGTAGCGGCGACGGCAATTGTCGTTGCCGTGGTCGGCTATCCGCTGGTCAAGCAAACCATGCGCATGGGCACCTTCGCCCAAGGTTTCGAGAAATTCGAAACCCGTATCGAGCCCGCCGTGCCCTGGCAGATGGCTGTGGCCTATCACCGCTATCAGGAAACCCTCGCCGACATGCAAGGCATGCTCGACAGTGCGAGCAAGATCCCCCCGCTGAAAAACCTCAAGGACGCCTCGGCCGGGCAACCGGCGACTTTGGTGCTGGTGATCGGCGAGTCGACCAACCGCCAGCGCATGAGCCTCTACGGTTATCCGCGCAACACCACACCGGAACTGGACAAGCTCAAGGATCAACTGGCGATCTTCGACAACGTCATCACTCCGCGCCCCTACACCATCGAAGCGCTGCAGCAAGTGCTGACCTTCGCCGATGAGCAGAACCCGGATCTGTACCTGTCGACGCCATCGCTGGTCAGCGTGATGAAACAGGCCGGTTACAAGACGTTCTGGATCACCAACCAGCAGACCATGACCAAGCGCAACACCATGCTCACGACCTTCTCCGAACAGGCTGACGAGCAGGTGTACCTGAACAACAACCGCAACCAGAACGCCGCGCAGTACGACGGTGACGTTATCGAGCCGTTCAACAAGGCCCTGACTGATCCGGCTGAACGCAAACTTATCGTCGTGCACCTGCTCGGTACGCACATGAGCTACCAGTACCGCTATCCGCCGACGTTCGACAAGTTCCAGGATCGCCAGGGTGTCCCTGCCGGCGTGCGCGATGACCAATTGCCGACTTACAACAGCTACGACAACGCGGTGCTGTACAACGATTTCGTGGTTTCAAGCCTGATCAAGGACTACGCCAAATCCGACCCGAACGGCTTTTTGCTGTACCTGTCCGACCACGGCGAAGACGTCTTTGACTCGGCCGGCCACAGCACCTTGGGCCGCAACGAGAACAAACCGACCGCGCCGATGTACACCATCCCGTTCATGGCCTGGGCTTCGCCGAAGTGGAAAGAAAACCACGACTGGAATTTCGCTGGCGACCTCAGCCGCCCGTACAGTAGCTCGCAGTTCATCCACACCTGGGCGGATCTGGTCGGATTAAGCTCGGATGAACTGGACCGCAGCAAGAGTCTGGTCAGCGACAGCTTCGTGCCGCGCAAACTGTTGATTGGTGATCCGTATCAGACGGCGAAACGCTCACTGATCGATTTCAGCTTGATGAAACCCAAGCAGCCTGCCTCGGCAGAGGTGGCGAAGAAGTAAGACGACAAAGGGCCCGCGAGGGCCCTTTTTTTGTGCGTGCTGGTTGGTGTGCTGCTGCGGTAATCCGTCCTGTAATACCCAGCAATAGTTGCCCTGAACCAGCGTTAACCCATTGTTAATGGCGGCGACACAGACTCTTTTCTGCGGTCTGCTTCACGGACGAACCGACTCCCACTTGTTCAGTAGGAGGCACCATGAAAACCACTACCTTCATTCTCACCACCCTGCTCGCCCTCGGCTCCACCAGCGCCTTCGCCGAAGGCGGCGCCGAGCGCATGCGTTATTACTACGACAATTTCCCGGTCCAGCACGCGCAAAGCGAGCAAAAGGCCGACTCCAGTGCGAAAGAAATCCGCGTCCCTGCTGACCAGACGGCCCAGGTGACCGAGTCTTATCGCGACTGAATTTTACCGAGCAACCGATGAACCTTCCGTGGCTCCGCTCTGGCCCGGGAGATGACAGTTAGGCGCCCTCATTGGGGCGCCTTTTTTTATGTTGGTGATTTGCGGTGAGGCGCCTTCAGGCCTGCAAGTCCTTTATCCAGAACAGCATCCGCCCGTGATCCGGATTGAACATCCCCGGTGCAAAGCCGAATTTGCGATACGAACCCTGCGCCACCGCATTGCCTTCCAGCACTTCCAGGGTGATCTTGCAGCAGCCACGCTGGCGGGCGATTTCTTCTACCTTCTGCAGCATTTTCTGGCTGAGCCCCAGGCCGCGAAATTTGCCGACCACGGCGACGTCGTGAACGTTGACCAGCGGTTTACAGGCGAAAGTAGAGAAGCCTTCAAAGCAGTTGACCAGCCCGGCCGGTTCGCCGCCGACGAAGGCCAGCACGCTGAAGGCATGCGGGCGGCGGGCGAGTTCTTCGGGCAGGCGTTGCAGCAGTTCGGGCGCGATCGGATGACCGCCGCCCATGGGATCTTCGGCGTAGTGGTTGAGCACGATGCCGATGGCTTCGGCGTGCACCGGGTTGCTGTAACTGGCCTGAAGTACGAGTATTTCTGCGGAATCCATTTCCATCCCCGATTAAGCAAAGAGCCCCGGCGCGCAAGGTGCTAGCTGGAAGGCCTAGCGGGGACATTAGCTTGGGTGCGCCTGAGAGGGCAACTTGAAAAGCTGAAGATCAAAAGATCGCAGCCTCGTTGCACTCGTCAGCTCCTCCGGTCCGATATGTGTAGGAGCTGACGAGTGCAACGAGGCTGCGATCTTTCGTGGTCAGTGGCCCCAGATGAGCTCTTCGGTCCAGCCCAGTTCGGCGAAGTCTTCGGCGCGCAATGCGCTTTCGCCGACACAGAAAAATTCATCCAGTTGCGGTGGTTTGACCGCCGTGCCGCTGAGCATGGCGTGCACCTGGCCGCGATGATGGATCTGGTGTTCGAACAGGTGCGAGAGCATGCGCAGGCGGCTGTCATGTTGCGGTTCGTCGCGAGCGATAGTGACGATTCTCGGCAGATCGGCATCGCGCAGTTGCTCGCAATAGGCGATCAGCCGGCGATCAACGCGGGCCTGTTCTGCACGCAGCGTTGCCGCATCGGTAAACGGCTCGTCTGCATTGAAGAAAACGTAGCAATCCGGGTGCGGCTCGTCCCCGCGCAATTCGCGCTCCAGCGCGTCGACGTAGAACCAGTCGCAAGTGAGGATGTGATTAAGCGTGAGGCGGATGCCGGGGAAGAAGCTCACCCGTGGCGCCGCCAGTTCAGTGGCATCGAGCTGGCTCCAGGCCTTGGCCAGACGATGATTGGCCCAGGCATTCTGGTAGGCCATGGTCAGCAAATGATGGGACAACGGTTGACTCATGTCGGCGCCCTCTTCTTTCAGGCTTCAGCGAAGCGCTGCAATTGCATCTCCCGCAAACGGCTGAGGGTGCGGCGGAAAGGGAATTCCAGATAGCCCTCGGTGTACAGCGCCTCCATCGGAACGCTTGCCTCGACGTACAGCGGCACTTTGCGGTCGTAGCATTCGTCGACCAGTGCGATAAAGCGGCGAACGCCGTCGTCGTGCACCGATAACTGTGGCAGTTCCCGGTCGCCGGCGACCACGCGCTCAGCGCCGTCTTCGGTACCGCGCGCAATGCGTCCCTCGCGCTTCTGTGCGCTGAGGTTCGGTACTTCGCTCAACAGAATAGCCCGGTAGCGATCACACAGGGCAATGAAGTCCATGGCGGCGAAAGGTTGCTCGCACAGATCGCTGTAGCGGCACCACAGCACGGATTCGCTGGCTTGCACCACGTTGAGTGTGCGGTGGCCCACGGCGACGGGCTCCTCGCTGTCAGTCTCATCTGCAGCCAGCGATTTGAACACGGCCTCCAGTGCGCTCGGTAAAACATCCGCGCGAACAAAATAACGCTGCTCGATCGTCCCCGGATGCAAGCGATGATCCTCGGCGCCATTCACCGCGACCACGGTCATATGCGCCTTGATCGCCGCAATCGCCGGCGTGAAACGGTCGCGGTTGAAGCCGTCGGCGTATAGATCATCGGGCGGCAGATTGGAGGTGCAGACGATCACCACACCTTCATCGAACATCACCTGAAACAGCCGGCCGAGAATGATCGCGTCACCGATGTCATTGACGAACAGTTCATCGAAGCACAGCACGCGCACTTCGGCGGCCAGCTCTTTGGCCAAAGCGCGCAACGGATCGGCGATGCCACTGAGTTGAAACGAACGCTGATGCACCCAGCCCATGAAGTGATGAAAGTGTTGACGCCGCGCTGGCACCCGCAGGCTCTGATAGAACTGATCCATCAGCCAGGTTTTGCCGCGCCCGACCGGCCCCCACAGGTACACGCCGCCGACCGAGCGGGCGCCGGCGTGCAAGGCTTCATGGCATTTTTGCAAGGCCCAGACCGCGTGTTCCTGGGCTTCATCCTGGATGAAACCCTTGTGGTCGACTGCGTATTGCCAGGCACTGAGGGGGGAGTCGAAAGTCATGCGCGGGAGTATGCCACGGGCGCTTTTCCATTGCCGGTCGAGGCACGTTTGATCGTTCCCGGGCTCTGCGTGGGAATGCCTCAAGGGACGCTCCGCGTTCCAGCTCTGGAAGGGACGCGGAGCGTCCCGGGCTGCATTCCCACGCGGAGCATGGGAACGATCAAAACAAGGGAGAGGCAGTAAAACCTGACCTTTCAGGCAGTTATTGCTCGTTGCCCTCGCCGCCCTCTTCCGGCATTCTGCGCACCCATTTTCTGACCCGGCCCCGCCTTGCGGCGCGCACATCACCATGACCGCCTCTGACAAAACCCCGCGCAACAACGACCTGATCTACGGCCTCAACGACCGTCCGCACCTGACCGCCACGGTGTTCGCCGCGCTGCAACACGTGCTGGCGAGTTTCGTCGGCATCATCACCCCGACCCTGATCATGGGCGGCGCCCTCGGTCTGCACAGTGAAATCCCCTACCTGATCAGCATGGCGCTGTTCGTCTCCGGCCTCGGCACCTTTGTCCAGGCCAAGCGCTTCGGCCCGGTGGGTTCCGGTCTGCTCTGCCTGCAAGGCACCAGCTTCTCCTTTATCAGTGTGATTCTCAGCGCCGGGTTCATGGTCAAGGCGCGTGGCGGTGGCACTGACGAAATCCTCTCGACGATCTTCGGCGTGTGCTTCTTCGCCGCGTTCATCGAAGTGGTGCTCAGCCAGTTCATCGGCAAACTGCGCATGCTGATCACGCCGGTGGTGACCGGCACGATCATCACGCTGATGGGCCTGTCGCTGATCAAAGTGGCGATGACCGACATCGCCGGCGGCTTCGGCGCGCCTGACTTGGGCGCGGCCAGTCACGTATTTCTGGCGGCGCTGGTGATCGGTACCATCGTTGTGTTGAACCGTGTCGACGTGCCGTTTCTGCGCCTGGGCGCGATCGTCATCGGCCTGACCCTTGGCTACGTGGTGGCCTGGCTGATGGGCACGGTGGATTTCGCTTCGATGCCCGAGGTGCCGCTGGTCAGCGTGCCGGTGCCGTTCAAGTACGGTTTCAACTTCGATTGGGTGGCGTTCGTGCCGGTGGCAGTGATTTTCCTTGTGTCGCCGCTGGAAGCGGCCGGTGACCTGACCGCCAACTCGATGATCTCGCGGCAACCGGTGAAAGGCCCGCTGTACATCCGCCGGATCAAATCCGGCCTGCTCGCCGATGGTCTCAACTCGGCCATGGCGGCAGTGTTCAACAGCATGCCGATGGTGACCTTTGCGCAGAACAACGGCGTGATCCAGTTGACTGGCGTGGCCAGCCGCTACGTGGCGTTTTTCATCGCCGGGCTGCTGGTGTTGCTCGGTTTGTTCCCGATGATCGGCGCGGTGCTGCAATTGATGCCGAAACCGGTGCTGGGCGGCGCCGAGCTGGTGATGTTCGGTACCGTCGCCGTGGCCGGGATCAAGATCCTCGCCGAGGCCGGCCTGCATCGACGCAACATGCTGATCGTGGCGATTTCCCTCGGCATGGGCCTGGGCATCGCGGCGGTGCCGGAAGTCCTGCGCGAACTGCCGCAAGCGCTGCGCAATATCTTCGAATCGCCGATCACCGTTGGCGCGTTGTGCGCTATCGTGCTGAACATCTTCCTGCCGGAAGAATTCATCGAGCTGGAAGAAGACGACTTCGACCCGGAAGCTTCGATCCTGCAGGTCATGGAAAACCCCGACGTCACCGCCAAAGGTGAACCCGGCCAAGCGGCGGCTGTCGCACAGTTGAACCGCTGACGTCGCGCCTTGGCAAAAAGGGCTGCACCGGCGACGGTTCAGCCCTTTTTTGTCGAGAGATTTTTATGCGCCGCCTCCACGCCGTCTTCCTGTCGCTTCTGCTGTTGTCGCTCAGTGCCTGCGCATTGTTTCCCAATCGCGACCCGGTGAACATCAACGTGGTCGGCCTCGAACCGTTGCCCAGTCAGGAACTGGAAGTACGCTTCGCGATCAAGCTGCGCGTGCAGAACCCCAATGAAACGGCGATCGATTACAACGGCATCGCCCTGGATCTGGAGGTCAATGGTCATTCGCTGGCTTCGGGTGTGAGCGATCAGAGCGGCTCAATCCCGCGTTTCTCTGAAGCCATTGTCACGGTGCCGGTCAGCGTCTCGGCGTTCTCGTTCCTGCGCCAGACCTTGGGCCTGAGCCAGACGCAAAGCCTCGACAACCTGCCCTACGTGCTGCGCGGCAAACTGGCGGGCGGGTTGTTTGGCACGATGCGCTTTACCGACAGCGGCAAGTTGAGCTTGCCTAAAGCGAGTGCGGCGACTTGGTAGTCAGCGGTTCCAATCGGCAGAACAACACACAATCCCTGTGGGAGCGAGCCTGCTCGCGAAAGCGGTAGTTCAGGCAATTCCAATATTGCAGGTGCCTACGTCTTCGCGAGCAGGCTCGCTCCCACAGGTTCTCTGCAAGTTTCAAGGTCAGGAATTGAACCGCACCCCCGGCTTCGCCCGCTCATCAACGTTCAACTCGAACACATCCGGCCGCGCATAGTGGCCGACCACATCGTAGTCGTACCGCGCGCGGATCAGTTCATCGGTGTCGATTTCCGCCGTCAGCAAACCCGCTTCCCCACGCAACGGTCCAGCCAGCACATCGCCCATCGGCCCGACGATCACGCTGCCACCGGCAATCAAAGGTCGATCCCCGGGCCAATTGGCAATCTCCACCCCCAACGCATTCGGCGAGGCCTGCACCTGACAGGCGCTGACCACGAAGCAGCGGCCTTCATGGGCGATGTGGCGCATGCTGACCTGCCACATCTCGCGCTCGTCAACGGTCGGCGCGCACCAGACCTCCACGCCCTTGGCATACATCGCCGTGCGCAGCAGCGGCATCATGTTTTCCCAGCACACCACCGCGCCAAGCTTGCCGACCTGGGTGTCGAACACCGGCAGCGTCGAGCCGTCACCCTTGCCCCAGATCAGTCGCTCGGTGCCGGTGGGCATGAGCTTGCGGTGTTTGCCGAGCAGCCCGGCCTGCGGATCGAAATACAGCACCGTGCAATACAACGTGCTGCCGGCGCGCTCGATCACGCCGATCACCAGATTGGCCCCGGTGCGCGCTGACAATCCGGCCAGCACGTCGGTTTCGGCGCCAGGCACATCAATGGCGTTGGCAAAATAACGCGCAAAGGCCTCACGCCCCTCAGGCAGTCGATAACCCAACTGGGTGCCGAAACCCTCGCCTTTCGGGTAACCACCGAGCAGGGCTTCCGGCATCACCACCAACGCAGCACCGGAGTCGCGGATTGCGTCTTCCCAGCTCAGGATCTGTTCAAGGGTTTCGCCTTTGCCACCGGGCAAGGCACCGATCTGCAACGCCGCAACTATGGATTTGGCCATCATGTTTACTCCATCAGGTTCAGGTGTTGCCGATTCTCCAGTCTCACGCGATCATGAATAAAGCCCTGCCCACTGCTGAATGATATGAGCCAAATGAATATCGCCGACATCGACCTCAACCTGCTGAAAGTCTTCGAAGCGCTGCACGAGGAATCCAGCGCCAGCCGCGCCGCCCTGCGTCTTGGCGTAACGCAGTCGGCGGTCAGCGCGGCGTTGCGTCGTTTGCGTGAGGTGTATGGCGATCAGTTGTTCGTGCGCACCGGGCGCGGTCTGGCGCCGACGCTGCAAGCCAATCAGCTGAAACCGGTGATCAGCGATGCCCTGAACAAATGCCGGCAAAGTCTGGCCATGCTTGATCCTGCGGCCAATCAATACGACGGTCGCTCGGTAGCGATCGGTCTGTCAGATGATTTTGAAATTGCCTACGGCCGCCGCCTGATCGAGGAAATCGCCCGTCGTGCGCCGAAGCTGCGGCTGATATTCCGCCAGACCCACAGCCAGATCGTCGCCCGTGCGCTGATGGAGCGCAGCATCGACCTGGCGATCACTGCCGGAGGATTTGCCGAGCGCCTGCTCAGCCGTCAGGTGTTGGGCGAAGGTGGCTATGCATGCCTCGTCGATCCAGCCAGTCTTGCGCCGGGCCAGCAGCACATCGAATTGCAGGAGTTTGTCACCCGCGAGCACATTCTGGTGTCGTCGGGCGGCTTTATCGGCATTACCGATGAAGGATTGGCGGCAGTGGGTTTGAGCCGGCGAGTCTGCGCGTCGACCACGCATTTTGCTGCACTGCCCTTTTTGCTCAAGGGCAGTCAGGCGGTGGCGACGATCCCGGCCCATGCCGCCGCAAGTATCGCGGCGCTGAGCGGACTGGCGCTGCTGCCCTGCCCTCTGGCTTTACCGCGCTATCCGGTGGAACTGGGCTGGCGCACCAGCACACAGATCGATCCGGTGCTGGTCAAGGTTCGTGAGGCGATTGCCGCCACGTTCAGCCAAGTGTGAAACAGATTATTTGTTCGCCGCCATCAGGCGATTGACTTCACTGCGCACCATGTTGGCGAACTCCGGCGGCGACATGCCGTCCAGCTCGGCGCGGACCCACTCGGCCCATTTGCCCTTGCGCTTGGAGCGCTCCCCAAACAGGCGCGCGGCTTCGCCTTTGGCTTTGCCCAGATTGTTCTGCCAGAGTTCGAACAGACGGGATTTCTCGTCTTCCAGCGCTGCGCGCTCTGCGAGGGATTTGTCGGCCAGATTGAAACTCATGGGGATTTATCCTGCTGCATAAAATGGCGACATCTTACACGCTCGACACAAATCTTCGGTGCAGGTTTTTCCCTTGTCCGCGAACGACATGCAACTTTTCGCCTGCCGCTACACTCCATTGGTCACTGTCCATTCACCTGCAAGGAGTCACCCAATGGCCCGTAAAACCGCCTCGCAAGCTGCCGAAGAGCAAATCAAGGATCAAGCTTTCAGCGAGCTTCAGGCTCTGATCGAAGAATCGGACAAACTGCTCAAGAGCAGCGCTTCACTGGTAGGCGAAGAAGCAGAAACGCTGCGCGCACAAATTGCCCAGAAGCTGCAGCTGGCACTGGATTCGGTGTCCAGCGTGCGCGACCGCACCAAACCCGCCGTTGAAGCCACGGAAAATTACATCGGTGGCCACCCATGGCAAACCGTAGCGATCTCCGCCGGTTTCGGCCTGGTGGTGGGCCTGCTGCTCGGTCGTCGCTGAGTTCCAGCGCCACAAAAAAAGCGAGCCTTGGGGCTCGCTTTTTTATGCCTTGTGCAAACTCAGTCCCCCGCCAATTCCCGCAACTGCCCCAGCGTCTGTTCATCCAGCGTGATGCCCTGCGCTAATGAGCGGGCACGCTGCAAATGCCGCCGATCCCCCGGCAAACGCTTGAGCCCGACCCCGTGCATCTGCCGCACCAGTTCCTCGCTGCGCTGGGCGAAGTTCTGCCCCGCCGCTTTGCTCGGATCGATCACGATCAACAGCTGGCCGGTCCATGGTGTTTTCGCGCCGGGATGGTTGGACCAGTCGAACTCGAATGAGAAATTGCCGCCGGTCAATGCCGCTGCCAGCAACTCGACCATCATCGACAGCGCCGAGCCTTTGTGCCCGCCGAACGGCAACAACGCGCCGCCTTCGAGAATCGCCTTGGGGTCCTGCGTCGGTTGGCCGAGGCTGTCGACCCCCATGCCGACCGGGAGTTTTTCCCCCTTGCGCGCGGCGATCTGCACATCGCCATGGGCAATGGCGCTGGTGGCAAGGTCGAACACAATCGGCGCGGCGTTGGCCCTTGGTGCGGCGAAGGCAATCGGATTGGTGCCGAACAATGGCCGATCAGCGCCATGGGGCACCACGCAGGTCATGCTATTGACCACGCTCAGCGCGACCAGACCTTCGTCGGCGAAGGGCTCGACATCCGGCCACAAAGCAGCGAAATGATGCGAGTTGCGAATCGCCAGCACCGCGATCCCGGCATGACGCGCCTTCTCGATCAGCAGTGGTCGGGCCGCTGCCAACGCTGGCTGGGCAAAACCGTTGCCGGCGTCAACCCGGACAAACCCCGGCGCGACGTCTTCAACCTGGGGCACCGCATGGCCATTGACCCAACCACTTTTCAGCGTCGAGACATAACCGGGGATGCGAAACACGCCATGACTGTGGGCGCCGTCGCGTTCGGCGTTGGCGCAGTTGGCGGCCAGCACCCGGGCGACGTCGCTGGAAGTGCCGTGGCGCAGAAAAATCGTTTCAAGCAGTTGCGTCAGTGCCTCGAGGGACACTGTGGACGAGCCATGATCGTGTAGCGCAGACATCTGAAGCTCCAGAATGATTATTGGAGGGAACAACAGCGTACGGTCGAATTTGCCCACCGATTAACCGCGCCCGAGCTGCCAGCTGTCAACCCTTCGATTGATCGGCATCCGCTGGCGCGCCCAGATGCACATTTCACTGTCAGCGTGTGCGGTAACTATCTACCGCAAGTGCTTCAGTCTGCGCATCTACTGTTGAGTTCCAGCCCGATGGCGCCCCGTTCAGAGTTGCAATGATGTCCACCCCGACTGCCCCGCTGTTGTTTCCAGTGATACTCGATTCACCCGGCCTGCATGCTGCCCTGGGTCCGGCACACGGTCTCAACAGCAAAGACTTCGACTGGCTCGCCAATGCGCAACTGGCGACGCAATCGCTGCGCAACAAGCAAACCCCGCCGATGCTGGCCGAACGCATCCTGCTCAACGCCGACAAGCAACAGGCCGTGCCGCTGGCGGGCAGCTTCATGCTCAGCGCAGGGCCGGATGACAACGGCGTGTTTCTCTATACGCCCTACGATGGCCTGAAAAAATTCGCTGACCGCCAAGCACTGACGGACGCCCTGCAGACACGCCTCGACAATGCCGGGGAAGCTGATGATCTGCTGGCTTTCCTCTCGGTTTCGCTGCGCAAGGAACTGGTGGAAAAACGCGGGATTACCCTGACCTGCGAAACCATCGAAGGTGATGTGTTCGAGGACCAGCAAGCGGCTATCGGCGAATCCCTGGAGAGGTGCGCCCGTGACCTGCTGGACGAGCTCAAACGCCTGCCATCCCTTGCAACGTTGCTGGAAAAGATTCTCGACGAACTGCTGGAAGCGCATTTTGCCGCGCTGCAACAGTCGCTAACCCGGGTCGGTTTCTACTCGGCGTCCTCCTCTGCGGACAAACAGTGGGTCGACTCGCTGTCGCTCAGTGAGGCGCTGCTGCTGCACTTTCATCGCCAGGGCTGGCCGCACGGTCAGACCGTGGAGTTTACCCACCCCGCTCGTTCGGTCAGCGAAGACGATCAGTCTGCCTGGACCCATGCGATCGAGTCCGCATCGGGAAAATTGACCATGCTGTTGTTTCGGCAGCTTGAGATCTACTGGAATGGCGCTTCATTCGAGGGCTCGCCCAGACGTACCTTCTTCAGCCAGACGCTACAGGATCAAGCCCGAGCGGATCTGATGATCAAGCGCGAAACGCAGATCCTCACTGCCAGCGAATTCGACGCCCTGCACTGTCTGGTCCGTGAGCCAAGCGTTGCAGTGCGGCGGCCAACGTTCGAAACCGTGTGCCTGAGCGAAGAGACAGCCTGTGTCGAGCTGGCCGGTTCGCTGATGATCAATCATGACAAGGCTTATCTCTATACGCCCAGCCAGGGCCTGCAGGTACTCACCGACTACGCCGACCTCAAACAGACACTGACCGCCAAACTGCGGGCTGCCGGGCACGAAGATGAGCTGTACGGGCTGATGAACCTGCAAGAGCGCAATCGCTACCTTGGCTTCACTAACGCGCAGGTATCCGGGGAAAACATTGGCGGTGAGATCATGACGACGCTGTTCGAGACCATCATCACCAAACAACGCCAGAACATTGAATTCGTGTTGCAGCGCTTTCGTCAGAGCAAACGCACCACCGATATCCATGCACTCTTTGATAAGGCATTGGATATCCGCTCGATGATTCATGAACGATTGCTCAAGCTCGATCTCAATCAGCGCTGGAGTACCCGTCCGTTATTCACCAGCACTCCGCCATCGTCACTCGTGCAAGCGGACAAGGCTGCGCAGCAGGCGACGAGTCTGGGACGGACGCTGGATAATCTGACCAGCCACTTCAAAGACCAGCCGACCGCGCACAGCGCCGAACAGCGCGTCTTTTTGGAAGGCATTGTGTGGAAGCTGGCCCAGACGTTCGAAGATGGCCTGCGCGGTGAGGCCTACCTGCGCAGTCTCAGCGGGTCATGGCTGGAGGCGGAGCGAAAGATCGTCGACACCGTGTTCGATGCCACGCATCCGACACGCAGGGAGCGCCAGTCACTCAATGGTTTTCGCCCCGATGCATGGTCGCTCACCCTCACCTGTGCCGAGTTCAAAGGTGCGCTGCCGCTCGCTCACTGCGTGCTTCTGACCGAGCGCGGCGGCATGGATGACAAGCATTCCGGACGCGCCATCCTGTGGACACCGGCCACTGGGCTGGAACAGTTCGAGAATATCGCCGTCGCGCAGAAGCAATTGCAACAACGCCTGGATGACAACAACCAGAGTCATACGCTGCTGGAAAATCTGCCAAGGGCTCAACGTCGACTGGACCAGCAATACACCCTGGGCAGTTTTCAATTGATTGAAGACCGGGTTTCCAGCAATCGCATGCAATCGGGCATTGAACAGTTCCTGGCCGATTCAGAAGAGCTGCGCGTTTGTATCAAGGACCAGGACACGTTGCAGACTTACCTTGAGCAAATGAAAAGCGCGGTGATCGATACCAATCTGCGCCGCGCCGTTGACCTTGCACGAACCCTTGCCAGTCATCTGGATTATCCCGACTGGTTGCGCATGGCCTCGGCGACCGAGCAGCGCACGCAACTGGCGTTGCTGGATGAACTGCGCCGCGCGTTCATCGACGGCAAGGATTTCCTCGATGAGGCCCCGGCGCTGGCCACTCATATCGAGCAGACACTCAAGACACTGCTCGATGCGCGATTTCCAGGCAACGGCCTCAAGCCACAGGACATCCGGATCACCCCCAACCTGACACTGGCCGGCCCTGCCTGTGACTTGCTGGAGTTTAGCTTGCATCACTACAACGTCGTGCAGGACAGCGGTTTCAAAGTGGCATCGACAACAGCGACAGCACTACCGAAGGATTTTGGCCAGTCCGCCGTACGGCAACTGCTGCAATCTCTCGACGTTGCCACGACCTACACCGCGAAAGTGACCAGAGCGCTGACAGCTGATAGCGCGTCAGCACGCCTCAGCAAAGAACGGTTCTTGCGCCAGCTGCCCTGGCAATTGATGCAGCACGCCCACTCGATGAAGTTGCAACAGCAACTCTCCGATACCGGCTACGACTATATCTGCCAGGTCCTCGATATGCCTGACGGGATAGCGCGGGCGATGGTCGACGGTGCTCACGCCATCGCTTGTCCGCTATCGTTGATCAAGACTTCAGGCGCTGATTGCGTAGACGCGCTCGGACTGTATGTGTTCGGTCCGGGCGCAGGGCAAACAGGTCCCCGGGTCCTCTATGCGCCTTACTCAAGATGGGTATTTCGCGAGTTCGAGAACGAAGCGCAGTTGATCGAAGCACTGAATACCCCCGGCCACTTTCAGGACTTGCTCATCCGGCGTCTGCCTGACGCGCAGCAGGCCGTATTCAAGAGCCTGTTGAAAACAACGATCGGCAAAAACAGTGAAATCACCCTTCATGACTCCCCCATAAAGGGCAACGTGCTCGAGCGGTTGCACAAAGACACCCTGAGTCTTCTGCCACAAATGCTGCGCAGCCAACCACAGATCAACGCCCAGGCAGATTGGGAAGCAGTGAAGTTTCTGTTCAGCCACGGCGTCCGCCTGGTGCCGCACGTGTTGCCGGGCAAACTCGCCTGCGGATTTTTCCTTTGGCGCAGCTATCAGGATTTCAAGGCCTCCGCTGAAGGCCTGCAGGATCACCACTGGGCGAACGCCCTGAAAAGCTTCATTGCAGGGGCGATTACCCTCTTCAGCCTGGGACGTCTGTCGTGGGAAAGCGAGGCAGAAACGGTCAGTACCGAATTCGCCGCAGAAGCGCACGCACCTGAGGGTACAGCCACGACGGTGCAAGCAGCCTCTCGCTGGGCAAAAGTGTCACCGGTAACGCCCGCCCGCGTGGATCTGCAGCCCTTCGAAAGCAGCACGGCACTGGAAAGCCTCAAGCTCGATGCCAATAAGCTGGTCTATGGAGATTCGTCGACGACGCAGAAATACGCCGCTATTGCCGGCAAGGTGTATCCGACGGTCCAGGTCGAAAAGACCTGGTATTTGCGCAAAAAAGACGGCAACCAGGGGCCGGCACTCGAGGAGAAAAATTCCCGTCTGGTCGTCGCAAGCACCAGCCAGCAGGTGTATCGCTGCCGGTCAAAAAAACGTGACCCTGTGCAACACGAAGTCGAGGAAAACCGTTCCATAGAAATGTATATCCAGGCCAGAGGCATGGCCCAGATCAACCGTCGCTATCCGGCCAAGGCGTTCGTGATACAGCAAGCGGTAAATCGTGCAAGAGAATACGCAGTCAATTGTCTGCATAACTACGTTACGCAGCGCGACAACCTTACGGGCACGCGGTTAGAGACGGTTTTGAAGAAGTTCTTCGAGGTGTCGGTGATAACGCCCACGCTGCTGAGGAAATTCGAGAAGGTGATTATTCCTGTTTGCCGAGAACTGACGAACCCGAAAGACGATCTGCTCTACACCGAACGCTTTTTTACTGGTCTGAACGGACCTGGCAGCGGCAATACCGTGGCATTCGTTTTCAAACAGGATAAGAGAAAAATCATTCATCTCACTGAGCTGTTTTTCAACCCGGGACTGGATAAATACACTGCGCATTTGCCCCCTCGGTTCAATGTTGATTCCCATGCCCGCGCTGTAACGCTGATCCATGAGCTCTCGCATCTGGTTTGCGACAGCGACGATCTTGTCGCCGTGCAGGCCATGGCGCCTTATCTGGACCTCATCGATACGAGGACGCCCTCGGGCAAACATGCCAAGGAATCTATTGAACGTCATCGCAGCTTATTGTCGCGCTACGGCAAGCATTTGTTTGCGGTGAAGACCGGCAAACAGGTCTGGACCGACCTGGACAAAGTACCCGCGCATGCCGGCAATTACCAAAAAATCCTCAGCCTTACCAACACCACAAACCTTGCAGATGCACGCCTGGCGTTTTGCCGCCCTGATTCTGCAGATGCAAGGATTGACGTCATGCTCGCCAACGCCGATTCGATCGCATTGCTCATCAGTGAACTGGGCCGTCAGCTCGACCCGCTTCCCGCCCCCCTATCGTCAGCGGCGCCGGGGTCGGATCAGGCAGGAGCCTCGCAAGCGCTGCCGTGAAGACAAAAAAATGCGCTGACGTCGCGCCAGCGCATTGCTCAACACAAGAATCAGTGAGTGCTTAAGGTGGGTTAGTCCTTCTGGTCCCGCAGCACATTGCCGGAAGCGCCATCAATGCGGAATTCGTAAACAGTGCCGTCGGCCTTGCGCCCTTCGCCTTCCCAGTAGCCGTCATTGTCGGCGCCGATCTCATAGACCTCGACATAACCGGCCTTGGTCTTGGCGACCTCGATGGCTTTTTCGATGGTGATCCAGCCTGCGCCTGGCTTGTCCGCCAAGGCGGCACCGGCGCTGAACAAACCGGCAGTGGCAATCAGGGCTGCGAATGTCTTTTTGATCATTTTTTCACTCCATTTATGGATAGTAGGCAGTTGCTTCCTGTTTTTTTGGGCGCCACAGGGAAAAATAAGTTCCACGTTGATGGGTAAATGCCATGACGGATGTTCTCGGCAGCCTGCCGGCGAGGTTAGAATGAGCGAAATCAGGACGAGTCAATGACCCAAGACACTCTCTCGGAAGCCGAATACGATGCGATCACCGATGCCGCCGCGCACTGGTGCATGCGTCTGCACGCCGCTGACTGCACGGACGAAGAGCGTCGCGCATTTGAAGACTGGCACGAAGCCCATCCGCTGCATGCCTTTGAATACGAAGCCATGCAGGAAATCTGGGAAGTCGCCGGAGACCTGCCTCGAACCGAACCCGAGGCGCTCGCGGCGCAGCGCAAACCCTTGCGTTCGTGGCGCAAGTTCGCGGTCATCGCCGGCGCCTGCGCTGTCGGCTTGCCGCTCGCGGCCTACAGCGGCTGGAGTCTGGGCTGGGTGCCCACCAGTTATCAGCATTACGCCGCCACCGACAGTGTGCGTCAGATCACTCTGAGTGACGGCAGCCAGCTGGAACTCAACCTGAACACCGACCTGACTTTCAGCAATTACAAGAATGAACGTCGCGCCACCCTGAACAAGGGCGAGGCGTTTTTCAATGTCAGCCATGACGCGTCTCATCCGTTTGTGGTGCGCGCCGGCGATGGCAAGATCCGCGTGACCGGTACCCGATTCAACGTGTGGATGTATGAAGATCAGGTTCGGGTCAATCTGGTCGAAGGTTCGGTGCTGGTCAGCAGCAATCGCGATCTGCCGGGCGACGGCCTGCGTTTGAGTCCATCGATGCAGGCACGCTACCGACATGGCGATTACGCACCGCAAATCAGCCAGACCTACCCCGGCGATACCTCGCTGGCGTGGCGCAGCGGCCGACTGATACTGGACAACCTTGCGCTGCACGACGCCCTGCCTTTGATCAACCGTTACCTCGACAAGCCGTTGATGCTGGCCGACACCAGTACCGGCGCGATCCGCGTGGGCGGTGTCTACAACATCAAAGAGATGAACAACCTCGCCAACAGCCTGCCGAAAGTGCTGCCGGTCTACCTGACTCGCAACAAGGAAGGCAACCCGGTAATCAATTCGATGCCGCAACGCCCACCGAAAAGCTGAAGGCCGCGTCCCTTGCGGGAGGCGGCCTTCGTTTGTTTCAGGCGACGACTGTTTACTGCGCTGCCACCTTCCCTGCCTGATCCTGCTTGATCGTCCGCACCTGATATTGCGGATCCGCCTGGATCTGCTGCTCAGTGAATGGCAGGACACTCCACTGTTTCTTCGAAAACGCCTCGGTCTGATCGCGTGAATATTTCGACGCCGGATCACTGGATAACGAGAACGCCAGCAGCCCTTGGGCGTGCGGGCCTTTTTCGTCGAAGCTCACCACTTGCAGATAGCTGGTGCCGCTGACCACCTCAAGTTTGCCATCCTCACGGGGCACGCTTTGCATCGCGTTGTAGATGCCCAACGTACCCGGCCCGCCATGAATCGGCGTTTGCCGCCCGCCACTGCTGACCCCCTGGATGTCACCCCAGCGCATGTCCGGCTTCAGGCCCATTTTGCCGGCCAGTTCGACCGACGCCAGCATCGCTTCACGCAGCGCCTTGGCCACGGCCGGTTGTTCGAGCGCCAGGCCGTGCGGAGTGTGTTGCGCATCAGCCGGATTGAATGCAACACGCCAGATATCCGGTGATTCAAGCAGCGCCTGCATGATGTTCTGGAAGTGCACCAGACCGATCCCCGAATCCAGACTGGCACGACCATCCCAGGCTTTGAGGCTGGCACAGACCGGCTTCAGCGTGGCCGCATCGCTGCCCAGATCGGCGCCGCAGAACTTCAGCAGATCGGGCATGACCTGCGCGGCCAGATAGACCTGATCGTCCATGACCATATGCTGCAGATCCTTGACCGCCAACGGGCCTTTTTTGCTCAGCTCAGCCAAACGATCAAGCGCAAATCGCGAGCGCAGACCCAGCGGTTGTCCGTCCTGACTGATCAGCGGTGAATAGCCGGTGAGCGGTTGCGCCGGGTTGGCCAGCCACGCTGAATCGTTGGAGTGCTGAACGAAATCCTTGCGCAGCAATTGCGGCAACTGGCTGGACGCAAAAATGCCCGGCTGCGCCGCTTGCGGATCGACATCCCAGGCACAGCCGCTGTTGGCACCGTCCAGGACAATCATGCGCAGACCGAGGCGTGGATCGCTGCACTTGGCCAGTTTTTCCGCGCTGACATTCGGCACCACCGACAGGTTCATGTACAGCGTCTGGCCCTTGTCATCCACCGCCAGAGTGTTGACCCACGGGATGCCCTGGATCGTGTGCACGGCGTCTTGCAGATCCTTGAGATTGCTGGCCTGGTTCATCGCGTACCACTGCTTGAGCACGCGATCGTTGTCGAGGTTGGCATCGCGCAAGCTGTAGGCATATTGCTTATCCCAGTCGAGCTTGCCCGGCCATTGCACGATCGGGCCGAACTGCGAACTGTAGATATCGCGTTTCACCGGCACGACCTGGCCGTCAGCCTGCTTGACCTGCACGGTAACCGTCTGTTTGTTCAGCGGCAGCGACTTGCCGTCGAGCAGGTAGCGGGTCGGATCCTTTGGATCGAGTTGCAGGCGATACAAGGTGAAGTGTTTCGACGAGTCGACAGTGTGGGTCCAGGCCAGATGCTGGTTGAAACCGATGTTGATCATTGGCAGACCCGGCAATGCCGCGCCCATCACATCAAGCTTGCCGGGGATGGTCAGGTGCATCTGATAGAAACGCATGCCGCCGACCCATGGGAAATGCGGGTTGGCCAGCAACATGCCACGGCCGTTGAACGAACGCTCGCTGCCGACTGCCACGGCGTTGCTGCCGCGATCCAGGGCGAAACGTTGCTGACGGGCGTCGGCCAACTGGAACGCCTCGGTGTCGTGCTTGACCTGTGCGGTCGCTTGCGGCGGCGTGGCGCCGGCCAGAGCCTCGGCGAACTGCCCGACCCCGCCTTCCACCAACAGGCGCCGCGTCAGTTTGACCAGATCTTCGGCACTGATTTCACGTACCCACTCGCCCTGGCATTGCTGCGGCAATCCTTGCTGGCGCCGTTCGGCCAGATAGCGGTTGTATCCGGCGGCATAACCCTCGACCAGGTCGCGGACCTGCGTCGGTTGCGCCTGCCAGAAGGTTTCGACCGCTTCTGGAGTATTGAGCCAGGCGAAGAACACATCACTGACGCGGTTTTCCCGTTGTTCGACAGTGAACTGCTCCGGGCCGAAGTAGCGTGAACGCTCGCCGTTGACCGTGACAATCTCGTTGGCCAGCAAACACAGGTTGTCCTGGGCGTAGGCGTAACCGATGCCGAAGCCCAGCCCGCGTTCGTTCTCGGCACGAATGTGCGGCACGCCGAAACTGGTGCGGCGAATATCGGCGCTGGTTTGTGCAGCCGGGCTCAGTGCATGGGCCGACAGGCTCAGTCCGAACAAGGTGCTGGCGAGGGCCAGCCCGGTGAGTTGCCTGGAAATAATCACGCTTGCTCCTGATCGAAAGGTCGATTGCCCCTGCGTCCACGCGCAATGAGCCTGTCGAAGAAACGAAGCTGAGGAAAAAAATTTAGCGGGCAATCCTTCGGCACGAGGCCGGCATCACAAGGCCGGGACGAATTTCCGACGAAATTTCTACATCTTTTCTTTCATGATTTGTCGTGCTGAAACGTCTTGTTTAGAGAGCGCAACAAAACCTTTCCCGATCTGGCTCTGAAAAGGAGTAATCGCATGTACAACTCGCAACTACCAACGGACGGTAGCCAGACGCCACAGGGCGTTTCCATGGGTTCGCACACCGGCAATTTCACCCAGCGCGGCGAGCGTCCGGGCAACGAGCGTATTCGCGTGCTACTGAAGAGTTTCGGCCTGCGCACCAGCCTGATTCGCCTGAAAGTCATCGACGCCCTGCTGGTGGCGGCACAGAGCAATCGTCGCCTGGGCGTCCGTGGCGTGCATAGCCAGTTGCTCGATCTGGACGTGCCGTTGTCGTTTCTCAGCGTGCGCGAAGTGCTGAAACGCTTGTGCGCCGAAGGCGTGATCACCTTCAACGCCGACAAGAGTTACAGCCTGCACCCGCAAGCTGCAGCGGTCCTCAACCACGAATGAGGCACCGGGTGCTCGCCGTTACGGCTTGACCTTGCGGCGCATCACGCCATTGATCACCACCACAACCACGGCCACGCCGATCGCGACGTACTGGAAAGTTTTCTCGGTGATCATGCCGGCGTTTTGCAGCCAGGACAGGCCCAGCATGATCGCCAGTACCGACAGGGCGATCAGAATCGAATAAATCAAGCGTTGCTTCTGGGTCATTGCGGTTTCCTGAAACGTTGAAGTGTATGCGTTTGCAAGCCATAGAATTGCCGAATTACGGGGACGTGCCGGGGCAAACGGGCGCTCATGTTACCGCCCCTGAAGACTTTTGGCTGCAAGGTCAGCCGACCTTGAGGCATGGCCTGCCCTCCCTGCTCTGGCGCAAACAAGTAAACAGCTTCCGCGCCGCGCCAATCCTTTAAACATGCCGTAAGTTTTTGAAATCTGCTGACGCAGCAAACGGCTAGGTCGGCTGTGCGTCTGCGCCTAGGCTCTGCGAACTTCCTATAACTAATAAACAGGGATGTTCATGCAGAGAACACTTATCAATATCGGCCCCAGACAGGTTGCCGGTTTCTGTCTGGCGCTGACCGCTTTCGAACTGCTCACTTACATGGCCAGCGACGTGATCATGCCAGCGATGCTGGACGTCACCACCGACCTCGAAGCGGACGCGCGGCATGTACCCCATGCATTCAATCTTTATCTGTTGGGTGGCGTCTGCCTGCAATGGCTACTGGGTCCCTTGTCCGATCAATTCGGGCGCAGGCCAATGTTATTGATCGGCAGTGCGCTGTTCGGTGTGTCGTGCGCGGCAGCTTTCAGCACCGACAGCATTGAAGCGTTCAACCTGTTGCGTCTGTTGCAGGGCATGGGGCTGGGATTTGTCGTCGCCGTGAGCTACCCGGCATTGCAGGAGGTTTTTTGCGAAGCCGACGCCGTCAGGCTGATGGCGTTGCTCGGCAATGTTGCGTTGTTATCGCCGTTGCTCGGGCCGCTGCTTGGCATCCTGCTGCTGGAATGGCTGAGCTGGCGGGAAATTTTTCTGCTGCTGGGATGCACAGCAGCGCTGGTATGGCTCGGCCTGTTGCTGTGGATGCCGGAAACTGTGGGCGTCGAGCGCCGCGATGGTCATCAAACTCCCCGGGTGCCCTTCTCCTGGCGCCTCACTTGTCGGCGCTACGGTGCGCTGTTGGGCAATCCGCGCTTCCTCTGTGCAAGCCTGGCGCTCGGCCTGATGAGTCTGCCGCTCATCGCCTGGATAGGCCTGGCGCCATTGCTGCTGGTGCGGGTACTGGACATGCCGCCGCTGGAATATGGCCTGTGGCAGATACCGGTGTTCTCGGCAGTCATCGCCGGCAATCTGATTCTCGACCGCTTGCTACAGACTCATTCGCTGACGCAATTGATTCAACTGGCGCTCTGGCCGTTCTGTCTGGGCCTTCTGTTTCTGGCCGCGTGCGCATTGCTCGGCGCGGGGCTTGGACCGGTGGTGGCGAGTCTGTCGCTGTACGCCGTCGGGCTGGGCATGAGCAACGCGGCGGTGTATCGCCTGGCGCTGTTTTCCAGCGACGACAGCAAAGGCCTGGTGTCGGCGCTGACCGGCATGATTTCGATCGCCGTCATGGGCTTTGGCGGTTCGCTGATTGCGGCCATCGGTGGCGGCAGCCGTCTTGAATACTTCGCTATCTGGGCCGCATTCGGCGGGCTGATGTGCCTGCCCATGGTTTACCGGCTCCTGCAAACCACCACCGCTGATGTGGTCTCGCCTCAATAAGGAACATGGATGACTCACCTACCCTATGCCGACGCGCTGTGCGCGTTGACGCAACCCTATTGCCTGAATTCAGCCCCGCCCGCTCTGTTTGATCGGGCGATGACCGAAATCAGCCGCTTTCACTGCGAGCACACCCCGGGTTACGCCCATTGGCTCAACGCCCACGGACTGGCGCCGCAGGACCTAGACAATCTCAGTGACTGGTCGCGTCTGCCGCCGATCTTTGCCAGTTTCTTCAAGCAACACCTTCTGCTCAGCAGCACGGGGACGAACGCCCTGGAACTGACTTCGTCGGGCACCAGCGGGCAGAAAAGCCGGATGCGTTACGACGAACGCAGCCTGGCTCGCGCGCAGTTCATGGTTGCGCAGATCTTCCGCCATTACGCCTGGGACACTCCCGATAGTCCGTGCAACTACCTGCTGTTGAGCTACGAACCCGAAGGACGCATCACCTTGGGCACCTCGTTTACCGACCAGTTTCTCTGTCGGTTTGCCCCGGTCAATCGCGTGGTCTACGCCTTGCGTAACACTGGTCGGGGCCATCAGTTCGATGTATTCGGCGTGATCGCCGCCTTGCAGTCATTCGCTGAAGAAGGCTTGCCGGTACGGATTTTCGGCTTCCCGGCGTTTCTCTGGCAGACCCTGCAACGCATGCAGGCTACCGCTGTGCAGGATGTGCAATTGCCCGCCGGTTCGCTGGCCTTTTTTGGCGGTGGCTGGAAAACCCAGGCTGCGCAGGAAATTCCCAAACAACAGTTTTACGCCCATATCCATCGGCAACTGGGCATCGAACCGGCCCGCTGCCGCGATGGTTACGGTGCTGTCGAGCACGCCGTGCCTTACATCGAATGCGCCCGTCACCGCTTTCATGTGCCGGTGTATTCGCGAGTGCTGATTCGCGATCCGGCGGATTTTTCCCTGCTGCCCTATGGCCAACAAGGCCTGCTCGGCTTCGTCTCGCCTTACATCTCCTCCAGCCCGGCCCACGCCGTGGTCATGAGCGACCTTGCCACGCTGCACCCGGGCGCAAGTTGCGGCTGTGGATTGACCAGCGACTGGTTCGAACTGCACGGCCGCGCCGCCACCACAGCGGGCAGAAGCTGCGCAATGGCCGCCGCCGAATTAATGGGGAGTCACTGATATGTATTTGATCAATGGACAACTGCACCACGCTTATAGCCTCGACCAAGCGCTGCAAGACCTGCAACAGGCGTTGCCGCAACACTTGGCGAGCGCACTCGACAGCCGCACAGTCATCGACGCAGTCGCGAAATTTGCCCGGCAACTGCATGACGCGCACTCGGATCTGCCCCTCGACAACGAGCAGCGGCAGACCCTGATCGATTTCTGCCAACCCGAAGCGCTAGCCTACAAACGCCAGCGTGAATTGGGCGCCGAGGCCGATTGCCTGCGTCGTTTCGATTATCGCCAGCCACGCTTCGAAGCCTGGCGTCCGCTCGGGCTGGTGGTGCACATCACTCCGGCCAACGCGCCGCTGCTGGCCTTTTGCGCGGTGGTGGAAAGTCTGCTCGCCGGCAACGTCAACTGGTTGCGCCCCAGCCGCAGCGATCAAGGCCTGACGGCGCAACTGTTGCGCGCGTTGGTGGATTGCGATGCAAGCGGACAACTGGCCGGACATGTGGCGGTGATTCCAGCGAGCACCGAGCAGATCGGCAAGCTGTGCAAACCCGCCAACGGCGTTGCAGCGTGGGGTGGCGAAGCGGCCCTGCAAGCGATTCGGCAACAGTTGGTGCCGGGTTGTCGCTGGATCGATTGGGGGCACCGCATCAGCTTCGTCTATCTCACCCCGGAATCGTCTACGCCGGAGGCGCTTGATGCCGTCGCCGACGAAGTCTGCCGACTGGATCAGCAGGCCTGCTCCAGCCCGCAATGGCTGCTGGTGGACAGCGACGATCCGCAGGTTTTGCGCGATATCGGTGAACGCCTGGCGCAGGCCCTGCAACGACGCGCCACGCAATGGCCGGCACTGGTGCCGACAATCCAGGAAGCCTCGCAAATTACCACGCACACGCAGATGGCCCGCCTCGGCCAGAGTTTCGCCGGACACACCGGGCAAGTGTGGAGCGGCCCGGGCTGGCGGGTGATCTGGAGCCATGAGCGGCAACTCGCGCCTTCACCGCTGTTTCGCAGCGTACTGCTGCACCCGCTGCCGCAGGCACTGCTCACTGCCGCCCTGTTGCCGTGGCGCAACGTCCTGCAAAGCTGCGCGCTGATGTGTGCGCAATCACGCATTGCCGAGCTTACTCATGCGCTGATCGCCGCCGGGGTCACGCGTATCGCACCGATCGGCAGCATTCACGACGGTTACGCAGGCGAACCCCATGACGGCGTCTATGCGCTGCAACGCTTGAGTCGGCGGGTATCGGTGAGTCTGGCGGCCACGCAACTGCCGAATCAGGCCAGTCTCGATTTACCGCTACTCGCGGCGAAGTCGTGCGCTGCGATCATGAACAAAGAGGCCTTCGTCGCCCAGCCCATCAACGATCAGGCGCAGTTGTATTTCCGCTCCGGAGGCAGCAGCGGCACCCCTGCTCTGGCCGGCTACAGCTATCGCGATTTCGATCGGCAGATGCGCGCAACCGCTGACGGTCTGTTCGCCGCTGGACTTGATCCGGCGCGGGATCGGGTCATGAACCTGTTCTTCTGTGGCGGGCTGTACGGCGGTTTTCTCAGCTTCAGCAAAGCGCTGGAATTGCTCGAGGTGACGCACCTGCCCATGGCCGCCCCTATCGATGACGACTACCGGGAGATTGCCCAACTGATCATCGACCAACGGGTCAACGTCCTGGTGGGAATGCCCGCCACACTGCATCGCCTGTTTTTGAATGAGCAGCAGCGGCTGCGCGCTTATGCCGGCGTCGAAAAGGTCTTTCTCGGTGGCGAGCACCTGAGCGAAAAGAACCGTGCATTGCTGCGCAGTTGTGGCGTCTCGAGCATTCGCTCGGCGATCTACGGCAGCGTCGATGCCGGCCCGCTAGGCCATGCCTGCAAGGCTTCGGCGGATGGGGTTTTCCATCTGATGAACGCGATCCAGCACTTGGAAATCGTCGCGTTCGATGAGGATGTGCCGGTGATCGGCGATCAGGTGGGTCGGCTGCTGGTGACCTCGCTCGCCCGTGAAGGTGGCCAGCGCGTGCAGCGTTATGAGATTGGCGACACCGGGCGCTGGCTGCCGGGCGTCTGCGCCTGCGGGCTGACGTCGCCACGCTTCGAGCTGTTGCAGCGCCACGGCAAGCTGTTGCGCATCGGCACTGACTTCATCTCCCTGAGCGAATTGGCGTCGCGGCTGCAAGTGCCGTTTCAGTTGCAGCTGGACCACAGCGCCGAGGGCGTCGAGCGCATGCAACTGCACTGTGAACTTGCGGCCGACATCGCTAAACACCGTCTCACCGATTACCTGACCCTGATGACCGTAGTCGACAGCGGACTGCTGGTGCTGCAGATCGAACAATGCCCGCCCGAGCACTTCGTTCAAAACAAACACAGCGGCAAGACGCCGCTGGTCATTGACTCCCGCCGCTGACGCTTGCCGTGAGCTGGCTCATTCGAATCAAAGAAGAACACACCGTGAAAACAACCGACCCGATTAGCGAATTGACGGGTTTTGCCCGCAAGCATTCGCCCTACTACAGGAACAGCCTCGCCGATATTCCCGAGGCAATAAGCTCGCTGCGCGAACTGCCACTACTTGATCCGGCAGACTTCTGGAAAGACAGCGCGGATCTGGCGCAATGGCCAGTTCTGACAGCACCGATTGCCCACGCCCTGGTCTTCAAGACCGGTGGCTCAACCGGCGGCGGCAGGCTCTCCGTATATGCCCGAACGGAATGGCAACGCACAGTGGAAGCTTTCGGCCGCAGTCTGAGCGAGCAATTCAGCTCCGGCGACCGTGTCGCCAATCTGTTCTTCGCTGGCGACCTCTACGCCAGTTTCCTGTTTATCCACGATTCACTGGCCCATGTGGAAACGCCTATCACCGAGTTTCCGTTTACCGGCGAAGTCGACCCGCCAATGCTGGCCGAAGCCATCGTGCAACACCGGATCAACGTGTTGGCTGGCGTGCCTGCGCAACTATTGACCTTCGCCAGTTGGCTCCAACACCGCGGCCTTGCGCTGCCCTTGGTTGATAGCGTGCTTTATGGCGGGGAGAGTCTGTTTGCCTCACAACGCCAGCTCCTTGAGCAAGTGCTGCCCAACGCGCGCATTGCCTCGATCGGCTACGCCAGTGTCGATGGCGGATTCATCGGTGCAAGTCATCGTGACTGCATCGAAGGAGAACATCGCACACCTGACGGCCACGTGCTGCTGGAGATTGTCGATCAGCACAGCGGCGCAACGATCGAGGCCTGCGATCAAACCGGTCTGCTCGTATTGACCAATCTGCATCGCCGCTTGATGCCGCTGATCCGCTATCCCGTCGGAGATCTCGCGTGCTGGCGAGAGCCGTCGGGCACTGCGCAACGCAAATTCGCCCTGCGCGGGCGCAGCGGCAGCAGCCAGCGTGTGCGGCTCGGCATTCTGTCGCTGATGACCGATGAAATCAGCGAAAGCGTACGGAGCATCACTGGCAGCAACGATTGGCAGTTATTGATCGAACACGACGACGGCAGGGATCTATTGACGGTGAAATACGTAGTCAACGAAGGATCGTCCCGCATCGAAGACAGACTCGAGGCCCGCTTGATCGAACTGTATCCGCAGATACCACAACTGCGAGGCGCCGGGTTATTGCAGCTGCGTATACAGAGCTGCCGCTTCGAGGACCTTGCGCGCCATCCTCGCGCAGGGAAAAGCCTGCGGATCGTCGATCTACGCTGCTACGACCGACATGACAGGGAGGTGCGTGATGGAAGCGTTGATCCTGCGCAATTACCGTGACACCGACGCCACGGCAGTCAGCCAGCTGTTTCGCGAGGTCTATGGCGCTCATTACGTGCAAAGCGACGTCTACCTGCCCTGCCTGATCAACCAGAACCACGCCGACAAACGCTGGCACTCACTGGTTGCAGTGGAGGGAGAGCGGATTCTTGGCCATGCCACTTTGTATCGGCAAAGCGAAAACTCGCACGATGCCGAACTGGCCTTGAGCGCCGTGCATCCCGATGCTCGCGGGCAGAATCTCGCCACGCGGCTGGGCGCGCAACTGCTGACTCATGCACAGGCGTTGGGTTGTCGCAGCGTTTCGATCAAACAGGTCACCCACCACCCTTATACCCAACGCATGGCTATCAGTCTCGGTTTTCATAACACCGGGCTGTTGCCGGACTATGTCCGCTCACCCTTTGGCGGCAAAACACCGGAGTCGATCGTCTTGGGTGTCCGCGCCATAGACGGCTATCAGCGCCCGCTGCCGGAGCAGCTGTGGCCAACCCGCTACCGTGCGTTCATGGAGCGTATGACGGCGGCGTTTGGCTGTTCGCCCAGCGCAGCATGCTGGCGCGGGCCCTCGGTTCAGGTTGAACAACACGGCAATCGCCATGACATGCTCGTGGAAAAACTCGAACCGGAACTGCTCGATCAGTTGCGAACACTGCCCGGACATTGGCTGATTTCGATTCGTTTGCAGCTGTCGCGACAGTTTGCCTTGGACCTGCACAATCTTAACGCCATCGGTTTTGCTTTCACCGGTCTGGCGCCTGCGCAAGACAATCGAGGAGGCTGGCTGACGTTGTTTCATCGCGGCTACCGCACGCGCAAGCTGACATTGCATTGCCCGCACATGCAGCAGTTACACGACCAGGCACAACGTCAACTCACTGGGCGAGCCATGGCTGCGGAGTAATCAGCCCGAGCCCGCACACGGATGAGCGGGCTTCATCGGCAGATGTCAGGCCTTTGCCTTCAGGCCTTTGTCGGACGGAACTGCCGCATTGCCTTCGCCATAGGTCTTGAGATTCTGCAGGACGTAAATGGCTTTCTTGAATTCGGGAATCAGGCTCTTGCCGTAGTAATTGCCATTGAGACTGTTGGTCTGGATGGCATCGAGCTGCGTGGCGAAATATTCCAGCGCGTTGAACTTCGCCTCCGGGTCTTTCTGCACGCCGAAACGGTCGAATTTGTCGCCGGCATTGAGCAAGGTGATCGAGGTGATTTCGGAAATCAGGCCGCGCCCGCGCAGGAACTCGCTGAGGTTGCCCAACTGCTTTACGGAGACGTTGGCTGGATCAAAGCCCTTGATCTGCTTGCGCAAACCCTGTTTGTCCATCTCCGCGACGTTAAGCGCATTCGGATCGTTGCCGACCAGGGTCAGCATCTGCTGCACCTTGACGCTCTGCGAAACCTGCTTTTTCGCGCCGGTATCACGGACCATTACGCCCGCCTTGCTTTCCCAGGCGCCGGTATAGCCGATCGTCATGCGAGGATTCCTTGTGCAATGAGCATGAAGTGTCCTTGTTCCAACCAATTGAATGGGCGCGAGTATCGGCCGCTTCGGCTGATCCAACCAACCCTTTTGTGCGCTTTTTTACAAATCTCGTACATTCATGACACCGAGCTTAAGGCCCCGCAAATATTGCTTCAGCGCCGTCATCAGGATGTAACAACTGTGGCGATTGCGAGGGATGTACCAATCCCGATACCAACCGGTCATCGCCCTGAGTTCTTTCGGCACGCAAGTACCTAAAGCTTCCGCCCGTAACGACGATACGCTGTGATACCCGCCCTGTTTTATTCCTGCCCTCCAACAAAAAAGCCGCTCAAGGATCAGTTCCATGCCCGCACTGCGCACTATTCAGGCTCGCTACACGCTGTTTCTGATTCTGTTCATCCTGCTGTTGTCCGTGCTCACCGTGGTCGGCATCAGCCAACTGGTCGCACCGACCCTGCGCGATACCGAAGAGAAGGTCGTGCTCAACCGCATCGCCGAAGTCGCCGTGCAGATTCAGGGCGAACTGAACAAGGTGCAGGCGCAGCAACGCAGTATCACCCAGACCATCCCCCTGCTCGACAGCGCCGCCATCGACGTGGTGCTGCCAGGGCTGGTGGATCAGTACGGCGAACTGAAAGTCTTTGGCGGCGGTATCTGGCCGTCGCCGGGCCAGCGCGAAGCCGGGCGCAACAAGTTCAGCACCTTCTGGCACCGCGATGCCTCGGGCCAGCTCAAGGTCAATACGTTCTGGAACAGCGACGCCGCACCGAACTACTACGACCAGAGCTGGCACAAGGGCGGCATGGCCACCCCGCGCGGCCAGTGCGCGTGGGCCGCTGCCTATAAGGACGACGCGAGTGCCGAGCCGCGCACCAACTGCGCCATGGCGATCTACAAGAACGGCAGTGCCTGGGGCGTTTCGACCATCGACGTGACCCTGGGCTTCTTCAACGATTTGATAGCGCGCAAGGAAAAAGACCTCAACGCCGAAATGCTCATCGTCGAGGCTGACGGCAAGATCATCAGTAACAGCTCGCGCATCAGCGGTCCGATCGTGTTGAAGAACATCAGCGAACTGGCGGCCAGCTCGACCTTCATCAATCAGATCAAGACCGGCCTGCAGAACCGCGATAAAGCGCAACGCGTCGAGTTCGACAACAACGGTGAAGACGCCACATTCTTCATGCGCCCTATCGAGGGCACACCGTGGTTCCTCGCCACTGCCCTGCCGACCAAAATGCTCACCGCCCAGCGTGACGATGTGCTCAACAGTCTCAGCCTGATCCAGATTCCGCTGGTGATCCTGCTGGTGCTGTTGCAGGTTTACGCGATTCGCAAACTGGTACAGCGCATGAAGGCTCTGAAAGCCAACATCGATTCACTGTCCAGCGGTGACGCCGACCTGACCCGCCGCATCACCATTCGCGCTGAGGACGAACTGGGCGCCATCGGCCATTCGGTCAACACCTTCATCGTCTATTTGCAGAACATGATCGGCGAAGTCACCCAGGCCACCGGTGCCATGGCGTCCAGCCTCGACAATCTGCAACGCACTTCGGCGCACACCAGCCAGATTCTGCTGCGTCACGCCTCGGAAACCGACCAGACCGTCACCGCCATTACCGAGATGAGCTCGACCGCTGAAAGCGTCGCGCAGAACGCCGCTGAGACCGCTGCGTTCACCCAGCGCGCCAATGAAAACGCCGATCGCTCGCGCGTCGTGGTGGGTGAAGCGACCAACAGCGTGGTCGCGCTGATCGACGAAGTGGCCAGCGCTACACACAAAGTTGAAAACATGCAGCAGGACGCCCAGCGCATTACCGAAATCCTCGGTGTTATCGGTGCGATTGCCGGGCAGACCAACCTGCTCGCCCTCAACGCCGCGATCGAAGCGGCCCGGGCCGGTGAACAGGGTCGTGGCTTTGCGGTGGTAGCGGATGAAGTCCGCGCCCTCGCCGCCCGCACTCAGGCCAGCACCTCGGAAATCAACGAGATGTTGACCCGTCTGACCCAAGGCGTCAGTTCCTCGGTCAGTGCCATGGAAAACACCCAGGCCAGTTGCCAGTCCGCCGCTGACGCCACTGCCCGAGTCAACTCGGGGCTGGACGAAATGGCCGGTTCGGTCAGCCACATCAACAGCCTCAGCACGCAGATCGCCACCGCCGCCGAACAGCAAAGCGCAGTGACCGAAGAGATCAACCGCAGCATGGTGCAGATCCGCCACATGGTCGATGAACTGGTGCAGAGCGGCCAGGCCAGCGAGCTGAATACCCGCCAGTTGCTCGAAGCCAATAGCCGCGTGAGCGCGATCATGGGGCGGTTCAAGGTCAGTTAAGCCAACCGCGACCACGGGGATTTTGGCCTTTACGCCAATTCCCTGTGCGAGCGAGCCTGCTCGCGAAAGCGATTTTTCAGTCACTGTATCTGCGCCTGGTCGACCGCATTCGCGAGCAGGCTCGCTCCCACATTGGTTCGGCTGTCTTGTAGCAACTGGAAACACTCAGTTGATGCCGGGATGGAAAAACCGGTCAAAATGCGTTCTTGCTGACCTTCACCGAGTCGAGAGTCCATTCCCATGCGAAGCCAACTGCGTCTGCTCGCCCTGAGCGCCCTGTTCATCTCCTCCCTGGCGCAAGCCGCCGAACTGATCCCGATCGAAGTGCACCGCGATGCCAATTGCGGCTGCTGCAAAAAATGGATCAGCCATCTCGAAGCCAATGGCTTCAAAGTCGAAGATCACGTCGAAAGCGACATGAGCAGCTTTAAACAGCAGCACGGCGTACCACCGCGTCTGGCGTCCTGCCACACGGCGATCATCAATGGCAAATTCGTTGAAGGCCATGTGCCGGCCGATCAGGTGCTTGCGTTGAGCAAGCGCGACGATCTGCTGGGTGTGGCTGCGCCGGGCATGCCAATGGGCTCGCCGGGCATGGAAATGGACGGCATGAGCGATGCGTACCAAGTGATCGGCCTGAAGAAGGACGGCGCTGACGTGGTAGTGGCGGACTACCCGGCCCGTTGATGGGGGCAGCCTACTTCGGCCTGTTCTTTGCTGCGTTTGGTGCGGCGACGTTGTTGCCATTGCAATCCGAGGCGCTGCTGGTCGGCCTGATCGTCAGCGAGCGTTACTGGCTGTGGGGTTTGCTCGCGGTAGCGACGCTGGGCAACGTGCTCGGTTCGCTGGTCAACTGGTGGCTGGGCCGCGGCATCGAGCGCTTTCAGGATCGACGCTGGTTCCCGGTCAGCCCAAAGCACATGACCAAGGCGCGCAAGCACTATGAGCGCTATGGACATTGGTCGCTGCTGCTCAGTTGGCTGCCGGTGATCGGCGATCCGCTGACCTTGATTGCCGGCGTCATGCGCGAACCGCTCGGGCGCTTTCTGTTGATCGTCACCCTGGCCAAAGGCGCGCGCTATGGCGTGCTGGCCTTGCTGACACTGGGCTGGCTCGGTTGAACCAACCTTCGCTGTGATTGCCTTTGTTTAACGTCGGCGTAATCCCGACCTTCCAGAGTCGGCCAATTTTCAAGGAGTTTGTGCTTATGTCCGTCACGCTTTCCCGCTGGCTGCCCGGCCTCGTCCTCAGCGCTGCCCTGCCATTAATGGCGCACGCAGCCACTGAAACCGCCTCCGCCGAAGGGCCTGCCTATGGCCCGGAGCTGCAAGGCTTCCAATATCCCTACACGCTTAAACACTTCGCCTTCGAATCCCAGGGTCAGAAGCTGCAAATGGGTTACATGGACGTCGCCGCCAATGGCAAGGCCAACGGCCGCACCGTGGTGCTGATGCACGGCAAGAATTTCTGCGCGGCGACCTGGGACAGTTCGATCAAGGCCTTGAGCGATGCCGGCTACCGCGTGATTGCGCCGGACCAGATCGGCTTCTGCACCTCCAGCAAACCCGAGCACTATCAGTACAGCTTCCAGCAACTGGCGACCAACACCCAGCAATTGCTCAAGGCGTTGGGCATTCAGAAAGCCACTGTGCTCGGTCACTCCACCGGCGGCATGCTCGCCACCCGTTATGCGCTGCTGTTCCCGGAGCAGGTCGATCAATTGGCGATGGTCAACCCGATCGGTCTGGAAGACTGGAAAGCCCTCGGCGTTCCGTATCGCACCGTCGATCAGTGGTATCAGCGTGAGTTGAAGGTCACGGCCAAGGGCATTCGCGACTATGAGCGCACCACCTATTACGATGGCCGCTGGAAGCCGGAATTCGATCGCTGGGTCGACATGCTCGCCGGTCTGAGCAAAGGTCCGGGCAAGACCCAGGTCGCGTGGAACTCGGCGCTGATCTACGACATGATCTTCACCCAGCCGGTCTACTACGAGTTCAAGGACCTGAAGATGCCGACCCTGCTGCTGATCGGCACCTCCGACACCACCGCCATCGGCAAGGACCTCGCACCGCCGGAAGTCAAAGCGAAAATCGGCCACTACGAGGTGCTTGGCAAACAGGTCGCCAAGTTGATTCCGCAGTCGACGCTGATTGAATTCCCGGGCATGGGTCATGCGCCGCAAATGGAAGAACCGGAAAAATTCCATCAGGCGCTGCTCGGCTGGCTGGGCAAGACTCCTTCCGCTCCTTGATGAGGCAAGCCGATGACGGTGCAGATTGCAGTGATCGATGACTGGCAGGACGTGGCCCGCGACGTGGTCGACTGGTCCGTGCTGGAGAGCATCGGTGAAGTGACGTTTGTGCATGATTACCCGGCCGACAACGCGACACTGGCCGAGCGCCTCGGCCAGTACGAGGTGATCTGCGTCATGCGCGAACGCACGCGTTTCGACGCCGATTTGCTCGGGCGCTTGCCCAATCTGAAGTTGCTGGTCACCGGCGGCATGCGCAATGCCGCGCTGGACATGCCGGCCGCTGCAGCGCTGGGCATCAAGGTCTGCGGCACCGACAGTTACAAACACGCCGCGCCGGAACTGACCTGGGCGCTGATCATGGCGGCCACCCGTGATCTGGTGAAGGAAGCCAATGCCTTGCGCGCCGGCCAGTGGCAACAGGGCCTCGGCGGCGATCTGCACGGCAAGACCCTGGGAATCCTGGGTTTGGGCAGCATCGGCCAGCGGGTCGCGCAGTTCGGCCAGGTGTTCGGCATGCGGGTGATTGCCTGGAGCGAGAACCTCACCGCCGAACGCGCCGAACAGGCCGGCGTGACGTATGTCAGCAAGCAGCAATTGTTCGAGCAGGCCGACGTGCTGTCGGTGCATCTGGTGCTCAGCGAACGCAGTCGCGGTCTGGTTGATGCCCAGGCGCTGGAGTGGATGAAACCGAGCGCGCTGCTGGTCAACACTGCTCGCGGGCCGATCGTCGATGAAGCGGCGTTGATCAAGGCGCTACAGAAACGGCGCATTGCCGGGGCGGCGCTGGACGTGTTCGAGCAAGAGCCTTTGCCGGCCCTGCACCCGTTTCGCACGCTGGACAATGTCCTGGCTACCCCCCATGTGGGCTATGTCAGTCGGCAGAATTACGAACAGTTCTTCCGGCAGATGATCGAGGATATTCAGGGTTGGGCAGCTGGGGAGCCGGTGCGTCTGTTGAATTGATTCCATCACTTTAAAGTTGAGTTGCTGCAACAGGCCTCTTCGCGAGCAGTCTCGCTCCCACAAGTTGTACGCGTTCCAATGTGGGAGCGAGCCTGCTCGCGAAGAAGTCACCTCGGACGACACTTTGAAACAGCCTCGCACCACAACGGTGCAACCCGCCCATCCCCTAGCACAAAATCGTGACTGCCCAGTCACCGTTTTGGCCCACTCCGACCGAAAAACATGCCCTTCGTCGGAGCGTTTCCCCTCCTGAACCCTCGCTTACATCCCGACACAACCGATTGTCGAACAATTTACCCATTTGCCCCAACCCGCTCTAGGATCTGGCCTAGACTGATTTTTCAGTGGCCAAACCACTCGGTCATACCGCCGAAAAAAAGTCGAAACTTTTGCTTCACGCCACAGGTCATCAGAACAACTGGGCGAAAGCGACTGGTGTAATCCTTGCAACGGCCTCACCACCCATTCTGCTTGCGCGTGTTGGGTCAGCATTTGCTCACCGATGCGTGGCGCCTTTGCGCCCGGCCACAGGACTTGGCCACGAAACAGCTTGTTCGAGACAAGAATCAGATCACACACGGGAGATACATATGATCAGTGCGGCATTGGATATTCAGGGAGAGCGTGCTCACCAGTCGCTTGGAGAATCGAGCACCATCAGTGTTCCCGGCAGCCGACAGATCAACGTACCCGGCACCAAGACGCTTGCTCCGGTAGCAAGCCAGAATCCCAACAAGAAAAAAGTGTTGTTCGTGACTTCGGAAATCGCCGATCTGGTCAAGACCGGCGGCCTCGGTGACGTCTCCGCCGCCCTGCCCCGGGCCATGGCCCATCTACATGATGTGCGGGTGCTGATTCCCGGTTATCCGCAAGTGGTGCACAGCGAAAACCCGATTCACATCATCGGCGAGCTGGGTGGCCATGCCGCGCTGCCACCTTGCAAGATCGGACGCATGGACATGCCCGATGGCCTGGTGATCTACGTGTTGATCTGCCCTGAACTCTACGAGCGAGAAGGTGGCCCTTACGGCGCCAACAACGGTCGCGACTGGCCGGACAACCATATCCGCTTCGCCCGTCTCGGCCTCGCCGCTGCCGACATCGCCGCCAACCTTGCGCAAATCCACTGGCGCCCGGATCTGGTGCACGCCCATGACTGGCCGGCTGGCCTCGCGCCCGCTTACATGCACTGGCGCGGGCAGCGCACGCCAACCCTGTTCACCATTCACAACCTTGCCTACCAGGGCGTGACCAGCCTCGGTTCCTGCCCGGAGCTGGGGATTCCCACCCATGCCCTGCAACAGGAAGGCATGGAGTTCTACGGCAAGATGTCGTTCCTCAAGGCCGGCATGGCCTATTCGAGCCACATCACCACGGTCAGCGCGACGTATGCGCAAGAAATCACCACCCCGGACTTCGGCTGTGGCCTCGACGGATTCCTTGCCGCCAAGACCCAGCAAGGCCTGCTCAGCGGCATCCCGAACGGCATCGACGAGAGCTGGGATTCGGCGACCGACCCGCACCTGTTCGCCCCGTTCGCCATCGGCGACTGGGAAGGCAAAGCGGTCAACGCCGCCCACGTCCGTGAGCTGTTCGGCCTGAATGACTCTACCGGCCCACTGTTCGCCGTGGTTTCGCGCCTGGTCTATCAGAAAGGTCTTGACCTCACCGAAGCGGTGTCCGAGTTCATCGTGCAGAACGGTGGTCAGATCGCGATCATTGGTCGCGGCGAGCCGGAAGAAGAGCAAGCCATGCGCGAACTGGCGCTGCGCTTCCCAGGCCAGATCGGCGTGCGCATCGGCTTCAACGAAACCGATGCCCGACGCATGTTCGCCGGCAGCGATTTCCTCTTGATGCCTTCGCGTTACGAGCCTTGCGGCTTGAGCCAAATGTACGCCCAGCGTTTCGGCTCGCTGCCGGTCGCGCGCAACACCGGCGGTCTGGCCGACACCATTGAAAACGGCGTCACCGGTTTCCTCTTCGATGAGTCCACCGTTGATAGCTATAAAGAAGCCCTGAGCCGCGCGTTCAAAGTCTTCGCCTTCCCGGAATTGCTCAATGCCATGCGTTGCCGGGCCATGGCTGCACCGTTCAACTGGAGCAAAGCGGTTGAACCGTACGCCGAACTTTACGAACAACTGGTCGCCAAGGCGTTGGGTAAAGCCAGCCACAAATAACCAGGGAGTTGCAGAAAATGCCGTCAAGGACCCAAGAAACCTGGCCCCACGGCGCGATCATGCTGGATGCCGAGCACACGCAATTTGCGTTGTGGGCGCCTGACGCGTTCTACGTCAGTGTGGAACTGGAAGATGGAAAATCGTTGCCCATGCTGCCTCAGGGCGACGGTTGGTTTGTAATCAAGGCCAATTGCCCGGCGGGCAGTCGCTACCGTTACTGCATCGATGGCGAACTGGAGGTGCCGGACCCGGCCTCCAGGGCGCAGGATAGTGACCTCGACCGCCACAGCGTGGTGGTCGACCCCCATGCCTATCAATGGCGGCACACGACCTGGAATGGTCGGCCGTGGAGCGAAGCGGTGATTTACGAGCTGCACGTCGGTGCGCTCGGTGGTTTTGCCGAAGTCGAACAGCATCTGGCGCGGCTGGTGGCACTGGGCATCACCGCCATCGAACTGATGCCGCTGGCGCAATTTCCCGGTGATCGCAACTGGGGCTACGACGGAGTGCTGCCCTATGCACCGCAAGCCTCCTACGGCACACCGGAACAACTCAAACACCTGATCGACACCGCCCACGGCCATGGCCTGGCGGTGATTCTCGACGTCGTCTACAACCACTTCGGTCCCGACGGCAACTATCTGCATCGTTACGCCAAAGGCTTTTTCCGCGAGGACAAACACACGCCCTGGGGCGCGGCGATCGACTTCCGTCGCCCGGAAGTGCGCGAGTTCTTCATTGAAAACGCGCTGATGTGGCTGCTCGAATACCGTTTCGACGGTTTGCGTCTGGATGCGGTGCACGCGATTGAAGATCCCGACTTTCTCAGCGATCTGGCCCGGCGCATTCGCCAGCAGATCGACCCGACCCGGCACGTCTGGCTGACCGTCGAGAACGAGCTGAACCAGTCGAGTCTGCTGGAAAACGATTACGACGCGCAGTGGAACGACGACGGTCATAACGCGTTGCACGTGCTGCTGACCGGCGAAACCGACGCCTATTACGCCGACTATGCCGCGCAGCCCACCGAGCAACTGGTGCGCTGCCTGAGCCAGGGCTTCGTGTTCCAGGGCCACATCACTCGCCATGGCGAACCTCGCGGCGAGCCGAGCGAACATCTGCCCTCCACTGCTTTCGTGCTGTTCCTGCAGAACCATGACCAGATCGGCAACCGTGCCTTTGGCGAACGCCTGCATCAGCTCGCCGACCCGCGTGCGGTACAAGCGGCGACGGTGTTGTTGCTGCTGTCGCCGATGATTCCGCTGATGTTCATGGGCGACGAGTTTGCCGCCGAGCAACCGTTCCTGTTTTTCACCAGTCACCACGGTGAACTGGCGGAACTGGTGCGTGAAGGTCGGCGCAACGAGTTCGCCGCATTCAGCGCCTTTACCGATCCGCACAAGCGCGAACAGATCCCCGATCCGAATGCCGAAGAAACCTTCCGCGCCTCACAGCCACGACTGGTTGGCAGTGGCACGCCGTTACAACAGGAGACGCAAGAGCTCTACCGGCAACTGTTGAAATTGCGTCACCAGTACATCATTCCCCACCTCTCCGGAACTCAAGCGTTGGGCGCGCAGATGCTCGGCCATGGCGCGGTCAGCGCACGCTGGCGACTGGGCAACGGCAGTGAACTGCGAATTGACCTGAACCTCAGCGACACGCCAGTGGTCAACCCTGCACAGACCGATACCGAGTGGCTGTTTCAACAGCCAGCCGCGATCGAACTGTCGGACCCGAACCAACTGCCGGCGTACACCGCGCTCGTCAGCCTCACGGCCGCACCCGTTATGCACCCCCTGGATGGAGAGCGCCTATGAGCGATGCGCAACTGGAAATACTCGCCAGTCGAGCCGGCCTTGCCGTCGACTGGATCGACGCCAACGGGCGTCAGCAAAAAGTCGCTCCTGCTGTGTTGCGCAATGTCCTGATCGGACTCGGCCACCCCGCCAGCACCGCGCAAGAAATCGATGCCAGCCTGCTGGAATTGCAAGAAGTCCAGCAAGACCGCCATTTGCCGCCCCTGCTGACCTGCGACGTGGGCGTTGCCCTCGACCTGAGTCGCTATTTCTCACCGGAAACCCCCTGCGAAATCCATCTTGAAGACGGCTCGCAGATGAACCTGAAGCTGGACAACGAAGCCATGTTGCCCGGCTTGATTCCGGTCGGTTACCAGCAAGTGCATATCGCCGATCAGTATTTCACGCTCGCCGTGGCGCCTGAACGCTGCTTCAGCGTCGCCGATGCGGTCGATAGCCCGATCCCGCGGGCCTGGGGTCTGAGCGCCCAGTTGTATTCGCTGCGCCGTCCGGGTGACGGTGGTTTTGGCGACACCCAGGCGCTGGAGGAACTGGTTCGTGTAGCGGGCGAACGTGGCGCCGATGCGCTGGCGATCAGTCCGATGCACGCGATGTTCAGCGCCGACAATGGCCGCTATAGCCCTTATTCGCCGTCCAGCCGCTTGTTTCTCAATTCACTGTATGCCGCGCCGGGGAGCATTCTCGGCGAACGCGCGTTGCGTGATGCAATTGATGTCAGTGGCCTGGCCGCGCAGTTCGAGCAGCTGGAAAATCTCAAGCTGATCGACTGGCCGACCGCTGCCGAAGCCAAGCAGAAGCTGCTGCAAGCCTTGTATGAAGGTTTCGTCGCTGGTGAGCATCCGCTGCACGCCGACTTCGCCAGTTTTCGTCACGCCGGTGGCGAAGCGCTGGAGAACCATTGCCGCTTTGAAGCGATTCAGGAAATGCGCGCCGCCCGTGGCGAAAGTCTCGACTGGCGCGAATGGCCGCAGCACTGGCACGACCCGCGCGGTGCGGCGCTGGGCGCGTTTGCCGAGGAATACGCCGAGCGCATCGGTTATTTCGCTTTCTGCCAATGGCTGATCCATCGCTGCCTCGAACGCGCCCAAACTGCCGCGCGCAGTGCCGGCATGGGCATTGGCCTGATCGCCGACCTCGCCGTCGGTGCTGATGGCGCTGGCAGCCAGGCCTGGAGCTTTCAGGATGAATTGCTCGCCTCGCTGACCGTCGGCGCGCCGCCGGACATCCTCAATCGCAGCGGCCAGGGCTGGGGCATTTCCGCGTTCTCGCCGGAAGGGCTGATCCGCAACGGTTTCCGCGCCTTCATCGACATGCTGCGCGCCAACTTCGCCCACGCCGGTGGCTTGCGTATCGACCATGTCATGGGCCTGCAACGCCTGTGGGTGATTCCCAACGGCGCCGCTCCGGCCGATGGCGCCTATCTGTATTACCCGTTCGACGACATGTTGCGCCTGCTGACCCTGGAATCCCATCGGCATCAGGCCATTGTGCTCGGCGAAGACCTCGGCACCGTGCCGGAAGGCCTGCGGGAAAAACTTGCCGCGCGGTCAATCCTGGGCATGCGCGTGCTGTTGTTCGAACAGGACAACACCCGCTTCAAACCGATTCTCGACTGGCCGGATGATGCCCTGGCGACCACCAGCACCCATGACCTGCCGACACTTAATGGTTGGTGGCATGGTCGTGACATCGACTGGAATGCACGCCTCGGTCTGGTCGATGCCAACGGCGAAATCGACTGGCGTCGGCATCGCGAGCGTGAACGCGAAGGCCTGCGCGATGCGCTGCGCCAAGATCCGCAGAATTTCCGCGAAGAGTCCCACGAAGCCGATCAAGTGGTCGATGCCAGTGTGCGTTTCCTCGGCCACACCCGCGCGCCGCTGGTCCTGCTGCCGCTGGAAGATGCCTTGGGTATCGATGAACAGCCGAATCTGCCTGGCACCACCGATTCACATCCGAACTGGTCGCGACGTTTGCCCGGTCCCAGCGAAGCGTTGCTGGACGGCCCCGATGCCGCCCGCCGCCTGGAACTGTTGGCCTGCGCGCGCCTTCAAGCCTCTGAGCGTGACCAATGAATCAACAGCAAATCCAGCCACTGCGCGCCACCTTGCGCCTGCAATTTCATAAAGGTTTTACCCTCGAACAAGCGGTGCCACTGGTGCCGTACTTTGCCCGCCTCGGCATCAGCCATATCTACGCCTCGCCCCTGTTGGCGGCGCGCGCCGGTTCCATGCATGGCTACGACGTGGTCGACCCGACCCAGGTCAACCCTGAGCTGGGCGGCGAGCCGGCATTGCGCCAACTGGTCAGCACCCTGCGCGAACACAACATGGGCCTGATCCTCGACATCGTTTCCAACCACATGGCCGTGGGCGGCAATGACAACCCATGGTGGCTCGACTTGCTGGAATGGGGACGCCTGAGCCCGTACGGCGAATTCTTCGACATTCAGTGGCACTCGCCGGACCCGTTGATGGAAGGCCAGTTGCTGCTGCCATTCCTTGGCAGTGATTACGGCGTGGCGTTGCAGGAAGGCACGCTGAAGCTGAAATTCAACGGGCAGGCCGGGACCTTCTACGTCGAGCATTACGACCACCACTTCCCGATCTGCCCGAACAACTATGGCGAGCTGCTCAAGTCCGACGACACGCTGAAGTCTCTGGCAGATCGCTTCAGCACACTCAGCTACCAGACCGACGCACATTCGCTGGCGATCCCGCTCAAGCAGGAGCTGCGCGAGCTGGCCAGCGATCCGCGTGTTCTGGCGACTATCGAAGGCAACCTCGCACAGTACGATTCCACCACCGAGGAAGGCTTCCACAAGCTCCACGATTTACTGGAACGGCAAAGCTATCGCCTGGCCAGTTGGCGCACGGCGGCGGACGACATCAACTGGCGGCGCTTCTTCGACATCAACGAGCTTGGCGGCCTGCGCGTCGAGCGTCCGGCGGTGTTCGAAGCGACCCACGGCAAAATCTTCCAATTGGTAGAAGAAGGTCTGGTCGACGGCTTGCGCATCGACCACATCGACGGCCTCGCCGACCCGCGTGGCTACTGCCGCAAATTGCGCCGTCGCCTTGATCACTTGGCGCCGGGACGTCACCTGCCCATCTATGTCGAGAAGATCCTCGGCGAGGGCGAAACCCTGCGCCGCGACTGGAGCGTCGACGGCACCACCGGCTACGAGTTCATGAATCAGCTGTCGCTGCTGCAACACGACCCGGACGGCGAAAACGTGCTCGGCGAACTCTGGCAGCGCCGCACCGAGCGCCCGGCTGCGTTCATGGAAGAAGCGCAACTGGCCCGTCAGCAGATCCTCAACGGCTCGCTGGCCAGCGACTTCGAAAGTGTCGCGCAGGCCCTGCATCAAGTCGCACGGGATGACCTGATGACCCGCGACCTGACCTTGGGCGCGATTCGCCGCGTGCTGCATGCGCTGATCGTGCACTTCCCGGTTTATCGCACTTACATCAGCGCCATGGGCCGGTCCGAGCAGGACGAAGCGATTTTCCAGCACGCCATGGACGGTGCGCGGCAAACCCTCAGCGAAGCCGACTGGCCAGTGCTCGACTCGGTCGCCAGTTGGCTCGGCGGCACGCCATGGCGCCGCAAGCCACGGGGGCGCTCGCGCAAGATCCTCAAGCATGCCTGCGTGCGTTTCCAGCAACTGACTTCGCCGGCAGCTGCCAAAGCCGTGGAAGATACCGCGCTGTATCGCTCGGCGGTGCTGCTGTCGCGCAATGATGTCGGTTACAACACCGAGCAATTCAGCGCGCCGGTCAGCGAGTTCCACGAAGTCAATCAACAGCGCATGGCCGAGTTTCCAGACAACCTGCTCGCGACTGCCACCCATGACCACAAGCGTGGCGAAGACACTCGCGCCCGTCTGGCCGTGCTGAGCGAACGCAGCCATTGGTACGCCGATCAGGTCGAACTGTGGCGCGCCCTCGCCCGCCCCGTGCGCATCGAAGATGACGCGCCTTCCGCTGGCGACGAACTGATCCTCTATCAGGCATTGCTCGGCAGTTGGCCGCTGGACCTGCAGGACGATGACCAGGCCGGTTTCGCCGATTACGCCAAGCGCATCTGGCAGTGGCAACAGAAAGCCCTGCGCGAAGCCAAGCTGCAAAGCAGCTGGAGCGCGCCGAATGAAGCGTATGAAAACGCAGCACAGGCGTTCACGGAAAAACTGTTGACCGGTGAAGAAGGCGAGTTGCTGCGTGCGGCGCTGAGCAAGACCGTCAACAGCATCGCCGCTGCCGGCGCGCTCAACGGGCTGGCGCAAACCTTGCTGCGCATGACCGTGCCGGGTGTGCCGGATCTGTACCAGGGCAACGAGTACTGGGATTTCAGTCTGGTCGACCCGGACAACCGCCGGCCGGTGGATTACGCCGCCCGCGAGCAAGCGTTGCAGGCATCCGTGCCGGGTACCGAACTGCTCAAGGATTGGCGTGACGGGCGCATCAAACAGGCGCTGATCAGTGAGGTGTTGAACCTGCGCAAGGAACACAGCGAGCTGTTCCGTCGTGGCGATTACCAGCCATTGGAAGTACTGGGCAGTCAGGCGCACAACGTCTTGGCATTCGCGCGTGAACACGAAGGCGTGCGGGCCATCGTGGTAGTGCCGGTGCGTTGCGCGACGTTGCTGGAAAACAGTGCCATGCCGCAGGTCGATGCGCTGCGCTGGGGCGATACGCGGGTGGTTTTACCGTCTGCCGCTTCGGATGCAAACCTGAAGGGACTTTTTGCAAGCAGCGTAGTCACACAAAACAGGGAGCTGAATGTCAGCGAAGCGCTGGGGGATGTCCCGGTCAATCTCTTTATCCAACACTTAACACAAGCATGAGTTCAGTTCAGGAGCATTGCGATGAGCACCGACGATAAACGCATTCGCGAATTCGCCTATCAGATCTGGGAGTCGGAAGGGAAACCTGAAGGCCACGAAGAACGTCATTGGGAAATGGCGCGCAAGCTGGCCGAGGCCGAAGCGCTGGCACCCAAGAAGCCACCGAAAGCGGCGGGCAGCAAAGTGGCTGGCAAGACTACAGCCGCTGCAGCGAAAAGCACCGACGGCAAGACTCCGGCAACCGCCAAAGCCAAACCGGCAGCGAAAGCCAAGCCGGCGGCCACGCCCAAAGTAGTCCCGCCGGGCGAAAAGGCTACCGAGAAAAAGCCGCGAGCAGCGAAGAAGCCTCCGGCGAACTGACCCGATCCATTTTTGAACTGAATGACTGTGTGGCGAGCATGCTCGCCACAAGGGGTTCTTGCGCCCTGAAGAAAGTCCCTTATTGGGAAAAACACACAACCCTGTGGGAGCGAGCCTGCTCGCGAAAGCGCTAGGCCAGTTGGTGAAAATGTCGAATGTACCGACGCTTTCGCGAGCAAGCTCGCTCCCACCAGGAAATCTCATTGCCTGAACTGTCCCGTTTTTTTGCAGGAGCAATCATGACCCGTCCAAAGAAAGCCGAACCCGCTGCGCACGCCGAGCCGTCGAGAATCCGTGAAGGCCTGCCCTTCCCGCTCGGTGCGACCTGGGATGGTCTGGGGGTGAACTTTGCTCTGTTTTCCGCCAACGCCACCAAGGTCGAGCTGTGCATTTTCGACGATGCCGGCGAGGTCGAGCTCGAACGCATCGAGCTGCCGGAATACACCGATGAGATCTACCACGGCTACCTGCCGGATGCGCATCCTGGCTTGATCTACGGCTACCGCGTATATGGTCCTTATGACCCGGCCAATGGTCACCGCTTCAACCACAACAAACTGCTGATCGACCCGTACGCCAAGCAATTGGTCGGCGAGCTGAAATGGTCGGAGGCGCTGTTCGGCTACACCATCGGCCACCCCGACGCCGACCTCAGTTTCGACGAGCGTGACAGCGCGCCATTCGTGCCCAAGTGCAAGGTCATCGACCCGGCGCACACCTGGGGCAACGACCATCGCGTCAGCGTGCCGTGGGACAAGACCATCATTTATGAAACCCATGTGCGCGGCATCAGCATGCGTCACCCGTCGGTGCCGGAAAACCTGCGTGGCACTTTCGGCGGTCTGATGGTCGACGACGTGCTCGAGCACATTCGCAAGCTCGGTGTGTCTTCTGTCGAACTGCTGCCGATCCATGCTTTCGTCAACGATCAGCATCTGCTGCAAAAGGGCATGACCAACTACTGGGGCTACAACAGCATTGCGTTCTTCGCCCCGGACCCGCGTTATCTGGCCAGTGGCAAGATTGCCGAATTCAAGGAAATGGTCGCGCATCTGCACGATGCCAACCTCGAAGTCATTCTCGACGTGGTCTACAACCACACCGCCGAAGGCAACGAGCAAGGCCCGACCCTGTCGATGCGCGGTATCGACAACGCCTCCTACTACCGCTTGATGCCCGACGACAAGCGCTACTACATCAACGATTCCGGCACCGGTAACACGCTCGACCTGAGCCACCCGTGCGTGCTGCAAATGGTCACTGACTCTCTGCGCTACTGGGCCAGTGAGATGCACGTCGATGGCTTCCGCTTCGACTTGGCAACCATTCTTGGCCGCTACCACGATGGCTTCGACGAGCGCCACAGCTTCCTCGTCGCCTGCCGTCAGGACCCGGTGCTGCGTCAGGTGAAGATGATCGCCGAACCTTGGGACTGCGGCCCCGGCGGCTATCAGGTCGGCAACTTTCCGCCGGGCTGGGTCGAATGGAACGACAAGTTCCGCGACACCGTGCGTGCGTTCTGGAAAGGCGACGACGCTCAGCTCGCCGATTTCGCCAGCCGCATGACCGCTTCCGGCGAGATGTTCAACCAGCGTGGGCGCCGGCCGTATTCGTCGGTGAACTTCATCACCGCCCACGACGGTTTCACTCTCAACGATCTGGTCTCGTACAACGACAAGCACAACGAAGCCAACGACGAGAACAACCAGGACGGCAGCAACAACAACCTGTCGTGGAACCACGGCGTCGAAGGTCCGACCGACGATCCGGAAATCAACGCTCTGCGCCACCGGCAGATGCGCAACTTTTTCGCCACCCTGCTGCTGGCCCAAGGTACTCCGATGATCGTCGCCGGTGACGAGTTCGCCCGCACCCAGGACGGCAACAACAACGCCTATTGCCAGGACAGCGAGATCGGCTGGGTCAACTGGGACCTGAGCGAGGACGGCAAGTCCCTGCTCAAGTTCGTCAAACGCCTGATCAAGCTGCGCCTGACTTATCCGATCCTGCGACGCGGACGTTTCCTGGTCGGCGAGTACAACGAAGACATCGGCGTCAAGGACGTGACCTGGCTGGCACCGGACGCTACCGAGATGACCACCGAGCACTGGCACGATGCGCACAACCGCTGCCTCGGCATGCTGCTCGACGGTCGCGCGCAGGAAACCGGCATCCGCCGCAAAGGTGCCGACGCGACCCTGTTGCTGGTGGTCAACGCCCACCACGACATCGTCAACTTCACCCTGCCGGAAGTGCCGGACGGCGGCTTCTGGACCTGCATGATCGACACCAATCAGCCGTCGATTCGCGGCCAGGAGCGCTTTGAATTCGGCCATGAATATTCGGTGACCGGGCGTTCGTTGCTGCTGTTCGAACTGCAACGTGACGAAGAAGATTGATATGGACTTTCAACATTATCTGGCCCGCCGTCCGCCAGATTACGCCGACACCAACGCCCTCGGCCGTTGCCTGAGGGCGATGGTCGAGGCCGGCCTCGACCGCTTGCCGTTACCCGGCAGCGGTCACACGCTGGAGCGCTTTCAGCGTCTCTCGGAAGTCGGTGGACACGATTTAGGCCTGTGCAAACTCTATGAGGGCCACACCGACGCGCTGGCGATCATCGAGCAATTGGGCGGTACGCCAACCCCGGGCAGCACGTGGGGCATGTGGGCCGCCGAACCGCCGCAGGCACGGGTGAAAGTCACGCCGGCCGGGCATATGGTGTCGCTGAACGGGCGCAAGGCCTGGTGCTCTGGCGCTGCGGTGCTCAGCCACGCCTTGCTCACCGCATGGGACGCGGACGGTCAACAGCAATTGGTTGCAGTCGCGCTCGATCAACCTGGCGTGACCATCACCGATCAAGGCTGGCAAGCGGTGGGCATGGCGGCCACCGGCAGCGTTGAAGTGCTGTTCGACAACGCTGAAGCGCAGGCCATTGGCAACCCCGGTGATTACCTGCAACGACCGGGGTTCTGGCAGGGCGGGATCGGTATCGCCGCTTGCTGGTATGGCGCTTCACGGCGGATTGCCGAAGGGCTGCGTCAGCATTGCGCGCAACGCGATGAACCGCACGCCCTCGCCCATCTCGGTGCGACTGACACAGCACTGCAAGCGGCAGCCGATGTGTTGCGCTTCAGCGCGCTGCAAATCGATGCGCAGCCCGAGGCCGACGCTGAATTGCTCGCCCGCCGCGCCCGCGCCGTGGTTGAACAGTCTGCTGAACAGGTGATGCGTGAAGTCGGTCGTGCGTTGGGTGCCGGGCCGTTTTGTCAGGATCGGCATTTCGCCAGGTTGAGTGCCGACCTGCCGGTATTTCTGCGCCAGAGTCATGCCGAACGCGACCTTGCTGCATTGGGCCAGCAGATTGCTGGTCAGTCCTGCGAGGTCTGGGCGTTATGAAAGCCAACCCGATCGTTGGCCAGGGCACTTCATTGCAGCAATGGCAGGCTTCGCGCCGTCTGGCCGAGCTGCCGGCTATCGACATTCTTGACTTGGTACCGCTGGGCTCGCGAGCGGTGATCATCGCGCCGCACCCGGATGACGAAGTGCTCGGTTGCGGCGGCATCATGCAGTTGCTGGCGGCAGCCGGACGGCCGTTGCAGTTGATTTCGGTCACCGATGGCAGCGCCAGTCACCCCGGCTCGCAGCGTTGGACAGTCGAGCGTTTGAGCGTGGTGCGTCCGCAGGAGTCTGCCGAAGCCTTGCGGCGCCTCGGTCTGCCGATGCATAGCCTGAAATGGCTGCGCGGAGGTTTTACCGATACGCAAGTGGCGGCGCAGGAAACCGAGTTGAGCGAATTCATCGCCGGTTATCTGCATGCCAGTGACGTGGTTTTCACGACCTGGCGCCAGGACGGTCACAGCGATCACGAGGCCGTAGGCCGCGCCAGTGTCGAAGCGGCGCGACGCGTTGGTGCGACCTGCCATGAACTTCCGGTCTGGACCTGGCACTGGGCAACCCCGGAAGACGCTTCGGTGCCATGGGAGCGTGCGCGCAAGATTCTCCTTTCACCGACGCACATCGCACGTAAACGCCACGCCGCGCACGCGTTCGCCAGCCAGTTGGAAGGCGACCGCGACGTCGGCCTCGGGCCGGTGCTCGCGCCCTATGTGCTCGATCGTTTGCTGCAACCTTTTGAAGTGGTGTTCCTGTGAGCGTCGATGACCGCTATTTCGATGGCCTGTTCGCGGGCAATGACGACCCATGGGCGTTCCGCCAGCGCTGGTACGAGCAGCGCAAACGCGCGATCACCCTCGCCGCCCTGCCCCGTCCGCGCTACAGGTCGGTGTTCGAACCGGGTTGCGCCAACGGCGAACTGAGTGCAGAGCTGGCTCCGCGCTGCGACCGCCTGTTGTGCTGCGACACGGCGAGCGCGGCGGTGAAGCTGGCGCGTACGCGCTTGAGCGTGTTCGAGCATGCCGAAGTCCGTCAGGGCCGCCTTCCGGCTGACTGGCCGGAGGAAAAGTTCGACCTGATCGTATTCAGCGAAATCGGCTACTACCTCGACGAAAAAGATCTGACAGAAATGATTCGCCGGATCAGTGAGTCACTGACCGCCGACGGACAATTGCTGGCCTGCCACTGGCGCCCGCCGATCGAGGGCTGCCCGCTGAATGCACGGCAGGTCCACGATCAGATCCACGATCAATTGGCTTTGCCGCGTCTGGTGCTGCATCAGGAAGCGGATTTCATTCTCGAACTGTGGAGCCGCGAGCCACGCTCGGTGGCGGCCCTGGAGGGCTTGCGTTGATCGGTATTGTGATTCCGGCGCACAACGAAGAGGCGCTGCTTGATGAATGCCTGCGTGCAGCGTTGCGCGCCAGCCAGCATGCACAACTGGGCGGCGAGCCGGTGGAAATACTGGTGGTGCTCGACAGTTGCAGCGATGGCTCGGCGCAGATCGTCAGCGCTTATCCGGTGCTCAGCTTGCAGATCGATGCGCGCAACGTTGGCGAAGCCCGCGCCACCGGTGCGCGCCTGTTGCTCGAGCGCGGTGCCCGCTGGATCGCCTGCACCGACGCCGACAGCCGCGTCGCCGATGACTGGCTGGCGGCGCAACTGGGGCTGGAGGCTGATGCTGTGTGCGGCACGGTCACTGTCGAGCACTGGCACGAATCGATTGATGAGGCGGCGCAGATTCGCTATCACCGCCATTATCAGGCCCGCGATGGCCATCGACACATTCACGGCGCCAACCTCGGTGTCAGCGCCGAGGCTTATCGTCTGGCCGGCGGTTTCAAGTCGCTGACCTGTGACGAGGATGTGCAACTGGTGCGTGCGCTGGAGCGCAGCGGCGCCAATATCGCCTGGAGTCACCGCCCGCAAGTGCATACCAGCGCCCGTCTCGACAGTCGGGCCAAGGGCGGGTTCGGTGATTTTCTGCGCAATCTGGCACAGCTGGAATAAAAAATTACGGATCAGATTGATCTGTGACGCGACGAATCGGCTGTCTTGAGCAATACTCTGCCTCGCAGTAATCCAAGGGTTGGAGCACTGCACCGTTGCTATTCATTTGCCTTCACGGGCCGCGATCAGCGTTGGCTGCTCACGACTGAGGGCGAGATACCACAAGGACGTCGCACTCATGAAATCGTCATTGCTCAACGAACACGGCCTGCCGGCACAGATCTGGAACAGCGCGCCGCAACTCGACAATATTCCCGTCATCAACACCCACAGCCTGGTACCCGCCGGCGCCCGCGCCGTGGTCATCGCCCCGCATCCGGGCGATGAAGTGGTCACTTGCGGCGGTCTGCTGCAACTGCTCTCCAGCCTTGGCCATCCCCTGCAATTGCTCTCGATTACCGACGGTAGCGCCAGCCACCCCGGCTCGCGCCAGTGGTCGGAACAGCGCCTGAGCGTATTCCGTCCGCAGGAAAGCGTTGAAGCCCTGCGCCGCCTCGGCCTGCCCATGCACAGCCTGAAGTGGGTGCGCGGCGGCTTTACCGACAACGCACTGAGTGATCAGCAAAGCCAGCTCACCGAGTTCATCGGCCGTTACCTGCGACCGGGCGACGTAGTGTTCAGTACCTGGCGCAAGGATGGCCCGCCGGATCATGAAGTGGTTGGCCGGGCCAGTTTCGACGCGGCGCAGAAAGCCGGGGCGACCTACCACGATGTGCCGGTGTGGGCTTGGCACTGGCCGGAGCGCGAGCAGCAAATGATTCCCTGGGAACGCGCGCGCAAGCTGCGTCTCGACACCTGGACAGTCGCGCGCAAGAGCCACGCCACCCACGCTTACGCCAGCCAGCTCAAGGGCGAACCGGCCATCGGCATCGCCCCGCTGCTGCCGCCGGTGCTGCTGGAGCGGATGCGCTTGCCGTATGAAATCGTCTTCTTCTGAACGGCGGAAGCTCAACATACCTGTGGGAGCGAGCCTGCTCGCGAAAGCGGTGTGTCATGTGTCAGATGTATTGAATGTGATGAAGTCTTCGCGAGCAGGCTCGCTCCCACATTGGCCCAGCAGTGAATCATCGTAAGGAACTGCCACCCCCTCAAACCAGTCGCATGAACAGGCATGGCCCAATTCAGAGGAGTGAACGTGTCCAGCGATCCCAAGCGTCAAGCGGTCGACGCGCCAGTCATTCATCGCCTGCGGGTACTCACGGTCAACACCCACAAGGGCTTCACCGCGCTGAATCGGCGGTTCGTTCTCCCGGAACTGCGCGAAGCGATGCGCAGTACCTCGGCCGATCTGGTGTTTCTGCAGGAAGTGGTGGGTGAGCACGAACGCCATTCCAGTCGTTACAACGACTGGCCGCAGACGTCGCAGTACGAATTCCTCGCCGACAGTATGTGGAGCGATTTTGCCTACGGGCGCAACGCCGTTTACCCCGACGGCCACCACGGCAACGCGCTGCTGTCGAAATATCCGATCCGCGAATATCGCAACCTCGACGTGTCGATCACCGGGCCTGAACGGCGCGGGCTGTTGCACTGCATTCTTGATGTCCCCGGGCATGCCGAGGTGCATGCGATCTGTGTGCATTTGAGTCTGCTGGAAAGCCATCGACAATTGCAGTTGCAACTGCTCTGTCAGCTGCTTGAATCTCTACCCGACGATGCGCCGGTGATCATCGCCGGCGATTTCAATGACTGGCAGTTGCAAGGCAACGCCGCCCTCGCCCGTCGCGATTATCTGCATGAAGCCTTTGAGCGTCACCATGGGCGCCCGGCGAAAACCTATCCCGCGCGGTTTCCCTTGCTGAGGCTTGACCGGATCTACCTGCGCAATGCCAGTAGCCACGATCCAAGGATTCTTGGCAACAAGCCGTGGACGCATCTTTCGGATCACTTGCCGTTAGCAGTTGAAGTACACCTGTAGCTGCGCTTTTTGACAGCAATTAAATGACAGGCCTTCCCGGCAACTGACGCTAGGAAAGACCTTTCGTCGGCGGCAAAAAACCGTCAGCCGCCTGCCTTGCAAGCGTTTTTCCATGCAAACAAACACTTAGTTATGTGCAGAAAAACAAACGCTTGCAAAGGCTGATTTAAGCGCGCCATTCATCGTGCATTTTCTTGACGCGCAGGCGTCGCTCTTCTTATCTCTACCTTACTACCCCCGGAATCACTACTGGGGCTGACCTTCCGGCACTCGCGAAATCGAGCAGCCGCGGTTCGCCCCGCTCTATTCGGTCGCCCCTCATTCGGGGTAGGAGAGACGCCAAACACGAGATGACGCATGCGCTTGCAAGGTAGACCTCCATGAAGACTTCACTGACCCCACTCGAACTGAAAATCACCCTTTGCACAGTGTCAGGTTCGCTGTTGCTGTGCTCGTCCATGGAGGCGCATGCGGGATCTGCGGCGGATGAACCCGCGTGGTATCGCGCCGACGTACCGGTGCTGACCCTGCCAGTAACCGTGATAACACCCGGAACGCTGCCATTGAATCAGCAGAGTTCGCGCCTGATCACTGAGGATCTTGCCCCATCTGCCTGGGACGAGCTGTACGGCAAAAGCGCTCGGCAAGCACAGACCGACGCACTTTCATCCGGTTATGCGATGGCCGCTGGCGAGTTCAAAGGTCCGGCCGTGGTCACGTTGAAAAGCGCTAACGGGACTACTCAGACCCTTGGTCTTATAGGTGGCAACAATCAGGTCCAGCTGAATGCCGATGGTGCGCTGACCCGACGTGCCCTCGCCGACCGCAACACTGACAGCCTCAACCTGCAAGGCCAGAGCCTGGGCGCCTATTACAGTCTGGTGGGTGCGCAAGGCTGGCACGTCGACCTGTCGGCCAGCGGCGGTCGGGTCAGCGGTTTCAGTCGCACTGCGCAAGGCAATCGGCAAGCCACCGAAGGCAATGCGATGACCTTTTCCGTCGAAGGCGGTTACCCGATCGGCTTGAGTGAAAACTGGGTGGTCGAGCCGCAGGCACAACTGATCAACCAGCGCATCAGTCTCGACGCTCCGTACGCCGGCTCGGGCAATGCCTCTTCCACCGACCTGACCGCGTGGAGTGGCCGCGTCGGTGCGCGGTTGAAAGGCAGTTATGACTTGAACGGGTTGCCTGTCGAACCCTACGTGCGCACCAACCTTTGGCACACCGTTTACACCGGCAGCACGGTGACGCTCGATCAGGTCGACAAGATCAGCAGCAGCCGCAAGTCTTCAACAGTGGAATTGGGTTTGGGTCTGGTGGCGCGGGTCACACCGGCGGTAAGCCTGTACATGAGCGCCGATTACAGCAGCGATGTGGATGAAAATGACTTGAACGGCATCATCGGCAGCCTCGGCGTGCGGATGCGTTGGTGATCTGCTGAACGCTGAAGAACCTTGTGGGAGCGAGACTGCTCGCGAAAACGGTGCCACCCTCAACATCATTGTTGACTGACATGGCGCCTTCGCGAGCAGGCTCGCTCCCACAGCTGCTAGCCCTGCGGCTTGAGAATCAACACCGCCAACGGCGGAAGATTCAGTTCCAGCGACAACGATTGACCATGACTCGGTACTTCATCGGTCAATGCCCCGCCACCATTGCCATAGTTGGAGCCGGCGTAAATGTCGGCGTCACTGTTGAACAGCTCGGTCCAGCGCCCGGCAAACGGCACGCCGACGCGATACGACTGGCGCGGTACCGGTGTGAAGTTGGCAACCACCAGCACTGGCGAGCCGTCCTTACTCCAGCGCAACCACGCGTAAACGCTGTTGATCGCATCATCGCCAATCAACCACTGGAAGCCTTGCGGCGCGTCGTCCTGATCGTGCAGCGCCGGCTCTTCGCGATACAGCCGGTTGAGATCGCCAACCAGTTTCTGCACACCTTTGTGCTCGGAGTACTGCAGCAGGTACCAGTCCAGTTGCTGATCGTGGTTCCACTCGCGCCACTGGCCAAACTCGCAGCCCATGAACAACAGCTTCTTGCCCGGATGCGTCCACATGAAGCTCAGATAGGCGCGCAGGTTGGCGAACTTCTGCCAGCGGTCGCCGGGCATCTTGTCGATCAGCGAGTGCTTGCCGTGCACCACTTCGTCGTGGGAAATCGGCAGGATGAAGCGTTCCGACCAGGCATAGACCAGACCAAAGCTCAACTCGTTGTGGTGATGGGCGCGGTACACCGGGTCCTGCTGGATGTAGTGCAGCGAGTCGTGCATCCAGCCCATGTTCCACTTATAGGAAAAGCCCAGGCCGCCCTGCTGGGTGCTCTGGCTGACGCCCGGCCATGCGGTGGATTCTTCGGCAATCACCAGCGCACCCGGCGCTTCCAGTTCAACCACGTCGTTCAAATGACGCAGGAAGTCGATGGCCTCCAGGTTCTCGCGACCGCCGTGGCGGTTCGGCACCCATTCGCCAGCCTTGCGCGAATAATCGCGATACAGCATCGAGGCCACCGCATCGACACGCAGGCCGTCGATATGGAAGTGTTTCAGCCAGTGCAGCGCCGAGGCCAGCATGTAACCGTGCACTTCGGTGCGACCGAGGTTGTAGATCAGCGTGTCCCAATCCTGATGGAAGCCTTCCAGCGGATTGCCGTACTCGTACAGCGCGGTGCCGTCGAACTGCGCCAAGCCATGGGTATCGGTGGGGAAATGCGCCGGCACCCAATCGAGAATCACACCGATGTCGGCCTGGTGACAGGCATTGACGAACGCGGCGAACTGATCCGGTGTGCCGTAACGTGCGCTCGGCGCGAACTGCGAAAGCAACTGGTAACCCCAGGAACCACCGAACGGGTGCTCCATGATCGGCATCAATTCGATGTGGGTGAATCCCAGCTCTTTCACATAAGGAATCAGCCGCTCGGCCAGTTCCGGCCAGGTGTACTGGCGCGCGACTTCGCCGAGATCATCCAGCTCGCACTGCCAGGAGCCGGCGTGCAACTCGTAGATCGACAGAGGCTTGGAGCGCTGCTGGCGATCCTGACGGGAATTCATCCAATCGTGATCCTGCCAGTCGATTTGCAACGGCGAGGCGACTTTCGAGGCGGTGTCCGGTGGCAGGCTGGTGGCCAGCGCCATCGGGTCGGCCTTGAGCGGCAGAATGCCGTGGGCGCCGAGGATTTCGTACTTGTACAACTCCCCCGCTTGCAGGCGCGGGATGAACAACTCCCACACGCCCGAAGGGTGGCGCAGACGCATCGGGTGACGGCGACCGTCCCAGACGTTGAAATCGCCGACCACCGAAACACGGCGGGCATTCGGCGCCCACACGGCAAAGCGAACACCGTCCACGCCATCAACGGTTTTCAGCTGTGCACCGAGGCAAGCGCTGAGGTCACGGTGATTGCCTTCGGCGAACAGATACAAATCCATTTCGCCGAGCAGTTGGCCAAAGCTGTACGGATCTTCGGCGACCTGCTCGCCACCGGCCCAGCGCGTGCGCAACAGGTACGGTCGCGCCTGATCGAAATGGCCGACAAACAGCCCCGGCGTCTCGGTCATCTCCAGCGGGCCAAGCTCTTCCCCGCTGTCCTTGTCCAGCACCGCCACACTCAGCGCACCGGGCAGATAAGCGCGGATGAACTGCCCACCAGCGCCATCGCCGTGCGGGCCGAGAATGGAAAACGGGTCCTGATGTTCAGCGCGTACCAAAGCATCGATGTCGCGTGCCGAGGGTAACAATGCTTCCTTTACCACACCCTGTTCCTTGTTCGAGAAACTCATGACTACTCTCCACCAAGATCGGAAAAGGGTTTAAGCCCTGTCAATAATCCATACAAGCCGTGCAATGGCACGGGCAGCCACGTTGGGCGGTTTTCCGCCTCGTAGGCCACTTCATAAGCGGCTTTTTCCAGGCCGAACAACGCCAGCGCGGCGTCGGCACCCTGAGGATCCTGCCAGGCATGCTCAAGACTAGCTGCTGCCTCGCGGTATGCCTGGACAAATGCCTCGCGTGCTTCGCGCAGATAACGCTCGGCGACACGTTTACGCGCCGCTTCGGCTTCGACGCTGTTGTCGACGTTGTGCACATTGATGGTCATCGCCGCTGCGTAATCGAACGAACGCAGTACGCCGCTGACATCCTTGTACGGGCTGTGCTTGCCGCGACGCTCACTCAACGGCCGCGCCGGTTCGCCCTCGAAGTCGATCAAGTAGGCATCGCCCTTGATCACCAGCACCTGACCCAAATGCAAGTCGCCATGCACCCGGATGCGCAAGCCGCCAGTGGCTTTCTTCGCCAGATCCTGCACATGGGCAAGAATGGTTTTCTTCTCGTCGAGCAGACGCTTGACCAGTTTCTGGTCCGCCGCGTTCAACTCGCCTTGATGCTGCTTGAGCAGTTTCAAGGCATGTTCGACCTGGGCAGTGACATCCTTGGCCGTCGTGGCCATGTCCTTGCTCGACGACACCTGCGGCGCAAAGTCCGCGTTGTCGGTTGGCGCAGCGAGCACCTGATGCATCTCGCCCAGACGTTGGCCGAGCATGCCGGCGAAGTCCTTCAGCTCGCCGAGGGCGTTGTAATGCTGCTCCTGCTCGGACATGGCGTCGGCCAGTTCATCACGCAGCGCCCGTTCAAGGTTGTTCTGCGTCCATTCCCACGCGTCGCCCTGATTGCTCAGATAGCCTTGGGCGATCATCAGCAGATTGTCTTCACCCAGAGCATCGCGGCGAATCACCGAACCCAGCAGTGGCGAGATATTGGCAAACCCGGCCTCGGTCAGGTAAGCGCTCATTTCCAGTTCCGGGTGTACGCCAGAAGCCACTTTGCGTATCAGCTTAAGCACCAGGCTGTTGCCGACAACCACTGAGCTGTTCGATTGCTCGGCCGACAGGTAGCGCACATCCGACTCGGCGCCGAGGCCGAGCTTTTCCAGATGATCTGTCTGTTCGAAGCGGATTTCGCCTTCGATCGACTCCAGTATGGTGTTGTTCTGCATGCCTTGCAGAACGGCGCGGACGAAGGTTTCCAGACTGAACGCATCGGTAATCAGGCCGACCTGACGCACACGGCGTACACGCGATAGCGCCAATTGCTGCGGCAACGGCGGGCCGACATGGTCTTCGCCAATGAAGCCGAACGGCAGTTGATAACGGTTGGTCTGGCCACCGCTGGTGACTTCGATTTCGCTGAGCAGCACCGGATGCTGGGCATCGCCGAAGCGCACGCCATAGGCCAGATTGACCTTCTCGATCGCTGCGTCCTTGCCGGCGAACCAGCGACGGTTCTGCAGCCAGCTCGGCAGAATGCTTTGCTCCAGCGTCGTACGCGACGGCGCTTCGAGCAGCTCTTCCATGCGTTTTTTCAGTACCAGCGTGGTGAAGTCCGGCAGGCTCTGCGCCGGCTCGACGTGCCAGCTCGGCATCTGGTTTTCTGCCGCCAGTGCAAACCAATAGAAACCGTACGGCGCCAGGGTCAGGAGGAAATTCAACTGACCGATCGGCGGGAACGCGTTACCACCGAGCATTTCCACCGGCACCATGCCGACATACGCCGACAGGTCCAGCTCGACCGCTTGCGCACTGCGCGAGACGTTGGCCACGCACAGAATGATTTCGTGCTTGCCGTCGGCATCGGTGTATTCGCGGGTGTAAGCCAGCACGCGACGGTTGGCCGGCGAGAGCATTTTCAACGTGCCGCGGCCGAAGGCTTTCGATTGCTTGCGCACGGCCAGCAGGCGCCGCGTCCAGTTCAACAGCGAATGCGGATCGCCGGACTGGGTTTCGACGTTGACCGACTGATAGCCATACTGCGGATCCATGATCGGCGGCAGTACCAGACTGGCCGGATCGGCGCGGGAGAAACCGCCGTTGCGGTCGATCGACCACTGCATCGGCGTACGCACGCCGTCGCGATCGCCGAGGTAGATGTTGTCGCCCATGCCGATTTCGTCGCCGTAATACAGGGTTGGCGTGCCGGGCATCGACAGTAGCAGGCTGTTGAGCAGTTCGATGCGGCGACGGTCGCGTTCCATCAACGGTGCGAGACGGCGGCGAATACCGAGGTTGATCCGTGCGCGACGGTCAGCCGCGTAGTAATTCCACAGGTAATCGCGCTCGCGGTCGGTGACCATTTCCAGGGTCAGCTCATCGTGGTTGCGCAGGAAGATCGCCCACTGGCAATTCGCCGGAATTTCCGGGGTCTGCCGGAGAATGTCGGTAATCGGGAAGCGATCTTCCTGCGCCAGCGCCATGTACATGCGCGGCATCAGCGGGAAGTGGAAGGCCATGTGGCATTCGTCGCCATTGACGCCAGCGGCATCGGTGTCACCGAAATACAGCTGAGTGTCTTCCGGCCACTGATTGGCCTCGGCCAGCAGCATGCGGTCGGGGTAGTTGGCGTCGATCTCGGCACGGATCTGCTTGAGGACGTCGTGGGTCTCGGGCAGGTTTTCGTTGTTGGTGCCGTCGCGCTCGATCAGGTACGGAATCGCGTCGAGGCGCAGGCCGTCGATGCCCATGTCCAGCCAGTAGCGCATCACCGACAACACGGCTTTCATGACTTGCGGGTTATCGAAGTTCAGATCCGGCTGGTGCGAGTAGAAGCGGTGCCAGAAGTACTGACCGGCGACCGGGTCCCAGGTCCAGTTGGACTTCTCGGTGTCGAGGAAGATGATCCGCGTGCCGTCGTATTTCTGGTCGTCATCGGACCAGACGTAGAAATCCCGCGCCGCCGAACCCGGCTTGGCTTTACGCGCACGCTGAAACCACGGGTGCTGGTCGGAGGTGTGGTTGATGACCAGTTCGGTAATCACCCGCAGACCGCGCTTGTGCGCTTCGGCAATGAAGCGCTTGGCGTCGGCCATGGTCCCGTAGTCGCTGTGCACGCCACGGTATTCGGCGATGTCGTAGCCGTCGTCGCGACGTGGCGAGGGGTAGAACGGCAGCAGCCAGATGGTGTTGACGCCGAGGTCGGCAATGTAATCGAGTTTGGCGATAAGCCCGGGAAAGTCGCCGATCCCGTCATTGTTGGAGTCGAAAAACGATTTGACGTGAACCTGATAGATCACCGCGTCCTTGTACCAGAGCGGGTCTTTGATGAAGGCGGCTGCCTTGGGTTTCTTCGCCATGTGGAACTCCTGTTGAATACTTTATGGGCGTCCCACGACGATCGTTCCCACGCTCTGCGTGGGAATGCCGCCATGGACGCTCTGCGTCCGCTTTGGGACGCGGAGCGTCCCGGGATGCATTCCCACGCAGAGCGTGGGAACGATCATTACGTGGCGCTGATCCGCCAAATCCCGAACGGCTGATACGCCGGGTCGATGCGCATGAACTGATATTTGCCGTGCCAGTCCCAGCGATGGCCGTTCATCAAATCTTCGCCATGGGTGGTGGCATCGTCCGGCAGGCCCATTTCCCACAGCGGCAGTTCGAAATTCGCTTCCTGCACGTTATGCGGATCAAGACTGACCGCGACCAGAACGAAATTGCTGCCATCGGCGCTGCGCTTGCCGAAGTACAGAATGTTGTCGTTCCAGGCGTTGTAGATTTTCAGCCCCAGATGCGTGTGCAGCGCCGGATTCTGCCGGCGGATGCGGTTGAGCTGAGCGATCTCGGCAATGATGTTGCCGGGCGCGGTGAAATCGCGGACACGGATCTCGTATTTCTCCGAATCCAGGTATTCCTCTTTGCCCGGCACCGGCGCCGATTCGCACAATTCGAAACCGGAATACATGCCCCACAGCCCCGAGCCCATAGTCGCCAGCGCCGCGCGAATGAGGAAACCGGGACGCCCCGACTCATGCAAAAATGCCGGGTTGATGTCCGGGGTATTGACGAAGAAATTCGGCCGGTAGCATTCGCGCCACGGCGACTGATTCAGCTCGGTGAAGTATTCCGCCAGTTCGGCCTTGGTATTGCGCCAGGTGAAATAGGTGTAGCTCTGCGAATACCCGACCTTGCCCAGACGCGCCATCATCGCCGGCGTGGTGAAGGCCTCGGCGAGGAAGATCACTTCCGGATACAGCGTGCGCACATCGGCGATCAGCCATTGCCAGAACGGCAGCGGTTTGGTGTGCGGGTTGTCGACGCGGAAGATTTTCACGCCTTCCTTGACCCAGCCGACGACGATGTCGCGCAACTCGACCCAGAGGCTCGGAATCGCGTCCGGCGCATAGAAGTCGACGTTGACGATGTCCTGGTATTTCTTCGGCGGATTTTCGGCATATTTGATCGTGCCGTCCGGGCGCCAGTTAAACCAGCCCGGATGCTCCTTGAGCCACGGGTGGTCCTGGGAACACTGGATGGCGAAGTCGAGAGCGATTTCCAGACCGTGATCGGCGGCGGCGGCCACCAAACGGCGGAAATCTTCACGGGTGCCGAGTTGCGAGTGAATCGCTTCGTGGCCACCCTCCTCGCTGCCGATCGCGTACGGACTGCCGGGATCGTCCGGGCCGGCAGTCAGGGAATTGTTGCGGCCCTTGCGGTGAGCGCGGCCGATGGGGTGAATCGGCGTGAAGTACAGCACGTCGAAGCCCATGTCCTGAATCATCGGCAGACGCGAGTGCACATCGTTGAAAGTGCCGTGACGCTGGGGATCGTCGGTGATCGAGCGTGGAAACAGCTCATACCAACTGGCGAACTCGGCGAGTTCGCGCTCGACGTCCATGGGGAATTCGGCGCTGACGCTGAGGTAGGCGCGGTGATCGGCCTGGGCCATCAGCTCTGCACTGCGCGAGTGCAGAAACAGCGCAACCTGCTCGGTTTCGAGCAGGCCCGACAATTCATGGTGCAGCGCCGCGAGCTGCTCGCTGAGCTGACCTTCGCTGCGTTCGGCGGCCTGTTGCACCATCGTGCGGCCTTCCTGCAGCTCCAGAGAAACCGGCACCGCCGCGCTGTGCTTCTTTTCCAGTTCGTACTGGAAGCTGGCGAAATGGTCGATCCACGCTTCGATGCAATACAGGTAGCGGCCCTGCTCCTCAGGGCGGAACTGGCCTTGCCAAGTGTTGTTGCCCTGATCGGACATGACCTCGGTCTGCCAGGTTTCCTGGCCTTCCTCGCGCCAGCGAATACGCACGGCGAGCTTGTCATGGCCGTCGGCAAACACTTTGCTGGTCACCACCACTTCGCGCCCGGCAATCGATTTGGCGGCGAACTGGCCGCCGTCGAGAGTCGGCATGGTGTTTTCGATGACGATACGTGGCAGCAGCAACGCCTGCGACAGCGGCATGTGCGGGTTGTAACTCAGCTCTGAAGGTCTTTCAGCAGTCATTGAGCATCTCTCCTTAACGCCCCAAGGACGCTCTTGTGCCGGAACAGTATTCGCGACAAAGCGCCGGCCCTGTCATGAACTCACTTAGGTTCCGAGCAACCGGCGCGGGGAAAAGTTCAGATGAAATTAACAAGACAAACCTGCGGATCGAATTTGTCGTGGCCGGGTCAACTCACTTAAGCACGTCCCACGCCATGTGCCATACGGAGGTCACCTGATGAGCATCCCGATCCCGGCGGAAACGCCCGATCCGAACATCGACAAACCCACCCTGCCGGATACCGAACCGCCACCGGTGCCCGAGCAAGAGCCGCCAGGCACCACGCCACCACCGAAAGAAGAGCCACCGAGCACGATGCCGCCGGTGATCGTCTGACCCTTGCCCCCTGATCGTCCCCATGCTCCGCGTGGGAATGCAGCCCGGGACGCTCTGCGTCCCATCCAGAGCCGAACGCGGAGCGTCCGTTGAAGCATTCCCACGCGGAGCGTGGGAACGATCATCAGCCGGCGGGGAGTCAGAGGTGGTCGTTCTTGTCGACATCCTTTTCGAACACTCTGACCACGTACGGCATCACACTGAAGATCGCCAGCGCCAGAATGGTACTGAGCAATGCCGTCGCTTCCTTGCCCAGCCCCGCCGCCACGCCGATCGCCGCCGTCATCCATAAGCCCGCCGCCGTGGTCAGGCCTTTGACATGGGCCTCGTCGCCCTGTTGATTTTTCAGAATGGTCCCGGCGCCGAGAAAGCCGATCCCGGCAATCACGCCCTGCAAGACCCGACTCATGGCATCGGATTCTGCGCCCGAGGTCTGCGGCACCAATACGAATAGCGCAGCACCCAATGCCACCAGCATGTGCGTGCGCACGCCCGCTGCCTTGCCTTTATGCTCGCGCTCAAATCCGAGAATCCCGCCGAGAATCGCCGCCATCACCAGACGTACGGTGATCCGGGTCATTTGCGAGGCGTCGCCGATATCGGCAAATTCGGCTTGCATCGTGGCCCACACTTCATCCCACCAGTCTTCCATCGTGCCTCCCTTGTTATTGGCTTGATAAGCGATGGACAACAGCGACCATTAATCGGTTGCGCAGAACGATCGGCGCGCTGCGCTTCCTAATATGCAGACCTCCCTGGAACAAGGACTGCCGCCATGCCCGTTCGAATCGATGAATCCAACCCCGAGCAGAAAGTGTGTTTTTTTACCGTCGAGCATGGTGAGGAAATTCGCATCTGCGACACCCTCGAAGTCCTGACCGATAGCGACAAAGCCATGTCGTTCGTGGAAATCGAAGGCAAACGCACCTACATCACCGAAGCAGAAGCCGATGCCTTGACCGTCGCCGGGGCCAAGGACGGGCGCAAACATCTGAAGGCCGATGACAGTGATTCGGTGGTTTGATTGATCTCGATCAACACCCGTCGCAGACGCCTGCAATAGGCGTTTGCGCCTTGCCTGGCAGGTTGCTTCAAGTTGTCGCAGGCATTGCGTCAAACCTCATCTGATCCGCTTTTTATTGCCAAACCTGAGTCTGTTCTGCAAACAGATCGCCGCTCATAGTGCATCGGCCTGATGGAGGCTGATGAGCGAATGACCATGAGCGACCGAATCCCTGTCCGAACCGTAGAAGCATCGCCGACGATACAGAGCGTACCCGCGCGCCCACTGAAAGCGACTGCCGGATCCACCGACAAGCAAATCCACACCCGCAGTTTCACCGGCCTGTTCCGCAACCTGCGTATGAGCGGCGCCGGCGCTCTGTTCGTGCTGTTCTTCGGCACCGTGTGGCTGAACTGGGGCGGTCGGCAGGCCGTACTTTGGGATCTGGCGGAAAGCAAATTCCACATCTTTGGCGCGACGTTCTGGCCGCAGGATTTCATTCTGCTCTCGGCCCTGCTGATCATTGCTGCGCTCGGACTCTTCGCCATCACCGTGTTTGCCGGTCGCGTCTGGTGCGGTTACACCTGCCCGCAGAGTTCGTGGACGTGGATCTTCATGTGGTGCGAGAAGATCACCGAAGGCGAGCGCAACCAGCGGATCAAACTGCAAGCGGCGCCATGGAGCCTGAACAAACTGGCGCGGCGTGCCGCCAAACACACGCTGTGGCTGGCAGTCAGCGTGATCACCGGCCTGACCTTCGTCGGCTATTTCACCCCGATCCGGCCGCTGGCCGAAGAGCTGCTGACCCTGCAGATCGGTGGCGTCAGCCTGTTCTGGGTGCTGTTTTTCGCCGCCGCCACCTACATCAACGCCGGTTGGCTGCGTGAGGCGGTGTGCATGCACATGTGCCCGTATGCGCGGTTCCAGAGTGTGATGTTCGACAAGGACACGCTGACCATTGCCTACGACGCCGGCCGCGGCGAAAACCGCGGCCCGCGCAAGCGTGACGTGCGCCCGGTCGAAGCCGGCCTGGGTGATTGCATCGACTGCCAGTTGTGCGTGCAGGTCTGCCCGACCGGCATCGACATCCGCGATGGCTTGCAAATGGAATGCATCGGCTGCGCAGCATGCATCGACGCCTGCGATTCGATCATGGACAAAATGCATTACCCGCGCGGCCTGATCCGCTACAGTTCCGAGCGCGAATTGCAGGGCGGCAAGACTCATCTGCTGCGTCCGCGTTTGATTGGCTATACAGCGGTGCTGTTGCTGATGATTGGAGCGTTAGCATTGGCATTGATCGAGCGGCCGATGGTGTCGCTGGACGTGACCAAGGATCGCGGGTTGTTCCGCGAGAACGCTCAAGGCCAGATCGAGAATATTTATTCGCTGAAAGTGATCAACAAGACTCAGCAACGGCAGGATTACCGGTTGAGTCTGGTTGATGGCGACGGGTTTGAGTTGCAGGGCAAAACGGCATTGAGCCTGGCGCCCGGGGAGATTGTCGATGTGCCGGTGTCGGTGGCGATGACCACCGAGCGCCCGGCGAGCAGTTCGCAGACATTGAGTTTCAGGATTGAAGACAGTGACGAGCCGCAGGTATACAGCGTGGCGAAGAGCCGGTTTGTGGCGCCGATGAATCGTTGATTGCCCTTAGACTGCGGTGCTTTCATTCGCGAGCAGGCTCGCTCCCACAGGAAATCGCGGTCGTTGTGGGAGCGAGCCTGCTCGCGAATGGAGGCGACGCGATTCCTTATAGACCCCATTCGGATCCACCATGAAACGCTACGAAAAATTCGCCGACGACATCGCTGAACTGATCCGCTCCGGCGTCCTCGGCCCTGGCCAGCGAGTACCGTCGGTGCGCTATGCCAGCCAGGCTTACGGGGTCAGCCCGTCGACAGTATTCCAGGCCTATTACCTGCTCGAACGCCGTGGCCTGATCCGCGCCCGGCCGCGCTCCGGTTACTTCGTCAACGCCCATACACCGAGCACATTTTCCGAGCCGGTGATCAGCAGTCAGGTCAACGAATCCACCGAAGTCGACGTCAGCGAACTGGTGTTCTCGGTGCTCGATTCGATCAAAGACCCCAACACCGTGCCCTTCGGCTCGGCCTTCCCCAGCCCGACGCTGTTTCCGCTGCAACGCCTGTCGCGCTCCCTGGCCAGCGCCGCGCGGGAGATGGATCCGCGCATGGTCGTCACCGATATGTCGCCGGGCAACCCGCAACTGCGCCGGCAGATTGCTCTGCGCTACATGGTCGGCGGGCTGATGCTGCCGATGGAAGAGCTACTGATCACCAACGGCGCTCTCGAAGCGCTGAACCTGTGCCTGCAAGCAGTGACCGAGCCCGGCGATCTGGTGGCCATCGAGGCCCCGGCGTTTTATGCCTGCCTGCAAGTGCTGGAGCGCCTGAAGCTCAAAGCCGTGGAAATCCCCGTGCACCCGCGTGACGGCATCGACCTCGGCGTGCTCGCGCAAACTCTGGAACGCCATCCGATCAAGGCCTGCTGGTGCATGACCAGTTTCCAGAACCCGATGGGCGCGACCGTGCCCGAGGCGAAGAAACAGGAGCTGGTCGAACTGCTGCGTCAGCATCAGGTGCCGTTGATTGAGGACGATGTCTACGCCGAGCTTTATTACGGGCAACAGGCGCCAAAACCGGCCAAGGCTTTTGATACTGAAGGATTGGTCATGCATTGCGGCTCGTTCGCCAAAAGTCTCGCCCCCGGCTACCGCATCGGCTGGGTGGCGGCCGGGCGTTTCGCGCAGAAGATCGAGCGACTGAAGCTGATGACCTCGCTGTGCGCTTCGATGCCGGCGCAAGCGGCGATTGCCGATTATCTGCAACACGGCGGCTACGATCGGCATCTGCGCAAACTGCGTTATGCCCTGGAAGAACAGCAGAGCGCGATGCTCGCGGCGATTGCTCGGTATTTTCCGGCGCAGACCCGGGTCAGCCAGCCGGCGGGCGGCTACTTTCTGTGGCTGGAATTGCCGGAGCAGATGGATTCGCTGAAGCTGTTTCAAATGGCATTGGCGCAAGGCATCAGCATCGCGCCGGGGCCGATATTCTCACCGACCCAGCGTTTCAGAAATTGCATTCGCTTGAATTACGGCAGCCCGTGGACCGAGGAATCGGAAAAGGCCATGGAGACGTTGGGGCGGATTGTGCGGTCGTTCTGAGGGATAGATGTTGTCTGGACTGGCCCCTTCGCGAGCAGGCTCGCTCCCACAGTTGATTTGTGAATACAGAACCAATGTGGGAGCGAGCCTGCTCGCGAAGAGTCCGGCATTAACACTGCAAATCCACTGGTTTACCGCCCACCCCCCAAATCAACAAACGTCCCGGTCGCATACGACGCCTTGTCCGACAGCAACCAGACAATCGCCTCCGCCACTTCATCCGGCCGCCCGCCCCGGGCCATGGGAATCGCCGATTCGAGCTTGCTGACCCGATCCGGGTCGCCGCTCAGGGCATGGAAGTCGGTGTAGATGTAGCCCGGACGCACGGCATTGACGCGAATGCCCTCACCTGCGACTTCTTTCGACAGACCGATGGTGAACGTGTCGAGCGCACCCTTGGATGCGGCGTAATCAACGTACTCGTTCGGCGAACCGAGGCGTGCCGCGACCGAGGAGACGTTGACGATGCTGCCGCCCTGCCCGCCGTGTTTGGGCGACATGCGCAGGATCGCGTGCTTGGCGCAGAGGATCGGCGCCAGCACGTTGGTTTTCATGATTTTGAGGATGCGGAATTCGGACATTTCATCGACCCGCGACTTCTGCCCGACGGTGCCCGCGTTGTTGACCAGCGCGGTAACCCGGCCCAGTTCGGCGTCGACGCGCTGAAACATCGCGATCACTTCGTCTTCGATGCTGACATCGGCGCGGACCGCGATGGCCTGGGCGCCCAAGGCGCGAACCTGCTCTAGTACGTTGTGTGCGGCCTGTTCATCCGACTGATAGTTGATGCAGATCCGGTAGCCCTGTTCGGCTGCCAACAATGCCGTAGCCGCGCCGATTCCGCGCCCGCCACCGGTGATGACAATGACTTTATCCATGCTGGCCTTCCCCCACGTGCACACGTAACAGTCGGGGGAAGAATAACTGCGATTGGCGGGTTTTGCATGTGGCGCCTATTCGGGCGCCTTCGCGAGCAAGCCCGCTCCCACAGGGTCTCTCAGACCACCGCCAGCCGTTGCCCGCGCACGATGTCCTGCATGAAGCGCTCCGCCGGCATCGGGTGGCCGAGCAGATAGCCCTGCAGCGAGTCACAGCCCAGTTTGGTGAGGAAATCCTGTTGCGCGCCGGTCTCGACACCCTCGGCGACAATCCGCAGATCCAGGGCCTGCCCCAGCGCAACAATCGCCGAGACGATCGCCGCATCATCGCTGTCATGCTCCAGATCGCGGACGAAACCGCGGTCGATCTTCAGCTCATTGGCCGGCAAACGCTTGAGGTACATCAGGCTGGAATAACCGGTGCCGAAGTCGTCGATCGACAGGTCGACACCCATGTCCGACAGCTCTTGCAGCACGGTCATGCTCGCATCGGCGTCGCTCATAGCTGTGGTTTCAGTGATTTCCAGGGTCAGGCTGTTGGCCGGCAAGTGGTGGGTCGCCAGCGCCTTGGCCACGCTTTGCACCAGCCCGGCATGGCAGAACTGCAAGGCCGAGAGGTTCACGGCGATGCGCCAGTCGGTGTAACCGAGTACGTACCACTCGCGCATCTGCCGGCAGGCTTCGTTGAGCACCCATTCGCCCATCGGAATGATCAACCCGGTTTTCTCCGCCAGATCAATGAACTTGTCCGGCATCAACATGCCATGCAGCGGATGCTTCCAGCGCAGCAGCGCTTCGGCACCGACGGGGCGACCGTTGGCGGCGTCGAATTTGGGCTGGTAATGCAGGCAGAACTGGTTGTGCTCAATGGCCGCGCGCAGGTCCTGTAACAGTTGCAGTTGTTTGCGCGCGTTGGTGTTCATCGACGCATCGAAGAAGCTGTAGCCGTTCTTGCCACCGCCCTTGGCGTGGTACATCGCGGCGTCGGCGTTCATCAGCAGTTCCTGGGCGTTGGCGCCGTTGCCCGGATACAGGGCAATGCCGACGCTGGCGGAAATCTGCAGGTCATGCTCGGCGACGCGGAACGTGCGACCGATCAGGCCGACCTGACGCGCGGCCAGGCTCAAGGCGTCATTGGGCTCGCTCAAGCGCACCAGTAAAACGAACTCATCGCCACCGATCCGCGCCAGGGTGTCCTGGCTGCGCAAGTCTTCACGCAGACGCGCGCCGACCTCACGCAGCAATTGGTCGCCCATGTGATGGCCGAATGCGTCGTTGACCGGTTTGAAACCGTCGAGGTCGATGAACATCAAGGCGAAGCAGCCGCCCTGCTCTTCAACTTTTCTGATCGCCTGATTGATGCGGTCGTCGAGCAACATGCGATTGGGCAGGCTGGTCAGCGGATCGTGCAAGGCCAATTGGGTGAGTTCGCGATTGGCCACCGTCAGCGAGTGCGCCAGATCAGCGGTGCGCGCTTCGAGGCGGGCGTCGAGGATCGAGGTCAACAGGGCAATCGACAGCACCGCCAGCGTGGTGACCACGACCAGGCTGTCGAGGCCGTTGCCCTTCAAGCCATTGAGCGTCGCGCCGCAGAAACTGCCGTCAGGAAATTGCGCCGCCGCCATGCCGGTGTAGTGCATGCCGACAATCGCCACCCCCATGATCACCGCGGCGCCAGCACGAATCAGCCGCACATAGGGCGAATGCTGGCGCAGGCGAAAGGCAATCCACAACGCCGCTGCCGAGGCGCCGACGGCGATCAGCAGGGAGGCGCTGAACAATGTCGGGTCGTAATCGATGCCCGGGGTCATGCGCAGCGCGGCCATGCCGGTGTAGTGCATGGCGCTGATGCCCGCTCCCATGATCAACGCACCGAAGGCCAGTTGCGCCAGTGGCAGTTTCGGTTGGCTGACCAGCCACAACGCAAAACCGCAGGACAGCACCGCGATCAGCAGCGACAGCGCAGTCAGGGTGAAGTCATAGCCCAGGTCGATCGGCAATTTGAAGGCGAGCATGCCGATGAAATGCATCGACCAGACGCCAACGCCCATCGCCAACGCCCCGCCCGCCGTCCAGAAATGCACGGCCCGGCCTTTCGCCGTGGCGATGCGCCCGGTGAGATCGAGCGCCGTGTAGGAAGCCAGAATGGCCACGCACAACGAAATGAAAACCAGGGTGAAGGAGTAGCTGCCGATGAGCATGGACGTTCTCGTGACAAGCCGAAACCGTACTGCTTCCATTCTCGGTCGGGCAAATGCGGCGATTGTACTGATTGCGCGAAATAACGCACTGACAAAGTAACCAAATTGCCATCAAGCCGATGAAACGCTTGTTCGATCGTCCTACAAGGCTCTGCGGTGGGCTTTAAGCACACCTTGTGAAAGCGATCTCACGCCATACACTAATCCCCGTGGGAGCGAGCCTGCTCGCGAAGGCGTCGGCACTTTCAACATCTCGCTCGACTGACCCACCGCTTTCGCGAGCAGGCTCGCTCCCACAGGTTCAGCGGTTGTCGCTGACGTCGAGTTGGCCGTCCCAGCCGCCGCCCAGTGCGGCGATCAGTTGTACGCTGGCGATCAGTCGGCTCTGCAGAATATTCAGCACACTGCGTTCGTTACTCAGCGCCGTGGCCTGCACCACTACCACGTCGATATAAGCAATCAGCCCGGCCTTGTACTGGTTTTCCGTCAGGCGCAGGGAATCGCGGGCGGCATCCAGCGCTTCCTGGCGTACCGCCGCTTCGTCTTCATACACCTTGAGCTGGACCAGGTAGTTTTCCACTTCGCGGAAACCGTCGAGCACGGTCTGGCGGTAGCGGGCGACGGTTTCGTCGTAGGCGGCTTCGCTGCGGTCGACCTCGGCCGAACGAATGCCGCCGTCGAACAGCGGCAGAGAAAGCTGCGGGCCGACCGACCAGAAACGGTTCGGCAGGCTGATCAGGTTTTTCGAGGTACTGCTGCTGTAGCCGCCGCTCAGGCTCAGGGTCAGGTCCGGGTAATACGCGGCTTTCGCCACGCCGATGTTGGCATTGGCGGCAATCACCGAGCGTTCGGCCGAAGCGATGTCAGGACGGCGTTCCAGCAGCTGTGAGGGCAAGCTCAGCGGTACCTGCGGCAGATTCGGGATGCTCTGGCTTTCGGCGATGCTGAAGTTGGCCGGTGCTTCGCCGGTCAGTACGGCAATAGCGTTTTCAAACTGTGCGCGCTGCCAGATCAGGTCGACGAGATCGGCCTGGGTGCTTTTCAACTGGGTTTGGGCCTGCGCCACCGCATCGCGCCCGGAAACCCCGGCGCGGTACTGGTTTTGGGTCATTTTCAGCGAGCGTTGATAAGCGGCAACGGTGGCCTCGAGCAAACGCTTCTGCTGATCGATGACGCGCAGTTGCAGGTAGTTCTGCACCAGTTCCGATTGCTGACTCAGACGCATCGCTGCCAGATCGGCAAAGCTCGCCTGGGCGTTGGCCTCGTCGGCCTCCAGGCCACGGCGCAGCTTGCCCCAGACGTCGGCTTCCCAACTGACGCCCAACTGCGCGTTATAAGTGTCGCGGATGCCGCTTGAGGAACTGCTCAGGCTCGAACTGCTGCTACCGGTGCCCTGACTCGAGCGGGTCTTGCCCAGACTCAGGTCGACGCTCGGGTAAAATGCCCCGCGTGCACTGCGCACCAAGGCCTGCGCCTGACGAAACTGCGCTTCAGACTGGGCGACGGTCTGGTTGGAGCTATTGAGTTTTTCGATCAAGGCGTTGAGCTGTTGGTCGCCGTACAACTCCCACCAGGCGCCACGGGCCAGCGAGTCGCTGGGATTGGCCTGACGCCAGCCTTCGGCTTCCTTGAACTGAGCGATTTCGGCAGTTTGCGGGCGCTGGTAGTCCGGGCCGACTGCGCAAGCGCTGAGCAGCGCCACGCACAGTGACAGGCTCAACAGGCGCGAGCCGCGAACGGTGGCCAATTGGAGAAGCGAACGGTCAGTCATAGCGGAGTTTCCAGAGCGGCGTCAGTGCGCACGCCACGCCATTTGTTGAAGCGATGGCGCAGCTTGTCGAGATATAGGTAAACCACCGGGGTGGTGTAAAGGGTCAGGACCTGGCTGAACACCAGGCCGCCAATGATGGTCAGTCCCAGCGGCTGGCGCATTTCCGCACCCTCGGCACGGCCGAGCAGCAACGGCAAGGCGCCGAGGATCGCCGCCAGCGTGGTCATCAGAATCGGTCGCAGGCGTTGCAGACAGGCGCTGCGGATCGACTCCAGCGGCGACAGGCCCTGATGACGCTCCAATTGCAGCGCCAGATCGATCATCAGAATGGCGTTCTTTTTCACCACGCCGATCAGCAGGAATATCCCCAGCAGGGAAATCAGGCTGAACTCGCCGCCCAGTGCATAAATCGACAGCAACGCGCCGACCCCGGCCGAGGGCAAAGTCGAAAGAATGGTCAGCGGGTGGATGTAGCTTTCATACAGCACACCGAGCACCAGGTACACGGCCAGCAACGCACCGAGGATCATGAACGGCTGGCTCTTCTGCGTCGCGGCGAAGGCGTCAGCGGTGCCGGCCATTTTCGCAATTACATCCTCCGGCAGGCCGACCTTGGCGATCGCCCGTTCAATGGCAGCACTGCCCTGCTCTACGGTCACGCCTTCGGCCATGTCAAAGGAAATGCTTTCGGACGCGAACTGGCCTTCATGACTGACCCGGTCGTTTTCCAGGCTGTTCTCGTAATGGGCGAACGTCGACAGCGGCACGCGCGCACCGTCAGCGGTAATCACCTCGACCTGCTTGAGTGTCACCGGATCCTGGGCATATTTCGGATTGACCTCCATCACCACCTGATACTGGTTGAGGCTGTCGTAGATCGTCGAAATCTGCCGCTGGCTGTAGGCGTTGTTGAGCACGGCGGTGACCATGTTCATGTCGACCCCCAGGCGTTTCGCCTGATCACGATCGACAATCAGCGTCACCTGTTGCGCCCCGGCACCTTCGCGGGCGTCGATGGCGGTCAGCTCGGGCAAGGCACGCAACGCGGTGACCACTTTCGGGAACCACTTGCGCAGCTCGGCGAGGTCGCCGCTTTGCAGGATGTAGGTGTATTGCGAACTGGTCTGCTCGCGGCCGCCACCAAACTGCAGATCCTGGTCGGCCATCAGCATCAACTGCGCCCCGGGCACCTTGGGCATTTCCTTGCGCAGGCGTTCGATGACTTTCTGCGCCGACAGCTGGCGTTCCTTGATCGGCTTCAGGCGCACGATCATGAAGGCGTTGTTGGTGCCGTTGTTGCCGCCGATGAACCCGGCCACGCTTTCCACCGCTTCATCCTTGAGCACGGCGCGGCGGAAGGTTTCCATTTTCGGCTGCATGACGTTGAAGGACAGACCGTCGTCGCCACGCACGAAACCGATCAACTGGCCGGTGTCCTGCTGCGGCAGGAAGGTTTTCGGCACCACCACATAAAGCGCAATGTTGACGCCAACGGTGAGCAGCAGGCTGAACAAGGTCAGACGGCGATGACGCAATACCCAGTCGAGGCTGGTGGCGTATTTGCCGACCATCCAGTCGTTGGTCTTGTGGCTCCAGCGTTGCAGGCGGTTTTCCTGGCCCGGCGTGTGCGGCTTGAGCCAGCGCGCGCAGAGCATCGGTGTCAGCGTCAGGGACACCACCAGCGACACCACGATTGCCGCCGCCAGCGTAATGGAAAATTCGCGAAACAAGCTCTCGACCAGCCCGCCCATGAACAGGATCGACAGGAACACCGCCACCAGCGAGACGTTCATCGACAGCAGGGTAAAGCCGACTTCCTTGGCCCCGAGGTACGCGGCCTGCATCGGCTTGACGCCTTCGTCGATGTGCCGGGAAATGTTTTCCAGCACCACGATGGCGTCGTCCACCACCAGACCGGTGGCGAGAATCAGCGCCATCAGCGACAGGTTGTTCAGCGAGAACCCGTACAGATACATCACCGCGAAAGTACCGACCAGCGACACCGGCACCGCCAGGGTCGGGATCAGCGAGGCGCGGAAGTTACCCAGAAACAGGTACACCACCAGCACCACCAGGGCGACGGCGATCAGCAAGGTCATCTCGGCTTCATGCAGCGTAGCCTTGATCACTGGCGAGCGATCCATGGCCAAATTGAGTTTGACGCTGGCCGGCAGCACCGCTTGCAGCGCGGGCAACTGCGCCTTGATCTCGTTGACCGTCTCGATGATGTTGGCGCCGGCCTGACGGTTGATCACCAGCAATACCGCCGCGTCGTCGTTGAAGAAACCGCTGTTGTAACGGTCTTCGACGCCATCGCTGACTTTCGCCACATCCTTGAGACGCAATGCGGCGCCGTCGGCGTAGTGAATGATCAGCGACTCATAATCCTTGGCTTTCTCCAACTGGTCGTTGGCCTGGATCTGCCACAAGCGCTCGCCGTCCTCGACCGAACCCTTGGGCCGCCGTACGTTAGCGTCGGCAATGGTCTTGCGCACATCGTCGAGGGCCACGCCGTACTGGTTCAGCGCCTGCGGTTCGAGCTCGATGCGCACTGCCGGCAGCGAACTGCCACCGATCTGCACTTCACCGACGCCCTGCACTTGCGACAGGCTTTGCGAGAGGATGGTCGAGGCCAAGTCGTAGAGCTGGCCTTTTTCCAGCACATCCGAAGTCAGCGACAGCACCATGATCGGCGCCTGCGACGGGTTGACCTTTTTATAGGTCGGCATGCTGCGCATCCCGCTCGGCAGCAGATTGCGCGAGGCGTTGATCGCCGCCTGCACTTCCCGCGCCGCGCCGTTGATGTCGCGGTCGAGGTCAAATTGCAGAATCACCCGCGTCGAACCCTGACTGGAGCGGCTGCTCATGGTGTTGACGCCGGCAATCGCACCGAACGAACGCTCCAGCGGCGTGGCCACCGTTGAAGCCATAACCTCGGGACTGGCGCCCGGCAGACTGGCCTGGACGACGATCACCGGGAAATCCATCTGCGGCAGCGGCGATACCGGCAACAGACCGAAGCTGACCCCGCCGAGCAACATGATGGCCAGCGAGAGCAGCATGGTTGCCACGGGGCGTTTGATGAAAGGTCCGGAGAGGTTCATAGCGTCGAGCTCCAAGCTGCAAGCTGCGAGCTACAAGCTGTTCCTGCGCGCGCAGGCTGCTGTTTTCTTGCAGCTTGAAGCTTGCAGCTTGCAGCTGCTTTCACCACGCCGCTCACACCACCTCTCCCGCGACAGGCTTGGTCCAACGCCGCCCCAACCGATCAAAAGCCAGGTAAATCACCGGCGTGGTGAACAGCGTCAACACCTGGCTCACCAGCAAACCGCCGACCATCACCAGACCCAACGGCTGACGCAGTTCCGCGCCAGACCCCGTGGCCAGCATCAGCGGCACTGCGCCGAACAACGCCGCCAGCGTGGTCATCAGAATCGGCCGGAAGCGCAGCAGCGCCGCTTGATAGATCGCCTCCGCCGGGGCCATGCCCTGGGTGCGTTCAGCGTCGAGGGCGAAGTCGATCATCATGATCGCGTTCTTCTTGACGATACCGATCAGCAGGATGATGCCGATAATCGCGATCATGCCCAGGTCGTTGCCACTGAGCAGCAACGCTAGCAAGGCACCGACTGCGGCGGACGGCAAGGTCGAAAGAATAGTGATCGGGTGGATGTAGCTCTCGTAAAGCACGCCCAGCACGATGTACATGGTCACCACCGCCGCCAGAATCAGCAGCAAGGTACTCGACAGCGAAGCCTGGAACGCTTGCGCCGCGCCCTGGAACTGAGTCTGCACGCCGACCGGCATGCCGATGTCCTGCTGCACCTGCTCAATGATGTCCACGGCATGCCCCAACGCCACGCCCGGCGCGAGGTTGAACGACATCATCACCGCCGGGAACTGGCCGATGTGGGTGATCGCCAATTGCGCCTGACGCTCTTCGACATGCGCCAGACTCGACAAACGCACCTGCGCGCCGTCGGTAGTCTTGACGTGAATCTGATCCAGCGCCTGCGGGCCGATCTTCTCCCCGGCCTGGGCTTGCAGCACCACGCGGTACTGGCTGGCCTGGGTGTAAATGGTCGAAATCTGCCGCTGGCCGAACGCGTCGTACAGCGCATCGGTGATATTCGCCACCGACACGCCAAGGCGCGATGCGGCGTCACGGTCGATCACCAGATAGACCTGCAAGCCTTTGTCCTGCAGATCACTGGCCACGTCGGTCAACTCCGGACGCTGCGCCAGGGCTTCGACCAGACGGCCGCTCCACTGGCTGAGCAATTCGGAGTCCGGCGAAGACATGCTGAACTGATACTGGGTGCGACTGACCCGATCCTCGATGGTCAGGTCCTGCACCGGCTGCATGAACAGCCGAATGCCGACCAGTTTGTCCAGTTTTGGTTGCAGGCGCGAAATTACTTCGCTGGCCGTCAGATCGCGCTCGCCATGGGGCTTGAGGTTGATCAGCAAGCGGCCGCTGTTGAGCGTGGCGTTGTCGCCGTCGACGCCAATGTAGGACGACAGGCTCTGCACCGCCGGATCTTCGAGAATGATCTTCGCCAGTTGCTGCTGCCGTTCGCCCATCGCCGCGAAGGAGATCGACTGCGGCGCTTCGGAAATTCCCTGAATCACCCCGGTGTCCTGCACCGGAAAGAAACCCTTCGGCACGATCACGTACAGGAACACGGTCAACGCCAGTGTGCCGATGGCGACCAGCAAGGTCAGCGGCTGATGCTTGAGCACCCAGCGCAGCATCCGCCCGTATTCGTTGATCATCCAGTCGATGAACGCACCGCTGGCGCGGTAGAAACGGCCTTGCTCGTGCTCCTGCGGTTCACGCTTGAGCAGGCGCGCGCACATCATCGGCGTCAGGGTCAGCGACACCACCAGGGAAATCAGGATTGCGACCGCCAGGGTGATGGCGAACTCGCGGAACAGGCGCCCTACCACGTCGGCCATGAACAGCAGCGGAATCAGTACGGCGATCAGCGACAAGGTCAGGGAAATCAGGGTGAAGCCGATCTGTTTCGCGCCCTTGAGCGCGGCCTGCATCGGGCTGTCACCCTCTTCGATGAAGCGTGAAATGTTCTCGAGCATGACGATGGCATCGTCGACCACGAAGCCAGTGGCGATGGTCAGCGCCATCAACGTCAGGTTGTTCACCGAGAAACCGGCGAGGTACATCACGCCAAAGGTGCCGATCAGCGACAGCGGCACGGCAACCGAGGGAATGATCGTCGCACTGGCGCGGCGCAGAAACAGGAACGTGACCATGACCACCAGCGCGATGGCGATCAGCAGTTCGTGTTGCACGTCGGTGACCGAAGCGCGGATGGTCTGGGTGCGGTCTGTGAGCACAGTGACGTCGAGGCCGGCCGGCAGGTTGTCGGTGATGCTTGGCAGCAAGGCCTTGATGCGGTCGACCACTTCGATTACGTTGGCGCCCGGCTGACGCTGGATGTTCAGCAGCACCGCCTGATTCTGGTTGGCCCACGCGGCCAGACGCTCGTTCTCGGCGCCGTCGACGATTTCCGCGACGTCCTTGAGCCGCAACGGCGCGCCGTTCTTGTAGGTCAGGATGAGGTTGGCGTAGTCCTCGGGCGAGGTCAGTTGGTCGTTGGCATCGAGCATCGATACCCGGGTCGGGCCATCGAAGTTGCCTTTCGGCTGGTTGACGTTGGAGGCGCCGATCAGCGTGCGCACGTCCGACAGGTTGAGGCTGTTGGCCGCGAGCGCTTCGGGGTTGACCTTGATTCGTACCGCTTGACGCTGGCCACCAGCGATGCTGACCATGCCGACGCCGCTGATCTGGGCGATCTTCTGCGCCATGCGCGTATCGACCAAGTCATTGAGCTTGGGCAGCAGCATGGTTTTCGAAGTGATGGCCAAGGTCAGCACCGGGGTGTCCGCCGGGTTGACCTTGTTGTACACCGGCGGCGCCGGCAGGTCGGTCGGCAGCAGGTTGGTCGCGGCGTTGATCGCGGCCTGCACCTGCTGTTCGGCGACGTCCATGTTGATGTCGAGGCTGAAACGCAGGGTCAGCACCGAAGCGCCGCCGGAGCTGGTCGAAGCCATTTGCGTCAGGCCCGGCATCTGCCCGAACTGGCGCTCAAGCGGCGCGGTGACGGCGCTGGTCATTACGTCCGGACTGGCGCCGGGGTACAGAGTCATGACGCGGATGGTCGGGTAATCGACCTGCGGCAAGGCCGAAACCGGCAGCAGGCGATAAGCGATCAGGCCGGCCAGGACAATGGCCAGCATGCTCAGGGTGGTGGCTACCGGACGGAGAATGAACAGCCGCGAAATGTTCATGCGCCCTTCTTGGCCTTTTCAGCGGTGGTCGCATCGGGATTGGCGGCGGATTTGCCTTGCAGGTGTTCGGTCGGCGAGGTCGGCACTTCGCTGCTGTCATTGACCACTTCGACTTCGCTGCCCTCCTTCAGGCGGTCGGTGCCTTCAAGCACAACGCGATCGCCCGCGGCGAGGCCTTCGGTGACCACGGTGTTGTCACCGTCGCTGGCACCGATTTTCAGCTGGCGAATGGTGACTTTCCTGTCGCCGTCCAGCGCATAGACGAAGGTGCCGTTGGTACCGAACTGGATCGCTGCCGACGGCGCCAGCACTACACCTTTCAGCGTGTCTGCCAGTAAATGGACGTTGACGAACTGATTGGGAAACAGCGACTGGTCGCGATTGTCGTAGCGAGCCTTGAATTTCAAAGTGCCGGTAGCGACGTCGATCTGGTTGTCGAGGCTTTGCAGCACGCCAGTGGCTTGCAGCTTGGTGTCGCCGCGATCCCAAGCTTCGGCAGGCAACTTGGCGCCACTGCGGTAACGGGCCAGCACGGTGTCGAGGCTGTTTTCCGGCAAGGTGAAGGCCACGCTGATCGGTTGCGTTTGGGTGATCACCGCGAGGAACGTGGTGTCATTTGCGGCGACGAGGTTGCCGACGTCGACCTGGCGCAGACCGACGCGACCGGCAATCGGCGCGCGGATCTTGGTGAATTCGAGATTGAGCTTGGCGTCGTTGACCGCTGCCTGATTGGTCTTGACCGTGCCCAGATACTGCCCCACCAGCGCTTCGGCGGTGTCGAGGGTCTGTTTGGCGATGCTGTCTTCTTTATACAGCCCACGATAACGCTCGACGTCGACCTGGGCGTTTTTCAGTTGCGCCTGATTCTGCAGCAACGTGCCTTCGGCCTGGAGCAGAGCATTCTGGTAAGGACGCGGATCGATCTCGGCCAGCAGGTCGCCCGCCTTGACCATCTGCCCTTCTTCGAAATGAATCTTCACCAGTTCGCCGCCCACCCGGCTGCGCACGTTGATGGTATTGAGCGCGGTGACCGTGCCCAGTGCCTTGTAATACAGCGGGAAGTCGCCCTTCACCGCCGGCGCCACACGCACCGGAATCGGCCCGGTACCGCCGCCGAAGCCCGGCCGCATCATTCCCGAGCGCCCGGTATGCCCGGCGGCCGCTTTGTCGCCGCCCGCCTTGTCAGCAGAGCCGGTGGGCCAGAATTTCCAGCACAGGACAGCGATGACCAACAGGACCAGCAGGCTGATCAGCCAGCGACGGGATTTGCGGGGGGACGATTGCATGGAGTTATTGACCATTGGGCGCGTGGGCTTCTATTACGGGAGGCTGAACGATAAGCACTGAGTGGATTTAAGCAAAGCAGCTTTACCGGCAATTTACCTTCCACTTACGTTTCAAGGTGTGAGGCAAAACCCTGATACACAAATGAAAACGGCCTGGACAGGGCCAGGCCGTTAACAATTGTAAAAGCCTTACTTGAGAACGGACAGTGCCGCTTCGTAGTTAGGCTCTTCGGCGATTTCCTTGACCAGTTCGCTGTGCAGGACGGTGTCATTTTCGTCCAGCACCACAACCGCGCGAGCGGTCAGGCCTTTCAGCGGGCCGTCAGCAATGGCCACGCCGTAGTTTTCGATGAACTCGCTGCCCCGCAGGGTCGACAGGTTCTGTACGTTTTCCAGGCCTTCGGCGCCGCAGAAGCGCGCCTGGGCGAACGGCAGGTCAGCGGAGATGCACAGCACCACGGTGTTGCTGATGTCGTTGGCCTGGGCGTTGAACTTGCGCACGGAGGTGGCGCAGGTCGGGGTGTCGACGCTTGGGAAAATGTTCAGGACTTTGCGCTTGCCGGCGAAGTCTTTCAGGGTGACGTCGGACAGATTGCCGGCTACCAGGGAAAAGGCTGGCGCCTTGGAACCGGCTTGTGGCAACTGGCCGTTGACTTGAACCGGATTGCCTTTGAGGGTGACTTGAGCCATGACTTGAGTCCTTCTGTTTTTTGATTGGAAAGCATGCAAGAGGCGGAAGTTAACCACGAAATCGGCTGACGACCTATGCCCCGTTGGAAATTGTTGGGCGCTCGGCTGCGAGATTGTATACAACCTCCCTGTGCGAGCGAGCCTGCTCGCGAAATCTGGTATGGATATCAGAAACGTGTGTCAACTGGGCTACCGCTTTCGCGAGCAGGCTCGCTTCCACAGAAGTTTGCAGTGCCGCCCCGACCACCTTCGATGCAGCCCGGCTCCGACCATCAGAGGTGTGATGTGTGCACCCCGCCGCCCGTACCAACGAATTAATTCCTTCGACTGGCTAACCCCCGATTAGCTGCTAGTTTCAGAAGGACGTGTCCTACAGGCTTGATAAGCAAAGGGATAACGCAGTAGCGGCGCGACAGTGCTCAGTTGTCCGGAAAAACACCATGGAATCGGGAATGATCTGCAGTCGAGCCGGGAATAGAGGATTTGTGAAGGGGCCGGGTGGCGCGGCGTTTACCAGGCTCAAGCCACGGAGCGGGCGTCTCCTCCTCTTGCTGTGCCTGGGCGTCAGTCCATCGCTGTTCGCCGCAGAAGGTGGCGTCGGCCGGCCGATCACGGGCCAGCAAGTGTTCGCCAATGCTGGCATCGTGCCGCCGGAGCCGGGCTGGGTAATGTCGTTGACCAGCATCTGGTACGACGGCTCGCTCAAGGGCAGCGACGGCGCACCGATTTCCGGCGCGATCAGTGGCGGGATCGACATGAAAGTCTCCTACACCATGGCCAACTTCACCCATGTCTGGAACACCGGCAAGGGCCGCTGGAATTTCGCTTCGGCAATGGGCCTGCCGGTGCAATACACCGACATCAAGGCGAGCATCACCGGCCCGCGCGGGCGCACTTTGGGTGACAGCGATTCCGGCACGCAGTTTGCCGATGCGCTGATCACCCCGCTCGCCGCTGGTTATCACTTCGACGAACTCAATCATCTCTCGCTGTCGCTACCGATCTACGTGCCGACCGGCGCCTATAACAAGGATCGCCTGGCCAATCCCGGACAGAACAATTACACGTTCATGCCGACCGTGGCCTTTACCCACCTCGACGGCAAGGGCGGCGAGTTCACTTTGTCCAGCGGGCTGGAGTTCTACACCGAGAACGACGCTACCGACTATCGCAACGGCAACATCTTCACCCTCGACGCCCTCTGGACTCACGGCTTGGGCAATGGCTGGAACGCCGGACTTGCCGCCGGCTACGTGCAGCAACTGACCGACGACAAAGGCCAGACCGCCGATGTCTTCAATGGCTATCGCGGCCGTTCGGTCGGCGCCGGCCCGGTAATTGGCTGGGCCGGAGAATTCGCCGATGCCCAGGCCAATATCAGCGCGCGCTGGGTGCCGGAGTTCGACACCAAGAACCGCCCCGAAGGCAATGGCTTCAGCGTCAATCTGACCCTGGCGTTTTTCTAGACCCGGACACAAAGGACTGCCCATGACAGCGCTCACCGACCTCAACGCCCTGCAAGCCAGCATCGCCGAAGCGGTGCTCGGCCAGGATCAAGTCATCCGGCAGATTCTGCTCGGGCTGTTGGCCAATGGTCATTTGCTCCTGGAGAGCCTGCCCGGGCTGGCCAAGACACGCACGGTCAAGGCACTGGCCAAACACCTTGATGCCAAGATGAGCCGCATCCAGTTCACCCCCGACCTGTTGCCCTCGGACATCACTGGCGCCGAGGTGCTGCACCAGGTCGAGGGCAAAAACGAGATCCGATTCCAGCCAGGTCCGCTGTTCGGCAATCTGATCCTCGCCGACGAAATCAACCGCGCCCCGGCCAAGGTCCAGGCGGCGCTGCTCGAAGCCATGGAGGAACGCCAGATCACGGTGGCCGGCAACAGCCATGCGCTACCGGAGCTGTTCATCGTGGTGGCGACGCAGAACCCGATCGAGCAGGAAGGCACCTACCCACTGCCGGAAGCGCAGATGGACCGTTTTCTGATGAAGGTGCTGCTCGATTACCCCAGCGCCGAAAACGAAAGCCAGGTGCTGCGCCTGCTGCGCAACGAAGAGTTTGCCCAAGGTGCGAGCACCACGCCGGTGAAGAATTTCACCTTGCCGCAAGAGGTGATTTTTGCTGCGCGCAAGGAAGTCAGCGCGGTGCACGTTTCACCGGCCATCGACACTTACCTGATTGACCTGATCAACGCTACCCGCCACCCCGCCGACTACGACGAAGACGTCGCACGCTGGATCGCCATTGGTGCCAGTCCCCGTGGCGGCATTGGCCTGGACCGCTGCGCCCGTGCCGATGCGTGGCTGCAGGGGCAGGATTTCGTTTCGCCGGACAACGTCCGCGCCGTGGTCCATCCGGTGTTGCGCCATCGTTTGCAGCTGAGTTACGACGCCGTTGCCGATGGTGTCAGCGCCGATCAGGTGCTTGACCGGATTCTCGACAAAGTGGCGATTCCCGCATGAATGACGAAGGCTTGGTCTACGTCTCTCTGGCGCAATTGATGGCGCTGGAGTTCAAGGCCCGTGACCTGAGCTTTCTTGCCCGGCAGCCGCAGGGCAGCATCCTCGCCGGCAACCACGCCTCGCGGCTGCGCGGTCGCGGGCTGAATTTCGACGAGTTGCGCCGCTATCAACCGGGCGATGACCTGCGCCACCTCGACTGGCGCGCTTCGTTGCGTACCGGCAAACCGGTGGTGCGCACTTTCACCGAAGAACGCGACCGCCCGGCCCTGATCGTGGTCGACCAGCGCATGTCGATGTTCTTCGGCTCGCAGCGCAGCTTCAAATCGGCAGTCGCCGCTGAACTCGCCGCGCTGGCGGCGTGGATGGTTTTTCACGCCGGGGATCGGGTCGGCGGTCTGGTCTTCAACGACCAGCGTATCGACAGCATCGCGCCGTTGCGCAGCCGCAAGCGTGTCGAAGCACTGCTTAGCCGCGTGGTGCAGCAAAACCGCGCGCTGAACGCCGGCAATCCCGACGCCGAAGATGAAGACCAATTGGACAAGGCCTTGCAGCGCTGCCTCGGTGTGGCCGGGCACGACCACTTGATCTGCATCGTCAGCGACTTTGCCGGCGCCGGTGAACGCACCTTGCAATTGATGCGGCAGCTGTCGGCGCACAACGATGTGATTGCCTTGCAGGTCTATGATCCGCTGGCGCTGAAACTGCCGAACAACGGTCGCCTCCTGGTCACCCAGGGCGAGTTGCAGGTCGAACTGGCGATCGAGAAACGTAACGTGCAGCAGCCGCTGGGGGATTTTCTCAGCGGGCGGCTCAAGGACGTCGCCACCCTGCTGCGCCGCAGTCAGGTGCCGCTGATGATGATCAGCACCGCCGAGGACGCCCATGGGCAACTGCGCGCCGAACTGGGCAAAAGCGCCGGGGGCGCGCGATGAACCCGAATATCCCCAGCATCGATCAGCTCAAGGAGCTGGCCCTGCCCGCGCCCGTCAGCTATGCGCCGCAAACCTGGGGCTGGTGGCTGTTGCTGGCGGTGCTGATATTCGCCGCGCTGTTGCTCGGCCTGCGCAGATACTGGCAATGGCGCCGCGACCGCTATCGCCGTGAAGCCCTTGCCCGACTGGCACAGTTGCGCCGCCGCAGTGACGACCTCGACGCCCTGCGCGAATTGCCTGAGCTGCTCAAACGCACGGCCCTCTCCATGCCCACTCGATCGCGGCGCTGGAATGCATTCCCTGTGGGAGCGAGCCTGCACGCGAAGACGTCAGCGCATGCAATACCTCGATCCACTGACACGGCGCTTTCGCCAGCAGGCTCGCTCCCACAAGGGCCGGCGGCGCTTGGCAGAGATGACTGGCAGGAGTTTCTGCAACGGCATTGCAAAAACAGAATGCCCGCCGACTTCAGCACGCAACTGGCCCAACTTGCCTACGCGCCGGACCCCGTATTGCGCGCCCTCCCCGCAGCACAACGGCAAATGCTTTTCGACAGCTGCCAATACTGGGTGGAGCATCACCATGTGGCAGCTTGATTACCCCTGGCTGTTACTCCTGCTGCCGCTGCCGTGGCTGGCTTACCGCTTTCTGCCTGCCTACAACGAAGCCCGCAGTGCCGTGCGCGTACCGTTTTTCGGCGCGATGAGCCGCGCGGTCGGCGAAGCGCCAGGCACTGCGGGCAGTCGGCGCAATCGCTGGCAACTGCTGCTCAATGTGCTGGTGTGGGCGCTGATTCTGCTGGCCGTGTCGCGTCCGGTGTATGTCGAAAAGCCAATCGAACGCCAGCAACCGGTGCGCGACCTGATGCTCGCCATCGACCTGTCGCAGTCGATGGAAACCGAGGATTTCACTAACGCCCAAGGCGAAAAAATCAATCGCCTGGCAGCGGTCAAAGGCGTGGTGCAAGGCTTCATCGACAAACGCAAGGACGACCGCATCGGCCTGATCGTATTTGGCAGCGGTGCCTATCCACAGGCTCCACTGACCCTCGATCACGCCAGCCTGTCGTTGTTGCTGGCCGATACCGGGATCGGCATGGCCGGCCCCAACACAGCGATCGGCGATGCGATCGGGCTCAGCCTGAAATTGCTCGACAAGGCCCATGAGCAGGAAAAAGTCCTGATTCTGCTCACTGACGGCAACGACACCAGCAGCGCGATCACCCCGGATCACGCCGCTGAAATGGCTGCCAACAAAGGCGTGGTCATTCATACCATCGGCATCGGCGACCCCGACGCTTCCGGCGAAGCGAAGGTCAATCTGCAAGGCCTCGAACAGATCGCCAATACCACCGGCGGCCGCTTCTTCCGCGCCGAAGATCGCGCGGCACTGGATCAGGTCTACACCACCCTCGACCAGCTCACTCCGCATCAGGTAAAAACCCTCAGCCATCAGCCGCAACGGGAATTGTTCTACTGGCCGCTGGGCGCAGCATTGCTGCTGTTGGCGCTGTATCAGCTCGGCGCCCTTTTACGCCCGAACCTGACGGTTGCGCGGCAGCGGCAGGAGGCCTGAAATGGAGATCAACCTGAGCGATTTCCATTTTCTGCGCCCGCTGTGGCTGTTGCTTGCGCTGTTCGGCGCAATGCTGCCACTGATCTGGCGTCGTAGCCGCGACCTGCAAAAACGCCTGCGCGGCAATATCGCCGAACACTTGCTGCCGCACTTGTTGATCACCCCGCAGGATCACCAGCGCTGGCGCCCGGTGCACCTGCTCTGTGCCCTGCTGATCCTCGGCGCACTCGCCGCGGCCGGGCCAACGTGGGAACAGGATCGCCCGGACTTTCTCGAGAACCGCGCACCACTGATCGTTGCCGTCGACCTTTCGCCGTCGATGGACGCCAACGATGTGCAGCCGACGCGGCTGGAAGCGGTCAAGCACAAGCTGCATGATCTGCTGCAACGTCGCGCCGCTGCGCGGACCGCACTGATCGCCTATGCCGGCAGCGCGCATCTGGTGTTGCCACCGACCGACGATCCGGCGCTGCTCGACAGTTTCATCCAGGCCCTGGGCACGGGCTTGATCGACAAACCGGGCAAGAACGTCGCCGCCGTGATCGATCAAGCGAAACGCTTGCTCAGCGCCGAGAACACCCCGGGCAGTCTGCTGCTGATGACTGATGGGGCCGATACCACGCAACTCAATGATCTGCAAAAACACCTCGACGGCAGTGCCTTGCAGGTTCTGGTTCTGGCGGTGGGCAGCGAAGACGCGGGCGTCATCACTAACGCCAGCGGCCAACCGAAAATCGACAGCAGCGGACGACCAGTGCTCGGCAGTTTCGATCAAGCGGCCCTCAAGCAATTGGCCTCGGCCGTCGACGCGCCGCTCGGCAGCCTGACCCTCAATAACGATGACCTGGAGTGGATCGAGTTGCACGCACGGCAACACTTCCAGAGCGCCAGCGCCGAACAGCGCGAATTGCACTGGAAGGACGCCGGTTACTGGCTCTGCTGGCCGTTGCTGTTACTGGCGCTGTTCAGCGTACGCAAAGGCTGGAGCGTCAACTGGATGCCGGCGCTGTTTTTGGCCGTAGGGTTGGGCTGGCCTGCGGCGCCGGCGCAGGCCAACGCCCTCACCGATGCGTTTTTTACCCGCGACCAACAAGGCCGCTGGGCGTTTGAGCATGATCGTCTGCCCGAGGCGGCGGCGCTGTTCGTCGACCCGTACTGGAAAGGCGTCGCGGCCTATCACGCTGCCGATTACGACTTGGCAATGGCGACCTTCGCCCGCCTGGACACGCCGCAGGCGTACTTCTACCTGGGCAACATTTACGTACGCCGCTTCAAGTTCGATCAGGCGATTGCCGCCTACAGCCAGGCGTTGAAACTGCAGCCGCAATTTGCCGAAGCGAGCGCCAATCTGGCCTTGGCTCAGGCACTGCTCAAGGACACCGAAAGCGCAGAGAAAAACCCTCCGCAAACCAAACCCGATGAAGTCAAATTCGACAAGGCACCCGGTAAAGGTCAGAGCAAAAAGGTCGAGACCCAGCAGGCGGCGTCCGACGCGCTATGGCTGGAGAACCTGACCACCTCGCCGGCGAAGTTTCTAAGGCAGAAGTTCAGCTTGCAGGATCAGCAGGGAGATCGGCCATGAACCTCCGGCACCTGAGCGCCGCCATCGCTGGCAAGCCAGCTCCCACAGGGAATTTCTGTGTAGTTGCAAACTTTGTGAAGATTGCTGTGATTTGTGGGAGCTGGCTTACCAGCGATGGCGGCAGAACAATCAGCGCAAAACTCAGCGCCCTGCTGCTGACCAGCCTGCTGTCTCTGAATGTTTTTGCCGCCCCAGCGCAACTGAAGGTCGAGGCTCACCTCAACCCCAGCGAAGGCGCGATGGTCGGCGGTCTGGTCGAACTGCAACTCGACGTGCTCACCGACACCTGGTTCACCAGCGCCGCCACCCTGCCCGATCTGCAACTCGACGGTGCGCTGGTGATGCCGCCGAACGGCCAGGCGCAGCATCTGAACCAGACCATCGATGGCCAATCGTTCAATGGCTTGCGCTATAGCTATCTGATCACGCCCAACGTTGCGCGCAGTTTCGATATCCCGGTGCTGACCGTACGCGCCACACTGGGCCAGGCCACTGAAGAAATCAGCGCACAGAGCCAGCCGCTGAGTTTCAGCGCCGCCCAGCCGCCCGGTTTCGCGCCCGGGGAGACGCCTTTGGTCGCGAGTGGGTTGCGCTTGAAACAGATCATTACCAATTCGGCCACGCCGCTGAAAGTTGGCGACAGCGTCACCCGTGAGCTCACCCTGCAAGCCGATGGCGCGCTGGCGATGGCCCTGCCGATTCCGACCTTCAGTGATGTCGACGGCTTGAGTCGCTACGCGAAGACGCCACAAGTCACTGCGCTGGATGACGGTCGCGGCAATATCCTCGGCGGCCAACGTGTCGACAGCGCCAGCTATCGCATCGACAGCGCCGGCACTTACACGCTGCCAGCCATCCGCGTGAAATGGTGGGATTCCGCTGCGAAGCAGATCCGCAGCGCTGAAGTGCCGGCCGTGAGCTTCGAGGCCGCGGCCAACAACGCCTATAAACCGGTGTTTTCGCTCGCCGAAGACCTCAGGCAACTGCAGCAGAATCACTTGCACTTCTCCAGCCGCTGGCTGCTCTGGCTGGCGCTGGCGGTCGGCCTCGCTGTCGGTGTGTACTTGCTGCGGCCCGTCGCCGTTCGCACCCATCAACGCTGGCTCGCACATAAACGGGCGAAGCAATTGGCCTGGCAGCATTCGGCCGCTTTCGCCTGGCAACAGATCGCCCCGCAACTGCAAGCCAGACCCGCGCAACTGACCGCGCTGTACCTGTGGCTGCGGCGCAGTCGTCTGGGCTTGAAACTCACGGGCGCCGGTCCGCGCTTGCAGGGATTGTTACGCGGGCTTTACGGCCGTCAGTCTGCCGCCGATCAAACACTTGTTCAGCTTCGCCAATCGTTGTCTACGCTTCAAAGTCAGGTCGCCCGCCAACAGGCGAAACCCGCACCGGCCCTGCGCCCGCTCAACCCTGTGCATGAGAAGGATTTCACATGATCAACCCGTTGCTGCGTCGCCAACGTTTCGGTCTTGCCCTGCTGTTGGCACTGGTTCTGCCCCTGCTGGCACAGGCGAATGAACCGCTGCCGTCATGGAACGACGGCCCGGCCAAAAAGAGCATTATCGAGTTCGTCCAGGCCGTGACCGACCAGAGCAGCAAGGACTTCGTCAGACCGGCCGATCGCATCGCCGTGTTCGACAATGACGGCACCTTGTGGAGCGAACAACCGGCGTACTTCGAATTGCTGTTTGCCTTCGACGAGGTCAAGCGCACCGCCGCACAACACCCGGAATGGAAAACCACCCAGCCGTTCAAGGCGGTGCTGGAAAATGATCACAAAGCCCTCGCCGCGTCGGGCATGGAGGGTTTGCTGCAGATCGTCGGCGCCACTCACGGCGGCATGACCACCGAAGCCTTCGATGACTACGCGAAAACCTGGTTCAGCCAGGCACGCCACCCGAAAACCGGCAAGCCCTACACGGAAATGATCTTCCAGCCGATGCTGGAAATGCTCGACTACCTGCGCAGCCAGAACTTCAAGACTTACATCGTTTCCGGCGGCGATACCGGCTTCATGCGCGCCTTCGCCGAGAAGGTCTACGGCATCCCGCCGGAACAGGTGATCGGTACCACGTTCGTCACCTCTTACCAGTTCAAGGACGGCAAAGCTTCCATCGTGCGCACCCCGAAAGTCGCGCACAACGACGACGGGCCGGGCAAACCGGTCAGCATCGATGCGGTCATCGGTCGGCGGCCGATCCTCGCCTTTGGCAACTCCGACGGCGACCTGCAGATGCTGCAGTGGACCGCCGCCGGGCCGGGCAAGCGCCTGATGGGGCTGGTGCACCACACCGATGCCAAGCGCGAGTGGGCTTATGACCGGCAATCGAATATCGGCCGACTCGACAAGGCCCTCGACGAAGCGAATTCCCGTGGCTGGACGGTGGTGGACATGGCGTCGGAATGGCGCCGTATCTATCCGTTCGATCCGCCGGCAACCGAGCAGGTGCAATAAGAAAGCGTAATGCAGGAGAGCAGTAAACGTTTGTCGCAAAAAACGACCCCCGTGCAAAGGAGCAGTCAGATGACTCGCATACGCAAGTGGCTACCGAAACTCGCCCTGGTGGCAACCTCGGTGATGGCGCTGTCGGCAACCGCCACAGCGGCTGAAAAACCCAACATTCTCGTGATCTTCGGCGACGACATCGGCCAGACCAACATCAGTGCCTATTCCATGGGCGTGGTCGGATACAAGACGCCGAATATCGACCGTATTGCCAAAGAAGGCATGATCTTCACCGATTACTATGCCGAAAACAGTTGCACGGCCGGACGCTCGTCGTTCATCACCGGGCAGACGCCATTGCGGACCGGCTTGTCCAAAGTCGGCATGCCCGGGGTCCCGGTGGGCTTGCAGCCACGCGATGTGACCATTGCCCAAGCGCTGAAAGCCCAGGGCTATGCCACGGGTCAATTCGGCAAGAACCACTTGGGCGACAAAGACGAATATCTGCCGACCAATCATGGTTTCGACGAGTTCTTCGGCAACCTGTATCACCTCAACGCCGAAGAGGAACCGGAGCGTCCGTACTGGCCCAAGGATGATGCCGAGTTCGTCAAGGCCGCCTCGCCTCGTGGCGTGATCCACAGTTTTGCCGACGGCAAGATTGAAGACACCGGCGCGCTGACCAAGAAACGCATGGAGACCATCGACGACGAAACCACTGCGGCAGCGCAAGCGTTCATCGAGAAACAGGCCAAGGCGGACAAACCGTTCTTTGTCTGGATGAACACCACACGCATGCATGCCTTCACTCACGTGCGCGAATCCATGCAAGGCCAAAGCGGCATGGTCGGCAACGAATATGCCGATGGCATGCTCGAGCATGACGGCGACGTCGGCAAGCTGCTCAAGACACTGGATGACTTGAAGCTGACCGAGAACACCATCGTTGTCTACACCACCGATAACGGCCCGAACCAATGGTCGTGGCCCGACGCTGCAACGACGCCGTTCCGCAACGAGAAAAACTCGAACTGGGAAGGCGCCTATCGGGTACCGGCGATGATTCGCTGGCCGGGCAAAGTCAAGGCAGGCGAAGTCTCCACGCAGATGTTCTCCGGTCTGGACTGGTTCCCGACACTGTTGGCCGCCGTGGGCGACACCGACATCAAGGACCGCTTGCTCAAGGGCGCCGACATCGGCGGCAAGAACTTCAAAGTGCACCTGGACGGCTATAACCAACTGGACTACCTGACGGGTAAAACCGACAAGAGCGCGCGCAAGGAGTTCTACTACTTCAACGATGACGGTGCGTTGGTCAGCATGCGTTTCAACGATTGGAAACTGGTGTTCTGTGAGCAGCGCGCGCCCGGCGGACTGCAGGTGTGGAGCGAACCGTTCACCTGCCTGCGTGTGCCGAAAATGTTCAACCTGCGCATGGACCCGTACGAACGCGCCGATGTCGTGTCTGACCAGTACTATGACTGGCTGACGAAAAACGACTATCTGATTTTCGACGGTACCCGCCGCGCGGCGAAGTTCCTGCAGACCTTCGTCGACTATCCACCTAGCCAGCGTCCGGCGAGCTTCAGCATCGACCAGATCCGCGAGGACGTGGATCGCCGTATCGAAGAAAAAATGAAGAAAGCCCAGTAATAGCGCTGTATCGCCGCCCGCCTTCATCGGCGGGCGGCCCTGTTTTCAACAAGCGACCGGGTCGGTTTCGTTCGCGAGCAGGCTCGCTCCCACAAGGTTTTCTGCGATCGTTCCCACGCTCTGCGTGGTAACGCAGCCCGGGACGCTCTGCGTCCAATGCCGAAGCGGACGCGGAGCGTCCAGTGAGGCATTCCCACGCAGAGCGTGGGAACGATCAACATCAGCCAATCCATAACAAGGCTCACCGCATGTCCTCACGTATCGCCAGCAAGCCGTCGGCCATACCCGTTCCGCAAGCCGCGTCCACCATCTCAATGATCCCTGCCCTGCTGCTATGCATCTCCGGCGCGGCAGCGTTGGTCTATCAGGTGTTGTGGATCAAACAGCTGTCGCTGGTGGTCGGCGTCGAGGTCTACGCAATCACCACCGGCATCAGCGCGTTTTTCGCCGGGCTCGCGCTCGGCGGCTGGCTGTTCGGGCGCTGGGCCGATCGCTTGCAACAGCCGGTTCTGCTCTACGCCGGGCTGGAAGTACTGGTGGCGATTCTCGGTGTTGGCGCGACAGTGGCCATGAGTCTGGCGGCCGGTGCGTTTGCCTGGTTGCAAGGTCATGTCGGCGTCATGGCGTGGCTGTTGCCGTTTGCGCTGGTGGGCATTCCGGCGGTGTTGATGGGCGGGACCTTGCCGGTATTGGTGCGCTCACTGACGGCTGAGCCGGGCAAGGCCGGCGGTCAGTTGTATGCGGCGAATACGCTGGGCGCGATCGTCGGCACTTTGCTCGCCGCGTTCGTACTGATCGCCAGCCTCGGCGTGCGCGGCAGTGCGCTGTTCGCCGCGATGCTCAACCTGCTTGCTGCGGCCGGTGCGCTGTGGTTGCAGCGCCAGCAGCCAGTAGCGCTGGCAACACCGGTCAAACACGGCAACGCCAAAGCGCCCGACCGCACTGCGTTGTGGCTTTACGCGATCGCCGGGGGTGTGGCGTTGGGTTACGAGGTGGTCTGGTCGCAATCGATCGTGCAGTTCATGAGCACGCGCACCTATGCGTTTGCTGTGGTGCTGGCGACTTACCTGACCGGGCTGTTTATCGGCAGCGCCCTGCTCGCCCGTCGCGTCGAGCGCATTCGCGACCCATGGGGCGTATTCGGCTTGTTGATTGCCGGTGCAGGCCTGCTTGCGCTGCTGGAGATCGCCGTGCTCGGCCGCTGGCTGGTGCTCGCGCAGAGCCATGCGGAAACCTGGCTGCTGAGTCTGGGCGCCAGCGAGCTGGCCGGTATGAGCGCGCGCTTTGCCGTGGCGGCGCTGAGCATCGTGTTTGTGCCGACCCTGCTGCTCGGCGCGGCGTTTCCTCTGGCGTTGCGCCTGAGTGTCGGCAGCGAACGTGTGGGCCGCGATGTCGGCGCCGTTGTCGCGTTCAACACCCTGGGCGGGATCATCGGTGTGATGCTTTGCGGCTTCGTATTGATTCCCTTGCTGGGCCTTGTGCGCACCCTCGGCCTACTGGCGCTCGTCGCAGCGACAATCGGTTATCTGGCGGTGCGCAAGGGCCATGGCGTGGCGAAAGGTCGGCGCCAGGCCGTGGTCGCACTAGGTCTGGTTTGCGTTGCAGTGGCGGTACTGACGCCCGTCGACAAACTGGCCAGCCTGTTGCCCGGCGCACGCAACGGCACGCTGGCCTTCTACGAGGAAGGACGCGGCGGCACGGTCGCGGTGGTCACTCAGGGACGTGGCGAAAACAGCTTCCACCGTTTGTACATCCAGGGCGTGTCGAACACCGGCGATGCCATGCCGTCGCTGCGCTACATGCGCATTCAGGCACTGCTGCCGCTGCTGATCCACAACGGTGAACCGCGCTCGACCCTGGTGATCGGCTTCGGCACCGGCATCACCGCAGGCGCCATGCTGCGCTATCCAGGTCTGGAACATCGCGTGGTTGCCGAATTGCTGCCATCGGTGGTGAAAGCAGCGCCGTTGTTCAAGGGCAACTTCAATGCCGCCAGCGATCCCGGCGTCGACGTACGCCTGCGCGACGGTCGCCAGGAACTGCTGCGCAGTGCACAGACCTACGACGTGATCACCCTGGAACCGCCACCGCCCTCCGCCGCCGGCGTGGTCAATCTGTATTCGCGGGATTTCTACCATCTGGCCGCCAGTCGCTTGCAGGACCAGGGCATCGTTGCGCAGTGGCTGCCACTGCCGACGCAGAATATCGACGACTCGCGCTCACTGGTGCGCAGCTTCCTCGACGTGTTCCCGCATGCCACGCTGTGGACCAGCGAGTTCCATGAAATGCTGCTGGTTGGCTCAATGAAACCGATGCAACTGGACGCCGCGAAAATCACCGCGCGCTTCCAGCAGGACAGCGTACGCAACACCCTGCAGGACGTCGGCATCGGCTCGGCGGCGGCGCTGCTGGCCACCTGGGTCACCGATCGCACCGGCCTGGAGCGCTTCGCCGCCGATGCACCGGCAGTGACTGATGATCAGCCGCGCATCGAATACGCGCCGTGGGTACGCAGCAAGGAAATCACCCGCGTGCTACCGGCGCTGCTGGACTTGTATCAGCCACCTACACTGGTCAATGCCGATGCCGGGTTCAGTGAACGCATGGAAACGCATCGGCAGCGGTTGATGCAGTTTTATCGGGCAAGCCTGCACGCCTACGACGGCGATCGGGAAGCCTGGGGGCGGGATATCCGGGAAGTGATGCAAGGGGATCGGGCGAACCCATATTTTCGCTGGTTTGTCGGGCAGTAAGGCGGGGACTGACAGGATGCCTTCGCGAGCAGGCTCGCTCCCACAGTATGACCGAGTACCACCGGTGATTTGGGTTGACTGTCAGGCCGCCTTCGCGAGCAGGCTCGCTCCCACAGAAAAGCAGAGCAGCGCAGCTGCCCGCGGCGAAGCCGCCCCACTCAACAATGAGCGTTAGCTCGAGTGCTCTTGATCTTGATCCACCGGCGACATCGGAAGGCTGAGTGGAGGGATTGATCCGGGGGGTGGGAGCGTAGCGACCGTCTGGCGCAGCCAGACACAGCGCAAGGAGGTGCAGCGAAGCAAACCGGAGCCGCTGCGGCCGGATCGATCCCGGAGCGAAGGAACCCGAGCCTGCGAGGGCCGAACGTAGGAGCAAGCCTTTTTGGGTACTTTTTCGGCGTCTGGAAAAAGTGCCTCGCCGTAAGGGCGAAACCGTAATCAGCAACACCCGCAGCAACGGATATGTACCCAAAAAACCAGGAGGCAGGCCCCACCAAAATAGCGGGAGCCAGCCTGCTCGCAAAGAGGCCCAAGCCTCACGACATCACTTGGCCTCGGACTTGAGCTTCAGATACGTCTGATGCATGTCACTCGCCCAACCATCGATCACCGCTTTGACATCAGTGGCTTTCATCACCTGCGAGGAATTTTCCAGCGGCTGACCGGTGCCCTTGCGCACCACTTGAGCCACCACCTTGTTACTGCTGCCGTCGAGGAACACCGCCTCGGTGGCCAACGTGGTTTCCTGATCGCGAATACCAGTGGCCGTGCTCACCGCAGCAGCCACCAAGGCAATCGGAATCACCTCATACACATGCAGGCCTTCGGTCTTGCTGCTCACCGCCGTGATCGCCGGCCGGATCACGATAACGCCAGGCCCCGGACCGGTGGCCAGCGGCAGCGACTTGCTCAGCTCACGCTTGAGCGCCTGATCGTAATAACTGGTGATGCCATTGAGGGTTTGCTGGGGGATTTTTTCCGTCGCTTGCGGCTTCGGATACAACTGGCTCGGTTCGACATAGACGCTGCTGAATTTGTTGATGTCGAGTTTCGGGTCCATCCAGCGCATCACCTCGGCACCCGACGGTGATTTGGTCTCCTTCAGTTGACTGTAATCCTTGAGAAAACCGGAGTACTGGTCTGGCTCGACGGTTTTGCTGGAACAACCCACCACACCCAGGGTGGCGATGCACAGCGTGCCCATCATTACGGCTAGCTTCATGCTGTAACTCCTGTCAGAAGGCCAAATCGTTTGCATAGGGGGAGTTACAGGTATAGCTAAAACCGCAGCAATTGCGATTGCAAATTACAAAATTCACACGGCGCTGCGCAGCAAGTCACAGCGCTTATTTGACAGACGCGCTGCATGCGGCAAAGCTGCATCCAGATGTATGCACGCCAGAAGGCCAACGCACCGGACTACGGAAGTCGCAATGCCCAAGCACAAAAACAAAGCGGTGCAACCTGAACCTGACGCGTCACCCTCCTCTTTTTCACGTTACCTGTTTCCAATCACCATCGGCGTGCTGCTGGCGGCCGTGGCGGGCATTGGCTGGTTCCTGTTCAGCCCGGCGCCGGCCCCCGTCAAACCCGCAGCGATCAGCACGCCTGCAGCACCGCCAGCCATGCCGCAACCGACTGTGGCAAGCAAGCCGGCAAGCATGGTCGATGAGCAGCAATGCCAGGGCTGCCACAGCGAACAGGTCAAGGACTGGCAAGGCTCGCATCACCAGCTCGCCATGCAGGCGGCGACCGCCGAAACCACCCTCGGCGACTTCAACAACGTGACCTTCAAGGCCGAAAACGAGACCACACGGTTCACCCGCAAGGGCGATGAATTCTGGGTCAATGCGCCCGGCGTCGACGGCAAGAATGCCGATTTCAAAGTGGCCTACACCTTCGGCATCGCGCCGCTGCAGCAATATCTGATCGAGGTGGGTCAGGGGCGTCTGCAAGCCCTCGGCGTGGCGTGGGATACCGAGAAAAATCGCTGGTTTCATCTGTACCCCGGCCAGGGCGTGAACTTCAAGAATCCGCTGCACTGGAGCAAACCGAGCCAGAATGCCAATTTCATGTGCGTCGAATGCCACACCACCGGTTTCAAGCGCAATTTCGATGCAGCGAGCAACAGCTTCAACAGTCAATGGAACAGTCTCGGAGTCGGCTGTCAGGCCTGTCATGGCCCGGCGTCGAATCACCTGGAGTGGGCGCAGAAAAAAGACGATTTGATCCATAAGGGCTTCGACGTCGATCTCAAGGACAAGAACGCCACGGTAGAAATCGAAACCTGCGCGCGCTGCCATTCCCGCCGCGCACCGCTGGGCGATGGCTTTACCGTCGGCAAGCGGCTGATGGACGACTACCTGTCCAGCGCCCTGACCCGCGAACTCTATGCGCTGGACGGCAAGATCAAGGACGAAGTGTTCGAACACGGCTCGTTCCTGCAAAGCAAAATGTTCGACAAGGGCGTGCGCTGCAGCAATTGCCATAACCCGCACAGCAACGAACTGAAGGCACCGGGCAACGCCGTGTGTCTGCAATGCCACAACACGGCGGGCAAGACCTCGGTCGCTGGCGTCGACGGCACGGGTCTGCAAGCGAAGAATTACGACTCCATCGAACACACCCGCCACGCCATGGGCCAACCCGGCTCGCAGTGCGTCGATTGCCACATGCCTGGCAAGTTCTACATGGGCAACGACTTTCGGCACGACCACAGTTTCAGCATTCCCAACCCGGAGCGTGCGCAGAAACTCGGCACGCCAGACGCCTGCCTGACCTGTCACCAGGGCAAGGCCGGCGACAAGGTCACCGCGCAGTTCAAATTGTGGAACGCCACCGCCTCCCCGGCCCAGCAGGCGCCACGCTATGACGAAAGCCTTTGGCTGATCCGCAATGGCCAGCCCGGCGCAGCCGACGCGCTGTACCAGCAATTGCAGCGCAGCAACCTGCCGGCGATCCAGCGCGCAACGTTGCTGGCGGAATTGCCGCTGTACCCGAGCGAACAGGCGCTGAAACTGGCCACTCAGGATCTGAAACATCCAGAGCCACAGGTGCGTGACAGCGCGGTGCGGGCGATCAGCGCATTCCTGCCGCCGCCCGAGCGTGCGCCGTTATTGGCGCCGTTGCTCAATGATCCAGTGAAAGCCGTGCGCATCGTCGCCGCGCGGGATCTGCTCGGTGCCTCGCGCAACAATGGTCTGGGGGCGGCGCAAGCCAGTTGGAACGCGGCGATTGGCGAGTATGAAGCGGTGCAGAAAAGCCTGCTGGAACGTGCCGAGGCCAATCTCAATCTGGCGATGCTGTACCAGGCCAGCGGGCGCAGTGCCGAGGTCGAACCGTTGCTGCGCAGCGCCCTGCAACGGGACCCGGACTTCTACCCGGCGCTGGTCACGCTAGCACAGTGGCTGGAAGCGAATGGTCGCGCCACCGAAGCGCAGAAGCTGTTGGATGACAGCCTCAAGCAGCATCCGGATGCGGCACTGTTGCAGCACACGCGCGGGTTGTCGCTGATCCGTGCCGGCCAGTCCGCCGATGCCATGTTCTACCTGCGCAAAGCCGCACAACTGGAACCGGAGAATGCGCAATACGGCTATGTACTGGCGGTGGCGCTGCATGAGAGCGGCAAGGTTGATGAGGCGTGCGCGATTCTGGAAAGTTTGCTCAAGGTACAACCGGCCAACCGCAATGCGCGGCTGTCGCTGATCCAGTACTACCTCGATAGCGGCCAGGAACCGAAGGCGCAGGTGCTGTTGCAGGGCTGGAAGAAAATGAATATGGGGGATCCGGCGCTCAAGTGATCGGCTGGAGATCGGTGGCCCCTCACCCTAGCCCTCTCCCAAGGGAGAGGGGACCGATTGGGGAATATTCAAGGATTGCACCGACTTGAGCGATCGGCTTTGAATCCGTAATCGACTCGGTCTGTCACTTCGATGTATCACCCAAGACACCCCGGTCAGTCCCCTCTCCCTCCGGGAGAGGGTTAGGGTGAGGGGCTTTTGATCTTGGCTTTCAGAATCGAACAATCACCACGAAGACGTCTCTCCACTGCGCAAAGCCATTTCCCGCCGGCTATTGGCGCGCATCGCCTTGATCAGCGACACCGTCCCCACCAACAAAATCGCCGCACCAAACAAAAAGTCGATGTTGTACAGCTGGAAATCTTCCACCGGCCCGATCAGCAATGTGCGCACCACCGCAATCCCCACCAGCGTCGCGAGAAAGTCGATCCCCGGTTCATCGCGGTAAAACACCAGCATCAGCGGCAGGCACAGCACCAGCAGAAGCAACAGCACCACCACCTTGAACGAGCCTTTGCGCTCGACGCTGAACGCACATTCATGCGCCCCGTACGGCTTGTAATCCTCATCGCGGATCATCGAGTTTTTCTCGTTGATGTAGTCGGCGCGGTTGTACTTCTGGATCGGCGTGAAGGTGTTGGACATCTCCATCAGCGTGGTGATGTTCTTGAAGCGCAAGTCGATGCGCTCGTTGCCCTTGAGGTAATACAGCACCGGTTTGTAGCCGTAGCGATAAGTGTCGAACGGGAACGCCGCGGTCTGGGCGTGCACGCCGATCGGCCGTGGTTCGAGTTCAGCGAAGGCGCTTTTGTTGGTCGACGAGAGGTTGCGGCTCAGCGGCTGCACCTTGATCTGCTCGAGGAAGATCGGCGTCACGCCGAAAGACCACTGCAACGGTTCCAGACGCAGGCGCAGTTCGTTGCGGCCCAGGTCGTAGCGGTTGAAGGTGCGTTCGGAAACCACCAGCGAACCGCCGACCATGAACTCGCCGCGCAGGTTGTTGGTGACGCGCAAGGTCAGTTGATCCTTGCCCAGCAACGCCGCTTCACTGCTCGGTGGCGTGCCGCACCACGCGGTGCTTTCACCGACACCGCCAAGCTGGCCGTCGCGGTTTTCCTTGAATACATAAAAGTAACTGGCCCACAGCGTCAGCAGCAAAAGCGACGCCGTGAGACCGAGGATTTTTTTGCCCGGACTCACTGATCAGACTCCCTTCTTCGGTTCCATCGTCCAGCCGAAAACCCGCTGGCGACGGCGACTCTACCAAAAGGCCATCAGTGACCCAAGGGAAAATGCCGGATCGGCACCGAACCTAAGGGTTTCCCCGGTACTCGCCTCACCCCCCCAAGGAGCGAGCCTGCTCGCGATAGCGGTGTTTGATCGTTACACGCTCTGCGTGGGAATGCAGCCCGGGACGCTCTGCGTCCCAATCTAGGTGCGATCGCGAGGAATCAGGCTTTGCAGTTGCTGCGCCAGAAAATTCGCATCAAACGCAAACGTATCCGGATCCTTCAAACCATTAGTCTTGCGCCACTGCCACGCACCATCCGCCAGGCCAACCAGGGAAATGCTCCCGTACCGCGCCGCCGTCAGCCCCATCACTGCCAGGGAAATCTGCCCGCCGCTGCCCATCACATCCGGCACAAACTCCACCGGTTTGCCGGCAATCACGATGCTCAATTTTTCCGTCTTGAACGTCGAGGTCTCCACCGGCACGCTCGGCCCGGACGCGACATACGCCTCGCGACTCACCTCCAGCAGATTCGGCGCCTTGACCGGTTCAAGCCATTGCTCGATCTGGTCGAACAGCGCGCCAATCCGAGCCGCCCATTCAGCTGATTGCGTAGTGAACAGTTGCTTCTTGTGCGCTTCGCTTTCGGCATAGTGGCGAAGCATCTCGCCCAGTTGCTGTACGTCGTTCATTGCGGTGTTCCTCGGAAAGGACCTGCGAAGGGTGATAGTGGCAGATCCCCGGCGCGGCGTACGTTTAGTTCTTGCAGATGCACAGTTGCGGGAAAGATCGGCGGTACAGTCAGTCGGTACTGGCGTCGAGTCTCGAACAGAAGGTAACTTCGGGCAGACCTGAATGCTCGACACTGACATTTGCTTGAGGAAATCCAATGCGCACCATCGGCCTTATCGGCGGCATGAGCTGGGAGTCCAGCGCCGAATACTATCGCCTGATCAACCAACAGGTCCGCGAGCGCCTCGGCCCGTTGCGCTCGGCGCAGTTGCTGATGTACAGCGTCGACTTCGGCCCGGTCGAACAGGCCCAGCACGCCGGGCGCTGGGACGATGCAGCGGCGATTCTGGTGGATGCCGCGCGCCGGCTCGAAGCTGGCGGCGCAGAATGCGTGGTGTTATGTACCAACACCATGCACAAGGTCGCCGAGCAGATTCAGGCCGCGATCGGCATTCCGTTCCTGCACATTGCCGAACCCGCCGCCCAAGCTGCATTGGAAATCGACGCGCGCACGGTCGGGTTGCTCGGCACCGCGTTCACCATGGAGCAGGACTTCCTCAAGCAGCGTCTGATCGCCCAAGGCCTGACCGTACTGGTGCCGGATGATGCCGAGCGCAAAGAGGTGCACCGGATCATCTACGACGAACTTTGCGTGGGCGTGATCAGCGAACAATCGCGAGAAATCTACCAACGCGTCATCGAATCCCTGACCGCCCGTGGCGCCCAGGCGATCATCCTCGGCTGCACCGAAATCGGCCTGCTGATCAAACCCGAACACAGCGCCCTGCCTCTGCTCGACACCACCGAGCTGCATGCGCAGTCAGCGGTGGCGTTCGCACTGGGCGACTGACTCAGGGTTTCGGGCTATTGCGTAGACGGGCCATGCTCAGGGTGTCGACCCACTGCCCGTCGCGCACCGCGTAATCACGCAACAGCCCTTCGTCCTCGAAACCGAACTTGCGATAAAGGCCGATGGCCGCCTCGTTGTCGGCGTACACCGTGAGTTCGACGCGGTGCAGATTCATCCAGTTGTCGGCAACGTCCAGCGCCGCTGCCAACAACATCGATCCCACGCCTTTGCCCTGCCAGGCTGCCGCGACTGCCATGCCGAAACCGCCGGCGTGAGCGCGGCGCATCCTTGAATAGGCTTCCAGACCCAGATTTCCGATCACTACGCCTTGGTGCAGGGCAACCAGTTTCAGCGCGCGCTCGCTGTCGGCCTGCAGTCGCTGACGCCAGCCCTCGATGGATTGAAACGGCATCTGCAGCACCTGCCGCGCAACGGCGGGGTCGTTGTAAAGCGCAGTGATGCCTTCGAGGTGGGATTCGTTGGAGCGTTCGAGATGGATCGTGGGGGTTGGCTCTGACATAGGATCGGTCCGTGATCAGCGTGTGGCTGGTCACTCTAAACCGCTGATCTGGAATCTGGCGAGATGAAATTGTGGGAGCGAGCCTGCTCGCGAATGCGGTGGGTCAGTCACTGAAGTTTCGACTGGCGGATTGCTTTCGCGAGCAGGCTCACTCCTACATGGGGCGGGTCAAGGCTGGAACCATTCGTGGCGTTCGTTGAAGGTTTTGATGATCGTTCCCACGCTCTGCGTGGGAATGCCTCAAGGGACGCTCCGCGTTCCAGCTCTGGGGGACGCAGAGCGTCCCGGACTGCATTCCCACGCGGAGCGTGGGAACGATCAACGCGTAAGCAATGAAGATTCTTGTGGGAGCGAGCCTGCTCGCGAATGCGGTTTGTCAGTCACTGTGGCTTCGACTGGCGGATTGCTTTCGCGAGCAGGCTCACTCCCACTGTTGATGCGGTACGGGTGCAGTTGATGATCGTTCCCACGTTCTGCGTGGGAATGCCTCAAGGGACGCTCCGCGTTCCAGCTCTGGGGGACGCAGAGCGTCCCGGGCTGCATTCCCACGCGGAGCGTGGGAACGATCAACGCGTAAGCAATGAAGATTCTTGTGGGAGCGAGCCTGCTCGCGAATGCGGTTTGTCAGTCACTGTGGCTTCGACTGGCGGATTGCTTTCGCGAGCTGGCTCACTCCTACACGGGGGGACGGGTTAAGGCTGGAACCATTCGTGGCGTTCGTTGAAGGTTTGCTGGATGAGGTCGGTGAGGGCCTGGATTTCGGGGGAGTCTTGCGAGTCGGTGTTTACGGCGAGCCACGCGTGTAGCTGCATCGGTTCGGCGAATAATCCGGGCAGTGCGATGAGGCCACGGTCGAAGCGGCTCATGTATGCCGGCAGCAATCCGATGCAAGCGCTGCACCGGATCATCTCCAGCATCAATTCATAAGATTGCATTTGCACTACGCCAGCCAAGCGCTGCTCGACCAACTCATTCCAAGGCCGAAAGCTCTCAACCTGCCGATCATGCTGCCACTGCACCAGCATGAAGTCCGCCAGATCATCCGGCGTTTCCGGTCGCGCTGTCACCCGCGAATAGCGCTTGGCGATGTGCGGCAGATATTCAATTCGCGCGAGGTGTTGCGGTTCGCTGGTAGCGAAGGTGGGAACAAGGTTTGGAGCATCGCCAGGAGCGAGCCAGAGGACAATGTCGGCGCTGACCGCACGCAGGGCCAGTTCGCTATCCAGAGCAATAATTTCCAGACGCAAACTGGCATTGCGCCGCAGCAATGCGATGAGGTCGCGGCCGAGAATGTCGTGGAGGATGGATCCGGCGATGGCGAGGCGGATCAGCGGTTGTTCGATGACCGGGAGTTTGCGTTGGTGGGCCAGGGTGCTGAGTCGGGCCTGCAACTGTTGGCCTTCGCGGGTGAGCGTTAGGGCGCTGCCCTGGAAGCTGAACAGGCTGTGTTGCAGTTGTTGTTCGAGTTGCGCGAGTTGTTTGCGCAGCAGCGTCGAGCGCACATTGAGGCTGCGCGCGGCTTGCATGAAGCAACCGCAGCGGGCGCTGACGAGGAAGTATTGGGCGACTTCGCTGTCGATGGTCGCGGCCTGGTTGAGCCAGGGTTCGGAGTTGTCTCGCGGCGAAAGGTAAACGCTGGCGGCGTCGCGTCCTGCGGGTTCGGTGAATGACATTGATGACTCCCTGTCGATCTAATGTGGTTGCTCTGAATACACCGGATCTCATTGTGGGAGCGAGCCTGCTCGCGAAAGCGTTAGCACATTCAACATCTTCGCTGACTGACCCGCCGCATTCGCGAGCAGGCTCGCTCCCACTGGGGTGAATGGTGTTCTGGCTGACGTCAGTGTTTTTCCTCGAGGATTTTGTTCAGTTCGGCGCCGTCGATGCTGAGGGTGGCGGTGTTGAGCATGCCGTCCAGATAAGCCTGGGCGATCTGTTCCTGGCGTTGTGCGCGCAGGGCCTGGGTTAGTTGGTCGCGCAGTTCCTCCAGCGTCGCGGTGCGAGCCGGTTGCTGTTCGGTGAGTTTGATCACGTGGAAACCGGCGGCGCTTTGCACCGGATCAGACACGGCGCCCACCTTGAGGCGCGCCACGGCGCCCCGTACTTCCGGCACCAGCTGTTGCAACGGTTGCAGGCCGGTATCACCGCCCCGCTCTGCCGTGACGCGATCCTGCGAATATTGCGTAGCGAGCGCCGCAAAATCAGCCGGTGCTGATTGCGCCTTCTTGCTCAATTCAGCGGCTTGTTTGCGCACGGTTTCCACATTCGCTGCGTCACTGACGCCAAGGAAAATCTGACTGACCCGATACAGCGCCGGGGTCTGCCAATTGGCCTTGCCGGCGTCGTACGCCTGCTGCAATTCAGCTGCGCTTGGATACTCCGCCGGCACCTGACTCACCGAGCGCAGATAATCACGAAACACGATTTGCTCAGTCGCCGCGCGAGTTTGCCGGGCGACGTCCGGCCGCTGCGCCCAACCCTGCGCATCGGCCTGTTCCAGCACGGCTTTTTCCGCCAGTCGCGAGCGAATCCAGCGCTCCAGCGCCTCACGGTTGCCGCGCAATTGCTCGCGGGTTTGCGCCGGGACAGTGGCCAGCAGCGCCTGCAATTCCTCTGGCGAAACCTGCTGATTGCCCAACCGCGCGACCGCTGGCCCGGCTGCAACCGCCATCACCGGCGACGGCTGCTGGGCGGCGACCGGGTCACTGCCCGGTCGCATCACCAGCGCCACGGCCATCACCAACAGCGCCACTGCTCCGGCGCCGATCACCATGGCAGGCTTTTTCACAGTGCAACTTCCTCTTGTTCGGCGACAGCGGATTTGGCGGTGTGCGAAGCAGCGGTCTGGCTGAAATCGCGCAGGTACACGATGAATTCCTGCAACAGGCGATCCCACAACTCCAGATTGCCGCGCAGGTGTTCGTTGCTCACGCCCGCAGCCACGACAACGTCCATCTCCATGACCAGAAACTCACCCTGCAACGACAACCGTGCAAAACGTCGAGTAGCATTCCACTGCTCTGCGACTCCCTCAGGCAACTCACCCTGCACGCGCAGGGCACAGCTGAAGGTGAAATCAACAAAGTTGCCCTGCTCCAGCGCCGGGTTGCCGAAACGCACGGCGTAGCCGATGCCCTGACTGGCGCTGAGCAACTGGACGATGCCGTTCTGTTCACTCTGGTTGACGCGATAACCAGCGGCCTGGAGGACGTCGGTCAGCGATTGCGGGGAAACGTGGGTGAGCAATTGAGTCATGACTTTCTTCCTTGTTATCAGTGAGCGATCGCGGCTTGCGGCGCGTCGAATTGGGTTTTGTACAGCTCGTCGCCGAAGCCTTGCGCCAGCTCATCGAACTTGACCCGGGCGCTGCCGGCGAAGGGCTGGCGGATTTTCATCACCTCGGCGACATCGATGTTTTCGTAGGCTGTGAGGATCTGTTTGGCGACGCCGTACATTTGCTGATTCTTGGCTGAACATTGCTGCACTTGTGTGTCACGTTCCGCCAGCTGCGCTTGCAGCTTCGCGCGTTCGGCTTCTTTGCCGCGAGCGAGGACCAGCAATTCGTCATAGGCTTTTTTGAACTTGCCGGTCTGCTCGGCACTGGCTGCGACTTGCGCCTGCGCCTGGCTGTGCAGGCTCTGTTGCTGCCCGGCCAGTTGCTCGGCGAGGCCTTTGGCTTTGGCCAGTTCGGCAGTCAGCTGCTTGATCTGCGCTTGCGCTGCCATGGCTTCGTTCTGCGCCGCCAGTTGCGCGGCGCTGGCCTGGGCCTGTTGGCTTTGCAGGGCCTGCAATTGTTGGGTGGTGCTGCGCAGTTGCGTGCGCAAGCGTTCTTCCATGCCTTCGCCGTTCGCCCCGGTGGCAATCAACAAACCCAGGCCCAGCGCGAGAAAACGCGTGTTCATAAAGCTCTCCCGGCGCCTTAGAAGCGCGTGTTGATCTCAAGCTGCAAGACGTCGATGTCGAACGGCGCGCCGTACACCGCTTCGGTGCTCATCCAGCGACCCGTGGCGGAAACGTTCTTCGCCAGGCCGTAGTTGCCGCCCATGAAATAGCCCTTGGCGTTGGTGCCGCCGAGGTGGAACGACGAGTCGTTGAAGCCGTCCGGCAAGGCGTCCGGCTGGATGTACTTGTAGCCGGCGAACAGGTTCCAGTCGCCCTTGCGCTTGAGGTCCAGCGCGTTGCCGAGGGTGAACTGCACCATCCATGCATTGGCGCCGCTTTCGATCTCGCCGTTGCTGTCGAGGTTGTTGACGATCTGCCCGGCGGAGCGCTTGCGCATGTCGCCTTCGTCGTAGCTGAGGTTGTGGATGTAATTGCCCTGGCTGCGCAGTTTGAAGTCCTGCGGCAGGTCGGCGTCCCACACGACGTTGAGATCGAGCAGGTTGAACTCGGACGCAAGCCCGACGAATTGCGGCTGCGGCGTGGCGCTCGGGTTGAGCGGGTTCGGCGTGATGTCACGCAGCAGGAACACGCTGTTGCCCTTCTGCATGAACGCCGCGCGGGTGCCATCGCTGTCGCAGCCCGGCGCGCCGGCCCACGGTTCGCAAGGGCTGGAGCGCTGGCCCTGTATGTCGTCGAAACGGTAATAGGCCAGCGCACCTTTGAGGCGGTTGTTGCTGTTGATCGCCCATTTCGCGCCGAGCTGAGCGCCGTACAGCCACTTGTTGTCGCTCTCTTCCTTGTCGAAACCGTTGCTGCTGGAGGTGTCGTTGGTGTAATCCACCGGGAAAGCGCCGACGGTGCCGAACACGCCCCAATCGCGGTTGAGCTTGTGGTCGAAGATCGCCGCTACGCCGTCGAAATTCAGGTCGTTGGAATAGAGCATGTCGGTGGACATGAACGGATTGGCGAAGCGCCCGCCGGTCAGGGTCAATTCGTCCATTGGCTTCCAGGTCAGGTAGCCCTGATCGAGCCAGATGTCCTTCTTGGCGAAGCCGCCGCCGAGGTTCTGCGTGGTCGATACCGGGTTGTTGTCCGAACCGGTGCCGATGCGAATGCCGGCGGTCCATTCCTCCGAAATCACCGCTTTCATGCCCAGGCGAGCGCGCAGGCGAAAGAGGTTTTCGCGGTCCTCGCGGGTGTTGAGCAACGGCGGCAGGCTGGTGCTGCTGTTGGGGTTCACGTCGTACGGGCCGTTGTTGTTGAGCTCGGCGAAGTCGACGATTTCGTTGCTGTTGTTGCCCGAGTAGTACCGCGATTCGTCTCGCAGACGAATGTCGCCGTCGAAGCTGATGCGCGAGGCCCAGTCCGGAAAGGTATTCGGCGCTGCCCAGTTTTCCTGTTTGGCGGTGGCCATGACCTCGGCTTTGACCTGATCGCGGATCTGGTCGCGCACTGCTGCCGGTACGTACTGCACGCGCACATCCCCCGGCGCGGCGACCGGTCCGGCCGCGACTGCGGTGGACGCGGCAGCCTGTTTCGCCTGCGCCGCTTCGTTCTGGGCCTGGGCGATCAGCGCGTCGGCCTTGTCCTGTTTGAGAATGCCCTGCTCGACCAGCAAGCGGATCAGATTGATCGTGGCATTCTCCGACGGCGCAGGCGCTGCCACGGCCTGGCCGACCAGGGTCGCAATGACCATGCCGACCGCCAGGGACAATCGATTCACGTTGGAAATCATCTGCACACAACTCCTTTTGCCGAAGCTTGAATAAGTGAATTAACCCGGACGCCGCCCTTGCAGGGACAGGCGCACGGGCAAAGTGATGGAGGCCGGAGGCCGTTCGCTGAGGGCTGGCGCACCGCGTAAAGCGGCCAGCACCTGGGTATCGATTTGCGGGTTGCCGCTGGACTTGATCAGCTCGACACGGGTGATCTCGCCGACGCTGCTCAGCCAGACATCGGCCTGCAGCGAGAATGCGAGGTTGCGCAGCTCGGGGTTCTCGCGCAGCAAACGCTGGAAGGTGAACGCGAGAAACTGGCTGTACGTGCCCGTGCCCAAACGCCCGCCGCCGGCACCGGCCATGCCGCCGCCCTTGCCTGCGCCGATGTTGAAAGCGTCGCTGCCGGCCTGCGCGTCGCCGTCCATTTGCATCGGATTGGCCAGATCGTCCGCCGGCGATGGCGGCGCCTCTTCTTCAGGCTTGACCTCCTCCGGCTCCGGCGTTGGCTCGGGCTCGACGACTTTTTCTTCCACCGGCGTTTCCGGCTCTGGCGGTTTCTCCGGCGGCGGTGGTGGCGGTGGCGGCAACGGAATGATCGTCGGCACTTTCGGCGCTTCGCGGCGCACGCCGGCCATGTCGTTGGCCCACTGCCAGAGGAACCACGCGGCGAGCGCGGCGACCAGCAATCCGGCGCCCCACTTCACATAGCGCAACGGCGACTTTTTCACGGGCGGCGGTTCGATCGGGAGTTGTGCGGTCATGACTCAGCCCTGACTCGGTTTGCCGGTGACGAGACCGACCTGGGACAGTTCGAGCCGACGCAGCAGGTCGAGCACTTCGATGACTTTCTGGTACTGCACCGTCGCATCGCCGCGCACGATCACCGGGAAATCCGGGCTCTGCGCTTTCTCGATGCGCAGGCGTTCTTCCAGCTCGGCCAGGGTCACCGGATAGGCATCGAGGAACACCTGGCCGCCGTCGTTGACCGAGATCGCCTTGGTCTTGGCTTCCGACAGCGACACCGACGCGCTGGCCTTGGGCAGGTTGATCTGGATCCCGGAGACCTGCGCGGTGGCGGTGAGGATGAACATCACCAGCACCACCATCAGCACGTCGACCAGTGGGGTGATGTTGATGCTGTCGACGGCGGCATCGTCATCATCGTCATGAGAGGCATTTACGGACGCCATGGCAGTGCTCCTCAGGCCGGTACGGAGTGGTTGGCGTGATGGCCGCGCTGGTGCGACGCCTCACTGAACTGGCTCTCGCCGTGCATCTCCGCCAGACGGGTGATGAACTCGTCGACGAACACACGCATGTCGGCGCTGACTTCCTTGTTGCGGGTGATCAGACGGTTGTAGCCAAACAGCGCGGGGATCGCGACGAACAGGCCCATCGCCGTGGCCAACAGCGCGGCGGCCATACCGGGAGCGATGGCGTTGATGTTGACGTCGCCGGCCATTGCCGTGCCGAGGAACACCACCATGATCCCCAGCACCGTGCCGAGCAGGCCGATATACGGACCGCCGGCGATGGCGTTGGACAGGGTCGAGAGTTTCGAGCTGAGCTGCTGGTTTTCGCGGGTGCGCACGCCGTCCATCGAGCAGCGGATGGCTTCGATGGTCGCCGCTGAAACCGAGGAGGTATCGGCGCCCTGCTCACGACGGGTACGGATCTCTTTGACCGCCACCAGGTACAGGCGCCACAGCGACGAATGCTGCAGACGCTGAGCCAGTTGCGCATCGTCGGCGAACATTTCCAGACGCGTGCCGACCTTGGCGAATTGCACGCGAAAGTCTTCGTTGGCAGCGGTGACGCGACTGAGGCTGCGGTTCTTGCGCAACATGATGATCCACGACTGGAACATCATCAGCACCAGCACGGCGATGATCACCCAGGCGTCGACTGGCACCGCGTTGAGCAGGAAGCCGAGGCTACCGAAGCCAAACCCGGATTGTTCTTCATCGACGCCGTAAGCCACCAGTTTCGACTCGGCGCCTTGCGAGGTGGCATCGGCCAGCAACAGCGCGGCCGGACGGGCGACTTTCGACAGGCGCAGCTCATCAATTGCGCCAGCGAATGGCTGGAACGCGCCTTCCTGCAGATCGGTGCCGATGGCCATGACCGAGTTGAACGCCGGCATCGCCTGAGCCAACGCAGCGCTTTCGCGACCGTTGATGTACAGGGTGACTTTCGAGCCCTCGGCGGTCAGTGCGAGGTGTTGCCATTGCCCCGGCGCCAGCGCTTGGGTGGCAGCGGCGCGCTGGCCGTCGATCTCTACGAACGGCAGGCCTTGGCTGACGCCAATCAGCAGACTTTGCGTGCCTTCGCGACGCGCCAGTATCACTTGCTCGCCACTCGCCTGATCCAGACGCAGCCAGGCACTGAAGGTGAACGCGCTGCCGGCGTTGTGTTGCAGCGACGGACTGGCTGGCAGCAACAACGGCTGGCCGCTGAACTGCAAGGCGCGCCCGACGACGCCATCGATCGCTGTGCCGGTCGCGCTTTGCGCGGTGTTGCCGTAAGCCGTGGTGTCTTTCGCCGGGGTGCCGGTGGCACCGTCGAAGTGATACAGCGCGGTGTAATTCGGATCGAAAGTGAGTTGCCCGTTGCCGGTGGCCGGAGCTTTCTGGTTGCCGTAGTACATCCAGATGTCCTGACGCTGACCGCCCTCTACATTCGGCACATCAACCCAGATCAGCGCCATGCCCATCAGCGCGTCGAAACTTTCGATCTGGTGGTTGAGCACGGTTTTGTCATCCGCCGCGACGAAGCGCAGATCGGAGCCGTCCTCTTTCACGCCGTCGAAGGTGAAGTTGCCGGTGTGCAGGCGCACCAGCAGCGCGGTGCGGCCGAGGGCCTGATTGATCGCCGCGCCTTGTGGCGTGGTGTCGACGGCGATCTGTTTGCGGTAATGCCAGTCGTCCTGCCACCAGGCCTGAGCCGTGGCCGGGAGCACGAAGCCCAGGCAGATCAACAACGAAAGGAAGAGGCGTTGCATGGACGTGCTCCGTTAGAAAGTGGCTTGAAGGTTGAAGTGCAGGCGCGATTCCTGCTTTGAGGTGTTCGGCCCTTCGAGTAGCGGGTAGCCCCAGTCGAGGCTGCCGGACAGCCATTTACTCAGGCTGGCGCGGGTGCCGAGGCCGACACTGGCCAGGGCGTAATTGGCGTCCTGATCCGGCAGCTCATCGCGCAGGTACAACTGCGCGCCCTCGGCGAAGGCGTAGAAGCGCCAGTCCTGCATCCACGTGCCGGCAAATTTCGCCAGCGACGGTGTGCGCAATTCCTGGCTGAGCAGGTAACCGTCATCGGCGGTACGTTCAGCCGCGAGATAGCCGCGCACGGAGGTGGCGCCACCGGCGGAGAATTGTTCGTTGGAAACCAGCGGCCCCGAGGCGAGTTGGAATGCCGCTTTGCTTGCGCTCTGCCAGTCGCTGTCGAAGGTCCAGGTGTAGTTGGTGTCGCCCTTGAGCACGGCGAAACTCGGTTTGGCGCGATAGCGTTTGTAGTCGAAGTCTTCGTCGTCGCTGCCGTAGCCGAACACGCTGCGCGTGGCGGCAACCAGACTCAGGCCGAGGCCGAGCTGGCTCTTTTCGCTGTAGCGAAAGCCGTTGTAGACGAAGGTGAACGGCGCGTATTTCAGCGGTACCTTGTCGCTTTCGCCGGACAGGCTCAGGCGCTCGTCGAAGTCCTTGAAGTCGATGCCGGCGGACAACGAGTTCGTCCAGTTACCGCTCGAGGGCAGCGTGTAAATCGCCGCGACGCCGTAAGAATGACCCTTGCCGAGCACGTTGCTGCCGCCGATGGTGGCGACGTTGCTGTCGGACTGGTAACCGGAGAACTGCACGCTCCAGCGCTCGCTCAGCGGCGCGGTGTAGGACCCGGACCAGACCTTGGCGTTGTCGGTTTCCTGCGGCGCGGTGAAGAACGTCAGGTTGACGCTGTGACCGAGCTGCCAGAGGTTGTTGTAACCGAGGCTGGTGACGCTGCGCAGCTTTTCGGTGTCGGCACTGTAATCGTTATTGAGGCCGACGCTGGCCGTCCACGGGTTCTGGTCTTCGACCTGCAAGTCAACATCCATGGTGCCGGGGCGCTGCCCTTCGCGCACCAGCGGCATGACCTGGCGACCGGGGGTCTTGTTGAGCTGCGCGAGTTCGCCCTGGACTTTGGCAAAGTCCGGCACCTCGCCTTCTTTCAGCGCCGGGACGTTGTCGCGGATATCCAGCGGCGAATAGTGTTTGGCGCCGACCACGCGCACCCGGCCGACCTTGGTTTCGCTGACTTGCAGATAGACGATGCCATCGGCCACGGCCTGCTCGGGCAGCTCGACAAACACCGATTGATAGCCGCGTTCCTGATAGGCCTTCTGCAGCGCATCGCGGGCGCCTTCGATGTCGCTCAAGGCTTTCTGCGGGCCGAGAAACGGGTACACCGCTTCTTCGATCGCCCGGGCATCGAGCACGGTATTGCCGCGCACGAAGTATTCGTTGACGTCGACCAGTCGCTGCGCGGCGGGCGCTTCTGTGCCCTCCTCGGCCAGCGCCGGCTGCGCGCCCGCCGTCACCAGCAGCCAGCCCCACAGCGCCAGCCGTGACGTGAAAATCCGTTCCACATTACCCCCTGAAATTCGCGATGACCTGTGGGCGTTAGCGCCCGGTGTGCTGCGTCAATTGCTGATCGTTGTGGCGCAGGCGTGCTTGCCCAGCCAGGTGTGCAACAGCGCAAAGTTCAGCGAGAACTCGGGCATTTGCAGCAAGGCACCGCAGAACACTTCGCCGATGATTTTCTGAATCAGCAGCACCGCGCGCGGCTCGTTGAGCAGCGTGGCGATGTCACGGCTGAGGGCGGTGAAACTCCAGACTTTCTGGTTCAGGCCGAGGCCGACAAACCAGCGGAACAGCAGGTTGTAGTTCAGCTGTTCATAGAGCTGCTGTTCGCTGGGCACCGAATACAGCAATTGCAGGAGCAGGATGTGCATCACCGTCTGCGCGGGAATGAGCATGCCGGGTGCGGCATTGAGGTCGTGCAGCAGGTCCTGGTGGGCGTCGAGCAGATCGTCGATCTGCGGGCGCAGCAACACCAGCGAATGGCCCGGCGGAATGTAGCTGGACACTTCTTTCAGAGCGCCCTGCCAGTCCTCCTGCGAGACGATCCAGACCCACGGCGCGCCGTAGCGATACACCGAAACCGGCTTCTTGCGCGCGGCTTCGACGATCTTCGACAGGCGTTGATCGAGCTCCTGCATGCCCACTTTCGAATAGCGTTCCATAGTCCCCATTGCCTCACTCCCGGCGTCCCGCCTCGGCTTGCAAAGTACGCCCCGAAAGGCCCCTCAAGCGCGTTACACAGGCATGACCGGACTGGCAAAGGGCTACCGAACTTTTGTCATAAAAGCTTCATTTAAACGAGTGATTGCGAAGAATACGGAGCAAATTGATTATTGAGAGAAAGAAGAGGTATGCGAATGGCGCTACGCCGAGTCACTGACTACTACAGTCGGCGCAGCGCCTTATAACGCTTACGCGTGGGACTTGATACTGGATTGAAACCCGCAGCCCTGCCACATCAGGTTCTTTGCAAATTGAACGTTCCGCTAACTTTCAAATGTCTTGGTCCGGGTGGAACAGGGTTACCTTGCAACTCCATATCGATATCGAATTTTCCTTCGGTTGTGCGAGGGGAGTCTGAATACGAAACAGTAACGAAGCCTGATTTGGCGGCATAATCGTAACTGTGATATTCGGACCATTCCTTGTATATAGCCTCCGTCAGTTGTTTGACATCGTAGTTACCAGAAGGTGATTTGTCAGGAAACCCCAACACAAAATACGTCTTTTGTTCCATGATGCCCCCAACCCCTTCGTTGAAGGAGACCTTATAGCCAGTACCCGAATCTTCAAACGAAAGTACATCAGCCCTAACGTCGCTTCGCTGATCGGTACGCACTTTGAAAAGGCCCTTCGTAGCTGATTTTGTATTAGTCGCCATTATGAATTCCTCCGACAAGAGAAAGCTTGGTCATTCAGTAAATGAACACTATGGGAATGAGCCGTGGCTATCACGGCCATTGCGATTGATACGCCGGCTCCTGTAGCAGGTCTACTGTCAAACATGACAGTAGACCTGCACTTGAAAATGTGAAACGGCCCCTCAGTTGCTGCCATATCCGGCGCGGATTCATGTCCGAACCACCGAAAAACTGCCGCTCTTACTGCCCTTTGAGCTGGACATTTGCGTGACGTGCGAACGACATTCACGGGGTTAAATCCCGGCCCGTTCAGGCGTATAACCTTCACAAGACTTTCAATCGGCACGCCGACTTCAACACAGGGTAGTGACATGACCACAGCAAACATCCTTGGCAACCTGTTCCCTTCGGTCAGCGACATCCCGGAAAAATATCGCCTCGACGCTCAGGTCGAGCAGCGTGAATATCTGGTCGATGGTCAATTGCGCCGCTGGGACGGCCCCCTCGCGCAGGTGCGCAGTCCGGTTTATCTGAAAAGCGAAAACGGCGAAGAACAGGTGATCCTCGGCAGCACGCCGCTGCTGGATGCCGACACCGCCCTCACCGCCCTCGACGCTGCCGTTCGCGCTTACGACCGAGGTCAGGGCCTGTGGCCGACCATGCGCGTGGCCGAGCGCATCCAGCATGTCGAAGCGTTTCTCGGCCGCATGCGCGAGCAGCGCGAGGCGGTAGTCAAGCTGCTGATGTGGGAGATCGGCAAGAACCTCAAGGACTCGGAAAAAGAGTTCGATCGCACCTGCGATTACATCGTCGACACCATCAATGCCCTGAAAGAACTCGACCGCCGTTCCAGCCGCTTTGAGCTGGAGCAGGACACCCTCGGCCAGATCCGCCGCGTGCCGCTCGGCGTCGCCTTGTGCATGGGGCCTTACAACTACCCGCTGAACGAAACCTTCACCACGCTAATTCCGGCACTGATCATGGGCAACACCGTGGTGTTCAAACCGGCCAAGCTCGGCGTGCTGCTGATTCGCCCGTTGCTCGAAGCCTTCCGCGACAGCTTCCCGAGCGGCGTGATCAACGTCATCTACGGCAGCGGCCGCGAGACCGTCAGCGCTCTGATGGCCAGCGGCAAGATCGACATCTTCGCCTTCATCGGCACCAACAAGGCTGCCAGTGACCTGAAAAAGCTGCACCCGAAACCACACCGCTTGCGCGCGGCTCTGGGTCTGGACGCCAAGAACCCGGGCATCGTTTTGCCCGAAGTCGATCTCGACAATGCAGTCAGCGAAGCGGTCACCGGCTCGCTGTCGTTCAATGGTCAGCGCTGCACCGCACTGAAAATCCTCTTCGTGCATGAAGACGTGGTCGACAGCTTCATCGAGAAATTCAATGCCAGACTGGCCACGCTCAAACCGGGCATGCCGTGGGACAGCGGCGTGGCGCTGACGCCGCTGCCGGAGTCGGGCAAGGTCGATTATCTGCACGGTCTGGTCGCGGATGCGCAAAGCAAAGGCGCGCAGGTGGTCAACCCGAATGGTGGCGAGTCCCACGCCTCGTTCTTCTACCCGGCAGTGCTCTATCCGGTGAACCCGCAAATGCGCGTGTATCAGGAAGAACAGTTCGGCCCGGTCGTGCCCATCGTGCCGTACCGCCACCTCGATACGGTGATCGACTACGTGCTGGAATCCGATTTCGGCCAGCAGTTGAGCATCTTCGGCACCAACCCGGTGGCGGTCGGCCGGCTGGTCGACACCTTTGCCAACCAGGTCGGGCGGATCAACCTCAACGCCCAGTGCCAGCGCGGCCCGGACACTTACCCGTTCAACGGTCGCAAAAACTCCGCCGAAGGCACGCTCTCGGTTCACGATGCCTTGCGAGTGTTTTCGATTCGGACGCTGGTGGCGACCAAGTTCCAAGAGAGCAACAAAGATCTGATCAGCGAGATCATTCGCGGGCGTGATTCGAGTTTCCTGACCACCGATTACATCTTTTGACGGGTGATCGGCAGGATTGAATGATCCTGCCGATCCGTCAGCCCCCCCCGGCGATTCAGTGACTACACTCAGCCCAGCATTGCTGGATGCCCGGGAGGCTGACCATGCTCGATTACTTCGCATTGGGTCTGTTGGTTTTTGTCGGTCTCGTGCTGTTTTACGGGATCATCGTGCTGCATGACATTCCGTACGAAATCGCCGTTCATCGCAACCACCCGCACCAGGACGCGATCCATGCCACGGGCTGGGTCAGTCTGTTCACCTTGCATGCACTCTGGCCGTTTCTGTGGATTTGGGCGATGGCTTATCGCGAGGATCGCGGTTGGGGTTTCGGCGATGGCAAACCCATCCAGAATCACGTCAATCAACTGGAGCAGCAGGTCGTCGAGCTGCAAGCTCGGATCGAGCGGCTCGAAGCGCAGTCGCCGGTTGCGCCTCACTCTGACAGCCGGGGGATCTGAGCATGGATCTGTTGCTCATCCTCACGTACGCCGCACTCTGCGTCGCCATCTTCAAGATCTTCCGCATTCCGCTGAACAAATGGACGGTGCCCACCGCTGTCCTGGGTGGCGTGCTGATCATCGGCGCGCTGATTTTCACCATGAACTACAACCATCCCTATTCCGAGGTGGCGCGCTCCTACTTTGTCTCGGTGCCGGTCATTCCGATCGTCAGCGGCCAGGTTATCGACGTGCCGGTAAAGGGCAACGAACCCCTGGAAAAAGGCGACGTGCTGTTTCGCATCGATCCCACGCCTTTCCAGAACCGCCTGAAATCGCTCAGGGCGCAACTGGTTGCAGCCAAGGGCGACCGCTATCGCATCACCGAACTGATCCGCCGCAACTTCGGCACCCAGCGTGAACTGGACGCGGCCATTGCCCGCACCGACGATCTGCAGGCGCAACTGGACAACGCTCAATTTGAACTGGACAACACCGTGGTTCGAGCGCCGAGCAAAGGCTTCGTCACCCACGTTTCGCTGCGACCGGGGATGATGGCGAGCAAGCTGCCGCTGCGCCCGTCAATGGTGTTTATTCCGCAGGAAGGTCAGTACTTCGCCGCTTGGATGCGTCAGAACAGCCTGCTGCGTCTGACCGTGGGCGACGAGGCCGAAGTCGCCTTCGATGGCATTCCCGGCAAGGTCTTCGCGGGGCGAGTGAAAAGCGTGATCGGGGTGATCGCCGAGGGCCAGGTGCAACCTTCCGGCACGCTGATCAGCTACACCGGCTCGCCACCGGCCGGACGGGTGCCGGTGATCATTGAAATCACTGACCCGGCGTTCGCCGAATACAGCACGCTCATGCCGGGCGGCGCCTACGGGCAAGCGGCGCTTTACAGTCAGCACTTTCATCACATCGGCGCGATGCGCAAAATCCTGCTGCGCATGTCCGCCTGGATGAATTACATTTTCCCCTTCCATTGATTTGATTGACGTACGAGGTTCGCACTGACTACTTACAGCACCCACCGCCTGCCACCGCTGTTGCGCCGTATCCTGCGTCCGTTACTGGACCCGTATCGGCGCTACCGTCACGCCCGCCTGATCCATTCCGTGCGGGTGGCGCTGGGGTTGCTGGCGACGATTCTGCTGACTACTGGCATCAATCTGCCCCACGGCGAATGGGCGTCAGTGACCATGCTGGTGGTGATCGGCGGTTTGCAGCACCACGGCAACATCGGCAAAAAAGCCGCCGAGCGCGCCATCGGCACCTTGATCGGCGCGGGGGTCGGATTGGCCCTAGTGGCGCAGCACGCCTGGCTGGGCATGCCGTGGCTGACCTATTTTTCCATGGCCGTGGTCTGTGGGTTTTTCTCTTATCACGCGATCGGCAAGGGCGGCTACACCGCCCTGCTCTCGGCGATCACGGTGTTCATCGTCGCCGGGCATGGCGACAACCCGATCACCGATGGTCTGTGGCGCGGCGTCGACATCCTGATCGGCATCGCCCTCGCCCTGGCTTTCTCCTTTGCTTTGCCGCTGTATGCGGTCTACTCGTGGCGTTACAACCTGGCCGACGCCTTGCGCGACTGCGCCACGGTGTACGGGCGCATCATCAACGGTGAAGCGGTCAGCGCCGACGAGCATGTGCGGCTGATGAGCAAGGTGGGTGCGGTGATGGTGCAGTTGCGCTCGCTGATGCCGTCGGTGTCCAAGGAAGTGAAAATTTCCATGACCGAGCTCGACGCGATTCAGCGCAACCTGCGCATGTGCATCAGCACGCTGGAGATCCTCGGCAATATCCGGCCCAACGCAAGTGACCCGCAGGCCACGGCACATCTGCAAACGGCACTGAAGGCTGAGCACCGGCAGATTCGTGTGCAGCTGATCGGCATGGCTCGCGCGTTGAAAACCGGGGCCTCGCAACGGCTGGAGCGACCGATGGAGCTGCCAGCAGCGGACCTTGATGCGCCAGTCGCCAATACGCTCGACGGCTATCGGATGCTGACCCGGCAACTGGCGGCCAATATCAGCGAGATGCGCCAGCGCTTGGCAGCAACCGCACCGCGCTGGAACATCTGATCCTTATTGTGCCGCCAGCCGCCGGGCTTTCCAGCCCCAACCTTGTTGCATGCCGGCGGCGGCCAGCAGGATCGCTGCAACGCCTATCCATTGCAGCAATTCGAGGCGATGGCCGAAGGCGAACCAGTCAACGAAGATCGCAGCGATCGGATAGATAAAGGACAGCGCGCCGGTCAATGCCGTCGGCAATTTTTGAATCGCGCCGTACAGCAAAACGTACATCAGACCGGTGTGCACGATCCCGAGAGTCAGCAGACTCGCCCAGGCATCGACGCCTTGCGGCAACGCATCGAAATGCGCGAACGGCGCGAGCAACAACACCCCGGTGCAGACTTGAATCAGCGCGATCAGATGTGGCGGCGTGCCGGTCAGGCGCTTGATGATCAGTGCCGCGATCGCATACAGAAAGGCCGCGCCCAACGCCAGGGCAATCCCCATCAAGTAATCGTTACCCTCCTCACCTTGCGTGCCATGGGCGCTGACGATCGCCAGCATGCCCATGAACGAAATCGCCAGCCAGAACAGCTTCTGCAGGGTAATTTTCTCGCCGAGAAACAGTGCCGCCAGACCGACCAGCATGAATGGCTGCACGTTATAGACTGCGGTGCCGATGGCAATCGAGGCGCGGGAATAGGATGCGAACAGCAGCACCCAATTGCCGACAATCGCCATGCCACTGAGCACCGCCAGCAGAAACGTTGTACGGGTCAGCATTCCCGGACGCAGGAAGCCGAACGCGGCGCAGACCAACAGCAAGGTGCCGGCGCCGAACACGCAGCGCCAGAACACCACGTCCAGCACCGGTTGCCCGGACACCAGCACAAACCAGCCGATCGTCCCCGATATCAGCATGGCGGCGGTCATTTCCAGCGAGCCGCGGCGGATTGCGTTGTCCATCATCTTCTCCTGAGGTTGTGTCTAAAGCATGGCAAAAGTATGCCAAGCGCACCTTGAGCTGCTCCAGCGCATAAAGCAGGCTAAACTCGCTTTTTGCCTTTTTTATCGAGGGTGATTTGCGCCCTTCGCCTAATCCGGAGTTTGAATGTGACTGACGATATCGATCAGATCCTTATCAGTGCGCTGATGGAAGACTCGCGTCGCTCGCTCAAAGCGCTGGCGCAGATCAGCGGCCTGTCATCGCCCAGCGTGGCCGAGCGGTTGCGGCGGTTGGAAGAACGCGGCGTGCTCAAGGGCTACACGGTGGAGATTGATCCGAAATGCTTCGGCTATCAGTTGCAGGCGATCGTTCGCGTACGGCCGCTGCCAGGGCAACTGCAGGAGGTTGAGCGGCAGATCATGTCGATTCCGGAGTTCACCGAGTGCGACAAGGTCACCGGTGACGACTGCTTCATCGCCCGCCTGCACGTGCGCTCGATGGAGCAGCTCGATACCCTGCTCGACCGCCTGAATACGTTGGCCGAAACCAACACCGCGATCGTCAAGAAGACCCCGGTCAAGCGACGCCTGCCACCGATGGCGTAGGTGTCTTTTACCAATGATCAGGGTAGATTGGGGTTTTTCGCGGCTAAGGAATGGCGCTATGAAAATTCAGGCAATACTGCTGGCCGGCATGCTGCTCGGCGGCTGTGGCACGATTCAGACGGTGGCGCGCGACGACCAGGCTGCCGTTGATGGACTCAAGCAGCAGAAAAGTTATTGCGGCGCGGTACCGAGAATCTACAGCGGCCTCGCTTATGACTTCTGCACGCTGAACGCTCCGCTGGCCTCAGGCATCGATCCCGATGATCACCGCAACGCGGCCATTCCGGTGGTGCTGGTGGACGCCGTGGTCTCCGGCGCGCTCGATACTTTGCTGCTGCCCTACACGATCTACCGTCAGCAAGTAGACGGCAGCATCGTCATCAACTGAGCAGACACTTTTCTCCAGACGATAAAAAACCCGCCGAAGCGGGTTTTTTATTGCAGCCATTATGATCAGTCGTCGCGGCTCATGATGCCGAACAGTTGCAGCAGGCTGACGAACAGGTTGTAGATCGATACATACAGGCTGATGGTCGCCATGATGTAGTTGCGCTCGCCGCCGTGGATGATCGCGCTGGTCTGGAACAGAATGCAGACCGACGAGAACAGCACGAAGCCGGCGCTGATCGCCAGTTGCAGGCCGCTGATCTGGAAGAAGAAGCTCGCCAGCGTAGCGCCCAGCAGGACAAAGAAACCGGCGGTGATGAAACCACCGAGGAAGCTCATGTCCTTGCGGGTGATCAGCACGTAGGCCGACAGACCACCGAACACCAGTGCGGTCATGGCGAAAGCCGAGCTGACCACTTCAGCGCCGCCCTGCATGCCCAGGTAACGGTTGAGGATCGGGCCGAGCAGGAAACCCATGAAACCGGTCAACGCGAAGGCGGACACCAGGCCCCACGCGGAATCACGGAGTTTGTTGGTGAGGAAGAACAGCCCGTAGAAGCCGATCAGCACCACGAAAATGTTCGGGTAGCCGACACGCATCTGCTGGGCTACGAAGGCCATCACGCCGCTGAATGCGAGGGTCAGAGCCAAGAGACCATAAGTGTTGCGCAGGACGCGGCTAACCTCTAGCTGCTCAGCCTGCACGCTGTTATTAACTGCGTAATCCTGTTCGCGCATGGCGACACTCCTGTTGGTTTGAAACGTTCAGTCGCAAAGATCATAACAGACGCTCTGTAACAAGCCATGCAGAGAGTTTGACAGTGTGTTTCATTCAGGTATTATGGCGCCCGCAACGCAAACGGAGGTGTGGCCGAGTGGTTTAAGGCAACGGTCTTGAAAACCGTCGACTGTAACAGGTCCATGAGTTCGAATCCCATCGCCTCCGCCATCTTTATACGACAAAGCCCTGATTATTCAGGGCTTTGTCGTTTCTGCGAGACATGTTTTGCGCAGCATCGTTTGCGCATCTATTGAGTCATTTCACAGCAGTGCCTCGTATACCTGAGGCGCTGCTGTCCAGATAGCCAATGCGTACTCCCTCAGCCAAGCGACTCAAAGACAGCCTCCGCACGCTGTTGCACCGGCGCCTGAGGTCTGAACATTTGCTGCCAGGCGAGCTGCGCCTGGACCTTGGCCACCGAATCGAGCACTTTCTGCGCCCAGCGATCATCCTCGGGATGCACCACGACCACCCGGAAGCCATGATCCTTGCCTTCAATCTGCACGCCCTCCGAATCATCGACATGCAAGTCGATATCGAACGCTGGCGGATACTTGGAAGGCGCGTTCGACATTCCGTGCGCCGTCAGGGCACGGTTGTGCAGCACACTGTTGACCACGCCGTCGACGCGGATACCGTACAGCGCCAACCAGCGCCTGATATAGGACGGCGTGCGCCCGGATGAGGTGTAGACCCAGACACTGCAATCCTGGCGACGCAGCTCTCGGATCAGCGATCGTGTGCCCATTCGCAACGGTTCACCCAGCCAACGATGAATACAGGCCGGTAGTCGACTGTTCTCGACTGCGCAGTGGTGGAGCTGGCAAGCGAGCGTGTCATCGATATCGAACGAAATCCGTATGCGCTGACGTTCGAACAACTGCGGCAAAGCGCAGCGGATAGCCTGCCCTGCCCGGCTGCCGAAGGTTTTCAATCTGGCAAATGCTGGTGCCCAGTTCATCAATGGCCACCTTGAGAGAGAGGCAAAGGCGTGCCTTTGAGAAAGAACTTCATTGGATCGGGCGCCTGTTCTTCCAGGAATGCTGCATATTTTTTCTTGATCTTGGGCAATTCGTACAACGCCTTGACGCCATGCTTGGCGGAGTTGCGGATGACCGAGGACGGGTTGAAATAGCCCTCGGCGTTTTCCAGGGTCAACACGAATGGAGGCAGCCCTGCCCGCATGAGCAAGTAGCTGACAATCAGCGAGCCACTGCGGTTGTTGCCTTCGATAAACAGCTGCGGCTTGCTCAGAATGCGCACATAGACACCCGCTGCACGCTTCCAGACCGATTCACTGCGGTACGCGCAATACCAGTTGTACAAGTCCTTGATGCCGCCCTCGACGTTATTGAAGAAATGCGCCTCGGTGGCTGCCAGATGCTGAGCGTATTCCAGCCGGCGCGCCGGATCCCGGCCACAAAGCACTGTCGCATTGATCTCCAGCATCAGGTTCAGTTGCTGCAGATCGAACAGGTCGACGCCGCGGGCAACATACTCGTCAACCAACGCATAGCCTTCAAGCACGTTGTGCAGCACTTCATCAGTCAACGGGTCTCGGGGCTCGGTGAAGTGCCGGCTGAGTTCGGCGAAACGGCTCTGCACTTTCCGCAGTGCGCGTTCAATCGCAGGCAAATCAAGGCGATGCGTGGCAGGCATTGGAGCTCCTTGGAAACGCTTGGTAAATGTCCACCGATGCCCGCCAAATCCATTTGGCTTATGCAGGTAGGCGGCTGTGACCGGTGCTGTGACTTAGCTGAACTTGCCGCTGATGTAATCGCCGGTCATCTGTTCACGCGGGTTGTCGAAGATCTGCGCGGTCGGGCCCATCTCGACCAGATAACCGGTGCGTGTGCCCTGGGAAATATCCACCGAGAAAAACGCCGTGGTGTCAGCAACACGGATGGCTTGCTGCATGTTGTGGGTCACCAGTGCGATGGTGTAGTCCTTCTTCAACTCGACCATCAATTCTTCGACGCGCCTAGTGGCGATCGGGTCCAGTGCCGAACAAGGCTCATCCAGCAGCAGGACTTCCGGCTCAGTGGCGATCGCCCGGGCGATACACAGGCGTTGCTGCTGGCCACCGGAGAGCGACAGGCCGCTGACCTTGAGCTTGTCCTTGACTTCGTCCCACAGCGCGGCGCCTTGCAGCGCATGCTTGACCCGGTCGCCAATATCGCCCTTGTAGCGATTGAGGCGAAGACCAAACGCGACGTTGTCGAAGATGCTCATCGAGAACGGGTTAGGCTGTTGAAACACCATGCCGATGTAGCGGCGCACGACCACCGGATCGACGCCCTTGCCGTAGACGTCCTGCCCGAGGAAATGCACATGGCCCTCGAAACGAAAGCCCTTCACCAGATCGTTCATCCGGTTGAGGCTGCGCAGCACGGTACTTTTGCCGCAGCCTGAGGGACCGATGAATCCGGTGATCTTGTTTTTCTCGATGGGCACGTGGCTGTCACGTACTGCCATGAAGTTGCCGTAGAAAATCTTGTCCAGTTTGCAGTCCATGACTACAGGCGCCTGGGTGACAAACGGAGCGGCAATTTGCGCAGTGGATACGTTCAAAATCAGATGCTCCCGTTCTTAATACTTGGGCTTGCCGAAAATCCGGCTGATGATGTTCACGAACAGCACGATCATCACCAGCACCAAAGAGGCCGCCCATGCGAGCTCGAGCTGGTTATCGAAAGGCATGCCGGAGAAGTTGTAGATCAGCACCGCCAGCGAGGCAGTCGGATTCATGACATCGAGACTGCCCTGGTGGTAGATCCAGTAGTTGCTGAAGAGCGCGGTAAACAGCAAAGGGGCCGTCTCGCCTGCGGCACGTGCCACGGCGAGCATCACGCCAGTCAGGATCGCCGGCATGCCGGTCGGCAAGATGATTTTCCAGATGACCTGCGAGCGCGTGCAGCCCATGCCATAAGCAGCATCTTTCATGATCTTGGGCACCATCCGCATCGATTCTTCGGCGGTCAGCACCACGATAGGCAGCATCAGGACGGCAAGCGCCACGCCACCTGCCGGTGCCGAATACGTGCCAGTGGTCATTACTACCAAAGCGTAGGCAAACACCCCCGCCAGGATTGATGGCAGGCCCGTAAGCATCTTGGCGGCAAAACGCGCGGCGTTCCCCAGCTTGCTGTCCGGCCCCAGCTCAGCCAGGAAGATCGCCGCCATGATTCCGACCGGCACCGCGATCGCTGCCGCGATACCGACCATCACAAAGGTACCCGCCATCGCATTGCCGAAACCGCCGCCCATCTCGAAGCCGGTCGGCGGCAGTTCGGTGAAGACTTCCAGGTTCAGACGCGCGCCACCGCGGGTGATCAGCATGTAGAGCACGGAAATCAGCGGCACGCTGGCCAGCAAAGCACCTGCCCAGACCAGGGTGGTCAGGATCAGGCTGCGCAGCGCGCGGCCTTCGAACCTGCGTTGCAAACTGGGCATCGCACCGGTTGGCGCCGTCAGGTCTGTTGCTGCGGTCAGATCAGTCATCACTTGTTACCCCGTTGGGCGTACATCATGATCATCGAGCCGAAAATGTTGACGATCAGCGTAATCAACATCAGTACGAGCGCGGCATACATCAACACCTCGATCTCGTTCGGCCCGGCTTCGGGGAAGTTCAGCGCCAGTAGAGCGGCAAGCGTGTTGGCCGGTGCAAACAACGAGAGGGAAATGTTGTTGGCATTGCCGACCAGCATGGCCAGCGCCATCGTTTCACCCAGCGCGCGCCCCAGGCCCAGCACCAGCGAGCCGAAAATGCCGGTGGCGGCCGAAGGCACCATCACCTTGAGAATCGCTTCCCAATGGGTAGTGCCCATGCCGTACGCGGCCTGCTTGGTTTTCATCGGCACAGCCGTCAGCGCGTCCTGCGACACGGCGGCAATGGTCGGCAGAATCATGATCGCGAGTACCAGCGCTGCGGGCAGCAGGCCCGGACCGCTCAGGGACGTACCGAAAAAGGGTATCCAGCCCAGCTCGCTGTTCAACCAGGTCGTCAGCGGCCGAATCGCCGGGATCACCACATAGATCCCCCACAGGCCATAGACCACGCTGGGAATGGCCGCGAGCAGTTCGACGATGGTGCGAAACAGCGCAGCGAGCTTGGTCGGCAGGAAATCCTGGGTCAGGAAAATCGCCATGCTCACGCCAAAAACACCGGCGATCAGCAACGCGATGAAGGCGCTGTAAAGCGTGCCCCAGATGGCCGGCAGGATGCCGTATTTGCCTTGGTTGACGTCCCACACGCTGCCCAGAAGCACATCGAAGCCGTGCTTCTCCATACCGGGAAGTGCCTTGCGTCCGACTTCGAACACCAGTGCAAATACCAGCGCCAGAATCAGTACCACACCGATGCGTGCGAGCGCGCGGAAGGTGCGATCAACCAGAAAATCCTTCGTCGAGGGTGGCTGGCAGGCAGAGTCGGGATTAACCGGTAAGACAAAAGGTTCGTTCATGGGCTAGGTCCGGAACAGGGGGAAAACTCTCCCGGCGTGGCGCAGACGCACACGCCGAGAGAGACCTCACGGCGTTACTGAATGTTGGCGGACGCTTTGCGAACCTGTTCGACGACCGATTGTGGCAACGGGATGTAACCCATCGAATCGGCAATCTTCTGCCCCTCGGTCAGGCTGTATTCGACCATTTCACGCATGGCCTTGGCCTTGGCCGGGTTGCCATTGTCCTTGCGGAAAATCATCCAGGTATAAGAGGTGATCGGATAGGACTTGGCACCGTCCGGATCAGGCAGCCAGGCCACCAGGTTTTCCGGCATTTTCACCGCCGCCAGGGCCTCGGCACCGCTTTCGGCGTTTGGCACGACGTAATTGCCAGCCTTGTTCTGCAACTGGGCAAAGTCGACCTTGGCGAGCTTGGCGAAGCCATATTCGATGTAACCAATCGCTCCAGGGGTCTGGCGTACGGTCGCCGTCACGCCATCGTTTTTCGGCGACTTGATGAACTTGTCGCTGGCCGGCCAGTTGACGGTGTTGCCCTCACCCAACGCCTGCTTGAACTCGGCGTTGACGGTTGCCAGGTGCTTGGTGAATACCGCGGTCGTACCGCTGGAATCTGCACGCACGACAACGGTGATCGGCGTATCGGAGAGCTTCAGGTCCGGGTTGGCTGCGACGATCTGCGGATCGTTCCAGCGCGTGATCTTGCCCAGGAAAATGTTGGAATAGACGTCGCGTGGCAGCTTCAGCCCCTTGGGATTGCCCGGCAGGTTATAGGCCAGCACGATTTCCCCGGCGGTCATTGGCAGCAACTGCACGCCTTCGGCGACCTTGGCGATATCTTCGTCTTTCATTGCCGAGTCACTGGCAGCGAAATCCACGGTTTTGTTCAAGAAGTCCTGTACGCCCGCGCCACTGCCCTTGGATTGGTAATCGACAGTGACGCCATCGGATTTCTTGCTGAAATCCTTGAACCAGGTCAGATAGATCGGCGCCGGGAAACTTGCTCCGGACCCCGTCAGGCGAACATTTTCTGCTGCAAAGGAGGCCGAGGTGGCACAAACAGATACCGCAATGGCGAGCGCAGCAGACTTCATCAAACTTTTCATTAAATGACACCTAGTGATTACGGGCTCCCGAACTCTGCAGCAGTTTTGTGACGATTTCATGAAAGCAAGGTGGCAAGCGCTACCCTAATGGTCCGCAGCAGCGCCTATGGATGTAATCGGCTTCCGGGTTTCGAAAAATCGAATCTTCCTGTGCCGGACTTGTCACTACCCCCTGATCCCGAGCAGTCACGTGCCAGGTTCACATTGCAAAAACGCTACTTTTCCCCAGCCTTTATGGCCCTCAACCGGAAATGGCGTTAGCATTTCACTCATTCGGCTGAACAAGCCTGTTTATTCAGATCAGGGTCGCATTGTGGAAAAGCTAAAACGCCTTCAAAGCGGGATCGAAGGGCTCGACGCGCTGCTTCAGGGGGGCTTTGTCGCCGGCGCCTCATACATCATTCAAGGGCGCCCGGGCTCCGGCAAGACCATCCTTGCCAACCAGCTAGGGTTTCACCATGCCCGTAATGGCGGTCGTGTGCTGGTCGCCACGTTGCTGGCCGAGTCCCACGACCGCCTGTTCCAGTTCCTGTCGACCATGAGTTTCTTCGACGCCTCGCGAGTCGGCGCCGAAATTCAGTTTGTCAGCGCATTCGATACGCTGGAAAACGAAGGCCTCGATGAAGTCGTGAAGCTGCTGCGACGCGAAATCACCCGCCAGAAGGCGACCGTCATGGTCGTCGACGGCCTGCTCAATGCACGCTCCAAAGCCGACTCGCCGATCGACACGAAAAAATTCATCTCTGAACTGCAAGGCCATGCCGCATTTGCCGGTTGCACCGTGCTGTTCCTGACCAGCTCGCGCCTGGACGACGGCAGCCCCGAGCATACGATGGTCGACGGCGTCATCGAAATGGGCGAAGAGCTGTTCGGTACCCGTTCGGTGCGCCGCATTCATTTGCGCAAGACTCGCGGCAGCGGCGCGTTGACCGGTCTGCACGAATGTGAAATCACCGATAACGGCCTGGTCGTCTACCCGCGCCTCGAAAGTCTCTACAAGCGCCCTTCCGCCCCTGACAGCGCGGACATGACGCGCATTCCAAGCGGCATTGCGTCGCTCGATGAGATCTTCGGTGGCGGCTTGCACAGCTCCAGCGTGACGCTGGTCATGGGTCCTTCCGGCATCGGCAAAACCACGCTGGGCCTGAAGTTTCTCGCGCAATCTACGGCCGAAGCGCCTGGACTGCATTTCGGTTTTTATGAAAGCCCGCAGCGCCTGCGCCTGAAAGGCCGTTCGCTGGGCATCGATATTGAACACATGGAACACAGCGGCGCATTGAGCATTGCCTGGCAGCCAACAACGGAGGGTTTGCTTGATGGCCTCGGCGCACGCCTGCTGAGCCTGGTCGATGAGAAAGGCATCAAGCGCCTGTTCATCGATAGCCTGAGCGGCATGACACGGGTGTCAACCACACCGGAACGCATCACCGACTTTTTCAGTGCATTGATGAACGAGCTGCGGTCCAGAGGCGTGACGGTCTTTGCCTCTTGGGAAATGCGCGATTTGTTCGGATCCGAGGTCAGCGCACCGAACTCTGACCTGTCCAGTATTGTCGACAACCTGATCCTCATGCGTTTCTTTGAGAATCACGCTGAACTTCGCAGGACGCTTTCCATTCTTAAGGTACGCGATAGCTCCTACAACCCGTCGCGGTTCGAGGTGGTTGTACGCGATCAAGATGTGTTCCTGGAAAAGGCTTTGAAAAATGAACCTTCAGTCGCAGCTGAGTCATTGCCTGGTTCAATTTCGTAAGTCTTCAAGCGGGTTGAAATAACATGACCACCATTCTGGTAGTCGACGACGAGTATCTGATTGCTGACATTCTTGGCTTTGCGCTTGAGGATGAGGGCTTCATGACCGTGACCGCGAGCAACGGCAAGAAAGCGCTCGAGGTGCTGGAAAGAGAACGCCCGGCGCTGGTTATTACCGACTTCATGATGCCAGTCATGGACGGCCTCGAATTCGCCGAAGCCGTGCGTGCCCAGCCGTCCGTCAAACACTTGCCGATCATTCTCATGAGTGGCGCGCAAGCGCACATCGGCATGCAGCGTTCGGATCTGTTTGATGTGGTGGTGCCCAAGCCGTTTGATATTGCGGTGATTGTGGGTGAGGTAAAGAGGCTGTTGGCGACGGAGTAGTCCGTCGCTGACGCCAGTCTTTTACAGCCAGCTTTCAGTTTTCCACGGATGCTCACGCCACTTGTTCTGAAAAAACTCGATGAACACTCGTATCCGTGGACTCAAATGCTTGCGATCCGAATAAAGCAGGTAGATCGGCTCGACCACACCCGTTTTGAAATCCTCAAGCAACGGCACCAGTGTTCCCGCTTTTACATCAAGCCCGATATGAAAGTCCGCAAGCTTCACCACGCCAGCGCCTGACAGCGCCATGTCGCGCAACAGATCGCCTTGAGTAAAAGACGCGCTGGCGGTCACCGGTACCGAGACGCCGTCTCCATCCTGCAAAAATGACCATTTATTCCACGGGCTGACGAAGCTGAAATTGAAGCAACGATGATTCAGCAAATCTGCGGGTGTGGTTGGTGTGCCGTGTTCAGCCAGGTACTGCGGCGAGGCACAGATCAGCCATTCACATTCGCCGATGCGTCTGGCAATGCGTGATGAGCTGGGCAATACGCCGCTGTGGATGGCGATATCCAGACCTTGCTCGAAGTGATCGACGAATTGCGCACCGAGTTGAATCTCAACGTCCAGTGAGGGATACAAATCCAGAAATTCGGGCAGCCACGGCACGATCTGGTGTTTGGCGAAAGAGGTCATGGTGTGAATGCGCAGGGTGCCACTGACCCTGGAGGGCAACGCCTCGGCCAGCGAGTCCGCCTCGTTCATGGCTTCGACGACGGCTTTGGCGCTGCGCAGGTAAGCGGCGCCCTCCTCGGTCAGCGTAAGCACGCGCGAGCCGCGCTGGAACAGCCGGACCTGCAAGCGATCTTCCAGGCGGGTGATCAGTTTGCTGACCGCTGATGGCGTCAGGTGATGGGCGCGCGCGGCAGCAGAAAAACTTCCACATTCGGTAGACCAGATAAAAGCGAGTAGCTGCGAATAATTGTCCATGGCCGGTCCTGGCGAAAAGCTTGAAGGCATGTTGTCTCAACGCTCATGAAAAAGCGCGCCGAAGCGAGCTTTTTCATGGGGGCCGGGTCAGCGAATGAACTGTTCGATGTAGTCGTCCGGCAAACCCAGCGTCTTGTAATGCGCTCGGGCGGCTTCAAGCTTGGTAAACACATCTTCGTAACCCACGGCAACGCCCTGCGGATCGACGTAAGTGTAGCCACCCTGCACGTGGAACCAGGTGATCATTTCACTCACATCCTCGGGGACGAACAGGGTATGCGTTTCACCGGGCGGCTCATAGGCAAAAGACCCCTCCTCCGCGACCCAGTCATGCTCCAGGTAGTACCAGCGACCCTTGAGCACGATCGCATGCACGCCGCCGGTATGGCGGTGACGCGACAGCACGCCGGCCTGACGCACCCGCAACAGGTTGATGTAATAGCCGCCGCTGGTGTTGAGCAGCAATGGCTTGAAGGAGACAGATTTCGTTACCGGCACCCACAGCGCATCATCTTCGAGCCACTGCGTCATGACGCCCGGATGCACCATGTCGGGCGTCATGAATGGAACTTGCGGCAACTGGTACGCAATGGCGAGCTCATCAGGTTTAACAGGAGTATTCATTGTCAGGCCTCTAGGTTTTCTTGACGAACTCACAGCACTTGATTGCGCCAGGATTTCGCTTGAGGGAAAGGTTATGGCGTCGCTGTACGGGAGAAAACAGCTACTTGGTCATACCTGTTGTGACGCAGGATCACAGCATCGCGGGCGGCTTCGCGCAGCCTCTGATCAACCGCGCACCCAGGCTGTCAGCCGCCGCCAATCCTTCCACCAGGCGCTGGTAGGTCAAGGGCGGTTGCATGTTTCTGGCGTATGCCGCCGATAAGGTCGCGTCCACGAGGACAGTGATCTGCGCCGTCGTCAATGGCGTGCGCTGACCCAGCTCAGCCAACGTCACAGGCAGCTTCACCGCGTGCAGCAGACGCGCGACCTGTTCAATCTCTTCGACCGGTCGCGCCTCCACCGCCATCTGCACCAGCGTGCCGAACGCCACCAGTTCGCCGTGCAGCATCGACGCCATCGCCGGTATCGCGGTCAGCCCCCGAACCAGGGCATGGGACAGTGACAAACCACCGCTCTCGAAACCGACACCACTAATCAACACGGTGCCTTCGATGACCCGCTCGACATCATCGGTGAGTTCATGGCGACACACCGCCTGATAAGCCGGGACGCCGTACTGCATCAGCGTGTCGAAAACCAGGTTGGTGAGCATCAATGCCGTGTGCAGCGGCGGTGTGCCGAAAGAGTTGTGGCCGCCGGCGGCGTAGCACTGTCGGGCTTCGAATTTCTTGCTGATGGCATCGCCGATCCCGGCCGCGAAGAACCGTGCCGGCGCCTGAACGATGACCTCTGTATCGACAATCACCGCAGCGGGATTCATCTTCAGGAACTCCACGCCCACCACTTTGTGCTCTTCGTCGTAAAGCACGATCAGCCGACTCGTTGGCGCGTCACTTGAAGCGATCGTGGGGCAGACAACGATCGGTACGTCGAGATTGGCCGCCAGCCCCTTCGCCGTATCGATGGTCTTGCCACCGCCCAGCGCAATGATCGTGTCGGGGGCGTGCAGCAATGCCTGCTCGGATAACTGCGCAATGGCAGCGCGCGTGCACTCGCCGGGAAACTCGATGTGCAATGGCTCCCATCCCTGGTCCTGCAACGCGGCGCCAACCTGCGGCCATAGATGCCGGGCGACAAACTCATCGCAAAGCACCAGCGGCCGTGATCGGCCCATGTCGTTCAGCACTCTGCCCAATTGTTGCAATGCATTCGGACCCTGCTCGTAGCGCCCGGGAAATCCCATCGTTTTAACCATGACAAACGTCCTCGCAAGAAGTCATCAGCGCATCAACCAGCCGCCCGCGACATCAACCACCTGGCCGGTGATGAAGTCGCTTTCGCTCGACGTGAGAAAACACGCCGCCCTTGCCACCTCAAGCGGTGTGCCCAGCCTGCGCAACGGTGTCTCGTCGACCACGGCTTGATTGGCCTGGGCCGATACGGTCTTGAGCAATGGCGTTTCGATTCGTCCAGGTGCCAGCGCATTGGCGGTGACACCGAACGGCCCGAGTTCGCCGGCCAGGTGGCGGGTAAAGCCGATGATTGCGGCTTTGGTCGCACTGTAGTGCGCTGCGACAATCGGCAAGAACGCGCTGCCCGCCACCGAAGACATATTGACGATGCGCCCGAACCGGCGCTCGACCATGCCGGGCGCGAGCACTCGCACCAGGTTGAAGGAGCCATTGAGGTTGATATCGACCACCCGCAGCCACTCATCCGGCGCCATGGTCCAGATCGGCGCGGGTGCGCCGTGGTGTTTGGGCGAAATGCCGGCGTTGTTGATCAGGGTATCGATGGGGCCAAGCTCACCTTGCACGCGCTCGCAGGCAGCAGCGCAGTCTTGAAAACTCGCGACATCAGCCTGCGCCCACGCGACCGCAAAACCGGCATCACGCAACGCCACGCCCTGCTGTTGCACCTTGTCGGCATCAGCATCGAGCAGCGCCACGGCTGCACCTTCTTCGCAATACAACCGCGCGATCGCCGCACCGATGCCGCCCCCGGCGCCGGTGACCAATACGGTGCGCCCGGCGTGTCTGGAATGAGTCATGAGCTGTTCTCACTTGCAGATGAATGGACTGGGTCAGAGCCCCAGATAAGCACGCTTGACGTGCGGGTTCTCCAGCAGTTCCTGGCCGGTGCCGCTGAGCACCACTTCGCCGTTCTCCAGCACGTAACCGCGATGAGCAATGCGCAGCGTATGAACGATGTTCTGCTCGACGATCAACACGGTGGTGCCCAACTGGAGAATCCTGTCGATGATCTCGAAGACCTGCGACACCAGCAGCGGTGACAGGCCCAGCGACGGCTCATCAAACATCAACAATTTCGGCTCGGCCATCAGGCCCCGGGCGATGGCAACCATTTGTTGTTCGCCGCCCGACAGTGTCCCGGCGTTCTGATCAAGGCGTTCGCGCACCCTCGGAAACAGATCGAGAATATTGTCCAGACGCTGCCTGTAGCCTGCTCGTGCACTGCGTTTGTAGGCGCCCATCAAGAGGTTGTCGCGCACGCTGATGAAGGGAAACAACTGGCGCCCCTCCGGTATCAGTGTCAGGCCCGCGTCGACAATCTGATCGGGGCGATTGCCATCGATGCGCTGGCCTTCGAATTCGATCGTGCCTTGGGACGGTGTGACGATGCCGCACAAGCTGCGCAGGGTCGTGGTTTTGCCGGCGCCGTTGGCGCCGACGATAGTCACCACCTCACCGGCATTGACCTCGAAGGACACGCCACGAAGGATCTCCGTACCGCCATAGCCGCTGTGGACGTTGTCGAGTTTAAGCATGGCTGTACTCCTTACCGAGGTAGGCTTCGATAACCTGAGGATCGTTGATCACATCGTGAGGCGCACCCTGCATCAGCAGCGTGCCGGAACTGATCACGACGATGCGGTCAGAAAGGCTCATGGTGGCTTGCATCAAGTGCTCGATCATCAACACGCTGACACCCGAATCACGCACCCGGCGAATGACTGCGATGGCCTTGGCAACATCCGTCGGGTTGAGGCCGGCCATGACCTCGTCGAGCAGCAGGATGCGCGGGCGCGTCGCCAGGGCGCGGGCCATTTCCAGGCGCTTCATGCCGCCGACCGTCAAGTTGCGCGCCCGGGTGTCGAGCAGCGCGGTGAGTTCGGTCAGCTCGGCGACTTGCTCGGCGATCGCCCTCGCCTCCTTCGCGTCGGCGGTGTGCATGAATGCACCGAGCATGATGTTTTCGCAGACACTCAAATCAGCGAATGGCTGGACGATCTGAAAGGTCCGGCCAATGCCTGCCCTGGCGAACTCGGCCGGGCTGTTCGGGGTGACCCAGTCGCCATTGAGCAGGCGCACTTTCACTTGGCCTTTGGACGGCAGGAGAAATCCGGAGAGCTGGTTGAACACCGTAGTTTTGCCGGCGCCATTCGGGCCGATCACACCCACGATTTCGCCTTCGGCCAAGCTCAGCGAAACATCGTTGGTGGCGTGCAGTCCGCCAAAGAACTTGTGCAGGTTTTCTGCGACCAGAACCGGCTCACCGTGCGTGGCCGAGTGGGCTTGCGCCAAGGTCGGCCCGATCGGTGCTTCTGTATTTGCCATCGAACGACGGCCGCCGGGCAATGAGTCGATCCAGGCAAATATCCGGGCCCCAAAACGCCCCACCACGCCTTGCGGAATAGTCAGCACCACCGCGACCAGCACGATGCCATAGACCAGACCGTGCACACCGCTGCCCAGATCGCCCAGCCAGCCGCGTGCCAGTTCAGCCAGCGGCAGCACCAGCAAAGTGCCGATCAGCGGTCCCGATACCGTGCCCAGTCCACCAATCAACGCGAACATGGCGATCTGAATCGACATCTCCAGAGAAAACATCGAGCCGGGTTCGATGAAGGTCAGGTACATCGCGTGAAAGCTGCCGACCAGGCTGGTGATAAATGCGGACAACACCACGGCGATCAGCTTGACCTTGACCGAGTTCACGCCCACCGCATGGGCGGCGTCTTCACGCTCACGCACGGCGATCAGGTAATAACCCAGTCGGGAATTCTTCATCTTCCACGACACCGCCAATGTGATGAGCAGAAACGCGAAGGCAATCAGCAGGTATGGCCAGCGCGGGCGGAACAACATCCACTCGAAACCGAGCTTCAGCGGTACGCCCAGCCCTGCCGCACCACCGGTCACGTCATGCTGATTGATCGCCACCAGACGCACGACCTCCAGCACCGCAATGGTCGCCAAGGCAAAAAACGGCCCGCGCAATCTGAAGCATGGCCAACTGATCAGCACCGCGACAATCGACGACAGGATTGCGCCAGCGAACATGCCGATCCATGGACTGATGCCCAGTTTCATCATCAACAGCGTCGTCGTGTAAGCGCCCACTCCATAGAACACGGCATGCCCCAACGACAGCTGGCCGGCAAACCCGCCGACGATGTTCCAGGCACTGGCCAGTGCCGCATAACTGCATATGAGGATGAACAGGTGATAAACGAACGGCGAGCCAACGCTCAATGGAATGATCAGTAACAGCGCCAGGGCCAGTGCACTGACATAGACACGCGGGTGCAAAATATTCATGACCATTTTCCTCACTCAGACCCGCGACCGGCGCCGAAAAGACCTGTCGGACGAAACACCAGGATGCCCAGGAAAATCGTGAAATAGACGACCTCCTTGAGGTCCGGCGCGATGTAGTAACCGGCGAGACTGTCGACGATGCCGATCAGCATTGAACCGATCAGTGCGCCGGACAGGCTGCCCAGACCGCCCAGCACCACAATCACAAACGCCGTCAGCACGAAGAAAGTGCCAACGGTTGGAAAGACCGGATATTGCGGAGCGATCAGTCCCGAGGCGACGCCCAGGCAGGCGCAACCCAGGCCGAAGGCAAACACATAGATGTTCTTGACGTTGACGCCCATCAGTTGCGCCGCGTTGCGATGCTGTGCAGTAGCGCGGACGGCCCGGCCGAGAAAGGTGTTCTGCAAAAACCAGTGCAGCCCCGCGACCAGTGCGAGCGACGCGACAAAAGTGATCAACTGACCGCTGCTGACGCGAAAGGCGCCAAAGCTGACGGTTGTGGTACCGACGTTGATGTTCTTCACCGTCATGACGTCGGCACCGAAGATCAGCAACGCGCCGTTCATCAGGGCAATCGAGACTCCCACGGTGGCGAAAATCTGGATATGTCCCTCAGCGCCAAGCAACGGCTGAATGATGAAACGCTGCATTGCCGCACCAGCGGCAAACAACAGGATCGTCGCAGGAATGATCGCTATATACGGGTGGATGCCGAAGTGCGAATTCAGCAAGTACACGGCATACAGGCCGATCATCAAAAACTCGCCATGGGCGAAGTTGACCACACGCACGATGCCGAAAATCAAAGTCAGGCCGATGCTGATGATGGCCAACGTGCCACCGAGCAATAAGCCGTTCAACAGGAGCTGGATGAAAATTTCCACGGTTGGCGCCCTCTTTGCGAGCGAACGAACCCGTGAAGCTCAATGATCAAGCTTCAGCAGATTGCGGAGTTCAGGTATCAGGGTTGGTCGGAAAAACGCGCTTGGGCAACGGCGGCTGCCTGGGGGTAAACGGTTTTCAGCAGTCCGTTCTGCCACTGCATGATTGCCGTATTGGCGCGCTGGTTCTGGCCGTTCTTGCCAAACCTGGCACCGATGCCGGCAGCCGTACCGCCGAGAGGAATATCGATGGTTGCCACCGAGGCACGGATCGCATCGGCGTCCAGCGAAGTACTGTTTTCCATGGCATCGAGGAATATCTTCGCCCCGACATAGTTGATCAGGCTGTGGCCCGAGCGCGGTTCGCTGCCGTAGCGATCCTTGTATGCCTTGGCGAACGCACCGATACCGGGAGCGCCGTTTTCATTGGTCTGGAACTGTGGGAAATCGACATCGAGCACGCCTTCCATATTGGCTGCGCCGACGACCTTGACCGTGTCCTGCATGGAATAGCCGCCGCCGGCGCCGATAACGGCTTTGGGCCTGAAACCGGCTTCGCGGATCTGGCGGAAAAACAGCGTCGTGTCGTTCTGATAACTGGTCTGCAATACCACATCCGCCTGGGCGCCTTTCAAACGCAGGATCAGCGATGAGAGATCGACCGCTTTGGCCGAATACGGTAGTACCTCGACCACATTCAGACCTTGCTCCTGAGCGATTTTTTTCTGAAACCCGGCGATGGTTGTACCGTACAGCGCATCCTCGTGGATGATCGCGACCTTCAATTGTTTCGGATCGACCTTGAGCGACGGGCTGACAATGTCCGTGATGGCGGTGATGGTGCCTTCGGCGAAATTCCTGGCGGTCGGGTTGCTGCGCATCACGTAGCTCAGATCACGCTCAGTGATGTGGTCGGACACCGCACCCAATTCGAAAAACGGCACCCCCGCCATCTCCGTCACCTGCGTGGCCGCAAATGACAGCGCCGAGGAATAGCTGCCAAATACAGCAGTGACGTTCTCAACAGAGGTGAGCCGGCGCGCGGCACCGACCGCTTGTCCCGCATCGACTGCGTCGGCCTTGAGCAACTTGATCGGCTCGCCCTTCAAACCGCCCGAGGCATTTCGTTCGGCGACGGCCAGTTCGAGGCCACGGAAGCTCTCGTCGCCCAGTAACGCCAGGGATCCACTCAGGGGATAAAGCGCGCCGATCCTGATGTCCGCGAGCGCGGCGACCGGGGTGGACAGGCAAAGCAGGATGCCGGCAGCTTTCAGCCAGCTTTTCGCGGTAGCCGCCACGGCCACGGCTTCCTCTTGAGCGAGTCTCATTGGATTCATCTCCCGCAGATATTGTTTTTATTGTTCCTTCAAATGATCCGTGCCGAGCACAGACATCGTCGGATTACAGTGGCGATGACACGCAAGTTTCTGCGCCACTGTTTGCAAGAGTACGGCTCGCCAAGATTGGCTGGATATAGCTGAAAAAGCACACCTGCTGTGAATTTGCGGCACAGCTCCTATGGGGGCTGATCAGTCCCAAGGCGCCGGTGACCACGCTTCCACCAGCCTGTCGATGAACAGGCGAATCTTCGGCGACAGGTGTCGCTTGCTCGGGTAAATCACCCGGATCGGCTCGGCAGCCTCGGCGTGCTCTGCGAGCAACTGCACGAGCTTGCCACTGCGCAAGTCATCGTTGACCACATAGGATGGCAATGTCGCGATACCGAGGCCGGCCGCAGTCGCCTGATGCAAGGCTTCGGCGCTGTCCATTTGCAGCCGTCCGGCATGAATGACCGGCACAGGCTGACCATTGACGCGAAAATTCCACGCCAGCAATCGGCCGCCGCTGACGAAGTGCAGGCACGCATGCCCGGCCAGATCTTCGGGTGTCTGCGGTGCCGGATGTTCTTTCAGATAATCGGGCGAGGCACAGGTGATCATTTGCTGGTAAGCCACCGTGCGCGTGAGTAGCCCGGAGTCTTCCTTGGGCGGACCGATGCGAATCGCCAGATCGAAACCCTCGTCGATCAGGTCGACCAGCCGATCGGAAAACGTCGCGTCGATGGCGAGCGACGGCCAGTCTCTCAGACAGCGCTCGATGTGCTGCACAACGTGCAGCCGGCCCAGTGCTACCGGCAGGCTCATGCGCAAGCGGCCGCTGGGCGTCGAACGGCGGAACGCCAAAGCCTCTTCGACCTCGTTCAGATCCTGCAAGATGCCCACACATCGCTCATACAGCACCCGACCATCGTCGGTCAGGCTCAGGCTGCGGGTGGTGCGGTTGAGCAGACGGACCTGCAGACGCGATTCGAGCCGCACGATCGATTTACCGACGGCCGAGCGGGTCAGCCCGAGTTGCCTGGCCGCCGCCGTAAAACTTCCAGTATCCACCGAGGCGACGAAGGCGGCGATGTCGTTCAGGTTATGCAGTTCCATGAGGCCTCCGGGTTTGGCATTCAGGCGGGTGGGCACCGGTTATGGGGAACCCTATTCCCCAATCATGAGCATAACATCTCGATTAGTTAAGCCATCACTAACGAGGTCATATGAACACTGAAGTAAAAGCAGCCGTGCAAACCTGGGCCAACAGCCTCAGCGATCTGGTGCCCGTGCTGAAGGGTATCGATACCACCACTAAGATGAGCGACATCCGCGATGCCTACGCAAAAATGCTCGGGCAGAATCAACCACCGGCTGGCGTGAGATTTGAAGCAGTCGACATGGGCGGCGTGCCCGCTACGCTGGTGACTCCGGATGAACTCAAGACCGACGCGGTGCTGATGTACATCCACGGCGGCGCCTACATCGTCGGTCGACCTGACGGCTACCACGGCATCGGCGGCAACTACGCAAAAATGCTTGGCGCGCGGGTGTACATGCCGGATTACCGCCTCGCACCCGAGCATCAGTTCCCCGCCCCCATCGATGACACTTTGCGCGCCTATGAGTGGTTGCTTGAGCAGAACATCGCCGCCAGCAAGATTGCCTTCGCAGGCGAGTCGGCGGGTGGCGCGATGGTGGTCAGCGTGATGGTCGCGGCAAAATCCAAAGGCTTGCCCTTGCCCGCAGTGGGTTCGTCCATCTCGCCATGGGCCAACCTCGAACACACCGGCGCCTCCATGAGCAATCGTGAAGGCCTTGACCCGCTAAACTCCAAGGCCGTGCTGGATATCCTCGCGCGAGCCTTTCTCGGCGACACCTTGGCCAACCATCCGCTGGCGTCGCCGGTGTTCGCCGACGTCACCGGACTGCCACCGATTCTGGTACAGATCGGCGAAAACGAACTGATGCTCAGTGACGCCATGCGTCTGGCCAATCACCTGGCGGACAACCGCGTCCGGGTCAATCTCGAAGTGTGGCCCGGCATGTTTCACGCCTGGCATTTCTACGCAGGCATGCTGGCCGAGGGGCAGCAGGCGCTGGAGAGTTCGGTGCGGTTTATCGAGGCGGGGTTGATTGGGGCGGCTTGCTGATCAGACAGCATTCGCTGCTGATCGGCGACACTTCTGGCTGTATAGCTCGGCGCCTTGGCGGTATGGTGGTTTGCCGACCGCCGAGGAACCCTTAATGCCGAAAAAACCACCACCCCCTGACAGCAACCCCAGCGCAGCCGACATCGAACGCGCCATTCTGGCCTTGAACAAAATGGCCGAACGCCTGTGGGGCGATGGGCGTGAATCCGAGGCCAAGGCGCTGCTCGATGCACTGGATGCGTTGAACCGCGCCCTCGACCGGATCCGCATCGGGGAAAGTCGCAGGGCCGTCACCCTGCACTGAATCAGACCTGATAAAACTCGCGATACCACTGCACGAACGCTTGCACGCCCTGCTCGATCGGCACCTGCGGGCTGAAGTCGATGCAGCGTGCCAGCGCCGATACGTCGGCCCAGGTCTTCAGCACGTCGCCCTCCTGCATCGGCAGATAATGGCGCTGGGCTTTGATGCCCAGTGCCTGCTCCAGACATTCGACGAAGCTCAATAGCGCTACCGGACTGCCCCGGCCAATATTGAATAACCGGTTGATGCCGCGCTCGGCGCTGATTGCGGGCGGTTTGTCGAGCAGTCGGAAAATCGCTTCGACGATGTCGTCGATAAAGGTGAAGTCCCGCGCCATTTCGCCTTGGTTGTAGAGGTCGATGGCGCGCCCGTTGAGCATCGCTTCGGTGAATTTGAACAGCGCCATGTCCGGTCGCCCCCACGGGCCGTACACGGTAAAGAAGCGCAGGCCGGTGGCCTGCAAGCCGTAGAGATGGCAGTAACTGTGGGCGAGCAGTTCGTTGGCGCGTTTGCTCGCGGCGTACAACGAAACCGGTTGATCGACCGGATCGTCTTCTGCAAACGGCATCTTGGTATTGGCGCCATACACCGAACTGCTCGATGCATAGATCAAGTGCTCTGGAGGGTGACGACGGCACGCTTCCAGAACGTTGAGAAACCCGACCAGATTCGACTGCGCATAGGCATCAGGATTGTCCAGCGAGTAGCGCACTCCGGCCTGCGCAGCGAGGTGAATGACCTGTTTGTAGTGGCCGTGTTCGAACAACGCGGTCAAAGCGCTCTGATCGACAATGTCCAGCCGCTGGAACGTAAAATTGACCAGCGTCTGCAATCTCTGCAAACGCGCCTGTTTGAGTTTGACGTCGTAATAAGGATTGAGATTGTCGATACCCACAACCTCTAGCCCTTCGCGACATAAACGCATGACCGTGTGATAACCGATAAAACCTGCGGCACCCGTTACCAGAACACTCATGATTGCCTCGGCTCACCGGTTTGACTTCAAGAAATATGCAGCACGAACATTTACCCGCGAACGACCGTAACTATTCATAGACGACCTTAGTTACTCGGGCCAGCAGCATCCGACGCGAGGCATCTAAAATCAAAACTTCTTACGAACCGAAACATGTAAGATTGAAACTAATTTGCTATCACGCGCACCATCTAACCTCCGCGACTTCAACAACTTCGAAAAGTTTAAAAAACCCGACGAATAAATTTCACCTTTACCAATCAATAACCTACGTGAGATGGCCATCATCAGCGGATGAAAGGTAATGTTTTTGACTGTTAGCAATTGACAGCTTGCAAAGACTGGCCGATAACTAATCACTGCCCGATGAGCTCGCGCCGACGCGCACTTTTCTGCTCTCCGGCTATTTATGTAATTGGATCCTGAAGGTCGCAACTGCGAACCGTGCGGTAGCTTTGCTCAAACAAAAGCGCGGACTCGTTATAGCCAAGACGGCCATGGATATAACAACAACCCAATCAAGCTGATTCATTTTTGAAACACTTCTTCTGCCAATAAACATTGATGCATCTGGCTCGGCACTTTGCCTTGATCAGCCTACTACCTACTAGCAAGCTTGGCGGCTCGTCCCACGTTATCGGCCGCCCTGCTTACACGATCGCTATGTATGGAGTACTCCAGCATGCTAACGGTTTGCCGCAACGGCTCTAACTGGTATTTATTGCAGTGCAAGCCCCGCCAGGATGAACGGGCACAACTCAATCTGCAGCAACAGAACTATTCGACCTTTCGGCCGCAGCTGATGAGCGAGCGAAGTATTCGTGGCAAACGCCAACGAACACTGGAATCGCTGTTCCCCGGCTACGTATTCATTGAACTGAGCCGCGACGATAACTGGGCACCGATTCGCTCGACCCGCGGTGTCAGCCGCATCGTCGAATTCAACCATGTGCCCGCCCGGGTCGACGAAGACGTGATTGCGCAACTGCGCGAACGCAGCCAGGAGTCGCTCGGTTTTCCTGCCGAACCGACACTCAAGCCCGGCGAACCTCTGCAAATCGTCCAGGGCCCACTGTCCCCGCTCGAAGGCGTGTTCCTGTCCATGCACGGCGATGAGCGCGTGATGATCCTGCTCAATTTTCTCAACCGCCAACAGCACGTCAGCGTCCCGCTGAGTTACCTCGAACGCCAGCGACAATAGTCCGGATCCGCTTCGCCCTGACCCCGACCCCCTTAATCAGGAGCGTGATCCATGGCTCTGAAGCCTCGCTGTTCCCTGGTTTTAGTCGTCGCCTGCTGTGCCCCCGAAGCTGCCTGGAGCGTTGAGCCGCAAGCGATCAATGTCTACGGCTTCGATTTCACCCCGACCTTTGCCTTGTCGGAAAGCTACGACGACAACTTTCGCGAAGTCGAACACGATGTCGAATCGACCATGGTCACCCGTCTGGCGCCGGCCTTCGAGCTCAAGGCCGAGGACCGCAACAGCGCCACGCGGGTGATCTGGGAACCGACCCGCTACATCTATCACAGCGCCTCGGACGCTTCGAACACCGCCCAGCGCCTGCGCGCCGACAGCATCATGGAGTTCACTGATCGGCATCGTCTGAAACTCGAAGCCGAGGCACGCAAGTACGAGCGCACCACCTCGACCGCCGTCGACGGCATCAACGACAAGATCGAGAGCCAGCGCGTCGGCGGCGTCTACACCTTTGGCGCGCGCAGTGCGCTGAACCAGATCGACCTCGGCGCCAGCTACGCACAGCTGCGCTACGACAACTCCGACGGCATCAACGATGACAAGGAGCGCAACACCAGCAACCTGACCAGCACCTGGTATCACCGCCTCGGCAGAAAAACCCGTGGTTTGCTCGAATACGACCACACCCGCTTCGACTACCTGCAATCGAACAGCCCGCGCAGCAGTCGCTCCGACGCAGTGCTGGCCGGTGCCGAGTGGGACATGACGGCGAAAACCACCGGCAAATTGCGCGTCGGTTACGAGCGCAAGAACTTCGACCAGAGCGGTTCCGACGATCTGAGCAACCCGACCTGGCAAGTGGATCTGGCGTGGAAACCGCGCACCTACTCGACCTTCACCTTTCTCGCCCGCCAGGCCATGGCCGAAGGCGACGACGGCTCCGACGCGGTGAAAGCCACCTTCACCCAGATCGGTTGGCGTCACGGCTGGACCGAACGCATCACCAGCGTTGCCGAAGTCGGCATGGGCCATTACGTCTACGAAGGCCAGGACCGTAGCGACGATTTGCAGGACTACAAACTCGGCGTGAATTACGCAATGCGCCGCTGGCTGGACGTCGAAGTCGCCTACCGCCACCGCGATAACGATTCCGATGCCGACAACGAAAGCTTCACCCGCAATGTTTTCCAGATCACGTTCGACGTCAGTCTGTAGGAGGGTTGGGCCATGCATACGCGCCTGATTTTATTGTTGTTGCTGCTCTGGACAGTGCCCACGGTCGAGGCGGCGGACACCGACACCAATTATCGCCTGGCCGCTGGCGATGTCTTGCGCATCATCGTGTTCGGCGAGCCGGAACTGAGCTTCAAGAAGATCCGCCTCAACGATGCCGGGACCTTCTCCTACCCGTTTCTCGGCGAAATCGTCGCCAAGGGCCTGACGCCCAATCAGGTCGAACAAAAAATCGTCGACGGCCTCAGGCAAGGCTATCTGGTCGATCCGAAAGTCAGCCTCAGCCAGATTGAATACCGCCCGTTCTACATCAACGGCGAGGTGCAGAAGCCCGGCAGTTATCCCTTCCAGCCCGGGCTGACCCTGGAAAAAGCCATCGCCCTGGGTGGCGGCCTGACCGAGCGCGCCTCAATGAAACGCGTGACGATTTTGCGCGGCAGTGGCGGCCCGCCGGTCACCGAGAACATCTCGCGCACCACCGTCATCGCCCCCGGCGACACCATTTCCATTGCACAAGGCTTTTTCTGATCATGGACAACAGCCCAAGCACCTACCTCGAACGTCCGCTTCAGGGCCACTTGCCAACGCAAGCCGCCGATGAGTCGGACACCCTTGATCTGCTGCACCTGTGGCGGGTGATCTGGTCGGCGAAGTGGAACATCGCCTGGCTGGTGCTGCTCAGTTGCGCGCTGGCCGTGGCGGCGCTGTCGTTCATCACGCCGCAGTACGTCGGCAGTGCGACACTGCTGATCAAGGACAAGACGCCGCCGGTGTTGAGTTTTCAGCAAGCCGCCGACTCCGGCGGCGCCACCACCACTGATTACTTGCAGACTCAGCAAGCCCTGCTGCAATCGCGGGAGCTGGCCGAGCGCGCCGTGCGCAAACTTGGCCTGACTACCAACCCGATCACCGATCCACGCCAGCAGGCGCAGAGTTGGTTCACCCCGCGCCAATGGCTGGCGGACCTCAATCGTGACCAGTGGCTGCCATGGCTGGATCTGCTGCCGCCGCCGAAGCCGCCAGCGACCGAAGAACAAGTGTTCAACGACGTCACGCAAAACCTGATGCTGCATACCAGCGTCAAGTTTGTCGGCAAAAGTCAGTTGCTGGAAATCGAAGTCGAACTGCCTGACCCCGCGCTCGCTGCGGCGGTGGCCAACGCCCTCGCCCAAGGCTTTATCGACAGCCAGCAGGACACCAGCCTGAAGTCTTCGCAAAACAACACCAGCTGGATGAACACCCGCCTGGTCGAGTTGCGCGACAACCTGCGGGTCGCCGAAAACAAGTTGCAGGCCTATCGCGAGGAACAGGGTCTGGTCGATGTCGACGGTGTCGCCACCATCAGTGCCAACGAGCTGCAGATGACCGGCAACCGCATGATCGATGCGCGCCGCGATCGTGCCGAAGCGGAGAGCCAGTTCCGTCAGGCGCAAGCCTTGAGCAACGGCGATATCAGTCGTTTGTCCAGCGTGCCGGCAGTGCTGAGCAACCCGCTGATTCAGCAGTTCCAGGCTGATCTGGCCAAGGCTCAGGCCAAAGTCGAAGAGTTGTCGGGCCGCTACGGGCCGAAGCACCCGGCGCTGATCTCCGCCCGATCCGAACAACGTACGGCGGCCAACAGCCTGCGCCTGCAAGTGCAGCAAGTGGTCGCCGGTATCGAGCGCCAGTATCAACTGGCAGTGGCCAGCGAAGACGCCCTGCGCAAATCCTTCAACAGCAACAAGGCGCAGATTCAGGACATTTCGCGCAAGGAATTCCAGCTGCGCGAATTCCAGCGTGAAGTCGACAGCACCCGAGCGCTCTACGAAACCTTCGTCACCCGCCTCAAGGAAACCGCTGCCACCTCGGACATGGATTCGGCCAAGGCGCGCATCGTCGACCCGGCGATCGCACCGCTGGAAGCGAGCAAACCGCGCAAGAATCTGATTCTCGCGATTGTCGCGCTGGTTGCAGCGATCGTCGGCGTCGCCCTCGCCTTCCTCTTCGATACCTTGAGCAACACCTTCAAGACCGACGACACCGTCGAGAGTCTGCTCAATGTGCCGTTGCTCAGTGTCGTGCCGCTGGTGATGAAGAAGAGCCGGCGGCAGTTGGCGCGGCTGTTCGAGGACAACGACCACCCGCGTTTCTGCGAAACCATCCGTAACCTGCGCACCTGGCTGATGCTGCAAAACAACGAACGCCCGGCGCAGGTGGTGCTGGTCACGTCTTCGGTGTCCGGCGAAGGCAAGAGCACCATCGCCAACAATCTCGCCTCGTCGCTGGCGCCGCTGGAACGGGTGCTGCTGATCGATGCCGACATGCGTCAGCCGACGCTGTCGCTGAACTTCGATTTTCCGCCGCAGAGCCCCGGCCTCGCCAACCTCATGGCCGGCAGCGCGCGGCTGGAAGACTGCATCCGCAGCGTCGGCAATCTCGACATGCTCCCGGCCGGCTGCCTGTCGCCATCGGCGCTGGACCCGTTCGAGGCACCGCGTTTGAAAGCCTCGAGCAGTTCGAGCAATGCCGTGGCCCCCGCGCAGGACTTGCTCAGTTCACCGCGCCTCGGTCGGCTGTTGCAGATTCTCAAGTCGCGCTACCGGCACATCATCATCGATTCACCGCCGGCAGAAATTGTCAGTGACGCGCTGTTGCTGGCCCAGCACTCCGACGCGGTGATCTACGTGGTCAAGGCGCAGAGCACGCCGGTCGGCCAGGTGCGCAAAAGCATCGCCGTGTTGCAGCAGAGCCAGGCGCCGGTATTCGGCGTGGTGCTCAATCAGGTCGATCTGCGCAAGGCGCGCAAGTCCGGCCATGGCCATTCCCGCTCCTTCTACGACTACGACTTCGCCCCGCGCTGATCCTTCGGGCCGTGCCGCCCGGCAACAGCAAATCCTTCCCTGTTCGACGAATCGGAGATCGCGCCGATGACCTCGCAATATTCCGCGCAAATGGCACACCGTCGCGGCCTCACCTTCTGGGTGCAATGGCTGTGCGCAATGACCCTGGTCAACCTGTTGCTGATCGTGCTGGTGCACTGGCGCATCGGCGAGTTGCCCAGTGAATATCGGCTGCTGATCATCCTCACGGTGCTTGGCTCGATGCCGGTCTACGGTCTGGTGCAGGTCTACCACAAGCGCCATGGTCTGCTGGTCGGGCTCGGACGTTTGCTCGCCGGCTGGCTGATTCTGCTCGGGCTGCTGATGAGCATCGCCTTTGTCACCCAGACCAGCGCGTTGTTCTCGCGGCAGGTGGTGATTGTCTGGGCCGTGGTGGGTTTTCTCGCCCAGGCGGCGACGTTTCTGCCCCTGCACCTGTTCGTGCGCATGTACACCAAGATGATCTGCAACGAGCGGCGCGCGGTGATCATCGGCACCTGCCCGACCGCCCATGAACTGGCGCGCAAACTGCTCGACCCGGATCGTGCGCTGCTGCTCGGTTTTGTCGCGGCGAAAGCCAACAGCGGCCCGGCGCCGAGCATTCTGCCGCTGCTCGGTGAGGTCGAGGACATCCGCGAAATCATTACGCGGTTGCAGGCGCGGCGCGTGTACATCGTGCTGCCGATGGCCGAGGCAGCGACCATCGAAGCGCTGTACATCAACCTGCTCGACATGAACGTCGACGTGGTGTGGATTCCGGATCTGGGCAGCATGGTCCTGCTCAATCATTCGATCTCCGAGATCGAGCGGATGCCGGCGATCTATCTCAACGAAAGCCTGCTCACTTCGCACCCCGGCAGCCTGTTCTGCAAGGACCTGTTCGAACGCAGCGTCGCTGCGGTGGCGCTGATTCTGCTCAGCCCGCTGCTGCTCGGCGTGGCCATTGCGGTCAAGCTGACCTCGCCGGGACCGGTGCTGTTCAAGCAGAACCGCCATGGCTGCGACGGCGAAGTGATCCGCGTGTGGAAATTCCGCTCGATGCGCGTGCACGACGATCAGCAAGTGCGTCAGGCCACCCGCGACGACGACCGCGTCACACCGCTGGGACGCTTTCTGCGGCGCAGCTCCATCGATGAGCTGCCGCAACTGTTCAACGTACTGTTCGGCCACATGGCGCTGGTCGGCCCGCGCCCCCACGCGGTCACCCACAACATCTATTACACCGGCAAGGTGCGCGCCTACATGGCGCGGCATCGGCTCAAGCCTGGCATCACCGGGCTGGCACAGATCACCGGGCATCGCGGCGAAACCGAGACCGTGGAAAAGATGCAGCGCCGGGTCGCCCAGGACCTCAATTACATCAATCAATGGTCGCTGTGGCTGGACATCAAGATCCTGCTGAAGACGCCCTTCACCCTGTTCTCGAAAAACATCTACTGACAGCGGCCAGCGCTCTGGCCCACCCCGCCACGCATGAGGTTTTCCCATGAATGTGAGTGTATTCGGTATCGGTTATGTCGGACTGGTCCAGGGCGCCGCGCTGGCCGAGGTCGGCCACAACGTGCTGTGTGTGGATGTTGACGCGGCCAAGGTGCAGGCCTTGAATGACGGCAGTCTGCCTATCTACGAGCCGGGTCTGAAAAGCCTGGTGCGGGACAATCATCACAGCGGTCGCCTGCAATTCGGCAGCGATCTGGCCGCTGCGGTGATACACGGCGACGTGTTGCTGATCGCCGTCGGCACGCCGCCGGACGAGGACGGCTCGGCGGATCTCAAACATGTGCTCAGCGTCGCACGCACCATCGGTGAGCACCTGCGCGGCGAGCAGATCATCGTCGACAAATCCACGGTGCCGGTGGGCACGGCGGATCGGGTGCGCGAATGCATCAGCGCCATCCTCGGCGAAAGCGGCCGTGGTGGACTGACCTTCGATGTGGTTTCCAACCCGGAATTTCTCAAGGAAGGCTGCGCGGTCGACGACTGCATGCGCCCCGATCGGATCATCATCGGCACCGACAGCCCGCGCGCCGAAGCGCTGATGCGCGAGCTGTACGAACCGTTCAATCGCAACCGCGAAAAAATCATCGTCATGGATGTGCGCAGCGCCGAGCTGACCAAGTACGCGGCCAACTGCATGCTCGCGACCAAGATCAGTTTCATGAACGAAATGGCCGGACTCGCGGAAAAGCTTGGCGCCGACATCGAAATGGTTCGCCACGGCATCGGCTCGGATCCACGCATCGGCTATCAGTTCATCTACCCCGGCATCGGTTATGGCGGCTCCTGTTTCCCCAAGGATGTGCGGGCGCTGATCCACGCCGCCCACGGCGTCGACATCGATGCGCGCCTGCTCCGCGCGGTGGAATCACGCAACAACGAGCAGAAAAGCACGTTGTTCCACAAGATCGCCGAGCACTTCAACGGCGCGCTGGAGGGCAAAACCTTCGCGTTGTGGGGCCTGAGCTTCAAGCCCAACACCGACGACATGCGCGAAGCGCCCAGCCGCGTGTTGATGGAGGCGTTGTGGCGGGCCGGCGCCAGCGTGCAGGCATTCGACCCGAAAGCCATGGAACAAGCCCAGCAGCTTTACGGCCCGCGCGATGACCTGACGCTGGCCGGGACCAAAGAGGCGGCGCTGAAAAATGCCGACGCGCTGGTGATCGTCACCGAATGGCAATCGTTTCGCGCGCCGGACTTCGAACTGCTCGCCCGCCAGTTGAAAAATCCGCTGATCTTCGACGGCCGCAATCTGTTCGATCCGCAACGCCTCAGCGCACGCGGCTTCACCTACATCAGCGTCGGCCGGCCAACCTGCGCCGCTGAAGCACAGGATCTCGCGTCATGATCCGCCTGGAATTGCTCGACCGTTATTCGCCGGCGCTGCTGGACTCCAACCGGGCGTTCTCCTTTCTCAACTTTGCCTCGATCGGCAGTTTCATCCGCCAGCCGCCGCCGTCGCTGGCGTATTTCTGCGACGGCATGCTGATGTCCGGGTTCATGTCGCGCATCACCGGGCGCGCGGTGCAGCGGGTCAGTTTCGATTTCACCTCGATTGCCGACCCGGTGTTGCGCGAGTCCGAGCAGCGCGGCAAACGCGTCTATGTGGTGGGCGCGCGGCAAGCGGAGCTTGATCGTTTCGTTGACAAGCTCGGCACGCAGTACCCGCGCCTGCAACTGGTCGGCGCGCGCAACGGTTACTTCGACGCCGAACAAGGTGCGGCAATTCAAGCTGACATCCGCCGACAGCGCACCAATCTGCTGCTGGTCGGCCTCGGCGCCGGTCTGCAGGAGCGCTTTATCCTCGAAGCACTGCGCGGTGGTTTCAGCGGCGTGGCGTTCACCTGCGGCGGTTTCATTCGTCAGGAGGCCAATGCCAGCGAGCGTTACTACCCCGATGCGATCAATCGCCTGCACCTGCGCGCCTTCTACCGCATGTACCGCGAACCGCACACGATCAAGCGTTACCTGCTCGACTACCCGAGCAATGCCCTGCGCCTGACCGAACTGATTCTGCGCCAGCAAGTGGCAATCAATGTCACTGCCCCATGAGGATTGTGCCGATGCATATTCTGTTCACGCTCAAGGATTACCAGACTGGCGGCGGCGTCGAGTGCGTGCAGCAACGCCTCGCCGAGCAGTTTCTGGCGGACGGTCGGCGGGTGAGTTTTTTCGTCATGAACGGCGACTCGCCCAACGTCGACGGCGCGCCGAGCATGGCCGGTGGCGGCGGCGGCCTTGCTGGCTGGCTGAAATCGATCGTACTGCTGCGCCGGCTGATTCGCCGCGAAGGCGTGACGCACCTGATTGGCGCCAAGGAACAGGCCAACCTCTGCACCTGGTTCGCCACCCTGGGCACTTCCTGCAAAGTCATCTACACCCGCCACGCCGCGCTGGATTGTGCCGAGCAGAACACCGGGCGCGCCAGCCTGCGGCTGTTGTACGCGCTGTACCTGTGCGGCAGCGGCAAGGTGGTCGCGGTGTCCCACGGTCTGCGCCAGTCGCTTGCCGGGTTGATGCCGTGGGGGCGACCGCGCATTCGTTATTGCCCGAACGCAGTGATCAGCGAACAACTGATGCGTGCGGCACAAGCGCCGTTGCCCGGTGGTGTGCCCCATCATTACTGGCTGGGCATCGGCCGATTGGTGCACACCAAGGGCTTCGATTTGCTGCTCGACGCCTACGCGCTGGCGGCGCAACAACGCCCGCTGCCGTATCTGGTGATTGCCGGCGACGGCCCGTTGCGCACAGCGCTTGAAGCGCAGGCACAACGGCTGGGCATCGAACGTCTGGTGCATTTCACCGGGCATCTGCGCAATCCCTATCCGCTGATCCGTCATGCGCAGCTGTTGGTGCTCAGCTCTTTGCACGAAGGCTTGCCGACGGTGCTGGTCGAGGCGCTGGCGCTGGGTACTCCGGTGATCTCCACCGATTGTGGCAGCGGGCCGCGCGAGTTGCTCGATGACGGTCGCCTCGGGCGTTTGGTCGGTGTCAATGATGTGCCGGCCCTGACCGAGGCAATGCTCGACAGTCTGGCCAACCGCGAAGCGGCAGCTCCAGCCCGACATTCAGTCAGCGAAGCGATCCTGCCCTATACCAGCCAGTACGCCGCCCAGGCCTATTACCAGGTGTGGAACCGATGAAAAAGCTGCTGATCATCCTCCAGGACCTCGGCGCCGGTGGCGCGGAGAAAATGATGGTGCGCCTCGCCGGCGCCTTGGTTGAGGCCGGCAATGAAGTGACGCTGCTGATGCTCACCGGTGCCGGCATCAATCAGCCGGCGCTCGATCCTCGGGTCAGGCAAGTGTTGCTCGACAGCCCGCGCAGCGCTGCCGCCGTGCCCGCGCTGATGCGCTTTTTGCGCAGCAACCGCTACGACGCGCAACTGGCGGTGCTCACTCATGTCAACGTCGTGGCGATTGCCGCCGCCGCGCTTTCCGGGACGCTGGCGCGGCTGCATGTCAGCGAGCGCAATGCCTTTTCGCGGGACAAGCACGTCAACCCGGCCCTGTCGGTCAAGCTCGCCTACTGGCTGGCGCCGTGGCTGTACCGGCTGATTCCCAACCCGGTGATCTGCGTGTCGCAAGGCGTCGCCGAAGACCTGGTCGACACCACCATCGCCCGCCCGCGCGATGTGACCACCGCTGACAACCCGGTGCTCGACAACGATTTTCGTGACAAGCCCGCCGCCGCGCCCAGCCATCCCTGGCTGAAGGACAAAACCACCCCGGTGATCGTCGCCGTGGGTCGCCTGGCGCAGCAAAAGGGCTTCGACACTTTGATCGACGCCTTCGCCCGCCTGCCGCAAGGCGATGCGCGGCTGATCATCTTCGGCGAAGGCGCCTTGCGCGGCCAACTGCTGGCCCAGGCGGCAGCGCTCGGCGTCGCCGAGCGTTGTGATCTGCCGGGGTACGCCAGTGACCCCATCGCCGAAATCGCTCGGGCCGATTGCTTCGTCTTGTCGTCACGTTTCGAAGGCAGCCCCAACGCCCTGGTCGAAGCCCTGTCGACCGGCACGCCGGTGGTAGCGACCCGCTGCCCGTATGGCCCGCAGGAAATTCTCGCCGATGGTGCGGTCGCGCCCTTGGTCGAGGTCGACGACCCCGCCGCGCTCGCCGCCGCGATCAGTGCGCAAATGGCCACGCCGCGAGCCGCGCATCGCCAGCGCCGCATCGAGGCGGCCTCGCGCTTTGTCAATGCTCGCGCGGTGCAGACCTACCTCAAGGCGTTACTCGGGAGGCGCTGAGATGAACCGCCTGCAAGTGCGTTATTCGACGCTGGCCGACGCCTTCACCCTGTTCGGTGTGCTGTTCTATACGCAAGTGATCGGCTTCTTCCTGCGCCTGGGCAATGTGAGCACGCTGGACGATGCCCAGCAGGATCTGGAAGGCAATCTGGCCAATCAGGTCTGCGGTTTGCTGACCTTGCTGGTGCCGCTGTTTTTCTTCATCCGGCACAAGGTGTTCCTCAGCAAGAGTTTCTACCGGCAAAACCTGTTCTTGCTGCTGTTTCTCGGCTGCGTGGCGGCGTCGATCAGTTGGTCGAGCGAGCCGATGCTCAGCTTCAAGCGTTTCGTTGCGCTGCTCAGCGTGGTGTTTTTTGCCGGTTTTATCGCTTGGCGCTACAGCCTGGAACGCATTGCGTTTCTGTTCGGCTGTGTGATCGGTGCGGCGGCGTTGGTCGGCTTGATCTTCGCCGTGATTCGCCCGGACATCGCCTTTATTTCCGGCGGCATCCGTGACGGTGCGTTTCGCGGGGTGTTCGCAGAAAAGAATGCCGGTGCACGCCTGAACGCTATTGCGATCCTGTTGCTGCTGCCGATGATCCGCCAGCGCAACCCGCTGGCCATGCTCTACGGCCTATTCGCGCTGATTGCCATTGGCCTGGCGCAGTCGGCCACGGCGATTGCGCTGATCGTCGCCGGCACCGCCAGTTACGCCTACTTCATCACCCTGATCCGCTTGCGCATCAACCGCTCACTGTTGGCGTTCACGGCGGCGACGCTGGTGTTCTTCCTTCTGTGTGGCGTGCTCTACGCCAACTACGCGATGCTGCTGGAACTGGTTGGCCGTGACCCGTCGCTGACCGACCGCACGCTGATCTGGGAACTGTTGCAACCGCTGATCGATGCGCAATTTCTCAAGGGCTACGGTTTCGGCGCGTTCTGGGCCAGTGCCGATGCAGATGCGTTCATTACGCGCTGGGGCTACATCGGCAACGCGCACAGCGGCTACGTCGAAACCCTGCTCAATGGCGGCCTGATTCAGTTGATCGCCCTGCTGCTGATGTTTGCCCAGACCCTGAGCAAGCGCTATCGCGCAATCACCGCAGATCAGTCCGCGCGCTATCAGGCCTGTGCGCTGGTGATCATCGGCCTGTTCGTCGTTACCAATTACGTCGCCTATGTGATTCCCAACTACCGCTCGGGCGAGTTCCTGATTTTCTGCGTGCTCAGCCTGACCTTCCGCCACCACCTCGTCGCCCGTCCGCAGCCGCTGCCAGCGGCGAATGCTCGGCCAATGCGCGGCACTTTCCGGGAACAACGCCCATGCTGAATGATCCCTACGCCGTCACCGTGTGCGTGGTGATTCCGCTGTACAACGCCGCCGCCAGCATCCAACGCACACTGGACTCGGTGTGCGCACAGACCCGCCTGCCGGACAAAGTCATTGTCGTCGATGATGGTTCCAGTGATGCCGGTCCAGAGATCGTCAAGCACTACGCCGCGCCCTTGCCCATCGTCCTGTTGCAGCAGCCCAACCAAGGCCCGGCCAGTGCGCGCAATCGCGGTGTGTTCAGCGCCGAAGAAACCTTTATCGCCTTCCTCGATGCCGATGACCGCTGGCATCCGGAGAAACTGCAAAAACAACTGGCGCTGCACGCGGAGTTGACCCGACAGGGACGCAAAGTCGGCTTGATCGATTGCTTTCAGATGAGTGAATTCAGCGACGGCAAACGCCAATTGGAGGACCGCTGCAAACACGGCGAGCACTTTGCCGATTTCATGCGCGAAAACATCATCAACGGCACCTCCGGCGTACTCGCCCTGCGCGAGATCATCGTCGCCATTGGCGGCTTCGATCAGAGCCTGCGTTTTGCTGAGGATCGCCTGTTGTGGACGCGCATCGCCGAAATCAGCGAGATCCACAGCGTGCCGCAGATCCTGCACTGGCGCGCCGTCAACGCCGCCAACATCACCGCGCAACCGCACAAGTATTACCCGCACAAGCTGCGTTTCATCCAGCTGTACCTGGCGCTTTACGGCACGCGGCTGAACAAACAGCAACGGATCTATTTCGTCCTCGCCAATCAAGCAGAATTTCTCAATGCGTTTTCCCGGCGCGGCGATCATCGACGGGTTATCGAGGTGTTCCGGCAGATGCTCGGGCATTCGTGGCAGACGCTGTTTTTCTTCCAAGGCAAACCGACCCTGCGCTACCTCTACGCCTGCTTGAAAAGCCTGGGCAACAGCCGCTGAATTCCAGGGATCGCGCCATGGCCAACCGTCGCCTGATGACCCTCGTATGGATTTTCACCGAGAAGTTCGGCCTGATCTTTCTGTCGATGATTACCTTTGTCGTCTACGCGCATCTGCTGACGCCGACGGAGCTGGGCATCGGCACGCTGATCATCGCCGTGGTCGAAGTGGTCGGCATTCTATTCTCGTCGATTCTGGAAGACCCGCTGGTGCGCCTGCAACGTGTCGAGGACAAACACATCAGCAGCGTGTTCTGGTTTGCCGTGCTGGTCAGTCTGCTATCGATTGCGTTGGTTTCGCTGGCAGTGGTGCTGTATACGCCGTCCACCGCGCTGCGCTGGATGACCGCCGTGGCCTCGGTGAAAATCCTTTTCACCCTGATGGCGCGGGTGTATGTGGCGCAAATGCGCCGCAGCGGCAATTTCAAGTTGCTGGCCTCGCGTACCTTGCTCGGTAAAGTCGCGGGCGGGGTTGGCGGTGTGGCCGTGGCGATGCTGGGTTTCGGCCCGTGGGCGGTGGTTGCCCAGGCGCTGATCATGGACGGCGTTTCCACACTGGTACTGATGCGCAGCGAGCGTCGGCGCATCGCTTTTCTGATTGATCGCCAGGTGCTGGGCGAAGTGCTGCGCGCCGGTCTCCCGGTCTGTGTCAACGTGATGAGTTCGCAAACCCTGCAACGCGGCGTCAACCTGATTCTCGGCCTGACTGCCGGGGCGCATGCGGTGGGCATGTTCAACCTGGCCATGCGCATCATCGACCTGCCGCGCTCGGCGATCTACAACGGCTTGATGAGCTACGCCTTGCCGGTGTTCGCCCGGCGCAGTGCCGAACCGGCGCGCCTGATCGGCGTGATAGGCGATTCCACGGCGATCAGCGGTTTCGTACTGACACCGCTGTTCTTCGGTATCGCCCTGACCGCCGAAGACATCATCCTGCTGATCTTCGGCGCGAAATGGGCCGATGCGATTCCCTTGCTGCAAGTGCTCGCCTGCACGGCAGCGCTGGGCAATCTGGCGCTGTATGCAACCACTGCGCTGGTGGCGGTCAATCGCACGCACCTGACGCTCAAGGCCGAAGTTTCCACCACTCTGCTCGCGCTGGCGCTGGTCTATCTGCTCGGGGCGACCTACGGCGGCATGGCGGCGGCGCTGGCTTTGCTGCTGCGCATGCTGCTGATCACGCCGCTGCAGGTACGCGGCCTGCACGCCGCCATCGGTTATGACTGGCGCAGCTTTATCCAGTCCGGTTACCGCAGCCTGTTCGCCTCGTTGCTGATGGTCGTCGTGGTGATGTGGGCGTCGCGGCAAACCGGCCTGTCCGGCTACGCGCACCTGGCCGGCGATATTGCCATCGGCGCGCTGACCTATGCCTTGGCCTACAGCCTGCTGCACCCGCGCTGGCCGCAAGAATTCATGTTGGTGTTTACCGCCCGCTGAGCTGCATTTCCTCGCAATGGAGCACGTCGTCATGCGCAAAACCACGTTGATCACGGGCGGTGCCGGCTACATCGGTTCGCACACGGCATTGCAACTGATCGAATCCGGACACTCGGTTCTGATCCTCGACAACCTGTGCAACAGCAGCCGCGAAGCAGTCGCACGGCTGGAGCTGTTGAGTCATTCGCACGTCGATTTCATCGAGGGCGATATCCGCGACGCCGCGCTGCTGGACGAGATTTTCAGCACCTACGCAATTGATGCAGTGCTGCATTTCGCCGGGCTGAAAGCCGTTGCGCAGAGCGTACGCCGGCCGATGGATTACTACGCCAACAATGTGTTCGGCACACTGAACTTGTGTCAGGCGATGGCCCGCGCGCAGGTGTTCAATCTGGTGTTCAGTTCCTCGGCCACTGTCTATGGCGAGCCGACTGTGATGCCGATCGTGGAATCGCATGGCACCGGCAAACCGGCTAACCCGTACGGGCGCTCGAAGCTGGTGATCGAAGAACTGCTCAGCGACCTCGCCCTCGCGGATGCGCGCTGGAACATCGCCGTGCTGCGGTACTTCAACCCGATCGGCGCGCACCAAAGTGGATTGATCGGTGAAGCGCCCAATGGTCGACCTAACAACCTGCTGCCGTGCCTGACCGAGGTTGCCAGCGGCCAGCGCGCTGCGTTGACCGTGTACGGCAACGACTATCCAACCGTCGACGGCACCTGTGTTCGCGACTACATCCATGTGCTGGATCTGGCCGAAGGTCATCTCAAGGCCCTACAGGTTTTGCAGGACGATGAACATGGCCTGCACGTGTGGAATCTCGGCACCGGCAGCGGCTACAGCGTCTTGCAGATCATCAGCGCCTTCGAAGACGTCACCGGCCTGCGCATTCCCTACCGCTTCGCCCCGCGCCGCGCCGGTGATGTCGCCGAGTGCCGCGCCGATGCGAGCAAGGCCGGGCGCGAACTGGGCTGGCGCGCGCAACGCGAGCTCACGCAAATGCTCATCGACAGCTGGCGCTGGCAGACCCACAACCCCTGGGGCTACCGCCCGCAAACGGCGCCGCTGCTGGCGGTGGGCACTTGAACCGGGGCAAATCCACGTTAGGGACGACTCATGAACAGATCACGATGCTTGCTGTTGGTTTTGCTGCTGCTGAGCGCTGGCGCCAACGCCAATATTCCACGACCGGTGGCTGACGGACTGGTGCTGTGGCTGGACGGCAATGATCCGGCCTCGATGACGCTGGAGGGGCAAAATCAGGTCGTGCGCTGGCTGGATAAGTCCGGCAAGGGCAATGACGTGGTCGTCGACAATCGCGCGGCGACGACTTGGCCAACGCGCGTCGACAACGCCCTCAACGGCCACGGTGTGGTGCGTTTCAGCGGCACGGCGGCGTTCATGGGCCAGGCGATCCGCACAAGCAAAGGGCCGGTGACAGTGTTCGTTGTCTCGCGGCGTCTGCCCGAGCAGGCCGGCGGCAAGGCCTGGCAGCGCCTGTTCAGCTCGCGGCCGCAACTGGCGGATAACGATAACGTCGCACCGAATTTCGGCATCAGCGTGCAGCAGACCACCGCGTACGAGCCGGCGCTGGCGTTGCTGGAAACCAGTGACGTGCCGATCGGCCCGTTCGCGGTGGCGCGCAATGTGGTGGGCACCTCGGAAATCCTCCGCGGCGACATTGCCGAAGTACTGGTTTATGACCGCCCATTCAGCAGCCAGGAAGAACGCCGCAATGTGTTCGAGTATCTGGCGCAAAAGTGGGCGGTCGCCATTCCGCAACAGGTCGATGCCTGGACTCGCGTCGGCCCATTAGGCCCGACCCCGACGCACGTTACGCCCGACCTGCCGTTATCGGACCAGGCCAATGCCGGCGGTTGGAAACGCGATACGCGGCTGTCCGACGAATTCAACGGCAGCACCCTCGATGCCGAACGCTGGCACGTCAACAACGCCACCGGCACCGATTCCCTCGGGCGCAAACCGGCGCTGTTTTTGCCGGAGAACGCCAAGGTCGGCAGCGGCAATCTGAACATCACCTTCCGCAAGCAGACCCTCCCGGAAAAATACGTAGCGCTGGGCTACAAGGATTACAGCTCGGCGATGGTCCGAACCAACGAACGGGGGATGTACGGCTATTACGAAGCCCGGGCGAAACCGATGAACTCTGCCGGTTCCAGTGCCTTCTGGCTGGCCTGGACGGGGCTGCCGGACAACGCCACGGAAATCGATATCTTCGAAATCGGCGGCAAGACCCGCAACGAAGCCTTTGATCGCCGGTACAACATGAACGCGCATGTCTGGGCCAGACCGCAGAATGATCAACACTTGAGTTCCGGCAGTACCTGGGTCGCACCGTGGCGGCTGGCCAATACCTTTCACGTCTACGGCTTTGACTGGCAACCCGAGACTTTGCGCTGGTACGTCGACGGCGTACTGGTGCGAGAGGCGAAAAACAGCTACTGGCATTTCCCGATGCAAATCGTCTTCGACAGCGAAGCGATGTGGGACTGGTTCGGCGTGGTCGACGATGCTGATCTGCCGTCGGTGTTTCGCATCGATTACGTCAGGGTCTGGACGCGCTCAGAGCAATAAGGCAGCGCTCAGCGGTTACAGACCAGCGCCTGCATCTCCCCCCTGGCCTGCGCGCAGCTCCTGCGGCGTGCCGCCCCGCACGATCTCGCCATCCATTCCCCTCGATACCCGCCCCCCCCTGAAACTGCTCGGAAAGGTTGAAGCGCGCCAAGCCACCTGAGCGTTGCACACGGTCACTCATTCTCGTGGCCGTGCGCATCGGCACAGGACAATCGTCCGGACTCGCCGCCGGCAATTCGTTCTGCCTGATCGATGCCACGTTTGAGCGCGTCCTCGACTTCCCATTCCACGCCGGGCAATTTCCTGATGCGTTCGTAAGCGCATTCGCCGGTCGCGGTGTAAACGCTGATGAACATTTCGACGTCGCCATCATCGGCTTCCCGTGCCCGTACCTCGATATGACAGCCGTTTTCAACTTCTTCGGTATGGCACTTTTCCGCCTTTTCCGTCGCCTTCCATTTGTTGTAGGTTTCGCCGCGTTTGAACATGTCGTACTCCTGAACTCAACTCGCTCACGTCAAAGATCTTTCCTTTGGCGGAATAATTCCACGGATTGCCAAGAGGCATTTTCAGCATAGCGCGTTGATTCGCGCCCGCCGTTTCGCTAATTCAACCGTTCGTCAGCTTGCGTAACATTCTGTAAAACCAACTTCGCAATGCTCATTCAAAAAGTTCGAGGCCCAGGCGAGCTCAAGTACAACTCGTTATTCAGCCCAGCGTGATTAGCCGGTACAGAAACAGGGTTTTCTGTCCATGGCCAACTGTTGCCCGAAGAAAACAAGGATCGATATAAAGAACAGGAGCATGTATGAAGCGAACAATCAGCTATTGCCTGGTCTATCTCGCTACCAGCGTTCTGCTCGCCGGTTGCAATCTGGTGGTGTTCAACCCCAAGGGCGATGTTGCCCGAGATGAACGCGACCTTATCATTCTCGCCACGGGCCTGATGCTGTTGGTGGTGATCCCGGTCATCGTCATGACCTTCCTGTTCGCCTATCGCTACCGCGCGACCAACAAGAAGGCCCGTTATTCGCCGCGTTGGGCCAGTTCGCACAAGATCGAGGCGGTGGTCTGGGGCGTGCCGTTCCTGATTATTTGCGTACTCGGCTGGGTGACCTGGGAAACCACCCATGCACTCGATCCCTATCGCCCGTTGGACTCCGACGTGCCGCACCTCAATGTGCAAGTGGTGGCAACGGACTGGAAATGGCTGTTCATCTACCCCGATCTGGGCATTGCCTCGGTCAATGAACTGGCGATACCGGTGAATACGCCGGTAAGTTTCACCGTCACTTCCGACGCGGCCATGACTTCATTCTTTATTCCGGCACTCGGTGGGCAGATATATGCCATGGCCGGCATGCAGACCAAGTTGCATTTGATCGCCAATGAAATCGGCCAGTATCGCGGGATTGCTGCGAACTATAACGGCCACGGTTTTTCCGACATGCACTTCAGCACCCTGGCACTCAGCGGCGCGGATTACGAAGCGTGGGTCAACAAAGTCAAAGCGGCGCCCGGGCAACTTGATCAAACCAGTTACGCCGAGTTGGCCAAGCCTTCAGTGGCGCACAAGATCGCTTATTACTCGGCTGTGCAGGAGCGACTGTTTCTCGACATCGTCGACAAGTACGAAGGAATGAACAAAGCACCGCGCAAGAAGGAAACCCAGGTGCAAAGCAACAGCGACGATGTGCGCGTCAATCAACAACCGAGTCTGCTGGCCGAGGAGCGTTAAATCATGTTCGGGAAACTTTCATGGGACGCGGTTCCATTGCACGAGCCGATTGTCATGTACACCCTGGCTATCGTCGGCCTGATGGGTTTTGCCCTGGTCGGTACCGTCACCTGGAAGCGCAAGTGGGGCTACCTGTGGCGCGAGTGGTTCACTTCGGTGGATCACAAGAAAATCGGCTGCATGTACATCATCGTCGCGTTGGTCATGCTGCTGCGCGGTTTCTCCGACGCGATCATGATGCGTACCCAACAGGCCATGGCATCCAGTGGCGGCCCGGGTTACCTGCCGCCGGAACACTACGACCAGATCTTCACCGCCCACGGCGTGATCATGATTTTCTTCATGGCGATGCCGTTCGTGGTCGGCCTGATGAACATCGTCGTGCCGTTGCAGATCGGTGCCCGCGACGTCGCCTACCCGTTCCTCAACGCGCTGAGTTTCTGGCTGTTCGTCGTGGGTGCGGCACTGGTGAACATCTCGCTGGGCGTTGGTGAGTTTGCCCGCACCGGCTGGGTCGCCTACCCGCCCCTGTCCGAACTTGGCTACAGCCCCGGGGTCGGGGTGGATTACTACATCTGGTCATTACAGATATCCGGCATAGGGACGCTGTTAACCGGGGTTAACTTCTTCGTGACCATTCTCAAGATGCGCACCGAAGGCATGACCCTGTTCAAGATGCCGGTGTTCACCTGGAACGCACTGTGCACCTCGATCCTGATTCTCGCTGCGTTCCCGATCCTTACCGCCACCCTGTTGATGCTGACCCTCGATCGTTATCTGGGCATGCACTTCTTCACCAACGAGGCGGGCGGCAACCCGATGATGTACGTCAACCTCATCTGGGCGTGGGGCCATCCGGAGGTGTACATCCTGATCCTGCCGGCGTTCGGGATCTTCTCGGAGATCGCCGCGACCTTCAGCAGCAAGCGCCTGTTCGGCTATGTCTCGCTGGTGTGGGCGACGATTGCGATCACGATTCTGTCGTTCATCGTCTGGCTGCACCACTTCTTCACCATGGGCGCGGGGGCCAACGTCAACGCGTTTTTCGGCATCATGACGATGATCATTGCAGTGCCGACCGGGGTGAAAATCTTCACCTGGCTGTTCACCATGTATCGCGGCCGCGTGCGCTTCGAAACGCCGATGCTATGGACGCTGGGCTTTATCGTCACGTTCAGTATCGGCGGCATGACCGGCGTGCTGCTGGCGGTGCCCGGGGCCGACTTCCTGCTGCACAACAGCCTGTTTCTGATCGCGCACTTCCATAACGTGATCATCGGCGGCGCGGTGTTCGGCTACATGGCCGGGCTGACTTACTGGTTCCCCAAGGCGTTCGGTTTCCGCCTCAACGACCGCCTCGGGCGCATTGCGTTCTGGTGCTGGCTGGTCGGTTTCTACTTCGCGTTCATGCCGTCTTACGTGCTCGGTTTCATGGGCATGACCCGACGCCTGAACCATTTCGACAACCCGGCCTGGCAACCGTGGCTGCTGCTGGAACTGTTTGGCGTCGGCATCATTCTTTGTGGCGTGTCCGCGCAGGCGTTGCAGCTCTACGTGAGCATCCGCAACCGCGCGAAACTGCGCGACCTCACCGGCGACCCGTGGGACGGTCGCACCCTGGAATGGGCCACGGCCTCGCCGCCACCGTTCTACAACTTCGCCGAGCAACCGAAAGTCAACGATCTCGACGCCTATTGGGGCATGAAAGAGCGCGGCGTCAGCACCCTCAGTCACACCGACTACCGCGCCATTCACATGCCGCGCAACACCTCCGCCGGCCTGGTAATCAGTGTCTTCGCGCTGATCTGCAGCTTCGCCCTGGTGTGGCATATCTGGTGGCTGGCGATCTTCGGTCTGGTCGCTTCGGTGGTGGCAATGATCGTGCGCAGCTATGACGAAGACATCGATTATTTCGTCCCGGCGCAGGAAGTGGCGCGGATTGAAAAAGCGCGTCTCAAAGACTTGGCGGAGGCTTGAACATGTCCAACATCGTTCTGGATAAAGACATCGCGCACAGCCATGAACATGGCCATGAAGACGCGGGCTCGATGCGCATTTTCGGTTTCTGGATCTACCTGATGACCGACTGCATCCTGTTTGCGACGCTGTTCGCAGGCTATGCCGTACTGCGTGACAGCGTGGCTGGCGGGCCCTCGACCGTCGACATTTTCGAATTGCCCTATGTCCTTGCCGAAACCGCGTTGCTGCTGCTCAGCAGCATCACATACGGCTACGCGATGCTGGCGATGAACCGCAATGACAAAGCCCACGTGCTGCGCTGGCTTGGCGTCACCTTCGTGCTGGGTTGCGGCTTCATCGCCATGGAAATCAACGAATTCCACCATCTGATCGCAGAAGGCTACGGGCCGGATCGCAGCGGTTTCCTCACCGCGTTCTTCACCCTCGTCGGCACCCACGGCGCCCACGTGCTCAGTGGTCTGGTGTGGATGGCGGTGTTGATGCTGCAAGTAAGCAGCCGGGGCTTGACGAATACCAACACCACGCGCCTGAGTTGCCTGAGCCTGTTCTGGCACTTCCTCGACGTGGTGTGGATCTGCGTATTTACCGTGGTTTATCTGCTGGGAGTGGTGTGACATGTATAACCAGAGCCCGATTCATAGCAGTGCCGGCACCAGCCATGGCACCAGTCGTTCATACATGGTCGGTTTCATCATTTCGGTGATTCTGACCGTCATTCCCTTTGGCCTGGTCATGTACCCGACGTTGCCACGCAGCGTCACCGCTTGGGTGGTGGTCGCGCTCGGTGTGGTGCAGGTCTTCGCCCACCTCAAATATTTCCTGCATCTGGACACCGCCAAGGAGCAGCGCTGGAACCTCAGAGCGCTGATCTTCTCGGTGGTGATCATTCTTCTGCTGGTGGGGCTTTCGCTATGGATCATGGACAGCATTCACCACAACATGCTGGCGCACTGAAGCAATGGCGGCTGTCGCTGAATGTCGGGCTGGAACTGACCAAGCCCGGCATCATCGTCGGCAATCTGGCTTCGGTGTTCGGCGGCTATCTGCTTGCCGCCGGTGGCCGCCCGGTGTCCCTGGCGCATTTCTTGGCCGCCCTGCTCGGCACCGCGCTGGTCATCGCTTGCGGTTGCGTGATCAACAACTGCGTCGACCGCGATATCGACCGGCGCATGGTGCGCACCTGTCATCGGGCGCTGGCCGTTCGCGCTGTGTCGTTGCCCAGTGCGTTTTGCTACGCGACGGTGCTGGGTGTGATCGGCTTCGGTTTGCTGTGGGTCGGCACCACAGCATTGGCCTGCGCCATGGCGGCAGTAGGTCTGATCGTTTATGCGGGTGTTTATACCTGCCTGATGAAACGCCGTTCGCACTGGGGCACGCTGGTCGGCAGCCTGTCCGGGGCCATGCCGCCGGTGGTCGGTTATTGCGCCGTGACCGGCAGCTTCGATGCCACGGCGCTGATGCTGATCATGGTGTTTTGCTGCTGGCAGATGCCCCACTCCCACGCGATCACCGTCATGCGCCATGAAGACTTTCGTGCCGCCGGATTGCCAACCTTGACGCTCAGACAGGCACGACGCGAGATCAACCTGTACATGGTCGCGTTCCTGATAAGCGCGGCGATATTGGGCTGGGTTGCGGCTATCAATGTTTCTTATCCGCTGGTGGTACTTGGCCTGGGCGGCTACTGGTTTTATCTGACGTTGCGACCGGTGCGAACCACCAATGCGAAAGTCTGGGCGCGGCGCATTTTCAGCGTATCGATCCTGCTGATCCTGGCGCTGAATCTTTCCCTCGCGTTGAACGCCGTACTGCCCTCGCCCTCTGCGCTCTACCACTCATCGGGCGTGGGGGAAAATCATCAAACGCAGGTGCGGGGCGGGTTATCAGAATCGGTAACGACTGCCTTTACAGACCACCTGGAGGAAACCCATGGCCAACGATCCTTCAACAACTGATTGCGCCTGCCCGGGCTGCACCTGCAAATGCAGCGGCGAGCAAACCTTCGAGCGTGACGGCAAGCAGTTTTGCAGTCAGGCCTGCGCGGATCTTCACCCGAAGGGCCAACCCTGCCCGTCCTCGACCTGCCATTGCGAGCAGAACCTTGGGGCCGATGAGCGCAATGTCAGTGACTCGAAACTGGATCAGGCAGTCGAGGAAACCTTTCCCGCCAGCGATCCGATTTCCCCGTGATCCGCCAAGGGTGCTCGCCTTCGAGGCACTTTTTTATATCAGCAGGAGACAACGAAATGGACGAGGAAACCATCCGCAAGATCGCCTACAGGCTTTGGGAGGAACAAGGTCGGCCGCACGGAAGTGATTTCGAGCACTGGTTGCAGGCGCGCGCAGAACTGGATGCGTTCGATTCCGATGGCTTGCCAGGTTCGGTCGCCAGCAGCGTAGCGCCGCCGGCACCACGGAAAAAGGCCAAGCCTGGGACCGTTGCTCCCGCGACCAGAACCCGCAAAAAAACCACGTCTGCTGCTAAATGACCGATCTTCAAAGGCGCGCGCTTGCGGGAGGAATGGGCTCGTGAAGCGCGGCATCAATCTGGTGCTGGCGGCCTTCGCGTTGACGGCGTTGTCCTACGGTCTGGCACGCTTCGCCTATGGTCTGCTGCTGCCGCAGATTCGTCAGGATCTGGCACTGAGCGTTTCCGCCGCTGGATGGATCGGCGGCAGTGCATTTGCGGCGTATTGCGTGGGCATCGTCGCGACATTTGTGTGCAGCGGCAAAGTCAGCCCACGCGGGTTGACGGTAATGGCCGGCGCGGCGGCGGCGCTCGGGATGGGTTTGATTGTGCTCGCGTCGTCGGGATTGACGTTGGGCTGCGGCGTGGCGCTGGCGGGATTGAGCACGGGTCTGACTTCGCCGCCATTGGCCAGTGCGGTGGCAGCGCGTCTTGATGATGCGGATCGCCCGCGAGCCAATGGTTTTATCAATGCCGGCACAGCGGCGGGCATCGTTTTTTCCGGTTTGGCGGCGATATTGGCGGCCGGGCAATGGCGCCAGCTGTATGCCCTGTTTGCCTTGATCGGCATCGGCGTCACGATCTGGCTCTGGTTTGCGCTACCGCGCCGGGTCGAGCGTGACGTCGCGCAGAACTTCTCGCTGGCAATGCTGCGTCGACCCGGCGTACTGCCTTTGTGCGCCAGCGCTTTCCTGATGGGCCTGGCGAGCACGGCGATCTGGACATTCGGTGCCGACATTCTGCGCAGCGAGGCTGGATTCTCAGATCAGTCGATAGCATGGGCGTGGATCGTCCTGGGTGCGGCGGGAATCAGCGGATGCATGACGGGCGTGTTCACCGGCCGATTCGGTGTCGTGCGTATTCAGCATCTGGCACTGGCTGGGATCGCCCTCGGGACATTGGGCCTGTCGGCCGCCTCGATATCAGCCGGGTCTGGCCTCATCGCAATGTGCCTGTTTGGCGCGGCCTATATCGTTTCCTCGGGCGTTTATCTGCTGCAAGGCATCCGCCTGTTTCCGGATCGTCCGGACTTGGGATTGGGCATACCGTTTCTGCTTCTGGCACTCGGCCAAACCGCCGGCACGCCGATTTTCGGCGCAGTGCTGGAGGCAACGGGCGTGACCTTTGCCCTGTGTGTTTTCGCGGCGGCCGCTTGCGCCGCCATGGTGCTGTGCCCAAGAGATGGTGAAAGTCCGCGCGGACAGATGTGCCAATCCACCGAAGGCCTGGGTCGCTAATGATTTTTATCGTCAGGAGTACAAACCATGGCCGTAAACATCAGCAATCTCACCCTCTCCACTCCGGTTCCCGTCTCGGCGAACAATCCGGTCGCACTGGAGCTCAACGGAGCCCAGGCGATCGCGCAATTCCCCAGTATCGTCACGATCCTGCCGGACGGATCACTGCAACTGTCCGCCCCCACCAAAGGCGCCTCGAGCAAGAGCACTCACCGCACCCGCTGCGAATGGAAGGAAGCGACCTACTGGTCGCTGGCCAGCGCCGCTGACCACCTCAACTATCAGGAGATGAGCGTGACCAAGGTCAACTCAGCGCAGAAAGTGGTGATCTCGCAAATGCATGTGAAAAACGACGACAGCCCGGCCATCAAGGTGTTCTGGCAAAAAGGCAACATCACCATGGGCTTCCGCCAGAGCTTCAATCAGACCACTCCGGTCAACACCACGGTGCTCAAGGGCGTGCCGCTGGGGGCGAAGTTCAAGATCACCATTCGCGCCAACTCTGCCGGCGTAGCTCGAGTCACCGTTGACTACAACGGCGTTGTCGGTACATCAGGTGATTTGCAGCTCGACTCAACCTGGAATTCGCAGGTGTTCAATTTCCACGGCGGGGTCTACAACCAGATCGACTACACCGACGCCACGCCGCCAGAGGATGGCTCGATCTGCATCATCAGTGATTTGTTGATTTCGCATACTTAGGCGCTGAAACGAGCAAGGGCCTGCGTCAGCTTTCGCTGGCAGGCCCTTGTCAGAGCTGAGCTCGATGTTGGGTTTTCAGCCTCCTCTTCGACTTCGAAATTGCCTGCGTCCTAACGTCGCAGCCTTCGGCTATTGGCAAATCCTGCGCAAGCCGTAGAATCCCGCGCGCTCTTGCAAGCGCGCGTCTGGTCACAGACGCGCACTTGCAGGGCTGGCCATTTCGGCCGACGCCACCGCCCTGCCCGATCGGCAGACATTTGCACAACACCTGTTCCAGCCTGGCAACCGCATGCGCAGAGGCGCACGTTGCGCTGTACGATTTCTTGAGGTTTTTATGTCTCCGCGTTTGCTGGCCATGGCGCTGGCGCCCCTGCTCGGGCTGTTCATTATTGCTCTGGGCAATGGTTTTCTGTCTTCCCTGACCACCCTTCGCCTGGACGCCGCCGGCGCCTCGGCGACGATGATCGGAATTGTTTCGTCGGCTTATTTCATCGGCCTGACGCTGGGCGCGGTGTTCAACGACCGGCTGATTCTGCGCATCGGCCATATTCGTGCCTACGGCAGCTTCGCCTCGCTGATTGCCGTGACGATCCTGTTGCAAGGTCTGTTTTATGACACCTGGGGCTGGCTGGTCCTGCGCCTGATCAACGGCTGGGCGACGGTCGGTGTGTTTCTGGTGATCGAAAGCTGGCTGCTGCTGGCCGGTGACGAGAAGATTCGCGGGCGCTTGCTCGCGCTGTACATGATCGTGCTTTATGGCGCTGGCGTTCTGGGCCAGGCGACGCTCGGGACCATCACTGGCATGAGCGACAGCGCGCCGTTCATGGTCGCCGGCATGCTTGCTGCGTTGTCGGTGCTGCCGATCGTGATCCTGCCGCGCGTCTCGCCGCTGCTCGATCAGGTCGAGCCACTCAAGCCCCGGCAACTGCTGGGCGTGACGCCGACCGGGCTGGTCGGCTGTTTCGGCTCGGGGGTGACCATAGCGGCGATCTACACCTTGTTGCCGCTGTATCTGCAACGCAGAGGTCTGGACGTCGGTGAAGTCGGCAGCATGATGGCCTGGACGATTCTCGGCGCGATGCTGCTGCAGTATCCAGTCGGACGCTGGTCCGACCGCACCGATCGCTTGCAGGTGCTGACCCTGCTGACGGTGGCGTGCACGGCATTATCGCTGGTGATTGTGCTGCTGCCGCTGTCTTCGACAATGCTCGCGGCGATGCTGTTTCTGCTCGGTGGCGGCGTCTTCGCGCTGTACCCGGTCGCCGTCAGCCACGCGGCCGACCGCGCCCCGGCCGAAGCGCTGGTGCCGATGATTCAGGGTTTGCTGCTGATCAACTCGCTAGGCTCGGCCATCAGCCCGATGATGATCTCGCCGGTGATGAACTCGTTCGGCGCCAACGGCCTGTTCTGGGTCTTCGCAGTGGTCAATTTGAGCATGGTCAGCTTTTTCTTCTGGCGCCGTGGCAAACGCCCGGTGCCGGCCAACCCCGCACCGTTCACGGCGGCAGCCACCTATTCGCCGACGGGTGCGGAGTTGCGGGTCACCGAGGATTTGCGCGTCGCCGCTGAGGAGCATCCGACGATGATGGATGCGATCAGCGGGGAACTGGTGACGCAGCCACGGTGACCGCTGATCAGCAACTGCCCGGCGGGATACCGTCCTTGTTAAAGTCCTTCAAGCGCTCGCGCTCTTCTTCGGTGGAATGTGCCGGGGTTGTTTGATCCGGTACTTCTTCCGGCACTTTGGTTTTTTCTTCAGTCATGGCTTTGCCCTCGTTGTCGATGCTATTTCGGCATCGGCGAGGGCTGGCAGTTCCGGATTTTCAGCTCCACCGCAGCCATGCGCTTGAGTTGCGGCGGACATTCCCTTCGACGAACGGCGCAAGATGCTTGCTTCAAGAGCGGGCACGCGCAATCAACATCCTCTGCAAGGTGTTGTCCTTCACCCAGTAATGGTGGAACAGCCCCGCCAGCGCGTGCAGGCCGATCAGCCAGTAGCCGGCACCGCCAATCCATTCGTGCCAGTACTTCAGTTGTTTGGCCAGGTCCGGGTCAATAGCCACCGGCGCCGGCACATGGAAACCGAAGTACGGAAACGGTTTATCGCCCGCCGCGAGCATCAGCCAGGCCAGGACAGGCGTGACAATCATCAATCCATACAGCGCCAGGTGTGTCAGGTGCGCGATTGCGGTCTGCCACGCCGGCGGCTTGGGGATAATCGGCGGACGCGGAGTCAGGCGGCCGATCAGTCGAATCCACACCAAGGCGAAGATGCTGGCGCCAAACAGGCCATGCAGGCCCATCAGCATGCTGCGCCCCTCACTGCCCTTGGGCAGATAGCCCTTGATTTCGACGCACGCATACACCCCGACGAACAACGCCAGCATCAGCCAGTGCAGGATGATTTAGAGTTTTCCATAACGGGTTACAGCGGTGTCGCGGATCATAGGAAACGCCTCGTGATTGTTGGGGAACGACGATCTTCTCGCTGGCCTACCGTGCTCGCCCAGCCTTAAGACAGTCTGAAGATTGGCGCTGCGGTTAACGGTTTTTCATCTTCAGACTTCGTTAAGAAATGGCTTGGATACTGCGCTCAAACCCATTGAGGGAGGCGCTCTGCCCATGCCCGAATTCGACTGGAACATCCCGCTGCCCTTGCGCTTCGGCGAGGCCGAATCGTTGCCGATGACGCTGAGAAACGCGTTGCCGGTGGACGAGTTGCGCGCGCCCTTCGAAGCCTTTATCCAGCAGCGCTTCCGCACGGCTCACGGTGCCGAAATCCGCCATTTCATGCCCGAGCTGTTCGGCATGCACAACAGCGACGGCCAGTTGTGCGCCGTGGCCGGGGTCCGTCGAGCGCATCAACAGGCACTGTTTCTCGAGCGCTATCTGGATGAACCGATCCAGTCGTTGATCAGTGCCGCCGCCGGTCGTGCAGTGGATCGCAAGGTCATTGTCGAAGTCGGCAACCTCGCCGCCAGCGATACCGGCAGTGCGCGCCTGAGCATCATCGCCATCACCTATCTGCTGGCCATGGGCGGCCTGGAATGGGTGACCTTCACCGGCAACATCGGGCTGGTCAACAGCTTCCATCGCCTGGGTTTGAAGCCCGTGACATTGTGCGCCGCTGATCCACAGCGACTGGGTGACGAGCATCAACACTGGGGCAGTTATTACGAAAGCAAACCCTGGGTGCACGTCGGCAACATTCGCGCGGGATTTGTTCACCTGCGCAATATTGGCCTGTTCACTCGCCTGGGTTTGCCGACTTCTGTTGAAGGAGCCTGCCATGTCGCTTGAATTGCAACGCTTCCAGGAAACCCTGCGCGACCATGCCCGGCGCAATGACAACGCCTCAGCCCTGTGGGGCGACACGCTGAGAATAGATTACGCCACGCTGTATGCCGAGGTGTTGTATCGCCAGGAGCGGCTGCGCGATGAGCAGGTGCGGGTGATCGCGCTGGCGCTGGACAACGGCGTCGACGCGATGCTTTGGGATCTGGCTGTGTTGTTCGAAGGCTTGACCTGCGTAACGCTGCCGCCGTTTTTCAGTGCCGCGCAGCGCGCCCATTGTCTGGAACAGAGCCAGGCCGAACGGGTGATCGCCGAGCCGCAACTGCAAGCCGAGCTGCTGGCAGCGGGATATCAACAACGGGGTGAGTTCTGGTGTCGCTCGTTCAATGGCCCCAGTCGCATGCCGCCGGGCACCGCGAAACTCACGTTTACCTCCGGGACCACCGGCACGCCGAAAGGTGTGTGCCTGAGCGCCGACAGCTTCCTGCGCGTTGCCCGGGAGCTTGATCAGGCAAGCGCAGCCACTGGACCGGAGCACCATCTGGCGCTGTTGCCTTTGGCGATCCTGCTGGAGAACCTGGGCTGTTATGCCGCGCTGTACGCCGGTGCGGTGTTGAGCCTGCCAAGCCAGACAACCCTCGGCATTCAAGGCGCCAGCGGCATCGACGTTGCGCGCCTGCTCGGTTATCTGGCCAAGCGTGCGCCGGAGAGCCTGATACTCGTACCACAGCTTCTGCAAGTTCTGGTCAGCGCCGCTGAACAGAAGGCTTTCGATCCGCAAACCCTGCTCTTCGCCGCGGTCGGTGGCGCGCGGGTGTCAGTAAACCTGCTGCACCGCGCGCAACGGGTCGGGTTAGCGGTTTACGAGGGATACGGCTTGTCCGAATGCGCCTCGGTCGTATGCCTCAATCGCCCCGGCGCGCGCCGTCCGGGCAGCGTCGGGCGCCCTCTGCCCCACCTCGAGGTGCGGTTGGCCGAGGACGGTGAAGTGCTGATCAAGGGTTCGGTGTTGCTCGGCTATCTGGGGGAGCCAGCGTATACCGATCAATGGTGGCCGAGTGGCGATCTGGGCGAATTCGATCCGGAAGGTTTTCTTTATCTCAAGGGCCGCAAAAAGCACCAATTCGTCACCAGCTACGGGCGAAACGTCAACCCGGAATGGGTCGAGTCGGAACTGACCCAGCGCCGCCACATCGCTCAAGCGTTCGTTTATGGCGAGGCGATGCCGCACAACCACGCCCTGCTCTGGCCGCATCGTCCGGACTGCACCGATGCCGGGCTGGCCGCCGCCGTCGCCGAAGCGAACGCGGCGTTGCCCGATTACGCCCAGGTGCATCAGTGGACGCGCCTGGCGCAGCCCTTCACTGCGGCCAACGGCCTGCTCACCGCCAATGGCCGGCCACGCCGTGACGCCATCGTCGCGCAGTACCGCACGCAACTGACCGAATCCGCCACTTCCGAGGAATCCGCATAATGAGTTTTTTCGACACCCTGCAAGAAGCCACGCAACGCGAACGCCACGAGCTGTTCAACCTGCCGATCATCGTCGATGCGTTGCAAGGCAAGGTCAGCCTCGACAGCTATCGTGCCTTTCTTGCCCAGGCTTACTACCACGTGCGCCACACCGTGCCACTGATGATGGCCTGCGGTGCACGCCTGCCGACGCGCCTGGAATGGCTGCGCAAAGCGGTGTGCGAGTACATTGAGGATGAATACGGCCACGAACAATGGGTGCTCAACGACATTGCCGCCTGTGGCGGTGATCGTGACGCCGTGCGTGATGGTCAGCCGTCGTTATCGATCGAGCTGATGGTCAGTTTTCTCTACGACCTGATCGCCCGGGGCAATCCGGTGGGTCTGTTCGGCATGGTGAACGTACTCGAAGGCACCAGCATCGCCCTGGCCACCCACGCGGCGGGGAGCATTCGCGATCGCCTGGCGCTGCCGGAAACGGCATTCAGCTATCTGAACTCCCACGGTTCGCTCGACATCGAGCACATGCAGACCTATCGGCGGTTGATGAATCAGCTGCAAGACCCTGACGATCAAGCGGCGGTCATTCATGCCTCGAAAGTCGTCTATCGCCTTTACGCCGACATGTTCCGTGGTCTGCCGCGGGACGCTGAGGCTCAACATGCAGCTGCATAAAGCCCGCGTGGTGCTGACAGGTGCCAGTGGCGGCATCGGCCTGGCCATCGCCAGTGCCTTGTGCGCCGCCGGTGCCAGGGTATTGGCCGTGGCGCGGCATCAGGAGGCGCTGCTGCCGCTGCTTGAGCGATATCCGCAGAACCTCTGCTGGGTAGCCGCCGACCTGACCTTCCTCAGCGATCGGCGCAAAGTGTTGGCCGCCGCCGACGCCATTGGCGGCATCAACCTGCTGATCAACGCTGCCGGGGTCAATCACTTCGCCATGCTCGAACAGCTCGATGACGGTGACATCAACGCGATGCTGGCGGTGAACATCAGCGCGCCAATCTGCCTGACCAAAATGCTGTTGCCGCAGCTCAAGCAGGCTGACAGCGCGATGGTGGTCAACGTCGGCTCGACCTATGGCTCGATCGGTTACCCCGGTTACGCCAGTTATTGCGCGAGCAAATTTGCCCTGCGCGGATTCTCCGAGGCATTGCGCCGCGAGCTGGCCGACACGCGGGTCAGCGTGTTGTATGTCGCGCCCCGGGCCACCCGCACCTCGATGAACAGCGCCGCTGCGCAAGCCTTGAACGATGCCCTCAAGGCCAGCGTTGACGATCCGCAGACCGTGGCGTCGGCAGTGATGCATGCGATTGCCGGCGATCGTCGTGACCTGTACCTAGGCTGGCCGGAGCGGTTTTTCATCCGTTTGAACAGCTTACTGCCGCATCTGGTGGATCGCGGCTTGCGCAAGCAATTGCCACTGATCCGCCGTCTCAGTGAAAAACCTGATAACGAGGCTCCAACGCCATGAAAAAACTCTCCACATGCCTGCTGTTTGCCGCCCTCAGTCAAAGTGTCTGGGCGCTTGAGCCGGCTGATCAGCAACGTCTCACCGGCATCCAGCAGAACTGGGCGCACATTCAATACGAGGTCGCGGAAAAGCAGCGCGCCGCGGCGTTCGAGCAATTGGCCAGCGAAGCCAACGCGTTCACCACGCAACGTCCGAATGTGGCCGAAGCCTGGATCTGGAAAGGCATCGTCACCAGCAGTTGGGCCGGTGCCGAGGGCGGGCTCGGTGCCCTGGGCAAAGCCAAGGACGCCAAGGCGGATCTGGAAAAATCCCTGACGCTTGACCCCAAGGCCCTGCAAGGCTCGGCCTATACCAGCCTCGCTGCACTGTACGACCGCGTACCGGGCTGGCCGATCGGCTTCGGCGACAGCGACAAGGCCGAGCAATTGCTCAAACAAGCCCTGCAGCTCAACCCCGATGGCATCGACAGTCTGTACTTCTGGGGCGACCATCTCTACCGTCAGAAGCGCTACGCTGAAGCCAAGGCAGCGCTGATCAAGGCCAGACAAGCCGCACCTCGTGCGGGCCGCGAAAGTGCCGATGCCGGGCGTCGTAAAGAGATCGACACCTTGCTGGTGGACGTGAACAAGAAACTCGACTGAAAGGAGTGCGCGTGCGTTTATTACTGATCGAGGATGACGTGGCGCTGGGTGAAGGCATTTACCAGGCGTTGGGTCGCGAGGGTTACACGGTCGACTGGCTCAAAGATGGCAGCAGCGCCTTGCACGCGCTGCTCAGCGAAACGTTTGATGTCGCCGTGCTGGACCTCGGCCTGCCGCGCATGGATGGCCTCGAAGTGTTGCGCCGCCTGCGTGACAGCGGTTCGAACCTGCCGGTGTTGATTCTCACCGCTCGCGATGCCACCGAAGACCGCATTGCCGGACTCGACGCCGGTGCTGACGATTACCTGGTCAAACCCTTCGACCTCGCCGAACTCAAAGCCCGCCTGCGTGCCCTGTTGCGCCGCAGTGCCGGGCGCGCCCAGGCGCTGATCGAGCACGCCGGTATCAGCCTCAACCCCGGCACCCAGCAGGTCAGTTATCAAGGCCAACCGGTCGCGCTCACCCCCAAGGAATATCAGTTGCTGCACGAACTGCTGTCGCCGCCGGGGCGGGTGATGACTCGCGATCAATTGATCCAGTTGCTCTACGGCTGGAATGAAGAAGCGGAAAGCAACACCCTGGAAGTGCACATTCATCACCTGCGCAAGAAGTTCTCCACCGACCTGATCCGCACCATCCGCGGCGTGGGTTATCTGGTGGAGGAGCGTCGATGACATCGATCCGCCGGCGCACGCTGACCCTGATCATCGGCCTGTTACTGGCCGGTCTGGCGGTACTCAGCCTCTTCAACGTGCATGACAGCAACCACGAAATCGCCGAGGTCTACGACGCCCAACTGGCGCAGAACGCACGCCTGCTGCAGGGCGTGATGCGTATGCCGATGGCGAGTACCGAGCACGCGCAGTTGTATCAGGCGTTCAATCAGGCTCTCGGCGAAGCCAAGCCACGGGTTGATGGACATCCTTACGAAAGCAAAATCGCCTTCCAGGTGTGGAACCCGCAAGGCGAGGTGCTGGTACATACCGCCAGTGCGCCCTCCTTCACTGCGCCGCCGACGAGAACGGGCTTCAGCGACGTGGTCGATCTGAAAGGTCGGCAATGGCGAGCGTTCATGCTGGAAGACAAGCAGAACGGCCTGCGCATCTGGGTCGGCGAGCGCGACGATGTGCGCACCGACCTGGTCGACCGCATCGTGCGCCACACACTGTGGCCGAACATAGTTGGCAGCCTGATCCTCGCCGCGATGATCTGGCTGGCCATAGGCTGGGGGCTCAAGCCCTTGGCAGACATGGCGGCGACTCTGCGCGCCCGTCACAGTGGTTCACTTGAGCCGCTGCAACTGACGCCCCTGCCCAGTGAGCTGGAGCCCATGCAGGCAGCGCTCAATCGCATGCTCGCGCAGATTCAGGAAGTGCTCGGCCGGGAGCGTCGTTTTATCGCCGATGCCGCGCACGAAATGCGCACGCCGCTGGCGGTGCTGCGGGTGCATGCGCAAAATCTGCAGGAGGCCGGGACCGAAGAAGAGCGCCGTGAGTCGCTGGAATTTCTGATCTCCGGAGTCGACCGCACCAGCCGGCTGGTCAACCAACTGCTGACCATGGCACGTCTTGAACCCAAACCCAACCCGCCGCCACTGCAACGCATTGATCTCAGCGAAACCGTACGCAACAGCCTGGTGCAATTGACACCGTGGTTGCTGAGCAAACACCTTGAGTTGATCTTCGAGGTCAGCGACCAACCGTTTCATGTCCTCGCCGACCCCGCCGCCATCGATATCGCGCTGAATAACCTGATCACCAACGCGGCGAACTTCTCCCCCGAACACGGTGCGATCACCGTGCACCTGAGCAAGTCCGATGGCTTCTGTCATTTGACGGTCGACGATCAAGGGCCGGGAATCGATGAATCGGACAGAGAGCGATTGTTCGAGCGTTTCTACAGCCGTGGCACGGCGCATGGCGCCGGGTTGGGGTTGACCATTGTCAACACCATCGCGATGCGACTGAACGGACGGATTGAACTGGCGAACCGCGCAGAGGGCGGTTTGAGGGCGACGTTATCGATTCCGGCAGGGAAATAATCATCCGATTGATTCAGCTGTATGCCGCCGGCCCCAAATACCTGCTGCTCAGCGCTCTGCTCTAAGCGCCTGGCTCGTTGATTTACCTGGGCACGCTGAAAACGCGTCAGGGTCAGCCGCTCAGCGGTTCGGAAACGGGTGTGTTGATCATTATCTGGACCGCCGCGATTTACGCTGGCCGGATGTTGTGGGCCGGAACGCTGACTTTGTAAGGTGCACCAGCGTTGGCGCTAGACCGCCAGTACGCTGCAGGGGACCTGGTACAGAATATGTTCGGTGGTACTTCCCAGCAGTTTTTCCAGCCCGTGACGTTGAACCCTGCCCATGACAATCACGTCCACATCGTGCTCTTCGGCAAACTCACTGATCGCCGCCACGGGATGTCCCTCCCTGCTATGCCTGTGCTCGGCCGTCACACCGAATTTCCTCGCCAAAGCGCTGTAATGCGCTTGCAGTTCCTTGCGCCGGGCATTCATCAATTCCGAAACCGTCCAGTTGTTCACCACTTCATCCAGATAGTTTTGCGAGACGTCATAGGCATATAACAGGTGCAACTCTGCACCAAACTGAGTGGCGAAGGATGTGGCCTGTTCGACGATCCGGTCATTGAGAGCGCCCCCATCATCTTCGCTTGCAGCTACATCCACTGCCGCTACGACCTTGCGCGGCAGACCCGGGCCAGCAGCGCCCAACAAGTAGACCGGCACCGGACAATCACGCAGCAGCTGCCAATCCAATGGGGTAAACAAAGCGCGTTTGAGCAAGGATTCGTGCTGCACTTCCTTGATCAGCAGATCGGGCTGGTTCACGGTGACGTGATCGAGGATCTCCCGTTTCATGTCTTCGGACCAGCCAACCTCGGTCGTCACCCGCAAACCTTCGGCTCGCAGACTGGCAGCCTGGCTTGCCAGCCACTCGTGATGGTCCTGCAAATAGGCCGCACGGGCCCTTGCCCGATCCCCTTCCTCCAGCAGCGACAGGAAATCCCACCATTTGATCAAGGCTGCGATGTGCAGCGACGCGCCGCTGGCTTTAGCCAGGGCGGCGGCCTGGCTTATCGCCGGGGAATGGCGCAGGGCCGGGTTGATGATCAGCAACAAGTGTTGATATTGGCTCATGTTTGTCTCCAGAGAGATGGACGTCTGCGCTCATGTCACTCGCAGCTGAACCGGGCCGAAAGAATCAGACAACAACGTCAATCGAGGTTGCGCCATAGCCCGGCGACTTCCTTGATAAATGTCATATGCAAGGCCCCTGGTGCTCGTCCTCCCCCTGAAGAACCTGAATATCGAGGCTTGTCCACCACCCTTGCGCAAGCGCCTGGAAAACCGACAAAGCGGCGATGAAACTGGCGAGCGACATTGATCTGGATCAATCGCTGCGACGACAAACTGGATCGAAATAGAGTCATGACTCGGCTGCGCCCGCATCTCGGATCAGGGACAGTCACAAGCTGCTCGAACGCGTGAAAGTTACAGATGCGGCCACAGGGTGACAGGTCCGCAACCCACCCTCATTCTTGCTTTGCGAGGTTCACGATATGGTCATCAATGTTCCAGCCATGACAACTGCCAATGTCCCCGACGCGATCGATGACAGTGGCGCACTGTTTCACGAAGCCGATCGGCTCAGCGAACGGGCCTATGCCGTCCTTGAAGAGCCGTATTCTCCAGACACCATGCACAAGTTCACTGAAGCGAGGAAACGCGCCGATGAGAAATATCGGCACGCCTGGCAACAATGGCATTACGCACACGGCGGGCGCAGTCACTGATGGATTACCCCCAACCGATTACCATCAACTGCTGCGATGACCGGTCAGGCTGTGGCAGGCATTGCCTTGACCATCAACAAACTGCAAGGAGCCCGGTTCATCAGGCATTCGGCCGTGCCGCCGATAAAGCCGTCCAGCGCTCGATGGTGACAGATGCCCAGCACCAGCAGGTCGAACGCGTGCTGTCGGGCGAAGTCTTCGATCACCCGGTAAGGGACACCTGAGAGCAGGTGGCTATGCTGTTCATCCAGACCATAGCGCTCGGCCAGCGTATCGAACGCTTCTTGCTGAGTGTCGTTGATCGCATCGCACAAGCTGTGGTCCAGGCTCAAGTTCGGCACGCTCATCGCCGCATCACCCACCACTGACCAATTGCTCACATTCAACAAGTGCAGCGACGCATCGCATTTAGCTGCCAATGTCGATGCAACGCGAAGTATCCGGTCATTGAGCCCTTGGGTCAGATCCTCGAGATGCGACAGGTCAATGGCCGCCAGTATCTTCAAGGGTTTCGGATGTGCGGCCTCGGTGACCAGATGCACGCAGGCGGAACAATCACGTACCAATAGCCAGTCCAACGGCTGGTGAAACGTTTGATTGAGCGCTGAAACATGGTGAGCGTCCTTGATCACCAGATCGACACGAAAGTCATTGATGTACTCAAGTACATGCGCCGGCGTGGCCCTGGCCCAGACCACTTCGGTGCTGACTTGCACGCCAGCGCCACGTTGAAACCGGGCCTGCTGCTCCAGCCACTGGCGATGCATCTGCAAATAGCCTTCACGCGCTTGCGCCATGGCGTCGTGGTCGATCAGGCCGGCCAACGCCACGGACTGGACATGATCGAACGCCACGATGTGCAATAACGCGCCACTGGCCCGAGCGAGCGCCTGGGCGCGATCAAACGCCGGGGTGCGGGTCATTTCGGCAGGTGCGATCAACAGAATGCGTTTGAGCCTGAACATCACGTGTATTTCCAGTCAGCGCCATTGGACGATTCTGTAACTCTGCCAACCGCCACGCTTGATATGCATCAAGTTTCATCACCCCTGCGACACAAGAGCGGCGCACAGGCCGTTGCCTTTGTGATTCCCCTCCTCGCCGTTCGTCCGTAATCACGCTGACAAACCAAACGAAAGGCACGTGCGCTGCGAAGACTTCTATGCTTATCACACTCATTGGAGGCTGCTTATCCATGCTTGAAGCCCACTCGCCCCCGCCGATTCTCAAAACTGCCTGTTCCAACTGCAGTGTGGTCGAGTTATGCCTGCCGCTTGGCCTGACGGGAACGGAGGTCGAGCGGCTCGACACGCTGATCGTGCAGCGATACAAGGTGAAGAAAGGTGCCGCGCTCTACCGGACCGGGGACCCGCTGCGCTCGCTGTACGCTGTGCGAATAGGTTCGTTCAAGACCAGCGTGGTCTCCGTCGATGGGCGCGAGCAAGTGACCGGTTTTCATATTCCCGGCGAAATGCTCGGGCTCGACGCCATCAGCATCGATCAACACGCGTGTACTGCGTATGCGCTGGAAGACAGCGAAGTCTGTCCGATTCACTTCGCACAGCTGGAAAAACTCGCGCAAAGCCTTCCCTCCCTGCAGCACAACCTCAACAAGTTGCTGAGCCGGGAAATCGTGCGCGATCACAGCATGTTGATGCTCATGGGCAACATGAACTCCGATGAGCGCCTGGCGGCTTTCCTGCTCAACCTCTCGCAACGCCTGAGCTCCCGTGGCTATTCCTCGAAAGAGTTCGTGCTGAAAATGCGCCGCGAAGAAATCGGCTCCTACCTTGGGCTGCGTCTGGAAACCATTTGCCGCGGCATTGCCCACTTGCGCGATCAGGGCTTGGTGGAAATCACCGCGCGCGACGTGAGAATCCACAACATGGACGGCCTCAAGCAGATGGTGTCGGGCTGCAACCGCCAGAGTCATTGAGCCCGTCCATGAGTTCCTGCCATGCCTTCGCCATCCCTCGGGCAAGCCATATCGAAGCGATGGGCGCGCTGTTTCGATGCACTTGAAATCACCTGTCTTTCTAACCGTTGAACGTCGCTTGAAAAGCTGCGTACCGCCGATGCCGGCAAAACCTTGTGCGTTGGCTGAGCGGTGACGCGTTGCGCAAATCGAGGGAACTCCGATGGCCGACTCAAGCAAGAAAATGAGCCTCATGGGGCTCACCACACTGGTGACGGTGAACATGATGGGCTCAGGCATCATCATGTTGCCGACGAGCATGGCCCAACTCGGGGCTGTTTCATTGCTGTCATGGATCGTCACCGCTGTCGGCTCGATGGCTATCGCGTACTGCTTTTCCCAATGCGGCATCTTCTGCCTGCGCTCAGGCGGGCTATCCGCCTACACCGAAGAGGCGCATGCAAAGTCAGGCTTTTTTCTGTGCTCGTACCTGTACTTCCTGTCGCTGGCCATCGCCAACGTGGCGGTGGCCATTTCGGCAGTGGGCTACATGACGTCGTTCATGCCCTGGCTGGGAAGCGGCGCCATTCCTTTATTCTTTGGAACGGTAGGCCTGCTCTGGCTGACCACCGTGGCGAATTTCGGCGGCCCTGGCATCACTGGCAGGATTGGTGCGGTTACGGTGTGGGGGGTGATCATTCCCGTAGCGGGCTTGAGCATCATCGGTTGGTTCTGGTTCAAACCCGAGCTGATCATCGCCGCCTGGAACCCGAACCAACTGCCTATATCCGAGGCCATCAGCAAAGCGATTCCCCTCACGCTCTGGGCGTTTCTCGGCATGGAGTCGGCAGCCCAGGCCTCAGATGCGGTGGAAAACCCCAAGCGCACCGTACCGCTGGCCTGTCTGTTCGGTACATTGGGCGCAGCGGTGGTCTATGTGCTATCGACGACGGTCATTCAGGGCATTATTCCCAACGCCGAACTGGCCAACTCGTCAGCGCCTTTCGCGCTCGTTTATGCGCACATGTTCAATCCCCTGGTCGGCAACATCATCATGGCGCTCGCGGTAATGGCCTGTGTCGGCTCGCTGCTGGGCTGGCAGTTCACGTTGGCGCAAACGGCCAAGGTGACCGCTGATCAGGGCATGTTTCCGAAACTGTTCAGCAAGGTCAGCGCACGCAACGCCCCCATCGTCGGGATGCTGGTCTGCGGCGTCCTGCAGACCTGTATGGCGCTGTCGACCATTTCGCCGAGCGCGAGCGCGCAGTTTGGAAAACTCGTCAGCCTCGCGGCGGTGACCAACCTGATTCCCTATGTGACGGCAGCCACCGGGCTGCTGGTCATGATGTACAAAGCCAGAGTCAGCGCAGCCGTATACACGCGCAATACCCTGCTGTTAGTGGTTGCCGTGGCCTATTCCTTGTATGCGCTGTATGCCTGCGGCAAGGACGCGGTGTTCGGCGGCATCCTGGTCCTGGTGTTCGGCTACCTGCTTTACGGTTTCCTTGCCAAACGTTTTGTCGATGCCCCTGCGCCTGTCGGCCCCCGGCCTGATAACCCTTGATCGAAGTCTTCGGTACAGCACAGAAATCTGAATTCGAGGAACCGCGCGCATGAACGTGAAACTGATCAGAGCCCACCACCTGCTGCTCGCCTGCGTCCTTGCGCTGCTACCGGTAGTGACCCATGGCAACACGCTGGAGCGCATCCGTGCCAGTCAAGCGATCACCCTTGGCTACGTGCCTGACTTCATGCCGTTCAGTGATCAGGACGCCGATAAAGCCAGCGGCTATGCCATCGATCTCTGTCTGAAAATAGCCGAGAGGGTAAGGATCGATCTGAATCTGCCGGCGCTGAAAATCCAGTACCAAGCGGTCTCGCTCAACGACGAGATGAGCGCTGTCAGTTCCGGCAGGATCGACATTCTTTGTACTCCGACCCCACCCACGCTGGCGCGGCGCAGGATCGTCAGTTACTCGGTGCCGATTTACACCGCTGGCCTCTCGGCTGTGGTGCGCCAGGATGCGTCCGAAACCTTGCTCAATGTGCTGAGTGGCAAAGTGGCCCATACCGGGCCAACATGGCGAGCCACGGTGAACCGTGGTCTGGCCAATCAGACCTATGCCGCCATCGCCGGCGGGGTCACGGAGACGTGGATACAACAGCAGATGCGATTGCTGGGTGTAGTAGCCGCGCTGGTCACGGTAGAGAACGCAGAAGCCGGTCTGAATCTGGTTGCCAATGGCAAAGCCGATGCGTTTTTCGCTGAACGCATGATGCTCAAGCATCTGCTGACCAGAAATTATCCATCGGGCAACCTGGTGCTGCTGGAGCGGATTTTCGAGTACGCACCGACGGCGATGGCAGTGGATCGAGAGGATGAGGATTTCCGTCTGCTGGTCGACACGGCGCTAAGTGAAATGTACCGATCCGGCGAAATTGAACAGGCATTCGACAAACATCTGGGCGGCGCCAGCAGTGCCGCCAAAAAGCTCTTCAGGATCTATGCAATACCCTAGCGAGCCAGCGAACAGGCCGGCTCGCTACGCTGCGATCATGCTCACCGCACAGGCTCTTTCCTCACCGCCAGAATGCTCCCCGGCACCGAATACAAGGCGCGCTCGGTGGTGCTGCCGATCACGCGTTCGATGCCCAAGCGATGAACCGTGCCCATCACCACCACGTCGGCCAGGTACTGCTCGACGAACTCATTGATGACCTGCACTGGATGGCCCATGACGAAGTGTCGACGCTCAGGGGGCACACCGTGGCGATCAGCAAGGGCGACAAAAGCCTGATGCAGTGACTGACGCAACTCGTTCGCCAGATCTTCGTTCCAGCCACCGTTGATCATTGGTGCATCGCCGTTGAAAGCGGCGGACAAATCGTAGGCGCAGAGCAGGTGCAACGGCACGTCGCATTGCACCGCCAAAGCGTTCGCCGACCGTATGATCACGTCGTTCAAGCCACTGATTTGGGTATCCGGATCGAACGGGTCCACGGCTGCCACGACACGATGCGGCAACGCATAGCGAATCTGATTGACCAGATGCACGGGAATCGGACACTCACGCAGCAGGTGACAATCGAGCGGCGTGATGAACACGCGCTTGAGCGCTGGTTCCAGTCGCACATCCTTGATCAACAGGTCGGGCTTGAGCACATGGACGGTCTTGAGGATGTCCAGCAGCGGATGGCTGGAAAAGACCACATCAACCGTGCCGTCCAGCCCCTGGTTGCTGAGTTGCTCGAGCTCATCGGCCACCCAGCGACGGTAGCGCCGCTGATAGCGCTGAGCATCCACGTCATCGATTTTTTCCTCCCACAGATGGGTGATCGGCACCGGCGAAACAAAGGCCCGCACGTCCAGCGCCGCCCCGCTCGCCTTGGCCAGCGCGATGGCACGCAGCATCGCCGCTGATTGATGCAGCGTCTGGTCGGCGACCAGCAACAGACGTTCATATTGGCCCATCACACACCTCCGCTCGGCACCGGCGCGGTGGGCCGGCGGGCTTCAAGACTGCGCCCTCTCGCCCTTGCCCGGCGTTGATTTACATCAAGCCCGGGTCAATGAAAGAGGCGTCTGATGTAGATCAGATGTCGCCGTGGGCAACCGCGTAGAAGGAAGGCAAGCGGACGCTTTTTCACCGTCCGCCAGCCTTTCGAACCGGATGGAGAATGATCATGCTCACCGTCAAAGACCACAACGATCAGGCCGTGGCCGCTTATGCGGCGGTCGCCGGACAATACTGGATTGAGGCGCTCAAGGACGGCCTCCATGTATTGATCCGGCCCCTCACGGAAAAGGATCGCCTGCGCGAATACGACTTCATCAAGCGCCTGTCGCCCGAATCCAGGCACATGCGTTTTCTCGCCCAGATCAGCGAACCCGGCACCGCTCTGCTAGACCAGTTGATGGACACCGATAACAAACAGCGCACCGCCTTCATTGCACTGGTTCACGAGAACGGCAAGTTGATCGAAATCGGCATCAGCCGCTATGCCGGCACAGGCGCCCATCAATGCGAATGCGCGGTGACGGTCGCCGATGAATGGCAGCACCTGGGGCTGGGCACGTTGCTGATGGAGCATCTGATCAAGGCAGCCCGCCGCAACGGATTCCGCCAGATGTACTCGGTCGATGCCGCCAGTAACGCGGCGATGCGCGATCTGGCCAAAAGCCTGGGCTTCGAAACCCACAATGATCCGGACGACGCACGCCAGGTCATTCATCGTCTTGACCTGTAAATGAATCGCCCCGAGGTGAGTCGGCCAACGTCGCACCTCGGGGCGATCGTGTTTCAGGATTGCAGTGTGGGTTGCGGCTTGATCGCCAACACACTGCAAGGTGCCCGATGCAGCAGCTGTTCGGCGGTGGTGCCTAACAACTTGCTCAAGCCGTGGTGCTGCACTGTGCCCATGACAATGACGTCAATCTGCTTGTCGATGGCGAACCCGCAGATACTGCGCACCGGTGCGCCCTCGATGAAGTGCCGGCATGAGACCGGCACGCCGTGGCGCTCGGCCAGGGCCGTAAATGCCTCATGCTGCGCAGTGCCCAGCGCTTCATGAATCCCGGTGGCCAGCGGCAATGCGCCGAACCCCATGTCCGTGGCGTAAACCGCCGTCCAGTCGTAAACATGCACCACATCTAGACTGGCATCGCACTGCGCGGCGAGTTGGGCGGCGGCATCGATGATCTGATCGTTGAACACGCAGTCCTGCTCTTCGCTGCGCAAGACATCGACGATGGCCAGCACACGGCGTGGGCGCGGATGGGTGTCGTCGGTCACCAGATGCACCGGCACCGGGCAATCGCGCAACAGTTGCCAGTCCAGCGGGGTGTAGAAAATACGCTCCAGCACGGACTCGTGCTGCACATCCTTGATGATCAATAGCAACGGCATTTCGTTGATGAACTGCAGGATCTCGGCGAAGGGATCCTGGACCCACATCACTTCGCTGGTGACCATGATCTGATGCCTCGCCAGCAATGAAGCCTGCTCTGCGAGCCACTGCCGGTGAGTGCGCAGATAACCATCGCGGGCGAGGCGGATCTGCTCGGGGGCAAACAGCCCTGCCACGGCCAGCGCCTGCAAGTAGTCGAAGGCCACGATGTGCAGCGGCAACTGCATGGCCTGGGCCAGTGCAGCCGCGCGCTCGAACGCCGGCGTGCGCTCCATGGCTGAAGGAGCGATCAACAGTAAACGCGGAGTCTGTGACACGGGATACCTCGGCATGCGGCCAGCCAGGAGAAACAGACTTCAGGGTGAATGCTGTGTCCATTGGCAGCTTGATCTTTGTCAGCAAGAGCACCGATCGCGCTCAAAACAGCACATTGCCCGTCCACATGGCCAAGGTCAGCAATACCTGGCCCGGGATCACGCAGGCAGCGAAACGCCTGCCGCCGCTGACCCACGCCACCACGCATTTGCTCACCGAGTTACTGCTGACGGCAATCAGCGCTGGCACCGCTATCGAGTCATAAGGCACCTGGCCCGCCTTGGCCAGGCTGGCGATGGACGCTGTGGCAGAGTGCGCATCGGCAAAGCCCGAAAGCATTGCGGTCAGCCACAAGCCTGCCTGACCAAAGTGGCTGAGCATGGCCGAGGAGACAAATGTGATGCCGGTAAGGGTCAGTGTCACGATGACCGCGAGTTTCAGATTGAACGCCCCTGCCGTGTCGACCGGCTTGCTGCGGCTCCCTCGCGTGGGGTCGGGGAACATCAGGCAGGCGCCGTACAACAACGTAGCGATCAAGCCGAAGAGCAGTGGCGCCCATACACTGTTCAGCAGATCCGCATCAACCATCGTCAGGATCAGGCCGATCTGTATCACCGTCGCGAGATTGGAAAAAATCGCCGCGGCGCTGAGGATGCGGATGTTGTCCGGTTCATGGGCAAGGCGTTGGCCCATGGTCGCGATCGTCACGGTACTGGAGGCGAAGCCGGATGCAATCGCGCTGATGACGTAGCCATAACGCGAGCCCAAAGCGCGCACGGCAATGTGGCCGAACGCGCCGACCAGCATCAGCAACACCGTCACGGTACAAATGGTACGCAGATTGATCGCGGCGTACGGGCCGATATATCGGTCCGGTGCCAAAGGCAGTATCACCAGCGCTGCGATCAGCAGGATCAGGCCATCACGCATTTCCGTTTCGGACAACTGGCTGTTGGCAAAGTGATGCAGCGCCTGGCGATACGCCAAAAGGCCCGCGATCACCACGCCAAGGGCAATGGCCAGCGCCGGCGCGGTTGCGCACAACGCGCCCAGGATCAGCACGGTGATCAACGCCACCTCGCTGGTCAGCCCAGGGTCGTCGCTTTGACTACGCCAGTACGCAACGCTGGTCAGCAACGTGACACAGCCGGCGACGATCCCCAGCAGCAGGCCACCGCCGACCTGTAGCGCGACATACCCCAACAGCGCGGTAATGGCGAACGTGCGCAAGCCGGCGCAGTGTCGCGCATCGCCAGTGCCCTTGTGCCGTTCACGCTCAAGACCGATGAGCATGCCGATCCCCAACGCCGCAGCGGCGCCGGACAGATCAAAAACCTCATTCATGATGGGTAGCGTCCCGCAGGATTTGCGCACCCTGCTGCACTCGGTTTATGGCGAGCATTCAACGCTTGCGCTGATGCGGCGAGCCGTTACCGGCCTTGCTGGCAACGGCTGGGCAAACGCATTCGGCCACTCGTGAGGGGCGTTGATACGGGCCTCAAGCACCTCGACAAATTCCTGCGCAGCCTTGAGGCTCATGAAGCCCACATCCCAGTCATCCATGTGCACGACCCAGCCGTGGGGAGCGTGTTTTTCAGTGATCTTGATGTTCATGGAAACCCCGGTTTCAGCGGCACGCCAAGGTGCTTTCAAGGAGTGATTGCGACTTTCATGACCCCGTCGCGTTGATGAGCGAACAACTCATACGCCTGCTCGATGTCGTCCAGTCTGAAACGGTGAGTCACCAGCGGTGACAGATCGACGGCACCGCTCTGCACCACGGCCATCAGTCGACGCATGCGTTCCTTGCCGCCCGGGCACAGGGTGGAAACGATGCTGTAATCGCCCAATCCGGCGGCAAACGCGCCGAGCGGGATGTGCAGATCGCTGGAATACACCCCGAGGCTGGACAAACGCCCGCCCGGGCGCAGCACCCGCAATGCCGACTCGAACGTGCCTTGGGTGCCCAGCGCTTCGATGGACACATCCACGCCACGGCCATCGGTCAACGCCATGATCTGTTCCACCACATTGCCGTCCTTGAAATTGACGGTATGGGTCGCGCCCAGCTGGCGCGCCATGGCCATGCGTTCGGCCACCGCGTCGACACCGATAATCGTCGTGGCGCCCTTCAGCCGTGCTCCGGCCACGGCGCAGAGGCCGATCGGGCCCAATGCAAACACCGCGACAGCGTCGCCGATGGCGATCTCGCCGCGCTCGGCCCCCGAGAACCCGGTGGACATGATGTCCGGGCACATCAGCACCTGTTCATCGCTCAACTCATCGGGGATCGGGCACAGGTTGGCCTGTGCATCCGGCACCAACACGTACTCGGCCTGGCAACCGTCGATCGTGTTGCCAAACTTCCAGCCACCGATGGCCTTGAAGCCGTGCCGGGTGTCGGGGCCGTCCTGCGAGCCGCAGCCACACAGGCACGCGTAACTGTGCCCGCTGGGGGTGATGGCACCGGCAATCACCCGCTGCCCTTCGACAAAACCGCGTACTTGTGAGCCCAATCGCTCAATGATGCCGACCGGTTCGTGGCCGATGGTCAGTCCTCTGGCCACTGGGTATTCGCCGCGCAGGATATGCACGTCGGTGCCGCAAATGGTGGTGGTGGTCACGCGGATCAACGCATCCAGCGGCCCGACCTCGGGAATCGGCTTGTCATCGAGCACGATGCGGTTTTTTTCAACGAATATTGCGGCTTTCATGGTGGCCATGATGACTTTCCCTCCGCCGGCGTGTGAGTGCAAGGCAGAGCTTGAGCCGCGACGGCGGGGCCGTAGTTGATAATGGTCAACTATCCGACGATCAGTGGTCTTGCTCGACCGTACATCCGCTCACGACCACGCGCTGATGTATGGTTGATAAATATCAACCCCGTCCTGCTGGCTCGCTCCAGGATAAGCGCATGCGCCACTATTCATTCCAGGCATGCACGCAATGCCTGGGTGACTACCCTCGGGAGTTCTGTCATGTCTGAGCAATCGCGTTTCATGCTGGTCGTGTCGCCGCTGATGAAAAACAGTCCGGCGTTCGACCGCGCCGCCTCCCTGGCCAAAGCATCGGATGCCGCACTGCATATTGTCGCGTTTGATTATCTGGAGGGCCTGGCGACCGCAGGAATGGTCAACGAGCAAGCCCTGGAGCAGATGCGCCTGGGCTATGTCGAACGCCATCATCAATGGCTCGAAGACCAGGCCCGGCCGCTGCGCAAGATCGGGGTGACCGTCACCACCGAGGTCGTCTGGGTGGACAATCCTTTGAAGGAAATCCTCATTCATTTGAAGGAACAGCCGATGGCTGTCCTTATAAAGGCTCTGGAGCACGAATCAGTTTTGTCGCGACTGATGTTCACCCCGCTGGACATCCATCTGTTGCGCGAATGCCCGGTGCCGCTGCATTTTGTCAGCCAGGTTCAACACGCTCTGCCACGCCGAATCGTCGCGGCGGTCGACCCCTTCCATCGTGATGGCCAATACCAGGGCCTCAACGATCGCATCCTGCGCGAAGCAGCAAGACTGGCCAGTGTCTGCAATGGCAGCCTGGACGTGATTTATGCCCATGACCTGTCATCGATCAGCGCTGCCGAGTTCGGCTTCAATAACGCGTCCGCGATCTTTTCTTCCACCGCAGCCAAGAAACTGTTCGACGCCCAAGGCGAAGCTTTCCAGGCGGTGGCTGAACGTAACAACATTCCGGCAGAGAACCAGCACATGATTGTGGGCGATCCCGCCAAGGTGCTTTCCAGCTATGCCGATGCGTACGACATCGATGTGATCGTAATGGGCCGCGTCACTCACCGAGGAATCGCCCGACTGGTTGGCAGTACGGTCGAGCATCTGTTGTACAAAATGCCTTGTAGTGTGTGGGTGGTGGCGCCGGAAACGCTTACTCGCTGATGGATGCAGTCGACGCTGAAGAAAGGAGTGGATTTCCAAGCACCAGACGGTGACGGAATGGCCAGTCAGGAGCGTGGAAAACATTTCCACGGCACAAAAAATAAGGGCTTGCATGACATATGTCATGCAAGCCCTTGATATTTATGGTGCTCGAAGCCGGAATCGAACCGGCACGCCCTTACGAGCGGGGGATTTTAAGTCCATAAATTTTTACTTCTAATTCAGAAGCTTACGGCCAGAATTTTTCCGCATCACCCAAATTTTCTCTCCGTTCCAAGACAGCAAAACCAGCACCTGAAAATAAATTGCGGAAAAAAATAGGGCTGCAGGATCATGCATTTTAAGACAACTCAGATGCACGTCAGTAGCCAGACAGCCAAGGAATGGTAGACCAGCCCTGGGGTGACCGGCTTCCACGGCCACAAAAAAAGGCCCCCACACCGGGGCCAGGTGTGGGGGCCGATTGAACATAGGCTGGAAATCAACGTATCGGTGAAGGACCGCTAGAAACGGGTAGCGGACTTTAGGGTTGCCTCACCCCGGGAAAAGAACAGACCTCAACGCAGGTGGCCATGAAACTTTACAGTATTGACGTTAATCCGTCATTGGACCTGAGACTACCCAATCTAAGTGAGTTGAGCTGAAAGCTTCGCAACATCAAAGCACTTGACATATGAATCCGTCCTTCTCATTACATCGAGCGCAACCGCTGAATCAATACCGCCTCCATTTGCTACGTCCACAAGAGCCCGACCAGTTGAACTCAAAGCCCTAAAGTAAGCTCTACCTAGCTCATGAATCGAAAGATTAGCCACGCCAGTATATAATGTCCTGCTCGCCGGATATTTAGAGTTTAGCTCCGTCCAAAAGCCTTCATCCTCGTAGTACGCCCCAAAGGGCTTGACAACAGCAACATCCGAATGAACAAGAAACAGCAAGTACGCACAAAAGAAAAAATCCCAAGCACCTTCATTAAAATATCCATTGAAGGTGTGAATCCTTTTAAGAATGGCTTCTAAATCGCGTATCTGATAATTAAAACCTATTGTCAGGGCTTTAAAAACAATCTGATGGGAATTCAGTTTGTCGCTAAAAATAGATGTTGACTCTGGATCTACAAATTCGTCAAACCCGAAAGAAGGTCTACCTGTATACTTTTCGATTACTCTGTAATTATTAAAAGGAGGGCAGACTTCACTTTTTATATGCGTAGCAATCCAGTTGTCAAGCTGCGTATTGTCTAGCTTGAACGTCGAATCAAAAAATCTTTTAAGATAGCGTTTAGAAGCGAATCCAGTTCCGTACACAGCACAGATAGAATGAGCCAGTTGGTCAGTGTCAGTGGCTATTACGAACCTGCACCCTTCTATCGCAAAAAAATGCTTAACACGTTCGAGCAATTCGATTGCGTATGTAGGACGACAACGATCTAGCTCATCGATAAAAATATAGACCGGTTTCCCGTCACTTTTACTGCTCGCGGCTTTGAATAGTTCCGTAAGTGAACTGCGAAAATGCTCAACCGCACTTAAGGCCTCTTGATTCTTGTTTAAAATTTTCTCTACAAATTTTTCTGCTGCATCAGCGGTAGTTTCTCCGTCCAAAACATCTAGAAAGTCTTCACCAAGATGTTTCTTGGCTGCAGCCTTAATAATCGATGGCGCTATAGCAGCAGCTAGTTCACCTGCTCTCTTCGTGAACTCTTTAACTCTCTTTTTGACTAATGCCTGTGTTCCGCCCTGGTCAGAAAGCTGGTCTCGAATCACTGACACAAGTGACAGAAGAGGGTCACCTAAGAAATCGTTCTCCCAAGCATTGAAATAAACTACAGGCCGTAATTTTTCGCTTAAAAGCTGAAGCCTCCAGTTTTTTAAAAAATATGTTTTCCCGGCTCCCCAGGGAGAGTCAAGATTTAGTACACGACAGACGTCTTCATCCAAATAGTTGGATAAAAAATCTGCACGCACTTTACGGTCTAATAGATCGTCACTCCATGCCATTTCACTCATACATATTCCCTTAACGTCAAATGAAAACAACCTTTATGTTCACACGCTCATTTCTGATGCAGCCAATATACGAGAGCATCAACCTTCTTGGGAATAAAACGTTACCAGATCAGACGCGACTTGAGTAACGACCAAAGCGTTTAGCAGCAAGGACATGTGAGCTACAAGCTGTGCGGTAACAGCCAGAATTCAAAGTACAGTTAGTTACGGCTTTGACCAATGACAGCCTGCTGTAAGCGATTATCTACAATTGCCGTAGACGCATAATCGCATCGTTGATTGCTTTCGCATTCGTGTCCAAGGTTTCCATTGCCGTGACTGCATTATCAGCAACAGTCTCTACGCCATTCTCCGAAAGCCATACGGTGACCTCCTCTATTGCCGCCGCCAGCGCATGCTGGTTATGCAGGAGCAATGTCAGCGCATCTGCGGTGGCAATATTCGAATCTGAGTCAGATGGCATAGAAGTCGTCCTTGGAGTTCGGTTCGCAATAGCCTAGCTCATGGTATCGCCGGCGAAGGTCAATCAACCATTCGGCGGCCTCTATTTTCGCACCAAAATAGCGCGCCAATCCCATCTCAGTCCCATATGGCCTTTTTTCGCATGCCAAAAACCACAAACCCCCGACTTTCTCTAGGAAAATCAGGGGTTGGCGCTTACTGAATGTGGCGGTGAAGGAGAGATTCGAACTCCAGAACGCCTGCGACCGTAAATATTCATCACGATAACTTCCCACTGGCAGCTTTCGGCCAAAAGCAGTCGTTCATGGGAGGTAGCTATAGACTTTCAGCGGTCGTAAGCTATAGGACGAATAGCTTCTAAGTCGGAATATTATCTACAGCTGCGATCCAATCAGAGGGTACTTCCATTGCTCTGCCAATGTTACCTTTTTCCTCAACAAATGAACTCAGGTGCTTTTTGTGCTGCTTTATTGCCCATGTCAAGCTCTGAAATTCAAATACAATACGCAAAAATGACTGCACTGACACTCTGAATCCTCCATCCAAAATATTTCCAGTTGATGAAATCTGGGCGTACCAATTTTCGTCTTGCAAGAAAACGATATGCATGCCACACCTCTTAAACCTTCTCTTTATTATTTGCAAATCAAGAAGCACCACTATAGTTAAATTACCACTTATAAAATTAAATAGATGCTCGGGACTTAACGATAAATGAAAAGGTGTATAAGGATGCCAACTCATAGCTGTTTTGTACTCATTCAAATTGAATACATGAGCGTACATTGCAGATATCTGATCAAGAGCTCCTTTTTTAAATTTCGTAATGGCCAAATAGTGAACTCCACTTTCTGGCGACAAATGACTAGTCCCCTTCTCATAGGAACTACTTATACACGCATTAATGGCACTCAAGTGATACCGTTCTGTCCCTATGTGCTCCACCCTTCTTACGGGACCAGCACCTCTAAAATTTTCCGCCTCATCCTTTGTGAAAAACGCGCTTAACTCACCTATACTTCTAAGTTGTTTTTCCCCTCGCCTATCAAGCTTCTTTGATGTTTTCACCTCAATGGGGTAAGGATCATTGCTACCTAGCAGACATACATCGCCATGCCGTAGCGTATTTGTTAAATCGCAAAGAACTGCAGGCACATTGCTTTTAGCGGCAGCTTTTAAGAGCGCTATCTCGGCTTTTATGCCATCTTTTCCAGAAACATACCCCGCCGTCTCTTTTACATTATATTTATCATCATAAAGAAAATGCTTAACTGCATACTTATCACAGAAATGAAATACAATGCTCTCAACATACATTTTCCAGATATAGATTATATATCTATACCTTTCAACCTTGCGTTCAAGCTTCTTGATTAGGTATTTTATTTCTTTTACGCGCTCCCTAGCCGGTCTATCATTTGCTTTTTCAAGACGCAGCTTTTGAATTAGTTCTTTTGTACGAGAGATTGCTTTTTCTGCCTCTTTGACTTTCTTCAGTATTAATAATTGAAAATCAACAATTGCTGCTACCGGCAAATTCTTATGCGTTCTGATAACTTGCAGCATTATCGTGAACTGCTCAACACTTTTTCTATACCTAGCAACCATGGTCATTCCCCAACCTAGCAATCTAGAACACGTTAAAAAGTCACCATAGAGGACAGCAGTTATCGAAATCAGTTAAGGACGAGAGTCCAAGGAGTTTTATATCATCTTGACCTTCGTAGTCTCATGCAGTCTCTGCTTCTGGCCGGGAGCAGTCATTTCCAACGCCGCCTCCACGAGAGAAAATCTAATTGTTGAGAAGGTGAAATCATATCCGCTCGATTTCTTCTTCGGTGAACCATTGGTTACGCAGCGCCGCCGCAATGAGCGTCTCGGGTTCCTTTGTGTAGGCTACTAGTGCCAAGCTTTTCTCGGCACGAGTGCAGGTCACGTATAACAGGCGCCGAGTACGCGCAGTCCCCTCCTCGGACGTCTCGACAGGAGGTTTACGGCCAGCCCCCGCCAACGGCGTCGCGTCGAATAGTTTGTCGTAAGAAAATAGAAAGCCGCGGGCGTCGCTATCGTCGAGGATCACCAATACGCGTTCAAACTCGAGCCCTTTCACGCCCTGATGTGTACCGAGGGGGCCCTTATCACTGACGTATTCCGCAAATGGGATTGTCTGCCTGTACGGCGTCTCCAGAAAGGCTCGCCAGGCCTCCAAGCTCGCAGATGACCTCTCTTCCGGCGCATGCTCTTCGCCCGGCTCGCTCTCATCGCCGGCCAACTCGACGTCCTTCGCTTCTGCCCCATTCGCAACAAAAGGGCGTAGCGCATCAGGAATCTCGAATAGACGATGTTTAGCGACGCATTCCAGCACGGCGAGGAACGTGGTTTCCTGGTGATCAGTCTCCAGGCCAAGGAGTGCATCTACAGCGGCTCGGATTGGTAGTAGCGGATCAGCAGTATGCGCGAGCCGAACGATAGCTGCGCGCTGCAGAAGCGGCGAGGTTGCGCGCAAATGCGCCATTACTGTGAAGTCATCCTCAATTCGCGCGGCGGCAATAAGCGGGGCTACCCGATCGGTGAATAATCTGAGCCCGGCTAGGTCGCCAGTGCGCAACCCAGTCGATAGGCGTGAATCTTGGTTGAGCGCTTGGAACATCTCCAGAAAACCACGGCGAGATGCCGCCATGTGATGTTCGAGCGTCAGCGCTTTGACAGCAGCTTCCTCACGCCACATGAGGTCGTTGCACAAGTCCGCCATCCGATGGCGCACCTGTCGCTCGATGGCGGGCTTATCATGGACATCGTTGGGAGACACAAAAAGACGGACAATACCGATTTCGCTGTCTTCGCGGGCAACCTGGTATTGGCTATCAACCGGCTCTCGGAGGACGTTGCCGAGGGCGACTACACGCTGGGTGGAGCGATGGTTAAGGCGCTTGACCGGACGCGCCCAGTCAGCGGGAACCAAACGTTCCAGCTCAGGATGACCATCCATAAAAATGCGTTGCATGGTATCGCCGAATAGGCCAATCGCGAACTTGTCCTTGTGCGCCGCAGCCAGCGCAAAAAAGGCTTCCATCAGCCCTTTATTCGTATCTTGGCTCTCGTCGACGAGCAAGAATGGGAATCTGTTGACCAAGATCGCCTGCATCGATGGCTTTGTTTCGATGAACGCCGCGGTGATTTTTAGCACCTCAGAGTGGGATAGTGAGTCCTTTCCGAAATTGTCGCCGTTGGGGCTGTAGGTAAACCGCCGAGGGACACTGAGCCATTCAATGCGCCGCATCGTGGAGACAATGGCCCTCTCACGGTCTAGCGCGGCCTTGGTGCCAGCGCGCCCCTTCGCCTGTTTCTCGTGTAAGTCCGCAAGCTCAACCGGAAGTCTGTTCAGAAGCCACGCCTGGATATCACTATGGTAGGTCTCAATATGCCGCCAGCAGAAGCTGTGGATCGTCGATATAGGAAACAGCGGGTCCTCTCCGACGCGCTCGGCGATTTCGTCGGCCGCGACGTTCGTATAGGTAATGACTGCGATCTTCTTGCCAGCCCGCCGGAAGGTCGCGCCATAATCTTCGCGAAAGGTGTCGAGCGCCCTTTTAAGGGAGCGCGTCTTCCCAGACCCTGCCCCGGCGTAGAGGAAAAAGCTTTGCGGGGCGGCGGGATTCAGGCAAGCCCGGATTTGCGCGTCGGCGCCCTCATCGAAGTCTGGCGCTGCCGTTTCAATTATCATCCTGATCCTCCGCTCCTTGGATTTCGCTCTGGGCGATGTCCTTACCTACGGCCCCTTCAAACCATTTAAGACCGGCCGCGATATAGCTTGGCGGCTTGAGCGCCTTTGGGTCTTCTAGCATGAGACAGTCCAGCGCAAACGCCGCTTTCTCGGCCGTCTTCAACAGCTCAAACAGCTCATCCTCAAGGTCATCTCCAGACAGATCCTGAGCGACAATGTTGCGAACCTTGGCCGAGGTGATCGAACCCTCGATCTCTCCAGCGACCGCTAAGTTCTCCAGGATCAAGGCGTCTTCAAATGTTCGCGGAATGATGAGATCGCCATCTTCGGCAGCACCCTTCACGTTGACTGGCTTTTGATAGGCGACATACAGTTCATAGTCGCCGCCAGCCGTCGAAATGTGCCCATCGGGTGGTAGCGCGACGAGTTCATCAATGAGCTTTTTCCCAGGGTGCCACTCTTTGAGAACTGAGTTTGCGGTTTGCTGAGCTTTACCCTGTTCGGGGCGAGCCGACTTCCAACGAGTTGTCTCTCGCTTATTTTTGTCGACAATCTTAACCGCCGTTGTGGCATCCAGATCGCCAATGATCAGCGTCGCGATGCCGAGTGCATCGACCAAATTGCGGAAGCTATGCACGTGACTTCCACCGAGCTCAAGCAACGTAACATAGCGCCGCGACAGCTCGGGAAAATGATGACGGATGAAATGGGGCACCAAGATGCGCTCCGCCTGCCCCTCGACGAAGATGACGCCGTCTGCGAAAAAGAGATCGCAGTGGGTCGCCTTGAGGTAGCGCTTTACGAAGCGCTTTGTCTCGTCGCCATCACCGAAGATGTAGGACAGGTTGGCCACCGTGGTGGTCGGCGTCTCCCCCATACTAGCCGCAGGCCGGCGCCGAAAATAGCGCAAATTCGCGAAGTCCGCTTCGTGAGCAACGTGACTTGAGTGCGTGCTGACGATAAGTTGAGTGCAATAGTTTTCCGCAGCACCTAGATCGTCGTGTTTTCTGAGCAAGGAATAGGCTTTATTGATGAAGACTTGCTGGACCTGTGCATGGAGATGGGCTTCGGGTTCCTCTACCAGTACGAGGTGCAGTGGCTGTATTTCGTTTGACACGTCCGTGCCCTCGAGAATGCCGGCCTTTTCTACACGCATCCACTCATCGCGAAAGCCCATCAACATGAACACCATGGCGATCAGGTTCTGATACCCGAGCCCCGAATAGTCCTCTGGTAGTTTGAGGGTGTTGGTGCCGTCACCTGAAGGATCCGCAACCTGGTACTGCACGGACGATCCGTGCTTGAGCCCATCCGTGCCCCGAAGAAGCGTCGAGATTTTGAGCTTGGGATTACTCATGCCGGGATAACCCAAATCCTCTAGCTCTTGAAAGGCAGAGGAAAAACCTTCCTCAAGTCGCGCGTCAAAGCTGCGCTCAGCCGCTTGAATTGCGCCGAGCGCTTCGTAGTCTTTATCCGATGGCGTCTTCGTCGGGTCGAGATGGCGATCGTAATAGGAGCGTAACTGGTCCGAGAGGCGACGCTTGAACCGACGATTGTTCTCCTCTCCCTTGTCGTCACCGCCGTCACTGCTGGTGGCGTCGGCAAAGTCGCGCTGCGCGGCGATTTCATCAATCTTGATGAGTTTTTTGAAAGGTGGATGCTCGAACGCAAGTGCGCTGGCGGGGAGCGTTTGCGGCGTCGCGAGGCCGCTTCTTCCCGGAGGAACAACAGCAGCAGGATCAAGGGGATAGGCTAGAAGTTCAAGGTGTGCCCGCAGCCGACGTTCAAGAAAGTCAGTGAGGTTGCGAGGCCAGACCGCAATCTTGATCGACTCACCGCTCGGCCCGATGATTGACGCGTCCCGCGCCGCAGTTCGTTGCGCAGTATATTCGCTCTTGAGTTTTTCGAGATTCTTTATTCGAAACGCAAGCCGAACCCCCAGTAGCCCGCCGGACCAATCTAACGTAGGTAGGATATCAACGACGTGCTGGATCTCGCGGAGCGGAACGTCAAGCCAGACATCCAGCGAGGGAAGGAGCGAATCCAGATCGACGGTAGGCTCTGTACCAGCCTCCCACTCGCTACCCAGCAGATCGATATTGGTCCAATTGGCAATAGTGACGTCGCGAAGCACCAATCGAGATGGCGAAAGCAGGAAGATGCGCAGCGCCAACATCGCTGAGGTCTTTCCGCTGTTGTTGGCACCGACCAGAATTGTCGTGTTTCTATCAAAATCGAGATGGGTAGACTTCAGTTTTCGAAAATTGGAAATCTCTACGAACTTGATTCGCATAGCACCTCCTGTGTGCCTGGCCTCTCTAGTAGAGTAGCGCAGTGTTTAGCTGATACGCCTAATCTCTCGTATTCACTACCGAATTGCATCTATTCGAAGTGCGCTCGGCATAATGTCTTCAAGCCCTGCGTTTCCATCTCTTCTGAAAGCTTGACATCAGGGTGGGGGATGTATTCATCAGTCTGATCGAGGTAAACAGAAGATCGGTCATTTGGTAATGGGCGAACGCAGTATGCAATCCGACAGACGCTTACCCGCTGACGTGGGCTCTGAACTCAAGAGCGCTTCTATCTGGATACGTGCCTCTGCCCTATCAGGCACTCCTCACAAGTGGTATCGGACGTCCTCTTCTGGCCGCTTTTGCCCCGTCACGACTGACGTGGGCTGGCTCCGAATACCAATGCAGATAGGGCGGCTCATTCCAAAAGCAAAACAATAGGCCAAATTCGTTTCCGCAAATAAACTTCCACCTCTTGGTTTCTGAGGCCTCCAAAGCGTTGATGAGAGGCATCTAGCGGAGAAGATTAATACATATCTCATTGTAATATAAGGAATAATCATCAGACTTGAAAACCGTCGACTGTAACAGGTCCATGAGTTCGAATCCCATCGCCTCCGCCATATCTGTAACGACAAAGTCCTGATTATTCAGGGCTTTGTCGTTTCTGGCATTCAGAAAATTTGCTCCTCTCTCTATGGATCGTTTCCGCAACTTTCCAGTCATTTCCGCAACCCTACCCTTCTGACACCACCAAGTTGGCGCTAGTCAAATCACACGAAGCAGAGCGCGCTGGTTGCATTGACTGCTGTCAGTAGTCAGCTATCGGCCAAAAACGGACCTTTAAGACTGGTAGCTTCTGGGCGAAGCCAGTCATTCGCATACGCCAGAAATTGGTCGATTACACCCCTTTCAACCCGCTTGCTATCTAAGTCTTGAAGGGGGCGAAATTCCTGCGCCTATTAGATTCTAGAACTTTCGTTTTTCCGACAATTCTTGCTGCATCCTTCGCAGGTGAAAGCCCAAATATTTTCGTATAGTCTCGACTAAACTGCGTTGGACTTTCGTAGCCAACCTCGAAGGCTGCCGCCATGACGCTCTTGCCGCTGGCTACCATGAGCATCCGCGCGTGAAGTAAGCGCACTCGTTTTTGATACTGCAATGGACTCAACGTCGTCACCGCTTTGAAGTGGCGATGGAAGGCCGAGACGCTCATTGCCGCTTTCTGAGCCAAGCTTTCCACCCTGATCGGCTCCGCAAAATCGCGACGGATCCATTGAATGGCTGTGTTCACTCTGGCCATGGCTGTATCGGGCGCTGCGATCTCTCGCAGCATCCAGCCGTGGGGGCCTTGCAGCACGCGAAACAGTATCTCGCGTTCATAAGCAGGCGCCAGGGCTGCGATAGCTTCCGGGTTGCCCATCAATCGCAACATGCGCACCCATGCGTCCATTAATTCGGTTGTAACGGCCGCCACTGAAAAGCCCGGGTCGCTTTCATGGTGGCCGACAGATTTGGGCAGGTCAGCCAGCAAGGTTGATAACACGGTGGGATCAAGCGTGAGGCTTATGGCCAGATAGGGTTCGCCCGTTGGCGCAGGATGCACCGTGCCCACCGCAGGCAACTGAATCGACATGACGAAATAGGTCGCCGGGTCGTATCGCAGCGTGCGGTCGCCCACGGTCATGGTTTTGCTGCCCTGCAGAATCAAGTTGATCATCGGGTCATAGACTGCCGCCAGCATATGCTCAGGGATTTTTCCTTGGACCATAGCGACGCGGGGAATGCCCGTCTCTGTGCGGCGGTTTTCGGCCTTGGCGGCGAGGATGCGGAGTTCGTTAAGTTGTTCGTTCATGCTGGCCATGCTGAATCTCCCAGCAGGAGCAGCGCAAGCAAAAAGTAGAAACAGGCAGATTTCGAGTAGGAACGGCTGCGCCCGCATTAACCAGCGCTCTTAATGTGAAGGCTCATTCAATCAGTTAAGGAACACGTCATGAGCGTTATCGTCATTACCGGAGGCAGTCGAGGGATTGGTGCAAGTGCAGCAGAACATGCCGCCCGGCGCGGTATGGATGTCATCATTACGTACAACCAGCATCCCGACGAAGCGGATGATGTGGTGCGACGCATTGAACAAGCGGGCAGCAAGGGCGTTGCGCTTAAGCTCGACGTGGCCGATGTCGAAAGTTTCAAAGAGTTTCGCGATGCCATCGTGGCCGTGCTCCAGAAGAGATGGGGCACCAGCACACTGGCGGGTTTAGTGAATAACGCCGGCTACGGCCTGTTCAACCCGCTGGCGTCGGTCAGCGAGGCTCAGTTTGATGGTCTTTTCAAAGTCCATCTGAAAGGCCCTTTCTTCCTGACGCAGACCTTGCTGCCATTACTGGAGGAGAACGCCAGCATCGTCAATCTAACCAGCGCTACTACACGCGTGGCCACCGCCGGGGTGGCGCCGTATGCGGCGTTCAAAGGTGGACTGGAAGTGCTCACGCGCTACATGGCCAAAGAGTTCGGTGATCGGCGCATACGTGTCAATGCGGTTTCACCTGGGGCGATTCGAACCGAGTTAGGTGGCGGGCTCAATGATGAGTTTGAGGCGATGCTGGCTGAGCAAACGGCGCTAGGCAGAGTCGGTGAGCCCGAAGATGTGGCCCGCGTCATTGCCATGTTGCTGTCCCAAGACGGGGCCTGGATCAATGCCCAGACCATCGAAGTCGCGGGCGGCTACATCATCTGAACGATCGGGAGACGTTGCCATGCTGGATCATATTTTTCTGTCTGTGAGTGACATTGAGCGCTCTATCCGTTTCTACGAAGCTACGTTGGCGCCGCTGGGTATCACCGCGCGCTTGGACTACGATGGCAAGGACGGTCCGACTGGGCATCCGGACCTGAAAGGTTTCGGCGCCAAGGGCCGGATGTTTTTCTGGCTGCGTCAGGGTGAAGTCGAAGGCCGAGCGGTACATGTCGGTTTCGTCGCAGACAGTAAAGCTCAGGTTGCGGCGGCCTATGCGGCAGCGTTGGCTCAGGGCGCCGTCGATCAAGGCGCACCGGGGGCGCGTCTGCACTACGACCCCAACTACTACGCGGCCAATGTTCTGGATCCTGACGGATACAGCCTGGAATTCGTTTACAAGAACTGGCAGCACGCACAATGAAGAAATTGATGATTTATGGCGCAACCGGCTATGTCGGGCGCATGGCGACCGACTATGCAGTGGCGCAGGGACTGGACGTTGTCATCGCCGGGCGCAGCCACGACAAGCTGCGCGATCTGGCTGCACAGTTGGACGTTCCTTATCGTGTGTTTTCCCCTCATGCCCCGACGACACAATGCCTGGAAGGCATTGGCGTGCTGGTGAACTTTGCCGGCCCCTTCGCGCGGACAGCTGACGCCTTGATGTGGCTCTGTATCAAGGCTGGAGTCGATTATCTGGATATCACGGCCGAGATCAACGTATATCGGTTGGCCGAGCAATTGGGCGATGAGGCGGTAGGGGCAAGGGTCATGCTCCTACCTGGCGTCGGTTGGGACGTAGTGCCGACCGACTGCCTGGCGGTGCATGTCGCTCGTCGGGTGAAATATCCGCAGTCGTTGAACATTGCACTGCAGGTCGCGGGTTCCATGTCACGTGGGTCAGCACTGAGTGTTAGCGAAATTGTTGGAGCGGGGCTGCTGGCCCGGATTGATGGAGCGCTTCTTTCAACTCCCGATGCGCGACCGCGACACTTCGATTTTGGCGACGGCCAGGAGCTGTGCGTACCATTGTCGTTCGGTGATCTGGTCACCGGCTGGCACTCCACCGGCATTCCCAATATTGCAATGTTTGTACATTTTTCCGGTGATCCATTACCTGACGGAGATCTTTCAAAAATTCCCGAGGGGCCGAACGCGCAACAGCGCGAAGCTCATCGCGCTCGGGCAGTGGCCGAGGTGACTGGCGCTGACGGCACTGTGGCACGTTCAGTGATCGAAACCGTCAACGGTTACACCTATACGCCGATTGCTGCCATGGAGGCGGCACGCCAAGTATTGAACGGCGTGCGACGACCGGGTTTTGAGACACCGGCAAAGCTGCTGGGGGGCTCATTCGCCGAGAGCATCGGCGGTACGACCATCACTGATTACTGATTGATCGAACGATAGTGCAGATGTTGTTTACTCAGGATTCCACTGCGCTGTCGTCTGCCTCGAACTCATGGGCAAGCAACCTGCCGGCAATCCGTGCGACGCTCACCAAGCGCTCGCTGGACATCCCACTGCATGCCGCTGCAGACAGCCCCCGCAGGGTGACCAGGATGTAGTCAGCCCGGGTCTGCGCAGCGTCCGGGCAGACTTGGTCCAGATACCGGCGGATCGCCTGGATTCCAGCGTCGCCGAATTTCTCCGCCATGTTTCGAGCGACCGGATCGTCCGCACGCAGGCCTTCGGTGATCAGGCAACCACGCAAAGCGCTATCTCGCCCGTACTGCTGCGCAGCGGCAATCAGCAGCGAGGTTAGCGCTTCGGCGGGAGGTCTATCCGGTGCCAGCAGTCTGTCCATAGGCAGCGCGTTTTCTGCGGCATAGCGATGCATTGCTCGTTCGAACAGTTCGGCCTTGCTTCCATAGGCGGCGTAAAAGCTCGGCGGCTTGATATTCATTGCCTCGGTCAGGTCGGTCAGGCTGACAGCGTCGTATCCACGCTGGTGAAACAGTGCTTGTGCGATGGCTATCCCTTGCTCCCGGTCAAAGGCGGAACGGCGCTGTCTGGGTTTTTCGTTCATGGCTATGTCTCTAGGTGATACGCCACTGTAGTGATCGCTACATGCAAGTTCAACCGCTTCGGTTGTTCCTTGTATTTAGTAGTCACTAAATAACTTGCAGAGGACATCCTCTTTATGTAGTGTTCACTACATATTCGACAGCTGAGGTTCATCCCATGCAATTCAAAAACAAGGTTGTGCTGGTTACTGGCGGTTCTTCGGGCCTCGGCTTCGCAATCGCCGAAGCATTCGTCAGCCAGGGTGCGGATCTGATCATTACCGGGCGCCGCCAGCCTCAGCTAGACGAAGCAGCAAGTCGCCTCGGTGGGAATGTTTCTGCGGTGCGGACTGATATCTCGGACCCAGCCTCCCTAGGGGAACTGTTCAAGCATATCGGTGCGGTCCACGGTCGTATCGATGTATTGATCGCTAACGCCGGGATGGGTGAAATCGAGCCTCTAGGTGCAATCACCGAAGCGGGCTTCGATCGGGTGTTCGCGACCAATGTCAAAGGCACCACCTTTACGGTTCAGGGGGCGTTACCGCTGATGAGCGAGGGGAGCAGCGTTGTCATTATCGGCTCGACTTCTTCGATCGACCCTGGACCTGGTATGAGCGTGTACGGAGCAACCAAGGCCGCACTACGCGCGTTGGTGAGGAGCTGGATTCTCGACATCAAAGGATCGGGTGTACGCATTAACTTACTCAGTCCCGGGCCGGTGGACACCCCGTCCCTACGGGCCGTGCTTGGTGAAAACGCGCCACAGATAATCGACTTGCTAAATGAGAAGAGCACCCTCGGCCGGATCGGCCAGGCACACGAGATCGGCCAAGCTGCGCTCTTTCTGGCGAGCGAGGCGTCGAGCTATGTCAATGGTGCCGAGCTGTTCGCCGACGGTGGAGCTTCTCAGGTTTGAACGTACATGGATCGGTCGACTCGCCAAATGCTGACCTTCCGCTGAACGACGACAATGCCTTAACTGGCAATCCGCAACGGGAAATATCATTCGCTTATAGCTGACGAGCGCAACCATCCTGCCGAGTGAATCGGGGATGCAAGGAGTTACCAAATGAGTAAGTTTGCTGGATCACTAATCGATCATGTGGGCCTTGGTGTCTCGGACATTTTGCACGCTCGCGCCTTTTACGAGCGGTCGCTCGAGCCGTTAGGGATCACATTGCTAATGAGCATCGAAACGGACCATCCGCATTCGACGCCTCGCAGACTGGGGTTCGGCTCCGCAGGCAAGCCATTCCTGTGGCTGCACGATGCACCAGTTCCCAGCTACGGGGCTCATATTGCGCTGCTGGCGCAAAGTCGAGGGGCCGTTGACGCATTCCATGGGGCTGCCATCGCCGTTGGCGGACAGGACAATGGCGCACCAGGGATCAGGCCTCAGTACCACTCCGATTATTACGCGGCCTATGTACTGGGCCCTGATGGAGTGAATCTGGAGTGTGTTTGCCAACTGACGCCTTAGGTGCCAGGGCTCTCATTATGTACCTGTCGGGTGGCATTCTTCCTCAGATTTTCAACCGCATCGAGCTGTTAGCCAATGGAAGTTTTTCCAGAATTGAATGTGTTCCTCTTTAGCCATGGCGCAGTTCTGATAACAGATAGCAGCGCCAACTCAGGATGTCTCGTGGCACGGCTGTAATCCTGAGGCTCCTTCTCTGGCCTAGTGCTAAATGGCTGCTCCTGGCCGTTTTTTGCCCTCCACGAATGGCACAGTTCGGGCAGGGGCGAACCGCCGAATGTCCTATGGAAATGCTCCTCTAAGCGGTGAAACGCTTAGAGGAGCAAGTAAAATGTCACGCTGGCTCTCTGGCTCTCTGGCTCGCTGACTCGCTCTAAACTGGGTTTGCCAAATCTAATTATGACAGCCTAGCACTGGAGGTCATGTACACGACTCAACTGGTAAATATTAATGCTACACCGGAAAATGGGAAACTGGGTGTTTAACTGTGACAGGTTCGCGTCTGCTGTTTTGCTTTTCATAATTGAGAACAATACGAGCTGTCCCTCGCATATTACTGGTTAGCATTTGAAAGGTCATGGTCTGATGCTCACCAGGTTTAATTATGGAAAACTTAGCGGGCGTCAAGATAGAGAAATTAAGTTGTCCGTTTCCACCGCAGTCTATATCGCCTGCAAGCCATGCCTCTAAAAAAACTGGAACTTCACCAATATTAAAGAAGCTGACGTCAACCAAAAAGGCTTGCGCTGACGTGTTATAGCTCAGTCCTGGGTCGACCTTATGCTCAACGATCATTTCGTACTTTCTAGTAAGGCCGAGCATCGCGGCAGTAGCAGACTTCGATGAGTTCCTTGCAGAAAGGAAACTGAAGATAGCAGCAGCCGAAGCAACTGTGACGGCTGCCGTGTAGTACGCACTTGTATCCAATTATATTTCCTCACGATGACTTTTAAGGTCTACTTTTTAAGCAGTTCCTCCCAACACAAATGCTGTGTTGTGAACAAGGTCGAAGCTGATAGTAGCTCTCTGTCGTTAGCTACCGCTCACGACGGGCTGCTTATGGCCGAATTCTTTCAGCGTCACGCTTCTACTGTCGGGGCAGCTGGACAAAACTGCCAGGCCTACCTAATAAAATGAACCAACATCTCCAACAATTAAGTGTTAATCAAGACATCCTTTTCAAGGCTTGAAATCAATTAAAGTCGACTTTTTAATTATTCCATTTAATGCTTTGGGGACGGCAAAAATCCTAATAATATCTTCACCACACACAGAATCATGAAATCTGCTTTCATGAAAATCGAAAAGCGCCTTACTACCCAACTTATCAAAATAATTTTTTACTTTTTTCATTTCCCGCGACGCAGCCTTTCCACCCCTCTCCTTGAGCTTATCCAGAAAACCAACTGACGCAGGCGCGGGATAAACAAAAATGTTGGGAACAATAACATCTTGATCATCCAAGCCATCAAAGTCGGTAAATGTTATTGCGTAGAAATTTAACGTATCCGCCGTTTCCATTACCCTAATCAAATTGATCAAAAATATAGCGGCCCCCGCCAGAACTGCAGAAACGCTATCGTTGCTCATCTCTTTTTTTAAGAAATCCAACCGTTTGTATCTAGATACAAGCGGTATTTCCTCAAAGCTTTCATAGCTTTCAAAGAATACAGCCATATCATTATATGGCTCTTTGCTTATTATTTTGCTGTAAATCTCAGCCAACTTCATTTAAGGGATGCTCCATCCGTGATCGTTCAGCCATTCTTTTGTTTTTTTGGAGAAGGTCACATCCCCTTTTCCTTTATCATGTATTGATCCGTCGAGATTGTATCCCGACCCACACTTACAGTGTGCGTGCCATTGGCTGCTAGGTACACTCTGTTCCGGCTCATCAATACGAGTGATTTCCGCCGGTGCTTGGCCTCTTCTAACCTTTGATTGGGCCTGCTTCGGCGTGCCGCCTGATTGTGCGCCTTTTTTAGCCAATCCCAGCGGATCGACCCAGTTCAAAGGATTCGGAGCGTACTCAAACAGGTTCAACCCACCTGCATAGCCAATCGGATCTTGGCTGATAAAGCGCCCGACCATCGGATCATAGTACCGATATCGATTGTAGTGCAGACCGGTTTCATGATCATGGTACTGCCCTTGAAATCGAATAGGGTTCGCAATGCCCTGCTGCTTCGCCCAGTGCGACCGTTCCTCCCGTATCTCACCCCAAGCTTTGGACTGAGCGCTCCATACGACGTCTCCGTTCTGATCGGTCAACTCAAGAGGCGTCCCCAAGTGGTCGCATTGATACCAGGTCAATACATCGATTTGGGGCGATACTGCGGAACAATTCCAAAGCGGATCATCCTCTAAGCTGTAATCCTCATCGTAGTCAGGCAATCCCATCAGATTAATGGAATGATTCGACATCGCCTGAGCGACAGGAATGAATGTTCCGGGCTCAAACACGTAATGAATAGTGCGGCCCGCCTCCCCGTCCTGCTGAGGAGCACGACTTTCCCAAGCCAAGTTATCGCCATCCCAACCGTACAACGTAAAGCCACAGCCGTGCTCTCGCTGCAATCGAGCGTGCTCAGCGCTATTCCACAGTGAGCCTGCCGCCGGCCGCTGCTTGTAGTGGACCTTCGAATTCTTGGATAAACGTCGACCAAGGGCGTCGTAGGCAAACTCCACCGAAAGCCTTGAGTCCTCAAAATGCACCAGCCGATCGAACAGATCCCAACGCATCTGGCTGTAAGCACCATCGCACCAACGCTTTATCTGGTTACCACGCTCATCGTATTCGTAGTGAGTCCCTGCATACTCGCGCAGCAGGTTATCGACTAGTTTGCTGCGTGGGGGAGTCAACTCTAGAGGCCGCCGACTCTCGGCCGCTTTCTCATCAAGCAGGTTACCCGCCGGGTCAAAGTCGAAGGTTTCAACACCCAAACGACTCACTGCGCTCAACAAACGACTCACCGGATCATAGCGATAGGACAACTGGCCACGGCGCGTATCGTTGATTTCGTTCAGTTGCCCTGCGGCGTCGTAGGCGTACTCACGCTTAAGCAAAACCGACTTGTCATCACTACGCCCCAACAGTTGCACTTGCAGGCGCCCGGCCGGGTCCCACTTCTGCGTCTGCACAAGACGATTGCCTTGATGCCGAGCCACTTCGCGATGCAGGTCGTCGCGCTCATAGCCAAGCAACTCATGCTCGTTCAGGCGCAATGCCAAGAGATGACCGCTGCCGTAGGTCAACCAACTGACCCGATGCCCATCAGGACGGATCGTGGCCACACGTTGGTTGAGCACGTCGTACTCGTGTTGCCAGACAGCAACCAGTGGCTTGTCCAAACCGAGGTAGTGCTGATGCTCACGCACCATATTGCCGGCCAGGTCATGGAACCATTGCACTTGGCTGTCTGCGTTACTGGCAAGGATCATGTTGCCCCTGCCGTCATAGGCGTAACGCTCCGCCTGTGACTCATCGCCAAGCGAAGCAAGACGCTCGGTCACACGCCCCATCTCGTCATACGCTACCGTCACAACACGGTCACCGGTGGCGACCTTTGATAGGCGTCCAGAAGCGATGTCGTACTGGTAGCGAGTCAGACGTCCGTCAAAGCCTGTTTCGGTCAACAAGCGTCCTACTGGGTCGTAGAGAAATTGCGCCGAGCGTTCATTCTGGTTCTCCAGAGCCTGCAAACGTCCCAAACGATCCCACCGATACCGCAGAGTCTGTTCGGCAGCGTCCACGCGTTCTTCGACGAAACCAGCTGCCGTGTAGCTCCACCTCGTGCAGCGATCCAATCCGTCGACATGGGCCAGAAGCCTGCCCTCTGCATCGCGCTCAAAACGCTCCTCTGTTTTGTCCGGATGCCGGATAAGCGCTACCTGCCCAGCCTTGTATTCGTATTCGGTGCTCTGCCCTGCTGCATCCGTTGCGCAGATCATCAAGCCGCGATCGTCATACTCCCATGTACTGGTCTTGCCCGAGCAATCCACATACTTGAGTAATTGACCCGCGTCGTTGTATTCGAGGGTCTTCTCGTTACCGTTGGCATCCTTGATGGCAATCGGCAGACCTTTTTTGTCATAGGCGTATTCAGTCTTGTTGCCGAGCGGATCGACCGTTTCAACCAGGTTGCCGGCGTCATCATAGGCGCGCAGCCATAGCCCGCCTTCCGCGTCCATGATTTTGATGAGTTGGTCGTGGTCGTCATAGGCGAAGTGCACCACGCTATTGTCGGCGCGAATATGCTCAAGTCGATTGCCGCGCTCGTCGTAGCTATAGCGGTCAGTGGCCCCATCGGGATGCACATGCCGGACGACGTTTTTGGCGTCATCGCGGAACAACCACTCCGACAAGCCATCGGCGTGACGAATGCGATACGTGTAGCCCAGGCTGTCGTAGTAGTGCCATGTTTCGTTGCCGTGAGCATCCGTGACGTACGTCAGACGAATGTTCTCATCCCATTCCAGACGGGTGTCGAAACTGCCGTCATCGGCCCACTCGCGCACCGCCTTGGCATCGGCGCCCGTGCCCTGCCATTGCAAGTTCATCCCACGCCCGGTCCGGTCCGTGTAGCGCGTGATCAGATGATGCTCATACTGATACGACCAAGCCGCACCGTTCTCATCCTGGGCGAGAATCAGGTCGCCTAGCGCGTCATACTCATAAGCGCACAGCTGACGCTGTGGCGCCCCGTCACGGATCTCCCAAAGGCCGGTCAAACGGCCATGAGTATCAATCAGCGTACCGAGATGACGATGTACCTTGGTGATGTCATTTTCCTGATAGGTAATCAGGTCGGACAACACGGGCGCCTCACCGTGACGATGCTCATGGTGCAGCATGATTCCGGCGCCACTGCGCAGCACAACACCTACCAGCAGGTAACTTTGCCCATGACGGCTGTAGGTTTCCTTGCGCTCGAAACCCCGGCATAGCAGCAACTGTCCCTCGCTGACATGCAGCAAGGTGATGTTTTCAATCGCGTCGTAATGAAACTGGCCGATCTTAGGTAACGGATAGCTATGGCTTCGGCCGTCTGCATCGTGGAACACCAGACCATCGTCCTGCTCATCGATGCGAGTCGTGAACGGAGTGATCCAGCGCGCGCCCAATATGCCCGAATCATAGGCGCTCAAGTCCGAGCAATACGTGCGGGTCCAATCAATCGGGAAAGCGCCGGGCAAGCTGAAATCTGAGTGATCAAACGTCTCCGTACCCATGGCAAAGCTGATGCGTTTGCAGGTCGCAGGGCATACTTCGTTTTTCTCATCATTGGGGCGCGTCTTCGGCTTCGACTCAGCACGGCTGACTTCGACCTTACCGTCGCTGGCAACGCGTCGGGATTGACTGGTCATGCCCGGTTTGACGTTACCGCCCTGCCCGTGCGCATTGCGCATACGCCAGGCTGCAACGGCGCTGGCCAGCACCACCAGCAGCGCGCCGATGGAGCTTTGAACGGCTGGATCACTCAACTTGTTCAACTGCGTGCGCAGCTCAGGTCCCATGGCGCGCAGCGATTTCGTATGAATCAGAACTTTTTTCTTTGCTTGCTCCGGCAACAGATGCTCGGCCGCACTGTTGGCAACGCCTTTGCCCGCTGCTTTGTAAACGTTCGCCGCGGCGCCGAAGATATTGCTGATAGCGCTCAAAGGATCATGTAGTAGTTGTTCGCCGGCAGCGCTTGCCATCTGCTCTGCCGCTTTCAAATTGCCTTTGGCATCGAGCTGTCCGTTTACGACGCGCTCTAACCCGACGGCAATTTCATTGAGGATCTTTTCGCCAAGCTCTCCTGCATCATTGAGCAGCTCCTTGAGTTTGGCTTGAGCCTGCTTAACGAAATCATCGATCACCCCAACAATATCAGCGTTCAGATGGCCAACCACGACGTTGATCAACGCATCGCCCAATACCAGTTTGCCGACCTTGGCGACCTCCTGACGGACAAGGAACAATGTCGGTCGCAAGCTCATCCGCGCGGCCGCCATGTTCGGCGGCATCGGCAAGACACCGATCAGGTTGATCCCGAGACTGACCCAGTTCAAAGGATCTTGTCGTGGGCTGTTGGAGAGTGTCACAACATCATTCAGCGCATCGACCAGCGCCATGATGTTGCCGACAACAGGCAGCGCGCCGGCGACCGTCTTGATGCGCTCCAATGTCACCAGATCGCCACTGATCTCTCGCAACCAGGCATCGAATTGAGCCGCACTGCGACCCACGTCTTCCACCATGATCAGATTCAGCGGAACAACGGCGACTTGTGGTTCACGTTTGGTTGCAACAGCGATATTGGTCGTCATGGAAGCGTCTTACCAGCCAACAGGCTCGGGAATTCAGGGATGTCATGAGGCTCATCGCTATTGAGAGCTTTCGACTGCACGTCGCCGCTCGCTAGCAATGAAACCAGGATGTCGTCAGGTCGATCAGCTGATCACTGCGCCTTTCGGACCGCTCGCAATGAGCGCGGCCCCACAGGCAGTTTTCATACCGTCCAGAGCGATGGGCGTACCATCAACGGTGTAGGTGCTGCTGCCCTCAGCAATCGGGAAAACCCCTTTGCAGAGCGGGCAACTGACCTTGTGGCCGACACCGGCAATGGGCTTGCCGTTGAGGTCGGTTCGAGAGAAGGCTTCGAGCACCTTGCCACCGTGCGTGGTGGAGTCGCCCAAGCGGATTACATCTTTCATGGTGTCACTCCTTTGACTAAATCCTGGATTCATATCGGCCAGGCAAACGTTCGAAAGAGGGTCGCCCTCGTTCATATTTTCTGGCTGGCCGATGAAGCGCGCTGCAGTCACTACCGACCTGTCACGCGCCCTTCGAGCTCACACTGCGTTTCGTAGATCTAGCCGACACATTTGTGTTTACCCAAGCTTGCTTAGCCAAGCTTCGATTGTTGTCAGCGAGATCGCTATTCGAATCAATCAGCTCTGCAGCCACCAATTCAGCAGCGTTTCATCCTCTTCATCATCTATGTTCTTGTAGACGTTGGCGTAATACCATTCGAGGCCGGTTTTCTCGCGGAAACGATCAAAAAACTCATTGATCCTGTCCATCCCGTTGCTCGACGGCACAGCCAATGAAAGATTGCCTTCGAAAACGCCATCAAGTGTTCCACCCAGCTCTTTGCCGACATCAGTTTCGAGCTGAGCAATGACATCCTCAGGGATGAAATCGGCGTAGATATGAATACAAAAATTCCCGCCGCGCTTGAGGACTTCGGCGTGGGTGTTTTTGTTTTTTATCGAGATGACATCACCTCGAGCCAGATTCAGCGCAAGACCAGGTGAAGACAACAGCTCATAGGTATCCTGCCCCATCGCAATTGCAGGGAGCTCCTCGAATACCGGGCCACCGTCATCTGATACAAACACCTGAATCAGTACAGGCAATTCTTTATCGTCCATATGGCGCTCCACAACTTCCACGTTCGACACACGACATCCCTTCTTTCACGTAACCGCTATTTCCCGCACTCAGGTTACACGAAGCGCCCTCAAGATCTACGTTGACATCGGCAAGGTTGCCCCCATTTGAGGTGGCCACATTCTTATGCCCCAGGTGCATGTCATCAGGATTGGTAGAGGTATGTCCGCACCGCCAGCACTTGTAGACGCCCACCGGCTTACTTTTATCGATGAGTTTCTTGCGACACGCCGCCTGCCCTTTTCGACTGCCCCCGCCGACCTTACTCGCAGCGATATCTTGAGGCGATGCTCCAGCGCCGTCTTTTAGGGCGCGTTTGGATGGCGGTTTCTTCACCAGCCCTAAAGGGTCCACCCATTGGGTTGGGTTAGGTGCGTATTGATGAAGGTTTATTCCACCCATCAGACCTATCGGGTCCTTTGAGATGAAGCGACCTACATGGGGGTCGTAGTATCTGTATCGGTTATAGTGCAAGCCTGTTTCATGATCGTGGTACTGACCTTGGAAACGAATTGGATTGCTCAGTCCATGCCGTACTGCTGAGGCTGATGTCTGTTCTTTTGCCTGTCCCCACGCCTTGTATTGAGCGCTCCAGGCGACCTGACCGTCCTGATCGGTGAGCTCCAATGGTGTGCCTAAATGGTCACACTGATACCAAGCCAAGGCATCAAACGGTTGTGCTTTGGGTGCATGTCTCCAAAGCGGGTCATCTTCAAGACTCTCGCCACCGACATATTCAGGCTGGCTTAGAAGATCAATCGAGGCGTGTCTGATCGCTTGAGCTACCGGAACAAACGTGCCGGGTTCATATACGTAATGGACTGTGCGACCAGTCCCCCCATCGATAGGCGCAGGACTGCTTTCCCAGGAAAGATTATCTCCGTCCCACCCGTACAAAGTCAGGCCACAGCCAAGCAAACGCTGAACGCGTCCCTGCTCATTTTTATTCCAGTGGGAACCTGCTTCAGGACGATTTGTATAATGGGCGGTTGAATGCTTATACAGCCGGCGACCCAAGGCGTCGTAGGCGTATTTGACCGAGAGACGATCATCCTCGAAATGAACCAACCTATCGAACAGATCCCACTGCAGTCGACTGCGTTGACCATTGTGCCAACGCAGCGTTTGATTGCCACGATCGTCATATTCGTAATGGGTGCCGACGTATTCCCGTAGCAGATTGTCTACCAACCGACTACGCATTGGGGCCTGATCAAGAGGCCGGCGTACTTCTGTCACCTTTTCATCGAGCAGGTTACTGGCTGGATCGAAAGCGAATTTCTCAACCCCGAGGCGGCTTGCTGCACTGATCAGTCTTCCGACTGGATCGTAACGATAGGACAGCGGTCCGCGACGCGTGTCGTTTAGCTCGGTCAACTGGCCGACCGCATCGTATTTGTATTCGCGCTTGAGCAAAGTGGAATTGTCATCACTTCGGCCTAGCAATTGCTCCTGCAGGCGTCCTGCCGGGTCCCATTTTTGAGTCTGACGCAGACGATTGCCTTGATGACGAACTACCTCACGATGTAGGTCATCTCGCTCATAACCGACCAGCTCGTGATTATCGAGTTTCAACGCAAGCAAATGCCCACTGCCGTACGTCAGCCAGCTCACCCGGTGACCATCCGGGCGGGTCGTAGCTACACACTGGTTGAGGGGGTCGTACTCGTGCCTCCAGATTGCAACGAGCGGTGCATCCAGGCTCTGGTAATGCTGATGCTCTCTGATCAGATTACCGGCCAAATCATAGAACCACAGCAGCCGGCTTTGGTCATTCGTGGCCAAAACCATGTTGCCGTTACCGTCATACGCAAAGGATTCACTTTGAGACGTATTGCCCAAGCTCGCATGGCGTTCGACAAGCCGTCCCATGGGGTCAAACGACATCGAAATGACACGCTCACCGGTAATGGCTCTCGCCAAACGCCCGCTCTCGGAATCGTACTGATAGCGCGTAGCAACGCCATCGAATCCTTTTTCCTCAAGCAACCTTCCGACAGGGTCATAGTGAAATTGGGTGCGCTGCTCGTTTTCGTTTTCCAGCGCTACAAGACGACCCAGCCGGTCCCAACGGTAGCGAAGCGTTTGCTCGCAGGCGTCTACGCGCTCGGCAATCAACCCGGCAGCGTTATAGCTCCATGTCGTGCAGCGATCCAGACCGTCAATATGGGCAAGCAGACGCCCTTCGGCATCACGCTCGAATCGCTCCTGAGTTTTATCTGGATGCGTAATCAGGGCGATATGTCCAGCCTTGTACTCATACTCGGTGCTTTGTCCTGCTGCATCGGTAAAACAGATCATCTGACCGCGATCGTTGTATTCCCATTCGCTGGTCTTGCCAGAGCAATCGGTATATTTCAGAAGCTGACCAGCATCGTTGTACTCAAGCGCTTTCTCGTTGCCGATTGCGTCCTTGATAGCGATCAACTGACCTGCTTTGTCGAAGGCATACTCCGTCTTGTTTCCAAGCGGATCGACCGACTCCACCAAATTGCCGGCATCATCGTAAGCTCGCTGCCATTGCCCACCTTCTGCATCACTAACCTTGATCAGTTGATTGAGATCATCGTAGGCGTAGTGAGCGACACTGCCGTCGGGACTGATGTGCTCGAGCAAATTACCGCGCTCGTCATAGCTGTATCGATCGGAGGTCCCGTCTGTATGAACGTGACGAATGATGTTTTTTGCGTCATCGCGAAAGAACCACTCTGAACGTTCATCGGGATACCGAATCCGGTAGGTGTAGCCCTTGATGTCGTAGTAGTGCCAAGTCTCGTTGCCATGGGCATCGGTGACATATGTCAGGCGGATGTTTTCGTCCCATTCAAGACGAGTATCGAAACTGCCGTCATCCGCCCACTCGCGCACGGCCTTGGCGTGTGAGGTGTGGCCGTCCCACTCCAGATTCAACCCGCGGCCGGTGCGATCGGTGTATCGAGTCAGCAGATGATGCTGATACTGATAGTTCCAGGCAGCACCGTTTTCATCCTGAGCCTGGATCAGATCGCCGTGGACGTTGTATTGGTAATCACAGAGTTGCCGTACAGGCGCGCCGTCACGGATTTCCCAAAGACCGGCCAGCCGTCCTTGATCATCAAGCAGGGTTCCCACGTGCAAGTGGACCTGCGTGATATCCCCTTGATAGGTAATCAGGTCAGACAATACCAGGGCGTCCCCGTGCCGATGCTCATAGTGCAGCATCAGCCCCGCGCCACTGCGCATTTTGACATCCGTCAGCCAGAAGGAACGACCACGACGGACATAGATTTCTTTACGCTCGAAACCGAAGCAAACCAGCAGTTGATCCTCGCCGGAGCGAACCAGCGTGAGATTCTCTACGGGGTCATAGTGAAAGAGGCCCACCTTGGGCAGAGGAAAATCGATGCTACGACCGTCGGCGCCAAAGAAAACCAGACCATCGCCCTTGCAATCAAATCGGGTGGTGAACTCTGTCACCCACCGAGCGCCCAGTTCGCCATTGTCAAAGGCATCGAACCGGGAGCTGTAGGTACGCACCCATTCAATAGGAAATGGACCTGGGAGGCTGAAATCGGTATGGCTTAGCGACTCGGAGCCCAACGCGAAGCTAATACTGTTGCAAGTACCCGCGCATGCACCATTTTTCTGGCCGTTGGCGTTAGCGTTCGCAGGAGCCTGACGGCTGCTGGCTTCGAGCCGGCCTTCACCTGCTTTGTTCTGCGCCTTACTTGTGGCATTGGGTTTCACGCTAGCGCTCTGTCCATGCCCTCGGCGCTTACGCCAGGTCACCACGGCACCGCTGAGCATTTGCAACAACCAACCGATGGAGTGCCGCGTTCCCGGGTCACCCAACTTACTCAGTTGGGTTTTGATTTCCGGCCCCATCGCTCTCAACGTGCCGGTGTGCGTCATCACCAGTTTTTTAGCCTGGTCCGGCAGAAGGTTCTTCGCCGCGCTGTTGGCCACCCCTTTACCGACGGCTTTGTAGGCACTGAATGCAGCCCCAAAGATATTGCTGATGGCCGCCTTGGGATCGCTAAGCAGTTGATTGCCCGCCGCCGTGATCTTCTGCCCCGCTGCACGCGCATCGCCTTTAGAGTCGAGCTTGCCGTTTACAACGACCTCGAGACCCTTTGCGATTTCGGTAACTGCGCTCTCGCCCAGTTTTCCAGCATCGGCGAGAATGCCCGAAAGTTTGCCTTGGGCCTGTTTTACGAAGTCATCGATCGTGCCGACGATGGTGGCGTTCAAGTGCCCGACCAGCACTTCGATCATTGAGTCGCCTAACAGCATCTTGGCGCTGTTACGCAGCTCCTGACGTACCAAAAACAAGGTCGGGCGCAAACTCATACGAGCAGCAGCCATGGTCGGAGGGGCTGGTAAAACACCGATCAGGTTGATACCCAGGCTGACCCAATCAAGCAACTCCCGCTGCTTGCTTTTGGTAAGCGTGACGATGTCGCCAAGCGCATCGACCAGCGCCATGATGTTGCCTACAACCGGCAGTGACCCGGCGACCCCTTTGATTCGATCAAGTGTGACCACATCACCGCTGATGGATCGCAGCCAGGCATCAAACCGAGCGGCACCACGACCCACGTCCTGCACATCCAGCGTGTTGAGCGGAACGACGGCTACCTGAGGCTCGCGCTTCTTGGCAACGGCAGCTTCAGTCATGACAGCACCTCTCCATTCAACAGGTCAGCTGTCTTAAACGTTGGTTTGGGCAAGGACGGGGCCGGAAGGCTTGGCAGCTTGCCCGCCTCGCTGGCTGCGCTAAGAATGCTCGACGCGCTCGGTGTCGCTGCACTCGCCAGTTTTGGCAAGCCAGCCACTCCGCCCTGTACAGCATCTTTGACCTGTTGCGCCGTTTGCATTGCACCTTGCGCCGTCTGTACAGCACTCATCCCTGTCTGAGCCATATCCTTGCCCTTCTCCAGCACATCCCAACTCTTGCTTGGCAACACCTGAGCAACCATTGCTTGCACTTGGCTTGGAGCTTCGTCCGCGCCTGGCGGATTCAATGGCCACTCCGGCTTGCCGATATAGCTGCCTTCGCTCCAGGTATCGGCCGGATCCTTGCCGAACAGCACGCGCGCCGGTCCCGGTGCAGCACCAGAAACGCTCGCAAAACCCTTGCCGTCGAGTTTGCCCTTGATGCTTTTGCCCAGCGCATCGATGACTTCGTAATCACCTTCCTTGATGCCTTGGCGTCCGGCGTACTGGTTGAACAACTCAAGATTGCCCTTGCCTGGTTTCGGGGGATCAGGGAACACGCCGGCCAAACTCTTCGCTCCGGTATAGGCGAAATTGGCCGCGTGGGCCGTGTACGGGCCGCTGGTAGCGTGAGTAATGCCACCAGCGTTGTAAGTCGTGGCACTGCCGCCCCCTTGGATCACCAATTCGGTTTTGGCCGTGATGGTGATGCGGTCAGCATTGGCAGTGATATTGAGCTTGGCCAGCAAGTTAATGCTGTCCTTGAGTGCCCGCACGTCAATATCGCCGGACGCGGCGACCAGACGCCATCCCATGCTCTGAACGAATAGGCGCATTCCTCGACTAGCACTGGCCAGCAGACGTTTACCGATCGACAGACTGGTATGCCCGGTGCTGCTCAATGCCAGATGTTCACCCGTAGCGATGTGGCTGGAGCGCGGCGTGGTCAGGGCGATGCCGGCCGGACTGGCAAGCACCAGATGCGGTTCGGTGAACTCTGGAAACTCATTAGCAGTGAGGTTGGCCGGGCCACTGCCGAGCACGCCTTGATGCTGAGCGTGCAATGCCTTGGCCACATCGTCCTGATCGCCAGCTTCCTGCGCCTGCAGTTCTTTGGCTTGAACCGCGAAACCGTCCTGCTGGTCGCTCGCGGTGGCCAGACGCTCAGCGGTTTCCGGCAGATCCTTATGGTGTTTGGATTCGTTGGGCCGAGGCTCCGTGGTTATCAGGAGACCCGCGCCAGCTCGCACCGCGCCATGACGATCTGTACGCAGTTCGAAACCTTCGCCGCGCGGCTGGCCGCCACTTGGGCGCGGATGAGTCAGATAGCCGAGATTGATTGCACTCGCACCGTGGTCGCTGCGAAGAGCGATGCTGATTTCACTGGTCGTGTCATCAATACGCAACTCGTTGGCACGGCTGCCCTTGTATTCCTTGCTCTTGACCGTGGCGAGAGTTTTGAAGTCAGGCAGTTTGTAAGGCGGCAGGTTCGCACCGTGGTACAGGCAGCCGGTGATCAAAGGTTGATCGGGATCGCCTTCGAGGAAGCTGACCAAAACCTCCATGCCGACGCGCGGAATGTTGATCGAACCGAACGTCTCGGCCGCCCAACTGGACGCTACGCGCATCCAGCACGTGGTCATGTCGTCATGTTGGCCTTCGCGATCCCAGAAGAACTGTACCTTCACTCGTCCGTATTGGTCGCAGTAGATCTCCTCACCCTCAGGACCGGTAACTACAGCGCTCTGAGAGCCGAGAACTTTTGGCTTGGGGTGTTCGAGTGGTGGACGGTACGGCACGTCCCAAGGGATTGCGCTGAAGCGATTGCGGTAGCCCTGATGGAAATCATCCTTGAGATCAGTGGTGTCACTAGTCACCGACTCCTCAAGCACCTGAGGCTGTTTGCCTTCGTGGAAGATCTCGGTAAGCAACCAGAGGTCATTCCAGGTCGGATTGGCATGATCGGTCAGCGCAAGGAAATGTCCACTGACCAAAATCGGCTGATCACTGCTGCCTTCCGCCAGACGGTAGTCAGTTCGATGGCGCTCAAGCGCACGATTGGCCAAGTGCTTGCCACGGTCACGATCTACGAATCGACCCGGGTAATCGTAATCCTCGAGATCCGGCTGAGCGGAGCTCTTTGCATCACTTTCCAGTTCGATCTTGGGTTTGACGAAATCGTAGTCTCGCCGCGTGGTGCGACTCGTGCGGGTAACCAACCGCAAGCCGAAACGCTTGACGACAGGCTTGTCGGCAACGAGCCCAGAATCTTGCTGATAAGCCACAGGCGCCAGCTTCGGGAATACCGTCTGGTCATCGCCGAAGGTGAGCTTGTGACCACTGGATGTGTGCTGGAAGTGGTAATGAATCCCCTCCTCTTCGCACAGCCTCTGGATGAAATGCAGGTCGGACTCATCGTACTGCACACAGTAGATGCGCTCCGGGTAAATCGCGCTGAGTTGGAAATGGTAATCGCTGGCCAGGATCCCGTGCTCTTCCAATACCTTGCTGATGATCTGCTGCACGGTCATCTGCTGGAATATGCGCTGGTTAACCCGATGCGCCAGATACGCCAGTTGCGGACGCAGAGAGATTTTGTAGCGCGTCAGGCGCTTGCCCGCCTCGCCTTGAGCAATGCTGTAGACCAGGCCGTGAATGCCGGTGCCGGTCGGAGACAGTTGAAGAAACGCCAGTTTATGCAGCACGCTTTCGAGGTTGATCGAGGCTTTTTCGCTGACCAGTTCCAGTTCGAATTCGAAGGGTGTATTGAGCGCCTCCCGACCAGTGAAGGACAGCACCTGAAAATCGCTGTCGATGCCATCGATGGTCAGATTGAAATGAGGCTGGTTGGCCGGTGAGAACATCCCTTGTTCCTCGCGCAATGCTGCGTCGGGCATCAGTCAACAAGCCTGATGCACGCAAGAATTCTTTAGGTCAAAGCACCCCGATCGGCAATGCCGACCGGGGTGAATACAACATCAGCCGTAATTAAACGACTGGAGCACGCCAGTCATCGGAACCCGAAGTACCGGATACTTCGTGGGTCCAGGTGATTTTGCGGTAGGTGAACTGCACTTCTTCCAGGTGGGTGAAGTGCGCGTTGCCTGGATCCTGGCAGTTGTGCATTTTGTTGTTGATGGCGACGATGATCGCGTCTTCCAGTTTGGTGGTGTAGTAGTGCTCTTGGGTGCCTTGAGCCGAAGTGCGGTACCACTGGATAACGATTTCGCTCATGCGCTCGCCGGAAGTCAGAGCTGCTTGCAGCAGTGGCGAAGCCTTGTCGTAGACCTTGGTGATCACAACTGGCTTGTGTACGCGCTGACCGGTTGGCTGACCGGATTGCGGGTCACGCGGGATGATCACGTCGTGGGTGAAAGCCTGAACCATAACCTGGTCTTCGTGGCCTTCCTGGTAGGTGTTGCCAACGGAGTCGGCGGTGAAAGCGCCGGCAGTGATCAGGCCTTGTTTTTCGCCGGTAACCGACATGTACGCTGGTGTTGCCATGGGGTGCTCTCCTTGCGGATAAAGTTAGGGTGCCCGGAGGCGAAATCGCCCGGTGGGTAGCTGAGAGTTATCAAGGAGCGTGCCAGGTTTTGCGCGGTGCCCGGATGGCGGGGGCGCCACGGTAGTTGGTGATCATTCGGGGCGATTTTCAGCGGAATAACCGGGAGAAGTGCGCAAGAAGTTGCGCAGTACTGCGCAACTTCTTGCGCACTTGGCTGCAGGCCTTGAACCGCTTGGGCTGCAGGGGATATAGGCCCTGAAATATTACGACCAATTGCGCAACTTCTTGCGCACTTCGAAAAATTCTCCATGTCATTCGGTCAAATCATGAAGAAGCTCCATTTCCAGAAGGATCTCGATCGTCGACTCGCTCACGAGCGACCATTAGGCCAGATGCGCACGATCGGAGCGGCAGCAATCGGCCAGTAGCGGCCATAATTCTCCTACAGTCAGAGAGTCCCCCGTGGCCCAAACGCCTCACGTGCGAACTCCAAAAAGCTGCGCAGCTTTGGGGTCATTCTTTGGTCAGGGGCGTAGAGCATATGCATTGAGGTAGTCGGAACCGGGTACTGCGGTAGCAGACGCACCAAAGTCCCATCACGCAACGCATCGCTAACCAGCTCTATAGGCTGTAGAACTATACCCAGACCGGCTACTGCTGCTGCCAGCAGTGGATCACCCTGATTAATCGTCAATTTGCTTGTAATTGGGACATCGATACGCCCCTCTCGACTATCGAAGCTCCAGTGCGAGCGACCATCAGAATAGGTAAAACCCAGGCACTCCTGCTGCTGTAGATCCCAAGGATTCGTGATAGGAGGGCGACGTGCAAGGTAGGACGGTGCAGCGCACAAAACCATTTGATAGGGCTCTAGCGGCATCGCCTTCAACCCACTGCTCACCAACTCGCCGATGCGAAAGACCACGTCGTAACCATGATCGACGATATCTACCAGCTCGTTCGATAGGGTCAGGTCGATAGACACCTGTGGGTACCGAACCATGTATTCAAGCAGGCGCGGAGAAAGCGCGCGAATTCCGAACGTAACCGGTGCGTTGATTCGAAGTCGACCGATTGGTGTGCCACGAGTAAGGGCAGCCAGGCTCTCGGCGGACTGCATGTCTGCAAGGATCAGTTTCGCGCGCTGGTAGAACGTCCTGCCGAAGTCAGTAAGGCTTTGCCTGCGAGTAGTCCGTAGCAATAGGGAGACACCGAGGTGTTGTTCGAGCATTTTCACCTGTTTCCCTACCAGCTGAGGGGACAAGTTCAGATCGTCCGCAGCGGCGCTGAAAGAACCCAGCTCAACCGTTTTGACGAACGTAGCCATCTGCGTTAAGCGATCCATTATAAACACCATGTTTCTAGTGATAAGCCATCGTAGGCCTTTATCCGTTACTCACCAAGGTCTAAATTCTCGTCACCCTTCGAGTGGCTGGAGACATTCCGGATTTACATCGAAGCCCATTAACAAACGAGGTACCCAACATGGCACGCATTGTCAGAATCCACGAATACGGTGATGCCAGCGTTCTGAAGCTGGAAGATTTGCAAATTTCGGCACCGGCACCAAATGAGGTGCAGATTGGCGTTAAAGCTATTGGCTTGAACCGGGCCGAAGTGATGTTTCGCAATCACGCCTATCTACAGGAGGCCGAGTTCCCTAGCCGCTTGGGATACGAGGCCGCAGGCGTCGTGGTTGCAATCGGTACCGACGTAACGGAAATCAAGATTGGTGATGAGGTCGCTGTAATCCCGCCTTTGGATATCGCTCGATGGGGCACTTACGGCGAGCTGGCCAATGTACCGGCTCACCTAGTGGTGAAGAGTCCTGAGAACTTATCCTTTGAAGAGGCTGCTGCGTCTTGGATGCAGTACGTCACCGCTTGGGGTGCATTGATCGAACAAGCGAAGCTGCGGCAAGACGACTTTGTCATCGTCACCGCTGCTTCAAGCAGTGTTGGCCTAGCCGCCTTCCAACTTGCTCGTATGGTCGGAGCTACGTCAATTGCAATCACTCGAACCCGCGCGAAGAAGCAAGCCTTACTTGATGCTGGCGCTGCGCACGTCATCGTCAGTGATGAAGAGGACATCGTCGAGCGTGTTATGGCGATAACTGCCGGTCAAGGCGCGCGCGTGGTGTTTGATCCCGTAGGCGGGCCGTCCTTTGAACCCCTCACGCAGAGCATGGCGCGAGGCGGAATCTTGCTGGAATACGGCGCACTTAGCTCTGAGCCGACGCCATTCCCGCTGTTTACCGTACTAGGCAAAAGCTTGACCTTGAAGGGATATCTCTACGCAGAGATTGTGGCCGACCTTGAAGCCTTGGAAAGAGCGAAGGCTTTTATTCTGCAAGGGCTGAAGTCTGGTGCGTTGCGCCCGGTCATCGCCAAGACATTCGCGCTTAGCGACATCCAGGATGCTCATCGTTTCCTTGAGGCCAATCAACAAATCGGCAAAATCGTGGTGACTGTCTGACCGTGTTTTATGGGCTGAGAGCGTAATTCTCGGCCCCGCTTCAATCCGATCCAGATGACCGCTTCTGGCCGTAAGCGGACCATTTGATTTCATCTGAATTCCCCTTGCTTCAGCACTCGGCCAATAAAAATACAAAGTCGTCGCTAGAACCTTGAGACGCTTCATTTAGCCGTTGACGTAGCGCAGCAGTCTGCTGTCGTTCCACTTCCCACGGGTCCGATAGCGCGGCGAGCTGCGGTGCCATTGTGGCGACATGCTCAGCAATGACTGATCGAACTTGCCGTCTCATACGCATCCTTCTGCACGAAGCTGATCTCGACCAGTTCACCCTGCGCCTTGCGAAACTCCATCTCAGCCATCCGCGCCGGGAGGTGTTCGCGATGTGCACGCGCTTTCTGAAAGTCTGGGGTCTGCCCATGCGCAGAATCAGCGGGCGGCGGCGCAGCCATGTTAGTCGGTTCGGATTGGTCTGAGACGTGACTGTACACATCACGCTGAGCCGATCCCGTTGGTGGCGAGCAGTGACGGAACATGTACGTAGCTGTGCTCATAGGCCCTCCTTTTCAGCGATTTTCAATGAATCCTTTCAAGATTTCAGTGGATTGAAATTTCAGTAAGCTGGTGGGTCTCCCACTAACACGATCCCGCGGGTTTCCGACCCCGTGTCCTTTGAAAGTCTCCAGGGTCCCCGGCGGTTTTCTGCCCGGCCCGGCTGATCGACTCGGCATCCGAGTGCTAGGCCCTGCCCCGATCCATTTGGAAAGACGGACATCCCTGCAAAGGTTTCAGCTAGAGAGATTCCGCGAGTTCCATAACCCGTGTAGGGGGCGGCCCTTGGGGAGGACCCGTAAAATCGGAGCGCCACCCGGCCTGCCCAGCTCATGCCTTCGGTTCGGCCTCATTCAGGTCCAGCCGCTTGGCCACCCAGCGTTCGTACAAGCCGATGGCTACATCCGCGCCGGCCATTGCGGTCAGGCAACCCAGGGCGCCCGCCGTCCAGATCGACAGGCCCGCGCCGAACAACAACATCATCGCCGACACGCCGCAAACGATGCAGGCACCGGACCGAAGTGCTAGCCGGCGCAATAACGCCCAGCCTCGCGCCCCATCCTTGTCAGCACGCCACATCTCGCCGGACACGCCTCCAACCAATGACAGGGCAATGACCAACCAGATCGGCATCTCTGCCAGCGCCTGTTGCTCGTTCGTCATTGCCCTGCCCCTTAAACAAAAAGACCCGGCGCAATGGCCGGGTCAGGTGGTGGGTGGCCTGCCGCGCTTTGCGGTCGCACCCATCGAAGATGGCCCCTTTTTACAGGTCGATTCTGGTGGCAGCAAGACCGTTTTAATGCCATCCGGTGAATGTGTGGCTTACGCCCGGTGAACGGCTGGCGAATGTCGGTGAATATCTATCCCGGCTGTCTTTTGCTTTTCTGGCGTCCCATGCGTCCCACCTCTCTAAAACAAGGTGGGACGTCTGAAAGCCCCGTAGATTGGGGCTTTGCCCCACTGTCCTACTTTTATCTCTCCTTTCTCGTGTATAGAGAGAATATTTAAAAACACGCGTGCGCGTGAACACGCGTATCTGTGCCCGCTACGCATACACGGGAGGGAGGCAAAAAAGGTGGGACGGTGGGACAGTCCAACAAATACGCGGCCTGCGCCCGTCCCACCACCGCAAAAAGCGGTGGGACGGAGGCAGGCCAGTGGGACGGCATGAGCCAGAGTAATGCCCACGATCAAGCCGCTTCCCCTAGGAGGAAGTGCTCGACCACGATGTGGGCGTCATGCAGGCGCTGGTAGTAAACGTTGCGTGTGCAGCCACTGCGCGTCAGACGTGCCGCCAAGGGCGCATCAGGCTGGAAGTAATGCACCTGCACCACCGTCATCAGCTCGGGGTCGAGGCGTTTCTTGACGATGCGCTCAATGTCCAAAGACGCCTCGAGCGGCACCCGGCTCCCGCGTCTACCGCGCACCAGCTGGCCACCACTCTCCATCATCATCGCGACCATGTTGCCGCCCGAGTAACCGGCGGCGACCTCATCGCTGTGCAGCTCCTGCGCCCATTGCTTGAGGGCCATATCGATTGCCTTAATCATCGAAGCACGGCTCCTCGAACTGAGATTGTTCCAGCGCAGGCGCCCTGCCCCAACCCACCGGTTTCTTGTACGCCCAAGGCCGCTGACCGCTCTTGCTCAAGGCGCCCAAACGGAACCGTCGCCAGCCCAGACGATGCAAGATCGCACCCACGCGCATCTGCTCGGGTTTGCCCCAATGACCAGGATCGAGCTTGAGCGCCTGGCTCATCACCTCACTGCCGGTGGTAGTCTCACCAATCTGCGATTCTTCGAGCCAGGTCAGGATGGGCGTTTCCCACTCGTCCACCACGAAGCGTTCGTCCTGTTCCTCGCTGAACATTGGCGCTTCCTCTCGCGTCACCCACCAGAGGTCGCCGGCCTCAAAGCAGAACATCGCTTCGGCCCACAGCTGATCGCGGATCTCGCGCAGCAACGCCACGTCGACCTTGGTACAGGCCACCGGCCAATACCGGCGGTTGCCGGTGGCGTCTTTGAGGTATTCGTCCTGGTTGGTGGTACCGACGAACACACACTGGCGTGGCACGTCCAGGGTTCTACGGCCATAGCTTTCGCGGTAGGTGTCAGTCGATGCCGAGAAGAACTGCTTGGCCTTGGTGCTCTCGGCCTTGTTGAAGCTGTCCAGCTCGCCCAGCTCGACGATCCACTTACCGCGGATCGCCTGAAAGCCGTCCTTGTCACCGAGAGCAAACGGCGTATCCATGAACCACTCACCGCCGAGCACGCTCATGGCGGTCGACTTACCGGCGCCTTGTACGCCTTCGAGGATCATCACCGAGTCGGCCTTGCAACCGGGCTTCATCACCCGCGCCACGGCCGAGATCATCCAGCGCTTGCCGACCTTGGACGTGTAGTCCGTTGTCTTCACGCCCATGACATCGGTCAACCAACGCTCAAGGCGTGGCACACGATCCCATTCCAGCTTTTTCAGGTACTCGCGCACCGGGTGAAAGGCGTGGTCGTGCGCCACGACACTTACGGCCTCGATCACATGCGAGGACTTCACACGCAGGTTGTACTGCTGTGCGAGCCACTTCATGACGCGCACGTCGTCGATGTCGGCCCACTCCCCGGTGCCACCGCCATAAGGCGCCGCACGCAGCTTGACGATCTTCGAGCTGAAAGCGCAGTAGCTGATCACCCCGGCCCAGCGCTCGTCGTGAGCGAGGATCAGTTCGACGTTCTGCATGTGCGCGATCAAGGCACCGCTTTCACTGCGGGCCAGTTGATCTTTCCAGCCACCGGCTGCCGGTGGGCGGACCACGGCCAGCACTTGGCGGCGAACCGCGTCGAGGCCTTCGGCGACGTGCAGGTCGTTGAAGTCGGTCCACTTGTCGTGACGCTCAATCGAGAAGATCGGCGCAACGACCTGGGCACCGATGATCAGCGCGGCGTTGCTAGCCTTCTCTTCACCGGGGTTCCACGCATCGCCATTAGGCTTGGTGGTCTTCCAGTCGTCGTCGCGACAGATGATCAGCGGGCAACCGGCGAAGCGCTCGCGCATGACCTTGCACACAGCCAGCAGGTTGCCCGCATCGAAGGCCACGGCCACGGCAAGCGATGTCGCCATGTGCAGGCTGGCGCCGGTGGCGTAGCCCTCACACACCAGCACCGGTTCGCCCGGTACCGGGTGCGGACCGAGCAGGTGAAAAGTACCCTCCTTCGCCATCCCGTAAGGCCAGTAAGATTTGTCCCGGCCAGTGTCTTCCTGCTTGTTCGGGAAGATCACCTGCAGGCCCATGATTTGATCACGGGCATTGTTCATCGGCACCAATACCGCACCGGTGCGTGGCGCGTAGCGGACGTTGATGCCGACGATCTGTTTGCGGTCCAGGTAATCGCTGCGCCCGGTGGTCGGCATTCGCTCGAACAAACCTTGCGCTCTTTTTGCGGCCCGCCGCGCAGCGTTATTCGCGATTTCCGCAGCGCGGCGCTTGGCTTCTTCCTGGCGAGCGCGCATCACTTCGCGCTCTTCCGGCGACATACGACCGGCCTTGACCTTGATCTTCTGCGTCTCGCCCGAACGCCAGTCACCGAAAGCGCCGAAGATAAGCGTGTCGCCCTTCTCCGTGCGCTGCTCGTGGACCACGTACCAGCCGTTCTTTTCTTTGCCCTTGTCCTGCGAAGTCTTGCAGCGGGTCAGCTTGCCGAACACCAGCGGTTGCGCTGGCTCCAGACCGTAATCGGCGAATTGGCCCAATACCTCATCGAGCATGCTGAATCCCCCGCTCAGAGAGGGATTGGCAACTGATGCATTGCGAGCAGCCCGGCTGAGCCAAACGACGGGCTTCCGGGATCGGGTCGTCGCAGGCTTCACAGAACAGCAAGGAATGGGCAGCGCTTTCGGCTTTGGCAGCGCTGCGCGCCGCCATGGCCTGATCGATGCGTTCCTGCACCAGGTCGTTAGCGAAATCGGCGATGTCAGCCACGGTCAGCACCTCGCGTCGTCTGGTTGACGTAGGTGGCGCGGTTGAACAACCCGAGCAGCCCTTGAATGCCCCGGAACACCTGCAGGCGAATCGCTGCCAGTTCCTGATCAGTCACCACACCGTCGCCGATGCTCTTGGCCCAGGTCTCGGCCAGATCAGCGACCTGGCGGAAGTATTCGGCGATACCCGTGGTCAGGGTCTCGGGCATGTCGTTGGTGTAGGTGTCGGCCAGCTCCTGCCAGACCGTGTCACCGACCAGCGCATGCACCGCATCGAGAATCCGGCGATCCTTGGTCAGTTCGAGGATCTCGCCGAATTCCTGAATGTTGATGGAGTGGCTCGGATGAGTCGGCGACAGCTTGTGCTGCAGCGTGGTCGGGTTACGACCGGTCGTGGCTGCGATGGCAGCAGCGCCGCCCGGGTAATCGCGAGCGGCGTGGTACAGCGCTAAATCGAGCGGCAGGATTTCCCGCTGCGCCCGTTCCAGAGAACTGAGAGCGATACGGCTCATGGCATTAATCCTAAAAGTTGCCAGTGCCGCGCGACAGAAGTTGGTGATACATTTGCCGCGTGGTCTGGAGAGGCCCAAACGCCGGTAACCCTTGCAGGGGACAACCGGCACCGTGCCGGGGCGTACAATCCGTTGTTCACCCCTGGCGCAACAGCTGCCAGCTCTGTGGTAAGAACGGCAGCAACACCAAGGCTTCCGAGCCTTGGAAACGCGATGAAGGTCGGCGGCATGTGGTGTGCTCGCCTTCTGACATCGCGACCCGATAGCATTGTGGTGATGCTGTCGGGAGAAACTGGGCGCCCCTAGGGTCGCCTTTTTTCTATGCAGCGTTTTCTACTCTGTGATTAGCTGGTGCCTGCATTCGCAGGTATTGCCAATCAATGTCTGGCCTTAACGACTCACACGTCACACGACTGCCGCTATGCCGATCAATCGAAATAGATAAAGCTGCGTTCGCTCGGCGATTGCCATAAGCAACCTGCTTTAATTGGCCGACTGAGGTATTACATCGAGAGGCAAAGGTCTTGAGCTGTGCGTCGTCTAGGATCTTTATGTATTCGAGAAGCGTCATTGCTAACCCCCTATTCAACACAAGATTAGCAACTGCTAATCCGGTCCGCAATAGCAAAACGTAATTTACATTTTGCTAACGGAGCACGGATGATTCCCTATATGAATATCTACGAAAAACGCCTCACGATTCTTAAAGCCCTGATTGGTGAAAACCAACTCAAAGACTTTGCCGGAGCGCATGCCGATGTGGACGCTTCGTACATTTCTCAGATCCTGAACGGGCACCGGACATTGGGTGACCGAGCTGCCACGAACCTTGCAAAAAAGCTCGCAATTCCTGCTGATTTGCTTACGACGGGAACCTACTCCGCCGAAGACCAGCATCAAATCACCGCCGCTTGGATCGCTCTTGGCCTCAAGCCTCCAGTTTTGCCCCACCCCGCGTTCTTCAATGCAACCATCAACGAAACCGCCCTTAGAACAGCTGAAGAGCGGGAAGCAAGCGAGCACCGGCGCCCTGCCCCAGTACCCGTAGTAGGAAAGGCTATGTTGGGTACTGATGGCTACTTCGACGCACTTGAATATCCTCCAGGTCATGGCGATGGATACTTGGAAATTATCAGTTCCGATCCCGATGCATATGGCTTGAAAGTCGTGGGAAGCAGCATGCATCCACGCATCAAAAACGGGGAGTTTGTGCTCATTGAGCCGAATCATGGTTATCAGACTGGCGATGAGGTCCTCGTGCGGACCACCGATGGTAGGGCAATGGTGAAAGAGTTCATTTACCGTCGGGACGGTCAACTGCGGTTCGACAGCATTAACGACAGCTACCCGCCTATTTTCCTGGAAGAAAAGCTGGTCGAGAAAATCCATTACGTAGGGGCTATCTTGAAGCCTTCAAAGTACCTTGAGATTTGAAATTTAGCATTTGCTATTGCGAAACAGATTAGCTGTTGCTAATTTGCACTCACTCTTTAACCACAGAGCGAGGCAAATTTATGCATACCAAAGCTACGATTCATCTGCACCCAACCATCGCTGACCCCTGCCGAATTTTCGAGGTTCGTCGTCTGGCCCGAGAATGTGGCTGCGCTTTTATAAGCATCAACGCCTCCAAAAAAAGTCGCCCTCCTGCCAAGTGTTTCGACCCAAAAGGTGGAGGGCACGCGGCATGATCAAGTACAAAATCGACAACCGCACCCTGCAGTTGCTCAACGCCCAGGTCAACCTAACCGAGACCTTCAACCACGTCCTGCGCACAGCCCCGAAGCGTGAATGCCTGGCATTCCGTCTCAAGGCTGAGCGCGGCGCAATGGAAAGCACTTTTGTCGTGGAGCTGGGCAGCGAACGCCACACGCTGACCCTGCCAAACGACAAGAAAATGCACCTCAAACTGGCCGACTTTATTGAAGAGATTGCCAACGGTCCGTTCGACGCGCGCAACTCCAGCGACCTGGCGCATCTCCCGCATGCCGATCGTCAATACGGCCGTTTTGATGTCCAGGACAAGCAGCGCGTATTCGAATTGGTGCACACCGGCGGCGTGCTGAGCCTCGACATGGGTTTTGAACTTCCCCTGCATGTGGCTCTGCATCGCACTCATACGCGCCGCGGCGTCACCGCCATCTTGAGCATCGGCAACAAGAGTCCGCATACACGCTGCTTCACCTTGTACGACCCCGATGCCGAGACCTACGCAAGGCTCATTGAGTCCATCAACCACCTTGCTGCAGCAGCCACTCCTGCTGCGCACGCGGCATGAGGGGACGCAATGGAACGCACCCTCGCCCAAGCAGCCGCTCAACTCGGCCTCACTCGCCCCAAACTAATCGCTCTCATGCGGGAAAAAGGTTTGCTCAAGGGAAACCTGCCGGCGGACCCGAAGCGCGACAAAGCGTACCTGCGGATCAAGGACAGCCCTTGGTATGACGAAAAATGCGGAATGCAGTACAGCCAGTCGACCCGGGTCATGCAAGCCGGCATCCGCTGGCTGGCCGAGCAGTTGGACATCGATCTTCCTGCCATTCCGGCAGATCGCCGTGACGTGGCCTAGGGAGTATGCCCGCCAGATCGTTTCTATGCGCACACGCGAGGAGCGCAACGCTGCGCTCCTCGAAGTGCCCGAACATCTGCGCGAGCTGACTAAACGCCACTGCCTGAACGCCTGGAACCACCCGGCACGACAACAACGCAAGGAGGCTCGACAAGGCCATGAGTAACGCTGCACAGAATCCGCTTCGACTGCATCCGGCGCCCGAATCGGCCACCGTTGAACTGCTCTATCGAATCTTCGGTGACGTCCTGATCCCGCTGGAAAAAGTCCGCGAGCAGTACTTTCGCAATCTCAACGAACAGTCGTTCGTGACGGAGATCAACAGCGGCCGGATCCAGCTTCCGATCACCACGCTGGACACCAGCCGCAAGGCCTTGAAGTACGCGCACATCCGCCACGTCGCCTCGCTGATCGACATCCGCGCCTACAAGGCTGATGAAGACATGCAGCGGCAGCAGGACGGCCAATGCCGTGTTGCCCCCACACCACTGACGGCCGTCACCACCGGCCAACGACAATCCCAGGAGCACACCATATGATGACCCCAATACAAATCGGTGCATTGATCATCCTGATAGCTCTGGCCGCCCTGCTGCTCTGGGGCGGTTACATCATGGGCCGCAGTGATGGTCTGGAGACAGGTATGCGCGAGGGTGAAGACATCCAGCGCGCCGCGAGCGCCAAAACCATCCGCGAGCTTCGGGCCTCCCTGCAGCTCATCCGGGCCGATCACACTCGCTTGGCGCAAACCTGCAAACGACTTGAAGCAGCCCCCCTCTTCGGCCCGGCCGAGCACCAGACGCTGGTCGCCATCGGCGAGTTGCTGCGGATCGCCGCCGAAACCTTCAGCGCCTTTCGTACCGGCAAGAAACTCGAGCGTGATGCTTGGTCCCTGCGCGAACAGGTGCTTGCAATGACTGCGCAACCGCAGCCAGAAATCGAAGACAGCCTGGCCGGAAAACCACTCGCCAGCGCCGAGAAAGTCACTGTGGAGGCTGCGTGAATGAGCTGGCTCTTTTCGCAGGCGCTGGTGGCGGAATACTCGGCGGCCATCTCCTCGGCTGGCGCACCGTCTGCGCAGTTGAGCGTGATGCCTACGCCGCACAGATTCTGGCGCAACGACAAACCGATGGACTGCTCCCGCCTTTCCCGATTTGGTCTGACGTGTGCAGTTTTGACGGACGACCCTGGCGAGGCCTTGTTGACGTGGTTTCGGGAGGATTTCCTTGTCAGGACATCTCGGTCGCAGGCAACGGCCTCGGTATCGCCGGAGAACGCTCAGGACTGTGGCGGCAGATGGCACGAGTTACCGATGAGGTACGACCGCGCTACGTCGAACTGGAGAACTCACCATTGCTTGTGGGAAGAGGACTTGCCGTGGTGCTCGGTGACCTTGCCGAAATGGGGTATGACGCGCGATGGGGTGTTATCGGAGCGGCTGACCTCGGTGCCCATCATCAGCGTGACCGGATCTGGCTCATCGCAGAAGACACACGTCAGACGATGGCCAACACCGGTGGCGAGCATGGCAAAGGGATCCTCCCCTGCCGCACTAACTCGCCGATCCGGGGCCGACCGCTCGAACGATCGTCTGGATCACGCCGTGATGGCATTGGATGGTGGTCATCTGAACCCGGAATGGGCCGAGTGGCTGATGGGGTGGCCCATCGGGTGGACCGACTTAAGGCCATTGGCAACGGACAGGTTCCAGTCGTGGCAGCAAGCGCATTCGAAGCGCTCTGTATTTCCTAGCAAGGAGGCAGCATGAACATTCAATTTCTTAGCCATGAGCAGGTCTGCGAGCTTACCGGAGCTAAAACTAAAGCCGGTCAGATTACAGTACTGAAGCGCAATGGCATCCGTCACACCATCAAGCGCAATGGCTGGCCTTGCGTGATTGCCTCGGCGCTGACAGGAGCAACTACCACCGCGCCAGAAACTCCAACGTGGCAGCCGCGCCTGGTGGGATAAATGGGACGAAGACCAACAAAGCCGGGGAGCATTCCCCGGCTGCGCGAGAGAAAACGCGGCAACACCACCTATTACCTTTACGACACTGGCGGGAAACCACGCAAGGAAATCCCCCTAGGTACAGATTACGGCCTAGCCATACTAGAGTACGCAAAGCTCGAAAAAAGCCGCGTCTCTCAAGCTTTGACACAAACCGTACTTACCTTTGCTTACGTAGCCGAGCTTTATATGAATGAGGTGGTTCCCACAAAAGCCCACGCCACCCAAAAGGACAACGCGCGCGAACTGAAAAACCTTCTCCTGTTCTTCAACGACCCGCCCGCTCCTCTAGAAGCAATCGAACCGAAACATGTTAGCCAGTACCTTCGTCATCGCGGTAAGGCAGCACCTATTCGTGCGAATCGGGAGAAAGCGTTACTCAGCTCCATCTGGAACTTTGCTCGTGAGAATGGCTATACATCCTTGGCAAATCCTTGCTCAGGCGTGAAAGGCAATAAAGAAACCGGTCGCGATATATATGTCGAAGACGACGTACTTGCCAGAGCCTACCAGCATGCCGATCAGCCATTGAGAGACGCTTTGGACCTGTTCTATCTAACAGGTCAGAGGGTCGCAGACACATTGAAGATGGATGAGCGAGACATAAAAGACGGGAAGCTCTCTGTTCAGCAAGGCAAGACTGGGGCTAAACGAAGGATCGAGATCATTGGTGAGCTCAAAGTCGTAATCGATCGAATCATGGCACGAAAGGCTGGACACAAAATCAGATCAACACGTCTCGTAGTAATCGACTCTGGGCAGCCGATGACAACCAGCATGCTCAGAAAACGGTTCGATGGCGCCAGGGAAGCAGCCGGGATTCCAAAAGCAGAATTTCAGATGCGCGATCTAAGAGCAAAAGCGGCGACGGATAAGGAGGAGTCAACAGGCAGCATCCGAGAAGCTCGGGACCAGCTCGGACATACAACCGTCGGGATGACAGAACAGTACATCCGCATGCGGAAGGGGATGAAGGTTACCCCTACGAAGTGACTGACGGTCACGAATTGCGGAAAAGATTTTTTGATTGCGGAAAAAATAACGAAGGGCTTGCATGAGATATGTCATGCAAGCCCTTGATATATATGGTGCCCGAAGCCGGAATCGAACCGGCACGCCCTTACGAGCGGGGGATTTTAAGTCCCATGCGTCTACCAGTTTCGCCATTCGGGCGGTAGCGCGGTGTTGCTTTGCTCAGCCTTGCGGTTGCGATCCTGACAGGATGGCCGCTTGAAAAGCCGAGCGGGGAATATATACATCACGTCCCGGTGAAGCAAGTTTGGAGTGCGCGATTTGAGAACTAAATATCGCTGACCAAGGAAAATCAAAAAGCCTCAGAAATCAGGGAGCTACGGAGTTTGCTTGAAGTAGACGCCGAGGTTACTGGCAAATCGCAGCAACCCGACTGGAAATTGAGACGATAAACTCAAAAGATTCAGACGCTCACCATCACCTTAGCTGCACGGGTGACAGATGTTTCATCGATTGAGATTATGAGCAGGCAACCCAGGACTGGACGGGATGTCTACGCTAAAGGATGGCGCCGAAATCAATAATCAAAGGGTAATCAGCACGCCCCCCCCCCCCCCTTCAACCACGATCACGCCTCACAGAACGTCACCAGAGCAGTGCTCAGGGATGTACAAGCAATCAGGAGATTTGATTCCATGCAAATGAGTGACACCGTTCTAAAAGCGTCTTTAAGCCAAGAGGAGCGCTCGGCGATCGCCGAGATCGAAGCGACCACCAATATCCTGCAACTTGTCACCCGTCTGACCGGTACACGCTTTGCCGGCATCGCAAAATTCACTGAAACAGAGTGGATCGTTTGTTCGGCGTACGATCCGATTGAACTGGGAATAAATGTCGGCGATACGCTGGATCTGGAAACCACCCTTTGCAGTGAGTTTCGACGAAATCCGCAAGCCCTCTTCCTTCCACAAATCAGCCAGGATGGACGACTTTCGTCACGTCCTGTGGTGAAGCAATATTCGATTGAAAGCTACGCAGGCGCGCCTGTTTTCCTGCCGGACGGGAGACTCTGGGGTGCCTTATGTGCTCTGGACTCAAGGGCTGTTCTGTTTGACAACCCCGATCTTGCAGAGACATTGACGCTGTTCGCGCGGCTCATTGGCTGCATCTTTTTCTCGAATCTCACGGTGGAAGGTGCCAGCCACATCCAGACCGGATCGTGCTTGACTGATTGACCCTCCGCAAACAGGTGAGCACCACACTTTTCTGCAGACAACAAAAAACCCCGTAGATCATTGATCTACGGGGTTTTTGATAGTGGAGGCCGAGGTCGGAATCGAACCGGCGTAGGTGGATTTGCAATCCACTGCATAACCATTTTGCTACTCGGCCTCAAAGTCTTTGCTGTCAGTAGCACAACAACAAACACTGTACAAATTGGAGCGGGAAACGAGACTCGAACTCGCGACCCCGACCTTGGCAAGGTCGTGCTCTACCAACTGAGCTATTCCCGCTTGGTGTGGCGCATTCTATAGAATTAAGATGCCCCGTCAACCCCTTGATTCAAAAAACTTTTATTTATTTTCGACATCGGTCTTCAGGTGCGGCCAGGCGGCGCGAAGGTATTGAACCATCGACCACAGGGTCAGCCCTGCCGATACGATCAGCAGCGTATAACCGAGCACGACCCAGAAGCTGAATGCCTTTGGATGAGCCAGCAGAATCACCAGCGCGAGCATCTGCGCAGCGGTTTTCCATTTGCCCAGATTGGAAACGGCTACCTGCGCTCGTGCGCCGAGTTCGGCCATCCATTCGCGCAGTGCCGAAATCACGATCTCACGACCGATGATGACCGCCGCTGGCAGCGTCAGCCAAAGATTGCCGTGTTCCTGCACCAGCAAGACCAGGGCAACAGCGACCATCAGCTTGTCGGCGACCGGATCGAGAAACGCCCCGAACGGTGTGCTCTGCTCCAGTCGGCGCGCCAGGTAACCATCGAGCCAGTCGGTTGCGGCCGCGAAGGCGAACACCGAAGCGGAGGCCATGTAACTCCACTCGTAGGGCAGATAGAACAGCAAAATAAAGATCGGGATGAGCAGGACGCGTAGAACGGTAATCAGATTAGGGATATTCATCGGCACAACTGGCTACGAGGTGAAGGGGCATTCTACTCACTATGCAGGTTCGCATAAATCGACTCAGCGAGCTTTTTACTGATCCCCGGGGCTTTGGCGATCTCTTCGATGCTTGCACGAGACAGCTCCTGCAATCCACCAAAATGTTTCAACAGGTCACGGCGGCGGGTCGGCCCTACCCCTGCCACGCCTTCCAGCGTTGAGGTTCGGCGGGTCTTGCCGCGACGAGCGCGATGCCCCGTAATTGCGAAGCGGTGCGCCTCATCGCGGATCTGCTGAATCAGGTGCAAGGCGGGTGAATCGCCGCGCAAGGTGAACTCGTGGGCTGCATCATTCAGATACAACGTTTCGAAACCGGCCTTGCGCGTGGCGCCTTTGGCGACGCCCAACAGGATCAGATCCGGCACGGCCAATTCGTTGAGCACATCACGGGCCATCGACAATTGACCCTTGCCACCGTCGACCAGCAGGATGTCCGGCAACTTGCCTTCGCCGTCCTTGAGTTTGCTGAACCGGCGGGTCAGCGCCTGGTGCATGGCCGCATAATCGTCGCCGGCGGTGACGCCTTCGATGTTGTAGCGGCGGTAATCCGACTTGATCGCACCTTCCGGCCCGAACACCACGCAGGAGGCAACCGTAGCTTCGCCGCTGGAATGACTGATGTCGTAGCATTCCAAACGTTGCGGCGGCTCATCCAGATTCAGCACTTCGGCCAGCGCGTCGAATCGCGCGGCGGTGTGCTGACGGTTGGCCAGACGCGCGCCCAAGGCTTGCTCAGCGTTGGTCACTGCCAGTTGCTGCCAGCGCGCACGGGTACCGCGCACCCGGTGACTGATGGCCAATTCGCGGCCGCGCAAGGTATGAATCCCTTCGATCAGCGCTGGAAAATCTTCGTGAACCACATTCACGATCAACTCGCTCGGCAAATCGCGCTCGGGGCTGCTGATGTAGTACTGGCCGAGAAACGCCGCCATGACTTCGGAAACGTCTTCCTCGATGCCGACCTGCGGGAAAAAATTCTTGCTACCCAGCACTCGCCCGCCGCGCACGCTGATCAGGTGGACACAGGCGCCGCCTGGGTTGACGAATGCGGCAATAACGTCGATATCGCCGGTTCCGCCTTCCATGCTTTGCTGGTCCTGCACCCGGCGCAGCAAGGCGATCTGGTCACGCAATTCGGCCGCGCGTTCGAATTCGAGATTGATCGCTGCCTCTTCCATCGCGGTGGACAGCTCGTTGGTCAGCGCGTGGCTGCGACCTTCGAGGAACATCACCGAGTGGCGCACGTCTTCGGCGTAGACGTCAGGCTCGACCAAACCCACGCATGGTGCCTTGCAGCGTTTGATCTGGTATTGCAGGCACGGACGGGTGCGGTTCTTGTAATAGCTGTCTTCACACTGACGGACGAAAAAGGTTTTTTGCAGGATGCTCAGGCTTTCGCGAATGGCGCCGGCACTCGGATAGGGGCCGAAATACTTGCCCTTGGCCTTTTTTGCGCCGCGATGGATGCTCAGGCGCGGAAACTGTCCGTCGGAGAGAAACACGTACGGATAGGATTTATCGTCGCGCAGCAGGATGTTGTACGGCGGGCGCCACTCCTTGATCAGCGTCTGTTCCAGCAGCAGCGCTTCGGTTTCGTTGGCGGTGATGGTCGTCTCGACCTGAGCGATACGCCCGACCAGTGCAGCCGTTTTCGGCGCCAGCCCGGTCTTGCGAAAGTAGCTCGCCAGACGTTTCTTCAGGTTTTTCGCCTTGCCGACATACAGCAGGCGCGCCTCGCTGTCGAACATGCGATAGACGCCCGGGCGACCGCTGACGGTCGACAGGAAAGCACTGGAATCAAATGTCTCGGTCATGGTCAGGCGCTGGCATCCACCATGCCGTGACGCACCGCGAGCAGTGTCAGCTCGACGTCGCTGCTGATCGAAAGCTTCTCGAAAATGCGGTAGCGGTAGGTGTTCACGGTTTTCGGCGACAGGCACAACTTGTCGGAAATGATCTGGACCTTCTGGCAGCCGACAATCATCAAGGCAATCTGGATTTCCCGCTCCGACAAGGCATCGAACGGCGAATCATTGGTTGGCTGGAATGATTTGATCGCCAACTGCTGAGCGATCTGGGGACTGATGTAACGCTGCCCGGCGAAAACCAGCCGAATGGCCTGAACCATTTCCGGGAGACCTGCCCCCTTGGTCAGGTAACCGGCGGCGCCGGCCTGCAGCAAACGCGTCGGGAAAGGGTCTTCCTCGCACACCGTAACGGCAACCACCTTGATGTCCGGGTGGCTGCGCAGCAGTTTCCGTGTGGCCTCGAGGCCGCCGATGCCGGGCATCTTGACGTCCATGAGCACTACGTCAGGCTTCAATTCACGGGCTTTGATCAGGGACTCTTCACCTGACTCGGCCTGACCCACCACCTGCAGGCCATCGATATCGGCCAGCATCCGTGTAATGCCTGTACGAACGAGATCATGGTCGTCGACCACTAGCACCCTAATCAAGCAGACACCTCGCGATATGGTCTTATTGGGATGCCGGACACCTTAGCAAAAAGTGCCAGACAGACCTAGCGGAAAGCCGCATTTAAAAAGTTTCAATTCGTCATTCAGGGCTTGCCGGCTGTGGGTTTCAGAGCACAGCTGTACTCAAATCGAGCTGCATTCTGAGGAAACACTCATCCCTGCCCACGATGTGCAGTCCTTTAGATGCATACAGTTTTTGCGCCGGGTTATTGTCAAACACTGTCAGCCGCAGTGCCGGTCGCCTTGCCTGCCGAGCCATCTCGATCACCTGATCAATGGCCCAGGAACCGGCGCCCTGCCCTTGCCACGGATGATCAATCTGCAATTCGCGTATGTACAGCGCTCGGGCATCCTCGCTCAGACTGACAAAGCCGATCAGCAGTTCATCCTGGAGGATCATCCAGTTCTCACGATACTGCCAGCCTGCGTCGAATGCCTCGTCCTGCCACAACAGATCGTGGTCAATGTAATAGCGCAGCATGTTGCGACAGGTCAGATCCCGCGCAAACGCAAGATCATCATGGGTGGCATGCCGAATTCGATAACTCATTCAGCTCTCTCCAATCGTAAAAATGTACTTTAACCAGATCGTTTACCAGTGATAGCCGTTTCGCTCGGCACGCAATAGCATTTTCTGATTGCTGACGCGTATCAGCGTCGAGTAAGCTCGGCGTATTCATCGGAGACAGACCATGTTCAACGCCTCTTCACAGTCTTGCATCGCCAGCGCCTCGCGCTCGATTGCGGCTGCGTGGGTCAACGACGCCTGCGCTCCAGACAACTTTTATTTTGGGTATTGGTTTAGCCACTGGCGCGCCTGATACCCAAACGGCGCCCATGATAACGGGTCGCCTACCAGAGATTTCTCAACCCCCGGTCGGCCTCCCGACCGGGGGTTTTGTTTTTTCAGGCCCATCACTTTCAGCGACACACCACACTTCGAGGATTCCACCATGAACTACGCCACTTATTACCGTTACGACAGCTTTAGCGCCTGGCGATTTACCAGCCTCCGCTCGGGACAGCCTGCCGCCTCCGATCGGTCACCTACCGGTGGCAAACACACACGCCTAGCCCGTACGGCCATTTGTCGAACACCCCAGTAGGGCCGAGTGCGCGGGAAAAACCCGCCATCCGCCCAGGAAGACCGAACATGAACTCTTCAGTTTCCGCTTTGCCGCTGTCCACTCTCGACTCTGCCAACGAAGCGCTGACCCTGCGTCTGCCCAGTTCATTGCAGCTCAAACAGCAATTACCGCTCAGCCACTCCTTGCATCAGCAGGTCAATGCCCATCGCCAGGCGGTGCGCGCCATCCTCGACGGTGAAGACCCGCGCCTGCTGGTCATCGTTGGCCCCTGCTCTATCCATGATCCGCAGTCGGCAATCGAATACGCCAGCAAACTCGCTCGCCTGGCCGAAGATGTCAGCGGTGAAATGCTGCTGGTCATGCGTGCCTACGTCGAAAAGCCGCGAACGACGATCGGCTGGAAAGGTCTGGCCTACGATCCGCATCTGGACGGCACTGACGATATGGCTGCCGGTCTGACGCTGTCGCGCGAACTGATGCTGGAAATGATCCGGCTCGGACTACCGGTCGCTACCGAACTCCTGCAACCCATGGCCGCCAACTACTTTGATGACCTGCTGAGCTGGGTGGCCATTGGTGCCCGCACCACCGAATCGCAAATCCACCGCGAAATGGCCAGCGGCCTGAACATGCCGGTGGGCTTCAAGAACGGCACCGACGGCGGCGCCGCCGTTGCTGTCGACGCCATGCGCTCGGCAGCCCATCCGCATCGGCACTTCGGCGTCGACAGCCAAGGGCATCCGGCGATCGTGCAGACAGCCGGCAACGCTGACACCCACATCGTGCTGCGCGGTGGCCATCAAGGGCCGAACTACGATGCAACCAGCGTGGCCAACATCAGCGCCGAGCTCAGCAGACTGAAGATCCCCAGCCGGATCATGGTCGATTGCAGCCATGCCAACAGCGGCAAGGATCCACTGCGCCAGCCAGCAGTCTTCAATGACGTCCTTGAACAACGCCTGCGGGGAAACCACTCGCTGATCGGCATGATGCTGGAATCTCACCTGTTCGAAGGCTGCCAGCCGCTGAGCAGCTCTCTAAGCTACGGCGTATCGATCACCGACGGCTGCCTCGGCTTCGATGCAACTGAGCGATTGCTGACCGATGCCGCACGACGCGTCGCACAAGCCGAACGTTGATCGAACCGCCCTCCCGCTCATTCAAAGCGCGGAGGGCCGGCATTCACTGGCAAAGCCTCCACGCTGATTTGCCTAACGGGGGATTGCTGACTGACATCGTCCAGACGCTCCACGGTGTAGGCGATCTGCACCGTTGTGCCGTGATGTTCACGCCAGAACCGGTGAGGGACAATGAAACACACCGCTTGACCAGCCGTCTCCCGCGTAATTTCAAGATCATCCCGGTGACTGAAGAACTCACCGTCACACTTGAGATAGACCAACTCATCCTCTTGCACCTGCGCCCCTTCGATGAGAACGGAAACGCCGTCGACCGAATCCTTCAGTGACAACACGTTTTCAACTGCCTCGACGACATCCGGCGCAGGCAATTGCGCACGCACTGCAGGCCCTAGGAAAACCGTGGCAGGCTCGGACGCTCGAACCGTTCCACAGCGTTGTTCGACACGGTAGGCGACGACCACTTCACCACCTCGGTGAGCTTCGATGTAGCTACCCGGCACCCAGAACGACAGGCATTGCGCGACGGAGTAGGCCTCCACGTTCAATGAGTCGGTAAAGATCTCGGGCGAGGTATCGCCGTGCCAGGACAACATCACCCGATCGCCCGCCGACATCCTCGCGTAAGGCTGCAGAGTCACCAGGGTGCCCTCGGCCACTCGCGATGGCTCCAGCGCTCCGTTTACCGAGCCTTCGATCTGTGGCGCCAACAATTGCGTGCGTATGTCGCCCACAGACAGTTGCAGGCGTGCAGATTCCACTGCCTTGGGCGCGGACGCACTTTGCAGTGTCCAGTAAACCTCCAGCGAGCCTCCATCCAGCGCAGCCACATGCATGGCCTTGATGACGAAGATTACGTCCCTGCCGACCTGAGCCTGGCTGATGAATCGAACACTCTCGTATTGATAGGTGAAGCCTTCGATATCCAGCCCCTCCCAATACAGCATCAACTGATCGCCGCAGCTCATGTTGGCATAAGGAGAAATGCGAACGATGGCTTTGACCACTGAAGGATCCAACACGCTCCCACTGAGCCCGTCAATCATCGGCGCGACAAGAGTTTCGATGGACACTTCGGCAACCATCGGCTGACGCATCCGCCAGCAAAACTCGACTTCATGGCTATTCATTTTCGTTTCCACTCCCTGGAAAACGTGCCGCCCCGAATGGCGACACTGACATCTACATTGAGGACTTCTTCGAATGTTCTTGATGTCAGCCGAATACACCGCAACGACGGCGCAAGCGCTACTCGCAAGGTAGGCAACCGGGGCGTTCGCGCTGTTATGCCGACAAACGACCCACTGAACTTCCGATTCGGATTTCACAGCTCTCCGAAATTTCGTACGCCTCGTAGTCCATTTTCAAACACAACGCGAAGCCTCTTCGTACTTCCTCAGCGACAGGGGTGTTTTAGAGTGGCTCGGTGATTTCCCGATGAACTTCTACGAAAAAGGTAAGAACATGCAACGGAATGCTACAACTCGTTATCCCATCCTGTTGGTCCACGGTCTGTTCGGGTTCGAGCGTATCGGTCATTTCGAGCTGTTCCATGACGTCAAATCCGCGCTGAAAGCAGCTGGCTGTCGATTGTTTGTTCCACACCTTTCGGCCACCCATGACAATGAAATGCGGGGTGAGCAATTGCTGTCACAGATGGCCTGCGTGCTGCGAGGCACAGGCGCGAAGAAAGTCAACCTTATAGGACACAGTCAAGGTGCACTCGCTGCACGCTATGCGGCAGCGCTTGCACCAAACGTCGTCGCTTCAGTCACCTCCGTCAGTGGTCCGAACCATGGTTCGGAGCTCGCCGACTTCCTGCGCAAGGCACTGGTCCCGGGCAAGCTGCCGGAGGTCGTTGCACAAAACGTGGCGACGCAATTTGCCGATTTGTTGTCGCTGCTCAGTGGCAGCGTGGCACTGCCACAGAATGCAGTGGCCGCACTCAACGCACTGACCACCGTCGGCGTCGGTCAATTCAATGACAAATTCCCACAAGGCCTGCCACACGCCTGGGGCGGTCACGGCCCGGAGCAAGTCAACGGCGTGCGTTACTACTCGTGGAGCGGGGTTGTTGCGCAATCCAGGCTGCCGGCGCTGGATCCGGTTCAAGCAACCTGCCGCGTCCTGTCGCAGTATTTCACCACCGAACCCCAGCAGAATGACGGCTTCGTCGGACGCTTCAGTAGCCATCTCGGCCAAGTGATACGCTCTGATTATCCAATGGATCACCTGGCGAGCTTGCGGCGCAGCCCGGGCGTAACCGCGTCTTCGCCGGACCCTATCGAGCTGTACGTCGAGCATGCCCGGCGCCTGCGTGCGGCGGATCTTTGAGTAGAGTCAGGGAATCAGAATGGAACTTTGCCGAGAATTCACCGACTGATTCCGGTACGCTCCACCTTTTATTGAAACAGTTCGGAGAATTCCCCATGGCCAAAGCCACTGCCCGCCACATCCTGGTTTCCAGCGAAGACAAGTGCAACGAACTCAAGGCTCAGATCGAAGCCGGCGCCGATTTTGCTGAAGTCGCCAAAGCCAACTCCAGCTGCCCATCCAGCCGTCAGGGCGGTGACCTGGGTTCGTTCGGTCCTGGCCAGATGGTCAAGGAATTCGACACCGTGGTGTTCAGCGCGCCGATCAACGTCGTGCAAGGCCCGGTGAAGACCCAGTTCGGTTACCACCTGCTGGAAGTCACCAGCCGTCAGGACTGATTCGTCGTTCTGTTGCTGACAACGGCCCACCCTTTGGTGGGCCGTTGTGTTTCGGTTACATATACGGCTGGCGAGTGGCGCGCCGCTCGCGTACAACTTGCGCTTATCGATTTTGCGTTCCAAGGCTGACGATGCGACTGGTTTTTCCCACACTGATGCTCACCGCCCTCGCCCTGCTCACGGGTGCCGCCGGTGCGACCGCTGCCCCGCAACACGCACTGACCGTTTACGGCGAACCGGCCAAATACCCCGCCGGCTTCGGCCATTTCGACTACACCAATCCGCAGGCGCCGAAGGGTGGGACGATGCGGCGCTCGGCAATCGAAATCGGCCACTTCGATCATCTGCTGCCCTATATAGACAAAGGCATCGGCGTGACGCAGATCGACGGCCTGCTGTATTCGCCACTGGCCCAGCGCTCGCTGGATGAGCCCTACACGGTGTATGGTCTGGTGGCGGAGAAAATGGAACGCTCTGAAGACGGTCTGTCGCTGCGCTTTTTCATCAACCCGAAGGCGCGCTTTGCCGATGGCAAACCGATTACCGCCGAAGACGTTCGCTACACCTACAACCTGCTGATGACCCAGGGCAGCCTGCGTTATCGCACCCAGTTTGCCGACGTCAAAGGCGTCGAAATCGAGGCACCACTGACCGTGCGCTTCGATTTCAAAAGTAACGAAAACCGCACCCTGCCCCTGGATATCGCGACCCTGCCGGTGTTCCCCGAACACTGGTGGAAGAGTCGCGATTTCGCCGGCGGCGGTGGTTATGAGCCGCCGCTGGGCAGCGGGCCGTACCGGGTCGGCAAGGTCGACTCCGGGCGCAGCATCACTTTCGAACGCAATGGCGACTGGTGGGGCAAGGACCTGCCGGTCAGTCGCGGCCTGTACAACTTCGACCATTTCAGTATCGAGTACTTCGGCGACACCGATGTCGCCCGTCAGGTGCTGCGTGGCGGTGCCTATGACTACAACCGCGAGTTTTCCGCGACCGGCTATTCGATCGGCTACGACAGTCCCGCCCTCAGCGATGGCCGTTTGCAGAAGGCCCACCTCGCCACTGAAGCGCCGCAATCGGCCCAGGGTTTCGTGTTCAATCTGCAAAAGCCGATGTTCCAGGACCGCCAGGTACGCCAGGCACTGGCGATGCTCTGGGACTTCGAATGGAGCAACCGGCAGATGATGCGCAACGTCTATATCCGCCAGCAGAGCTACTTTTCCAACACCGATCTCGCCGCCCGACAGTTGCCCGACGCACAGGAACTGAAAATCCTTGAACCACTGCGCGATCAGATTCCCGAAGAAGTGTTTACTAAAGTCTTCGAGGCGCCGAAGACCGACGGCAGCGGCATCATCCGTGACAAGCAGTTGCAAGCCCTGCAACTGCTCGAGCAGGCCGGCTGGAAACCGGATGGCGATCAACTGGTCAACGGCGCCGGCGAGCCGCTGAGCTTCACTTTTCTGGTCAGCCAGAACGGCATGGACCGCCTGCTGTTGCCCTACAAGCGCACGCTGAAGCAGATCGGCATCGAGCTGAATATCCGTCGTATCGACGCCTCGCAATACGTCAATCGCCTGATGAGTCGCGACTACGACATGATCGTCACCGGCTACCCCGTTACCACTTCTCCGGGCGGTGAGTTGCTCAACTATTTCGGCTCGGCAGCGGCCAACGATCCCGGCGCGAACAATTACATGGTGTTGAAAAACCCGGCGGTCGACACCTTGATCAACGGCCTGATCCGCGCCTCTACTCAGTCGGACATGCTGCATTACGCCCATGCGCTGGACCGGGTGCTGCAATGGAATTACTACTGGATTCCCAACTATTACCCGCCGGGCACCTCGACCGTGTGGTGGAACCGCTTCGGCATTCCCACGGTGCAGGCGAGCAATGACGAAGCCATCGAGAGCTGGTGGGAAATCAGCCGCACGCCACTGACCAATCAGCAGATGACCGCCGAGAAAATCAGTCGCGGCAGACCCGGAGGGCCGCACTGATGTGGGGTTACATACTGCGGCGCCTGCTGCTGATCATTCCGACGCTCGTGATCATCCTGCTGGTCAATTTCGTCATCATCCAAGCCGCGCCCGGCGGACCAGTGGAACAAGCCATCGCCCATCTGCAAGGCATTGGCGGCGCCAGTGTCGGCGGCGGAGCCGGCGAGACATCGAGCAACGCTTCGCGCGCCAGCCGTGGCCTCGATCCGCAATTGATCAAGGACATTGAAAAACAGTACGGCTTCGACAAACCGGCCCACGAGCGCCTGTGGCTGATGCTGAAGAATTACGCGCAATTGGACTTCGGCAAGAGCTTCTTCCGTGGTGCAACAGTCACCGACCTGATTCTGGAAAAGATGCCGGTGACCATTTCGCTCGGATTGTGGGCGACGCTGATCACCTATCTGGTGTCGATCCCGCTGGGCATCCGCAAGGCTGTGCACCACGGCAGCCATTTCGACATCTGGAGCAGCACGGCGATCATCATCGGTTACGCCATGCCGGCGTTTCTGTTCGCGATGTTCCTGATCGTGGTATTCGCCGGCGGTACTTCGTTGAACTGGTTTCCGGTGCGCGGACTGGTTTCGGACAACTTCGAATCGCTATCGACGCTGGGAAAGATCGCCGATTACTTCTGGCATCTGGTGCTGCCGGTCACCGCGCTGGTGATCGGTGGATTCGCGACTCTGACGATCCTTACAAAAAACTCGTTCCTCAATGAAATCACCCGACAGTACGTAGTAACAGCCCGCGCCAAAGGCTTGAGCGAACGCCGCGTGCTGTACGGACACGTGTTTCGCAACGCGATGCTGTTGGTGGTTTCGGGGATACCACAGGCGTTCATCAGTGTGTTCTTCGCCGGCTCGCTGCTGATCGAAGTGATCTTCTCCCTCGATGGCCTTGGGCGCATGAGTTACGAAGCAGCGGTATCGCGGGACTATCCAGTGGTGTTCGGTTCGCTGTTCATCTTCACCCTGTTCGGCCTGCTGATAAAACTGATCGGCGACCTCTGCTACACCCTGGTCGACCCGCGTATCGACTTTGCCGCGAGGAATGCCTGATGTTCAAGCTCTCGCCTTTGGGTCGTCGCCGTTTCGAACGCTTCAAGAAAAACCGTCGTGGCTGGTGGTCGCTGTGGCTGTTCATCGGCCTGTTCCTGCTGACGCTGGGTGGCGAATTGATCGCCAACGACAAACCGTTGATGGTCAGTTATCAGGGCCAATGGTACTTCCCGGTGTTCAAGCGCCATACCGAACAGGAGTTCGGCGGGCAACTGCCGTTCCAGGCCGATTACCGCAGCGAGTACGTGCAGAATCTGATTCGCAAGGACGGCGGCTGGTTGCTGTTCCCGCCGATTCCGTTCAGCGACGACACGCCCAACTATGACCTGAACAAACCGGCGCCGAGTCCGCCGACTTCGGTCAATTGGCTTGGCACCGACGATCAGGCGCGCGATGTGCTGGCGCGGGTCATCTTTGGTGCTCGGGTATCGATTCTGTTTGCCTTGATGCTGACTTTCGTCAGCGCGCTGATCGGCATCGCCGCCGGCGCATTGCAGGGGTATTACGGTGGCTGGGTCGACCTGCTCGGACAGCGCGTGCTGGAAGTCTGGTCGGGGCTGCCGGTGTTGTATCTGCTGATCATCCTCTCCGGGTTCGTCGAGCCGAATTTCTGGTGGCTGCTGGGGATCATGGCGCTGTTTTCCTGGTTGGCGCTGGTGGACGTGGTGCGCGCCGAGTTCCTGCGCGGGCGCAATCTGGAATACGTCAAAGCCGCACGCGCCCTGGGCCTGACTGACCGCAAGGTGATCTTCCGGCACATTCTGCCCAACGCAATGAACGCGACGCTCAGCTACCTGCCGTTCATTCTGACCGGGGCGATTTCAACGCTGACCGCGCTGGATTTCCTCGGCTTCGGCATGCCGGCCGGCAGTGCCTCGCTGGGCGAACTGATCGGTCAGGGCAAGCAGAACCTGCAAGCGCCGTGGCTCGGGTTGACCGCGTTCTTTACCCTGGCGTTGATCCTTTCGTTATTGGTATTCATCGGCGAAGCGTTACGTGACGCTTTTGACCCTCGATCCTGAAGCGTGACCATGACAGAAAACCTGATTGAAATCCGCAACCTCAATGTCGCCTTCCATGGCCAGACCGTGGTGCGTGACCTGTGCCTGGATATCCGCCCCGGTGAGTGCCTGGCACTGGTGGGCGAATCGGGTTCGGGGAAATCGGTGACCGCGCATTCGATCCTGCAACTGCTGCCTGAGAGCGAGGCGCAAACCCGTGGCAGCATCCGCTATCGCGGGCAAGAATTGCTCGGTGCTGATCCGAAGGTCTTGCGAGAACTGCGCGGCAATCGCATCGCCATGATCTTTCAGGAGCCGATGACTTCGCTCAATCCGTTGCACACCATCGAAAAGCAGATTGGCGAAACCCTGTTGCTGCACCGTGGCCTCGGCGGCAAGCAAGCGCAGCAGCGCATTCTCGAACTACTCGGACTGGTCGGCATTCAAAAACCCAAGGAGCGTTTGAAAGCCTATCCGCATCAACTCTCTGGCGGGCAACGGCAACGGGTGATGATCGCCATGGCCCTGGCCTGCGAACCGGAGTTGTTGATCGCTGATGAGCCGACCACGGCGCTGGATGTCACGGTGCAGCGCAAGATTCTCTTGCTGCTCAAGTCCCTGCAACAGCGGCTCGGCATGTCGCTGCTGCTGATCAGTCACGATCTCAATCTGGTGCGAAGCATCGCGCAGCGGGTGTGCGTGATGAAGGCTGGCGAGATCGTCGAGCAGGCGCCCTGCGAAACCCTGTTTACCGAACCCAAACACCCTTACAGCTGCGTGCTGTTGAACGCAGAGCCGGAAGGTGAAGCCCTGCCCCGTGACGAACGTGAAAATGTGCTGGAGGTCGCTGACCTGCGCGTCGATTTCCAGGTCAGCGGCGGGTTGTTCAGGCGCAAGCAGTTTCTGCGCGCAGTCGATGGCATCAGTCTGAACATTCAGCGCGGCAAGACTCTGGGCATTGTTGGCGAGTCCGGGTCGGGCAAGTCGACGCTGGGTCAGGCGATTCTGCGTCTGCTCGACTCTGAAGGCAGCATTCGCTTTCAGGGCGAAGCGCTGGACGGCCTCAGTCAGAAGCAACTGCGCCCGTGGCGGCGGCAGATGCAGGTGGTGTTTCAGGATCCGTTCGGCAGCCTCAGCCCGCGCATGTCGGTGGCACAGATCATCAGCGAAGGCCTGGAAGTGCACTGCGAGTCGACGGCCAATGAGTGCGATGAGCAAGTGATCCGCGTGCTCAAGGAAGTCGGTCTCGACCCGGAAAGCCGCCATCGCTACCCGCATGAATTTTCCGGCGGCCAGCGCCAACGCATCGCCATCGCCCGGGCTCTGGTGCTCAAACCCGCACTGATCCTGCTCGATGAACCGACCTCCGCGCTCGACCGCACTGTGCAGAAACAAGTGGTCGCCCTGCTCCGTGATTTGCAGGAAAAATACGGTTTGACCTACCTGTTTATCAGCCATGATCTGGCGGTGGTGCGCGCGTTGGCACACGACATGATCGTCATCAAGGACGGCCAAGTGGTAGAGCGTGGTGCCAGTCACGACGTGTTTGACAACCCGCAACATCCCTACACCAAAGAGCTGTTGGCGGCGGCGCATCCATGATGGAACGGTTAAAGACCCTGCTCAGAGGGGTTGAAAACAAATACCGGACTTGCTGTGCCTAGCGTGGCGCGAAGGATCGGAATGGAACGACCTGTGACCTTAAAATAGTCTCTCTGGTCGTATTGAGCACCTGGCAATCCGTTGCTGGGTACCAAGGCCTGCGCGTTGTAGAAAAAAGCTTCAATGGGCAACTGCGCAGGATTGTTCTGCGGCCACGCTGCGACCATGAATTCGTTCCAGCCGTAGAAGTCACCACGGGTCTTGCGTACGTCAATGCTGAGCTGAAACTGTTGCGGGTCAACGTCGAAAGCACACGATGCATTCACGCGAGCGCCATACCGCGCGAGCCAGACTTCAACGCTGTTGACACCCAACTCGCTGCACAGGCCGCCATGTGTTCTGCACACGTCCGCGCTCCCACCAGTGCCTGCATCGTAGGGGTAGGCGCACCGTAAGCTCATCGGATTACCAGCAGGAGCGGCTTGCTCACGAATCACAAAACCCTGCGATTTGTAAAAACGACTGACACCCGCATCCGCTCTCAAATAGCTGAACGAGGCGCCATTGCCGCGCACCGAACCGGGGCTGGGATTCCAAGAATGGAACGCCGTGGACTGATCTGTGGTGCGAACCAGCACACCGTTGCAATAAAACGCCGCCCGTCCATCGCGACAGGTCGGGGAGGTATCGGCATACCTGGCGTTGAGTTTTGCGGCCACCTGATAGCCGACATACAACTGATCCGCCATGCTGAAGCCGAAAAGGCTCTGCTGGGCCTCATCACGTTGCAGTCGCAAGATCGGCAGCCACTCGCCCGTGGCCTGGAAGTAAACCAACTGGTCTCTTTGCGCGGCGTGCAGCGAGCCGCCTACCGCAAGGTTATAGAACAATGCCTGCAACGGAATGCGCAGCGGCGCCGTGTCGTCCCAGTTTTTGACCAACGCCTGAGCATCGCCAGTCGCAGCGTTGACCTCCAGTGTTTTGCCGATTCCGATGGCGGTCAAAATGTCCGTCAGCACAAATCCGTTGGGAGCACTTACATCAACCGGCTCGCGATCAAGTCGCCAGTAATCAAACCGCTCGTACCCGGCTGACACGGCTTCAGGGCTTAATTTCCAGAACGCCACGTTAGCTGGATTCTGTGAGCGCCGCACCAGCAGGCCACTGCACAAATACACTGCAGTTCCACCCGGACAGGCAGCCTCCGTCAGTCGAAATCGCGCATTGAGCACTTGAGCTATATCCGGTCCGGTGAGCGCCAGAGCAATCGGCATGGTAAGAAAGCTCAATGAACACCAAGCCAGGAAAGCAACCATTCTCTTTCTTATACCCACGACAATTCCTCCCTGAACTGCACTTACCGACAAATTACTGAACGCCCTGATCCGCGGGTTCATAGACAAACGGCGCACCGTTGGCCGCATTGAGCGCAATCCGAACCACGGGCAGCGTGCGTGCCGTCTGTTGATAAAAATCACGCTGGATGAACTGGGCATCTTTGAGCCCGGCACTGCCGGCCACGACAAAGATCGCTTCGAGGGGCAACTGCTGGGGAATGTTTTGCGGCCACGCAGCGATGATCACTTCGTTCCATGCCGGATTGCGATTGCGTACATCAATGCTCAGCTGCACCTGTGTCGGCGTAACGTTGAACGAACATGTGCCGCCCTGCGCTCGATATGCGGCCACCGTGGTCACGCCGAGGGCATCGCAGTGGGTGCGGCAACTGTTGGGGATGCCGCTGGTACCCGCGTTGGTCGGATAAACGCAGCGCCAGGCTGCGTTGTAAGGCGCCGGCGCTGCGGCTTCCTTGAAGATCAGCCCTTGACTACCGGCGATTTGCACCATCCCCACGTCGGTTCGGGCCCAGGAGAACGACACCCCGTTACGCCCCACCGAATTGGGGCTGGGATTCCACGCATGAAACTGCGTCGACGCCGCCGTGCCGCGGAGCAACACACCATTGCAGTGAAACGCTGCGCTGCCGTCACGACAGGCCACGGCGGTATCCCGAAACCGTGCATTCAGCCGTGCGGCTACCTGATAGCCGGCGTACAATTGGTCCTGTTGATTGAAGCCGAACACCTGTTGCGCGGCATCGCGCAAATCCAGGCGCAAAACCGGCAACCACACCCCGGTCGCCTGAAAGTAGTCGCGCTGATCACGCTGCGCGGCCAGTAGTCCCGTCGGCCAGTTGCGGTCGTAAAACAATCCCTGGACGGGTATCTCCTGAGGCGACTGATCATTCCAGTTCTTGACCTGCGCTTCAGCGCGCGGCTCGGGATGCAAAACATCCAAGGTTTTACCCAAACCCAGTGCGGTGAAAATATCGGCGAACACATAGCCGTTCTGCAACAGCGCAGGATCGCGGGAAATGTCTTTGCGCAGGTAGGCAAATCGTTCAAAACCCGCCCCCGTCGCCTCCGTGCTGAGCATCCAGAAGGGGCGCCCGGCACTGACCTGCGAACCGCGCACCAGCACTCCACTGCAATGGTAAGGGTGGGTGTTGCCCGGACACAGTTGCTGATCGATCGCGTAACGGCTGTTCAGGACGTGCGCGACCTCCGGGCCAGTGACCGCCCAAGCGAATCCGCCAGATAACAGGCAGAGCGATAGCGTGCTGTTGACCAGCAAACGATGTACGTTCATGGAATCTCTCCCGGTGCTACGTCACGCGCAGACTCAACTCATCGAAACACCCAGCACCTGATGCTCCTCGCTCAGGTCAGCCGAAGTGGGATTTGGATCCAGAGGGAGGCCTGCCGGTTTGTCCAGATCCACGATCCACGCGGTGTTGGCGCCGTTGAGATCGTCGGTCCAGAACGGGTACGGCGAGCGTCCGAGGTAATCAGTCAGTGACCCGGCATGGCTGTCGTAGACCTTCAGTAGCTGACGCATTTGCGCCAGTGTCGCTGGCTGCAATTCGGCGATCGAGCAGGCATTGCGCATACCCGCCCAGGTGGCGGTGGCAGTGAGAAAACTCAATTGGCCGATGCCGCTGATTGTCAGTTGATACTTCTGCGTTTCGCCGGCGCTGTCCGTGGCACTGATCAGGCACGTTCCATTACCGGCGACAGTCACTTCTGCCTGCTGATCAACCACCGCTACCGTGGAATCGCTGCTGCTGTACTCGTAAGGCGCCACTCCCCACGTCGCTTCGCGAGTGATGCGGCTGAACGCAGGTGGATTGTTCGGAGGCTTACCAGTGACGAGCACGTAATTGAACGAACTCAGATCCAGCGTTTGCCCAACTTCAAAGCCTGCCTTGATTTCAAGGCGCAGCGTTTGCGAGGTGTGCAATCGCTGAGTGCCGAACGACACCTCGTAATTCAATTCGATAAAATTGCTCAGGTATTGCGCGAAGAGGCTCGAATCGATACGAAAAACCGGCGCCGTTTCACCTTGGTTGGCCCTGATCTTGATTTTGTCGACCAGCCTTGTCGCACCTCCTGCGGGCTTCAGAAACAGGTCAATCACATCACTGGTTTTCATTCCGGGATAGGCGCGCACGCGCACGGCAGTCCGCGGCTCCAGCGCTTGCGGATCCAGCGTGCCATCGACTGCACCATCAACGGTCGGGGCAGGAAGCGTTGCCATGACACCGGTATTTTCTTCGAACATTTCAGCTACCTCAAAGTCGGAAAGTCGAGCATCGGCTGCACGGGCGATGCGCGTTGGAAAGGTCGCCAGGTTTTATGGGGACTCGGCCGCTTCGTGCGCCTCGACACTCGCCCCTTCCATTGCGGTAACGGTGCCATCGACATAGGAAACGAATCCGTTGAGGCCGCTCGCGCCACCGATACCCGTCGCTTGCCCCCAAGTGACGACACGTTTGTCGGATGTCAACGCAATGAAACCGTGGGAGTTGGTGTAGATGGCCACGACGTTGATCAACTGGGCGGCCACGGCTGAGGTATCACCGCCAAGCGTTGCGTTACCCCAGGCGAAGACCCGACCATCAGCGCACAGCACTGCAAAGGCATGAGAAGTGCCGACCACCTGGATGGCATTGGTCAAAGCGGCAATGTGAGCGGGCACCACACCGGCAGGTGCGACCCCCCAGGCGGCCACACGATTGTTCTCCGTGATACCGGCAAACGCCTGCCAGGTGGACGCCACATCGACGAAGCGCAACGCGGCAATACCAGGGAAACTGGCGAGATTGCCGCCATAGCCAGCCTCACCCCAGGCGACCACGTTCTTTCCGGTGGTCAGCGCCACAAACGCCCGGGCATTGGCACAACAAAGCCTTTGAATATCGGTGCGGTTGGCGATATCGGCGGGAAGCGTGCCACCGAAGGCCGTTACACCGAACGCGAACAGCCGCTTGGTCTGGGTAATGCCCGCATATGCCTGGTACGAGCAGATCACGCGGTCGACGTTGGTCACTCCCGGAACCGGGTTTGCCACGACACCTGCCCCCCATGCCACGATGCTGCCATCGGTCCGTTCAGCACAGAACGACAAACCGCCATTGAACACCCGTCTGATGTTGCTCAAGCCGCCCGTCGGCAACGTGCCGCCATAGCTCGCGTTGCCCCAGGCACGTACATCACCCGTTGTCGTCAGACCGGCAAATGCGTAACTGTTACTGGCGATTGTCGCGAACCCGCTGGGGCTGACGTTGCCCATATTGGCACCGCTACCGGCTTCACCAAACGGCAGCGCGACACCGTCCTGAGTGAGCGCGACGAAAGCGCCACCGGAACAGAAGACGTTTCTGACATTTTCCTGAATCAAATACACCGGCGGGATGCTGCCGCCATAGGAACCATTGCCAAAACTGGCGAGATCGCGCCCCCCCATTGCCCCGCCGGCCGACACCCGAGCATCACGTATCACCACAACCGCGGCGGCACCACTCACGTTGGAATCGACACCATTGCCGCAGACATTGACCGGATTGAGGGTGACCTGCTCGACAGCAGAGCGCACCTGCAACGCCCGTGACGACGCAGTATCGATAAACTGAGTGGCCGCTACCCAGGCGGCATCGCCGGCATAGCGCCACTCCGACAGCATCGGTTGCAGCGTCTGCGCATTGAGCGCCCACATCAGGCACGGCGCACTGGAAGATCGGTAGGTGTTGGAGTTATGTCGCGCGCCCATGACCTTCAATCGGCCCGAGCCAATCACCCGACGGACATCGAAATTCTTGAACGCTGAAGACTCATCAGGACCACCAGCCGCACGCCTAATCGTGTAGCTCAAGGTGAAACTTTCGCCGTTTTTCGAGTCTATGAAAGGCCGCGAAATACGCATGATCAGTTCCCGGCCTTCATCCGTTCGCAGTATATTCCTGACGATCGGGGCCGCGCCGCTGGGCATGAGGGTAACAACGTCCCCTTCCTTGAGTTGCGCCGTCACACCGATCCGCGCGCTGGCGCCTTCGGCGGGCACATCGTCGGGGTTTATCTGATCACGATTGGCGCCGGTTGCCTCACTGATCGCCGGCAGCGGCAATACCGCGCGCTGGACACTCAATATCAGAACATCAGAGCTTTGCTCGCCACCGCCGTCGCGCTCAACGGTGTAGGAAACCCTGATGCCCAGATCCTGATTGGCCAGCACATAACGCTGCGGAACCTGGTGGGTGAAAGGCTTGCCATCGCCATTGAAGGAGATCGGCTCCTCCCACGCATAGTCGCCGTCCTGCGCATCGCCGTTCCAGCATAACTTGATGTAATCACCGAATTTCAACTCGGCATCGATCACCACCGAAGCCCCTCGCAGAGCCGTATCTATCGGGTTCAAGACACCGGCCTCGCTCGCCTCCAGCACTTTTGGCGCGGGCAGCGGCTGCTTCGAACTCGCGCCGATCGCCACCTGCGTATTGGCGCCGAAACGCTCGGTGCCTGAGCCGTTGGTAGGCTCGACCGAATAGCCGATGGTCAGGTTGTAGCCCACATGTTCCTTGAGAAAGTCCTGCGAAAGAAAAAACGAAACCGGGATGTCGAGATCACGATCATTGATGTCCACCGAATCGTCATAGCGTTGCGGGTCCTGAGGGTTGTCAGACTGATACCAGAGATAAACCGTCTGCCCTTTCATGTCTTTGAACGGTGGAACCTGCACCTCGGCATCGGCGAAGGGTGGCAGTTTTTCGGGATCAAGCACACCGTCAACCGCACACACGACGATGGCTGCCTGCAAGTCCGGCTTGGGCTCGCCAACCCTCACGGAGTGGCGCAGCGATTCGGCGGCCAGCGGATCGTCGATGCTGGTGCCGACCTTGTAATGAACCTCGAGTGCACCGCCATCGATTTTCGCCAGGTAGGGCGCCGACATTGGAAATGTCATGTCGCGCGCAGCCTGCGAACTGCTGATACGCCGCCCACTGTCGTACAGGTGTTCCACACCGCCTGGTGCAGTTCCCCGCGCATAAAAATGCAGCCAGGCCTGAGCCGAAATCCCGGCATGGGGCGAAACGATGCCGGTGGCGGCGTTGGCAGGATCGACGACAACGCCGTTGATCGGCAGGATTTTAGGTGCCGGCAGGTTGACCGCACTGCCCTTGAGCCACACCGTGGTTCGGCTTGATCGACGGGTCTCACCGGTGCTTTTGCTGGTCAGCTCATAGCGGACGTAGATGTGCTCCCGAGCCAGTTGCATCACTGTAGTGTTGGGCACAAAAAAGCGCACGGTGCTGTTGATCTGAGTGACGGGTTTGATCTCGCTGAAGACCTCGGCCTCGACACCGCCCTTGATTGTCGAAACCCACAGCCTGACGCTATCGCCGATCTCGAAGGTCACCGGGCGCGTGACCACGTCAGCCTGAATGTCTTTGCTACCCAGCGTGGCAAGGTCGTAGAACAGTTCACCGGTGTCTGGATCGACTTGCACGGCATCGAGAATCACCGGGCGCAGGAGATCCGAGGTCACTTCGCTGTACACGCTTGTGCGCAGCGACCAGTCGCTGGCGCGGTTGTGCACTTCGTCGATGGGGCGGTAGATAAAAATCTGGTCGCCGTTACCGGCCTTCAGAATGACGTCGACCGGGATCTTGCCCTGGATTTCTTTCCCGACCTGCTCCATCGTCACGGTGTGATAAAAGAGCACGCCGCCAAAGCTCAGGGGCACGATGTCGAACTGACGAACGTTTGGATAGGCCGGAATAGCCCATTGCACGCCGTCAACGGACTCCGCCAGCTGGCGAGTAATACCTCCCGCCGGCACGTTGAGCAGGCGTGGCGCCAGCAAACGATAGTGCCCGGGACGATCCGGCTCCGGATCCGGCCCCCCAGGCATCAGAAACCGGATCAACACATCCAGCGGCGTAGAGCGCCCGTAGTTCTGGCTCTTGCGGATGACTTCGTAATGAAGAGTTTGAAAGCCCGGCTTGAGCAAATGCCCCGGCAGGAAAACATGAGACGTTTCATCCTCCTGCCCCGCCGCCAAATTGAATGACAGCAATTCGGTCGCATCGATGCTGCTGAGAATGACGATGTGGTCGCCCTTTTCCGCATTGAGGTACGGATAGACATTAACCAGCAAACCCTCGGCATTGGATGTACACATGCTGCGGTTTACGCCAAAGCGATTGGCGTTAGGCGTGCCGTCCGCATCGTGGATGCCCGGAATTTGTCCGGGAATAAAAAGTGGGACTAGCGTCAGAATGTTCGCATCCTGTACAGAAATATCTTCTGGCAACATCTCTTCCTTCATCATTGCATGTCTCCTTGATGCGCTGGGGCGCTGGATCGGGATCCTGCCTTCTGGCGCCGGGTAGAAGCATTAGGCGACTGAGGTTCATTCTCCGCAACTGTCAGAAATTACAGGTAGGCACACTTTCCGGACGAACGGTCGAGAGCCGATTTGTGGGCTTTTAAAAGGGCCAATCACTGACACCAGATGATCATGTAGCAATCCATCGGCATAATGACTCGCGCTATCCGACGGCGCCGACAGACTTCATCAACCTTGGAATACAGGATGAACACCACCGAAAGCCTCAAGGACTACCAACGGGTGCGCACCCTGGCGATCCGTTCGCTGTTCGAGATCATCGAGCAATCCAGTGAGGGCACGGTGATTGTTGACCGCGATGCGAATATCGTCTGGATGAACGAACGCTACGCCCGGCGCTTCGGTCTCGATTCAGCGGCAGGCGCTATCGGCAAACCCTGCGAAAGCGTGATCCCCGGCAGCCTGCTGCGCGAGGTGGTACGCACCGGTCGGCCGATTCTGCTGGACATGCAGGACACGCCAAAGGAACCGCTGGTGGTGATGCGCCTGCCGATCCACGACGATGCCGGCAGCGTGATCGGCGCCATCGGTTTTGCCCTGTTCGACGAGTTGCGCACGCTGTCGCCGATGCTCAAGCGCTACTTGAGCATGCAGGAAGAACTCGCCTCGACCCGCTCGCTGCTACGTGCGCGGCAGACCAAATACAACTTCGCCCACTTCATCGGTACCAGCGCTGCCAGCCTTGAAGTCAAACGCCGCGCCAGGCGCAGTGCCAGCGCTGATTCGCCGGTTTTGCTGCTGGGGGAAACCGGCACAGGTAAAGAGTTGCTTGCCCAAGCGATTCACAGCGCCTCACCACGCGCGCACAAAGCCTTCGTCAGCATCAACAGCGCGGCAATTCCCGAGGCGCTGCTGGAAGCCGAATTTTTCGGTACGGCACCCGGCGCCTTTACCGGCGCCGACCGCAAGGGCCGCACTGGTAAATTACAAATCGCTCAGGGTGGCACGCTGTTTCTCGATGAGATCGGCGATATGCCGCTGCCGCTACAAAGCAAACTGCTGCGCGTGTTGCAGGAAAAAGAATTCGAACCGGTCGGCTCCAATGAAGTGATTCAAAGCGATGTGCGGGTAATCGCCGCGACGTCGACGGATTTGCAGGCGGCGATCAAGCGCGGCGAATTTCGCGCCGATTTGTACTACCGCCTCAACGTACTGCCAATCCAGGTGCCGCCGCTGCGTGAACGTCTCGATGATCTGCCGGCGCTGAGCGAGGCGATTCTCGAAGAACTGCGCAGCCAGCATGAACTGCACCGCGACGCGCTGGCGTTGCTCGGCCAGCATGCCTGGCCGGGCAACATCCGTGAGTTGCGCAATGTGCTGGAGCGGGCGGCGTTGCTCAGTGATGATCTGATCCTGACCGAGCAGGATATTCGCGGCGCGATTGGCACCTTTACTCCGGTTGAGCGAACGTCCGAGCCGAGCATGCAAGCCTCCGCTGGGGAGACATTTGCACAGGCGCGGGCGCGGTTTGATCGGCAGTTGATCGAGTCGACCCTGGCGCAATGCGCGGGGAAAGTGCCGGAGGCGGCGGTTCGGCTGGGGCTGGGGCGGTCGACGCTGTACAAGAAAATGGCTGCGCTGGGGATTGCAGAGTCTACATATAGAGACATCTGATCTCCATTTTAAGACTAGAGCAAAAGCTTCGCGAGCAGGCTCGCTCCCACAGGGGAATGCATGACCAATGTGGGAGCGAGCCTGCTCGCGAAGGCGACGGCCCATTCAAAGAAAATCTCAATTAAGAGACAAAAACAGCTCCCAGAACGCGACTCTGATCTAATTTCCTTATATTTCAAACAGTTAGAAGATTGGCACAAATCTCGCTAACCCACTCTCCACACCCGTTCCACCCACAAAAATAACAATCCTGGAGAGACACACCATGAGTGTGATCATTGCCTTGGCAGCCCTGACGCTGCTGATGCTCGCCGCCTACCGTGGCTACAGCGTCATCCTCTTTGCCCCGATCGCCGCCCTCGGCGCGGTCCTGCTCACCGATCCGTCCGCCGTTGCCCCTGCGTTCACCGGGGTGTTCATGGACAAGATGGTCGGTTTCATCAAGCTCTATTTCCCGGTATTCCTGCTCGGCGCGGTGTTCGGCAAGCTCATCGAATTGTCCGGTTTCTCACGCTCGATCGTGGCCGCTGCGATTCGCTTGCTCGGGACTAAACAAGCGATGCTGGTGATCGTGCTGGTCTGCGCCCTGCTGACTTATGGCGGCGTGTCGTTGTTCGTCGTTGTCTTCGCTGTTTACCCGTTTGCAGCGGAGATGTTCCGCCAGAGCAATATTCCCAAACGTCTGATCCCGGCGACCATTGCCCTCGGTGCATTCTCGTTCACCATGGACGCCCTGCCCGGCACGCCGCAGATCCAGAACATCATCCCCAGCACCTTCTTCAACACCACCGCATGGGCGGCGCCGTGGCTGGGGGTGATCGGCACGATTTTCGTGTTCTGCGCCGGCATGCTGTTTCTGCAGCGCCAACGCAACAAGGCGCAACGTGCCGGCGAAGGTTACGGCACTGAACTGCGCAACGAACCGGAAACCGCCGAAGACCTGAAGCTGCCCAACCCGTGGATTGCCCTGTCGCCATTGCTGGCCGTGGGCATCATGAACCTGCTCTTCACCCAGTGGATTCCGCAGTGGTACGGCAAGACCCACAGCCTGGCACTGCCGGGCATGGCCGCGCCGGTCACTACCGAAATCGCCAAGCTCACGGCGATCTGGGCGGTGCAGGCGGCGTTGCTGGTCGGCATCCTCTTGGTCCTGGCGTTCGGCTTCAAGGCGATCAAAAGCAAGCTCGCCGAAGGCAGCAAAAGTGCGGTCAGCGGTGCGTTGCTCGCGGCGATGAACACCGCGTCTGAATACGGCTTTGGTGCGGTAATCGCTTCGCTGCCGGGGTTCCTGGTGCTGGCCGACTGGCTCAAGCAGATTCCCAATCCGTTGGTCAACGAAGCGATCACCGTGACACTGCTCGCCGGCATTACCGGATCGGCGTCGGGCGGCATGAGCATTGCGCTGGCGGCGATGTCCGAGCAGTTCATCAGTGCAGCGCACGCGGCGAATATTCCGCTGGAAGTGCTGCACCGCGTGGCCGCGATGGCCAGTGGCGGCATGGACACCCTGCCGCACAACGGCGCGGTAATCACGTTGCTGGCGGTGACCGGGCTGACCCACCGCGAAGCCTACAAAGACATTTTCTGTATTACGCTGATCAAGACCCTGGCGGTTTTCGTGGTGATCGGCACTTTCTACGCCACTGGCATTGTGTGAGGTATTCATGACCACTCTTTCCGGCAAGACAGCGTTGGTAACCGGCTCCACCAGCGGCATCGGCCTGGGTATCGCGCTGACTCTCGCGAAAGCGGGCGCCAACCTGATTCTCAATGGCTTCGGCGACGCCTCGAAGGTGATCACCGACGTCGCTCAGTACGGCGGCAAGGTCGGCCATCACCCCGCCGATGTCAGCGACCCGGCGCAGATTGCCGACATGGTCGCCTACGCCGAGCGCGAGTTTGGCGGCGTCGACATTCTGGTCAACAACGCCGGCATTCAGCACGTTGCGGCCGTAGAAGAGTTTCCTGTTGAGCGCTGGGATTCGATCATCGCGATCAACCTGTCATCGGTATTTCACAGCACGCGGTTGAGCCTGCCGGGCATGCGCCGCAAGAATTGGGGGCGCATCATCAATATCGCCTCGGTGCACGGCCAGGTCGGCTCCACCGGCAAAGCCGCGTACGTCGCCGCCAAGCATGGCGTGATCGGTCTGACCAAAGTGGTCGGGCTGGAAACCGCGACCAGCAACGTCACCTGCAACGCGATCTGTCCGGGTTGGGTGTTGACGCCGCTGGTGCAGAAGCAGATCGATGATCGCGCGGCCAAGGGTGTCGATCCGCAGCAGGCGCAGCATGATCTGCTGGCGGAAAAACAGCCGTCGCTGGAGTTCGTTACACCGCAGCATCTGGGTGAGCTGGTGCTGTTCTTGTGCAGTGAAGCCGGCAGCCAGGTGCGCGGCGCGGCGTGGAATATTGATGGTGGCTGGCTGGCGCAATAAACACCTGGCCATTGTGGGAGCGAGCCAGCTCGCGAATCCGATAAGAAGAGGCAAACCCATGTCCGACATCCTCTGGCAACCCGACGCCCAGCGTATCGCCGGTTCGCGTATGGACGTTTTCCGGCGCGAAATCAATCAGCGGCATTCGCTTAAGCTCGACGACTTCCCTGCCCTGCACCAATGGAGCATCGATCAGCGCCCGGCGTTCTGGCAGGCGATCGTCGATTTCTTCGACATCCGCTTTCACACCCAGCCAGGCGCCGTCTTGCGTGAAGGTGCAGAGATGCCCAGCGCCGAGTGGTTTCCGGGCGCGACGCTGAACTTTGCCGAACACCTGCTGCGCCGCCGCGACGATGCCGTGGCGGTGGTTGCTGTGGCGGAAAACGGCCAGCGCGAACAACTGACCTGGGCCGAACTGGCCGAACACGTCGCCGGTTTTCAGGCGAGCCTGCGCGCAACAGGCGTTGGCCGGGGTGATCGCGTGGCGGCGTGCATGCCCAACACCTGGCAAACCCTGGTGGCGATGTTGGCCACCACCAGCCTCGGCGCGATCTGGTCCTGCTCGTCGCCGGACTTCGGCACCCACGGCGTGATCGATCGCTTTGGCCAGATCGAACCGAAAGTGCTGCTCACCTGTGCCGGTTATCAATACGCCGGAAAAATCCTGGATCAGACCGCCAAGCTCAACGAAATCCTGGCACAACTGCCGTCACTGCAGCAGTTGATCATCGTCCCGTACGCCCGTCCGCAAGCGCGCATCGAGGATTATCAAAGCCACGCTGATGTCTGCTTGTGGGAGGATTTTTATCAACCCGGCGGCGAACCGGATTTCACCCCGGTGCCGTTCAATCATCCGCTCTACGTGCTGTACTCCAGCGGCACCACTGGCGTGCCGAAATGCATCGTCCACAGCACCAGCGGTGTGCTGCTGCAACACGTCAAGGAACATGGTTTGCACTGCGACCTCGGTCCCGGTGACCGCTTGTTCTACTACACGACCTGCGGCTGGATGATGTGGAACTGGCTGGTTTCGGCGCTCGCGGTTGGCAGCGCCGTGGTGCTCTACGACGGCTCGCCGTTTTATCCGGACCATCAGCGCTTGCTCGATCTGATCGACGATGAACGCATCAGCGTGTTTGGCACCAGTCCGAAATTCCTCGCGACGCTGGAAAGCAGCGGCGCCAGGCCCCGCTCAAGTCATGACTTGAGCAGTTTGAAAACCCTGCTGTGCACGGGCTCGGCGCTGTCCCCGCAAAGCTACGATTTCGTTTACCGCGACTTCAAAACCGATGTGTGCCTGGCTTCAATGTCCGGTGGTACCGACATCGTTTCGTGCTTCGTCAATGGCAACCCGCTGTCAGCGGTACGTCGCGGAGAAATCATGGGCAAGAGCCTGGGCATGGCCGTCGAGGTGTGGAACGACGCTGGCCAACCGGTGATCGGCGAGAAAGGTGAGCTGGTCTGCACGCGGCATTTCCCGGCGATGCCGATCGGCTTGTGGAATGACCCCGACGGCTCAAAACTCCGCCAGTCCTACTTCAGCCTGTTCCCGGGCGTCTGGGCACAAGGTGATTACGCCGAACAGTTGCCCCACGGCGCGACGATGATCCATGGCCGCTCGGATGCGGTGTTGAACCCGGGCGGCGTGCGCATCGGCACGGCGGAAATCTATCGGCAGGTCGAGAAAATCACCGAGGTACTGGACAGCGTCGCCATCGGTCAGCAGTGGCAGGATGATGTGCGGGTCGTGCTGTTCGTGCGTCTGCGCGATGGTGTCGAACTCGATCAAGGGCTCGAACAGCGAATCCGCGAAGTGATCCGCGCCAATACCACGCCGAGACATGTCCCGGCGCGGATTGTTGCAGTGACGGACATACCGCGCACCATCAGCGGCAAAGTCGTGGAGCTGGCGGTGCGTGATGTCGTGCATGGAAGGCCGGTAAAAAACACCGATGCACTGGCCAATCCCGAAGCGCTGGAGCAGTTTCAGGACCGGCCGGAACTGGCTGATTGAAACCGGCACTGACGCCCTCATCCGACAGGCTGGCGGCAGTGCTTTTCATCAACGAGGTTTGTTCAAGGTAATGACCACCGGCTCGCCAATCGCCCGGCCCGCGCTGGCCTCGAGCGCACTGTCAAGAACAGTCATGTTTTGATCGAAAGTGACCTCGTCAGTGATCAGTTGACTCAGCAATGAGGTGAGCAGCGTGAGCGAGTCGGCGTTTTCGAAGGCTCTGGACGGCGCATGACAGTCAGTGCCGCTCTGCGACTGCGCCAGGCAACCTGCCCCCAGATTGAGCAAAACGGACACATCCAGCTGCTGTCCGCTGTCACTGGCATGCACGGCGTCGGTGGCATAACCGACATCGTCGGTTTGTGCGCTGGCGTGGAACAGCTCATGAATCAGGTCGTCGGCGATCACATCGTGGTTCAGACCCATGCTGACGAAGTGTCGATTGAAGTTTTTCGTGTAGACCTCAACAAACGCTATAGCGCAATCACCGCTCGAACCTGCGTCTTTCCAGCGCTGGTAATTGTTTGCATCGAACGATGCTAGGGTGTCGTTGATCTTGAGGCCGTCGAGAACCATGTTGCTCAAGGAGAAACCGGCGAAATCGAAGCGGATCAAACGCAAGTAGTTCACCAGCCGATCAGTGGACACCTGAGAAGCATCGCCGAACACGATCTTCATCAGCGCGTCGCGATCGCGTTTGAAATCATGACGGTTGAAGATTTCCAATGCGTTGTCGATCTTGGCCCGTGCACGGGGCAGGCTTTGCTCGATGAACTTGCGCGTGTAACTGAGCGGCAACGTGCGCGGCGAAGCAGGCAGCTGCAAGGGGGCCTGATACACAAAACCCTCCAGAGACTTGCCCCACAAGTTGCCGCGTCGATTCAGCGAGTACCATTTGTCACCACTGCGCGCGGCCAGCACGGCGACGGCTTCATGCGTAGCCCCGCGTGGCCGCCAGCTACCCAACCCGAATTGCGCGTTATCGGCCGCTTCAAGCAGATCATAGGATTGCCGGCGACCGCTGATCCTGTGCAATTGACCCCTGGCCAGGGTAATCAGGTCATGAGTGTTCTTGTTGAACCGCAGCAGGCCCTTGTGTACCAGTTTACTGCCCGCCTGCAGACCAGAGGGCACACCGTCGAAGGGATTGAAAAGCGAGATGGCCGAAGTAAACGCCAGCCGGGTGAAACGCGCGGCCTTGGCAGTAGTGGAAATGGCCCTGGTGGAAATACTCAGCGCCTTCGAGCTGGCGCCAGCCACTGTTCCCACCAGGCCGATGCCGTCCATCAAACATCCGTAAACCCCGTCCACCATCTTGTTGTGTTCGCCCGAGGCGATGTCCTCGATGCATTTTTTGAACGGCACCAACAGGTCGATGAAGTAAGTCAGCAAGCGTTCGCCCTCTTCCCGGGAGAGTTCGAGCGGCGTCGGTACACGCACAAGCTCTCTGAGCTCGGTTTTATTCAGGAACGGTCTGTTCTCAGCGAGAAACCCGGCGATGCGCACGATGTTAGGGTCGTTGAATTTCTGGTAGAACCCTGTCTGCAACCGCGCAGATTGCGCTGGTGCTTTCAGCGCGCCGAAGTAATCGATGATCGCCATACTGCTGCTGATCGAAGCGTCCTCGGCCGCGGCATGGGTATAGCGCCTGATGTTCAGCGGAACGCTCTGGGTCAGGGTGTTGCTCAGGGGCGTCGTCATATTGGCACTGGCGCTCATTCTTGAGCGTTGCTGAAGCTTTCTTTCCCGTCTGATGAAAGCACCCAGCGCATCATTCCTGCGGGTTTCTGCACGCGAAGTGAATAATTCATAACAAAGATCAGCGTCTTCATCAGACGTGTACATCACAACACCGAAGCGTCCCGTGGCGGCATCCCGGCTTTGTTGTGTTTCTTGTTCAAGCCCTAGATTCAAAGGTCCGCCGGCCCGGCGCGTAGTCACATAGGATGCCGATTCGCGCACGGTGAAAAAATGAACGTCGGCATTCATGAACACTTGCAGATCCGCTTCCGGCATGTGTGCCAACGCCAGCTTGATGGCAGACATCATGCCGCCGTTCACCGCTTCGAAATGCACGGCCAACTGACGATCCATTTCCTCGTCACAGGATTCAATCGTCAGCAGTCGCGGATAACGCTGATAAAGACTGAGACCCGCAGGGTTGTAGTTGATCGCAGGTTGCAGCAATCCGTTGACGATCAAACGTACGGTGCGCCTGTCCCACTGACCGGTGATCAGATCGCCCGATTGGTGCAGCTCGACCATGGACATGATTAGCTGTCCGCCTTTCTCGGACAGCGCCTTTTCATCCAGCGTGTCGCAGCCAGGTGCAGCTTTTCTCAATTGGCTTCGGGCAATTTCCGCTCGGTTGGGTAACGGTGTCGAAAATGCGCGGGCTAGCTGGGCGAATTGGTCTGCGTGGTGCTCAAACGCGTCAATCGCCCTTCGTGTACAGGTTTCTTCTGCCTGTTCGAGCTCGGCTCTGGAAATAATCCGGTTGAGCAACGCCCACTCCACGATCGGGTCGATCAGCGCCAGATCGCGCATATGCTTCTGCGCTTCACTGACCGGCTCCAGTTCGCCGTAAGCGATGATCTGTGCATAGGTCAATTCCCGCGAGGCCCCGGTCTTTACTGCCTCGACCAATACTACAGCGCGACAGAACTTGATCCAGGCGATCGACCCAAGTGTGACCTCTGTCGGAATTTTCCTGACCAGAAATTCGGGCGCGCTGCGTGCCAGGAGAAGATGAACCACCAACGGCGCCAATATCGGATCTACCCAGCGCTTGTTCCGCACAAACTCGGTGTACCCCTCGAGTATCTCTGATGGATGGCGCTCAAGATTGTCTGGCGAGTACAGGTCCCGCCGTTCGACCAGGTGGCGATGGCCGATCGATGGGTCCAGGTCGAGTAAAATCGCGGTCATCAACAATTGGCGGAGAATATTTTCGGAAAGCGTTTGCCCGTCATTCACCCCGTACCAATTCAGCTCTTTGATATAACTTCTGGCAAGATCCAGCGAAACTGGATAGGCGACAAATTCAAAGAGGCGCTGCGCCGCCGTTTCGTGAGATATATCCGCGCGCCCTGTGACGTTGTACAAGGCTGACAACAGCTTGCGCTTCGGCATCAATTTTGCGGTGACGCCACGAATATCTGCAAACTGCTCTTCGGATAACGCGTTGTGACTCTGCTCACTGGATTGAAAGTGATCCCAAAAAGCAACTGGCTCCCTGACCTCGGGTGAAAACTTGAACAAGCCGATCAAGTTACTGATCTTGGCCTTGGTGTCAGGCAGATCGATATCATGAAACTTGAACCACTGATCCAGGGTTACATCCAGATCGGGCCATACAAAACCGCCGGCGACTGCGGCAATGTCGGCGATGAGACTCACCGTCGAGCGCGTAGGTTGACTGTATTCAAAATACTGCGCCGCAACCAGATCTACCCAACCTCTGACGGCACGGACTTCCATCTTGCCTTCCGGCGTAATCCGAACCAGGCCGTTATGCTCGCGCGCCTCCTCTCGACCGATTGCACCAATGACCGGCCCGGTTTTCAGCAGCTCATTGAGCAGAAGTCTGCCGGGGTTATATATTTCATGCAGTGAAGAGCCTGGTTGCAACTCTACTTCACGCCCATACCAGTCTATATCGTGATCTTCGGTGTACTCATTCAATGCATCTTCCAGATGCCGAAGAACCATATCGCGCTCGGTAGCATCTGCCGCAGACCGATACTTCCATTCAGCCAGCGCAACTTTCGATGGCCGGAATACTTTATTTTTCTTAACTTCGTTCACAGCAAAACCTCATCAAACCAACTAGCTGACCATTCAGCGTGATGACGTTTTACCCAAACACATACAACCGAACCACGAGTCAATTATTAAGTGTTGTTGCCGTGCAAACACTCGATGCAATCGAAGACACCAAGTCAATCCATCAAACCCCACTCGCCGGGGCCTGTACTGTTAACACCTGCCTGATCGTGCTGAAGTTTGATTCGCAACTTCAAGTTATTCACCGAATCGGCATTCTTCAATGCTTCCTGCTCACTGATTGCACCTTCTGCAAACAGCGCAAACAGTGCCGCGTCAAATGTCTGCATACCGAGTCCGGTCGATTTTTCCATCATCGGCTTGAGCTCTTCGAACTGGCCGCGTCGGACCAGGTCAGCGATGGTCGGCGTACCCAGAAGAATTTCGACTGCCGCGCGCCTTTGGCCATCGACAGTGCGGAGCAGACGCTGCGAAACACAGGCTTTCAGGTTGTTGCCCAATGTCTGCAAAAGCTGTTCGCGCTTCTCCTCGGGAAACATATTGATGATTCGATCCAGCGCCTGATTGGCGTTGGTCGCATGCAGCGTCGACAACACAAGATGGCCGGTATCAGCGAATGACAGTGCATGCTCCATGGTTTCGCGGTCACGGATCTCACCAATCAATACAACATCCGGAGCCTGGCGCAGAGTGTTCTTCAAAGCCGCATGAAAGCTTCGGGTATCTACGCCGACTTCACGCTGATTGATGATCGAGCGCTTGTGCCGATGGATATATTCGATCGGGTCTTCGATCGTCACAATGTGTCCGGCACTGTGACGGTTGCGGTGATCGATGAGTGCCGCCAGCGAAGTCGACTTGCCTGAACTGGTCGCGCCGACAAAAAGAATCAGGCCACGTTTGAGCATCACCGTTTCCAGCAGCACCGGCGGCAGCTTCAGGTCTTCGAATCGCGGGATGTCGACCTTGACGTTGCGGATCACGATCGAAACGTCGTTGCGCTGCTTGAAAATGTTCACCCGGAACCGCCCGACGCCCGTTCGGGAGATTGCCAGGTTCATTTCCAGATCCCGGTCGAACTCCCGGCGCTGCTCGGCGTCCATCAGGGAGGTGGCGATAGCCGCGGTTTCGCCGGGTTTGAATGGCTGATCGCTGAGCGCTGTCAGCACGCCATCAATGCGCGCGCTCGGCGCTGCGCCGGTAGAGAGGAACAGATCCGAGCCGTTTTTTTGCGACAATATTGACAACAGTGCATCGATTTCCATGGCTGAAAGCACCCGCGAAGCATTGAATGAGCAAATTTGGCCGACGCTTGGCGCGGCTCCTGCAACAATGATAGACCCCGTCTCACCGAACCACGCTCAGGATTGAAACATGAATGCTGTATCCACCACCGATGACGCTCAGGCCCTGATTGCCCGCACCGACTGGAGCCGCAGCCCGCTGGGCGCCGCCGGCACCTGGCCGCAGAGCCTGCGCACGGCGGTGGACATCGTGATTCATTCGCCGATGCCGATGCTGCTGTTATGGGGTCCGCAACTCACGCAGATCTACAACAATGGCTTTGCCCTGCTCGCTGGCAGCAAGCATCCCGAAGCGTTCGGGCAGCCGACGCATGAGGTCTGGCCAGAGGTGCGGGATTTTGCCGAGCCGATATACCAAGCGGTGCTGCAGGGCCAGGTGCGCAGCTTCAGCGAGCAGCGGTTCAGCGTGCAGCGAGACGGCAAAAAAACCGATTTCTGGCTGGATCTGACCTACAGCCCGATTCGCGATGAAACCGCACAGGTGGCCGGGATTCTGATCACCGCCATCGAAACCAACGAGCGCCGACGCATTGCCCTGGAATTGCAGCGTCGTTCCGAAGAAAGCCTCAAGGCCCAGCGCCAGTCCGAGGAGCGTCTGCAACTGGCCCTCGCCGCCACCGACGCCGTCGGCACCTGGGATTGGGACATTGGCGAAGACCGTTTCATCGCCGATGCGCACTTCGCCGAACTGCACGGCGTCGATCCGGCCAGGGCCGGGCAGTTGCCGATCAGCGAATACATGCACGGGGTGCACCCCGAAGACCGCGCCATGGTCGCGCGCGGCATCAAGTACTGCATCACCCATGGCACCGAGTACGCCGAGGAATATCGCCTGTTGCAGGCCGATGGCACGCTGCGCTGGGTGTTCGCGCGCGGGCGTTGCTACAAGGATCATCATGGTCGGCCGATGCGCTTTCTCGGCGCGGCGCTGGACCTGACCGAACGCAAACATACGGAACAGGCGCTGCGTCAGAGCCAGACCGAACTTCAGCTGATCATCAACGCCATGCCGATCCTGATCAGCTATGTCGACGCCGAAGAACGCTTTCGCTTGAACAACGCAGCCTATCTGGACTGGTACGGCCTGACGCCGCAGGAGTTGTATGGGCGCACGATCCGCGAAGTCATCGGCGAAGAGGCGTATTTCCTGCGTGCGCCGTACATCGCCGAAGCACTGGCCGGGCGCTCCTGTTCCTTCAGTTTCTACACGCCGCACCGCGATGGCAGCACCCGTCATGCCCTCATGAATTATCTGCCGCGACATGGCGCAGACGGTGCAGTGAATGGCTTCTACATCTTTGTCATCGACGAAACCGAGCGCAAGAAAACCGAGGAAGCCCTGCGCAATCTCAACGAGACCCTCGAAGAGCGGGTCAGCGCGCGCACCGAGCAACTGGCGCAGGCCAACGAGCGTTTGCAGAACGAGATGTTCGAACGCGAGCGCGCCGAAGACGCCTTGCGCCACGCGCAGAAGATGGAAGCCGTCGGCCAGCTCACCGGCGGCATCGCCCACGACTTCAACAACATGCTCACCGGCATCATCGGCAGCCTGGATCTGATGCAGCGCTATATCGCCAACGGTCGCGCCGATGAGATTGGTCGCTTCACCGAGGCGGCCGTGTCGTCGGCCAACCGTGCGGCCGCGCTGACGCATCGCTTGCTGGCCTTCTCGCGGCGCCAGTCCTTGGATCGCAAGCAACTGCACGTCAACGAACTGGTGCATTCACTGGAAGACCTGATCCGCCGCACCAAGGGCGATGCCATCGAGCTGCAACTGCGCCTGCCAGAGGATTTGTGGCCGGTGAGTACCGACGTCAGCCAGCTGGAGAATGCCCTGCTCAATCTGGTGATCAATGCCCGCGATGCGATGCCCGAAGGCGGCACGTTGCTGATCCAGACCGCGAACGTGTATCTCGACAGCAGCGACACCACCATTCTCGAGCCGGTGAAGGCCGGGGAATACGTGATGCTCGCGGTCAGCGATAACGGCACCGGCATGACGCCGTCAATCCGTTCCAAAGCGTTCGATCCGTTCTTTACCACCAAACCGATCGGCCAAGGCACCGGGCTTGGGCTGTCGATGATTTACGGTTTCGCCCAGCAGTCCGGCGGTCACGTCAGCCTCGACAGTGTGCCGGGGCAAGGTACTTGCGTACGTCTGTACTTGCCGCGTTTGCTTGAGCCGACGCCCGAATCCTCGTCTGTGGAGAAAGCCGAACCGATTGCAGCTTCATCTTCAGGCGAGACCGCGATTGTGGTCGAGGATGATCCGGCAGTGCGCATGCTGGTGCTCGATCTGCTCAAGGAACTGGGCTACACAACCTTCGAAGCGGAAAACGCCACGAACGCCCTGCCCGTGCTCGAGTCCGTGCAACGCGTCGATCTGCTGGTCACTGATGTCGGGCTGCCGGGCATGAACGGTCGGCAGTTGGCGGAGATTGCTCGCCAGCATCGTCCGGGGCTTAAAGTGCTGTTCATGACCGGTTACGCGCAGATTGCTGCCGAGCGTCAGGGCTTCCTTGAAGAGGGCATGGACATGGTCGCCAAGCCCTTTGTCCTTGAAGTGCTGGCGAGCAAGATTCGCAAGTTGAGCAACCCGCCCCCGCGACTTGAGGCATAATCGCGCGCCCCGCTGTCACCCCGTTATCAGGTATTGCACGATGAAAGCCCAAGCCCGCCACATTCTGGTGAAAACTGCCGAAGAGGCCGAACAACTCAAACAGCGCATTGCCAAGGGCGAAGCGTTCGATGTGCTGGCGAAGAAATTTTCCACCTGCCCGTCCGGCAAACGCGGCGGCGACCTGGGCGAAGTGCGGCCGGGGCAGATGGTCGGCGCGATTGATGCGGTGATTTTCAAGAAGCCGCTGCGCACCGTGCATGGGCCGATCAAGAGCAAGTTTGGTTATCACCTGGTGCAGGTGTTTTATCGGGATTGATCGGCTGGCTGCCGGGCTTCTTCGCGAGCAGGCTCGCTCCCACATGTCGACCGCGTTGTGGGAGCGAGCCTGCTCGCGAACCGATTGCGCAGCAAGCGGCCATTCTCTGATTACCTGGGAATCAGCGCTCCAGGCACCTGTATCACCCGACTGGCCAATTCATGTCCCGCTTGCGCCGCCTCTGCCGGACTGCCGCCGAGCAGGCGCCTGGCCAGGTACGCCGCACTGAACGAATCCCCCGCCGCTGTGGTGTCGACAACCTTATCAACCTTGTGCGCCGGCACTTCAAACGCCTCACCATTGCAGCGAATCAGACACGCCTCGGCGCCGCGCTTGAGCACCACTTCCGGCGTGCCGATCTGTGCATACGTGGCAAACACCTCAGCGCAATCGGCAAACCCGAACAACGCCTGTTCGTCATCCACGGTGAGTAACGCCAGATCCACATATGGCAAGACGCTGCGATATGCCGCGCGCGCCTCTTCCACCGACGCCCACAGGCGCGGGCGGTAGTTGTTGTCGAAAACGATGCGTGCGCCGCGCTGTCTGGCTTCAATCAGGGTCTTGATCAGTCGGGCGCGGCCTTGCATTCCGAGTACGGCGAGGGTGATCCCACTGAAATACAGCACGTCGTAGTGCGGCAACGCCGCGAGGATCGGCTCGGCCGCAGGGGTGGTGAAGCAATCGCGTACCGCCGCTTCGTTGCGCCAGTACAGGAAACGCCGTTCGCCGTTGGCGTCGGTCTGGATGCAGTACAGACCGGGCAGCCGACCGGGCAAACGCTGCACCAGATCGAGGCCGATGCCTTCGCTGCGCCAGATCTGGCACATGGCGTCGCTGAAACTGTCATCGCCCAGCGCGGTGACGTAGTCGACTTGCGCCTTGTCGCCCAGCGCACGGGACAGGTACACCGCCGTGTTGAGGGTGTCGCCACCGAAGCTTTGCTGCAGACTACCGTCGGCGCGTTGTTGCAGTTCGATCATGCATTCGCCAATCAGGGCGATGCGTGGGGTGTTGCTGAGGATTTTCATCGGGTGGGATCTCGGGTGGTTCAGTGGTGGCTAAGCGGGCGTCTTCGCGAGCAGGCTCGCTCCCACAATGGAACGCATTGATCTTGTGGGAGCGAGCCTGCTCGCGAATAGCCGCCGCAACGCAATCTCAAGCCTTAGAAACAAGTCTCCATGGTCTCGATGACCGCCAACTGCTCATCCACCAGCAACCCAACACGCCATTTGTCAAACGTCAGGCATGGATGCGAAGTACCAAAGGAAATGATGTCGCCGACCCGCAGTTCTACACCTGGCGCCACGGTCATGAACGCATGCTGATCCATTACTGCCGTGACCTTGCACGCGCCGATATCATCCCCCGCCGCCGGCACCACGCCGGCCTTGTAGCGCAACAACGGCACCGGCAAACCGGCATCGAAGGCGACATCGCGCTTGCCCAGGGCGATCACCGCAAAACCCGGTTCCGGCAGCGACTGCACATGAGCCCAGACTTCCAGCGCCGGGCGCAGGCCTTCGTGCAGGTCGCTGCGACGGTCGAGCACGCAGCACTGCGCCTCTTTGTAGATGCCATGGTCGTGCGCCACGTAACTGCCCGGGCGCAACACACTGAGGAAGCGGCCGGCGGCGTTCTGGGTTTCGAAAGATTCGGCGATCAGGTCGTACCAGGCCGAACCCGACGCTGTGATGATCGGTCTGGCGATGGCAAAGGCGCCGCTGTCCTGTAGCTGCACCGCGAGACGAACCAGCGACGCGGCGAATTCGCGAATGCCACTGACCGCATGATCGCCATGAATTACGCCTTCGTAACCCTCAATACCGGTGAGGGCCAGTGCCGGTTGCGCATCGATGGCCTTGGCCAACTCGATGACTTCCTGCTCGCTGCGGCAACCGCAACGGCCGCCGACCACGCCGTATTCGATCATCACGTTGAGCTTCACTCCCCGCGAAGCGAAGTAACTCCCGAGGTCGGCGACGTTGTCGGGGTGATCGACCATGCAATGGAAATCGAACGTCGGATCGGCGAGCAGATCGGCAATCAACGCCATGTTCGGCGTACCGACCAACTGGTTGGCCATCAACACCCGGCGCACGCCGTGGGCATAAGCCGCGCGGGCCTGGGTGGCGCTGGCGAGGGTGATTCCCCAAGCGCCGGCGTCAAGCTGTCGTTTGAACAGTGCCGGGGTCATGCTGGTTTTGCCGTGGGGCGCCAGTTCGGCGCCGCTATCGCTGACAAATTTCTGCATCCAGCGAATGTTGTGCTCCAGCGCCTCGCGGTGCAGCACCAGCGCCGGCAGGCTGACGTCGCGGGTCAATTGCGCACCGATGGCGGCGTCGCCTTTTTCTACGGCAGAGTTGATGGCAGTGGTCATGGTCCAATCCTCACAGGCGCGGCCGCAGGCAGCCGCGGTTATTCGTTGATCCGCCGGGCGAGGCTGTTGGCGCTCTCGATCAGCACCCGGCGATAGTCGTTGTAATTGTTTTTCGCATCGGCGCGCGGGGCGACGATGCACAAAGTGCAAATGGCCACGCCCTGCGGGTCTTTGACCGGCGCGGCGAAGCAATGGGTGAAGGTGTCGGCGACGCTGTCGAAGGAGAAGAAGCCATCGCTGCCGGCCTGACGAATCTCCGCCAGAAAACGGTCCAGTGGCAGGCGTTCGCCGTCGGGCAGGATGTAGTCGTCTTCGTCGATCAGGTCGATGATCTGTTGATCGCTCAAATGCGCGAGCAATAGACGCCCGGACGCTGTCCATGGGATCGGCGCGTTTTCGCCAATATCGGAGGAAATGCGGAAATGCCGCTCGCCCTCTTTCATCAACGCCACGGTGTATTTGCGCCCGTTGAGCAGGCACATCTGCGCAGTTTCGCGGGTCTGGCTGACGATCTCTTGCAAGGCGTGATCGGCCTCGCGACTGAGGTCGAAATGCCGCAGATGCGCCTGGCCAAGGAAGTACAACTGGCGGCCAAGGTAGACGTGACCGTCCTTGCCCACCGGCTCGAGAATTCGCCGCTCCAGCAAGGATGCGACCAGTTCGTAGACCGTCGACTTCGGACTGCCGATGCCATTGGCGATGTCGTTGGGGCGCAGGGGCTGGCCGATTTCCTTGAGAAAATCGAGGATATCGAACGCCCGGTCCAGACCGCGTGCCCGGCGCTTGATGGTGTCTTCGGTCATGTCAGTGGTTTCCATTCAAAGTCGCCGGGAGTTTACAGCCAATGATCGTTCCCATGCTCCGCGTGGGAATGCCTCACCGGACGCTCCGCGTCCGCTTTTGGGACGCAGAGCGTCCCGGGCTGCATTCCCACGCAGAGCGTGGGAACGATCGGCGTGTATCAGGCCTTCTTCTTGTAGGCAATGCAGTCAATCTCAACCTTGCAATCAACCATCATGCTCGCCTGCACACAGGCGCGCGCCGGGGCGTGTTCGGGTTTGAAATACTCGGCGAAGACCTTGTTGAAACTGCTGAAATCCCGTGGATCGTCCAGCCAGACGCCGGCGCGAACCACGTCCTCAAGGCCATAACCAGCCTCTTCGAGAATGGCGATCAGGTTCTTCATGGTCTGGTGGGTCTGTTCGACGATGCCACCAACGATGATCTCGCCATCCACCGCCGGTACCTGGCCGGACACATGCAGCCAGCCATCCGCTTCAACTGCGCGGGCGAATGGACGAGGCTGGCCGCCGGCGGCGGTGCTGCCGGTGCCGTAACGCGTAATGCTCATGGGTGTTTCTCCTGATTGCAAAAGTACAGATTCAAAACCGCGTGCTCTTGAGAAATTCCGCCAGACGCGGCGATTGCGGGCGTTCGAACAGTTCCTTGGGAGGTCCCTGCTCTTCGATCCGCCCTTGATTCATGAAAACGATCTTGTCCGAAACCTCGAAGGCGAAACGCATTTCGTGGGTCACCAGCAACATGGTCATGCCGTCCTCGGCCAACCCCTTGATCACGTTGAGCACCTCGCCAACCAGTTCCGGGTCGAGGGCCGAGGTGACCTCGTCAAAGAGCATCAGGCTCGGGTTCATCGCAATCGCTCGGGCAATCGCCACGCGCTGTTGCTGGCCGCCGGACAACTGACCGGGAAAGTGATTGCGCCGCTCCAGCAGGCCAACGCGCTCCAGCCATTTTTCCGCGAGCACCACGGCTTCGTCCCTGTGCATCTTCTTCACCTTGAGCAGGCCAAGGGTGACGTTCTGCAACGCGGTCAGGTGCGGGAAGAGGTTGAATTGCTGGAAGGCCATGCCGGTCATCGCACGATGGCGGGCAATAACCTTCTCCGCATGGCGCACGCGTTTACCGTTGACCTCGTCGTAGCCGATGGACTCGCCGTCGAGCAGGATCTGCCCGCCCTGGAATTCTTCGAGCATGTTCACGCAACGCAACAGCGTGGTTTTGCCCGAACCGCTGGAGCCGATCAGCGTGACGACGTTGCCGCGCTGCATGCTCAGGTCGACACCCTTGAGCACTTCCACCGCGCCGTACTGTTTGTGCAGGCCGCGAATATCCAGCAATGCCTGATCCTGTGAAGCAACTTGAGCTTGAGTCATGGCAGGGCCACCCGCTTTTCAATGTGCCGGCCGAGTAATTCGATGCCGTAGTTGATGACGAAGAACAGAAAACCGGCGAACAGGTAGAACTCCAGGGTCATGAAGTTCCGGGCGATGATCTGTTGCGTGCTGAGCAGCAATTCGGCGACGCCGATCACCGAGAGCAAGGTCGACGCCTTGACGATTTCGGTGGACGAGTTGACCCAGGTCGGCAAAATCTGCCGCAGCGCCTGAGGTAACAGTACGTAGCCGAGGGATTGGTAGAACGTCAGGCCGATGGCTTTGCCCGCCTCCATCTGCCCGCGCGGCAGGGCTTGCAGCGCACCACGAACGATTTCGGCGACGTGCGAGCCGCAAAACAGCGTCAGGCCCAGGGCTCCGGCCTGAAACGCACTGATCTGCCAACCGAGCGCCGGCGCCATATAAAAGCAGGCCAGCACCAATACAAACACTGGCGTGCCGCGAATCAGATCGACGTACAGCCGAAACGGCGCACGCATCCAGAACTTGCCGTAAGTCAGGACCAGGCCGGCAACCACGCCGAGCAAGGTGCCCAACACAATGGCCAGCGCCGAGACCTGCACACTGGTCAGAAAGCCCTGCCACAACGGCTCGCGCGCGACCCACAATTCATGCAACCAACTGGGAGATTCGTACATCGCAGCCTCCTATCGGCGGATCGCCAGACGCTGCTCGAGGTAACGCAGCAGCATGGCAATGAGGTAACAGGCCGCGACATATAACGCCGTGGTCACCAGCCAGGTTTCGATCACCCGGTAGCTTTCGACGTTGATCTTGCGCGCGTAATAGGTCAGCTCCGGCACCGCAATCGCAGCCGCCAGCGAAGTGTCCTTGAACAGCGAAATGAAGTTGTTCGACAGCGCCGGCAGCACATTGCGCAGCATCACTGGCACGGTGACGTAAGCCTTGACCTGCCATTCACCGAGACCGATTGCCAGCCCGGCTTCGCGCTGACCCTTCGGAATGCTCAGCAAGCCGCCACGAAAGACTTCGGTCAGGTACGCGCCGGCATACAGCGACAGCGTGATGATGAACGAAGGAATCTTGTCCAGACGAATGCCAAGGCTGGGCAGTGCAAAGTAGATCAACAGAATCAACACCAGAATCGGCGTGTTGCGTACCACCGTGACGTACACCGAGGCCAGCACCCGCAAGGCGCGATGCTTCGACAGCAAGGCGAACGCCATCAGCAGGCCGATCACGCAGCCGATGGCGATCGACACCAGCGCCAGCTGCAAGCCCAGACCGAGCCCCGCCAGCAAGGTGTCGAAATCGCGCCACACGGCGGCAAAGTTCAACTGATAGTTCATGGTCAGCGGTACCTTGAGCGGGGCGACGGTATCGCCCCACTCTCACGGGATCATTTGAATTCGACTGGGAAACCGATGGCTGGAGATGGCAGATCAACACCGAACCATTGTTTGAACGAAGCGGCATAGGTCGGGAACTCAACCCCGGTCATGGCTTCATGCAGCGCGGTGTTGACGAAGTTCAGCCAGTCCTGATCGCCACGTTTGACGGCGCAAGCGTAAGTCTGCGGGCTCCAGGCGTAGCTCGGGCTGCGGTAGCGGCCAGGGTTCTGCACCATCAGGTATTTGACCGACGACTGATCGGTGGCGGCGGCATCGGCGCGGCCGGAGTTCACCGCCTGGTACATCAGGTCAACGCTGTCGTACTGATCGACCTTGGCTTTGGGTAATGCCTGATGCACCAGTTCTTCGGCGTAGACGTTCTGCAGCACCGCAACGGTGACGTCATCGCCCGCCGCCTGCAGGTCTTCGATTTCCTTGTACTTGCTGTTGTTCGGCAACAGCAGGCCGACGCCTTCGCGGTAGTACGGCAGGGTGAACGCGACTTGCTGCGCGCGGCTGGCGGTGACGGTGATGAACTGGCAGCTCATGTCGACCTTGTCGGTGAGCAGATTGGGAATCCGCGCATCGGACGACTGCACCACGAACTCGACCTTGCTCGGGTCGTTGAACAGCCCTTTGGCCACGATCCTGGCGATGTCGATATCAAAACCCTGCAACTTGCCGTCCGCGCCCTGAAAGTGCCACGGCGCATTGGTGCTGCCAGTGCCCACGATCAACTTGCCACGGGCAAGAACACTGTCGAGCTTGCTGTCGGCAGCCTGGGCCAGGCCCATGACCGAGGAAGAAGCTGCAAGAACAAAAACACACGCTTTGAACAACGAAGGACGGCGATGCATGGCAAGCACTCCAGAATTGTGTTTATTCCGCTATACCGGAACACGGTTTGTTACTACGGAATAGACAGCAGAAAGTGTGCCACAGGAATCAGGAGAAATCTGTAGTCGTATTGAATGCTTTGGTAATCAAGGAGATATGGACTTGCGGACCAATTGATCGGTCCGACCCAATACGCAGAAAGGTCCCTGCGATCACTAATGAAAGGGGTGGTTCGTTCCCAACTTGGGTCAGATGGCGTCGTGATGGTGCGAATCAGGGTTACAGTTGAGCAATACCTGTGTCAGCGGTTGAGTGCCTGCCTGTACACATCACCACCCTGCCGTTTCCCAACCGCTATCACCGTAACGACCAGTACCTCGTCCCTGACCCGATAGACCAACCGATATCCAGCGCTTCGAAGCTTGATTTTATAGGCGTTACACAATCCTTTCAGACGAGCCGCCGGAACGTGGGGATTTGCCAGCCTTTCAACAAGTTTATTTTTGAACTGCTCTCTGAGCTCCGACCCAAGCTTTCGCCACTCCTTCCAAGCCTTTTCAGAAAATTCCAGTTCATAGGTCATCAATGGATACCTTGATGGTCGGATCGTTTTCTCGCTCCTTGCAAAGGGCGATCAGTTCCAGATCCTCCAGGCGCTCCATCATTGCTTCATATTCCTTGGCAGGAACACAGTAGAAGGCCGGTTCGTTTCGATTAAGGATCGCCACAGACCGGCCTCCACCAGCTGCCACTGTACCCATAGGATTTTTTTTCAATTCGGAAATACTCGCTACGACGTGAGAAAGAACAATGTGCGTCATGAACTGTGCCTCTTGAAGTGCTCTGATTAGTGCTCAAAATAGCACTCCAAGTGATGCTCGGCGCAATACATTGAGGTTACCACGCGGTTTCTTGTGAGGTTCCCGCATTGGTTGTCAGGTCTATCTGGCGTTCTTGTGCGATTAATCTCGTGGTTACGCAGCCCACCTGTAATTTCTGACAGTAGACCGCGACGCCCCTGCTCCTTTAACGTCAAGGTGCCTACCCGCTCGTTGAAAAGGACCCTTCGATGAACGCCACAAACACTACTTCCGCGCTGGACCCGGTTTACCGCAAAGCCCTGAAAACCTGGCGTCCGGTCATTCTGTATTTCGCCAATGAACACTGCCCCGCCTGCGAATGGGCCGGGCCGGTCTTTCGGCAGATTGCCGAGCCTTACCGACTGCGCGCCAACATCTATATGCTCAACACCAGCCAATCGCCCAAGCACCCGAACGTCACGGGCACGCCAACAGTGCTGTTCTATAAAAACGGCAGGCTGCTGAAAAAGCTCAAAGGTATCGGCACCGAGGAAAGCCTAGCGAGGGATATGGCCCGGCATGTCGGCAGAACAAAGGCTCCCGCAACGCCACGCAAACCTCACCATGATCTGGCATGGCTGAGGCGAACACTCAAGTCATTGCGCACCGTCACTGGTTCGCGCCACCGGCTTCTGCGCTGAACCCGACCGGGATTGGACAACCCGCTGTCTGCCTGCTTTGCTGTTGAGCGAACACATTGCGCGCCGCCCGCCGGTTCGGGTGGTTGCCAGGATCGGCGCAGACAGCGGGATAAGCATGTTCGAAACCATTGAAGCGCAAGCGTTGAAGGAAACCGCGTCAAACGAGTTGAGAGAAGAGTTTCTCCAGCGCGAGTTCGAACGGCTCAAACCGTTCAGCCTGTTGATCTACGTGGTCAGTGTGTTCATGTGGCTGCTGTTTGATCTGATCGTCAGTTTTCTCGGCGGCCAGGGTTTCACGTGGCGCTCGATGGCGTTTCTCGCTGGTTTCGCGCTGTTGACGGTGGTGCTCGGTTTTACGCGCAGGGCTAGCCATTTCGATGTGCTCACCCTGTTGCTGGTCCTGGGATTGACCGTCGGTGTGCGAATGATCGTCGACGGCCTCGCGCCTGCTTCGCACAGCTTGTGGCTGGTCTTGGCAGCAGCAAGCATGTTGTACAGCGTGTCGGTACTGCCGCTGCGGCGCTGGGCGTTCTTTGCGGTACAAGTTGTGATCTGGGTGATCCTCAACCCGTTTCTTGCCACCACTACCGAAATCACTGAACTGCGCGGCGTCCTGACTGCCTGCTACAGCGTGTTTCTCTGCGCACTCACGGTGTACACCTTTTTGAAGTTCCGTGAGGCCAAGCTGAATAACTACCTGATGTCGCGGCTGCTGCTGGATCAGGCCTATAACGACCCGCTGACGCAGATTCCCAACCGACGCTCGTTCATGACCCACGCAGGGCAACGGCTGCTGGCAAGCCCGCGCGAGCGCGATCATTACCTGATGATGATCGACATCGACAACTTCAAGAAGGTCAACGACACCTACGGGCATGACATCGGTGATGAGGTGCTCATTCGCGTCGCTGCCGATATCAAGGCAGTGATGGTTGCGTTTGACTACGCGCGTATGGGCGGTGAGGAGTTCGCGATCTATCTGGCGGGAGTGCGGCGCGAGGATGTTGAAAGCCTTGCCACGCAACTGTGCCAATCAGTGCGTGAACAGCCCACCCAGCACCCGGTCACCATCAGCATCGGCATTACCCGGGTGGCTGAGGGTGACTCGTTGAATCAGGCGCTGATCAAGGCAGATGCGGCGTTGTACGAATCAAAGCATACGGGCAAGGACCGTTTTACGTTTCATCAGTAACAAGCGCAGCGACCGCTGCGCCATTCCGCGAATGCTCAAGCCACCTCACGCTCCAGCAACACCCGCGTCACCCGCCGTTCTTCTACCGCTTTGACGGTCAGTTGCCAGCCCTCGTATTCCAGTCGATCACCGGTCATCGGCAACCGATCCAGCAGACTCATGACCAACCCGGCCATGGTCTGATAATCCTCGGTCGGCTCGGCATCGAAGCCGGTACGCTGGCGAACGCGAGCCAAGGGCAGCGCGCCGCTGACCAGAAACCCGCCGCGCTCTTCGACCACATCAGGGCCTTCGATTTCACTGGCATCGGGCAACTCACCGGCGATCGATTCGAGGATGTCGGTCATGGTCAATACGCCGACGAAATCGCCAAACTCATTGACCACGAAGGCGATGTGCGTCGATGCCGCGCGCATCTGCTCCAAGGCATTGAGGATCGAGTAACTGTCGAGCAGATTGACGGTCTTGCGTGCCAGATGCTCCAGGTTCGGCTCGTTGCCGGCCAGATACTCCTTGAGCAATTCCTTCTTGTGTACGAAGCCGAGCGGCTCGTCCACCGCGCCATCGCGAATCAGCGGCAAGCGTGAATACGACGAATGCATCAGCTTCGTGCGAATGGCTTCGGCGTCATCGGCAAGATCAATCAGGTCAACGTCGGCGCGCACCGTCATCAGGTTGCGAATCGGCCGCTCCGCCAGTTGCAGCACACCGCTGATCATCACCCGCTCACGACGGTCGAACAGCTCGGCCACCGGCGCTTCACCGTTGTCCAGCAGGTCGGAGATTTCCTCACCAACCTCCTCGGCCGCCAGCTTGCGGCCACCGAGCAGACGCATCACCGCATGGGCTGTGCGCTCGCGCATCGGGCGCACGCCCTGCATCGAACGTTTGCGCCGAGCCCGGGCGATCTGGTTGAAGACTTCGATGAGGATCGAGAAACCGATGGCGGCGTACAGGTAACCTTTCGGGATATGGAAGCCCAGACCTTCGGCGGTCAGGGCAAAACCGATCATCATCAGGAAGCCCAGACACAGCATGATCACGGTCGGATGCGCGTTGACGAAGCGGGTCAGCGGCTTGCTGGCAACGATCATCAGGCCGATGGAAATGATCACGGCGATCATCATCACCGCCAGTTCATCGACCATGCCCACGGCGGTAATCACCGCGTCGAGAGAGAACACCGCGTCGAGCACCACAATCTGCGCCACGATTGGCCAGAACAGCGCGTAGGTTGTGTTGGTCGAGCGCTCGCCGACATGTCCTTCGAGCCGCTCATGCAACTCCATCGTCGCCTTGAACAACAGGAACACGCCACCGAACAGCATGATCAGATCACGACCGGAGAAGCTCTTGCCGAACACCTCGAACAACGGCTGCGTGAGCGTAACCAGCCAGGAAATGCTCGCCAACAGGCCCAGGCGCATGATCAACGCCAGCGACAGGCCGATGATCCGCGCGCGATCGCGCTGATGCGGCGGCAGTTTGTCGGCAAGAATTGCGATGAACACCAGGTTGTCGATACCCAGTACCAGTTCCAGCACGATCAGAGTCAACAGGCCTAACCAGGCTGTGGGATCCGCTAACCATTCCATAAAACGTCTCGATCTCTCTTCAGTGAATTCAGGCGGCCGGACACGGCGAAGTGCAACGCGAAAGCTCAAGAGCCGCGTTATCAACCATAGTCGGGAGTCGGAAGACGGGATGCTGCGAAAGGATCAAGACCGCGCGAAGGCGTGCTGGAGAGTGCTGACTGGGAGGCTCCGAGAGGGTGTTCATGTAGATCCTGAATGAAAAATGGCCTTCGAGCGTACAGCGTCGACCGACCTGCTCCACAGCGGTAAATCATTTCAAAATCTGTATGAATGACCTTGATCGCAGACTTTCAGCGTTGCTGAAGAAGCCTTCGCGAGCAGGCTCGCTCCCACAGGGTGCGAGCGGTGCAGCGGATTTCAGCGCAAATCCAGCTCATCGATATGCTGATACTGCGCTTGCAGCGCGGTCGCCAGATCCTTCGCCCGGCCCAGTCGAATCGGCCCGCGCTCAATGTCGATCAGCAATCCCGGACACGCCAGCACTGGCAACGCCGACAGTTCTTTCACGCGACCATCGGTCACGATCAGGCAGCGTTGCTGTTCGGCAGAAAAGCGCTTGCGTCGCAGCGTCAGCCATTGCTGCGCCTGCTCCAGTGCCGCGAGCAATGGCGTGCCGCCACCGGCGCCCAGACCTTCGAGCCAGACGCCCAGGCCGCTTGAGGCCTTCAAGCCTTGCACCTGCCATTTCGGCGCAGAACCACTGGCGGTCAGCAACGCCAGCCGCGCCCGCTGGCGATAAGCATCGTCGAACAGCTGCGCGAGCAGGCCCTTGGCATCGCTCAAGGCCTGATGGCGACGGGTCGAGGCCGACGCGTCGACGATCACCAGCCAGATTTCATGGGGCGCGCGGGTGCGCTGTTGAAACAGCAGATCGGCGCGGCGCTGGGGGCGGCCATTGAGCAGCGTGCCCGGCCAGTTCACCGATCCGCTGCCGGCCCCATGCCGCTGGCCCTGGCGGCCATTGTCGAGTTGTCCGGCACGGGGCTTGGCATTCGCCCCCGCGTCGGACCGGGGGCGAATGCCTAGGGCTTTTTTGCCAGGGGCGGCCAGCTCGGAACTTCGCGGCGGGCACCGGTGGCTTGCGCCGTCGCCGGCATCTCGCCCCACTGGCCCTGCCCTTCGCTGGACTTGCTGTCTGTGCCTGAAGGAGATTGCGCTTGTGATTGGGTGCTGGATGAAGGGTGTTCGCGACGGCGATGGCGCAGGGCAAATTCGGCCACCGCGTCGATGTCCTCTTCAGCAATCGCATCCGCCCCACGCCACGCCGCATGGGCGCGGGCCGCGCGCAACCAGACCAGATCGGCGCGCAAGCCATCGACGCCAGCAGCGAAACAACGCTCGGTAATCAACGCCAATGCCGCGTCATCCAGTGGAATGGCTGCCAAGCGCTCGCGGGCGCTTTCACAGCGCGAACGCAGGATTTGTTGCTCGCTCGCCCACTGCGCGCAGAACCCTTGTGGATCGCTGTCGAAATCCAGCCGCCGGCGAATGATCTGTCCGCGTTCGGCGGGCGCGGTGTGGCCGCTGAGGGCAACGTTCAAGCCGAAGCGGTCAAGCAGTTGCGGCCGCAGCTCGCCCTCTTCCGGGTTCATGGTGCCGATCAGAACGAATTTGGCCGAATGCCGATGGGAAATGCCGTCGCGCTCGATCAGGTTGGTACCGCTGGCAGCGACATCGAGCAGCAGGTCGACCAAGTGATCGGGCAGCAGATTGACCTCATCGACATAGAGCACGCCACCGTCAGCCTTGGCCAGAACACCGGGCGAAAACTGCGCGCGACCGTCGCTGAGGGCAGCATCGAGATCGAGGGTGCCGACCAGCCGCTCTTCGGTAGCGCCCAACGGCAAAGTGACGAACTGGCCGCTGGCGAGCAGGTCCGCCAGGCCCCGCGCCAGCGTCGACTTGGCCATGCCCCGCGGACCTTCGATGAGTACGCCGCCGATTTTCGGGTCGATGGCGGTCAGGCACAGGGCGAGCTTCAGGTCATCGGCGCCGACCACGGCGGAGAGTGGGAAATGCGGGGTGTCGGTCATGGGTTGCTCTTTCGTGGTCGTGGATGGTCATGACGTTGTGGTGTGTCAGTTGTTGCCCTCACCCTAGCCCTCTCCCAGAGGGAGAGGGAACAGACGGTGATGGCCTCTCGAGTTCTGTCGACGTGATGCATCGGGTCGACGCAAATTCCGCCAGCGCTAGAGATCGGCTCCCTCTCCCTCCGGGAGAGGGCTGGGGTGAGGGTAGCTTTTTAGCGGCTACATATCTTCCTCGATATCCAACAGCAAATTCTCCAGCGCCTCTTTATAAGCCCCAGGCTCCTGCCACATCCCGCGCTGCTGCGCTTCGAGCATGCGTTCGGTCATGTCGCGCAACGCGTGGGGATTATGCTCACGAACAAAATCCCGGGTCGCCGGATCGAGCAAATATGCCTCCGCCAGCAACGCGTACTGATGGTCATCGATCAACTGCGTGGTCGCATCGAAAGCGAACAGATTATCAACCGTCGCCGCCAGTTCGAACGCGCCTTTGTAGCCGTGACGCTTGACCCCGTCGATCCACTTCGGATTCGCCGCGCGCGAGCGCACCACGCGGTTCAACTCTCCCTTCAGGGTACGAATCTTCGGCAGATCCGGCTGGCTGTGATCGCCGTAATAACTGGCCGCGGCTTCGCCGCGCAGCATCTCCACCGCAGCGAGCATGCCGCCCTGGAACTGGTAGTAATCGTTGGAATCGAGCAAGTCATGCTCGCGGTTGTCCTGGTTCTGCAGAACTGCCTGCACCTGACTTAGGCGCTGGCTGAACTGCTCGCGGGCAGCCGTGCCCTCGTCGGCGCCGCCGTAAGCGTAGCCGCCCCAGTTCAGGTAAACCTCGGCGAGGTCTTCGCGGCTCTGCCACAAACGCCCGTCGATGGCGCCTTGCACCCCGGCGCCATACGCCCCCGGTTTCGCGCCGAAGATGCGCCACCCGGCCTGACGCCGCGCGGTGTCTTCATCGACGCCCGACTGCAACAGCGCCTGGCGTTCGGCGCGCACCTTGGCGGCCAATGGGTTCAAGTCGTCCGGCTCGTCCAGCGCGGCCACCGCTTGCACGGCGGCGTCGAACAGGCGGATGAGATTGGCAAACGCATCACGGAAAAACCCCGAAACCCGCAGCGTCACGTCGACTCTTGGACGATCGAGCAGACTCAGCGGCAGAATCTCGAAATCATCCACGCGCTGACTGCCCGTGGCCCAGACCGGACGCACGCCCATCAACGCCATGGCCTGAGCGATGTCGTCGCCGCCGGTGCGCATGGTTGCGGTGCCCCAGACAGACAGGCCGAGCTGGCGCAAGTGATCGCCGTGATCCTGCAAGTGTCGTTCAAGGATAAGCGTCGCGGACTGGAAACCGATGCGCCACGCAGTAGTTGTTGGCAGATTGCGCACGTCGACTGAATAGAAATTACGCCCGGTGGGCAGGACGTCGAGACGGCCACGGCTGGGCGCGCCGCTTGGGCCGGCGGGGACGAAACGACCGCTGAGGGCGTCAAGCAGACCGCGCATTTCGGCCGGGCCGCAAGCATCGAGGCGTGGGGCGACGACTTCGCGCAGATGCTCGAGTATCGAATCAACCTCCGCCCACCCCGGCCCTTGTGGGAGCGAGCCTGTTCGCGAAGGCGTCGGGTCAGACAACTGGTCTTTTACTGACACACCGCTTTCGCGAGCAGGCTCGCTCCCACATGGGACATTCAGTGCTTGGGAGATCAGGTCTGCGCCGAAGAGTTCGAGGCGTTCGCGGGTGTCGCCGGCGGTGCGCCAGACTTCTTCGCTGATGGCCTGCAACCCGATCGGACGCGGGCCGTTCCAAGGATCGGCCAAGGCGCAATCCAGCGGATCAAAACCGAGATCAAACGCTTTAGCCAGTGCTCGCAGCAGACTCGACTGCGCGGCCTTGCCGTCACCGCGCGGGATGCGCAGCAACGCGAGCAAGGTGTCGATACGCAAGCGCCCGCTCGGCGATTCGCCAAAGATGTGCAACCCATCGCGAATCTGCGATTCCTTCAGGTCGCACAGATAAGTGTCCAGACGCGGCAACCAGATCGCCGCATCGGCATCGCTGTCCAGCGCTGCGTCCAGTTGCAGTTCCCGGTCGATCTGCGTGTCCCGCACCAGTTGCAGAATGTCGCGTTGCAACTCGCGGGCACGGCGCGGATCGAGCAGTTGCGCCTCGTAATATTCGTCGGCGAGCAACTCCAGATTGCGCAGCGGCCCGTAGGTTTCGGCGCGGGTCAGCGGTGGCATCAAGTGGTCGATGATCACCGCCTGCGTGCGCCGTTTGGCCTGAGCGCCCTCGCCCGGATCGTTGACGATAAACGGATAGATATTTGGCAGCGGGCCGAGCAACGCATCCGGCCAGCAGTTTTCCGATAGCCCAACGCCCTTGCCCGGCAGCCATTCGAGATTGCCATGCTTGCCGACGTGGATCACGCCGTGGGCCCCGTAGGTGTTGCGCAACCAGAAATAGAACGCCAGATAGCCGTGCGGCGGAACCAGATCCGGGTCGTGGTACACCGCGCTCGGATCGACCTGATAACCCCGGGCCGGCTGGATGCCGACAAAGGTCAGACCGAAACGCAGACCGGCGATCATCAAGCGACCGTCGCGGCACATCGGATCGTTTTGCGGCGTCCCCCAACGCTCTTGCACCGCGACACGATTCGCTTCCGGCAACGCATTGAACATTGCCAGGTAATCGTCCATCGCCAGGCTCTGCTGGCACGGGCGCAGGTCGAGACTATCGAGGTCGTTGCTGACACCGCCGAGCAATTGCTGGATCAGTTCGGTGCCGCTGTCGGGCAACTCGGCCGTGATCGGATAACCTTCGGCACGCAATGCGCGGAGGATATTCAGCGCCGCCGCCGGCGTATCGAGGCCGACGCCATTGCCGATGCGGCCGTCGCGGGTCGGGTAGTTGGCGAGGATCAGGGCGATGCGTTTTTCGCCGTTCGGCACGTGTGCCAAAGCAACCCAGCGCCGCGCCAGTTCGGCGACGAAATCCATGCGTTCGGGCTGGGCGCGGTAGCAGACCACATCGGACTGACTGCGCTCGCTGCGCCAAGCCAGATCCTTGAAGCTGATCGGTCGGCTGATGATGCGTCCATCGAGTTCCGGCAAAGCAACGTGCATCGCCAGATCACGCGGCCCGAGGCCCTGTTCGCTGTCGCGCCAGCCGGGCTCGTTGTCCTGGGCGCAGATCGCTTGAATCACCGGGATGTTGCGGCGAAACGGGCGCAGATGCGGCGCCTCGGGACTCGATTGGGCAAAACCGGTGGTGTTGAGAATCACCCCCGCCTCGACTTCATCCAGCCAGTCCTCGACCACCGACAGACAACCGGGTTCTTTCAGACTGGCCACCGCGATCGGCAGCGGATTGAGTCCGGCTGCCTGCAAACGCTGACAGAACACATCGATGAACGCCGTGTTCGCCGCCTGCAAATGCGAGCGATAAAACAACAGCGCCGCCACCGGTTGACCGGGTAGCCATTCGGCTTGCCAGTCGCTCAGGGCAGCGCTGTTTTTCTGTGGGTGATAAATCGCCGTGCGCGGCAGGGTTTGCGGCTCGCTCCACGGGTAATCGCGGGCAAACCATTGGTTGCCCAGGCAACGGAAGAAATCCAGTGCATTGCCCATGCCGCCCTGACGCAGAAATTGCCAGAGTCGATCGCGTACTTCGGCGCTGACCGTGCTCAAGTCGCTGAGCTCGGGGTCCGGACGGTCATCGCCGGGCACCAGAATCAGTTGCACGCCGCGTTCGGACAACTCGACCAGCCGCTCGACACCGTAGCGCCAATAGGCGATGCCGCCGTGCAGTGAGATCAGAATGACCTTGGCGTGGCGCAGCACTTCGTCGACATATAGATCGACCGAGGCATGATTCTGCACCTGCATCGGGTTGGCCAGACGCAGGCTCGGGTAGTCATCGGGCAATTGCTGCGCGGCCTCGGCGAGCAGCGCCAGGCTGGAATCGCCGCTGCACAGGATCACCAGCTCGGCGGGGGTTTGTCCGAGATCGGCAATGTTGTCGTCCGAGACGAATCCGCCGGGCTGGGTCCTGAGCAGGTGCATGGCTTAAACGCTGAGCGCAGCGCGCAATTGCGCTTCGAGTTGTGCGGCATCGAGTTCCTGACCGATCAGCACCAGACGCGTAACGCGCGCTTCTTCGGCGCCCCACTGACGGTCGAAATGCTTGTCAAAACGCGTGCCCACCCCCTGGATCAACAGGCGCATCGGCTTGTTCGGAATCGCCGCGAAGCCTTTCACGCGCAGAATGCCGTGTTGCACCACCAGTTGCGTCAGCGCATCGAGCAGCAGGCTTTCATCGGCTTGCGGCAATTCGATGGAGATCGAATCGAAGGCGTCGTGATCGTGATCGTCGTCATCACCGTCATGGTGGTGATCGTGGTGACTGTGGCGGCTGTCGATGTGCTCCTCGGAGCCGGCACCGAGGCCGATCAACACGTCGAGCGGCAGGCGGCCGTTGCTGGCTTCGATGATTTTTACCGCTGGCGGCAGCTCTTCGGCGACTTCAGCACGCACCCGAGCCAGATCTTCCGCGCTGGTCTGGTCGGCTTTGTTGAGGATGACCAGGTCAGCGCTGGCCAGTTGATCGGCGAACAGTTCATGCAGCGGCGACTCGTGATCAAGGTTCGGATCGAGTTTGCGCTGGGCATCGACCTGATCCGGGAACGCTGCGAAGGTGCCAGCAGCGACGGCCGGGCTGTCGACCACGGTGATCACCGCGTCAACGGTGCAGGCGCTACGGATTTCCGGCCACTGGAAGGCCTGCACCAACGGCTTTGGCAGGGCCAGGCCGGAGGTTTCGATAAGAATGTGATCAAGGTCACCGCGACGGGCGACCAGCTCGCGCATCACCGGAAAGAATTCTTCCTGCACCGTGCAGCACAGGCAGCCGTTGGCCAGTTCGTAAACACGGCCGCTGGCCTCTTCTTCGGTGCAGCCGATGGTGCATTGCTTGAGGATCTCACCATCAATGCCGAGCTCGCCAAACTCGTTGACGATCACCGCGATGCGCCGGCCCTGAGCGTTGTCGAGCATGTGCCGCAGCAGCGTGGTTTTGCCCGAACCGAGGAAACCGGTGACGATGGTGACGGGGAGTTTGGCCAGTGTTTTCATCGGTATGCCCTTTGGCAAGCGGCGGGCATACGGGACGAGAACCGGCAGCGCGCATGCACGCCGGAAGCATTCGCCACCGGATCACCCCGCCCGGTTGTAGTGAGAATCTGTGACGAGGCAGGTCTCCTGGCTGACGGCGTTCAGGCGCGAGACCTGGCGTTCATTGCGCCTTCCCGCTGGCTCATCGGTTGAGCTGGCAGTGGCGTGGCAACGAACATCACCGTTCACAGTTGCGGGGGCAGCCGCGGCTTTGACCGCGTTCCCTTCTTAGCTTCGGCGAGTGCCGAAGAACCTCGAAAGCGCAAGGCTACGCATGGGTCCGTCGTGGGTCAATGGTCGGTGAGTCTGAAACTGGGTGTATATCCGTTGCTGCGGTAACGGCTTCTTAAGGTTTTGCTCTTACAGCGAGTCCCTTTTTCAAACGCCGGAGTGCCGGCACAGCAAAAAGGAACCAAAAGGCTTTGCCCCGGCGTACGGCCCGCTCGCTGGAGCTCGGGGTACCTTCGTTACGGAGGGGCAAAAGATCAAAAGCAACAGCAAAAGCAAAAGCCAGATCAAAAGATCGCAGCCTTCGGCGGCTCCTACAGTTGGATCGCGTAACGCTTAAGGATAGGTCGGCTGTCAGGCCGCCTTCGCGAGCAGGCTCGCTCCCACAAAAGCAAAAGCAAAGCAGCGCAACTGCCCGCGGCGAAGCCGCACCACTCAACAATGAGCGCAAGCTCGAGTGCTCTTGATCTTGATCCACCGGCGACGTCGGAAGGCTGAGCGGAGGGATTGATCCGGGCGTGGGAGCGCAGCGACCGTCTGGCGCAGCCAGACACAGCGGAAGGAGGTGCAGCGAAGCAAACCCTAGCCGCTGCGCCCGGATCAGTCCCGCAGCGAAGGAGCCCGAGCCTGCGAGGGCCGAACGTAGGAGCAAGCCTTTTTGGGTACTTTTTCGGCGTTTGGAAAAAGTGCCTCGCCGTAAGGGCGAAACCGTAATCAGCAACACCCGCAGCAACGGATATACACACAAAAACATCAGAAAAACACCCCCACCGCAGCACCGAAAACTCCCCGGAAATTGACTAAAAACCCAAACCCATGTTCTCCTGCCCACCTTGTTACGGGTGCCCTTCACAGGGTGAAACGGGAAACCGGTGAATCATGTGCTTTACTCAAGGCCATGTCAGTCCGGTGCTGCCCCCGCAACGGTAAGCGAGCGAAGCGTCAGATCCACTGTGCCCCGGCATGGGAAGGTGATGCTTGCAGGTCGGCCTCGTGCCAACCCCTCGCGAGCCCGGAGACCGGCCCGCAACACCCAGCGCGCGCAAGCGTCGCTGACCACAAACAAACCCGCGGTGGGCGGGCGCTGTTCGAAATCCCTGCGTGCCGGGCTCGCAGGGATTTTCATGCGCTCTGTTTACCCGCTGACATTTCAGAGGGAAGCGCTATGTCGATCATCAGCAATACCGTCAGCCACACTGACCACATTTCCAGCAGCACCACACTCGGCCAACGCGTCGCCGCCGCCCTCTTCGCCTCGATCCTCGGTGCCAGCCTGGTCTGGTTCGCCGGTTTCTCGCACATCGAAGCGGTGCACAACGCCGCCCACGATACCCGCCACAGCGCCGCGTTCCCGTGCCACTGAGGCTTGCCGAGATGATCAAGCGTATTGCGCAAACCGCAGGCTTCACCGGCTTGCTGGCCGCCCTGCTGCTGACCCTGCTGCAGAGTTTCTGGGTATCGCCACTGATTCTGCAGGCCGAATCCTTCGAGAAATCCGAACCGGTCGCGCAAGTTCACGAACACGCCGCCGGCACCGCCGCCCACAGCCATGATGGCGAAGCCTGGGAGCCGGAAGACGGCTGGCAGCGCGTGGTCTCGACCACTGGCGGTAATCTGGTGGTGGCGGTGGGTTTCGCCCTGATGCTCGCCGGCCTGTACACCTTGCGCGCGCCAACCAAAACCTCGCAAGGGCTGCTCTGGGGTCTGGCCGGTTACGCGACGTTCGTACTCGCGCCGACCTTGGGCCTGCCACCTGAATTGCCGGGCACTGCGGCTGCCGATCTGGCTTCGCGGCAGATCTGGTGGATCGGCACCGCCGCTTCGACCGCCGTCGGCCTGGCACTGATCGCCTTCAGTCGTCACTGGCTGATGAAGCTTCTCGGTGTGGCGATTCTCGTCGTGCCGCATGTGATCGGCGCGCCGCAACCGCAGGTGCATTCGATGCTTGCCCCAGAGGCACTGGAAACCCAGTTCAAAATCGCTTCGCAGCTGACCAACGTCGCGTTCTGGCTGGCCTTGGGCTTGATCAGTGCATGGTTGTTCCGCCGCAAAAGCGCAGGCCCATATCAGGCATGACCGATGACCGCGCAGCGCCGACCTTCGTGGTCGGCCTCGGCTGCCAGCGCGGCTGTCCCGCCAGTACGCTGCGTGCTCTACTCGATCAAGCGTTGCAGGCGCACCGCATCGAGTTGCGAGCGGTCAAGGCTCTGGCGAGTATCGACCTCAAGCGCGACGAACCGGGGTTGCTGGAACTGGCCACACAATTGAACCTGCCGCTGCAGTATTTCAACAGTGCCGAGCTGGCGCCCTATCAACAGCGCCTCAGCCATCAATCGCAGATCGCCTTTGAACGCACCGGCTGCTACGGCGTGGCGGAAAGCGCCGCGCTGGCGCTGGCCGAGCAGTTGATTCAGGCGCCGGCAAAACTGCTGATCCACCGGCAGAAATATGCGCAGGCCACGCTGGCATTGGCCGGCGCTGCATAAAATCCCGATAATCCCCGCCATTGATCATGAGCACGCTTCATCTGCAGTGGGGCTGCGCCTCTTCACAAGGATTCAACGATGACCGTCTACTTCATCGGCGCCGGCCCCGGCGACCCGGAGCTCATCACCGTCAAAGGCCAACGGCTGATTCGCAGCTGCCCGGTGATCATTTATGCCGGCTCGCTGGTACCTGCCGCGGTGCTGGAAGGTCATCAGGCCGAAACCGTGGTCAACAGCGCTGAACTGCATCTGGAACAGATCATCGATCTGATCAAAACTGCCCATGCCCAAGGCCAGGATGTGGCCCGTGTGCATTCAGGAGATCCAAGTCTGTACGGCGCGATCGGTGAGCAGATCCGCTACTTGCGTGAGCTGAACATTCCTTTCGAGATCATTCCGGGCGTGACCGCGACGGCGGCATGCGCAGCGCTGCTGGGCGCCGAGCTCACTCTGCCGGACATCTCGCAAAGCGTGATTCTGACCCGTTACGCCGACAAGACCGCAATGCCCGCCGGCGAAGAGCTGGCCAGCCTGGCGCAACATGGTGCGACCATGGCCATTCATCTGGGGGTCAATCATCTGGAAAAGATACTGGTTGAACTGCTGCCGCATTACGGCGCGGACTGCCCGATTGCCGTGATTCACCGCGCAACATGGCCGGATCAGGACTGGGTCGTCGGTACACTGGCGGACATTGCCGCAAAGGTCGAGGCCAAGGGGTTTCGGCGTACGGCGTTGATTCTGGTCGGGCGGGTGTTGGGCAGCGAGGTGTTCAGCGAGTCTTCGTTGTATCGCGCCGGGCATGCGCATTTGTACCGACCGTGAGTGGAACGCGGAGCGTCCCGGGCTGCATGCCCACGCGGAGCGTGGGCATGATCAAGCCACAGGCATAAAAAAACGGCGCTCACGGGCGCCGTTTTTCATGTTCGCAGCGAACGCCTTAGTAGTAGGCGTTTTCTTTCTGCGTGTGATCGGTCACGTCGCGAACGCCCTTGAGCTCCGGGATGCGCTCGAGCAGAGTGCGCTCGATGCCTTCCTTCAAGGTCACGTCGGCCTGGCCGCAGCCCTGGCAACCGCCACCGAACTGCAACACAGCGATGCCGTCCTCGACCACATCGATCAGGCTGACCTGACCGCCGTGGCTGGCCAGCCCCGGGTTGATCTCGGTTTGCAGGTAGTAGTTGATGCGCTCGTTGACCGGGCTGTCGGCATTGACCATCGGCACCTTGGCATTTGGCGCCTTGATGGTCAGCTGGCCGCCCATACGGTCGGTGGCATAGTCGACAACGGCGTCGTCAAGAAACGCTTCGCTGAAGGAATCGATGTAAGCGGTGAAGCTTTTCAGCCCCAGCGCGGTATCTTCAGGCTTCTCTTCGCCCGGCTTGCAGTAGGCAATGCAGGTTTCGGCGTACTGGGTGCCAGGCTGGGTGATGAAGACACGGATGCCGATGCCCGGGGTGTTCTGCTTGGAGAGCAGATCGGCCAGGTAATCATGGGCGGCGTCGGTAATGGTAATAGCGGTCATAAAAACTCCTCGCAGGCTTGGGCGCAGTTTACGCCAATCGGCGCGACTGACAAAGTCCTAGTATTTTTGTCGGGAAAGAATCCCGGCATATGCCTGCGAATGCTCAAAGGTTCTCGTACCGGTTCATATCCAGCACACCCTCTTCCACCGGATCGGTTTCGTGGATGTACTGGCTCAGATCGTGAAAATACAGCCAGAACTGCGGATGACTGCGACGAATGCCCCAGCGTTCGACGATCTTGTCGAACCGATTGGCATCCCTGGCATTCTCCATGGCATCGACAAACGCTGGCACCTGCTCGGCCGGTACGTTGAACATGAAGTTCGGGTAACTGGTGAGTACGCCCGGATAGATCGTCAAGGTGTCGAGACCCGGTTGATAGCGCAGCGACTCACCGAGCAGAAACGCCACGTTGCTGTGCGCGCGGTTGCGCAGCACGCTGTAGACCTCGCGCTTGCCGCTGGCGGTTTCAACGCGCAGCAAGGTCGCTTCGGGCATCTGGTCGATGACTTTCAACCCTGCGGCCGGTCGCGAGGCCAGACGGCTCAGGGCCTGCTCGGCATTCTGCAACGCCGGATCTATATTCGGTCGCGAGCAATAAGCGCCGTCGCAGCGATTGATCGGGTCTGGCCGCGCGTTCAGATCACCGTAGCGCGCCAGCAACTGCATGGCGAAATCGTGTTTCGGGTCTTTCTCGTCGAGCGTCAATGCGGTCGGTTTGTCGTCATCGATGGCCTCGTAATCGAGCCACATCTTGAATTGGCCGCCGTCCTGGTACCAATCGTTGAGGTAATCCTCACGTGAGTCGGCGGGCATCAGGCGCAGGAAGTTCTGCTCGGCGCCATTACGGATCAGGTCGAAATACAGGCGAGTCTGCGCTTGATGGGAGACGTTGCCGAACACGTCGAAATTGACCGCGAGCTGGTAATAGGTGCGCTCCAGCAGCGGATAGTCGAACAGCCACATGGTTTGCGGCACCTCACCGATCAGCCCCTTGGTCACCGAAGCGCTGTCGAAGTGGCGGAAAATGCTCAGCAAGGCGTTGTCGTTGCCGGCCCACAGCGTCGACCAGCTCGGCGCCGGCAGATCGGCATAGCTGTCGCGGCGCAGTGCCTCGTATTCGTTGCGCTTGTCGCGATAGTTGCGCCACAGACTCAGCACGCTGCCGACATCGTCGTTCTGCCCCGGCATCGCCAGCAGCGGCGTGGCCTGGCCACGGTAGTTCGGGTCGGTGATGTAGAGATCATGTTCCGGCGCCTGGAACAGCGCCCAGAAGTTGTCGCGGATCACGTCGGTCGCGATCTGCCCACGGCACACCGGGCCGCGAATGAAGGTGCGGACGAAGTATTCAGCGTTATCGAGCATGAACTGATAGCGCGCCTGCGCCGGAATCGCCTCGAAGGTGGCAAACGGATTGGCGCGGCTTTGCGGGCCGTAACCCGGTAACGCGTTGACCTGCCAGTTGCCGCTGTAGAACAGGCTCTTGATCCGCGCCATTTTCGCCGCGCTCAGCGGATAAGTGATGTGCGTCTTGTGCACGATCACCCCCTGCACCGGCCACAAGCGGTAATACACCTGGGTGCCCGGGTCGTCGTTGGGGCGGCGCGTGGCGATCAGGTCGATCGGCTGACCGCTCGGCGTGCGCGAACGCACCCACTGGAAATAATGCCCCGGCTCGCCGTCCTTGAAATAAATGTGCGCCAGATACCAGTGTTCGAACAACCAGCGCCCCACCAGACTCTGCCGCGCACCGGGGGCGTTGAGCAGGTTTTCCCACTGCAGGATCTGCATCGCCTCTTTGGCACTCGGTGCCAGGCTCTGTTCGTCGATCGGCGCGCCAGACGCCAGCCAGCGCTGCAGGGTCTGGTATTGCTGGTCGGTCAGGCCAGTGACCGCCAGCGGCATGCCCTCTTTCGGGTGCGCGCCGGCATATCCGTCGAACTCCGCAGGCATTGCGCATAGATTGTTGCGATTGAGCCCCAGGACAATGTCTTCGGGCAGCTTGGCGTTCGGCGTCAGCGGCGTCTTGTGGCCGAGTTCAAGCATGCGTGCCATCAGCGCAGCCTGACTGCCCTGGGCGTCGAGCACCGAATAGAAGTCTTTCTGCTGCCAGGCGCGCTTGCCGAAGGCGTCGTAAAACAGGCGCGTGGTCGGTGCTGCCTGAGTGCGTTCGCCGTCGTACACGGGCATCTTGCTCGCGCCACGAGCAGCGCCTTCGCCACTGCCCAGATTGAGCTGACAGGCCGAGTCATAGCAGGCATGGCAGGCTACGCACTTCTCGGTGAAGATCGGTTGGATATCGCGGGTGTAGGAGATGGAAGAAGAAATGGCAGGATCTTGCGCCGCAACGCTCCCGCTCAGGACCAGCAACCATAAACTGATGAAGCGGTGCGGCATGTTGCTGATCTCGATGATAAAAAAAGGCTGCGATTCTACCGTTATGACGCTCGTACCAACATGAGCGATATTCATGCAAAAGCTGCGCATGCTCCAAAAGCGCACAGGTTTGCTATGATCGCGCTCCTTCGTAATGGTCTTTCCGAGTAGTCCACATGTCCGATCGCAGCGTCCGCCTTCAAGCTCTCAAGCAAGCCCTCAAAGAGCGCATCCTGATTCTCGACGGCGGGATGGGCACGATGATCCAGAGCTACAAGCTCGAAGAGCAGGATTATCGCGGCAAGCGCTTCGCGGACTGGCCGAGTGACGTCAAGGGCAACAACGACCTGCTGGTGATCACCCGTCCGGACGTGATCGGCGGTATCGAAAAAGCCTATCTGGACGCCGGCGCCGACATTCTCGAAACCAACACCTTCAACGCCACGCGCATTTCCATGGCCGATTACGGCATGGAAGAGCTGGCTTACGAGTTAAACGTAGAAGGCGCACGTCTGGCGCGCAAGATTGCCAACGCCAAGACCGCCGAAAACCCGGCCAAGCCGCGCTTCGTTGCCGGCGTGCTCGGCCCGACCAGCCGCACCTGCTCGCTGTCGCCCGACGTCAACAACCCCGGCTACCGCAACGTGACCTTCGATGAGCTGGTGGAAAACTACACCGAAGCCACCAAAGGCCTGATCGAGGGCGGCGCCGACCTGATTCTGATCGAAACCATTTTCGACACCCTCAACGCCAAAGCGGCGATCTTTGCCGTGCAAGGTGTGTTCGAAGAGCTGCACCTCGAATTGCCGATCATGATTTCCGGGACCATCACCGACGCCTCCGGCCGGACCCTGTCGGGCCAGACCACCGAAGCGTTCTGGAACTCGGTGGCCCACGCCAAGCCGATCTCCGTGGGTTTGAACTGCGCCCTCGGCGCCAGCGAACTGCGTCCGTACCTGGAAGAGCTGTCGAACAAGGCCAGCACCCACGTATCCGCGCACCCGAACGCCGGCCTGCCGAACGAATTCGGCGAGTACGACGAACTGCCGTCGCAAACCGCCAAAGTCATCGAAGAATTCGCCCAGAGCGGTTTTCTCAACATCGTCGGCGGCTGCTGCGGCACCACCCCGGGCCACATCGAAGCCATCGCCAAAGCCGTGGCCGGTTACGCGCCACGTCAGATTCCGGACATTCCCAAGGCCTGCCGCCTCTCCGGTCTGGAGCCGTTCACCATTGATCGCAGCTCGCTGTTCGTCAACGTCGGCGAGCGCACCAACATCACCGGCTCGGCAAAATTCGCCCGCCTGATCCGTGAAGACAACTACACCGAAGCCCTCGAAGTCGCTCTGCAGCAGGTCGAGGCCGGCGCGCAGATCATCGACATCAACATGGACGAGGGCATGCTCGATTCGAAGAAGGCCATGGTCACCTTCCTCAATCTGATCGCCGGCGAACCGGATATCTCGCGCGTGCCGATCATGATCGACTCGTCGAAATGGGAAGTCATCGAAGCCGGCCTCAAGTGCATCCAGGGCAAGGGCATCGTCAACTCGATCAGCATGAAAGAAGGCGTAGAGCAGTTCATCCACCACGCGAAACTGTGCAAGCGCTACGGCGCTGCGGTGGTGGTGATGGCCTTCGACGAAGCCGGTCAGGCCGACACCGAAGCGCGCAAGAAAGAGATCTGCAAACGCTCCTACGACATTCTGGTCAATGAAGTCGGCTTCCCGCCGGAAGACATCATCTTCGACCCGAACATCTTCGCCGTCGCCACCGGCATCGAAGAGCACAACAACTACGCCGTCGACTTCATCAATGCCTGCGCCTACATCCGCGATGAGCTGCCGTATGCACTGAGCTCCGGCGGCGTGTCCAACGTGTCGTTCTCGTTCCGTGGCAACAACCCGGTGCGTGAGGCGATTCACTCGGTGTTCCTGCTCTACGCGATCCGCGCCGGGCTGACCATGGGCATCGTCAACGCCGGCCAGCTGGAGATCTACGATCAGATCCCGGTCGAGCTGCGCGACGCGGTCGAAGACGTGATCCTCAACCGCACCCCGGACGGCACCGACGCCCTCCTCGCCATCGCCGACAAGTACAAGGGCGACGGTAGCGTCAAGGAAGCCGAGACCGAAGAGTGGCGTAACTGGGACGTCAACAAACGTCTGGAACACGCGCTGGTCAAGGGCATCACCACGCACATCGTCGAAGACACCGAAGAATCCCGCCAGTCGTTTGCGCGGCCGATCGAAGTGATCGAAGGCCCATTGATGTCCGGCATGAACATCGTCGGCGACCTGTTCGGCGCTGGCAAAATGTTCCTCCCGCAGGTGGTGAAATCCGCGCGCGTGATGAAGCAGGCCGTGGCGCACTTGATCCCGTTCATCGAACTGGAGAAAGGCGACAAGCCGGAAGCCAAGGGCAAGATCCTCATGGCCACGGTCAAAGGCGACGTCCACGACATCGGCAAAAACATCGTCGGCGTGGTGCTTGGTTGCAACGGCTATGACATTGTCGACTTAGGCGTGATGGTTCCGGCCGAGAAGATCCTGCAGGTCGCCAAAGAAGAAAAGTGCGACATCATCGGCCTTTCCGGCCTGATCACGCCGTCGCTGGACGAGATGGTCCACGTTGCCCGTGAAATGCAGCGTCAGGATTTCCATCTGCCACTGATGATCGGTGGCGCGACCACGTCGAAAGCGCACACCGCGGTGAAGATCGAGCCGAAGTACAGCAACGATGCCGTGGTCTACGTGACCGACGCCTCGCGCGCCGTCGGCGTGGCGACACAGTTGTTGTCCAAGGAACTCAAGGCCGGTTTCGTCGAGAAGACCCGTCTGGAATACATCGACGTGCGCGAGCGTACGTCCAATCGCAGCGCCCGTACCGAACGCCTGAGCTACGCCGCCGCGATCGCGAAGAAGCCGCAATTCGACTGGGCCAATTATCAGCCAGTGAAACCGACCTTCACCGGCAGCAAGGTGCTCGACAACATCGATTTGAAGGTACTGGCCGAGTACATCGACTGGACACCGTTCTTCATTTCCTGGGATCTGGCCGGCAAGTTCCCGCGCATCCTCGAAGACGAAGTGGTCGGTGAAGCCGCCACTGCGCTGTACAAGGACGCGCAGGAAATGCTCGCTAAGCTCATCGACGAAAAACTCATCAGCGCCCGTGCGGTGTTCGGTTTCTGGCCGGCCAATCAGGTCAACGAAGACGACATCGAGCTGTACGACGACAACGGCAAGCCGCTGGCCAAGCTGCATCACTTGCGTCAGCAGATCATCAAGACCGACGGCAAGCCGAACTTCTGCCTCGCCGACTTCGTGGCGCCGAAGGACAGCGAAGTCACCGACTATGTCGGCGGCTTTATCACCACCGCTGGCATCGGCGCCGAAGAAGTGGCCAAGGCCTATCAGGACGCGGGCGACGACTACAACTCGATCATGGTCAAGGCCCTCGCCGACCGCTTGGCCGAAGCCTGCGCCGAATGGCTGCACCAGCAGGTGCGAAAAGAGCACTGGGGTTATGCCAAGGATGAAACGCTCGACAACGATGCGCTGATCAAAGAGCAATACCGTGGCATCCGCCCTGCTCCCGGCTACCCGGCCTGCCCGGATCACACCGAGAAAGCCGCGCTGTTCACCCTGCTCGATCCAGAGGCTGCCGAAATGCGCGCCGGGCGCAGTGGCGTGTTCCTCACCGAACACTACGCAATGTTCCCCGCCGCAGCGGTCAGCGGCTGGTACTTCGCCCATCCGCAGGCGCAGTACTTTGCCGTCGGCAAGATCGACAAGGATCAAGTGCAGAGTTACACCGCGCGCAAAGGCCAGGACCTGAGCGTGACCGAGCGTTGGCTGGCGCCGAATCTGGGTTACGACAGCTGAGTCGAGCAGACCTGGAAGCGCCCTGCTCCCAGGTCTGCTCGATCACTCAGTCGCGGCGCCACGAAGGCCCGGGTTTCGGTGAAGACGGGGCCGATGGCGACGCTTCCGCATCCTGCGACGCCAGGCTCTCCAGTTCTGTGCGAGTCAAATCCTTGAGTTTCTCGATGCGCGCGTCCGCCAGTTCGATTTCAAGCACCCTCATCGCATCCAGATAATCGCTGTTTTCTCTGTCCGGGTAGGCATCCTCGACCGCTTCGTGCCGCCTGGTAGCGTCGCGTTCAAGTGCCTCGAACGCCTCGGCGTGGCGATCCTGCAGATAGCGGATCCAGTAGTCCCGCGCAATCAGATCCTCCAGAAACATGGGTGATGCCTCGTCCGCGAGAACCGAGGCACGCGCATTGAGCAATCGTCGCCCGCGAATCGGTGAGGCGTACAACATGTGTTCGGGTTGCGCCGGCAACTCCAGGTCGTCCGGCCAGCCGCGTGTCATGGCGATGCGGTATTGCAGGCGGACTTCCGCGCGATCCTTGTTCCTGGCGGCGGCTTCGGCCAGTCGATCCACCCTTTCCAGGCGAAACAGCCGTCGAGTCAGATCAAGCAGCGCTCTGCCGCGTTGCAGCTGACGATGCCGCGGAATGTCGCGCAGAGCGTTGTATTCGTAGACGCGGGTCTCCAGTTCGCTGAACGACAGGATCCGGCCATCGGGGCACGTGCCGTGGGTTTCGGCGTTGAAAAACAACAGCTCGCGCAGTTCAGCGTTTTCCGTGGCAGCCTGGATCACTTGCCAGACCCGGTGGGTCAGATCGGCACCGGCAAACCTGAATTCCAGGGTGTCGGGCAAGGTCGAGAGCAAATGAAAGAACGCCTCATGGTTGGCCTGTCGAGCCAATTGCAGCCATAGCGCTTGCCGCGCTGCACGCGCATCTGCATGCGTATAGGTCATCCATATATCCATCGCCGGCGCCGCCACGTCCTGCGCCGGATTGGCAATCACCTCCGCGGCCTCCACACCGGCATGCATATCCACGGGCCTGCTACTGCTACCGCCACCGCCTCCGCCACGCGGATCATCACCATCGTCGCTATCGGAGTCGGGGTCCGAACCCCGATCCGAATCCGATTCGGATCCGCTATCGCTTTCCGAGTCGCTCATACGCTCGGCGATCAAGCGCTGCAAGGACTCCGGCGTGTAGCCCAGCACGTCACTGCCGCCATGCGCGACGCTGTAGTCCCTGATCTGCTCCAATGCGTTAAGCGACAGCGAGTTCTCCGACAGATCGGTGCCTGCCACGAGCGCCTCATGATTGCCGCCCAACAGCCGGTCCGGGAAAACCATGATGTTGTTGCCCGACAGGTCCAGCCTTTGCAGATGCGCCAGTTCAAGCACGCCTTCAGGCCAGAAATCCAGGCCGTTCTGGCCGAGGTTGAGGGTTTGCAGACTGCTGAAGGTTGCGGCGTTGAATTCTTCCAGCTGATTGTGACTGAGGTCGAGCCAGCGCAGCCGCGCCCCGCTCGCGTGCTGATACACCGATTGCGCCAAGGCCAGGCGATTGCCGCTCAATTCCAGCCGTTCGAGCCGGCTCAGACTGCCGACAGCTTCCGGCAGGCGTGCCAGGCCAGTGCCATTGAGCATCAGCGTGGTCAACTCAGGAAACGCCGGGCAGAAGAGGTTGAAACTCTCAACGGAAAACTTTGCCCCGGTCAGGTCCAGCGTCCGCACATGGGAAAACACGTTCGACAGCGCAGGCAAATCACCCAAGCCGCCCGCTGACAGGCTCAGCGTCCGTCCGGCGGATTCGGTATGGCCGGTGAGCCCGTCCCGCCAGCAAGCGCGGATCCTGGAGGCATCAAAGAATCTTGTTGACGACGCCCCTTCACCAGCCCCTTGCGCCGGGTTGAAGATCCAGCCGTTCAACTCACGCGTCAACGCCTCGTTACTTGCTCGCCACTGATTCAGTCTGCCGACGATTTGCTCAGGGGACAGGCCTTCAGTGCGTAAACGCTCAACGCTGGCCTGGGCCTTTTCAAGTGACAGTGACGGAAAGATTTCAAGCACTGCGCGATGCATGTCGGTGCCTTGCTGAATGACCGAGGCAGATGGCAGTGGCAAGAGATGAGCAGCGCGATTGAGTGCCGTGTCAGGCGTGGCACCGCTGGAACCGGCGGGTATCGATGGCGCTTGCGATTCAAACCGTTGCAGCGCCCCTTCGGGCAAACCCAAGGTCATTTCGATACGTCGCTGCGCCGCCTTTAGGCTCGCTTCGCCGCTGACACTGAAGCGGTTGTTCAGCAGCCGGGTCTTGAGCAGCACAGCGTTGTCGGCAAGCACGTGATCGGGGAGCGAACCGATGGTGTTATGCCGCAAATCCATTGCTTGCAAATGCGCCAGGTTCTCCGCCCCCTTCGGCCACACATTGAGCCCGTTTGAGCTGAGGTTCAGCGTCCTGAGCCCGGTCAGGCGAGAAACGTCCAGTGTGTCCAGCCGATTGAGGCGGGCATTGAGATGTTCGAGATTGCTCAGCGCGTCGAATTGACCTTGCACCTCAGGGGTCACGGCGATTCGGTTGAAAGACAGGTCCAGCTGTGCGAGCCGGGGCAAATCGGCTGGCCGCACCGGCACTTCGGTCAATCCGCAGGCGGTGACCTCCAGGCTTGTGGCGCCACTGAACGCCTGGAGAAAGCCGCGGATCTGTTCGACCGGCACAGTCAAGCGGTCCAGCCGAACTCGCTGTACATGAGCAAACGTACCGGCCGGCAATTGCGGCAGCTCACTCACCGACTCCGCGCCCAGCGCCCAGGCGGTGTCAACCAGTTCAAACATGCTGGCGTCGTCCAGATCGCTGGCGGATATCCAGTCCTCAGCATTGAAGGGACGAACGTCATCGTTCAAGCGATAACGCCGGCGTATGGCCGCGCGCCAGTTTTTTTCCAGTGCACGAACCACCCGGGCATTGGGCGGCGCTTGCCAGCGCGCTGCCGGCGACGCCGTACGCAACTCTGCGGATGCGCTGGCCTCGTAGAACTGGCGGAAAATTGCGCTGTGCTCCACGCGCAGAATCTCCACGGCTCCAAGCCGGGTCTCCGGTGTGTTCCACAGACTCATGATGCGCTGAGGTAACGGGTTGAGACGGCCGGCCTCACCCGTCAGAAACTGCAGTTCCCCGGCGCAGTAGCGGCGGACCATCAAGTCCAGATCAACCAGATGCCCCCATTCCCCCATGTAGTTTTTCACATAGTCGTAAGCCGGTTTGAACGCTCCGTGGGAGAACCTCGACCAGTCCAGGGACAAACCGGACCAGAGTCTCTCGTGCCCGACATAAAGGGTCTGTGGAAGGGATGCGATGGCGGTCTGCGTCAGATCCAGACGCTCCAGCTCAGGCAGTTGTTCCACATAAGCCGGCCACTGCGTCAGGCCCGGCGCTTCAATCTTGAGTTTCTTCAGTCGTTCAAGGGGAGCCAGGTCCAGCTCGGGCGGGCTGCCTGCGCCGCCGGGAAAATCGAGATGAAGCTCCTCAACCGCGGTCAGGCTACGCAATCTTGTCGACAGATCGGCAGCCATCACCCGCGCTGGCGTTCGGAACTTGAGCTTTTTCAACGCGGACATGCGTGTCACGCTCAGGGGCAAGGTCGTCAGTGACTGCTCGTGCTCCATGTAGGTGCCGAACAGACTGCCCCGCTCCCCCAGCGACAACTTTTCGATATTGGCAAATCGCGTCAGGAAGGCATCGGCGTTGGCGTCGGTCAAACCTCCGCCGCCAATCGACAGTTCACGCACGTGAGCAAAGTCGACGGTCATCTCTGGCAGAGGATCGTAGGTGAGAATCGACAGTTGATCGGCACCCGCGACCCCAGTGGACAAAGCGTTGCGCCAGCAGGTTTTCAGCGCTTGCGCGGTGCGGAACTTGTAATTTGTTCCGGAGCGTTCCCAGGGCGCCGCCGTCGCTGTCCCCGCCCATTCATCCAGCGTCGCATTGAGCTGTTCCCACTCACGCCGACGTGATTGCAACAGCTCGAAAATGGCCCGGTCGTTTTTTCCTGCCCGATACTGGTCAAGGAGAAAGCCACGAGCCTGTTCGTCGCTCAATTGCGGGTAGATATCCTGGATGTGAGCCAGCAGGTTCGGTGCCAATCCCGCGCCGCGTCCACTGGCGGGATAACCGATCAAGGTAGCGTTCACCCGCACCGGGGGCTTTATCCACTTGACCTGAGGTGCCAGCACCGCGGGTGCATCGGCCTGGTGCTGGTCGGCGTGATCGATGATCTTTGCTTGCAACTCTGCGGACTGCCCGACCTCAGGGACACCGAGGCTGCGGCGCGCATGATCAGGCAGGGTATGCATGATCGACGAGTAAAAATTGTCGCCGTTGCGAGGCAGGCTGTTGAGTGCCTCACCGCGCTCGTTGTATGCCTGAAACTGAACGCCTGTTTTGATCAGGTATTTTTTCTCGGCGGCGGTTTCACTGCCGATGCTGTCGAGCAGCATGCCGGCGTCGTGGCCTTCGCGTACTTCAATGCGAAGGCTGTCGGGCCAACCCGCCAATTGCTCCAGCGTGTGCAACACCAGGCGCCGGCTGTCCGCAGACGCGACGTTTTCGCTGCGCAGACCGGCATATGCCGCTACCTGTCGACTTTGCCGCGCGTACCAGCGGGCCTCCTCCAACAGGCGCAGCGGGACTCGTTGCCCTGAGCCGAGTCGCTGAAGATCATCGGGTCGACCATGTGCCAGCACCGTTTGCGCCGCCGGTTCACTGAGTCCCGGGCAGGCCTTTTGCAGGCGCGCAACCTGCGGATCGACGGGTTCGGTGCCCAAATGAATGCTGTCGTAAATCGCCGGCTGGCGGGTGTTGGCGTAGTCGGCGATCTGCTTGCCAAACTCTGCGGGTCGGCCATCGCGCACGCGTGCCCCCTGCTCGCCGAGGAGCCGAGTGATTTCTGACTCGTCCAGCCCTGCGAGAATACGTGCTGGCAGTTCACCGCTGAAGATATCGGCCCGCGATATCTGAATGGGTGGCTTGACGCCGACATCGCGAAACCGCCGCGCGGAGCCATACCTGACGAACTTGCCGGACAATTGCTCGCCGTCGAAGACTTCCAGCACCCGGTTCTCCGGCCAGCGCGGCATTTCGGTGATCAGCGGCAACGCGTAGAGGTACAGTTCATCGATCGGTTTTGTCCCGCGCAACTGCTCGACAACCAGTGCCGCGTTGCCGTCTGCTTGCATCATGCGCATGGCCTGGATCAGTTCCGGTGGCGGCAGCGAAGAATCAATGTGCATCTTGCGCAGCGCGGCTTCACTGACACCGCTGATATCGGCAGCCTTGATCAGCTGTGCATCGGAAAACGCTTCGGTTGCATGGCCGATGCGCCGCAACAGGGTCAGACGATCCCAATCCTGCGGACGTTCCAGGGTATGCCGCCAGGCACCGCTTCCATTGCTGTGGAGCACCGGCTGCCAGGCGTTGATGTCGGTCGGATGGCTGATCCGCCATTTGCCGATCGATTCATCGAAAAACTGCTCATAGACCTTGCCGCTCTGGCGAATATAGGTTTTACCCTCAAGCACGTGCTGGCCGGCACTGTTTGGCCCGGGACTGGCAGGCAGTGCAACAGTCGACTCGTAAGCGCTCAGGTCGGGTTTCCACAGCCGGGTTTCGCCGTTGGGCAACTTCACCGGATGCAGACTTTCAATGACCGGCACGGCTTTGGCGCTTGAGATTTTCCTTACTGCGGCGCCCACACCGGCCATCAGCGCAATCTGCGCAAGGTTTTCCGCCACATCGATCAAATGATCCTTGGCCGCACGCCGATCGCCCTCGGCCCATTCGATTGCGCCCTCAAGCGTTTCATAGAGCAGTTGCCCGGCCATCACCACCATCATCACTTCGCCCAACACAGGCACGAACATCGAGACCATGTTCAGACCGAGCATGCCGAGTTGCATCAGATGCGCCAGTTTGGCGTCCCTTGCTCGCGCGTCTACCTCGGCAGTCGGTACCGCATGGCTTCGGGCATCATCGATCAGCTTGGTGCGGTTCTGGCTATAGAGGTATTGCCACAGATCCTCGTTGGGAGCCCAAAGTCCCTGCCCCTTGCGTCCCAGGGTGGACGGTGCGATGTAAGGGTCCGCCACTGGCTCCCATTTGACTTGGCGCTCAGGCGGTACCTGCTGAATGCGGGTGAACGCCGAGCCGGCGGTGAAGCCTTGCAGCACCGACAGCCATGGCGAGCGCAGCAGATCCCAGCCATCGCCGGGTGAGTCAGCCGCCTTCTGCCTGAACTGGCTGAAATACTCGGGACGCTGGTCATAAGGCAGAAACTGGCTGAGAAAGCGCTGGTAGGCGGTGGGCTCCGCGCCCGTCTGTTGCGGAGCGTCGCGTGCAGTAAGCAAGCGTTTGAGTTCGTCGCGCATCTGCTGGAACGTGTAGCGCTTGAGCGGATGTTCAGGATCGTGCGGGATGTAAAGAATCAGTTCGTCGGTATAGCGGTATTTCTCGCAGATGACGAACGCGACGCAGCCGGTGAGTCTTTTTTTCATCAACCCCAGGTCCTTGAACCAGACCTGTTTTTTACCCATCCAGGGATGCATCTCGCCGTCAATCACCGAGACGATCATCGCGTGATCCGCCGCCTCGATATCCTTTTGCAACAGCGCCTGCTCGGCCGCAGCGCGCAGCGTCGCCTTCTGCGCGGCAATGAAGCGTTCGGCAAGCACTGCCTCTGCCACCGCTTCCTCAGGATGAAAGAATCCTTGCAGGTAAGTCTGGTATTGCTGGCCGACATCCAGATCGCGGCACAGGTGCAGAAACTGGCTGACCGAAATACCGATGCTCACATGGTCGAACGTCTGCGCCGTGGACCCTGCCACCACAAAACCTGAGCTCGAATGGTAGGTCCCTTCGCATTCGCCAGCTTCGAAGTTGTGCAGTGCGGCTTCCAGCAGCGTTAGCTTGAGCACCTCGAATGAGGCCAGTTCGATTTGCTGGATACCCATCTCCACCGGGCGGCGCAGACACAGCAGCGTTTTGTCGACATCGATATCCAGCGAATGTTTGTCTTTCAGCGCTTTGATGACTAATGGCCGGGCAAACGTCTCGACGTCCTGAAGTTTCGCCATGCGCTTGTCGAGACTGTTCTGGGCGATGACACTGGCCTTGAACGTGTCGTCCACGGTTTTGCGCTGGGCCGGCGTCGCATCCTGATACCAGGCTGGCAATGCTGTCGCAACCGCCTTGAAAGCTTCGCGCCGTTGCGGCGAAGCGTCGGTCAACCATTGCGGGATCGAAGCTTCGAGAAACTCGCCGTGCAGGCTTTGCGTTGCAACGAGCTTTACTGACCGACTGGCGTCTGCCGGCTGATCGGTCGACGCAGGCTGCGTCGACACGGGTTTTGAGGAAATAGCGATCATGGTCACTCCTTGTTGATGGAGCGCTCAGCAAACCATGTCGCGTTATCGCTTCTGCGTTATCCGGGTATTGCGCAACCAGCAGTGGTAAGCGGATGTGACTTGGCCTGCCTCGGACCGCCTCAGCAAGGTGCCCTCAGGAACCGGATGTTGGTGGCAGGCGGCCGGGTTGTTCAGATTCCGCGGCGAAGCTGTTCAGCTCGCTGATCACCCGGCGTGTCAGCTCGGCGCGTTTCTGTGTGCGCAGCACGTCCATGGCCTTGCCCAACCTGTTCAGCTCAAGGTCGTATTCCTCGGAACTCAGTTCATTGCGGGCGAGACGCTGATTGAGCTGGTCCCACAGTTGCTGGCGTCGCTCGTCAACCGCAACGTCCAGCGCGGCCATCTCTTGTGGGTGAAGATCTTGCAGGTAAGAGATCCAGTAGTCGCGCTCTGCCATGCTTACGGACAGCGCATCGGTGCCCTCTGCCTCAAGAATCGAGGCGCGGGTGTACTCCAGCAGTTCCTCACTCAGCGGAACGTCATAAATCATCGACGCGGGCTGGCCCGGTAAATCGACACCGTCGCCCCAGCCGCCCGTCAAACCGATACGATATTTAAGGCGCACTTCAGCACGATCCATACCCAGACCGGCAGCTTCAGCCAGCGTCTCGACGCGATCCAGGCGAAACAGTTGCCGCGACAGACGCAGCAGCGCCCGACCTCTGGACGCCATTCGATTCAACGGTATGTCACGCAACTGGTGATAGACCGCGACCCGCACTTCCAAATCACTGAATGTCAGAATCCGCCCGTCCGGACAGGTGCCGTGGGTCTCGGCGCCCTGAAACAACAGTTGCCGCAGTTCGGTATTTTCCTCAGCGGCCTCCATGACACGCCAGACTCTTTGCGTCAGATCGCCTCGCAACAGCCTGTAGTCCTGCGTATCGAGCAACAAGCGCAGCAACTGGAAAAACCGCTCGTGATTCGGCTCTTGCGCCAATTGCGCCCAGAGCTCGGTTCTGCGCGCAACCCACTGCGGATCGCTGTCCACAAGCCACGGATCGCGTGAGCGTGGCGCGACATCGTTGGCTGGGTCAAAAACTTTCTCGGCAGGAAATACCTGCGCATGAGGATCGTCGACAACGCCGCCAGCGTTATCGGTTGGAGCACCGTCTTCAGGAATCCCGAACAGATCACCGAACACCTGACGGTTGATCATCGTCTCAACCTGCGCGCGCGTCATACCCAGCGCATGCGGTATGGCGCGCTCGCGGCTGTAACGCCTGAGGTCTTGCAATGCAGAAAGCGACAAACTGCGATTTTCTGACAGATCCGTGCCTGCGATCAGACCCGAATGATCGCCATCGAAAAGCGCCGCGGGGATTTCCGCGATTGCGTTACCGCTGAGGTTCAGGGCCTGCAACCCGGGCGCCCGCAACACTCCGTCAGGCCATTCGCTCAGTTGGTTGTAGCGCAGATCCAGAGACTCGATCACGCCATAATCGGGCGGATTGAAAACACGAAGTTCGTTGTAACTCAAATCCAGCGTGCGCAGCCGCGAGTTGCCCAGCAAAGGGTAAACACTCGTCGCACTGCGCAAGCTGCAATACTGCATGTCCAGGCGCGTGAGATGACGCATGTGCAGCACCGGCGCGGGCACCGAGCCCAGTTCGTTACCACTCAGATACAAGGTCTCGAGGTCGGGAAAACCGTCGAGAAAACCCGCGCTCCCCCGCGCCGTGATCCCTGCACCGCTCAGATCGAGCGTCGTCACGCCCGGAAACTGCACCACAAGCGCCGGCAGTTCTCCGGTCTGCAATCCTGCCAATTCGAGCTCCAGACCGTCTCCGCCGGGGTGTCGGGTCAGGGTGTCGCGCCACGTCTCGCTGATTCGCCGGGCCACCAGCGAACGCACTTGCGCACTGACCAGGACAGTGTTCGTTCGTACTTCCCTGGTATAGAGCCAATCGTTCAACTGACGGGTCAGCGCCTCGCAACTCAAATGCCATTGGCTGATCTGCGCATCGATCTGAGCGTCATTCAAGGCCCGTGTTCGCAGCACCAGCAGACTGCGTTGCGCCCGTTCGCGATTGAGGATCACCGCCAACCGCTGCAAATGCCCCGAAGCGCCTGAACTGACAGGCGCCGGCTGCGGGAGTGGCAGGAGCAGATCACTGAACGAACCGCCGGTTTCCAACGGCGGAAAATGCTCAGGCACCGGCTCTGCGGCGAAGCGAGACAACGTGCCCTGGCCCAACCCCCGCTGCTGCTCGATGCGCTGCAGCGCCGCGTGAAAGGCTGCTTCACCGTCGGCACTGAAGGCGTTGCCCGACAGATTCGTCCTCATCAATGCGTCAGGATGCGCCACCGCTTGCGGCGACAGGGACGCGATCCGGTTGTCTCGTAAATCGAGCCATGACAGCCGTGGCAGAGTTTCCGCCCCGGTGGGCCAGGCCAGCAAATCCGTCGATCTCAGATTCAAGGCCTCGAGCCCGCTCAAAGCCGTGGCATCGAGTCGCCCCAGCGGGTTATGACTCAGGTTCAGTCGTACCAGTTGTGGCAGCGCATTGAGTTGGCGCTGGACCATTGCAGTCACCGTGATTCTGTTACCGGACACGTCGAGCCGACGCAGCGCGGGCAACGCCTGCGCTGCAAAAGGTAGCTCGGTGAACGTACATCCCCCCAGTTCAAGCGTTTCGATATGACTGAAGGCGCGAATAAAATCCCGCGCCTGGCCGGAGGGCACGTTCAGCCCTCCCAGACGCAGCGTGCGCACATGGGCGAAACTGCCGGCCGGCAACGAAGGAAGCTCGACACGGGTGGTGGCGCCGGGCAGCTCGACGAAGCTAAAGCGCTCAACGTCGGCTGCCAGGCCATAGCGCTGACGAATCGCACCGTACCAGCTGCTTTTCAGCGTATGTAACAGGTCCGCGCTGCCCCCTGTCGACCAGCGCCGCGCGGGCGCTGCATAGCGTGATCCCTGGCGCGGGGATGGCGGATAAAACGCGGCGAAGATGGCCTCATGTTCGGCCCGAAGTTGCTCGATCGCCGCTACCCTCGCCGACGGTGTTGACCAGGCCGCATTGAATGCCTGCGGCAAAGGGTCGGCGCTATCCGGCGCGACGGCCATGCTATCGAGTTCGGCGCGGCAATATTCACCGACCATCTGATGCACATCGAGCAGGCGGCCGCGCGGGCCGGAGTGGCGGTTGACAAACTCATAGGCGCGACGGAACGTCGCTGGGGTGACACGTGACCAATCCAGCGATAGACCGGCCCAGAGTCTGTCATGGCCGCTGTAGAGCGAGTCGGGCAAGGTTTCAATCAAGGTGTGCGTGAGGTCGAGGCGTCTGAGCTGCTCAAGTCGTTCAACGTATGCTGGCCACCGCCATAACGCGTGGGGCGCATCGATGCGTAATCTGCGCAGTCGTGTCAGCGATTGCAGGTCAAGACCATGCAAGGTGGTCGAATCGAATCCGTGATAGTCGATGCGCAGTTCCTCCAGCGAAGTCAGTCCACCAAGCCTTCGCGCAAAGCTTTCCGCGAGCAATGGCGCATCGGTAGAGAAACGCAGACGTCTCAGCCCGGGCAGCCGCTCAACGGCCTCTGGCAATGTGGTAAGCGGTCGGGTGACAGGTGTCTGGCCATAGCGCCTCAATTCACCGAGCCATAAATCGGTGACATTCGGGAACGCCGCCAGAAACCCGTCCGCATTGGCGTCGGTTATGCCGATGCCGGTGATGGCCAGTTCACGCACGTGGGGAAAGCCTGTACTCAGCTCGGGCAATGGCGTGTCGCAATGGATTGTCAGGCGGGCCGCCTCCGCCGCCTGCCCGTCCAGCGGACCATTACGCCATGTCTCTCGCAGTGTCTGTGCCAGTTGCGCCCTGTGCGTTGCAGTGCGGCTATCACTCGGCGCTGCCTGCCATCGCTCAAGTGCAACGTTCAACGCGTCCCAATCCTGGCGGCGAGATTCCAGTTCGAGCTGAATCTGCGTTTCACTCTGGCCGTGTTGCCGGGCGAGAAATGCCCGTGCCTGGCGCGACTCGGGGTATAGATGCGCAATGCGTGATTCGAGGGACGGATTGAGGCCTGTACCACGGCCACTGGCGTAATAACCCAGCAGTCGCGCGCCCACGCGTACCGGCGGTTTGAACCACTTTGCAGCTGGCGACAGCAATCGCGCAGCTTCGGCTCGATGACGGTGGGCCGATTCGATGATTTTCTGTTGCAGCTCACCATGGGCGTTGCCGACAGACAATCCGATTGATGAACGCGTGTCCTCAGGCAACGCGTGCATGAGCGAACTGTAAAAGCTGTCCTGGACCCTCGAGACTCTGTTCAATGCCTGGGCGTGGTCATTGAACGCTTGATAGAAAGGTCCGTTTTTCACCAGATAGCGTCTAACCGGCGCCATCGGCTCGCCGATGCTGTCGAGCAAGGTGCCAGTCACGCTCCCCTCGCGAATTTCCAGACGTAGCGAGTGCGGCCAGCCAGACAATTGTTCCAGCGCGTGCAAAGCCAGTCGCCGACTGTCCGCCGACGCCAGGTTTTCGCTGTGCAAACCGGCAAATGCGCGGGCTTGACGGCCATGGCGGACATGCCAGCGAGCCTCTTCCAGCATTCTCAAAGGGGAACGCCCGGTCGCATCCATTCGGGCCAGCTCGTGCGTCGAAGCATGCTCGATCACATCCTGGGCCGCCACGTCGCTGAGACCGGGACATTCACGCTGCAACAGGCGCACGGGCGCACTCGACGATTCGGTACCGCGATAAAGACTGTCAAAAATCGCCGGTTGACGCGTATAGGCGTACTCGGCGAGTTGTTTGCCGAACTCATCGGGCCGTGCCGGGCGAAATTGGGCAGCCGTGCGTCCCAGCAGATGGTTGATTTCCTGCTCTTCCAACGCAGCCAGAATCCGCGCCGGCATTTCCCCGTTCAACACTTGCGTACGTGTCAGGCGGATAGCGGGCTTGTGGCCCAAACCGGGCAGCGTATTCTGCGCACCATAGCGGATGGACGGCCCTGCTCCGTGCGGATCAGCTGTCATCTCCAGAACCCGATCGGCAGGCCAACGGGGCATCTCGGTGACCAGCGGGACTGCATACAGGTAGTGCTCGTCGATGGGCCTGGCTCCGCGCAATTGCTCGACCATTTGCCTCGCCTGTGCATCGGCATCGAACAGGCGCATGGCGTCTCGCAGTTCAGGGGGCGGGGGCAACTGATTCAGATGCATCTTGCGCAGGGCGCCATCGCTGATACCGCTGATATCGGCCAGCGCCAGCAAGGTGTCATCGGAGTAACCATCGGTGAGGTGCCCGATGCGTCGCAGCAGGGTCAAGCGATCCCACGCCATGGGCTGTTCCAGGCTCAGGCGCCAGGCACCGTGGCCGTTATGGCTGAGCAACGGTTGGTAAGCCAGAGAGTCGGTGGGATGTTTCAACCGCCAGTGCCCGCTGGAGCGGTCAAACGTCTGCTCATAGAGCCTGCCGCCCTGGCGCATCCAGGTTGTGCCGGCGACGCGGTACTGCCCCGCCGCGTCGGGCCGCGACAACTTGCCGGGGCTGAGCGCTTGTTCATAGCCGCGCAAGGTCGGCCGCCACAGGCGCCTCTTGCCATCAGGCAGCGTCACCGGGTGCAGATCTTCGATCACCGGCTCCGGTTTAACGGCTGTCACCCGATTGAATGTTGCTCCTGCGGCGGCCATCGCGCCGATCTGCGCAAGGTTTTCAGCAACGTCGACAAGATGCGCCCTGGCGGCGTGTTTGTCCCCCTCGCTCCACTCGATCACGCCTTCGACAGTTTCGTAGAGCAACTGGGCCGTCATGACAACCAGCATGATTTCGCCCAGTACCGGAACGAACATGGACGCCATGTTCAGCGCCAGCAGACCAAATTGCAGCAGCCCGGACAGCTTGGCATCGCGCGCCTTGGCGTCGACGTCGGCGGTAGGTACCGCGTGACCACTAGCGTCGTTGATGACCTTGTCACGATGTTTTTCGTACAAGTACGCCCAGAGGTCGCTATTCCTCGCCCACGGATATACCTGAAGGTGTGGCATCAACGAAACTGCCACGTAAGGATCGGTATCCGGGATCATTTTTTGATATTTCGGTGATGTCTTCCAGATCTCTACAAAAATCAACGTTGTCTGCAGAATTTTGCGCCACGGTGACGACAGCCAATCCGATGCGCCGTCTGCAGACTTTACGAATTGGCTGAAGTAATACGCACGCTTCTCATATGGGAAGAACTGACTGAAGAATCGTTGATAGGACGTAGGGGCCGTGCTGTCCGCCTGTTGCGCATCGCGAGCACTCAGCAGGCGCTTGAAGGTGTCCTGCATTTGCGTGCCGGTATAGCGCTTTAGCGGGTGTTCCGGATCGTTGGGGACGTACAGAATTACCGCGTCCACCGGGCCATACTTTTGCGCGATCTTGAACACTACACATCCGACCAGCCGGTGCCGCATCAAGCCCAGGTCTTGAAACCACACCTGCTTGTCGCCGATTCGCGGGTGCCTTTCGCCGTTGATCACCGCGAGGATCATCGCGTGATCTTCAGGTTGAATATCCTTGGTCAACAGTGCGCGTTCGGCTGCCGCGCGCATGGCCGTTTTCTGACTGGCGATGAAGTGCCGGCGCAACTTGGCTTCCGCGGCCGGATCGACCGGATGGAAAAACCATGTCAGATAAGCCTGGTACCGGGCACCGATATCCAGTTCGCGGCACAGGTTCAGGTAGTTCCTGACCGACACATTCACCGGAACAGCCTTGAGGGCACCTTTTACGGCGGTTGCGGTTGCGAAGCCAGAGCTGCTGTGAAAGGCGCCGTAAGCACACTCATCACTTTCGAAGTTGTGCAAAGCGGCCTGGAGCATCGGCAGCGTCAATGCCTCGAATGAACCGATTTCCTCGCCGAGAATGCCAGCGCGTATTGGCCGCCTGAGGCACAACAGCGTGTTATCCAGATCCACGGCGACCTGATAGCGGTGTTCCAGCGCCTGCGCCAGGAGCGGCCGGGCGAAGGTTTCGATGTCTTTGAAGGTGGACATGGAGCGGTCCAGCCTCGTCTGAGCAATAAAACTCATCCTGTAGCTGGTATTGACCACCTGACGCTGGGCCGGCGTCGCCTGCGTGTACCAGCGTGGGAACACTGTCTGCGCCTGCTTGAGCTCGGTTTTCCTGTGCACCGGCGCCTGAATCAGCCAATGCGGCATCACGGACTCGAGCCAGGGTGCGTGAAGGCTCTCGGACGCCGCAGGTTTGAGGGGGCGCTCGGTTACGGTCGAAACGTGTGAATCGGTGGACATACATCGCTCCTGTAAATGGAGCGACAGCACATCACTGACGCCGCGCTGTCCGGCGGTACATGGCTATATCCCGTGCGCAAAAGTTGTAACGCGGCATCCGTGACCACAGCGATTGACTATGCTTCGGGGGACGATTTTTCGCAGAGGGATTTATGGACGATCCAGTCGACAACAAACCGCCGAGTTTCTGGCAGATGCTGCACAGCGTCATGGCAGCGGCGTTCGGCGTGCAAAGCGGCAAGAACCGGGAAAGGGACTTTACCCACGGCAAACCCAGCCACTTCGTGATTCTCGGCGTTTTGTTTACAGCCGTGTTTGGCCTGACGCTGTTTGCCATCGTCAAACTGGTGTTGTATCTGGCCGGGGTGTGATGGCGCCAGGCCGGGCACCGACTCGAGCTATCCGGGCCCTGGAAGAAAGGCCCGGAACGCTGATTTACTGATGGCTGACCCAGAAGACCGCTGTTCCTACAACGAGAATGATCAGGAACAAAATGGCCCACGCATCGACGCTACTGTCGCTTTTCCTGGCTTTGGTCGGGTTGCTCATTGCATCGCCTCTTGTCGGTTTTATCGGTGATTGCACAAAGACTCGATCACAGTTAAGACGATGATTGTCCGCACGACAAATGTGGATTAGATGACCGGCATTCGCGTTAGGCGATTTGGTTCTTTACATATACTCAAACATCACTTTTGCGCATAACTGCAAACGGGTATATTGCCCCGGCTCCGTGACGGAGTGCGCGGCCGTGCGCGCAGAATTGCAGAGGCAACATCGGACTCCAGCAAGCGAAAACGCAGCGTTTTCCGAGTAGCCCAAGCCTGAGAACAGGACTTATATGTACGTATACGACGAGTACGATCAGCGGATCATCGAGGACCGCGTCAAGCAGTTCCGTGATCAGACCCGACGCTATCTGGCAGGTGAGCTGAGCGAAGAAGAATTCCGCCCCCTGCGCCTGCAAAATGGCCTGTACATCCAGCGTTTCGCGCCGATGTTGCGCGTGGCGGTGCCTTACGGCCAGCTCACTTCGCGCCAGGTGCGCATGATGGCCAAAATCGCCCGCGACTACGACAAGGGCTATGCCCACATCAGTACGCGGCAGAACGTGCAGTTCAACTGGCCTGCGGTGGAAGACATCCCGGACATCCTCGCTGAACTCGCGACCGTGCAGATGCACGCGATCCAGACCAGCGGCAACTGCCTGCGCAACGTCACCACCGACCAGTTCGCCGGTGTCGCTGCCGACGAAGTGATCGACCCGCGTCCATGGTGCGAGATCGTCCGCCAGTGGACCACGTTCCACCCGGAATTCGCCTACCTGCCGCGCAAATTCAAGATCGCCGTCAACGGCTCGACCAGCGACCGTGCTGCCATTGAAGTCCACGACATCGGCCTGGAACCTGTCTACAACGCTGCTGGCGAGCTGGGTTTCCGCGTGCTGGTTGGCGGCGGCCTCGGGCGTACGCCGGTGGTGGGCGCATTCATCAATGAATTCCTGCCTTGGCAAGACCTGCTGAGCTATCTCGACGCCATCCTGCGTGTGTACAACCGCTACGGCCGTCGCGACAACAAATACAAGGCGCGGATCAAGATCCTCGTCAAGGCGCTCACGCCTGAAGTGTTCGCGCAGAAAGTCGATGCGGAAATGGAGCACCTGCGCGGTGGCCAGACCACGCTGACCGAAGCCGAGCTGCATCGCGTCGCCAAGCATTTCGTCGACCCGGACTACAAAACCCTCGACAACCAGACTGCGCAACTGGCCGATCTGGACCAAGAGCATCCGGGTTTCGCCCGCTGGCGCAGCCGCAACACCCTGGCGCACAAGAAACCCGGCTATGTGGCTGTGACGCTGTCGTTGAAGCCGACCGGCGTTGCCCCTGGCGACATCACCGACAAGCAACTCGACGCCGTCGCCGATCTGGCCGAGCGCTACAGTTTCGGGCAACTGCGCACTTCCCACGAGCAGAACATCATTCTTGCCGACGTCGAGCAGAGCCAGTTGTTCACCCTGTGGGGCGAGTTGCGTGAAGGCGGTTTTGCCACGCCGAACATCGGCCTGCTGACCGACATCATCTGCTGCCCAGGCGGTGACTTCTGCTCGCTGGCCAACGCCAAGTCGATCCCGATTGCCGAATCGATCCAGCGTCGCTTCGATGATCTGGACTACCTGTTCGACATCGGCGAGCTGGACCTGAACATCTCCGGTTGCATGAACGCCTGCGGTCATCACCACGTCGGCCACATCGGTATTCTCGGCGTGGACAAGAAAGGCGAAGAGTTCTATCAGGTCTCCCTCGGCGGCAGCGCCAGCCGTGATGCGAGCCTGGGCAAGATCCTCGGCCCGTCCTTCGCACAGGAAGCCATGCCTGACGTGATCTCGAAGCTGATCGACGTGTACGTTGAACAACGCACCGAAGACGAGCGCTTCATCGACACTTATCAGCGTATTGGCATCGACCTCTTCAAGGAACGCGTCTATGCAGCGAATCATTAAGAACAACGAAGTCGTCGACGAAACCTGGCACCTGTTGCCAAAGGATTTCAACATCGATGAAATCAGCAACTGCGACGATCTGATCGTGCCGCTGCAGCTGTGGCGCGAACACAGCCGCATGCTCCTGGCCCGCGACGGTGGCCTGGGTGTGTGGCTGGATGCTGATGAAGAGGCCGAGGAAATCGGTGAGGACGTCGCCAAGTTTCAGGTGATCGCCTTGAACTTCCCGGCGTTTACCGACGGCCGTAACTACTCCAATGCCCGTCTGCTGCGTGACCGTTATGGTTTCAAAGGCGAGCTGCGTGCGATTGGCGATGTACTACGGGACCAATTGTTCTACATGCATCGCTGCGGTTTCGACGCCTTTGCCATTCGCGCGGATAAAGACCCGTACGAAGCACTGGAAGGCCTCAAGGACTTCTCGGTGACTTACCAGGCTGCCGCTGACGAACCACTGCCGCTGTTCCGTCGCCGCTAAGCGTCGGACGTTTGTCGCAGACACAAAAACGCCGGTCATGTGACCGGCGTTTTTTTATGCCTGCGGTTTACCAGAAGCGTTGCTGGGTAAGACGGCTCCACCAGCTCAACAGCACGCGGTCCACCGAGCCACTGGCAGCCATGCCGATGCGTTCCTGCAGGCTTTTGCGCTCGGCATAGTGCAGGTGATACACCTCGGCCTGTTTGGCCTTCTGTGCCAGGTATTCATCGCTGGTCTTCAGTTCGTCCACCAGTTGGTTTTCCAGCGCAGCGATACCGAGCCACACCTCACCGGTAGCCACCTCATCGATCGCCAGTTGCGGGCGATAACGGGCGACGAAGTTTTTGAACAAGCGATGGGTAATGTCGAGGTCTTCCTGAAACTTCTCGCGACCCTTTTCGGTGTTTTCACCAAACACGGTCAGGGTGCGCTTGTACTCACCGGCGGTGAGCACTTCGAAATCGATATCGTGCTTCTTCAAAAGGCGATTGACGTTGGGCAATTGCGCGACCACGCCGATCGAACCGAGGATGGCGAACGGAGCGCTGATGATCTTGTCGCCGATGCACGCCATCATGTAACCGCCGCTGGCCGCGACCTTGTCGATGCACACGGTCAGTGGCACGCCCGCATCACGGATTCGAGCCAGCTGCGACGACGCCAGACCGTAGCTGTGCACCATTCCGCCGCCACTTTCCAGACGCAGAACCACTTCGTCTTTCGGCGTGGCCAGGGTCAGCAGCGCGGTGATCTCGTGGCGCAGGCTTTCCGTGGCGGAAGCCTTGATATCGCCGTCGAAGTCGAGCACGAACACCCGGGATTTGGTCTCAGGCTTGTTCTTCTGTTTCTTCGCGCTTTTTTCTGTTTTCGCTTCGCCCTTGCGCAATGCCTTGAGCTGATCCTTGTCGAGCAGGGTCTGCTCCAGGCGTTCACGCAGGCCCTTGTAGAAATCGTTGAGCTTGCTGACCTGCAACTGGCCCGCCGATTTGCGTCGGCCCTTGCTGCGCAATGCAGCAAAACTGGCAAGTACCACCAGAATGGCGATCACCAGCGTGACGGTCTTGGCCAGGAAGCTGGCGTATTCGGTGAAAAAATCCACAGAGACTCCTCAAAGCAATGCGTGACGGTGTATTACACGCGGAATGGCTCCAGCATACCCATGCGCTGGCTCATCGGCCAGCCGTGAAACCCTCTGGCAACACGCCTGTAACGGGCATTTCAAACAAGCGTATGTTTTTTCATTGACAGCCTTACGCCATCCTCATAACCTCGCCTGACCTTCAACGTACCGGGACGACGCGGACGTGGGCAGCATCTACTTGATACGACATGGCCAGGCCTCCTTTGGTGCAGACGATTACGACGTGCTGTCGCCGACCGGTGTGCGTCAGGCAGAAATCCTCGGCCAGCACCTCGCCCACCTCGGTATCAGCTTCGATCGTTGCCTCGCCGGTGACCTGCGTCGTCAACAGCACACCGCCACCAGTGCACTGGAGCAATTCAGCGCCAGAGGCCTGCCGGTTCCAGTCCTCGAAACCGATTCCGCCTTCAACGAATTCGATGCCGATGCGGTGATCCGCGCTCTACTCCCGGCCATGCTGCCGGAAGAGCCGGAAGCCCTCGACATCCTGCGCAACGCCGCGCAGAACCGCGGTGAATTCCAGCGCATCTTCGCCCTGGTCGTCGAGCGCTGGCTTGCCGGCACCTACGACACACCCGGACTGGAAAGCTGGCTGGGTTTCGTCGAACGGGTTCAGGCCGGGCTGCACCGCATCCTCGACCTGGCGGAAAAGAACCAGAAAATCGCCGTGTTTACCTCCGGCGGCACCATCACTGCCCTGCTCCACCTGATTACGCAAATGCCTGCCAGACAGGCCTTTGAATTGAACTGGCAAATCGTCAACACCTCGCTCAACCAATTGAAGTTTCGTGGTCGCGAGGTGGCTCTGGCTTCCTTCAACAGTCACGCACACCTGCAACTGCTGAAGGCCCCGGAACTCATCACTTTTCGCTGAGTCCGGCTTACTGTGACCCTGGCTGTAACCACCCAGCTCCCATGACCAAGAAAGGATCGAACCATGACCTCCGTAGCTGATGCCGTAAAAGCAATGCAAGCCAAGTTCAACCCAGCCGCCGCTGCCGGTCTGGACCTGGTCTTCGGTTTCAACATCACCGACGAAGACAAGCAATACGCGCTGATCGTCAAAGACGGCACCTGCGACATCCAGGAAGGTGAAAACCCGGACGCCAACTGCACGCTGGTGCTGGACAGCCAGACCCTGAAAGACATCGTCAGCGGCGAAACCGACGGCATGCAGGCCTTCATGGGCGGCAAGCTGCGCGTTGAAGGCGACATGATGCTGTCGATGAAACTGTCCGAGCTGTTCCCTTCGTAAGAAGCTTCTTGGTAAAACACAAATCCCGCTTATTGGCGGGATTTGTCGTTTCAACCATTGAAGACATGGCAACGTGAGTTAACGCTTGGCTGAAGCCGTCCCATCAAGCTCTTTTTTTACCTGAAGGTATGCCGCCTCTTCATCACTTTTTTCGATCAGATTCGAAGCCATCGAGCGGGGCAAGAGTTTCTTTTCTGTCACGTCCCAATCGATCGTAACGACCACAGTCTTGTTTGCAAACGTGATGAAAAGCCAATAGGAATCCACCGGCCTGTCAGGCTCGGCAAATGAACTATAGGCATACCGTATCTGGCGGTGCAGGTCCGGCGTATTCAGAATGAGGTCTTCGGTGTCCAACCTCGGAAACTGTCGCCCGACAGCGAATAACGCTTCTGTCAAGAGAACATCATTCTCAATATGTCGCAAACTTTCAGGCCTATTGCGCAGCATGGTCACTGGGCTCTCTTCAGGCGGAGTACCCATGAGACGCGGGCGATACATACCTGAACTGAACCACCGGCTGGCGTCGAAACGGTTTTCTTCCGGACTCCACGGGCCGTAATACATCATTACTTTGGCTGGCATCTGGGCTTCCTTGGCGTAAATAAATAGTCCTGCAAAGCTGACAGCAATCAACAAGACACATAAGACGTGACGTTTGCCTATAAGCTTCAGGAGCGTCATAGCGGTTTATAGGCAAGCAGGTGTTTGGGTACGCCGTCCGGTGTATCACCTGATCGAACGTCACGATGTGCGCCTAAGGCATCCAGCGGAAATCCAATCTTCCGTTCATACAATGCTCGGCTGTCATCGTGCGCCAGCAAATTGCGCTCTTCTTCAGAGACTGTTGGCGTTGGCGCCTGCGGCGCCTGTTCATCAGGTAGTTGCGCCGTTGGGTCTTTGAGGGTCTTGCGATGTTCGATCAGCTTTCGTTCATAAGCGGTTTTTCGACTCAAATAATTCCGCATAGCTCGCCCATCAGCTGCTTCTCTTTCACGAATGCCCGGCACAGATCCCCGTTCCGCAGCAGTACCATAAGTTGTGTCGTAGTTGCTGCGTCTTGGAAATGCCCACACGGTGGTCCGGGTCGCATTAGCAAGAATCTGCGCCAGGCTGCGCTCGTAATGAGGATCTTCTGTTTCATTGACCTTGAAGTCGGCATCGATACCCAAACCTGTGCGACAAGCGTAGGAGTGAATTTTCGCACCATAGGCAAACGCTTCGGGTTTGAACATATTCGCCTGTGCATCACGCAGACGGTAGCTATCGTTTTTATCCAGCTCGTAGCCCAACTCGATACTGCCCACCACACCATGGGAAAAAAAGTCGAGCTGTTTGATCTCGCGCCCGCGGCGTTGCCGAGCTGCGATGAAATCCACAAGACCGGATATCGAGTCCATCTCTCGGTACTGGGCCCCGTGCTGATTTTCGACAACGTCCTTCAAAGCCGTCAGCAAGTTCTCCGGATAGTCATTTTTGAAAATCAGAAATACACGCTGGATCGTGAAGTTTGGAGTGCCGGTTGGATACTTTGTGAGTTGGCGGATACCCTGATTGATAAAGCGCATCTTGTTGCCCTTCTGGCCACGAACCTTTTCATAAAGGGACATGTAAGACGCACCCACAACCGTTACGTAATCCTGTGCCAGCGTACCTTTCACTTGGGTCGTTGTATGTTGATCGCTTGTTCGAGCTTGATTCTTTTTGGGGGCTGCCACCTCCCTTAGTAATCTAGGCCGAGCGCGTCGAGATGGGCGGCGGCTTCCTTACCCCACTGCACAACTATCGAAGTCGGGTTGGCCGTAAACACTCGCGCGGCGTTACCATGACTGTCGGTATGGCCTACGAGACGCTGACCGTCACCCGTTTCGATGCAATAAAGCATGTCGGGAATAGCTCCGCCGGTGGTCTCATCAACCAGTTGGAAGCGCTCGCTGTGTTTAGGAACAGTGATAATCGGGGAGAAAGGTGCGGAACCGACCTGGGTGCCGACAAAAACGTCGCCAGAGCCCGTGATTATCATGCCTCCGTGGGCCGTCGCACTGCCCAAGAAAGCAATAGGCTTGCCATTGATCAAAATATTGCTGATGCCTTCGGTGACAGTGTCTCCGCACGCTGGTGTCTCCGACACGCAAAACTGGCATTCCATTGATGTTTACATCACCGGAACCGCTGTTACCGGGATTGGTGCCATGGCCTGTGATCGGGCATGCATTAAGATCGCTGAGTCGAGCGGCAGGCTTTGCCATCTTTAACTTCCTTGTAGTAAGCGTGGGCGCGAAATGTACCGGATCTTTATATTGGTTGAAAGCCTGAATCCAGACGTAGAATGCGAGCCGCCGCGAATGTAGCTGGCAGCGACTCATCGGCCCTTGATCGCTCCCGGAACCTGGAAATTGTCGTGTCGGATTCGCAGGCCCACACAAATACGATCAACCCTCCTGCAACAACCGCGTGTCCAGCCCAAACCGCTCTTGCGAAACCATCCTGAACTGACCCTCCGCCAGATCGCAACTCACCAGCAAATTCCACGAGTGTCGGGTGGCCACCGACGGCACCAGAACAAATGGATGTTCAGCCAACAGTGCATCGGCGAACTTTCGCTGGTTGGGTGAGGTTTTGATCGGGGTGAGCCAATGCGGATTGGGCACATCTTCCGGTTGCACGATTCTGACGCTGGCGTCGTGGGTGATTTCAAAACAGGTCAACACATAGGGTTCCTGATCAAGCGCATCGAAGCTGCCATGGGCGGCCACCTCCAGTATCGCCGTGGAGGGGTCGACCGACGCATAAACGACTCTGCGGCCGGGCGTATTCCAGCGGCCGCCGTCCCGTTTCGATCCAAGGCCGCTGTCCCAGGTCTCGCTGTACACCTCGCGATCCAGCCGCCAGGCGTACCAGCGATCATCCCAGGGCAAGGGGTTCATTGATAAACCCCGTATTTGATCTGGTTCAGATACTCCTCCACCATCCTGAAGCCCAGCGCATGTCCCACCAGATCGAGCGGCACATAACCGTAGAAGTAAGTAGCGCGTTGCTCCAGCCATGATTCGGCCTTGGCCTGACGCCCGAATACTTCGATGGCCAGTTCCAGCGCAGCGGCATATTGGTAGGCGATCACGCTCTGCGGCGTGTCCAGGCGCACCGACGCGCCTTCCTTGAGCAGGCGTCGCACGGTTCTCACAGATTTGCCGGTGATACGTTTGACCATCTCTCCCTGTTGGTACAGCTCGGAGGTTGCGATCATGTTCACTACATCAAGCAGCTCAAATCCTTCGCTTGTGCAGCGCAGGATGAGCATCGGATCGTCGCCGGTATCCTGCCCACGCAACAGCAACTCCAGAGGTTTGCCCTCGAGCTTCTTCAAGCCCGTGAGCCGGGGCACTTTGGCGCTCGGCATGGCAACGTCCTCCGAGGGACACCTGGCGCGATCGTCGCGCCAGTAATGGCGAGGCGAGTAAGCAGGCGTATGGCTTTCAATCAGTGGGATTCGCATAGTCCATCCTTTGTCCGGGTCCAGAGCGATCTGTGCGCTCGATGACTTCAATGTCAGGACTGATCCTATAGACCCGGCGTCCGACGACCAACCTGAAAAAGTCGTCAGAAATATCCCCAAATCTGATCAAAACGCTCCTGTTTCCGTAGGACTCAAACGCAATTTTCAGCGGTTCAATCCGTTGTTGCTTTCAGGTTGGGGAGAGAGCCTTTTGACTTACAATGCGCTCCACCTCCAGACACCGGCCCTGCCCCATGGACATCGACCTCGCTCGCACTTTCCTCGAAATCGTCCGTCACGGCAGTCTCGCCGCCGCTGCGCAGAAGCTGTTCGTCACGCAGACCGCCATCACCGCGCGGGTGCAGAAACTCGAAAGCCAGTTGGGCAGTACGCTGTTCGTGCGCAATCGCGCCGGGGCGAAGTTGACGGCCAATGGCGAAGCGTTCGTGATCTACGCCAATCAACTGGTGCAGACCTGGGAAGCCGCGCGCCGCGACTTGCCGCTGCCCGAGGGTTATCACAACGTTCTGCACATCGGTGGCGAGGTCAGCCTGTGCAACCCGTTGATGCTCAGTTGGGCGGCGGAACTGCGCGAGAAAATCCCCGGCCACGCACTGCGCATGGAAATTCGCGATGGCGAAAATCTGCTGCGTCAGCTCGAACTCGGTGTGCTCGATGCCGCGCTGGTTTATCAGCCGGAATACTGGCCGGGTCTGCAGGTCGAGCAAGTGCTGGAGGAAAAACTGATTCTGGTGCGCGCGCCCGAGCGTCCGGAGCCTTACGTCTACATCGACTGGGGCCCGGATTTCCGCCGCCAGCACGACGCCGCCCTGCCGGAAAAAGCCAAAGCCGCGCTGAGCTTCAACCTTGGCCCGCTGGCCCTGCAATACATCCTCGAACATGGCGGCAGCGGCTATTTCCGCACTCGGGTTGTGCGCACTTACCTGGAGACCGGCGCCCTGGAAGCCGTCACCAAAGCGCCGGAATTCGGCTATCCGACCTATCTGGTGTATTCCCGTGATCGCGACTCGGCAGTGCTGCAACAGGCCTTCGATCTGTTGCGCGAAGTGATCCGCACCGATGACGACTGGTCGCAGCGCTGGAATCCGTTGAGCTGACGGACAGCCTCAGTCCAGAGCATGGCGCTTAAGGCCGCAAGGTTCGTCCTGCACAAGTCAGCGGATCGGCTAATCTGCCGGGTATAACAACAATACCCGCAGGTGAAACGCGTTGAGGCAGACCACCGAGGCATTTCGCAGCCGCTACCGGGCGGCCATTCATCCTTTGTACAACCCGTGGCTGCATGGCGCGTTCGTGCTGCTGTTCGGGATTTTCGCCGTCGCTGCGTTCTGGCGCACGGTGCATTCAGTGAACTGGCTGGAGTGGCTGACGGTGCCGCTGAGCCTGTTGTTGTTCAACTTCGGCGTATACATGGTCCATCGCCATCTGGGCCATCACAAAAAAGCCTTCGCAAAGATGTTCTACGCGCGGCATGCCGGCGACCATCACAGTTTTTTCACCCCCGGGCACATGACCTACGACAGCGCGCGGGACTGGCGGGTGATCCTGTTTCCAGCCTGGCTGATCGTCATTCATACGCTGGTGATCACGCTGCCCCTGTGGTGGCTGCTCGCGCAGGTCAACGCCAATGTCGCCGGGCTTTTCGCCGGGTGCATGGTGCTCGGTTATCTGCTGTATGAGGTGTTCCATGCCTGTGAGCATCTGCCGCCGCAGAATCCGTTGACTCGTTTGCCGTGGATCCGCCAGATGCGCCGTCTGCACGAACTGCATCACCGCCGCGAGCGCATGCAGGAGCGCAATTTCAACATCGTTCTGCCCTTGATGGACTACCTGTTCGGCACGCTGTACCGCGAGCCGGAACCCGCCCCTTTGAGTAATTCGCAAATGCCCATGACGCGCATGCAGCACCAGATCGATATCGCCGGCGAGCCGGTCGCTGTGCTGGCCTATGCCGCCAGCGTCAGTCACTGGCCGGACTGGCATCCCTCCTCATTGAAGATTGACGGTCCGCACGGTCCACTCCATGCCGGTGCGCGTTTCGAAGAGGATATCCATGCCGGCGGACGTGCCGGTCACTTGCGCTGGGAAGTCACTGAATACCTGCCGGGCCGGCGCTGGTGCGCACGCGCGCAAAGTGATCAGGGCCTGTCCCTGCGTTTGACTTACGAGTGCTCGGCGGAGGCTGGTGGCACGCGATTCGTGCGTACGCTGGAATATCGCTTTGACGGTTTGCTCATGCGTCTGGCCAATCGCCTGTTGCTCAAGCGGCGCATCGAGCGCGAGTCTGCCGCGTCCATGCTTGCCCTGCGCGACACGACCGCGCAGTACATCGGCGCGGCGAGGGCCAGCGCGTGAAATTACATTATCTGCTGTGCCTGTTGATCGTTCTGGTCATCGCCTTCTTGTTGTTGCTGCCGACCAAGGTCGAACCGGTAGCATGGACACCATCACCGGCGCCCTCGTTGAAAGACGGCATCTTCGCGGACAACCAGCGCCTCAAAGCTGTGGCGAAGGTCGGGCCGAGCGACATCGAAGGGCCTGAGGCGCTGCTGCTGGAAGACGAATTCCTCATTACCGGATTGCATGACGGCCGGCTGATCCGCAGCAGCCTCGACGGCGCGCAGCGCAAGGTCCTCGCCGACACCGGTGGCCGTCCACTGGGCCTGGCCCGTCATCCGAACGGCATGCTGGTGATTGCCGATGCGGTCAAAGGCTTGCTGTCGCTGGATGCACAGGGCCGCGTGATCCCGTTGACCACCGAGGCCAACGGCGTGCCATTTGGATTTACCGATGATGTGGCGGTCGACAAGTCAGGCCACTACGCCTACTTCAGCGATGCCTCGAGCCGCTGGGGCTATGGCCATGACGGTGAGGCAATCATCGAGCACGGCGCCGACGGACGTTTGCTGCGCTACGACTTTCAAACCGGCAAGACCAGCGTCTTGCTCGACAAGTTGCAGTTCGCCAACGGCGTCACCCTTGGCCCCGACGAGGCCTATGTGCTGGTCAATGAAACCGGTGCTTATCGCATCAGCCGCTACTGGCTGAGCGGGCCGAAGGCCGGTACCCATGATGTGTTCATCGACAACTTGCCGGGGCTTCCGGACAACCTCTCGTTCAATGGCAGCAATCGCTTTTGGGTAGCGTTGTACGCGCCGCGCAACGCATTACTCGACGGCACCGCGCAGCACCCGTTCGTGCGCAAGATGATCGTGCGGGCGTTGACGGTTTTGCCCAAGCCTGTCGAAAAGCGTGGGTTTGTGCTGGGACTGGATCTGGACGGCAAGGTGATTGCCAATCTGCAGGACGCGAGCGATGGCAATTATTCGCCGATTACCACGGTGCGCGAATATGGGCAGTGGTTGTATTTCGGCTCGTTGAAGGCGAGGCATATGGGGCGGATGGGGTTGGATGCGGCGCTGAAGTGAGCCTGCGGGATTTGCGGGGGAATGGACTTGCGTCTTCGCGAGCAGGCTCGCTCCCACAGGGGAAACGAATTCCAAATGTGGGAGCGAGCCTGCTCGCGAAGGCGGCCTGTCAGTTGCTGGACCGGTCGAACTTCTCCGGATCTTCATCCTCCGGCAGTTCTTTCACGGTTTTTTCCGGATGCGCTGTGGTATGCGCCGGGCTGTTGGGTTCAGGGCGGGTCGGAATCGGGTCGAAGCCGCCCTGCTCTTCACTGGGGAATTTCGGATCGTTCATGAGGCACCTCGCAACGAGTCGATGGTTTGCAGACTCTGCACATTGGAGGTGCCGTGGGTGGTCGCCGTTCCCTTTGGATGGCGACCACGGGTCAGGTAATTACTGACCGGTCAGCGGCTGCCCGGCCAGCCGGGCGACGATCTGCTCCTTGACGATGACCCGCTTCTCTTTGAGCTTCTTCAATTCGTCATCACTGGGGGCGTCTGACTGGGCGTTCTCGGCCTCGACCACTTCAGCATCCACCTCGAAATACTTGTTGAGCAGCGAATCCAGCTTCGCATCCTCGGAGCGTTTTTGCTCGATCTCTTCCTTTTTGCAGCCCAGGTCCTGATACAGATCATGTGAAACCGGCATGAAACACCTCCATCAAATTGATCGACAACCAGCGCGACCGATGCGCTGACTCGTTATCAGCATGGCCTTGCGCAATGGCTTCTGTCGACACCCTGTCAGACCAGCGGTTGCCGTTCGTCGCCCTGTCGTAAATGCGATAAAACCTTTGGCTTCTGCTTTCGCTCCATTGGATAACGCTCACAAAAACCTGCGTGGAGATACCCAATGGACGGATTCAACCTGCGTCATCTCGCTCTGGCTGTTGCACTGTCTGCCGGCATGGGCAGCGCCTTTGCCGCGACCGACAATGACTTTGTCGATAACGCCGCCGCCGGTGGCATCGCTGAAATCGAAACCAGCCGCCTGGCTCTGGAAAAAAGCCAGTCAGCTGACATCAAAGCCTTTGCCAATCAGATGATCACCGATCACAGCAAAGCCAACGATGAGCTGGCAGCAATTGCCAAGGCCAACGACATCGAAGTCCCGGACACCACCACCCTGGTCAAACAGGCCAAGGAAAAGATTCTCGACATGCGCGATGAATCCTTCGATGCGGCCTACGCCAACAACCAGGTCAAGGCTCACGAAGAAACCATCGAGCTGTTCAAGAAGCAGGCAAACACCGTGACCGATGACAAGGCCAAAGGCGCCACTGAACTGAAAGCGTTCGCGCAGAAGATGCTGCCAGCGCTGGAAAAACACCTGGCCCACGCCAAAGAGCTGCAAGCCAAACATCCGAGCAAGTAACCGCCCGGCAATAAAAAGGCCGCATCCTTCGATGCGGCCTTTTTGCGTTTCAGCGATCAACCGCCATCGGTGTCGATATCGGCGTCGGTGCTCTCGCCCGGTTCAGGACGGTCCGGGTCAGGCTTGAAACCGGGGCTGAAGTCGTTGCTGTTGTCACTGTGATGCTGCTTCTGATCGACCTCGGCAGCCGCGCTGTCCGCCTGTCCTTCTTCAGCCGGCGCAGGGGTATTTTGTCCCGGTGTCTGCGGGTCGATGGCCGGGTCGTTGCGGTTAATTGACTCTGAGGGCTGATTTTGCTGTTGCGGCGCTTGCTCGTTCATATCCACCTCATTCATAGTCCTGCCTCCTTCTTCCAGCACGACTGGAAAACGTCGGGCATGCAGATTCGAAGCCTGACGCCGCAGATTCGTTCAAAACATCGTTGCCTGTTGCCACGCCGACTAGAGTTACCGGGGCGTTCGACGCGGCAGGCAGAAAAATTCGCTGCTTAATGAACAACTATTTCAAGCGGCAAATGTCAGTCAATTCGCGCCGGTCATTTCGCTGAGCCGGCACCATTACGTAACGGAGCGACACGCACATGGCAGCACTGCAGAACAGCACAGTTGAAGCAATCAGGAACAACCAGGCTCAACTGCTGAGCGAATGGACCAAACGCCTCGAAGCCAGCGGCGCCACGCGCAATCTCAAGGAACACGACCTCGCGCAGCAAACCCGCGACTTGCTCTCCCTGCTGCTGGCCGGTCTGGAAAACGGCAACGGCAGCAAGATTGCCGCCGCAGGCTGGGAAGACACCCGTCAGTTTCTTGAAAAGCTGTCGCAGAGCCGCGCCCTGCTCGGCCAGGATTCCCAGCAAACCGCCAACTTCATCTTCGCCCTGAAGGGCCCGTTGTTCGCCCTGCTGCAAAACCATTATCAGGACCAGCCGGCACTGCTCGCCGAGCAACTGCTGGAAGTTTCCGAACTGCTTGATACGGTCGGCATGCACACCATCGGCACCTTCCAGAAATCCCGCGAAGCGGTGATCAAGCGTCAGCAGGAAGAGTTGCTGGAACTGTCGACTCCGGTGGTCAAGCTGTGGGACGGCGTTCTCGCCCTGCCAATGATCGGCACACTCGATTCGCAACGCACCCAGGTAGTCATGGAATCGCTGCTGCAACGCATCGTCGACACCGGTTCCGAGATCGCCATCATCGACATCACCGGCGTGCCGACCGTCGACACCCTGGTTGCCCAGCACCTGTTGAAAACCGTGACCGCAATTCGCCTGATGGGCGCTGATTGCATCATCAGTGGCGTGCGTCCGCAGATCGCCCAAACCATCGTTCACCTGGGTCTGGATCTGCAAGGCGTTGTGACCAAGGCCAACCTGGCCGACGCCTTGAAACTGGCCCTGACTCGCCTGGGCATCAGCCTCGGCAAAGCGGTCTGAGCCGATGGAACGTATTCCGATTCTTCAAATGGGCGATTTGCTGCTGGTGACCATTCAGGTCGACATGCACGACCAGCTCGCCATGACCCTGCAGGACGATCTGTCCGAGCGCATCAGCCGGACCTCGGCCCGTGGCGTGCTGATCGACATCTCGGCGCTGGACATGGTCGACTCGTTCATCGGACGAATGATCGGCACCATCTCGGGGTTGTCGAAAATCATGGACGCCGAAACCGTGCTGGTCGGCATGCAGCCGGCCGTGGCGATCACGCTCGTTGAGCTGGGCATGACCTTGCCGGGCGTCAGCACCGCCCTCAACGTCGAACGCGGAATGAAACTGCTACAGGATCGAGTACGCCTGCAATGACCGTACGCAGCAGTGGTACTCAACCCATCCTGATCGAACAGGACGTGGTACTGGCCCGCCAGACCACGCGCAAGCTCGCCACCGAATGCGGCATGCGCCTGATCGACCTGACCAAACTGGTCACCGCCGTCAGCGAGCTGGCGCGCAACACCATGGTCTATGGCGGCGGCGGCGACATGGATTGGCAGATCCTCGAGGAAAACGGCCGGGTCGGTTTGCGCATCACGTTCCGCGACGAAGGCCCGGGCATCCCCGACATCAAACTGGCGATGACCGACGGCTGGACTTCCGGCAGCGGACTAGGCCTCGGCCTGACCGGCGCCAAACGTCTGGTCAATGAATTCGAACTCGACACTGAGCCCGGCAAAGGCACGCGCATTACGATCACACGATGGACATGAATATCACCGGGTCGTTGACCCAGGTTCTGCCGATCGAGGACAGCAGCCAGATCGGCCACGCCCGGCGCACCGCGCAGAAACTCGCCGAGCAGCATGGCTTCGACGAAAACGATGCCGGCCGCGTGGCACTGGTCGCGACGGAACTTGCAAGCAACGTGCTCAAGCATGCCCAGCGCGGCGAGTTTCATCTGCGTGTGCTGACTCGTCCGGATAACGGTTTCGGCATCGAAATGCAGACCGTGGATCGGGCCCAGGGCTTTGACCTGGATGCCTGTCTGGCGGATGGCTTTTCCACTGGCGGCACACAAGGCATCGGCCTCGGCGCCGTATCGCGGCAGACCAATGTCTTCGATGTCTACGCCGATCACCGTGGCGCGGTGTTGCTGGCGCGGATTTTTCCGCGCAACGATCGTCAGGCCGATATCCGCTTCGGCGTCAGCCAGCATTCGCTGCATGCCGATCCGGCCTGCGGTGATGTCTGGCATCTGGCGTATGAAGGTTCGCGGCTCAGCGCGCTGGTGGTCGATGGCCTCGGCCATGGCGAGGACGCCGAACGTGCCGGCCTGGCCGGGGCGCAGGCATTCGCCCGGGCACCGTTTGCCGATCCAGTGGTATTGATGGAAGACCTGCATCAGGAAATGCTCGGCACCCGTGGCGGCGCCGTCGCTTTCGCGCAGTTCGACAGCCAGCGCGATGGTCTGACGTTCGCCGGTGTCGGTAACATTGGCGCCAGTCTGCTCGAGGCTGGCAAATCCCGTGGCCTGGCCTCGCACCCCGGCATCGTTGGCGGCCAGTACCGTAAAGCCAAACCCTTTGACTATGCTCACGTGAACGGACATTTATTGATCATGTACAGCGACGGCTTACAGTCCCGTTGGAATCTCAAAGACTACCCCGGCCTGGTGCATCGCCATCCGTCCGTGATAGCCAGCGTCCTGCACCGCGACTTCTGTCGTGGTCGCGATGACGTGACGGTACTGGTCGTTGCTCTGGAGGTCGCCCATGGCTGAATCGACTACCTTGAGCCATGCCGAACAGGCGGCGCTCATCGCTCAGTTGCAGCGCGAAACCACTGCCCTGCGCGAAGAACTCGATGAAACCAACCAGGGTGTTCTGGCGCTATACGCCGAGCTCGACAATCAGGCCGAAGAACTGCGTCAGGCATCGGATCTCAAGAGCCGCTTCCTGTCGTACATGAGCCACGAATTTCGTACGCCATTGGGCTCGATCCTGAGCATCAACAGTCTGCTCGCTGACGAACTGGACGGCCCGCTCAGCCCTGAACAGCACAAGCAGGTAGCCTTCGTCAGCACCGCTGCCCGCGAGCTCAGCGACATGGTTGATGACCTGCTCGATCTGGCGAAGATCGAAGCCGGGCGAATCAGCATCTCGCCGGCCTGGTTCGACATGTTCGACCTGTTTTCGGCCCTGCGCGGGATGTTCCGGCCAATCGTCGATGCTTCGGCGGTGGATCTGATCTTCGAAGAGCCGCTGGGCCTGCCGCGCCTGTATACCGATGACAAGAAGCTCGGGCAGATCCTGCGCAACTTCATTTCCAACTCGCTGAAATTCACCACCCGTGGCGAAGTGCGCGTGTCGGCGCGACTGGAAGGTGAAGACAAGGTGCGCTTTGCCGTCAGCGACACTGGCATCGGCATCGCGGCCGAGTTGCATGACACGCTGTTCGAAGACTTCTCCCAAGTCGATTCGCCATTGCAGAAACGTCTGCGCGGCACCGGTCTGGGTCTGTCACTATGCAAGCGTTTTGCCGCCCTGCTCGGCGGTGAAGTCGGGGTAGACAGTACGCCGGGCGTGGGCTCGACGTTCTTTGTCATCATCCCGCTGGCAATCGCTCTGGAGAACGTCGATGAATCGTGACATCCGCCTGTTGATTGTCGATGACAACGTCGCCACCCGTTACGCCCTGCGTCGGCGCCTGGAACGCCACGGCTACACGGTGCTCGAAGCCGGCACCGGCAGCGACGGCCTGGCCCTGATCGAGAGCGAAGCCCTCGATGCGTTGATCCTCGACGTCAACCTGCCGGACATGAGCGGTTTCGACATCGTCCGCCTGTTGCGCGCCGACCCGCGCACCGCGCTGCTGCCGGTGATTCATGTGTCAGCGGCGTCGATCCAGACCGGCGACATCATCACCGGCCTCAACGCGGGCGCCGATGCCTATCTTATTCACCCGGTCGACCCCGATGTGCTCTTGGCGACGCTGCGTACCCTGCTGCGGGTGCGCGACACGGAAAATGCTCTGCGCGAAAGCGAGGCGCGTTTCCGCGAGATCTTCGCTAACGTCTCGGCGCCGATCGCCGTGCTCGATGCCAATCTGAAAGTGCATGAATGCAATCACGCCTTTGCCCAGCTGATCGTCGATAACCGCGATCCGCAGGCGCTGCGTGAATGCTTCGCCGAAGATCAATGCTCGATCCTCGATGAACTGCGTCTGCGTCTGGTCGACGGCGAGCGCTGGAAAGGCACGCTGAACATGCGCGTGCAGGGCGAGATTCGCGAGACCCAATGGCAGATTTCGCCGTATCGCACGCCAGAGCTCAGCCTGGTGTTCGTCGAGGACGTCACCGAACACCGCCACCGCGAGCGCTCGCATCTGGCGCGGCTGGATGACACCACCACGCAGCTGGCCAAGGAAGTCGCCGAGCGCGTGCACGCCGAAGCGCAATTGCTGCAAGTGCAGAAAATGGATGCGCTGGGCAAGCTCACCGGCGGTATCGCTCACGACTTCAACAACCTGCTCACCGGGATCATCACCAGTCTGGAACTGATCCAGAAACGCGTGGCCGATGAGCGTCTGGACAAGGTGCAGTTCTATACCGAAGCGGCGCTGAACTCAGCGATGAGCGCGGCCTCGCTGACCCATCGTCTGCTGGCATTTGCCCGTCAGCAGCCACTGGATACACGGCCGGTGGACATCAACGAGCATGTCCGCTCGCTGGAAGAATTGCTGGTGCGCACCATCGGTGAGCGCATCACCCTCAAGCTGGAATTGACCAACAAACCGGCGATTGCGCTGGTCGACCCGGTGCAGCTGGAAAGCGCGGTGCTCAACCTGGTGATCAACGCCCGCGATGCCCTGCCCTCCGGCGGCAATATCTGGGTCAATACTTACGCCGCTTATTCCCACGGCGATCCGAATCTGGCCGATGGCGCGTACGTGGCATTGTCGGTACGCGACGACGGCACCGGCATCGAACACAACGTGATCGACAAGGTGTTCGAGCCGTTCTTCACTACCAAGCCGCTGGGCCAGGGCACCGGGCTCGGTCTGTCGACGATTTACGGCTTTGCCCGTCAGTCCGGCGGTGACGCGCACATTCGCAGCGTCGCCCGGCGTGGCACCGAAGTGACCATCATGCTGCCGGGCACCAACGACCCGACCGGGGCCGACGCGCCTGTGCCGGTGCCTGATGCCAAAGGCAGTGGCGAGCATGTGCTGATCGTCGAGGACATGGCCACGGTGCGCTTGTTCGTCACCGAAGTGCTGGAAGATGCCGGCTATCGCTGCACGCAAGCGGCGGATATCGAATCGGCGCTGGAGCGCTTGCAGAACGACCCGTCGATCGACCTGCTGTTGACCGACGTCGGCTTGCCGCGCATGAGCGGCCGTGAACTGGCGGATGTTGCCCGTGGCTGGCACGAGGGGCTGCCGATCCTGTTCATGACCGGCTACGCCGAAACCGCCCTCAACCGCCAGGTCTTCCTCGGCACCGGCATGGACATGCTGGTCAAACCGTTCCAGATCAGCGAACTGCTCGACAAGGTCCGCCGCACGCTGGATGGCGCCTGAACTGGCGTCATCGCTGGCAAGCCAGCTCCCACAGGGGGCATCAGTGTGCGCACACTTTCGGCAACAACTTGAATTCCTGTGGGAGCTGGCTTGCCAGCGATGGCGGCCAGCAAGGCGCTGCAGTTATCGGCTCAAAGCCCGAGCCAGAAACGGCGCAGTCTTGCTTTTCTTGCTCGCGGCGACTTTCTGTGGTGTGCCGGCGGCGACAATCCTGCCGCCCTGATCGCCGGCTCCTGGGCCGATGTCGATCACCCAGTCGCTCTGCGCGACGACACGCATTTCGTGTTCGACCACAATCACCGTGTGCCCCGCCGTCACCAGCGTATCCAGCTGCTCGAGCAGTCGATCGACATCTCGCGGATGCAATCCAGTAGTCGGTTCATCCAACACATACAAGGTCGCGCCACGCTGGTTGCGCTGCAATTCGGTTGCCAGTTTGATCCGCTGCGCCTCACCGCCGGAGAGCTCCGTGGCCGGTTGCCCCAGACGCAGATAACCCAGACCAATATCGCGCAGCACTTCCAGCGAACGACGAATCCCTGCCTGCTCGGCAAACACGGACACCGCCTCATCGACAGTCAGTTGCAGCACCTGAGCGATGCTCAAGCCTTGCCAAAGAACCGCCAGCGTCTGCGGGTTATATCGCGCTCCGTGGCAAGTTGGGCACGGCGCATACACGCTGGGCATGAACAGCAATTCCACACTGACGAACCCCTCACCCTCGCAAGTAGCGCAACGGCCCTTGGCGACGTTGAAGGAAAACTGCCCGGCGTCATAGCCCGCCGCTTGTGCCTCAGGTGTCGCGGCGAACAGCTTGCGCACGTTGTCGAACAGCCCGGTGTAGGTCGCCAGATTGGAGCGCGGCGTGCGTCCGATGGGTTTCTGATCAACCTGCACCAGGCGTTTGATCGACTCCAGGCCGGCGCTGATCTGCCCGGTGCTGGGCGGCGGCGTGTCATCTTCCAGACTCGGTTCTTCCGACTCGGCCTCGGCCACTGGACGGCCCAACTGCGCGCCGACCAATTCCAGCAAGGCCTGACTGACCAGACTCGATTTGCCAGAACCCGATACGCCGGTCACCGAGGTGAAACAGCCCAAGGGGAATTCGGCGCTGAGATTATTCAGGTTATTGCGCGTCACGCCGTCGAGCTTCAGCCAGCCGCTCGGCTTGCGCGCGGCGCGTTCAGGGCGCTGGTTTTCCGCGAACAGATAGGCGCGGGTCTGCGAATCTGCAATATCAGCAAGTCCCGCAGGCGGACCGCTGTACAGCACGCGCCCGCCCTTTTCGCCCGCCGCCGGGCCGACGTCAATCAGCCAGTCGGCACGGCGCATGGTTTCGACATCGTGTTCGACCACAAACAGCGTGTTGCCGTCAGCCTTCAAGCGCTGCAACGCCTCGAACAGCGCCTCGCCATCCGCCGGATGCAGACCGGCAGACGGTTCGTCCAGGACATAAATCACTCCGAACAGCTGCGAACCCAATTGCGTGGCCAGGCGCAAGCGCTGCAACTCGCCCGACGACAACGTCGGTGTACTGCGTTCCAGCGCCAGATACCCCAGGCCGAGATCGGTCAGGGTGCTGACCCGCTCCAGCAAATCCTCAGCAATGCGTTGCGCCGCCAAGCGTTTTTCCAGCGACAGGTTCGGCGTGTGGCGCACGTCCGGTGCGCTGGCATGACCACTCGCGCCATGGGCGACACGCTGCTGACGCGCCTCGCGGGTTTGCGCATGGCTGAGGGTGTCGCCGCTCTCCTCGGCCTGTTCCAGATAATTCGCCGCTGCCACCGGTCTCAGCACTTCGGCCACTTGCAGCAACGGCATCTGCGACAGCTCACCAATGTCGTAGCCGGCAAAGGTCACCGAAAGAGCCTCGCGCTTGAGCCGCTTGCCCTCGCACAATGGGCAAGGGCTGCCGCGCATGAACTGCGAAACACGCTTCTTCATCAGCGCACTTTGCGAGTGAGTGAAGGTGTGCAGGATGTAGCGCCGGGCGCCGGTGAAGGTGCCCTGATAACTCGGTTCCATTTTGCGTTTGAGCGCGACGCGGGTTTCTTCCGGGGTCAGCCCGGCGTACACCGGCACCGTCGGCGTCTCTTCAGTAAAGAGAATCCAGTCGCGCTGTTTTTTCGGCAGTTTTTTCCACGGAATGTCGACATCGATGCCCATGGTCACGAGGATGTCGCGCAGGTTCTGCCCTTGCCAGGCCAAGGGCCAAGACGCCACGGCGCGCTGGCGGATGGTCAGGTTCGGGTCCGGCACCATCAGCGCTTCGGTCACTTCATAGACGCGACCAAGTCCATGACACTCCGGACAGGCGCCCTGCGGCGTGTTCGGTGAAAAATCCTCGGCATACAGCATTGGCTGCCCCGGCGGGTAACTTCCGGCGCGGGAATAGAGCATGCGGATCAGGCTCGACAACGTCGTCACGCTGCCCACCGACGAACGCGCGCTCGGCGTGCCGCGCTGCTGTTGCAAAGCGACGGCGGGCGGCAGTCCTTCGATGGAATCGACATCCGGCACGCCGACCTGATCGATCAGCCGCCGCGCGTACGGCGCCACCGATTCGAAATACCGCCGCTGGGCCTCGGCATACAGCGTGGAGAACGCCAGCGACGACTTGCCCGAACCGGAGACGCCGGTGAACACCACCAGCGCATCGCGCGGAATATCGACGTCGACATTCTTCAGGTTATGTTCGCGGGCGCCGCGCACGCGAACCATGCCGGCGGGTGCTTTGGAATTGCGCTTGGAAGTCATCGGCCTGCCTTGATTGAAAAACTGGGCAGCGCTCGGCATCAGGTGCCGAGCACCTCGCAAATCATCTGCAGTAAAGCTTGCGGGCTGTAGGGTTTGCCGAGCAGATGGGTATCGGGGCTGAGTTGGTGGTCGCGGGAAATGATGTCGCGGGTATGCCCGGAAGTGAACAGCACCGGCACCGGCGGTGTCTGCACCTTGGCCCACGCGGCCAGATCCGAACTCTTGATCAGGCCGGGCATGACCACGTCGGTAAAGATCAGATCGACCTCGATGCCTTCCAGCAACATCTGCATGGCCACATCGCCATTGCACGCGGTCATCACCCGATAACCTTCCTCGCGCAGCAACTCCACCGCCGAAGCGCGCACCGCGTCATTGTCTTCCACCACCAGAATGGTTTCGTGGCCACCGCTCTTGCGTTCGCCAACACTGGCGGTCTCTTCGCGAACCGGACGCAGACTGCGCGGGAAATACAACTGCACCCGCGTGCCTTCGCCGAGCTTGCTGTCGATCTCGACGTGACCGCCACTCTGTTTGACGAAGCCGAAGACCATGCTCAAACCGAGCCCGGTGCCCTGGCCGTCGGCCTTGGTGGTGAAGAACGGTTCGAAGACCTGTTCCAGCATCTGTGGAGCAATGCCCACGCCGGTGTCGGTGACCGCCACGCGCACATACTCACCGGACGCGATGCCCTTGCCGGCGCAGTATTCGCTGTCCAGGCAGACATTGGCGGCACTGAGGCCGATGACGCCCTCGCCCTTCATCGCGTCGCGGGCGTTGATGGCCAGATTGAGAATCGCGTTTTCCAACTGGTTACGGTCGACGTTGATATGCCACGGCTGCGGCGGCAACTGCACGTCGATCTGAATGGTTTCGCCCAAGGCGCGTTGCAGCAACTCGCCAACGCCTTCGAAAATCTGTTCTGGGTTGCACACGGCCGGTGACAGCGGTTGCCGGCGGGCAAATGCGAGCAATTGCGAAGACAGTTTGGCCCCGCGCTCGACCGCCGCCAGCGAAGCCCCGACCCGGCGCTGCACGTTGGCATTGTTGGGCTCATGCCGAGCGAGCAGATGCAGATTGCCGGCAATCACTTGCAGCAGGTTGTTGAAGTCATGGGCCACGCCACCGGTCAGGCCGCCGATGGCTTCGAGTTTCTGCGACTGGCGAAGCTGTTCCTCAGCCGCGAGCCGCGCATTCACCTCGGCGGCCACGCGCTGTTCGAGGTTGCGGGTGAATTTAAGCAGCGACTCTTCAGCATTCTTGCGCTCATGGATATCGATCAGCACACCGGGGAAGCGAAACGGCCTTCCGTCTTCATCGAACTCGCAGGCACCACTGGCCAGCACCCACAGATATTGGCCATCGCCGCGCTGTACACGGTACTCGGCGTTGTAGGGCTCGCCAGTGCGCACACAATGGGCGACCCGCTCCTGGACCCATGGGTGGTCGTCGGGATGAATGCGCGATTCGGCGATCTCTTGTTGCAGATCGCTCAAGTCCTGATCCGGCGGATAGGAAAAGGTGCGGGCGAAACGTTCGTCAGCGGAGAAGCGATTGTTCTTGATGTCCCAGACAAACGAGCCAAGCAGTGCGCCGGCATTCAGCGCCAGACGCACGCGCTCGTTGTCGGCGCGATAGGCATCTTCGGCCGCCTGGCGCAGGCGCTCGGAATGCACCAGCTCGGTGGTTTCGACCACCATCGCCATGACTCCGCCGGGCACGCCTTCGTCGTTGGCCACCGGGCTGTAATACAAATCCATCCAGACGTCTTCGGGCACGCCGTCGCGCAGCAATACCAGCTCTTTGTTGCGATAGGACAAGGTGCCACCGGCCAGGCAGGTGTCAACGACGTGGCGGTTGAATTCGGCGACTTCCGGCCAGCCCAGCTCAACCGGGACGCCAAGCAGATAGGGGTGGCGGCCGCCGGCGAATTCGGAATAAGCGTCGTTGTAGATCATGTAGCCGGCGTGGCCCCACAGCATCACCATCGGCAGCGGCGAAGCCAGCATCAGTTGCACGGTGTTGCACAGGCTGGCCGGCCATTCGGCGAGCGCGCCAAGTTCGGTGTGGCTCCAGTCGAACGCACGGATGCGCTCGGCCATTTCGCCTTTCCAGCCTTCACAGCCGTGGCTTTCGGATAAAAACTGCATCGCCTGACTCAGTGTCCTTTTTTGCGGTTTTCCGATCTATCGCAACGCTACAACGACGCGACGCCCGTGTGTTTCGAGGCTGTGAAAACGCATTGGTTTCATCGCAGGTATAGCCGATTTACGACGCAGAGCCATTCAGACGCCAATCAAGTGCTTGAGTGGGTGATAGCCGTTTTTCATTTTCGCCGCGACGTCGAGGATCGCCTTCTCGATTCCGTTGAGGTGCGTACAGGTCAGTTCGATCGCGGCGCTCTGATCGCCGGCTTCGATGTACTCGAGCAAACGCAGGTGTTCATCGTCGCGGCAGGCTTGATGACTGTCATCATCGAGCGCGGCGGCATATAGCGAGGCCCGCGAGATCAGCTTCTGGAACCAGTCGAGCAGTACCGGATTGTTCAGGCTGCGCGCCAGTTTGAGGTGGAACTCGCCGAGCAGATGGATCAGTCGTTCATGGTCGCCGGCAGCATGCGCGGCATCTTCCAGTAACAAGTGCTCACGCAGATCCTGCATGGCAACGCTGTCTTTGCGCCGGCACAGTTCGGTGACGATGCCGATCTCGATCAGCCGCCGGGTTTCGAACAACGAACGCAGCTCTGCGTCACTGGGCAGCGACACCGAAGCGCCTTTGTTGGGCTCGGTGGTGACCAGACCATCGGCTTCCAACTGCTTGAGCGCAGCACGCACCGAGGTGCGACTGACATTGAACAGCTCGGCCAGCGAGGCCTCGCCCAGCTTCATGCCCGGGCGCAACGAACGCTTGCTGATCGCCGCATAAACCCCTTGGTAGACGCGATCGACCGTGGTTTCCAGCTTCTTTTCGCTCATTCGAACACTCCTTTGGCGTCGGGCAATTCATCCTGGCAGTGGCTCGCCATGGAGTTGATCGGGTTCCCGTACCAGTGTGAAGCGCAGAATATCTGCCTTCGGCCCAAAGGTGCAGCCTTTTGATTTATCTCGATTTTGAATAGACAGCCAAAACCTGTGGAAGCGAGCCTGCTCGCGAAGTCGCTGGCACAGTCAACATCGTCATTGCCTGACACTGCGCTTTCGCGAGCAGGCTCGCTCCCACACTGATACGGGGCAGATCGACCATCTTCATCGCAACCAAAACCCCTGTGGGAGCGAGCTTGCTCGCGAAGGCGGCGGCACAGTCAACATCGTCATCGCCTGACACTGCGATTTCGCGAGCAAGCTCGCTCCCACACTGATCCGGGGCCGATCAACCATCTTCATCGCAACCAAAACCTCTGTGGGAGCGAGCTTGCTCGCGAAGGCGGAGGTACATTCAACATCGTCATCGTCTGACACTGCGCTTTCGCGAGCGAGCTCGCTTCCACACTGATACGGGGCAGATCGACCATCTTCATCGCAACCAAAATCCCTGTGGGAGCGAGCTTGCTCGCGAAGGCGGCGGCACATTCAACATCGTCATTGCCTGACACTGCGCTTTCGCGAGCAAGCTCGCTCCCACACTGATCCGGGCCCGATCAACCATCTTCATCGCAACCAAAACCCCTGTGGGAGCGAGCTTGCTCGCGAAGGCGGTGGCACATCCAACATCGTCATCGCCTGACAGTCCGCTTTCGCGAGAAAGCTCGCTCCCACACTGATCCGGGGCCGATCAACCATCTTCATCGCAACCAAAACCCCTGTGGGAGCGAGTTTGCTCGCGAAGGCGGCGGCACAGTCAACATCGTCATCGCCTGACAGTCCGCTTTCGCGAGCAAGCTCGCTCCCACACTGATACGGGGCAGATCGACCATCTTCATCGCAACCAAAATCCCTGCTCGCGAAGGCGGCGGCACAGTCAACATCGTCATCGCCTGAGACTGCGCTTTCGCGAGCAAGCTCGCTCCCACAATGATCCCGGGGCCGATCAACCATCTTCATCGCAACCAAAATCTCTGTGGGAGCGAGGCTGCTCGCGAAGGCGGCGGCACAGTCAATATCGTCATCGCCTGACACTGCGCTTTCGCGAGCAGGCTCGCTGCCACAAAGGTCAGTGGAAATCGCGGCTCTGCACGTGAATGCCATTGAGCAGCGGGCTCAGGTCGCTCATGCGCCCGGCGATCAGGTGGCGCACATCGCCTTCGCGTTCCCAGCGGCCGTCGACCTTGAGCAATTGCGACCCCACCAGCACTTGGCGCTGACGCTCGGCCAGGTCACGCCAGACCACCACGTTGACGTTGCCGAACTCGTCTTCCAGGGTCACGAACGTCACGCCGCTGGCCGTACCGGGGCGCTGTCGGCCGGTGACCAGCCCGGCCACGCTGACCGGCCGGCCATGTTCGATATCCATCAATTCGCGCGAGCTGCGGCAGCGCCGGGCCTGCAACTCGCCACGCAACAATGCCAACGGGTGCGGCCCCAGCGTCGTCCCCACCGTGGCGTAATCAGCATGCAAGTCTTCGCCAACGCTGGGTTTGGGCAGGACGATTTTGACTTCTTCCTCGTTGGGCAGGCCGGCGAACAGGCCGAGTTGTTTCTGCACCCCGGCCACTTCCCAACGCGCACGATGACGATGCCCGGCCAGACCGCGCAAGGCGCCGGAGTCCGCCAGCAAGGCCTGCGCACGACTGTCGAGGGCGGCGCGCTCGCCCAAATCGGCAACATCGGCAAACGCCCCGTGGCGGCGCGCGGCTTCGATGCGCCGGGCATCTTCTTCGCGAAACCCCTTGATCATGCGCAGGCCCATGCGAATCGCCGGTTGCCCGGCACTCAGCGGCTCGAGGCTGCAATCCCAGTCACTGGCGCGCACGTCCACCGGACGGATCTGCAATTGGTGCCGCCGCGCGTCCTGCAGAATCTGGTCCGGGCTGTAAAAGCCCATCGGCCAACTGTTGATCAGTGCACAGGCGAAGGCCGCTGGCTCGTGACACTTGAGCCAGCAACTGGCGTAGGTCAGCAAGGCGAAACTGGCGGCGTGGGATTCGGGGAAGCCGTAACTGCCGAAGCCTTTGATCTGCTCGAAGATCTGCGCAGCGAATTCCGGTGTGTAGCCGTTCTTTTTCATGCCGGCGGCGAGGCGTTCCTTGTGCGGCTCCAGTCCGCCATGGCGTTTCCAAGCTGCCATCGAGCGGCGCAACTGATCGGCCTCGCCGGGGCTATAGTCGGCAGCGACGATGGCGATCTGCATGACCTGTTCCTGGAACAACGGCACGCCCAGGGTTCTTTTGAGTACGACTTCGAGCGCCGGCGATGGATAGGTTTCCGCCTCTTCGTTATTACGTCGGCGCAGATACGGATGAACCATGCCGCCCTGAATCGGCCCGGGCCGGACGATCGCCACTTCAATCACCAGATCGTAGAAGGTCTTAGGCTTCAGGCGCGGCAGCATCGACATCTGCGCCCGCGACTCGATCTGAAATACACCGACGGTATCGGCGCGGCTGATCATTGCGTAGGTCGGTTTGTCTTCGGCGGGGATCGTCGCAAGGGTCAGGTCCAGATCGCGATGCCGGCGCAGCAGGTCGAAGCAGCGGCGAATCGCACTGAGCATGCCCAAGGCGAGGATATCCACCTTGAGCAGGCCGACCGCATCGAGGTCGTCCTTGTCCCACTGAATGATGGTGCGGTCGGCCATTGCCGCGTTTTCGACCGGCACCAAGGTGTCCAGCGGCTGCTCGGAAATCACGAAACCACCGGGATGCTGCGACAGATGCCGGGGGAAGCCGATCAGTTGCCCGGTCAGGCTCAGTACCCGGCGCAGCACCGGACTATCCGGGTCGAAGCCGCCTTCACGCAAACGTTCCAGCGGCGGCGTCTCATCGCTCCAGCGCCCGCAGCAGTCGGCCAGCGCGTTGATCTGATCCGGCGGCAGGCCGAGGGCCTTGGCCACATCGCGCACGGCACCGGTGGCGTGATAGGTGCTGACCACCGCCGTCAACGCCGCACGTCGCCGGCCGTAACGGTTGAACACGTATTGCAGGACTTCTTCGCGGCGCTCGTGCTCGAAATCGACATCGATGTCCGGCGGCTCGTTGCGCTCTTTGGACATGAAACGTTCGAACAATAGCGTGGTGCGCTCCGGGTCGATTTCGGTGATGCCCAAGGCATAACACACCGCCGAGTTGGCTGCCGAACCACGGCCCTGACAGAGGATTTTCTGTGTGCGGGCAAAGCGCACCACGTCGTGCACGGTGAGGAAATAGCTTTCGTAGCCGAGCTCGGCGATCAATTGCAGCTCGTCATCGATCTGCTTGAGCACCTTGGCCTGAGGCCCTTTCGGCCAGCGCCAGGCAATGCCCTCCTCGGTCAGATGGCGCAACCAGGAACTGGCACTGTGGCCCTCGGGCACCAGCTCTTTCGGGTACTGATAGCGCAGCTCGCTCAGATCGAAAGTGCAGCGTCTGGCCAGTTTTAGCGACGCTTCGAGCAAGTCCGGCGGATACAGGGCGCGCAGCTCATCGAGGCAACGCAAATGCCGCTCGCCATTGGGGTGCAGGCGCAGACCCGCTTCGGCCACGGGGACGTGATGACGGATCGCGGTCATGGTGTCCTGCAAGGCACGGCGCCCCCGGGCGTGCATGTGCACATCGCCGCTGGCCACGGCTGGAATCTGCAACTCAGCCGCCAGAGCCAACAATGCCGATAGTCGCTGCTGATCGTTCTGCCCGCGATGCAGTTGCACCGTGAGCCACAGGCGGTCGCCGAAGGTTTGTTTCAGCCAGCGCCCTTCTTCCCGGTCATCCACTGAATCCGGCACCCACAACACCAGCAAACCCGGCAGCGCTTCGGCGAAGTCTTCGCGCAGCACCTGATACTGGCCTTTCTGCGTACGCCGCCGGGCCTGGGTAATCAAGCCGCACAAGGCCTGATAACCGGCAAGGTTTTCCACCAGCAGCACCAGTTTCGGGCCGTTGTCGATGCGGATCTCGCTGCCGATGATCAACGGCAACTCAACGGACTTCGCCGCTTGCCACGCACGAACGATGCCGGCCAGGGTACATTCGTCGGTGATCGCCAGCGCCTGATAGCCGTGCTTTTTCGCCCGCTGAAACAGTTCCAGCGCGCTTGAGGCTCCGCGCTGGAAACTGAAGTTCGACAGGCAATGCAGTTCGGCGTAATCGGCACTCATGCGAACCAGCCTTGCAGCCACAGCGGACCGCCCTCACCCACCGCCCGCCAGGCCCAACCCTGCTGACCGGCGCGGTTCTGGATCAGGTAATAATCACGCCGCACGTCGCCACCGTCCCACCAACCGGATTCGATGCGCTCCGGCCCCATGAGAATCCGCGCCGAACCTTCCGGCACGCTTTGCGGTTCGTTGAGCAACCAGCCCGGACGCTGGACGCTGGGCAACCCCGTGCAAAGGTGTTTATCGGCAGCGTTCTGCCACGCGCACTCAGGGCGATGATCGGCCTGAAAGCGCAGCCCCTGCACCGCGTCATCACCCAGCCGTGCGCGCAGACGTTCGCGCAATTGCTCCCAGGGCAAGGTCTGCTGCGGGCGGTCGTCGAACAGCTCCTGATACTGCGGAACGAAACTCGGCAGGTCTTCGGCGCGCAAGCGAAAACCACGCACCGGTGCCTCCACCTGGACTTGTTCCAGCCGGCCACGGGCCAGTTCGAAGAGCATCGCCGCGTCACGCTCGGCGCTGAGCAGGCCGACCTTGATCACTGTGTCCGGCAGCCCGGCGTGTTCCAGAAGCAAATCGAAGCGCTGCACACCGCTGTCGCGCCCGCAGAGGAACGCCGACAAATCGCCGGTCAAGCGCCGTAACGGGAACAGCAAGGCTTGATGGGATTGCACGTCGAAATTCAGTTCGATGCGGATATCGAAACGGTCGGGCGGCAGATAGAACGCCAGCGCCAGAGGGCGTGCGCCGAACAGCGTGTCGAGGTGCTTGAGCATCTGCGCTTCGAAACGCCGGGCCAGTGCCTGGCGTGGCAGGCTTTGCACCTGACTGAGATTGCGCAGGCCCATGCGCGACAACGCCGTGGCGACATTCGGCTCCAGCCCGACGCGGTCGACCGGCAATTGCCCGAGATGATGCTGCAAGGCCTCGCCGTCCGGCACCACCAAGCCATCGTAGGCATTGGCCAGCACTCGCGCAGCCACCGGGTTCGGCGCGGCGACGATGCGATGACGAAAGCCCAGGTCTTTCAACTCCTGGCGCAGGCGAGCTTCAAATTGCGGCCAGGTGCCGAACAGGCCCAGGCTCGATTCGATCTCGAACACCACGGTACGCGGATAATGCACGCTGACCTGCGCGCTGAAACGATAGGCCCATGCGGCGAGAAACTGCTGCCAGTGCTCGACCTCGGCCACCTCGTAATCGGCGGTGGCAAAGCCTTTGCTCATGGCTTGCGCGGCGGTCATCGACATGCCGGGGCGCAGGCCGAGTTTGCGTGCCGCCGGATTTACCGCTTGCAGCACCCGCCGCTGGGCTGGGCCGCTGAGCAGGACCAGCGGCTCTTCAGGGTCGGGCCGCTGACGCAGTACGGCGTCAAGGGCCAATTGCGGAAACAGGATACATACCCAGCGCATGACAATCAGTGCCCCACGGCAAAGGCAATCGGCGTAGCACGCGCCAGGCCGCCACGGCATTTGAGTACGCGTAGCTGCGCCGGTTTGGCATCGATGGCAATCCGTAACGCTGCCGGTGACGGGTTGACCGCTTCGCTCAACGGGCGCCAGGCAAAGGCCAGGGTCTGGCCGGTTTCCGCCGCTACCTGCAAACGCCGCAAGGCTCGGTCATCGGCCTTGTTCGGCCAGCACAGCACCGCGCCGCAACTGCCCGAGCGCAAACACTGCTCCGCCGCCCACAAGGCATCGCGTTCGCTGGCCTGAATCACCGACAACTGACGCAGATCGACTCCGGCATTGGCCCAGGCCTGCGGGTACGGCACGAACGGTGGCGCCACCAGCACGATGCGCTCACCCGCCGCCGACAATCGCGCCAGGGTTGGCCAGACCAGTTGCAACTCGCCGACACCGGGGCCGGCGAGAAGGATTTCGCTCAGCGCCGCTTCCGGCCAGCCGCCGCTGGGCAGAGCTGCGTCCAGTCCCGCATGCCCGGTCGGCTGCGGACTTGCCGCCGGTGGCGCAGGCCTGCCGCGCCAGACCTGGCCGCCATTGAACAGCGTATCCAACGCAACGACGGCGCCCATCAGCCTTGCCTCACCAGACCACAGAACACGCCTTCGATGGCCAGATCCTGATCATCACGCACGACAATCGGTTTGTACGCCGGGTTACGCGGCAGCAGGCGCACTTCATCCCCGACCCGTTCGAAGCGTTTGATGGTGACTTCACCGTCCAGACGCGCAACGACGATCTGGCCGTTCAGCGCCTCGGGATTGCGCCGTACACCGACCAGATCGCCGTCGAGGATGCCGTCTTCGATCATCGAGTCGCCCTGCACCCGCAGCATGTAATCCGGGGTGCGGGAGAACAGCGCCGGGTCGAGCAGCAAACGGTTATGGATATCGGCATCGGCGCCAATCGGCGCACCGGCAGCCACGCGACCGAGTACGGGGATCTCCAGCAGCTCCGGACGAGGTGGCTGACCGAGCAGGCGAATGCCCCGGGCCTGATGCGGATTGACCTCAATGAAACCGGCTTCGCTGAGCGCCAGCACATGCTTGCGCGCCACGCTGCGCGAGGCAAAACCAAAAGCCTCGCTGATTTCAGCGAGGCTTGGGGGCTGACCGTGCTCGGCGATGCGATCGCGGATAAAGGTCAGAATGGCGGTACGGCGGGGAGTGAGGTTCGTCATGGAGTACATTTGTACTCCTGTGGGAAATGCCTGACAAGAACCGCCAGTCGGCGCAAGCCGACGCAGGCAGCTGCCGAAGGCTGCGATCTGATCGTTCCCACGCTCCGCGTGGGAATGCCTCAAGGGACGCTCCGCGTCCAGTGACGCGGAGCGTCACGGGCTGCATTCCCACGCGGAGCGTGGGAACGATCATCGGATAAGGTCAGGAAGCCAGTTGCGCCAAGTACTCCCACGGGTAAATCCCGCGTTGATGGCCATCGCTGAACACCAGTTGCACGCCATACCCCTGCGGATTTACCTCGATCAGGCGCACGCGATCATCAACCAGCGGCGTGACGCCGCGCAGGCGAAATGCGCGGCATTGCGAGCATGGGCATTGCCGGCGCAGATCGGCATACGTGAGCAACGATTCGCGCCCGTCCGGCCAGCTCAGGCGCAGCGTGCGTGCACTCTGCGAGTTGCCCACCGACAGTGGGTTCATTGCAACTGACTCAACGCGATGCGCACGGCTTTGCGCACTTCCGGGTCGCCGTCGTACTGCGCTGCCTGCAACGCGGCCACGGCGCCGCGATCGTTCAATTCACCGAGGGCCAGCGCGGCTTCCTTGCGCAGATTGCTGATGCGGTGGCCGAGGGTGTCGACCAGCGCGTCCAGCGCCGGGACGAAGCGCAAGCGACCGAGGCTTCGGGTGGCGCGCAGGCGCACTTGCCAGTAATCATCGCTCAGCGCTTCGACCAAGGCCGGGCCGGCGTCGCTGTGGCCAACCTTGCCCAGCGTGGTCGCAGCTTCTTCGCGCACTTGCCAGGCAGGGTCGCGCAAAGCCTGGCGCAACGCTGGCAATACTTCGGCGCCACTGGCCAGACCCAGCGCACCCGTCGCGGCGCGACGCACTTCGGTGTCCGGGTCGTCGCTGGCCAGTTGCGCCAGAGCTGGCAGCGCGTCGAGCTGTTTGAGCCAGCCGAGCACGCCAACCGCTTCGCGCCGAACATGAGCATCGGCATCCTCCAACGCGGCGACGGCAGCCGGCGCGGCCTCGGCAAAGCGCAATTCTCGCAACGCCCGAAAGGCGGCGATGCGCACACTGACATCGGCATGTGCGGTCCACGGCAGAATGACCCGCCCCGCCGCCGCAGTCTTGAGCAGGCTCAGACTTTGCGCCGCCGCCGATTGCACGGCGGGCGCCGAATCCGTCAGCGCTTCGCACAAGGCTTGCACGACCGCTTCATCCTCCCACGCTTCAAGCAATCGTGCGGCTTCAGCGCGGACGTCCTCGGCGGGATCCTGCCGGAGTCGATCAACCAGCCAGAGCAAACCATCCGATTCCTCCAGATCAGCCAGATCAATCAGGGCAATGCGCCGCACGCCAGCGTCTTCAGCCGTCAGGCGCGGTTGCAGGGCGAGGATGTCTTCGTTGTCGGTCACAGCAAAAATAGAGGTCATAGGGCAAATCGCGGCAAAGGGTTTTCAGGAGGCAGGCCGAGCGGATTGAGGCGCGGCAGCGGTCGGTCGTTGTCGTGGCGCAGCAGGTCGAGGCAATGGCGTTTCAGGCGAGCGAACTCGGGGCTGGTCACCAGTTCGCTGGTGCGCGGGCGTGGAAAGTCCAGACGCAGGTCTTCGATGATTCGCCCTGGTCGCGCGCTCATTACCAGCAAGCGATCGGCTAGAAACAGCGCCTCTTCGATGTCATGGGTGACGAAAACCACGGTGGTGCGGATGCGCGTCCAGATGTCCAGCAGCAGTTCCTGCATGTTCAAGCGGGTCAGCGCATCGAGCGCGCCGAACGGCTCGTCCATCAGCAACAGGCGCGGGCGATTGACCAGCACCCGGGCAATCTCCACCCGCTGCTGCATGCCACCGGAAAGCTGATCGGGCCAGCGCTCGGCAAAGCCTTCGAGGCCGACCAGTTTGAGGATGTCGTCAGCGGCGAGACGGCGCTCAGTCTTGCCGACGCCGCGCATCTTCAGGCCGAAGGCGACGTTGTCGCGCACCGTACGCCAGGGGAACAGCGTGTGGTGCTGAAACACCATGCCGCGCTGCGGCGACGGGCCGGTCACCGCGCTGCCGTCGACTTTCAAGCTGCCGGTACTCCCATTCAAGTGCCCGGCCAGAGCGCCGAGCAAGGTCGACTTGCCGCATCCGGACGGGCCGAGAATGCACACGAACTGGCCGGGTTCGATCTGGCAATCGAGACCCTGCACCGCTTCGAAAGCTTCGCGGCCCTGGCCGAGGACGATGGACAACTGGCGAATGTCGATCCGCCCTTCCGGGGTTTGCATGACGCTCATCAGGCTTTGCCTCGTGGTCGATGCCAAGGCGTGAACAAGCTGCCCAGGCGTTTGATCAGCCAACTGCTGCCCATGCCCAACACGCCGATCAGGAGCATGCCGACGACAATGTCGGCGTAGTTCTGAATGGTGTAGGACTCCCATGTGTAGTAACCGATACCGAACTGCCCGGAGATCATTTCCGCCGTCACCAGGCAGAACCACGAAGTGCCCATGCCGATCGCCAGACCGGTAATGATGCTCGGCGCAGCGCCTGGCAGAATCACCTCCAGCAGAATCGCCCGACGCCCTGCTCCGAGGCTTTTTGCCGAGGCGATCAGGCGTGGATCGACACCTTCGACGCCGTGCACGGTGTTGAGCAGGATCGGGAACAGCGCGCCGGTGAAGGTGATAAAGACCATCGACAATTCCGAGGATGGAAACATCAGGATCGCCAGCGGAATCCACGCCACGGCGGGGATCGGGCGCAGGACCTCCAGTGGTGGCAGCAGAATGTCTTCGGCCCATTTCGACCGGCCGATGGCCAGGCCCAGGGCGATGCCGATGATCAACGCCGCCAAGTAACCGGCGAAGACCCGGCCGAGGCTGCTGCTCAAGTGCTGCCAGAGTTTGCCCGAGTCGCCCAGGCCCAGCGCAGCTTCGATCACCGCCAGTGGCGTCGGCACGTTGGCAAAGGTGACCAGGCCGAGGTTCCAGTGGTGGCTGGCGGCGAGTTGCCAGAAGAGCAGGCAGAGCAGCAGTGAGGCGGCTCTTGATGTCCAGCGCAACGGTGTTTTCATAGTCCGGTTTCCAGTTCGGGTTCTGTGTGATGGCCGAGATTTACCCCCTCACCCCAGCCCTCTCCCCCAGGGGGGCGAGGGGGAAAGGGAGCCGATTTGCGTGCTTTTCACGACCTGAGTTCGACTCGGTACTTCACGTCGGCGTATCTCTCAACAACAACTCGGTCAGTCCCCTCTCCCTCCGGGAGAGGGTTAGGGTGAGGGGCTTTTGATCTTCAGCGCGCAGCAACAACCTGCGCAGTGGCATCGCTGAAGTCGAACACCTTGCCACCCTGCGCCGCAGCGTATTGCTGGGCCTGGCCCTTGAGCAGAAATGCGCTGAGGCGGCCCTTGGCGTCGCTGGCAAACCACGCCTGTTCAGCGAGCAACTTGATCCCGCTGTCACTGGCCTGCGCATACACCGCACGAATGTTTTGGCCCTCCTGCTTCAACCCCGCCAACGCGGTGAACGCCGCTTCAGCCGAGCCATAACGGCGGACTTTTTCCTCGCCACGCACCCAGATCTCCGCGACATGGCTGACATCGGTGATGGCTTTGCCCGTCGCCGCATCCACACCCGGCAACGGCGTCTGCGCGTAGTTGGCCAGTTGCGCGGTGTAATCGAGCTTCGAAGCCTTGAACGCGGCGCGGATGTACTGGTCGTCGATGAAGCTGTTCAGGTCGAGCCCGCGATCGGCTTTCTTCAGCAGCTTCAGGGTATCGATGGCGGTACCGACGGCCTGGCGATATTCAGGTTTCCAGCTCAGGTCACGGGTCTGTACGCCGAGCGGGCCATGGAACAGGTAGTTGACCTCGGCATCGACCCCGGTGACTGTGGCGATCAGTTCGCTGTACTTCTCCGGTTCGGCGGCGAGCAGTTGGTTGGCTTCGATGCTCGCACGCAGGTAGGCGACGACGATTTCCGGGTACTTTTTGGCGTAGGCCTGATCCACCAGTGCGCCATGGAAAGTCGGCGCGTTGGCCTGGGCGCCGTCGTAGATCTTGCGGGCGAAACCACGGCTCGGGAACAGCTCGGCGAAGGGCACGAAATCGGCGTGGGCGTCGATCTTGCCGGCCTGCAATGCCGAGCCAGCGACTTCCGGTGGCTGGGCGATGATGTTGACATCCTTGAGCGGGTCCCAGCCCTGCTCTGCCACGGCGCGCAGCAACATGCCGTGAGCCGTCGAGGCGAACGGCACCGAAATGGTCTTGCCCTTGAGTTCGCTGAGGCTTTGCACCGACGAAGCGCTCGGCACGACGATGCCGTTGCCGCTGCCCTTGATGCTGCCCGACAGCACGCTGATGAACAGGCTGTGCTTGCCCGCCGTTTCGAATGCCACCCCGTTGAACGCACCGGGGAAATCGGCCATGGCACCGAAGTCGAGCTTGCCGGCGACCATCTCGTTGGTCAGCGGTGCGCCACTGGTGAAGTTTTTCCACTGCACGTCGTACTTCGCGTCTTTGTAGGCGCCATCGTGGGGCAGGTATTTTTCCAGCAGACCGAGTTCACGGATCAACAGGCCACCGGCGGCGCAATTGATAGTGGTGTCCTGGGTGCCGATGGCGATGCGGATGGTTTCGGCCGAGGCCGACAAGGTGAATGAAGCCAGGACCAGCCCAGCGAGTGCTGCACGCAACATGAGTGTTTCCCCTCGAATCATTGGTTTGAAGTTCGTCTCCGCCGCGATCAGGGCGCGGTGGGAAACGAGGGGTGTTTTGCACTTCAGCGTCCGGGGTTCACCGGATGGCTATTGGATAATCACAATTGCAATGTGGGAGCGAGCCTGCTCGCGAAGGCGGCGGGTCAGTCACCATCATTGTTGAATGAACGATTGCTTTCGCGAGCAGGCTCGCTCCCACAATGGATTTGGGGTCAACGCAACAAATAGGGGATGTCGACCTTCACCGCCCCCGTCGGGCAATCCTTCTCGCACGGCATGCAGTACCAGCATTCATCGAACGCCATGTAGGCCTTTTGCGTGGCCGGGTTGATCGCCAGCAGGTCCATCGGGCAGACGTCTACGCACACCGTGCAGCCCTTTTCGGCGATGCATTTGTCCTCGTCGACGGTGACCGGCGCGTTGGAGCGGAAGAAGATTTCCTGAGCTTGGTAAGCCATGGTTCGGACTCTCTGAAAAATGATGTCTCAAGCGGCGAAGGCGCCGACCCGCAGGCGGTCGTAAGCCTGCATTTCCTCGGCGTCGAGCGGGATGATGTAGGGCTCGACGGCCTTCTTGAAACTGGTCATGCGCCCGTCCTCGCCTTTCTTCAGATGGCAGTGGCAGAACCACTCGGCGTCGTTGCGTTGCGGGTGATCGACGCGATAGTGGTACAGGCCCCAGCGGCTTTCGGCGCGGAACAACGACGCGCGGGCGGCCATTTCGGCACAGTCGCGGATCACGCTGGTTTCCATCGCTCGCATCAGTTCGTGAGCGTTGTTGGCCTTCATCTGCTCGAGATCGCGCTCGATGTCGCTGACGCGCTGCAGGCCGATCTGCATTTTTTTGGTCACTTTCGGCGGTTGCAGGTAGTCGTTGACGAAGCGCCGCAGCTTGTATTCGACCTGCGCCGGCGGCAGACCGTCCTGGCGATCGAGCGGCGCGTAGACCCGGGCTTTCTCCTTGGCGATCTGCTCGCTGTCCAGTGCGGAAAACTCGCGGCCGGCAACAAAGTCCGCGGCGTTGTGCCCGGCGAACCAGCCGTAAGTGAACGCGCCGAGCATGTAATTGTGCGGCACCGCAGCCATGTCTCCCGCCGAGTACAAGCCCTTGACCGAAGTCTCGGCACGCTCGTTGACCCACACGCCGGACGCCGAGTGGCCGCTGCAAAAACCGATTTCCGAAATGTGCATTTCGACCATCTGCGTGCGGTAGTCGGTGCCACGGTTGGCGTGGAACTGGCCACGGCTCGGGCGCTCGTTGCTGTGCAGGATTTCCTCGATGTTCTGGATGGTTTCCTCGGCCAAGTGATCGAGTTTGAGGAACACCGGACCGTTGCCGCTTTCCAGTTCCTGGTGAAATTCCCACATCATCTGCCCGCTCCAGTAGTCGCACTCGATGAAGCGTTCGCCCTTGTTGTTGGCGGTGTAGCCACCCAGCGGGCCGGTGACGTACGCGCAGGCCGGGCCGTTGTAATCCTTGATCAACGGGTTGATCTGGAAGCACTCGAGATTGGCCAGTTCGGCGCCGGCGTGATAGGCCATCGCGTAGCCGTCACCGGCATTGGTCGGGTTTTCGTAGGTGCCCATCAGGTAGCCCGACGACGGCAGACCAAGGCGTCCGGCCGCGCCGCAGGCGAGAATCACCGCTTTGGCCTTGATCACATGGAAGTCGGCGGTGCGGCAATCGAAGCCCATCACACCGTTGACCGCGCCCTCCTCGTCGGTCAGCAAACGCGTGCAGACCAGGCGATTGGTGATGCTCACCCGCGCACGTTTCAACTGCCGATACAGGACTTTCTTGATGTCGTGCCCTTCTGGCATCGGCAGCACATAGGCGCCCATGTGGTGGACCTTTTTCACCGCGTAGTCACCGGTTTCGTCCTTCTCGAACTTCACGCCCCAGCGGTCGAGTTGTTCGATGGTTTCAAAACTGTGCGTCGCATAGGCGTAGACCGCCGCCTGATTGACGATGCCGTCATTGGCGATGGTGATTTCCTTGGTGTACTGCTCCGGTGTCGAGTGGCCGGGAATGATCGCGTTGTTCAGGCCATCCATGCCCATGCTGATCGCGCCGCTGCGCTTGACATTGGCCTTGTCGACCAGCAACACGCGCAAATCGCGGTTCTTCTCCTTGGCCTTGATCGCCGCCATCGGCCCGGCCGTACCGCCGCCAATCACGACGATGTCGTATTCCTGTTCTAGAACGTTGCGGGTCATGCCTGCTCCCCTTTTTGCCGGTCGATCCGCAGGCGGTACTGGAATGCATCGCCACGGTAGTAAAGGTGTTCGAAGTCCAGCGGCTGGCCCTGTGCGTCGTGGGTCAGACGTTCGATGCGCATGATTGGCGAACCGGCTTCGACGTTGAGCGCCTGGGTCAGGTCGCTGTCAGCCAGCACTGCGTCAATGGCCAGATCGGCGTGGCCGAGGGCGATGCCGCAGTCGTTTTCGAGGATCAGAAAGATGTCGCGAGTGACCAGATCCGCCTTCTCCAGTCGCTCGCCGACCGTTTTAGGCAGGTAGGTGATTTCCAGCGAGATCGGCTCGCGGTTGATCAGGCGCACGCGTTTGATCTGCGCGACGATTTCACCTTCGGCCACCTGCAGACGCTCGGCGACACGCTTGTCGGCCGGAATGAATTTGAAACTGCGCAGTCGGTTGATCACTTCATAACCGCGCCCGGTCATCGACTCGGCGAGGCCTTGCAGGCTGCTGACGTTCTGAAAGGTTTTCGGCTTGGCGACAAAGGTGCCCTTGCCATGGATCTTGAAGATCAGCCCTTCCTTTTGCAGATCACCGAGTGCCTGGCGCACGGTGATGCGGCTGACTTTGAACAGCGCACCCAGTTCGCTTTCGGAAGGCATCTGACTGTCTTGCGGGTATTCACCGTCGAGAATCCGCGCACGGAGCACGTCGCGCAGTTGGGTGTGCAGCGGAACGCTACTGAGGGAGAGAACGTTATCGGTCATCGCCGGATCACTTGTTATAACGAGTTATGACGTGATCTTAGAGACGTTATGGCGAGGTTGAGAAATATTGTTTGGGCATAACCTTAGATGCGCGTTGCGCCGGAAGACCTGTGGGAGCGAGCCTGCTCGCGAAAGCATTCTGTCAGTCAATACCTCCGTGACTGACACACCGCTTTCGCGAGCAGGCTCGCTCCCACAGGGGATCGTGAGCTATTCAGCGTTTGAGGATCTCGTCCATTACCCAATCGGTCTTGACGGCTTGCTCGGCCACGGCGGGATGCTGTGAATCACCCCGAATATGCGCATTCATCCCCAGCACGTGATGCCACTGAATATGCTGGTGATGAGCGATCTCCAGGCTGATCTGCTCATCGGCATCCAGCTGCACCGGATGCTCGTCAAACACCGAAAACCCGATGCGCCCTTTGCTGCCGATGATCTCGACCCGATCTTCACGCCGGTCCGCAACAAAGTTCCAGCAGCCCATGCCCAGCGCTCCGGAGGCGAACCGCCAGGTGGCGCTGACCGCATCTTCCGCCGCGTACAGACCCGCCTGACGCGCGGTGAAACCGGCGACTTCAACGATGTCGCCAAGCAGATACTGGAACAAGTCCAAGCCATGGCTGGCCAGGTCGGCAAAGTAGCCGCCGCCAGCCACCGCCGGGTCGGTGCGCCAATTATCGCGACCCTCAAGATCAGCCGGCGACGGCGCTTTGGTCAGCGTCCAGCTCAGATGGCGGACATCGCCGATGCGACCCTCCTCCAGCCATTGCCGCACCTGAGCGAAGCGCGGCAGCGAGCGGCGGTAATAGGAGACGAACAAGTGCAGACCGGCAGCAGCAAACGCTTGCTGCATCTCGCGGCTTTGCCCGGCGTTGAGTGCCATGGGCTTTTCCACGCAGCAATGCTTGCCGGCGGCGGCGACTTTCAGGCTGTAGGCATGGTGGCTGTCGGGCGGCGTGGCGATGTACACCGCGTCCACCTCGGGATCGTTGATCAGCGCATCGACATCGGTGTAGACGCGACTAATGCCGTGGCGCGCAGCGTAGTCGGTCACCGCTTCGAGGCGACGACCCATCACCGCAATCAGCGCCGAACCGGGCGCCTTGTAGAAAGCCGGCCCGCTCTTGCGTTCAGCGACACTGCCGCAACCGATCATGCCCCAGCGCACCACGTTCATATGCAGTCCTCAGCCGATGCGCAGCGCGCGCAGATCAAGGCGTCCGTCCTTGAGCGGCGGGCACCAGTAGTAGCCGCCGGTGATTGGCCGGCTGATCTGGTACAAGCCATCGGCAATACCGTCCACCAGGCCGCTCATGCGCCGCAGCTGTGCCTCGAAGGCATCCAGCGAAAAGCCGAAGGCGAGGAACATCAAACCGGCACGATCGCCTTCAATCCATGGCATCGAGCGGCGCACGACGAAGGCTTCCGGCGCGAAGCTCTCTTGCGCGGTGCGTTTGACGTGGGCGGAGATCGGCGCGTCGTCGATTTCTTCGTTATCGCTCAAGCGCCGTCCCATGATGTCGTCCTTGGCCCCTGCAGACAGGCGATGAAAACCCTTGAGGTCGTGCTGCCACTGCTGGATCGCGGCGAAGCTGCCACCGACCAGCCCGTCCGCGCCACTGCTTAGCAGTGCGGCGGCGACAGCGGCATCATCGTGCGGGTTTTCCGTGCCGTCTTCGTAACCGGTGAGGTCGTGGCCCTCCATGTGGCGGAAGGCTTCCTGCATCTCGACCAGACGCAAGGCCGGGGCCAGCGCGGCTTCGATAGCGTTGCAGCGGTTGAGCAGTTCACCACGGTCGACACCGTGCAGCCAGATCCACAGGGCATGCTGGGTCGACGGGTTGTTCACGCCAACGCCGGTCAGCGCCGGGAAGCTGCGCAGGCCGGCGATTTCGACATTCAGCGCCTTGGTCAACGACTCACCAAAGCCAACCACCGCCGACTTGCCATCCACCAGCATCAGCAGGCTGTCGATCGCTTGCGGCAAGGCTTCAACCGACGCCAGGGCGAAAAACAGATGACGTGCTTGCGCAGGAACAGGGGTAGCGAGAATGCCCGGCTGGTAGTAACTCATGTGAACTCCTTGAAAAAGTGCGCGGAGTTTACCTGTAGCCGGATCGTTTGTGTGGGTGGCGAGAGCGTCGTCGTTCATCGTTCAACGCCTTCGATCAACGCCTTCAAAGCCAGCGCATCGGCGGTGGCGGCACCGCTGGCGGTGTTGTCGCAGATGCACCAGATGTCTCTGCCGTCGGCCTTCGCGCGCCGCAGGTTCTGAGCAAGCTGTTGCAGATAGGCCGCTTCATAAGCGCTGTGATAAATCCGTGGCGAGCCGTGCAGGCGCCAATACTGCAGGCCTTGCCAGCCACCCGGCGCGGTGTCGCTGCTGATCCGCGAGGGATCGACCACCGCCTGGGAAATCTGCAGCTCCACCAGCATTGCCTCAGCCTCAGTCCACGATTCGTGTCGCGGTTCCAGCACCACGCGGCCCGTGAACCGCTCGCGCAGGGCATGAAAAAACGCCTCGGCCACCGGCGCATCGAAGGCAAGTTTTGGTGGCAGTTGCACCAGCAGGCAGCCGAGTCGATCACCCAAGCCCTGGCACTGGCCGAAAAACTCATCGAGCGCGGCCGCGCTGTCCGCCAGCCGCTGTTCATGAGTGATGAGCTTCGGCACTTTCACTGCGAAGCGAAAGTCCGACGCCACCGATTCGGCCCAGCGTTCGTAGGTCTGACGCCGATGCGGGCGATAGAACGAGCTGTTGATTTCCACACAGTTGAAGCGCGCGGCGTAGCGTTGCAGGTGCGTGCCTTCGGCGGGGAATGCCGGCCAGTGCTCGCGTCCGAGACTCCAGCCGGCGCAACCGATGTAGATGGTTGACTCGTTCAAGCGCACACCGTCATTTCTTCCCGGGCAACACGGCGCCCAACACCTGCTTGGCGGTCTGCACGATCACCCCGGCTTCGTCCGGATCGCCCTTGAGCAGGGTCGTGGCGAATTTCTTCGCTTGCTCAAGCTTGATGTGCGGTGGCAGCGGCGGCACGTTCGGGTCGGTCTTGAACTCGATCAGCACCGGCACTTCCGAGGCGAGCGCCTGTTCCCACGCAGCGGCGACCTCTTCTTCACGATCAACGAAAATGCCCTTGAGGCCGATGGAAATCGCGAACAGGTGATACGGCACGTCCGGGATGCTCTGCGACGCTTCGAACTTCGGATCGCCCTCCATCACCCGCTGCTCCCAGGTGACCTGATTGAGGTCTTCATTGTTGAACACCGCGCAGATCCATTTCGGGCTCTGCCATTGCCGCCAGTATTTGGCGACGGTGATCAGCTCGGCCATGTTGTTCATCTGCATCGCGCCGTCGCCGACCAAGGCAATGACCGGGCGTTCCGGGTAAGCAAACTTCGCCGCGATCGCATAGGGTACCGCCGCGCCCATCGAGGCCAGGCCACCGGACAACGAGCATTTCATGCCGCGACGGATTTTCAGGTCACGGGCGAACCAGTTGGCGCAGGAGCCGGAGTCGCTGGTGATGATTGCCTTCTCAGGCAAGCGCGGTGACAACTCGTAGACCACTCGTTGCGGATTGACCGGATCGGCTTTGGCCATGGCGCGTTTTTCCAGGGTTTTCTCCCAGCTGCTGCGCCAGCCTTCGATCTTCTTGCGCCATTTGTTCGAGGTTTTCTGTTCCAGCAAGGGCAGCAACGCGGCGAGGGTTTCCACTGAATCGCCGACCAGATTGACCTCCATCGGATAACGCAGGCTGAGCATGTCCGGCTGCAAGTCGATCTGCACGCCGCGCGCCTGGCCTTCCTTAGGCAGAAACTCGGAATACGGGAAGCCCGAACCGATCATCAGCAAGGTGTCGCACTCGCTCATCAGCTTGTAGCTGGGCTCGGTGCCGAGCAGGCCGATGCTGCCGGTGACCCACTGCAAATCGTCAGGCAATGCCGCTTTTCCCAGCAAGGCTTTAGCGACACCAGCACCGAGTTTTTCCGCCACGGCGATGACCAGATCGGTCGCCTCCAGCGCGCCGGCACCGACCAGAATCGCGACTTTCTCGCCGCTGTTCAGTACCTCGGCGGCGCGTTGCAGATCGGCTGCATAAGGAACGACTTTCGGCTTGCTGTAGCCGACGCCGGAATGCGCGGTGCCATGGGCGCGCGCCGGTTGTTCGTAAGGCAGATCCTGCAAGTCATTGGGCAGAATCAGCGCGGTGACGCGGCGCTCGCCGACAGCGGTACGCACCGCGCGATCAAGCAGATGGCGCACTTGCGATGGCGCCGAGGCTTGCTGCACAAACGCACCGGCGACATCCTTGAACATCGACACCAGGTCCAGCTCCTGCTGGTAGTGACTGCCCAGCGCCGTGCGCGCCTGCTGGCCGACGATGGCCAGCACCGGCATGTGGTCCATGCGCGCATCGTAGAGGCCGGTTATCAGGTGCGAAGCGCCGGGGCCGGAAGTAGCGATGCACACGCCCAGTTCGCCGGTGAACTTGGCGTGGGCCGAGGCCATGAACGCGGCCATTTCCTCGTGCCGTGCCTGAACGAATTCGATCTTGCCTTTGGCCCGGCTCATGGCGCCGAACACGCCGTTGATGCCATCCCCCGGATAACCAAAAATTCGCGTGACGCCCCATTCGCTGAGCCGCTCAACCAGAAAATCACCTACTGTCATCGTCATCTTGACCCTCGCCATTTACCGCTGCATGGACATGTAAGGGTCTGGACAGTGCTCTGCGCGATGAAGTTTCGATGGATTTTCTTGGCATGAACTTCGGCGCCGTGTTTGCGCGGCAATGATTTTTTGAGGCGATTGCCCTGCGCTGCGGTCGACTGATAAATCGAGCGAAGGAGGATTGGCCATGACTGAAGTGCAAACCCTGCTGCTGGAACGCAATGACTGGGTGCCGAACAATTCGCGTTTGCCGGTGCTGATCTACCGCCGCGCGTTGGCCATCGAAGGCGACGATCCGGCCGCGCGCTTCGAGCAGACGTTCGGTGCCAATGGCTGGCCGGCGCAGTGGCGCTACGGCATTTATGACTATCACCACTATCACACTGAAGGCCACGAAGTGCTTGGCGTGGCGGCCGGTCAGGCGCGGTTGATGTTGGGCGGGCCTGACGGCCAAGTCGTCGACGTCAGCGCCGGTGATGTGCTGTTGCTGCCGGCCGGGACCGGGCACTGCAATCTGGGCTCGAGCGAGGACTTTCTGGTGGTCGGTGCTTATCCGCCGGGGCAGCAGGCGGATATTTGCCGGGCCGCGCCGAGTGATGCGCAGTTGGCGCAGATCGCGGGGCTGCCGTTTCCTGAGACAGATCCGGTGCAGGGAGTCGAGGGTGCGGTTGGGCGGTATTGGAGCCATTAGGCGCGGCGACCCCTGCCGACGCTTTCGCGAGCAGGCTCGCTCCCACGGGAGATTTGTGCCTGACTCCGAACCTGTGGGAGCTGGCTTGCCAGCGATTGCGGTGGGTCAGCCAACATTGATGCTGGATGTGCCGCCGTCATCGCTGGCAAGCCAGCTCCCACAAGGTAGTGTTCTCAATCCTTTCGAGATACGGTGTCTACCTGTTCTCTCCCAGCATCGACGAGGTCCGTTTCATGAGCAATGCGTCTTACGTTCCGCCCAAGGTCTGGAAACACGAAGCCCCTTCCGGCGGCCACTTCGCCAGCATCAACCGGCCGATCGCCGGGCCGACCCACGACAAGGAACTGCCGGTCGGCAAGCATCCGTTACAGCTGTATTCTCTGGCCACGCCCAACGGCGTCAAGGTCACCATCATGCTCGAAGAGTTGCTCGCACTCGGCCACAGCGAGGCCGAATACGACGCTTGGCTGATCCGCATTGGCGAGGGCGATCAGTTCTCCAGCGGTTTTGTCGAGGTCAACCCGAACTCGAAAATCCCGGCGCTGCTGGATCGCAGCGTCGAGCCGCCGATCCGGGTGTTCGAGTCCGGTTCGATCCTGCTGTATCTGGCGGAAAAGTTCGGCGCCTTGCTGCCCAAGGATCCGGCCGGTCGTACCGAAACCCTCAACTGGCTGTTCTGGCAAATGGGCTCGGCGCCGTATCTGGGCGGGGGCTTCGGGCACTTCTACGCGTATGCGCCGGAGAAGCTCGAATACCCGATCAACCGCTTCACCATGGAAGCCAAACGGCAACTGGATGTGCTCAACCGCCGTCTCGCCGACAACACCTATCTGGCCGGCGACGATTACACCATCGCCGACATCGCCGTGTGGCCCTGGTACGGGCAACTGGTGCGCAACAACGTTTACTCGGCGGCGGAGTTTCTCGCGGCGCACGAGTACACCCATGTGCAGCGCTGGGCCGAAGAAATCGCCAAGCGGCCAGCGGTCATGCGTGGGCAGCGAGTGAATCGCACCTGGGGTGATGAAGACAGTCAGGTGCCGGAGCGGCATGAGGCGAAGGATCTGGACTGATTTCAGAAAAAACGCATCACCCTGTGGGAGCGAGCCTGCTCGCGAAAGCGGAGTATCAGACAACGCATCTGTTGAATGACACACCGCCTTCGCGAGCAGGCTCGCTCCCACATTTGTTTGCGCAACCGCTCAAATCCAATTGTGAAAAAATCATTAACTAACTGACTCGTACGGGTTTATTCCCCCGGAAACTTCCGACATACTAATGCGAATAATTCTTACATGCACTCGCATTAGTTTCGTTTGGGTAAATCTTGGGGAAGCAGATAGATGTCGTTTCACACCATTCACCGCCGCTCGAACCTTTCACCTAACCTCCTCGCAATCGCCATCGGCATGGCCAGCATCGCTCCTGCGTTGGCTGAAGAAACCGCAGCCACTGCGCCCACCAATGGCCCGCTGGAACTGCAAGCGACCGAAATCGGCGCTACGCAGATGAGCAGCACCACCGAAGACACGCAGTCCTACACCACCGGCCCGATGCAGACCGCGACCAAGCTGTCGCTGACCATGCGCGAAACGCCGCAGGCGGTGACGGTGATCACTCGCCAGCGCATGGACGACCAGAACATGACCAGCGTCAACGACGTGGTGCGTGGCACGCCGGGGCTGTTTCTCAGCGAGGCCAGCGGCCCGGGGCGGCAGACTTACAAGGCGCGTGGTTTCGACATCGACAACATCATGTACGACGGCCTGCCCAGCTCGTATTCGCCGTACACCCTGGCGGTGCAACCGAACCTGGCGATGTTTGATCGCGTGGAAATCGTCCGTGGCGCGACCGGCCTGGTCACCGGTGCCGGCAACCCGTCGGCGGCGATCAACATGGTGCGCAAACGCCCGACCGCCGATCAGCGCGTGACCCTCACCGGCGCCGCCGGCAGCTGGGATGACTACCGTGGCGAGGTCGACGCCTCCAGTCCGCTGAACGACAGCGGCACCCTGCGTGGCCGGGTGGTGACGTCGTATCAGGGCGCCGACAGTTTTCGCGACAAGGAAGAAAACGATCACGGCCTGTTCTACGCCATCGGTGAAGCCGACCTGAGCGACAGCACCACGGCGACCCTCGGTTTCTCCCGGCAGAACGATCAGACCAATTATTTCTGGGGCGGCCTGCCGATCGGCGAAGACGGCCACCACCTCGACCTGCCCCGCTCCACCTATCCCGGTACCGATTGGGAGAACCGCAAGCTGCAAGTCGACACCGTATTCGGTGAAGTCGAACACCGTTTCGACAACGACTGGAAACTGCATGTTGGCGGCTCGACTTCGACAACCGAAGGCGAATTCTCCGGCACGTATTTGTCGCGCTACGACGGCCCGCTGGAAACCACCGCCTACCAATCGCACCACACCGACAAGCAACGCGCCTTCGACGGTTTCGCCAGCGGCCCGTTCGAAGCGTTCGGCCGCACCCACGAGTTGGTAGTCGGCGCCAGCAATCGTGTGTACGACGCCACCACCAAGGAATACGCGCCCTACGACACCGGCCTGCCGATCGCCGCGCCCAAGCCTGACTTCGTCCGTAGCGGCAAATCGCGCAACGTCACCACTCAGGACGCGGTTTACCTGACCACGCGCTTGAGCCTGGCCGACCCGCTGACGTTGATCCTCGGCAGTCGTCTGGACTGGTATGACTACGACGATCGCAGCGCCGACGGCGACTTCAAAGTCACGCGCAACCTGACCCGTTACGCCGGCCTGATCTACAAACTCGACGACCATCACTCGGTCTACGCCAGCTACACCGACATCTTTACCCCGCAAACCCAGAAAGATCTCGGCGGCAAAGTGCTCGAGCCGATCGTCGGTGAAAACTACGAAGTCGGTATCAAGGGCGAATATTTCGACGGTGCGCTGAACGGCAGCGTGGCGGTGTTCCAGATGGACCAGACCAACCGCGCCACCCAAGCGGCGACCCAGCTCGGCTGCCCGGAGCTGACCTGCTACGAAACCTCTGGCAAGGTTCGCGCCCAAGGCGTGGACATGGAACTGCAAGGTGCGCTGACCGAGCAATGGCAAGTCGGCGCCGGCTACACCTACACCCGCGCCCACTACATCAAGGACGAAAACCCGGCCAACAATAACCAGAAATTCGACACCGACATGCCCGAGCACCTGTTCAAGGTCTCCACCGTGTATCGTTTCAAAGGCCCGCTGGAAAAACTGCGCGTGGGCGGCAACGTCTACTGGCAGAGCCGCATGTACAACGACATCGCTCTGGCCAACGGCGGCAGCTATCGCCTCGAACAGGGCGGCTACGCGGTCACCGACCTGATGGCCGGTTACGAGGTTAACAAGCACCTCGACCTGCAGGTCAACGCCAACAACATTTTCGACCGCAAGTACTATTCCTCCATCGGCACCGACGTGACCTGGGGCTCGACCGATAACTACGGCACCCCGCGCAGCTACATGATGACGGCCAAGTACAAGTTCTGAGGCGATAGCGCTCAGCAAGCACCACACAGGGCGCCGGGAGTTTTCCCGGTGCCCTTTTTTGCAGGTTCATTAGGCAAGGCCGGCAATTACCGATAGTCTCTGGCGACACTTTCGCGAAGCACCGGCCATGCCCCAGACAGATTTCTCCTCCGACCTCCAGGCCATCGGCAGCATTGACGCTGTGCCGGTGATCCTGAGCATGGTCAAGCACATCACCGGTATGCGCTTCGCCGCCGTAGCGCGGGTCACCGAGAGCAAGTGGATCGCCTGCGCCGTGGATGATTCGATTGACTTCGGCCTGTTGCCCGGCGGCGAACTGGTGCTCGAATCGACGATTTGTCATGAGATCCGTCAGCACCATCAGCCGGTGATCTTCGGCCATGCCAGCCAGCACCCGCTGTTCTCCACGCATCACACGCCGAAAACCTATGGTCTGGAAAGCTACATTTCCATTCCGATCATCAAGGCCGATGGCGAGTTCTTCGGCACGCTGTGCGCCATTGATTCGGTGCCGGCAAATCTTGATGACTCGGCCATCGAAAAGACCCTCACCCTCTTCGCCCAACTGATTGCGATGAGCCTGGATACCCAAGGCCATTTGCACGCGACCAAAACCGCGCTGGCCGATGCCAACGAAATGGGCCGTCTGCGCGAGCAGTTCATCGCCGTTCTGGGCCATGACTTGCGCACGCCACTCAGTGCCATCCGCATGAGTGCCGATCTGCTGGACAGCAAAGTCGAGGACAAGCGCTCGCGCACGCTGCTGTCGGCGATTCGCACCAGCTCGGTGCGCATGGGCGTGCTGATCGAAAACATCCTCGACTTCGCTCGGGGTCGGCTCGGCAGTGGCATCCCGGTACAGCGCAAACTGGTCGATGACTTGCAGCAAACGCTGCGCCAGACCCTGGAAGAAATCCAGGTGGCCTACCCGCAGGCGAAGTTTATCGATTCGCTGGAGGTGCCGGCCGGGGTCTATTGCGACCCGCTGCGGATCAGCCAGTTGTTGTCGAATCTGCTGGGCAACGCCGTGACCCACGGCTCCACCGCCGAACCGATCGTGCTCAAAGCCTTTGCCGAGGGCGACGAAATCGTTATTTCGTTGACCAATCAGGGCACGCCGATCCCGCCTGCGCTGATGCCGCTGCTGTTCGAACCGTTTTCCCGTTCCGAAGCAGGCCAGCGTCATGAAGGGTTGGGACTGGGCTTGTACATCGCCGGGCAGATTGCCAATGCGCACAACGGCACCTTGAGCGTGACGTCCGACCGTGAAACGGGCACCTGTTTTGTCGCGCGCTTCCCTGCCCGCTTCAAGTGGGTCTGAGCGCCGCTCTAAGTATTCAGTGGCGTCTGCGGCGTGTCCGGGTTGAGCTGGCGGCGGCGGAACTGCCCCGGTGGCTGGCCATGAATCTGGCGAAACCGCCGGGAGAAATAGGCCTCATCGGCGAACCCGCACAACCGCGCCACTTCGCCCACCGAGCGCGTACTGTTGAGGAGGAAGTTGCGCGCCGCGTGCATGCGCCGCTCCAGCACCAGCTCGGTGAAGGTCTTGCCGATCTCTTTGCGCAGCCAGTGCGTCAGGTAGGTCGGTGACAGATATGTCGCAGCGGCGACTTTGATCAGGTTGAGATCAGGATCGGCGATGTTCTTCCGCAAATACTCGAACATGCGGCTCAAGGCGTCGCGACGACTGTTCTCGGCAGCATTCTCTTCCGCCAGACGCTTGAGCGGCTCGGCGTAGAGAAAACACACGCTACCGATCATCTGCAGCAACAAGCCCTTGAGCATTTCCCGCGTGCCGAACTGACGGTTCTCATCGAGTGCGCGCATCTGTTCGATCAGGCCGCAGACCTGAGCGAAATCCTCATCGCCCAAAATGAAATCCAGATGTTCCTGAAAGCGGAACGGCGACAGCTCCGGCGCGAGCAGGATCGACACCTCTTCCAGATCCATCGGGTCGCATTGCAGATGCGGCAAGAGAAACGTCTGGGAAAAATTGATGACGATGAAATTACTGTCTGCGGGATGCGGAATCACGTGCACGCGGTGCGGCAGGATGAACGCCAGAGTGTTGCGGGGAAATGGCCGCTGGACGCTGCCGATGTGCTGCACGGTGTCGCCACCGAGGTTGATCTGGATCTGGAAGTACTCGTGCCGGTGAGGCGCGGTTTCGGCGCGACGACCCTTTTTGTCGCGAATGTAGAAATCGGTCAATTCGCTGCGTTGCTGCATGACGTAGGTCGGGATACGGCTGGGTGAAGACATGGGCAGAAGGTCCTCCGGGCAGTGAGGTGACGCCTGTCATCTTGCAGGGTTGGGCGGGAGGCGGCAATGAGTCATACGATGACGTTGGCTTTTTTGAAAGAAACCTCGCGATGAGCCTGTCCAAAAACCGCATTAGCTTAAAAATACTGATAGTCGTTATTTTTCAGTTATTTACGATTTAACTCTGATCTTTATTCTCAAGACGAATCGTATTTATCTTTTTGGACACGTTCGCCAAACCCACTTTTTTCAAGAAAAAACGTTCTAACCCATCGGTTGATTTAGAACCGTTGTACGACCACTGTAATGACCAACGCAGCCCAACCTCTTTCAAAAACAATCAAAGGTGCGCACGTCATGATCCTGCTATTTCCCCTCGCCGCCCCGCCCGACCTCCCCGTCAAATCAATCGCACAAAGACGTTCCTGAACGTCTGAAACCCGCGCTGCAACCCGTCCGATTGCCTTGCCCCACACGTTGCGGGCAACGGCATCGGCTGCTCGAAAAATCTCGACTCTTCTAACAATAACGAGGTCTCCGCATGTCCAACTCCCATTCTTCCAGTGCCACGGTGCCGCCGGTGATTGCCGGTGCACGCGATGCCGTTAAGGCGCAGCGTCTGCCTACCCGGCGGCGCTGGTTCATGCTGTCGCTGCTGCTGATCGCGACGATCATCAATTACATCGACCGGGTGAACATCTCGATCGCCGCGCCGTTCATGGCCAAGGACCTGGGCCTGGACAAGATCGAGATGGGCCTGATTTTTTCCGCGTTCGCCTGGACCTATGCCTTGGCGCTGGTGCCGGCCGGGTTCATCGCCGACCGGTTTGGCTCGCGCGTCACCTACGGCGTTTCGCTGATCAGTTGGTCGACCGTCACCGTTTGCCAGGGTTTCGCCACGGGGTTTGCCTCGCTGTTCGGCCTGCGCCTGGCGGTCGGCGCCATGGAAGCCCCGGCTTTTCCGGCCAACAGCCGCGCGGTGACGGTGTGGTTCCCGGCGCGGGAACGCGGGATGGCCAGCAGCATTTACGTGTGCGGTCAGTACCTCGGCACGGCGCTGTTCACCGGCGCGCTGCTGTGGCTGGCGACCACTTTTGACTGGCGCCACGTGTTCTACAGCACCGGCGCACTCGGCATCGTCTTCGGTGTGCTGTGGCTGTACCTGTATCGCGATCCGCTGAACTGCAAGAAAGTCAGCCAGGAAGAATTGAAGTACATCGAAACCGGCGGCGGTCTGGTCAAGAGCAGCCAGGAGCGCACCCGCTTCAACTGGCGGCAGATTGCCGAGCTGTTCAGCTATCGGCAGATCTGGGCGATTTGCATCGGCAAATTCGCCAGCACCTCGGCGCTGTACTTCTTCCTCACCTGGTTCCCGACCTACCTGATCGAAGAACGCAAACTGACCATGATCAAGGCGGGGATCTTCGCCGTGCTGCCCTTCGTCGGTGCCACGGTGGGGATTCTGCTGGCCGGCATCGTTTCCGACTTGCTGATCCGTCGCGGCTACTCGATGTCGTTTGCGCGCAAGTTGCCGCTGGTGGTCGGTTCGATGCTGGGCATGTCGATCGTGCTGGTGAATTTCACTGACTCAAACCTGATCTGTATTGCCGTGCTGACCATCGCCTTCTTCGCCCAAGGCATCGCGTCCTCGTCGTGGGCGGCGGTATCGGAAGTGGCGCCGAAAGAGCTGATCGGCCTCACCGGCGGCATTACCAGCCTGGCGGCGAACATCGGCGGCATCGTCACGCCGATCGTGATCGGCGCCATCGTCCACGCCACCGGCACCTTCGCCTATGCCTTCTGGTTCATTGGCGGCGTCGCGCTGATCGGCACCCTCTCCTATTCGTTACTGCTCGGACGCCTGTATCGCATCGAGCTGAAGGTGCGCTGAGGCAAGAACCCGGATTTGTCCAAACGCAGGCGGCTTTCGTCCAACTTCGCCGACGCCAGCCGCCGTACGCTGCCTTTTCAAACAGGATGACCCGCAGGATGAACATGACTGAATACGTCTTTACCCCGGATCTGCCGGTGACCTTGCCGGTACTCGGCACCGAGCAGCGCTTCCCCGTTGGCCGGGTGTTCTGTGTCGGCCGCAACTACCCATGGCCGGACACTCAAGGCCAGTCGCGCCAGCCGCCAGTGTTTTTCATGAAACCGGCAAGTTGCGTGGTCGATGCCGTCGGCGACGTCGCCTTCCCCTCAGTGTGCGAGGACTTCGTTCACGAAATCGAACTGGTCGTCGCCATCGGTGAAGGCGGCGCCAATATCCCCGAGGATCAAGCGCTCGCCTACGTCTGGGGCTACGCCGCCGGCCTCGACCTGACCCGCCGCGATGTGCAACGCGCAGCCAAGAGCAACGGCTTGCCGTGGGAAGGCGCCAAGGTGTTCGACGGCGCCGCGCCGATGACTGCCGTCGTCCCGGTGAGCCGCAGCGGCCATCCCGAGGGCGAGTTGTGGCTGAACGTCAACGGCGAAGAACGCCAGCGCGACAATCTCGACAGCCAGATCTGGTCGGTCAGTGAAGTAATCGCGCGCATCTCGCAATCCGTGGCCCTGCGCGCCGGCGACCTGATCATGACCGGCAGCCCCGCCGGCGTTGACAGCCTGCAACCGGGCGACGTGATCAGCGCCGGCATCGAAGGCATCGGCCACCTGGAAATGCGCGTCGGCCCACGGCCCTGATTCCAGCGGATTGAGAAAAAGGAGAACAACAATATGACGACCTCTTTGAAAGTTGCGCTGGTGACCGGCGCCGGCAGCGGCATCGGCCGCGCCGTGGCGCTGGGCCTGATGGCTGACGGTTTCACCCTCGTGCTCGCCGGACGCCGGCCCGAGCCCTTGCAAGCGTTGGCCGAACTGGCGCAGAGCCAGGGTTATCAAGCCTTGGCGGTGCCCACCGACGTGCGCGATCCGGCCAGTGTCGACGTGCTGTTCGCGACCATTGCCGAGGTCTACGGCCGCCTCGATGTGGTCTTCAACAACGCCGGCGTCAACGCCCCCGCCGTGCCGCTGGACGAGCTGACCTTCGAGCAGTGGCGCAACGTGATCGACACCAACCTCAACGGTGTCTTTCTCTGCGCTCGCGGCGCCTTCGGGCTGATGCGCAAACAACAGCCGCAGGGCGGACGAATCATCAACAACGGTTCGATTTCCGCACACACCCCGCGCCCGTTCAGCAGCGCCTACACCGCGAGCAAACACGCCGTGCTCGGCCTGACCAAATCGCTGGCGCTGGACGGCCGCGAATTCAACATCGCCTGCAGCCAGATCGACATCGGCAATGCCCTGACGGAAATGTCGGTGCGCATGACCAAAGGCGTACGCCAGGCCAACGGCAGCATCGCCGTCGAGCCGATGGTCGACGTCAAACACGTCGCCGATGCAGTGCGCTACATCGCCGGCCTGCCGCTGTCGGCCAATGTCCTGAACATGACCGTCATGGCCAGCGCCATGCCGTTTGCCGGCCGCGGTTGAGCCGGCCTTTTTATTGCGTAACGAGGTAGCCATGAAGCCAGAAATCCTGCAACTGAGCCCGATCCTGATCCCGGAAATCAACGCGCGTCTGGACCAACTGTTCACCGTACGCCGCTACTACCAGCAAGCGGACAAACCCGCCTACATAAACCAACACGGCGCCAACATCCGTGGCGTGATCACCGGCGGCCACACCGGCATCAGCCAGGCGCTGATGGCGCAACTGCCGAACCTGGAAGTCGTCGCGGTCAACGGCGTCGGCACCGACGCCGTCGATCTGGCCTACGCCCGCGACCGCGGCATCCGCGTCACCGCCACCATCGGCGCCCTCACCGAAGACGTCGCCGACCTCGCCATCGGCCTGCTCATCTCGGTCTGTCGCGGCCTGTGCACCAGCGACCGCTACGTGCGCTCCGGCCAATGGCCGCAAAGCCCGACCCCACTCGCCCCGCTGCCCTTGGCCCGACAAGTCTCCGGCATGCGCATCGGCATCGTCGGCATGGGCCGCGTCGGCCGCGCCATCGCCACCCGCGCCGCCGCCTTCGGCTGCCCGATCAGCTACACCGACCTGCAACCGATGAGCGACGTCCCCCACACCTTCGTCGCCGACCTCAAACAACTGGCCGGCGACAGCGACGCCCTGATCCTCGCCGCCGCAGCGGACAAGGGCGAAGCGATCATCGACGCCCCAGTGCTGCAAGCGCTGGGCAAGGACGGTTATCTGATCAACGTCGCCCGGGGCAAACTGGTGAATGAGACGGATCTGGTTGCCGCGCTTTCGGCTGGGGAAATCGCCGGGGCGGGGCTGGATGTGTTTGTCGATGAACCGAATGTGCCCGAAGCGTTGTTTGCTAATGAACAAGTGGTTCTGCAACCGCATCGGGCCAGCGCAACATTGCAGACTCGCACGCGGATGGGGGAAATGGTGGTGGCGAGTCTGGTTGATACGTTTGCGGGGAAAGTGCCGGTTGGGTGTGTGACGGGGTGAACGGGTTCCGGAGCGCTGTTCGTGATCGCGGCACCCACCGCCTTCGCGAGCAGGCTCGCTCCCACAGGTTTGATTGCGTACATTCAGTGAGAAATGGGGCGTCTGTCAGGCCGCCTTCGCTGGCAAGCCAGCTCCCACAGGTTTTTGTGGCGTGAACAGGAATTGGTCAACACCCAACGTCCAATGCAGGCTTGCTCTCAACAGAAAAGCAAAAGCGAAGGCCAGATCAAAAGATCGCAGCCTTAGGCAGCTCCTACAGTTGGATCGCGTTCCGCTCAAGAGACCCGCTGTAAGAGCGGAACCGTAATCAGCCACCCCCGCAGAAACGGATATACACCCAAAACCCGAAGAGCATGGTCGGCCCAAAGGCCGCCAAGAACACAAAAAAAGCCCCACAACCGAAAACCAGTGTGGGGCGAAAAAATTGGTTGGTTGCGGCCAACCAAAGGAGCTCTGTCAAAACCATTCAAGCGCTCAGATCAAATACACTCCTGAGCCGCCCGCTCAAAACTCGAAGGCAACAAATTCGACGCCAGCAAATGCCGCTCATAAATGAACACCTTGCCGCCCTTCCCCGCCTTGTACGCCTCCAGCACGTTATCCGCCGACACCTTGCTCGGCACCACAATCCGATAACTGCGCTGACTCTGCGAAACCGTCGGATTCAAGGCACTGCCCTGCAATTTCGGCACCACGCAATCGGCGTACTGCGCCGGCGTCTTGCTGGTCTGCAAGGTCAGGGTCGGATCGTTCGGCGCCGAAGCGCAACCGGCGAGCAACAGGGAAACAAAAGCCATGGCTGGCACGAATAAAGGACGCATGGAGTAAATCCTGAAAATAAAGGTTCGGTTCAACCGGCAACGGTTCGACTTCACGGCGCCGCCGTTGCCATTTACGTTTTAAGAATCAGCTCGACGCCACCAGGGCCTTGAGCGACACATCGAATTGCTTCAGCGCATTGAGTTGCAGGTCACGCTGCTGATTGATCTGCGCGGCGATCTGCGGCGCCGCCTGGTTGTGCACCCAGACCGAAGGCAACTCTTGCTCGATCGCTCCCTCGGCCTTGCCGATGTACTGCAGATCGGCGTCGTAGAACCGTGCGGAAAAACGCGCCTCGACCAAACTGTTGCGCTGAGTCAGCAAGCGGTTGAACGTGTCGAGCTTGACCACCACGTCCGGATGGGCCTGAACCAGCGCATCGAGGTTGTCATAGACGGTCACCGAGACGAACTGCTGTTGCAGCGAACTCACCAGCCAGTCGAGGGCCAGTTCCGGGTCGGAGCTGCCGACAAAGGCGTCGCGGATTCGCGAGTCCAGTGCGTCTTTCGCACCGTTCAGCGCCATGTCGTGGTAGCGCTCCAGGTATTGCAGGTTCTGCAACGTGTTTTCGCTCAACAATACACCCACGGTCTGCGTGTGCTGCAACGCCGAGGCGCTGGCGGCGATGGGTTGCAGGTGACACGACCGGGCGTCGTCTGCGTAAGCCGGTGCAGTAACCACCCCGCCCATCAGCAGGGCGATCATTGCCAGTCGAGTCAGAATGTTCATCGCGCAATTTCCTTGAGCTGCGTCTTCGATGGAGGCGATTTTCCGCCGATCGCCGGCAAAGCAGAACTTGCGTTTCTTGATGGTCACTATTACTTCCAGCAATAGTTGCGCGTCGCGCAGACTGATGCACACTGAGCACATTCAAGAAAAATGATGAGGGTCTCGCCTTGAGAACGTTTGATCTGATCCGTGACGCCGTGCTGCCCGAATATCGCGATCGCGTAGCCGAATACCTGATGCAGTACGAAAGCGTCCTGCTGGACAAAAACGCCCGCGATGCACAATTGATCCGCGACACTGCCCAGCAACTGCGCGGTTATCTGCGCGGGCTCAACACCACGCGGGTGCTGGGCATGGCCTATTGGGAAGAGCTCGATCGCCGCGTGGTAGACACCTGGCTAAGCCCGCAAGAGTGACCGCTGGAGCGCCAGTGGTCTGCCCGGCAACGCGCCCCCTGCGAAAAACCTGACCAAACGCTTACAATCGCAGGCCTATTGCCATACAGACAGGCCTGCCCGGAAATGCCGCTCGACCCGCCAACGATGCTGACCATCACGATCGCCCTCGCAGCCGCTGCCGCGCTGTACCTGGCGGTCGAGTGGCGCAGCATCCGTGAGCCTTCGCTACTGTTCTGGAGCGCCGGTTTCGCCACCATCACCATCGGTTCCACCCTCGCTCTGCTGCGCAGCAGCGGTTTTCTGCTGCTGGGCATCTGGTTCGCCAACGGCCTGCTGGTGACCGCGCACTTCTTCTTCCTGCTCGGTGTGGCGCGCTTCACCCAGACCCGACTGTCGCCGGCGTGGTACCTGATTTTCGCGACGTGGCTGATCATGTTGATGTTGCCGGACGGCCCGCTGTGGTCCAAGGCCATGCTGGTGGCCAACTCGCTGCTGGTGGCGATCCCGACACTCAAGGCCAGTTCGCTGCTGCGTCCACACGGCAAGTCGTTGAGCGTTGGCGCGGTGCAACTGCGCTATGTGCTGCTCGGCCACGGCATCTTTTATGTGGCCAAGGCCCTGACCGTGGTGATCCCCGGCACGCTGATCGATCTGGCGGCGTTTCGTGGCGAGATCATTCAGATCTCGCTGGTCGAAGGCGCGATGGCGATCATGTTGATCGCCCTGTCGATGACCGGCACCGAGCGTTATCGCCGGGAAAAGCAGATCGCCCGCCTCGCCGAGCGCGATCCGCTCACGGCCCTCTACAACCGCCGCGCCCTGGAAAAACGCACGCCTCGCCTGCTGGCCGGCGTTTCCGCGCAAAGACCGGGTGCGTTGCTGTTGATCGATATCGACAACTTCAAACTGGTCAACGACCAGTACGGGCATATTGCCGGTGATCGTTTGCTGATCGCCTTGAGCGAGATGATCCGCGCCCAGCTGCCGCCCCATGCGTTGACGGCGCGGCTGGGTGGCGACGAGTTTCTGATGCTGCTCAACAACGCCTCAGCCGAAGCTATCCTTGAACTGGGCAATGCCTTGCGCGAACAGTTTCTGGCCCTCGCGTCGCACACCTATCCCACGTCCGCTGCGGTGACTTTAAGCATCGGCGCCACCCTGTTCGACAAACCGCCGGCCAGTCTGGCGGCGCTGATCGAACTTGGCGACGCCGCGCTCTATGAGTCCAAACGCGGCGGCCGCAACCGCTTGCGCCTGTCCGGCCTCGCCACTCCAGGATGAAACCCGCCATGTCCAGCCACGACACCCCGCTGCAAGACCTCGCCGCCCCCGAAGGCGTTTGTTACGGCTGCGGCGGCCGCAATCCGCAAGGCCTGCACGTGAAAAGTCGTTGGGATGAGGACGGCAGCCACGTCATCGCCGAGCATCTGCCCGACGCCCAATACTGCGGCTGGCCGGATCTGGTTTACGGCGGGCTGATCGCCATGCTCGTCGACTGTCACTCCAACTGGACCGCCATGGCCTGGCACTACCGCGCAGAAAACCGCGAAGCCGGCAGCCTGCCGCGCATCGACTGCGTCACCGGTAACCTTGGGATCAAGTTCATCAAGCCAACGCCGATGGGCGTACCTCTGCTCTTGCGTGCACGGGTCGAAGGTGAAGTCGGACGCAAGACCCGGGTGATTTGCGAGGTGTATGCGGGGGAAGTGCTCACGGCAGTGGGTGATTCGGTGTTTGTGCGGGTGGATACGGGGCAGTTGGCGGATGCAGCGCATGGCCGCGAAAGCCAAAGCCCCTCACCCTAGCCCTCTCCCAAAGGGAGAGGGAACTGACCGCAGTGTCTGGTGGAAATAGGCCGACCTGGGAAACCGAGTCGAACACAAATTCTGAAAAGCTTGAAAATCGGCTCCCTCTCCCTCGGGAGAGGGCTGGGGTGAGGGGCTGCGGTTCAAGCCACGCAGCCACACTCAAGCCGAAAGCGAAACGTTCGTAGCCAGCTCTTCAGCGCGACAACGCCGCCACACAAGCGCGCGCCGCATGCAGTTTTTTATAGCTCTCGATCAAGCGCAAATGCCGATCCAGCCCTTCCAGCTTCATGCTCGTCGGTGTCAGGCCATAGAACCGCACGCTGCCATTGACCGACCCAATCGCCGCATCCATACGCTCGTCACCAAACATCCGACGGAAGTTGGCCTCGTAGTCTTCCAGCTCGAGATCCTCGTCCAGCTCCATCTCCAGCACCACATTCACAGCCTGATAGAACAAGCCGCGCTCAACGGTGTTGTCGTTGTATTGCAGGAACGCCTCAACCAGATCCTTGGCCTCGTCAAACTTCTGCAGCGCGAGGTAGATCAGCAGGCGCAGTTCCAGAATCGTCAGCTTGCCCCATGGTGTGTTGTCATCGAACTCGATGCCGATCAGCGTGGTGATATCGGTGTAGTCGTCCTGCTCGCTGCGTTCCAGGCCTTGGACCAGATTGCGCAGGCCAACCTTACTGAGGTTGTGCAGATTGAGGATGTCGGCGCGGAATTGCAGGGCTTTGTTGGTGTTGTCCCAGATCAGGTCTTCGATCGGGTAGATTTCCGAGTAATCCGGCACGAGGATGCGGCAGGCCTTGGCGCCGATGTGCTCGTAGACCGCCATGTAGACTTCCTTGCCCATGTCTTCGAGGATGCCGAACAGGGTCGCGGCTTCTTCGGCATTGGAGTTTTCGCCTTGGCCTGAGAAGTCCCACTCGACGAATTCGAAGTCTGGCTTGGCACTGAAGAAGCGCCACGACACCACACCGCTGGAATCGATGAAGTGCTCGACGAAGTTGTTCGGTTCGGTGACTGCCTGCCCCGAGAACGTCGGCTGCGGCAAGTCGTTGAGGCCTTCAAAGCTGCGGCCCTGAAGCAGTTCAGTCAGGCTGCGTTCCAGCGCGACTTCCAGGCTCGGGTGCGCGCCGAACGAGGCGAAGACGCCGCCAGTGCGCGGGTTCATCAGGGTCACGCACATCACCGGGAATTCACCGCCCAGCGAGGCGTCCTTGACCAATACCGGGAAGCCCTGCTCTTCAAGGCCTTTGATGCCGGCGAGGATGCTCGGGTATTTCTCCAGTACCTCTTGCGGTACGTCCGGCAGGGCCATTTCGCCTTCGAGGATTTCGCGTTTGACTGCGCGCTCGAAAATTTCCGACAGGCACTGCACCTGCGCTTCGGCCAGGGTGTTGCCGGCGCTCATGCCGTTGCTCAGGTAGAGGTTTTCGATCAGGTTGGACGGGAAGTACACCACTTCACCGTCCGACTGGCGCACGAACGGCAGCGAGCAGATGCCGCGCTGGGTGTTGCCGGAGTTGGTGTCGTACAGGTGCGAGCCACGCAGTTCGCCGTCGCGGTTGTAAATGCCGAGGGTGTAGTCGTCGAGAATTTCGCTAGGCAATTCGTCTTTCGGACCCGGCTTGAACCATTTCTCGTCCGGATAATGGACGAATTCGGCGTTGGCGATGTCTTCGCCCCAGAACTGGTCGTTATAGAAGAAGTTGCAATTGAGGCGCTCGATGAACTCGCCCAGCGCCGACGCCAGTGCGCCTTCCTTGGTCGCGCCCTTGCCGTTGGTGAAGCACATCGGCGAATGCGCATCGCGAATGTGCAGCGACCAGACGTTGGGCACGATGTTGCGCCACGAGGCGATTTCGATCTTCATGCCGAGGTCGGCAAGGATCTTCGACATGTTGGCGATGGTCTGTTCCAGCGGCAGGTCCTTGCCGGCGATGTAGGTGCCTGCCTGGGAATCGGACTGCGGCATCAACAAGGCCTGGGCATCGGCGTCGAGGTTGTCGACTTCTTCGATGATGAACTCGGGGCCGGTCTGCACCACCTTCTTCACGGTGCAACGGTCGATGGAACGCAGGATGCCCTGGCGATCCTTGTCCGAAATATCGGCGGGCAATTCGACCTGGATCTTGAAGATCTGGTTGTAGCGGTTTTCCGGGTCGACGATGTTGTTCTGCGACAGGCGAATGTTCTCTGTCGGGATGTTGCGCGTGTCGCAGTACAGCTTGACGAAGTAAGCCGCGCACAAGGCCGACGACGCCAGGAAGTAGTCGAACGGCCCCGGTGCCGAGCCATCGCCCTTGTAGCGAATGGGCTGATCGGCGATCACCGTGAAGTCGTCGAACTTGGCTTCAAGTCGAAGGTTGTCGAGAAAGTTGACCTTGATTTCCATGCGGGATTACCAGAATACGGCTAAACGAATGGCGGCCATTATCCGGTTTTTGTGCGGGAAGTCTCGCCCTTTCGGGATTCGCCGCTGGCCGGCGCTGCTGGAAATTCCAACGGATTCGCTACACTTTGAAAAAATCCAGGCGATACCAATAACAACAATCTGAACATTGTGCGCTCGCCATTGTTCTAGATTCAGAAGACACCGGATCAAGGACGAGCACATGGCCGTTACTCTCCCTGCGCAGCCAATCCCCACCCCGCAACGCGCCGTGACCCGGCGCCTGGCCATCGCCATTGGCGCACTGTTCATTGCGGGTGTCATCGCCGCGATCAGCACCTTGCTTGGCATTGCCAATACCCTTGACGCGAAAGATCTGGAACAGAACCAGTTCTATTCCGTGCGCGCCGTGGAAAACCGCATCACCGCGTCGAAAAACTACATCACCAGTTATGCCTACTGGACCCGCGCCTATGAGGCCTTGAGCGGGCCGATCGACGTCAACTGGGCCTACACCGAACAGAACATGGGCAAGACCCTGTTCACCAGCGACGGCTACGACGGCGTGTTCGTCCTCGATCGCAATCGCACCAAGTACGCGGTGATTCGCGGGCAGATGGTTGAAACCGACGTATCCAGCGTACTGCAAGCGCCCGCCTCGGCGTTGGTCGAGCAGGTGCTGAGTCAGCCTGATCTGACCAAGCCGATCAGCCGCTATTCATTGTTCGAAGGCTGGCCGGCGTTGATCACCGCTGCCGCGATCATTCCCAACGACGAGCGCCCGCTGGATGAACTGAGAAACACCTCGGTGCTGGTGTTCGTCGACAAGCTGACCCCGACCAAACTGCGCAAGATCGGCAGCGGTTATGGCCTGACGAACCTGACCCTGGTCCCGGACGACACCATTGAAAAAGGCCATCCAAGCGTGCCGCTCGACAGCACCGGCTACAGCCTGGTAGCCGACCTGCAACGGCCCGGTCAGCAATTGTTGTGGACGCTGGTGCCGCCGCTCGGCGCGACGTTTCTGGTGCTGATGCTGCTCACCGCCTATTTTTTCCGCCATGCATTGCGCTCATCGCAATACGTCGACAACAGCATTCATGCCATGCAGGCCTCGAATCAGGCACTCGAGAAAGCCAATCATGCCCTCGAAGCCAGTGAAGAACGCTTTCGCGCCGTGGCCGAAGCGGCGTCGGACTGGATCTGGGAAGTTGATGATCAGTTGGCGCTGACCTATCTGTCGGCGCGCTTCAGCGAAGTCACCGGCTACCCGCAAGCCCTGTGGCTGGGCCAGGACATCGGCGAATTACTGACTTGCGACACCACGCCACTGGAGCTATGGCTGCGCAAACTCAGCGAAGAAAACAGCGCCGGCGATTTGCGCTGCACTTATCGCGATCACTCCGGGCAGCCACGTCACTGCCGGCTCTCGGCGCGGCCGATTTTCGACAAGGACAGCGTCGTCGGCTATCGCGGTACTGCCAGCGATATCACCGACGAAGTCGCCGCCCATGCGCAGATCCAGCACCTGTCGATGCACGACGCCCTGACCGGTCTGCCCAACCGCAACAAACTGGCGCGCTATCTGGATGAAGTGCTGATATTGAAAGAACACTCGCCACCGCTGTCGCTGCTGATGATCGATCTGGATAACTTCAAACCGATCAACGATTCCCTCGGCCATCCTGCCGGTGACGCGGTTCTCCAGGAAGTCGCCACGCGTCTGCGCGAATGCACCCGCGAGCACGACCTCGTCGCCCGCCTCGGTGGTGATGAATTCGTCGTGGTGCTCAATGGCATGGACAGCCATAACGAGATCGACAAATTCTGCACACGGCTGATCGGCAGCCTGCATCAGCCGATCCTCTACGAACAGCATCCACTGCATATCGGTGCCAGTGTCGGCATCGCCCTGAGTCGTCGGCACGGTTTCGTCGCCAGCGATCTGATCCGCTACGCCGACATCGCGCTGTATCAGGCCAAGTCCGATGGTACGAACACCTGGTGCTATTTCGAAGCGCACATGAGCGACCAGATCCAGACGCGCCGGCAAATGGAAGATGACTTGCGCCATGCGCTCAAGCACAACGAATTTGTCCTGCACTATCAGCCGCGCTACAAGGTCGACGGCAAACACATCGTTTCAGTCGAAGCGCTGGTGCGCTGGCAGCATCCGACCCAAGGGTTGCTCGGACCGGACGTGTTCATTCCGCTGGCCGAGCAGACCGACCTGATCGTCCCGCTGGGCCGCTGGGTGCTGCGCGAAGCCTGCGAAACCGCGCTGGAATGGCCCCATGACATTCTGCTGTCGGTCAACCTCTCGCCTGCGCAGTTCGCCCTCAGCGATGTCGTCGAGGATGTTCGTGAAGTGCTGGTGGATACGCGTTTCCCGGCCAGCCGTCTGGAGCTGGAGATCACCGAAAACGTGATGCTCAACGACACCGACGGCGCGCTGACCACCATGAATCAGCTCAAGGAGCTCGGCGTACGCCTGAACATGGACGACTTCGGCACCGGCTATTCGTCGCTCGGTTATCTGCGCGCCTATCCGTTCGACGGAATCAAGATCGACAAACGCTTCATCGCCTCAATCAGCAGCGGCACCAACGACCGTGCCGTGGTGCAGGCGATCATTGGCTTGGGCAAGGCCATGGGGCTGACGGTGACGGCCGAAGGCGTCGAGACCGAGGAGCAACTGGCGATTCTCGGCAAGGATCAATGCAACGAGGTGCAGGGTTATTTCATGAGTCGGCCGATCGACAAGGCGGCTTTTGCTGATCTGCTACGGGCTTCGCGACTGTCGCTGGTGAGCAAAAAAGGTCGGGTGACGTGAATCTCAACCATCGTTGGCAACGCGGACCTTGCCGCTGAACACGCGGAAACCGAAAGTGTTGTAGGCCAGCGTGATGGGGATCAGCACGGCGAATCCGACCAGCATGAAGATCTGGCTGGTGGGGCTTGAGGCTGCTTCGCTCAAGGTCAGGTCCGGCGGAATGATGAAGGGAAATAGCGCGACCAGCATCGCCGCGAAAGCCAGCACACAAACGCCCAGTGCGGCGAACAGTGGGATGAAATCGAAGCGGCAGTGAAAGCCTTTGCTGAACACCCATCCTAGAGCGCTGACGATCAGTCCTGCCGGCAACCACAGGCGAATATCGGCGAGCCTCCGGGCATATTGCGGCTGCAACGTCGCAGTCCATGCAATCAGCACCAGCAATAACGCCACGACGACCAGCGACAGCACGCGGGCCTGGCGGGCCGAGCGCTGCTGCAATTCATCCATGGTGCGCCAGTACAGCCAGCACGTCCCCAGCCAGACGTAACCGAGCACCAGCACCAAACCGCAAAACACCGGGAATGGATTCAGCCAGTCGCGGCCATCGCCGTGGTACTGACCGCCCTGATGGGCAACGCCTTGCACGAGGGTGCCGAGCACCATGCCCTGGACCAACCCGGTCAGCAGCGAAGCCAGGGCCAATACGCCGTCGACGATGCGCTTGCGTCGCTCGTTCGGTGCGTAATCGCGAAACTCCAGCGCCATGGCCCGCGCGATCAAGGCGAGAAACATCACGATAAAAGGCACGTACAAGGCCGGAAGCAAGATCGCGTACGCCAGCGGAAACAACGCCAGCAGCCCGCCGCCGCCGAGCACTAGCCAGGTTTCGTTGGCGTCCCATACCGGCAGAATCGACACCGCCATGGCTCGCCGCTGATGACTGCAACCTGTTAGGCCCATGAGCATGCCGACGCCCAGATCGGTGCCGTCGAGCAGCACGTAGTTCATCACCGAGAACGCCAATGCGGCAGCGCACAACAGCGTCAGCCAGTCGGTGTCCATGTCTGCGACTCCTCAGTGCCCGGTTTCGTCGGCAAGCGTGGGCTGCGGCCCGGGTTGATCTTCCTGCGGCGGCTCGCGCAACAGGCGCAGCAACACCCACAGACCGATGCCGAAGATCAGCAGATAAAACAGCAGAATCAACCACGTCGACCCGACGACTTGAGCCCTCGACACCGACGACAGACTGTCCGCCGTGCGCATTAATCCGTAAACGGTAAACGGCTGTCGTCCCACTTCGGTGACGACCCAGCCGCTGAGCATCGCCAGAAACCCGGCCGGCGCCAGCAGCACGCACGCGCCCAGCCAGCGCCGCGCCGTGTACAGGCGATTACGCCGGCGCAGGATCAGGCTGACCACGCCCTGCCCAAGCATCAACAGTCCCAGTCCGACCATCAGCCGGAACGCGAAAAACACCGGCGCCACGGGCGGGATGTCCTCAGGCGGGAATTCATCAAGCGCGGCGATGGTGCTGGTCAGGTCATGCTGCAGGTAGAGTGAGCCGATGCGAGGAATGGCGACTTCCCAGTGGTTGCGCCGCTCGTCCATATCCGGCCATGCGAACAGGCGCAGTGGCTCCCCTGCCCCTTGAGCCGGGCGCGTCCATGAACCTTCGATGGCCGCCACTTTCTGCGGCTGGGCGTGCAAACTGTGCCGGCCATGCAGGTCCCCGACAACGATCTGCACCGGCATCAGCAGCGCAATCACCCACAGCGCCATGGAGAATTGCAGGCGAGCACGCGGGTTTTCCCGGGCCTTGCGCAATTGCCAGGCGCTGATCCCGGCAATCAGCGTCGCGCTGCCGATGAACACGGCGAGCAGCATGTGCGCCAAGCGATAGGGAAACGAAGGATTGAAGATGATTGCCCACCAGTCCTCGGCGAGGAAACGCCCGTCCGCGCCAATCGAATAGCCGGCGGGGGTTTGCATCCATGAGTTGGCGGAAAGAATCCAGAACGCGCTGATCAGCGAGCCCACCGCCACCGCACACGTGGCAAAAAAGTGCAGACGCGGGCCAACCTTCTTCAGGCCGAACAGCATGATGCCGAGAAATCCCGCTTCGATGAAAAACGCCGCCATCACTTCATAGAACATCAGCGGACCGAGGACATCACCGGCCTGCACCGACAGCCGCGACCAGTTGAGACCGAACTGATACTCCAGAATCAATCCCGACGCCGTGCCCACCGCAACGTTGAGCGCGAATACCTTGAGCCAGTAACGATAAACATCCAGATAAACCTGGCGCCCGGTTTTCAACCACAACGCTTCCAGCACCATGAGGAAATTCGCCAGACCGATGCTGAACGCCGCCAGCACGATGTGAAAGCTGATCGTGATCGCGAACTGGGCGCGGGCGGCCATCAGGGCCGAATCAACAGGCTCCATCCATCAGCCGCTGTAGAACACAGCAAGCTTGTTGCCTTCGGGATCGCGCAGATAGGCCACGTAAAAGTCCGGCGTATAGGCTTCGCGCGTGCCCGGCGGTCCTTCATTGCTGCCGCCACTGTCGAGCCCGGCCTTGTGCACCTGATCGACCTGGTGCCGCGAGTCGGCGCGAAATGCCGGCATCATGCCGTTGCCCGGGGTCGCCGGCTCACCATTGAACGGTTTCGAGATGTGCACACTGCCGGGGCCGTTGGACTTGTCGGCGCAATCGGGCAAGTAGAAACAGTAGTGTTCTTCACGGTCATGCCGGTAGCCAAGCGGCGTCAGGATCGCCTTGTAAAAAGCCGCCGAACGCTCGACATCGTTGGCGCCGATAAACAGATAACTGAGCATGGGATGTCCTCCGATGGCAGCTGTCAGCGCTGTGGCTGTTCCTCGTTCAGGGTAAAAACGTTGCCGGCGTCACGCACCAATTGGCGCCATTCGGCACTGGTGATCAGGCCTTGCTCCTCCATCTGATCCGCAGCCTTGAGCAACTCGTCATATTGCTGTTCCGGATCCAGATCGCCCTCGGCCTGCTCCGCCATCCTGCGCCATGCCGCCAGTGATGCCTTCTTTTGCTGATCGAACATACGGGTATCTCCTGAGGGACTTACCCGGTAGAAAAAACAGCGCGACAGAGGTTCAGGGCAGACGACGGATGGACGGTTGATGTGCAAAACCTTGTCGGAGTGAGCCTGCTCGCGATAGTGGTATATCTTTCAAAACATCTGAATGTGCCTCCGTCATCGCGAGCAGGCTCGCTCCCACAAAAGCAAAAGCAAAAGCAAAAGCAAAGCAGCGCAGCTGCCCGCGGCGCAGCCGCCCCACTCAACAATGAGCGCAAGCTCGAGTGCGTTTGATCTTGCTTTTGATCCACCGGCGACGTCGGAAGGCTGAGTGGAGGGATTGATCCGGGCGTGGGAGCGCAGCGACCGTTCGACGAAGTCGAACACAGCGGAAGGAGGTGCAGCGAAGCAAACCGTAGCCGCTGCGCCCGGATCAGTCCCGTAGCGAAGGAACCCGAGCCTGCGAGGGCCGAACGTAGGAGCAAGCCTTTTCGGTTACCTTTTTGGCGTCTGAAAAAGGTGACTCGCCGTAAGGGCGAAACCGCCAACCGCCACACCGCAAAAAACGGATATTCACCCAAACCAACCAAAGCCTGGTCGGCCCAAAGGCCGCCAAGCCCCACCAAAACCCGCAAATGTCAAAACCGCTCCGCCACCCGCTTGTACGGATAATCCGGCTCCCGATACTTGCCCGGCTTCTGCCGTTTCGGCAACTCGACCTTGTCGCGCTCAACCTCCTCATAGGGGATGCGACTGAGCAGATCAGTGATGATGTTCAGCCGCGCACGACGTTTGTCATTGGAGTCGGCAACCCTCCACGGCGCCCAATCGGTGTCGGTATGCTTGAACATCTCGTCCCGCGCCCGTGAGTAGTCATACCAGCGACTGTAGGATTTCAGATCCATTGGTGTCAATTTCCAGGTCTTGCGCCCGTCATTGATTCGCGCTTCGAGCCGGCGGGTCTGTTCCTCCGGACTGACCTCAAGCCAGTACTTGAGCAGGATCACCCCCGAATCGACGATGGCGTTCTCCACCCAAGGGATCGACTTGAGAAACTTGTCAGCCTGTTCTTCCGTGCAAAAGCCCATGACCCGTTCGACACCGGCGCGGTTGTACCAACTGCGGTCGAAAATCACCACCTCACCGCCCGCCGGCAGATGCGGCAGGTAGCGCTGCACATGCATCTGGCTCTTTTCGCGATCGGTTGGCGCCGGCAGTGCCATCACCCGGAACACCCGTGGGCTGACGCGTTCCGTGATCGCCTTGATCACCCCGCCCTTGCCTGCACCGTCGCGCCCTTCGAAAACAATACACACCTTGACACCTTTGGCGATGACCCACTCCTGCAGCTTGACCAGTTCAATGTGCAGCTTGCGCAGCTGTTCCAGATAGTCCTTGTTTTTCAAGCGTGGACGTTCGATTGCCTTTGCAGGTTTCTTCTTGTCTTTCGCCATGAACCTGTCCTCGCGCTTCAACAGCCCGCTGAATTTGTTTATTGACCCGAAGGGCCTGATCCGTGAGGTTAGTTCACGCCCGGTTGTTTGCCATTGCCGGGCAAAAAAGCCTTGTCGCCATGTGTTTCCTGAGATTGTTCCGACGTCGCACTGTTCATTGCCCGATCCCCTGTTTGCTGGAGTTTTTTCGATGCCGTCGTCCAAATCATTGCCCACTGCCCTGCTCGGCCTGGCCCTGGCCTGCCCGGTGATGGCCGAGACCCAAGGTCTGGAGCTGGGGCAAGTGCTGATTTCGGCGGATCAGCGCAGTAGCAGCGATGCAGCGGTCGAAGAAGCGCGGCAACGCCTTGAGCAGGTTCCCGGCGGCACCAACGTGGTCGACATGCGCCAGCCGTTGCAGGGCCGCGTTGCCAGCAATCAGGATGTGCTCGCCTATCAGCCGGGGGTGTATGCGCAGTCGGCGGGCAACGAAGGCGTGAAAATTTCCATCCGTGGTTCAGGCATCAACCGCGCGCCCGGCGCCCACGCCTCGGGGCTGTACACGATGCTGGATGGCTTGCCCCTCACCGGCCCCGGCGGCACACCGTATGAATTGCTCGAGCCACTGTGGGTCGAGCATGTCGAAGTTCTGCGCGGCGCCAATGGATTCGATCGCGGTGCGCTGGCGCTGGGCGGCGCTATCGATTACGTCAGCCACACCGGTTACACCGCGCCGAAACTGCAAGTGCGTTACGCCACCGGCAGCCATGGCTATCAGCAGCGCCAGGTCAGCTCCGGGCAAGTCCTGGGAGATTTCGATTACTACGTGTCGCTGACCGATGCCAACGCCGACGGCTATCAGGACCACACCGCCAGCGAGAGCAAAGGCCTGATCGCCAACTTCGGCTATCGCTTCAACCCGAATCTGGAAACCCGCTTCTACTTCCGCTATCGCGAGACCGACAACGACCTCGCCGGTCGCGTGACCAAGCATTCCATCGAACACAGCCCACGGGCAGCCAACCCGGCGTATGTGGCTCGCGATGACAGCCGCAAGCAGCCCGGCAGTACCTTCATCGGCAACAAGACCACGTTCTATCTCGATGACGATTCGAGCATCCAGACCGGCCTCGCCTACCACGACTACCCGATGGATTTGCGCGAAGGCCCGAACCGGCTGAAGGTGGCATACACCGACGTCAGCGGCACCTTCGACTACAAGCGCCGCGACACCCTGTTCGGCATGGAAAGCCGCAGCAATGTCGGCCTGCGCGTGACCAAGCACCTGCCCAACGACGGCGCCAGCGAGTTCGTGCGCATCCCGAGTGGCAACAGCTATGCCCCGGGCACGCGGATGCGCAATTTCACTTATCAGGGTTCGGACACCGTGCTGCATTTCGGCAATGACCTGGAAATTGCCGACGACCTGTGGCTGACCACCGGCCTTGCCGCCATCTACACCCGCCGCGAAAGCGCCGTGACCTATCCGCAGGGTGGCGGCAAGACCAGCCTCAATGATTGGGACTATGCTCCGCGCATCGGCCTGCGCTACCAGATCACCCCGGACGTGCAAGTGTTCGGCAACCTCAGCCGCTCCGTCGAAGCACCGCACCCGTGGTCGCTGATCTACAGCTCCAACGTGCGCTTCCCTGCCGGCAACGGCGCCGCCACCGGCACCCAGCGCGACCCGGTCGAACTGCAAAACCAGACCGCAACCACTCTGGAACTCGGTGGCCGGGGCGACAGCCATTTGGGCGAATGGAGCCTGGCCTGGTACTACGCGCAAGTTCGTCACGAGCTGCTTTCGGTGCTGCCGGACGCCAACGCCGTCACGCCGTACGAACTCAACGCCAGCCCGACCGTGCACCAGGGCATCGAAGCCAGCCTCAACAGCAAACTCTGGACCGCCGCCGACGGCCGCCAGCTGAGCTTGCGCCAAGCCTACACCTTCAGCGACTTCCACTACCGCGACGACGAACGCTTCGGCGACAACCGCCTGCCGGGCCTGCCGATGCATTATTACCAGGGCGAACTGCGTTACGACTGGCCGCAGGGCTTCTTCGCCGCCGTGAACACACACCTGGTGTCCAAAGTTACCGTTGACTACGCCAACAGCTACTACGCCGACCCTTACGCCCTGTTCGGCGCCACCCTGGGCTACAACGCGCCGAAGGGCGACTGGCAAGGCTGGGTCGACATGCGCAACCTGACCGGCAAACGCTACGCGGCAACGGTCACCCCGGGGTATGACGACAAAGGTCTGGATGCTGCGCGGTCGACTCCGGGTGAAGGGATGGGGGTTTATGTTGGGGTTTCGTGGAGTTTGCTATAAGACCCAACGCGAGATTCAAATGTGGGAGCGAGCCTGCTCGCGAAAACGGTGTACCAGTCGTGAATTGTTTCGACTGACACGACGCCTTCGCGAGCTGGCTCGCTCCCACAGTTGGCTTTGGGGTGCTGGTTAGAAGGGCGCAGGATTCAAATCTCTGGACGAGAATCATCGTGACAGCAGGTCTCCTCGACTAATCAGACAACCATCACTCTCCATCGAAAATAACGGATTAATCTCATGGACACGTCCCAAGATAACCCATTGGAAACATCGCTCCGACTCGCCGCGGACGAACCCGCGCATCGCCCTGAGTTCTATCGCACCCTGCTGGACTCGACCGTCTACATCCTCGGCACCGCCGGTGCGGCGCAAGGCCATGTCAATCTTGAAGCCGGCAGTAACATCAGCATCGCCCATTGGCAGAAGCCCGATAGCACGCCGGTCATTCCGTTCTTCTCCTCGCTGCCAACGCTGCAACAATCCATCGACAGCGAGCAGAGCTATGTGGAGATACCCGCCCGATCATTGTTCGAAATCACGCTGGGCGCGCTGCTTTTTCTGAATCCGAAGTCGCCGTACGGCAAGGAATTTCTTCCGGCGGAAGTGCAACGCCTGCTCTCAGGCGAAATCGGCCGGCCCGCCACGCAGCGTACCGTGGAAAAAGAAACCAACGTCTTGCTTGGACAGCCTTCGGACTACCCATCGACGATGGTCCATTCGCTCTCGCAATTGCTGGCCAAACACGCCAATGTGAAACGCGCATTCCTGGCGCTGATGCACGACCCCTCGATTGATGAAAAACCGCACTTGATCGTCGGCATCGAAGCGGATGGCGATATCGAACAGGTCATGCGCGAAGCCGGCAATGTCGCTGCGGACACAGCCCCCGATGGCGGACCAGTTGATTTTTGCCGCGTGCTGACGGGACAAGCCGGGCTGAGTGATTACTTCCTCAGGGAGACCAAACCGTTCTACGAACGCAAGTCACCGAGCAGGCTGCGTTCGTTATTTGGCTTTGGTTGACACGCCTGCATGCCGCTTGATCAGCAGGCCAGTGGTCGATTCTGATGAGCGTAACCTTGGATTCTCTCAACCCGCCCTCATAACAGTGGGTATCCCCACATCGTCTCGAGAGGAAGCACACACCATGACCACTCAAACCGAAACTGCCATTCTCGCCGGCGGCTGCTTCTGGGGCATGCAGGATCTGTTGCGCCGCTATCCGGGTGTGCTGAAAACCCGCGTCGGCTATACCGGCGGCGATGTGCCGAATGCGACCTATCGCAACCACGGCAACCACGCCGAAGCCATCGAGATTGAATTCGATCCGGCGGTAATCAGCTACCGGCAGATCCTCGAGTTCTTCTTCCAGATCCACGACCCGAGCACGCCCAACCGTCAAGGCAACGATCTTGGCCCGAGCTACCGGTCGGCGATCTACTACCTCAACGACGAGCAGCGTGCCGTCGCCGAAGACACCGCTGCCGATGTCGACGCCTCGAAGCTGTGGCCGGGCCGTGTGGTAACCGAAATCGAACCGGCCGGGCCGTTCTGGGAAGCGGAACCCGAGCATCAGGATTACCTGGAGCGGATTCCGAATGGCTACACTTGCCATTTCATCCGGCCTGACTGGAAACTGCCGAAGCGCGGTTGAAGAAACTGCTGGCGGGGTTCAATGCCCCGCCACCACCGAAGCTTCTACAGAGCGCGGGCCCGACTTGAAACCGTGGGCCCGGGCACCCCAGGCAATGGCGAAGGCGATAGCGACCAGTGCCAGCATGGCCCACGGAAATGAGGCAACGCCCCACTGATCGAGCAGCACGCCGCCGACGACACCGCTGCCAGCGATCGCGCTGTTCCACGCCACTACATTCAACGACAAGGCGACATCCGCTCCGTTGCCCGCCGCGTCAGCCAGCGCCGTTTGCAACAGCGTCGCCGCGCCGCCGAACGTCAAACCCCATACCGCCACGCCGAGATAAATCACCTCTGGGTTGCGTCCGCCAAAACCCAGCGCCACGCAGACCGCGGCAAAGGTCGCCAAACTCAGCAGAACAGTCGAGCGCAGCAGCGGCTCGACCAGCTTCGCCGTCAGCCATATCCCGACCAGCGCGGCGATGCCGAAGATCAACAACACCACATCCACCCGCTCGGCCATGCCCGCCGGCGCCACGAACGGAGCGATATAGGTGTAGAGAATGTTGTGCGCCAGCATCCAGCTGATCACCACTGCAAGCACAGGACGCACGCCCGGGGTAGTCAAGACTTTGCTCAGCGATAGGCGTTGATGGGCCGGCTGCGGCGGGTAGTCGGGCACTTTCACCAGCACCCAGACGATCAGTACCAAGGTCAGCGCCGACATCAGGCCGAATGTAGTGCGCCAACCGACCAGCCCACCGAGCCACGTACCCAGAGGCACGCCCAGCGACAGCGCAATCGGTGTGCCGACCATCGCCAGTGCCAACGCCTTGCCCTGCTGTTCGGGCTCAACCATGCGTCGCGCATAGCCGGCCAACAGACTCCATGCCAAACCCGCTGCAACCCCGGCGAAGAACCGCGCGACCAGCGTAACGCCGTAGTGCGACGACAGCGCGGTAATCGAATTGAACAGCAGGAAACCGACAATCGTCAGCAGCAGCACGTTGCGGCGCCGCCAGCCCCGGGTGGCGATGGTCATCGGGATCACCGCCAGTACGGAACCCAATGCGTACGCGGTAACCATTTGCCCGGCCATGGACGGCGAAATCGCCAGGCCTTCACTGATCAACGGCAACAGGCCCGCCGGCAGGGTTTCGGTGACGATGCAGATGAAGCCAGTCATGGCCAGCGCCAGCAAAGCGCCGATGGGCAGACCTTTTGGCGTAGCCGTTAACGTGATTGAAGGTGTCACTGGAAGCTCCTCGAAAAACCGACTCAGATTTAAATACCGATCGATCTAGATCCTGAGGGTGCATGCGCAGCGTTGTCAACAATTTCTGTATCGACTAGTCTTTATATTAAATCATTGAGGAGTCAGCTCATGGCGAGAACCGGTCGCCCCCGTCAGTTTGATCGCGACGACGCCGTCGATCAGGCTTTGCAACTGTTCTGGCAACACGGCTACGACGCGACATCGCTGGCCCAATTGAAGGCAGGCCTGGGTGGCGGTATCTCTGCACCTAGCTTCTACGCCGCGTTCGGTTCCAAGGAAGCGTTGTTCGATGAATGCGTGCAGCGTTATTTAACCACCTATGCGCAAGTCACCGAGTGCCTGTGGGACGACAGCCTGCCACCACGCCAGGCGATCGAGACCGCTTTGCGCCAGTCGGCACGCATGCAGTGCGACGACACACACCCCAAGGGCTGCATGGTTACCCTCGGCGTCATGAGCGCACCGAGCCCGGAAACCGCCCATGTGGCGCAAGCCCTGACCCACTCAAGGCAGCGCACCCGTGCCGGCATTCAAGCCTGCGTCGAACGCGCTGTGAATGCCGACGAGCTGGCCAGCGGCACAAGTGCGGCGGCGATGGCGACGGTATTCGACAGTTTCCTGCAGGGCATATCCATCCTTGCCAGAGACAACACCGCGCTGGATAACATTGATGCTGCTATCACTCAGGTCATGCAAACCTGGGACATTGCCGTCACGCGTAAGGCGGATTGATCAAATCACAAATGCACCGGTGCCACCGGCGCCGAACCCGGCTCCGGCACATCGACATTGACCTTCAGTGCAATCAGCAGCGCGGCCAGCAACATCAGAATTCCAGCCGCTACAAACACGCCATTGATACCGCTGAAACTGAACACCGAACCGCCGGCGGCGGCGCCTGCGGCAATCGCCGACTGCACCGATGCGACGACCATGCCGCCTGCGCTTTCGGCCTGATCGGGTATCGAGCGCGCCACCCAGTTCGACCATGCGACCGGCACGCCACCAAAGGCCATCCCCCACAGCGCCAAGAGCAACGCCTGCCCGGTGACCGACGCCGGTAACCCGACCAACGCCAGAGCAGCAACGCCCACCAGCACTGGCATCAGCACCAACGTTGCCCTTGGATTGCGCTGCAACAGCCAGCCGGCGAACAGCGTGCCGGCAAAGTTCGCCACGCCGAAACCAAGGAGCATCAGCGCCAGCGTCTGCGGGCCGACGCCGGTGGTGCTTTCCAGAAATGGCCTGATATAGGTAAACAACGCGAAATGGCCGGTATGCACCAATACACAGCCGAACATGCCGACGGCAATGCCCGGTCGCAGCAACACCTCAAGCACCGTACGCAGGCGTGACGGACGATGCGGCGCCAGACTGGGTAGCGTGAACATCTGAAAGACCAGCGTCACCACGCCCACCGCTGCTGCTGCGAAAAACGCACTGCGCCAGCCAAACTGGCCGCCGAGATAGCTGCCCAACGGCACCGCCACCACGGTACCTACGGCGATCCCGCTGAAGATGATCGACAACGCGCGGGGCAGCAGCGCCGCCGGCACCAGGCGCATCGCCACGGCCGCCGCCATGCTCCAGAATCCGCCCAGAGCTATGCCCAAAAGGATGCGCATGATCAGCAACACTGCGAGGCTGGACGACAACGCCACCAGCAGATTCGAGGCGATCATCAGTGCCGAGAAACCGAGCAAGACCAGGCGCCGATCAAGACTGCGCGTCAATCCAGGTACGAGCAATCCGGCAAAGAGCGCCACCACTGCGGTCACCATCACCGCTTGCCCGGCCAGCGCTTCGCTGACGCCGAGATCGAGCGCCATCGGCGTCAGCAGGCTGGCCGGCAGATATTCCGCCGTGAGCAGACCAAACACGCCCATCGCCAGTGAAAACACCGCCATCCACGCAGGCACCAGCGGCTCCCCGTCAGTTCGCCCATCACCTACACGTTCATTCATTTCAAGACTCCCTTGGACATTTCGAGAGGGCAGTCTATTGGCGGCAAACCGGATGATCTATGATGCGCGGTCTTGAACTTTTGATCGAAACCCCGAACATGAGCAGCACCGATCCCTTTTCACTGTCATCAGACCTGATCACTGAATTGCTGCGCAGCATGCGTTTGCGTGGCGTGCAATATCGTCGGATCCACGCTGGTCCGCCGTATGGTCTGGGTTTTAGCGACAAGTCCGGCCATGCGTATTTCCACTTCGTCGCCGCTGGATCGACGGTATTGCGACTGGAGGACGGCAGCCTGTACGAATTGTCGGCGGGCAATGCAGTGTTCATCGCCCACGGTGCCGCGCACCAGTTGCTGTCACACCCAAACGCCGAGGTGCAGGACATTGACAACGCCGTCGCCGCACCGCTCGGCGACACGGTCTGCGCGGTGCAGGTCGGACACAGCGCCGATTTGCCCGATAGCGCCCTGCTCTTCAGTGGCTGTATGGAGTTCGAACTCGGCAGCCTGCAAGGCCTCGGTCGGCTGATGCCGGGTCTTATGCTGATCGACGCCGGTGGCCAGCGCTATCCGGGACTCATGCCGATTCTCGCGACCATGGAACGCGAAGTCAGCGCAGCGCGCATTGGCTTTGCCGGCATTCTCGCGCGCCTTGCCGACGTAGTGGCGGCAATGATTGTTCGCGGCTGGGTCGAATGCGCTTGCGGCAATGCCTCCGGTCTCGTCGCCGCCCTGCGCGACCCTCGCCTGGCGCAGGCCTTGCTGGCCCTGCACCAACAACCGGGGCGCGACTGGAGCGTCGCCGAACTGGCAACGCTGTGCAACACCTCACGCTCGGTCTTCGCCGAACGCTTCCAGAGCACCCTCGGCACCCCGCCGCTGCGCTACGCCACCGAACTGCGCATGCGCCTGGCCAGTCAGTGGCTGACCCTGGAAAGACTGCCGATCGAAGAAGTGGCGCAGCGCCTGGGCTACACCTCCCAAGCGGCGTTCAGTCGTGCGTTCAAGCGGATAACAGGAAGCTCACCGGGAGCGAGTCGGCGCCAGCGCGCACTATAAGAATTGCATTAACAGAGCGGCAATGAATCCGAGCCGCCCTCACCGCTGGATTTTGTCCAGCCCCGCGCCCACCCGCTCAGCAGCCTGCAAATCCCCACGCGCCTCCAACTCCTGCGCCACTTGCCGCAACTGCTCAATCGTCAATCCCACATTCAGACTGATCTTCAAATGCGACTCCAGCTGTGATTCCACCCCAGCCATCGCTGCCAGCGCACCAACAGTTGCCAGTTCCCGATCCGTCCATGCCAGGTTGTCGCGGGCGAAGATGTCGCCGAACAAGTGCACTTTCAGAAACTGATCGATCGCCGGGGCGAATTCGAACAGGGGGCCGGACACTGGCGCACCGACCAGGCGGGTCTGATTGTCGGTGCCGAGTTCGGTGAGCGCATATCCCGACGGAACCGGACCCGGCTCGCGTCCCGGCACGTCTTCGATGCCCCGCGCGGCGCGTTCCTGCAAAACCTTCATCAGCAATGACAAGGCGTTGAGGCTGCGCGGGAAGCCGGCGTAGGCGTACAGCTGCACCAGAATTTCCTTGGTCTCGCTGATGCTCAGCCCGGCATCGAGACCACGATTGAGTGCGTCGTGCAGACGCGGCATGTCGCCGATGGCAGCGTTGGCGGCAATCGGGGCGATCGCCAGTTGTTCAGGCGTCAGAGGCTGTTCTTTCATGATCGGTTTCTCCGGTGATCGGGAAGGATTGGCGCAGAGGGGATTGACGCAGGCTGCACTGGCGAGGACCGCGCAGCCGAGGGCGACGATGCGCAGAAGACGCCCTTGATTTAACGATTTCTGGTTCATCAATGACTCTCCTCACTCATGCAGAGTGAACGTCACCCGCACATCGCCGCGCCCCAAGACTTCGGCCAAGTCCTGCGGGCGTTCGATGCGGCCAAGACGCGAATAGCGGTAGGACGAATCGAAGGTTTTGTAGAAGACCACCAACGTATCGTCGCCATACAGAAGGAAATCGCCGCTGTGGATCGTGCCCGGCCGGTAGGGCTGGGTGGGCAGTGGCGGCTGCACGGTGGCGTATTTTTCATTGCCGTGCAGGTCGGTCATCTCCAGGCTCAGCGGCAATCGCGTGAGCAATTGCCGCGTACTCGGGTTGTCATCCAGAGCAATGGCAAAACGCTGTTCTCCGACGGTCATCCACATCGTGCTGGCCTCCATAGCGGTCGGTGCAGACAGAGCAACGGGCAGCCATGCCATCAGTACGAATCCCTTCCAGCCGTTGGCAAAAAACCGCATCGCTTTGCTCCGTCGCGTTGAAAGTTACTTAAGGTTGCTCTTGAAGAACTGCGTCAGCTTGGCAAAAGGAATCAGCTCGACCCGGTCGTACAGATCGACATGGCCGGCATTCGGCACAATCACCAGTTCTTTCGGCTGCCCTGCCAAGCGAAAGGCCTCTTCGCTGAACTCACGGGAGTGCGCGTTGGCACCGGCAATAAACAACATCGGGCGCGGCGAGATGCTCTCGATATCGACGAATGGATAGAAGTTCATGAACTTGGTGTTGCTGCTCAGCGTCGGCCGCGTGGTCTGTTGCGGCGTCGAGCTGGCCGGGGTGAATTCGCCGCGCGGGGTGCGGTAGAAATCGAAGAATTCACGCTGGATAGGATGGGTGTCGGCCTTCAGTTCCAGCACCGTGCCGCCGGTGTATGCGACCTTGCCGCCAGTGAACTCGGCGTAACGCTGCTCGGCCGCTTGCGCAATGATCTGCTTGCGCTGCGCAAGGCTTTGCGAGTGCTTGAGGCCATCACGGTTGGCCGCGCCCATGTCGTACATGCTGACCGTGGCGATGGCTTTCATGCGTGGGTCGATTTTCGCCGCGCTGATCACGAAGCTGCCGCTACCGCAGATGCCCAACACGCCGATGCGCTCGCGGTCGATGAATGGCCGTGTGCCGAGGTAATCGACGGCCGCGCTGAAGTCTTCGGCATACATGTCCGGCAGCACCGCGTTGCGCGGCGCGCCTTCGCTTTCGCCCCAGAACGACAGATCCAGCGACAAGGTGACAAAACCCTGCTCCGCCAGTTTCTGTGCGTACAGATTGGAGCTCTGCTCCTTCACCGCGCCCATCGGATGGCCAACGATAATCGCCGCGCTGCGCGCTGCCGGGTCGAGTCCTTTAGGGACAAACAGGTTGCCGACCACGGTGAGTTGATATTGATTTTTGAAGCTGACCTTCTGCACGGTCACCTTATCGCTTTTGAAGAAATTGTCGGCACCGTGGGACATGTCAGCTCCGAATGCAGTAAATGAACTCAGGAGAAACCCGAGCAGTATGAACAGTCGTTTCATGGGGGCGTCCTTGATCGAGAAGCCAGGCGTGGCCGGGATGAAGGTATTGTTGCGCAGGCTCGAGGCTTTGATTAGCTAATGAGTGCTTAATGCGGTTATAAACACTGCTAATCAATAAACCTGAGCATTGCGCCATGGCCAAACCCAATTTCAACGACCTGCTCGCCTTCGTCACCGTTGCCCGCAGCGGCAGCTTCACCCGCGCGGCGGTGCAACTGGGCGTGACGCAATCGGCGGTGAGCCAGGTAGTCTCGGCGCTGGAAGCGCGTCTGAAAATTCGCCTGTTGACCCGCACCACGCGCAGCGTGTCACTGACGGCGGCCGGCGAACGTTTGCTGCACACCGTGGGTCATCGTTTCGATGAGATCGAAGCCGAGCTGGACGCTCTCACCGAGTTGCGCGACAAGCCTGCCGGTACGGTGCGCATCACCTGCGGCGACAACATCATCAAGACCACTCTGCTGCCCAAGCTGACGCCACTATTGCTGCAATACCCGGACATCAAGGTCGAGTTCGATATCAACTACGGTTTCCGCGACATCGTTGCCGACCGCTTCGATGCCGGCGTGCGTTTCAGCGATACCGTCGCCCAGGACATGATCGCCGTACCGATCGGCCCGCCGCTGCGCATGGCCGTCGTCGCCTCGCCCGACTACTTTGCCCGGCACCCCGCCCCGCAACATCCGCGCGAGCTGGCGGCGCACCGCTGCATCGACATTCGCTTCCCGACCTACGACGGTGTCGATGCCTGGGAATTCGAGCGGCAGGGCAAAAAGCTGAAAGTGCGGGTCGACGGCCAACTGGTGTTCAACTCCACCGTGCACATCGCCGACGCCGCTGTGAACGGGTTAGGGATTGCCTACCTGCCTGAAGACGAGTTCGGTGCGCATCTGGCCGAAGGGCGTTTGGTCAGAGTGCTGGAAGACTGGTGCGAACCGTTCGGTGGCTTCCACCTCTACTACCCCAGCCGCCGCCAACCGTCGCCGGCGTTTTCTCTGGTGGTGGATGCGTTGCGCGTGGATCCAGCCCCATTGTAGGAGCGGGCCTGCTCGCGATAGCGTCGGCACATCCAACAGAGTAAGTGCCAGATCCAGCGCTTTCGCGAGCAGGCTCGCTCCCACATGGGATTTGTGAATCGATTGATTTCCGGGATGTGACGCAAATCCCTGTGGGAGCGAGCCTGCTCGCGAAGGCGCCAGACCAGGCACATCATCTCTGCATGCCAGCCCCGCGCCCCCCTCACAACTTCGACACGTCCCCGGTCGCCTCGGCAATCGTCGCCAACGTTTCCTCCATGCTGGCGATGTCTTCTTGCAGCTTTTGAAACACCAGATCCAGCGACTCGGGGGCGTCCACGGTCTGATGGCCACGCAGCGACTCGACGCTAGCGCTCTCCACGTGCTGGAGAATGTCGACACTTTCTCGCAGTGCCAACAGCTGATCGAAGATAGCGGCAATCTGCGCCTGGCTGCGGGTGCTCATTATTTCCACCCGAGCCTGGCAATGATTTCACGGCGATACGGCGTGTCCATCTGCGCCGGCACCTGTTCGATATAGTCGCGCGCTTGTTCGTGCGCCGCGCCGCTCAACCCGGCCAGATAAGAAACTGCGTCGTCGACATTCGGCACCAGGCCTTCAATGTTCTTGAATCTGCCGGGCAGCGCCGTCCAGATCACTGCATCCAGTTGCCGAGGAATTGCCCATTCAGCAAGCACGCCCATCGCCGAGGGACCGACGGTGAAGCTGCCGATGCCATCCTCCCTGCCCTCCGGCACGCCTTCTCGAATACGCAGGAGTTCGCGGGCCTGATCGAGATCGGTCACGTCGAGGACCGACCACAGCACTTTGCACGGCGGCGCGTTCGCGCTTATGGCTGTAGTCAACTCGCCAGTGTCACTGACGCGAACGAAGTCGACCGGTACCTGCGGCCCGTCGGCAAACCACTCGCTGGCCAGCGGCAAGCCGTCCGGTTTCCAGATCAGTGAGCCCCATCCCAGACATGCAATGACCATAAATCAGACCCTTCTGAAGAAACGATGAACACAGAAAAGAACAGCCTGCTCAGCCTTTGGTTTTTCGCGGGTCGGCTGCGCGCGGAAAGGTGCGTTCTTCCTGAATCGTCCCGTCTTCTTTATGGATTTTCAGCGAGGCGGTTTTGTCCTGCAGATAGTCACTGGCGATCTGGGTGATCTCGGCTTTGGTCGCAGCCGTTTTCGACGCACGCTGCGCGCCCTCTTTGACCAGTTCCCAGCGCTGCTGGTTTTTGTTGATGTGGTAGTTATCCATTCCTTCACCTCTGACGTGAATATGTGACCGGTAATGGATTGACCCTGGCCGGTTCAGAGAGTTTGAAAGAATTGAGCCCGACTCAATACGCGAACTCATGCCCCAATTCGCTCTCCATCCACGCCAGAAAACGCCTGACCCGTGGAAAGCTCGAATGCGCTTTGGGGAATACCAGATGGTGCGCAGCCACCGCAGCACTCAGAGATTCAGGCGCGACTTCAACCAGCGTGCCCGCTGCCAGATACTTTTGCGCCAGCAATGTGCTTTCCAGTGCGAAACCCAAGCCATGACTCGCGGCTTCCAGCGACATGTATGAACGATCGAAGCTCAGCGCGTACGGCCGCTCCGGACGCGCCAGACCATGCTGGGCAAACCATTGCGGCCATTTGAGCAGAGTGGCCTCGGACAGGATCAGATCGCACTCCAGCAGATCCGCCGCACCGAGTACCGGGCGTTGCGCGAGCAGTTTCGGTGAGGTCAGCACCGCGAACGTCTCGTTCCTGACCGTGCGCACCTCATAACTGGGCCAGTTCGGCAGACCGTGACGGATATCGACGTCGATCTTGTCGCGACTGAAGTGCAGCGATTCATAGGAGCACGACAGATTGATCTGTATGTCCGGATGACTGGCGCGAAACGCTTCCAGGCGCGGCATCAGCCAGAGCAGGCCGAAGCTTGGCGATGAGTGCAAGCGCAGGCAATCGAGGCTGACATCGCTGGCCGCACGCTCGGTGGCAACGGCGAGGCTGTGCAGAATCCCGGAGACTTCCTTGAGGTATTGCTCGCCGACCGGCGTCAGCGAGACGCCCCGAGCAGCGCGAACGAATAATTGCCGGCCGATCATCCCTTCGAGTTTCGCCAGTTGATGGCTGACTGCCGAGGGGGTCAGGTCCAGCACTTCTGCTGCCCTGGCGACGTTGCCGAAGCGCGCGGTTTGTTCGAAGGCCTGAATTGCTTTCAGCGGTGGCAGGATGATCGATGCCTCAGTGTCAGAGCGCATGGGGACTCCGTGGTGATTTCTTGTGATGTACGGACCGGTTTCATTCAAGCATTTGCGAAACGGCCTGACGAGTGCTGAATTTTTTTCAGCATTGAGTGACTTCCGCGTTATTGCTCACGCTCGCCCCGGAGGACAAGCTGAGTCATCGGTTACTTACACACCGACCCAATAAAAACAATTCGAGGGAATCCTCCATGCTTCTTCAAGGCAAAGTCGCAATCATTACCGGTGCCGCATCTGCCCGTGGCATTGGCCGCGCTACCGCCAGCACATTTGCGCAACACGGCGCTCGCGTGGTCATCCTCGATCTGGATGCATCCGCAGCACGTGACGCCGCCGCAGCACTGGGCGAAGGTCATCTGGGCCTGGCGGCCAACGTGGCCGACGAAGCGCAGGTTCAGCAAGCCGTCGCCACCATCATCGAGCACTTCGGGCGCATCGATATTCTCGTCAACAACGCCGGCATCACCCAGCCACTGAAGACTCTGGATATTCGCCCTTCGGACTACGACAAGGTGCTGGACGTCAGCCTGCGCGGCACTTTGCTCATGTCCCAGGCGGTGATTCCGCTGATGCGCCAACAGTCTTCCGGCAGCATCGTCTGCATGTCGTCGGTGTCGGCCCAGCGCGGCGGCGGCATCTTCGGCGGCCCGCATTACAGCGCGGCCAAGGCCGGTGTGCTGGGGCTGGGCAAGGCCATGGCGCGGGAATTGGGGCCGGACAATATCCGCGTCAACTCCATCGCTCCCGGCCTTATTCACACCGACATCACCGGCGGCCTGATGCAGGATGAACGCCGCCACGCCATCATCGAAGGCATTCCGCTCGGGCGCCTGGGTCAAGCGCAGGACGTCGCCAACGCCGCGCTGTTTCTGGCCAGCGACCTGTCCGCTTATCTGACCGGCATCACCCTCGATGTGAACGGCGGCATGCTGATTCACTGAGTAACTCTGGGCGGGCCTGCGTGACCCGTGCGGTTCTGGATCGATGACGCAGCCGGGCCTGATGGCCTGGCGGTCAATAAAAACAAGAGATCAGACCATGACTACCCTGTCGCTCGAAGCGGTTTCGACCGTGCGTTCTTCTGCCTATCGCAAAACGGCATGGCGGCTGATGCCGTTCCTGATGCTGTGCTACCTGTGCGCCTATCTGGACCGGGTCAACGTCGGTTTCGCCAAGCTGCAAATGATGAACGATCTGGCCCTCAGCGAAACGGTCTACGGACTGGGCGCGGGGGTGTTTTTCATCGGCTATTTCCTCTGCGAAGTGCCCAGCAACATTATCCTGCACAAGGTCGGCGCGCGAGTGTGGATTGCGCGGATCATGATCACCTGGGGCATCGTCTCGGCGCTGTTCGCCTTCGTCGAAACCGCCTGGCAGTTCTATGCCCTACGCTTTCTGCTGGGGATTGCTGAAGCCGGCCTGGCGCCGGGCCTGCTGCTCTACCTCACCTACTGGTTTCCGTCCTATCGGCGAGCGCGCATGACCGTGTTGTGGTTTATCGCCATTCCGCTGTCAGGCATGGTCGGAGGCCCGCTGTCGGGCTGGATCATGAACCACTTTGCCGGTGTGCACGGCTGGGCCGGCTGGCAATGGATGTTCGTTCTCGAGGCGGTGCCCACCGTGGTCGTCGGCCTGCTGGTGCTGAGTTATCTGAAGGACGGCGTGCATCAGGCGACCTGGCTCAATGACGAGGAAAAAGCCTTGATCACTCGTGAGCTGGCCGAAGACGACCAGCAAAAGGTCACCCACGCCTCGGTCGGCGAGTTCATTCGCGACCGGCGCTTGTGGCTGCTGGCGGCGATCTACTTCTGTGTGGTCATGGGCCAATATGCGATCACCTTCTGGCTGCCGACACTGGTACGTAATGCAGGGGTTTCCGACCCGCTGCACATCGGTTTCCTGACTAGCCTGCCCTATCTGTGCGCCATCGCCGCCATGCTCTTGGTCGGCCGCAGTGGCGACAAACATCGCGAGCGCCGCTGGCACCTGATCGTGCCGATGATCGCCGGTGCGATCGGCTTGAGCCTGGCAGCAATGATGGGCGGCAATCCGACCTTGTCGATCCTCAGCCTGTGCCTGGCCGCCTCCGGCATTCTGTCCGCCACCTCGTTGTTCTGGATGCTGCCCACCACGCTGCTCGGCGGGGTGTCTGCGGCGGCCGGCATCGCCGCGGTCAACAGCTTCGCCAACCTCGCCGGGTTCTGCTCGCCTTATCTGATCGGCTGGATCACCACCCTGACCGGTTCCAGTGCCATCGGCATGTACCTGATTACCGGCGTGCTGTTCCTCGGCGCGAGCCTGGTCCTGCGTATTCCCGCCGCTTTGGTCAATCGTTGAGTCAACGGAGTTTCATCATGACGACTAATCTTGCACACGCTGCATCGCTGAGCCTGACCCAGCGCGCGCACAACATTCGCCGCCATGCACTGCGCATGGGCCAGGTTCAGGGCCAGGGCTATGTAGGCCAGGCCCTCGGCGCGGCTGACCTGCTGGCGGTGTCTTACTTTCATGCGATGAATCATCGTCCCCAGGATCCCGAGTGGGAGCAGCGCGATCGCTTCTATCTCTCAATCGGTCACTACGCCATCGCGCTGTACGCAGCGCTGATCGAAGCCGAGATCATTCCGCTCGACGAGCTGGAAACCTACGGTTCGGATGACAGCCGCCTGCCGATGTCGGGCATGGCCGCCTACACGCCGGGGATGGAAATCACCGGCGGCTCGCTGGGTCAGGGCCTGGGTATCGCGGTCGGTGCCTGCCTGGGCCTCAAGCGCAAAGGCTCGGCCTCGTTCGTCTACAACCTGCTGTCCGATGGCGAACTCAATGAAGGCTCGACTTGGGAAGCGGTGATGTCGGCCTCGCACTGGCAGCTCGACAATCTGATCGCCATCGTCGACGTCAACAACCAGCAGGCCGACGGTTACTCCAGCGAGATTCTCTCGTTCGAACCCATCGTCGATCGCTGGCAAGCCTTTGGCTGGTTCACCCAGCGCATCGACGGCAATGACCTCGACGCCCTGGTCGCTGCATTCGATGCCGCGCGCAATCACCCGGGCGGCCAACCGCGCGTGATCATCTGCGACACGAAAATGGGCAAAGGCGTGCCGTTTCTGGAGAACCGGGAAAAGACCCACTTCATTCGCGTCGAAGAGCACGAATGGGACCTGGCACTGAGCAACCTTGAAGAAGGAAAAGACCAATGAGCAACGCCGCCAACACTGCGCCTTCGACTGCTACTGGCGCGCCGGTGAAAAAGCGCCTGACAACCTCGGCGATGATTGCCTCGATTGCTTCCGAGGGCCAGGCGACCCGTTCGGCACCTTTCGGCCATGCGCTCGCAGCGCTGGCAGAGCAGCGCGCGGACATCGTCGGCCTGTCAGCTGATCTGTCCAAGTACACCGACCTGCACATTTTTGCCAAGGCGCATCCGGAGCGTTTCTATCAGATGGGCATGGCCGAACAGTTGCTGATGAGCGCGGCCGCGGGCATGGCGCGTGAGGGTTTCGTGCCCTTCGCCACCACCTACGCGGTGTTCGCTTCGCGCCGTGCTTACGACTTCATCTGCATGGCCATCGCCGAGGAAAACCTTAACGTCAAAATCGTCTGCGGTTTGCCCGGCCTTACCACGGGTTACGGGCCGAGCCATCAGGCCACCGATGATCTGGCTATTTTCCGCGCCATGCCCAATCTGATGATCGTCGACCCTTGCGATGCGCTGGAAATCGAACAGGCCGTGCCGGCCATCGCCGCTCACCAAGGCCCGGTCTATATGCGTTTGCTGCGCGGCAATGTGCCGTTGGTGCTGGACGAGTACGGTTATAAATTCGAGATCGGCAAGGCCAAGACCCTGCGCACGGGCAACGACGTGCTGATCATCTCCACCGGGCTGATGACCATGCGCTCGCTGGAAGCGGCCAAGCAATTGCAGGCCGACGGTATTGATGTGGCTGTGCTGCACGTGCCGACTATCAAGCCGCTGGATGAGCAAACCATTCTCGCCGAAGCGCGTAAATCCGGGCGTCTGGTGGTCACAGCCGAGAACAGCTCGATCATCGGCGGTTTGGGTGAAGCGGTTGCCGGGTTGTTGTTGCGCAATGGCGTGACGCCCACCTTCAGACAGATCGCGTTGCCCGACGCGTTCCTTGACGCCGGCGCCCTGCCGACGCTGCATGATCGCTACGGCATCTCGACGCCGGCTGTGTGCGCGCAGATCAAAGCCTGGCTGTAACTCCACCGTGGGCGGCGCCTCCATCCGAGGCGCTCGTTCATTCGAAAACAGGAGGCAGAACGTGAAAGCACATGAACTGCTGGATCCCGACTTCAAAAGCTTTTTAACTCCCGGCGCAGAAGCCTGGACGTTGGAAACGCTGCCCGCGATCAGGGAGCGTGTTCACGCGACATTCAAATCCCCAGAACAAGCGCGCGGTGAAAACCTATGGACCAAGGCCCACGACGGTGAGAATTTGCGCCTGTGTCTTTACCGGCCCGCCGCCGCAGCACCGGACGGTAATTTTGCGGTGATCCTCTACATCCACGGTGGAGGTTTCGTCCTCGGTTGCCCCGAAATGGCCGATGACTATCTGGCTGACCTCGCCGAAGCACTTCAGGCGATCATCGTCGCCGTCGATTACCGTCTCGCGCCAGAGCACCCCTTCCCTGTTCCTCTGGAGGACTGCTACACGGCCCTCGGCTGGGTTTTCGCCCACCGGCAAACGCTCAACATCGACGCCGACAAAGTAATCGTCATGGGCCACAGTGCCGGCGCCGGGCTGGCAGCAGCGCTGGCCATTGTGGCGCGGGATCGCGGCGAGTATTCCATCGCCAGTCAGGTGCTGGTTTATCCGATGCTCGATTACCGTTCGGGCAGCGCAGCCTCGCCTCAGCAGAACAGCACGACCGGAGTGATTGGCTGGCCGGCGCAAGCCAACCAGTTCTGTTGGGAGTGCCTGCGCGCTGACCAAGCGCTGGATGATCTGCCAATCGGCTGGTTTTCGCCGGCCCTGCAGGATGATCTGCGTGACTTGCCACCGACGTTTCTGGCCGTCGGGGCGCTGGATCTGTTTCTGGAAGAGGACGTTGCATTTGCCCTACGGCTGTCCCGCGCCGGGGTTGCCGTCGAACTGCATGTCTACCCTGGGGCGCCACATATGTTTGATCAGTGCCCCGGCAGTGTTAGCGATCAGTCTGCGCTGGATATCGTCCGATCACTTCGGCGATCGATAGCTAGCGCATTAACTGCTGAGGGATAAAAAGAACAGCTGAAACGGTACAACAGGATTTCTTATACAAAACCTTCCTCCCCTTCTACGCTTTTTGATTAATACCTTCGCAGACAGGCAACTGCGGAGGGTGGCCTGCGCTTTGAGAAATCCAATATCGCTTAGCCATCACCCTCGTCGATTCCGCCCGGACCTTTTCCTGCCTCTCTTTGGATAATGTCGAAAACGACACATTTTGTTGCACCCAAAAACCGCTTGGATCCAACGTCCCGACAAACGGTAATGACCTGAATAGAACAGATTTTCAAATAGATAGACGTGGGCAAATGGCCCATTCAGACGCTCGTCAAAAATCAGGCAGCCCCATCTGACACTCCCTATCTATGGTTTTAAAACCATCCGTGGACGTCCGCCCCACCCATTTACAGGGAGTAGTAATGGACAACATCGTCATTGCCGACAAAGCCAATTCTCAGCTCACTGCCCAGAACTGGGGCAATGTTCAGCTCAGTCAGCCTTCAGTTGTACAAATGCCGGTTCGGCCCGATCAATTGGCGTCGACCAGTCGCAGCGGTCAGGATTTGATCGTCAATCTGAAGTCTGGCGAGCAAATCAAAATCTCCAATTTCTTTGTCACCAGCCCTGACGGCGTGCCCAATGACATTGTCTTTCAGGGTGACGACGCGACGCTGTGGCAGGCGCGCTACAGCGCCGAGCCGTTCAATGGCTTTACCTTTGACGAAATCAATTCGCTGGACGAGCTGATCGCTGGCGTCGGTATGGTGGATGGCGCGACGCCGGCCTGGGCGATTGCCGGGCTTGGCCTGTTGGGCGCGGGTGGTGCGGCGGCCGCTGCCGGCGGAAGTGGTGGTGGTGGTGGTGGTGGTGGGGGCGGAGACGCGACGCCTCCTGCGCCCGCGACCGGATTAACCTTGTCGGCCGATGGCAGGGTGCTGAGTGGTTTTGGCGAAGCTGGCAGTGTCGTTCAAGTACGCGATGCGGCCGGCAACCTTTTGGGTTCCGGAACCGTTGGCGCCGACGGCAGTTTCCAGGTCGACCTGGGTACGCCACAGAACAATGGCCAGCCGCTCGACGTCACGCTCACCGACCCTGCGGGCAACGTTTCGACGCCGGGTACGGTCACTGCGCCGGATACCACCGCGCCCACTGCGCCTGGCAACCTCGCTGTGAGCGCCGATGGCACGCAACTCGGCGGCACCGGTGAAGTCGGCTCGACCATCCAGGTGCGCGCCGCCGATGGCAGCCTGCTCGGCAGCGCCGTGGTTGCGGCCGATGGCACCTTCAGCGTCGTCCTCAGCCCCGCGCAAACCGGCGGTCAGCCGCTGACAGTGAATGCCACCGATGCCGCAGGCAACACCTCGACCGGCGCAACGGTCAGCGCGCCGGAGATCGTCGAACCGACGACGCCAGGCAATCTTGGTTTGAGCAGCGACGGCAGCCAACTGACCGGCACCGCCCGGGCCGGCACCACGATCGAAGTCCGTGCCGCCAACGGCGAATTGCTCGGGCGCGCGGCGGTGGCCGCTGACGGTACTTTCCTGCTGACGCTGATTCGTGCGCAGGCCAACGGTGAAACCTTCAGTGTCGTGGCAGTCAACAGCGCCGGTGCGCAATCGCCGGCCATCACCTTCAATGCGCCGGACATCACCGGCCCCGCCGCTGCTACGGATCTGACGGTGAGCAGCGATGGCCTCTCGGTCACCGGCCGTGGCGAACCCGGCAGCACAGTCAGCGTCACCAATGCCCAAGGCACACTGCTCGGCACGGCTTTAGTCGCAGCCGATGGCTCGTTCACCGTGCAACTGAGCGCCGCGCAAATCGATGGTGAGGCGCTGAGCGTGCTGGTCACCGACGCCGCCGGCAACCCTTCGCCAGCAGCGACTGTTATCGCCATTGATCTCGACGGACTGACCCAGCCGAGCGACGTTGCCCTGAGCGTGGATGGCCTGCAGATGAAAGGTCGCGGCCAGGTCGGTTCGACCGTGACAGTGCGCGACGCCAACGGCAATCTGCTCGGCTCGGCAGTGGTCGCTGCGGATGGCACGTTCACGGTGCAATTGAGCAGCCCGCAGAACAATGGTGAAACGTTGCAGATCAGTGCCAGCGACGCCGCTGGCAACACCTCCGCCCCATTGACCTATGTAACGCCTGACACCCAAGGCCCGGCGGCGGTGTCCAACCTGACACTCGATGGCCAGGGACAGACGCTGACCGGCAAAGGCGAAATCGGCGCCTCGGTCATCGTGCGCGATCCGGCCGGCAATATCATCGGCACCGGCACGGTGGGTGCCGACGGCAATTTTACCGTTCCACTTTCCACACCACAGACCGATGCGCAACAGCTGCAAGTGATCCAGACCGACGCGGACGGCAATCCTTCGGCGCCGGTCAACGTGATCGCACCCGATCTGACCACGCCGGTTGCCGTGACCGATGTAAGCATTTCCGCCAATGGCGCCGTGGTCTCCGGCGCGGGTCAGATCGGCGCCACCGTTACTGTCACTGACACCAATGGGACCGTGCTGGGAACAGCTGTCGTCGGCAGCAACGGCCGGTTCGAAGTCACCCTGTCCTCGCCACAAACCAACGGCCAGAACCTCAGCGTCGTGCAGACCGATGGCTCGCCGTCGGGCTCGCCGGCAGTTCCAGTTGAAGCGCCGGATATCCAGGCTCCCACTGCCCCTTCGGATCTGACGCTGAATGCAGGTGGCACTGAACTGAGTGGCACCGGCGAGCCCGGTGCCACGGTGTCGGTCAAGGATTCGGCCGGCAATGTGTTGGGTACCGCGATCGTCGACGGCAGCGGCGCCTTTACAGTGCCGCTGAACAGCCCGCAGATCGAAGGCCAGCAACTGCAAGTCAGCCAATCGGATGGCGTGAACGTTTCCCCCGGCACACCATTGACGGCGACGGACACCACCGCGCCGCTGGCGCCGGACAATGTCGTGCTCGCCAGTAACGGCGTGACCTTGACCGGCACCGGGCAAGCGGGCAGCACCGTAACCGTCAGCGCGCCCGACGGCACGGTGCTTGGCACTACGGTGGTCGCCAGCGACGGCAATTTCAGCGTCAATCTGAGCCCGGCTCAGCTCGACGGTCAGGTGCTGAACGTGATCCAGACCGATGCGAGCGCCCTGCCCTCGCCGGCCACGCCGGTCACCGCACCGGACATCACCGCCCCACCTGCACCGAGCGGTCTGCTCATCGATCCGGCGGGTGCCACGGTCACCGGCACCACGCAGCCCAATAACACGGTGCAGGTGCTGGATACCGACGGCAACGTCATCGGCACCGCGACCGCTGACGGCACGGGCGCCTTCACGGTCGACCTCGATACTGCGCAGACCAATGGCGAAGCCTTGCAAGTCGTGGTGTCGGATGGCGCCAACAGTTCGCTTCCCGGCAGCGTCACCGCGCCGGACAGCACCCCGCCGGCAGCGGTCAGCGATCTCGCGCTCAACCCCGCCGGTACGCAAGTGTCGGGACTTGCCGAACCGGGCACGACGGTCACCGTCAGCATTGCCGGCGGTGGCGCTGTGCTGGGCACCGCGACGGCCGATGCGGATGGCCGCTTCGTCGTGACCCTCAGTCCACCGGCCGAGCCTGGCGGCAATCTGGAAGTCATCAGCACGGATGGCGGCGGTAATGATTCGCCCGTCGTGCCGCTGGCAGGACTGGACGGTAGCCAAGTCGCGACCCCGACCGATCTGGCCTTGAGTGCCGATGGTTTCACCCTGACCGGCGCCGGTACGCCCGGTTGCACCGTGACGGTGACCAGCAGCAGCGGCACGGTGCTCGGCTCCGGGCTGATCAACAGCTTCGGCCGCTTCACCCTGTTGCTCAGTAGCAAACAGATCAACGCGCAAGTTCTCCAGGTGACGGCCACCAGTCCCGACGGTGACGTGTCGATTCCGGGCACGGTGACGGCGGTCGATGGCACGGCGCCGGACGCTGTGACCAATCTGGCGCTGAACACCAACGGCACGACACTCACTGGACGCGGAGAGGCCGGGGCGACGGTCACTGTCACCGACGCCACAGGTACCGTGCTCGGTACTGCACTGGTCGCCAGCAATGGCACGTTCAGCCTGACGCTGACGCCGGCACAACTTAATGGCCAGGCGCTTACCGCGATCCAGAGCGACGCCGCCGGCAACCTGTCGCAACCTGCCGGCATCATTGCCACCGATCTGCAACCGCCCGCCGCAGCGACTGGCGTTACGATCAATGACGTCGGCACCGTGGTCAAAGGCCAGGGCGAAGCCGGCAGCACCGTGACCGTGCGCGATGCCGCCGGTAACGTGTTGGCCACCGGCGTGGTCGATCAGAGCGGCAACTTCCAGGTCACTTTGCCCAATGCGCAGAACACCGGCGAAACCCTGCAGGTCACTCTGACCGACGCCAACGGCAACACTTCGACGTCCGCTGGCGTGATCACCGTCGACGGCACCCCGCCGGCCGCTGTGCAGAATCCACTGATCAGCGCCGATGGCAGCACCCTCAGCGGCACAGGTGAGGCTGGCGCAACAGTCAATGTCACCACCGCCAACGGCACCCTGCTGGGCAGCGCCGTGGTTGGCGCGGACGGCTCGTTCAGCGTGACCCTGGCGCCAGCACCGACCAATGGTGAGGCGCTGGCGATCAGCCAGACCGACCCTGCCGGCAACGTCTCGCCATCGACCAGCGTCACCGCACCCGACATCAGCCCACCGGCGGCGCTGACCCAAGTCGCGGTGAATGCTGACGGCGTCACCGTCACTGGTCATGGCGAACCGGGCGCCACGGTGTCTGTGCGCAGCGCCGACGGCACCTTGCTCGGCACCGCGCAGGTCGGCAGTGGCGGCGCGTTCACTGTCACCCTCAACGCAGCACAACTGAATGCCGAAGTGCTGACCGTCACTCAGGAAGATCCGCCGGGCAATGTCTCGACGGCGGTTGAAGTGGTTGCGGTGGATCTGACTGCGCCGGCGATCCCGAGCGGCTTGACCTTGAATGCAGCAGGCGTGCAACTGGCCGGTAACGCCGAGGCCGGCAGTACGGTGACCGTACGCGACAGCCAGGGCAATCTTCTCGGTACCACCACGGCGGCCGCAAACGGCACTTTCCAGATTACCCTCAACAGCCCGCAAACCAACGGCCAGTCGCTGAACGTGACGGCCACCGATGCGGCAGGCAATCCGTCATCCCCGGCAATCGTCAATGCCGTCGATAGCACGGCACCGTTGGTAGCGAGCGATCTGGCGGTGAGCGCCAATGGTGCCACCCTGACCGGCATCGGCGAGGTCGGCGCCAGCGTGGAAGTTCGCGATGCCGGCGGTGTTTTGCTGGGTACTGCGACCGTTGCCAGCAATGGCAATTTCAGCGTCACGTTGTCCCCGGCAGCGGTGGCTGGATCGAATCTTTCCGTGGTGCAGATCGATGCTGCCGGCAACACCGGACCGGCGGCGCCGGTGACTGCGCCGGGCAATCTGGCGGAAACTGCACCGACCAATCTGGCCCTCAGCGCCGACGGTCTGACCCTGACCGGCTCGGCCACCGCCGGCAGTACCGTGAGCATTCGCAATGCCTCGGGCGTGTTGCTCGGCAGCGCGCTGGTGGCGGCCAATGGCACTTTCAGCGTCACCCTCAACGCCGCGCAACTCAACGGCGAACAACTGTCTGCCGTGGCGACGTCGAGCACCGGTATCAATTCATCCCCGACCGACTACACCGCTGCCGATATCGCGGCGCCAACGCCGCTCAGCGAACTGAGCCTGGCACCGAACGGCACGGCCCTGACCGGGCGCGGTGAAGCCGGCGCCACGGTGACCGTGCTCGGCACCGGCGGAACGGTTCTCGGCAGCGCGGTGGTGGCGGCCAACGGCACGTTCAGCGTCACCCTCAGCCCGGCACAAACCTCTGGCCAGACCTTGAGCCTGAGCCAGGCCGACACCGCCGGCAACGAATCCAACAGCGTCAACCTGATCGCCCCGGACCTGCTCGCGCCCAATGCGCCGGCGGCGCTGGTGGCAAGCACTGACGGCACCTTGCTGTCGGGTACCGGTGAGGCCGGCACCACGGTCAACGTGTACAACGCCGCCGGAGCGCTGGTCGGGACCGGCACCGTGAGCATCGACGGCACGTTTGCGATCACCCTGACCACGCCGCAAGCCAATGGCCAGGCGCTGACCGTGTCGCTGACAGATGCGGCGGGCAACACCTCGGCAGCCACGCCGTTCACTTCGGTCGACAGCACACCGCCAGCGGCCGTTTCGCAACTGAGCATCGGCGGCGACGGCGCAAGCCTGACCGGGCGCGGCGAACCGGGCGCGCAGGTGCGCGTCATCGACAGCGACGGCAACGTGCTTGGCACCGCCGTGGTCAGCGCAACCGGTACGTTCACCCTGCCACTGAACCCGGCGTTGACCAACGCCGAAGTGATCACCGTGGTCCAGGCCGACGCAGCGGGCAACGACTCGCCGGCAGTGAACCTGACCACACCGGACTTCACCCCGCCTGATCCACTGGACAACGTCGATATCAACTCGTCCGGCGCGTTGGTCATCGGTACTGGCGAACCCGGCGCGACCGTGACCGTGCGCGATGCCAATGGCACCTTGCTCGGCACCAGCGTGGTACTCGGCGACGGCACCTTCAGCGTCACCCTCAATCCGCCGCAGATCAATGAACAGATTCTCAGCGTGCAGCAGGCTGATCCACCCGGCAACGTCAGCGCCCCTGTGTCGATCACCGCACCGGATCTGACCCCGCCAGCGACGCCGGCCGATCTGCAACTGAATGCCGATGGCGGTCTGCTCACCGGTACCGGCGAAGTCGGCGCCATTGTCCGCGTGACGTCGGCCGATGGCACCGAACTGGGCACCGGCACCGTGGGCAGCGATGGTCGTTTCGAGGTCACGGTGATCCCAACACAGACCAATGGCCAAGCGCTGTTCGTAGTGTTGGCGGATGCGGCCGGAAATGCCTCGCCTGCCGGCACCCTGACCGCGCCGGACAGCACGCCTCCTGCCGCACTGACCGATGTCGAGATCGACGCCAGCGGCAGCCTCATCACCGGCTCCGGTGCGGCTGGCTCGCAGGTGGTCGTCACCAACGCGGTGGGCACCATCGTCGGCACTGGCACGGTGCAGGCCGACGGCAGCTTCAGCGTGACGCTCGACCAGCCGCTGCTAAATGGTGAAGCCTTATCGGTGATCCAGCGTGATGCGGCGGGCAACCCTTCGCCGATCGTGCCCGTCACTGCGCCGGACATCACCCTGCCCGCTGCGCCCACCGACCTCGTTCTCGCGCCCGACGGCGTGACACTGACCGGTACCGGTGAAGCCGGCGCCACGGTGCGCGTGCTCAGCGCGACTGGCACGGTACTGGGCTCGGCAACCGTGACCGGCAATGGCTCGTTCAGCGTGACCCTCAACCCGCCGCAAGTGAACGGTGAGTTGTTGAGCGTCAATCAGACCGATCTGGCATCCAACACATCGCCGACAGCGCCCGTGCAAGCGGGCGATATCACCGATCCACTGGAAGTGGCCGATCTCAACGTCAGCCAGGACGGCTTGACCGTCACCGGTACCGGCGAGCCCGGCGCAACCGTCACCGTGCTTGACGGCGCGGTGGTGCTCGGCACAGCGACGGTGGCGGCAGATGGCAGTTTCAGCGTCACGTTGTCGGCTGCGCAACTCGATGGCCGCGCACTGTCGGTCGTGCAGGCCGACGCACAAACCAACCAGTCCGAGCCCGTTCTGGTCGACGCGCCGGACAGCACTGCACCGATCGCACCAACGGTGACATCGCTGACCGGCGCCGGCACCTTGCTCGCCGGGACCGCCGAAGCCGGCAGCACCGTGACTGTGCTGTCCGCCACCGGCACCGTGCTCGGCACAGCGGTGGCATTGGGCGACGGCACCTATACAGTCACGCTGAATCCGGCCCAGGCCAACGGTCAGTTGTTGTCGGTGATCGCGACGGACGAAGCGCAGAACGCATCGCCAGTGCTGCTCTACCCGGCGGCAGATACCACGGCTCCGGATGCCGTCACCGGTCTGACCATCAGCGGCGATCTGAGCCAGCTCGCCGGTCGTGGCGAAGCCGGTGCGAGTGTCGAAGTAACCGATGCGCTAGGCAATATCGTCGGCACCGGCACAGTGACCGCCAACGGCACGTTCCTGATCGATCTGGACCCCGGCATCACCGCCGGCCAAGTGCTGACAGTGAATCAAACAGACGTCGCGACTAACGTGTCCGCAGACGCCGACCTGACTGTTCCGGCAGTGCCAGCGCCGGCTGCGCCGGACAATCTTGTGCTGACAGCCGACGGCGTGACGCTGACCGGCACGGCGGCGATCGGCACCATCATCAATGTCTACGCGCCGGACAACAGCCTGATCGGCACCGGCGTCACCGGCGGGGATGGCACGTTCAGCGTGGTGCTGACGCCTGCGCAAACCAACGGCCAAAGCCTGGAAGTCACCGCCAACACTGCGTTGGGTGGCGCCTCGCTGCCGACTGAAATCACCGCAGGCGACACCTCGGCGCCGGCGCCACTCAGCGATCTGGCGGTCAACGCCAACGGCACTTTGGTTACCGGTCGCGGCGAAGTCGGCGCGTCGGTGACCATCACCGGCGCTGGCGGCGTGGTGTTGGGCAATGCGACGGTTGGCGCCAATGGCACCTTCAGCGCACAGCTCAATACGCCGCAGGTCAACGGTCAGGTGCTCAATGCGACACAGACCGATGCGTCCAATAACACCTCATCCGGGCTTAACGTAACGGCGCCCGATATCACTCCCCCGGCCGCTCCGACGGCGCTGGTACTCAGCGGCGCCGGACTGGTGCTCGGCGGGCTCGGTGAAGCCGGCGCCACCGTTACTGTGCGCGGTGTCGGTGGCGCGGTGCTGGGCACGGCGACGGTGGCGGGCAATGGCTCGTTCTCGGTGACCTTGTCATCGGCGCAACTCAACGGCCAGCAACTGAGCGTCACGCAGAGCGATGCGGCGGGCAACGTTTCGCCGGTTACCAACCTCAGCGTCGCCGATACCACCGCGCCAGCGCCGCTGAGCAATGTCAGCCTGAACGGTACTGGCCTGGCGGTCAGCGGCACGGGTGAAGCCGGCGCGACCGTCAGCGTGACCAACGCAGCCGGTACCGTCCTCGGCACCGCTGTGGTCAATGCTGGCGGCACCTTCACCGTACAACTGTCCAGCGCGCAACTGAACGGCCAACAGCTCAACGTCCAACAGGCCGACCCGACGGGCAATCTGTCGCAGGTCTTCAATCTGACGGCCCCTGACGTGCAGGCGCCGATCGCAGCCAGCGGTCTGACGCTCGCTGCCAACGGTCTGACCTTGAGCGGTACGGGCGAAGCCGGTGCGACGGTCAACGTCTACGGCCCGGGCGGTGCGCTGATCGGCACCACCACCGTAGGCAGTGGCGGCACGTTCAGCTTCAACCTGAACACCGCGCAACTCGACGGGCAGCTGTTGACCGTGCGTCTGGTCGACCCGGCCGGCAATCTGTCGCCCAACGCCAGCCTGACAGCGCCGGACATTACCGCACCCGGCGCGCCGACCGGCGTCAGCGTCAATGGCAGCGGCACCGTGCTCACTGGCGTCGGCGTGCCCGGTTCGACCATCAGCGTACTCGGCGCCGGCGGTGTGGTGCTCGGCACCGCGACCGTTGCCGCCAACGGCAGCTTTTCGGTAGTACTGGCATCGGCGCAGATCAACAGCCAGGTGCTCAGCGTCACCCAGGCCGATCCGAGCGGCAACGTATCGGCTGCGGCGACTGCGACGGCGCCAGACCTGACACCACCCGCTGCCGCCACGGCGCTGCTGGTCGGTGCCGATGGCCTGACCGTCACCGGTACCGGCGAAGCCGGCGCAACCGTGACCATCAAGTCGGCCAGCGGCACTATTCTCGGCACCGGCACGGTCAACAACCTCGGCGTGTTTAACGTCACCCTGAGCAGTGCGCAGATCAACGGCGAAAACCTCACCATCAACCTCAGCGACGCACGCGGCAACGTTTCGGTGGCCGCCAACGTCATTGCGCCGGACGTCGACGTCAACGCGCCAGTGGTCGCCAGCGATAACCTCGCCGTCGGCACCGTCACCCTGGCTCCGGTCACCGCGTCGCAGACCTTCAACGACTCGTTCACTACGCTGCTGGCCGGGTTCTCGAAAACCTTCACCTTCACCGTGGCGGGCGGCACGCGTCTTGATCCGACCCTGACGCTGACCACCAGCAGCCTGATTTCGCTGATCGATGGCGTGGTCTACACCCTGCAAGTCAAGGATGCCAGCGGTAACTGGGTGACTCTGGATGTCAACGGCAGTGGCGGTCTGCTCGACCTGATTGCCTTGGCCGGCCAGGGTGTGCGGGTCGACATCGGTAACCTGCTGTCAGGCGATTATCGACTGACGGTTTCGAGCACCGGCATCGGCGTGCTGACCACGGTCAATACCCAGCTGCAACTGGATGTCAGCAGCCTGACCCAGTTCAACGGCATTGCCGGGCCAGCGGTGACCGGCAACGTCATCACTAACGTCGGTGTCGATGGCACGGTCGATCAGACCGGCCCTGACAACGGCGCGCAGTTGCAGATCTTCAAGAACGGCGCCTGGGTCAGCGCTGGGGCCGGCACCACGGTGCAAGGGTTGTACGGCACGCTGACCATCGACGCCAACGGCAACTACAGCTACAAACCGAACGGCAGTGTCGGCAGCGTCGGCAAAGTCGACGTGTTCAATTACCAACTGGTGCACCCGAACGGCTTGAGCGACACCGCCAATCTGTACGTGCGCATCGACAGCCCGCAAGCCAGCGAAGTGTGGAATGACGCCAACCTTGGCAGCCCGGCACTGGTGGTTGATGCCACAGCGGACATCGCCTCGACTGACGTCACCCTGATCAACCGCGAAGTCACCACCAACTCAGCCCTCGGCACGTTCAATGTGCTGCTGGGCGGCGGCAGCGGTAACTACAACACGGTGGTCGCGGCCGATACCGTCAGTGACCTGACCGTGGTGGTCAATTCGAGCAACCTGTTGGCGCTGCTCGGTTCGATGACGGTGGGCCTGTATAAGCTCAACACGGCGACCAACCAGTACGTGCTGGTCAAGAGTTACGGCGGCAACGCCTTGGTCAATCTCGGCGGCGGCAACTACGGGATCAAGTTCGACGACCAGACCGCCGGCAGTTATCAGGTGCGGGTGGCAGTGGGCGGCCTCGGACTGCTGACCAGCGTCAACACCAGCCTGATCAACGTCGCGACCTACAACAATCAGTTCGTGGTCGGCAGCTACACGCCGGTATCGGGCAATCTGCTCACCGACACCGCTGGCGGCGGCGCCGATGTGTTGGGCTCGGTCTACACCTTGCTCAGCGTGCTGGTCGCCGGCAGTTACGTTGCGCCGGGTTACAACGGCGTCTCGCTGGTCGGTAACTACGGCACCCTGGTGGTCCAGGCCAACGGCAACTACACCTACACGCTCAAGGCCGGCCTGACCGATGCGGTGATCGGCCAGGAAGACACCTTCACTTACCAACTCACCCACCCCAACGGCACCGTGGATACTGCGACGCTGACCATCGACCTGAACAATGCCGGCGCATTCGCCAGCACCGCGTTCTCGGCACTGGCCAGCGATGACCTCGGTCTCGCCCATGCCACTGGCAGTGACCTGATCCAGGGCACCGAGGGCAACGACACCCTCGACGGCTCGCACGGTGGCGCCGTGACCCTGCAAGGTGGCGGTGGCGACGACACGCTGATCATCGCCGATCAGCAGTTCACCTCGGTGGACGGCGGCAGCGGCACCGACACCCTGCTCTGGGCCGGTGGCGACGTGTCGATCAACCTCGGCGATCTGCAGAGCAAGATCCACAACGTCGAGATCCTCGATCTCAACCATTCCAGTGCGGTTGCGCTGACACTGAATCTCAGCGATCTGCTGGCGATCACGTCCTCGGACAACAACACCCTGCTGATCAAGGGTGACGACAGGGACAGCGTGCACATGACCGATGGCTGGGTCGCCGATGGCACGCAACAGGCCGACGGCATCGACTATGTTCAATACACGGCACAGGAGGATCCGAGCCACCACTTGTGGGTACAGAACGGCATTCAAGTGGTTTGAAACAAGACATCAAACGTTGGTCTCTCAACAGTAAGGGAAGTCTGTGGAGTCAGTTTTTCGCCAGAAATGGCCGGTGGTCCTCTTGACCATCGGCCTCTACCCCGCTTTCACCGTCGGCGTTCGCGCCGACGACAACATCGACAGCAGCTTGCGCAGCATCAGCCCGTCGCAACTGCAACAACCGGCAGGCAATGAAAGCCGTCAGCGCCCTACCCCTGCTCTGAAAGCGTCCGCCGATGCGGACGCGTTGGGGCTGGAACAAGCGGTCAGGCTCGCCGTGGACTGGCACCCACGCATCGGCGAAGCCATCGGCACCCTGTTCCAGCAAGGCGAAGGGGTCAACGTCGCCGAATCCGGCTATTACCCGCAAGTCACCGGCGGCATCAAGGGTGGCTACACCAGCGGTTACGGCAGCGATGCCGGCAGCCAGTCGGTGAACATCTCCCTCAAGCAGATGCTGTATGACTTCGGCAAGGTTTCCAGTTCGGTCGACGCCGCCCGCGCCCGAGTGGCGCGCAGTCAGGCGGGGATTCTGCTGGCGATCGACGACATCGCCCGCGACACCGCCAGGGCCTACATCGAGGTGCAGCGTTATCAGCGTCTGCTCAAGGTTGCGCGCGAGCAGATTCAGGGCATCGGTGGCATCGTCGATCTGGCCAAACAGCGCAGCGACATGGGCGCCAGCACCCGTTCCGATATGGTCCAGGCGCAGTCCCGGTCCGAAGGCGCGACGGCGACGTTGCAGGAATTCAAGGCGCAATACGCACGCTGGCAAGCGACCCTGACCAGTCTGCTCGGACGGCGCACGCCGCCGGCGGTCAGCGACGCCGCCGCGCCTACGCTAACCCAGGCCTGCGACGCCTCGCAGATCTCCGACACCCTGCCCGCCGTCCTCCAGGCCGCCGCGCAACGCACTCAGGCCCAGGCCGAGCTGGCCCAGGCCAAAGCCGAGGCCTACCCGACCCTGTCGCTGCAACCGTCGGTCAACCAATACCTGGACGACCACTACGACGATCAGAACTCGCGCGCCGATCGCACTCAGGTCGGGATATTCCTCAACCTCGAAGTGCCGATCTATCAGGGCGGCGCGATCAGTGCGCGCAGCCGCGCCGCCGGGCATGCGCTGACCGCAGCGGATTCGGCCGAAGACTTCGCCCGTCTGCAAGCGCGCCAGGGCCTGGCCGAAGCCCAGGCGCAAACTTCGGGCCTGAACCGGCGGCTGCGCTCGCTGGAATTTCGCCAGACCAGCATCACCGAGGCGCGCATGTTGTATGGCCGCCAGTACCTGGAACTGGGCACGCGGCCGCTGCTCGACCTGCTCAACGCCGAGCAGGAAATCCATCAGTCGCGCTTCGATCTGGTCAACACCCAGGCTGATCTGCAACGCCTGCAGATCGACTGCTTCTACAACAGCGGTGCGATTCGCCGGGTCTTCGGCATCGACCACAGCGCCATCCAGAATGTCGAGATCCTGCCATGACCGATGCCAGCATTACTGTTCCCGAACCCGCTGCTGCCGAAGCTCGCGAAGATTATTCGCCGTGGCTGGAAGCCGTGCTGAAGGTCGCCCGCCACTATCGCCTCGACGTCTCGCCGGAAAGCGTGCGTCTGGCCTCGGTGCACAGCGAAGGCCGCGTCGAAGAAGTGGTTCGGCACATGGCGCGTCAGGCCGGTTTGAGCGTGAAATTCGCGGTATTCGACAACAAGAGCCTGAGCCGCTGGCGCACGCCGCTGGTGGTGCAACTGCGTGATGGTCAGGTCGGCGTGCTCGAAAGCCTCGGCGAAACCGGCGAGCTGGGCATCTGCTTCAGTGGCGACCAGGGTTTGCAGAGTCGCATGGAGGCTGGCGCGCTCGCCGAGCAGGCATTGCGCACGGTGATTCTGCGTCCGACGCAACCGGTGGCCGACGTGCGCACCAACGATTACATCAAGCCCTACGACGAGCACTGGTTCCGGCGCATCGTCCTCACCGATCTGCGCCCTTACAGCCAAGTGATGATCGCCTCGCTGGTGGCCAACCTGCTGGGCATGGCCGGGGTACTGTTTTCCATGCAGGTGTACGACCGGGTGATTCCGGCCGAGTCGCTGCCGACCCTGTACGTGTTGTTCGGCGGGGTGATGCTGGCGCTGCTGTTCGATTTCGTCATGCGCATTCTGCGTCTGCGCATCACCGATGTGCTGGGCAAACGCGCCGACTTGCGCGTCTCCGATCTGGTCTTTGGCCACGCTTTGCGTCTGCGTAATTCGGCGCGGCCGAAATCCACCGGTTCGTTCATATCGCAGTTGCGCGAGCTGGAGCAGATCCGCGATCTGATCACCTCCAGCACTGCCACGGCACTGGCGGACATGCCGTTTTTCCTGCTGTTCCTGCTGGTGTTCTATTTGATCGGCGGGCCACTGGTGCTGATTCCACTGGTGGCGCTGGTGTTCATGTTGCTGCCCGGGATCATCGCGCAACCGCGTCTGGCGCGACTGGCCAATGCGTCGATGCGTGAAGCGGCGCTGCGCAACGCCATGCTGGTGGAAAGTATTCAGGGCCTCGACGACATCAAGGCATTGCAGGCCGAGCAGCGTTTCCAGCAACAGTGGAACCAGTACAACGCCGCCTCCGCAGACAGCAGCCTGCGCCTGCGCACCCTGACCAACAGCCTGGTGGCGTGGACGCAGAACGTACAAGGCGGAGTGTTTGCGGTGGTAATTGTGTTCGGCGCGCCGATGGTGATTGCCGGCGACCTGACCACCGGCAGTCTGGTCGCGGCGTCGATTCTGTCGTCGCGGATGATGGGGCCGATGGCGCAACTGACCCACGTGCTCACCCGATGGCAGCAGGCCAAGGTCGCGCTCGAAGGCTTGAACCGGATCATGCAGATGCCGGTGGATCATCCTGAAGGCAGTCAGCGCGTGCACCTGCCGGCGATTCGCGGCGACTACCGCCTGCGTCAGGCCAGTTTTCGCTACAGCGAGGAATCGACCCCGGCGCTCAACAACATCGATCTGAGCATCCGCCCCGGCGAGCGCATCGCCCTGCTCGGCCGCAACGGCGCCGGCAAGTCGACGTTGCTGCAAGCGCTGGGCGGCGCGATGGATCTGAGCAGCGGTGAAACCACCCTGGACGGCATCGCCCTGGCACATCTGGATCCGGCCGACCTGCGCCGCGATGTCGGCCTGCTGTCGCAACAGGCGCGACTGTTTCACGGCACCTTGCGCGACAACATCACCCTCGGCGCCGGGCAGGCCAGCGATCAGGAAATCATCGCCGCGCTGACTGTCACTGGCGCGCTGGATTTCGTCCGTCAGCTGCCCAAAGGCATGGATCACCTGGTGCTTGAGGGCGGCCTGGGTTTGTCCGGAGGTCAGCGTCAAAGCCTGTTGCTGTCGCGCTTGTTGATCCGTCAGCCACAAGTGCTGTTGCTCGACGAACCGACGGCCGCGCTCGATGACGTCACCGAGCGTCTGCTGCTGGAAAAACTCGCGACCTGGACCCAGGGCCGAACGCTGGTGGTCGCCACGCATCGGGTCAGTGTGTTGCAACTGGTCGAGCGGATCATCGTTCTCGACAACGGACGTATCGTCATCGACGACCATCGCGATGCGGCCCTCGCGCGGCTGCGCGCACCGGGCAAAGGAGTGGCGGTATGAAGCCGATGATGACCGATGTGCCTGACCCGATGTCCTACCTCGACGGCCGCGATGAGCGCGCTCTTGCCGGTGGCGCAAAGGTGATCTGGGGTTGCGCGCTGATGCTCGCCTGCTTCATTGCCTGGGCCGCGTGGTTCGAGATCGTCGAGGTCTCGACCGGCACCGGCAAAGTGGTGCCGAGCTCGCGCGAGCAGGTGATCCAGTCGATGGAGGGCGGCATTCTCGAACAGCTCAATGTCAGCGAAGGTGCTTTGGTCGAGCGCGGGCAGATCCTCGCGCAATTGGACCCGGTGAAGAACCAGTCCAACGTCGGCGAAAGCGCGGCCAAGTACCGCGCGGCGCTGGCCAGCGTCAACCGCTTGCAGGCCGAAGTCAGCGAAAAGCCCCTGACCTTCGACGCATCGCTGCAGGAGTTTCCCGATCTGATCCGCGCCGAAACCGAGCTCTACCAGACCCGGCGCAAAGGTCTGGCGGAAACCCTCGACGGTATTCAGAGCTCGCTGAAACTGGTGCGCAGCGAACTGGCGATCACTGAAAACCTGGCGAAGATCGGCGCCTCGAGCCGGGTCGAAGTGCTGCGCCTGACCCGTCAGCGCTCGGAGCTGGAATTGAAGGCCACCGAAGCCCGCTCCGATTACATGGTTCGCGCCCGCGAAGACCTGGCCAAAGCCAACGCCGAAGCGCAGATGCTCGAAGCGGTGATCCGTGGTCGCACCGATTCACTATCGCGCCTGACCCTGCGCTCGCCGGTGCGCGGCATCGTCAAGGACATCGAGGTCAGCACGATTGGCGGCGTCATTGCGCCCAACGGCCAGGTCATGCAGATCGTGCCGCTCGATGAACAACTGCTGATCGAGACGCGCATCTCGCCGCGCGACATCGCCTTCATTCACCCGGGCCAGGCGGCGAAAGTGAAAATCACCGCCTATGACTATTCGATCTACGGCAGCCTCGACGGCGAAGTGGTGACGATCTCGCCGGACACCATCCAGGACGAAGCCAAGCCGGAAATCTTCTATTACCGCGTGTTCATCCGTACCGCGTCGGATGAACTGCGCAACAAGGCCGGCAAACGCTTCGCCATCGTGCCCGGGATGATCGCCACGGTGGACATCCGTACCGGCGAAAAAACCGTGCTCGACTACCTGATCAAACCACTCAACCGCGCCCGCGAAGCGTTGCGCGAACGCTGATCAGCGGCTGGCCAGTTTGGTCGCTGGTGGCGTCGTTGGAGTGATGCTGGCCTGATAGCGCGACCACTCGCGATTGATCTCCGCGTAGGGCAGGAAAATGCTCACGCGCGGTTGATCGAGCAGGTCCTTGCGCTTGAGGCGGCTGACGTCGTCACGGGTGAGAAACGCCACGTTGATGCCAACCACTTTGCCATCGGCGGAAAACACCGGCCCTCCGGACATGCCTTTGGCCAGCGCGCCATTATGGGTGCCGTAGAGCACGTTGCCCTCTTTGACGTCGAGGCGAACCATGGCCGGCAGCGCCTGGCCGGTGCCCTTGACCGACATGTACAGCGAATTGAACCCCACCGAAGTCAGCTCCTCGCCCGGCTTGTAGCCGCGCCACGCCGGCACGCTATTGGCCTTGTGACGGAAGAACTGCACGTCTGCCTGCCCCTGAAAAACCGTGCCCGACAAGTAAGGAATGTGCTTCACCGTCACGGCGAAGTCTTCATTCCATTGCACAGCCGAACCCATCAGCACGTAAGGCAAAGGCGCGCCGGAGTGAACGACAAAGGCTTGGTCTAAAACAGGATCCTGAACAAAAGCGACTGGCATTCCATTGCACCCGCTGAGCAGCAACGACGCTGCAACAAGTGACTTGAGAGGGCGCATTTTCGGTACATCTTGAAGTGAGGAAAGGTGCTGCAATATGTCATTGCGCCATCACTTCTAGCAATAGGCTCAGCCTACCGCTTGTCGGCATGCGATATAGTGAGTTAATGATTGGATCCAAGCGATTTCCCGGCAATACGCGCAATCAACAGCGAATGAACGCAAATGATCGCGATTGTCTTCAACCAGGTCGAGTGATTCCATGCTGACGAAGCTTGCGGTACAGGGTATTGCGGCTAATCCCCAGACGACGGGCAACTCGCGCGACATGCCAGTGTTCAGCTTCGATCATGCTGAGCAGAGTTTGCCGTTCGGATACGCCCAGTGGATCGTCAACAGGTTGGTCGTCACTTGCGGGCAGTAACTCGTGCGCGTCCTCCAGCGTGACCCGGCCTTCCACTGCCAACGCCACCAACGTCCGCAAACAGGTGCGCAGTTGCCGGACGTTGCCCGGCCAGGGCTGCGCCAGCAAGCGCTCTCGAACTCCCGCTTGCAGCCGCACAATGGCGCCCGCCGCTTCTTCGCGCAGCAGCAGGTCGAGCAGACGGCCCTTGTCGGAACGCTCGCGCAGCGGCGGCAGTTCCACAGCGAAACCGCCAATGCGATAGAACAGGTCCTCGCGCAGACGTCCGTCGGCCACGCAGGCTGGCAGATTCTGGTGACTGGCGCTGATCAGGCGTACATCAAGCGGTCGCGGCGTTGCGCTGCCCAGCGGCACAACCTGGCGCTCTTCGAGTACGCGCAGCAGACGGGTCTGTAGCGCGAGGGGCATGTCGCCGATTTCGTCGAGAAACAGAATGCCGCCATGGGCCTGCTCAAGCTTGCCGACCATGCCGTCCTTGCGCGCGCCGGTGAAGCTGCCGCCGCGATAGCCGAACAGCTCGCTTTCAATCAGCGTCTCGGGGATCGCCGCGCAGTTGATCGCGACAAACGGCTGGCCGGCGCGCGAGCTGGCGCGATGCAGCGCTGCCGCAAAGGCCTCCTTGCCGGTGCCGGTTTCACCTTGCAGAAACACCGGCACGTCGCGCTCCAGTACACGGAGTGCGCGGGCGAATCCGCGTTGCAGGCGCGGGTCTTCCAGGCATACGCGCTCATCCTTGATTGGCGGGACAGGCGCAAGGGTCAACGGCGCGGAGCGGATCGGTTCGCGCAACTGGCCGTAGAACAAGCGCCCGTCGGCCAGGCGCATCGGCCAGCAGACGTGCGCCTGAGCAGTGGCCTGATCGAGCAACTGCTCCATCGGCGTTTCCAGCAACATGGTCAACGACTGCCCGACCATCTGCTCGCGGCTCAGGCCCAACAGATCCAGCGCCGCCGCATTCACCGAACAGATCCGCGCACTCTCGTCGAAGCTGAGCAGGCCTTCACCCAGCAGCCCGACAAACCCGGCATCGGGATGAAACCGCAGCAAATAGCGCTGCGGATCGTGGCCAAGGAAAAAACAGCTCTCGATCAACCTGGCCGACAGATTGGTCAGGGCCATGGCCTTGAAGCGTTGCTCAAGGCTGCTTTCCTCGCGCACGGAGGAAAGGTTGAGCACCGCGAGCAACCCACCGCTGGCGTCGAATATCGGGCTGGCCGAACAGGTCAGGCCGACGTGCTGGCCACGGAAATGCTCGTCGCGGCGAATGGTCACGTGCTGGCGCTCGACCAGGCAGGTGCCGACACCGTTGGTCCCCTCATGCTCCTCGCTCCAGACCGAGCCGAGCCACAGCCCGGAGCGCTGGAACTCGCCGCGTTCGGCTTCGTTGAACACGCTGTCGATCGCCACGCCGCGCGCATCGGTGAGCAGCACGACATGGCCGTCACGTCCCAGTTGCTGGTGCAGGCTGTTCATCTGCCAGTGCGCAACGGAAATGATGTGTTCCAGCGGCGCACGGTGTTCGCGCAAACGCGCCTGTTCGAGCACATCCGGCGCGCGGCGGCTGGCCGGATCGAGCTGGTATTGATCCAGGCAACGCCGCCACGAACGGGTGATCGCCAGGTCTGCCGCCGCGCTGTGGCTGTCAACAGAGCCCTGCACGGCTTGCAGTACCTGGCGCGCGTGGGCGTTGATCGAGGCCGGTTTCATTGTTGTTATTCTCCGCTTCGGTGAAGACACGGGTGTGTCCGCAGCTTAGATGAAAAGCTCGTTGCGGGGGAATTTCGCGCCGAGTGACACAGTGTCATCCGCGATTCTCGAATTTGTGACATGTCGCCTGCGCCAAGCCTTGTCGGCCTTTGCATCAAACGCTCTGGCCCGCGCCTTTCAATGAGATGGCCCAAGCCTTGCTCTGATGCCATGGCTTACCAAAACAACAAGATCGGGAGTGGCCCCATGAACATCGCTATTGAAACCCCTTTGCAATCGCCAACAGCGCAACTTGCGGCCTGGGTCGAACGCCTCGGCGAACGTCTGGCGCAACGAGATGTGGACGGCACGCTGGAGCTGTTTGCCGAAGAATGCCACTGGCGTGACTTGCTGCTGTTCAGCTGGAACCTCGTCACCCTGGAAGGCAAACCGGCGATTCACGACATGCTCGAAACACGCCTTGAGCAGAACCGGCCCGAACGCTGGCAACTCGAAGGTGAAGCCACGCTTAGCGACGGCGTGCTCGAAGGCTGGATGAGTCTGGAAACCGACACCGCGCGTGGCAAAGGCTACGTGCGCCTGAAGGACGGTCTGTGCTGGACTTTGTTGACCACCATGCGCGAACTCAAGGGCTTCGAAGAACCCAGCGGCCGCCGCCGGCCGATGGGCGCGAGCCACGGCCATGCCCACGCTGACAAGCGCAACTGGCTGGAGCGCCGCCGCGATGAAGAAGCGGCGCTGGGCATTACCACGCAACCGTACTGCCTGATCGTCGGCGGCGGTCAGGGCGGGCTCGGCCTCGGCGCAAGGCTCAAACGCATGGGCGTACCTACGCTGATCATCGACAAAGCCGAACGCCCCGGCGATCAATGGCGCGGCCGCTACAAGTCACTGTGCCTGCACGACCCGGTCTGGTACGACCACATGCCCTACCTGCCCTTCCCCGACCACTGGCCGGTGTTCACCCCGAAAGACCAGATCGGCGACTGGCTGGAGATGTACACCAAGGTCATGGAACTCAACTACTGGCCGCGCACTGAATGCCTCGGCGCTACGTTTGACGAAGAGACTGGCCGCTGGACCGTGGAGGTCCTGCGCAACGGCGAGCCCGTCACCCTGCAACCGACGCAACTGATCCTCGCCACCGGCATGTCTGGCGTACCGAATGTGCCGGTGTATCCAGGCGCCGAAAACTTTCAGGGCCAGCAACATCACTCCAGCCGTCACCCCGGCGGCGATGCGTGGAAAGGCAAGCGCGCAGTGGTCATCGGCGCGAACAATTCAGCCCACGACATCTGCGCCGATCTGGTGGAAAACGGCGCCGAGGTGACCATGGTGCAACGTTCGAGCACGCACATCGTGCGTTCAGACAGCCTGATGGAACTGGTTTTCGGCGGGCTTTATTCCGAAGAGGCGCTCGAGTCGGGTCTGACCACGGATAAGGCCGACCTGCTGTTCGCCTCGATTCCGTACAAGGTCATGCCACAGTTTCATCGGCCGATCTTCGACGCGATCAAGGAGCGCGACAAGGACTTCTATGAACGCTTGAGCCGGGCGGGTTTCATGCTCGATTTCGGCGACGATGAATCGGGTTTGTTCATGAAATACGTACGCCGTGGCTCGGGTTACTACATCGACGTCGGCGCCTCGGAACTGATCGCCAACGGCACGATCAAGCTCAAGAGCGCGCCGGGCCTCGGTGTCGAACGCATCGAAGCGGATGCGGTGGTGCTCACCGATGGCAGCCGCTTGCCGGCCGATCTCATCGTTTATGCGACGGGTTATGGCTCGATGAACGGCTGGGCCGCGAAGCTGATTTCTCAGCAAGTCGCCGACAAGGTCGGACGCTGCTGGGGCCTGGGTTCCGGCACCACCAACGACCCCGGCCCGTATGAAGGTGAACTGCGCAACATGTGGAAGCCGACCCAGCAGCAGAACCTCTGGTTCCACGGCGGCAACCTGCATCAGTCACGGCACTATTCGCTGTATCTGGCGTTGCAGTTGAAGGCCCGTTTCGAAGGCCTCGACACCGATGTCTATCGCCTTGCACAGCGGCATCATCTGGGCTGATTCCTCAAGTGGTCGTTCGTCGGTGCGCAGGCCAAGCGCACCGGCGAACTGGAAAGTGCGTGCTAGGGTGTGTAGCCCAAGCACGTTTCAATCCAGGAAAAATGAGGAGGATTCATGCCACTTCATCCCATTCTGTTCATGGGCGGCTCCGGCGCCATCGGCCACCAGACGGCTCGCGCATTGCGCGCAGCGCATCCCGACGTCCCCTTGCTGATCGGCGGACGCGACCTCGCCAAGGCTGAGCAAACCGCCGAGCAAATCGGCAATGCCCAGGGTGTGGTCATCGATGCTCGCGCAGATGATCTGGGGCTGGGTGATCGCCCGGTCAGCGCCATCGCCTTGTTCTACATGGACCATGCCCTCGCCGGGCTGCGCTTTGCGCAAAAGCGCAAGGTGCCGCACTTGAGCATCTCTTCCGGCGTGTTCGAAATCGCCCCGCAGATCGCCAGTTTCATCCACTCGCCCGACGCGTCTCCCATTGTCCTCGGCTACGAATGGATGGTCGGCGCCACCACCGTGGCAACGCTGCACCTCGCCAAAGCCTTCGCCCGCGTGCACGACATCCGCATTCATGCACTGGTCGACGAACAGGACGGCGGCGGCCCGACCGTCGCCGTCGATTTCGAGCACCTGAACAAAATGCTGCCCGCCGCGCTGACACGCCGTGACGGCAAATTCATCTGGCGTGAAGGCGACGATGCCAAGGTCAGCTTCCGCGCCGTCGACGGCACAATCATGCAGGGCGCCGGCTTCTCCTCCATCGACGTGACAGGCCTGGCCGCCGCCACCGACGCCCCGAACGTCGAGTTCAACCTCGCCAGCGGCGTCAGCTCGACCCGGCGTCAGGGCCAGCCGATGTCGACGGAAATACTCATCGAACTTGAAGGCACGGATCACGATGGCCAGCCATTGCGCACCCGCCACGCCGTGGTTCACCGATCAGGCGCAGCGGCGTTGACCGGGCTCAGTGTGGCCATGTTGCTGGAGCGGCTGGTTGGGCAGCCATCCGTGAAGCCGGGTCTGTATTTTCCGTATCAGTTGCTGGAGGCGCAGGTGTTTTTGCAGCGGTTGAAAGAGGACGGTGGGGAGTTGATCGAACTGCTTGAGTGAGACCGCGCACAGGTCGCTCGACACTTGAACTGCTCGTTTGAGAGAGTACCGGTGCTGCCCGCCACTGCTCGCAAGGATTGATTGCCATGGATTGCATCCCCACGCTTTACACCCGCCGCTTGATCCTCACGCCGCTGCAACTGAGCGATGCAGCGGCGGTGCAACAATTGTTTCCGCAATGGGAGGTCGTGCGCTATCTCGACAGCCGCGTTCCGTGGCCGTATCCGGACGACGGCGCGCTTGTTTACGTCCGCGATGTCGCGCTGCCCGCGATGGCCGCCGCGAAGGAATGGCACTGGATGATCCGCACCCGCGTTCAGCCCGAAAGCTGCATCGGCAGTATCAGCCTGTTTGATCAACCGGGTAACCATCGAGGCTTCTGGCTCGCCCCTCAGTTTCAGGGCAACGGCTACATGCGCGAGGCCTGCAAGGTGATCAATGCCTACTGGTTTGAAACTTTGATGCGCCCATTGATGCAGGTGCCCAAGGCCGCCGCCAACCACGCTTCGCGCAAGATTTCCGAAGATGAAGGCATGCGGATGGTTGACAGACGGGACGGCCAGTTTGTGTCGGGGCCGATGCCTGTGGAGGTGTGGGAGATCACGCGCAGCGAATGGCTTGCCGAAGAAACAAACCGGTCAATTGATTGTTAGAGCCGATCAAGTGCTCAATCTTGCGTATATGCTGCTGTCTGCAAAATCAGGACAAGTACTCCCCAAACGTTCGAGACAGTAGAAATGATCTCCGATCCAGGAACACCAACGCTTGATCAACTGAAAGTATTTCTGACGGTTGTAGAAGTGGGCAGTTTTGCCGCTGCGGCCAGAAAACTGCATCGCGCGACATCGGTGGTGAGTTACTCCATTTCCAATCTGGAGATGCAGCTCGGGGTTTCACTGTTTGACCGCAAAACCACGCGCAAACCGCAACTGACGGAGGCAGGTCGAACGGTCCTGGCTGAAGCACGCACTATTACCAACGGCGTAAATGGGCTGCGCGCAAAAGTCTCCGGTTTGCTGCATGGGCTTGAAGCAGAAGTTCACCTCGCGCTCGATGTAATGCTCCCTGCCGAGCGAGTAGTCGATGCGTTGAGGACCTTCAGGGAAGAATTTCCCACAGTCACTCTGCACTTGCACATGGAAGCCTTGGGGGCAGTGACCCAACTGGTGATGGAGAAGAAAGCTGGAGTCGGCATCAGCGGTCCGCTGGACATTGGCCTGGACGGCATCGAGCGCATCGGCGTGGGCAGTGTTCAATTGATACCGGTCGCCGCGCCTGCACACCCGCTTGCAACCGAGTGTTCCAAATCCCCTGGCGCTGCCAGAGAGTTTGTTCAATTGGTGCTATCGGATCGTTCAACGCTTACGGGTGACAAGGACTTTGCCGTTGTGAGCACTCGCACTTGGCGACTGGCGGATCTGGGCGCCAAACACATGCTTCTCAAAGAGGGCATCGGATGGGGGAATATGCCGGTGCCCATGGTTCAGTCTGACCTGGACGAAGGACGCCTGGTCGAACTGGATATGCCCGACTGTAAAGGCGGCACCTACGCCTTCGATGCGATTTATCGAACCGACTCGCCGCCCGGTCCGGCTGGGCAATGGCTGATCAAGCGGTTCGGCGAACAGCTTTTGCCGACGTAATCAATCCAGGAAAAAGAGCAAAAATCCGACAGCCTGAGCAAGGCTGCCGGAGAGGTGCATGTCAAAAAGCAGGAAAGTTGAATTGTCGAAAGCGACCGACAACAACTGTTTATCCTCTTTTGATCCCCGGAGGCGCCATGACCGCATTTCGAAAATCCGACTTCCCTTTGAGCGAGGTTCGCCAGCATCTGGAAACCGGCCCCATCGTCCTGGTGACCTCCGCCTGGCAAGGTGAAACCAACATAATGACCATGGGTTGGCACATGATGATGCAGTTCTCCCCCGCCCTGTTTGGCTGCTACATCTGGAGTGCAAACCACAGCTACGAGCTGATCCACAACAGCCAGCAGTGCGTCATCAACGTGCCCACCGTCGAATTGGTGGACCAGGTTGTTGCCGTCGGCAACAGCAGCGGTGGCGCCATCGACAAGTTTGCCCAATTTGACCTCACAGCCGCCCCCGCAGAACGGGTAAAGGCCCCGTTGATCAAAGAGTGCTACGCCAATTTCGAGTGCAAGCTGTTCGACTCGAATCTTATCGGCGAGTACGGTCTGTTCGTGTGGGAAGTGGTCAAGGCGCATGTGGCTACGTCGGTGAAAAACCCCAAAACCCTGCATTACCGCGGGCAGGGGAAATTTATGGTGGCGGGCGAAACCCTGGATTTGCGCGATCAATTCCGCCCACAGAATCTGTAATACGACACCAATAAAAAAGCCGGAATGTTCATTCCGGCTTATGCGTCAGCGCTCGGGATATAACACCATGCCCGCGTGGTACAGCACGTCATCTCGAAACTCTCCGTCTGCGGTAAAGCCAGTATCGTCCACATACTCGATGTGGTCGCCTTCCAGCCAGTAGCGCCCTTGATAAGCGTTTTTTTGCCGACCGCGGGCCTCGTCATATCGCCCTCCTGGCAGCAACTCATGGCGAATATGACCGTCGGCTGTCACCCACATGCCAACGTACTTGCCCTGATCGTCGGCTGGATTTGCCGTGGCGTGTTCTTGCGCATCAGGGGTTACGCGAATTTCGACATCGGACATTTTAGAACTCCTGTTTTCAGATCAGAGTTTCCTGCCGTTCAGCAGGACTTGAAGCAAGAGTAAAAAGTCGCGACGCGGTGCCGTTATGCAATTCCTGCGCAGGTTTTGCCCAATGCTCCAGGCGCTCGCAGAAACGGCTAAGCGAAGGACTACGCGAACTTCTGCAAAGGAGAGAAGGCCCGCGCATCTTTCAGCGCCCGTGCCCACCAGGCCAGCTGGATCAACAACTGCGCCATCGAAAGCCGTGCTTGCGCAAAGTGCTCCAGTCCGAAGCCTTGTTCGAGACGCTCGGCAATCTCAGCGAACTTCACATAGCCACCAACAGGCATGGCCTGCAGCTTCAACAACTCGCATCCAAGCTCGTCGACCTCATCCTCCCCGCCGGTCGTGGTGCCATAACCAACAAATGAACAAGGTCGTCCCTGGAGGTGTTCAGGCCAGCGCGCCATCAAGACTTTCAATCCATGCTGGTAACCAAGGTGACGTGCGGGCACCAAGACGATATAGGCATCTGCTGCCGCTAGAGCTCTCAAGCACACTCGACGACCGGGCTGTTCCGAAAAATCGTCTATAAATCTCAGGTCAAACGGCTCTACCACGCTCAACGCAAATTCGCTGCGGTCTTGCACCACGGCGGTAATCCATTGCACCAAAGCCGTGTCTACGCCGTTGGACTGGTTGCTGTTATGGATCAGTACTAATTGCAGTGTGTGAGTCATTTCAGCCTCCGAGCAGCTATCAACATGGCAATGTTCTACGGTTAGAGAAAACAACGTGACAGCAAGAGCGCGATGGTTGGAAGTGGCCACTTCTTTGCTTGCAAAGTCGGCAACCGTTCCATATCGCGTTGGCAAAATATTAGGCGCGCGAAATGGTAGATAAACAGCCCGTGCCCAGGCACACGATTTATGACGTGAGTTCACATGCCACGACTGGATATCAATTGCTTCGCCGAGATGAGCGTGTTCGTTAAAGTGGTGGAACGCGGAGGTTATTCAGCGGCCGCAAGAGCTTGCGCGATAACCCCCTCTGCCGTGAGCAAGCTCATGACGCGCCTGGAAAGCCGTCTTGGCGCACGTTTGCTGAACAGGTCCACGCGCAAGCAACTGCTGACGCCAGAAGGAATGGCTTTTTACGAACGCAGCGTTGCCATACTGGCCGATCTTGACGAAGCGGAACGCGAAGCATCTGCCAGTTCTGCACCGCAGGGCGTGGTCAGAATCAGCTGTAATGTGGGTATCGGCCGCCAGCTTTTTCTTCCCATCATCAACTTGTTCATGAATCAACATCCTGGGGTCAGCGTCGAACTTTTCCTCACCGATGAGGTGGTCGATCTCATCGAAGCACGTGCGGATATCGCCATACGCACCGGAGCGCTCAAGAACTCCAACCTTGTGGCGAAACGACTCGGGCAATCCAGAGGGCTGATCGTAGGATCTCCTGACTACCTGGCGGCCAAGGGCACTCCGCTGGTGCCTCAAGACCTTGCCGATCACAACTGTCTGGGTTTCACCTTTTCGCCTCCCGCCATGGAGTGGGCCTTGCTCGACGAGAGCGGCGAGCAACGTATGTACCCGGTAAAAGGCAATCTGCGCGTCAGCGATGGCGACGCCTTGCGTGAGTTGACGGTGCTGGGCGCAGGGCTAGCCAAGCTGGGGTTCTGCCAGGTTGCAGATGACCTGGCTGCCGGAAGGTTGGTTTGCGTCCTGCAACCATTCGTGCCTGCAAGCGTCACGGAGATTCATGCGATTTACGTCGGCCAAGGCGGACATCTGCCCGCACGCGTAAGAGCCCTGATGGATTTCCTCGCCGCCCATTTGCATGTTCATTGAACCGCAACGCGGGCAAAGGGCCGTTCCTTCAATGCATAGGCCAGCACAAGAGCCGCGGGCAAAGCAGCGCCCAGTAGGCACAGCCCTTCCCAGCCGACATACCGAATACCGAAACTTGCAACTGCGGAGCCAATAGCGCCGCCAACAAAGTTGATACTGATAAACACCGCGGTAATCCGTGAATTGGCTGCGGGGGCCAGTTTGTAGATGACCGATTGATGGGTGATCTGCAAGCCCATTACGCCAACGTTCAAGGCCATTGCGGCAGCGATAATTATCCAGAGCCCTGTCGCCGCAAAGCTCAGCACTGCCCAGGCCAGTATCATCAACGAGGCCAACCCGAATGCCAGCGCGTGCCGGTAGCCATGATCACAGAGCCGGCCAACCACACCGGGAATCAACGCGCCAGTCACTCCCGTGAGCCCGATCAGTCCGATGCTCGAAGTCGAAAAATCGAACGGCGGTTGCGACAACAGTATTGGTAATCCAGTCCACAACATGCTGAAGCTGGCCATTCCCAGCGCACCGTAAAGCGCCCGGCGAGCAAGCGCTGGATACTCGAGGATGAGTTGCCACAACGAGCGCATCAACTGCTCATAACGCACGGGCTGGCCTCGGCGCTCGGGCTCGGTTGGCAAGGTGATTCTGAGCAGCATGAGCAGGATCAGCGCCGCGCACCCGGCGCTGGCGTACACCAAGCGCCACCCTGCCGCGTTGCCGATACCGCCGGAGACCAGCCACGACAGCGGTATCGCGAGCAAGGCCCCGGTCATCACCACGCCGATCACTTGACCGCGCCGATGCTCAGCTGCGATGGACGCTACGTACGGCACAATCAACATGGCAGCGGATGCCGTGACTCCACTGATCAACACTGCGGCGCAGAACAACAAGAAATTCGGGCTGGCCGCAGCCACAAACAGCGCTAGTGCGTTGATGGTAAACATCCGGCTCAGAAGCGCTCTTCTTTCGAGGACGTCACCGAGCGGGACGACCAGCACAATGCCCAGCGTGTAGCCAAGTTGAGCGCAACTCACCAGCAGGCCGGACGTGGCGAGCGGAATATCAAATGTCCCCGTTACCAACGACAGGATCGGCTGCAGATAATAGAGATTAGCGATCATGGACCCCGCTGCGAATGCGCAAAGCCACATGAAAGGTCGGGACGGGGACGACGAATTCATACAAATACTCCTCGGTAAATGCCGTTCAAAATTGGGCGAGTCAACTCACTCGCCCAGTTTTTCCCGCACCGCGTCGTCCCCGTTAACTCACTCCTCTCAGGTGTTTGCCTGATTCTGTAGCGTCCATGCCATCAGTGCGGGCTTCGCCTGTCAGGCCGTCGGGAAGTCCGCGCCACGGGCGGTAGATTCCCATGCGCTGAACTCGCGGCCCATGGCGGCAAGCTTCGCCTGCGCTGCCTCATAGGCTTCATTGCCCAACAGCAGGCGCGCCGGCGGCGCTGCGCAGGTAACCGCGGCGTAGATTGCCGCTGCCGCCCTGGCTGGGTCGCCAGCTTGATTGCCAACAGATTGCTGGTATGCGCGCATCGCAGCGCCGGCGGTTGCCTGGTAATCCTCGGCCACCGTTTGCGCGGCGCCCGAAGACCCCGCCCATTGGGTTCTGAAGGCGCTGGGCTGAACGGTCATCACGCCGATACCCAGTGGCGCAACTTCGGCGCGCAGACTTTCCGACAGACCCTCCACGGCGAACTTCGTCGCGCAGTAATGGCCGACCGCTTCGAACCCGACCAGACCGCCTACCGATGTGAGGTTGACGATCATGCCGGTGCGCCGCTTGCGCATGCCTGGCAGTACCGCCCGAATCATATTGGCCGTGCCGAAGTAGTTGACCTCGAACATCCCCCGAACAGCTTCATCGTCGCTGTCTTCTACCGATGAGAAATAGCCAACGCCGGCGTTATTGATCAGCACGTCCACGCGCCCGAAGCGATGCTCGGCCGCCTGTACGACCTGCATCGCCTGCGCCGGATCGGTCACGTCCAGAGGCAGAATCAAAGCGTCGCCGAGGGCGGCCAGATCCTCGATCTGCTGTGTGTTGCGCGCCGTGACCACCACACGCTCACCCTCATTCAGCAGCGCCGTGGCGATGTGGCGACCGAACCCGGTGGAACAGCCTGTAACCAACCAAACCTTAGTCTCGTTCATTGCAGTACTCCTCTTGATAGCGGCGGTTCAGGATTCGGCTGAACCGCGTTCGAGACCAACGTACCGAATCCGCCCCGCCGCTGTTATCCGATTAGTCCGCGACATTTGCCTGATCCTGCTCACCAACACACGTCGCTGACCACAGAGGGAGGTCCACTTCGATTTCTGCTGCATTTCTATTTTTTCGAACCTGATCATCGAAACTTGTCGGCTATTGCGCAAAGCTGCGCGGTGACATCATCTGCTCCACAACGGCGCTTCATGGTGAAGCGCTGAAATCAGCGAAATCCACGTCATGTCCCACGCAGCCACAATTTCCAGCGTCACTGCTTCAACGTCTTCCAACCTCAACAGCACCGTTTCCTTGATCGGGCGGATTCTTCTGAGCGCGATCTTCATTCTTTCGGGCCTGTCGAAAATCGCGGCACCGGCCATGATGATTGGCTACATCGGCTCTGTCGGGTTGCCTTTTCCCGAACTGGCGTTGGGCGTGGCGATTGCTGTCGAGGTTCTCGGCGGCGTAGCGTTGATCGCCGGTTATCGCACACGTACCACCGCAGCGCTGTTGGCGATTTTCAGCGTACTGACCGCACTGATTTTCCATAACGCCCTGGCGGACCAGAATCAGTTCATTCACTTCTTCAAGAATATCGCCATGGCCGGTGGGCTCTTGCAGATCGTTTCTTTCGGCGCAGGGCGTTTCAGCCTCGACGCACGTCGCCACTAATCGAATCGCCGTCGCGTCCATTTCTTCCGACGAGCCTTGACCATCACAACGGAGAGAATCATGAAAGCGATCCAAGTCGCGCAGTACGGCCAGGCAGAAGCGCTGGAGCTCAAAGAACTTGCGGATCTGAAACCCAATGACGATCAGGTGTTAATCAATGTTGCCGGTAGTGGGATCAATCCAATCGATTGGAAAATCCTCTCCGGTGCCATGCAGCAATTCATTCCTCTGCCACTGCCCTACACGCCTGGCGTGGAAGTCTCAGGCACAGTCGCCGCGGTGGGCAGGAATGTCAGAGACTTTGTCGTTGGCGACAAGGTGTTCGGGTTTATCGGGATTACCGGCGGATATGCGACCCAGGCCCTCTCAACGCCAGATCGTCTGGCCCTCACGCCGACAACACTATCGTTGCAAGAAGCCGGCGGCGTGCCGGCGGCAGCACTGACTGCTTGGCAAGCCTTGCATGAACACGCCGGGATTCAGGCAGGTCAAAAAGTCCTCATTCACGGCGGCTCAGGTGGCGTGGGCAGCTTCGCAATCCAGCTCGCCCGCCTTGCCGGTGCATATGTGATAGCGACCAGCTCTGCGAAGAACCACGACTATCTGCGTTCACTTGGCGCCGATGAGGTGATTGACTACACCATGGCTAAATTCGAAGACAGCGTTGCTGACCTCGATGCGGTCATTGATCTGGTCGGCGGCGAAACTCAGAACCGCTCATGGAGTGTGATCAAGCGCGGGGGCGTTCTGGTTTCCCCCGTAAGCGCACCCTCTGCACAGAAGGCAAGCGAGCACGGTGTGAGTGGCAAAAATTTCGCCACCCGCTCCGATGGCAGCCAATTGGCCGAGATTGCCGCGCTGTTCACATCCGGCAAGCTCAGCCTTGAGGCTCAAGTGGTACCGCTGACAGGAGTTGTCGACGCGGTTAAACAAAGCTGGGCCGGACACACCCGGGGAAAAATCGTGCTCGATGTCAGCGCTCAGGCCGAATCCTGAACCAGATCGCATACATCGCCGGCAGAAACACCAGCGTGATGATGGTGCCAACAAACGTGCCGCCGATCAGCGTGTACGCCAGCGTGCCCCAGAACACCGAGTGGGTCAGCGGAATGAACGCGAGAATCGCCGCCAGCGCGGTCAACAACACCGGCCGCGCCCGTTGCACTGTCGCTTCAACCACGGCATGGAACGGCGCCAGCCCTTCCTGCTCGTTGTGATGGATCTGCCCGATCAGAATCAGCGTGTTGCGCATCAGAATCCCGGACAGCGCAATCAACCCGACCAGCGCATTGATACCGAATGGCTGGTTGAAGATCAGCAGCGTCGGCACCACACCGATCAAGCCTAACGGCGAGGTGAGGAAGACCATGATCATCGCTGAGATCGAGCGTACCTGGACGATGATGATGAGCAGCGTCATGGCGATCATGATCGGCAGCAACGGCAGAATCGCTTTGCCGGCCTTGCCGGATTCTTCGATGGCGCCCGCCTGTTCAATCCGGTAGCCGGAAGGCAGGTTTTCGATGATCGGCTGCAACTGCTGGATGATTGCGCCGGAAACGTCCGGTGGCTGCAAACCTTCGGCGATGTCGCCACGGACGGTGATGGTCGGCGTGCGATCGCGGCGGCGCAGGATCGGGTCTTCCATGCGCACTTCGACCTGGCCGATCTGCGACAGCGGGATGCGCTGCCCCGCCGCACCGACCAGGGTGAAGCCTTCGATCTGCGCCGGATCAAGGCGGATATTGCCCGCCGCACGGCCAACGACCTGCACGGAACGGATGTCTTCGCGCACCGCCGTGATCGGCACCCCGCTGAGCAGAAACTGCAACTGCTGGGCGACTGCGCTGGACGTCAGCCCCACTGCCTGCAAGCGATCCTGATTCAAGTTGAAATGCAGCGTGGGCGTCAGCGGCCCCCAGTCAGTGTTGACGGTTCTCATCATCGGGCTGTCCTGCATCACTGCCCTGACCTGCTCGGCGATGTCGCGCAATTTCGCCGGATCAGGCCCCATCACCCGATAGGCCACGGGAAATGGCGAATACGGGCCGAAGACAATTTGCGTCGCCCGAACCCGCGCCTCTGGAGCAAGCCCTTCAGCGACCGCTTCGCGCAAACGCAACTTCAGAGTTTCACGGGCGTCCTGGCTGTCGGTCAGCACGACGATTTTGGCGAACGATGGATCCGGCAACTCCGGCGCCATTGCCAGGAAAAACCGTGGTGCACCCTGACCGATATAGGCCGTGACGATTTTGGCTTCATCCTGCTTGTGCAGCCAGGCTTCGACTTTGGCCGCCGCGGCGCTGGCCTGCTCGATGGACGTGCCGTAGGGCATCTGCACTTCGATCATCACTTCGGGACGGTCAGAGGTCGGAAAGAACTGCTTCTTCACCAGCCCCATGCCTGGAATCGCAACGGCAAACAGCACGACCACCGCACCGGCCACCAGCCATTTGCGCGTGATCACCCATGCCAGAACGCGCCGGAAACGGTTGTAGCGCGGCGTGTCGTAGATTGCCGCGTGCCCGCCTTCGACTTTCTTGATGTCCGGCAACAGCTTCACGCCCAGGTACGGCGTGAAAGCCACGGCGACGACCCACGAAGCTATGAGCGCGATGCCGACAATCCAGAACATGTTGCTGGTGTATTCGCCCGCCGTTGATTGCGCAAATCCGTTGGGCAAAAAGCCAATCGCCGTCACCAGCGTACCGGCCAGCATTGGCGCTGCCGTGTGGCTCCAGGCATAAGCGGAGGCCTTGATGCGGTCGTAGCCCTCCTCCATTTTCACCACCATCATTTCAATGGCGATGATCGCGTCATCGACCAGCAAGCCGAGCGCCAGAATCAGCGAGCCGAGGGTGATCCGGTCAAAGTTCTTGCCGGTCGCCGCCATCACCACAAATACGATCGCCAGGGTCAACGGCACCGCCGCTGCGACCACCACGCCGACACGCCAGCCCATGCTGAGAAAGCACACGAGCATGACCACCAGCAGCGCGACAAAGAACTTGACCATGAACTCGCCAACGGCCGAGTCGATATTCACCGCCTGATCGGTGACTTTCGACAGCGTCATGCCCAACGGCATTTCCCCGTTGATCCTGGCCGTCTCGGCATCCAGCGCCTTGCCCAGATCGAGACCGTTCCAGCCCTCGCGCATGATCACGCCGAGCAATAACGCTTCTTCGCCGTTGCTGCGCACCAGGAAGGTTGCCGGGTCTTCGTAGCCGCGCTCGACCGTGGCCACGTCAGACAGCTTGAGTGTTCGGCCCTGAGCGACAACAGGCGTGTCACGGATTTTCTGCAGCGTGTCGAACGCGCCATCGACGCGCAAAAAAACCTCCGGCCCTTTGGTTTCGACCGACCCGGCGGGCGTCAATACGTTCTGATTGTTCAGCGCGGCGAAAATGTCCTGCGGCGACAAGCCCAGCGTCGCCAAGCGATCATGGGAAAACGAAACGAATATCCGCTCGGCCTGCTCGCCGATGATGTTGACCTTTTTCACCCCCGGCACGTGCAACAGGCGCTGGCGTAAAGTTTCCGCGTCGCGCACCAGCAAGCGCTGCGGCTCGCCCTTGGCTTTCAAGGCGAACAGCGCAAAGGTCACGTCGGAGAACTCGTCGTTGACCATCGGCCCGATGACACCCGCCGGCAGCCTGATCGCTTCATCGTCGAGCTTCTTGCGTGCCTGATAAAACTCTTCCTGCACTTGCGACGGCGGTGTGCTGTCGAGCAACGAGACCATGGTGAACGCCAGTCCCGGACGCGTGTAGGTTTCCGTGCGGTCGTACCACTTCAATTCCTGCAGACGCTTTTCGAGGGGTTCGGCGACCTGATCCTGCATCTCTTGCGCGGTCGCCCCTGGCCACGCCGTAATCACCGTGAGCTGCTTGACCGTGAACGGCGGATCTTCCGCCCGGCCCAATTTGAAGAACGACAGGACGCCGGCCACGGCGATGAGAAAAATCAGAAACACCGTGATCGCACGTTGGCGCACGGCGATAGCAGAAAGGTTGAACCGGCCCTCGCTCATGGACGACTCCCGGCAATCTGGCCATCGTCGCGGGCAAGCAAGCGCACTTCTTCGCCATCGCGCAGCAGATGCGCGCCCAGCGCGACAATCGGGTCACCGACGTTGAGCTGGCCAGCGACACGGGCCGAGTCGTCGCTCAAGCCCAGGACCTCGACCGGGCGCCAGCTCACTTTCGCCGGTGTGCCGGCGATGACCCACACGCCGGGGCCTTTGCCCGGGTCGTAGATCGCGGCGACGGGCACTTTCAGCGCCTGATCTGGCGAAGAACCCTGAGCAATTTCGACGGTGACCGTCGAGCCGATTGGCGCATTGGCCAAACTGCCTTCGAGCACATAGCGTGCCTCGAAAGTACGAGTTGTGCTGTCGGCCGAATCGGAAAGCAGACGCAGTTTTGCGCTCACGGCAGCCGACGTATCGCCATACAGTTTTGCCTGAGCGGTTGAGCCCGGCGCGGGGCGCAAGGTCTCGGGCAGATGGACGATGGCCTCCCGCTGACCGGCCCGCGCCAGCCGCACCACCGGTTGTCCCGGGCTGACGACTTGCCCCGGCTCGGCGAGGGTTTCCACCACCACGCCATCAGCGTCCGCCAGCAAAACCGCGTAACCCGAGGCGTTGCGCGCTACGTCCGCTTGCGCCACAGCGGCATTGAGTTGCGCCCTGGCGGTGTCAGCGGCGGCTTTGAACTGATCGTAGGCCGATGCCGAAATAGCGCCGGCGGCGACGAGTTTGCGATTGCGCGCTTCGTCACCGGCAGTCTGTATGGCTCGGGCGCGAGCGGCGCTCACCGCTTCTTGCTGGGCTCGCGCCTGCAGGCCGAGGTCGATCGGGTCGAGGCGCATCAGTGGCTGGCCGCGCTTGACCGTCTGCCCGGTATCAACCAGACGCTCGAGCACCTTGCCCGAAACGCGAAAGCCCAGATCGCCCTGGGTGCGCGCAGCGACGACGCCGGTGAATGATCGAGACCCATTTTCTGCCGGTTGCACCGTTGCCGATCTGACAATCGGCGCCAAGGTACGTGGATCTTTTGCGCTGGAGGAATCCCCGCACGCCGTCAGGACCAAGGGCAACAAACATACCGCGAGGGGAAAAGGTCGGAGCCGGCGCATGGAATTCCTTTACTGAAAATAGGATGATCATCATATTCTCAGTCTTGTGACCGTTATCGTCAACAGTCACAACGTCACCGGCCCGATGTTCAGCGCTGAATCAGAACCGATAGCTGACAGACGTACCGAGCCCGCTGGCGCTGTTCTTGTATTTCGCGCTGTACGAACCCTTGCCCGCCGAGGTGTCGTTGATCTCGACGCTCTCTTCCCACAGATAGGAATAGGCGACGTCGATGGTGACATTCTCCGCTGGGGTCCAACCGGCACCGAGGCTGAACACTTTACGATCACCCGTGGGAATACGCGGTCCACGATTGGTGTTGTTCGCCGGAGATTGATCAACCGAGAACCCGGTACGCAGCACCCACTGGTTATTCAACCGGTACGCCGCGCCGATCGCGTGAGCCCAGGTGTCGTGCCAGTTCTGCTCCTCGCTGATCGTGCCCAACTGGCCGGCGAGCAATGGCGGCAATCCACTGTTTTCGATGGTCAGCTCTTGGAAGCGACTCCAGCGCGTCCAGGTGCTGCCGGCATACAGCGTCCAGTCGTTGTTCAGTTGATGGGTGACCGAGAAGTCCACCGACTCCGGGGTGTCGACGTCCAGCGAGGCGTCATAGCTGCGACCGCTGACTCCGAGCACGTTGAAGATGCCATCGCTGAGTTTGCTTTTCGCGTCGAGGTGGTAACTGACTTTCGAGTGATAGGTCAGGCCCAGGCGGGTCTGCTCGGTGGCCTGGATCATGACCCCGGCGTTAAAGCCCAGCGCGGTGTCGTCGCCGGTGCTTTTGACTTTGCCGTCGTTGCGTCCGGGGCTCAGCGGATTGGCGACCATCCCCGACAGCTCGCCGCTGATGCGGTTGATGGTTGGGCCGAAGCCGATCGACACCTTGTCGTTGAAGGCATAGCTGATGGTCGGCTGGAACGTCAGCGTGGTGACTTCGCTTTTGTTGGCGTAGTAGCGGCCGGCAAAACCGCTGCCGTAGTCGGTGATCAGGCCAAACGGTACGTAGAACCCCACGCCGAACGCCCAATGCTCGTCGATCGGCTTGACGTAATAGCCCATCGGTACCGTGGTGGTCGGCACCATGTCGCCGTCTTCCTTGCCGCCAAACGTGCTGCGGGTCTGGCTGATATCGGACTTCGCAAACAGCGTCGCCTGCCCGACGCTGGCCTGCTCGCGCTTGAGCCGCGCCATGCCTGCCGGGTTGCCGAAAACGGTACTGGCGTCTTCCGCCGAGGAAGAGCGACCGGCAAAACCCGATCCCATGCCGCTGACGCTTTGCTCATTGAGCGCGAAACCGCCCGCCAGAACGTTTGACGATGCAAGAACGACAGCCAGCCCCACCGGGTGCTTGAGCATTGTTTTTTTCATTGTGTGGACTCTATGGGTGTCTCGGAATTGAAATAACCAAACTGCGGCGGCCATGTTATCCGAGTGACCATATCAGTCAACAGTCACGATTCGGGCAATTCATTGTTTCCCCTGGACAGGCGAGGCGAGATAAGGGGAAGACTGATCCGAGTTTTCGGATCAGCAAAGGGTCAAGGCATCAAGCTGCGCAAGATGAGGTTCGAAGTCAGCGTGGGCGCCACTTCGATGAAATCCAGATTGTGTTGCAGCATCAGTGGATTGACGAAGGGCCGCAGCGCCAAGTGGATCGATTCGACCGTTTCATCCAGCGGCGTCCTGCGCTCGAACTCACCGGCCTCGCGCCCTTCACGGACAATGTCGGTGATGAAACGCTTGATCTGCGCATCGTAACGCTGCGCACTCGGCCAGTTCTCACCCGCTGCAAACGCGGCAATGTCGTAGAGTTTGCGATCGTTGAAGAACAGGTTCACGCCCGTAGCGATCACAGTTTTCACCAACCGGCGGAAACGCTCGGTAGGGGTCAGGTCTTCTTCGTTGATCGCTTGCTCGACCGCCGCAACGATCTGCCCCAGACAGTTCGCGCAGATGGCTTCGCCAATCGCCTGCTTGGAATCGAAGAATTTGTAGATGTACGCCTTGGAGAAACCGATGGCCTTGGCCAGATCGGACACCGTGGTCTTGGCGTAGCCGTACTGGCTGAAATGCTCGTTGGCCGCCGCGACAATCTGATCACGAATGTCGTGATCGACGGGACCACGCGGGCCGGGGAAGGATGAGGAAACTGAGGACTGATTCATGTCGGCAGCTTACTCACCCGCCCGCCGACTGACAACGTGTGACTCATTCTGAAAACCACCACCCATCCACTGTGGGAGCGAGCCTGCTCGCGAATACGCCCGCCCAAACAACACCAATTCCCCAAGCTGCTGCACTACCCGGCCTTACTGATCGCGGAAAAATTGATACGAGAAAAGCCGTGCAGCAACATCCCGACAATGATCAACGCCCCCGCGCGCAACCACGTTTCCCACCCCTGCTGACTGAGCAGCACCAGACACGACACGATCGCAAGCACCGGGACAAAGGTCGGCACGCGAAAGTGGTCCTCCTCCACCCTGTCACGACGAAGAACCAGCACCGCCACATTGGTACTCAGAAAAACGAACAGCAACAGCAACACCACCGTCTCTGCCAGCGTTGCCAGCGTGCCTGTGAGTGTCAGGGCAATAGCGACCAAGGTCGTTGCGACAATGGCAGCCCACGGAGTTTTGCGTTGAGGCAGCACCGCACCCAAAACACCCGGCAACAGCCCCAAGTTGGCCATGCCATAAGTCAATCGACTGGCCATGATCATGGTTAACAACGCACCGTTGGCCACAGCGATCAGCGCAATAAAGGAGAACAGCGCCGGCGGGATTGCGAGGGTCGATGCGCGGACAACTTCGAGCAAAGGCGCCGACGTTGCCACCAACTTCTCGGTAGGCAACACCGAAGAAGCTGCCACGCCAACCGCCATGTAAACCACGCCAGCGGTGAGCAAAGCGGCGAACAAGGCGCGCGGGTAAACCTTGCGCACGTCTTTGATTTCCTCGGCCAGATTGGCCGAAGTTTCGAACCCGACGAAGGAATAGAACGCCAACAACGCCGCCCCCAGCACCGCCAGCACGGGACTGACGCCCGGTTTGAACGTGAGCGTCCGCCCCAGATCCGCCTCGCCTGTGCGGAAATACCAGACCGCAGCCACGATCACCAGAATCAACCCGGACAGCTCAATCACGGTCATCACCAGGTTTGCCCCAAGCGACTCCTTGATCCCCCGCGCATTGAGCAGGCCGATAGCCAGAAGAAACACCAGCGCTGCAATCTGCGGCGATACCTCGACGAAGGCGTTCAAGTAATCACCGGCAAACGCCAGCGACAAACCCGCAGCGCTGGTGACCGCAGCCGCCAGCATGCAGAAACCGACGAGGAAGGAAATGAGCGGTGACTTGAAGGCCTTTTCCGCGAACACCGAAGCCGCGCCGGCGTGGGGATATTTGGTCACCAACTCCGCGTAGGAACCTGCCGTCAACATGGCGAAGAACAATGCGATCAGCAGCGGCACCCAAATCGCGCCGCCCACTTCCCCCGCGATCGTTCCGGCGAGTGCGTAAACACCCGCGCCGAGTACATCGCCGAGAATGAACAGAAACAGCATCGGAAAAGTGATTGCCCGGCGCAGAGCAGGTTTATGAGTGGGAGCCGTCACGGTCATTCCTTGATTCAGGTGGGTAGGAGCTGGAGGGTTGTCACCTCAAACAATGGAAATGGCGCCGAAAGCAAAGTTCAAAATGTGTGATGGGGCTTGTCGGCACGACGCTATAAACATTGCCAACTCGACACCTGTAAGAGCGAGCCTGCTCGCGAAGACCCCAGCTCGATCAACACAAAAACTCAGCCAAAACCAATTCCCTAAACACCCCGTTTAAAACCGACATCCAGACTATTCCAGCAAGCTACAACGCCTTGCGCCATTGCCTACGACTACGCCAGAATCCGCCGGCTTGTGCGCCTCGGGCCGTGGTTCTATCGTTGGCCGGTCACTGAAAACAGTGATCGGGTTTGGTAGCCCGCTTTCCACATGGCGCATAACGTCATCCTATGCAGATGCTTTCGCATCGGTTTTATGGTGGCCATGCGCAGGGCGTTTTCGAGCGCGCCGGTTTTTCCATGTGGGCCGGTCTACCAACCTTCGTATGGCCACCACCCTTCGTTTGGTAGCGAGAGTGATGGCTCCCTTGGTCACATATGGAGCTTCACCATGTTCAAAGTCACGCCCAACCCGCCACAGTCAGACGCAACCTCCCCCTACGAATCACTCGACTCAAAAAAACTCCACGAAGCCGCCGACCGCGCCCTCGACCACTACCTCAAACCCACCGACACCTTCAAAACCAAGCCCTACCAAACCAGCAGCATGTTCCTCGCCAACCCGAAAATCGCCACCGAAGAGTTGCTGGTCAACGCCAGCGAATCACTGGGCTCGGCTTCGGTGATGTTGAGTGATGTGATCGGGATGGTTGAAGGATCTGCGCGCAAGACACTGCAAGGTATCGCGCAGGTCGTCATGCTCGGCGAACTGGCGGTTAATCAGGCGTTGGATAACGTCGTGCCGGTGGAGTAAACGAAAATGCCCTGTTACCGGTGAGGTGCAGAGTTTCAAATACAAGCGATGAAGGTCGGGCGTGCGCTTATGTCCCGCCCCCCACCGCGCTCATCACAAGAGCCCCGCCTTGCGCTGGGCTCTTGCCGTTTAGTGGCAGTGGTAGTCGTTGGTCTTGTGGTTGCGATGGCAACCCTTCGAGTCAGTGCCACCGCTGTGCGCAAAGGCAGCAACGGATGTAATCGATAATATTGCGGCAATCAGAATGGCGGACAGTTTCATCAGGGCTTGCTCCATGCTCGTGTTGTTATTCTTTGTGAGATGTCTCACGCGGAGCAGCGTATGGCCAGGTGCCTTCATTGAGCAAGCGACTTCTCCGAGGATTCGATCAAAGGTCGATTGCTTGCGATGGCTGGGTCACTGGGCGCGAACATCAGCCAAACGGCGTCGTTTGTCGGGCTGGTTATGGTGGCAGGTGGCGGCACTGAGTGCCGCAACGAAAAGCACCAACACTCCCGCCTTATACGCTCAGGCCGATCCAGCCATGAAAGCCGACATACAGGCCAACGCCAATGATCAGCACGCTGGACAGGTAAGGAGCGCGGCGCGCCACGGTTCCCAGCCACGGCCAGCGATTGGAAGCCTGTCTGGCACCGATGGCCGCAGCGGCACCGACAGTGACCAAAGTCAGCGCCAGGCCGATGCTGAAACACAGAACGAGCATGCCACCGAGCGCGACTTCTTTGACTTGCAGGCACAGCAACAGGACAGTGATGGCAGCCGGACAGGGAATCAGGCCGCCAGTCAGCCCGAACATGACGATCTGACCCGTGGTCACTTCACGGTTGGTGAAGCGTTTACGGATGTCGTTGGCATGAGCACGTTCGTGCGCATCCTGATAGCCATCAATCGACAGCTCCAGGCCTTCCAATTCGGAATGCGCATGCCCATGACCATGCTCCTGGAACGTCAGATCGTAATCATGCGAATGCCCAGCATGCCCAAGGCTCAAGCGAGCGCTGAATTCATGCGGCTCCGGAATATCGACCGTCGATTGCAAAAACCCTTCATGCTCGACGAAAGCGAACGATTGGCTGCTGCCGTCCGGACGCGTCGTGGTCAAGCGAACATCCGAGGCTGCCCAGGCGTGTCCGCTCAACGTCTTCAGGCGCCAGTGCGGTGGCATGCCTTCCTCGAAGATCGACAGTTCAACACGACCATGGCCGGTATCTATTCGGTGCGTTTCATCATGATGACCATGGTCGTGTTCGCCGTGATGGTGATCATCGCTTTGCTCGAACTTGAACATCTGCTCACCGCGCCAGGTACGCCACAGCATCCACAGGGCAATCGCGATGATCAGTGCAGCAGACGCAAGCTGGAAATACGGCTCAGTGGTTTGCGCATCCAGGCCTTTGCCCAGGTACATGCCGCCGATGGCGACCAGCCACACCACGGCGGTGTGCGAAAGCGTTGCGGCCAACCCCAACAAAACAGCCTGTTTGACCGAGCCACGGATGGCCACGATGAAGGCCGCCATCATGGTTTTCGAATGACCTGGCTCCAGGCCATGCAAGGCGCCGAGCAGAATCGCGCTCGGGAAATACAGCCAGGCGTGAGCCCCGCCTTGCTGCAACAGTTCAGCGAAATCGGGCATGTCAGACCTAAAGGTACTTGGTGATTTGTTTGAAGGCTTCCAGCGGTGCGCGCTCGCCATTGCCTAGCGCCGAAACGGTATCTTCGAGGCAGTGGTCGATGTGATCCTGGATGAGCGTGCGTTTGGCCTGGCAGATCGCTTTCTCGACCGCATGAAGCTGCTGGGCGATATCCACGCACTGACGCCCTTCTTCGATCATGGTGATGATGCCGCGCAAATGCCCGTCCGCCCGTTTGAGACGTTTGATGATCGCCTCATGACTTTGGTGGGTGTGGGGATGGCTGTGGTCGTGTTCGTGTTCACTCATGAGTTGAGTCTCAGGGCTCGATGAATTACGCTGGAATCGTATCCCCCCAGGGGGGATTAGGCAAATCGCTTGAGCGCCCTGTCAACGAGTTGAAACCTTTGACGCCATGTACAGCAAAACACTGACAACGGCAGTAGTAATCGCGCTTGCTCTCGCCATGTTCATGGCCTGGGCCGGGCTTACCTATTCGTTGTCAGTCACCTCGGGGCAGCCAGCCTGGGAGATCGCTCAGGACGTCCATCATGCTCACGGCGAAGAGTCGTCATCCAGCCACGACCGGCGATTACCTGAGCGTCAAATAGTAGTCCGGAACACATTGAAAACGAGGCCGCAAATGCGGCCTCGTTTTTTTCTGCGCGAAGAAAAGTGCTGGATTCAAATCCCGCAAATGTCCGTGCGCAGCCGCCAGGCGTCCTTCGCCGGTGGCATGCCGAACAAGCGGGCGTAGTCCCGACTGAACTGCGAGGGGCTTTCGTATCCGACTGCATATCCCGCCTCTGCGGCGTCGACCGCTTCGGTGACCATCAGCCGACGTGCTTCCTGTAGCCGCAACTGATTGCGAAACTCCAGCGGGCTCATCGAGGTGATCGCCTTGAAATGCGTGTGAAACGAAGAACGGCTCATGCCGGCGATTTCGACGAGTTCATCTATTCGACACGCTTCGTTGTAGTGGCTGCGCAGCCAGGCAATGGCCTTGGCAATCTGGTTCAAGCGGCTGTCTGCTTGTGCCATTTGCCTGATGATGCTGTTGCCATTCTCGGTTAGAAGGCGATAAAGCATTTCGCGAATCACCAGCGGAGCGAGCGCTTCGATATCCCGTGGCCTGTCGAGCAGCCCGGCCAGCCGAACCGCAGCATCCAGCAGTTCTGGAGTCGTATCGTTGAGCGTAATGCCTGCCGGCGGCGCACTGACGCTCTCTTCTCTTAGCGGATGGCGCAGCGCAAGTTCACTCAACACAGCGGTATCGAGATCCAGCGCCAGGCACAGATAAGGAACAGCCTCACTCGCCTCGATGACCGAGCCCATCACCGGAAGGTCTACCGATGCAATCAGGTACTTGGCCGGATCGTAAACATAGGCGGTAGTGCCCAGCATCGCTTGTTTACGTCCTTGGGCGACCAGGCAGAGTGTTGGCTCGTACATCACCGGCATAGGCATCGTGGGCGTAGCCGAACGAATCAGGCTGACACCCGGAATCGCGGTGCTGTGAATGCCGTCATCCCGGACGTGACGACCAACGATATCGACAAGCTTTGAAAGGGAATTCAAACACAACTCCATAACGTGGGAATGCGGCGGTTAGACATCTGGTATCGGATGATCAAGCAAGAAATCAGGACGATCCTGCAACAGCCCTCCTCCGCTCGTAAGTCACACTTCAAATGAAGCCCAGAGATACTGCCGGCCAAACCCGCGCCGATTCTTTGCCAATGCCTCATATAGAACAACGGCGTGTGGGAACGCAACTAGCGGCTTACAGATAACAACAACGGCCCATCCAACTCGACGGGGCTCATCGGATAGATTAAGGAGCACAGGAAATGACGCTTGTTCAACGCCTCTCTACAGCGCTAGCACTAGTCTTCACCACACTCATTGCAGGGCCGGCGCCCGCCGTGGCCAGCGAACCGACTACGGAACGCAATCGCCAATTCATTGCGCAAGCGTTCAACCAGTGGGCTCAAGGCGGCCGGACGTTCTTCATAGATGTGCTGGCTCCCGACGTGATCTGGACAATCAAGGGGACGAGCCCCTCGGCGGGTACTTATCGCGGCCGAGATGACTTCCTGAAACGCGCAGTCCAACCTTTCGCAAAACGGCTTGCCTCGCCCGTACGCCCGACGGTGGCGGATATCTGGGCTGAAGGCGATGACGTCGTCGTGCACTGGGACGGCACCGCCACCGCAGCCGACGGCGCGCCTTATCGCAACAGCTACGTATGGATTATGCGTATGCGAAACTTGCAGGCAGTTGAGGTCACTGCCTTTCTCGACCTGGTGCCTTATGACGACGTTATCAGGCGAATTCCGCTTAAAGAGGGCGATGTTGAATTGATAAGCCCGCCAGGTTCGACTGAAGGATCTGCCTGCAGGAAGCTGCAAGATTTTACGTAGGTGGGCATGTCAGCGAATGTCTGCTTTCGGCTCAGAGTGTGTCAAAACCGCTTGTTAGCGGCTTCCACTCTAATGTTTTTTCCTACTCAGCCCAGGTCAGACATCAGTTGCTCAGATTCAGTATAAGATTCCGGAAATCAGCAGGTACGCCGAAAACGTGGGCTAGATGCTAGAAATCTGGGGGTTGGATGATTGCAAGCAACGTTTCATATCTTTGTCCGGTTTGTGGATACCCCGGGCTTGAAGAGCCTCCATACGATGAGGTTGGCTGCTCTTCTTTTGGCATGTGCCCGTCCTGCGGTACGCAGTTTGGCTATGATGACGCAACATCTGCTCATGCTGATTTGCGGAAATTATGGATCTCTAAAGGAATGCTTTGGTGGAGCAAAGCTCAAGCGTCGCCGAGTGGTTGGGACCCGGTAAGGCAACTACAGGCGGTTGAAAAACGCATCAATATCTGAACAGAACACCGCTCTTAGCCCTGCTATGATTTCTGAGGATTTCATCGCAGGGATCGCCCATGAAGCGCTTTATCCAAGGTGAACATCGAGGCCAAGAAACCTTCCTTCCCGCGAGCCTCGACGATTACGTCACGGATGCCAATCCGGTGCGCGTAGTCGACGTCTTTGTCGACGAACTCGACCTGGTCAAACTGGGTTTCGAAGGCGCCATACCGGCTGATACTGGCCGGCCGGCTTACCATCCCGCGATCCTGCTGAAAATCTACATCTATGGCTATCTGAACCGCATTCCATCGAGTCGGCGTCTTGAACGAGAAGCCCAACGCAACGTCGAGCTGATGTGGCTGACTGGACGTTTGATGCCCGATTTCAAGACCATCGCCAACTTCCGAAAAGACAACAGCAAGGCCATCCGAGGTGTCTGCCGCCAGTTCGTGGTGCTGTGCCAGCAGCTAGGACTGTTCGAAGAAAATCTGGTCGCCATCGACGGCAGTAAATTCAAGGCCGTCAATAACCGCGACCGCAATTTCACCAGCGCCAAGCTGAAACGGCGGATGGAAGAAATTGAATCAATTATCAATCGGTACCTGACTGCGCTCGACGAAACCGATCGGCAAGAACCCTCGGTCGCTCAGCCCAAGGCTGCTCGTCTGCAAGAGAAAATCGACAAACTCAAAGCTCAGATGAAAGAGTTGCAGGTCATTGAAACTCAGCTCAACGAATCACCGGATAAACAGGTCTCACTGACCGATCCAGACGCCCGTTCCATGATGACGCGCGGCACTGGAATCGTCGGTTACAACGTGCAGACAGCGGTCGATACCCAGCACCATTTGATCGTTGCGCATGAGGTGACCAACGTCGGTTCCGACCGCGATCTACTCAGCTCGATGGCCAAGCAGGCCCGCGAGGCGATGGCGTCAGATACGTTGTCGGTAGTGGCTGACCGAGGTTACTTCAAAAGCGAACAAATCCTGGCTTGTCACGATGCAGGCATCACCGCCTATGTGCCCAAACCGATGACCTCTGGAGCCAAGGCTGACGGACGTTTCAATAACGATGCCTTCATCTATGACGCGGCAAAAAACGAATACATTTGTCCCGCTGGAGAGGCGTTGATCTGGCGCTTTTCCAGCGTTGAAAAAGGCCTGACGCTGCACCGTTACTGGAGTTCTAATTGCCAGGGATGCGTGCTGAAATCGAAGTGCACACCGAGCAAGCAACGGCGAGTTCGGCGATGGGAGCATGAAGCCGTATTGGAGGAAATGCAGAACAGGCTGAGCAACGCGCCGGACATGTTGCGAGTCCGCAAGCGTACGGTCGAGCATCCCTTCGGGACACTCAAACAATGGATGGGCGCCACACATTTCCTGACACGAAAGCTGAACGGAGTAAGTGCGGAGATGAGCTTGAACGTCCTCGCCTACAACTTGAAACGAATCATGAAAATTCTCGGTACCAGCAGTTTAATGAAGGCGCTGTCGGCCTGAAGAGGTCTGTATTTTGGCCACCCAGCAAGGTAGAAGCGGCGCGAGGGGCTCCCAGACCCTCGTGATGATCCGCAGGACTTGTTGTGAGCAATTACTCAGCTAACAACCGTCAGCGCTGCGCGCCGACAGTGCATCAGCGCGTTTTTACACACTCTGGGCCAATAGCGGACATTGATCTCGCGACTATTACCGCCCGAACCTATTCCTCGCAACTTGCACAGTTCGGTGTCGCTCAAGAACCAGTTCAGCCTATCCTAGAATGCTTCAATTTTTAACCCGCCGATCCTCGTGCGCAGATGCAACCCAAATATCGCTCTTCACATCCCGAAGATGACATAATTAACCTATATTAAAAACCGCTTAAATATTATTCCCCTTACATGGCATTGCCAGTTAAAAGGTCAGGGCGAATGTATCTGGATTGTTAATTAATGCCGTCTTTTTTACGTACAAGACAGTGCTCGCTGCTGTTTCTCACCATACCCTATAAGCTTACAAAGCTTGAGGCAGTTTAAGTGTCAAAGTTTCCAGGTTTTGTATTTAAAGACTTTTTATTAAGATTCGTCTTTTTTCTGCTGGAAAATATTCTTAAATTTTTCAATTGAAGTGTGGGCCGTGCTCATTGATTCAATCATATAGTTAAAATCATTGGAGGCGCTTCCTTTGTAGGTTGGCCAGTTCACATCCTCTTTCAGAACTTCCATCATCCTATCACGAGCGTCTATGCCCTCTTCACCCTCAAATTCTCTTAATGCGTAGTAACCCAGCAAGTATCTATCATAGACAGATCTCACTCGCAAACAAGATAATGACACTTCAACGTAGTAACGATATTGTTTAAAGAACCATGCCGCTAGGAATTCCACAATCACAAACGTCATAGAGCAAGCGATCATACCTACATACATGACGTGAGCATCGGGCTTAGTAAGATTAGCGAAAACTTGCCAGATCACAATTGCTAACACGTAAAAAACTAATCCGCCCGCCATGAAGGCAACGCCTTTGTCCAATAGTTTTGTTGCTGTGACTTCCGAGCTCGCAGCATATGCTGAAAGAGAGCGAAGAATATTTGAAACATATACTTCGAATGATGTTTCTGTCGAAGCCGCCTCGTACGAGTATGTGTTTTCTCTAGATTGATCTTTCGTTCCCTCTTGTTTCTTTTTGCCCTCCTCTGCTTCAGTGAACTCAATTCCGGTTGTTAAGCGGAGAACCAAAGCCAATAAATTCGACACCGAAGAAGCGAACTTCACCCTGGCTTCCGGGGTATTAACCTTTTCAAAAGTAGCAGTCCCGAGCATTGCTATTTGCGCAGTGAATGTAACAGCGGCTACACCTACACCAAATAATATGGCCAGTGTTCCGCCCAAATTAGCTCGTGCCTCATTGACTAAATCCGGGCGATTGAATGACAAAATCCCGTATGTAAAAGCCACAGTGGCAGCGAAAGCTATAATGGCGCCGATGACCGCCTGAGACTGTTTTGAGAGTCCTTTGCGAGTAATCGTGTAGATTTTCTCGTCTTTTGATACATGACCATGCTCACTATTCAACGATCCCTGATCCATCCGAGCCACCTGAAATTGCTATCGAAAATGTTATCGTAAAGCCATAAATCTATTAGTGATGTTAATTTTTATGCATGTAGTTAATCTTGTGGGTGTGAATGCTTTTTGTTAACTCTTCAGTTGAAAAGTTCTTGATGAAGTTTGCTATCACATCATTCCAGTCGATTAGTTCGTGCGGATCTTGTGAGTCCGAGCTTGAAACTAAAACCATGGCAAAGGCTCTATATAATGGATCTATAAAGGCGTACTTTCCAGAGTTTTCGCTAGAGCGAATCAATGGTGTGGTTTCAGTTTCGCACATTTGCTTCAGGTATTTTGTTAGATTGCCTTGGGGGTAATCGCTTTCGTATTTTGCTATTCTTTTAAAAATATCAGCTCTAGTTCCTCCTTCTTGTGGAAGCTCAGAGAGAGCCTTAACAATCAACTCGGCATTATTATATTTTTTTACTTTTGATTGCTTAAGATTATTTTCAAAAGCCATTTTTAAAGTGTCAGACGCTTCATCCAGGTACATTTTTAGCGCAGGCTGCAGTGATTCTTTTTTTATAACTACAAGCTCTTTTCTTGGGGTGTTAAAGTCCAAGTGTACGCAGATATTCAAACAAAGGGTATGGCAAATAGACGGTAGGCCAGCCGCATAGTGGCTTATTGTAGAGCTGAGCGATGAGTCGAACCGTAAATTCATTAGTTCAGCGCCCTTAATTATTATATCCTGCAACTCATGCACGTTCATTAGTGGCACATGAATCTCTGCTACCCTTGTACGCATCTCATTGTCATACTTAACCACCTGTCGAGCCGAATCCACTGCGCCAATAGCGATTATCTTTAAAGTGTTATATTCACCAGCCATATCTACAAAAACTTTCATTGCCTGAGATAAAAGAGCTCTGTCACCTTCATTTATCTTATGAAAGTCCTCAAGTATCCAGCAGCTTTTTGCCTGCCCCATAAAACGCGCTAAATTCTGGAGAGTAAGCTGTGGAGGCAATAGCCTAATCGATTTATCGGAACGTTCTCGCAAGCCGAGACCGGATATTTGATTTTTTATCCCTAGATAAGTTGCGTTCAGTTGAACGCCTACACTGTCAGAGTTCCTAGCGGTTTTTTCAGTTGTAAAGAATGGAGATAGTTGATCAAAAGCATCGAGTACCAACTGATCGAAGCTCATCCCTTGCATACATCTAGAAATCACATGACTCTCGTAAAGTCGTTCTAGTTTTTTATTAATTAGCGTGGACTTTCCAGATCCAGAATGCCCATAAATCACGATTTGCTTGCCTGGAGTTCGAAGCGCATTTACCAAGTTGTTATTAATTTCATCTCTTTCAATGAATGTTAAATTAGCAGGTGTGGCAGGAGTGAAGACTTGGTATACCGTAGGTTCGACTTCCATGCTCTATGTCCGAAAAGGAAAAACCGAAGGTGTTAAATTTACTACAACGATACCGGCCAGTCGATTGCTAACATAGGTTCGCGTAGCTAAATCGACAACAATATGTCCGTATCAGTAACCTCCCGCTTGCGCTTATCTAAACTTTTGCCGAGAGGGTGTTTTCACAGCCCCAAGGCCAAACGCCGCGATTGACTGAAGGCCGTCTTGGTGAACGCCCGCTGTTGGCCGATAGTGGCCGCTCACGGACGTCCGCTTTCGGGCAATGGCTGCCTTTCGTAACTGGCTGAAGTCGACCGAAAGCGAGTTATCTGGAGGCAACGTTAAGTAGCTGTCAGTTGACTTACATGGCCAGCTCACTTTCCTTGATATTTGCGATAGGGCCTAGAATCGACGCGTCAAACGCTGCCAGAGGGCGGCGATCGGCAAGGCGGTTGGGGTAGTCTGGGTTCGCCAGTGCTGCCTTTCCGATAGCCAGAATATCTGCCCCATCGGCCCGCACGGCGTCGAAGTGTTCCTCGTCATGCAGGCCGCCGTTTGCGATCAACACGACCCCGGGCGCATGACGACGCGCCAACGCAACCAGGCTTTCTGTGCTGCTGAGGAAAGCAGGTTGCCACACCTCATATTCAGTCAAATGGATGTAGTCGACCCCGGCGTCCTTGAGGGAGCCAAAAATGACTTCGGCATCGTCTTCGCCGTTCGACCATTTGTGCCCGAAATCATTGACCTTGCCTTGAGAGATCCGAACGCCAACGGGAACAGCCCCCACGGTTTCCCGGACGGTTTTGATTACTTCCAGAATTAACCCGATGCGTTGTTGCGTGCTGCCACCCCAGCGGTCATTGCGGTGATTGGTGTAATCGGTGAGGAATTGGTCAAGCAAGTAACCATTCGCTCCATGTATCTCGACACCATCGAAGCCCGCATCCACAACTGACCGCTTCGCAGCCTGAGCGAAGCCAGCAATGGCATCAGCGATGTTTTCGTCCGTCATCGCCGTGGGCACCGGGTACTTGCCTTCTCCATAGTAGAACCGCATTTGCTCGCCTTTGGGACGAGTCGCCGAGGCCGCGACGGTTTGCCGGGTGAAGCGATTCCCTTGGCTCAGAGCTCCGGCATGCATGAGTTGGGCGAAAATAGCAGATTCTTGAGCGTGAACTCGGTCTGTGACCGTTCGCCATGCGAGGGTTTGTTCGGTGTCCGTCAGGCCTGGCTGGAAGCGATAGCCTTGGGAAAAGCGTTGGTCAGTGTAGATTCCTTCGGTAATGACTAATCCAAACCCGCCTTTGGCGAAGCGTTCGTAATAGCGCGCTATTGTGTCGGTCACTGCGCCGGTTTGCGTGGCGCTGACGCGAGTCATGGGGGCGACCGCCAAGCGATTGCGGAGGGTGAAATTCTTGATATCGTATGGCGTTAAAATCGATGGGGACGAGTGGTTCATGGCTGCACCTCGTTTCTAAGCGTACCAAGGCGTAATTGCCTGCTGTGATAGATAGTACGGAGGGGTTGGGGCTCGACCAAGCCGACTTTGTGTGAAGCCGGCATAACGGAAAAGGATGCAATCATGCTGACTACTGACCTGCGCATATTTCTTGCTGTCGCGGCTGCGCGCAGCCTGTCGGATGCGGCGCGCAGACTCGATGTGATGCCCATGCAGGTGTCACGGCGTATTACTGCGCTCGAGCGGGAATTGGGTGTGCGGCTGTTTCAACGCACTACCAGAGCAGTGTCGCTCACTGCCGAGGGCGAAGCATTCCTTCCCTTTGCCCATACCATGATCGAGGCCGAGGAGAGTGCGATTGGGGAGTTACAGCCTTCGTCGAGCCGGGTGACAGGATTGTTGCGGATGACGGCACCTAGTGTTTTTGGACAATCCATTGTCTTGCCCATGCTGCCGAAACTGTTGCAGCGATACCCTGATCTACAGGTGGAGCTCGATGTTTCCGATACAGTAGTCGATCTGGTGGGGCGCGGATTTGACCTCGCACTGCGCGTGGCGCCTCTGGCCGATTCCGAACTGGTTGCCAGGCGTATCGCACCCAATCCACGCGTTCTCTGTGCGGCCCCTCACTATCTGCGACAGCACGGTACGCCCTGCACCGTAGCGGAGCTCGATCAGCACTCGTGCATTGTTCTTCAGGCTGTACCGAAATGGCCTTTTGTGGTGAACGGCGAGATCGTTCGGCGGCGGGTACAGGGGCGGGTGATGATTAGTAACGTTGGCGCCGTACGCGATGCTGCAATCGAAGGCTTGGGCATTGCGATGCTCGCATACTGGGACGTCTTGCCCCAATTGCGAGAAGGTTCTCTGAAGGAAATCCAGCTGACTGACGGGAGCATGGAACAGTTGTCTGTCTGGGCCGTCACCCCGACCCGCCAGTATATTCCCGCTAGAGTGAAAGTTTTCCTGCAGACGCTCGAAGCTGAAATGACTTCGCGGCTTCAGGGCATCTAACCGTATCTTGAATGTCCGCTTGTGGCCGATTGCTGCCCGTCGCCATGCGCGCCCTGCTGGCAGACCATGCATTAGCCTCACGAAACAGCGCCGAATACACCTGCACTCTCCGCAATCCGCCCTTCCCCCCGCAAAAAATCCACAAACGCCCTCAGCGGCGAAGGCATGTGACGGCGGCCGTGGTAGTAAAGAAACGGGCCGTCGAAGGCCTGCCACCAGTCTTCGAGAATCGGCACCAGTCGACCATCGGAGAGTGGCTCGCGCAGGAAGTCCTCGAAGGTATAGACGATGCCCAGTCCGTTGATGGCCGAGCGAATTTTCAGATCGTGCGACGACGTCAGCAGTTGCCCCTGAGGCGGGATACGTACGATACGGCCGTCTCGATGGAACTCGAATACGCCGACTTTCCCACTCTCGAACCGATGGCCAAGCAGGTCATGGCTCGGCAGTTCTTCGGGGTGAGTAGGCGTACCGCGTTCAGCCAGATAGCCCGGGGCGGCCGCTGCAACGAAGCGTTGGCGACGCGGGCCGATGGGCACGGCGATCATGTCCTTGGCCAGGCTCTCTTCATAGCGCACGCCGGCGTCATAGCCGCCAGCGTTGACGTCGACAAAGGCGTTGTCCATCACCACTTCAACACTAATCCCTGGATAAAGGCGTAGAAAACGCGCCAGCAGGTCGGGCAACAGAAAGCGTGCCACCGGCACTGGCACGTTGAGTTTGAGCGTGCCGACCGGGCGCTGAGCGTCGTCGTCCAGATCGTTGAAAGCGGCGTCGATTTCCTGCAAGGCCGGGCGCAGGCGCTCGAGCAATCGCTCGCCGGCGGCAGTCGGCGTGACGCTGCGCGTGGTTCGATTGAGCAGGCGCACGCCCAGGTCGCTTTCCAGCCGACGCATGCAGTCGCTCAACGACGAGGCGGACAGCCCGCGTTTTTGCGCGGCAGCACGAAATCCCCCCGCCTCGACCACCGCAGCAAATATCGACACATCGGTAAGGTTTGGTTTACGCATGAACGCTTCCTCCGCAAGCGGCTGACTGTACGCCATGCCGTACGGGCCATCCACCAATGCCCGACTTATCCTCGCGCATTCGCACACCGATACTGCTCACTCGCCCCCGCCAACCGGGAACCTGTCACGCGAATGAGAATGCCCCGATGAGCCATTCACCCGCTACGCCAAGCAATACCGCGACCCAACGCCTTCTCAAGGCCACCCGAATGCTGTTCGCCATTTCCGCGATGGCCGGCACACTGGCTGCGCAGGCGACTTCCCGAACGGAGCCGAAGCCGGACTGGTCTGCCCACGATATGCCCAGCCAGAAAGGCCGCATCGTGCTGGTGACCGGAGGGACCAGCGGCATGGGCTATGAAGACGCGCTGGCCCTGACGCGCGCCGGTGCCGAGGTGATCATCGCCGCACGCAACGCCGAGCGCGGCCGCGAAGCAATCACGAAGATCAAGCAAGCCGTGCCCGAGGCGCGCGTGCAATTCGAAACGCTGGATCTTGCCAATCTGCAATCGGTGCGCGACCTCGCCAACCGTCTGCAAGGGCGCCTGCCGAGGCTCGACGTGCTGATCAACAATGCCGCGATCATGTCGCCGCCTGTTCGAGGCGTTTCGGCCGATGGCTACGAGATGCAACTGGCGACTAATTACCTGGGGCATTTCGCCTTGACCGGCCTGCTGATGCCCCTGCTACGCAAAAGCGACGATGGTCGGGTGGTCAGCCTGTCGAGCATTGCCGCCGGGCGCGCAAGCCTGAACTTCGATGACCTGCAGGCTGAGCGCAGTTACGACCCTTTCGCCAGCTACAGCCAATCGAAACTGGCGGTTCTAAAGTGGAGTATTGAGCTGCAGCAGCGCAGCGATGCCGCCGGTTGGGGGATACGCAGCATCGCCGCTCACCCCGGCGTTGCCGTGACGGAGCTGATCGCCCGGGGGCCTGGCCTGGACAGTGAATTCGGCAAACAATGGGCTGTAGAGCGGGACCTGTATCATTCCGCAGCGCAGGGCGCGCTGCCCACGCTGTATGCAGCGACGGCGCTGGAGGCTGTCGGCGGTGGCTACTACGGGCCTACCGGTGATAACGAAAAGCGCGGGCCGCTGGGCTTCGCCAAGATGCCGCCGGCCGCTGCCGATCGCTCGAATTCGGCCACACTGTGGCAACTCTCCGAGCGACTGACCGGCGTCACCTACCGCTGACCGCCCGGCACGGGCAGGCCCCGTGCCATTGCCCCGCCACTCCCACAGGAGCGCAACATGGATACGTCTCTTCTCGCCCACCGCGCCGGCGCCATCATCAATGCCGAGGCTGACGAGCTGCGCCCTGCGCTCAACGGTTTTCTGCTGTTCGTTTGCCTGTTCGCCGGCTATTTCATGCTCCGTCCGATCCGCGAATCGATGGGCATCACTGCCGGCGTCGAGAACTTGCAGTGGCTGTTCACCGCGACCTTCCTGGTCATGCTGGCGGCCGTTCCGCTGTTCGCCTGGCTCAGCGCACACGTACCGCGCCTGCATTTCGTGGACTGGGTATACGGGTTCTTCTGCACCAATCTGCTGTTGTTCGCCGCCTTGTTCCTGGGCGAGGAAAGCCCTTGGCTGGCGCGCGTGTTTTATGTGTGGATATCGGTCTACAACCTGTTTGTCGTATCGGTCGCCTGGAGCCTGATGGCCGATGTCTTCGACAGTGCCCAGGCCAAACGCCTGTTCGCGTTCATCGCGGCGGGCGCCAGCGTCGGCGGCCTGAGTGGCCCTGCGCTGAGCGCCTTGCTGATCGGTCCGCTGGGCGAGTCCGGCCTGATGCTGCTGGCCGCTGTTCTGCTGGCCGCTGCGATGTGGTTCAAGCGGCAGTTGATGCGCTGGCGTGAACGGGGTGGCGCAGGACGCCCCGATGCCGCGCCGAGCGAAAGCCCCCGCAGGCCGTTGCCGGGCAATCCCTTCAGCGGTATGACGGCCGTTCTGAAATCACCCTATCTGCTCGGCATCTGCGGCTTTGTGGTGCTGCTGGCGACAGTCTCCACCTTCCTTTACTTCGAGCAGGCACGCGTCGTCGCCGAACACTTCCCGGACCGCGAGGCGCAGGTGCGCGTGTTCGGCATCATCGACTTTGTCGTGCAGGCAGGCGCCCTGCTCTGTCAGCTGTTCATCACCGGACGCCTCGCGCAAAGGCTCGGCGTCGGCGTGCTGTTGGCCATGGTGCCGCTGGTCATGTGTGCCGGGTTCATCGGGCTGATCTTCGCGCCCAGCTTTGGCCTGATCGCCGCGCTGATGATCGTGCGCCGCATCGGTGAATACGCCTTCGTGCGTCCAGGCCGAGAGATGCTGTTTGCCCCGCTCGATGCCGAAAGCAAGTACAAGGCAAAGAACTTCATCGACACCGTGGTCTACCGCGCCGGCGATGCCATCAGTGCCTGGGCGAAAAGCGCGCTGGACGCCCTCAGCCAAGGTGCAGGCATGGCGGCGCTGGTCGGCGCATTGTGTGCACTGCTGTGGGGGCTGCTGGGATGGCGGCTCGGCGAGCGGGCGGACCGCCGAGCCAATTTGTCGGCGGCGCGGCAAAACCCAGCGTAGCGCTCAAGAGTCATTGACGGAGACAGGCATTGCCGTAGAATCGCCCGCCCAAAAAATCAGCTTGCAGAGCGAGAAGGAGCTTCGATGCAACGGGTGATGATTGTTGGTCAGCCTGGGTCTGGCAAAAGTACGTTGGCGCGCAAACTGGGTAAGCGCACGGGGTTGCCGGTCGTGCATATCGACACGATCCACTGGCAGCCAGGCTGGATCGAGCGAAGCCCGGATGAGAAGACCCGACTCTGCCTGGAGGTCGAGGCGCGTGATCGCTGGATATTCGAAGGTGGCCATTCGACCACTTGGGAAAATCGCATCGCCCGTGCAGATCTGCTGATCTGGATCGATCGTTCGCCACCGCTTCGATTCTTGCGCGTCCTGCGTAGAACGCTGCTCAACCACGGTCAGTCTCGGCCTGACTTGCCGGAAAACTGCCCCGAACAGCTGGCGAATCTGCCGGAGTTTCTAAAGTTCATGTGGCGGACGAGAAAAACCTCGCGAGCCAAAATGCGCCAATTCGTGTTAACGGCGCCATCGGCTTGCCGGGTGGTTCATCTGCGATCCAATCGAGAGACGAGGATATTTCTTGAAAGCATTCGCCATGCACAGGGCCAGACTTTGCAGACTGACTGACGGCTGACCGCCCCACCAGGGAACTGCGGGTGCCAGGCATCGTCCGAGCTTAAGCGTTTAAGCAAACTGCTCGCCACGAGGTTTCCGTTTGAAAGCTGCCATCGTCAAAAAGTACCGTCTGATCATCAAGACCCTGGGTTACGTAGGCTGGTCTTTGTTCTGGTTGCTGCTCTGGGACATCGCCGTCACCGTCGATTTCATGCTGTTTCTCAACGCCAAGCTGAACCTGCCGTTGATGCCGCTGACCTTGCTCGGTTCGGCGTTGATCGTGTTGATCAGTTTTCGCAACAGCAGCGCTTACAACCGCTGGTGGGAAGCGCGGACGCTGTGGGGATCGATGATCAACAATTCCCGCAGCTTCGCCCGGCAGGTGCTGACGCTGCTGGACGACGCTGGTGGCGAGGTTAACCCGGTCAAATCGACGCTGTTGCGCCGCCACGTCGCTTACGTGAATTGCCTCGCCGCGCACCTACAGGGGCAGCCATGTCCCGACGAGGTGCGGGCGTTTATTCCCGCCGAAGAATTCGCCCGCAGTGGCACAACCAATAACTTTGCCAACGATATCCTTACCGGCTCGGCGACTTTGCTCGCTCGCGAATACAAGGCCGGGCATCTGGACAGTATTCGTCTGGCGCGGCTTGAGTCGACCCTGGTGGACTTGTCCAACAGCCAAGGCGGCATGGAGCGGATCGCCAATACCCCGCTGCCCTACCCTTATGTGTATTTCCCACGGTTGTTCATTTCGCTGTTCTGCCTGATCGTCCCGATAGGTCTGGTGGAATCCCTCGGTTGGTTCACGCCGCTGGCGTCGACCGTGGTCGGGTTCATGCTGCTGGCCATCGAACGCATCGGCACCGACCTGCAAAGCCCGTTTCGCCACAGCGAACACCAGATTCAAATGGAAGCGCTGTGCGAAACCATCGAAAAGAATTTGCAATCGATGCAGCGCGATTCGTTGGGGGATGTGCGCAGGGTTGAGGAGCCCGCTTGAGGCGCTGCTTTGGCAGCAGCGCTTTTCATCAGATGCGCAGCGGCTATTGACGAGTGTCCGCCGCCTCGGCCGGGTAAAACTCGCCCTGCTTGCCCATTTCTTCGAGTCGTTCGCGCGCTACCGCCTCAACACGGGCCACTGCGTCTCGATCGTCAGGGTCAACCAACTGCAAGCACAGACGTCGCACATTTTGGTCATGGGTCCCCTCGCTGAGCATTTCGTGGGTGAAGACTTGTTCAGCACGCCATAGGCATAACTGGGTATGGGTCCCGCCGAGCCATATCTCGTTGATTGATCCAAGATCAGTGGTTGCCAGTTGATCCACGGTAATTGTCTTATCCATTGCGCCGTACCTTGAAAATGCTTGTACAGGTACGACTGGCAGGCATAGCGAGTCGTTCAAGTCGCCGACAGTCCACCCTGCCCCACTCTTGCTTATTCGGAAGATTCTTATGAAATCGCCAAAAATCGAAGATTACATCGCTCAATGGCCATTACTGGGCGTGGACTCGACTGCTCCTTGGACGGTGACCCAGGATTGCGAGAACCGAATCGTCGCATTGCTTGAGATGCTGGGCGCCGGATACCGGCGCCACGATAATTGCGCCGTTCATGAAACCGCCATCGTCGAGCAAGGCGCCGTTCTCAAAGGCGCAATCATCATCGGCGAGGGCTGTTTCGTGGCGGCGGGCGCTTATCTTCGCGGTGGTGTGTATCTAGGCAGAAACTGCATTGTTGGCCCCAGCTGTGAGCTGAAAAGTACCTTCATGCTCGATGGCAGCAAGCTTGCCCACTTCAACTTCGTCGGCGACTCATTGATTGGCGAAGCGGTAAATATTGAAGCCGGCGCGATCATCGCCAACTACCGGAACGAACTGGACGGGGCTGATATCAGGATCCGCCATGAAGATCAGGTGATCGACACAGGCGTCAGCAAGTTCGGAGCGCTGGTGGGTGACGGCTGCAAGATTGGCGCAAACGCTGTGATTGCTCCTGGCGCTTTGTTGCGGCCCGATACGCGTGTTCCTCGCTTGGGGTTGATTGATCAGTTTGCTTACGATTAAAACGAAATGTGTACTCAGGAATTGAATCGCCGTCGCGCGGGGCTGCCCAACTCAGCAAATCTCCCATACGAAAAAGCCCGCAAAGCGGGCTTCTTCAGGCATCGACCAAGCATGCCGCTTACTTGTTCCTCAACAACACATAAGTCTCACCGCCCTTGCGGTCATGCTGAAGAATGAAGTTGTTGTCCTGAATACGCACCTTCGACGGCACACGATCAGCGACCGGCGTTTGCGAGTAAATCTGCGCGGCACTCAGCAATTGTCGGGTCAGGCTGTCATCCGACTGAGTCTCAGTGGCGACGACGCATTCCTTTTCGGAGAGTTGCACGGAGAGATTTTTGTCTGCGGTGAAGCCGATGCGCGTGAAGCCCATGTCCACAAGCTCGGTAATGCCGTTCCTCTTGGCCGCTTCAGCCGAGCCGGCGAACGACGGGGCGGTTTTCAGACAAATGTCGATAAAAGCTTCAATGGCTTTGGAGGTGACAGGTGTCGGTGCGGTTGGCGTTGCGGTGGTGCAGCTGGCGAGCACGAACAGGCTGGACAAAGCCAGTGTGCGGAACAACGTATTGGACATGACGCGGGAATCCTTCCATTTGAAATTCGCAATGCAGCCGTCTGGCTGAAACCGCCGGACCGGGCGGCGTGCATGATAAATGAAAAACGCGATACTAGGCCCACCCCTGCAGCTTACTGTTCGCTTGTCAGATCACCTTTGAGTCCCATGAGACCCGGCGGGCTTGAATAGAGGTTCTCCAGAGCCGATATCTCAGCCAGTTGCTGCGGCGAAAGTGTTTTCTCTTCCTTCTCAAGCTGCTCGCGCATGGGGTCTGCAATATCGCTCGGCAGCGACTGTTTAAGCGCCACACGCAACAATCCGCAAGCCTTGAGCTTGTTACGGCTGACGCCCTGCCCATTATCGAAATGAACGGCGAGGGTAATCTGCGCCACAGCGTGACCTTGAACTGCCGCCTGCAACAGCCAGTGATTGGCAAGTGGATAGTTCACCGGAACATCCCCGCCACTGCTATAGAGATAGCCGAGGACGTACTGGGCGTTGACCCGACCCTGATCGGCGGCACGGGTATACCAACGCAATGCGGCGGGTACGTCTTTAGGAGTACCGGTGCCTTGTAAAGTGACCGCTCCCAATAATTCAAATGCAAAACTATCGCCAGCATTGGCCGCTTGGGTGAGCAATTTGACGGCGTGTTGAGGGTCGGCTGGAATTCCTTTACCGGAAAAATAGAGTGTGCCTAATAGAGTCAGAGCCTCGGCATCTCCATGATCGGCTGCCTTGCTAGCCCATTTGAACGCCTGTTGGTCGTTTGCCTCAACGCCGTAACCTTTGTCATAAAAGATAGCGAGTTGTCGTTGAGCTTTGGTATGACCTTGTTCTGCTGCCTTGCTGAACCATTGCGTGCCTTGGACAAAATCACTGGCCACCTCTCCACCCGCGACGCTTGCAACCCCCATGTAATATTGTGCGTCGGCGTATCCCTGATCGGCCGACTCAGTTATCCAATGCATACCTTTGGGTCGATCAACTTCGACGCCTCGACCGTAGTATTGAATGATGCCAATCTTGTATTGCGCGACAGGGTCGCCTTTTTCTGCAGCGCTCAAGTACCAGTCTGCGGCTTTGCCAGGGTTGCGGCTGACTATCAGCCCCTCCTCATAAGCTGAGGCGATCAAGACAGGAAGGCTATAAGGGCTCCGCCATAGTGCGATCACGAAGGTAACAAGAAGAAAGGCCAAGAGGCTGAGGCATAGAGGAATCGAGAACTTGCGCAATTTTGAATCCGTTCATGAATGGGAGGACAACGCTTGGGGCCGAGTCGCCCGACAGGTTATCGCCAGGTTTCATGCTCGCTGAAGGGCAAATCTACAAAAGAGCTCGTGCACACAGTGGGTTACCGCAGGTTCGCAGATTCGCAGATTCGCCTGCCAAGGCTCACTCATAGAATTTGCCAGCTAACAGAATGGATGCACACCGCTGCCATATATTTGTTTCTGAAATGCTCGGAGAATTCCGAGCACTGTCGGTTGCCCAAGCAGCTGCTGCTTCGAGAAAAGTATCAACAGAACCATTTTCCCACTGCGAAACGCGCAACTCATCGCGCTTTAATAGCGTCACATTATCTAGCAAGGGTTGACTGGCAAAATCCGAACCCAGAGCATCGATGAATGCGATGAACGATTGCTCGTCGTTCACACGCTCCAGTAGTTCATCGAGATCAATCGACATATAAAGACATTCCGCTGCGGCATAATCGAATGAGAGATTCGCCGCGATTTTGTTCCGCGAAAGGAAAAAGAGTCAACTTCTATAACGGGGCACGTCGGGGCTGAAGTGGTTTGCGAGCGACAGCTTCCGGCCGAAAGCTGCCCTTCACGGATGGCAGATTTCGGCCAGTAGCGGACGCCTATGTCGAGCGCTAAGCTGACGTTGCTCTCTTCGGAATGGAGGTCACCCGTTGCGCTAAACTAGCGCGGTTGATCGCAAGTTCGCCGCTTACATCAGGGCCGCGATAGACCATGGAAGTTTCATGGTGCACATAGTCGCCATAGCGCTGCGCACTCAGCCAATTGAACGAGCCGATACACAGTAACTCCTCATCGGCCATAACTATCTTGCTGTGCACCTTGTTAACCACGCACACCTGAACATCCCGCATTCTCAGCGCTGCAATCGCGCCTTCGAATTCGACGACTTTCTCAGGATCGCCCTCCGGCTTGGCGCGCTTGATGCCAGTGTTGAACCCAAGGTCGGTATACACCACCACTTGGACGCCGCGCTGAACGGCGTTACCCATGATTTCCATCGCGCCGCTTTCCAGCATCCATCGCAGTCTGACCCAAGGCGTTACGATCTGAACCTGCTGGCGAGCCGCTTCAAGCGTCTGCATCAGAAACCGATCATGCTCTTCAACTTCATGCAGGTGGCTCAATCCTGTACGCGCTGTTTGTAAGTCATCTCTGGGTTGATACTCGAAAATCAGCTCGTTCGTCGAATCTGTAAACAGAAACTTGGTTAAAAGTCCGCGCGGCTTGCTTATCGGCACCTGGCTGAACAGGTCCATGTCGCCAAACACCAGGAAACTGTCCTTGGCCCGAGAAACGGCAACGTTCAGCATGCTGTCCTTGCGATCGATAAATTCGCCATCGGCATGTTTGGAATAGACCGCAGAGAAAATCACCACCGGCCGCTCCGCGCCCTGAAAGGAATGAACCGTACCGACAGTCATCTCGCCATCGCCTTTACCGGTCTTGATGCCCAGTGCTGTGCAGGCCTTGACGATCGCCTGCGTCTGCGCGCCGAACGGCGTGATCACGCCGAGAATTTCCCACAGTTCCTTCTTGTAGCGCTTTGTCAGCTCGGCTCCATTCGCTTGAATCCACGCAGCGATCGTCTGCGCTTCCAAGAGGTTATGACGGCTACCGCCATTGCTCTTCTGGCACACTCCATCAATATGCAGGTAGCCCAGCCCCGGCAAACCATCTTCCAGTTTTCGCCCGCGCCGCGGCTGTAGCTTGCCCTTGTAGCAAAGGGCATTGCAGTATTCGATTATCGAGTCGTAGCAGCGACGGTGCTCATACAGATACATGCCTCGGGCGAGGTCGTGATCGTAGTGGTACCGACTGGTCGCCTGGGCGATAGCCATGACGCTGCCGTTGGCCGCGCTACGGCCGCTATCGCAAAAGGCGGCATAGTCATCATCGACCTTGTCGCGCGATAGCAGACCGGCGCCCATCAGGTTGCCGATATCGACCGCGGCCGGAATCGACCAGATCGGTTCGATCTGCTGAGTATCGCCGATTACCAACGCTTGCTTGGCGAGCGCGAACGACGGCGCGGCGACTTCGGGAAGGACTTGGCCAGCTTCGTCGACGATCAGTAGATCAATGAAGTTCAGCGCGTAGTCGTCGACGAAGCCGTTACCATCGTGCCGCTTGCAGTGCAGCTCCTTGGGCAGCCTGAAAAAGGTGGCCACAACGCAGGGCGTGAGCTTCATCCACCGCCGCCAGTTTTTCTCCAGGGTCTTGCGGCCGTTTTTGCCGCGGCTCTTGAGGATCTCTGGCAGGCTTTCGGCGACTTCCATAAGCCAACGACCTTCCCAATAATGGGTAGTCAGCAGGAAGATTTCGAAACGCAGGGAAGTGTCCGCCCACCTGTCGCAGTCGTTGAGAGTCACTTGGGCAGCAGGCCTGTCGGTAAGGGTAGGCAGAACAGCAATCACGGCCTGCCAATTCAATACGTGACGTTGCTCCGCTTGCAGCAATTGCCGGGCCTGCTGCAATCGGGCCACGACGACTTCCTGGGCCTTGCTGGCTTGAGCCACGGAGGCCGTCAACCGGGTCTCGATTTCGCTGATACTGGCGGCGTTTTGCAGCTCGGTGCTAGCCTCATCGAAATGTAATTTCGCCAAACGCAGACGTTTGCCAGCGACCGGGCCAAACCAGCCGAACAGTGTGTAGATCCACGGCTCATGGGCCAGGTAGTGTTTGAAAACCTTCAGACGTGCTTGCGCGTTCGCAAGCTCTTCGGCGTGGTTGAGGCGTTGTGCCTCAAGACGCGCAATGCCTGCATGTGGATCATCGCCCAGCAGTGTCCGGATGGCTTCGCGGGCGCCGACCAGTTCGGCCCAGGCGTACTCGATATCGGTGAGTTGCTGCTGGCGCGAACGGATCGCGACCTGGAGCTGCTTGACCGCGCCCTGGACGCTCAGGCTCCGATCATGGGGGAAGGCGATGGTGGCGCGGGCCAGGTAGGCCTGTTGCGCCTTGTCCAGATAGGACTGCGACTCAAGCTCGGTAAAAAAGCTTTTGGTCTGGTAGGTGCGGGCCATTTCCGCCTCGGCCGAAGACTTGGGAAAGTAAGCGCCGAAGCTGTTGATATCGGGCAGCCAGCGCCCCGCAAAAGGACCGCTCCCCTCTGAGAAGTCCTTGCCGAACGCTTTGATGATGTTGGTCACGGCTTGGTTGTTGGTGGAACTTGCCACAATCACCGGAGGCTCGCCACCGGCCAATGCGGCCTTGGCCCAGAGCGAGGCGACGACCGAAAGCAGCAAGGTGGTTTTACCGGTACCCGGCGGCCCGTTGACGGCCAGCACATCCCCCACATCCGCGACGAGAACATGAGCCAAGCCATCACGTTGGGCGGGCGTCAGGGCATATTCGTCTCCAGCATGGCCCAATCGCACGGCAAACTGGCTGTTGGCGGGCAAGCAAACTTCGTCAGGGCTGGAATCGCGCTGAGCGAAGCGGTCGAATAATGGTGCGTCGGGCTTGCTGTCGCGCAAGTGGTCGTAGAGGCCGACGATATTGCGACTGAAGCCGTCAGCTTTCTCTTCCTTGAACAAATAGCAGAAGTTCACCAGGTCGAAGCCATCCTCTGCCCCCTCCCAACCGCTGGTGACCTTGCGGAACATTTCCATGCAGAAATGGACATAGGCATTCCACTTGTCCCGGTGCTGGTCTGCGGTCAGCTCTTCACCCTCGGCGGATGGAGCGAACAGCGGCACATCTTCGGTGGACAAAAACGCATCCACGTCGACTTGGGCACCGATGACGAAATTATCGCGGTCCAGCGGTTCGAGAATATCGCGGGGCATCAGGGTTTGCGATGTCGGATAAAGACGACCATCGCGGGCGACCAACACTCGACATACAACTGGAGTGATGAACGCCGGAAGTCCGTTTCGGGCTTTGCGGTGCTCCAGGCGAGACTTGTAAACCAAGGGCCGCAGGGTGATCTCTACACAGGCTGATTCAGCGGTTTCGTTGGCGAATAAGAGACTCACCTGCTCTGCCGGCACACACCCTGAGAATAAGGCCTCGATGGGTAAAGCGGTGAGCTTTCGGGCTTGGCTGGTGGACAAGGCGCCGTTGCCATTTTCGGCGTCGGCCAGGCAATTTCGCCAGTAGTTCGCGAGTTTGAAGGAGTTGTCGTTCATCGTCCTGATTCAATGCGGACCGTGACTCACTGTGACGGTCGATGGATGGGTAATTAGGGCGAGGGTAGCGTGTTGGGTGAGGAATGGCCAACCAGGACATGCTGCGCACCGCGATGCTCCAGAACTGACATCGGCGTAAATGTGGAGGACCAACCAGAATACTCACGCCACACAAGTCCAATTCCATCGAGGATCGCATCTTGAGACTGCCTGTTAGTTCATGAATTAGACCCAAGTGCGGTAGACCGGCCCGTAATGACCGCGACATTAGACGTCAGGTTAGTATCGATGAATGGCGCCTCCCCTTCGTATCCGCCTCTCAAAACGTCAATTTTTCCGAGCCCAACTCCCAAACATCACATCACCGACGTAGATACCCGAAGAAGCTGAACGCTCCTGATCCAGACGCGCCTGCAACGTTTCAATGTCCACCTCTTCTGCATTGGCTACTCCTAATGCAATGATTCGTGGCAAGCATGCTCGAACGATGGCGCCAAGGCTGTACGGCGCATCAGGCGTTTGTATCAGGCACTCAGCGCGCACGCTTTCAACGGTCAAGCCGGCCTGAGTGAAAATGCCGTGCAGGTTGAACCCGATGTGCAAATCCGCTCCTTCGTGAGCAAGCATTTGCTGTAACCAACGTTGCGCTTTTTCATGCAAAGGGAAAGGCTCGACGCTGGCGGGCGCCATCGTCGTATCGTGTTCCTGGAAGATCATGATCCCACCGGGACGCAGACACTGCGACAGCGCTCGGATTGTCGCCACCGCATCCGGTTGATACATCAGGACGCGCCTGCCGACGATGGCGTCAAAAGTGCCGATAGAGTCTGGCAACTCCTGCAGGTCTCCCTCGAGAAAGGTCAGCGCATGTCCTGCGGTGCGCTGGCGTGCAAAGGCAATGGCAGCGGCATCGTGATCAACGCCGATGATCTCCCCGTCTCTTCCCACGAGATCACACAGCAAAAACGAAACATCACCCGAACCGCAACCTACGTCCAGGATTCGCATCCCTTCTCCAATGCCGGCATCGATCAGCAAGCGTGTGGTGAAGTCGAGTCGGTTGAGCGGCATTATCAAATTCCCTGAGTTTTCCAAAAAAAATCATTTATGGACTGCTGTCTCTTGCCGCATAGGATGACCGCTTTTGGCCAAAAAGAGACAGTGGACATTATCTACGCCAAGAAGCTAGCGTCAGACCCTTTCAATTCGAGGACGACACCATGAATGCTATCGCCGACTACTAAAATGAAAACCATCGCCGCTACGTCGTGGAGCTCTGGGAAACAGTGTTCGGTTACGAAACCCCGCATAACACCCCCAGCCTGGCTATCGATAAAAAACTGGCCGCAGCCGATGGCCTTTTCTATGTGGCCCTGTCAGGACAAGAAGTCGTTGGCACCGTTCTCGCCGGATATGACGGCCATCGCGGATGGTTGTACTCGGTGACGGTGCACCCTTCGCACCGCAGAAAAGGCATAGGGATGAATCTGGTCCGTCATGCAGAGGGCGCGCTGACCGCGCGCGGCTGTATGAAAATCAACCTGCAAATCTTCAGCTCAAATGAAAATGTCAAAACCTTCTACGAGTCTCTGGGCTACTTGATCGAGCCGCGAATCAGTATGGGCAAAAAGATCGAGTCAAATATCGAGATTCCGGGAGAGCAGGTTTGATCAACGTCCGTTTCGGGTAGGAAGCGACCATTGATGAAGGTGTGCTTTTGGCCGAAAGCGGAAGATGCTCCAAAGCCCTGTCACCAGAAAGTCACGCCAATTTCCTAATCTTCATCCCTTCCGTCGCCCCAAGAGCCCGCATTCCAAAATGCCGCCCATCACCGCCACCTCCCCACCCCGCCAAAAGATCATCCTGCGCTCCGACAACCTCACCTCTTCCGATTTCGGCGCCCTGTTCTCCAGGCTCTTCGGCAACCGCTACGCCGATACTCCGCCGCCACCTTCCAACATCATCATCGGCGGGGTCTACGGGCGGCACGACGGGGTGAGTTTTCGGCGTATGCATTACCACGGCGATTTCAGCGTCACCCTCCCCGACCCGCAGAACGAAATCACTTTCGTCATCCCCACCGCCGGCAAGATCGTTTTCAACCACGCTACCGAGTCCATCGGCATGGAGCATGTCGGCCTGGCAATCGACAAGGCGGACATCCGTTCGATGCGCTTTGTTGATGATCACGCGCACCACGGGATTTCGATCAATCGTCAGCAGCTCACCGAGCGGTTGTCGGCGCTGCTGGAGAAACCGGTCGTGCAGAAGATCGTGTTTGAGCCAAGCGTGGATCTGAATACCCCGGCATTTCAGGGCCTCAAGGCGTTGATTGATCTGGCCACGGGCACTGAGTTCGATGCCTTGATCAACAGCGGCACGTTGATGCCGTCACGGTTGCGCGAGATGTTGATCGATGCGGTGCTGGAGGCGTGGCCGCACAATTTCACCGAGGCTTTACGGGGGCCGGCGCCGTGTGTGGCGCCGCGACATGTGAAGGTGGCGATGGAGTTTATTCAGGCGCATCCGCAGCAGTTGGTCAGTGGCGTGGATCTGGCGCGGTTGAGCCATGTCAGCCAGCGCGCGTTGCAGGAAGGCTTTCGGCGTTTTGTCGGGATGTCGATCGTGGCGTATCAGCGGCAGGTGCGTTTGCAGCGCGCCTATGAGGCGTTGGCGCGAGGGCATGCAAGCTCTGTGACGGAGGTGGCGTTGAGCTTTGGCTTCAGTAATGTCGGGCGCTTTTGTCAGTATTTTCAAAGCGCTTACGGCGTAAGCCCAGCGGAATTGAAGGCCAGGCGTTGACCATTCGGTCCGGCGAAACCTGCATTTGATTGAACAGCAGGAATCTCACGGCGACTAACCCAGACAGGTCGTTTGACGGCACCGCCGATTCAAGCGGCGTTTACCTGGCTGCGACCCGACGGTGCGTTTCTGCGCGCGTCGGTGCAGGCTTCGCAAGGGGGTTTCCATGACCGAGGATTTCATCGGCTTTTTCACGGCTCACACGATTTTAGGAATTTCACTGGCGAACTGGGTGCTGGCGTTCCTCGCCGCGACACTCAGTTATCTGCTGACCACCACGGCGATCCGTTTCGTCTTCCGCAAGGTCCAGGCGCGGGCCAGCGCCGGCAACGGACATCTGACTTACATGGCCAGCGAAGTGCTGGCGGCAACCAGCACCACGTTGCTGCTGTTGGCATCGATTCTGGTCGGCATCGGTTTGCTGGATTTGCCGGAGCGCTGGCTCGGGCGGGTCAGCAGTTTATGGTTCGTGGTGGCGGCGTTGCAGGTCGGCCTGTGGACCAACCGCGCGCTGGCGCTGGGGTTGCATCGGTATTTCTCGCGGCATAACGCGACCGGCACTTTTCAGGCGAGCGCCCTGGCGACCCTGAGCCTGTGGGGCGTCAAGGTGTTGCTGTGGGCGGTTATTCTGCTGGCGATGCTGTCGAACCTGGGCGTCAACATCACTGCATTCGTCGCCAGCCTGGGTGTCGGCGGTATCGCGGTGGCGCTGGCGGTGCAGAACATTCTCGGCGACGTGTTCGCCTCGCTGTCGATTGCCGTCGACAAGCCGTTTGAGGTGGGCGATTTCATCGTCGTCGGCACGCTGGCCGGTACGGTCGAGCACGTCGGCCTGAAGACCACGCGCATCCGCAGTCTCGGCGGTGAACAGATTGTCATGGCCAACGCCGACATGATCGGCAGCACCATTCAGAACTACAAACGCTTGCAGGAGCGTCGAGTGGTGTTCGAGTTTCGTCTGACATACGAGTGCACCAGCGAACAGATCCGCCAGATCACCCAACGCGTTGAAAGCATCATCAAGAACGAAAAACAGGCACGCTTCGACCGCTGCCATTTCCGCAGTTTTGGTGAGAGCGCGCTGGAATTCGAGACGGTGTACATCGTTCTGGACGCCAGCTACAACGTCTACATGGACGTGCAGCAACGCATCAACCTGGCAATCATGGAAGCGGTGGCTGAGCTGGACGCGACGTTCGCCTTCCCGGCGCGCACCGTGCATGTCGCCTCCCTGCCCGAACCCAGCGCGCAGCCGGCACGCACACAGCAACCTTCGCGTGCGCAGCATGCTTGAGCGCAAGAGCCCGGCAATTTGCCGGGCTCGCTGTGTTCAAAACGCGTAACTGGCCTTGAGCCCGCCATTGAAACCATGGCTGTCACCGCCACCGTTGGCCCCGACCTCAGCGCCTACACTCAGGGCGCCGAGGCTGGCCATCAAGCTAACGCCGCCGCTGAACTGGTCGCGGTTGTCGAACGCCGCGCGCTGCTCGATATCCAGCCCCAGCAGGTGGCCTTCGCTGTCGACTTGCTGATCGCCCAGCGCACGTTCATAGCCCACGCGAACACCCGGGACCAACTGCCACGCACCCATGGCCACTGGTGCGAATGACACGTCGAGATTGGCTACCGCGCTGCGGCGGGTCTGCCTGATCCCATCGACGTCGAGCGCCAGCTCACTGCCCTTCTCTTTGAAACCTTGCAAGTCGAGATGACTGACGCGAAAGCCCAGGCTCGGTTCGAGAGTCACGCCGTTGAGCGGTGCGCGATAACCCAACGCCAGGGTCGCGCCGGTGAGATTGCCATGGCTGTCGCCTTTGGCTGTGCCGAGGCCACCGCCAAGCTCGCGTTTGCTGTCGTAGTCGACGTAACCGGCGCTGGCGTTGGCATCGACAAACATGCCGCGCTCAAGGCTGGTGAGGCCGTAACGCGCACCGAGGTTGAGGAAGGTGAAGTCCGTATCGGCCTCGCCACCCGCGCCGCCCACGCTGCCCTTGCTGTAGCCGAAGCCGCCGCGCGCGCTGAGTTGTTCGCTGAAGCGCTGGGTGATGCCGAGCATCAGGCCCTGGCTGTGTTCGTTGCTGCTCTCGGCATGGGCTGAGCCGTCAGTGCCGAGGTAGCCGGCAAGCGCGGTACTCCAGAGGCGGTATTGGCCGACCTTCAAATCGCTGCCACTGGCGAACGGCGCGGCGGCTTGTTCGATCATCGCGTTCTGCCGTAGCAGGTAGCTGGCCGCATCGGCGTGAACCTGACCGCCGACTTGAGATTCGACACCGCCCAGGCTGCCGGCGTCGATCGCCGATTGCAGGTAGTAGTTGTAGGCGCTGTAGGTGCCGGACAACTCGGAGTTCTGCAACTGCCGCAGCAATTCGGCACCAGCGGCGGCGTTGCCGACCAGCCCGGCCTGCCCCGGCAAGCTGTTGTACGCGACCAGTTTGCCGCGCAGTACGTAAATGGTTTCCTGGGACAGACCGAGGCCCTGCTTGAGGTAGTTGTCCATGCTGCCGTACTCGGCGGCGACCTGGTCGAGACCGGCCTGCAAGTAACTGGCCTGTACCCCGAGCAGCGGCTCGTAGACAGCGGCCATGCTCGGCGGCAAGGCTTTCAAGGTAGCGGCGACGCGGGCGGCGGTGTAGTCGTTGGTCGCCAGATAATTGGCCATGATCGTCGCCTCATCAACGCCGGCGATGCTCTGCAACACGGCTGCGGTCCAGCCGGTACGGTCCTTGCCGGCGGTGCAGTGGAACAGCTGCGCGGCGTCGACACTGGCCAGCTCATTGAACAACTGGCCGAACTGCCCGCGCATGCCGGCATCGCTGACGAAAGCGCGGTTGGTGTCCTCCATCATCGCCACCGCTTCGGCGGCGCTGTGGAACGAGATATTGGTGATGTCCGCACCCGAGGTGGTGCTGCCAATGATGTCGATATTGCGGTAGGCCGCGCCCGTAATCATCGTGTCAGGCGTGGCGGCAATTTCGCTGGGCGTGCGCAAGTCGTAAATGGCTTTGATGCCGAGACCATTGAGCGTCGCCAGATCCGCCGTCGACGGCGTCAGTGCGTTGGAACGGTAGAACACGCCGCTGCGCATAACGCCGTAGTGGGCGGTGGAGTACGCGGTGGTGATGCCGGCGATGTCGCGAAAGTTGTCGATGCCGGACAAGCGCGGCGTGTCGAGGGTGACAGGCTCGGCCGCATGGGCAGCGGCGATGGACAGGCTCAGAACGGACAGCGAACACAGAAGACGTTGGAACACAGTGCAGCCTCATGAAATCAGCGTTGGGCTGGTCACTATGGGCAGGCGAGTGGGAAGGAATATGACAGTTTCGGCTGGCGACAAAATACCTGCGCGAATGGGCCGTGGGGTGCGTGATCGGTCCATCAATCCTGCTTGAATGTGTTGAAGATCCCTGTGGCAGCGAGCCTGCTCATGAAAGCGGCGTGTCAGCCGATTATATTCAAACTGAAAAAAAGCTTTCGCGAGCAGGCTCGCTCCCACAGGGTTTGGGGAAGTATCCGTTTTTTCAATTTGTCGCGCGCAATGCCAACGCCTTATAAGACTGCCATCACTTTCAAGAACAAGAGGCTGTACCCATGAGCAACGCCTGGAACGAAGGTTATTTCACCGACGAAGGCTACACCTACAGCTATAGCCGGGAGATCAATCCGGTGTTCCTGCGTTACTGCCTGTTGTTGCGCGGGTTCGCCACGCTGGAAAGCAACGACGGCGTGCACTGCGAACTGGGCTTCGGTCAGGGCGTGTCGATCAACATCCACGCCACCGCCAACCCGGGCTCGTTTGTTGGCACGGACTTTCATCCGGGTATGGCGGCCCATGCCATCGACCTCGCGACTGCCGCCAACAATGGCGCCCGTCTGTATGACGACAGCTTCGAACAACTGCTGACGCGCAATGATCTGCCGCAGTTCGACAGCATCAGCCTGCACGGTATCTGGACCTGGGTCAGCCGCGACAACCAAAAACTGATCGTCGAATTCGCCCGCCGTCACCTTAAACCCGGCGGCATGCTCTACGTCAGCTACAACTGCTTCCCCGGCTGGTCGCCGTCGGCGCCGCTGCGCAATCTGTTCAGCCTGCATGACCGTTTCGCCAATGCCTCGGCGCGCTCCGATGAGCGTATTGACGCCGCACTGGAGTTTTCCGAAGCGCTGCTCGCGGCCAATCCGAAGTATGCCGCTGCGGCGCCGAGCCTGGGCGCGCGGCTGCAGAGCATCAAGGGCCAGGATCGTCACTACGTCGCCCACGAATATTTCAACCGCGACTGGAACTGCATGTACTTCGCCGACATGGTCGACGCGCTGGCCCCGGCCAAACTCGACTACGCCACCACGGCAGTGCCGCTGGACTCGGTCGACCCGCTCAACCTGAGCGCCGAAGGCATGGATTTTCTCGAAACCATCGAACACCCGATCATGCGCGAGCAAGCGCGGGACTACTTCGTCAACCAGCACTTCCGCCGCGACCTGTACGTGCGTGGCGCGACGCGCCTGTCCGCTGCCGAACGCCGGGCGAGAATGCTGCACAGCCGTTTCGCGTTGCTGCAACCCTGGGAAACTGTCGCGGGTTCGGTCACCGGTCCTGCCGGCGAAGCGACCCTGCAAGCGGAAATCTACGGCCCGGTGCTCGATGCCTTGGCGGCGCAGAACTATGCGGCCAAATCGATGCGCCAATTGCTCTCCGAGACTGCAATGGCTTACGACGACGTCGAACAAGCCCTGGCCGTGCTGATCGGTATGGGCGCGGTCGCTCCGTGCCAGAGCGAGGCCGCCGAGTCGCAGGTCAGCGGTCGCTGCGCCGCGCTCAATCTGCAACTGTGCAAACGCTCGCTGTACGGCGCCAACATTCAGACCCTGGCCAGCCCGGTCACCGGTGGTGGCGTGACGGTCAGCCGCTTCCAGCAGTTGTTCCTGATCTCGATCAAACAGGGCAAACAGCAGCCGGCCGAATGGGCGCAACTGGCGTGGGGGGTGATCAGCGAACAAGGTGAAGTGCTGGTCGACAATGGCCAGCCGCTGCTCACCGCCGAAGCCAATATCGCCGCACTGACCGCACAGGCGCAGGTGTTTGCCGAGCAAACGCTGCCTGTGCTTAGGGCGCTTAAAATCGCTTGATTGCAAACGAACCAAGGTGGGAGCGAGCCTGCTCGCGAAAGCGCTGGATCAGCCGCCAAATCGGTGACTGACGTACCGCATTCGCGAGCAGGGTCGCTCCCACATTGGTCGAGGAACGTGGCTAACCCAACCGTCCTGTTTGCGGAACTTTCCACCCTCTGCCGCCCGTCCTGCCACTCGGCAAAAAACGAAATTTCTGCTGCGCGCCCTCCTCACAAACTATGCATGCGCCAACGCCCACAAGGGCAAGGCGCGATAGCCTGGTCTGAGGAAAATTTGAATGTTCATACATAACAAGCGACTTCAGTACACCGTTCGCGTGGCCGAGCCCAACCCGGGTCTGGCCAATCTGCTTTTGGAACAATTCGGGGGCGCCAATGGCGAACTGGCTGCGGCAGCGCGCTATTTCACCCAAGCCCTGGCTGAAGAAGATCCGGGGCGCAAAGACCTTCTGCTGGACATTGCCACCGAGGAATTGAGTCACCTGGAGGTGGTCGGCTCGATCATCGTCATGCTCAACAAAGGCGCCAAGGGCCAACTGGCAGAGGGCGTTCAAGAGGAAGGCGAGCTGTACCGCGCGCTGAATGGCGCCGGTAATGACTCGCACATCACCAGCCTGCTCTATGGCGCAGGCGCGCCTCTGGTCAATTCCGCTGGCGTACCGTGGACGGCGGCCTACGTTGACTCGATCACCGAGCCGACCGCTGACTTCCGCTCCAACATCGCAGCCGAAGCGCGGGCGAAAATTCTCTACGAACGCTTGATCAACATCACCGATGATCCGGGCGTCAAAGAGGCGCTGGGCTTTTTGATGACGCGGGAAATCGCCCATCAACAGTCCTTCGAAAAAGCCCTGCATTCGATCCAGCCCAACTTCCCGCAGGGCAAACTGCCGGGCATGCCGGAGTTCACCAACAAGTACTTCAACATGTCTGGCGAGCCCAACGTTCGTGGTCCGTGGAACGAGGGCGGCGTTTGGGAATATGTGGAAACTCCAGAGCCGGCAGTTGACGGCGGTGACGGTCTGGCGACTGTCAGCCTCCCTGCTGACGACGCAGAGGTCCTGGAAGCCATGAAGATCCGCACGGCGTCCGATCCACTCAGCGAGCCGGTGACCGGTGCTGATCTGGGCTCCAGTTACGTGCAAGGCAAAGATGTCTGAACCCCGTTCGGCGGCCCCGGATCGGGGTCGCCACTTGCTCAAGGTGATCAACATGAAAAACAGCAAAGTCCTGGCGCTGACCTCTGAACATTTTCAACGTTTGATGGAGCACGCATACGCCGGTTTTGAGCTGGACTGCAAACAGGCCTGTCGGGGATTGAAAGTCAGCATGGCGGTGAATGTATTTGGCCTGGGCACCCTGCTGCCGAATAATTTCGCTGAGGAGACTGCCGTCCCGCCAGCCGACGCACATCCAGCCGTCGAAGACGCCTTGCCCACGATGCCGGTGGTCGCCAAGCGCGTATTGGCGCAGCGCAACCGTTCCATCGACGGGGCGGAAAGTTTTCATCGGTAACAGGAGCGCGACATGAGAACGTATAAAAACCTGAGTTTCCCCTCAAGCCTGGGTGGCGCCCCGGGACTCCAGTTTCTGCTGGGCTGTGCGATATTCGCCGGCGGAACGCTGATCCTGATGAGCGAACTGGCGGCAACCTTCTTTGCGATGTGAACCCTGGTTTGCTATCGGGCGTTCAAAACAGCACCGCAGCCGCTTCCCTCATGAAGATCTCAACGGTCTTCGGCCCTATCCCCTCGAACTCGGACAGGCGCTTCTCCAGCGCCTTACGGTCCGCGCTCGCCGCCACGATGTTAGTGACCTTACCGGCGTACTCGCTGTTGAGCTTGTTGGCCAGCGCGAGCAGTCGCGACGCCGTGCTTTCATCGTAACGAACGTAACGCGCCTGCCCCAGCATCGACACCAATTGACGGTGTGTGCACTGCGCGAGCTTTTGCGGGGTGTCGTTGTGATGCTGCTCTACTATGACTTGATACGCCTTGGCGGCGATGGCGCCCTGAATCCTTTTGCCCATCAGAAAACTCGCCAGCAGCCATTTGAACAGGCCGGTTTCGTTGGCATTGTGCAGATTGATGTTCAAGTCACCGGCGGTGATGATTTCGCTCACAAGTCTCACCTCAAGGCGCGCTTCAATTACAGATGTTGACCCGGCACGGCTTGGAACGATCCAATCGCGACCGCCTGGCCAAGGCAGTAAATTGAATTCCAAGTGGAAAAGGATGGTCATCTTTCAAGAGATGAGAGATGACAAGCATAAGGACCCTCAAATGCTCGGTCGTAAGATGCCCAAAACCCGGGGGCATGACGCCGCACAAACCGCTCCCATCAAAGCTGCCAGCGAGATCGCCGCTTTCCGCCTGACAGTCATCTTCATGCTGACGGTCATTCTGGCGTTTCTCGGCGTGGAGGGCTGGCGAACCTGGCGTGACTATCATGCAGCCTTCTCGTCGGCGCGTGATTCGGTCACCAACCTCGCGCGGGCAACCGCGCAACATGCGGAAGACGCCATCCGCCAGGTCGACGTATTGACCGCCGCCCTGGGCGAGCGCGTCGAAGGTGATGGCCTGCAAAACATCGACGTACCGCGCATCCACAACTTGCTGGTCCAACAAGCCAAGTTGATGCCGCAGTTACATGGACTGTTTATCTACGGCCCGGACGGCAAATGGATCGTCACCGACAAGGAAATGATCCCGGACCCGGCGAACAATGCCGATCGCGACTACTTCCAATATCACCGCGCCAACACTGATCGAAACGTGCGTATCGGTGATGTCGTCAAGAGCAAATCCACCGACGACCTGATTATCCCGATTTCCCGCCGCTTGAATAACCCGGACGGCTCCTTCGCCGGCGTGCTGCTTGGCACCATCAAGGTCAGTTACTTTGTCGACTATTACGGCGATTTCAAGATCGACGACAAGGGTGCGCTGGTGCTGGCATTGCGCAACGGAACCATTCTCGTGCGGCGTCCTTTCATCGCTTCGGTAATCGGTCAGAGCCTCGCCGACAGTGAGGTGTTCAAAAACTACCTGCCCTTTTCCAGTCAAGGGATCGCCGAGGTCCGAGCGGTCGTCGACGGCACCCAGCGTCTGTATGGTTACAGAGCTTTGAGCACCTACCCGCTGGTGGTCGAAACCGGCCTTTCCCGCGAATCGATCATTGCGCCGTGGCGCTGGGACCTGATCAAAACCGGTTTCGTGTTGATGTCGGTGATTACCGCGTTCACGGTCTTCGGACTGATCGTCTTGAGGCAACTGCGTCAACGGATGGTGATGGAAAAGGATCTGCGCCGGGCACACCAGGCCATGAAGGACATGGCTTTGACCGACAGCCTGACCGGGCTGGCCAACCGTCGGCGACTGGACACTGCCTTGATTGACGAAATTCGCCTGGCCAGACGCCAGGGTTCGTCGATCTCACTGATCATGATCGATGTCGATCACTTCAAGCTCTACAACGACAGCTACGGGCACGCGGCAGGTGACGATTGCCTGAGCGCCGTCGGCCAGGCGATTGCGCAAGCAGTAAAACGGCCGGGTGATCTCGCCGTGCGCTATGGCGGCGAGGAGTTCTCCGTGCTGCTGCCCAACACCGATATACGTGGGGCGGCGCTTGTGGCTGAGGAGATTCTTGAGGCCATTCGATCCTTGCGGATGGAGCACAAAGCCCATCCGCTGGGTCACGTCACCGCCAGCGCAGGTATTGCGGTTGGCAAGCCGTCCGAACATGAAGTGAGCCCCGCCACTCTTATCGAGTCGGCTGACAAACTGCTTTATGCCGCGAAGCAGAAAGGCAGGGATCGCTACTGTATCGGCGAGGAAGTGCTCGGCGCCTAGCCACCGCTCTTCAACGGGAGCGCAGCATCACGGCTGCGCGAACCCGCTGGACGCCAAACACCGTCATGCGCAGAAATTCCTGGTGACTGACCGGCAAGTGCTGGCAGTCCAGGCCGCGCTTGAGTTTGCTGTGGTCGACATCAGGATCGTGCGAGTAAACGAAGTCCTCGTCGCACCCGGTGATGATGACCCAATGCGGCGCTTTCAAGCGGGTGAATCGGTAGCTGCTGATCAGCACCAGCGGTTTGTATCCGGCCGCCAACGCCTCGCCGATCTGCAGATATTCACCCAGCACCTGCTCGACTTGCGTGGCCGCCAGGTCTTGGGCAAAGCCGTCCTCGACCAGTTTCATGATCGACTTCTTCTCCGTGCTGCGTACGCCGTGAAGAAAAAGCGAGCCCGCGTGACTGACCTCAAGGCGCACATCGAAACCGCGCCGCCAGGCCGCCAATGCCAGACCCCGAGGACTACAGCCACCGTGCCCCGCCGTCATGAAAATGGTGGTTGCCTCGCGCCACAGCTGGATTTCCTCCGCTCGGGTCATGGCACGGGTCGGATCGATGGCAGACATGGCCATCAGCAGGCACGCAGCGCCGCAGGTGAACTCGGTGGTCTGCTGGTAATACGGCACTTGGCGCGCGGGCGCTGGTGTTTCGCGCAGGATGCGTTTCTCGTAACGCAACGCCTCGCAGTGGTCCTCGTAGTAGTCCTCGACGCTGGCAAAGCGCTGATAGCCGTTGGCTTCGTAGAGGCGAATGGCAGCGCTGTTGTCAGCGCGCACCTCCAGACGCAGCCATGCGCAGTTGCGCGCCAATGCGCAGGCCTGTGCCTCTTCCAACAGACGCTGGCCAAGCTCATGTCCGCGCCACGCGGGGCTGACCGCAATCGAATACAGGCGTCCAAGAGAGGTGCCTCGGTGAAAAAGCACCAGTGCATAACCGCAGAGGATTGCGCCCGAGGTCACGACAATCAACGCGGCATTGGCTCGACTGAGCATCCAGCTGAAGTTGCGCTGATTCAACCGGTCGAGGGTAAAACACACCCGTTCCAATTCGACCAGATCGTCGATATCGTCCGTGGATGCAAAGCGAAAATCAAAAGACATGACCGCACCGTAAAGTTTGAGTAACGAACCGGGACAGACCGAAAGGCCCGTGATTTATTGAAGCGGCGTCTTCTTCAACAGGGATTCATTACTCATGTCAGCGGTGCAAGCCAACGTGAACGAAGTATTAGACAAAACCGAGCATTCGACAATCTCCCTCAGCGAGGAACCTCCCAGTCTCAAACCCTCGGGAAGTCGATTGCTCATCCTGGTCGAACGCAAGGATGACTGGGCTGATTACTTGCCCAGCGAGAGCCTGATGCTGGCGCAGGATTACCTTGAACACAGCGACGATTTTCCTCATCGCACCCAGGTCATCAACCTCTGCCGCAATTACAAATACCTCGGTCAGGGCTATTACTGCTCATTGCTGGCCGAAGCGCGCGGACATAAGGTTTTTCCCTCGGTGCGCACCGTCAGCGAGCTGGCGCGCAAAGCGCTTTACGGGGTCGGGCTGAATGATCTGCAACGCACCCTGGAGCGGGCGCTGGCCAACCACCCGTACGGCGAAACCGAGGCCTTCACGCTGTCGCTGTACTTCGGCAAGGCCTCGATCGAGCCGCTGCAAGAGATCGGCCGTCAACTGTTCGAGGCGTTCCCCTGCCCTATCCTGCTGGTGGAATTCCGCCGTGGTGAGAGCTGGCAGATCGCAGGCATCAAAGCCGGAGCGCTGCACAAGCTTCGCGACGAACAGCAGCATGTCTTCGCTGACGCACTGGACGCGTTCAATCGCAGAACGTGGCGTCAGCCCGCTTCCAAACGTGTGGCCCGCTACGACCTGGCCATCCTGCACGATCCTGACGAAGCCCTGCCGCCTTCTAACCCCGAGGCATTGCAGCGCTTCATCGCTGCGGGCGAGCAGCTGGGTATCGATGTCGAATTGATCGAGAAAAAGGACTACGCGCGTCTCGCCGAATTCGACGCGCTGTTCATCCGCGAAACCACGCGAGTGGATGATCACACGTATCGGTTTGCCAAGAAGGCTGAAAGCGAAGGCCTTGTAGTGATTGACGATCCGTCGTCGATCCTGCGCTGCACCAACAAGGTCTATCTGGCCGACCTGCTCAAGCGTCGCGGGCTGGGCATGCCGGCAACGGAAATACTCTATAAGGATCGTCCGCAGGAACTCGAAAACGCAGGGCGTCGCCTCGGTTTCCCGTTGGTACTGAAAATCCCCGATGGCTGCTTTTCACGGGGTGTGATCAAGGTCGCCGATGCGCAAGCGCTGGCCACTGCCGCGCAGGAGTTATTCGAACACTCGGTGCTGCTGCTGGCGCAGGAGTACTGCTACACCGAGTACGACTGGCGCGTCGGCGTGCTCAATGGCGAGGCGCTTTATGCCTGTAGATACTTCATGTCCAAGGGGCATTGGCAGATTTACAACCACAAGGCGCTGCCCGGCGAGATCAACGGGATGTGCGAGGCGGTGCCCGTCGAGCAAGCTCCGCCGGCAGTCGTGCAGCTCGCCGTACAGACTGCGCGGCTGATCGGCGACGGCCTCTACGGCGTGGACCTCAAGCAGGCGGGCGATCGGGTGCTGGTCATCGAAGTCAACGACAACCCCAACCTCGATGCGGGTATCGAAGACGCGGTGCTGGGCGACGAACTTTATCGGCGCGTGCTGCAAGCGTTCACGCAAAGGCTCGAGCTCAAACACCGTGGCCAAGCGTGGTGAGCAATGATTGAAGGCTATTGCATTGATTGCGGCGCCCTGCACAGGACACCGGAGGACCAGGCGACTGTCTGGCTGTGTGTCGCCCCCGACGCAGCCGAGCAACTGGATTTGCACAGACGCCTGGGCATTGGCCCACAAGCGATAGAGTCGTCGCTGGACCCAGATGAAGTGGCCCGCATCGAGGTCAAGCCTGATCACCTGTTTATGATCTGGAAGCGCCCGGAAAGCTTCGACGGGCGCGCATTCAACGTTTCGTCCTTCGGAGTGGTGCTGAGCGAAAAACGCCTGGTGGTTATTTGCGCGAGCAACTCGCTGCTTTCGGGGCTGGAGCACGATGCGCAAATGACCGGGCCGCTGGACGTGCTGATGGCGTTACTCGCAGAAAGCGTTCATCACTATCTCGGGCATTTGCGCGTGGTCAAACAGATCGCGCGGGAGATTCAGCAGCAATTCACCCGGGCGATGGACAATCAGCAATTGGCGCAGATGTACAACCTGAGCGAAAGCCTCGTGTACTACGTCAACGCGATTCAAAGTAACGGAGCGGTGCTGACGCTGCTACGCAACCACGGTCAGCGTCAGGGCTTCAGCGACGGTCAACTGGCTGCGCTGAACGATCTGATCGTGGAAAACGAACAAAGCTTTCAGCAGGCCAGAATTCACGCCAAGGTGTTCGCCAACCTCATCGAATCCCACGGCAATCTTGCCAACAACAGCATGAACCGGGCCCTGCGCAAGCTGACGCTGATCAATGTCGTATTCCTTCCCTTGAACCTGATCGCCGGCATCGGTGGCATGTCGGAGTTCAGCATGATGACATCCGGCGTTCCGTGGTGGATGTCTTTTCCCGTGCTGATCGCCTGCATGGGCCTCGTGGGCGCGGGGATGGTGCTGGTATTGCGGCGCATGGCCTGAATTCAGAGCACATTCTGCTAACGCCTGCGCCGCACCCGAAGGTCAATTGGTCCGGCTGACTACCCGGATATCGGTAATCCCTACCCGCTCAGCCTGCTCGAGAATCTGTTCTGGCGTCGAATCCGCCGTGGGCATGACCAGGCTGTTTTCCGCATCGCCCAGATGCAGTTCCAGCAGATGCATCGCCGCGTCGTGCTCGGCCAGTTGCGCTTCCTTGAGTTCGAGCAGATAAGTACGAGGCTCGCCGTTGAAACGGTATTCGATGTGATAGGTGTACATGATGTCGTCCGCGTCGGTGAGAAAAGGCAGTGTTTATCCTGACGCGACGGTCAGTTTTTAGTTCAACCTGACTGCCATTTTGCGTTTGCGAACAAACTTTTTGCGCAGCGAAGCGTCCTCTTCTTAACTCTCCATAACAGCTGATCACAGCTAAGGACTGGCAATGACCTTTTTCATCTTCCTTCTCGCCTGTGCGGCGGCGGCAACCACTGGCGTGATGTTCAAACCCGGCCCGTGGTACGAATCGCTGACCAAACCCTCTTTCACCCCGCCCAACTGGGCCTTTCCCGTAGCGTGGACGATCATCTACCTGCTGCTGGCCTGGGCCGGTTATCGCTTGAGTCTGATCCCCGGCAGCCAAACGGTGCTGGCCTTGTGGGCTGCGCAAATCGCCCTGAACACCCTGTGGACACCGGTGTTCTTCGGCGCGCATCAGGTGCTGGCGGCGCTGGTGATTCTGGCGGTGCTGTGGGTGGTGGTCGCGGTGATGGTCGTGCTCGCCCTGCAACTGGACGTGGTCACCGGATTGATTCTGTTCCCGTATCTGGCGTGGCTGTGCGTCGCGGCAGCGCTGAACTGCTCGATCCTGATGAAGAATCGCCTGTGAGCGACTTCCCATGGCCGCAAGGCGAGCGCGAGCTGGCGCAGGTTCGCGCGTTCAACAAAAAGCTCGCCTGGCTGCCGCGTTTCAAGATTCGCAATCGCCTTACCCCGAGGTTGATTCAGGCGTTGCTGCGGGCGGGTCAGCTCGGCGGCGACGGCAAGCTGCGCCAGCATGGGCTGAGCGCCGAACGGAAGATCATCGACACGGTGCCCGTGCGCATCATCCGCCCCAAGGGCAAAGCCAAAGGCGTGGTGCTGGATTTCCATGGTGGCGGCTGGGTGATCGGCAATGCGCAGATGAACGACAACTTCAACATCGCCATCGTCAACACCTGCGACGTGGCGGTGGTGTCGGTGGATTATCGGCTGGCGGTGTCGACGCCAATCGAGGGCTTGCTGGAAGACTGTCTGCGCGCCACTCGCGGCATCTTGAACGATGGCGAATTTGCCGGGCTGCCCGTAGTCGTCGTCGGTGAATCGGCCGGTGGGCATCTGGCGGCGGCCACCCTGCTCGCGCTCAAGTCTTCGCCGCAACTGCTGCAACGGATCTGCGGCGCGCTGCTGTATTACGGCGTCTACGACCTGACCGGCACACCCAGCGTGCGCACCGCGCCCGCCGAAACTCTGGTGCTCGACGGCCCCGGCATGGTCGAAGCGTTGCGCCTGCTCACGCCGGATATCAGCGACGAACAACGACGCCAGCCACCGCTGTCGCCGCTGTACGGCGATTTCAGCGGACTGCCACCAGCGCTGCTGTTTGCCGGCGACCTCGATCCGCTGCTGGATGACACGCGGCTCATCGCCGAGCGCTGGCAACACGCGGCGCCGGTGGAGATGTACGTGCTGCCGGAATGTCCGCATGGCTTCATCCACTTCCCCACCGCCACTGCTGACCATGTGCTGGCTTACAGCCGCAAGTGGATCTCGGCGCGAGTGGCAAGCTACTCAGTGAAATCCGCCGAGATCAGCCCGGCGCTTTCGTAGCTGCCGATTGCATGGCGAGCCGTAAAAAACCGAGATAAGCAAAAGGCGCCCTCACCGGCGCCTTTTTTTGTTTGCGCTGAACCCTGCGCGATCGTTCACCCCATGCCGATTGTGGCTCAAACCGTAAACAGTCTTTACCCAATCCGCGCCTGTTTCCCCCGCCAGCCGCCGCATAGAGTTCGTTCCAGCAACACACTCAACTTCAGCAAAGGAACATCCTCCATGAAAGTCTCAATGCTCGTCCTCGCACTCTTCGGCTTCAGCTCGGTGGTCATGGCTCAGGACTCGACTACCACGCCACCCGTCGAGCAATACACCTACGCCAGTCACCTCGACGTCGCCAAAATCATCTCGGAAGATCCCGTGCCGGATGTCTGCGCTGTAGTGCCGGTGCACATGACTTATCAGGATTCCCAAGGCAAACAGCACATCCTGCAATACGAGGTCATGGGCAGCGGCTGCAGCAACGGTTGATCGGGCCAATACCTCGCACACCCATTGCGTCTCAGAGTTGGCTCGCTGAGACGCAAATGCTTCACCGCTTCAATCGATAAGCGCCTGAGCAGTGCTCGCCAACTGCGCGCCGACCCGGGTTTTCAAGGTATCGATGAATCGCGTGATCTTCGCATCGACAAACTGGCGAGACGTGTAGACCGCGTAAACATTGCGCTCGTAGGTGTGGTAATCGGGCAGCACCCGCACCAGCCTGCCGGTACGCAAATCGTCGATCGCCGTGAAGCCTGCCAACAGACCAATCCCCACCCCTTCGCGAATGGCCACGGCCATTGCGTCCATATCGTTCACGCTGAAACTCGGCCCGCTCGGAATGAAAGTCGCATCGCCCGCCTTGCTTTTGAGCTGCCATTCATCGCGCACGTAATCCACCGTACCGAGCAGCAGGCATTGATGATCGCAAAGCTGCTCCGGCGTTTTGGGTGCGCCATGCCGCGCCAGGTATTCCGGGGAGGCCACCAGTACACAGTGACTGACGCCGATCTTCTGGCTGACATACGCCGAATCCGGCAGCGTTCGCGCGATCAGAATGGACACGTCCAACTGATCCTCAAGCAGATTGGGCATGCGTTGGGAGAGCATCAAATCGACGGTCACTTCGGGAAACGCCTGGCGATATTTCAGCACCGCGCCGGTCACCAGTTGCCTGGCCAGTCCGGGCACGCAGTGCACCCGTAACGTCCCTCGTGGTTGCAAGGCGGCATTGCTCGCCTCGGCTTCGGCGCTTTCCAGGTCAGCGAGAATCTTCACACAGCGCTCATAAAACCGCCGGCCCGCATCGGTCACCGAGAGACGCCGGGTCGAGCGTTGCAACAGGCGGGTGTCGAGTACGTTTTCCAACGCCGAGACCGCACGCGATACGTTACCGACGGTGGAGTCGAGATGGTTGGCCACGGCAGTGAAACTGCCCATCTCGACTACCTTGATGTACACCGACATGTTTGAAAGTTTGTCCATCCTGATCGTCCTGTAGAACTGCCACTCACTGCGGATAAGGACGGATGCTACACGCTCGCCCCTGCGCTCGATATTACCTTCTGGGACAACAATGATTCCCTCGTGGCCGGCTAAATCAAACGGCACGCCTTCCATAGACTGGATTCCACGGGACGCCTGAACCACTGCGTGCAAGGCGCCGAATGAATCCTCAACCATGAAGGCGACATCCATGAACACTCCTTACGATCCGCTCTATCTTTTCATCGGTGGTCAATGGCTTACCGCCCAAGACCGCGCTACCGCTGCCGTGGTCAACCCGGCGACCGGCGAGGAACTCGGCCAGGTGCCACTGGCCACCGCCGAAGACCTGGATCACGCCCTCGAAGTGGCCCGAGTGAGCTTCGACCAATGGCGCCAGACCGTGCCGGACCAGCGCGCAAAAATCCTCAAGCGCGCCGCCGACCTGATCCTCGAACGCGCCCCGCACATCGCTGCGCAAATGACGCTGGAAGAAGGCAAGCCACTGCGCGAAAGCCTCGATGAAGTGACCCGTGCGGCGGAATATTTCGAGTGGTTCGCCGAAAGCGCAAGACGCATCGACGGCCGTGTCGTCCCGGCCAATCGTCCGGGTGTACTGCAACTGGTCAAACGCCAAGCCATCGGCCCTGTGGCAGCGTTCACACCGTGGAATTTCCCGGCCATCACCCCGGCGCGCAAGCTCTCCGCAGCGCTGGCCGCCGGTTGCAGCGTGGTGCTCAAGCCCGGCGAGGAAAGCCCTTCCACCGCGCTGGCCCTGGCCCGGGCGCTGGACGATGCCGGTTTGCCCAAAGGCGTGCTGCAAGTGGTGTTCGGTGTGCCGGATCAAGTGTCCAGCCATTTGATTGCCTCACCGATCATTCGCAAAGTGACCTTCACCGGTTCGGTGCCGATCGGTCGGCTGCTTTCGGCCCGCGCTGCCGAAGGCGTCAAGCCGATCACTCTGGAACTGGGCGGCCACGGCCCGGTGCTGGTGTTTGCCGACGCCGACATCGAAAAGGCTGCTGTGGAAGGCGTCGCCAATCGCTTTCGCGGCACCGGCCAGGTGTGCATTTCCTCGACTCGTTTTCTTATCCAGCGTGAGGCCTACGCCGAGTTTGTCGAGCACTTCGTCGCAGCCACCCAAGCGTTGAAAATCGGCGATGGCATGGATCCGCAAACCCAGGTCGGCCCTCTGGCCAACCCACGGCAACTGGCGAAGATGGAACAACTGATCGCCGACGCCGTCGAGAAAGGCGCACGGGTGCTGGCCGGCGGTGAAGCGTTGCCGGGCGCAGGCTTCTTCTTTCAGCCCACCGTATTGGCCGATGTGCCGATGAGTGCGCGAATCATGCACGAAGAACCCTTTGGCCCCATCGCGATACTGATGCCTTTCGATGAGTTAAGCGACGGCCTGCAAGAAGCCAACCGCCTGCCCTACGGCCTCTCGGCCTACGCGTTCACTTCCAATGCGCGCACCGCGATCGACGTCGCCGATGGCCTGGAAGCCGGAATGATCGGCATCAACCAGTACCGCATCGTCGCCACCGAACTGCCGTTCGGCGGCATGAAGGAAAGCGGCCACGGTTCCGAAGGCGGCATCGAAGGCATCGAGCACTATCTCACCAACAAATTCATCAGCCAGGTTTAAGGGGATTTCCATGTCGACTATCGATTTCAGCAGCCCACGCGAAGCCGCCCGCGCCTTCACCCCGAAACTGGCGCAATTCGTGGACTCAACGCTGTACCCGCAGATCTGGAGTGACCCCGCCTTGTCACCCCGCGAGCGCAGCCTGATCACTGTCGCCGCGCTGATTGCCGGCGGCCACTGTGAAGAATTGCCCGCGCACCTGCGCCGCGCTGTCAGCAATGGCGTGAGCCATGAAGAGTTGTCGGCGACGATCACTCACCTGGCCTTTTACGTCGGTTTCCCGGGCGCCATCACTGCCTCGGCCATCGCCAATGCCACCCTTGCCGACACGGAGCAACGCTGAGATGAAAGCCATCAACCTGAAAGCATTCGGTTCGGCAGAAGTGCTGCAACTCGGCGAAGCGCCCAACCCTGAAGTACGCCCGACCGACCTGCTGGTGCGCGTCTACGCGGCCGGCGTGAACCGTGCCGACCTGACCCACCGAACCGGCGGCTACGGCCACGCGAACTTCGGCGACTCGTTGATCATCGGTCTGGAGATTGCCGGGGAAGTGCTGGAGACCGGCAGTGAGGTGAGCGGATTCGCCGTCGGCGACCGGGTAATGGGCGTGGTCGGCGGTGGCGCCTACGCCGAACTGGCGCGCATCGACTACCGCATGGCCATGCCGATTCCGGCGCAGCTCGACTATGTGCACGCCGCGGCGATTCCCGAAGTGTTCGTCACCGCCCACGAAGCGATGCTGCACCTGGCCCGACTCAAGTCAGGCGACTCAGTGCTGATCCATGCCGCCGCCGGCGGCGTCGGCTCCGCTGCCGTGCAACTGGCCTACGCCACAGGCGCCACGGTGTACGCGACCACCGAGGGCGGCAAGCTGTCGCGCGTCGAACATCTGGGCGCCGACGTGGCCATCGACTACAAGACCGAGGATTTCGCCGCAGTCATCGCCGACAAAACCAACGGGCGCGGCGTCGATGTGATCATTGATTTTATCGGCGCGCCCTACTTCGCCCGCAACATCGCCTCGCTGGCCCACGGCGGCCGCCTGGTCCAGGTCGGCACTCTTGGTGGCGGCGGCAAGGTCGACGTGGAGCTGGAGCACATCCTCTACCGACATCTGCAAATCATCGGCACGGTGATGAAGTCGCGCACCCAGCCGGAGAAGCACGCGATGATCCAGCGCTTTCGCGACCACTGGCTGAAACGCTTCGCCGGCGCTGCGAGTCTGGAACCGGTGGTGGACAGCACCTTTCCGTTGTCCCGCGCAGCCGATGCCCATCGGCGGATGGAGTCTTCGCAGAATGTCGGGAAGATTATTCTGACGATGCGGCCGGAGGATTTGCGCTAAGGCAGGTCGATCAAATCTGGCCTTGCACCGTCCTGTTGCAAGGTCAGCGGCCAGCGCACTCAAGACTTAACACTGATCCCGCGAGCAGCAAAGACTTCACGCGCAGCCGTTATACCGTTCAAGGCGCTGGGAAACCCTGCGTATACCGTCATTTGCAAGATCACATCGACCACCGCCTCCGGTGTGCACCCGACGTTCAGGGCACCGCCGATATGCACTTTCAGTTGTGGCTGTGCGTTGCCCAGTGCGGTCAGTGCCGCAACGGTTGCCAGCTCACGAGTGCAGTGATCGAGCCCGGGGCGGGCGAAGACATCGCCGTAGGCAAAACTCAGAATCCAGTCCGCAAGCTCTGGAGCAGTATCCTTCAATGAATCAACCACTGCCTGACCAGGTCCGCCAGTAATCTGCGTCAGAGCGGCTTCTCCGCGCGCTCGACGATCAGTCATCTCCACGGGCGCTGCGACACTGGTCACGCTGGCGCCGATCAATGTGGCGGACAGCAAACGATTGAAACCGGGAAGTTTACGGATCATGGTGATGCTCCTTTTGCTCGAGTTGGTGATAGATCTGAATCTTGTTATCCAGAACCTCCAGGGACTGGCTCAACTGGCTGATCTGCGCTTGCACGTCCCGGCGATGCTGCTCGAGAAGTTCGCGGCGTTCTGCCAGGGTCGAGTCGCCTGATCGACGCAATTCGGCATACCGCAGCATTTGCTGGATCGGCATTCCGGTCGCCTTCAACCTGAGCAGAAACTCGGCCCACAGCACATCCTTCTCGGCGTACACCCGGTGGCCATTGCCACCGCGCCCAACCGGATCGAACAGCCCGATGCGCTCGTAATAGCGGATCGTGTGCGCGCTCAAATCAAGGCGCTTGGCCAACTTTGAAATTGTCAGTTCTGGATTCATGTCATCACCGTAAAGGTTTGAGCGCGCTCTAAGTCAATGGCTATTTTCCATCAAGCAGAATCAGGCAAATCGCCGACAGTATCCGCTTAACGCCGACACCGCCCTGCCCCCTAATCTGAACCCATGCAGAACACACTACTGCAACGGGTTAACCAGAGCCTGATCTGAACGACCCGGACCTCAATCGAAATTTGACCGGAGTCACCGCCATGAAAACTGTAAGCCAACTGATCGCCGTCGCCACCTTCGCCCTCAGCGCCAGCGCATTCGCCGTACCGAGCAATCAGGAAGATCGTTTCTTCACCCAGGTCAGCGAACCACAGCAGACTGTTGCTGCCGATGGCTCGGAACGTACGCCCCAAGGCCAGGCTCTGGCTGAAAACGGCCGCAACCGCCTCGAGGAACACGGCCTGGTTGAAGACGGTTATGACAAGACCCCACAAGGCCAGGCCATCGCTGCCGACGGCTCAGACCGCACCCCGCTGGGTGAGGCCCTCGCCGCTGATGGATCGGACCGTACACCGGGTCGTCGCGCAGCTTAAGCGCGTGTTGCCGAGACAAGAAAAGTCCTGCGGGTTTGAAACCCGCAGGACTTTTCCTTTTTTTGAGGCAAGACCTGGAAAACCCTATTGATAGGAACAGGCAATACTTCGATCCGATTCGGCATCGTCCGCCAGCGTTATCCGCCCTAGCATGACTTCTCTAATTGCCTGCTGGAGTACAGATTCATGAAGACCCTTTTCATCACCGGTGTTAGCAGCGGCTTCGGCCAGGCGCTGGCCAAGGAAGCGCTCGCTCAAGGTCACAGGATTATCGGCACAGTGCGCAGTGAATCCGCTCTGGCAGCCTTCGAAGCGCTGTCGCCCGAGCGCGCGCATGGGGTGGTGCTGGACGTTACCGATTTCGATGCCATCGATGGGGTGGTTGCATCAGTGGAGGATCGTCACGGCCCGGTGGACGTGCTGGTCAACAACGCAGGTTATGGCCATGAGGGGATTTTTGAAGAGTGCTCTCTGGAAGAAATGCGCCGCCAGTTCGACGTCAACGTGTTCGGCGCGGTGGCGGTGACCAAGGCGTTCGTCGCGTATTTCCGCCAGCGCCGCGCGGGGCATATCCTCAATATCACTTCGATGGGCGGCCATATCACCATGCCCGGGATCGCGTACTACTGCGGCAGCAAGTTCGCTCTGGAGGGGATTTCTGACACCTTGAGCAAGGAGCTTGCGCCCTTCAATATTTTTGTCACCGCTGTGGCGCCGGGGTCATTTCGCACCGACTGGGCAGGCCGCTCGATGCAGCGCACGCCGCGTAGCATCAGCGACTACGATGCAAGCTTCGATCCGGTGCGCAAGGCTCGAGAGGAGAAAAGTGGCCATCAGTTGGGCGATCCGCAGAAAGCTGCACGGGTCATGCTGACGATTATCGACAGTCCAAACCCGCCGGCTCACCTGCTATTGGGCAGTGATGCGCTGGCGCTGGTGCGTGACAAATTGCAGCGCACGGCGGAGAGTATTGAGCAATGGGCAGCGCTTAGCCGCTCGACGGATGGCTGAAAGTCAAAAGCACCCTCACCCCAGCCCTCTCCCGGAGGGAGAGGGAGCCGATCGCGGGTGGATTCAACCCCGCGTTCGGCACGATATTACAGGTCGGCGTAGTACCAGAAAGCACCACGGTCAGTCCCCTCTCCCTCTGGGAGAGGGCTAGGGTGAGGGCTCTGTCTGACACCCCGCCAATCAGCCAGACAGGTTCAAACCCGCCTTTTCACAAGGAAACCCACAGCCCATGCCGAAACCGAAAGACCTCATCACAGCGCGCATGGTCCAGTTAATGAGCCAGCTCGCCCCGCTGGAGGGTTACAACCTGAGCCCGCTAGACGATGTGCGTTTCCTGCGTTCCAACCGACCGCTGACCCGCACGCCGGTGTTGTACGAACCGGGCGTGGTGATCCTTTGTCAGGGGCGTAAACGCGGCTATCTCGGCGATGAAATCTATGTCTACGACGCCCAGCATTATCTGGTGGTGTCGGTGCCGGTACCCTTCACCATGGAAACCGACGCCAGCGAAGCCGAGCCAATGCTCGCGGTGTACGTGCGCCTGGATTTCGCTTTGGCTGGCGAGCTGATTCAGCAGGTCGATGAACTGTGGGATTTCCCCAGATCCCAACCGATGGGCATGTACGCCTCGCCGCTCGACGAACCGCTACGCCGGTCAACCCTGCGTTTTCTTGAAGTGATGAGCGACGATGCCGACGCGCAAATCCTCGGCCCGGCGATGCTGCGCGAGCTCTACTACCGCATCCTCACCGGCGAACAAGGTGGCACCCTGCGCGCCGCCATCGCCCAACAACGCCAGTTCGGCAAAGTGACCCGCGCCATCCACAAGATCCACAGCTGTTATCACCAACATCTCGACGTAGAGACCCTGGCAGAGGAAGCGCAGATGAGCGTGCCGAATTTTCACCTGCACTTTCGCAAGGTTACCGATTCCTCGCCGATGCAGTATCTGAAGTCGACGCGGCTGCACCAGGCGCGATTGCTGATGCTGCGTAACGACCTGACTGCGGCAAAAACTGCATTTCTGGTCGGCTACGAAAGCGCCTCACAATTCAGCCGCGACTTCAAACGCCTCTTCGGCCGCACACCCCTGGCGGAAGTTGCGTGGATGAAACAGGCCTATGCGCTGCCGGCACCGACGACTGCTTCGCCGTTTGTGTCGTCGCACTGACTTCACCCGCGTCTTGAACAAACAGAAATCCACATTGAAGGGAAGAAAGTGAATCTGAGAGCTGAGATCGAAAACGCATTTGGACCCCAGGCATTCGCCCGCCCGCTTTTCTATTCCTGGCCCGGAGGATTGCGTTTCGAACTCTCCGAAACGGGCGGAATGATCGAGCAATTCCTGACCGCTATGCGCAAATCCATAACCATCTGCGGCGACGTTTTCCAAGGGGACGAATCGTTTGTCGCATGCCTGCGCATTCATTCCGGTCGCAATCGATTCGCCCATCGCAGTACTCTTCGCGCCCTTAAATCTGCTGGCATCGATACTCCATCAGCGCTGTGCATCTGGAGCGAAGAAATAGATAACGAAGAATGGTTCAGTGAGGAAGAGCCGGAATATTGGGTCAACGTCGCCTTCGAAGCGTCTGTGGCGAGCATTCAAGCATTACTCTGGTGCGCATTGGCCAAGGACTTCGGTGCTATCCAACCGCGTGCGAACTGTGCTGTCTACCTGTTCAATCTGCCCAAGCGAGTCATGGTCTTTCCCTATGACGACCGAGGCATGGACGTGGTTGGAGCCAACACCGAACTACTTTTGCAGCTTTATCAACGATATCATGCCTGGTTGCTCGACCATGACCGCGCAGCGATGGAAGCCACATTCGGCAGGCTGAAACGTTAGGTGAACGCTATCGTTTCAACTTCTTCGCCATGATGATCGTGCGCTCCGTCTGATGAAACTCATCTCTGATTTTCTTGAAGCCGAGCGAAGCATAGAAGCCTTCTGCGGTGACTGAGGAAGGAACGCGCAGCAGATTGAAACCTGTGTCCATGGCGAGTGATTGAATGCTCTTCATCAGCTGTCTTCCGACACCCATTCCTTGAAAGTCCGGGTCGACAAAAACGCTTCGAACAACGTCTCGATCGAGACTTGCCGTTGCGACGATTTGACTGTCGAGCGTAGCGACCAGCACCTGACGCTCAGTCAAAAAACGAAGGATCTTCGAGGGCGAAAAACTTTCAATCACTCGATCGATGATTTCGGGAGGATAGTCCCGAGCATTGCTCTCACGGAGCGTCTTGATGATCGTTTCACTGATAGCCGATGCATCCGCATCTCTCGCGATGTGAATTTGAATATCCACCCAGTAGCTCCTTGCTTGTCCGCTCCGTGTACAGCACTTATCGCAGCAAATTCCCCATCCGCATAGTGCTTGCCCCCTTCTGTGTTTCCCCGCCCAATCAAACAGGTCAGCCACCTGCATCAGGATGGGATCATGAACACCACGGCCATTCCCGAAGGTTTCACACCATTCACCCGCAGCAGTCCGTTGCTGGATCTGCTCGGCCCGATCTACGCCAGAGGCCACGGCCTGCAATTGGAACTGGGCTTGCTGACCGACTCCCGCCACGCCAATGGTCGCGGCACTTTGCATGGTGGTGTATTGGCGACTTTGGCCGATGTCGGGATGGGCTACGCCATGGCCTTTTCCAGCGATCCGCCGCAGCCGTTGATTACGGCGAGCATGACCCTGGATTATCTCGGGGCGGTGCAAATCAACGAGTGGCTCGAAGTGCGTCTTGAACACTCCAAAAAGGGCCGCCAACTGGCGTTTGCTGGCGTCAGTCTGCACGTAGGTGAGCGAACGGTCGCGCGCGCCAGTGCCGTGTTCGCGGTGCCGCTGAGCTGAAGCGCGAAACCTCAGTCTGACGCTTCAGAATCATCCCGCGCTGGAACAGGAATTTGCCATGAGGGTTTCTTGCCGACCTGGCTATCGAACGTGCGTCGCGCTTGGCGGAAACCCTCGACGTTTTCCACCACCCAAGTCCAGATCGGCGACATCCGCACCAGCAAGCCCATGCCCAATGGCGTCAGCTCGTACTCGACGTGCGGCGGCACCTGGTCGAGCTCGCGCCGGGTCAGCAGGCCGTCGCGTTCCAGCGCACGCAGGGTTTTGGTCAACATGCGCTGAGTCACGCCGGTCATCTGCCGTTTGATCTCAGCGTGACGCATCGTGCCGTACACCCCCAAGGCATGCAGGATGCCCAAAGACCAGCGACTGCCGGCGTGCGCGAGCACTTCGCGGCGCACGCCATCATCGTCTCGTCTGAGCGTCTGGCAGATTGCTTCTGCCTCACTGAGCGCTTGCTGATCAGTCATTTCTTCACTTGGTATCACGCGTGTGCCTTCTTCTGAGTGCTGCCCGATCGTGCCAGCATTTGCCGATCTTACATGCAGATCTCAGGAGACATCATGACCGAATTGAGCCACCCTTCCCCGCAATCCATTCTTGTCCTGGGCGCAGGCGAACTCGGCCTGCCGGTTTTGCGCAACCTTGCGCGAGTGGCAAAGCGCTCGCCCGGCAGCACGATCAGCGTCCTGCTCAGGGCCTCGACGATCGACAGTCAGTTGCCGGCAAAGAAAGCCGAAATCGATGAACTGCGCAGTCTCGGCGTGCAGATGGTGGCGGCAGATCTGGTCAACGATTCGATCGACCAACTGGCCGAAGTCTTCGCACCTTTCGATACCGTCATCGGCTGCGCCGGCATGGTCGCTGGTCGTGAGACGCCGATGAAGCTGGCGACCGCTGCGCTCAAGTCGGGCATCAAACGCTACTTTCCCTGGCAGTTTGGCGTGGACTTCGAAGTGATCGGCCGGGGCAGTCCGCAGGATCTGTTCGATGCTCAGCTCGACGTGCGCGAACTGCTGCGCGCGCAGGACAAAACCGAATGGGTGATCATCTCGACCGGCATGTTTACCAGTTTCCTCTTCGAGCCGGTGTTTGAAGTCGTTGATTTCGACAACGACACCGTTAACGCCCTGGGCAGCCTGGACACCAGCGTGACGCTGACGACCCCGGACGACATCGGCAAACTGACTGCAGAAATCGTTTTCTTCGAACCGCCTTTTCGCAACGAGATCGTGTATCTGTCGGGCGACACGCTGACCTATGATCAGGTCGCGGGCCTTCTCGAACGCGTGCTCGGACGGCCCTTCAAGCGTAACGTCTGGACGGTGCCGCACCTGATGCAGGAACTGGAAAAAGACCCCACTCACCACATCAAAAAATACCGCGCGGTGTTTGCCCAAGGTCGAGGTGTGGCGTGGCCGAAAGCGGGCACGTTCAATGAGCAGCGGGCGATACAGGTCACGACGGCCGAGCAGTGGGCGCGGGAAAATCTTGCGAACGAGTGAAAGCAGATTTTGCGCAGCGGGGCGTTGTGGGCGCTTTATACTCCCGCAAGCACCAGCTCCGCTGCCCGCTCACCAATAACGACACACGGCGCCATCGTGTTGCCAACGGTAATGCGCGGCATGATCGAGGCATCTGCAACGCGCAGCCCATCGATCCCGTACACGCGCAATTGGTGGTCAACCACCGACAGCGCATCGCGGCCCATTTTTGCCGTACACGACAGGTGCCAGTAGGTCATCGCCGAGTTGCGGATGAACTGTTCCATAGCGCGACGCTCTCTGGGACCGGGCACGACTTCGCGCTTGATCAGCCCATTGAAGGCCTGGCTGTTGCCGAGTGCGCGGCACAGTTCGATCGACGCATATGCCGCTGCCATGTCCTCGGGTTCACTCAGCGAGTTCGGCTCAATGATCGGTGCATCCAGCGGCCCTGCACCCGATAGCCGCAGGCGTCCGCGACTGGCCGGTCTGGCCAACCCGGCGAACATCGTCCAACCATGTTCCGGCGGTTGAATGGCGACCTCAGGCGGAGACGGTACCGCAAATGCCAGCTGACACTGCAACAGATCCGGGGCTTCCAGGCGACTGTCGCTTTTCCAGTACAAGGTGGTTTCGCATCCGCTGCCAGCGACCGCCTGGGGTTGTCGGTACTCCCACGTACACCCGAAAGCCAGGTGATCCTGCAAATTCTCGCCGACACCGGGCAAATGAACGACCGGTGCGATGCCGTGTTTTCGCAGTTCATCCGCCGGACCGATGCCCGACTGCATGAGCACTTTCGGTGATTGCACCGCGCCCATGGACAGAACGACTTCAGATGCGGCATGAAAGCGGCGCCGCTCGCCGGCGATCAACACTTCGACACCGACGGCCCGGGTGCCGACCAGCAACACGCGGGTCACCAACGCCCCGGTCAGCACCGTCAGGTTCGGACAGTGCAAGCGTGGCCGGATGTAGGCGTCGTAAACCGACTCGCGCTTGCCCTGTTTGATGCGCAAGTCGGTGACAGCGATCCCTCCTGCGCCTTCCATCATCTCGCCATTGGGACTGTCGAATCGTGGGATGCCCAGATCGCCACCCGCCTCCAGCGTTGCCAACGCAAGGGGTTGAGGTGTGGCCGGCTGCTCGACATGTACCGGCCCACCTGAACCACGCCGGGTGGCGTCCGGGCTGCCTTGCCAGTTTTCGATCCTGCGGTAGTAATCGAGCACCGATGCGTAGCCCCAGGCCGGGTCGCCAGACTCGGCAGCGAAATGCTCCCAATCGGCGCGATGGCCGCGCGACCAGACCATCACGTTGATGCTCGAACCACCGCCGAGCCCCTTGCCCATGCTCAACGGTAGCCGTCGACCGTTCAAGCGTGGATCGGCTTGGCCCGCGAATGCCCAGTCGCGCGCGGAGCCGAGGTTCAGCGGCCATTGCGCCGGTTCTGTCACCTCGGGGCCCGAATAGTCTTCGCCGGCCTCAATCAGCAGAACTCGTGCGCCTGACTCATCGGCAAGCCGCGCAGCGACCACGCAGCCCGACGTGCCGGCACCACAGACAATGAAGTCATAGTCGTGATCGCTCCGAAGATTCATACGCCCGCTCCCCTTCGATGCCGCGATCACTGTTCAGCAACGCCGTGCACGGCCTGGAGAATCACCGCCGCGACTTGCGCCGGCTGCGACTGCTGCGGGACATGGCTGGACTTCACCTCGGCGAGGGTCGCACCGATGCGCTTGGCGGCAGACCGCTGGACGTCGGGATGAATCATCCGGTCTTCGGTAGCGAGCAGGTACCAGGACGGCTTGGTTTTCCAGGACGAAACGGTGGTTTTATCTTCGAAAGCCGAGGCCTTGATCGGTCCTTGCGTGGCAGTCATGACGGCAGTTTGCGCGGCCGGCAGATCCTGAGCGAAGTCCTTGGCCATGCCTTCGGGGGTCAGATAGAGGAAGCCGTTACCGTCAGCCTTGATCTGACTGATGCCCGGCGGCGTCGGCGCACCTTTGCCCTGTTCGCCACTGGTTTGCCCGGCCTCTGGCGCGAAGGCGGCGACATACACCAGCGCGCTGACTTTCTGGTCGCTGCCAGCCTCGGTGATCACCGTGCCGCCCCACGAGTGACCGACCAGCACCACCTTGCCCTGCTGGTTGTTCAGCGCGCGGCGCGTGGCGGCAACGTCGTCAGCCAGCGAGGTGAGCGGGTTTTGCACAACGGTAACGGCCACGCCTTTGGCTTGCAGCAGTGGCACCACTTTGGCCCAGTCGGAACCGTCGGCGAAGGCGCCGTGTACGATCACCACCGAAGGCGTTGTATCCTGCGCATGGCTGGCGCCGGCCATGAAGGTACTGGCCAGGGCAAAGGCGACGGTGGCGAATTTCGATTTGATTGTTTTCATTGGATGAGCTCCTGTTCGGGAGTTCAGATTCTGCTGACTGGCCTGCGATGTGGGCATCGGTCAATTATCCGACCCCGGGACATTTTTCATGGATAGTGGCTTGCAACTGGACATCTCGCTGGACGGCGCATTGGCAACCATCGCCCAGGTCGGTGACCTCAGCATGGGGCAACCGCTCGGTCACTCCCGGCGCGTTGCCGCTTTGGCGCGGATGCTCGCGCAGGCATGCCACGGCGCCGGTGAGCATTTGCAGGTTGCAGAGCAGATTGCCTTGCTGCGCTGGTCTGGGTGCACGGCCAACGCCGAAGGCTTTGCCGACCTGCTGGGCGACGACGTCGATGGTCGCCGCGCAATGCTCGATCTGACCCTGGGCAATGAACAGATGAACGCGGTGCATCAGGCAACGCCGCTGGCCGTGGTGCACTGTGAAGTGTCCGGTGCAATCGCCAAAACCCTCCAGCTCGGAACCGCCGTCGAAGCGGGCCTGTGTCGGGTGTTCGAAACCTACGACGGCACTGGCCGACCGCTCGGCGTGGCGCATGAACATATCCCGGAGGTCGCCTATCAGGTGGTCATGGCCGGTGATTTGGATATTCTCACTCGCGCTCACGGCCTGGACGCGGCGTTGCGCTGGATCAACGAGCAGTCGGATCGGCGCTATCCAGCGTCGCTGGTGTCGTTGCTGGTGGCCAATGCCAAGGACTGGCTGGCGGATCTGGAAACGCTTTGCACAAAAGTTGAACCCGCGCCTGAGCAGCGTCATGTCTCACTGACTTTGGTCGGAGACATCATTGACTTGAAGCTGCCATGGCTGGCCGGGCATTCGCGTCAGGTCGCGCATGTTGCCATGGAAGCTGCGCGCCTGTGGGGGCTGAGTGAGCCGACGCTGACAGACATTGGCAAGTCCGCGCTGATTTACGGCCTCGGCCGCGCAGCCGTTTCCAATCATCTTTGGAATAGCGCAGGGCCGCTGCCCTACGGTGCGGCAGAGCGAGTGCGCCTGGTGCCTTATTGGACGCAACAGGCGCTCCGACCGGTAGCGGAATTGGCCGCGCCCGCCGAGATAGCCACCCACGCTTATGAACGACTCGACGGCAGCGGCTATTTTCGCGGGGTGGCGGGTGATGCACTGAATGCCGGACATCGGCTGTTCGCCACCTCGGTCGCCTGGGTGGCGTTGAGGCAAGCCCGGCCCTGGCGATCAGCCCACGACGAAACCGCAGCAGCCACGCTACTCAAACAGGATGCCGGCCGTGATCTGTTCGATAACGATGTCTGCGAAGCGGTCATTGCTGCCGCCAGTGGCGAGCGCCGCGTGCGGCAACCCAAGCCTTCGCTGCTGACAGCCCGTGAGTGCCGCATTCTCCTGGAAATCAGCCGTGGCGCCAGCAACAAACAAGTCGCGCAACTGTTGGCTATCAGTCCGAGCACGGTGCGCACGCACATGGAAAGCATCTTTCGCAAACTGCAATGTTCGACCCGGGCAGCCGCCACTCTGAAGGGGCTGACACTGGGCTTGATCGCCTGAGTCCACCCGGTCAAGCCTGATCAGCCTGCCTGGCGCGAGCCAGTTCGATGAATGCCCTGGCGGCCGCAGAGGGATTGCGGCGGTTCGGGTAGTACAGGCACAACCTGTCTCGGGGCGGGGTCCAGTCCTCGAGTACCTGCACGAACTCGCCGGTGCGCATTTCGTCACGAACGTCCTGCTCCATGAAAAAGCCCAGCCCCATGCCCGCCTGCACCGCGACCTTGACCACGCTCGATTCATCCAGCGTAAGCGGACCGTTCACATCCAGACGGGTAACTTCTCCGTCCCGCTCGAAATACCAGGGGAAAATCGCCCCGTTCGGTAGTCGCACACGGATACATCGATGCCCGGGCAGATCGGACGGCGTGCGCGGTTTGCCGTGTTGTGCAAAATAACCCGGCGAACCGACCACCGCGTAACGTTGCGGCGGGCCGACAGGCACCACAATCACGTCGTTGGGCACCAGGCCTGCCGAGCGCACGCCGAAATCGAAGCCGTCAGCCACGATATCCACCAGCCGGCCTTCGGTTACAAGGTCAATATGGACTTTCGGATGCTGCTGCAAAAACTCGATCACCAGTGGCAGCAGCGCCGAACGCGCAGCGCTGGCGAAGGCGTTGATGCGCAACGTGCCCGAGGGCCCAGCGTTCTGCGAGCGCACTGCGTCGAGTGCCGCACGCAAATCCTGCAAGGCTGGCCCCACCTGTTCGAGAAACACTCTCCCCGCTTCGGTGATGGCGACGCTGCGGGTGGTGCGGTTGAACAGTCGCGATTCGAGGCGCGCTTCCAGTTGCGCAATGGTGTTGCTCAGCGCGGTGGTGGAGACGTCGAGATCAATGGCGGCCTGGCGAAACGACCCCCTTCGAGCCACGGCTATGACGGCGTCCAGTTCATTGAGGGCCAAGCGATCCTGAACCATGGATTGTCCTGTTTTTCGGGATAGGTCATTAAGGTTTGTCCCAGTTGAACAAACCATCTGTGGCGCAGCAAGATGACTCCAGTTAATCAATCAGGAGTCAGCCAATGAACCTTCAACATCCCGCCGTCGTGCAGACGCATGTCACGGTCATCGACGAGAAAGAAATCTACGACGCGCCCCATCAATTCCGAGCGCTGGAGATTTCGCCATGCTGAATTCAGGATTGACTGGCAAGCGGGTCCTCGTCACCGGCGGTACCAAAGGAATCGGCAAAGCCGTTGTGGATTGGTTCATAGCCGAGGGCGCGAAAGTCATCACCTCGGCTCGGCAAGTGGACGTCCAAATGCCGGGCGCACTGCTGGTCGCGGCTGATCTTTCGACCCGGGAAGGTTGTGACGTACTCATCGCAGCGGTCCAACAGCAACTGGGCGGCGTCGACATAGTGGTTCATGTCCTGGGTGGCTCGTCGGCCCCCGGTGGTGGTTTTGCAGCGCTGGACGACGAGCAGTGGCAACGCGAGCTCAATCTGAATCTGCTGCCGGCGGTGCGCCTCGATCGCGCCCTGCTGCCGGGCATGCTCGAGCGTCGTAATGGCGTGGTGATCCATGTCACGTCCATCCAGAGTCGACTGCCACTGCCGGAATCCACCACAGCGTACGCGGCGGCCAAGGCTGCGCTGTCGACCTACAGCAAGAGCCTGTCGAAAGAGGTGTCGCCCAAAGGGGTCCGTGTGGTTCGGGTTTCCCCGGGCTGGATCGAAACCGAAGCATCGGTGGCATTGGCCGAGCGACTCGCGCAGGAGGCAGGCACTGACTATCAGGGTGGCAAGGACATCATCATGCAAGCCTTGGGCGGTATTCCGCTCGGCCGCCCATCGACGCCAGCTGAAGTGGCTGAGCTGATCGGGTTTGTGGCGTCGCCACGAGCGGCTTCGATCACAGGAAGTGAATTTGTGATCGACGGCGGGACCATCCCGACAATCTAGCCGGCAGTTTGCGGGTCAGGGATGACTCGCTGAATCCGACCGGCACGCTTACATCCGATGCCGCTCCAGCAAAAAATCCACAAACAACCGCACCCGCACCGGCATCGCCGCGCCGCCCACGAACACCGCATGAATCGGTTCCTCATCGCCCGGGTTAAACGTTTGCAGCAGCGGGATCAGCGTGCCGCGCTGCAAGTCTTCCCTGACGGTGAACTCGCCGATGCGCGCAATTCCGGCGCCGAGTCTGGCGAACTGTGCCAGCGCTTCACCGCTGCTGCATTCGATGTTGCCGCTGACCTTCAATGAAAACTCCTTGCCGTCGCGGATGAACGGCCAGTTGGCTTCGGCGCGGCGGAAGTTGAAGCGCAGGCAGTTGTGCTTGAGCAGGTCTTCCGGTTCGAGAGGTGTGCCGTGGCGTTTCAGGTAATCGGACGATGCGACCACGACTTGGCCGGTGTGGCCGAGCCGGCGTGCGGTCAACGGGCTGTCGGGCAGATGGCCGAAGCGTATGGCGACGTCCGCCTGGCCGGCGAGGATGTCGACTACCTCGTCGCCGAGGCTGAGGTCGACGACGATGTTCGGGTAACGGGCGGTGAAGGCTGCGACCAGCGGCACAATGGTCAGCCGTCCATGGCCAAGGGCGGCACTGACACGCAAGCGGCCCTTGGGTACGCCTTGATCGGTAATGGCCCCTTCGACCTCGTCCATGTCGGCGAGAATTCGCCGGGCACCGCGCAGGAAGGCCTCGCCCTCGGCGGTAAACGTCAGCGCGCGGGTGGTGCGCAGCAGCAAGCGGGTGCCAAGTCGTTGTTCAGCGCGGGCGATGATCCGACTGACCGCCGAAGGCGTCAGCCCCAACGCACGCGCAGCCGCTGAGAGGCTGCCCTCCTGCGCCACGGTGACGAACACGCTCATTTCCCCTGATCTGCCGTTGAAGTCCATTCGTGCCTCTTACGCAAAGGTGATTGCCAAAATCGCCATCTACCGCCTGAAAACGATGGATCGTAGCATTGGCGGCATAGATGAGGAGACTTTCCATGCGTATCAATCCACCACTTGTTGCACTCGCTGTCGGCGCCTTTGGCATCGGCGTCACCGAGTTCGCGCCGATGGGCATGTTGCCCGGCATCGCCGCCGATCTCGGCGTTTCCATTCCCGCTGCGGGGTTGCTGGTCAGTGCCTACGCCTTGGGCGTGCTGCTCGGCGCGCCGCTGATGACCCTGACCACTGGCAAGATCCCGCGGCGCTATCTGCTGATCGGGCTGATGGCGATTTTCACCCTGGGTAACCTGATGTCGGCGCTGGCTACCGACTACTACAGCCTGATGGTCGCCAGGGTGATCACCTCGCTCAATCACGGCGCATTCTTTGGGGTCGGCTCTGTGGTCGCCGCCAGTGTGGTCGCGCCGGAAAAACGTGCCGGCGCCGTGGCGGCGATGTTCATGGGCCTGACGTTGGCAACTATCGGCGGTGTACCGCTGGCGGCGTGGTTTGGTGAGCTGTTCGGCTGGCGCACGGCGTTCTGGGGCATTACCGGCCTCGGCGTGCTGACCATGATCGCCTTGTGGTTCGCCCTGCCCAATCTGAAAGCAGAGCAAGGCGCGGGTGCGCTGGCGGAAATTCGTGTGCTAGGCCGCGGTCCGGTGCTGGCCGCACTGGCCCTGACCGTGGTCGGCTCGAGTGCGATGTTCACCGTGTTCACCTACATCGCGCCGATTCTCAGCAGCGAAACCCACGCCTCCGCCGCGTTCATCACCGCCATGCTCGTGTTGTTCGGCATCGGTTTGACCCTGGGCAATATGTGGGGCGGCAAGGCTGCCGACCGTTCGATCGACCGCACCCTGATCGTGTCGCTGAGCGCATTGATTGTGGTTTTGCTCGCATTCACTGTGCTGATGCGCTGGCCGTTGCCGGCCGCCGTGGCCATTCTGATCTGGGGTATCGCCAGCTTCGCTCTGGTGCCGCCGCTGCAGATGCGCGTGATGGAAGCCGCCAAGGACGCGCCGAATCTGGCTTCGGCGGTGAACATCGGCGCGTTCAATTTCGGCAACGCGATCGGCGCGGCGCTGGGTGGCGCGGTGATCAATGCCGGGCTGGGTTATCCGGCGATTTCCCTGGCCGGCGCGGCGATGGCTGGTCTGGGCCTGCTGATGGTGCTGACGTTCGCCTGGCGCTCCAGAGCCAGTGCCGCTGCGCTGGCGTAAGTCTTCGCAGCGCTACGCCCCGCCCTGCTGATATTCGCGGGGCGTGCAGCCGAACTCGCGACGAAACACCGTGTGCAGATATTGCGCAGACTTGAAGCCGCAGGCCTGGGCAATGTCGGCAATCGCAGCATCGGTGTTCTTCAAACCGCTGGTAGCCGCCGCCAGTTTGAAACGCAGAATCTCGTCATGCACGCTGCAACCGCGCTCGGCGCGGAAATGCGCTTCGAGCGATGAGCGCGACACCCCGACATAGGCCGCCACTTGCGCGGTCTTGATGCCCTGACAGGCATATTGGCGGATGAACAGCAGCGCTTGCATGACGTAGGGATTGCCCAGTGGTTGGTGCAGGCTCGAAACCTGCACGTTGACCGCGTCCGGCGGAATCAGAATCTGCGTACCGGTGGACGGCATGCCGTGGAGCATCTGGTGCAGCAATTGCGCGGCGGTGCGGCCCATGGTTTCGGTGCCCTGAATCACCGAACTCAGCGGTACGCGAGTCAGGCTGCGGGTCAGCGGGTCGTTGTCGATGCCGATCAGCGCGACCTGCTCCGGCACGGCAATGCCGGCGGTCAGGCAGGCTTGCAGCAACTGCCGGGCGCGGGCGTCGCTGACGGCGATGATGCCGATCGGTTTGGGCAGGCTGTGCAGCCAGGCGATCAGCTGTTCGACGGCGCTGTCCCACAGCGGTGCGCTGGTGCCCATGCCGCGATAGATCTCGGCGTGGAGGCCGTCGCGCTGCATCAGTTTGCGAAAAGCCTTTTCCCGCTCCTGCGCCCAGCGATTAGCTTGTGCCTCGGGCAGGCTGAAACAGGCAAAGCGCTGCAACCCCGCCTCGACCAGATGCGAGTAAGCCAGCGTGATCAATGCGTTGTTATCGGTGGCGACATAGGGAATCGCTTTCGGATAGGCGCGTGCATCCTCGTAGGAACCGCCCACCGCCACCACCGGCAAATGAATGTCGGCCAGCGCCTCGCCAATCAGCGGATCGTCGAAGTCGGCAATGATCCCGTCGCCCTGCCAGCGCTCGATGCCTTTCAGGCGGCAGAGAAAATCCTCTTCCAGAAACAGGTCCCAGGAAGCGCGGGTGCTGCTCAGGTAGTTGCCGATGCCGCTGATGATTCCACGGTCGTAGATCTTGCTGCCGTTGAACAACAGGGCGATGCGGTGCACGGGCGGTAGGCTTTTCATTGTTTTTAGGCTGTTCCGGGTCGCTTCGTCGCGGCGACGATGGACACAGACTAGGCCTGCGAGCGCTGAAGCTCAATACGCAAAATCGCACTCGCAGTTGAGGCTTTTCATAATCAGCGGGCACGGGGCCGTTGCTAGTATCGAGACACCGCCAAGAACAACAAGGACAAGGTCCATGCAGTATTTCCCCAATATCGAGCCGGTTCGCTACGAAGGCCCGAACAGTGATTCGCCCCTCGCTTTCCGCCACTACGACGCCGACAAACTGATCCTCGGCAAACCCATGCGCGAACACCTGCGCATGGCCGCCTGCTACTGGCACACCTTCGTCTGGCCGGGCTCCGATGTGTTCGGTGCCGGCACCTTCAAACGCCCGTGGCAACGCAGTGGCGAACCGATGGAACTGGCTATCGGCAAGGCTCAAGCCGCATTCGAGTTCTTCAGCAAACTGGGCATCGATTACTACTGCTTTCACGACACGGACGTCGCCCCCGAAGGCAACTCGCTGAAGGAGTACCGCGAACACTTCGCGCAAATGGTCGACCGCCTCGAACAGCATCAGGAACAAAGCGGCATCAAGCTGCTCTGGGGCACCGCCAACTGCTTCAGCAATCCGCGTTTTGCCGCCGGCGCTGCGAGCAATCCCGATCCGGAAGTGTTCGCCTGCGCCGCCGCGCAAGTGTTCAGCGCGATGAACGCCACCCATCGGCTCAAAGGTTCCAACTACGTGTTGTGGGGTGGCCGTGAAGGCTACGAAACCCTGCTCAACACCGATCTGAAACGCGAGCGCGAACAACTCGGGCGCTTCATGCGCATGGTGGTCGAGCACAAGCACAAGATCGGTTTCACCGGCGACCTGCTGATCGAGCCCAAGCCGCAGGAGCCGACCAAGCACCAATACGATTACGACAGCGCCACGGTGTTCGGCTTCCTCCAGCAGTACGGTCTGGAGAAGGAAATCAAGGTCAACATCGAGGCCAACCACGCGACCCTGGCCGGCCACAGCTTTCATCACGAAATCGCCACCGCCGCCTCGCTGGGAATTTTCGGCAGCATCGACGCCAACCGTGGCGATCCGCAGAACGGCTGGGACACCGACCAGTTCCCCAACAGCATCGAAGAAATGACCCTGGCGACCTATGAAATCCTCAAGGTCGGCGGTTTCAAGAATGGCGGTTTCAATTTCGACTCCAAGGTGCGCCGGCAGAGCCTCGACGAGATCGACCTGTTCCACGGCCACGTCGGCGCCATGGACGTTCTTGCCTTGTCGTTGGAACGCGCCGCCGCGATGGTTGAGAACGATCAACTGCAAGTGCTCAAGGATCAACGCTACGCCGGCTGGCGTCAGCCGTTCGGGCAAGCGGTGATGGCGGGCGACTTCAATCTCGAGTCGCTGGCCGAGCACGCGTTCAGCAACGAGCTGAACCCGCAAGCCGTCAGCGGCCGCCAGGAAATGCTCGAAAACATCGTCAACCGTTACCTGTATCGCTGATCGCCGAGACCCTCTGCCGACGCAACGACGCTGTGACAATTGCACGACAATTCTGTGCCTGCTGCGTCGGCAGATTCTCTACAGTTCTACCAGCCCGATTCATCGTCAGGCCGTGTCTTTCCAACAAAAATAAAAGGACGCACCACCATGAAGAACTTGAAACGTACGCTGTTGGCCAGTGCCCTGGCGTTGTTGGCCCTGCCGGTAATGGCCGACGCCACCCACCCGAAAATCGGTTTCTCCATTGACGATCTGCGTCTGGAACGCTGGTCGCGCGACCGCGATTACTTCGTCGCGGCGGCGGAAAAAATGGACGCCAAAGTCTTCGTGCAATCGGCGGACGCCAACGAGCAGAAGCAGATTTCGCAGATCGAAAACCTCATCTCTCGCGGCGTCGATGTAATCGTCATCGTGCCGTTCAACGCCACGGTGCTGACCAACGCGGTGGCCGAGGCGAAGAAAGCCGGAATCAAAGTGGTGTCTTACGACCGGCTGATTCTCAACGCCGATGTCGACGCCTATATCTCCTTCGATAACGAAAAGGTCGGCGAAATGCAGGCCGGCGGCGTGCTGAAAGCGGCGCCCAAGGGCAATTACTTCTTGCTGGGTGGCGCGCCCACCGACAACAACGCCAAGATCCTCCGTGAAGGCCAGATGAAAGTGCTGCAACCGGCCATCGACAAGGGCGATATCAAGATCGTCGGCCAGCAGTGGGTCAAGGAATGGAACCCGACCGAAGCGCTGAGCATCGTTGAAAACGCCCTGACCCGTAACAACAACAAAATCGACGGCATCGTCGCCTCCAACGACGCTACCGCTGGCGGCGCCATCCAGGCATTGGCCGCGCAGCAACTGGCCGGCAAGGTGCCGATTTCCGGTCAGGACGCCGACCTCGCAGCCGTCAAACGCGTGATCGCCGGTACGCAAACCATGACCGTGTACAAACCGCTGAAACTCATCGCCTCCGAAGCAGCCAAGCTCTCGGTGCAACTGGCGCGCAACGAAAAACCGGCCTACACCTCGCAGTACGACAACGGCAGCAAAAAGGTCGACACCATCCTGCTCACGCCAACGCCGTTGACCAAGGACAACATCGACTTGCTCGAACAGGACGGCTTCTACACCAAGGCGCAGATTGCCGGGCAGTGATCCGGTCGTAAATCTTGATCAGACCTGTGGGAGCGAGCCTGCTCGCGAAAGCGGAGTGTCAGTCAGTAAAGCTCTGGCTGAAAAGGCCCCTTCGCGAGCAGGCTCGCTCCCACACAGGTTCAGTGGTGTTTGAGTCCTTGGTATACGAGCCTTTTCCATGTCCGACTATCTGCTGCAAATGAACGGCATCGTCAAAACCTTCGGCGGCGTCAAAGCGCTCAACGGTATCGACATCAAGGTCCGGCCCGGTGAATGCGTGGGCCTGTGCGGCGAGAATGGCGCCGGCAAGTCGACGCTGATGAAGATCCTTTCGGCGGTCTATCCCCATGGCACCTGGGACGGCGAAATCCTCTGGGACGGGCAACCGCTCCGGGCGCAATCGATCAGCGAAACCGAAGCCGCCGGCATCGTCATCATCCATCAGGAACTGACCCTGGTGCCGGACCTGTCGGTGGCGGAAAACATCTTCATGGGCCATGAGCTGACGCTGCCGGGCGGGCGCATGAACTACCCGGCGATGATCCACCGCGCCGAAGCCTTGATGCGTGAATTGAAAGTGCCGGACATGAACGTTTCGCTGCCGGTTTCGCAGTACGGCGGTGGTTATCAGCAACTGGTGGAAATCGCCAAGGCCCTGAACAAACAGGCGCGTCTGCTGATCCTCGACGAACCCTCCTCGGCCCTGAGCCGCTCGGAAATCGAAGTGCTGCTCGACATCATCCGCGACCTCAAAGCCAAGGGGGTCGCCTGCGTCTACATCTCGCACAAACTCGATGAAGTCGCCGCCGTGTGCGACACCATTTCGGTGATCCGCGACGGCAAACACATCGCCACCACCGCCATGGCCGACATGGACATTCCACAGATCATCACGCAGATGGTCGGGCGCGAAATGAGCAACCTCTACCCCAGCGAGCCGCATGAGATTGGCGAGGTGATTTTCGAGGCGCGCCACATCACCTGCTACGACGTCGACAACCCCAAGCGTAAACGGGTCGATGACATTTCCTTCAGCCTCAAGCGCGGCGAGATTCTCGGTATCGCAGGGCTGGTCGGGGCCGGCCGCACCGAACTGGTCACCGCACTGTTCGGCGCCTACCCCGGACGCCACGAGGGCGAAGTCTGGCTGGACGGCCGACCGATCGACACGCGCACGCCGCTGAAAGCGATCCGCGCCGGCCTGTGCCTGGTGCCGGAAGACCGCAAGCGCCAAGGCATCATTCCCGACCTCGGCGTCGGCCAGAACATCACCCTCGCCGTGCTCGAGAGCTACTCGAAAATGACCCGCATCGATGCCGAAGCCGAGCTGGGCTGCATCGACCGGGAAATCTCCCGTCTGCATCTGAAAACCGCAAGTCCGTCCCTGCCAATCACCAGCCTGTCGGGCGGTAACCAGCAGAAAGCCGTGCTGGCGAAAATGCTGCTGGCCAAACCGCGCGTACTGATTCTCGACGAGCCGACCCGAGGCGTGGATGTCGGCGCCAAGTACGAGATCTACAAGTTGATGGGCGCGCTGGCCGCCGAAGGCGTGTCGATCATCATGGTTTCATCGGAACTGGCCGAAGTGCTCGGCGTCTCCGACCGCGTATTGGTGATCGGCGAAGGCCAGTTGCGCGGCGACTTCGTCAACCATGAGCTGACCCAGGAACAGGTACTCGCCGCCGCCCTCAGCCAGCCCGGCAGCCATAACAATAATGATCGGAAAACCGCGTAAATGAATCAGGTCAAACAACTGTTCACCCGCTACAAGATGCTCGCGCTGGTATTTGCCGTGGTGCTGATCTGGCTGTTCTTCAGCTGGCAGACCGAGGGCGGCTTCCTCACCCCGCGCAACCTTTCCAACCTGCTGCGGCAGATGTCGATCACCGGCATCCTCGCCTGCGGCATGGTGCTGGTGATCATCAGCGGCGAGATCGATTTGTCGGTGGGCTCATTGCTCGGCCTGCTGGGTGGCCTCGCGGCGATACTCGACGTGGTCTATCACATTCCGTTGCTGGCGAATCTGAGTCTGGTCGCCCTGTGCGGCCTGATGATCGGCCTCGCCAACGGCTACATGGCGGCGTACTTGCGCATACCGTCATTTATCGTCGGGCTCGGTGGCATGTTGGCGTTTCGCGGGATTTTGCTGGGGATCACCGGCGGCACCACCATCGCCCCGGTATCGCCGGAGCTGGTCTATGTCGGCCAAGGTTATCTGCCCCACGCGATCGGCAATGGCCTGGGTGTGCTGCTGTTTGCGCTGACAGTGTTCCTGACCTGGAAACAACGACGCAATCGCGCCCTGCATGGCCTGGCGGCGCATTCACTGGTTCGTGATGTTGTGCGCGTGCTGGTGATCGGCGCGGTGCTGGCCGGTTTTGTTCAGACCCTCAATAGCTATGACGGCATTCCGGTGCCGGTGCTGCTGTTGCTGATTCTGCTCGGGGTGTTCAGTTACGTCACCAGCCAGACCGTGTTCGGCCGCCGGGTCTATTCGGTCGGCAGCAACATGGAAGCCACGCGCCTGTCAGGCATCAATGTGCAGGCGGTCAAGCTGTGGATCTTCGGCATCATGGGCGTGATGTGCGCCCTCGCCGGCGTGGTCAACACCGCACGCCTCGCCGCCGGCTCACCGTCCGCCGGCAGCATGGGCGAGCTCGACGCCATCGCCGCCTGCTTCATCGGCGGCACCTCCATGCGCGGCGGCTCCGGCACCGTCTACGGCGCCCTCCTCGGCGCGCTGGTGATCACCAGTCTGGACAACGGCATGTCCATGCTCGACGTCGATAGCTACTGGCAGATGATCGTCAAGGGCAGCATTCTGGTGTTGGCGGTCTGGGTGGATGTGAGTACGCGTACGGCGCGGCGTTGATCGCCGCGAGCCTGGAGGGATCTGCTTCAAAAGGGAGCAAGAACGCAAGCCGCTGCTACGCTACGTAACACAATATTATGGAATACCAGATACCACAAAACATTGCTTTGAACGCTTGGTCCGCTCTGGCTCAATGGCTTCGAAGGCCTTGCACAGCTTGGCCCGTATCTTGCTCCTCCAGTGCATATCGCGCTCAAGGTCTATGGCCATGCCTGCATCCTCCGCAAATTTCGGCGACGCTCACACCCGCTCTTCAAGCGCGGTGTGTGCGTTGCCGTGCGCAGCCATGGCGCGTTATCTCCGTCGATTCCGCTCTTCGTCCTCCATCGTGCTGCCGCAGCTGCCATCCTGCGTGAGCGCGAAGCAAAACGGTTTCTGGCAGATAGTCAGGTAACACCTCCCCACGAGAGTCTCTCTCGATCTCTCGCAGTTTCCGCCTTGGCGGATCGCTGCGCACCGTCATTACCGAGTTTTCTGGTGAGTCCCTCCGGCTCGCCCGACGCTCTGCATCCGGAACAAACCTGATGAACCAAAACACCGCCTTGCTTGTGATCGATATGCAAAAGGAAGATGGCTTCCCGCTCGAACGCTTCGATCAAGTGGTCGATAACGCCGCATCCCTGATCGATCGCGCTCGCCAGTTGCACATCCCGATTTTCTATACCCGCCATGTCAACGACGCTCCGGGCCGCGATCTGGCGCTGGGCGAACCGGTAGACGACCAAGGCAGGCCAACGACTTACCGCGCCGGCACATCTGCGATCGAGATCATTGACGCTCTGGCGCCTCGAGACGCTGACGTCGTCATCGATAAACGCCGCTACAGCGCCTTCCACGGCACCCGTTTGGCTCAGATGCTCAACCGCCGAGGCATCAAGCACCTGGTGGTCATCGGCGTGCTGACGGATGTGTGTGTCATGAGCAGTCTGTTCGACGCCTATCAGCACGACTTCCAGATCAGCCTTGTCGCTGACGCCTGTAGTGCGACTACAGAGGGAGCGCATTACTCGGCACTGTTCATCCTTTCCAACTGGCTGTACGGGCTGGAGCTCTTCACCACCGAGCAGTTGTCGAGACGCTGGAACAACGAGCCGGCAACATCGCTTCGAACCGCCGAACCCGATCACCTCGCCTTCCAGCCAGATGAATTCCCACAAGTCGTAGCGCGCTTTCAACGCCGCCTCGTCGACGCCTGCTGAACGGAGAACAGACATGAAAGTTGAAAAACGCAGCATCGACTTTATCCCTGAGAGCGAGCGTCACGGTCGGCCCCGTTCCTTGTTCTTCGTCTGGTTTGGTGCCAACGCCAACATCACCACGGTAGCGGCTGGAGTGTTGCCCATCAGCCTGGGACTCAATCTTTTCTGGAGTGCGCTATCGATTCTTATCGGTTCGCTGATTGGTGCAATCTTCATGGCTTCGCACTCCGCACAGGGGCCGAGACTGGGTATTCCGCAGATGATCCAGAGCCGGGCACAATTCGGGGTTTTCGGCGCTATCGTACCGCTGCTGTTCGTCATGCTTATTTATTTGGGCTTTTTCGTCAGCAACACGCTGTTGGCTGCTCAGGCGGTGAGCGACCTGAGCCCGTTGAGCACCGCTGGCAACATCGCTCTGCTGGGCGCGGCATGCTTCCTGGTCGCGCTGTTCGGCTACCAATTGATTCATCGCGTACAGAAGCTGCTTTCGCTGATTTCGATTGCCGTGTTCGGCATCGCCACCCTGCTCGCTCTCGCGCTGCCGATAGAGGCCGGCCAATGGACCGCGCAGGGTTTCAATCTGGTCAGCTTCCTCGCCTCTGTCAGTATCGCGGTCACTTGGCAACTGTCCTACGCACCTTACGTGGCGGACTACTCTCGCTATTTGCCGAGCGACACTTCCGCCCGCCAAGTGTTCTGGTACAGCTATGCCGGTACCGTTATCGGCGGAAGCTGGATGATGTTGTTAGGCGCCGTACTGGCCAAGGGCATGGTGGGGTTCTCCGATAACGTCGGGCTGCATCTTATAGGCCTGCTCGGAGGAGGCACGCTGCTGATGGTGGCATTCGTGCTATACGGCCAGATCGCCATCAATGTGTTCAACCTGTATGGCGCTTTCATGTCGACGATCACGATGATCGAGCCTTTCTCTGCGCTCAAAATCACCCCGTCTGTACGTGCGGGATTCCTGCTGATCATCTGCACGATCGCAACCGGTTTATGCACATTGGCGCAGGACGACTTTCTGCAGTTCTTCCTGAATTTCATTTTTTTCATGAGCTACTTTCTGATCCCCTGGACGGCGATCAATCTTGTCGACTATTACGCGCTGCGCAAAGGCGTTTACCGGATTGCCGACATCTTCGATCCGGCAGGCATCTACGGTCGGGTGAACTGGACAGCAATCGCAGTATTCCTTTGCACCATTGCTCTGGAAATTCCGTTCATGAACACCTCCATGTACGTCGGGCCTGTTGCCACCAGCCTGCAAGGCGTAGACCTGGCGTGGGTCGTTGGCTTGCTGTGCCCTGCGTGCGCTTACTACGCCCTCATGCGCCGGCGCGGTTCGCTGTTGATCAAGGCATCGCAAGTTTGATGTTCGCAGGCTGAGAGCGTTTGTGCTCTTCTATCGGAACAGTACTGAGGCCCGTATTCACGGGCCTCTTACTTCCTGTGCAAGTTTGTGTAACATACGGGAAACTGGACGATTCGATTTATACGTAAGTCAAAACAATTACTGGCAGTGATTTATTGTCAGGGACATGATCAACGGCCCAACCCAACTCTCTGCAGTTGTACAAGCGCAGCGGTAATCGTTGAGTCTTGCCGAATTTCATCAGCCGCCTCGTTTGCGAGCTGAAGCGAACATCAGCGTTTCGCTGATGGCTTGAACTGACGATCAATGTCCAACATCTTCGCGGCACACAAGGCCAGGCGCTGACTGATCACCCGCTCCTGCTCGTTTTTGAGACATTTTTCACAAAGCCCGGCATGTCCGGCACTTGCCTTATAACGCTCCGCTTGCGGCGAGGTTTTGTACAGCTTATTGCACTTTGTACAAGTGTGGCGCAGCTCGTCGTTTTCCATGGCCCTTCTTCCTGTCAAGGCACAATCGGGTCATTAACCATTACATGAGCTTCGCTGAATCAGTACAGGAAATTGTTCGTTTATCGCCTCGCTTGCGAAGCTTGCTAACTAAAATATTCCACTGGTTAACTGCACCAACGTACCAATTTTACAGTATCGGCAGCGATCTACAGATTACGCGCTAGTTAAACGCAGCGATGTTCCTCGTCAATATCAAATGACATTCAAACGCCATCACACCGGACAAGCGTCGATATATTGTGCCGTTTCGCTTAGTTACGCTGATCAAACTTTCGCAATCACATAAGGAGCGTTGTTATACCGCAAGCGCATGCTTGTATAAGTGATTTTTCAACCGGTGCGGACGCATGTCGAGATGTTAGAAAAAACTGTGAATTTCCTGGCGCGAGGAACATCCCTCTTTCATGAGTAACAGGAGAGCCTCATGAGCCAGACAGATTTGTACATGATCAAGTACCGACTTCACGGTGTGCCCAAATCCTTCATTATCCGCGCCAAATTGATGAACAACGCAGAAGCCTGGCAGTGGGCGAGTTGTGATGCCGGGTTGACGCCAATTCCCAAGCCAGGCCGGCCTCCATTGAAGCGCTTCTCGAAACCGATGGCCGAGCGATTCGGCGTCACCGACGTGCAATGGCACGAATCAAAGGCCGTGTGTTGGGACGAGGACCTGGCGATATGAGAATCCCGCGCCGCCAACCCGAGGCCTATCTGCCCGGTTCACCTTCAGCAGCGGGCACTTGAAATTCAAACATCACTCGTCGCCGGGTAATCCCCATACCGTTCACGGCCCTGACGGAACCACGTACTCAGTTCACTCGCTACTGTTTTGCGGTTTTCTGGTCAATTCCCCGGCAAATCAGATATTTCTGCCTAGACTTGAACATGTCTCGGCACTTGAACGCGTTCAGCGCGTCGAGCGGTCATCACAATAAAAACAAGAGGAATCACCCAGATGCTCAGATCTCTGTTCAGCGCACTTGCCTGCGCTTTGGCGGTAAGCAGCATGAACCCGGCCATGGCGGCAGACCCGGTGATCATAAAGTTCTCGCATGTGGTCGCTGACCAGACGCCCAAGGGGCAAGGTGCGTTGCTGTTCAAGAAACTGGTCGAGGAACGCTTGCCGGGCAAGGTCAAGGTCGAGGTGTATCCCAACTCCTCGCTCTTTGGTGACGGCAAGGAAATGGAAGCGCTGTTGCTCGGCGATGTGCAGATGATTGCGCCGTCGCTGGCCAAGTTCGAGCAGTACACCAAGTCAGTGCAGTTGTTCGACCTGCCCTTCCTCTTCAATGACATCAACGCTGTCGACCGCTTTCAACTGAGCCCGCAGGGTCAGGGTCTGCTCAAATCCATGGAAAGCAAAAACATCACCGGCCTGGCTTATTGGCACAACGGCATGAAACAACTGTCGGCCAACAAGCCACTGCGTGTACCGGCGGATGCGCGCGGCCTGAAGTTCCGGGTGCAGGCCTCGGCGGTGCTGGAGGAGCAATTCAAGGCGGTGCGCGCCAATCCGCGCAAGATGAGTTTTGCCGAGGTATACCAAGGCCTGCAGACCGGTGTGGTCAACGGGGCGGAGAATCCTTACTCGAACATCTACAGCCAGAAGATGCATGAAGTGCAGAAATACATCACCGAATCCAACCACGGTGTACTGGACTACATGCTGATCACCAACACCAAATTCTGGAACGGCCTGCCGCCCGACGTGCGCAGCGAACTGGACAAGATCGTCGTGGAAGTCACCACCCACGTGAACAAGGAAGCCCAGCAACTGAACGAGGGTGACAAACAGCGCATCCTTGCCGCCAAAACCACGGAAATCATCACGCTTACGCCAGAAGAACGTGCGCAATGGCGCGATGCGATGAAACCGGTGTGGAAGAAATTCGAAGGCGAAATCGGCGCTGAGCTGATCTCTGCTGCCGAAGCCGCAAACCAGGCGCAATAATCGCAAGGCAGGCGCCGCTGCGTCGGCGCCTGCCCGTCTTCACTCGACGTGAGATGCCATCCATGAAAGCGCTTCGGCGAATCTGGGAACACTTCGAGGAAGGCTTCATCGTCTTCCTTCTGGCGGCCATGACCCTCGTCACGTTTGTCTACGTGATCCTCAATAACTTCTACAGCCTGTTTTATTGGCTCGCCGATCATTGGCCGGCGGCCAGTGTTCCGCTGTTCGCTGTTGGCGATCAGATCATGGGCATGGCACAGGCCATGACCTGGAGCACCGCCCTGACCAAAGCGCTGTTCGGCTGGCTGATTTTTTTCGGCCTGGCCTATGGCGTGCGCACCGCCGGGCATATCGGTGTCGACGCACTGGTCAAACTGGCGCGCAGATCGGTACAGCGTTACATCGGCATCCTCGCCTGCCTGTGCTGTCTGGCCTACGCGGGGCTGCTCGCCGTCGCCAGCTTCGAATGGATCGAAACCTTGATGAACGCCGGTATCGGCGCCGAGGATCTCGGCCATTTCGGCGTCATGCAGTGGCATATCGGGTTGATCGTGCCGCTGGGCTTCGCGCTGGTGTTCATCCGCTTCGCTGAAATTCTCCTGCGTATCCTGCTCAACCGTCAGACCGGCCTCGGCCTGGCCGATGAAGCGGCCGACGCGCTGAAACTTGCCGAACACGAGGATGACAAGCCATGACCATCGCCTTCCTGTTCGTGGCCCTGTTCGCCTTGATGTTCATCGGCGTGCCGATCGCCATCTCGCTGGGGCTGGCCGGCTCCTTGACGATCATTTTCTTCAGTCCCGACTCGGTGCGCTCGCTGGCGATCAAACTGTTCGAGACCTCGGAACACTACACGCTGCTGGCCATTCCGTTTTTCCTGCTGGCCGGGGCCTTCATGACCACTGGCGGCGTCGCCCGCCGGCTGATCGACTTCGCCAACGCCTGTGTCGGGCATATTCGCGGCGGCCTGGCCATCGCGGCGGTGCTGGCCTGCATGCTGTTCGCCGCCCTCTCCGGTTCAAGCCCCGCCACGGTCGCTGCGGTGGGCTCGATTGCGATTGCCGGGATGGTCCGTTCCGGCTACCCGCAGGCGTTCGGCGCAGGGATCATCTGCAACGCCGGTACGCTGGGTATCCTTATCCCGCCGTCGATTGTGATGGTGGTTTACGCCGCCGCTACAGAAACCTCGGTGGGCAAGCTGTTCATGGCCGGCGTGGTGCCCGGTCTGCTGCTGGGCACCGCATTGATGGTGGCAATCTACATCGTCGCGGTGAAGAAAAATCTCCCCGCCTTGCCGCGCGCGACGCTTCGCGAGTTTCTGAGTACGGCACGCAAAGCAATATGGGGCCTGTTGCTGATGGTGATCATCCTCGGCGGCATCTATTCGGGCATGTTCACCCCGACCGAAGCTGCCGCAGTGGCAGCCGTCTATTCGGCCTTCATCGCCTTGTTCGTCTACAAGGATCTGACCATTCGCGAGACCCCTAAAGTTCTGCTCGACTCGGCCAAACTGAGCATCATGCTGATGTTCATCATTGCCAACGCCATGCTGTTCGCCCACGTGCTGACCACCGAGCAGTTACCTCAACAAATCACTGCCTGGGTGATCGAAGCCGGGCTGACGCCGGTGACGTTTCTGCTGATGGTCAACATTGTGCTGTTGATTGCCGGCGCGTTCATGGAACCGTCAGCGATCATCCTGATCCTGGCGCCCATCCTCTTTCCCATCGCGATGAAACTGGGCATCGATCCGATTCACCTCGGCATCATCATGGTGGTCAACCTTGAGATCGGCCTGATCACGCCACCGGTGGGCCTGAACCTGTTCGTGACCTCGGCGGTGACCGGCATGTCCTTGCCCGCCACAGTCAAAGCCGCGATGCCCTGGTTGTCGATTCTGCTGCTGTTCCTGATCCTGATTACTTACGTGCCATGGATCTCACTGGTGCTGCCGAACTGGCTGGGGATGAACTGACGTCGTGACGATCACGTTCAGCCGGGACCGGCTAGAGTGCAATCACTCTGCTTAAAACCATAACAAGACGGAGAAGTGCCCCCATGCGAGTCAAAACACGCTTTGCCCTGCTGGCCGCCGCCACGCTGACCCTTAGCAGTGCCGCGCAGGCCGCGCCCGTGTTCATCAATATCCTCACCGGCGGAACCAGTGGGGTTTACTACCCGATCGGGGTCGGTCTGTCGCAAATCTACAGCGACGGTATTGCCGGCTCGAAGACATCGGTGCAGGCCACCAAAGCGTCGGTAGAAAACCTCAACCTGCTACAGGCCGGTCGCGGCGAATTGGCCCTGGCTTTGGGCGACTCAGTGGCCGACGCCAAAAACGGCGTGGAGGACGCCGGTTTCAAAGCCCCACTGACCAAATTGCGCGCCTTGGGCGGTGCCTATCCCAATTACATTCAAATCGTCGCCAGCAAAGAGTCGGGGATCAAAACCCTCGCCGATCTAAAGGGCAAGACCATCTCGGTGGGCGCCCCAAAATCCGGGACTGAATTGAATGCGCGGGCGATATTCAAAGCGGCCGGCCTGACCTACGAGGACATGGGCAAGGTGCAATATCTGCCGTTTGCCGAATCGGTGGAATTGATCAAGAACCGGCAACTGGACGCCACCCTGCAATCGTCGGGACTGGGCATGGCCGCCATTCGCGACCTGTCGTCGGTGATGCCGCTGAACTACGTGGCGATCCCGAGTGAAGTGGTGGCAAAAATCGGCAATCCGGCCTACCAGAGCGCAATGATCCCGGCCAACACCTACGACGGACAGGCCGAAGCCGTGCCTACCGTGGCAATCACCAATATTCTGGTGACCCGCGCCGACCTGCCGGATGACGTCGTCTATGACATGACCCGCCTGCTGTTCGACAACCTGGGGCGCTTGGGTAACTCCCATTCGGCGGCCAAGGACATCAAGCTGGAAGCGGCTGCGAAAAACCTGCCGATCGCGCTGCACCCCGGGGCCGAGCGCTACTACAAGGAAAAAGGCGCTTTATAAGCGCTTGTGCGCAGTGGCGTGACGGCCACTGCAGCGTCGATTCCTTTGCGTGGTCATGAGGAAGGCAGCCAATGAGTGACGAGCATCACGGTATTTCCGCGAACCCACGGGACTGGCCGAAAACCCTGTTTTACGTAGCGTTGCTGTTCTCGATTTTCCAGATCGTCACCGCAGCCTTCTCTCCTCTCTCCAGCCAGGTGCTGCGTGCGGTGCACGTCGGTTTCCTGCTGTGGGTGGTGTTTCTCAGTTATCCGGCACACGGCACAGACCGTCCGTGGCAACCGCTGGCCTGGCTGCTGAGCCTGGCCGCCATCGCTACCGCGCTGTATCAATGGGTGTTCGAGGCCGATCTGATCCAGCGCTCCGGTGACCTCACCTCGGCCGACCTGATGATCGGCATCGTATTGATTGCTCTGGTCTTCGAAGCCGCGCGACGGGTCATGGGCATCGCGCTGCCGGTGATTTGCGGGCTGTTCCTGGCGTACGGTCTGTTCGGGGAATACCTGCCCGGCGAACTGGCCCATCGCGGCTACGGTTTCGACCAGATCATCAATCAGCTGTCGTTCGGCACCGAAGGGCTGTACGGCACGCCGACTTATGTGTCGGCGACCTACATTTTCCTGTTCATCCTGTTTGGCGCATTCCTTGAGCAGGCCGGCATGATCAAGCTGTTTACCGACTTCGCCATGGGCTTGTTCGGGCACAAGCTGGGAGGCCCGGCAAAAGTGGCCGTGGCCTCGTCGGCGTTGATGGGGACAATTACCGGCTCCGGGATCGCCAACGTCGTGACCACCGGCCAATTCACCATTCCGCTGATGAAGCGCTTTGGCTATCGCGCCGCGTTCGCCGGCGGCGTGGAAGCCACCTCCAGCATGGGCAGCCAGATCATGCCTCCAGTGATGGGCGCGGTTGCCTTCATCATGGCTGAAACCATCAATGTGCCCTTCGTCGAAATCGCCAAGGCGGCGCTGATTCCGGCCCTGCTGTATTTCGGTTCGGTATTCTGGATGGTCCATCTGGAAGCCAAGCGCTCCAACCTCAAGGGCTTGCCCAAAGACCAATGCCCCAGCGCTTGGGGCGCGGTGAAAGCCCGCTGGTATTTGCTGATTCCTCTGCTGGTCCTGGTTTACCTGCTGTTTTCCGGGCGCACACCGCTGTTCTCGGGCATGGTCGGCCTGGCATTGACTGCCATCGTGATTCTTGGCTCGGCGATCATTTTCCGGGTGCACAGCTTTGGCCTGCGCTGTGCGTTCTGGATTGCCCTGGGCGTGCTCTGCACAGGTTTTTTCCAGCTCGGCATCGCGGTGATTTTCGCGGTCATTGCCGTCCTGGTGCTGGTCTGCGCTTTCATCAAGGGCGGTCGCGAAACGCTGCTGATCTGCCTGCACGCGCTGGTCGAGGGCGCCCGCCACGCGGTACCGGTGGGCATCGCCTGCGCACTGGTCGGCGTCATTATCGGCATCGTTTCGCTCACCGGCGTCGCTTCGACGTTTGCCGGCTACATCCTCGCCATCGGCCGCGACAACCTGCTGCTGTCGCTGATCCTGACGATGATTACCTGCCTGGTGCTGGGGATGGGCATTCCGACCATTCCCAACTACATCATCACCAGCTCGATCGCCGCGCCCGCCCTGCTGGAGCTGGGCGTGCCACTGATCGTGTCGCACATGTTCGTGTTCTACTTCGGCATCCTCGCCGACCTGACCCCGCCGGTCGCCCTCGCCTGTTTTGCCGCCGCGCCGATCGCCAAGGAAAGCGGCTTCAAGATCAGCCTGTGGGCCGTGCGCATTGCGCTGGCCGGTTTCGTCATCCCGTTCATGGCGGTCTACAACCCGGCGCTGATGCTGCAAGGCGACAACTTGTGGGCAACTGCCTACATGCTGATCAAGACTCTTCTGGCGGTTGGTCTCTGGGGCATGGCGTCTACCGGTTTTCTGCAACAGAAAATGCTGATCTGGGAACGGGTGCTCAGTCTCGGCGCCGGCGCCCTGCTGATCGTGGCACTGCCGGTGACCGATGAAATCGGCTTCGCACTCGGGATTCTGGTAATCGTGCAACACGTCTGGCGCTCGCGGCGCGCAGCAACGGCCAATGCATGATCGGCTTGTGCCTGGGTCTGGCCGGCAGTATCTGGGCACAGTTGCCGGTAGCGAACTTCACCCTGGCATGGAACCACAGCATCGAAAAGATCCGCTGGGAGGAAGACTACCGCGTCACGGCCCAAGGGCTGGTTCTTGAGCGGGCCAGGGTTCGCGGCAACGGCGCTGGCATGGAGATACCCGACGATGCCCGGCTGGAGAACGGCAGTTGGCATTTCCGACGCCACTTGCCGCCGCTGCAACCACTGCAATTGGGCCGAACCCCGCAGGCCGGCGATTACCAGTTATGCATGGATGGCGAGTGCGAACTGGTCAGCCGATGGGTTGGGCCGGCCACTGTCAGCGAGCCGTTTTTGCAGTTGTGGGGGTGTGAGATGACCACGCTATCGCCATCGCATGAACGCCAAGCCGCTCATTTCTAATCAGGCGGTCATTTCCCGATTGATCGCAACCATCTGCTCGCGGGTGAACTCAGTGCCGGGCGCCATGAATCGGGCCATCAAGGCATCGCGGTTCAGCGGCGCGCGGGCCTTGTCCGCAGCTTCGAGCGCCTGCTTCAGTTCCGGCAAGGTCAGTTCGGTGCAGTAAGCCGGGGTCCCGGGTTGTTGACGCCATGACTGCTGAAGGCTGCCCGCAGCGAGCGCGGTGAATCCGGTTTCTTCGACCAGATCCTGAGCGATCGCCTCGGCACGCACATCATCGCCGGCGACTGGCAAGGCGATGCGAGTTGCGGATTCGGCAGGTTGACCTTGATCGGCCAGCGTAGCGGCGAGTACGGCATTCCACGCTTTGATCAGCGGGCGGCCGATCTGCTCGCTGACCCAGACGCTTTCAGGCTTGCCCTCGTCCACTTCCTTGATCGCCCCATCACGCTGCGGGTAGTAATTGGAAGTATCGATGACCACGACTTGCTCGGGAACCTGGCTCAGCGTCTGCTTCAAATCAGGGTATCGGGCGAAGGGAATCGACAGGATGATCACATCGACATCGGACACAGCCTGCTCTTTGGTGACAGCCTTGGCACCGACTTCTTCAGCGAGTGCCTGAATGCTTTGCGGGTCTTTCGAGTTGGCCAGTTTGATCTTATGACCGCACGCAGCCAGCTTGCGCGCCAGTGTTGCGCCGATGTGGCCGGCGCCGATAATTCCGATGTTCATTTCAAAACCCTCTCTGTTACGTGTGTTATCGCCCGGTTGAGCGCGCTTTTGGACTGGTGGGCTCAGTCAGCCGCCGGATGGGCAAGCGCATCCAGCGTCAGACGAAGCGCCTCAATCCCCTGCTCATCAAGCTGGCAGGCCGTCTTGATCTTGCCGGTGATGGCTCTGATGTCGTCTTCCATGGCCCGGCTTTCGGGCGTCAGGTCGATCAGCACGCGGCGCTCGTCTGCCGGATCGCGCTTGCGCGTGACCAATCCGGCGCCTTCCAGACGTTTGAGTAGCGGCGTTATGGTTCCCGCGTCCATGGCCAGGTAAGTGCCGAGTTCGCCCACAGACAATGGCGCGCCATCCAGAAGCTGCAGGATCACCAGATACTGCGGAAAGGTTAAGCCCAGTGGTTCCAGATACGGCTTGTGCAAACGCACGACCCGGTTGGCTGCGGCGTAGAGGGAGAAAGACAGCTGCGTTCCCACCTGATTTCGGTTCGAGCTCATTTCATAGTTCGCTATTGTATAGTGCACTATATATTTCATGAGAACGACAGGTGTGTCAACCGGGCAAGCTCGCGCGGTACTGATCAGCACCTCTGTCAGCGATCCAGATCGCCAACAGAGGGATGACTTCAGCGGTCGACGTGATGTGCTGTGCCCTTCCATAGCGTGGCGAGCGGCAAACGTCGCGAATTACTTATGCGCCAGCAACGATTTACGTTCGGCCTTGGCGTGTTTCATGGCAGCGATTTCCCGCTCGCACGCTTCGACATCGAAGGAGTTGTCCCATTTGGCGATGGCGATGGTGCCGATGCCGTTGCCGATCAGGTTGGTCACCGCTCGCGCCTCGTTGAGGAAGCGGTCGATGCCCAACAGCAACACCAAGCCCACCAGAGGTATCGAGTGAATGGTGGTGAGCGTGGCCGCCAAGGTCACGAACCCTGCTCCCGCCACACCGGCCGAGCCCTTGGACGTCAGCAGGAACACGCCGAGCAGGATCATCTGATCCATGAAGGTCAGCGGCGTGTTGGTCGCCTGGGCGATGAAGATCGCCGCCATGGTCAGGTAAATGCAGGTGCCGTCCGCGTTGAAGGTGTAGCCCGTCGGCAGGACCATGCCGACCACGGATTTCTTGCAGCCGAGCTTTTCCAGTTTGACCATCATTCGCGGCAGCACCGCTTCGGTCGAACAGGTGCCCAGGGTGATCAGGATTTCATCTTTGAAATAACGCAGAAACTGCATCAGCGGCATGCCCGACCATCGCGCCACCGCCCCCAAAACAACGACGATGAAAATCAGCGTGGTGATGTACAGCGCGACCAGCAACTGCCCCAGCGACAGCAGAGTGCCGATGCCGTATTTACCGATAGTGAACGCCATGCCAGCCCCCGCGCCCAACGGCGCCAGACGCATGACCATCGCGACGATTTTGAACAGACCTTGCAGGAACAGATCGATGGTGTTGATCAGCGGTTTGCTGGTTTCGCCCATTTGCACCAAGGCGACGCCCATCAGCACCGACAACAGAATCACTTGCAGCATGACGCCATTGGAGAAAGCGCCGAGGAAGGTGTGCGGAATGATATTGAGGAAGAATTCGACGAGGCCGCCCTGCTCGCTCGCCGCCTGGCTGTATTTGTTGACAGCGCTGCCATCGAGGGTACCGGCGTTGATGTTCATGCCGGCGCCGGGCTTGACCACGTTGACTACGATCAGGCCGACCACCAGAGCGATGGTGGAAAGAATCTCGAAGTAGATCAGCGCTTTCACACCGATGCGGCCGACCTCCTTGATGCTGCCCATCTTGGCGATACCGACCACCACCGTGCCGAAAATGATCGGCGCCAGGAGCATCTTGATCAGCTTGATGAAACCGTCGGCAAACGGCTGCAGCTTGGCGCCGATGTCGGGCACGAAGTATCCGATGGCAGCGCCGATGACGATGCCGATCAGCACTTGCACATAGAGCTGGCTGTACCAGCGTGATTTTGAAGTTTCCACGGAAGCACCTCATTTTATTGTTGTGGTGGGCATGTGGCTTTGGCGTCGAGGATGACGCCTGAAGCTGCGGCCTCGGCAAAACGAGGCCGCAGGTGAAACCGAATCAGCCCTCGCCCAGTTCGCGCATGACGGCATACAGCGCAGATTTGGCTTCGAAGCCGACACCCGGGATATCCGGCAGCCCGACGTAGCCGTTTTCCACGCGAATGCCATCGGCAAACCCGCCGAATGGCTGGAACACGTCCGGGTACGATTCGTTGCCGCCCAAGTGCAGACCGGCGGCGATGTTCAACGACATCTGGTGACCACCATGCGGCACCACGCGGCGCGAAGACCAACCCAGCTCTTCCATCACTTTCAGCGTGCGCATGTACTCGACGAGACCGTAGGACAGCGCGCAGTCGAATTGCAGGTAGTCGCGGTCAGGGCGCATGCCGCCGTGGCGCAACAGGTTGCGGGCATCCTGGTGAGAGAACAGGTTTTCGCCGGTGGCCATCGGCAGTTCGTAGTGATTGGCCAACTCAGCCTGGAGCGCATAATCCAGCGGGTCGCCGACTTCTTCGTACCAGAACAGGTTGTACTTCTTGATCGCTTCGGCGTAGGCGATACCGGTCTGCAGATCGAAGCGGCCGTTGGCGTCGACCGCCAGGCGCTGGCCGTCGCCCACCACTTCGAGCACCGCTTCGATGCGGCGGATATCTTCGTCCAGCGGCACCGCGCCAATCTTCATCTTGACCACGTCATAGCCACGATCCAGATAGCTCTGCATTTCGGCCTTGAGCTTGCTCTGGTCCTTGCCTGGGTAGTAATAACCGCCCGCCGCGTAAACCCAGACTTTGTCATCGGCGACGCCGTTGCGATAACGATCGGCAAGCAGGCGATACAGCGGCTTGCCTTCGATCTTCGCCACCGCATCCCACACCGCCATATCGATGGTGCCGACCGCTACCGAACGCTCGCCATGCCCGCCTGGTTTTTCGTTGGTCATCAGGGTTTTCCAGATGGCGAACGGATCGAGGTTATTGTTCTCGTGATCGATCAGGGTTTCCGGGTCGGCTTCAGTGATCCGCGCCAGAAAACGGTCGCGCATCAACGCGCCCTGGCCGTAGCGACCGTTGGAGTTGAAGCCGTAACCGATGACCGGTTTGCCGTCGCGAATCACGTCGGTAATGACCGCGACGACCGAGCAGGTCATCTTCGAAAAATCGATGTAGGCATTGGCGATCGGGGAAGCAATGGAGACGGTTTTTTCACGGATATCGACGATACGCATGACGGGTTCCTCTTGTTGTGGTGACCCAACGTTATGCTTTGCGACGACACCCGCCCAATGCTATTAATGCCGCGCCCTATGCACAGGAGGCATTGCCCTTGGAACTGGTTTGGCTTGAGGATTTTTCAGCACTGGCCGAGTACGGCAGCTTTGTCCGGGCCGCCGAAGCGCGCCATGTGACGCAGCCGGCGTTCAGTCGCCGAGTGCGCTCGCTGGAGACCTGGATGGGTGTCGAGTTGTTCGTGCGCACCCCGCAAGGCGCGACGTTGACCGAGGCCGGCAGGCAGATTTTGCACAGCGCCCAGGAAGCGGCCAGACGCCTTTACCGCATGCGCTCCGAGGCCCAGGAAGTGGCTGGCATGGCGGCGAAAACCTTGCAGTTCGCCGCCACTCATTCGCTGTCATTCACCTTCTTCCCACGCTGGTTGCGCAGCGCCGAAAGTGGCGCGCCGATCGATGCGGTTCGCCTGCATTCCGACAGCATGGCCGTGTGCGAACAGATGCTGATTCATGGCCAGGTGCAGTTCCTGCTGTGCCACCGCCACCCCGACGTTCCGCCGTTACTGGCGCCGGATCAGTTCATTGGCAAGAAGGTTGGCGAGGACGTACTTGTGCCGCTGGCGAGTGCTTCAGCACAGTTCGGCACGTCGCCTGAAACCCTGCCCTATCTGGCCTACACCCACGAATCGGGCCTGGGCCGAATCGTCGCCCACAGGTTGCATGGCAAGGCTGATTATCTGCACCTTAAACCGCTGTTCAGCAGCCACTTGGCCGCAGTGCTGATGTCGATGGCGCTGGAAAGCAAAGGCGTGGCCTGGCTGCCGAAAAGCCTGACCGAACAGGAAATGGCTGACGGGCGTCTGGTCAGGGCACTGGATGAAAGTTGGGATATTCCACTGGAAATCCACCTGACTCGCCCGACGGCACCGATCAGCCCTTCGGCGGAGGAATTCTGGGCGAAGCTGGGCGGCTGACACCGCTAGCGATAACGGGCAGATGCTCAATCCACCCGGTTCAACTGCGGTAGCTTCCATTTATCGGACAGCACATCTTCCCTGGGCTGATACAGGCGCAACAGCACATAAAAGCCGCCCTTGGGCGCCGGCAACCAGTTGGCTGCGTGCTCGCCTGTTGGCTTGTCATGCGAGATCGGAATGGTGATCGAGCCGTCTGCGGCGACCTTCAGGCCTTGGGTATCGGTGCCGACCTTGTAGCGGTTGATCGGGTTGTCGACGAGCATTTTGTCGTTGGCGTTGTACATGGTCAGTGACCAGAAGGCGTCGACCGGCGGCGCAGAGGCCAGCTTGATTTCGTAGCGATGAGCCCCTGTGAGCGGCTGATTCTTGCTATCGGTGAAGCGGATCGGGTACATCGCTTCGCGTTCACCCTGGCCGCCGAGATAAGGCCCCGCGACCATCGCGCGCAATGGGTAGTTGTAGCCGAAGCTGTCGAGACCGGTCACCCAGTTCCAGCCGTTGCGGATCGACGAAGTGCTGGCCAGCGAGGCAATGGCCACGTACGGCGCGACCTTCAAACCTTCTTCCAGGCCTTTGCGCGTGGCCGGATCGAGTTTTTCCGGCGAGAAGCCTTTGTCGGTCAGACCGATACGGGCGAACTGGGCAAACAACGCCGCGTCGGCCGGCTTCACCGGGTTATCCTTCAATGCCGCGGCCAGTTCCGTGAAGAAGCCCAGCGAATCGTCCGTCTGCGGTAATGCCGGCAGGGTCTCGGCAGCCGGTGCCTTGCCGCTGAGGGGCGCGACACTGAACTGCTTCTGCAACGCCAGAATCGGTGCAACGTCTTCGCCCTGCTTGACCTGCATGCGGCCCCATAACCAGATTTTTCCGGTCGAAACGTCAAGGCGCTTGGCATCCTTGGGCAACTCGCCTGTCCAGCCCGGCGGCACCAGCACAAACTTGCCGGCCTGGGTGCCCGTAGTGCGCCGCCCGACGTAGTGCTCCAGTTCCTGCCACATGTTAAACACATCGACCACGTAATAACGGTCCTGCGTATCAGGCACGCTGAGTACGTAGGGCTCGGTCAGGTCGAGCACGGCGCTCATGTAATAGGTGTCGTTGTTGGCGGTGGGCATGTCCTTGGCCGACGGTGAGGCCAAGGCTGTGGCCCAGCCGATCTGATTAAGACCGGCGCGATAACTGGTGGCGGGCTTGGGACTCGGAACGCTGGTGTACTCGCGCGCTACCCGTTCCATGCGCACCAGCGGATAACCCCAGTTGTAAGCCGAAATCGCCAGGCTATAGCCATCGGCGTGCATGCCTTTTTCGACAGCGTCGGGTGTCGCCGGCGTGCTCAGCAGCAAATCCGGTGCCGCGGCCTGCGCCGGCATCACGCCGCCCAGTGCAACACAGAGTGGCAGGGCACAAAACAGCAGCTTGCGAGGTGGGGACATGATCAGAATCCTTTCACGGAGATCGACGTGCCGAAAACCGGCCGATTGACTGGAGGCGTGAAAGAACCGTAGGCACAGAGTCGGGAGCCGTCAAACTGATGCGCGGGAATATTCATGTGGGCAACAGCTGGATGGCCGGATCGAAAAGCCGCCCCGTTCAGAGGCGGCCGGGCCGGATCAAAACTCCAGCGAAGCGCCGTCCGACGGGATGTCCACCCGGCTCTCGATGCCGTGCTTTTGCACATAGCTGCGCAGCTCGTCACGGGTCAACGACATGTGGTTGATCGCGTCCATGTGCACGGCGACGATCTTCGCGTTGCTGGAGACACGAATTTGCCGGTTGAATGCATTGCCGGGGAAGCCGGGTTTGGCACGCCGCTGTCGTTGCGGCAGCAGTTTGCGGCGCACTTGGGGACGTCGCCTTCGGATTATCGAAAGATGTTTTGTCTTGGGGTGAAGCGCGAAGGCGGTGCACGGGCGTGACGAGCACTTTTTGGGGTCGACTTGATTCCGGCGGCGCGGCAGCCCCTCATCGGAACGCGGCCCGCCCAGCCCTCTCCCGAGGGAGAGGGCGCCGATTTGGGTGCTGTTCAAAACCTGAGTTCGTCCCGGTATTTCAGGTCGGCGAATTTCTACTGAACACCTCGGTCAGTCCCCTCTCCCCCCGGGAGAGGGTTAGGGTGAGGGGCTTTTGGCCTTTGACTCGATTTATGCGACCGTGAGCCCCGTCCGTAGCTCCGAAACCGCCCACAGTCGCTCAGCCAGCTCAGCATCCGCCGCCCATTTCGCAACACCCTTGCGGCCTGCTTCCGGTTCATTGACCGGCGCAAGATTGCAGTCTTCGCAATACACGCCGCCCAAATCCGCAAGCAATGCACTGGTCGCGCACCACAGCCCCGTTGCGGCGCCCTGCTCCAGCGTTTTCAGCCCATTCTGCGCATCGAGCCGTGGCCGACCCTGCTCATCCAGCGCGTCGAATGCGGCAAGTTCCGCTGTGCTGAGGTGCCGTGCCAGATCCGTCAGAATCTGCCCGGGATGCAACGAGAATGCGCGGACGCCATGGCTACGCCCACGCTGATCCAGTGCAATCGCGAACAAGGCATTGGCCGTTTTCGACTGGCCATAGGCGACCCATTTGTCATACGGCCGTTGCAGGAAATCGATGTCGGCAAAGTCCATCCCGGCAATCTGATGCCCGCGCGAGGACACCGACAGCACCCGCGCCTGTCCAGCCTTGACCAGCGCGGGCCAGAGGCCGCAGGTCAGGCGGTAATGACCGAGATGGTTGGTCGCGAACTGGCTTTCATGGCCATCGGCATCGCGCAGCAACGGCGCGGCCATGATTCCTGCGCAGTTGATCAGCAATGACACTGGCTGACCCGCGCTGACCACGCTGTGGCTGAACGCCGCCACCGACTCGGCCTGCATGAGGTCCATGGGCATCACGCGGACACCGTCCACTCCAGCCAATGCAGCCTCAGCTCGCGCGGTATCTCTGGCCGGCACGATAATTTGCGCCCCTGCCGCCGCGAGGCTTTTTACCGTCAGCAGACCGAGGCCGGAATAGCCGCCGGTGACCACAGCGAGTTGCCCGCGCAGATCGATGCCGGCCATGACTTCAGCCGCTGTGCTGGCGGCGTTGAACGATGATTGCACAGGTTGTTGGAACGTAGCCATGAGCCTTAATCCTGAGTGAGCTATCGAAGGCCTTCATTCTTGGCTAAGCTCTCGGGACGAACCACTCTGATAAATCCAGGTTTCTGTCGTGATCATCCAAAATCCTGCTGGCGACCCACTCTCTGCCGTATTGGCACTCTCGGAACTGCGCGCAGCCTGCTCGGTTCGCTTACAAGCGGGCGGTGTCTGGGCGCTACGCTTTCAACCCATCGAACTGAAATTCAACGTTGTGCGACGAGGCGAATGCTGGCTGCGCATGCAAGGCGTGCCGGCGCGCCTGTTGCAGGCCGGCGACTGTTTTGTGGTGTCGCGCACGCCGTTCATTCTGGCCAGCGGCGCCGACGTCGAGGCGGTGAATGCAGCGGAGGTTTTCGCCCATGACGAAGCCTCGGCGACCTTTGGCGTCGGCGAGGAAGTCGAGTTGCTGGGCGGCAGCGTGTCGCTGTCGGGACCCGGCGCAACTGAACTGCTCGACGTGCTGCCGACCTCGCTGATCATTCATGCCGAAACCGCAGGCGCCTCGTCGTTCGGTTGGCTGCTTGATGAACTGGGCCGCGAGTGGCCGTCACATCAGGCCGGCTCGCAGGCGATGTGCAACGACCTGCTGCGGCTGATCTTCATCCATGCGCTGCGCCATCACATCAACAGCGCGGATGCCGAACAACTGGCCTGGCTGGGCGGACTGCGGGAACCGGCGATTGCCGGCGTGTTGCGCGCCGTTCACGCTGCTCCGGAAAAGGCCTGGCGACTGACGCAAATGGCCGAGATGGCCTGCATGTCGCGATCGGGTTTCGCCGCGTTATTCAAAACTTGCATGGGTGTAGCGCCGGTCGAGTACGCCATGCGCTGGCGGATGCGCGTGGCCGCGTTCCGCTTGCGCAATGGCCGGGACAATGTGGCCACTGTCGCCGCGTCACTGGGCTATCTGTCCGACGCGGCGTTTGGCGCTGCATTCCGCCGCGTGCACGGAATATCGCCGGGGCAATACCGGCGCGATCCACTCTTATAGTCCGGTGATCAAGGTTATGATCGCGACAACCGCCGCCAAGGACATCCGCCGATGCCTGCCATGAAAACCCGCCCCACCTCCGCGCCATTGCTCCAGCCCGGCGAAACCGTGGTGCTGTTCGACGGCGTGTGCAAACTGTGCAACGGCTGGGCGCGTTTTCTGATTCGGTATGACCGTCAGCGCCATGTGCGGCTGGCAACCGTGCAATCGCCCGAGGGCCAGGCCTTGCTGGCGTGGGCCGGTTTGCCGCTGGACGAGTTCGACACCATGGCGGTGATCCGCGACCGCAATTATTGGGAACGCTCGGATGCATTCCTTGAAGTGGTCGGGCAACTGCCAATGCGCTGGCAGCCGCTGAAACTGCTGCGCATCTTCCCGCGTCGTCTGCGCGACTGGGCTTACGATCGCATCGCGCTGAACCGCTATCGGCTGTTCGGCAAGTACGACACTTGTCTGCTGCCGACTGCGGATCACGAAAGCCGTTTTCTAAAAGCCCACGGCTGACCCGATCAGTTGCAGCGGCGTCATCTTCGTCACCATCATCAGCACGATGACAAACATTCCGGCGAACCCGGCGACGCCCATCCAGAACCACCAGCGGTACGTGCTCGCGTAGCGATCATCCAGAGGCAGGCTACCTTCGCCCGCGCTCAGCGCCATGCTCTGCAAACGCTTTTGCAATACCAGCACCGGCAGCCACAACGCGCCGATACAGAAGAAAATGATCAGCGAAGTCAGCAGCCATTCGGTGCTCATCGAAAGCCCCGAGAGCCGCATCAGCAGATAGCCGGTAACAACCTGCACAAACCCGGCCGGCGTGGTGATCCACGTATCAAAGCGCACCACCATTCGTGCGACATGGGCGATCACTTGCGGGTTGCCGCTGCGGCTGGCGGCGATCAGGTAGAGGTAGGAGCCCATGCCGAAACCAAAGAGGAAAATCGCCGCAATGACGTGCAGGTACTTCAGGCAGAGATAGAGCATCTCAACGCTGCCCTTCGGCGAACTGAACCGAAAGGCTCAGATTGGCCGGATCGTTGATCGCCGCCAGATATTCATCGACGCTGATTTCGCCAACACACGGCCGCGCGCCGGCCTGCGGCACATAACCCCGAGCCATTTTGGTTGCGAGAGCGACGGCGGCGCAGCTGGGGATTTCCGGGCCTTTGTCATTCAGTGCGGTGAGTTGCGCGGTCATGCTCAGCGGCTGGTCGTCAACTCCGATGCCTTGAACATCGATGTACATCGCGCTTTTGCCGTCACCGAAGCGTTCGAACCGCGTTCCCAGTCGATGCAGGCGCGCCGCCCAGCGCACATGATCGCGCACCAGACCAAAGCGCAAGGCTTGCGCCAGCAAAGCATTGGCGACACCGCCGATTTTCAGTCCGGCGCCAGCCTTGAAGCGCAGCGTCTGTGCGCCATAGCGGCGAGCGAAAATATCCATGTCCGGCACATCGACATTGGCCAGCACCCGCGTGCCCAGTTGCGGCATCGTGCGCAAAGTCAGATCGAGCCAGCCCAGCACTTCGTGTACCTGGCCGTTCTTCAACTGGCTGATCGGTTTGCCGGCATAGGCGAGCACGCCTTCGACCGTGGACAGCCCCGGCATTTTTGCCGAGGAAGAAATGCCATGCTCGATCGAGTCGATTCGCACAAAACGTGAGCGCTGCTGATCGATGATCGCCGAAGACAAGGTCGGCACCGAACTGCAACCGCTGAGCACGGCCACACCCGCCTCCCTGGCGCGGGCGTCGAGCACATCGATGCCGTTGACGAAGGTGCGGCAGTCAGCCAGATCGCAGTAATTGACCCCGGCATCGATGCAGCTTTCAGCAACTGCGTAGGATTGCCCCTGAAACGGCCCGCCGGTGTGCACCACCAACTGAATATTCAACTCTCGCAACGCCGCTTGAAAATCCGCGCCCATCGCATCACCGCACCAGCCTTCCCAAGCTCGGCCCGACTGCGCTTGCAGCTCAGCGACCTTGCGTTGCAACTTGCGCGCATCGCGGCCCGACAACAGCAGTTCAACCTCTGGCATCTGCGCCAGATGCCGACAAACGATACTGCCGAAATTGCCGTAACCACCGACGACCATCACCCTGAATGCCATTGCCCTGTCCCTGTTCCAGCCCAAACGTGTGGCGCAGAGGATATAGGGCGCAGCGGCGACCAGACATCTATTTTGCAACCGGGTATCACCGCGTCCGCTTGTCCCAGGCAAAAAGAATGAACCCAACGCCCCTCTCGTCGCCTAACGCACAGACCATCAGGAGTTAAGCCTATGCAAATCGAAACCGTGTGGATCGTATTGGCGGTCATTCTCGTGCTGATCGAGCTTTGGGCCATCAACCGGGTGCGTAAAAGCGAGGGGAAATCGAGCAATAAAGGCGTGTGGATCGTGCTGATCGTGTTCGTGCCGCTGTTCGGCCTGATCGCTTGGGCGTTGGCGGGGCCCAAGCATATCGGTCGCGGCTCGCCTTCCCAGGCCAGCCGCTAAGCAAGGACGCAGGCCCGTCTCAAGCATCACCCACAGCCCGGCTTTTGCCGGGCTTGTTATATGCAATGCCCGCCGCGCGGATTTCTTGCAGGCTGCACGAAAGCATTGTGCCTGCTTCGATGCCAGCCCTTGATTTAGAAGGGTTGCGCTTGATCGGCGAGTTGGCATGAGTCATGCGATAGCCTCTTCCTGAATACACAGCAGCGCGAAAAAAAGAACGCTGTGTTCAATCCGTGAAAAGCAGAGGCCTCAAAAAATGAATGCCATCGACCTTCTCAAAGCCGACCATGAAAAAGTCAAAGCCATCCTCAGCCAACTGAGTGAGTCCACCGACCGCGCGCTGAAAAAACGCGTCGAGTTGCTGGGCAAACTGGAAATGGAAATCACCATCCACACCCGCCTCGAAGAAGAGATTCTCTATCCTGCGTTCAAGGAAGCCGGCAGCAAGGAAGAAGACATCATGTATTACGAAGCCAAGGAAGAGCACCGCACCGTGGATTCGCTGGTACTGCCTGATCTGAAAGAAACCGATCCAGGCACCCCGGAATTTGCTGGTCGGGTCAAAGTGGTCAAGGAACTGCTGGAGCACCACATCGAAGAGGAAGAACAGGAAATGTTCCCGAAAGCGCAGAAGCTTCTGGGCAAGGCGAAGCTCGAGGAACTGGGCGCACAGATGGAAGCGATGAAGGCGAGCCACAAAAAGGAAATGGCGGCCAACAAAATCGCCGCTTGAAGTGCTGAAGACACCGAAGCCCGGCAGCGATGCCGGGCTTTTTTTGTGCGCCCAAACTGGCCCTCGCTCCTACATTGGATATACGTGCGTTCGGAAATTCCTGAACAAGCCACGAAACCTGTGGGAGCGAGCCTGCTCGCGAAGGCGTCAGGTCAGCCACATCATCTTGACTGACCCTCCGCTTTCGCGAGCAGGCTCGCTCCCACATTGGATATACGTATGTTCGGCAATTCCTGAGCAAGCCACGAAACCTGTGGGAGCGAGCCTGCTCGCGAAGGCGTCAGGTCAACCAGATCATCCATGACTGACACTGCGCTTTCGCGAGCAGGCTCGCTCCCACGGGGCAGTGTCGGTCTTGATGCAGGTTGTGCTCAAACCGCCCAAGGTGGTCCGGTCTCGAATTTCGCTTCGATCCACTCCTTGAACGCCACCACCGCCGCCGCTGGAAACCGCGATGACGGCCTGACCAGATAGACGCCGCCCGCCGAATCCAGATGCCAGTCGGGCAGCACGCGAATCAGCCGCCCTGCCGCCAGATCGCGGCTCATCAGCCAGTCGCCGGCACCGAGTATGCCGGCGTCGGCGCGGGCGGCGGCGAGCAGGGATTCGCTGTCGCTAGCGGTCAGGTTGCCGTGTGGCGTAATGGTCTGCACTTCGTTGCCGCGATGCAGTCGCCACAGCGGGAACGACGCCAGCCCGCTGAAGCGCAGGCAATTGTGTTGCAGCAGATCCTGCGGGGTTTGCGGCATGCCGTGGGCCTCGATGTAGGCCGGCGATGCGCAGAGAATCCGACGATGGTCACTGAGCTTTTTTGCAATCAGGCGATTGTCATCAAGCTCGCCGATGCGAATAGCCGCGTCGAAGCCCTGCTCGATGATGTCGACCAGGCCTTCGCTGTAATCGGCGACCAGCGAGACCTGCGGGTGAGCCTTGAGAAATTCCGGCAGCAGCGGCCCCAGCCATAACCGCCCCATCGCCGCTGGCAACGCCAGGCGCAGGGTGCCGCGTACTTCGCTGGCACCCTGCACCGCTTGCTGCTGCGCTTCGTTCATCAACTCGACGGCCGCGCGCAGACGCTGTTCGAGTTGCAGGCCAGCCTCGGTGATACGCACGTGTCGCGTCGAGCGCTCCACCAGGCGCACGCCGAGTCGCTTCTCCATCGCCGCGAGGCGCTTGGAAACGATGGTCGGATGGCGCTGCAACAAACGCCCCGCCGCGACAAACGAGCCTTGCGCGGCGACGGCGAGGAAAGCAGCGATTTCATCGCTGTGCGGGTTGCTCAGAACATCCAGATTCATGGTTTTAAAATGATCGCCCCTGATGATCGGCCCGATTCAAGATCGGCGTGCGCTTGTTCCGCGTCAGCCAATGAATAACGCGCGCGGATTCGCGGCGTGATGATACCGGCGGCAACAGCGGCCAGCACATCTTGCGCGCGCTCCTGGTATTCAGCTGTCGTGGCGGTGTGCGCGGCCAGCGACGGACGGGTCAGGAACAGCGAGCCCTTGGCGTTCAGCGTGGCCATTTCCACCGCTGCCGGCGCGCCGGTCTGCGCGCCGAACGAGACCATCAATCCGCGTGGGCGCAAGCTGTCCAGCGAGGCCTGAAAAGACACCCGACCAATCGGGTCATATACCACATCGACCTTGCGCCCCTGGGTGATACGCACCACATCGGCGGCGAGAGTCTCGGCATCGAACACCAGTACTTCGTCACAACCGGACGCGCGCGCCTTGTCGACACTGGCCTGCTTCGACACCACACCGATCACCGTTGCGCCAAGGTGTTTGGCCCACGGCACCATGATTTCCCCCAGACCTCCCGCGACACCGTAAAGCAGCATCGTCGTGCCCGGCCCGACCGGATAAGTCGCCTTCAGCAGATACTGCGCGGTGATGCCTTTGAACAACACCGCCGCCGCGTCTTCGAACGACAACTCTTCGGGAATCTTCACCAGACGCTCTGCCGGAAACAGCCGCGCCGAGGCGTAACCGCCCAAGGGCCCGGTGGCGTAAGCGACCCGATCACCGACGCGCACATTGCTCACACCGGCACCGACCGCCGCCACCCGACCCGCGCCTTCCAGCCCCAGCCCCGACGGCAACGCCACCGGTACCGCACCTTTGCGCTGGCTGACATCCAGGTAATTGACGCCCACCGCCGCTTGCTCCAGCCAGACCTCGCCGAGCCCAGGGGTTTGCTCGCTGACAGTGTGCAGTTGCAGGACGTCCGGTGCGCCGGTTTCGGTGAAGCGAATTGCGTTGGCCATGGTCATCTCCATTCATTTGGTAGCCGTTGAGCTCAGTCTGAAACCTCAACACGCAACGAACAACCCAGCCTGAATGCAGTTCATTGCTGCAAAGGCTGCAGCAATACACACATAAAAAAGGAGCGGCACGTGCGGCCGCTCCTTTTTCAACAATCAATCGAACGCGCCGCTGAGCACCTCGTAGATCAGCCCGGTGGCCAGCGCAACGAGAATGAGGTCAGTGCCCGCCTGTCGCCATTCGTAGCCGTCATAACGAGGCAGATGTTCGAGCATTCGCCCGTCCAGCTTCTTGGCGATGCCCGGGGGCAAGGGTTTACCCCGCGCCAGATTCTTTTGAATACCCGGCGGCAGCGGCGGCCCCGGATTCCAGTATTCGCCGCGATAACCATCGATGATGCCGAGAATATTGCCGCGATCGAAACTCGGGCCGCCACCATTGCCAGAGTGTTGCTGGCCCTTGTTGCCATTGCCTTGGCCGCCCCCGCCCTGTTTGCCGTGATCCTGCATGTTTTGCGGTTTGCCCTGGCCGTTGCCCTGGCCGCCCTGACCACCCTGCCCCTTGCCATTGCCGGGGTCAGCCAGTGCCGTCGTGCTGCCGATTACCAGCGCGAGGCAAGACAACGCGGTAATCAATCTGCGAGCTTTTCTCATGTGCGATTCCTTCGGTTGGGGGATGCTCTAGAGTATGGGCGAATGTGCTCAGCTTAGTGGATTTCTTCTTGCTGACCACTCGGCCTTGCGTCAGGATTCCCACCCTCTCCACCCCTGATCGAAAAATCATGAATCGTCAAAAGAAGCTGCAGCAGTTGTTTAAGGAAAAGGCCAAAAAAGCCAATGCCAAACTGGCGCCGAAAAAGCCCAAATACATCTGCAAGGCCGACCGCCTGAAGCTGGAAGCCGAAGCGGCGCAGGCCTCGGCCGAAAACACCGAGAGCTGATTCAGGCTGTCTGCCGCGACGTCAGCCAGGTCATCAGCGCCGCCAGCACCAGCAATGCCGCGCTGGCGAAAAACGTCAGCCGATAACCGCTGCCGTCGAACAGCAGACCACCGATGGTAGAACCCGAGGCAATCGACAACTGCACCACCGCCACCATCAGTCCACCGCCGGCTTCGGCATCGTCGGGCAGCGTGCGGGCCAGCCACGACCACCAGCCTACCGGCGCCGCCGTGGCGATCAACCCCCACAAGCCGAGCAACACGAACGTCGCGACCACTGAACTGCCCAACCCAATGAGCGCCACTGCGATCATCGCCATCAACAGCGGGATGGCGATCACCACGCGATACAACCCCTTCTTCAATACCGAACCGATGACCACGGTGCCGATAAACCCGGCCACACCAATGACCAGCAGGATGATCGACAGCATCGAAACGTCGACCCGGGTCACGGTCTCCAGAAACGGTCGCAGGTAGGTGAACAGAACAAACTGGCCCATGAAAAACAGACCTGCGCCGAGCATGCCCAACGCCACCCGGCGGCGTTTGAACAGGGCGAATACATTTCCCTCGTTCGCCTTGCGTGGCGCGGCCGGCAGCGCGGGCAAGCTGATCCATTGCCAGAGCAGCGCAATCAGCGCCACCGGTATCAGGCAGAAAAACGCCCCGCGCCAGCCAATCACACTGCCCAGATAACTGCCCAACGGCGCCGCCACGACGGTCGCCAGGGCATTGCCACCGTTAAAAATGGCCAGTGCCTTGGGCACGCTGGCGGCGGGCACCAGACGCATGGCCAACGCCGCCGACATCGACCAGAAGCCACCGATTACCACGCCGATCAATGCGCGACCGATCATATACACCGTGTAATTGGGCGCCAGGCCCACCACCAGCCCGGACGCGCACATCAGCGCGGTCAACAGCAGCAACAGGCGCTTGCGATCCATCGAGCCGGCGAGCCTGCTGATCGTCAGGCTGGTCAGCACCGCGAACGCGCCAGAGATGGCAATGCCGTAGCCGGCCAGGCCTTCGCTGATGTGCAAGTCCGTAGCCATTGGCGTGAGCAGACTGACCGGCATGAACTCGGAAGCGATCAGCGCGAAGACGCACAGGGTCATCGCGAACACGCCGCTCCAGTACGCCGTTTGCTCGCCGTCAGTGGACGCTTCCATGGGCTGGGCTGTCGGGGTGTCGATTACTTGAGCCGTCATGCGAAAACCTGTCTTGAAGAAGAAATCATCGAGGCACTTCTGCCCCGTTACTCAGGCTGCAAAGCTTGACGGATCAGGCTTAACTTGATTAGTAGCGGTAATCTTCATGTGCTTTTGAGAAAAATTCAGCAATGAGCAACGCCAAAGTCAACGACCTGCAGGCCTTTCTGGCGGTGGCCCAGGAGCAAAGCTTCACCAAGGCTGCCGCCCGCCTCGGCGTCACGCCGTCTGCGCTGAGTCATACGGTGCGCGCGCTGGAGCAGCGTCTGGGTATCCGCTTGCTCGCTCGTACGACACGCAATGTCTCGCCGACCGAGGCTGGCGAACGCTTGATGCACTCAATTGCGCCGCTGTTCGAGCAGATCAGCGCCGAGCTCGAAGCCCTTGGCGAATTGCGCGATAAGCCCAGCGGCACGATCCGCGTTTCCTGCACGGACGATCAGATCGAATTGTGCATCCGGCCGATGCTTGCAAAGTTTTTGCAGGACTATCCGGATATCACCTTAGAGTTTTACGTCGATTACGGATTTACCAATGTGGTCAAGGAACGCTTCGATGCCGGCATTCGTCTCGGTGAATCGATCAGCAAAGACATGATCGCCGTGCGCATCGGCCCGGACTGGCGCCTGGCCGTGGTGGCCTCGCCAGGTTACTTCGCTCGCCACCCGGCACTCACCACGCCGCATCAGTTGACGGAGCACACTTGCATCAACATCCGTCACCAACCGGCCGGCGCGATTTACGCCTGGGAGTTTGCGCACAAGGGTCAGGATTTCAGCGTGAAGGTCGATGGGCAACTGGTGTTCAACAGCATCATGCATGTGCTCAACGCCGCCGTGGACGGCATCGGCGTGGCCTACGTGCCCGAGCAATTGGTCGCGCCGTATCTGGCGGACGGGCGACTGGTGGAAGTGCTGGAAGAGTGGTGCCCGACGTTTCAGGGCTATCACTTGTATTACCCGAACAGACGCCAGAGCTCCGCAGCGTTTGCAGCGTTTGTCGAAGCGCTGAAATACAACCGCTGACAAACGCAACCCTTCAACCCAACTCAAATCCCTGTGGGAGCGGGCTTGCCCGCGAAGGCGCCAGATCAGATACATCCACATTGAATGACACACCGCTATCGCGAGCAAGCTCGCTCCCACAATGGTCCGGGGCAAGGCCACAATCTTCAGCGCAACCCAAACCCCTGTGGGAGCGAGCCTGCTCGCGAAGGCGCCAGATCAGATATATCCACGTTGAATGACACACCGCTTTCGCGAGCAGGCTCGCTCCCACAGGTCCAGCGGCATCGCGAATAGCCTGGCACCACGCAATCTGAATTTTTCCGCCAACCTGCCCCCTAAATTCTGAGCGGTCGATACACGTCCGCCGATGCAAGGAGGGTCAACATGCATGTCGGATAATCAAACGCCTTCGCCGCGCAACACAGAGGAATCCACCCAAACACTATTGAGCCGCTTGCTCATGGCGCGCGGGCCTGGCGGTCAGGAAGACGAAGTTCGGGCGATCTGCCTGGAAGAACTGCGGCGCCATTGCGACGAGGTCTGGACCGATCGCGCCGGCAATGTCGTCGGCCTGCTCAAGGGCCGCGAACCCGATCCGGACGGCGAGCACGCTGTGCGCATCATGGGCCACATGGATGAGATCGCCATGCTGGTCAAACGCGTCGAGCCGGACGGTACGTTGCGGGTGGTAGCCCTCGGCGGTGCGAATCCGGTGAATTTCGGTGTCTGTCCGGTGGATATTCTCGGCGATGCGCAAACCCTGCCCGGCGTGCTCTCATTCGGCTCGATGCACGCCACCACAGGCTCGCCGCAGGGCCAGGATGTGATGAGCGGCGCGGTGGAGTGGAAAGACGTGCACATCATCACCCGCCACGACCCGCAAACCTTGCAAGACATGGGCGTGCGCCCCGGCACCCGTGTCGTGCTCAGCCAGCACTGGCGTACGCCGTTCAGAGTGGGCGATGCCACCGCTGCGCACTTTCTCGATGACCGCGCGCCTGTTGTCGCCATGCTCCAGGCCGCCGAGCAACTCAAGCGCAGCCCGACCGAATTGGCGCACGACACCTACTTTGTCTTCACCACCCTCGAAGAAGAAAGCAACGCCGGCGCAATGTACGCCGCTGCGCACCTGCCCGGCGACACCACAATCGCGGTGGAAGTCGGCCCGGTGATGAGCGAGTACGCAACGCGATTGAGCGTCGACCCGATCATCGATACCGGCGACCAGAAAGGCTATCACTCGCGCGGCGTGGTCATGGCCTTGGCCGACGCAGCCAAGCGTTGCGGCTTCGATCCACAGTTCGCCCTGCTGGTGGATTTCGCCTCCGACGCCAGCGCGGTGATGAGCTCAGGCATCAGCGCCCAGGCCGGATGCATCGCAATCCCGACCGAGAATACCCACGGGTTTGAACTGGTCGTGGATGGCGCGATTGAAGCGTGCGCGCAGACGTTGGTCGAATATTTGAAAGGCCTGCAGAATGAGGTATCGACCTGACCCGCAGTCCAATAAAAAGGGAGGCCCATTGCAGGCCTCCCTTGTTTTTCACCATCAAGAAGTACCCAACCCCTGTGACAAATCGGAAGACGAAGGCCGCGCCGTTTCCGGCTTGGTCTCCACTTCGGTTTGTTCAGTGGTCCGAGTCACCGTGTCACGCACGGCTTCATACCCTTCCTGAGCTTCCTGCTTGGCTTTGTCGACCATGCCCGCGCTTGTGCGGCCCATGTAGCGCTGCTCAGTGGACGTAGTCGGCAATGCCGCGCCGAGCAATGCACCGAGCGCAACCCCAACGGCAGCCACCATCAGCGGTTGCTCCTTGAGCATGTGGCTGAATTGCTGGCCGAGCACTTGCGAATTACGCGACAGTCGATCACTGGCGTCATGCATCGCATGGCTGAGGTTTTCCTTCGCCGCACCGACGTTTTCCCCGAGGTGGCTGGCCTTGCCTTTCAGCGACTGGTAGCCGTCCTTCAGCGAGTCAGTGGTCGAATGCAAATGCGCGCGGGCGCTGTCGATGCCATCGGCCAAACCATCGGCCCATTCGCCGGCCTTGTCCTGATCCGGCCCGCTGCGATAGGTCGGTTGCGGCACTGGCGGGCGATTCTGGCTGATCATCAGCCAGAGCAGCCCCACGGAAGTCAGCACCGCAGGTACCGGGTTATTGCGCACGCTGGTGCCGAGGTTGGTGAAGAACGTCGAGCCGTTGCTCTGCATCATTCCCCAGGCCTGATCGATCATCTGTCCGGGGGTGAATTTGCTCTCGAGTTGATCGACGATGTTGCCGATGCTCGCGCGTTGCGCATCGATTTCGCGCTCGATCTGCTCCGGGCTTTTTTCCGCTTCGATATCCAGTTCGCTTTTCATGAGACTTTCCTCCGCAGCGCTTCCTGATCCTTGTTCAAGGCGTCGAGGGTGCGATCAGGTTTGAAGTGAGATGGCTCGAATTGCTTCTTCCCGGATTGCAGCATGGCGAAGCCAATGATCATCACCACCACGCCGACGATCAGCGCGGCCAGCCATGGCGCCATGAACATACTCAGGCCGTACACCGCCGACATCAGCAGAATAATAAAGCCGGCGAGGAACACGATCGCACCACCAGCAACCGCACCGATGCCCGCCTTCAGCGTGCTGAGGCTGTTCTGCAGTTCGGCTTTGGCCAATGCCAGTTCCTTGGTGAACAACGCTGGCACCTCGCGCGACAGTTGCCGCAACAGACCGACCACCGAAGCGTCATCCGTTTGGCCGAGGGGCCTTGCCCCGCTCAGATCAGATTCATCTCTGTTCATCACAGTTCTCCTTTGGCGTCGGGTGCGTGCGGTACGGAAGCCGCGGCAAAATCAGCGGGGTGATCGCTGTCACTGGGCGAGGTCGGGGTGATGCCGGTGGCCAGTCCCGGATTGGCGTGGGCCGATGACGGCACTGACGATTCATAGGGTCGCTGCGCACCGTAATCGGCTGGCGGTGGCGTCGATGTCGTGCCCGCCGCCGGATCATGTTCGGCGCTGACCGTCGCTGCCGCGGCCGTGCCGGCTTTGAGAAACCGCGACAGGCCGAAACCGATGGCGATGCTGCCGGCGATGAATAGCCCCGGATTGCTGCGCGCCAGATCCGCCGCATCGTGCAGCAGCTGCTCGGCACTCTTGCCGCGCAGGTTGCCCGCCAGCCCGGTCATGGAATCCGCCATGTCCGTCAGGTAGTCGGACATGCCCAGCGTGTCCTTGTCCTGCAACTCCGAGACGAAGCTCTTTGCGCCTTGGGCCAGTGCTTCTATCTGTTCGGCCGCGGTGTCCCGGTACTGTCCGAATTGCGCGTCGGCCTGTTGCCGCGCGCCGCCAATTGCTTCGTTGACGTCGTCCTTCAAATGTTCAAAACCCTGTCCAGGCTTGCTGTTCGGATCACCTGATTCAAAGCCTGCCCTGCTGTCTTGAGTATTCATGTGGCCCCTCGCGTTCTGACTTGAAAACGGAAAAACGGAGCTACACGGCAACATTGCCTCGAGCCCCCACATAGAAGATGACGGAGCAGCTTGCGCGAGAGTTCAAAGAGGTTGATGAGCGTGCGACATCGGGTTTGGATCAGCGACGAAAGGTTGCGCTTGGCACGATTGCGTTGAGCTTCTGCGCCTGGCTGCGGTCAAGACAAGGCACAAGCATTTATCTGCAACACGACGCTGAAACCCGCAACAACGCCGATAGATGGCAGAATCCCCACACCCTGATCACTTCGGAGACCGCAATGCTTCGCCTGTTTGAAGAAAGGCTCGACCCCTTCCCGCCCGACGAGGCGCCGCCACCGCCAGTCGGCCTGATGCGCTTCTTGTGGGCCTGCACCCGGGGGGCGCGCGGTTACATCCTGGCCTTCGCCCTGCTCAGCGCCAGCGTGTCGATCTACGAGGCGTGGCTGTTTTCTTTCCTTGGGCAAGTGGTGGATCTGCTCTCGACCTGGCAATCCGGCGGCGCCACCGGTGATGAGGAAAGCCGCGTGTTGTGGGGCATCGGCATCGTGCTGGTAGTCAGCATTGGTCTGGTGGCGCTGCGCACGATGGTCCAGCATCAGATCCTCGCGATCAATCTGCCGCTGCGCCTGCGCTGGGACTTTCACCGGTTGATGCTGCGGCAAAGTCTGTCGTTCTTCTCCGACGAGTTCTCCGGCCGGGTGACGACCAAGGTCATGCAGACTGCGTTGTCGGTGCGCGAGGTGCTGTTCACCCTGATCGAAATTCTCCCCGGCATCGGCGTGTACTTCATTGCGATCATAGCGCTGGCCGGTGGCTTTGCGCTGAAGCTGATGCTGCCGTTTCTGGCGTGGATCGTTTTGTTCGGGCTGGCGATGGTGTATTTCGTGCCGCGTCTGGGCAAAGTCGGCCAGGAACAGGCCGATGCGCGCTCGTCGATGACCGGGCGGATTGCCGATGCCTACACCAACATCACCACGGTCAAACTGTTCTCGCACTCCAAGCGTGAAGCGCACTTTGCCCGTGCGGCAATGGAAGATTTCAAGCTCACCGGATTCCGCCAGATGCGGCTGGTCAGTCAGTTCGAAATCGTCAATCAGGCGCTGGTGGTGGCGTTGATTCTCGGCGCTGGCGGTTATGCATTGTGGCTGTGGCATCAGGGCGAAGTCGGCACCGGCGCCGTCGCGGCGATCACCGCCATGGCGCTGCGCATCAATGGCATGTCGCACTGGATCATGTGGCAGATGACTTCGCTGTTCGAAAACATCGGCACCGTCCAGGACGGGATGGCCACCCTGACCAGCGGCCCGAAAGTCCAGGACGCGCCGGATGCCAAAGTGCTGGAGCCGGCCGGCGGCGAAGTGGTTTTCGACAATGTCAGCTTCAACTACAACGGCGAACGCCAGGTGCTCGACGCCTTGACCCTGCATATTCGCCCCGGCGAAAAAATCGGCCTGGTCGGCCGCTCCGGTGCTGGCAAGTCGACGCTGATCAACCTTCTGCTGCGCTTCTATGACGTTGATCGCGGCGAAATCCGCATCGATGGGCAGAACATCGCCGAGGTCACCCAGGACAGTCTGCGTAGCGTGATCGGCATGGTCACCCAGGACACGTCGCTGTTGCACCGTTCGATCCGCGACAACATTGCCTACGGACGCCCGGACGCCACCGACGAAGACATCCATCGCGCGGCAGTGAACGCCCAGGCCGATGGTTTCATCAGCCAGTTGAGCGACAAGCAGGGCCACAGCGGCTACGACACGCTGGTCGGCGAACGCGGTATCAAGCTCTCCGGCGGGCAGCGCCAACGCATCGCCATCGCCCGGGTGATGCTGAAAAACGCACCGATCCTGCTTCTCGACGAAGCCACCAGCGCGCTGGATTCCGAGGTTGAAGTCGCTATTCAGGAAAGCCTCGATGAAATGATGCAGGGCAAAACCGTGATCGCCATCGCCCACCGCTTGTCGACCATTGCGGCCATGGACCGGCTGATCGTCATGGACGAAGGCCGCATCATCGAACAAGGCACCCACGCGCAATTGCTCGAGAAGAACGGCACCTATGCGCGGCTGTGGCAGCACCAGAGCGGCGGGTTCCTCGGTGAGGACCGGGGTTTGGTTGAGGTGATGGAGGAGTGATCAGGCTGGAGGGCCGGGGCCGGCCCTCCATCGATTGGCCTAGATGGTGACGGAGCTTTCGGCATCCACCGGAAGCTTTACGCGAAACACGGTTCCGCCCTTCAGGTCAGAGCTGACCTCGATGGAGCCGGCATGTGAGGCGACGATTTCCGAGGCGATGAACAGGCCCAGACCGAGCCCGGCAACCGGCCCGTGATCAACCACGGAGCGCTGCGAGAACCGCCCCATCGGGTTGAAGATGAACGGCAACACATCCTCCGGAATCGGCTCGCCGCCGTTATGTACGGTGAACACCGCGCAATCCTCGCGGGCCTGCAACTCGACCGTGACCGGAAATTGATTATCGCCGTGGGTCACCGCATTGCTGATGATGTTGGAAAACACCTGTTCCATCCTGGCGCCATCGAACGCTCCCATCACCGCTTCCGTCGCATCGAACCGCACGTTGGCCTGCGGATGAAAGGCGCGGATTTCCTCGATCACCCGCTCGCACACAGGGCTGAGATCGATCAGGGATTTTTTCACCGGAATCCCCGGCCCCATCTGGCAGCGCGTCAGATCCAGCAGGTCGCCCACGATCTGGCTGGCGCGCTGCACGCTGGCGTAGATCTGCCTGGCCACTTTGCTGGTGCGCGGGTCGGTAGCTTCGGTACGACGCAACATATCCGCACCGAGCAGAATCGCCCCCAGCGGCGTGCGCAAGTCATGGCCGAGAATCCCCAGAAACACGTTGCGCGACGCCTCGACGGCGCGCGAGTAGCTGGCAATCGACTCGGCCAGCGCCTGATCGATGGCTTCGTGGAAGCGCGTCATGTCGTCGACATTCACTGATTTGCCATCCTTTACCTGACGCAGCCATTGGGTCAGCACACTGGTGCGCAGCGCGCGGTATTCCGACACCATCTGATCGATGGTAAAACCGGCCATCAGCCGCGTCACCGCGTGGGTTTCCGCAGCTGTTTCTTCATCGTCGCGCGGCGCTTGGCCCTGGGCTTTGGCGATTTGTTCGCTCATGGTCTGCTTGGTCCGCAGATCGATGACGATGGCGCGCAACATCTGCTCGGCGTGATCGCGCAGCGCGACGTTATCGAGCTCCACCCCCGGCGTCTCGATGGTGCGGGCGAAATCTTCCCAGGCCTGCAGGATCGGCTCTAGGTTTTCGAGAATGAAATCTGGCAGGCGCATGGCTGTAGTCCGCAGGGGAAATCCATCAACGCCAGCAACTGAGCCGGCGCAGATTTCGGAAAGGGCAATTCAGGAGTACAGAAGGTACGGCTGAGGGGATGCAGCCTACCACCAAAGCGCTGGGCTAACGTTGGAGGAAAATCGGTGTGCTGAAGAGGTTGCGGTCGGCATGAGATGATCGCTGCGCCCGCAACGAACGTCTCTGAAGCGACTGCGGCTACGGACTCCTTGCGATGAGAGAAGTCCGTTTCAAGAGGTTATCCGTCGAGAGTCTTCACTCCAGGCATCGCTTGGGCGTCAGTCGAGTTTGCTCGGTGTTCGGCACCTCAGCACTGAAATCTGCCTGTTTACGGCTGCTTAATTCAATCGGATAAGGACCGGTCTGCGCCAGAGCTGCCTGCACACGGCTGACAAAGGCCGCGTCGTCCAGGGTGTAGAAAACCCACACCTGACGCTTTCCGCCGGTGACCGTGCACCCCCACTTTGCGAACCCATCCGCCGTTACGGCCGCCTTAATCAGGCGGTCCACCTGCATCATCCGCGCGGATTCCTTCGAACTCGGCAGGAAGCGATCCGACACGTATTTCCAGCTGATGCGAGCCTTGTAAGGAAATGCCTGGGTATCCTTGAGATTCAAGTCGGAAGGCATGCGAAAACTCGCTGGCATTGGCTCGTCAGGAAAATCAGACGGTTGGAAATCGCTGTCGCCTGGCACGGCCACTTGCCGTTGCGGATTGTCAGCAGGATCATCACTGAGCAATATTCTGAGCGCTTCAGCTTGGCGCTCTTTCCGCTCGCTCATGCATTTGGCGTAGGCCGTTGTATGCGCTGGACCGGCATCCAGACAAGGATCGCGCTCTACCGGTTTTGGAGTATGGGAGCGCGTGCAGCCGGTCGTGATCAGGCTTGCCAGCACCAATAAAACAACGGCTGGCCAGATTTCAGGGCGCAGGGAAGCGTGGGGAGTGACTTTCAAGTGGCCTTCCTTGGATGAGCTGCAGTACAAGACATATGGAAAACGGCGCATTTTGCCTGCCATCCCTGGCCCATGAACAGGCCAAAGCGGAATTAAAGTGGCAACTCATCACAAACAGTGCTCGACCAGCCACAGCCGCTTGTGATGAACAGCCACATACTCCCTCAGATGCCTACGCTGGCACCGTTGCCCGGTACGCCAAAATCGCCACCCGGAAAAGCACCACCCTCAATGTGATACACGCTCGGCTCTGCGGAAAAATAATCCTCCAGACCCAGCATGAAGCGCTGGTGGTCTTCGCTTTCTTCAAACCCCGGCGAGTGATCCTCAAGCGATTGCCAGCGCACGATCAAATTGAATTGCTCGGGGGTTTCAATACCTTGCGCCAGCATGTGGCCGCCATATCCCTTGGCGCGGGTGAGCAACGGTTCGACTTCGGCAAATGCGCGTCGGAAGGCTTCAGTCTGATGCGGGTGAACGGGCAGCACAGCGATCTCGTAAACCATGATGTTTCTCCAAAATCAGTGAGCGGATTCAGACGATGAGTGAAGGCTCGACGGCGATGGCGATTTTTCCCAGCAGACCGTTGTTGGCGCTCTCCAGTCGAGCGTGGGCGAGCGGGATGTCGGCGAGGGAATAGACCGCGCCAACATGGGGCCGCAACTGGCCGCGCTCGACCAACGCGCTCAGTTCATCGAGCTTGCCGCGATTCTGCCGGGTGAAAACGAAGTGGTAGCTGGCGTTCTTGCCCCAGGCCTGAACGAGGTTTTGTGGCTGCGCGATGTCGACGATCGAGACGACGCGGCCAAGCTGGGCAAGCGCGTCGGCACTGCGAGACAGGGTATCGCCGCCGATGGTGTCGAACACCACATCAACGCCATGCCCGGCGGTTTCGCGCATGATCGCTTCGACGTAGTCCTCTTGGGTGTAATCGATCACCACGTCGGCACCCAGGCTGCGGACGAAGTCGGCGTTGGCCTCGCGCACGGTGGTGAACACTCTGGCGCCCATGGCTTTGGCCACCTGAATCGCCACATGGCCGACCCCGCCCGCGCCGCCGTGGATCAGAATGCTTTCGCCAACGCGGAGCACGGCGCGCACGGTCAGCGCTTCCCAAACCGTACCGCCGACCAGACTCAGACTGGCCGCCTCGAGGTGGCTCAGCGCGGCAGGCTTTCTGGCGATGATGCTTTCGGCTGCGACGTGGTACTCGGCATAACTGCCCTGCCCGTCGAATATCTGCGGGGTGTACCAGACCTCGTCGCCCGGCGCGAAAGCGCTGACGCCCGGCCCGATGGCTTCAACCACGCCCGACACGTCGTGACCGGTAATGGCTGGCAGCGGCACCAGGTCGGGATAGTCACCGCGCCGAACCTGATAATCCAGCGGATTGATGGAAGTAGCGTGCACTCGGACCAGCACTTGGCCCGCTTGCGGAACCGGTTTTGGAACGTCGCTGAGTTCGAACGAATCAGGACCGCCGAAGGATTTCAAAATCATCGCTTTCATGGCAAAACCTCGTATCGATAAAGAGGGATATCGGGAATTCTCGATATACTAGAGTAAAAAAATTTACAGCTCTTTCCCTATGATCTCTGCAAGCGCGCTGATAGCAGCCTCATTGCGTTTGTAGTAGGTCCATTGACCGATGCGCCGCACCTCAACCAGCCCCACTCGCTGCAACGTGGCCAGGTAACTCGACACCGTAGACTGCGACAGGCCGATACCTTCCTGGATGCTGCTGACGCAGACACCCTCGACGAGAACGTCACCCTCATCCTGCGGGGGGAAATTCTTGACGGGATCCTTCAGGCCTTCAAGGATCTTGAGGCGCGTCGGGTTCGAGAGGGCTTTGAAGATTTCGATCAGTTCCATGCGCCGAGGATATCGAGATTTTTCGATATGTCAATGCGCGATATTGATCTGATTGGCAGTCGGCGACAGGCGGCAACGGGATCCGATTTGCCACCCTGCCGTGCGGCTCAGCCTTGGGGCGCATCCAGCAACACCCACAACCGCACGATTTTCCCTTCGCTGATTTCCGCCACGTCGACACCGCTGACAACAGTTGACCCAGCGCTCAGGCCCGCATGCCAGCGCAGGTAACCCAAGCCATGATGCCCAACCGCCGGCCCCTCGGGAACAAAAGCGAAGTCCGCCCCGAACTGATCCAGCAACGCACCGGCCACCTCTGAAATCGCCGCCCGCCCGGTGACGATGCCAGTCGGTTCGTACATCGTCGGTGTGTCTGCAAAAAGCTCCTGCACCGCCGCAATGCGCTTGTGTGCATCGCGCTCGTTGAACACGCGCTGCAGGTTGGCCCGCAGCAAGGCGTCGTAGTTTTCCACCTCATTGATATTTCGCGAATCTGAGCCAGACATTTTTGAATCCTCGATTGGTATGTGAAGCCCGGTTGCCCGGGCTCAGCGGTCAACCATGTTTGACCAGGTTCAAGGCTGGCAGCGGTCCGCCCGGGAACTGTGCAAGCATTCCCTGCTGCACACCGCCCAGGTCGATGCCGTAAAAACCCAGTTGAGTAATCAGCTCTGCAACTTTGGTTTTGCTCGCGGCATCTTCACCGGAATAAAACAGCACCCGCTTGCCGCCCTCGGCGGAGGGATCGCTCAGCAGAGCCGCGAGCAAATGGTTGAAGGCCTTGACCACGTGCGCACCGGGCAGCATCTGCGCCACCACTTGCGAAGACGGCTGGCCGCCCAGATCGAACGGCTTGAACAGTGGTGCCTCGATCGGGTTGTTGGCGTCGATCACGATACGTCCATCCCAAGGCCCGAGATCGCGTACCGCGTCGGGGATCTTCGACCAGTTCACCGCCAGAAAAACAATGTCCGCCTGACTGGCTTGCTGAGCCGTCACCGCTTGTGCGAGTGGACCCAATTCGTCGACCAAACCGGCAAGGCTCTGCGGCCCACGGCTGTTGGCCAGACTGACCGGCAGGCCTGCGTTGACGAGCAACCGAGCGATGGCGGTGCCGATGGAGCCTGTACCAATGATGCTGATAGTCATGATGCTCTCCTTACGCTGTGAAGCCGCCGTCGACGATTAATTCTGCACCGGTGACAAACCCGGCGTCCGCACTGGCCAGGTACGCCACCGCACTGGCGACATCCTTGCCCTCGCCGTACCGCCCCATGGCGATGTTCGGGCGTAGGAAGTCCGCAATAGGTCCGTCGGCCGGGTTCATGTCGCTGTCGGTCGGGCCGGGATGGACGGTGTTCACAGTGATGCCGCGCGGCCCAAGATCGCGCACCAGTCCACGACTGAAACCGGTCAGCGCACCTTTGCTCAGGGTGTAGACGGAGGCGGTAGCGAACGCAGCGTATTGCACCATCGAGCTGCCGATGTGAATGATGCGACCGCCCTGCCCCATGTGTTTGAGCGCTTGCTGAGTGGCGACGAAGACGCCGGTCACGTTCACCGCAAGGATGCGTTGAAAGTCCTCAAAGGCGATGTCCTCGGGGGCACCGAGCAGGCTGATACCAGCGTTGTTCACCAGAATGTCGATCTTGCCAAAACGCTGTGCAACCTCGGCAATCGCTGCACGTACAGCCTCGGGATTGCCCGCATCGGCCGCCAGCGCCACAGCCTGGCCGCCCGCCGCGACGATTTCCTGCACGACCGCTGCGGCGCGATCTGGCGATGCGTTGTAGGTGATAGCGACGGTGGCGCCATCTGCCGCGAGTCGCTCGGCGATTGCTGCGCCGATGCTGCGTGAGCCACCGGTCACGATGGCGATTTTGCCGGTCAGTGGAAGCGTGGAAGTGTTCATGGTCGAGCCTCTGGGTGGTTGGAGTTGATGAGGCTATGAAACGCCTTTTGATCTTCCACCAGTAGTGGAAGCCCACTAGAATCACTTTCAATTATTCGTTGAAGGTGCGCAGATGGAAACCTTAGGCAATTTGCTCTCATTCGTGCGCAGCGCCGAGGCGGGAAGCTTCTCTGCGGCGGCGCGGCGCCTGGGCCTGACTCCCGCGGCGGTCAGTCGCAATGTCGCGCAACTGGAGGCCAACCTCGGCGTACGCTTGTTTCAGCGCAGCACGCGCAAACTCACGCTGACCGAAGCGGGAGAACGCTTTCTGGCCAACGTCGGTTCGGGACTGGAGAGTGTTCAAGCGGCGATTGCCGACGTGGCCGGCAATGCCGGAGAGCCTTCAGGGCTTTTGCGTCTGAGCGCAGCACCCGGTTTCGCCAGGGATTTTCTGTTGCCACTGATGCCCGAGTTTCTCAAGCAATACCCCGCCGTGACCCCTGAATGGCACGTCGACAATCGCCAGGTCGATCTCATCGCGGACGGGTTTGATGCGGCCATCGGTGGCGGCATCGAGCTGGCGCAAGGTGTGGTGGCCAGGGCCATTGCCCCGGCGCATCTGATTCTGGTGGCATCGAAGGAATACCTCTCGGCACACAAGCGCATCCGGCACATCGAAGAGCTGGCGACGCTGGATCATCTGGCCATGCGCTCGGTGCAGACCGGCAAGGTGCGCAGCTGGATGCTGCAAGGCCCCGACGGGCAACGAGCACCGCTGGAGTTGGCGCCGCGCCTGTTGGTCAACGATCCGCAAGCGCTGTGTCAGTGCGCGCGCTTGGGATTGGGGGTTGCGCTGTTGGCGGTTCCGGATGTGCTGCCTTATCTGCAGGACGGCACGCTGGAAAGGGTTTTGCCGGGTTGGCATGTCGATGCGGGGCAGATCTATTTGTACTTTTCCAGCCAGAAACTGTTGCCGGCCAAAACCCGGGCGTTTGTGGATTTTCTGGTCGGTCAGGCTCGAGCGGATGGGTGGGCAACTCGACTCGATGCCCGGACTTAAAAAGCAAGTCATACGACCTCTGAAACTCAACCAGCATCACGCCTAAGCGGTTTTTCAAGCCTTTCGAGCTTGCTGCGCCTGCTTGATTACGGTACAAATCAGGCAGTTGTACGACAACATAATAAAAACCTGAGCCACCCCGAGTGGCTATCATTTTTGAGATCTGCCATGTCCCGTCCTGAGTTTGCGCCAACCGTACCGCCACCCTTCCCTCGTTATCTCGCCGTGATCATTCTGTTGTGCATGGGCTGTGCGTTCGCCGGCAACCACGTCGCGGCACGGGTCGCTTTTGATGATGGCGCGGGCGTGTTGCTGGCGATTCTGATGCGCTCCGGCGGGACCTTGCTGGTGCTGGCCATTCTCGTCCTGTGGCAGCGGCAAAGCCTGCGTCTGCCGGCGGGCGCGTGGCGTTGGCAATTACTGTTGGGGCTGTTGATCACTGCGCAGAGTCTGTGTCTGTATTCCGCCGTAGCACGGGTGCCGGTCGCTCTGGCGCTGCTGGTGGCCAACGTATTTCCGATCCTGCTCGCCTTGCTGACCTGGGCGCTGGGCGGCCCACGACCAAGCGCGCGCACCGCGATGTTGATGGGCTTGATTCTCGTCGGGCTGGTGTTCGTGCTGGACGTTCCCGGACGTCTATCAGACAGCGCGAGCGTCGGCCCGGAATGGCTACTGGGCGTCGCACTCGCCTTCTGCGCCGCCAGCGTCTTCGCCTGCGCGCTGTGGATCACCGACCACAAACTGTCGCAAGTGCGCGGCTCGGTGCGCAGCCTGCTGACCATCTTCATCGTCTTCAGCAGCGTCAACCTGGCCGGCTTGACCGGCGCCCTCCCCGGCGGACTCAACCTCCCCGCCACTTCAACCGGCTGGCTGGCCCTTGCCACGCTTGTCGTGCTCTATGGGACCGGCTTCATTGTGTTGTTCATTTCCGTGCCCCGACTGGACATGCCACGCAACGCCCCGGTGATGAATATCGAACCACTGGCGACATTGTTGATGGGCTGGATTGTGCTGGATCAAATGCTCAGCAGAGGGCAGATCGTAGGTGGAGTAATTGTAGTGAGCGGGATTGTTTTGCTGACGTATCGCAAAGCGCCGGTGAAGGTTGGGGTGAAGGCTGAGGTTTGAGGGGGTGTAGTAGCGCATCAGCAGCATCGCAATTGCCTCCGATAAAGGTGGCAATTGCATGCCAAGGCACGCCAGTTACCAACTACCGTAAGGGATGCCGTATTTGTCGATATACCGCTTGGCCTTTTCACTTACAGGATAAGCATAGCGTCCTTCGTTCTTCCCTTGGCTAGGTCCCAACGGCTCGATTTCAGCCTTGGCCCTGGCTACTTTGACGGGGCGATGACAGGCATCGCGAACAAACACCTGCACGACGCCTCCGGGCGCCAGTCCCAAATAAATCGAGGCGCTATAGCTGGCTTGTTCATCCGGAGTTTCAGGACATCTTTGATTAACCGATGCCGCCATCAGTTGCCTGGCTTCTTCCGGCACATCTATCCAGACCCGATAGGTCTGTGATTCGGCAATAGACTGCCAGCGCACATAAATACGTTTGGGCAAGTCGGCACCAATCACCGGTTTTGCAGCAGCGCCAACCGCATGCCAACCTCGAGCGGATTCTTCACCGGTTTCCGGTTCGCCGCCTGCTGCAGTTCCCGATCCGGTGCGTCGATATAACTTGCCGTTGATGTCTTCAACAGCGCTGTCTTCTACCCATACCTTCATGTAGTACGGTTCAGTGAAGGCGAGCTCCCATGCACTCGATTTGGGGTCGGATTCGGCGGACAGCGGATCAGCGGATTGGCAGCCAGACATAAAGAGTGCAAACAAGATGGTTACATAAATCTTCATCACCAGAGCGTCCAGTCAGGTACGTGTGGATGTTGCACTCGGATGGAGTCTTGAGTTGGTGCATTGATGTAAACCGCGTTTATTCCGCCTCCGTCTGTTCGTCCTAATGGATGGTTCCAGTTGGCGGAGGTGTGAATGTACTTTAATTTCAGCAATTCGTTTTCCTGCGCTGTAACGCTGTAATTTCCAGCCAAAAATCTATCGCACAACGCTTGAAGCTCTGCCGGAATCGTTAAATCCGGAGTATCTGGAATGTCGTTGAAGCGGGCACCCTTTTCTTTCGCCAAGCGATGCATCAATCGCAAATACACTCTGGAGAGCATGCCGCTCACCGGGCGCTTGAGCTGAAGAGCAGCATAAACACGCTTTTGAATACGACTGAGCCGATCCCGAGGTTCATTAGGGATCAACGATGCTTCAGGCGTCACTATTTCCAGCATGGCCTTAGGCCAACCTTTGGCCATCCATTGGCTTTGTGCATCAAGTGCATCGCGATAGATTGACGTCGCTTTGACGTCGGTGTTTAAGGATACAACCAGCGTTTGCATGGGGCTTACCAGTACACACTCTTGGGCGCTTTCGAGATAGCCTCCGCCGATATCCGAATGTACCCCCGGTAGCGTAATTTCCAAATGGTCAGCTTTGACACGACTCAGTGCGAAGTTGGCCCTGCATTCATCGCGCGCTGATAGCTGAACCACATCGGTAAAGAAACGACGGTCGAGATAAAGTTTTATGCCGGTCGCGATTGGGCTTTTGATATTTCCGACATTGGACCAACCAGCTATCGACGGGACTGTGTCGAACAAGCCGATGAAGCCTATGTCGATGTCACCTTGGTATTGATCGTTGAATTTTGGACTGAAAGCGCGTGGCAAGTTTCTTAGCACAGTGCCAAGTGGGCCGCGGCTAGTGCGGACGACCTCATTGGCAAAATGCCGCGCAGCAGCCGCGCCGCGACTGAAGCCGAACACATCAAATTTCAAAGATGTGATTTCACTACCAGGATTATCGATCAGAGCTCGGCTGATAGCTTGTTGAATGCTCGGAAATGAGGATTCGACTTTGCTGGCTACACCGGTTCCCCCCCGACCAGTGCCTGCACCGAACTTGCTGTCTTCTTCGCCGGATCGCGTTCCGATACCCTCGACATAAACAACGCGAGAAGCGCTCTTCTGAGTGCCCTCTCCTATTGCCTCAGGCATGGCGTCGTACAGGTCACTCAGCTTTTTTACATTGCTGACATCGTTACCATAACTACTATCCGGATCACTCATGTAAGGCATACAGCTAGCTGGTATATCCTCAGGCGCAATCGGATGCTGAGCGCCGCACAACAACCCCGCAGCAGAGTTGTTCGCATTGTTGCCTGTGCCATCAAAGAAAACCCCGATCCTCAACGCAATGCCTATCTTCTCAGGCTCGCGCGCGGGCTCTTTACCGTGTTTCTCATACTCGGCCCAATGCTGGGCGTGTAGGTCGACGGGTTTGGCTTGTTCGTAGCGGTAGTTTTTCGGCGGGTTTGGAACGTAACCACTCAATCCTTGATTCCTTGTTCTGATCCTTGAAGAACGGCCCGAAGGGTGACAGTGGAGGCCGGGTGGTGCAAGCCGTGGCCGTGTGCCAGCCATCGTGCGCCCGGGGGCTGCGACGAGGTTTTGCGCTCGTCGCATTGCGGGTCATTTGGCGATTTCGACTTTATCCAAAGCCTGATTTACCGCGATTTCGCCGAGCATTACGACCTGGGCAATGCCCAGCAGCGTCTTGCGGCGCGGGTTGTCGAGCAGCGCGGCGAAGTCGTAGAGCATGGTGGTGGCCGAGCCGAGGGATTCGCTGGCGTTGGCCAGCAGGGACTCGGTGTCGTATTTCGGGTTGGCGAGGAACATCTGTTCCGGGGTGTTGGTGCTGGCCAGGATGTCTGCCGGGCCGAGGTAGTGATCGAGGGCGCGTTCGGCGGCTTCGTGAAGCTTTTTCGAGGCGCTGGATTCGTAGGGCGATGCGGGGTCGGTGGTTGGGGGATTGGGTGTGACTTTGAACATGGTGAAACTCCTGATTATTCGTCTGGAGCTGCCAACATCACTTGCAGATGATGGGTGGCAGCTGTGTGCGGGTCTGCAAGACCGGGAAATCAGGAACCCGGCAGACCCGAAGGTCTCCCGCACAAAGCCGCCGTTGAGCGGACACGAACAAGTGTCCTTTGGCAGGGCTATGCGACTGATTCCGACGGGCTTGCAGACCCGATCACTGATGAGCAGTGACAGGAATCAAGTTACGGAGGGAACGGCAGACGCACAAGCCGGCGGATTCTGGCGTAGTCGTAGGGAATGGCGCAAGGCGTTGTAGCCGTTTGCTTAAGGCTGGAGTTACTGTTTAAACGGGCTGAGGGTTTTCTGTTTATGTAGTGGTGAATGAGCTGACGTCATCTCGAGCAGGCTCGCTCCTTGGTATTGGGACGTTGATTAACCAACACGAGCCTCACACCATCCGCCGCGAATCCCGCCGTACCGCCTGCGGCGGCACGCCAAAGCCGCGCATGAACACCTCGCGCATGTGCCGGCGGTCACGAAACCCGGTTTCTCTGGCAACCACATCCAGACTGTGACTGCTTTGCTCGATCAGCAAACGCGCTGCTTCCAGCCTTAAGCTCTCTATCGCCTTGGCTGGAGACTGGCCGGTTTCGGCGGTGAACACGCGGGTGAATTGCCGCGGACTCAGGTGCACCACTTCGGCCAGTTCTTCGACGCTCAGCGGGCGATTGAGGTGCTTGCGCGCGTAATCCAGCGCACTCTGAATGCGGTCGGATTTGGGCGACAGCGAGAGCAGTTCCGAATGCTGCGACTGGCCTCCGGACCTACGCTGATGCATCACCAGTCGATGGGCGACCGAGCGGGCGATTTCGCTGCCCAGATCCTTCTCGACCATACCCAGCGCCATGTCGACACCAGCGGTCATGCCCGCCGATGTCCACACCGGGCCGTCGATGATGAAGATACGGTCGTCCTCGACATTCACCGACGGATGCATCCTGCGCAGCGCCGGGGCGAACGCCCAGTGCGTGGTCACGCGGCGGTTATCCAGCACTCCGGCCTGCGCCAGTACGAACGAGCCGGTGCAGATGCCGGCCACACGGCGTGCGCCGTCGGCGAGCCCGCGCACGCTGTGCAGCACGTCAGCATCGGGCGGCGTCAGCGGTGTCAGCGTGCCCGCCACCAGCCAACTGTCGGCCAGCCCCGCCTGCGTCAGTGGCAACGTATCGACGTGCAAGCCCAGCGAGGAGCTGACGATGCCGCCGGCCTGGGAAAAGTTCTGCACCTTGTACACGGCTTTGCCGGTGACGATGTTGGCGAACTCGAACACCGACTGGGTCGCCAGCGCCATGACCTGAAAACCTTCCGTGAGCAGATAGCCGACTCGATGCATCGTCGCGCTCCGTTTGTTGAATGTCCTGAAACACTACCACATACGTCATTCACGTCGGAGCAAGTTTTCTCCATCATGGCTTGCATACCAATCAATCCACTCGCGGGACGCAGCTCATGAAACTTGAAGCCAATACGATCTTCATCACCGGCGGCACTTCCGGCATCGGCCGCGCACTGGCCGAGGCCCTGCATCAGCGCGGCAACAAGGTCATCATCGCTGGTCGTCGCCAGACCCTGCTGGCAGAGATTGCCCAAGCGAATCCGGGCATCGACACCGTGCAGCTGGACATCAACGATGCGCAGCAGATCAAGGACGTCGCCGCCGAAGTCATCCGCCGCCATCCGTCGTTGAACGTAATCATCAACAACGCCGGGATCATGCCCTTCGACAACGCGGGTTCCGGCGACTACAACGATGAACAGGCGGTCGGTCTGTTGCAGACCAACCTGCTCGGCCCGGTGCGCGTCAGCGCGGCGTTCGTCGAACACCTCAAGCGCCAGCCCGAGGCCTACATCATCAACAACAGCTCGGTACTGGCCTACCTGCCGCTGGCGACCACGGCGCTGTATTCGGCGACCAAAGCGGCGATCCATTCCTACTCGCTGTCGCAGCGTTTCATGCTGCGCGACACCAGCGTCAAGGTCCTGGAAATCGCGCCACCTTGGGTTGATACCGACCTGATTCACAAGAGCGGCGACGAGCGCGCCATGCCGCTGGGCGCGTTTATCGAGGAAACCCTGATCAAGCTGGAAACCGCCACTACCGAAGTGCTGGTTGACCGAGTCTTGCCGCTGCGAGCCAACCAGGGCGCGAACGAGCACGGGTTGATCGAGCAGTTCAACCTGTCGCTGCTGGAAAATCCTATTCCGGTGGCCTGAACTCACCGACAGAAACACCCGGGCTCAATGCCCGGGTAGCCTGGCTGTTGATCATGTTCATTCACAACGCGGCAAGCCAAACACCACCCGCGCCCCGCTCGGCTCATTGCGCTCGGCCCACAATTTGCCGCCGTGTCCTTCAATGATCGTGCGGCAAATCGACAGGCCCATGCCCAGCCCGGTGGATTTGGTCGTGTAGAACGCCGTGAACACTTGCTCCGCCCGCTCGCAGGCAAAGCCCGGCCCTGAATCGCTGACACTGATGTGCACGTTATCACCCAGCGCCTCACTGCGAATCAGCAGACGTCGCTGCCCCTCTGCCATGATCGTCATGGCTTCGAGGCTGTTGATGATCAGGTTAAGCAGCACCTGTTGCAGTTCGACCCGGTCCGCCACTACGAAAGGCAAATCTGCCGCCAGCTCAACGCTGACTTCGGCGCCGTGCTTGAGCGCTTCGCCACGGCTGAAACCGACCATTTCTTCAATCAGCAGATTGAGGCTGACAGGCTGACGCTGCGGTGGCGTTTTGTGAATCAGCGCGCGGATGCGCCCGAGTACGTCGGCGGCGCGGTTGCCGTCGAGAATGATATGCCGCAGGCCCTGCTCGACTTCGTTGATATTTGGTGGCTTTGCACCGAGCCAGCGCAACGCGGCATTGGCATGGGTCACCGTGGCGGCGATCGGCTGATTGACTTCGTGGGCAATCGATGCGGCCAACTGGCCCATGGTTGCCACACGATTGGCGTGGGCCAGTTCCGTTTGCACCTGACGATAACGACGCTCGCCTTCGCGCACTTGCTCTTCAGCCAGCTTGCGTTCGCTGATATCCAGCACAAAGGCCAGGCCCTGTTGCTGACTCGCTTCGAAGGCGGCCAGACCGACAATCACCGGCAGCCGACTGCCGTCCTTGCGGATGTACTCCTTTTCGAATGGCTGGGCCCGGCCGGTGTGGATCGCCGTTGCCAGTGCAATATCGCTGTTAGCGCGCATCGCCGGCGGGGTCATGTCACGCCAATGGACATTGCCCGAAAGCAACTCATCACGGGTGTAACCGACCATGCGCAGGAACGCGTCGTTGGCCTCGATGATTTCCCCTTCCACGCCCCAGACGATGATGCCGATGATGTTGGCGTCGACCAGCCGACGGATCTTCGCTTCTCGCTCGGCGAGGTCGCGGTACAGGCGCGCGTTGTCCAGCGAGATCGCTGCCTGCGACGCCACCAGGCGCAACACGGCGAGACGCGTCGGGCTGAACACCCCGGCGGACAGGTTGTTTTCCAGATACAGCGCCCCGGCGACCCGCGCCTGATTCATCAATGCCAGGCAAAGGATCGAGCGCGCGCCTCGTTGCTGAACGTATGGATCAGCGGCGAACAGCGGATCGGCAACCGCGTCGTCCAGGCACAGGTTTTCGCCGGTGCGCAGCGTCTGGTAGAGCACCGACTCTGCCAGCGCCACCGTGTGCAGCGGCGCGTTGCACAACTGCGTGGCACCGTCGCCGATACGGGTTCGCGCAGCGACATAGGGAACGTCGGCGTTCAACAAAATAAGCAGGCCATGCTCGGCCCCGGCCTGTTCGATCGCGGTGCGCATCACCGTTTCGATCAAACGGTCCAGGACGATCTCGCCGGAGACTGCTTGAGAGACCTTGAGCACCGTTGCCAGGTCGAGATGTTCAACTGGCGTAATGAGCGTGGTGACCGGATTCGGTTGCGCCTCTTCGGCACGCAGAAAACGATGACGTCGCTCCAGCTCCCGCACCTTGCCAGCAGCCCCCCAACGCAGATAGGCATAACGTGCGTCGCGCAGGTAGACGCGGGATATCCTGGCCAGACCGCGAGCGCTGTAGAACCGTGCGGCCAGTTCGTTGGCCAGCGCTTGGATATGGAGCAAACCATTGTCCTGAGCCAATTGAATGGCTTGCTCGTACTGCAATTCGGCTTCGAGCAACTGCCCGGTGACGCGCGCCATTTCCGCACCGACCAGCGCCACCTGACTGGCGAAGGTCTCTGCACACAAGCGCGCCCACGTCTGCAACTGTTCATGATGTTGACCCAGACGCTGCAAAGCACCGGCGTCAGTTTCGCCGTGGGCCGCCAAGGTCAAAGCCGCGTAGAAATGGTATTCGGCCTCCTCGAAAAACGCCGAAACCACCCACAAAAGTCCCTGCGCCTGGGCCGCGCACTCAGCGGCCGCCGCGTAATCCCCGGCCAGATAGCGCGCCTGCAACTTGCGTACCCAGTACTTGCCGCGCGCCAGCGCCAGATCCGCCGAACCGGCCAGATGCGCTTCGACAGCTGTTTCATCGAACCCCTCATCGTCGAAACAGCCGAACGTCGGCGTCTGCCCGCGCAGCATGCGGATCAGCGTCAACTGGCAGCGCATGAAATCCGCCACCAGACCGAAACCGACCTTTTGTGCATAGACCAGCCCTGATTCCGCTTGCGCCTGCACCTCGGCCAGCGGCTCGCCGATAAACAACAGATCGGAAATCAGGCTGTTTCCAGCGAACGCTGCATACGGCAGATCGCCGCTGCGATGGGCCGCGTTGAGCGCACGGCGCAACAGTTCGCGGCACTCGCGCACTGGCCGCATCCAGCGCACCACGAAGATCGAGAAGCACAACCAAGTGCTCGCTTCATAACGCGTGAGCCCGCGCCGATCAACCAGATCGCAGCCCAGACGGCCAAATCGATAACCAGCGGCATAGTCGCCAAAACGCGGCCCCGACACTCGCCCGAAGTTGGCATAGAGCAGGCAGGAGGCGTCGCAGTTGCCATATTGCAGGCTCAGGCTGATCGCTTTGCAAATGGTCAGGCTGGCGAGGTTCAGATCCGACTGCACCGCCGGCGCGAAGAGTTTGCCCAGCGCATCGAGGGTGGCCCGCGCGGCAGGATCCTCCATCAGCGGCAAGTCGATCATCTGCTCGATACTGCGCCCGCGCAGCCTGGTCCAGACCTGCTGATATTCGTCGCGCACCTGAATATCGTCCGGACGCGCTGGCCAATCGATGCCGACCTGACGCAGAAAGGCCAGACACACCGTCACCGCCCGGTCACTGCGATCGAGCAGCAAGTAGACATCCATCTGCATGCACGCCACCGCCGCGCGCTCGACGGTGGTCACGGCGCGCTCGGCCAATGTCGCTAGGCGCGAGTCGGCAAGCTGCAGTTGGCCGGTGAGAAATTCGCACTCGGCACGGTTCAGCTCCAGAGCGAAACCCAGTTCATGCCGACTGTCATAACCCTGCTCGCCCAACAGTTCTGCGCCGGCGCCCAGATAGGTCAGTGCTGAGGTATAAGCGGTCGAGGCCTTCGCTCGCTGGCCGGCGAGCAGGTTGAACTCGGCCAGCTGCTCGCGCTCGGCACGCAGGCTGATCAGATGCGCACCGCGATTGAGCTGGCCGACAATCTCGAAGATCGCCTCCTCGCGCCGCTCACCCTGGGTTTGCAGTGCCAGCAGCCGGCCGATGCGCAGGTGCATTTGCGCCCGTTCGGTTTCCGCGATCAGCGAATACGCCGCCTCATGGATGCGATCATGCACAAACCTGTAGCCACCGTCCTGACGCTCGACCAACTCCAGCCGCACCGCCGGCGACAATGCGGAGTGAACGTGAGGCACCGGCACATCAAGGACTGTGGCCAGCGTGTCGAGACGCGCGACGTTGCCCAGGCAGGCCAGTTGTTGCAGCGCCTGGCGGGTTTCCTGGGGCAGCCGCGCCAGTTTGCCGACCATCAAATCGACGACATTGTCGGTGTAGCCCTTGCCGTTGATCAGGTGCACATCCCACCGCCAGCGCTTGCGCGTAGGCTCGTATGTCAGCAGCTTCTCCTCGGCCAGGGCGTGCAGAAACTGGATGACGAAGAACGGATTGCCAGCGGTCTTGTCCAGTACCAGCCGCGCCAGCGCGACAATGCTCGCCGGCGGGCAGCGCAGTGACTCGCTGATCAGTTGTTCGATGTGCGCGCCAGCCAGTGGCGCCAGACGAATTTCGTCAATGTGTACGTCAGCGTGATGCAGGGTCTTGAGTGTGCGGCTGAGTGGGTGATCGCCATCTACCTCGTTGTCGCGATAAGCACCGACCAGCAGCAGATGAGGGGTCTCTGCGCGACTGAGCATATCTTCGAGCAGATCAAGGGTGGCCGCGTCGAGCCATTGCAGGTCGTCAAGGAACAGCGCCAACGGATGCTCGGCCTGAGCGAACACGCCGATAAAACGCTGCAAGACCTGAAGGAACCGCTGCTGCGCCTGTTGCGGCTCCAACTCAGGCACGGGCGGCGGCTCGCCGATGATCAGCTTGAGTTCGGGGATCAGATCGGTGATCAACCGCGCATTCGCTTCCAGTGCCCGCAACAGTGCTTCGCGCCAGCCCGCCAGTACGTCGGTGCGCTTGCCCAATAGCGTCCGCACCAGCCCCTGAAAGGCCTGAACCAGGGTCGAATAAGGCACGTCGCGCTGGTACTGGTCGAACTTGCCGGCGGCGAACAAGCCACGCGACGGCACCAGCACCTTGTGCAGTTCACTGACCACCGACGATTTGCCGATGCCGGAATAGCCGGATACCAGCACCAGTGTCGGCGCGCCTGTCTGCACCACATTGGCGAAAGCATCGATCAACGTTTGCACTTCGTGTTCGCGGCCGTAGAGTTTTTCCGGAATCAGCAAGCGCTCGCAGGCGCCCTGCTCGTTCAACGTGAACGTCTCGATCTGCCGCATACGGCGCCAGTCATCGAGGCAACGGCGCAAGTCATGCTCGACACCGGCTGCGCTCTGATAGCGTTCCTCGGCCGTTTTCGCCAGCAGTTTCATGACCAGTCGCGAGAACATCGGCGGCACCGTCGCCACCCGTTCACACATGGGCATTGGCAGCCGCGCGATATGGCAATGCACCCACTCCGTCGGGTCATTTGCACTGAACGGCAGCGAGCCGGTGAGCATCTGGTAAAGCGTCACGCCAAAGGCATACAGATCACTACGCGAATCGATCGAACGATTCATCCGCCCGGTTTGTTCCGGCGCCATGTAGGCCAGCGTCCCGGCGATAGATTCCGGTGGCGTGGGCGCTTGCCGCTCCCGTGGCAAGCGCGTGGCCAGGCCGAAGCCGGTCAGCCGCGCCTGCCCATCATGACAATGGACAAAAACATGCTGCGGTTTCAGGTCTTTGTGCACCAGACCACGCTGATGCATATGGCCCAGCGCCTTGGCGATGGTCGTGGCCAATTCCAGACAGGTTTCGATATCCAGCGGGGCGACCAGCAACCGCGACAACGGCTCGCCGCCCGGATCGTCGAACAGCAGACGAACTCGGGTGCCCGTACGCTCGAAAGCTGTCGGCTGCAACGCCCAGGCAGGATTGAGGTCGTCCCTGAGGCTGTATTCATGCGCCAGACGCTCCAGGGTGCTCGGCAATGGCTGGCCCATCGCCGGACGCACCGCCAGTAGGCTGCCATCATTCGAACCGCGCTCACGGGACAGCACCCGCTCGCCGTCGTCCCACAAAATCTGTTTTCTGCTGGCCATCTGCGTCAACACTGCTCAGGTTTTTTGCCGCACGGTGAGTTGCACGTCGCCAGCGCTCAGGGGTTGCGCTGGACAGGCTCGATGCCCAGCGCTTCTGCGATACGCACCAGATCGGCCACTGAACGTGCGGCCATTTTGCGCATGACCTGGCCACGGTGGACCTTGACCGTGACCTCGCTGAGGTTGAGCTGTCCGGCAATCTGTTTGTTCATCAGCCCGGCAATGACGAAGCCGAGCACTTCGCGCTCACGTGCGGTCAGGGTTTGGTAAGCCCGACACAAAACGGCGCCGGAGTGTTCGGCTGCCAGCCGCGCACGGTCGCGAGCCAACGCACTGGCCACGGCGTCGAGCATGTCCTGATCACGGAACGGCTTGGCCAGAAAATCCACCGCGCCGGCCTTCATCGCCTTGACGCTCATGGCGATGTCGCCGTGGCCGGTCATGAACACCACGGGGATGCGCAAGCCGTTTTTTTCCATCTGTTCCTGAAACGTCAGGCCACTTTCGCCGCGCAGGCGCACGTCGAGCACCAGGCAACCGGGTACCTCACGTTGCGCTTGCGCGAGAAAATCTCCGGCGCTGTCGAAGGTTTGCACCTGGAGGCCGATCGAGCGCAGCAAGCTGTCGAGCGCCTGGCGCATCGAGGCATCGTCATCGACCACGTACACCACTGGCTCGCCGAGCACGCCGGGACTTTGCGCAGGGCTGGAATGCGACCACAAGGTCATTGTGTCTCCTCGGCGAGATCGCAGCACGCGTTGGGCTGGTCAATAAATCTAGTTCAGGATGGCCACCGCAGCCAGACACCTGCCGGACGGTCAGCAATCAGGCTAACAGTCAGCGCCATTGCCGGCCGGCCAGAAACCCCTGAAAATCGGCCAGGCTGAGGCAGTCCGCCGCCAGCGCTGCAAACAGGCAGGCCCGCGATGTCCACTCATCCCGCTTTTACAACGGCTCCGCGCGACGTGGTGTTCATCGCCTACCCACGCCTGAGCCTGCTCGATCTCAGCGGTGCGCAAACCGTGTTCTGGGCCGCGAGCAAAGCCATGGCCGAGCGCGGGCAGTCTGGATATCAACTGCACACCGCCAGCCTCAACGGTGGCTTGATCCAGACCGTCGAAGGGCTGGCCATCGACACCCAAGCGTTAACCACGCTCGACACCGCCGCGCTGGACACGCTGGTCGTGCCCGGCGCCCCTGACATCTGCCAGACCCTTGAGAAGCACCGCGAACTGAGCGACTGGCTGCAGGACCATGCTCACCTCGCCCGCCGCGTGGTCTCGGTGTGCAGTGGTGCGTTTCTGCTGGCTCAGGCCGGATTGCTCGACGCCCGCCGCGCTGCCACTCACTGGGCGATGTGCGACGCTTTGCGCGATCGCTTTCCAGCGGTCGAGGTAGATGCCGACGCGATCTTCATTCAGCAAGGCAAGGTCTGGACCTCGGCCGGAGTCACCGCCGGGATCGATCTGGCGCTGGCGCTGGTCGAGGCCGATTGCGGCCGTGAAGTGACGTTGCAAGTCGCGCGGGAATTGGTGGTGTACATCAAACGCCCCGGCGGCCAGGCGCAATACAGCACGCTGCTGCAATCGCAGGCGCAGGACGCTGCAATGTTCGATGATCTGCACCTTTGGCTCATGGAGCGCCTCGGCGATCCGAATCTGACGGTGGAGCGCCTCGCCGAGCAAGCCGCAATGAGCCTGCGCAACTTCACGCGGGTCTATAAAGCGCGCACCGGGCGCACACCGTCGAAAGCGCTCGAGCTGTTCCGACTCGAAGCGGCCAAACGCCTACTGGAAAACTCCCCGCACAAAATCGAACGAATCGCCCGCATCTGCGGCTTCAACGATGAAGAACGCCTGCGCGCCTGCTTCCAGCGCCACCTGTCGATCTCCCCGCGCGACTACCGCAGTCGCTTCAGCCGCGATGGCTGAACCGCTATACCTACGTATAGTTTTGCCCGCTGGCCATCAGCGTATGGTGCAAGAACGACAGGAGTCACCAGCTCGGCCGCCCGGCCCGGGAGCGTTATGCACAAGACGCATGTCATTGCGGTAGTGGACGACGACGAGGCAATGCGCACATCGCTGAGCAGCCTGCTGCGGGCGTCGGGGTATCAGGTGTTCTGCTATGCGGCGCCGGCGGACTACCTTGACTCGGACGGGCCGGTGCAGACTGATTGTTTGATCTCCGATATTCAGATGCCGGGCATGGGTGGTTTGCAGATGCTGGATGCACTGCGGGCGCGAGGCTGGCGGATGCCGGTGATTTTTGTGTCGGCGGATCAGAGTGGTTTGCTTTGCGCCAAGTTTCGAGAAGCCGATGTCGTTGCCTGCCTGCGTAAACCCTTTGCGGCGGACGAGCTACTTGCCTGGGTTGAGTTTGCACCGCGTAAATCTGAAAACACTTGATAAGGCCCTCATCGCATTGAATTGCGTGTCGCCTGGATTTATCGCCCCCTATCGACTCGGTCGATCAGGCCGATTTCTGACAGAAGACAACACGGTCGGCTCCCTCTCCTCGAGGAGAGGGCTGGGAGCGAGGGGAAGCTCCAGAGATTAGGGAGGTAGTTGAGCTACCCCATTTCCTTAAGCGCTGACTTGATCACACGGAAATGAGAGGCGCCTCAGAATCTAGAATCAAAGCGCAACTAATTGCCACTGCAAACTCCGCCTGTCACCCTCCACCCCGTTCAAAAAGGACCAGAACAAGGAACCAAGGATTGAGCGGCTACGTCCCCAACCCACCCAAGGGTTACCGCAACACCGGCGTCGAACCTGTCGACCTAAACGCCCAACACTGGGCGCAATACAAAGAACTCCCGCCAGCGCCAGACGCGAAACCCGACCTCAAGGGTTGCGTCTTCGCCAAAAGCTGCAACCTGCCCGACGGCGAAATCAACCACAGCAACCCGACAGGGTTCGTCCCCGTTGAAAAACTGGCGGACTACGGGCTATGGGCCGTGTTGGCCACTGGCGCAGCGATTACCGCCGAAGGCACGCCCCTCCAGTTTGTCGGCGGCTCCGCAACCGGTAGTGCCGTTGCCCATCGGCTGGGTGGCTCACTCGCGCTAGGCCTACTCGACGGTGCAGGCGCCATGGCAGCAGGCGCGGCCGTGGGCACGGTGGCGCTATTGATGCCCAACACCAGCATCGCCCCGGACAGTGCCTTCTATAAGGACGAGCAATACGCCACGCTTGAAACCGGCCGAACGCGTGTTCGTGTCAACGTAAAAACGTTGCCGGACGGCTCCGTCAACGCCTACGGCTTTTACACCGGCGGCAAGAAGGACTGGGAAAATGTACCGGTCATCAAAGCGCAGAAAGACGGCGAAAAATTCATCGCCGACATCGGCGACGGCATCGGTCTGACCTGGACACCCGGAGCAAGCTCCGATGGAGTGCTGGGGATCCCAGCGCTGGAAGGTGCCCCTCAGCTACCTCCCGTCTGGGTCTATCCGCCGACACCTCAGTCGGACACGCTGCTGGCCAACCCCGCGCACCCACCTGAGTTCCAGGATGCAATCATCTGGTTCCCGGAGGATGCGGGGATTGAGCCCATCTACATCGTGCTCAGCACACAGCTAGAGAAGAATAAGCAAAAGGGCAAAGCGTTCGAAGAAGCGTCCTTTGACGAATTCAGTAAGATCAAACCTGAAGCCGCTCGTGAGGTCACCGTCAAAACCGACAGCGGTGTACGCACGCGCATTGATATGATGGGCCGCGATGCGGACGGCAACATCTCCTGCGTCGAATGCAAATCTTCGGAAACAGCGCCACTGACGCGCAATCAGAAATTGGGCTTTCCAGAAATAGAAAAGACCGGCGCAACCGTCGTCGGCAAAGGTAAACCCGGCTTCACCGGAGGCACCCGAATCCCACCTACCAGAGTCGACATCATTCGACCTGACCCGACCCTCTGAGGGAGCAGACATGTCCATCACCGAAACAAAAGTCGTCGACATCATCGCAGTGCCCGAGTGGGAACCCGACAATGTCGTACTCGTCATCACTGATCACTTGGAATGGGGCGACAAAGCCCAACAGGGCGAACATCTGTTGTTGCTACAAGAAAAGATCAACACCTACATCGCCTTCATCGAGAGCGGCGAACTGCTGGAAAGCTATCCGCCAGCCAAGGGCAAGAATCCGAAAATTCGCATCAATGGTTTATATGAGCTGCCTGAGCAAGGTGAAACCTTTATCGACCGCGTGACCGAGGTACTCAAAGGCGTAGGCATCGGATTGGAATTTGTGCTTAAGGACGACTTTGCCGTTCGACACTAGGCGTGTGAGCTAGTAGAACTGAAGCAAAGCAAAGCAAAGCAAAGCAAAGCAAAGCAAAGGGCGGCAAGCCACAGAGCTGTAGCTCGGTTCCCTCAGAGGGATTGAACAAATCGGCTGGAGGCCAAGGATCCGCAGTGTCCTTAACAGACCCGAACATTATCGATATGTGGGGAATCCCCAAATCGGACAGTGGCACCATCATCCTGGGCATCGCTGGCCACCTAGAATGGGGCAATAAGACCCTACAAGCCGAGCACCTGCTCGCGCTACAACGGAAGATAAACGGCTACATCGCTTTCATCGAAAGCGGTGAGATCTATAACAAGATTCCCGCTGCACTCGGCAAGTCACTTGTAATCCGTGTTTACGGCAAGTACGAGGTTTCGGAGCAGGGGGAATTGTTCTTCGAGCGCCTGGCCGAGCTCCTGAAAAAAATGGGAAGCGGTTTTGAGTTCGTTTTCAAAGCAGACTAAGCGCTATGTCATTTGTGATCCCAGTGCTGGCAGTTAATTTTTTCACCTGCCAGCCGAGGCGTTTTTCTGCTGATCTACGGCCAACAGTGGAAGAGCCAAAAAGCCCGTCTGCGACGCGACTTGCTTGAAACTCTCCGCCCCAAGGCGCAACGGCCTTGAGATCGGCCTAAACAGATTCGGGTCTCCGATATTCTGAAAAGGTGAGATGAGCAGGTACGTACAGCGCATAAACACGACTTGGCAAGCACGTTTAAATTACACCGATTTCTCCTCCAAAAAGCCTACAAAGCCTTGCGCCGCTGCCTACGGGTACTTCAGAATCCGCCGGCTTGTGCGTCTAGGCTGCGGGTCCTATCGTTTGTCGGTCACCGAAATAGGTGATCGGGTTTGGTAGCCCGCAGTGTTAGATATACAGATCTGCCGTCGAGATTTCTGTCTCGGATTTGCGGTGGCCATGTATAGGGCGTCCTAGGGCGCGCCGGATCCTAACACCCGGTCTACCAACCTGTGCATGGCCGCCACCCTTCGTTTGGTAGCGAAAGGGTGAAGCCTCCCTTAAATGTGTTAGGAGCTTCATCAATGTTCAAAGTAACCCCAAACCCGCCGGAAGCCGATTCAATCCCGTACGACCCTGCTCTGGAACCTCAGCGGATAAAAGATGCGGCCGCTCGCGCCATCAACTTTTACCTCGACCCTCAGACGCTCAAAACCACCATTCCCAAGCGCCAGCCAGGCAGGATCTTTCTCATTGACCCGACGGTGGATGAGGAAACGCTGCTCGTCGAAGCCTCTGAATCGCTGACAGCCGCCAATGACATGGCCCGCGAAATCGGCGGCGTGATTGATCACCCACAGCGTCGATCGCTGCTGATGTTGCAACAGGTGATCATGTTGAGTGAGCTGATCGTCAATCGCGTGCTCGACAGCCGACGCGTGTCGAACTAGCTGGCAACCCAGGCACGAGGGGGCATGCTCCCTCACTGCCAGCGGACGCGCCACTGCTGTGGCGCGGCATCCTCTTATCCAGACGCTCAAGCCGCTCTCATCGGAGTTTCAGCTGATGTCACAGACACCGCCCCATCCGCCGGTCACCGACCCGGTATCGCCTTACGAATCCTTCCATTCAAAAAAACTTCATGACGCCGCCGAGCGCGCGCTCGACCATTACCTCGCGCCGGCCAAGGTCAACGCCACGCCTTACAGTCCCAACACGCTGTTTATGGTCAACCCGGAATCCGACACCGAATCCTTGCTGGTCAATGCGTGCGAATCCCTGGCGTCCGCCACGGTGATGCTCGGTGATTTCGCCGGGATGCTGGAAGGCTCACGGCGCAATACGCTGTTAGGCATTGCACAGGTGGTCATGCTGGGGGAATTGGCCGTCAACAAAGCGTTGGATAACGTAGTGCCCACCGACTGAACAACGGCATCGGCCGTGCAGGCGTGCTGGCGCCCTGCGCGGCGATGTTCGTTTCGAACAACACCTCGCCCGGTATTCCCACCTCGCCCCCCATACCTTCGTATACCCCCCTTCCACCCATGCGTAGCCCACGCACACCGATGGACAACTGCGCTCGCAGCCTCCCCGCCCTAGCATGGCTCTACACAGCGGGCGATTGAGCGCCAGGCAGTACGGCAAGCAGTTACGGCGGCCAGTGATCGTCACGCCAGAGTCCGCATCGGACTCGGGTGTCATCCATCCATCAGCATCAGGGAGCACATTATGAAACAGCAATTATTGGTGATCGGTGCAGGGTTCGGCGGGCTGTGGAGTGCGCTGAGCGCTGCGCGTTTGCTGGATATGCATGCCCGTCAGGATGTCGAGATCACGCTGCTCGCCCCGCAAGCCGAATTGCGTATTCGCCCGCGCTTCTACGAGCCGGACGTGCACAGCATGTACGCGCCGCTCGACGCGCTGTTCGATGCGGTGGGTGTGCGCTTCGTCAAAGGCACCGCTGAAAGCATCGACGCCCGGGCGCGCCGAGTCGGCTACCGCGACGAGGCCGGGCGTCCGGGTGAACTGGCCTACGATCGGCTGGTTCTCGCCAGCGGCAGCCAGCTCGCTCGGCCTCCGGTGCCTGGCCTCAAGGAGCATGCGTTCGATGTCGATCAGATCGAATCCTCGGCGCGTCTGGAACGTCATCTCATCGCCCTCGGCAACCAACCGCCCAGCGTTGCGCGCAACACCGTGGTGGTCGCGGGTGGCGGTTTCACCGGGATTGAAACTGCGACGGGAATGCCGGCGCGCCTGCGTGCGATCCTCGGTGAGGATCAAGACCTGCGCGTGATCATTGTCGATCGCAGCAAGGACATCGCCGCGACCATGGGTGATGGCATTCGCCCGTCGATCATCGAGGCGTCCAATGACCTGGGTATCGAATGGATCGTCGATGCCAGCGTTGCCGCTGTGGATGCCAATGGCGTCACCCTCGCCGATGGCCGCCACATCGAAAGCCAGACCGTGATCTGGACCGTAGGTTTCCGCGCCAGCCCGCTCACCGAACAACTCGACGCCGAACGCGATGGCCAGGGCCGCCTGCACGTCGATGGCAACCTCAAGGTGCAAGGCATCGATCACGTCTTTGCCGCTGGTGATGTCGCTCGCGCCGCCACAGACGACCTCGGCAACTATGCCGCGATGTCTTGCCAGCACGCGATCAGCTTGGGTCGCTACGCCGGCAACAACGCCGCCGCCGATCTCCTCGGCGTCGCTCCGACAATGTATCGCCAGCCCAAGTACGTGACTTGCCTGGATCTGGGCGCCTGGGGCGCGGTGTACACGGAAGGCTGGGATCGTCAGCTGAAACTGGTGAAGGCCGAAGCCAAAGAGCTGAAGACGCAGATCAACACGGTGTGGATCTACCCGCCCGCCGCAGATCGTCGCGCTGCCCTCGCGGCCGCCGATCCGCTGATCCCTGTAGCCTGATTTCACCTCCGCTTTAGCCCTGAAAACAAGGAGAACACCATGACCCTGCATCTGGATTCCTTCACCGCCAACCGCGCGGTGGCCCTGCAAACGCAAAGCGAAGAACTGGTGCCGTCGCGCTACGCCCTGCGCCTGGGCGACATTGACGTGATGGTGATCAGCGACGGCGTGTTGCCGTTGCCGACCCAGACCATGTCAACCAATGCCGACCCCGCCGACCGTGCCGCCTGGTTCAAGGAAATGTATCTGGGCCCTGACGCCTTCGACTGGGCGCTCAACGTGCTGGTGGTGCGTAGCGGCGAACAAGTCATCCTCGTCGACGCCGGCCTCGGTGGCCAATTCCCCGGTTTCCCGCGTGCCGGGCAGTTCCCCAAGCGCCTGGCCGCTGCCGGGGTGGATCTCGCCGACATCACTGATATCGTCATCACGCACATGCACATGGACCATATCGGCGGCCTGCTGGTCGACTCGGTGAAGAGCCGTCTGCGTCACGACGTGCGCATCCACGTCACCGCGGCCGAAGTGAATTTCTGGTCCACGCCAGACTTCACCAGCACCGACATGCCCGCACCAGTACCAGACGTCCTGCGCAGCACCGCCAACGCGTTCATCGACCACTATGAAAGCAAGTTGCACATCTTCGAAGACGAATGTCAGGTTGCACCTGGCGTAGTTGCAAAACTCACCGGTGGTCATACGCCAGGGCACTGCGTGGTCTACGTCAACTCCGGTGGCGAGCGCCTGACCTTTGCCGGTGACGCATTGTTCCCGGTGGCGTTCGATCACCCCGACTGGCACAACGGTTTCGAACACGATCCGGCCAAATCGGTGGAAGTGCGCGTGCGCATGCTCAAGGAAGCCGCCGCCAGCGGCGAGCTGTTCGTCGCCACGCATCTGGCCTTCCCTTCGGTGGGTAGGGTCGCGATCAATGGTGCTGCTTTCCGTTGGATACCTGCGATTTGGGATTACTGATTGCGCGCCTGAAATCTTCGCCCGGCTTCTGCCGGGCGAAACCTTTTTCACCGCCATTGCTACGCAGAGCCGTGCGGGCGGTGACCATCCTTCGGTTGCTGTGTACCCTTTCTGCATCAAACAAATCTGTGCAGAGGACAGAGCGTTGGCATATCTGGATTGGGTGCAATGGCCGGCGATGCTGGTCACCGTTCTGGCCGCGTGGCTGATCGGTTCGCAACGACCGCAACGGCGCATGAGCGGTTTCGTTTGTTTCAGTCTGAGCAATTTGCTGTGGGTGATCTGGGGCGTCCATGCCGGGGCTTACGCGCTGATCGTTCTGCAGCTCTGCCTGTTCCTGATGAACCTGCGCGGCTTCATGAAGAACCGCGTTTTAGAGCGCTGAGTGACGCTGATCATCCGGCCAGAAAATCCTTTGAATTTTTCTTGTCGGACAAAATCATTTACGTATGAGCGTAAGGAGGAACTCATGCGTAGCACCGATATTTTCGTCATCGAATACAAACATCACGACCAGCCAAAATCATTCGTCATCCGCGCCAAGAGTATGCGCAACGCCGACGCTTGGCATTGGGCGAGCTGTGACGCCGGTATTGCGCCGATTCCGAAACCGGGTAAACCACCGTTGAAAGTGGTTTCCAAACCCCAGGCCGAGCGTTATGGGATCACCGACGTGAAATGGCGCGAGACGGCAGCGCTGGACTGGACGGAGGCTTAGGCAAATCGGGTCGCCTGGCTGAGCTTGCACGTCAGCCAGGCGCCCCAGTACAGACTGCTGAAAAACCGTGTTGCATCGCCGAATCCGGCACCATGTAACAAAGCCTGCACCGCCGCCTCCGAGTGCGGCGGATCAGCGCCCTGCAAAATCTTCCCGAGTTTCGCCTGCACCTCGTCAGCGGTTGCGCCCTGCTGTCGCCAGCGCTGGCTCCAGGCTTGCAGCAGCAACGGCTGACTGGCGTAAGCGTAATGATTGCCGGCCACGATCAATGGCGCGCCGGGTTTGAGGCGGGCCTGAATGGAGCGCAGTATCTGTTGCTTGGCCTCATCACCGCCCAGGTGATGGAGTACACCGATCAGGGTGGCGGCGTCGAAAGATGCGTCGGCCGGCAAGTCTTCGACATGACCGAGATGCACATGGGTTCTGCTCAGCAGATCATTGGCGCGCAGATGTTCGGTCGCAGCATCGAGCATCGGCCCGGAAGGATCGACCGCAGTGAAGCGCCACTCCGGCTCCAGCGCGGCCATGGCGATGATTTCCTGCGCGGTGCCCCCCGCGCCCACCACCAGCACGTTTGCCGGACGCGACTGCCCGAGGCTGGCGGCGAGCATACAGGCCGACAAGTCGTGACAGGCATCGTAGCCAGCCAGGGCAATGCGGCTTTGCCGGGCATATTCGTTGGCGCGGGAGGTGTCGAATTTGCCGGCGGCGTCAGTGGCGGGTTGGGTCATGGCGATTCTCCTTGTCTTTGCGACACGCTACGCGGTGAGCGTGGAGAAGAAAAATCCAATGATTTCATGGGGGGCATTCCGCTGGGGAATGTGTGGATGTCATCCCGGCGAAGTAAAAGTGATGCAGAGCGTCAGCGGATGGGTCCCCACGCAGGAGCGTGGGAACGATCCATAATAACTAAGACCAGAACCCTTTATGCGGCTCAGCCGCCTCTGCCTCCAGCATCGGCCCGAAGACACTGACCGTGCGCTGCCCTCTGGCAAACACTTCGCGACACGGCAACGAGAACGTCGGGTTCTCCGGATGATCGCCGGTCAGCCCGAGCAAAGCATGCTCCGACAACGCATACACCACTCGCCCGACACCGGTCCAATACACCGCGCCCGCGCACATGCAGCAAGGTTCGGCGCTGGTGTACAGCGTGCACGCCTCCAGCTCCGTGGGTGACAACCGCTTCGCCGCCGCAGCGACCGCGACCAGTTCGGCATGCTGGGTGGGATCACCCTCCGGCGGCATCGAATTGTTGCCCGCTTCGGCAATGACCTTGCCGTCGCGGTCCGCCACCAGCGCCGCGAACGGGTGCCGGCCACGTTGTTTCGACGCCTGCGACAGGGCGATGGTCTGGCGCAGCAATGCCAGGTCCAGATCGCTGACGCCGGCCGGGACAAGCTGAGTGAATTGATTCATGGGTAACTCCTGGGCAGTGGGAAAAAACAAAAGTCAGTCGGCCAGTTCGGCCGTGGAAGCGCCGACGGCGTCGGTCGATGGTTTTTGTTTGTTGAGCAGCACATTGAGCAGAATGGCGGTGATCGCACCGAGGAAAATGCCGCTGTCGAGCACCAGTTTCAGCGTCGGGCCGACATGTTCGAACAGGGCCGGAAACGACATTGGCAGGACGCCGACGCTGACCGACACCGCAACAATGATGGCGTTGCGTGTGCCTTCGAACTGCACCCGGGACAATTCCTGAATGCCCGCCACCGTGGTCATGCCGAACATGACGATCGCGCAGCCGCCCAGCACCGGCGTCGGCACCGCCGCAATCAGCGCGCCGAGCTTGGGGAACAAGCCCATCAACACCATGATTGCGCCAGCGGCCGCGACGACGAAGCGGCTCTTGATGCTCGAAAGCGCAATCAGGCCGGTGTTTTGCGTGAAGGCGTTATAGGGAAAGCTGTTGAACACACCACCGAGCATGGTCGACAAGCCGTCGGCGCGGAAGGCGTTGCCGAGGGTCTGCTGCGTAGTCGGTTTGCCGACCAGTTTGCCGATGGCCAGGCAGTTGCCAGTGGTCTCGGCCATGATCACCAGCATCGCCAGGGTCATGATCAGAATCGGTACCAGAGAAAATTCCGGCGGACCGAACGCCATTGGCGCGCTCAACTCGAACCACGCCGCCTCGCTGACCCGATTGAAGTGCGTCATGCCGCAGGCGGCAGCGATCAGGCTGCCGACAAACAAGCCGATGAGCACACTGAGGTTACCGATGAAGCCGCTGAATTTCGCATAAATCACCAGCGTCACACTGACCGTGGCCAGGCCCAGCAGCAGATTGGCCGGGCGACCGAAGTCAGGCGAATCGGGATTGCCGCCACCCAGCCAGATTGCCGCCGCCGGCATCAGTGAAATACCGATGATGGTGATCAGGCTGCCAATCACCACGGGTGGAAAGAATCGCAGCAAGCGGCTGAACACCGGCGCCAGTGCGATGGTCAGGAAGCCGGCGGCGATCACCGCCCCAAAGATCTGGCTGAGGCCGAACTCCTTGCCGATCATGATCATCGGCGCCAGCGCAATGAACGAGCAGCCCTGAATCAACGGTAACCGCGCGCCGAACTTCCAGAAGCCGAGGGTCTGAATCAGCGTCGCCACACCAGAGGTCAGCAGGTTGGCGTTGATCAGTAAAACCACCTGAGCCGACGTCAGCCCCATCGCGCTGCCAAGAATCAGCGGCACCGCCACCGCTCCCGCATACATCACCAGAACATGCTGCAGACCGAAGGTGAAAAGCTGCCGCAGGGGCAACACCTCGTCGACCGGGTGAACGCGTTGTGTAGTCATGGCACAAGCTCCTGAAGGGGCAGCGTTGGTTGTAATCGCGGGCGCTCAGGGACAGATGCACAGAGAGAATCGGCCCCGGTGTTCGAAGACGCGGGGTCATCCTTGAATCTTTTTAACGATGAAACAAATTGGCAACCATCGCTTTTTTCGATGGCAAAGACGCGGCACAATCGCCGTCTCGCTCAACCTCGGAGTACACCGCGTGCGCTTCTCACTCGATCAGTTGCTGATGTTCGTCCAGGTGGTGAAAAGCGGCTCGTTCTCCGCCGCCGGGCGCAAGCTGGGCAAGACGCAATCGACCATCAGCGCAGCGATCGCCAATCTTGAAACCGACCTTGGCGTCGAGCTGTTCGACCGCAGCAATCGCAGCCCTGCCCTCACCGCCAGCGGGCATAAATTACTGGTGCAGGCAGAAGCGGTACTGGAGCGCTGCATGACCTTCGAGGCCCACGCTGATTGCCTCTCGGATAGCGTCGAACCGAGCCTGACCCTGGCGATTGAAACGCCGTACGGCCCGATCATGCCAGTGCTGCAAGCGTTCGAGCAGGCCTTCCCGTTTGTCGATCTGATCATTCGTCACCCGGTCTACGGCGATGTCAGCGAACTGGTCAGCAGCGGCGAGGCGGTGCTGGGGGTGGCGTTTTCGCAGCCGGGCTATCCCCGGGAACTGGCGTTCCAGCAACTGGGCAAACTGATCATGCTGCACGTCTGCCATCCCGATCATCCGCTGGCGAAACTGGACAACGTCACGTTCGACGATTTGCACGTGCATCGGCGCCTGGCGTTCAGTGCGCACGCCAGCAAACTGCCGAGCAGTGAATACCTGCGTTCGACGCAGCTGTGGCAAGCGGAAAGCTATCTGGCGCTGCTGGAAATGGTCCGCGCCGGCCTCGGCTGGGCGACCCTGCCGCGCCAACTGATCCAGCGTGAACTGGGCAATGGCGAACTGGTCGAGTTGCAGCTGTCGGCGTACCCGCATACCGACTGGCAAATCGGCGTCGACCTGTTATGGGCACGCCAACGGCCGCTGGGCACGGCCGAGCGTTGGCTGAAGGAAAAGCTGCAGGCCAATAAGGTTTATGAACGCGATCGCAACGGCCAGACCACTACGCTGTGATCATTTGGCAAACACCTGACTCATGTCCTTGAATGCCTTGAATTCCAGCGCATTGCCGCAGGGGTCGAGTAAAAACATGGTCGCCTGTTCGCCGACCTGACCCTTGAATCGAATGTAGGGCTCTATCACGAATTGCGTGCCGAATGACTTCAGTCGCTCGGCCAGTGCCTCCCATTGCTCCCACTGCAAAATGATGCCGAAGTGCGGGACCGGTACATCGTGACCGTCTACCGGGTTGCTAGTAATGCTTTGCTGGGCAGCCGTTTTCGGCTGTTCGTGGATCACCAATTGGTGGCCGTAGAAGTTGAAGTCGACCCATTGCGCGCTGGACCGGCCCTCCTCCAGGCCGAACACTTCACCGTAAAAACGCCGGCAAGCGGCAAGATCGTAGACCGGGATGGCGAGGTGGAAAGGTGAAAGGCTCATCAGGCACTCCGGTAGTCGCGTTGCTGGAAATATGGCAACGGCGTACCGCTGCTGATCGAGGATCGAAAACAGCCTAGATCAAAAACCCGCCGGTTGCCGACTCGACTTTTCATGCCATGGAGATAGCGCGGCTGTGAATACACGCCACGGCTATCTGCCCGGCTTCATTGCCGGCGCGTCACCACTTTTCGGTGACAGTCCGCCGGGGCCAGCACCGCGCCCGCCTTGGAGCGCACGACGAGAGTCTCAACGGGCTCGGCCCCCTCGTTGTCGAGCAGCACCGAATGCTCCTCGCCTTCCGCGAACAGGAAGCGCTCGCCCCACTGCCGCAGGCTGACGACGATGGGGAACACCGCGCGGCCCATGTCGGTGAGCACGTATTCCTTGTAGGCGCTGCCATCGGACGCGGGCTGAATCTGCAACACGCCGAGCTCGACGAGCATTTTCAGTTTGACCGTGAGGATGTTCTTGGCCAGGCCCAGACGTTTCTGGAATTCGCTGAACCGGCGCACGTCATCGAACGCATCGCGAATGATCATCAAGGCCCAGCGATCGCCAATGGCTTCGAGGGTTCGGGCCACCGGGCATTCGCTCTGTGCCAATGTTTGTTGTCGGGCCATGTGATTCCTGATGGATCAGCTACTGAATGTGGTTGCATTTAACAACCCGAATGAATAAAGATCAACGCCTCGGTTTCAATTCAAAACCACACTACGAGGAAGCAAGGATGCCGTGTCAGACGCAAAACCCGGTCAATGCGCAAGCCGCAACTGACAGCGCAACGACCGGGCTGAGTCGTTTGCAGACTTTTCTCTTTGCAATCACCTGCGCGATGGCGGTGGCCAATGTTTACTTCGCACAGCCATTGCTGGAATCGATGGCCGCCAGCCTCGGGGTTCCACCGGGGGCGATCGGCGTAGTGGTCACGGCCACGCAAGCCGGGTATGCGGTCGGGCTGCTGTTCATTGTGCCGCTGGGTGATCTGCTCGATCGCAAGAAACTCATCGTCAGCCAACTGCTTTTGTCTGCGACGGCGCTGTGTGCCGTGGGCCTGTCCGAGAGCTGGGGAGTGTTGCTCGGTGCCATGATGCTGGTGGGATTGCTGGCGGTGGTGGTGCAAGTGGTGGTCGCCTGCACCGCCAGCCTTGCTCGCCCGCAGCAGCGCGGCGCCGCGGTGGGCACCGTCACCAGTGGCGTGGTACTGGGCATTTTGCTGGCGCGTTTCGTTTCCGGCGTAGTGGCTGATCTGGCCGGATGGCGCGGCGTGTATTTTGTCTCGGCAGTCATGATGATCGGCTTGGCCCTGCTGTTATGGCGCACCCTGCCCGCCTCGGCAAAACCGCCCGCGCAGGGCAGTTACTGGCGACTGCTGCGCTCGGTATTGGAATTGTTTTTGACTGAGCGGGTACTGCGCGTCCGCGGCATCTTCGCCCTGCTGATTTTCGCCGCCTTCAGTGTGTTGTGGACGTCGATGGTGCTGCCGCTCAGCGCCCCGCCCCTGTCGTTGTCCCACACGCAGATCGGCCTGTTTGGTCTGGCCGGAGTGGCGGGCGCGCTCGCCGCCGCACGGGCTGGGCGCCTGGCCGATCGCGGCTTGGGCAATCGCACCACCGGCATCGCCCTGGCGCTGCTGACGCTGTCCTGGCTACCCATCGCATTTGTCGACAGTTCGCTGCTGGCCATGGCTGTCGGAGTGATCCTGCTCGACTTCGCCGTGCAAGCGGTGCACGTGACCAATCAAAGCCTGATCTTCGCCGCACGGCCCGATGCGCAGAGCCGACTGGTCGGTGCGTATATGTGCTTTTACTCGGTGGGCAGTGGTTTGGGCGCTATCGCGGCGACGTATACCTATGCGCACTCTGGCTGGGTGGCGGTGTGTTTTCTCGGGGGTGGGGTCAGTGCTGTGGCTTTACTGTATTGGGCATGGCTGGAATACCGCTACTCGAACTGAACCAGTGCGGGAGCGAGCCTGCTCGCGAAAACGGAGCATCAGTCAGCACAGAGTTGTCCGACCTGACGCCTTCGCGAGCAGGCTCGCTCCCACAGGGATTATTTGCCAGCAGTTACTTGCCCTCCTCAGGCTTCTCGGTCTGCATCTGCACCGACGGTTTGCTTTTGTCACCGTCCTTGTTGGGTGCATCGTTGGAATCGAAGCAGCCGCTCAACAGAAACATCGAGCAGAACCCCAGACATACGCAGATTTTTTTCATGACGATCTCCTGTCAGCAGTGGTATCGCTACCCGGTTCCAGCTTGACCTTGATCCAGCCGGATTGATGTTGATCAAACGCCTTGAACGCCGAAATCGCGTCAGTCAAAGGCTCGTCCTGCGTCAGCACTTTCGCTGGATCGACGCGCCCGGCGAGGGTCATTTCGATCAGCTTGGGAATGTATTTGCGGTGATGACAGTTGCCCATGTTGATACGCACGTTCTTGTTCATCGCTTCGCCGATCGGGAAGCTGTCGAACCCGGCGGGATAGACACCGATGATGGAAATCGTGCCGGCCTTGGCCACAGCCTTGACCGCCCATTCCAGCGCTTGCGAAGGCGCATCGCCCGGTTGCCACTGCGCAGGATGGTGATGGCCGTGATGGGAATGGTTGGCGTCGATGCCCACGGCCTCGATCACCCGATCCACGCCAATTTCCGCAGTCAGGCGCGCAATGGTTTCAACTGGATCTTCTTTCTCGAAGTTGATGCACTCGGCACCCAATGCCTGCGCGCGAGCGAGGCGATCTTCCAGGCCATCGATGGCGAACACCCGGCCGGCGCCCATCAGCTTCGCGCTGATAATCGCAAACAGCCCGACCGGCCCGCAGCCGAACACCGCCACCGTGTCGCCGTCCTTGATCCGGGCCATGTCGGCGCCGAACCAGGCAGTGGGAAAAATATCCGACATGGCAATCGCCTGATCGTCGGTGATGGCGTCCGGCAGTTTGATCAGACCAATGTTGGCGAAAGGGATGCGCGCTTTCTCGGCTTGCAGGCCATCGAACGGCCCGGTGGTTTTCGGCCCGCCAAAAAATGACGTGCCAGCGGTTTTACCGTTGGGGTTGGCCACGTCGCACTGGGCGAAATAGCCGGCGCGGCAGTACGAGCAGTTGCCGCAGGCAATGGTCGAGGGAATCAGCACGCGATCGCCAACCTTGAGATTGCGCACGTCTTCGCCAAGTGCTTCGACGATCCCCACGCCCTCGTGCCCAAGGATCGTGCCGGGCTGCATGTCCGGCGCACTGCCGCGAATGAAATGCAGATCGGTGCCGCAAATGGCCGACGCGGTCAGCCTGACAATGGCATCGGTCGGCGCTTGAATGGTTGGCTCGGGCACATCGTCCAGGCGGATGTCCCCGACGCCATGAAATACAACAGCTTTCATCGTTCACCTCCCATTTTCCGGATGTGCGCAAATCAGGGTTCTCAACCCTTACTGTGCTCCGGCGACGAAGGCCCTTCCTTGACGCCGCGCGGGCCGGCGATGCCCCACACGATCAGGCCGAGCACCGGGAATACAATCAGGCCGATCGCCCAGGCGGCTTTGACGCCGACGCTTTTGTTGCTGCGAAACACACTGACAATCGCCCACAGATCGACCAGCAGAATGATCACCGCCACGGCGATGGAGAAGTAACTGGCTGCCTCGTTCATTTCGCAATCCTCCGATGACTTGTAAGCATTGGGCTGTGAGGCTTTTTCAGCGTTCAAAAAAATTGCGGCCGTGGGGCGTCAAAGGTTCAGCCGCCTTCCGGATCCTGGCGGATGACGGAAATCTTGCCGTTGCGCTCGATGATTGCGAATTTGATCTGGTCGATGGTTTCTATGCCCTGACTGGAGCGCGCCGCCTCCATGACATCTGCCTCGACCAGCCGCGCATGGCGCAGGCGTCGGTGCAACAGCTTGCCATTCTCGACAATGATCGTCGGCTCGCCATCAATCAGCCGCGACACCCAACTGGAACGTTGTTTGAGCAGGGAAAAACCGACATCCACAGCGATCAGCGTAATGATCACCAGAAACGCATTGGTCAGAGAAAAATCATCACCGAGCAGCGCTTGCTGGGTGGCTTCACCGATGATCATCAGCAGGACGAAATCAAACGTCGTCAACTCGGCCAGCGAACGCCGGCCGGCAATTTTGAACAGCACCATCAGTGCCAGATACATCGCGAGTGCGCGCAACACCGAGTCCATGGGTCACCTATGGATAAATGAATTGAGTAAGCTTCACTTCGCTCGAGCCCGGCACCCGGATTTGGCTGCGAAACAGGCCCAATCCGTCACCGCGCAGCGTCACATAGAGCGTCGCCTGCCCTTGCGCATCCGCCTGCAACCACAAGCGCATGCCCTGTTTTGAGCTGCGCATACGCATCGGGGCCGGTTGCATGGTTTCGACGCTGAAGCCATCGAGCATCTCGCCACCGATGTCGAGTTCAACAGTGGCTTCAGGCGCCGTGTGCACGCTGAGTTTCAGCGGGTTGGTCGAGCCGTTGCGATGGAACATCTCGTATTCGATCTGGACTTTACCGTCATCGCTGCGAGCGTCCTGCGAACTGAGCACGCCCCGGGAAAACAATCCCAACAGGCCCAGCAGCATGCATAACACCAGCAGATACCAACCAATGTGCTCGAAGCGCCAGACCTTCAACTGATAGGCCATGTCCTCCTGCACCGGGAACTGTCGGCTTTGCAGATCGGGATGGTCGGCGTCAGGCTTCATCGGCGCCACCCTCCTTCGCCGCGCAAGGCGCGACGGTGATAGTCCGGCAACTGCTGCAGGGCGAATTCAGAAGCGAGGGTCTGCACTTCACTGCGCGATCCGGCAAACCATTGTTGGCTGCTGAACAGAAAATGTTTGTCATCGAACTGGAATGCCCAGGCGAAACACACCGTACCGGCCTTGATGCCATCCATATCGTCGGGTCCGAGAATGCCGGTGGTGGCAACGGCAACGTTGGCCGTGCTGTCGCGCAACGCGCCGATGGCCATTTCACTGGCCACTTCCACGCTGGTCAGATTGAAGGTGTCCATGGTCGCCGGGCTGACGTGCAGCAGGCGCTGCTTGGCTTGCGGCGAATAGACCACATAGCCGCACTCGATCAGCTCGCCGCTGCCGGGGACTTCCGACAGCAACATGACGATTTCCCCGGCGGTGCAGGATTCGGCGGTGGTGATGATCAGCGAATGTTGGCGCAGGTATTCAATGGTTTCCTTGGCAATGGACATGGCACGTTCTCGAAGCTGTTATTGCCGGTTGACCGCTCGCTGCGCGGATCATTCCGCCGGATTGGATGAGCGTGTAAGCGCCTCTTGCAGTGAAAGTTTTCCGCCCCGTTCAGCGCGATCACCTACCCTCATAGTCTGTGTGAACCACTCGAGCTCGCCGCCCCCATGCGCTGTTCATTCAAGTCGTTGTTTTTCATTCTGTTCCTACTGCTGATGCCGGGCAGCGCTGCGTTGTGGGCGGCGGATGTTGCCGCGCCGGCGAACTCAGGCGCAGCGCCTCTACCTGTGATTTCGCAAAGCGATCTGCAAGCCCTGCAACAACGCCTCGACGGGCTCAAGCAGCAGATTTCGGCGGCGAACAATTACAACCAGCTCGAAGGCCCACAGGATCGGGTGCAGGCGTTCATTCTCGATGTCGATCGGTTGTCGGCAGCGCTGTTGCCGCAACAGGCGCAACTGGCGGTGCAACTGGGCGTGCTCGGCACCGCTCCAGACGCCGAGGTGGCCGCCGAGCAAGCCGATATCGTCGCGCAGCGGGCGGCGCTGGCGGAGCAGAAAAGCAAGGTCGATGGCACCCTGAAAAGCCTCGCCGCACTGAAACAGAACGCCGCCGACCTGATCACGCAAATCGCCGGCATCCGCCGCACCCTGCTGGAAAGCGAACTGACCCTGAGCACCCGCAGCGTATTGAGCCCGTATTTCTGGACACCGCTGGTCAATCCAAGCGAAGACGACCGCCAGCGCCTGCGACTGTTCGTCGAGCAGGTGGCTGACGTATGGGCGACGGTCTGGGCGCCGGGCGAGCGCTTCTACACCTGCGTGCTGGTGTTGTTGGCGGTGCTGATCTGGACCTTCGGCCGACGTCTGGCTGAGCGCGGGCTGACCTGGTTCTGCATTCATCGCGTGGCGGAGGGCCGACTGCGCAGAAGCGCCTTGGCCTTCGCCTCAGCTATCGCGACGTTCGTCACCACCGCCATCGCCCTGAAGCTGTTGTTCTACGCCTGCACCCGCCACGACGCACTGCCGCCGGTGCTGGAAACTTTCTCCGAAGAGTTCGAGAAAGTCGTCTATGCCTGCGTGCTGATCACCGGGCTCAGCCGCGCATTGCTCTCCACCGCGCACCCGTCCTGGCGCCTGCCGGCGATTGCCGATCCAGTGGCGCTGGCCCTCAAGCCTTATCCGCGAATCCTCGCCTGCTCGTTGCTGGTGTTGGTGACGCTGGTGCAAGTCGCCAATGCCACAGGCATGAGCAGCCACATCGTGATGGCCGGGCGCGGCGTGATTTCCATGGTGGTGCTGGCGATCATCGGCACGATGCTGTTGCGCGTCGGCAAAGTGCGCAAGGCCTTGGTCGCAGCCAATGACGCGTCGGCTACGAACAGCGTGTTCGCCGGGCTGATCTACAGCGTCGCCAGTCTCTCGATGTTGGTGACGGCCATCGCCCTGCTTGCCGGCTATGTTTCGCTGGCACGGTTCATCAGCTATGAGCTGGTGTGGGGCTATGTCGTGCTGTCGGGCTTCTACTTGCTGATTCAGCTGGTCAAGGACGCCTGTGAGCACCTGTTTTCGCCGAAACACGCGAGCGGCCAGGCGCTCAAGCAATTGCTCGGCGTCAGCGACCGACGCCTCGAGCAGACGTCGATCCTTTTGTCCGGCGTCAGCCGCGCCGGCCTGATGCTGATGGCGCTGATTTCGTTGTTTGTCGGCGGCATCGGTACCACGCTTGGCCAACTGGTCACCAACATCATGTCGATTCTTGGCGGCGCCGGTTTGCGCAAGCTGAATATTGTCCCGGCGCATCTGCTCAACGCACTGCTGGCACTGCTGATTGGCATCTGGCTGATCCGTGCATTAAGCCGCTGGCTCGACAACGAATTCCTGCCCAAGACCGACATGGACCCGGGCATGTGCGCGTCACTGAGCACGCTGTTTTCCAACATCGGCTACGCCTTCGTAATTCTGCTGACGCTGTCGTCGTTGGGCGTGCAGTGGACCAATCTGGCGTGGATCGTCAGTGCGTTGTCGGTGGGCATCGGCTTTGGCTTGCAGGAGATCGTCAAGAACTTCGTCTCCGGCCTGATTCTGCTCACCGAGCGCCCGGTGAAAGTCGGCGACCTGATCAGCATCAGCGGCGTCGAGGGCGACATCCGCCGGATCAACGTGCGTGCCACGGAAATCCAGCTCAGCGACCGCTCGATCGTGATCGTGCCCAACTCGCAACTGATCTCGCAGAACCTGCGCAACGTCACCCTTGGCGGCAGCGCTCAGGGCGTGGCGTCGCTGGAGCTGGTTTTCCCGCTGGATATTGATCCTGAAGAGGTCAAACAGCTGCTGCTGGATGCGTATCACGAGAACGAAACCATCCTCGATAAACCGGCGCCGTTCGTGCGTTTCAGCAAATTGTCGCCGGACGGGATAACCCTCACGGTCACCGGCTATGTGGGCAGCCCGAGGATTGTCGGGCTGACCAAGAGCGATTTGTTGTTTGAGGTGTTGAAGCGGTTGGGCGCGGCGGGGATTGCGCTGGCGAAGCCGCCAGCGGCGTGATTCGGTTAGCGCTTGCCCAAGTTGTCGATGCGGGCCGTGCTGCTGCGTGGCGTCAGCTCGAACGGCAAGACGACATGCCGCTCTGTCAGCGGCTGTTTTTCGATCAGCGCAATCAACATCTCGACCGCCTTGGCCCCGAAGGCCTCGGCCGGTTGCGAGATGGTGGTCAGCGGCGGATCGCAGTACGCAGCCATCGGAATGTCATCGAAACCCACCACTGAAATATCCTCGGGCACACGCAGCCCGGCCTGCCGGATGCGCTTGAGCGCACCAATGGCCATTTCATCGTTTTCGCAGAACAGCGCGCTCGGCCGCTCGGCCAATGCGAGCATCTTTTGCGCGCCTGCAAAACCGGCCTCGAGGCTGAAATTGCCATGGCAGATCAGTGCTTCATCGAAGGCAATCCCGGCTTCGCGCAATGCCGCTTCGTAACCCGCCAATCGATCCAAAGTCAGCGGGCTGTTTTTCGAGCCTTTGATCAGGCCGATGCGTCGGTGTCCCAAGGCGATCAGGTGTTCGGTCATGGCTTTGGCGGCGGCAACGTTGTCCAGGCTGATGGTTGGATAACGCCCGGCCTTGAGCACTTCGCAGGCGTTAACGATCGGCGGCACATCGGCGTCGGCCGGGGCGTTTTCGAAAGGATCGTAGGCGCGCAACTGGATCACCCCGTCGGCCTGATAGGCGTATACCAGCTCGGCGAATTGCCGCTCCAGTTCTTCCCGGCCCTGGGTGTCGCACAGCAGCAGGCGATAACCGGCCGCCTGCGCCGCTTGCTGCGCGCCGCTGATGACCCGGGCAAAAAAGGTGTTGGCGATGGTCGGCACCAGAATCACCAGATTGCCGGTGCGCCGCGAGCGAAACTGCACGGCCATCAGGTTCGGCCGATAGCCGGCCTGCTCCACCGCAGCCATGACGCGCTCACGGGTTGGCGCGAGCACGCGCTCGGGCGATTTCAAAGTCCTCGAAACCGTCGCCACGGAAACCCCGGCCAGCCGAGCCACTTCGCGAATATTGGACAAAAACACCTCGTTGATTCATGCCGATCAGGCGCGGAGCTTACCGCAGGCGACGAGCGATCGAAACGCTGTCGATCATCCGCTGGCATTTGACACTCGGCTAATTCAAGCCTAGATTTCGCCCACGATGTAACCGGTTACATCGCTCATCAACATTGCATCCAGCTACCGAGACGACTGCCATGTACGCTGCCGCAAAAATAAGAATGGGTTTTGTTGGAGGCGGTGAAGGTTCATTCATTGCCCGTGCCCACCGGCAAGCCGCCGGCCTCGACGGACGCTTCGAACTGGTCTGTGGCGCGTTCAGCCGCGACTCGGAGAATAATCAGCGCACCGCTGCGACCCTGGGAGTATCCGCCGAACGTTGTTACGACGATTGGCAAACCCTGCTTACCCGCGAAGCCGCCCTGCCCGCCGAGCAGCGCATGCAACTGCTGGTCATCGTCACTCCGAATCATCTGCACGCACCGATTGCCCGTGAGGCATTGAGCGCCGGTTTTCACGTGTTCAGCGAGAAACCCGCGGCGCTGAACCTCACCGAAGTGCAGGCGCTGCACTCGGTGGTCATCAACAGCCAGCGAATTTACGGGCTGGCGCACACCTACCTCGGCTACGCGATGGTCTGGCAGGCCCGCGAAATGGTCGCCAGCGGCGTGCTCGGGCGCGTGCGCAAAGTTCTCGTCGAGTACCCGCAAGGCTGGCTCAGCACCGATGTCGCCGGGCAAGGCAACAAGCAGGCCGGCTGGCGCGACGACCCGACGCAATCCGGGATCGGCGGCTGCATCGGCGACATCGGCACCCATGCGTTTTCCCTCGCCGAGTTCGTTGCCGGCCAGTCGATCCAGTTCATCAACGCAATGCTCGGCTCGCATGTCGAGGGTCGGCAACTGGATGACGATGTGGCGATGCTGTTCAAAATGCGCGACGGCGCCAGTGGTGTATTGCTCGCCAGCCAGGTCTGCGCCGGTGAGGAAAACCCGCTGAAGATCCGCGTCTACGGGGACAAGGGCGGCCTGGAATGGCGCCAAGAGGATCCGGCCAGCCTGATTCATCGACCGTTGAACGAGCCGATGCGCGTTCTGCGCTCCGGGGTCGGTCAGCCGTGGCTGTGTGCCGCCGCAACCCGACGCATGCGCCTGCCTGCGGGGCATCCCGAAGGTTATCTGGAAGCCATGGCCAACCTGTACGGCGATCTCGCCGAAGCGATTGTGCATGGCGCCGAGGGCCATCAAGCACCGGGCGTACCGGGCATCGAGACCGGCCTGCGCGGCATGGCCTTCATTGAAACCGCCATCGCCAATCACCTTGGCAATGCAAAGTGGAGCGAGATCCCCGGCCCACTGACAGGAGCCCAGCACAATGAACAGTGATCAGCAAAATTCGACTGGCCTGAAAGGTCCGGGGATTTTCCTCGCGCAATTCATCGCCGACGAAGCGCCTTTCGACTCCCTCGCCAACATTGCCGAGTGGGCGGCCTCGCAAGGCTACAAAGCCATCCAGGTACCGACCCTCGGCACACGGTTCATCGATTTGCAGCGCGCCGCTGAGAGCCAGGATTACTGCGACGAACTCATCGCCGTCTGCGCCCGCGCGGGTGTGGTGATCAGTGAGCTGTCGACGCACCTGCAAGGGCAATTGGTCGCAGTGCATCCGGCGTTCGACAGCCTGTTCGACGACTTCGCCCCGCCCGCGCTGCGCGGCAAACCTCAGGAGCGCACCGAGTGGGCCATTGAGCAGTTGAAACTGGCCGCCCGCGCCAGCCAGCGCCTCGGACTCACGGCCCATGCAACCTTCTCCGGCGCCCTCCTCTGGCCTTACGTGTATCCGTGGCCACAGCGTCCGGCCGGTTTGGTCGAGCAAGGTTTCGCCGAACTGGGCAAACGCTGGCTGCCGATTCTCGACTGCTTCGAAGAGGCTGGCGTTGATCTGTGCTACGAAATCCATCCCGGCGAAGACTTGCATGACGGCGCGTCGTTCGAACAGTTTCTCGAAGCGGTGAATCATCACCCCCGCGCCGCAATTCTGTATGACCCGAGCCACCTGCTGCTGCAGCAAATGGATTACCTCGGCTTCATCGATCGCTATCACCAACGCATCCGCATGTTTCACGTCAAGGATGCCGAATTCCGCCCCGATGCGCGCTCCGGCGTCTACGGCGGATATCAGGGTTGGGTCGAGCGTCCCGGGCGCTTTCGCTCGCTGGGCGACGGCCAGATCGATTTCAAATCGATCTTCAGCAAATTGTGCCAATACGACTTCAACGGCTGGGCCGTGCTCGAGTGGGAGTGCTGCCTGAAAGACTCCGCACAGGGCGCGGCGGAAGGCGCGGCGTTCATCGAGCGACACATGATCCGCAAGACCGCCAAGGCCTTCGACGACTTCGCCGGAGTCAACGCTGACGCTGCTTCCAACCGACGCCTGCTCGGCCTGACCGACGACTGATTCATCCGCGTTACCGACATAAAAACAATACGGTGATCTGAAATGAACGTAATGAATGCGCGACTCAGCGTGATGATGTTTTTGCAGTTCTTTATCTGGGGCGGCTGGTTCGTCACCCTCGGCACTTTTCTGGCGACAACGCTGGCCGCCAGCGGGGGTCAGGTCGGCATGGCCTTCGCCACGCAATCCTGGGGCGCGATTCTGGCGCCGTTTGTCATTGGCTTGATTGCCGACCGATTCTTCAACGCCGAACGCATTCTGGCAGTGCTGCATCTGCTTGGCGCAGTGTTGCTTTATCAGCTCTATCGCGCGGCAGACTTCAGCGCGTTTTATCCCTATGTGCTCGCCTACATGATGGTCTACATGCCGACATTGGCACTGGTGAATGCCGTGGCGTTCCGCCAGATCAAAGACCCGGCGCTGGAGTTCTCGCGCATTCGCGTGTGGGGCACGGTGGGCTGGATCGTTGCCGGCGTGGTGATCAGCTTCGTGTTCGCCTGGGACTCGCAGCAAAGCATCGCGGCCGGAGGCTTGCGCAATACGTTCCTGATGTCCGCCGTCGCGTCGCTGTTGCTGGGGCTTTACAGCTTCAGTCTGCCGAACACTGCGCCGTTGAAAAGCGCAGCGGGCACATCAAGCCTCAAGCAGATGCTCGGCGTCGATGCGTTGGGTTTGCTCAAGGATCGCAGCTATCTGGTGTTCTTCCTCGCCTCGATCCTGATCTGCATTCCGCTGGCGTTCTATTACCAGAATGCCAATCCGTTTCTGGCCGAGATAGGCGTGACCAACCCGACAGCGAAGATGGCCATCGGTCAGGTGTCGGAAGTGCTGTTCATGTTGCTGTTGCCGCTGTTCATCCATCGCTTCGGCATCAAGATCGCCCTGCTGGTCGGCATGGCTGCCTGGGCGTTGCGCTACGTGCTGTTCGCGTTCGGCAATAACGACGATCAGGCATTCATGCTGCTGATCGGCATTGCCCTGCACGGTGTGTGCTATGACTTCTTCTTCGTGTCCGGGCAAATCTACACCGATGCCAAGGCACCGGAACGCTTCCGCAGCTCGGCGCAAGGTTTGATCACCTTGGCTACGTACGGATTGGGCATGTTGATTGGTTTCTGGATCGCGGGACGGATTACCGACCACTTCACATCAAGCGCGGGGCATGACTGGAGAAGCATCTGGCTGTTCCCCGCCGGTTTTTCCGTGGCGGTGTTGCTGTGTTTCTGGGCTACATTCAAGAGCCGCGATCGCGACAAGGCTGTGCTGCCGAGTGCGGTTTAGAGCAGCGTTGTAATGCATGAATAGAACGAATGCCGCCTGTGGTTGAGGCGGCATTCGTTATCGATGTTCATCGTTGCGCTCAAGCGGTGCGACGTTCCAGCAGACGGTCAGCGCCACCTTCGGCGACCCGATTGCCTTGCAGATGATCGGAGCCATCAGAGGCTACTGCATCGCTGAACAGCGGGTCGGTTTCGGTTGCGGCTACTGCATCGCTGAACAGCGGGTCGGTTTCGGTTGCGGCTACTGCATCGCTGAACAGCGGGTCAGTTTCGGTTGCGGCTACTGCATCGCTGAACAAGCGGTCTGTTTGAGTGGCGGCCGCGACCGCATCACTGAACAGCGGGTCGGTTTCGGTGGCGGCGAAGGCATTCAGTGCAAAAACCGAGAAAGCGATACCGAGGATAGTCTGGCGTTTCATGATGGTGTGCTCCGAGGTGCAGTGGTTGGGTATGGAGCCGATCTTACGCCGCACCGTGGATATGAGAACCTCATTGACTTAATGGTTGTTATTGACGCAATCAATGATTGAGTGGAGTAAAAGCAGCTGCTTATCTAACCGTTAAGCTGGTGCTTACGCGTCCAAACGAAACGCCCTACAACGTCTAAAGCACAAAACCGACAAATCGTATTTCTGACAGCTTTACGCAAGCAAAAAAAAGACCCGAATCGATCGAAACCGAAACGGGTCTTTCCCACTCAGACGACCCTTATTTCAAGTCATCAAAGTGATCTCGCAGGAACTCGTAAAAGCGCAAAGCTTTCAACAATCTCCATACAAGGCTCAGCGTACGCAGCAAAAGCTTCATACGTTTTGGCCTCCAGGGCTGGCGGCCAAACCTCCAGCAAACTTACCGGACCATGCGTGCCTTCAGCCTACATGTTGGTGTAGCTAGTGAGGCGGCCGGTTGAAATCCCTCCGAGACATCATTCCGGCGCGGGTGCGAATCCGCGTCAGAGGGCGTGAAACCTTTTGCGCCCCCAGCCAAACCTCACAGCTCTACCAACAAGATGAGCGCAGGCATCTTAACGCAGAAATCAGAAGAGAAAACCCGAGTAGCCAAGGTTATTCTGCGGCTACGCCTGAACCTTTGTAAAACCGTATTTCTGACAATGTTTATTGACAGACCTGAATTCAGTTACATGCGTTGGACGTTCCGAAAAAACCTCGCACATCACGCTAAACCTTCGTTGCACTGACGGGAGAAACTCAATACCATGCGCGGACATGTTGGTGTGGCTAGTGAAGCACATGGCCTCGGCTCCAAACCGAGGATTGAAAAACCGCCCCGCGAAGGCGGTTTTTTTTCGTCTGCGTTTTGTGGTCCCACCCCATCCAGGACACATTGCCTGACTCGATCCCCCTGCGCACCTGCACAAATCTTCTAAACACTCTCCTCCGCCACGCGGTATTTTAGAAACGCCCCTGCTCAACCGACCTATGGAATCCTCCCATGGACAAACGCAACTGGATCTCTCTCTCCCAGGATGTCGATACCGGGATCGAGTCGATTCGTGCGCATTTCCGTGGGCATGCCTACGATCCGCACTGGCATGACAGTTTTCTCGTCGGAGTGACCGAGCAAGGCGTGCAGCAGTTCAATTGTCGCCGGGTGCGTCATCGCAGTACGCCGGGGCATGTGTTTCTGCTTGAGCCGGGAGAAATCCACGATGGCCACGCGCCGACCGAGGATGGCTTTACCTACTCGATGCTGTACCTCGATCCGCACTGGCTGGAGCGCGAACTGCACGCGCTGTTCGAAGAGGCACCGGCCGACAGCCAGCCAGGCTTTGCCGACACACTGAGCCACGATCCGCGCCTGTCGACGGCGATCGTGCAAGCCCTCCACGTGTTACATGACGGCGATCTGCGCATCGTCCGGCAGACTGCGCTGGATGGCCTGCTCGCGTCCCTCACCCGCCATCTCGACTGGCGCAAGCGTCAGGACTTCGATCCGCGCCTGCCACTGGTTGCGCAGGTTGCGCGCGACTATCTGCATGCCCACACCTACGAAGACATCGGCCTCGACGACCTAGCGCAAGCCTGTGGTGTCGATCGTTTTCGCCTGACCCGCGCGTTCAAGGCCGCTTTCGGTCTGGCACCCCACGCTTACCTGATCCAGTTGCGCCTGGCCAAGGCGCGGCAATTGCTCGCACGCGGCGAGACGCCAGCGCAGGTGGCCAGCGTGCTCGGTTTTGCCGATCAAAGTCACCTCGGTCGCTGGTTCCGCCGCGCCTATCAACTGACCCCGGCGGACTACCGCAGACGCTGCTCAAATCTTCCAGACTGAGGCCTGCCCACTGACGATCATGGTGTCCTGTTTCGACTCTCAGGAATCTGCACCATGGCTTCTTTACTGCCCTTTCTGCTGTTTGCTTTCGTCGCCTCGATCACTCCGGGGCCGACCAATATTCTGGTGCTGAGCCACAGTTCGCGGCGCGGATTGATTGCCACGTTGCCGATCATCTTTGGCGCCTGTGCGGCGGCGGCGCTGATCGTGCTGGTGGTCGGGCTCGGCGCTGGCGAAACCCTGTTGCGCTTTCCGCGCGTGCAGCAAGCGATGGCCTGGGCTGGCGTGCTCTGGTTGAGCTGGCTGGCCTGGCAGATCTTTCGCAGTACGCCGCCGTCGCTGGACCCAAATGCTGCACAGGAACAAGGCTTGAGCGTCTTCGGCGCGGCGCTGCTGCAACTGGTCAATCCGAAGGTGTGGATGATGGCTGTGGCCGTGGTCAGCGTATTCGTTGGCGGCGGCGACAAGACGCTGCGCCTGCTGGTGTTGTCGCTGGCATTTCTGCTGGTGTCGCTGCCGTGCATGACGCTCTGGGCGCTGCTCGGCGTTGGCAGCGCGCGGTTGCTCAGCTCACCGCAAGCGTTCAAGCGAATGAACGCGGCACTGGCCCTTCTTCTGCTGCTCTCGGCCTGGCTGGCCGTGTTGGTCTAATGCCCGGTGGCTTGCCGGTATTCGCGTGGTGTAAACCCGGTCGAGGCCTTGAACTGACGGGTGAAAGCGCTGTGATCGGTGTAGCCGCATTGCAGCGCAACCTCGGTAATCGGCAAGTCGCTGTGCAGCAATCGATGCGCGTGTTCCAGGCGGACTTTCTGAATCATCTGCCGTGGCGTCAGGTGGAAAACGCGTTTGCAATAGCGCTCCAGTTGCGCCACGGATATCCCGGCGATCCGCGTCAGTTCACCCAGCGTCACCCGCCGGTTGAAGTTGCCGCGGATGTATTCATCGACCGCCGCCAGGCGCTCGAACGCCGGGTGGGTTTCGCTGGCTGACTGCAAATCCACCGAGATCCCCACCAGGCCGATGATCGTCCCGTCACGGTTGTAGATCGGCCGCTTGTGGGTCAGGCACCAGCCCGGCTCGCGACTGCCATACAGGTGCAGTTCGAGCTGATCCTCCAACACGAAACCTTCCTCCAGCACCTTGCGATCCTGCTCGGTGTAACCAGGGCCCAACTGCGCCGGGAACACTTGCGCGCTGGTCTTCCCCAGCAACGGGCGCAGGTCCTTCAAGCCACAACGCTGCACCAGCGTGCGATTGGCCAGCACATAGCGCGCTTGCAGATCCTTGATGAAGATCGCCGCATTGGGGATCACATCGAATATCGGCAACAGCTGCGCGGCACCGGCGACCATCTCTTCGAGGGTCTGCGCACGCAAGCCGTCAGTGCCCTGGCACAGGATCGAAAACGCTGACTGCATCAAAGACTTCCCCTCGAGCTGAACCACCGCAAATGTCACTCGCCAGCAGATTGCAGCAACGTCGCGGCCCTGTCGAGGCCGCGCATTCATCGGCGCCATTGTGCTGAATTCGTCATCGATCCCGGCATAAAACATCAATCGCCGCCGCTGCCGAGCAGTGCAAAGTCTGCTCGTCCACGTGACACAACTGCCTATCCAATAACTCACAAGAAGGCGATGCCATGTCAGGCCAAGGCAAGTTCAAAAAACAGCTTTCATTGATCGACCTCACCTTTATCGGACTCGGCGCGATCTTCGGCTCCGGCTGGTTGTTCGCCGCCAGCCATGTCTCGGCGATTGCCGGTCCGGCGGGGATTTTTTCCTGGTTGCTGGGCGGTTTCGCCGTGTTGCTGCTGGGCATCGTCTACTGCGAACTGGGTGCGGCATTGCCCCGCGCTGGCGGCGTGGTGCGCTACCCGGTTTATTCCCACGGCCCGCTGCTCGGCTACCTGATGGGCTTCATTACGCTGATTGCGTTTTCCAGTCTGGTGGCGATCGAAGTGGTCGCCTCGCGCCAATACGCGGCGGCGTGGTTTCCCGGCTTGACCAAGGCTGGCAGTGGCGATCCGACGATCCTCGGCTGGCTGGTGCAGTTCGGCCTGCTCTGCGTGTTTTTCCTGCTCAACTACCGCAGCGTGAAGACCTTCGCCAAGGCCAACAATCTGGTCAGCATGTTCAAATTCATCGTGCCGCTGCTGGTGATCGGCGTGCTGTTCACCTTCTTCAAACCGGAGAATTTCCAGGTTCAGGGATTCGCTCCATTCGGCCTGTCCGGCGTGGAGATGGCGGTCTCTGCCGGGGGGATCATCTTTGCCTACCTGGGCCTGACGCCGATCATTTCCGTGGCCAGCGAAGTGAAGAATCCACAGCGCACCATTCCCATCGCGCTGATTCTCTCGGTGCTGCTGTCGACTCTGATCTACGTGCTGCTGCAAATGGCCTTTCTCGGCAGCATCCCGACTGAGATGCTCGCCAACGGCTGGGCCGGTATCAGCAAGGAATTCGCCCTGCCCTATCGCGACATCGCCCTGGCGCTCGGTGTCGGCTGGCTAGCCTATCTGGTGGTCGCCGATGCGGTGATCTCGCCGAGCGGCTGCGGCAACATTTACATGAACGCAACGCCGCGCGTGATCTACGGCTGGGCGCAGACCGGCACTTTCTTCAAGGTCTTCACCCACATCGATGAAAAGTCCGGCATCCCGCGTCCGGCGCTGTGGCTGACTTTCGCCCTGTCGGTGTTCTGGACCCTGCCATTCCCGTCGTGGGAAGCGCTGATCAACGTGGTCTCCGCCGCGCTGGTGTTGAGCTATGCGGTGGCGCCTGTATCGGTTGCGGCGCTGCGCCGCAATGCGCCGGACATGCCGCGCCCGTTCCGGGTCAAGAGCATGGGCCTGCTCGGGCCGGTGTCGTTCATCATCGCCGCGCTGATCGTCTACTGGTCGGGCTGGAACACCGTGTCATGGCTGCTCGGCCTGCAAATCCTGATGTTTGTCATCTATCTGTTCTGCGGTCGTTTCGTGCCCACCGCCCATCTGAGTCTGGCGCGTCAGGTGCGCTCATCGGCGTGGCTGATCGCCTTCTACGCGGTGACCATCGTGCTGTCGAAACTCGGCACCTTCGGTGGCCTGGGCATCCTCACCCATCCGTTCGACACGATCGTCGTCGCCGCTTGCGCCACCGGTATTTACTACTGGGGCGCAGCGACCGGCGTGCCTGCCCATCTGCTGCGCCTGGACGACGAGGACGAAGAAAGCGACAGCCCTGCGCCCTCGTCCACCGTCAGCGCCCGCCCTGCCGGCGCCTACTGAAATCATCCAACGGGATCTCTTCATGAAACGAGTACACGTCATTGATTCCCACACCGGCGGTGAGCCGACACGGCTGGTGATGAGCGGCTTCCCCGAGCTGTCCGGCAACAGCATGGTCGAGAAACGCGACGCCCTGCGCAGCCAGCACGACCAGTGGCGCCGCGCCTGTCTGCTCGAGCCACGCGGCAACGATGTGCTGGTCGGCGCGCTCTATTGCCAACCGGTGTCGCCTGATGCCACCTGCGGGGTGATCTTCTTCAACAACGCCGGATACCTGGGCATGTGCGGCCACGGCACCATCGGCCTGATCAATTCGTTGCAGCATCTGGGGAAAATCCAGCCGGGCGTGCACAAGATCGACACGCCGGTGGGGCAAGTCAGCGCGACTTTGCATGACGATGGCTCGGTCACCCTGGGCAACGTGCCCGCCTACCGCTATCGCAAACAGGTACCGGTGGAGGTGCCGGGTTATGGCCGCGTGGTCGGCGATATCGCCTATGGCGGCAACTGGTTTTATCTGGTCTCCGAGCATGGCCAGAGGTTAACGATGGACAACGTCGAACACCTGACTGCGTACACCTGGGCGATGCTCAAGGCGCTGGAAGACCAAGGCATTTGTGGCGAAGACGGCGCGGTCATCGACCACATCGAACTGTTCGCCGATGACGATCAGGCTGACAGCCGCAACTTCGTCATGTGCCCCGGCAAAGCCTATGACCGCTCACCATGCGGCACCGGCACCAGCGCCAAACTTGCCTGCCTGGCCGCCGACGACAAGCTGCAACCGGGCGCACCGTGGATCCAGGCGAGCATCACCGGCAGCCAGTTCGAAGGCCGCTTCGAATGGGAAGGCGAACGCATTCGCCCGTTCATCACCGGCCGCGCCTACATGACCGCCGACAGCACCTTGCTGATCGACGACAGCGACCCGTTCGCGTGGGGCATCTGAGCCGCCACGCCGATTTTTCACTTCGAATCAAACGAAATGCCAAGGAGTTGAATCATGAGCGACAACATCTTCACCGGCTGCATGCCGGCCCTGATGACCCCATGCACCGCCCAGCGCAAACCAGACTTCGATGCGCTGGTGGCCAAGGGACGCGAGCTGATCGATGTCGGCATGAGCGCCGTGGTCTACTGCGGCTCGATGGGCGACTGGCCGCTGCTGACTGAAGCCGAGCGTCAGGAAGGCGTGGCGCGGCTGGTCGCTGCCGGGGTGCCGACCATCGTCGGCACCGGCGCGGTGAATACCCGTGAAGCGGTTTCCCACGCAGCGCATGCGGCGAAAGTCGGCGCGCAAGGCTTGATGGTCATCCCGCGCGTGCTGTCCCGTGGCGCTTCGGCGACGGCGCAAAAGGCCCACTTCGCCGCGATCCTGCAAGCCGCACCGAACTTGCCGGCGGTGATCTACAACAGCCCTTATTACGGCTTCGCCACCCGCGCCGATCTGTTTTTCGAACTGCGCCGCGAGTACCCGAACCTGATCGGTTTCAAGGAATTCGGCGGCGGCGCGGACCTGCGCTACGCGGCCGAGAACATCACCTCCAAGGATGACGACGTGACGCTGATGGTCGGCGTCGACACGCAAGTGGTGCACGGCTTCGTCAACTGCAACGCTACCGGCGCCATTACCGGCATCGGCAACGCCCTTCCTCGCGAAGTGCTGCAACTGGTGGCGCTGAGCAAGCAGGCCGCGCAAGGCGATGCCAAGGCCCGGCGCCAGGCGCGGGAACTGGAGTCGGCGCTAGCCGTGCTGTCATCGTTCGACGAAGGTTGCGATCTGGTGCTGTATTACAAGCACCTGATGGTGCTCAACGGCGACAAGGAATACACCCTGCACTTCAATGAAAGCGACGTGCTGAGCGACTCGCAACGGCGCTATGCCGAGAAGCAGTATTCGCTGTTCCGTCACTGGTACGAAAACTGGTCCGCCGAGCAGAATTTCGCCTGACTACTACCTGCCGCGAGTCAAAACGATTCGCGGCAGGCCTCGCTCATTTCACAGGAAGACACCATGACTCTGACGGGCAACATGCTGATCGGCCAACAATCCGTGGCGGGTACGCGTCCGGCCTTTCGCGGGATTGATCCGGCGACCAACCAGGCACTTGAACCGCAGTTCGCCGGGGCATCAGCCGAACAGGTGGAACAGGCCTGCGCCCTGGCCTGGGCGGCGCAAGATGCGTATCGCGAAACCAGCCTGAGCGCCCGTGCGGCATTTCTCGAAAGCATTGCCGAACACATCGAAAACCTTGGCGATGAACTGATCGAACGCGCCCACGCCGAAACCGGTCTGCCGCCTGCACGCCTTCAGGGCGAACGTGGCCGCACCTGCTCGCAATTGCGCCTGTTCGCCCGCACGGTGCGCGCGGGTGAATGGCTGGACGTGCGCGTCGACAGTGCGCAACCGCAACGCCAGCCACTGCCGCGCTCCGACTTGCGCCAGCGGCAGATTGCCTTGGGGCCGGTCGCGGTGTTCGGCGCGAGCAACTTTCCGCTGGCATTTTCCGTGGCCGGCGGCGACACCGCCGCAGCACTGGCGGCCGGTTGCCCGGTAATCGTCAAGGCGCACAGCGCCCATCCGGGCACCAGCGAACTGGTCGGCCGCGCAGTGGCGCAAGCGGTCAAAGCCTGCGCTCTGCCCGAGGGCGTGTTTTCCTTATTGTTCGATTCTGGCTACGAAGTCGGCATCGCATTGGTCAGCGACTGGCGCACCAAAGCCGCTGGTTTCACCGGCTCGCGCACTGGCGGTCTGGCCTTGATGAAAGCTGCGCAAGCGCGGGCCGAGCCGATCCCGGTGTATGCGGAAATGAGCTCGATCAACCCGGTTTTGCTGTTTCCCGCCGCGCTGGAAAATCGCGCGCAGGCGCTGGCCGAAGGGTTTGTCGCGTCGCTGACATTGGGCGCCGGGCAGTTCTGCACCAACCCGGGATTGCTGATTGCCCGCAAAGGCCCGGCGCTCGACGGGTTTCTCGACGCAGTGGCTGAACTGATCCCGCGCAGCGCGGCGCAAACCATGCTCACACCCGGCATCTTCGGCGCCTATCAAGCAGGCGTGACGGCTCTGCAAGGCAATCCCCGTGCACGCGCGGTAGCGGTTGGCCAAGTCGGCGGCGGCCCGAATCAGTGTCAGGCGCATGTCTTCAGCACCGATGCAGCGGATTTTCTTGCCGATCAAAGCTTGCAAGCCGAGGTCTTCGGCGCGACAGCGCTGATCGTGCAATGCAGCAGTGACGAAGAAATCCGTCAGGTCTGCGCACATCTGGAAGGCCAACTGACCGCGACCCTGCACATGGATGACGCCGACCTTGCACTGGCGCGTACGTTGCTGCCAACCCTCGAGCGCAAGGCCGGGCGCCTGCTGGTCAATGGCTGGCCGACCGGGGTGGAAGTCTGCGATGCAATGGTGCATGGCGGGCCTTACCCGGCAACCTCGGATGCGCGCAGCACCTCGGTGGGCACTGCGGCGATCCTGCGTTTCCTGCGGCCGGTGTGCTATCAGGATTTCCCCGACAGCTTGCTGCCGACGGCGCTGCAACAGACCAATCCGCTCAACCTTCGGCGCTTGCTCGATGGTCAACGGGAAGCGACACGCCATGGCGAATAACCCTTCGCACGACATCGCCGTGGTCGGCGCTGGAATCATTGGCGTGGCTTGCGCACTGCGCCTGGCGCGTCAGGGTTTGCGCGTGGTGGTCATCGATCAGCAGGAACCGGGGCATGGCGCTTCGTTCGGTAATGCCGGGCATCTGGCCACCGAGCAGGTATTTCCGATTGCAGACGTGTCGATCCTCAAGCGTTTGCCGGCCATGCTCATGGACCCGATGGGGCCGCTGCGCCTGGACTGGAAATACCTGCCGCGCGCCCTGCCGTGGTTCACCCGCTTGCTGCTGAATCTGCGGCCTGAGCCATTTCAGAAAACCGTCGCAGGCCTGCGCGCGCTGAATGAAAGCAGTCTCGACGCGTGGCAGCGCTTGCTCAGCGATATCCAGCGCCCGGATCTGCTCAAGGTTGACGGCTCGTTACTGGTCTTCGAAAAACCTGAATCGCGGCAATTGCTCGAAGCCTTGCAGGCACGCCTGCATCAGCAGCAGGTGCCGGTGGATTACTGGCAGGCCGGGGCGATCCGCGAAACGGCGCCGCAACTCAGCGAACAGATTCAGGGCGGACTGTTTTTCCCGCGCACAGGGCATTTCCTTGATCCCTATCGGGTGGTCTGCGCACTGGTCGAAGCGGCTCGCAGCAGCGGCGTGAGTTTTCGCCAGCAGCAGGTTCAGGGCGGCTACGTGCAGGAGAACGGTGTTTTATTAGTGACCGGTAATGGCGGGGTAACGGCCAGACGCGTGTTACTGGCCTGCGGTGCGCATTCGGCGAAACTGACTGCCGCGCTGACTGGCAAGCAGGTACCGTTGGACACCGAACGTGGCTATCACCTGATGCTGCCCCACGAGCATGATCGCCTGCCCTTCCCCGTCACCTCACTGGAACGCAAATTCATCATGACGCCCATGCGCGATGGCCTGCGCCTGGCCGGCACAGTCGAGTTCGCCGGGCTGGAGCGGCCAGCAAACATGGCACGCGCCTGGCAATTGCAGCGCCTGAGCCAAGGTCTGTTTCGCAAGGACCTGAACGCTGATGCCGCGACGCCGTGGATGGGCTTTCGCCCGTCGCTGCCGGATTCGCTGCCGGTGATCGATCAGGTTTGCGACGGCAAGGTCCTGCTTGCCTTCGGTCACCAGCATCTGGGCCTGACTCAAGCGGCGCTGACGGCGGAATTGATCGGGCAGATGGTCTCAGGCGCCGCTCTCGCGCTGCCGAGTGTCGACGCCTACCGACTGGCACGTTTCTAAGCGTGCTTCAGCGCGTCGCCGTGATGCATGGCCAGGTGGCCGGTCTTGTCGCTCTTGACCTCGTACTGCGGCGCGTCTTTCGAAGCCGGCCGGTGGCGGCCCATGAACTCGGTGTCGCGGGTGTGCACCTTGACCACTTTGCCGTGAATCTCGCCGGCCTCGGATTTCCAGCGCACCGCATCGCCGACTTTGAATGAACTGCTCATCATTGCCTCCTCGCCTCTGGCTGTTGGTTTATGGAGCCGCGCGCGTCGGAGAAATTCCGCTTTTTTGAGAGGCGACCGAAGGCAGGCAAAAAAATCGAACGGCGAAAATCGCCCGCACCTCCAACTTCCACGAGCCATAGAAAACGGCAATGACGAGGTGTGAGATGAACAACGATCAAGGCAAGCAAGGTGACGATCCGCTCCCAACCACGCCCGACCCGCTGAGTCCGGGGCGTACAGAGGTCGATCCGATGAAGGAACGCGGCATCGACGAACTGCCCGACAACGAGGGCGAAATCCCGCTGGATGATGACGATACCGGTCTGGATCCGGAGCGCGTACGTCAGGAAACCGATAACGCCGAGATGGACGACCAGCCCAATCCGCGTTGAGCCTGAAAAGGCAGCCGTCGCCATGCGGCTGCCTTTCGGTTGCGCAGTCAACAGCAGAATCAGGCAAGCATTTCACAGAAATGCACTACTTCGCGCTCCGCCCTAGGCGCAACAATGGGCGTCCGACAACCCCATGGAGGATGCTCACATGCTCGTACAAGCCTATGGCGCCCACGCTGGCGACAAACCTCTTGAACCGATGCAGATCAACCGCCGTGCCCCGGCGGCGCACGACGTGCAGATCGATATCGCCTTCTGCGGCATCTGCCATTCCGACTTGCATCAGGTGCGCGCCGAATGGGCTGGCACGCAATTCCCCTGCGTGCCCGGCCATGAAATCGTCGGCCGCGTCTCGGCGGTTGGCGATCACGTCAAAAACTACAAGGTCGGCGATCTGGTCGGTGTCGGTTGCATCGTCGACAGCTGCCAGCACTGCGATGACTGCGAATCCGGTCTGGAAAATTACTGCGACGGCATGATCGGCACCTACAATTTCCCGACCCCGGACGCACCGGGCTGGACCCTCGGCGGTTACTCGCAAAACATCGTCGTGCACGAGCGCTATGTGTTGCGGATTCGTCATCCCGAGGCGCAACTGGCCGCCGTCGCGCCGCTGCTCTGCGCCGGCATTACCACCTACTCGCCGCTGCGTCAGTGGCGCGCTGGCCCTGGCAAGAAAGTCGGCGTGGTCGGCATCGGTGGCCTGGGCCACATGGGCATCAAACTGGCCCACGCCATGGGCGCCCATGTCGTCGCATTCACCACTTCCGAATCCAAGCGTAAAGCGGCTAAGGCACTGGGCGCGGACGAAGTGGTGGTGTCACGCAATGCCGAGGAAATGGCGGCACACACCAAGAGCTTCGACTTCATCCTCAATACCGTCGCAGCGCCGCACGATCTCGACGCGTTCCTGGTTCTGCTCAAGCGCGACGGCGCGTTGACCCTGGTCGGAGCGCCCGCATCGCCGCATCCGTCGCCGAACGTGTTCAACCTGATCACCAAGCGGCGCACCATTGCCGGTTCAATGATCGGCGGCATTCCCGAAACTCAGGAAATGCTGGATTTCTGCGCCGAGCACGGCATCGTTTCCGACATCGAATTGATCCGCGCCGACCAGATCAACGAGTCCTACGAGCGCATGCTCAAGGGCGACGTGAAATACCGCTTCGTCATCGACAACGCAACCCTCGCCGGCTAAGCGCCAACGTCCATCGGCAGCGCCGTGCTGCCGATGGCTTGAGGGATTCCATCGGCGCGATTTGACAGCGCCCGCGTTGCTCGCCAGAGTCGCACCCCTTTTTCCACCGCTGGGTGAACGGGGTCGCCATTGAATCAACAGACATTGTCCATGCGCCTGGAGCGCGTCGCTGCCCACGTACCGGTCGGCGCGCGGCTGGCGGATATCGGCTCGGATCACGCCTATTTGCCGGTTGCCCTGATGCGCCGAGGCCTGATTACAGCGGCGGTGGCTGGCGAGGTCGCGCGCACGCCGTTCCACGCAGCGCAACGCACCGTCAATGACAACGACCTGCACGGCCAGATCAGCGTGCGTCTGGCCGACGGCCTGGCGGCAATCAAACCTGACGACGCCATCAGCGCCATCACCCTGTGCGGCATGGGCGGCGAAACCATTCGCGATATTTTCGACAGTGGCAAAGCCCATCTCAGCGGCCACGAACGATTGATCCTGCAGCCCAACGGCGGCGAGCAAACGCTGCGCCAATGGTTGATGGACAACGGCTACCGCATCGTCTGTGAAGAGGTGCTGCATGAGAACCGCTTCGACTACGAAATCATCGTGGCCGAGCCAGCCGTTGAACCGCTGACTTACAACGCCAGAGAATTGTTTTTCGGACCGCTGCATCTGCAAGCACGCTGCCCGGCATTTCTGCACAAATGGCAACGCAGACTGAAGCAGCGGCAAAAGACGTTGGGGCAGTTTACGCGAGCGCGACAGGTTTTGCCGCAGGACAAAATTCATGCGCTGAGGCAAGAGATGCAGTGGATCAGCGAATTGCTCGGGTGACTGTGCCGCCCTCTTCGCAAGCAGGCTCCCACAGGAAATTGCATTTCTCCTGAGCGAACACAGTCAACTGTGGGAGCGAGCCTGCTCGCGAAAGCGGTGGGTCAAGCTATAGAGCAACCAAGTTGGCCGCAGCCGTCGGAAAAACAAAAAGCCTGCTGTTAAAAGCAGGCTTTTTCGTGGGTGATGAACTTACTTCTGCTGCGTCAGCGCCGAGTAGCTGTTCATCAGGTTGCGGTAGTTTGGAATGCGCTGCGACAGCAGGTTACCCAGACCTTCAATGTCGTTGCGCCAGTCGCGGTGCAGCTCACAGGCCACCGAGAACCAGTTCATCATCTGCGCGCCGGCCTGAGTCATGCGGCTCCATGCGGCTTGCTGCACGGTGGTGTTGAACGTGCCGGACGCATCGGTGACCACAAACACATCAAAGCCTTCTGCCAGTGCCGACAGGGTCGGGAACGCTACACAAACATCCGTTACCACACCGGCGATGATGATCTGCTTGCGCCCGGTAGCCTTGATTGCCTTGACGAAATCTTCGTTGTCCCAGGCATTGATCTGGCCAGGGCGAGCGATGTACGGCGCGTCCGGGAACATCTCTTTCAGCTCCGGTACCAGCGGGCCGTTCGGGCCTTGTTCGAAGCTGGTGGTGAGGATGGTTCGCAGGTCGAAGAACTTGGCCAGATCCGCCAGCGCCAGCACGTTGTTCTTGAACTCGTTCGGCGAGAAGTCCTGCACCAGCGAGATCAGACCGGTCTGGTGGTCAACCAGCAGCACGATAGCGTCGTCTTTGTTCAGGCGTTTGTAGGTTGGAGTAGTCATGGTGTGCGTCCCTTTTCAAGTTTGAAGTTTTGTTGTTGCGTTCAAGTTGGGTACAGATTACTGACGCACAGCAAAGGGATAAATCGGCTGAAAAGCGTTTCACCGTCCACTCAAACGGGACAATCATTCGAGGCCCGCTCTGATTAGATACACCACAGTACAAATGATGTACCTCAGCCCCCATTTATCAACTCGGCACAACTTCCTAAAGTCTCCTCCAACAGCCACCCGCCATCCTGACGGGCCAGCGACAGAGGAAATCATCATGAGCACATCGAAAAAAGTAGTTGTCATCACCGGCGCTTCGCAAGGCATTGGTGCAGGTCTGGTCGAAGGCTTTCGCGCCCTTGGCCATCAAGTGGTCGCTACTTCGCGCTCGATCAAAGAGTCGAGCGACCCGAATGTCCTGACCGTCGCCGGCGACATTGCCGATCCGCAAACCGCCGAGCGCGTGATTCGCGCCGCTGTCGCCCGCTTCGGTCGCGTCGATACGCTGGTCAACAATGCCGGGATCTTTCTGGCCAAGCCGTTCACCGCTTACAGCCAGGCGGACTATGCCCAGGTCGTGGCGACCAACATGAGCGGCTTCTTCTACATCTCGCAACTGGCCATCGCCGAGATGGAAAAACACGGCAGCGGCCACGTCGTTAGCGTGACCACCAGCCTGGTCGATCATGCAATCGACGGCGTGCCTTCGGTATTGGCGTCGCTGACCAAGGGCGGCATCAACGCCGCGACCAAATCCCTGGCGATCGAGTACGCCAAGCGCGGGATTCGGGTCAACGCCGTGTCGCCGGGCATCATCAAGACGCCGATGCACGCCGAGGAAACCCATCAGGCATTGGGCAGCCTGCACCCGGTCGGCCACATGGGCGAAATCGACGACATCGTGCAAGCGATCCTCTACCTCGACGGGGCAAATTTCGTCACTGGCGAGATCCTGCATGTCGACGGTGGCCAGAGCGCCGGCCATTGATCGAAACCCTGCAACGCCGCCGGTGGATACCGGCGGCGTCGTTGGTTGTGGTACACAGAGGATGAACGTCCGTCGATCCTCGGTGCGAGCCACAATGAAACGCCATTTTGAAGATTTGCAGTTAGGCAGTATCGAACTGTTCTGCCTGGCCGCCGAAGCCGGCAGCTTCACCGCCGCCGCGCAACTGGCCGGGGTCACGCCGGCCGCAGTGAGCCGATCGATTCTGCGTCTGGAGCAACGCCTGGGTTCGCGACTGTTCGCGCGCACCACGCGCAGCATCCGTCTCACCGACGCCGGCCGCAGCTTCTTCGAACAATGCAGCCAGGCGCTGACGCAACTGGTCGAAGCGCAGCAGGAAGTCATGGGCGCGCAGACTTCGCCATCGGGTCGACTGCGCATCAGCCTGCCAACCACCTACGGGCATCACCGCATCCTGCCGCTGCTACCGAAATTTCGCGCGTTGTACCCCGAGGTCACGGTCGACGTGCACTTGGGCAACCGCAATATCGACTTCGTTGAAGAGGGCTATGACCTGGCGATACGCGTGCGCGCGCAACCGGACTCGACCCTGATCGCGCGCCTGCTGGAAGACGCCGCCCTGGTGGTGGTCGCCGCCCCCGAATATCTGCATAGAGCCGGCACGCCGCAGACGCTGGACGATCTCATCGCGCATGAGTGCATCCAGTTCGAATTGCCCAGCAGCGGGCGGCGGATTTCCTGGCTGTTTCAGGAAAACGGCCGGGACCTGGAAGTGATTTCCGACGGTGGCTATTCCTGTTCCGACGATGTGCTCGGCGGTGTGACGCTGGCCAAGCACGGCGCCGGGCTGTTTCAGACTTATCGTTTCATCGTCGAGCAGGAACTCGCCGATGGTCGCCTGATGGAAGTGCTGCAACCGTACGCCGGACGTTCGCGCCCCTACACCCTGCTCTACCCGCACGGCCGCTATGTGCCGCAACGGGTGCGGGCGTTTGTGGATTTTCTGCTGGGGTTTCGTGAGCAATGGGCAGGACCCGCGCGGTAATCAACCGGTCTGACGCAGGCGGCTGAGTTCCTTGGACGGCGGGCAGCCGAACTGGCGGTTGTATTCGCGGCTGAACTGCGAAGCGCTTTCGTAGCCGACGCGGTAACAGGCGCTCGAGACGTCCAGCCCTTCATTGATGATCAGCCGCCGCGCCTCTTGCAGGCGCAGCTGTTTTTGATATTGCAGCGGGCTCATCGCGGTGACGGCTTTGAAGCGGTGATGCAGCGCCGAGTTGCTCAGGTTGGCCACCTGCGCCAGCGCGTCGATACGCAGCGGCTCGGTGAAATTCTTGTTCAGCCAGTCGATAGCGCGCGTGACCCGGTGGGTCTGCGAATCGCTGACGGCGATTTCATACAGCAGATGCCCGTGCTGGCCGCGCAGCAGACGGTAATACAGCTCGCGCAAAGCCATCGGCGCGAGCATGCCGATGTCGCGTGGATTATCCAGCAGGCGCACCAGACGCAGCATGGTATCGAGCAATGTCACGTCGATCTTGTCGAGAAACATGCCGCGACCGGCGTCCTGTGGCATGCCGGTCAGCGGCGACTCGGCAATCAGTTGCGTCAGTTGTGCCGGATCGAAATCCAGCCGTACGCAAAAATACGGCGCCTCGGGCGAGGCTTCGATCACCCGTCCCGACACCGGCAATGTCACTGACACCACCAGATAATTCAGCGGGTCGTAGAGGAAGCGCTCATCACCCAGCCCGACTTCCTTGCGCCCCTGCACGATCAGGCACAGCGCTGGCCGGTGCACAACGTGAATCAGCTCGGACGGGCCATCGAGACGGATCACGTGCAGCGGCGCAATCGCCGTTTCGTAGGTGCCTGGCGCATCGAAGCGTTGAGTCAGCAAGCGCACCAGTTCGGCGCGATACACCGCCGTGTCGTGGAGGATGGAAGCGTCGTGGTTATCCATGCAAAGGGCCTCGAAAGCAGACGAAGGTGGGTCAACTGCGGAGGAAGATTAGCCAGTTTTACCCAGCGGCGACTAGATCAAAGATGCTGCAGATTTGCCTGATTCTGCGTGCTCGTCTTACTGGCAAAGCCATGGGCGCGTTATCACACGCGCCCTTGGCTTCTCACCCGACTATCAACCCGCCGTTACCGTCATGCCGCCATCGGCCATGACCACCGAGCCGACCATGAAACTGGCGCGGTCGGAGGCGAGGAAGGTGACGATTTCGGCGATTTCTTCCGGTTGCGCCGCCCGACCGATTGGCGCTGCTTCGCCGTGCTGCGCGAGGAAGCCAGGGCCGTCCTCGACCACATCGTTGAGAATATTGGTCACCACATCGCCGACGCCGATGGCATTGACGCGAATGCCGTGTTCGATGACTTCCAGGGCCAGCGTACGAGTCAATTGTGCCAGCGCACCTTTGGAAGCGGTGTAGGCGGCAATGGTCGGGAAGGCAAAGTACGAGGCATAGGAAGCGATATTGACGATCGCCCCGGACTTGTTCGGGATCATCGCCTTGACCGCTTCGCGACAGTGCAGGAAGGCGGCCGTGGCATTGACTGCCTGGATCTTTTCCCAGTCGTCGCGGCTCATGTCGATCACGGCTTTGTTGATAATGATCCCGGCGTTGTTGACCAGAATATCCAGGCGCCCGAACTGCTCGACGGCAAGGCCGACTGCGCGTTCGGCGGCGCCGTCCTCGGTGATGTCCGCCACCAGCGGCACCAGATCGGGACGAGCCAGTTCTTCGACAGCCGGGTTGAGGTCTTCGGCAATCACCTTGGCGCCGCGAGCGTGCAGCATCAGCGCAATCGCCTTGCCGATGCCACTGGCCGCGCCAGTGACCAGTGCAACTTTACCGGCGACTTCTTGTGGCAGGGTGTGGTTGAAATCAGTCATGGTTTAACTCCTCGATAGCGAATCGGTGTTGCGCCTGATGGCGCGCTCGTAAACACGGCTTCACTGTCGCGCACTGGCCGCCGCCGGGCTTTCGGGCGATTGCCGGGACTGTCGGAGTTTTGCGCTGGAATTTCTCATTCGCCCGCCCTAACCTGCAAAATCATTCTCAGCCAAAGCTTTTGATGGAGCGTTCTGTGCCCCCTGCCAGCCCTGCTACGCCGACAATCAGCCAGCCCGCGCGCATCGCTGCCGAAGCCATGCCGGAGCATCTGCCCGGTGTTGCGGAAACGACCACGCCGCGGCCGCAGATCAAGGATGCAGTGGTGCAGCTGTTCCGCCATCAAACCCTGCTTGAGCCGATCCGCGTGCCGTGCGTGGCCGAACCGCTGCTGGTGCTGGTATTGGCCGGCACTGCCCGGGTCGAAGAACGTTCGTTGGGCGGAGAATGGCAGGCGAGCCAGGTCACGGCGGGCGACTTCTTCCTGACCAACACCCGCGAACCCTATGAAATGCGCTGGCAAACCGAAGGCTGTGAGGTCTTCGAAGTCATGCACCTCTACCTCGGTCTGGGCCTGATCGAACAAGCGGCGCGCGAAGCGTTCGGCGAACAGGCCGGTGCAGTGACGTTTGTCGATGTGTCCGGTGCGCGTGACGAGCAGGTCAGCTTCATCCTTGAGCAACTGCGCATCGAACTCACACAACAGCGCCAGCCCAGCGCACTGCTGGTGCACAGCCTTGCTCAGGCGTTGGCGATCCATCTGCTGCGTCATTACCTCGACCCGGACAGCAACCCGCGCCGCGACAACGCCCTGCCCGCCTACAAACTGCGCCGGGTGATCGAAGCCATGAATGCGAATCTGGCGGAGGATTTCAGTCTCAGTCATCTGGCCGCCATCGCCGGGCTGAGCGACTACCACTTCAGCCGCACCTTCAAGCGCGCCACCGGTTTATCGCCCTCGCAATACTTCATCCGCCTGCGCATGAGCCGCGCGCGTCATCTGTTGCTGGAAACCGCCCACAGCGTGATCGACATCGGCCTGGAGGTTGGCTACTCCAGCCCCAGCCACTTTTCCCAGGTGTTCCGCCGTGAAGTCGGCGTCACCCCGAGCGCCTACCGCGATGCGCCACGCGGGGCCTGAAACCTGTCGAAAAGCGACGCAGCAGAATTGGGCAAATCCCGTGGAGGAATCGATTAATAGCCCATGCGCCCCCGCACTTAATCTTCTTCCAAGCCCACTCACGGGCACACAGAAGAGGACGACATCATGCTGAACATTCAAGACAAAGTGATCGTGATTACCGGCGCCAGCAGCGGCATCGGAGAAGCAACCGCACGCCTGCTCGCCGAACGTGGCGCCAAAGTGGTGTTGGGCGCACGGCGCACCGAGCGTCTGGCCGTGATTGCCGAAGAGATCAACGGCGCCGGTGGCCACGCGCAGTTCCGCGCACTGGACGTCACCGATCAGCAGGATGTGCAGCGCTTCGTCGATTTTGCCGTGGAGCACTACGGCCGTGTCGATGTGCTGGTCAATAATGCCGGGGTCATGCCGTTGTCGCGGCTGGACGCGCTGAAGGTCGATGAGTGGAACCGCATGATCGACGTCAACATCCGTGGCGTACTCCACGGCATCGCCGCCAGCCTGCCGTTGATGCAGCGCCAGCGCGCCGGGCAGATCATCAACATCGCCTCGATCGGCGCTTACGCGGTCAGCCCTACTGCGGCGGTGTACTGCGCGACCAAATACGCCGTACGGGCGATTTCCGAAGGCTTGCGTCAGGAGGTGGGCGGCGATATCCGCGTCACCGTCATCGCACCGGGCGTGACCGAATCGGAACTGGCCGAGAGCATTTCCGATGAAGGCGGCCGCGAAGAGATGAAGTCATTCCGCAAGATCGCCATCCCCGCCGAAGCCATCGCCCGCGCGATTGCCTACGCCGTCGAACAACCGGCGGACGTGGACGTCAGCGAACTGATCGTACGCCCAACGGCGAGCCCCTACTGAGACCCGGAGTCAATCTGTGGCAGCGAGCCTGCTCGCGAAAGCGGTGGTTCAGCGGGCAAAGAGGTTGAATGTGCCGCCGTCTTCGCGGGCAAGCCCGCTCCCACATGGGGTTGTGGCACCGCCAGATCACTGGTCAACACGGAACATTGTGGGAGCGAGCTTGCTCGCGAAAGCGGTGGATCAGCCGGCAAATATGTTGGATGTACCGCCGTCTTCGCGAGCAGGCTCGCTCCCACAGAGGTTGTAGCACCACCAAATCATTGGTCAACACGGAACATTGTGGGAGCGAGCTTGCTCGCGAAAGCGGTGGATCAGCCGGCAAAGATGTTGAATGTACCGCCGTCTTCGCGGGCAAGCCCGCTCCCACAGAGGTTGTAGCACCACCAAATCATTGGTCAACACGGAACACTGTGGGAGCGAGCTTGCTCGCGAAAGCGGTGGATCAGCCGGCAAAGATGTTGAATGTGCCGCCTTCTCGAGCAGGCTCCCACAGGGAATCGCGGTGCCGCTGACGAAACGGGCTGGCAATCATATCTAACCTAATGCGCTCCCGGCCCGATCAACATGCTTTCGATCTCGGCGCCGGGCATCATTTGCTGCAGGCCTTCGATGAGCTTGTCGCCGGCCTCGGTCAGCGCTTCCAGCGGCATCGCCGGCAGGCTTTCGAGGATGAACCACATGTGCTGCGCCTGCGCATCGAGGCGGGTTCGCACGCCTTGGCGCCAGTTCCAGCGCCGGCAGGTCACGCCTTGGTCATCGCGCCAGACCACTTCGCCGGCGTCCGGGAATTCATGTGCGGGCTGGCCTTCTTTCATCGTGTCGAACGGTTCGCTGCCATCGGCGACGACCAGACGCGGTGAGCCGACGTAGGCCTCGGCATTCTCGCCCCCCACGGGAATCGCGTATTCCAGACTGATGGCGTTGTACAGATCAACCACCGGATCGATGCTCGGCAACTCGCCGTCGCGCAACACCCGTTTGCGCAGAGCCTCGGCCGAGCAAGGCGTGCGCTGCGGTTTGGCACCGAACTGGCGAAACACGTCCGCCCAGGCCTGCAAGTGCGCGGGCGCCCATGCCGGGCCACCGTTGGCGACGATCTGACAGGCTTTGGCCAGTGCTTCACCGGCCACGTATGCCTGAGTAATCGGCGCCGCTTGCACGACAATACTCAGCGCTCTGAAGCCCGGCGCGAGTTGCGCAACAGCCGGATCGATTGACGGCACGACAGACAGCATCCCAGAATCCCCCTCATACCCGAATTTCAAACGATGCTAGCGATCAATGACCAAGAAAGTCAATATATCGACCGAAGCCGGCGCCGACGTCGAGACCGTCAGCGCGGCGGTGTCGCGCACGCTCAAACAGGCGCGCAAACAACAGGGCATCACCCTGGATGAACTGTCCAGACGCTCCGGCGTGAGCAAAGGCATGGTGGTCGAGATCGAGAAGGGCTCGGCCAACCCAAGCATCGCGACATTGTGCAAAATCGCCGCAGCGCTGGGCTTGTCCGTGGCGGACTTCGTCAATGTCGCCGACACTCCGGCGGCGCATCTGATCGACAGTGATGACATCCCCACGCTATGGACCGGTGAGCTGGGTGGATCGGCACGACTGCTGGCCGGCACCAGCGGCCCGAACATGCTCGAGTTGTGGCGCTGGGAATTGTTTCCCGGCGAGTCGTTTTCTTCAGCCGGTCACCCGAATGGCACCACAGAGCTGTTTCATGTCGAGAAAGGCACGTTGCATTTGCACGTTGGCGATGCCGAGCTGATTGTCGGGCCTGGGTGTTCGGCGGTGGCGCGGACCGATGTGGCGCATGGGTATGCCAACCATGGGCGAGCGAAACTGGTTTTCACGATGTCGGTGACTGAACTGCATCAGGGTGCCAGGGAAAGCCCCTCACCCTAGCCCTCTCCCCGAGGAGAGGGAACTGTCCGGGTTGACCATCACAGGGAGCATTCCCCTTGAAACCACACGATCAGCGTGACGGCGGATGCTCCGTCGAAACCGAATTGGCCGCATCCACATCCGACATGTCTTCTTCTACAGGCGCCTCATCGTCCGGCGGCAAAGGCACCTCGGGGTTTTCGCGCTTGGGATCGTGCCCGGTCTCGTTGTCGGTGGGGCGCGTCACGGCTTGTTGCGACTGGTTGCCCGGTGCGTTTTCATCAATGTCCATGTCGTTCTCCGAGGTGTTCAGCGATAGGTACCTGAGCGTGTGAAATGCCCTTGCGTGACAAGTGCCCGACAATGGACGAACGGCGTCCTGGAGAAAACGCAAAAGCCTGCTTTCGAGGCAGGCTTTTGCTTTGGATTTAACGCTTACTTCTGCTGCGTCAGCGCCGAGTAGCTGTTCATCAGGTTGCGGTAGTTGGGAATGCGCTGCGACAACAGATTGCCCAGGCCTTCAATGTCGTTGCGCCAGTCGCGGTGCAGCTCACAGGCCACCGAGAACCAGTTCATCATCTGCGCGCCGGCTTGAGTCATGCGGCTCCATGCGGCTTGCTGCACGGTGGTGTTGAAGGTGCCGGAGGCATCGGTGACCACAAACACATCAAACCCTTCTGCCAGCGCCGACAGCGTCGGGAACGCTACACACACATCCGTTACGACACCGGCAATGATGATCTGCTTGCGCCCGGTGGCCTTGATCGCCTTGACGAAGTCTTCATTGTCCCAGGCGTTGATCTGACCTGGGCGAGCGATGTATGGCGCGTCCGGGAACATTTCTTTCAACTCCGGTACCAGCGGGCCGTTCGGGCCTTGTTCGAAGCTGGTGGTGAGGATGGTTGGCAGGTCGAAGAACTTGGCCAGATCCGCCAGCGCCAGCACGTTATTCTTGAACTCGTTCGGCGAGAAGTCCTGCACCAGCGAGATCAGACCGGTCTGGTGGTCAACCAGCAGCACGATAGCGTCGTCTTTGTTCAGGCGGTTGTAGGTTGGAGTGGTCATGGTGTGCGTCCCTTTTCAAGTTTTGAGTTTTGTTGTTGCGTTCAAGTTGGGTACAGATTACTGACGCACGACAAAGGGATAAATCGCTTGAAAAGGGTTACACCGTCCACTCAAACCGGACAATCCATTTCAATCGTAGAACGGCTCAACCAACGCCCGACTACCGACAAAGAAACTGTCCGCCACCAGGCGCAACGGTTGCAGATCCAGGTCGCTGGCCTTGTCGCTTATCAATTGCTGGAAGTGGCGGTAGACCGCTGCGTACTCGCCCTCCTCCGAGACGCTTTGGCGCACGCCGTCGATGCTCAGCACCGCGCCGCCATTGTCCAGGCGCAGAACGCCCTCGGTGCAACGGATTTCGATGCTCCACAGTTCGTCATGGCCATGGTCGAAATCGAACTCGGCGCGTACGTCGAGCTGATGCGCATCAGACATTTTGATCGAGGCGGCAATCGGCGACTGGCAGTTGCTCGGCACGCGCAGTTCGGCGGCTTCGACAAACAGCGGCAGCGCCAGCAGGTGGGTGACGATCGACAAGGCGTTGATGCCCGGGTCGAAGACGCCGAGGCCGCCCGGTTGCCAGATCCATGCCTGACCCGGATGCCACTTGCGCACGTCTTCCTTCCAGTCGATCTGCACGCTTTGCAGGGTGCGGCCGGCCAGCCAGTCGCGGGCGGCGGCGATGCCCGGTGCGTAGCGTGAATGCCAGGCGAACAAAGCGCTGACGCCTTGATCGGCGACTTGATCGACCAGGGCCATGGCCTCGCCCAATGTCGCACAGGGCGGTTTTTCCACGAGCACGTGCTTGCCGGCCGCCAACGCCTGTTGCACCAGTGCGAAGCGCCCCTGTGGCGGCGTGCAGAACGCAATTGCGTCGACAGTCGGGCCGTTTTCGAGCAGTTCGCCCAGCGATTGGAAGTTCTCCACCCCGGCGCAAGGTTTGCCCTGGGTTGCGACCGCCACCAACTGGAACGCCGGGTTGGCGAGGATGGCGGGAACGTGTTGATCCTGGGCGATCTTGCCGTAGCCCACCAGGCCGAGACGAATCGGTTGCATTACAGACTCCTGTTGTTGTTTTGGTCTTTGCAGCGCAGCGGCAAGAGTACGTGTTTCTGCGCTCGTCTCCAATCGTCATACTATTTAAATCAAAGTTTGGTCGCGGCGAACGCATGGCTTATTCGTCATTTCTTCTTACACCTTTTGTCGTCCGATCCCGCACCGCGCGGCGATCGGCAGCCGGCGATCAGCCTCAGTTTGCTATCATGCGGCGCTTTTACGGTTAACCCCTCGCCAGTCCTGCCGACTGGCGGGCTGCAAAAGGCGGTATTAGATGACGGCTTTGTTGACTCGCCGCAAGGTACTTGCGGGAATGGGCGTGCTCGGGCTCGGCCTGCTCGCCGGTTGCGATACCCGTGGCCAACTGTCGTACAAGTACGGCAAGGATCTGAGCGACAAGATCCTCGGACGCACCTTCAAGCTGAAGAATCCCGAAGGCGAAACCATGTCGCTGTCGAGCTTTCGCGGGATGATGCCGATGATCTTTTTCGGTTTCACCCAGTGCCCGGCCGTTTGCCCCACCACCCTGGCCCGCGCCGCACAGATCAAAAAACTCATGGGCCGCGACGGCGACCGTTTGCAAGTGGTGTTCATCACCCTCGACCCTGAGCGCGACACGCCGCAGATCCTCGACGCCTACGTCAAAGCCTTCGACCCGAGCTTCGTCGCGCTGTACGGCACGCTTGAGGAAACCAAGGCCACCGCCAAGGAATTCGACGTGTTCTACGAGAAAGTCCCGGCCGGCGACACCTACACCATCTCCCATACGTCCACCAGCTACGTCTACGACTCGCGTGGTGAGTTGCGCCTGGGCCTGTCAACTTCGCTGACAGCCCAAGAGTGCACGGAAGATTTGCTTACTGTTATGGAGGTCTGCTGATGCATCCCGTTCTGAATCACCTCAAACGCACCGTATGTGCACTGTCCCTGCTCGGCCTGGCCTTTCAGGCGTCGGCGCAGACCAAAGTCGACGACGCCTGGGTCCGTGCCACCGTGCCGACCCAGTCCGCCAGCGGCGCGTTCATGACCGTCACTGCCGACAGCGACAGCAAGCTGCTCAGCGTTGCCTCGCCAGTGGCCAAGGACGTGCAGATTCATGAAATGAGCATGAAGAACGACGTCATGACCATGGGCCCGGTGAAATCAGTTGAGCTGCCGGCCGGCAAAGCCGTGAGCTTCGACCCGAACGGCTACCACGTCATGCTGATGGGCCTGACCGGTCAGTTGAAGGAAGGTGAAAACGTGCCGCTGACCCTGACCGTGGAAAACGCCAAGGGCGAGAAAGAAACCATCGAAGTCAAAGCACCGGTTCGCGCGCTGACCAACATGGGCGGCCACGATCACAGCAAGATGCATTGATCGCTGACTGAAAGACTGTTCGCCCGACAGATAAGCGGGGCGGCTTGATCGATGATCGTGCCGCCCCGTTTTTTATTGGCCGGAAGAAGGCTTAGGCCGCTAAACCTGTGGGAGCGAGCTTGCTCGCGAAGGCGTCAGGCCAGTCAATTCATTCGTGGCGGAAACTCCACTTTCGCGAGCAAGCTCGCTCCCACAGTAGTGCCGGGTGACGCCCAATTCTCAACTCCCCGCACCACCATGCGCTTCTTCAAAGAAGTAATCCTTCCAGCTCCCCGCCTTGTTTTTCAACACACCCAGTTCCTGCAATTTCTCGGCGTAGATGAACGTGCGTTGCGGTACAACGGTGAAGTCGATTTCCGGGTCTTTGACGATTTGCTCGACCAGGGCCAGCGGCAGTTTCGATTGCTCTACACGGATGTAGGCTTGGGCGGCGGCGGGTTTGTCGGCTTTGATGATGTTCTCGGCTTCGGCCAGTGCGTCATAGAAAGCTTTGTAGGTTTTCGGGTTTTCGTCGTGGAATTTTTCCGTGGTGTAGAGCACGTTGAACGTCGCCGGGCCGCCGAGGATGTCGTAGGAGCTCAGCACTTTATGCACGTTGGGGTTTTGCAGCGCCTGGTACTGGAACGGTGGGCTGGAGAAATGCGAGTTGATTTCCGAGCCGCCAGCGATCAGCGCAGCGGTGGCGTCCGGGTGCGGCAGGCTGACTGAAATGTTGTCGAACTTCTTGAACTGCTCGTCTCCGAATTCCCTGGCGGTTTCAATCTGCAGGGTGCGCGACTGGAAACCCACGCCAGCGGCAGGCACGGCGATACGATCCTTGTCGCTGAAGTCTTTCAGCGTTTTGATGTTCGGGTTGTTGGTCAGCAGGTAATTGGGCATCGACCCCAGCGCGGCGATGGCTTTGACGTTCTGCTTGCCCTTGGTGCGATCCCACACGGTGAGCATCGGCGGCACGCCGGCCGAGACGACGTCCAGCGCTCCGGTGAGCAGCGCCTCATTCATGGCCGTAGCGCCGGAAATGCTGTTCCAGTCGACCTTGATCTCCAGGCCTTGGGCCCTGCCGTGTTTCTCGATCAGTTGTTGATCGCGCACGACGTCGAGAATCAGGTAACCAATGCCGAATTGCTGGGCGATGCTGATTTTGCCCTCGGCCCGGGCGCCGCTGCTGAACAGCGCGCCCGCTGCCAGAGTTGCGGCCAACAGAGTCAGCGCAGAACGTTTGAACGGTGTGGCCATGACAACCTCGCAGCATGGGGGTGGGCTGAAAGGCCTGACTTTATAGCTATAAAAAATAGAACTTAAATATCTTTATCGCATATCGATAGCACTCCGCGATTTAGCGTCTGCTGCTGAAATTCAGGCAGTGGATGGACCTACAACAGTCTGAAACAAAATACTGCCCCTCCGAAAAACGGCCATACGTCCCACAATCCACGCCCGCTATGGGCACGCGCCGTTTCAGCGATCGCCAGCCGCAGGTTTTAAAAGCCGATCAGCCTTTCTGCCCTTGGTATCATCACCCACACTTTTTTGACCCTTTGATGACAAGCAGGCCTTTTTTGTGAGTGCTCTTTTCAACTGGCTGCGGCGGCCGAATGCCCGCCTTCTTTCTCTCATCGTTCTGGTATTGGTCGTGCCGGTGTGCCTGCGGGCGGCGCTGGGCTGGTCAAACCCGCTGGGCTTTTTGTCGGATCTGGCCGTCGGCAGTTTGCTGGTGGTAACACTGCATCGCCGCGCATGGTGGCTGGCCTTGCCGGTGCTGATGTTCTGGGCGCTGCTGGCGATCGCCACGGCAGAATTGGTCAGCGCCGTCGGCCGCCTGCCGACGCCTTCGGATATTCACTACCTGATCGACCCGCAATTCGTTGAAAACTCCACTGGCGGCGGACTTGCGCACCCTGCCCTGGCCATGGCTTTGCTGGGTGCCCTGGTTTTCTGGCTGCTGACTCAGCTTGTTGGTCGCGGCTTGTCTCGCCCTGCTCTGCCTCGCTCTGTCTGGGCCGCGCCAATCGTGTTACTCGCCGCACACTGGGGTGCGCAAAACCTGTGGCCGAATGACGGCGACGCCTGGCGCCTGTACAACCTGCCCCATCAGTTGCTCGCCAGTGAAGTCGCCGACCTGCAGATCCAGGCCGAGGAATGGCTCGACGGCGACGTCGAAGAACCTACACCGGCGATGGCCGGGCTCACCGACGTCGATCTCAATGGCCAGAAGCTGCTCGCCGCGCCGGGGCAGGCGCGCAATGTATTGATCATCGCGCTCGAAGGCATCCCCGGCGCCTACATCCGCGCCAACCGTGAGGCGATCGGCAGTCATTATCAGGAAGACCTGATGCCCAACCTCAGCCGCTGGGCCGAGCGCGGCATGAACACCCCAGACTACGTGCTGCACACCCATCAGACCATTCGCGGTCTGTACGCCATGCTGTGCGGTGACTACGACAAGCTCAACAATGGCACGCCCAAAGGCGTGGAAATGCTCACCCTCAACGAACGCAATCAGGCCTGCCTGCCGGCGCAGCTGCGCGAGCACGGCTTCAGCACTCATTACTTGCAGGGCGCCGGCCTGCGGTTCATGGCCAAAGACAAGATCATGCCGCACATCGGTTTCGATGCGACCCACGGTCTGGAATGGTTCAGCAACAGCAACTACCTGGAATTCCCCTGGGGCAAGGATGACAAGGCGTTCTTCGAAGGTGCGCTGGATTACGTCGGCCACCTGAAGAAGCAAAAACAGCCGTGGATGCTCACGCTGCTGACAGTCGGCACCCACCAGCCCTACTCTGCACCGGAGGATTATCTGCAGCGTTATGAAACGCCGAAGCAGGCTGCTGTGGGTTATCTCGACGATGCGCTGGATGAATTTCTTTCGGGGCTGGAGCGCCAAGGCATTCTCAAGGACACTTTGGTGGTGATCACCTCGGATGAATCCCACGGCATCGACGGCGTGCGGCTGGCCTCCTCATGGGGTTTCAACCTGACGCTGGCACCGGAGCAGGCGCAACTGCCGCGTCTGAATGCCGGGGTCTACGGCCACGTCGATCTGAGCACCTCGATCCTCGACTATTTCGACCTGCCGGTGCCGACTGCGCTGAGCGGCCGCTCGCTGTTTCGCGACTACGATTCGGGGCGCGAAATCATGTCGTTCACCAACGGCAAGCTGCGCTACCACAACGGCCAAGGCATTTTCTCCGAATGCGACCTGCCGCGCCGCTGCCGCTACTACCAAAGCACCGGTTTCATCGCCGAAAGCGCTACTTACAAAGGCACCTACAGCGGCCATCCGGCCCGGCAGATCGCCGCGCGCGCTGATGCCCTCGACTTGTCACTGCTGCGCACGCCACTCAACCATCGCTACCAGTTCGGCAGCAACAACATCATCCCTTTGCAAGCGCAGATCAAGGATGACTGGGCCGACAACCTGATCGGCGCGCAATACCTGGAAATGCCCAAAGGCTCGCACACCCGCGTACGCCTGACCGTGCGCTCGGTCGATCCGCAGCAGGCGGCGTACATTCAGCTCAAGGCCAAGCAATTCGAACAGGACGTGCAACTGGGCCTGCCAGCAGAAATGATCGCCACGGCGGACCAGCCACTGGAGTTGGACTTCAGCTTTGAAAACCCCCAGCCGCGCAAGGCGTTCTCGTTTCATTTGCTGGGGTATGGCAATGGCGCGGTTGAAGTCAGCGACTTCAGCGTCATCACCGAACTGCCCGGCCAGGAAGACATCCTCGACGACGTGCCAGAGGACGATACCGCACAATCGAGCTAACCCCTGTAGGAGCTGCCGAAGGCTGCGATCTTTGCTTTTGATTTTTTGGTGAACAAAGATCAAAAGATCGCAGCCTTCGGCGGCTCCTACATGGGATGGTGAAAGAGTTTGCCTATCGGTATCCAATAGTCGGGCTATTAGCCGACTTGCCAACTCGGGTCTAGCCTTACCAGTCCGAAGTCGGCACGAGCCGGCCGCAGACCTGATAGGGATACGAACATGGCAAACGAATCGAAATGCCCGTTCAACCACGCCGCCGGCGGCGGTACGACGAACCGTGACTGGTGGCCGAATCAACTCAATCTGAAAATCCTCAGCCAGCATTCCCCCAAGTCCGATCCGCTGGGCCAGGACTTCGACTACGCCAAGGCCTTCAAAAGCCTCGACTTTCAGGCGCTGAAACAAGACATCAGAGCGCTGATGACTGATTCTCAGGACTGGTGGCCAGCCGACTTTGGCCACTACGGCCCGCTGTTCGTGCGCATGGCCTGGCACAGCGCCGGGACCTATCGCACCGCCGATGGCCGTGGGGGCGCCGGCTCCGGACAGCAACGCTTCGCCCCGCTCAACAGTTGGCCGGACAACGTCAGCCTCGACAAGGCCCGCCGCCTGCTGTGGCCGATCAAGCAGAAATACGGGCGCAATATTTCCTGGGCTGACTTGATCGTGCTTACCGGCAACGTCGCGCTGGAATCCATGGGCTTCAAGACCTTCGGTTTTTCCGGGGGCCGCGCCGATGTCTGGGAACCGGATGAAGACGTGTACTGGGGTTCGGAAACCGAGTGGCTCGGTGGCGATAACCGTTACGGCAAGAGCAATGGCCCAGTGCAAGAGCCCGGCGACGGCACGCTGGTGGCTGAGCCCGATTTGCATGGCCGTGAAGAAAGCCGTACCGATCAGGGCGAACGCAATCTGGAAAATCCCCTCGCCGCCGTGCAGATGGGCCTGATCTACGTCAACCCGGAAGGCCCGGAAGGCAACCCGGACCCGGTGGCCTCGGCCAAGGACATTCGCGAAACCTTCGGCCGCATGGCCATGAACGACGAAGAAACCGTGGCGCTGATCGCCGGCGGCCACGCGTTCGGCAAGACCCACGGCGCCGGCCCGGCCGACAATGTCGGCCCAGAGCCGGAAGCGGCCGGTCTGGAGCAACAGGGTCTGGGCTGGAAAAACGCCTTCGGCACCGGTAAAGGCGCCGACACCATCACCAGTGGTCTGGAAGTGACCTGGACCACCACGCCAACGCAGTGGAGCAACAACTATCTGGAAAACCTGTTCGGCTTCGAGTGGGAGCTGACCAAAAGCCCGGCGGGCGCCAATCAGTGGCAACCGAAAAACGGCGCGGGTGCAGGCACCGTTCCCCACGCTCACGATCCGAACAAGAAGCTCTCGCCGACCATGCTCACCTCCGATCTGGCGTTACGCTTCGATCCTGCCTACGAACAAATCTCGCGGCGCTTTCTGGCCAATCCCGATCAGCTCGCCGACGCGTTCGCCCGCGCCTGGTACAAGCTGATCCATCGCGACATGGGTCCGCTCTCCCGCTACCTCGGCCCGGAATTTCCACAAGAGGAATTGCTCTGGCAAGACCCGCTGCCCGACGTGACGCACCCGCTGATCGATGACAGCGACGCCACGGCGCTGAAAAACAAGGTGCTGGCTTCAGGGTTGTCAGTGTCGCAACTGGTCTCGACCGCGTGGGCTGCAGCATCGACCTTCCGCGGTTCGGACAAGCGCGGTGGCGCCAACGGCGGACGCTTGCGTCTGGCCCCGCAGAAGTTCTGGCAGGCCAACCAGCCCGAGCAATTGGACAAGGTGCTGAGCAAACTGGAAGGTATTCAGAACGAGTTCAACGGTTCGGCCGCCGGTGGCAAGAAGATCTCGCTGGCGGACCTGATCGTCCTGGCCGGTAATGCCGGGGTGGAAAAAGCCGCGCAAAACGCCGGGCATTCGGTGTCGGTGCCGTTTTCACCGGGCCGCGTCGATGCTTCGCAGGAGCAGACCGATGTCGAATCGTTCGGCTTCCTCGAACCGATTGCCGATGGCTTCCGCAATTACAGCAAAGGAAAATACACGGTTGCGGCGGAAACCCTGCTGATCGACAAGGCGCAGTTGCTGACGCTCACGGCACCGGAAATGACCGTGCTGCTGGGTGGTTTGCGGGTATTGAACACCAATGTCGGCCAGACGCGGCATGGCGTGTTCACCGATAAAACCGAAACGCTGAGCAATGACTTCTTCACCCACCTGCTGGACATGGGAGTTGAGTGGACCCCAACGTCACGGGATGCCGATGAGTTTGAAGGCCGTGACCGCAAGACCGGGGCGCCAAAGTGGACGGCGACTCGGGTGGATCTGGTGTTCGGCTCGAATGCGCAATTGCGCGCGTTGGCCGAGGTGTACGCCAGTTCCGACGCGAAGGCGCAGTTCGTCAACGATTTCGTCAAGGCATGGACGAAGGTGATGAATCTGGATCGGTTTGATCTGCGTAAATAGCTGTTTGTTGTGCCAATAAAAATGCCGCTCGTTGAGCGGCATTTTTTGTTGATCGTTCCCACGCGCAGCAAAGGAATGCAGCAAGGGACGCTCTGCGTCCCAAAGCCGACGCAGAGCGTCGAGAGAGGCATTCCCACGCAGAGCATGGGAACGATCAACTCGACGGTTCCTACCGGATCGGGTTACGCCAGGCTTTTGCTCACCACTTCATACACATCGCTGGACAGCGACCCGGACGCCAGAATGCGTTCCAGCTCAGCCTTCATCAGAGCCTGGCGCGCGCTGTCGTATTTGCGCCAGCGGGTCAGCGGGGCCAGTTGGCGCGAGGCGATCTGCGGGTTGAAGCCGTTCAGTTCGATCACCAGATCGGCGAGGAAGCGATAACCTGAACCGTCCGCCGCGTGGAAGTTGATCAGGTTCTGCCCGGCGAACGCGCCGATCAATGCCCGCACCTTGTTCGGGTTCTTGATGTTGAACGCCGGGTGCTGCATCAACGCCTTCACCCGCTCCAAACCGCCCGGCAACGTGCTGCCGGCCTGCACGCTGAACCACTGATCCATGACCAGCGGATTGTCCTTGAAGTGCTCGGCGAAGCTGACCAGGGCGAGGGCCTTCTGTTCTTCGAACGGCGAGTTGACCAGCACCGCCAGCGCAGTCAGGCGCTCGGTCATGTTGTCAGCAGTCTCGAACTGCTCCAGGGCCGCTGCCAACACTTCCGGCTTGCCGCTGAGCATCAGGTACGACAGGGCAATGTTCTGCAAGGCGCGCCGGGCGAAGTGCTCGGCCTCGGCGACGTACGGAGTCTTTTTCGAAAGATCGCGATTGGCCTGATAACGCAGCCACAGCGCTTCGAACAAGCCTTCGGCGAGTTGCTTGCGGGCGAACTCGCGAGCGACATGAATCGCCTCGACGTCAGCCACTTCGCTGATCTCGGTGAGATAGGCCTCACCCGGCAGCGAGAGCATTTCGGCAACCATCGCCTGATCCAGCGACTCGTCGGACAGCACCGTGCGCAGCGCCGACACCAAACGCGGATCGAGCTTCAGGCTCTCGCCTTTCTGATGTTGGCCGATCAACTCTTGAAGCACTTGCACCGACAGTTGCTGACCGGCATCCCAGCGATTGAAACCGTCGCTGTCGTGCTGCATCAGGAACATCAGTTGATCGCGGTTGTACGGGAAGCTCAATTTCACTGGCGCCGAGAAGCCGCGCAGCAGCGACGGCAAAGGCTGTTCGTTGATGTCGACGAAAGTGAAGGTCTGCTCGGCTTCGGTCACCGAGATCACCCGAGTGGTGCCTTGTGCCGAGGCTTCGCCAGCCAGACGCAGAGCGATTTCATTGCCCTGGCTGTCGAGCAAGCCGAGCTCCACCGGGATCACGAACGGCAGTTTTTCCACCTTGTCCGGGGTCGGCGGGCAGCTCTGGCGGAAGGTCAGGCTGTAGGTTTTCGCCGCAGCGTCGTAGGACTCGCTGACGGCCAGACGCGGTGTGCCGGCCTGGCTGTACCAGCGCTTGAACTGGCTGAGATCAACGCCATTGGCATCTTCCATGGCCTTGACGAAGTCGTCGCAGGTCACGGCCTGGCCGTCGTGGCGCTCGAAGTACAGATCGCTGCCCTTGCGGAAGCCTTCTGCGCCCAGCAGGGTGTGGATCATGCCGACCACTTCCGAGCCCTTTTCGTACACGGTCAGGGTGTAGAAGTTGGAAATCTCGATGAAGCTGTCCGGACGCACGGCGTGGGCCATCGGGCCGGCATCTTCGGCGAACTGGTGGGTACGCAGGTACGCCACGTCCTGAATGCGCTTGACTGTCGCCGAGTTCATGTCCGAGGAGAAACCGGCATCGCGGAACACCGTGAAACCTTCCTTGAGCGACAGCTGGAACCAGTCGCGGCAGGTCACGCGGTTGCCCGACCAGTTGTGGAAGTATTCGTGGGCGACGATCGCCTCGACCCGCTGGTGCGCGGCGTCGGTGGCAGTTTCGGCGCGGGCCAGCACGGCGCTGGAGTTGAAGATGTTGAGGCCCTTGTTCTCCATCGCGCCCATGTTGAAATCGTTGACCGCGACGATCATGAAGATGTCCAGATCGTACTCGCGACCGTAGACCTCTTCGTCCCAGCGCATGGATTTCTTCAGGCTGTTCATCGCGTGCTGGCACTTGTCGATGTTTTCCGGCTCGACATAAATGCGCAGCGCGACGTTGCGCTGGCTCATGGTGGTGAAGGTGTCTTCGACGCACCACAGATCACCGGCGACCAGCGCGAACAGGTACGCCGGTTTCTTGAACGGGTCTTCCCAGGTCGCCCAGTGCCGGCCGTCTTCACCGGGGCCGGAAGCGATCGGGTTACCGTTGGAGAGCAGCACCGGGTAGCTGTGCTGTTCGGCCACGACGGTGGTGGTGAACTTGCTCATCACGTCCGGGCGGTCGAGGTAATAGGTGATCTTGCGAAAGCCTTCGGCCTCGCACTGGGTGCAGAACATCGTGCCGGACTTGTACAGGCCTTCCAGCGCGGTATTGGTTTCCGGGTGGATGCGTACGCTGGTGTCGAGGGTGAACGTTTCACTGGTCGGCTGCAGGGTCAGGTGACTGTCCGAGACTTGATAGTCAGCAGCGCTCAGTTCCTGATCCGCCAGCGTCACCGAGAGCAGCTCAAGTTGCTGGCCGTCGAGCACCAGCGGCGGCAGTCCGGCGCCACGTTCAGGATTACGGCGCATCACCAGTTGCGCGTGAACCAGGCTGTGGTCCTCGAACAACTCGAAGGTCAGGTGCGTTTCGTCAATCAGGTACTCGGGCGCCTGATAGTCCTTGAGGTAAATCATCTTCGGTTGTTCGGTGCGCATGCTGGAATCCTTATTGATGCACGGCGAGCTGGTACGCCGTGTATTTACGAATGTTGATCACGCCGGTGTCAAAGATCAGGTACTGGCCCTTGATCCCCAGCAGCGTGCCTTCGGCAATCGGGTTCTTGTCCAGGTTGAAGCTGACGATTTTCGCCGGGTATTGCTCGACGGGATAGCGGATTTCCAGCGGTTCGACATCGGCAATCGTCTGAATCGCCTGTAGGCCGAATCGCTCCTGCAACCCTTGCAGGCCTTCGGCGCAGCTTTCGAACAACTGATCGCGCACCTGCGCCAGATCCACCGCCGCCGCATCGCCCTTGAGCAGTGCGCGCCAGTTGGTCTTGTCCGCCACCTGACTGCGGAACAAGTCTTCGACAAAGCCCGATTGCTGCCGTGTCGACACGCGCATGATCGGCAGCGCCTGACTCGCACCCTGATCGAGCCAGCGGGTCGGCAACTGCGTAGCACGGGTGATGCCAACCTTGATCCCCGACGAGTTGGCCAGATAAACCACATGATCGGTCATGCAGAACTGCTGGCCCCACACCGGATCACGGCAGGTGCCGGCGTCGAAGTGGCAACGCTCCGGACTCATGATGCACAGGTCGCACTGCGCCAGTTTGGTCATGCACGGGTAGCAATAACCCTGACTGAAACTGGTTTTGGTCTTGCGCCCGCAATGGGTGCAGTGAATCGCCCCCAGGAATTCCAGACGCAACGTGCTGCCGATCAACGGATTGACCGGCACCTCGACGTCATCCAGACGAAACGCGTATTGCACGTTCGACCCGTCCAGGCGCGCCGACATTTTGCTGATTGCACCGCGGCCAATCTCGATCAATGGATGGCATCCGACTTGAACAGGATGTTCGGCACTTCGATCGACTTCGACGCACACTCTTGCGGGCCCATGTAGCCAGTGCGCTGGTCTTCCGGCAGGTTCTGGATTTCCCAGGCAATCATCGCCTGCAACGACAGCTCGCGCTGTTCGGCAGTGAGTTTGTTGCCGTCGGACCATTTGCCGATTTCCACGGCCAGTTTCAGGCTTTCGTAGATGTCCGGGGTGATGTTGTTGATCATGTCGTTGAAAGAGGACATCAGGGTCTCCGTGCTCTTTGCTGAAACAAAAAATGTTAGACGGCCAGTTTACGGCGGTTATACAAACCGCCCAACAAACCGGTGAAGCATCCGATGAGTAACCCGCTCAGGTGCGCGGCGTTGGCGATCTGGCCGAAACCGATCAGCGAAATCAGCCCGGACATGCACACCACCAGCCACACCAGCATCATCACCAGCACGCCGCGCGGCAGACGATAGGCCGGGTTCGGCGCCAGAAGCTGGAAAATCCAGCAATGCCCGAGCAAGCCGTAAAGCACGCCGGACAGCCCACCAAACAGGCTCGGCCCGCTCCAGACGAACTGCGCGTAGTTGGACACCAGACTGAACAGCAGCGTCAGGCCGATCAGGTTGATGCTGCCCTGGCGCGACTCGATACGCCGCCCCAGCTCCCAGTACCACATGCCGTTCATGGCCAGATGGAGGATGCCGAAGTGGATCAGCATCGGCGTGACCAGCCGCCACCACTGCCCTGCCGCCAGACTGTCGGCCAGGGGCGTGAAGTGGATGTACTCGCCGATCACGCGAAAATCGAGGAAGGTCAGCCAGCGCAGCGTTTCCAGATTTTCACCGAGGAAGGTCAGACCACCGACGATCAGGCTCAACAGCAGAATCAATCCGGTGGCTTTGGCGTGTTTCAGCTGTTCGGCGAAGCTTGGCCGTTTGAAGGTCTGGCCCACGGGAATGTCCAGTTGCTGATCCGGGTCGCCGGCCGGGAAGCGCTCGTACAAGGAGCGCACGTCCTCGCTGATTTCCTCCGGCGCCCACAACACCTGTTCGCCCGCCTCTTCGCTGACCCGATGGGGCACTTGCATGCGTTGCAGCAGTTTGACAAAACCGCTCAAATCCACCGCCAACGGCAGGCGCAATACCGCTACCGCACTCATTGCAGGACCTCCGGCCGCTCGACATCGACCCAGACGAATTTTTGCGGATCCAGGCGCGTTTCCTGGTCCAGACGATAGGCCACCAGTTTGCCGTAGAGCACGGCGCTGTAATCCAGGCACGCGAGGTTCGGGCGGATCGGCGCCGGTTTGCCGCTGCGCCAGTAGTGGCCGACGAACAGCAACGGCTCGTCGACGCCATAGCGCAGCAGGGAATTCTTTTCGGTTGAAGTCAGCGGCGTCTGCGCGACAGGTTCCGGCAGTGCATCGGGCTGGAAGACGATGTCGCCGTAGGTTTTCGGGTCGTCTTCCCAGAACTTGGTGCGGAAGAACGAACGCACCAGACCGTCGCCGCTGGTCATGGTCAGGCCACCGGGCAGACGCATGTCGGTGCCGCGCAGCAGGCGATCGAACACGGTGCAGGCGAAGCTGCCGGGCACCGCCGAGGCCTGGAGGAAATGCTCATCGACGCAGCCATTGGGGAACAACGCCCGCAACGGCTCGATCAGACCGGCATCCCAGCACGCATGCACCACGCGGAAGCGACCGGCATCGACGAACAGCGGCAGCTCGTAGAACCACTGCTGGAAGTCATGCCAGTCGCCGGGATGGTCTTCAAATTGAGTCAGGGTTTCCTGCAACAGCCGCGCATGGCGCTTGGTGTGTTCGCGCACGAACTGCTTGCCGCTGCCCGGTGGCGCCGGGGTGACCCAGCCGAGCGCGTTGAATTCGTGGTTGCCCATGATGCACAGCGCCTGCCCCGCTTCGACCATGTCGTGAACGATGTGCAACGCCTCGCGAATGCGCGGGCCACGGTCGATGATGTCGCCGACGAACACTGCCATGCGTGACGGATGCCGCCAGACCCCGCTTTGCTTGTGATAACCGAGACGGTCCAGCAAGTGTTCGAGGGTCATGGCGCATCCGTGCACGTCACCGATCAGGTCGTAACTGCGCGCGGGATCGAGCATCAGTCGCCTCCGCCCCCCAGCTTGCTGCCCCAGCCAAGCTTGGTGCGGCACACCTCGTAGTAATTGTGATCGAGCGGATGAATCAGGCGCAGCTTCTGTGCCTTTTTGCTCACGGTAATGGTGTCGCCCGGTGCGCAGGTGAAGTGGTTCTGGCCGTCGCAGGACACCTGCGGATAGATCTGCATATCTTTGGACACGACGATTTTCAGCTCACTGTTGCCATCGACCACGATCGGCCGTCCCGACAAGGTATGGGGGTACATCGGCACAATCACAATAGCGTCGAGCTTGGGATGCATGATCGGCCCGCCGGCAGACAAGGCGTAGGCAGTGGAGCCGGTGGGCGTGGCGACGATCAGGCCGTCGGCCTTCTGGCTGCAGACAAACTGGCCGTCGATGTACAGCTCGAATTCGATCATCCGCGTCGATTTGCCCGGGTGCAGCACCACGTCGTTGAGCGCATCGCCCTGGCCGATGGCCTCGCCATGGCGACGCACTTCGGCTTGCAGCAGGAAGCGGTTTTCCACCAGATAGTGGCCGTCGAGCACTTCGGCGACCTTGATTTCCAACTCGTCCGGGCGAATATCGGTGAGGAAGCCGAGGCTGCCACGGTTGATGCCGAGCACCGGAATATTGTGTTTGGCCAGCGCCCGCGCGGCGCCGAGCAGGCTGCCGTCACCGCCGACGACGATGACCATGTCGCAGACTTCGCCGAGCATCTTGCGCGACGAAGTTTGCAGGCCGTGGCCGGGCAGGACTTCAGCGATGGTGTCTTCGAGGATCACATGCAGGTGACGGTCGAGCAGAAAGCGTTTCAGTCGGCGGACGGTATCCAGCACCTGGGAGCTGCCCAGGCGACCGATGATGCCGATATTACGAAATTGCTCCATGGGACCTCTGCGGACAATCGAAAACGCGAAAACCCGATTATGGGCGAAAGCGCCAGATAGACAAAATCCTTTCAGCCTCAAGGGTGCGCTCAGGTTTAAGGCTATGCTCGCAAGATGATCCTGTTTCCCGACTTGTTGCAGTTGCCCCATCAGTTACGCCATCCCGAAGTGCGGGACCTGGCGTGGGTGATCCTCGCGCCGCCGATGCTCGCCGCTACACCGTGGCCGCAGCGCCATCCGCTCGCCGGCAGCGACTGGGTGCACGACCCGCAGCGTCTCGAACACTGGCTGCGCCAGCTCGACCACGACAGTTACGGCCTGCTGCAATGGCTGGCGCAGGCGCGCACCCGCCGTCTGGGCCTGTATTACGAGCGCCTGTGGCAGTTCGCCGTCTCGCATGCGCCGGGCATCGAACTGATCGCCGCCAACCTGCCAATCCGCCGCGCCGGGCACACCCTCGGCGAGCTGGACATGCTGCTGCGTGACCGCGACGGCGTGCATCATCTGGAACTGGCGATCAAGCTCTACCTTGGCCCGCAGGATGGCGATGGCCGCGATCCCGCGCAGTGGCTGGGGCCGGGTTGTCATGATCGGCTGGATCGTAAGCTGGCGCATCTGGCCGAGCATCAATTGCCGATCTCGGCGCGCCCGGAAAGCCGCGAAGTGCTGGCGGCGCTGGATATCGAAACCTTCAGCGCGCAGCTGTGGCTGGGCGGTTATCTGCTGTATCCGTGGCCCGGGCAGGCCGACTCACCGCACGGCGCGCATCCGCAACATCTGCGTGGCAGTTGGCTGCATCAGAAGGACTGGCCGGCGTTTGTCGCCCAACGCCCGCCGGGCCGCTGGCAACCCCTGCCCCGCCACGCCTGGCTGGCGCCGGCGCATTATCCGGCGGATCAGGTCTGGACGGACGAACATCTGCGCTTGTGGCTGGAAGACCTGCCAGCACTGGCCCCGGCGCAGTTGATGGTGCGCCTGACCGAGAATGCCCAGGGCGAATGGGAAGAGGCCGAGCGGTTGTTTCTGGTGGCGGATCTTTGGCCGAATGTGCCCGGCCAAACCTGAGATTTGTGGTTTCTGAACTGGCCCAATCGCTGGCAAGCCAGCTCCCACAGGTTTCGCGGTGAATACAAATCCTGTGGGAGCTGGCTTGCCAGCGATTGGGCCCACCCGGGTCTACAGCGAAAGCCGCACCGCCAACGCCGCCAACGTCACCAGCAACACCGGCACCGTCAGCACAATCCCGACGCGGAAGTAATAGCCCCAGCCAATGTGAATGCCCTTGCGCTCCAGCACATGCAACCACAACAAGGTCGCCAGACTGCCGATCGGAGTGATCTTCGGCCCCAGGTCGCTGCCGATCACGTTGGCGTAGATCATCGCTTCTTTGATCACGCCGCTGGCCTGACTGGCGTCGATCGACAGCAAGCCGATCAGTACCGTTGGCAGATTGTTCATGATCGACGACAGCAGCGCCGTCAGCACCCCAGTGCCCAGGGCCGCGCCCCACACCCCGTGCTCAGCGAACACGTCCAGCCATCCGGCGAGGTAACCGGTGAGCCCGGCGTTGCGCAGGCCGTACACCACCAGGTACATGCCCAGCGAGAAAATCACGATCTGCCACGGCGCTTCTTTCATAACCTTGCGCGTGGAGATCTTGTGGCCGCGCGCAGCGATGCCCAGTAGCAGCGCAGCACACACCGCCGAAATCGCGCTGATTGGAATGCCCAGCGGTTCCAGAGCGAAGCAGCCAATCAACAGGATCACCAGCACCGCCCAACCGGCATAGAACGTCGCCTTGTCGTGGATCGCGGTTTGCGGGTTTTCCAGTTGTGCAGGATCGTACGCCGCCGGGATGTCGCGGCGAAAAAACCACAGCAACATGCCCAGCGTCGCCGCCACGCTGACGAAGTTGACCGGCACCATCACCGCTGCATAGCGGTTGAAGCCGATGTGGAAAAAATCCGCCGAAACGATGTTGACCAGGTTCGATACCACCAGCGGCAGGCTTGCCGTGTCGGCAATGAACCCGGCGCCCATGACGAAGGCCAGCGTCGCCGCCGGTGAAAAGCGCAGTGCCAGCAGCATCGAAATTACGATCGGCGTGAGAATCAGCGCCGCACCGTCATTGGCGAACAACGCCGAGACCAGCGCACCGAGCAGCACCATGAAGGCAAACAGTTTGCGCCCACTGCCCCGCCCCCAACGCGCCACGTGCAGCGCCGCCCAGTTGAAAAAGCCAGCCTCGTCGAGCAACAGGCTGATGATGATCAGCGCCACGAAGGTGCCGGTGGCGTTCCAGATGATCTGCCAGACCAGCGGGATATCCGTGAGGTGAACGACGCCAAAAATCAACGCCAGCACGGCGCCCAGCGTTGCACTCCAGCCGACGCCGAGACCTTTGGGTTGCCAGATGACGAGGGTGATGGTCAGCAGGAAAATCAGTGACGCAGCGAGCATTCGCAGAAGCCTTCAAATAGCGAAACGGGTGGAAGTCGAACAAATGTGGGAGCGAGCCTGCTCGCGAAAGCGGTGAGCCAGACATGAAATTATTATCTGACACACAGCCTTCGCGAGCAGGCTCGCTCCCACAGTGAGTTTCGGTGAGCTTATTTCTTGTGTTGCTCGACGAACTGGCCGTAGGCATCGATGAATTTCTGCAGGAACGGTTTCACCGAGTCGCTCAGCTTGCCCGCTTCATCAAACGCGGTGCCCGCACCGCCCAGATACGCTTCCGGCTGTTGCAGGCAATGAATATCGAGGAAAACGAACGTCTGACGCAGGTGCTGGTTGGCGCCGAAGCCGCCGATGGCGCCTGGCGAGACGCTGATCACCGCACCGGGTTTGCCGCTCCAAGCGCTCTGGCCATAAGGACGCGAACCGACGTCGATGGCATTCTTCAACGGTGCCGGGATCGAGCGGTTGTACTCGGGGGTAACAAACAGCACCGCGTCGGATGACGCCACTTTCTGACGGAAAGTGCTGTAGGCTGCCGGCGGAGAAGCGCCGTCGATGTCTTCGTTGTACAGCGGCAGCTCACCGATTTCGACAATCTCGAGCTTGAGATTGGCCGGCGCCAGTTCGGCGAGGGCCAGTGCGACTTTGCGATTGATCGATGCTTTGCGCAGGCTACCGACCACTACAGCGACGTTGTAGACATTGCTCATGGATGACTCTCGATGGTCCGTGGGAAGAGTCGCTAGTTATAGATGATCCAGTGACGCTTTCACCAGTGGTCATTGGTTTTTCCTGCGCGGCGAATATTTTTTTCCTGTAGGAAAACTTACCGAGCTTGGTGACGGTCTACAAAGCCGCAAATCAAGCGTTTTATCTCCAGAGGTTCTAAGCAGATGGCAGCAGTACTCGTCGGTCAGTTTCATGCAAGAGATGCGGAAGGCCGTGTTTATTCCGTGCATGAATTCCAGGAATCGAACCCGTCTGCAGACGGATCCACTGGCTCGGAGCCCATTTACAGACTGGCCATTGGCGATCGGGTCAACAAGGTCAGTGACAGCGAGTTTCTCCTGGTTCAATCAGGCATTACCCTGATTCGCGAACCTGAGCCAACCGTCGCTCAATAACCCAGCGTTATGAGCAGAAGTCATGCGAGCGGACTTGGGGTAGGATTCAGCCTCTGACCCCACTGCTGAACATGGACTTCACGCATGCGTTTACGCCACATCGAAGTGATTCAGGCGCTCTTGCAGACCGGTCACCTGGGCACCGCCGCCGAATGGCTGCAATTGCCGGTGACCGAGGTCGAAGAGCGTTTGCGCGAAGCCGAGAGTCAGTTGGGGTTCATGCTGTTTGCCAGCGTTCGCGGGCGCCTGCAATCGACCCCCGAAGCGCGCGCCTTGCAAGTGGAAATCGCGCACATTTATGAGGCGCTGGAACCGGTGCAGCGTCTGGCCAGCAGCCTCAAGCAATACCTCGCCCCGCCCTTGCGCATCATCGGCACCCCGCCGCTGGCCCAACAATTGCTGCCACAAAGCCTTGCGACCCTGCGTCGGCGCTTGCCGGACGCACCTTGCAGCCTGCTCAGCGCGCCGACTCGCGACATCGTTCGCAGCCTGTTACTGCGCGAAAGCGATCTGGGCCTGAGCCTGCACGATCCCGAACATCCCGATATCCATTGCCAGCCGCTGGCCCAGGGCAAGCTGCAATTGCTCGCTCCGCACGGCTGGCTGCAACCGAAACAGAAATACATATCCCTGGCAGATCTGGCCGGTCAGGCCATGGTCGGTCTCGAAGGGCATGATCCGCTGAGCCCGGCACTGGAAAACAAACTCCAGGCCTTGCGCCCGGCGCCAAGCATTCAGACCCGCGTGCAGACCCATCAGATGATGCGCAGCATGGTCGAGGCCGGCGAAGGCCTGGCGATCGTCGACCCCTTCACCGCGTTGGGCGCCCGCGCCGGTGGGCTTGACGTCTGCCCGCTGTCACCGGCAGTGCCGATCAGCCTCTACGCCCTGACCTTCAAACATGCCGCGCCGTCGGCGGCGATTCAGACACTGCTGACCATCGTCATGGAACAAGCCGAGGCGATGTTGTCGAGCTGAGTGGTTTTTCCAGCGGATTATCGAACAGGCGATACCAGAACAATGCGACTTCGGCGGTGTGCGGATCGATGCCGCGATAGCGCAACTGGTCGATGCCGCCGATCACATAACCGCAGCGCTCATACAGCCGACAGGCGCCGAGGTTGTTGTTCTGGGTTTCGAGCATGATGCCCGGCAGCTTCTTCTTGCGACTCCAGAACTGCGCGACATCGAGCAACGCCTTGGCCACGCCGTGGCGACGGGCCGGGGCATGCACCGCCAGTTCATCGATGTGGGCAAAGCCGTTCCAGTTGGTGCTGATCACCAGGTGACCGACCGGCTCGTCGTCCAGGTACGCCATGAAAATCGCACTGTCGGGCGCGTTGTGAAAGGCGCTGAACTCTTCCGGATCGATGCCGTAGCACTTGCGGTACGGCACGATTGGCGTCACCGGCCACTGCTCGACCGGCTTGCCGATCACGGCAGCGCCATAGGCGGCCACCTCGAAACTGAAGTCGCTGCCCCAGATATACGGCGCAAAACCTTCATCGGCGACCCGCACCGACAACCCTGGGTATTTCGGATTCATGACCGGTTGCATACTGGGAAAAGTCCTCATTCCTTGACGCAGCCGACAGTGTCGACCTTGCTGTCGCGATGGATGATTGCCAGCGCAAATTTCAACTCTTTGTACATGAGGCTCAGTGTCCTGAGGCGGCAGATTTGCACCTGACCAGTGCACTCAGGGTAGAGGGTTGCGACGAATGTGGCGAGAGTGGCAACTTGGCTCCATGTCGCCAAACGCAAAAAATCGCTGCCTTCCTGGTCCCTACTATGGAATGCAATCCCGGTAAGAGCTGCCGAAGGCTGCGATCTTTTGATCTTCGGGTTTTTCAGGCCTGCGCATCAGCCTCGGCAATCTGCGTCCACAACGCCGGCGCTCCCGCCGATTTGGCGATGATTTCCAGCCGCACCAGATGCGCCGCCAATTCTTCTTCGGTCGCCCGGATGATGCGTGCTGGCTGACGATCGACCGGCAGGCGGCGAATTTCGGTAGCCGAGTTGTCGGCACCCTCGCCCGTGCCATTGCCATCGGAGGCGTTGCCGGCCAGCGACAGGCTGGTCTGGCCGCCGGTCATGGTCAGATAGACGTCGGCGAGAATCTCCGAGTCGAGCAAAGCGCCGTGCAGTTCACGGCCGGAGTTGTCGACGCCGTAACGCTTGCACAACGCATCGAGGCTGTTGCGCTGCCCCGGGTGACGTTCCCGGGCCATCATCAGGGTGTCGAGGATGGTGCAATGCTGGGTGATGTCAGCGCGATCGTGCTGGCCCATCAAGGCGAATTCGTTGTTGATGAAGCCAACGTCGAACGCCGCGTTGTGGATGATCAGCTGTGCGCCCTGGATGAACTCGAAGAACTCGTCGGCGACTTCGGCAAAGCGCGGCTTGCCGACGAGAAATTCGTTGGTGATGCCGTGCACACCGATCGCACCTTCGTCACTTTCGCGATCCGGTTGCAGGTAAACGTGGAAATGCCGGCCCGTCAGGCGCCGACCGATCAGTTCGACGCAACCGATTTCAATGATCCGGTGACCATCGGTCACCGGCATGCCGGTGGTTTCGGTATCGAGTACAACGGATCTGGTGGCCATCAGTGCTCAGCTCTCAACGGGTCAATCGGGCAAAGGCGCGGATGTTAACACGCTCGGCGGGGTGTTTCAGTCAGACCGTGGCGAGCCCTTCGCGAGCAGGCTCGCTCCCACATTGAATGCATTCCAATTCAAGGCCTGGAATACATTTCCCTGTGGGAGCGAGCCTGCTCGCGAACGGTCACGCCACAGAAGCGAAATCAGCTCTGCTTGTAACCGCGAACTTCATCCACTCCACGGTTAGCCAGTTGGTCAGCGCGCTCGTTACCATGATGACCAATGTGCCCGCGCACCCATTTCCAGGTGACTTTGTGGCGATTGACCTGCTCGTCCAGCTCTTTCCACAGGTCGGCATTCTTCACCGGCTCTTTCGCGGCGGTTTTCCAGCCGCGCTTCTTCCAGTTGGCCATCCACTCGTTGATGCCTTTCATCACGTATTGCGAGTCGGTGACCAGCAGCACGTCGCAGGGGCGCTTGAGCGCTTCGAGGCCACGGATCGCGCCGAGCAGCTCCATGCGGTTGTTGGTGGTGTTGGCCTCGCCGCCCCACAGTTCCTTTTCGACGCCCTTGCACACCAGCAGCGCGCCCCAGCCGCCGGGGCCGGGGTTGCCCTTGCAGGCACCGTCGGTGAACAGTTCTACGGTGTCGACGCTTTCCACGCTTTCGCTCATGCCAGTCTTTCCAGAAAAATGCCTGTCCTGCCAATCACGGATCGACAATGACCGCGGCCGGGACAAGCCCGGCCACAAATAAAAGAAGATTTACGGTTCGATGCGGCGGCGGTTGACCTTGGCCATCGGCAGCGGAATCAGCTTGCCCATCGGCTCGCGGCGTTCCTGGCGCAATGGCCGCAGCCCCACCACGATCTTGCGCGCCACCAGCAGATAGAAGCCACCGCCGGACAGCTGCCAGTCACCGGCCTTGCGTTCCCAGCCGGCCAGACGGTTCTGCCACTTGGGCGACGCGAGCGGCGGACGATAGCACCCGAAGCGGCGTTTCTCCAGCGCGAAGCCGAGCAGATTGAGCCAGTCGGCGACCCGCGACGGGGAGATGCAGCGCGCCTTGCGCAGGGCATCATTGGCGAAGAAATGCCGCAGCCCCCAAGTGCTCCAGGGGTTGATGCCGATGATCAGCAGATGCCCGCCGGGGCGCACGCTGCTCGCCGCTTCACGCAGTAAACCGTGGGGCGAAAGGCAGAAATCCAGGCCATGCTGCATCACCACCACGTCGGCGGCGTGCTCGCTCAACGGCCAGGCCTGCTCTTCGCAGACGATCTCGACCCCGGGCAACGGCGCGCCAAGACGCACGTTACGCTGCACCTGCGGCGCGGCCGGCGGGGTTTCGGCGGACGGGCCGTAATGCACAAGATAACCGCCGAAGAAGCGGCCGAGCTCGTCGTCGAGCATGCGCCGCTCTTCATCCAGCAGAAATTGCCCGAGCGGCCCCGACAGCCATTCGCGGGCGGCGCTGATCAATGCCAGCCAGTCGGGATCGGCCTGAGCGAACGCTTTATCGGTCATGTCATTCTCCAACGCGCCAGGAACTACTAAGATGCGCCAATGTTTTCCGCTTGGCGAATTCCGACGATGATACAGATCAGTGCCCTGCCCGCGTTCACCGACAACTACATCTGGTTGTTACAGGATCATCAGACCCAGCGCTGTGCGGTGGTCGATCCAGGCGACGCCGCCCCGGTGCAGGCTTGGCTCGAGGCCCATCCGGGCTGGGTGCTCAGCGATATTCTGATCACTCACCATCACCATGACCATGTCGGCGGCGTCGAGCGCCTGAAAGCCGCGACCGGCGCCAAGGTCTACGGCCCGGCCAGCGAAAGCATTCCGGCGCGTGACGTAGCGCTCAAGGACAACGACAGCGTCAGCGTGCTCGGCTGGGACTTCGACGTCTATGCGGTGCCCGGTCATACCCTGGGGCACATCGCCTATTACCACCATGGCCTGCTGTTCTGCGGCGACACCCTGTTCGCCGCCGGTTGCGGCCGGTTGTTCGAAGGCACGCCCGAGCAGATGTACCACTCGCTCAGCCGTCTTGCGGCCCTGCCGGAAGATACGCTGGTGTACTGCACCCACGAATACACCTTGAGCAATCTGAAATTTGCCGCCGCCGTCGAGCCGGGCAATCCGGAAGTCGCCGCCCGTCTGGAAAAGGTCACCCAGCAACGGCAGAACGGCGTGATGACATTGCCGTCGACTTTGGCCCTGGAAAAGCTTACCAATCCGTTTTTACGCACTTCTGAAACATTGGTTACACAAAAAGTGGACGAACGGGAAGGCGCTCAAAACCGGGAGCCGAGCGAGGTATTTGCGGCTCTGCGGGCATGGAAGGACAAGTTCTGACAAGCGCACCGGCCGGGACAAAAATTCTCAATGGTTGACCGCAGGGGGTGCGCTTTCTAGAATCGCCCGACATTTTTGCCCGGAACTTACTTCCAGCCAATGTCGTCATCCATACGTAAGTCCGTCAATTCAGATGCTTTGACCCGCTTGGCGCAAGCCATCGCGGTGGCTGTGTCCGCCACGCTGGCGGGTTGCTCCAGCCACGCTCCGCAGACTGAAGCGACGCACACGCCGAACATTGCTGCGCGAGCCAAGCAGAAGCCGATCTGGCTGACCGAGAAGCCCACTCCCGTGGCGCCCCAGGACATCTGGGAACGCATGCGCCAGGGCTTCCAGTTGCAGGAAGGCCTTGGCGTCAATCCGCGCATCGAGCAACAGCGCCTGTGGTTCGCCAGTAATCCCTCTTTTCTCGAGAATGCCGGCGAACGCGGCAGCCTCTACATTCATTACATTGTCGAACGCCTCGAAGAGCGCAACATGCCGCTGGAACTGGCCCTGCTGCCGGTGATCGAGAGCGCGTACAACCCGATGGCCTACTCCCGCGCCGATGCGGTGGGCCTGTGGCAATTCATTCCGTCCACCGGGCGCTACTTCAACCTGCGCCAGACGCGTTTCTATGATGGCCGTCGCGACATCACCGCCTCGACCACGGCAGCGATGGATTACCTGACTCGCCTGCACGACATGTTCAACGGCGACTGGCTGCTGGCTCTGGCGGCCTATAACGCCGGTGAAGGCACCGTCAGCCGTGCGATCGAGCGCAACGAGAAGCTCGGCCTGCCCACCGACTACTGGAACCTGCCGCTGCCGGCGGAAACCCAGGCCTATGTGCCGAAGTTGCTGGCACTGTCGCAAGTGGTACTGGCGCCGGAAGCCTACGGCGTCAACCTCAACCCGATCGCCAACGAGCCGTACTTCCAGGTCGTCGAAATCAACCAGCGCATGGACCTGTCCAAGGTCGCTGCGGTGGCGAACATCGATGAAGACGAACTGTTCCAGCTCAACCCCGCGTTCAAACAGCGCACCACCATCGACGGCCCGCAGCATCTGCTGGTGCCGACGTCCAAGGCGCAACTGCTGACCGCGAGTCTGCAGACCATGCGCCCGGACGAACTGATCAGCCCGCGCTCGCTGAAACCGGTGTTCGAAGGCGCCGATCCGTCGGAAGTGGCACAGCTCAAACGCGCCTATCGGGTCAAGCGTGGCGACAACCTCGGCTCCATCGCCAAGGCCAACAAGGTCGAAGTCAAGGATCTGCAGCGCTGGAACAAGCTGACCGGCAAGAACCTCAAGGTCGGCCAGACCCTGGTCATGCAGGACAACACCAAGCGTGTACCGGCGCGCAAGTCCGGTCGGGTCAACACCGTGGTCGCGGCGAATACCAAGAGCAAAGGCAAGGACGAGAGCAAGCAGCAGACCCGGTACAAGGTCAAGCGTGGGGACACTCTGTACGTGGTGGCGAAGCGCTTCAACGTTGAGATGCAACATCTCAAGCGCTGGAACCCGGGTGCGGGCAAGGCACTCAAGCCTGGGCAGATGCTCACGGTTTATCAGCCGCACTGATTGAAGAGCCCCTGAATTCAGGGGCTTTTTATTGCCGATTGCTTTGTGCCAGGCGAAACACTGTGGCGAGGGGATTTATCCCCGCTGGGGTGCGCAGCGGCCCCGTTTTTTTCGGCATCTTGAAGAAGGGGGACTGCTGCGCCGTCCCAGCGGGGATAAATCCCCTCGCCACAGATAAATCCTCCTCGCCGCAGATAAATCCCCTCACCACAGGAACAAATCAGCTCAACATCGTGTAGCGATTAACCCGGCATTAACCCGCATCTTTTTCCTGTCCAGACAAGCTGTTACTGTACGGCCCACAAAGCCCAAGCCGCTGGATCGGATCTGACTTGAAGCGTGCCCTCTCCCTGCTCCTGATCAGCCTGGCCTTGAGCTCACCCGCAAGCGCGACGATTACCGAAAGTCACGGTTATGCGCAGTTCGGCACGCTCAAGTACCCGGCCAGATTTACCCACTTCGACTGGGTCAACCCGCAAGCGCCCAAGGGCGGTACGTTGCGGGTGATGGCGTTCGGCACCTTCGATACGGTCAATCCGTACACTTTCAAGGGCACCAGCCCGGTCACGACCGCCAATTTTCTCCAGTACGGCATCAACGAGCTCAACGAGCCGCTGATGGTTGGCACCGGGCAGTATTCGCCGTCCGGCGACGAACCCGCGTCGAGTTACGGGTTGATCGCGCAATCGGTGGAGTACAGCGAAGATCGCAGCTGGGTCGTCTTCAATTTGCGCCCCGAAGCGCGCTTTCACGACGGCGCGCCTGTTACCGCCTACGACGTGGCGTTCTCCTATCGAACGCTGCTCAAGGACGGTCATCCGCTGTATCGCACGGCCCTGCAGGAAGTGCTGCGGGTCGACATCCTCAACAAGCAGCGAATTCGTTTCGTGTTCAAGCGCTCGGGCAATCCGCTGTTGATCCTGCGCCTGGGCGAATTGCCGGTACTGCCGCAGCATTACTGGAAAGACCGCGACTTCAAAGCCACCACCTTCGAGCCGCCGCTGGGTAGCGGGCCGTACCGCATCACGTCGGTCACGCCGGGTCGGCAGCTGATTTTCGAGCGGGTCAAGGATTACTGGGGCAAGGACTTACCGGTCAATCGCGGCAAGTACAATTTCGATCGCATGGAAGTCGAGTTCTACCGCGACAGCGATGTCGCCTTCGAAGCGTTCAAGGCCGGCGAGTTCGACATCTACATCGAGCATCAGGCGAAGAACTGGGTCAACGGTTACAACTTCCCTGCTGTACGTCGTGGCGAAGTGATCAAGGTGCAGATCCCGCATCAGATCCCGACCCAGACTCAGGGCCTGTTCATGAACAGCCGCCGCGCGACCTTCGCCGATGTCAGGACGCGCGAAGCGTTGGGTCTGATGTTCGATTTCGAATGGACCAACCGCGCGCTGTTCAGCGATGCCTATAAACGCACCACCAGCTACTATCCCAACAGTGAATTCAGCGCCTCGGGTTTGCCGGTCGGGCATGAATGGCTGATGCTCAAGCCTTACAAGGAGCAGTTGCCAGCCCGGCTGTTCACCGAGCCGTTCACCCTGCCGAAAACCGACGGCCGTGGCATCCCGCGCGAGACCATGCGTAAAGCCCTCGCCCTGCTCGCCGAGGCCGGTTGGAATCTCCACGGCCAGCGCCTGCAAGACAAAGACGGCCAGCCGCTGCGTTTCGAACTGCTGCTGGTCAATCCGAGCCTGGAGCGGCTTTATCAGCCGTACATCGAGAATCTCAACAGCATCGGCATCGACGCGCGCCTGCGTACCGTTGATCGCGCCCAGTACAAACAGCGCCTCGACCAATTCGATTTCGACATGATCTCGATGACCCTCGGCCAGACCCTGAGCCCGGGCCTTGAGCAGTGGCAGTACTTCCACTCCAGCCAGGTGAACGTCAAGGGCAGCAAGAATTACGCAGGCATCGCCCATCCGGTGGTCGATCACCTGCTCGAACAATTGCTCGCCGCGCGCACCCGCGACGAGCAGGTCGCCGCCGGCAAGGCGCTCGATCGCGTGCTGCTCTGGCAGCACTACAGCATTCCCAACTGGTACCTCAATTATCACCGTCTGGCCTACCGCAACCGGTTGGCCTTTGTCACCACGCCGCCCTACACCCTGGGCCTGAGCGCGTGGTGGCTGAAGTCTTCGGAGAAAGATCGATGAACGCTGTGCGCACCCTGCTCATGCAGGCCGTCGGCTTGCTGTTCGCCGGGCTGGCCTGGGCCGCCCCGCAACACGCCGTGACCCTGTACAACGAGCCGCCGAAATACCCGGCCGATTTCAAGCATTTTGACTATGTGAATCCCGATGCGCCCAAGGGCGGCGTGTTTCGTCAGGCCGGGTTCGGCGGCTTCGACAGCCTCAACCCGTTCATCAACAAAGGCGTGCCCGCCGATGACATCGGCCAGATCTACGACACCCTGACCAAACACAGCCTCGACGAGCCGTTCACCGAGTACGGCCTGATTGCCAGCAAGATAGAAAAAGCCGATGACAACAGTTGGGTGCGTTTCTACCTGCGCCCGGAAGCACGCTTTCACGACGGCCACCCGGTGCGCGCCGAAGATGTAGTGTTCAGCTTCGAGACGCTGACCAAGGAAGGCTCGCCGATGTTTCGCGGCTACTACAACGACGTTTCCGAAGCCATCGCCGAAGACCCGCTGAAGGTCTTGTTCAAGTTCAAGCACAGCAACAACCGCGAGCTGCCGCTGATCCTCGGCCAGTTGCCGGTCCTGCCGAAACACTGGTGGGCCAGCCGCGACTTCAACAAGGGCAATCTGGAAATCCCATTGGGCAGCGGCCCGTACAAGGTCACCCAAGTGAAGGCTGGCCGTTCGGTACGTTACGAGCGGGTCAAGGATTACTGGGGCAAGGACTTGCCGGTCAACCGTGGCTTCTACAACTTCGACACGATGACCACCGACTATTACCGCGACAACACCGTCGCCCTCGAAGCGCTGAAGGCCGGGCAGTTCGATTACTGGCTGGAGATGACCGCGAAGAACTGGGCCAGCGCCTATAACGTTCCGGCGGTCACCGAGGGCCGTTTGATCAAGGAACTGATCCCCAACAGCAACCCGACCGGCATGCAGGGCTTCGTCTTCAACCTGCGCCGCCCGGTATTCCAGGATGTGCGCGTGCGTCAGGCGCTCGGGCTGCTGTTCGACTTCGAATGGACCAACAAGCAATTGTTCAACGGCGCCTACGTGCGCACCCGCAGTTACTTCGAGAACTCGGAAATGGCCGCCACCGGCCTGCCCGACGCCGATCAGCGGGCCATCCTCGAACCGTTCCGCAGCAAACTGCCGGCTCAGGTATTCAGCGAAGCCTTCGAAAATCCCAAGACCGACGCCAGCGGCATGATCCGCACCCAGCAGCGCGAGGCGTATCAACTGCTGCAAGAGGCCGGCTGGAAAATCGTCGATGACAAAATGGTCGACGCCACCGGCAAACCAGTGGTGATCGAATTTCTTCTTGCCCAGACCGAATTCGAACGGGTGCTGCTGCCGTTCAAGCGCAACCTCAGCGACCTCGGCATCGATCTGGTGATCCGCCGCGTCGACGTCTCGCAGTACATCAACCGCGTGCGCTCGCGGGATTTCGACATGATGGTCGGCAGCTTTCCCCAGTCCAATTCGCCGGGCAACGAGCAGCGCGAATACTGGATGAGCGCCGCCGCCGACAAGCCGAGCAGCCGCAACAGCATGGGTCTGAAGGATCCGACCGTTGACCAACTGGTGGAAAGCCTGATCAACGCCGACTCGCGCAAAAGTCTGGTGGCCCACGCTCGGGCCTTGGACCGGGTGCTGCAATGGGGCTACTACGTGGTGCCGAACTGGCACATCAAGAGCTGGCGCGTGGCTTATTGGAACCACATCGGCCACCCGAAAACCTCGCCCAAGTACGACATCGGCATCAACACCTGGTGGGTCAAGCCTGACGCCAAGCCTGCCGTAGAAGTCGAAACCCAATTGCAAGCCGACCCTGCGGGCACGGAGTAATCAGATGCTGGCGTATATCTTTCGGCGACTGCTGCTGATCATCCCGACCCTGTTCGGCATTCTGCTGATCAACTTCGTGATCATTCAGGCCGCGCCCGGCGGGCCGGTCGAGCAGATGATCGCCAAGCTCGAAGGTTTCGAAGGCGCCACCAGCCGGATTGCCGGCGGCGGTGCCGAGGTCGCGGTGGCCGGTTCGTCCTACCGTGGTGCGCAGGGTCTGGACCCGGCGCTGATCAAGGAAATCGAGCACATGTACGGGTTCGACAAATCGGCCCCGGAACGTCTGTGGATCATGGTCAAGAACTACGCGCAGCTGGATTTCGGCGACAGTTTCTTCCGCGACGCCAAGGTCATCGACCTGATCAAGGAAAAGATGCCGGTGTCGATCTCGCTGGGGCTGTGGAGCACGCTGATCATGTATCTGGTGTCGATCCCGCTGGGCATCGCCAAGGCCACGCGGCACGGCAGTCACTTCGACGTATGGACCAGTTCGGCGATCATCGTCGGCTATGCGATCCCGGCGTTCCTGTTTGCGATCCTGCTGATCGTGGTATTTGCCGGCGGCAGTTATCTGGACTGGTTCCCCCTGCGCGGGCTGACTTCGAACAACTTCGATGAGCTGAGCCTGGGCGGCAAGATCCTCGATTACTTCTGGCACCTGGCATTGCCAGTGACGGCGCTGGTGATCGGCAACTTCGCGACCATGACCCTGCTGACCAAGAACAGCTTTCTCGACGAGATCAACAAACAGTACGTGGTCACCGCCAAGGCCAAGGGTCTGACCCGCCATCGCGTGCTTTACGGCCACGTGTTCCGCAACGCCATGCTGCTGGTGATTGCCGGTTTTCCGTCGGCATTCATCGGTATCTTCTTCACCGGATCCCTGCTGGTGGAAGTGATTTTCTCCCTCGATGGCCTCGGCCTGATGAGTTTCGAAGCGGCGATCAATCGCGATTACCCGGTGGTGTTCGGCACCCTGTTCATCTTCACCCTGCTCGGGCTGGTGGTGAAACTGATCGGCGACCTGACCTACACCTTTGTCGATCCGCGTATCGACTTCGCCAGCCGGGAGCATTGAGATGAACCTGTCCCCTCTCAACCGCCGACGCTTCGAACTGTTCAAGGCCAACAAGCGTGGCTGGTGGTCGCTGTGGCTGTTTCTGATCCTGTTCGGCCTGAGTCTGGGCGCCGAGCTGATTGCCAACGACAAGCCGCTGGTCGTGCATTACGACAACAACTGGTATTTCCCGGCGATCAAGCGCTACCCGGAAACCGCGTTCGGCGGCGAATTCCCGCTGGAAGCCAACTACAAGAGTCCGTACATCCGTGAGCTGCTCAAGGCCAAGGACGCGTGGATTCTCTGGGCGCCGATCCCCTACAGCTACCAGAGCATCAACTACGACCTGAAAGTCCCGGCCCCGGCGCCACCCTCGGCGGACAACCTGCTGGGCACCGACGATCAGGGCCGCGACGTGTTGGCGCGGGTGATCTACGGCTTCCGCATTTCCGTGTTGTTTGCGCTGACGCTGACCGTGCTGAGTTCGATCATCGGCGTGATTGCCGGAGCGCTACAGGGGTTCTACGGCGGCTGGGTCGATCTGGCCGGGCAGCGTTTTCTCGAGATCTGGTCGGGTCTGCCGGTGCTGTATCTGTTGATCATCCTCGCCAGTTTCGTCCAGCCGAATTTCTGGTGGCTGCTGGGCATCATGCTGCTGTTCTCGTGGATGAGCCTGGTCGATGTGGTGCGCGCCGAGTTCCTGCGCGGGCGCAATCTGGAATACGTGCGCGCCGCCCGCGCGCTGGGCATGCAGAACGGCGCGATCATGTTCCGCCACATCCTGCCCAACGCCATGGTCTCGACCATGACCTTCATGCCGTTCATCCTCACCGGCGCCATCGGCACCCTGACCGCGCTGGACTTCCTCGGCTTCGGCTTGCCGGCCGGCAGTCCGTCGCTGGGCGAACTGGTCGCGCAAGGCAAGTCCAATTTGCAGGCGCCGTGGCTGGGCATGAGTGCGTTTGCCGTGCTGGCGCTGATGTTGAGTCTGCTGGTGTTCATCGGCGAGTCCGCTCGCGATGCCTTCGACCCGAGGAAGTGAAATGAATCAGGACAATCTGATCGAAGTGCGTGACCTCGCCGTCGAATTCGGTTTCGGCGAGCGGGTACACCGCGTGGTCGAGGGCGTGAGCTTCGACATCAAGCGCGGCGAAACCCTGGCGCTGGTCGGTGAATCGGGCTCGGGCAAATCGGTCACGGCGCATTCAATCCTGCGCCTGCTGCCCTACCCCATGGCGCGGCATCCGGCCGGCAGCATCAATTACGCCGGGCAGAACCTGCTGGATTTGAGCGAGAAGACCATCCGCCACATTCGTGGCAACCGCATCGCGATGATCTTTCAGGAGCCGATGACCTCGCTCAATCCGCTGCATTCGATCGAGAAGCAGATCAACGAAGTGCTCGGCATCCACAAGGGCCTCAGCGGCAAAGTCGCGACCAAGCGCACTTTGGAGCTGCTGGAGATGGTCGGCATTCCCGAGCCGCACAAGCGTCTCAAGGCCCTGCCCCATGAATTGTCCGGCGGCCAGCGCCAGCGGGTGATGATCGCCATGGCCCTGGCCAACGAGCCGGAATTGCTGATTGCCGACGAACCGACCACCGCGCTGGACGTGACCGTTCAGCTGAAAATCCTCGATTTGCTCAAGGATCTTCAGGCTCGATTGGGCATGTCGCTGTTACTGATCAGTCACGATTTGAACCTGGTGCGAAGAATTGCGCATCGCGTATGTGTCATGCAGCGCGGTTGCATCGTCGAACAGGCATCGTGCGCAGAGCTGTTCCGTTCGCCGCAGCATCCGTACACTCGGGAATTGCTCGGCGCGGAGCCCAGCGGCGGCCCGGCGAGCAATGAAATCGGCGCGCCGCTGCTCGAAGTCGAGGACCTCAAAGTCTGGTTCCCGATCAAGAAAGGCCTGCTCAAGCGCACGGTGGATTACGTCAAGGCAGTGGACGGCATCAATTTCAGCCTGCCGCAGGGTCAGACCCTGGGGATCGTCGGCGAAAGCGGTTCCGGCAAATCCACCCTCGGTCTGGCGATTTTGCGGCTGATCGGCAGCAAAGGCGCGATCCGCTTTGAAGGCAAGCAGCTAGACTGCCTGACGCAGAGTGAGGTTCGCCCGCTGCGGCGGGAGATGCAGGTGGTGTTTCAGGACCCGTTTGGCAGCCTGAGCCCGCGCATGTGCGTCAATGACATCGTTGGCGAAGGCCTGCGGATACACAAGATGGGCACCGCGACCGAACAGGAAGCGGCGATCATTGCGGCATTGAAGGAGGTAGGTCTGGATCCGGAAACCCGGCACCGCTACCCCCACGAATTTTCCGGAGGGCAACGGCAGCGAATCGCCATTGCCCGGGCCTTGGTGCTGAAACCGGCGCTGATCCTGCTGGACGAGCCGACTTCGGCCCTCGACCGCACGGTGCAGCGGCAAGTGGTGGAGCTGTTGCGTTCACTGCAAGCCAAGTACAACCTGACGTATTTGTTCATCAGCCATGACCTGGCTGTCGTCAAAGCGCTGAGCCACCAGCTGATGGTGGTCAAGCATGGCCAAGTGGTCGAACAGGGAGACGCGCAAAGTATTTTTGCCGCCCCCCAACATCCGTATACACAGCAGTTGCTGGAGGCCGCTTTTCTGGCACCAGCCACTGCGCAATAACCTGAAAGAGGAGCAACACATGGGTTTTCTCGCCGGTAAGCGCGTACTGATCGTCGGTGTCGCCAGCAAGCTGTCCATCGCATCCGGCATCGCTGCCGCCATGCATCGCGAGGGCGCTGAGCTTGCCTTCACTTATCAGAACGACAAACTCAAGGGTCGCGTCGAAGAATTCGCACAAGGCTGGGGTTCGAGCCCTGAGCTGTGCTTCCCGTGCGACGTGGCCAGCGATGAAGAAATCGCCAAGGTCTTCGAAGAGCTGAGCAAGAAGTGGGACGGCCTGGACTGCATCGTGCACTCCGTCGGCTTCGCCCCGGGCGACCAACTGGACGGCGACTTCACCGAAGCCACTACCCGTGAAGGTTTCCGCATCGCTCACGACATCAGCGCCTACAGCTTCGTGGCCCTGGCCAAAGCCGGTCGCGAAATGATGAAAGGCCGCAACGGCAGCCTGCTGACCCTGTCGTACCTGGGCGCCGAGCGCACCATGCCGAACTACAACGTGATGGGCATGGCCAAGGCATCGCTGGAAGCCGGCGTCCGTTACCTGGCCGGTTCCCTCGGTCCGGACGGCACCCGCGTCAACTGCGTATCGGCTGGCCCGATCCGCACCCTGGCCGCTTCCGGCATCAAGAACTTCCGCAAGATGCTGGCTGCCAACGAAGCGCAGACTCCGCTGCGCCGCAACGTCACCATCGAAGAAGTCGGCAACGCCGGCGCCTTCCTGTGCTCCGACCTGGCGTCGGGCATCAGCGGTGAAATCATGTACGTCGACGGCGGCTTCAACACCACCGCGATGGGCAACATCGAAGAGTGATCTTCCTGTAGCCAATAGAAAAACCCGCCGGATCCGGCGGGTTTTTTTATGCCTGCAGCACGGTTGCCGCACTACATATGTACCGCCACCGACCCTGCCCTGCCTTTGATACTCGGCGCTCGATGCTTATCAGCCGCCAGGGAGGCGCAGATGAACGACACACCGGTACATGAACAGACGCTTATCCACAATCTCATCGCAGAATTGACCGCCGTACCGGTGGTCACCGCCGCCACGCCGGCGCGCACGCTGGAGGTTCCTCGTCCATGCCTGCTGCGCGAATGGATGGAGCTTTACTGGACCGCCCTCGAACGCCCCGAGTTTCTCGACTGGGCCAGTCGTTTTCACATCGACCTGGATACCTTGCAAATCAAAGGCGATACCCTGCAAGCGCAAACACCCTCGAACGGCTCCAGCGATGTTCGCACGTTCACTCTGGAAGATGATTCGGGCTGGTGGCAGATGGCGCCGATGCTGCTGTCGATTTCCCAGCGTATCGATCCTGCGGGGCTGGGCCTGCCCTATATCGGCGGTAAATCCGCCAACCCGCTGTATCGCTTCCCACGGCAAGTGGTGCTGGCGTTCTACGGTTACCCGGAACCGCAAAACCAGATTCAGGCCCGCGTCATCCTCACCGAACTGAAGAAAACCGGTCTGGCTGCCATCGATGAGAACGGCCACAGCACGTCGGCTGTGGTAAAGGAACGCAACGCGCAACTGGAGGATTTCAGGGCGATCGCCGATCGAATCGATGCGGTGTTGCTGGCGAGCGATCCGTTCGAGCAACGAGGCTTTCTCGATACGCCGGTAACGCTTGCTTCGGCCTCTGTTTCCGCTCCTGTCAGAGGCCCGCGCCTGAAATTGGGCGAGCTGCTGCGTCGCGATGAATTTGCGCTGCCGGAAGATGCGGGACAAGCCAAAGCGCTTGCGCAACGCCTGCGACAGCACAGTTGGCCTGAGCTGCCGTACGTCAGTGACTACGTGCAGACCGGCACCCCCATCCGCAGCTATCGCGAAGACTTCGGCGATCTGGAGGACGTCCGGCATATTGGGCGACGCCTGGAAGTTTTGAGCTGGAACAAGGCACCCAAAGCCAGAATCGATTACGAGGAATTCAGCGAGCCCCATCCGGATTCCACGCTCGCGGTGCAGATGGCGCTGGGCCAGGAGCGCTTGCAGATATTCAGCTCCAATGCGGATTTTCAAGCCATCTTGCAACAGCACGGGTTACCCGCCGACAGTCAATTGCTGGTGACCGAGTCCGGTCATGTCGGCACGGCCAGCGCCAAAGGCTGGGTCAACCTGACGACTGAGGTGGAAAAGCATTCCGATCTGAAACTTCATCGCGACCAGCTTAAAGCTCAGGCAGGCGAAGCCGGCGGCGCCCTGCGCTCGAGCGGTAAAGTCACCCTCGGGCAAATGTTGCGTTTCTACGAGCTACCGTTGCCAAAAACTGTCGAGCAAGCCCTGTCCCTGGCGAAATGGGACAAGATCAATCTGCACATGCGTCCCGGGCACATGAATCAGTGGTATCTGCTGGGTCAACCCTGGACGAAGACCGAGCGGTTCACCGCGCAGCAACGTCAGAGCATCATCGATACCACCCAGGCTTTTTTGCCCCAAGACTCGCCGCCATTGATCGACTACCTCAGTGAAGGGGTCGACACCGATCTGCCGCTCAATACCCTCAAGGCAAAAGCCGACTACCTGATCAGTCGTATCCTGATCACGTCGCGCGCACGGACGCTGGGCAACCAGTTGGTGAAGAACCTCGGAGCGCCGTCTCACAAAAAACGCCTTCTGGCCACCAACCGCGAACGGCTGTTGCTCGCTGCATTGATTCTCAGCCTGGAACCGAGCGCCGGCGAGGATATAAACCGAATCGTCGCCCAGCGCCTGGAGGGCAGTGATTTCTGGGGCGACAGTTATGACGAAGTGCGCCGGTTCATCGACCGGCAACCCCAACTCGCATTGGTCAAGAACAAGACATTGGCGACCCACCTGTTATTGTCCGGCATCTCGCCGGAGTTTCTCATCCGGGGCATTCCTCGATCACTGCCTTATATGAGTTGCCTGCGCTGGGTGAGGCTGAAACAGGTCGTGCTGTATATCGAAAGACGCCTGCCGGGCGCGGCGCGCTTGATGACCTACGAGCAATTGCGCGAGCTGACGAAAGGCCCGGCGCCGGCTGATTTCTACAAGTTTCTGCGCGAGGAGCCGTGTGCCTCGGTCGTAGTGGACTGGGCGGTTGCACGAGGGCTGATCCAGCGCGATGCCGACTTTCAAGTCACGGTCTATGACGCCGCCACGCTCAAGCAAGCCGATCTGCTCTTTCGCAACCACAATCGTCTGATTTACGATTTTTACCGCCGGGCCTTCCAGTCGTCACCGCCCACCCCCGCCACTATTGCCCTCGCGGATCTGCGCAAGATCTTCGCTGATTCCCCTCACCTGACAGAGAAGGCACTGTTTGTTCCAGCCTCGGACGCTGATACAACCGGGCCACATTATTCCCTGAGCCAATTACACATTGCCGGCAAGCTAACGGGTGACATGCAGGGATGGCAATCGAGCAATGCACAATTGCAACTGCCATCGATGATTGCCTCGCTGCCCAGACTGAACAACGTGGCAAGCGCTTTTCATGCAGCGCTGGCGGCGCGCCTCAAGCATATGAAGGACGCGCATGTCGCGATTCTCAAGGAAGCGTTCTGCCGGTTGCCGTTGGCGCAACGGCTCGACCTCGAAGACAACACCCTGGAATTGCTCGCGCTGCGGCCAGTATCGGCAGCCACGGACAAACTTGCCAAGGCCGGCACGGCGCCGTTTGGCATATTGGCACTGCTGCATGGGCGGCCAACCAGAGTCTTCGAGATTTTCACCAGCAGAGATGAAGTGGTGCTGCGTCGCGATATCGACATCGCATTACTCAAACCCTTGGTGGCGAAAGAAGCGGCGAAAACGCTGCCCCTCGACGACGAAGCCTATAAAAACGGCTCCAAGCCTCGCTTGAACGCCACCTGCAAGGCGTTCATTACTCGCCTCGATATTGAGGGCGCACCACTGGCGCAACAGGCACGCACCGCCGTGCCCGATACCTTCGCCTCCAACAGAGTCAACGCCATTGCCAGCACCGCCGTCCGGCATCTGTTCGATGCTTATGAAGCGAAAGCCTTGCAAGACGCGTTGCGCATGCCCGAACTCGAGGATGCCGCGGCCAGTCACGAGAAATGGCTGGCGTTTTACCAGAAGCTGAGCCCGCCCAAGCGCTGAGCACTGGCGAATCCGGCGATGAATCGGCTGACGCCTTCGCGAGCAGGCTCGCTCCCACAGAGATGGTGCTGAACTGAAAAATTCTCCGCGCCATCGAAACCTGTGGGAGCGAGCCTGCTCGCGAAGACATTCGATCAGCCAGCATCAAATTGCCTGACCCACCGCCATCGCGGGCAAGCCCGCTCCCACGGGATTCAAGGGAGTCTGTGGGAGCTGGCTCGCCAGCGATGGTGGCGGTGCTAGCAGCCTTTCAGAGCTTGCTTGTGCGCATACATCGCGCCATCCGCATCGGCCAGCAGCCGATCAACGGTTTCGTGGCGCGTGGGGTCGTATTCGATCTGGCCGACGCTGAAGCGAATCGCGTAACCGCGGTGCAGCGTGGCGTTGCGCTCTTCGAGGATTTCCTTGAGCCGCGCCATGATCCGCGTGGTTTCAACGTGGCTGGAGCCGGTCAGCAACGCGACAAACTCATCGCCGCCCAGGCGTCCGACCACGTCGCTTTCACGAAAGGCAATGCGCAACACATCGGCGAAGGTCTTCAGCGCACTGTCGCCTTCGGCATGGCCGTACAGATCGTTGATCTGCTTGAAGTCGTTGAGGTCGAAAAACAGCAGCGTCGCCGGCCGGTTCAGGCGCGCGCACGCATCCAGTGCATGCTGGGCCAGTTGCTTGAAACCACGGCGATTGGACAGCAGCGTCAACTCATCCATGCTCGCCATCTGCACCGCCATCAACTCTTGCTCGGCCATCTCCGCGAGGTCACGCAGCAGCGCGCGCTCTTCGTCATCGAGATGGCGAGGTTTGGTATCAATCAGGCACAAGGTGCCCATTTTGTTACCGTCCGGCACGGTCAGTGGGTACCCGGCGTAAAAGCGAATATTCGGCGCGCCGGTAACCAGCGGATTGTCATGGAAGCGCAGATCTTCCAGCGCATCGGGGACCAGCATCAGCTCGTTCTGCAGAATCGCATGACCGCAGAACGAGACATCGCGGGACGTCTCGGTGGCATCCAGCCCCACACAGGACTTGAACCATTGGCGATCCTTGTCGACCAGCGTGACCAGAGCGATCGGCACGTTGAACAAACGCTTGGCCAAGCGCGTAAGGCGATCGAAACGTTCCTCTGGCTCCGAATTGAGATTCAGGCCATGCAGCGCGTCGATACGTGCAGCTTCATTGGCAGGCTTTCCGGGCACCAGCATGCGCACACTCCGTAGACAGTCATGCGTTGAGCGTAGCGCTAAATCGCCGAGGCTTCACATTTGCGCCACCGGACACGGCCCGCCGGCATCGGCCCAGAGTTTGAATTGCGCGACGAAAATATCGTGCGGCACTGGCACCGGTGCGCGCCCTGCCCCGGGATTCCAGCCCCAGAGCACCAGTTTGTCTTCGCTGACGTGTTTTAACAGCGCGGCGAAATCCCGGTCGCCATTGCTCGCGCGGTCCTTGATCATCGCGCAGAGCTTGTCCGATGGCAGGCCGATCCAGGCCATTTTGTGCGCCGCCGGCGGTAGGCTCCAGTGCGGCGCACCCGGCGGCGCATGAGGGCCGTAACTGGCCGGCGGGTTGCTTTCGGCGTGGCAGGTCGCGCAGGGCAAACCGGCAGCGCCCTTGCCGTCCATGCCGCGCACCACATTCATCGCGTGCGGGATGCCGGCGTCGAACTGCAACGGCGAATCGCCGGGAATGTGGCAATCTGGCAGCGCGGGCTCTGAAAGACTTTCTGCACCGTGCCAAAGGCTTTCAGAGCTTCCTGATCCTCGGCAAACAGGTCCGAGGCGTAGCCACCGAGACCGAGCAACACGACGGTGCCCAACACAAGATGTCGTTTCATCTCACACCCCCGACAGTTGCAGTGGCAGTTCGCGCAGGCGTTGCCCGGTCAAGGCGAACACGGCGTTGGCCACGGCCGGCGCGGTCGGTGGAACACCGGGCTCACCGATGCCGCCGGGTTTTTCGCTGCTGGGGACGATATGCACTTCCACCACCGGCATTTCGTTGAGCCGCAACACCTGATAATCGTGATAGTTGGACTGCACGACGCCGCCGTCCTTGACGGTGAGTTTGCTGTGCAACGCCATGCCGAGACCGAAGGTGATGCACGATTCCATCTGCGCGGCGATGCTCTGCGGATTCACTGCAATGCCGCAGTCCACCGCGCAGACCACCCGATGCACGCGGATCGCCAGATTGTCCTGCGACACCTCGGCGACCTGCGCCACATAGCTGCCGAACGACTCGTGTACCGCCACGCCCAGAGCATGCCCGTCCGGCAACGGTGCGCCCCAATTGGCCTTCTCCACCGCCAGATTGAGCACGCCGAGGTGGCGCGGGTGCGCCTTGAGCAGCGTTCGCCGGTACTCCACCGGATCCTTGCCCGCCGCCGTCGCCAGTTCATCGATCAGCGATTCCATGACGAAACCCGTGTGGGTATGGCCCACCGAACGCAGCCACAACACATTGATGCCGGTCTGCGGCGAATGCAGGTCGACCTGATGATGAGGCAGATCCTTGATGTACGGACTGTCGGCCACGCCCTCGACCGAGGTGGCATCGATGCCGTTCTTGACCATCGTCGCCTCAAGCATCGTCCCGGCCATGATCGACTGCCCCACCAGCACATGCTGCCAGCTCATCGGCAAACCATCAGCGCCCAGCCCGACCTGCGCCTTGTGCAGATACATCGAGCGGTAGTAGCCGCCGCGAATGTCATCCTCGCGCGCCCACACAGTTTTCACCGGCAAGCCCGCTGCTTTCGCCACTTGCACGGCTTCGGCGACGAAATCCGAAGTCGGATTGGCACGGCGACCGAAGCCACCGCCGAGAAATTCCGTGTGAATTTCGACCTGCTCGGGCTTGAGCCCGGTGATCTTACTGGCGACCATTTGGTCGAGGGTCTGAAACTGCGTGCCGGTCCAGATCTCGCATTTGCCGGCGCTGATTTTCACCGTGCAATTGAGCGGTTCCATCGGCGCGTGGGCCAGGTAAGGCACGCTGTATTCGACCTCGATTTTCTTCGCGGCTTTGCCGAAATTGGCCTTGGCGTCCCCCGCCTGCGTGGCGGAAGTACCCGGCGTCGCTGCCAGTTTGCGGAAACTCTCCAGCAGTTTTTCACTGCTCATGTCGGCCAGCGGCCCAAGATCCCAATCGACCTTCAGCGCATCACGGCCCAGCTTCGCCGCCCAGAAATGCTCGGCCACCACCGCTACTCCGCTGGGCACCTGCACCACCTTGTGCACGCCGGGAATCGCCAGCGCTGCGGCGCCTTCGAAGGATTTCACCGTGGCACCGAACACCGGCGCGCGGGCGACCATCGCGGTCATCAGGCCTTCGAACTGCACGTCCATGCCGAACTTGGCGCGGCCGGTGATTTTCTCCGGGGTGTCGAGGCGCTTGGTCGGTTTGCCGATGACTTTCCAGTCCTTGGCTTCCTTGAAAGTGATGGTTTTCGGATCCGGCACCGGCAGTTGCCCGGCGGCATCGGCCAGTTCGCCGTAGGTCGCGCGTTGGCCTCCGGCGATCACCACGCCGGACTCCGTGCGAATCGTCGACGGCGCGACGTCGAAGCGTTTCGCAGCCGCTTCCACCAGCATCTGCCGCGCCGTCGCCCCGGCCAGTCGGTAGCGGTCGAATTCCATCCAGGTCGACGTCGAGCCGCCGGTGATCTGCATGCCGCCAAACGCCGGCAAGCCGTAATCGGCCGCCGAGGCTGGCGAGTGTTGCACGCTGATTTTCGACCAGTCGGCGTCCAGTTCTTCGGCGATCAGCATGGTCAGGCCGGTCCAGATGCCCTGGCCCATTTCCGAATGGCCGAGCAGCACGGTGACGCTGTTGTCCGCCGCGATGCGCAGGAACGCGTTGGGCGCGAAGGTCTTGTTCTGATTTTCTGCCGCGCGGGCAAAGCGATTGGCCCCGGGTACCACGAACGCCACCATCAAGCCGCCGCTTAACAGTGCGCTGCCCTTGAGAAACCCGCGACGCGATACGGGACTGTTCATCGCTCCTCTCCCAGAGAATGACTCAGCCGATTTCGGCGGCGCGTTTGACCGCAGCGCGTATGCGCGGATAGGTGCCGCAGCGGCAGATATTGCCGGAGAGCGCCTGATCGATATCGCTGTCGGTGGGCTTGGGAATTTTCGCCAGCAACGCGGCGGCGGACATGATCTGCCCGGACTGGCAGTAACCGCACTGCACCACGTCCAGCTCGGCCCAGGCCTGCTGCACCGGGTGCGAGCCATCGGTGGAAAGGCCCTCGATGGTCAGAATTTTCTGCCCATGGGCGACGGCAGTGGCCGGAGTGATACAGGAACGTAATGGCGCGCCGTCGACGTGCACGGTGCAGGCACCGCACTGGGCCATGCCGCAACCGAACTTGGTCCCGGTCAGGTGCGCGACATCGCGCAGAACCCAAAGCAGCGGCATGTCGGCGGGGACATCGAGCTCCTGATCCTTGCCATTGATATTAAGGGTCAGCATCGGCGGATTTCCTCAGGCTCACGGGGGTGCGAAGGGGCGTCGCTGTGGTCGGAAAAACCTACGGAAGCCCGCGCTTATCCCTTTCAGCAAAGCCTAATTTGCGCTTGAAGCCAGACGTTGTGACCAGCGGTCATGCAGACCCCGGCATTGCTCCTACAGTTGATAACGACTCGCACTGAGTCGTCGTACCTCTGCGCAAACGGTCCGCGTACATCGCGGTTGTCCATCACAGGTCAGGAGTAACGAATATGGGCTTTGTCACCACTCGAGACGGCGTCGATATCTTCTACAAGGACTGGGGCCCGCGCGACGCGCCGGTAATCCACTTCCACCACGGCTGGCCGCTCAGTTCCGATGACTGGGATGCGCAGATGCTGTTCTTTCTCGCGCAGGGCTTTCGGGTGATTGCTCATGATCGACGCGGGCATGGCCGATCCAGCCAGGTCTGGGACGGCCATGACATGGATCACTACGCCGACGATGTGCTGGCAGTGGTCAATCATCTGGGTACGAGCAACGTTGTGCACGTCGGCCACTCCACCGGCGGCGGCGAAGTGATCCACTACATTGCCCGACATGGTCAGGACAAGGTCAGCAAAGCGGTATTGATCAGCGCCGTACCACCGCTGATGGTGCAGACCGAAAGCAACCCGGGCGGTTTGCCGAAATCGGTGTTCGATGGCTTTCAAGCGCAGTTGGCGGCGAATCGCGCACAGTTCTATCGCGATGTGCCGAGCGGCCCCTTCTACGGCTACAACCGCCCGGGCGCCGAGCCGGCGGAAGGGATCATCGCCAACTGGTGGCGCCAGGGCATGATCGGCGGCGCCAAGGCGCATTACGACGGCATCGTCGCGTTCTCGCAGACCGACTTCACCGAAGACCTGAAAAAAGTCACCGTGCCGGTGCTGGTCATGCACGGCGAGGATGACCAGATCGTGCCCTACGCCAACTCCGCACCGTTATCGGCGAAACTGCTGCCCAACGGCACACTGAAGTCGTATCCCGGCTTCCCGCATGGCATGCCGACGACGCAGGCTGAAACCATCAATGCGGATTTGTTGGCGTTTATTCGCGGCTAACAGAGCTGAGGATGTACCCATAGCAGCGGACACCACAAAACAAATTGTGGGAGCGGGCCTGCTCGCGAAAGCGTTCGTTCAGCCACTTACGTATTGACTGACCCAACGCCTTCGCGAGCAGGCTCGCTCCCACAGTTGAAATTGGGTATACCCGTCAGAGACTGGTCGGCTGGAAGGCCGCCATCGCTGGCAAGCAAGCTCCCACAGGGATCAGGGTAGATCCGCTGCACACTCGTATCTCTGAGATAGCTATCGCGAGCAAGCTCACTCCCACAGAAATTGCAAGCGTGCTGAAGGCTGAATCAATCCCCTACCCCTCTGCCCGCCCTTTGCGTTCACGATCACCACGGTAATGCCTGGCCAGCGGAAAATCCGGCAACCACGATTCACGCCGCACAATCCAGCTCTCATAGGTCGGCTTCAACTGATCCGGCGCATCCAGCGCGCCGAGGTTCACCTCGACCTCATCACCACTGCGGTTGAACACCGAAGAACCACAGCGCGGACAAAAGTGCCGCCCTTGATACTCATGGGTTTCACCGCTGATGGTCACCGCGTCCTCAGGAAAAATCGCCGAGGCATGAAACAGCGCGCCGTGGACCTTGCGACAGTCCAGGCAATGGCACAATCCAACCCGGTAAGGCTCGCCAGAGGCTTGAAAACGCACATCGCCGCACAGGCATCCGCCGGTAAATGCAGTCATGGTTCAGCTCCATCGCGCTCGTGGTGTCATGCCCCCAGAGCCTATAACAGTCGGTGCTGCAATGCAGGCGATGTTTCAGATGAAAAAGCTTGATGTGGCGACACTGCAACGGGCATTCACCGGCCAGAGCTAATACACTCAGACGCTGACCTGCCGGGACGATCACGATGAAACACCCCACAGCGAAAAACCCCGAGAAAGCCCCGCGCTTCTGGCGCGACGACGCCCTGCCCTTCATCGAAGCGCGGGCCATCGCGGATGGGCGTGAAGTCTGTTATGCGCGGCATTCCCATGCGCATTTTTCCATCGGCGCGATCACCGCCGGGCGCAGTACCTATGTGCATGAGCAGGCGCAATTTGAGGTGGCGGCTGGCACCGTGGTGCTGATGAATCCCGGCGATGTGCATGCCTGCAATCCGATCGATGATCAGCCTTGGTCGTATGTGATGTTGTATGTCGAAACGCCGTGGCTGACGGATTTGCAGCATCAATTGGGGTTTGCCGGGGAGCTGGAATTTCGCCGATTTTCCGACACGCATCTGACTGATGCCGAGCTGTTTGGCAAATTGATGGGGTTGTATGAGGTTCTGCTCGACGACCAGGTGGAGGCGCTGGCGAAACACAGCGCAGCGGTTGAGTTTTTCAGTGATTTGCAGGTCCGCCTGAATCCAGCGGACGAGCCCGTTGCCGAGCCGAATTTCAAGCTGGAGCGCGCCGCTGATTTCATCCGTGGACATTGCACCGAAGTGCTGAGCCTCGAGGCAATTTGCGCGGCGGCGCAACTATCGCCGTCATACCTGATTCGTGCGTTCAGGCAGCGTTACGGGATGACGCCCCATGCCTTCCTGGTCAACCAGCGCATCCAGTTCGCCCGCGAGCGCTTGCGCAGCGGCCAGTTGATTGCCGACGTCGCGCTCCAGGCCGGGTTTGCCGATCAGGCGCATTTTCAGCGAGCGTTCAAACAGCATCTGGCGGCAACGCCGGGGCAGTATCGCGGCTGACTTCATACTCGAAGTTGAACCCAGCCCCCCTTGTGGGAGCGAGCCTGCTCGCGAAAGCGGTGTGTCATTCAACACTTCACTGACTGATCCATCGTATTCGCGAGCAGGCTCGCTCCCACAGGGGGTTGTGGTGGGCCTGTGAATCAAGTGAACAGCAAATAAAGCGCACTCACCGCCAGCAACAACGCCATCAATCGATTGAACCAGCGCATCCCCGCTGCATTGCTCAGATACCCGCGCAAGAACGTCCCGGCATACGCCCAGCAGCCCACCGACAGATAGCAGATCACCAGATACACCGCCGCAAACTGCCAGACCAGCCGCGCCTCGCCATCAGCGACAAACGCGCCCATGCCGGCCACGCATGCCAGCCAGGCCTTGGGGTTGAGCCATTGCATCACCGCGCCATAGAGCAGCGACGGCGCGCGGCCGGACTCGCTGGCGTGCAACTGGCCGTCATCGCTGGCCAGTTTCCAGGCCATGAACAACAGAAACGCCACCCCGGCCCATTGCACCACGCGGGTCATGAATGGCCACAACTGCAAGACCTCATGCAGGCCCAGGCCCATCAGCACCAGCAACAGCACAAAACCCAGCGTCGCCCCGGCCACGTGCCGTTGGCTGGCGCGGAAACCGTACTGCGCGCCTGAACTCAAGGCGACGATATTGACCGGCCCCGGCGTGATGGATGCGGCGAGGGCAAACGCCGCCATGGAAAGAATCAGACTCATTGCACACCTGCTTCAAACGAGGAACGAGGTGGCTACGGTAGCAAGCGGGGGATTTGCGGTATTGAAGAAAATGACCCTGAGGCTGCAAATCTGATCGTTCCCACGCTCTGCGTGGGAATGCAGCCCGGGACGCTCTGCGTCCCATTCAGAGCGTGGGAACGATCGAAACCTACAAGGGGCAATCAGGCCAGGCGCGGCACGGTGAAGCGGAATTCGCTGCCCTGCCCCGGCTCGCTCTCGGCGACGATCTGCCCGCCATGGGCTTCGACGATGCCTTGGGTGATGTACAAACCCAGGCCCGTGCCGGTCGGGTTGCCTTCCTTCATCGTCCAGTAACGATCAAACACATGCGGCAAGTGCTCCTTGGGAATGCCTTCGCCACTGTCACGCACGATAAATACAATCTCATCGCCCACCGATTTGGCGTGCACGCCGACCGTGCCCATGCGCGGGGTGAATTTGATGGCGTTGCCCACCAGGTTCGACAGCACCTGAAACAACCGCTCAGGGTCGGCGTGGATGCGCAGGTCAGGATCGGCCTGGAAGGAAATGCTGATGTCCTTGTCATGGGCCAGCGGCGACAGCAACGCTTGGGCCTCTTCAAAGATGTGCCCGACCTCCAGCGCCTGCGGGGTGATGGAGTAGCGCCCGGCGTCGATTTTCGAGGTATCGAGCAGGTCTTCCAGCAACGTGTTCATCCGCGCCGTGGCCTGCTGCATGGTGTCGATCGCCGTGGAAATGCGCCGTGAGGTGTGCGCGCCTTCCGAGCTGAAGGCTTTCTGCATCATGCCGCAGAGCATGGAAATCACCGTCATCGGGTTGCGCAGGTCGTGCGAAACCACCGCTACCAGATCATCGCGCGCCTGCACAGCCGCCTGCTCGCGACGGACCTGACGGGCCAGATCGTTTTCCAGCGCCGAACGGCGCAGGTCATTGGCGGCGAACCGGTCACCGTGGCTCCACTTGGTGGAGATCCCGGCCATCTCGACCTTCCAGATCTCGAACGAGGTGCGCGGACGCAAGCGCATCCCGGCGTCGGAGTTTTCCAGATCCAGCGGCTTGCGCGGGTCGCCGCTCCAGTTGATGTTTTCCTTCACTTCCGGACGGAACCACAGCACGCCGTTGTCCACCGGTTTCGGCAGGCTCATGGCAAGCACACCACTGGCCACCGACTGATACTGCGCCGCCGGCGGGTAAACGCTGGACAGGTGATGGCTGGCGAACACCGGCTCGCCGCGCGCCTGCAACCACTTGTGCAGCGCGCGAATTTCTTCCGGTTCAGGGCAGTTGCCGTAACGGTGCAACTGCTTGTCTTCGATGATCGCAATGCCGCCGGCATTGACCAGCGCCATCAGCGTCGCTGGCTGCTGGGCGAGGCCGTCGAAAACATTTTGCGGCGAATCGACCATCGCCTGATTGAGCCGCGCCAGCGCTTCGACCTTCTCTTCGCGCTGGCGGGTCAACTCAAGGGTTTCCATGGCGCTGATCTGCAATGACAGAACCTGGCCGATGGTCTGGCAAGCCATGCGCAATTCATGCGGCACGTGCAGCGGCTGGCGGTTGCCGCAGCTGATCAGGCCCCAGAGCTTGTCGCCCTTGAGCAGGGAAATGCTCATCGACGACAGCACGCCCATGTTCTTCATGTACTGGCAGTGAATCGGCGAGACGCTGCGCAGCGTGGCGAAACTGAGGTCCAGCGGCGTCTGCGTGTCCGGGCGCAGCTTCGGCACCAGTGGCACCGGCTGATAATCGGCGTTGGGGATGATCCGCAGCCAATTGGTGCGATACAGCTCGCGCGCCTGCTCGGGAATGTCCGAAGCCGGGAAGAACAGGCCGTTGAACACTTCCATCGATGGATCGGACGCTTCGGCGATGACCTGACCGTGGCCCTCCTCCTCGAAGCGATAGATCAGCACCCGGTCGTAACCGGTCATCGCCTGGATTTCCTTGACGCTGATGTCGTACAGGGCCTGCAGCGTGGTCGCCGCTTGCAGGCGCTGGAGCATGCGGCCCAGGTGGGTATTGACCCCGGCGACGTTGCGCGGCTGGAAATTCTTCACGTGAATTTCCAGTTCGAGAATCAGCACGCCCTGATGGCGGTGCAGCAAACCTTCGAATTCAGTGCCGTTGAGCTCGAATCGCAGCGGCGCCGCCTCGGAGAACGTCGCCTGTTCCAAGGCTTGCAGCACTTGCGCGGTGTGTTCGGCGCCGATCAGGCTGTGCAGCGGCTGGCCGATCAAGGATTCGGGCGCGCGGGCCAGCAGGGTTTCGACGTTGGCGCTGACCTGGATGATCTGCAGCGCAGGCTCGGTCAGGGTCAGCAGCAGGCCATGGGGCTGGATCGCGCCGGGAAAGCGGATCGGCTCGTCGGCACAGTTGGCCAGCAGTTCTTCAAAGGCTTGTGGGTCTTGCGGGTTCATGCCAGTACCTCCTGGCGCTCGAGCCACTGCTCGAAACAGCTGAATGTGGTTTGTGCTGCGCTGACCACGGCCGCGCGTTCGCTGGCCGCCATGGGCCGGTTGCTCAGGTATTCGATGAACTCGCGCCAGCGCCGCCCGGTGGCCGCGCCGTAGACATCGAGGAAGGCAGCGCCATTGTCGGCGTCCAGATTCAGCCGCGCGGCGATCTCCCGACGCAGGATCTGCCCGCCGAGAGTCGCGCCTTCGAGCACGTACAAAACGCCGAGACTGGCGGCGCTGGAATCAATGACTGGCAGATCTTCACACAGCGGCAAATCATCAGCGGTTGCCCCCAGTGCGCGCAGGTCGGCGCGCAGGGTGTCAGCCTTCAGACGAGGCAGCAGATTGAAATCGTCCGGGACCGCGCCACTGGCGAGCAACGCCTGTTCGAGCGGCTGATAGAACCCGTAATAGGCCTGCATCAAGCGCTCGAAAGCGGGGGTATCGAGGGTGTCGGAGAAAAAAGGAAGGCGTTTTTCCAGTGCGATGTGCAGTTCGGCTGTGCCGGCCCGCAGATCTTGCAGCACCGGTGGCACATAAACCTCACGGGCCTTTGCTTGCATGTAGATCGCTCTTGGTGGGACCCGGCAGGGGCCATTCTGGGTGGGCTCGACGTGGGGGGAATTTATCACGCCACGCAGCTTTTTCTGCCTGCCGAAGCGTTTTTTCTGTCGAACTGCGACCCTATGACAGGTTCAGAGTGGCGCCGGATCAGAAAAGTTCGACCGACGCCATTATCCTGCCACCGCTGACCACCTCAATCAGCGCCGTCGTTCTGCACCGATGGATCGCCGTTGGCCGGTACGCTGCTGTCGACAACGGGTTTCGAAGGATTGTTTTTTTCGGCCCCGGGATAACCGGGCAGACCGCGGGTATCGCCCGGCGTCATGACATCCTCGTTATCACGGCTGACATCCCAGTCGGTGGTGGCGTTGGGGTCTTCATCGCGCCCGGCCGTGCCGATGGCGAAGCCGTCGTCGTTGGGATTGACGGTTTGGTTAAGCGCTTTGTCGTTGCTGGATGGGTTGCTCATGTGTGCCTCCAGAACACGTTGATCGGACTTGTTTGGAAACGCCCTGGCCGCTCAAGTGCAATGGACAAGACCAACGGTGCATTCGCGGGGCACTGGTCGCCCGGCGTGAACCACCGCAACGGCGCACGGTTCTCAAGAGAAACACTTGCTCGAGCACTGTCATGAGCCACCCGCGATTCGGCATTGAGGAAGAGTACTTTCTCACTGACCTGCAGAGCCTGCGCATGATCGGCAGTCCGCCGCCACAGGCCATCGAGGCTTGCCGGGCGGCGCTGGGTGTGTGGTTTGCCACGGAGATGTTTCAGGGCCAGATCGAGGTGGCTTCGCCGGTATTCAGCGATTTCGCGCACGCCAGTGATTTTCTGCGAGGCAGCCGTCAGGCCTTGCGCGCGGCCCTGGAGCCATTTGCTCTGGGCATGCTCAGCGCCGGCAGTCATCCGCTGGCCGACTGGCGCGAGCAGGTTCCGACCGACGAGGAACACTTCCGGTATCTGTTCGAGCGCTACGGCCATGTCGCCCGCCGCAGCGTGCTGTCGGGCCTGCATGTGCACGTCGAGGTGGCAGAGCCGCTGGATCGCATTGCGGTGATGAACGAAGTGCTGCCGTGGACGCCGCTGCTGTTGGCACTGAGCTGTTCGTCGCCGATCTGGGATGGCGCCACCAGCGGCTTCATGAGCTATCGGCAGACCGTGTGTGACGAGTGGCCACGCATGGGCATCCCGCCGCTGTTCGCCGATCAGCGCCATTACGACGAGCACTTGGCGTTTCTCACGCGCATCGGCGCGATCAGCCAGCCCGGCGAGTGCTGGTGGGGCGTGCGCCCGGCCGCGCGTTTTCCGACCCTGGAACTGCGCATGACCGACGCTTGCCCTCGGGTCGATGATGCGCTGACCCTGGCGGCGTTTTTCCGCGTATTGGTGGCTCATGCCAGTGCGCAGCGGCGGCCCGGTTTGCTGTACGACCAGACCGCGCGTTCGATGCTGGAGGAAAATCGCTGGCGCGCCAAACATCAGGGGATTCATGCGCGCTTTCTGGTCGAAGGCATCGACGGCGACTGTTCGCTCGCGCAGTGGCTGGAGCTGGCCGAGCAGCGCTTTGCCGAGACGGCGCAGATACTGGGTGCAGCGCAGTTGTTCGAGCGTGCCCGGGCGATCATCGACAGCGGCACCAGCGCCGATCGGCAACTGGCGCTGTTCAATCTGGCGTCTGAACAAGCGCAAAACGGCCGTTCGGCCCTCGGGCAAGTGGCCGAGCAGCTGCTTCAAGAAACCGCTGGCTGATCGCTCTCGGACGGGCCTTTGAGTTCGACCTGATTGCCGTCCGGGTCAAAACAGTACAGCGACAAGCCGTAACCCTCGGCGCCAAAACGCCTGGCCGCTTGTTCAACGGTCAGCCCGAACGATTGCAGGTGAGCGATGAGCGCGGCTTCGTCGAACGGTTCGATGCGCAGGCAGAAGTGGTCGACATTGCGTCGCTGCGCCTGCGCCGCGCCACCGCCCTTGCGCCCAAGTTCGCCCGCCAAATCGACGAGATCGATCATCGACGTACCGGCCCGCAAATGCACCAGCCCCAGCGCCTGGTTATGCCTGACCACGTCGGCGCCGAACACCCTGGCGTAGAAATCGATGCTGCGTTGCAGGTCGGCGACGCGCAGGACGATGTGATCGATGTGCTGAATGGAAAAGGGATGCATGGTTTGGCTTCCTCGAAAGCGGCGACCCGCTCATTGTGCTGCACAAGGGAAAAAATTCACTGTCGATTTTTCGGTGGAGCCATCGACAAAGCGGATTTACTCTCACGTCATGAACATACCAGCCGCTGCCCTGCCGCCCCACGCCGAAATGGTTCGCGCCATGCTCGAGCGCGACACTGCCTATGAAGGCGTGTTCTTCACCGCCGTGAAAACCACCGGGATCTTTTGCCGTCCCAGTTGCACGGCGCGCAAGCCGAAACCGGAGAACGTCGAATTCTTCGCCCACGCCGACGAGTGCCTGTGCGCCGGTTACCGCGCCTGCCTGCGCTGCAAACCGCTGGACGCAGCGGCCATCGCCCCGGACTGGGTGCAGCGCCTGCTCAATGCGGTGGACGCCGATCCCGAACGGCGCTGGAGCGATGCGCAATTGCTCGCCGAGGGTATCGAACCGCTGAAACTGCGGCGCTGGTTCAAGCAGCATTTCGGCATGACCTTCCACGCCTGGCTGCGCACACGGCGCCTCGGCATGGCCCTGGGCGGGATCAGGCAAGGCACTTCGATCGATCACGCCGCGTTCGACTCCGGCTACGAGTCGCTCAGCGGTTTTCGCGATGCGTTTCAGAAGTCCTTCCACATCACCCCGGGCCGCGCGGCCAATAGTGAACCGTTGCTGTTCACTCGCCTGACCACGCCGCTGGGGCCGATGATCGCCATGGCCGAGCGTCGTGGGCTGGTGTTGTTGGAATTTCTCGATCGCCCGGCCCTGACCCGTGAAGTCGAAGCGCTGCAGGACCGTTATGGCTACGCGGTTGCGCCGGGTCACAACGCCCACTTGCAGCAGATCGAGGTGCAACTGGCGGATTACTTTGCCGGCAAACTCACTCAGTTCAGCGTGCCGCTGCACCTGCCCGGCAGCGCTTTTGCCCGGGAAGTGTGGGCGGCGCTGCTGCAAATTCCCTATGGCCACACCAGCACGTACGGCGCCATCGCGGCAGGCCTGGGCAAACCTGGCGCCAGCCGTGCCGTCGGCCTGGCCAACGGGCACAATCGCCTGTCGATCGTGGTCCCGTGCCACCGAGTGATCGGCGCAGACGGCTCGCTGACCGGTTATGGTGGCGGACAACCGCGCAAGGCGTTCCTGCTCAGGCTGGAAAACGCCGCACTGCAAATGACTCAACAATTGGCTTTTTGAGCCATGCAATCCAACGCGCAAACAGGGATTTCGATGGGTATGTCCGAATCACCGCAACATGGCTGACATGTATGAGATGGCCAGCGCTTTTCTGGCCGCGATAGACACTGACTGGCAGCGCCATGTCAGCGCCGTCGGCCCGTGCCTGCATCAACCACATCCAGCGCGCGATCCCTATGAATCGCTGGTCCGGGCGATTGCCTATCAGCAACTGCACGCCAAGGCCGGCGATGCGATCCTTGGGCGTTTGATGGGGTTGTTCCCCGGCCAGTCGTTTCCGCGTCCGCAGCAGATTCTGGCTACCGAGGTCGAGCGACTGCGTGCTTGTGGCTTTTCAGCGCGCAAGATCGCGACGATTCAAGGGATTGCCCAGGCGACGCTGGACGGCGTGGTGCCCGATTACCCGACTTCACGGGCGATGGACGATGAAACCCTGATCGAACGCCTGACCAGTTTGCGCGGTGTCGGCCGCTGGACCGTGGAGATGCTGTTGATCTACAGCCTCGAACGCATGGACATCCTGCCGGCGGATGATTTTGGCGTGCGTGAGGGATATCGGCGCTTGAAGGGACTGGAGGTGCAGCCGACGCGCAAACAGATGATCGAGATTGGCCAGGCGTGGAAGCCTTATCGGACGGTTGCAGCCTGGTATCTGTGGCGCGTGGCCAAGGCTTAGACCGCGTTATCGTTCTTCGCGAGCAGGCTCGCTCGCACACTGAATCAGCGTTCGGCGCTCTGTTTCCGCGCTCCCGGGGTGAGGGGGAAATCGAACTGGCGCTGCAAATCTTCAGCCTTGAGAATCTCGAACAACGCCTGCGCCGCCGCCGACAGCTCATTGCCCGGCTCGGTCAACACGCCAATCGCCCGTTCGACAGAATCATTCAAGGTCAGGCAATGCGCACCGAGCTCGCGCATCTGCCCCGCGCACAATGCCGGCACCGCGCTGACCCCAAGCCCGCTGGCAACCATTCGCCCGACGGTCGCCAATTGATGGCTCTCGAACTCCACCGGCAACTTCATTCCGCGCGCCTGCAAATGCTCTTCGAGCATGACCCGCACGGTCGATGGCCGCTGCAGGGTGATGAACGGTTGCTCCAGCAAGGTATGCCAATCGATATCGGCGCGACCGGCCAGCGCTGAATCGGCCGGCACCACGGCGACAAAGCGATCGACATACAGCGGCGTGAACGTCATCGATGTGCTCTGCATCGGCGCGAACGCCACACCGAGTTCAACCTGACGATCGCGGACCATTTCCAGCACTTGCTCGTTGATCACGTCGTTTACCGTGACGTTGACGTTCGGATAACGCGCGCGGAAGCTCTTGAGAATCGGCGGCAGCAGATTGCCGGCAAACGACGGCATCGCCGCCAGCGTCACGCGTCCGCGTTGCAGGCTGAAACGCTGGCGCATCTCGTCTTCGGCATTGTCCCAGTCGGCGATCAAGCGGCGCGCCAGCGGCAGCAGGGACTCGCCTTCCGGGGTCAGCGCGACATTACGCGTGTTGCGGCTGAACAAGCGCCCTCCCAGCCCCTCTTCCAGGGCTTTGATGGTCAGGCTCAGCGCTGACTGCGACAGGTGCAGACGCTCGCAGGCCACGGCGAAGCTCAGGCTATGGGCCACGGCGAGAAAGGCACGGATCTGTTTGATGGTCATGGTCGCTTTGCTCCAGTTGCAAGCTGCAAGCGTCAAGCTGCAAGCCGTGATGCGATGGCCCTGATCGTTCCCACGCTCCTGCGTGGGAATGCAGCCCGTGACGCTCCGCGTCACTGGACGCGGAGCGTCCCTGGAGGCATTCCCACGCGGAGCGTGGGAACGATCATCCCCGAACGCGTATTAGTGAGCTTTATCAATCAATCAACCGCAAAAATCAACTTAACAAATATATTCCGCAGAGAGACACTCCAGTCATTCGGCTAGCCAGCCGCCCGCAAATAATAAAAGAGGTGCCTATGGCAGGTTTCGACAAGCGTGTGTATTCCTACGAGGAAGCGATGGCCGGGCTGGAAGACGGCATGACCGTTATCGCCGGCGGTTTCGGCCTGTGTGGCATTCCGGAAAACCTGATCGCCGAGATCAAGCGCAAGGGCACCCGTGACCTCACCGTCGTTTCCAACAACTGCGGCGTCGATGGTTTCGGCCTTGGCGTGCTGCTCACCGACCGCCAGATCAGCAAGGTCATCGCCTCTTACGTCGGCGAAAACAAGCTGTTCGAAGAGCAACTGCTCAAGGGCGAGATCGAAGTCATCCTTACCCCGCAAGGCACCCTCGCCGAAAAAATGCGCGCGGGCGGCGCTGGCATTCCGGCGTTCTTCACCGCCACTGGCGTTGGCACCCCGGTTGCTGAAGGCAAGGAAGTGCGGGAATTCAAGGGTCGCAAGTACCTGATGGAAGAATCCATCACTGGCGACTTCGCCATCGTCAAAGGCTGGAAGGCCGACCATTTCGGTAACGTCGTTTACCGTCACACCGCGCAGAATTTCAACCCGCTGGCCGCGACCGCCGGCAAGATCACCGTGGTCGAAGTCGAGGAAATCGTCGAGCCCGGCGAACTCGACCCGACGCAGATCCACACCCCGGGCATCTACGTCGACCGGGTCATTTGCGGCACGTTCGAAAAACGCATCGAACAGCGCACCATCCGCAAATAATTCAGGCCTACGGAGAACAACAACATGGCACTTACCCGCGAACAAATGGCTCAGCGCGTCGCCCGCGAAATGCAGGACGGCTACTACGTGAACCTCGGCATCGGCATTCCGACCCTGGTTGCCAACTACATCCCCGAAGGCATGGAAGTCATGCTGCAGTCGGAAAACGGCCTGCTCGGCATGGGCCCGTTCCCGACCGAAGAAACCATCGATGCCGACATGATCAACGCCGGTAAACAAACGGTGACGGCACGGATCGGCGCGTCGATCTTCAATTCCGCCGAATCCTTCGCGATGATCCGTGGCGGCCACGTCGACCTGACCGTGCTTGGCGCCTTTGAAGTGGATGTTGAAGGCAACATCGCTTCGTGGATGATCCCCGGCAAACTGGTCAAGGGCATGGGCGGCGCGATGGATCTGGTGGCCGGCGCCGACAACATCATTGTCATCATGACCCACGCGTCCAAGGACGGTGAGTCCAAGCTGCTGGCCAAATGCAGCCTGCCGCTGACCGGTGCCGGCTGCATCAAGCGCGTGCTGACCGACCTCGCCTATCTGGAAATCGAAAATGGCGCTTTTGTCCTCAAGGAACGCGCACCTGGCGTCAGCGTCGAGGAAATCGTCGCCAAAACCGCTGGTAAACTGATCGTCCCGGATCACGTACCGGAAATGCAGTTCGCTGCCCAGTGAGGAATTCGCACATGCAAGACGTCGTCATTGTTGCCGCCACGCGTACCGCGATCGGCAGTTTTCAGGGCTCCCTGGCCAATGTATCCGCAGTAGACCTGGGCGCGGCGGTGATCCGCCAGTTGCTCGAGCAGACCGGCCTCGACGGTGCGCAGGTCGATGAAGTGATCATGGGCCAGGTGCTCACCGCTGGCGCCGGGCAGAACCCGGCACGTCAGGCCGCGATCAAGGCGGGGCTGCCCCATGCCGTACCGGCCATGACCCTGAACAAAGTTTGCGGTTCGGGCCTCAAGGCTCTGCATCTGGGCGCGCAAGCGATCCGTTGCGGCGACGCCGAGGTGATCATCGCCGGCGGTCAGGAAAACATGAGCCTGTCCAACTACATCATGCCGGGTGCGCGCACCGGTCTGCGCATGGGCCACGCGCAAATCGTCGACACCATGATCAGCGATGGCCTGTGGGATGCGTTCAACGATTACCACATGGGCATCACTGCCGAGAATCTGGTCGAAAAGTATGAGATCAGCCGCGAACAGCAGGACGCCTTTGCTGCCGCGTCTCAGCAGAAAGCCGCCGCCGCTATCGAGGCCGGGCGCTTCGTTGATGAAATCACGCCGATCCTGATCCCGCAGCGCAAAGGCGATCCGGTGGCGTTCAAGGTCGACGAGCAGCCACGCGGCGATACCAGCGCAGAATCCCTGGCGAAACTGCGTCCGGCGTTCAAAAAGGACGGCAGCGTCACCGCTGGCAACGCCTCGTCGCTGAACGACGGTGCCGCTGCTGTGATTCTGATGAGTGCCGAGAAAGCCATATCGCTGGGCCTGCCGGTTCTGGCGAAAATTGCTGCGTATGCCAACGCTGGCGTCGACCCGGCGATCATGGGCATCGGCCCGGTATCGGCGACCCGCCGCTGCCTGGACAAGGCCGGCTGGAACATCGACCAGCTCGACCTGATCGAAGCCAACGAGGCGTTCGCTGCACAATCGCTGGCCGTGGCCAAGGACCTGCAATGGGATCTGGACAAGGTCAACGTCAACGGCGGCGCCATCGCCCTCGGTCACCCGATCGGCGCATCAGGTTGCCGGGTGCTGGTGACATTGCTGCACGAAATGCTCAAGCGCGATGCGAAAAAAGGTCTGGCGACCTTGTGCATCGGCGGCGGTCAGGGCGTGGCTTTGGCGCTGGAACGCGGCTGATACGGAGTTCAAGGTTGACGGCGGATCCACGACATCCGCTGTTGGCTGGCAACAAAAAACCCGGTGCGATTTGCGTTGCACCGGGTTTCTTTTTTGCCTGTCGAAAATCAAGGTGAGTGTTCTGGCCGCTTCGCGAGCAGGCTCGCTCCCACAGGGAAATGCATTCCAGAATGTGGGAGCGAGCCTGCTCGCGAAAGCGCTTGTTCAGGGGCCAACCTTTCAAGGCTTGCGCAGCAAATAGGTATCCATAATCCACCCATGCTCCGCCCGCGCCGCTTTGCGCACCCGTTCGATCTCGTCGGCGACATCCGCCAGCCTGCCGCTGAGCAGAATCTCGTCCGGCGTGCCCAGGTAAGCGCCCCAGAAAATCTCGGTCTGCCGATCTGCCACTTGCTGATAGGAATCTTCGGCATCGAGCATGACCACCAGACTGTTAGCCTCACTCACCTGCCCCGCCGCCAATCGCCGGCCTGTGGTGATTTCTACCGAGCGACCAATCGAGTTCAAGGATATTTTGTGCTGCGCAGCCAGGGCCTGAACGCTGGTGATCCCCGGTATCACTTCGTATTCAAACTGACAGCGGCCTGATGCCTGAATCGCCTGAAGAATCCGCAATGTGCTGTCGTATAACGCCGGATCGCCCCAGATCAGGAATCCGCCGCACTGGCCGTCGGACAATTCTTCATTGATCAGCTGTTCGAAGGTCTGCTGCTTGGCGCGATTCAGTGCATCGACGCTCGCCGTGTAGTCGACATCGCCGCGCTCGCGCTCCGGACTGCTGGCTTCGACAAAGCGATAAGCGTGGTCGGTGATGTAGCGCTCGCAGATGTCCCGACGCAGGTCGATCAGCGTCTGCTTGCTCTGGCCTTTATCCAGCAGAAAGAACACATCGACCCGATTCAGCGCTTTCACTGCCTGCATCGTGATGTAGTCCGGATTGCCGGCGCCAATGCCGATGACCAGCAGCTGTTTCATCAGAATTCCTCGTCAAGGGCCATGCCCGGCAAGCGTAGTCGCCAGATGCCATTGAAGCGCAAGTCGATCATCCCCAGAGGCTCGATGTCGATTGCATTGAACGCCGCGCCTTGCAGCACCTGCATCAGCGCCGCGCGCATGACGAACGGATGGGTGACTGCCACTACATGTCCTGGGGTTTCGGCGATGGAGTCCAGCCACATTGAGACCCGCTGCGTCAGTTGCCTGACTGATTCGCCGCCATGGGGTGCCGCTTCAGGATCGGCCAGCCAGGCTTGCAAAGCCTGGTTTTCGTTGGCTTGCAGATCCTTGATCGATTGGCCGTGCCAGCGTCCCCAATCGCAATCGCGCAGGGCTTGATCAATCTGCGCATCGACGCCAAACCATGCCGCCGTCTGCTGAGTTCTCAACTCCGGGGCACACACCAGCCGCCGCGTTACCGCCAATCGCGCCCTGAACGCGTCGGACGGAACGGCCAGATTTTCAACAGGCTCGTCCGTAGGAAAACGCGCCAGTTTCTGTGCGACGGTTCGCGCATGGCAAATCAGTGTCAAACGGCTACTTGGCACAAGCAGGTTCTCGGTCGAAAGATAAACAAACAATGGCACACAGCCGATACGCGTCGCATTGTGCCGCAAAACCTCGGCGTTCAGGGTTGTCACCGGCCAGTCGCTGAGCTTGGGATAGGCAATGTCTGACACAGCAATCGGCAAAGGACTACAACAGCGCGTTACTTCGACGTAGCCCTTATTACACGGGCACCTTGCACACTTTTGGTGCTCGGAAAACCTGTACAAAAATTCGCTAGACATGTAATGCCCATTACATAAATACTCGTTTAACGGATTGTGAAACGAATTCGACACCCCATCCAGCAGGAGCCCGGATGCCCCCTCTCAGAGACCTGATCACCGATCCCGGCCTGGACCTGACGCCATCGGAGCGTAAAGTCGTTCGCGCCCTGCTCGATCAGTATCCGCGCAATGGTCTCGGGCCTATGGCGCGGCTGGCCGAACATGCCGGCGTCAGCGATCCGACCATCGTGCGTCTGGTGAAAAAGCTCGGTTTCGGCGGTTATGCCGAATTCCAGGAAGCCCTGCTGAGCGACATGGACCATCGCCTGCGTTCACCGCGCACGCTGTTGCAGCCGCGCTCGCAGCAGAACAAGGACGATGCCTGGGCGCATTACCTGGCGGACAGCCAGCGCTTGCTGATCGACACCCAAGCCCTGACCCAGCCTGAAGATGTGCGCATCCTCGTGGAATGGCTGCTCGACAGCCGCCATCAGGTCTACTGTTTCGGTGGCCGCTTCAGCATTCTGCTGGCCAATTACCTGCTCAACCACTTGCGTCTGCTGCGTCCCGGCTGCTTCGCCCTGGAAGATAACGCCCTGCTGCCCGACCGTTTGTACGATCTGCAACGTCAGGACGTGGTGCTGGTGTTCGACTACCGGCGCTACCAGACCCAAGCTTTGCGCGTTGCGCAGGCGGCGAAAAACAACAACGCGCGAGTGGTGTTGTTCACCGATGTCTACGCCTCGCCGCTGCGCGAATTGGCCGACCTGATCATCAGCGCGCCAGTGGAATCGGCGTCGCCGTTCGACACCATGGTACCGGCGCTGGCGCAGGTCGAGGCGTTGATTGCCTGCCTGACCTTGCGCGTGCCGGACCCGGCCGATCGCCTGGAAGGCATCGATGCCCTGCGCAACGATTTTGCGACTCACCTGCTGGAGGACAAATAAGGATGTTCAGCCTTCCCCACCGCTCGCCTCGGGATCTGCCGTTTGCGACCGACCACACCGCTTTGCTGCTGGTGGACATGCAGCGCGCCTGGCTCGAACCGCAATTCGACCCACACCTGAGCGAGCCGGATGCCGAGTATTTTCTCCAGCGCACGCGCAGCCAAGTGGTGCCCAACCAACAGCGTCTGCTGGGCGCCTTTCGTCAGGTGCAGCAGAACGTGCTGCACACGATTATCGAAAGCCTGACCGCCGACGGTCGCGACCGCTCGCTGGATCACAAACTGTCGGACATGCACCTGCCCAAGGGCAGCGTGCAAGCTGAGGTCATCGCTGAGCTGACCCCGACCGAAAACGAAATCGTGCTGCCGAAGACCTCCTCCGGGGTGTTCAACTCGACCAACATCGATTACGTGCTGCGCAATCTGCAGACCCGCCATCTGATCATCGCCGGCATTGTCACCGACCAATGCGTCGACATGGCCGTGCGCGATGCCGCCGACCGCGGCTATCTGGTCACGCTGGTGGAGGACGCCTGCGCCACTTACACAGCTGAACGCCATCACGCCTGCCTCAACGCGATCAAGGGTTATTGCTGGATCACCGACACCGACACTGTGCTCGGGCGTTTACAGGAGATGCAGCCATGAGCCCGCGCCTGACGCCTTTACCGATGACCACGCTGGTGACAACCGATCTGATCGGCATCACCCGGGGCCGCTCGTTTCCCAGCGATGAGCTGGAGCACTACCAGGCAGCGGGTTGCGGCTGGGTCCCGGCCAACAGCGCGTTGACGCCGCAAGACATCATCGCTTCGAGCAATCCCTGGGGCGCGTATGGCGACCTGCGGCTGATTCCCGATCTGAGCAGCCGCGTCACTGTCGGCAGCGGTCCGGATGCCAATGCGCCGGTGCTGGATTTCATTCACGCCGACATTCGTGAGACCGACGGCCAGGCATGGGGCGCCTGCCCGCGCACATTGCTGCGCGATGAAATCGAGCGCTATCACGATGAGTTGGGGTTGCAAGTCAACGCCGCCTTCGAACATGAATTCAACCTGCACGCAGGTATTGCCGAACACGCGGCGTTCTCTCTCGAAGCGCAGCGTCAGGGCGCCGAATTCGGCGGCTGGCTGCTCAGCGCCCTGCGCGCCGGCGGCGTCGAGCCGGAAATGTTTCTGCCGGAATACGGCAAGCACCAATACGAAATCACCTGTCGACCGACTCTTGGCGTAGCCGCAGCGGATCGCGCAATCAACGTGCGCGAAATCACCCGGGAAATCGCCCGGCAAATGGGCCTGGATCTGAGTTTTGCGCCGAAGACCGCCGCCGAGGCGGTGTGCAACGGTGTCCATCTGCACGTCAGCCTGCTCGATCTGGCCGGCCAGCCGATGCTCTACGACGCTGGCACCAGCAACGGCCTGTCGAGCATCGGTCAGCACTGGGCTGCCGGAGTCCTGCATTTTCTCCCGGCGCTGTGCGCATTCACCGCGCCGACGCCGCTGTCCTACCAGCGTTTGCAGCCGCACCACTGGAGCGCGTCGTACGCCTGCTTGGGGCAGCAGAACCGTGAAGCGGCGCTGCGCATCTGCCCGACTGTGACCTTGGGCGGCAAGTCCGCCGCGCAGCAGTTCAACCTGGAATTCCGCGCCATGGACGCTACCGCCTCGCCGCATCTGGCCATGGCTGCGCTGCTAATTGCCGGGCGACTGGGCATCGAACAGCGTCTGGCGCTGAACGCGGTTACCGATGAAATTCCCGATTCACTCAACGACGAACAACGCAAGGCCCGGGGCATCGTCGCCCTGCCCGCCTCGCTGGCCCAGGCGCTGGATTGCCTGCGTGACAGTGCAGCCTTCAACGAATGGCTGCCCAAGCCGTTGCTCGACACTTATTACGCCCTGAAAACCGAGGAACTGGCGCTGACGGAACAGCTCTCGCCCGCTGACCTGTGTGAGCACTATGCACGCCTGTACTGAATCCGCCGAGCTTGGGTTGTACACCCGCCCGGTCTACAACCTGAGCCGCGAGGACTCGACGAACCCGTTGATCCTGGTGTGCGAACACGCCAGTCGCTACATCCCCGACGCCCTGAACAATCTGGGCCTGGACGAGGCGGCCGCGCGCGAACATATCGCTTGGGACATCGGTGCGCTGCAACTGGCCGAACAGTTGTCGGAACAACTCGGCGCCACGTTGCTCAGCGCCAATTATTCACGGCTGCTGATCGACCTCAACCGCCCGCGCCATGCGCCGGACAGCATCCCGCTGCAGAGCGAGATCTACCCGATACCTGGCAATCGCGAGCTGGATGAGGCGACCCGCGAGTACCGGCGCCAGACGTTGTTCAAACCGTTTCACGCGCGCTTGCAGACCTTGATCGACGAGCGCATTGCCAAAGGTCTGCCGGTGCGGGTGGTCGGTGTTCACAGTTTCACCCCGGTGTATTACGGCCAGCCGCGACCACTGGAAGTTGGCGTGTTGTTCGGCCAGGCCCAGGACTATGCTCAGCGCCTGCTCGACGGGCTGCAAGCGCACCCGCTGAAAGTCGCGGGCAACCAGCCGTACAAAATTGACCCGCTGGGCGACATGACCGTGCCCGTGCACGGTGATGCCAGGGGCCTTGAGGCAGTGCTGATCGAGGTGCGCAATGATCTGCTGCGCAGTCCCGAAGCGGTTTCGCGCTGGGCAGGTTACCTCGCACCTTTGCTGTAAACGATGGACCGATAAAACATAAACCGACCGATGGCTGACAAGGAGTTGCGCTTCATGGAAATTGAAGAATTCGGCTACAAGCAAGAGTTGAAACGTAGCCTGACGCTGACCGATCTGGTGGTGTACGGGATGATCTTCATGATCCCCATCGCCCCGTTCGGTGTGTATGGCTACGTCAACGCCGAAGCACCGGGGATGGTGCCGCTGGCGTACATCATCGGCATGGTGGCAATGCTGTTCACCGCGCTGAGTTACGGCAGCATGGCCAAGGCCTTTCCGATTGCCGGCTCCGTATATTCCTACGCCCAGCGCGGCCTCAATCAACATGTCGGTTTCATCGCTGGCTGGCTGATGCTGCTCGATTACCTGCTGATTCCACCGCTGCTGTACCTGTATTCGGCGATGGCGCTCAACCATTTGTACCCGGACATTCCCAAGGTCGGCTTCATCCTGGCGTTTCTGGTCAGCGCGACGTTCGTCAACCTGCGCGGCATCACCTTCACCGCGCGGATGAACATGCTGTTCCTGCTGGCACAACTGGTGGTGCTGGGCATCTTCCTGTTCTACGCCTGGAACGCCCTGCACAACGGTGGCGGTAACGGTGAGCTGACGCTGGCGCCGCTGTATCACCCGCAAACCTTCAACTTCGCCCTGCTGATGCAAGCCGTGTCGATCGCCGTGCTGTCGTTCCTCGGCTTCGACGCGATCTCCACCCTCGCCGAAGAAATCAAGGAAGATCCGGGCCGCAGTGTCGGCAAGGCAGCGCTGATCACTCTGGCAGTGATGGGCACGATTTTCGTCGTACAGACGTGGATTGCCACCGATCTGGCGGCGGGCATGGGCTTCAAATCCGCCGACACCGCGTTCTATGAAATCGCTGAAATCGCCGCCGGCAGCTGGCTGGCGACCCTGACCGCCGTCGCCACGGCGCTGGCCTGGGGCGTAGCGGTGGCGATCACCTCGCAGGCCGCCGTCTCGCGTCTGCTGTTCGGCATGGCCCGCGACGGCAAGCTGCCGAAGGTGCTGGCCAAGGTCCACCCGAAACACAACACGCCGTACCTGAGCATTTATCTGGTGGCGGTGTTGTCGCTGCTGATCTGCTACCTGTTCATCGACGCGGTCGACATTCTCACCTCACTGATCAACTTCGGCGCCCTCAGCGGTTTCATGCTGCTGCACCTGACGGTGATCAACCACTACTGGCGTCGGCAGAAGTCGCGGCAGTTTGTGCGCCATCTGCTCTGCCCGGTGATCGGCTTCGTCATCGTTGCCGCCATCATGTACAACATGGGCGTCGATGCGCAGAAACTCGGCCTGATCTGGATTGCCCTGGGCCTGGTGTACCTGTTCTTCCTCAACAAGCTCGGCGCCAGCACAGCGCTGCCCGATCCGAGCAAAGGCTGACAAGAAAAAGAGCGGCGTCTGACAACAAATCAGGCGACCGCCGATTCAACGCGTGGAAACCGACAGTGATAGTCAGGTTCGGCGAATGGGCCGAACCTTTTGATACAGGAGTACATCCATGCTGGTCTTACGCCCAGTCGAGCAGAATGATCTGCCCCAGCTACAGCGCCTGGCCCGCGAGAGCCTGATCGGCGTGACCTCGCTGCCGGATGACAGCGAACACCTGCGCGAGAAAATCGCCGCGTCGTGCGCGTCCTTCGATAGCGCCGCCACAGCCCAGGGGCCGGAAAACTATTTCTTTGTGCTGGAAGATCTCGAACGCCGGCAATTGGTCGGCTGCTCGGAAATCCTCGCCACCGCCGGCTTCAAGGAGCCGTTCTACAGCCTGCGCAACCGCCATTTCACCAGTGCTTCGCGGGAATTGAACATCGAGCACGGCGTACCGGCGTTGTCGCTGTGCCATGACCTCAGCGGGCATACCTTGCTGCGCGGTTTCCACATTGACGCCGCGTTGGTGCGCACGCCGTTTTCTGAACTGCTGTCGCGGGCGCGCCTGCTGTTCATTGCTGCGCATGCACAGCGGTTCTCCGAGGCGGTGATCACCGAAATCGTCGGCTATAGCGACGAGCAGGGTCATTCGCCATTCTGGGATGCGCTGGGCAAGCATTTCTTCGACCTGCCCTACGCCGAAGCCGAGCGTCTGTGCGGTTTGCAGAGCCGCACGTTCCTTGCCGAACTGATGCCGCAATACCCGATCTACGTGCCGATGCTGCCGCCAGCGGCGCAGGACTGCATCGGCCGCGTGCACCCGGACGGCCAGGAAGCCTTCGACATCCTCGCGCGGGAAGGCTTCGAAACCAACAGCTACATCGACCTGTTCGACGCCGGCCCGACCCTGTATGCGCGCACCGCGAACATTCGCTCGATCGCCGACAGCCAGACCGCCAGCGTCCGCCAACAAGCATCGACCGACGCCCGTGGCCGTTACCTGCTGAGCAACGACGCCCTGCATGACTACCGCGCGATGGTCACCGAACTCGACTATCACCCCGGTCAGCCGCTGTCCCTGACACCCGCCATCTGCGCGGCGCTGAAGGTCAGCGATGGCAGCTCGATACGGCTGGTCGCTCTGTGAGCCGCGTTAGCCATCCGCGCCTGAATCGGTCCGCCAAAGGAGTTGGAGCATGATTGTCCGTCCGGTAAAAGTCAGCGACCTGCCTGCCTTGATGACCCTCGTCGAACAGGCAGGGCCAGGTTTCACCACCCTTCCTGCCAACGAGGACCGCCTCGCACATCGAGTGCGTTGGGCACAGCGCGCATTCGCCGAACAGGTGGAACGCGCCGATGCCGATTACCTGTTTGTCCTCGAGGATGATGAGCAGCGCGTGGTCGGTGTCAGCGCGATGGCCGGCGCCGTTGGCCTGCGCGAGCCCTGGTACAACTACCGGCTCGGCGTCACCGTCAGTTCGGCACCGGACCTGGGCATTCAGCGGCAGATCCCGACATTGTTCCTCAACAATGAACTGACCGGCCAATCGGAGCTGTGCTCGCTGTTCCTGCGCCATGACCAGCGCAACGGCAGCAATGGCCGCCTGTTGTCGCTGGGTCGCTTGCTGTTCGTCGCTGAATTTCCGCACCTGTTTGGCGAGAAGATGATCGCCGAACTGCGCGGCAGTGCCGATGAAAACGGTTGCTCGCCGTTCTGGGACAGCCTCGGCCGGCACTTTTTCCAGATGGATTTCACCCACGCCGATCACTTGTCCGGCCTGGGCAACAAAGCCTTTATCGCCGAACTGATGCCGCGCCAGCCGCTGTACACCTGCCTGCTCACCGAACAGGCGCAGGCGGCGATCGGCCAGACGCATCCGAACACTCAACCAGCGTTGAAAATTCTTCAAGCTGAAGGCTTTGCGCACAAAGGCTACATCGACATTTTCGACGGTGGCCCGGTTATCGAAGCGCCGATCCGCAGCATCCGCACGGTACGCGACAGCCTCGAACTGACCCTGAGCCTCGGCACCCCCGACGAGCAGGCGCCGCTGTGGCTGATTCACAACCGCCGGCTGGAAAACTGCCGCATCACCGCGGCCCACGGTCGACTGGTGGGCAACAGCCTGGTGGTTGATCGTCTCACCGCCAAGCGCCTGCAACTTCAGCCGGGAAATTCGGTGCGCGCGGTGCTCCTGCCCCATCAACAGCAACATGCCGTGGCGGCCTGATATTTCCGGCACGGGAGATTAAACCTTTCAGCCGCCAGTCCTGCCGCGCAAATTCGTCATGATTCTTGACCCATTCGCGTGATAGCCTTTTCATTCTTCGGCGTTGACACCTTTGCTCAAGCCTTTCCATTCCTTATGTATTGGTGGAACTCGTATGACCAGGCTTTCCCATCAAGATTTGCGCCGCAATTTCCGTCAGCTGCTGGCCTCCGACACCTGCTACCACACCGCTTCGGTGTTCGACCCGATGTCGGCCCGCATCGCCGCTGACCTGGGTTTTGAAGTAGGTATCCTCGGCGGTTCCGTGGCCTCGCTGCAGGTGCTTGGCGCACCGGACTTCGCCCTGATAACCCTCAGCGAATTCGCCGAACAGGCCACGCGCATCGGTCGCGTCGCCCAATTGCCAGTGATCGCCGACGCCGATCACGGCTACGGTAACGCTCTTAACGTGATGCGCACCATCGTCGAACTGGAACGCGCCGGCGTCGCTGCACTGACCATCGAAGACACCCTGCTGCCCGCGCAATTCGGGCGCAAATCCACCGACCTGATCACCGTGGCCGAAGGCGTCGGCAAGATCCGCGCGGCGCTGGAAGCCCGGGTCGATACGGAAATGGCGATCATCGCCCGCACCAATGCCGGCATTCTGCCGAACCAGGAAATCATCAGCCGCACCCGCCAATATCAGGCGGCGGGCGCTGACGGTATCTGCATGGTCGGCGTGCAGGACTTCGATCAACTGGAACAAATCGCCGAGCACCTGACCGTGCCGCTGATGCTGGTCACCTACGGCAACCCGGCGCTGCGCGACGACAAACGCCTCGCCGAACTGGGCGTGCGCGTGACCATCGACGGCCACGGCGCCTACTTCGCCGCGATCAAGGCCACCTACGACAGCCTGCGCGAACAGCGACAGATCTTCACCCAGGCCGCCGATTTGAGCGCGACCGAGTTGACCCACACCTATACCCAGCCGGAGGAATACATCCTCTGGGCCAAGGAATACATGAGCGTCAAGGAGTGACGCATACGCTGCACCGGCCCCTTCGCGAGCAGGCTCGCTCCCACAGTTGAAATGCACTCCCCTGTGGGAGCGAGCCTGCTCGCGATAGCAACAGCCGCTACACCGCTAAACCGGCGTCTTGTAAGCCTCTTCCCGCTGCGCCGCCCGCGCCTGAATCACATTCAGAATCGCGCAACCCTCGCGCATCAGCAGATGAACCGCGCTGGTCACCCGCGTCAGATCACAATCGGAGATGCCCTTGAGGTTGAGGCTGGCGAAAGTGTCAGCCAGATCACGCACGACCACAAACCGGTGCATCGCACAGGCGGCCATGTCGCTGAGTTCAGTGTGGGTATTGATGAAGAGCACCGGGGATTCGGCGTCGTAGGTGTCGATGGGGAGATAGCGCGGCATTACTTGGTCGGTCATAAAGTTCACTCCAAAGAGGGGTCTGGTGCTGTATTCGACCGGCCAAGATCGTCGCAGAGTTATCTGCGAACGGAGACTATAAAAGTCGCGCCCAACGGCCGCAACCAGAGCTTCTGTCGGACTTTTCGGTATTTTTTGTACGCCGCCCTCGACTTCCACACTTCCCACAAAAAGCCCCTCACCCTAGCCCTCTCCCAGAGGGAGAGGGGACTGATTGGGGGATGCTCGGGAGCTACTAATGATCGTTCCCACGCTCCGCGTGGGAATGCAGCCCGGGACGCTCTGCGTCCCACACAAAGCCGAACGCGGAGCGTCCGTTGAGGCATTCCCACGCAGAGCGTGGGAACGATCGCTCCTTCACCGCGGCTTCGCCAACTCCATGATCATCCGCGACAACAAGTAAATCCGCGGTGCCACACTCGCCACTTCGGCATATTCCTCAGGCGTGTGAATATTGCCGCCGACAATGCCGAAGCCATCCAGCGTCGGCGTTCCTACGCCTGCGGACAAACTGGCATCCGCCGCGCCGCCGCTGCCCTCCTCGGTGAGCTTGCGGCCAATTTCGCCGTAAATGCCTTGGGCCATGGCCATCAAGCGATCCGACTCAGCGGTCTGCGGCATCGGCGGCAATCCGCGCTGCAAGGAGGTTTTCACTTCGGTATCGGCAATCAACTTGTCCTGCGATACCCGCGCCAGATCCTTCTCGATGCGATCAAATTCCTCCGGCACTGCCGCGCGCACATCCGCCTTGGCCGTGGCCTGATCAGGAATCACGTTGGTGCGATCGCCGGCCTTGAGCACGGTGAAGTTGATGGTGGTTTTCTTCGCTTCATCGCCGAGCTTGCCCAGTTGCAGAATCTGATGCGCCGCTTCCATCGCCGCGTTCCGTCCAAGCTCTGGCGCGACGCCGGCGTGGGCGGCCTTGCCTTTGACTTCGACCAGCGCCGTCGCACTGCCCTTGCGCCACACCACCAGGCCATCGGCCGGGCGGCCCGGTTCGAGGTTGAGGGTGACGTCGTGCTGTTTGGCGGTTTTCTTGATCAGGTCGGTGGCGACGTCCGAGCCGGTTTCTTCGCTGGCGTCCAGCAGGAAAGTGATCTGCGCGTAGTCTTTGAAGTCGAGGTTCTTCAGCACTTTAAGCGCGTAGATGCCGGCGACGATGCCGCCCTTGTCGTCCATCACCCCCGGCCCGTAGGCACGCCCGTCCTTGATGTGGAATGGCCGCTCGGCCGCGGAGCCTTCCTTGAACACCGTGTCCATGTGCGCCATCAGCAGGATTTTCGCCTTGCCGGTGCCTTTGAGCGTGGCCAGCACGTGGTTGGATTTTTCCGGGGTGTTTGGCACCAGTTCGATAGTTGCGCCGAGTTTTTTCAGCTCATCGATGGCGATCTCGCTGACCTGTTTCAGGCCCGGTTCATAACCTGAACCGGAGTCGATATTGACCAGCCGTTCCAGTAACTTCAGGGCTTCGGGCTGATACTGCTCGGCATCGGCGAGCACTTGTTTATGCGGTTCGGCGAAAGCGCTTACGGCCGAGAACGCGAGGGACAGACCGAGACTGGCAGCCAGCAGTGAGCGGGGAAATGAGAACGTCATGAAGCAGTCCTTGTTTCGTGTCGGGGGACTTCAACCGTAACCGACATCGGCGCGAGGCTCTATAGCGGATGCGACACTGATCTAACCGACAACACATACCCCGGTGGGAGCGAGCCTGCTCGCGAAGGCGTCGTGGCAAACGATATTGATACCGCCTGACCCAGCGCTTTCGCGAGCAGGCTCGCTCCCACAGGTATCAGCTCGCCCGTTAGACCGAATCCAGCAGCGCCTGCCTCGGCTTGTTGTCGCTGTTGCAGATCACCCGATTGCGCCCACTGGCCTTGGCTTCGTACAACGCCTGATCGGCCTCATCCAGCCAACGCGTGGCGTCGGCATGGCTCGGGTCGTAGGCGGCCAGACCAATGCTCAGACTGACCTTCAACGCCGGGTTCTGCTCGTAGCCCATCACCGCGAAGCGCTCGCGCAAGGCTTCCATGGCCTGAGCGGCATTGAACAGCGGCAGCTCCGGCAGGATCACGCAGAACTCATCTCCGCCATAGCGCCCGGCCACATCCGTGGCGCGCAGATTCTGTTTGAGCAGTTTGCTCAACTGGCGCAGGACGATATCGCCGGCGACGTGGCCGTAGGTGTCATTGATCGCCTTGAAGTGATCGATGTCGATCAAGGCAATCGCCGCGCCCTGCTGCTGGCGTTTGCAGCGCTGGAACGCGAGGTTCAGTTGATCCTTCCACGCGCCGTGATTGAGCAGGCCGGTCAGGCTGTCGGTGCGACTCAACGCCAACAGCTCACGCTTGTGCCGACCGAGGGTCGAGGCCTGACGAAAGCAGATCCAGCCCAGCGCCAGCGGATACAGCAACAGCAATGGCAAACAGGCGTAGAGCTGCAGCGGCGTTGTTGGCGGGATGAACGCCGGCGCAAACACCACCAGCCCGACGCCGATGCCCAATAGCTGCGCCGCCGTGCCCGCCAGCAAAAACCGCCCGCCACCGATGGCGACGTTGTTCATTGCCATCATCGAAATCGTGGTTGCGCTGGGCAGCGGATTGAACTGCATGGCGGCGACCCAGAAGCCGCCCATGAATGCGTCGATCAGCAAATTGCGGTGTTCGGCGCGAAACGGCACGCTCGAGCGGCGCGCCCATTGAAACGCCAGATGCGGCCAGATCAGGCCATTGAACAGCATCAGGCCCCACACCCACAGCGGCGGATCGAGGGCATACATCGCCACGCTGACACACATCAGCCCGAGCAGCAGCCCGAACACCCGCGACCTGTAAAGCCTCCTGGCCAGTGAAAGTCCCTTTCCTCGCGTATTTCCCATAAGGGCCTCGACCGCGCGATGCATGGTTACATCCCGACAAGGATGTGTCCGGAGTCTATCAGGGCGCCGTTAAATAGCCATCACCGGCCAGCGGCCTGAATAGAGCGCTATCAGCGCCGCACGCGCGGCCCAGAGTTGGCTATAAATGAAAGAGGGGAAATGGAAAAACAACTATAAAAAGGGGGCACATGCATACCTACGCTGTGTTGATCATCGGCAGCGGTTTCGGCGGCCAGTGCGCGGCGGTCAACCTGCTCAAGGCCGGAATCGACGATTTTCGCATTCTCGAGCGACGCGACTTCTTCGGTGGTACCTGGTGCCAGAACACCTACCCCGGCGCAGCAGTGGACGTGCCGTCGCCGCTGTATTCGCTGTCATTCGCACCCTACCGCTGGTCGCAGATGTTCGCCGAACAGGCAGAACTGCGGCGCTACACCGAACAGGTAATCGAGCAGTTCGGTTTACGCGAGCGCGTGGAACTAGGGGCCGATGTCGAGCGCGTCGAATGGGACGAAGCGGAAAAGCGTTGGTTGGTGCACACCCGCGCCCGAGGTACTTTCCGAACCCAATTCCTGATCAATGCTTCCGGGCCGTTGAGTCAGCCGGTCATCCCCCACTTTCCCGGGATGGATCGCTTTCAAGGCAAGACTTTTCATACAAATAACTGGGACCACAGCTACGACTATCGCGGTAAACGCGTGGCGATCGTCGGCAGCGGTGCCAGCGCAGCCCAAGTGATCCCGGCGATTGCACCCCAGGTCGAACATCTGCATGTGTTCCAACGCACGCCGCATTGGGTGCTGCCGCGTGCCGATCGCAAATTCGGCCGTTTCCAGCGCTGGCTGCTTGGCCTGAAGCCGGCGTACAAGCTGCTGCGCTGGCTGATTTACTGGCAATTCGAAACCCGGGTGATCGCCTTCAAATACTCGAGACCGGCGATTCATCTGGTCCAGCGACATGCGCTGCGGTTCCTCAAGCGTCAGGTTCCAGACCCGGTACTGCGGCAGAAACTCACCCCGGACTTCACCATCGGCTGCAAACGCGTTTTGGTCTCCAGCACGTACTACCCGGCGCTGAGCCGCGCCAACGTCACGTTGCACAGTCGCGAGCACGGCATCGCTTCGATCGACGATAGCGGGATCAACACCGTGGACGGCGAGCATCTCGATGTTGATCTGATCGTTTGGTCCACCGGTTACGACGCCACCGACGGGGTGATTTCCTACCCGGTCAGCGGCAAAAACGCGGTGCAACTCAGAGATGTCTGGGCCGAATACCCGCGCGCCTACCTCGGCACCAGCCTGCCGGACTTCCCCAACCTGTTCATCGTCACCGGGCCGAACACCGGCATTGGCCACACTTCGGCGCTGTTCATCATCGAATCGCAGATGAACTACATCCTCGACTGCATCCGCACCGTACGGGCCAAAGGCTTGCGCAGCATCGAAGTGCGCCGTGACGCAGAACGTACCTACACTGCAATGATCCACCGGGAAATGCAGCGCACGGTGTGGAAGTCCGGTGGTTGCCACAGTTGGTACCAGAGCAAGAGCGGTCATGTGATCGCGATGTTTCCCGGCTTCAGTTTCAGCTATCACCTGCTGACCCGGGCGCTGAAACCGGCCGACCATATTTTGTCCTGAACACGTAAAAGGAAGACGTCGATGCTTTTGCTGTTTGTCGCACTCGCGGTTTTCGTGGCCTGGAGCTGGTTGAGTTACCCGGCGGTCGGCCATTGGTTGTACAACCTGGCCATGGCCAGCGAGGCCAGGTTGTACAAATTGCACAAGATCGAAGTGCCGATCGCCGAGATGACCGTGTCGACCTGGCAAGGCGGGCCGTACGAGGCGTCCAGCGCGATCCTGATGCTGCACGGCTTCAGCGCCGACAAAAACCTCTGGCTGCGCTGCGCCCGGCACTTCGTCCGTCAGTATCGGGTGATCATTCCGGATCTGGCCGGCCACGGTGAGACTGGCTTCAAGGCTGGCGGCGGTTATGACATCGCGGTTCAGGCCAAACGCATGATTCAACTGCTCGATGTCTGCGGCGTGGAGAAAGTCCATGTCATCGGCAATTCCATGGGCGGCTATATCGCCGCGTGGCTGGCGGCGACCTATCCGGAGCGGATCGCATCGCTGGCCCTGATCGACCCGGCCGGCGTCACCGCACCGGAGCCGAGCGACATGGAGCGCCATCTGGCGCGCGGGCATAATCCGTTCCTGATCAACTCCCGCGAAGAATTTCAGCGCTTTTATGCGATGACCATGGAGTCGCCGCCGTGGGTACCGAAGCTGGTGCTGGACGCCGTCGCCCAGCGCTATGAGCAACAACGTGACGAGCTCGAAGAAATCTTCCGCGACTTCCGCGCCAGCCCGCCGATGGAGCCGAAACTGGCCGAGATCAAATGCCCGGCGCTGTTGCTGTGGGGGCGCAAGGATCGCCTGATCGACGTCAGCAGCGTGCCGGTGTGGAGCAAAGGCATCGCCAATCTCGAAGTGGATGTGTGGGATCACGTCGGGCACATGCCGATGGTCGAACAGCCGGGAAATACCGCGCGGCTGTACGGGGAGTTTCTGGAACGACAGCGATGAAGATGGATATTCGCAATGCCCCAGGTGGCGCAACTGATCGTTCCCATGCTCTGCGTGGGAATGCCTCAGGGGACGCTCTGCGTCCAGTGACGCAGAGCGTCACGGGCTACATTCCCACGCAGAGCGTGGGAACGATCAACGGAGACAGAAGGTTGGCGGTCCCATGAACATTCTTTACGAAGAACGCCTCGACGGTCCGTTGCCCGAGGTGAACAAGGGCGAATTGCTCAAGGCTCTGCAACAAGCCCTGCCGGACCTGGACATCCTCTGGCGCGAAGATGAACTCAAACCCTACGAATGCGACGGCCTCTCCGCCTACCGCACCACGCCAATGCTGGTCGCCCTGCCCCGGCGTCTGGAGCAAGTGCAAACCCTGCTGAAACTCTGCCATCAAAACAATGTGCCCGTGGTCGCGCGGGGTGCCGGTACGGGATTGTCCGGCGGCGCGCTGCCACTGGAAAAAGGCCTGTTGCTGGTGATGGCGCGGTTCAACAGCATCCTGCACATCGACCCCGCTGCACGTATCGCGCGGGTTCAGCCGGGGGTGCGCAATCTTGCTATCTCCCAGGCGGCGGCCCCGTTCGGCCTGTATTACGCTCCGGATCCGTCATCGCAGATCGCCTGTTCGATCGGCGGCAACGTCGCGGAAAACGCTGGTGGCGTGCATTGCCTCAAGTACGGCCTGACCGTGCACAACGTGCTGAAAATCGAAGTGCTGACCATCGAGGGCGAACGTCTGACGCTGGGTTCCGAGGCGCTTGATTCAGCCGGTTTTGACCTGCTCGCCTTGTTCACCGGCTCCGAAGGCCTGCTGGGGATCATCACCGAAGTCACGGTGAAGTTGTTGCCTAAGCCGCAAGTCGCCAAGGTCCTGCTCGGCAGTTTCGATTCAGTGGAAAAGGCCGGCCGCGCGGTTGCCGAAATCATCGCTGCCGGGATCATTCCGGGTGGTCTGGAAATGATGGACAACCTGGCCATTCGCGCCGCCGAAGACTTTATCCACGCCGGTTACCCGGTCGACGCCGAGGCGATTCTGTTGTGCGAACTCGACGGCGTCGAAGCCGACGTGCACGACGATTGCCAGCGCGTACGGGAAGTCATGACAGCGGCCGGCGCCACTGAAGTGCGCCAGGCCCAGGACGAGGCCGAGCGTGTGCGTTTCTGGGCCGGGCGCAAAAATGCGTTTCCGGCGATCGGCCGGTTGTCGCCGGATTATTACTGCATGGACGGCACCATCCCGCGCCGCGAATTGCCCGCTGTGCTGCAAGGTATCGCCAGCCTCGGCGAGGAATATGGCTTGCGCGTGGCCAACGTATTCCATGCCGGCGACGGCAACATGCATCCGCTGATCCTGTTCGATGCCAACCAGCCAGGCGAGCTGCATCGCGCCGAGGCGTTGGGCGGCAAGATCCTCGAACTGTGCGTCAAGGTAGGCGGCAGCATCACCGGCGAGCACGGCGTCGGTCGCGAGAAAATCAATCAGATGTGCGCGCAGTTCAACAGCGACGAGTTACTGCTGTTTCATGCAGTGAAAGCCGCGTTCGATCCGCAGGGCCTGCTCAATCCCGGCAAGAACATTCCGACCCTGCACCGCTGCGCCGAATTCGGCGCGATGCACATTCACGCCGGGCAACTGCCCTTCCCCGAGCTGGAGCGATTCTGATGGCTGATTTCGACGCCGCCAACGCCCTGCTCGATCAGGTCAACGCCGCGCGGGCCAATGCCACGCCGCTGAAGATTCAGGGCGGCAACAGCAAGGCCTTTCTCGGCCGCGAGGTGGCCGGCGAAGTGCTCGACACCCGTGCTCATCGGGGCATCGTTCAATATGATCCGACCGAACTGGTGGTCACCGCACGTGCCGGCACGCCGTTGTCCGAGCTGCTTGCGGCGCTGGATGAGGCCGGGCAAATGTTGCCCTGCGAACCGCCGTCCTTCGCCGACAGCGCCACGGTCGGCGGCATGGTCGCCACGGGACTGTCCGGACCTCGCCGGCCGTGGTCCGGCTCGGTACGCGACTTCGTTCTCGGCATGCGGGTGATCACCGGCCTCGGTCAGCATCTGCGCTTCGGTGGCGAAGTGATGAAAAACGTCGCCGGTTATGACCTGTCGCGGCTGATGGCCGGCAGTTTCGGTTGCCTCGGCGTGCTCACCGAAGTGTCGCTGAAAGTCCTGCCGAAACCGCGCCAGTGCCTGAGCATTCGCCTCGATATCGACTGCGCTCGCGCCTTGAGCAAACTTGCCGAATGGGGCCAGCAACCGCTGCCGATCAGCGCCGCGTGCCACGATGGCCGGAGCCTGTACCTGCGCCTGGAAGGTGGCGAAGGTTCGGTAACGGCGGCGCATCAACGCCTCGGCGGCGAGCCGCTGGATTCGGTTTTCTGGCGCGACCTCAACGAACAGCGCCTGAGTTTCTTCGACGAAGGTTTGCCGCTGTGGCGCCTGTCATTGCCGAACAACCTCGGCCCGCTCGAGCTGCCCGGCGAGCAACTGATCGACTGGGCCGGTGCGCAACGCTGGGTGAAATCCGAAAGCTCTGAGATTCACGCACTCGCCCATTCCTTGGGCGGCCATGCAACGTGCTTTACCCACGGCGCCACCGATTCGCCGTTCCAACCCTTGGCGCCAACCCTGCTGCGCTACCACCGGCGACTCAAGGCGCAACTCGACCCGCAAGGGCTGTTCAATCCCGGACGAATGTACGCGGAGGTCTAGCCATGCAAACCACCCTCAGCGAGCAATCGCGGCAATTGCCCCGCGCTGGCGAAGCGGAAAAGATCCTGCGCACCTGCGTGCATTGCGGCTTTTGCAACGCGACGTGCCCGACGTATCAATTGCTCGGCGATGAGCTCGATGGGCCGCGCGGGCGCATTTACCTGATCAAGCAAGTGCTGGAAGGCGCACCGGCCACCGAGCAGACGCAACTGCATCTGGATCGTTGCCTGTCGTGCCGCAACTGCGAAACCACCTGCCCATCCGGCGTCGATTATCACAACCTGCTCGACATCGGCCGTGCGGTGGTCGACAGCGCGGTGCCGCGCCCCGCCGCCCAGCGCTTGCTGCGCGAAGGCTTGCGCGCGTTGGCGCCGAATCCGGCTGTGTTCAAAGGCTTGCTGCGCATGGGCGCGACCTTTCGGCCGCTGCTACCGCGCCTGCTGGAAAGCAAACTGCCGCAGCGCTTGGGTGTTATGGGGTCGCGCCCTGCTCCTCGGCATGCGCGCCGGGTGTTGTTGCTCGAAGGTTGCGTGCAACCGGGTCTGTCGCCGAATACCAATGACGCAACGGCGCGGGTGCTTGATCGTTTGGGCATCAGCGTCACTCCGGTGAGCGAGGCCGGTTGCTGCGGCGCTCTCGACTATCACCTCGACGCTCAGGGCAAAGGTCTCGACCGCGCTCGGCAGAACATCGACGCCTGGTGGCCGCATCTGCAGAACGGCGCCGAAGCCATCGTGCAGACGGCCAGCGGTTGCGGCGCGTTCATCAAGGATTACGGGCATTTGCTTGCGGACGATCCGGTCTACGCGTTGAAAGCCCGGCGGATCAGCGAAATGACTCGGGATCTGGTGCAAATAATCGCTGAGGAACCACTGGAGCAAGTATGCGCCGCCAGCGAACGGCGCATCGCCGTGCATTGCCCGTGCACCTTGCAGCACGCACTGAAACTCGGCGGCGCCGTGGAAACAGTGCTGACCCGACTCGGCTTCAACCTCACATCAGTGCCGGACGGCCATTTGTGCTGCGGCTCGGCGGGCACTTACTCGCTGACCCAACCGGTGCTGGCGCGGCAACTGCGCGATCAGCGCCTCAACGCCCTGGAAAGCGGCCGGCCTGAGTTGATCGTCACTTCCAACGTGGGCTGTCAGAGCCATCTGGCCAGTGCCGGGCGCACGCCGGTCAGGCACTGGATCGAACTGGTGGATCAGTCGTTGGCAGAATGAAGTTCGTAGGATTCTTCGTTTGCCCGCGTGGGCGAAGGCTGCGATCTTTTCCGGCATCCATTTCGTCACCGTGGCAGGAATTTTTTTCATGACCGTGCAGCCGTTCGTCAGCCCCGACCTGATCCGCCAACGCTTCTCCCGAGCGATGTCCGACATGTACCGCGAAGAGGTGCCGCTCTACGGCGCGCTGATGGAACTGGTGGAAAAAACCAATCGCGAAGTGCTGGCACGTCAGCCTGAGATTGCCGGACAGCTCAAGCGCACCGGCGAAATCGAGCGGCTGGACATGGAACGCCACGGCGCCATTCGCGTCGGCACCGCGAGCGAACTGACCACCCTCGCCCGCCTGTTCGCGGTGATGGGCATGCAACCGGTGGGTTATTACGACCTGACCCCGGCCGGTGTGCCGGTGCATTCAACGGCGTTTCGCGCGGTGCATGAAGAAGCGCTGCAGGTCAGCCCGTTTCGCGTGTTCACCTCGTTGCTGCGCCTGGAGCTGATTGAAGATCCTGAATTGCGTTCGTTTGCCAAGTCGGTACTGGCCCGTCGTTCGATTTTTACTGAAGAGGCGTTGCGCCTGATTGAACAGGCGGAAACGGCAGGCGGACTGAATGAAGCGGAGGCCGTGGAATTCGTCCGACAGGCACTGGAGACTTTTCGCTGGCACCACAGCGCCACGGTCAGCGCCGCGCAATACCAGAAACTCAGCGCCCAGCACCGCTTGGTCGCCGATGTCGTTGCGTTCAAAGGCCCGCACATCAACCACCTGACCCCTCGCACGCTGGACATCGACACCGTGCAGGAGCAGATGCCTGCCCATGGCATCACACCGAAAGCGGTGATCGAAGGCCCACCGCGCCGCGACTGCCCGATCCTGCTGCGCCAGACCAGCTTCAAAGCGCTGGACGAGCCGATCGCCTTCACCGATCAGCCCGAAACCCGTGGCAGCCACAGCGCGCGTTTCGGCGAAATCGAACAGCGTGGCGCCGCCCTCACGCCCAAGGGTCGCGCGCTGTATGACCGCTTGTTGAATGCCGCTCGCGATGAATTGGGCGACTTCCCTAACGAAGCCAATGCCGCACGCTACGACGCGCTGATGACTCAGCACTTTGCCGAATTTCCTGACAGCATCGAGGGCATGCGCGAACAGGGGCTGGCGTACTTTCGTTATTTCGCTACGGAAAAGGGCTTGGCCGCTGAAGGACTTGGTGAGTCGTCCCTAGAGGACTTGCTGCGCGATGGCTATGTGAAAGCGGAGCCGCTGGTGTACGAAGATTTCCTGCCGGTGAGCGCAGCGGGGATTTTTCAGTCGAACCTGGGGGATGCCGCACAGGCGCATTACGCCGAACACTCCAATCGACAGGCTTTCGAACAGGCGCTGGGGCGTCCGACCATCGATGAGTTGGGGTTGTACGCCGAGACGCAACGGCGGTCGATTGAGGAATGTGCCGAAGTGCTGCGGATCAAACTGACCTGAATTTTGCACCGTTCTACTGTAGGAGTGAGCCTGCACGCGATAGCGGTGTAACAGTCGCCGATGATGTGACTGGAAAGACGCCTTCGCGAGCAGGCTCGCTCCCACAGGTTTTGCGGATGGACCGCAGTTCAGGGCGAGCGACAAAACCAAATGGCCGCTGCATCTATTGGAAAACAATGTTGGATCTGAATTATCACGCTTGTTTTCCACAAACCAATCAGATCCGCAAATTAAGCTTCACCTAAGCTTCCCCCGCTAGCATCCCGGCTCATCAACCTGTCGTCTTGAGCCGTGGATGAGTCCCTCCGACATGAAAGCCTTTGATTTACCTACCCGACCGCATCCCAACTTCAGTCTTGTTCTGGTCAATTACAAAACCCCGGACATCACCCGCATGTGTCTGGAACTGTTGCGCGAGCATGTTCAGGCGCAGGGCATTGCAGTGTGGGTGGTGGACAACGATTCGGCGGATGCCAGCCTCGATTATTTGCGTTCGCTGGACTGGATAAATCTGATCGAGCGGCCGTCGCCGGGCAAGGAAATGGGGCATATTGCCCATGGCAAGGCGCTGGATCTGGCCTTGGCGAAAGTTGAGACCGATTATTTGTTTCTGCTGCACACCGACACCTTTGTCTACGACATGGAAGTGTTCGCGATGATGATGCGCGAATGCACGAAAAGTGCGGACATGGCGGCGGTGGGTTGTGTTGAGCAACTTGATCGTGGGTGGCTGCGAGATACCTGGCGGTTAACTTCGCGATTCTGCAAACATCATGTTCGTCGGCTCAAAGTTCATCTTGGCCTGCGTTCGAAACCGCCACGCCCGTATAAAGAAACCCATTTGAAAAGTTTCTGTACGCTGTGGAATGCGCGTTTGATGAAGTCGCTGGGGTTGCACTTCTGTATGGATGAGGAGGTGCCTGGTTACACGCTTCAGGATCGAATGGTCGGGTTGGGCTATGGCGTCAGCTTTCTCTCGCCGCGGAAGATTTTCCGCTATCTGGATCACATTCAGGCCGGCACCGTCGCGGCGGCGGGCACGTATGGCAAGGATCATCGCCGGACAAAAATGTACCAGCAGACCCTCAAACGCTTGCAGGGACAGCACGGCAAAGCCGGCATGCAAGCTTCGACTTGATCGAAACAATAAAAAAGGGCGACTGCAAAGTCGCCCTTTTTGTTTGCTGATTCTGTATACAACTTTTGCAAGTAGTGGAGTTCGCCCAGTGTAATGGCCTGGCAATCCATGCACCGGTAAAGAGCCCTGACACTGGGCGAACGCCGAGGATTTTAATTCAAACAAGTGGGCATGTCGTCATGGGCAAACATGAAATTTTTGAACTGAAAAGTTAAAAACTGTGTTTTACCGATTTTCCCCGGGAATTGTCTTACAAAAAACTTTATATGATTGCTCTCATACATAAAGTTGTACAAGAGCAATAAACTTGTAGAGCTAATACTCAACTATCGTGCTGACTGGTCACTTTCAAGATATCGGTATAAGTGACAATAACGCTCTGCCCTACTTTCAGATCCTTCAACTTGGCCTGAATCTCCGGCTTCTTCACATCGAGCGTCTTCGATTGTCCGGATGGATTTTGGAGGGTGACCTGATTGGTCTTCAAATCGATTTTGCTGATTTTCAGCTGCACCTGAACCTGACGATAAGCCTCGCCACCAGGGTTATCGCTGCCCGGGGCCTTGCGCAGTTCGCCGGTACGTTCGGTGGTGCCTGGCAGACCTTTATCCACATCCGTATCGAGATAAGCGGCGACAGATCGCTGCACCTCGATCGTCACCGAATCGCCAACTTTAAGTTTGGCGAGGTTTTTCGCTTTGTCGCTGAGCTGAACGTGGACCTGACGTCCCTCGGGGCCTTCCAGCACGACCTGGTGATTGGCCGGGTCGACGGCGAGCACTTTGGTGGTAACGGAATCGGCCTCAACGACGGCGGATAACGGAATGTCGGCAGCCAGAGCGCCGAAACTCGTGACAGAAAGCAGCGTTGCGAGAGTGATGGCCTTGGCCAGAGCGTCGAGCTTCATATGCATTACCTTCCCTGTGATGAAATGGCGACACCCGCCACCGAAAACACTTCAGCGGCGGGCGTGCCAGTGAGCATAGACGCTGTTCAGGGCTTGACTTGGGTTTGTGGGCCTCGGGTGTGTGGCTTGGCGGTCTCCTGCGCAGTGGATTCGCCATTCGGCGTGCCTTTGCCGCTGTCCTGCCGCTGCTTGGGATCGGTCGGGCGCAGCGCATCGTTATCGCGTTCGGTTTCGCCGGCCGGGCGCGGTTCGTCGGGATTGTCGTTCTGGTTGATGGTCTTATTCATGGCAGAAGTCCTCAGGCTTCGGGATCGTCGAGTTCGCGGGCGACGTTGACCTCGGGTGACTGCTTGTGCAGATCATCGGCTTTGGCGCGCAACAACTGCCATTGCTCAAGATCAATCGCGCCTTGGCCGAGCAGGTCATCGGCGATGCGCTGCAGATCGAAATAGTGAGCGTCGGGCGATTGCTGCCAAAGCGTCTGATCGTCGAACAGGCGTTGCCAGGTGTTGAGGTCTGGGAGTTGCACGTCGTCGCTCATGGGTGAGTCCGAAAATGGCGGGTTTCTGGGTAGAGCCTTTTGGCGAAGGGAGAGTTCCGAGCGGTTTGATTAGTGGCGACCTTGCTGACGCTATCGCTGGCAAGCCAGCTCCCACAGGGATTGGGGTTAAGCTGTAATTCATCGGTGTTTTTGAGATAGCTATCGCGAGCAGGCTCACTCCTACAAGAGCAAGAGCAAAAGCAAAAGATCGCAGCCTTCGGCAGCTCCTACAGTCCCACGTTCACCTATAGGCCGAGTGTCAGCTCGCCTGCTCTTGATCTTGATCTTGATCCACCGGCGACGTCGGAAGGCTGAGTGGAGGGATTGATCCGGGCGTGGGAGCGCAGCGACCGTCTGGCGAAGCCAGACACAGCGGAAGGAGGTGCAGCGAAGCAAACCGTAGCCGCTGCGCCCGGATCGATCCCGCAGCGAAGGAACCCGAGCCTGCGAGGGCCGAACGTAGGAGCTAGCGTTTTTTGCTTACTTTTTTTGGCGCTTGTAAAAAAGTAAGTCGCCGTAAGGGCGAAACCCTAAGCAGCCGTTACCGCAGCAACGGATATGTACCCGGTCAAGCAGAACAAATCATCGCTCGACAAAAAGCCTTCGCGAGCAAGCTCGCTCCCACAGGGAAACTGCACCTACCGTTAATATCCGGTCATTTCCAGATAGCCCTGGCCAGGATGGCTGCCGTCAATCTTCACCGGCCCTTCCCAATAGGGAATACGCAAATCCATCCACGCATTGCGGTTGATCGCGTCAACGCTGATATCGAGTTGCTTGTCGGGAATGCGGATCGACCATTTCACCGGCATCGGTCGATCCGCAACCTTTGCCGTGTCCTGCGGTACAAGGCTGATCTGCTCGCTGTGCAACGTCTGAATCTGCCCGTCAGCGGCGATCCAGGTGCCGGTCAGATAAGGCGCGCCGTCCTTCTGCCGCATGCGGTAAAGCATCACATGTTCGCCGCTGTCCAGATGCAGCGAGAACCAGTCCCAGCCAGTTTGATTGGCGGTGAGTGGCTGACTGCTCCACTCGCGATCGAGCCATGCCGGGCCGCTGACGTTATAGGTCTGGCCGTCGATCTGCAGCGTGCCGCTGGCCTGGAAAAATGGCTGGCTGTAGTAATACGACGCCTGGCCTTCTTCGGATTTCTGGCTGAAACCGTTGTCGCCTTGCAGCACCAGCGGGCGGCTGGAGGTGAGGCGCAGTTGATAAGCGAAATTCTTGTCACGAGCACTGAGTTGCATATCGCGCAACGGATCCTGCGCCTGACTGGCAAACATCCAGTCATCGATCCACGCTTCGAACGGCGCCAGGCGCACGCCGGCCTGGCCTACTCCGCCCCGGGCATAGCGCTCGGCGGCGTGGTGCATCGAGCGCGAGGTGACCGCCGCATGGCCCAGCCAGATTGTTTGATTGCCCCACCCGGCTTGCTCGGCAACCGGTTTCAGGGCGCTGCGAAACAGCGTCCATTGCACGCCGAAATCATTGCCCTGCTGGTCCTTGAGGTTGGCGGTGACGTACCACCACTCGATGCGAAAACCATCATGCGCGCCGTGATCGGCCGGGAAGCTGAACACCCGACCGGGCACCACCGGAGTGAAGGACTGCGCCTGATCGCCCATGCCGGCAAAACCCTTCTCCTCGGGTGCAGGCTGATCGCAGCCACCGAGCAGCAGCGCAATCATCAGCACGAGCCATTTAGTCCTCATGGGCAAACGTCCTCAGCAAGTCCGCCGGTTGCGTGCGGTACAGCGAATACAGCGGCCATGCCGAGGCCAACAGAGTCGCCAGCAAGGCCAGGCCCATCAGTTGCAACAACTGCAACGGAAACACCCGCAACGGCAGGCGCCAGCCGAATGCCTGCACGTTGATCACCGCATCCAGGCACCATGCCAAAGCAATGCCCAGCGGCAGCGCCAACAGCAACGTCAATACGGCGAGCAGCCAGGTCTGGCCGAGGTTGAGCAGCATCAATTGTTTGCGCGTCACGCCCAGCGCCCACAGCGGTGCGAGTTGACTGAGGCGACTCTGGCTCTGGGTCAGCAGACTGATGAACAGCGCCACGCCAGCCACGGCCAAGGTCAGGCTGTTCAACGCCGCCGTCGCGGCAAAGGTGCGTTCGAAGACCTGCACCGACCAGCCCTTGAGCCGCGCCTGATCGACGATGCGGTTGTCATCCAGCTCGAAACGCGCCTGCAAGGCGTTGAGCAGCGCCGGAATCTGCGCTGGGTCGATTCGCAAATTGAAGCGGTTGGGCGTGAGTTGCGGCCAGCCGCGCAACAGGTGCTCGCTGCTGATCAGCACGTGCCCTTTCGGATTGCCGTAGTCAGCGTAGATGCCGACGATGCGCGGCGACCACGTGCCGTTCGGCGTGGGAATGTTCAGATGCTCGCCCGGCCGCAACTTCAGGCGTCGTGCCAGTTGTTCGCTGAGCATCACCGCATCGTCAGTGGCCAGTTTGCCCCAGGGATCGCTGCCACTGCTGTCGAGCAACGGCCAGTGCTGGCGATAGTACGAGTGGTCGATGATGCCGTAGACATCGGCCGGCCAGCCTTGCAGCGTCACCGAAACCTGCCAGTTGGGCAGCACAGCGCTCACATTCGACTGCTGCTTGAGCCAACTGTGCATCTCGCGGGCCTGCGCCGGATTGGCCGGGTTGATGTACAACTCGGCGCTCAGGCGTTGTTCGAGCCAGTCGTTGAAGGTCTGGCGAAAACCGGCGGTCATGCTGCCGGCGCCGATATTGGCGGCGAGCGCCAGCAGCAGCGCCATCAGCGCCAGACTCAGGGCTGGCAGTTGCTGGCGGCAGTCGGCGAGAAACCACTGGCCGAGCACCGACCGACTGCGTCCGAGCAACGGGTTCAACAACGCGCTGAGCAACACCGGCAAGGCCAGCGCGGCACCGAGCAACAGCCCGGCCATCAGCACGAAGCCGCTGCTCAGGCTGTCGCCCCAGATCAGCGCCGCCAGCGCAATCATCAGCAGCGCTGTCGCCAGCCAACCCTGTCGGCGCAACCAGCGCGAATACTGTTGATGCCACGCCTGCGGATCGGCCACCGCCAGCAACGGCAGGCGCGCCGCCCGCAGCAGACTGTTGGCCCCGGCCAGCAACGCGCCGAGCAGACTCAGACCGATGCCGCTGAACCACCACCAGGGACTCAAACGCAACTGCCCCGCCACTTCCGCGCCATACAACCCGCGCAGGCTGGCGGCGACGTCCGGCAGCAGCACGCTGGCCAGCCAATAGCCGCTGATCACACCGAACACTCCGCCGATCAGCGCCAGCACACCCAGTTCAACCACCAGACATGCGATCAGCATTCGTGCACTGACGCCACAGGCACGCAACGTGCGCAGCAAGCCTCGGCGCTGTTCCAGAGCGAGGCCGATGGCAGCGTGGACGATGAACAGGCCGACCAGAAACGACAAAAATCCAAGGGCATCGAGATTGAGGTGAAAGCTCTCGGTCAGCCGCGCGAGATTGTTTTCTTCGCCGCTGCTTTTGAGCTGCAAGCGATCGGTGAAACTCGCTGGTAATTCTTGATGAAAGTCCTTGGGCAGCAGCAGTCGCGACAGTTGCTCAGGTTGTTCGAGCAGGCGTTGCGCTACACCGATGTCGACCAGCAACAACCCCGGCGCCATGTCCTTCTGCGCGAGCAGCGGCGGCAGGGTCTGGCCGTTTACGGTTTGCGCTGTATCGCCTTCGCGCAAGCCGAGCAGTTGCATCGTGTCCGGGGAAATCCAGGTGCTGCCCGGCAGGCTGAAAAATTCGACGATGCGCTCGATCGGCATCGCCTGCCCGGCTACTGCGGAATCCGACGGCAGCGACACCGGCTCGATCCCCATCACCTGAATCCGCTGGTCTTCGTGGCCCTTGAACGTCAGCCGGCCCTGCAACACCGGCGACACCGGCCAGCCCTGACGGCGCAATTCGATAAACCAGCGCTGGGGAAACAGTGCCCCATTTGGCGTGCTCAGGCTGGCCTGTGGTTCACCGCCGATCATCTGGCTGGCCCGCGCGTAGCTGTCGCGCGCCTGACTGTTCAGCGCCTCGACGCCAGTGAGCAGACTGGTGGCCAGCCACAGCCCGGTCAGCACACTGAAAAACTGCACGGGATGGCGCCGCCAGTGGCTGAGCAGCGCGCGCAGGGTCTGCCGCCAGATCATCAGGCGACCCGTCCGTTCGACAACACCACACGCTGAGCCAAACGCGCCGCAACGCGCTGACTGTGAGTGACCATCAACAAAGTCGTCGGCGTGTCATCGAGCAATTCCAGCAACAGCCGCAGCACCTCATCGCTGGTCGCTTCATCGAGGCTGCCGGTGGGTTCATCGGCCAACAGCAGTTTCGGCTGCGAGGCCAATGCCCGGCCCAATGCGACCCGCTGCTGCTGGCCGCCAGAGAGTTGCTCGGGATACCGCGAGAGCAGATCGCCCAGACCCAGGCGCTGCACCAGATGCGCTTGCCAGCGCGGCTCATGGCGCCCGGCGAGGCGCGCCTGAAAGGCCAGGTTGTCTTCCACGCGCAGACTGCCGATCAGGTTGAACTGCTGAAACACCAGACCGATTTCCGTACGTCGCCAGTTGGCCAGTTGCGCTTCGCTCATGGCTTCCAGACGATGTTCGCCGCTGCGAATACTGCCGCTGTCGACCTTGTCCAGCCCCGCCACCAGATGCAGCAGCGTGCTTTTGCCACTGCCCGATTCGCCCATCAGTGCCAGGCTGCCACCGGCCTCCAGCGTCAGGTCGACGCCTTGCAGCACCGGCAACAATCCCTGTGGCGTGGCATAGCTTTTGAAAACGTCGCGAACCTCAAGCATGGGCAAACCCGATCAGTGAACCTGGGCCTAGGATAGCGGCCCTGAATGGTTTTTGTCCGCTGATGATCATCGCCAACGCCGGCACGCGCCCTACGCTGCTGGCTGTTCGGCCATAACGATAAAAAACCGGAGACACCCATGCCCCGTTTCATCCTGAGCCCGCGCGGCCTGCTGACCTGCCTGATCACCGCTTGCCTGAGCCAGCCGTTGCTCGCTGCTGACGGTCCGGTGGCGCCGAGCATGCAAACCGCCGCAAGCAACGCTGCCGTGCTGCAAACCCTGCCTTTCAGCGACCGCACCGATTTCGAATCCGTCAGCAAAGGCTTGATCGCACCGTTCAAGGGCCAGATCAAGGATGCCGCCGGCAAAGTCATCTGGAACGTCAATGCCTATGATTTCCTCGCCAAAGACAAGGCGCCGGAATCGGTCAATCCGAGCCTGTGGCGACTGGCACAGCTCAATGCCCACGCCGGTCTGTTCGAGGTCAGCCCCAAGCTCTATCAGGTGCGCGGTCTCGACCTCGCCAACATGACCATCATCGAAGGTGACGACGGGCTGATCATCATCGATCCGCTGACCATGGCCGAAACCGCCAGGACTGCGCTGGACCTGTACTACGCCAATCGGCCGCGCAAACCGGTCGTCGCGGTGATCTACAGCCACACCCATGTCGATCATTTCGGCGGCGTGCGCGGGGTGATCGACGAGGCCGATGTCAAGTCCGGCAAGGTCAAGGTCTACGCGCCGGTCGGCTTCATGGAACACGTGATGAGCGAGAACGTCATGGCCGGCAACGCCATGAGCCGCCGCGCGCAGTACCAGTTCGGCAGCCTGTTGCCGCGCAGTGAAAAAGGCCAGGTCGACGCTGGCCTCGGCAAGAGCGCGCCCAGCGGTGGCACGGTCACACTGATCGCGCCTACCGATCTGATTGCCGAGCCGTTGGAAACCCGCACCATCGCCGGCCTGCAAGTCGAATTCCAGCTGACCCCGGGCACCGAAGCGCCAGCGGAAATGAACCTTTATCTACCGGAGTTGAAAGCCCTGTGCATGGCCGAAAACGCCACGCAGATGATGCACAACATCCTCACCCCGCGCGGTGCGCAGGTGCGTGACGCCAAAGCCTGGTCGCAATACCTCGACGACAGCCTCATGCGCTACGGTGACAAGGCCGACGTGCTGTTCGCCCAACACAACTGGCCGACCTGGGGTGGCGAGCGGATTCGTACTTTGCTCGCCGATCAGCGCGACATGTACGCGTTCATCAACGACCGCACCCTGCACTTGCTCAACCAGGGCCTGACGCCGCTGGAAATTGCCGAAGCAATCAAGAAACTGCCCGGCTCGCTCGATCAGAAGTGGTACACCCGTGGTTATTACGGCTCGCTGAGTTTCAATACGCGCGCGGTGTATCAGCGCTACATGGGTTTCTACGACGGCAACCCGGCCAACCTCAATCCGCTGCCTCCGGTGGATGCGGCTAAACGCTCGGTCGAGGCCATGGGCGGTACGGCGTCGGTGCTGGAGAAAATGCGCAGTGCGATGGCCAGCGCTGACTACCGATGGGCCGCGCAGTTGGGCAACCAGTTGCTGTTCGCCTATCCGGACAACGCGGATGCCCGCAACGCTCAAGCCGAGACGCTGGAGCAGTTGGGTTATCAAAGCGAGAACGCCACCTGGCGCAACATGTACCTGACCGGTGCGATGGAGCTGCGCAACGGCGTGCCGCCGCAGTCAGCCAATACCGTGTCGGTGGATATGGTCCGGGCCATGAGTCCGGAAATGTTCTTCGACTACCTCGCGGTACGCCTGGACAGCGACAAAGCCGTGGCCCATGACCTGACGCTGAACTGGACGTTCGAGGATGTGCAAAAGGATTTCACCCTGACCTTGCGCAACGGCGTGCTGACTCACCGTGCCGGTCTGAGTCCGGCGGCGGATGCGAGGGTCAGCCTGAGCCGCGATACGCTGGAGAAGATCAGCCTGAAGCAATTGGACTTCCCGACGGCGATGCAAAAAGGACTGGTGAAGTTGCAGGGCAATGGTCAGAAATTCGGATTATTGATGGGCAGCCTGGATACGTTCGGGCCGCAGTTCAATATCGTCACGCCGTAAGTCAAAAGCCCCTCACCCTAGCCCTCTCCCAAAGGGAGAGGGGACTGACCGTGTTGGATGTACGAAATACGCCGACGTGGGATACCGAGTTGAACTCAGATTCCGAACGCCATGAAGATCGGCTCCCTTTCCCCCTCGCCCCCTTGGGGAGAGGGCTGGGGTGAGGGGGTAAATCTTGCTGGCACCCTCGATAACGATCAATCACCTCAATCCTGCTTTCAACAAACCTGCCCCGGATTCAACCGGAACTGCTTCGGCGTAATCCCGAACTGTTTGCGAAACGCGCGGATAAAGTTGCTCGGCTGACGATACCCCAGCCGCTCGGCGATCCGTTCGATCGGTTGATCACCAGCCGTCAGCCAGTGCCGCGCCATCGTCAGATTGTCCTCACGCGCAGGCGCGCAAGTTTCAGCGTGCCAGTGGCGCAGCATGCTCCGGTGCAGAAACGGGTTGGCGCCCAGCAAGGTCTGATCGAGCCTCGAGCGCGGCAAGGTCAGGCACAGATGCTCGCCCTGCTCCACCGCGATACCCACTCCACGCAGCCAGCCACCGGCCATTTGCGTCGGGCGCAGGCTGACACTCACAAACAAATCTCCAGGCGCCCCGCCCAATCGACGGGCAATGTTGCGCACCAGCGTTATCACTGCCGCATCCAGAGCGAAATGATGCAACTGCCCCTGCAGCGAACGCAGGCGCAAATGAGCAAAGTCGCCCGCCTCGACCAGTTCCACCGCGACGTAATTGATCACCCTTGGCAAGCAGTCGATGAAGCACTTCAGACTGGCCCGCAGGGTCGCGGCCGAGTCGAGCAGAATATTCAGTCCTTGCAGGCAATCGGTCGCCATCCCGTCGGCCAGTTCACAGCCAAACGTCGGCGCTACCCCTGACCATTCACACTCACGCCACAACTGTTCAACCGCTTGTGCGGCGATCAATTGATGCTGCCCGGCGAGCACTGACGGGCAGATCCCCACGCGCGCCATCAAGCGTTGCGGGCACAGTCCGGACTGGCGAGCATGCGCGAGAATCGTGCGGGTAAACGCGCTGGAGGCGAACAGAGACTGAGACATGAAGGCGTGCCATCGAAGAACAGGCGTGTACTTATGCCAGCGGACGTGCTATCGATCCAATGCATTAAAAGTATCCGCAAAATGCAGGAGACGCATGATGGATCTTCGCCAGCTTCGCCACTTGGTCGCCCTCGCTGATTACCGCAACTTCGGGCGCGCCGCCGAGGCGATCAACCTCAGTCAACCGGCGTTCAGCCGCAGCATCCAGACTCTGGAGCGTGACCTTGACTGCGAGCTGGTTGAGCGCAGCAGCCGCGAATTTCGCCTGACCGGGCAAGGCGAGCTGGTGCTGCAACATGCGCGGCGCCTGCTCGCTGGCAGCCAGGCGCTGCACAACGAATTGACGCAATACAACGGCCTCACCGGCGGCGAACTGCAATTCGGTTGCGGTCCGTATCCGGCGCAGGTGCTGGTGCCGGAAGCGCTGGCCGACTTCATTGATGCGCATCCGGCGATTCGCACGCGGTTTCATCAGGGCGACTGGCAGCAGCTGACGCTGTGGTTGCGCGAGCAGCAGATCGAGTTTTTCGTCGCCGATGCGCGGCACTTTGTCAGCGATCCGCAGTATCAGGTGCACCTGCTGCGCACGCGGCCGGGACGGTTTTTCTGTCGCGCCGGCCATCCGCTCCTCGCGCAACGAGACCTGCGATTGCGCGCCCTGCTCGATTACCCGATCGTCGGCACGCGCATTCCACCGATGATCCGCAAGGTGCTCGCCGATATCCTTGGTGAGCAGGACTTCAACCCGAGCGTCGAGTGCGCACAATTTGACGCAATCCAGCGCGTAGTGCTGCGCTCCGACGCGGTGGGGCTGGCCACGCTTGAGGCCTTGCGTGAACAACTTGATCGCGGCCTGATCGAGCTGCTCGACTTTGTCGACGTCCCCCATGACGAGCCGGCGCTGCAACTGGGTTATGGCATCGTCAGCCGCGCCGGTTTTACCCTGACGCCAGCAGCGCGGGCAATGATTGAGGCGATCCTCAGCGTCGATCAGCGTTTGCTGGCGGCTAACGGAGCGACGGGAGACGCGCGCGCAACATGAGCAAAATCCATCCGCAACCCGTCAACGCTTTTTACGCGCCGACCTTGCTGCCGGCCATTGAAGAATTGCTCGCGCGCGGCATTAGCCAAGGCGCAATCGAAGCACAAATGCGCCGCAGCCTGTTCGATCTGCGCACGCCGTTCACGCGCATGCCGCTGCTGATGTCGCGGCGCTTCTGGGCGTTTGCCGTGGAACAGAGCGGGGATCCACTGATCGGTCTGGCGGCGGGTGAACGCTTCGTTTCGACGACCACCAATGGACTGACCTATCTGTTCGATGTCGCCGTGTCGCTGGAACGTGCCTGTGAGTTTTTCGCCGAGTACTTTGCGTTTTTCAACGGACACTTCCGTGTGCAAATCCTGCGTGAAGATGGCGGCGTAACACTGCGCTTGGTCGAAGCCGGCAGTCTTGGTGCTCCGGCGGCGCTGACCGATTACATCCTCGTCAGCCTTTGCAGTCTGGTGCGGCGCAAGTTGCTCGCCAGCGGCGTGAATCGTGATCCGGTGCTGGGTGTGGCGCTGGTGTCGGCCAGCCGCGAGGAATATGTATCGGCGTTGCGAACCCCGGTGAGCGCAGAGCAGTCATGGGCGGCGATTTATCTGGATCCTCAGCTGTTCGTGATGCCGTTGACACCGGGCAATCCGGCATTGGAAACAACGCTTGTCGATCTGCTGGAACAAACCCGATGTTTCAGTGAATCGACCTTGCTCGGACAGCTGAGCGATTATCTGATCGAAGATCTGGCTTCAGCGGATTGGCAGCAGTTCTGTGCTACACAGCATGTGCTTGAGCGCACGGCGGCAAGGCGTTTGAAGGCGTTGGGCTGGACTTTCAGCGAACTGCTTGATGAGCATCGCCGCTATCGGGCCGAGGACTTGTTGCAGTCCGGGGCGCTGGAGCTGGTCGAAGTGGCGGATCGCTTGGGTTACAGCGATGTGCAGGGATTCAACCGGGCTTTCGCGCGCTGGCTGGGGTGCGCGCCTGGGGAGTATCGGGCGCGGTTCAACAAGGGCTGAGACTGTCGCAGCCTGTCCCGACTTGTTCGCGAGCAGCCTCGCTCCCACCCTGGAATGCAATCCCCTGTGGGAGCGAGCCTGCTCGCGAAGAGGCCCGCCCGAGCAATCCAGAACTCACTGCCCCGAAGCCACACTCGCCGGCGCCCGCTCCGGCGTCACGATGCTGCCCAGATCGATATGCTTCCACTCAGGCTTGGCGCCCAAACGCGCATTGAAGCGGTAGTTGAAGGTGAACTCATCCGCCGTCTGCACGCTCAGCGGTTTGCCATACACCGCTTCGATTGCGCCCAAGTCGTAGCCCATCACCTGCAACAGTGTCGGGAAGATGTTGTAGTGGCTGGAGCGGTCCTTGTTTGCCGGCAGATTCGCCGCCCAGTCCGGCGTCCTGAGGCCACTACCCTGAATCACCACGAGCGGCACCAGCCCCTCCTCTTCCACCGGGTCGCCGCCGCAATGGGTATTCAAGCCCGGGTTGCCGCGCTCATGCAGATCCTGGCCATGATCGGAGGTGTAGATCAGCAGCGCATTGTCCAGATTGGCCTGGGCAAACACCCGGGCGAAGAACTCGCCGACGTTCCACAACAGCGTGTTCTTGTAGGCGTTGCGATACAGCACCCAGTCATCCGGATGGCCGTTGAAACCGGTGCGTTCGCCAGTGTCGGCGACTTCGGTGAACTGTCCGCGGGGCAGCGTTGGCCGGTAGGCCATGAACGCGTCCGGGTACTTGTCATGCACCGGAAAATGCGCGCCGACCTTGTTGATCACGATCAGCTCGGGGCGATTGTCGTTGAGCAGTTCGATCAGCTTCGCCGCTGCCGCCATGTCGCGGTCGCGCACGCTGGTCTGGTCGAATTGCACGAAACTGTCGATGTCATTTTTCTCGGCGGCGGTCATCAGGTTCTGCAGGTTGCCGGCGGTGCGCTGGGCGTCGATGTAGACCGTGCCGAGCCCGGCCTTTTTCGCGTACTGCCAGATCGACGGCAACGTGCTGTTGATGCGTCTGTAGTCGGCGCGGGTGCCGCCGTAGCGCAAGGTGACGTTGGTGTCGGCGCTGCAGTTGGCAATGGACGCGGCATAACCAAAGTTGAAGACATCGACCCCGGCCGGCGCTTGCTTGAGGTTGCTGTGCACGCCGAACGGCGCGTTGATGTCGAGGTAATTGCCGGAAATGCTTTCGTCGATGATCAGCACAATGTCATGGCCGACGGCGGGCGTGGCGCGCGCAAGCGTCACCGATTCACGCGGGCCGACGGTGTCATGCAACGCTTCATAGGCAAACAGGTTCAGGTAGGCCAGCGGCGTGTACATGATCGGCAACCCACGTGCGCCCTCACCCGCTCGTAGAAACAACAATCCGCTGAGCATCAGTACGCCGACGAGGGGCGCTGCGACCCGCAACGTGTTGGGTATGAACAGCGCATGACGCGGCTTGAGTCCGATGCCGAATAACAGCAGCAAGCCACTGAGCACCGCGCGCAAAATCGCATCGCGATACTGATACGCGGCTTCCTGAATGAAGCCGCCGGAGTACACCAGCGAAACGAAATCGCTGTACCTCAGGTAATCCGCGGTGACACGGGTGTAAACATCAAAAAAAACCGCTGCGGCAAACATCGTTAATGCGAATGCATGTCGAACGAGAGCCTGACGTATATAGGCAGTTAGATATAAAGCAAAAGTAAGCGCCAAAAACATCGCGCCAAAAACAAGTACATTCAAACCCCACCCGATAGCATTTAACCGATCAAGGTAATAGTCGGAAAAGAGCAATAGATAGGCAACTAAAAGCAGTTCCTTGGCGTATTTGAACATGGCGATACCGGCCGTCCGAAATGGGAGGTTGTCAAAGCTTTGTCGGTCAGAACCTGACACTAGCACCCGGCCATCAAAGCGCAAGAAATGACTGATAGCCGGGTAAAGCGTCAAAAAAACGGTGACTCAAATCTGACACGCCTGTAGCGATTAAAGCCTTTAATTTCGGGGACTTAGACCGTCTGTCGGTTAAATAAAATCTGAACAAATCTGCAAGAAAACAACAATTTCAATGGCAGCAATGACTTGATGGCCAATCGCCAAAAACGTCTCAAGTGTTATACCCGTGCAACATGTCATTTTGCTGACACGCTTTCCAAACCCTGCGCTATACCCCTTTAACAATCTCATTCCGTAGTTAACTTTTCTGGTTTTATTGAGGTGCGCAGATGGACGTGAGCGTATTTGGCACTGGCTATGTCGGACTTATACAAGCCGCTGCACTTGCCGATGTCGGTCATCGGGTTTTATGCATTGATATTGATCCCAACAAGATCAAACAACTGCAACAAGCGGTACCGCCCATCAGTGAACCAGGCCTGTCCGCAACACTTGAAGAAAACATCAAGGCCGGGCGCTTGTTGTTCAGCACTCAGGCCAGTGATGCGGTGACTCACGCCGAGCTCATTTTCATCGCCGTCGGCACCCCGGCGGACGAAGACGGCTCTGCCGACCTCAGCCATGTGCTCAACGTCGCCCGGCAAATTGCCGGCCTGATGGAGGCCGATCGCACGCTGATCATCAAATCCACGGTGCCGGTCGGGACTGCCGACCAGGTTCTGGCCACGGCCACCAGCGAATTGCTGTTGCGCGGCAAAACCGAGCTGCAGGTGCGGGTGGTATCCAACCCGGAATTTCTCAAGGAAGGCAGCGCCCTCGCCGACTGCATGCGCCCGGACCGGATCATCATCGGCGCCCGCGACGACGCTGCCCGCGAGCAGATGAGCGAGCTGTACGCGCCGTTCTGCCGCAATCACGAAAAACTGATGTTCATGGACAATCGCAGCGCCGAGCTGACCAAGTACGCGGCCAACGCGATGCTCGCCACCCGCATCAGTTTCATGAACGAACTGGCCAACCTCACCGAACTGCTCGGCGCCGACATCGAAGCGGTGCGCAAAGGCATCGGCTCCGACCCGCGCATCGGCTACCACTTCATTTATCCGGGCTGCGGCTTCGGTGGCTCGTGCTTTCCCAAGGATCTGCGGGCCTTGCTGCACACCGCCGAACACAACGGCATGCCGCTGAAATTGCTGCGCAGCGTCACCGACGTCAATGACAGCCAACGGCACATCCTGTTCAGCAAATTGCGCGCGCAGTTTCCGCAAGGCCTGGCCGGCAAATCCATTGCGGTCTGGGGCCTGGCGTTCAAACCGAACACCGACGACATGCGCGAAGCCCCCAGCCGTTATCTGATGGATGCATTGTGGGCCGAAGGCGCCAGCGTGCAGGCCTACGATCCGGAAGCCATGTCCGAGTGCCGGCGCATCTACGGCTACCGCAACGACCTGCATCTGTGCGCGACCCGCGACGACACCCTCGAAGACGCCGACGCGCTGGTGATCTGCACCGAGTGGAAAAACTTCCGGGTGGTCGATTTCGAGCTGCTCGCCGAGAAGCTGCGTTCGAAGGTGATCATCGATGGGCGCAACCTGTATAACCCGGAACAGGTTGCCGCCGCCGGCCTGCATTACAGCGGCATCGGTCTGCGCCACATCGCCCCTGAAGGGCTGCGGCCATGAAGATTCTGGTGACCGGTGCCGCCGGTTTCATTGGTGCCCATTGCGTCCTGCGCTTGCTGCGCGACGGGCATTCGGTGGTCGGCCTGGACAATTTCAATCACTACTACGACCCGCAGCTCAAGCACGACCGCGTGCAGTGGGTGCGCGAGCAGGTCGGCGATTTTCCGCTGGCCACGGTGGATCTGGCCCACGCTTCGGCGATCGACGCATTGTTTGCCCGCGAGCAGCCGCAAGTGGTGATTCATCTGGCCGCGCAGGCCGGGGTGCGTTATTCGCTGGACAATCCACGGGCGTATCTGGACAGCAACCTCAACGGTTTCCTGAACATTCTCGAGAGCTGCCGGCACCACCCGGTCGAGCACCTGATCTACGCCTCGTCGAGTTCGGTGTACGGCGCCAATCAGCACACGCCTTACTCGGTCAAGGATGGCGTCAACCATCCGCTGTCGCTGTACGCCGCGACCAAAAAAGCCAATGAACTGATGGCGCACAGTTACAGCCATCTGTTCGGCATTCCCTGCACCGGCCTGCGTTTTTTCACCGTGTACGGGCCTTGGGGCCGGCCGGACATGTCGCCGATCCAGTTCGCCCGGGCGATCAGCGAAGGCGAGCCGCTGAAGCTGTTCAATTACGGCGAGCATCAGCGCGATTTCACCTACATCGACGACATCATCGAAAGCATCGCTCGCCTCATCGATCAGCCACCGCAAGCCAATCCGCAGTGGGATCGCGAGCAGCCCGACCCCGCCAGCAGCATGGCGCCGTGGCGCCTGTTCAACATCGGCGGGCAGCAGCCGGTCACGCTGAAAACCTACCTCGCGCTGATGGAAAAACATCTCGATCAGCAAGCCATTGTCGAGCTGCTGCCACTGCAACCGGGCGACGTGCTCAACACCTGCGCCGAGGCCAGCGATCTGGCCCAGGCCACCGGATTCCAGCCCCGGATAGAACTGGATGAAGGACTGGGCCGCTTCATCGCCTGGTTCCGCGACTACTACCCCACTGCCCGTGCGCCGCTTGCGGCTGATTGAATGCGGAGGACGCCATGACTGGACATGAAAGAAGTGTGTCGATTGCACAGATGCGCCCTGACAAGCGCGTCGACCCGGAACATCGCATGCGCCTGGACGCGGCGATCCACCGTCAGGGTCGCGGCTGGCTCAGCGGCCGCGATGGTGGCCGCCCATGGCAGCTGTCGCGGACCAACCGGGTGGTCGCCTGCCTCGGCGCGCTGACGATTCTCGTGCTGATCTCGCCAGTGCTGCTGGGCCTGGCCCTGGCCATCAAGCTCACCAGCCCGGGGCCGGTGCTGTTCGTGCAGAAACGCACCGGTTATCGCGGGCGCAAGTTCGGCATGTTCAAGTTCCGCACCATGGTCAGCAACGCCGAAGAACTCAAAGAGTCGCTGCGCCACCTGAACAAGCACGGTGCAGACGCCATCGACTTCAAGATCGACAAAGACCCGCGCGTCACCGGCATCGGCAGTTTTCTACGGCGCACCAGCCTCGATGAGCTGCCGAATCTGATCAACGTGATGACCGGCGACATGCGCCTGGTCGGCCCTCGCCCGACCTCGTTCAACGCTTACCGCTACAAGGACAATCACCTCGCGCGTCTGGCGATCTACCCCGGCATGACCGGTCTGTGGCAGATCTCCGGACGCAGCAACATCGACTTCGACCAGCGCGTTGAGTTGGACCTCAGCTACATCGCCGAGCAGAGCCTTCTGCTTGATCTGAAGATTCTGTTGAAAACCCCCTTCAAAGTATTCAGCGGCCACGGAGCAAGCTAATGGACGGTTCAACCAATAAAAGCCTGAGCATCGCCAGCCCCAGCGAATCGAATCTGACTTCGACCGTGCTGGATCTCGATCTGCGCATTCTGTTCCTGACCGCCGCCAACCCCGGCGCCGGCACCACCACCAGCGCGCTGGCACTGGCCAGTCAACTGGCGCAGATGAGCAGCGGCCAGGTGCTGCTGGTCGATGCCAGCCAGTCGGCGAACAACCTCACCCAGCAGATGAACCTCGGCAAGGAGCGCGGCCTGCGCGACCTGCTGTTCAACCCGGGCAACCCGCCGCTGTTGCAGGACTGCGTGGTGCAGGTCTCGAGCCTGCCCTTCCATGTGCTGCCCAACGGCCGGCCGATCCGCACGCTGGAACACCTGACCGCCGAGCGCCTGAGCCCGTTGCTCGACCAGTTGGGCAGCCAGTACCGCTTTGTGGTGATCGACGGCGACGCGGTGTATTCCGCCGCCGACACCCTGGTCATCAGCACTCAGGTCGACGGCGTGGTGTTTGTCGTACGCGCCGAAGACACCCGCTGGGAAGTCGCCCAGGCCGCTGTGCAACGCCTGACTCAGGCCGGGGCGAAAGTGGTCGGCAGCGTGTTCAACCGGCGTAAGTACTACATGCCCAAATGGCTTTACAAAAACCTGTAAGCGAACGCAAAGGATGACGCCATGAACGCCAGAATGCTTGTCCTGCTGTTGCTGCCGCTTGCGGGCTGCACCAGCACTTCCGAGACCCGCAACATGCCGGTGAATATTCTCACCGCCACACCGGCCAACGCCCAGGCCACCGACATGCCGCGGGTCGAACAGACCCTGCGCCCGAAAGACGTGCTGGATGTGATCTTTCACATCAGCACCAGCGGTTCGGACGCTTACCGCGTGCAATCAGGTGACCAGATCGGCCTGAATTTCACCGCCGCCAGTCAGCTCAACGGCACGCAACTGGTGCTGCCCGACGGCACTATCGAACTGCCGGGCGCCAACACCTCGGTGAAAATCGCCGGGCTGACCAGCGAAGAAGCCCGTCAGGAAATCCAGCGTGCGTATCAGCGCAAGCAACTGTTCCAACCCAACCGCAATCAGCTCTCGGTACAGATTCTCAGCCCGCTGAGCAACGAGCAGAACCTTAAAAGTGCGCTGAACCATCCGGCCACCGGCATGAGCCGCGAGATCACCGTCGGCACTGATGGCTACGCGAGTTTTCCGGAAATCGGCGCGGTGCCGCTGCAAGGCATGACCGTCAATCAGCTGGAAACCTTCCTCAATCAGAGATACGCGCAACTGCCGGGCCGCATGACTGTGGATGTGCTGCTCAAGTCCACCGCCGGCAACGAGATCTACGTGCTCGGCGAAGTCGCACAACCGGGCTCCTACCCGATCCGCCGGCCGGTGTCAGTGCTCGAGGCGCTGACTCTGGCGCGCGGCACCAACGTCAAGGCGCGGCTGGATTCGGTGGTGATCATGCGGCGCAACGGCAATCAGGTGCAGGCGATGAACTACGACGTCGAAAAGGCCTTGTCCGGGGACGCGCCACAAATCGCCTATCTGCAGCCGGACGACATGCTCTACGTGCCAAAAACCAAACTGGCCAGCGCCGGCGAACTCGCCCGCCAACTGGCTGATGTGGTGCTGTTCCAGGGCGTCGGTTTCAGCTTCGGCTACCGCGTCGACAACAAAGGCAGTGACAACTGACTCTCAGGTGACCGACATGAACCCAAAAGAAAATTACCTGCACGAGTTCTTCAGGATTTTCTTCGCCAACAAGCAAACGGTGAAGCGCATCTTCCTGACCTTTGCAGTGATCGCCCTGCTCCTGCCGTTGTTGCTCAAACAGAGCTTCGATATCACCGCGCAGGTCATCGTGCAGTCGAAAAAGCTGTCTCAGGGCGATGCGACCACCTCGCTGACCCAGGACAGCGCCACCTTCATTCCGCCGTCGCTGGCGGACATGGAAACCGAAAGCAACATCCTCCGTTCGCCGGCGCTGATCCGTCAGACCATCAGCGAACTGCGCGACATGGGTCAGTACAACCCGCCGCCGGGGATGCTCAGCAAGCTGGCGGGCGAGCCGTTCAAGCGTTACGTCAGCACGCCGCTGCGCGAATACGTGATCAATCCGCTGCGTGATGCGCTGGGCATGCAAACCGATCCGGTGCGCGACACGGCACTGGACGGTTTGACCCAGGACGCCATCGACAACCTGAAGATCGAAACCCTGCCGGGTTCCAATGTGATCTCGATCGTCTACAGCTTTCCCGATCCGGCCCAAGGCACAACGTTTGTTGCCGCGTTGCTGCAGAACTATCTGGTCGATCGTCAGGCGTTGCAATCGATCGAGCTGCCGCATTCGTTCTACGAAACCAAGAAGCATCAGTATCAGGTGCGCCTCGATGGTCTTGAAGGCGCGCGGCTGAGCCTGCTGGAAAGCGTCGGTTCTTCCGACCCGAAAGAGGAAATCACCTTTCGCCTCAACGCGATCAACACCGAAGAGCAGGCACTCAACCTGTATCGCGATCGCTTGCTGCAGAGCCAACGCTGGCTCGATTACCTGAAAACCAGCCTGGCCGCCGCCAACACCAACAAGCTCAACGACTACACCTTCCCGTTCACCTTCACCACGACGGTGGACAACATTGCCTTCGAGGACCGCGAGATCAGGCAGATGGGCGAGGCGCTGACCACTCAGGTCAGCCGCTATATGAATGACCTGGCGGTATTCCAGCCTGGCAGCGAGCCGATGTTGCTGGCCCGCGAGCAAATTGCCCGCACCCGCCAACAGTTCCTCAAAGTGGTCAACAACCGCATCCAGGAGCGCACGATCGACCTGTCGGTGGTGAGCCAGGTCATCGAGCAGAAAACCGCGCGCATTGCCGAGTTCAAGAATCGCATCCATCAGTTGCAGCAGACCCAAAGCAAGCTGCGCCAGATGGACACCGAGATCGGCGCCTTGCACGCAGCGTTTTCCACCTATGCGCAACGCTTTGCCGAAAGCAGCACGACACGAGCTTTGGACAACGACTTGTCCAACGCCCGGGTATTGAGTCCACCGTTCGAGCCGACCGAAGCGGCTTTTCCCAAGCCGATGCTGATCATTCCATTCGGGCTGTTCACCGGGCTGCTGCTGGCAATCGCGTTCGTCTATGTGCGTGAGTTCTTCGACCATCGCTTCAAGCATCCGGCGCAAATCAGCCATGAACTGGGCGTGCCAGTGTTGTTGGTGCTCAACGAAGAAACGTCGCAGCCGGGCAATCCGCACAAGAACTGGACCATGCCGAGCCTGGTTCACTGGGTGCGCAATTGAACGCGGTGTCCACCCCAATCGTCGCCCTGCCGATCATTCATTTGCTCAGCAGCGGCGGCTTCTACGGGGCCGAGCGGATGTTGCTGGATCATTGCCTGGCCACGCCGGGGCAGCACCAGGTGCTGTTCCTCGACGCGCCGCCAGAACTGATCGCGCGCTTTCGTGAAGCCGGGGTGGACGCTCGCGCTTGTGCCGGGCTCGGCGAATTGCTGCGGCACTTGCGTCAGCGCCGTGGCGACCAACCATTGCTCAACACCCACAACTTCAAAGGGCTGTTGTTCGGCTGGGTCGGCGCCACGCTGTTGCGCCTGCCGCTGGTGATCACCCAGCACGGCTTCACGCCGCGCAGTCGCAAACAGAAGTTCTACACCTGGCTGAGCCTGCAACTGTGCCGCACGGCGTCGGTGAAACGGGTGGTTTGCGTGGCACAAAGCATCGCCACGCTGCATCTGAAGGCCAGCGTGAGCGCGGAGAAGTTGCAGGTGATTCCCAACGGTTTGCCACCGGCGCCAGCGATGCCGCCGCTGGCAGAGCGGCAACGCTGGCTGGCCGGTTACGTCGGGCGGTTGAGCAGTGAAAAAGGCCCGGATCTGTTTCTCGATGCGCTGATTGCGTTGTGTCACCAGCATCCGCAACTGGACGCGGTGATGCTCGGTGACGGCCCGGAACGCGAGGCCTTGCAGGCGCGTATCGACGCTGCCGATTTGCAGCAGCGGATTCGCCTGCCGGGCTATCAGACGGCGATGCAAGGCTGGTGGCAACAACTCGATGCGCTGGTGATCAGCTCGCGCACCGAGGGCACGCCGATGATTCTGCTCGAAGCGATGCAGGCCGGCGTGCCGGTGGTGGCGTTCGCGGTCGGCGGCATTCCGGATGTCTTGCAGGACCGCCACAACGGCCTGCTCGCGGCGCCGACGGATACCGCCGCCCTCGCCCGCCAGCTCGACACACTGCTGGCCGAACCGAAGCTGGCCGCGCAGTTGCGCGACAACGCCAGACGCACCCAACAGGAGCGCTACGACCTCAAGTCTTTGGCCGAATGCTGGTCGCAGCTGTACATCCAAACGGCACGGGAGACACGCGCATGATTTTCCCGCTCTCGATCGTCAGTCTGTTCGCCCTGGTCAGCCTCGGTTTGCTGGCCAGTCCCTGGCCGTATCTGGCACCGGGGGCGGTTATTGGTCTGGTCGGTTTCACCGTTCTGTACCGCAAGCCAACCTGGGGCCTGCTCGGCATTGCCGCGCTGGTGCCGTTCGAAGGTTTCTTCAAGGACAGCTCGGTATCGGGCAGCAAATTGATCGGTGCCTCGCTGGCAGTAATCGTGATGCTGCAACTGGCGCTGCACCAGATCCCCTCGCAGCGCCTGCGCAGCAATCTGTGGCGTTACCTGATCGGTTTCATGGCGCTGTACCTGCTGAGCCTGTTCGCCAGCGACAATCTGGGCATGTCGCAGACTCATCTGCGTGAACTGAGCGTGGGCCTGGTCTTGTTCGTGATCACCCTGTTGATCGGCCGTGAGTTGAATCTGGATCTGTTCGCCCGACTGGTCACGCTCAGTGTCAGCGCGACCTGCGCGATGGCGATGTTTTCCAGCCGATTCCAGGACAAGGGCCGCGCCGCCGGCCTGCTCGAAGACCCGAATGCCTTTGCCCTGCTGATCGCTTTCGCCGTGCCGCTGGGCCTGCTGCTGGTGATTCGCAGCCCGAACCTGCTGCATCGTCTGTTCTGGGCTGGCTGCTGCCTGTTGCTGCTCGGCGGCATGACCAAAACCGAGTCGCGCTCAGGGCTGGTGGTACTGGCGCTGAGTCTGGCAATCGGGGTCTGGCACTACCGCCAGCAGTTGACCCGCATTCGTCCACGGCATTTCGGCTTCGCCATGCTCGGTGCTGCGATCATCCTGCCCTTGGCGATCTATGCGATGCCGGCCGGTTATCTGGCACGCATTCAATCGCTGAGCATCCTCAGCGCCGGGGCCAAGGCCCAGGACGAATCCCTCGGCCGTCGCGCCTCGTACATTGTCGTTGGCAGCCAGATCATTCGCGAGCATCCGCTGCTCGGCTCCGGCCCTGGCACCTTTCCGCTGCACTACGCGACCACCGGTTATGCCAAGGCGTTCTCGGCCAACCGCAAGATCGGCGACCTGTATCGCCGGGCGCATAACACTTATCTGGAGATCTTCAGCGAACTGGGGATTCCCGCCGGCCTGCTGTTTGTCGGCATGCTGGTGCAGGGTTTCTACAACCTGATCCGTGCACGACGCACGTGGCTGCAACGGCGCGAGTGGCAGCACGCAAGCATGGTTACCCATCTGGGCATGAGCTTTCTGTCATTGACGCTGTTCCTGATGTTCCTCAGTGCGCCGAACCTGAAATACCTGTGGATCATGCTGGCGCTGACCTGGGTGCTGCGCCTGAAAGCCGAGCAGGCAGCGCTGACGGAGGGCAAAGCATGAGCCGGATCAGCATTGTCATTCCGATGTACAACGAAGCCCGGCACATTGGCCGAACGCTGCTGGCCGCCAGCAAGGCCGCGCACGCAGCCGACATCGACTGTGAACTGATCGTTGTCGACAACGGCTCCACCGACGAAGGGCAGCAGATCGCCCGCGCATTCGGCGCGCAGGTTCTGCTGCTGCCCGGGCTGCTGATCGGCGCCTTGCGCAATCGTGGCGCAACGGTTGCCCGCGGTGAATGGCTGGCGTTCATCGATGCCGATATCGAGATGCCGGAAGACTGGCTGAAGCAGATGTTCGCTTTGGCTGCGGACGACCGGGGCGACGTCTTCGGCCTCGACCTGCACACCCCTGCTGCCGCGCCATGGTTCGCCGCCGCGTGGCAGCGCCGCTCTTTGCGCCCGTCGGGCCGCGCCACGCGCACTGTGCAATGGCTGCCCAGTGCCAACCTGCTGATGCGCAAGCAGTGGTTCGACAAGGTCGGCGGATTCAACGAAACCCTGCGCACCGGCGAGGACAAGGAATACACCCTGCGCCTGCACAGACACGGTGCTCGCCTGCTGTCGGTCAATACCAGCGTCGCTCTGCATTGGGGCTACGAAATGACCTGGCGCGAGTGGGTCGGCAAGGAACTGTGGCGTCAGGGCAGTCACCTGCAATTGCTCCGTGCCCACGGCATGAGCCTGCGCCTGCTGCGGTTTCCGCTGCTCTCGTTACTGGTGTGGCTGCTTGATGCTCTGGCGATTATTTCGTTGCTGGGCGGCTACGCGCAGCAGGCGTTACTGCTGCTGATGGCAGGCCTGCTGCCCAGTCTGCTGCTCAGCCTGCGGCAAAGCATTGGCCAGCATAACCTCAGCCTGACCTTGCAGCTCTGGGGCCTGCACTGGGTGCGCCTGCACTTGGCAAGCGCAGCATTGATTCTCGGTCTGTGTCATTGGAATGCAAGGAGGCCTGCCCGTGGCTGAACTCATTTTTTGCCTGTGCCTGTTGTTGCCAGCGTACGCCTACATCGGCTATCCGCTGCTGCTCACCTTGCTCGCGCCACTGTTCCCGGCCTGGCGACATGCCCCCGCACCGCCGCTGAACGTCAGCATCGTGATTGCCGCGCACAACGAGGCACGCCATATCGAGCACAAGCTGCGCACGCTGCTGGCTCAGGACTATCAGCCGGCCGCGTTGCAGATCATTCTGGCCAGCGACGGTTCGACCGATGACACCGTGGCTTGCGCGCACAAAGTGATTGATCCGCGCATCACCGTGCTCGACCTGCCGCGCCAGGGCAAAGCCGCCACCCTGAATGCCGGCGCCGCCCTGAGCAGCGGCGACATTCTGGTGTTCACCGATGCCGACAACCAATGGTCGCGCGATACCCTCGGCCACTTGCTCGCGCCGTTGAGCGATCCGCAGGTCGGCGCCTGCGCGGGGCACATGGTGATCCCGGTTAGCGGTGGTGGCCTGAGCATCGGCGACAGTCTGTATCGGCATTACGAAGGCTGGTTGCGCCGGGTCGAGAATCGCACCGGCTGCATGGTCTCCGCCGACGGCGCCCTGCTCGCCTTGCGCCGCGAGCTATTCCAGACCGTGCCGGCCGAGGTCAACGATGATTTCTTCATCAGTACCTGCGCACCGGTGGCGCATAAACGCATCGTCTACGTGCCCGAGGCGCAGGTGATCGATCAGGGCGTCGACGAAGCGGACAAGCAATGGCGTCGCCGCCAGCGGGTCACCGTCGGTGGCCTGCAGAGCCTGGCGCAACGCCGTGAACTGCTCAATCCCTTCAAGCACGGCCTGTATTCGATCGCGTTGATCAGCCACAAACTGATTCGTCGACTGGCGCCGGTGCTGTTGTTGCCGCTGCTGCTGAGCAATTTCTGGCTGTGGAACCAGCACGGTTTCTATCGCCTGAGCCTGCTCGCGCAATTGCTCGGTTACTCGATTGCCATCGCCGGCCTGCTGGATTCGCAACACCGTTTACCGAAACCGTTCCGCCTCGCGGCCTTCCTGCTGGTGACGCTGGCAGGCATGAGCGTCGGCCTGTGGCAGTTCCTGCGCGGGCAACGGTACGCACAGTGGAATCCTGACCAGAATCGTTGAGAGGGCGCATGCCATGGCTATCAAACAACTGATAAAACGCACCAGCGGCTGGCTCTATCTCAACTCGTCCGTGGGGCGCAGCCAGTTGCACGGGGCCGGGGTCATCCTGATGCTCCACCGAGTGCTGGCCAACGACCGTGCGGCCAACCTGCCGCACCGCAATGAACTGTGTGTCGGCCCGCAGGCGTTCGAACACTTGCTGATATGGCTGCGCAAGCATTTCGATTGCGTGCCGCTAATGGAGTTGTTGCAGCCCAACGCCCTGCGCACCGAGCGCCCGCGCGTGGCGCTGACCTTCGATGACGGCTGGCGTGACAACGCGGTTAATGCCTATCCGCTGCTGCAAAAATATCAGGTGCCGGCGAGCATTTTTCTTTCCACCGATTTCATTGGCAGTCGGCAACGGTTCTGGTGGGAAAGCGTCGGTGAAACGCTGTGGGGCAGCCATGGCGAAAAGGCGCGCATGCACCTGATCGAGCACCTGCGCATCACCGGTCATCCGCTGCCGGTACTGCTCGACGATATCGATGTCGACCGGCGCAGCCTGGCGCTGCTGCATTACCTGCAGGGGCTGAAGAGCCTCGATCCGCAGGAACTCGAACGTCTGACCAATCAGTGTCCGCCGGATTCTCTGCCGCAAGCGCTGGACTGGCATCAGGTGCGCGCCATGGAAGCGTCCGGTCTGGTGCGCTTCGGCCCCCACGGCGCCAGTCATGCGATCCTCACTGGCCTGGATGACATGCGTTTGCACGAAGAAATCAGCCGCAGCCGCGACGCCCTGCACAACGGCTGCAATCGGCCACTGCCGGTGTATTGCTACCCCAACGGCGACAACGATGAGCGCGTGCGCGAGCAGGTCGCCAATCACGATTATCCGTTTGCGCTTGGCACGTCCACCGGACTCTATCGCGGCGCCGGCGACCCGCTGAACCTGCCGCGCTTCGGCGTCAGCCAACGTACCGCGCGCAATCCGGAGCTGCTGTCGCTACGGATCTTTCGCGGGGCACGGCCATGAGTCGCGGCAGCTACATCAAGCACCTCGCCCTGAGCATGGGCACCAAACTGACGATGATCGCCCTGCGCCTGCTGCGCAATGTGTTGCTGGCGCGGATTCTCGGGCCGAGCGAACGCGGTCTGTTCGCCCTGCTCAGCACCCTGCCGGATCTGATCAGTGCGGCCACCAGCGGCGGCTTGAATTCGGCAGTCGGTTATGAAGCGGCTAACCAGCGGCCGATGGGGCTGTTGCTCGCCCAGGTGCTGGTGTTCGGTTGTCTGCTGGCCGGGCTGCTGACGTTGCTGGTGGTGGCGCTGGCGCGAGAATTTGGCAGCGAACTCGACGTCACGATGCAGCTCGGTCTGCTGGCGTGGCTGTTGCTGCTGGCGGTACCGCTGACCGTGCTCAAAAGCGGCCTGCTGACCTTGCACAACGCGTCGGGTGGCGTGGTCGCCTTCAATGTCCTGCGCCTGATCGAATCGCTGGCACCGCTGCTGCTTTTTGTTGCGCTGTTCTGGATGTGGAAAGAGGCGGCACTCGAAGCGGCGCTCATCAGTTGGCTGGCCGGTATCAGCCTGGTGGTGCTGGTGGGCTGGATGTCGCTCAAACGCGCTCAGCCGCTGCAACTGCAATGGGATCGTGCAAGCCAGAAGGAGCTGCTGAAATTCAGTGCACGCAGCCATCCGGACCTGCTGTTCCAACAGGTGATCCTGCGCTCCGATTACTTGTTCATCGGCGCCCTGCTCGGTAGCAGCGCGCTCGGCCATTACGCCATGGCCAGCGCCGCTGCTGAACTGTTGCTGATCGTTCCGGAAGCGGTCACCACACCGCTGATGAAGCGTCTGCTGCAACAGGACAAGGGCATGGACAAGGTCACGCCGCTGGCGCTGCGCCTGACCGCGACGGTAATGCTTTGCGCCTGCATCACCATGGCGCTGATCGGCGAATGGCTGATCATCACCCTGTTCGGCGTCGCCTACCAACCCGCGTATCCGGCACTGCTGGCTTTGCTGCCGGGGCTGTTGGGCCTGTGCTACGCAAGCATTCTGCGCCTGGACCTGATCGGCAAGAACCGCCCTGCCACGGTCTCGCTGATGATGGGGGTTGGGGCGTTGCTCAACCTGGGCCTGAACCTGCTGCTGATCCCCAGCTACGGCATCGTCGGCGCAGCGGCGGCGTCCTCGATTGCCTATCTGGCAGTGACCCTGGCGATGCTGGTGCTTTATTGCAGGCTGAGCGGCGTGCCGTTCTGGCACACGCTGTTCATTCTGCCCGGTGACCTCAGCCCGATGTGGCTGATGCTGCACCGCAGGAAAGCCGCATGAAGCGCCTGGCCCTGCTGCTCGGACTCGGCATGACGCTGAACGCCTTCGCTGCGCCGATGCAGTGGGGCGACATTCGCGACGGCAGCCTGTATCTGCAAGCCGACCGCCCGGATACAGTCACCGTGCGCTGGGTTCCGGCGTGGCAGGCCGAGGCCAATGAAGAGCATATCTATCTGCTTGACGGCTATGGCCGCTTGCAAGGTGATCGCTTCATCAAGGCCAGTGAGGTTCGCGGTTCGCAAAGCTGGCCGCTGGTGCCGGGAGCTGCCGGTTATCGCCTGGAGATTCCCGGCTACAGCTTCCGTAGTTACCGCGTCGAGCATGACGCAACCACCGTGGCGCTGTTCAGTCCGGCCAAAGTGCATTTCAGCGTCGAAACCCGCAATGGTACTGAGCTGTTTTTCCAGGTCGCACCGGGAGAGCATGCGGTGCTGAACGGCAAATACCATGGCGGCGTCAACGCGCTGCAAGCACAGCGTGTAGACGATGGACAACAGCTGTCGCTGGCCCTTAAGCCCCACCGCGCCTATTGGCAATTCGATCAAGTGGCCTTGCCGGTCAGTGACCGGCCTCAGACCTGGCGCTTGCGCCTGCAGGGCAGCGGCAAAGCGGCGTTCTGGCTCGATGGCACGGCCAACCTGTTTGCGCAGAATCCGCAGCAGCTGCAGCCAGTGCATGAAGAATCGGGTGAGGTCCGCCTGACCCTGCACGCCATGGTGCTCGGGCGCACTCCGGATCTGGGCATCGCGCTGCCCAATCTGTTGCCGCCCGCGAGCAGTCATGCCGCATTGGATGCGTTGAAACCGAGTGCGGCGAGCTACTACAGCTACGTTGACATAACGTCGAAAAGTGCCCGCTTCGAAGACCCGGTTCGTCAGCTTTATCAGACGCGCTTCGGCATCCGCCAGGACATTACCCTGCTCGCCGGCACCGGGCGTCAGGCCAATCTGCGCGCCGATGTGCAAAGCAGCAACGGCCTCGAGACGTGGCTCGCCGGCACTCGTGCCTTGGATGGTCAAGGCACGCATTACATCGGCTTCGCCGACGAGCCGAATCTCAACTATTCGAGCTACGACGAATACCGCTCGATTTTCGTCAGCATGGCCCGCCAGGTTCGCAGCAATCCGGCCAATGCCAGTGCCGGTGTGCGCATCGCCATGCCGGCCACTTCGCGCCTGGTCAACGGCCCGTTCGCCAATAACGCCGCAGACAAACGCGGGATCGATTGGGCACGGCGTCTGCTCAGTGAAGCGCCCGATCAGATTGACGCGTTGGCCTGGCACGAATGGATGATCCGCGACCTGCTCGCCACTCGCGTCTACCGCGACAGCGTGCGCCGCGCCGCGGAGCTGGTCGGCCTCGACGCAAAGGGTCAGCCGCGCAAAGCATTGCTACTCGATCAGACCAATCTGTCCAGTGGCTCGAGCCTGAGCCCGTACGACCAGGAAACTCATTACGCCGCGCTGTGGTGGGCATCAGTGGTCATCAATGCTTCTCAGGACGGCTTGCTGAGCATGCTCAACTGGTTTCAGGCGGCCGACGAACCGCCCTACGCCAAGGGCATGGTGCGCGTGTTGGCCGGCGATCGCTTCGAGCTGAAACCGGTCGGCCTGGCCCAGCAATTCATCGCCCGGCATTGGCTGCCGCACGTGCTGCAGCTGGATAACGACGCCTTCGAAGTGGACGTACTGGCGATGGCCGGCGACGAGCAGCGCACGTTGCTCGGGGTGAACAAAGGCACGCGCCTGCAACGCGTTGCTCTAAGCGGTGCCAAGTGCCCGCTCAACCAAGGCGCCCTGCATTTCTTCGGCGCTGACAATCGCGCCCGCGACGCACCATTTGCCTGCGAACACGGGCGCGTGCGTTTCGAATTACCCGGGCAAACCCTGTTTGCCCTGAACTGGAACGCTTCATGAACCGCCCTTCTGCCCTGCGAGCGTGATGCTACGCGCGGCACTTTCATCAGGAGAAGAGACCATGGATATCTTTAAAAAACTCAGCGGACATATCCGTCGCAAAGGTCTGCGAGCGACCTTGGCGAAGATCCGCAGAATGTACATTTTTTCCCATCGGCAACTGCTGTGGATGGAACGGGATCTGGTCAGCCCCGTGCCGCCGCACAACCTCAAACCATACCCGCCACTGCGATTAATGCGGATCACCGCAGACAACGCCAGCGCCTTCACCCGTTACTTCGGCGACCGTGTCGGCGTCATGGCCGAACTCGCCAATGAAGGTCACACCGGGCATATGCATGTCGACGAGCATGGCGATGCCGTGGCGTTTATCTGGGGCTCGCCGCGTGATTATTTTGATCGGCATTACTACGGTTGCCGGTTCCCGGTGAAACCTGGCGAGTTTTTCGAGTTCGGTGGCGAACTGACTCGCGCCTACTGGGGCACCGAATTGTCGGTTGATCTGCAACTACGCTTGTGGAAAGCCATGGCCATCAAAGGCTGCCGCAAAGTGGTCGATGTCTGTGAATCGACAAACATCCCGGCGCTCAAGCTGCACCTGCGCATGGGCTATACCGAACAACAGCGGATCATGAATATCTACACGCTGTTCGGTCGCTGGCGCTTTTATCGCGAAACCCGTTACAGCGGGTCGCGCCTGAACGCACTGCGCAAAACTTCCCGTCCACCTGTCCCAGCAACGGCGGCCTGAACCATGGCGATGCGATTCGAATGGCGCACATCGCTGTGCGCTGCCGACTTCCCGGCGACGGCCTACGAGGCATTGCGCCTGCGCGTGACCGACCACACGCCGTTCAACAATCTCGGCTGGTTGTGCGCGGCAGAGCAGGCGTTGGAAGAGAATCATTGCCTGCACGTTCTGCTCGGCTGGGAAGCAGAGGCTTTGCGCCTGTGCCTGCCCCTGGTGTCCAGCCGCGAACGCTTCGCGGGCGTGCCATTTCGCGTCTTGCGCCACTTGGGTTATCCGCTGGCCGATCGGTTGGCCCTGCTGTCGTTGCTCGGCGCAGAGGGTATGCGCGATGCGCTGATGCTGATCCGTCAGCGCCTGCCCCATGCGCTGCTGCAACTCAACGAACTGTCGGAACCTGCCGGGGAAGAAAGTGCCCTCACCGATTGGATGGCGCGTAGCTCCACCGCTGAACGGCGCCTGAGTTGCCGGGTGCCGGTGCATCTGATCAGCGACGCCGACCAGCAGGAAGTTTCCGGCGACCCGCGCTACAAACTGCGTCGTGCGCGCAAACGGATTGCCGCGTGCGGCGCCCAAGTGCGGCGAATCACCCCCGATGCGCTGTCGATGCCTACGGTTTTACAGGCGTTGCAAGAAGTCGAGTCGGTCAGTTGGAAAGGTGACGAGGGCGTCGGCATTTTCGCAACTGACCACAGCCGTCAATGGATACAGAACGCCTTCACCGCCCTCGCCGCTCAAGGGCTGGTGCGAGTGGTGATACTGGAGCTGGACGGCCGCTGCATCAGTTATCGGCTCGGCCTGCTCGAGCAGGGCCGCCTCTACGACTACAACCTGGCGTTCCTGCCGCAACATGCCGATCTGGGCAGTGGTCGAGTGCTGCTGGAGGAATGGATTCGCTGGGGCCTGGACGAGCAATGGCACTGGATCGATGCCTCGCGGGTCAGCCTGGAAAACTCCAGTCATCAACTGCACGAGCGCATGACCGGACAACTGGAACACTGGCGCTGGAGCTTCTACTCATGGCGCCCCAGTGGCTTGCTGCTGGGCCTGGGCCTGCGTTTTTGGTACTGCGTCAAACCGGCCCTGCAAAAATGGCGCGCACAGCGTGCCGGCAAACCGAAAGCGGCAAATACCTGCGCAACTCAACCGGCAACATCATCCACCACACCAGGGCTAGCGCCTCGGAGAGCATCATGAACGTCATCGACAAACTGCTTCAGCGCATCAAACAAAAAGGCCTGCGCCGCACCCTTGGCGCTTTCGGCAAACGTTATGTCTTCGCTCACCGTGAATTGCTGTGGATGGAGCGCGATCTGGTCACGCCGATCGCGCCGAACAAACTGCGCCCCTGTGAAGGTTTACATAGAGTCGACATCACCGAGGATAACGCCAAGGCTTTCGGCAAGTACTTTGGTGACCGTGTGCAGACCATGGCCGAGCTGGCCGCTGAAGGGCACACGGGGCACATGTACCTGGACCCGGAAGGTCACACCGTCGGATTCGTCTGGGCCAGCACTCGCGACTATTACGATCGACACTTCTATCGCTACACGTTCACGATCGAGCCCGGTGAGTACTTCCAGTTCGGTGCCGAAATTGCCCGGCCCTATTTCGGCAGCACCTTGACCGTCGACGCACAGACCGCACTTTGGCAAGTCATGGACGCCGGGGGGTATAAAAAGGTGGTGGATATCTGTGACAACGCCAATATCCAGGCCCTGAAGATGCATGTGCGCCTGGGCTACAAGGAACAAGGGCGGATCACGCATGTTTACGACCTGTTCGGCCACTGGCGCTTCTTCCGCGAAACGCGCTACAGCGAGTCGAGGCTGGAGGCGCTGCGCAAGCCGGAAAGACCAGTAGTAAGTACGCCCGCGCAGGCTTGATTCAGGCTGAATATTTGCGGCGGTTTTGATACCGCCATCGCGAGCAGGCTCGCTCCCACACTGAAATGCGTTTCCCTGTGGGAGCGAGCCTGCTTGCGATGAGGCCAGTAGCTGCACCCGCAGCTCTCACAAGCGATTGGCTGGTTGCCTACAAACTGTGACGACACTTCCAACATCCAGTAAAGATCTGGCCGACTGATTATCCATGGCCATCTGGTTAAAGTCGGCCAGCTACGCAACTGTCGGAGGCGACAAATCCTCACAAAGCGCAGACATCCGACGCGCACAAAAAATGGCAAAGGAGGTTTAACCATGAGCCAGACTTTGACGAATTTCGACATGGTCGCGCTGCTCGACAGTGATGAAGCCATCAGTGAGTACCTGTCACAGGTTCTTGCAGACGCAGACAGCGAAGAATTCCTTCGCGCAATCGGTTACGTTTTGAGAGCGCGAGGAATGACGCAGATCGCCAAGAATTCAGGCATGGGTCGCGAAAGTTTGTACAAAGCTTTTGCTCCCGGAGCGAAGCCGCGCTTTGACACAGTGTTGAAGGTGATTCATGCGCTGGGCATTGATCTTTATGCGCAGCCGGGGCACGTAGTCAATCACGCCGTTCCCTGAATTTTCTGGCGGTCACAAGGCCGCCATCGCGAGCAGGCTCGCTCCCACATTGGAATGCGTTTCCCTGTGGGAGCGAGCCTGCTCGCGAAAAGGCCAGCCGTCGCAAAAAAGGTTCTCAGGCCTTGCTCGCCACCAGGCTAAAGCACATCGGCAGCTGCGCCTGCTGGTTCAGGTAGCAGTCATACACCTCTTCCCGGTTCGAATGCGCATATTCCTGAAAATCCACAATGCGCAGCCCCGCTCCAATGGCGCCGCTGAAGATCGCGCCCAGCGTATGCACGAACCAGTACGACTTCGCCGCCGGCTGCTCGACCTTGCCGACATACACAATCGGTTCTTCCTGCACAAACGGCTCGACACGGAAATACGAGCTGGCGAGGCGGAAAGGATCTTCAGCCTGCGGATCAACCATTTCCAGAAACGGATGGGTTTCGTAGATCACCAGCTTGCCGCCCGGCTTCAGCACCTGCGCGACATGACGGAAGAATTCGCCGATGTCAGGCATCCAGTTGAGTACACCAATGGTAATCAGGGCTACGTCGAAGCGGTTATGCAGCGATGCGGGCAGATGGTGGATGTCGCTCTCGACGAATTCGGCAGTATGCGGCGAGCGGCTGTTGAGCTCGCGGGCCTGCTCAAGAAACGCTGCGGATTGATCGACGCCGACGACACTGCGGGCACCCAGCGCAAACAGTGACAGGCTCTCCCGACCGTTATTGCAGCCCAGTTGAATCACGTCTTTGCCGTCGACGTCCAGCAAGCCGCGCGAGGTGTCATCAAGGCAGCAAAACTCCGCCTGCGCGACATCGTTGAGCAATGCCTGCCAGTCCGGCGAATCCTGATGATGACGGGCGGAATCGTTCCACGCCTGTCGATTGCTTTCGATGGCGGTTTTGGGATTGGGCACTTCCATGGCGCTACTCCGGGTGAGGCTCGTGATTGAGCGGCGTGAGTCTAGAACAGACCCGGGGTGGCGGTTGTTCCAATGTTGTAATCACACTGCGCAGTCCTCTTCAGCGAGTCCTACAGAAAAAGGAAGGAACTCGGGATACCCCAACCGTTTTCCTACATCTTCCGTCGGTTGGCCGTCGGAAGCGCTCAGTCTAGGATTTGTCGAACTACAAGTACTCATGGAGCTCGACCCAGATGCAGTTCATCCAGACAACGACGACAGCAATCCCTGTACCGAATAGACTGCCAGGCATTGATCCCGGAGGCACAATGGACGGCAAAATCTTTCCCGACGATTCAGGGTTTGAAAACGACGAGCAGGCTGCCAGTCATGATCGCTGGTTGCGAGCCAAGGTGCAGGCGTCCAGAGATGATCCCCATCCGAGTCTCCCCCATGAGGACGTGATGGCGGACATGCATGCCTTGATCGAATCCATGCGAAAAAAGGCCGATGCAGATTGAGTGGCGGCCCGAAGCCAAGGCCGATCTTTCGAACATCCTCAGATACATTGGCGAGAGAAACTTTGCAGCCGCAGTGAGTCTCTCGAAATCCATCGAAGAATCCACAACCTCACTCTCCGTTCATCCCCATCTCTACCGTAAAGGTCGATCTCCCGGCACCCGGGAAATCGTTGTACATCCTAACTACGTAGTGATTTATGAGGTGACGGATCGAATCGAGATACTCAGCGTTTTGCATACCCGACAGGAATATCCATAAAGACATCGCAGGAAAAAACGGTGTGACGTTCGCCCGATCGATAACACGCCGTTTGCCCAGTAGGCACCACTATCAAAGATTCACATGACTCTGGTTAAGCCGCTCACGCAAAAACTCCACCAGCGCCTGCACCGGCCGCGAAGCCTGGCGATGCTGCGGATAAACCGCCGACAGGGTCAGCGGCTCCGGGCGTAAATCATCCAGCACTGGCACCAGCCGCCCGTCCTTCAGCGCCGCGCCGACGATGAAGGTCGGCAGATAAGTAATTCCCATCCCCTGCACCGCGGCGTCCCGCAGCAGTTCGCCGTTGTTGACGCGCATGCGCCCGGTGACGTTGATCAGCAGCGGTTTGCCCGGCGCTTCGTTGAAGCGCCATTGCACCGAGCGCCCGTGGCCGTAAGGCAGGCAGTCGTGGCTGTGCAGGTCTTCGGGTTTGAGTGGTGTGCCGCGTTCGGCGAGGTAGGCCGGGCTGGCGCAGTAGACCCGTTCGATGCTGGCGATACGTCGGGCGATCAGTGTCGAGTCTTCCAGCACGCCGATGCGCAGGGCCAGATCGTAACCTTCGCCGAGCAGGTCGACCGGGCGATCGCTTAAATCGACCTCGACGGTGACTTCGCGATAACGCTGCAGGAACAACGGCAGCAGACAACCCAGATGCGCCACCGCGAACGACAGCGGCGCGCTGAGGCGAATCGTGCCGCGCGGCTCGGCGGTTTCACCGGCGATGCCCTGCTCGACCTGCTCGACTTCTCCGAGCAAACGCAACGCCGATTCGTAATAGCTCTGCCCCAGCGGGGTGACGTCGAGGCGGCGGGTCGAGCGGTTCAACAAGCGCACACCGAGGCGCTCTTCCAGTTGCATCAAACGGCGGCTGACGAACTGCTTGGACAGCCCCAACTGATCGGCCGCAGCGGTGAAGCTGCCGGAGTCCATCACCTGGCAAAAAATACGCATGTCTTCGAACGGGTTCATTGTCACTCTCTGGTGGACAGTTAAACGCTTTATAGCCGCTTTTTCGCTTTTCAGCAGCCCATTAATCTGTGCTCACGGTTTGAAAACAACCCTGAACATAAAGAGCTGCCGAAGGCAGCCATCTGATCGTTGGGACGCGGAGCGTCCCCGGCTGCATTCCCACGCAGAGCGTGGGAACGATCAGAAAATCAAAATCATTCAAAAGGATTTCCACCATGAACATCGTCAAGAAAACCCTCGCCGCGTCCCTCCTCGCCCTCTCCGTCAGCAGCGCTTTCGCCGCTGGCAGCCCTGGCGTCGAACACAACACCCAAGCGTTCCTCGATGCCCTCGCCGCTGGCGGTGGTCGTCCGCTGGAGCAACTGAGCCCGAAAGACGCCCGTGCGGTGCTGACCGGTGCGCAGGCTTCGGTGAAGGTTGATCTGTCCGGTGTGGAAGTCAGCGACAAGGCGATCAAGGTCGATGGCCAGACCCTCAACCTGAAAGTGGTGCGCCCGGCCAAGGTCAAGGGCGAGTTGCCGGTGTTCATGTTCTTCCACGGGGGCGGCTGGGTGCTGGGCGATTTCCCGACGCACCAGCGCCTGATTCGTGATCTGGTGGTTGGCTCGGGCGCTGTTGCGGTGTATGTCGATTACACGCCATCGCCGGAAGCGCAGTACCCGACCGCGATCAACCAGGCGTACGCCGCGACGAAATGGGTGGCCGAGCACGGCAAGGAGATCGGTGTCGATGGCAAGCGTCTGGCGGTGGCCGGCAACAGCGTCGGCGGCAACATGGCGGCAGTCGTCGCCTTGATGGCCAAGGAGCAGAAAACCCCTGCCCTGCGCTTTCAGCTGTTGATGTGGCCGGTGACCAATGCGCAGTTCGACGACGGTTCGTACCAGCAATTTGCCGAGGGCCATTTTCTCACCAAAGGCATGATGCAGTGGTTCTGGGACAACTACACCACCAACCCGGCCGAGCGTGCGCAGATCCATGCCTCGCCGCTCAACGCCAGCAGCGAACAGCTCAAGGGCCTGCCCGCTGCGCTGGTGCAGACCGCCGAGTTCGACGTGCTGCGTGATGAAGGTGAAGGTTATGCGCGGCATCTGGATGCGGCCGGCGTGCCGGTGACCTCGGTGCGTTACAACGGGATGATTCATGACTTTGGTCTGCTCAATCCGCTGAGCCAGATTCCGGAGGTGAAAGCGGCGGTGCGTCAGGCGGCGGCTGAACTGAAGACTCATCTGAATCCATAAAAGCAAAAGATCGCAACCTGCGGCAGCGCCTACCCTGGAATACGATTCCCTGTAGGAACTGCCGCAGGCTGCGATCTTTTTTCTCACCAGCGTCGCGGAGTACCGGTCATGACTCTTTTCTACGCCCACCTGCTGTCCTGGAGCGCCGTCCTGCTCCTGCTCGACGCCGCACTCTGGCACTTCTCGCCCTTCAGCCACCGCGCGCCGCGAGTCGGCGTGCGTCTGGCGCTGTTTCTGGCGTTCAGCGCGCTGGTGATCAATGCCGGTGTCAGCCCGTTGCAAGCTCCGCTGTTCGCTGATGATCGCGTGGCACAACTGGGGGCGACGGCGCTGGGGATTCTCTGGTGGTTGTACGCAGCACGGGTGCTGACCGAAGTGATCGGCCTGGCGCTGATGCGCCGCATCGGTCACAGCGGACGCTTGTTGCAGGATGTCATCGGCGCGCTGGTGTTTCTGGTCGCCATTGTTGCGGCAGCCGGTTACGTGCTGGAGCTGCCAGTCAAAGGTCTGCTGGCCACTTCCGGGGTGGTCGCCATCGTCGTCGGTCTGGCGCTGCAAAGCACCCTCGCCGACGTGTTTTCCGGCATCGTCCTCAACACCACCAAGCCGTATCAAGTGGACGATCTGGTGATGATCGACGGCGTAGAAGGCAAGGTCTTCGATATCGACTGGCGCGCCACGCACCTGCTGACCAGCGCCGGCACCATGGCCGTCGTACCGAACTCGGTGGCGGCCAAGGCAAAGATCGTCAACCTCAGCCGGCCGAACAACATGCACGGCGTCTCGATCAGTATCAAGGTGCCGAATCACATTCGTCCGCGGCGGGTATTGGATGCCCTTGATCGCACCTTGCAGGGCAGCAGTTCTCTGCTGCTCAGCCCGGCGCCGAAAGCCGTACTCAAAGAGGCCGGCGAAACCATGTCGGAATACGTTGCCAGCGGTTTCATCGCTGAGCTGGGCAAGAAGAGCGAAGTGCGCAATCAACTGTTCGACCTCGCCCACCGCCATCTCGAAGCGGCGGGTATTTCGCGCCATCCCGACGGCGTGATCGAACCGTCGGGCCGCGCCCGTGCGTTGCTGGACGAGGTGAAGATTTTCCGTTCGCTGAGCAGTGAAGAACGCGATCGCCTCGCTGAGTCGATGGTCGCGCAGCAGTACACGGCCGGTCAGGTGGTGCTGGATCTGGACGAGGTGCCGGACAGTCTGTTCGTGATCGCCACGGGCGTGGTCAGCGCGACGGTGCCGGACGGCAATGGCCAGACCGAGGCCGGGCGCATGGGGCCGAGCGAAGTCATGGGCGAACAGAGCATTCTTGCCGATACTCCGTCGCAGGCGACGTTCACGGCGCTGACGTCGAGCATCATCTATCGTCTCGACAAACAGTTGACCCGTGAGTGCATGGACAAGCGCAGCGAAGTCGGCCGGGCCTTGAACAAGTTGCAGGCGGTGCGTCAGCAGAACAGTCGCCTCGCGTTGATGGCCAAACCGGTGGCGGTGAAAAAAGGTGGTTTTTTGGGGTGGTTGCAGAAGCGTTGAAAGCAATAGATCGCAGCCTGCAACAGGCTGCGATCTTTTTGTCTTACTTGGCAGTGAACTTGGTGTAGCTGTTGATCAGGTTGCGATAGTTAGGCAGACGCTCGGACAGCAGATGCGCCAGACCTTCCATGTCGTTGCGCCAGTCGCCCTGCAGCTCGCAGGCCACAGCGAACCAGTTCATCAGATGTGCACCGGCGGCGGACATCCGCGCCCACGCCGCTTGTTGCACGGTGGTGTTGAAGGTACCCGACGAGTCGGTGACGACGAACACTTCGAAGCCTTCAGCAATCGCCGACAGGGTCGGGAAAGCTACGCAAACGTCGGTCACTACACCGGCGATGATCAGTTGCTTGCGGCCGGTGGCCTTGATCGCTTTGACGAAGTCTTCGTTGTCCCAGGCGTTGATCTGGCCTGGACGCTGAATGAACGGCGCGTCGGGGAATTGCTCGAGCAACTCAGGCACGATCGGGCCGTTTGGACCTGCGTCGAAGCTGGTGGTCAGAATGGTCGGCAGCTTGAAGAACTTGGCGATGTCGCCCAGTGCCAGCACGTTGTTCTTGAACTCGTTCGGCGAGAAATCCTGCACCAGCGAGATCAGACCGGTCTGGTGATCGACCAGCAGGACGACGGCATCATCTTTGTTCAGACGCTTGTAAGGAACGCTCATGGCAAAACTCCTGGATGGATGGTTGTTGCGGTAAGCGCCGGCCCTGATGCCCGGCGCTTTTTTCAAACTCAGAACGCGAAGCAGGAACAGCCGAACGCGCCCCAGAAACCGGCGAAATCGCTGACCGGCGCATTCGACATCCGCGCTTTTTCATGGCTGTGGGTGTGCACGGCGCACGGCCCGCTGCACTGGTGAACCTGCGCTTGCAACGGCGAGTTCGGGCGCCAGTGGCCCGGGACTTTGACTACCGGCGACCAGTCCGGCAGCACCGGAATCGAGCGCGGGCCGAGGTCTTCGAAGTCGCCGGCGGCGTAGACAATCTTGCCGCCGACCACGGTCATCATCGACTCGATCCACTTGATCGCTTCTTCTTCAACGCTGAAGAAGTCCGCGCTCAGTGCAGCGAGGTCTGCCAGTTGGCCGACACGGATCTGGCCTTTTTTGCCCTGCTCCGAGGAGAACCAGGCGCTGCCGTGGGTGAACAGTTCCAGCGCGGTGCTGCGTGGCAAGCCTTCTTCGTAGAGGGCCAGACCGCCAACGGTGCGGCCGCTGACCATCCAGTACAGCGAGGTCCACGGGTTGTAGCTGGACACGCGGGTGGCGTCGGTACCGGCGCCGACCGGCACGCCTTCGGCGAGCATGCGCTTGATCGGTGGCGTGGCTTCGGCAGCTTGTTTGCCGTAGCGATCGACGAAGTATTCACCCTGGAACGCCATGCGATCCTGAATCGCAATGCCGCCGCCTAGCGCCTTCACGCGCTCGATGTTTTGCGGGGTGATGGTTTCAGCGTGGTCGAAGAACCACGGTAGACCGTTGAACGGAATGTCGCGGTTGACCTTCTCGAACACATCGAGCATACGGCTGATCGATTCGTTGTACGTGGCGTGCAGACGGAACGGCCAGCGCTGTTCGACCAAGTGGCGCACCACCGGCTCGAGTTCCTGTTCCATGGTTTGCGGCAGGTCCGGACGCGGTTCGAGGAAGTCTTCGAAGTCGGCGGCGGAGAACACCAGCATTTCGCCGGCGCCGTTGTGGCGCAGGTAGTCGTCGCCCTGATGCAACTTGACGCTGCCGGTCCAGTTCTGGAAATCGGTCAGCTCTTCTTTCGGCTTCTGGGTGAACAGGTTGTAGGCGATGCGAACGGTCAACTGGTCGTCTTTGGCCAGTTGTTCGATTACTTGGTAATCGTCCGGATAGTTCTGGAAACCACCGCCGGCGTCGATCGCACTGGTCAGGCCGAGGCGATTGAGTTCGCGCATGAACTGGCGGGTCGAGTTGACCTGATATTCCAGCGGCAGCTTCGGCCCTTTGGCCAGGGTCGAGTAGAGAATCATCGCGTTCGGCCGCGCGACCAGCATGCCGGTCGGGTTGCCGTTGCTGTCGCGCACGATTTCGCCACCCGGCGGGTTTGGCGTGTCGCGGGTGTAACCGGCCACCCGCAGGGCGGCGCGGTTGAGCAGCGCGCGGTCGTAGAGATGCAGGATGAACACCGGAGTATCCGGCGCGGCCTGGTTGATTTCTTCCAGGGTCGGCATGCGTTTTTCGGCGAACTGGAACTCGTTCCAGCCACCGACCACGCGCACCCACTGCGGGGTCGGCGTGCGATCGGCCTGGTCCTTGAGCATACGCAGCGCGTCGGCGAGCGATGGCACACCTTCCCAGCGCAGTTCGAGGTTGTAGTTCAGACCGCCGCGAATCAGGTGCAAGTGCGAGTCGTTGAGGCCAGGGATGACGCAGCGGCCCTTCATGTCGACCACTTGTGTGGCGTTGCCTTTGAGGGCCATAGCCTCGGCATCGTTACCGACGGCGACGAAGCGGCCGTCCTTGATCGCCACCGCACTGGCCAGTGGTTTTTCCCGGTCTACGGTATGAAACTGGCCATTGAATAAAATCAGATCGGCGCTCATCGCAGTTCCTCAAGCGAAAGTGAAAAGAAGCAAACCCCGCTCAACGCGGCGAGGTTTCTTGGGAATCGAGGTGTTCATGGGCCTGACTGGCTTCCAGCCACGGGGTGAACAGACGGGTGACCGGCGGCATCACCACGTAGACCACCGAGAGGACGATGGTCAGGGTGATCAGGAACGTGGCGACCACGTAGTTGGACAGAAACGGATGCAGCGCCAGCAGCGGGCCCCAGATCAGCGGCACCAGCAAGGTGTGCGGCAGAATCACCAACAGCGTGACTACGGCCTGCTTCCAGCGCGGCGGTGGCGAGCCGGCTTCGGCCAGCGGTGTGAACCAGAACTCATTGACCGGCGCGACTTCGGTCTGATCGCCGTCGGCCAGCATCGGTGCGGCTTCAGCCACCAGCGCCTGACGCTCGGAGGATTCCAGCCAGCCCTGCATCGCTTCGGTGGAGCTGAAGCGCAATACGCACGTGTAAAAATCCAGACGCCCGCGCTTGCCGCGCACCACGTCCACCCCCAGATGCCCTTCGCGCTGCCCGGCAACGCGCACGATGTTGCGCAGCCATGCTTCATACGCCGATTCGAAACCGGCCTTGACCGAGTGTTTGATGATCAACGTGACGGTCTCATCGGCCCCCGGTGCTTGTGAATTGAGGACTTCAGGCATAACGCAGCACTCCGGGCAAACGAACAGGAATCGCCAGCCGTCCGGGCCCGGCGATCAATACGGTGGTGAAAAGAATCAACAGCAACCAGCCGAACTGCCCTTCGGCCACACTCCATTGCGGGTGCACGACCAGCAGCGCCACGAGCAGTACAAAGAGAATAGGCAGGCAGGCCAAACGCGCCAGCACACCGGCGACGATCAGCAACGGGCAGAGGACTTCGGCGAAGATCGCCAGGATCAGCGTCAGGTGGGCGCCGAGGTGGAACGGGTCTTCGATCAGTTGCAGCTGCGCGGTGAAGTCGAGCAACTTGGGCAAGCCGTGCACCCACAACAGAAACAACCCGCTGCTGACCCGCAGGAACAGCAACCCGATGTCGCGCGCCTGTTCATCCCTCGTAGCAATCATGACCCGACCCTTTGAATGTCATTGACGGGAAGCATGCCAATGACGGGCGCAGTTAAATTGCATGAATGTGCTCAGTTGCTACAGGTATCGAGACTGGCGGGTGGCGTCGGTTTCAAGGTAGTGAGCGAATGGTGTACTCCCGCGTTTGAAAGACCGTTGCCGCAGCCTCGTTCGGCACCTGATCCAGATTGACCATGAACCGGATTGAAAGCTTGCTGCGATCTTTGAGTAACCGCAGATAATTTGCCGAGATAGAAGCCACATAGCCGCCGTTTGTAACCCATGCTGCATGTACCATATTCGTAGTCACCACCCACATTCGCAGGTTATGCGCGCCAGTTGCGCTCTGCCCTTCCAGATAGAGCGAGATTCGCTGACTCCGGGAAATGTGCGGCCAGACTCCAAACTGCAGACTCCCCCCCGCTTGTACGTCTTTCAGATCAAGAATGTCACCATTGGCCTGAGTAATCACCGGCGCTACAAGATGTTCCAGTGCAATTGGCAGCACGTTGAGACGCAAGGGTCTTGAGGTCACCGGATCAGCACTGCCTCTTATGTACGAAAAAGTAACATTCATTATTTTTCCGATGCTGAATGCCACCAGCGATACAGGCAGCACCGTGCGGATCGGACGCGCAGTGCCGGCCGCAATCGGCGTGGTGCTGTGTGAGCCCGCAGCGGGCGTGCCCTCAGCAGCTGTTACCGTCACGAAAACCATGTCAGTGGGCAGCAAGTCGTCATTGACCACCGCTGTGAAAGTCGCGGCTGCTCTCAGCGGATCAAGGGTGATGTTGTCGGGAGCCTCGGCAATCATCAGCGTCAGGTTTGACAGCACGACATTGATTCGCCTCGGACTTGAGGCACTTCCGGTTCCATCTGCCAACCGGACCGTAAATGCATGAGATCCCGCGTCCAGGTCAGCCGTGTTGTACGTCCAGTTACCGGCGACAGGATCGACCGTGTCGATGCGAACAGGACCATCGAACACATCGATTGCGCCAGGGGCACTGCCGCTTAGAGTGACACGGGTGTAACGGGTATCCGCGCCATCGGGTACTTCTCCGTCCTGATCGCGTACCGACAATATTTTCGGCGCATCGGACGATTCTGTGAGGACGATGTAGTTACGATGGGCAAAGGGTTCGGCAAGGGATAGCTCCTCGCTGCCCTGCAGGCCGGCCATGAACTCCAGCGTCAGCACGCTGCGGTTTGCCAATCCTTGCAGTGGTGCGGCGGGAAAGTTCTGTTCGAAAAAACCATAGCGGTTGAATTCGTCATCGACCTTATTTTCCGGTGTTCGCCAATAAGGCGCCTCGAAATCGCTGCCATCGGCATTTGTGCCCTTGAGCCTTAGCCAGAAGGGGTTGCCGCGCCTGCCCAGCAGCCACGCATTGATACGCAAGGTGAAGTCGACCAGATCAATGACTTTCAGCTCGCGTCCCTGCCCGTCGTCTTCGGCCTGGCGGATGAACGGACGTGGTAGATCCAGTTGATTGATACGGGTTATGAACAGCGCTAGAGGCTCTGAAACAACGGGCGTCTCGGTGCCACGATAAAGGGTATAAGTGAAGCTGACCGTTCGGTTGAAGTTGAAGGCGATCAGGAGGTTATCAATGTGGGTCTGAAAGGGCCGTGCAAACCCTCCGATCGGTATCTGCGGAGACAGGTAAGACCCGAGACCAGGCGTACCAGCGCACTCAATAGTAATGACGTCTCCTTTCTGCCAGGGAAAGTCCACGCCCACCGTCAGGTTAGATCGAGCAGCATGCGGATCCAGCAAACCGTCCGGGCGACTTTCCTTGATCGAGGGTGGCGGCAAGTGGTCACTGTCAAGTGCAGGGATCAACGTGTCCATGTTCATGTCCTTTGAGGGCTAGCCTTCGGGGCTTCAGCCATCAGACATCGGAAGACAAAATCGCGCCACTGTCAGAACTAACAGGTTAAGCCGCCTTTCAGACGAGCGGTTGTTTACGACACAGGAATATCCAGCGGCGCCGCCATGAACTGGCTGATCCGCGAGCGCAGCCATTTCTCTGCCGGGTCGTTGTCGTGCACCCCGCTCCACGCCATGGACAATTGCGCGGCATCGATCGGGAATGGCGGGTCTTCGGCACGCAGGGCGCAGCCTTCGACCAAGGCACAGGCGGCATAATCCGGCACCGTGGCGATCATCTCGGTACCGGCGAGCAAGGCGCGCAAGCCGCTGAACTGCGGCACACCAAGAACTACCCGGCGGCAGCGGCCGATCTTGGCCAGATCCAGGTCGATATTGCCGCTCAGATCACCGGAGAACGACACCATTGCATGCGGACGCGCGCAATATTCGTCCAGCGTCAGCGGCCCCGGACGGTCGTCGCCGCGCAGCACTTTGCAGGGAATATCACGCAGCTTCTTGCGCTTGGCATTGGCCGGCAGATCCGTGGTGTAGCTGACGCCCACGGAGATTTCGCCAGAGGCCAACAGCGCCGGCATCAACAGGTAGTTGGCGCGGCGTACCACCACGACAATCCCCGGCGCCTCCTGCTGAAGCTGGCGCAACAGCGGCGGAAACAGACCGAACTCGGCGTCGTCCGACAGTCCGATGCGAAACACATCGCAACTGCTCGCCGGTTCGAATTCCTTGGCGCGGCTGACTGCACCGGAAATCACGTCCATCGCCGGTTGCAGCTCCTTGAGGATCGCCAGCGCCCGCGCCGTCGGTTCCATACCGCGACCGTTACGCAGCAGCAACGGATCGTCGAACAGATCACGCAAGCGCCCCAGCGCAGCACTGACCGCCGGTTGGCCCATGAACAGTTTTTCGGCAACGCGGGTCAGGTTCTTTTCGAACATCAACGCTTCGAAAATCACCAGCAGGTTCATGTCGACGCGGCGCAGATCGTTACGGTTCATGGGCGTGGTTTCCTTATCGGTGTCAGACGCTTTTTGCCACTGGCGCTGGGCACTTTACTCGATCAACGGCACTTTCGCCGCGCGTTTGTAAGGGCCGTATTCCACCGGCACCCACTGAAAATGTTTGCCCTCGGCGGCGATGTGGCCGATGCCCGGGAACGGCAGATGCGCTGCCGTCACCCAGGTCTTGCTCGCTGCCGCAGCACTGAACACTGCCTGCCGACTGGCGATCGCTTGCTGACTGTTGACGTCGAAACCGATCGAGACTTCCGGGTGCAAGAACTGCACCGCGAGGTTGTGCACCAGATCGCCCATGAACACGATGCTCTGCTGCTGCGAGGTGAGGCGGTACGTGGTGCTGCCCGGCGTATGCCCGGCTTCGAGGGTTGCTTCGACCAGTCCCGGCAATGGCGACTGCCCGGCGGCGAACGTCTTGAAGCGGCCAGCGGCAACATAGGGCGCGGTGGAATCCTGGGCAATCTTGAAGAATTCTTTGGCGCCGGCCGGAGCCTTGGCCAGTGCTGCCGGATCAAGCCAGTAATCGGCCTCTGCCTTGGCCGCATAGACGGTGGCATTGGCGAACAGCGGCTTCTTCTCTGCATCGACCAGACCACAGACGTGATCAAGGTGCAGGTGGGTCAGCAGAATCGTGTCGACCTGCTCGGGCTTGTAACCGGCTGCCTGCATGTTGGCCGAAAGCTGCCCGGCGGTGGCGCCGATGCACTGCCCTGCGCCGGTGTCGACCAGAATCAGTTGTGTGCCGGTGTTGACCAGAAAGGCATTGAACGCCGTCTGCACGCCCGGGGTTTCAATCGAACGGCGTGCGAGCAGCGCGCGAATCTGACTCTGGCTCATGCCCTGCAACAACTTCGGCGACAAATCGTTGTAACCGTCGAACAACGCGGTGACTTCGTAATCGCCCACCGCCAAGCGGAAATAACCCGGCGCCTGAGTGCCCACCTGCGGTGCCTGCGCCATAGCGCCGGACATTGCCAGCATGACCGCCAAGGCCGTTGCTGCTTTCACCAAGCCTTTCATTGCATTCCCCTTTGAACCTGGCCAACGGCGGCCGTGCTTTGTCGACATCGTCGCGCAAAGCACCGGGCGCTGACTTGCAAGGATGTGCTGAGTTCCAGCCTGAGCGAGGAAATTAACAACGATTAACTCGTCAGCCTCACGCCCTCACCCAACAATGAAGCCCTCTGCGCAGCGTTGCTTTTTTGACCTGAGGGAATGCGCCGACCGTGCCTTCCCCACCGACACGGACCTTGGCCATGGCTTATCTACAGCAAACCGTCGCCCTCGCCCCTGCTTGCGAACCGCGGAAAAACACGACTGGCGGACTCAGTCCGCAGCGCGAACGCCAGATCAAACAGTTGATCCTCGATCGCTTGGGCGAAAGTCTCGAAGTGGCTGAACTGGCCCGCGCCTGCTCACTGTCACGCAGTCATTTCTCCCGCGCATTCAAGTGCAGCACCGGCCTGTCGCCACAGGACTGGATCCGCGCCCAGCGCCTGGCCCGGGCCAAGTTGCTGATCCAGCACACCGACTTGAGCCTGACGCAAATCAGCCTCGAATGCGGCTTCTGCGATCAGGCGCACTTCTGCCACATGTTCACCCGCAGCGAGGGCATCAATCCCTTCGCCTGGCGCTGTCGAGTCATGGGCAAGCCGAAAAACACCGCAGCGCAGCCTGCGATGTTTTGACTGCTGCCGTTACGCCACCCGTTGCACTGATGCTCAAACCTGAGGATTATGCCCGGACACCCCGGATCAGAAGGCCTGCGCATGCGCCAGGGACTGATTCGCCCTGTCCGCCGCATCACCGCAGGAGCGCGCTGTTGAGTTTCTCCCCGAATCAGGCCATTGCGTTTGGCCCCTATCGGATTCATCCCGGGCAACGACTGCTAATTGAAGGCCAACAGCCTCTGCGCCTGGGACGGCGGGCGATGGATATCCTCCTGATTTTGCTGGCCCACGCCGGTGAAGTGGTGAGCAAACAGCAATTGATGGCCGGCGTCTGGCCAGACAGCGTCGTCGAAGACATCAATCTGCGCGTGCACATGGCGGCGCTGCGTAAGGCGCTGGGCGACGGGCAGAACGGCCAGCGCTACATCGTCACCGTGGCGCAGCGCGGCTACAGTTTTGTCGCACCGATCGTGCTCGACAGCATCGAACAAAAACCGGCGATGCCCGTCGCCAGACACAACCTGCCGCTGCGTCGTACGCGGATGATTGGGCGCCAGCCCGTGATCGATCACCTGATCGCGCAACTGCCGCGCCGACGCTGCATCACTCTGGTCGGTCCCGGCGGCATCGGCAAAACCACCGTCGCCCTGCGCGTCGCCGAACAATTGCTCGACCAGTATCGCGACGGCATCCGCCTGGTGGACTTGGCGCCCATCGCCGATCCCGCGCTGATCGGCTCGCATCTGGCGACGCTGCTTGATCTGTCCGCGCCAGAAGGCGATGCGCAGGCTGGTCTGGTCGACGGCCTGCGAGAACGGCAAATGTTGTTGGTGATCGACAACTGCGAGCACTTGATCGATGCGGTCGCGTCGCTCAGCGAGCAGATTCTGCGGGGAGCGCCAAAGGTGCATATCCTCGCCACCAGCCGCGAGAGCCTGCGCGCTGAGGGCGAGTTCGTGCAGCGTCTGGAATCGCTCGAATGCCCGTCCATGTCGTCGCCGATGGAGCCGGCTCAGGCGCTGGGCTTTGCCGCGCTGCAACTGTTTGTCGAGCGCGCGACCGCGGCGCGGGAAAGCTTTCAACTGAGTCGCGCCGAGCTACCGCAGGCGATCGAAATCTGCCAGCGCCTGGACGGCATTCCGCTGGCTCTGGAACTGGCCGCCGCACAGGTCAGCGAATTGGGCATGGACGGATTGCTCAAGCAATTGCGCGAGGGTTTGCCGCCATTGTCGGCCGGACACCACAGCAGCGCCGAGCGCCACCTGACCCTGCGCGCAACGATGGACTGGAGCTTCAACCTGCTCAACGCCTGCGAGCAAACCTGTCTGCGGCGACTGGGAATTTTCCGCGGCAGCTTCACCCTCGCCTCGGCGGCAGCGGTGGTCATCGGCCAACAGATCGATCCCGGCGCGGTGTTCACCGCAGTCACGCAACTGGTGGCCAAATCCCTGCTGAGCGTCGAAGTGGGTGACGAAGATGTTTTCTACCGGTTGCTCGATACCACGCGCCACTACGCACTGGAAAAACTCGAACAGGCTGACGAGCTCAGCGCAACCCGCCAACGCCACGCCGAGCGCTGCCTGACACTGATGCAGCAGGCGCAGGCGGATTGGGACAATACTCCGACTGTATTGTGGATGGAGCGCTATGCCAGGGGGCTGGAGGATCTGCGCGCGGCGCTGGACTGGAGCCTCGACGGGCCGGGACCGGAGGAGCTGGGCGTGCAACTGGCAGCCGCGTCGGCACCGTTGTGGCAGGAGCTGTCGTTGCTGCGCGATTACAGCCGCTACGTGCGCCGGGCACTGAGTCTGCTGGAAGCTTCGCCAGCAGGCTCGCTCCTGCCGCCCTGCCCTCGCCTGCAAATCGCCTTGAAACTGGCGCTCGGCAGCGCCAGCTATCACACCTGGGGCGGCACGCCACAAACCATCCAGGCCTTCGTCGACGCCTGCCGCTTGGCCGAAGAACACGGCGATCTGGCCGGGCAACTGCGTGCAATATCGGGGCATATGGCGGTCAATCTGAGTTGCGGGCATTACCGCATGGCGCTGGCGCAGAGTGAGCAATTTGATCGCATCGGCGTGCACGACGAGCCATTGCTGTCGCTGAGCACGCATCGCTTGCGCGTGCTGGCCCTGCATTATGCCGGCGACCAACCGCAGGCCCGCGTACATGCCGAGCAGGTGCTGCAACGCATGGCCCACAGCGGCCATCTCAATCGTTTCACCCATGGCTTTGGCGTGCAGTACGACCAGAGCGTCGCTTCGCTGACGGTACTGGCCCGCGTGCTATGGCTGCAGGGTCTGCCAGAACAGGCATGGCGCGCGGCACGGCAGGCGCTGGATATTGCCGTGCAGATCGACCATGGCACATCGATCTGCTACACGCTGGCGCTGGCCAGTTGTCTGATCGCCCATTACAACGGCGACGCCGCCAACGCCCGCGCGCTCCTGCAATTGTTGCTGGAGCAGTCGCAGAAGCACTCGGTACTGCTGTTCAATAATTGGGCGCGGCACTACGCGCAGGTGATCGATCCGGATAATGCCGCGCCGGTATCGACGCAGAGCAGCGGTTTGATCCGGGAAGTGATGGTTACGCTGGATGAGCGTTTTGTCGATGAGGCACTGGTGGAGCGCGCGCGCACCGGGGATGCGGGTTGGAGTGCAGCGGAGATACTGCGGGCACGGGCGGTGGCATTAGTGAAGGGTTCAGAATGGCCCCTTCGCGAGCAGGCTCGCTCCCACAAGGGGTCGGTGTCGGGCGCAAATTCCGAGTTGTGCGCTGTTTCCTGTGGGAGCGAGCCTGCTCGCGAATCGGCCTGCTCAGACACCGCTGAAACCCGAGAAGCCGAACAAACCCTGCAACAAGCTCTGGCCATCGCCAGAAGCCAGGGCGCGTTGGCCTGGGAGCTGCGCAGCGCCACGGACCTCGCCCGATTATGGCAGCGCCAGTCCCGCCATCGCGAAGCATGGGATTTGCTCAGCCCCATTTACCAGCGCTTCACCGAAGGCTACGCCACCCCGGACTTGCGCAAGGTCCGCCTGCTACTCGACAGCCTGCGCGAGCAGTGCCTGGCCTGACGCATTGCGCGTGCGGCTGAGATAGCGCGCATGACGCTGTTGCAGTTCGAGCCTGTCGTCGCTGCGCTCAAAGCGATCACGGGCATAGCGGCGCACGGTGTTGAGCATCCAATAGCGCGCCATTGCCCGGTTGGGTTCTTGAATGAGCAATGACTTGCGCGCCAACCCTTCGATAATTGCGCTCAACCTGGATCCCGCCAGATCCACGCTGCTGATCACGCTAAGTGCAGCCTCCAGAGTAAAGCCCGTGCTGAACACCGACAGACGCAGCAGCACCCGCTGTTCCATTTCCGTAAGGTACTGGAAGCTCCAATCGATCGCAGCGGCCATTGACTGATGGCGCGGCTCCGCAGTGCGCCGTCCTTGGCCAAGCAACTGCAGACCGTTTTCAACCTGTGCCTGTAAGCCGATCAAGCCCAGCGCGTCGATCTGCGCAGCGGCGAGCTCGATCGCCAGCGGCAGACCGTCCAGTTGGCGGCAGATCTCGCGCACGCCTGACAAATCCTGTTGACGCAAACTGAAGCCCTGTTGCCGCGCTCGCGCGCGATTGACGAACAACTGCACCGCCGGATAGCCCATGGCTTCCTCGACGGAGTTCAATGTCGAGCGCTTGGGAATCGCCAGCAGCGGCACGTAATGAACGGCTTCCTGTGGAATGTGCAAGGCTTCGCGGCCGGTGACCAGAATCGACAGGCGAGGCGCGGCATGCAACAGGGTCTCTACCAGAGCCGCGCAGTTGTCGCGCTGGTGATCGCAGTTATCCAGCACCAACAAGGCGTGCCGGCCCGTCAGTGTGAAAAAGTCTGTGTTCAGGGTGTGCAACAGGTGGTCGAGCAAGAGCTTGTCATCTTCGAGCCTGGCAAGGTCGACCCACCAGGCGCCATCGCGAAAGTATTGCAGCAGCAATTCCGCCACGCGCAATGCCACAGTGGTCTTGCCAACACCCGGCGCACCGGTAATCGTCATCAAGCGGCATACAGGCATTTGTCGAACCAGACTACCGATCAGGGCGTCGCGCCCACTGACTGGCGTCAGTCGTGCGGGAAGATTGTGCAGGGGCGTGAGCGCGGCAGCGGGCATGGTCAGCGCATCACTTGTGCCCTGCTCCACCGGGGCGACAAAGCTGTAGCCGCACTGCGCCACGTGAATGATGTAACGCTGGCCATTGGTGCCGTCGCCCAGCGCGCGGCGCAACGCCGCGATGTGCACCCGCAGGTTGATCTCTTCAACGATCGATGTCGGCCACACACGAGCAATCAACTGCTCTTTGCTGACTACCTCGCCCGCGTGTTCGAGCAGCACCTGCAGAATGTCCATGGCGCGCCCGCCCATGCGTAGCGGCTGCTCCCCTGCAAGGACCAGACGCTGGCGCACATGAAAGGCGTAGGGGCCAAAACGCAGCACCGAACCTTGGCTTGTGTCGTTGTGATTATTCATGCCAAACATCTTGGCACTGTTGCGTGACGATACAACCGCCGGAGCCGACGCAGCACGGACATCCGACTGCGTCAGACGGACAGAACCGCTCTAGCTGAACTGTTCGCGGTATTGTAACGGCGTAAGACCGAGCTTTTCGGCGAACAGCGAGCGCATGTGCCGGACGCTGCCGAAGCCGCTTTTGTAGGCGATGGTCTTGAGCGGCAGATCGCTGGTTTCCAACAGGTTTCGCGCGCAGTCAATGCGGGCATTCTGCAGAAACTCCATGGGAGTCATGTTGACGTCACGGGCGAACAGGCGAGCAAAGTGCCGTGCGCTCATATTGGCCAATCCGGCCATGCGCTCCACTGTGAAGGGCTCATCCAAGTGTTCAAGTACGTAATTCTGCGCGCGGGTGATGGGCGTTTCTTGCGGTGAGACTGCCGCCATCAACGGGCTGAACTGCGCTTGCCCGCCCTGGCGCTTCATGACCACCAACAAGACCTTGGCGACGTCCTGGGCGATTTTCTTGCCGTGATCCCTGGCCACCACCGCCAGCGCCAGATCGATGCCAGCGGTCACGCCCCCCGAAGTGATGAGATTGCGATCCTCAACGTAGATCTGGTCGGTGGTCACCGTGGTTTTCGGGAAAGCCTTGATCAGGCGCTCGGTGTAGTTCCAGTGCGTGGTGACGCGATAACCATCAAGCAGGCAGGCATGGCCGAGGATGAATGCGCCGGTACAAATCGAACCGTAACGCTCCGCGCGCGGCACGGCTTTTTTCAACCAGCCAAACAGCTCGGGAAATCTCTGGTTATAGGCGCCGGGGCCGCCGGGCACCAATAACAGGTCATAGCGCTCCGCCGCTTCGTCGATGTGCAGATCAGCCTGAACCTGTACCCCATTGGAAGCCTTGAGCAAGCCGCGCTCCGTCCCTAGTGTCGTCAGTTGATAGTGCAAATCAGGTTTCAGATAACGGTTGGCGACTGAAAACACTTCCAGCGGCCCGGCCATGTCGAGCATCAGAAAGTCGGGGAACAGCACCATTGCCACGGTTTTCATGGGAGGCATCACACATATTCAAGGGTCAAGACGCACGTTACAGCCGGGACATTATGGCCAACTGAGTCGTGATGAGCGTAATCGAATACGTGAACCATAACGCAAAACTGTCAACCTGAGCCGGACAGTCTTTCAATTTCCATCTACTTATTGCCTCCCAAGGTAACCAGTAACCTTCTCCTCACTCGGACGAATTCACGTCCAGCCAGGAGATTTCATCATGCTGACTCTTCGCAAAGCCTCCGATCGCGGCCTCGCCAATCACGGCTGGTTGAAGTCGTTTCACACCTTTTCTTTCGCCAGCTACCGCAACCCGCGTGAACAGGGGTTCTCCGATCTGCTGGTGATCAACGATGACCGCGTCGCCGCCGGCAAAGGTTTTGGCCAGCACCCGCACCGCGACATGGAGATCTTTTCCTATGTGCTCGAAGGCGCGCTGGAACACAAGGACACCCTCGGCACTGGCTCGGTGATCCGTCCCGGCGACGTGCAATTGATGAGTGCCGGCAGCGGGGTGGCGCACAGCGAGTTCAACCACTCGGCCACCAAGCCCGTGCACTTTCTGCAAATCTGGATCGTGCCGGATGTCAGTGGCGCCAAGCCGCGCTATCAACAGGAACACTTCAGCGCGCAGAAAAAACGTGGTCGTCTGCAACTGATCATCTCGCCGGACGGTAGCAACGGTTCTCTGAAAGTCCGTCAGGATGCGCGGGTCTACGCCGGGTTATTCGACGGCAAGGAAAGTGCCACGCTGAAATTGCCGGCCAATCGTTACGCCTACGTGCACGTTGCGCGTGGCAGTGTCGAACTCAATGGCCAAGCCTTGCAGGAAGGCGACGGCGTGCGGGTTCGTGAAGAACAGCTGCTCACTTTGAGCAACGGTATCGATGCCGAAGTGCTGGTGTTCGACTTGCGCCCTCACGAGTTGCCGGAAATGCCATGATCTGGCGCGATGCAGAACGGCCTTCCAATGAAGGCCTTTTTTATTGCGGCGGCACTGTTGAGGGCTGTACGACAGGTTTGGGTGACGATACCTCTTTGCCAATCTGAATCGCTGCCAGCGTGGTCTGTATGGTGGTCAACACCGCCGCCTGATTGGCGAAATGTGCGCCAACCAGCAAGGAAGCCACGCCGAGGAAATGCACAGTGGTGGCCGCCCAGTAATTGGCCTTTACCGTCGATGCCTGCCTGATCGCTTCCCGCGATTCGTCGGCAATTTTCTGCACGCCCATCCACATCACGTCATAACGCTTGTCCCGCTCCTGCAGGGCCTTGTCCCGCTCTGCCTGAGCAGCCAGGAACCCGCGAATGTCGGCGCGCATTTCTGCCACGCGGCCGTCCATCCTCGTCTCGATGGTCTCTATCCTGGCATCGAATTCTTCGCGACTTATGCTGCTCATGGTTTGCCTGTCCCGCCCTGCATTCGATCTGTCCGTGACCGCATATTGATTCACTTCCCTGATTTTCAATTCGGCACCTTTCTATGGCTACGCGGCCTTCCCTGGCTCTTCGTTTCGATGCGTAACTGAGGTTCGCATCGAGCTGCGGTCACAATAGAACTCATCACTGCCTACAACAAGCCGGCCCATTCTGCCTCGGACGTAGGCTGTTTCGTCAGACGTTGTAGCCTCGGCAAAGGCCTGAACTCACTATTGGTTTTCCGGCGCAAACGCCTCCACGATCTGCTCGATCACGGCCCGTACCCGCGCGGTGTGGCGCAAGTCGGCGTGGGTGACCAGCCAGACTTCATACGGCTGCGGCCGGGTCCGCTCCGGCCAGAGTCTGACCAGGCCGTCGCGTTCGCCCATGTAAACAGGTATCTCGCCTACCCCGAGGCCGGCGGCAATAGAGCGGCGCACCAGAAGGCTGGAGCTGAGCGTGGTGACGATGCGCCCGCGGGTCAACGGTTCAGAGACCAGCGTGAGGTCTTTTTTGCTCTGTAAGTACGGCTGATAGACCACCAGATCATGGCCCTCGAAAGCGCTGCCGGGCTGTGGTTCTCCATGGCGATCGACATAGGCCTGTGCTGCGAAAAGTCCTACAGGCCAACGGGCGATCCGTCGAGCGATGAGATCGGGGTTATCCGGCCGGGTATTGCGCACCGCGATATCGGCCTCGCGCTTGGCCAGACTGAGGATTTGCGTCGAAGCATCCAGCTGGATCTGCACATCTGGATGTTGATCATGCAGGCGCGCCATCGCCGGGATGATGAAGTCAATGGCCATCGAGTCGGTGGTGCTGACCCGTACGTTACCGGTCAGACGATCATCCAGCCCATGGATGTGCCGCTCCAGTTCCAGCGCCGAATGCTCCATCTTTTCCACACTTTTACGTGCCGCTTCACCAACGGCGGTCAGCGCATAACCGTCGGAGGTACGCAGGAACAGCGTCGCGCTCAATGCCTTCTCCAGCGCAGTAATGCGCCGTCCGACCGTGGCCTGATCGACGCCGAGTACACGCGCAGCCCCTCTCAATGTCGACTCGCGACAGACCGCCAGAAACACCCGCGCATCATCCCAATTCATATGCATCCTCTTTGAAGCATTTTTGCATCATCGTGCCGCTTAATCGCTGCATATACGCAGCAACGATAGCCGATAAGCTGAGCGCCATACACCTCTCGTGAGATCGCGATCATGCGTACTGCAAACTCTACCGGCATCTGGCTGCCGATCTTCGCCGGACTTTGCGCCAGTCTGGTCAGCATTGGTCTGGCGCGTTTCGCTTACACGCCATTGATCCCTTCGCTGATTCAGGCGCAGTGGTTTTCGGCCAATGATGTCGTCTACCTCGGCGCGGCCAATCTGGTCGGCTACTTGATCGGCGCCCTGCTCGGTCGGCCCATGGCTCACCGAACAGGCAACCGCAACGCCTTGCGCCTGATGATGCTGGCGGCCACGGCGGCATTTTTTGCCTGTGCTTATCCGCTGTCGGTAAGCTGGTTCTTCGGCTGGCGTTTGCTGTCCGGGATTGCTGGTGGCGCGATCATGGTGCTGGTGGCGGCAACCGTGCTGCCTCACGTTCCGGCTGCTCGCAGAGGCTTGGCCAGTGGCGCAATCTTCCTCGGCATCGGCCTGGGGATTGCCGGCTCCGGCACCATCGTGCCGCCACTGCTGACTCTTGGCTTGCAGGCAACATGGCTGGGACTGGGCGCGCTGGCGTTGTTGCTGACCGCGGTGAGCTGGTTCGGCTGGCCTGCGGATACCACGCATGCCGTGGCTGCGCACGCAACGTCGGCTGATGAGCCAACACCGCCAGGCGTTTACCTGTTATTCGCTCAATACGCGTTCATGGCCGCCGGGCTGGTGCCTGCCATGGTGTTTCTGGTGGATTACGTAGCGCGCGGATTGGGTGCCGGGGCGCATATCGGCGCAATGGTCTGGGTCATGTATGGCCTGGGGGCGATTGTCGGGCCGGTGACTTACGGCTTCCTGGCTAACCAGCTTGGCGCCCGCACTGGTATTCGACTGGTGTTGGTAGTGCAAGCCATCGCCCTCGGTTTGCTGGCCGTCTCCCATTCATTTCTGGCGCTGGCTTTACTGGCGGTGATTCTCGGCTCGTTCCCGCCGGGCATCGTGCCGCTGGCCTTGGCCCGGGTGCATGAACTGGTGCCGTCGCATCACCGTCAGCAGATCGCCTGGAGCCGTGCCACTGTGTCATTCGCAACATTTCAGGCGCTGGCCGGGTTTGCCTATTCGGCATTGTTCAATGCCTCGGGCGGCCAGCACACGCTGCTGTTTGTGATCGCCGCTGGCGCAATCGTCGTCGCTCTACTGCTGGAGCAAGCCATGCGCTGGCTGCCCTCTACAACTGAACCCCGTTGCGCGGCGAACTGAAGGGAATCATTGCGCGCTGCCAGCGTTCCCATCTACACGACCTTTTTCACAGGAATCGACAATGTCACTGCCCAACGAAATGACCCGTATTGAAATCACCGAACCCGGCGGCCCTGAAGTATTGCAAGCCAGGCGCGTGCCTCTGCCGACCGTTGCCGAAGGCCAAGTGCTTATCCGCGTTCACGCTGCCGGCATCAATCGTCCGGACGCCTTGCAGCGCGCCGGCAAATATCCGATGAAACCCGGGATGGACCCGATTCCCGGCCTGGAAGTGGCTGGCGAAGTGGTTGCACTGGGTCCCGGAGTTACGCGGTTCGCTGTGGGCGATCGTGTGTGCGCACTGACCAATGGCGGCGGATACGCCGAGTATTGCGCGGTACCCGCCGGCCAGACTTTGCCTGTGCCGGATGGAGTCGATTGGGTCCAGGCCGCCGCGATTCCGGAAACGTTTTTCACCGTCTGGGCCAACCTGTTTGGCCTCGGCGGTGCCAAGGCCGGCCAGCGCGTGCTGATTCACGGCGGCACCAGCGGCATCGGTACCACCGCGCTGATGCTCTGCCGTGAATTCGGTATTGAGGCGTTCGCCACCGCCGGCAGTCCTGAAAAATGCGCCGCAATCAGCAAACTTGGCGGGCAGCCGATCAACTATCGGGAAGAAGATTTTGCCAAGATCATTGCCGAGAAGACCGCAGATCAAGGCGTGCACGTGATTCTCGACATCATGGGTGGCTCGTATCTGAACGGCAACATCAGCGCACTGGCGATGGACGGCCGACTGGTGATGCTCGGTTTCCTCGGCGGCGCCCGCGCCAACGACATCGATCTGCTGGCGATCCTCGGCAAACGCGCGGTGGTCACCGGTTCGCTGCTGCGCGCGCGTACCACTGCGGAGAAAGCCGCCATCGCCAATCAACTGCAAGAACACGTTTGGCCTGCCCTCAGCGCCGGGCGCTGCCTGCCGATCATCGACAAGGTTTACCCGCTGGCTGACGCGGCTCAGGCCCATGCCCGCATGGAGGGCGGCGATCATATCGGCAAGATCGTCCTGCAAGTGGCGTGAGTGATTGCAGCATCTTGTAATCGTTGCACATGCACGGTGGTCGAAAATAATCACGCGCAGACCGAGGCATCTGGTAAAAAGCGTTCTTTGTCTGCGCCGTGGTGAAACGATTAATGTTCCTGTCCTTGCTGACTCGTCTGCGACGCCGCCGCCTGGCATTCGCCATGATGGCCGCGCTGATCATTGGCGTGCCGACGAGTTGTGCGGTGCTGGAACACACCGAGCGCAAACTGCTTTTTCGCATTGAGCCGGGCACTGCCGGCTGGTATCGCGGACTGCCCGGCAGCGTTCAGGAACTCGATCTGCATCCGAAGAGTTTCAAGGCCGGGCAGAACATCCATGCCTGGTGGTGGCCGGCGGAACGTGCCAATGCCCCGGCAATCCTTTACTTGCATGGCGTGCGCTGGAACCTCACCGGACAGTTGTTCCGCATAGAGCAACTACGCGCGGCGGGCTATTCGGTGCTGGCCATCGATTATCGAGGGTTCGGCCAAAGCAAGGGTGATCTACCATCCGAAAGCAGCGTTTATGAAGATGCCCGCGTGGCGTGGGAGCGCTTCCAGTTGCTGCAACCGGACCCGAACAAGCGCCTGATCTACGGCCACTCTCTCGGTGGCGCGGTGGCGATTGATCTGGCGGCCGAACTGGGACAGAACGCGGCGCGCAGCCACACACCTCTGCCGGTACGCGGTCTGGTCATTGAATCGACCTTCACTTCCCTCGCCGACGTAGCCGCCGCCGTGGCCAACACCTCGCTCCCGGTGCGCTGGTTGCTCTCGCAAAAATTCGACTCCATCGACAAGATTGCCGATATTCATATGCCGCTTTTGGTGGTGCATGGCCTGGCTGATGCCTTCGTGCCGCCGCGCTTCAGCGAGCAGCTGTTCAATGCCGCTGAGCAGCCCAAGCGCCTGCTGCTGGTGCCCGGAGCAACGCATAACAACAGCATGGCGCTTGGCGGTCAGGGGTATCGCAAGGCTCTGGATGCGTTGATGCAGAGCAAGCCGTTGCCGCGGGTGGCCGGGCCGGCAGTCGCCAAGGGTTCTGGCGATTCCTAAGCTGTGTTACCAGTGCTGGATAAAAAGGCATCAGCGCCGAGCCAACTCATGGCGTACGCATTGCTCATAATAGGTCTGCTTGACCGCTGCCGGTTTGAGCTTGGAACTGCTGTTGTAGGTCTGCTCGGTAATCCCCATCGCGGTCATGCGCATCCATGGCTGCTGGAACCGGCGAACCTGCAATTGCTTGCGCGCGCCATACAGTGAAACTCCAGACAATTTCGATCGCTGCGCCCCGGCAGCGATATCCGAGCCCCAAGTGCAGGCAAAGCGATGGCCCTTGCTTAACTCTTTTGCCTGCACTCCCGAGGCGATCAAAGCCAGGGAAAGCATCGCAACGGTGATGACAATCGTCCGCATATAGCCAACCTAACCTTTTGAAAAAAGGCGATTTTGCCGGGGCGAAATGTCTCTGGGGGCCAGCAATTTGCCTGCTGTCGGGATTTTTTTCATCAGGGTGAAATTCGCCGCTCGTCCAGTACCGCGCACCTTCGCCAGACAGGCCTATCCAACGCTGTACATCCCACCGCGCAGAAGGCCCACGTGATGAACAAGAAAATTTTCGCCCTGTCGTTTTTCAGCCTGTGCCTGATCGGCCCGATTCATGTTTCGGCAGCCGAATCTACGGCGGGCGCCGCCACCCCTGCTACGGCCCTGCCCGGCGTCAATCATGCAGAAAGCTCTCGCGACCATGACGAGAAGGCGAACAAGAAAGGCGAAGAGTCCTCAGGCGCCAACGCGGGATCAGAGCCGCATGAGACAGAGAAGGATGCGGCGACGTCGAGCGATTCCGAAGACCTGGATAAAAAACCCGCTCAGTAAGAGTGGATTCGCTTTTAGTAACGAAAATCCGACAGCGAAACTAGCGCAACACCGGGTGATATCAATATGATGCGCGCACTGGCCGCCATAGAGGGCGGCCAGAGGAAAATACATCCAAGGAATGCAAATGAAAGATTTCGTCATCGGCGTCAACAACATCGTTCTTTACATCGCATTGGCGGTCATCCTGATCGTTTCCCTCTTCATGATGAGCCAGAGCTTTCTCTCGGGTCTCGGTATGTTCGTAGGCGGCACCCTGGGCTGGTGCATCGTCTCCGGCTTCTGGTTCGTGCAATCGGCAACCTATGAAGAACTGCGCAAGTTGAACTCGAAAACCAACTGATCTGCGCCGAGTATTCGTTAAAGAAAAAGGCCAATGTCATCGACATTGGCCTTTCTTTTTTTAGCGGCGAAGAGACTGGTTCTTCATTGCTTGGTGCACTGAGCGCCCAGTCCCATGCCCATGGAACCCAGAGCTACCATCGGGCCGCTCGGCAGCTCGCACGTATATTCACCGCTTTCGGTTTGAGCGGTATAGAACGTTGTATTGAAGTCGCTGCGGATGTTGGAAACCTTGATCACGGGTTTGCCGATAGTGGTCTGTGCGCGATTCTTGAGATCACTCTCCCCCGGCTTTACGGTCTGGCATCCAGTGACCGCGAGGACCAGTGTTGCGAATAAAGCGAGAACCGGAATAGTCCTTGATGAGTTCATTGCAGATCGACCTTTTTGATTTTGTACCGGAAATATTTGACAGTCAGCTGCCAAGCGACAGGACTTTAAGGTCGAGCCGGAACAGGGGCAATTAGGTCGGATGTGCTAATGGCTGAGGGCTAGTGGCGCTCTCAGTGAAGTTTTGCGACCGCCTTCGGGATCGCAGGTCGCTACTAATGAGTTTGTGAAACTGCTATCCGCAAGCGATCACTGCCCTCCTCCTGGCAATCGATACGGACCGGCAAAAACAGCTGGATGACTTCAATGTTGCTGCGCAAATGATCAGTCATGCGCGGCGTAGTGAACGATCCACCGCCGGCCAGCGTCATCGGTAACAGCAACTGATCGGCCAGATGCTCAGCCACCGCAGCACCACTACGCAGCCAGTCAGCAGCCTGATTGATCGCGGCATCCGCTACTTTCTCAGCGCGTAACGACACTTGGCCAAATGCGCTGAACACTTCAGTGACGTGTTCGAAAACGTACTCCAGCAATAACACATTGCCCGGGCCGCGCGCCGGATCAAGCGTCACCGCTTGCAGCGCCTCCGCAAGCCAGTTCAACCGCTTGGCCACTTGGCTCAGTTCTCGCTGAGCGACGGTAGGCGCAAGTCCGGCAGTCAGCGCCAGAGCCTGCCGTGAAATCGCCTCGCCGCGCTCACACACATCCAGTCGCGTCAGGCGCGACGGCTGCACCGTCACGGCAATCTCGCCACCGCCAGCCGGTACGAAACCATGACGCAGCAACTCCAGCTCGACATTGCCGCCCATGCGCCGCAGCAGCGGTAGCCAACTGCGCGAGAGGAAATCCGTCGGCGGTGCCAGCGGATTGTGGGTGCCACCGGAGATCGTCACTCGGCTGGCCTGCGGCGCCTGCAACAAGGCTGGCAACAGCGTCTGTAGCACCAGCGTGCAACTGCCCGCCGTGCCAATAGCGAACTGAAAGTTGCCTCCGCGAATCTCGCCCGGTTCGAAGCTCAGGGCTTGCGACCCCAGATGCGCACCAGATATCTCTGCACCACAAACCTCGGCCGCCGCCATCACGGCTGTCAGATGCTGACGCAGCAATCCCGGACGACTGCGTCTGGCGCGGATCTGTTTAATGCGAAACGCCCGGCCTGTCACCATCGACAGGCTCAGCGCACTGCGCAACACCTGGCCACCACCAATGGCGCCGTCCAGTTCAATTACATCCTTTTTCATTGCAATTCCTTACGCGTACAGCCTGACGGTGTTCCTGAGGTACCGTTTAGCCGTCGTGGGTCTTCCTGAGTTTTGACCAAAGTTCGTCATTCGCGCTTCAGCTCAGCCGTGATGAACCGGCGTATTGAACGATGACGTGCTCTCGCCAGCGCCGCAGTTCCTTATCCTTTGACGCACACCACCTGACGCAGGGTGTGCAGCACTTCCACCAGCTCACGCTGGGCGTGCATGACTTTGTCGATGTCCTTGTAGGCCATCGGAATTTCGTCAATCACCGCTTCGTCCTTGCGGCATTCCACGTGGGCCGTGGCGCGAATCTGATCGGCGACGGTGAAGGTATTCTTGGCCTTCGTGCGGCTCATGGTGCGCCCAGCGCCATGGCTGCAGGAACTGAATGACTCTTCATTGCCCAGACCGCGAACGATGAAGCTCTTGGCGCCCATCGAGCCTGGAATAATCCCCAGCTCGCCCTTCTTCGCTGACACGGCGCCTTTGCGGGTAATCAGCACGTCTTCACCGTAATGCCGTTCCTTCTGCACGTAGTTGTGATGGCAATTGACCGCTTCGAGCGCGACCTCGAAAGGCTTGTGGATGATCTGCCGCGTGGCCTGAATCACTGCGCGCATCATCAGTTCACGGTTCTGTCTGGCGAAGTCCTGCGCCCAGCCAACCGCCTCCACGTAATCATCAAAATGCTGACTGCCCTCTTCGAAATAGGCCAGGTCACGGTCCGGCAGGTTGGCAATGTGCTGGCGCATATCGGCTTGGGCCATCTGGATGAACAGGTTGCCGATAGCGTTGCCGACGCCACGCGAACCACTGTGCAACATGAACCACACCCGGTTGGCTTCATCCAGGCACACTTCGACGAAGTGATTGCCACTGCCGAGCGTCCCCAAGTGCGCCCGGTTGTTGGTATTGGCCAGTTTCGGATACTTGTCGGTGATCAATTTGAAGCGCGGCTGCAACCCCGCCCAGGCCTGATCGGCTTGCTGCGGAACCTCGTCCCAGGCGCCTTTGTCTCGCCGCGAACGATTCGAACTGCGGCCGTGCGGCACCGCTTTTTCGATTGCAGTACGCAATCCATGCAGGTTGTCTGGCAGATCTGCGGCCGTCAGCGACGTACGCGCAGCGATCATGCCGCAACCGATGTCGACGCCCACCGCTGCGGGAATGATCGCGCCGACCGTTGGAATCACGCTGCCAATTGTCGAGCCCTTGCCCAAGTGCACATCGGGCATCACCGCCAGATGCTTGAAGATGAACGGCATTTTTGCCGTATTCATCAACTGTGCGCGGGCTTCGTTTTCAACCGGGACACCTTCGGTCCAGAGTTTGATGGGCTTGCCGTTGGCGACTTCGAGAAGCTGGTAGGTTCGGTCTTTCATATCTTGGTGTCCATGTTCGTTTCCGTCAGCATTGCAGACGCTGTGCCAGCTTTGGATGCGGCTATGGTTGTTTCTGCTATGCTTTTGATTTCAATAGCTTTTATCTTTGATGCGACGTGTCTCGATAATCTATGGAAGACAATTCAGACCAGCAAAATTATCATTGCATATCGTCATTTATCTTATGAGATAAGCATGCCCAACAAACGCACGGTCGCCATCGGATTTATCGGAGCCACCCTCGATCGTGTCGGCAAAGGTGCCAGCCGGTGGAATTATTGGCGACCAAGCGTAGGTCTGTGCCAACAAACAGACCTCCCTATCCATCGGCTTGAATTGATTCACGGCCTCGACGCGCGCGACGTCAGCCTCGCCGAGCGCGTCCGAGCGGACATCCAGCAGATTTCTCCGAGCACCGAAGTGCGCCTGCATCCAATGTCGCTGCGCAACCCTTGGGATTTCGAGGAGGTGTACGGCGCCCTGCACGACTTCACCACTGCGTACAATTTTGACACCGAGCACGAGGATTACCTCGTCCACATCACCACCGGCACCCACGTCGCACAGATCTGCTGGTTCCTGCTCACCGAGGCGCGTTACCTGCCGGCCCGGCTGATCCAGACCTCCCCCGCCAAGCGCAAGAACGATAACGAACCCGCCTGCGGCACTCATGCGCTGATCGATCTCGATCTGTCGCGCTATGATCGGATTGCTTCACGCTTCGCCAGCAAACGTCTCGAAGGCCTGGAATTTCTCAAGTCCGGCATCGCCACGCGCAACCCGGCCTTCAACCGCTCCATTGAGCAGATCGAGCGCGTTGCGCTGCGCTCCAAAGCCCCCATGCTGCTGATTGGCCCGACCGGCGCCGGCAAATCCTTCCTGGCGCGGCGCATCTACGAACTCAAACGCAATCGCCATCAGATGCAGGGACGCTTTGTCGAAGTCAACTGCGCCACTTTGCGTGGCGACGGCGCGATGTCGGCCTTGTTCGGCCACGTCAAAGGCGCCTTCACCGGCGCGCAGAACGCTCGCGATGGCCTGCTGCGCGCCGCCGATGGTGGCATGTTGTTTCTCGATGAAATCGGTGAGCTCGGCGCAGACGAACAAGCGATGCTGTTAAAAGCAATCGAAGAGAAACGCTTCTTCCCGCTGGGCTCGGACAAGGAAGTCGAGAGTGTTTTTTTGATCATTGCTGGCACCCACCGCGACCTGCGCAGCCGGGTCGCCGAAGGCGCGTTTCGCGAGGACCTGTACGCTCGGATCAATCTATGGACGTTCGACCTGCCCGGCCTCGCCGGGCGCCGCGAAGACATCGAGCCGAACATCGACTTCGAACTGGAACGCCATGCTCGAGAACAGGGTGAACGGGTGCGCTTCAATCTCGAAGCACGCCGACGCTACCTGGCCTTCGCCAGCTCACCTGCAGCAGCCTGGCTGGGCAACTTTCGCGAGCTGTCCGCATCGATTACGCGGATGGCGACTTTGGCCGACAGCGGGCGCATCGATGAAGCGCAGGTCGATGATGAGATCGAACGATTGCGATATGCGTGGGGCTTGGCGCATCCCTCTGCGCTATCGACTGAGTTGCCAGGAGATGGTGAGAGCATGGACTTGTTCGATCGCTTGCAATTGAAGGCTGTCATTGAGGTGTGCCAGCAGGCGGACAGCCTGTCGGATGCCGGCCGACAGTTATTCGGGGTTTCCCGGCAGGCCAAGGCGCAACCCAATGATGCCGATCGCTTGAGGAAGTATCTGGGGCGGTTCGGGCTTGAATGGGGTGAGGTAGTTGGCGCGAAGTAACGCTGTGTTCCTGCTTATGCGGCGCTAATGACTACTGTAGAAAAAATGAATTAGCCGCCTGATCTCTCGGTCAAGAATTATGAACGCAGTAAATCTGACGAGGTGACAGCAATGACTATCCAGGCAGAGACACTCGTACAACTGACCGAAGCGCTTCAAGAGCGCGGCATGAAGATGGTTTCAGATGTTCATTTCACTCGCGCGCCTTACCGATACAACCACCGTTGGATCTGCATAGTCGAGTAAACACGCTTGTTGCCGGCGCCTGGATCGATCATTCAGGTGCCGGCGCCGCTCGGCTTCGCCCTTAAAACCCAGATAACCGTCCCCACATAAATTTCGGCTACGTTGGGAGAGGATTCGGTGGCAATAAAAAACCCGGCGCGATGGCCGGGTCTCGTACACGAAATAATTCGATGCGCCTATTTTGCGCCGCCGTTATTTCGGCCCGTCTGGGCATCTTGATCTGAACCAGGATTGCCGGGTGGCGGATTCCAGTCCTCTGGTCGTTCGTCGGTACCCTGCTTTGGCTCAGAGTCAGCTTGCTCCAGGCCGGAATCATGGCCCTCGCCAGTGTCAGGGTTTTGCTCACTTGGTCCCGGATATGGCGCTTCAGGGCCATTGTTGTCGTCGATCATCATTCTCTCCCGTCAGTGGCGCAGGGGCTGCGCTTAATAAGTGAGAGGAGATCGGCGCACAGAGAGTGCTATTTGCTCGACGAGCGGACATTCTGACCAACCCAAACACTTGGTAGTGCGAGTCACAGGCGTGATCGAGCAGCCCCGCGCATCTCAAACACATGAAAAAGGCCAATGCTGTGAACATTGGCCTAAGTCATTGAAAAATATGGTCGGGACGGAGTGATTCGAACACTCGACCCCTAGCACCCCATGCTGGGGACGTTAGCGAGCTAAGTTACTGTTTTAAAAGCATAACAGCCAGTTTATCGCTCAGCAAAACATCCGATTTTTTGTGCGTATGCAAACGGAAACACGCGGCCTCCAGAGGAGGTTTTGCGCACGCCCTCCCCCGGCGTCCTGCCGACAGAACACCAATCCAAAACCCTACAGTTCGTCGCTTCACCATCGCCCACTCCCCGCACCTCGATTACTGTATATCCAAACAGTAATCAGCAAGGCATTTCCCGTGGCCCCCTCCGATATCGAAAATACAGACGACTGGCTCGGCTGCGCGACGCCGATCGAAACCTGCCGGCACCAGTTGGCCCTCTACGAAAATGAGTTCGAGGAACTGAACCTTCAACTGCAACAGTCCAGGGAGCGGATATTCAAGCTGGTTAAGATGCACGCTGCCGCGTCGGCCGAGTGCGAAACGCTCCGCTCTCAATTGAGCATTGCGAAGTCAGAAGCATTGGATGCAGGCCGGCGAGCTACCGATATCGAGACCAAAAGCAACTGGGAGCTGATGGCGAAGGATAAGCACATAGCCGAGCTGCGAACCCAGATTCGGATCCTCAGCGGAGACAGTCCGTTCAAAGACCCCTTCCCTCATCAGCGAGATAATTCCTGAACATAGGCTTGGCACGCTTGCAACGCGATCAATCCACGGTCGCCGGTGTCGGTGATGGCGATAATTCGTTGAGCATGCGCCGGGTCAAGTCGGGCGCGTACGGCTGCATGATCCACGCTGCGGGCGCCGGCGGTGGCAGGCACGTCGCAGCCTTTGGCAACGTCGGTTGCGTCGAGGAGGACTGACAGCCGCAGATCAGAAGTGGCAAGGCGATCGCGCAGGCGATCTTGGTCACGTTGGGCATCGGTCATTTTCTCAAAGTGGGTTTTCTCGCTAGCTGAAAGCTTCTGCTCGAGCGCCAGGCGCTTATCCTGCTCGGCCTGTTGGGAGGTAGCCGCAGCGATGGTCAGTTGATTGAGGTTTTCCGCGCTCAGCCTCGCCTGCTCCGCCAACTGCTTCCCGTAGCGCCAGTCCTGAAACTGCCAGGCGCTGCCGAAGCCGGCGAGCACAAGCGCAAGCGCGCCCACCGCTTTCCAAGGTGCGACCATCACGGCACATCCCTGAAGAACACGTGACCGCCCAACTTAAGCGTCTGCTTCGCCTTCGCTGCCCAGGCCGGCGCCCTGATGCTGGTGGCGTAGTAGTGCGTGGCGCCGCCGGTCGGATCCGGTACCGCGCCGTCGATCACCTTGTCAGCAGCGATACGGCACTGCGCCAGTTCGCGGAACGGGATCTGCTTCACTCCGATCAGGAACTGATAGTTCGGGTCAGTCTTGTTCCAGCAACTGAATTGGTAGGGTTTCTGGCACACACCGGCATACCCCTCGCCCCACCAAGACTTTTCCTTACCATCAAACACGCGGTTGCGGATCGTCCAGGCGACGGCGATCTGGCCGCCCGTTCCCTCGCCGCGAGCCTCACCCCACAGCGTGCGCGCAAGGATGTCTCGGTCTTTCTCAGTTACTGGCATCACTTTTCTCCAGGCAAAAAAAAGCCGGCGCAAAGGCCGGCTCAGGGTGCGGTTAGAACTATTTCAGTATTCGAAGGAGGTCATCAGCGTAGATTCGCGAGCCTCTTTCGGAAAGGTGATGGGAGTCTCGATAAAGCAAAACCCCGCTCCTGCTGATGCTGCAAGCGTCATTCACGCAGAAGACCCCAAGCGGGTCGTACACTTCGAGTTTCGGGTGTTCAGCCTGCAGAGCCCCAAGCATCTTCCGAAGCTCGCCTTGTCGGGTGAGAACTTCGGATCGTGCCTGCGTGCAATTCAGCAATGGATTTCTCAGGCAGTCGCGCGGAAACCATGGGAGTTCAGGGGCGTCAATATTCACGACTACCCGCTTACCCGCGGACTCCAGTCGCGTAATTGCATTGCCCAGGCCGGTCTTGAACATATCGGCATAGGACATGCCTTCGCCGCCGGGCATGCTGATTTTCACGAAACCCGGCCCCAGACCGCTCTTGACGTGGTCCGCTGCGTATTTCGTTGGCAGGAAATATCCACCGAAGAACGAAAGCACAACGACGCGAACGCCCTCCTGCTGCTGCAGCCAGTCGAAAATTGCACCCATACGGCGGCTGCAATCCGGCTGACTGCCGATAACCGATACCCCAAGCACTGGCGGGCAGCTGTTGTTGGCGAGCAATATCCATGACCGGAGCTTGTCACTGGCCACGATGCCGGGAAACTTGTCGTCAGCATGGCTATCGCCCACAAGAGCAATGTTCGGATTCACTCCTATTGGCTCCTGGCACATATCCAAGTCGGACAGCCCAGTGCCTGTACACGCTCGGTAGCCGGCTACGTGGTTGGCGGGCTGCAGATCGGCCGACTTCACGGCAATTGCGCGCTCTGGCGCCCCGCCGCTGGCGAAGATAATGTAACCAGTAACGCCCAGGACGATCATTGCGGCGACGAGCGCCGGGGCAAGCGACCGCATATGTCTGACCCGTCGTTCGATCAGAGCGTAGGTGGCCCACGCCAGAACAATGGACGCCAGGACCAGCGCCACGCGCATAGCGAGAGGCGGCTCCCCACCCTGAACAATCCTGGCAAATGACAGCAACGGCCAGTGCCAGAGGTACAAAGGGAAGCTGATCAGGCCGACCCAGACCATAACTCGATTAGAAAGCACAACACGGTTGATCCATGCATATGGTCCGGCCGAGATCAGAAAAGCCGACCCGAGTACCGGCAGCACTGCCCACCAACCCGGAAAAGCCTTGTCCTTATTCGCCAAAAATAACGCAGCACCCACTAGCGAAACACCCAACAGCGCCTTCAAGTTCCTGAGGAGCGGGCCATTTACAGTCTCGTTTACGGAAGTACGATACATCGAGAGGTAGGCCAAAGCAGAGCCGGCCAACAGTTCCCAGAATCGGGTCTGCGGTGAATAAAAAGTCGCCACCTGGTCTTTCTCAACCCCGATGATGTTCAACAGGAACGAGGCGCAAGCCACCCCGACCAGTATCCACAGGAAATTCAGCCGTGCCTTGTGAAAAACCCAAAGCAGGATCGGCCACACGATGTAGAACTGTTCCTCTATTCCTAAAGACCACAGATGCAACAGTGGTTTGGTTTCGGCAGAGTTGTCGAAATAGCCGCTCTCCCCCCAAAGAACCAGGTTAGAAACGAAGCCAGCACCAGCGGCGGCGTGTTTGCCGAGCTGTGAATACTCATCGACAAACAGCAGAAACCAACCTGCCAGCAACGTGACAAGCAGCACAGTGATCAGTGCAGGAAATATCCGCCTAATTCGACGGCCATAAAATTCGGCAAAACTGAAAGACGCTCGATCGAGACTGCCGAAAATAATGCTGGAAATCAGAAAGCCTGAAATGACAAAGAAAACATCGACGCCAACAAAACCGCCTCGAATAAAAGAAGGGAAGGCATGAAACCCAACAACGGCCAAGACAGCAATGGCCCGCAGACCATCAATGTCGGCACGATATTTAGGATGGATCGGTGCGTGAGATATCTTTGACACGGCAAAGCTGCCTTCCGGCTGGCCAACATTCATCAGGCGTAAATCTTCCAAGGATCTGATTTGCGCGACAACTTACCTGAACAACCCCATCAATCCAATGGTGAATCAACCTTTCAGGGTCTAGATCGCCTTCAGTGCAAGCCTCACCTTTTCTCTGCCGTTGGTGCAAAGGCGCAGCGGAGGAACCTGTGCAATTGAATTGCATCTATTGAGCGTTCGCCTTCAGTTCGTCGATTTCGGCCTTCAGGGTTTTGATGGCCGATACCAGGTACGGAATCAGGCCTGTGTAATTGACCCGCCAGATGTCCTGATCAATATCCGGCTTTGCCGGAGTAACCAACAATGGCGTCACCTCATACAGCTCTTGGGCGATCACCCCGACTTCGTGGTGTGGATACTCCGTGGAATCCAGGAAGTCACGACGATCGAATTCAACCGGGCGGATATGCATAATTCGATCAAGGCCATCCAGAATTTCAACGTCGTTTATCTTCAGGCGCCGGTCAGATCCTTGACTAACCGTGCCGGGCACGTTCAAGTTGCCGGCATAGGTGTAGGTCATCGTCGGCCCGGTTGCGGTGTTATTGGAGTTCACCGACCGCCAACTAAAACCACCAGAGCCGGCGCCTTGGTTACATACCCAGTCACCAGACCCGGACAGCCCACCTCCCCCGGTGTTCCAGAGCTGATAGAGACCCTGACCCGCACCGACGTTGGTGGTGCCGCTGGTTCGGACGAAGGCCGTGGCCAGAAGGCCGGTTATGTCGTTATTGCTGCCGGATGCCGCAGCGCCAATACCTGCGCGAGCAAGCGGCATGGTATTCCCACCAGTCCCGCCCTGTGCGACGGATAGCGCAGTGGTTAAACCGGTCAACGATGTGATGTCGCTGTTGGCTCCCTTCAAGGCGCGCCCGGCGATCTGCGCCTGGAGCTTTCCCATGGCCGCCAGAACATTGTCAGTCGCAGCAATTACTGTAGAGGTGGCGGTGCTCAAGCCGGTCAGCACCGATTGCAGCACTCTGGCCCCGGTAAAGTATTTGTTCGTTGCGCCTTCTGGAACAACATCTGAATCCAGTGTTACCGACCCCGTACCCCCCTTGTCGACTGGCAAAACGTCGTAGTTGCCGGTGGTGCCGAGGGCGGAAAGAGTTGTACCCCATTGCCGATTAATATCGTTGAAAGCGTCAGCAAGTGCTTTCGGGTACCCTTGAACGGGCATGATCGCATACGCCACGCCACTGGCTGTTGGCCCTTTATAAGCCGGTATGATCGAGATGACAGTCGCGCTGGCAACGTTGCCAATCTCATAGTTCGCCCCGTCAGGGCCGACAAACGCGTCACCGTTTTTTGCATTCGCAGCAAAATCTGCATTAGTGCCAACAACGGTCGTTGATCCATTGGTGACGGCAACAGTCCCACCTCTAAGCCAAGGCATGGAAGCATCCTAATTCTGGTCAATAAAAAGCCCGCACTGGGCGGGCTCGGATTTTCATAACGGGCGCATGGGTCGTGCAGCAAAAGTGGTTCTGCCGTTTTTGGCAGTGCCGCCCTCCGAACTCACCATTGCCCCGACGTAGCCATTGAGCGTCGTGCGAACTCCTGGGTGAAAACCGCAAGGCGTCTCAAGCGTTGTGTTGCCGTTGTAGATTTTTCCTCCAAGCAATGTAGAAGCCAGGAAGTAATCATCATAGGAGCCAGTCCAGGGCATTTGGTATCCGCTCCAGTAGATCCCGGACACTTCGCCTCCGCGGTTGTCAAGCGTCCAGCCTTCATTGATCGGGAAGCCTGTCATCACAAGAAGATTGTCCGCACCCACAAAAATCTGTTCATTCGCAGCATTACGCAAACGCAGATCGTATTCATTGGGTGGTGACGTTGAACGGAACGTAGCAACCAGCCATCGACCGCTACAGTCGGTACTGTTAAAAGGCGCCATTAAATGTAATTTGAAATAGAACCCAGTCCAGTTGCCCGGCCCGCCCGTCTGCATCAGCGTGTGATACATGCCGTGGTTGTAAGGGTTGAGGAAAACATGAGGTGCTTCAGCGGTGGTTATCGGCGAAGGGTAAGTGATGACTGCTTGTGTGATTGTTGTCGGCGCCGTCGGCGGCTTCCCGATGATGTAGCTGCCGGAAGCAGCCACGTTCAGCGCCCTATTTTCACTGTCAATCTGGAAGAAATTCTGGCCGTTACGCGACCTGAACCCGTAGTCCATGCCACCTCCTATTGGTAAGTCAGAATAAACACGTTGAGCACGAGCCCTTGCCCACGCCGAACTCGGAGCTGTCCTGCCGACCAGAAAACAGCGGGTAACGCGGCAAACTCATTCGCTTGGCTGGCAAGGGTCACGCACACAAACGACTGCGCGGTGATTTCAGGCATGCTGATGAAGCTGGTGAAGTCGCTGGTGATGGGCGGCACGGTGACTTGTCTGGTTACAATCGACCGGACCGTCATAGTTGACGACTCCAGTGTCACCCGCCCCATCGCGTCTTTCGTTCTCGCACCGTAATACTCCATTACGTCATCTTCCCGAGCGCTGCGCGCTCGATGTAGTTCAGGTCGTAGACGTAGATGCCGTTGTTGTTCAGCAACGTATAACCGGTACTGGACTGGCCACGAAGCGTGAAAGTACCCGCCGGTATATTGATCTCCAGCAGCGGCAACCCTTGCGAGTTAAGAGCCGCCGATCGCAGGGTCATGCCAAGGACCAGTTCCTTGATGAAGGCTTGGCTGATGATCGCGGTGTTCATGAATACCTGGCCGCCCTGCACAACAAACGGCGCAATCATCTGGCCGCTCACCTCATCGAGGATCGCGAACCGTTGAGCGAACGCAAGGATCTGCGACTCTTGCTGCTCACCTTCCACGCCGATGGCGAGTCCGGCCATCACCGTCCTGTTACCGACGGTAGTGGATGTTTTGATGGTGGTGAGCGCAGACACTTTGCCGTTCAAGCCGGAAACAGCGGTGCTCGCGGTTTCTGCTTTTGCGGTGGCGTTGTTGGCGGTGGCTGAGATGGTCTCGATTCGCTGCGCCGTCGCCTCCTTGTCCGTCGCTACCGCAGACTCCAGCGTTGAAAGATTCGCGGCGTTCTTCCCCACCGCAGCGTCAAGAGAGGTAAAGCGCGTAGCTGATGCATACTTTTCCCGCGCTATTACCTTCTCGTTCGTCACGATGCTGGCCGTGTTCTGATACGCCTTCAGCGCCTCACTCATTGCGCCGGTGCCGTCATCCTCTCGCCACGCCGCTTGCAGGGCCTGCATCGTTGACGCCTGCGCGGTGACCTTGCCATCGATGGTTTCAATCTGCGTGGAGTGCTGCTGGATTTGCAGCGCCATCGCGTTGGTGGTTTCGGCAATCGTCCCCATGTCGTACCAGAACTCGGCATTCGGAGGAGCAGTGCCGACCGGCACCGCCTTCACCGCCGAGAACAATCGCCCATCAAGCCGGACCATCTCACCTTTGCTGTACGGCCTAGTCGGGTCATACACCATTGCGTCGGTGATTTCGCCAATGAGGTCTTCCAGCTCCTGCTTGGCCTGCTCAAGCCGCTCATTGACTGAGCCCTCGCCATCACCGGAAATCTTTCCGATTTCCGCAAGTAGCTTTTCACCTAGGGCAGACTCTTGAATCCTGCCTAAGAAGTATTTTTCGTACTCGGACTGGTCGATGCTCACCTGCCCATTGATTCCATTCACCGCGGGAAACCAAGGACCGATGTTGCCAATGCGGTCCACCAAGCGCCCCCAGAAAAACAGACTCGTGCCTGGCACGACATTTTGCATTTCGTGGTTCGATTGGGGATAGGCGAAATCGGCCAGCTTGACGGCCGTGGTCAGGTCGTTGACCTCGTTGTTCCAAATTTCAGTTCGCTGGGTATCTTCTGCACCAGGTGGGAATCCCCATTCGAGTCCAATGCCATAAACCTTGCTGATCGTTTTCAGATAAGCCAGTGCGGGCGGCAGCCCCTGCTTCCCGCTGAGGTTGGTCAGGGTCGAGTTGCGCCATTGCGATGTGATGTCGAACGCGCTCACCGCACGCACCCGGGCCACATATGCGCCGGCGTAGATTCCGACCACGTCAACGTTGGTCATACCGGTGCGCTGCAGCTTGATCCAGTTGCCGCTGTCCTTGCGCCATTCGACGTCATAGCCAACCGCGCCGTCCACGGCCGGCCAGGTGATCGTCATGGTAGCCACGGCCAGCCCCTGCACAACCGATGACGTCGACGACAGCGACACGCTCGCCGGCGCCGGAACCACGGTGATCGGGATCACGCTGATAGGGCGTTCTTCCAGGCGTGCGCCGGTGTCGATGAAAGCGAACTTGCTCGGCTCGAACTGGAGCGCACTGATTTCGTAGTCGCCCTCGGTAGTGCGCTTGGTGCGCAGCACGCGGTACAACGGTATCGCCAGGTCATCGGCGTCGAGCGCCCATTGCAACTGTGCTACCGGAGGCTCGCTGTAGGCGACCGTCACGGTCACGGTGCGGCCGTTGACGCTCTGCACTGTGCGGCCTTCGGCGCGGCCACCCGGCAGGTTGATGATCAACCGATCGCCGGCCTTGGCCTGGGTATCGCGATCGAGCGTGATAACCCGCCCCGCCACCGCCGAGATACGGCCGCCAACCTCACGACCAGCCAGCAGCGAATCTGCCACTGGGATGATGTGCCCGGGCAGTGGGATAACGCCTTCCATACCCGTCTTGAACGAGACGGTGCGGTCTTGATTGTTGCTGAGGATCGCCCACTTGCCACGGCGCTGGGCCTCGGACGCGCGGGTGCAGCCAATGGCGCTCAGCTCAGTCGGTCGATCGCCGTAACGGCGTTGCAGATCCAGGTCAGCGAACGGAATGACGTCAGTGTCGTAGTTGTTCGCCGGGTTGTCGTAGCTGACCAGCGCCCGGGTGTAACGGGTCTTCGCCGAGGCACTGCCGTAGGAGAACTTTCCGTCGATCACGTTCGACCGTGTGAACACATAGTCGAAGTCCTGCGCGCGCGGCATGTCCGCCTGCATCACAAGCTGGCCCTGCGCCCAGTACGTCATGCCCCGATAGATCGCTGAGATATCGCGCAGCAACGACCAGGCATCGGCCTCGCCCTGCAGATTCATGTCGCAGAGGAAGCGCGGCTCCTGACCGCCGAGCCCGTTCGGCACCAACTGGTCGCAATACTGGGCGATCCGATACAGCTCCCACTTGTCGACCATGAACGGCTTGATGCGCTTGCCCAAGCCGAAGCGGTCTTCGGTGCAAATGCCATAGGTGATCCACGCCGGATTATTGGTCCAGGCCGATTTCATTGAGCCGTCCCAAGTCCCGGTGTAGGTACGCAGGATCGGGTCGTAGTTGCTCGGCACCATCCAGCGGCGGGCCTTGCACTTCACGGTGACGGCCGGGATGTTGGTGAACTGCTCGGCGTCGAATTCTATGTAGAGCAGCGCGGTGTTCGGGTAGCGCAGTTTGGCGTCGATGACTTCGGTGTAACCGGCAATCCGCATGATGTCGGCAACTTTGTTGCTGTTCTGGTTCGGGGTCAGACGGCGTACCCGGATCTGCCAGCCCGTAGTGGCGTCAGGCAGATCGATGCGGCGCGATCGCTCATAGCGCGTGGTGGTTTTGCCGTCGACGGCGTCCACCAGCACCTGCTGATAGGCGCCGCCATCGGTGGCCACGTCGATCGCGTATTCGATCCGGTAGCCGCCGACATTGCCCTGGTCATCGGAGCGTTGCAGCGCCGGCCAGGCCAAGCGCATGCGCACTGCGGAAAGCTGGGTGTTGGTGATCGAGCGCACCCACGGCGAATCGCTGCGCAACTCAATGTTCAGCGACGTCTCGTTCTCGACGGACGGAATGCCCGGGATGTAGGTCTGATCCACCGAGCCCGGGCGCCAGTCCCACTTCACGTTCGGGAAGTTGTAGTTGCCGCTGGCATCGCGGATCGGCGTGTTGTCCAGGTAGATGTCGTAATCGGTCGGGACGCTGTCGAACTCGCCCTCACCCACGGCGATCAGCAGTTTTGCCAGGTTGGTCGAGCGCAGGCTGTCGCTGGCTTCGGTCGGCGACTTCGGCTTGCTGCTGCCGCCCTTCTCGCCGTGGATATCGATCTGTGCTGCTGCGCCCATGCTTTCCTCCAGGCATAAAAAAACCCGCCGAAGCGGGTTAGGTGGTGATCTGTGCGGTGGAGCTTATGAAACTGCTGGCAGATGGAGAAACTCTAAAGACAGGTCTTGGCGCTCGCGACGCGGCGATCGATTATCCATCCCATGCTGCCGCTAGTGTAGAACCGAACTACGGTTTGCCCTTTTTCGCCGATAACGTCCGCCATCTCTCTGTTTCCGGCGTTAACCACAGACTTCCCACCGCCTGGGCGAGGCTGAAGGCTCACCGCGTAGTGGACCCCCGCCAGCGACTGGTTTTGCCAGGCATAAAGGATGCATTCTGCGACCTGCTGCTCCGGCTTCTGGGTTGTGAAGGTCTTCTCAGGCCCCTCTGCCCGCATATCCTGGAGTGATGTGGTACAGCCGCCCAGAGCAACAGCACAACTAACTGCCGCGATTATCCTTTGCATCGTCTTCCCTCCAAAAAATGGCGACTGTATCACCGGCCGGTCCCAGGCCGTTAAGCTTTGTCTTCAGCCAGGATTGAGGCCGAGATGATCATCCCGCCCCACCGGCGTTCGCCGATGCAGATCGGCACCGGGTTGCCGCTGGCCGTGGTGTTCTTGGCGCTGCCGAAGGCGTAGGACGGGGAATTTTCGGGAGAGGCGCTCTGCTTCAAGCCAGACGCTTGGGGGCTGAGCATTTGAATCACGCCGCCGATCGCCATAGACGCGCCGGCCGCATACAAAAACGGCGATGCGGCTGCAAACGGAGTGAATGACAGCACATAGGCTGCGGCGATCATCACTGTGCCGATAATGGTCTGTAACCCGCCGGCACGCTTGCTGCCACCAATCACTGGAACAATGCGGATTTCCCGTGTACCGCCGAGATCGAATCCGTCCATTCCGATGTTTGCGCGATTGCGGAAGATCGCAAACTTCAGTCCAAGGCGCTCCAGTCGTTTAATTTCCTCGGCAAACCCATCAATGGTCGCATTGAGCGCACGGAACACCTCCACGGCCGATCCGCCATCGAGAAGGAATGGCTTGCTTCGAAAAAACTTCTTCGCAAGCGAGCCGGACAACATGACTTTCGTCATTGGCGTGTAGGTGATTGCTGAGCACATGCCATTCTCCAGACAATAAAAAACCGCCCGGAGGCGGTCTGTTCAGAGAGTCGTGGGTAGTATGTCGATCTGCCCATCGCCCCCGGTGAAAACTCGGTATTTCTTGATCGCGCCGTCTTTCACGATCGCTTCCCGCTCCACTCGGGCTGCACCCATGGAGCAGATGCCAGAGCCGGTGTAAGCGGCGCCCACTGAAACCGAATCAGGCGACAGATAGAAAGATGCCTTCTGACCCGGGTCGAGCTTGGCAGCTTGTTTGCCATCGATAAAAACGGCCATTGAACAGAGGCTTCCGGTCTGCCCAGAATCGCGGATCACTTGCAATGTCCCATATGCCCCTGATGGCTTGGCCTGGTAGGCCGACAACTGACTGGCCGGCGCCTGCTTGGCTTCATTGGAAGGCGTCGGCGAAGTCGCACACCCCGCCAACAGCGCTATCGCCAGCGCTCCTACGATCGGTTTCATGCAGGTCACTCCTGTGGGAAAGGATGCACGATATCACTGGCGCGGGAGGAATGAAAAAGCCCAGCGTTGGACCGGGCTCTCAAAAATACAACGATCTTCACTTCTGTATGACGAGCTCTCTAAAGCGACTACGGGCCAAGCCTTTCTCAGCCTGAGTGAGATCTCTGCCGATAGCGTCACGGCTTTTTCCCAGAAGTTTTCCGTCAAATTCTCGAGGAACGCTGTTGCTGCTTTTGAGTAGTTCTTTCAGCGCGGTCAAGTCATTCAAGACTAAAGCATTGACTACCGCTGACACTGTCTGCTCCATACGAGCAGCGACTTCCTCAGGACTGAGATCTACGTCAGCAGCAGGAGGTAAATTATCACCTGCTGGCGGGATTTCAACGGCCTCCGGCTCAACAACTGTTTGGCGAACACTCAAAAACGCATTGATGACAGCAGGCGACCACTCAATATGAGTATCAGCCTCTTGAATCAAACTAGTAGATTGGTTTGCCTTCCCTTGTGCATTCGATATGCCGATTAGGTGCACCCTAACGCCATAGGCTTGAGCGAACTGAACGCCAACTCGCACATCCTCATCACCAGAAACGAGAACAGCATCAGCTATTGCATGATTTCTTGCGAGCTCGATCATATCGGTCACAATCATCGAATCGACACCCTTTTGCTCACCGTTCCCGTTGAGCGTTCCCATTCTGACTTTCACGTTATTGCTTCTAGCTAACGTTCGCTGATCCAGCGTCGGGCCACGATGACCGATTGCGTCGTACCAGTAAATTCGAAGGAGAGGGGTACCACCCGATAACTCTTCAGCCGCTTGAATGAGCTGAGTGATGACGGATTGTTCGTTCAGAGACAGATCCTGGCGCCTAACGACATTTCCGGTGATAGCCATAGAGCCTTGAGCAAAAAGGTATCCAGCGTCAACAAAAATGCCTAAGCGATTCATTATCAGTCCCTAGAAAGTATTAAGGGCCCCATAAGGGACCCTTTGTATGTCGCACAACGGCCGGTAAAGGTAGTGGCCGCTGCTCAGACGAGCGAACTATAGGTTCAGTTGACACCCCCGTCAACACACACCAACACGTTCCAACACGAAAACCGTTGAAACCCGATGAAAAAAAACGAAACCCGACAAAAGGATTTCCCGTTCGTTAGCAAACTCGCATGGCGAACTACTGAACCGAAGCCGGCTGTACGAATTCCCAGTAACGCCTCGCGGACCTCCGATAGTAGCCTCTTGCCCTCAAGCACGGATTCTCCAGTCCTTCGCCTGCAAGCCCAAGGACTGGGATAGCGCCAAATTCGGCGCGTTTATGACCTGGAGGTCGAAGTGAGCAACGAAGAATATGCCCAGAGCAAAAAAGATTGGATCTACACATGGGGTGTAGTGCGTGACGAGCCAAACATCATGGTAGGAGCATTCCCTACAAAAGCTGATGCAGAGGCAAGAGCGCGGACCATGGGAGAGGGCTACAAGGTCAGCTACGTCTTCCACCTTCCAGGCACAGATGAATTCATCAGAGAGGAAGAGCCGCGCGGCTAACTTTCGAGGTCAGATCGCCGTAAATGTGATCTGACCAACTTCTGTCAGAAGCTCGGCCCTCAGGCCCGGCTTGCCTATGTACTCGCGGCGATAAACGCTTTCACCGGGGCCAACCTTCCCTGAAAGCTTAACTCGGTCTACTTCGAGTGAGCCATCAAGGATCGCAATTTCCGCGACTCCTCCAGACAAGACTCCTTCGTCGATCGTGAACAGGTTTTGTATAGTCATCGCGTAGCTTTGTTGCATATAAATCTCCGGCGGCCATGCCGCATCAAGTGGTTATTTGTGCGTCCCTGTGCCTAAGAATCAAGCGTGTCCGGTCGAGCCAAGGCCCGCCAAAGACAATGACCTCTGACGGCCTGCCGTACAGGTGGTGCAGCAGGAACGGGCCGGGGCCAAACGTGGCGGCATCTTCACCAGGCAGAGCTGGATCAGCGCCGAGGAATATGCCAGCGTGGTTCGGGTAAACGGTGCGCCCCACTTCCATCACGATCATGTCGCCGCGCTGCGGCTGGTCGACTCGGTAGAAGCCGGCGACCTCGTAGTTCGCTTCGTACAGGCTGGTGTTGTCCTTGCTCTCCCACCAGCCATCCGCGCGCTTGAACGCTTCGAATTCCAGCCCCCACTCGCGCTTATACCAATCGGCGCACACCTGCCAGCAGTCCCACGCCCCATGCACAAATGGCCGTTTCAGCAGCGGCACTTCGCCGGTCGGAACAATGGTGCGCAGGTCTCCTTCCGGCCAGCTCAGGATATGCCAAGGCATCGCGGTCGCTTCGCACATGGCGAGGTCACGCGGTGACGGCCTGCTGGTTGCGTCCGGATGCGAATGCACCACGCCGATCACCTCACCGATTTCCTCGCCTTCTGCGTACTGCTCAGGGTCGATCCGGAACTCTTCGTTCGGCTCGATCGAGACGTTGATGCAGGGGAAGTATTGCTGCTTGCGCCCAATCGCCAGCAGGAGCCCGCAGCACTCTTTCGGGTACTCGGCAGCCGCGTGCGCCTGGATCGCGTTCAAGATGTGCTTTCGCATGTCAGCTCCGTGCGATCAGGGAAACGGCCGGGAAGCCACCGAACGGCAGCGGGTTGCCCTCGCCGAAGCGCGGGATGCAGCCCTTACCCAGCGTGGCGTCGCATTGGTCTAGTTCAGGGTTGTCAGTTACGACGCCGTCCTTCGTGACGTACGGGCCGGTGTAGCCGCAGTTCGGGCCGCGATAGCCGCCGGTGAGACACCAATGGCAAAGGGTTGTGGCTTGGCGTCCGATCGACTCATTACCGACATCACCCGGACTGGCAAGCTCCCAGCTGACCGTCTCCCCGTCCTCGTTCGTCTTCTGGTCGATGTACCAGACCTCGATCGTCTCTTGGGTTGGATCTGCCGTCGGATTGCCGGCTGGGAAGTTGGCGGCATCGAGGTAGCTGCCGAGCGTATGCCGCATCGTCAGCTTGAACTCGAGCAGATCCTCGAATGCCAGACAGAGCGCGGTGATGCGCCCGTTGACGTTGCCGACGGACAATGTCGGCCGAACAGCAGTACCGTCGCCGTTCGCCTCGATGCCGTCGATCTGCATCGGCCAGGCGCTGTACTCGTTGCCCTGCCAGTAAATCGCCTTCGCCGGCAGTTGGTCGGCATCAGCGCCGGCGGCAATCAACTCTGCCGGCGTGTGCGGTATCGCGTGCCCGTGGAAGCGCAGAACGTCCGCGCCATAGTCCGTGCCGTCCAATTCAAAGAGCAGCACTTCGCTTCCAGGTTCAAGCACCTGGATGTCACTGATCAGCGGCATGGTTGCCCCTTATGGATGGAATGCACGCTCGAACGTGGCGGTGAGTTTGAAGACGCCGCCGCCCATGGGTGTGGGAGCGGGATTTTTGCAGGTGAACAGCCCGAGCTCGCCGAGCGGCGTTGTCCACAGAAACGCCTTTGCGCCGCCGTGCCGGTCTAGGAACCCCATGATCTCCAGCACCTTGGCCTTTCGACCGGAGCAGGTGATCGGATACGAGTCCTCCTTGTTGTTCGGGCCGTCGCCAACGCTCTGCGTGTATCCGCCACCGAATTTAGAGGTGCGCACCCGATAGGTGATTTCGGGTGTCTCACCGCGCTCGGTTGGCCAGGTGAATTTCTCGATGGCCATCAGGCCCTCCCATTGGCATTACGAAAGCTGGTGCCGCCAGCGCGCCAAGAATCAGCGACGGCCTTTTCCGCTACCGCCTGCATTTGCGATTGAAGATTTTTCGAGAGCGCTTGCTGGTCGATCTGCATGCCTTCAGACCCACGGTCCTCAGTTACCACCGTGACCGGCGCGCTGATGCTGATCGTTGTCCCGGTACCGCCACCAGCAGCAAGAACGCCGAGCTTGCCGCTGGAAGTTCTGATCAAAGGCATGATCGCCTCAGGCCCTGCCTCGCCCATTACACCCGCCCTGCCGCCGGACATCCCGAAAGCTGTCGGCGTGCTGACGATGTTGTTGGTGAAGGCGCCGCCGTTGGCAAACATCTGCACACCCGACGACCAGGCACCGCCGAGCGCCTGAGGAAAGTAGCTGCCTGAGTACCCCGCCGAAGAAGCGCCGAGGTTCGACGACGTCGCACCGGCAGAACCAGCAGCCAGTCCGTTGCCGCCCCCACTGCCAGTGAAGTAGCTGGTAGCCGCACCAACGAGACTGCTCAGCAGCGCCGAACTGGCCTGACGGGTCGCGATCCGCGCCATGTCCGCCAGAATCGACTTGGTGAAGTCAGCAAACGACAGCTTCCCGGTCATGGCGAAGTTGACGACTGCGTCTTCCATCGAGCTGAAGGCGTTACCGAACAGAGTTTTCGTCTGGCCGGCGATGTTGCTCGCCGAGTCTAGGTAGTTGGCCCAGGCCGACGTTGCGCCCTTGGTCCAGTCCCCTTGAGCCTTCTCAACATCGGCGTAGTTCTGCCGGATCTGATCGGTTGCGGCCTTGTTCGCATCTGCGAGCGCCTGCGACTTCCGAGCGAATTCCTCTTCCGACATGTTGCGGGACGGGTCAGACCGTTGGTTTTCCAGTTCCAGCGATTGCTGAGCAAACCGGTCTTGCTGGCTGTTCAGTTCGCCGTTTAGGGCGTTCTGCCGATCACCCTGGCCAACGCCAACTACCGCCCGCTGCCCTGCCAGTTCCAGTGCTCTCTGCTGCTGGCTCAAGGCCCGAACGTAGGAGGAAATCGCTCGCTCCTGCTTCGCCAGCCTTCCGGTTTCGCTGGTAGCGAGCACTTCGAGCTGGCTGTCAGCTTCAATTTGAGCCTTGACCATGCCGGCGCGAGCATCGGCAATCTTCTGATCCAGCTGGATGCTTTGCGCCGCAGATGTGGTCTTTTTCGCCTTCGCGGCTTCCAGCGCAGCAATCTCAGCCTCGTAGGCTGCAGTCACTTCGTCGCGCTCGTTGCCGATCAGCGCTTCACGCTTCAGGGCGTAGTCGGCCTGAGAGACAAGTCCAGCCTTCTGCGCAGCGTCCAGTTCCTTCTGAGCGTTTTTGTACTCAGTGCTGATGGCTGCCAGGTTGTTCTTTGCATCGTTGAAACTGGTCAGATCTACCTGCGAGCCGGCCGCTTTCGAATCCTTGAATTGGTCGTTGATGTTCGCCAGGTTCTTGTCGATCGCGGTCTGATTCAGACGCGGGTCATTGGGTGCGACCTTGCGGATATCTTCGAGCTGCCGCTTGTACTCTTTGATCGCTTCGGTGCGTTTTTGCTCATTCGTCCACGCCGACTTGGTGAGAGCGTCGACCTTCGCCATCGACGAGACGGCATCGCCTTGGGCCTTCGCCTGTTCACCCTGCCACTTGGCGATATCGGCTTCTGCGGCCTGCTGGTCCTCCAGCATGTTGAGCCGGTTTTGATAGAGGTCGATCATCTCCTGCTTGTTCTGGAAAAGGCCAACGTCACCCGCCTGAGCGCCCGCCAAGTCACGGCGGGCTTGCTCGATATCAGCGCCGATATCGGGACGCCCGATATTTTTCAGATTGTCGGCCGCCCGGGCGACGGCGTTGTAGCCCCTCTCCCAAAAGCTCAGATTCTCGAGGATCCGCGGAGTGCGCTCGTTGATCGCATCGGCGAACGATTCGGTGGCCAGCTTGACGGCGCCGGCATGGTCGCCCTGCTTCTCCAGTGCGGTGATCTGCGAGTAAACCGACGCAGTGAGATAGTGGTACTGCTCATTCAGCGCGGCAGATGCCTTGACCGGGTCGTCTGCGAGCTTGGCGAACTCCGCGACAGTCTCACTCACGGCTTTGCCGGTCGCTTCCTGCATCGACACCGCGGCTTGAGTGATACCCGTAAAGCTTTCGCCAGCAATCTTTCCATTGCCGGCCAGCAGCGCGAGAACTTCAGCGGCTTGCCCAGTAGTGCCGACAGTCGCGCTCACCTGACGCGCCATATCGCCGAGCTGCCCAGCATTCACACCGGCGTAATTGCCAGTCAGGATCAGCGATTTGTTGTAGCTGTCTTGCTCTTCGCTCCCCTTGTAGAAAGCGTATGCCAGCCCACCCACCGCGGCGGTCGCGAGCGCCAGCGGGCCGAGAATCGCCAGCAGGCCCGCCGCGCCTTCACCTGCACCGGCGCCCAACTGAGCAACAGCACGAACACCGCTTCCCCAGTCGCCGGACGACAGCGCATTCCCCAGCTGCACCACATTTTCCTGCGCCTGGCGCGAGCCGAGGCGCAACTTTTCGAAGCCGGTGGTGGTTTTATTGAGCTTGTCGTAATCCTTATCGATCTTGCCCAGCGCGGCGTTGTACTCGTCCTGGCTGATCCGGCCGGCATCCAAGTGTTTGCCCAGTTGCTCGACCTGAGTATCCAGCTTCGCCAGTGCAGCGCGGGCCGGGTCAATGGCGCCAAGCAGGCTATTCAGGGCCTTCTGCTCATCCATCGTCGACTTGGCCAGCGCCACCTGCTGCTTGTCGAGCTGCGCAGAAATCTTGGCGGCCTCAGCCTCGCCATAGGCGCCGGTCTTGGTCAGCTTCGCCAATGCTTCCCGCTGTTTTGCGAGGTCCTGCGTGGTCTTGGCGTTGGTAGAGAGCGATTTCTCCAGCGCCTGCATTTCGTTCATCAACGAAACGGCGGACTGCTCGGCGCGGCCGCCGGCCTTCGCCATTTCATCCAGGCTGGTTTTGGCCTGAATAGCATCGGCCGAGTCGATCTTGACGCCGAGTTCTGCAATGTTCATCGACTCACCTTGAATAGATGCCCGCGTTTACGGACTGTTTTCCCTTTCCTCTGCCATGACGCGCAGGGCTTCGCCTTCCAGCACCTGAAGGTCAGGGAAGATTTCAGCGAGTTTCTTTTTCTTGATACCGAGGAAGCCGGCCACGTCGCGGATGCTGCTGTAGTCGAGACCGATAGCGCCACCGGTGCCTGCACGCCACTGAGTGGACATCCTGTTGAACAGAAGGAAGGCTGGCCAAAGGCACGGCCAAACTTCGAATTCCTCTTCGATGTCCTCTGCGTCCAACCCGAATGCGGCAAGTTGCTCCGCATTCGGAGGGGGCTCATACATGGCTCGGGCGGCGCGAATCAGTTTCCCGTGCGGGCCTTGGCGTAGGCAGCCTGATAAGCATCCACCACGGCCTCGGTCGCGCCGTGGCATGAGGTCACCAGCGCCTTGATGCCCTCATCGTCGAACTTGTCGTCGAACTCCCAGCCAACGACCAGATCCTTGATCTGCTGCACTTGATTTTCGGTGTCGACCGCAACGATCTGCGACATCGTAGGCTTGTCGCCGAACTGGTCGAGGCTTTGCTTTTGTCGCTGATTCCATCCATCGAACAGCGCGGCAAGTTCGATGCGGTCTCGATATTTGAAGGTGAATTCCACCTTCACTGGGTCTTGGCCAACTACCGGGACCATCACCGCACCGGTGAAAGTTGGCGCTTGCGCAATTTTGAACTTCGCCATGATCAGGCCCCGCCGCCAGCAGCAACCGGCGCGCGATACGCGGTGATTTCGGCGTTGATGGTGAAGCCAAAGGAAACGGCCGCACCTTCGTTGCGCACCAGCGTCGGAGTTTTGTTGAAGGATGCATAACCGGCGTAATAGATCGTTTTGCCGTTGGGCAGCGACATACGCAAGATGCGCACTTCCTTCTCTCGATCGGCTTTATCCAATTCTTCATACCAGGCCAGCCTGTCATCGTCAGCCAGCTGGAAAGCGAACGCCTGCGCATTTTTGGTGGTCGGGATCTGCTTGTCACGGCGCGCTTCGAGCGGCGCGTAAGTCCAGTATTGCTGCTCGCCGCCGGACATGGAGTTGCCGATCACCTGGTTGACGGCTACCCAGCCGGTCACTTTCTTGGCGGTACCGCCGCTGATTCCATCAGGAAAGAAAGCCACGTTGGACGTGTCGATGCCTTCCAGTGTGAATGCGCCCGCCGCCGCGTTGGCTACACGCACGGCGCGCTCGTTGATGTCCTCCCAGCCGGAGGTAATCAGAAGGATGTCGCCATTGGCAAAGCCGTTTGCGGCGCTGGTGGCAACACCTGGGTTGGCGTTGCTGATTACCGAAATCAGCTTGGCGGCGGCGAATCCGCTGGAAATCGAAAGCGTCGCCCCGTTGGGGAAGTAAACAGACATGGGTTTTCCTCTTTGCAGAAATGACAAAACCCGCGCAGAGGCGGGTTCAGGATTTGCCCAACGGGCGGGTTATGGCGTTGTGTCAGACCGATATGAGAACGACAGCGGGACGGTGTACGTTGAATCGCCTGTGATGCCTGGGCCGACGTCTACAGGTGTCATGGGCGTAACTACGAAACCATTTTTTTCGTCACGCACATAAAGTGGAAATAACGCGATGATCTCGGCGGCAATGGGGTTGGCTTTTACTTTACCTGTGCCTGCCGGGCAAATAATGCTGACCTGGAACACGCCGGTATACAGCCGGTGGTCTCCGCCGAGCGTGTTGCTGGCCGTGTCGCCCGGGATGGTGAACGCCCGCAGATAGGTCTCGCCTGTCACCGGGGTGTAAGCCATGTTCTCAAAAACGATTTTTAGCTTTTCCAGCCTGGCATTGTTCCAGGCGATCAGCTTTGCCTCGTAGATCGAGGCGATGATGGCGTGACTCATACCTGGTTGTTCCTGATGGCCTCCAACACGATTTGCTGGAAGCGAGCCACGGTTACCCGAACCATGCCGCCGGGGGCCTGGGTCGAATGGCCGAACTCCAGCGGAATCGCATAGGGCAAGTTGTTGATGATGTAGGCCATTTGGCCAGCAGTGAAGTCGCTCATTGCCGCGACCAGCGCGGCCGTGGTTTCGGCGCCGCTCGGGTCTACCTCGTCAAAGGTGACGTTTTCCACTACGCCGAGCGAGATGTGCCAGTTCGCACGGAACCGGCCGCCGACGTAGCCTTCTGGCGCCTTGACGTCCATGCCGTCGTTGAGCTTGCGGCCTTTCTTGAGCCTGCCACCCTTGGTCAGGTTCGCTGGGTCGCTGCGCAGCGCAGTGTTGTGTTCGTCGACAGCCTTGTTGTACTCGGAGGCAACTGCGTTCTGCGCCCAGATCTCCGCGTTGCCCACGGGAGACATGCGGATCAGGCTGCTACCGACCTCGATGATTATCTCGCGCACACTGGCGTCGATGGCTTCGCCGGTCTGAGCGGCGAACTCGGCCAGGCTCAGGGCGAAGCTGCCGGATTGAGCGGCCATGTCATTTCCTCAGTTGCGCCGTCCACGTTGCATCAGCAGGGTCCGCAGACACGTTCATCACCCGCAACCCGTTGACGATATCGCCGATGGCGGGCTCGGCGGGTGCAGCTGTTGGCGAGCCCGCCTCCGAAACGAACAGCTCGTTTTGCAGCACCAGTAGCTTCTTGTCGGTGGTCTGGATGAGAGACCCATCGATTTCCTTGGACAGGTAGCTACCCAAAACGCCGCGCCCCATGTAAGTGATGGTGGTCTCCGACGTCTCGCCACCCAGGTCAGGGTCATACTCGCCCGCAACCTTGCGTATGCCCTCCACTGGCTTTACCGCGTCGGCCAAGCCGTCGGGGTCATCGAACGCCTCAGCCATTTCAGCCTGAATCTCTTCGCGCATACCCATGATCAGATCCTCTTCAGCATCATCACACCGGAACGCTTGATCCAAGGCTCCAGCAGCGCCAGGGCGAAGTTCTCACCCGCCGACTGATCAGTAGATCCGGCCACGTAGGTCTTGCTCACGGACGTGCCGGACTGAGCCGAAACCGTTTTGCTCTGCACTTCCTTCTGCGTGGCCGTGTACAGCTTGCCCGCCGCCGCCTCTTTGGCGATCTGAGCGCCGGCTGTCTTGATCTCGGTAGGAACCGGATCCGGAACAACCCGCTTGATCTTGGCCGTGAGCCAGGCGTTGGCCATGGTCACAGCAAGGACCGGATCACCGGCGCCGGCCCAGCCAGGACCCAGCGAAGCGTCAACATCGGCAACGGTGATGAAGTCGGTCATGTGCTTGTCCTTATTCCGCTGGCACCAGGGCCTGCAGGTCTTCTTTCTTGGCAGTCGGGTCGAAGGTGATGCCCTTCGCCGTCAGCCAGTCTTTCAGCTCGGGGACCTTCATTTTCAGAGGGTCGGTTTCAGCATTTTCAGGCTCCTTGCCGTCCGAAACTTCGATGCCCGCCGCTTCGTATGCATCGTAAATTTCAGGCGCATCACCTTCGATGACCACCTCAGTGGCAGTGCCAATGACACCGAAGAATTCGCTCAACAGGCGGTAGCAAACGCCGCGCTCTTTTCCTGGCTTGTCCGTGTAGATAACTTTCATGAGTCACCCCAATGCAGCCCGGCGCCCTTGCGGGCGCCAGGGTAAATGAAGGCCGGATTACGGCGTGGTGGTACCGCTGATGACGGCGGCGAATGGGACCTGCTTGCGGCTGAACACGCGCTCCCAGTTCGCAGCAGCGGCATACTGGGTCGCGGTCGGGCTGAGGTTCTGAGCCTCGGAGCCTTTCCAGCTGAAGCCCGCAGGCTGGAGGATGTACGTCTTCCGCTCCCACAGCACCTCAGCACCGCCGCCATTACCGCCGCCCGGTTTGCGCTCGATCTCTACCGGCACCTTCGGCGTGCCTTCGCCGTAGCCGAACGCGCCTTGGCCGAAGAACACCGACAGATATTTGCCGGCGCCGTACACCAAGCCGTCGTCCATGAACACTGGCTTACCCAGATAGGTGGCCAGGATGATCTTGCCGTCGGAATCGCGCAGATACTCGATGAGGTCCTGCTTTACCATCTGGTTCATCACCACCGAGTGCACGCCGATCGCGCCGAACTGGTCGGCCGCATCGCCGGCAGTGAAAGCGGCATCCTGAAACGCGTTCGCGCTGATAGCGGCGCCAGCGTCGATGACCATGTCACCGCCGTTGTTGGCAATGTTCGAGGCGATGATGCCGCGCGCTGCACCGAGAGCGTAACGCTGCCACTGGCGAGTCCAGTAGGTGCCGAAGCGGTTACGGATCTGCTGCTGAGGCTCGCTGTTCGCGAGTTCGGCGGTCAGGTCGGCTACGCCATAACCTTTGTTGAGGTATAGGACGCGAGCACGCATGCTGTCCTGAGTGACTTTGCCGACTTCGCCCTGGTCGTTCGGGTCATCGTTGCTGATGTTCGGGGCTTCATCAGCATTGAGATCCTGCCAGTAGCTGATCTCGGCGGTGCCTTGGCTGCCGGAAGCGATAGCGTCCAGGACAGGCGAGCGGGTAACGATGCCCGACTCGTAGACAGCGGTTTTTTCCGGGCTGTTTACCGGCTCCAGCGAGGCATAGTAGTCACCGACGAAGATGTCGGTCAGTTGGGTAGTCGCCATAAATTAGGTTCCTTTGGTGGCCTGGATTTTCTTGAACAGCTCGGGGTTGTCACGGGCGATCGCAGCGCGCTCGGTTTCCGTGTACTCGCCCCATTTTTTCGTGGCCTTGCCACCTTGATCGCCGGTCGGACCGGCACCCTGAGCCCTTGGCCACAGGTGTGTTGCTGTTTCACGCAGCGACTCCGCCCATTCGAGCGGCGACAGCGGGGTTTTCCCGTCCTTTCCGTAAACGACCTCGCCGTCACGGTCGGTGGCAATCGCCTCACCGTCTTCACTGAGTTTGAAAGTGCCCCGGGCGCGCAGGATGATGTCCTCGGCGGCCTCGGGGAGCGCGCCGGCCTTGATGGCAGCCGCGCGGATGGAGTCGGCCAGCACCTTGTCGCTGTACTTGGCCGCGAATTGCTCGGCCTTGTCGGCACGCGCTTTCTCGGCGGCCAGCTTGGTGTCGTAGTCAGTGCGCAGGCGCTCGGTACGGCGTGTAATAACTTCGTCCAGCTTGCCCTCGGCAATCAGCTTGGTTTCCTCGTCCTGACCGACCTTGGTCAGCAGTCCTTTCACGGCTGCGATATCCAAACCTTCGAACTGGGACTTGAAACCGTCCAGCTCAGTTTTGGTGGTCCGGAGCGAGCCAAGCAGCTCGGTGTTTTTGTTCTTGAGGCCCAACGTTGCAGCCTCAACAGCTGCAGCAATGGCGGTCTGAACTGCCGGGTCTTCAAGATCAATGTGGTTATCGTCTGCCACTTGGTGCACCCCTTGGGTTTGGTCGGCCCGCTTTGCAGGCATAAAAAAACCCCGGCATGGCCGAGGTTTGTGTGAATCTGAGACTTTATTCAGTCGCTCAACGTGAGCAGGTTTCGGTGTATCGATCCTGGGAAATCGTGGAGCGTGGTGCTGACAACAAATTTCAAGCCAGCCGTATTACCCCGGCAATGCCTACTGACGTACTCATTTATCTGTCGATCAAAGCCGGGCGGGAGGTGTAGGGAAATACTGTCACCGTAAGTCATCGGGGCCGGCAGAGAATCACTGCCCCACCAAAATTGGCTTACATGAAGATAGCTTTTCGCGTGCGGCGACTGCACGGACAGACTTGTGACCCTCACCGGGCGCTTGCCATCCGACGTAATACCAATCGCGATAAACCACCCACCTTCTCCCGTGTCTGCTATGGCCGAACGAACAGATATTCGGAGGCTTTCAACATCTTCCCTACGCTGCTTGTCTGCCAACCACAATGTTGTGAAGACCGCCGCTAGAGCTCCAAGTCCCGATACCCATCCGCCAAGCATGGAGAGGACTGGAACGGTCTCGGCAATGAACTCGTGGTGATTATTTCCCAGGCCAAATGAGAGTCCCAGCAAAAAGGCCAAACCAATTACGACCGATAAAGCCACGAACCAAAACGTCCAACGTAGCAATTTGAACATCAGCTATTCCTTAGCCACCAAGTGCAAGCCGCGCATTTTAAGGTAATCAGCGAACTGCGTCCTGCTTGGAGCATATGGCGGCGGTCGCATGCGAATACCCGGTGTCTCGCGATTGAGACGAGTTCGTCGCCCGTTTGGCTCTGTGCAATGCGTCGGCTCTTCGATCCGGAAGCCACGCTCAGCGGCGTACAACTCAACTGCCAACCGCACCTGACCCCATTCAAGCTCAAAGGGCACGAACGTCTCGGACAGTGTCTGGTATTCAATCTTGCAGTCACGCCGTGGCCAGGCCATTGCCTGATTAGGATTGGCCTTTCGACCCTTCCACTGTCGACCGTTGATGTCAGCCGCGGCGCGCAGCAGCAGTTCGACCTGCTCGACCTCTGCTTCAGGTATCCGGAACCCGTAGTAGTCGCGGTAAAAGGTCAGCTTCTCCAGCGGCACGAAGCTATTTGCGTCCGGTCTGCCCTTTCCGTCTTCAACAATGATATGCATCGGCTTTCTCAACCCGGTGAAGCGCCGAGTGTAACGCCTGCACGGATGAACATGTCCGGCTCAGCTGCTTTCAGTTGCGCCAGCGTCAGCGGCTTGAACGACTTGTCGAGCTGAAGCTTGGCGAACTTCTCCGGAGTCAATCCTCCATCACGGAACAACTTGGCCCGCACCGGGCCGAGCGCATGATCTTGGAAACTCGCCGGCTGCGTTGCCAGCCACTCGTAATAGTTCAGGCTGGCATCGACCTGCGCCCCGCCATTGTCGCCCACCGAAGCACGCGTGGAGTCCTTGGCGAACATCTCGGAAAGACGGGTTGTCGGTACGGTGGTTGACCGGCAGTTGATATGCGCCGGCGGCAGCGGCCCTTTGCCCAAGTCGAAACGCATGCCATCCAGTCCCTTGCACTGCTGCGACGTCTTGCGGTCGAGCGTCGATACCCAGCGATAACCCAGCACCACGTCGCTGTTGGCTTTCAGTGTCTCCATTCGCGACGTCGTGGCCACGTGCTGGATTGCCGTCTGCACCACGGCAGCAGCATTGCGATTGCTCACCGCGAGAACGCCGTCCGTGAAGTTCTGTGCCGCAGTGCCGCGAATCGCCTGAATGATCTGGGCGTTCGTTTGACCCTGGCCGAAACCAAGCCTGATGGTGTTCGTCACGCGCATCGTCTCCGTGCGCGCCCAGCCACTGACGAAACTCTTCAGCAACTTGCCGCCGTCGATGCCTTTCACCTGTAGAGGATAGGAAAACACCGCCGCGCGGATCACTGTGTTGCTCGGCACCACCGCATCGATGGACAGCGCATTGCTCAGGCTGTTGGCCTCAAAGGTCGACTCGTACAGAGCGATATCAACCAGATCGGCCTGCACTAGGTCGCCGTAGACCTTGTAGATCTCCAGCAGCTTACCGTCCACACGAGCCAGGAACTGCTCAAGGCGGTCCCTGCTGTAGGTCGTCAGCTCCTTGCGGGTCAACTGCACCCGCACAAGCGTGTCGATCTGGCGAAGGTACTTCTCGAACTTCTTGACCTCGCCGGCTTTAAGCCGCTCCAGCATTACCGAGTGGCGCGTCGTCTGCTCCAGCAGTTGGCTGTCCGCCTGCGCTAGGTTTGTCGATGGCATCGTCTTTATCCAGGTTGATGCCGGCCGACTCGCGCTCATCGCTGATCAGATCGGCTTCGTCTTCATATGGGCGATCCGGCAGTTTGGCGGTGGTGAGGTACTGCCAGTAAGTATCGGCGCTGATCGTGCCAGCCATCACGCCTTTGAGAAGCTCAGCAAGCACCTGAGCATCGACCGCAGGGGTCACAAACTCAGGGCTCACCTTGAACTTGACCTGTTTGGGGTCGTAGCCCTTCCACTCAGCCGCGTACCGCAGACCCTGCTCCACTGCCTCTGCCACCGTGACGACAATGCTGTGCAACGTGGCGTGCTGATCGTTCTGACGTGTTTTACGCGCCTCACCCGACTCGGTACCGCCGACATCCATGACCTTGGCGCCGGCTTCAAGCGCGGCGTTCTTCTGGTCATCCATGGCCTTGCGGACGGCCTCAATGCCGGCGCCCTGAAACTCCAGGTAGCCACATTGGCCGGCTGGACCGAGATCCCATGCCGCAGATGGCCCCGTCACGCTCAGCTCTACAGAATCGTCAAGGCCCGACACCCATGGTTGCGGGTGACTGGTCTGATGTAGTGCGGTGAAGTAGTCAGCGCTCAGCTGGTAGGACTTCAGCGCCGCGCGCGCCATTGTGAGCAGCGGCACCTCGTCCACTTCCGGCGAGTTGTCGGTCGAGCCGCAATAGATCACCGGTAGGTAGGACAGGCCTTTGACCAGTCGGTTGTCGGTGCCAGTGGTGCCCAAGGGTTTCTCCTCCTCGACGATCTGGCCACCTTCGTTCCGCACAGCGGTGTAACAGGTCTCGCCTTGCATGAAGAACTCACGGAACACCGTGTCACAGTCATGGCTGTAGCGATCGCCGCCCTTCTTGCGGAATTCCCGGAAAACCGAGAGCACGAGATCTTGCCGACCACCCTGATCAGCAGTGTCCCAGTTGATCGCGTTGCGCGTGGCGTATGTCGAGAAGTACGGTTCGCCGCGGTCATCGATGTTCACCACCAGCGGCACGCGGCCGTGTGAAATGGCTTGGCGCACCATGCGGAAGAACAACTGCTTCAGGCCGAAGCCGTCAGAGGTGGCATTGTCCTCAAGCCCCTTCAGGCCGGCGGGCAGCTCAATCTCCGGCATCAGCCGGGAAACCAGCCCCATCATCGATCGCAGTGAGTCTCGCACCCAATGCTCGTACTGAGCCCGGTTCGTGTAGTTCTCGTAGAGGTACTTGTTGCCCGCACCGTCGAGCTTCTCAGCTTCGACCATGCCGCTCGGCTTGGGCAGGTTGCGCTCGTTGCGCTTCACGGCGCACTCACCCTCGAGCGCGTCGTCCATCATTTCCCACTCGGCGATGTGCGCGTCGTAGTCGGGGTTTGTCGATTGCACTGGCATCAGGCCAAGCCTCCAATTCGGCGTGTTCCGCCTGTGCGTGTTTTGATCGGGTACCGCTTGGCAATGAAGTAGCCAGGGGCATCCACCAGGTGGTCATAACCGGCCTTCTTGTCGGGCTCGCCCTTGTCCGTGTAAATCTGGCGCTCCAGGCACTGCGTGTATTTCGGACACTGGTCGACGTTGACCAGATATCGATGCTCGCCGTAGGTATTGGCGAACATCGCGCACATCGCGTTGACCCGATCCTTCACAGCGGGGTTGGTCGAATCCACCACTACGGTAAATCCCGCTTTTTTTAGCAGTGATAGGTCAGATTCGCTCGCGCTCTTACTGCTCGTGTTCTGGCCGCTAGCGTCCGGGTAGATCGCAATGCTGTGGTCAGGAAAGCGGAGCTTGATCTTCTCGATCATCTCGGGCGTGTCCCGCACATCTGAAAACTCGCTGAGCGCAAGTGGCAGGTCATCGCGAATGACGTGCACGACTGCCGCCATCTTCATGACGTTGAAGTCCATGCCGATGTGCAAGGCCTCGCCGCGCTTGATCGTTTCGCTGGTTCGATTTGCTTCACGATTGAACGTGTAATAAACGACACCCGCGTAGTTCTCAAAGCTGGCCTCGTATTCCTGCCGAAAGGTTCGAGGGTCCATCTTGCGACGGGCCGCATCCAGCTCCTCAGCCGGCACGTTACCGCCATCGAGCGAGGTGTAGAGCCAGCTCTTGTGATCAGGCTCATGCCCCGGCCGGCCGTCTTGAAACGTGTCGTAGCAGTGATTGAATCCCTTGGGCGTACCGATGCGCAGCGCGTGACCGCCCTTCCGCATGCCGATGCCCGGTATCGAGTATTGGCACGTCGAAAGCATCGGCCGCAAAACCTCTTCCCAAGCCTCCCATGGACAGTCTGCCCATTCATCCACCAGGACGAAGAACAGACCGGAGCCGCGCAAGTTGTCGTAGTTGTCGAGCCCTACCACGCGCATGACGTGGCCAGACTTGAGCGTGATCGAGCATTCCGTTTCGTTCGGACGGTGTGCACGCCACGCTTCAGGGATTGCCTGCTTCAGCCGACGCCAGAACACGCGCTTGGCCTGCTTGAAGGTCGGCGCGCCGTACCAGATCTCGTCCTCGACGCTCACGCCCCACTCAGCTGCCAGCCGAGCAGCTCTGCGCATCTCAGCTTTGCCCAAGAACGTCTTGCCGAACCGGCGACCACACACCGCATCGCGAAAGCGCGCCTGAGGCTGGAAGCCCCAGCAGTAAATGTTCGCCTGCTTCGGCGTCAGCTTTACCGGCGGGTCATAGGTACGGGGTAGCGGGGACATTCTCATCAGGCTCCAGGGTGTACTCAGCAATTGCGTGCTGCTGGTCCGCTTGGGAGCCCAGAGTTTTTTCGGGTTCAAGGCGGCGATTCACGTAAACGTCGCCCACTTCTTTGGCTGCCTGCTCCAGCAACTGGGCAGTCAGCGCCATGTTCTTCATGTTCTCGGCCTTTTCGGCCATGCGCCCCAAGGTGCGAAGTCGATACGCTCGGTTGGCGATCGGGATCTCTGCCGTCTCTTCGCGAAACCTCTTGCGGGTGTCGTTGAACAGCGTCTGCCACTTCACGTGCAGGTTGCGTCCAACGTACTTGGTTGGGTCGTATGCCTCGCACTGCTGGCGGGTAACTTCGAGCCCGAATCTTTCTTTGACGGACGCCACCACTTGCGATGGCGTGTCAAAGCAGGCGAGAGCCTGTACGACAAAGGCTTTCACCTCGTCTCTGAGTGCGGCCATAAGTGGGCATCCGTCAAAGTACTGTCAAAGTCAGGCCGACTTGAGCAGACAGGTTCCGCAGGCCCTCGATATGTTCAATTTCCCCACCTCAGCAGGATTGTTTGCAGCGTCCACCAGTTCTTGCACTTGAGGGCTCGCCCCATAGCGGCGCACCACACCGACAAACTCTTCAACGTCGTGTCCGCGCATTTCAAGCTTGGGCAATCCTTCCTGGGTGAACTTGGGGGCGCCGCACTGATCGGTCGCTTGGGCAATGTGGTAGAGCTCATGCTCAACCAGTGCGCAGAAGTCAGCGTCGGAGCACTGAGCGCAGTAATCGGCAGCCAGGGTGATGATGTAGGCCGGCACGTCGCCGAACCAATCCAGCATCTGCTGTTCCATCCGGGCCTTCTGCCAGCCACCGGCGCGGAACGCTACCTGCTCGGCCTGACCTACTACCGTGCGACCTTTCTTCGTGAAAGCAGCAGATGCCCACATCACACGAATGTCCGCATAGATCAGATGGGCGTGGTCTTCGTTGTGGATGCTGCCGGTGTCAGCGAGGATTTCGGTTTGGAGCCACTCCCACACTTCGGGCGCGGGCATAAGGCGGATACCGCAGTTGGAAAGATCTGAGAGCTCAAGTAATGACTCGGGAGGGCTTGGCCTGATCATGTCTCACCAAAAATTCTTTTGACATAAGAACACCGTTCTTATATATTTCTTTCAGTTCTTAAACCTCATCCCCGGCAGAGAATCGATATGACCCAAGTAATCCTCGACATCCCAGAAGAGCTTTTTTCCACGATCAGCAATAAGGCCCAGATTGCTGGTAAGAAATTTGAGGAGATCGCTCTCTCCCTCCTTTCCCTTGGTGCAAGCTCCCTTTCCGCCGATGCTGAAGATGTCGCGAAGGGCGAAATCTTGCTCGCAGCAATCGTTGCGCGGGCGAAGAAGCAGACCGTCAATATCGAGTTCACCACCCGTGACCTTGCCGAACCTGCCGAATGGCTGCGGGTATCTCCCGCAACACGTAAATCTATAGGTCGGAGCTTTAGCAAAAACGTTCGCGAGGGGTTTGTTGGCGACGTGGTGTTCACTAAGCGCAAGACACCTCAGAACAAGAACATCTATATCCGCCGCGAAGTATAAGAATAGGCGTTTGCCTGTGCCGCACTCACAAGCGGCACACCTACCCTTCCCCGCCATCCAGCAGCACATCAATCAGCTTCTGCTCGCCCAAGCGCATAGCGCCCAGACATTGCAGGTCGTCGCACTTGGGGCCGAGCCCGAACACCGTCACCTGCCCTTTCGGGCCGATCAGGGTCAAGGCGCCTACAGTGCATTCCGGATGCACACCGGCATCGAGATCATCTGCGATCTTGCGCAGCGTCTTTGCGGCATCGCGCCATCCCTCGCGCTTGAAGTCGATCAGCTTGGCGGTCATGCGCTCACCTTCTGCAGCCATTCTTCAATGATGCGCTGCACTACCGCCTCGGTGAGGATGGCGGATGGTTGCTTGCCGTCGATCACTGACTGGATCAGTGCGCGCGGGATGACATGGGCGCCGTCACTGGCCACTACCATCAGGTGCGGGCGCTGGTCGGCGATGTCATGGATTTGCGCGGTCATGCCTTCACCATTTCATGCGTCTGCGCGTGGGCATGCCCGTGGAGGATTGCCACCACCAGACCTTGAGGCAAGCCGGCAGCTTTGGCCGCATCGATTGCTTTGGCGATGGCAGCATCCAGTTCAGTCACAGCCCTGTTGATGTCTGCGCTCAATGGCAACGCATGACGCAGTCTGGTGACGTTGGTCATGCTTTGCTCCGGAAAGTTGTGAGCTCAAACTCGAACGGCCCCACATACAAGCGTTGCACCCAAGGGGATGGCCGAACGTAATACAGATGCCAGTTCTTTGGCCGTATCGCAGTGAGGAACCACCCGCGCCATGTTACCCAAGATATGAAGAAGCCGTTGCCTCTGTATGGATCAACGAATCGCCCTCGCTTGCTCAGTCGCATGCTCGCCTCCGGTGTCGCGACACAATTTGCACTCTCGCGAAACGTGTCGCGACCTACTTGCTCTGACTGCGCTTGATCTGCGCGTCCACCTGGTCTGCGCAGGTGTCGAGCAGGTTGATGGCTTGGTTCTTCAGCTCCCACAGCTGACCGTTGTCGGCGAGGTCTTCATCCGCTACCCGCTCGCAGGGCACCAGTTCAGGGGGCTCTACTCTTACCGCCGCCGTCTTTGTTACCACCGGTGGCTTTCCCGCGCAGGCCGTCAGGCAGAGGCTGAGCAGCCCAATCACGAACAGGCTTGCTGTTGCGCTTGAGTTCTTCAAAGTTCTTCTCCGCCTTTCTGGCTTTGGCCTGACTGGCCTGTAACCGCTTGTTCAAGTCTTTCTGGTAATCGGCGTTGCGCTGTGCTTCGGCGCGTAGCGTGGTGATCGTGGCCTGGCTTTCGAGGTTGGCGGCGAGAGCCTCATTCTTGCTCTTGGTCTCGACCTGCACCTCACCACGCAGGGCGATGACGCGGTACTGCTGAATGCCAACCAGCAAGATGCCAACCAGGGCGATGATGACCGCTGTAGCTATCGCTTTCATGCTGAGTCCGCCTTGCGTCCGAGGAACTTGATGATCAGCTCCCGAATCGCGGTGACACCGATGAAACCGATAGTGCCGCCGGCCGCAACCGAAAGACTTGATGGCCAGGCCATCCACTCAATGACGCTACTGGCAGAAAGGCTCAACGATCCGCAGATCATCGCCTCAAGAATCACGCGCCACTTGTTGGCCTCTTTGCCTTCGTAAAGAACGCGCAATAGCGAGACCGTGGACGCCATGATTGCACCCTGCCAAAGCGGGGTACTGAGGACGAGCCAGACCTGCGCCCAGAAGTCAGGATTTTTCTCAGGCATCTTGGGCATCCGACTGTCCTCCCCCTCGGGGAGTGAATAAATCCGGCGTCCGCTGCACTCCCAGCTCGGGGCAATGGGTGTGGGGAGCCGAAAACGAAAAAGCCCCGATCAATGTCGGAACGTAGTGAATATTGAAAATGAAGAAACGTGATGTATGCGAATTGTAAATTCAGGTTGCTTTCATCCCTGCTTATCCCTATATCGGTTAAAGAGAGATGGCACCATGCCAGCTCCCTCAGATAGAGATACTTCATGAAAGTTAATTGCTACCCCGCCTTTGATGAGAAAGGCAACAGAACCCTGCTGGCAGTTGCAGAAGGATTCAAATTCTCAGATCTTCCCCAGTGGTTGCAAGACCGCAACAAAGACATACCGGCTCAAGAAAGCGACATTAATATCGATGATTACTCGTGCCGCTGGTGGCTGTCTAAGCCTGTAGCCGACAACTTGCGCACCCAGGGCTGGGACGCTTCTGTATGGGTTTGGGGTCCAGATAAACGCTAAACAAAAAAGCCCGGCGTGATGGCCGGGCTTTTCTAGCAAATTCGATCATTGAATCTAACCGTCATAAAAATTACGTTGCCTTGTCTGAAGCCTCAGCCGCGAAGCATGAATTTCTCAAGCCGTGCCCGATCGCAAAAATTTTTGCGTGATCTGAAACAGGTAACTTCATTGCATCATCAGACGCCGCTTGAACCATCTTCGCAATGCTGACCTTTTGAGCGGTGAACTCTGCAGTACCTAAGGGACCCTTTTCCGCGGTACCGAGGACAGTACTCGCGACCCCCGCAAGACCCGACGCAATGCCTCCGGCGACTCCGCCTGTTCCGGCGGCCGCAAGCATCGCGCCGGTCACGCCCAAAACTCCACCCGCGCTACCTATACTTAATTTGGCTTCTTCGGCGTTTTTTGAGCGTGCTTCGTAATTATTGTGAATCTTCCTACAGTACTCACTCGCCTCATCCAGATCTGCCCAAGCAGCGAGATATTGCGGCTCGCTTGTGGCCACCGCTCTGTAATTAGCAAGGGTCGGAAAAGAAGGGGTCGTAACTCCGTGACATCCTGCGATGGAAACAGATGCTAATGCAATCGCTGCCAACTCCTTCATGTGCGTCCCTCCCAAGAACCCCAAACGGGGCAATGGAGATATTAGTGACGTCTTAACATTTTGCTAGGCAATGAAGCTCGACGAGCGGGCGTAAAAAAGCCCCGCACAGTGGCGGGGCCTTAAAAATTCATCCCAGGCAGGATTTGAACCTGCACCTGACCCTTAGTTAGAGAGCCGCTCTATCCAGTTAAGCTACTAGGGGATAAATACCAGAAAGGCTGGTTACCCTAGGCTTCAGGGTTCCCCCTTCGACTTGCTTCTAGATTTGCAAAAACGAGAAAAAAAAGCAATAGGCCATCATAAAAAAAGCCCAACTCAGTAGTTAGGCTTCACGTGTCAATCCCTAACGCGCAAGATCGACAGGATGGGTAAATATTCTCTCACTTTCTCACTCATTGCAATGGCTTTTTGCTACGCCGCGCAAGTTTCGATCAACCCCTCAGAATCGAGCAGTTCCTGCGCTGCTGTCAGTGCCTCGTTGACTTGGTCATCGAGCGATTTACGGATTGATGATCGCCACCGGTACCGAGTCGACTCAGGCTTGCCGTCGTTGTCCCAATTGGTGATGTCGTACCAGGCCGCAGGCAACACCGTGGAGGAGCGCCTCCCCTCGGTGCCGCCAACTTGCGGAATTGCCCAGGTCAGCACTGCGCACTCACGGAATCGTTGCGGCGCCGGAGATTTGACCGAGTTCAACAGCTCGAGGATCGCGCTGTGCTTACGCTCTTCGTGCGTCGAATATTTCGCTACCAGTGCGCGCCAATGGGCCGGCGTGAGCGACTTGTGCAGACGGCCGAACACCCAGCAGTCTTGGAGCAGCGCGGCTTCTTTGCCAGCGATCTCCCCTTTCTGCTTGGCGCACTGCACCTTGGGCTCAAAGTCGCAGCCCCCTGCAGAGCTGATCGTCTCGGCGGCCAGCGCGCGGACTACGGCGGAAATCACGTTGCGATAGGTCATGCTGCAGCCCTCTTCAGTTCGCGGGTCTTGGCCCGGTAGTCGGCGGTGATCGCCTTGAGTTCTTCTACGGTGTGCTTGCGCGGTTCGTGGTCTACTTCGAGCGCTTCAACAGCCTCCAGACCGATGCGGGCAATCAAACCGGTGCGGAATCCTTGCGAAACCGTCTGGCCCTTTCTGGCGTACTTGGATGACCCGGCATTGCAGCTCTTACACTGCAACCAGATGTTGTTCGGCACCAGCCTCAGCTCGGGCCGTGCGCCCTTGCCAAGGAAGTGGCCGGCATCGAACGCACCTCCAGTCTTCCAGCCCTGCGCCGCCAGAATCGATTCCTGCGATTCCCCACAGCTCATGCAACCGCTGCCGATGCTCAGCTCATAGGTTCTCCGGTAGTCGCGTATCGCCTTCTCGGCATCCTTGAGATGATCGCCGCGACTTTTCAGGGCCTCTTTGCGGATCTTGATCTCGCGGCGACCGAGCTGGGCGATGGCCTTACTGGCTCTCTCGCTGTTCGCCGGCGCCATGGCCAGCGCACACTTCGGACTGCACACTGCCTGCCCCAAGCGCTGCGGCGGGAAGCTGATGCCGCACGCTGGGTTCTTGCACTTCTTCGGCTTCGGCGCCTTCTTCTCCTTGGGGGCTACGCGCATGGTTCAGCCTCCTTGGCTTTCTGCTGCTCGGGGGTGAAGTCGCCGCGCAGAGGCATCAGGTGCGAAGGCATCGCAAGACAGGCGCCTTGTGTGTTCTCGATTCCGGATATGAGGCCATCCCCAATTACAAGCCAGCAAACGAAGCCAGAGACATTGGCTACTGGTCGCCCGTCTTCTGGGTCCAACCAGACGCTTACTGCTGAGGGCGACAGCAGTTCGACAAGCTCACATGTCTTTCCGATGTTTTCCGGGTAACTACGCGCCCCAACGATCAACGCTGAGTCGCCCGGCTTGAAGTTATTGGTCATAGCGGCCATCCCAGTGATCAGTAGCGCTCCACTTCACCTCATGCTCGGCGCCGAAGGCATGCATCAGCTCGAACAGATCGCTGAACCACTTCTGCGACTGCTTGCGGGTCGATACAGCCATCACTACGAAGCCACCGTCGAGGCCTGGCTCCGCGCGCTGCTTCTCCAGCGAGGCACTGAAAATGCACTTCCAGTCTTCGCTGGTCAGCTTCTTGCCGTGCCAGATGACCTGCTCGGATACGTCCTTGAGCATGGCCCACATCTTGCGGTTGCAGACGTCGGGGCGTTTCTCGTCCTTGATGACCACGATCTTGGGTTTGGTGAAGTCGGTTGCGTGCAAAACGCCCATGAGGCGGCTGATATCGCGCTGGCTGCGGATTGCGAACTCGTTCATGGCTGCTCCGCCTTGGCCATGGCGCCGTCCACAAGTGCGTCGAGGTCTTCGCCGATCATCCCGGTAGCGTGCGGGCCGATCCATTCGACGACTTCGATGTAGCCGCTGCGCCCAAACTGAAGCCACCTGTACCGCTCCGCGTCTTTGCGCAGCGCGGTCAGCTCTTCGGCAAAAGCCGGCCCCTTCAGCTGACCCAGTTCTTTCTGCAAGCCTTCCTTCTCGGAACTGTGGCAATTCCGTTCGGCTTGGATGCTCAGCTGCCAAGTTTCGATATCCGAGCGAAGGGCCTTATTTTCTTCGAGCAGCTCCAGGGCCGCCTCCTCCACGGTCTTCTCCCCGAGGAATTCCTGCAGCGCCTCGGTGTTGCGCTTCCAGTCTGCGCAGTCGGCACGGTACGACGCGGCTTCTGCCCACAGCAGCTTCTGGAGTTTTTGTTTGTCCATGCTCATTGAGCCGCACTCCTTGCTTCCAATTGTTCGGCCTGCTGAACGAGCAGCGCCCGGCGATCTGCCAGCTCGTTGGCTGCCTGAATTCGCAGTTCTGTTTTTTCCTCGGCCGATGCCTGGCGCATAGCGAGCATCGAATCCTTAACCGCGGCGAGCCTCTCGCGCAGCTTTGGTGAAGGCCGCACAACCTCACCGGTGAGCAGCGCAACGACGGCACGACCGTCTTCAGTGACCGGCGTGACACTCAAGTCAGCCAGGTACTGCTGAGCTCGCTCCTGTGGGATCCGCTGCATCTGCACAGCCTTGGTGATCGCCTGAGTGCGACGACTGGCGTCGAAGCCGACGGACACATGCCAGTTGACGTGTTTGTTGTCCTCGCGCGCCTGGCCGACCAGGCGCTCGTAGGCGCTGTTGAACGCCATGCGCGCACCGACCTTGTCGCCGGCGTCGAGGACAGGTTTTGCAGCTGCTAGGGCGAGCTGAATCTCGTCGGTCAGCACTACGGTTTCAAACTCGTCATTCGTGGTCATGGCGATCGCCCATGCTTCGTCCTTGCCCGGTCGGCCGTCAGCGGACTGCACTCGCTGGAGAATGTCAGCCATTGCCAACTTGCCCTTCACCTCAAAGCGGCAAGCCTTCAGTGCGGATTTCACGACCGGCACCGGGTAAGCGCAGAGGTCTTCGGCCATGATCGCCGCAGTGCCTGGGTTCATTTCCTGACCCATGGCCTCGGCGGTGGCGCAGATCGCAGCAGCGAGCCCGGCAACCTGCTGGTCATTCATTTCAAAGGTACTCATTGCGCTCCCCTGCTTGGCGCTTGGCCAAGACCATTTGCGCGGCCTGCTCGGCGGCGGAGACGTTCGCTTCGGTACGTTCCATCTGGCGGGCAGTCGTGCCGTTGATGCGCTGCCCCGTCACCCACTGGGTGTGGTAGCTCTCGGCGTTGGCCAGCAGCTCGTTGAGGCTGTGGCACTTGCGGAGCACAGCGGCATCGCTGGTTTTCAGGAAGTGGGCGGCGACGTGGTGGGCGACATCGGCGCCGAGGCGGTCGACCAGTTGGCCGAGCTGGCCACCGACCTTGGCGTTCCATACCGGCCAGGTGCTGTAGCGCTTGCGGTAGGCCATGGCGTAATTCGCCCACACCTTGTAGGTTTTGCAGGACTGGTCTTTTGGGCCTGGCATGTCAGCGGGAATCTCAACCCGTGGCGCATCGGTGCGATCGACCACGAGAACCAGATTGCGGGCCGGCTTGTCCGGGCTGCCTTGCAAGTCCTGACTGGTATCCTGATTGGTACCCTGATGATTGGTATCCTGATTTGTCGGAGATTTTTCCGACCCTTGTTCGGATTTTTCTCCGACCTTGCTCGGATTTTTTTCCGAGGTAGATCGGATTTTTTTCCGACCTTCGTTCTTTGGTGGGGTCGGATATTTTTCCGACCCATCCAGTTTCTGATTCCACTCGATCGCCTTCTCGGTCAGACGAAACAGGGTGATGTTCGAAGTGCTGGAAAGCTCAATCAGACCGGCCTCTTCCAGGGCCTTCAGCATGCGATAAGCAGTGTCCGGCTTGTCGGTGAGCAGCGGCAGCTCCTCAATGATCTTGGCCTTGCTCAGCGCGAAGAAGATCCCGTCGTCAGTCTTGATTGGCTTGGTCCAGCTCGGGCAGCCGTAGACGAAGGCGAACAGCAGGGCCTGCTGAGAATTCAGCCCCCACTCCAACGCCTTCACCTGATTGATCGTGACGGTGAATTGCATATCAGGCTTTCCCGACCAATTTGGCCAGTTCGAGGAAGCGATCCACGTACCAGTGAGGCTGTGTCTCGCGTGGGGATTGGGGATTGGTCAGGTTCTTGCCGTAGGCCATGCCCTTCTCGGTCACCGTCCAGAACGGAACCATTTCCTGTTTGGAGTTCTTGCGCTGGAGCTGCTTCAGAAAGCCCTTGGCTTCCAGTGCACGGTTGAACGCAGCAGGTGACACGCGAATGCCGCTGTCTTTCAGCAAGGCCGTGGCTGACTTGGTGGGCATTGAGGATCCGCCAGTAGCATCTGGCGCAGCGTCGACGGCGTAGCCTGGGAGAAACTTCGGGTCAAGACCGTTGTTCTGGGCGATCTTCGTGAGCATGGCCATCTGGCAGGATGGAGCCGGCTTCAGCAGGCGCGTGAAGCACTCCATGATGGCAATCTCGCCGATCACCTTGCTGCCGCTCAGCAGAGCCTGTTCGCGAGCGCCTTGCTGCTTTTCCAGTTCGCGCCAACGGCGGATCACCTTCATCCGCATAGGAGCGCTGTAACCGGTGAGCAGGCAGTCGTTATGCTCCCGGTCGAGCATGTACTCAACCTGTTCCCGGTTTTGGCCGTCCAGATAGATGTGCTCAAAACTGAGTACATCTAATTTCAGTTCTTTCAGCATCGCAGCGATGTCGCGCTTCACGTTGGCGTGCCGCTTGCCGGTGACGTTAGCGATCTCGCGGGAGGACATCGTGGTACGCGACACGTTTTCAGAATTCGAAAAACGTGTCGCGACACTGTTGGAGGTATTGCTTGAAGTAGGTTGGCTATGCATAATCGGCCTCATCAAGTGTTAATGAATTAGCCGGGGCGCAATCCCGGCTTTTTTGTGCCTGCGATTCAGGCAAGCTTCAAATTCGGTTTGTGTTTCGCAAGCAGGGTCTCGGCCTTCCGTCCTAACTCCCCCGCCCGAGCCTCGACCTGACGGCATTGCTCAGCGAACGCCGGCAGGTGCGGCAGGTCTTCTTCGCACATCACCTGGTCATCAAAGACTTCGCTGCCGGTATCGATCACATCGCCCAGAGCGCGGATCAGTGCACCGAAGCTTTTGTTGGCACAGTGATCACTCTGCATCTGGCGGGCACCGGTCAGGCCGTGGCGACCGGCCAGTTCGTTGATGCAGTGGTCGCGAAACTCAGGCTCCAGAGCGTTTACCCAAGACTCCTCCAGCCAAGACGGCATCTCCTGATCCCCGGAGAGCCAGCGCTGCACACGCTTCAGCCAGCGGCCAGTCGCTTTCACGAACTCACTCACATCACCGGTCAGTTCTTGGGAATTGAAGTCAGGAACTTCCTTCTTTTTCGCGCGCTCAGGAATCGACAGGTGCAGCTCACGACTCAGCGCCTGAGCGAAATCGTCTTGGCTCAAACTGGTTCGGGCGATCTGGTTTGCTGCATGCGCCACCAGCACTTGGTCGCGGGTCTGGGCGCTATGTCTTGAACTGGACGTTTCCATGGGGACTGCTCTCTTCTAATCTGGCTTCAACGGATTGGCGGAAAGGGATGTCGCTTAGGCGGCCATCTCGGCCCAAGGAAACGACGGGCACAGGTTTTCTTTTTTGAAAGCACCTTCGGTCAGCGCCTCCGCTCGTTTGGCAATAACCGGAGACATGCCGTGCTTCCCCCGAACCCAGCCGGAAACGGTGCTTTGATCAACCTTGAGCTTTTCGGCGGTGGCCTCCTGGGTGCCGAAGTAGTCAACCAGGCCCTTGTAAATTGCGTTCATGATGCCCCTCCATACGGGAATACCCATATAGTAGGTTATGGGAATACCGATTTGCAAGGGTATGGGAGCGCCCGTAATACTTCACGGATGGAATTCAAAGACCGACTCAAAACCGCCCGCCGCCACGCCAGGCTCAATCAGACTGAGCTTGCTGAGCGTGTCGGACTCACGCAAACCTCGATCTCCGACTTGGAGAGGGGGAAATCGAAGGCTACCGCCTTCGCAGCTCAGATCGCCTCTGTATGTGGCGTGTCCTCGATGTGGCTGGCTGAAGGTGTCGGTGAAATGCTCAAGGGCGTGCCTGATCGTCAGGCTGAACGCATCAAGCCCAGCGTGAAACTTGGCACCATCGAAACCTGGGATGACGAAACCCCACTCGATGATGACGAGGTCTACGTCCCTTTTCTCCATGAGGTGGAGCTGGCAGCCGGATCCGGAAAGTTTGCGATCGAGGAATGCGACAGCTCGCGGCTGCGCTTCTTCAAGAAAGACCTGCGCCACAATGGCGTTCAGTTCAGCAACGCGAAGTGCGTCAAGGTTGGCGGCAACAGCATGATGCCCGTGCTTCGCGACGGCGCCACCGTCGGCGTAAACGTGGGGAAAAACTCGCTGAGCGATATCGTCGACGGCGAGATGTACGCCATCAACCACAACGGCCAGTTGCGCGTTAAGCAGGTTTACCGCATTCCGACTGGCATCCGTCTGCGCAGCTTCAACCGTGACGAGCACCCCGACGAGGACTACACGTTTCAACAAATCCAGGAACAGCAGATTTCGATTTTGGGACATGTGTTCTGGTGGGCGATGTATTCCAGATAGATTTAAATCCTCCACTTAAATGCCGATGAAGATCCTTATGAGCACAAGGAGAGTGTTATGCCAGTTGTGGCGGTATTGAACGATGAGTCAGGTTTAGAACAGATTTTAGGTGCCTTAAGGGCTTATGGGTTCGTGGTAGCCAACCATCACAACCGTCCTGGGGCGTCAACTCTTACAGGTGCACTTAGAACTGCATTGGGTCCTAGATCTGATGAACACGAATTGCAATGCCACGAGCTTCCCCTGTTGATTGATGGAGAGCCTTGGTGGACTAGCGTATTGGTCATGCCTCCGCGCTACGAATTCAACCATGGCGAGACCACGGCACTCGCAGCTCGAGCTCTGATAGCTGCAAACGAATCCGGCGAGGAAGGTATGTTTCTGTACCATGACATGTAGCGGCACGCCGGCACGCTTGCACTCGTGCGCCGGCAGTCCGTCGTACCTGGCCTACATCCATATTTCTAACTCATCAACTAACTTGCGCTAGGCGCAAGCGCCCGCGTTATGCGGCGTCGAAATTCGGCTTGCACGCATGGTGGCTGGGCGCCACCAATGGTAGAATTTGTGATCAAAACTAGGAAGGGAATCTATGCTAAAGCACCTATTTGTACTCTCGATTTTCCCAATTGTTCTCGCAGGGTGTTTTAGACCCACTCCAGAACAGCTCGCCAGTGCAGACTACGGGCAATATCCAAGCGACTATGAGCAAACGATCAAATCGTACATGGCCCAACGGCTCAAAGACCCCTATTCAGCCCAGTTTCAGTTTCTAAATTCTCCCAAAACTGCTTGGAACGGAATCGGTGGGCTGAAATATGGCTATGCAGTCTGCGTGCTGATAAACGCGAAAAACAGCTTCGGCGGCTACACAGGCTCCCAACTTAACTACTTCATGTTGCGTGGAAGCACCGTTATCGACTCTCAGCACGGAACGGACGAATACAGCTCGGCCATGGCCCGAGGTAAATGCGACAAGCTCATTTAACCAGACTCAAGACAAGAAGCCCGCCAATCGCGGGTTTTTTTGCGACTAGAAATACGGAAGGATCAAAATCTATGGGAATACCCATTGACACTAAATATGGGTTTGCCTATATTTGGCCCGTCGCAGCGACACACAGCCACTGTGAAGGGCCTCAACAGACCCGCCGCTCTTTAACAGCCAGCGCCATGAACGACTACCCGGCCAGTCCGGTTAGGTCACTCCCGGCTCCATCGGTGGGAGGTCAGTAAACCGATGAACAAAACCGCACTTGCCTCTACCGGCGACCGGCGATCCGACAGGCCCGAAAGCCTGCCCACGCGCAGCCCACTGCGACGGCGGACGAGGTGTTGACCGAACTGAGTGAATGACCTGGTAAGCGGGTGCGGAGAAAGACCACAGATTTACTGATGCCGCTTCGGTGAGGCGGCATTGGAAATCAGAGGAGGCAAGACGATGGAAATCACTGGAATCCAGATTAAGAGCATGCAGAACGCACAGCGCAACTACGACGCAATCGTCCTCAAGTTTGGCGACATGCACTTCACCAAAGACCTTCTTCAAGGCGTCGGCGCAGACCGAGACATTCGGCGGGCAAAGCAGCTGGCCGACTCAGCTGGAATTGTTGTCGACTGCTACGAACCGCGACTGCAAGAGCGAATTGCACGGGCCTTGAAGTAGCTATGAGCCGGTTATGAGCTGGCTGGCTCATAAAACCTCATAGCCGGACCTTTTCACTGATGCACCTGGTGACGGGTGCATTGGGAAAACAACCGATCAAGCACGGAGCATTAAATGAGCGAACAAACACTTCAATCGCTGCTCGCCGAGCGCGTCACTGCTTTTGCAAACAGCGAAAAGCCAGTCGAAATCATCGACGAGCACGTCAAGAAGATGTTCACGAACGTGGTCGACAATTGCTTCGGCCGTTACGGCGAAATGGGCAAGCAGGTCGAGGAGGCAATCAAGGCCGCGCTGCCAGCCAATTTGACCGAAATCTTTGAGCTGACCCGCTACAACGCGATGGTCGCTGCTGCTTTGAAGGAGAAGTGGGAAAACAGCGGCGTCGAAGCTGACATGGTTCGCCTCGCGCAGAAGCAGATCGACGAGGTGCTGAACAAAGATGCGATGCCGGAAGTGATCAGCTTGCAGGCGCTGCTGGAAGCCTTCGTCGAAGACCACAAGGAGTCGGCAGCCGAAGATCACTGGGAAGCTCCGGACATTCGCTTCCAGCCATCCGACTACGGTGGCATGCACATCTACTTCGACAAGGAACCGAAGGATCACGGTATTTCAACCTATTCCCGAAGCTCCGAGCGCAGCGAGTACATGCTCGGCAACGCGATCCACATCAGCTTCGACCGCTACGGTAAAGACCGAAACGAAAAGGGTCATGAGGTCGGATCGGTATACGCCGCCAAGATCGACAACGAGAAGATCAGCCAAACCCTGAAATTCCGCTCTCCATTCGAAAAGATGGTCGCTGCACTCTACTTCGGTAAATCCAAAATCATCGTCGACTGCGATGAGGATGAGTTCAGCTACGGCATCTACGACTGAACAACCAGCGCCACGACAGCCTGTCGTTAACTGCCCGATCCTCTCGATGAGAGCGCATCGGGGTGTGATTTGAGGCTAAGTCTCGGGCAGCGGATGTGCCGACCGGTCGCCTACAGGGCTACCCCTTCCGCCGAATGCCGGTTGAGCACCGGCCAGATCACACCCCGATGCGGACGAAACTGCGTCCTATAACCGCCCATCTGCATCTGGAATGAATCACAGCGAAGTGAGCAAGCGAGGCACTTACTTCGCGGTGATGAACCCGCCACAAAGGCTGTCCAGCAAGCTCTGGCCGCCTTTGGAATTGAAGAATTCCATCGACTGCTTCACTTCCATTTCGTACCGAGGATTTGTAGCAACATCACGGATGTGTTTCGCCATCTCGTCAGTCATGCCCTCTTTCTGCTCAGTCAGGAATTTTTCTAAAGTGATACCTGCTTCTGGATGTTTCTTTGCGCACGCCTGGGTGGATGCGACAGCCATAACCGCAGTGTTGTGGTCTGCGACAACGTCGGTGGTAGCCGAAGCTGGGACAGCATAAGCGAGGGCAATCACCGCAATGGCTGTCGCACTGCGAACTTTACTCAGAAACATTCAGATCTCCAGATCTCAATTATTTGGCATTGATGCCAAGACGTATCGGCCAAGCTCGCTGGTTCCTTTAGCGAATTAGTTACCCTCCCCCGACACCACCCGAATGCACTCCCCTCCGCGCCCAACGGCAACCAGCGGAGCGGATGAGTGCATTGCGAGTTTTGTTGGATCAATACCCGCCACCACGGAGGCGACCATGGCAACCAGCTATGCAGACAGTGCGCAGGCCCGAGAGTGGGATCGGCGCTTTGATGAATGGGGGCGGCCCAAAGCGCCGAAGGTTGAAGACTTCCACGACTACGAAGCCGCAGCGCAAGAACGCACACAGCGTCAGGCGCTGATGGCAGCTCAAGAGCTGGTCGACCGCAAGGCGCGGGCCAAGCGAGTCGCGGCAGCGGTGGTCGCCTACGGCGAATTCTGGGGGCTCAAATGAACATCCAGCAGCGTGACCATCAAACGGCGGTGACCTGGATCGAGGGCGAGATCAGCAACATGATCCGCGACCTCGGCAAGCCCAACGCCAGCGCCGCAGCGACATCCTGCATCACCCTGGCCTTCATGCTTCGTGCCATTGATGACAACGAGCACCGTCACTACCGCGCACGCATCGACCAGATTTACACCACCTACAACGCCTCCGTCTCGCAAGGAGCTGCAGCATGACAACGCCTCCGGTAAAAACTTTGGTCGATGAGCAGCTCGACGATATCGAGCGCCGCATCGCGATCCTCGGCTTCGGCCTGCCCTTCAACGAAGTGATCGGTCGCAAGCGCGAGGATCTGGTCGACAGCCTCCCGCAGCGCCTGTCGGTGACCATGAAAGGCGGGCGCATCGCAGTGAGGGCTCGGACATGAAAATCATGTTCTGGTGTCTTGCCGCCGGCCTGCTGGTGGTTCTTGCTGCATACAGCGCGGCCCGCGATTCGGCCGGCGTGTGCCAGGTGCCGCGCTCCACTACCTACAACGTGTTCCGATGACCAGCCTTCAGCGGGCACGCCGCCTCCTGATTCGGCGCGGATCGTTTCGAGTTCTCGCGATTTACACCTTCCTGTTGCTGCTCGGCGCCCTCGCTGACCGCATCACTTAATAAACAACACCACCACAAGCTGCGCTCGGCGCGGCAAGGAACCGTCATGTCCGCAAAAGCCCAACAAGCACCTTTGCAAGAGTCCATCGAAATGACCGCTGTAGCGCCAAAAGTAGCTGTCACCGATATCGCCGAATATCGGCCGCATGAAGAACAAATCGTCCGAGTGGAAACGACCTACGCGAACCTCGTTGTCGACTGCTCTACAAGTGAGGGCTTGGCGAATGCGAAGGAAGTTCGCGTGGATATTCGCGATGTCCGCTACGCCTTGGCCAATACCACGAAAACGGCGCTGATTCCCTATCAACAGGCGGTTAAAGACGCGCAGGCTCGCGTCAACCAAGTGAAGGAATTCGGTGAGGCGTTGAAGGATCGCGTACTGGCGATCGAAGCGCCTGTAGACGAGGCAATCAAGGCCGAAGAAAAGCGCGCCGCTGACGCCAAGGCCGAACGCGAGCGTGTCGAGGCTGAGCGTGTCGACGCCATTCGGGCAAAAATCAATCGTTTCAGCTCCGTCGCTGCTGCATATGCAAGCCGTAGCGCTGCCGATGTTGCCAACGTCCTTCTGAGCGTCAAAGAGTCGGTAATCCTGCCAGACGAATACGCCGAGTTCGAAGCGGAAGCCACCATTGCCCGAGACAACGCTATTGATCAGCTTGAAGTACTGCAAAGGGCTGCTGTTGACCGCGAAGAGGCGGCAGCCAAGCTGCTGGCCCAACAAAAAGAGCTGGATGAACTGCGTGAGAAGCAACGCATCGCCGATGCTGAAGCAGAAGAGTTGCGCAAGCAGCGCGCCGAGGAAGATCGCCTGCGTTTGAAGAAGCAGCAGGATGAACTCGACCAGCAGCGCCGCGATATGGAAGCTCAACAACGCCAGCAACGTGAGCAGCAAGAAGAACAGCAGCGCCAGCAGCGCGAACGCGATGCGCAGTATCAGCGCGACCAAGAAGAGTTGGCTCGCCTGCGCGCACTGGCTGCAGCACCCGCTGCGGTTGCAGGCGTCATCACGACACCAGCCGTTACCGACACAGCGCCAGCAGATGCAGTGGGAGTTGATCCGGTTCCAGTGGCTGACGAAGTCGCTGACTCGAACATGCCGAGCGCCAACGAAGTGGTCGAGGTCGTGGCCATGGCCTTCTGCGTCACCAATGACGAGGCATCGGCCTGGCTGCGCGCCCTGTCGTTCTAACAAACCCTGAAATCACCCCGGAGGCCGGCCAAAGTCGTCGGCTATGGAGTTAGGAATGAACGCTCAAACCCAGATTGCTACCGTACCAATGGACACAAGCCCGACGGGCCTGATCCTCAATCGCGACAGCATGCAGTCGATGACTGAACTCGCCGGCATCATGGCAGGCGGCAAAACCACCCTGCCGAAGCATTTCCACGGCAACACTGCCGACTGCATGGCAGTGATCATGCAGTCCATGCAATGGGGCATGAACCCCTTCCAGGTTGCGCAGAAGACGTTCATCGTGAACGGTGGCCAACTGAGCTATGAAGCACAGCTGGTCAATGCGGTTATCACCACGCGAGCGCCCACCCTTGATCGAATCCATTACGAGTGGTTCGGCGACTGGGACAAGATTATTGGCAACTTCCGTGAAATCGAGAGCAAAAAGCAAACGGATGATCACGGGCAGCCGAAGAAATACCGCGTCCCAAACTGGAATATTAACGACGAGAAGGGGCTCGGCGTCCGCGTCTGGGCGACGTTCGTTGGCGAAGACGCTCCCCGCGAACTGACCACCTTGATGACTCAGGCGCGAACCCGGAACTCTACGCTATGGGCGGACGATCCGAAGCAGCAGATCGCGTATCTGGCGCTCAAAAAATGGGCTCGTCTGTATTGCCCCGACGTGATTCTGGGCGTGTACACCCGTGACGAGCTGGACGACGGCTACGCGCTTCCGGAAACGGATGTTACCCCACGATCTACCAACGAAAAACCAGCAGATGTGGGAGCTGCGTCGGTTCCTCAGGGCGACACCACTGACGCAACAAGTGACCTATTCGAGCAGCTGAAAAAGATCGCTCAAGAACAAGGAATTGATGGCTACGAAAAGGCCTGGAAGGCGTTGAAGCCGCAGCAGCGCGGCGCTATTGGCGTGACACGTCACGGTGAGCTGAAGTCGATTGCACAGACAATTGAGGCAGAGTTCACAACCCTCAATGAAAGCTCAAACGGCAGTGCGAACGACGATGTGCAAGGCGGCGAGCAATGAACGCCTCAGTAGACCTTCAACGCACCGAGCAGTGGCATCAGGACCGCAGCGGGCGCCTAACGGCAAGCAGGTTCAAGGATGTGATTGCTTGGGGTGATCGCGACAAGCACGGGAAGCGCAAGCCGCTCGCGGCCCGCACCACTTACATGCGCGAACTGGCTTTTGAACGTCTGGCGAACAGATCGAAACATTCGGTCAGCAGCAAGTCGATGGCCTGGGGGACTGAGGTTGAGCAGTCGAGTCACGACTTTTACGAAATCCTGACCGGCAATACCGTCATCAAGTCGGGCTTCTTGGTTCATCCAAAATACGACTGGTTGGGCTGTTCGCCGGACGGCTTGATTGGCGAGGACGGCGGCATTGAGTCGAAGTGTCCATTCAATGAAGCCGTCCACGTCCGTACCTGGCTCGAAGGAATGCCCGACGAACACAAGCCGCAGGTTCAGGGCTGCATGTTCGTCACGGGCCGGGAATGGTGGGATTTCCTGTCGTTCGATCCGCGCCAAGATGAAGACTGCCGCCTATACATCGAGACCATCAAGCGCGATGACGAGTACATCGCGATGCTTCATCAAGAGCTGGTTCAGTTCAACCTGGAGCTGGGCCGGATGGTTGACGAAGTAGCGGACAGAGCGCGAGCGCAAGCCCATCGATTAGGAGCCTGAGCATGATCAGCAATCACCTCAACCTCGTCGAGCAGCACCGGCCGGACGCCGAGTCGATCGCTGAACGAATCGCGCAGTACCTGGCCGCCGGCGGACGGATCAACCAATTGAAAAGCCCGCCGCGCAATCCGCTACCACCGCCCCGCTCGAGGAAAATAGACCATGAAACGGTCCTCAAGCGGCGCCCGAAGCCGATATCGGCCGCCGAACGCAAGGCGCTGCGCAAAATGGCGGACTCGCTATGAAGTCGAAACGCAAACCCAACAACGGTTTCGCCCGGGCTGAACGCAGTTGCCGGGCGCTGCTGCGCACCAACCACGTCGCGGTGGTGAACATCGACCCCAGCGGCAGCCAGATCATGGCGAACTGGAAGAGCTGCCGGCAGATCCGAAGTCTGGGGATCGCCAACGCGATATTCGATTTCTCCTACCGCTGGACGATCTACATCGGCGCCATGTGTCGAGACGAGCGCGGCGCCGAGTACATCAAGTCGGTGGAGATCTCGCCCGAGGGCATCTACAAGGTAGAGCGCCTGACTGACGCCATCGAGCATTACTACCTGGAGTTGCGCAACAGCGCGAACCCGAACCATCTGGTGGCCTCAGGCTGGATCGCGATTCCCGACGAGATATCTATGGACTAAGCCCAAGCCGCAAAGCTGTTCTACGCCGCCGGCGCCTGGCATCAGGTGAAGGTCGCAGCGTGAGACGTTTTCGCATCCAACAACGCAAACGACAGACCTGGCTGGACTTGCCGGCCAGCGGAATTGAAGAGGTAGGCCATGGCCGAAGTACAGGAGCCGACGAAGGAAGCGATCAAGCAAAAGAAAAAGCGCGAGAAGTCTGCAGCAAAGGACGCTGCATTGGGCGTAGAGAAGTTTACGGTTGAGGTGGCCGGCGTGTTTAAGCCTGACCTGAAGGCAGTCATGAGGGCCCACGGCATCAACAGCCAGCAGGATGTTCACCAGTTGCTGCTGATGAACCTGATCGCCGCCGACTTCGATACCCAAGCCCAGATGCTGCGCTGTGTCACGACACCTTTTGTCATAACCGAAAAGGTGTCGCGGCTTATTGAGGCGGCTGGCATGAAGTCGCTCGCCGACGACCCACCAGAGCCTGACGACGAAATTGTCAGACCCGGTAAAATACATTAATAAACTGCTAGAGCAATGTGGTTAAAATACTTGGATGTACCTCATATCAATTTTTAGGCCCCCTGCAACTTTCGCAAGGATATCTAAATCTACTTTGTTAGAGCCACTTACTGTCATTGTGTACTCCCTTACGCCATCGCCAGACATAATCGCAGTCCATTGGACGAAATATCCGTAAACTGATATTTCCTCACAAAACTGTTTCGCTGTTTCTTCCGACGCTTTCATTTTAAAACTGATAGCTTTATTGCCGATTGGTGAAGGCTGATCAAAGTGCCGGCCATTCGTCAACCCGCGCAAAAGCCCCTCAATCCCATCAAGGCGCTCGATAAGTATCGTTTTTGCGTCAGTTTGATCTAATGATTCTAGCAGTGCTCGATTTTGCCGCACTCTCAAAACAGGATTATCTTGTTCAGCTTTTCCGACGGACGCCTCAATTGCTTTGCGAAGTGAAGGATTGAGCTCGACCACACCGCGCATATCATTGGTATAAAAAACCGTTCTTTCATCGGCTATGTCGAATGGTAGTTTTGTTCCAAACTCGGCAATTGCTACTACAGGCTTTCCAGAACAATGCCTAACTGCCAATTCATACATCACGTTTGGGTTGAGCTCTGACAAGTTAGCTACGACCAAGTCATCCTCAAGGATATGCTCGATAACTTGACGCGTAATGGAGCCTGTTATTGAAATTTCGTGTGCTACATGCGTCTCATATCCCAGTTCAGACAGAAGAGGTTTCAAGACCGAACTAATGAGTCCGTCTGCAGCCCTTCGAGTTGATGAGTCAGCGCCTCCAATTGGTGTGACTATGAAAGCTTTTTTCTTAAGTGTATCGCCGCCGATGCTTTTCACTTCCGCCGCAGGGCTGTCCGCATTTTCTACTTTCGACATTGCTTCTCCTAACGGCTCCAAGCCGATTGAGAATCAAACCCTATTTCACACCAAATTGCCACCACCGATCACGGAGGGCGGCGCCTGACTGGAGATAATCCATGTGGCACAACTGCGCATACGTCCGGCAGCACTATCAGGTGCCTGCCGAAATCGGCCGTCGCGTCATCGCCTACGGCAAGCCCGGTGTCATCCTGGCAGATCGCGGCCACTACATCGGAGTGGTGCTGGACGAAGACCCAAAGAAGCGCATCGGCAATTACCACCCCACCCACGAAATGCAGTACGGCGAGATGGCCGAGACGCTTCCGCTCAAGGAGTGGCTGGTCCTGCCATTCAAGCATGACTGGGACGATCTCGACTGGAATCGGGAAGCTCGCGAAGATCTGGTCAGGGTATGGGCAGCCACTCGAAGTCAGGCCAAATACAAGGCCTACGAGCGGCTTCAGGATTACTGCCACAGCATCAGGGCGATGCTCCACTTCAAAGTCCGGCGCGCCTGACCCGCCCTCTATTATTGCGCTGGGTTATTCAGATATCGCTCCAGTTTTCGGCGTCGAATTGCCTGTGCCCGCACTTCAAACAGGTAACGAATATTTCAGGATCAATTCCAACGTTAATGGTAGCTGCGTACGGTTTGTTTAGCAGGCCATACCTGCTCGTCGCACAGGCCTCACAGGTAATGCGCACAAGCTCCTCTTTTGAACGGCCCTCGGCGTATTTAGGCAATGCCATCTTCGTTAACCTCGCATCACAGTTTTAATCCAGCACCATGCCGGGCCGAACACAAATACCCCACTTCAACGAACTCTGCTAGCAGGCTCTGCGCTGGATAAGCCAGCCAGGTCTCGCCACCGCGCCAGTTCGGCGATCAGCCTAAGCCCATGGCGAACTTCAACCTCAAGCCTTTCATCAGGAAGGCTGAGTAGTCGGACAACCTCATCGCCGATCAGGCGCACCGCTTCCACATCAGTTTTCGTGCTCATCGCAATCACCGTCAGGTTTTGCTGAGTGCAAATAATCAACCCAATAGACGTATCACGCCAGCCGGCGAGGTAAATATCTTATCGTACGCATCAACGATATTGGAATACCTAATCACTCGAGCAATTTGTTTCTTGCCTCATCTTTGAGCATTGAAATAGCTTCCGATATATACGACTTTGCTGAGTCAAAGTCCTTCAACCCTTCTCCTTGAAGTTTCTCCCAACGTCGAAGACACTCAATCGATATACTTTCCGATTGATCATCAAAAGTCCCACGAATTAGCAACCTCAAATATGTTTCTATAAAAGAGCAAAACAAATGATCCAAATGAAAAATTCTTATGAACTGCTCTTCAAATATGCCCCCCCAAAGCTCTGAGGTCTCAATCTCTATCGCTGCGAGCGCTGATCTAGCATCCTTCGCCTCTTTCAACCTGCTCTCGTATATGCCGACTAAAGAATTATCCGGGCCTCCGTCACCAATCCATGTATCGTTTTGAATTTGAGCAACAGAAGATTCGGCATAGCTCCAGGTCCTTACAAGCTCTTCTTGATATCTTCGGAGCTCGACTACCACCTTTCGCGCCAGCTCATGATCGGACTCAGCCTTACCTTGCTTTCGCCAGGAATTCAAACTGAACATCGCCAACACAACTGCGCCTACTGTTGCTGCCGCTCCAAAAATATCAAACATGTCATGAATATTAGAAACTTTGTAAAAATCATCTTGAGTAAAGAGTCTTCCCCATATTACTCCACTGAAAAATAACAAAACGCAAACAACCCAATTAACTTTGTCCTTCATATAAATCACTTCCCCTTAGCCAATTTAGTGATGTTATCAGTCCGGTAACAGTCAACGCGAGGCCGCTATGCCAACAGATTACAAACCGACCGATTCATTCGGCTCCAAAGGTCGCACCTTCCACATTCATCTGAGCGTCCGCGGTGCGCTGCGTGATTTCAGCAAGCGCCAGCTCAAAGGCATGTTCCGCATGGAGGGTGGCCGCGAATGCACCGCCGAGGAGGCGAAGGATCATTTACTAGAGGCTCTGGCCCAAGGCAAAGAAGTTCTCCCATTCGGGCCGCCCTGCGAGGGTTTCGATTTCGCCGGCAACGGCTGCCCAGGACATGACCCGGAGGCTGCATGATAAATCTCTTCTGGCGCTTGGTCGCCAAGCTGCTGGCCCGTACCGCCATCGCCGACTGGCTAATAACCCACGCCAAGCTCACCCCGTACCAGCACATCATGTCCGCCGACGGCACCGAGATGTACATGGGCCGCTGGTGGCTGTTCAACCCCTACAGCAGGGAGACGCACAAGCCGGCTCTGTGGTGGTGCCCGTGGTCGTTCCGCATTCATCACATCATGCGGCCGGATGAAGACCGGGATCTTCACGATCACCCATGGAACGCCCGGACGATCATCCTGCGCGGCTGGTACACGGAGCAGAGACTGCTTGATCACGACGACCCGGCGCTGTGTGGCTTGAACGTCCCCGCCAGCGCACTGGCTACCGAATACCTCGATCGGCGCCCGGGCGACACTGCCGAACTGCTGCACGGCGAATACCACCGCATCGATCAGGTATCCCCAGGTGGCGTCATCACCCTCTTCATCACCAGCAAGTGGCGCGGTGACTGGGGATTCCTCGTAAACGGCGTGAAGGTGCCTTGGCGCACCTACACCGGTACCGACAATTGATTGGAGATCCGTCATGAGCAAGCATTCCAATGAGGCCGTCGAGGGCGACGATGGCGGACTTGTCATCTGCCGGGGCTGCAAAGTTCGCGGCACATACGCAGAGCCACCAAGTGGTGAATGCCCAGCGCCTTACAAGTCTGACGCCGACCTGCTCGCGGAATCCTTGGCGCGAGAACAAGCCCTGCAGCAGCGACTGAACGCAGCGGATCAGAAGATTGATGAGCTTGCCCAGGAGCGGGAAGGCCTGATCGCCTACGGTCGCAGCAACGGACTCGACGAGGCGTCCACCGTGTGCAGCCGCATGGCGTATGACACCTATTACCCAGCCGGCTCACGCTTCAAACACTTCGTGCCGAAGGCGCTCGAGCAGCAAGGCAACCTGCTCATCAAAGCAGCCAACGCAATCGCCGATCTGCCGGATGGGCCATACGAACGGCACCGGGCTCGCCAGCAGAAAAAAACGGTAAAGTCCGCGACTGCCTGACAGGAGTACATCAGTACTCCGCCCGCAAAATTACTCCCTCCCCCCTTCAAAGTCAGCCGCTATAGCGGCAAGGACGAGTGTTGCCGTGAGCATCATCGACGACGTAATGACCGACAAGATCACCCTGCACGGCCTCGGGTTCGTACAGGTTCAGCTGCAGGGCAATCAACGCCTGCACGTTTGGCATCCAGAGTTGCCGCGCCGCGCTTGCTTCAAGCACTCGGCAATCCATGACCACCGCTTCAACTTCACTTCGCGGGTGATCGCGGGCAAGCAGATCAATCACTGCTTTGAATTGGAACGCTGTGACGATGGGGGATTTGTGCTGTATCTGCATGAGGGCGCTCGCACACCGGGCGGCGGTAGGCCGTGGACTCCAGACGGCCGCGCGCACCTGATACCGGATGGCGTGATCACCGTGGAAGCCGGCAACGACTACAACACTCGGGCGTACCACTATCACCGCACAGAGCCCGGCGGCGATGGTCGAGTCGCCACGATCATGGCGAAGCGCGGCGAATACCCAGACGGAGCCCACTCGACTTGCACCTACGGCGTTCAGCCTGACACCGACTTCGACCGCTACCAGTGGTCACCGTCGCAGCTCTGGGAAATCGTCACTGACGTAATGCTCGGCCAGAGGCTGACGCCATGATCACCAAGTGCGCACTCGGCTGCACCCTCTTCTTCTGGCTTCCATTGGTACTGACCATAAAGGCGGTGATCGGATGAGCAAACGAGCGATTCACCTTTACCCGTGGGACGGCGGCACCGAGGCTGATCAGGATCCGCCAGAGCACGTTTATTGCGGCACCGACGGCGACATGTCCGACGAGCAGCTCACCAATGACTGGCGGTACGTCACCTGCAAGCGCTGCCTCAAGATCCACGAAAAAGAGCTGGCCGCGCGAGCAGCAGACGACCGAGACCAGAAGGTCAAGCTGTTCGACGAAGCTCAGGCCATCACCATTACACTCGGCCACCGGAATATCTCGACAGCCATTAAGGCTTTGATCCGAGAGCGCGACCAGCTCAAGGCTGAACGTAACAACCTGCGCGAAGACCGCGACGGCCTACTTGAAGCAGGAGCAGACCTACTATGATCTTGATTCCAATAGCCGCCCCGCTCTACATGGCCTACCTCATATACAAGGGGCCGTGGCGATGACCGGAATGATCGGCGCCCGCGCGGCGCCACCGAAGCACAAGAGCGTCGAGTGGTATACGCCGGCCTGGATATTCGACCGGCTCGGCTTGCAGTTCGACCTCGACCCATCCAGCCCGCACGACTATGTGACGGCGGTACCGGCCAACACGAAGTACACGATCTTCGATGACGGCCTGTCGAAGGAATGGTCGGGCCGGGTTTGGATGAACCCGCCATACGGCCCAGATACAGGTTTCTGGATGCGCCGCCTGATTGCTCATGGCAACGGCATTGCGCTGGTGTTCAGCCGCACGGATGCCGAGTGGTTTCAGGAAGCAATGGCCACCGCATCGGCCACTCTGCTGATCAAGGGTCGAATCGCCTTTGTGCCCGGGCACGAGAACAGCCACAAGAAAGGCCGATCAGGTGCTGGCAGCGCGATGTTTGCCTTCGGCGATGATTGCGCGATCGCGTTGCAGAGCCTGGCGGATCTCGGCGGTTTTGTCCCCCGCATCAGCGAGGCCCGGCCATGACCCATCAACCCAAAGGAGGCATGTGCGCCACCTGCACCCACGCCCACCGCAATTGCAGCCACCTTCCCTTCAGCACCATGCCGCCGCTATCACGCCACGGGCAGACGGTGATCGTGCGCTGCACTGACTTCCAGAGGCGACAGCAATGAACAGCATGGTCAGCGTCCGCACCGAGGAACTGACCGGCCCGGCGCTGGACTGGGCAATCAACGCGATCGAGGGTGATCAGCAGCCCGTGGCGGGACAGCTGGATCTATTCGCCCTGCCCGACGCCGAGCAACTGATCACGAAGTACGGCGTCTGGGTCGACGTTGGCCACCGGCACCCATGGCTGGCAGACGCCACCAACGACCCGTTCAACCGCCAGCCCGGCGAAACCCGAATCATCGCGGTGTTCCGCGCCGTGGTGTTTGCCAAACGCGGCGCCACGGTGAAGGTCCCCGCCGAACTGATCCAGAAGTAACCCCTCCCTCAACTCAACAGCCTGCCGGTGTACGGCGGGCGAGGAATTCGTATGTCCGAAATTGAACGTGTCATCGAAGCCATGATGGAGCCAGCGCCCCCGGCCACCGAGGTCATCACGCTCGACCGAAACATTGTCGAGCGAGCGTTGACCTTGATGGAGAGCCACCCAGATGTCGCACAGGGCGGGCCTTCGCTTTGCAATGAAGTCTCCGTGTTTCGCCAAGCCTTGGCCGAACCCACCGTAAAACTCTGGGCGATCCACAGCGTTGGCCCTGGCGAAGAGTACCCGTGCCTAAACAAAGAAGACGCCGAGCGGCGCGCGAAAGAGTTGCGCGATCTCGGTGAGCGTATGAAGCAGGAGCGTATCGCGCGCGGTGAAAGCGTTGAGCTTTGGAATGACTGGGTGACGAACGTTATCCCTTCCCCGTGGGAGCCGGCCGAGCATTTCGAAATCATGGCTGAGGAATGGACGGATCACGCCGAGCGGCTTCACGAAGAGGTGATCAAACTGACCGAAGAAAAAGGAAACCTGCGTAAAGCCCTCGCGGGAATGCTTTTCGCTTTCGACGACGGCGTCGGCCTCGACTGGTCCGCTGATCTGCTCGATTACGCGCGGAAGCTGTGCGCCGCCGAAGAATTCAAACCCTGAACCATCCCCACCTTCTGCCGCCAAGCGCGGCATGGAGCATCACCAATGAAAAAAGAGCTGATCAAGATCAGTGAATTCCAGCGCCGGCGCTGGGGTGAAAACGGAACACCACCCTGCCCCCAGGCGATCCGCAACTACATCCGCAACGGCAAGGTGCCCGGCGAGCAGATTGGCAAACTCTGGTACGTTGATTGGACGGCGTTCAGCCGTTCGGACGGCAATGATCTGGTCGCGATGGTATTGAAAGGAGCTGCATGATGGTCCCACGGCCGCGCAACAAGGCGAACAAGAGCCTACCGCAGAACCTGTACTTCGATTCGCGGCGCTCGACCTATCGCTACCGCCGGCCCACCGACGGTAAGTGGTTCCAGTTCGGGTCTGACCGGATTAAGGCGATCGATGCCGCGAAGCAGTTGAATCTGGAGTTCATGCGCGGCGCTGACCTGGTCGGCGCCGTAATGGGCAGCACATCGGAATCGTTCGCCGGCTTCCTGGACGCATACGAACGCGACGTTCTGCCGCCGAGGGAACTCGCAAAAGGAACGCTGGGCTTGTACGCCGTGCATTTCCGTCGTTTCAGGAAACAGTTCGAAGGCAAAGCCATCGATCAGATCACGATCCGCATGATCGCGCAGATGCTGGACGCCCTCACCCCGCGCACTGCCAACCAGTGCCGCGCGCTGCTGATCGACATCTTCAACCACGCAGCGGCAAAAGGGCTGTGCCCGGATAACCCGGCCGCCAGCACCATCAATCGAATTGAGAAGAAGCAGCGCAAGCGACACACCGTCCAAGGCCTGAAGGCCATTCGGGAGAACTCACCGTTCTGGCTGCAGAACGCAATCGACCTGGCACTGATCACCGCGCAGCGCCGGACGGACATCTTGAATATGCGGTTCGATGGTGTTCGGGAAGGGTTTTTGTATGTGGTTCAGCAGAAGACGGCCAAGGCCAGCGACGCGGCTTGGATCCGGTTCAAAGTAACCGAAGAACTCCAGGCAGTTATCAGCCGGTGCCGGGATGACATCGTCTCGCCCTACCTGATACATCGCCGCCCAGACCGCAAAAAGCAGAAGCAGGCGCAGACGAAGGACCACTGGACGCAGGTCGAAGAGCGATATTTGACGCGAGCCTTCAAGGAGGCCCGGGATGCGGCGGGTTGTTACAAGGGATGGAAGGAAGAGGAAATGCCGGGCTTCCATGAAGTGCGAGCGCTGTCGCTGCACCTGTATCAGAAAGCCGGGAAGGACGGTCAGAAGATCGCCGGCCACGCCAGCGAGACCATGACGAAGAACTACCAGAAGGACCATGCCGAGATCGTCTGGTCAGAGGCAATTCCTGATCTGAATATCAGCGAAATCACCGGGTAGTTTTGCGCAAGTTTTGCGCGGGTTTTGCGCAGGCACAAAAAAGCCGATCCATCTGATCGGCTTAAGTGTCTGATTCTAATCAGGAATAATGGTCGGGACGGAGTGATTCGAACACTCGACCCCTAGCACCCCATGCTAGTGCGCTACCGGACTGCGCTACGCCCCGACTGATGTTGCATCTCGCTCTTCACCTCGAAGAGCGCTCAAGAATATATCGCAAGCGTTTGAAAACTGGAAGTATTCAAACGCCGCTTTTTATTTCTTGAGCACCACCAGGACATCTTCCAATTCGGCAATCATCTGCCGAATCATCTGTTTGTACTGGGTGGTATCGTCTTTGGCTTCGTCGCCGGACAGACGCAGACGTGCGCCGCCGATGGTGAAACCCTGATCGTAAAGGAGCGCGCGGATCTGCCGGATCATCAGCACGTCCTGGCGCTGATAATACCGGCGGTTCCCGCGGCGTTTGACGGGGTTGAGCTGAGGAAACTCCTGCTCCCAGTAGCGCAGCACGTGTGGCTTTACGGCACACAACTCGCTGACTTCACCAATGGTGAAGTAGCGTTTGCCCGGGATGACAGGTAGCTCGTCGTTATGACTTGGTTCCAGCATAAGCCTCAACTCGGGCCTTCAACTTCTGCCCTGGACGAAAGGTGACCACACGGCGAGCCGTGATCGGGATTTCTTCCCCCGTTTTCGGGTTGCGGCCAGGCCGCTGGCGTTTGTCCCGAAGGTCGAAATTGCCGAAACCGGACAATTTGACCTGCTCGTTGTCTTCAAGAGCATGCCTGATTTCCTCGAAAAACAGTTCTACCAATTCCTTGGCTTCCCGCTTGTTCAGGCCCAGCTCTTCATACAGACGTTCCGCCATCTCAGCTTTCGTCAAAGCCCCCATACGTCACTTCCTTAACGTGGCGTTCAACCTTTGTTCGAGCGAGGTGAGGATATTTTGCGTCGTCGAATTCACCTCATCGTCATTAAGAGTGCGCGATGGATGCTGCCAGGTCAAGCCAACTGCAAGGCTTTTTCTATCAGGATCAATACCTTTACCCTGATACACGTCAAACAGCCTGAGCTCTGTGAGCCATTCGCCTGCATTTTCACGGATTACGTCCAGTACAGCCGAGGCCGCGACGTCTTTGTGCGCGATCAGTGCAAGGTCACGACGCACTTCAGGAAAGCGCGACAACTCGTGGAATTTCGGCATTTTACCGAGCGCCACTTCAGCCAGAACCAGCTCGAAGACGAACACCGGACGATCCAGCCCCAAGGCTTTCGACAATTCTGGGTGGATCGCACCAATGAAGCCTACTTCGCGACCTTCACGCTCGATGCGCGCGGTCTGCCCCGGGTGCAGCGCCGGGTGTTTGCCTGCAGCAAAGGTGAACGAATCCAAGGCACCAGCGAAACCCAGTACCGCTTCCACGTCAGCCTTGACGTCGAAGAAGTCAACGGTGTCGCGACCCTGCGCCCAGCCTTCCGGCAAGCGGCTACCGCAAACAACCCCGGACAGCATCGGCTCTTGCTTCAAGCCTTCAAGCTGACCAACGAAGCGCAGGCCGCTCTCGAACAGACGCACGCGATCCTGCTGACGATTGAGGTTGTGCTGCAGCGCTTTGACCAGACCTGGCCACAGAGACGAACGCATGGCCGCCATGTCATTGGAGATAGGGTTGGCCAGCAACAGCGGCTCGACACCTGGATTGAACAGTTCGAACTGACGCGGATCGATGAAGCTGTAAGTGATCGCTTCCTGATAACCACGAGCAACCAGCAGACGACGCAGCTCAGGCAGATCACTACGCGCTTCGGCCTTGGCTTGGGGTGCCAGACGCGCTTGCGGGTAGCGAACCGGCAGACGGTTGTAACCGTACAGGCGAGCCAGCTCTTCGATCAGGTCGACTTCCAGGCTGATATCGAAGCGATGGCTTGGCACTTCAACGCGCCATTGGCCTTCGCCATCAGCGGTAGTACTCAGGCCCAAGGCACTGAGCAGACGCTCGACCTGTGCCGAATCCATCTCCATGCCGAGCATCTGAGTGATGCGCTGCGCGCGCAGAGTGATCGGTGCAATCGATGGCAGATGTTGCTCGCTGACGGTCTCGATGATCGGACCAGCTTCGCCGCCAGTGATTTCCAGCAGCAGGCCAGTGGCGCGCTCCATGGCTTCACGGGCCAGCTGCCAGTCAACGCCACGCTCGTAGCGATGCGAAGCGTCGGTATGCAAGCCGTAAGAACGTGCCTTGCCGGCAACCGCAATCTGATCAAAGAACGCAGATTCGAGGAACACATCACGGGTGGTCGCGGAAACACCGCTGTGCTCGCCACCCATGACGCCGGCGATCGCCAGTGCACGAGTGTGGTCAGCGATGACCAGCGTATCGCTACGCAGGCTGACTTCCTGACCATCAAGCAGAACCAGCTTCTCGCCCTCTTCCGCCATGCGCACACGAATGCCGCCATTGATTTCGGCGAGATCAAAAGCGTGCAGCGGCTGACCCAGCTCGAGCATCACGTAGTTGGTGATGTCGACCGCAGCGTCGATGCTGCGCACGTCGGCGCGGCGCAGACGTTCAACCATCCACAGCGGCGTAGGCTTGGACAGGTCGACGTTACGGATGACCCGGCCCAGATAACGCGGGCAGGCCGCTGGGGCCAGCACCTCGACCGAACGGACTTCGTCGTGTACCGCTGCAACCGCAGCGACCACAGGACGGGTTACCGGCACGGCGTACAGCGCGCCGACTTCACGGGCCAGACCGGCCAGGGACAGGCAGTCGCCACGGTTCGGGGTCAGGTCGACCTCGATGCTGGCGTCTTCCAGATCCAGATACACACGGAAATCTTCGCCCACCGGCGCATCGGCCGGCAGCTCCATCAGACCGTCGTTGCCCTCACCGACCTGCAGCTCTGCCTGCGAGCACAGCATGCCGTTGGACTCAACGCCACGCAGCTTGGCCTTCTTGATCTTGAAGTCGCCCGGCAGCTCTGCGCCAATCATGGCGAACGGAATCTTCAGGCCCGGGCGCACGTTTGGCGCTCCGCACACGACCTGGAAGGTTTCCGCGCCATTGCTGACCTGGCATACGCGCAACTTGTCGGCGTCCGGATGCTGCTCGGTGCTCAGCACCTCACCCACCACCACACCACTGAATACGCCGGCGGCCGGCGTAACGCTATCGACCTCAAGACCGGCCATCGACAGACGGGCAACCAGCTCGTCGCGATCTACCTGCGGGCTGACCCAGCCACGCAGCCATTGTTCACTGAATTTCATCCTGCTCTCCTAAGAATTCGTTACGACTAGCGAAATTGCGCGAGGAACCGCAAGTCGTTGTCGAAGAACAGACGCAAGTCGTTCACGCCGTAACGGAGCATGGCCAGACGCTCGACGCCCATGCCGAAGGCAAAGCCGGAGAACTCTTCCGGGTCGATGCCGGACATGCGCAGCACGTTCGGGTGAACCATGCCGCAGCCCATCACTTCCAGCCAGCCGGTCTGCTTGCAGACGCGGCAGCCTTTGCCACTGCACATCACGCATTCCATATCGACTTCAGCGGATGGCTCGGTGAACGGGAAGTACGAAGGACGGAAACGCACGGCCAGTTCTTTCTCGAAGAACACCCGCAGGAATTCTTCGATGGTGCCTTTGAGATCGGCAAAATTGATATCGCGATCAACCAGCAGGCCTTCGACCTGGTGGAACATCGGCGAATGGGTGATATCGGAGTCGCTGCGATAGACGCGGCCCGGGCAGACGATGCGGATCGGCGGCTGCTTCGATTCCATGGTGCGGACCTGTACCGGCGAGGTATGGGTGCGCAGCAACATGTTGGCATTGAAATAGAAGGTGTCATGCATCGACCGGGCCGGGTGATGGCCTGGGATGTTGAGCGCTTCAAAGTTGTGGTAGTCGTCTTCGACCTCTGGGCCTTCGGCAATGCCGTAGCCAATGCGGGTGAAGAACTGCTCAACGCGCTCCAGAGTCCGGGTGACCGGGTGCAGACCACCAGAGGTCTGGCCACGGCCCGGCAATGTCACGTCGATGGATTCGGCAGACAGTTTGGCAGCCAGCTCGGCTTCTTCAAACAATGCCATGCGCGCATTGAGAACGCCTGTAACACGTTCCTTGGCAACGTTGATCAGCGCACCGACTTGCGGACGCTCTTCGGCCGGCAGATTCCCCAGGGTCTTCATCACCTGAGTCAATTCGCCCTTCTTGCCAAGGTATTGAACCCGGATTTGCTCCAGGGCATTGATATCTTCAGCGCTTTGCACAGCCTCTAGTGCTTGAGAGACCAGCGCATCCAGGTTTTCCATGTACAGACTCCAGATACAAAATAGGGGAAGAGCTTGAAGGCTCTTCCCCTATTTATGACGTTTAACACCTGGCCCCACAGAGGTGAGGCCGGGTGACTGTCGGGGGTACTTAAGCCAAGGTGGCTTTAGCTTTCTCGACAATCGCAGCAAACGCCGCTTTTTCGTTCACTGCCAGATCAGCCAGAACCTTGCGGTCGATCTCGATGGACGCTTTTTTCAGGCCAGCGATGAAACGGCTGTAGGACAGACCGTTAACACGAGCACCAGCGTTGATACGAGCGATCCACAGAGCGCGGAACTGACGTTTTTTCTGACGACGGTCACGGTAGGCGTACTGGCCTGCCTTGATTACCGCTTGCTTGGCAACACGGAATACGCGGGAGCGTGCGCCGTAGTAGCCTTTAGCAAGTTTCAGAATTTTTTTGTGACGCTTACGGGCAATGACGCCACGCTTTACACGAGCCATGAGTTACTTCCTCTATTCTTGACTAAATTAACGAAGGCGCAGCATGCGCTCGACTTTTGCCACGTCAGACGGATGCAGCAAGCTGCTACCGCGCAGTTGACGCTTACGCTTGGTCGACATTTTAGTCAGGATGTGGCTCTTGAAAGCGTGCTTGTGCTTGATGCCGTTAGCAGTTTTCAGAAACCGCTTGGCAGCACCACTTTTGGTTTTCATTTTTGGCATGTTCGGATACTCCGCATTCAGTTGATAAACATAATCAGAAGGCCTGCCGTGCCCTGTTGATTACTTCTTCTTTTTCGGGGCGATGACCATGATCAGCTGGCGTCCTTCCATCTTAGGATGCTGTTCGACCGAACCGTACTCGAGCAGGTCTTGTTCAACCCGCTTGAGGAGTTCCATCCCCAGCTCCTGGTGGGCCATCTCACGGCCGCGGAATCGCAAGGATACCTTGGCCCTGTCCCCGTCACTCAGGAAACGTACCAGGTTGCGCAGTTTTACCTGGTAATCCCCTTCCTCCGTCCCTGGACGAAACTTGATTTCTTTAACCTGAATCTGCTTCTGGTTTTTCTTCGCCGCGGCAATCTGCTTCTTCTTCTCGAAGATCGACTTGCCGTAGTCCATCACCCGGCAAACAGGCGGGACTGCATCGGCGGAGATTTCCACCAGATCAAGCTTTGCTTCTTCAGCGATACGAAGCGCTTCATCAATCGAGACGATGCCAATCTGCTCGCCATCAGCGCCAATTAACCGAACCTCGCGTGCCGAGATATTCTCGTTGATCGGGGCTTTCGGTGCAGCTCGTTTATCTTGTCTCATTTCACGCTTAATAATAATTACTCCGAATCTGGGCGACCACGCCGGGAAACCGCTTGCGCGAGAAACTCAGCGAACTGGGCGACGGGCATCGAGCCCAGGTCAGCACCTTCACGAGTACGCACAGCGACAGTCTGCATCTCGACTTCCTTATCTCCGATAACCAAAAGATAGGGAACCTTGAGCAAAGTATGCTCGCGGATTTTAAAGCCGATCTTTTCATTTCTCAAGTCGGACTTGGCACGAAATCCGCTTTCGTTGAGAGTTTTTTCAACCTCTGCAACAAAATCTGCCTGTTTATCAGTGATATTCATGATCACTGCCTGGGTTGGCGCGAGCCACGCAGGGAAGGCACCTTCGTAGTGCTCGATCAGAATCCCGACGAAACGCTCGAACGAACCGAGGATCGCGCGGTGCAACATCACCGGGTGTTTGCGACTGTTGTCTTCAGAGACGTATTCAGCGCCCAAACGGACAGGCAGGTTAAAATCGAGCTGCAAGGTACCACACTGCCAGACGCGACCGAGACAATCTTTCAGCGAGAACTCGATCTTCGGCCCGTAGAAAGCACCCTCGCCCGGCTGCAGATCGTACGGCAGGCCAGCAGAATCAAGGGCTGCAGCCAATGCTGCTTCAGCGCGATCCCACAGCTCATCGGAGCCGACGCGTTTTTCCGGACGAGTGGACAGCTTCATCTCGACTTCGGTAAAGCCGAAATCGCGATAGACGTCCATGGTCAGTTTGATGAACGCAGCGGACTCGGCCTGCATCTGCTCTTCGGTGCAGAAAATGTGCGCGTCGTCCTGAGTGAACGCTCGCACGCGCATGATGCCGTGCAACGCACCCGACGGCTCGTTACGGTGGCAGGCACCGAACTCGGCCAGACGCATCGGCAACTCGCGGTAGCTTTTCAGGCCCTGATTGAACACCTGCACGTGGCACGGGCAGTTCATCGGCTTGATGGCGTAGTCGCGGTTTTCCGACTGAGTGGTGAACATGTTGTCGGCATAGTTGGCCCAGTGCCCGGATTTTTCCCACAGGCTGCGGTCGACGACTTGAGGAGTCTTGATCTCAAGGTAGCCGTTGTCGCGCTGGATCTTGCGCATGTACTGCTCGAGGACCTGGTACAGAGTCCAGCCGTTCGGGTGCCAGAACACCATGCCCGGCGACTCTTCCTGAGTGTGGAACAGGCCCAGGCGCTTGCCGATCTTGCGGTGATCGCGCTTCTCGGCTTCTTCAATGCGCTGGATGTACGCCGCCAGCTGTTTCTTGTCCGCCCAAGCGGTGCCGTAGACGCGCTGCAATTGCTCGTTCTTGGCGTCGCCACGCCAGTAGGCGCCCGACAGCTTGGTCAGCTTGAAGGATTTCAGGAAACGCGTGTTCGGCACGTGCGGACCGCGGCACATGTCAACGTATTCTTCGTGATAGTACAGACCCATGGCCTGCTCGTTCGGCATGTCTTCGACCAGGCGCAGCTTGTAGTCTTCGCCACGGGCCTTGAACACTTCGATCACTTCGGCGCGCGGAGTGACTTTCTTGATGACGTCATAATCCTTCTCGATCAGCTGCTGCATGCGCTGTTCGATGGCCGCCATGTCTTCCGGCGTGAAAGGACGCTCGTAGGCGATGTCGTAATAGAAGCCTTCGTCGATGACCGGGCCGATGACCATCTTCGCGGTCGGGTACAGCTGTTTGACCGCGTGGCCAACCAGGTGCGCGCAAGAGTGGCGAATGATCTCCAGCCCCTCTTCATCCTTTGGCGTAATGATTTGCAGGGTCGCGTCGCTGCTGATGATGTCGCTGGCGTCGACCAGTTGGCCATTGACCTTGCCGGCGAGCGTGGCCTTGGCCAGACCTGCACCAATGGATGCGGCGACCTCGGCTACGGAAACCGGGTGATCGAATGAACGTTGACTGCCGTCGGGAAGAGTAATAGTTGGCATGGCGCCTCCTCTCCTAGTGGTGACCCCTACCAAAGGTCACGTGGGTTGGGATGAGCCAGTACAAGATCCGATCCAGGCCATTCAATGACGAACGCCTGCCTTACAGCGGCAAGAGCCTTGCGGCCAACCGGAAAACCGAACCAGAGTGACTGGGATTCAAATCGGAAAAATTCGCACGCCGACCGCTTCGGGACTGAAGGTCATCCGAAGCCTGAGAACGCTTGAGCCCGGCATGCTAGCACACATGAGCGGTCGCTCACGCCCTGATTTGGCAGAAGGCGAAATGTCCGATTTTATGCCAGAGTGCTGAACTTGATCGGCCCTTGCGCCCTCAGATAACAAGACATTGACCCACAAGGAGCATCCTCGCATGCGTCTGAAAAGCTTATTCGCCGTCGTCGCCCCCGTCGTCCTGCTGTTGCCACTGAGCGCCCATGCCGACTGGCCGAAAGGCGAGCGCGAAAAGTACATGGCCCAGTGCACTCAGGCTGCGACCCAGCAAATCGGTGCTGCAGCGGCGAAATCCCACTGCGCTTGCGGAGCTGACGCCATCAAGTCCTATCCGGCCAGCGACATTCAGGCGCTGATGGACAACAAGGCGACTCCTGAATTGCAACAGAAAGCCCTTGGCCAGATCGCCAAATGCAAGGCAAATACCGCCCCGAAAAAATAAGAAAACCGGGTATTAATATCGGCTGAAAGGCGGAAAAAAGTGCTGGAAATGAGCCTTTTCAGACGATTTATGCAGGTTTTACAGGTTTTTTTATCGTCTTTACGTTTCGCTGAAAGCCTTTCAAACCGGGGCTTTCAGCAGAGACGGGTGGTAAAGAAAACACGACTGATTGGCAAACAGCGCGTCCGGGGGGCTCCCAAAGCGAACATTTCGACTATGATACCCGGGTGTGCCCAGTTGGCCTGAGCAGCACAGTACTACTGAAAATATATGTTTCTTGGAGATACACCATGTCTAATCGCCAAACCGGCACCGTTAAATGGTTCAACGATGAAAAAGGCTTCGGCTTCATCACTCCTCAAGGTGGCGGTGACGACCTGTTCGTACACTTCAAAGCTATCGAATCCGACGGTTTCAAAAGCCTGAAAGAAGGCCAGACCGTCTCTTTCGTGGCTGAGAAAGGCCAAAAGGGTATGCAAGCTGCACAGGTTCGCCCAGAGTAATTTCTCGGTGCACTAAAAAAACCCCGTCCAAGTGACGGGGTTTTTTATGTCTTGAACGAAGTGTTCAGCCGCAATTGACGCGGGTAACAACCAGGTTGTTGTCGGTGTTCAGATTCAGGCGATCGGAGCGGTATTCCAGGGTGATCATGTCGTTTGGCTTGAGGAAGCGCGCATTTTGCGCCCCAGCCTTCGCACGTGCCTGATCCAGCAATTCAGGGGATGCCTTCTTGCCGATGGCGAATTGCGCTGCCGATGCTTCGCAGCGGCTGTTTCCCGATTCAGCAGCCACGGGTTCCTTTGCCGACTCGCTGGAGGTTGTGCTGCAACCAGCCAACAGAGCAGCGGCCATCAGTGCACCCAGTGTCGCGAACTTCAAAGGCATGAAGCCTCCTTGTTTTCAAATGTTTAAGCAGAGATCGTGCGACCGCCAATGCGGCGTTTGGTTTCAAGGCTCAAGCCATGCCCTGCCCCACGAGCGGAAAAATGCCGAGTGTGCCTGAGCTGCGCGCGGCGACTCAGCAAACAATCGTGACTGAATATTAACGACCTCAATATACGTCGATGTAGTCATACGGCGGATTCGGCCAGTTGTCCTTGAGCGCGTTGAAAATCTGCATCACCCAGACTTCATCGCTGGCTGCGACGTTACCCACATAGCCGGAGCCCTTTGCCCAGGTTTCCAGGCGAAACAGCAGACCGTCGATATCCTGCCCACCGGTCACGGTTGACAGATAGGCGATGCCGTCTTTGGTTACGCGCAATTGGTTGTGTACGTCGTCACTGGCCGACGCGAGCAATTGGCGCACGGCATCGAGTGTGAGGCCGTCAGGGCTATTCAGATCGATCTGCACAACAGGGTCCTTGGTAAGCCGGAAAAGACCAAGTGTCGCATAGCGCTCCGCTCATGCCTAAGTCGCAGTGCCAAACGCCGCGCAAAATGGTTAACTCGAAAAACAGACACCCTGACCTTTCGAGCCTCCTCATGACCAGTGTAAGCATCGACGCCGCCATAAACGCCAAATGGGCCGAAGGACACAGCTCTTACAGCCCCGGCACGACGGAAGAACTGGCGCTGATCGGCATCGATTTACTGGTCAAGGAGTTGGGGATAGAAGCGGCGCAGCATTTTATCAATCAGGTATTCGAACGCTATCCGATCGGCCAGGCCGAACAGCCGCAGTGAAAACCCGCAGGCAAACTGCCTGCGGGTCGACGACTTATTTCAGGCGTTTCAGGCGCTCGGTCAGCAGATCAAAGAATCCCTGGGCGTCGCCATTTTCGACCCAGAATGCATTCTTCGGTGCTTTCAAGCCGTCATACCAGTCAACGATGGTCTGGCCGAATGTCGGTCCTTCACGGCTATCCACCACGACGTTGACCGCCCGACCGGTAAACAACTCAGGCTTGAGCAGATACGCCACAACGGTGGCGTCATGCACCGGGCCGCCGGGAATGCCGTAGTGCTCCATATCGCCCTTGATGTATTCGTTGAGAATGTCGCCGACGATCTTGCTCGCATTGTTGTTCAGCGCGGCGATCTGCTTCAGGCGCGCGTCACTGGTCAAGATCTTGTGGGTCACGTCCAGCGGCAGATAGGTGAGTTTCACCCCGCTCTTGAGCACCACCTCGGCAGCCTGCGGATCGGCGAACAGGTTGAATTCAGCCACAGGGGTGATGTTGCCACCGTTGAAATGCGCCCCGCCCATGATCACCACTTCCTTGATGCCCTGAACGATCTCCGGTTCCTGGATCAACGCCAGAGCCAGGTTGGTCTGCGGGCCGAGCATGGCGATGGTGATGCTGTGCGGTTTGGCCGATTTAAGAGTGTCGATCAGATAATTGACCGCATTACCTTTCGCCAGGCCTTTCTTCGGTTCGTGAACCGTGACGCCCGACAAGCCTTCCTTGCCATGAATGTTCTCGGCGTAGATCGGCGTGCGCATCAGTGGCTTCGGTGCGCCAGCGTAAACCGGCACGTCTTCGCGCCCTGCCCATTCGCGAGCCAGCCGCGCGTTACGCGAAGTCTTGTCCAGGCGCACGTTGCCAGCGACGGTGGTCAAGGCTCGGATATTCAACTCATCCGGCGAAGCGAGGGCAAAGAGCAAGGCGACCACGTCGTCAGCGCCCGGATCGGTGTCGATGATCAGGTCGATCTTTTCCGCCGCCTGAGCGCCGGTCGCAGTTATCACGGACAAAAGCAGCAGACCCCGAAGCAGTTGGTGAATTTTTTCAGCATAGCGTTGCATAGCGCATTCCTTGTGCAGGTGAGATCGGAAATCAGAATGTAACCCCGGCGACCAGAACGATGTTGCAGTACGGCTGACATTCTCCTGTACGAATGATCGCCCTGGCTTGTCGGCTCAGTACCTTGAACTGCTCGTGAGTGAGCAGATCCCTACGGCCCAGCGCGCCCTCTTCGTTCATCGCGTCCAGATCGGCCAGCGCCGTGGGTTGTTTGGCGAAGATCTCTTTGGCCAGCACATGGCTTTCTACCTGCATCTCGCTGAGTACAACTTTCAGCGTGCTGACGAAATCAGGGATGCCATGGGTCAGCGCCAGATCAATCAACTCGACACCCGGTGGCACGGGCAAACCGGCATCGCCAATCACGACCATGTCACCGTGGCCAAGCGAAGCGATCAGTCGCGACAGCGCGACGTTGAGCAAAGGAGTCTTTTTCATGCGGGTCTGAACGCCTGTACTTCGGACATTGTTGGAATCGACGGTTGCGCACCGGCACGGGTAACCGACAGCGCAGCGGCAATCTGACCGTAGCGAATCGCGTCGGCCTCGGATTTGCCATTTGCCAGCGCTGCGGCGAAACCGCCGACAAAGGTGTCGCCTGCGGCCGTGGTATCGACCGCCTTCACGGTCGGCGCGGGGAAGTGTTCGAAGCCCTTGCCATTGGCGAACAACGACCCCTGCGCGCCCAACGTGACAATGACTTTACCGGCGCCCATGGCAATCAATTGAGTGGCAGCCGTTTCTGCCGACTGCAACGAGTCGACAGCGAGCCCGCTCAATGCGGCCGCTTCGCTCTCGTTAGGAATCAGATAGTCGATCGCCGCGAACCAGTCTGCCGGCAAAGGACGGCTCGCCGGCGCCGGATTGAGGATGACGGTCTTGCCCAGTTCACGTGCACGCTTGAGCGCATGCCCGACCGTCGCATCGGGAATCTCGAGCTGACAGATCACCACATCGGCGGCCTGTAAAACCGCGTCAAAACGGTCGATCACTGCTGGCATCATCGCGCCGTTGGCACCGGCGACAATCACGATGGCGTTCTGGCTGTTGTCATCCACCACAATCAGCGCCACGCCACTGGAATCCTCTACGACGCTGACAGCCTGGCAGTCGATGTGCTCGGCGAGCAAGGCATCGCGCAATCGCACACCGTAGTCGTCATTTCCGACGCAACCGATCATTGCCACCTTAGCGCCCAAGCGCGCAGCAGCAACCGCCTGATTGGCGCCCTTGCCGCCCGACACAGTGGCAAAGGAATGACCGATCAGCGTTTCACCGCCGCGCGGCAGCCGTGGCGCCCGGGTGACCAGGTCCATGTTCAGGCTGCCTATTACCACTACATTTGCTGGCATACATCACTACTCATCAATTCGGTTTCAGCGATATTCGGTGAACACGCCGGACAGCGGCGCGGTCGACTCGCGCAGGACAATGCTCGGGGTCACGATGCGTTGATCGGTACCCGAATCGGGCGCAGCAATTCTGCGCAACAGCACTTCGGCGGCCATCTCGCCCAGTTGCAGGATCGACTGGCCGACCGTGGTCAGCGCCGGATAGACATAACGACTCATCTGAATGTCATCGAAGCCGATCACCGACAATTCCGCCGGTACCCGGACGTTTCGTTCTGCCGCTGCGCGCAGCACACCGATGCCAATCATGTCGTTGCCGGCAAAAATCGCACTGGGCGGATGGCTTTCGAGCAGCCGGGCAGCGGCGTTGTAACCGCCGGTGCTGGTAAAGTCGCTTTCCAGCATGCGCTCTTCGCGCACCTCGATTCCCGCCTCTTGCAGCGCTCGGCAATAACCGGCCTGACGCATTTGCGCCACGCTGGTACTGGCCGGACCGCCGATCGTGGCGATGTCGCGATGCCCCAACTCGAGCAGGTGACGGGTTGCCAGATAAGCGCCGTATTCGTGGTCGATGCGCACCAGATCGGCATTTACACCTTCCAGGCCCCGGTCGACGATGACCATCGGCGTCTTCACGCCCGCCAGCCCTTGCGCCAGACCACTGTCACCGCCGGCGGAGGCGACGATCAAACCGTCAATGCGCTTTTCCAGCAACACACGCAAATAGCTGCGCTGCTTGTCCGGGTTGTCGTCGGAGTTACAGAGGATCACGCAATAGCCGTTGCGCTCGCAGTAATCCTCGATTCCGCGCGCCAATTCAGCGAAGTACGGGTTGAGGCTGTTAGGCACCAGCAGGCCGATGGTCGCGGTGGTCTTGGCTTTCAGCGAGCGCGCCACGGCACTGGGCACGTAGTCGAGGCTCTTGATCGCCGCCTCGACTTTGCGCCGCACTTCCTGACTGACCGGGCGGGTGTTGTTCACCACGTGCGACACGGTGGTGTAGGAAATGCCCGCGAGCGCCGCTACATCCTTGATCGTTGCCATGGTTCAGCCCCGGCGACTGGCGCGTTGACTGCGATAGGTGTCGAGCACCACAGCGATAACGATTACCGCACCGGTGATGATGCGCTTGGTCGGCTCCGTCGCACCAATCTGCGCGAGACCGGCCGCGAGCACGGAAATGATCAACACACCAAAGAAAGTACTGATCACCGAACCGCGCCCGCCCATCAGGCTGGTGCCGCCGATTACCACCGCTGCGATCACTTGCAGTTCCAGGCCCGAACCTGCGTTCGGGTCAGCCGCTTCCAGACGCGAAATCTGAAACAGAGCGGCAATGCCCGCCAGCAGGCCCATAAGGCTGAACACCAGAATCTTGTAGGGCTTGGGATTGATCCCGGCCAGCCGCACGGCTTCTTCGTTGGTGCCGATGCCGATCAGGTAGCGGCCGAAAACCGTGCGGGTCAAAACTGCCTGCGCGATGAAGATCACCAACAAAGCGATGATGAACGACGGGGAAATGCCGAACGCGATCGGATTCGACAGCCAGGCGAACGCATCGCCAATGTAGGCAGTGCGCGACCCGGTCATCTGATACGCCACACCGCGGGCCATTTCCAGCACGCCGAGGGAGACGATGAACGACGGAATCCGCCAGGCCACGGTGATCGAGCCAGTGATGGTGCCGGCCAGGGCCGCCACCGCCATGCCGAGCAGCGCCGCTGGCAAAACGCTCCAGCCCCAGCCGAGAATCGCAACGCTGACCGTCGATGCGGCCAGCGCGAGGACCGAGCCGACGGACAAATCGATGCCGCCGATGATCAGCACAAAGGTCATGCCTACCGCCAGCACCATCAGGTCGGGAATCTGGTTGGCCAGGGTGCTGAAAGTGTTGTACGAGAGAAAATGGCTGCTCAGGACCGAGAACAGCGCAATCATCGCCAGCAAGGCACCGGCCAGGCCCAGATAAGTACCCAGGCCGAAGAAATTGCCACTACGTTTACTGGCAGAAGATGCAGTTTTCATGGGAGATCCCTAGGCGCTGCTTCATTGAGCAACGCATCACGTTTCTGGTAGCCGGCGAAAGCGGCGGCAAGCAAATCATCCTGGGTCCAGCTGTCGCGCTCGAAGGTGTCGATCAGACGTCCCGCCGAGAGCACGCCGATCCGGTCGCATATCAGCATCAACTCGCGCAAGTCACTGGACACCACGACCAACGCCTTGCCTTGGCGGGTCAACTCGCCGAGCAAACCGTAAATATCGAACTTGGCACCGACATCGATCCCACGAGTGGGCTCGTCGAACAGCAGTACCGAACAGTCGCGCTCCAGCCAGCGGCCGATCACGACCTTCTGCTGATTGCCGCCGGACAGTTCCGAGACCAACTGCGTCGGGCTAGAACTGCGGATACGCATGGCTTCGATCTGACGCTGCGCCAGGGAAATTTCGTCGCCGTTGTTGACGAAACCACCACTGGAGATTTCCGGCATGTTGCCCAAGGCGATGTTGGCGCTGATCGACTGACTGAGCAGCAGCCCTTCGCCCTTGCGATCCTCGGTGATCAACGCGATGCCGTTGCGTACGGCATCCACTGGCGAGCGGACACTCACGACCTTGGCCGGGGAGCCGAGCGCGATGGTGCCGCTGTCGGCAGCATCGGCACCGAAGATCAGCCGCAGCAATTCCGTGCGCCCTGCCCCGATCAATCCGGAAATGCCGAAAATCTCCCCGGCACGCACTTCGAAGGAGACGTCGCGGACTTTGTCCGAACGCGTCAGGCCGTTGACCGTCAGCGCCGGAGCGCCGATCTTGCGCGGCCCCATGTCGATGTGTTCACCCAGTTCGCGACCGACCATCAAGGTGACCAGTTGCTCGCTGTTGTAGTTGGCCATCGGCTCGACGCAGACCAGATTGCCGTCACGCAGCACAGCAATACGCTGCGCCACCCGCGCCAGTTCTTCGAGACGATGAGAGATATAGATGATGGAAACGCCGCGAGCCTGCAATCGGGTGATCTGCTCGAAGAGCATTTCGACTTCGCGCGCCGTGAGCATCGCGGTCGGCTCATCGAGGATCAGCACGTGGCAATCGCCAATCAGGTTGCGCGCGATTTCGACCATCTGTTGATGACCGATACCCAACTCGCCAACCAGTGTGTCCGGGTCGATCGCATCGAGGCCGACCTGCGCCATGGCTTCGATCGCCGCCTTGCGCAACTGCTTGCGGCTGATCCAACCCGCGCTGCTCGGCAGATTATCCAGAAACAGGTTTTCCGCCACCGACAGCGTCGGCAACAGATTGAGTTCTTGCATGACCATGCGCACGCCAAGCTCTTCAGCCTGGGTACGGCTGCCCGGACGATAGTCCTTGCCGTGGAATTGCATCTGGCCGGTGGTTGGCGTGACCAGACCACCAATGATCTTCGACAGGGTACTTTTGCCGGCACCGTTTTCGCCGGTCAGCGCCAGTACTTCACCGCGCATCAGCGTCAGATCGATGCCGGTGAGCACCGGTTGCGCATAGGTCTTGCCGATACCGCTGACCGAGAGGACAGCGTTCGGGGCGGAAACTGACATAGAAATCTCCATGCGCTCGCCCGGACGGACGAGCGCCGTTGTGTCGCCAGATGACTTACTGGGTGACCAGTTCGACCGGTGTTTCGATCACGCCGTTGGCACCGCTGTCGACTTTCTCGCCTTTGATGATCTTCAGTGCGGTTTCGATGCCGAACACGGCCTGCTTGGCTGCAAACTGGTCAGCAGTGGCCAGCACGCGGCCGTCCTTGAGCATTGGCTTGATCGCATTGATGTTGTCGTAACCGACGACTTTCACCTGCCCAGCCTTACCAGCGGCACGGACTGCGGAAACGGCGCCGACCGCCATGCTGTCGTTACCGGCCAGCAGTGCTTTGACATCCGGGTATTCACTGAGGATCGAAGCGGCAACCTTGTTGCCCTTGTCGATTTCCCAATCACCGGATTGCAGCGAGACCACTTTGATCTGCGCGGCTTCCATCGCGTCCTTGAAACCGGCCGTGCGCGCCTGCGCGTTGGTGGTGGTGGACACGCCTTCGATGATGCCGACCTCGTCGCCCGCCTTCAGTTGCTTGGCCAGGTATTCGCCGACCAGACGTGCACCCTTGCGGTTGTCCGGACCTACGAAAGGCACGTTGATGTTTTTACTTTTGACCACGGCGGGATCGAGCTGGTTGTCGATGTTGATCACCGTGATACCGGCGTCTACGGCCTTCTTGATCACCGGCACCATGGCCTTGGAGTCAGAAGGCGCGATCACCAGTGCATTCACCTTGGCCAGGATCATCTGTTCGACGATGCGAGTCTGGCCAGCGGTGTCGGTTTCGTCTTTGATACCGTTGGAGATCAGATCGAAATCGGCGGAGTGTTCTTTCTGGTAGGCTTTGGCGCCGTCTTCCATGGTCAGGAAGAATTCGTTTGCCAAGGATTTCATGACTAGCGCGACTTTGGGTTTTTCTGCGGATTCGGCGAAAGCAGAGGAGACAGGTAGTGCGGCGGCTGTGGCAGCCAGCATAGCGACAGCAAGAAGACGTGCGGCGAATGGCAGCTTCATGGGTTCACTCCGATCTTATGATTATTGTGAGCAACGTTTGCGCTGACGTAAGCTACGTCACGGCTCCGGGAGAAAATCCCTTCCCAGCCGCGCAAACGTTTGCGTAGACCGAACTATGAGAATCCCGCCGGCATTTGTCAACAATCAGAAATCGTCTTTTGTTGTAGGCCGAATCGCCGAATTGGCAATTTGGCGCTTCAGGCAGTCGTATTGACCAAGCCGCCGCTGGGAGCGCTTTTCGACATCCCTTTGACCAACGCACCCGCCACTTCCGCCAGTGCGGCGCTGGTTTGCGCGATCTGGCCCTGAATCGACATCACAGCCTGGGATTTCGCTTCGGGAGTCGGATAGCTTGCGGCCTGAGCCGCAGCCAGTTGCTGTTGCTGCTCCTGAAGTTGCTTTTGCAATTCCTTCATCCGCTTGAGCAGTGTCTTGACGGTGATGCTGAGATTGCTGTCAGCCTCGGTTTCACTGTTTTCCTGCACAGGACCACCACCGGTTCTGACCTGATTCTTCTCAGTCTTCTCGGTACCCAGCGCCTGCGCCGAAGCCTCATTGGTCGCGTCGTTCAGGGTGTTGATCGTGGCTGCAGTTTTACCGCCGATGGTGACTGCAGCGGGATTGGCAAAACCGACCGTCAATGACATGTGAACTCCTAAGATTTGGTTTCCTTGAGGACGCATCGGCCTGGGAGCACATTTCTTTAGCAGGGATTTGTCACCCGCCTGGCTTTTCAGAGATTGCCTATCGGCGAGCCGAACAAGAATCCCGCTGTCGTTCGGAATCCCGGATGGATGGGTCCTCAACGATGCTCCAGCCACCGACAAATATTGATGTAAATCATTGGGTTAAACATTTTCCGCCAGCACATTACGCATGGTATGAATCCTGCTCCCGTCCTTGCACCTCAAGCATTCAGATCGGCTTGGGGCGCATCTAGATGAACCTGCATCAGCACCGTCTCACGACTAGAGAGAAAAATAATGAAATCTGCTTTCAATACCTTGATTCCGGGCGCATTGGCCCTCCTCCTGCTCTTACCTACTGCCCTTCAGGCAAAAGAAGCCGAAACCCAGACGAAACTGGCCAACGTCGTCGTCCTTGCCACAGGCGGCACCATCGCTGGCGCCGGCGCCAGTGCTGCCAACAGCGCCACTTATCAGGCAGCAAAAGTCGGTATCGAACAACTGATTGCTGGCATTCCCGAGTTGAGCAAACTGGCTAACGTGCGTGGCGAACAAGTCATGCAGATCGCTTCGGAAAGCATCACCAACGACAACCTGCTGCAATTGGGTCGTCGCGTTTCCGAACTGGCTGACAGCAAGGACGTGGACGGCATCGTTATCACCCACGGCACCGACACCCTCGAAGAAACCGCTTACTTCCTGAACCTGGTCGAGAAAACCGACAAGCCGATCATCGTCGTCGGTTCGATGCGTCCGGGCACTGCCATGTCGGCAGACGGCATGCTCAACCTGTACAACGCCGTCGCCGTGGCGAGCAGCAAAGAAGCGCGCGGCAAAGGTGTGCTGGTGACCATGAACGACGAGATCCAGTCCGGTCGCGACGTCAGCAAAATGATCAACATCAAGACCGAAGCATTCAAGAGCGCCTGGGGTCCACTGGGCATGGTGGTCGAAGGCAAATCCTACTGGTTCCGCCTGCCGGCCAAGCGGCACACCATGGATTCGGAATTCGACATCAAAAACATCAAGAGCCTGCCTGACGTAGAAATTGCCTATTCCTACGGCAACGTCAGCGATACCGCCTACAAGGCATTGGCGCAAGCCGGCGCCAAAGCCATCATCCACGCCGGCACTGGCAACGGTTCGGTATCCTCTCGCGTGGTTCCATCCCTGCAAGCCCTGCGCAAGGATGGCGTGCAGATCATTCGCTCGTCCCACGTCAACGCTGGCGGCTTTGTCCTGCGTAACGCCGAACAGCCTGACGACAAATACGACTGGGTTGTCGCTCACGATCTGAACCCGCAAAAAGCCCGCATCCTGGCGATGGTCGCGCTGACCAAGACCAACGACAGTAAAGAGCTGCAACGGATGTTCTGGGAATACTGATTGAACATCGCCTGATCACGTCTCGATCGGGCAATTGCGCATCACCTGCCAGCTTGGCAGGTGGTGCCCCGCTTACACCCTTCCAATACTTTTCCCACAAAAATCTCGACAAGCCCTACACCAAAACCGGAAACCCGCTGTCAGAGGATTTTCTTGAATTTTAAGCAGTTGCGAAATCGCTTACAGTTAAATACTGTATGCACGTACAGCTTAATAAGGATAACCTCGTGGCCACCTCTCCTGCTGCTTCTGACGCTTACGAACGCATGGGTATGCGCGTTCAGAAAATCATCAATTCCCCCACCGCACAAAAAGCCAAAGCCGCACTGATTTTCCGTCTGCCGGATGAGCCGATGGATGACTGGGAGCGCTTGCTCGAGGAAATCGACGAGAACGACAACGTTACCCTCGCTTATCGCGACGACGGTGGCGTGCAGATTTTTTGGGTTGTGCCGAAGGAAGATTGATTCAATGAGTGTCCGCTGTGTTGCTTTGCTGTTGTTGTTTTTCGCCATGGGTGCCCAGGCTGGCGCCCCACGTACATTTTCCGAAGCCAAGAAAGCCGCGTGGAAACTTTATGCGCCGCAATCCACCGAGTTTTACTGCGGCTGCAAGTACACCGGCAACAAGGTCGACCTGAAGGCTTGCGGCTATGTGCCGCGCAAGAACGCCAAGCGTGCATCGAGAATCGAATGGGAGCACATCGTGCCGGCCTGGCAGATCGGCCATCAGCGGCAGTGCTGGCAGCAAGGCGGACGCAAGAATTGCACGCGTTACGATCCGGTTTATCAAAAGGCCGAAGCTGATTTGCACAACCTGGTACCAAGCATTGGAGAGGTCAACGGTGACCGCAGCAACTTCAGCTACGGTTGGTTGCCGGTACAATCGGGCCAGTACGGTTCCTGCCTGACCCAGGTCGACTTCAAGGCCAAGAAGGTCATGCCCCGCCCTTCGATTCGCGGCATGATCGCCCGCACGTATTTTTACATGAGCAAACAATACGGACTGCGCCTGTCGAAGCAGGATCGGCAGTTGTACGAAGCGTGGGACAAGACCTATCCAGTGCAGGACTGGGAACGTCAGCGCAACCAGAGCGTGGCATGCGTGATGGGGCGCGGCAACGAGTTTGTCGGCTCGGTAAATCTGAAAGCCTGCGGCTGATTGCAGCGGAAATAAAAAGGCCTCGAGCGTTATGCTCGAGGCCTTTTTAATGTCTGTTCAGCGTGTTTTGAAGGCGCTTCGCTTATGGCGTTAGCGGATGCTCGATCACCACCGATTCGATATTTTGTTTCTTGGCTTTTACCAGCGCTGCATCGACCTGCACCTTGCGCGCCTCGGCGTCAGCCTGGGAATTGAACGGACCGATCAGAATTCGTGTTTTACCGCTGCCGTCCTTGACGACCGTCGGAACGAAAGCATGCTCGATCAACCAGCCGCTCAGGTCACTGACGGCCTGAGGAGTTTCGCCACGCACTTCCAGATCCCACTGTGGCGCGGCGGCCGCCGGCGCTGCCGCGACCTTCGTCTCAGGCTTCGGCGCATCTACATTCTTGCCTTCACCGCAGCCTGCCAATGCCAGTGCCGCTACCAGCCAAACCAATTTGCGCACAACGCTTTCCTCGGAATTCGTAAAGCGGCGATCTTATCATTCAAAAATACTTCGCGAGCCCCGCAAAATGGGCACAAAACAACGAGAATGATGATTGCAGCCTCTGTATAGTTACGCCCTGGGAATTAATGCCGCTTCTGCGCGTCAGAAAGAGGCACCCAAACCGTGAGACTTCGCACTAATCTATAGATACCACCGACCTCTGCACTGTCTGAATCAGGTGCCCTACAAAGCAATCAAGGAGAAGACCATGCTGATACTCACCCGCAAAGTCGGTGAAAGCATAAACATTGGTGATGACATCACGATCACCATCCTCGGAGTCAGCGGCCAACAAGTCCGCATCGGCATCAACGCTCCGAAAAACGTGGCAGTGCACCGTGAAGAAATTTACCAACGCATCCAGGCCGGCCTGACCGCTCCGGACAAGCCGCAAACGCCCTGAGCCACTTTGCATTACGTAGCCAGTCCTATTGCCGTCGCGCAAGACTGGCTAAAGATTCACGCGCCGTTTAGCCAACCGCATTTCACCCCGCTGGGCACGGCGCCTGAAGCATGCTGACTCCTTTCACTTGCCCCTCCCTCCTTTCTTGCGCCGATATTACCTTTCACTCCTGAAGCTGGCTGTCGGACGTTTCCGATAGAGCACGGCGAATTTCGCCTTCTAAGCGAATATCACGCCACGCGCCATGCCTGTCGCCGCGATCATCATCAGGATCAGCAGCAGCGCTTCAACATGACTGATTCGCGCGTACAACTTCGCACGTCCGCTATCAAGCGCCGCACCGCGCGAGGATGCGATGCGGCATTTGATCAGCGTGATCATCGGTGCCAGCTCCATCAGCAGGATCAGCAAGAACAGCGTCATCTTCAGATGAAACAGCGGCTGATGCAGGTAATAGTCAGAGCCTTTCTCGTAACCACCAAACGCACGCATTGCTCCGGTGATAAGCAGCGTCAAAGCTGAAAGCCCCCAAAGGTTATCCGCGAGCAGAACGCGCTTGACCTCTCCCGTGCCCGCCGAGAGTTTTCGGAAAGCTGTGCCGCGCGTCAGCGCCGCCCAGAAAGCCAAGGCAAACGCGAATAGATGAATAGCGGCAAGGACCCACTGACTCAGCATCGACGCACTCCCTTATAAAGAGTTGAAAATCGGCCAGTCAGTAGTAGACGAAAAAACCGCGCCTCGCTTGGAGGTGATGGAGGGAAAGGCGCCCAAACGCCAAATCGCAGGCAAAAAAAATCCCAAGCAGCTGATGGAAGCTTGGGATTTAAAAATGCATAAACCGTGGTGGTGAACGCGGAACGGATGTTACTTAAATTCCCAACATGCAACAAGGCTTTTTCGATAACCGGTTGGAGAAAAAGAGCTGTAAGCCTTTGGATATTCAGGTGTTTTCAACAACGAAATGGAAGAAGAATGCACCAAAATGGCGCTTGATCATTTTGCGCAAACAGTAATGAATAGAGAGCTGATCAGAGCGAAGCGGAAAGGACCGGGAACAAGCGTTGCGCAAATCACAGACAACAAAAAAGGGCTCACCTTTCGGTGAGCCCTTCCAGACCGCCCAGCAGAGCGGATTTTGTTTGGTAGGCGCGATTGGACTCGAACCAACGACCCCCACCATGTCAAGGTGGTGCTCTAACCAACTGAGCTACGTGCCTGCTGTGAGGCGGCATTCTACGGAATTCCGGAGGGGTGTCAACACCTTTTTTTCACCTAACCCTATGAATATGCAAAATATTTAATTTCGCCTCAGCGACGAAGAGTTTCCGGTGGCTGGCGGAGGTTTTTCAACTCGGGTAGGATCGACGCACTCGTAAAATATATTAAACAGGGGCGGCAGGATGGCGAACACCCAATACCCAGAGTCTTATTACGCTGCGTCGGCCAATGCCGTACCACCACGCCCTGTGCTGCAGGATGATGTGGAGACGGACGTCTGTGTGATCGGCGCCGGGTATACCGGGCTGTCGTCCGCCCTGTTCCTGTTGGAGAACGGTTTTCGCGTAACCGTGCTGGAAGCGGCGAAAGTCGGTTTTGGCGCCTCGGGCCGAAACGGCGGGCAGATCGTCAACAGCTATAGCCGCGACATCGACGTCATTGAGCGCACGGTCGGCCCCAAGCAGGCGCAACTGCTCGGCGAAATGGCCTTTGAAGGCGGCCGGATCATTCGCGAGCGCGTGGCCAGATACAACATCCGGTGCGACCTGAAGGACGGCGGTGTATTCGCCGCCCTTTCCGCCAAACAAATGGGGCACCTGGAATCGCAAAAGCGCCTGTGGGAACGCTTCGGCCACACCCAGCTGGAATTGATGGATCAACGCCGCATTCGTGAAGTGGTGGGTTGCGATCAGTACGTCGGTGGCATGCTCGATATGAGCGGCGGCCACATCCATCCGCTGAATCTGGCGCTCGGAGAAGCGGCGGCAGTCGAGTCTCTCGGCGGCACCATCTATGAGCAATCACCTGCCGTGCGCATCGAGCGCGGCGCCAATCCGGTTGTGCATACGCCGCAGGGCAAGGTCAGGGCCAGGTTCATCATCGTCGCCGGCAACGCCTACCTCGGTAATCTGGTACCGGAACTGGCGGCCAAATCGATGCCGTGCGGCACTCAAGTGATCACTACCGAGCCACTGGGCGATGAGCTGGCGAAGGCGCTATTGCCGCAGGATTATTGCGTAGAGGACTGCAACTATCTGCTCGACTACTATCGCCTGACCGCCGACAAGCGCTTGATCTTCGGTGGCGGCGTGGTTTACGGCGCTCGCGATCCGGCGAACATCGAAGCGATCATCCGCCCGAAGATGCTCAAGGCTTTCCCGCAACTCAAGGATGTGAAGATCGATTACGCCTGGACCGGCAACTTCCTGTTGACCCTTTCGCGCTTGCCGCAGGTCGGGCGCCTGGGCGACAACATCTATTACTCGCAGGGCTGCAGCGGTCACGGTGTCACCTACACGCACCTGGCGGGCAAGGTCCTCGCCGAAGCGTTGCGCGGTCAGGCCGAGCGCTTCGATGCCTTTGCCGACCTGCCGCACTATCCCTTCCCCGGCGGGCAATTGCTGCGCACACCGTTTGCCGCGCTGGGTGCCTGGTATTACGGGCTGCGCGATAAGTACGGCCTATAAAACCATTGTGGCGAAGGGATTTATCCCCGTTGGGGGTGCGAAACGCCCCCTCTTGAGCAGGAGGGGACTGCTGCGCAGTCCAACGGGGTAAATCCCCTCGCCACAGTAGATCAGCAAGGCTTAGGATCAGAGCTGATCCCGAGCGATCCCGCTACGAATCCGCAGGATATCCGCCAGCACCGCCAGCGCAATTTCCGCCGGGGTCTTGCTACCAAGGTTGAGGCCGATCGGCGCATGAATCCGCGCCAGCTCTACCTCACTCAAGCCACCAATGCGACGTAAGCGCTCTAAGCGTTTCTGCGATGTCTGCTGCGATCCCATCACACCGATGTAAAACGCCTCGGTGCGCACCGCTTCCATCATCGCCAGATCGTCGATGCGCGGATCATGGGTCAGTGCCACGACTGCCGTGTCGCGATGGCAGCCACCATCGGCAATGAACACCGAAGGCAACTGCCGACGGATTTCCACGCCATTGAGCACCACACCTTCAAGCACTTCATCGCGCGGATCGCAGAGAATCACTTCGAAGCCAAGCCCTACCGCGAACTCGGCACAGGCCTGCGCCACACTGGAGTACCCGGCGAGCAACAAACGCTGTGCTGCACCGACACGAATGCGCACCCGATCGATCTCACGCTCGATCCGCGCGCCCTGCTCGCGATCAGCAAACAGAGTGCGCGCACCGCTGGCCAGATCAACTTCGCGAAGCAGGCGACGCTGACCCAGCAGCGCCGATTCCAGTTCAAGCAGGTGCGCCTGCACCGCGCAGTCGGCGTCAAGTTTCTCAACCAGCACATCAAGAATGCCGCCGCAAGGCAGACTGACCCGCGAGCGCGGATCATCGCCTTCGCCGTAACGCACGACGCTTACCGCTTCGAGAAACGCACCTTCGGCGACGCGCTCAAGGAAATCCTCCTCGACGCAACCGCCCGATAGCGAACCGATCCACTGCCCGCCTTCGTTCACCGCGAGCAGCGAACCCGGCGCGCGCGGTGCCGAGCCGTAAGTGGTCAGCACCGTGCACAGCCAGATTCGCTGCCCGGCCACCGACCATTCCAGCGCCCGACGCACCACTTGCAGATCGAGATGCTGCATATCAGTGCGCCTTGTGCTCGACGCTCGGTGCGTCGGCTTGCAGCTTCTGCACTTCGCTCACCGCCAGTTCAGCGCCCTGCCCGCCCCAACCCTGACGCAGGTAGTTGAGCAGATCAGTCAATTGCTCAGGACTGAGCTTTTCAGCAAAACCCGGCATCGGCTGCATGTGCTCGAACCCGGAGAACTTCTGTTCGCCGATGCCGTCCTCGATCACTCGCAACAAGTTGCGCGGATCTTCCAGGCGCAACGTCGTGTTGCCACGCATGGCCACTGCAATGTGCGGCTTGCCTTCACCGCCAGCCGCGTGACAACCGGCGCAGACGTTCAGGTATTCCTGACGGCCGCGCTGAGCACTCGGGCTGAGCTTGTCGAGCGGCACCTCGACGAGCTCTTTGGCTGGCGGCGGTTGCTCGCCAAGGAGGAACGTCGCCATTGCCGCCAGGTCAGCATCGCTCAGACCTTGAGTGCTGTTATGAAACACCGGGAACATCTCGTTGAACATCGTTCCTTGCGCGCTCATGCCGTGCTTGAGAAACGTGCTCAGATCCTGCTGATTCCAGCCGCGCGCGGCCAGGTCGGTGGCCAGCAGGCTCGGTGCCAGATAACCATTGAGAATGCCGCCGGTCATGCGCTTGTCCATTTGCATCGCGCCGGGCAGGCCGCGTGGCGTATGGCATTCGCCGCAGTGACCGAGAACGTCGACCATGTACTGGCCGCGCTTCCACGCCTCACTTTTGCCTTCGGCCGGCTCCAGCTTGACGTCTTTGCCGTAGAGCATGTTCCAGCCGGTCAGACCCAGACGCACATTGAACGGAAAGCTCAGGCTGGTCACCGGCGCGGCGCGCTCGATCGGCTCGATGGTTTTCAGATACGCGTGAATCGCATCGGAGTCGGCGCGCGGCATCAGGTGATACGAGGTGTACGGCATCGCTGGATACAAATTCGCACCGTCGCGCCGCTTGCCTTCGGTCAGCGCAGCGAAGAACTCGTCATCGTTGTACAGACCGATGCCGTGCTCTTTGCTCGGGGTGATGTTGGTGCCGTAGATCGTGCCGAATGGCGAGACGATCGGCAGGCCGCCGGCATACGGCGCGCCACCCGGTGCGGTGTGGCAGGCCATGCAGTCGGCGGCGCGGGCGAGGTATTCGCCGCGCTTGATCTGATCGTCGGCGTGGGCCGCCATAAGCGGCGCAGCCAGTCCGAGCGCGAAAGCCAGCGGGGTCAGTAAACGCTTCATGCTCAACCCTCCTTGACCAAACCGAGATCGGTCAGCACGTTGCGCGTGGCGTTGTAATAACGCACGTAGCCGGTGCAGCGGCAGACGTGATGACCGAGGCTATCCTCGATAACCTGTTCCAGCTGACTTTTGACGATCGGCTGGCGCTGCAGCTTCTCCACCAGTACGGTGGCAGCGTTGACGAAGCCTGGCGCGCAGTAGCTGCACTGGAAGGCGAACTCGTCGACAAAGCGCTGCTGGATCGGGTTGAGCTCGGTGACCTGGCCCTGCTCGTCGCGAGTGGCGTGGCCTTCGATGGTGCGGACTTTCTTGCCCTCGAAGTAGTGCGCGCCGGTGATGCAGGTGCGCACTTCTTCGCTGGTGCCGTCGGGATTGTCGACGATCACCACGCAGGCGTGGCAGATCCCCTGACCGCAGCCCAGCCGCGAGCCGGTGAGGTTTTTGTATTCGTGCAGGTAGTCGATCATCGGCAGGTCATCAGGGATGTCCACCGGGCCGACGGATTGACCATTGAGGGTCAGTTGAAGCGGACGGTTAGCCATTGAGGGCCTCCTTGATGCGCGCAGCGGTGATAGGCAAGTCACGAACACGTTTACCGATGGCGTGCGCCACGGCGTTACCGATGGCACCGACAATCGGGATCATCACCACTTCGGCGATGCCTTTGGACGGATCGCTAGGCGACAGCGGCGGCAGGATCTCCGCAGTCTGCTGCCACACCGCAACGTGACGGGCCATCGGCAGACGGTAACGGTTGAAGTTCCAGTCACCCTCCCCCGGCCCGCCTTCGTACAACGGCATCTCTTCCATCAGCGCATGACCAATACCCATGGCGATACCGCCTTCGAGCTGGCCCTTGACCAACTCTTCAACCAGCACCCGACCACACTCGATCCACGAATGGTGGTTGAGCACCTGAACTTCCGCCGAGCCTTTATTGACCTTCAACTCGACCAGCGTCGCGACCGGGCTGTAATAGGTCACGGCAGCGTTGTTCAACTGCACTACCGGGTAGTTGACGTTCTGCCGATCAAGCAAGTGAAAGCCGGCGCTGTTCATCTGCGCTTTCTTCGCTTGCGGCGCACCATCGCCGTATTTCACCGCCAGACCGTCGAGCGGCAGGCGCTCGCGCACGCCGTCGATGCTGTACTCGGCCTCGGCCCAGCTCCAGCGGTTGAAACCATGCACCGTGGCGCCAGTCACCAGACCGCGTTCGTGGGCGCGCTTGGCCAGCTCCTCGAAACTCAGCGGCTGCATACCGTTGGCGGTCAGCTTGCCGTCGATCCAATGCGCATCTTCGCGACGCACCACATAAGGGTTGGCCTGGCCGCCGTACGGACCCTGACGCCAGATCTCCAGCGCCGCCGGCCACAAGCCGTGGTTGAACAGCACCCGCGCCGCTTCACGGGTCGCGTGGCTGAAGTAATAGGCGGAGTTGGTCGCCGAAGACGCCGACGCCAACTTGCCGACCCAGCGCGGATTGCGCAGCAGATTGTCCTGCTCGGCCTGACTCATGATGTACGGGTTGCCGCTGGTGATCAGCTGCATTTCCTGCCACTCGGTTTCGCCGGTCTTCACCTCGTGCGCCGGGCTGCCGAGGAAATCGGCGACGACCAAGGCTTGCGAAGTGGACATGCCGGTGCCGATTTCGATACCGATGTGGCGCAGGGTGATGCGCCCGTCTGCGGTGAATTCGATGCTGGCCATCGGCGCTTCGGAGCCGGTGCCGAAGTCTTTCTGGCAGATGGCGAAACCGACGCCGTACCAGTTATCCGGGTCTGCCGCTTCACGTTGTTGCTTGATCGTGTCGCGATTTTTCCAGACTTCGTGCACCGAGGCCTTGTCGAGAATTTCATGCAGGCGCAGTGCACCGGCCGGGATTGCGCCCTGGGTGTTTTTCATGCCGGAACGCAGGGCATTCCTGCGGCGCAAATCGATGGCGTCGACACCCAGGCGATTGGCGATCTCGTCGACCATCATTTCGGTCGCCGCCATGCTTTGCAGAGTGCCGTAACCGCGCATCGAACCCGCCTCGACCGCGCGCGAGTGATAGGCGGTGACCTGCAGATCGTTCTGCGGCATGTAGTAGATCGACTGCGCTGCGGTGGCGCCAACCGCCGCCACCGATGGGCTGTAGTTGACCCGACCGCCGCCGTCGACGCTCATTTCCGCGCGGAAAATCTTGAAGGTGTAGTCGTTCTTGTCCACGGCCAACTGGTAGCGGATGTCGAACGGGTGACGCTTGATGCCGCTCTGGAACTGCTCGTAGCGGTCGTTGGCCAGACGCACCGGCACACCGGCGCCGTACAGCGCGGCCAAGGCTGCGTAGTAGACGAAAATGTTGTGGTCTTTGGAGCCATAGCCGACGGTATAGCCCGGGTGCATGTTCAGATTGGACAAGCCGAAACGCGACGGCCCGATCATCTTCGCGGTCTCGGTCGCGACTTCCAGCGGGCACTGCGTCGCCACGACGAAATGCAGGGTTTTGGTTTTCGGGTCGTACCAGCCGTTGCCGTTGTCCGGCTCGAGGGCGGCCGGTTCGATCGACGGCGTCTTGTAGCGCTCATCGAACACCAGCCAGTTGTCTGGCGGCGTGTCGATTTCCTGCTTCATGCGGTCGGCGTAGAACAGGCCGCGCTCGGTGAGGTTGCCATGCAGGTTCGGCGATGCATTCCAGACTGGACGGCGGTTCTTCAGCATCGGGAACAGGATCGAATCCTTGAGGCTGGCGAATTCGTCTTCGTCCGCCGAAGTCGCGCCGCCGACGCGCACGTAGCGGAAGCTGCCGTAGGGGTCGCCTTCGTAGAACGGCACCTTGGCGCCGTAACGAATCGCTTTGTCATTGAATTTGAGTTGATTCTTGGCCTGACGGAAACGCTCGAAGTCGTTCCAGATCAGAATCGCTACCGGGTGACCGATGAACATCGGCACTTTGCCTTCCGGCAGCAATGGATCAGGCGCGTGCTCTTCGGGGAAGACGATACCGTCCTTGTCCAGATCGGCAGCGGTAACGATGCGGTCCGGCTGCAGATCAGCGCCGAGCCACGACAGGTCGTAGCCTGCGTAGATGCGGTCGGCCTTGATGGTTTTCAGCAGCATGGCGTGGCCTTGTTGCTCAGGCCAGCCAGGCATGTCCTTGGCGCGGATGTCGCGGGCAAACACCTTGCTGCCGCAGACCTTGGACAAGGCATCGTTACGTTGCCGCGCCTTGCCGTTATTGCCGAGCCATTTCTCGGACGGCACGGTGACGCTGTTTTCCATCAAGGCAGCCAGCGCATGACTGCTGAGCGGCGTAAGCGTAACGCTCACACCCGCCACCAGCCCGCCCTGGAGGAACGAGCGCCGGGATATTTCACGGTTGGACATGGATCATCCTCTGGGCGGTTATAGGTCCGCCCTTGTGGTTATCTACTGGGGATCTCGAGTCGTGCAGAAGCTCTTTCTGGCGAAGCAAAGAGCTGTGTTGACAGTGCAAAGCTGACCGAAAGGTTAACTTTAAAGGTTTCTGCGCCCACAGCAAACAACCAGTTACAAAAACCTGACTAAATAATCAAAAAAATCAATGCGACGTGGCACCGCAGTAGGCTTGCAGAGATTCTTGTAGGAGCTGTCGAGTGAAACGAGGCTGCGATCTTTTGATCTGGATTTTTTAAGAGCAAGATCAAAAGATCGCAGCGTGCCGCAGCTCCTACAGGACGATTTGCGCAGGAGTTCGAGAGGGGAATAACCAAATTTCAGACACAAAAAACCCCGGTCTTTCGACCAGGGTCTTTGCTATCGATCCGATCCAGCCTATGACTGGTTTCGGCGCTTCAAGGCGTTCAGTGGTCCTTGAAACAGATATGGCGCAGCGGACGGGACTCGAACCCGCGACCCCCGGCGTGACAGGCCGGTATTCTAACCGACTGAACTACCGCTGCGTATCGCTTTGAGCTTGCGCTCAAGTAACTCGTTTTGATTACCGGCTTCGGTGCCTGGTAATCGCGAACCAGATGAATCTGACTCGTAAAATATGGCGCAGCGGACGGGACTCGAACCCGCGACCCCCGGCGTGACAGGCCGGTATTCTAACCGACTGAACTACCGCTGCGCGTCGGTGCAGGCACTTTCAGCCTACTCTCTTGCTTGCGCAAGCTTCTCGGGAGTGGTGGGTGATGACGGGATCGAACCGCCGACATTCTGCTTGTAAGGCAGACGCTCTCCCAGCTGAGCTAATCACCCGTTTGCATCTCCGAGGCCGCGAAATTTACGCAGGTGGCGAAGCTAAGTCAATAGCAGGATTGGAGTTTTTTTCAAAAACGGCTTCAAGCTTCAAGCTTCAAGCTTCAAGCTTCAAGAAAAGGATGATCACCTAAAGCAGGCACACCAGCGTCTTGCTTTAACTTGAAGCTTGCAGCTTGAAGCTCGAAGCTGCCTTTCACTGCTCGTAGATCATTTTCTTGGTCATGCCGCCATCGACGACAAATTCCTGGCCGGTGACAAATCCGGCATTCCTCGACAGCAACCACGCCACCATCGCCGCCACGTCCTCGACAGTCCCTACCCTGCCCGCCGGATGCTGAGCATGATCGGCATCGGCCAAAGGTTCGGCGCGACGCACCGAGGGATCACGGGCATCAATCCAGCCAGGACTGACTGCGTTCACGCGGATTTCCGGTCCAAGGCTGATTGCCAGCGCATGGGTCAGCGCCAACAGCCCGCCCTTGCTCGCCGCATACGCCTCGGAGTCCGCCTCCGACTGTCGCGCGCGGGTCGAGGCCAGATTGACGATCGAACCGTTGTGCGCACGCAGATACGGCGCACAGTGCTTGGCCAGTAACATCGGCCCGCTCAGATTCACCGCCAGCACCCGATTCCAATACGCCAGATCGAGGCTTTCCAGGGTGATGTTGTGCGGATCGGCGACCGCCGCGTTGCAGACCAACGCATCAAGGCGACCAAACTGCCCCAATACCTCGGCCACGCCCAGCGCGACCTGATTTTCGTCGGCGACGTCCATGGCGATGAACCAGGCGTTCTCGCCGAGCACCTTCGCCACTTTCGAACCACGCACCCGATCAAGATCGGTCAGCACCACCTGCCAGCCTTCGCTGATCAGCCAAGCGGCGATTCCGAGGCCGATACCGCGCGCAGCCCCGGTGACCAGCGCCACGCGGCCATGGGTGTTGGCCGCGGGTGTGGACAACTCGATCACAATGCCGCCAGACCGCGCGCCAGGTCAGCTTGCAGGTCAGCCACATCTTCCAGACCGACCGCAACGCGGATCAGACTGTCACGAATGCCTGCCGCTTCACGCTCCTGGGGCGCCAGACGGCCGTGGGAGGTGGTGCTTGGATGGGTGATCGTGGTTTTGCTGTCGCCGAGGTTGGCGGTGATCGAAATCAACCGCGTGGCATCGATAAAGCGCCAGGCGCCTTCTTTGCCGCCCTTGACCTCGAAGCTGACCACCGCACCAAAACCCTTCTGCTGGCGCTGGGCCAACTCGTGCTGCGGATGGCTCTTCAGACCGGCGTAATGGACCTTCTCGATGCCGTCCTGCTGCTCCAGCCATTCGGCCAGCGCCTGAGCGTTCGCGCAATGCGCTTTCATGCGCAGGTTGAGGGTCTCGAGGCCTTTGAGGAAGATCCACGCGTTGAACGGGCTGAGGGTCGGCCCGGCGGTCCGCAGGAAACCCACCACTTCTTTCATCTGCTCACCGCGCCCGGCGACAACGCCGCCCATGCAGCGGCCCTGACCGTCGATGAACTTGGTCGCCGAGTGCACGACAATATCCGCGCCAAGCTTCAGCGGCTGCTGCAACGCCGGGGTGCAGAAGCAGTTGTCGACCACCAGCTGCGCGCCCTTGGCATGAGCGATTTCAGCCAGCGCGGCGATATCCACCAGCTCGGCCAACGGGTTGGACGGCGACTCGACAAAGAGCAGTTTGGTGTTGGACTTGATCGCCGCATCCCAGGCCGACAGATCGGCCAGCGGTACGTAATCGACTTCGACGCCGAAGCGCTTGAAATACTTCTCGAAGAGGCTGATGGTCGAGCCGAACACGCTACGCGATACCAGCACGTGATCGCCAGCACTGCACAGGCTCATCACCACCGCCATGATCGCGGCCATGCCGGTGGCCGTGGCGACGGCCTGCTCGGCGCCTTCCAGCGCGGCGATGCGCTCTTCGAATGCGCGCACGGTCGGGTTGGTGTAGCGCGAATAGACGTTGCCGGGCACTTCGCCGGCAAACCGCGCCGCCGCATCGGCAGCGGTGCGGAACACGTAGCTGGAGGTGAAGAACATCGGGTCACCGTGTTCGCCTTCCGGCGTGCGGTGCTGACCGGCACGGACGGCCAGGGTATCGAACGCTACGCCTTCGAGGTCGCTGTCCAGCCGACCGGCATCCCATTCCTGACTCATGCTGCTCTCCTTTGTTCACGAACAATAAATATCAGATACAAAACCGGCCCCTCAGGGCCGGTGGAAACTCAGTTGTTGTACAGATCGATGATCGCACTGACTGCCTGGGTCTTGACCTTCGAGGCATCGTTGCGCGCCTGTTCGATCTTGTTCAGGTAAGCCTCGTCGACGTCACCGGTCACGTACTTGCCGTCGAACACCGCACAATCGAAGTGCTCGATCTTGATCTTGCCGCCACCGACCGCTTCGATCAAGTCAGGCAGGTCCTGATAGATCAGCCAGTCTGCACCGATCAGGTCGGCCACGTCCTGAGTCGAACGGTTGTGCGCGATCAGTTCGTGGGCGCTCGGCATGTCGATACCGTACACGTTCGGGAAGCGCACCGCAGGTGCCGCCGAGCAGAAGTAGACGTTTTTCGCGCCGGCTTCGCGGGCCATCTGGATGATCTGCTTGCAAGTGGTGCCGCGCACGATCGAGTCATCGACCAGCATCACGTTCTTGCCACGGAATTCCAGCTCGATGGCGTTGAGCTTCTGGCGTACCGACTTCTTGCGTGCGGCCTGGCCCGGCATGATGAAGGTGCGGCCGATGTAACGGTTCTTGACGAAGCCTTCGCGGAATTTCACGCCAAGGTGATTGGCCAGTTCCAGCGCTGCGGTACGGCTGGTGTCCGGAATCGGGATGACCACGTCGATGTCGTGCTCAGGGCGCTCGCGCAGGATCTTCTCGGCAAGCTTCTCGCCCATGCGCAGACGTGCTTTGTACACCGACACGCCGTCGATGATCGAGTCCGGACGCGCCAGGTAGACGTGTTCGAAAATGCACGGGGTCAGCGACGGGTTGGTTGCGCACTGACGGGTGTGCAGTTTGCCATCTTCGGTGATGTACACCGCTTCGCCCGGCGCGAGGTCGCGGATCAGGGTGAAACCGAGCACGTCCAGGGAAACGCTTTCTGAGGCGATCATGTACTCGACGCCTTCGTCAGTATGACGCTGGCCGAACACGATCGGGCGGATACCGTGCGGATCGCGGAAACCGACGATGCCGTAACCGGTGACCATCGCCACAACGGCGTAACCACCGACGCAACGGTTATGCACGTCGGTCACAGCGGCGAACACGTCTTCTTCGGTCGGCTGCAGCTTGCCACGCTGGGCCAGCTCGTGGGCGAACACGTTGAGCAGCACTTCCGAGTCGGAACTGGTGTTGACGTGACGCAGATCGGATTCGTAGATCTCTTTGGCCAACTGTTCAACGTTGGTCAGGTTGCCGTTGTGCGCCAGGGTGATGCCGTACGGCGAGTTGACGTAGAACGGCTGGGCTTCGGCCGACGTCGAGCTACCGGCAGTCGGGTAACGGACGTGGCCGATACCCATGTGGCCGACCAGACGCTGCATGTGACGCTGCTGGAACACGTCACGCACCAGGCCATTATCCTTGCGCAGGAACAACCGGCCATCATGGCTGGTCACGATACCGGCAGCGTCCTGGCCGCGGTGCTGGAGCACGGTTAGCGCGTCATACAGCGCCTGATTGACGTTCGACTTACCGACGATACCGACGATGCCACACATGCGACGCAACCCCTACTTAATGGATCTGAACTGAACAGCACTCACTGAGGCGTTTTCGCCGTCGGCAAGAGCTGCTCCTTGAACGGAATCTCAGCGGGTACGCTGATTCCGCTGGCAAGCCACTGACTGCTCCACCCGAGTATCAGGTTTTTGGACCAGTCGGCGACCAATAGAAACTTGGGCACGAGCTGTGATTCTTTCCACCACCCGTCCTGCTGTACCGGCCCCAGGCTCAACAGCCCGACCGCCACGACCACCAGCAACACGCCACGCGCTGCGCCGAAGGCCATGCCGAGGAATCGGTCGGTCCCGGACAACCCGGTGACGCGAACCAACTCGCCGATAAGATAATTGATCATTGCGCCCACGATCAGTGTGGCGACAAACATGATGGCACAGCCCGCGATCACGCGAGCCGATGGGGTTTCGATGTATCCGGCGAGGTACTCGGACAGTGAGCCACCAAACATCCAGGCAACCGCTCCTGCGATGATCCAGGTCAGCAGCGATAACGCTTCCTTTACGAAGCCGCGGCTCAGACTGATCAATGCGGAGATGGCGATGATTGCAACGATCGCCCAGTCAACCCAGGTAAATGGCACAGTGCAGCCTACAGACGGATAAGGCGGCGCATTTTAGCAGAGCGCATGGCTGTCGGTAAGCTGCGATTGTCAGTGCTTTTCAATCGAGGTGATAGATTTCAGCCACGTTCAGGCTGAAAACGGACAACGAAGCCCTTGAGGTTCTGTTGACGGCTCAGCAGATCACGCAGACGATCGGCCTCGGCACGCTCGATCAGCGGACCGACGAACACCCGATTCTTGCCATCGGCCGAACGAATGTAGGCGTTATAACCCTGGCTGCGCAGGTTCTTCTGCAGGCTTTCGGCGCTGGCGCGGCTCGACAGACTGGCCAGTTGCACCGACCAGCTCACCGACAGACCGTTGGCATCGACGCGGCTCTGCGTGGTGTCAGGCTTGCTGGTTGCGGAGGTGATTGGCTGAGCCGGCGCCGGAATCGGCTTGGCCACCGGTGGCGGCGTTGCCGGGCGGGCAATCTGCGCCGGGATGGTCGGTGCCGGGGCGGCCGGAGCAGCAGCCGGAGCAGCAGGCACCGCTTCTTCAGCGACCTCTTCGTCCGTTGGCACCGGCTCTTGTGGCAAAGCCTGGGGCTCAGGCACGGCGACCGGGTCCATTTGCACTTGCGGCATGGCCGAAGGCTGAGGCGCAGCCGGGGCCTCGACGGTCACCTGACGCTGCTCATCCTGACGGGAAAACAGCATCGGCAGGAAGATCACCGCCAGCGCCACCAGCACCAGCGCGCCAACCATGCGCTGCTTGTACGCTTTATCCAGCAAAGCCATTTGCCGCTTCCTCCGTGGAGCGCCGGGCCAGCCATTCAAGGGCCTCGGCGACACAATAAAATGATCCGAACAACAGAATCTCGTCGTCGCTGGTTGCTATAGCGCACTGCCCTTCCAGAGCGGCCGCAACGCTGGCGTAAGACGTAACCGAAGCACCAAGGTTCTGCAGCGCTGCCTCAAGCTCAGCCACCGGACGCGCGCGCGGCGAATCCAGCGGCGCGACAGCCCAATGCGCGACACTAGCATTCAATTCGCCAACAACACCATCGAGATCCTTGTCCGCCAGCAACCCGAACACCGCCAAACGCTTGCCAACCGGCGGCCGCGCACCCAGACGTCGCGCGAGATATTCAGCGGCATGCGGATTGTGACCGACATCCAGCAACAGGTTCAGGCGCTTGCCGTTCCATTCGAACGAACGACGATCGAGGCGCCCGACCACGCGCGTCGCCTGCAATGCAGATACGATCTGTTCGGCATTCCACGGCAAACCTGTCAGCAGATAGGCTTGCAGCGCCAGCGCGGCGTTTTCCATCGGCAGATCAAGCAGTGGCAAGTCACGCAGTTCGACCGCCTCGCCCTGTGCATCGGTACCGCGCCACTGCCAATGCTGCTCGGTGGTGCCAAGATCGAAATCGCGTCCACGCAGAAAAAACGGGCAAGCCAGTTCACGCGCCTTGTCGAGCAGTGGTTGCGGCGGATTCAGGTCGCCACACAGGGCCGGTTTGCCCTGGCGGAAGATACCGGCCTTCTCGAAGGCGACGGATTCGCGGGTGTCGCCCAGATAATCGGCGTGATCGACACCAATGCTGGTGACCAGCGCGATGTCGGCATCGACCACATTGACCGTGTCCAGACGCCCGCCCAGACCCACTTCAAGCACCACAGCATCAAGCGCGGCCTGCTGGAACAGCCAGAGCGCTGCCAGAGTGCCCATTTCGAAGTAAGTCAGGGAAGTCTCGCCGCGGCCCGCCTCGACCGCAGCAAAGGCTTCGCACAGCTGGACGTCAGTGGCTTCGACGCCATTGAGTTGCACCCGCTCGTTATAACGCAGCAGGTGCGGAGAATTGTAGACGCCAACGCTAAGGCCCTGCGCACGCAGCAAAGAAGCCACGAACGCGCAGGTCGAACCCTTGCCGTTGGTGCCGGTGACCGTGATCACCCGAGGCGCCGGCTGGCCCAGCCCCATGCGGGACGCTACCTGTTGCGAACGCTCCAGGCCCATGTCGATGGCCGACGGATGCAACTGCTCGAGGTAGGCGAGCCATTCACCAAGGGTGCGCTGGGTCATACGTTGGCAGGCACCGGCGGAACCACGATCGGCTCGATCGGCGCGGCGACGAACTTCGGCGTCGGCTTGCCGGTCATTTGTGCCAGCAGGTTACCCAGACGTGGGCGCAGTTCCTGACGGTGGATGATCATGTCGATGGCGCCGTGTTCCAGCAGAAACTCGCTGCGCTGGAAGCCTTCTGGCAGTTTTTCGCGCACGGTCTGCTCGATTACCCGCGGACCGGCGAAGCCGATCAGGGCTTTCGGTTCGCCAACGATGACGTCACCGAGCATCGCCAGACTGGCGGAAACACCGCCGTAGACCGGGTCGGTCAGTACGGAGATGAACGGAATGCCTTCTTCACGCAGGCGCGCCAGCACGGCCGAGGTCTTGGCCATCTGCATCAGCGAGATCAGCGCTTCCTGCATGCGTGCGCCACCGGAAGCGGCGAAGCAGATCATCGGGCAGCGGTTTTCCAGTGCGTAGTTGGCAGCGCGAACGAAGCGCTCACCGACGATGGCGCCCATGGAACCGCCCATGAAGTTGAATTCGAATGCCGAAACCACTACCGGCATGCCCAGCAAGGTACCGCTGACCGAGATCAGCGCGTCTTTTTCGCCGGTCTGCTTCTGCGCAGCAACCAGACGATCCTTGTACTTCTTGCCGTCGCGGAATTTCAGACGGTCAACCGGCTCCAGGTCAGCACCCAGTTCGTTGCGGCCTTCCGGGTCGAGGAAGATGTCGATGCGCGCACGTGCGCCGATGCGCATGTGGTGGTTGCACTTGGGGCAAACGTCCAGGGTCTTTTCCAGCTCCGGACGGTACAACACCGCCTCGCAGGACGGGCATTTGTGCCACAGACCTTCAGGCACCGAGCTCTTCTTGACCTCCGAGCGCATGATCGAAGGGATCAGTTTGTCTACTAACCAGTTGCTCATGCTTTCTTTCTCCAGTACCGGCGGCCCGAACGCTTTGGTTCGCAGCCCCGCGTATGCCCTTGAGCTAAATTCATGTGTGTGGCGATGGTTGATGAAGAGTCGCGGTCAGCGCGGAACATGACCTGCGTACGATTCAGCAACCCTCAGCCGCGCCTGCTTTGTGCAAGTGCATTGATGGACGGCGGCAGACTGCCAGCCGTCACATCGACAATGTATTGCCGCGCACCGCGTTGATGAATGCGCGAATCTTGTGGTGATCCTTGATGCCTTTGCTCGCTTCTACCCCGCCGCTGACATCCACCGCGTAGGGCTTGACCCGCGCTACCGCATCAGCAACGTTCTCCGGCGTCAGGCCACCGGCCAGAATCAGCGGCTTGCTCAGGTGTTGCGGAATCAGTGACCAGTCAAACGCCTCGCCGGTTCCGCCAGGCACCCCTTCGACATACGTGTCGAGCAGTACGCCACTGGCGCCGGGGAAGGCATCGCAGGCAGCGGCAATGTCATCGCCAGCCTTGACCCGCAGCGCCTTGATGTACGGACGATGCCAGCCTTCGCACTCCTGCGCGCTTTCGTCGCCATGGAATTGCAGCAGATCAAGCGGCACCGCATCGAGGATTTCTCCCAGCTCGCACCGACTGGCATTGACGAACAGCCCCACGGTGGTGACGAACGGCGGCAACGCCTTGATGATCGCCCTTGCCTGCTGCACATTCACTGCACGTGGGCTCTTGGCGTAAAACACCAGACCGATCGCATCGGCGCCGGCTTCGACGGCGGCCAGCGCATCTTCGATGCGGGTAATGCCGCAGATCTTGCTGCGAACAGCTGACATGTCAGGAAAACCTCAAGGCAAAATCCGAAAACGTCCCGGATGGTAACAAAAGCGTCCGAGGGCGTCAGCCGTCAAGTTCGGAGAAACCCGTAAGGAAATGTGGCCCGATAAAGCGCTCGGGTAACGGGAATTCGTCGTGGTACTCGACCTGCACCAGATACAGCCCGTACGGATGCGCCGTCACCCCGCCGGAGCGGCGCTCGCGACTCTCCAGCACTTCTTTCATCCACTCCACCGGGCGCTCACCGGCACCGATGGTCATCAGCACACCGGCAATATTGCGCACCATGTGATGCAGGAACGCGTTGGCACGAATGTCGAGCACGATCATCTTGCCGTGTCGGGTCACGCGCAGGTGATGCATCTTTTTGATCGGCGACTTGGCCTGGCACTGACCGGCCCGGAACGCGCTGAAGTCGTGGGTACCGATCAGGTACTGCGCGGCCTCGGCCATGCGCTCGGCGTCGAGCGGGCGGTGATTCCAGGTGATTTCTTCGTTGAGGTGCGCCGGGCGAATCTGATCGTTGTAGATCACATAGCGATAACGCCGGGCGATGGCCTTGAAGCGCGCATGAAAATGCGCCGGCATGACCCTGGCCCAACTGACGCTGATGTCGTGAGGCAGATTGATGTTGGCGCCCATGACCCAGGCTTTCAGCGAGCGATCAACCTGGGTGTCAAAGTGCACCACTTGCCCGCAGGCATGCACGCCGGCATCGGTACGCCCGGCGCATTGCAGGGAAACCGGCGAATTGGCGACTTTCGACAGGGCTTTTTCAAGCTCTTCCTGCACCGTCGCCACACCGGTCAACTGACGCTGCCAGCCGCTGTAGCGCGAGCCTTTGTACTCAACGCCCAGCGCGACGCGGTAAAAGCCGTCGGGCGCCATTTCGGCGACCGGGTTATCTATGTTTGCCAAGGTGGGACAGCCTGCTGATTTTGCAAAGGCGGGCATTATAAGGCGGTGGGCCGGGGATGCCAGAGTTCTCTATCGGCAGTACCGCCGCCTTCGCGAGCAGGCTCGCTGCCACATTTGCAATGCATCCCCCTGTGGGAGCGAGCCTGCTCGCGAAAGCAATCGATCAGACACCGCCGAATCCGGCGCAAACAAAAACGGCAGCCCCACCGGGCTGCCGCTTGTTGTTTACCGCTGAACTTACGCCAGGTTGGAAAGCATTTCCTTGGCCTCTCCCCGCTGCTTCTCGTCACCCTCGGTCAACACTTCGTTGAGGATGTCACGGGCACCGTCGGCGTCGCCCATGTCGATGTAGGCCTGGGCCAGATCGAGTTTGGTCGCCGCTTCGTCGGTGCCGGCGAGGAAGTCGAAATCGTCTTCGCCCAGATCGTCACCCATCGCCGCGTCCGCTTCGGTGAAGCTCGGCTCGGCCATGCTTTGCGACAGGCGATCCAGCTCGGCATTGACGTCGTCCAGCTCGGCCGCGAAGGCATCCGGCTCAGCAGCTGGGTTGCTGTCCATTTCGTCCGCCAGCGACAGGTCGAAATCAGCTGGCAGTTCCAGATCGTCCTGCGGCACGTCAGCGACAACCGGCGTCTCGACCGGCGGCAAGTCCTTCACGCCGTCGTCCAGATCCAGCAGGAAGTCATCTTCAGCCAACGTGGCCGGCGATGGTTCGGCGCCGAGATCCATATCCAGATCGAAGTCCGACAGATCGTCGAGATTGTCTTTCATCTCGGTCTGCTCTTGCAGCACCGAAGCGAAGCTCAGATCGTCTTCGGCCGGAAACGCGTCGAGCTCGACCGGCGCTTCTGGCTCGGCCACTGGTGCAGGATCGACCGGGGTGATGTTGTCGAGATCGTCCAGGCTCAAATCGAACGCAGTGTCGAGATCGTCACTGGCAGCCTCAGGTGATTGCGGCTCGTCCTGCAACAGTTCCTTGACGTACTGCGCGTCCAGCTCGGCAGCGACGGCGGCAGCCGCCAGTCCACCGGCAGCAACCACGGCCATGGCCGGGAAGCGGCTCTTCAGTGCTTCGACCTTGGCGAAGTTATCGCCATTAGCCACCAGTTGACGCTCCTGCGCGACGAACGCATCGCGATCGCCCTGCTGGCCGTAGACTTCCATCAGCTTCAGGCGCAGATCGCTGCGTTCCGGCTCAAGGCTGACGCCCTCTTCCAGCAGCGCGGCGGCCTGATTAAGGCGGCCGGCGTTGATGTGCGATTGCGCTTTGTCGAGCACATCATCAGAGCGCTCGCCGGCCGGAGCCACCAGAGGTGCGGCAATCGGCGCAGCCATCACCACCGGAGTGACGACCGGTGCAGGGGCTGGCGCAGGTGCCGGAGCTGGCGTGTTGAGTTTGACGCTGGCTGCCGGGGTTTCCAGGCCAGAGAAGCTGCTTTCCGGCAGATCCTGCTCAGCGGAGAACTCTTGCTCTTCAGCCAGAGCGCGGGCCATGCGCAGGTGCTTTTCGGCTTCCTGCTGGGCTTTGCGACGGCGCGCCAGCAGCAACAGCAGAAGCAGCAGAACCACCGCACCGCCGCCGATCAGGCCGAGCAGGATCGGATTGGTCAGCAGTTCATTGAAGGCTTTGTCGTCATCGGCGGCAGCAGGCGTGGTTTCGACCACCGGCTCGACGACTGGCTCAACCGGGGTTTCCGCCGGCGGCGCGATGGCCGACTCTGGAGTCGGTGAAGCCGCTGCGGCGTCGGCCGGAGTGGCTGGCGGTGTTGCGGCCAGTTCGGCAGTGATCGCCGGCACCGGCGGCACAGCAGCAGTGGCGCCAGGCGCAGCGCCGGCGCCGTCGGCCTGCATCTTCGCCAGTTGATTGTTCTTCAGCTCGATCAGCTTTTGCAGCTTGTCCAGTTGGCTCTGCAGATCAGCCATGCGGCTTTTCAGTTCCTCGTTGTCACGACGGGTCGTGTCGAGGTTTTCCTGGGTGATTGCCAGTTTGTTGCTCAGCGCCTTGGCGTCGCCGGCCGGGCCTTTCGCACCGGGCTTGGCGCTTTCCGCCGAGACCAGGCTCAGATTGTCCTGAGTGTTGGCCGCTGTACCGGTATTGCCACGACCGCGATTGGTTGCATCCAACTGCTGCTGACCGGTGCCAGGCTTGGCCGCGTAACGACGGCCCTGACGCCACGCTTCGTTCTGCGCCGCCACTTCAGCGATGGCCGCCGACTGCGGCAGCGCGGTGCTTTGTACCGGATCCGGCAGACGCAGCACCTGACCGGTTTTCAGACGGTTGATGTTGCCGTCGATAAAGGCATTCGGATTGAGCGCCTGAATCGCCAGCATGGTCTGCTGCACCGAGCCACCGTTGCGTGCCTTCGCGGCGATTTCCCACAGGGTGTCGCGCGGCGTGGTGGTGTATTGATTGCGATGGGTCGCGCCAGTGGTTGGCGCGGTGATGGTCTGAGACGGCGCCGGTTGCGCGGCGGCGTCAGCGGTCTGCGGCGAGAACTTCGACGGATCGAGCAGCACGCTGTAATCACGCAGCAGGCGGCCATTGGGCCACATCACCTGCACGAGGAACTTCACCATCGGTTCCGACAGCGGTTGGCTCGAGGTCACGCGCAACACGCTTTTGCCGCTGGCGTTGAGTACCGGGGTGAACGTCAGGTCATTGAGAAAGGCCTGCCGATCGACGCCAGCCTTGGCGAAGTCTTCAGGGGAAGCCAGGCTCGGCACCACCTCGGCGGCGGTGAGATCCTTGACGTCGAGCAGCTCGATTTCAGCCACCAACGGCTGGTTCAGGGTCGACTTCAGGGTCAGCTCCCCGAGCCCGAGGGCATGCGCCATACCGGAGGACAGCGCCGAGGCGGCCGCTATTGCTAACACCAGTTTGCGAACTTGAACCATAGCCTCATCCTTTGTTTGAACGTTCCTCGGCCAGCGAGAAGCTTTTGAATACCGCTGCCGTAAGGCATTGCGCGCGACGACGGGGGTCGCCGCGCGCGATCATTTCTGTGCTGCCCCGGAAAGTCCCGGAGGGTGACTCGTCATCGACGCGCTTCGGGCAAGCATAGCGCTCACCTAGAATCAGTCGACAAATTGTTGCCAAGTATCTTTTACAGCAGGTCTTTTATCAACAACTCAGCCAGTTGCACGGCATTGAGTGCCGCGCCTTTGCGTACGTTATCTGACGTCAGCCAAAGATTTAGTTCCGCCGGGTCGTCGACGCCACTGCGCACGCGGCCGACATAGACCACGTCCTGCCCCACCGCATCGCCGACCGCGGTCGGATAATCGCCGGCCTCGACCAGCTCGATGCCCGGTGCAGCCTCGAGCGCGGCGTTGACCTTTTCCAGGTCAACAGCGCTGCCTGACTGCAAGGTCACGCTAAAGCTATCGCCAAAAAACACCGGGGCTTGAACGCAAGTGGCAGAAATCTTCAATAAAGGTTTTGCCAGGACCTGGCGCAACTCGCGCACCAATCGTTTTTCCAGCAGCGTGTGGCCCTGCGCATCAGGCGTACCGACTTGTGCCAGCAGGTTGAACGCCATCTGCCGGCCGAAGAACGTCGGTTCCAGCGGACGCATGTTGAGCAGCTCGGCGGTCTGCCGCGCGAGCTCGGTGACCGCTTCGCGGCCTTGCGCCGAAACGGCCAGATTGGCGGTGACGTTGACGTATTGCAGATCGAGCAGATCGAGCAACGGCGCCAGCACCACGGCAAGCGTAGTGGCCGACGGGCTTGGGCTGCTGACCTGGAACGGGCTTTTCAGACTGGCGAGAATATCGGCATTGGCCTCGGGCACCACCTGCGGCGCCTGATCGGCAGGCAAGGCGCCGGACAGGTCGATCAACGAGCAACCGGCAGCATGGGCGCGAGCGGCGTAGCTCAGCGACACCGCAGCGCCGGCGGCAAAGAACACCAGTCTGACCTTGCTGAAATCGAACTCGTCGACCTCGCGCACGCGTACGTTCTTGTTGCGGAACAGCACCGAACTGCCGGCCGATTCACTGCTGGCCAGCAGGTGCAGGTTGCCGACCGGGAAGTCGCGTTCTTCGAGAATCTGTACGAGGGTTTCGCCGACAGTACCGGTGGCGCCGATAACGGCGATATCGAAAGTCTGGGTCATGGAGCTACCTCTGGCAAAACGGGGGGAGCGGCACTTTACCGGGTGGGTGGCGCACAGGCAATTTCTGCCCGTACCGATCGTTCCGACGCTGTGCGTGGGAATGCCTCAACGGACGCTCCGCGTTCTGCTTTGGAAGGGACGCAGAGCGTCCCGGGATGCATTCCCAAGCGGAGCATGGGAACGATCATTGCGCATAAAAAAACCCGCACCTCTCACAAGGCACGGGCTCTTTCATTGCTTCAAGCGATCAACGCTCCAGCAGGATCCGCAGCATGCGGCGCAGCGGTTCGGCCGCTCCCCACAGCAGTTGGTCGCCGACGGTGAAGGCGCCGACGAATTGCGAACCCATGTTCAGCTTGCGCAGACGACCGACCGGTACATTCAGGGTGCCGGTGACCTTGGTCGGACTCAGCTCCTGCATGCTGATCTCGCGGTTGTTCGGTACCAGCTTGACCCACGGGTTGTGCTGGCTGATCAGCCCTTCGATATCGGCGATCGGTACGTCTTTGTTCAGCTTGATGGTCAGCGCCTGGCTGTGGCAGCGCATGGCGCCGATGCGCACGCAGATGCCGTCGACCGGGATCGGGCTCTTGAAGCGACCGAGGATCTTGTTGGTCTCGGCCTGGGCCTTCCACTCCTCGCGGCTCTGACCGTTTGGCAGTTCCTTGTCGATCCACGGGATCAGGCTGCCGGCCAGCGGTACGCCGAAGTTTTCGGTCGGGTAGGCTTCGCTGCGCATGGCCTCGGCCACGCGACGGTCGATGTCGAGGATCGCGCTGGCCGGGTCGGCCAGTTGATCGGCGACAGCGGCGTGGGTCGCGCCCATCTGCTTGATCAGTTCACGCATGTTCTGCGCGCCGGCACCGGAAGCCGCCTGATAGGTCATGGCGCTCATCCACTCGACCAGACCGGCCTCGAACAGCCCGCCCAGACCCATCAGCATCAGGCTGACGGTGCAGTTGCCGCCGATGTAATTCTTGGTGCCCGCGTCCAGTTGCTGGTCAATGACCTTGCGGTTGACCGGGTCAAGAATGATCACTGCGTCATCGTTCATGCGCAGGCTCGACGCCGCGTCGATCCAGTAGCCCTGCCAGCCGGCTTCGCGCAGCTTGGGGAATACTTCGCTGGTGTAGTCGCCGCCCTGGCAGGTCAGGATCACGTCGAGGGTCTTCAGCTCGTCAATGCTGTAAGCGTCCTTGAGCGGAGCAATGTCCTTGCCCACGGACGGGCCTTGGCCACCGACATTGGACGTGGTGAAAAACACCGGCTCGATAAGATCGAAATCCTGCTCTTCCAGCATCCGCTGCATGAGCACGGAACCGACCATCCCGCGCCAACCGATCAGACCTACACGTTTCATCGCAACTACACCTTCTTGAAAAGTGGGCCGCTGCTTTGTATTGAATTTCGCAGCGGGCCCGAGAGATTACAGATTCCGCAGCGCGGCGACTACTGCGTCGCCCATTTCCTGCGTACCGACTTTGGTACAACCGGCCGAGTGGATGTCGCCGGTGCGCAAGCCCTGATCGAGCACGACGCTGACGGCTTTTTCGATGGCATCGGCAGCGTCGTGCAGATTGAAGCTGTAACGCAGCATCATCGACACCGACAGGATCGTCGCCAGCGGGTTGGCGATGCCTTTACCGGCAATGTCCGGCGCCGAACCGTGGCACGGCTCGTACATGCCCTTGTTGTTGGAATCCAGCGAGGCCGACGGCAGCATGCCGATCGAACCGGTGAGCATCGACGCTTCGTCGGAGAGGATGTCGCCGAACATGTTGTCGGTGACGATCACGTCGAACTGCTTGGGTGCGCGCACCAACTGCATGGCGGCGTTATCGACGTACATGTGGCTCAGCTCGACTTCCGGGTAATCCTTGGCCACCTGCTCGACCACTTCACGCCACAACTGACTGGACGCCAGGACGTTGGCCTTGTCCACCGAGCAGAGCTTCTTGCCACGCACCATGGCCATGTCGAAACCGACACGGGCGATGCGGCGGATTTCGCTTTCGCTGTACGGCAGGGTGTCGTAGGACTGACGCTCGCCATTGTCCAGCGTACGGGTACCACGCGGCGCGCCGAAGTAAATGCCGCCGGTCAGCTCACGGACGATGAGGATGTCCAGACCGGCAACGATTTCCGGCTTCAGGCTCGACGCGTCGGCCAGTTGCGGATAGAGGATCGCCGGGCGCAGGTTGCCGAACAGGCCCAGTTGCGCACGGATTTTCAGCAGACCGCGTTCAGGGCGGATATCACGCTCGATGGTGTCCCATTTCGGGCCACCGACAGCGCCCAGCAGCACGGCGTCGGCAGCGCGGGCGCGATCAAGGGTCTCGTCGGCCAGCGGCACGCCATGCTTGTCGATGGCCGCGCCACCGATCACGTCGTGGCTCAGCTCGAAGCCCAGGCTGTACTTGTCATTGGCCAATTCCAGCACCTTGACCGCTTCGGCCATGATTTCCGGACCAATACCGTCACCCGGGAGAATCAGAATCTGCTTGCTCATGCTTTCCTCGTGTCTTCAAGCGGTGCGCCACTGAACGGCGCGCCGGGAAAAATTCTTATCGCTCAGCCATCAGTACGATCACATCGGTACTGAACGAGCCGTCTGCATCTATCTCAAAATACTCACGCACTTCGTTGCCCATCGACTGCTGCAACTGGCGGATCGCCGCGCGCATCACGTCAGGTGTGCGCATGCGCTCGACCCAACTGCTGTACTCCAGACGCAGGCGCTGCCGGGTGGTACTGCGCACATGCAGACCGGCTTCGCTGACCTGGCGCAGCCACTCGGCGGCGGAGTAATCGCGGACATGGCTGGTGTCGCGCAGCACTTCAACGCTTTGCAAGTAAGTGTCGAACAATGCACTGCCCGGTGACAACACATCAACGAACGCCGCCACCCCGCCCGGCTTCAGCACCCGGCGCACTTCGCGCAAGGCCAGGCCAAGGTCGCTCCAGTGATGCGCCGAATAGCGGCTGAACACAAAATCGAACTCGCCATCGGCGAACGGCAAGCGCTCGGCAGCACCGTTGACGGTAATGATGTTGCTCAAGCCGCGATCGACGGCAGCGCAGGCAACCACATCAAGCATTTGCTGCGACAGGTCGTAAGCCACCACCTCCCTGACCAGCGGCGCCACATGAAAGCTGACATGACCGGCACCACAACCCAGATCCAGCACCCGCGCACTGCCCTGCCCGGCCAGCTCAGCCTGCAGCAGTGCGAATTCACTGCCTTGGGCGTGAACCGCGCTGCTGAGGTAAGCGGCGGCCTGTTCGCCGAATTGCTTCTGGACGACCTGGGTGTGCTGGGCGGTGCTGGTCATGGATCACATCCTGTAAGCAGTGTTATTTGAAATACATTCCCTGTGGGAGCGAGCCTGCTCGCGAAGAGGCCCGCCCTGACTACATCAATCCCGAATCAAGCGTCGCGAAACAACCACGGCTGACTAACCCGATGCTTGGCCTCGAACGTCGCAATCGCATCGCCGTCCTGCAAGGTCAGGCCGATATCGTCCAGACCATTGAGCAAGCAGTGCTTGCGGAACGCGTCGACCTCGAAGCTGTAGACCTTGCCATCCGGGCGGGTCACGGTCTGCGCTTGCAAGTCGATCTGCAATTGATAACCCGGCTCGGCTTCAACCTGCTTAAACAGTTCATCAACTTCTGCATCGCTGAGGATGATCGGCAGCAGGCCGTTCTTGAAACTGTTGTTGAAGAAAATGTCGGCGTAACTCGGCGCGATGATGCTGCGGAAACCGTACTCTTCCAGCGCCCACGGCGCGTGTTCACGGCTCGAGCCGCAGCCGAAGTTCTCGCGGGCGAGCAATACGCTGGCACCCTGATAACGCTCGGCGTTGAGGACGAAATCCTTGTTCAACGGGCGCTTGGAGTTGTCCTGATAAGGCTGGCCGACATCCAGATAACGCCACTCATCGAACAGGTTCGGACCGAAACCGGTGCGCTTGATCGACTTCAAGAACTGCTTGGGAATGATCTGATCAGTGTCGACGTTGGCACGATCCAGAGGCGCAACAAGACCAGTGTGCTGAGTAAATGCCTTCATCTTTACTGTGCTCCTTGGATCAATTCACGAACGTCAATGAAACGGCCGTTCACTGCTGCCGCCGCCGCCATGGCCGGGCTGACCAGGTGGGTACGGCCACCGGCGCCCTGACGGCCTTCGAAATTACGGTTGGACGTCGACGCGCAATGCTCGCCGGACTCCAAACGGTCCGGGTTCATCGCCAGGCACATCGAGCAGCCCGGCTCACGCCATTCGAAACCGGCCTCGAGGAAAATCTTGTCGAGCCCTTCGGCTTCGGCCTGCGCCTTGACCAGACCCGAGCCCGGCACGACGATCGCCTGCTTGATGGTCGAGGCGACCTTGCGGCCCTTGGCGATCACCGCAGCGGCGCGCAAGTCTTCGATGCGCGAGTTGGTGCAGGAACCGATGAACACGCGATCGAGCTGAATGTCGGTGATCGCCTGATTGGCGGTCAAACCCATGTATTTCAAGGCGCGGACAATCGAGTCGCGCTTGACCAGATCCATTTCCTTGGCCGGGTCCGGCACGTTCTGATCAACAGCCAAAACCATCTCAGGCGAAGTGCCCCAGCTGACTTGCGGCTTGATCTGCGCGGCGTCGAGCTCGACCACGGTATCGAACTTGGCATCGGCGTCGGAGACCAGGTCTTTCCAGGCTTCGACGGCCATGTCCCACTGCTCGCCTTTCGGCGCGAATGGACGACCTTTGACGTAGTCGATGGTCTTCTGATCCGCCGCCACCAGGCCGACGCGGGCGCCGGCTTCGATGGACATGTTGCAGATGGTCATGCGGCCCTCAACGGACAGATCGCGGATCGCGCTGCCGGCAAATTCGATGGCGTGGCCGTTACCGCCGGCGGTGCCGATCTTGCCGATCACCGCAAGGACGATGTCCTTGGCGGTCACGCCGAACGGCAATTGGCCTTCGACGCGCACCAGCATGTTTTTCATTTTCTTGGCCACCAGGCACTGCGTGGCGAGCACGTGCTCGACCTCGGATGTGCCGATGCCGTGGGCCAACGCACCGAATGCGCCGTGGGTCGAGGTGTGCGAGTCACCGCAGACCACGGTCATGCCCGGCAAGGTCGCGCCCTGCTCCGGACTGATGACGTGAACGATGCCCTGACGCACGTCGTTCATCTTGAATTCGACGATGCCGTATTCATCGCAGTTGTCGTCGAGGGTCTGCACCTGCAAACGCGAAACCTGATCGGCAATGGCTTCGATGCCGCCCTTACGCTCAGGGGTGGTCGGTACGTTGTGATCCGGGGTCGCAATGTTGGCATCGATGCGCCAAGGCTTGCGCCCAGCCAGACGCAGGCCTTCGAAAGCTTGCGGCGAAGTCACTTCGTGGATGATGTGACGATCGATGTAGATCAGCGCCGAGCCATCGTCGCGCTGCTTGACCAAATGCGAATCCCAGAGCTTGTCGTAGAGCGTTTTGCCGGCCATCAGACGGTTCCTCATCAGCTTGTTTCTATGCCCTGGGCTTATCAATAACCCTTTGGCTTGTGAGGCCGATCCTATGGGGTTAGATTAAATAACTCAAATTCATATTTTTTATGCTTTGGATAACCAACTGGAATGCGACATGGACTTGGCTAACCTCAACGCTTTTATTGCCATCGCCGAGACCGGCAGCTTCTCCGGCGCCGGCGAACGGCTTCATCTGACCCAACCGGCGATCAGCAAGCGCATCGCCGGTCTTGAGCAGCAATTGAAGGTGCGCCTGTTCGACCGCTTGGGCCGCGAAGTCGGCCTGACCGAGGCCGGTCGCGCCCTGCTGCCACGGGCTTATCAGATTCTCAACGTGCTCGACGACACCCGCCGCGCCCTGACCAACCTGACCGGTGAAGTCAGCGGCCGCCTGACGCTGGCCACCAGTCACCACATCGGCCTGCACCGCTTGCCGCCTCTATTAAGGGAGTTCACCCGCCGCTACCCACAGGTTGCGCTGGATATTCAGTTTCTTGATTCGGAAGTGGCCTACGAGGAAATTCTCCACGGCCGCGCAGAACTGGCAGTCATCACCCTCGCGCCAGAGCCGCATACCTTGGTCAAAGCCACGCCGGTGTGGGACGACCCGCTGGATTTCGTCGTCGCCCCGGAGCATTCGCTGATCAACAACGGTGCCGTCAGTCTGGCGGACATCGCCGGCCATCCGGCGGTTTTCCCCGGCGGCAACACCTTTACCCACCACATCGTCCAGCGTTTGTTCGAAGCTCAGGGCCTGACGCCGAACATCGCCATGAGCACCAACTATCTGGAAACCATCAAGATGATGGTCTCCATCGGCCTGGCCTGGAGCGTGCTACCGCGCACCATGCTCGACGAACAAGTGGCAAGCATCGCATTGCCGGGCATACAGCTCACTCGCCAGCTAGGCTATATCTTGCACACCGAACGGACGCTATCGAATGCAGCAAGAGCCTTCATGGCCCTGCTGGATGCACAAATCGATCGGCCAGGGATCCCGGCCTGACTTGTGCTACTCCTATAGCGCCGCTCCTGTGCCTAACGCCACTCAGCTCAAGGCCCGCTGACAATGCCGAAATCTGTTGACCGAACTCCGCCGATGCCGCGAATCCAGGCCGTCGATCCGCGCCATTCCGAGCAGAGCTGGGAAAGCGCGCCGCAATTGCTCGCCGCGCTCAACGGCGCGCGGCTCGGTGCCTGGTATTGGGACATCGAGCGCGGGCAGATCAGCTGGTCGCGGGGCACCCAGGCGTTGTTCGGTTTCGATCCACGGCAGCCGTTGCCCGCCGATTTGGAATACCTCGACCTGTTGCCGCCGGAAGACCGCGCGAAAACCGTGCGTGCTTTCCACGCGGTGATCGCCGGCGCCCCTCTGGAGCAGGCGATGCATCACCGCATCCGCTGGCCCGACGGCAGCCTGCACTGGCTGGAGATCAGCGGTAGCCTGCTGCCAGACAAGAACGGCCGGCCCCGAATGATCGGGGTGATTCGCGAAATCACCCACCAGCGCCAGCGCGAGCAGGCCTTGAGCAGCTCGGAGAAACGTTTCGCGACACTTTTCCACCTATGCCCGAACATGGTTCTGCTGACCCGACAGGAGGACGGCCTGATCAGCGAGGCCAACCAGTATTTCGAAAGCCTGTTCGGCTGGCCGGTGCAAAGCGCAATCGGCCGCACCACCCTGGAACTGGGCTTGTGGGTGCACCCCGAGCAACGCGCCGAACTGGTGAAAAAAACCAAAGCCAAGGGCGAGCTGATCAGCATGGAAGTGCAGTTTCGCGCCAGCAATGGCCAGGTGCACGACGGCATCCTCAGCGCGCAGAAGGTCGCGCTCGAAGGTCAGCCCTATCTGCTCAGCACGTTCCTCGACACCACTGAACGCAAAGCCGCCGAACTGGCCTTGAAGGACAGCCAGGAACGCCTCGACCTGGCGCTGGATTCGGCGCAACTCGGCACCTGGGACTGGCACATCCCCAGCGGCATGCTTTACGGCTCGGCGCGCGCTGCGCAATTGCACGGGCTGGAGCCGATTCCATTCCACGAATCATTCGAGGAGTTTTTCGAAGGCGTGCCGGGCGAGGAACGCGACAGCATGCGCGACGCGTACCGCAGCCTGCGCGAAGGCCCCGCCGGCAATTATCAACTGACCTATCGGGTGCAATTGCCCGACGGCAGCTCGCGCTATCTGGAAAGCCGCGCGCGTCTCTATCGCGACGACAACGGCGCACCGCTGCGAATGGCCGGCACGCTGCTGGACATTACCGATCAGGTCGAGCGCGAACAGCGTCTGGTCGCCTCGGAAGAGAAATTCGCCACGCTGTTTCAGGTCAGCCCCGATCCGATCTGCGTCACGCGCCAGGAAACCGGGGAGTTCATCGAGATCAATTCCAGCTTCAGCCAGACCTTTGGCTGGAGCGCCGCCGATGTGATTGGCCACACCGCCGAGGAAATCGGCCTGTGGGACGCCTCGGCGAAAAGTCTGCAACGCATCGAACGGGTGATTCGCGAACAAGGCCTGAGCAACGTGGCCATTCTCGTCCAGCACAAGGACGGCCAGTCGCTGACGTGCGTGATTTCCAGCCGGCAGATCAGCGTCGGCGACCAGCCGTGCATAGTCACCACCCTGCGCGACATCACCCAGCAACAACGCTCGGAAGCAGCGCTGAAGGCCAGCGAAGAAAAATTCGCCAAGGCGTTTCACTCCAGCCCCGACGCCATCACCATCACCGAGCGCGACACCGGGCGTTATCTTGAGGTCAACGATGGCTTCTGCCGCCTCACCGGCTATCGCGCCGACGAAGTGGTGGGCAAAACCGTTTATCAGGTGGGGATCTGGGCGGAAGAGAAACAACGCTCGACCTTACTCGCCGAGTTGCAGATCAAGGGCCGCGTGCATCATCAGGAAATGCTCGGGCGCAACAAGCGCGGCGAGTTGCTCACCGTTGAGGTCTCGGTCGAGCCGATCACGCTCAATGAAACCGCGTGCCTGCTGCTGACCGCGCGCGACGTCAGCCTGTTGAAGAACGCCGAAGCGCAGATTCGTCACCTGGCCTATCACGACCCGCTGACCAACCTGCCCAACCGCGCCTTGCTGATGGATCGCCTGAGTCAGCAGATCGCCCTGCTCAAGCGCCACAATCTGCGCGGCGCCTTGCTGTTTCTCGACCTCGATCACTTCAAGCACATCAACGATTCCCTCGGCCACCCGGTCGGCGACACCGTGCTGAAAATCATCACCGCGCGGCTCGAAGCCAGTGTGCGCATGGAAGACACCGTGGCGCGCCTCGGTGGCGATGAGTTTGTGGTGTTGCTCAGCGGCCTCGAAGGTTCGCGCAGTGAAGTCAGCGAACAAGTGCGCGCGCTGGCCGACACCATTCGCGAATTGCTTTCGGAGCCGATGTTCCTCGATGGCCAGCGCCTGCAAGTGACGCCGAGCATTGGCGTGGCGCTGATTCCCGATCACGGTTCGACCCCGACCGACCTGCTCAAACGCGCCGACATCGCCCTGTACCGGGCCAAGGATTCCGGGCGCAACACCACGCAGATGTATCACAACACCATGCAGAAAGCGGCCAGCGAGCGCCTGCGCATGGAGACCGACCTGCGCCTGGCGCTGTCGCGCGGCGAGTTCAACGTGCACTTTCAGCCACAGGTCGATGCCCGCGACAACCGCATCATTGGCGCCGAAGCCCTGGTGCGCTGGAACCATCCCGAACTCGGCGCGCAATCTCCCACCGAGTTCATCAAGGTACTGGAAGACAGTGGCCTGATTCTCGAAGTCGGCACGTGGATCCTCGATGAAGCCTGCAACGCCTTCAAACAACTGATCGCGTTGAAACTGGTCGACCCGCTCAACTTCAGCCTGTGCGTGAACATCAGCCCCCGGCAGTTCCGCCAGAACGATTTCGTCGAACGCATCGAACACAGCATGACCAGCCACGGCCTGCCCTGCTCGCTGCTGAAACTGGAAATCACCGAAGGCATCGTCATCCAGAATCTGGAAGACACCATCAGCAAAATGCGTCGTCTGAAAAAGCTCGGCGTGAGCTTCGCCATGGACGACTTCGGCACCGGTTATTCGTCGCTGACTTATTTGAAGCGCCTTCCGGTAGACACCCTGAAGATCGACCAGTCGTTTATCCGCGATGCGACCACCGATTCCAATGTTGCCGAGATCATTCGCGCAATTGTCGCGATGGCGCGCAGCTTGGAATTGGAAGTGATTGCCGAAGGCGTGGAGACGCCAGCACAGCTGGCGTTTTTGCAGGGACTGGAATGCCATTTGTATCAGGGTTATCTGCACAGCCGGCCGGTGGGGTTGGAGGATCTGAAAAAACTGCTGCCCTGAATCGGCGGTCGCACAGACTGGCAACAGAGCAACAATTGCCACAGTTTGCGTCAGCCTGTAGGGTCGCGTTTTTTGCGCCGCTTCGAGATCAACCATGCAGGATGCATCCCTTCCCCGCCCGGCCCTGCTGGGCATCGACCTTGGCACCACCAACAGCCTGATCGCCGTCTGGCGTGAAGGCCGCGCCGAACTGATCCGCAACGCCCTCGGCGATGTGCTGACACCGTCGGTGGTCAGCCTTGATGAAGACGACACGATTCTGGTCGGCAAAGCCGCCCGCGCCCGCCTGACCACGCACCCGGAACGCACCGCCGCCGCGTTCAAGCGCTTCATGGGCAGCGACAAGCAAATCCAGCTCAGCTCTCGCCAGTTCAGCCCGGAAGAGTTGTCGGCGCTGGTACTTGGCTCACTCAAGCAAGACGCAGAAGCCTTTCTCGGCCAAGCGGTCACAGAAGCGGTCATTTCCGTACCGGCATATTTCAGTGACGAGCAGCGCAAGCGCACCTTGTTCGCCGCCGAACTGGCCGGGCTGTCCGTGACGCGCCTGATCAATGAACCGACCGCTGCCGCCATGGCGTACGGCCTGCACGAACAGAAGTTCGAACGCACGCTGATATTCGATCTCGGCGGCGGCACGTTCGACGTCACCGTGCTCGAATACGCATTGCCGCTGATCGAGGTGCACGCCTCCACTGGCGACAACTTTCTTGGCGGCGAAGACTTCACCGCCGCCCTGTTGCAGGCCTGCCTGAAACACTGGCAACTCGCCCCCTCAACGATCGATGCACAAGCCATGGCCAGCCTCGGTGATGCCCTCGAACAGCTGAAATGCAAACTCGGCGAAGGCGCGCAGCACTTGAGCTGGCGGTATGCCGAGCAGACATTCGAATGGGAACTGGATGAAGCCGCTGCGGTGAAAATCTGGGAGCCGTTGCTGGCCCGCTTGCGCGCGCCAATCGAACAGGCTCTGCGCGATGCCCGACTGAAACCGCGCGACCTCGACAGCCTGGTGCTGGTCGGTGGCGCCACGCGCATGCCGGCGGTACAGCAAATGGTCGCCACGTTGTTTGGACGCCTGCCTTATCGGCATCTTGATCCGGACACCATCGTGGCTCTGGGCTCAGCGACGCAGGCGGCATGCAAGGCGCGGGACGGTGCGGTCGAGGAATTGATTTTGACGGATGTCTGCCCTTATACGCTGGGGATTTCGACCAATCGTGGCGAAGGCGTCAGTGGCGCGTTCTCGCCGATCATCGAACGTAACACGGTGATTCCAACGTCACGGGTGCAGCGTTACTCGACGACGTTTGCGCAACAGACTGAAATCCGTATCGCGGTTTACCAAGGGGAACGCCCGTGGGTACGCGACAATATTTTCATCGATTCTTTCGACATCCAGTTCACCCCTAGTGAGCAGCTGCAGAGCCTCGATGTGCGTTTCAGTTATGACATCAACGGCCTGCTGGAAGTAGACGTCACGCTTCTGGAAACCAGCGAACGTTACGGCCACAGCATCGACCGCAGCCCGACCGGACTGGATGAACAGGCGCGCAGAGACAGCCATGCCCGGCTCGCGACGCTCAAAGTCCACCCTCGCGACGCCCTGCCCAACCGCACCCTGCTCGCACGCCTGGAGCGAGCATGGATGCAAACTCTGGGCGACGAGCGTGCGCGCATTGCCGAGTGGATGGACACCTTCAACACCGTGCTTGCCGGCCAGCAAGCCAGCGAAATCGCCAGCCACCGCTCAGCGCTGAATGATGCGCTGGATCAGATGCGTCTTTAACCGTTCAGTTGCCGTAAAGCAGCCTGCAACCCGCCGGACAACATATCTGCCCCACTGTCCGGCGGCACGCCATAGCGGTTAGGCAGTTTGTCTCCCGGAAAGCCGAACAACACCAGCGGCAGGAATGGCAGAAACGACGACAATCCAAGAAATATCAGCAGTGTCGGTATGCCCCGGCCCATATCGTGCAACCGCCGTACAACTGCCGCGAACAACAGCAGCACGCCAAGCAAAAAGATGACCATCCCGCCAATCGTCGTGCCCGTTATCAGCCCGGCTATTGGGGTTACCACTACGCATCCCAGGACCTGAGCGATAAAAGCCCTGCGCCCCAACCGTGATCCGAGGCGCCAGAACGCTTTCGCTGGTACTGGCTGGACATCACTGTTGGCTAACAGCAACCGCTCCGACCACGACAGCAACGCGCACAGTGCCAAGCGCAAACCGACGCTGTTCTGCACGTCATCCTTACCCTGCTGCAGTTGCCGCAACACTCGCGTTTTCGGCACACCGGCAGCGCCGTAGCGAATCAAGCTTTTGAGCGCATCCAGCGCCTCATAGGCCAATAGTTTGTCGACACCGAAATCCGTCAACACCTTGCGCGGTGGCCACACCGGTTCGCCCTTGATCAGACCGTCGCGAAAGCCTTCGAACCAGTCATCCTCGCAACTGACCGCTTCAATCGACTGCAACAACGCCCGGTGCTGCTCGGCGCTCAGGCCTGGATCGTGGTAGAGCACGCCCCAGAACATCAACAAGCCCAGCAGGTCATCGCCGCACGCCGCACGGTCACTTTCGACGCAGGTATAAAGCAGGGTATTGGCGGGCAGCCTGGCGCTGTCGAGAGCCTGCTCGACACTGAACAACTGTTGCACCAGCAAACCGTGCACAGGATCGTCACCCTGCAGCCAACCCAGCAAACCGGCGCCATTGCCCTGCTCACGCAGCAAGCGCCGCAATAGCGGCTGCAGTCGGCTCAAAGGATGCGCAGGATTGAACGGCAAACGCTCCAGACACTGCGCATCAATCAATTGCAACCAGCGCTCGGGTTGTTCCAGCAATGCCAGAAAAAACACGGTTTGAGCGTGCCAATCCCAGATGGCCGCTCCCAACCCGATCGGCGGCAAACCTGTCGCGCGCCGACTCAACTGGAGCATAAGATCAAGCTCCGAGAGGTCATTGCCGTCTTTGACCGCACTCAGCTCGAACGCGTCGGCAATGCGTGCAAGCGCCGTGTCGCTATAGGGCCGCAAGCGCTGCAACCACAGACGACAAACCTTGTGCAGCGCACCTTCGGACAACGCGAGCGGCAATTGCGGTGAAAGTGTTTGCGAGTCAGTGAAAGCGCTCATGGCCTGCGCAACAGGCGCCTTGGCCAGCCAATGCAGATGTTGCCTGGCCTGATACTTCAGGCCGCTCAAAACCAGGCATTCCAGCGCGTCCACCGGCAGCGGTTCGTCGACAATCTGCTGCAACAAGGCCGAATCACCACGATGCAGCGCCCAGGCGTGCCGGTACAGACGCAGCAAACGGCTGTCGTGGTTTTCGCCGATCAACTGCGCGAGCAATGGCAACTCGTCGCCCGTCATGCGCCAATCAACAAAGCTTTGCGCCAGTGCATCAAGCTTGAGCCGTCCGACACCCAACCAACGGGTCAAGGTCTCGGGCCGTTGTGACGGACTGCCATACACTTGGCACTCAGCACCCAGTTCGTCCGGCCAAACGGCGCAGTCCTCCAGACGATCGAACGCCTGAATCAGCAACGGCAGAAAGGTCGGCTGACGCTTGGCACACAGCTCCAGCAAGCGACTCTCTGCCGCGGGATGGCGATGTTCGCTCCAGAGCCGAATCCAGCATGGAAACGCTTGATCGTCGTGCCCCAACAGACTGTACTGACACGCCAGCAGGTACAGCCAGTCGACGTTATCCGGCGCGGCATCGTGCTGTTCGGCACAGCATTGCAGGAACGTCGGCGCGCCCATCCCCGCTTGGGTGAACTGCACCAGCAACCGCTTGAGGTACGCGGCATCGTTGGGCAACGGCAAGCACGTGTGCCGACTGGCGAACTCGGCGAACTCGTGAAGCGGACGCTGAGTAAAGATGAAATCGAGGCTACGGGCATACCACAGCGACTCGGTCTGTGCCGGCTCTGACCAGGCGCTCATCAGATCCGTATCGAACGGGTCGGGCGTCTTGATGCGCTGCAAAAAGCTTTCTACCGCTTGCGCATCGTCGAATGCCAGATCGAGCAATTGCTGGTCCCAGGCCATGCGTTGCGCCAACAGATTCGCACAACGGTAGGACAACGGACCGGCGCCGGACAGTCGGTGGTACAAGCCCCAGTTGAGGTCATCGAAAACCTCCAGTGACAAGGCATCCAGCGTCCGGACAAATGCCTGCCATGCCGCGTAGTTGAAGCGTCGCGCGGGATCATCCAGCAGCGCACAGAAATCCAGAAAAGCTTGAGGCGCCCGAACGACATCGGCTTGTGCAGCGTCGATCTCGTCTCCAGCCTCTTCCTCCTCTTCACGGGCCAGACGCAGGGCACTCTCGTAGGCCATGCGTAGCGCTTGAAAACCTTCCGGATCGGTTTCCGGATGGTGCGCCGGCAAACGGGCGCGATAGGCGCTGCGAATCAGGGTTTCGTCAGTAGTCGGTTCAATGCCCAGTCGAATCCAGCAACTCATGACCAGTCGAACTCCCCAAGCGATGCCGGACGAGACGGCGGATCAATATCCATGTGCCAAGGCAGATCAGCGAGAAAGTGTGGAATGTTTTGCGCAAGACCTCGGGCAATCCTGGTGTTGAAAGCGCTGGTGCCCTCACGACTCATCTCGACCGCCAGTTCATCATCGCTTTTACTCATGCAGCACCAAAAGGTTCGTCCCACCAGAAAGCCGTTGAAGTAAGCCATCCAGCTGCCGTAATGAAACTGCGCCCTCAACGCCAGACGACTGTGCAACCAGTTGCTCTCGGCCAGATCGATCCATTGATTACGTACGGCGCAGCGCAACAGAAAGCCCATCCGGCCGTAATCCCAGGACAGAATGCCGCCGGGACCACAGCTGCCGAAGGTACGGCTGGCAAATTCATGCAGGACGCGCTCGCGCGGGCTCAGCTCATTGAGCAACGACTGCCATTCACTCGGCAGGCATCGCTGCCACGCCAGATAGGCCCCGCTGAGGTGTTTGGCATGGCCGTCGTCGGTCATCCATCCGAGCATGTCGAACAACTGTTGCCGATCATCGATACCCCAACTTTCCTTGAGGTTGATGTAACGATCGTTGCAGAACGCCGGGTCGTCATACCCGGCGCCGGTGTTGAGCGCGGCCATTGGTGCGGACAACGCGCACAGCCAGCGCTGTTGAATCTCGTCCATGAAAAAAGGCTCCAGGCCGACCGCAGGGAAATGGGGGCCGGCAAAACTGCGCAGATTGTAAAGAGCCCCGCCGACAGCGGCAAACCCTGCATCGCTTTGACTGCACGCACAAAAAAGGCCCCGACGTATCGGGGCCTTTCGTTCAGCGGCTTATCGCCGGTTCGGGCGATTGTGTGTCAGCACATGAATCAATGCTGCAACGCCGGCTGCTGCGCTCCATTGATCGGGATGCGCTTGGCTTTCGCTTCTTCCGGGATGACACGGAGCAGGTCGATGCTCAGCAGACCGTTGCGCAGGGCAGCGTCCTTGATCTCGATGTGATCGGCCAGACGGAACGACAGCTTGAAGGCTCGCTGGGCGATGCCTTGATGCAAGAACGTGACGCTCTCGTCAGTGTCACGCTTGCCGCCACTGATGGTCAGCACACCCTTCTCGACTTGCAGGTCCAGGTCTTCTTCCTGGAAACCGGCGGCCGCAACGACGATACGGTATTGGTCATCACCGTGTTTTTCGACGTTGTAGGGTGGGTAGCTGCTGCCTGGCTCGTTGCGCAGGGCGGTTTCGAACAGGTCGTTGAAACGGTCGAAACCTACCGAGGAACGGAACAGTGGCGCGAGAGAAAATGCAGTACTCATGATTCAAATCTCCTGAAAACAATCAGCAAGGTTTTGTGTCTCCGCGACCCGAATTCGGCATCGCGTAACCCTTAGATAGGGACCGCTGTTTTGATTTCAAGAGATTATTTTGAGATTTTTTATGCGGCCTCGACGAGCGGCAATCCGAGCAGACGCGAGACTTGATCCGGCTCGGTTTCACGGCGCAGAACGGTGAAAAGCTCGGCGGCTTCCGGGTAGTTGCGCGTCAGCATGGCCAGCCATTGCTTGAGGCGACCGGGCGATTGCCGGGCGGTCATTTGCGCCTTGGCCTGCAGCCAGAAGTCCTGAATCAGCGGCATCAGCTCGGCCCAGGTCATCTCGACGACCTCTTCGCCAGCGCGCGCCGCAGCGATCTGCCGGGCGAGATCCGGGCGGGAGACCAGACCCCGACCGAGCATAATGTCTTCCACGCCACTGATTTCGCGGCAACGGCGCCAGTCTTCGACGCTCCAGATGTCGCCGTTGGCGAACACCGGCACCTTGACCACGTCCTGCACGCGCGGGATCCACTCCCAATGAGCCGGCGGTTTGTAGCCGTCCATTTTCGTCCGCGCATGTACGACGATGTGCTCTGCCCCGCCTTCGGCCAGCGCCGTGGCGCAGACCAGCGAGCCGTCAGGACTGTCGAAACCCAGGCGCATTTTCGCGGTGACCGGGATGTGCGCCGGTACGGCGCGACGGACATGCTCGACGATCTGGTTGAGCAGCTCCGGCTCCTTGAGCAGCACGGCGCCGCCGCGGGATTTGTTGACGGTCTTGGCCGGGCAGCCGAAGTTGAGGTCGATCACCTCAGAACCGAGTTCGCAGGCAAGCGCGGCGTTTTCCGCCAGGCATACCGGATCAGAACCGAGCAATTGCACGCGCAGCGGCACGCCGGACGCGGTGCGAGCGCCGTTGAGCAGCTCGGGGCCGAACTTGTGGAAGTACGCCGGGGTGAGCAACTGGTCGTTGACCCGAATGAATTCGGTCACGCACCAGTCGATGCCGCCAACGCGGGTCAGCACGTCGCGCAGGATGTCGTCGACCAACCCTTCCATGGGCGCCAGAGCAATTTGCATGGGGAAACACTACTTGAAGAAAAAACGTGCGGCAGTTTACTGCATATCGTGCAAGACCGCAGGACAACACATCTCTCTGTGGGAGCGAGCCTGCTCGCGAAGGCGGTCTGTCAGTTGATACATGCGTAACTGACGCGACGCTTCGTGAGCAGGCTCGCTCCCACAGAGTGAGATTTACATCGCCTCTGCAATCTGGATCGCCGGGCCATAACCTTCGATAAACTCTGCCGGCATGCGCTTGGGCTTGCCGGTCGACAGCTCGATGCACACAAACGTGGTCTGCGCGCGCAGCAGGGTGGCGTTGTCGCTGGGGCGTTTGAGCTGGAAATGCCGGGTCATTTTCAAGCGCTGGTCCCAGTCGACGATCCAGGTCGCCAGTTGCAGTTCATCGCCTTCATAGGCTGCGGCCAGATAATCGATTTCATGGCGGACAACGGCCATCGCCCGATCCAGCCGCCGGTATTCGACCAGGTCCAGGCCGAGGCGCTGCGAATGGCGCCAGGCGCAGCGCTCGAGCCAGGTCACGTAAACGGCGTTATTGGCGTGCCCGAGCCCGTCGATGTCTTCGGCGCCTACTTGCAGATCAATGGTAAACGGCGTTGCCCGATCCCAGCCCATGCCCCACTCCCGGTCAAAGTATTCAACCGGGGCAGTGTAACGGAGCTCAGGCCGATTGGCGCGTTTGAAGGCTGCGACCGGCAAGCAGTGATAACACACCATCAATCACTCGAGGGTCGGCCAGCACCCGCTGATGGCCGCCGCTTTCCAGGCGCAGCAGGCGGCTGTCGAACCAGGCTTCGTGAATCAATTGCGATTCTTTGACCGAGACAAAATTGTCGTCCTCGGCATGCACGATCAGGCCGGGCATATCCAGTTGATAGTGGGCCACGTCCAGCGTAGCGGCGCGCATGCCGACGTCCTGCTCGACTTGACGAATAAACGCAGAACGCGCGCGCGGCGGCATGCCGACCATTCGCGCGAAACCGCGCAGCACGCCGAGAATCCGTGACGGTGCGGCGATGCTGACCAGAGTTTCGGTGCGCAGACCCAATTGCACGGCGAGCATCGCGCTGGCGCCGCCCATGGAATGCCCGATAACCGCTTGCAACGGCGGCAATTCGGCAGCGGCTTCGAGCATGGCGCGGGCGAACAGCACTACATTGGCTTCTCTCCCAGGGGAGCGACCGTGGGCCGGGCCATCGAGCGCGACGACGGTATAACCGGCATCGACCAGAGCATTGATCAGCGAGGCGAATTGCGTTGGCCGCCCTTCCCAACCATGCATCAGCAACACCGTAGGGCCTTGACCCCAGCGCAGCGCCGACAGGCCGAAGCGCAACGTGATGCGTTCGGAGCTGGCCAACAGCGGCAGCTCCCAATCGCGCAGCGGTAGCGCGCGGGGCGTCATGAACGCCAGACGCATTTTGCTTGCCACCAGTTTCGGTGCAAACCAGCCCAAGGTACCGTTAACGCCACGAACCCACTTCAACGCGTTCATCGCACTCTCCTCAGGCTTGTTGCCTTCAGGTCAACGCACCGCCGACTTGGCGGCGCGCAGCAATCGATCGGATAACTCTCCCGGACCCAGCGCCCTGGCCAAGGCCAGACCACCGACCATCAACGCGACATCGGCCAGAGCCTTGTCGGTGTCTTCAGGGCTGGCCGCCAGTTGCGCGACCATCAGCTCCAGATGCTCGTTCAGCGCGATGCGGAACGACTCCGGCAAACGCCCCAATTCGCCAATCGAGGCCGGAATCGGGCATGCGGCTTCGCTGGAATCCCGGTGTTTGCGTGACAGGTAGAACGCAGCCACCAAAGCGCGACGCTCTTCGCCGGTCAGATCGGCGTCCATGTCGGCAATCAGGTCGCGACGCCGGCCCAGCAGTTGCTTGAACGCTTCGAGCATCATCGCGTCCTTGCTTTCGAAGTGTGCGTAGAAGCCGCCGACGGTCAGGCCGGCTGCGCCCATCACTTCGCCCACGCTCGGGTCAGCCGGGCCGCGCTGAATCAGTGCGGCGCTGGCAGCCTTAAGGATGCGTTCGCGGGTTTGAGCTTTTTTATCGTTCATCGTTGCCTCCGAATATTACGACTAGAATATTATTCGCATAATAATATTCCGCAAGTCATTAATATGACCGCTGGTCTGAAGCACAGTGTAAGGAAAAAGGAGAGTTGGCCAAACGCCGGACAAACAAAAGGGCCATTCAATAATTGAATGACCCTTATAAAATCCCGCAGAGCGGGTAATCGTGGCGTCCCCTAGGGGACTCGAACCCCTGTTACCGCCGTGAAAGGGCGGTGTCCTAGGCCACTAGACGAAGGGGACACAAACCCTTCTATACAACTGATCAGTGCTGAGAGCTGATCGATTCAAGGCCGGTGTGGCCAGACCTTGAACTGTAAAATTGGTGGAGCTAAGCGGGATCGAACCGCTGACCTCCTGCATGCCATGCAGGCGCTCTCCCAGCTGAGCTATAGCCCCGGATTTTTCGCCTCGCGGCGGAGTGATCTCTTGCAACATCACTTCTGTAAAACTGGCGTCCCCTAGGGGACTCGAACCCCTGTTACCGCCGTGAAAGGGCGGTGTCCTAGGCCACTAGACGAAGGGGACGCAAACCCTTCTATACAACTGATCAACGCTGAGTGTTGATCGCTTCAAGGCCGGTGTGGCCAGACCTAGAAGTGTAAATTGGTGGAGCTAGACGGGATCGAACCGTCGACCTCTTGCATGCCATGCAAGCGCTCTCCCAGCTGAGCTATAGCCCCTCATCGCTGAGGACGGGGCGAATCTTAAGGGCGTATCGAAAGCCTGTCAAACTTATTTTTGAAAAATTTCAAAATTTTTTGCCGGGATAACAATCACTTACCGCCCTCCCCCGTAAATTCGGGAGAAACGCCGAAGGCAGGATCAAAAGATCGCAGCCTTCGGCAGTCCTGCTGAGAAGCAAAAGCAATCAGGCGATGGCGCCCAAGAGCTTTTCCCACTCCTTGTTTTCTTTCTTCGACACGCCGCCCAGCAGGTCAATCGCCTGGCGCAAGCGGAAACGGGTGAGATCCGGGCCGAGGATTTCCATCGCATCGAGTACCGACACCGAACTCGCCTGCCCGGTGATCGCAGCAAACATCAGCGGCATCGCGTCGCGCAGTTTCAACTCCAGAGATTCGACCACCGCCTGAATCGTCGCGGTGATGCTGTCCTTCTCCCACTGCCGCAGGCTTTCCAGTTTCCACAGGATCAACTGCATCAACTGGCGAACCTGATCGCCGGAGAGTTTTTTCGACTCAAACAGCTTGGCATCCGGATTCACGCCGCCAGCAAAGAAGAACCCCGCCAGCGGTGCGACCTGGCTGAACGTTTCAACCCGGCCCTGCACGTGCGGCGCGATCTTCATCATGTAGTCGGAGTTGAACGCCCACTTCTGCACGCGGGCGGCAAACTCTTCCACCGGCAGATCGCGCAGCCACTGGCCGTTGAGCCACGACAACTTCTCGATATCGAAGATCGGCCCGCCGAGGGAAACGCGCTTGAGGTCGAAGTTGTCGACCATTTCCTGCAGCGAGAACTTCTCGCGCTCGTCCGGCATCGACCAGCCCATGCGCCCGAGGTAGTTGAGCATCGCTTCCGGCATGAAGCCCATGCGCTCGTAGAACGTCACCGAGGTCGGGTTCTTGCGCTTGGACAGCTTGCTCTTGTCCGGGTTGCGCAGCAGCGGCATGTAGCACAGCTCTGGTTGTTCCCAGCCGAAGTATTCGTAGAGCAAGATCAGTTTCGGTGCCGATGGCAGCCACTCTTCGCCACGCAGCACGTGGGTGATGCCCATCAGGTGATCGTCGACGACGTTGGCGAGAAAGTACGTCGGCAGGCCGTCGGTCTTCATCAGCACTTGCATGTCCATGCGATCCCACGGGATCTCGACGTCGCCACGCAGCATGTCCGGCACCACGCAGACGCCTTCGCTCGGCACTTTCATGCGGATCACGTGCGGTTCGCCAGCGGCCAGGCGCGCCGCGACTTCTTCCTTCGACAGCAGCAGTGCGCGGCCGTCATAGCGCGGAGTTTCGCCGCGAGCCATTTGCTCGGCGCGCATCTGATCGAGTTCTTCAGCGGTGCAGAAGCACGGGAACGCATGACCCATGTCGACCAGTTGCTGGCAGTACTTCTGATAGATGTCGCCGCGCTCGCTCTGCCGATACGGGCCGTGCGGGCCGCCGACGTCCGGGCCTTCGCTCCAGTCGATACCGAGCCAGCGCAGGGCGTCGAAGATCTGCTGTTCGGACTCGCGGGTCGAACGCAACTGATCGGTGTCTTCAATGCGCAGGATGAACTCACCGCCGTGCTGCTTGGCAAAGCAGTAGTTGAACAATGCGATGTAAGCGGTACCTACGTGGGGGTCCCCGGTAGGCGATGGCGCGATGCGAGTGCGGACGGTGGTCATGGCTTGTCTCGAAAAATGAAGAGCAGAACAATCAAGCGGCGAATGGTAACAGGCGACACCCGCCCCGCTCCAGCGGGCAGGGTATTTAAGCCAGATGCCCTAAGCCCTTCAGATGGTGTGAAGGCCATTCGCGAGCAGGCTCGCTCCCACAGGGATACCCAATGATCGTTCCCACGCTCTGCGTGGGAACGATCCCTTATACCGTAAGCAATCGTTCGCGCAGTTTGGCAATCTCGTCACGCATCTGCGCCGCCGCTTCGAACTCCAGATCCCGCGCCAGTTGGTACATTTTCTCTTCCAGCGCGCGGATGCGCTTGGTGATTTCGCTTGGCGAGCGCAACTCGGCTTCGTACTTGGCGTTCTCTTCGGCGGCCTTGGCCATGCCTTTGCGCTTCTTGCTGCGCGAACCGGGCACGGTGGCGCCTTCCATGATGTCGGCGACGTCCTTGATCACACCTTTCGGGGTGATGCCATTCTCAAGGTTGAAAGCAATCTGCTTCTCGCGACGGCGCTCGGTCTCGCCAATCGCGCGCTCCATCGAACCGGTCATGCGATCGGCGTAGAGAATCGCCCGGCCATTGAGGTTACGCGCCGCGCGACCGATGGTCTGGATCAGCGAGCGCTCGGAACGCAGGAAGCCTTCCTTGTCAGCATCGAGAATCGCCACCAGCGACACTTCCGGCATGTCGAGGCCTTCACGCAGCAGGTTGATCCCGACCAGCACATCGAACACGCCGAGGCGCAAATCGCGGATGATCTCGACGCGCTCGACGGTGTCGATGTCCGAGTGCAGATAACGCACGCGCACGCCGTGGTCGGCGAGGTAATCGGTCAGGTCTTCGGCCATGCGCTTGGTCAGCGTGGTGACCAGCACACGTTCTTCGATCGCCACGCGCTTGGTGATTTCCGAGAGCAAGTCATCGACCTGAGTCAGCGCCGGCCGCACTTCAACTTGCGGGTCGACCAGGCCAGTCGGCCGCACCACTTGTTCGACCACGCGCCCGGCGTGTTCGGCTTCGTAATTGCCGGGCGTTGCCGAAACGAAAATGGTCTGCGGGCTGACCCCTTCCCACTCGTCGAAACGCATGGGCCGGTTGTCCAGCGCCGAAGGCAGGCGGAAGCCGTACTCGACCAGCGTCTCTTTACGCGAACGGTCGCCCTTATACATCGCGCCGACCTGCGGCACGCTGACGTGGGATTCATCGATCACCAGCAAGGCGTCGGCAGGCAGATAGTCGTAAAGCGTGGGCGGCGCCGCGCCGGCCGGACGCCCGGACAGGTAGCGCGAGTAGTTTTCGATGCCGTTGCAATAGCCCAGTTCGAGGATCATTTCCAGGTCGAAACGGGTGCGCTGTTCCAGACGCTGGGCTTCCACCAGTTTGTTGTTGCTGCGCAGGTATTCGAGGCGCTCCTGCAATTCGACCTTGATGCCTTCGATAGCATCGAGCAGGGTTTCCCGAGGCGTCACGTAGTGGCTCTTCGGATAGAAAGTGAAGCGCGGCATCTTGCGGATGACTTCGCCGGTCAGCGGATCAAACGCGGAAATGCTCTCGACCTCGTCATCGAACAGCTCGATGCGGATCGCTTCCAGATCGGATTCCGCCGGGAAGATATCGATCACATCACCGCGCACGCGGAACGTCGCCCGGGCGAAATCCATGTCGTTGCGGGTGTATTGCAGGTCGGCCAGGCGCCGCAGCAGCGCACGCTGATCAAGCTTGTCGCCGCGATCAACGTGCAAGACCATTTTCAGATAGGTTTCCGGACTGCCCAGACCATAGATGCACGACACCGTGGTGACGATGATCGCGTCCTTGCGCTCGAGCAACGCTTTGGTTGCGGACAGGCGCATCTGCTCGATGTGATCGTTGATCGAGGCGTCCTTCTCGATGAAGGTGTCGGACGACGGCACATACGCTTCGGGCTGGTAGTAGTCGTAGTAGGAAACGAAGTATTCAACGGCGTTGTTCGGGAAGAACGCCTTGAACTCCCCGTACAACTGCGCGGCCAGGGTCTTGTTCGGCGCCAGTACGAGCGTCGGCCGCTGGACCTGGGAGATGACGTTGGCAATGCTGAAGGTCTTGCCCGAACCGGTCACACCGAGCAGTGTCTGGTGCGCCAGCCCGGCGTCAATGCCCTCAACCAACTGGCGAATGGCTTCCGGCTGATCGCCGGCAGGCTCGAAGCGGGTGACTAGCTGGAATTCCGACATACACACCTCTGGAATCGCGGCGTTCCGCGTCAGGCGGAGCACCACGAGGACGACCGCAAACGACCGATGTCGCGCAAGAAAAAACCTGGATTGTGCTGAATGTGGTGGCGATTGCCTGACCTTTCAAGGCAAACGTCCTACATCCGGTAAAGAGTCTGACAAAGTCAATCGACTAACGGTCAAGAAATAATCGGAAAAACTTACCCTAAAAGCCGATTCGCCTGTCGCCATTGCGCGGTGATGGCCTCTATACTAGCTCCCCGTTTGTGCACCGCTCTAGTGCATTCGGCTGGAGCGCGACACGTCCCTCCACTCTCCATTCAGAGCCGCCGTAATAATGAGCCTGTTCTCCGCTGTCGAAATGGCACCCCGCGATCCAATCCTGGGCCTCAACGAAGCATTCAACGCCGATACCCGGACCACCAAGGTCAACCTGGGCGTGGGCGTGTACTGCAACGAAGAGGGGCGAATTCCACTGCTGCGCGCGGTGATCGAAGCCGAGACGATTCGCGTCGCGCAACACGCTTCGCGCGGCTACCTGCCGATCGATGGCATCGCTGCCTACGACCAGGCCGTGCAGAAACTGCTGTTCGGCAACGACTCGCCGCTGATCAGCGCCGGTCGCGTCATCACCACTCAGGCCGTCGGCGGGACCGGCGCACTGAAAATCGGTGCCGACTTCCTCAAGCAACTGCTGCCGAACGCCGTCGTGGCGATCAGCGACCCGAGCTGGGAAAACCACCGCGCGCTGTTCGAAACCGCTGGTTTCCCGGTGCAGAACTACCGTTACTACGACGCTGCCACCCACGACGTGAACCGTGCCGGCATGCTCGACGACCTCAACGCCCTGCCGAACGGCTCGATCGTTGTCATGCACGCTTGCTGCCACAACCCGACCGGCGTCGACCTGACCCCGGCGGACTGGAACAAGGTACTGGAAGTGGTCAAGGCCAAAGGTCACGTACCGTTCCTCGACATGGCTTACCAGGGTTTCGGCGACGGCATCGATGAAGACGCCGCCGCTGTGCGCCTGTTCGCCGAATCCGGTCTGACCTTCTTCGTCTCGAGCTCGTTCTCCAAATCGTTCTCGCTGTACGGCGAACGCGTTGGCGCACTGTCGATCATCAGCGAATCAAAAGAAGAAAGCGCGCGCGTGCTGTCGCAGGTCAAGCGCGTGATCCGCACCAACTACTCCAACCCGCCGACCCACGGCGCCAGCATTGTTGCTGCGGTGCTGAACAGCCCGGAACTGCGCGCGCAGTGGGAAGCCGAGCTGGCCGAGATGCGCCTGCGCATCCGCGGCATGCGCGAGCAGATGGTTGCCCTGCTGGCGGAAAAAGCCCCGGGCCGCGATTTCAGCTTCGTTGGTCGTCAGCGCGGCATGTTCTCCTACTCCGGCCTGACCACTGAACAAGTGCATCGCCTGCGCAACGAGTTCGGCATCTACGCCCTGGACACCGGCCGCATCTGCGTGGCTGCCCTGAACCAGAGCAACATAAAGGCTGTGACGGACGCGATCGTTCAGGTCATCTGATTTTCGCGGCGTGATGAAAAACGGGAAGCCTTGAACGGCTTCCCGTTTTTATTTGTCTCAGAAAACGCCTTGCAACCTCTAGACTGCACACAAATCCAACCTGTGGGAGCGAGCCTGCTCGCGAATGCGATCGGCCAGTCGATGCTATGTCAGCTGACAAGACGCTTTCGCGTGCAGGCTCGCTCCCACAGGACATGAGCCGAACCCGGAACCTTGCGAGAACCCACATGAAAAACGACAACCTGCGCGCCGACCGTGACGACCTGGATGATTTCATCCCGCGCGCTCCGGCCAAGCGTGAAAAGAGCCTGGTGCTGCAAGTCGCCACCGGGGTATTCCTCGGTGGCCTGGCCCTGTGGCTGGTGCAACTGGCGGCGACGGCGGCCTATGCCAAGCTGATGCTCGGCACGATTACCTTCGGCAGTTAAGCCAGCTCGGCCGCGCGTTGAGTGGCAGCATCGTCGTAAATCACATACAGCGATTCGGCGACCTGGCTCTTGATGGCCTTGCTGCTTTCTAGACCAAGGACGAAACCTTCAGCCTTGCCGCCAGCGCGGTTCAATTCTTCGGCGGTGCTTGCCCCGGTGATTGCATCGAAAAGTTTTTCGGCGTGCGGGCCGATCCCTTTGGGCAGGCTGATCTGTGCGGTGCTCATGCAGGCACCTCGGTGTTGCGAGTGATTTGAATCATGGCGCGTACCTTTGCGGCGAATGGCCGGCAGCGCGTGTGACCACTTCCGGGCTGCCATGGTAGACCTCTGAGGCCTTTCTGGTAACCGCCAATCGCTGACAAAATGCCGTCCGTCCCGACGAATCGCAAAAGTTGCCCGGCGATGCTTGACTTCTCTTTTTGAATCAGTAACATACGCACCAATTCCGCAATAGCTCAGTTGGTAGAGCAAGTGACTGTTAATCACTGGGTCCCTGGTTCGAGTCCAGGTTGTGGAGCCAAATAGCAAAGCCCCTGAATCGCAAGGTTCAGGGGCTTTTTTGTGGGCGCACGAAAAATACCAAAAGGCCGATCTGTTTGGGCAGATCGGCCTTTTCTGTTTCAGACGCAGCGGTCAGACATGTTCGCTGCTTTTCACCTGAACCTTAGGCGCGCCGTGGCCATGGTCGTGGTCATCCGGCTCGATCACCGGCACTTCCTTGCCATCGCAGTCATGCAGCTTGCCGTCGCTGAAGTAATCGCCTTCACGCAGCGCGGCGAGATCGCGATAACGCAGGGTGCGCTCTTCCGCTGCGGCGAACACCGACTGTTGATCCGAGTTGCCGGTCGTGAAGTGGTTGAACGCCAGGTTGAGCAGGATCGCCATGATTGCCGATGAACTGATGCCCGAATGGAAAATCGTCGCGAACCAGCTCGGGAAATGATCGTAGAAGTTCGGCGCGGCGATCGGGATCATGCCGAAACCGATCGAGGTGGCAACGATGATCAGGTTGACGTTGTTGCGGTAGTCCACCTTCGACAACGTGCGGATGCCACTCGCCGCCACGGTGCCGAACAGCACGATCCCGGCGCCGCCGAGGACAGAAGTCGGCACGGCAGCAATCACCCGGCCCATGAACGGCAGCAGCCCGAGGACGACGAGAAACAGACCGCCGGTGGCCACCACGAATCGGCTCTTGATCCCGGTCACCGCCACCAGACCGACGTTTTGCGCGAAAGCACTTTGCGTGAACGATCCGAAGATCGGCGCAAACATGCTCGACAGCATGTCGGCGCGCAGGCCGTTGCCCAAGCGTTTGGAATCTACCTTGGTGTCAATGATCTCGCCCACGGCGAGGATGTCCGCCGAGGTTTCCACCAGCGTCACCATGACCACAATGCACATCGACAGGATCGCAGCGAAATGGAAGGTCGGCATGCCGAAGTGGAACGGTGTCGGGAAGCCGAACATGGGGCCGGTGGTCACACTGGAGAAATCCGCCATGCCAAGGAACACCGCCAGCACCGTGCCGATGACCATGGCCAGCAGAATCGACAGCCGAGAAATGGTCGCGCTGCCAACCTTGCTCAGCAGCAACACCAGCACCAGCGTGACCGCCGCCAGACCGATGTTCTGCATGCTGCCGAAGTCCGGCGCGTGGCTGTTGCCGCCCATCGCCCAGCGTGCGGCCACCGGCATCAGCGTCAGGCCGATGGTGGTGATCACAATGCCGGTGACCAGCGGCGGAAAGAACTTGGTGATGCGTGAAAACACCGGCGTGATCAGCAAGCCGATCAACGAGGCGGCAATCACCGCACCCAGCACCGATTGGAAACCGCCCTCCCCGCCGCTGCTGACGATCGCAACCATGGTCGCCACGCCGGAGAACGATACGCCCTGGACCAGCGGCAGCTGACAGCCAAAAAACGGCAGACCCAGGGTTTGCAGCAACGTCGCCAGCCCCCCCGCAAACAATGAAGCAGCAATCAACAGACCAATGTCCGCCGGCGACAGACCGGCCGCCTGGCCAATGATCAGTGGCACCGCAACGATACCGCCGTACATGGTCAGAACATGTTGCAGGCCGTAAGCCATATTCGCGCCGACCCCGAGGTTTTCATCCTCGGGCCGTTGGTGTGAAACATGGGGCGTTTTCATGGTGGGGGGTTCCCTGGTTTTTGTTATGCGCACACTGTATTCAATACTCAGGACAAATGTCCATAGAGTTGTATACAACTTGTCAGTCACATAATGGTTAGGTAGCCATCCAACCTTCTAGCCTGCGCTTCTTGCCCCAACAAATTCGGCAACACATCCCCGCTGCGCTCGCGCCAGTGCCCACTAGGCTGAAGTGTTCACGGCGACCGACGGTGTAGTCGCGCTCTTTTTTATACATATAAAGTATGCATAATCAAATCAGTGATTCAATTACGACGGGAGTTAAGGAGGCTTGAACGATGAAAGACGAATATGACTTTTCCGCAGGTAAACGCGGCGCAGTAGCGCCGAGCAAGGGCAAGACCCGCATCACTATCATGCTTGATGACGCGGTGATCGAAGCGGCGCGTACCGCCGCGGAAACCGAGGGCTTTGGCTACCAGACTGTGATCAACAACACCCTGCGCCATGCTCTGCTTGATGGCCCACGCCAGCAGGGAAGCGCTGACGATTCAGGTCTGACGGGGCAATTCAAGAAAGGCATCACCGCCACCGATCTCAAGAGTCTCGAGCGAAAGCTGTCAGCGGCCATCGGCGAAATCCGTCGCGTATTGGAGCCTGATGTAAAGCCTTAGATGGAGGCTGGTGCGATTACCCGAGCCAGCGCTTGTCGCACACGCGGTGAATCAGGCACCTGAAGATCGAACTCGCGCCGCAGCAACTCCATCAGCTCGTCGACATCCGCGACTTCGCGCCGCTCACTGTCCGCGCCCATGTGATGAATGGCAAAACTGCCGTTGTTCAGGGTTTTGCGCCAGCCAGCGCCGGTGCGCGCGACCATCAGGCGCTGGGCAAAGGGTGACTCGGGATGGGTGGAGACGTACCAGTTGCCGACGGTGTAATCGATGTCTTCCTGGCGTTGCAAATCGAACAGGTACATCGGCCGCCATTCGCCTGCGACTTTGGCGCGCAGCAGGTAGCCATCCGCTTGCTTGTCGATGCGGTAAGGTTCGTGCGGGGTGGGTTGCTCATCCTCACTGTCGAGCAACAGCGGCGCGGTGGGCACCATGCCACCGAAGCCGACATCGGTGATGTAACGCACTCCGTCGATGGTCACCAGACTCAAACGATGGGTTCGCGCCGTCCAGCTGCCTTCCGGCTGATTCATCACCACGCGCCCGCTGATCGCCCGTGCGTCGAAGCCCAATTCAAGCAGCAGCGCATAGAACAAATGATTGAGCTCATAGCAGTAGCCGCCCCGCCCCTGCTGCAACACCTTGTCTTCGATGGAGACCAAGTCGATCAACACCGGCTCTGCACTGATCGTTGCCAGATTTTCGAAAACAAACTCGGCGGTATGGCGCAGTTGCAACTGACGCAACGTATCCAGTGTCGGTGGCGGCGGCGCATCGAAACCCAGACGTTGCAGGTACAGATTGGTATTGGTCAGCCGTGCCACACTCATTGCTCGATCCTTATGCATGGGCCGCAGAACACTGCGTTGATGTTGCCCTGTATACGGGATCAAGCACGGCTTCCGACAATTGATTTCGCCAATCGCCCGCTCAGCGCTTTTTCCGCGAAGCGATCCGAATCCATGTCGGTGCATGGTCACTGGCGTGCGGTTCGTTGCGCACCCAGGCGTCAACACCGGCGTCGTGCAGATACGGGCTCAATGCCGGGTTGAGCAACAGGTGGTCGATGCGCAGGCCGGAATTGGTTTGCCAATGGTTACGGAAGTAATCCCAGAAGGTGTAGAGGCGCTCTTCGGGATACACGTGGCGCAGAGAATCGGTCCAGCCCTGGTCCAGCAGCCGCTGGTAGCACTCGCGGCTTTCAGGTTGCAACAAGGCGTCCTTGAGCCAGGAACGGGTGTTGTAGATGTCCATGTCGGTGGGCACGACATTGAAGTCACCGGCCAGGACCACCGGGTGATCGCTGCTTTGCAGGTCTTGGGCGTAATTGATCAGACGCTCGAACCAGGCCAGTTTGTAATCGAATTTCGGCCCCGGCTGCGGGTTGCCGTTGGGCAGATACAGGCAACCGACCAGCACACCGTGCACCGCCGCTTCGATATAACGGCTGTGGGTGTCATCGGGATCGCCGGGCAAACCGCGTCGACTCTCCAACGGCTGCGCATCACGCGCCAGAATCGCCACGCCATTCCATGACGCCTGGCCCTGCCAGATCGCGCCGTAACCGGCGGCCTCCAGTTCGGCGGCGGGAAATGCGCTGTCGACTGACTTGAGCTCTTGCAGGCAGACGATGTCCGGCTGCTCGCGCTTGAGCCATTCCAGCAGATTCGGCAGCCGCGCGCGCATGCCGTTGACGTTGAAGGTGGCGATTCGCAGGTTTTTCATCGTCTGCAACTCCTGCCCGGTGGGATTGCAAATTGTGACCCTGAGAACGCCGCGCAGGTTGCATCGAATCACAAAGCGACAGCTCAGACGCGATTACGCAGCCATTGCAGAAAGCCTCTTTTCGGCGCGACCACGGGCGCGTCCTCGGTCAGCGACTGCGCCTTGTGCAGACGGAAATCGAGCAATGCCTGCATCGCATCGTGGATGTCATGGCGCGCGTCCAGGCACGGTTTCAGGTAGGACTTCTCGATGCGATACAGGGCGCAGAAAGTCTTCGCGGAAAAATCCGCCGGCAAGGCGGTGTCGGAAAGAATCCCGGCCTCGCCGATCACCTCACCCGGCCCCATGCGCCCGGATTCCAGGGGTGCACCATGGCGCTTGAGCGTCACCGAAACCACGCCGGACTCAATGATGAACAAATGATCGCTGACCTCGCCGCCCGCGAGAATCGTTTCGCCGGCGCGGAAAGTTTGCAGGGTCATGTTCTGGCTGAAGGTGTCTTTTTCTTCTTCACGCAGAGTCGAGAAGATCGGTGAGCTTTCCAGCAGCGCCCGTGGCCGCGACAACTGCGGTGCGGCGCTGCTCTCGTTGCTGGACAGCAGGTTGATCCCGGACGCCTGCAAATGCCGGTAAGCGAGGTCGAACAACTGATTGCGCACCACGCGCTTCTCGCCCATCGAGGCGACAAACCCGCTGATTTCGTATTCCGCGCCGCCGCTGGCAGAACTCTTCAACGACACGCTCGGCGCCGGTGTGTCGAGCAATTGCCGGCAGCCTTGCATCGCTCGCTCCAACGCCTCGATCACTGAGCTGGGCCGGGCATGGGGGCTGACGGGCACGCTGACGGAAACGCCGAACATATTGCTCGGTCGACTGAAGTTGATGATTTTGGCTTTCGCCGCCAGCGAGTTGGGAATCACGGCCATGCTGCCCTGGCTGGTTTGCAGACGCGTGGCGCGCCAGTCGATGTCGGTGACGCGGCCCTCGGTGCCGTCGATGGAGATCCAGTCATCGAGTTGATAGGGCTTGGTGGTGTTGAGGACGATGCCGGAGAACACGTCGCTCAAGGTGCTCTGCAAGGCCAAGCCGACGATGATCGCCAACGCGCCGGACGTCGCCAGCACGCCTTTGACCGGCAGATCGAGCACGTACGCCAGCGCCGCAATGATCGCGATGAGGAAAATCACCGCGCCGAGCAAGTCCTGCAACAGCCGGCCGGTATGGCCGACCCGCTGCATCATCACCGCGCCGATCAACACCGTCAGGGTGCGCGCACCAAACAGCCACCAGCCGATCTGCAACCCGGTCGCCGCCAGATGCAGCGGCACGTTGTCGGCCCACGGCGCCGGCTCCATCGGGTTGAGGCCTTCGTTGAACAGCACAATGCTGAACAAGGCGAAAATCAGCACCCGCACCAACAGCTTCCATTCGCTGCCGCGAGAGCTGATCAGCCGCCACAGGCCAAGATCGAGCAGGATCAGGATCAACGCGCTAAACAACGGGTGTTCGGTCAGCAGAGACAGCATCAAACAACTCCGACAAAGGCCAATCGCGAGAAGATCGCACAGATTGGCACAGTGTAGGAGCAATTGATTTCGGTGGATGAGCACCGGCTTACAAACACTGCAAAACCCTGAGCTGACGAAGGCTGCGATCTTGAGGCTGTGGGACGCGGAGCGTCCCCGGCTGCATTCCCACGCAGAGCGTGGGAACGATCAGACGCTGAACAACCTGTGGGAGCGAGCCTGCTCGCGAAGGCGTCATGTCAGTCACTACTTCTTCGACCGAATCAGAGCATTCGCGAGCAGGCTCGCTCCCACAGGGAAGTTTCAGTTGGCGGTAAAGCTCGGGGTCAGGCGTGCATCTGGCCAAAGCGCCCGGACTGGAAGTCGGCAAAGGCCTGATGGATTTCCTGCTCGGTGTTCATCACGAACGGGCCGTGGCCAACGATCGGTTCGTCGATCGGCTCGCCACTGAGCAGCAACACCACCGCGTCTTCGCTGGCCTGGAGGGTGAGTCGATCACCGTCGCGTTCGAACAGCGCCAACTGCCCTACCCCAACCGATTCCGCACCGTTGACCAGCACCGAACCTTTCAACACCACCAGTGCGGTGTTGCGTCCTTCGTGCAGATCAAGCGTCAGCAACTTGCCGGCATTGAGGCGCAGATCCCACACGTCGATTGGCGTAAAAGTCCGCGAAGGTCCGGTGTGCCCATCGAATTCGCCGGCGATCAGACGCAGGCTGCCGGCGTGGTCCTTGAGCGCGATGCTCGGAATGTCGCGGTCGAGAATGGTCTGGTAACCCGGCGCGGCCATTTTGTCCTTGGCCGGCAGGTTGACCCACAGCTGGACCATTTCCAGCTTGCCGCCGGTTCGGGCGAAGTTTTCCGAGTGGAATTCCTCATGGAGGATGCCGGACGCTGCGGTCATCCACTGCACATCACCCGGGCCGATGGTGCCGCCACTGCCGGTGGAATCGCGGTGCTGCACTTCGCCGTCGTAAACGATGGTCACGGTTTCGAAACCACGGTGCGGGTGCTGGCCGACGCCACGCTGTTCAGTGGTCGGGGTGAATTCGGCGGGACCGGCGTGATCGAGCAGCAGAAACGGGCTGATGTGCTTGCCCAGGTTGTCGTAGGAAAACAGCGTGCGCACCGGGAAACCATCGCCGACCCAATGGCCGCGCGGGCTGGTGTAAATGCCGATGATGTTTTTCATGGGGTCTCCAATGGGTGAATGCATTGGATTAAGCCTAAAGGCATATCGAATATTCGACTAGATGGTGGAAATCGGCTTGAGTGTTCCATATGCAGAACAATTGAGTCAGCGGCGCGCATTTCGCGAGCAGGCTCGCTCCCACAGGAATCTGCAATGGTTCAGAGGCAACGTGCGAGGCCGTGCATGGCTTCGCGCAACCTGTCGATGGCGCGGTCGATGACAGCGCTGTCACTGTCTCGGCACGCCGTGTCCAGATCTGCACACGCCGCAACAACCCGCGCAGCCCCAACCATTTGCGCACCGCCCCTGATGCGATGGGCCAGCTCACGCAGGCCGTTGCGGTCGCCGACGTGGGTCTGATCCAAAGCTTGCAGATCGTCGCGCAAGCTATTGCCGACTTCCTTGCGCAAACGCTCGATCAACGAGTGATCGGCACCGGCCATCTGCTCCAGGGCACTCAGATCAATCTCGACGGGCTCGGCACTTGGCGGTTCATCTTCGTGGCGCTCGCAACGCTGAGCGCCTTTCAGGGCTTCAGCCAGATCATGCAAACGAATCGGTTTGAACAGGCAACCGTCCATGCCAGCGTCCAGACAACGCAAACGCTCTTCGACCTGCGCATTGGCCGTAAAACCGAGGATCAGACAGGGTGCGCGGCCGCCGGCGGCTTCTTCGTTGCGAATCGCCTGTGCCAGCTCATAGCCATTGCGTCGCGGCATGTTGCAGTCGGTAATCACCACATCGAAGGCCTGGGTTCGCCAGCGGTCCAGCCCCTGTTCGCCATCGCCCACATCTACCGTGCGATGCCCCAGTTCGCTCAATTGCCAGCACATCAGCAAGCGGTTGACCGGGTGATCGTCCACCACCAACACGCTTAATACACAGGTAGCGGCTGCCGCCTCGGGCGTTGCCAGCGTGGTCGTCACAGCTGTCAACAGCGGCAAGGACAGATTCATTTCCACTCGCGTGCCTTGCCCGAGATCACTATCGAGACCCAGCGTGCCGCCCATCATTTCGCAGAGGTTACGGCTGATCACCAGACCCAGGCCGGAACCGCTGCGCGCCGCTTGAAGACTATTGCTCGCTTGAACGAACGGGCTGAACAGGCGCTTTTGATCTTCGCCGCTGATGCCGATGCCGTTGTCTTCGATGCGCAACAGCAAGTCCACTTCAGCGTCGGTCATGGCGATGACCTGCAAGCGCAAACTCACCTCGCCCACCTCAGTGAATTTGATCGCATTGCTCAACAGGTTCGACAGCACCTGTTTGAAGCGCGTCGGATCAATCAGCACATCCACGTCGGCGCGCGGATCAAGTTCGATGCGCCACGAGAGCCGTTTCTGCCGCGCCAGCCCTTCGAACACTCGGCATACCGATAACACCGTCTCGCGTAAATTGGCCCGCTCGGGCGAAAGGGACAAATGCCCCGACTCGATACGGGCGATGTCGAGAATGTCGCCAATCAACGCCAATAATTGCTGGCCGGCATTCGACGCCACCTGAATTGCCAGTCGATCAGTCACGCCCTCCTCTGCGCGCTTGAGCGCCAGTTCGAGCATGCCGATCAAGGCGTTCATCGGTGTGCGAATCTCGTGGCTCATGGTCGCCAGGAAAGTGCTTTTGGCCCGATTGGCCTCATCCGCTGCGTCCTTGGCCTGTTGCAGTTGCAACAACCATTGCTGGCGCTGATGGATCTGCCGACGCTGCCAGCCGATCCAGATCAGGGCCAGCAGCAGCAAGCCTGCGGCGCCGGCAAAACCAAGCAGAATTTCGCGGCGATGGCGCGACCAATAGCTGTCCTCCACCACCACATCGTGGCTCCAGCGCTCGACCAGTTCATCCATTTGCTGCGGCGCGATGCTCAGCAACGCCTTGTTCAGGATCGAGTGCAGCAGCGCCGACTGCGGCGCCGTGGCCAAAGCGATGCGCGCCGGCTGATCGCCTACGGTGCCGGTAATACGCAGGCGGTCGCGGTATTGGCGGGCGATCAGAAAACGCGCCACCAGCAACGAGCTTACCGTCACGTCGACCTGTCCACGGGCAATCAGCGCCATGCCTTCGGCGGGGCTTTTGACTTCGACCAGACGCAGGCCGGGAACCCGTTGCAAGAGGTATTCGCGCAACGGGTGGCCGCGATAGATCGCCAGGCGTTTGCCCGCCAGTTCGTCGAGCGGCAATGGATGTGGTCCGTTCGCTGCGCTGACTAGCACGAACGGATTGTTCAGATAGGCGCGGGTGAATTGCAGCTGCGCTTCCCGCTCGGTGCTCGGCGTCACCACGGGCAAAATATCGAGTGCGCCGGCCTGAAGTTGTTCGAACTGGTCGTTCAGCGAGGTGCCACGCACGATCTCGAAATTCAGCCCGCTGCGCTGCGCAATCAGGCTCAGCAACTGCGCTGCCAGCCCGTTGAAGCGTCCATCAGCATCGAAAAACGCCAACGGCGCGAAGTCTTCGACAGCGCCGACCCGCACCACCGGGTGCTGATCCAGCCACTGCTGCTCGGCGGCGCTGAGCTGTACCCGCGACTGTTCGGCCATCTCGGCGAGGCCGACGCTCCAGCGCTGTTCGATCAGATGGCGACGCTCCATGGGCACGGCCAGCAAGGCCTTGTCGACGATGCGTTTGAGCACCACATCGCTGCGCAACAACGCAAAGGCGAACGGATTGGCATCAAGCCCCGACGGCCCGGCCAGTTGCAGGTCGTTGCGATAATTGGTGTTGATCAGGTAGTTGGCGCTGATGAAGTCGCCCAGGTACACGTCGTCGGCACCGAAGGCGACCGCGCCGAGTGCATCCATGGCCGAAGCATAAAGCTGTACGTGGGCGCCGGGGTAGAACGCCTGAACATGGGCCAGTGGCAGGTAATCCTCGACCATGGCGATGCGTTTGCCTGCAAGGTCAGCAGGCAGTTTCTCGTCATGACGCGTCACCAGCATCGGCTGATCTTCAGCATACGGCCGCGACAGAACAAAGGCCGGATCCGCCGCTTCGAAACTGTTCGAGGTGCCCAGGAGTTCGACGTCAGCGCGCTTGAGTGCGGCCATCAGTGCGGGACGATCGGCGAAACGCCGCACTTCGATCCTGATGCCGAGCAGTTGCGCCAGCAGATCGGCGTAATCGGCGGTCAGCCCTTCCAGCTCATGCTGATTGCGGGTGATTTCGAAGGGCGGGTAATCCGGGCCGGAGATGCCCATGCGCAAGACTGGATGCTCACGCAGCCACTGGCGCTCCCGATCATCGAGGCGCACCTGGATACTTCCCGGTTCGAGGCGCGCCAGCACCTCCAGCGTCTGCGGCTGGTCATTCGCCCCGACCGAGGCAACAAGCCCCAGCCACAGCAATAAAACCCGCAGTCCCTGCATCATGTCGGGGTACTCAGATCAAGTGATTGCGCTTGGCGAACTCACGCAGAAGCACCAGCGAACCCAGGCCAAGTTTCGCCATCATGCGGGTCTTGTAGGTGCTGACGGTTTTGTGACTCAGGTGCATTTCCAAAGCGATGGCCTTGTTCGGTTTGCCCAGCGCCAGATTCACGAAAATGCATAACTCTCGATCGGACAGCTGCGCGATCAGCTCCTTTTCCGTGCGTTGCACGGCGTTGTACAGACCGTTGGTATTGGGCAATGCGGAGAAATAAGTGTGGCCGGACATCAATGCCTTGATGGCTTCGTGCAGCAGAGTCAGTTGATTGCTCTTGGTCACGTAGCCCCGTGCGCCGGCGCGCAGACAGCGCTCCTGGTAATGCGTGGGCTCATGCATGCTGAACACCAGCACCCGGCAACGCGCCGTTGGCGCCTTGATCTGGATTCGCGTCAGCACTTCCAGACCGTCCATCGATCCCAGCCCCAGATCGAGCACAACCAGGTGCGGATCATGCGCGCAGATCAACGGCACGACTTCATTGCCATTGGACGCTTCATGAATCTGCGTGAAGCCTTGAGCCTGCAGAACGATCCGAATGGCCGCGCGCACGACTGGATGGTCATCGACGATCAGCGCTGACTTCATTGGGACTCCTGCAAAATCGAAGACACCGCAACAGTCTGTCCCGGAGTCGGTGGCTGCGCCGGCACTGTTACATGGATGGGCAAGAGAATCACCTGTCAGGTCTGACAGTTGTGCAGAGTGTTTTTTTATGCATTGGCATGGCGCAACGATGCGTGGGCGTCAGGCGCTGCCTGGGGTTCGTCGCAAGTTTCGACTCTCGCCATTACCTGCCCGATGAGCTGTGAATTGGGCAATGGCGTCGGGCTGATCTGCGCGTTTTCCTGAGCAAACCCGGCAGCCGCCTGCAAAGGTGCCGACGGTCCGTTGTAGATCAGAGCATGGCGAACCTGTGGGTTATCGAGCAGAAAGCCCAGCAGATCGAGAGAGCCTGCCGCCAGTTCGGCATTGATCACCAGCACATCGAACGGCTCGCAGCCATAGTCGACCAGGGTCAACAGTTCGCCGAGAGTCTGCACCGGGGCGACGCGGTAGTAGCCGAGCGCGTTGAACAGGCGCTCGATTTTCATGCGATGAAAATGCTGCGGGTCGGCGATCAGGATGCGCAACGCTTTGTTGCTCATGGTCATTCTCCCGGTGAGGTTTGGGGAGGGCAAGACTACGCAAGCGTCGGCGATAGCTCTGTAGGACTTTTCCTAAAAATTTGGTCATTCATCCGGCGGCCCTGACGCACCAATATCCCCTGCGGGAGCGAGCCTGCTCGCGAAGGCGGTATACCTGTCAGAAATTTATTGACTGACACGGCGCCTTCGCGAGCAGGCTCGCTCCCGCAGGGGAAAGCATTCCATGGCGGTTATTGCCAGCCGAACCGGCGGATGTAGAAGCCTTTAACGGCTTGGGTCAGCGCCATGTACGCCAGCAGAATCACCGGCAGAAACACGAAATACAGCGACGGCAGCGCCTGCAACTTGAAGTAATGCGCCAGCGGCCCCATTGGCAGGAAGATGCCGACCGCCATGATGACCCCGGTCATCACCAGCAGCGGCATGGCGGCGCGGCTTTGCAGGAACGGGATCTTCGGCGTGCGGATCATGTGCACGATCAGCGTCTGGGTCAGCAGACCGACCACGAACCAGCCGGACTGGAACAGCGTTTGGTGATCCGGCGTGTTGGCGTCGAACACGTACCACATCAAGGCGAACGTCGTGATATCGAAGATCGAACTGATCGGGCCGAAGAACAGCATGAAGCGCCCGACGTCAGCCGGCTGCCAGCGCTGCGGCTGTTTCAGCATCTCGTCGTCGACGTTATCGAACGGAATGGCGATCTGCGAGATATCGTAGAGCAGGTTCTGCACCAGCAGGTGCATCGGCAGCATCGGCAGGAACGGGATGAACGCGCTGGCAACCAGCACCGAGAACACATTGCCGAAGTTGGAGCTGGCAGTCATCTTGATGTACTTGAGCATGTTGGCGAAGGTGCGCCGCCCTTCGAGCACGCCCTCCTCCAGCACCATCAGACTTTTTTCCAAGAGAATGATGTCCGCCGCTTCCTTGGCGATGTCCACCGCGCTGTCCACGGAAATGCCGATGTCGGCGCTGCGCAGCGCCGGCGCGTCGTTGATACCGTCGCCCATGAATCCGACCACATGGCCGTTGCCCTTGAGAATGCCGACGATGCGCTCTTTGTGCGATGGCGTGAGTCTGGCGAAGACGTTGGTCGTCTCGACCGCCATAGCCAGCTCAGCATCGCTCATGCGCTCAATGTCATTGCCCAGCAGCAAACCCTGTTGGGCGAGGCCGACCTCGCGGCAGATTTTCGCCGTCACCAGTTCGTTGTCACCGGTCAGCACCATGACCGCCACGCCATGCTCGGCCAAGGCCTTGAGCGCTGGCGCGGTGCTTTCCTTCGGCGGATCGAGGAAAGCCACGTAACCGATCAGCGTCAGTTCCTGCTCATCGGCCAGGCTGTAAATCTCGCGGCCTGCTGGCATTGAGCGAGCCGCGACCGCCACCACGCGCAGACCTTCGGCGTTGAAGGCGCCAGTGACTTGGCGAATCCGCACCAGCAATTCATCGCTCAAGACTTCATCGACCTCGCCGTGACGCACCCGACTGCACACCGCCAGCACTTCTTCCACCGCGCCTTTGCAGATCAATTGATGGGGCTGACCGCGGCCCTCCACGACCACCGACATGCGCCGGCGATTGAAGTCGAACGGGATTTCATCGACCTTGCGAAACGCACTGCCGACTTTCAACTCGCGATGGATTTCGACGTGTTCCAGCACCGCCACATCCAGCAGGTTTTTCAGGCCGGTCTGGTAGTAGCTGTTGAGGTAGGCCAGTTCCAGCACAGCGTCAGAATCCTCACCCCAGACGTCGACATTACGCGCCAGAAAGATCTTGTCCTGAGTCAGGGTGCCGGTCTTGTCGGTGCACAGCACGTCCATGGCGCCGAAGTTCTGGATCGCGTCGAGGCGTTTGACGATGACCTTTTTGCGCGACAGAAACACGGCGCCTTTGGCCAGGGTCGAAGTGACGATCATCGGCAGCATTTCCGGGGTCAGGCCCACGGCAACCGACAGCGCGAACAGGAGCGCTTCGCTCCAGTCGCCCTTGGTGAAACCGTTGATGAACAGCACCAGCGGCGCCATGACGAACATGAAGCGGATCAGCAGCCAGCTGACCTTGTTGACGCCCTGCTGAAACGAGGTCACCGCGCGGTCCGTCGCGCCGACCCGTTGCGCCAGCGCACCGAAGTAGGTGCTGTTGCCGGTGGTGAGAATCAGTGCAATCGCGCTGCCGGAGACGACGTTGGTGCCCATGAACAGAATGTTGTCCAGCTCGAGCGGGTTACGCGTGTCGCGATCGGTCTGCCGGGTGAATTTCTCCACCGGCATCGACTCACCGGTCATTGCTGCCTGGCTGACGAACAGGTCCTTGGCGCTGAGCACGCGGCAATCGGCGGGAATCATGTCGCCGGCCGAGAGCACGATGAGATCGCCGGGCACCAGTTGCTTGATCGGCAGCTCGCGGCGTGGGCCATCGCAGCGCAGCACCGTAGCGGTGTTGCTGACCATGGCTTTGAGCGCATCGGCGGCCTGATTGGATTTGTTCTCCTGCCAGAAGCGCAGCAGCGTCGACAGCACCACCATGGAGAAAATCACCACGGCCGCCTTGAGGTCTTCTGTCAGCCAGGAGATCACCGCGAGCAAGGTCAGCAGCAGGTTGAACGGGTTTTTGTAGCAGTGCCACAGATGAGTCCACCACGGCAGCGGCTGCTCGTGCTCGACCTCGTTGAGGCCATGTTGCGCGCGCAGTGCATCGGCCTCGACCTCGGTGAGCCCCTCGCCATGCGTGCCCAGCGATGACAGCAACGCAGCGCTGTCTTCATGGGCGGCAGCGACCAGCGTACTGGCCAGCGTCGGCGGCACTTCACGGCTGACCGTGGTGTCATAGATCGAATCCAGCAGCGCCAGACGACGGAAGTGCCGGGCGATGTGGCGGCTGCGCAGAAAGCCTGCGAAAAATTCCTTGAGCGTGAGTTTCATGGCTGTGTCCCCTGTGGTCAGCCGGGAAACCGTCGGGCAGGTACCGCCGCGCCCTGGCACCGGGAAAACCGGCACGGCCAGACGTGGCACGCCGGTCGGGAACGACAGGCGTGTCGATAGGCAGCGATGACGATTGAAGTCGCCATCACGCCTGGTTCAGCGTCGATGAGAAGGACGTCGAGACACGATCCAGAACTGGCCGTGCACGGGATGCCGCTGCTCGCTGTTACGGCGAGACAACGGCAGGGAAAGACTGCGCGTTATCTTGCCGAGAATCTGCCGGTGATCGAGACCGGCCGACAACTGTCACTCGAACAAGTACCCACTGTGGGTCTCCGCAATTGATGAAAACGCGCGAAGCTTACGCCCGCAGCTAAACCGCTGGAAGAGAGTTCGCAAGGAATGTGGCGGGTGTTCAGGAAGGGTTCAGAATTTCCCCGCGATCGTTCCTGCGCTCAGCGTAGGAACGCCTCATCGGACGCTCCGCGTTCGGCTTCTGAAAGGGACGCGGAGCGTCCCGGGCGGCATTCCCACGCAGAGCGTGGGAACGATCATATGTGGGGCTTTCCATGGCCCCTTCGCAAGCAGGCTCGCTCCCAGATTTTGGCCTGCATTCACAGAACCATTGTGGGAGCGAGCCTGCTCGCGAAAGCGGTATGTCAGGCAATGCAGATTCAGCTGGCAGTCGCCAACAACAACTCCGCCACCGAGCGACTGTGCCCGAGCTGTTTGCCATGCTCGTACAGCGAGCCGGCGATTTCGTCGGCGCGAATCGGCAGCACCGACAGCAGCGTATCGCTCAGGCCATGGCTGGCCTGGCAGAAGCCCTGCATATAAATGCCGGCCTTGCAGCGCTCGTCGGTGATCAGTTTGTAGTTGCGATCGACCTCGAACTCACCGAGGTACTCCTCCAGCGGCGCGAGCAACTTGCGGTGCATCTGCCGCTCGTAACCGGTGGCCAGCACCACGGCGTCATAGATTCGCACCGTGACTTCCCCGGTGGCGTTGTTGCGCACGGCCAGTTCGATGCCATTTGCCGTGGCAGTGGCGCTCTCGACGGTGGTCAGGGTGCGGAACGCATGGCGGGCAATCCCGGAAACCTTCTGCCGGTAGAAGATGCCGTAGATGCGTTCGATCAGGTCGATGTCGACCACCGAATAGTTGGTGTTGTGGTACTCGTTAACCAGACGCTCGCGCTCGACACTGTTCTGCTGGAACACCAGATCGGTGAACTCCGGCGAGAACACTTCGTTGACGAACGGGCTGTCATCCGCAGGCTTCAACGCCGAACCACGCAGGATCATGTCGACCTGCACCGACGGGAACGAATCATTCAGGTCGATAAAGGCTTCCGCCGCGCTCTGCCCGCCGCCGATGATGGCGATGCTCATCGGTTGGTTGTTCACGCACGGCTGCTTGGCCATTTGCGACAGGTATTGCGAATGGTGGAATACCCGGTGATCGCCCTTCAATGCTTTGAACGCCTCCGGAATGCGCGGTGTGCCGCCAGCGCTGACCACCACCGAACGCGTGGTACGCACGAATTGCTGGCCGTCGCTGCCCCGGGAAATCACCCGCAAGGCTTCGACCTGCTGGTTGTGCAACACCGGTTCGATGAACTGCACTTCTTCGCCATAACGGCTCTGCGCGGTGAACTGCCCGGCCACCCAGCGCAGGTAGTCGTTGTACTCCATGCGGCATGGATAAAAGGTGCCGAGGTTGATGAAGTCGACCAGACGCCCGTGGTGCTTGAGGTAGTTGACGAACGAGTAAGGGCTGGTCGGATTGCGCAGGGTCACCAGGTCCTTGAGGAAGGAAATCTGCAACTCGCTCTGCGTCGACAAGGTGTTGCCGTGCCAGCTGTAAGTGGCCTGCTTGTCGAGGAACAGCACCTCCAGTTCGCCCTGGGTCGCGCCGCGTTCCTGCAGAGCGATGGCCAGTGCCAGGTTCGAAGGGCCGAAACCGACGCCGATCAGGTCGTGAACGATGGGCGATGCAATTGCCTGTGTCATTTCCAGTGTCCTCTGGATGAACCCCTCAACGCGGGGAAATAAAGCCTGGGTGGCCTGACCGGCCTGAATGAGGTCAGCAGGTCGTCTGTTGAGTAGGAACGAGGACGATGAAAGGAAATTTAACCGGCGCGGCTCACTGGCCATCCCATTGCTGGATGCGCAAGCGGCAATGCTTCATGGCGTTGACGATGTGTTTTTCCACCAGTGCCCGGGAGATGCCGAGGGTCTGGGCGATTTCCGGATGGGACATTCCTTCGATCTTGCGCAGCAGAAAACTGTCGCGGCACAGCGGCGGCAGCTCGGCCAGTGCGCGCTGGAGCATTTCCAGACGCTGGCCGTGGTCGAGGGTGCCGTGGGGGGACGGGGTGAAATAGCGCTCTTCGTTGTCGAGCACGTCCAGCGATTCGACCTGACGCAACGCGTTGCGACGGTGATCGTCGATGACCAGGTTCAGCGCGGTGCGATAAAGGAAGGCTCGGGGTTGTTCGATCGGCACCTCGCTGGAGCGCTCCAGCACGCGTACATAGGCGTCATGCACCACATCCTCGGCGACCTGACGGTTGCCCAGTCTGGCGTTGAGGAAACACACCAGCTCACGATAGTAGTTTTCCAACATGACTCCCGACCGCATCGATGCCGTTTCTGTCCTTGAGCGCACTGATCAGACCTGCGAATCACGCAGTAGCAAGATAGTGGCAACTTGAGGTGCGTAATTTATAGTAATTCTCATATAGATTTAAAGAGTTGATTCCATATCCCGGACAAATAGTCGTGGCCCGGCTGCGGTAACTCGATGCGTCTGCGGCTAAATTCCGTCGCCCATGCCTCGTTTACAGGACAGCCCCTGTGTCTGTCGTGCCTTGCGACGGGCCGCAACCACTGGCCGGAACCCTGCATGAATCGTCCCCGCCCCGCCCGTCGCGCGCTGTTTGCCGCCCTCTGTCTGATTCCCGTGATCGCCGTCGCTGCCTGGCAAGTCTTGCCACCCGGTCGCGACGCCGTTGCCACTGTGCAGGTCAGCCGCGGCGATATCGAAAACAGCGTGACAGCGCTCGGCACCTTGCAGCCGCGCCGCTATGTCGATGTCGGCGCACAGGCTTCGGGGCAGATTCAGAAGATTCACGTCGAGGCCGGCGATACGGTCAAGGAAGGCCAGTTGCTGGTGGAAATCGACCCGTCGACACAGAAAGCCAAGCTCGATGCCGGGCGCTTTTCCATCGAGAACCTCAAGGCGCAGCTGCAGGAGCAACGTGCCCAGCACGATCTGGCGCAGCAGAAATACCAGCGCCAGCAGAAACTCGCCGCTGGTGGCGCCACCCGCGAAGAAGACGTGCAGACCGCGCGCGCCGAGGTTCGCGCAACCCAAGCGCGCATCGACATGTTCCAGGCGCAGATCCGTCAGGCCCAGGCCAGCCTGCGCAGTGACGAGGCGGAACTCGGCTACACGCGCATCTATGCGCCGATGAGCGGCACCGTGGTCGCCGTCGGGGCGCGGGAAGGCCAGACCCTCAACGCGCAACAACAGACCCCGCTGATCCTGCGCATCGCCCGGCTGTCGCCGATGACCGTGTGGGCCGAGGTTTCAGAGGCCGACATCGGCCACGTCAAACCCGGCATGACCGCCTACTTCACCACCCTCAGCGGCGGCACTCGGCGCTGGAGCAGCACCGTGCGGCAGATCCTGCCGGTGCCGCCGCGTCCGCTTGAACAGAATCAGGGCGGCAGTCCAACCAGTGGTCGCAGTGGCAGCGAACGGGTGGTGCTGTACACCGTGCTGCTCGATGTCGATAACGCCGACAACAGCCTGATGACCGACATGACCGCGCAGGTGTTCTTCGTCGCCGAACAGGCGCAAGACACCCTCACCGTACCGACTGCCGCCCTGCAACCGGGATCGCGTCCGCAGTGGCAGCGAGCGCAGATCGTCGCTGCCAACGGTGAAATTCAGGCGCGCGAAGTACGCACCGGCATCAGCGATCGCCTGCGCACCCAGGTGCTGGAAGGTCTGGCCGAGGGCGAGCATGTTCTCAGCGCGCCGGCCACTGGTCATGGAGGCTGAATGCACACGCCCCTGATCGACCTGCGGCAGATCCGCAAAGCCTATGGCGGTGATGACAGCCCGCTGGTGGAAGTGCTGCGCGGGATCGATCTGTCGATCCATGCCGGCGAGTTCGTTGCGATTGTCGGCGCCTCCGGTTCGGGCAAATCGACGCTGATGAACATCCTCGGTTGCCTCGACCGCCCCACCAGCGGCGAGTATCTGTTCGCCGGGGAAAATGTCGCGCAGCTGGACAGCGATGAACTGGCCTGGCTGCGCCGCGAAGCCTTCGGTTTTGTCTTTCAGGGCTATCACCTAATCCCGTCCGGCTCGGCGCAGGAAAACGTCGAGATGCCAGCGATCTATGCCGGCACCCCGGCCGCCGAGCGGCATGCCCGAGCTCACGCGCTGCTGCAACGTCTTGGCCTCGGCACTCGCACCGGCAATCGCCCGCATCAGCTTTCCGGCGGCCAGCAACAGCGGGTGTCGATCGCCCGTGCGCTGATGAATGGCGGCCATATCATCCTCGCCGACGAGCCGACCGGCGCCCTCGACAGCCACAGCGGCGCCGAGGTCATGAGCCTGCTCGACGAACTCGCCGATCAGGGTCATGTGGTGATCCTCATCACCCACGACCGCGAAGTGGCGCAACGGGCCAAACGCATCATCGAAATCCGCGACGGCCTGATCATCAGCGACAGCGCCGGGTACGCGTGCGCGCCGCCTTCGGCCAATCCCGGCGCGTTGCAAGCGGTCGACCTGCGCCAGCGCCTGAGCAACGGCAGCAGCCAGACCGGCGCCTGGAAAGGTGAACTGCTCGACGCTGTACAAGCGGCGTGGCGGGTGATGTGGATCAACCGCTTTCGCACGGCGCTGACGCTGCTGGGCATCGTCATTGGCGTGGCCTCGGTGGTGGTCATGCTCGCCGTCGGCGAAGGCAGCAAGCGTCAGGTCATGGCGCAAATGGGTGCGTTCGGCTCGAACATCATTTACCTCAGCGGCTCGGCGCCGAACCCCCGCACGCCGGAGGGCATCATCACCCTCGACGACGTTGCCGAACTGTCCACCCTGCCCCAGGTGGAACGGATCATGCCGGTCAACGGCTCGACCGCCGGGGTGCGCTTTGGCAACGCCGACCACAGCAGCTACGTCGGCGGCAATGACACCAACTTTCCGCAGATTTTCAACTGGCCGGTGATTCAGGGCAGCTACTTCACCCAGGCCGACGAGGACAGCGCCGCCGCCGTCGCGGTGATCGGCACCAAGGTCCGCGACAAATTGCTCAAGGATGTCGCCGACCCTATCGGTCAATACATCCTCATCGAGAACGTGCCGTTCCAGATCCTCGGCGTGCTCGCCGAAAAAGGCGCCAGCTCCGGCGACTCCGATAGCGACAACCGCATCGCCGTGCCTTATTCGGCGGCGAGCACGCGCCTGTTCGGCAGCCGCAATCCGCAATACGTGGTGATTGCCGCGAAGGACGCGCGCAAGGTCAAGGACGCCGAACAGGCCATCGAACAAGCGATGTTGCGCCGGCACCACGGCAAGAAGGATTTCGAGCTGACCAACAATGCCGCGATGATCCAGGCCGAAGCGCGCACGCAAGGCACGCTGTCGCTGATGCTGGGGGCAATTGCGGCGATTTCCCTGCTGGTCGGCGGTATCGGCGTGATGAACATCATGCTCATGACCGTACGCGAACGCACCCGCGAGATCGGTATTCGCATGGCCACCGGCGCCCGTCAGCGCGACATCCTGCGTCAGTTTCTCACTGAAGCGCTGATGCTCTCGGTGGTCGGCGGAATCGCCGGAATCGGCCTGGCGCTGCTGGTCGGCGGCGTGTTGTTGCTCAGCGGCGTGGCGATTGCCTTTCAAGCGCTGGCGGTGATCGGTGCGTTCGCCTGTGCGCTGGTCACCGGCGTCATCTTCGGCTTTATGCCGGCCCGCAAAGCTGCCCGGCTTGACCCGGTCACGGCCCTTACCAGTGAATGATCGACCTATGAAAGTGCGACTGACCTTCCTCGCCGCCAGCCTGTTGCTGGCGGCCTGCAGCAGCCCGGCGCCGCGCCTGGACAGCGGCGTGCAGCCACCGAGCGCGTGGCAGTCCGCCGACACCCCCGGCGCGCTGCAGAGCAATCGGCAATGGTGGACGCAATTCGGCAGCCCCGAACTGGAGCGGCTGGTGGAACAGGCGCGGCTGGGCAGCTATGACCTCGCCGCCGCCGTGGCGCGAGTCAGACAGGCCGAGGCCAGCGCAACCATCGCCGGCGCCCCGCTGCTGCCCGAGCTCAAGGGCGGGCTGAATGCCAACCGGCAGAAACTGATTCACGGCAAGGGCTACAGCCAACTGGATGTCAGCCCGGAGAATCGTTCGCTGGACTATTACGATGCCGAGCTCAGCGCCAGCTACGAAGTCGATTTCTGGGGCGGTAAGCGTGCCGCCCGCGACAGTGCCGTGCTCGGCGTACAGGCCAGCGAGTTCGACCGCGCCACTGTTGAACTGACCTTGCTCAGCGGCGTCGCCAACAGTTACACCCAGGCCCTGGCCCTGCGTGAGCAGGCGCGCATTGCCGAACTCAATCTGGCCAATGCGCAGAATGTGCTGCATCTGGTGCAGACCCGTTTCGACGCTGGCAGCGCCACCGCGCTGGAACTGGCCCAGCAGAAAAGCTTGGTGGCCGAACAACAGCGTCGTCTGCCGCTGGTGCAACAACAGGCCCGCGAAGCACTGATCAGCCTCGCCGCCCTGCTCGGCCAACCGGTGCAAGCGTTGCCGTTGCCCACGCAATCCTTCGCCCAATTGCACTGGCCGGACATCGCCAGCGGCGTGCCGAGCGACTTGCTCAGCCGGCGTCCGGACATTGCCAGCGCCGAGGCCAAGCTCGCCGCAGCCCAGGCTGATGTCACCGTCGCCCGCGCCGCGATGCTGCCGAAAATCACCCTGACCGCCAGCCTCGGCAGCGGCGCCGACCTTGCCGCCGACCTGCTGCGCACGACGTTCTACAACCTGTCCTCAGGGCTGACCGCGCCGATCTTCAACAACGGTCGCCTCAGCGCCGAACGCGACAAGGCCAAGGCGCGGCAGGACGAATTGCTGGAGACCTATCGCGGGGCAATCATCAACGGCTTCGCCGACGTCGAAAAAGCCCTCAGCAGCATTCGTGGCCTCGACGAACAACGGCAATGGCAAAGCGAAGAACTGAACCAGGCACAAACCGCCTTCGACATCGCCCAGAGTCGCTACCAGGCCGGCGCCGAAGACCTGCTCACCGTCCTGCAAACCCAGCGCACGCTGTATGCGGCGCAAGACCTCAACGTGCAACTGCGCCTGTCGCGGTTGCAGGCGAGCATTGCCTTGTACAAAGCGCTGGGGGGTGGCTGGGAGCTGATCTGACAGAGATGCGTCGACTGAACTGACGCCTTCGCGAGCAAGCTCGCTCCCACAAATGGAATTCGGTCTGGACCGAAATCTCCGGCACGACCAAGGCCCATGGGGGAGCGAGCTTGCTCGCGAAGGTGTCCTGTCAGGCACTGATGCATCTGAATGACACCCCGCATTTGCGAGCAAGCTCGCTCCCACAAATGGAATTCGGATTGGACCGAAATCTCCGCGACGAACAAGGCCCGATGTGGGAGCGAGCTTGCTCGCGAAGGTGTCCTGTCAGGCACTGATGCATCTGAATGACACACCGCATTCGCGAGCAGGCTCGCTCCCACAAATGGAATTCGGTTTGGACCGAAATCTCCGCCACGAACAAGGCCCGATGTGGGAGCGAGCTTGCTCGCGAAGGGGTCGTGTCAGGCACTGATGCATCTGAATGACACACCGCATTCGCGAGCAGGCTCGCTCCCACAAGGGGATTGCGAACTATTCTGAGTGTGTGTGTTGAACCAATCTAGAGCTGTCGGCCCTTGACCTTCAGGTGCCGCGCATACCAGGGGCGCTGTGGCACTTTGCGGAACAGTTCGGTCATGTTGTCTTCGTCGCCAAAAGTGATACGCAGCGCCAGTTTCATGGTTTCCGGGTCCATCTCCACGGATCGCCCAGCTTGCAGGCCGGGCACGGTGCTGCAGCCGTGGGTGTCGGGGCCGAGCCAGGGGTCGGCGACTTCCACCCAGCGTCCCGGTGCAAACCATGGCACGCCGTTGACTTCCAAACGGCTCACTTCGCCCGGATGAAAACGTTCATGGGCGCGGAACCAGTCTTCTAGGCGATCATCGATCCAACCATGAAAGCGCCAGAACACCGGGTTCACATGGGAGGAAAACGGATCACCGAGAAAGTCGTTTTCCGGCGCATACCAGCGCGCAGCGAAGTCCGCCTGATCGCGCGCCATCGGCACTGGAATGTCGTTGGATGGGTCACGCGCCACCGAAGCCCAGCGCATGTGCAGCCAGTCGTGCAGGCCCAGTTCGACTTCCGAACCGAACTGGCCAAGGGTCAATTTCGACAAGTAACGCGGGTCGCGGTACTGCGACTCCCATACCAGGAAATTGCTCTGGAAAGTCTCCGCCGCTTTGATGTCGCTGACCCATTTGCTGTACTCGTCATCACCTTCGGCCAGCCAGGTCGGCGGCAGTGAATTGCCGTCATGATTGTCGAAATAACGCGCGAAGCCCTGCCGGTCCCGTTCCAGCTCAGGCTGCGGCTGCGGGAACGCCGGCCAGGAAGGCAAATCCTGCATCGAGCGGGCGATGCCGAGCATGTGCCGATGCATAAAGAAAAAATCCACGCCCGAGCCATTGCGATCCTTGCTTGGCCCACGGGCGTCGCGCTCCTTGTCACGTGGCCCGGGCTGCCAGCCGATGCCGCGCAGCGCTTCGCGTTTTTTCTCCGAGAGCTTGTGCCACTTGTCGCGGGTGGCGTGCCAGAGCTGGTGGAACAACCGATGCTCGGGCGCCACCAGCCAGGCCAACAGTTGCGGATTCAGACCGGTGCGTTCACGGGCCTCGGGAAAACGCCGCTTGATAGCGATGAAATGATTGTCCAGCTCGGGCAACGCCAACGGCCGGTCCAGACGCAGTACCTGCCCGGTAAACGTGGCGCTGCCGGCATTGCCGAACGCCGCCCAGACTTCATCCAGTTTGACTTTGAATTCATACACCGGCGGCGCAAGTGGCGCATCGGTGCGCAGCAGGCGCCAATACATCTCGGCGCCGTTGCCCGGTGCCAGATCGCCAATTACTTGATAACGCACAGGCCCTTCGGCACGCAGATTCGCTCCGGTGTCGAGATAACCACGCAGTCCGCGCCCACGATGAGCGATGTCGAGAAACAGTTCCAGACCTTGCGCAGGCAGACCATCAAGCCCCGCCGCCGCACCGGTAAAGCGAATGTCCCAGACCCCACGCAAATTATCCGCCAGCTGTTGCCCGGCGGCGTCCGCCAGATCGACCGTGGCCTCGCCCGGGGTGATCGGAAACTCCTCGCGAGTCAGTTCACGATGTGCATAAAAAGCGGCAGGCAGCGCGGCGCCCGTGAGTGCCATGCCCGCCATGAACCAGCGTCGAGAGATCGTCATTGCCCTACCTGTGTCAGCCATGAAGCAGGCTTTATCCAAGCTAGAACGTTTGCTCGGCGGGGAAATTTACGCCGCCGGTAAAACATCCCTGCGCCGCTGCCGGGCATTTGTAACGCACACCTAAATTAGCCGTGCAGCCACTCGTTCTTCCCAGATAGCAAAGGCCCCTGCGCCTGTACCTCGACGGCGAACCTGAATGAGATGGCAATGACAAAACCGCGTTGGAAAAAGGCTCTATTCATCGGCCTGCCGCTGGCCCTGGCGATCAGTGCCGGCGCAGGATTTCTGGCCTGGGATTACCTGAACAACCCCGGCTACCCGGTGAAGGTAATGAAACAGGCGACCGAGTTGCAGGATCGCCTGCTGTCGTTCGACAGCCACATCACCGTGCCGCTGAGTTTCGGCAGCCACGACCACGAAGCCGACAAGGATGGCTCGGGCCAATTCGACCTGGTCAAGGCCAGTCGTGGGCGCTTGTCCGGCGCCGCGCTGACGGTGTTCGGCTGGCCGGAAATGTGGAACGGCCCGAACGCCCCGCACCGTCCGACCGAGGGTTTTGTCGAAGAAGCGCGCAACCAGCAGGAAGTGCGCTACAAGATCATTTCCGGGATTGTCCGCGACTTTCCCAATCAGGCCGGCATCGCCTACACACCGGATGATTTCCACCGCCTGCACGGCGAAGGCAAATTTGCGATTTTCATCAGCATGCTCAACGCCTACCCGCTGGGCAACGATCTGAGCAAGCTCGACCTGTGGGCCGGGCGCGGCATGCGCATGTTCGGCTTCAGTTACATCGGCAACAACAGCTGGGCCGACTCGTCGCGGCCGCTGCCGTTTTTCAATGACTCGCCCGACGCCCTCAATGGTCTGTCGGACATCGGTAAACAAGCGGTGCAGCGCTTGAACGATCTGGGCGTGATCATCGACGTGTCGCAGATGTCCACCAAGGCCCTTGAGCAAGTCGCCGAACTGAGCCGCACACCGCTGGTGGCCTCGCACTCGGCGCCCCGGGCGGCGGTGGATATCCCGCGCAACCTCAGCGACAAAGAACTGCAACTGATCAAGAACAGTGGCGGCGTGGTGCAGGTCGTCGCCTTCTCGCAGTACCTGAAACCGTTGACCGAAGGCACACAGGACAAACTCAATGCGCTGCGTGCGCGCTTCGATCTGCCGCCACTGCCTAATCTGGCCATGGCGCTGATGCCGGGCGATCCGATCATCACCGCCTGGTCGGAGCAGAAGCTCGGCCAGTACGCCAGCGGCCTCTACGCGATCCTCGAAGAAGAACCGAAAGCCACCCTCAAGGACTTCGGCGACGCCATCGATTACACGGTGCGCAAGATCGGTATCGACCACGTCGGCATTGCTTCTGACTTCAACGATGGCGGCGGCATCAAGGGCTGGGAAAACGTCGGCGAAATCCGCAACGTCACCGCCGAACTGCTGCAGCGCGGCTACTCCGAAGCGGACATCGCCAAGCTCTGGGGCGGCAACTTCATGCGCGTCTGGGATCAGGTGCAAAAAGCCGCGAAACCGGCGCTGGCGTCACGCCAGGAGGTGGCGCGACCATGACCGATCGTCGCACTTTTCTGAAACAGGCCGGCCTGCTCGCCGCCGCCCTGCCCCTGGGCGCCAGCCTGACTGCACCGGCGGCCGTCGCTGCCGTGCCGAATGCCTCGCGGGACAAATGGGCGCAGTTGCGTCAAATGTTCGATCAGGATCCTCAGGCGATTCACTTCGCCAATTTCCTCGTCACCTCACATCCGAAACCGGTGCGCGAAGCGATCGAACGCCATCGCGCAGCGCTGGATCTGAATCCGGGTCTGGCGATGGATTGGGATCTGGGCGTCACCGAGAAACGCGAAGAAAACGTGCGCCACTGGGCCGGCCAGTATCTGCAAGCCAAACCGGCGCAGATCGCCCTGACCGGCAGCACCACCGAAGGCCTGGCGATGATCTACGGCAGCGTGCAGGTGCGCGCGGATCAGGAAATTCTCACCACGGTTCACGAGCATTATTCGACGCGCAACATCCTCGATTTCCGCAGCCGTCGCGACGGCACGCGCGTGCGCAAACTCAAGCTGTTCGAAACCCCGCAGAGCATTTCTCTGGATCAGGTGCTCGACACGATCAATCGCAATATCCGCCCCGAGACCCGTGTGCTGGGCGTGACCTGGGTGCATTCGGGCAGCGGCGTGAAGCTGCCGATCAGCGAAATCTCGCGGCTGGTCGATGAGCACAACCGTCAGCGCGAGGACAAGGATCGGCTGATCTACGTGGTTGATGGCGTGCACGGTTTTGGCGTCGACGACCTGAATTTCCCGCAGATGAACTGCGACTTTTTCATCGCCGGCACGCACAAGTGGATGTTCGGTCCGCGCGGCACCGGCATCGTCTGCAGCCGTACCGAAGAACTGAAATACGTCAGCCCCAGCGTGCCGACCTTCTCCGAGGCCACGGCCTTCTCGACCATCATGACCCCGGGCGGCTACCACGCCTTCGAGCATCGCTGGGCGCTGGACGAAGCCTTCAAGTTGCACCTGCAGCTGGGCAAGGCCGAGGTGCAGACGCGCATTCATCAGCTCAACAGCTACCTCAAGCAACGCTTGCAGGAGCACCGCAACATCGAGTTGGTGACCCCGCTCGACTCGCAGTTCTCCGCCGGTTTCACCTTCTTCCGGATCAAGGGCCAGGACAGCGATGAAGTGGCCGCCTGGCTGATGCAAAACCGGGTGATCTGCGACGCGGTCAGCCGCGATGTCGGGCCGGTGATTCGCACCGCCCCGGGTTTGCTCAACAGCGAAGCCGAAGTGGATCGCTTCATGGACATCCTCGGCAAAAAGTTGCGTGCCTGACCCTCGACTGCCGTTTTCCTTTCAAAGAGACGACCCATGAAAAAGCCTCACGCGTCACTCCTCTCCAAAGCCCTGCCCGCACTGGCGCTAAGCGCCCTCTGCGCTGCGCTGTTGCCCGGCAGCGCGCAGGCGGCGACCGCGCCCGCTGCGGGCAAAGTGTTCAAGGACTGCAAGGACTGCCCGGAAATGGTCGTGCTGCCAACCGGCAGCTACACCATGGGCACGCCGGATGATGAAGTCGGCCGCCAACCCGACGAAGGCCCGCTGCACACCGTGACGTTCAGCAAACCGTTCGCTATCAGCCGCTCGCAGGTGCTGGTGGGCGAATGGGACGCCTACGTGCGCGAGACCGGCAACAAACCCTACGACTTCGATGATCGCCCGGGCCGTCGTTGCACCGCCGGCAAACCGGAATTCAAACAGACGCCACGCGATCCGGCGGTGTGCATGAACGTCGCCGAAGCCCAGGGCTACATCGACTGGCTGTCGAAAAAGACCGGGCACGCCTATCGCCTGCAAAGCGAATCGATCCGCGAATACGCCGCCCGGGGCGGCAGCACCGGGCCTTTCCCGTTCCCGTTCGATGAGGGCAAGGATTACCAGATTTCCAGGCACGCCAACACTTACGGCGCGGCCGATGGCTACAACTTCACCTCGCCGGCCGGCACCTTCCCGGCCAATGCGTTTGGCGTGTTCGACGCCCACGGCAACGTCTACGAATGGACCGCCGATTGCTACCACCCGGACTACTCCGGCGTGCCCGCCGACGGTCGCCCATGGACCCAGGAAAACTGCGAACGCCAGGTCATGCGCGGCAACGACTGGGGCGAAGCGCCGATCTTCTCGCGCTCGGGCAACCGCAACAGCAGCTGGCCGACCAGCAAGGGCGACTGGCTGGGCTTTCGCGTAGTACGCGACCTCTGACACTGCCCTCGACGAGCGCAGCCACGCCTGCGCTCGGTTAAAGAAACTCCGCGACCATTCGTTTTCCTTAAGTACCGGCACTCCCTCCGCATCGAAGCAGGAATCCTCCATGACCAAGCCTACGCGTGGGGCGATCAACGAATTGTTCGCCCTGCTCAAGCCCTTCCGCCTGATCGTCTCGGCGTCCATCGTGCTCGGCATGCTCGGCGGCCTGAGCGTCACCGTGCTGCTGGCGACCATCAACAACGCCCTGCATTCCGATGACGGCCTGACCCGCACGGTGGTGATGATCTTCGCCGGCCTCTGTGCCCTGGCCCTGCTGACCACGATCCTGTCGGACATCGGCACCAACTACGTCGGCCAGCACATCATCGCCAAACTGCGCAAAGAGCTGGGGGAGAAAGTCCTGTCGGCGCCGATCGACCAGATCGAACGCTATCGCAGCCATCGCCTGATTCCGGTGCTGACCCACGACGTCGACACCATCAGCGACTTCGCCTTCGCCTTCGCGCCGCTGGCGATTTCGATGACCGTGACCCTTGGCTGCCTCGGCTACCTGGCCATGCTGTCGTGGCCGATGTTTCTGATGATGCTGGTGGCCATCGCCATCGGCACCACCATCCAGGCCATCGCCAGGGCCAAAGGCATGCGCGGCTTCTACGCCGCCCGCGACTCCGAAGACGAATTGCAAAAGCATTACAACGCGATCGCCGAAGGCGCCAAGGAACTGCGCATTCACCGCCCGCGCCGTCAGCGCATGTTCGTCGCCGGCATTCAGAAAACCGCCGAGAAAATCTGCGACACCCAGATCAGATCGATCAACACCTTCGTCATCGCCAAGTCGTTTGGCTCGATGCTGTTCTTCGTGGTCATCGGCATGGCCCTGGCCTTGCAATCGCTGTGGCCGAGTGCCGACAAAGCGGTGATGAGCGGTTTCGTTCTGGTGCTGCTGTACATGAAGGGGCCGCTGGAACACCTGATCAGCACCCTGCCGATCATCAGCCGCGCGCAGATTGCCTTCCGCCGCATTGCCGAACTCAGCGAACAGTTCTCCTCCCCGGAGCCGCACCTGTTGCTGCAGGATCAGGGCAGCAAGCCAGCCGCCGTCAACAGCCTGGAACTGCGGAACGTGCGCTACGCCTTCCCTCCCGTGGAAGGCAGCGAGCCGTTCCGCCTCGGCCCGGTGAACCTGCGCATCGAACAGGGCGACATTGTGTTTATCGTCGGTGAAAACGGCTGCGGTAAAACCACGCTGATCAAATTGCTCCTGGGCCTGTACGCGCCGACCGAGGGCGAAATTCGCGTTAACGACAAGCCGATCACTGCGGTCAACCGCGACGATTACCGGCAGAACTTCACGACGATCTTCGCCGACTACTACCTGTTCGATGACTTGATCCAGGGCGATCGTGAAGTGCCGCAGGATGCCACCCGCTACCTCGAACGTCTGGAGATCGCGCACAAGGTCAGCGTGCGCGACGGCGCGTTCAGCACCACCGACCTGTCCACAGGCCAGCGCAAACGCCTGGCACTGGTCAACGCCTGGCTCGAAGAGCGCCCAGTGCTGGTGTTCGATGAATGGGCGGCGGATCAGGACCCGACCTTCCGGCGGATCTTCTATACCGAGCTGCTGCCCGACCTCAAGCGTCTGGGCAAAACCATCATCGTGATTTCCCACGACGACCGTTACTTCGACGTCGCCGATCAACTGGTGCGCATGGAGGCCGGCAAGGTCAGAAGCGAACTGCAAACCGCTTGATCGAGGCAGCCGCGACCGGGCCGGAGAAAAAACTTTTCCGGTTTGCCGCGGCTTCCTCGTCTTAATGAGATGAATAAGAACCATTAACAACTATACCTGCCAAGGTCTTAACCTCATGTCCGCATCCCGTTTCATGCTTCGCCCTCTGACTCGAGCCCTGCTGATGCACGGCGCGACCCGCACACGCCTGGCCGGTAGCGGCCTGGGTCTGGCACTGACCCTCGCGGTAGCGCCGTATGTCCAGGCCCAGGAATGGACCCTGAACATTCCGGCCCAACCGCTGGCCCAGGCCCTGCAAACCCTCGGTCAGCAGACCAGCCTGCAAATCGTCTACAGCCCGGAAAGCCTGCAAGGCCTGCGCTCCAGCGCCCTCAACGGCCGCTATCAGGATGACGAGTCGCTCAAGGCCATGCTCAGCGGCACCGGCATTCGCTATCAGCGTGACGGCAACACCGTCACCGTGCTCGGCCCGGCCACCGGCGGCAGCGCGATGGAACTGGCCCCGACCAACGTCAACGCCAACCGCCTCGGCGCCACCACCGAAGGCAGCAACTCCTACACCACCGGCGGCGTGACCATCGGCAAGGGCGTGCACTCGCTCAAGGAAACGCCGCAGTCGGTCACGGTGATGACCCGCAAGATGCTCGACGACCAGAACCTCAACACCATCGAACAGGTGATGGAGAAGACCCCGGGCATCACCGTCTACGACTCGCCAATGGGCGGCAAGTATTTCTACTCGCGCGGTTTCCGCATGACCGGCCAGTACCAGTACGACGGCGTGCCGCTGGACATCGGCAGCAGCTACGTGCAGGCGGACAGCTTCAACAGCGACATGGCCATCTATGACCGCGTGGAAATCCTCCGCGGCGCGGCCGGCATGATGAAGGGCGCGGGCGGCACCGCCGGCGGCGTCAACTTCGTGCGCAAGCGCGGCCAGGACACCCCGCACACGCAACTGTCGCTGTCGGCCGGGACCTGGGACAACTATCGCGGCCAGGTCGACACCGGCGGCCCGCTGAACGACGCCGGCACCGTGCGTGGCCGCGCCGTGGTGACCCAGCAGACCCGTCAGTATTTCTACGATGTGGCTGAACGCCGTGATCAGATCTACTACGGCGCCCTGGACTTCGACCTCAGCCCCGACACCACCCTCGGTCTGGGCATGGCCTATGAAGACGTCGACGCCACCCCGTGCTGGGGCGGCCTGCCGCGCTACGCCGACGGCTCCGACCTGCACCTGAAACGCTCCACCTGCCTGAACACCTCGTGGAACAACCAGCGCAGCAAACGCGCCACCTACTTCGCCGACGTCAAACACCAGTTCAACGACGACTGGTCGCTGAAAGTTGCCGGTGTCTACTCGCGCAACACCCAGGACATGGAATATTCCTTCCCGAGCGGCACAGTGCCGTTGGGCGCCACAGCCACCAATACGCTGATGCTCGGCAGTACCTATGACTACGATCAGCGCGACTACGGTTTCGATGCTTACGTCGACGGCAAATTCGACGCTTTCGGCCAGCAGCACGAACTGATCGTCGGCGCCAACGCCAGCCGTTCGCACAAGGACGACTTCTATGCGGTGGCCGCGTTGCCACAGCGCCAGAACGTGTTCAACCCGAACCACAACATCCCGCAGCCGGATGAAAGCTACTACCTGGCCAACGCCTCCCGTGGCGGCCCGGTGGACATGCACATCAAGCAATACGGCGCTTACTCGATCGCCCGCCTCAAACTCGCCGACCCGATGACCCTGGTACTCGGCAGCCGGGTCAGCTGGTACAAATCCGACACCGATTCGGTGCAGTACTTCCGTGGCGAAGGCACCGAGGTCAACACCCAGTCCACCGAAACCGGCCAGGTCACGCCGTTCGCCGGCCTGCTCTACGACCTCAACGACAACCTGACCGCCTACGCCAGCTACACCGACATCTTCACCCCGCAAGGCTCGTACAAAACCATCGACGGCAGCACGCTCAAGCCGCTGATTGGCCAGAGCTACGAATTGGGGATCAAGGGTGAGTGGTACGACGGTCGCTTGAACACCACGTTCAACCTGTTCCGCACCATCCAGAAAGACGCGGCCCAGGATGACCTGCGGTGCGAAGACAGCTCCTGCCAGATCAACTCCGGCAAGGTCCGCGCCCAGGGCTTTGAAGCTGAAGTCAGCGGTGAAGTGATCGACCGCCTGCAATTGCTGGCCGGTTATACCTACACCCAGACCAAAGTACTGGAAGACGCCGATGCTACTCAGGATGGCGCGGTCTACAACTCCTACGTGCCGCGTCACCTGTTGCGCGTCTGGGGTGATTACGCCCTGAGCGGACCGCTGGATCGTGTGACGATTGGTGCGGGTGTCAATGCACAGACGGGCACCTACCGCGTTTCGCCTCTGGGCGGGGACAATGTCGACGGCGCGGGTTATGCGGTCTGGAACGGTCGCATTGGTTATCGGATTGATGACACCTGGTCGGTGGCGTTGAACGGCAATAACCTGTTCGACAAGCGTTATTACGCGACCATTGGTACCGAGGGGTTCGGTAACTTCTATGGGGATCCGCGCAATTTTGTGATGTCGGTGAAGGCTGATTTCTGATTGGTCTGATGTTGTTTAGAAGCCCCGCTTTGGCGGGGCTTTTTGATTTTTGGGATTGGGGGCATATCCTTTGCTGCGGTGAAGGCTATTTAGGGTTCCGCCCTTACGGCAGGTCACCTTTTCCAAACGCCGGAGTGCCGGCCCAGCGAAAAGGTAATCCAAAAGGCTTTGCCCCGGCGTACGGCCCGCTCGCTGGGGCTCGGGGGTACCTTCGTTACGGGACCGATCCGGGCGCAGCGGCTACGGTTTGCTTCGCTGCACCTCCTTCCGCTGTGTACGACTGCGTCGTACGGTCGCTGCGCTCCCACCCCCGGATCGATCCCTTCACTCAGCCTGCCGAAGGGGCAAAAGATCAAAAGCCAGAGCAAAAGCAAAGGCAAAAGCCAAAGCCAGATCAAAAGATCGCAGCCTTCGGCGGCTCCTACAGTTGGATCAGGTGCGGGCATAGAGAAATCGGTCGGCTGTCAGGACGCCTTCGCGAGCAGGCTCGCTCCCACAAAAGCAAAAGCAAGGCAGCGCAGCTGCCTGCGGCGAAGCCGCCCCACTCAACAATGAGCGTTAGCTCGAGTGCTTTTGATCTTGCTTTTGATCCACCGGCGACGTCGGAAGGCTGAGTGGAGGGATTGATCCGGGGGTGGGAGCGCAGCGACCGTCTGGCGCAGCCAGACACAGCGGAAGGAGGTGCAGCGAAGCAAACCGGAGCCGCTGCGCCCGGATCGATCCCGGAGCGAAGGGACCCGAGCCTGCGAGGGCCGAACGTAGGAGCAAGCCTTTTGGGTTACCTTTTTGCTGGGCCGGCACTCCGGCGTTTGAAAAAGGTGACCCGCCGTAAGGGCGGAACCGTAATCAGCAACACCCGCAGAAACGGATATGCACACTAAACCAGAGCCCGCGCAAGCGCCCCACCCACCCTCGAATAAACCTCCAGAACCCCAGGCACCACCGCCCCCAACCGCAACAAATCATGAGTCAGCCCGGCACAAACCTCGACATCGACCTCAACCCCCTGCCCGCGCAGCCTGTCGACATAAGCCTGCCCCTCATCCAGCAATGGATCAAACCCGGCCAATACCACAATAGCCGGCGCAACCCCGCGCAGATCCTCCGCCAGCAACGGCGAAAAGCGCCAATCCAGATAATCCTCCGGCCCTCGCGCATAGTGCTGATAAAACCACCCCAACGTGTCGTTCTCGAGCAAATACCCCTCGCCAAACAACAGCCGCGAATCATGCACCCGCGAAGCATCGGTCACCGGATAACACAACAACTGCGCCTTCGGCGCGATAGCCACCGTGTGCGGCTGCCGTACCGCCTGAATCGCCAGCACCGTCGCCAACGTGGCGCCCGCGCTGTCGCCACCAAACGCCACCCGCGAACCATCCAGGCCGAGGCTCGCAGCCTGTTCCGCCAGCCAGGCCAAAGCGTCCTCGCCATCCTCCAGCGCCGTCGGAAAGCGATGCTCCGGCGCCAGTCGATAACCGACCGAGAGCACCGCACACGGCGCGCGCTGGCAAAACTCGCGGCAGACGCCGTCGTGGGAATCCAGACTGCCAACGACAAATCCGCCACCGTGGAAATACACCAGCACCGGCAGCGGCGATTCAACACCGCTTGGCCGATACAAACGCAACGCCAGCGCCGCACCGTCACGGGCCTGTGTTTCGATCTTGGTGACTTCAAGATCCTGCGGCGCCGGCCAGCGCAGTTGCGCGGTGGTCTGTTCGAAGGTGGCGCGGGCCTCGCTCGGGGTCAGTTGGTGCATGGCCGGCAGGCCGGCGTCCTGGCTGTCTTGAGCGAGGTCGAGAAAAGCTTCCAGATCAGGGTGTAACGACATCGTTGAAAATCCTTGTATCCGCAATAGGACGGGCGCGCCTGGGCAGCGCCCGCGCAAAAGGCCGGGTGATCAACCCACCCGCGCCATGCAATGTTCGATCAACGCTTCAAGCTCGCGCTGGTAATCGCTCATCAGCGCATCCATGGTGCTGGCGCGGTAACGCTGACTGCTGTAGATGCAGCGCAAGGCCAGTTGCCCGTCATAGACCTGGCCGACGATTTCCAGCCAGTTGCCCAGGTTTGCCTTGAGGCTGTAGTTGTCGCCGGTCTCTTCCAGTGCCGGCACCAGCAACGCCTGTTCATCGAAGCTCTGGTCGAACTGCCCGAGGTAGTTGAACGTCACCCGTGCCTGCGGCAATGCAGCCAGTTGCGCAGAGATTTCCGGCCCGGCCAGATGACGCAACACGCCGTAGCCGACGCCCTTCTGCGGTACGCCCGCCAGTTGCGCCTGCACATCGATGATCGACTGGCCGATGTCGTCGCCGTCCGGACGCAAACGCACCGGGAACATGCTGGTGAACCAGCCGAGGCTGCGGCTCAGGTCGATCGATTCGAAGAGGTCTTCGCGACCGTGCCCTTCAAGCAGAATCAGCGCCGACGGTTGCTGACTCCAGCGGCACAGCGCGCGGCTGAGCGCTGACAGCAGCAAGTCGTTGATCTGCGTGCCGTACACCGCCGGGGCCTGTTTGAGCAGTTGTTCGGTGTGCTCGCGGGACAGTTTGAGCCGTGCCTGCGCCTGTTGCCGCACAAGATTCTTGCCGCGCGGGTTGTCGCACGGCAGATCAACGCCGGGCTGATCCAGTTGCTCCAGCCAATAGCTCAATTCCTGCTCGGCAATCACCGGCGCCTGCGCCTGCAATGCCTCGGCAAACGAACGATAACTGCTGGTGCGAATCGGCAGTTGCGGCGCCAGCCCCTGCACGCACGCCTCATAAGCGACTTTCAGATCGTCGAGCAGAATCCGCCACGACACGGTGTCGACCACCAGGTGATGAATCACCACCAGCAACCGCGCCTGACCATCCGGCAAGGCTACATGCATGACCCGCCAGACCGGCCCGTCATCGAGTTTGAGGCTGCGCTGCGCGAGGTTGGCCAAGGCTTCGACCTCTTCGCTGCTTTGCGCTTCACGGCGCCACAGCACAGCCTCGTCGGACACGCTGGTGCTATAGCGCTGCAACCAGCGCCCGCCGTCGTTGGAAAAACGCAGACGCAGCGAATCGTGATGTTGTTCGATCAAGCCCAGTGCCTGTTCCAGTGCATCAAGATCCAGCGGTTGACGTGCGCTGAGCAGCAACGACTGGTTGTAGTGATGCGCCTCGGCCATGCCTTCGGCGAAGAACCATTGCTGGATCGGCAGCAAATTGAACGCGCCCTCTGCGGCAACCTGAGTCAGGTCCGGCAGCGCTTGCCCAGCGCCCTGCTTCGCCACTTGCTGCTCGAGAATGCCGGCGATGGTTTGATAGCGCATCAGATCACGCAGCTTCAGCTCCATCTGCAGCGTCGGGTGGTTTCTCACCCGCGAGATCACTTGCAGGCTGAGGATCGAATCGCCACCCAGTTCAAAGAAGTTATCGCTGATACCGACCTGCTCGACCTGCAACACCTGCGCCCAGATTTCCGCCAACAGGCGTTCCTGCTCGGTGCGCGGGGCAACATATTCGTCACTTTTGAACTCCGGCTCCGGCAGGGCCTTGCGATCGAGTTTGCCGTTGGGTGTAACCGGGAACGCGCTGAGGCAGACGATCTGCGCCGGCACCATGTATTCCGGCAGCGAAGCGCGCAGCCCGGCCTTGAGTTCATCGCCGATATCATCACCCGTGGCAGTGACCACGTAGCCGATCAGTTGCTTGCCGGAGGCATTGTCGCGGGCAATCACCAGCGCATCGCTGACCGCCGGCAACTGGCGCAGACTGGCCTCGACTTCGCCTAGCTCGATGCGGAAGCCACGCACCTTGACCTGATGGTCGATGCGCCCGACGTAATCGACCACGCCGTCCGGGCGACGACGCACCAGATCGCCGCTGCGGTACAGGCGCTCGCGGGGGGCAAACGGGTTGGGCACGAAGCGTTCGCCGGTCAGGTCGGGGCGCCCGTAATAACCTCGAGCGACGCCGTAACCGCCGATGTACAGCTCACCGGCAAAACCCGGCGGCAGCGGATTCAGATCGTCGTCGAGCACGTACAGCGAGCGCGCACCGACCGCGCGGCCGATCGGCGCATACGCCGCTTCGCAGTGCTGGCTGATGGCGACTTTCCAGAGCATCGGCGTGACCACGGTTTCGGTCGGGCCGTAGCCGTTGGTGAAGTATTGCGGACGCAACGCGGCTTTGACCTGTTCGAAGGTCTGGTCCGGCACCGCATCGCCACCGAAGCAGTAGATGCGCACTGGCGGCGGCGCAATGCCGCTGGCGGCCGCGTACTCGGCCAGTTGCTTGAGATAGGCCGGCGGGAAGCAGGCGATGGTCACGCCGTAATCGTGCAGGGCCTGATAGGTCTGCTCCGGCGTCCACAGACAACCGTCGCGGATCACCAGACGCCCGCCGCTGTACAAGGTACTCAGCCAGCGTTCGTGAGCGCCGTCGAAAGCGAACGACATGAAGTGCAATTCGCAACTGCTGGCGTCCATTTCGTACAACTCGGCAATGGCCTGGCAGTGCATGCTCAGCGGGCCTTGAGTAACGGCCACGCCTTTCGGCCGTCCGGTGGAACCGGAGGTGTAAACCAGATAGGCCAGGCCTTGCTCGTGAACATCGCAGACCGGGGCAGCGTCGCTGTAAAGACTGCGATCGAGTTGATCGATTTCCAGACGCCGCACGCCTTGTGGTGCAGGCAACGTCGCACGCAGGCTGGTTTGCGTCAGCAGCAGGGCCATGCGCGAATCTTCGATCATGTAGGCCAGACGCTCGGGCGGATAATCGATGTCCAGCGGCACGTACGCCGCACCGCTCTTGAGCACGGCGAGGAAGCTCACCAGCATTTCCAGCGAACGCGGCAATGCCACGCCGATCACCACTTCCGGACCGGCACCGTGGGCGATCAGGCACTGCGCGAGTCGATTGGCCTGCCGCTCCAGCTCTGCGTAGGTCAGGCTTTCGCCGGCGCATTGCACTGCGATCGCATCCGGTTGCTGTTGCGCATGACGGCTGATCAGCTCCGGCAGCAACTGCGGCGCGTGGCGGTGGGAAGGCTCGGCACTCCAGGTCTGCGCCGCTTGCCATTGTTCGGCGGACAGACGCTGCAAGTTGCCCAGCCGCTCATACGGCGCGGCCATCATCGCCGCGAGGGTGTTTTCCAGGGTCAGGCGAATGCCTTGCACCGCCTCGGCGCTGAAGTGGCTGCGCAGGTACAGGTACTCGATCGACAACTCGTCGCCGAGCATCACCGCAAGGTCCATCGGCACGTTGGTCACACCGTGGCCGATGGATTTGCCGAAGGTCAGCTCGGTGTCGGTTTCTTCCTGCAAGCGCTCGTCGATCGGGAAGTTCTCGAACACCACGATGCTGTCGAACAGCGCCTGACCACCAAGGTTCGACCAGCGCTGCACATCGGCCAGCGGTGCCTGGGAGTAATCGCGAATGTCGAGGTTGTAGGCCTGCACTTCACCCAGCCAGTCGGCCAGACGCTGATCGGCCTGAGGGGTCTGAATGATCGGCAAGGTGTTGATGAACAGGCCGAGCATGTTGCCGACGTTCGGCAGACTTTCCGGGCGCCCCGATACGGTGGCGCCGAAGGTCACCGTCTGCTGACCGGTGTAGCGTTGCAACAGCAGCAGCCACGCGCCCTGGATCAGTGTGTTGGGGGTGATGCGCAGGTCGCGGCAGAACTCCAGCAGGCGTGCGGTTTGCGCTTTGTCCCAGTTCGAATAGATAGCATCGTGACCGGTAACGTCGGCGCTGTGACGCGGGTGCATCGCCTGACTCAGCGCGGTCGGTTCGTTGACCACCGCCAGACGCGCCTTCCAGAACAGCTCCTGGGCATCCTGATCCTGCGCCTGCAACCAGGCAATGAAGTCGCGATAGCGGCCGTTTTCGCCAGTCACCTCGCCCGTGGAGTAGTACTGCAAGACCTCACCGAACAGCCGCGAACTGCTCCAGCCGTCCATCAGGATGTGATGGCTGGTCCAGATCATCTGGTACTGCTCGTCGCCCAGCTGCAGCAGGGTCACCCGCTGCAAACGCGCCTCGGCCAAGTCGAAGCCCAGCGCGCGATCAGCGCTGGCGAACTCGGCAATCGCCGCCTCGCTGCAATCCTGCCCACGCCAATCGAGCACCTGCATCTGCAACGGCGCCTGGCGATGGACGACCTGCAGCGGTTTGGCCAGCCCATCCTGCCAATGGAAACTGGTGCGCAGGATCGCCTGACGCACAATGATGAATTCCCAGGCCCGGCGGAAACGCTCAACGTCGAGGCCCTTGATCGGCAGGCTGACCTGTTGCACGTAAAGGCTGCTGCCGTTATCCGACAGGGTGTGGAAGAGCATGCCTTCCTGCATCGGCGACAGCGGATAGACGTCTTCGATCAGCTCCGCCGGCACCGGCAAGGCATCGAGCTGCGCCTGATCCAGTTGCGCCAACGGGTAGTCGGCAGCGCTGGCGGATTGCGCGTCTGCATGCGAAACCACTGCGGCCAGTTTCTGCACCGTCTGCTGCTGGAACAGGTCTTTGGGCGTGAAGCAAATGCCCTGCTGACGCGCGCGGCTGACCAGTTGAATCGAGATGATCGAATCACCGCCGAGGGCGAAGAAATTGTCGGTCACGCCGACCTGCTCGATCTTCAGAATGTCCTGCCAGACCTCGGCCAGCTGCTGCTCCAGCGGCGTCGACGGCGCGACGTAATCGCGTTGTGCCTGGCTGGCATCCGGTGCCGGCAAAGCCTTGCGATCAAGTTTGCCGTTGGGTGTCAACGGCAACTGTTCGAGGAACAGCCACTGCGCCGGCACCATGTAGTCCGGCAGATGCGCCTTGAGCGCGGCTTGCAACTCAGCACTCAGCGCGTCCAGTTGCGCGGGGCTTTGATCGGCCTCGGCCGGTACCACATAAGCCACCAGTTGCTGGCCGCCAACGCGGTCGACCGCCAGCACCACGCCTTCGCGCACGCTGGCCTGGGCCAGCAGACGCGCTTCGATTTCACCCAGTTCAATACGGAAGCCGCGCACCTTGACCTGATGGTCGATGCGGCCGACGTATTCGATACGGCCGTCGTCCATGAAACGCGTCAGGTCGCCGGTGCGGTACATGCGCTCGCCGTTGCTCGCCAACGGGTTGGGCACGAAACGTTCGGCGGTCAGGCCCGGGCGCAACAGATAGCCACGGGTGATGCCTTCACCGGCCAGATACAGCTCCGCTGCGATGCCGACCGGCGCTTGCTGCAATTGCTCGTCGAGCAGGTACGCAGTGGTATTGCGCAAAGGCCGGCCGATATTGGCCTGGCCACCGAGTTCGCGACGGGTCCAGGTCGAATACGTGGTGTCTTCGGAAGGCCCGTACAGGTCGTAAACGTGGGCGACCGAAGTTTCGCGGTACAAGGTGTCGACCAGCGCCTGCTTGAGCGGCTCGCCGGCCAGATTGATGATGCGCACGCCCGACGGGATCTGGCCGATGCGTTGCAACGCGGCAATCGCCGACGGCACAGTGTTGATCAGGCGCACCTGATCACGCTCGGGCAAGTCCGCCAGCTCCAGGGCATTGCGCGCCATGACCACGGACCCGCCGCGCGCCAGGGTGACGAAAATCTCCCACACCGACAGGTCGAAGCACACCGACGTCGAGGCCAGCACGCCCTGCAGATCGTCCTCGCTGTAGACCTCGGCGGACCAATCAATCAGCGCCTGTACGTTGCGATGGGCGATGGCCACGCCTTTCGGTTTGCCGGTGGAACCGGAGGTGTAGATCACGTAGGCCAGATTGGCCGAGTCGGCGCGCGCCGGCAGGTTGTCCGGTGCCTGCGCGGCGAACGCTTCGCCACCGGCCTCGACCAGCACCACGTGTGCTTCGCTGGACGGCAGTTGCGCCAGCAACGCATGCTGGGTCAGCAGGACTTTCGCCTGGCTGTCATCGAGCATGTAGGCCACGCGGTCGGCCGGGTAGTCCGGGTCCAGCGGCACGTAGGTGCCGCCGGCCTTGAGCACTGCCATCAGGGCGATCACCAGTTCCGCCGAACGCGGCAGCGCCACGCCGACGCGCACTTCGGCGGAGACACCCAGCGTCACCAGATGCCGGGCCAACTGGTTTGCCCGCTGGTTCAGTTCGCCGTAGCTCAGGGCCACGCCGGCATGACTCAACGCCAGTGCCTGCGGATGCGCCGCCACCCGCGCTTCAAAGCTCTGCGAGATCAAGCGCTCGGCCGGATAAGCCGCGTGATTGTCGTTCCACTGCGCCAGCGTCTGACGCTCGGCCAGCGGCAGCAGACCGATCTCGCCGAGTGCCCGTTGCGGCGCCTCGATAAATTGCTCCAGCACCTCACGCAGATGCGCGGCCAGAGCGAGCACGCTGCGCTCGGCAAAGTGCTCGGTAAGGTAATTGAAATCGAGGTTGAGCACTTCGCTGGCGCCAGCAATCAGGGTCAGGCCGTAGTTGGTCTGCTCGCGATGCTCTAGTCCGGAAAAACGCAGCCCGCCCGGATTGGCCTCCAGCGCTTCGGACACTGGGTAGTTCTCGAACACCAGCAAGGTGTCGAACAACGCTTCGCCACTCAATGCGGCCAGACGCTGAATGTCCTGCAACGGCGTCTGTTCGTAGTCGCGCAACAGCAGGTTCTTGTCCTGCACGCTGCGCACCCAATCGCCGACGCTGAGGCTGGCCTGCGGGCTGGCGATCACCGGCAAGGTGTTGATGAACAGCCCCAGTTGCTCCTCGATGCCCGGCAAATCCACCGGACGCCCGGATACCGTGGCGCCAAACGCAACGGTGGCCTGGCCGGTGTAGCGCTGCAACACCAGCAGCCACGCGGCCTGCACCAGACTGTTGAGGGTCACCTGTTGCTGACGGGAGAAGCTGTTCAGGCGCTGGGTCAACGCTTCATCGAAATGCAGACGATGCATCTGTTTGCCCGGCCCCGGCACGGTGCGTCCGTGGCAGGCCGAGGCCAGTCGGGTCGGCTCGTCGAGTTCGGCCAGTTGCCCGCGCCAGAATTCCTGCGCGGCTGCCTTGTCCTGGCCCTGCAGCCAGACCAGAAAATCGCGATAGCGACCCTGCGCGCTCGGCACCGGCTGGCCGGCGTAATCCTGCAACACCTCGCCGAACATCCGCGAGTTGCTCCAGCCATCCATGAGGATGTGGTGGCAGGTAAAAATCAGTCGATGGCGGTCGTCGGCAGTGCGCAGCAGGCACAGGCGCAACAGCGGCGGATTCTGCAGATCGAACCCGCGTTCACGGTCGGCCTGCGCCCGCGCTTCAAGCAGCGCCGGCAGATCGGCGGCATCGCGCACATCGATTTCCGGCATTTCCAGGGTCAGTTGGCGGTTGATCACCTGCAACGGTGCATCGAGGCCATCGCGGCCCCAGATGAAACCGGCGCGCAGCACTTCATGGCGATCAACCACCCGCTGCCAGGCTTGCTGGAACCGCGCAACGTCGAGGCCGTCGATGTCCAGTAGCATCTGATAGACGTAGGCGCTGGCGTCCGCATCGTACAGGCTGTGGAACAGAATGCCCTGCTGCATCGGCGCCAGCGGATAGATGTCCTCGATGCGCTGGGCGGCAATCGGCAGGCTGTCCAGATGCGCCTGGGACAAACCGGCCAGCGGCACGTCGGACGGAGTCAGCCCCCCGGAATGACTGAGGCAGTGGTCGATCAATTCGCTCAGCGCCACTTCGTAGGCGCGGGCCAAACCGACAATGGTCGCCTCTTCGAAAACGTCGCTGCTGTAGGTCCAGGTCAGGCTCAACTGGCCCTGATAAACCCGGCCATCGATGGTCAGCCAGTTGGCCATCGGCGCGTTCGCGTCCTGACCGGCGCCCTTGTCTTCGGTGGCCGGCCGCCACAAGGCGTCTTCGTCGAAGTTGTTATCGAACTGGCCGAGGTAGTTGAACGTCACCTGCGGTTGCGCCAGTTCATGCAGTGCCGCTTGTGCTTCGGCGGTGCCGAGATAACGCAACAAGCCATAGCCGATGCCCTTGTTGGGGATCGCGCGCAGTTGCTCCTTGATGCCTTTGATCGAGCTTTCCAGGCTGGCGTTTGGCGTCAGGCGTACCGGGAACATGCTGGTGAACCAGCCCACGGTGCGGCTCAGGTCGATGTCATCGAAGAGGTCTTCGCGGCCATGGCCTTCGAGCTGCACCAACGCGCTGTCGCTAGCGGTCCACTCGCAGAGCACCCGCGCCAGTGCGGTCAGCAGCAGGTCGTTGACCTGAGTGCGGTAGGCCGCCGGGGCCTGTTGCAGCAATTGGCGGGTACGTTCGGCATCCAGTCGCGTGTCGACGCTGCATTCGAAGCGGTTGTTCAACTGGCCCTGCGGATTATCCAGCGGCAAACCGAGCGGCGCGTCGCGCAACTGCTCGCGCCAGTAACTCAGTTCACTGTCCAGCGCCGCGCTGCGCGCATGCTCTTGCAGGCGCAAGCCCCAGTCCTTGAACGCGCTGGTCTTTGCCGGCAGATGCACGCGCTGTCCGCTGCTGATCTGCTGATAGGCGCTTTGCAGGTCTTCGAGCAGGATTCGCCACGACACGCCATCGACCACTAGGTGATGAATCACCAGCAACAGACGCTGACTGGCGTCCGGCAAATCGATCAGCGCCGCGCGGATCAGCGGGCCGTTGTGCAGGTCGAGGCTGCGTTGCAGGTCCAGGCACAGCGCTGGCAACGCCGCGCTGTCGTCCAGCGTGAAAGTGCGTAACAACGCTTGTGGCTGATCCGCCGCGCAGTGGCTTTGCTGCCAGCCCTGCTCGGTTTGGCGATAACGCAGACGCAAGGCGTCATGCTGCTTTTGCACCTGCGCCAGGGCCTGTTGCAGCGCCGCGGCTTGCAGGGTTTTCGCCGGGGTCAGCAGGATCGACTGGTTCCAGTGATGCCGCGCCGGGATCTCGCTGTGGAAGAAATACTGCTGGATCGGCGTCAGCGGCGCATCGCCAAGCACTTCGCCCTGCTCCGTCTGCACCGCGTCGCTCTGCTGCGCGACGGTGGCCAGACGCTGCACGGTCTGATGCTGAAAAATGTCCTTGGGCGTAAAGCGAATGCCGGCCTGCCGCGCGCGGCTGACCACTTGAATCGAGATGATCGAATCGCCGCCCAGCTCGAAGAAATTATCGTGAAGCCCGACCCGCTCGACCTTGAGCACGTCCTGCCAAATCTCCGCCAGACGCTGTTCCAGTTCGCTGCGCGGCGCCGCGTATGCTTCTTGCACCTGCGCAACGTCCGGCTGCGGCAGTTGTTTGCGATCGAGCTTGCCGTTGGCGGTCAGCGGCAGCCGGTCGAGGAACACCCAACTGACCGGAACCATGTAATCCGGCAGGGTTTCGCGCAGGTGCAGCTTGATCGAATCGCGCAGCGCGCCCTGCTCGTCCGCGTTCAATGTCTCGGCCGGCACGACCCAGGTCGCCAGTTGCTGACCGCTGAGGCCGTCCACCGCCAGCACCACCGCTTCGCGCACCTGTGGATGCTTGAGCAGTTGCGCTTCGATTTCGCCGAGCTCGATGCGGAAACCACGGATTTTTACCTGGTGGTCGATACGACCGATGTACTCGATCACCCCGTCGCCGCGCAGCCGTGCGAGGTCGCCGGTACGGTAAAGACGCTGGCCGGCGTTGCGGTTGAACGGGTCGGGCACGAAGCGCGTGGCGCTCATGCCGGCCTGATTCAGATAACCACGGGCCAGACCGGCGCCAGCGATGTACAACTCACCAATGCAACCTTGCGGTACCAGGTTCAGCGAGCTGTCGAGCAAGTACCACGACAGGTCGACAATCGGTGCGCCGATCGGGCTGCTGTGATTGCTCTGCAGATCCGCCAGCGACAACGGCCGGTAAGTCACGTGCACGGTGGTTTCGGTGATGCCGTACATGTTGATCAGCGTCGGCGCGCGGTCGCCAAAATGCTCGAACCACGGACGCAGATTCTGTACTTCCAGCGCCTCGCCGCCGAACACCACGTAACGCAGGGCATTGCTGCGGCTCGACTCGCAGGCGACCTGCATCAACGGCTTGAACGCCGACGGTGTCTGGTTCAGCACCGTGACGTTTTCATCGCACAGCAGCGTGTAGAAATCCTCCGGCGAACGGCTGACATCGTGGGGCACCACCACCAGTTTGCCGCCGTACAACAGCGCGCCGAAAATCTCCCACACCGAAAAGTCGAACGCGTAGGAATGGAACAGCGTCCAGCTGTCCTGCGCGCCGAAATCGAACCAGTGCGCGGTGGCGCTGAACAGGCGCATGACGTTGCCGTGCGGCAGCAAGGCGCCCTTGGGTTTGCCGGTGGAACCGGAGGTGTAGATGACGTAGGCCAGATTGTCCGGCGAGGTCAGGCATGGCGGGTTGCTTGCGATGCCGTGCTCCGGCGCCTGATTCAGATCGAAGCAGATCAGCCCCGGCGGCAGCGGCAATTGCCCGAGCAAATGGCCCTGGGTCAACAGCAAGTGAATACCGCTGTCGTCGATCATGTAGCTCAAGCGGTCATCCGGGTAGCTCGGGTCCAGCGGCACATAGGCGCCGCCCGCTTTCAGCACCGCGAGAATGGCGACGATCATGTCCAGCGAACGCTCCACCGCCACGCCGACGCGCACGTCCGGGCCGACGCCCTGCTCGATCAGCGTATGCGCCCACAGGTTGGCGCGGTGATTGAGCTCGGCGTAGGTCAGGCGTTGTCCTGCGAAGGTCACGGCCACCGCGTCGGCATGCCGCTCGGCCTGAGACTCGATGGCTTGCTGGATGCACTGGGTCAGCGGTTGTTCAATCAGCGGCGGATTCCATTGCGCCAACAGCTGTTGCTGCTGGGCTGCATCGAGCATTGGCAACTGGCCGATACGCTGGCTCGGCTCGGCGACGATCGCTTGCAACAGCGCGGTCCAGTGCTGCGCCAGGCGCTCGATGGTCGCTGCGTCGAACAGGTCAGTGGCGTACTTGAGCACCGCTTCGATGCCGTGGGCCTGTTCGGTGGTGTTGAGGGTCAGGTCGAATTGCGCGGTCTGGCTCTGCCATTCCAGCGGTTCGATGTTCAGGCCGTTGAGGCGTGTGGCGACGCTTGCGCGGCGCTCGGCCTGGTGGTTGAACATCACCTGGAACAGCGGACTGTGGCTGAGGCTGCGGCCCGGTTCCAGCGCTTCGACCAGTTGCTCGAAGGGCAAATCCTGATGCGCCTGCGCCTCCTGCGCCGTCTGTTTGACCTGACGCAGCAGTTCGACAAACGGCTGCTCCGTGCCGATGTCCGCCTTGAGCACCTGGGTGTTGACGAAGAAGCCGATCAGGCGCTCGATTTCCACCCGGCCACGGTTGGCCACCGGCACGCCGACACGGATGTCGCTTTGCCCGCTGTAGCGATGCAGCAAGGCCTGAAACGAAGCCAGCAGCAACACGAACAGGGTGACGTTTTCCTGCCGGGCAAAGGCCTTGAGGGCATTGCTCAGCGCCGGATCAAGAATCAGGTTGTGGCTGGCGCCGGCGAAGCTCTGCTCCACCGCGCGCGGGCGATCCAGCGGCAGTTCCAGCACCGGTTGTTCGCCGCCGAGTTTTTCCTGCCAGTAGGCCAGTTGTCGCTCCTGCTCACCGGCCTCCATCCAGTGGCGCTGCCACAAGGCGTAATCGGCATATTGAATCGGCAGTGCCGGCAGACCGGCGTCGTGACCGAGGTTGAACCCGGCATAGAGCTGCACCAGTTCCTCGATCATCACTTGCAGCGACCAGCCATCGGAAACGATGTGGTGCAGGGTCAGCACCAGCACATGCTCAGCGGGGTTGACCTGTAGCAGCGCGGCACGCAGCAACGGCCCGTGCTGCAGGTCGAAAGTCTTCTGGCTCTGGGTCTGCACGAAAGCCTCGATCGAGTGCTCCGGGTCATGCGCCAGATCAGTGCTCAGGTGATGAATATCGAGGGTAAAAGGTCCTGCGGGCAGGACCACTTGCAAGGGTTGCGCGCTGTCTTGAGAGAACACCGTGCGCAAGGTTTCGTGGCGTTCGATCAGCGCCGCAATGCTGCGTTCCAGTGCCGGCACATCCAGCGGCCCTTGCAAGCGCAGGGCCGTCGGAATGTTGTAGGCCGCGCTGTGCGGTGCCCACTGCCAGAGGAACCACTGGCGCTGCTGAGCGTAGGACAGCAGCAACGGCTCTTCAGCCGTGCGCTTGAAAACCGGGGCAATGTCAAAGAGGTTGACGCCTTTCTGCTTGAGCAGAACCGCCAGAGCCTTTCTTTGCTTAGCCGAAAGTTGTCCTACCGACTCGATTAACTCTTGCACGCGTTTTTCCCTCTCAAGAAATCAGTTTTTCCAGATCATCGAGGGATAGACGTTTGAGGGCCTCCAGTGATTTAGCCAATTCATCCTGAACGGGCGACATTTCGACGCGCAGGGCTTCGATCCGCGCGCAGAAATCCTTGAGCGTGTCGGTCTCGAACAACGCCTTGAGCGGCACCTTGTCGCCCAGACGTTCCTGCACCCGGGTCACCACCAATGTCGCCAGCAACGAATGGCCGCCGAGCTGGAAGAAATTGTCCGCCAGCCCTACCCGCTCGACCTCCAGCACTTCCTGCCAGATCGTCGCGACCTCCCATTGCAGATCGCTTTGCGGCGCCAGGTATTGCTCCTGCGTCGGGCTCTCGCCCAACGCCATCAGCGCCTTGCGATCGAGCTTGCCGTTGGGCGTCAGCGGGATCGCGTCGATCAGGTGCAGATGCCCCGGCACCATGTGCGCCGGCAAGCGGCTGGCCAAGGCATTGCGCACCCGCTCGGCCAGCGTCGACCGCTCGCTGTCCGGTGCGGCGACGAGGTAGGCATGCAGGTGTTTGCCTGCGGCGCCGTCCTGCGCCAGTACCACCGCCTCACGGATATCGTCGAGTTCCAGCAGGCGTGCTTCGATCTCGCTGAGTTCGATGCGGAAGCCGCGAATCTTCACCTGATGGTCGGCGCGACCGATGTACTCGATGTTGCCCTCATCGCCCTGGCGCACCAGATCGCCGGTGCGGTACAGGCGCTCGCCATTGCTCGCGTAAGGATTCGGCACAAAGCGTTCGGCGGTCAGCGCGGCGCGGCGCAGATAGCCGCGCGTCACCCCGGCACCCGCCAGGTACAGCTCGGCCGCCACGCCCTCGGGCGGCACCTGCAACTGACTGTCGAGCAGGTACGCCACGGTGTTGTCCAGCGGCCGGCCAATGTTCGCCCGCCCCTGCGGCGTGCGCAGGGTGAAGGTTGAATAAGTGGTGTCCTCCGACGGCCCGTAAAGATCGTAGACCTGCTGCACCTGAGTGCTGGCGTAGAGGCTGTCGACCAGACCCTGCTTGAGCGGTTCGCCGGCCAGATTGATGGTGCCGACCGACGACGGAATCTGCCCGGCCCGTTGCAACGCGGCGATCGCCGACGGCACGCTGTTGATCAGCGTTACCTCATCGCGCGCCGGCAAATCCGCCAGCGCCAGGGCGTTGTCGGCCAGCACCAGGCAGCCTCCGCAGGCCAGCGTGACGAAGATTTCCCACACCGAGAGATCGAAGCAGATCGAGGTCGAGGCCAGCACGCCGCGCAATTGTTCTTCGCGATAGACCCCAGCCGACCATTGAATCAGCGCCGATAGATTGCCGTGGCTGATTGCTACGCCTTTCGGTTTGCCGGTGGAGCCGGAGGTGTAGATCACGTACGCCAGATTTTCAGCCGCGAGGTTAACCAGCGGCGCAGTGGCCGGGTATTCGCTGGCGACGTTCTCGTCCACCAGCAGCACCTGCGCACTCAAGGTTTCGGGCAGCATCGCCAATGCCGCTGGCTCAGTGAGCAGCACCGCCGCGCGGCTGTCGTCGAGCATGTGCAGCAAGCGTTCCTGCGGGTAATCCGGATCGAGCGGTACGTAGGCGCCACCGGCCTTGAGGATCGCCAGCAAGCCGACCAGCATCTGCGGCGTGCGGCGCATGCACACACCGACGCGCACTTCCGGCCCGACGCCCATGCCTTGCAGCTTGTGCGCCAGACGATTGGCCCTGGTATCGAGGTTTTGGTAAGCGATGGACTGCTTAGCGAACAGCACCGCGTTCGCCTGTGGCTGTCGCTGCACCTGCGCGGCGATGTGCGCCAGCACCGTGCGTTGATCCGGCGTGGTAACCGGCGCCTTGCCCCACTCGATCGCTTGTTGCTGTTGTGGCTCGGCGAGCAGTTGCAGCGCGCCCAGCGGCTGCGTGGCGTCGGCGAGGAACTGCTCGAGCAGGCCTTGCAACTGCGCACTCAACACACTGATCGCTGGAGCGTCGAAACTGGCCTGATCGTAACTCACGCCCAGACTCAGCTCGCGGCCGGTGACCGCGACCAGCGTCAGCGGATAGTTGGTCTGCTCCTGCCGGCGGATTGCCGAGAACTTCAGGCCCGTCTCAGGGCCCTGCGCCAGTGCTTCAGCCATCGGATAGTTTTCGAACACCAGAATACTGTCGAACAACGCCCCGGCACCCGTGCCGGCCCAGCGCTGAATGTCATACAGCGGCGTATGTTCGTGCTCGCGCAAGGCCAGGTTGAGGTCTTGCACCTGTTGCAGCCATTGGCTGACGCCGATCTCCGGCGATGGCGCCGCCACCACCGGCAAGGTGTTGATGAACAGGCCAATCTGCTGCTCGACACCCGGCAAATCGGTTGGCCGTCCGGCGACCGTCGCGCCAAACGCCACGTGATCCTGGCCCGTATAACGCTGCAACAGCAGCAGCCACGCCGCTTGCACCAGTGTGTTGAGGGTGACTTTCTGCTCGCGGGCGAAGCGGTTCAGTTCGGCGGTCAGCGGTTCGCTGAACACATGCTCGTGATCGGCATAGCCGCTGGCGGCGTGCCTGACCGGTATGGCGCTGGCCAGTCGCGTCGGCTGTTCAAGGTCCGCCAGCGCCGCAATCCAGAACTGTCGACTGGCCTGCTGATCACGCTGGCCGAGCCATTCGATGTAATCGCGATAACGCCCCTGCCCTGCGCTCGGCGCGATGCCGGCGTAGCGTTGCAGCACTTCGCCGAACAACTGCGAAGTGCTCCAGCCGTCCATGAGGATGTGATGGCAGGTGTAGATCAGGTGATGAGTGTGCTCAGCGGTGCGCACCAACGTCACGCGCAACAGCGGTGCGTCGAGCAGATCGAAGCTGTTATGCAGATCTTCAGTGGCGAGATGATCAAGTGCTGAATCAAGGCCGGTGCGACCGCGCCAGTCCTGCACCTGCCACGGCATCTGCACACGGCTGCGCACCACTTGCACCGGCGCGGCGGCATCCTGCGGCCAGACGAACGCCGTACGCAGAATATCGTGGGCTTCGAGGGTCTGCTGCCAGGCTTGGCGGAAGCGCTCGGCGTCGAGCTGCTCGACGTCGACGCGCAGCTGATTGGTGTAGGCCGGGCTGTCCGGCTCGTTACGGCTGTGGAACAGAATGCCTTGCTGCATCGGCGACAGCGGGTACAGATCGACGATGTCACGCGGCGCCATCGGCAATGCCGACAGCTGCGCCTGGGTCAGGTTGGCGAGGTTGAAATCCGAGGGTGTCACGCCACCTGCGCCGCTCGCGCAGCAATGTTCGATCAGGCGTTGCAGTTCGCAGCGATAAGCCTCGGCCAGCGCCTCGATGGTCTCGGCGCGGTACATGCCGCTGCCGAAGGTCCAGGTCAGTTCCAGCTCACCGCCGAGAACCTGTCCGTCGACGCTCAGCCAATTGCCCAGCGGCGCTTGCCCATCCTGATTGGCGCCGGTGCAGTCAGCGCTTGGCACGAACAACGCGCCCTGCTCGGCGCTGAACGCGCCGTCGAACTGACCGAGGTAATTGAAGGTCACCCGTGGTTGCGCCAGCGTCTGCAACTCGGCAGCACGCGTGAGGTAACGCAGCACGCCATAACCGATGCCTTTGCCCGGCACGGCGCGCAGTTGCTCCTTGATCGCGCACAGCGACGCAGCGGGATTGGCCTGCGGAGTCAGGCGCACCGGGAACAGGCTGCTGAACCAGCCGACCGTGCGGCTCAGGTCGATGTCGTCGAACAGGTCTTCACGACCATGGCCTTCGAGCTGGATCAACACCGACGGCTGCTCGCTCCAGTCACACAGCACCCGCGCCAAAGCCGTCAGCAACAGGTCGTTGATCTGCGTGCGGTACGCCGCCGGGGCGACTTTCAGCAGCTTGTCGGTCAATGTCTGGCTCAGGCGCGTACTGGCGCGGGCGGCCTGGGCGCGGGTCTGGCTGTCCACGGCGAAATCTTGTGGCAGTGCCGCGTCTTCCGCCGCCAGGGTCTGGCGCCAATAATCGCGTTCGCCGGCAAGCGCTTCACTCTGCGCATAACGATGCAACTGCTCGGCCCAGTTGTGCAGCGAACTGCTCTGGCCTGGCAACACCGCCGCCGTCCCCGCCGCCAATGCCTGGTAAGCCTGCTGCAAGTCCTCCAGCAGAATGCGCCACGACACGCCGTCGACCACCAGGTGATGAATCACCAGCAACAAACGCTGCTCGGCATTCGGCAGAGTGACCAGCACCGCGCGCAGCAAATGCCCGCGTTGCAGGTCCAGGCTGCGCTGCGCCGCGTCGGCCACGGCCGGCAAGGCATCGAGACTGTCCAGTTCGCGCAGCCAAAGCAGTTCGGCATCGCGCTGAGCCTGCGGCCACGCCTGCCAGCTATCGCCCGACTGCACAAAGCTCAAGGCCAGCGCTTCGTGCTGCTCGACCAACGCCGCCAGCGCCTCACGCAAATGTACGACGTCCAACGCCAGGGTCGGTTGCAACATCACCGCCTGGTTCCAGTGCTGGCGCTGGGCAATCGGCGTCTCGAAGAAGCGCATCTGGATCGGCAGCAACGGCAACGGCCCGCGTGCCACTGGTGCCGCGACGGCAGCCGGTTTGGCTTCGATCAGTTTGGCCACAGCAGCCAGTTGGCCGATGGTCTGTTTTTCGAACAACTGCTTGGGGCTGAGCTTGATGCCCTGGCGCTTGGCCCGGGCGATGATCTGCAAGCTGAGGATCGAGTCGCCACCCAGCTCGAAGAAGTTATCGCTGCTGCCAACCCTTTCGAGCTTGAGCACTTCGGCCCAGATCGCCGCCAGTTTCTCCTCGATCTCACCGACCGGCGCGACGAACTGCTGGCTGACCACGCCGGGCACTGGCAAGGCACGCTTGTCGAGCTTGCCGTTGGCAGTCAGCGGCAGCTTTTCCAGCAACAGCAACTGCGCCGGCACCATGTAATCCGGCAGCCGCGCCTGCAACTGCTCGCGCAGTTCCTGCGCCTGCACCTTCGCGCCCACCGCCGGCACGCACCATGCCAGGAGTTGCAGGCGCGCCGGGTCGTCATCCAGTGGCAGCGCGAGCACGGCGGCTTCGCTGACGCCATCGAGGCTGAGCAACACCCGCGCGACTTCCGCAGGCTCCACACGGTAGCCGCGCACTTTGACCTGATCGTCGGCACGACCGATGAATTCCAGCGCCTGCTCGCGATTGCGCCGGACCCGGTCGCCACTGCGGTACACCCGCGCGCCGGGGTTCCCAAACGGATCAGGCAGGAAACGCTCAGCGGTGAGCCCCGGCTGATTCAGGTAGCCCAGGGCAACGCTGTCGCCGCCGATGTACAACTCACCGGCAACCTGATCAGCTACCGGGTTGAGCACATCGTCGAGCACATAGACATGGGCTCCGACCAGCGCTGTGCCGATCGGAACACTGCGCGCCTGGGCGGCGAGTTCTTCGACCTCGTGGGTCAGCACGCCCACGGTGGTTTCGCTCGGGCCATAGTGGTTGATCAGACGACAGCCCGGTTTCAGTTGCTGCACGCGCTCGACCAGCGCCGGCGAACAGGCTTCGCCGCCGACGATCAGCGCGTGTTCCGGCAGCACATCGGCAGGCTTGGCCGCCTGCAACAGCGCGGCGAGATGTCCGGGGACGATTTTCAGCACGCCAACGCGATGGCAGGCCATGTATTCGGCAAAGCGGTCCGGGTCGAAGCCGAGTTCTTCCGGCAGCACATGCAGCAGTCGGCCCGAGCACAACGCACCGAACAGCACGGTGAAGCCAAGGTCAGCGGCGATGGTCGAGACCAGCGCCATGCTCGCCTCGGGCGCTGGCGCGAGACGCTCGAGTACACCGCGCACATAACTGCCCAGCGCGCCGTGGCTGACCAGCACGCCCTTGGGTTGCCCTGTGGAACCGGAGGTGTGAATCACGTAGGCCGGCGACTGCGCATACAGCGTCAGCTCAGGCGCGGACGTCGGCAGTGACTGCCATTGTCCCGGCGCAAACTCCAGACCCTGACAGCCCTCACCCGCCAATTCGCCGAGCCGTGCGTCGCCTTCAGCACCGATCAGCGCCCGCGCCTGCGCAGCGCCGAGCATCTGTTGCAGGCGCGTGCTCGGCGCCTTGACGTCGAGCGGCATGTACACCGCGCCAGCCTTGAGAATCGCCAACAGGCAAGTCAGCCAGTCCAGCGAACGTTCCAGCAGCACCGCCACCGGGTCGCCGACATCGACGCCCTGCGCACGCAAATAATGGGCGAGACGATTGGCCTCCTCATCCAGCGCCTGGAACTTCATTGTCTTCTGCAAATCACGAGCCGCCACCGCCTGCGGCTGCCGAGCCACTTCACGCGCCCAGTGTTGCAACACCGTCAACGCCGGTTCGCGTTGGCTGGCAAGCGCAGCAGGCGGTGGTGTGGCAACCGTGTGCAGTGGCGCCTGCGGCGAGTCGAGCAACTGGGTAAACAGATCCAGCAACATCTGCACAAAACCGGCGACCGTTTCCGCCCGATAGAGATCGCTGGCGTAGGTCATCTGGCCGTGGATCAGCGCGCCGTCGTCGGTGATATCCAAGGCCAGATCGAAGTGCGTGCCGTCCTTGGCCAGCGGGTATTCGCCGACGGTCAGGCCGGGCAAGGCCATCGAGCGTTGTTTCTGCATGCCGACGTTCTGGTTGAACTTGGCCTGGAACAGCGGGTTGTGGCCCAGGGTGCGTTCGGCGACCAATTCGTCGACGAGTTGCTCGAACGGCAACTCCTGATGTGCCTGTGCGCCGAACGCCGCTTCACGCACCTGCGCGAGCAAATCGGCGAAACTGCCGCGCTCATCGACCTGGCAACGCAGCACCTGGGTGTTGACGAAGAAACCGATCAGTCCCTCGACTTCGGCGCGGCCACGGTTGGCATTCGGCACGCCGACACGAATGTCGCGCTCGCCGGCCAGACGCGAAAGGAACAGCGAGAACCCGGCCAGCACCAGCATGAACAGGCTGATGCCCTGGCTGCGCGCGAAGGCATTGAGCTGCTGCGAAAGGTCAGCACCGAAATCGAAACTCAGGGTCTGTCCTGCAAAGCTTTGCGTCAGCGGTCGGGCAAAGTCCGGCGCCACTTCCAGCAGCGGATGTTCGTCGCCCAATTGCTGACGCCAGTAGTCGAGCTGGCGCTCGCCCTCGCCGGCCTCCAGCCAGCGCCGCTGCCAGATCGCATAGTCGGCGTACTGCAACGGCAGCGCCGGCAATTGCGGCTCGCGCTGCAGGCTGAACGCCTGATAGCACTGGACGAATTCCTTGACCATGACGTCCATCGACCAGCCATCGGAGACGATGTGGTGCATGCTCACCACCAGCACGAACTCATCGTCGGCCAGGGCAAACAGGCTCGCGCGCAACAGCGGGCCATGGCGCAGATCGAACGGTTGCGCGGTGACGTCTTGCACGTGTTGCGCGAGCAGTTCTTCGCGCTCTTGCGCGGCGGTGCCGGTCAGATCGAAGCGTTGCAGCGCAATACTTTGTTGCTCGAGAATCAGCTGATGCGCTTGATCGCCGTCGGTGTGAAACACCGTGCGCAACACTTCATGGCGCGCCAGCAGATGATCGAACGAGCGGCTCAGGGCCGACTCATCCAGCCGGCCTTTCAGACGCAAGCCAGCGGCCATATTGTATGCGGCGCTGTGCGGTTCCAGTTGCCAGAGAAACAGCAGGCGCTGCTGGGCGAACGACAGGGGAATCTGCGCGCAGTCGTGGCGGCTGACCGGCAGCGGCAACAGGCTGAAATCCTTGCCCTCCTCGCGCAGCTTGGCGAGAAACAGCCGACGCTGTTCCAGCGGCAGGCCGACGAACCTTTTTGCAATACGTTCCGCCATCGTGCCGCTCATACTTCTACTCCTTGCAAAGCATTCATGAACTGATCCAGGTCGGACCAGTCGTCGTCGCCGCTCGTCTCGGCCAGTTGCCCGAGCACCTCGGCGAGATCCGCCAGCAGCGGTTTTTCGAACAGGCTGCGCAGCGGCAGCACCACGCCCATCTGCTCCTTGACCCGGGCAATCACCTGCGCGGCCAGCAACGAATGGCCGCCCAGTTCAAAAAAGTGATCGTCCAGGCCCACACGCGGCACGTGCAGCACCTCGGCCCAGACCTGCGCCAGACACTGCTCGGCCGGCGATTGCGGAGCGCGGTAATCGCCCTGCAACTGCGCCGGATCCGGCGTCGGCAAGGCCTTGCGGTCGAGCTTGCCGCTCGGCGTCAGCGGCAGGTCCGCCAGCAACAGCAGATGCCCCGGCACCATGTAATCCGGCAGGCTGGCTTGCAGCGCCGCGCGGGTCTGCTGACGGAACGCCGTTTGCGTTGCCGCGCTGGCAAGCACCGCAGGTTCTGTCACCACGTAGGCGACCAGTTGCGCTCCACCCGCGAATGGCACCGCCAGCACCACTGCCTCGCGAACGCGCGGACATTGCTGCAGGCGCGATTCGATCTCGCCCAGTTCGATGCGAAAGCCGCGAATCTTCACTTGATGATCGACCCGGCCGACATATTCCAGCGCGCCATCGCCGCGCAGCCGCGCACGGTCGCCGGTGCGGTACAGGCGCTGGCCATCGGCGAAAGGGTCGGCGATGAACCGCTCGGCGCTGAGGCTCGGCTGACGGTGATAACCGCGCGCCAGCCCCGGCCCACCGAGGTACAACTCGCCCACCGCACCTTGCGGCAGCAGGTTCAGATCATCGTCGAGCACGTACAGACGCCGCGCTGCCAGTGCGTGGCCGATCGGCATGCCGCGCCACGACACGTCTTGGGCGGTCAGCGCGGTGCAGTCATGAATCGTCGAGACCACCGTTGCCTCGGTCGGGCCGTAGGTGTTGAGCAGGCGCACATGGCCGAGCCCGGCCTGTTGCCACAAGCGCAAACCATCCACCGCCATGGCTTCGCCGCCGACGTGAATCTGCCGCAGCGCGCCGAAACTGGCCGGCGGTTTCGCCGCATATTCCTGCACCAGCCAATACCAGTAGGCCGCCGGCAGGTCGGCCAGAGTGATGCCCTGATCGATGATCACCTGATGCAGCGTCGCGCTGTCCCACAACGGCGCATCGCGCATGACTACGCTGGCGCCATGGCACAGCGGCGGGAAAAACTGCTCGACGAAGCCATCGAAACTGCTGGTGGCGAATTGCAGAACCCGGTCGCCTTCGCGTAGATCGCTGTAGTCGATGGCGCGGGCGATGAACTCGCTCAGCGCGCCATGACTGACCGCCACGCCTTTCGGCCGCCCGGTGGAGCCAGAGGTGTAGATCACGTAAGCAAGGTTGTCGGCTTCGACCGTGACCGGCAGGTTGTCGCTCTGCTCGCTGGCGGGCAATTGCTCCAGACATAGGCACTCGATGCCGTCGAGCGGCGGCAGGCTGGCGAGGCTTTGCTGGTCGCCGAGCAACAGTTTCAGGCCGCTGTCAGCGAGCACGTGGCGTAAACGCTCGGCCGGGGTTTGCGGATCCAGCGGCACATAGGCACCGCCAGCCTTGAGCACCGCCAGCAGCGCCACAGCCAGTTCCAGTGAACGTCCCAGCGCGACGCCGACCAGCACGTCCGGGCCGACACCCTGCGCGCGCAACTGATGGGCCAAGCGATTGCTTCGAGCGTTGAGTTCGTCGTAGCTGAATGCCGGCGCAGGCGCTGTGGCCAACAGCACCGCCGGCGCTTGCGCAGTCCGTGCGACTTGCGCTTCGAACAGGCTTTGCACGCTAGTGAAACGAGGCGCTGGCGCGGTGGCCTGGATCAACCCGTGGCGTTCGCTGTCGGCGAGCATCGCCACTTCGCCGATCAACTGCTGCGGATTACGGCACACCGACTGGAGAATGTTGCGCCAATGCCCGGCCAGCGCGGCGATGGTTGAAGCATCAAAAATATCCGTGGCGTAAGTGAAGGCAGCAAACAGTTGCTCGCCCTCCTCGCGGGTGTCGAGCATCAGGTCACTGGTGGCCGCGTGTTGCCGAGCGCTGCCAGCCAGTTGCTCTTCGCTCAGATATCCCACGCGCAAGCCTGAAGCGAGTTGCGCCTGATGCAAATCGGTAACCAGCGGCTGGTGGTTGAACATCACTTGAAACAGCGGATTGTGGCTTTGGCTGCGCGCCGGTTGCAGGGCTTCGATCAGGGCGTCGAACGGCAGATCCTGATGGGCCTGAGCACCCAGTGCAGCCTGGCGCAGGCTCTGCAGCAGCTCGGCGAATGGCGTTTGTGCAGTGACCGCGCTGCGCAGGATCTGCGTGTTGACGAAGAAGCCGATCAGGCCCTCGGTTTCACTGCGGGTGCGGTTGGCGATCAGCCCGCCGACACGAATATCGGTCTGGCCGCTGTAGCGATGCAACAGGGTCTTGAACGCCGCCAGCAGCACCACGAACAACGTCACGCCCTGACGCTGGGCAAGGTTTTTCAGTTCTTCGCGCAGGGCCGCGTCGATCACCGTTTCCAGACGTGCGCCTTGATGGCTGGCTTGCGCCGGATAAGCGCGGTCAGTGGGCAATTCCAGCACGGGATGTTCGTCGCCCAGTTGCGTGCGCCAGTAGTCCAGTTGCCGCTCGCGCTCACCGGCCTCCAGCCAGCTGCGCTGCCACAGTGCGTAGTCGCGGTAATGCACGGTCAACGGCACCAGCGTCGGTTCACGCCCGGCCACCAGCGCGTCATAGGTGCGCATGAATTCGTCGATCAGAATGTTCATCGACCAGCCGTCGGCGATGATGTGATGCAGGGTCAGCAGCAACACATGTTCCTGCGCGGCCAGGCGCAACAGCCGCAGACTCAGCAGCGGGCCGTTCTGCAGGTCGAAGGCCTGGGTCGCCTCGGCCATCATGTGCTGCTGAGCCAGCGGCCAGCGCTGGGCTTGGGGCAACTCGCTCAGGTCAGTCACGGGCAACTTCAGTGGCTTTGGTTCGGCCACACGCTGGAAGGCCCGCTCGCCGTCCTGGCCGAAGGAGGTGCGCAAACATTCGTGGCGCGCCGCCAGACGGCTGAAGGCTTGCTCCAATGCTTCGACTTGCAGATCGCCATCCAGACGCACCGCCATCGGCAGGTTGTAGGCGGCGCTGGTCGGCTCCAGTTGCCAGAGAAACCACATGCGCTGCTGCGCGTAAGACAAGCCGTCACGCTCGGCGATGCCGTCGCAGGCGGTCATGGGCAACTGCGCAAAATCGATGCCCTCGCGGGCCATGCCGGCGAGGAACAGACGGCGTTTGTCCTGGGGCAATTCGATAAAGCGGCGGGCTAGTTTCTGTGCGTCTGCGGCATTCATGCGTGGAGTCCTTGCTGATCGGCGGCGTGACCTGGAGACCCGGTCGTATCAACAAGAACGAATGGCCGGCGCGATGATTTAGCGCGCCAGCGGCAATCACGGCCCGACGGTACAAAGGCCAGATAGACAAATGCCGAAGCCGGTACAGGCCCGGATTCGGCATTTGAGTTGAAGGGTTGCGAACAGGTCAGCGCACGTCCTGCGAATGCCCCTCGGCCATCGCCACGATGACTTTGCGCGGCCCTTCGAACGGTGAGCGCGCGTGAGCCGAGAGCATGTTGTCGAGCATCAGCACATCGCCCTCCTGCCAAGGGAAACTGATCGCACAGTCGTCGAGCACCGCACGAATCTGCGCCAGCACCTCGTCTTCGATCGGCGAGCCGTCGCCGTAATAGACGTTACGCGGCAGGTCCTCTTCGTCAACGATGTCGAGCAGGCTTTCGCGCACGTCCGCTGGCAGGTTGGAGATGTGAAACAGGTGCGCCTGATTGAACCAGACGTGGTCGCCGGTCACCGGGTGCACCGCAACCGCCTGACAGGTCTGCCGCGTGCGCAGCTCACCGTCGTCCTTCCATTCGCAGACAATGCCGTGGGCCTTGCAGTAGGCCTCGACGACTTCGCGGTCTTCGGTGTTGAACACGTCTTCCCAAGCGACATCGAGGCCATTGCCGAAGTTGCGCACGTACATCAGGCCTTTGCTGACGAACCGCTCGCGGATCGCCACCGGGATGCGCCGGTAGACTTCGCGGCTGTCGGCAATCGGCGTCTCGCCGCCGGACCTGGCGGCGATCATGCTGTAGAACCAGATCTTCATCGGCCAGTCGCGGGAATAGGCCTGCTCGTTGTGCAGCGGAATGCTCTGGTGCGCCGGGTATTCGGTGGAGGTGTATACGCCTTGGGTGACGTTGGTACGCGGCGTCGAGCCGAACTCGTAGTTCAGCAGCGGATGGCCGAAACTCGCGGCGAACTGGCGGAACTGCTCGGCGCCATCGAGGCGAAAACCGCGAAATAGCACACCACCGTCGCGCAGCAAATGCTCGTCGACCAAGGCCTTCAATTCATCGAATACCGCCAACAGATCGGTGTCGGCATCGCCCGCCTCGACCAACAGCGGCAAACGTCCGCGCTGCGGCAGCAACGGCCGCACGGAAAACCCCAGAGCAACAGCCATGACTGGCCTCCTGAAAATGATAGATGAGGCGCGTCTCAGAACGCCGGTTGCGCCGCCTGCGCAAGGCGTCGGTGATGCACTTCCAGATGGGTCTTGATCGTGCGAATGACCCGCGCTTCGTGCTCATGAATGAAGAAATGCCCGCCGGTCATCATGTCCACCGAGAAACTGCCCAGGGTCTCTTTGCTCCAGCCGATCAGTTGTTCGGTGGTGGCGCGGTCTTCCTTGCCACCGAGCACGTGCACCGGGCAATTGAGCAAGGGCCGCTCGGCAGGCGTGAAGCGCCCGCACATCATGAAATCGGCGCGCAGCACCGGCAGGGTCAGACTCATCAATTCCTCATTGGCGAGGATTTCTTCGCTGGTGCCCTGAAAGGTGCGCAACTGTTCGATGAGCTCTTCATCGCTGCGCGGTTCGGCAAAGCCGCGGTCGTAATCGCTGCGCATGGACGGCGCAGCGGTGCCGGAGGCGAACAGCGCCAGCGGCTCCGGCACACCCGACTCGCGAAAGGCATGGGCCAGTTCGCAGGCGAGCAACGCACCGAGGCTATGCCCGAACAACGCATACGGGCCTTGCAGCCCCGACTTGTGCTCGCGCGCCAGTTGCCGCGCCAGTGCGCGCATGTCGGTTTGCAGCGGTTCATCGAACCGCGTGCCACGCCCCGGCAGTTCCACCGGTTGCAATTGCAGCCACGTCGGCAGTTGACGCCGCCAGCGGCTGTAAACCATGGCGCTGGCGCCCGAGTAGGGCAGGCACAGCAATGTCAGCTTGGTCACCGCGCTTTCCTTGAAAAATGTGTCTGCAAGAAAGACGGATCACTGGCCGGACAAATTAGTCGCCCGGTCGCTAAATTCCCTCGCCAGCCGCTCGTTGCCTGTTCAGGAAAAAAACACCAATCGCGAGGGAATCACCGTGGACCTGCAGAGCATTCTGGGCAAGTTGTTCGCCAACGCCGGCGCGGTCGGCATCGAGGGGGTTTTCCAGTTCATTTTCAGTGGGCAGCAGGCGTACTGGTACGACATCAAGACCAGTCCGCGCACGGAAGTCGGGCGCCACCCAAGGCCGGACGTGACCATTGAAGTGGCGCAAAAGGACTTCCTCGGGATCATGGCCGGCGTGGTCAACGTCGAGGAACTGTTCGCCAGCGGGCGCCTGAAGATCGGCGGCAACATGGGCCTGGCGACGATGTTGCCGCAGATCATCGACCACGCTCGCCAGGGTGGCGGCACGGTGGAAAAGGTCGACATGAACAAGCGCTACCCGACGCCGCCACGCTTCAGCGAAAAGCTCACTGCCGCGCTGCCTCGCCAGACCAGCGTCGAACGCCGTGCGCGCGCCGAGTTGAGCCGGCACGAATTCGAAACCCGTTATCTGCCCAACGGCATTCCGCTGGTGATCAGCAATGCCCTGCACGACTGGCCACTGTTCAGCCTCAGCCGCGAGGAATCGCTGGTGCATTTCGCTGAACTGCAAGGCATCACCCGCCATGGCGATTACGTGAAGAAGACCTTTTCCACCGAGCGTGATTTCCGCTCGACCTCAATGGCCGAGTTCATCGCCTCGCTGGACAGCCCGGCGGTCAAGGGCGCGGACGGCGAGCCGCCGGCGTACATGGGCAACAACATCCTGCCCGCGCAGTTGTTGCAACAGATCCAGTACCCGCCCTACTTCGACACGTCGCTGTTCATTCCGCCACGTATCTGGATCGGCCCCAAGGGCACGCTGACGCCGTTGCACCGCGATGACACCGACAACCTCTTCGCCCAGGTTTGGGGCCAGAAAAAATTCACCCTCGCCGCGCCGCATCACCGCGAGGCACTGGGCACTTGGTCGACCGCGCCCAAGGGAGGTCTGGATGGCTGCGATTTCAACCCGGACGCGCCGGACTATGAACGCTTCCCGGCAGCGCGGGAGGTGACGTTTTTGCGGGTAACGCTGGAGGCTGGGGACCTGCTGTTTTTGCCAGAGGGCTGGTTCCATCAGGTGGAATCGGTGTCGACGTCGCTATCCGTCAACTTCTGGATCAACTCAGGACGAGGCTGGTAGCACCGCAAAATAACTGTGGGAGCGAGCCTGCTCGCGAATGCGTTGTATCAGGTATGAAGATATTTACTGACACACCGCCTTCGCGAGCAGGCTCGCTCCCACAGTGGAATTTCATTTCAAGTGACGGAAACTTTGAAACGCTGAAACCAGCACCACCGCCCCCGCCGCAATCGCCAGCCAGAAGCCGCTGCGCGCGCCAAACGCATCCACCAGCGCGCCGGAACCGGCGGCACCGATCGCCACGCCGATGCTCAGCCCGGTCACCAGCCAGGTCAGGCCTTCAGTCAGTTTGGCCGGCGGCACGATGCGTTCGATCAGCGCCATCGCCACAATCAGCGTCGGTGAAAAGAACAGCCCGGCGATAAATACCGCGATCGACAAGCCAAGGATGTTGCTCGCCAAAAGCAGCGGCAGCGTGGTCACCGCCGTCGCCACGCCGCCGTAGAGAAACAGGCGCGGCAACGGCAGTTTCGAACGCATCGCACCGAAGGCGATGCCGGCCAGGCATGAGCCGATCGCGTATACCGACAAAACAATACTCGCCGCTGCCGGCTGGCCCTGATGTTGAGCGAAAGCGACGCTGACCACATCGATGACCCCGACGATCACGCCCATCGCCAGCATCAACGCCAGCAGCCATTGCACGTCAGTCGAGCGAATGATCGAACCCTGATGCTGCGACTCCTGCGCGTGCACGGGCGGCTCGGTGCTGCGCTGGGCGACAAACGCCGTCACGCCGATGGCCAGGGCCAACAGCGCCGCCAGCGGCCCGGCCTCGGGAAACACCGCAACGGACAGCCCCACCGACAGCGGCGGCCCGACGATAAAACACACCTCGTCGAGCACCGACTCCAGCGCATACGCCGTCTGCAATTGCGGCTGGCCCCGGTAGATTTCGGTCCAGCGCGCCCGCACCATCGCCGACATGCTCGGCATGCACCCGGCCAGCGCGGCGAAGACGAACAACGTCCAGTCCGGCGCCTGCAAACGCGTGCACAGCAGCAACATCAATAACCCGCCGCCACCGGTCAGCGCTGAGATTGGCAGCACCCGCCCCTGCCCATAACGGTCCACCAGCCGCGATACCTGCGGCGCGCAAAACGCCGTGGCCAAGGCAAACGTCGCCGCCACCGCACCCGCCAGCGCATAACCGCGGTTCAACTGCGCAAGCATGGTGATCAGGCCGATGCCGGTCATCGAAATCGGCATGCGCGCCAGCATCCCGGCCAGTACAAAAGCACGGGCGCCGGGGGCGGTGAACAATTCGCGGTAGGGATTTGCCATCGATTGCAGCCTCATCAGGGGCGGCCAAGTTGCCATAGCCTTGAATGCCGTGGAAGCGCGCAATTGTTAGCGGTCTGTGAAGGCCACTGAGCTTTCCAGCGCTGAACGACGATGACCATTGGTCGAAAACCCACGCTGACCTGTCAGACCTGACAGGTGTGGTCCCTTGCCTTTTGCGCTCTGATGAGGCCGTGGACCTTCATGTGTCACCGTGAACCCTGCAAACGCACTCAGGAGTCTCGCCATGGACGAATCGTCAATGTTCGTCTCACCCGAAGCGGAAAAAGTGCCCTGGGCCGTCCCCGCCCTGTATGGCCTGGCGCCCTTTCGCAACAACGCCGCGCTGGCAGACGAGGTGGATGATCGGCTGATGCCGTGGATCGAGCAGGTGGGGATTTTCCCGGGTCGGCACGACAAGGTCCGCGCCATGGGTTTCGGGCGCTTCGCCATGCTGTGTCATACCGACACCGATGAGCCCGATCGGCTGTTGCTCGCGGCGCAATGTTTCGCCGCATTGTTCGCCGTGGACGACTACTACTGCGACGATGAGCGAACCGGGTCCGAACCCAGAATGGTCGGGCCGCGCCTTTCCCTGGCGCTGGCGGCGCTGGAACCGGTTTACCTGAGCGCACGGTTCCGCCCTGAGCTCGAGCAGGCCTTGAGCGGCGATCCGGTGCTGGTCGCGCTGCGTGTCTATCTGAGGCGGGTCGAGACTTTCGCGACCGCGGCGCAGGTTGCCCGCGTACGCCATGAAATCATTGCCATGTTCGTCACCATGACCGCCGAAGCGGCCTGGCGTATCGAAGGGCTCACGCCCGCGCTCTGGGAATATCTGGCTCAGCGTCAGGTCAACAGTTTCCTGCCGTGCCTGTCGCTGATCGACATCATCGGCGGGTATGAATTGCCCGCCAACGAATACAGCGCACCTGAGGTGCGGCGCGTCACGGCGCTGGCCGCCAGCGCCACGATCATTGCCAATGATCTGTTTTCCGCGCTGAAGGAACAGCAGGCCGGTATCGGCGATTTCAACCTGCCTTTGTTGCTGATCCAAGAACAGGGCTGCTCCCCCGCGCAGGCCATGGCGCAAAGTGCTGCCGTTCACGATGACATCATGCATCTGTATGAGGCGGCAGAACGGGCGGTATTGCCGCACGCCTCGCAGCTACTCCAACGCTACCTGCGCGGACTCAAGAGCTGGCTGGCCGGCAACGTCGAATGGCACCGCAGCAGTGGCCGCTATCAGGTCTGAAGCTGGCGAACTTTTCATGGTTGCAGATGAACTCTCGCCACGGGCCATCAGTCAGCTACTTAAGTCTCTGGAACCAAGGCGCGAATCGTCATGCAGATTTCCCTCGCTCATCAGGTGGCGCTGGTCACGGGTGCCAGCTCCGGCATCGGCCATGCCGCCGCTAAAGCACTGGCCGCCGCCGGCGCTGCGGTCGTGATCAACTACAACAGCAGCGCCAAACCCGCCGAAGAACTGGCTGCACAGATCAACGCCGAAGGCGGCAAGGCCCTCGCCATCGGCGCCGATGTCTCGAAGGAAGAAGAGGTCGAAAGGCTGTTCGCCAAGACCGTCGAAGCCTTCGGCTCGCTGGACATTCTCGTCGCCAATTCCGGCCTGCAAAAAGACGCTGCCGCCGTGGACATGACCCTCGACGACTGGAACACGGTAATCGGCGTCAACCTCACCGGGCAGTTCCTCTGCGCGCGGGCGGCGTTGCGGATTTTCCAGCGTCAGGGCGTGCGCGAAGGCGTGTCGCGCGCGGCGGGCAAGATCATTCACATGAGTTCGGTGCATCAGCGCATTCCATGGGCCGGGCATGTCAATTACGCGGCATCGAAGGGCGGCGTCGATCAGTTGATGCAGAGCCTCGCCCAGGAAGTCAGCCACCAGCGCATCCGTATCAACAGCATTGCGCCCGGTGCGATCAGCACGGCCATCAACACAGAAGCCACTGAAGGCGCGGCCGGCGAAAAACTTCTTGAGCTGATTCCCTATGGACGCATTGGCGATGTCGAGGATGTTGCCAACGCAGTGGTTTTCCTCGCTTCCGACCTGTCCGATTACATCGTCGGCACCACCCTGTTCATCGATGGCGGGATGAGCCTCTATCCGGAGTTTCGCGGCAATGGCTGAGCCTGAAATGGAACAACAAAGTCCCATCGGTGCCCACGGCATCATCGGCGACATGCGCAGCGCCGCACTGGTCAACGACAAGGGGAGCGTGGATTTTTTCTGCTGGCCGGAGTTCGACAGCCCGACGATCTTCTGCTCGCTGCTCGACACCCCTGAAGCAGGGATTTTCCAGCTCGCGCCGGACTTGCCGGATGCACGCCGGGAACAGATTTATCTGCCCGACACCAACGTCTTGCAGACCCGTTGGCTGAGCGAACACGCGGTGGTGGAAATCACCGATCTGCTGCCCATCGGTGACGATGTCGACGCCCTGCCCCTGCTGATGCGCCGGGTGCGCGTGGTCAGCGGCTCGGCGACGTTCAACCTGCGTTGCGCGGTGCGCCACGACTATGGTCGCGCCGACACCCGGGCAGAGATGGACGCACAGGACGTGACGTTCCACGCCGCTGGCCAGCCGTCGATACGCCTGGCTTCAGATCAGGCACTGCAGATCGACGCGCAAGCGGCCGTCGCGCAATTCACCCTCGAGCACAATGAAACCGCCGCATTCATGCTCGGTGGCAGCGACGACCCACGCTTTGCCGAAGGCGCCGCCGAATTGTGCATGGAGCGCACCCTCAAATACTGGCGTGGCTGGATCGGCCAATCCAACTATCGCGGGCGCTGGCGGGAAATCGTCAATCGCTCCGCCCTCGCCCTGAAACTGCTGACCTCACGCCGCCACGGTGCAATCCTCGCCGCTGCCACTTTCGGCCTGCCGGAAACTCCCGGCGGCGAGCGCAATTGGGATTACCGCTACACGTGGATCCGCGATGCTTCGTTCACCGTTTACGCGTTCATGCGCCTGGGCTTCGTCGATGAGGCCAACCACTACATGCAATGGCTGCGCGGACGGGTCAGCGATTGCTGTGGCAAACCGATGAAACTCAACATCCTCTATGCCATCGACGGCCAGCAGGAATTGCCGGAAACCGAACTCGCGCACCTGTCCGGCCACGGCGGCGCGCAACCGGTGCGCATTGGCAACGGCGCTTATGATCAGATCCAGCTGGATATCTTCGGCGAGCTGATGGATGCGGTGTATCTGGTCAACAAATACGGTGACGCCATTTCCCACGAAGGCTGGCGGCACGTTGGCGAGGTGGTCGATCAGGTCTGCGAGACGTGGCAGAGCGAAGATGTCGGCATCTGGGAAATGCGCGGCGAGACTCATCACTTCCTGCACTCGCGGCTGATGTGCTGGGTGGCGCTGGACCGGGCGATCCGCCTGGCTTCCAAGCGTTCGCTGCCGGCACCGTTCGCCCGTTGGGACCAGACCCGACAAGCGATCTACACCGACATCTGGGACAACTTCTGGGATGAAGAACGCGGGCACTTCGTCCAGTACAAGGGCGGCACCGCGCTGGACGGCTCGATGCTGCTGATGCCGCTGGTGCGCTTCGTCAGCGCCAAGGATCCGCGCTGGCTGTCGACTCTGGAAGCGATCGAAAAAACCCTGGTGCGCGACGGCATGGTCTATCGCTATCGCAACGAAGACGCCAACATCGATGGCCTCAGCGGCACCGAAGGCGCGTTCGCCGCGTGCTCGTTCTGGTATGTCGAATGCCTGGCCCGCGCCGGGCAGGTGGAAAAAGCCCACTTGGAGTTCGAGCAATTGCTGCGATATGCCAATCCGCTTGGGCTGTACGCCGAAGAGTTCGACAGCCATGGCCGGCATCTGGGCAACACGCCGCAAGCGCTGACGCATCTGGCGTTGATCAGTGCGGCGAGTTTTCTCGATCGAAAATTGAGTGGCGAAAAGAGCTCCTGGCAGCCCTAGCGCTGACCGTTTTTTCGCCAGCGCTTGTCAGACCGATCCCTGATCGACAGGTATGTTTCCACAACGGGCCTGCATGCCAGACAACTGGCTCAGGCCCATCCCCGTCGTCGAACCCGTGCGCCGTTTACGTCTGGCGACAGTCTGTGTAAAAACCGCGTCTCAAAAACTACTCACGTCACGTTGAAACACTTCGCGCAACGTACGCTTACACGCCGAAATACCTTGTTGCCAGCCGAAACATCCCCCCCTACCATCCAACGCAACGGGCACAGCGGAGCTGTCCAACCACCCCCGAATTCAAGGAAGCGGAATGCCTCACCACGTCCAGCGCAACATCGACTCCCCTCCTCGCACCGGGCTGAGCCGCACCCAGCTCTGGGAAGCCGCCGACAAGGGCTTGATCAAATGCTGGGAAATCGGCCGCCAGCGCGCCGAACGCTTTCCCGAACTGGCCCGGCGCTGCCTGGCCGGCGAATTGCCGGTGCTTGGCTGGAAGGGTGGCGTCAGTCGCAGCCTGAAGAAAAACGAGAAATACGGCTCACTGAAATATCTGGCGCAGTGGCAGGGACTGCGTGGCGAAGATCTGGATATCGATCTGGCGCAGGAGCGTGCGCTGACGTGCTCACGGACGAAGATGAAGGTGACGTTTACGCCGGATCGGACGAAGTATTTCAATCAGATCGCGGAGCTTGAGGCTTAGCCGTGCGGAAGTCCGGGCGGTAGCAATCCGGGTACAGGGCACAGACGCCGTACTGGGCGTCCAGATCGGCCATGTGCTGGTAGAACTGCTCGATTTCCCAAAACGTTTCATCCGCAACGGTCATCAGGTAGAAGTAACTGAGCTGATGGTCATTGGGCAGCACCAATGGAAACTCTGCCAGCGCGTCCATCCTCGGGGCATTGGCCAGCGCCGCGAGCATTGGCGTCGGTGCCAGGGATAATTGCTCGAAGTACTTCTGCTTGTATGCCGCCAGACCGATGGCTTCACCTTTTGCTCTGGCATCGATAAGTTGCGCAAGGTTTGCACGGCGCTGCTCCCAGTACGCCGCCGGCAGGTCTACATTCATTTGTTGCTTATGGCTGGCCAATGCCTCATCGGCGCTGAGCTGGCGTTGCGGTTCGCCCGGCACGGTGGCGGATCGTGCGTCCAACTCCTTGAAGGACAGCATGATCGTCGACTTGGCAAACATGCGCTCCATCAGTTCACGGCGCTGCGGGGTGTCCGGCAATGCCGGTGGCGGCGATGCGCAACCGGTCAGCATCACGACAAGTGCCAACATAACAAGCAGCGTTTTGAGTGACATGTATCGTCCTTGAAGCCAGTCGACAGAATGAGCTGCGCAGTCTATCCGATGGTCTAGGGTTTGGAAGACGTTTGCACGGAGTTGACAGTCATGATTCAGTCAGTCCTTACGCCTTTTCTGACCATTGCCTACGAACAGCATGGCCCGAACAACGGCGCCCCGGTGATTCTGCTCCACGGCTTCCCCTATTCCCCGCGCACCTTCGACGAAGTCGCCCCGGCGCTGGCCGCGCGAGGCTACCGCGTCATCGTGCCGTACTTGCGCGGTTACGGGCCGACCCGGTTCAACAGTGCGCAAACCCTGCGCTCCGGCCAGCAAGCTGCGATGGCGCAGGACTTGCTCGATCTGATGGATGCGCTGGGTATCGAACAGGCCATGCTTTGCGGGTATGACTGGGGCGGTCGGGCGGCGTGTATTGTCGCGGCGTTGTTTCCGGCGCGAGTGCGCGGGCTGGTCAGCGGCGACGGCTACCTCGTGCAGGACATCGCCCATGCGAAACAGCCGTTGGACCCCGAAGACGAGCATCGGCTCTGGTATCAGTACTACTTCCACACGCCCCGTGGCATCGAGGGCCTTAAGCAGAATCGCCGGGAGTTGTGTCAGTTGCTTTGGCGGCTGTGGTCACCGACATGGGCGCGAAAGGATGAACGCTACCCGCTGACCGCTGGCGCTTTTGATAATCCTGATTTTGTCGACGTGGTGATTCATTCCTATCGGCATCGCTTCGGCTACGCCCCGGGCGATCCAGCCCTGGAGTGGATGGAAGAAGCGCTGGCCACACAGCCGGTGATCAGCGTGCCGAGCATTTCGCTGTGCGGTGGCGATGATGGCGTCGGCCCGCCTTCGCTGATTGATGAAGATGCCGAGCATTTCAGCGGCTTTTATGAGCGGCGCGTGCTGGCGGGTGTCGGCCACAACATTCCCGAAGAAGCGCCGCAGGAAACCCTCAAGGCGATACTGGATCTGCTGCAACGCTGACCGAAAACCGCTCGCGATAAGCCTGCGGTGTCACGCCAATGGCACGGAGAAAACTGCGCCGCAACGTCTCTTCGCTGCCAAAGCCGCAATTGGCGGCGATGCGTTTCACCGGCAGGCCGGTATCGCTGAGCAGTCGTCGAGCGGTTTCCACGCGGATCAATTCGATCGCCCGCGCCGGGGTCTGGCCGGTGTCGGCGCGGTAGTGGCGGATGAAGCTGCGTTCGCTCATGCCGGCCTGTTCGGCGAGGGTCGGGATGCCGAGGTCGCAGGTCAGGTTTTCGGCGATCCAGGCGTGCAGTTCATCGAAGCGGTTGCCCTGTTGTTGCAGCGCCAGCGTCACGCTGAATTGCGACTGCCCGCCCGGGCGTTTCAGGAAGACGACCAGGTGCCGGGCGACGTCGAGGGCGATGTCGCGGCCGAGGTCTTCTTCGACCATGGCCAACGCCAGATCGATACCGGCCGTGACCCCGGCGGAAGTCCACACCGGGCCGTCGTTGATGAAAATCGGATTGGCTTCCACGTGCAGATTCGGATGCTGCGCGGCCAGTTGCTCGCAGCGCGTCCAGTGGGTGACCACGCGGCGGCCATCGAGCCAGCCGCTGGCGGCGAGCAGAAAGGCCCCGGTGCACACCGAAGCCACACGCCGGCAATGAGTGCCGTGCTCGCGCACCCAGTCGACCAGTTGCGAGTCTTCGGCGGCGGGATAAATGCCCCAGCCGCCGGCGATGATCAAGGTGTCGCTGGGCGTTTGTGGCAACGGTTCGGCGAGCACCGCCAACCCCGCCGATGACATCACCGCCCCGCCGCCGCTGGCGATCACGCTCGGCGCATAGGGCGTCGGCAAACCACGCTGGCGGGCCAGATCGTTGGCCGAGGCGAACACCTGCAACGGCCCGGTGACATCAAGAATCTGCATATTGGCAAACGCGAGGACGTGAATGGCTTTAGGCATTTGGCGTAATTCGTGGGGTGATTGGCGTATGCGCCAGAACCTACGCGCCTACAGTGCAGTCGTCCACTTCTTTCAACGGAGCAAGAACGATGACGCTGCAGATCGGTTTTCTGTTATTCCCGCAGGTTCAGCAACTCGACCTGACCGGCCCTTACGACGTACTCGCCTCGTTGCCCGGCGTGCAGGTGCACCTGATCTGGAAGGACCTGATGCCGGTGACGGCCAGCACCGGCCTGCTGCTGAAACCGACTACGACCTTTGAGGATTGCCCGGATCTGGACATAATCTGCGTGCCCGGCGGCAGTGGCGTCGGACCGCTGATGGAAGATCAGCAGACGCTGGATTTCATCAAACGCCAGGCCGCGCAGGCACGTTACGTGACCTCGGTGTGCACCGGCTCGCTGGTGCTCGGCGCGGCGGGTCTGTTGCAGGGCAAGCGCGCGACCACGCATTGGGCGTATCACCAGTTGCTGCCGACCCTGGGCGCGGTTGCGGTGAAGGATCGGGTGGTACGCGACGGCAATCTGTTTACCGGTGGCGGAATCACCGCTGGCATCGATTTCGCCTTGGTGCTGGCAGCGGAACTGGTCGATGCCGATACGGCGCAACTGGTGCAGTTGCAACTGGAATATGCCCCGGCACCGCCGTTCAACGCCGGCAGTCCGGAGGTGGCGCCAAGTGCGGTGGTCGAAGAGGCGCGGTTGCGCGCGGCGCCTTCGTTGAAATTGCGTACGGAGATTACCGAGCGCGCGGCGGCCAAACTGGGCCTGCGCTGATCTCCCAGCCAATCACAACCCTTGTAGGAGCTGCCGCAGGCTGCGATCTTTTGATCTGATCGTTCCCATGCTCTGCGTGGGAATGCAGCCGGGGACGCTCCGCGTCCCACAGCCTCAAGATCGCAGCCTTCGGCAGCTCCTACACGTCGATCCCAAGTTATTCGCCGCGCTTCTCACTCTCCTTCACTTGTCCCACCTCCCTCGCCCGTGTAGAAAGCCCCTTCCAGAAATCTCGCACAAGGACTTTCGATGAAGGCGCTGCCCTGGCTCTATCTCGCGCTGCTCGGCCTCGGCTACGGACTGGCCCTGAGCTACGGCCAGCTCGGTTGGCTGGCATTGATCTCCGTGGGGCTTTTGCTGTTCGCCGCGTTCGCCGTGCGTCAGCAAGAGGTGCCGTTCGCGCGTTGGCTCGGCCATGGCCTGTTCATCGTTCTGGCCGTGGCACTGGCGCTGCACTGGCTGCCGGGCTTCGCCAACGGCCGGGTGATCAATCCGCAACGTTTCACTGACAACGCCGTGCCGTTCGCGATGTACCTCAATCTCGACAAACCGCTGGTGGGCTTCTGGCTGCTGCTGGTCTGTCCATGGATTGTCGCGCGGCGTTCGTTGCGCCTGACGGTCTATGCCACTGCCCTCGCCCTGACGCTGTGCGCGATTCTCGCCCTTGGCGGCGCATTGTTGCTCGGCGTAATCGCCTGGGCGCCGAAGTGGCCGGATCAGGCTTGGCTGTGGGTACTGAACAACCTGCTGCTGGTGACGCTGGTCGAAGAAGCGCTGTTTCGCGGCTATATACAGGGCGGGCTGAGCCGTCGCTTCAAGCACCTGCCCTATGGCGACAACCTCGCGCTGCTGTTGGCCTCGCTGTTGTTTGGTCTGGTGCATGCCGGTGCTGGCTGGACCTGGGTGTTGCTGGCGGGACTGGCCGGGGTCGGCTATGGTCTGGCCTACCGTTTCGGCGGACTGGGCGCGGCGATCGCCACCCATTTCGGCCTGAATCTGTTGCACTTCGGCCTGTTCACCTATCCGATGCTGGCCAGTTGACGCAAGCGCGGTTTTGCGACGCCATACTTAAATCTGAAAAAAAACTTCAATAAAAACCTGTCGGCGCCGACAACCATTCAAAGCCTTGCGGATTGAAAAACCATGCGTAACAACCAGCCCATTACACAACGCGAGCGGACCTTTCCAGCTCAGCAACGGTTGATTTCCACCACCGATGCCAAGGGCGTGATCACCTACTGCAACGACGACTTTGTCGAGATCAGCGGGTTTTCGCGGGAGGAACTGATCCGGGCGCCGCACAATCTGGTCCGTCACCCTGACGTGCCGTCGGCGGTGTTCTCGCACATGTGGGGCACACTGAAACAAGGCTTGCCATGGATGGGCATCGTCAAGAATCGCTGCAAATCCGGTGACCACTATTGGGTTAACGCCTATGTAACACCGGTGTTCGAAGGCAATCAGGTGATCGGTTACGAGTCGGTGCGCGTCAAGCCCACCGCCGAACAGGTCCGCCGCGCCGAAGCGCTCTATCAACGCATCAACCAGGGCAAGTCGGCGATTCCTTCGACGGACAAATGGCTGCCGCTACTGCAGGACTGGCTGCCGTTCATTCTGGTCAGCCAGCTGAGCTTCATGATCGGCGCGACGCTGAACTCGCATTGGGGCTTCGCCCTCGCCGCCGGTCTCTCGGTGCCGCTGGGCCTGATGGGCCTGCAATGGCAGCAACGCGGGCTCAAGCGCCTGCTGCGCCTGGCCGAACAGACCACCTCCGACCCGCTGATCGCGCAGATGTACACCGACAGCCGTGGCGCGCAGGCGCGTCTGGAAATGTCGATCCTCAGCCAGGAAGCACGCCTGAAAACCTGCCTGACCCGCTTGCAGGACACCGCCGAGCACCTGACCGATCAGGCCAAGCAGTCCGACGCCCTGGCGCACAACAGCTCGACCGGCCTGGAACGCCAGCGCGTGGAAACCGAACAGGTCGCCACCGCCGTCAACCAGATGGCCGCCACCACCCAGGAAGTCGCCAGCCACGTACAGCGCACCGCTGACGCCACCCAGGAAGCCAACCGCCTGACCGGCCGCGGCCGCGACATCGCCGGCGAAACCCGCGAAGCGATCCAGCGCCTGTCGGTGGTCGTCGGCGAAACCGGCCTGACCGTGACGCAACTGGCCAAGGACAGCGACGAAATCGGCGGCGTGGTCGACGTGATCAAAGGCATCGCCGACCAGACCAACCTGCTCGCCCTCAACGCTGCGATTGAAGCGGCGCGTGCCGGCGAAATGGGCCGTGGTTTTGCGGTCGTGGCTGACGAAGTCCGCCAACTGGCGCAACGCACCAGCGAATCCACCGGGCAGATTCACGCCCTGATCGCCAAGTTGCAACAGACCGCCTCCAGCGCCGTGCAAACCATGGAAGCCGGGCATCGCCAGGCCGAAGAAGGCGTTGCACGGGTCTTGGAAGCGGATCAGGCACTGGTCGGCATCAGCGAAGCAGTGGCCAACATCACCGACATGACCACCCAGATCGCCGCCGCGACCGAAGAGCAAAGTGCCGTGGCTGAAGAGATCAGCCGTAACATCAGCAATATTTCGGAGTTGGCGGATCAGACGTCCGAGCAAGCGCATAACTCGGCGTTGTTGAGTGAAGAGCTGACGAAGACGGCAAACACCCAGTATTCGTTGGTGGCGCGGTTTAACCGCTGATTGCTCTAGCAGGATAAAAAAACCGGACAGCTAAAGCTTCCGGTTTTTTTATTACCTGAAACAAAGAAATAAGCGAAAAGCACATTCTGCGAACTATGTCTAGCTGACAACTCTGACAGTAGACAACATTTTAGAAACTGAATATCTATGAATTACCGTCCGATCAATCGACGGGATCCCCCTACGAGACAGAAGGATTTCATCGTGAACTTCAGAGATTTTTATAACAAAAATAACGTCCTGCAGATAAATAACTTCGAAACAGAGGACAACGAATTTCAGTGGCAGATCGATTCTTTATCAACCGAAGCTCAAAGAACATTATTCTTTAAATCAAGCACGACAACTGATAACTCATGGATATTTTACGGCTCCGTAGGCACCGTTGATTCAGAGGATCTTTTTGGTTTTATGCTCGCAGTGCCGTATATCAACGAGGACATCCTGGAAGGCACTTATACGCTTGCAGCGGGCTTGTACTGTGACCACAGACATTCAATAAAGAAGGGCGAACTTAAAGGCTGGCGAGTTATCGCGGCGGGTGATGCGACACTGAACATTAAGCTGGATCCTGTAAAAGGGACTATTGAAGGCGAATTCGAAGCGACATTTGCAAAAACAAAACCCGACGAAACCCCCGAACAAATAAGACCCAAAGGTACTTTCAATTTAAAAAGAGATGATCTGAAAGCCAAACAATATTTTGAGGCATTGCCGGATATTGTTTGATATACCGCAAAGAAATAGCGGGAAGTTGGCCTGTGATTTTGGTGTCGTCTGGGATGCCGCTTTCGCGAGCAAGCTCGCCCCCCCCCATTTGGACCGGGTGCATCAGTAAGAGGCCGGTTGATCGTCAGGCCAACATCGCGAGCAGGCTCACCCTACATCCGATATGCGGTGACCACAGATATGTGCCAGACGACGATCCCCTGTGGGAGCGAGCCTGCTCGCGAAGAGGCCATAAAAGCCAGCGAACTTATTGAGGCAGCTTCAGTTTGTCCAGTAACCGATTGACCAACAGTTCGTTCAGCATGATCACCTGTTGCAGCGCCAGCAGCGGTTTGCGCTCCGGGCCGCCTATCGAGTTGGCGATGTTACCGGCCATGGCATGGGCGTATGAAAGCGACTCGCAGGCCTCGACCAACAGGGTTTCGTCATCCAGCGTGGGGTCGACAACGTAGATCGGGCGATATTTCGGTGAACTTGGCGGGGCTGCCAGGTCTTCAGGTTTGAGGTAGTAATCGAGGGCGCGGTCGGTGGCTTCCTGGATTTTTTGCGGGTCTAGTGCGCGGTCGTCGGAGGGTGGCGGGTTGGGGGTTACTTTGAACATAGATGAAGCTCCTACTTAGAAAAATAAGGAATCATCACTCTCGCTACCAAACGAGGGTGGCGACCATACGCAGGTTGGTAGACCGGTCTAAGCAGGAAACCCGGCGCTCCAAAGGAGCCCCACGCATGGCCACCATAAATCGAGTCTCTACAGAGACTGCATATGGCGTCATGACGCTTAGAGACGGGCTACCAAACCCGATCACTGCTTTTTTGTCAGTGACCGAGAAACGATATAGCCAACCTCATAGCGCGTAAGCCGGCGGATTCTGGCGTAGGCGTAGGCAATGGCGCAAGGAGTTGTAGCCGGGATGGCGTAACGGGTCGTGTAGTTTCAACGGGGGTATTTGATGATGTTTAAGTGCAGGGATTGCCTCTGACAGTCAGGTGGTTTGAGGTCGTCTGGAAGAGCGCTTTCGCGAGCAGGCTCGCTCCCACATTTGGATCGGGTACATCAGTGGGGGATTGGTCGACTTGGAGGCTGCCATCGCTGGCAAGCCAGCTCCCACAGGGATTGAGTCCGGCCGGTAGATAGTGGTCGGCTGTCAGGCCGCCTTCGCGAGCAAGCTCGCTCCCACAGAAAAGCAAAACAGCGCAGCTGCCCGCGGCAAAGCCGCACCACTCAACAATGAGCGTTAGCTCGAGTGCTCTCCCACAGGGATTGAGTCCGGCCGGTGGATAATGGTCGGCTGTCAGGCCGCCTTCGCGAGCAGGCTCGCTCCCACAAAAAGCAGAAAAGCAAAGCAGCGCAGCTGCCCGCGGCGAAGCCGCCCCACTCAACAATGAGCGCAAGCTCGAGTGCTTTTGATCTTGATCCACCGGCGACGTCGGAAGGCTGAGTGGAGGGATTGATCCGGGGGTGGGAGCGTAGCGACCGTCTGGCGCAGCCAGACACAGCGGAAGGAGGTGCAGCGAAGCAAACCGGAGCCGCTGCGCCCGGATCGATTCCGGAGCGAAGGAACCCGAGCTTGCGAGGGCCGAACGTAGGAGCAAGCCTTTTGGGTTACCTTTTTGCTGGGCCGGCACTCCGGCGTTTGAAAAAGGTGACCCGCCGTAAGGGCGGAACCCTAAGCAGCCGTTACCGCAGCAACGGATATGCCCCCAAGAGCAAGATCAAAAGCTAACCCCCTCACCCCAACCCTCTCCCCCAAGGGGGCGAGGGGGAAAGGGAGCCGGTCTCCATGGAAAACAGAATCTCGGTTAACCCTTGAGAAACTCGGATACTTTCTGCGCGGCGCTGGCCAAATGCTGTTCATGCGTAAACCCAGAAACCTTCAACGGCTTCAAATCATGATCCCCCGCCACCAACCAAAACACCTCAATCCCCGGCGCTAACGAATACCCCTCAACCGCCTCGCGATTCCCCAGAGCATCCCGCTCCCCCTGCACAATCAACGTCCGAGTCTTCAAACCAGCCAAATGCTCAACCCGAGGCTTCTCCGGCTTCCCCACCGCATAAAACGGATACCCCAGACACACCAACGCATCCACCCCCAACTCATCCGCCACCAGACTCGCCATCCGCCCGCCCATCGACTTGCCGCCAACAGCCAAAACCCCAGCGACATGACGCCGCACAACCGCAGACACCTCCCGCCAACATTCCTGCAACTTGCCGGCATGATTCGGCGGCCGCTTCACCCCATCCACCCGCCGCTGCGCCATATACGGAAACTCAAAGCGCAACACGTTGACCCCAAGCCCGGCAAGGCGCCCAGCCATGTCGTTCATCCACTCGCTATCCATCGGCGCACCCGCACCGTGGGCCAGAATCAGCGTTGCCGAAGCCTCTCCAACAGCGGTATCCCAAAGCCACCCATGATCGAGCACACACTGCGCCCATTGATCCCCGTCAATACTGGCCTTGTGCTGTTTGTCCATGCTTGCCTCGCTTTTAGTCTGCCTATAACTCCAGGCGAAGGATTCGCGTCGTTTGCGCGCGCTCACTTCGGCTGAACCGTGGATGGGGAACCATGAACACTTCTATCAGTACCGCCTACAACTACAAGGTGGTCCGCCAATTCGCCATTATGACGGTGGTGTGGGGCATCGTCGGCATGGGCCTCGGGGTTTTTCTCGCGGCGCAATTGGTCTGGCCGGAACTCAACTTCAATTTGCCCTGGACCAGTTTCGGCCGTCTGCGCCCGCTGCACACCAACGCGGTGATCTTCGCCTTCGGTGGCTGCGCGCTGTTCGCCAGCTCTTTCTATTCGGTACAACGCACCTGCCAGACGCAATTGTTCGCGCCGCAAATCGCCGCGTTCTGCTTCTGGGGCTGGCAACTGGTGATCCTGTTGGCGGCGATCAGCCTGCCGTTGGGTTACACCAGTTCCAAGGAATACGCCGAACTGGAATGGCCGATCGACATCCTGATCACCATCGTCTGGGTCGCCTACGCGATCGTGTTCTTCGGCACGATCATGCAGCGCAAAACCAAACATATCTACGTGGGCAACTGGTTTTTCGGCGCGTTCATCATCACCGTGGCGATTCTGCACATCGTCAACAACCTTGAGTTGCCGGTGAGTTTCACCAAGTCCTACTCGGTGTACGCCGGTGCAACCGACGCGATGGTGCAATGGTGGTACGGCCACAACGCTGTAGGCTTTTTCCTCACCGCCGGCTTCCTCGGCATGATGTATTACTTCGTGCCGAAACAGGCCGAGCGTCCGGTGTACTCGTATCGCCTGTCGATCGTGCACTTCTGGGCGTTGATCACCCTGTACATCTGGGCCGGCCCGCACCACCTGCACTACACCGCGCTGCCGGACTGGGCGCAATCGCTGGGCATGGTGATGTCGCTGATCCTGCTGGCACCGAGCTGGGGCGGCATGATCAACGGCATGATGACCCTCTCGGGGGCCTGGCATAAGTTGCGCAGCGACCCGATCCTGCGCTTCCTCGTGGTGTCGCTGGCGTTCTACGGCATGTCGACCTTCGAAGGTCCGATGATGGCCATCAAGACCGTCAACGCCCTCTCCCACTACACCGACTGGACCATCGGCCACGTTCACGCCGGCGCCCTCGGCTGGGTGGCGATGATCTCGATCGGCGCGCTGTACCACATGATCCCGAAAATCTTCGGCAAGGCGCAGATGCACAGCGTCGGCCTGATCAATGCGCACTTCTGGCTGGCGACCATCGGCACCGTGCTCTACATCGCCTCGATGTGGGTCAACGGCATCGCCCAGGGCCTGATGTGGCGCGCAGTGAACGAGGACGGCACGCTGACCTACTCCTTCGTCGAAACCCTGGTGGCCAGCCATCCGGGCTTTGTCGTGCGGCTGATCGGCGGGGCGATTTTCTTAAGCGGCATGTTGCTGATGGCCTATAACACCTGGCGCACCGTGCGGGCCTCACAGCCTGCCGACGTCGTCGCTGCCGCGCAGATGGCCTGAGGAGTCCGCCATGAAACACGAAACGATTGAAAAGAACGTCGGCCTGCTGATGCTGCTGATGGTGTTCGCCGTGAGCATCGGCGGCCTGACCCAGATCGTCCCGCTGTTCTTCCAGGACGTCACCAACAAACCGGTGGAAGGCATGAAGCCCTACACCGCGCTGCAACTGGAAGGCCGCGACATCTACATCCGCGAAGGCTGCGTCGGTTGCCACTCGCAGATGATCCGCCCGTTCCGCGCCGAAACCGAACGCTACGGGCACTACTCGGTGGCGGGCGAAAGCGTTTGGGATCACCCGTTCCTGTGGGGCTCGAAACGTACCGGTCCGGACCTCGCCCGGGTCGGCGCGCGTTACTCGGATGACTGGCACCGCGCGCACTTGTACAACCCGCGCAACGTTGTGCCGGAATCAAAGATGCCGGCCTATCCGTGGCTGGTCACCCAAGCGGTCGACAGCAGCCACACCGAAACCAAGCTGAAAACCATGCGCACCCTCGGCGTGCCGTACACCGACGACGACATCAGCGGCGCGGTCGCCAGCCTCAAGGGCAAGACCGAAATGGACGCCCTCGTTTCCTATCTGCAAGTGCTCGGCACTGCGATCAAGAGCAAGAGGTGAGCCATGGTCATTGAAATGAGTGCAGGCCTGATCCGCGGCCTCGGCACGGTCGTGGTGTTTATCGCCTTCGTCGGTTTGACCTTGTGGGTGTTCAACCGCAAGCGCACCCCGGAATTCGCCGAAGCGCGCCTGCTGCCGTTCGCCGACGAGCCACTATCCGAAACAATTTCAGCCCCTGAAACAAGGAGTACCCGGCCATGACCACCTTCTGGAGTACGTGGATCTGCGTACTGACCATTGGCAGCCTGATCGGCCTGACCTGGCTGCTGATCGGCACCCGTCGGGGCGAGACCAAGGGCAGCGTCGACCAGACCATGGGCCACAGCTTCGACGGCATCGAGGAGTACGATAACCCGCTGCCGCAGTGGTGGTTCATGCTGTTCGCCGGCACGCTGGTGTTCTCGGTGGGCTATCTGGTTCTGTATCCGGGCCTGGGCAACTGGAAAGGTATCCTGCCCGGTTACGAGGATGGCTGGACCGGCGTGCATGAGAGGGAAAAGGAAATGAACAAGGCCGACGCCCGGTTCGGTCCGATCTTCGCCAAATTCGCCGCCATGCCCCTCGAAGAAGTGGCCAAGGATCCGCAGGCGCTGAAAATGGGCGGTCGTCTGTTCGCCTCCAATTGCTCGGTGTGCCACGGCTCGGATGCCAAGGGTGCGTTCGGCTTCCCTAACCTTGCTGACAGCGACTGGCGCTGGGGCGGCGATGCCGAGACGATCAAGACCACCATCATGAGTGGGCGGATGGCGGCGATGCCGGCCTGGGGCGAAGTGCTCGGTGAGGCCGGGGTGAAAAACGTTGCCGCCTACGTGCGCCACGAACTGGCCGGCCTGCCGCTACCCGCCGACAGCAAGGCAGATCTGCAAGCCGGGCAGCAAGCGTTCAGTACCACTTGCGTTGCCTGTCATGGCGCCACCGGCCAGGGCACTGCGGCGATGGGCGCACCCAACCTGACCCATCCGGCCGGCTTCATTTATGGCACCAGCCTGACCCAACTGGAACAGACCATTCGCCATGGTCGTCAGGGGCATATGCCAGCGCAGAACGAATTGCTGGGCAACGATAAAGTGCAATTGCTTGCCGCTTATGTGTACAGCCTTTCGAAAAATGATGAGCAATTGAGCGGCAAGCTTCAAGCTGAAAGCTCCAAGTAAAAGCAACATCTATGTATACAAATCTGTAAGCGACTTGTACCCACTTGTCGCTTGCAGCTTGCAGCTCGTAGCTGCTTCTTTTTGTCGCACCCCTCACGCCCTCTCCTTTCGGAACCCCGGATTCGGGTCTACGCTTCATCGAAGCGGACCAGATGAAGTCGGTTTCCAGATCAATCCCGAACGATGCGCGCCGTGAACCGGCTGATGGATTCGCCGCAAACGCAGGTAGATAACGGCTGTTGCGCCGATTGCCCGCAATTTCCCGATCACGACCTGTGAACGGGCACCGTTGACGGCGATCCGGATTGCGAGCTTTTCACGCGCACTGCGACATTTTGTCAGAGGCCATTTTTGACCCTACGCGGCGCATGGAAAGGCCGCAGAATCAGCGTTGGAAAGCATTGACCCAGGTCATGGCGCGTTGCAATGACCCCCTGCTTTATACATACTTGCGGCCGATTTTATCCCTATAAAAATACCCAAACCGTGGAACCTTAGAATGAGCACAGCAATCAGTCCGACTGCTTATAACTATAAGGTAGTCCGCCAGTTCGCCATCATGACGGTGGTCTGGGGGATCCTTGGCATGGGGCTCGGTGTCTTCATCGCCTCGCAACTGGTCTGGCCGGAACTGAACTTCGGTCTGCCGTGGACGAGCTTTGGACGCTTGCGCCCGTTGCACACAAACCTGGTGATTTTCGCCTTCGGCGGTTGTGCACTGTTTGCCACTTCCTACTATGTCGTGCAGCGAACCTGCCAGACGCGACTGATTTCCGACAGCCTCGCGGCCTTCACCTTCTGGGGCTGGCAAGCGGTCATCGTCGGCGCCATCATTACCTTGCCGCTGGGTTACACCACCACCAAGGAATACGCCGAGCTGGAATGGCCGATCGCGATTCTGCTGGCGATTGTCTGGGTCACTTACGGTCTGGTGTTCTTCGGCACCATCACCAAGCGCAAAACCAAGCACATCTATGTCGGCAACTGGTTCTACGGCGCGTTCATCGTCGTCACTGCGATGCTGCACATCGTCAACCACATGTCGCTGCCGGTCAGCCTGTTCAAGTCGTATTCGGCTTACTCCGGTGCCACTGACGCGATGATCCAGTGGTGGTACGGCCACAACGCGGTGGGTTTCTTCCTGACCACCGGTTTCCTCGGGATGATGTACTACTTCGTGCCGAAACAGGCCGAACGCCCGATCTACTCCTATCGTCTGTCGATCGTTCACTTCTGGGCGCTGATCACCCTGTACATCTGGGCCGGCCCGCACCACCTGCACTACACCGCCCTGCCGGACTGGGCACAATCGCTGGGCATGGCGATGTCGATCATTCTGCTGGCGCCAAGCTGGGGCGGCATGATCAACGGCATGATGACCCTGTCGGGCGCGTGGCATAAGTTGCGCACCGACCCGATCCTGCGCTTCCTCGTGGTGTCGCTGGCGTTCTACGGCATGTCAACCTTCGAAGGGCCGATGATGGCGATCAAGACCGTCAACTCGCTCTCGCACTACACCGACTGGACCATCGGCCACGTACACGCCGGCGCCCTCGGTTGGGTAGCGATGATCTCGATCGGCGCGATCTACCACATGATCCCGAAACTGTTCGGCCGCGCGCAGATGCACAGCACCGGGCTGATCAATGCGCACTTCTGGCTTGCGACCATCGGCACCGTGCTCTACATCGCGTCGATGTGGGTCAACGGCATCACCCAGGGCCTGATGTGGCGTGCAATCAACGATGACGGCACCCTCACCTACTCGTTCGTCGAAGCGCTGCAGGCCAGCCACCCGGGCTTCATCGTCCGCGCGCTGGGCGGTGCTTTCTTTGCCAGCGGCATGCTGCTGATGGCTTACAACGTGTACCGCACCGTTCGTGCGTCGGATCCGGTTGAAGCCGAAGCCGCCGCCAAGATTGCCGTCGTTGGAGCTCACTGATGAAGCATGAAGCTGTCGAGAAGAATATTGGCCTGCTGGCCTTCTTCATGGTCATCGCCGTCAGCGTCGGTGGCCTGACCCAAATCGTTCCGCTGTTCTTCCAGGACGTCACCAACAAGCCGGTCGAGGGCATGAAGCCGCGCTCGGCGCTGGAACTGGAAGGCCGCGACGTGTACATCGCCAACGGTTGTGTCGGCTGCCACTCGCAGATGATCCGTCCGTTCCGCGCTGAAACCGAACGCTACGGCCACTATTCGGTTGCCGGTGAAAGCGTCTGGGACCACCCGTTCCTGTGGGGTTCCAAACGTACCGGTCCGGACCTGGCCCGCGTGGGCGGTCGTTACTCCGATGACTGGCAACGTGCGCACTTGTACAACCCGCGCAACGTGGTCCCCGAGTCGAAAATGCCGGCTTACCCGTTCCTCGTGGAAAACAAGCTCGACGGCAAGGAAACCGCGAAAAAAATGGAAGTCTTGCGCACCCTCGGCGTGCCGTACACCGACGAAGATATCGCCGGTGCACAGGATGCCGTGAAGGGCAAAACCGAAATGGACGCGCTGGTGGCCTATCTGCAAGGCCTGGGCACCATCATCAAAAGCAAACGGTGAATCTGATGGATATCGGGATGATTCGAGGCCTGGGCACCGTGGTCGTGATGGTGGCTTTCATCGGTCTGGCTTTGTGGGTGTTCAGCCCCAAGCGCAAGTCGGAATTTGAAGACGCGACCATGCTGCCTTTCGCCGATGATCCCGAAGCCGTCAAGCACGTCGAGCAAGCTTCTAGGAGTAACAAAGAATGACTACATTCTGGAGTCTGTACGTCACAGTCCTCAGTCTCGGTACGATCTTCGCCCTGACCTGGCTGCTGCTGTCGACCCGCAAGGGCCAGCGCAGCGAACAGACGGACGAGACGGTCGGCCACTCCTTCGACGGGATCGAGGAGTACGACAACCCGCTGCCGAAATGGTGGTTCATGCTGTTCGTCGGCACCATCATTTTTGCCCTGGGTTATCTGGTGCTGTACCCGGGTCTGGGCAACTGGAAAGGTTTGCTGCCGGGCTACAACTATCTGGATACCGAGAAGCAGACCGCGTTCGCCAACGGCCAGACCGGCTGGACCGGCGTCCACGAGTGGGAAAAGGAAATGGCCCGTTCGGACGCGCGCTTCGGTCCGATTTTCGCCAAGTTCGCGGCGATGCCGATCGAAGAAGTTGCCAAGGATCCGCAAGCACTGAAAATGGGCGGCCGTCTGTTCGCCTCCAACTGCTCGGTGTGCCACGGTTCCGACGCCAAGGGCGCCTACGGCTTTCCCAACCTGACCGACGCCGACTGGCGCTGGGGCGGTGAGCCGGAAACTATCAAGACCACCATCATGGGCGGCCGCCACGCGGTGATGCCGGCATGGGCGGAAGTGATCGGCGAGCAAGGCGTGGCTGACGTAGCGGCCTTCGTGGTGACCAACCTCGACGGGCGCAAACTGCCGGAAGGCACCAAGGCCGACCCGGCCAACGGCCAGAAACTCTTCGCCGCCAACTGCGTGGCTTGCCACGGCCCTGCCGGTAAAGGCACCCCGGCCATGGGTGCGCCTGACCTGACCCATCCGGGCGCATTCATCTACGGCTCGAGCTTCGCGCAACTGCAGCAGACCATCCGCTACGGCCGTCAGGGCCAGATGCCGGCGCAGGAACAACTGCAGGGCAATGACAAGGTGCACCTGCTGGCGGCGTATGTTTACAGCCTGTCTCACGGTGAAAAAGCACCGGAGGCAAAGGCTGAGTAAAGCCAACGCTTGAAGCAAAAAAGGCCCCGCCAATGGGAATTGGCGGGGCCTTTTTTCATGCTGGCATTCACGATTCGAAACGCTTGCTCGATGGACCTGAGCTGAGATGCACGGTAGGTTTTTTTTCGCCCCGATAAGCCATATCGGCTCCACTTCAAGGATGAAGCCCCAATGTCGAAAGATCACCAAAGCACACTGCAAAATCAGCCTCAACCCGGCTCTACCCATAGGGTAGGGTTCGAACGAACATCTGTGAAACCGTTACTTGAGGTATCGCAGCAAACCATGAACAGCCCCGGTAACGGTGGCGGACTCGACGGCCTCGGCGGCGGTAGATTGCTCTGACAAGGGCAGCTAAAACACCGAATTTACCCCCCTATATCCAGCGCCTCGCGTCTTGGCGGGAGGCATTTTCGCCGGTGCCCTTATGAAAGTGACAAACCGATCGTCCTCTACCCGCCTTTCCGATTGCAGGGGAAATCTCAAGGTAGTAACGTTCCTACATCAGAATTTCTGGAGGCCAAACATGATGGCCATCACCACTATTTCCAGCCGCGAGTTCAACCAGGACACCAGTGCAGCCAAAAAAGCCACGCATCAAGGTCCAGTGATCATTACTGACCGAGGCAGGCCTGCCCACGTGTTGCTCAGCATCGAGGAGTACCAGAAACTGACGGGGTGCCAGACCAGCATCGTTGAGCTACTGGCGATGCCGGATGCGCTTGAAATCGAATTCGAACCCGAGCGCGCCGTCATCACTCCTCGCAGCGTGGACCTTTCCTGATGTTTCTGCTGGATACCAATGTAGTTTCCGAGTTGCGCAAAAACCAAGCCGACAGGCATGTGGTGAAATGGGCAAACAGCATTTCCCCAGCCAGCCTGTATCTATCCGCAATCACTGTGCTGGAACTGGAAACGGGCGTCCTGCGTATCGAACGTCGTGACCCTTCACAAGGCCAACTGCTGCGCAACTGGCTGGAACATCACGTCAAACCGGCGTTCTCTGGCAGAATCCTGCCGGTCGATAGCAGCGTCGCCATCCGGTGCGCACGATTGCATGTTCCCGACCGCAGCAATGAATGCGACGCCTTGATCGCCGCCACCGCGCTTGTACACGGGCTTACGCTGGTAACTCGCAACATTGCGGACTTCCAACACAGCGGCGTCAATCTGATCAACCCATGGATCGCTGCCAACACCTGATTGATGAATACCCCGCCCTATCAGCGGCGGGGCTTTTGTCAGGGGCGTTGGGCGAAGATTGAATGCACCACAGTGGTGTCGATCAACGTTCGATTGCGCCATTGGTTGTTCTTCACCAGGTACACCTGGAGTTGCTTGCGATCCTCAGTGAAACTGGCAATCAGATAGGTTTGCTGAGAGGTACTGCCACTCAGGTACATGGGCACGTTACCTTCCTGGTAGGCATCACCTCCGTCCTCGTGCAAATGGCCGGCAAAAATCGCCGTCACTCGATATTTGTTAACCATGTCGTAGAAGCGTTTCTGTTGCGCCTGGGTTCCCATGTGGTTCAACGGTTTATGCATGTTGATGATGATGGCGTAGCCCGACGCTCGCGCCAGCCTGAGATCCGTCTCGAGCCAGTCCAGTGCATCGTTGATTTCGAACGTCGTCGGGTTCAATGGATGAGCAATCCGGGCGGTATAGGTCGGTTCGTTGTTGAGCTGAACCATATGCACTTCGCCAATATTTTTCGAATAGGCGAGACTGCCCGAATAGGTCTTGCTCAGAAAGCCACTGGTAATCTTCAGATCAAAGTTATCGACCTTACCTTCATGATGCTCTTTGAACTCGACGATACTTCCTGCCGCACAGCTATTGCTAAAGCAATCATCGACATTGTTTTCATAGTCGTGATTACCAAGGCCGTAGAGATATTCGCCCTTGAAATGTTTATCCAGCAGTTCCTTCATGAACGAGCGCTGCCAGCCATGCCCGAATGCGGTTATATCACCATTGATCATCAGGGGAACCTGCGCTTGAGGGCCGTGCAGATTTCTGAATTCGGCAATGCTCGCAAGTTGGGTTTCCACCAGCCATTTCGAGCGCTCCTTGAATTCGGAATCGGATTCGGGGATGCGGCGATCGGTCTTGTCCGTCCACGGATATTGAGTATCCGAAGCAAACACCATGTGTTTCGGCATGTCAGTAGTGGCCTGAGCGGTAATAGCCGAAGCTAACATCCAGGCACCCACAAAGATGCTCTTGAGATTATTTAAATTCATGCTTTTAAATTCCATTTAAGTTAACTATCAATACGCAAAAGAATTTCGCGAGAGCAAAACTTATGCGAACACAGCTAAAACTTCAAAGCATTCATAAACAACAATCAAGTTTATATATTTCAGACCCAACACTTGTAACAGGCAGCCAATTCAATCTGTAGCTCTTGTAGCCGAAGTGGCAACGACGGACGGTTTGTCGTTCAACTTGCGACATCGACGGTTGTTGCTTGAACAAGCGATTGAAAAGATGAACTAGCCGCTTCGGCAAAACCGTCCATACTCAACAAGTCAATTGATCTGCGTCAGGCTTTTGCGCAATCGCTACACCATCCGCATTTTTTACCCAACGCGACCAAAGGTCGCACCCTTGAGCCAGAGCGGCAGGCGTATCATCACGCTACTGCAACAGCCCTTTTTGACTTCGGTTGGCACGTATCGACCGAGGCATTTTTCCACTGCCGTGGGATGCAATGATGAGCAATCAGATTCCGGTACACGACGTCACGCCGCCGAGCAAGAACGCGAACAACAGCGTCGACCTTTATGCCTCACGAGAAAAAATCTACACCCGTGCCTTCACCGGCCTGTTCCGCAATCTGCGGATGCTCGGCGGTGCGGCGTTGTTTCTGCTGTATTTCGGCACGGTGTGGCTGAACTGGGGCGGTCACCAGGCAGTGTGGTGGAACCTGCCGGAGCGCAAATTCTTCATCTTCGGCGCGACTTTCTGGCCACAGGATTTCATCCTGCTCTCGGGCCTGTTGATCATTGCCGCGTTCGGCCTGTTCTTCATCACCGTGTACGCCGGGCGCGTCTGGTGCGGTTATACCTGCCCGCAGAGCGTGTGGACGTGGATTTTCATGTGGTGCGAAAAGGTCACCGAAGGCGACCGCAATCAGCGCATCAAGCTCGACAAGGCGCCGATGAGCGCAAACAAATTCCTGCGCAAACTGGCCAAGCACTCGCTGTGGCTGCTGATCGGTTTTGTCACCGGCATGACCTTTGTCGGCTACTTCTCGCCGATCCGCGAACTGGTCATCGAATTTTTCACCGGTCAGGCCGATGGCTGGTCGTATTTCTGGGTCGGTTTTTTCACCCTCGCCACGTACGGCAATGCCGGCTGGTTGCGTGAGCAGGTGTGCATCTACATGTGCCCGTATGCGCGCTTCCAGAGCGTGATGTTCGACAAGGACACGCTGATCGTTTCCTACGACCCGCGCCGTGGCGAAAGCCGTGGGCCGCGCAAGAAAGGCGTCGACTACAAGGCCCTCGGCCTCGGCGATTGCATCGACTGCACGATGTGCGTGCAGGTCTGCCCGACCGGCATCGACATCCGCGATGGCCTGCAGATCGAGTGCATCGGCTGCGCTGCGTGCATCGACGCTTGCGACAGCATCATGGACAAGATGGATTACCCACGCGGGCTGATCAGCTACACCACCGAACACAACCTCTCCGGGCAGAAAACCCATAAACTGCGACCGCGCCTGATCGGCTATGCCGTGGTGCTGCTGGCGATGATCAGCCTGTTGGTCGCTGCGTTCTTCATGCGTTCGCTGGTCGGCTTCGACGTCAGCAAGGACCGCGTGCTGTACCGTGAAAACGCTGAAGGCCGGATCGAAAACGTCTACAGCCTGAAGATCATGAACAAGGATCAGCGCGACCACACTTACCTGCTGCAAGCCGAAGGCCTGCCGGACCTGCGCCTGCAAGGCAAGCGCGAGATCAAGGTGGCCGCCGGCGATATCGTCAGCATGCCGGTCGAGTTGTCCAGCGCACCGGAACAACTGCCATCGAGCACCAACGAGGTGAAATTCATCCTCAAGGACGCCGATGACAACAGCGTCCACGTTGAAGCCAAGAGCCGATTCATCGGCCCACAAATCCGTTGAGAGAATTTTGAACATGCCCGCTGCAAACGCCGCAAGTCCCTGGTACAAGCACCTCTGGCCGTGGATCATCATCGCGATTCTGGCCTGCTCGGTGGCCTTGACCCTGTCGATGGTGACCATCGCGGTGAACAACCCGGACAATCTGGTCAACGACAACTATTACGAAGCGGGCAAAGGCATCAACCGTTCACTGGATCGCGAGCTGCTGGCGCAAACCCTGAAGCTGCGTGCAGCGGTGCATCTGGATGATGTGACCGGTGAAGTCGATCTGCGCTTGAACGGTGACAGCCAGCCGCAAACCCTGGAACTGAACCTGATCTCGCCGACCCAGCCGGAGAAGGATCGCAAGATTGTTTTGACCCGCAGTGGCAGCGAGAGCGGGCGCTACATCGGCCAGTTGAGCGACAAGGTTGAAGGGCGACGGTTTGTCGAGTTGCTTGGCAGCCAGGATGAGCACGTGTGGCGCATGTTTGAAGAAGAACTGGTCAGCCATGACAAGGAGCTGCTGCTGGGTGATGAGCCATTGCAGGGTGCCGAAGACCTAAAAAAATAAGCCTTTTACTCTGATCGTTCCCACGCCCTGCGTGGGAACGCAGCCAGGGACGCTCCGCGTCCCAGCCGAAGCGGACGCGCAGCGTCCGGGGAGGCATTCCCACGCGGAGCGTGGGAACGATCATCGGAACGCGCACCATGACCAGCCCAACCCCCTGCTACCACTGCGCCCTGCCCGTCCCGTCCGGCAGCCGCTTCACCGCCGTCGTCCTCGGGCAGGCCAGGGAGTTCTGCTGCCCGGGCTGTCAGGCGGTGGCCGAAGCCATTGTCGCCGGGGGGCTGGAAAGTTATTACCAGCATCGCAGCGAAGCGTCGGCCAATCCCGAAGCGCTGCCGGTGCAACTGAGCGATGAACTGGCGCTGTACGACCGCGCCGACGTGCAGCAACCCTTCGTCCGCCATGAAGGCGATCTGGCCGAAACCACCTTGTTGATGGAAGGCATCAGTTGCGCCGCCTGCGGCTGGCTGATCGAGAAACACCTGCGCACCCTGCCCGCCGTCGCCGAAGCGCGGTTGAACCTGTCCAACCATCGCCTGCACGTACGCTGGGCCGACGCACAATTGCCGCTGAGCCAGATCCTCGCCGAACTGCGCCACATTGGTTACGCTGCTCACCCCTATCAGGCCGACCGCGCCAGCGAACAACTGGCCAGCGAGAATCGCCTGGCCCTGCGCCAACTCGGCGTCGCCGGTTTGCTGTGGTTTCAGGCGATGATGGCGACCATGGCCACCTGGCCGGAATTCAACATCGACCTCAGTCCCGAGCTGCACACGATTCTGCGCTGGGTCGCGCTGTTTCTGACCACACCCATCGTGTTCTACAGCTGCGCGCCGTTCTTCAAAGGCGCGATGCGCGATCTGCGCACCCGCCACCTGACCATGGACGTCTCGGTGTCGCTGGCGATCGGCAGTGCTTACATCGCCGGAATCTGGACGTCGATCACCGGGGTCGGCGAGCTGTACTTCGATGCGGTCGGCATGTTCGCCCTGTTTCTTTTGGCCGGGCGCTATCTGGAACGCCGCGCCCGCGAACGCACCGCTGCCGCCACTGCGCAACTGGTCAACCTGTTGCCCGCCTCGTGCCTGCGCCTGGATGCGAATGGCCAGAGCGAGCGCATCCTGCTCAGCGAATTGCAGGTCGGCGAGCGGATTCTGGTGCAGCCGGGCTCGATTCTGCCGGCTGACGGCAAGATCATCGACGGTCAGTCGAGCATCGACGAATCGCTGCTGACTGGCGAATACCTGCCACAGCCACGCACGCTCGGCGATGCAGTAACTGCGGGCACGCTCAATGTCGAAGGCGCATTGACCGTCGAAGTGCAGGCGCTGGGACAGGACACGCGCCTCTCCGCGATCGTGCGCCTGCTCGATCGCGCTCAGGCGGAGAAGCCGCGCCTGGCAGAAATCGCCGACCGCGCCGCGCAATGGTTCCTGCTGCTTTCGCTGATTGCGGCGGCAGTGATCGGCGTGCTGTGGTGGCAGCTGGACTCAGCGCGGGCGTTCTGGATCGTCCTCGCCATGCTGGTGGCGACCTGCCCGTGCGCGCTATCGCTGGCGACGCCGACCGCCCTCACCGCCGCCACCGGCACCCTGCACAAACTCGGCCTGCTGCTGACCCGCGGCCATGTGCTGGAAGGCTTGAACCAGATCGACACGGTGATTTTCGACAAGACCGGTACGCTCACCGAAGGCCGCTTGGTGCTGCGCTCGATCCGCCCGCTCGGCGCGCTCGACAGCGAGCAATGCCTGAGCCTTGCCGCTGCGCTGGAAAACCGTTCGGAACACCCGATTGCCCGCGCTTTCGGGCGTGCGCCGCTGGCCGCTGAGGACGTGCACAGCACACCGGGGCTGGGCCTGGAAGGCGTGGTCGGTGAGCAACGCTTGCGCATCGGTCAGGCCGAATTTGCCTGCGCCCTGAGCGGCGCGGCACTGCCGTCAATGCCTGATGAAGCCGGACAATGGTTGCTGCTCGCTGACACCCACGGGCCGCTGGCGTGGCTGGTGCTCGATGATCGCCTGCGTGACGACGCTCCCGCCCTGCTCGCGGCTTGCAAAACGCGGGGCTGGCGCACCTTGCTGTTGTCCGGCGACAGCTCGCCGATGGTCGCCAGTGTCGCCGCCGAACTGGGCATCGACGAGGCCCGAGGCGGCTTGCGCCCCGATGACAAACTGCAAGTGCTGCAACAACTGCACAAGGAAGGGCGCAAGGTGTTGATGCTCGGCGACGGCGTCAACGACGTGCCGGTGCTGGCTGCGGCCGATATCAGCGTGGCGATGGGCTCGGCCACCGATCTGGCGAAAACCAGCGCCGATGCAGTGTTGCTGTCCAACCGCCTCGACGCCCTGGTGCAAGCCTTCACACTGGCGCGGCGCACGCGCCGGGTAATCATCGAAAACCTGCTGTGGGCGGCGCTGTACAATGGCCTCATGTTGCCGTTCGCGGCCCTCGGCTGGATCACTCCGGTGTGGGCGGCGGTCGGTATGTCGATCAGTTCGCTGACCGTGGTGCTCAACGCCCTGCGCCTGACTCGTCTGCCGAGCGCGCCGGCCGCCAGCAGCCCGACCCAAACCCGCCCGCTGCCGGCCTGAGCCGCGCGGGCCTGGAGTTACCGATGCCAGCTCTCTATGTGATGATTCCCGCTGCCTTGCTCATCGTCGCCATCGCCGTGTACATCTTCTTCTGGGCGGTGGACAGCGGTCAGTACGACGACCTCGACGGCCCGGCGCACAGCATCCTGTTTGACGATCAGGACCCTAATCACACCGCTGCCGTGGACGAAGCCAACGCCGGCAAACCGGACGACAAGGCGCCACCCCATGCTTGAACTGGCGCCCCTGCTGGTCTCGGCGCTGATTCTCGGCCTGCTCGGAGGCGGCCACTGTCTGGGTATGTGCGGCGGCCTGATGGGCGCGCTGACCCTGGCGATTCCCAAGGAGCAGCGCAGCCGGCGCTTTCGTCTGTTGCTGGCGTATAACCTCGGGCGGATTCTCAGTTATGCCACGGCGGGACTACTCATCGGCCTGGCCGGCTGGGCAGTCGCCAACAGCCCGGCGGCGCTGTTCATGCGCGTACTGGCCGGGTTGCTGCTGATCGCCATGGGTTTGTACCTCGCCGGCTGGTGGAGCGGGTTGACGCGTATCGAAGCGCTCGGGCGTGGTTTGTGGCGCTTTATTCAACCGGTGGCGAATCGCTTGCTGCCGGTTTCCAGCCTGCCGCGTGCCTTGCTGCTCGGTGCGCTGTGGGGCTGGCTGCCGTGCGGGCTGGTTTACAGCACCTTGCTGTGGAGCGCGAGTCAGGGCAATGCGCTGGACAGTGCATTGCTGATGCTCGCTTTCGGCCTCGGCACCTGGCCGGTACTGCTCGCCACCGGGCTGGCGGCTGAACGGGTCACCGCGATCCTGCGCAAACGCAGCGTGCGCATGGCGGGTGGCTTGCTGGTGATCCTGTTTGGCCTGTGGACCCTTCCCGGCCCGCATCAGCATTGGCTTATGGGTCACTAAAAGCAAAAGATCGCAGCCTTCGGCAGCTCCGACAGGAGGTCGCATTCCAAGGTAGGAGCAGCCGAAGGCTGCGATCTTTTGACCTTGTGCTGTTGATGCAAATCAACAGCCCCATCGCCGCCCCCCGATAGACTCGCCACACTGCCAGCCTATCCGGGGGAATGCCCGCATGCTCGACGCCATTCGTTGGGACTCTGATCTGATCCGCCGCTACGATCTGGCGGGGCCACGCTACACCTCGTACCCGACCGCCGTGCAATTTCACGGTCAGGTCGGCACTTTCGACCTGTTCCATGCCCTGCGCGACAGCCGCAAGGCGCAGCGGCCGTTGTCGCTGTACGTGCATGTGCCGTTCTGCGCGAACATTTGTTACTACTGCGCTTGCAACAAGGTCATCACCAAGGATCGCGGCCGTGCGCAGCCGTATCTGCAACGTCTCGAGCAGGAAATCCAGTTGATCGCCTGCCACCTCGACCCGGCGCAAACCGTTGAGCAACTGCATTTCGGTGGCGGCACACCGACCTTTCTCAGCCACGACGAGTTGCGTCAGTTGATGGCGCACCTGCGCAAGCATTTCAATCTGCTCAACGATGACTCGGGCGATTACGGCATCGAAATCGACCCGCGCGAAGCCGACTGGTCGACCATGGGCCTGCTGCGCGAACTGGGTTTCAACCGGGTCAGCATTGGCCTGCAAGACCTTGACCCGGCGGTGCAGCGCGCAGTCAATCGCCTGCAAAGCCTGGAAGAAACCCGCGCAGTGATCGATGCGGCGCGCACTTTGCAGTTTCGCTCGATCAACATCGATCTGATTTATGGCCTGCCGAAGCAGACACCGGACAATTTCGCCCGCACCGTCGAGGAAGTGATCAGTCTGCAACCGGATCGCCTCTCGGTATTCAACTACGCGCACCTGCCGGAACGCTTCATGCCGCAACGGCGGATCAACAGCAGCGACTTGCCGAGCCCGGCGCACAAGCTGGAAATGCTCCAGCGCACCATCGAGCAACTGACCGCTGCCGGCTACCGTTACATCGGCATGGACCACTTCGCCCTGCCTGATGACGAACTGGCCATCGCTCAGGAAGAGCAGACCCTGCAACGCAATTTCCAGGGTTACACCACCCACGGCCATTGCGACCTGATTGGCCTGGGCGTGTCGGCGATCAGCCAGATCGGCGATCTGTACTGCCAGAACAGCAGCGACCTCAACGCGTATCAGAACAGCCTCGCCAGCGCGCAGCTGGCGACCAGTCGCGGCCTGGTGTGCAACGCCGACGACCGCTTGCGCCGCGCAGTGATTCAGCAACTGATCTGCAATTTCAAACTTGAGTTCGCCGAGATCGAGCAGCAGTTCAACATCGATTTTCAAGGCTACTTCGGCGCGCTGTGGCCGCAGTTGCAAGGTATGGCCGAGGATGGCCTGATCAGGTTCGAGCGCGAGCGCATCGAGGTGTTGCCGGCGGGTCGATTGCTGGTTCGCTCGGTGTGCATGGTTTTCGATGCGTACCTGGAGCAGCAGAACCGCCAGCGTTTCTCGCGAGTGATTTAAGGCTTGGTCAGCAACGAGCCGACCTTGAGGTTCTGATCAGGGTTGAGCGCCGACTGGTTCATGACTTTCGACAAGGAAAGGTTGGCGGTGATCAGGCCGCTGTTGAGGGCGGCGATGGCGCCACGTAATGCGGCGAGCTTGTTGATCTTTTCCTCGTTGGAGAGGGTTCTGTCTGACATGACCGCCGCCATGCGCGCTTTTTTCTCGATGATTTCTTTTTGGATCTTGCGAATCATCTTCAGCAACTGTTGGATGTTCTCCGGTAAGCCACTGTTGTCGATGTCACTGTTTTCGCCGCCGACAGCGGCGGATTTGGCGATGGCCGCGCCGGACAGCGACACTTTGACGCCCTCGACCAAGGTCGGGGTTGCCGCATTCGACAAGGCGTCGTCGCGGTCGATTGCAGCGTCGGGACCGGTTACCTCCGGCGAAGCAGCAATGCCGCTGCTACCGGGGCTTAGCGTGCCAATGGCGGTCATCGGGGCCTTCCTTGGATGAGTACTGATAGTGGGTTATCGGCCGCCGGTGCTGCGGCTTTATGTCTGTAGGACAACGCCGCCGCGTGCTGGCCTGAATGTCCTTCCGTGGGTTACCCTTACGGCTTATGTGTGTTTTCCCACAAGGATTGAAGAAATGTCCGAGCCAGTCAAACTGCGCGCTCACAACCAGGCCCACTGCAAGGATTGCAGCCTGGCCCCGCTCTGCCTGCCACTTTCTCTGAATCTGGAAGACATGGATGCGCTCGACGAAATCGTTAAACGCGGCCGCCCGCTGAAGAAGGGCGAGTTCCTGTTCCGCCAGGGCGACACCTTCGATTCCGTTTATGCAGTCCGCTCCGGCGCGCTGAAAACCTTCAGCCTGAGCGATGGCGGCGAAGAACAACTGACCGGCTTCCACCTGCCGAGCGAACTGGTCGGACTGTCGGGCATGGACACCGAAAAACACCCGGTCTCGGCCCAAGCGCTGGAAACCACTTCGGTCTGCGAAATCCCCTTCGAGCGCCTCGACGAACTCGCACTGCAATTACCACAACTGCGCCGCCAGTTGATGCGGGTGATGAGCCGCGAGATTCGCGACGATCAGCAAATGATGCTGCTGCTGTCGAAGAAGACCGCCGACGAGCGCATCGCCACTTTCCTGGTCAACCTGTCGGCCCGCTTCCGCGCTCGCGGCTTCTCGGCCAACCAGTTCCGCCTGAGCATGTCGCGCAATGAAATCGGCAATTACCTGGGCCTGGCGGTGGAAACCGTGTCGCGGGTGTTCACCCGTTTTCAGCAGAACGAATTGATCGCCGCCGAGGGCAAGGAGATTCACATTCTCGACCCGATCCAGTTGTGCGCGCTGGCGGGTGGCTCGATCGAAGGCTGATCACGACCCGCGGTTGAGCGAATCGTTTCAGCCGCGGGTATACTGCGCCGTTTGCAGCCCTGCCAGGACACCCCGATGGTCTTCGACTCCTTCGACATCAAATCCCTGATCCGCCCCGTGATCGACTTCCCGAAACCGGGCGTGATCTTTCGCGACATCACCCCGCTGTTCCAGTCGCCGACGGCCCTGCGCCTGGTGATGGACAGCTTCGCCCACCGCTATGTCGAAGCCGACTTCACCCACATCGGCGCCATGGATGCCCGTGGTTTCCTGATCGGTTCGGTACTGGCCTACCAGTTGAACAAGCCGCTGGTGCTGTTCCGCAAGCAAGGCAAACTGCCAGCGGACGTGCTGGCCGAAGGTTATGCGACCGAGTACGGCGAAGCGTTTCTGGAAGTGCACGCCGACAGCCTGTGTGAAGGCGATTCGGTAGTGATGTTCGATGACCTGATCGCTACTGGCGGCACGCTGATCGCAGCGGCCAACCTGATTCGCCGCATGGGCGCGCGGGTGCATGAAGCGGCGGCGATCATTGATCTGCCAGAGCTGCAAGGCTCGCAGCGCTTGCAGGATATGGGTATCCCGACGTTCTGCCTGACGCAGTTTGCTTTGACCGATAAATAATCAAGATCTAAAGATTGATCGTTCCCACGCTCCGCGTGGGAATGCCTCAAGGGACGCTCTGCGTTCCAGCTTGCGATAGTGACGCGGAGCGTCCCGGGCTGCATTCCCACGCAGAGCGTGGGAACGATCATGCATCGGACGATCTTTTGCTTTTAGAGCCCCATCTGCTTGCTGATGATTTCATTCATCACTTCCCGCGTCCCGCCGCCAATCGACAGAATGCGGTTATCCCGATACAGCCGCTCCACCAGGCTTTCACGCATGTAACCGAGCCCGCCAAGAATCTGCACCGCTTCGGTGGTGATCCGGTCCGAGGTGTCGGTGGCGAAGTTCTTCGCCATGGAAATTTCCTTGATTACGCTGTGCCCCGCCGCCATTTTTGCCGCTTGCCGGTAAGTGAACTCGCGCGACACTTCCAGCGCCGTGGCCATTTCGGCGAGGCGATGTTTGATCACTTGAAATTTGCCGATGGGTTTGCCGAACGCCTCACGCTCGCGCGCCCACTTCAGGCTCTCCTCCAGCGCCAATTGCGCAGTCATGTTGGCCATCAGCGCCAGCGCCAGCCGTTCGCTCTGGAAATTGCCCATGATGCAGGCGAAGCCCATATTCTCTCCGCCAATGAGTTTTCCTACAGGCACGCGGCAATCGTCGAAGAACAATTCAGCGGTGTCCGACGCCCACCAGCCCATTTTCTTCAATTGCCGACCGACACTGAACCCCGGCGTGCCCTTCTCGATCAGCAACAAACTGATGCCGCCAAACCCCGGCGCACCGGTGCGCACCGCGACGGTGTAGAAATCCGCGCGAACGCCGCTGGTGATAAAGGTCTTTCTGCCGCTGACCCGGTAGAAGTCGCCGTCACGCACGGCGCGGGTTTGCAGGTTGGCGACGTCGGAACCGCCGCCGGGCTCGGTCACCGCCAGGGCGCTGATTTTCTCGCCGCTGAGCACTTGGGGGACGACCCGCTCTCGCACTTCAGGCCGCGCCCATTTGACGATCGGCGGCAAACCGATATCCAGCGACCCCAGCCCCGCCACCAGCCCGCCTGAGCCACAGCGCATCAGCTCCTCACTGGCAGCGACCTTGGCGAACAGATCGCCTTCATGGCTGCCGCCGAGCGCCTCGGGATAGCCGATACCGAGAATGCCCGCCGCACCGGCCTTGAGGTACAGCTCACGGGGAAAGCTTTCGGCTTCTTCCCACTGATTAATGTCCGGCAGGATCTCGCGTTCGACGAAACGTCTGACGCTGTCGCGGACCAATTGATGGCTGGGGTCGAAGTATTCCTGAAAGGCAGGCATGGGCGAGCTCCACGGAAGGGTTCGCCGACGTTAACCGAGCGCTTGCTTGGTTATCAATGAAATTGTGTGAATCAGATGGACCGCGGCGCGCCATTCGCGAGCAGGCTCGCTCCCACAGGGGATTTGTGAACGACACACAACCAATGTGGGAGCGAGCTTGCTCGCGAAGGCGTCAGTTCAGACGCCGCAAATTCAGAGGGAAATCGGTTTACGCCCGGCAAACGAATGCGCCAGCGTGCCGCCGTCGACCAGCTCCAGCTCACCGCCCAGCGGCACGCCGTGGGCAATCCGCGAGGCGACCAGGCCTTTGTTGTTGAGCAACTGCGCGATGTAGTGCGCCGTCGCCTCGCCTTCCACTGTCGGGTTGGTGGCGAGGATGACTTCGGTAAAGGTCCCCGCCTCTTCTATCCGCGCCATCAGTTGCGGAATCCCGATCGCTTCCGGCCCCAGGCCATCCAGCGGCGACAGGTGCCCCTTGAGCACGAAATAGCGGCCACGGAAGCCGGTCTGCTCCACCGCATAAACGTCCATCGGCCCTTCGACTACGCAAAGCAGCGTGTCATCGCGGCGCGGGTCGGCGCATTGCGGGCACAGATCGTCTTCGGTCAGCGTACGGCATTGGCGGCAATGGCCGACGCCTTCCATGGCCTGGCTCAAGGCCTGGGCCAGACGGGTGCCACCGCTGCGATCACGTTCGAGCAACTGCAACGCCATGCGCTGAGCGGTTTTCTGACCCACGCCTGGCAAGGTGCGCAGAGCGTCGATCAGTTGGCGAATCAAGGGGCTGAAGCTCATGGGTAAACAGTCCGACTAAACAACGAGACGCGGTTTATACCCGCGCCTCTGGCCAGCGTCAAATCCTCAGTCCTGGGCGACCCGGACCACCAGTTTGCCGAAGTTGCGCCCTTCCAGCAGACCGATGAACGCCTCGGGCGCCTGCTCCAGGCCTTCGACCACGTCCTCGCGGAATTTCACCTTGCCGTCGCGTACCCACGGCACCATGTGGCTGATGAATTCCGGCTGACGATCACCATAGTCATCGAAGACGATGAAGCCCTGAATACGCACGCGCTTGGTCAATAGCGTGCGTTGCAGCATTGGCAGACGATCCGGGCCGGTTGGCGCTTCGGCGGCGTTGTAGCCGGCGATCAGGCCGCACAACGGGATGCGCGCCTTGGGGTTGAGCAACGGCAAGACTGCGTCGAAGACATGGCCGCCGACGTTCTCGTAATAGATGTCGATGCCGTTGGGGCAAGCCTTGGCCAGTTGCTCGGCGAAGTCATCGGCCTTGTGGTCGATGCAGGCATCAAAACCCAGCTCCTCGACCACGTATTTGCACTTCTCGGCACCACCGGCCACGCCGACCGCGCGCAGACCTTTGATCTTCGCCACTTGCCCGACCACCGAGCCGACGGCGCCGGACGCCGCAGCCACCACCAGGGTTTCGCCTTCTTTCGGCTGACCGATGTCCATCAGGCCCATGTACGCGGTCATGCCCGGCATGCCCAGGACGCCGAGGGCCATCGACGGGCTCGGCAGGCCAGCCGGGATCGGCATGATGTTGCGACCGTCGCTGATGCTGTGGCTTTGCCAACCGGTGGCGCCAACCACCAGATCACCGGTGTGGAATTTCGGATGATTGGACTGCTCGACCCGGCTGACCGCGCCGCCAGTCATGACTTCGCCGATTTGCACTGGCGCAGCGTAGGACGGTGCGTCGCTCATACGTCCGCGCATGTACGGGTCGAGCGACAGGTACAGGGTTTTCAACAGCACCTGACCGTCCTGCAGATCCGGCAGCGCCTCGCGCTCGAGACGAAAGTTCTCCGGGGTCGGCGCGCCGGTCGGGCGCGAGGCGAGGACGAAGCGTTGATTGAGGGTGAGAGGGTCGGACATGTCAGCGTCTCCTGTGAATGGGAATTCGGTGTATAGGGAGCAGACCTTGGTAGCAGTGGTGTGTTCGATGTTTCTGCAGTTTGCCCGAGGCGCGCTCCCACTGATCGTTCCCACGCAGAGCGCAGGAACGATCCGCGCCGCGCAGAAACAAAAATGCCAGGCGCGATGCCTGGCATTTTGTGTAGCTCATCTGCCGCCCAAAGGCGAATCAGAATGGCAGTTTCATACCCGCTGGCAGGTTCATGCCGGCGGTCATGCTGCCCATTTTTTCCTGGCTGTTGGCTTCGATCTTGCGCACGGCGTCGTTGACGGCGGCGGCGACCACGGCTTCCAGCATCTCTTTGTCGTCTTCGCTCAGGCCTTCGACCAGGCTTGGGTCGATGCTCACGCTTTTGACGTCGTGACGACCGGTCATCACCACGGTGACCATGTCGCCGCCGGCCTTGCCGGTGACTTCGGCGTTGGCCAGTTCTTCCTGCATCTTGGCCATTTTTTCCTGCATCTGCTGCGCCTGCTTCATCAGGCCGGCCATGCCACCTTTCATCATGGGAATCACCTCAAACGTACTTGGATAAAACAGCGCCCGGCCATCTTGGCCGAGCACCTTCAGTTATTAGCCTTGGGTGACCAAGGCGTCGACAGGTTCAATAGTATCGCTTCGCACCACCGCGCCGAACTGCTGAACCATCTGCTGGATGAACGGATCACCATGGATCGATTCCTCGGCCTCACGCTGGCGATTGGCGCGGCGGCGGGAGGCGGCCTGGGCCGGGGTTTCCTGCTCGGGCTTGATCAGCTCGATGGTCAGGGTCAGCGTGCGCCCGTGGAACTGGTTCAACGCGTCGTTGAGACGACGCTGTTGCGTGGCGTTGAAGAGCGCGCTGTGGGCCGGATCAAGGTGCATCAGCCAGTGGTCGCCGTCGACCGCAATCAACGTGCAGTTGGCGGCGATGCTGCCGGTCATGCCGGAAATCGGCAGTTTCGGGAACAGCTCCAGCCATTGCAGGGCCAGGCCGGTGGCCGGTGCGGCGGCAGGTTCCGGCTCGGGCTCAGGTTCTGGATCGGCGGCGTGTTCGCTGGCCAGTTCGTCGAGGTAGCTGTAGGCCGAATCCATATCCGGCTCGATGTAGTCTTCATCCAGCGGCGGTTCGTCGTCCATGTCCATGCCCGGCGTAGCGGCATCGACGTCGGCGACGGACGGCTCGGGAATTGGCGCAGCGGCCCACTCCGGCGCATCCGGCACCACGCTGTCCGGGGTCGGCAGCGGCATCGGCGGCAATTCAGGCTGCTCGCCAGCAGTTTCCAGCACTGGTTCGACAGCGGGTTGCTGAACGGGCGCAGGCTCGGCCTCGGCTTCCACCGGGTCGTTCCATGGCAGATCGACCACGGTTTCGACGGCGACTGGCTCAGGCTCCGGGTGCGCTTCGACAACCGGCACAACCGGTTCTGGCTCGGCAGCCGGCGCTGCTACTGGTGCGGGCGCGGGTGCTGGCGCAGCAGCCGCAGCCGCAGCGACCACCGGCGCAGGCTTCGGCGCGGCAGCCACTGAGTTTGCGGAATCAACTGTGGCCTGGCTGATCCCCACTGGCTTTAGCGGTTGCCTCGGTGCATCCGCCGTATCCGCCGGGCGGAACGCGAGCATTCGCAGCAAGACCATTTCGAAACCGCCGCGCGGGTCCGGCGCCAGCGGCAAGTCGCGGCGACCAATCAGGCCCATCTGGTAATAGAACTGCACATCTTCGGCCGGCAACGCCTGGGCCAGGGCCAATACGCGATCACGGTCGCCGTGGCCATTGTCGACCCCTTCCGGCAACGCCTGAGCGATGGCCACGCGGTGCAGCACGTTAAGAATTTCCGAGAGCACGCCGTTCCAGTCCGGACCTTGCTCGGCCAAGTGACGCACGGCTTCGAGCAGCGCCTTGGCGTCGCCTTCGATCAGCGCATGCAGCACGTCATAGACCTGACCGTGATCCAGCGTGCCGAGCATCGCGCGCACGTCGGTGGCGAGCACCTTGCCTTCACCGAACGCGATGGCCTGATCGGTCAGGCTCATGGCGTCACGCATCGAGCCATCAGCAGCGCGGCCGAGCAGCCACAGTGCATCGTCTTCGAACGGCACGTTTTCTGCGGTCAGCACATGGGTCAAATGCTCGACCACACGCTCGGGCGTCATGTTCTTCAGTGAGAACTGCAGGCAACGCGAAAGAATCGTTGCTGGAAGTTTCTGCGGATCGGTGGTCGCCAGGATGAACTTGACGTAGGGCGGCGGCTCTTCGAGGGTTTTCAACAGCGCATTGAAGGAATGGCTGGAAAGCATGTGCACTTCGTCGATCAGGTAGACCTTGAAACGCCCACGGCTTGGCGCGTACTGCACGTTGTCGAGCAGCTCGCGGGTGTCTTCGACCTTGGTGCGGCTGGCGGCGTCGATCTCGATCAGGTCGACAAAACGCCCCTCATCAATCTCGCGGCACACCGAGCACTCGCCGCAGGGACTGGAGGTGATACCTGTCTCGCAGTTCAGGCACTTGGCAATGATCCGCGCGATGGTGGTCTTGCCGACCCCGCGCGTCCCGGTGAACAGGTAGGCGTGGTGCAGCCGTTGGCTGTCCAAGGCATTGATCAGAGCCTTGAGCACATGGGTCTGGCCGACCATTTCGCGGAACGAGCGTGGACGCCATTTACGTGCAAGAACCTGATAACTCATCGAAAACCGTCGCAGCGAAGGAAGCAGAAGCGGCTAATGCTAGCGGAGCAAGGGCAAAATTGCATCCGGTGTCCTCGTCTAATATGGCTAAGCTGCATCAGCAGAGGCTTTTATCAGCTCGGGATGGGGGATTACCGGAGCGTCTATGCGGTGGGCCGTGGCGGCATTGCTGGGTATCAGCCTCAACGCGATGGCAGCGCAAGCGCCGTTGCGCTTCGCCGTGCCGGACAGTTGGGCGATGCCGATGGTGCAACTGCAAGGCGGCAGACCGACCCAGGGCATCCTGCACGACGTCCTGCTCAGCCTGGCGACCCAGGTCGGCGCGCCAGCGCAATTCGTCGTCCTGCCGCGCGCGCGGGTTCAGAGCGCCATGGAGCACGGCGACATCGACGTGCGCTGCTATGCCGCACAGTCGTGGCTGCCGAATCAGTCCGGCGATTACATCTGGAGCGTGCCGTTGTGGTTTCAGCGCGACCTGCTGATCAGCCGCAAGGAACAACCGGCGCAGATCGATCCCGCCCGGCTGCCGCGCCAGGCCATCGGCACCGTCCTCGGTTACAGCTACCCTACCCTGCAACCGCTGTTCGACGCCGACCAGTTGCAACGCGAAGACGCGCGCAATCAGGAACAGGTACTGGAAAAGCTCCTAGCCGGGCGATATCGCTATGCGGTGAGCAATCAGTGGACGCTGGACTGGATCAATCAGCGCCTGTTGCCGGAGCAGCAGTTGCAAGGGGTCGCGGTGCTGCAGGAACAGAATATCGGCTGCTATGTGAGGAATGATCCGAACGTGCCGGTGCAGCGGATCCTGCGCACGTTGCTGCGGATGAAAATGTCCGGCGAGATCGACGACATTATCCGGCTCTACACCGGCGCCTCTTCAACCACACCCTAACCCCGTGTGGGAGCGAGCCTGCTCGCGAAAGCGGTATGTCAGGCGACACAGCTGTTGAACACGCCAACGCCTTCGCGAGCCGGCTCGCTCCCACAGGGTGGGCCGGGTCAATAGCCGTGCGATTCGCGGAATTTCGGCTCACGGCTGTGGTGATAATCGATCCACTCGACCACGTCGTAAGGCAGATAGAGCTGCTGCCGGGCACGGGACACGGCGATGTACACCGCGCAGATGCGCTGATCGAACTCGTAGGCATCCTTGAATTTCTCGTTACTGAGCAACGTCCGGGTCAACAGCACGCGCCTGAACTCCATGCCGCCAGCCCGCTCGGCCATCATCAACAGACAGGCCTTGCCCGGCTCGATGATCTTTTGGCTCAGTCGCGTCAGGTCGGCAATCATGAAGCCGTTTTGCAACTGCGCCTCGATCCACAAGAAAGCTTCATCGAACTGGTTGGCGGCGCGCACCTGCTGCCAATCAGCCATGTCGCTGAAATACGGGTGCGGTCCTTTCTCGCTGGACCCGGCGTTGTAGAAATCGCGGCGGAACAGCTCGATGGCGGTGGTCATGAAATGCTTGATGTCGTCCTGCGCTTCCCGGTCGGGGAAACTGAAGGCGCAACTGGAGTCGTGCAGATGGATGGCCCACATCATCGTGTCCCACGGTGAAGCGGTCAGCACCACGCAACCTTCGGGCGGCACGAAGGCTTGCGGGTAGTACTCGATATCGACGTCGGCGTGACGAGCACCTTCGAACGGCACTTTGCTCTTGTGCGTGTGGCGCGAGATCAGCGGATTGACCAGGCGCTCGACATTGCGCCCCGAGCGCACCGAATAGCAGATATCACTCTGGCGAACTTCACGCTTGCGTTTGGGCGCCTCGCCCGTGGCCTGCTGATACTCATCGCCGAGGGTGATCAGCACCTGCTGCCCGCGCTCGATGATTTGCAGCAACGACGCCGGCACATCCTGGCTTTCGTCGATGATCACATGGGTGTAGCGCGGCGGGACGCGGCAACCGGCCAGACTGGCGCGCTTGATCATCAGCAACGTGGGAAAACCGCTCTGGCTGGCCCAGGCCGGATTGGCTTCCAGATACACCCACAGGCGACTGGAGTATTCCAGCAGCGCTTGCGAGTCTGCGCCGGTCAAGGGCTGCTGAAAATGCGGTAGGTGCCTGGCGGACAGCGTGTGATCTCTCGAGGCGCAGTACAGCTTGAGCACGCGCAGACAAACCTCGAGGGTGCCCGGCCCGTCGTGGTGGCGAAAGCCGAAGATATTCAGTTCCTGCGCCAGCGCCTGTTTGCTCGGGAGACGCGCTGGCGTCCTGGCCATGTGCGATCGGGGGCCGAGCAACTGGGCCTGGGCAAAATCGTAGAAGGTCTGGCCAATTTCCGTGTCGTGCACTTGCACGATGTGCTTGCGCAACGTCGCCAGTTTCGCCGGGGTGCGCGCCAGTACCAGAGTGCGTTTCGAGCGCAGGCACTCGATCAGCGCGCTGAGCATGTAGCTCTTGCCGATGCCCGCATAACCCTGCACGTGCAGGTCTTCGTCGAGGTTGGCACGGAAGGTTCGCAGCAGTTTGTCCTGCGCCGCACTTAACCAGTGTTCACGCTCGCGTGGCGTGACCATTTGCTGGCGAAACGGGTTGTTCTGTTGCTGATGGCGGATCTTGTAGTCCGCATCCCACTGCCCGCCGGGCAACAGAAATGCCTGCGCGGCGACTTCATCGGCCATGAGAAAGCGCAAGTTCAGGCCTTTGAGCGCATTGAGGCCGAAATACAATTTGCGCGAATCGAACAGACGCCGCGCCTCTGCAAGCAGTCCCGCTGATCCGGTGCGCCGAGAGGTGACAGACCAGTCAATGAGTCTGGCGAGGATCTTCTCCGCTGCGCTGGCGCTCAAATCCTGTTCCGTGGCCTGGGCGAGGTTCTGGATGACCAGCACTGCCGCCAGTTCCGGGTCGCTCAGGCTGGCCAGTGTCGCGTTACCCTCGGGCTGCAACAGCGCCGTACACGCATCATGGGTGATCGGCAGAAATACCGGGGTGGCCAAATCAAAATGTTCCGGGTGCATACAACCTCGCCGCCTGGGCTTTAATACAACACCAGATCAGTCCTGGTCATTCTCGTCGTGCATTTCCTGGGACTGCGGCAAGTTTCCCTCACGGCTGGCCTCGGGGCTGATCCGCAGCTCGAAGGAGTAACCGCCGAGCGTGCCGGACATGCCGCGTCGATCTGCGCCGGCAGCCAGCGGCCCTGCTTCAATCTGCGCCTGCACTTCGTAGAGCGCCATTTCCAGCAGTTTGCGCAGGTGTTCAGGGTTTTGCGCGCTGGCGTGCAGTTGCAGGTCGTACTGGCCGGCCACCGATTCAGCGAGGGCCGGCTGGTCCTGCACCGCGACCGGCTGCGCAGCTTCTTCAGCCGCATTGAACACGGTCGAAGCCGCCAGAATCGCAGCGTGCTCCTCATCCATCAGGTCGAGCACTCGAGACAGCTCCAGCGTGCGTTCGGGCTGATCCTGCATCTGCGCTTTGACTTCCAGACGCCGCATCTGCCATTCGCGCAGTTTTTCACGAGTCAGATCGTCGATTTCACCCACTTGCCTTACCTCTCAATGCCAGGCGAGGGAGTATGCCACTGTTCGCCTTCAACAGCCGCACGGGTACCGGGGCGCTGCGCGGCTGAGCCGCGCGTTTCTGATGGCGGATCAACGCCACTGGCCAAATCGCAGGCATAAAAAAACCGCAGTGGGCGAAACCCATGCAGTTCTCTTTGAAGCCTTGGTTGGTTCGTTAAGGTGGTGCCCCCACCAGCCACACCCCGGCACACAATGTTCCCGCTGTGGCTGCTTCCTTCCGGATCTGACCAGGTTCACGGGTAATCGTTGCGGGGGGACCGATGGGGTCACCATAACGACGCTTGCCTGTCGGCGAGCCGCGCCATTGTACCTGTCTGAGATGAACTTACAACCGTTGGTTGCAGATAAAAAACCTGAACGGCTTCAAGGACATAAACATCACGGCCTGCGACACCTACAAGGCCAGCACCTCATCCGCCCTGCCGCCCGCCTGCTGGATCACCAGATGAATGAAGTGCAGCTTGGCGATCGCCGCCGCCGGCAGTACGAACGGGTAGAAATCCGGCTGGCCCATGCTGCGCGACAGTTCGTTGAGCATGCCGGCCAGTTCGATCCACGCATTGACGAACGACAGGAATGCCGTGCCGCCGGGGTGCTCCGGGTCGTACAGGGTGCTGGTGGGAAATGGCTGATAGTCGAAGTCCATTTCCCGCGCGCTCATGCCGAAGCCCAGCGCCGTGTCGACCGCATCCATCATGTGCAGGTAATGCGCCCAGGTTTCCGCCCAGTCTTCCCACGGGTGCATGGTCGCGTAGGCACTGACGTAGTGCTGCGGCCAGTCCAGCGGCGCGCCTTGCTGGTAGTGCCGGTCCAGCGCCTCGGCGTAACTGGCGCGTTCGTCGCCGAACAGATTGCGGAACGCGTCCAGCCAAGGGCCGTTGGCGATGAGGCGATCCCAGTAGTAGTGGCCGACCTCATGGCGAAAATGCCCGAGCAGCGTGCGGTAAGGTTCGTGCATCGCCGCCCTGACCTGCTCACGGTGAGCGTCGTCGGCCTCTTTGATGTCGAGGGTGATCAGGCCATTGGCGTGGCCGGTCATCGGCGCGTTGCCTTCCAGGTCGACACCGATGAAGTCGAACGCCAGCCCGGTTTCTTCATCGGTGGTTTTCGGGATGACCGGCAAGCCGAGGGTGATCAGTTGCGCGACCAGTCGACGCTTGGCGATTTCGACCTTGCGCCAGCGTTCAGGATTTTCCGCGACGGACAGGTCGGGAATGGTGCGGTTGAGGCTGCAAGCGATGCACAAGGTGTCGTGATCGTTGGCCGGCAGCAGCCAGTTGCACGCGGCGGGCATGTCGAGGTTGGCGCAGCGGCGGAACAGACCGGCGTCGGGATCGGCGTCGAGCGTCCAGGTGCCCTCTTCCGGCCCCGGCTGCAGCGAGGTCAGGCGACTTTCTTCAGGTTGATAGCCGAGCAAGGCGTTACAGGCCAGGCACTGACTGTTGCGAAAGAACAGCGACTGGCCGCAACGGCACGGCCAGACTTTGCTGTTGCGCGAGGATCCGGCCACGAACGGCGCGATGATGCGGGAACTGAGCTGCTCGAAAAAGCGGTGCATGGCGATCTCTCCCTGGGACTGGCCAAGACTAGATCATCCTGGCGCGAAGATCGTTCCCGCACTTTCTTGACTGATCATTCCCACGCTCCGCGTGGGAATGCCGCCCCGGACGCTCCGCGTCCGCTGTGACGCAGAGCGTCACGGGATGCGTTACCACGCGGAGCGTGGGAACGATCAGTTGAGGGGGCGTGAGAAAAAGGTCATACGGAAATACCGTGGGTTTTGAGGAAAGCGATAAACGTCTCTTCATCCATGATCTTCACGCCCAGCTCATTGGCCTTGGTCAGTTTCGACCCGGCACCCGGGCCTGCGACCACGCAATGGGTTTTCGCCGACACCGAACCGGCGACCTTGGCACCAAGGCTTTCCAGATGATCCTTGGCCACATCCCGGCTCATCAGTTCGACCTTGCCGGTCAGCACCCAGGTTTCGCCGGACAGCGGCAGACCTTCGACGACTTTTTTCTCGCTCTGCCAATGCATGCCGAAATCGCGCAACTGCTGCTCGGCCCGCTCGGCCAGTTGCCGATGCTCAGGCGAGGCGAAGAACTCGCGCACCGAGTTGGCCTGCTTCTCCGGCAATGCCTGGCGCATGTCCAGCCAGTCAGCGTTCATCACCGCTTCCAGCGAACCGAAGCGATCGGCGAGTTTCTGCGCACCACCGGGGCCGACGAAGGGAATGTGCAGTTTGTCGAGCAAGCCGCCCAGGGTGGTACTGGCGGCGAATTCGGCGCCCAACTCGCCTTGATCCTGAATCTGCAAACCATGGCCGAGCAATTCGCTGATGACCTGCTGGTTGTGCGCATCCTCAAAGAAACTGTGGATCTCGTGCGCCACTTCCAGGCCGACATCCGGGAGGTAGGTCAGCACATGCGGCAAGGCCTGTTGCACGCGCTCCAGCGAACCCAGCGAACGCGCCAGCACCTTCGCCGTCTCTTCGCCGACATCGGGAATGCCGAGGGCATAGATAAAACGTGCCAGGCTCGGTTGCTTGCTGTCTTCAATGGCTTTGAGAAGCTTGTTGCTCGATACCTCGGCAAAGCCTTCCAGATCGACGATGTCGTCGAACTTCAGCGCATACAGATCGGCCGGCGAGCTGACCAGGCCTTCGTCGACCAGTTGCTCGACGCTCTTGTCGCCCAAGCCTTCGATGTCCATGGCCCGGCGCGAGACGAAGTGAATGATCGCCTGTTTCAGTTGCGCACCACAGGCCAGTCGGCCGACGCAGCGATACACCGCACCTTCGCTGAAGGTTTCCTTGCCCTTGCTGCGCTTGACCAGTTGCGTGCGTTCAACGTGCGAGCCGCACACCGGGCAGCTTTCAGGAATGGCCACCGGGCGCGCGTCATCGGGGCGACGCTCGGTGACTACCTGCACCACTTGCGGAATCACATCACCGGCGCGGCGGATGATCACCGTGTCGCCGATCATCAGGCCCAGACGCGCGACTTCGTCCATGTTGTGCAACGTGGCGTTGGCCACGGTGACGCCGGCGACCTTCACCGGTTTCAGACGCGCCACCGGAGTCACCGCACCGGTGCGGCCGACCTGGAATTCCACGTCGAGCAGCTCGGTGAGTTCTTCCATCGCCGGGAATTTGTGCGCGATCGCCCAGCGCGGCTCGCGGGCGCGGAAGCCCAGTTCACGCTGGTCGGCGATGCTGTTGACCTTGAACACCACGCCATCGATTTCATAGGCCAGCGAGTTACGGCGCTCGCCGATGTCGCGGTAATACTCCAAGCACTCGTCGATACCCTTGGCCAGCCTCAGTTCGTGACTGATCGGCATGCCCCACTTCTGCAACTGCTTGAGGTTGCCGATGTGGGTGTCGGCGATATCGTGTGACACCTGACCGATGCCATAGCAGCAGAATTCCAGCGGACGATTGGCGGTGATCTTCGAGTCGAGCTGGCGCAGGCTGCCTGCTGCCGCGTTGCGCGGGTTGGCGAAGGTCTTGCCGCCGATTTCCAGTTGCGAAGCATTGAGGCGCTCGAAACCGGCCTTGGACATGAACACTTCACCGCGCACTTCCAGCGTCGCCGGCCAGCCTTCGCCGTGCAGCTTCAGCGGAATATTGCGCACGGTGCGCACGTTGACGCTAATGTCTTCGCCCGTGGTGCCATCGCCCCGGGTGGCGCCGCGCACCAGCAGACCATCCTGATACAGCAGGCTGACCGCCAGGCCATCGAGCTTCGGCTCGCAGCTGTATTCCACCGCCGCGCCGCCACCAAACAGATCGCCGGCCGGCACGTCGAGGCCTTCGTTGACGCGGCGATCGAACTCGCGCATGTCGGATTCTTCGAAAGCGTTGCCGAGGCTGAGCATCGGAATTTCGTGACGCACCTGAGTGAACGCGGTCAACGCCATGCTGCCGACGCGCTGGGTCGGCGAGTCGCTGGTGATCAGTTCCGGATTGGCCGCTTCCAGCGCCTTGAGCTCGTGGAACAAGCGGTCGTACTCGGCATCGGGAATGCTCGGCTCGTCGAGAACGTGATAGCGATAGTTGTGCTGATCCAGCTCAGCGCGCAGCTCTAGAATGCGGGTTTTGGCGGCGGTCATGGGTGTTCTCTCATAAAGCAAAAGAGCAGCCGAGGCTGCTCCAGTTTTATTCCATCATCGGCGGCGGTGCCAGAAGATCGCCGCCTCGTTGCACTCGTCAGCTCCTACAGTATCGCGATCCTCTGTAGGAGCTGCCGAAGGCTGCGATCTTTTGATCTGGCCTTAGCGCTTCTGGGTCAGGGCGCGGCGTTCGAATTCGACGATGCGCTGACGGTAGTGCTCAATCGTCTGCGCGGTCAGAACACTGCGCTGATCGTCTTTCAGCTCGCCGTTCAGTTCCTGGGACAGCTTGCGGGCTGCCGCGACCATTACGTCGAAGGCCTGCTTCGGATGACGCGGGCCTGGCAGACCGAGGAAGAAGCTCACCGCCGGGGTGCTGAAATGGTCGATGTCGTCCAGATCAAAAATGCCCGGCTTGACCGCGTTGGCCATGGAGAACAGCACTTCGCCGTTGCCGGCCATGCTTTCGTGGCGGTGGAAAATGTCCATCTCGCCGAAACGCAGACCGCTTTCGAGAATGTTCTGTAGCAGCGCCGGGCCTTTGAAGCCGGCCGGGTCGCGGCAGATCACGCTGATCACCAGGACTTCTTCGGCTTGCGGCTGATCTTTTTCCGCCACGGCCGCTGCAGGCTTGCTGTCTTCGGCGAAATCGTCATCGCGGCTGCTGAAGCTCGGGCCGCCGTCCAGATCGAGGTCGAGGTTCAAGTCGCCCTGCGCCGGGCCGTTGCTGCCGCGCTTGCCACGTTTCGAGCCGGATTCACGCGGCTCGCGGGCTTCGCGGTTGGGCATGCTCACCGACGGCAGATCGTGCTCGTCCAGTTGCGGCTCTTTGTGCGTATCCAGGACGCGGGCCGGGCCCAACAGCTCGGCGCTGGTGTCCTCGTCCGGCAGATTGGACAGGCTCCGGTCGAGACGGAATTTCAGCTTTCCCTTGCCGCCGCGCATACGGCGCCAGCCATCGAAAAGAATACCGGCTATCACAATGATGCCGATGACGATCAGCCACTCGCGCAGACCGATTTCCATGTAATCCCGTGCCTCTATAAAAAATGCTGAAAAATAAGGGGTTTACACTGCGTAAACCGCTTTAAAACGTGGCGCCAACTCTATGTTCTGACAGGCGTTTTGCCCACGTATACGAAAAATTGACATTAAACTAGCACGATCAAAGGCTTCGCAGCTACAAGCTTTAAGCTCCAAGCCACAAGCCGTCCACTTGCAGCTTGGAGCTTGTAACCTGCAGCTGCGCCGCTAGGCATCCACCATCGCCATCGCCTCCTCGACATCCACCGCCACCAGTCGCGAACAGCCCGGTTCATGCATCGTCACACCCATCAACTGCTCGGCCATTTCCATGGCGATCTTGTTGTGGGTGATGTAAATGAACTGCACGGTCTGCGACATCTCTTTGACCAGGCGTGCGTAGCGTCCAACGTTAGCGTCATCCAGTGGCGCGTCAACCTCATCGAGCATGCAGAACGGCGCCGGGTTCAACTTGAAGATGGCAAAAACCAGGGCCAGTGCAGTCAGGGCTTTTTCGCCGCCGGAGAGCAAATGGATGGTGCTGTTCTTCTTCCCGGGCGGCTGCGCCATGATCGTCACCCCTGTATCGAGTAGATCTTCGCCCGTCAGTTCCAAATACGCGCGCCCGCCACCGAAAACTTTCGGGAAAAGTGCCTGCAAACCACCGTTGATCTGATCAAAGGTATCTTTGAAACGGTTGCGGGTTTCCTTATCGATCTTGCGGATGACGTTTTCCAGGGTCTCCAGCGCTTCGACCAGATCGGCGTCCTGCGCATCCAGATAACGTTTACGCTCCGATTGTTGCGTGTATTCATCGATGGCCGCGAGGTTGATCGCACCCAGCCGCTGAATCCGCGCGTTGATGCGTTCGAGTTCTTCTTCGGCTTCGCGTTCACTGGCTTGTGCGGTCAATGTGGCGAGCACGCCGTTGAGATCGTAGCCATCTTCGAGCAATTGATCCTGCAAAGCCTTGCGCCGTACGGTCAGCGCCTGCCATTCCATGCGTTGCTGTTCGAGCTGGCCGCGAATCAATTGCGATTGCTGCTCGGCCTGGGTGCGGCGTTTTTCCGCGTCGCGCAATTCACGATCGGCGTCTTCCAGGGCGATCTGCGCGGTCTTGAGCTCTTCATCGACGGTCATGCGCTTGTCGAGCAACTCTTCGAGTTTCAGACGCAGCTCTTCCAGCGGCGCCTCGCCCTCCTCCAGATTCAGACTCAACTGTTCGCGCTTTTCAGTCAGGCGCTCGGCCTGCATTTCCAGACGTTCCAGCGCCTGGCGCGTGGAGTCGTGCTGGGCGCGCAACGAGCCGAGACGCACGGCCAGTTGATGGGCGTGATCCTTGTGCTGCCGCGCTTCCTGACGCACGCGATCGAGGCGCTCGCGCAGGCTGTCGCGCTGGGCCAGCAGCAACTCGCGCTGCTCGGTGTCGAGCGCCATGGCGTCCAGTGCTTCCTGCAATTGCATGCGCGCTTCGCCGACCTGTTCGTGCTCAAGCTCGCGCTGTTCGGCGAGTTCGACCAGTTCTTCATCGAGACGGGTGCGGCGCAATGTCAGTTGCTCGGCCTTGGCCTTGCCGGCGGACAACTGCGCTTTCAGTTCGCCTTGCTGACGCGCTTCGTCCTGCAGCAAGCGGCGCAGATGTTCGCGGCCGTTTTCCTGCTGGCGCTGTTGCGCGCGCAGGGTTTGCAGGCGGGTCTCCATGGCCTCGACCGTGGCTTCACGCTCTTCACGCTCCAGTTGCAGGTCTTCGATTTCCTGGCCACGGGCGAGCATGCCGCTTTCCGCTTCGCTGGCGCGACGCACGCGTAAAAAGTGTCGACCGACCCAGTAGCCATCGCGACTGATCAGGCTCTGCCCGGCGCTCAACTGGCCGCGCAAGGCCAGCGCCTGTTCAAGGCTGTCGACCGGTTTGACCTGACCAAGCCACGGCGACAGATCGATCTGCGCCTCGACTTTGTCCAGCAGACTGCCCGCCACCCGCACGCCATCGCTGGCCGGGCTGAGCAGGCGCAGATCGCCCTGGGTGAATCCGGACAGATCAAAACCGCTGAAATCGTCGACCAGCACCGCTTGCAGATCGGCGCCGAGCACGGTTTCCACCGCCAATTCCCAACCGGCCTCAACCTTCAGACCTTCGGCCAGACGCGGGCGCTCGGCGAGATTGTGTTCCTTCAACCATTCGGCGGTGCCGGTGCCCGGATCGAGCGCGGCCTGCTGCAAGGCTTCCAGCGACGCCAAACGCCCGTTGAGCCGCTGCAAATCGCCCTGCGCCTGCTGCTGTGCGGTCAACGCTTGCTGTAATTCCTGACGCAGTTGTTCAAGCTTTTCGACTTGCGCTTCTTCGCTGGTCTGTAAATCTTCCAGGGTCGCTTCGGACTCGGCGAGCTGCTCGTTGAGCGCCATGATCGCCGCGTCTTCCGGGTCGGCGGACAGCAACGCGCGCTCTTCAGCGAGGCGTTTCTGCCGGTCAGCCAGACGCTCCATGCTGCTTTCCAGCTGCTGGATCCGCGACTGCTGGACTTCAGCCTGACGGCGCGGTTCGGCAGCGGTCAGGTTGAAAGCATCCCACTGCTCCTGCCAGCCGTGCATGGTGGTTTCGGCTTCTTCGAGGGCCGCAGCGGCTTCCTCGGCGGCAGCGCTGGTGACTTCCTGCTCGGGGGTGAGCATGTCCAGTTCTTCGCCGAGGGTCAGCAGCAACGTGCGGTCGTGGCCCAGGTGCGACTCGGTTTCCAGACGCGCGCGCTCGGCTTCTTTCAGATCGTCCTGCAACTGGCGCAACCGCTGCTGGCCATGCTGAATGCTCTGCTCGACCCGGGCAATGTCACCGCCGACCGAATAGAAGCGGCCCTGCACCAGATTGAAGCGCTCGGACAGGTCGTGGTGACCGTCGCGCAGGCGTTCGATGGCCGCATCAGCATTACGCTGCTCAGCGACCAACGCTTCGAAGCTGACTTCCTGGTTGCCGATGATCGACTCGCGCTGGCCGACCTGCTCGTTAAGATCCTGCCAGCGCAGCGCCGACAGTTGCGCCTTGAGCTGACGCTCTTCGGCCTTGAGTTCCTGATACTTTTTCGCCGCCTCGGCCTGACGGTGCAGACGTTCTAGCTGGCGCTCCAGCTCTTCGCGCAGGTCAGTCAGGCGGGCGAGGTTCTCGTGAGTGCGGCGGATGCGGTTCTCGGTCTCGCGGCGGCGCTCTTTATATTTCGAGATGCCGGCGGCTTCTTCGATGAAGTTACGCAGGTCTTCGGGCTTGGATTCGATCAGCTTGGAGATCATCCCCTGTTCGATGATCGAGTAGCTGCGCGGGCCGAGGCCGGTGCCGAGGAAGATATCGGTGATGTCGCGCCGACGGCATTTGGTGCCGTTGAGGTAATAAGTGGTCTGGCTGTCGCGGGTGACTTTGCGGCGGATGGAAATCTCCGCGTAGGCGGCGTACTCGCCGAGCAGCGTGCCATCGGAGTTGTCGAACACCAGTTCGATGCTCGCCTGGCTCACCGGTTTGCGGCTGGTCGAACCGTTGAAGATGACGTCGGTCATCGACTCGCCACGGAGGTTCTTCGCCGAACTTTCGCCCATCACCCAGCGCACGGCGTCAATGATGTTCGACTTGCCGCAACCGTTCGGCCCGACGACCGCCGCCATGTTACTGGGGAAGTTCACCGTGGTCGGGTCGACGAAGGATTTGAACCCCGCCAGTTTGATGCACTTCAGCCGCACGCTCAGGCAACCGTCAGCGCAGACACCACCAGATCGCAGCTGCGCTGGGCATACGCCGTGAGCACGATGCGGATCTGCGGCAAATCACGGGCGAGTACGGCGGCGAGCAAGCGTTCGAACAGTTCGAGGAATTCGCTCATTTCCGCCTTGCGCTGTTCGAGGGCGAGGAAATACGCGCGGCTCATCGCCGGCTGGAGGTTCTCGACGGTTTCTTGCAGGTACGGATTGTTGGCAAACGGATAGGCGGCGCGCATCACCGCAAAGCTGTCATCGACGAAGCTGCGGATATCGCCGCGCTCGTAACTGGCGGTCAGGCGCTGCTGGATCTGCACGAACGGCGCCATGTCCGACTGCACTTGCCAGCCATTGGCCACCGAATTGCCGAGCAGGATGTACAGCTCGCTCATCAGCGTGCACAGGCTCTGCACCTTGTGCGGCGTCAGCTCGGTAACGTGGGCGCCACGACGCGGCAGGATCGCGATCAGGTGACGGCGCTCGAGGATCAGCAAGGCTTCGCGGACCGAACCGCGGCTGACGTTGAGCGCCAGCGTGACCTTCTGTTCCTGGATGCGCTCTCCCGGCTTCATTTCGCCACGAATGATGCGCTCGGCGAGGTGGTGAGCGATTTGCTCGGCGAGGCTGTCCGGCGCCTTGAACGTCATGGTTGTCCTTCAAACTCTATCGATCTGCACAAGCGGCGCAGTGTAGCGCAAATGCGCGGTCATGGCGGAGTGCCCACTCAGCGGTTTTTGGCACGAATCCCGCAAAAAAGCGCAGTGACCGATGAAGGTCAATACTGAATAGACACGCTGTTGATCGACGAAACGGATTTTCCTGACCTTTAAGTCAGAAAACCATTGACCGAAAAGTCAGACCTGCTAAATTCGGTTTACGTCGGTTAACAACAATAATGAGTCTGCGAGGCCTTCCGTGATCCAGTTTTTACTTAACCAGGAACTCCGTAGCGAGCACGCCCTGGACCCGAATCTGACTGTGCTCAATTACCTGCGCGAACACGTGGGCAAGCCCGGCACCAAAGAAGGTTGCGCCAGCGGTGACTGCGGCGCCTGCACCGTGGTGGTTGGCGAGTTGCAGACCGATGACACGGGGCGTGAACATATTCGCTATCGCAGCCTCAACTCGTGCCTGACTTTCGTCTCGTCGTTGCACGGCAAACAACTGATCAGCGTTGAAGACCTCAAGCACAAAGGCGAACTGCACAGCGTGCAGAAAGCCATGGTCGAGTGCCACGGTTCGCAGTGCGGCTTCTGCACCCCCGGTTTCGTCATGTCGTTGTTCGCCCTGCAAAAGAACAGCGATGCGCCGGATCAGGCCAAGGCTCACGAAGCGCTGGCTGGCAACCTCTGCCGCTGCACTGGCTACCGCCCTATTCTCGCCGCTGCCGAACAATCCTGCTGCGCCAAGCCTGCGGATCAGTTCGACGCCCGCGAAGCCGAAACCATTGCCCGCCTCAAGACCATCGCGCCGACCGATATCGGCGAACTCAACAGCGGCGACAAGCGCTGCCTGGTGCCGCTGACCGTCGCTGACCTGGCCGATCTCTACGACGCTTATCCACAAGCACGGCTGCTCGCCGGCGGCACCGATCTGGCGCTGGAAGTCACCCAGTTCCACCGCACTCTGCCGGTGATGATCTATGTCGGTAACGTCGCCGAAATGAAGCGCATCGAAACCTTCGATGACCGCATCGAAATCGGCGCCGCCACCGCTCTCTCCGACTGTTACGAAGCGTTGAATGCCGAATATCCGGACTTCGGCGAATTGCTGCACCGCTTCGCCTCGTTGCAGATCCGCAATCAAGGCACCCTCGGCGGCAACATCGGCAACGCCTCGCCGATCGGTGACTCGCCACCGCTGCTGATCGCCCTCGGCGCGCAGATCGTGCTGTGCAAAGGCGAAACCCGCCGTACGCTGAACCTGGAAGATTACTTCATCGACTACCGCGTCACCGCGCGCCAGGAAAGCGAGTTCATCGAAAAAATCATCGTCCCGCGCGCCAGCGCCGAGCAGTTGTTCCGTGCCTATAAAGTGTCGAAGCGCCTGGATGACGACATCTCCGCCGTCTGCGCTGCCTTCAATCTGCGCGTGGAAAATGGCGTGATCAGCGACGCGCGCGTGGCCTTCGGCGGCATGGCGGCGATTCCGAAACGCGCTGCGCACTGCGAAGCCGTGCTGCAAGGTGCACCGTTCAACAACGCCGTGATCGAGCGCGCCTGCGCCGCGCTGGCCGAAGATTTCACGCCGCTCTCGGACTTCCGCGCCAGCAAGGAATATCGCCTGCTCAGCGCGCAGAACCTGCTGCGCAAATACTTCATCGAACTGCAAACACCGCACATCGAGACTCGGGTGACCGCTTATGTCTAATCATCACGCCGTAGAGAAGACCCAGGCTGAATTGGCCGAATTGTTCGCCAAGGATCTGACCACCGGTGTCGGTCGCAGCGTCAAGCACGACAGCGCCGCCAAGCATGTGTCCGGTGAAGCGCAGTACATCGACGATCGCCTGGAATTCCCCAACCAGTTGCACCTGTATGCGCGCCTGTCGGACCGCGCCCACGCGAAAATCCTCAGCATCGACACGTCGCCGTGCTACGCCTTCGAAGGCGTGCGCATTGTCATTACCCACGAAGACGTGCCAGGTCTGAAAGACATCGGCCCGCTGATGCCGGGCGACCCACTGCTGGCCATCGATGACGTGCAGTTCGTCGGCCAGCCAGTGCTGGCGGTAGCGGCGAAAGATCTGGAAACCGCACGCAAAGCAGCAATGGCGGCGATCATCGAATACCAAGATCTGGAACCGGTGCTCGACGTCGTCGAAGCCCTGCGCAAGCGCCATTTCGTGCTCGACAGCCACACCCACCAGCGCGGCGACTCGGCCTCTGCACTGGCCACGGCGAAACACCGCATTCAGGGCACGCTGCACATCGGCGGCCAGGAGCACTTCTATCTGGAGACACAAATCTCCTCTGTGATGCCTACTGAAGATGGCGGCATGATCGTCTACTGCTCGACGCAGAACCCGACTGAAGTGCAGAAACTGGTCGCCGAAGTGCTAGACGTGTCGATGAACAAGATCGTCGTCGACATGCGCCGCATGGGCGGTGGTTTCGGTGGCAAGGAAACCCAGGCTGCGAGCCCGGCGTGCCTGTGCGCGGTGGTCGCGCACCTCACCGGCCAACCGACCAAGATGCGCCTGCCGCGCGTCGAAGACATGCTGATGACCGGCAAGCGCCACCCGTTCTACGTCGAGTACGACGTCGGCTTCGACAGCAGCGGCCGTCTGCACGGGATCAACATGGAGCTGGCCGGAAACTGCGGTTGCTCGCCGGACTTGTCCGCCTCGATCGTTGACCGCGCGATGTTCCACTCGGACAACTCCTACTATCTCGGCGATGCCACCATCAACGGTCACCGTTGCAAGACCAACACCGCCTCGAATACTGCTTATCGCGGCTTCGGCGGCCCGCAAGGCATGGTCGCCATCGAAGAAGTGATGGACGCGATTGCCCGGCACTTGAAGCTCGACCCGCTGGCGGTGCGCAAAGCCAACTACTACGGCAAGACCGAGCGCAACGTCACCCACTACTACCAGACCGTCGAGCACAACATGCTCGAAGAGATGACCGCCGAACTGGAAGAAAGCAGCCAGTACGCCGAGCGCCGCGAAGCGATCCGCCGCTACAACGCCAACAGCCCGATCCTCAAAAAAGGCCTGGCGCTGACTCCGGTGAAATTCGGTATTTCCTTCACCGCGAGCTTCTTGAACCAGGCCGGTGCGCTGATTCACATCTACACCGACGGCAGCATCCACTTGAACCACGGCGGTACGGAAATGGGTCAGGGCCTGAATACCAAAGTAGCCCAGGTCGTGGCGGAAGTGTTCCAGGTCGAAATCGATCGTGTGCAGATCACTGCGACCAACACCGACAAAGTGCCGAACACCTCTCCGACCGCTGCTTCCAGCGGCGCCGACCTGAACGGCAAAGCCGCGCAGAACGCAGCACAGACCATCAAGCAACGCCTGGTCGAATTCGCCGCGCGGCACTACAAAGTCAGCGAAGAAGACGTCGAATTCCGCAACGGCCACGTGCGGGTGCGCGAGCAGATTCTGACCTTCGAAGCGCTGATCCAACAGGCATATTTCAATCAGGTCTCGCTGTCGAGCACTGGCTTCTACAAGACCCCGAAAATCTATTACGACCGCAGTCAGGCGCGTGGGCGTCCGTTCTATTACTTCGCTTTCGGCGCAGCCTGCTGCGAAGTGATCGTCGACACCCTGACCGGCGAGTACAAGATGCTGCGCACCGACATCCTGCACGACGTCGGCGCCTCGCTGAACCCGTCGATCGACATCGGTCAGGTCGAGGGCGGTTTCGTCCAGGGCATGGGCTGGCTGACCATGGAAGAGCTGGTCTGGAACAACAAAGGCAAGCTGATGACCAACGGCCCGGCCAGCTACAAGATCCCGGCGGTGGCGGACATGCCGCTGGATCTGCGGGTGAAGCTGGTGGAAAACCGCAAGAACCCGGAAGACACGGTGTTCCATTCCAAAGCCGTCGGTGAACCGCCGTTCATGCTCGGCATCGCCGCGTGGTGCGCGATCAAGGACGCGGTGGCGAGCCTCGGTGATTATCAGCATCAGCCGAAGATCGATGCGCCGGCCACGCCGGAGCGGGTGTTGTGGGGCTGCGAGCAGATGCGCCAGCTCAAAGCGGTGAAAGCTGTCGAAGCTGAAACCGCGGTTGTTTGATGATCGTTCCCACGCTCTGCGTGGGAATGCAGCCCGCGACGCTCTGCGTCGCATCCTGAACAGCGGACGCGGAGCGTCCAGTGATGCATTCCCACGCAGAGCGTGGGAACGATCTGAGAGGTGTGTATGTACAACTGGATCGACGCCCTCGCCGACCTGCAGAATCAGGGCGAGCCCTGTGTGCTGGTGACGATCATCGAAGAACTCGGTTCGACGCCACGCAACGCCGGCTCGAAAATGGTCGTCAGTGCCGACCGCCTGTTCGACACCATTGGTGGCGGGCATCTGGAATTCAAAGCCATGCAGATCGCCCGCGAGATGCTCGCCAGCGGTAAGCAGGACACCCACCTGGAGCGCTTCAGCCTCGGTGCCAGCCTCGGCCAGTGCTGCGGCGGCGCCACGGTGTTGCTGTTCGAACCCATGGGCCAGGTGCAGGCACAGATTGCCGTATTCGGTGCCGGCCATGTCGGGCGCGCCCTCGTGCCGCTGCTGGCCAGCCTGCCCTGCCGGGTGCGCTGGATCGATTCGCGCGAGGCCGAGTTCCCCGAACACATTCCCCACGGCGTGCGTAAAATCGTCAGCGAAGAGCCGGTGGACGAAGTCGATGATCTGCCCGCCGGCAGCTACTGCATCGTCATGACCCACAACCATCAGCTCGATCTGGAGCTGACCGCGGCGATTCTCAAGCGTAACGATTTCACTTGGTTCGGCCTGATCGGCTCGAAAACCAAACGCGCCAAATTCGAACACCGCCTGCGTGATCGTGGTTTCGACCCGAGCGTGGTGCAGCGCATGCGCTGCCCGATGGGCATCGGCGAAGTCAAAGGCAAACTGCCTGTGGAAATCGCCATCTCCATCGCCGGTGAAATCATCGCCACCTATAACGCCAACTTCGGCCAGCACAGCGCCCGCGCCGAACCGATTGCCCGATTGCTGCCCGCCTCGCGCCGCAGCCAGTCCGCCAAACTCAAAGCCTCAAACTGATTAGAGAACCCTCATGCCTCTGACTCGCAAAGCCTACCGCGCCGCCATTCTGCACAGCATCGCCGACCCTGCCGAAGTCGGCATCGAAGCCTCCTATGAATATTTCGAGGACGGCCTGCTGGTGATCGATGACGGCAAAATCAGCGCCCTCGGCCACGCCAGCGAACTGCTGCCGACCCTGCCGGCGGATATCGAGATCAACCATTATCAGGATGCGCTGATCACTCCGGGCTTTATCGATACGCACATTCACCTGCCGCAAACCGGCATGGTCGGCTCCTACGGCGAGCAATTGCTCGACTGGCTGAACACCTACACCTTTCCCTGCGAAAGCCAGTTTAGTGATAAGGCTCACGCCGACGAAGTGGCCGATATTTTCATCAAGGAACTGCTGCGCAACGGCACCACCACGGCGCTGGTGTTCGGCAGCGTGCATCCGCAATCGGTGAATTCGTTTTTCGAAGCGGCGGAAAAGCTAGATCTGCGCATGATCGCCGGCAAGGTGATGATGGACCGCAATGCCCCGGATTATCTGGTCGATACCGCCGAATCCAGCTACGTCGACAGCAAGGCGCTGATCGAGCGCTGGCACGGCAAGGGTCGCTTGCACTATGCGGTGACGCCGCGTTTTGCGCCGACCAGCACTCCGGAACAACTGACCCTGGCCGGGCAATTGCTGACGGAATATCCGGATCTGTACATGCAGACCCACATCAGCGAGAACCTCAAGGAGATCGAGTGGGTCAAGGAGCTGTTCCCGGAGCGCAAGGGCTACCTCGACGTCTACGATCATTACCAATTGCTCGGCGAACGCTCGGTATTCGCCCACGGCGTGCACCTGTGTGACGAAGAATGCGCGCGCCTGGCGGAAACCGGCTCGGCGATCTCGTTCTGCCCGACCTCGAACCTGTTCCTCGGCAGCGGCCTGTTCAACCTGCCGATGGCCGAGAAGCACAAGCTCAACGTCGGCCTCGGCACCGACGTTGGCGGCGGCACCAGTTTCTCGCTGCTGCAGACGCTGAACGAAGCGTACAAGGTGATGCAACTGCAAGGCGCGCGCCTGAGTCCGTTCAAATCGTTGTATCTGGCGACGTTGGGTGGCGCGCGGGCGCTGCGTCTGGAAGACAAGATCGGCAACCTGCAACCGGGCAGTGATGCCGACTTCCTGGTACTGGATTACAACGCCACGCCGCTGCTGAGCTACCGCTTGAAACAGTCGAATAACATCGCCGAGACGTTGTTTGTGCTGATGACCCTGGGCGATGACCGCACCGTGGCGCAGACGTATGCAGCGGGGGCGCTGGTGCATCAGCGCTAGGTTTTCCTGCACTGATCGTTCCCACGCTCTGCGTGGGAATGCAGCCCGTGACGCTCCGCGTCAGTGGACGCGGAGCGTCCCTAGAGTCGTTCCCACGCAGAGCGTGGGAACGATCATCCCCGGTGGTGTTTACCCCGGGGGATTTTTATTGCCTGTCAGATCGCCTTCGCGAGCAAGCTCGCTCCCACCTTTGAAATGCATTCCCTTGTGGGAGCGAGCCTGCTCGCGAAAGCCGCGACTCGGTTTCAGATCAGAGCTTGGCCGCTGGACGCCCCGGCTTCTTGGTCTGCAACAAATGCGAGAACACCGCATGCAGATCATCCGACGCGCCTTCCTCGTCGAGGTTGAGCTTGCTGTCGATGTGATCCATGTGATGCATCATCAGGTTCACCGCCAGTTCACCGTCGCGCTTTTCGATGGCGTCGATCAACTGGGTGTGTTCGTCGTACGAACAATGCGAGCGGTTGCCGCTTTCGTACTGGGCGATGATCAATGAAGTCTGCGACACCAGGCTGCGCTGGAAGCTGATCAACGGTGCGTTCATTGCCGCTTCCGCCAGTTTCAGGTGGAATTCACCCGACAGACGAATACCGGCACCGCGATCGCCGCGCGAGAAACTGTCGCGCTCGTCGTTGACCATCTGCCGCAGTTCGGCGATCTGCTCGGCCGTGGCATGTTGCACCGCCAGTTCAGTGATCGCCCGCTCGACCAGACGCCGGGCGAGAAACACCTGACGCGCCTCTTCAACGCTCGGGCTGGCGACCACGGCACCACGATTGGGCCGCAACAGCACCACGCCTTCATGGGCCAGACGCGACAGCGCGCGACGAATGATGGTGCGGCTGACCCCGAAGATTTCCCCCAGCGCTTCTTCGCTCAACTTGGTACCGGGCGCCAGACGCTGTTCGAGGATGGCCTCGAAGATATGCGCGTAGACAATATCGTCCTGGGTTCCGCTGCGGCCGGCTTTGCCTGCTCGCGGTTGTTTCTTGAGGGGTTGCAACTGTTCGTTCATGGGCACTCGAGTCGGGAAAACTGCGGCGAATAGACCGTGACTGTAATACGGCACAGTAGGTCGCTGGCAAGTATCGCGTAAAAAACAGCGCGATTGTACACAATGAATGGTGGCAACACGACTGTACGGCTGTTTGCGCCTGCGGCTGTATTGCAACGCTGAGTTACGTTTGAGTTTAGGCTTGATCGCAGAATCCGCTGCATGACCGCAATCCCCTCGTGGGAGCGAGCCTGCTCGCGAAAGCCATTCCACATTCACTATGAATGTTGACTGACCTACCGCTTTCGCGAGCAGGCTCGCTCCCACAGAGGTTCTGTGTTGTGGCGGACATCTCCATTGGTATAAGGAACACCGCCGTCATGACCGACGCCACCCACGCCCGCCTGCGCCCTCTGGCCGACACTTCGCCTTCCGCCATCGTCGCCGGTTTCATCGCGATGATGACCGGTTACACCAGTTCGCTGGTGCTGATGTTCCAGGCCGGGCAAGCGGCCGGCCTGAGCAGCGGGCAGATTTCCTCGTGGATCTGGGCGATTTCGATCGGCATGGCAGTGTGTTCGATCGGCCTGTCGCTGCGCTATCGCACACCGATCACCATCGCCTGGTCGACCCCCGGCGCGGCGTTGCTGATCACCAGCCTGGGCGGCGTCAGTTACGGCGAGGCGATCGGCGCCTACATCACGTGCGCGGTACTGGTAACGATCTGCGGCCTGACCGGCAGCTTCGAACGGCTGGTGAAAAAGATCCCGGCCTCTTTGGCGGCAGCTCTGCTGGCAGGGATCCTGTTCAAGATCGGCAGCGAAATCTTCGTCGCCGCGCAACACCGTACCGGGCTGGTGCTGGGAATGTTCTTCACTTATCTACTGGTCAAGCGCCTGTCGCCACGCTATGCCGTGCTCGCGGCGCTGCTGATCGGCACCGCGCTGTCGGGCTTCATGGGGCTGCTGGATTTCAGCGGCTTTCACCTGGAAGTGGCCACCCCGGTGTGGACCACGCCGCACTTCTCCCTGGCCGCGACCATCAGCATCGGCATTCCGCTGTTCGTGGTGGCGATGACCTCGCAGAACATGCCCGGCATCGCCGTGCTGCGTGCCGATGGCTATAACGTCCCGGCCTCGCCACTGATCACCACCACCGGCATCGCCTCGCTGCTGTTGGCGCCGTTCGGCTCCCACGGCATCAACCTCGCAGCGATCAGCGCGGCGATCTGCACCGGCCCGCATGCCCATGAAGATCGCAACAAGCGCTACACCGCAGCGGTCTGGTGCGGGGTGTTCTACGGGATTGCCGGGGTGTTCGGCGCGACGTTGGCGGCATTGTTTGCGGCGTTGCCGAAAGAACTGGTGCTGTCGATTGCCGCGCTGGCGCTGTTCGGCTCGATCATCAATGGCTTGAGCATTGCCATGAGCGAGGTGAAGGAACGGGAAGCGGCGTTGATTACGTTTATGGTCACGGCGTCGGGGCTGACACTGTTTTCCATTGGTTCGGCGTTCTGGGGGATTGTTGCGGGGGTGGTGACGTTGGTGATTTTGAATTGGCGTAAAGCCTAGAAGCAAAGATCGCAGCCTCGTTGCACTCGACAGCTCCTACAGGGGATCGCGAACAGGTAGGAGCTGACGAGTGAAACGAGGCTGCGATCTTTTGATCCACGAAAAAAAACGGCGACCCTCAGGTCGCCGTTTTTTTCAGTATCACTTAGCCGCGTTGATCGGCTTTTCCGGATACCACACGTCCAGCAGCGGGCTGACTTCGTACTTGGTCAGCTCGGAGCGGTTTTTCAGCCAGGCTTCAACGGCAGCGCGCTGCTCTTCGTTGACCGAGCCACGCTTCTGCAGGCACACCAGACCGAAGTCGTCGCCGCCAACATAACCCAGACCGTTGGCTTCCATGGCTTCTTTGATGAATGCTTCGAGGAAAGCGTCAATGGCTTCTTCGGACAAGTCTTCTTTGAAGTCCAGGTTCAGTTCGAAACCCAGCTCTTGAAATTCATCAACGCACAGTTTTTTGCGCAGACGCTGGGAACGGTTAGTCGCCATTGGAACAATCCTCTTAAGTAATAACGGCCGGCACTTTACCAGTTTAAGCCGGCGATTGCCCGACTCTCTGGTCGCTGCGGCCGACCGCCTGTAAAAAAATAAGCGATTGGCCGGGCCTGACACGGCACAAGCTGTTACAGCTTGGGGCATAATGCCGACACTTTCATGACCACTGAGGGCCTTTTCATCCATGTCCTCGTCTTTTTTCCCCTCTTTTGCAGGGTTTTATTGCATATGATCAAATCGTTGCGTCCACTGTTTCTCGCCGGCCTTCTTCTGCCTCTGGCCCTGCCTGTCTCCGCTGCCACCATCAACACTTCCCTCACCCCGAACGTCGAAAAAGCCCTCAAGGCCAGCAAGTTGCAGCCCACTGCGCTGTCGCTGGTGATGGTGCCGCTCGACGGTCCGGGCACGCCGACCGTGTTCAACGCCGACGTCTCGGTCAATCCGGCCTCGACAATGAAACTGGTCACCACTTACGCGGCGCTGGAAATGCTCGGCCCCAACCATCAGTGGAAAACCGAGTTCTACACCGATGGCACCCTGAGCGGCGGCATTCTCAACGGCAACCTCTACCTCAAGGGCGGCGGTGACCCGAAGCTGAACATGGAAAAACTCTGGCTGCTGATGCGCGACCTGCGCGCCAACGGCGTGACCCAGATCACCGGCGATCTGATCCTCGACCGCAACTTCTTCGTGCAGCCGCAATTGCCGGAATTCAACGATGACGGCAACGACGACAACAAGCCGTTCCTGGTCAAGCCCGACTCGCTGCTGGTCAACCTCAAGGCCCTGCGCTTCGTCGCGCGCAATGACGGTGGCCGCGTACTGATTTCGGTTGAGCCGCCGATTGCCAGCATTCGTATCGAAAACACCGTCAAGGCGCTGCCGTCCAAGCAATGCACCGGCGGCGTGCGCTACAACCCGGTGCCGCAGGCCGATGGCAGCGTGACCGTGACCGTCGGCGGCCAATTGGGCGAAGGCTGCAGCTCGCAGACTTACCTGTCGCTGCTCGACCATGCGACCTACACCGCCGGCGCCGTAAGGGCGATCTGGAAGGAGCTGGGTGGCAGCATTCAAGGCAAGGATCGTCTGGCGCCAACGCCGAGCGGCGCCAAACTGCTCGCCCGCGCGTACTCGCCGGATCTGGCCGAGATCATCCGCGACATCAACAAATACAGTAACAACACCATGGCCCAGCAGCTGTTCCTCAGCCTTGGCCAGCGTTTCCGCAACGATGCCGACGGTGATGACGCGCGGGCTGCGCAGCGCGTAGTGCGGCAGTGGCTGGCGAAGAAAGGCATCACCGCGCCGCATCTGGTGATGGAGAATGGCTCTGGTCTGTCGCGGGCCGAGCGGGTCAGTGCACGTGAGATGGCCAACATGCTGCAGGCCGCCTGGCACAGCCCGTACGCCGCCGAGTACATCAGCTCGCTGCCGATTGCCGGTACCGACGGCACCATGCGCAAACGCCTGAAAACCACGGCGATGCGCGGTGAGGCGCACGTCAAGACCGGCACCCTGAATACCGTGCGCGCGATTGCCGGTTTCAGCCGTGATGTGAATGGCAATACCTGGGCAGTGGTAGCGATCCTCAACGACAAGGCCCCGTTCGGCGCCTCGTCGGTGCTCGATCAGGTGCTGCTGGATCTGTACAAACAGCCGAAACTGCCGCTGACCGCTTCGGTGCTGTAAGCGGATTCTGAAAACACCTTCAAACCCTGTGGGAGCGAGCTTGCTCGCGAAGACGTCAGAACAGTCAATACCCATTGACTGTTCGACCGCTTTCGCGAGCAAGCTCGCTCACACACTGGTTTTGCGCCAGGCTCAGCTCATCTCCCGCTCAACCCGATCCCGGCCATTCTGCTTCGCCGCGTAAACCCCTGAGTCAGCGCGCAGCAACAGCGCATCTGCGCCCTCCCCCGGGCGCCAGCTGGCGATGCCGAAACTCGCGGTGACCAAGCCGACCACATCTACCGGCGCGCTGCGCAAACCTTCCCACAACTCCATCGCCAGCATATAGGCGTGTTCGCCGTCGATGTCCGGGCACAGCACCATGAACTCTTCGCCGCCCAAACGGCAGAACACGTCGGTGCGGCGCAGGCGATGGCCGATCCGCTCGCAGACTGCCTGCAACACGCGGTCGCCGACGGCGTGGCCGAACTGATCGTTGATGCGCTTGAAGTGGTCGATGTCGAGCATGATCACCGACAGCTCACCGCCGCCACGCTCGACCCGGGCCATTTCGGTGGTCAGGCGTTCCTGGAAATAGCGGCGGTTGTGAATGCCGGTCAGCGAGTCGGTGATCGACAACGCGCGCAATTCTTCTTCCACGCGCTTGAGATCGGAGATATCCGAGATATAACCGTGCCACAGCACCCCGCCGCCCGGCAGCTCTTCCGGTGTCGCCTCGCCGCGCACCCAGCGCAGACCGCGCTCGGGCAATTGCACGCGGTACTCTTCGCGCCAGGGGCTGAGGTTTTCCGCCGATTCGCGGATCGAGCTGCGCACGCGAATCGCATCCTGCGGGTGGATACGACTGAAGATCGCCTCGGAGTCGAGCAGCAGCACATCCGGCTCCAGCTCGTAGATTTCGCGGATGCCATCGCTGGCGTAGATCACGCTGAAGCGTCCGTCGAATTCCATCTTGAATTGGTAGATGCCACCGGGAACATGGGCGCTGAGCTTCTTCAGCAATGTGTCGCGTGCTGCCAGCACTTCGTGCACGCGTTTGCGCTCGGTGATGTCGATGCAGATCGCCAGATGACCGACCCACAGGCCTTGCTCGTCAAGCACCGGGGTGGCGAGCATGTTCACCGGCAGATGACTGCCGTCGCTGCGCACCAGGGTCCATTCGCGTGCCTCGTGGCCGCCGACCTCGCCGCCCTCGACCAGCATCGCGTGGCAAGTCGGAATGCTTTTGCCGTAGCGCGCACTCAACTCGGCCGAACGCGCCGCCAGTTCCCGTGGTAAATGCAGGTTCTCCAGGGTCATGCGCCCAACGACTTCGGCGCTGCTGTAGCCGAGCATTTGCTCGGCGCCGGGGTTGAAGGTGTTGATCACCCCGCGCAGGTCGGTGGCGATGATCGCGACCTGAGTGGCGGCATTCAGAACGCCGCGCAGTTGACCGTGGGTGCCGCGCAATTCCTGCTCGCGCTCGTGCAACTCCTGGGTGCGCACCTCGACCAGGCGCACCGCGCGCTGGCGCTGGCTGACCAGCACGTAAAGCAAGGCGCTGAGCAGTGCGCTGAGCAAACCGCCCAGAATGATCACGCTGCCCACCGACGAATGGTTGGCTTGCATGAACGCTTCGCTCGGCAGGATATCGACCTGATAGTCGTGATCGGCCATGCGCAGCAAGCGCGTCGCCGCCAGATCGCCGGGCACCGCCTCGTTGCTCGATTCGAACAGCGCTTCGTGCTGATCCTGGGTCGACAGGTCGAGAATGCGCACCGACAGGTAATCGTGCAGGGCATCGGGCAGTCCGTCGGCGAGCAACTGGCGCATGCTGATCACCGCCATCACATAGCCGAATGGCTGCGACTCTCCAGCGCGACTGACCGGCGCCAGCAGCAGCACACCACGCGCATACGACGGCTCAATCCCGACCAGATGCATCGGTTGCGACACCGCCATGCTGCCGAGCTGGTCGGCGCGTTGCAGGGTTTCGCGGCGCAAGGGTTGGGCGAGCAAGTCGTAGCCCAGCGGTGGCGCCAGTCGGCTTTGGGTTTGCGTGTAGAGCACCGGCACGTATTCGTCGCGCGGCGCCGCCAGTTGCAATTCGCCTTTGGCGTCCAGTTCGCGAATGGTGAACTCGCTCAGGCCTTCGTCACGCACCTGCTGTTCAAACGCGGCCCGTTCGGCACCGCTGACTCGCGGCGCGTAGGTGTAGGCCTGGGTGCGCAGCAATAAGGGGCGAGAGTAACCATCGAACTCAGCGCGGGACACCGATTCGGAGTTGGCGAAGAACCGCCGCAGACTATCGAGACGTTGCTCTTGGTCCTGAAAACGTTCGGCGATGCGGCTGTAGCGTTCGTTGGCCAGCAGTTGGAAACGCTGACGCGATTGTTGCTGAAACTGGTTGAAGGTGCCCCATGCGAGCAGCCCGGTGAGAATCCCGCCGGCAAGCAACACCAGCAAAGCGACCAGCCAGGCTGAAACGTCTTCGCTGATGAAACCGAGGATTTTCGGGCGCACGGGGTGCAACGGCATAAGCACGACTCACTCCGCCAGATTTGCGGGAAAACCCCATTGGCGGTGTGTGAGTTATAGCTATTAGCCACTAATTTAGCCAGCACCGCTGGATCCACCGAGCCGTTAAAAATCAACGCTCTGTGGATCCAACCAGTGAAAGCGTCAACGAGCCGTGATTTTCCAGGCGCGGTGGATCTTGGTATTGCGGGCGAAATCCGGATCAATGGTCTGCGCACTGATTTCCTCGACCGCATAACGCTCGGCGAGGTTTTCCTCCAACTGGAACTTGCGGAAGTTGTTGGAGAAATACAGCACGCCACCCGGTGCCAGCCGCGCCATCGCCAAGTCGATCAACTGCACCTGATCGCGCTGCACATCGAAGATGCCTTCCATGCGCTTGGAGTTGGAGAACGTCGGCGGGTCAATGAAGATCAGGTCGTATTCGTCACGGCTGCTTTCCAGCCACGCCATCACATCGCCCTGCTCCAGACGGTTCTTGTCGGAGAAGCCGTTCAACGACAAGTTGCGCCGCGCCCAGTCCAGATAGGTTTTCGACAGGTCGACGCTGGTGGTGCTGCGCGCGCCACCCTTGGCCGCGTGCACGCTGGCGGTCGCGGTGTAACAGAACAGATTGAGGAAGCGTTTGCCGGCCGCCTCTTTCTGAATGCGCATGCGCATCGGCCGGTGATCGAGGAACAGGCCGGTGTCGAGGTAGTCGGTGAGGTTGACCAGCAACTTCACGCCACCTTCATTGACCTCGACGAACTTGCCCTGCGCAGCCTGACGCTCGTACTGCTTGGTGCCGCTCTGGCGCTCGCGGCGCTTGACCACCACGCGGTTCTTGTCGACGTTCAACGCCTGCGGAATGGCCGCCAGCGCATCGAACATGCGCGCCGAGGCTTTTTCCGGGTCGATGGATTTCGGCGCGGCGTATTCCTGAACGTGCACCCAGTCGTGGTACAGGTCGATGGCCATCGCGTATTCCGGCATGTCGGCATCGTAAACGCGGTAGCAATCGATGCCTTCGCGCTTGACCCACTTGCCCATCGCCTTGAGATTTTTCTGCAAGCGATTGGCAAACATCTGCCCGCCTTCACTCAAGCGCGGCTGCTCAATCACTGGCGCCGGGGCTGGCGTCGGCTTGATCGGGTTGCCGTTCTTGTTGAACTTGCGCTCTTGCGGCTCGTCCGGGGTTTGATCGTAAGCCGCTTGCTCGCGCTCGGCCTGACGCTGTTCCGGAGTGCGACGTTCGCCAGTGACGAACTGATCGGGCAGAACCTTGATCAGCAGCAGTTTGCACGGCAGCGCGCCGTTCCAGAACGAATACTGTTTGTGGCTGCGGATACCCATGCGCTTGCCCAGATCCGGGGCGCCGGTGAACACCGCCGCTTCCCAGTTCAGGCAGGCCTGACGCAGACGCTCGCCGAGGTTCTGATAGAGATACAGCAGGCTGGCTTCGTCACCGAGACGCTCGCCGTACGGCGGGTTGCAGATCACCAGACCTTTCTGGTTCTGGTCCGGGCGCGGCTCGAAGGTCGCCACTTCGCCTTGGTAGATCTTGATCCACTCGCTGAGGCCGGCACGTTCAACGTTGTTGCGGCCTGGCTGAATCAATCGTGGATCGGCTTCGTAACCGCGAATCCACAGCGGCGGTTTGGCCAGACCGGCGGCGGCACGCTCGACGGCTTCTTCGTGAAGTTTTTTCCACAGTGCCGGCACGTGACCGAGCCACGCGGTAAAGCCCCACTGCTCGCGGCGCAGGTTTGGCGCCATGTCGGCGGCGATCATCCCGGCTTCGACGAGGAACGTACCGACACCGCACATCGGGTCAGCCAGTGCGCCACCTTCGGCAGCAATACGCGGCCAACCGGAGCGAATGAGGATTGCCGCCGCGAGGTTTTCCTTCAGCGGCGCCGCGCCCTGCTGCAAGCGATAGCCGCGCTGGTGCAGGCTGTGGCCGGAAAGGTCGAGGGACAGAATCGCTTCGCCGCGATCCAGACGCAGGTGGATACGCAGGTCCGGGTTGAGTTTGTCGATGGATGGACGATCGCCCTGCGGCGTGCGCAGTTTGTCGACGATGGCGTCTTTGACTTTCAGCGCGCCGAAGTGGGTGTTGTCGATGCCCGAACCGTGGCCGCTGAATTCGACGGCCAGGGTGCCATCGCTGAGCATGTGATCCTGCCAGTCGATGTCGAGCACGCCGTGGTAGAGGTCTTCGGCGTCCTTCATCGGGAAACGCTTGAGCACCAGCAACACACGGTTGGCCAGACGCGACCAGAGGCACAGGCGATAGGCGGTTTCCATGGTCGCCATGCCACGCACGGCGGAGGTGTGCTCGCGCGCTTCTTCAAGGCCAAGCCCGACGGCTTCCTCGATGAGCAGGCCTTCAAGGCCTTTGGGGCAAGTGAGGAAGAGTTCGAAACGATCGGACATGGTAATTCCAGAGCCTTTGGCTAGTGGGCCGGCAACGCATTGCCGACCCGGTTTTCAATCAGGCGCTTTTCTGAAAGAGCGCCCGCGTGGCACGAAGGTGTGCCGTTCCATCCCCGCTGCTCGGGTTAAAAGAGCTTAGATGCCGGGACAGATAAAAAAGTTGGTGCAACAAAAAGACCGAAAGCGACCCTTCGTCGAATATTACCCAAGCGCAAACGTGGGTCATTCTCACTAAAGGATTAACCCCCTGAGTCAGCGGGGCGCCGATCATACCGGGGTTTGCGCATTGAACGTTGAATAAATACGCGGTTACTTATCGCCATAGCATCCTTTACGTTACGTGCTTATGACAAAACGATCATTCCCTCTATGTGACTCATTGGTTAGAACTGAGCACAGGTTGACGTCGCAACGGCGTCAACACCTTGGCTCGCCACGCCGGCAGCGAGCCGCACGATGGCAGGTTTTTTCTGCCAGACCTCAATTGAGGTCAACGCGACACTACAGTCAACAAGTGAGGGAAACACCCTATGAGAAGACTTAAGCGTGATCCGTTGGAAAGAGCATTTTTGCGCGGATATCAATATGGCGTTGGTGGCAAATCCCGTGAGCTTTGCCCATTTACTCTACCGTCGGTACGTCAAGCCTGGATCAACGGCTGGCGAGAAGGACGCGGCGACAACTGGGACGGTATGACCGGCACTGCGGGAATCCACAGACTCAACGAACTTCACGCCGTCGGCTGACACAGGGCATTTATTCCGACACGACAATCTGAATTTGCAATGAATTAACCACGCACGTCCTTCCCGGACGGCGGGCTACGGCCCAGGGGCTCCTTCGAGGAGCCCTTTTTTATGCCTGCAAAGAGGGTTAACCGGGATCCACGTGGCGAGGGGATTTATCCCCGCTCGGCTGCGCAGCAGTCGCGAAGTCCGAACTTCAATCTACCTGGCATATCACTGTGCAAGGCTTTGGGGCTGCTGAGCAGCCCAGCGGGGATAAATCCCCTCGCCACAAAGGCTCCCACAAGGCCTCCGCAATCCTCAGCGCAACGCGGCGATCGCATCCACCGATTCACGAATCAGCGCCGGGCCTTTGTAGATGAAGCCCGAATAGATCTGCACCAGGCTTGCACCTGCCGTGATCTTCTCCGCCGCGTGCTTGCCTTCGGTAATGCCGCCCGCGGCAATGATCGGCAAACGCCCGGCCAATTCGCCCGCCAGCACCTTCACAGTGTGGGTGCTCTTCTCACGCACCGGCGCACCCGACAGACCGCCCGCCTCGTCGCCATGCTCCATGCCTTCAACACCGACACGGCTCAAAGTCGTATTGGTGGCGATGACCGCGTCCATGCCGGTTTCGATCAATGCCTGGGCAACCTGCGCAGTCTCTTCGTCGGTCATGTCCGGCGCGATCTTGATCGCCAGCGGCACATGCTTGCCGTGACGCAGGGCCAGTTCGGCACGACGGGTGGCCAGATCCGCGAGCAATTGCTTGAGCGAGTCACCGAACTGCAGGCTGCGCAGGCCCGGGGTGTTTGGCGAGCTGACGTTGACGGTGACGTAGCTGGCGTGGGCGTAAACCTTGTCCAGGCAGATCAGGTAATCGTCGACCGCACGCTCGACCGGGGTATCGAAGTTCTTGCCGATGTTGATGCCCAGCACGCCTTGGTATTTTGCCGCAGCGACCCGCGCCAGCAGGTTATCCACACCGAGGTTGTTGAAGCCCATGCGGTTGATGATCGCCTCGGCTTCCGGCAGGCGGAAGATCCGTGGTTTCGGGTTACCCGGCTGCGGACGCGGGGTCACGGTGCCGATTTCGACAAAACCGAAACCCAGTTGCGCAAAGCCGTCGATGGCCGCGCCGTTCTTGTCCAGACCTGCCGCCAGCCCCACCGGGTTCGGGAACTCCAGCCCCATGACGGTCACCGGCATTTTCGCCGGCGCCTTGCACAGCAAGCCGTTGAGGCCCAAACGTCCACCCGCGCCGATCAGATCCAGCGACAGATCGTGGGAGGTTTCCGGGGAAAGTTTGAACAACAGCTGACGGGCCAGGGTGTACATGGGCGGCAATGACTCGGGCGGCGAAAAGAGGCGGCGATTATAGCCGGGCATCGTCCCCCGGCGCGAGGCGCCTGCGCGAATCAGGCGACTGGCATATGCCTTGCACCACCCCGCTCATCAGTCTGCCGACCAATGACGGCGCGCAGACCAGGACAATGGCGTCGTCCCCGGGTTTTGCCTGCGCAGAATCCGGGACGACGTTTTTTTGAGGTAGCGTATGAACGAAACGTCCTTGGGGCCTCTGGCCTGGGTCAATGGCAGCGACGCGCCGGAAAAGAGCGCGATCAATCTCGGCTTCATGGCGCTGAGCGACTGCGCCTCGGTGGTGGTCGCCGCCACTCAGGGCTTCGCCCAGCCCTACGGCCTGACCCTGAACCTCAAGCGTCAGGCGTCATGGGCCAACCTGCGCGACAAACTGGTCAGCGGCGAACTGGATGCCGCGCACAGCCTGTACGGACTGATTTACGCGGTGCACCTGGGCATCGGCGGCGTCGCCCCGACCGACATGGCAGTGCTGATGGGTCTGAACCAGAATGGCCAGAGCCTGAACCTGTCCCATGGTTTGCAACAGGCTGGCGTGAACAGTCCTGAAGCGCTCGATCGGCATGTGCACCAAAGCCGCGCAAAACTGACCTTCGCCCAGACCTTTCCCACCGGCACCCATGCGATGTGGCTTTATTACTGGCTGGCGAGCCAGGGCATTCATCCGTTGCAGGACGTCGACAGCGTGGTCGTGCCGCCGCCGCAAATGGTTGCGCACCTGCAAGCCGGGCGCATCGACGGCTTTTGCGTCGGCGAACCGTGGGCGGCCAGCGCCGTGCAGCAGGATCTCGGTTTCACCCTGGCGACCAGCCAGAGCATCTGGCCCGACCACCCGGAAAAAGTCCTCGGCTGCACCCGCGAATTCGTCGAGCAATATCCCAACACTGCGCGGGCGCTGGTGATGGCCATTCTTGAGGCCAGTCGCTTCATCGAAGAAAGCCCGGAAAACCGCCGCAGTACCGCGCAATTGCTCAGCGCTGCGGAGTACCTCGACACCCCCGCCGCGTGCATCGAGCCGCGTTTCATGGGGGATTACGCCGACGGCCTCGGCAATCGCTGGCAGGATCCGCATGCGCTGCGTTTTCATGGCGATGGCGAGGTCAATCTGCCCTACCTTTCCGACGGCATGTGGTTCATGACCCAGTTCCGTCGCTGGGGTCTGTTGCGCGAGGATCCGGATTATCTGGCCGTCGCCCGCCAGGTTCAGCGTCTGGATCTGTACCGCGAGGCAGCGAGCGCTGTCGGTATTGCGGCTTCGCACGCCGACCTGCGCAGCAGCCAGTTGCTCGACGGCAAGGTCTGGGACGGCAGCGATCCGGCGGGCTATGCGCGGAGTTTCAAGCTGCATGCCCTTTGCGACGCCGCCCCGCTTCTCGCCCAGCGCTGACAGGAGACCGCGAACATGTTGCGCATTCTGCTGATCAACGACACCGCGAAAAAAGTCGGACGCCTGAAAGCAGCGCTGACCGAGGCCGGCTTCGAGGTAATCGACGAGTCCGGCCTGACCATCGACCTGCCGGCGCGCGTCGAAACGGTGCGCCCGGACGTGATCCTGATCGATACCGAGTCACCGAGCCGCGATGTCATGGAGCAAGTGGTGCTGGTCAGCCGCGACCAGCCCCGGCCGATCGTGATGTTTACCGACGAACATGACCCGGGGGTGATGCGTCAGGCGATCAAGTCCGGGGTCAGTGCCTACATCGTCGAAGGCATTCACGCACAACGGTTGCAGCCGATTCTCGATGTGGCGATGGCGCGCTTCGAGAGTGACCAGGCCCTGCGCGCGCAATTGCAGGCCCGTGACCAGCAACTGGCCGAGCGCAAGCGCATTGAGCTGGCCAAGGGTTTATTGATGAAGATGAAGGATTGCAACGAGGAAGAGGCCTATACGCTGATGCGCCGCCAGGCCATGAGCCGCCAGCAGAAGCTGATTCAGGTGGCGGAGCAGATCATTGCCATGAGTGAGTTGCTGGGCTGAGATTTTGTGTTGTCAGTGCGGGCCTCTTCGCGAGCAGGCTCGCTCCCACAGATGGCATACATTCCAGTGTGGGAGCGAGCCTGCTCGCGAATGGCCGCACCTCGGTCACGAACTGTTGGCACAGATCTCGCTAAGTAAACCGCACAGGTAACCAACGGCGGTTGCCCCACCTACGACAAAGACGTCGCTCACCCCGTTCGCCCCTCGGCGAATCAGGTAGCGGCGTTTTTGCGTTTTGGCCCCACAGAACGGGGCCGGTGGTGCGGCCGTGAGGCGCTCCACCTGCTGTGCATGACTCCTTTCGAGACTCTTTTCAGCCGAGGTGCGCGATGAATTCAAGCTTCTGGAAATCCGGCCATACCCCGACCCTGTTCGCGGCCTTCCTGTATTTCGACCTGAGCTTCATGGTCTGGTACCTGCTCGGCCCGCTGGCGGTGCAGATTGCCGCCGACCTGCACCTGACCACCCAGCAACGCGGCCTTGTGGTCGCCACGCCGATTCTGGCCGGCGCGGTGTTGCGCTTCGCCATGGGCATGCTCGCTGATCGCTTGTCGCCGAAGACCGCCGGGCTGATCGGCCAGGTCATCGTCATCTGCGCGCTGTTCGGCGCCTGGAAACTGGGTATCCACAGTTATGAACAGGCGCTGATCCTCGGCCTGTTCCTCGGCATGGCCGGCGCGTCGTTCGCCGTAGCTCTGCCGCTGGCCTCGCAATGGTATCCACCAGAACATCAGGGCAAAGCCATGGGCATCGCCGGCGCCGGCAACTCCGGCACCGTGTTCGCCGCGCTGCTGGCGCCAGTGATTGCCGCCGCGTTCGGCTGGAGCAATGTCTTCGGGTTTGCCCTGATCCCGCTGGTCCTGACTTTGGTGCTATTCGCCTGGTTGGCAAAAAACGCCCCGCAGCGGCCAAAACCGAAAGCCATGGCCGACTACTTCAAGGCCCTCGGTGATCGCGACAGTTGGTGGTTCATGTTTTTCTACAGCGTCACCTTCGGCGGCTTCATCGGCCTGGCCAGCGCCCTGCCCGGTTACTTCAACGATCAATACGGTCTGAGCCCGGTAACCGCCGGCTATTACACCGCTGCCTGCGTGTTCGGCGGCAGCCTGATGCGGCCATTGGGTGGCGCGCTGGCCGATCGCTTCGGCGGCATTCGCACCTTGCTGGCGATGTACACCGTCGCTGCCATCTGCATCGCAGCGGTGGGCTTCAATCTGCCAAGTTCCTACGCGGCGCTGGCGCTTTTCGTCTGCACCATGCTCGGCTTGGGCGCGGGCAACGGTGCGGTTTTCCAACTGGTGCCGCAGCGTTTTCGTCTGGAGATCGGCGTGATGACCGGGCTTATCGGCATGGCCGGCGGTATCGGCGGCTTCGCCCTCGCGGCCGGCATGGGCGCGATCAAGCAAAGCACCGGCAGTTATCAACTGGCGCTGTGGTTGTTCGCCAGCCTCGGTGTGCTGGCGTGGTTTGGCCTGCACGGCGTCAAGCGTCGCTGGAGAACCACCTGGGGTTCGGCGGCGGTGACAGCGGCGCGGGTCTGAGGCCCCAATGGCCCTGCAACTGAGCTTCGCCGAAGCCAGCGCCACCGGCCCGCGTGCGGAGAATCAGGACGCCCTGCGCTCGGTGACACCGGCGCCGGCACTGGCGGTGAGCAAGGGTTATCTGTTCGCCATCGCCGACGGCGTCAGCCAATGCGCCGATGGCGGCCTCGCCGCGCGTTCGACCTTGCAGGCGCTGGCGCTGGACTACTACGCGACGCCGGAAACCTGGAGCGTGGCCCAGGCGCTGGATCGCCTGCTGCTCGCGCAAAATCGCTGGCTGCAGGCCAACGGCGGCGGGCAACCGCTGCTGACCACGGTCAGCGCGCTGGTGATGCGCGGTCGGCGCTTCACCCTCGCCCACGTCGGCGATTGCCGGGTCTATCGCTGGCACGCCGAGCGCTTGCAGCGCATCAGCGAGGATCACGTCTGGGAGCAACCGGGCATGCAGCACGTGCTCAAACGTGCGCTCGGGCTCGATCAGCATCTGGTCCTGGATTTCCTCGACGGCGAACTGCGTGAGGGCGAAAGCTTCGTGCTGCTCAGCGACGGCGTCTGGTCGACCCTGGGCGATACCGCGATCGCCGCGATTCTGCGCGATCAAGTGGATCTGCCCAGCGCGGCGCAAACCTTGGTCAACGCCGCGCATCTGGCCGGCAGTCAGGACAACGCCAGTGCCCTGCTGGTGCGCGTCGATGCGCTGGGCGAAGCGAGCATCGGCGATGCGCTGGTGCAATTGCAGCAATGGCCACTGCCGCCAACGCTGAAACCCGGGCAAGCGTTTGAAGGCTGGCAGGTGCAAGGCGGCATCGGCCAGAGCCAGCAATCATTGCTGTATCGCGTGCTCGATAGTCAGGGCCAGCCTTGGCTGTTGAAGACCTTGCCGACGCGCCTGGCCGACGATCCGCAAGCCGGGCAGGCGCTGCTGTCGGAAGAATGGTTCCTCAAGCGCGTGGCCGGCCGGCATTTTCCGCAAATCCATGCCTGCACTCAGCGTCAACATTTGTATTACGTCATGCGCGAATACGCCGGGACGACGCTGGCCGACGTGTTTCAACATAGCGGCCCGTTGCCTTTGGCGCAGTGGCAGGACATCGCCGAGCGGCTATTGCGCGCGGTTGGGCTGCTGCATCGACGGCAGATTCTGCACCGCGACATCAAACCGGAAAACCTGTTGCGGGGTGACGACGGCGAACTGCGCCTGCTGGATTTCGGTCTGGCTTACTGCCCGGGACTGTCGGAGGACGCGCCGTCGACCCTGCCGGGAACGCCTAGTTTCATCGCCCCGGAAGCGTTTCGCGGCGAACCACCGAGTGCACAACAGGATTTGTATTCTGTCGGTGTCACTCTCTATTACCTGCTCACCGGGCATTTTCCCTATGGCGAAATCGAAGCGTTCCAGAGGCCCCGATTTGGCGTACCGGTGAATGCCAGTCGCTATCGCCCGGACTTGCCGGAATGGCTGGCGCAAAGCCTGGAACGCGGCGTCACCGCCGATCCGCAGCAACGCTTCGAAACCGCCGAAGAGTGGCTGCTGGTGCTGGAACAGGGTGAGCGGCAAAGTTTGAGTGTGCGGCCCCGGCCTTTACTCGAGCGGGAGCCGTTGAAGGTCTGGCGGACCATGGCGCTTCTGGCATTGCTCGGGAATGTGGTGCTGCTGGTTTTGTTGTTTCATGGCTGAGATTGAGTTGCGCCATTCGCGAGCAGGCTCGCTCCCACAGGGGATTGGCGTCGTTCGCAGACACCTTGTGGGAGCGAGCCTGCTCGCGAAGGCATTCGGCTTCACACCGCATAACCCCAAGAATTAACGCGCCACGAACGAGCAACACGCCTCGATTCGGTGCAAAAAAATCTCCTGTCACAACCCCAATCCCCAATAAATCCGCGTCCCCCCGAGTTGGCACAACCACTGCATAACCCTTTTCACCATACATAAAGCCCAACCTTCAACGACGAAGGCTGCGCTTCCCGAGAGAACGGGACCAGGACAAAGGCGTCCTCGCTAGGCAACTAGCGGGACGCCTTTTTTTGTTTGCGCAAAATTTGTCGAGCAAGGCCCGACGGCCCACCAGAGGCCAGCCGCAGCTCCCGGAGAACCTGATGAAAAAACTCAAACTGGTGATGATCGGCAATGGCATGGCCGGGGTGCGTACCCTGGAAGAACTGCTCAAGCTGAGCGACGAGCTCTACGACATCACCGTCTTCGGCGCCGAACCGCACACCAACTACAACCGCATCCTGCTGTCGCCGGTGCTGGCCGGCGAGCAGACGTTCGAAGAGATCGTCCTCAACGACCTCGACTGGTACCTGGAAAACAACATCAAGTTGCTGCTCAACCGCAAAGTGGTGGAGATCGACCGGGTCAAACGCCGAGTGATCGCCGAGGACGGCACCGAAGCCGAGTACGATCGCCTGCTGATCGCCACCGGCTCGACCCCGTTCATCCTGCCAATCCCCGGCAACACTTTGCAGGGCGTGATCGGCTATCGCGACATCGCCGACACCCAGGCCATGATCGACACCGCCAGGACCCACAAGCACGCCGTGGTCATCGGCGGCGGCCTGCTCGGCCTCGAAGCGGCCAATGGCCTGATGCTGCGCGGCATGCACGTCACCGTGGTGCACCTCGGCGAATGGCTGCTGGAGCGGCAATTGGACAAGACCAGCGGCCAGCTTCTGCAATCGGCGCTGGAATCCCGTGGCCTGCACTTTCGCCTGTGCGAACAGACCCAAGCCCTGCACGATGCCGGCAATGGCCGGGTCGGTTCGGTGCAGTTCAAGAACGGCGACATCATTCCTGCCGATCTGGTGGTGATGGCCGCCGGCATCCGCCCCAACACCGAACTGGCAGAAAAGGCCGGCATCCCGTGCAACCGCGGGATTCTGGTCAACGACACCCTGCAAACCTACGACCCGCGCATCTACGCAATCGGCGAATGCGCCAGCCATCGCGGCATTGCCTACGGTCTGGTTGCACCGCTGTTCGAACAGGCCAAGGTCTGCGCCAATCACCTCGCGCAACTGGGTTTCGCTCGCTATCAGGGTTCAGTGACCTCAACCAAATTGAAAGTCACCGGCATCGACCTGTTCTCCGCCGGCGATTTCATGGGCGGCGAAGGCACCGAGACCATCACCCTCTCCGACCCGATCGGCGGCGTGTACAAAAAACTGGTGATCAAGGATGACGTGCTGGTCGGCGCCTGTCTGTACGGCGATACGGCAGATGGCGGTTGGTATTTCCGGCAGATTCGTGAGAATCACGCCATCGGCGAGATCCGCGATCACCTCATGTTTGGCGAAAACGCTTTAGGCGACGTAGGACATCAGGGCCAGGACAAAGCCATGGTCATGGCCGACAGCGCCGAAGTCTGCGGCTGCAACGGTGTGTGCAAGGGCACCATCGTCAAGGCGATTCAGGAACACGGCCTGTTCAGCGTCGATGAAGTGAAGAAACACACCAAGGCTGCCAGCTCCTGCGGTTCCTGCGCCGGCCTTGTTGAACAGATCCTGATCAATACGGTGGGTGGCGCGGCCGACGTCAAACCGAAAAGCGAAAAAGCCATCTGCGGTTGCAGCGACCTCAACCACGGGCAGATTCGTCAGGCGATCCGTCAGGAACACCTGCTGACCATCGCCGAGACCATGAGTTACCTGAACTGGCGCACGCCCAATGGCTGCGCGACCTGTCGCCCGGCGCTCAACTACTACCTGATTTCCACTTGGCCCGGCGAGGCCAAGGACGACCCGCAATCGCGTCTGATCAACGAACGCGCCCACGCCAACATCCAGAAGGACGGCACCTATTCGGTGGTGCCGCGCATGTGGGGCGGCGTGACCAATCCGTCGGAACTGCGGCGGATCGCCGATGTGGCCGACAAGTACAACGTGCCGATGGTCAAGGTCACCGGCGGTCAGCGCATCGACTTGCTGGGGATCAAGAAACAGGACCTGCCCGGCGTCTGGAAAGACCTCGACATGCCGTCCGGCCACGCCTACGGCAAATCCATCCGCACCGTGAAAACCTGCGTCGGCAGCGAGTTCTGCCGCTTCGGCACGCAGAACTCGACGCAACTGGGCATCGAACTCGAGCACGACCTGTTCAACATGTGGTCGCCGCACAAAGTGAAGCTGGCAGTGTCCGGTTGCCCACGCAACTGCTCGGAAGCGGGCATCAAGGACGTAGGAATTATCGGCGTCGACTCCGGTTGGGAGATGTACATCGGTGGCAATGGCGGGATCAAGACCGAAGTCGCCGAGTTCTTCGTCAAGCTCAAGACTGCCGAGGAAGTCCGTGAATACAACGGCGCGTTCCTGCAGCTCTACCGCGAAGAAGCCTTCTACCTCGAGCGCACCGTGCATTACCTGCAACGGGTCGGCATGGAGCACATCAAGAAAAACGTGCTCGAAGACGCCGAGCGGCGCAAGGCCTTGAACGAGCGCCTGCAATTCTCCCTGTCGTTCGAACAGGACCCATGGAAAGAACGCCTGGCGCAGCCGCAACTGAAGAAAGAATTCGACGTGATCCCCGTGAAAAACCTGGAGGTGCCGGCATGAACTGGCTCGATATCTGTGCGCTGGAAGAGATCAACGCCCTCGGTTCGCGGATCATTGCCGGGCCGAAAGGAGACATCGCGATTTTTCGTACAAGCGACGACGAGGTTTTCGCCCTCGATGACCGCTGCCCGCACAAGGGCGGCCCGCTGTCGCAGGGCCTGATCTATGGCAAGCGCGTGGCCTGCCCGCTGCACAACTGGCAGATTGACCTGGAAACCGGCGAAGCCCAGGCGCCGGACATCGGCTGTGCGCACCATCATCCGGCGCGGGTCGAGAACGGCCGGGTGCAACTGGCCCTGCGGGACGCCATCTGATGAACCGCCAGACGACCGCCTCGACCTGCTGTTACTGCGGGGTCGGCTGCGGCGTACTGATCGAGCATGACGGCGAGCGCATCCTCGGCGTCAGCGGCGATCCGGCGCACCCGGCCAACTTCGGCAAACTGTGCAGCAAAGGCTCGACGCTGCACCTGACCGGCGACCTCGCCGCCCGCGCCTTGTACCCGGAACTGCGTCTGGGCAAAGGCCTGGCGCGCAGCCGTACTGACTGGGATACCGCCCTCGACCACGCGACCAACGTGTTTGCCGAAACCATCGCCGAACACGGCCCGGACAGCGTGGCGTTCTACATCTCCGGGCAGTTGCTCACCGAGGACTACTACGCCTTCAACAAACTGGCGCGGGCGCTGGTCGGCACCAACAACATCGACAGCAATTCGCGGCTGTGCATGTCTTCGGCGGTGGTCGGCTACAAACGCAGCCTCGGCGCCGACGCGCCGCCGTGCAGTTACGAAGACCTGGAGCTCAGCGACTGCGTGATGATCGTCGGCAGTAACATGGCCTACGCCCATCCGGTACTTTTCCGTCGACTGGAGGAAGCCAAATCCCGTCGCCCGCAGATGAAAGTCATCGTGATCGACCCGCGTCGCACCGACACTTGCGATTTGGCTGACCTGCATCTGGCGATTCTTCCGGGCACCGATGTCGCCTTGTTCCATGGGATTTTGCATCTGCTGTTGTGGGAAGACTGGATCGATCGCGATTTCATCAAGGCGCACACCGAAGGCCTCGCCGAACTCAAGACGCTGGTCCGCGATTACACCCCGCAAATGGTTTCGCAACTGTGCGGCATCAGCATCGAGCAACTGCAGCAATGCGCAGAATGGGTCGGCACTGCGCCGAGCTTCCTGTCGCTGTGGTGCATGGGCCTGAATCAGTCCACCGCCGGCAGCGCAAAGAACAGCGCGCTGATCAATCTGCACCTGGCCACCGGGCAAATTGGCCGTCCCGGTGCCGGACCTTTCTCACTTACCGGTCAGCCGAACGCCATGGGCGGGCGGGAAACCGGCAGTCTGTCCAATCTGCTGCCCGGTCACCGCGATGCCGCCAACCCGGAACATCGCGCCGAGGTGGCGGCGTACTGGGGTGTGGAGAGCATGCCCGAGGCGCCGGGCCTGAGCGCCATCGAGCTGTTCGAAAGCGTGAGTAGCGGCAAAATCAAAGCACTGTGGATTGCCTGTACCAATCCAGCGCAATCGATGCCCGATCAGAGCGCAATCCGCGCAGCGCTTGAGGCCTGCCCTTTTGTGGTATTGCAAGAAGCCTTTCGCACCACCGAAACCGCTGCGTTTGCCGACCTGCTGTTACCCGCCGCCAGTTGGGGCGAGAAAGAAGGTTCGGTGACCAACTCCGAGCGGCGCATTTCCCACGTGCGCAAAGCGGTTGTCGCACCGGGCGAAGCGCGGCCGGACTGGGCAATCACGGTGGATTTCGCACAGCGTCTGGAGAAACGTCTGCGCCCCAGGCAGCCAAGCCTGTTCGCTTTCGATAAACCTTCGCAGTTGTTTGATGAATTCAAAGCGCTGACCCGTGGGCGAGACCTGGATCTGTCCGGGATCAGTCATGCCTTGATCGACGAGATCGGTCCGCAGCAATGGCCCTTCCCTGCCGGCGCCCGCCAAGGCACGCCACGCTTGTACGGCGACGGCATTTTTCCTACAGCCAATGGCCGCGCGCAGTTCATTGCCGATCCGTACCGCGCCGCCAAGGAACAACGCGACGCGCGCTTCCCGCTGACTTTGATCACCGGTCGCCTGCGTGACCAGTGGCACGGCATGAGCCGCACCGGCACCGCCGCGCAATTGTTCGGCCACGTCAGCGAAGCCGTGCTGAGCCTGCACCCGGACGAGATGCGCCGGCACCGCTTGCAGCCCGGCGATCTGGTCAATCTGAAAAGCCGCCGTGGCGCGGTGATTGTTGCGGTCGGCAGCGACGACAGCGTGCGTGCGGGCCAGGCGTTTCTGCCGATGCACTGGGGCGATCGCTATCTCAAGGGCGGCGTCAACACGCTGACCTTGCCGGCGTTTGATCCGCTGTCAAAACAACCGGAGCTCAAGCACAGCGGCGTGCGTCTGGAGGCAGTCAACCTGCCGTGGCAACTGTTCGCCTTGATCGAGGGTGATGTTCAACGGCATTTCGAGACGCTACGACCGCTGTGCGAGGCGTTTTCCTACGTCAGCCTCAGCCTTGTCGGTCGTGAGCGGCCAGCGCTGCTGATACGCGCTGCACACAGCCAGGCGCCGGATCCACAACTGCTGGGCGAGATCGACCAATGCCTGTCACTGCTGGAAGGCCCGGTTCTGGCCTATGACGATCCGCGTCGCGCCATTGGCAAGCGGGTGCGCATCGAAAACGGCCGTATCACTGCGATTCGCCTGGCCGGCGAAACCCTTGCGCAACACTGGTTGCAGAGCCTGTGGCTGGAGGGCCGCGCCGACCAACAACTGCGGCGCTGGCTGCTCGCGCCGATGAGCGCGCCGCCAGGCGCTGTCGGCGCCATTGCGAGCGACAAGACCTTGTGCAATTGCGAAAACGTCAGCCTCAACGCAGTCTGCGCCGGCATTCGCCAGGGCCTGGATCTGCAAGGCCTGAAAAACAATCTCCGATGCGGTACGCAATGCGGTTCCTGCGTGCCGGAAATCAAGCGTCTGCTGGCTGCCGAAGCGCGGCCGGTCGCGGTCATTTAACGAGGACAACACCATGAATGCGAAAGTCTGGCTGGTGGGCGCAGGCCCTGGCGATCCGGAGTTGCTGACGCTCAAAGGGGTGCGCGCATTGCGCGAGGCCGATGTGGTGATGATCGATGATCTGGTCAACGACGCGGTGCTGGAGCACTGCCCCGATGCGCGGATCATTCCCGTCGGCAAGCGCGGCGGCTGCCGTTCGACCCCGCAGGCATTTATCCATCGGCTGATGCTGCGTTATGCGCGCCAGGGCAAATGCGTGGTGCGCCTGAAGGGCGGCGATCCGTGCATTTTCGGCCGCGGTGGCGAAGAAGCGCAGTGGTTGCGCGAGCGCGGGGTTGAAGTGGAACTGGTCAATGGCATTACCGCCGGGCTGGCCGGGGCGACCCAGTGCGATATTCCGCTGACGTTGCGGGGCGTGGCGCGCGGAGTAACGTTGGTGACTGCGCACACGCAGGATGACAGCCAGTTGAACTGGCAGGCTCTGGCGCAAGGCGGGACGACGCTGGTGGTTTACATGGGCGTGGCCAAGCTGGGCGAGATTCGTGATCAGCTGCTGGCCGGAGGGATGGCGGCGCATACGCCGGTGGCGATGATCGAAAACGCCTCGTTGGCGCATCAGCGTGAATGTCGCAGTGACCTGAGTGCGATGGCTGAGGATGCCTCGGCGTTTGAATTGAAGAGCCCGGCGATTCTGGTGATTGGTGCGGTGGCTGCTGTCGTGGAAGAGCAAAAGATCGCAGCCTTCGGCAGCTCCTACAGGACACATATGATCTGAATGTAGGAGCTGCCGCAGGCTGCGATCTTTCAAGATTCAAAGCCAAATCGCAGACAAAGAAAAGCCCGGCCTGAGCCGGGCTTTTCCATCAGCGGCAGCTAATTACTTAGCTTGAGCTTCAACCTGCGCTTCTACGCGACGGTTTACAGCGCGGCCAGCGTCAGTTTTGTTGTCAGCAACTGGGCGGGATTCGCCGTAGCCAACAGACTGAACGCGGGACGATTCAACACCGTACTGGTTGGTCAGAACTTGCTTAACGGCGTTTGCACGACGCTCGGACAGTTTCTGGTTGTAAGCGTCAGGACCGACGGAGTCAGTGTGACCTTCAACAGTAGTGGTGGTGGATGGGTACTGCTTCATGAAGTCAGCCAGGTTCTTGATGTCGCCGTAGCTGTTTGGCTTGACTACCGACTTGTCGAAGTCGAATTTCACGTCCAGCTCAACACGAACAACTTCAGCAACTGCTGGGCAGCCATCAGCGTCAACGGTTACGTTGGCTGGGGTGTCCGGGCACTTGTCAACGTTGTCGCAAACGCCATCGTTGTCGCTGTCGGAGCAGACTTCAGCAGGTGCTGGAACTGGAGCAGCAGCTGGCTTGGAGCCGCCACCGAAGTTCACACCGATACCGACGCTAGGAGCCCACTCGGTGTCGCCCTGGTCGATGTTGTACTGAGCTTCAACGCCGGCACGGGCGTAGAAGTTCTCGGTGAAGTACAGCTTGGCACCGCCGCCAACGTTAGCGAAGGTGGAACGGTTACGACCGTTCGAACCGTTCTGGTCGATGCTCTGGTCAGAGAAACCGGCCGAAACGTATGGACGAATCATGTCGCCTGGGTTGTTGAAGTGGTACAGAGCGTCCAGAGCGGTGTTAGCGCCTTTGACGTTCTTGCCATCGTCGGCACGTACGTTGTGCACTTCGTCGTAGCCCAGACGCAGTTCAACGTCGTCGGTCAGGAAGTAACCGATCGAACCGCCGAACAGGTTGCCGTTGTTCTTGAAGTTACGAGCGCTGTCGAATTGTTCTTTCTTAGCGAAGCCTTCGATTTCAACTGCGCCTTGGCCTTGTGCCAGAGCGCCGAACGAAGTGGCGGCAATCAGAGAACCAATGGCCAAGCCCAAGGTGTTTTTCAGTTTCATCCGTTAAATCCCCATCTGGTGATTGTGAAGCAGTCCCGCAAACCGGGGGACAACTCGGCGGCAAGTCTATCAGAACTTGCCTACACGTAAGAGATATTTGCGCTGAACTAAGTTTCAGCAATGCCTGCAAATTTCTCACGCAATTTATCTAGAGCGCGTTTGTAACGCATTTTTGTCGCACTCAAACCCATGTGCATGATGTCTGCGATCTCCTGAAACTCCAGCTCTGCGACAAATCGTAGCACCAGAATTTCGCGGTCAATCGGATTCACATACACCAGCCAGCGATCAAGCCCACCCTTCTCCTCCGGCTTCGGCGCCTTTTCTTCAGACGCTTCTTCAAGAGGGTCCAGACTGAGAGCGTCCATCAAGCGACGCTTACGCCGTTCCTTCCGATACTGCGTGATGCATTCGTTGTAAGTGATGCTGTAAAGCCAGGTTTTGAACTTCGATTTCCCCTCGAAGTTCTTCAGGCCGTACAGCACCTTCAGCATCACTTCCTGACAGACATCGTCTGCGTCGCGATCGTTCCCAAGATATCTCGCGCAGACGTTAAATAATGTTCGCTGGTAACGCCGCATCAACTCTTCGTAGGCGCGCGTTACGTGAAACAGCTCGGTATGCGAGCGCGCGACCAACTCCTCATCAGAGAGCTCGCGGGGGTCGTAGCGCGTGGATAGCGGTTGGGCTTTATTCAAAACAAGTCGTGCCGACAGTCAGGTCAATGTCCGCCACAACCAGCCTCGGCTGGCATTTTGCGGCGGCATACATTAGCAGGGTTTGCCGGTTTAGCGGCTACTCACATGCTGTTCCAGCAGGATCCGATTGGAGAGAGAGACTAGCTCACCCTCATCGGTCAGCAATGTGGTTTTAACCGTGCCGATCTCTTCGATCTGGCCTTCGACCTCGCCAACACGCACTTGTTGCCCAACCTCGTACAGCTCACGCACATAGATTCCCGCAAGAATCTGACCGGCAATTTCCCGGCTTCCCAAACCCATGGCCAGCGCAACTGCCAGACCAACGGTAATCAATACGATAACAATCACATGGTTCAGCAGGTCGGTCTTGACCTCGAGCTGGCTGATCGCCACGGAGATGCTGATGATGATCACCAGCCCCTGCGCGATCCGCCCCAACCCCGAAGCGTAGTCCAGCCCTACGCCTTCTGCTGCGCCGCGCACCAGCCCGTTGGCCAGTTGCGCCAGCAGGACCCCGACCAGCAGCACCAGCGCGGCGCCGAATACTTTCGGCAGATACAACGCCAGCATGTCCAGCGTAGCTGAAACTCGCTCGAGGCCAAGGGATTCTGCCGCAGAAACCAGAAAAATCAGCAGAACGAACCAGTAGACGATTTTACCGATCAGCGTCGAGATCGGCACTTGCAGCCCGGCGCGCGACATCAGCTTGGTCAGCCCGGTGCCGCCCATCAGGCGATCGAGGCCCAGTTTGGCGAGCAATTTGGAGAGCAAGGTGTCGAGCAGCTTGGCCACGACGAAACCCAGCAGCAGCACAACCAGTGCGCCGAACAGGTTCGGAATGAAGTTAGCGACTTTGGTCCACAACGCAGTCATTGCAGTGACGAGGCTCTGAGTCCAGAGATCAAGTTCCATATTCAATCAGCCTTATCAGCAGTGCGAGCAGTGGTTTTACGGAGACGGGAAACCGGCGAGACATGCGCCGAGCCATTGTTCAGGGCAATCATCAGCGCGGGCAGCCAGCGGCCCAGCAGGCTGAACAGATCACCGGCGCCGACCTGGCGGTTGGCGGTTTTGAGTACGCGGCCCAGGCACGCATCGTCGTCGCGGCTGGACGGCGAAGCGTTGAGCATGTCGCGCAAAGACTGTTCAAACGGATCGTGCATACGCACCTCTCGTGATGTCTGTGAAAGACGCGGGCAGATTTGCTCGGGTCACATGCGCCATGTTCACACCCAGCGCAATCGACGGAACAACCACCACTGGCCGAATGCCAGGGCGAGCACCGTCAGACAGGCGATCAGGAAGCCATACGGGCTTTCGGCGAACGGAATACCGCCGACATTTATCCCGAGCAGACCGGTGATGAAACTCATCGGCAAAAAGATGCAGGTAATGATGCCGAAGCGATACATGGTGCGGTTCATGTGCACGCTCAAACGCCGGTCTTCGGCCTCCAGCACAAGCCCTACGCGCTCTCGGGTCAATTCGAGCTCTTCCAGATAACGGGTCAGGCTGTTGTTCAATTCGTTCCAGTAGTCGGCATCGTCTTCGACGAACCACGGCAGTTTGATCCGCGTCAGCTGTCCGAAAATGTCCCGCTGCGGCGCAAGAAAACGCTTCAGCCCGGCCGCTCTGCGACGGATGTGCAAAATCGCCCCATGCTCGGGGGTATACCGTTCGTCGGCGTCGAGTTTTTCTTCCTCTTCATCCACCACTTCCGACAGGCACGTGACCAGATCCTGCACTTTGTTGGTGAGGAACTGCGCCAGATACAGCATCAATTCCGAGGAAGTTCTTGGCCCTTTGCCCTCACCCAGCAGCGCCAGCAACTCATCCGTAGCGCGCAACGGACGCAAGCGCAGGGAAATCACTCGCTGAGCCGAGGCGAAAATCCGCACCGAGACCATATCTTCCGGCTCGGCGCCCGGGTTGAGATTGACCCCGCGCAGAAACAGCAGCAGCTCGGAGTCGGGCAATGGCAACAGACGCGGGCGGGTATTCTCTTCCAGCAACAGATCGCAGGTGAATTCATTGAGCCCGCTGGATTTGCGCAGCCAGGTCTGGGTCTGCGGATGGCTGCGATCCCAGTGCAGCCACAGGCTTTCATGGGCCAGCAGCTGCAAATCGTCGAGCTCAGTCCGGGCTATCGAACGCGCACCGCCCTTGCCGTCCAGCACCAGGGCATGCACCAGCCCCCATTGCGCGTTTTCTTCCTCGAACATCCGCATCCCTTGTCGAAAAGCTTATTCAGGCATTTTCAGCGGGCTCGGCGACACGATCACGCCGTTGTTGTCCGCATAAATGTACTGGCCCGGGTGGAACGTCACGCCGGCGAAAGTCACCGGGACGTTGAGGTCGCCAATGCCGCGCTTGTCGGTTTTCATCGGATGGCTGGCCAGCGCCTGCACGCCGAGATCGGTCTGGGCGATGACGTCGACGTCACGGATGCAACCGTAGATCACCAGCCCTTCCCAACCGTTCTGCGCGGCCTTGGCGGCGATCATGTCGCCCAACAGGGCGCGGCGCAGCGAACCGCCCCCATCAACCACCAGCACTTTGCCTTTGCCATTGAGTTCGGCCTGCTCCTTGACCAGCGAATTGTCTTCGAAGCACTTGATGGTCACGATTTCGCCGCCGAAGGAATCCCGGCCGCCGAAATTGCTGAACATCGGTTCCAGCACCTGCACCAGCTCCGGGTAGGCGTCGCACAGGTCAGGCGTAAGGTAATGTTCCATCGAAAAACTCCTGTAACAAGGAAGACGATCAAGGATGCCGCATTCTGATGAGACGAGTTCCGGCGGTCGCTGTTTACCTTAGTCCATGCCATGGTCGCTGAGCGAACCTGAACCGCAGCTGAAACGTTATCGCTAAACAGTCACGAAATATGACCGGAACCGCACAATGCGTCATATCTTAGCCGCAAGCCAGGCTGAACGGAACGCCCATCACACCGCAGCGGCCAGATCCGTCGTCTGCGCCAGCAACGGCGTCTGCTGATCGTTCAACCAGCGCGCCACCAGCGGCCACACCTCAGCCTGCGCCGCTTTGCTCACCAACATTTCGACATGACCGAAATTATCCGAGAAGCCCTGCTCGCGGCCCAGATTGATGAACTGCTTGCACTCTGAGCCGATCTGCTCGAACAGCTTGCGGCAGGCCCACGCCGGATCCTGATGATCGCCCGCCGCCGTCACCGCCAACACCGGCACCTGAACATCGGCAAGCCCGGCCCACCAATCCTTGTCCTTGTCGCCGAAGCGGCCGAACAAGCCGTACCAGCGCATGCTTTCGATGGCCAGGCCGATCGGTTCGTCTTCCGGACCGCGTTTGAGGCGTGAGCCGGACAACTGCGCGAAACGCTTGAGAATGAAGCGCCCGCCCCACTCCACCGGTGGGATTTTCAACGGCCAGTAGGTGCGGCTGACCTGGGTGCCGAAAAACGCCGCCGAGGCCACGGCCGGTTCGCCGAGATATTCGCCACCGAGCGCCGCCGCCAGGGTGATGCCGCCCAGCGAATGGCCGATCCAGTGCGGGATCTGTCCGCTCTGCTCACGTACGAACGCGGCAATCGCCGGTAGATCGTAGCGGGCATAGTCGGCCACGCGGTTGCGCCGGTAGTCCTCATTGCGCTGGGACAGGCCGTGACCGCGCATTTCCGGAATCCACACGTCGAAGCCCAGCCGCGTCAGATACGCGCCGAGCCCGAGGCCTTTGGGGGAAAACCAGAAGCGCCGATTGGAAAAGCTGCCGTGCAACAGAATCACCGGCACGCCGCGTGGCGCCGTGTCATCGGCCATGCCCAGGCGGGTGACGGCGATCTCTACGGACCAGTCCAGGCTGTTGCCGGGTTTCAATCGATAGACGTCTTCGCTCAGATCGCCGCGCCGCTCGGCGCTGATCAGCGCGACAGGAAACAGGTTGCTGCTGCTTTGCATAATGCTCTTGCACAAAAAAGGGCGGCATCCGTTGGAGCCCGCCCTACTTCAATCTCAAGGCCCGCTCCCACATGGGGCGCGGGCCAATTACATACTGATCAAGCCTGACCTTCGGCGAGGAAGAACCAGGTTTCCAGCACGGTGTCCGGGTTCAGCGACACGCTCTCGATGCCCTGTTCCATCAGCCACTTGGCCAGATCCGGGTGGTCCGAAGGACCCTGACCGCAGATGCCGATGTACTTGCCAGCCTTGTTGCAGGCCTGAATGGCGTTGGCCAACAGCTTCTTGACCGCTGGATTACGTTCGTCGAACAGGTGCGCGATGATCCCCGAGTCACGGTCCAGACCCAGCGTCAGTTGGGTCAGGTCGTTGGAGCCGATCGAGAAACCGTCGAAGAATTCGAGGAATTCCTCAGCCAGAATCGCGTTGGATGGCAGTTCGCACATCATGATTACGCGCAGACCGTTCTCGCCGCGCTTCAAGCCGTTCTCGGCGAGCAGATCGACCACCTGGCTGGCTTCGCCCAGAGTACGGACGAACGGCACCATGATTTCCACGTTGGTCAGGCCCATCTCGTTGCGCACGCGTTTCAATGCGCGGCATTCGAGCTCGAAGCAATCGCGGAACGATTCGCTGATGTAACGCGAAGCGCCACGGAAGCCCAGCATCGGGTTTTCTTCTTCCGGCTCGTAGAGCTTGCCGCCGATCAGGTTGGCGTATTCGTTGGACTTGAAGTCCGACAGACGCACGATGACTTTCTTCGGCGTGAACGCTGCAGCCAGGGTGCTGATGCCTTCCACCAGTTTGTCGACGTAGAAGTCGACCGGGTCGCTGTAACCGGCAATACGCTTGTCGACGCTGTCCTTGATTTCCTGCGGCAGGCCGTCGTAGTTCAACAGCGCTTTCGGGTGCACGCCGATCATGCGGTTGATGATGAATTCCAGACGCGCCAGACCAACGCCGGCGTTCGGCAATTGCGCGAAGTCGAAGGCGCGATCCGGATTGCCGACGTTCATCATGATCTTGAACGGCAGCTCCGGCATGGCGTCGACGGAGTTCTTCTTGATGTCGAAGCCCAGTTCGCCTTCGAAAATGTAGCCGGTGTCGCCTTCGGCGCAGGATACGGTCACGCCCTGGCCATCCTTCAGCAGCTGGGTGGCGTTACCGCAACCCACCACCGCCGGAATGCCCAGTTCACGGGCGATGATCGCCGCGTGGCAGGTACGCCCGCCACGGTTGGTGACGATGGCGCTGGCGCGCTTCATCACTGGTTCCCAGTCCGGGTCGGTCATGTCGGAAACCAGCACGTCGCCCGGCTGGACTTTGTCCATTTCCGAGACGTCTTTGATGATGCGTACTTTGCCGGCGCCGATGCGCTGGCCGATCGCCCGACCTTCCACCAGCACGGTGCCGGTTTCCTTGAGCAGGTAACGTTCCATCACGTTGGCCTGGGTGCGGCTTTTCACGGTTTCCGGACGCGCTTGCACGATGTACAGCTTGCCGTCGTCACCGTCCTTGGCCCACTCGATGTCCATCGGGCAGCCGTAGTGCTTCTCGATGATCATCGCCTGCTTGGCCAGCTCACTGACTTCGGCGTCGGTCAGGCAGAAACGCGCGCGTTCGGCCTTGTCGACATCGACAGTCTTGACCGAACGACCGGCCTTGGCCTCGTCGCCGTAGATCATCTTGATGGCTTTGCTGCCCAGGTTGCGGCGCAGGATGGCCGGACGACCGGCTTCCAGGGTGCCTTTGTGTACGTAGAACTCATCGGGGTTGACCGCGCCTTGTACGACGGTTTCGCCCAGGCCGTAAGCGCCGGTGATGAATACCACGTCACGGAAACCCGATTCGGTATCGAGGGTGAACATCACGCCGGCGGTGCCGGTTTCCGAACGCACCATGCGCTGCACGCCAGCCGACAGGGCGACCAGTTTGTGGTCGAAGCCCTGGTGCACGCGGTAGGAAATCGCACGATCGTTGAACAGCGAAGCGAACACCTCTTTGGCGGCGCGGATTACGTTTTCCACACCACGGATGTTCAGGAAGGTTTCCTGCTGACCGGCGAACGAGGCGTCCGGCAGGTCTTCGGCGGTGGCGGAAGAACGTACGGCCACGGCCACGTCAGGATTGCCGGCCGACAGCGCGGCGAACGCGGTGCGGATCTCGGTGTTGAGCTTTTCAGGGAATTCGGCGTCCATGATCCATTGGCGGATCTGCGCACCGGTCTTGGCCAGGGCATTGACGTCGTCGACGTCGAGCGCGTCGAGGGCCTTGTGGATCTGATCGTTCAGGCCGCTCAGTTCGAGGAAGTCACGATAGGCCTGAGCCGTCGTGGCGAAGCCGCCGGGGACCGAAACACCGGCGCCTGCCAGGTTACTGATCATCTCGCCCAGGGATGCGTTCTTGCCCCCCACATGCTCAACATCGTGTTTGCCGAGCTTATCGAGGGAAACTACGTACTCTACCAAGGTGATCTCTCCACTAACTGTGTTGGAAAAGCTCAGAAACCGGCGGCCCGGGGGAGCCTTGGCCGGTTGTATGGCCTGGACCTGGAAAATAAGTGAGAATGCGGGCCAATGGCGGCCGGCAAATCGCGCCTATCATATCCAAGATTCGTTACTAGCTTAAGGCCCAAGGTGCAAATGAAACGATCTGCTTTCTTCATCTCCGATGGCACCGGCATTACCGCCGAAACCCTGGGTCAAAGCCTGTTGGCGCAGTTCGAAAACATTACCTTCAGCAAATTCACGCGGCCCTACATCGACAGCGTGGAAAAAGCGCGGGCCATGGTACAACAAATCAACAAAGCCGCTGAAACCGACGGCTTTCGCCCGATCATCTTCGACACCATCGTCAATCAGGACATTCGTGAGATTCTCGCAACGTCCAATGGTTTCATGATCGACATTTTCTCGACCTTCCTCGCGCCGCTCGAACAGGAGCTCACCGAGCATTCTTCCTACACCGTCGGCAAATCCCATTCGATCGGACACAACTCCAATTACATGGAGCGCATCGAGGCGGTGAACTTCGCCCTCGACAACGATGACGGCGCGCGCACCCACTATTACGACAAAGCCGATCTGATACTAGTGGGCGTGTCGCGATGCGGCAAAACGCCGACGTGTCTGTACATGGCCATGCAGTTCGGTATCCGCGCGGCCAACTATCCGCTGACCGAAGACGACATGGAACGCCTGACCCTGCCCACCGCCCTGCGCGCCCATCAGCACAAGCTGTTCGGCCTGACCATCGACCCCGACCGCCTGACCGCGATCCGCAATGAGCGCAAGCCCAACAGCCGTTATTCGAGCTACGCCCAGTGCGAATTCGAAGTGCGCGAAGTGGAAAACCTGTTCCGCCGCGAGAACATTCCGCACATCAATTCCACGCATTTCTCGGTGGAAGAGATTTCGGCGAAGATTCTCGTGGAAAAAGGCGTTGAGCGGCGGTTCAAGTAGGTTTGCGGTGCCTGATCTGACGCTATCGCGGGCAAGCCCGCTCCCACAGGTTCTGAAGGCGTTCACAATTTCTGTGTTCATCACCATTCCCTGTGGGAGCGGGCTTGCCCGCGAAGAACGATAACGCGGTCCGTCAGATCACAAACAGGTCGATGAATCGATGCACCGACGTGGCTTCAAGCTGCGCCTGATCCTCGCACAGCGCAAAAATCTCAGCGCAACGCTGCCCGGCAAACCGCGTGGCCAGGTTGGCCTTGAACTTGTCCTCCAGCAACGGAATGCCCTCGGCGCGGCGGCGGCGATGGCCGATCGGGTACTCCACCACGACGTTGTCGGTGCTGCTGCCGTCCTTGAAAAACACCTGCACGGCGTTGGCAATCGAGCGTTTGTCAGGCTCAAGGTATTCGCGGGTGAAGCGCGGTTCTTCAACGATGACCATTTTTTCGCGCAGCACATCGATGATCGGATGCGCCTTGTGGAAGTCGTCTTCGTAGTGCTCCGCGACCAGATTGCCAAATGCCAGCGGCACGGCGGTCATGTATTGCAGGCAGTGGTCGCGGTCGGCGGCATTGGCCAGCGGGCCGACCTTGGAAATGATGCGGATCGCCGATTCATGGGTGGTGATGACGATGCGGTCGATCTCATGCAGCCGATTGCGAACCAGCGGATGCAAGGTCACCGCCGCCTCGCATGCCGTCTGCGCATGGAATTCGGCGGGGAAACTGATCTTGAACAGCACGTTTTCCATCACGTAACTGCCGAACGGCCGGGAGAAGCTGAAAGCGCGTTTGTCCGTGGGTTTCAGCGCCAGATCGTTGTTGGTGTGGCTGAACGAAACGTCATAAAAACCCCACTGCTTTGCCGTCAGAACCCCGGGAATGCCCATCTCACCGCGCATGGCGATGTCGGCCAGCCTTACGCCGCGACTCGCCGCATCCCCCGCCGCCCAGGATTTGCGCGAGCCGGCGTTCGGCGCATGCCGATAAGTGCGCAGTGCCTGACCGTCGGCGAAGGCGTGGGACAGTGCCGACAACAGCTGCTCGCGATTGGCGCCCATCAGTCGGGCGCTGACGGCGGTCGAGGCGACTTTCACCAGAATGACGTGATCCAGTCCTACCCGGTTAAAGGAGTTTTCCAGGGCGATCACGCCTTGAATCTCGTGGGCCATGATCATTGCTTCCAGCACATTGCGGACCGTCAGCGGCGCTTCACCGTTAGCGATGCGTTTCTGTGACAGGTGATCGGCCACGGCGAGGATGGCACCGAGGTTGTCCGATGGATGCCCCCATTCGGCGGCGAGCCAGGTGTCGTTGTAGTCGAGCCAGCGGACAATGCAGCCGATATCCCAAGCGGCTTTGACCGGATCGAGGCGATAAGGGGTACCTGGCACTCGTGCACCGAACGGTACAACCGTGCCTTCAACGATCGGGCCGAGGTGTTTCGTGCATTCGGGGAAACGCAGGGCCAGCAAGCCGCAGCCCAGCGTGTCGATCAGGCAGTTGCGCGCGGTGTTCAGCGCTTCGGCGGATTCGGGCTTGAAGGTGAGGACGTAGTCGGCGATGTCCTGCAGGACTGCGTCGTAATCGGGGCGGTTGTTCAGGTCGACGTTGGCGCTCATGTTCGATTCACTCCTGTAGGAGCTGCCGAAGGCTGCGATCTTTTGATTTTGTTTTTCGCGATCAAGATCAAAAGATCGCAGCCTTTGGCAGCTCCTACCTGGTTTTGTGTTAAGTCAGAAAGAATCTCCGGGCACGCGGACATAGCCTTCCATGAGCACTCGCGCACTGCGGCTCATGATGGCTTTCTTCACCACCCACTCGCCATTCTCCAGTGTCGCCTCAGCGCCCACGCGCAACGTCCCGGACGGATGGCCGAAACGCACCGCATTGCGCTCAATCCCACCAGCAGCAAGATTGACCAACGTCCCGGAAATCGCCGCCGCCGTGCCGATCGCCACCGCTGCCGTGCCCATCATGGCGTGGTGCAGCTTGCCCATCGACAACGCGCGCACCAGCAGGTCCACATCACCAGCGGCAATCGCTTTACCACTCGACGCTACGTAATCCGCAGGCTTGGCGACGAACGCTACTTTCGGCGTGTGTTGCCGCTTGGCGGCTTCTTCCAGATTGGCGATCAGGCCCATGCGCAACGCACCGTAAGCACGAATCGTCTCGAACATCAGCAGCGCTTTTGGATCGCCGTTGATCGCGCCCTGCAGTTCGGTGCCGGTGTAACCGATGTCTTCGGCGTTGACGAAAATCGTCGGGATCCCGGCGTTGATCATGGTCGCCTTGAACGTGCCGACACCCGGGACCTCAAGCTCATCGACCAGATTGCCGGTGGGGAACATCGAGCCACCGCCGCCCTCTTCTTCCGCCGCCGGATCCATGAATTCGACCTGCACTTCGGCCGCCGGAAAGGTCACGCCGTCGAGTTCGAAATCACCGGTTTCCTGCACTTCGCCATTGGTGATCGGCACGTGGGCGATGATGGTCTTGCCGATGTTGGCCTGCCACACGCGCACCACCGCTACGCCGTTGTGCGGAATGCGGCTGGCGTCGACCAGACCGTTGCTGATGGCGAACGAACCGACCGCCGCCGAGAGGTTGCCGCAGTTGCCGCTCCAGTCGACGAACGGCTTGTCGATCGACACCTGACCGAACAGGTAATCGACGTCGTGATCGGCGCGGGTGCTTTTCGACAGGATCACGGTTTTGCTGGTGCTCGACGTCGCGCCGCCCATGCCGTCGATCTGCTTGTCGTAGGGATCGGGGCTGCCGATCACCCGCAGCAACAAAGCGTCGCGCGCTGGGCCTGGAACTTGCGCTGCTTCGGGCAGATCGGTGAGGCTGAAGAACACGCCTTTGCTGGTGCCGCCGCGCATGTAGGTGGCAGCGATTCTGATTTGTGGTGCGTGAGCCATGGTGCTCCTTACCGAAGGCATGGGACTTGAAATCCCATGCCCACACGTTGATTTAAACGGCTACCGCCGATCCTTCGAGGAAATCCTGTGCGAAGCGCTGCAACACGCCGCCGGCCTCGTAGATCGACACTTCTTCAGCGGTATCGAGACGGCAGGTCACCGGCACTTCGACGCGCTCGCCGTTCTTGCGATTGATCACCAGCGTCAGATCCGCACGCGGCTTGCGCTCGCCGATCACGTCGTAGGTTTCGCTGCCATCGATGGCCAGGGTGTGGCGGTTGGTGCCGGGTTTGAATTCCAGCGGCAACACGCCCATGCCCACCAGGTTGGTGCGGTGAATGCGCTCGAAACCTTCAGCGGCAATCGCCTCGACACCGGCAAGGCGCACACCTTTCGCCGCCCAGTCGCGGGACGAACCCTGACCGTAGTCAGCGCCAGCGATGATGATCAGCGGCTGCTTGCGTTGCATGTAGGTTTCGATGGCTTCCCACATACGCATGACCTGGCCTTCCGGCTCCACGCGCGCCAGCGAACCCTGTTTGACCTTGCCGTTTTCCACGACCATTTCGTTGAACAGTTTCGGATTGGCGAACGTTGCGCGCTGGGCGGTCAGGTGGTCGCCACGGTGGGTGGCGTAGGAGTTGAAGTCCTCTTCCGGCAGGCCCATTTTCGCCAGGTATTCGCCGGCGGCGCTGTCGAGCATGATCGCGTTCGATGGCGACAGGTGATCAGTGGTGATGTTGTCCGGCAGCACCGCCAGCGGGCGCATGCCCTTCAGCGGACGGGCGCCGGCCAGCGCGCCTTCCCAGTACGGCGGACGGCGGATGTAGGTGCTCATCTCGCGCCAGTCGTACAGCGGCGCGACTTTCGGCCCGGTGTCTTCATGCACGGCGAACATCGGAATATAGACCTGACGGAACTGCTCAGGCTTGACCGACGACTTCACCACCGCATCGATTTCTTCATCGCTCGGCCAGATGTCCTTGAGGCGGATTTCCCGGCCATCGACCACGCCCAGCACATCCTTCTCGATATCGAAACGGATGGTCCCGGCGATCGCGTAAGCAACCACCAGCGGCGGCGAGGCGAGGAATGCCTGTTTGGCGTACGGGTGAATGCGGCCGTCGAAGTTGCGGTTGCCGGAAAGCACCGCGGTCGCGTACAGATCGCGGTCGATGATCTCTTGCTGGATCAGCGGATCGAGGGCGCCGGACATGCCATTGCAGGTGGTGCAGGCAAACGCCACAACGCCGAAACCGAGCTGCTCCAGCTCAGTGGTCAGCCCCGCTTCATCGAGGTACAGCGCCACGGTTTTCGAACCGGGCGCCAGCGAGGATTTGACCCACGGCTTGCGCGTCAGGCCGAGCTTGTTGGCATTGCGCGCCAACAGGCCAGCGGCGATGACATTGCGCGGGTTGCTGGTGTTGGTGCAACTGGTGATGGCGGCGATGATCACCGCGCCGTCGGGCATTTGCCCTGGCACGTCATCCCACTGGCCGGAGATGCCTTTGGCCGCCAGATCGGACACCGCGACGCGGGCGTGCGGGTTGCTCGGGCCGGCCATGTTGCGCACCACCGAGGACAGATCAAAAGTCAGACCGCGCTCGTATTGCGCACCTTTGAGGCTGTCAGCCCACAGCCCGGTCAACTTGGCGTATTGCTCGACCAATTGAACCTGCTGGTCTTCACGACCGGTCAGTTTCAGGTAATCGATGGTCTGCTGGTCGATGTAGAACATCGCCGCCGTGGCGCCGTATTCCGGGGCCATGTTGGAGATGGTCGCGCGGTCACCGAGGGTCAGCGCTGCCGCGCCTTCGCCGAAGAACTCCAGCCACGCGCCAACGACTTTCTGCTTGCGCAGGTATTCGGTCAGGGCCAGGACCATGTCGGTAGCGGTGATGCCCGGTTGCAGCTTGCCGGTCAGTTCGACGCCAACGCTTTCCGGCAGACGCATCCACGACGCACGGCCGAGCATCACGCTCTCGGCTTCGAGGCCGCCAACGCCGATGGCGATCACACCGAGCGCATCGACGTGCGGCGTGTGGCTGTCGGTGCCGACGCAGGTGTCGGGGAACGCCACGCCTTCGCGCACCTGAATCACCGGGGACATTTTCTCCAGGTTGATCTGGTGCATGATGCCGTTGCCCGGCGGGATCACATCGACGTTCTTGAAGGCCTTTTTGGTCCAGTTGATGAAGTGGAAACGGTCTTCGTTGCGGCGATCTTCGATGGCGCGGTTCTTCTCGAAGGCCTGGGCATCGAAACCGCCCGCCTCGACGGCCAGCGAGTGGTCGACGATCAGTTGCGTCGGCACCACCGGGTTGACCTGCGCCGGGTCGCCGCCCTGCAAAGCGATGGCATCGCGCAGGCCAGCGAGGTCGACCAGCGCGGTCTGGCCGAGGATGTCATGGCAGACCACCCGCGCCGGGAACCACGGGAAATCTAGATCGCGCTTGCGTTCGATCAGTTGCTTGAGGGAATCGGTGAGCGTGGCCGGGTCGCAGCGACGCACAAGGTTTTCCGCCAGCACGCGGGAGGTGTACGGCAGGGTGTCGTAGCTGCCAGGCGCAATCGCCTCGATCGCCGCGCGGGTGTCGAAGTAATCCAGCGGCGTGCCGGGCAGGTTCTTGCGGAATTCTGTGTTCATCGGGTCAGGACTCGGGTCACGGTGGTTGCAAAGGGTGGGCCAGAAACCTGAGTTACACACCGTCCACTGTGGGAGCGAGCCTGCTCGCGAAAGCGGTATATCAGTCGACATCAATGTTGAATGTCAGTCCGTCTTCGCGAGCAGGCTCGCTCCCACAGGGTCTAGCGGTGTTCTCTGGTTACGGGTCAGCCCACCATTTCAGCGACGTTCGATTGGCACGAACTTGCGCTGTTCGACGCCGGTGTATTCGGCGCTCGGGCGGATGATGCGGTTGTTGGCGCGTTGTTCGAACACGTGCGCGGCCCAGCCGGTCAGGCGCGAGCAGACGAAGATCGGCGTGAACAGCTTGGTCGGGATACCCATGAAGTGGTACGCCGAGGCATGGTAGAAGTCGGCATTCGGGAACAGTTTCTTCTGCTCCCACATGGTCTTGTCGATGGCTTCCGAGACTGGGAACAACACCTTGTCACCGACCTCGTCCGCGAGTTTTTTCGCCCAGCCCTTGATCACCTCGTTGCGCGGGTCGCTGTCCTTATAGATCGCGTGGCCGAAGCCCATGATCTTGTCCTTGCGCTCGAGCATGCCCAGGGTGCCTTTGATCGCCTCTTCCGGTGAACCGAAGCGCTCGATCATTTCCATCGCCGCTTCGTTGGCGCCACCGTGCAACGGGCCACGCAGCGAACCGATCGCCGCCGTCACGCACGAGTACAGATCCGACAAAGTCGAGGCGCAAACCCGTGCGGTGAAGGTTGAGGCATTGAATTCGTGTTCGGCGTAGAGGATCAGCGACACGTTCATCACTTTGACGTGCAATTCACTCGGTTTCTTGCCGTGCAGCAGGTGCAGGAAGTGGCCGCCGATGGTTGGCTCGTCGCTGACGCAGTCGATGCGCTTGCCGTCGTGGCTGAAGCGATACCAGTAGCACATGATCGCCGGGAACGCGGCGAGCAGACGGTCGGTCTTGTCGCGCTGTTCGGAGAAGTCTTTCTCCGGTTCGATGTTGCCGAGGAATGAGCAACCGGTGCGCATGACGTCCATCGGGTGGGCGTCGGCGGGAATTCGTTCGAGCACTTCTTTCAAAGCTTGCGGCAGGTCGCGCAGCTTGCTCAGTTTGCTTTGATAGTCGGCCAGTTGCGCTGTTGTCGGCAGTTCGCCGTACAGCAGCAGATAGGCGACTTCTTCAAATTGCGCGTCGGCGGCCAGTTCACGCACGTCGTAGCCGCGATAGGTCAGCCCGGCACCGGCCTGGCCCACGGTGGACAGTGCGGTTTGCCCGGCAACCTGGCCACGGAGCCCGGCGCCACTGAGTACTTTTGCTTCGGCCATTGTGTTCTCCAATCTTCTTGAATTTGTATGGGGAAACTTGTGGGAGCGAGCCTGCTCGCGAAAGCGCTGGATCAGTCGACATCAATGTTGGATGTCAGTCCGTCTTCGCGAGCAGGCTCGCTCCCACAGGGTTTTGTTCAGCCTTTCTTCTGTGCAAACAACGCATCGAGCTTCTGCTCGAACGTGTGGTAATCGATACGATCGTAGAGCTCCATGCGAGTCTGCATGGTGTCGATGACATTCTGTTGCGTGCCATCGCGGCGGATCGCCGTGTAGACGTTTTCCGCTGCCTTGTTCATCGCGCGGAACGCCGACAGCGGGTAAAGCACCAGCGAGACGTCAGCGCCGGCCAGTTGTTCGGTGGTGTACAGCGGCGTTGCGCCGAACTCGGTGATGTTGGCCAGGATCGGTGCTTTCACACGATTGGCGAACAGCTTGTACATGTCCAGTTCGGTAATCGCTTCCGGGAAGATCATGTCGGCGCCGGCTTCGATGCACGCTGCCGCGCGATCAAGTGCCGATTCCAGACCCTCCACTGCCAGTGCGTCGGTACGCGCCATGATCACGAAGCTGTCGTCGGTACGGGCATCGACGGCGGCTTTGATGCGATCGACCATTTCCTGCTGGCTGACAATTTCTTTATTCGGGCGATGGCCGCAGCGCTTGGCGCCAACCTGGTCCTCGATGTGAATCGCCGCCGCGCCGAACTTGATCATCGACTTGACCGTGCGCGCGACGTTGAAGGCCGACGAGCCAAAACCGGTGTCAACATCCACCAGCAGCGGCAGGTCGCAAACGTCGGTGATCCGCCGCACGTCGGTGAGCACGTCGTCCAGCCCGGTGATGCCCAGGTCCGGCACGCCCAGCGAGCCTGCGGCCACGCCGCCGCCGGACAGGTAGATCGCCTTGAAACCGGCGCGCTTGGCCAGCAGCGCGTGGTTGGCGTTGATCGCGCCGACCACTTGCAAAGGATGCTCGCTGGCGACCGCATCGCGGAAGCGCTGGCCCGGCGTGTTCAGGTTGGAAGTCATGCATCACCTCGTTCAGTGGCTGTCTTGTTGTGGGCACCGTCCTCGTAGTGACGGGCGATGTTGCGTTTCGAGGCGCCGATGTGGCGGCGCATCAACAATTCCGCGAGCTCGCCGTCACGGTCGGCGATGGCATCGAGAATGCGGTGGTGTTCGGCGAAGGCCTGGTGCGGGCGGTTCGGCGTGGTGGAAAACTGGATGCGGTACATGCGCACCAGTTGATACAGCTCGCCGCAGAGCATCTGCGTCAGCGTGCGATTGCCGCTGCCCTGGATGATCCGGTAATGAAAGTCGAAATCGCCTTCCTGCTGGTAATAACCGACGCCGGCCTGAAACGCCGCATCGCGCTCGTGGGTTTCCAGGACCCGGCGCAGTTCGTCGATTTCCTCGACGCTCATGCGCTCGGCAGCGAGGCGGCAGGCCATGCCTTCGAGGGATTCACGGATTTCGTAGAGTTCGATCAATTCGGCATGGCTGAGCGAGACCACCCGCGCACCGACGTGCGGCACACGCACCAGCAAGCGCTGGCCTTCCAGACGATGGATCGCCTCACGCAGCGGCCCCCGACTGATGCCATAAGTACGCGCCAGTTCCGGCTCGGAGATCTTGCTGCCCGGGGCGATTTCGCCTTTGACGATTGCGGCCTGGATGCGGCGGAAGACGTTTTCCGACAGCGTCTCGGAATCGTCGCCGCTGATGACCGGGGGATCGAGTTGATCCAGCATGATTGTCGACACCTTTAAATCCAATGCGGCAAAAACTAGCCAATAAGACCGGATCAGTCAAAGGATAAATAGGTATTGTCGACAATCGTCTAATAACCGCAGCCAATCGATCATCTATTAATGTTGGAGCGAGCTTGCTCGTGAAGGCGGCACATCAGCCGGCTTCTACATCGAATGACACAGCGCTTTCGCGAGCAGGCTCGCTCCCACAAGAGTGGCATCCCTTGCAGCTCATGGATCGGCGCAAGCGCTGGCGCCATAAAACCACCGTGCTAGAATGCCGCCCGCATTTGCGGGTCTTTGTACGGCTTGCCATAAAAAGCTGCCAGGCACACGCGGGGGCTTGCGCACGGTTGCGCGGGCACCTGAACCGATAACGGAACGCTGCGCACCAGGATTTATGAGACTCAAGCCTTTCCCCACCTTTTTTGCTCTGTTTTGCCTGCCCGGCCTCGCCGCCGCGGGGGAAAAAACCGTGTACGGCCTCAACGAATACGCTTCGCTTGACGGCATCAATCTCGAAGTTGCGGCCAAACTCGACACCGGGGCGAAAACCGCCTCGCTGAGCGCCCGCGACATCAAACGCTTCAAACGCAACGGTGAATCCTGGGTACGTTTCTACCTGGCCATCGACACCGCGCATTCACACCCCATCGAACGGCCGCTGGCGCGAGTCAGCAAGATCAAGCGCCGCGCCGGCGACTACGATCCGGAAGAAGGCAAGCAGTACACCGCCCGTCCGGTGATCGAGCTGGATATCTGCATGGGTTCGGCATTGCGCAGCATCGAAGTGAACCTCACCGACCGAAGTGCGTTCCAATACCCGCTTTTGATCGGCTCCGAGGCGCTGAAACGCTTCGACGCGCTGGTCGACCCCAGTCTTAAATACGCTGCCGGCAAACCTGCCTGCACCATCGCCGCTCACACCGCCGAGTAATTTCCATGCGTTCTCTAACCTTCCACCTGAAAATCCTGATCGCCGTGCTGGTGCTGCTGGGCGTTTCGGTTACGGCCTATCAGATTTTCGTGCTCGGCATCCCGGTGACCGAAGACGCCACCGACGACCTGTGGAACATCGACGCCAAGGTCGAGTTCGTCGCCAGCACCAAGGATCCGGTGAAGATCCAGATGTTCGTGCCGCCGTTGAGCCGCGATTACGTGAGCCTCAACGAAAGCTTCATCTCCAATAACTACGGCGTCGCGGTCAACCGCATCGACGGCAACCGCAAGGTGACCTGGTCGGCCCGTCGCGCCAAGGGCAACCAGACCTTGTATTACCGTCTGGTGCTGACCAAGCGCTACACCGCGGAAAAATCCAAGGTCAAAGGCCCGACCTTCCGTGACAGCATGGTCATCGAAGGCCCGGAAAAAATCGCCGCCGAAGCCCTGCTCGCGCCGATCCGCCAACATTCGGCCGACGTCGAAACCTTCATTGGCGAGGCGATCAAGCGCGTCAACAACGTCAACGACGACAACGTCAAATTGCTGCTGGCCGGCGATCCGTCGACTTCGCACAAAGCCAAGATCGTCGAACTGCTGCTGTCGATTGCCCACGTTCCGGTAGAAAAAGTCCACACCATCCGCCTCGTCGCCGATCAGCCACAGACACCCGAACTGTGGCTGCGCAGCTTCAACGGCAACGACTGGCTGTACTTCAACCCGGAAACCGGTGAGCAAGGCCTGCCAACCGACCGCCTGCTGTGGTGGACCGGTGACGAAAACCTGATCACCGTCGACGGCGGCAAGAAAGCCAACGTGACCTTCAGCCTGAACAACAGCGAGATGAACGCGATTCGTCTGGCCAAGCTGACCGACGAAAACACTGACGCCAACTTCCTCGATTATTCGCTGTACGGCTTGCCGCTGCAGACCCAGCAGACCTTCATGATCATGGTGATGATCCCGATCGGCGTGCTGGTGATCCTGATCCTGCGCAACCTCGTCGGCCTGCAGACGCTGGGCACATTCACCCCGGTGCTGATCGCGCTGGCCTTCCGCGAAACGCAGCTGGGCTTCGGCATTCTGCTGTTCACGGTGATCACCGCGCTGGGCCTGTCGCTGCGCTCGTATCTCGAACATCTGAAACTGCAAATGCTGCCGCGCCTGTCGGTGGTGCTGACCTTCGTTGTGGTGTTGATTGCGGCGATCAGTCTGTTCAGCCACAAACTGGGGCTTGAGCGTGGCTTGTCGGTGGCGCTGTTCCCGATGGTGATTCTGACCATGACCATCGAGCGTCTGTCGATTACCTGGGAAGAACGCGGCGCCAACCATGCGCTGAAAGTCGCCATCGGCACGCTGTTCGCCGCCTCCCTGGCGCACCTGATCATGACCGTGCCGGAGCTGGTGTACTTCGTGTTTACCTTCCCGGCGATCCTGCTGATTCTGGTCGGTTTCATGCTGGCGATGGGTCGCTATCGCGGCTACCGCCTGACCGAACTGGTGCGTTTCAAGGCCTTCCTGAAGAAGGCTGACGCCTGATGTTCGGTTTCTGGAAGACCTGGAAGGCCCTCGAGGCGCGCGGCATCATGGGCATCAACCGCCGAAACGCGGACTACGTGCTCAAGTACAACAAGCGCAGCCTGTACCCGATCGTCGATGACAAGATCCTCACCAAGGAACGCGCCATCGCCGCCGGCATTCACGTGCCGGAGCTGTACGGGGTGATCTCCACCGAGAAGGAAATCGACAAGCTCGACGAGATCATCGGCGGGCGCAGCGACTTCGTGATCAAACCGGCGCAGGGCGCGGGTGGCGATGGCATCATCGTCATCGCCGACCGCTTCGAAGGCCGTTATCGCACGGTCTCGGGCAAGATCCTCGCCCACGAAGAGCTGGAGCATCACATCTCCAGCATTCTCACCGGCCTGTACTCGCTGGGCGGCCACCGCGACCGCGCGCTGATCGAATACCGTGTGACCCCGGACCAGATATTCAAGAGCATCAGCTACGAAGGCGTGCCGGACATCCGCATCATCGTGCTGATGGGTTACCCGGTGATGGCGATGTTGCGTCTGCCGACCCGCCAGTCCGGCGGCAAGGCCAACCTGCACCAGGGCGCCATTGGCGTTGGTGTGGATCTGGCCACCGGTTTGACCCTGCGCGGCACCTGGCTGAACAACATCATCACCAAACACCCCGACACCACCAACGCGGTGGACGGCGTGCAACTGCCCTACTGGGACGGTTTCATGAAACTCGCCGCCGGCTGCTATGAGCTGTGCGGGCTGGGTTATATCGGTGTGGACATGGTGCTCGATCAGGAAAAGGGTCCGTTGATTCTCGAACTGAATGCGCGGCCGGGGCTGAACATTCAGATCGCCAACGATTGCGGCCTGACCTTGCGCACTCACGCGGTTGAAGCGCGGCTGGAAGAGCTGAAGGCGCGGGGCGTTAAGGAATCGGTAGAAGAGCGGGTGGCGTTTACCCAGGAGATGTTTGGGCATATTCCTGCGGTCGAGGGCTGATCCCCCACATTGATCGTTCCCACGCTCTGCGTGGGAATGCAGCCCGTGACGCTCCGCGTCACAGTGGACGCAGAGCGTCCATGGCGGCGTTACCACGCGGAGCGTGGGAACGATCAAAGAACCCGAGCTTCAACTCTGCCGCCCATCTGCCAATCGCCGACATCCCCTCTAGGAGCAATTCCCGCAGAGGACTACAATCCCCACCCCGCCTCAACGGCCGATCTGCCCCGCCCATGTTGACCTGCTCCGTACACCCACTGCCCTACCGCGCCAATCCCGCCGACTACTTCGCGGCCATTCGCAACGCACCCGGCGCCGTGCTGCTCGACAGCGGCCGGCCGAGCGCTGAACGCGGCCGTTATGACTTGCTCAGCGCCTGGCCGCTGGAACAACTGGCGGTGTTGCCGGACGAGAGCGGCGCGCATTTCCTCCAGCGCCTGCGTGACCACCTCAGCCGCTTGGGCGAAGCGCAGTTGCCCGCCGGGTACGAATTGCCGTTCGCCGGCGGACTGATCGGTTATCTGAGCTACGACTTCGGCCGGCATCTGGAAAACCTGCCGAGTCAGGCGCTGGATGACCTGCAACTGCCCGATGCGCGTTTTGGCCTGTACGACTGGGCGCTGATCAGCGATCACCACAGGCAAACCAGCCAATTGGTCTTTCATCCATCGCTTGTCGACAGTGAACGGCAGCGATTGGTCGCGCTGTTCACTCAGCCTCAAGTTGACGCGCTGGCGCCCTTCAAACTGAACGCCCCGATGGCCGCTGATCTCTCGGCCGACGATTACCGTCAGGCCTTCGAACGCATTCAGGACTACATCCAGGCCGGCGACTGCTATCAGGTCAACTTCGCGCAACGCTTTCGTGCTGAATGCCAGGGCGATCCGTGGCTGGCTTACTGCGCTTTGCGTCAGGCCTGCCCGACGCCGTTCTCCGGGTTCCAGAGCCTGCCCGATGGCGGCGCGGTGCTGAGCCTGTCACCGGAACGTTTCGTCAGAGTCAGCCAGCGTCAGGTTGAAACCCGTCCGATCAAGGGCACCCGCCCCCGTGGCGTCACCCCAGCCGAGGACGCTGCCAACGCCGCCGAACTGCTGGCCAGCCCCAAGGATCGCGCGGAAAACCTGATGATCGTCGACCTGCTGCGCAACGATCTCGGGCGCACCTGCCGCATCGGCTCGGTGCGGGTGCCGGAGTTGTTCAGTCTGGAAAGCTATCCGAACGTGCATCACCTGGTCAGCAGCGTGACCGGTGAACTGGCGGCGGATCGTGATGCGCTGGACCTGATCGCTGGCAGCTTCCCCGGCGGCTCGATCACCGGCGCACCAAAGATTCGGGCGATGCAGATCATCGACGAGCTGGAGCCAACCCGGCGCGGTCTGTATTGCGGCTCGTTGCTGTATCTGGACGTGCGCGGCGAGATGGACAGCTCTATCGCCATCCGCAGTCTGCTGGTCAAGGATGGCCAGGTGTGCTGCTGGGGCGGCGGCGGGATCGTCGCCGATTCGAACTGGCAGGCGGAGTATCAGGAGTCGATGACCAAAGTGCGGATCCTGCTCGATACCCTGCAGAACCTCTGAAGCATCGCGAGCAGCCTCCCACACCGATCGTTCCCACGCTCCTGCGTGGGAATGCAGCCCGGGACGCTCCGCGTCCCATCCAAAGCCGAACGCGGAGCGTCCGTTGAGGCATTCCCACGCGGAGCGTGGGAACGATCATCAGGTAGCTAGGCTTACAGGCTGAGATCGCGGTTTGAGGCTTTGAGGAACTCCTGCTTGAGCTCTTCAAACGTATGCACCGCCGGGAACTGCGGAAACTCGCGAATCACGTTGTCCGGCGCGTGAAACAGAATCCCCGCATCCGCCTCGCCGAGCATGGTCGTGTCGTTGTACGAATCACCCGCCGCGATCACCCGGTAGTACAGACTCTTGAACGCCAGCACCGACTGGCGCTTGGGATCTTTCTGACGCAGTTGATAGCCGGTCACCCGACCACTTTCGTCAGTGATCAAGCGATGGCAGAGCAAGGTCGGGAAGCCCAGCTGGCGCATCAGTGGCTGTGAAAACTCATAAAAAGTGTCCGAGAGAATCACCACCTGAAAGCGCTCGCGCAGCCAGTTGACGAACTCCACCGCGCCATCCAGCGGTTTCAGTGTGGCGATCACTTCCTGAATGTCCGAGAGCTTGAGACCGTGCTCATCGAGGATGCGCAGGCGCTGCTTCATCAAAACGTCGTAATCGGGAATGTCCCGAGTGGTGGCCTTGAGGGAGTCGATTCCGGTTTTTTCGGCGAAGGCGATCCAGATTTCCGGTACCAGTACCCCTTCAAGATCCAGGCAAGCAATTTCCACAAGACACTCCCGTTTGTAGTGATTATTGAGTCGAGCGAGGCCGAACTCTAGCGTTTGCACCCGAGGCGCGCAACGCAGAGGACGCCCCGGCCGCGGCAGCTTTTTGTTACCATCGGCCCCCTATAGAGCGCCCGAGCGCCATTGACCTGTAGGAAGCCGCCCTGATGAGCCCAACGTTTGACGTCGTGGAACTCGCCACGACCTATGCCAACAAATCCGCCCAGGACATCCTCAAGCTCGCCTTCGCCGAGTTCGGCGATGACTTGTGGATATCTTTCAGCGGCGCCGAGGACGTGGTGCTGGTGGACATGGCGTGGAAGCTGAACAAGAACGTCAAAGTGTTCAGCCTCGACACCGGCCGCCTGCATCCGGAGACCTACCGCTTCATCGAGCAGGTGCGCGAGCATTACAAGATCGACATCGAAATCGTCTCGCCGGACTACACGAAACTCGAACCGTTCGTGAAGGAAAAAGGCCTGTTCAGCTTCTACAAAGATGGCCACGGCGAATGCTGCGGCATCCGCAAGATCGAGCCGCTGCGGCGCAAGCTGTCCGACGTTAAAGCCTGGGCCACCGGCCAGCGCCGCGATCAGAGCCCGGGCACCCGCAGCGCTGTGGCGGTGCTGGAAATCGACACAGCTTTCTCGACACCGGAACGCACCCTGTACAAGTTCAACCCGCTGGCGCAGATGACCAGCGAGGAGATCTGGGGCTACATCCGCATGCTCGAACTACCGTACAACAGCCTGCACGAGCGCGGTTTCATCAGCATCGGCTGCGAACCCTGCACCCGCCCGGTGCTGCCGAACCAGCACGAGCGCGAAGGCCGCTGGTGGTGGGAAGAAGCCACGCAGAAAGAATGCGGGCTGCATGCCGGGAATATCATCAGCAAGAGCAAGGTTTGATCATTTGCTGGAATGAGTTCCCCTGTGGGAGCGAGCCTGCTCGCGAAAGCGCAGTTGCAGTCAACGTTTCAGTTGCCTGATCCACCGCATTCGCGAGCAGGTTCGCTCCCACATTGATATGTGCCAGGCACGCAAAAGGTGTATACAAGGTTGTCACCATCGGTGCCATTTATGTGTGCACTTTCAGTTCTGACGCCCTGAAAAGTTACACTCCCAAGCAGAATCCCCATCTGCTTGCCCCTCTGCAAACTCCCTCCCCTGAAAAAAATTCCTGTCCAATCGATCAAATTATATCGCCGGTTTTTCAGCGACTTATGCCGCATTGATAACTATTCGAAATGAGCCTTGCCGCTTATAGATTGGCAATTGGCACAAATCTGGCTTTATCGCATACATGTTTTGTATACAAAACTGCAAAACATGCACACTTTCGATCCGCAAGCCTGAAGCGCCCTATCCCGTACAGGCTGCAGATGCCCCGTAACCAGTGATGGTTTCACCGCCGCGACGAAGATTTGTCGAGCCTGAGCGCTCATGCACAGTCATCGCGGGGGGAACATCAGGAGCCTGCCGGAATGCGTACAAGTCTTTCGAATAACATCGCGCTGAATCTGCCCTCCTCCACGCTCGATCAACCGTTGCCCGATGACGGGCTGAGCGAGCCGCTGCAACTGAGCCCGCGTCTGCACAACAGCGATCTGGCGCCGACCAAAGCCGAAGGCCGGCGTTGGGGCCAGTACAGCATCTTCGCCCTGTGGACGAACGACGTGCACAACATCGCCAACTACTCGTTCGCCATCGGCCTGTATGCGTTGGGCTTGGGCGGCTGGCAGATTCTGTTGTCGCTGGGGATTGGCGCGGCGCTGGTGTACTTCTTCATGAACCTGTCCGGGTACATGGGGCAGAAAACCGGGGTGCCGTTTCCGGTGATCAGCCGGATCAGTTTCGGCATCCACGGTGCGCAAATCCCTGCATTGATCAGGGCGGTTATCGCCATCGCCTGGTTCGGTATTCAGTCGTATCTCGCCTCAGTGGTATTCCGCGTCTTGCTGACTGCCGTGCATCCGGGATTCGCTGAATACGATCACAACTCGATTCTCGGCCTGTCGACTCTGGGCTGGGTGTGCTTCGTTGCCATCTGGCTGGTACAACTGGCGATCCTTGCCTACGGCATGGAGATGGTGCGCCGTTACGAGGCATTTGCCGGGCCGGTGATTCTGCTGACCGTTGCTGCACTCGCCGGGTGGATGTACTTCCAGGCCAACGCGACCATTGCCTGGTCGATCCGCGAGCCGCTGACCGGTGGCGAGATGTGGCGCAACATCTTTGCTGGCGGCGCGTTGTGGCTGGCGATCTATGGCACGCTGATCCTCAACTTCTGCGATTTCGCCCGTTCTTCGCCGTGCCGCAAAACCATCAAGGTAGGAAATTTCTGGGGCTTGCCGGTGAACATTCTGGTGTTCGCTGCGATTACCGTGTTGCTGTGTGGCGCGCAGTTCCAGATCAACGGGCGGATCATCGAAAGCCCGACCGAAATCATCGCCTCGATCCCCAACACATTCTTTCTGGTGCTCGGCTGCCTGGCTTTTCTGATCGTCACCGTCGCGGTGAACATCATGGCCAACTTCGTCGCCCCGGCGTTCGTCCTCAGCAACCTGGCGCCGAAGTACCTGACCTTCCGCCGCGCCGGGTTGATCAGCGCAACCATCGCCGTGCTGATCCTGCCGTGGAACCTCTACAACAGCCCGCTGGTGATCGTGTATTTCCTGTCGGGCCTCGGCGCCCTGCTCGGCCCGCTGTACGGGGTGATCATGGTCGACTACTGGCTGATCCGCAAAGGCCGCATCAACGTGCCGCAGCTCTACAGCGAAGATCCCAACGGCGCTTATTACTACAGCCGAGGCATCAATTTCCGCGCGGTGGCGGCGTTTATTCCGGCAGCGCTGATCGCCATCGTCCTGGCCCTGGTACCCGGTTTCCACAGTGTTTCGCCGTTCTCCTGGCTCATCGGTGCCGGTATCGCCGGCATGCTTTACCTGATCATCGCCAAACGCCAGACCCATTACGCCGAAGTCAGCGGCGAATGCATCGCTGTGGATAACGTCAGCCACTGATCCCTTCGCGGCCCGGTTTTCGGGCCGCACCACTGCCCGCAATAAGGATTTTCCATGCGTATTCTCGTGGTCAACGTCAACACCACCGAATCCATCACCGACGCCATCGCCCACTCGGCGCAGGCCGTCGCTTCACCCGGTACCGAAATCGTCGGCCTGACCCCGTACTTCGGCGCCGAATCGATTGAAGGCAATTTCGAAAGCTACCTGGCCGCCATCGCCGTGATGGACCGGGTGATGGCCTACGATCAACCCTTCGACGCCGTGATTCAGGCCGGCTACGGCGAACATGGCCGCGAAGGCTTGCAGGAATTGCTCAACGTGCCAGTGGTAGATATCACTGATGCGGCGGCCAGCACCGCGATGTTTCTCGGCCATGCCTACTCGGTGGTGACCACACTGGATCGCACCGTGCCGTTGATCGAGGATCGGCTGAAACTGTCCGGTCTGTGGGATCGCTGTGCCTCGGTGCGCGCCAGTGGTCTGGCGGTTCTGGAGCTGGAACACGAACCGCAGCGCGCACTGGAAGCGATCGTGCAGCAGGCCGAACTGGCGGTGACTCAGGACAAGGCCGAGGTGATTTGCCTGGGCTGCGGCGGCATGGCCGGGCTGGATGAACAGATCCGTCGGCGCACCGGCGTGCCGGTGGTGGATGGCGTGACAGCGGCGGTGACGATTGCCGAATCGCTGGTGCGTTTGAAGTTGTCGACGTCGAAGGTGCGCACTTATGCGACGCCACGGCCGAAGAACATTATTGGCTGGGCGGAGCGCTTTGCTCGATAGACCGAGTTATCGTTCATCGCGGGCAAGCCCGCTCCCACAGGGTTTTGTGTTCTTTGCAAGATGTGTGAGCAACTCAAAACTTGTGGGAGCGGGCTTGCCCGCGATATCCGCAACTCGGTTTGGTGCCTGGCTCAGATAGCACTAAACCGCCGCCCCAGTCCCTGCTCAGCAAACTGTTCAATCACAAAATCCACAAACGCTCGGGTCTTGCCCGGCAACAATTTGTGCTCGGCGTAATAGATCGAAATGTTGCCGTCATCGACAAACCAGTCAGGCAGCACCCGCTGCAACGTCCCTGCCTGAAGATACGCGACCGCAAACGGCATGCTCACCAGCGCAATGCCCAAACCTTGCATCGCCGTTGCACAGGCAGCCTCGGAATCACTCATGGTCATCCGCGCCCGCAATGTCAGCGGACTGTGTTGCTGATCGCGGTGAGTCAGTTGCCAGGAACGCACGCGCCCGGTCTGCGGTGAGCGAATCAGAATGCCGTCGTGTTGCCTGAGGTCATCGGGATGGCTGATCGGCGCATGTTTTTGCAGATAGTCCTCCGATGCCACCAACACCCGATGCGCCGGTGTCAGCCTGCGCGCAACCACGCCTTGTGGCAGTTCAAAGCCGCCGCCAATCGCCGCGTCGAAGCCCTGCCCGATCAGGTCGACCTGACGGTTATCGAAATGCCAGTCCGGGTTGATCGCTGGATAACGCTGCAGAAACTCACCGAGCAGCGGCACGATATACAGACGGCCGAACACCGTGCCCATGCTGACTTTCAGCGTGCCGGCCGGTTGCCCGCCGGCACTGGCCAGATTGGCCACGGCATTCTGGATGGTGGTCAGGCTGGCGCTGACTTCACTCAAAAACAGCTGCCCCGCTTCGGTCAGGGTCAGGCTGCGTGTACTACGCTGGAACAGCCGTACGCCGAGCCGCGCCTCCAGTTTCGCCACGCTTTTGCCCACTGCCGCCGGGGTCAGGCTCAAGCGTCGCGCGGCTTCGGCGAAGCTGCCGACTTCGGCGCTGCGCACAAAGCATTCGATACTGCTGAACGTTTCCATGATCGCCACTATAAACTTTTGGTTTACACAGACTATAGCAATCATGGTCTACCCGGTTGTCGATGCCACGCCGATACTCGGCACCAACACCAAGGCATTCCGCCTTGAACACTTGGAGATCGAACATGACCACTCAACACCTCAGCGGCAAAGTCGCTCTGATTCAAGGCGGTTCGCGCGGCATCGGCGCAGCCATCGTCAAACGCCTGGCCGCTGAAGGCGCCGCCGTCGCTTTCACTTACGTCAGCTCCGCCGCCAAAGCCGAAGAACTGCAGAACAGCATCACTGGCAACGGCGGCAAAGCCTTGGCGATCAAGGCTGACAGCGCCGATGCCGGCGCGATTCGCCACGCCGTCAGCGCCACCGTCGAAGCGTTTGGCCGCCTGGACATTCTGGTCAACAACGCCGGCGTGCTGGCTATCGCGCCGCTGGAAGATTTCAAACTCGAAGATTTCGATCAGACTTTGGCCATCAACGTGCGCAGCGTGTTCATTGCTTCGCAGGAAGCGGCGAAACACATGGGCGAAGGCTCGCGGATCATCAACATCGGCAGCACCAACGCCGACCGCATGCCCTTCGGCGGTGGCGGCGTGTACGCGATGAGCAAATCGGCACTGGTCGGCCTGACCAAAGGCCTTGCCCGCGATCTCGGCCCACGGGGCATCACCATCAACAACGTGCAACCTGGCCCGGTCGACACCGACATGAACCCGGCCCACGGCGAATTCGCCGACAGCCTGATCCCGCTGATGGCCGTCGGTCGTTACGGCACCGCCGAAGAAATCGCCAGCTTCGTCGCCTATCTGGCCGGACCGGAAGCCGGTTACATCACCGGTGCCAGCCTGACCATCGACGGTGGTTTCGGCGCCTGACAGACCGGCAAAAAAAACGCCGCCCTTCTTTATAGAAGGGCGGCGTTTGTGTTTAAGCGGTCAAGCCAGTTCCAGCATCGGCAGGCCAAATACGCTGGGCCTGAAGTCTTTCAGCGAGCGGATAATGCCGTCAGCGTGAGCATATTTCTCGTCTGCCATTGCTGCGTCGGGGATGGCGATTGCGGTCATGCCTGCCGCTTTCGCTGCGGTGACGCCAAACGGCGAATCCTCGAACACCAGACAATCCTTGGGCGCAACGCCCAAACGCCGGGCGGCGGTGAGGAAAATATCCGGCGCCGGTTTGGCCGCGCCGACTTCCGGATCGTCCGCCGTGACGATGAAATCGAACAGCGCAAACCACTCACGGTGCAAGGTGGTTTTCTGCCCGAACGACTGGCGCGACGAACTGGTGCCCACCGCGATCGGGATGTTGTGCGCTTTGAGGTGACGCACCAGCGCTTCGGCCCCCGGCATCGCCTGCGCCTTGGGGAAACGCTCGCGCATCAGCGGCTCGCGGATCTGCAGAAATTCTTCCGGAGTGATCGGTAGTTCCAGCGCCTGCACCACGTAATTGGCCAGGTCATTGGCACCGCGACCAATGATGTTCTGCTTGACGCTCCAGTCGAAGGTTTTCCCGTAGCGCCCGGCAATCAGCGAGGTGACCTCGGTGTAAATGCCCTCGGTATCGAGCAGCAAACCGTCCATATCGAAAATCACGGCCTTGATCGGGCCGAACGTCTTCAGCGGTGCATTCATCATCGGATCCGTTAACAAAGACATCCCGGGCGACAGGCAACGTGCCGCAACGCGGATCTGATTAATGGGTTCAGCAGCATAGCGAGGCCGATGGACATTGAGCAACGGGCAATGCCATCGACGCCTTTTCGCATTTAGCGAAAACTCCTACAGACACTACCTACTTCCCCGACTTCTTTCCTTTTTGATCCCCCGCAAAGTCCGCGCTCCCGTTTTTTCACATGCGCGAGCGACTGCGAATGTTTCAACCCGATCAGCTCCTGGCCCTGAACAACAGCATCGGACTGCTGGTGGTGGCCGCCCTGAATCCGAAGCAGCCAGATTTCGAAGCGCTGATCGACGAGTTCCGCCTGTGCCTGAACAACTACGACGCCTGGGCCGAGCAGTTCTGGACCGGGACCGCGCTGGACATCGAGCAGGTGTTCAAGGTTGGCAATGACGTACAACTGAGCGCGCCGATCACCTCGCGCGCCCCCATCAGCTCATCGGTAGTCATGTGCCCGGCCAACGGGCCGCTGACCCTGGTGCATTTGTTCGAAACCGCGCGCTTCGTGCCGATCGGCGACACCCCGGTGACCCTCGAACCGCTGCTCAGCGACGTCGACGGTGTGCTGACCTTCGGCGAACCACTGCGCTACACCATCGGCCCGAGCGGGATCCTCGAGGTCACCGATTGCGTGCGGAGCCAGCGCTACCGCGTCACCTTCTTTCCCGATGTTTCTACCGACCATGTCCGCGCCCTGTATGCCTCATATGAAGGCGTGATTGCCGGTCTTGAAGGCTGGCTGCGCAGCGAATGGACAGGCTTCCAACCGCAATGGACGGAGTTTTCCAGCGCCGGTTTTCTTGATCGTTACGGGCAGTTGCAACGGGCCGATTGGCGCGGTCTGGAAAAAGCTTTGAATGGCGTCTGGGATGACATTCAACAACTGTTCGCCCTACTTGCCGATCTGCAGGAGCACAGCGCGAAGCTCCTGGAATACCTGAGCGAAGTCGAACTCGAGGCGCTGCTTGCCGCTTCAAACGAAGCGATCGCCAACGCCTTGTTGATGCTCAGCGACGAGCCGTTGCTGTTCATTCATCTGGCTGCGTTCACCAGTTGGCTGAAGATGCTGCCGCCGCAATACCTCGCCGAGGTGGTGGCCGAAGTTCGCACCGAGTTGCTGATCAGTTTCCTGTTGATGCGCGTGGCGGGCGGTGCCGGCGTATCGCTGCGTTTGAGCAGCAAGGTCCTGGCGAAGATCAAGTCGCCACGGGCGCGGGAATGGCTGGCGGCTTCTGCTTTACGCTTGGCGGAACTGACCTCAACGCCGGAACTCACGCAGCATGCGAGCACGCTGAAGCCGCTGATGTTTCATGCGCGCGAGGTTGAGCTGAAGCCGACGCCATCGATTCCGCTGAACATTCGTCAGGCCGATGAAGTTGTGTTGAGCGTGCCGAATCCGGCGCCACTCGCGCGGGACAAATCTCAAAACATGGCCCGCCTTGAGCGCCATGAGCCACACGACGACGCGCCCGACCAAGCAAAGAACCCCAACGGCGATGCCGCCGATTGCGTGCCCAAAACCTGTACCAATGGCTGCCCGGTGTCGATGGTCACCGGCGAAGAACTGCTGACCCTGACCGACGCGGTGCTCGATGGCGTGCTGCCCTTCGAGTTCACCCGCTTGTACCGCAGCAGCGCGGTCGAGATCGACATCGGCCTGGGTTTCGGCTGGAGCCACACGCTGGCCCATCGGCTGGCCTTCGACGGCGATGGCGTGATCTGGATCGACCACGAGAACCGCCGAACCCGCTTTCCCCTGCCCAACGTCGCGCGCCCGGCGATTCACAACAGCCTGTCGCGGGCGGCGATCTTTCTCGGCGATGAGCCGGAAGAACTGATTCTGGCGTTGGCCGGCGACAGCGCGCGGTTCTATCACTTTCGCGCCGGCCGGCTGACGGCGATCAGCGATGTCTACGGCAATCGCCTGACCCTGCAACGCGATCGCTCCGACCGCATTCAGCGTCTGGACAACGGCGCCGGCCGCGCCCTGCTGTTGCGTTATGACCGCGCGCAACTGGTGGCGGTCGATTACCAAGTCTTTGTTCAGGGCGAGTGGACCACCGAGCAGAACCTCGCCACCTACAGCTTCGATGCCCGGCAACGGCTACTGGTCGCGACCAACGCGGTTGGCGACAGCGAACGCTACGACTACGACGATCACCACGTCATCCTCCAGCGCCAGCTGACCGGCGGCGCGAGCTTCTTCTGGGAGTGGCAGCGCGAGGGCAAAGCGGCGCGCTGCGTGCGGCACTGGGCGTCGTTCTCGCAGATGAACACCCGTTACGTCTGGAACGATGACGACGCCAGCGTGACCGTGCATTACGTCGACGGCACCGAAGAAGTCTACGTCCACGACGAGCGCGCGCGGCTGGTGCGCCAGGTTGCGGCCGATGGCGGCGAGCAGCTCAAGGCCTATGACCAGCAGGGGCGCTTGATCGCCGAGCAGGATGCGTTGGGCGCGGTCACCGAATACCGCTACGACGAACTCGGACGGCTGATCGCGCTGATTCCGCCGGACGATGCACCAACGTCCTACGAGTACCGCAACGGTTTTCTCTACAAGCGTTGTCGTGGTGATGCGGTGTGGATTTACCGGCGCAACGCTGAAGGTGCCGTCACCGAAGCGGTCGATCCCGACGGCCAGGTCACGCATTACTACTACAACCTGCGCGGCCAATTGCTGTCGCTGCGTTATCCGGACAGCAGCCGCCATCGCTGGGTGTGGAACGAGCTCGGCCAGCTCATCGAAGAAACCCTGCCCGATGGCGGCGTGCGGCGCTTTTCCTACGATGCGCTGGGCCGGCGGATTACCACCCAGGACGAATTTGGTGTTGTCAGTCGTCAGCAGTGGGACGCGGCCGGCCGACTGATCCTGACGACTTCTCCTACGGGCAGCACCCGCGCCTACAGCTACGGCGCCTACGGCCAGATCACCGCCGAACGTGACGAGCTCGGTCGTATCACCCGCTATGAATATGACGATGACCTGCACCTGGTCTCGCGGCGGATCAATCCTGACGGCACCCGCGTGCAGTACCGCTATGACCATGCGCGGCTGTTGCTGACCGAGATTGAAAACGAATCGGGCGAAAAGTACCGACTGGATTACACGCCGACCGGATTGATCCGACAGGAAATCGGGTTTGATGGGCGGCGTACGGCGTATGCCTACGATCTCAATGGGCATCTGCTGGAGAAGACCGAGTTCGGCGAGCAGGGTTTATCGCTGGTCACCCGGTACGAGCGCGACAGGGCCGGGCGTTTGCTCGTCAAAACCCTGCCCGATGGCGCCAAGATCCGCTATGACTACGATCGCCTCGGTCGGTTGATCGGTGTCAATGACGGCCAGAACCATCCGCTGGCCTTCGAGTATGACCGTCAGGACCGGCTGATCACCGAGCATCAGGGCTGGGGCACTCTGCGCTACGCCTATGACGCCTGCGGCCAGCTCAAACGCCTGCGCCTGCCGGACAACAGCAAGCTCGACTATCACTACGCCAAAGGCGGTGCGCTGTCAGCCATCGACCTTAACGGCACGCCGCTCACGCGCCACGTCTACCAGTCCGGTCGCGAACAGCAACGCCAGCAGGGTCTGCTGCTCAGCGAATACTCCTACGACGATCAGGGCCGCTTGCTCGCCCACGCTGTAGGTCATCGCCACGCTTCGCTGTACCGCCGCGATTATGCCTACAGCGCCAACGGCAATCTCGAGCACATCGCCGACAGCCGCCACGGCCAGCGCACCTACGGCTACGACGCCCTCGACCGGTTGATCCGCGTACGCCACTCGCGCGACGAACTGCCCGAATCCTTCGCCCACGACCCGGCCGGCAACCTGTTGATGCAGGACCGCTCCGGCCCTGCGCAGATCAAAGGCAACCGCCTGCTGATGCAGGGCGACCGCCATTACGACTACGACGCCTTCGGCAACCTGATCCGCGAACGCCGTGGCCACGGCCAGACCCTGGTCACGGAATACCGCTACGACTGCCAGCACCGCCTGATCGGCCTGACCCGCCCGGACGGCCAGACCGCCACTTATCACTACGACGCCTTCGGCCGGCGCATCCGCAAAACCGTCGACGGCGCCGTCACCGAATTCTTCTGGCAAGGCGAACACCTCGTCGCCGAAAGCAGCGGCACGCAATACCGCAGCTTCCTCTACGAACCCGGCACCTTCCGCCCACTCGCGATGCTCGACGGCAAAGGCCCGAAAAAAGCCTGCCCGTTCTACTACCAACTCGACCACCTCGGCACCCCGCAGGAACTCACCGACTACAGCGGCGAAATCGTCTGGTCCGCGCAATACGACGCCTACGGCAAAGTCGCCGCCGTCACCCTCGCCGGCGAAGACTATCTGGATCAACCGCTGCGTTTTCAGGGGCAGTATTTCGATGTTGAAAGTGGGCTGCATTACAACCGGCATCGGTATTACGACCCGAGGCTAGGGCGGTATCTGACGCCGGACCCGGTGAAGCTCGCGGGTGGGTTGAATCAGTACCAGTACGTGCCGAATCCGACGGGGTGGGTGGATCCGTTGGGGTTGACGTCCAATTGCCCACCGCCGAATAAGCCTGGGTGTGAGGTTCCGGGGGCAAGTGATGGGGTTAAGGTTGATGAGGGGGAGCCTGATGCACCAGCGCCTAAGAAAAAACAGGAATATCTGTACCGAGGAGACTCAAGAGACCCGTCCGATGTTTTTGTGAACGGATTCAAAAGCAAGGGAGACAGCGAGGACTTATTCCTCCACTCCATTGATAGCGATTTTCCTCCAAGCGGCTTTATCAGCACCTCCCCCTCTAGAGATGTGGGAAAAGAGTTTGCTACCAGCTTTTTTACAAAAACCGGGTTTCTTTATACTTTGAAGAGAGTCGAGGGCTATGATTTGAAGCAAGAATTAGGAAACCGATACAAATTTTCCCGAGAACAGGAATTCGCCGTTCCAAAAGTCATCAAAAATGAAGATATTCTAGGCGCCACGATAATTATTGATGATGGGCGTGACTTTGGTTACTCCATCCCGAATCCATATAGGAAAATTGATAAATGATTTCGGAGTTCAAAATTATCGTAGAAAAAGAATACGCAATCAAAGATGTAGTTCTGATTTGCGACAGCGAGGAAATAAGCATAACACTAAGCCTGGACGAACTATCGCCAAAAACATACACCGGCAAAAATTTTTATCACTGTTTCGGCTTAATCCGCAAGGACAACCCCCTAGTAACTTTCTTTTGCAAAGGCTCAAAGTTAAATGTTCACCCCTCGAGCTTATCATCACAAATGTCTTTTGGTTTAAAAGCTTATGAATTGACCAATGGAGCAGAACCATCACTGAAAGATGTGGTGTCGATATTTGACTACGAAAATGAAAACCTAACAAACTCACCAGAACTACAAAGAGAATTTTTTTTACAGTGGATGGGGACTTAGGGGCAGAAAGATATATTTTTTTGACGACAGAAATGATAAATGGCGCCCAAATGAATTTTAAGAAAGACGCAAGCCGAGCCTTAACCAACACTACGTAAAGACGCTTTCCAGGTAGATCGACAGACTAAAAGAAAAACATGAATTACTGGAATGAGATACATGGCAGTAAACTCTTCAACATGGTCTTCAGCCGAAATGTACCTATCGGAGAGATTAAGCTCTTCACTCTAAACATAGACAATAATCTTTCAACACTGACTCTGGCATTTGACATCAGAGAAATTCCAGACACGCCTCCGAAGAAGTGGGAATCCACAGGATACAACGCTTGTCGCACAGGGATAACGTGCAGTGAAGTTACAAGCTTGACGACATCCAATCTCCCTACACGGGAAACACTTCAATTATCCATTAAAAATTTTGAGAGCGGGCACTTGGTTTGCATTGCATCAGAGACTTCCGAGATAAAATTCATTACGTCATCGTTGAGATTAAGAGAACCTAGCGTCTATTTAACAGTGTCACCTGTCTAAAATCACGCACTTAACACTCCACGCGCAGCGCCTGCAAGACCAAAAGCAATATCACCAACCCTAAAGCTATTACCACCCCAAAGAGCATACCGCAATTTTTAAACAATAAAAAATGCAATCCAGCCAGCCAATTCATCGGACTAGATATTTTGCAAATTAGGAGAAAAGGATGAGTGATCAAACCTTGGATGCCCTGATAAATGACTTTATTGCTATGGTAGAGACAAGCACGCTGATATTTGAAGAAAAATTTGGTACTCGAGACATTCGAAGGCTTTGGCATACCAAGGCGATAAAGCGTCGCGGGAGAGTCACTCGAGGAGTTAAATATGAATTGCACGGCATTGGCTGCCGCATTAATTTATCGACAGGAACTGTAGATTTTGACTATGGGCCTAATGGTGAAATCAATGGGTTTGACATTTGCCGCTTATACTTCTTTGCTTGCGAAAGACCATCTAAATATAGAAAATACTGCGACAAAAAAATAATCGAAAAAGAATTCGCCGAATACATAGACCTAAAAAAAATCAAGAAAATCTCTTTAATTAGCAACTTATATATATGGACCAACTAAAAAGAAACCGAAAAGACCAAAACGCATAAAAAATCACCCTGACTTCCGCATCTACTTGTGAGACAAACACCAAAATTCACAATGTAAAAATCATTAGAAATATTGGAAAAACCATTTTCGAGACAAGAGCGAATGAAACATGTCATCCTAAAAAGACTCGATACCGATCGACTGGATAATAATAGAAAAACATGAGCAACAACATGATACGTCTCGAAGACTTGATCAAAGGCTTCCTCAGCAAAGTTGAAGAAGGAACAACGCTATTACAAGAAAAATTTGGCACTCGAAACATCCTAAGACTTTGGAGGAGCGGCAAAATAGAACGTTGCGGAGAAATCATCGATGGTGTTGAATATGAACTACACGGCATAGGCTGTGCTATTCATTTTCCCACTGACTCAGTGGACTTCGATTACGGTTCGAATAACAGGATCGATGGTTTTGATGAGTGGCGCCTTTACATATACGCCACCGACAGGCCTTTAAGATATAAAAAATACACTAACATGAAATTTCTTGAGCGTGAATTCAAGACCTATATAGATGCAGGCAGAATCAAAAAAATGTCGCCCTCCGATGACCTCTATGTATTAATCGACCCGCATGAAAACTCTGAAAACTAGACTTAGGCACCTACTGACTCAGGCCTTTATGCCAAAGTTCACCTCTTAAAAACCTCACTGTTCATCTCAATCCTCTGAAAGAAAAGAACAGCATGGCTCGCAAATGACTAAGAAATATCCCGCGCATATTGTGAAGATCGACCCAATCATTGAGGAAATGCTACTGCTCAGCATCAACGGCGTGACTGTGAGATGTTTCGCAGGCCACTGCCCGTCAGTCATCGAAGTAGGTGAGACCTACTCAGCCGAGTTCGAAATGGTGCTGCCGGACGAAATTGACATCGCAAAATGTGAAAACAGCGAAACATATGTCGAGATGCTTGACGACGGTTTCTCATGCGAGATCCAGGGGCGCTTAGAAGGCGATACGCTCAAGTCGTTCGTCGAATTTGCGGATCAAGATATCCACTTCGATTTTCCGCACCTCAATGGTCAGTTTGTAAAAATCAGAGCACAAAGAATCGACGTATCATTCTGAGGAACAGATTTTTCTGTAGGGCCTGCTGAGTCAGGCCCTTAAACCATCATTCAACACCTCAACCCCACCTCACTGCTCATCCCCATCCTCCTCATACTCCATATCCGCCTCATCCGCATCATTCAACGGCACCGTCGCATCATCCATCAGCGAGCCGGGATCTTCATTCCCCGGATCATTGATAAACGGCAATCCACTCGGGCCCTTCTCTTCTTTGCCTTCAGTTTCAGGGGTCATGGTGCACCTCTTGAGCGTGTGGGATGTATCACGTTCGAAAAGCCCTGCCGCCAATCGTTCCTCTTTCTGACGGTCAGACACAAAAAACCCGGCGCCAGGCCGGGTTTTCGTTGATCAATCAGCGATGTTTATTTTTGTGTTTGTTCTTGTGCTTGTGGCCGCCGGAATGAGATCCGCCGTCGTCGTCGCCAAGATTGTTACCTACCGCGCCGCCTGCGGCGCCGCCCAGGCCCGCGCCAATGGCGGAGCCGGTGGAGCCGCCGAGGCTGTTGCCGACGACCGAGCCGCCTGCTGCGCCAAGACCGCCGCCGATCGCGGCTTCGGTGCGGTTGCGTTTGTTCGCGCCGACGGCACTGCCCGCCGCGCCGCCAACACCTGCGCCGACCGCTGCGCCCGTGCTGCCGCCGAGTTGTCCGCCAACCACATTACCCAGCGCACCGCCGAGACCACCGCCTACGGCAGCGGTGCCGTCTCCGGCCGCCATCGCGCCCTGCGCCACGACCAAGCCAAAAAACAGTGCAGATAATGACAATCGCATATGAACCTCGCAGTTCCCGAATCGGGACAGTCCGCCCAAGCAGGGCGTATGCAGATTGGAGATGATTTCGCACGAAACGTTCAGCCATGAAAAAGCCCGACATCGAGTCGGGCTTCTTCTGACAGGCCATCAGTCTCAGTGGCGCTTGTGACCTTTGCCCAGGTTGCTGCCGACGGCACCGCCGGCCGCGCCGCCCAGACCTGCACCGATGGTGGCGCCGTTGCGGCCGCCCAGGCTGTTGCCGATCACCGAACCACCGGCTGCACCGACACCGCCGCCGATCGCCGCTTTGGTGCGGCTGCCCTTGCGTGCGGCGACTGCGCTGCCCGCTGCGCCCGCGACGCCAGCACCAATGGCGGCACCGGTGCTGCCGCCCATTTTCTGACCGACCACGTTACCCAGCGCGCCACCCAGGCCACCGCCCAGCGCCGCGGTGCCGTCACCGGCAGCCATCGCACCTTGAGCAACCAGAAGGCCAAGAACCAGAGCAGGCAGTGTTAAACGCATGACGAAAACCTCAAATAAACGGGATGACGAAAAGGAGCGGGATTTAATGCCCTCGGCGCAGGAAAGTCCAGACGCGGGCGACAGCGTCGATTGGACCGCGATCAGGGAAAAGGTTTTATGCCGGGCAAAAAAAAGCCCGCTGGGGAGACGGGCTGGAGACTTGCTTTCTAACGGATGGCTTCACACTACGTTGGCCAACGTGAAAAGTTTGTGAAAAAAAACCGACATTAATGTCAATGCCCGCCCCCTCATTCTTGCGCGCATAAAAAACCCCGTTCAGTGACGGGGTACGGGATGAAATCACTTTCTGGTCCTTGTCGTGACCTTGGGCAGGAATTTCGCTTTCGGCCCTTTGGGGGCCGTGGATTTGATTTTGCCGATGCTGACCGGATCCTCGCCAAACCCCGACTGATACTCCGACTGACCGCAGCGCACACAGTTGTTGAATGAAAACTCAGCGCCATCATCTTCGATAAATGGACCTGACATAGACTCTCCCCTCCGCAACCGGGCCGACACCGGCAAAACAGTTTTGCCTGAAAAATATCGTCCCTCAGCGCTTTTGAGACTAGCTGGTCACTACTGGACTTGCTGTTCAGAAAGGCTTATCACCGACGAATGGAAAAAAGTGTCGCGAGCGATCACTCGCTAAAGATTTCCATCGAACGGCCGCTGCCCTTATTCCTACCAATGAATCTCAAGGAGAGGTCATGCAAATCAATGGATTCCCGAACATGCCAGTCGTAAAACTCACGGACGGGCAGATCGCTGCCGGCAAGGCCGGTGCGGAAAAATTCAAGGAAAAGATCGCCTCGGGTGAAATCACCATCAAATACCCGGACAAACCGCTTCTGCAGCCGGGCGTCGTCTACCATCCCAGCGAGCTCGCACCATCGGCGCAGCCTGACGGGACACCGCCCCTCGTTGCCATCGATACACCGCTGACCTATGACGCAAGAGGCGCTGTGTTGCTCAAGCCTCAAGGCTGATTGACGCGGAAAAAGCCCATTCCTCGTGCGAGTGGGCTTTGCCTTCAACGCAATGATCAACGCAGCTTCACCGCCGTTCCGGTGACAAACACCACGACCATGCCACCCTTGCCTGCCGGCATGCTGATCTCAAAATCCACGCCAACCACCGCGTCAGCCTGCAATGCGCGCGCTCGATCTTTCAGTTCGTCGGTGGCCTGAATGCGTGCTTCTTTAAGAGCCCGCTCCAACGTCTGCGAGCGCCCGCCAAAGAAGTCGCGCATGCCGGCGAACATATCGCGGATCACGTTGACCCCTTGCACAGACTCGGCGCTGACAATGTCCAGATAGGCCGTGATCTGCCGCCCCTCGACGGAATGAGTGGTGGAAATGATCATGAAAGTCGTCCTTTACTGCAAAAATGATGGCGGCGATTGTAGCGCGGCACCAGGCTTGGCACCCGAGCCTCAATTGGATTTAACGACCCACAATTGATCCAGCTTCGTCGTAAAACTCGAGCTCATCATCTCCCGCCGCATGCCCCAGGCCGGATCCGCCGGCACACTCCCCGCTCGCAACGTTCCATGCCCCCAGCGCTGATTGATCTGGTCGAGCACCCCCATCACCCTCTCCGCCGCTTGAGGTTGGGACTGTGCAAACAGGTCTTCGGTAAATTCTCCGGGCTGTCGCAGATCCATCAACAGCACCTCAGCCTTGCTGTACTTGAACCCCGGCCGGAACAATCGATCAACCGCCTCGCTCGCGACCTTGCTCAGCAATCGCACATCATTGGTCGGATAAGGCAACTCGATCAGCGCGCCATTGGCGTACTTGGCCTCTTCCGGATTGAACATGCCGGTGCGGATACTCACGCGGATCTTCTTGCACAGCGAATTCTGCGCACGCAGCTTTTCCGCCGCTCGGTGCACATAAGTCGCCACGGCTTCCTTGATCGGTTCGATGGTAGTCAAACGATTGCCAAACATGCGGCTGCTGCAAATTTCCTGCTTCGGCGGTTCTGTTTCCGACAGTTCCAGACAGGATGTGCCACCCAGTTCGCGCGCGGTCTTCTCGATCACCACGCTGAACTTGCGCCGCAGCGTCCACGGATCGGCCTTCGCCAGGTCCATCGCACTTCTGATCTGCATGCTTTCCAGATGAGCTTTCATCCGCCGCCCGACGCCCCACACTTCACCGACATCGGTATTGCGCAGCACCCAGTCGCGTTTGGACGGATCGCAGATGTCGACCACGCCGCCGGTATGCGCTTGCAAGCGTTTGGCAGTGTGGTTGGCGAGCTTGGCCAGCGTTTTCGTGGGGGCGATGCCGACGCCCACAGGGATGCCCGTGCGCTTATAAACAGCAGAGCGGATGGTGCGGCCAAACGCGGTCAGGTCCCCAGGGATGCCGCTGAGATCGGCGAACGCCTCATCAATGCTGTACACCTCGACGGCCGGCACCATGGATTCGATGATCGTCATCACCCGCTCGCTCATGTCGCCGTACAAGGCGTAATTACTGCTGAACACCTGAATGCCATGGCGGCGCAAATCATCGCGAATCTGGAAATACGGCGCGCCCATTTTCACAAAGGGCTTGGCGTCATAACTGCGCGCAATCACGCAGCCATCGTTATTGCTCAGCACGACAATCGGCGTCTTCGCCAGATCGGGCCGGAACACTCGCTCGCAGCTGGCATAGAAGCTGTTGCAATCGATCAGCGCGAAGACCTGCTCACGATTTGCCATGGTCGCGCACGCTGTAAGTCACCACACCCCAGATCACCAGCTCATCCCCTTCCATCACGTAGCGAGGCGGATATTTGCTGTTGGCCGAAAGAAGGATGATGGTGTTGTCGCGCATATGCAGACGCTTGCAGATGGGTTCGGAGTTGAGACCGGCGATGACGATATCGCCGTGCTCGGCATTCAAGCTGCGGTCGACGATCACCAGATCACCGCAAAATATCCCCGCGTCCTGCATGCTCTCACCCTCGATCTTCGCCAGATAAACGTGCGGTGCACGAATATCAAAAACCTCGTCCAGAGAGATGTGCTTTTCAATGTGATCAGCCGCGGGCGAAGGAAAACCGGCGGGAATCCGAAACGAATACAGCGCAAGCTTTTCGCCCGCACCTGACAAAGGGCCGAGGATGGTGACGCTCATGATACGAACCTGATAGTGAATTTACTGTATGCGCATACAGTAAACTCGGGACGGTTCGGAGGGTCAATGAGGCGTGTAGGAGATTTCGACGGGTGACAGGGTTTTGTACAACTTCTACTGAGAGTCAGATTTCGCCGCTACGCGTGGACCTCACGATCGAGCACGTCTGCAACCCATTGATTGATGCTCTTATGGGCTAGCTGCGCCTTTACAGCGACCGTCGCATGCAGCGCTGGCGCCAAGCGCAGGCTGAGATTCCCCGAATAGGGTTTCTGCGGTGCACGACCGAGCCTGGCGCAGGTATCGAGATAATCAGTCACGGCCTCCTGGAACGCGTTCCGCAGCTCTGCGACCGACTCACCATGGAATCCGACGACGTCCTTGATACCGGCAATATGGCCGACGAAGAGGCCGTCTTCGTCACTGTATTCAATACGGGCGGCATAGCCGTTATAGTTCATTACGTTCACGGGATGACTCCTGCTTGCTCAAGAAAAGCCCGAGCGTCGCGCACCTGATAGGGCTTTGCTTCTTTGTCTGGGTGGGGCCGGTGAAAAGTCACCACCACACCGTTCAATTCAAAGCGCACTCTTGAACCATTGCCTTCAATGGTCTGGGCGCCCACTGCGCCGAAGAGCGATTCCATACGCACCCACTCCAAGTTATTCGGGACCGGCCTTGAAAAAATAGCTTTGAGCGGGCCGCGCTGTTTGTTGTTCATGGTATTAGATCATGATACCGCGATAATTGGTTAACGCGGTCAAGGCGGAATTACGAGAAGCAAGCCATCGCCACAGACGACGCCGCCGCTTCCTCTTTAATCAAATCATGCAGGTCTGGAACGGCAACTAGAATAACGAGTGACTCAAGGCATGGCGCCGACCAAATAAAAGCGCTCGATATCACGTAGCCTTGGTAGCAAAAATACAAAAAATACAAAAAATCTTATAGAACCTTTGCCTTCTTTTAAAAAGCCCGGTTCAAAAAGCGAAAAAAACCGCCTGAAGACTCGAAATAGCCGTTAACGCCCAGAATATAGGCAGCGTAAAAATAGCGAATCGCCGGCCCGGGGCAATGCCGGCATACCTACGCCAATCAGCTGCTGGCGCCCAGCGCGGCGTCGAGCTAATGAATTGCGGAACAGCTGGTCACACACCAACGGCAACATGAACCGCCAGCATTACGGGACGTGGATCAATGAGGATAGGCTAGACGTTGTTGGGATGTTGCGTTTGGCGCTGAATATAGAGCCGATGATGCTACTGGAGATAAATACGAGTGTTGTATAACGAATTTTCCGCGCCATCTCCTTCCAGCGTTTCAACAGAAAGGATTGCCGTAAGGAGAATCGCCCCGGTCAAAAAATGCGCCCTCTCCAAAGGCGCACTCCTGAGGACTCTATGGGCTACCGGAACCGTGAAAACAAGGCAGGGAAGTCTTCATGCCCTAATTCAATGACTTGCGTGCCACGCCTGGAGAAGTATGTTTTTTTGTACAGCGATGGCTGTTGCTGCCCTTCTACCTCAAGGACAAAAACCGTTTTATCAAAGTAGCTCACACATTTCATATGTGTGCCGACATATGATTTCAACGGCTCAGAAAGTTCAGAACGATTTATGCGATCAGTTATCATCTGAAACAATTGATCCAAATCCTTACCTAGGAATTTAGCTTCATGCTCGACGCCTGTAACATGAAACTCCCCAAAGATAAGTGGATCAACTCCAAAGAGTTTACCTACACGTAAAGCAGTCTGAGCAGTGTCAGCAACACCTACGACCACATATCCTTTGTGTCCTTTCTGAATATTTGCAATTGCAGCACAGGTCTCCAAAATCTTGTCAAACGACCCATCATCAAACTTAGGATTATCAGAAAGCTCTAAAAAACCCTGCTTGAAGTCAAATGCAGCCTGTTCAGTCTTAGAGTTCGTAAGCAAGTTCTGCAGCTTAGTTACCCAATGAACTTTCGCAGGATCCGGATTCAAATCCACTTCGAAATATTGTTGTATAACGCCGACAACAGTATTAACCGCCGCCGCCCTATTCTCTGCGCCCCACCGGCCACCTTCTTGGATTACAATATGTTTGCCTTTATTGGTTAAAGCAGCGATCGCGCCAGCCCTATCCGCTACAACCATGCCCTTTTTGACTATCAAGTCATGCATAGCCAAGAATACAGCTTGAAAATATCGAGGAATAGGATTGCCTACTCCGCTAGCAGGGAATAACAGCTGGTAGAAAGATACCCCTGCCTGAACTAACATTAAAACAAGAGCATCATGAGTGCGCTGATAATCAAGGTCTACTAAATCAGGGTTTCGCCGCCGAATCGCCTGATCCATGGAACGAAATCTATCAAAACTCCCACCCTCAAGGGGTACTCTTGCACCATAATAATCATCGAATAACTCAGTCCTAGATGCTACTGGTCCATCGGATACCATGTATGCAATCACGTCGGCCACGAGTTCTTCATCTCGACTCTGCCGAAGATGATCTTTCGTTAAAATCCCGTGATACACCCAAAAGACATTATCCGCATTGATCCCGTATGAAAGCTCTCGATTAGTAATGCTGATTTTTTTCATTTCATTCAAGAAAAGAGTAACGCCGTTAGAGGTATCGCCGCGAATTCTTGAAGAAACTACGCGTACGCAATCAGCGAAAGCATTTGTAGCACCAGCCACCCTAAGTTCTTGCCGAGACAGTTGACGGCCACCAGAATTAATTCGTCTAAATACTTCATCAACTGATTCGCCATCAGCAAACTCATAAATAGAAAGCGGAACGGGATAAGCAGCTATCGAGAGGCATTTTTCCCGCGCCATCAGAGGAGTACGCTGCACCAAGACACCCCGATCCAGCATATCCTTAGTTGTAGCGAACGTATTCAGATCAAAATAAGTCTCATCAACAGCAAAGTCATTACTAATAAATGACGTAATTGCGTCCATGCGCTGCATGCCATCAATAATTTCTAAATGACCCGCTGGATTATCTTGAGGATCCGCGAGCAAGATAATAGGCACAGGAAATCCACTGATTATAGAATCAATAAAGTTTTGCTTTTCTTCAATGGTCCAAATCAGCTTCCGCTGGTAGCGTCTATTCACAACGTACTTTCTATCTACATAATTTATGTAAATACGCTCTACCTGCTCGCCCCTTACAATCAGCTCTTGTTGTGGTGAAGCCATATCAACCTCCAGTAAATTTAGATTCCTTTCGAAGCTCACTACATTCAGTAAGAACAGCAGTAGGAGCACGGTCTATTACCTACTTCCCCCACCGTACGCAAATCAAATAATGAACACGTCAGCGCACATCCAACCAAATCCAAGCAGCCATCACACATCTGGTCATTTCCACCACCCGAACGGTAATTTCTACCGAAGTATCGAACATGGCTAAGATGAAAAAACACCGTTTTCAGCACCGTCATGCACGAACGTAATCTAGATCTACACATTGAGGGGCGGCTAGGTCAAGCAAATGAATCACCAAAAAACGCCTCCAGTTCCATCTGGCCATTTTTTCAGACACCAAAAACCACAAACCCCCAACTTTCTCTAGGAAAATCAGGGGTTTGTGTTCACTGAATGTGGCGGTGAAGGAGAGATTCGAACTCTCGATACAGTTTCCTGTATACACACTTTCCAGGCGTGCTCCTTAAGCCACTCGGACACTTCACCGTATCTCTGCAGACATGTTCTGTCTGTCGAGGCGCGCTAATGTAGTCGAAAGCTTTTCCGAAGGCAAACTTTTTTTCAGAATTTTCATGCGCTTAAGAGAGCACGCTTCGTTCTGCCAAAGCGGGCGATGGCAAACCGGCCAATCTCGGGTGAGCCGTGCGCTTCCTTTATAGCAGGCAACACGGGCGCGACGCTGGCCGAAGCGCAAAACGGTGACTGGCAGGTCAGTCACGGCGCTTTACCTGGCCTGCGGCGGTGGGTAACGTCTGCCCATCTTTCTAATAAGGAATAGCGTCATGAGCGAGTTGATTGCCTACCACCTCGAAGACGGTATCGCGACCCTGACCCTGAACAATGGCAAGGTCAACGCGATTTCTCCGGATGTGATTGCGGCGTTTAACGCGGCGCTGGATCAGGCGGTGGCGGATCGCGCCGTGGTGATCATTACCGGGCAGCCGGGGATTCTCTCCGGTGGTTATGACCTGAAGGTGATGACCGCCGGCCCGAAGGAGGCCGTTGCGCTGGTGACAGCCGGTTCAACATTGGCGCGCCGCCTACTCTCTCACCCGTTCCCGGTGATCGTTGCTTGCCCGGGACACGCTGTGGCCAAGGGTGCTTTCCTGCTGTTGTCCGCCGATTACCGCATCGGTGTCGACGGCCCGTTCAGCATCGGCCTGAACGAAGTGCAGATCGGCATGACCATGCACCACGCCGGTATCGAGCTGGCGCGTGATCGCTTGCGGCGTTCGGCTTTCCATCGTTCGGTGATCAATGGCGAAATGTTCGATCCGCAAAGTGCCGTTGATGCAGGCTTCCTCGACAAAGTCGTCACTGCCGAAGAATTGCAAGGCGCCGCGCTGGCTGCCGCGCGGCAGTTGAAGAAGATCAACATGCTCGCGCACAAGAACACCAAGCTGAAAGTGCGCAAGCAACTGCTGGAAACTCTTGACGACGCCATCCTGCAGGATCAGCAACATCTGGGCTGACTCGTCCAGGATCTGCCGGTAAGTGAATAGCCCGACTCTCGTGTCGGGCTTTTTCTTACGTCATACGTCGAAGATTCGCGGAAAGCTCTAGGACGCGCCTGACAGGCAAGACTGAAACATGCGCTTAAACATCGGCCATCTCCGGACTCTATAGCGGCAATTGCCGAAAACAGTGCACATCCGTACACTGCGCCACCTTTTGTCCCGGTGGGCCTGCAAAAATGCTGTTTGTGTTTCGTATGTTGTTGATGGGCCTGCACTTTATTCTGGCCGGCGTGCTCGGCGTGATCCTTGGACTGTGCCGCCCGTTCAACCCGGACAACAGCCGACTCTGCGCCCGCCTCTACGCTTTGCCGGCGATGTGTATCTTGCGTTTGCGGGTCAAGTCCGAGGTCAACGGCTTGATGAACAAGCCCGACAGTTGCGTGATCATCGCCAACCATCAGTCCAACTACGATCTGTTCGTCTTCGGCAATGTCGTCCCCCGCCGCACCGTGTGTATCGGCAAGAAAAGCCTGAAGTGGGTGCCGTTGTTCGGCCAGTTGTTCTGGCTGGCCGGCAATGTGTTGATCGACCGTGGCAATGCGCACAAGGCGCGGCAGTCGATGCTGACGACCACCCACACCTTGCAGAACGAAGACACCTCAATCTGGGTGTTTCCGGAAGGCACCCGCAACCTCGGTGAAGATTTGTTGCCGTTCAAAAAAGGCGCGTTCCAGATGGCGATTGCCGCCGGCGTGCCGATCGTTCCGGTGTGCGTGAGCAGCTATATAAAGCACATGCGCCTGAATCGCTGGCGCAGTGGCAACGTTCTCATACGGTCCTTGCCGGCGATTCCTACAGTCGGATTGACCATGGACGACATGCCCATGCTGATCGAGCGATGCCGCGAGCAGATGCGCGAGTGCATCGAATCGATGGATCGGCAACTGCAAGCCGCTTGAAACAAGACCCGCCCTGCGCGGGTTTTCTTTTGCCGGGTGAACTGTAGAAGTTTCACGGACTCTCAAGCAGCGACACGGCTAAGCTGAAGCCTTGTTCCCCTGCCATCTGCCAAGAAGAAGTGAATCACCACCATGGGTCGAGTTGTTGCTGCTGCGGTGTACAGCGAGGGTAAGAAAGTCACCAATATTGCGCTGGACGAAGGTGCTGCCTGGGCGGCCAAACCCGGCCACTTCGTGTGGATCGGCCTGGAAGAACCGGACGCACAGGAATTATCCAACCTGCAACGTCAGTTCAACTTGCATGAACTGGCCATCGAAGACGCGCTGGAAAAACACAGCCGACCGAAACTGGAAACCTTTGGTGACGCTCTGTTTATCGTCACCTACTCACCGGTTCGCGAAAACGGCGTCTTGCAATTTATCGAAACGCATATCTTCGCCGGCAGGGGTTACATCATCACTGCACGAAACGGCCATTCCGCGTCGTACGCCTATGTGCGGCAGCGCTGTGAAGCGCGCCCGCTGTTGCTCGAGCACGGGGAGGATTTCGTCCTGTATGCGCTGCTCGATTTCGTCATCGAGAACTATCAGCCGGTGGGCGAAGCGATCCACGCCGAGATCGATGAGTTGGAGCGCAACGTGCTGTGCAGCGCCCTCAACGAGCGAGACATCCAGAAGCTGCACGGTTTGCGCCGTGACGTGGTGCGCTTGCGTCGATATGCGGCGCCGATGGTGGAAATCGGCGAAGAGCTGCAAAAGCTCAGTTTCCCGTTCATCGACAAGAACATGCGCCCGTACTTCCGCGATGTGCAGATTCACGTGACGCGGCAAATGGAAGACCTGAGCACGCTGGCGGACATTGCCAGCCAGACCATCGAGATCGGCGTGTTGCTCGAGGCATCCCGGCAGAGCGTGGTGCAGCGCAAGTTTGCAGCGTGGGCGGCGATTCTGGCGTTCCCGACAGCGGTGGCTGGGATCTACGGGATGAATTTCCAGAACATGCCGGAATTGACCTGGCATTACGGTTATTTTGCGGTGCTGGGGTTTATTGCGGTGGGGTGTGTGAGTTTGTGGGCGAGTTTCAAGCGGTCGGGGTGGCTGTAGCCGGGACCGCGTTGCCCCGGATATTCGCGAGCAGGCTCGCTCCCACAGGGATTGTGGGAGCAGGCCCTTTCAGCGTTGAGCCGTTTCTGGTTTGTGCGCCACGAAGCGCATCATCCACTCTGCAACGGTAGCGCCATGATGCTCCTGCTCAAGGCTCGCGACACCCTTGCTGTAAATCTGCGAACCCAGCGCTTCCTGGCGCAGATCGAGCAGCGCGCGCGAATAATCGTGAATGAATTCCGGGTGGCCCTGGAAGCACAGCACTTGATCGTTGATGTGATAAGCCGCGAACGGGCAGAAATCGCTGGAGGCGATGACCGTGGCGTTTTCCGGTAGTTCGGTGACCTGGTCCTGGTGGCTGATCAGCAGTGTCAGCTCTTCGCGCACCGGGCTCATCCACGGCGCCTTGGCTGCCAGCTGGTAGCTGTGAGTGCCGACGCCCCAGCCTTGGGACGCACGCTCACTCTTGCCACCAAGCAATAGCGCCAGCAATTGATGGCCGAAGCACACGCCGAGCAATTTGTCGCCGCGTTCGTAGCGATTCAGAAGATAGGTCTTGAGGGTCTGGATCCACGGATCCGTGCCGAACGAATCGGCCTTGCTGCCAGTGACCAGATACGCATCGAAAATCTCGTCGTCGCTTGGATATTCACCCTTCACCACGTTATAGACAGTGAACTCAGCGGCAATCGGTTGCTGCGAGAACAGGCGCTGGAACATCTGCCCATAGCCCTGATATTGGTCAATCAATTCGGGCCGCAGGATGTCGGTTTCGAGAATGCAGATGCGCAGCGACATAAAAAATACCTGACACGTGATGGGAATAATGAACACCCCAGAGCCTGCCTTGAAACACGTGGCCAAGGCAAGCCCCGAAATGCTCGCTAGTCCTAGAACATTTCACCTTTCGCCGCTTTGTCCAGCAACAGCGCTGGCGGGGTAAAGCGCTCGCCGTATTGTTCCGCCAGATACTGCGCGCGGGCGATGAAATCCTTCAGGCCATACTGGTTGATGAACTGCAGCGCCCCGCCGGTCCATGCGGCGAAACCGATGCCGAAGATCGAGCCGACGTTGGCATCCGCCGTCGAGGTGAGCACGCCCTCCTCCACACAGCGCACGGTTTCGATGGCCTGCACAAACAACAGCCGATCACGCACATCCTTCGCAGAGATCTGTCCGTCGGCCTTCTCGAAGCGCGTTTTCAGCTCCGGCCATAAATGCTTCTGGGCACCGGCTGGATACTCATAAAAACCGCCTCCGGCGGCTTTGCCCGGTCGCTTGAATTCATTGAGCATCAAGTCAATCACGGCAAAGGCCGGGTGCTCAATCAGCGGTTTCCCCTCAGCCTGTAGGTCCTTGGCCGTCTGTTGACGGATATGGCTCATCAGGCTGAGGGAAACTTCGTCGGAGATTGCCAGAGGCCCGACCGGCATCCCGGCCTTGCGCGCTTCGGTCTCGATCATCGGCGCACTGACGCCCTCGCCGAGCATGGCAATGCCTTCGTTGGTGAACGTGCCGAACACCCGCGAGGTAAAGAAGCCGCGACTGTCGTTGACCACGATCGGAGTTTTCTTGATTTGCAGAACGAAATCGAAACCGCGAGCGAGAGTTTCGGCGCTGGTCTGCGCACCTTTGATGATTTCCACCAGCGGCATTTTTTCTACCGGACTGAAGAAATGCAGGCCGATGAATTTGCTTTGATCGGGCACTGCCGTCGCCAGACCGGTGATCGGCAGCGTCGACGTATTGGAAGCAATCACCGCTTCGCCGCCCACCACCTGTTGCGCGGCGGCGGACACCCTGGCTTTGAGTTGGCGATCCTCGAACACCGCTTCGATGATCAGATCGCAAGCGGCCAGGTCGGCATCGCTTTCGCTCGCAACGATTCGCGCCAGCACCGCTTCGCGCTGTTCGGGAGTCATTTGGCCACGGGCAACTTTCTTGTCCAGCAGCGCTGCGGAATGCGCTTTGCCCTTCTCGGCAGCGGCAAGGTTGATGTCCTTGAGGACGACGTCGATACCGGCCGAGGCGCTGACGAACGCGATGCCTGCGCCCATCATTCCGGCGCCGAGCACACCGACTTTGCGGGTTTTATAGGGCGCAAAACCTTGCGGTCTTGAACCGCCGGCGTTGATCTCGTTCAACTGGAACCAGAACGTACCGATCAGGTTTTTCGAGATTTGCCCGGTCGTCAGCTCGGTGAAGTAGCGGGTTTCGATCAGGTGCGCGGTGTCGAAATCGACCTGGGCGCCCTCCACCGCCGCGCACAGAATCTTCTCCGGCGCCGGCAGGGTGCCCTGGGTTTTCGCGCGCAGGATCGACGGCGCAATCGCCAGCATCTGCGCCACTTTCGGGTTCGATGGCGTGCCGCCAGGAATCTGGTAACCCTTGACGTCCCAGCGCTGCACTGCCGTCGGGTTGGCGAGAATCCACGCGCGCGCCTTGGCCAACAGCTCATCGCGATTCGCTGCCAGTTCATCAATCAGCCCGGCCTGCAACGCCTGTTGCGGGCGCACCTTCTTGCCTTCAAGCAAGTACGGCAGGGCTTTTTCGATACCGAGCATGCGCACCATGCGCACCACCCCGCCGCCGCCCGGCAAAAGACCCAAGGTCACTTCCGGTAGACCGAGTTGCACCGAGGCGTCATCAACAGCAATGCGGTGGTGACAGGCCAGACAGATCTCCCAGCCGCCGCCCAGCGCAGCGCCGTTGATCGCCGCGACCACCGGTTTGCCGAGGGTTTCCAGGCTGCGCAATTGCGCCTTGAGGGTCAGCACCATGTCGTAGAAAGCTTTGGCTTCGGGCTTGCCGACCTTGATCAGTTCATTGAGGTCGCCGCCGGCAAAAAAGGTTTTCTTCGCCGAAGTGATGATTACTCCGGCAATGCTGTGTTTCTCGGCCAGCAAGCGGGCGACGCAAGCGGCCATGGCCTCGCGGTACACGGCGTTCATGGTGTTGGCGCTCTGGCCCGGCATATCCATGGTCAGCACGACGATACCGTCCTGGCCTTTTTCGTAACGAATGGCTTCGCTCATAACAAGGTTCCTTGAAGTCGGGGCTCAGAGGCGTTCGATGATGGTGGCAATGCCCATGCCGCCGCCGACACACAGCGTCGCCAGGCCGTAGCGCAGGTTCCGCGCCTCCAGTTCATCAAGCAGGGTGCCGAGGATCGCGCAACCCGTGGCGCCCAGCGGGTGGCCCATGGCGATCGAGCCGCCGTTGACGTTGACCTTGCCGGGATCGACGGCCATGTCCTTGATGAATTTCAACACCACCGAAGCAAACGCTTCGTTGACCTCGAACAGATCGATGTCCTCCACGCGCAGTCCGGCCTTGGCCAGCGCTTTGCGAGTCGCCGGCGCCGGGCCGGTGAGCATGATGGTCGGATCTGTGCTGGTGACGGCCGTGGCGACGATACGCGCGCGTGGCTGCAGCCCCAGCGCGCGGCCCTTGGCTTCGGAGCCGATGAGCATCAGCGCCGCACCGTCGACAATTCCGGAACTGTTGCCCGGCGTGTGCACATGGTTGATCCGCTCGACATGGCTGTAGACCCGCAGCGCCGTGGCGTCAAAGCCCATCTGCCCGATCATTTCGAAACTCGGCTTGAGCTTGCCCAGGCCTTCGAGGGTCGATTCGGCGCGGATGAACTCATCGTGATCAAGCAGGACGATACCGTTCTGATCCTGCACCGGCACCAGCGACTTGTTGAAGGAGCCATCGGCCCGCGCTCGTGCGGCTTTTTGCTGCGAGTGCAGCGCGTAGGCATCGACGTCCTGCCGGCTGAAGCCTTCGAGGGTAGCGATGAGATCGGCGCCGCCCCCTTGCGGGGTGAAATGGCTGTGCAGGTTGGTCTGCGGGTCCAGCGCCCAGGCACCGCCATCGCTGCCCATTGGCACCCGCGACATCGACTCGACGCCGCCAACCACCACCAGATCCTCGAAGCCCGAGCGCACTTTCATCGCGCCAAGATTCACCGCTTCCAGACCCGAAGCACAGAAACGGTTGATCTGCACACCGGCGACGCTGACGTCCCAGTCGGCCACTTGCACCGCCGTCTTGGCGATGTCCGAGCCTTGATCGCCAATCGGCGTGACGCAGCCGAGGACGACATCATCGACCTGACTGGTGTCCAGCGCGGTGCGCGCCTGCAAGGCGCTCAGCAAACCGGCCACCAGGTTGACCGGCTTCACGCTGTGCAGCGCGCCATCGGCCTTGCCTTTGCCACGCGGGGTGCGCAACGCATCGAAAATCAAAGCTTCAGTCATGACGTCCTCGAACCTGATTTATTGTCACTTCACTTTCGCCCTGCGCCGACTGGCAAGCAATGACCACATTGCTCAAAGCGCTTGACGCACACGCTCAGACGGACGGTCATCCGTCATCAGGTGAACCGGTTCAGGTCACCGAGTTGTCTAGCCAGCGGGCGGCAAAGAAGCTGGCAATACGCCTCATGCCGTTTTAAGAGCTTTTGCAAAGAACTCCATATGAAATGGATCTAAGCGAAGGCAGACGTGGGCTCTAAGGTGAAGATGTACGCCATCGTCGTCGGGTTTTGCCGAGACGGGCGTGCTCCAACAGGAAGTGCAACGCGTGCCGTCAGGGATATGCAGTCAGGCATGCATCAGGAAATAACAATAAAGGCGGTCAAGCCATGTTCAAACAACCGAAAGTACGTCAAGCAGGACTCATTCTTTTCGCCACGACGCTGTTGTTGATCTTGCCGAATCTGACCAAGGTCATCGGCTGATTCAAACGTCGCGTGCTGTATATCGCCACTGAAAATGTGACTGGCCCGCTACCCGGGCCAGCGTGGTTGTGCCAACCTTTGCGCACTCCCACGACATGGACGGCGATCATTTGAAAACGCTCATTGCGCTCGGTGCCTTGCTGCTGAGCTTGCCCTTGTCTGCCGCACAACTGGATCTGCAGTTGGGCGCAAACAGCCGCACCTGGCAGACCCAAGAGCTGCTCGAACATCCTCAGGTGCAAACCCTCACGATCAACAATGATGTTTCCTACAAGAAGGACATGACCTATCAGGCCGTGCCGCTGGCCGCATTGCTGACGGGAGTCAAGCTGGAGGATCACTTGCAAGCGGTGGCGCTGGACGGCTTTGCCGCAGAGTTGGCCGCCGCGCCCTTGCTGAACAAGGACGGGGCACGCGCATGGCTGGCAATCGAGGACCCGGCGCGGCCGTGGCCAGCGTTATCTGCCGGCAAGCACAGCGCCGGGCCGTTCTATCTGGTCTGGACCGATCCGCAGGCCGGCAATATCAGCCCCGAACAGTGGCCGTTCGAAGTCGCCAGCATCAAGCTGATGGCGCCGGTGGCCCAACGATTCCCTGCCCTGCTGCCCGATCCTGCCTTGAAGGCCGATGATCCGGTGAACAAGGGTTTTGCCCTGTTTCAGAAAAACTGCCTGGCCTGTCACCGGTTGAATGGTGCCGGAGACGCGCAGTTCGGTCCGGATCTGAATATTCCGTATAGCCCGACCGAGTATTTTGGGGCGGATTTCTTGAAGCGCTACATCCGCGATCCGCAGAGTTTGCGTCAGTGGCCGCAGGCGAAGATGCCGGGGTTTTCCGCGCAGGTGTTGCCGGATGGAGACCTGGAAATGCTGGTGGGCTATCTCAAGCACATGGCCGGCCGCAAAGCCAAACCTTGATGCAGTCTCCCTTGTGGGAGCGAGCCTGCTCGCGAAGGCGGAGTGTCAGTCGCTGGTTGGCTGGCTGATGAACCGCTTTCGCGAGCAGGCTCGCTCCCACAGGGCTTTGCGTGCGTCGAGCTATTGTTGCTGCACGGAAATAACCGGCGTCGGCGAGACGAATACCTTGGCGTGCATCTGCTCGCAGCCGCCGCCCCGGCGCATGCCGCGGACCGGGCAGGCATCGAGATAATCCAGACCCACCGCCAGCTTCAGGTGTCGCTCCGGGCGCGCCAGTTGGTTGGTCACGTCGAAGCTGTACCACGCGTCGTCCAGCCACGCTTCTGCCCAGGCATGACTGGCCAGATGCTCGCAATCTTCGCTGTACAGATAACCCGACACGTAACGCGACGGCACGCCGAGGCTGCGCGCGCAGGCGAGAAACGCATGGGTATGATCCTGACAAACCCCGGCGCGACCGGCGAAAGCTTCGGCGGCGCTGGTGTCGACTTCGGTTGAGCCCGGCGTGTAGGTCATGTGCTGATTCAGACCGTGCATCAAGTCGATCAGCGCGGTGCGATCACGCCGTTGCTTGCAGTTCTTCGCGGCAAACTCGCGCAAGGCTTCGTCGGCTTCGGTCAGGCGCGTGAAGCGCAGGAACGGCAGCGCCGACTGGCTCTCATGTTCGGCCTCTCGCAATTCATCGATATCGACCTGACCACGGGCGCCGATGATGATCGCTTCGTGGGGCTCGTCCATGGTCAGCACATGCAGGATGTTGCCGAACGGATCGAGCTGCGCACGCACCGGACGCGGCAGGTCGAGTTGCCAACTGAGGACATGCTGGCGCTCGCTGTCGTGGGGCGTCAGGCGCAGGTACTGGATGCTCGCGCGCACCTGATCTTCGTAGTGATAGGTGGTCTCGTGGCTTATGGAAAGTCTCATGCAGCCTCCAGGTAGGAACTGTGAATGGCGTTGCCCAACTGGCGCACCAGCGGGATGAATTCGGTCAGCCAGGCGTGCAGGCCTTCTTCGAGGATTTCGTTGATGCCGGTGTAGCGCAGGCGCGCGTCCATTTCCGCCGCCAGGCGTTGTGCCGGTCGGCCGTTGGCGCCTGGCAGTTGCGCGAGGATCTGGTCGATCTCTTCGGTACAGGCACGCAGCGAACGCGGCACATCGGCGCGTAACAGCAGCAGTTCGGCGACATGCCGGGCGCCGGGCGCGTCGCGGTAGATTTCGGTGTAGGCCTCGAATGAGGACAAGGCGCGCAGCAGCGCACTCCATTGGTAATAGGCGTGCGCCGTGCCATCGCTGACTGCTTCGGCCTGATCACCGGCCATTTCGTAACGGGCATCGAGCAGGCGCAGCGTGTTGTCCGCGCGCTCGATAAACGTGCCCAGACGAATGAAGCGAAACGCGTCGTTGCGCATGATCGTGCCGTATGAGGCGCCACGAAACAGGTGCGAACGCTCCTTGATCCATTCGCAGAAACGGCTCATGCCATAACGGCTCAAGCCCTGTTCGGCGATGCCGCGAATTTCCAGCCAGGTCGCGTTGATGTTTTCCCACATGTCCGCAGTGATTCGCCCGCGTACCGCATGAGCACTGGCCCGCGCTGCACCAAGGCAGCTGTAGATACTGGCCGGGTTGGCCGCATCCAGTGCGAAGAAATGCAGCAGGCGCTCGGCGTGCAGGTCACCGTGGCGTTCAAGGTAATCGTCCAGGGTGCCGGTGATCAGCAACGGCATGGCGAGCTCGTGGAGACCGTCGCCGCGCCCGTCCTGCGGCATCAGCGACAGCGAATAACTGATGTCGAGCATGCGCGCGAGATTCTCCGCACGCTCCAGGTAACGCGACATCCAGTACAGATCCGAGGCAGTTCTACTTAACATGGCAAGCTTCCTTCAATCCTCGACTACCCAGGTGTCCTTGGTGCCGCCGCCCTGGGAGGAATTCACCACCAGGGAGCCTTCACGCAACGCGACACGGGTCAAACCGCCGGGCACGACCCGGGTTTCGCGACCGGACAGCACAAACGGACGCAAATCGATATGGCGCGGTGCAATGCCGTTTTCGACAAAGGTCGGACAGGTCGACAGCGACAGCGTCGGCTGCGCGATGTAGGCATGGGGTTTGGCTTTGATGCGCTCACGAAAGGCATCGATTTCCGCCGTCGTCGCGGCCGGTCCGACCAGCATCCCGTAACCGCCGGAGCCCTGGGTTTCCTTGACGACCAAATCCGCAAGATTGGCCAGCACGTGGGACAGCTCGGACGGGTTGCGGCACTGCCAGGTCGGCACGTTTTTCAGAATCGGCTCTTCGTCGAGGTAGAAACGGATCATGTCGGTGACAAACGGGTACACCGATTTATCGTCCGCCACTCCGGTGCCGATGGCGTTGGCCAGCACCACATTGCCGGAACGATAGGACGACAGCAGCCCCGGCACGCCGAGCATCGAGTCCGGGTTGAATGCCAGCGGATCGAGGAAGGCGTCGTCGAGGCGACGATAGATCACGTCGACCGCTTTCGGGCCATCGGTGGTGCGCATGAATACCTTGTCGTCACGCACAAACAAATCCGCGCCTTCTACCAGTTCCACGCCCATTTCCCGGGCAAGAAACGCGTGTTCGAAGAACGCGCTGTTGAAGCGTCCCGGCGTCAACACCACCACGCTCGGGTTGTCGATCGGGCTTGAGCTTTTCAGGGTGTCGAGCAGCAGATTGGGATAGTGATCGATCGGGGCGATGCGCTGGGCGGAGAACAGTTCGGGGAACAGACGCATCATCATCTTGCGATCTTCGAGCATGTAGCTGACGCCGCTGGGTGTGCGCAGGTTGTCTTCGAGAACGTAATAAGTGCCATCGCCATCGCGCACCAGATCGACGCCGGAGATGTGCGAATAGATATCGCGGTGCAGATCCAGACCTTGCATCGCCAATTGGTATTGCTCGTTGGCCAGCACCTGTTCGGCGGGAATAATCCCGGCCTTGATGATGCGCTGCTCGTGGTAGAGGTCGGCGAGAAACATGTTCAACGCTTTGACCCGCTGGATGCAGCCGCGCTCGACAATCCGCCATTCACTGGCCGGAATGCTGCGGGGAATGGTGTCGAACGGAATCAGGCGCTCGGTGCCCTGCTCGTCGCCATAGAGCGTGAAGGTGATCCCGGCACGGTGGAACAGCAGATCGGCCTCGCGGCGGCGCTGCGCGAGCAGCTCGTCGGGCGTCTCGGCCAGCCAGCGGGCAAATTCCCGGTAATGCGGGCGGACCAGGCCGCCGGCATCGTACATCTCATCAAAATAGGTGCGGATCATGCCGTACTCCTTGTCACTCCGGACATACAGGCCTTCGCAAGGCCCGTGCCATCGGCATAAACGCTTTGATTTCAATCGGTTGTAGATCCACGCCGGAGGCTGCGCACCATTCCTGTGCGGCAAATGCCCCGGCCCGATTGCCCCCGCTTCATTGCGACGCACTGCATCGCCTATCACCAGCATAGTCAGAGTTGATTTCACTGCCCGGCCACGACTGCGGATAATCCGCGCATTCGCTGCAAAACTTCCCCGGCACGCCGCCGCAAAGTAGACAGCTCAACTGATCTGAACTGCCTTGGCAGCCCCGTCCCGACAGGACTTTATTGCATACCCGTCTTCCCTTTTAGCCACCCTCTCCGGTGGCTTTTTTTTGCCCTGGATTCTTGTTTCAGGGTTTTGCCACTGCGATATGCAGAAGCCAGAAACGACAACGGCCGACCCGAAGGTCAGCCGTTGCCCGACAGACAATGCGCAATATCAATTCAACCGGTAACGATTGCGCACCTCCTGCTTCACGCCCCAACCCTCGATAATGCCGCCCAGCGGTTCGACCACGGCTGAAAAGCCTTGCTCGAAATCGCCGATGTCGTCATAGGTTGCGTACATCACTTTGCTCAATTCCAGCGACCAGGCGCCGTCGTCGCGCGCACTGACCTGGGCATTGATGGATTCACCGCGAAATTTGCCTGCTGCCCTGCGCGCCCGCTCCTCGTCCGGGAAAATCGCGTAGAACTCGATGGGATGGAACCGGGAAAAATCGAAACCGCCTTCTTTCATGCGGCGCAGAACGTTGCTGCTGATGTCTTCTTGATAGGCTGTGCTCATGAATCGTCCCCCTCGATTGATGGATAGACTTTCCGTATTCCCGCCCCGGGCCTTTTGGCCTAAGTACTACGGCAACGTGGTTGCGCGCGGGAAACAAGCATGTAGCTGACAAGACCAGACCTTAGCGATCCATTCGCTGATCTCGCTTGCAGAGTAGCCCCAAGAGAGCGCCGCTGCCAAGGCCTGGTTTACGAGATGACAGGAAGTATTCAGACAGGGGTGATGCTGCGGATTTCGATGCCGTTCTGGGTCTTGAGGTTTTTCACCCCCGCATCGGCGGTGCGCCCTTCCAGATCGTTGAGATCCAGCTTGGCGGCGACCGGAAGAAGCCGCTCTTTGACGAGCCGTGCGGCTTCATCATCGGACGGGCATTCCTCACGTTCGAAGACTTCATCGACAATTTCACCGTGATCATCCACGAAAGTGACTTTCCACTTTTGCATCAGTGCCTCCTCGATCAACCCGTAAATGGGCTTACCTCTATCTCGACTTTTTTCCGCGATAGTTGGTTCAAAAGGATTACAGCCGACAACGGTGAAAATAACCATCCAATCGGTAAGGCGGACTTCTGTGGCGAGGGGATTTATCCCCTCACCACAAAAGCTCCCTTGCAGAGCGACTTCAGCGTGATCAGTCGTTGCTCGGCTTGTTGACCGCCTGCAGCACGTATTGCGGCAAAGCGAACGCGCCGATGTGGATTTCCGGGTTGTAGTAGCGGGTGACGATGCCGCTGCCGATGAAGCGCTGTTGCAGGGTTTCACGGCTGAGCTTGCGGTAGGCCGGGTTGGTCGAGCCCCAGGCGAAGGTCATCGAACCGCCGATGTAGGTCGGTACGGCCGCCTGATAGAAATGCCAGTCCGGGAACAGGCTGCGCAGGCGACCGGCGGTGGTTTTGACTTCGTCGATCTGCATGAACGGCGTGCCGTTCTGAGTGACGAGAATGCCGCCTTCGTTCAGGCAGCGGTGGCATGCCTGGTAGAAGTTCTCCGAGAACAGCACTTCGCCCGGGCCGATAGGGTCGGTGGAGTCGGAGATGATCACGTCGAATTTTTCAGTGGTGGTGGCGACGAAACGCATGCCGTCATCGATCACCAGGTTCAGGCGCGGATCGTCGTAGGCTCCGGCGGAATGGTTCGGCAGGAATTCCTTGCACATGTCGACCACGGTGCCGTCGATCTCGACCATGGTGATGTGCTCGACGCCGGCGTGCTTGGTCACTTCGCGCAACATACCGCCGTCACCGCCGCCGATGATCAGCACGCGCTTGGCAGTGCCATGGGCGAGGATCGGCACGTGGGTGAGCATCTCGTGGTAGATGAATTCGTCGGCTTCGGTGGTCTGGATCACGCCGTCCAGCGCCATCACCCGGCCCATGCGCGGGTTCTGGAAGATCACCAGGTGCTGGTGTTCGGTGCGCACTTCGTGCAGCAGTTTTTCCATGCGAAAACGCTGGCCGTAGCCTTCGTAGAGGGTTTCCAGGTACTCGCTGGTCTTGGTGACGGTCATGGTCAAGTGCTCCGATAAATGCGCGGGCGCCATCGTGGGGACGATTGCCCGGGAAAGGCGCGCATTCTACGTTGCCGAAGATGACAGGTCGAACCTCAGGTTGTTTTTTACCAGCGCAAATTACTGTGGGAGCGAGCCTGCTTGCGAAAGCGCAGCATCAGTTGCCGGTGATGGCGACTGACCCAACGTCTTCGCGAGCAGGCTCGCTCCCACAGGGATGACCGTGTGATCGAAAATCAGCTCAGATCCGGACGTTGCCCCGTGGCCCGGCAATCGCCCAGATGATCAGGCCCAGCACCGGCAGGAGGATGATCAGCAACACCCAGACGATTTTCATTCCGGTGGAGGCGCCGCTTTTCAGCACGTTGATGATGGCCCAGATGTCGAGGGCAAGGATGATCAGGCCAATCAGACCGTTGAACGTGGAACCCATGGTGTCGCTCCAGAATAGTGGCATGCACTTTTAGGATAGACGGTCGCGCGCAGGGTTCCCTTTTATTGCGTTCAGACGTGAACGGCGACCTTCAAGGCTTCCAGCGCTGGCGCAGCGGCGATGCCAACCTCGGCGCATAACTCCAGCACGCGGGGCACATCGTTGCCGTAGACCAGGACCATTTGCAGCTCATCGTCGAGCAACTGGCTGAAGTTCATCAACGTGTAACCGCCGTTTTCCTTGTTCAGGCTGCTCATCTGCACCTGAATACGGTTGAGTGCGGTCAGTGCTTCGGTCTTGGCCAGTTGCTTGGGCTTGAGATTGAAATCCACGCCCGGACCAAACGAGGCAACGATTTGTGCGAACAGATCGACGTAGGTATCGGCCTGAAACAGCACGGTTTCCGGCAGGCTGCCGACCACTACCCACTCACCCAGCGGGATCGGGAAAGTATCGTCGTAGTTGATGTCCGGATTGGCGGCCAGAAAAGCCTCGGCGTCGGCGTAGGCCTCGGCGGCTTCGTCGGCCACTTTCAGGATCTCATCCTCGCCCATGCAGCCGGAGCTGATTTTGCTGATGAGTTCGACGAGTGCGGCTTTCATGAGGGCGGATCCTGTGGCGGAGGTGAATTTTCAGGGCGCGAAGGATAGCGCATTCTGCCCTTCGCCACAGTCCGTGGACTTTACGCCAGCAACTTTTCCAGCTGCGCGGTGGTATCGACCGCGCCCATGGTCCGCGCCGCATCCAGCGCGGTCACGCCATTGGCGTCCTTGGCTTTCGGGTCTGCGCCCTGGCCGATCAGGTAGTCGACGATTTCAACGCGGTTGAACATTGCCGCCATCATCAACGCGGTACGGCCGTCGAAGGAAGAACCTTCGATTTCGGCGCCCGCCTCGACCAGCGCCTTGACCACCGCCAGATCGCCCTTGAACGCAGCGCCGGCAATCGGGCTCTGGCCGTTGCCATTGCGCATTTCCGGATCGGCCTTGTGTTTAAGCAGGACCTTCACCGCATCGACATGGCCGTAGTAGCTGGCGAGCATCAACAAGGTGTCGCCCTTGCTGTTTTTCAGGTTCACCGGCAGCCCGGCGCTGACCAGGCGATCAAGCATCTCGGCATCACCGTCGCGCGCCTTGTTGAAAACCTGCTCGGTGAATTCGGCAGCTTCTTCAGGGGTCATCTGGCGGCTTTGGTCGGACATGGGGCACTCCATTTCGGTCTATCGGAAAGCCGACAGTTTCCCGAGCGCGACGGTGGCTGTCACTCGGTTTTTTCCAAGCGTCCCGATAGCCACACTCAATATCGATGTTTGCCCTGTTGAATTTCAGCGAGGATTTGCTCACTGACATGCACATAGGTTTCGCTGCCCGGCAGCCAGGCGAAGATCGGGTCATCGCCGGTGAGCCCGGGGTCAAAGCCTTCCGTTTTCAGGCGGGTCTTCTGGTATTTGAAGGTCCCGGTGGTTTCCATTTTCACTTTCACCCGCAAGAACAACGGCACGGCATAAGCCGGCATACGTTGCCGGACGAAACTCAGCAGTTCGGCAAAATCCAGCGTGGCCAAGGATTCGGCGGGAGTGATTGCGGCCATCCCCGCACGCCCGTTGGTGTTGGGGATTTCCACACCGTAGGCCACGGCTTCAGCGATCAATGGATGCTGCAACAACAGGTTTTCGACTTCGGTGGTCGACACGTTTTCACCCTTCCAGCGATAGGTATCGCCGAGGCGATCAACAAATTGCGCATGGCCGAAACCGATATTGCGCAGCAGGTCGCCGGTGTTGAAAAAGCGATCGCCCTTGTTGAACACATCGTGGAGGACGACGCGGGCGGTTTTCTGCGGGTCGGTGTAACCGTCCAGCGGTGCCTTGTCGTCGATCCGCGCCAGCAGCAGGCCCTGCTCGCCCTTGCCGACCTTGCGCATGAAACCATCATCGCCGCGCAATGGCTCGCCACTGTCATGGTCGTAAGCGACCAGTTCCCACGCCATCAGCGAAAAACCGACGGTGTTGTCGAAATTGAGGATGTTGGTGAAACCGATGTTGCCGTCGCTCGCCGCGTACAGCTCACAAATGTGCTCGACGGCAAAACGCGTCTTGAACTCGGCCCAGGCACCAGGACGCAAACCATTGCCGATCATCTTACGCACGTCGTGCCGGCTGTCATCGGCGCTGACCGGTTGCTCGACCAGGTAGCGACACAGCTCACCGACATAGCCGATGGTGGTTGCGCGATAGCGGCGCACGTCACCCCAGAACTGGCTGGCGCTGAACTTGCGGCGGATGGCGAAACCCGAGGCGCCGTTGATCGCCGATCCCCAGCACACGCACAGACCCGTGGCGTGATACAGCGGCAAGGTGCAGTAAACGATGTCATCCGGGCGCATATCGAGGGCGATCATGCCGAAGCTCGCCGAACTGCGCATCCAGCGTCCATGCTTGAAAACACCGGCCTTGGGCAGGCCGGTGGTGCCGGAGGTGTAAATGTAGAAACACGGATCGTCGAAGAAAATCTGTGCGCTGCTCGGCGGGTTATCGCTACTGGCGTCAGCACTGGCGCTGATCAGATTGACGTAACCCTCGGGCGCGATGCCCGGATGGCTGTAGGTGTCCTGATCGGCGACGAACCAGGTGCGCGGCGCTGCGATCGCAACCTGATCACGCACGCCGGCATAGGCAGCGGTCAGTTCTTCGCCAACCACAATAGCCACCGGCGCAACCAGATTGATGCTGTGAACAAGCGTGTCGCGCATCAACGAGGTATTGAGCAGCGCACTCACCGCGCCGAGCTTGGCCAGCGCCAGAATCGTCACCAGCAATTCCGCACGGTTCTCGATGAACACCGCGACCACATCGCCCTTGCCGATGCCTTGCTCGCTCAGGTAATGCGCAATGCGATTGGCCCACTGATTGACCTGCGTGTAGGTCAACGCCACGTCGCCCTGCAACAACGCCACACCATCGGGATTGCGCAGCGTCGCCTGCTCGAACGTCCAGCCCAGGCCGCACGTTTGGGTCGGATCCGTGACGTTGGCCACCTTCATGCCTTTGACCATCCGGGGGATGGCCTTGGCGATCATCGGCAGTTTGCGGAGCATCATGCCCCAGGTAATCGTGTCGCTTGGTGCGTGACGCATGAAAGCTCCCCGTTCGATCTTGACGTGCAGACCGCTGTTCTTGTTATCGGGTAATGACTGCGACCGACGCGTTTACGCCGTGGGTCGAGAAGGAAAGTACGTCAGTGCTCGCGGGGCTGTACACGCGGTTTTTGCAATGATTTGTATCCCGTCGCGCCTTCGGGGAAGAGCGGATTCTGGTACGGACGTTTGGTTCCGTTGTACGGAGAAAAATCACGCAAAATGCAGGATGCACGATGGCCATTCATGCAGATTGCACGACGCCTGCAAAATGCAATGCCTTCAACTTATTGATTTTAAAGGGATTTTATTCGCATCAATACTGGCACAAACGCTGCAACTACCTCCGCATGCTTGCCATTCAAGTACATACGGAGCTGATGACATGAGCCTGATTCAAGAAAAATTTACATCGCTGTTCTCCAACTACGAAGTCAGCACTGCCCCACGTCCTGACGGTGGCATCCTGCTCACTCTGCGTAGCAGCGACGGCAAAGTCTTCAAACGCGCCCTCTCGTATCAGCAACTGCATGCCGGTGACCAACTGTCGTGGGCGATCAGCGCGATCCGCCGCGACCTGGCCGAACAAGCCAGCGAGCTGCCGCAAATTGCAATGCTGCAGAGCCAGCAGCGTTTTGCTCTGCCGACGTATCACTCGCTGTAATTTGCTTTAAACAAAAACAGGTCGTGGAGCATGCGCTTCACGGCCTGTTTGTTTATGTCTGCCACATATTTACTGTGGGGTCAGAACGCTTCCGGTTCGATTCCGGTAAAGCTGTCCACCGTCACGTGCCCTGCCAACTCCCCGCCTTCACGCGCCAGACCGCAGGTTTTCATGCCGGCCGACTGGGCAGCGTCTAGTTCTTCGACGATGTCCGAGAGGAACAGGATTTCATCGGCTTCAACACCCACCGCCTGCTGAATGTTGCGGTAGGACTGCGCCTCACGCTTCGGCCCCGATGTGGTATCAAAATAGCCGCTGAACAGCGGCGTCAGATCCCCCGCCTCCGAGCAACCGAAGATCAGCTTCTGCGCCTGGATCGAGCCGGACGAGTAAACAAACAGTTGATAACCGGCCGCATGCCAACGTTGCAGCGCTTCAACGGCATCCGGATAAACATGCCCTTTCAGCTGCCCTGCCTGATAGCCCTGCGCCCAGACCATACCCTGCAATGCCTTGAGCGGCGTGGCTTTGCGGTCTTCGGCGATCCAGCTCAAGAGGATTTCAACAACCCGTTCAACATCGGCCTGCGGCTCGTTGCTGTCGCGACGCACGGCGTCGAGCTGTTCGGCGACATCAGCACGCGAAGCGTTCTGGCGCACAAATTCGGGCAAATGTTCGGCGGCGTAGGGAAACAGCACGTCGAAGACGAAACTCACCGCGCTGGTGGTGCCTTCGATGTCGGTGAGGATGGCTTTGATCGACACGGTTTCAGTCCTCCAGACGCGGGAAGCGACCGGCGATGTCTTCGCCGGTGAAATTGGCAACCCAGCCTTCCGGGTTGTTGAACAGACGGATCGCCACAAAGTGCGGATGTTCGCCCATGTCGAACCAGTGCTTGGTGCCGGCCGGAACCGAGATCAGGTCGTTCTTCTCACAGAGAACGGCATAGACGTAATCGTCGATGTGCAGGGTAAACAAGCCACGACCGGCAACGAAAAATCGCACTTCGTCTTCGCCATGGCGGTGCTCTTCGAGGAACTTGGCGCGCAGCTCGGCTTTTTGCGGGTGATCGCTGTTGAGGCTGATCACATCGACGGTGATGTAGCCGCGCTCGGTCATCAGTTTGTCGATCTGCTCTTTATAAGCACTGATGACTTCTTCCTGACTGGCGCCAGGCTGAATCTTCGCGGCGGCCTGCCAGCGGTCGAAACGCACGCCCTTCTCGGCCAGCGTCGAGGCGATGTCTTCGAAATGGGTCAGCACCTTGTTGGGAATCTCAGGGCTGGAAACGTGATAAACGGACAGGCTGCTCATGGGCAATTCCTCGGTAGCGGCGGCGCCGTCCGGCTCTTGCAGACCGGTCGGGCGCCACGTGGCATCAGGCAAACGGGCTGTTTCTGGTGAACTCAGCCTTGGCGGTTCATGACGCTGCGGGTTTTCAACTCGCATTCAAACAGGAATTCAAAAGCCTCGATCTGCCGCAGCGCGTCGCTCATCTGCGCGCCCCAGGTGTAGAGGCCATGGCCGCGAATCAGATAACCGACGCAATCGGGATGGGCGTCGAGCCAAGGCTGCACCTTGGCGGCGAGGCGCGCAATGTCCTGATCATTGTCAAAAATCGGCACACGCACCCGTGATTCATGGGTGGAAATGCCGCTGAAGGCTTTCTGCAATTCGTAGTCTTCGAACTCGATGAAATCTTCCGGGGTCAGCCGCGACAACACCGTGGCGTTCACCGAGTGGGTGTGCAACACCGCGCCGATTTCCGCGCGCCAGCTATAGAGCTGGGTGTGCAGCAAGGTTTCGGCGGAGGGTTTCTTGCCTGGTTCCAGGCTATTGCCGGACAGATCGGTAGCGAGTACGTCATCCACACCCAACTGGCCCTTGTGCTTGCCCGATACGGTCAACAGCGCTTCGCTCGGCGACAGGCGCGTCGAATAGTTGCTGCTGGTGGCTGGCGACCAGCCACGGCCATATAGAAAACGCCCGGCGTCAACGATCTGCTGGGCGAGCTGTTCACGACTAAGGCTCATGGCCTGTCCTCTTGCATACATGTGGCAATGATAACGGCAGCGGCAAGCGCTGCGAGACTGGCAATACTAAAGGTCAATGTCGCGCCGAGGGCATTCCAGCTGTAACCGGAATACAGCGCACCGAGCGCCCCGCCGGTGCCGGCCAGTGCCGCATACAGCGCCTGGCCCTGACCCTGCTGGCGGGCGCCGAAACTACGTTGCACGAAAGCGATGGCAGCCGCATGAAAGCTGCCGAAAGTCGCTGCGTGCAACACTTGGGCGAACAACAGCACCCAGAGAAACTCCGCAAACGAACCGAGCAGCACCCAACGCAACGCCGCCAGCAGGAAACTCGCCAGTAGCACCCGGCGCAGGGAAAAGCGCGCCAGAATGCGGCTCATGGCCATGAACATCAGCACTTCCGCCACCACACCCACGGCCCAGAGCATGCCGATGACGCCACGGCTGTAACCGAGGCGTTCAAGGTGCAGAGTCAGAAAGGTGTAATACGGCCCGTGGCTCACCTGCATCAGCGCGACGCAGGCATAAAACGCCAGCACGCCGGGATGACGCAATTGCTTGAGGAAGCCCTCGCCCGTCGGCCGATTGCCTTGCGCCGGCTGCGCATTCGGCACCCACAGGCTGCTGAGAACGATACCGGCCATGATCAGCACCAGCGCCGCCGGATAAATGTCCAGACTGAGCCATTCGAACAGCCGCCCCAGCACCACCACGGTGATGATGAAACCGATCGAGCCCCACAGGCGAATCTGGCTGTAGCGCGATGTTTGCCCCTGCAGATGCGCGAGGGTAATGACTTCGAACTGCGGCAGTACCGCGTGCCAGAAGAACGCATGCAGGGCCATGACCATCGCCAGCCAGGCGTAGGTCTGGCTGACGAAAATCAGCGAAAAGGTCAGCAACGTGCACACAGCACCGAAGCGCACGATGGCCAGACGCCTGCCGGTGTAATCGCCGAGCCAGCCCCAGATGTTCGGCGCCACACAGCGCATCAGCATCGGAATCGCCACCAGCTCGCCGATGCGTGCGGCGCTGAAGCCGAGGTGATCGAAGTACAGCGCCAGAAACGGCGCTGTCGATCCGAGCAAGGCGAAATAGAACAGATAGAAACTGGACAACCGCCAGTAAGGAAGCGCCGCCACGCCGATTATGCCGCGACAGCTTTGAGCGCAGCCATCAGAGCTGGCCCAGCACCGGCGTGCTCACGCGCACATCGGCGTTCTGCCCACGGTGGCGCAGCAGGTGATCCATCAGCACGATGGCCATCATCGCTTCGGCGATCGGCGTTGCACGGATACCGACGCAAGGGTCGTGACGGCCCTTGGTGATCACATCGACCGGGTTGCCATTCACGTCGATCGAGCGGCCCGGGGTGGTGATGCTCGAGGTCGGTTTCAACGCCAGATGCGCAACGATTGGCTGGCCGGACGAGATGCCACCGAGGATGCCGCCGGCGTTGTTGCTGAGGAAACCCTCCGGCGTCAGTTCATCGCGGTGTTCGGTGCCGCGCTGGGCGACGCAGGCGAAACCGGCGCCGATCTCGACACCTTTGACCGCGTTGATGCTCATCAGCGCGTGGGCCAGTTCGGCGTCGAGGCGATCGAAGATCGGCTCGCCAAGGCCCGGCATGACCCCTTCGGCGACCACGGTGATCTTCGCTCCGACCGAGTCCTGATCGCGGCGCAACTGGTCCATGTAGGCTTCCAGCTCCGGGACCTTGTCCGGGTCAGGGCTGAAAAAGGCGTTTTCTTCGACCGAATCCCAGGTCTTGAACGGAATTTCGATCGGGCCGAGCTGGCTCATGTAACCGCGAATGACGATGCCCTGACTGGCCAGATACTTCTTGGCGATCGCACCGGCCGCTACGCGCATGGCGGTTTCCCGCGCGGAACTGCGGCCACCGCCGCGATAATCGCGCTCGCCGTATTTGTGGTGATAGGTGTAGTCGGCGTGAGCCGGGCGGAACAGGTCCTTGATCGCCGAGTAGTCCTTGGACTTCTGGTCGGTGTTGCGAATCAGCAGGCCGATCGAGCAACCGGTGGTGCGACCCTCGAACACGCCGGAGAGGATTTCGACTTCATCGGCTTCCTGGCGCTGGGTGGTGTGGCGGCTGGTGCCAGGCTTGCGGCGATCGAGGTCGCGCTGCAGATCTTCCAGGGAAATCTCCAGGCCCGGCGGGCAGCCGTCGACAATGGCGACCAACGCCGGACCATGGCTTTCGCCAGCGGTGGTGACAGTGAACAACTTGCCGTAGGTATTGCCGGACATGCAGGACGCTCCGTGAAATCAAACCCGAATTCTTGATGCGCGCCAGTATACGCAGGCTAACCGAGTAGTTCATCCTCGAACCTTAGTGGTGCTGGCGAGTCCAACCGGCACCTTGACCAATGATGGCGTGATGATGCTGCGAGTTCTGATCTTGAGTCTTACCCTCTTTACCGGCTTTGCCCAAGCGACAGTCCTACAGCGCCCGGTCACTCTGGACACCGGCAGTGGCGAACTTTTCGGTTCGCTGTTGCTGCCCAAGTCCGACAGCCCGGTGCCGATCGTTCTGATGATTTCTGGCTCGGGTCCTACAGATCGCGACGGAAACAACCCCGACGGCGGGCGCAATGACAGCCTCAAGCGCTTGGCCTGGGTGCTGGCCAAACACAACATCGCCAGCGTGCGCTACGACAAGCGCGGTGTCGCGGCGAGTCTGGCGGCCGCTCCCGATGAACGTGATCTGTCAGTAGAGGGCTATGCGGCGGACGCGGTGGCGTGGGGGCAGAAGCTCAAGGCCGATCCGCGTTTCGGTAAACTGATTCTGCTCGGCCACAGCGAAGGCGCGCTGATTGCCAGCCTCGCTGCGCCGAAGCTGGACGCAGCGGCGGTGATCTCGCTGTCCGGCAGCGCGCGCCCGGTCGATCAGGTAATCCGCGAACAGTTGGCGCGCAGCCTGCCGCCGCCACTGATGCTGCGCAGCAACGAACTGCTCGACAGTCTCAAGGCCGGCCACACCGATGACAACGTGCCGCAACCGTTGCAGGTGATCTTTCGCCCGAGCGTGCAGCCGTACCTGATTTCGCTGTTCCGTCAGGACCCGGCCCAAGCCTTTGCCCAGCTGAAAATGCCGGCGCTGATTGTCCAGGGCAGCAACGACATTCAGGTCGGCACCGAGGACGCGAAGCTGCTCAAGGCGGCGAAACCGGACGCGCAACTGACGGTGATCGAAGGCATGAATCATGTGCTGCGCATCGTCCACAACGACATGAAGCGGCAATTGGCCTCCTACAAGGACCCGAATTTGCCCCTGGCCGCCGAACTGGGCGCCGCCGTCATCGAATTTATTGACGGAATTCGTGCAAGTTAACTGCGTTTTACCCTCCAGCCTCACAGAAAACGGCCGATAAGCCTTTGTCGCCAGCGCAACGTCTGGCGGCAAGCAGGGCTTGGACAGGATCTCGCCGTTATGACTGAAACCCAGACTTCAACTGATACCAGCGCTGAAAAAGACGCACCGCCAGCGGTCGAACTGCCGTGGGCGGATGTTCAGGCCGAGCACCACAAGATGCTCCGCCTGGCGCCGCTGCAGACCGACCGCAACACCGGCGGCCGGCCGTTGCGCTTTGTCGAATTCGGTTACGCCGAGCGCAACAGCAAAGAGCGCAGCCTGATGCGCATGGCGATCAAGCTGCCCAACCAGCGCGTGCGCAAAGAGCAGAATCATCTCGATGTGTGGGTCGACCACGCGAGCAAACGAGTGAGTTTCGGTCCCGACAGTGGCTTGCAGATCGAACCGCTGAATCGCGGTATCGGCCGCTTCATGGCTGCGCAAGGCATCAATTGGGCGAAAAAGCGCTGGCCCGGCTACACCGTTGAAGGCATGGACCTGAACAACAAGGACGCGCTCAACGAAGACACTCGCTTGCGTCGCGACCATTTCCTGCGCGTGCACGGTTTCGATGTGGCTTACGCCGATGCCCAGCATTTGAAAGGCAGCATCAAGGCGGTGCAGGTCGGTGATCTGCTCGGTGACTGGAACAGCGAAAAGCTGCAGATCGTCGAAATTCTTGAAGCCGCGCAGATGCTGCAGCAGGCCGAACAGAATCTCGCCGAGCAGGAAGTGAAGCTGAAGAAGCAGGAAGAAAAAGTCAGCAAGTTCAAGCGCGAAGATGCCGGGTTGCGTTTCACCATTACGTGTCTGGTGGCGTTTGCGGTGTTTCAGGCGGGGTTGTTGATCTGGATTGCTACACACCGCTGAGGGCTTGAGCGCGTACTGATCGTTCCCACGCGGAGCGTGGGAACGATCTGTCACAACCTTAGACGCGGGACGCGAACAGGGCCTGATGCGCGCGGCACTGCTCGGCTGTCAGCATGAACACGCCATGCCCACCACGCTGGAACTCCAGCCAGGCGAAATCGACTTCCGGGTACAACGCCTCGACGTGCACCTGGCTGTTGCCCACCTCGACAATCAACAAACCTTTCTCGGTCAGGTGATCCGCCGCTTCGGCGAGCATGCGCCGGACCAGATTCAGACCATCATCACCGCAGGCAAGACCGAGTTCAGGCTCGTGCTGATACTCGTCCGGCATGTCGGCGAAATCTTCCGCATCGACGTAGGGCGGGTTCGACACGATCACGTCGAAACGCTGACCCGGCAAGCCATCGAAGCCATCACCCTGCACGGTATAGACGCGCTCATCGACGCCATGGCGCTCGATGTTCTGGTTGGCCACTTCCAGCGCTTCGAACGACAGGTCCGCGAGCACTACCTCGGCATTCTGAAACTCGTAAGCACAGGCAATGCCGATGCAGCCGGAACCCGTGCACAGGTCGAGAATCCGCGCCGGTTCGTTGCCGATCCATGGCGCAAAGCGGTTTTCGATCAGTTCACCAATCGGCGAACGCGGGATCAACACGCGCTGGTCGACGATGAACGACATGCCGCAGAACCACGCCTCGCCGAGCAGATAGGCGGTCGGAACGCGATCTTCGATGCGGCGCTTGAGCAGGCGCTGCAGATTGACCAGTTCATCATCTTCGAGCGCGCAATCAAGATAGCTGTCGGCGATTTCCCAAGGCAGGTGCAAAGCGCCCAGTACCAACTGGCGCGCCTCGTCCCAGGCGTTGTCGGTGCCATGACCGAAAAACAGATCCTCCCCATGGAAGCGGCTGACGGCCCAACGAATGTGGTCGCGCAGGGTACGAAGTCGGGAAGTGATCACGGCGTAGAACTCCAGAAAAAACGACTGGCGATTCTAACAGCCAAAACGCCCGACGACGACGCAGGAAAAACCGCGCTGCAACGGTAGGAGATTTCTTTTTTTTGCATCAGGCATTGAACGGAACGTGTAACTTGACAAGGCTGCAGGCCAAGAACGACGGCGCCTACGATGGTAGCGATTCACAGAACCGCTCAGCCAGAGGACAATGTCGCAAAAGCCCCACCCCGAGGAGCCCCAGAATGTCCGTTCCAAAAACGATGTTTCAACTCAGCGGTCGCGGTTACGCAGCGGCCACCCTGAGCCATGCCACCGTGGTCATCATCGATGCCCAGAAGGAATACCTCAGTGGCCCGCTGGCCCTGAGCGGCATGGACGCGGCCGTCGCGAACATCAAACAAGTGGTTGCCGCAGCCCGTGCCGCCGGTCGGCCGATTGTGCACGTGCGTCATCTCGGCACCGTTGGTGGCCTGTTCGACCCGCAGGGCGAACGTGGCGAATTCATCCCCGGTCTCGAACCGCAAGGCGATGAAACCATTATCGGCAAACTGCTGCCGAGCGCATTCCATGGCACCGAACTGCTCGAGCGCCTGCAAAACCTCGGCTCTCTGGACCTGATCGTCTGCGGTTTCATGAGTCACTCCAGCGTCAGCACCACCGTGCGCGCGGCGAAGAATCTCGGTTTCCGCTGCACGCTGGTCGAAGACGCCTGCGCGACCCGCGATCTGCCGTTCAAGGGCGGCGTGCTCAGCGCCGAACGCGTGCAGGAAGCGGAAATGGCGATCATGGCTGACAACTTCGCCACGCTGGCCAAGACTCAGGACCTGATCTGATCCTGCCCTTGTGAGCGGTGCATTGGCGCCGCTCATCCGCTATATCCGCTGATTTGCCGCAAATGCCATAGCCTCAGGAACAACCCGGTCAACTCCCGGTCGAAGGGCCGATACCATTGAGGAAGGTCGGAATGAAGTTATCCGATGGATTTGACGCACGCCGTTTGCGGCCCAAAGGCCAAAGCAACTGGCGTTTTCGATTTGGCGCGGCGATCTCGGCCATTCTGGCGACGTTCGGCGTGCTGCTGGCGATGGCCGGCGCCGCCAGCCTGCTCGGCCGTCCGCCGGCGCTGGGTGACCTGAACGCGTCGCCGCTGGGTTCGGCAATCATGCTCGCCGTGGGCTTGCTGTTTCTGTATTTCGGCGTTGCCCTGTGGCGCCGCTGCCGCCGTCGCGCACGGCAATCGCGGGAACTGAACATGTCCCCGCATCTGATGAAAAAACACGACTGACCCAACGGCCTGGCTTTTTGCCGGGCCGTTTTCTGTCGACTTGGGTAAACTGGCCGCCCTTCGCGGAGGCTGACATGCAAGACGACGATTTTTCTCTGTTCAAAAGTGCCATCCAGGGCGTCAAGCCGATCAAGCACGACCGCGCCGACACCGGCAAACCCAAGGCTGACCGCGCGCAGATCGCCAAGCTGCGTCAGTCCGCCACCGTGCGCAGCGACACCACCATCATTGACGGCCTCTCCGACCAGTTCGTGATCGACGTCGGCCCGGAAGACGAGCTGATGTGGTCCCGCGACGGCGTGCAGGAAAGCCAGATGCGCAAGCTCAAGGTCGGGCAGATCCCGTTCGAAGGCAGTCTCGACCTGCACGGCATGAGCGTGGAAAAGGCCCGGGAGACGCTTTGGGCCTTTCTCGCCGAAGCAACCAAATTCGAAATCCGCTGCGTGCGCGTGACGCACGGCAAGGCTGTGCGCCTGGATGGCAAGCGGCCGATGATCAAAAGCCACGTCAACACCTGGCTGCGCCAGCATGCGCAAGTGCTCGGTTTCTGCTCCTGCCAGGCCCGCCACGGCGGCGCCGGCGCGGTTTATGTGATGCTGAAACGGACGATGATGGAAGGCCGCGACGAATAAAGCCGTCACACCGAACTTGCAGGGTTGTGTCCGCCACCGTACCCTTGCCCTTTGCGAAAATCCCCACAGGTAGTTTCATGTCCCTGGAACAGAATTACACCGCCATGTTTATGAGGGTCAGTAGGTTCGCAGGGGCAATGAAATCAGGGACTTGGCACCGAGGAAAACTCAGTATTCCACGCTAATTCGCAGTGATTGGTACAGAAATTGGTACGAGATTTATATTCCACCTAAATCTAAAAGCCCCGCATCGTTTGAAACGATGTGGGGCTTTTTTCATGCTGGATGACGGTTAGACCGTATCGCACACCGGCGATCTACTAAAAGTAGACGTTCAAAGACACAATTGCCTTTCAGCGGGAGTGGTGTCTAACGCCAACGCAATCGTTAATAAATAGCTGTCACTTGGGGAGCCCTACACAGCGGCTGGAGCTCAAACAAGCAGTTCAATTAGACAGGCCAGGAGACATCAAATTGACATCAGCCTTACGAATCGCCTAATGTTAGGAGATTGCTTCTAACACATAGGGACGTGATCATGATAACCGTAGATGAAATTTATGCCTGTCTCCAAGAGGAAGAGTCGCCCGTCCTAGAGTTTAAACGTGACTGGTATTGGACCGAAGCGTCGTCGCCAGTAGAAATCTCAAGGCAGTGGGGAGAGTTCCTTAAAGACATAATTTCACTCTGTAATTCTTACGTCGGATACTGCGGAATAGATCGATACCTGATAGTTGGTTTTAGCGAAACAGAGAAAAAAGTATATCCAATAGATACCTCTAGTATAAAAAAGCTTAGAGATCTAAAGCTTTTTAAAAAAGACTTATTAGCACGACTGGAAAAAATAGTTAATACCCCACCACTTAATATCGAAATTGAAACAGTACTGATAGATGGGCACACTCTTCTGGCGTTTAAAATCCCCAGCCCAACCTTTATCACCGAAACAAAAAACAATCTTGACACAAAAACTTTAACGGTAATGGCTGGAGTTGTTCTTGTTCGAAAGGGACAGGACAAAGATTCTGTGCGCGCAGCTTCAACAGAGGAAATATCTTCTCTAGTTTCTGAGTTTTCAAAATTCAAAGATTCGCTCGACAAAAAGCCGAAGCCAGATCAAAAACGCGACAGAAGCATCAAGAGTACTGTTGAACTGTATATAGACAAAAACAGAAGCCTGACTATTGAGAAAGATTATCCTGTATCAAAAAGAGATTGGAGCGAAAATGTTCTTTTTGAACTTTACAGGCTAAACCAAAAATTTTCAAACCCAACTGTCTTTCTATACATACATGAAAACGCTGCGCAAAATAAAACATATGAACATATCAAACGCGAAAAACTCACAAATAGCGATGACACTTTAATAGTATTAACGGAGCGCCCAAGCGAATTAAAAGATCTTGGGAGAAGAAAGAGCAATCTGAAAGCCCGCTTCCAAACCGAGCATGTATTTTTTATTGATGAGTTTGGTTATAAAAACCTCTATTCCGAATATATGCTGGATTACCAGCCTTATCGATTGGAAAATTACGTTGAGGGTGTTGCCGATATCGGCAGCGACGAAAAGAAAAAAGCACTTGACCAATTAAAGGATTGGTACGGCGCAGTGTCGAATCCATTAATGGTGATCAAGGGGTACGGCGGGATCGGCAAAACCACCTTAGTAAAACAGTTTCTCGACCATGTGCACGATCATCATGATGACGTGGGCATTCTATTTATTGACTCAAATGAAATCGTAGACGAGCTGATTAAAATTGCTAGGTCGGATCACAATATTGACGATATTTATGATTTCTACCTAGCTCAAATGAAGAAAAAAGACTTCGATGGTAAAGGATTTAGTAAAGAGCTTTTAAAGCTTTCTGTAGACAACGGGAATCTCCTTATAGTTCTAGACGGCATTGACGAAGTTATTGCCAAGCTTGGAACTGGATTCGACGTCTCTTCATTTATCACTTCAATCTCAGAAAGTTATACAACGAATCTAGAGAAAACAAAAATCATCATCACCTGTCGAGATTATTTCTGGGATACCTTGGAGTACAAAACAAAGGTTGAAGAAATCACTCTCGAGCCGTTTAGTGAAGATCTCGCCGCTGTATTTTTTCAAAAATATTTCGCTGGAGATCAGGCTAAAATCTCAAAAGCTTTGAAAATGGCTTCGGAGTTCAGGCTGAGCGGCGACAAAAAAGATAGCGACTTAATTTACATCCCTTATGTATTAGACATGATCGGATACTTAATTAAGCAGCATTCAGAGTTTGGAGGTCATAATAACGTCAAGGCCAAGGCAAGATTACTCTCTCCGGCGATGTCCAATGATTTTTTGGTGCTTAGTGTGTGTGAGCGCGAGGTAACAAAGCTTGGCAATTTTAGCATTGATGATCAGGTAGGATTTCTGATAAATCTAGCTATACAAGAAAGCGGCTACGTTACTGACTATAATATAAAAAACTTGTCTGATTGCGACATAGATGATTTAACTATTGAAAAATTAAAAGCACACCCCCTCCTCAGGTACAGTCACGGTAAAATAAATTTTCGATATGATTTCTTCTATGAGTATTTTAAAGGTTTGTATATTTACAGCTATTACCTTGACCTAAACGTGTCAAAGCTTGACGACAACCTTATAGAGTTAATAGGCTCATATCTGCGGTATGGCAACCAACTATGTAGCACACTCAGTCGAAAGCTAGAATATAGCGACAGCCTTGTTTACTTTACAATGGAAACCGTTGAGCAACTCAATAAGCTAGTTGATTTCGCAGAGCCATCCGAGAAAAGCAAGTACTTGTCTGCAATATCTTCCTGTTTTGTTATGGCTATATCTTTGTTGATAGAGTCGGGTGACAAAAAATTCGATAGCTCTTCAGCCACAGATCTTCTTACTACAATCTTTGGTGACTCTGGGGGAAGCGAAATCTCTGGCGTTGCATTAATAAATATTTTAGCTGGTGACTCGAAAAAACTAACTTTCGATCTCAAGTCAAAAACCATAAGAAAATCACATTTTGAACGCTATGATTTTTTTTGGGATTGTGCAATGGACGAAAATACACATTTTGTCACTTCAAATTTTTACCAATTGGAACCTCGAAAGGGACTGCGCCCTACAGTGATCCCAAGCTTTGAAGATTGCGATACTATAGATATTCAGCATGTCATAAACAAAAGAATAGAGGAAGAAAACGAGCAGAGCGAACGAATTACAGAGAACCTAAGAAAAGTTTTTGAGCTCTTCAAAGAGCGCGGCAATTTTTATCCTCAAAAGCAGCAATACATTAAGTCTAAGATCGTCACTAACAACGTGCTACCAACTCTTCTTAAGAACGGAGTTATTGAGGATTACACGGATGATAAAAAACCAACCTTGCGACAATACAGGGTAAGTAACGAATATCGAAACATACTTAAATTTATAGACCAGGGCACGCCATGCATTGAGCTAGATCGAGTGCTTAGTCTGTTTAAATAAATTAGCTCATCATTCGTTTTAAATTGCAGGCATCTCTATGTGCGATTTGTAGACCATGATAAAAAGTTTACTGCATGATCACTATGATAGTTTGTCTGCTTTGGGCCTAGGCTTTATAAAAAGTTTTTTTGAGCGCGACATGCACTTAAAACCGGGTTGGATATCATATTGCTACGGGAGTTCCACGTGTGCTGACGTGCCGATATATTTCAAATCTCGCGCAGGCTCCCGCACCTCCAATTGGAGACGTGTTTTTTTTCAAACTCTGGACCGAAAGCTGCCGCCAGTTGGCCTCGATGATGGATTGAGTGCAGTAGTCCCCTAAAAGCCCGTCCCGACTGACCGATCCGCAACAACCCTGGCGTCCTATAGCAGATTTTATGCGATTCGCATTTACGCTACCCTGAGGTAGTGCCAACTGGAGCCGTTACTTTGGCGCTGGTAGGACACCAGGTACGCCTACAGTGCAGCCGACCTGTATCACGCCAGTTACTTGGAGTGGTATGACAGCGCCATCGCTAAACGGCGTGAACCCTGGTGGAGCTGTACAAGAACACTGAGATCCCGTTGCCGCATGGTCATCTGCCGGACACCGGTTTTTGGAATTGCTTTTCTGGATACAGGTGTTCATGGTGACTGTATGAGGTATACACGGGTCAGGCGGTGCAGGGTCTGGCTCGAGTTTCTTTTTATCCGACTCAACCCATGCCCACTGCGGCGGAGGTGGGATATAGAACATAGCTCCGTTAAATGAGCTGTTAACGGTTACTGTAACGGGATCTGTTCCGATACGTTTGCATTGCAAATATCGAGTACTACCATCTACTTTCATTCCGTTCAGCCATGGAGTCTTGCACTGAAGTCCATCGTAGGTGGCGTCGTCTGTTAGATTTGTGCTTGATATAGCACCGACATTCCTGAAAGAAATAGACAGGACCAATGTGGACCCATTCAATTTTCCAGTTAACAACAAACCACCAGAACTACCTTCGCACTGCTTCCAGGCCTCCACTATATTTGGATCAGCCACCGAAGAGAGTAACTTTTCGTATTGAGCGTCATTCATATCACCCGATTTATTGGCGCACAATTCTTGTTGTAATGAGTTGCCGCCAGCTTGGCTATAATTGCCCCCTATATCTACAGGTATGCCATCAACGGGAAAACCTATGCTGATGCCTCCGCCGCTACTGTTCTGGACCTTTTGAATTGATTTATTACAGAAGCCTTCGGTAAAGGCCGAACGCATACTAGATGTGCGTAGACTCTGATATGTGTTGCGAATTCCCTGCTCTAGGATATCTCGACACTCCGCGAAAGTAGCGACGGAAGCAAGAATTGTGCAGCAAGCCACTGAAATACTCGCAATAGCATTTTTAGATGAACACCCTCGCTTTTTCATGGCAAATTCCAAATAGCTTACTGGCTTGAGACAGTATAGCTCGCTATGATAACAATGGAGGGTACTCAGATAAAGATAGCCGGCTCAACTCTTGCATAAAATTTATGCTGCATGATGACTCAATCGGAAAGATCCAAGGTCGAAAATTGCAAATGCGAATCAGCGCGATCTAAGTTATATCAATCAATATTATTTTCAGCAATTCATACGATGCGCGAAAGCGGGGCAACTCATACATTCTTATTAAGGAGTACATTGTTGATTAGATCAGTTATTTGATCTTCCGCTTGAATCGATAAAAATATTGCTGAAGAGGGGTGTGCCGCTGAATTTCTCCGATCCAGCCTACCCGTAAGAACCTTGCATACGGTGGAATCTAAAATTCGACCCCCACGACAGATTTCGATAACATTAGATTCCTTATAGTCCTCGAAATCAGTTCGCTTTTTCAGTTCCGGCAGTTTGGGAAAGACTTTACTCCTCTGAGCATTAAATGATGCAAGATGCCCATTAAAAATCTGGTCGCAAACATGCGAATAGGCGAGATTCCACGCCATAATTATTGCCGCACGATAAGCACCATTGTTAAAGCACGCGATTGTTTCATCCAAGAACAACTTCTTTGAAACATCTGAGACTTGGAGAATTAAACCGGATAGCAATGATCTAGTCTGTGCGCCTACCGGCTTAACAACGTTGCTGGCGAGCTTAATGCGAACAGACGATGCCAAACGATAGCCTTGAGTATCTTTTAAAAGATGCGCCGGTTTTTTTTCGCATAGCTGCCTTAGCAGGTTATGAATATTGGTCGGTCGTTGGCAATGTGCCTCCTCAAAACATTGAATTATATCGCTGGCGCCGAACTTTTCCTTACCGTTGATCTCATGAAGATACCAACCAAAAAATTCAATTTTTGAAATATACGATTTGCTATCAAAGCTGGGGATGCTTCGCGTGAAATTAGCTAGATTTGTCACGCCCCGCTCCCCATTTTCGTTGTGACATATCCCTCACCAATGTGATTGATGGAATAATGGCCCCTTTCTACACCTTTGCTGAATCGCCCATCACGCCTAGCAGCAAGCTCTCGCATCGGCTGAACAGGACTGGTGGGCAGGGCCCAGTTTTGTGATCGATAAGCGGTGTAAATGTGGTCGATACTGACCTCCTGCACTTCCTTATAGAATTTGAGCCAGAAAGCTGCGCAAAGATATTTATGCTTATCGTTTTTAGGGTCCCTATCAGCTACGAACTCGACGAAGGTTGGGCTCACGTCGTCGAAACGCACAGCAACAACATTGGGTGATGCCGGCTTCGAAGGTTTTCTAGGTTTCCGAACAACTATCGGCGCTGTAGTTTCAGGGAGCATCTCATGCTCTTCATACTCGTTTTCGTCTCGTTCTTCGTCGACATTCAACTCTCCGTTTCGGGCCGTGCTAGCAGGCCTCGTCGATTCGAGACGCGCAGTCGGTCGGGTGTTTGCTGCAACGTTCGGTCGCGAGAGTGCCGCAGCTATGCTTTTAAGACTTTCCTGTAGCGAGAGATCGCTTCCCTCCATCTCAAACTCGATTATTCGAACTTTTACCTTGCCGCTGTGCCCGTCAGGCCTATGGGGAAGCTTTGCCATTTGATCGCCCCTGATTTACAAACGTCCTACCATTGACATGCCGCTTGCTTGAGTTAAGCGGATTGATCCTAGCCTAGTACATCTTTTGGTTGTCCGCCGTGGCCGATTCTGCAGCAGACTGGCTTCCATTGGAGTTGGCAGCACTCCTATGAACCCCTTTGTCGAGCGAACACCATGAAGTTTTAGCAGTGCCTGTAGATAACAACTGTTCTAGACCGTTGCTGACGTTTTAATCGTGACAAAAATGGCATCAATCAGTGTCAACATCTTGAACCGATATATTGCACAATGATCGCAAATTTCACTCGCATCACTTTCAAGGACGAACACTATGCCAAATCAGTCGGACTTCAATATCTTCACTGCTGACGCACTGACGTTGCTCCTGCACAACCAGCACGCTCTCGGTGCGGCGATCGAAGAGCTTACCCAATGGATCTCGGGAACCGGCGCAGATGACGTGGCTAATAACGCTATCACGGCTTTGGAAACACTGGACCGAAATGCGCAAGCGATCACCGAGGCGATCCTGCGACTGAGAAATTCATAGATGGCCCGCTGATAGACAGAACGCCGTTTATGTTGAATTGGCCCCCACACCGTGCCCCGGTGTGGGGGCCTTTTTATGGGGCAATGAAAACCACTTATCCCCAGGCTGGACTACCATAGTCCCACCGTCTGGTTTACTGCCATCACCCTCCTCCAGGAAAGGATGTTTATGCCTTACGTCTACGAAGGTCCAGCCAGCGTCACCGTGATGGCCCGCTATCTCGGCCTGGAATGGGCTGAGCTGACCACCCTTGAATGCCCGGTGCGCTTGCTCAACGCTGGCCGCGTGCGCGTGGAACTGCAGTATTACCTGCAAGGCCCGAAGGCGGCCAACACGTTGCGGGTCATGCTGCCGCACGGGATGATGGCGCAAGGGCCGATCCTCGACGGCTGGAACCAACCTACCGGCGGCTGGTTGCTGATTGATGTCGAGCAGTACGACTTGGCATATGAGTCACCGGGCTCCTCGAAGGGATGGCAATGGCGATGATTAACGACGACGTGCTGAGGGAATTGAACCTGCCGCATTCGGTCCAGGTGCAGGCGTTGAAACTGCTCACGGCCATCGCCGATGCCAGCACCGTGGCTGACACGCTGCACGCGGCCGACCGCGCCGAGGGTTTTGCCCTCGGCATCGAAACCGTGAAGGCGCTAAACCCTGCGCTGATCGAAAGCCTATACGTGGCGTTTGATCAGGCGTCACAGGCGCGTCAACAGGAACTGGTCGAGTGATCGGCGTAGGCATCCATGAGGAGGTGCTGCGCGCCCTGGTCGAACAGCACGCAGTGCGCGAATGCCTGGTTTCCAAGATCGATGGCGGCCCTGACTGGAGCCTGTCGATCCGCCTGGGCGGCAGCGGCGCACGCTGGGTACCGGTGCGCTCGCGACGAGAGCGCCTGCGCACCTGGGCCAGCCTGACGGCGGTGGGGCGCTTTGCCGACAACATCGGGCTCAAAGGTTTCACCGTCGAGTTATGAGCGGTTTGTGGTTGTGTGATCGGCCCATCGGCGACGTGGCGCCGACGCGGACACCGAGGGCCTTTGGCCTACGCAATCTCAGGCAACGTTGATTCTCCTGCTGTCTCCCACGTCATCCAAGCGCAGATTATCGTCTGAGCATGGAACATTTGCCCGCCGCTGTTGATCCACCCATAAAGACAGAGCGGGCGAGTGACATGGATACATTGAGAGACATCGTGGTGATCGGCGGATCGGAGGGAAGCATTCCTCCTCTTCGCCAAATTCTTACAGGATTGCCACCAGACTTCCCCGCTGCTGTCTTGATCGTCGTCCATACAGGCACGTCCAGCCCAAGACTGCTCGCGTCGATATTTGATGCCTGGTCAGCCTTGCCGGTTGTCTATGGAGACGAGAGCGTCCCCGTCGAAGCGGGTCGTGTCTATTTGGCTCCACCCGGACGCCATCTTGAAGTGGTTGAACCGGGCCTTTTGCACCTCAGCGATGGACCCAAGCTGCATTTCTCCAAGCCTGCCGTGGATCGGTTGTTTGGCACGGCCGCGGCGGTGTTCGGAGGACGAGTCGTCAGCATGATCCTCTCCGGCAATGACGGGGACGGCGCCGCCGGTGCTGCCGCTGTGCGGGCAGCCGGCGGGATCAGCCTGGTGCAGGACCCCGGCGATGCGCTGGTGTCCAGCATGCCGATCACAGCGATTGAGAAAGATCATCCAGACAGTTTAGTTCGCACCGACGCGTTACTTGAGACGTTGATCCATTGCGTGACGCCATTGGATCTGCAGAACTTTGCCTCGGCCGAGGGTGGCTCTTTCGTAGATCACTGATCTGGCTGCAGTCTTGCTCATCGCGCACATGGAGAGTGGCCTGCCGAAGGCGTTAATGACCGTCGGACAACTTCTCTGAATTTTCCTCCGTACACAAAATCACTTGTTCATGAGCAATAGGAGGTCTCATGAAGCCAACTGATTTGTATGTCATCGATTATCGACTCCATGGCGCGCCGAAAAGCTTCGTCATCAGAACGAAGGTGATGAGCAACGCCGAAGCCTGGCAATGGGCCAGCTGTGACGCTGGCCTTACGCCCATCCCCCGGCCGGGCCGTCCGCCACTGAAGCGTTTTTCGAAACCGATGGCCGAACGCTTCGGCGTGACCGACGTGAAATGGCGGGAATCCGTTGCGGTCGTCTGGGAAGAGGATCACGCATAAATGCTCAACTGTGAACAATCCTAATCAACAGTAGGATTGTCCGCGTCTGCCGCCCGGCCATCGAGCACAGGCATCGGGTCGATCTGAATGCCTGGGAGGATAGAGATCCACGCGGTATAGGCTCGCTGCTGTCTAGCGACAGCCTCTTCCCATCGCACGCCGCTGACCTCGCTCGAAACGACCAGCATCATGAGATGATTGGTAGTTGCGTCGAGGTCGAGCAACAGGTGGTGCGCATTGAAACGAAAATCATCGGTGGAGAGCATGAGGTCACACTCGGTGGCGTAAATGGACGAGCGCATCCCTGCTATCCAAGTGACATCATCATGACACCATTTGAATGATATAGCTGGTCCGATAGACAATCGGTTGTCAAGGCCACTGACTATCAATCCACCGTTCAGCGGCCGCCATCGCGTCAGCAAGCGCACAGGGATAATCCGGCCATGGTCCTGGCAGCTCAGCGACCGTGTCGGCGAGACCATGTACCCCGCTCTCCGCCAGCACATGCGCCGCTGTCGGCGATGGATCGTTTGGCCTATTCCAATCAAATTTTACGACCAGCTTATGACCGCGATATTCATGCGTGATGGGAACATCTAAGCCATGGGACATTCTTTAACCCTTTGCCTCTGATCACTGCTTTGAGTTTTAACGCAATTGAGCCAGCAGCACTATCGTGGCGCTTCGCTATCCGAACGCAGTGTGCCGCCCAGCCTAGCTCCGGACGAAGTAAGTAAGCCCGAGATTCATCGAAACAAGCCGCCCAACGATTCTGGCGCCCAGTTCATGATCACCAATTCGCCACTGACTTCGGCCTTCCCCTGCCGCTGATTGGTGGTGGTGTAGCGAATGTCCAAGGTCTCGAAGTGGAAGCCGTCGAACACCCGGCGGATGTCCGGATGGTCGTTAATGCTGACCATCACCTTGCCTTTGCAGCGGCGCATGAAGTCGGCCATCCGCTCGTAGTTTTCGAACGGAAAGTCCATGCCATACCCGGCGGTCTGCCAGTAAGGCGGGTCCATGTAGTGGAACGTATGAACACGGTCGTAACGTTCAGCGCATTCAAGCCAGGGGAGATTTTCGACGTAGGTGCCAGACAACCGCTGCCACGCAGCCGAGAGGTTTTCCTCGATGCGCAGCAGGTTGATGGCCGGAGCAGTCGTCGCCGTGCCGAATGTCTGACCGGAGACCTTGCCGGCAAAGGCATGGTGCTGCAGGTAGAAGAATCGGGCGGCGCGCTGGATGTCGGTGAGGGTTTCGGGGCGGGTCATTTTCTGCCATTCGAACACCTGCCGCGAGCTGAGCGCCCATTTGAACTGGCGCACGAACTCTTCGAGGTGGTTCTGCACGACGCGGTAAAGCGTGACTAGGTCGCCATTAATATCGTTCAGGACTTCGACCGGCGATGGCTGGGGCTTCATGAAGTAGAGCGCGGCACCGCCGGCAAAGACTTCAACGTAGCATTCGTGTGGCGGAAAAAGCGGAATGAGGCGGTCGGCTAGGCGGCGTTTGCCGCCCATCCAAGGGATGATGGGGGTAGACATAAAAAGCAAGACCTTTACTGTATAGATAAACAGGTGCTAGGCTCGCCGCGCTTTGTGCACGGAGCAAGAGCCTTGGCTGGACTTGCAGGGACCATCTGCAGGGACGGCGGTCGATCCGGATGTTGACGCATCCGGACCGATCGCTCTTTTTCACTTCGGTGTTGAGACTTCTTTGGCGTATGCCTGACAGGCCGCGAGGGCAATCAGCCCCCGGTCGCCGTCATCGGTGACGCCGATAATTCGTTGAGCATGCGCTGGGTCAAGTTCGGCTCTTGTGGGGCCATGAACCACGCGGCCGGTGGCGGTGGTGGCTGACAGCGACCCGTTGCCGGCGCCGGTGGTGGCGTCGAGTAGGACTGACAGGCGCAGATCAGCAGTGGCAAGACGGTCGCGCAGGCGACCTTGATCACGTTGGGCATCACTCAAGGCTCGGTAATGGTTTTGTTCGCTGGTGGCCAGGCGCTGCTCGAGCGCGAGGCGTTTGTCCTGTTCGGCACGCTGCTGCGCCACCGTGGCCAGGGCCAACTGGTTAAGGGTTTCGGTGTGGAGTCGGGCCTGCTCTGCGAGCTGTTTGCCATAACGCCATTCTTGGACTCGCCAGGTGATGGCCGCTGAACCACCGACCAAGACGGCCAGCAGCACGCCTTTTGCCAGCAGCCGATACGGCGCCGGGATCAGTTCGCCGAAACGCATAGCACCGCCCTCGCTCGCCCCCACAACTCCAGCCGATCCTGCAGGCCATTCAGGCCGCCGTTGATCCTGCGGGTGATCGTGTTGAATTCGTTTTGATCGGCCAGCGCGTTCAGCCCATTCACGGACCAAAACCATGCCGCCGACTCGGCGGCCCACTGCGGCAGCTCCAGCAGTTCAGGCGTGCGCAGCAATCGCTCGTCACCGAACAGCGCCAAGCTGCAGCGTAAGTAGTTATCGTGACCGGTGACCTGGATCAGGCCGCGACCGCGATAGCGCTGGCCATCACCATCTGCTGCCGGCGTGTTGCCCAGTTTCGCAGCCAGGTTGCCGGTGTCGTATTTGCTCAGGTACTGGTCGCCGCCCAGTTCGCGGACGTACTGTAGCTGACCCGACTCGTGACCGACTTGCGCCAGAAACGCGGCTTGGCGTTTCGGCGTGTTGATCTGTCGATGGGTCATGGCTGCGTTGAGGGCGGATACAAAAACGCCCGCTTGGCGGCGGGCGTTGGGCATGATGCTTTGCAGCTGTTGCTCAGTGATGGACATACAAACTCCAGACATAAAAATACCGCACTCAGGCGGCGATGGGATGTGGCTACTGTTGCTCGATGTTCACCACCTTGAGCGGTGGTTTCGGCCCTTTCTTTTTCTTGCCCTTGGATTTACCGGCTTTGCCGGCATTGCATTCGACCGTGGTCGACCAGCCGGACTGGGTGAACACCTGCTCGACCGAATCCGCCAGGTATTCGCCATCAAGCCCTACCTTGAAACCCTGAGCGATGATGGGACGCTCGGCGAAGATGTCCGTGCGGCCGGGCATTTCAAGGCGCACATCGGCGGTCGAGCGATTGAACGCCGACAAACGTGCCTTGGCCGCCGCTTCAGCAGCGCCTTTGTCAGGGTAGATATGTCGGTCGGTATGCACTGCCGGCAGGCCATCCGGAGCGTCATCATTGTCGATGGTGACCACCGCCAGGTTGCCGTTCTTTTTGTCCTGATGCTTGGTGACCACCGCCTTGTGCGAATTGCGATCGCCGAGACTGAATTGCCAGCGGCTAAGCTCACTGCGGGTCAGCGTGATAGCGCCAAATGTTTTGCCGCTGGCCGTCTGGCCACCTTGGCGCGGCATCACCAACAGCTTGCCGTCGGCCACCTTGGCCGTGCAGTCGTATTGCTTGGCCAGACGGGTGATGAAATTAAAATCGGACTCGTTGAGCTGGTCGACCCGGGCGACCTTGGTCGACACCGGACACACCGGCGTCCAGCCATTGCGCGCGGCCACGTCAGCCACGATCTTCGACAGCGGCACGTCTTCCCAGCTTCCGCTACGAATGGTCTTGCCACTGCCACGCATGTCGCTGGCCTTGCCCTTGATCACGATGGTATCGGGTGGGCCTGATACCTCGACCGTGTCCACGGTGTAACTGCCCATGCGTGCCAACGTCGTTTCGGCATAGCCCAGGTAGATCTCGATTGAGCTGCCACGCCGTGGCAATTGCACTTGTCCGTCACGGTCGTCGATGCGCAACTCAAACTCGTCGGACTCCATGCCCGGCTTGTCAGAAGTGCGCAGCAATAACAGCCGATCATTGATCTTGGCCGTGACGTCGGCCCCATCGGCGACAATTCGAAACATCGGAGTCATGGTTTTTTCCAATAAAAAACCCGCACAAGGCGGGCCAGAAAAACAAGGTGTCGTTACGCGTAACGCGACGCGGTGCCGGCGAAGGCATCGCCCCAGGTCAATCCCACAAGCTGACGCCCTCATTGGTCGGGCTGGGCAGATCCGGCAGGACGATAATCACACCAGACCGGAACGGCTGAGGCTCATCGGCTAGCCCCTGATTGGCATCGAGCACCGCCTCGACGCTGCCATTCAGATGGCCGTAAACGTTGTTGCAAATGACATCGAGCATGTCGCCATCAGACGTCCTGCATGTCGTCGCCATAACGCTCAAACTCCAAAGTGAACCCCTGTTTGCGAGCAATCCCGCCGTGCAGCAGTGCGGACTGTTCCTCGTTGATGTTTTTCAGGCACCACGTCCCGATTACCTCGCCATAGCCCGTGGTCAGGGTCAGCGGTTGAAGCCTGGCCCCGATGGAACGCAACGTGTCGAGCTGCTTCAAGCCACCTTTAAAGCCCGGGTAGATCGTGCCCTTGAGCGTTAACTTTTCATCGCCCATACCGATGGCCTGCTTCGCCGGCCGGCGTGTCAGCCGCTCCTGCGAAGCCCAGCGGAATTCAGTCGAACGGCTCAGCTCATCAAAGGCTGCGGTGTCCAGGTTGAAGTAGTACGGCTCAATCTTCGGATCGCGCGGCTGAATGATCATCAGGTGCGGGAATGGCTTCACCGCCTCCGGCGCCGGCGTAGCCTCACCAGCAAAGGAACTGGTGGGCACGATGTTGGCCAGCGAAGGACTGACCTTGCCGGCGACGTTGTTGATCGCCGTGGCCGCCTTGCCCGCCTGTTCCTTCAACGTGCCCAGCCGATCCTGCACTTCAGCCGCCGCGCGAGTGGCGCGGCCGTACACTGCTACCACCTGACCGACCTTGGCCTGAGCCGCGTCGACGCCGCGCATCACTCGCTGAAGTTTGGCGCCGATGGCCGGACCAACGAACGGGATATTTTCCAGCTCGGACGCGGCGCCAGTTAGTTCACGGATCGCACCGTTGACCGGGGTCAGCATGCCGTCAGCACTGCGCCGCCCGGTTTCGGCTGCCTCGACCAGGTACTTCAGGCTCGATTGCATCTGCTCCATGTAAGCCATGAAACCTCCTTAGACATGGGGTTCGTCGTACAGCTTGGCGGCGTTACTCTTCGCCGAATCCGCCATCATTCGCTGCATGTGCGGCATCAGATCCTGCGCCAAAGTTTGCGGGTCCTTGACGTCGCCCTGCACCGTTACAGGCATGTTCAGCGAATACTGAAACTGCTGATCCACCTTGGCCGGTACCGGCTTTTCTGGCTCCTTGGGTTGAATGGCCATCGCAGCCGACTTGAGCGGCGCCGTCACCGCCATCGAGCGTGCGACATCCCCCAGCGCCGGGCCTTTCTGGCCCGCTGACGCCATCATGAGCGGCGTGGTCGGCACCGGTGCCTTTGCCGTTTGCTCGGGCTTTTCATCCTCACCGCCGAACAGCGACTTACCCAACGACCCGCCCAGCGCCGCACCGCCCTGACTGCCCAGGTAAGCACCGATCATGCCGCCGATAGCGGTGCCGATGATCGGCACAACCGAACCGATGGCGGCGCCTGCTGCTGCACCGGCCATGGTGCCGGCCAGGTTGCCAGCGGCCGAACCGTAACCTTCGGCTTTTTCGTCCTTGGTCTTGGCGTTTTGAAAGGTTTCAAAAGCCATCGCGCCGGACTCCAGCAGCGTGCCGCCAGGAATGACCTTGGCCGCCTTGCCGACCTTACCGACGGTTCCTGCGACGACGCCGAGCTTGGACAATGCCCCAGGAACTGAAGGGACTGATGGCGATGGGATCGAAACAGGGGGACGTGAAACCGGAACAGGTGGACGAGGCACAGATGGGCGAGGCCCCCTCGAACTCGGCAACGACCAGCGCCGAGCGCTGCGCCTTGACCCACGTCCACGTCGGCGCGATTCGCCCGACGCATCCACACCGCCCCCTATAGCGCCGGCATTGACGACGAAAACCTTCCTGACGCCGTCGTTACCTGCACCACTTTCAGTACCAAGGCCACCGCCTGTTGCCGCATCCTTCACCCGCGAAACTACATCCAGCCCAGTCGCTACCAGATCAAGTTCTCCGGGATTTTTATTTGGGGCTTCGCTTCCCCCCCTGCCACCGCGCGACCCACGCGCAAGGTTTAGCAGCCCCTTGCTGATCTTGATCGTGCTGAAGATACCTTTTAAGGCGATCAGCCCCGCTCCGACCGTGGCGATACCGGCGACTATCCCGGGCGCGCTATCAGTCAGCGACGTGATGCCTTTAGTAACCTTGGTTAACGACTCGGCCACGGTGTCCGTCACCGGGCGCAGCGCATCACCGACGCTACGCATGGCGTCATCCATCGACTGGGCCATTTCCGCCCATTTCTGCGATGACGACTCGCGCCGCTCGGCGAGGTTCTTGTCGAGGATCCCGGTCGCGTCACGCGAATCGTTTTTGAGCTGGCTGTACAGCGCCTTGTTCTGCATGTAAGCCGACAGCGCGGCCTTGACCTGCATGTCGGCGAACAGGTCGCCGGTGCGCAGGGACTCTTCCAGCGAGGCCATCATGGCCTTGGCCTTCTCCGGGTCGGCTTCTTTGCTGATTTTTGACGTGGCTTCGGCCATGGCCGCCGCACGCTTCGGATCGGTCGCCTGAATGTATTTCTGAGCCAGCGACATGCTGGTCTCAAGCGTCGACATACCGTTTTGCAAACCGGTCTGCATCGATCCCTTGTAATCAATCCCGGCTTTTTCGTAAGCCTTGACCGTATCAGTCGAGCCGATTTTGCCCATCCAGTTTTTCAGGTTGTTGGCCGCTTCGTCCGAACTGCCGGCCTGTTTCATCTGCACCTGCAGCATGGCACCCAGTTGGGTCACCGCATCCAAGCCGGTGATTCCGTTGCTGGCCATGTTGGCCAGCAGTTCCGGGAACCACTTGGCCATGTCGGCCGCTTCAAAGCTGCCCGCCTGACCTTGGTAGGCGATCGCTTCCAGCGCCTGCTGCATCTGCTTGGGGTCGGTGATCTTGGCGTTCTGCCCCAGGGCGTTGATCATCTTCGCCGTGTCGACGCCGCTGGATCCCTGCCCCACGACAAACTTGGCCGCGACAGGCGCGTATTCCAGCGCCTTGCTCAGGTCCATACCGGCACCGACCAACTGGTTGACCACGTCGGCCACATCGTTGCGCGCCATGCCGGTGTCGCGTGAAGTGTCGATGATCTTGCGCGACATCTCCTGCTCTTGCGGCTTGTTGGCAATGCCGGCCTTGATCGCGATATCCCGCACAATCGCGCCAAAATCAGCGCTGACCTTGGTCGGTACCGCCATGGCACCGACACCGACCACCGCCGCACCGACGGCGCCCTTCATGCCCTTTACGCCAGAATCAATCTGCTGATGACCCTTGGCTTTCAGCTCGGCTTTGTTGGCCGTCTGTCCCATCGAGCGATAGGCTTTTTCCAGCCGGCCAACCTCGATCCCCTGCTTTTTCAGGCTGTCGAGGTTCGAGTTCAAACGGTTGAGTAATTTGGACGCACCAGCCGCGCCGGTGTCGTGAGCCTTTTTCCATTCTTCGCGCAGGCGAATGGTGTCGCCAATCGTGCGCTGCAGCACCCGCGCTTTGTTGCCTTCTGCCTCAAGGCGCTTGATGCGCCCGGTCACATCCTTGAACGCGGCGCCGACCGTGGAACTGACGGCACCGCCGATCACCAGCCCGAGGGCGAGTTTGTTTGCCATGTCATGGCCCTCATGTGCCCAGCACTACCGATGGCGGCTCAATCCGTGAGCCACCACACCATTTCCGCAAACGGCATCGACTGGATCTCGGCGGCGGAAAATCCGGTTTCCGCCGCCAGACGTTTCGCCGCCGACTTGATCACGCTGGGGTTAAAGCCCGTCGTCGTTGTCCATGCGAAAATAGCCGGCCTGTAAGCGGTTAAAATCCACCAGCTTCAGCCCCTCCAGATCCGAGACAGGCGCACCGGACAACGCAGCAAACAACACCAGCTCGCGCTGCTCATCGTCACCCCCCACTTCACGGTTGGCCGCTCGTACGTCGCCCACGGTCGGTGAACGCAGGGCAAGCTTGTCGACGGTCACGCCGTTGATCTCGCTCGGGCACGACAGCGTCACCAGCACCTGATCGGTGGTCAGCGACAACCACGCCGGCATCGAGTCCGAATAATCGGTTTTCGGTACCAGGTGCGAATACGCCGTTTGCACGCGGCGATAATCCGTCAGTTTGAGGCCTTCCAGATCCTTCAGTCCGACTTCGGCGAGACCTGCGAACAGCATCAGCTCGCGCTGTTCGTCGTCGCCGTTGGCAGCACGGTCAGCCGCGCGCACTTCACGCACGGTCGGGTTACGCAAGTTCAGCGTTTCTACATCGATGCTGTTGGCTTTGGTTGGACGGGTTAGCGTCACGACGGCACCGAGTGCACTGAGCGACAGCCAGGCCGGCAGGTTTTGAGCGATTGCTTGTGTCATCTGAATCTATTCCTTACAGGCCGAGCGCCTGACGCACTTCGAGGAGTTGGTCTTTGCCGTCGATCACTTGAATGCCGGCGACCATGTCGATCTCGTACATCAGGCGCCCGTCGATTTCGAGCTTGTAGTACGTGACCGCAACGGCATGTTTGATCTCGGCAGCATCCCCCGCTTTCCAGTCACCCAGATCGACCTCTTTGAGCCGGCCGCGCAGGGTGGCGACGACCGCCGTTACCGCGCCCTTTTGGCCCTTGAAGGCACCACGAAACGTGGCGTTGAACGCCGTGCCGTCAGCCAGGCCGAAGTATTTGAGCGACTCGCGGCGCACGCCCTTGGTAACAAACGAGGCTTCCATTTTTTCCAGCCCCTGATCCATCTCGATGGGGCCGGCCATGCCGCCCCCACGATATTCGTCGGTCTTGGTGGTCAGCTTGGGCAGCGTCAGGCTGGGCACGTCGCCGGAGAAGTTCACGCCGTCGACGAACAGGTTGGTGTTGTACAAAGTCTGAGGAATCATTGGCTACGCCCCCTTAGGCTGCTTCAAGCACTTCGGTCATCCACTGATCGGTGACTTCGAAAAGGAAATTTGGGTTCTCTGCCGGCGGCACGTCGGTGAAACGGATACGCCAATACACCTTGCCTTGGGCGATCTGGCTGGTCGTGTTCAGTTCGGTGTCGGGGAACACTTCAAAGTTGATGATCGCGCCCTGGGCTTTCAGGTCGGCCATGAAAGCGTTGAGACCATTGGTGACATCGGTCACGTAGGTCTTGGTGATCGAGCGGTCGACCGCCCATTTGTGCCCGGCCTGCACCGCATCCATGAGAATGAACAGCGTGCGAACGCGGGTAACGAATGCCCACTTCGGATCGCTCGACAGCGTACGGTTGCCCCACAGGCGGTAACCGTCGTCGCGAATGATCGTGGTGATATTGGCGTTGTTGAGCAGGTTGGCCCGGCAAGTCTCGTCGCCGTCCAGGTACTCGACCGCGCGACCGGTGCCGGTGATGCCGGTCAACTCCTTGTTCGATGGCGAAGCCCAGAAACCGTACTCAGCATCCGTCCAGGCAAACAGGCCCGCCGCCCAAGCCGAACCCGGTGCGTCGACGGTCTTGCTGGTAATGGTGTCCCAATACTTGACGCCCGGATCGACCATGAACAGGTTGCGACTGCCGAAGTTATCGGCGTAGGCCATAGCGGCCTCGTCGGTCGTGCCCGGGCCATCGATGATGCCAATGGCGCGCAGCTTCTGCGCCAAGCTATCGAGCGCCGTGGCCACCGCCTGAGTCGCCGTATGACCCGGCGCGATCAACAGCCGCGGTTGCGCATTGAACATGCTTTTACCGTCGAGCAACGCCTGTAAGCCCGTACGTTGACCGGACTCCAAAACACCGCCGATGATCGCCGAGGTTTGCAGCGCAGGGTCTTCCAGCTTGGCCACGCCGATGGCGACGATCACCGCCTTGGCTTTGACGTAGATCGCCTGACAGGCCTTGGTGATTGCCGAGTCGGGACCGAAAGCGGCGATGGCTTCGCGCTCGGTGGTGATCAACTTCAGCTCACCCGCCTTGGCTGTACCGCCGCCGAGGACACCCGGGGTGAACGTGTCACACAGACCGATAATCGACGACGACGGCAGCGAGATGGTGCGCGCGCCAGTGTCGACCGACGTGGTCGTGACGCCGTGGAAAAAACTCATAAGGGTCAGTCTCCAGAAACGAAAAAGCCCCGCATAAGCGAGGCTGTGAGGGTGTTCGTGTTACGCGTAACGGAAAAGAAAACGCCCCGTCAGTGCGGGGCGTTTATTGGGCTTGCTCGATCAGCCAGGGCGGCGCGATCGGGCGATGCTCAGAGAGCGGGAACTGCGAGCCTTGCGGCCAGTCGCGCAACTGCCGGCGGTAAGCCTGCAGCTCAGCGTACTGATCGACCGTGAGCGAGGTCGCACCGCCCTCCTCGAGTTCGTCACGGTGCCGGGAAACCAGCGGATCGGTCAGAGCCAACTGGGCATCCCGCCAGGTGCGCTCAGTTTCGGCCAGCGCCTCTGCATCAAGTGGCGGCGGATCAATCAGCACCGGTTGACCGTTGGGCCGTGACGACATCATTTTGGGACTGGTCGACAGCTCATTGAGCAGCGATTGCCAAATACTTTCCGACACCTCGACTACGTCCGCCGGCATGTCTTCGCCATTGATCTCAAGGGTATAAGCCCCGCACGTGGTCGGACTGAAATACACAACTTTACTCATGATCAATTCCCCAATGCTCGCCACCACACCGTCCAGTTGACCGCCGACGCACCCGCCGCATTTTGCAAGCGCACCGTGCAACCGGTCTTGGTCACCGTCGACCCCATAACAGCGCTCATCAAACTCAACGAACCCACATGAACAGGGATGATGCTGAGGCAGGAGTTTGGGAACGGGACAGGGAATGTGATGTAAGCGTATCCGTTAGCATCCGTAAGGCCCGAACCCCACTGATCGATCAAACCCGACGGTTGCCGCTGATAACCACTCCCCAGAATCGAAGACACTCCCGACCCGCCTACAGCAAGCCAGCCAACCCCCGAAGAGATGAATTCCGACGCAACGCCGTTACCCAACACCACGTTGGGTGAGCCAGCCGCATTGCCATTTGGCCCGGAAACGTTGCCGTTGATAGACCTTACAGTGCAGGTGGTCATTGACCCCGCTTGTATGTAAATACGGCTACCGCCGGGCAGCAGCGCGCAGTCCGGCAGCGTGAGAGTGACAGCCGCACCGCTTGTATAGACGTACTTGCCGACATCAGCCGCCGTCAATACCGTATTTGCAGCGTAGTTAACATAACCGGCCAAACTACCCGCTGCACGCTGCACAAACTCGGTAGTCGCCAATGACTTGCCGCTGTCGAATTGCGGCTGCGTCTCCCAATGCGGCCCCCGCAAAATCGGCGAATACTTCAGCGCGCCATCACCCCCTTCCAGCGCCCAGCCCTGACCGTTATTCAAGCGCCGGAAGGCCGAGATTGTCGATTGAGGCTGAGTGAACGGCCCCAACGCGCCGTTGATCGCAATCAGAGACTGCCCGGCCTTCGCCTTGAAGGTCGCACCATTCAACCCCGCGAGAACCGTAACGACTGCCCCCTGAGGAACAGTGCTCGCATCCGGTAGGGTGACGCTCGACCCCGCCCCCCCGGGCGCCACCAAGCGCCCAACATCAGCCGGCGATAAATCAACGCTCCCGGGATAGGTCACCAGATCTGCATAACTCCCCTGCGCTCGCTGGGCGAACTCGGTCGTCGCAAGCGATTTGCTGTTGTCGAACTGCGCCGGCGTCGGGGCTGTCGGGTTGCCGCCGAAACTCGGCGAAAACAACCGGGCAAACCCGTCTGTAATGTCTTTGAACGTCAGCGCGGTAGTGCCAACGACAATCGGGCCATCTGTCACCAGTTGCCAAATCGTATCGGCCTGCGTCGCCCCGGTCTCGACCGCCACTGTCAGGTTGGGCGTCACCTTGGCGCTGTTATCCGCATCCTTGGCCCGCACCCAGGCACCCACCGCCACCACATACGGCCCGTTATCCTTGGCGGCCGCCTGATTTTTTACCAGCACCCGATCACCGGACGCGAGCGCGACACCGTCAATCGTCTGCAGACCGACCAGACTGATGTTGGCAGTGGTAGCGGCGCGCACCGACTGCTTAATGTCGAGCTTGCTCAGCTCGTCCAGAATGCGCGAATCGACGTATTCACGCGTCGCCAGCACCACGGCCGGGTCGATCTTGAGGGTGATGTTCCCGGTAATGGACACCACAAAATTCATCCGCACCACTTGCGTGCGGCCGGAGCCTTGCGAAAGCAGCGGCTTGAAGCTCGGCGCACAGTTGGCCACCGCCACCAGGTCCCCGTCCGCGTCGTACAGGCCGATTTCGCGAATCCACTTACCGCCCTCGTCGGCCGGAATGATTTGCTCGGCGATGATCACCGCCGAGTTGACCGGGTCAACCCGTAGCTGATTCAACGGCTTGCGCCGCCACTCATTGAGCAACTTAGTCTGATCGGCCGACGGGATCGGATTCGGCGGATCGGCCAACCCGCCCGGGTTCGCATCGCCGACCCCCATTTCCGTGAGCTTCCAGGCAATGCCAAGCGCGTCAGCATTCGCCTGCTTAGCCATCCCCACTTTCGTGAGGATCGCGAAAAACTGCGAATTCGCATCAATCATAATAAACGTCCAGGGTGTCTATGGTGTGTTCGCGGCCGACCACGCCAATGCTGCCAGTGACCTCAATGTCACGCATGACGGGCGGGTAAACGTCGATTTCGTCGCCGTCGTAAAGGGACACGGCAATGTCAAAATTGCCTTGGGTTTCGAGGCTGATCGCCAGCCCGGTCAGTTGCCGGGTGACGGGCTTGGCGTCGTCAATCAGGCGTTCTAACTCCTGATACATTTCCTCGGTGATACCGGTATCGAGAACGCCCACCTTCAGCGCGAAAGTGCCCGGCACACCCTCGGGCACCGTCTGGAACCACTCGACGATCTCAATCAGGTAGCCCAGCGGCTCGACCACGCGGCGCAGCGCGCCGATGGTGCCCTTGTGTTTGTGAATGTAGAAAGACGCCTTGATGGCCGCGCGCTTGGTTGCCTCAGACCATCGGTAGTCCCAGCGATCGACCGACCACGCCCACGCCAGATGCGGCAGCAGGTGCAACGGGCAGGTGTCGGGGTTGTAGAGGTCGCGCAGTGGGACAATCGTCTTTTCGAAAAACGCGGCCTCCATGGCCCGTTCCAGTTGCGTGCTGTTGAGCGGCAGTAGACTTTTCATATCAGCCCGCCAGCCTCACGCTGTAGCGCGTACAGAACGCCGCTTGCGCCTTGGTCGGGACCAAGTCCTGCCAACCGACCAACTCAACCCGGGCAACGCCGGCAACGTGCAACTGAGCGTCAACAGCAGAGCGAGCGACCTCGACGCCCAGCCGCTTGCGTGGATTGATCCAAGCTGCCAAGCGGTTTTTGGCCTCGGCCAAACTGGCATCCGCTTCCGGACCAGCGCTGGCCATGTGCAAGATGGCGTCAATCTCGTAACGGATCACCTCTGCGCTCTGCACAGTCACGCGATCACCAACCGGACGGACGTCATCGTCATTCAGAGCAGCGGCCACAGTCGCCAGCAGCTCCGGCGGCGCTTCGCCTTCCCCGTCCAACCCCAGCACCGTGACCGTGACGTAACAGGGCTTCGGGCTTTCGGCCGTGGCATCTGCCACCAATCCCGAGGCATTGCGTGCATGCAGGATGTAGCTGTTACGCGGGCCGGCCGTGGTCAAGCCCTCATAGGCCAACTGAATGCGCTCGCGAAACGGGTCGTCGTCTTCCATGACCTTGGGCACTGGTGGCACTGCCAGCAGATCCTCGGGCTGAATGACCAGGCGCTTCAGATTGACGTTGGCCCCCAAGTGATCGAGGTCACCGCGAATGGCGTGCGCCAGCAATAGCGCCTTGCCGGCGTCATTGACTCGGGCGCGGTTACCGACCTTGTTGTAAGCCCCGACCTCAAGCACTTTGACCACTGGGTCGCTTTCCAGCGCGGCCGTCCAGTTGTCGCCCATGTACCCGCGAAACACGCTCAGCCCGTCCTGATAAACCTCTTCGAAGTCCAGAGGCTCCAGCACGGTCGGGGCTGGCAGCGAAGACAGATCTACGGTACTCATGCGGCCACCTCCAACGTGACGCTGTCGCCCAGGTACTTCCCGACGATTTGCAAATTGATTTGCCCGCCAATGACGGAAATGACCCGCACCTGATCCAACTTCAAACGCGGCTCCCAGCGCCCCAAAGCGCGGGCAACCTCAGCCTGTACGGCGCTTTTCCAGCCTTCGTTGATGGGCAAATCGACAAACCGCCGCAGCTTGCTGCCGTATTCCATACGGTGCCGGCGACTGCCCAGCGGCGTGCTCAAGATGTCGGCGATGGATTGGCGAAGGTGCTCGATGCCGGATATGGGTAAGCCGGTGTGGCGATCCATTCCGATCATCGATGTCACTCCTTGAACGGCTCGTATTCGTCGCTGGCTTTCAGGAACTTGACCGCTTCGATGTCGGAGGCCGGCACCACGACCGTCGCCTTGTCGACCGGATAAGAACGGTCAGTGCCGGGGACGATCAACAGTCGCGACGTGTAGAGCTTGTCGCGGTATTTCAAGAGTTCGGGCGATGAGAACGGTGAGGATGCAATTGCCAGTTCCGAGGACGCTTGCACCTCGGTGACGGTCGTATCGATCTTGGCCATCTGTTTCTCCAGGCATGAAAAAGCCCGCACTGGGCGGGCTGTCGTGAGTTGAAATTAATGCGTGTGGTGATTACTGTTGCCGGTGGCGTCAATGATCGCGCCGGCGCTGGTGATGCCCTTAGTAACGTGTAGCGCACCGTCGATCATCACCGCCGCTTTCAGATTGATGTTGCCGGTAGTCACGCTCACGGTCGCATCGGTTACGACCGCTTCGGTGCTGGCCACTTTGATGGTGACCGTACCGCTCGGCAGGGTGATGCTGTAGCTCTTGGCCTGCCAGTCGTAGATCAGCGAGCCGCCGTCATCAAAACGCCAGACCTCGACGTGGTCGCGATTATCTGGAGGCGGTCCGGCATTGCCATACAGGCCCGGGACAAAGGTGCCTTGCGACACGTCACCGCTGGGACTGATCAAACTGCCCTGCTCGCCCAAAGACGGCGCCCGCCAGTGCCTGGCCTTGCCCGCCGCAATGCTGTGCCACCGCACCCAAGCGCTGACCCATTCACTGCCGTCCGACACGCGACATACCGGCGGCGAAGCGGACAGATCCACCGCGACCACGTAGCAAGCCTTTACCGCCCCCGCGATCATGCGGTCATGCTGGGCGCTTGCGTAACTCACGGTAGATCCTCAGGCCTGAATGGCCCGTCACCAGGCTCAACATCAAACACCAACGTTCCCGGCGGTTCGTCCGACCATGGCCATTCCTCAACGCCGAGATAAACCTGCTGAGTCCACTCCACCAGCCAAACGGTGTATCCATCCAGGTGCGGCTGGGTCCAGTCCTGCAGCGATTGCACAAACTCGGCAGGCTCAACTGCTAGCCCCCATGTTTGCCCACGCAGCAGCACCGCCAGCTGAGTCGCTAATTGCACGGCCTGTTGATGATGGTGCGGCTTGATTGGGTCGACGATGATGCGGGCCTCGAACTTGAAGATGAGCGAGGTTTCGCCGGTACCGATATCGGTACCCGGCTCGATCTCGGCCACCTCCAAGAACACCGCTGGCAGCAACACGCGATCCTTAATGTCTGGCCAGGCTGTGACGGCCTGCACGCCAGGCAAGTGGGTACGCAAATGCTGTTCTACCGCCCGATAAAGCTGGTCCAAGCTGAAGGGTTCGTCAGACATTACCGATCCTCTTGAGGTATTTCTGCAGCTCAAAGTTGAGTTCCTGTTTGAGGATCTCCAGCAGACGCTCATCCGCCTTTTTGACCCAGCTGTCGAAGTGCGGCCGGGCTTGCTCCAGCGATACCTTGGCCTTGGCCAGCGGGAAACGACTGCCGTTTTCGGCGACCCAACCCGAACTCGGCCCGCGACCAGGTGACACCGTGCTGTCGGGGTAGTCGTCCGCGTTGAAATGCTTGCTGGCTGTGCGGATCCAGATGTCGGGCTTGTTGCCGTAGACCTTCTTGAGGAAAGCCCCTTGGTAACGCCGCCCCGCTACTGACACGCCGCTGCCGCTTTGTCGCGCCCGGCCGATCCGGCTGGACTCGATGGCGTTCAAACCGAACCACAGTTTGCCGCTCGCAGCCCCGCCGGAAACTGGATAGCTGCGCAACCGCTGACGCACCGCCGAAACAGCAATGCGCTCCGACCGGCTGACCGCTCGGGCAATGTGCGTGCGCAACCAACCCAACGTCTTGTTGATCGCGCGCCGATGCGCCGCAGCGGCCGCTTTCGGTACCACCTTGGCAAAGTCCTGGAACGCCTGAAAGTCAGCGGCCGAGGATTGGATGGAGATCATCCCGCCCCCGGCCGAGGGTTTGAAATAGCTGCCGACACTCATGGGCGCAACCTCAGAATGAGGGCGACCAGGCCGTCGCCGCTCGGTTCGAGCTGAATCAGGTCGTAGTCACCGCCGCCATCCAAGGCGGGCAAATCAACGCTGACCAGCATGCCCTGCTGCAGACCTTGCGAATCGCTGACACGGATCTCGAAGCGCGGCTCGCGCAACCCGGTGTTGAGCTTGCCGAACTTGGGTTGCAGCCAGGGTGCGGCGAACATGCCGAACACTGGCTCTTCGCGACCCTCAATCCGTGCGGTATCGCCCAGCGTTTCGAACACCACCGCATCGACCTCGGCGATCAGGTCGCGAAAGCCCACGGTCAGAGTTCCAGAAGGACCTGCGCACGCGGTCGGGTGCACAGGTGCAGCGGGTTGGACTGCGCTTCACCGGCCATGCCTTTGTTGAAGGGCAGCGGCTCGATCATGCTGTAGTACGGAATGCCCTGTGTGTTGACCGTTTCCATGTAGTCGGCCGGTGCGAACACAGAGATATAAAGGTCGGGGACGCCTTCGGGAACCAGCAGCGCCTTGTCGTCATGAACAAAGGAAACGCCCGCCACCTTGCCACGGTAGCGTTCCCAGATGATGCCGCCGAACTCGAAGCTTTCACGGGCGTCACCGCGCAGTGCCGCTGCCTGCTGACTGTTGAGGTAGGTCTCTTTGACCGACTTGTGAACGATCAGCTTGTTCCAGAAGTTCTTGCCGCAGAAGGCGCGAGAACCGGTGCTGGTCACACTGCCGAGTGCGTCTTCCTGCATGTCCAGCGCTTCACCGCACTTGACCCGCAGTTCGGTACTGGCGTCAGCCAGCCCCATGGACAACTTCTGACGCTGCACACCGAAGCGTTCATAGAGATCCAGCAGAACGGTCTTGCCATCGGCGTCAAGGATCTGGCCATTCAGTGCGCCCATACGCTGGAATTCGTGCGTGGCGTCCAACTGTCGCCGCGCCTTGGCCAGGCGCGCGTTGACCACGTCCTGCACTGCCTGGAGCTCAGTGCGAGTGCCGAAGGCACGGATGCCTTGGATCTCGTCGGCCTTGATGGTGAACCGCTCCGGCAGGTGCACGGTGTTGAACGGGATCAGGTTGCGCTTGCTGGCAGCAACCACCAGGCCAGAACCACCACGCTCACCAGCAGGCACCAGGGCCAGGGTGTCACCGTCCTTTTCAATCTGCACGGTCAGGGTCGTGATGCCTTCCTCGCGGAACAGCCCCAAGCCGCTGATGCGCCCTGGCAGGTATGGTTGATCATTGAGTGCAGCGGTCAGCGAGGTAACGGTAAATGCTTCGTCGTCAAAAATGGCGATATCGGCCATGGGTACTCTCCAGAAACGAAAAATCCCGCACGTAGCGGGATGCATATAAAAGAAGGAAACGCTTTAGCGAACGATCAGCGAATGTGCGGCCAAGGCTTTCTCAGCGGCCAGATCGAGACCAGTCAAGTGCGCTTCGCTGACCTCGGCCAGCCGCACCACGGCGCGACCGCGACGCACCACGTCGGATTCGCCGAGCGGGCCGTAAAGAATGGCGACAGCGTTTTCTGTGCCGTCCTCTGCCGTTGGGTTGTACGGTGCGAATTCGCCGCTGGCAGTCACTAACCCGAGAATTTGTCCCGGCCACAATGCTGGACCCGCCGCAACATTGATCGCTTCGCGCGAGATCGTGCCAGCGCCCTCGGACAGCAGGAATTCACCTGCGTGCATCGGTTCCTGTTTGATGGTCATGCTCGTGCTCCTTTCGCGCCGCGCGCGGTTCCAGTTTGAGCCGCTTGGCGAGCAGCCCAAATCGAGTTGGGGTCAGGTTGTTTGGCCAGCACCTTGGGTGCCGGGTCGTCCGCCAGCGGGAGACTGTTGTCGATTTCAAAGCCTTTGCCGCTGGTGACAATCTTGTCGAACAGACGCGCCCGAACCGCCGCCGCATCCAGACCGGCCGCGACATACTCGGCGCTGAATTCCGGCAGACGCGCAGCGACGCAGAGGTCGTTCACCGCCTTGGCGCGAGCCAGGCCGGCGAGCACGATTTCCTCGCTTTCGAGCTGGGTAGAATTGAGCAGCGGCTCGACCAGATTGCTGATGCCCGCCGCCGTGCAACGCTGAGTAATCATCAGTGCCAACTTTGCCGAGTCGACCACAGGCGGCACCAGGGGAGGATCGACAGGTTCAAGTTCGGGATCCGGTTCAGGCGGCTCGTCGAGCTGGGCCACCAACTCAACCGGAGCGTGCTGGAACCGTTGCAACACCGCGCCTTGGCCGAGGCATGCTTTGACCTTGATGCCGTCGCCGACTTCGTCTGCAAGACCAAGAGCCACCGCTTCGTTAGCAGTCAGCCAGGTTTCGGCATCAACCATCCGCCGCAGCTCAGCATCATCGATGTCAGGCGCCTTGGCCTTATAGGCCGCGATGATCGCCTCCAAGGTTTGATCCAATACATCAGCGACCCGGCGGAAATCCTCAGCGCCCCCGCCTGCATAGGTGTATGGGTTGTGAATCATCAACATGGCGTTCGCCGCGATGACTACGCGGTGTGCACCGCATACGGCCACACTGGCCGCACTCGCGGCCAGTGCATCGATTCGCCCGGTGCAGCGCTCGCCCAGACGCGACAGCGCATTGTGCATGGCCAGTCCGTCGAACAGGTCGCCGCCGATACTGTTGAACGCGGCTATCACCGGAGACACACCATCATCCATGGCGCGCAGATCCTGCACGAACTGGTTGGCAGTGATGCCCCACGCGCCGATCTCGCCATAGACGAAAACCTCGATCACTCGCTCGGTGGCTTCTCCGCTGGCCTGCAGGGCGTACCAGGTCTTGTCCTGAACCTCGACGCGCTTGCCCGCGCGGTTGTAAATGCGCGGTCGCGCTTGTTTGCTCATGGTTGCTCCTTGTCGTCGGTGTCTTCGACGGCATCAAGGGTGTTGTAGTTGAGGCCCAGTTTTGTGGCCCGTGCCAGATCGGCGGCGTTTTCCAGATCGACCGTTTCGGCGTCGTAGCCGGTGCGCAGCACCATCTCACTGCGCGAGGCAAAGCCGGCTTGCACTTCCATACGGCGTGCCTGCACGTCCTGCACTGGCTGGATATAGGCCCAGCCTTGCGGGACCCAGCGAGTGCGCAGGTACTGGCGGCGTTTCTGTGCGTAATCGTCCAGCACCAGGACGCCAGACAACACCGCCATGTCCATCCACGCAGCCCGCACTGGACGGCAGAGCTGATGCACGTACACGCTGAATTGCAGCTGTTCCAGACGGCGCCGAAACTCGTTGAGCACCACCCGAAGCGCTCGGTCGTTGATGCCGCGCATGTCGCCGGTGAGGATCTCGTAAGGCGTTCCCGACCCTGCTGCTGCAGCCATCAGTTGCTGCCGCATGAAGTCCGGGTAGTTGTTGCCGGCGTCTGGCGGTTTGGAGAACTCAACCTCCTCGCCTGCCCCCAGTTCCTGCATGGTGCCGGGTTCGAGCGCAACCATCGGCGTGAAGCCATCGCGGTCCAGATCCAGCAAGGCGCCGGTAACGGGGTCGCGGGGTTGTTGCCCCGACTCCGGAGCCGGCCGCTTGATGAAACCAGCGAACAGGTTGGCCACTTCCTGACGGAACAGCACCGCGTCGTCGTAATTGTCGAGACTGCGCAGGCGCTTGAGCACTGGCGACAATCGCGGCACGCCCCGCAACTGGCCTGGCTCCACCGGTTCGAAGATGTGCAGCACCTGAGCCGCCGGCACGCGCACCAACTGGTTGTAACCGGCGTTCAGCGAGGCTGCATCGCGCGGATGCGACAAATACATCCAGTACGCCACACGCTTGCCGCCTGGGGTGAACTCGATACCGGCACGGATCACGTTGCCGTTTTTGGTGGATTCGAATTTGTCGTGCGGCACAAATTCCGGTGCGAGGATCTGCAGCTGCAGAGGAACGGCCAAGCCTTCATCAAGCCCGCGCGGACGCAACCGTACGAAGCATTCGCCCGAGGTTTCAACCGTGCGCGCCACCAGCCCCTGCTGGCCGTAAAAGTCGGTGCGATCATCCGCATCCGACTCATCGACCCAATCCCCCCACAGCTCCTGCAGTAGTTTGCGCAAGGCATCGTCATCAGTCGTCGGCCGAGGGGTGATGCCCGTGCCGATCAGGTTGCTGACGCGCTTGTCGATGACATTGAAGGCATACGGGTCATTGCGAACCGCCGCCCGCGAGCGCGACCGAAGATTGCGCAGAGCCGGGGTGTTGATGCTGTTGATCCCATTGTCGGGAGCATCCCAGCCGGTGGAGCGGCGCCCTTCCCCAGCGCCTTCGTAGCTGGCCTTGATGTTGGACGGCAGGACAAATCCGTTACGGGTCAACGTTGGGAAATTTCGGGCCATCAGACCCCCTTCCCTGCATGGTAAAGCCGGACCACGCGCGAACGTGGCCCGGCAGCGCTGGCAAGCGAAGAGCGTATTTCTTCGCGAGCCTTGAGCAGCTCATCGACCGTGCGGTATTCCACGGTACGGTCGGTGTAGCGCACAGTTTTCTCACCGCGTGCGATGGCCGCCTCAACCGCGTCGAGGTGCTTTTTCGTAAAGGACATATCAGCGTCTCTTCAGGTAGCCGCTGGCAGAGCTGCGGCGTTGAGGGGGTGCTGCCGGTCGCGCTTGCGTAACCGGTGCAGCGGGTGGTGGTGCGGGCTGGGCTTGGCGTACAGCAGCAGGCGCCGGTGTTTGCTCAACATCAAGTCGCTCGCCCTGAACAGGCTTGATGCTCAAGGCGTCATCGAACAAACCGGACTGGGCCAGGGCTTGTCGCACCCGGTCCCAATCGTGTTCCTGGTAGCGGTTGATGCCGAGGTAATGCGCCATGGCGAGGCAGTACACCATCAGGTCGAGCGCTTCGTTGCGCTCGGCCTTGCCCTTCACCCATTCGATGCGCTTGTGGCCGCGTACGTAGCGCACGACTTTGCGTTCGGCGACGCACTGGGCGAAGAATTCGTCCGGCAGGTCGTTGGCAAAGTGCAGCGATCCCGGACCGTCCGGGAATGGATAACGGTTGTAGATCCAGTCTTTGGCGGTGTCGGTGCCGACGAACCACAGCTCGGCGCCGTTGCGTTCGGTCTGGCCTTTCCACGTCACGTCGACCATGGATGGGCGCTGCGCGATCACTGGCCTGCCAGGTTTGCTTGCGCCCTTGATGGCAAAGATGTTGCGCCAGCGTCGAACGCGGCAGAACTGGTAGACCTCATCGGTGTGATGTCCGCCGGAGTCGACACCCACGGCGAGAATCGCGAGACCCACACCGCAGGGATGCCGGTAACGGGCCTTGAGTTTCTCGTCTAGCACCGCCCAGGTGCGTTCGTCTGCCGGGTCGCCCCAGATGATTTGGTGGTCAACAACCCAGCGCTCCATGCCGACACCGAAGCCCATCACCATCAACTCCAGACGGTTGGCCTGAACGTCCACGGCGCCGGTCAGCATCAGCACACCTGACGGCATCGCGCCGAGGGTGTAGTTCTCCAGCCGCGCCCGAGCGATCAGCACCTCGGCCTTGGTCTGTTCGAGTGCACTGTCCCAGACCTTCGCGAGACGGGTGTTGTAGAACACCTGCATCAGGCTCGTATCACCTTGAGCCTGGGCTTTTTTGGCGTCCTCAAATTCGATGGCAAGCGAAGCCCAGTCCATCCACCCGGTCGGCGAGTACAGCGCGTTGAGATGAAAGCCAACGGTCTTGCCGTCGCCAGCCGCATGGGCGCGCCACTCGCCTCGGGCAAGCATGTCGCTCTTGTGGTGTTCCTCAATGAGCACGTCGCATTCAGGTGCTGCGCACTCGTAATGCACAGTGCTGAGGTCCTTGCTGTAGTGCAGCCGCTCCCATTCCAGCACTTGCATGTGGCCGCAAGTGGGGCACGGCACGTAGTAGTGTCGCTGGTCGCTGGACTCGAACAGATCCGCAATTCGCGAGGCTCCCTTGATCGTTGGCGAGCTGGAAAAGTAGATCTTGGCGTTACGACCGAAGTTGGTCGCCCGCGTCTCAGCCAGCCGGATCGGGTCACCTTCCTGGCCGACGTCGTTCTCCCAACGGTCAACCTCATCGCCGTAGATGTAACGTGCCGATAGCTCAGACAGGTTGGCCGCAGAACCGGCGGTGGTGACATACAGCGAACCGCCCTCGAACTCCTTGGTGTCCATCGTGTTGCGCGCATCCCGTGAACGGGTGGCAGCGACTCGCTCGCGTAAAACGGGTGTGGCTTTGATGGTTTTGCTGATTCGCCCCGAGACCCGCTTTGACAGGCTCAGGCTGGGCAGAAGCGCCAGGATGTTCGATGGCGCCATGTGGATAAGACCGCCCATCCAGTTCAGGGCGATCTGGGTTTTCATCAATTGCGAAGCCACCATGGTGACCACGCGCCTGCAAGGGTGAGCCGGCGACAGGCAGCGCATAGGCTCTCGTGCATAAGGTGTGCGAGAGGTGCGGTACTGGCCGGGCTCAGGGGCACCGGTGTCACGCGGGATCCGCATGTACTCATCGGCCCATTCATCGATCCAGAGATCGGGGTCCGGGCGTAGTCCACGGAAATAAGCCTCACGGTACACCTCTGCACCGTCAGGAAATTCCGTGTGCATAGGTTCAGTCCGGTGTCATGGCGTGCTCAAGGTCTGCTGAAGAGAGCCGCTCGGCTTCCTCCAGCGTTCGACGGAAGGTGGCGGTCAGGTGTTTTTCGATCAGCCAAGGATCGGTCATGGCCGCCAGGTCATGGGACAGCTGCGGTAACGGACCGAAAAGCTGATCGCGCAGCAAGCGGCCGGCGTTGTAGGCACCTGTTTCGACCGCTTCTTTGGAGACCAGCGAGCCTTGGGCTTTGCCCAGCTCGATCTCCGCCAACTTGGCCATGTTGTGCTCACGCAGGGCGCGGGCCTTTTGAAAGTCGGGCTGCTTGCCATCGCCAGTGAGAACCTGCGGCGGCGCAGCCGTGGAAGTCGGCTCAGTCTGGGTGGACAGTTGGCTGTAAACGTCACGCTGAATCCGGTCCTGCTGGTGTCGTTCGGCGACGGCGACCTTGCTCGGGTCTGCGGTGTCACGAATCAGCGCTTCGGTGGCATGTACATCAACCTGTTTGCCGTTGGGCGAAAGTACCAAACGGTTGTTGTCTTTCAGCCAAGTGATGTAACTCGGCGACCTGCCGAGCCGGGCCGCGAAGGCACTCTTCGACAGGTAGGTTGGTTCTGTCATGAGTCCTCCTTCTTCAACGTATTTCAATGAATCCTTTCAAGATTTCAATGATTGAAATTTCAGTAAGCTGGGGGCGCTCCCGCTAACAGTTTCCCGCGGGTTTCCGACCCCGTACCCACCGAATAACCCCAGGGTCCCCGGCGGTTTCAGGCTGGCCCGCCGCCATTCGGCGGGACATCGCACACGCCAAGCCGCTTGGCAGCCCAGCGTTCGTACAAACCGATGGCAACATCTGCACCGGCCATTGCCGTGAGGCAACCCAAGGCGCCCGCCGTCCAGAGTGACATGCCCGCCGCGATCATCAGCATCATTGCCGAGACTCCGCAGACAATGCAGGCACCGGATCGAAGCGCGAGCCTACGCAACAACGCCCAGCCCCGCGCGCCATCCTTGTCTGCCCGCCACATCTCCCCCGATACGCCACCGACCAGAGCCAGGACGATCACTAACCAGATCGGCATTTCTGCCAGTGCTTGTTGCTCGCTTGTCATCGCCTACCCCATGAACGCAAAAACCCGGCGCAATGGCCGGGTTTGGTGGTGTGGTGCCTGCCGCTCTCTGCGGTCGCACCTATCGAAGATGACTACTTTTTACAGGTCGATTCCGGTGGCAGCAACCCTGTTTTAATGCCACCCGGTGAATAAGTGGGTAACGCAGGGTGAACGCCTAGCGAATGTCGGCGAATACACCACCACGGCATTCTGTTGTTTCTATGGTGTCCCATACGTCCCACTTTTCAGAATCGAAGTGGGACGCCTGCGAGCGCCTGAATTCGGGGCTTCGCCCCACTGTCCTACTTATCTTTCTTCTTTCTCGTGTAAAGGAAGAATTTTAAAGAACACGCGTTCGCGCGTAAGCGCGTAGCGCTCGCCCGCTACGCTCACACGGGCGGGAGGCACTTCTAGGCGGGACGGTGGGACAACCCAACAACGACAAGGCCCGCACCTGTCCCACTGCATCAAAACGTAGCGAGACAAGACGGGCCAGTGGGACAACCACGACCGGAACGATACCTGGGGTCACGCAGCCAGCCCCATCATCAGGCCGAAGATCTGCAGATGAGCCTCATGCAAACGCTGGTAGTACGTGTCGCGGCCACAACCGCAGTGGGCATACCGCAGCCGCATATCAACATCGAGCGTGCAGTAATGCTCACGCACCACCGTCACCAGCTCCGGCGCGAGGTGCTTGGTCACGATCAGTTCGATGTCTAGCGAACTCTCCAGCGGCGCACGAAAGGCGCGCCGCCCCCTGATCAGTTGCCCGTTGCTCTCCATCATCATGGCAACCATATTTCCCCCTGCCAGCCCTCCTTTCGAATGTTCCGAATGCAGCTCCTGCGCCCACAACCGAAGTAACGAATCGATCTCCTTAATCAAAGCAAGGCTCCTCGAACTCTACTCGCTGCAACGCCGAGGCCCCGCCCCACCCTGTCGGTTTCTTGTAAGCCCAGGGCCGCTGACCGCTCTTTGCCAATGCCGGCAACCGCACACGCCGCCAGCCCAACCGATGCATGATCGCGCCGACGCGCATCTGCTCCGGTTTGCCCCAATGCCCGAAGTCCAACTTCAATGCACTGGTCAGCACGTCACTACCGGTGGTGGTCTCGCCGATCTGCGACTCTTCGAGCCAGGTCAGAATCGGCCCTTCCCATTCATCCACAACGAAACGCTCGTCCTGCTCTTCGCCGAACATTGCAGCCTCATCCAGCGTCACCCACCAGAGGTCGCCCGCGTCGTAGCAGAACACCGCCTCGGCCCACAGCTGATCGCGCATCGAGCGCAACAACTCCAGATCCACCTTGGTACACGCGACCGGCCAGTAGCGCCGGTTGCCGGTGGCGTCCTTTAGGTACTCGTCTTGGTTGGTGGTACCCACGAAAACACACTGGCGTGGCACGTCCATCGTTCTGCGGCCGTAGCTCTCGCGGTAAGTGTCGGTGGACGCCGAAAAGAACTGCTTAGCCTTCGTGCTCTCAGCCTTGTTGAAGCTGTCCAGCTCGCCCAGCTCGACGATCCATTTCCCCCGGATCGCCTGAAAGCCGTCCTTGTCGCCCAGGGCAAACGGCGTGTCCATAAACCACTCGCCGCCGAGAATGCTCATTGCCGTTGACTTACCGGCGCCCTGCGCACCTTCCAGAATCATCACCGAGTCAGCCTTGCAGCCGGGCTTCATCACCCGCGCCACCGCCGATAACATCCAGCGCTTGCCGACCTTCGCCGAATAATCTGTCGCCTTCACGCCCATGACCTCGGTAAGCCAACTTTCGAGCCGGGGCACCTGATCCCACTGCAGCTTGCGCAGGTACTGGCGCACTGGATGAAACGCATGGTCATGCGCAACCACGCTCACCGCCTCGATCACATGCGAGGCCTTGACCCGCAGGTTGTACTGCTGCGCGAGCCACTTCATCACCCGCACATCATCAATGTCCGCCCAATCACCCGTGCCGCCGCCATAAGGCGCCGCACGCAGCTTCACGATCTTCGAGCTGAACGCGCTGTAGCTGATCACACCAGCCCAACGCTCATCATTGGCCAGGATCAGCTCGACGTTCTGCATGTGCGCAATCAGCGCGCCGCTTTCACTGCGTGCCAGCAGATCCTTCCAACCACCAGCAGCGGGAGGTTTGACCACCGCCAACACCTGACGGCGCACCGCTTCCAAACCTTCAGAAACATGCAGATCGTTGAAGTCGGTCCACTTGGCTTCCCGCTCGCCGGAAAAGATCGGCGCGACCACCTGGCCGCCGACAATCAGCGCCGCGTTGTTTGCCTTCTCTTCACCGGGGTTCCACGCATCGCCATTCGGCTTGGTAGTCTTCCAGTCATCGTCCCGGCAGATGATCAGCGGGCAACCGGCGAAACGCTCGCGCATGGCCTTGCAAACCACCAACAAGTTGCCCGCGTCAAACGCAACGGCCACGGTCAGAGACGTGGCCATATGCAGACTTGCGCCGGTTGCATAACCCTCACACACCAGCACCGGCTCGCCCGGATCCGGGTGCGGCCCGATCAGATGGAAAGCGCCCTCCTTCGACATGCCGTAAGGCCAATATGACTTGTCCCGGCCTGTATCCTCTTGCTTGGTTGGGAACACCACCTGCAGGCCGACAATCTCGTCGCGCACATTGCTCATCGGTACCAAAAACGCACCGGTGCGCGGCGCATACCGGACGCCAAAGCCGACAATCTGCTTGCGATCCAGATAATCGCTACGGCCCTTCTCCGGCATGCGCTTAAACATACCCGCTGCACGCTTCGCCGCACGACGTGCCGCGTTGGCTGAAATCTCAGCCGCGCGCCGTTTGGCCTCTTCCTGTCGAGCGCGCATAACCTCGCGCTCTTCAGGCGACATCCGCCCGGCCTTGACCTTGATCTTCTGTGACTCACCCGAACGCCAGTCCCCGAACGCACCGAAAATCAGCGTTTCGCCTTTCTCGGTGCGTTGCTCATGAACGACATACCAGCCGTTCTTTTCCTTGCCCTTGTCTTGCGTCGTCTTGCAGCGGGTGAGCTTGCCGAACACCAATGGCTGCGCAGGCTCAAGGCCGTAATCCGCGAATTGCCCCAGTACCTCATCGAGCATGGCGCGCCCCTTTCAATTCTGCGACGGAAAGGCAATCCACGCACTGAGTACAACCGGGCTGCGCCAGACGGCGAGCCTCGGGGATGGGGCCATCACAGGTTTCACAGAACAGAAACGAATGCGCCGCCAAAGTGGGCTTGGCGGCGAGGAGACGTGCAGCGAGCGCCTGATCGATGCGCTCTTGCACCAAGTCATTAGCAAAGTCGACGATATCAACCACGGTCAGTACCCCGCGTCGTCTGATTGACGTAGGTGGCGCGGTTGAACAGCCCCAGCAGTCCTTGAATGCCTCGAAACACCTGCAGGCGAATCGCGGCCAGTTCCTCATCGGAAACCACCCCGTCGCCAATGCTCTTGGCCCAGATATCCGCCAGATCGGCGACCTTCCGGAAGTACTCGGCAATCCCGATGGTCAACGTCTCGGGCATGTCATTGGTGTACGCCTCAGCCAGTTCCTGCCAAGTCGTATCACCGACCAAGGCATGCACTGCATCCAGAATGCGGCGATCCTTGGTCAGCTCCAGAATCTCGCCGAACTCTTGAATGTTCACCGTGTGGCTGGGGTGGGTTGGGGACAGCTTGTGCTGCAGCGTGGTCGCATTCCGGCCGGTGGTGGCGGCGATGGCTGCGGCGCCACCGGGGTAGTCCCGTGCGGCATGGTAAAGCGCGAGATCGAGCGGCAAAACTTCCCGCTGCGCCCGCTCAACAGAACTCAGAGCGATACGGCTCATGGCATTAATCCTTGTAAGTTGCCAGTGCCGCGCGACATGCAGTGGTGATACATTTGCCGCGTGGCTTGAAAGGGCCCAAACGCCGGCTAGATCTTCGGGATCGACACCGGCACCGTGCCGGGGCGAGCAATCCGTTGCTCACCCCTGGCGCAACAGCTGCCAAATCTGTGGTGGAAGAGGCAGCAACACCAAGGCTTCCGAGCCTTGGAAAAGCGCGATAAAGAGAGGTGGTTGCATGTGGTGTGCCCGCCTTTCTTTATCGCGACCCGACAGCGCTGTGGTGGCGCGTGCCGGGAGGAACTGGGCGACCTTTGGGTCGCCTTTTTTCTCACTACGCTGCAGCTTTTTGTGGAGCCGAAGCGTTCAACAGCCAAGCCGCTTGGAATGCGTTGCCTTTTTGCTTCGCAGCAGTCGCTAACAGCTCGGCGTATTTGGTTTCACCTGTGTAATCCGTTCGCGGCAGGCATGCAGCCTGACGCCATTTGTTCAGTGCCTGGTAGCTTCTATTGCATACCTTCGCAGCGGCCCCGATGCCGCCTACGGCTTCAAACGCAAACGCAATTGCGCTCGGAAAATCTGCGGGGTCCAACATGACAACCTCCATTTATCAACTTGCGGTTGATGTTATAGATCAACTGACTATTGCGCAACCTTTATGAGACTCTCAACTCATGGTTGATAAAAATTCCCTTCGCGCAGCTTTCAGCGAGCGCCTACACGAAGCTCTCGACGATGCCGGCGTACGCGCTCGTGGTCGTGGAGTGGATATTCATCGTCAACTGAAAAGTGCAGGGGTGGATAAAACCACGCAAGCCATTAGTAAATGGCTGAACGGCGAAGCCATTGCTGAAGCAGACAGCATGTCAGCCCTATGCTCGTGGTTGAGGGTACGGAGGGAGTGGCTTGAATACGGTGTGCTGCCAAAAGAACAGGCAGGCGAAAGCAATGTTCGACAATTCGGAGTTAGTGACGGAACCAATGTAAGAGAAATCAATGAGCGATTTGGTAAAGTACCGTTGATCTCGTGGGTTCAGGCTGGTGCTTGGTGTGAAACTGTTTCGAACTTTGATTCCTATGATGCTGACTCTTGGCTTTCTTGCCCCGTCCCAATTAGTAACAATGGGTATGCACTTAAAGTGCTTGGCGACTCAATGACCAACCCTGGTCCTGGGCGCAGTTATCCAACGGGCTGTATCATTTTTGTTGACCCAGAAGCCGAAGCAAAAACTGGAGATCGTGTAATTGCTAGAGTCCCAAGAACAAATGAAGCGACTTTCAAAATTCTCGTTGAAGATGCCGGAAGACAATATTTGAGGCCAATAAATCCGCAATATCCAATCATCGATATTACGGAGGAGACTCATATCTGTGGAAAAGTAGTGGGCTCCTTCATCCCTGAATAAACGATAACGCCTCACAGCTACAACTCTATTGCATTGCCGAACATGTAGTAGCCATCCTTTAGCAAATAATCAACAATTTCAACTGAAAAACCTTGTTCCTTCACGAACTCGCCTAATTTTCTCAAATATTTCTCATCACATTCAAGCTCCGCCAGACTCTTCATTTGCAAGCCGAGTGCGGATACTGCATATCCCTTGATTTTTAACGTAGCATTGAGATCGCTATGCGTGATCAACAATCCTTTTTTATGAGATCGCAAGAACCGAATCCACTTAACACCAGGCTCATGAGTAGTAATATTATTAGAAATATTTCCCGTAACACCAGTCAAAATTCCCAAGCTTTCCAGCTCTAAGTATTCTGCATAGCGCAGCGCGCCGTCCTCAACTTCAAAACCTGACCAAATAGCCCCATCCAAATCGAGCCTTAACACTCTCTCTATAAGTTTTGCCTCCCTATGGGATAAATTTCGCACGAATTCCAGACAACGCAGAGAATAAGCTCCGGGTTGTTTAACCTCTCCCGCGAGCAACCGCCCCCAGAGCCTCTGCATGTCATCTGATGAAATTTGGCTAGCACAGTCTTTCCAGCGATAAATCCAGTCGTCTTCAACTTTTTCGTCACTTGGCTCCGCATCATCCTGCATTACTGATTCCTCAGCATAGATCAAAGCCTTTGTAATATTGACCTCTTTTTGAAGACTATCAGCCACCCCCTGCAAACTAACTTTTTCAATCAAAGTGGCAGTATTGATAACTGGCTCCACGCGAAGATTACTCTTGACTCTTCTTTCATCAGCAAAGGGAAGCTTCAAAGAAAAATCCGATAGCTCTCGGGTGCCATTGCGAATTTCTTGAATTTCACGTTCCATTTGAGCTAACGCTAACTGCTCAGCACGACGAACTTCAATATTTGCCAAACCTTCACGCCTAATCTGAGCTGGTCTGAAAATACTACCTATGCCTTTATCCGCGACTGATTCCCATATTCGGATAATGAGCTTCTCACCTGGTAACGTCATTTTGTTAGCCCTAGATAGGTTGGGAGTGGAAACGAAGAATGCGGTCGCCATGTCAATCTAGAACGCGCAAAGCAAAATCTCAACAGTCAACCAAAGGTTGTTGACCAATATCAATTATTGGTTGATATTAGCTTCACTCTTCCACCACAGAGCGAGGCAACACCATGCACACCACAGCAACCCTGCACGTCCACCCAGCCGCTGCCAACCCCTTCCAAATTTTTGAGATCCGGCGCCTAGCCCGCAAGTACGGCTGCGCGTTCGCCATCAGCAAACCGAAGCTGACAGCACGCATCACTCCTGCCCCAGTCAATCCGAACGGCGGAGGGCATGCAGCATGATCAAGTACAAAATCGACAACCGCACCCTGCAATTGCTCAATGCTCAGGTCAACTTGACTGAGACCTTCAACCATGTCCTCCGAACCGCGCCCAAGCGCGAGTGCCTGGCGTTTCGCCTCAAGGTTGAACGTGGCATCTCGGAAAGCACCTTCGTCGTGGAGCTGGGCAGCGAGCGCCACACGCTGACCCTGCCGAACGAAAAGAAGATGCATCTCAAGCTGGCCGACTTCATCGAAGAGATCGCCAACGGCCCGTTCGATGCGAGCAATACCAGCGATCTGCTGCACCGTCCCCACGCCAGCCGCGAATATGGCCGCTTTGAAATCTCGGACAAGCAGCGAGTGTTTGAGCTGGTGCGCACCGGCGGCGTGCTGAACCTCGATATGGGTTTCGACTACCCGCTAATCGTCGCGCTTCATCGCACTCATTCTCGATCAGGTGTCACCACCATCCTGAGCATCGGTAACAAAAGCCCGCACACCCGTTGCTTCACCGTGTACGGCAGCGATGACGAGATCTACGGAAAAGTCAGCGAGTCCATCAACCACCTTGCTGCAGCGGCAACACCAGCTGCGCACGCGGCATGAGGGGCACACCATGGAACGCACTCTCGCCCAAGCCGCAACCCACCTCGGCCTGACTCGGCCGAAGCTCATCGCACGTATGCGTGAAAAAGGTCTACTCAACGAGCGGAACCTACCGGCCTATCCCAACCGTGATCGCGACTTCCTGCGAATCAAGGACGGCCAGTGGTACCACGATCAGCTCGGCATGCAGTACAGCCAGTCGACCAAGGTGAAACAACCTGGCATCCGCTGGCTAGCGGAACAGTTGGGTATCGATCTGCCTGCAATCCCGGCAGACAGCCGTGACGTGGCCTAGGGAATACGCCCGCCAGATCATCGCTATGCGGACACGAGAGGAGCGCAACGCCGCGCTCCTTGAAGTGCCCGAACATCTGCGCGAGCTGACCAGAACGCATTGCCTGAATGCCTGGAACCACCCGGCCAAAAAACAACACAAGGAGGCCCAACAAAGCCATGAGTAACACAGCACAAAACCCGCTGCGCCTGCACCCGGCGCCGGAATCAGCCACTGTCGAATTGCTGTACCGCATCTTCGGCGATGTCCTGATCCCGCTCGACAAAGTGCGCGAGCAGTACTTCCGTAACCTCAACGAGCAATCGTTCGTGGCCGAGATCAGCAGCGGCCGCATCCAACTCCCCATCACTACGCTGGACACCAGCCGCAAGGCACCGAAGTACGTACACATCCGGCACGTCGCCTCACTGATCGACATCCGCGCCTACAAGGCCGACGAAGACATGCAGCGGCAGCAGGACGACGCAACGAGTGACACTCAAAACCAAACGGCTGCCACCACCAGCCGAAGACTTCACCAGGAGCACACCACATGACTGCAGTTCAAATCTACGCGCTGATAGCGATCGTTCTCATGGTCGCCGGCGTTTACTGGCTCGCCTACCGGCACGGCTTCAACAGCGGCCGAGCCGAGGGACACTCAAAGGGCTACAGCGAAGGCTATGACGTCGGCGGGTGCGCTGGGTTTAGAGACGGGATGGATGAAGGTAAAGCCATTCAACGTTCTGAAAATTGGGAAGAGATCCGTAACTTAGAACACTCGTTCAATCAGGCAACTGATCAGGGCAAGAAACTGTACGGCCACTACGAGCGCGCTTTAGCTGCCTCAAAACTTGGCGCTCAAGAGCGACTGACCCTACTGGAAATCGCCGAGAAGCTCCGGATCGCATCTGAAACGTTCAGCGCCTTTCGCACCGGCAAAAAGCTGGAACGCGACACTCGCATCCTCTGCGACCAGGCGCTCGCCATAGCTGCACTGCTGGAGCCGGCCGAACAGGAGGACGCCGCATGAGCGAGATCCGCCCACTACCCAGCACCCACCGCAACCCGGCTAACGCCCCATCAGCGGCTGATGCACCAACGCGCAATCGAATTTCGGAGGAAAGCGGCATGCAAATGGACCAGCACGAAATCCAATCCGCGACCGCTTTGCTCCGCATGGAAACCAGCGTCGACACACTTGAAACAAACAGTCTCTGTTGCGCAGCAGCAGGCATTATTGCTCCTTCCAGCAGCTCCACCGAGGCACTTATACCCCACGAAAAGCTGCGCGAGGCAGCGACACCCAATGCCACGCTAAACGCTCAGAATCGCCCGCCCGCGCAGCTTGCAGAGGGGTATAAGCACTCCGCTTGCGCGTCCGAACACTCCGCAAAAATTGCAGCCAACAACGTGCAGATCAACGAGCGCGCCGAGTTCGAAAAAGAGTTCCCAGTGCCCGAGGGACTGCAGTACTGCACACAGCGAGGCACGTACATCACCGCACCAGGCGCGAAGACATCCGACTCCTTCGCCCGTGAGCACTACGCTTACCGTGCCGGGTTCGCCGCGTGGAGCCGCAGAGCCTGGAAGCATGCCGCGCTCGTTGGCAAACACGCTGAAGGAGTACAGCCGTGATGGAGCATCCATTCCAGCAGCTCCACATGTGCTGCGGCCACGGAAGTGGCCCCAATCCAACTTTGACCGGACGGAAACACCTCTCCGCGCAGCCCGGCAAAAGCCATTCACAGTTTGAAGAAGCTGATGAGGCATCACTTCCAACCTATCACCTGGACAAGATTCCAGAAGAAAAGATGGCCGAACTCGTTGGAACTAGCCGCCGGGCGTTACAAGGAAAACGCGCAAGAGGCGTCATCCCCAAAGGTGTCTGGAACACCATCGACAGCCGCATTTACTACAGCATCAGGAGATACGAGGCATGGCTCGAAAGCCAATGGGATTGCCCACCGGAGTTGAATTTGCTGGACAGTCCGTCCGCATTCGCTTCACCTGGAACGGGCAACGTCGTTGCGAAACCCTCCCCTATCCCCAAACGCCGAAGGGGATTAAGGCTGCCGCCGACTTACGCGCTAACGTAACCAGCCTAATCAAGCATGGCGTGCTGGATGATCAGCGCTACTCCGAGCTGTTCCCCAACTCCACTTATGCCACCTACTCAGCGACTCCCCGTTTCGGGGAGTACGCCCAAGAGTGGCTCAACAGCCGAGAGATCGTGGCCGGGACTCGAAAGAACTACCTCGGTTCGCTCAATCTGTACTGGATGCCATATCTGGCAATGCTACCCATCGACAGCATCACATCGGTGATGCTGCGCAAGGTGGTGGCCAATACCGAATGGCCTACGCCGGGCGTGAAGCGTGCGGCGATCCAGCGCCTGACCACGGTGTTCGGTACCGCAGTGAAAGACGGCCTGATCAATCGTAACCCGGTGGAGTCCATCGAGCTGCCGGTGAAGGCCAAGAAACCCATCGATCCCTTCACCGTGGGCGAGGCCAACCAGATTATCGATCACCTATATAAGACGCTGACCCACTCGATGCGGATCTACGCGGCCTACTTCGAGTTCGCCTTCTACACAGGCATGCGCCCCAGCGAGATCGCGGCGCTGCGCTGGGAAGAGGTCGACAAGGAAAAGCGACTGGTCAACGTGTGTCGGATCGTCGCGGACTACAAGATCGAGGAGCGCACCAAAACACGCAACGGACGCCAGGTCATGCTCAACAGCCGAGCACTGCACGCCATCGAGCAGGCAGAACTGTTGGCGAAGCAACGTGCTTTGCCAAGCCGGCGCAAACGCACCGAATCGACCTATGTGTTCCCGCCCACCAAGAACTTCGAGTTCATCCAACAATCGAGCGTAACCGACAAACACTTCCAGGCTGCACTGACTGAATTGGGCATTCGCGCCCGCCGGCAATACAACTGCCGACACACATACGCTACCATGTGCCTCATGGCGGGTATGAACCCTGCGTTTATCGCCACTCAGCTCGGTCATAGCGTTCAGATGTTGCTATCGACATACGCCCGATGGATAAATTCCAGCACCGACTGGGGTGAACTCGGGAAGCTCGAAAACAGCTTGATTGGTACAAAATTGGTACAGGCAGAAACAGTACCCCTCTGAAACCCTTATGGAATCAGCCCCTGTGACACTGGAACAGAACTACACCGCGATTCTCGGCCAATTGGGCGAGGACGTGTCCCGCGAGGGCCTGCTCGACACGCCAAAGCGTGCCGCCAAAGCCATGCAGTACCTCTGCCGCGGTTATGCACAGACGCTCGAAGAGGTCACCAACGGTGCCCTGTTCAGCTCCGACAACAGCGAGATGGTGCTGGTCAAGGACATCGAGTTGTACTCGTTGTGCGAACACCACCTGCTGCCGTTCATCGGCAAGGCGCATGTCGCCTATATCCCGAGCGGCAAAGTGCTGGGCCTGTCGAAGGTTGCGCGGATCGTCGATATGTACGCGCGCCGCCTGCAGATTCAGGAAAACCTCAGCCGCCAGATCGCCGATGCGGTAATGCAAGTGACCGGCGCGCTGGGCGTGGCCGTGGTGATCGAAGCCAAGCACATGTGCATGATGATGCGCGGCGTCGAAAAGCAGAATTCGTCGATGATCACTTCGGTGATGCTCGGTGAATTCCGTGAAAACGCGGCAACCCGTAGCGAATTCCTCAGCCTCATCAAGTAATTCACAATAGAAAAGAGCCGGCGTTGATCGCCGGTTTTTTTTCGCCTGTGAAAAATCGGGTAAGCTGCGCGCCTTTCTTCATTTGCACCGTGAGGCTTTCAACGTGTTCGTCAAAGCGCTTCGTGTCGGCCTCGGCCAACTGATTATCTTCATCGACTTCATCACCCGTCCAGGCAAGAAAAAGCGCCCCGCTGCTGCTCAGGCGCAAGTCGACGCTGCCGCGAAAGATCTGACGCTGTATCAGTTTCACGCCTGCCCGTTCTGCGTGAAAACCCGCCGCGCCCTGCATCGTCTGAATGTGCCGGTGGCACTGAAAGACGCGAAGAACAACGAGCAGGATCGCCAGACTCTGCTGGAACAGGGTGGCCGAATCAAAGTGCCTTGCCTGCGTATCGAAGAGAATGGGCAAACCATCTGGATGTATGAATCCAAGGTGATTATCGATTATCTGGATAAGCGGTTTGCGGCGGTCTGATGTTAATGGGTTGGAGCGCTAGCCGCTTTCGCGAGCAGGCTCGCTCCCACCCTTGAAACGCATCCCGTCCTGTGGGAGCGAGCCTGCTCGCGAAGAGGCCCGCACTGACAACGCCGGCCCTTGAGCCGGCGTTTTTTGCTAGGCCGCCCTCTCCATCTGCGCCCGCCGCACCACCGCCGCCAACCGCTTCAACCCCTCATCCAGCCGCGCCGGATCAATGTGGCTGAAGTTCAAGCGCAAATGCCCATGATGCTTGTCCGGCTCAGGAAAGAACGGCTCACCGGGCATGAACGCCACATCATTGGCCAACGCCTCGTTAAGCAAAGTGCGCGTATCCAGCGGTTGCTTCAGCGTCAGCCAGAAGAACAGCCCGCCCTGGGGCATGTTCCACTCAGCCAGATCGGCAAAATGCTCCTCCAGCGCCAACTGAAACGCATCGCGCCGCTGCCGATAGAAATCCCGCAAATCGCTCAAATGCTGTTGATACTTCTGCGAGCCGATCCATTGCAGCGCCTGCCACTGGCCGATGCGATTGGTGTGCAGGTCCGCCGATTGCTTGAGTTTGAGCAGGTGCGGGAACAAATCCGGACTGGCGATCAAGTAACCGACACGCAAACCCGGGAGCAAGGTTTTCGACACGGTGCCGGTGTAGATCCAGCTGGCTTTTCTCAGACGCGCCGCAATCGGCTTCGCGCTGCCACCATCGAAAGTCAGTTCGCGGTATGGCTCGTCTTCAATCAGCGTGACGCCGAATTCATCGAGCAATGCCGCGACTGCGGCGCGCTTGGCCTCGCTGTAGCGCACGGCGGAAGGATTCTGGAAAGTCGGGATCAGGTAAACGAACGCCGGGCGATGCTGTTGTAAACGATTGCGCAGCTGCGCCAGGTTTGGGCCGTCGGCTTCCTGCGCCACAGTCAGGCAATCGGCGCCGAACAGCTGGAAGATTTGCAGCGCGGCCAGATAAGTCGGCGCCTCCAACAGAATTTCCGTGCCCTTGTCGATGTACAGCTTGGCCGCCAGATCCAGGGTTTGCTGCGAGCCGCTGACCACCAGCACCTGACTCGCCTCGCATTCAAGGCCCAGCGCCCTCGCCTCTGCCGCCAGCGCCTCGCGCAAGGCCGGCTCGCCTTCGCTCATGCCGTACTGCCCCAGCGACAGCGGCATCTCGTCCCACTCCACCTTCGGCAACATCGTCTCAGCGGGCAAACCGCCGGCAAACGACATCACCTCTGGACGCTGGGCGGCGGCGAGGATTTCTCGGATCAAAGAACTTTTCAGGCGCGAGACACGTTCGGAAAAAGCCATGGTGGTCACCGTAGCGAGGCAGGTAAAAAATGAGTCAAACTGGTTGACTGAAACTACGACAGCTTGAGCGAGTACGTCAACATGCTTGACCTTAAAAACCCCGCAAGTCAGCAACAGGCCATGGAAGCGTTCTTCTTCGGCTATCAGTCGTTCACGGCCAAGGCGGATGAAATGCTCGAGCGCCGCGGACTCTCGCGGGTACATCAACGCATCGTGTTTTTCATCGCGCGCTATCCGAACCTGAGTGTGAAAGAGTTGCTGGCCCTGCTGGGCGTGAGCAAACAGGCGTTGAACATGCCCCTGCGTCAGTTGCAGGAAATGCATCTGGTCGACAGCGTCGCTTCACAGACGGACAAGCGTAAGCGTCTGCTTGAGCTGACGGCGGAAGGCGCGAAGTTCGAGCAGGCGTTGCGCCGTGAGCAGGTGAAATTGCTTGAGCGGGTGTTTGCCGAGGCTGGGGAAGGGGCGGTGAATGGGTGGTTGGCGGTGAATCTGGCGCTTGGGGGCAGTCAGACGCATCTCGGTTGACAGGACCGTCCTCTTCGCCAGCAGGCTCGCTCCCACATTGGAATGCTTTACAAAGGTGGGAGCGAGCCTGCTCGCGAAGCCATCCTGGATGGCCATATATCCCTATCAGCAAAAAAATCGGCGACAAAAACCAAAACAATATTTGCTTTATTTGTACACAAAAGCATAATCCACTGCGTGCGAGTTCCTGACTACACGGTCAACAAATTCGCGTATGCCTCAAAGGGCCGCTGCCACCCCTCATGGGTCCGGCCCTGGAAATAACAATAAAACTCTTGAGGAGTACTCGCTGTGGAAAGCCGCAAATCCGAAGCACCGCCGCTCGAGCTCACGCCGCCATTACGCAATGGCCTGCTGGAGCGTCTGTTCAAACTCAGCTTGCATGGCACCACGGTGAAGACCGAGCTGATTGCCGGTCTGACAACCTTCATCACCATGGCTTACATCATTTTCGTCAACCCGAACATCATGGCCGATGCCGGGATCGATCACGGTGCAGCCTTCGTCGCCACCTGCATCGCCGCCGCGCTCGGCTGCCTGTTGATGGGGCTCTACGCCAACTGGCCGGTCGGCCTGGCGCCGGGCATGGGCCTCAATGCTTTCTTCACTTACACCGTGGTCGGCACCATGGGCTACAACTGGGAAACCGCCCTCGGCGCGGTGTTCGTCTCGGGCGTGCTGTTCATGTTCCTGACCTTTTCGCGGATTCGCGAGTGGCTGCTCAACAGCATTCCGGTCAGCCTGCGGTTTGCCATGGGCGCCGGTGTCGGTCTGTTTCTGGGCCTGATCGGGCTGAAGACTGCCGGCATCGTCGTCGACAGCCCGGCAACGCTGATCAAACTTGGCTCGCTGCGCGAACCCGGCCCGTTGCTCGCCGCGATCTGCTTCCTCATGATCGCGATCCTCAGTTACCACCGCGTATTCGGCGCGATCCTGATCAGCATCATCACCGTCACCCTCGCCGGTTGGGGCCTGGGTCTCGTCCACTACGAGGGCATCATGTCCGCGCCGCCGAGCCTGGCGCCGACCTGGATGGCAATGAACGTCGCCGGCGTGTTCAACGTCAGCATGATCAGCGTAGTGCTGGCGTTCCTCTTCGTGCACATGTTCGACACCGCCGGCACGCTGATGGGCGTGGCCCAGCGCGCCAACCTTGTCGCCGCTGACGGTCGCATCGAGAACCTTTCACGAGCCATGAAGGCCGACAGCGCCTCCAGCGTATTCGGCGCCGTGGTTGGCGTGCCCCCAGTGACAAGTTACGTGGAAAGTGCCGCCGGCGTAGCCGCTGGTGGTCGGACTGGTCTTACCGCCGTCACCGTGGGTGTGTTATTTATAGCGGCCATGTTTTTCGCACCGCTGGCTGGCATGATTCCCGCTTATGCCACGGCAGGTGCCCTGATTTACGTGGCGATGCTGATGATGGGCGGCATGGCCCACATCGAATGGGACGAGGCGACCGACGCCATTCCGGCGATTGTCACGGCGATCATGATGCCGCTGACCTTCTCCGTCGCCGACGGCATCGCGCTGGGCTTCATCACCTACGTCGCGTTGAAGGCCGGCACCGGCAAGTACAAGGAAATTTCCGTCAGCCTGTGGGTGCTCTGCGCGATCTTCATCGCCAAGTTCATCTTCCTGTAAGCGCTGCGCGGTTCAGGCTTCAAACCAGCCTCACCCTCACCGGTGGGGCTTTTGCACATCTCGATAACAACAAAGGAGCAAAACGATGAGTCTGGAAACCTGGCTGCTGTTCAGTGGCGCTGCACTGGTGGTGATCCTGATCCCGGGGCCACTGTCATTGCTGATGATCAGCAACAGTCTGAATTACGGTTTGCGCCGGTCGTACCCCGCGTTCCTGGGTGGCGTGATCGCCTCGATCTGCCTGCTCAGCGCTTCGGCACTGGGGCTTGGCGCTCTGTTGCTGGCCTCGGAACAGTTGTTCAGCGCGCTGAAAATCATCGGTGCGCTGTACCTTTTTTACCTCGCCTGGCAGAGCTGGCAACAGTCGCGTCATCCATCGACGGGCGCCGAAGTACCCGAAGCCGCACCGGTGCCGCGTTTTCGCACATTGTTCGGACGCGCTTTTGTCCTGGGTGCGAGCAACCCTAAAGACATCCTGTTTTTCGCCGCGTTTCTGCCACAGTTCCTCCGCGCAGACCAACCGTTTCTGCCGCAGTTACTGATCATGATTGCGACCTGGGTAGTGCTCGATCTGTGCTGCAAACTGGCTTACGGTCTGGGTGCCAATGGTGCCGCACGTTATTTGCGCAGCGGCAAAGGCCAGAGTTGGTTCAATCGGGTGAGTGCCGGACTGTTTGGTGGTGCTGGCGCGGCGTCGTTGCTTGGCAGCCACTGACTGAAAAGCGCCACTGTTGATTATCCTGCCGGAATGGATCTCGGGCAGGATCATGTTGTTCATGAATCAATTAAGTGCAACATCCAATCCCTGATATGCAATAGATAGCAACAACCCATCGATATACAGGTCTCGAAAGGCCAACGTAATATCCTTGGCCTTAGCAACAATTGCCGGAACAAGGAAGTTCTAATGGCCACACTTATACGCGAAGCAACAGCACAAACCGACCCTGCAATACATGCGGACACGCAACCTGTTTCCGATACCGTCATAATTAGGGATTTGGGCTATGAATCCAACGAATACAAGCCTTCAACCATCGACCATGGCCAAACCAATGGAAAATCGAGCCAATTGCAAATGGTGGACGAAGTGTTCGGCCCTTTGGAAATTGGCGATATTTCGATTACTCGTACAGCGCTCGATGGACTAGGCGCGACCATTGACGGTCAGCCATTGAATGGCCAGAACAGCTTCTTTCGCCGCCCCAAACTTTCTTTTATCAATAGCCTGCAGTTCGACGCCAATAAAGTTGAACACTTTCTGAAAACTTCAACGGGCAGCGATAGCTACTTGTTACCCACGCTCCTGTTTGAAATGGCCAGCCAGCGCCCGCTTGGCGCCCCTCAGCTCTTGAGGGAAAACAATGCCAATGAAAAGGTAGCCGGCAATTACCGCGACAAACTGGTAAAACTTCTGAGCGCAGCACAGTCGCTCGATCTACAACATGTGCACGTCCCCAGACATCATCCCCGCTGGGCGGCATTGACCAAAAGCTACGCGACGCTGGGCTCCAGCCTGGGCATCCAGGGCTTCGGCATTTTCATGGGGATTCGTGGCGTAATCGATGCGATCAAAGCCGATAACCGTGCTGAAGTAGCAATAAACAGCGCGGGCATTGCATCGGAACTGGCCTCCATCGCGGCCGATGTCACGGTCAGTAAAATAGCCACGCAGATGCTCACAGCCGGACAGAATGCTTACCGGGACTTCGCCAGAACACGCTTCGCACTCAGACTGGGTCGATCGGGCGGTCTGGTCGGCGGCATGCTGACGCTGCCCTTCGACATCTTTACCGCCGTGAGATCCATGAACGCCGCTGAGAATGCCACCGGCAAAGAGGCTATGGATCATTACGTCAGCGCTGGCCTGAGCATTACCAGTGCAGCCATGACCGTCATTCTCGGCACTGCCGCGATGGCCGGTTTCTCCTTTGCCGGGCCCGTCGGGCTTGCCGCCGGCGCGATTCTCGCCATTGGCTCGCAGGTCTACGGTGCGGTACGGATTGTTGACGACATAGATGACTACATCGAATTAACCGTTGATGAGCGGTGGCGTAGCGGATGGTTTTCGTTCTGCATGATGGACGTCGACGAAAGCGTTCAAAACCGCTATATCAAGGCCAAAACACTACTTCAACACTCATTGCAGTTAAAAAAGACCGCGAGAACGCTACTCGATGGCCCCTTGAAAGAGAGCACCGAAGCCATCGTCAATGGCAAGTTTGATGTACGCCTGAAACCGACGCGGGTCTGGAAACGAAACTGGTGGACCAAACAGGATGCGTGGGAGTCGGTCAATGTCCCTGAAGTGGTAGGCACCGATGACATCATTGATGCAAGCGCAGGGGTTACAAAAGATACACCCGGCGCGGAACTGGGAGTTGCGGCAGAGGGCAAAAACATTCTGTGGTTTCTCAGCGAGGGTAACGACTCGATCAAAGGTGTAGAAAAAAAGCCCAACACGTTCTATTACAAGTCAGGAAAAAAACAACTGTCGGGCGGTGAAGGCAATGACCAGTTCCTGTTTGAGAACGCAGCCGCTTTCCTCGAAAAGGACAGCCATGTTGCAGAATATTCAACGCTGAGCGGCGGCGCAGGAAATGACACACTGGTACTTGGCGGCAATTACTCCTCTCGTGATACGAACAGAACTGGCTATGACATAGATTTGCTGGCCGGAACATTGCAGATCATCACCAGCGATGTCGATGCCGAGAATAACAAGATATCCATCCTGCACAGTTTGCTGGACAGTATCGAAAATATTGAAACAGTCCATCGCGCAGCAAGCGTAGTAACCGGCACTGCGCAAGACAACGTCATCAAATCACGAGGCAGCGACATCATTGAAGCTGGCGCCGGAGACGATCAGATATTCCTCTCCCACGAAAAAGCAAAAGCGTCGGGAGGCGCCGGTGCGGATCAATATTACATTGCGCATGTGGCTGGTCGTTTTTCCATTATCGATGATGGTGAACAGACCAGTCATATCGTCATGAATTGGCGCAAGGACCTGATTGAGTCCTGGAATATCGAGGGCAATGCCCTGGTCATCCGCTCAGGCTTCGAAACTCAAGACAATCCCAAAAACGTATTGACCATTCATGACGTTTACAAGAAAAACGAGGGCACGAGAAAGCTGAGCAACAAAAATCTGATTTTCATAACCAGTGATGATTGGCATTTCAGGCTTGACCTGCCTGAAACAATCCCGGATGGCCAGACCGCTGATATACCGGAAATTTTCGTCAAACGTGGCAAACCGGTAACACCGATCATTATTTATGCGCCGGAATGCTGGATCCGACATCGCAAGGAAGCGAGCTATTACGTACCGAGAACCGGCAAGGCCAACACTTTCTACGCGGTTTTACGCCCGGATGTCATAACCCGGATATATCTGGACTTCACCAGTGATGAGCTGACAAAAGCCGAGGCGCATTTTTTCTCCGACAAACCCAAGTCATACCGACTGACTGTCGGTTGCCATCTCGTCTATCACTTCGGTGCGAAGACCATCAAGCTGAATTATTACTCGGCTGCGCGTAGCGAAGACGATCACGACAATATCACCAAGATCCTGCGAACCATGGCCGTTCGACCGTTCGGCCGTTATGTGTTGATTTTCAAGGACGGTGTCGTTGCAAACGCTGGTCTTACAGCGGAAACCGACATCCCGCCAGCCTTTACTGACTTCTCGGTCTCGAGGCATTGGGTAACCCAGATGAAAGTGCCACTCACGGGTCGTTCTCGACAGTGCTTTTATGCGCTGCCTGAGAAAGCGGGTTACTCGCTTGGCACTTTGAGGAGTTGCGCAATGCCGATACCACTGGCCGTGCAAACCAGCATGGACGCCTATGAAGGAGTGGGTGCGAGTTATCTCATCCACGTATTGCCTGACATGACTATCAGACTCTCGACTCCTGGCGCGCTCGCCAATGCCAAAGAGCGGCTTCCCTACTCATCCACTTGGGAACTTGATGCAACGCAGCTCGGCGAGGTCGATATAAAACTGGAAGAAAACCGGCTTTCCATCGGCACTACCACTTTTTATCTGCCTGTCTATGAAAGCGACGATTTGATAGACCAGATCCGCGTTATTACCACCGGTGGAGTTGTGCATACGGTCGATCTGGTCTTTGACCGTGTCTATCTGGATGGTCTGGATGCACGTTTTTTCGAAGAGCCCGACGCCTCAAAAGCACTCCCGCAAGCTCTTGCCGCATTGGCCAATGACGAAGTCAAAGTCTGGAACATTATCTGCCTTAACGACCAGACCGCGCGCGTGGGCTACAACTTTGCGGCGCATGGCTGGGTATTGCGTGCCGACAAATCCCGCATCGAAAAGTCTGCTTTAAAGGTGGTGAATCGCTGCAACCACCAAACCAACATTTTCGGCCCCGTTTCTGTGATGAAAGTGCCTCCCGCGTAATTCGCCGGTCATTCGTCAATAAACCCATTTTTTTCGAGCGTTGCTGTCTACGCGGCACTTGCACGCGTCTGCGCGCTCTTTTACCGAGCATTCCCCATGGCCAAGTCACCCAAAAAAGTCCCTGCAGTAAAACCACCCAATGCCCCCGATGCTGGACATTCCGGCTCACCGCCTCTCGTCAGCCGTATGGGCCTGGACATGCCTGACGCCCTGCTTCTGGGCATCGATTCACCGGCCGTCAGTCAAGCGGCAAGCACATCTGCCGCAGCCAGCACACCGCCCACAGTTACTGTTCACGCCTTGCCGGATGCAACGGAGAACTTCAGCGCCACTCGTAACGCAATCGCCTGGCCGCAAGAGCGTTTCCACGAACTGGTACCCGTGGCGCAGAACGAAGGTTTGTTCACCGGACCGGATCAGCGCACGTACGCTCAGATCGCTAATGAAGGCCAGTTCGTCGTCGAGCAGGACGGGCAAGGCAATTATCATGTGCCTCTGACCTTCGCACCCGGTGTGCCCGGCCTGCCCCTGACGCGCCTCGAGGGTCAGACGACTTGGCAGATCCGGCGGCCCGAGAGGCTATCCAACCGGCCTGCATCCGCCACCCCCAACCTGCCCTCATACATCTCGCCTGCCGACGCCATGACGCTGAGCAAGCCTGAGCTGGCAACGGAGGGCCTTCGATACAACAGACTCAGGCAGACCTTCGTAACGACGGTGGACGGCACGGTCATGGTGCGCAAAAACAAGGATGGCGAATACCAACAAGCGTTTGCCTCGACGAGCAATGCACCCGACGTTTTCTTCGAGCAAATCCCCGGCACTGTTTTCTGGCGACAAAAACTGCCAGGGGCGAAGCCATCGCAAACGCCAGCCCAATCCAGCCAGCCAGGCGAACAGACCGATCAGGCAACACCTGGCCCGAGCAAGCGTCCCCGACTTGCCGAAGCCGCAGAGACGCTAACCGCGTCGACAGCCAAGCCGTCCTCTGACAACGACCAGACGCCGTATTTCTGGCTTCCCTGGGGGCATCTGAACAAACCTGCGCACACCGAATCGGTACAGCTTGGCTGGCTGCATTATCCAATCGTTCCGGTTGGCTCGAATACGGCGCCCACAGTGTATTTCGTATGTCATCCCGAGTTTTTCCCGAGCGGTTTCGACGCTTTCGAGAACATGCTGAAAAACGCCCCCGAGCAACAGCCGGTGGCGACGTTTCGAATCGGCAGCGATCCAGGTGAAGTCCATCCGGGCAAACGCTTTTTCGAAGAGCCGATAACAACGTCCGTCGCTCGCGCGTTCCCTGATTTTTCGCAAGCGACAACGACAGCCGTTGCCCGCAGGTTATTCGAACTCGCCGATCATTCCCCGACGATTACCGGCACCGGCCTGATCAACGTTCAGGCCGTCTTGCATCAATGGAAGCAACTGCCGTTTTCCACAGCGCCTGATTTTGCCGACCCGCTGAATATGCTCGCCATAGCGCCAGACATCGACCTGGGGGGCAAGCGGCTTATCCCGATGCCTTCCCAGACCGACAGCGAATTGCAACGCCTGACCTTTGATCCACAGCACTTCTCCTCCGCCTGGAATCATTACAAGACCTATCCATCAGATCTGAATCTGCGGCGATTGCTCGGCGCGTTGCTGGTCGGCTGTGGTTACGAGCTGTTTCCACTGACCTATGAACACAGAATGCCGACGCTGGTATTCAAACGAGCCGGTCACGATCAAATCTTCTTTTTGAAACTGGGGGCAATCAGTCAAGCCGGCCTGACTCACGTTCCTGGCAACGAACTGACAGAACCGAGCTTGCCCGCCAGAATCGGTCAGGACGCCTTCACCGCACTGACCGATGCAGCGACGCGGAACAAGGTGGTATGGCTGATAGGAGGCGTATTGAAGGTCGCGTCCACGCCAGACTCGGTGTTCATTATTCGCGAGCGTTGACCCGAGACTCGACTGCGCCGGCAGTTGCGCCGTAAAAACGCATAAAAAAAGCCCGCAGTGTGAGCGGGCGAAAGACCAAAGAAGCTATATGCGCAGTCGCTTCCCGGTGGGGGCAGCTGCTTGGGGGTCAGCTGCCCCGATACGTGGAATAGCTGTAAGGCGAAATCAGCAGGGGCACGTGGTAGTGCTCCTGCTGGGCGGAAATGCCGAAACGCAGTACGACGACATCGAGAAACGCCGGCTCGGGCAGTTGTACGCCACGGGCGCGGTAGTAATCGCCGGCATGGAACTGCACCTGATAAACGCCAGTGCGATAATCGTCGCCTTGCAGCAACGGCGCATCGACCCGGCCATCACTGTTGGTTGTCGCACTGGCGACCAATTCCAGCTGCGATCCTTCAACGCGGTACAGCTCGACCTTGATCGAGCTGCCCGGGCAACCGTGTGCAGCGTCCAAAACGTGTGTTGTCAAACGTCCCATTGATTCTGCGCGCCTGGCCGCAACAAGCGGTCAGACTTCGCGCCTCCCGAAGTCAGTTGAAAAGGAGACCGCACCGTTTCAGAGCATGAAACGCTGCGGCGAGCGACTGATTAAGACACTTTTCAAAAAAATTGTACACAATAAAAACGACATTTTTCGCTTCACCCCCGCCATGCGGGCCTTTATCACCAATTCGCAGGCAAAGCGCCTGATCATTGAACCTTCTATTCATTAGCTGACTGGTCAGGCAGGTTTCTTGCAGGCTGGAACCATTAACAGCAAAAGATGACAGCCGGTGAAAAATGCGAAAATTCAGGCTTACAAAATGTAAATAAACTTGTATACAATCAGCCCATCGCTGTGACGCCAGCCTGCCAGGCCGCCACACCAATCTGTCAACGTACAAGAAGGAAGACTGCAGTGAGCGCTGACTACCCACGCGACCTGATCGGTTACGGCAGTAACCCTCCTCACCCACACTGGCCGGGTAATGCCCGGATCGCCCTGTCCTTCGTACTCAATTACGAAGAAGGTGGCGAGCGCAACATTCTGCACGGCGACAAGGAATCCGAAGCCTTCCTGTCTGAAATGGTCGCCGCTCAGCCGCTGCAGGGCGCGCGCAACATGAGCATGGAATCGCTTTACGAGTATGGCAGCCGTGCCGGCGTCTGGCGCATTTTGAAGCTGTTCAAGGAATTCGATATTCCGCTGACCATCTTCGCCGTGGCCATGGCCGCCCAGCGTCACCCGGACGTGATCCGTGCGATGGTCGAGGCCGGCCATGAAATCTGCAGCCACGGCTACCGCTGGATCGACTACCAGTACATGGACGAAGCGCAGGAACGCGAGCACATGCTCGAAGCGATCCGCATCCTCACCGAACTGACCGGCGAACGTCCGCTGGGCTGGTACACCGGCCGCACCGGGCCGAACACCCGTCGCCTGGTCATGGAAGAAGGCGGTTTCCTCTACGACTGCGACACCTACGACGACGACCTGCCCTACTGGGAACCGAACAACCCCACCGGCAAACCGCATCTGGTGATCCCCTACACCCTCGACACCAACGACATGCGCTTCACGCAAGTGCAGGGTTTCAACAAGGGTGACGATTTCTTCGAATACCTCAAAGACGCCTTCGACGTGCTTTACGCCGAAGGTGCCGAAGCGCCGAAAATGCTTTCGATCGGTCTGCACTGTCGCCTGATCGGCCGTCCTGGTCGCCTCGCTTCGCTCAAGCGCTTTATCGAATACGCCAAAAGTCATGAACAGGTGTGGTTCAGCCGTCGCGTCGACATCGCGCGTCACTGGCAAGAAACCCACCCGTACCAAGGGACTGCAAAATGAGCCGCTTTCAAACCCTGCAACCGTCGACCCTGAGCCGCGACGCTTTCGTCAAAGCCTTCGCCGACATCTACGAACATTCGCCATGGGTGGCCGAAAAGGCCTACGACCTCGGTGCGGACGCTTCGATCGACGAGATCGAAACCCTGCATCAGCGCATGAGCGATATCCTGTTGAGCGCCGATCATGCCAGCCAGCTGGCCCTGATCAACGCTCACCCGGACCTGGCCGGCAAAGCTGCCGTCCAGGGCCAACTGACCGAAGCCAGCACCAATGAACAGGCTGGCGCCGGTATTCACCAATGCACGGCCGAAGAGTTCCAGCGCTTCACCGAGCTGAACGACGCCTACAAAGCCAAGTTCAAGTTTCCCTTCATCATGGCGGTAAAAGGCAGCAACCGGCATCAGATCCTCGCGGCGTTCGAAACGCGCATCAACAATTCGGTGGAAGCCGAGTTCAAATGCGCGCTGGCGGAGATCAACAAGATTGCCCTGTTCCGTTTACTGACTCTTTAGCAAGCCTGGCCCGAGCGTGAATGAACGCGCAAACGCCCAGGGCCCTGCGAGCATCCCCAGCCAACTTATCAAAGGCAGACAAGAAGAATGAAAGCTTACGCCGTACCTTTCGAAAAATACGTCAACCTGGCCGACGCCCGTCTGGGCACCAAGATCATTTCGGTCACCGATGACTGGTTCGCAGACGCCAATCGTCTGTTCCAACCGACCCCGGCCGTATGGAAGGAGGGCGTGTTCGATGACAACGGCAAGTGGATGGACGGCTGGGAGTCGCGCCGCAAGCGCTTCGAAGGTTACGACAGCGCGGTGATCCGTCTGGGCGTACCGGGCTCGATCAAAGGCGTGGACATCGACACTTCATTCTTCACCGGCAACTATCCGCCGTCGGCCTCGCTGGAAGCGTGCTTCCTGGCCTCGGGCGAACCGGATGAAAACACCCAGTGGACCGAAGTGCTGTCGGCCGTCGAGCTGCAGGGCAACAGCCACCACTACCACGAAATCAGCAACGACAAAGCGTTCAGCCACCTGCGCTTCAACATCTACCCGGACGGTGGTGTTGCCCGTCTGCGCGTATACGGCATTCCGTTCCGCGACTGGTCCGCTGTGGGCGACAACGAGCAAGTGGACTTGGCAGCAGCCCTCAACGGTGGCCGCGCCCTCGCCTGCTCCGACGAACACTTCGGCCGCATGAGCAACATCCTCAACCCGGGCCGTGGCATCAACATGGGCGACGGCTGGGAAACCGCGCGTCGTCGCACGCCGGGCAATGACTGGGTGATCGTCGCGCTGGGTCATCCGGGCGAGATCGAGAAGATCGTCGTCGACACCCTGCACTTCAAAGGCAACTACCCGGACACTTGCTCGATCCAGGGCGCGTTCGTCAAGGGCGGCACCGACAGCCAGATCGAAACCCAGTCGCTGTTCTGGCGCGAACTGTTGCCAAGCCAGAAGCTGGAAATGCACGCCGAACATACCTTCGTCGAGCAGATCAAGGCACTCGGCCCGATCACCCACATCCGCCTGAACGTGTTCCCGGATGGTGGCGTGAGTCGCCTGCGTGTATTGGGCAAGGTCGCTAAATAACACTGCAATGATCGTTCCCACGCTCTGCGTGGGAATGCATCACTGGACGCTCTGCGTCCGCTTTGGATGTGACGCGGAGCGTCACGGGCTGCATTCCCACGCAGAGCGTGGGAACGATCACTCAACGAAAAGAAGAACAGCATGCGCACACTGACGATTGAACCGCTGACCAAAGAAGCCTTCGCCCCTTTCGGTGACGTGATCGAAACCGACGGCAGCGATCACTTCATGATCAACAACGGTTCGACCATGCGCTTCCACAAACTGGCGACGGTCGAAACCGCTCAGCCTGAGGACAACGCGATCATCAGTATTTTCCGCGCCGACGCGCAGGACATGCCGCTGACCGTTTGCATGCTGGAACGCCATCCGCTGGGCAGCCAGGCTTTCATTCCGCTGCTCGGCAACCCCTTTCTGATCGTGGTCGCGCCAGTTGGCGATGCACCTGTATCAGGCTTGGTCCGCGCCTTCGTCACCAACGGCAGGCAGGGCATCAATTACCATCGCGGCGTCTGGCACCACCCGGTGCTGACGATCGAAAAGCGGGATGACTTCCTGGTGGTTGATCGCAGTGGCACAGGCAATAACTGCGATGAGCATTTTTTCAAAGAGGATGAGCGGTTGATCCTCGCCCCCCACCAATAAGAGAAGGTCTGATCACTCGACAACAAGAGTGACAGGCGAGAGGTAAAGACTGTGGAAGCACATCTGTTGGAATGGCTGAACCTGAGCGTGCGCTGGGTTCACATGATCACTGGCGTGGCCTGGATCGGCGCGTCGTTCTACTTCGTCTGGCTGGAGAACAACCTCAACCGCGTCAACCCGAAAACCGGTCTGGCCGGTGATCTGTGGGCGATCCACGGCGGCGGCATCTACCACCTGGAAAAATACAAACTGGCCCCACCGTCCATGCCGGACAACCTGCACTGGTTCAAGTGGGAAGCCTACTTCACCTGGATGTCGGGGATCGCGCTGCTGTGCGTGGTGTTCTACTCCAATCCGGTGCTCTACCTCGTGGCACCCGGCAGCGGCCTCAGCGGTCCTGAAGGCGTGGCCATCGGTATCGGCTCGCTGATCGTCGGCTGGTTCGTCTACGACTTCCTCTGCGATTCGGCCCTGGGCAAGAAACCCGCCCTGCTCGGCTTCATCCTGTTCGTGCTGATCATTGCCGCGGCCTATGGCTTCAGCAAAGTGTTCAGCGGTCGTGGTGCGTACCTGCACGTCGGCGCGATCATCGGCACCATCATGGTCGGCAACGTGTTCCGCATCATCATGCCGGCGCAACGGGCACTGGTTGCTGCGATTGCCGAGAACCGTACGCCGGATCCGGCCCTGCCGGCCAAAGGCTTGCTGCGTTCGCGTCACAACAACTACTTCACCCTGCCAGTGCTGTTCATCATGATCAGCAACCACTTCCCGAGCACTTACGGCAGCCAGTACAACTGGTTGATCCTCGCCGGGATCGCGGTGTTGGCGGTATTGGTGCGTCACTACTTCAACACCCGTCACGACAGCCACAAGTTTGCCTGGACCCTGCCGGTGGCAGCGGTGGGCATGATCTGCCTGGCCTACGTCACCGGCCCGACGCCGATGTCGACTGCACCTGAAGTGGCCAAGGCACCGGCGAAAATCGAGTACCAACCGCTGCCGGAGACGGCACTGGGCGGTGGCGCGAAACCGGCCGAAGCGGCGCAACCTGCGGCACCCGCAGCCCCTGCGGCGGCACCCGCGCAAGCCTCGAATGCCGGCCCCGGTTTCGACAAAGTGCACAACGTGATTCAAGAGCGTTGCACGGTGTGCCACTCGTCCAAGCCGACCAGCCCGTTGTTCAGCGCAGCCCCGGCCGGGGTGATGTTCGACACCCCCGAGCAGATCCGCCAGAACGCCGCGCGCATTCAGGCGCAAGCCATCACCACGCAGATCATGCCACTGGGCAACATCACCCAGATGACCCAGCAGGAACGTGACCTGATCGGTGCCTGGATTGCCCAGGGAGCGCAAACCAATTAATCGTTAAAAGCATCGCTGGCAAGCCAGCTCCCACAGGGTTTTGCATTGCCTGTGTGGGAGCGGGCTTGCCCGCGAATGGCCGCTCCGCGGTCCCCCTGATGCAAAGAAACAGCTGCAAGCAACCCGGCAGCTGTTAATCACAAGAATAAAAAAGATCCGAGGTGTTGCATGTCCGAGCTGTCCAAAGCGCGCATCCCCGACGCACCCGCCATTCAGCGTTTGCCCCTTTTGCAACTGATCCTGGTCGGTCTGCAACATGTTCTGCTGATGTACGGCGGTGCCATCGCGGTGCCGCTGATCATCGGACAGGCCGCTGGCCTGAGTCGTGAAGAAATCGCCTTCCTGATCAACGCCGACCTGCTGGTCGCCGGCATCGCCACTATCGTGCAGTCGCTCGGCATCGGCCCGATGGGCATTCGCATGCCGGTGATGATGGGCGCCAGTTTCGCTGCGGTCGGCAGCATGGTGGCCATGGCCGGCATGCCCGGCATCGGTCTGCAAGGGATCTTTGGTGCGACGATCGCCGCCGGTTTCTTCGGCATGCTGATCGCGCCGTTCATGTCCAAGGTCGTGCGCTTCTTCCCGCCGCTGGTGACCGGCACGGTCATCACCTCGATCGGTTTATCGCTGTTCCCCGTGGCCGTGAACTGGGCCGGTGGCGGTGTCGACGCCGCGCAATTCGGTTCGCCGATTTATCTGGCCATCGCTGCGCTGGTGCTGGCCACCATCCTGTTGGTTCACCGCTTCATGCGCGGATTCTGGGTCAACATTTCCGTGCTGATCGGCATGTGCCTGGGCTATGTATTGTGCGGCGTGATCGGCATGGTCGACCTCAGCGGCATGGCCAGCGCACCGTGGATTCAGTTCGTCACCCCGCTGCATTTCGGCATGCCGAAATTCGAGCTGGCGCCGATTCTGTCGATGTGCCTGGTGGTGGTGATCATCTTCGTCGAGTCCACCGGGATGTTCCTCGCGCTGGGCAAGATCACCGGCCAGGAAGTCTGCCCGCGCATGCTCCGTCGTGGCTTGTTGTGCGATGCCGGCGCGTCGTTCTTCGCCGGTTTCTTCAACACCTTCACCCACTCCTCGTTCGCGCAGAACATCGGCCTGGTGCAGATGACCGGCGTGCGCTGCCGTTCGGTGACCATCGTTGCCGGCGGTCTGCTGATCGTCCTCAGCCTGTTGCCGAAAGCGGCGTTTCTAGTGGCATCGATTCCACCGGCAGTGCTGGGCGGTGCGGCGATTGCGATGTTCGGCATGGTCGCCGCGACTGGCATCAAAATCCTCCAAGAGGCGGACATCGGTGACCGCCGCAATCAGTTGCTGGTCGCGGTGAGCATCGGTATGGGCCTGATCCCGGTGGTGCGTCCGGAATTCTTCGCCCACCTGCCGATGTGGATGAGCCCGATCACCCACAGCGGCATCGCCATGGCCACCCTCAGCGCGCTGACGCTGAACCTGCTGTTCAACATCCTCGGCGGCAAGGAGCGTGCGGCGATCAACGATTGCCATGCGCACTGATTGAAACCACCACACCACCTGTGGGAGCGAGCCTGCTCGCGAAAGCACTGTGTCATTCAACATTGGTGGCGACTGACACAACCGCTTCGCGAGCAGGCTCGCTCCCACAGGGACTACGCAACTGCTTGTGCCTCAAACAATAAAAACAACAGGGAGCAACAGATGATCCGCACGCAAAGCAACGTTCTGTTGAGTGGCGGCCTGCTGGCCGCGAGTCAGGCCATGGCCGGCGATCTGCTGCTGTGGCAGAGCAACAGCCTCAGCTATCTGTACGGCAAGAACTTCGCGATCAACCCGTCCTATCAGCAGACGGTTACCTTCGAGCACGCCGACAAGTGGAAGTACGGCGACAACTTTCTGTTCGTCGACAAGATCTTCTACAACGGCAAGGAAGACCCGAACAAAGGTCCGCACACCTTCTACGGCGAGTTCACCCCGCGCCTGTCCTTCGGCAAGATCCTTGATCGCAAGATCGAGTTCGGCCCGATCAAGGATGTGCTGTTGGCGATGACCTACGAGTACGGCGAAGGCGAAACCGAGGCCTATCTGATCGGCCCCGGCTTCGACCTGAAAGTGCCCGGCTTCAACTACGTCACCCTGAACATTTTCCGCCGCCAGACCGAAGGCCCGCGGCCCGGCGATGGTGTCTGGCAGATCACCCCCGCGTGGTCCTACAGCTTCCCACTGGGCAATTCCGATGTGCTGATCGACGGCTACCTCGACTGGGTCGTCGACAACGACGAAAACTCGCGCGGCACCTACCACGCCAACCTGCACATCAATCCGCAGATCAAATACGACCTCGGCAAAGCCTTGGGCTGGAGCCAGAAACAGCTGTACGTCGGCACCGAGTACAGCTACTGGAAGAACAAATACGGCATTGAAAACAGCCACGCGTTCGATACCAACCAGAACACCGCCAGCCTGCTGCTGAAGGTGCACTTCTGAGATGGCCCGCAACCGTGCGCCATGCTTGTCTTCGGTGCTCTGTTGCGGGGCACTTGAGCGTTGGCCGAGGAGTCAGTATTCTCCGCGGCCGTCCGAATTCGCTCTAAAAAAAAGCCTGAATTCAATTTCTGACCGAAAAGCCAACTTATCCCGGCTGCAGTCAGTCCTGAGGCATCCCGAAAACACGCTCGTCGACTGTTTTTCAGCAGCCGAACGGGCGTTTTTTGGTTTTTCGAAAGCCTTGGCGCAGCTTTTGCTATCAGCATTCAAAGCTGACCGATCGGATGAAATTTGCGGTACGAAAAAAGGCGCCACATCAGAGCGCCGATCTTAAAAAAATAACGTGGAACACCTACTTTGGGAGCAACCGAATGAAACGTATGTGCACCAGCCTGATGCTGGCCGGATCGATGTTCGCCGGCGGCCAGGCGATGGCCGAAGGCCTGCTGCAGTGGCAGAACAACAGCCTGACCTACCTGTATGGCAAGGACTTCCAGGTCAACCCGCGCATTCAGCAGACCGTGACCTTCGAGCACGCCGATGCCTGGAAGTATGGGGACAACTTCCTGTTCATCGACAAGATCTTCTACAACGGCAAGGATGATGGCGGAGTCGGCTCCAACACCTACTACGGCGAGCTCAGCCCGCGCCTGTCGTTCGGCAAGATCTTCGATCAGAAACTGGCCTTTGGTCCGGTGACTGACGTGTTGCTGGCCATGACCTACGAGTTCGGTGAAGGCGATACCGAGTCGTACCTGATCGGTCCGGGCTTCGACCTGGCGATTCCAGGCTTCGACTACTTCCAGCTGAACTTCTACCAGCGTCACACCCAGGGCGCACGCGCCGGTGACAATGTCTGGCAGATCACCCCGGTCTGGTCCTACACCATCCCGGTGGGCAAATCGAACATCCTCATCGACGGCTTCATGGACTGGGTGGTCGACAACGACTCCAACTCCAAAGGCGATTACCACGCCAACCTGCACTTCAACCCGCAGGTCAAATACGACCTGGGCAAGGCGCTGAATTTCGGCGAGAAGCAGTTGTATGTCGGTGTGGAGTACGACTACTGGTCGGACAAGTACGGGATCAAGGACAGCCAGTACTTCAAGACCGATCAGAGCACCACGAGCTTCCTGGTCAAGTTCCACTTCTGACCCGGCGGCGTCCTCCCCGACGTCTTCGCGAGCAAGCTCGCTCCCACGGTGGTTCTATGTTGACTGCAAATTGCGCATTCAATGCAAAACCCTGTGGGAGCGAGCTTGCTCGCGAACAGGCTCACCGCAATTTCAGGCAGGAGCCACCGCTTCCGATATCCGCAAAAACCGGCAAAGCTCCTCGCGCTTGGCCAACGCATCCCGCCGCCCCAACTCGATCAACTCGCTGCAATACCCCGCCTCGAACAGCAGGTAACTGAGCACCCCTGCCCCGCTCGTCTTCGTCGCGCCCGGCCCGCGCAGAAACAGACGCAACGCCGCCGGCAGCTCCTGGCGATGCCGTGCGGCGATTTCGTCGATCGGCTGACTCGGCGCAATCACCAGCACTTCCACGGGCGCCACACCCAACGCGCGGGTTGGCGTGCCGGCCGGGAGCAAATGACTGAACTGATTCAGACGCTGCAGCAGCTCGATATCGCTCTCCAGACTGTCGATAAACGTGCTGTTGAGCATGTGCCCGCCGATCTGCGCCAGCGTCGGTTGCTGGCCGCTGTAGGCGCGCTCCAGCGGCTGCTGCAGATCGACGCCGCGCGGGTTGCCGCTGACGCCCACCACCAGCACGCGACTGGCACCCAGATGCAGCGCCGGACTGATCGGCGCCGACTGGCGCACTGCGCCGTCACCGAAATATTCCTCGCCGATTTTCACCGGCGCGAACAACAGCGGAATCGCTGAACTGGCCAACAGATGATCGACCGACAATTGCGTCGGCACGCCAATGCGGCGGTGCCGCAGCCAGGCGTCGATGGTGCCGCCGCCCTGATAGAACGTCACCGCTTGCCCCGACTCGTAGCCGAACGCGGTCACCGCCACCGCATGCAATTGCTTGCGCGCGATGGATTCGGCGATGCCGGGCAGGTGCAGTTTTTCCTCGAGCAGTTCGCGCAGCGGCGAACTGTTGAGCAGCGCCACCGGCATCTGTCGACCGAGGCCGAGCAGGCTGTGGCTGACGAAGCGGCTGGCTTGATGGATCACGCCCGGCCAGTCGCTGCGCAACACGCGGTGGCTGCGAAAGCCCTGCCAGAACTGGGTCAGGCGTTCGATGGCTGCGCGAAAGTCCGTGGCGCCACTGGCCAGGCTGACCGCATTGATCGCCCCGGCCGAGGTGCCGACGATAACCGGAAACGGATTGTCCGCGCCGATCGGCAGCAACTCGGCAATCGCCGCCAGCACCCCGACCTGATAAGCCGCCCGGGCCCCGCCGCCGGAAAGAATCAAACCTGTGACCGGTTCAGCAGGACTCATCGCAACACTCCACAGTGCTTGTCAGTACGGGTGAATCAACGACGCTTGGGATAAAGCTTCGGCTCGCCCGGTGGGCGACTCTTGAAGCGCCGATGCGCCCACAGATACTGCTCGGGGCAGGCACGCAAAGCACTCTCGACCCACTGATTGATGCGGATGCAATCGGCCTCCTCGCTTTCGCCGGGGAAGTCTTCCAGCGGCGGATGAATCACCAGGCGGTAACCACTGCCGTCGGCCAAACGTTCCTGAGTGAACGGCACCACCAGCGCTTTGCCCAGCCGTGCAAACTTGGTCGTCGCAGTGACGGTGGCGGCCTGAATGCCGAACAGCGGCACGAAGATGCTCTGCTTGGCGCCGTAATCCTGATCCGGCGCATACCAGATCGCCCGTCCCGAGCGCAGCAGTTTGAGCATGCCGCGCACGTCATCGCGCTCCACCGCCAGCGAATCGAGATTGTGCCGCTCGCGGCCACGGCGCTGGACGAAGTCGAACAAGGGGTTTTTGTGTTCGCGGTACATGCCGTCGATGGTGTGCTGCTGGCCGAGCAGCGCCGCGCCGATTTCCAGCGTGGTGAAATGCGCGGCCATGAGGATCACGCCTTTGCCTTCGCGCTGGGCCTTCTGCAGATGTTCAAGGCCTTCGACGTGGGCCAGTTTCGCCAGACGCTCGCGCGACCACCACCAGCTCATCGCCATTTCGAAGAAGGCGATGCCGGTGGAGGCGAAGTTTTCCTTGAGCAGGCGTTTGCGCTCGGCGGCGGATTTTTCCGGGAAGCACAATTCCAGATTGCGCCGGGCGATGGTTCGCCGGTCGCTGGCGACGCGATACATCAACGCGCCCAAAACTCGACCGATGGTCAGCAGCGCCGGATACGGCAGCTGCACGATCAGCCACAAAAGCCCCAGGCCGCACCAGAGCGGCCAGAAGCGCGGAGCAAGATATGCTTTTCGAAAACGCGGGCGATCCATTAAAGCTTCCGTAAATACAGTGGCCGCGCATTCTACATCGTTCGACCCGGCTTGCGGCTCGCGGGCGTTCTCGTTATAAGTCTCGGCACTTTTAGTGACAAGCCGTTGTATGCCGACATGAGCCAAACCGACCCGTTAGACCAAGATCCCGTATTCCAGCTCAAGGGCAGCATGCTGGCCATCACTGTGCTGGAACTGGCCCGTAACGACCTCGAAAGCCTCGATCGGCAATTGGCCGCCAAAGTCGCCCAGGCGCCGAATTTTTTCAGCAATGCACCGCTGGTCCTGGCGCTGGACAAACTGCCGCCGAATCAGGGCGCGGTTGATCTGCCGGGGCTGATGCGCGTCTGCCGTCAGCACGGCCTGCGTACCTTGGCCATTCGTGCCAGCCGCATCGAAGACATCGCCGCTGCCATCGCCATCGACATCCCCGTGCTGCCGCCCTCCGGCGCCCGCGAGCGCCCGCTGGAGACGCCGGAAGCCGAAGTCAAAAAGAAGCCGGAAAAGCCGCCTGAGCCGAGCGTCAAACCGACCCGCGTAATCACCACGCCAGTACGTGGTGGCCAACAGATATATGCCCAGGGTGGCGATCTGGTCGTGGTCTCTTCGGTCAGTCCGGGGGCGGAACTTCTTGCCGATGGCAACATCCATGTATACGGCCCGATGCGCGGCCGTGCGCTGGCCGGCGTCAAAGGTGACACCAAGGCACGGATTTTCTGTCAGCAATTGAGCGCTGAACTGATCTCCATCGCCGGTCATTACAAGGTCTCCGAGGATTTGCGTCGCGATCCGATGTGGGGCTCGGGCGTCCAGGTCAGCCTGTCAGGCGACGTGTTGAACATCATTCGGCTTTAACGGATACTGCCGCATTTTCCAAGCATCTCTAAAACGTAGCGAAAACGGCTCAAACGAAGTAGGAAAAAGGCCTAAAGCCAAATTCCAGCCAAGGCTGTCCGACTGCAGTAGTTTTCAAGAGATGTTTTTCAGGGGCTGAACAGTCCTTCTTCCTTAGGGGTGAAACACCTTGGCCAAGATTCTCGTGGTTACATCCGGCAAGGGTGGTGTGGGTAAGACCACCACCAGCGCCGCTATCGGTACCGGTCTCGCTCTGCGCGGCCACAAAACAGTGATCGTCGACTTCGACGTGGGCTTGCGTAACCTCGACCTGATCATGGGTTGCGAGCGCCGCGTAGTGTATGACTTCGTCAACGTGGTAAACGGCGAAGCCAACCTGCAACAGGCACTGATCAAAGACAAGCGCCTGGAAAACCTCTACGTACTGGCGGCCAGCCAGACCCGCGACAAAGACGCGTTGACCGTCGAAGGCGTGGAAAAAGTCCTGATGGAGCTCAAGGAACAATTCGAGTTCGTCGTCTGCGACTCCCCGGCGGGCATCGAGAAAGGTGCGCACCTGGCCATGTACTTCGCCGATGAAGCGATCGTCGTGACTAACCCGGAAGTGTCCTCGGTACGTGACTCGGACCGCATGCTCGGCCTGCTGGCAAGCAAATCGCGCCGCGCCGAACGTGGCGAAGACCCGATCAAGGAACACCTGCTGATCACCCGCTACCACCCGGAGCGTGTTGAAAAGGGCGAGATGCTCGGCGTTGAAGACGTCAAGGAAATCCTCTCGGTGACCCTGCTCGGCGTCATCCCGGAATCCCAGGCAGTGCTCAAGGCTTCCAACCAGGGCGTGCCGGTGATTCTCGACGACCAGAGCGATGCCGGTCAGGCTTACAGCGATACCGTCGACCGCCTGCTGGGCAAAGAAAAAGCCCACCGATTCCTCGATGTCGAGAAGAAGGGATTCTTCGAGCGCCTGTTTGGAGGTAGGTAATGAACCTTTTTGACTTCTTTCGTGCCAACAAAAAGCCAAGTACCGCCTCGGTAGCGAAAGAGCGTCTACAGATCATCGTGGCGCATGAGCGCGGCCAGCGCAGCACGCCGGATTACCTGCCAGCCTTGCAGAAGGAACTGGTCGACGTGATCCGCAAGTACGTCAACATCGGCAACGACGACGTACATGTTGCACTGGAAAGCCAGGGCAGTTGCTCGATTCTGGAACTCAACATCACCCTGCCCGATCGCTGAGTCGATCCGGCAGGTATGACGGCGGTTCAGGGCCATTCCCCAGTGGAATGGTCCTGAACCGCCGTTGGCATTTGTTACGAGGCTGTTTTAATGCCGCTGTCCAACATCCGCATCATCCATCAGGACGCCGCCGTACTGGTGGTCGACAAACCGACCCTGCTGCTCTCGGTGCCCGGTCGCGCTGACGACAACAAGGACTGCCTGATTACCCGCTTGCAGGAAAACGGCTACCCGGAAGCGCGCATCGTCCATCGTCTGGACTGGGAAACCTCCGGCATCATCCTGCTGGCCCGGGATGCCGACACCCATCGCGAGCTGTCGCGGCAGTTTCATGACCGCGAAACCGAAAAGGCCTACACCGCTTTGGCCTGGGGTCAGCCGGAACTGGACAGCGGCAGCATCGATCTGCCCCTTCGCTACGATCCGCCGACCAAACCACGGCATGTGGTCGATCACGAATTCGGCAAACATGCGCTGACGTTCTGGAAGGTGCTGGAACGGTGCGGCGACTGGTGCCGGGTCGAATTGACACCGATCACCGGGCGCTCGCACCAGTTGCGCGTGCACATGTTGTCGATCGGCCATCCGCTGCTCGGTGACGGACTCTACGCCCACGAGCAAGCGCTGGCGGCCTGGCCACGTCTGTGCCTGCACGCGAGCATGCTCAGCTTCACTCATCCGCAAACCGGCGAACGCCTGCGCTTCGAGTGCCCCGCCCCGTTCTGACAGCCAGCACCGGCCCCTTGGGTGAGCGAGCCTGCTCGCTCCCCCATGGGGATCCGGTCCGGATTCAATTCCCCGGCCAATACGTTAAACTGCCGCCCATTGCTGTCTGGAGTTTCTTATGCGCGCAGAGTTGAACCAGGGCCTGATCGACTTTCTCAAGGCCTCCCCTACCCCGTTCCACGCCACCGCCAGCCTCGTTCAGCGTCTGGAGGCCGCCGGTTATGTGCGCCTCGACGAGCGCGAGCCATGGTCCACCGAGGCCAACGGCCGCTATTACGTCACCCGTAACGACTCCTCGATCGTCGCGATCAAAATGGGCCGCAACTCGCCACTGCACGACGGTATCCGTCTGGTCGGCGCGCATACCGACAGCCCGTGCCTGCGGGTCAAGCCGCAACCGGAACTGCAGCGTCAGGGTTTCTGGCAGCTGGGCGTCGAAGTCTACGGCGGCGCGCTGCTGGCGCCGTGGTTCGACCGTGATCTGTCGCTGGCCGGCCGCGTGACCTTCCGCCGTGACGGCAAGGTCGAGAGCCAGTTGATCGACTTCAAGGCACCGATCGCGATCATTCCCAACCTGGCCATTCACCTGAACCGTGAAGCCAACCAGGGCTGGGCGATCAACGCGCAGACCGAACTGCCGCCGATTCTGGCGCAATTCGCCGGTGACGAGCGCGTCGATTTCCGCGCCGTACTCACTGATCAACTGGCCCGCGAACACGGCCTGAACGCCGACGTGGTGCTGGATTACGAGCTGAGCTTCTACGACACGCAAAGCGCGGCGGTGATCGGCCTGAACGGCGATTTCATTGCCGGTGCGCGTCTGGACAACCTGCTGTCGTGCTACGCCGGCCTGCAAGCGTTGCTCACCGCCGAAACCGACGAAACCTGCGTGCTGGTCTGTAACGACCACGAAGAAGTCGGCTCCTGCTCGGCATGCGGTGCCGACGGCCCGATGCTTGAACAGACCCTGCGCCGCCTGTTGCCGGAAGGTGACGAGTTCGTCCGCACCATCCAGAAATCCCTGTTGGTGTCGGCCGACAACGCCCACGGCGTGCATCCCAACTACGCGGACAAGCACGATGCCAACCACGGCCCGAAACTCAACGCCGGCCCGGTAATCAAGGTCAACAGCAACCAGCGCTACGCCACCAACAGCGAAACCGCCGGCTTCTTCCGCCATCTGTGCATGGCCGAAGAAGTCCCGGTGCAAAGCTTCGTGGTGCGCAGCGACATGGGCTGCGGTTCGACCATTGGCCCGATCACCGCCAGCCATCTGGGTGTGCGCACCGTCGACATCGGTCTGCCGACCTTTGCCATGCACTCGATTCGCGAACTGTGCGGCAGCCATGACCTGGCGCATCTGGTCAAAGTGCTCAGCGCGTTTTATGCCAGCCGTGAATTGCCGTAACGGCTGACAAGCTTCGCGAGCAGGCTCGCTCCCACAATTGAACTGCATTTTATTGTGGGAGCCAGTCATCTCCCCTTGGAATGCAAAACAAACTGTGGGAGCGAGCCTGCTCGCGAAATCGCCTGTGCAGACAGCAGAATCCTCCCGGCCTGATGCATTCCTGAGCCACATCACACCCTGCCTCGAAAACCCGCCTAGACTGCAAGAATCCTCTACAGACAAGGCAGTCTTCATGATCTCGATGCCCTCCTTCCACGCCATGCTCATTCCCATCCTCAGCGGGATGATCCTGCTGGCCATCGGCTTCAACTTCCGCGACAAGAATGCCGGGGTGTTCGCCATGTGGATCGGCATGCTGATGATCCTCGCCACGGTGGTCTACAAGATCCTCGCCAAGCTCAACGAATGACCGCGCCCGGCTCGCATTGCGCCAAGGGGCCTCGTACACTCCAGCGCATCCGCCTATCGCGAGGTTGTCTTCTGGTGTTTGCTCGTCTTTTTGCTTTGCCCGGTCTGCTGCTTGTCTGCCTGATGACGCTGCTGCCGCTGGCGCCCGCCCAGGCAGTCGGTCTGCCCGGCCTGCTCAACACTTCCAAACCGCAGCCTGAAGCTGTGGAACCCCTCGGCCAGTCGCTGGACGAAGTGATCAAGTCGCTGGAAAACGACAAGCAACGCGCGCAGCTGCTCAGTGATCTGAAGAAGCTGCGCGACGCCACGAAGAAAGCTCAGACCACCCCCGAAGAAGGCGTGCTGGGCCTGATCGGCGGCACCCTCGCCAGCTTCGAAAAACAGTTTTCCGGCGCCGACAGCCCGATTACCCGCTGGTCCAACGAATTCGATCTGGCCAAGGACGAACTGACCAGCAAGCTGCTGCCGGCCAATGAATGGCTGCCGATCATCTTCGGTTTCGCGGTGATCCTGATGGTCTGGAGCCTGCTCGCCGCCGCGCTGATCTGGCTTGGCCACCGCGTGCGTCTGCGCTTCGGCCTCACCGAAGAACTGCCGCAACATCCCAAGGCCCTCGACATGCTGCGTTTTGCCCTGCGCAAGCTCGGGCCGTGGCTGATCGCGTTGGTGATCACGGTGTACATGAGCTACGTGCTGCCGTCTTCGCTGGGCAAAAGCCTGGCGATGGTGCTGGCCTATGCTTTGGTGGTCGGCACCTGTTTTTCGGCGATATGCGTGATCGCCTTCTCCCTGCTCGATGGCCCGCACCGCCATCGCGCGCTGTACATTCTGCGTCATCAGGCGTTTCGGCCGCTGTGGCTGATCGGCAGCTTCGCCGCGTTTGGTGAAGCGCTGAGTGATCCGCGTCTGGTCGAGAGCCTGGGCGTGCATCTGGCGCACACCGCCGCGACCACTGCCAATGTGCTCGCGGCGCTGTCGACCGGCCTGTTTATCCTGCGTTTCCGTCGGCCGATCGCGCACCTGATCCGCAACCAACCACTGTCGCGGCGCCTGACCCGCCGCGCCCTCAGCGACACCATCGAAATTCTCGGCACCTTCTGGTACGTGCCGGCACTGGTGCTGGTCGGCATCTCGCTGTTCGCCACGTTTGTCTCCGCCGGCGACACCAGCACCGCGCTGCGCCAGTCGCTGATCTGCACGGTGCTGCTGGTGTTGTGCATGGTCATCAACGGCCTGGTGCGCCGCCATTCACTCAAACCGCAACGCGGGCCGAAACGCCATGCGCTGTACTCGGAGCGCCTGAAAAACTTCTTCTACACCCTGACGCATTTGCTGGTGTGGCTGATCTTCATCGAATTGGGCCTGCGCGTCTGGGGCCATTCGCTGATCGCGTTCGCCGAAGGCGATGGCCATGACATCAGCGTCAAACTGTTCAGCCTGATCGGCACGCTGATTTTCTCCTGGCTGATCTGGATCCTCGCCGACACCGCCGTGCATCACGCCCTCACCCGCTCGCGCAAAGGCCTGGCGAATGCGCGGGCGCAGACGATGATGCCGCTGATCCGCAACGTGCTGTTCGTGGCGATTTTCATCATCGCGCTGATCGTCGCCCTAGCGAACATGGGCATGAACGTCACGCCGCTGCTGGCCGGTGCCGGTGTGATCGGTCTGGCAATCGGCTTCGGCGCGCAGTCGCTCGTCGCTGACCTGATCACCGGCCTGTTCATCATCATCGAAGACTCGCTGGCCATCGACGACTACGTCGACGTTGGCGGCCACCTCGGCACTGTCGAAGGTCTGACCATTCGCACCGTACGCCTGCGCGACATCGACGGCATCGTCCACACCATCCCGTTCAGCGAAATCAAAAGCATCAAGAACTACTCGCGGGAATTCGGCTACGCGATCTTCCGCGTCGCCGTGCCGTACAACATGGAAATCGACGACGCGATCAAACTGATGCGCGACGTCGGCCAGAAGATGCGCAGCGATCCGCTGCAACGCCGCAACATCTGGTCGCCGCTGGAGATTCAGGGCGTGGAAAGTTTCGAGTCCGGCAGCGCGATTTTGCGCGCACGGTTCAAGACTGCGCCGATCAAGCAGTGGGAGGTTTCCCGGGCGTTCAATTTGTCGCTGAAGCGGCAACTGGATGAGGCGGGGCTGGATCTGGCGACGCCAAGGATGAGTGTGCAGGTGATTACGCCTGGGGTGGAAATCAAAAAGGAAAGCTGAACAGAGATGGCCCCCTATTGGCAGGTAATACCAATAGGGGGCTAGCTTTATCTGGCTTTGAAACCAGGTTTGCCATTAGCGGAACGCCAGTTTTTTACCTCCAAGACAACATTTTCAGGCCCATCCTTACCTTCCTCTGGGTAGTAAATCAAATCGTAACCAGATGGATGTTCAACTAGCCGAGAGAACTCAAGAATGGCAGCAATTTGCTGCTTTTCTGTAGTAAACCCGGAATCATGTATTTTCCTGACAAACTCGAGAAAATCTTCCTCTCTCATATCCTGTATCGATCTCATATCAAAGCCCTTTATGAATTTCAACATGCGCCTTCGGGGTAACGATATTTATGTTGTCAGCATTATATAAATCCCCTCCCTCGGCCAAGCCGACCTTATGATGCAGTTCGTATTTCACTCTTGCTCCTGCTGAATCGTTCATTCTAACTATCGGGGCTTTGCCCTTTTTCATTTCGTTCAAACTTGTTTCATTAAATAAGTCAGCCAGTTTTTCGTCATTGAAAACAGCTTTCCAGAATGTTTCTCTGAATGTTCTGAAACTGTTGAACTGACGACCCCGTAACTGATCAGCAATGTGCGATGGGATTGGCGCCCCATCACCCTGCGCAGCAGCCCCTAGCCATCCACCCGCAACCGGCGCTCCATGACCACTCGCCACCCCTGGATCATTGCGTCGATCCCGGAACATGACGTACTGCGGTGGCAGGCCCGATTCCGACGGGAAGACCAGAATGAAGTCGTCGAAACGAATGTTGCCCCGCCCTGGGTAAGCGTCGATCCGTCCTTCAATCGGCACGAGGTTGCCGCCGATATATCGCGGTGGGGACGGATTCTCGATGGGGAACAGCGTTGAACTGTCTGCCGGCGTTACTGCGGGAGTCCAGACCGCGGTTGTCGGCGGGATGTCAGTGAGGGTCGCGCTGTAAGTGTTGTTCCCTGCGTTGAAACCAGCTGCAACCACGCGAACGCCGGAAGGCCGTTTTGTCCCCGCTACCGGAACGACAAGCAGTTCGGCGAGAGAGCCCGTCAGCGGCCGGGCGCTCAAACGCACCGGCAGATTCAGTCGTGCCCTTTCGCTTGCCAGCCTGTCCAGATCAGGCAGTTGACCGGGCAGCAGATCTGCCAGTGGGAGGCTGAGCAGAAAGCGTTCAGGCAATTCCCCATTGCCCAACACCGGGGAGTAGACAAACGCACTTACCCCCACCATCAGACCGGACGCAGTGCCAGCAGCCAGCCCCGATAAACCGGCCACCGCCGAGCGAATCGAGGCGGCAAAACCCGCCATCAGGTTGTCGGCAATCGCGACCGCACCAGCGGACGTCGCAAATACCAGTTGGGCGTGGCTGGTATTGCCCTGAAAGCGCAACAGGCTACTGTGCCCACCGGAGGTGTCCTGCCGGCGCTTTTCCTCAGCAACCCTGCGTGCTTCGGCTTCAGCCTCAAGCGCCGCCTGTTCCTCGGCACGCTTGCGCTCTAGTGCCTCAGCCGCCAAACGGGCCTGTTCCTCTTCGAGCCGCCTGATTTCATCGGCGGCGGCCTGCCGCGCCAGCTCCTCCGCCAGCCGCCGCGCTTGCTCCTGAGCAACGCGGGCCTGTTCCTGTGCAATCTGCCGGGCGTGTTCCGCCGCCAACCGCGCCTGCTCCTGAGCGATCCGCTCGGCTTCCTGCGCTTGCACCACGGCAATCATGCCCTTGACCGTGGCCGACTGGCTGTTCAACACGCCAATGCCTTCAACCAGTAACTTGGCGTTGAACAAGGCGCTATAGGCCTGCCGTACGCTGACGCTGGCGCTTCGCCGATTGACTTGCGGTAAACGACCTCCGTTGAAAAAAGTTTCAACCTGGGCGTGGCCGAAACGTTCGATGGCCACGTCCTTGGCCACCAAAAGCGCACCAAACTTCCTGGCGATCAGGGAATCCCTGAATCGCATCTCCCGCGCCAGCGCATCCAGAGGCGGCAATACACTTTGGTCGCCTGCTGCCCGCACTTCTGCCAGTTCATGTTCGATGACTTGAGCAATATTTCTGGAAGTATCTTTGTAGATACTTTCCATATCGAGTATGTCACCCAACGGCGCAAAGTTAATGCCTGGTCCCGAGCCGTCCCCTGCACCTAAGTAATGTAAATATTCATCTTGTTTATCCGGACGCACAACAATCGGCGGAAGCGTTATTCCATTACGCTGCATTTATAAGTCCTCCATGGACAATAGTTTTGTCGCACTGACCCGTTACCCTCAAACAGCCAATAACGTGACCGGTAGCTGGAGAAATTTATGGAGATAGATGTTGTGCGGTGCGGTACATGGTTATCGCCCGCGTTTTATCTGTCACGCCGGACGGAACTGATAAAGCGGTAGGAGTTTTCGCTGATAACTTATGCTCAAACGTAAATCTGTCGGAGCGCATTAGCGTTTTCCGGACCCGATCGCACTTGCGTGCAAAGCCTTTGTCACAGGCAAGGAAGCCCACAACAATAATCAAGGAGAAGCCCATGCAACTGACGCGCATTGCCCAGACCCTTTTGCTCGCCCTGGTCGCCAGCCATGCCAGCGCCGCGACGATGGACAGCGCCCGCACGCGCATCGCCGAGCAGGCGCAGAAGCTCGAACCGGAGCTGCTGGAAACCCGCCGCGACCTTCACGCTCATCCAGAACTTGGCAACACTGAAAAACGCACCGCTGAACTGGTCGCCAAACAGCTGCAAGCCATGGGCCTGGAAGTGAAAACCGGCGTCGCCCGCACCGGCGTAGTAGCCGTGCTGAAAGGCGCCCTGCCCGGCCCGACCGTGGCCCTGCGCGCCGACATGGACGCGCTGCCGGTCAAGGAAGTCTCCGACTTGCCGTTCGCTTCGAAAGCCAAAGGCACGTATCTCGACAAGGAAGTCGACGTCATGCACGCCTGCGGCCACGACGCCCACACCGCGATCCTGCTCAGCGCAGCGAAAATTCTGACGGGCATGCGCGACACCCTGCCCGGCACCGTGGTGTTCTACTTCCAGCCCGCCGAGGAAGGTCCGAGCGATTTTATTCCCGACGGCAAAAATACCTGGGGCGCGAAGATGATGGTCGAGGAAGGCGTGATGAAATCGCCGAAACCCGACGCGGTGTTCGGCCTGCACGTCTGGGCGGGCGTCTCCGCCGGCCAGATCGCCTACCGCCCCGGCCCGACCCTGGCCAGCTCCGACGACCTGCGCATCAAGATCCACGGCAAACAAACCCACGCCGGCCGCCCCTGGGATGGCATCGACCCAATCACCGTCGGCGCACAAACCATCGTCGGCCTGCAAACCGTGGTCAGCCGCCGCACCGACATTTCCTCTTACCCGTCGGTGGTCAGCATCGGCACCATCAACGGCGGCACCCGCTACAACATCATCCCCGAATCGCTCGACATGACCGGCACGATCCGCTCCTACGACTACGGCATCCGCCAGAAACTGCACAGCGACGTGCGCCAGACAGTCGAGAAAATCGCCGAAAGCGGCGGCGCCAAAGCCGACGTCACCATCATCAAGAAATACGACCCGACCATTAACAACCCGGCACTGACCGAGAAAATGCTGCCGACGTTGAAGTGGGCCGCCAAGGATGACGTGGTGCAGGGACCGCTGGTGGGCGGCGCGGAAGATTTCTCGTTCTTCGCCAAAGAAGCGCCGGGGTTGTTTGTGTTTCTTGGGGTGACGCCACGGGATCAGGACATGAGCAAGGCCGCGCCGAATCACAATCCGGGATTCTTTGTAGATGAATCAGCGCTGGTGGTTGGGGTGAGAACATTGGCGTCGTTGGCGACGGATTATTTGTATGGGAATGCGGCGGTGGGCAAGTAGAGAAGGGGGGGACTGTGGGAGCGCAGCGACCAGAAGATCAAACCACATCAACCCCTACGTGAATCGCATCATGCCGCCAAAACTCCAGATCACAATCAATCAACCGCCCATGCTGATCATAATTGACCCGAGCAATCCTCAGTCCCGGACTGCCCACCGACACCCGTAAAGCCGCTGCCGCATCGACAGATAAAGACGTAGGCACGATCTCAAACCGCACCCGCCCATAGTGCAAATCGAAATGCCGCGCATACAACTCGGTGATCGACTGATTCAAATCAAACTCGAGGATCCCCGGAAAAAACTGCGGATTCAGATAGTGCTCCACATACAACACCAGTCGCCCATCAATGCGCCGCGAGCGGCAAATCTGGATCACGCTCGACAACGCCGGCAGCTGCAACCACGCACACACCGCCGCCGAAGCCGGCTGCAACCGCGCCGAAATCACCTCGGTCGAAGGTTCGCGCCCCTGCGCACTGACCATGGCGTGAAAGTGACTGCGCTGCATCAGGTTGTACGCCAGACGCGGCGGCGACACGAACCAGCCGCGCCGCTCCTCACGGTAAATCTGCCCCTGCGCCTCAAGCTGCAACAGCGCTTCACGCACAGTGATCCGCGTCGTCCCGAACAACTCGCTCAGCTTGCGTTCAGCGGGCAACTTGCTCCCGGCCGCCAGCAAACCGTGGTCGATCTGCTCCTGCAGCACCTGGCCAATCGCTGTCACCGCTTTCGTTGCCTCATCGCGCATCAACGTTACCTATCTGGACTAGACCAGCACTGTTTCGGGGCAAATCCGAACGCCGATCAAAGCGCCTTCGTATGTTGCAAGCCTAGGCAGTGCAGATGACCGACAGATGACAAAACTACCGAACGGTCGCTTTCACGGCTTGCAATACATCGGCCAAGTCCCCTGCTCCACGGGCTTTTGAGCATGGTCTACGCTGATCTGGCACCTTCCTGACAATGGTTGATAAAAGATCAGCCACGAGGCCATCGACATCAAAATGTCATCCAGCCGACCTAAATTGGCTCAGGTATTGCTGACCTAGACCAACACCAACCGCAAATCGCAGCGTTGAACACGACCAAGGAGCTTCGGAATGAAACAGCTTTTCCTGGCAACACTGTTAGGCTCGACCATCGCTATGTGCACCGCCGCCATGGCGGCCGACACCGATCTGAAATCCCTCGAAGCCGCTGCGAAGGCGGAAGGCGCCGTGAACAGCGTCGGCATGCCCGATGACTGGGCCAACTGGAAAGGCACCTGGGAAGATCTGGCCAAGAAATACGGCCTGAAACACATCGACACCGACATGAGCTCGGCCCAGGAAATCGCCAAGTTCGCTGCTGAAAAAGACAATGCCACCGCCGATATCGGCGACGTCGGTGCTGCCTTCGGCCCGATCGCGGTCAAGCAAGGCGTGGTGCAACCCTACAAGCCAAGCACCTGGGATCAAGTTCCGGACTGGGCCAAGGACAAGGACGGCAACTGGGCACTGGCATACACCGGCACCATCGCCTTCATCGTCAACAAGAAGCTGCTGAACGGCTCCGACGTACCGACCAAATGGGCTGACCTGAAAACCGGTAAATACAAAGTCTCCATCGGTGACGTGAGCACTGCTGCCCAGGCCGCCAACGGTGTCCTCGCTGCCGCACTGGCCAATGGCGGTGACGAGAAAAACATCAAGCCTGCCCTGCTGCTGTTCGCCGAGCTTGCCAAACAGGGTCGTCTGTCGATGGCCAACCCGACCATCGCCACCATGGAAAAAGGCGAGATCGAAGTCGGCGTGGTCTGGGACTTCAATGGCCTGAGCTACAAAGCCAAGATGGCCAACCCGGATGATTACGTAGTGCTGATTCCATCCGACGGCTCGGTGATTTCCGGCTACACCACGATCATCAACAAGTACGCGAAAAACCCCAACGCCGCCAAGCTGACCCGCGAATACATCTTCAGCGACGCCGGCCAGACCAACCTCGCCCGCGGCAACGCCCGGCCGATCCGCGCCGAACACCTGCAACTGCCGGAAGACGTGAAAGCCAAACTGCTGCCAAACGAGCAGTACAAGAAGGTCACGCCGGTCAAGGACGCCGAGGCGTGGGAAAAGACTTCCAAAGCCCTGCCACAGCAGTGGAACGAAGAAGTCATCGTAGAAATGAAGTGATGGCTTGACCCACTGCTTGATCCGACAAAGATCCCTGTGGGAGCGAGCTTGCTCGCGAATGCGGTTATTCATTCAACATTGATGTTGGCTGATCTGACGCCTTCGCGAGCAAGCTCGCTCCCACAAGGGATTGAGTTGATTTCGGAATATCTGAATTTCGCGGAGTTCTTGCCCCTATGAAGCACAACGTCATCCTTGTCGTGCTCGACGGCCTCAACTACGAGGTTGCGTGTCACGCCATGGGGCATCTGCAGGCTTATGTTGGCGCAGGACGCGCGGCGCTCTATCAACTGGAGTGCGAACTGCCGGCCCTGTCCCGACCGCTTTACGAATGTATCCTCACCGGCGTGCCGCCGATCGACAGCGGCATCGTCCACAACAATGTCTCGCGCTTGTCCAACCAGCGCAGCATCTATCACTACGCCCGCGATGCCGGGTTGAAAACAGCCGCCGCGGCGTATCACTGGGTCAGCGAGTTATATAACCGCTCACCGTTCGTGGCTGCGCGCGACCGCCACACCGACGATCCGACGTTGCCGATCCAGCACGGCCATTTTTACTGGAACGATCATTATCCGGATTCGCACCTGTTCGCCGACGCTGAAAGCCTGCGCCTGCGTCACGCGCCGGACTTTCTTCTGATCCACCCGATGAACATCGACGATGCCGGGCACAAGCACGGCCTCGACAGCTCGCAATACCGCAACAGCGCGCGCTCGGCTGACGTTGTCCTTGCAGACTATCTGCAGCGCTGGCTCGACGCGGGATATCAGATCCTGGTGACCGCCGACCACGGCATGAACAACGATCGCTCGCACAATGGCCTGCTGGCGGAAGAACGTCAGGTGCCGCTGTTCGTTCTCGGCAATGCGTTCAGCCTCAACCCTGACGCCACGCCGACGCAGACCGAGCTCTGCGGCACAATTTGCGAACTGCTTGGCGTACCCCACGACAAACCTGTGTGCCGGGAGCTGCTCAAGTGAATGCCATGAATCGCGGCAAATGGCTCGCGGCGCTGTGTCTGGTGCCCTTCGCGCTGTTCTTTATCGTCTTCGAAATCGCCCCGCTGGTCTGGGTGATGATCAACAGCCTGCAATCGGAAGAGTCCCGCTGGGGCCTGGCCAACTTCAGCAAGATCTTCGGTTCGAAGTTCTATCGGCAGGCGATCCAGTACAGCCTGGAGATCAGTTTCTGGTCGAGCGTATTCGGCATCATCATCGCCGTGCTGGGTGCATATTCACTACGCCGCGTCGATTCGAAGCTGCGCAACTTCGTGAATGCCTTCGCCAACATGACCAGCAATTTTGCCGGCGTGCCGCTGGCGTTCGCCTTCATCATCCTGCTCGGTTTCAACGGCAGCATCACCATCATGCTCAAGCAGTCGGGGATCATTCAGGACTTCAACCTGTATTCGAAAACCGGCCTGATCATCCTCTACACCTACTTCCAGATTCCCCTTGGCGTGCTCCTGCTCTACCCGGCTTTCGACGCCCTGCGTGAAGACTGGCGCGAGTCCGCCGCACTGCTCGGCGCCAACGGCTGGCAGTTCTGGCGGCACATCGGCCTGCCGGTGTTGACCCCGGCGTTGCTCGGCACGTTCGTGATCCTGCTGGCCAACGCCCTCGGCGCCTACGCTACGGTTTATGCGCTGACCACCGGCAACTTCAACGTTCTGCCGATCCGTATTGCGGCGATGGTCTCCGGCGACATTTCCCTTGATCCGAACCTGGCCAGCGCCCTGGCTGTGGTGCTCGTGGCGCTGATGACCATCGTCACTGTCGTGCATCAACTGCTGTTGAAGAGGAGCTACCATGTCTCGCGCTGAATCCGGTCCGGCCGGCCTCTACCACCGCGTCGTGGTTTATCTGCTGTTCGCCATTCTGCTGTTGCCGCTGCTGGGCACGCTGGTCTATTCGATCGCCAGCAGCTGGTCGGCGACGATTCTGCCGAGTGGCTTCACCTTCAAGTGGTACATCCAGTTGTGGAGCGATCCGCGCTTTCTGCATGCATTCGGTCAGTCGCTGATCGTCTGTGTCGGCGCGCTGGTGCTGTCGGTGGTGCTGATCCTGCCGTTGCTGTTCGTCGTGCATTACTACTTTCCGAAACTCGATGCGCTGATGAACATCCTCATCCTGCTGCCCTTCGCGGTACCGCCGGTGGTGTCCTCGGTGGGGCTGTTGCAGCTCTACGGCTCCGGGCCGATGGCGATGGTCGGCACACCGTGGATTCTGATCGGCTGCTACTTCACCGTGGCGCTGCCGTTCATGTACCGCGCGATCACCAACAACCTGCAAGCGATCAACCTGCGCGACCTGATGGACGCCGCGCAACTGCTTGGCGCCAGCACTTTTCAAGCGGCGTTTCTGGTGGTGCTGCCGAATCTGCGCAAAGGCCTGATGGTGGCGCTGCTATTGTCGTTCTCGTTCCTCTTCGGTGAATTCGTGTTCGCCAACATCCTCGTCGGCACCCGCTACGAAACCCTGCAGGTGTACCTGAACAACATGCGTAACAGCAGCGGCCACTTCACCAGTGCGCTGGTCATTTCGTATTTCTTTTTCGTGCTGGTCCTGACCTGGATCGCCAACATCTTGAACAAGGACAAAAGCGAATGAGCTACGTCAGCGTCCAACACCTGCAGAAAAGTTATGCCGGCACCACGGTGTTCAGCGACATCGATTGCGAAATCAACAAAGGCGAGTTCGTCACCCTGCTCGGCCCGTCCGGGTGCGGCAAGTCGACTTTGCTGCGTTGCATCGCCGGGTTGACCCCGGTGGATGGCGGCAAGATCCTCCTCGACGGCGTCGACATCGTGCCGTTGAGCCCACAGAAACGCGGGATCGGCATGGTCTTTCAGAGCTATGCACTGTTCCCCAACATGACCGTCGAACAGAACGTCGCCTTCGGCCTGCGCATGCAAAAGGTCAACGCCGATGACAGCCACAAGCGCGTGGCAGAAGTGTTGAAACTGGTTGAACTGCACGACTTCGCCAGCCGCTATCCGCATCAACTGTCCGGTGGTCAGTGCCAGCGCGTCGCCCTCGCCCGCTCACTGGTAACCCGCCCGCGCTTGTTGCTGCTGGATGAGCCGCTGTCGGCGCTCGACGCACGGATTCGCAAACACCTGCGCGAACAGATTCGTCAGATCCAGCGCGAACTCGGCCTGACCACGATCTTCGTCACCCACGATCAGGAAGAAGCGCTGACCATGTCGGACCGGATTTTCCTGATGAATCAGGGAAAGATCGTCCAGAGCGGCGACGCCGAAACCCTCTACACCGCGCCGATCGATGTATTCGCCGCCGGCTTCATCGGCAACTACAACCTGCTCGACGCCGAGGCTGCGTCGAAGCTGTTGCAACGAACCATCAACCACCGCATCGCCATCCGCCCGGAAGCCATCGAACTGAGCCTTGACGGCGAACTCGACGCGCAGATCCGCAGCCACAGCCTGCTCGGCAACGTCATTCGCTATCGCGTCGAAGCACGCGGCGTGGAACTGGTGGTCGATGTGCTCAACCGCTCCGCCGCCGATCTGCATCCCGACGGACAGCGCCTGGCACTTTCCATCGATCCAACGGCCTTGTGCGAAGTAGCTTAAAAGCAGCTGCAAGCTTCGAGCTACAAGCTACAAGCTACAAGTTGTAGACTGCGGTGCACCTGATTTTAATTCTTGCAGCTATTAGCTCGTAGCTTGCAGCTGTTCTCGGAGAGAACCCGATGGCTTTGGCAATTTTTGATCTGGACGAAACGTTGATCCACGGCGACTGTTCCTCGCTATGGAGTGAGCAGATGGCCCGCCTCGGCTGGGTCGATGGCGAGTCGTTCATGCAGCGCGACAAGGAACTGATGGATGCCTACGGCCGCGGACATCTGGCGATGGAAGACTATATGGCCTTCAGTCTCGAACCATTGATAGGCCGCACCCCTGAGGAAATCGAGCACTTGGTTGGCCCGTGGGTGGAAGATTTCATCGAGCCGATCATCTTCAGCGACGCGACCAAAACCATCGCCGCCCACCGCAAGGCCGGCGACCGGATTCTGGTGATCTCGGCATCCGGTGCGCACCTGGTCCGCCCGATCGCCGATCGTCTGGGCATCGACGAGATATTGGCCATCGAACTGGAAGTCGCCCATGGCGTGTACAGCGGCAACACCGTCGGCACCCTGACTTACCGCGAAGGCAAGATCACCCGCTTGCTGGAATGGCTGGATGCCGAAGAAGAAAACCTCGCAGGCGCGAGTTTTTATTCCGATTCGCGCAACGATCTGCCGTTGTTGCTTAAAGTGGACTTCCCGCACGTGGTCAATCCGGATCCGGTGCTGCTTGAGCACGCCGAAAAGGCCGGCTGGCCGATCCACCTCTGGAAATAAAAGCAAAAGATCGCAGCCTTCGGCAGCTCCTACTTTTGGAATGCGTGCCTCTGTAGGAGCTGCCGAAGGCTGCGATCTTTTGACCTTGTTTTGCTGTCAGCTCAAACCCTCATTGATCACCAACACCAACTTGCCCATCACCGTATTGCTCGCCAGTTCGGCAAACGCTGCTTCGGCATCCTTCACCGCAAACGCTTTGGCCAATTGCGGACGCAAGCGGCCCTCGGCAAACAGCGGCCAGACATGCTGGCCCAGATCACTGAGCAGATCGGCCTTGAACTGATCGCCACGACTGCGCAACGTTGAACCGAGCAGTTGCACACGCTTGGCCAACACCTGCGCCAGATCCAGTTTCGCCTCGCGCCCGCCCATCAAACCGATCAGCACCCAACGCCCGTCCAGCGCCATCAGCTTGAGGTTCAATGCTGAATAACTGCCGCCCACCGGATCGAGAATCACGTCGAACGGCCCGAAGTCGCGCAGGCTCTCCAGATCATCGGTGCGCACCACGCCGCCCTGCGCACCCAGCGCTTCACAGTAAGCCAGGCGCTCGGCGGAACCGACGCTGACCCAGCAAGGGTTACCGAAGGCTTTGCACAGCTGAATGGCGGCTGAACCGATTCCACTTGCGCCGGCGTGCAGGAGAATTTTCTCACCGGGCTTCAACGCTGCAAGTTGGAACACATTCAGCCAGACGGTGGCGTACACCTCGGGCAATGCCGCCGCCTCGATCAGCGAAACACCTTCGGGCACCGGCAGCACGTGCCGTCCGTCGACGACCACCTCTTCGGCCATGCCGCCCCCGGCCAGCAAGGCGCAAACCCGGTCGCCGACTTGCCAGGACGAGCCCGCACCGACTTCGCTGATCACCCCGGAGCACTCAAGACCGAGCACGTGGCTGGCTCCGGGCGGGGGCGGATAAAGTCCTGCTTTCTGTAATAAATCGGCGCGATTGAGGCCGGCTGCCGCCACCCGGATGCGGACTTGTCCTACATCGCAGGTAGGACTCGGCTCTTCAACCCATGCCACTTGACCTTCAACGCCTTGCAATGCCTTCACACTGCCTCCATAGTGAGTCTGGACTGAGCCCGAAGCTGTAGCGCCGGGCTTTTTGCATTATGCGACCGGCTCTCAAAGAACCGGCGACTTCAAAGACGGCCTAATATGCGTTATCAATTGTCCCCGCGTCGAATCAGCATGAAGCATCTGCTCCCCAGCACCGCCCTCGCTCTTTTCATCGGTATCGGCCTGTTGCCGGTGTCGGGCACCACATTCGCAGCCAACAGCTGGGACAAGTTGCAGCCTGATCGCGATGAAGTCATCGCCAGTCTGAACGTCGTCGAGTTGCTCAAGCGTCACCACTACAGCAAGCCGCCGCTCGACGATGCGCGCTCGGTGATCATCTACGACAGTTACATCAAGCTGCTCGACCCGTCGCGCAGCTATTTCATGGCCAGCGATATCGCCGAATTCGACAAGTGGAAGACGCAGTTCGACGACTTCCTCAAAAGCGGCGACCTCAACGCCGGGTTCACCATCTACAAGCGCTATCTGGACCGCGTCAAGGCGCGTCTGGACTTCGCCCTTGCCGAGCTGAACAAAGGCGTCGACAAGATGGACTTCAACACCAAGGAGACCTTGCTGATCGATCGCAAGGACGCGCCTTGGCTCAAGTCCACCGCAGAACTCGACGACCTGTGGCGCAAACGCGTCAAGGACGAAGTGCTGCGCCAGAAGATCGCCGGCAAAGACCCGAAGCAGATCCAGGAAACCCTGACCAAGCGCTACAAGAATCAACTGGCGCGTCTCGATCAGACCCGTGCCGAGGACATCTTCCAGGCGTACATCAACACCTTCGCCATGTCCTACGACCCCCATACCAACTATCTGTCGCCGGATAACGCGGAAAACTTCGACATCAACATGAGCCTGTCCCTCGAGGGCATCGGTGCCGTGTTGCAGAGCGACAACGATCAAGTGAAGGTCGTGCGTCTGGTGCCGGCAGGCCCGGCGGACAAGACCAAGCAGGTCGCTCCCGCCGACAAGATCATCGGCGTTGCCCAGGGCAACAAGGAAATGGTCGACGTGGTCGGCTGGCGTCTGGACGAAGTGGTCAAACTGATTCGCGGTCCGAAAGGCACCGTGGTGCGCCTGGAAGTGATCCCGGCGAGCAATGCGCCGAACGACCAGACCACCAAGATCGTGCCGATCACCCGTGAAGCGGTGAAGCTCGAAGACCAGGCCGTGAAGAAGTCGATTCTCAGCCTGAAACAGGACGGCAAGGACTACAAACTTGGTGTGATCGAGATCCCGGCCTTCTACCTCGACTTCAAGGCGTTCCGTGCCGGCGATCCGGACTACAAGAGCACCACTCGCGACGTCAAGAAGCTGCTGACCGAGCTGCAAAAGGAAAAAGTCGACGGCGTGGTCATCGACCTGCGCAACAACGGCGGCGGCTCCCTGCAGGAAGCCACCGAACTGACCAGCCTGTTTATCGACAAAGGTCCGACCGTGCTGGTGCGTAATGCCGATGGCCGTGTCGACGTCCTCGAGGACGAAAACCCGGGCGCGTTCTACAAAGGCCCGATGGCGCTGCTGGTCAACCGCCTGTCCGCCTCGGCCTCGGAAATCTTCGCCGGCGCCATGCAGGACTACCACCGCGCGCTGATCATCGGTGGTCAGACCTTCGGCAAAGGCACCGTGCAGACCATTCAGCCGCTGAACCATGGCGAACTGAAACTGACCCTGGCCAAGTTCTACCGTGTCTCCGGGCAGAGCACCCAGCATCAGGGCGTGCTGCCGGACATCGACTACCCGTCGCTGATCGACACCAAGGAAATCGGCGAAAGCGCCCTGCCGGAAGCCATGCCGTGGGACACCATCCGCGCGGCGATCAAACCAGCGGCCGATCCGTTCAAGCCGTTCCTCGCCCAGCTGAAGTCCGAACATGACGCGCGCACCAACAAGGATGCCGAGTTCGTGTTCATCCGCGACAAGCTGGCCCTGGCGCAGAAACTGATGGAAGAAAAAACCGTCAGCCTCAACGAAGCCGATCGTCGTGCCCAGCACGCCGACATCGACGCCAAGCAGCTGGCGATGGAGAACATCCGTCGCAAGGCCAAAGGCGAAGAACCGCTCAAAGAGCTGAAGAAAGAAGACGAAGACGCACTGGCCGCTGCCGAGCCGGACAAGGTCAAACCGGAAGACGATGCCTACCTGAGCGAAACCGGGCGCGTGCTGCTGGATTACCTGAAACTGAGCAATCAGGTGGCCAAGAAGTAAGTGATGGCAATTTAGTGCTGACGATCCCCGGATCGTCATCAAACAGTCATCATTCTGTCGTGCAATAAAGGACCAGGAGCAAGCGCTCCCGGTCCTTTTTTTATCGCCAGAGACTGCCATGACCACGACCGAACAGCTGAGCGCGTTGAGCTCGATCCTGACTCAAAGCGGTTTACACAGCCTGTTCCAGCCGATCATCTGTCTTTCCGAACGCCGCATTCTCGGTTACGAAGCCCTCACCCGTGGCCCGTCCAACAGCCCTCTTCACTCGCCGATTGCCCTGTTCGCCGTCGCGCGGCAGGCTGGACGATTGAGTGAACTGGAAATCGCCTGCCGACAAAGCGCCTGCCGCCGGTTCAATGAGCAGCAACTGCCGGGCAAGCTGTTCCTTAACGTGTCTCCAGAATCCTTGCTCGAAGCCGCGCACCAACCCGGGCGTACGTTGCAACTGCTGCAGGACTTGGGCATTGCGCCGAGCCAAGTGGTCATCGAGCTCACCGAGCAGACGCCAATCGATGACTTTCAGTTGCTGCAAACCGCTCTGCATCATTATCGGGCGATGGGTTTTTCCATTGCGCTGGACGACTTGGGCGCAGGCTATTCGAGCCTGCGCCTGTGGTCGGAATTGCGTCCAGATTACGTGAAGATCGACCGGCACTTCATCGACGGTATTCATCAGGATGCATTGAAAAGAGAGTTTGTCGGTTCGATTCTGCAAATCGCCAAAGCGTCCCGCGCGCAGGTGATTGCCGAGGGCATCGAGTTGCCGGAAGAACTCGCGGTGCTGACTGAAATGGGAGTCGACCTGGTGCAGGGCTACCTGCTCGGCCGCCCTCAGGAACATCCATCCCGCGACGCTCGCGCCTTAATGCCCAAACACGATAGCAGCGCCGTCGCGCTGAATGACGAAGGCAGCGACCTCAGCGCCCTGCTCAACGACCAGCCCGCCGTGCCACGCGATACGCCCACCGCGACGGTACTGGAAGCCTTCCGCCGCCAGGCCAACCTCAATTCGCTCGCCGTGCTCGACGAACAAGGCCAGCCCTGCGGCATCGTCCATCGCCACTCGCTGTCGGACGCACTGCTCAAACCGTTTGCCACCGATCTGTTCGCGCGCAAACCGATCAGCCGCCTGATGAACGATGATTTCCTCGCCGTGGAAATCAGCCAGTCGCTGCAGCAAGTCAGCCGCCTGATAACCAGCCGCGCCCGCCAGCGCATCGAAGAAGACTTCATTATCACCCTCAACGGCAGTTACCTCGGCCTCGGCCGGGTGATCGACGTGCTGAAACTGATCACCGAACTGAAAATCCAGCAGGCACGCTACGCCAATCCCCTCACCCTGCTCCCGGGCAACGTACCGATCCAGCAATGCCTCACGCGCCTGCTGCAACAGGCCCGCGAGTCGATCATCTGCTACGTCGACATCGACAGCTTCAAACCCTTCAACGACATCTACGGCTACGGCCGTGGCGACGAAGTCCTGCTCTGCTTGGCCCAATGCCTCAACGAACGCATCGACCCCACCCGCGACTTCGTCGGCCACATCGGCGGCGACGACTTCCTCCTCGTCCTCGGCCCCGAAGACTGGCGCAAACGCCTCAACCAACTGCTCGACGATTTCCAAAGCCAATGCCGCCGCTTCTATCGCCCCGAGCATCTGGAGGCCGGCTGCTTCGTTGCACCCAATCGCCAAGGCGTGCGGCAGGAGTTTGCGTTGTTGTCGTTATCGATCGGGGTGGTACATCTGCGACCTGAGGCTTGTGCAGCGCTTGATGCCAGCCAGCTTGCGGAGATGGCTTCGCAGGCTAAGCATCATGCGAAGGGGGTTGTGGGGTTTAGTGTGTATTTGCTCGATCCTACGGCGTCTCCAAAGGCATCACAGTTAGTCGGTTAAGCTCGACGTAGTAGAGTGCGTGCTTACTTGCCAGGCGCCACTCCAGAATGCAGATTTTTAGCCACAGCCCGTTTCATCCCGATACTTTGTTAAGCACTCCAATAGAAGTCTCATAAAACTAGACCTATCGGTAATTTCTTCGTCAAAATAAGTTGTCATTCGATTAAATACACGGTCGAAATTGTCGTCTCTCTCCAAAAAATGTTCGACAGTATTTATTAGCGATTCTTGTTCTGCATCTGTGTATTCACAAAATTCAGGCCTTAACACAGTATCGAAAAGCTCTTTTAACTGACGCGAATCGTTTACATTTTTTTCAACTATTAATCGTTCCCTCTCGACATCAGTAGTATTCTCTATATCAAAAACAAACAATAAGTTTTTTATATCTACAATTTCATACGTTTTTTTCATCATTCAAAATCCGCATATGAAGTCACGGTATCGCCATTAGCTCTCAGAATAACCACGGCTTTCCTCTGCTGCCCATAAATGCCGTCTCTGGTATAACCTTCCCCAATTATCTTTCCCATGTCCATAGGCCTTCTAGATGTTTGAAGATTAGTCTGACTGAATATAAGTTTTGCTCTATAGATAGCGTTCAGCTGATCTCTATGGCTGAAAAAATGAGTAGCCGCGCTTGGAATTTTAGGTTCTCCATGGTGCGATCCACCGGTGTAGGTCTCTATAACGCCAGTCGTTGGATTTTTTCCTGTCATGATCCTTTCAAATTGCGACCGTAGTGTTGTTTGGGCGCCGTGCTTTTCCAGAAAATGCTCTCCATTTTGTGGATTCTCCATTTCATGCAAACGTCGGTATGCGTTTTCTTCAGCTAATTCATCAATCCTCGCCCGACGCTCCTGAGCCGTCATCTTCGGCAGCGCAGGTTCACCATCATCCACTTTAGCCCCACCAATCCCACCCGGAACCTCACACCCAGGCTTATTCGGCGGCGGGCAATTGGACGTCAAACCCAACGGATCCACCCACCCCGTCGGATTCGGCACGTACTGGTACTGATTCAACCCACCCGCGAGCTTCACCGGGTCCGGCGTCAGATACCGCCCAAGCCTCGGGTCGTAATACCGATGGCGGTTGTAGTGCAGCCCACTTTCAACATCGAAATACTGCCCCTGAAACCGCAGCGGTTGGTCGAGGTAATCCTCGCCAGCGAGGGTGACGGCGGCGACTTTGCCGTAGGCGTCGTATTGCGCGGACCAGACGATTTCGCCGCTGTAGTCGGTCAGTTCCTGCGGGGTGCCGAGGTGGTCGAGTTGGTAGTAGAACGGGCAGGCTTTTTTCGGGCCTTTGCCGTCGAGCATCGCCAGTGGGCGGAAGGTGCCGGGTTCGTAGAGGAAGCTGCGGTATTGCGTGGCGCTGCTTTCGGCGACGAGGTGCTCGCCTTGCCAGAAGAATTCGGTGACGGCGCTGTCGACGGTTTTGCGGATGCGCCGGCCGAAGGCGTCGTATTGATAAGTGGCGGTCTGGCCGTCCGGGCGGGTCAGGCCGATCAGGCGGTGCTGGCAGTCGTAGCGGTATTCGGTGACCAGGGTCTGGCCGTGGCCACGGCGTTCGCGGATCAGGTTGCCGAAGGCGTCGTAGTCGTAATGGCGGTCGCCCTGCATCAACAGGCGGTTGCCCTTGATCTGCGCGGGGCCGGGGCGGTCCTGCATCAGCAGGTTGCCGGCCGGGTCGTGGGCGAAGGATTCGGGCAGTTCGTCGCGCGAGTGGCGTACGCGGATCAACCGGTCGAGGGCGTCGTAGCCGTAGGTGCGCTGGCCGTGGCGGCTGTCGGCGATGTGCTCGAGATTGCCGTTGGCGCTGTAGGCATAATCGCGGCGGTACAGCGAAGCGTGGCGATGACCTACAGCGTGGGCGAGCAAGCGGCCCTGATCGTCGTAGGAGTATTCGCTGAGCAGCAAGCCTTGCTGGCGTTGCTGTTCGCGACCGGACTGGTAGACGTGGCGCGTGAGCGGCGTGCCGTTGAGGTCGATGGCGCTCAGCGCACCGCCCTTGGCATAGTGATAGTCGAGCTTGCTGTTGTCCGGCAGGCGCATCCGCTTGAGCTGGCTGCAGGCGTCATAGGCGTAGCGCAAGGTGCCCCAGCCCTGATGCTCGGTGATCAAGCGATCCTGACGGTCATACTCGAAGGCCAGCGGATGGTTCTGGCCGTCATCGACACCGATCAATCGGCCGAGGCGGTCGTAGTCGTAGCGGATCTTGGCGCCATCGGGCAGGTTCTTGACCCGCAACCTTCCAGCCGCGTCGCGCTGGTATTGGGTGACCAGCGATAAACCCTGCTCGCCGAATTCAGTCTTTTCCAGCAAATGACCATTGAGGTCGTAGGCATAAGCCGTGCGCCGCCCATCAAACCCGGTTTCCTGTCGGATCAATCCGGTCGGCGTGTAATCCAGTCGGTACTTTTCGCCCGATTCGTTTTCAATCTCGGTCAGCAACAGCCGCGCATGGTCATAGCGGTACTGCACGCGGGTGCCGTCAGGATTGATCCGCCGCGAGACCAGGTGCAGGTCATCGTCATATTCATAGCGGGTGATACGCCCGAGCTCGTCGCGCTCAGCGGTGATCTGCCCGTAGGCGCCGTAGCTGTAGGCGCGCGTGCTGCCCGTAGGAGAAGTCGTCAGGATCAGTCGGCCGGCCGCGTCCCACTCCTGACGGCTGACAACACCAAATTCGTCCTGGGTGGTAATCCGCCGGCCCAGCGCATCGTAGGAAAAACGCCGCACGCCGCCATCGGGCAGAGTTTCTTCGATGAGCTGGCCGAGCTCGTTCCACACCCAGCGATGGCGGCTGCTGTCCGGATAGCGCAGCGACAGCAATTGGCCGCGCAGGTTGTAGTAGTAATGGGTGACCTGGCCGTCGGGATCGACCGCTTCGGTGACGGCGCCTTCAGCGTTGCGCCGGTAGATCCACACCGCCTCACCACGGCAACGCTTGTAGAGAAAACCGTTGCGGTACTCGTAGGACGTTGGTGCATCGTCTGGCGGAATCAGCGCGATCAGCCGTCCGAGTTCGTCGTAGCGATATTCGGTAACCGCGCCCAATGCATCCTGCTCGGCGATCAAGCGCCCCTGCTGGTCATAGGCCTTGAGCTGCTCGCCACCATCGGCCGCAACCTGGCGCACCAGCCGCGCGCGCTCGTCGTGGACGTAGACTTCTTCGGTGCCGTCGACGTAATGCACGGTCACGCTGGCGTCGTCATCGTTCCAGACGTAACGGGTGTTCATCTGCGAGAACGACGCCCAGTGGCGCATGCAGCGGGCGGCTTTGCCCTCGCGCTGCCACTCCCAGAAGAAGCTCGCGCCGCCGGTCAACTGGCGCTGGAGGATGACGTGGTGGTCGTCGTAGTCGTAGCGTTCGCTGTCGCCCACCGCGTTGGTCGCGACCAGCAGGCGTTGCCGGGCATCGAAGCTGTAGGTGGCGAGGTTTTGCTCGGTGATCCACTCGCCCTGAACGAACACCTGATACTCGACCGCCACCAGTTGCGCGCGGTCATAACGCAACAGCAATGAGCGGCCGGCGCCGTTGTCCAGACGCTGTATGCGATCGGAGCGATCGCGTTGCAGGGTCAGACGATTGCCGTAGACATCGCTGATTGCGGTCAGTCGTCCGGCGCGAAAGTGATAGAACCGCGCGCTGTCGCCGGCCAGAGCCAGAATCAGTTCTTCGGGTTCCTCGCCGAGAAAGATCGCCGCCCGCGACAGGCTGTTGTGGATCGCCGGGCGCGCGACGTTGGGCAGGGGAAAACGAGTGCGGCGGTTTTCGTGGTCGATCCAGATCACGCCATCGCCGTCGAAGGCCAGCCGATGGGCCAGCGTATGGCTCCAGCCGAAACCCAGGCCGATGTCGATCTCGACCGCGCTGCTGCGGTACAAACGGGTGAACTCGAAGGGCAACACGCCGTCGAGCACCGCGTCGGTCAGGGTCAGCAGTTCTTCGCCGGTGACCATCGACACCGGGCAGCCATTGGTACAAGTTTTGGGCACGCAATCGGCGGCGTCGCCGTTGGGGTTTTTCGATTGGTCGGGCGCGTCGTCGTGTGGCTCGTATTTCTTCAACATGGCGTTGCGCTTGGCATCCCAGCGCAATTGCATCCGGCCCTTTTTCACCCCGGCGGCGATGCCCCGCGCGGCAACGGCTTTGTAGCGGTCAACGTATTCAATAAAGGCGTTGACGATGCTGAACAGCGCCTTGACCAGACGCTTGGCGACGTTGAACAGCTGCGTTGCGCGGTCAGCCAGACGCAGCGTCAGATAAGCGATCCCCGCCCCCGCTCCGACAAACGTCAGCACCACGCTGATCAAGACATCGATGATCAGTTGCACGATCATCATCGACGCCACTTCAGCAGACTTGCCGGCAACCTCGCTGGGCGGCAGCATGTCCAGCCACAGACTCGCCGACCGTAGCAGCAAGCACATCGCCGCCTCGTCACTGACCAGCAACTGCAGCTTTTCCATGAGATCCGGAGCGGTCTGTGCCAGCTCGATCAGCTCAGCCGCGCCGCTGCCTAGACGCTCGGCAAACTTGCCGGGATCCTGGAGAATTTCCGAGAGCAGACCGAGGCTGTCCCATACCCCCTCGATGGCCGCCCAACTGCCGGCGAGCATGCCGTTGCTGGCTGCGATCGCCACCGACTGTGACCACTGCGGCTTGAAACCTTGCCACTCGCTACGCAGCCAGCGCTCAAGTTCGCCGGTCAAACCGTCGTAGGATTTGAACAGCTCGTCGACTTGACTGGAGGTGACAGCGCTGTGGACCAGAACGCGGTAGAACTTGCCCTCGTCGCCTCTGAACTCGCCCTTGCCCTGCTGATCAAGGGTGACCGGCGCGGTTTTGCCGCTATCCACGTCGACCACATCGACGGAAATGTTGCCCAGCGGGATGTCGTAGACCGATTCGAACTTGCTCTCGATTTGCATCAGCCCGCCGTGCGGGCACTGGACGACGCTGGAGGAAAATTCGTCGTCGCTGCTGCTGACCGACGTACTGCTATCGCCGAAGCGGATGATCCGCTCCATACCCACCAGCGATGGCAGGTCTGCTGCCTCGCTGATCTGGTCCGCCCTGCGACTGAGCCAGTGATCAAGCTGTTTGCGGTAGAGGCTGAGCGTTTGCGGAAAGCTGTCGAGTTCCTGCTCGATGCGCGCGATGGCTTCCATCAACACACGCGAGCAAACAAGGTGGACTGAAAAACGGGCTGAAGCATGAGCGGTCCCTCGCGCAAGAAATTAGTCGCGGGAACTGTGCGGGGGATCAAAGAGGAAAGAAGTCAGGCGAGTAGGCAAAGGATGTAGGACTAATCTGCAATCCAGCATCAAGCGAAAAACGTGCAGGCAGAAACGTAAACGCGGCGTGAGGAAAACCTCACGCCGCGTTTACTTAGAAGATATACATGGAATTACTGCGTTGAATCACCAGCCTTCAGCTGTTGCAGCTTCAGCTCGGCCAACGGATGCCCGGCCTTGGCGGCCATGCTCCACCAACGAGCGGCCTCAACGGGATCCGGCGCCTTGCTCGGGGTACCGGCGAGGCTGATCACGCCAACTTGATAAGCGGCTTTACCGTCGCCGGCCAACGCCGCCAGACGCAGCAGACGCACGCCTTCTTCACGCGCGCCCAACCCGACGCCGCGAAAAGTCAGAATGTGCCCATAAAAGCTTTGAGCATCGACATCGCCGAGGTTGGCCATGCGCGCGAACTGGCCTTCAAGCCAGCGCCAGCCACGCGGCTGGCGAACGAACCACGACCAATGAAACAGCCGGCGGGCCAGCCAGTAACCGGCCCGCGCCTTGAGCCGCAGAAACACTCAGGCCTCCGCCGATTCCGGGTATTCGTATTCGAAGACCCGCACCACTTCCGACGCATGCCAGGACGCCGCCGCGACGCCATCCGACGGCCCGGAAAAACGCCCCAGACGCTCGACACATTCAAAGAACCCGGTACGTGGCAAACGACTGGCGCCCTGACTGATGACCAGCGAACTGCGCAACGGCTGCTCGGCTTTGGCGTCCAGTGCGGCCAGATGCTCCAGTGCAGCCGTCAACGTCTGCATCGCCGGAGTCGGTAGCTGCAAACGCTCAAGCAAGGCTCGATAGGTCAGAAGATGGCGCTGACGACGCGCCTGGTCCAGTTCCCCCAGCAATCCGTCCCAATGTTGACGGCTGATGCGTACGCTCACGATTCATCCCTCCAACCTGGCACCGTCAGTTCCCAGGCCAGGCTGCGGCGAATCGCGGCGTCGGGCTGACGCTCACCACTTTCGATCATGGCCAGGTAAGACGGGCTGATGCCTACCGTGCGGGCCAGCGCCTCGATGGCGATGCCCTTCCCTTCGCGCAAACTGCGTAATTGATCCAGACCCGGAAGAATCGGCTCCGGCGAGGTGGCGAGCGGCGCTGCTGGCTGCGGCGCCGGTGTTGCGTTGATCCCTGCTGCTTTCAGTAAAGCCTGATATTGAGCCCACGGCAGAACCGCGTATTCGGGTTCGCCATCGCGTGCAATTATCTGAATATCCATGACTACCCCGTAGGACAACACCACTTAGCGAGTCGGCACTTTTCCCTAGAAGTGTAATCCTAACAGCGGCTAAGGTCGCGAGTGGTATCTATCTGTAGGCAGTCTTGGTCAGTCAGGGCTTTTTCGGGCCTTGCAGCTGCAATTGTTCAGGGGTATCAGGGAGGCGTTCAACCACCGCCAGCTTTTCGGGCTGCTGGCGTTTGCGCCACAGGCGAAAGGCGTTGAGCTCGTCATCGAGGGTTTTCATCAGCCAGGCGAGGACAGCGATGTCATCGAGCATGCCGAACATGGGAATGAAATCCGGAATGGCATCGACCGGGCTGAGGAAATACATCAGGCCCGCCACCACCGAAATCAGCGACTTGGCACTGATCGCGCGATACTCGCCACGCCAGTAGGCCAGGCATAACGACTGCAGCAAGCGCAGATCATCCTTGAGTTTGCCCAAGCGATTGCCTTGCGCGGCGCCTTTGCTGGCCACGGCAAACAATAGGGTCGGCAGGCGTCCACGGGCCAGCAGGCGACCGGCCAACGGCAGGAATCGAGCGAAATTCCACGGAGCTTTCATCTATTCTTCCCGTTGAAATGTTATCCACACAAATTGTGGATAACCTTGTGAACAGAGCTGCATTTCAGCGCTGAGAGCCCCGTTTCATAAGGGCTGCGCTCAGATCGGGCGTTTTTTACTCACATAAAAAAGCCCAATATTTCATTGACTTGGCAGCTCAGGGCGTCTAGCGCGGGCGGCCTCAAAGCTATGACTGTGTTGAACGGCGTCAGTTCGCTCTGTTTACCTTTCCCGACCTGCAGATGCAACAACGCCCCGCATGTGCGAGGCGTTGTTTTCGAGCCGTTGCGTGTTACTTGGCAGCGGCGTCTTCTTTGGCTGGATCCTTGATGGCCAGCAGTTCCAGGTCGAAAACCAGAACCGAGTTGGCCGGGATTGCCGGGCTTGGCGACTGAGCGCCGTAAGCCAGATCGCTAGGGATGTACAGTTTGTACTTCTCGCCAACGTGCATCAGTTGCAGACCTTCAACCCAACCCGGGATCACGCCACTGACTGGCAGATCGATCGGGCTGCCGCGCTCGACGGAGCTGTCGAACACGGTGCCGTTGGTCAGCTTGCCGGTGTAGTGAACAGTGACGACGTCGGTCGGCTTAGGCTGTGGGCCATCGGCTTTCTTCACTACTTCGTACTGCAGGCCCGAAGCGGTGGTGGTGACACCGGCCTTCTTGCCGTTTTCTTCGAGGAATTTCTTGCCGGCGGCTGCCGACTCTTCACTCATCTTGGCCATACGCTCTTCAGCACGCTTTTGCAGCGAGGCGAAGGCTTCGACCAGTTCTTCATCTTTCAGCTTCTGTTCTTTCTTGCCAACGGCATCTTCGATGCCCTGGGCTACCGCTTTGGAGTCCAGATCATCCATGCCTTCCTGGGCAAGGCTTTTGCCCATGTTCAGGCCGATGCCGTAGGAAGCTTTTTGCGCCGGGGTTTTCAGCTCTACGCTGGTCTGCGAGTCACAACCCGCGAGTACCAGGCTAACCAGGGCTACCGCCGCCGCCAACCGATGCTGTTTCATGCTATTTCCTTGTTCATGCGCCGAATGGGCAATCGAGTAAAGCCGCGAGCTTATCAGGCCGCCACGACCAATGGCTACCGGCATGAGAGCAGGAATCTTCCGATAAGTTCAGGGATTAAAACGCATTTGGACGATGGCTGGATGAAGCTTCTGTCATCCGTGAACGACAAGGCTCGTCGGCTCACGGCTCAACATCTGGCGTAATGGCCACTTGCCCAGCCAGCGCCGCTCAGGCATAACAGCGCAACAATTCGACAAGGATGTTCAACTTGCGCCTCTTATTCCGCGTTATCAGTCTGGTGATCGTGCTGGCGTTAATCGCCGTGGCGGTGATTACCTATTACGTCGCCAATCCGAAATTGCCCTTCTACACCCCGCCGCAACAGGTACGTTACCTGGATCAATGGAGCGAAGAGCAACGGCAGACCTACTACTTCACGCCCCAAGGTACGCAAGTCAAAGGCCTGCGTTACGAGTGGTTCCAGGCATTGGAATTGCCCTTCTCCGAGCAGCGCTTCGCCTCCCCTGAATATCTCGCCCGTTTCGGCTTCCTGGTCGACCCGCAGCAGAAATCTAGCCCGAACAACCCCGGCAACCTCCCCGTCGGTTTTGCCCGGCACCAGAATCCCGGCAACGCCTCGGAGCGTTATCTGGACATCACCTGCGCCGCTTGCCACACCGGCGAGTTGCGCTTCAAAGGCCAGGCCGTGCGCATTGATGGCGGCACCGCACAGCACGTGTTGCCTTCCAGCGTTCCTACTTTGCGCGGTGGCAGTTTCGGACAGGCCCTGGTCGCCAGTCTCGCCTCGACTTACTACAACCCATGGAAGTTTGAGCGCTTCGCCCGCCAGGTGCTCGGAGATGATTACGAAGCGCGCCGCGAACAATTGCGCAGCGAGTTCAAGACCTCACTGAACACCTTCGTCAAAGTGGCCTGGAACGACACCCATCGCGGCCTCTATCCGACCGAGGAAGGCCCGGGGCGTACCGACGCGTTTGGACGAATTGCCAACGCGACGTTTGGCGATGCGATTTCCCCTGCCAACTACCGCGTGGCCGATGCCCCGGTGGATTACCCGCAGCTGTGGGACATGTGGACGTTTGACTGGGTGCAGTGGAATGGCTCGGCCCAGCAGCCGATGGCGCGCAATATCGGCGAAGCGCTCGGCGTCGGTGCCACGCTGAATTTCTTCGACGCCAACGGTCAGCCGCTGCAAGGCGCTGAGCGCTATCCCTCCAGCGTGCGCGTGCGCGATCTGCACGCCATCGAAGAAACCTTGCAGCAGCTGAAGCCGCCAACCTGGCCGGAAGATCTGTTCGGTGCGATCGACAAGCCGCTGGCCGCCAGAGGCCGCGCGCTGTTCGCGGAAAACTGCGCCGGCTGCCATGTCCCGCGCCAATCGCAGGAAGGCGAACGCTGGGTGCAGCACTTGCACATGATTCCCGTGGAGGTGATCGGCACCGATCCGAATGCGGCCAACAACATTGCCAGTCACCGTTTCGACCTGAGCGCACTGCAATGGGATGTCAATGAGCTGAAAAAGATGGACGTCAAACTGCACCCCGAACCCAAGGAGCCGCTTGATCTGAGCCAATTGTCGGTGGCCAAGGGCCTGGCTTACGTCACCGCATTCGTGGAAAACCGTGCCTATCGCGACGCGCAGATCACGCCGGAAGAAGAACCGCGCATGGATGGTTTCGGCCTGCCGATCGGCGTGCGCGAGAAAGTCGCTTACAAGGCTCGACCGCTGGCAGGCGTGTGGGCGACTGCGCCGTTTCTGCACAACGGTTCGGTGCCGAGCATCTATCAGTTGCTGTCACCGCAGGATGAGCGCTCCACCACCTTCTATAAAGGCACGCTCGAATACGACCCGCGCCACCTCGGCTATCGCACCGAGCCTTTCACCAACGGTTTTCTGTTCGACACGCGCATCAGCGGCAACCACAACAGCGGCCACGAATTCCGCGCCGGCGCTCGCGGCAACGGAGTGATCGGCCGACTCCTGCAACCCGAGGAGCGCTGGGCGCTGCTCGAATACCTGAAAGTACTAGGCGGACCACTGGAGGCGCAGTTGCCATGATCATGCCGACATTCAAAAAAGAACTGCCGCCACTCGCGCGTTTCTGGCTGTGGTTGGGGCGTTTGCTTGGCAAGACGCTGCTGATCCTACTGGTCATCGCCCTGCTCGGCTGGGCCATCGCCACCGCATGGTTTGCCTGGCAGCATCGCGGGCCGGTGTCCGCGCAGGAACAGATTCCAGCAGGCGAAGCGGCGATGACCCAGGACGTCATCCAAACCGCAGTGCGCATCGTCGACCAGCACCGCGAACCCACGCGTTATCTGCGCGATGCCCACGCCAAGGCGCATGGCTGCGTGAAGGCGCAAGTGCAGGTGTTACCGGAACTGGCGCAATCGCTGCGACAGGGTGTGTTCAGCGAGCCGGGCAAGACCTGGCAGGCGCTGATCCGGTTGTCCAACGGCAATGCCTATCCGCAATTCGACAGCATTCGCGACGCGCGCGGGATGGCAATCAAGCTGTTCGAGGTTCCTGGCACGCAACTGCTCGGCAACCGCCAGGACCAGCATGAACAGGATTTCGTGATGTTCAGCCATCCGAATTTCTTTGTCAGCAATGTCGCCGAGTACCGTCAGAATGTGGCGGCGCAGGCTGACGGCAAGAGGGTCATGGCGTTTTTTCCGACATGGGATCCGCGCACCTGGCAGGTCCGTCATCTATTCATCGCGTTGGCAACCCTGTCAGCGCCGCCGGACAGTCCGACCGAGACCACATATTTCTCGGTATCGCCCTACAAGTTCGGTGAGGCCAATGCGAAATTCCGCGTCGTGCCGGATCCGGAGCGTTGCCCGGCGTATACGCTGCCCAAACAAAATCACGACCTGCCGAATTTTCTGCGCAGTGCATTGAATCAACAGTTGTCGACGGATCAGGTGCCGGCGTGTTTTGCCCTGCAGATCCAGCGCCAGGACGCGAACAAATACATGCCGATCGAGGACACGAGCATTGAGTGGCGTGAGCAGGATGCACCGTTTGCAACGGTGGCGCGGATCACCCTGCCCGCGCAGGACTTCGACACGCCGGCGCTGAATCTGCAATGCGACAACCTGTCGTTCAACCCGTGGTTCGGCATCGAGGCGCATCGGCCGATTGGCGGGATCAATCGCTTGCGCAAGGCAGTGTACGAGGCGGTGAGCGATTATCGGCATGCCCGCAATGCGGCGCAGTAGCGCGGCGATTTTATAAATCGCAGACAGCAAAAAGCCCGCACAAGGCGGGCTTTTTGTGGTGTCTGGCGTTCAGTTCCAGATACCGAATATGGCGCAGCGGACGGGACTCGAACCCGCGACCCCCGGCGTGACAGGCCGGTATTCTAACCGACTGAACTACCGCTGCGCGAAACGCTTGAAACGAATGGTGGGTGATGACGGGATCGAACCGCCGACATTCTGCTTGTAAGGCAGACGCTCTCCCAGCTGAGCTAATCACCCTTCGCTTCGTTACGGGGCGCATTATGCCACAGGTTTTCGTAAAGCGTTGATTTAATTGAATATTTTTCAAAAAAATCTGAAAACCGGTGAAACGATACATCCCGCGGGTACAACCTTGAGACAGAAAAAAACCCGCTTCAGCGGGTTCTTCCGTGGCGACCTGGCGTTCAGTGGTCCAGGTTACCGAATATGGCGCAGCGGACGGGACTCGAACCCGCGACCCCCGGCGTGACAGGCCGGTATTCTAACCGACTGAACTACCGCTGCGCTAAACACTTGAAACGAATGGTGGGTGATGACGGGATCGAACCGCCGACATTCTGCTTGTAAGGCAGACGCTCTCCCAGCTGAGCTAATCACCCTTCGCTTCGGTGTGGCGCGCATTCTACGGAGCACCCTAACCTCTGGCAAGCACTTTTTTAAATAATTTTCCGAGGCCTTCCAAAGGCTTAGAGAAGGGTTGGCCTATGCCCCGGCGAAGACAATAATGCCCCCCTTTGTATAAAGGAGTGACTCGCCCCATGTGGTTCAAGAACCTGCTGATCTATCGCCTGACCCAAGACCTGCCTGTCGATGCCGAGGCGCTGGAAACTGCACTGGCGACCAAACTGGCGCGGCCGTGTGCAAGCCAGGAGCTGACCACTTACGGTTTCGTGGCGCCGTTCGGCAAGGGCGAAGATGCGCCGCTGGTGCACGTCAGCGGCGATTTCCTGCTGATCTCTGCGCGCAAGGAAGAACGTATTCTGCCGGGCAGCGTCGTGCGTGACGCGGTCAAGGAAAAGGTCGAGGAGATCGAAGCCGAGCAGATGCGCAAGGTCTATAAGAAGGAACGCGATCAGATCAAGGATGAAATCATCCAGGCCTTTCTGCCGCGCGCGTTCATTCGTCGTTCGTCGACCTTTGCCGCGATCGCGCCGAAACAGGGCCTGATCCTGGTCAACTCGGCCAGCCCGAAACGCGCCGAAGACCTGCTGTCGACCCTGCGCGAAGTGATCGGCACCCTGCCCGTGCGTCCGCTGACCGTGAAAATGGCACCGACTGCGGTGATGACCGAGTGGGTCACCACGCAGAAAGCCGCCGACGATTTCTATGTGCTGGACGAGTGCGAACTGCGCGACACACACGAAGACGGCGGCATCGTCCGTTGCAAGCGTCAGGACCTGACCAGCGAAGAAATCCAGCTGCACCTGAGCACCGGCAAAGTCGTCACTCAGCTGTCGCTGGCCTGGCAGGACAAACTGTCGTTCATGCTCGACGACAAGATGACCGTCAAACGCCTGAAATTCGAGGATCTGCTGCAGGATCAGGCGGAACAGGACGGTGGCGACGAAGCCCTGGGCCAACTGGATGCCAGTTTCACCCTGATGATGCTGACCTTCGGCGACTTCCTGCCGGCACTGGTTGAAGCGTTGGGTGGGGAAGAGATGCCGCAGGGGATCTGACTCTGACGAGTATTTAACCTGTGGGAGCGAGCCTGCTCGCGAATGCGGTGTGCCAACAACATTAATGTGTCTGGCTCACCGCATTCGCGAGCAGGCTCGCTCCCACAATGTTTTGTGGTGTAACCAAAAATAAGGATCAAGCCATGCGCGCACTGGCTGCACTCAGCCGCTTTGTCGGCAATACGTTCGCTTACTGGGTTCTGATATTCGCCGTCGTGGCCTTTCTGCAACCGGCGTGGTTCATCGGCCTGAAAAGCGCGATCGTACCGCTGCTGGGTCTGGTGATGTTCGGCATGGGCCTGACCCTCAAACTCGACGACTTCGCTGCCGTCGCTCGCCATCCGTGGCGGGTGGCGCTGGGCGTGGTTGCGCATTTCGTGATCATGCCCGGTGTGGCGTGGTTGCTCTGCCAGGTGTTTCACCTGCCGCCGGAAATCGCCGTCGGGGTGATTCTGGTCGGTTGCTGCCCGAGCGGCACCTCTTCGAACGTGATGACCTGGCTGGCACGCGGTGATCTGGCGCTTTCAGTGGCGATTGCCGCGGTCACCACCCTGCTCGCCCCACTGTTGACCCCGGCGCTGATCTGGCTGCTGGCCTCGGCGTGGCTGCCGGTATCGTTCATGGAGCTGTTCTGGTCGATCCTGCAAGTGGTGCTGTTGCCGATCGTTCTCGGCGTGGTCGCGCAGCGGCTGCTCGGCGACAAGGTGCGGCATGCGGTGGATGTGTTGCCGCTGGTGTCGGTGGTCAGCATCGTGATTATTGTCACCGCCGTGGTGGCGGAGAGTCAGGCGAAAATCGCCGAGTCCGGCCTGCTGATCATGGCCGTGGTCATGCTGCACAACAGCTTCGGTTACTTGCTCGGCTACTTCACCGGGCGCCTGTTCGGCTTGCCGCTGGCGCAGCGCAAGTCGCTGGCACTGGAAGTCGGCATGCAGAATTCGGGGCTGGGCGCGGCATTGGCCAGTGCGCATTTCTCGCCACTGGCGGCGGTGCCGAGCGCGCTGTTCAGCGTTTGGCACAATATTTCCGGAGCACTGCTGTCGACGTACTTCCGGCGCATGAGCGAGAAGGAAGACCGCGACAACCTCGCGCAACGGGCTGCCGATTGAGGCTGAAAACTTGATCCCCGGGTTAATGCTCGTCAGTATATTGCGCAACGCGGGGACGACCCTGCGGCTCGATCGAGTCATTAATCTGGGGACGACCCCGTCAATCGATGGAGGTCCTGCATGTCCTGGATCATTCTGTTTTGCGCCGGCCTGTTCGAAGTCGGCTGGGCCGTCGGCCTGAAATACACCGACGGCTTCACCCGCCCGCTCCCCACCGCCCTGACCGTTGCCGCCATGGCCATCAGCCTTGGTTTGCTCGGTCTGGCGATGAAGGAATTGCCGTTGGGTACGGCGTATGCGATCTGGACCGGTGTCGGTGCCGTGGGCACGGTGATCGCCGGGATCATTCTGTTTGGCGAGTCGATGGCATTGATTCGGCTGGTCAGTGTGGGGTTGATCGTCACCGGGTTGATCGGACTCAAGGTCAGCGCTTAGGCCACCGGCCCCATCGCTGGCAAGCCAGCTCCCACAAGATTGGTGTACACCATCGAACCTGTGGGAGCTGGCTTGCCAGCGATGAGGGCCGTCCAGTCAACGACTATCTGACGGATCCGCGCAACTCCCCCACCAACACCTGCAACTTCGCCGGCTCCGTCCCTTCGGTAATCGCCGGCCCCGCCACCAGCGTCACCCGCGACCACAAGCGATGGAACAAACCCTTGTTCGGATCGCGACTGAAGAAACTCCCCCACAATCCTTGCAACGCCAGCGGAATCACCGGTACCGGCGTCTCCTCCAGAATGCGCGTCACGCCGCCGCGAAACTCGTTGATCTCGCCATCGGCGGTCAATTTACCTTCCGGGAAAATGCACACCAGCTCACCGTCCTTCAGATATTGGGCAATGCGCGTGAAGGCTTTTTCGTAGATCTGGATATCTTCCTGGCGCCCGGCGATAGGAATCGCGCCCGCCGTGCGAAAGATGAAGTTCAGCACCGGCAGGTTGTAGATCTTGTAGTACATGACAAAGCGAATCGGCCTACGCACGGCACCGCCGATGAGCAAGGCGTCAACGAACGACACGTGGTTGCACACCAGCAGCGCCGCGCCCTCGTCCGGGATCGCTTCAAGGTTGCGGTGCTCGACGCGGTACATGGAATGGCTGAGCAGCCAGATCATGAAGCGCATGCTGAATTCCGGAACGATCTTGAAGATGTAGGCGTTGACGCCGATGTTCAGCAGCGACACCACCAGGAACAGTTGCGGGATCGACAGTTTGGCGACGCTCAACAACACGATCGAAACAATCGCCGACACCACCATAAACAGCGCGTTGAGAATGTTGTTGGCGGCAATCACCCGCGCCCGCTCGTTTTCAGCCGTGCGCGACTGGATCAGCGCGTACAGCGGCACAATATAGAAGCCACCGAAAATGCCCAGGCCAAGGATGTCGATCAACACCGCCCAGGTGTGCACGAAGCCCAGCACGGCAATCCAGCTATGGCCGGTGACGCTGTCCGGGATCCCACCGGAATGCCACCACAGCAACAGGCCGAACACGGTCAGGCCAAACGAGCCAAAAGGCACCAGTCCGATCTCGACTTTGCGCCCGGAGAGCTTCTCGCAGAGCATCGAACCCAGCGCGATGCCCACCGAGAACACGGTCAGGATCAGCGTGACCACGGTTTCGTCACCGTGCATCCATTCCTTGGCGTAGGCCGGGATCTGCGTCAGGTAAATCGCGCCGACAAACCAGAACCACGAGTTACCGACAATCGAGCGCGACACCGCAGGCGTCTGGCCCAGACCGAGTTTCAGCGTCGCCCAGGACTGGCTGAAGATATTCCAGTTCAGGCGCATTTCCGGCGACGAGGCCGCCGCGCGCGGAATGCTGCGGCTGGCCAGATAACCCAGCACGGCAATGCCGACGATCGCTGCGGAGACTACCGGCGCGTAGTGCTCGGACGACATCATGATCCCGGCGCCGATGGTGCCGGCGAGAATAGCCAGAAACGTGCCCATTTCCACCAGACCGTTGCCGCCGACCAGTTCATCGTCGCGCAAGGCCTGCGGCAGGATCGAATACTTCACCGGGCCGAACAACGCCGAGTGCGTGCCCATGGCGAACAGTGCCACCAGCATCAGCGACAGATGATCGAAGAGGAAGCCGATCGATCCTACGGCCATGATGGCGATTTCCGCGAGTTTGATCAGACGGATCAGCGCGTCCTTGGCGAATTTTTCCCCGAACTGCCCGGCCAGCGCCGAGAACAGGAAAAACGGCAGGATAAACAGCAGCGCGCAGAGGTTGACCCAGATCGAGCGATCGCCCTCGATGGTCAACCGATAGAGGATGGCGAGGATCAACGACTGCTTGAACACGTTGTCGTTGAACGCGCCGAGCGACTGGGTAATAAAGAAGGGCAAAAAGCGCCGGGTGCGCAACAGGTTGAACTGTGAGGGGTGACTCATCTTCCGTGTTTCCTGATGTTAGGTAGTGAGGCCTGGGTGCTTGTTATTGGATTCCCGCACCACGATCCAGGCCACACCTTACCTAAACTTTTCGGATTATTTCTTCAAACCTGCAATACACGGCGAGACAAACAGCTCGCCACGCCACGCGCCCTGCACGGTGCGCTTGCCGACGATCAGCCACATTGCCGCCAACAAAATCACCAGCGCCGTACCGAACACACTGAAAAATGTCAGGTTGAGGATACTTGCCAGTTTCAGCGTCGCCAGCGAATACACGCCCAATGGGAAGGTGAAGCCCCACCAGCCGAGGTTGAACGGAATGCCGTCACGCAGATAACGCACGGTGATCAACAGTGCCATCAACATCCACCACAGACCAAAACCCCACAGCGTGATCCCAGCGACCAGACCCAGGCCGGAAGCGATCTCACCGACACCGGGCAGACCATTCGCGGCAAAAATCGCTGGCGCCTCACCGCCCAACAGCAACATGCCCAGCGCACCGGTGCCGATCGGCCCCAGCGCCAGCCAGCTCGACGCGGCCATGTTTTCGTGGGGCAGTTTGTGCAAGGCCATGCGCAGCAACAGAATGGTGAGAATGCTGAACGCCACCGGCAGGGAGAATGCCCAAAGCACATAGCTGGTAGTCAGTACGATCAGTTGCCCATGGGCGTCGGTCAGATGCGGGGCGAGCAAGCCGCCGCTGCCCGCTGCCACTTCCGCCGCCACTACCGGCAGCAACCAGACCGCGGTCATCTGATCGATGCTGTGTTCCTGGCGGGTAAACATCATGTACGGAATCAGCACACCGCAGGCCAGCGACATCGCCACATCGATCCACCACAACACTTCAACAAGTTGAATAACACCGTCGCCCCAGCGCGGCAGGCCGAACAACAGAAAGCCGTTAATGATCGTCGCCAGGCCCATGGGAATGGTGCCGAAGAACATCGACACGGTGGAATGACCGAAAATCCGCCGCGCCTCGTCAAAGAACAAAATCCAGCGCGCGGCGTAGGCAGCAGTAAACAAGCTGAACAACAGAATGTTGAACAGCCACAGCCCCTCGGCCACGACGCGTAATCCGGGAATGGCCAGCGGTAACTGGGCAAGAGCCAATGCCAGCACACCGGTGCCCATAGTCGCGGCGAACCAGTTCGGCGTGAACTGGCGGATCACTTCACGCGGATGCTGAAGCTGGCTGAGAGGTTTGTAGCCGGGGGTGACACTGTTGGGGCAAATCATCATGAACTCCTGTCCTCTGGTGAGGTTGAATCCATGGTAGATCCGAATCGAATATCGATATAACGGGTAATATCTCTAACTGTTATCTGTTTTGCAGATAAGCATCTACACGCACTTAATGAGCGCTGCAAACTCCGCTCGCCCGCGGACGCAGACTGAGCAGCAGCGCAGTCACGGCCAGCACGATCAACACAACGCCGTATCCGTCGGTGGTCGCCAGCAGTCCAAAGTTGCGCGCCAGATACCCGGCCAGCAGCGCCGGCAAACAGAACGCCAGATAACTGAGCACGTAGTACGCCGACATCAACCCGGCTCGTTCATGCGGCAAGGCCAGCGGCACCAGGCTGCGCACCGCTCCGAGAAAGCCCGAACCAAAGCCGCAACCGGCGACCAGTGTGCCGAAGAAAAACAACGACAGACTGGCGCCATGCACGCCGAGCAGAATCAGCACTAGCCCAACCGGCAGCAAGCTCGCACCCAGCCGCAACGCCTGAGCGGCCGGACGATTGCGCATCATGAAAATCATCAACGCACCGGTCACGGTGAGCGCCGCGACCGTAGCGCCGCCGATCAGATTGGAGGTAGAACCAGTGGCCGTGCGCACCAATGACGGTGCCAGCGAGGCATAAAAACCACCGAGCGCCCAGGTTGCAGTGTTCAGCGGCAGCACTCGCCACAACGTTGAACGCGCTTGCACCGGCACGTGCAGGGTAGGTCGCAACGACGCCAGCGCCCCACCTTGCCGCGAGACACTCTCCGGCAGGCGCCAGACATACACGCCTTGCAACACAAACAGTGCCAACAGTAACCAGTAAGTCAGCTGTAACGGCGCCGGCGCGAATTCCGCCAGCAAGCCACAGCCCAAACCGCCCAGAGCCATACCCAGTAATGGCGCGACGCTGTTAACCAGCGGCCCCTGCTGGCGATCGGTATCGAGCAATGTTGCGCTCAAAACGGCGGTGGCCATGCCGGTGGCGAAACCCTGCAGCACCCGCGCGCCGATCAACCACGCCACGCTGTCGGCATAAATGAACAGTAGCATGGCCAGCGCATTGAGCAACACGGCGGTGAAGATCACCGGTTTGCGTCCGAGATGGTCGGAAAGCGAACCGACCGTCAGCAACGCTGCCAACAGACTCAAGGCGTATACGGCAAAAATCAGCGTAAGCATCGCTGCCGAGAAATGCAGTTGATCCTGATACAAGTGATACAACGGCGTCGGCGCGGTGGAAGCGGCGAGAAAACTGAGTAAGGTGATCGCCAGAAACCACAAGCTCGACCGGTGGGAAGCGAAACTATTCAAGGGGCTGGTCATGGGCACACTCCGCAAAAGCTAATTTTTTGCTTTTGCTGAGTGTGCTACCGCCCAGCGCTTAAAGCAAATTCTTTGTGTTAAGGTCTGCCGCATGGCTATTAAAGAAGGTTTACGCCCCGGTGGCCGCAGTGCCCGGGTGCAGGAGTCGATTCATTCGGCGGTCAATGCGCTGCTGCAAGAACAGGAGCGTTCCACTGTGACCGTTCCGCAAATCGCCGCCCGCGCGGGGGTTACGCCGTCGACGATTTATCGACGCTGGGGCGATCTGGCGGCATTGCTGGCGGACGTCGCCCTCGCCCGCATGCGCCCGGACAGCGAGCCGGCGAGCACTGGCAGCCTGCGCGGCGATATCCGCGCCTGGGCCGAGCAGTATCTTGACGAGATGAGTTCAGAGGTCGGGCGCAACATGATGCGCGACGTGCAGGCCAGCGCTACGCCGGGCTATTGCGTGACGATCATCGGTGCGCAGTTGCAGACCATTGTCGATCGCTATCCGCATGAGAAGGCGCCGAGTGTCGACCGCTTGATCAATCTGGTGGTGGCGCCGGTGGTGTTCCGGATTCTGTTTTCGGCGGCGGCGCTGGAGGTTGATGAGCTCCATCGCCTGATCGATATTGCGCTGCGTCTGGACTGACGCGCTCGCCCCCACAAGGAAATGCATTCCAATTGTGGGAGCGAGCCTGTTCGCGAAGAGGTCCTCCCAGTCACCACAAGAACCACCCGGTATCCCGCCTGCGACACCCCGCCACGCCACGACCTTGGTCGACACTGACTAACCGCCGCGCCCGTGCGAGACTGTCCGCCCCGGGCAGGAGTGCCGGGGAGTCTTTTGTCGGGGGTGCTGCATGTCGTTGTCCACCGGGCTGATCGCCGTCGTTGCCCTGGCCTACATGGCCATCATGTTCGCAATCGCCTTCTACGGCGACCGTCGCAGCACACCGTTGCCGCCACGGGTGCGCGCCTGGGTGTACAGCCTGTCGCTGGCGGTTTACTGCACCAGTTGGACGTTCTTCGGCGCGGTCGGTCAGGCGGCGGAACAACTGTGGTCATTCCTGCCGATCTACCTCGGGCCGATCCTGCTGCTGGTCGGCGCGCCGTGGGTCCTGCAGAAAATGGTGATGATCAGCAAACAGGAGAACATCACCTCCATCGCCGACTTCATCGCCGCGCGCTACGGCAAATCGCAATCGCTGGCGGTGGTGGTGGCGCTGATCTGTCTGGTCGGCGTGTTGCCCTATATTGCCCTGCAACTCAAAGGCATCGTCCTCGGCGTGAACCTGTTGATCGGCGCCGGCGCCGATGCCATGGGCACCCGCGCCCAGGACACGGCGCTGATCGTGTCGCTGGTGCTGGCGTTGTTCACCATCGTTTTCGGTACGCGCAACCTCGACGCCACCGAACACCACCGTGGCATGGTGCTGGCGATCGCGTTCGAGTCGCTGGTCAAGCTGTTCGCCTTTCTCGCCGTCGGCGCCTTCGTCACGTACGGTCTGTATGACGGTTTCGACGACCTGTTCAATCAGGCAATGCTCGCCCCGCGCCTTGAGGCGTATTGGAAGGAAACCATCAACTGGCCATCGATGGTGGTGCAGACCGGCGTGGCGATGATGGCGATCATCTGCCTGCCGCGGCAATTTCACGTCACCGTGGTGGAGAACATCGACCCGCAGGATCTGCGTCTGGCGAAATGGGTGTTCCCCGCCTATCTGGCATTGGCCGCACTGTTTGTAGTCCCTATCGCCCTTGCCGGTCAGATGATGCTGCCCAGCGATGTACTGCCCGACTCGTTCGTGATCAGCCTGCCGCTGGCCCAGGCCCATCCGGCGCTGGCGATGCTGGCGTTTATTGGTGGCGCATCGGCAGCGACCGGCATGGTGATTGTCGCCAGCGTTGCGCTGTCGACCATGGTTTCCAACGACATGCTGTTGCCGTGGCTGTTGCGCCGCAACAACGCCGAGCGCCCGTTCGAGGTGTTCCGCCAGTGGATGCTCTCGGTGCGCCGCGTGAGCATCGTAGTGATTCTGCTGCTGGCCTACGTCAGTTATCGCTTGCTTGGCTCGACCGCGAGCCTGGCGACCATCGGCCAGATCGCCTTCGCCGCGGTTACGCAACTGGCGCCAGCCATGCTCGGCGCGCTGTACTGGAAACAGGCCAACCGCCGGGGCGTGTTCGCCGGCCTCGCCACCGGCACTTTCCTGTGGTTTTACACACTGGTGCTGCCGATTGCCGCGCACAGTCTCGGCTGGTCACTGGCGAGCTTCCCCGGCTTGGCGTGGCTGCACAGCAATCCGCTGAACCTGCCGATCACCCCGTTGACCCAAGGCGTGGTGCTGTCGCTGGCGGGTAATTTCACCCTGTTCGCCTGGGTCTCGGTGCTGTCGCGCACGCGGGTTTCCGAGCACTGGCAGGCCGGGCGTTTTATCGGTCAGGAAATCAGCGCACGACCTAATGCTCGTTCGATGCTGGCGGTACAGATCGACGATCTGCTGCAACTGGCGGCGCGTTTTGTCGGCGAAGAACGCGCGCGGCAGAGCTTCATTCGCTTCGCCTACCGCCAGGGCAAGGGCTTCAACCCCAACCAGAACGCCGACAGCGAATGGATTGCCCACACCGAACGCTTGCTCGCCGGTGTCCTCGGCGCTTCTTCGACGCGCGCCGTAGTAAAGGCCGCCATCGAAGGTCGGGAAATGCAGTTGGAGGACGTAGTCCGAATCGCTGACGAAGCCTCGGAAGTGCTGCAGTTCAACCGCGCCCTGCTGCAAGGCGCGATCGAGAACATCACCCAGGGCATCAGCGTGGTCGACCAGTCGCTGAAACTGGTGGCGTGGAACCGGCGTTATCTGGAGCTGTTCAACTACCCCGACGGCCTGATCAGCGTCGGCCGGCCGATTGCCGACATCATTCGCTACAACGCCGAACGCGGCTTGTGCGGCCCCGGCGAAGCGGAAGTGCACGTCGCGCGACGCTTGCACTGGATGCGTCAGGGCCGTGCGCACACTTCCGAACGGCTATTCCCCAATGGCCGGGTAATCGAGCTGATCGGCAACCCGATGCCTGGCGGCGGTTTCGTCATGAGCTTCACCGACATTACCGCGTTCCGCGAAGCCGAACAGGCGCTGACCGAGGCCAACGAAGGGCTGGAACAACGGGTCAGCGAGCGCACCCAGGAACTGTCGCAACTAAACGTCGCGCTCACCGAAGCCAAGGGCAATGCCGAGGCGGCCAACCAGTCGAAAACCCGCTTCCTCGCCGCGGTCAGCCACGACTTGATGCAACCGCTGAACGCCGCGCGACTGTTCTCCGCCGCCCTCTCCCACCAGAACGAAGGCTTGAGCGCAGAGGCGCAGCAGCTGGTGCAACACCTCGACAGCTCGCTGCGTTCGGCGGAAGACCTGATCAGCGATCTGCTGGACATCTCGCGCCTGGAAAACGGCAAGATCAACCCGGATCGCAAAGCCTTCGCCGTCAACGAACTGTTCGACACCCTCGGCGCAGAATTCAAGGCGCTGGCTCAAGAGCAAAAGCTCACGTTCCGGGTGCGTGGCAGTCAATTGCGCATCGACAGCGACATCAAACTGCTGCGGCGGATTCTGCAAAACTTCCTCACCAACGCGTTCCGCTACGCCAAGGGTCCGGTGCTGCTGGGCGTGCGTCGGCGTGGTGGCGAGCTGTGCCTGGAAGTCTGGGATCGCGGCCCGGGTATTCCGGAAGACAAGCAGCAAGTGATTTTCGAAGAGTTCAAACGCCTCGACAGCCACCAGACCCGCGCCGAAAAAGGCCTGGGCCTGGGACTGGCGATCGCCGATGGCTTGTGCCGCGTGCTCGGGCACACCCTGCGCGTTCGCTCCTGGCCGGGGCGCGGCAGTGTGTTTAGCGTGACAGTGCCGATCGCCCGCACGCAAACGCCTCCAGTCAGCGCCACGGTGGAACTGAACGGAAAGCTGCTCAGGGGCGCGCAGGTACTGTGCATCGATAACGAAGACAGCATCCTGATCGGCATGAACAGCCTGTTGAGCCGCTGGGGCTGCCAAGTGTGGACGGCGCGCAATCGCGAAGAATGCGCAGCGATATTGAATGAAGGTGTGCGGCCACAACTGGCGCTGGTCGACTATCACCTCGACCACGGCGATACCGGCACAGAGTTGATGGCGTGGTTGCGCACGCGCCTGGGCGAGCCCGTGCCCGGCGTGGTCATCAGCGCGGATGGACGCCCGGAGACCGTGGCGCAAGTGCATGCGGCGGGCCTGGATTACCTGGCCAAACCGGTGAAGCCGGCGGCGTTGCGGGCGCTTTTGAGTCGGTTTTTGCCGTTGTAGAGAGTGATCTTGCAGACGCCTTCGCGAGCAGGCTCGCTCCCACAGAAAAGCAAAGCAGCGAAGCTGCCTGCGGCGCAGCCGCCCCACTCAACAATGAGCGCAAGCTCGAGTGCTTTTGATCTTGATTCACCGGCGACGTCGGAAGGCTGAGCGGAGGGATTGATCCGGGCGTGGGAGCGCAGCGACCGTCTGGCCCAGCCAGACACAGCGGAAGGAGGTGCAGCGAAGCAAACCGGAGCCGCTGCGCCCGGATCGATCCCGGAGCGAAGGGACCCGAGCTTGCGAGGGCCGAACGCAGGAGCAAGCCTTTTGGGTTACCTTTTTGCTGGGCCGGCACTCCGGCGTTTGAAAAAGGTGACTCGCCGTAAGGGCGAAACCGCCAGCCGCCACGACCGCAGCAACGGATATGCCCCCAAAATCAGCCCAATAAACGACGCCTACTCAGGCAACTCAACCAACCCATCAACATCCGTCATCGCCCGCTCGAGCAAATCCGCCGGCAAGCTCTTGCTCGCCCGCGCACCGAGCAACTTCAACTGCTCACTGCGGCTGACCAGATTACCGCGCCCCTCTGTCAGCTTGTTCCGCGCCGAGCTGTAAGCCTTGTCCAGCTGCTGCAGACGATTGCCCACTTCGTCCAGATCCTGAATAAACAACACGAACTTGTCGTACAGCCAACCCGCGCGCTCGGCGATTTCCCGGGCGTTCTGGCTCTGCCGCTCCTGCTTCCACAGACTGTCAATCACCCGCAGCGTGGCCAACAGCGTAGTCGGACTGACGATGACGATATTGCGGTCGAAAGCGTCCTGAAACAGCGACGGCTCAGCCTGCAATGCCGCAGAAAATGCCGCTTCGATCGGTACGAACAGCAAAACGAAATCGAGGCTGTGCAAGCCTTCCAGACGCTTGTAATCCTTGCCGGCCAGACCTTTCACATGATTGCGCAGCGACAACACGTGCTGCTTGATCGCGACCTGCCCCAACGTGTCGTCATCAGCCGCAACATATTGTTGATAGGCCGTGAGGCTGACTTTCGAGTCGACCACCACCTGCTTGTCGCCGGGCAGATAAATGATCACATCGGGCTGGAAGCGCTCACCGTCCGGGCCTTTGAGATTGACCTGAGTCTGATACTCGCGGCCCTTCTCCAGACCCGCGTGCTCAAGAACGCGCTCGAGGATCAGTTCGCCCCAATTGCCCTGGGTTTTCTGGCCCTTGAGCGCGCGAGTCAGGTTGGTCGCTTCGTCGCTCAAACGCAGATTCAATGCCTGCAAACGCTCCAGCTCCTTGGCCAGCGAGAAGCGCTCGCGGGCTTCGGCCTGATAGCTTTCTTCAACGCGTTTTTCAAAGGACTGGATGCGCTCTTTCAACGGATCAAGCAACTGCCCGAGCCGCTGCTGGCTGGTTTCGGCAAAGCGCTGCTCACGCTCATCGAAGATCTTGCCGGCCAGCTCGGCGAACTGCGCACGCAGCTCATCACGTGAGCCTTGCAGGTCGTTGAGACGTTGTTGATGGCTTTCCTGTTGCTCGCGCAGTTCGGCGCTCAGCGAGGCAGCGTGGGCGTCCAGGCGGCGTAACTCAGCATCCTTGTTGGCGCGTTCGAGGTTCCAGGCGTGGGATGCATCGCGGGCGTCGTCGCGCTCGATCTGCAGCAATTCGACTTCGCGGCGCAGGGCGGCGAGGTCTGCCTGTTTGGCGGCGTTAGCCTGACCGAGGTCGGCGATCTCATCGCGGCTCGCTTCAAGCTGCGCGGTGAGGCCGTCCTGGGCCAGTTGCGCCATGGCCAGGCGCTCTTCGAGCAAGGCCAGATCGGCCTGGGCGTTGCTGGCCCGGCGTTGCAGTTGCCAGGCCAGCGCCAGCAGCGGCACCCCTGCTGCCGCAAGACCAAGCAATATGCTGGTCAAGTCCATAGCCATAGCAACTCCTGCCAATCGGATAAAGCCTGAAGGTTAACCAAGGTGTCTGGGCTTGGACAGCTCAGTCTTCGATCAGACCGAGTTCCTGCTGCGCGCGACGGTCACCGGCACGGGCGGCCTGACGCAGCAGCTCTTGGCCGATACGTCGGTCACGGGCATTGCCGCACTCCCGGCAAATCAATTGGCCGAGACGGCTCTGTGCAGCGACCACACCTTCACGGGCCGGTTGCTTGAGCAGACGGCCAGCGAGGTGTTTGGCGCTGGGACTGTCGCTCAGGCGCGGCGCATCGAGCAGCCACTCAGCCACACGTACGGAAAAACGCTTGGGAGCGGTAACAGAGGTCGGATTGGAGGTAACAGAGTCTGATACTGAGCGAAACTTCATAAAGCACTGCGGGACAGATCGGAAGGCGCGCCACTTTACTCTCTTTTTCTTACAGGTAAAGTCGAAAAAAACCCGGCACGCCCGTGCTAGAGCAAGCGCTAGGGACAATCCACAGAAGCTGTGGATAAGTCAGTGGACAACCGCTCTACGATCCCCGCAAAGCCTTATGGAATGGGGCTCGCAGTCAAACTGACGATTTTTTCACCAACAAAAAAAGACGATATTTTTCATTGACTTAAACTTTTGATACAGGCAGCGACTGGAGTCAGGATCGATGTGACAGTTGCGTTACGCTCTGCGCAACTAATGTGCACAAGTACCTGTGAGCCGGTTATATGCGTGCGCTTTTTCGGGTCATTTTGCGCAGCTGCGAGCGACCGAAAGGCTCTGCGAAAAGCATGCACGCCGACGGACGGTGCGACACGACCTCTCCCTGTGATCCTTTTTTGGGTCATGGGGTTTGCTTCGCCCGAACGGATCCGTTACTATCCGCGGCGTTAGTACCAAGCTGAAAGTCAATTCCGGTCGAACATCTCCCCACGGTCAACTTCCAACAGGAAGACATTGCCGAAAAAAGCGGGAACGACCCCTCGATGGTTTCCAGGTAAATCTTGCGACGACGCTGCCTTTGAACGAAAACAAAGGGCGTTGCGAAGAACACTTACTCTGACCGAACCAACCTGCAAATTGATCAGGATCTTCACCCCGGGCCCAGAACCTTTGCCCTCGCTGTGATGCCTGTCCTCCTAAGTACCTACCTGCCAGCCCAAGCGCGCACATTTATCAGCGCTTCAAACTGGCTGCTTTGTTCCAGTCGGGTTCTTCGTTCGATCAATGGTGATCAACGTTACTGGAACGTTTTAACGTTGCACGGTTCTTATCCGTGTCATTTGTAGGAACACCTAATAACTATGTCTACTCAAATCCAGACTCAGGATGCCATTCGCACCCTAACCAACGCTTTTGCTCCAATGAACTGCCTGATCATGGCCGCTCGCAAAGGCTGCTTCAGCTTCACCGTGGTCAATGAACACGGCATCGCTCGTCACAGCGAGCGTTTGTACCCCGACCAATACTCCAGCGCCGAACCGCTGCAGGCCGTGATCGAGCGTACCCGTCAGGCACTGGTTGCCTGAAAGCCGGACAGGCTGCAAAAGCAAAGCCCTGCTGAAAAGCGGGGCTTTTTATTGCCTGATATTTCACTTTTAGCGCTGCGCTTCTAAGCATGTTCCGATCTAACGCCCGGGATGCGATGGCGGAAATATTTTAAAAACAGGCCTTTACACGCTGAATATGACACTACACTTCAACTCAAGCGGCTTGACCCGCTTGCGGCGAGCCTGAGTCGATCCACTGCTGCCAAGGCCCCTTCAGGACTCGCCCTCAACAACAAGAACCGAGGGTGTTATGGGTATCGCTGCCAGCGAACTGTGCCGCTATGTGATCCGTCCCACACTGATTTATCTGGGACGCCACTGCGCAACTGCCGAATCCCTGCTGCTGGGTATCGCCGCCAGCCAGTCCGCCCTCGGGTCTGCCCTGCATGACCGCCGTGGCCACGGCCTCTACCGGATTGCCGAACATCGCCATCAGGCCCTCTGGGATGATTATCTGGCGCTCGATCCGGAGCGCGCCAGCCTGGTGCGCGGCCTGGCCAGTCAGCATGCGTTCCTCAGCGGCCCGCATCTGGAACTGACCGTCAACCTGCGTTACGCCACGGCCATCGCCTGGCTGCTGATAGAAGAACAACACCCCACCCTCCCCGCTCCGACCGACCTGCTCGGCATGGCGCGTATCTGGCGCCAGACCTTTCAACCGCAAGGCCGTTTGCGCGACTTCACCTATGCCTGGCAAACCTGTGTTTCACCGCTGAATCAGGTCGCTTGCTGACCGGGCGGTTTCACAAGTTCTCCCATCAGGTCGCCATTTTGGTCGGATTGTCCTACAAAACCGCTCTAACTCAAGGCATACAGGCTATAGCGCTGGGACGAAAATGTTGGTAATTTTCGCCCCGGTGATCACCAGGAGTTCTAATAATGAAAAAAGTCATGCTCAAAACCACCCTTAGCCTCGCCGTTACCCTTGCCTCTACACAAATCTTCGCGGCAGGTTTTGCCCTCAACGAACAAAGCATCAGTGGGATGGGGACTGGTTTTGCCGGGCGATCTTCTTCTGCCGACGACGCAAGCACTGTTTATGGCAACCCGGCCGGCATGGCGCGCATCAAGCGCGAACAAGTCACCGGTGGTGTCGCCGTTGTCGATGCACACACCGATATCAGCAACGCCAGCTCCAGCCCTAACGGCGGTAGCAACAAAGGCGACATGGTGCCCTTCACCGCTGTACCTATGGGCTTCTATGTAAAACCGATCGATGACCACTGGGCATTCGGTCTCGGTGTGTACGTACCGTTCGGTCTGATCACGGATTACGAAAACGGCTTCGCCGGTCGTTACTTCGGCAGCAAGTCCGAAGTACAAGTCATCACTTTCCAGCCAACCGTCAGCTACGCCTTCAACGACAAGGTGTCGATCGGTTTCGGCCCGACCATCAACCGCATCGACGGCTCGCTGGAATCCAACCTGTCGATCACCCAGGCACTGCCGGACGGCAAGGTCAAGATCAAGGGTGACGATACCGCGCTGGGTTACAACGTCGGCTTGCTGGTCCAGGCCACCGACACCACCCGTGTCGGCCTGACCTACCACTCCAAGGTCGACTACAAGCTCGAAGGCGACACCAAGGTCAACTACAACGCCCTGGCGCTTGTGGGCGTTGGCGCCAACCAGAAGTACGACGCTTCGCTGAAGATCACCACGCCGGAATCCGTGGACCTGTCGGTCACCCAGGCAATCAACGATCGCTGGAACGTATATGCCGGCACCACCTGGACCCGCTGGAGCCAGCTCGAGAAGATCACCGTGAAGAACTCCGGCGTGCAACCTCTGCTGGCCGGTCAGTTCGGCTCGATCAACGAAGACCAGAACTGGCATGACTCCTGGGCCTATGCCGTGGGTACCTCGTACCAGTTGAACAAGGAATGGGTGCTGCGTACCGGTCTGACCTTCGACCAGTCGCCAACCAATAACGAAGACCGCTCGCCGCGTATCCCGACTGGCGACCGCACCATCTTCAGTATCGGTGCCGGCTGGAGCCCGACGGACGACCTGACCATCGACGTCGCGTACTCGTACCTCAAAGAAGAGTCGGTCAACATCCGCAACGAAAACGCGCGTGGCCAGACCTACGATGCCAAGTATGAAAACTCGGCAAACGGCTTCGGTGTCGGCGCGACTTACCGCTTCTGATGCACCGTGGCGAGGCTAACCCCTCGCCCACCAAAAAGCCCCGCTCTCTTTACAGAGGCGGGGCTTTTTCATGCCTGAAAATTTGTACAACCCGTAGGAGCTGACGAGTGCAACGAGGCTGCGATCTTTTGATCTTGCTTTTACCTTCAGAGAATCAAGATCAAAAGATCGCAGCCTGCGGCAGCTCCTACAGGATCATCACAAGGCTTCAGGGCTTCAGGGCTTCAGGGCTTCAGCGGTTTGGAGGCAATGGCCTTCTCGATCGCCGCGATAAACTCGGGGTCATCCGGTTTGGTCAAACTGGAAAAACTCGCCACCACCTTGCCCTGCCGGTCGACCACATACTTGTAGAAATTCCACTTCGGCGCATTGCTCTGCGCGGCCAATACCTGGAACAGATGCGTGGCGTCGTCGCCGCGAACCTTCTGCGGCTCGGTCATGTTGAAGGTCACGCCATAGTTGGCGTAACAGACCTTGGCGGTTTCGGCGCTGTCCTTGGACTCCTGCTTGAAGTCATTGGACGGCACGCCGAGCATCTCCAGCCCTTGCGCCTTGTAGCGCTTGTTCAGCGCCTCGAGGCCTTCGAACTGCGGGGCGAAACCGCAGAAGCTGGCGGTATTGACTACCACCAGCGGCTTGTCGGCGTACTGCTTGCACAGATCGATGGATTCCTTGGCGCGCAGCTTCGGCAGCGAGCCTTGCAGCAGCTCAGGACAATCGGCGGCCTGGGCCAGGCCAGTCAACGCCATCAGCAACGCGGGAACAGCACACCAGCGCATCAACATGTCGAATTTCCTTGGGCAGTCATCAGGCTTCGACGTTACTCGCCACGCTGCCATCTAGCAAATACTCATGCCCAACTGCATCAGCGCCAGACCGCCGCGCTGCCAGCCCCACCACACCAGCGCCAACAGCGCTGCAGCCAGTGCGGCAACAACGACCCGCGCGCAGATCCGGCTCATGCTGCACTCGCCGCAGCTTGCAGGCGCGCCACCGGACGCTCGCGCACCGGCCAGTTCAGCGCCGCCGCGAGCAGGCTCAAGAGAACCGCCACTTGCCAGATCAAGTCATAACTCCCGGTACGGTCGTACACCACCCCGCCCAGCCAGCCACCAAGGAACGAGCCGAGCTGATGGAACAGAAAGACAATGCCACCGAGCATGGACAAATTGCGCACGCCGAACAAGGTCGCCACCGTACCGTTGGTCAACGGCACCGTCGACAGCCACAGGAAACCCATGGCCATACCGAACAGGTACGCCGACATGGTCGTCACCGGCAACCACAGGAACAGCACGATCACCACCGCGCGCAGCAGATACAACGCTGTCAGCAGGCGCGGTTTGGACATGCGGCCACCGAGCCAACCGGCGGTGTAAGTGCCGAAGATATTGAACAGTCCGATCAACGCCAGCACCGTAGTGCCAACACTGGCGGGCAGATGCTGATCGACCAGATACGCTGGCAAGTGCACACCGATGAACACCACCTGAAAACCGCAGACAAAAAAGCCGAACGCCAGCAGCCAGAAACCGGAGTGCGAGCAGGCCTCACGCAGCGCTTCGGAAAGAGTCTGTTCATGGCCAAGCACCGGCAGCGGCTTGTCCTTGAGCATGCTCACCAGCGGCACAATCATCGCCACCAACAGGCCCAGCACCAACAGCGCGGCCGACCAGCCGAGCCAGCCGATCAGGCCCAGCGTGCCCGGCAACATCGCAAACTGGCCGAACGAACCGGCGGCGCTAGCGATACCCATGCCCATGCTGCGTTTCTCTGGCGGCACAGCACGACCCACAACACCAAGAATGACTGAAAACGAAGTGCCCGAAAGACCGATACCGATCAGCAGACCGGCACTCAGTGACAGAGTCACCGCCGAATCAGACAGGCCCATGCACACCAGGCCCGCCGCGTAGAGGATCCCACCGACCAGCACCACTTTCGCCGCGCCGAAGCGGTCGGCCAGGGCGCCGGTGAATGGCTGCGCCAGACCCCAGATCAGGTTTTGCAGGGCGATGGCGAAAGCAAATACCTCCCGACCCCAACCAAATTGCGCGCTCATCGGCGACAGGAACAGACCGAACCCGTGGCGCACGCCCAATGACAACGCCAGGATCAGCGCACTCCCCAGCAACACCCAACCGCACGTACGCCACATTGATGTCATTGTTATTCTCCAGTCGCGGGTATATACCCGCTTGAGCGCGAAAAAACCGGCGTCAGGCCAGTTCGTCGAGCAGTTTGAGCAAGGTTTCGCGCTTCTCGGCACCGAGACGGTCGATCAGCCGCTGTTGCGCCGCTTCCCACGCCGGCAATGCCGCTGCCAGGCGCTGCACGCCGGTTTCGGTGAGGCGCACGATGCGGTTGCGCATGTCCTCGCCTTCGGCCAGCGCCACCAGACCTTCGCCCTCGAGCACGCGCAAGTTGCGCCCCAAAGTGCTGCGATCCAGGCCCATGGCTTCGGCCAGTTCGGAAATGCTCGGTTGCTCCAGCCGCTGCAGATTACACAGCAGAGAATACTGGGCAACGTTGATCCCGAAGCCGTCGAGAGCGCCGTCGTAATGCCTGCTGACGCCACGCGCGGCGCGACGCAGGTTGGTGCACAAACACTGAGAAGGAAGCATGATGCGTGTATATACCCGCGAGTGTGTTAAATCAAGTTACAGATGAGTTTACTCTGCACATCATTATTGCCGGTGAGGCCGCCTTCGCGAGCAGGCATCATCTCCGCAAATCCTTCAGACCAAAGCGAGCCCCACCAACACCCCCATCTCCAGCAATTCCAGCAACGCCCCCGCCGTGTCCCCGGTAGCCCCGCCCAACCGCCGCATCATCAAACGCCGCAGCCAGACAAACCCGACCAGCGAAATCAGCACCGCGCCGATACCCGCGATCAACACGCAGCCCAGCGCACTCAACCCCAGCACCCACCACCCCGCTCTACGCGGCAGATGATCGGCCAGCGCCTGACCCAAGCCACCCGCACGCACATACGGCGTAGTCAGAAACAACCCCAACAGCGCCGCTCGCCCGAGCACCGGCACGATGATCAGCGCCAGGGTATGCCCTTGCTCGATCAGTGCCAGCAGCGCGGCAAATTTGAGCAACAACACCAGCACCAGCGTGACCACCGCAATCGGCCCGCTGCGCGGATCTTTCATGATCGTCAACGTGCGCTCGCGATCACCAAAACCGCCGAGCCAGGCATCGGCGCTGTCGGCCAGGCCATCGAGATGCAGCGCGCCGCTGAGCAATACCCACACGGTCAGCAACAGCGCCGCATGCAGTAACATCGGCGCGCCGGCCAACAACAGATTCAACGCGAAGAGGATCAGCCCGAACAGCAATCCCACCAGCGGATAAAACAGCAGCGAACGGCCAAGCTGTTGCGGCTCAGGCATGCCCGGCAGGCGAATCGGCAGGCTGCTGAGAAACTGCAAGGCGATCCACAGCGGCAACATCTCAGTGACCTTCCTTGAGCGCGCCGTCAGCCTCGACCGTCAGCGCAAACAGCGCACCGTGGCCGACCTCGACATTCAGCAACTGTTCACGTGGCAGCTCTCGTGCCTGCGCCAGCAACAAACGCATCACGCCGCCGTGGCTGACCAGCAGAATCCGTTCGCCGGCGTAAGCCGCGTGCAATCGCGCAACCGCCGCCAACACCCGCGCGGAAAACGCGCTGACCGGCTCCCCCTGCGGTGGCGTGAAGCCATAGGGATCAGCCCAGAACAGCCCCAGCGCTTCAGCATCCGTTTCCATCAACGCCGCCGCGCTCTGCCCTTCCCACGCGCCGAAATGCAGCTCTTGCAGATCCTTGTCCAGATGCACGGACAGGTTCAGTTGCTCGCCGAGTTCAGCAGCGAAGCGCGCGCAGCGCTGCAATGGCGAACTGATGATACGATCCCACGGCCCGCCGTTGACCACCGCCGCACGCATCTGCGTCCAGCCGTTTGCGGTCAGCGCATCGTCGAGGCTGCCGCGCAAGCCGCCGCCGAGTTCCGTTTCGCCGTGGCGCAGCAGATCCAGGCGCAGGCTCATGCCGGGCGATCCGCCACGGCTGCTTCGGCGAATGTCGCCATTTGCCCGTGCAGGTCACACGCCAGGCGCAACAACGGCACCGCCAACGCCGCGCCACTGCCCTCGCCCAGGCGCAGGCCGAGCTCGAGCAGCGGCTCGGCGCTCAAGGTTTCCAGCACATGGCGATGGCCCGGCTCGGCACCGCGATGGCCGAACAACAGCCACTCACGACAGGCTGGATTCAAGCGCACCGCGACCAGTGCCGCGACCGTGCAGATGAAGCCGTCGACCAGCACCGCAATGCCTTCCTGCGCGCAGGCCAGATAAGCGCCGACCAACGCGGCAATCTCGAAACCGCCGACATTGAATAGCGTCTGCAAGGCATCGCCACGCTGTGCGGCATGCAGCGCCAGCGCGCGTTCGATCACCTGTGCCTTGTGGCTGACGCCAGCGGCATTCAGCCCGGTGCCGGGACCGGTCAGGTGCGCCACCGGGCAATCGAGCAAGGCACAGGCCAGCGCACTGGCCGCCGTGGTGTTGCCGATGCCCATTTCGCCACCGATGAACAACTGGGTGCCGGCGGCTTTCGCGCGCAAGACGCTGTCGCGACCGGCCTGCAAAGCCGATTCGCCCTGCGCCTGAGTCATCGCTGCGCCCTGTGCGAAGTTCGCCGTTCCCTCGCCGATGTTCAGATGGCGCACGCCGGGCAGATTCAGCGTCGGATTCACCGTGCCCAGATCGACCACTTCCATCTGCGCGCCGAGCTGACGCGCCAGCACGCTGATCGCCGCGCCGCCGCTGACAAAGTTGAGCAGCATCTGCCCGGTAACTTCCTGCGGATAAGCCGATACGCCTTCGGCTACCACGCCATGGTCGCCAGCGAAAATCGCGATCCAGACTTGATCCAGCGTTGGCTTGAGCTGACCTTGCAGACCGGCCAGTTGCACGGCCACCGATTCAAGGCGCCCCAACGAACCCGCCGGTTTGGTCAGTTGCTGCTGGCGCTCGGTCGCTTGCGCGATGATGTCCGGGTTCACGGTTTTGCACGGGTTCAGCCACCAGGTCGGGCTCATAACGCAGGTCCTTTCAAAGTCAGGGGCAGGCCGGCGACGGTCAGGACAACTCGCTGACAACGCTCGGCCAGAGCTTGATGCAGCCAACCGGCTTCATCGACATAGCCGCGGGTCAATTCGCCCAGCGGCACGACACCCATTCCGGTCTCGTTGCTGACAAAAATGATTTCACCCGGCAACGACGCCAGGCAGTCGAGCAAGGCTTCACGCTCGGCGGCGAGACGTTCGGCGTCGTCGAGCATCAGCAGATTGGTCAGCCACAGGGTCAGGCAATCGACCAGCAGGCAGCGCTCGGCGCCGGCGGATTCGCGCAGCACGCGGGCCAGTTCCAGCGGCTCTTCGATCAACGCCCATTCGACCGGGCGACGTGCGCGATGATGGGCGACGCGTTGATTCATTTCGCCGTCCAGCGGTTGGCTGGTGGCGATGTAGGTGACCGCCAGATGGCTGTCGCTGGCGAGTTTTTCCGCCAGACGACTCTTGCCGGAGCGGGCGCCGCCGAGGATCAGTTGGAGCATGGGTTCATCCAAAAATGTGTGGTAAGGCAACCGGCCCCCTCCGCGAGCGGGCTCGCTCCCACCGTTGATCGCGTCTCCCTGTGGGAGCGAGCCTGCTCGCGAAGAGGCCAGCCCGGACAACTCAAATCCCACAGAGCTGACGCAACAGCCCGGTATCCAGATGCTTCTCCACCAGATCCGCCAGCCGCTCGATGTCGCGTTCGCGCAAGCCGTGGTAATCGACTTCCTGCACATCACTCAACCCGGCCCAGCGCAGCAACGCCGCGCTCGCCTCGGGGGATTCGAACAAGCCATGCAGATAGGTGCCGAACACCTGACCATCGGCACTCTGCGCGCCATCGCAACGACCGTCGTCCAGATGCACCGCCGGATTTTCCAGAGCCGGCCCGGTGGTCACGCCAGCATGGATTTCATAACCGATGACTGCGGCGTTTTCCAGCGTCAGCCGCCCGCGCACGTTGCGCAGTTGCTTGTCGGCTTCGAGCTGGGTTTCGAACGCCAGCAGCCCCAGACCGGCGCTGGAGCCGGCAGCGCCTTCCAGCCCAAGCGGATCGTGCACCTGTTCACCGAGCATCTGCAGACCGCCGCAAATCCCCAGCACCTTGCCGCCGTAGCGCAGATGCCGATTGATCGCCGCATCCCAACCGTTGGCGCGTAGATAAGCCAGATCACTGCGCACGCTTTTCGAGCCCGGCAGGATGATCAGGTCGGCGGCGGGAATCGCCTGGCCCGGGCCGACGAATTGCAGATCCACCTGCGGATGCAGACGCAGCGGGTCGAAGTCGGTGTGATTGCTGATGCGCGGCAGCACCGGCACCACCACTTTCAACACCTGCTCGGCCTTGTCGGTCTGGCGTTGGTCGATGCCGTCCTCGGCTTCAAGGTGCAGGTCCATCACGTACGGCAACACGCCGACCACCGGTTTGCCGGTGCGTTGTTCCAGCCAGTCGAGGCCCGGTTGCAACAAGGCGATATCGCCGCGAAAGCGGTTGATGATGAAGCCTTTGACCCGCGCCTGTTCGCTCGGTGAAAGCAATTCCAGCGTGCCGACCAAATGCGCAAACACGCCGCCGCGATTGATGTCGGCGATCAGCAAAACCGGGCAATCCACCGCTTCGGCAAAGCCCATGTTGGCAATGTCGCCGGCGCGCAGATTGATCTCCGCCGGCGAACCGGCGCCTTCGACCATTACCAGCGGATACGCAGCGCTGAGTCGCTCGTGCGAGGCGAGCACCGCTTGCATCGCGATGGCCTTGTAATCGTGATAAGCGACGGCGTTCATCGTCGTCACCGCGCGGCCATGAATGATCACTTGCGCGCCGGTGTCGCTGTTGGGCTTGAGCAATACCGGATTCATATCGGTGTGCGGTTCAAGACCGGCCGCTTGCGCCTGCACTGCCTGCGCGCGGCCGATCTCGCCGCCGTCAGCGGTGACTGCGCTGTTGAGCGCCATGTTCTGCGGTTTGAACGGCACCACCGCCACGCCCTGGCGGGTGGCCCAGCGGCACAACGCCGTCACCAAAGTGCTTTTGCCGGCATCGGACGTGGTGCCTTGCACCATCAGAGTGGTCATGGGTGGTCCTTGGTGAAAGCTTGCAAAGCCTGTTCGAGACGCAGCGCTTGCGCGGCATCCGCTGGCAGGCCGAAACGCACGCTGCTGTTGTGGCTGAACAGGCGCAGGAGGATGCCGCGCCGGGCGAGGAATTCGTGCAGCGCTTCGGCGTGCTCGGTGATCAGCCACTGAAACAGCGCGCAGCCACCCTGCGGTGCAAAACCGCAACGGGTCAGCAGCGCCGCCAACCGCTCGCTCGCTTCATCGCTGCGGATCCGCTGACGGGTATGGCCCTCGGTGTCTTGCAGGCACGCCGTACCGAGCACCCGCGTCGGCCCGCTCACCGCCCACGGCCCGACCTGTTCGGCGAGCAGTTTGAGCAACTTGCGCTCGGCCAGAACGAAACCGAGGCGCACCCCGGCCAGACCGAAAAACTTGCCGAACGAACGCAACACCACCAGCCCGACCTGATGCGCATAGGGCGCCAGGCTCAGTTGCGGCGTGTTGTCCATGAACGCTTCATCGACCACCAGCCAGCCGCCACGTTGCGCCAGCCGCGCATGCCAGTCGAGCAGGCGCGCCGGGGTCAGGCTGAGTCCGGTCGGGTTGTTCGGATTGACCACCACCAGCACATCAAGACTGTCGAGAAAGAATTCGACTTCCTGCTCGAGTACTTCACGGACAATGTAACCGCTGCGCCGCCACGCTTCGGCATGCTCGGCATAGCACGGCGACAACACGCCGACCTTGCCGGCCCGACGCAGACGCGGCAGCAGCTGGATAGCCATTTGCGAGCCGGCCACCGGTAGCACCTGCGCGGCGCCGTAATAATCGCAGGCGGCCTGTTCCAGTCCGTCATCGGTTTCCGGCAACCGCGCCCAGGCGCGTAGCGGGATCTCCGGGATCGGGAACGGCCATGGCGCGAGGCCGCTGGACAGGTCAAGCCAGTCGGCCTCGGCGATCCCGTAATCGAGTGCAGCCTTGCGCAGCCGGCCACCGTGCTCAAGCATAAAATTCCGCCCCCAGGCAAAGCATCAGCAGCCATAACCATACGCCGCGCTGGACCAATTGCCAGCCACGGTCGATGGAATCAGCATCGGCCGGCGCACCCTCGCCCAATTGCGGGCGCTCGTGCAGTTCGCCGTGATAGATCGCCGGGCCACCCAACTCGACGCCCAGCGCACCGGCACCGGCCGCCATCACCGGGCCGGCGTTGGGGCTGTCCCACTTTGGCGCCTGGGTGCGCCAGCACTTGAGCGCGAGTCGGGTTTTGCCGAGCAGCGCGTAGGTCAATGCCACCAGACGCGCAGGAATGTAGTTCAACACGTCGTCGATTTTCGCCGCCGCCCAGCCGAAACGCTCGAAGCGTTCGTTGCGATAACCCCACATCGCATCGAGGGTATTGCTCAAGCGATACAGAACCACGCCCGGCGCGCCGGCGACGACAAACCAGAACAGCGCAGCGAACACCGCATCGCTGCCGTTCTCCAGCACCGACTCAGTCGCGGCGCGGGCAACCGCAGTGCCGTCGAGTTCATCGGTCTGGCGACTGACCAGATAGCCGACGCGCTTGCGTGCCTCGTCCAGATCATCGGCGCGCAACGCCGCCGCAACCGGCGCGACATGTTCGCCGAGGCTGCGCATGCCGAGGGCGCAATACAACGCCAGGATCTCGACAATCCAGCCGACATAGGGCGCCCAGGAAAATGCTGTGGCGAGCAGAGTCAGCGGCAGCACCGCGAGCACCCACGCGGTCACGCCATGGCTGCGCCAGCCACGACCGCCAGCGTTGAAGCGTTGCTCAATGCGCCCGGCAAAATTGCCGAACGCCACCAGCGGATGCCAGCGTTTCGGTTCACCGAGCAGCGCATCCAGCGCTACCGCAGCGACACTCAGCAACGCCACACTCATTGACTCACTCCCCAATAATTTTCGTACAGCAGCTCGTTGAGCGGCCGCGCCTGCGCCCAGCCTTCAAGCACCAGCATCGGCGCCGGATAGAATTCCCTGACCGGGCCCAGACACAACACCGCCAGCGGCTTGGCACCGACCGGCAACTTGAGCAAATCCGCCAAGGCTTGCGGTTCGAACAGCGAGACCCAGCCCATGCCCAGGCCTTCAGCGCGGGAGGCCAGCCACAGATTCTGGATCGCGCAGGACAACGAGGCCATGTCCATTTCCGGCAAGGTGCGCCGACCGAAGATGTGCTTTTCGCGATCATCCATCAGCGCCGCGACCAGCACTTCTGCGCAATCGTTGATGCCTTCGACCTTGAGCTGCATGAACTCATCGCTGCGCTCGCCGAGGGCCTCGGCGGTGCGGATGCGCTCTTCTTCCACCAGATCGCGGATCTGCCCGCGCAGAGCGCGATCGCTGATGCGGATGAAGCGCCACGGCTGCATCAGGCCGACGCTCGGCGCTTGATGAGCGGCTTCGAGCAGACGACGCAGCAACTGCGGTTCGACGCTGCCGCCGGTGAAGTGGCGCATGTCGCGGCGTTCGGCGATGGCCTTGTAGACCGCCGCGCGTTCGGCTTCGGAGAATGTGTTGTCGGTCATGGCCCCATCGCTGGCAAGCCAGCTCCCACAGTGGGCGGTGCAATACCTGACGAAACGCAATCCCCTGTGGGAGCTGGCTTGCCAGCGATGGCGGTCTCAAGGCCGGGCGCAAACAGCGCAGCGACAGCCACAGGATTCGACGGGAAATAAAAGTGCACATAGGAAGCCGTCATCCGCCCCTCGCGATAAACCGCCTCAGCGCCGCGCCCGCCATTGGGACTCACCCCCCGGGCAATCGGCGTCAGCTCGGTGGTGGTCAGCGAATGATGATAGGTATGCCCACGCAACTCCCCTTCCGGCAGCTCAACCGCCTGCAACGCCAGCGCCGCGAGACGCTTCTGCATCGTTGCATCGCCCTTGAGCAAACCGACCAGCTCAGCACGGGTGCCTTCCACGTCGGTCAGCGAATGAAGCAGGTAAAGCATGCCGCCACATTCGGCGAGCAACGGCTTGCCCGCCGCGTGGTGCGCGCGGATTGCTGCAAGCATCGAGGTGTTCTGCGCCAGCGCGACGTGATGCAACTCTGGATAGCCGCCCGGCAGATACAGGCTGTCCGCCTCGGGCAATTGCGTGTCGCGGATCGGCGAGAAAAATTGCAGCTCGGCGCCCATCGCCCGCAGCAGATCGAGGCTGGCGCCATAGGTGAAGGCAAAGGCTTCATCGCGGGCGACGGCGATGCGCACACCATTCAATAAAGGCTCGGCGGCGATGAGGTCAGGCGCGGCGAATTCAACCGCCGGTGGCAGCGCGACTTGGCAACTGCTGGCCAGCGCATCGGCAGCCGCGTCGAGACGCAGATCCAGATCATTCAATTCGCTGGCCTGGACCAGACCGAGGTGGCGGCTCGGCAATTCGATGCCGGTCTCGCGGGACAGCGCACCGTACCAGCGCAAACCTTCGGTGAGGCTGCCTTCGAGCAATTGCGCATGGCGCAAGGTGCCGACGCGGTTGGCCAGCACGCCAGCGAACGGCAAGTCCGGCTGATACTTCGCCAGGCCCAGCGCCAAGGCGCCAAAGGTCTGCGCCATGGCGGTGCCGTCGATCACGCCGAGCACCGGCACACCGAAGTGGCGCGCCAGATCAGCGCTGGATGGCGTGCCGTCGAACAGGCCCATCACGCCTTCAATCAGAATCAGATCAGCCTCGGCGGCGGCTTCCCACAACAGGCGGCGACTTTCCTGCTCGCCGACCATCCACATGTCCAGTTGATACACCGGCGCACCGCTGGCGCGCTCGAGGATCATCGGGTCGAGAAAGTCCGGCCCGCATTTGAATACGCGCACCTTGCGCCCCTGATTGCGATGCAAACGGGCGAGTGCAGCGGTGACGGTGGTCTTGCCCTGACCGGAGGCCGGCGCGGCGATCAACACCGCCGGGCAGTGACGTGGTGGCTTCAAAGTTCGACGCCTTTCTGCGCTTTGATCCCGGCCTGGAAGGCGTGCTTGAGCATGCCCATCTCGGTGACCGTGTCGCCCATCTCGATCATTTCCGGCTTGGCGCCGCGACCGGTGACCACCACGTGCTGCATCGGCGGACGCGCCTGCAAATCGCTGAGCACCTGATCGAGATCGAGGTAGCCGTGCTTGAGGGCGATGTTCAATTCGTCGAGCACCACCAGACCGATCGAAGGGTCGCGCAACAATTCGCGCGAGACTTCCCAAGCGGCGGTCGCCGCGGCGATGTCGCGCTGACGATCCTGGGTTTCCCAGGTGAAGCCTTCGCCCATGACGTGGAAACGCACCTGCTCGGGGAAGCGGCGGAAAAACAATTCTTCGCCAGTGCTGTTGCGGCCCTTGATGAATTGCACCACGCCGCATTGCATGCCGTGGCCCATGGCGCGGGCGAGCATGCCGAATGCCGAGCTGCTCTTGCCTTTGCCGTTGCCGGTCAGCACCAGCACCAGGCCACATTCGTCGGGCGAGTTGGCAATGCGTTCGTCGATCACGGCTTTCTTGCGCTGCATGCGCGCCAGATGGCGTTCGTCACGCTCGGGGGAATCAGTCATGGGGGAGCTCTCCGTTGAGGCTGGATAACGGCGGGCAGGCACAAGAATAGACGGCAAAAAGCCTGGCATCGCCCACCGTGATGCCGTTGAGATGGATCAGGCCGGTCTCCGGGCTCATGAGCGGCGTTTCGCCTGACTGCGCGCCTTCCCGCTTCTTTCGAGGCAGTGGCTCAAGGCGCAGTTTTCACTCATTTACCGTTGCGGGGGCAGCGCCGGGATCGTCGTGGCTTCGCTTGAAGACCACACTCACCGGCTTCCCTGTTTCACTCTGTCGACGCGGGGCCACAGAGCACCTGAAACAAGCGGCGAAGGTTAGAGGGTTGGGGGTGGAGCGTCAATTGAAGAGGCGCTTTGCGCGCGAATAACTGCCGCTGATCAAATGTGCAGCGGCAATCTTGTGCCAGACTGTGACAAGTGATATCAAAGAGCCATGCTTTTTCCGAAAAGCCCACTACAACAATAAGGATGACGACGATGCAAGGCATGATCATCAGCAACCCGCGCTTGGAATTCCTGCGCCCGGTGCTGGAACGCTGGTTTGACTGTATCGATCGCTACAACACCGTTCGCGGCGACAACGACACGCCGTACTGGCACGACGAGAAAGCCAATCTGGGCCTGCTCGCGGCAGCGGCGTGGATGGCTGAAATGGTCACGCTGAACGACACCGCCACGCGCAAACAGAACGAAGAAGGCGAACGCAATGCCCGCGCCGATCTGTTAATTGCCGGCAGCGAAGACCGTGCATTCATTCAGGCCACGCAACGCTGGCCACGGGTCAACAACCTCAACCTGACCCAGGCCCTGCTCGACATCACCGTTGATGCCAAGCGCATCAGCTACGCAAGCGATCTCAAGCTCGGCTGCCTCTTCATCGCTCCGCAAAAAGCCCAGCACAGCGCCAGCCCTGAAGAACTGCAGGACATGGTCGACGACCTGCAAAAGGAACACACCTGCGCCGTGGCCTGGTATTTCCCCTACGCCTATCGCAAATTGCACAGCGACGCGGGCAACTATCATCCGGGCATCGCCGTGCTGTTCAAGGAAGCCCGCGGTTGAGCAGTTGAACCATCGGGCCTGCGCCCTCCTCTATGTTTAGGAATGCATTCATAGGGAAGATCAGCAATGCGCAAGGCCCCACTCGCTCTCATCATCGCCGTCGCTGGCGGGCTCGCTGCCTGCGGTGAAACCTCCAGCCTGCAAGTTTCCGACGGCACCGGTCCGTCACCGAAACTGCCCGAACCGAACAAGACACTGATCCCGACAGTCAACATCGCCCCGGCGGTGGGCTGGCCGGACGGCGCGAAACCGACCGCAGCGGCCGGCACCCAGGTCGCGGCGTTTGCCGAAGGACTCGATCACCCGCGCTGGCTCTACGTGCTGCCCAACGGCGATGTGCTGGTGGCGGAAACCAATGCGCCGCCCAAGCCCGATGACAGCAAAGGCATTCGTGGCTGGGTGATGAAGAAAGTCATGGGCAAGGCCGGTGCCGGCGTACCCAGCCCGAACCGCATCACCCTGCTGCGTGATGCCGACCACGATGGCGTCGCGGAAACCCGCACGGTGTTCCTGCAGAACCTCAATTCGCCGTTTGGCATGACGCTGGTTGGCAATGATTTGTACGTTGCCGACACCGACCGCCTGCTGCGCTTCAACTACGAGCCGGGCGCCACCGAGATCAAAACCCAACCGATCAAAGTCGTCGACTTGCCCGGCGGCACGCTGAATCACCACTGGACCAAGAACGTCATCGCCAGCAAGGACGGCAACAAGCTCTACGTCACCGTCGGCTCGAACAGTAACGTCGGCGAAAACGGTCTGGATCAGGAAGAAGGCCGCGCGGCGATCTGGGAAGTGGATCGGGCGACCGGCAATCACCGGATCTTCGCCTCGGGCATCCGCAACCCCAACGGCCTTGCCTGGGAACCCACCAGCGGCGCCTTGTGGACAGCGGTCAACGAGCGTGACGAAATCGGCAGCGATCTGGTGCCGGACTACATCACCTCGGTCAAGGACGGCGGCTTCTATGGCTGGCCGTTCAGCTACTACGGGCAACACGTCGATGTGCGAGTCAAACCGCAGAATCCTGATCTGGTGGCCAAGGCCATCGCTCCGGATTACGCCGTCGGTCCGCACACCGCTTCGCTGGGCCTGACCTTCGCCGAGGGCAACCGCTTGCCGGCGCAATTCAAGGAAGGCGCATTCATTGGCCAGCACGGCTCGTGGAACCGCAAACCGCACAGCGGCTACAAGGTGATTTTCGTGCCGTTCACTGGCGGCAAACCGACCGGGCAACCGGTGGATGTGCTGACCGGTTTCCTCGACAAGGACGAGAACGCGCTGGGCCGCCCAGTTGGCGTGGTCATCGATCAGCAAGGTGGCTTGCTGGTAGCGGATGATGTCGGGAACAAAGTATGGCGTGTGTCGGCCAGCAAATAAGCTAAGCACGACGTAAAAAAATGTGGGAGCGAGCCTGCTCGCGAAAGCGGTGTATCAGTCAAATCATTGTCGACTGACACTCCGCCTTCGCGAGCAGGCTCGCTCCCACAATTAGTTATGCATACGCGCTAGGGATTATGCGCCAGCTGCCCCGGCTGCAACACTCGCTTGGCGCTCAGATACGCCTTCTGCCAATAGGCCTTCGACAGGCTATCAAGCTTGACCGTGCCACCCGTGGCCGGTGCATGCACGAAGCGCCCCTCACCGACGTAAATCCCCGCATGACTGACCTGCGAGCCGCCATTGGTGGCGAAGAAAATCAGGTCGCCGGTCTGCAAGCCTTCCTTGCCGACATTCGGCGCCTGCATGACGATCATTTCGCGGGTCGAGCGTGGCAGCGAAATTCCCGCCGCGTCGCGGTAGACGAAACCGATCAGACCACTGCAATCGAAACCGGAATCTGGCGTGTTGCCGCCCCAGCGATACGGCGTGCCGACCAGGCCGAGGGCGCGGAACAGCACGTCTTCAGCAACGGGAGAAAAAGCCTGGGAAGGACCGAACACGATCGGCGCGCGAACCACGGGGGCTGGCGGCGGTGTACGGCTGGCGCAGGCGCTGAGCAGCGCGGCGCAAAGGATCAAGGTGAGGCGGGCCGACATCGTCATAAGCAGAACATCCTGATCTGGCTGCGGCTTTCTCTGCAGAATGGACAGAAACAAAACCGCCTGCGTCATCACGCAGGCGGTTTGCCATCAATATAGATTCAGGATTCTAGCGGCTACGCGGCAAACTTCAAGTAAGACTTTAACTTCACCTTGTAAAGTTTAGGTCTACTCCGTTGCCGTGCCGTTTTGTCGCCGCGAACGCAGCGACCTCGGGCTTACTTGCGAGCGGTGACCACGGTCGGCGCCATGGCGAGTGCACGCTTGGCTTCGATGAAGGTCTTGCTCCAGTAGCTGTCACCCAGGCTGTCGATGCGAACACCGCCGCTGCGACGACTGCTGGAGTGGATGAACTGATTGTCACCCAGGTAGATCCCGGCGTGACTGACACGACCGCGACGACCATTGGTGGCGAAGAACAGCAGATCACCCGGCTCAAGGTTGCTGCGCGAAACCAGCGGCGCATCAACGTTGATCATTTCGCGAGTCGAGCGCGGCAGGTTCATGCCGGCCTCTTCGCGGAACAGGTAACCGATGAAACCGCTGCAATCGAAGCCGGCTTCAGAAGTACCGCCGAAACGGTAACGGGTACCGATCAGGGACATGCCGCGTTCGAGGATGCTGTCAGCCAGTACAGGAAGCTGATAAGGCTTGCTGCCGTTGAACTGGTTGAGTTCTTTTTCGGTGTCCAGCTCTTCCTGGTAAATAACGGAAGATTGGGCGGTAGCAGAATTCTTGACCTGTTGCGGCGGCTCTTGAACCGGAGAATGTGCAGCACAACCGAATAACAGGGTAACGAGTGCGAGAGGCACGAGGGGTGCGAAGCGCTTTAGCATGGGCACGACCGTGGCTGATAGTTGTAAAGAAGCCGAGACTATGCCCGCTATCGTCCTCATTTGCAAATTCAATCGAACTTTATGTGACTTCCCGGTTTCGCGTTTACATCTAAGCGCGTAACTCGTCTGGCCGGTGAATCGGCGCAAAGACGCGGGTTTTCTGGCGCCTGAAAGCTGGCAAAAGCCCACTACTACCAGCCAAGAGTTTCCTTGAGGAAGGGGATGGTCAGCTTGCGTTGCGCTTGCAGGGACGCCTGATCAAGCTGCTCGAGGAGATCGAACAGCGCGCTCATGCTGCGCGTGCCGCGAGTGAGAATGAAGTGCCCGACTTCATCGGTCAGGTGCAGACCGCGACGGGATGCGCGCAATTGCAGCGCACGCAATTTGTCTTCATCAGAAAGTGGGCGCATCTGGAAGATCAGCGCCAGGGTCAGACGGGATTTCAGGTCAGCCAGCTTCACAGGCAGTTCGCGCGGTGAAGTGGACGCGGCGATCAGCAGGCGCCGGCCGCTGTCACGCAGACGGTTGAACAGATGAAACATCGCCTCTTCCCAGTCGGCCTTGCCGGCAATCACCTGCAAATCATCCAGGCAGACCAGTTCGTACTGTTCAAGGTTGTCGAGGATTTCCACGCCGCGGTCCATCAACTCGGCCAGCGGCAGATACACCGCCGGTTCGCCCATCTGCTCGAAGCGCAGGCACGCGGCCTGCAACAGATGCGTGCGCCCGACGCCGTGCTTGCCCCACAGGTAGATCAGGCTCTCTGTCCACCCGGCGTCGGCTTCGCAGAGACGCTCGACATAGCCGAGTGCAGCGGCATTGGCGCCTGGGTAGTAGTTGATGAAGGTGGCGTCGTCACGCAGACGCACACCTAGGGGCAGCTGAATCGGTTTCATGCTGACTGAACAGTTCTCAAAGGAACCGTTAGTGGCCTCTGTGTAAAGTTGGCGAAGTTTATACCCGTGAGGCTGAGCGCACAATGCGACAGACCCCAAGCAAAATCAAAGGTTTGCGTTGACGCAGCGGTTTTGTGACGGATTCTCTGGCGCCCTCGCCTGCACGACACGGGCCAGCCCGGCCAAGCGCCGGGCTGGCCCTCGCATCACAGCTCGGGTTCGTCGACGCCGCTGTAGATCCCGGAATCCTTATACAAGTCGTGGACATGACGCACCAGCACCATGATCACCGCCGCCACCGGCAACGCCAGCAGAACGCCGGTGAAACCGAACAGCTCGCCGCCAGCAAGGATCGCGAAGATCACCGCCACCGGGTGCAGGCCGATGCGGTCCCCGACCAGTAGAGGCGTCAGCACCATGCCTTCCAGTGCCTGACCGACCATGAACACTGCGACGATCCCGACCATCGGGTACAGATCGCCACCGAACTGGAACAACCCGGCGATCAATGCCGCGCCGATGCCGATGACAAAACCCATGTACGGCACGATCGCCGCGAGACCGGCAATCAGGCCGATCAACAGCCCCAGCTCCAGACCGACGATCATCAGGCCAGCCGCGTAGATCACCCCCAACGCAACCATCACCAGCAACTGCCCGCGCACAAACGCGCCGAGCACTTCGTGGCACTCGCCCGCCAGCGCAACCACGCGCTCTTCGCGATCACGTGGGAGCAGGCTGCGGATCTTGCCCATCATCACGTCCCAGTCGCGCAACAGATAGAAGCTCACCACCGGAATCAGCACCAGGTTTGCCAGCCAGCCGATCAGCGCCAGGCTCGAGGCCGTCGCCTGACTCAGCACCACGCCGACGATGTCGGTGGTCTGGCCCATGTGCTCGCTGATCGCGGCTTTGACTTTATCGAATTTCCAGAAGCCGTCCGACAGCCCCAGTTTCGCTTGCGCCCACGGCACAGCGGTGTGCTGCAACCAGTCGAGCATCTGCGGCGCCAGCTCGTACAGACGCAGCAACTGCTTGGCGAGCATCGGAACCAGCACCAGCAGCAACGCGGTGACGATCAAGGTGAACAAGGCAAACACGGCGATCACACCCCAGGTTCGCGACAGCCCGAGGCGTTCCAGACGATCGACCAGCGGATCGAACAGATAAGCCAGCAACAGCGCGACCAGAAACGGCGTGAGGATCGGGTGCAGCAACCATATAAACGCGCAAAGCAGGACTACCCCACCGAGCCAGAACCAACGCCGCGTATCGGCCATTTACCACTCCTGATGCTTCTATATAAGGAAAGACTTACCAGCGAAACCGCAACGACGGTGCCGCCGCTGCCGGGGTTGGCGCTGCCACCGCAGGCGTACCATCCGCCGCTGGCTGGGCAGGCGCCACCGGAACCGGCGCTTCGGCCGGCAGTTCCTGCAACTTCGCCAGCGACAATTGCGCGCGCAATTGATCGACGCTGCCATTGACCCGGTAGACGATCCGATCACCCTGCACGCTTTGCAGACGCACGCCGAACGGTTCGAGTAACCGCAGCAGCGCTGCATAGTGCTCCAGATTCATGCCCTGCACTTCCAGAGTCTGCTGACCCGACGCGCCGGGCTTGGCGACAAATCGCGGCGCCAGACGCTCGGCTACCGCTAGCATCACCGCATCGGCAACCGCAGCCTGATCGGCGCCCTGCACGCTGCCGGCCTCTTTCTGATCACCGAGCCACAAGCGCCATTTCGCCTGCCACTGCCCGCCCTCTTCGCGCGCGTGCACCGCCAGCAAGGCGTCAGCGTTGTAGCGTTCCGAAGCACTGCGCAGGGGCGCCGGATCAGCGCTTTCCAGCGCCGGTGCGGTGGCAACCAATTGCTCGCTGAGATCAGCCAGCGGCAAGCGCAGTGGCAAACCGCGATGTTGCGCGGCCGTGCGCAACATCGCGGCTGCGGCCTGACCATCACCGACCAGGCTCGCACCTTCAGTCGAATCGTTCAGCCACCAGCCGAGGATCGACGGTCGACTGGCGCCCCACACCGGCAACCCGGCCCGGCGCAAGGCCTGCTCGGTGGTTGCCGGATCGAAGTCGACTTTCAGCACTTCCGGTGGCCCGGCATCGAAACCGAACTGGCTGATGATCTGCTGCGGATCCTTGCGAATCGGCGCCAGCCCCGGGTTCTGCGCGGCTTTCGGGTCGCCGGTCAGGCGCAGCACCAGGGTATCGAGCGCCGCCTGCGTGGCGCGATCGCGCTCTTCCGGCGCCTGGCCGTTGACCGGTTGACGCACCTGATACAGGCCTTTGAGGTTTTCGGCATGGCTCGCCAGGCTGACCAGCGTCAGGCAGCCTACAAACAATAATTTACAAAAACGCATGGAAAATTCCCGTCGACAGGAGCGGCTGGAACACGCCGCGTGAACCGTTTGAGCAAGGCTGTGACCCCCACCCCTGGCAAAACATTCACACGGTGGCGGTAAGTTTTTGCACAGTCCTAACGATAGACGGTTAATCGCCACACCTTATACAGGCAGTCATACCCTGCGATTGCAAAAAATTTCCGCCGATATGGCCCTGCCCGTCGGTGCGAGGATGGCCGCTGCCCCTCAAGCCTGATAAAATCGCGCGCCTTCGCAGACCGGCAACAGCCGGGCCCCTCGAAACTCGCGTGAGGCGATCGCCCATCGAGTTCGATGTTCCCGCTGAACTCGGTCGTTACCCCCTGAATCCCCTCCCCTAAAGGCCTGGATCATGAGCAAGCAACCCTCCCTGAGCTACAAGGACGCCGGTGTAGACATCGACGCCGGTGAAGCATTGGTCGAACGCATCAAGAGCGTCGCCAAGCGCACTGCGCGCCCGGAAGTCATGGGCGGCCTGGGCGGTTTCGGCGCCCTCTGCGAAATCCCGGCCGGCTACAAGCAGCCAGTGCTGGTCTCCGGCACCGACGGCGTCGGCACCAAGCTGCGCCTGGCGCTGAACCTGAACAAGCACGACAGCATCGGCATCGACCTGGTCGCCATGTGCGTCAACGATCTGGTGGTGTGCGGCGCCGAGCCGCTGTTCTTCCTCGACTACTACGCCACCGGCAAACTGAATGTCGACACCGCTGCCCAAGTGGTTACCGGCATCGGCGCTGGCTGCGAACTGTCGGGTTGCTCGCTGGTTGGCGGCGAAACCGCTGAAATGCCAGGCATGTATGAAGGCGAAGACTACGACCTGGCCGGCTTCTGCGTCGGCGTCGTGGAAAAGGCGGAAATCATCGACGGCTCGAAAGTCGCCACCGGTGACGCCCTGATCGCCCTGCCATCGTCCGGCCCGCACTCCAACGGCTACTCGCTGATCCGCAAAATCATCGAAGTCTCCGGTGCCGACATCGAGAACACCCAGCTCGACGGCAAACCGCTGACCGACCTGCTGATGGCCCCGACCCGCATCTACGTCAAGCCACTGCTCAAGCTGATCAAAGACACCGGCGCTGTGAAGGCCATGGCCCACATCACCGGTGGCGGCCTGCTCGACAACATCCCACGCGTGTTGCCAAAAGGCGCGCAAGCAGTGGTTGACGTGGCCAGCTGGTCTCGCCCGGCGGTGTTCGACTGGCTGCAAGAGAAAGGCAACGTTGATGAAACCGAAATGCACCGCGTGCTCAACTGCGGCGTCGGCATGGTCATTTGTGTAGCTCAGGAGCACGTTGAAGTTGCGCTGAACACCCTGCGTGACGCCGGCGAGCAGCCTTGGGTCATCGGTCAGATCGCCGTGGCCGCCGAGGGCGCTGCGCAGGTCGAGCTGAAGAACCTCAAGGCTCACTGATGCCAAAGTCCTGTGATGTCGTGGTGCTGTTGTCCGGCACCGGCAGTAACTTGCAGGCTCTGATCGACAGCACGCGGACCGGCGACAGCCCGGTCCGCATCGCTGCGGTGATTTCCAACCGCGCCGACGCCTACGGCCTGCAACGCGCCCGCGACGCGGGTATCGCCACCCGCTCGCTGGATCACAAAGCATTCGAGGGCCGCGAGGCCTTCGATGCCGCGTTGATCGAACTGATCGACCAATTCAACCCCAAACTCGTGGTACTGGCCGGCTTCATGCGCATTCTCAGCGCTGATTTCGTGCGCCACTACCAGGGTCGCCTGCTCAACATCCACCCGTCGCTGCTGCCCAAATACAAAGGGTTACACACTCATCAGCGTGCGCTGGAGGCCGGCGACACGGAACATGGCTGCTCCGTGCACTTCGTCACCGAGGAACTCGATGGCGGACCACTGGTCGTACAAGCAGTATTACCGGTAGAGTTGCATGACACGCCGCAGAGTCTGGCGCAACGAGTCCACGCTCAGGAACACCTGATCTACCCGATGGCAGTACGCTGGTTTGCCGAAGGCAGGCTGACACTCGGTGACCAGGGTGCTTTACTCGACGGCCAGTTACTCGCCGCCAGCGGCCACTTGATTCGACACTAGGAGATATTATGCGTCGCGCCCTGCTCTTCGCTTGCGCTCTGCTCGCCCTGCCCTTCGCGCAGGCAGCGGACCTTCAACCGTTCTCCGCCAGCTACACCGCCGACTGGAAGCAGCTGCCCATGAGCGGCACCGCCGAACGCAGCCTGACCAAGGAAGCCGACGGCGTCTGGAAGCTCAGCTTCAAGGCATCGATGATGATCGCCAGCCTGACTGAAGAGAGCACCCTGAAGCTGGACAAGGACACCCTACTGCCGCAGTCCTACCACTTTGAACGTGGCGGTCTGGGCAAAGCGAAAAAAGCTGATCTGGACTTCGACTGGGCCAACAAACTGGTGACCGGCACCGACCGTGGCGACGCGGTGAAGATCCCGCTGAACCGTGGCATGGTCGACAAGTCGACCTATCAACTGGCGCTGCAGCACGACGTTGCCGCCGGCAAGAAAAGCATGAGCTATCAGGTGGTTGATGATGGCGAAGTCGACACCTACGACTTCCGCGTGCTGGGTTCGGAAAAGGTCGACACCAAGGCCGGCCAGATCGACGCGATCAAGGTCGAACGCGTGCGCGATCCGACACAAAGCAAGCGCATCACCGTGCTGTGGTTCGCCAAGGACTGGGATTACCTGCTGGTGCGTCTGCAACAGGTCGAGACTGACGGCAAGGAGTACAACATCATGCTCCAGGACGGCACAGTTAACGGCAAAACCGTTAAAGGCAGCTGATCGACCGCAACAACAAAGAGCCCCGCGAATGCGGGGCTTTTTATTGCCCGCAGTTTACGCAAACATAACAATCCCTGTGGGAGCGAGCCTGCTCGCGAAGGCGTCTGCTCAGCCAACCTTTTCAGTGGCTGACACTGCGCTTTCGCGAGCAGGCTCGCTCCCACAGGTTTCAATTGCAATGGATTGCGCGGTCACACCGAAAACCGCGCCACCATCCCGTTCAGATCCACCGCCAACTTCGACAACTCCTGACTCGCCGCACTGGTCTGATTGGCCCCCGCCGATGTCTGCATTGCCAGATCACGAATATTCATCAGATTGCGATCCACCTCGCGCGCCACCGATGCCTGCTCTTCCGAGGCGCTGGCGATGACCAGATTGCGCTCGTTGATCAAGGTAAACGCCGAGGCAATTTCCTCCAGAGCCGAGCCTGCGCTCTTGGCCAATTCCAGAGTCGAGCGCGCCCGAGAATTGCTTTGCTGCATCGAACTGACCGCCGAATCGGTGCCCTGCTGGATCCCGCCGATCATCTGCTCGATTTCCTGGGTCGACTGCTGGGTGCGATGCGCCAGCGCGCGCACTTCATCCGCCACCACTGCAAAGCCACGCCCGGCATCGCCGGCGCGCGCGGCTTCGATCGCGGCGTTGAGGGCGAGCAGATTGGTCTGTTCGGCGATCGAGCGAATCACGTCCAGCACTTTGCTGATGCCATGAACCTTTTGCGCCAGCGCCTCGACCTGCGCGGCATTATTGGTGACATCGCCAGCGAGAAACTCGATCGACGCCACCGTCTGCTGCACTTGCTCGCGCCCTTGGCGGGCGATGCGGTCGGATTCGCGGGAAGCTTCAGACGTGGCCACGGCGTTGTTCGCCACCTCTTCCACCGCTGCCGTCATCTGGTTGACCGCAGTGGCGGCCTGCTCGATTTCCTGGCTCTGCTGATGCAAGCCGCGAGTGGCATCTTCGGTGACGCTGCTGAGTTCTTCGGCGGCTGAGGCCAACTGGGTGGACGACTCGGAAATGCGCCGGATCGTGTCGCGCAGATTGTGCTGCATGCTTTTCAGCGCTTGCAGCAGGCGCGCCGGCTCGTCTTTGCCAACGATGTGAATGTCACCGGTCAAATCACCGCCGGCCACGACTTCGGCCACGCTGAGCGATTGCGACAACGGCACGACAATGCTGCGCGTCAGCAGCAACGCCAGGCCGACGGTAATCAGCGCGGCCATGGCGATCATTACTGCGACCCACAGCCGCGATTGCTTGAACACCAGCCGCGCGGCCTCAGTGGCCAGACCGGCATTCTGTTTATTCAACTCGACCAGCTCACGCAAAGTGGCGGCGATTTCATCGGCCAGCGGGCTCATCTGATCATTGAGAATCGTCGCAGCCTCAGCGACCCGATTCTGCGCCGACAGCTGTAGGACTTGTGCCTGAAGCTCAAGGTATTTGTGCTCGGTGCCCTTGAAGCGTTCGAACAATACGCGCTCTTCAGGCAGCACGATCAGACCGTCATAGCGCTGCTGCGCTTCGCTCAAGCCACTGCGCAGTTCGTCGAGCTTGGCGACATTCTGCTCCAGTGCCTTGGGGTCACGGTTGAGTAACAGGCGCATGGTCAGTGCGCGCAGGCGCAGCATGTCCTGACTCATCTCACCCACCGCCATCACGCTTGGCAGCCAGTTGTTGTCGACTTCATCGGACTGCGCACGCATGTTCGACATTTGCAGCAAGGCGAACGCGCCAAGGGCGAACACCATCAAGGCCAGCAGGCCAAAACCGAGACCGGCACGCGGGGCAATATTGAGACTACGGATATTCATCACTCTGGCTCCTTCCAAAAGCGCTGCATCAGCCTGCAGCGGGTTGCTTTAGAAGGTATCGGCATTGCCGTGAAATTGCGTAAGACGAAAAGGCGATAGGCAGACGAGCGGCTAGTCCGAACCCGTGGCTTTGACGTTTCAGCGCGGAGCAGCGGATTTTTCTGTGTTGCGCGGCAGTATTGCTAGGAAGTTATCGCGCGCGACTTTGCGCGCCACCGCCTCCGGCAGCGCATCGAGAAACGGCTTGTAGCTGTGCATTTCCTGACCGAGCTTGTTGAACCGTCCTACTATGTCTGAGCCGAGCATGAAGCGCTCGGGATACTTTTCCACCAGCGCCAGCCATTCGGCGCGCGGCTTGCCCTGCTCGTCCAGCAGATACGGTGTGAGCATGCTCCACGACAGGTCGATGAATAGATTCGGATAAGCCTCAAGCATGCGCGTCAGGGTTGGCAGGAGAAACGGTAATTGCGTTTGATGCCGATGAATCTCGGCGCTGGTGCCGGCGTGCGCCCAGATGAACCGCGTGTGCGGATGATTACGCAGCGGCTCTTCAACTTCCTTCAGATACAGCGGATTTTTCTCACGCTTGGAAGTGATGTTGGAATGCAGCATCACCGGCAGATCGTTTTCCGCAGCGAGGTGATAGATCCTGGTCATCGCCTCGTTGTTGGCCCGGGGTGTGTCGCCGGAGGTCAGCGCGGTCAGGTCATCGTGTCGGGTGAACACCTCGCCGATGCCCTGCCACAACCCCGGATACAGATCGAGCATGCGCTGGATGTGCGCGGCGGAATTCTTGTCATTGGGATTGAAGCCGGACAGGAACGGATGAAAGTACTGGCGCTGCTCCGGCGCAAGTTTTTGCACCGCGTCGGCAATGATCACATCGGTGGCGCTGTACCAATAGGCATCGGCGTCATCACCGGCGTAATAGCGCGGGCGCTTGGGTTCGTCTTCATGCCATTTCTTCGCCACGGGAATGCCGGAAATCATCACGTGCTCGATGGAATTTTCTTTCATGGCCGTGAGCAATTTCTGCATGCCGGCGCTTTCCTGGAAAAAATCCACGTAATGCAGGTGCGCATCGCTGTAGGTGTATTCGCGGGCACTGGCGCTGCCAGCGAACAGCAGAAGACAGGCAAGACTCAGACGAGACAAGGACACAAGTAATCTCCGGCAGATGGGCATAGCCTAGACCGCGCCCGAACGACAAGGGTTCATCCCTGCCGAAAAGCGGAACGCCCACTGCCGGGAATGCTCTATAACTGCAAGGTCTGCTTTGATCGAACGATTTTTCCTGCCGCCTGTGAGGTTTCCATGACTGTTACCGTCAATACCGTCTCTGCCGAAGGTTTTCGTCACACCGTCCAGATCGACGACCACGAATTGTTTGCCGATGTACCGAAAACCGCCGGAGGTGAAGGCACCGCGCCAGAGCCACACGATTACTTCGACGCTGCGCTGGGCGCCTGCAAAGCGCTGACCGTGAAGATGTATGCGAAGAAAAAAGACATCCCGCTGACCGGCGTGGGAGTCGAGGTAAAGCGCGACAACAGCCAGGAGCAGAAAGGCAAATACGCCCTGCATGTCACCCTTACGCTCAAAGGCGTACTCACCGAAGCCCAGCGCGAGGAACTGCTGCGTGTGGCCGATCGCTGCCCGATTCACAAATTGATGACCACCAGCGAAGTCAGTATCGAAACCCACGCACCACAAGGCTTCGACAGCCAATAATCCTCCTGATGCCAGCGGCGGGTTATGCTTCTGGCATCACCCGCTCAGCCTGGAATGCACCATGGACACGCCACTCCTGATCATCCGCCCGCGCGCCGAAGACGTCGAAGGCCAGCCGATCCTGCGCCCGCTGCCGTCAGCCAAATGCCGCAATGTCGGGCCTTTCGTGTTTTTCGACCACATGCTCGAAACGATTTATCCGACGGGTAAAGGCATGGATATCCGCCAGCATCCGCACATTGGTCTGTCGACGCTTACCTATCTGTTCGAAGGGCAATTGCAGCACAAGGACAGTCTGGGCTCCGATCAAGTGGTCGGCGCCGGCGATGTCAGCTGGATGACCGCCGGCAGCGCCATCGCCCACGTCGAGCGTACGCCAGCGCCACTGCTCGCCGAGACCTTCACCTTGCATGGCCTGCAAGTCTGGCTGGCCTCGCCCAAGGCACACGAACAGGGCCCGGGGCATTACAGCCATCACCCGGCAGCGACGCTGCCGGTCAGCGATAACCTTGGCGTGCAGATTCGCATGATTGCCGGGTCAGGCTTTTGCCTGGAATCGCCGGTGCCAGTGCTTTCTCCTACGCTGTATGCGGAAGTGAAGATGCAGACCGCGACCACCCTGCTGATTCCCACCGAGCATGAAGAACGCGCGGTGTACGTGTTGAGCGGTGATGCGCAATTGAATGGCGAGGCGATCGAGCCGCAAGCGCTGGTGGTGTTGCCAGCCGGCGAAGAGATGAGCCTGTTTGCCGAAAGCGATGTGCACGCGGTGGTGTTCGGCGGCGCGGCGCTGGACGGTCCGAGGCGGATCAACTGGAATTTTGTTGCCAGTGATCCGGCGGCGATTGATGAGGCACGGCGCAAGTGGGCGGCCAAGGATTGGCCGACGGTGCCGGGGGAAATCGAGCGAATCGAGCTACCGGCAAGCCGTTAAAAGCAAAAGATCGCAGCCTTCGGCAGCTCCTATACCGGATTCATGTAGGAGCTGCCGAAGGCTGCGATCTTTTGATCTGAGGGCAATCAGCCCTTGAACACTTCATCCAGCAGATCATGCATCGACTTGAACGCGCGCTTGGCGGTCTTTTCGTCGTACATCATCTTGCCCGGTACGTTGGCATGCGGATCGGTAAACGAGTGCACCGCGCCGCCGTAGCTGAGCAGTTGCCAGTCGACCTTCGCTGCGTTCATTTCCTCTTCGAACGCTGGCAGTTGCTCCTTCGGCACCAACGGATCGGACGCGCCATGCAGCACTAGCACCGAGCCCTTGATGTTCTGCGCATCCGCCGGGTTCGGCGAATCCAGCGTGCCGTGGAACGACACCGCCGCTTTCACCGGCGCACCCGTGCGAGCCAGGTCCAACGCACAGCAACCACCGAAGCAGAAACCGAACACCGCCAGTTTCGAAGTATCCACCGTGGCTTCGCCCTGGCTCTGCAATTGCTCGAAAGCCACTTGCAGACGTTTGCGCAACAGCGCGCGGTCGTCCTTGAGCGGCATCATTGCTGCCAGCGCCTCATCAGCGTTCTGCGGACGCACGCTCTGGCCGTAGACATCCGCGATCAGCACCACGTAACCCTTGGCCGCTACCGCTTTGGCGATGTCTTCGGCACCGGCGCTGACGCCCATCCAGTTCGGCGCCATCAGCAAACCCGGGCGCGCAGCCTTGTGCTCGGCGTCGAACGCCAGGCGACCTTCATAGGCCTGGCCGTCAATCTGATAGACCACGGAACGTACAGTGACTTGGCTCATTTCTGACTCCTGATTGAGTAAACACCAGAACGAAAAAACCCGCCGAAGCGGGTTTTTCCTACAACGTGATCAAACCGACAGTTCAACCAGCAGCTTGTTCAGCCGGCGCACGTAAGCGGCCGGATCCTTCAAGCTGTCGCCCGCCGCCAGGGCGGCCTGATCGAAGAGGATGTGCGACAGGTCGCCAAAACGCTCTTCGCTCTGCTCGCCATCGAGTTTCTCGATCAGCGGGTGGCTCGGGTTGAATTCGAAGATGGGCTTCGAATCCGGGACTTTCTGCCCGCTGGCTTCGAGAATCTGGCGCATTTGCAGACCCAGATCCTGTTCGCCGATGGCCAGAATGGCCGGCGAATCGGTCAGACGATGGGACACGCGGACTTCAGCCACCGAATCACCCAGAGCAGTTTTCAGACGCTCGACCAGGCCTTCTTTGGACTTGGCGACTTCTTCTGCGGCTTTCTTGTCCTCTTCCGAATCCAGGTTGCCCAGATCGAGGTCACCGCGCGCCACGTCGACAAACGTCTTGCCGTCGAATTCGCTGAGGTAGCTCATCAGCCACTCGTCGATGCGATCGGTCAGCAGCAGCACTTCGATGCCTTTCTTGCGGAAGACTTCCAGGTGCGGGCTGTTCTTGACCTGCGCGTAAGTTTCGCCGGTGAGGTAGTAGATCTTGTCCTGACCTTCCTTGGCGCGGGCCAGGTAGTCAGCCAGACCGACAACCTGCTCGCCGTCGTCGCCCTGGGTCGATGCGAAACGCAGCAGACCGGCAATTTTTTCTTTGTTGGCGAAATCTTCTGCCGGGCCTTCTTTCATGACCTGACCGAAGTTTTTCCAGAAGCCTTTGTATTGCTCAGGCTCGTTCTTCGCCAGTTTTTCCAGCATGTCGAGCACACGCTTGGTCAGCGCGGTTTTCATCGAATCGATGATCGGGTCTTTCTGCAGGATCTCACGCGACACGTTCAGCGACAGGTCGTTGGAATCGACCACGCCTTTGATGAAGCGCAGGTACAGCGGCAGGAACGACTCGGCCTGATCCATCACAAACACACGCTGCACGTACAGCTTCAGGCCTTTCGGCGCTTCACGCTGGTACAGGTCGAACGGTGCGCGGGCCGGCACGTACAGCAGCGAGCTGTACTCGAGCTTGCCCTCAACCTTGTTGTGGCTCCACGACAGCGGATTTTCGAAGTCGTGAGCGATGTGTTTGTAGAACTCCTGGTATTCCTCGTCTTTGACTTCAGTGCGCGGACGGGTCCACAGGGCGCTGGCACGGTTGACGGTTTCCCATTCAACGGCTGGAGCCTCTTCGCCTTCGGCCGCAGTGACTTCCTTCGGCAGTTCGATCGGCAAAGCGATGTGGTCGGAGTACTTCTTGATGATGTTGCGCAGACGCCAGCCATCAGCGAATTCGTCTTCGCCGGATTTCAGGTGCAGGACGATGCGGGTGCCGCGCTCTGGCTTGTCGATGGTGGCGACTTCGAACTCGCCCTCGCCTTTCGACGACCAGTGCACGCCTTCGCTGGCGGCAGTGCCGGCGCGACGGCTGTAAACATCAACCTTGTCGGCAACGATGAAGGCCGAGTAGAAGCCGACACCGAACTGGCCGATGAGGTGCGAATCTTTCTTCTGATCGCCGGACAGGTTTTTCATGAAGTCGGCGGTGCCGGATTTGGCGATGGTCCCCAGGTGGGTGATCACATCGTCACGGTTCATGCCGATACCGTTGTCTTCGAGGGTGACGGTCTTGGCGTCCTTGTCGAAGCTCACACGGATTTTCAGGTCAGCGCCACCTTCGAGCAACTCAGGCTTGGCCAGGGCTTCGAAGCGCAGCTTGTCGACAGCGTCAGAGGCGTTCGAGATCAATTCGCGAAGGAAAATTTCCTTATTCGAATACAGCGAATGGATCATGAGGTGCAGCAGCTGCTTTACCTCGGTCTGGAAGCCCAGGGTTTCCTTTTGAGTTTCCACACTCATGGTCATCAAACTCCAATCAGATGGCAGTGGCCGCGACCCGAAATGGTCTGCGGCGGGTTGTCATCTGAGTTGGGGGCGCTGTTCAGGATTTCAAGGGCTCATCAATTTTGAAGTGCGCGCGGGCGGTGGCGATCGGTTCGGCCTCGGTACTCTGCCAGGCAGTGACCGCTACGTTAGCGACGCGACGGCCCTGGCGGCAGACCTGACACCTGGCCCAAGTGTCGCGAAACTGCCCGGCGCGCAGGTAATCGAGGGAAAAATCGATGATCTTCGGCACACCCGGCGTGCCGGTGAAAATCAGCAAATGCAGGGCGGCGGCCAGCTCCATGAACCCGGCAATCACGCCACCATGGATCGCCGGCAATAAAGGGTTACCAATGTTGTCCTTGTTCGCCGGCAGCTTGAACAGCAACTCATCGCCGACTCGCGAGCATTCGATACCGATCAGCCCGGCATAAGGAATCAACGCCAGCAGCGGCGTGTAATCGCCCTGTGCATGGGCCTGTTGCAGCTGCTCCCTGAGTTCGTTGCTCATTGGCTCGCTCCCTTGATCGCGCCCGCGAAACCCTTGCTGCCCTTCAGACCGATGCCCATGCGCATGAATGTGCCGACGACGTGGGCAATCGGTTGCTCGGGATCGTCCTGGTAAGCAAAACCACGGGCAAAGATCACGTCGGTGGTGACGCGATAGCACTGGGCAAAACCGTACACGGCTTTGTTCGGTTCAGCGGCGTGCATGTAGTCGATGCGCAGATCGAGGGTCGGACAGACTTCGAACTCCGGCAGCACGCACAGGGTCGACATGCCGCAGGCGGTGTCCATCAATGAAGTGATGGCGCCGCCATGAATGACTCCGGTTTCGGGATTGCCGACGATTTTTTCGCTGTACGGCAGGATCACCGTCAGCCCTTCGCTGGAGGCACTGCGCACTTGCAGCCCCAAGACCTGACAGTGTCGCAATGCCGATAAAAAGCGCGTCGCGCGCTCAAAAACGGGGTTTTCGGCCATGTGATAATTACTCGCGTTTGGGCCTTGTGCCAGTAGTGAGAAAAGCGGCAAAAGTTCCGTGATAAAACAAACTTATATATCTGAAACAATTGAGGAACTTAACCCGTAGCGCCGAGTTCTTAAGGCCAGTAGTTATTTTCCATAAGGAGATACACCCCATGCGTAAGACTTTAGCTATTGCCTTGATGTTGACCGCTTCCCTCGGTCTCGCTGCCTGCGATAAAAAATCCGAGGACAAAGCTCAAGATGCCAACCAACATGCTGAGCAAGCTCAGCAAGACATGAACAAAGCTCAGGATAAAGTGAACGACGCAGCAAAAGAAAACGCCGAAGCTGCCAAAGCTCAGGCTGAATCGAACGCCGCTGCTCAAGAAGAAGCCGCCAAAAAGCAATAAGCTTTGTGGTGTGAAAGGAAAACCCGCCAAGTGCGGGTTTTCTTTTGCCTGCGATTTACCGGTTAGAGCAACACGGTTCTAAAAGTCGGACTAATCATCAGCAACAACGAACAGATGAAGCCAACTAGCCACATCAGGCTGCGCAACTTCGCCAGATCGGCCAGATAGAACCACAGATAGAACACTCGCGAGATCACGAAGATGATCGCCAGCGCATCGATCAGCCAACCCGCGGTTTGCGTGGTGTGCGCCATCAGCACACCGACCGCGAACAGAATGAAGGCTTCGATGCTGTTCTGATGGGCCGCCAGCGCCCTCGCACCGAAGCCGGTCAACTGCGCCTGCTGCTGCCGAGGCAAGTGATTGTCATACCCGCCCTGCTCTTTCATGGCCTTGGCCACCGGCATGCGCGCCACGTAGATCAATAAAGCACTGATAAACACACACCAGAACGGAATACTCATCAAACAGCCTCTTTGTTCGCCTCAGGGACGGGCGCCTCTGTAGGGGTATAGACCATGACATCGAGAACGTCGGAATGAAACTCGCGGCGATACAACACCACCACCACGCCCGCGCTCATGATCATGAACAGCCACGGGCTGACGAACCACGCCAGCATGCTCATGCCGAAGTAATAAGAGCGCAGGCCGAAGTTGAACTGGTTGGCCGCCATCGAAATCACTCGCGCCGCCCGTGAAGCGAAGGCCTTGCGTTCCTGCTCGGTCACTTGGCGCTCGCCGATCATCGGCGCTGAACCGACCAGAATCGCCGCGAAGTTGTATTGGCGCATGCACCAGCTGAAAGTAAAGAACGCATAGACGAACACCAGTGCCAGGCACAGCAACTTGATCTCCGACATGCCTTGCGAGGCCTGTTGCACCATCGGAATATCCGCCAACAACGACACAGCTCGGTCGGACGCACCGAGCACGGTGAGAATACCGGCGAGGATGATCAGCGTGCTGGATGCGAAGAACGAGGCGTTGCGCTCCAGATTGCCGATCACGCTGGCATCGGCGATGCGGTTGTCACGCAGCAGCATGCGGCGCATCCAGTCTTCGCGGTAAAGGTGCAACACGCTGGCCAGACACGCCGTATCACGGGCCTTCCAGGTGGCATAACGGGTGTAACCGCCCCAGCAGACGACAAACCAGACGGCGGCGAGCAAGTGGATCAGATTGGCTTGGATGAACGACATGCAATTCCTTGTGAAATGTGATCACGGTATGAATGACCTGTGGGAGCGAGCCTGCTCGCGAAAGCGACGTACCACCCAACACTCATGGCGGCTGACACAACGCTTTCGCGAGCGGGCTCGCTCCCACATAACGATTTCGGCAACCCTTCGACGTTAGCTCAGCAAAAAAGACACTGCCTCCCGCGCATAAAAAATGCCCCGTATCGATTGATACGGGGCATTTCCGTTTAACCGTGCTCGACCCACTTGTGGCGGGTCCGAACCACGTCAGGCAGTGACTTCGCTGCGCTTGCCCAGCAGACGATCGCAGACCACGGCGACCACCAGGGTCATCACGCACGGCACCAGCCACGCCAGACCCTGCTCGCTCAGCGGCAGATGGGTCAGCTGAGTTGGCATCCAGTCGGCCAGACCAGCGCCTTTCAGGGCGTCGATGGTGCCGAAAACGAAGGAAACCAACATCACCGGGCCAAGAATGCGCCCGTGCTCATGCCAGAAATCCTTGCAGAAGCTCAGTGCGACCAGAACGATGCACGGCGGGTAGATCGCGGTGAGTACCGGAATCGAGAAGGCGATCAGTTTGGTCAGACCGAGGTTGGAGACCAGCAGCGAAAACGCTGCGAGGATAATCACCAGCGTCTTGTAGGACAGCGGCAGCACACGGCTGAAGTATTCAGCACAGGCACAGGTCAGGCCGACCGCCGTGACCAGACACGCCAGCGAGATCAGTACCGCAAGGAAACCGCTGCCCAGCGAACCGAAGGTGTGCTGCACGTAAGCATGCAACACCGCCGCGCCGTTGGTGGCGCCGACCGCGACTTCATGGCTGCCGGATCCGAGGCGGAACAGGCTGACGTAGACCAGTGCCAGACCCACGCCGGCAATCAGCCCGGCGATGATCGCGTAACGTGTGATCAGCGCCGGCGACTCGACGCCACGGGAGCGGATCGCGTTGACGATAACGATGCCGAATACCAGTGCGCCGAGGGTATCCATGGTCAGGTAACCATTGATGAAGCCTTGCGAAAACGGTGCCGCCACATACTCTGGAGTGCCGTGACCGATGTCACCCGCCGGCAAGGCAAACGCGGCGATGCCCAGTACTGCCAGCGCAATGATTTTCAGCGGTGCGAGGAAGCGGCCAACGGTATCCAGCAAACGCCCAGGGTAGAGCGAAATGAAGAACACCAGCAGGAAGTACACCGAGCTGTAGAGGAACAGCGCCAGCGGGCTCTCGCCGGTCAACGGCGCCAGACCCACTTCGAAGGAAACGGTCGCGGTACGCGGAGTGGCGAACAGCGGACCCACAGCCAGATAGCATGCCGCCGCGAGGATACCGCCGGCGATCTTGCCGATCGGGCTGCTCAACGCATCCATCGCGCCGCCGACCTTGGCCAGCGCCACCACGGTGACTACCGGCAAACCGACGGCGGTAATCAGAAAGCCCAGCGCAGCCATCCAGACGTGAGGTCCGGCCTGCAAGCCAACGATCGGCGGGAAAATGATGTTACCGGCCCCGACAAACAGGGCAAACGTCATAAAACCAAGTGCCAGGATGTCCTGACCTTTCAAAACTTTCATTAAGGAAATACCACACTACTGAAATCGGAATTTAGAGGGGGATTGCCCTGTTGGATTAGGGAAATGCTGTCGATCCGTATGGGACTGACCCTTAAAGCGCGTGGCTGCCTTGTGGGCGGCGGACGCAAAAATGGCTGCCAGCCTAACGAATTTGGCTGACAAACGCACTGTTGGAGGGCGAACTATCCGATACGCGACGTTTCCGTGTCGCGTTTACATAAGAAAAGCAGCTGCAAGCTACAAGTTTCAAGCTGCAAGCTTCTATCTTGCAGCTAGCCGCTTGAAGCTTGCCGCTGCTCTGAAACGACAAAGGCCACCCGAAGGTGGCCTTTGCTGCTGGAGCTAAAAAGTCAGCCGAAGCTTACTTCTTCACTTCCCAGCCAGTCAGCTCGGCCAGGGCCTTGCCGATGTCTGCCAGCGAACGCACGGTTTTTACGCCTGCGTCTTGCAGCGCAGCGAATTTCTCGTCTGCAGTGCCTTTGCCGCCAGAGATGATTGCGCCAGCATGGCCCATGCGCTTGCCCGGAGGAGCAGTCACACCAGCGATGTAGGAAACAACCGGCTTGGTCACGTTAGCCTTGATGTAGGCAGCCGCTTCTTCTTCAGCCGAACCGCCGATCTCGCCGATCATCACGATCGCCTCGGTCTTCGGGTCTTCCTGGAACAGCTTCAGGATGTCGATGAAGTTCGAACCCGGGATCGGGTCACCGCCGATGCCGACGCAAGTCGACTGACCGAAACCGGCGTCAGTGGTCTGCTTCACAGCTTCGTAGGTCAGGGTGCCGGAACGCGAAACGATACCGACCTTGCCTGGCAAGTGAATGTGACCTGGCATGATGCCGATCTTGCATTCGCCTGGGGTGATCACGCCTGGGCAGTTAGGGCCGATCAGGACTACGCCCAGCTCGTCGCACTTAACTTTGGCGTCCAGCATGTCCAGGGTAGGAATGCCTTCGGTGATGCAGACGATCAGCTTGATGCCGCCGAATGCCGCTTCCAGGATCGAGTCCTTGCAGAACGGAGCCGGAACGTAGATCACGCTGGCGGTAGCGCCGGTGGCAGCTACTGCGTCTTTAACGGTGTTGAACACTGGCAGACCCAGGTGCTCGGTGCCGCCTTTGCCCGGAGTTACGCCGCCAACCATCTTGGTGCCGTATTCAATGGCTTGCTGGGTGTGGAAACTACCTTGCGAACCGGTAATACCCTGGCAGATAACTTTGGTGTCTTTATTGATCAGGACGCTCATTATTTGCCCTCCGCAGCTTTGACAACTTGTTGAGCAGCGTCGGTCAGGCTGGTTGCAGCGATGATGTTCAAACCGCTTTCTGCCAGTACTTTAGCGCCCAGCTCAGCGTTGTTGCCTTCAAGGCGAACAACAACCGGGATTTTCACGCCGACTTCTTTCACAGCGCCGATGATGCCTTCGGCAATCATGTCGCAGCGAACGATGCCGCCGAAGATGTTGACCAGTACTGCCGCGACGTTCTGGTCGGACAGGATGATCTTGAACGCTTCAGTAACGCGTTCCTTGGTAGCGCCACCACCTACGTCGAGGAAGTTGGCTGGCTTGCCGCCATGCAGGTTGACGATGTCCATGGTACCCATGGCCAGACCGGCACCGTTGACCATGCAGCCGATGTTGCCTTCCAGGGCTACGTAGTTCAGTTCGAACTTGGCAGCGTGCGCTTCGCGCGGATCGTCCTGCGACGGATCGTGGAAAGCCTTCAGCTTGGGCTGACGATACATGGCGTTGGCGTCGATGTTGATCTTCGCGTCGAGGCAGTGCAGATCGCCGTCAGCCTTGATCACCAGCGGGTTCACTTCCAGCAGAGCCAGGTCGTGGTCTTTGAACAGCTTGGCCAGACCTACGAAGATCTTGGCGAACTGAGTGACCTGCTTGCCTTCCAGACCCAGCTGGAATGCCAGCTCGCGACCCTGGGATGGCTGAGCGCCAACCAGTGGATCGATAGTGGCCTTGAGAATTTTTTCTGGAGTGTCGTGAGCGATTTTCTCGATGTCCACGCCACCTTCGGTGGAAGCCATGAACACGATGCGACGGCTCGAACGGTCAACGACAGCGCCCAGGTACAGCTCTTTAGCGATATCAGTGCACGATTCAACCAGGATCTTGGTGACTGGCTGGCCATTGGCGTCAGTCTGGTAAGTCACCAGACGCTTGCCCAGCCACTGCTGTGCGAAGGCTTTGGCGTCTTCTTTGCTGCGAACCAGCTTTACGCCGCCCGCTTTACCGCGACCACCGGCGTGAACCTGGGCTTTGACGACCCACTCGTTGCCGCCGATCTTGTCGCAAGCTTCTGCTGCTGCTTCCGGGGTGTCTACTGCATAACCAGTGGAAACTGGCAGGCCGTATTCAGCGAACAGCTGCTTACCCTGATACTCGTGAAGATTCATGCTTTTTACCGTCTTCGTTAGGTACTGCGCATTCGGCGCTGCGCTCGTTTGAGTGCCGCGCCACCTGTGACTGCTGCTTGCGTAGCTGGGCTACGCAAGACTGCGTCCGGCGGACATTCCGCGGTGAGTCTTGCTCGCAAGGCTCACGACGGGCCGCTACCGCCGTGGTTTCTTATTATGTCTTAACGCTTCTTGCGGTTGGCAATGTGAATGGCGCCGCCATTCACTGCCAGAGCAGCTTCGTGCAAGGCTTCAGACAGGGTCGGATGGGAGAAAACCATCATGCCCAGGTCTTCAGCGCTGGTGCCGAATTCCATACCGATCGCGCCCTGCTGAACCAGTTCTGCAGCGCTCGGGCCAATCACGTGCACGCCCAATACGCGGTCGGTCTTGGCATCGGCGATGACCTTGACGAAACCACCGGTATCGTTGGCAGCCATGGCACGGCCGGAAGCGGCGAACGGGAAGGTGCCGACGTTGACTTCAACGCCTTCGGCCTTCAGCGCCTGCTCGGTTTTGCCAACCCACGCGATTTCCGGGTGAGTATAAATAACCGAAGGGATCAAATCATAGTTCATCTGAGCCTTGTGGCCCTTGATGCGCTCGACAACCATGATGCCTTCTTCGGACGCCTTGTGGGCCAGCATCATGCCGCGAACCACGTCACCGATGGCGAAGACGCCCGGTACAGCTGTGACGCAATGGTCATCGACCGCGATGAAACCGCGCTCGTCGATTTCCACGCCGCAGTCGGCAGACAGCAGATCAGTGGTCACCGGACGGCGACCAACGGCTACGATCAGCTTGTCGAAAGTGATGGTCTGTTCGCCGTTGGCATCGGTGTAGTTGACGACGACTTCTTCGCCGTTGACTTTCGAACCGGTAACGCGAGCGCCCAGCTTGATGTCCAGACCCTGTTTGGTCAGGGTTTTCAGCGCTTCCTTGGAAACAGCGGTGTCCGCTGCCATCAGGAAAGTGTCCAGCGCTTCGAGAACAGTCACTTCTGCACCCAGACGCGACCATACCGAACCCAGCTCCAGACCGATCACGCCAGCGCCGATCACGCCCAGACGTTTAGGTACGGACTGGAACTCCAGAGCGCCAGTCGAATCGACGATGACTTTCTGGTCAACCGGAGCCGGTGGAATGTCGATCGGACGCGAACCTGGCGCGAGGATGACGTTTTCCGCTTCGATGACTTCAACCGAACCGTCCGGCTTGGTGACTTCGACTTTCTTGCCGGCCAGCAGCTTGCCGTGGCCCTGGATCGAAGTAACGCCGTTGGCCTTGAACAGGGTGGCAACGCCGCCAGTCAGGTTCTTGACGATGCCAGCCTTGCGGCCAACCATCGCAGCGACGTCCATTTTGACTTCGCCGGTCGAGATACCGTGAACGTTGAAGCTCTCTTTGGCTTCCTTGTATTTCCACGAGCTGTCGAGCAGCGCCTTGGAAGGGATGCAACCCACGTTCAGGCAGGTACCGCCCAGGGCTTGCTTGCCCTCTGCGTCGGTGTACTTCTCGATGCAGGCAGTGGTCAGGCCCAACTGAGCAGCCTTGATGGCCGCTACATAGCCACCAGGGCCGGCACCGATCACTACTACGTCAAATTTCTGCGACATTCAAAAAATCCTCTTTAGCAATAAAGCTACAAGCCGCAAGCTTCAAGCTGCAAGCCCACCCGCTCGCCTTGAGCTTGAGGCTTGTAGCTGAAAGCTTGCAGCTGCTTTTTAGATATCCAGCAACAGACGAGCCGGATCTTCCAGCAGGTTCTTGATGGTCACCAGGAAGGTCACAGCTTCTTTGCCATCGATCAGACGGTGATCGTAGGACAGAGCCAGGTACATCATCGGACGGATCACGACCTGACCGTTGATGGCCATCGGACGCTGGATGATGTTGTGCATGCCCAGAATCGCTGCCTGCGGCGGGTTGACGATCGGTGTCGACATCATCGAACCGAAGGTACCACCGTTGGTGATGGTGAAGGTACCACCGGTCATCTCGTCCATCGACAGTTTGCCGTCACGGGCTTTCTTGCCAAATGTTGCGATGCCGCCTTCGATTTCAGCCAGGCTCATCAGCTCGGCGTTACGCAGAACCGGTACCACCAGGCCACGGTCGCTGGAAACGGCAACGCCGATGTCCGCATAGCCGTGGTAAACGATGTCGCCGCCGTCGATCGACGCGTTGACAGCCGGGAAGCGTTTCAGCGCTTCGGTGGCCGCTTTCACGAAGAACGACATGAAGCCCAGGCGTACGCCGTTGTGGGACTTCTCGAACAGGTCCTTGTACTTCGAACGCAGGGCCATGACTTCGGTCATGTCGACTTCGTTGAACGTGGTCAGCATCGCCATGTTCGACTGGGCTTCAACCAGACGCTTGGCCACGGTGGCACGTACGCGGGTCATCGGTACGCGCTTCTCGATGCGGTCGCCAGCAGCGAACACAGGCGCAGCAGCCGAAGGAGCAGCAGCCTTGGCAGGCGCGGCAGCCGGAGCGGCTTTCTTCGCAGCAACTGCTGCTACCACGTCTTCCTTGGTCACACGACCGCCCTTGCCGGTGCCGGCAACGGAAGCGATGTTGATGCCGTTCTCTTCAGCCAGCTTGCGAGCGGCAGGAGCTGCGATCGGGTCATCTTCGCCATCGGCAGCAGCTGGTGCGGCAGCGGCAGTAGCAGCCGGAGCAGCAGCGGCGGCAGGAGCGGCAGCAGCAGCGCCGCCCTCTTCGATCGAGCCCAGAACCTGGTTCGACAGAACGGTAGCGCCCTCTTCGGCAACGATTGCGCCCAGCACGCCGTCTGCTTCAGCCAACACTTCGAGCACGACTTTGTCGGTTTCGATGTCGACGATCAGGTCGTCACGCTTGACGGCCTCACCTGGTTTCTTGTGCCAGGTGGCAACGGTGCCATCGGCAACCGATTCCGGGAATGACGGGGCTTTGATTTCGATAGCCATTATCTGTGGGTCCTTAAAATTCGGTTTCAGTCAGCGCGAAGGCGTTAAACAGTGAAAGCATCTTGCAGCAGTTTTTCCTGCTGCTCGGCGTGCATCGATGCGTAACCACAAGCTGGCGCAGCCGAAGCCTCACGGCCCGCGTACTCAAGTACGAGAGTCTTGTCGAGGTTGGCGATGCTGCGACGCAAGTGATGCTGGCTGCAGTACCAGGCACCCTGGTTCATCGGCTCTTCCTGACACCAAACGGCGTGTTTGACGTTGGTGTATGGAGCCAGGACTTCTTTCAAGTCATCCTCAGGGAACGGATACAGCTGCTCGATACGCACGATGGCGATATCTTCGCGGCCTTCGGCACGGCGTTTTTCCAGCAGGTCGTAGTAGACCTTGCCGCTGCACAGAACCACGCGCTCGACCTTTTTCGGGTCCAGTGCGTCGATTTCCGGGATCACGGTCTGGAACGAACCTTCGGCCAGATCTTCCAGCGTCGAGATGGCCAGCTTGTGGCGCAGCAGCGACTTCGGCGTCAGCACGACCAGCGGCTTGCGCAGCGGACGGATCACCTGACGACGCAGCAAGTGGTAGATCTGCGCTGGCGTGGTCGGCATGCACACCTGAATGTTGTGCTCGGCGCACAGCTGCAGGTAACGCTCAAGACGAGCCGAGCTGTGCTCAGGGCCCTGACCTTCGTAACCGTGTGGCAGCAGCATGGTCAGACCGCAGAGACGGCCCCACTTGTGCTCGCCGCTGGTGATGAACTGGTCGATCACGACCTGAGCACCGTTGGCGAAGTCGCCGAACTGGGCTTCCCAGATCACCAGCGCGTTTGGCGTGGTGGTCGAGTAACCGTATTCGAATGCCAGTACCGCTTCTTCCGAGAGGAACGAGTCGTACAGGTCGAAACGTGGCTGACCGTCGTACAGGTTCTGCAGCGGAATGTAGGTGCCCGCGTCTTTCTGGTTGTGCAACACAGCGTGACGGTGCGAGAACGTACCGCGGCCGATGTCCTGACCAGTCATGCGAATCGGGTGACCTTCGAACGCCAGGGTCGCGTACGCCATGGTTTCGGCGTAACCCCAGTTGATCGGCAGGCCGCCGGCTTGCATCTTCTGACGGTCTTCGTAGATCTTCGCGACCTGACGCTGAACGACGAAGCCTTCCGGAATTTCCAGCAGCTTGGCGGACAGTTCTTGCAGGGTCTTGAGATCGAAACGCGTGTCGTGACGCGCAGTCCAGGCGTGGCCCAGGTACGGACGCCAGTCGACGAACAGCTCTTTGTTCGGCTCTTTGACCAGCGATTTCACCACGTGCAGACCGTTGTCCAGCGCGTTGCGGTATTCGTCGACCTTGGCCTGAACACGTTCAGCGTCGAGCACACCGGCCTGGGTCAGGCGATCAGCGTACAGCTCACGGGTGGTGCGCTGCTTGGTGATCTGCTGATACATCAGGGGCTGGGTGCCGCTCGGCTCGTCGGCCTCGTTGTGGCCGCGACGACGGTAGCAGACCAGATCGATCACCACGTCACGCTTGAACTGCATGCGGTAGTCGATGGCCAGTTGGGTCACGAACAGCACGGCTTCCGGATCATCACCATTCACATGGAGGATCGGCGCCTGGATCATCTTGGCAACGTCGGTGGCGTACTCGGTGGAGCGCGAGTCCAGCGGGTTGCTGATGGTGAAACCGACCTGGTTGTTGATCACGATGTGCACGGTACCGCCGGTCTTGAAACCGCGGGTCTGCGACATCTGGAAGGTTTCCATGACCACGCCCTGACCGGCAAATGCCGCGTCACCGTGGATGGAGATCGGCAGTACCTTCTCACCGGTCAGGTCGTTGCGACGGTCCTGACGGGCGCGCACCGAACCTTCGACCACCGGGGAAACGATTTCCAGGTGGGACGGGTTGAACGCCATGGCCAGGTGAACTTCACCGCCGGTGGTCATCACGTTGGACGAGAAGCCCTGGTGGTATTTGACGTCACCGGAACCGAGCTCGACCTTCTTCTTGCCTTCGAACTCGTCGAACAGCTCGCGCGGGTTCTTGCCGAAGGTGTTGACCAGCACGTTCAGACGGCCACGGTGGGCCATGCCGATGACGACTTCCTTGGTGCCGTACGAGCCGGAACGCTGGATCAGTTCGTCGAGCATCGGAATCAGGCTTTCGCCACCTTCCAGACCGAAACGCTTGGTGCCCGGGTATTTGGTGCCCAGGTATTTTTCCAGGCCTTCACCGGCAGTCACGCGCTCAAGCAGGTGGCTCTTGATGTCGGCGGAGTACGTCGGACGGCCACGTACGCTTTCCAGACGCTGCTGGAACCACTGGCGCTGCTCGGAATCGGTGATGTGCGTGAATTCAGCGCCGATGGTGCGGCAATATGTCTGCTGCAACGCTTCGTGAATTTCGCGTAGGCTCGCTTCCTCTTTGCCGATGAACAGGTCGCCGGCACGGAAGGTCGTATCAAGATCGGCATTGGTCAAGCCGTAATGATTGATCGACAGGTCTGCAGGTGCAGGACGCTGCCACAGCCCCAGCGGGTCAAGCTGGGCTGCCTGGTGGCCACGCATACGGTAGGCCTGGATCAATCGCAGCACTTCAACTTGCTTCTTCTCGTGCTCACTGCTCACGCTGCCGGCGGAAACCGGTTGGGCGCGGCGCTGGTTCTTTGCCAGCAGCACGAAATGATCGCGAATCGTCGAGTGCGAAACATCAGTGGCAGAGTTGCCGTCGGCTGGCAACTTCTGAAAGTAGGTGCGCCACTCTTCTGGCACAGCGTTAGGGTCGTGCAGGTAGAGCTCATAAAGCTCTTCCACATAGGCAGCGTTTCCACCTGAAAGGTAGGCGCTGTTCCACATGCGCTGCATCACGCTTTCTTGCATGCTTGGTCACCCTCGGTTAGGGGAACACCATCGGTGTCGACACCGAGCAAACTTGCAGAAGTCCGAATGCAGCGACTAAAACAAGCCACCTAGGATCACACTGATAGTCCGGGTACCAGCCCGGATGCCCCTGCTTGTCTCATTTCTTCAAAAGAAGAGCTGCAGCTTATGGCTACTGCTCTGGTTATAGCCATGACGCGGGTTGAAGCCCGCGCCACAGCCTCTACGGTGCAACGGTTACAGCAGCTGAATCACACGCCGCTCGAAAGCAGCATGTTACGGATGTGACCGATGGCCTTAGTCGGGTTCAGGCCTTTCGGACATACGTTGACGCAGTTCATGATGCCCCGGCAGCGGAAAACGCTGAACGGGTCGTCAAGTGAAGCCAGACGCTCGCTGGTCTTGGTGTCGCGGCTGTCTGCCAGGAAGCGGTAGGCTTGCAGCAGCGCAGCAGGACCCAGGAACTTGTCCGGGTTCCACCAGAAGGACGGGCAAGAGGTCGAGCAGCAGGCGCACAGGATGCACTCGTACAGACCGTCGAGCTTTTCGCGCTCTTCTGGCGACTGCAGACGCTCGATGGCCGGAGCCGGCGTGTCGTTCTGCAGGTAAGGCTTCACCTTCTCGTATTGCTTGTAGAAGATGCTCATATCGACGACCAGGTCACGGATAACCGGCAAACCTGGCAGCGGACGAACGATCAGTTTGTTGCCTTTTACAACGGCAGACAGCGGCGTGATGCAGGCCAGACCGTTCTTGCCGTTGATGTTCATGCCGTCGGAGCCGCAGACGCCTTCACGGCAGGAGCGACGATAGGAGAAACCTTCGTCCTGCTCTTTGATCAGGGCCAGCACGTCCAGCACCATCAGGTCTTTACCACCGGTATCGACCTGGAAATCCTGCATGAACGGCGCAGCGTCCTGATCAGGGTTGTAGCGATAAACACTGACTTGCAACATGGCGGTCACCCTTAATAAGTCCGGACTTTAGGTTCGAAAGTCGGAACAGTCTTCGGCGAGAAGTTCACGGCACGCTTGGTGACGCGCTTGTCACCCGGGAAGTACAGGGTGTGGCACAGCCAGTTTTCGTCATCACGGTCTTCGAAGTCTTCACGGGCGTGAGCGCCGCGAGACTCTTTACGTACTTCGGCCGCGATGGCGGTAGCTTCAGCCACTTCCAGCAGGTTCTGCAGTTCCAGCGCTTCGATACGTGCAGTGTTGAACGCTTGCGACTTGTCGTTGATCTTCACGTTGGCGATACGCTTGCGCAGATCGGCCAGCTGAGCGATGCCCTTCTGCATGTATTCGCCGGTACGGAATACACCGAAGTAGTTCTGCATGCAGCTTTGCAGCTCGCGACGCAGGGTGGCAACGTCTTCACCGTCGGTACGGTTATTCAGCGCGTTCAGACGCGACAGTGCAGCTTCGATGTCGGACTCGGTAGCGTCGTCGTATTCGATGCCATCGGTCAACGCCTTTTCCAGGTGCAGGCCGGCAGCGCGACCGAAGACCACCAGGTCGAGCAGCGAGTTGCCGCCCAGACGGTTCGCACCGTGAACCGATACGCAAGCCACTTCGCCTACCGCGAACAGGCCAGGAATGATCTGGTCCTGACCTTCGGCGTTCTGGGTGATCGCCTGGCCATGAATGTTGGTGGCAACGCCGCCCATCATGTAGTGGCAGGTCGGCACAACCGGAACCGGAGCAACAACCGGGTCAACGTGGGCGAAAGTCTTCGACAGTTCGCAGATGCCTGGCAGACGGCTGTGCAGCACTTCCTCGCCCAGGTGGTCGAGTTTGAGCATTACGTGGTCGCCATTCGGACCGCAACCGTTGCCGGCGATGATTTCCTTGACCATCGAACGGGCAACCACGTCACGACCTGCAAGGTCTTTCGCGTTCGGAGCATAACGCTCCATGAAACGCTCGCCGTGCTTGTTGATCAGGTAACCACCTTCACCACGGCAACCTTCGGTAACCAGTACACCGGCGCCGGCGATGCCGGTCGGGTGGAACTGCCACATTTCGATGTCTTGTACCGGCACGCCAGCACGCAGAGCCATGCCGACGCCGTCACCGGTGTTGATCAGGGCGTTGGTGGTGGACGCGTAGATACGGCCTGCACCGCCAGTGGCCAGAACGGTGGCCTTGGCACGGATGTAGGAGGTTTCGCCGGTTTCGATGCAGATCGCGATCACACCAACGAATTCGCCTTCCTGGTTTTTCACCAGATCAACAGCGTAGTACTCGTTGAGGAACGTGGTGCCGGCTTTCAGGTTACCCTGATAAAGCGTGTGCAGCAGCGCGTGACCGGTACGGTCGGACGCAGCGCAGGTACGTGCAGCCTGACCGCCCTTGCCATAGTCCTTGGACTGGCCACCGAACGGACGCTGGTAGATGCGGCCTTGCTCGGTACGCGAGAACGGCAGACCCATGTGGTCCAGCTCGAAAACAGCGGCCGGGCCTTCCTGACACATGTATTCGATAGCGTCCTGGTCACCGATGTAGTCGGAACCCTTGACGGTATCGTACATGTGCCAGCGCCAGTCATCGTTCGGGTCGGCGGAAGCGATGGCGCACGTGATGCCGCCCTGCGCGGACACAGTGTGCGAACGGGTCGGGAAAACCTTGGTGATCACCGCAGTCTTGTGGCCGCCCTGTGCCAGCTGCAGCGCAGCGCGCATGCCGGCACCGCCACCACCAATAATGATGGCGTCGAAAGAAATCGTTGGAATGTTAGCCATGAATCAGATACCCCAGAGAATCTGCACACCCCAGACGAAGTAAGCGAACATCGCAACGCCGCATACTGCCTGGAAAAGGAAACGTATCGCCGTTGCGGACTTGCCGAACGCCATTGGCGTCAGGTAGTCGGTCGCGATGGTCCACATGCCGACCCAGGCGTGAGCGCCCAGAGCAACAAGGGCCAGCAGGCTGAAAATACGCATTCCGTTGTGAGCGAACAGTTCATGCCACTGGGCATACTCGAGGCCAGGATTGGCGACGATGTATCCGATCAGAAAGATGAAGTAAGCCGCGAGAACGACCGCAGACACACGCTGTGCCATCCAGTCATAGAGGCCCGAACGCGACAGGTTAGTGACGTTAGTTACCATATCCAGACTCCTGCCAGAACGATTACCACCACGGAAACGGCGATAACGATTTTCGAGCCCAGTTTGCCGCCTTCCAGCGTCTCACCGATGCCCATGTCCATGATCAAGTGGCGCACACCGGCTACCAGGTGATACAGCAGAGCGGACAGGATGCCCCAAATCACTAGCTTGGCTAGCGGACTGGTCAGACACGCTTTCACCTGACCGAAGCCTTCCTCGGAGCTCAGCGACTTGTCCAATGCATAAAGCATGATGGCAAGGCACACGAAGAGGATGACACCGGAGATACGGTGAAGAATGGACGTGTAAGCAGTGACTGGGAGTTTGATGGTCCTTAGGTCTAGGTTTACAGGTCGTTGGCTTTTCACGGCTTTTTTTCACACTGAAGAGCCCCTAACAATCAGGGCAAAGTTGTTGGGGAGTGCACTGGTCAGGTAACCACCACCCAGGGATGCGACCCCCAATGAAAGCAAGCCCAAAAGCCCTTGGCGGTCGGTGGCCGAGTATAGACAGTTAGGCTACTAATGACAACGCGTTCACCTACCCCCAATAGCGGATTGCACAAGTTGCATAAAAGGCGTAAATGGCAGGCAATTTCGAGGAAAAAGTCGGCTTAAAGCCTTCTGGAGCAAGACTTTAGGCAAATTGACATTCGAATTTATCTCACTATAGTGGTGCGGGCCCTGCGTGGGGGGTCTGTCTGATGGTTCAAGCATAAATAGGAGGCCACATGGCTGACAAAAAAGCGCAGTTGATCATCGAGGGCGCAGCCCCCGTCGAGCTGCCCATTTTAACCGGCACCGTTGGTCCCGATGTAATCGATGTTCGGGGCCTGACGGCCACGGGCCGCTTCACTTTCGACCCGGGTTTCATGTCGACCGCTTCGTGCGAATCGAAAATCACCTATATCGACGGCGACAACGGCATTTTGTTGCACCGCGGCTACCCGATCGAACAGCTGGCTGAAAAGTCGGACTACCTGGAAACCTGCTACCTGCTGCTCAACGGCGAACTGCCGACCGCAGAACAGAAGGCCCAGTTCGTCAGCACCGTGAAAAACCACACCATGGTTCACGAGCAGCTGAAAACCTTCTTCAACGGTTTCCGTCGCGACGCCCACCCGATGGCCGTCATGTGCGGTGTAGTCGGCGCCCTCTCGGCCTTCTACCACGACTCCCTGGACATCAATAACCCGCAGCATCGCGAAATCTCCGCGATCCGTCTGGTTGCGAAGATGCCGACCCTGGCAGCGATGGTCTACAAGTACTCCATGGGCCAACCCATGATGTACCCGCGCAACGACCTGACGTACGCGGAAAACTTCCTGCACATGATGTTCAACACCCCGTGCGAGATCAAACCGATCAGCCCGGTACTCGCCAAGGCCATGGACCGGATCTTCATCCTCCACGCCGACCACGAGCAGAACGCTTCGACCTCCACCGTGCGCCTGGCCGGTTCTTCGGGTGCCAACCCGTTCGCCTGTATCGCCGCCGGTATCGCCGCACTGTGGGGCCCTGCCCACGGCGGTGCGAACGAAGCCGTGCTGACCATGCTCGACGAGATTGGCGATGTGTCGAACATCGACAAGTTCATCGCCAAGGCCAAGGACAAGAACGATCCGTTCAAGTTGATGGGCTTCGGTCACCGCGTCTACAAGAACCGCGACCCTCGCGCGACTGTCATGAAGCAGACCTGCGACGAAGTGCTGAAGGAACTGGGCATCAACAACGATCCGCAACTCGAACTGGCCATGCGCCTGGAAGAGATCGCCCTGACCGACCCGTACTTCATCGAGCGCTCGCTGTACCCGAACGTCGACTTCTACTCGGGGATCATCCTCAAGGCGATCGGCATTCCAACCAGCATGTTCACGGTGATTTTCGCCCTGGCACGTACTGTCGGCTGGATTTCGCACTGGAAGGAAATGCTCTCGAGCCCGTACAAGATTGGCCGCCCGCGCCAGCTGTACACCGGTTACGAGTCGCGTGACATCACCAAGCTGGAAGATCGCAAATAAGGTTTTTTCTTTTTTGTAATGGTTTAGTGGTGTGTCAGGAACGGCCTCTTATATAGAGGCCGTTTTTGTTTGTGGTCTCAGCGGCCTTCGGGCCGACTGGTTCTTGGATTCTCGGGGCATATCCGTTGCTGCGGGTGCTGCCGCTGGCGGTTTCGCTCTTACAGCGAGTCACCTTTTTCAGACGCCGGAGTGCCGGCCCAGCAAAAAGGTAACCCAAAAGGCTTTGCCCCGGCGTACGGCCCGCTCGCTAAAGCTCGGGGTTCCTTCGTTACGGGACCGATCCGGGCGCAGCGGCTACGGTTTGCTTCGCTGCACCTCCTTCCGCTGTGTACGACTGCGTCGTACGGTCGCTGCGCTCCCACACCCGGATCGGTCCCGTAACGAAGCCTGCCGAAGGGGCAAAAGATCAAGAGCCGGATCAAAAGCCACAGCAAAAGCAAAAGCCAGATCAAAAGATCGCAGCCTTCGGCAGCTCCAGTTAGATTGCGTGCTAGCTCAAGACCAGGTCGGCTGTCAGGCCGCCTTCGCGAGCAAGCTCGCTCCCACAGAAAGCAAAGCAGCGCAGCTGCCCGCGGCGAAGCCGCACCACTCAACAATGAGCGCAAGCTCGAGTGCTTTTGATCTACGGGCGACGTCGGAAGGCTGAGTGGAGGGATTGATCCGGGGGTGGGAGCATAGCGACCGTCTGGCGCAGCCAGACACAGCGGAAGGAGGTGCAGCGAAGCAAACCGGAGCCGCTGCGCCCGGATCGATTCCGCAGCGAAGGAACCCGAGCCTGCGAGGGCCGAACGTAGGAGCAAGCGTTTTTTTGCTTACTTTTTTTAGGCGTTTGTAAAAAAAGTGAGTCGCCGTCAGGCGAAACCGCCAGCCGCATCACCTCAAAAAACGGATATACACCCAAAACCAACCGATAACCGCCCACAAAAAAACGCCCCAATCTCTCAATCAGGGCGTTTTCTTGAAGCTTGCAGCTTGCAGCTTACAACTGATCTCTTAGTGCGAAACCGCCCCACTCGCCCCCAACCCGGTCTGCGAACGCACAAACTGCGGGAAGAACAGCGCCCGCTCATTGTCCGCAGCCGCCGACTTGTCGGTAATCGAGAAGAACCAGATCCCGATAAAGGCAATCATCATCGAGAACAGCGCCGGATATTCGTAAGGGAAGATCGCCTTCTCGTGATGCAGAATCTGCACCCAGATGGTCGGGCCGAGGATCATCAGACCAACAGCACTCACCAGACCCAGCCAGCCGCCGATCATCGCGCCGCGAGTGGTCAGCTTCTTCCAGTACATCGAAAGCAGCAGTACCGGGAAGTTGCAGCTCGCCGCGATGGAGAACGCCAGGCCGACCATGAACGCGATGTTCTGGCTTTCGAACAGAATGCCCAGACCAATCGCCAGCACCGCCAGGGCGATAGTGGTGATCTTCGATACGCGAATCTCATCCTTCTCGTTGGCTTTGCCCTTCTTGATCACACTGGCGTACAGGTCGTGAGAAACCGCCGAAGCACCCGCCAGCGTCAGACCGGCTACCACCGCCAGAATGGTTGCGAACGCCACTGCCGAGATGAAGCCAAGGAAGATGCTGCCGCCCACCGCGTTGGCCAGGTGCACCGCCGCCATGTTGTTGCCGCCGAGCAAGGCGCCCGCTGCATCTTTGAAGGCCGGGTTGGTGCTGACCAGCAGGATCGCGCCGAAGCCGATGATGAAGGTCAGGATGTAGAAGTAGCCAATGAAGCCGGTAGCGTACAGCACGCTCTTGCGCGCTTCTTTTGCGTCACTCACGGTGAAGAAGCGCATCAGAATGTGTGGCAGGCCAGCGGTACCGAACATCAGTGCCAGACCCAGCGAGAACGCCGAGATCGGATCCTTGACCAGACCGCCCGGGCTCATGATCGCTTCGCCCTTGGCGTGCACCTTGATCGCTTCGGAGAACAGCGTGTTGAAGTCGAAGCCCACGTGCTTCATCACCATCAGCGCCATGAACGAGGCACCGGACAGCAGCAACACTGCCTTGATGATCTGCACCCAAGTGGTCGCGAGCATGCCGCCGAACAGCACGTACATGCACATCAGCACGCCGACCAGAATCACCGCAACGTGGTAATCGAGGCCGAACAGCAGCTGGATCAGCTTGCCGGCACCGACCATTTGCGCGATCAGGTAGAACGCCACCACCACCAGCGAGCCGCAGGCGGACAGGGTGCGAATCTGGGTTTGCCCGAGGCGGTAGGACGCCACGTCGGCAAAGGTGTATTTACCCAGGTTGCGCAGGCGCTCGGCGATCAGGAACAGAATGATCGGCCAGCCCACGAGGAAGCCGATCGAGTAGATCAGGCCATCGTAGCCGGAGGTGAACACCAGCGCGGAAATACCCAGGAAGGACGCCGCCGACATGTAGTCGCCGGCAATCGCCAGGCCGTTCTGGAAACCGGTGATCTTGCCGCCCGCCGCATAATAATCGGCGGCCGAATTGTTTTTCTTCGAAGCCCAGTAGGTGATGTACAACGTCGCGCCGACGAATGCCACGAACATCAGGATCGCCGGGATGTTCAGCGGCTGTTTGGCCACCTCCCCCGTCAACGCGTCAGCCGCCCAGACACTCGGCGCGAAAGCCGCAACACTCAATAGAGCCAGTAGACGCCGGATCATTGCTGAGCCTCCTTGAGAATCGCATTGTTCAGGTCGTCGAACTCGCCATTGGCGCGGCGCACGTAGATGCCGGTCAGGACGAAGGCTGAAATGATCAGGCCGACGCCGATCGGGATGCCCCAGGTGATCGAGGATTCAGGACTGAGTTTCGCCCCGAGCACGTGCGGCCCGTATGCGATCAGCAGGATGAATGCGGAGTACAGCCCAAGCATGATTGCCGAGAGAATCCAGGCGAATCGTTCCCTTTTCTGAACCAGCTCCTTGAATCGGGGACTGTTTTGAATCGAGAGGTAAATGCTGTCGTTCATTGTTTTTATCCTCGCAGCACAAATTATTGTTGGAACGTAGCTAATGTATGCGGCTGCGAGAGAGGATCCAGACGACCTTAGTAGTAGATGGCCATGATGTTCTGGCCATTTTCAAGCACACACAAAAACAACTGTGGGAGCGAGCCTGCTCGCGAAGGCATCGTATCAGTCGATATCGCATCAACTGACAGATTGCATTCGCGAGCAGGCTCGCTCCCACAGGGGTGTGGCGGTGTTTAAATTATTTGGTCCAGTCAGCTACACGATCCGGGTGTTTGGCCACCCAGTCCTTGGCCGCTGCATCAGGCTTGGCGCCGTCCTGAATTGCCAGCATGACCTCGCCGATTTCGTCTTTCGACGCCCACTGGAAGTTTTTCAGGAACTTGGCCACTTCCGGCGCCTTGGCGTCCAGGCCTTTGCTGCCGATGCTGTTCACGGTTTCAGCCTGGCCATACACGCCTTTCGGGTCGTCGAGGAAGCGCAGTTTCCACTTGGCGAACATCCAGTGCGGCACCCAACCGGTGACAGCGATGGATTCGTTCTTCTTCTCGGCGCGGGTCAGCTCGGCAATCATGCCGGCGCCGGAACTGGCCTTGAGGCTGTACTTGTCCAGACCGTAATCCTTGATCGCCTGATCGGTCTTGAGCATTACGCCTGAACCGGCGTCGATGCCGACAATACGGTTTTTGAAGGTGTCGTCGGTTTTCAGGTCTTCGATCGATTTGGCTTTGACGTACTCCGGCACGATCAGGCCGATTTTCGCGTCCTTGAAGTTCGGGCCGTAATCGACGACCTGATCCTTGTTTTTCGTCCAATAGTCACCGTGGGTCACGGGCAGCCAGGCCGAGAGCATCGCATCGAGTTTGCCGGTGGCCACGCCCTGCCACATGATCCCGGTGGCGACGGCCTGCAGCTTCACGTCATAACCGAGTTTCTGTTTGATCACTTCGGCCGCCACGTGAGTGGTTGCGACGCTGTCGGACCAGCCGTCAACGTAACCGATGTTCAGGGTCTGTTTTTCAGCGTTGGCGAAAGTGGAACTCATCGCAAGCGCCAGAGCGGCACCTGCGCCTAAAAGTCGTCGCATCTTCATCGTTTACTTCCCCGAAATGCTGCGCCCGACGGATGCCGGGCATCGTCAACGTATTGTTATGGTGCTCAGCGCCCCCATCACGCCGGACCTCACACACCGAACATCAGCCGATTTTTCAAAAAGGGTACTGATGGTTTGATCATCAACCTCAAGCGGCCGGCGACCTGCTCTGTCAGCGACCTCAAGGCAGCGAGAAACGACATCAGAAAGCCATTAATCAAACGCGATTAATTGACGCCAGACAATCCGCCCGAACTTTGCATGTACAACGCCTGCGAGCCACCTGCCCTTGTATAAATGCAGGTAACATGCGTCGCTTTGCAGCCACTCGGCCTGACCATGTCCGCGACGTCCCGATTTCCTTTTCTGCCTTATCTGTTCGCCTGCCTGCTCGGGCTCCTGGCCCTTGGCGGTTTTTGGTATGGCCTCGGCCAACCGGTGATCCTGCCGGACGCCGCGACGCCGACGCACAAGTTGCAATGCGCCTCCTACACACCGTTCGACAAAGACCAATCGCCGTTCGACGTGCCGTTCAAATTGCGCCCCGAGCGCATGGACGCCGACCTCGCACTGCTGGCGACGCGCTTCGAGTGTATCCGCACCTACTCGATGACCGGGCTCGACGCCCTGCCCGATCTGGCGCGCAAGCACGGTCTGAAGTTGATGATCGGCGCCTGGGTCAACAGCAACCCGGTCGACACCGAGCAGGAAGTCGAGCTGCTGATCAAATCGGCCAATGCCAACCCCGACGTGGTCACAGCCGTAATCGTCGGCAACGAGGCACTGCTGCGCAAAGAGGTCACCGGCGCGCAACTGGCCCGGCTGATCAGCAAGGTCAAAAGCCAGGTCAAGCAACCGGTGACCTACGCCGACGTCTGGGAATTCTGGCTCAAGCATCCGGAAATCGCCCCGGCCGTGGACTTTCTGACCATTCACCTGCTGCCGTACTGGGAAGACGATCCATCGAACATCGACGTGGCGCTGCGGCATGTGGCGGATGTGCGCCAGGTGTTCGGCAACAAATTCGCTCCGAAAGACGTGATGATTGGCGAAACCGGCTGGCCGAGCGAAGGCCGTCAGCGTGAAACAGCCGTACCGAGCCGGGTCAACGAGGCAAAATTCATTCGTGGTTTCGTGGCGATGGCCGAGCAGGAAGGCTGGCGTTACAACCTGATCGAAGCCTTCGACCAACCGTGGAAGCGCGGCAGTGAAGGCGCGGTCGGCGGCTATTGGGGGCTGTTCGATGCCGATCGACAGGACAAGGGTGTACTCGCCGGGCCGGTGAGCAACGTGCCGTACTGGAAAGAATGGCTGGCGGTAGGCGGATTGATTTTCCTTGGCACGCTGATGCTTGGTGGACGCGTGCGCAGCACACGTTCGGCGCTTTTGCTGCCACTGCTGGGCGTGGTCGCAGCGTGCTCGATTGGCGCCTGGGGCGATCTGGCTCGATTGACCACACGATTTGCCGGTGAATGGCTGTGGGTCGGACTGCTGACCGGGTTGAATCTGTTGGTTCTCGCGCATGCGACGTTGACGTTGAGCGCGCGTAACGGTTGGCGGGCAGGCGCATTCGACTTCCTCGAGCGGCGCGCAGGCTGGCTGGTCGTGGCGGCCGGTTTTGCCGCGGCGGTGATGATGCTGGAGATGGTCTTCGATCCGCGTTATCGCAGTTTCGCAAGCATGGCGTTCGTCCTGCCGGCGCTGGTCTACCTGTGCCGCCCGGTGAGCGTGCCGCGTCGGGAAATTGCTCTGCTGACCTTTATCATCGGCGCCGGGATTGCACCGCAGTTATATCAGGAAGGGCTGCTAAATCAGCAGGCGTGGGGTTGGGCGCTGGTCAGTGGACTGATGGTGGTGGCGTTGTGGCGCTGCCTGCGGGTTCGCAGAGGCTGAGCAAGAGCAAGATCAAAAGATCGCAGCCTTCGGCAGCTCCTACAGGTGTACGGCATGCAACTGTAGGAGCTGCCGAAGGCTGCGATCTCTTCTGTCACTCGCTGCGTGAGGATCTGACCAGGCGCAACCCGGCAATCACCACCGCAAACACCGCTAATGTAGTGTTGTACAACGCCAGCGCCGGCAGGCCGAACACCAGCGCCAGCACCGCCAGCGACCACCCTGCCCGTCCCGGCACGACAAATGCCAATACCGCGGTGGCCACCGCCGCCCAGCCCAACACCTTGAAATGAATCATCAGCCCCAGATTCGAACGCACCAGGCATTGCCAACGACTGGCCTCGTCGACGCAGATGCCCACCCACTGCCCGTCTTCCATGAAGCCATAGCGCGCGGCATAACTGGCGGCCAGCCACAGCGGCAACAAAACAAGCAGCACAATCACGGGCAAGCGGCGGGACATGGGGCACTCCAATCTGCGGAAATCGGCGGCCAGCTTAATCTGCCGACCGGCATTCGCAAGCACTAACAACTGTTAACTGTTCAGCAAGCCCTCGCAACGTGTATCGTCCAGCTACTATTACCCCGAATTCCGCCTGTTTGGTGCCGCAGCATGGCACTTTGGCGCACGGCCGGTGGTCATAGCCTGCGAACTTCAATCGGCACCTTCCTCTAAGGGATCTAGTCATGCTCCGTTCCTTGCGCTTCGCCGCGCTGTTCAGCGGCCTTATCTTGAGTGCGTCCGCGCTGGCGGTGGATATCGACGCCGCCAGCTATGGCTACCCGCTGACCAACCCGTTCGAGGCGACGATCGCCACGACACCGCCGGATCTGCGTCCGGAGTTGCCGCTGGACGACGACATCAATCAAACGGACCGCAGCCTCACCCTGCGCCCGGAGCGTGAATTCCAGCTGCCGGACAATTTCTGGGCAGTGAAGAAGCTCACTTACCGCATCGCCACGCAGGACAAACCGGCGCCGCTGATCTTCCTGATCGCCGGCACCGGTGCGCGCTTTGACAGCACGCTCAACGAATACCTGAAAAAGCTGTATTACAAGGCCGGCTACCATGTCGTGCAGTTGTCGTCGCCGACCAGCTTCGACTTCATCAGCGCCGCCTCGCGTTTCGCCACCCCGGGCGTGACCAAGGAAGATGCCGAAGACATGTATCGGGTGATGCAGGCCGTGCGGGCGCAGAACCCGAAACTGCCGGTCACCGAGTACTATCTGACCGGTTACAGCCTCGGCGCCCTTGATGCCGCGTTCGTCGCGCATCTGGACGAGACCCGCCGCAGTTTCAATTTCAAGAAAGTCCTGTTGCTGAACCCGCCGGTGAACCTCTATACCTCGGTGACCAACCTCGACAAGCTGGTACAGACCGAGGTGAAAGGCATCAACAACAGCACCACCTTCTATGAGCTGGTACTGACCAAGCTGACCCGCTACTTCCAGCAGAAAGGCTACATCGACCTCAACGATGCGCTGCTGTATGACTTCCAGCAGTCCAAGCAGCACCTGACCAACGAACAGATGGCCATGCTGATTGGCACGTCGTTCCGCTTCTCGGCAGCCGACATTGCCTACACCTCGGACCTAGTCAACCGTCGCGGTCTGATTACCCCGCCGAAATTCCCGATCACCGAAGGCACCAGCCTCACGCCGTTCCTCAAGCGTGCGCTGCAATGCGATTTCGACTGCTACATCACCGAGCAGGTCATTCCGATGTGGCGCGCGCGCACTGACGGCGGCAGCCTGCTGCAACTGATCGATCAGGTCAGCCTGTATGCGCTCAAGGATTACCTGCACGACAGCCCGAAAATCGCCGTCATGCACAACGCCGACGACGTCATCCTCGGCCCTGGCGACCTGGGCTTTCTGCGTAAAACCTTCGGTGATCGCCTGACCGTTTATCCACTGGGCGGCCACTGCGGCAACCTTAACTATCGCGTCAACAGCGACGCCATGCTGGAGTTCTTCCGTGGCTAAATATCTCCTGCTGATTGCAGCGTTCCTCTGTGCAGGCGTGGCCCAGGCCGACAACAGTAAAGCCGATGCCCCGGTAGTGGTCGACAGCGACGGCTTCAAGGAACCGCTGACCAAACTCAAGTTCAACCCGGGCCTGGACCAGCGCGAGTTCGAACGTTCGACGCTCAACGCGCTGAACGTCTATGACCCGCTGGAATCGTGGAACCGCCGGGTCTACCACTTCAACTATCGCTTCGACCAGTGGGTGTTCCTGCCGGTAGTCGATGGCTATCGCTACATCACGCCAAGCTTTGTGCGTACCGGGGTGAGCAACTTCTTCAACAACATTGGTGACGTGCCGAACCTGGTCAACAGCCTGTTGCAGTTCAAGGGCCAGCGCTCGATGGAAACCACCGCGCGCCTGCTGCTCAACACCACGATCGGCATAGCCGGCCTGTGGGACCCGGCCACCGCCATGGGCCTGCCACGCCAGAACGAAGACTTCGGTCAGACCCTGGGTTTCTACGGCGTACCGGGCGGTGCCTACTTCGTACTGCCGATCTTCGGCCCGTCGAACATCCGCGACACCGCAGGTCTGGCCGTGGATTACACCGCCGACACTGCGATCAACTTCCTCAACGTCGCCGAAGTCAGCTCCAACCACCCGGAAGTCTGGGCTTTGCGTGCGATCGACAAGCGCTACCAGACCAGCTTCCGCTATGGTCAGATGAACTCGCCGTTCGAGTACGAGAAAGTGCGGTACGTGTATACCGAAGCGCGCAAGTTGCAGATCGCCGAGTAAATCGGCTGCCGGAAAACACTGTGGGAGCGAGCCTGCTCGCGAACGCGGAGTACCAGTCTCTATCAATATTGACTGGGCTACCGCATTCGCGAGCAGGCTCGCTCCCACATTTGTTATGTGTTGCTGATTAACCCTTCAGCGCTTTCCAGAGCTTGCCTACGACCGAAACCACCGCCAACACCACCGCGCCAGCAATAATCCCCGCAACACCATTGAGCAGCATCGGCACGGCGAACCCGGCGCTCCCTGCCGCTGCGCCAACACCTTCGATCCAGTGATGCAGCACCGGCACGCCATGGGTCAGGATGCCACCGCCGACCAGGAACATCGCTGCCGTGCCAACCACCGACAGGGTTTTCATCATGTACGGCGCGGCGCTGAGAATGCCGCCGCCGATCTTTTTCGCCATCTGCCCGGGCTTCTGTGTCAGCCACAGCCCCAGATCGTCGAGCTTGACGATGCCAGCCACCAAACCATAAACGCCCACGGTCATGACGATGGCGATGCCGGACATGACCACCACTTGCTGCGTCAGCGAGGCATCTGCCACGGTGCCGAGAGTGATGGCGATGATTTCTGCCGAAAGAATGAAGTCAGTGCGGATTGCGCCTTTGATCTTGTCCTTCTCGAACGCCACCAGATCGGTCGCCGGATCGGCCACTGCTTCGGTCAACTGCGTGTGCTCTGCCTCGTCTTCCTCTTTGCTGTGCAGAAATTTGTGCGCGAGCTTCTCGAAACCCTCGAAGCACAGGTACGCGCCGCCGACCATCAACAGTGGTGTCACCAGCCACGGTACGAAAGCGCTGATCGCCAATGCCGACGGCACAAGGATCAGCTTGTTGACGAACGAGCCCTTGGCCACCGCCCAGACCACGGGAATTTCCCGCTCGGCGCGCACGCCCGAAACCTGCTGGGCATTGAGCGCCAGATCATCACCGAGTACACCGGCGGTCTTCTTCGCGGCCATCTTGGTCATCAATGCAACGTCATCCAGAACGGTGGCGATGTCATCGATCAGCACCAGCAAACTGCTTCCTGCCATGAATCCTGTTTCCTTCTGTGTATGAATGTTGCCAAGCATAACGCGACCGCCGGCCACAGGCTGCATTGTTGAGCGCCGCTCAAGGCCGGTGCTACCATGCGCCACCGCCAGAACAGGCAAGGAACCACCGGGTTTATGAGCACAATCCGCGAGCGTAACAAAGAACTGATCCTGCGCGCCGCCAGCGAAGAGTTTGCCGACAAGGGCTTCGCGGCGACCAAAACCAGCGACATCGCCGCCAAGGCGGGATTGCCCAAGCCCAACGTCTACTACTACTTCAAATCCAAGGAAAACCTCTATCGCGAGGTGCTGGAAAGCATCATCGAGCCGATTCTGCAGGCCTCGACCCCGTTCAACCCGGACGGCGTGCCGAGCGAGGTGCTGAGCGGCTACATCCGCTCGAAGATCCGCATCTCCCGCGACCTGCCCTACGCCTCCAAGGTGTTCGCCAGCGAAATCATGCACGGCGCCCCGCACCTGAGCGCCGACCTGGTCGAGCAGCTCAACGCCCAGGCCAAGCACAACATCGCCTGCATCCAGAGCTGGATCGACCGCGGCCAGATCGCCCCGATCGACCCCAACCACCTGATGTTCAGCATCTGGGCCGCGACCCAGACCTACGCCGACTTCGACTGGCAGATTTCCGCGGTGACCGGGAAGGACAAGCTTGATGAAGCCGATTATGAAGCGGCGGCGCAGACGATTATCCGGTTGGTGTTGAAAGGGTGTGAGCCGGATCGGTGAGATCGGGGGAACCGCTTCGCGAGCAGGCTCGCTCCCACATTTGGAATGCATTCTCCTGTGGGAGCGAGCCTGCTCGCGAATAGCCGCACCGCAGACCTCAACTCATAACCAGATCGAATCCCACAACGGATAGTCGCCAAGGCTTTTGACCAGTCCTGCCCGCAATGGGTTGGCAATGACATACCGCGCCATCTTCACCAGATTCTCCTCTTTACGCAGTGCGCGGTCATGGAAGCCAGGTTGCCAAAGGCTGGTCTTTCGGCCGGTCGAAAGCTTTACCGCTTTGGTGCTGAGGGATTTGGTTCGCTGCATCAATTCGCCGAGCGAGCCACTCTTCAATTCAATCAGCCAGTGAAAATGATCTGGCATTACGACCCAAGCCAGAGAATTGGCCAATCCCGTTTCCTCAGCTGCCCGGAATTGGCTTACAAGCATTCTGCCAAGGAAGAAATCGCTGAATACGGGTTCTCTCCCGGCGGTATTGGCGGTCAGAAGGTAAATGCGGTTGTGTTCTGAATAGCGTCCGATGCGCAAGCGATGTGAAGCAGATAAACCCGGCATTCCGTTGCCTTTTCATATGTTGATCATGAAAAGGCTAGCCGTGGAGATGGCGAAGAGAGCGTCAGACTTTTAGCAAGATGTGTAGCGCAGATCGTATTCGCGAGCAGGCTCGCTCCCACAGGGGCTTTCGAACACTCGAACATTTTGTGTCCAACCCAAACTCAATGTGGGAGCGAGCCTGCTCGCGAAAGCGGTTATTCAGACACTGACATTCAACCAACCACCCCACCATCCGCCCTCAAATCCAGCGCTTCCACCGCTCTGATCGCCACCTGCTCATCCACATCCGACAAATCCCCACTGATCCCGATCGCGCCCAGCACTTCACCGGCCTGATTTCGAATCAACACGCCACCCGGTGCCGGCACAACGCTGCCCTGCCCCATGCTGTTCAACGAAGAAAAAAACGCCGGGCGTTGTTGGGCGTCCTGGGCGAGCAGGCGTGAGCCTTTACCCAGAGCGATGGCGCCCCAGGCTTTGCCGATGGCGATGTCGGGGCGCAGCAGGCTGGCGCCGTCTTCGCGTTGCAGGGCGATCAGGTGGCCGCCGTTATCGAGTACCGCGATGGTCAGCGGTGCGGCGTTGATGCCGCGTCCTGCGTTGATGGCTTCGCTGACCAGGTTGACTGCGACTTTCAAGGTTAAAGCGCTCATGGTGCCGTCCTCATTTTGTTATAGGGAAAGTCGTGGGACTGCGCGTTTGTGCCGCAGCCCGGTGACACAAATAGAACACAATGAGTTATATTTTTGTATACAATAATTCTCGAAAAGCGCCACATGCGACGAAAAGCCACAGCACAGCGGGCTTCCGACGAATGAAACAGGCGCTTGAGAAAATGGATTGACCTGCGCCGTCCGCCGTGAATACACTCTGCGCAAAGCCACTTGTATACAATTACAAAACGTAAAGAGGCACAAAACCATGAGCAAAATGAGAGCAATCGAAGCCGCCGTTCTGGTGATGCGCCGTGAAGGGGTTGATACCGCTTTTGGCATCCCGGGCGCAGCGATCAACCCGCTGTACTCCGCCTTGCAGAAGGTCGGTGGCATCGATCACGTCCTTGCTCGCCACGTTGAAGGCGCCTCGCACATGGCCGAGGGCTACACCCGCACCAAGGCCGGCAACATCGGCGTGTGCATCGGCACGTCCGGCCCGGCCGGTACCGACATGGTCACCGGGCTATACAGCGCCTCGGCCGACTCGATTCCAATCCTCTGCATCACCGGGCAAGCACCCCGCGCCCGTATGCATAAAGAAGACTTCCAGGCAGTCGACATCACCAGCATCGTCAAGCCAGTGACCAAGTGGGCGACCACTGTTCTGGAACCGGGTCAGGTGCCTTACGCGTTCCAGAAAGCCTTTTATGAAATGCGCTCCGGCCGTCCAGGCCCAGTGCTGATCGACCTGCCATTCGACGTGCAAATGGCCGAGATCGAATTCGACATCGACGCTTACCAACCGCTACCACTGGCCAAACCTACCGCAACCCGCGTGCAGGTCGAGAAAGCGTTGGCATTGCTGGATCAGGCCGAGCGTCCATTGCTGGTCGCAGGTGGTGGCATCATCAACGCCGACGCCAGCGATCTGCTGGTCGAGTTCGCCGAGCTGACCGGCATCCCTGTCATCCCGACCCTGATGGGCTGGGGCACCATCCCTGACGATCACCCGCTGATGGTCGGCATGGTCGGTCTGCAGACTTCGCACCGTTACGGCAACGCGACGATGCTCAAATCCGACGTGGTGCTGGGCATCGGTAACCGTTGGGCCAACCGCCACACCGGTTCGGTGGATGTCTACACCGAAGGCCGCAAGTTCATTCACGTCGACATCGAAGGCACGCAGATCGGCCGCGTGTTCACGCCGGATCTGGGCATCGTTTCCGACGCCGCGGCAGCGCTGACCGTGTTCATTGAAGTCGCCCGTGAATGGCAAGCCGCCGGCAAGCTGAAGAACCGCAGCGCCTGGCTGCAGGATTGCCAGCAGCGCAAGGCCAGCCTGCATCGCAAGACCCACTTCGACAACGTGCCGGTCAAGCCGCAGCGCGTTTACGAAGAAATGAACCAGGTGTTCGGCAAGAACACCTGCTACGTCAGCACCATTGGTCTGTCGCAGATTGCCGGCGCGCAGTTCCTGCACGTCTACAAGCCGCGTCACTGGATCAACTGCGGTCAGGCCGGCCCGTTGGGCTGGACCATTCCGGCGGCGCTGGGCGTGGTGAAGGCCGATCCGAACCGCAAAGTCGTGGCCCTGTCGGGGGACTATGATTTCCAGTTCATGATCGAAGAACTGGCGGTCGGCGCTCAGTTCAAACTGCCGTACATCCACGTCGTGGTGAACAACTCGTACCTGGGCCTGATCCGTCAAGCCCAGCGCGGGTTCGAAATGGACTACTGCGTGCAGCTGTCCTTCGATAACCTCAACGCGCCGGAACTCAACGGTTACGGGGTTGACCACATCGCAGTCGCCGAGGGTCTCGGCTGCAAGGCGCTGCGTGTGTTCGAACCGTCGGAAATCGCCCCTGCGCTGCGCAAGGCCGAACAGATGATCGAAGAGTTCAAGGTGCCGGTGATCGTCGAAATCATTCTGGAGCGTGTGACCAACATCTCCATGGGTACCGAGATCAACGCGGTCAACGAGTTCGAAGACCTGGCACTGGTCGGCAATGACGCGCCGACGGCGATTTCGTTGCTTGACTAACTGCTGACTGCTGATCGTTCCCACGCTCTGCGTGGGAATGCAGCCCGGGACGCTCTGCGTCCCAAAGCGGACGCAGAGCGTCCATTGAGGCATTCCCACGCAGAGCGTGGGAACGAGAATCTAGAACGGGAGACCACCATGCCGCGTTTCGCAGCCAACCTGTCCATGCTGTTCACCGAACAGGATTTCCTTGCCCGTTTCGACGCCGCCGCCAAGGCCGGTTTCAGTGGCGTGGAATACCTGTTCCCGTACGACTTCAGCTCGGCTGAAATCAAGGCAAAACTTGAGGCCAACGGGCTGACCCAAGTGCTGTTCAACCTGCCGGCCGGTGACTGGGCCAAGGGCGAGCGCGGTATTGCCTGCCTGCCGGATCGGGTCGAAGAGTTCCGCGCCGGGGTCGATCTGGCGATCGCTTACGCACAAGTGCTGGGCAACACCCAGGTCAACTGCCTGGCCGGTATCCACCCGCAAGGCGTTGACGATGCCACCGTGGAGAAGACCTTCGTTGCCAACCTCAAATATGCCGCCGACAAGCTGCAAGCGGTGGGCATCAAACTGGTGATGGAAGCGATCAACACCCGCGACATTCCCGGTTTCTACCTGAACAACACGGCGCAAGCCCTGTCGATTCGCGAACAGGTCGGCAGCGCCAATCTGTTCCTGCAATACGACATCTATCACATGCAAATCATGGAAGGCGATCTGGCCCGCACCCTGCAATCGCACTTGGGCGAGATCAACCACGTTCAGCTCGCGGACAACCCGGGGCGCAATGAGCCGGGCACTGGCGAGATCAACTACCGCTTCCTGTTCGAACACCTTGATCGCATCGGTTATCAGGGTTGGGTCGGTTGCGAGTACAAACCGCTGACCACCACCGAAGCGGGCTTGGACTGGTTGAAATCACACAACGCAATCTAAGAAACACAGCAAATCCCCTGTGGGAGCGAGCCTGCTCGCGAATGCGGTGGTTCAGTCAACACGGATATTGAATGTTCCACCGCATTCGCGAGCAGGCTCGCTCCCACATGTAAAGCAGCTCCCCTATTTGCTTGAGCACGACAAAAACAAGAGGATTTTCTCATGGCTAAAATCGGATTCATCGGCACCGGCATCATGGGCCACCCAATGGCGGCGAACCTGCAGAAAGCCGGTCACAGCCTGTTCCTGTCGCAACACCACGACGCGGCCCCGGCCGATCTGGTCGCCGCTGGCGCCGTCGCCCTGGCCAACCCGCGTGAAGTAGCGCAGGAAGCCGAATTCATCATCGTCATGGTTCCGGACACCCCGCAGGTCGATGACGTGCTGTTCCGCGCCGACGGTGTTGCCGCCGGTATCGGCAAAGGCAAAGTGGTCATCGACATGAGCTCGATTTCGCCGACCGCGACCAAAGCCTTCGCCGCCAAGATCAACGAAAAAGGCGCGCAGTACCTCGACGCGCCAGTGTCCGGCGGTGAAGTCGGTGCCAAAGCCGCCACCCTGAGCATCATGGTCGGTGGCGACGCCGATGCCTTCGAACGCGCCCTGCCGCTGTTCCAGGCCATGGGCAAGAACATCACCCTGGTCGGCGGCAATGGCGACGGCCAGACCGCCAAAGTGGCGAACCAGATCATCGTCGCGCTGAACATCCAGGCCGTTGCCGAAGCCCTGCTGTTCGCCTCGAAAAACGGTGCCGATCCAGCCAAGGTGCGTGAAGCGCTGATGGGCGGTTTCGCTTCTTCGAAGATCCTCGAAGTGCACGGCGAGCGCATGATCAAGGGCACCTTCGATCCGGGCTTCCGCATCAGCCTGCACCAGAAGGACCTGAACCTGGCCCTGCAAGGCGCCAAGGAACTGAACATCAACCTACCGAACACCGCCAATGCCCAGCAAGTGTTCAGCACCTGCGCGGCCATCGGTGGCAGCAACTGGGACCACTCGGCGCTGATCAAGGGCCTGGAACACATGGCCAATTTCTCGATTCGCGACAATAAATAAAGCCTGCACAAAACCCTGTGGGAGCGAGCCTGCTCGCGAAAGCGGCTTCACATTCAACATCCATGTTGGCTGACATACCGCGTTCGCGAGCAGGCTCGCTCCCACAAGGGTTCCGAGTTGCCCTTTCGAATAACAAGAATTCCGGGAGCCCGCCATGTCGGTCGATCCGCAACAACTGCTGCGCGAGCTGTTTGCCACAGCCATCGACGCGGCCCATCCGAACCAAGTCCTCGAAACCCATTTGCCCGCCGATCGTACCGGCCGGGTGATCGTCATCGGCGCCGGCAAAGCCGCTGCTGCCATGGCGCAAGTGGTCGAGCGCTGCTGGGAGGGTGAAGTCACCGGCCTGGTGGTGACCCGCTACGGCCACGGCGCTCCGTGCGAAAAAATCGAAGTGGTCGAAGCCGCACACCCGGTGCCGGATGCGGCGGGTCTGGCCGTGGCCAAACGTGTGCTGGAGCTGGTCAGCAACCTGACTGAAGACGACCGCGTGATCTTCCTGCTCTCCGGCGGCGGCTCTGCCCTGCTCGCCCTGCCGGCTGAAGGCATCACCCTTGCCGATAAGCAGTCGATCAACAAAGCCCTGCTCAAATCCGGCGCAACCATCGGCGAGATGAACTGCGTGCGCAAGCACCTCTCGGCGATCAAGGGTGGGCGTCTGGGCAAGGCCTGCTGGCCAGCGACTGTCTATACCTACGCTATTTCCGATGTGCCCGGCGACCTCGCCACCGTCATTGCCTCCGGCCCGACTGTGGCCGATCCGAGCACTTCGGCCGAGGCGCTGGCGATCATCAAGCGCTACGGCATCGACATTCCCGCCTCCGTGCGTACTTGGCTGCAAAGTCCGGAATCGGAGACGGTCAAACCCGGCGACCCAAGCCTGGCGCGCAGTCATTTCCAGTTGATCGCCCGTCCGCAGCAATCGCTGGACGCGGCGGCGGTGAAATGCCGTCAGGCCGGTTTCAGCACCTTGATTCTCGGCGACCTCGAAGGCGAATCCCGTGAAGTGGCGAAAGTCCACGCCGGCATCGCCCGACAGATCATCCACCACGGCCAGCCACTGGCGGCGCCCTGCGTGATTCTCTCCGGCGGTGAAACCACGGTAACCGTGCGCGGCAATGGCCGTGGCGGACGCAATGCCGAATTCCTCCTCAGCCTGACCGACAGCCTCAAGGGCCAGCCCGGCGTCTACGCGCTGGCCGGCGACACCGATGGCATCGACGGCTCGGAAGACAACGCCGGCGCAATCATGACCCCGGACAGCTACGCCCGCGCCGCCGCACTGGGTCTGAGCGCCAGCGACGAGCTGGACAACAACAACGGCTACGGCTACTTCCAGGCGCTCAATGCGCTGATCGTCACCGAGCCGACCCGCACTAACGTCAACGACTTCCGCGCCATTCTGATCCTTGAGAACTGCAAATCATGACGCCTGATAAAAAGGTCAAAATCCTCGCCACCCTCGGCCCTGCGGTCGACGGTATCGATGACATCCGCGAGCTGGTCGAGGCCGGGGTCAACATCTTCCGCCTGAATTTCAGCCACGGCGATCACGCCGACCACGCCAAGCGCTATCAATGGATCCGCGAAGTCGAGCGTCAGCTCAACTACCCGCTGGGCATTCTGATGGACTTGCAGGGCCCGAAACTGCGCGTCGGCAAGTTCGCTGACGGCAAGGTGCAGTTGCATCGCGGTCAGGCGTTCCGCCTCGATCTCGATACGACAGCGGGCGATGAGCGCCGGGTCAACCTGCCGCATCCGGAGATCATTGCCGCGCTGGAAGCCGGCATGGACCTGCTGCTCGACGACGGCAAGCTGCGTCTGCGCGTGGTCACCAAGTACAACGATGCGATCGACACCACCGTGCTCAACGGCGGCGAACTGTCTGATCGCAAAGGTGTGAACGTGCCGCAAGCGGTGCTGGACCTGAGCCCGCTGACCGCCAAGGATCGCCGCGATCTGAGCTTCGGCCTGGAATTGGGTGTGGACTGGGTCGCGCTGTCGTTCGTACAGCGCCCACAGGACATTGTCGAAGCCCGCGCGCTGATCGGCGACAAGGCATTCCTGATGGCGAAAATCGAGAAGCCTTCGGCGGTCGAGCAACTGCGTGAGATTGCTGAGTTGAGCGACGCCATCATGGTCGCTCGCGGTGATCTTGGTGTGGAAGTGCCGGCGGAAAGCGTGCCGCAGATTCAGAAAAACATCATCACCACCTGCCGCGCGCTGGGCAAACCGGTGGTGGTGGCGACGCAGATGCTCGAGTCGATGCGTTTCTCCCCTGCCCCAACCCGTGCCGAGGTGACTGACGTCGCCAACGCCGTGGCCGAAGGCGCCGATGCGGTGATGCTCTCGGCGGAAACCGCGTCCGGTGAGTACCCGCTGGAAGCCGTGCAGATGATGAGCAAGATCATCCGTCAGGTTGAGAACGGCCCGGATTATCAGACCCAGCTCGACGTCAGCCGGCCGAAAGCCGAGGCGACGGTTTCCGATGCGATCAGCTGTGCGATCCGCCGGATCAGCAACGTGCTGCCGGTTGCGGTGCTGGTCAATTACAGCGAGTCCGGCGCCTCGACGCTGCGTGCATCGCGGGAACGGCCGAAAGCACCGATCCTCAATCTGACGCCGAACCTGCAAACCGCGCGGCGCTTGAGCGTGGCGTGGGGCATTCATTCGGTGGTCAACGATCGCCTGCGTCAGGTCGACGAAGTCTGCTCGACCGCACTGGAGATTGCTCAGGCGCAAGGCATGGCCGAGCGTGGCGACACGCTGCTGATCACCGCTGGCGTGCCGTTCGGGCAGCCGGGGTCGACCAATTCGCTGCGGATCGAAACGTTGATTTAGCGCCTGTACCGGCCTCTTCGCGAGCAGGCTCGCTCCCACAGTTGATTTGTGTGCACCACAAACTCAATGACTGGACGCAGATCCATGTGGGAGCGAGCTTGCTCGCGAAGCAGGCGCCTCGGTTTCCCTGACTTTCAGAACTGCCATGCCTGCCAATCACTTCAACACCCACTGCCCCGACTGGGCCGAGGCTTTGCTCAACGGTTTCAGTCAGATTTTCTTTCAGCGTCATCCGCTGTGCGGCCTGCTGTGTCTGTTGGCGATTCTGCTGACCGCGCCGGTGCTGTTCGCCGGGGCGCTGCTCGGTGGCGTTGCCGGTCTGCTCACCGCGCAGCGGCGCAACTACGCCAAGGCCGATCGCCAGGCCGGGTTGTTCAGCTACAACGGCGTGCTGCTCGGCCTGCTGCTGAGCCTGTATTTCCCTTGGTCGCCACTGCTGCCGCCGTTGATTCTTGCAGCGGGCGGCTTGAGCGCGATGCTCACTCAGCAATGGCTCAAACACGTGTACCGCAGTCGCGCCATACCAGCGTATACCTCGCCGTTCGTGGCGCTCAGCTGGGTGCTGCTGATGTTCGCCGAGCCGTTCGCGCCGGCGGCATCGGTCGACCTGAACACGACAAATCTGCTGGCCGCTGAACTGCGCGGATTCGGCCAGGTGATGTTTCTCGACCATCCATTGGCCGGGGCGTTGATCGCCAGCGGTTTGCTGCTCGCCGATCGCCGTGCGTTCTGCTGGGCGCTGCTGGCGTCGGCGATCGGCCTCGGTTCCAGCCTGCTGCACCACGAAACGTCCGCCGCACTGCTCGGGCTCGGTGGCTACAACGCCGTACTCGCCGCCCTCGCCTTCAGCTCGCAACGGCAACATCCGTGGCTGCCGCTGCTCGCAATTGTTCTGGCACTGCTGGTGACGCCGCTGTTTGCTGCCCTTGGATTGGCGACTCTGACCGCGCCGTTCATCCTCGCCTGCTGGTTGATCCGGGCTGGCATTCAAATGCTTGGCAAAGCGTCGCTTGCGCATGAGTCTTGCGCTCACGAGGAGAATCACCCTAGGCTGCGCTGATCTTCGATTCAGGCGTTATCCATGGACAGCAGCAACAATTGGCGCGAACGGCTTTACGTCATGATTTTCCAGAGCGACACCCCGGCCGGGCGTCGCTTCGACGGCATCCTGCTGGTGATCATCCTCGCCAGTCTGGTGATCGTGATGCTCGACAGTATCGACAGCATTCACCGTAATTACGCCGACGTTCTGGCCTATATCGAGTGGGGCTTCACGGCGATCTTCCTCGGCGAATACATCCTGCGTCTGTACTGCTCGCCCAAGCCACTGCGCTATGCCTTCAGCTTTTATGGCCTGGTGGATCTGCTGGCGATCGTGCCGGGCATCCTCGCCCTGTATTACAGCGATGCGCAGTATCTGCTGATCATCCGCATCATTCGGATGCTGCGGATTTTCCGCGTGCTCAAGCTCAGCCCGTACCTCAAGCAAGCCAACTATCTGATGTCGGCGCTGCGTGGCAGCAAGCAGAAAATCGTCGTGTTTCTGGTCAGCGTGTGCACGCTGGTGACAGTGTTCGGTACGCTGATGTACGTGATCGAAGGCCCGGAACATGGCTTCACCAGCATTCCCAAGGGCATCTATTGGGCGATCGTGACCTTGACCACTGTGGGCTTCGGCGACATCGTGCCGAAGACGCCGCTGGGCCAGGTGATTTCCTCGCTGGTGATGATCACCGGTTATTCGATCATCGCCGTGCCCACAGGGATTTTCACCGCTGAGCTGGCCAACGCCATGCGCGGCGAACAGCTGCAACATGACTGCCCGGGCTGCCAGAAAAAGTCCCACGAGCAGAGCGCAGCGTTCTGTTCGCGCTGCGGCAGTCAGCTGTTCAAGAAAGTGGAATAAGCACAGAGCTTTTTAATCTTTAAGCGACTATGCCAGGCCCGCTATAGTCGCTGGCAAATCGCCTAACTTTTGACACGACACCCCCACAGAACAAGGAATGCGCAGTGAAAAAACTCTTTGGCGCCTCACTTCTCGCCGCCGGCCTGGCCTTGGCCAACATCGCCCAGGCAGCACCGACGCTGCTTAACGTTTCCTACGACGTGATGCGCGATTTCTACAAGGACTACAACACTGCGTTCCAGAAGCACTGGCAAGCCGAGCACAAGGAGAACATCACCGTGCAGATGTCCTTCGGCGGCTCGAGCAAGCAGGCGCGTTCGGTGATCGACGGCCTGCCGGCTGACGTCATCACCATGAACATGGCCACCGACATCAACGCCCTCGCCGACAACGGCAAACTGGTCCCGGACAATTGGGTCACGCGCCTGCCGAACAACAGCGCGCCGTTTACCTCGGCCACGGTGTTCATCGTCCGCAAGGGCAACCCGAAAGCTTTGAAAGACTGGCCCGATCTGCTCAAGGACGGCGTACAGGTGATCGTGCCGAACCCGAAAACGTCGGGTAATGGCCGGTACACCTACCTGTCGGCCTGGGGCTACGTGCTGAAAAACGGCGGCGACGAGAACAAGGCCAAGGACTTCGTCGGCAAGCTGTTCAAGCAGGCGCCGGTGCTCGACACCGGTGGCCGCGCCGCCACCACCACGTTCATGACCAACCAGATCGGCGACGTACTGGTGACCTTTGAAAACGAAGCGGAAATGATCGCTCGCGAGTTCGGTCGCGATCAGTTCGAAGTTATCTACCCAAGCGTCTCCGCAGAAGCCGAGCCACCGGTTTCGGTGGTCGACAAAGTGGTCGACAAGAAGGGCTCGCGCGCTGCGGCTGATGAGTATCTGAAGTACCTGTGGTCGCCGGAAGGTCAGGAAATTGCGGCGGCCAACTACCTGCGTCCGCGTGACCCGGCGGTGCTGGCGAAGTACACCGACCGTTTCCCGAAAGTCGATTTCCTTTCGGTTGAGAAGACCTTTGGTGACTGGCGCACGGTGCAGAAAACCCACTTCAATGATGGTGGCGTGTTTGATCAGATTTATAGCGGGCAGTAAGGCTTGATCTGAAAAATCAAAAGGCGACCCACCGGGTCGCCTTTTTGTTGCGTGGGAATACCGGTCATTACACTGCGTAATAACAGTTATCATCCGAAAACGTCTTCTGCCAGTCCACGTTGTCCATTAGCCTCAGCCCTTTCCTGTGCCCGACCCGAGATCCCCTATGACCACCACTCCTCACGCAATGACCCGAGGCATGGTCCTGCTGTTCGCGTTTTGCTGCGGCGCCATTGTTGCCAACATCTACTACGCACAACCGATTATTGGCCTGATCGCGCCGGACATCGGCCTCTCCGACACCATGGCCAGTTTCATCGTCTCGCTGACGCAGATCGGCTATGCGTTGGGCCTGTTCTTTCTGGTGCCGCTGGGGGATCTGCTGGAGAACCGGCGGCTGATGATCATCACCACGGTCGTGGCGATCGCCAGTCTGCTTGGCGCCGCGTTCACTGAACAGCCGAACGTGTTCCTGCTGATCTCGCTGCTGGTCGGCTTCAGCTCGGTGTCGGTGCAGATCCTGATTCCGCTGGCCGCGCATCTGGCGCCGGAAGAGTCCCGTGGCCGGGTGGTGGGCGGGATCATGGGCGGTTTGCTGCTGGGCATTCTGTTGGCGCGACCGGTGTCGAGTGTGGTCGCCGATCACCTCGGCTGGCGCGCCATGTTCATGATCGCCGCAGCGTTGATGGCGGCAATCAGCGTGGTGCTGGCGCTGACCGTGCCCAAGCGCCAGCCAGATCACAGCGCTACTTATGGCCAGTTGATCGGTTCGCTATGGACACTGCTGCGCCAGCAACCGGTGCTGCGTCAGCGGGCCTTTTACCAGGGCTGCATGTTTGCCACGTTCAGCCTGTTCTGGACCGCCGTGCCGCTGGAACTGGCGCGCAACCATGGCCTGTCGCAAAGCGAAATCGCGATCTTCGCCCTGGTCGGCGCCATCGGAGCCATCGCCGCGCCAATCAGCGGCCGCCTCGCCGATGCTGGTCACACACGCATCGCCTCGCTGCTGGCCATGCTGTTCGCCAGCCTGAGCTTTCTCCCCGCCTTCATCCACCCGGCCTATAGCGTCATCGGCCTGGCCGTGACCGGCGTGGTGCTGGACTTCTGCGTGCAGATGAACATGGTCCTGGGCCAACGCGCGGTGTACTCGCTGGACGCGAAAAGTCGTGGCCGTTTGAACGCGCTGTACATGACCAGCATCTTCATCGGCGGCGCCTTCGGCTCCTCGGTCGCCAGCGCGGTGTACGAGCATGGCGGCTGGTTGTGGATCGTGATTGTCGGCAGCGTCTTTCCGCTGTTGGCGTTGCTGCGGTTTTTGAGCACTTCACGACGCGCTTCATTGGCCACGGCTTAAAGGCGTCAAAAGCTTCGCGAGCAGGCTCGCTCCCACAGGTTTTGGGTGACCTCCGAATCACTGCGATACACAAAACCAGTGTGGGAGCGAGCCTGCTCGCGAAAGCGGTGTTTCAGTTACAGATAATTTGACTGCCCTGACGCTTTCGCGAGCAAGCTCGCTCCCACAGGTTCTTGGCGGATGCGGAATAGGGCATCGCCGAAAACTACTGCAGGAGGGAGCCTGCTCGCGATAGCGGAGTTTCAGTCTCAGCTGATTTGACTGACCCGACGCCTTCGCGAGCAGGCTCGCTCTTACAGGTTTTGCGCCGCACTCCAATACCCCGCAAACGAAAAAACGGCGATCCCAGGATCGCCGTTTCTCATCACTGCCCGAACTTCTTGCCCAACCCCGGCGGGACGCCGTGGATGTTGGTGTCTTCCCACGGGCCGTTGGGGCTGACCGAGCGGCTCCAGCCGTTGTTCCAGCGGTAGTAGGTGCGCTGGCGGTAGAAGGTGTTGGGCTGGTCGTCGAGCACGTAGACGCCGAGTTTCTGGTCCCAGTGGCTGTTGCCGCCCGGTGGCGGGGCGAAGCTGGCCGAGGTACGTGGCACGGGCTTGGCGGGTTTGGCCGGGATGTTCTTGCCGGGGCTTGGCGAGGTCGACGGGGTTGGACTTGGCTGAGACGGCGGGATCGGCGGCAGGCTGGTGGTCGGTTCCGGGCGTTGTACCGCACATGCACTCAAGCCCAGGGCCAGTGTGAGGACTGTGATGCGGGCGATGGTGTGCATGGCGGTGCTTTCCTGTTGGATCCGGTTATTTGTCCGGGCTGTCGATAGTCAGTTTTTGTGGCGCGGTGGTGCTGCTGGCCAGTGGGCCGCTGCGACCGATCCACTCACCGGAGGTCGGTTGACCGGCCCGTGAGATGCGCGCAACCAGTTGGACTTCAGGGAAGTTGGACAGTTTCAACTGCGGCATCATTGCGTCGGCATCGCCCAGTTCGACGGTCACCGGCAGGTCAGCCACGGTCAGACGTTTGGCCGCCAGCGGCGCCGGTGGGCCAGAAGTGGCGCGGGCGAAGATGAACACGCTGTCGCCCGGTTGCACCTTGTCTTTGAGTTCGCTGGCCAGATCAACGCTGACTGTCAGTAACGCAGCTTTCGGCGCCGCTGCCTGGGCAACTTTGCCGCCGCTGGCTTTCAGCCGTTCGGTGGCACGCTCGATGCCGCCTTGCAGCGCAACGCGAGAGTTGTCATCCGGCGGCAGTTGCGCGAGCAGGCGATTCCAGTAGTCGATGGCTTCCTGATAACGCTCGCCTTCGAACGCAGCGATGCCGAGCAGGCCGAGGCTGGTGACTTCCTTCGGATCGGCCTTCAGCGCTTCGTCGGTCAGTTTCTGAATCTGCTCCGACCACTTTTTACCGTCAGCAAAATACTGCGCCTGCGCCCACTGGCCGAGCAGCTCCGGCTGGCGACCGGCGAGGTTGGCGGCGCGTTCGAACATCTTCGCCGCGTCTGCCGGGCGGTCCTGAGCCATGTAGGTACGGCCGAGGAAATACAGACCTTCAGCGGAATCCGGTTGTGCGGCGACCGCACGTTCCAGACGCTGGGTCATCTCTTCCATCGACTGCGGTGCCTGAGCGAATTCGCGGGTCAGTTCGACCTTGTCGGCGGCGCCGAAATGCAGGTACAGACCGAGACCCAGCACCGGTACCAGCACGGCGGCCAGCAGCGGCAACGGTTTACCCAGGCGCGAGACACGCGGCGCGGCGGCGCCTTCGGTGTCGGCGAGCAGTTCACGCGCAGCTTCCGCGCGACCGCTGTCCAGTTGCGCGGCGTCGAGCACGCCCTCGACCTGCTGCGCTTGCAGCTCGGCCACCCGTTCTTGGTACAGCGCGACGTTCAACGCGGTGCGATCTTCTTCCCGCTGGGCGCGGCGTTCGCGCAGTACCGGGATCAGCAGAAAACTCAGGGCGACCAGAAGCAACAGCCCTGCGGCGAGCCAGAAATCAATCATTCTTGGTTTTTATCCAACAGTTGGTCGAGACGCTGACGTTCTTCGGCAGACAGCGATGACGGCGTTTCGGCGCGTTGCCCGCGACGCCTGCGCACGATCAGCGCGATCACCACGAAACCACCGAGCAGCAGCCCGGCCGGGCCGAACCACAGCAGCGCGGTCTTGGCATTGAGCGCCGGTTTGTAGCGGACGAAATCACCGTAGCGATCGACCATGAAGTCGATGATTTGCTGATTGTCCTTGCCCTCGCCGAGCATGCGGAAAATCTCCTTGCGCAGGTCGGCGGCGATGGGTGCGTTGGAGTCGGCAATGTCCTGGTTCTGGCATTTGGGGCAGCGCAGTTCCTTGGTCAGTTCGCGGAAACGCTCGCGGTCGCCCTCTTTGGCAAATTCGTAGGTGTCGATGGCCGCGTGGGCGACACCGGCCAGGCTCAAGCCCAACACCACTGCTGCGAGAAAACGTTTCATGGCTTGGCCTCATCGACCAGCGCCTGATACTTGGCCGCGAGTTTTTCGCGCCAGACCTGCTCGTCGATCACCCCGACGAACTTGTCGCGGATGATGCCTTTGGCGTCGATGAAGAAGGTTTCCGGCGCGCCGTAGACACCGAGATTCAAGCCCAGCGAACCCTCGTCGTCACGAATATCCAGCGCATACGGATTGTGAAACTCGGCCAGCCACTTCAAGGCGTCGGCATTGGTGTCCTTGTAGTTGATGCCGTAGATCACCACGCCGCGCTCGGCGAGTTTGTTCAGCACCGGATGCTCTACGCGGCAGGAGATGCACCAGGTGCCCCAGACATTGACCAGCGCCGGTTTGCCGAGGATGTCGGCCTTGGTCAGCGTCTTGTCACCCTGCACACTCGGCAGGGAAAACTCCGGGAACGGCTTGTTGATCATCGCCGACGGAAGCTCCGCCGGATCCAGATACAGCCCACGATAAAGAAACACCGCCACCAGCAAGAAAATCGCCAACGGCAACAACATCAACCAACGCCTCATGCCGCCGCTCCCGTCATGCCCAGCGCTTCGCGCACTTTGCTTTTCACCTTGACCCGATAACGCCGATCCAGCGCTGCCAGCAAACCACCCAATCCGGTGAGCAAGCCGCCGAACCAGATCCAGCGCACAAACGGTTTGACGTGTACGCGCACGGCCCAGGCGCCGTTATCCAGCGGCTCGCCGAGGGCGACGTAGAGATCGCGGGTGAAACCGGCATCGATGCCGGCTTCGGTCATCACCGAGTTCTGCACGGTGTACAGACGCTTTTCCGGGTGCAGCACGCTGATTTCCTCGCCGTCACGAATGACGCGGATGGTGCCTTTGTCCGATGTGAAATTCGGCCCTTCGAAATGCTTGGCGCCTTCGAAGACAAATTGATAGCCGGCCAGGTCCATCGACTCGCCCGGCGCCAGACGCAGGTCGCGCTCGGCACTGTTCTGGCTCGACAACACCACGCCCAGCGCGCACACGGCGATGCCGAGGTGGGCGATCTGCATGCCCCAATAACTGCGGGTCAGCGTCGGCAAACCTTTGATCAGGCCTTTGTGGCGGGTCTTGTCGAACAGATCGCGCACGCCGGCGAGCAACACCCACGCCGCCAGCAGGAACGTCGCGATCACTGCCCAGTTGAAATCGCCGTACGCCACGCCGGCCACCACGGCCAATGCGACGCTGCCGAGCAACACCGGAGTGAGCATGCTCGCCAGCCATTTCACTGGCGTGTCCTTCCAGCGCACGATCACACCGATCGCCATGACCAGCATCAGCAACGCCATCAACGGGATGAACAGCGCATTGAAGTACGGCGGGCCGACCGAGAGCTTGGCGCCGCTGATGGCATCAAGAATCAGCGGATATAACGTGCCAAGCAGGATCATCGATGCAGCCACGACCAGCACCAGGTTGTTGCCCAGCAGCAAAGTCTCACGCGACCACAGATTGAAGCCAACCTGACTTTTCACCACCGGCGCACGCAGCGCAAACAGCGTCAGCGAACCGCCGACCACGAACAGCAGGAAAATCAGGATGAACACACCGCGCTCGGGATCCGAAGCGAAGGCATGCACCGAAGTCAGCACGCCCGAGCGTACGAGGAAGGTGCCGAGCAGGCTCAACGAGAACGCGGCGATCGCCAGCAACACCGTCCAGCTCTTGAACACGCCGCGTTTCTCGGTGACCGCCAGCGAGTGAATCAACGCGGTGCCGACCAGCCATGGCATGAACGAGGCGTTTTCCACCGGGTCCCAGAACCACCAGCCGCCCCAGCCGAGTTCGTAATACGCCCACCACGAACCGAGGGTGATGCCGATGCCGAGGAAGGCCCAGGCGACGATGGTCCATGGCCGCGACCAGCGCGCCCATGCCGCATCGAGACGCCCGCCGAGCAGCGCGGCGATAGCGAACGCGAACGCTACCGAGAAACCGACGTAACCCATGTACAGCATTGGCGGATGCACGATCAGGCCAATGTCCTGCAGCAACGGGTTGAGGTCGCGACCGTCCGCGGGAATCTGCGGCAGGATCCGCGAAAACGGGTTCGAGGTAAGAATCAGGAACAGCAGGAAACCGGTGCTGATCATGCCCATCACCGCCAGGACGCGGGCGAGCATGACTTGCGGCAACTGCCGGGAGAACACCGACACAGCGAAAGTCCAGCCGCCGAGGATCAACGCCCACAGCAGCAGCGAACCTTCGTGGGCGCCCCACACCGCGCTGAATTTGTAGTACCACGGCAGCGCGCTGTTGGAGTTCATCGCCACGTAGCCGACCGAGAAATCGTCGGTCATGAACGCGTAGGTCAGGCAGCCGAAGGCAAACAGCAGAAAGGCAAACTGGCCCCACGCCGCCGGTTGCGCCAGGCTCATCCACAAGCGGTCACCGCGCCACGCGCCGAGCATCGGCACCAGCGCTTGGACCAGTGCAAAACACAGCGCGAGGATCATGGCCAGGTGGCCCAGCTCAGGAATAAACAGTGCGGCGGCCATCGATCAACCCTCCTTCACAGGCGTCGGTGCGGATTGACCGCTGTCCTTCAGCGCTTTGGTCACTTCCGGCGGCATGTACTTCTCGTCGTGCTTGGCCAGCACTTCATCGGCGACCACCACGCCATCGGCGTTGAGCTTGCCGAGAGCGACAATGCCCTGCCCTTCACGGAACAGATCCGGGAGGATGCCGCGATAGGCGATGGTCACGGATTTGTTGAAGTCGGTGACGACGAATTTGACGTCCAGCGAATCCTTGGAGCGTTGCAGCGAACCGGCCTCGACCATGCCGCCGGCGCGGATGCGCGTGTCTTGCGGCGCTTCGCCGTTGGCGATCTGCGTCGGTGTGTAAAACAGATTGATGTTTTCCTGCAACGCGCTCAGGGCCAGGCCGACAGCAGCGCCCACTCCGACCAGAATCGCCAGAATGATGATCAGACGTTTTTTGCGCAGCGCATTCACTTGCCGTTCTCCCGGCGCAGACGACGCGCCTCTTGTTGCAGATAACGCTTGCGCGCCGCAATCGGCGCCACCACGTTGAGGGCCAGCACCGCCAGACAGATGCCGTAGGCCGACCAGACATACAGGCCGTGATGGCCCATGGCGAGAAAATCGCCGAATGAAGCAAAACTCATCGCACCGCCTCCAGACTCTGCTGCACTTCGGTCTTCACCCAACTGGCGCGGGCCTCGCGCTTGAGCACTTCAAGACGCATGCGCAGCAACAGCACGACGCCGAAGAAGCAATAGAAACCCAGCACCGTCAGCAGCAGCGGCAGCCACATTTCCGCGGGCATCGCCGGCTTTTCCGTGAGGGTGAACGTCGCGCCCTGGTGCAGGGTGTTCCACCACTCCACCGAGTATTTGATGATCGGAATGTTGATCACGCCAACAATCGCCAGCACCGCGCAGGCCTTGGCGGCGCTGTCGCGGTTGCTGATGGCATTGCCCAGCGCGATCACGCCGAAATACAGAAACAGCAGAATCAGCATCGAGGTCAGGCGCGCATCCCACACCCACCACGAGCCCCAGGTCGGCTTGCCCCAGATGGCCCCGGTGACCAGCGCCACGGCAGTCATCCACGCACCGATCGGTGCGGCGCATTGCAGGGCGACATCGGCCAGTTTCATCTTCCACACCAGCCCGACCACGCCGCAGACCGCGAGCATTACGTAGATCGACTGGGCGAGCATCGCTGCAGGTACGTGGATATAGATGATGCGGAAGCTGTTGCCTTGCTGGTAATCCGGCGGCGCGAAGGCCAGGCCCCAGACCACGCCAACGCCGATCAGCAGCAACGCTGCAATGCTCAACCACGGCAGGAACTTGCCGCTGATGCCGTAGAACCACTTGGGCGAGCCGAGCTTGTGAAACCAGGTCCAGTTCATACTGTTTCCATCACGGTTGCCGCTCATCATCGCGAGCTGGCAGAGGGTCATGCCTTTCTTCTGATAGAAGTGGTCAATTTTTGACCAGGCCTCATTATTATTCGCCGACGCTGATCTTCAGGCCAGCGGCTATTGCAAAGGGTGTCAGGGTGATCGCCAGCGCTGTGAGGCTGGCCATCCACAACAGGTATCCAGTCGCCGGCATGCCTTGCAGCGCCGCTTGCAACGCGCCACTGCCAAGGATCAACACCGGGATGTACAACGGCAGAATCAGCAGCGCCAGCAACAGCCCGCCGCGCTTCAGGCCGACCGTCAGCGCCGCGCCGACTGCACCGAGCAGGCTCAACACCGGCGTACCGAGCAACAACGACAGCAGCAGCACCGGCAGGCACGCGGCCGGCAACCCGAGCATCAGCGCCAGCAAAGGCGACAGCAGCACCAGTGCCAGACCGGAGAACAGCCAGTGTGCCAGCACCTTGGCCAGGACCAGAAGCGGCAGCGGGTGCGACGAAAGGACCCACTGTTCCAGCGAGCCGTCTTCGAAGTCACTGCGAAACAATCCGTCCAGCGACAGCAGGACCGACAACAACGCCGCCACCCAGACTAACCCCGGGGACAGGTTTTGCAAGACTTGAGTTTCCGGGCCGACGGCCAGCGGGAAAAGGGCAATGACGATGGCAAAGAAAATCAGCGGATTGGCCAGCTCCGCCGGGCGGCGGAACAGCAGTCGCGATTCGCGGGCAAGCAGCAGGCCGAAGACACTCATACCGCCCATTTCCCCAGATCGATGTCGCGATAACCGGCCGGCATGCGGCTCAGGGTGTGGTGGGTGGTCAGCACCACCAGACCGCCGCGTTCGCAGTGGCCGGCCAGATGCTCTTCCAACTGAGCGACACCCTGCTTGTCCAGCGCGGTGAACGGTTCGTCGAGAATCCACAACGGCGGGCTGTCCAGATACAACCGCGCCAGTGCCACGCGGCGCTGTTGGCCGGCGGAAAGGCTGTGGCAGGGAACGTCTTCGAAACCGCGCAATCCTACCGCTGCCAGCGCCTGCCAGATCGCCTCGCGTTCGGCGGGATGATGCAGGGCGCACAGCCACGAGAGGTTTTCTTCGGGAGTGAGCAGATCCTTGATCCCGGCGGCGTGGCCGATCCACAACAGGTTTCGCGCCAGTTCGCTGCGTTGCTCGATCAACGACTGACCGTTGAGCAGTACCTGGCCGTCGGTAGGTTGCATCAAACCGGCGAGCAGACGTAAAAGACTGGTCTTGCCGCTGCCGTTGGGGCCGCTGATCTGCACCATGTCGCCACTGGCCAGGCGCAATTCGAGGTTTTCGAAAAGCAGCCGCAGATCGCGTTCACACGCCAGGGCAACGGTTTGCAGGACAGGACTGGTCAAGGGATCACGGGCCTTATACGGTTCAAGTCGGCTCTGGAGCGGCCGTTAAAGAGATGCAGCATAGATGCTTTGATCGCTCGATCTGGCGAGCTGGATCAAACAATTGCCAGGTTTTTTGAACGAAGCGCACGACGCGCGGCATTATACATGCCGTGCCTTACTCTCAAGAGCGCAATTTCCTCAGGTTGTGTCCGCGTATGACAGGCGAAATGAACATCCTCCCGCTGCCACCCACCGTGCCGGCGAGCGCTCGCCCGCAGATGGGTGAACTGCTCAAGCTGCTGACGCCGGTGGAGGGCTTGATCGGCGCGGGGCAAAGCGCCAAGGCCGAGGTGTTGTCGCTCAAGCAGGCCGATCAGACCTTTGAATTGTTGCTCAAAGTGACCCTCGACAGCGGCCGTCAGACCACCGTGCAGGCCAGCAGCAACCTGCCGTTGCCACAGGGCACCAACCTGGCGATCACTCAGCCATCGGCCGGCAATCTGGCGATCACCGTACAGCAAGCGATCGCCAGCAGCGTCGCCACCCTGACCCGCATCGATACCGCGCAATTGCCCGCCGGCACCCTGCTGCAAGGCAAAGTCGTGACCTCGCAAGCCCTGCCGCAGACGCCGGGGCAAGCGGCGGTATTTCGCTCGATGGTCACTCTGCTCAACACCGCATTGAGCGGCAGCACATTGACCGTCGACAGCCCGCAGCCGCTGCGCATCGGCACCTTGTTGTCGGCGCAGGTGCAGGACGCGCAAACCCTCAAATTCGTGCCACTGAGCAGCCGTCAGGAACAACTGGCGGTGAGTCAGCAATTGCTCGGTCAGCAAAGTCGTCAGGGCTCGCTCGATGGCCTGCTGAAGATGTTGCAAAATCTGCCACCGGCGACTGACCAGACCTCGGCCGATCTGCGCGCGGTGGTCGACAAGTTGCTCGCCAGCCTGCCGGACGTGCAACAAATGAGCACCGCCAAAGGCGTGGCGCTGGCCTTGGCCAACAGCGGCGCGTTCCTTGAAGCGAAATTGCTCGGCGGACAGAATCCGACTCTCGCCCCGGACATGAAAGCCGACCTGCTCAAACTGATCGCGCAACTGACCCCGGGCCTGCCAAGCAACACCAATTTCAATGCGATCATCGCTGCCAACACCTTGGCGCAGGCGCTGCCGAGTTTCGTCCGGAACGCCCTCGGCACCCTCGGCCAGGTCAGCGCCAAACCGGTGCCGAGCAGCTTCCCATTGCCCGAACGACTGCTGGCAAAACTGGAAGGCGAAGGTGATCTCGAACAACTGCTGCGCCTCGCCGCCGCAGCGGTGTCGCGCCTGCAAAGCCATCAGTTGTCGAGCCTGGAACAGACCGGCGTCACCGACGATGGCCGCCTGCTCAGCACCTGGCAGCTGGAAATCCCGATGCGCAATTTGCAGGACATCGTGCCGCTGCAGGTCAAATTCCAGCGTGAAGAAGCGCCGGAGCGGGAACCGCAGCCGCATGAACGCCGCGATGAGCGCGAAGCCAAGCAGCAACTGTGGCGCGTCGATCTGGCCTTCGATCTGGAACCGCTCGGGCCGATGCAGATTCAGGCGCAACTGATCGCCGGCAGCCTGTCCAGTCAGCTGTGGGCCGAGCGTCCGTACACCGCTGACCTGATCGAAAACAATCTGTTTGCCTTGCGCCAGCGCCTGCTCGATTCCGGGCTCAACGTCGGCGACCTCGACTGCCACCACGGCACGCCGCCGCAAGGCAACCAAACCCGCCTCGAACACCGCTGGGTCGACGAAACCGCATGAACGATTCCACTGCCCCACGCCAGGCCATCGCCCTTAAATACGACGGCAACCACGCCCCGACCCTCACCGCCAAGGGCGACGAGGAACTGGCCGAAGAAATCCTGCGCATCGCCCGCGATTACGAAGTGCCGATTTACGAGAACCCTGAACTGGTGCGCCTGCTGGCGCGGATGGAACTGGGCGACAGCATCCCCGAAGAGCTCTATCGCACCATCGCCGAGATCATCGCGTTTGCCTGGAACCTGAAAGGCAAATTCCCCGAGGGACAGGACCCGAACGCCCCGATGGTCGAGAAGGACATCACCGCACGCGGGGATGATTATTGAGGTTTCAAAGACGCCTTCGCGAGCAGGCTCGCTCCCACATTTGATCACGGTCGAATGTGGGAGCGAGCCTGCTCGCGAATAGCGCTTTTGATTTGATCGTTCCCACGCTCCGCGTGGGAATGCCGCCCGTGACGCTCCGCGTCACATTTCACAGGCGGAACGCGGAGCGTCCCAGGATGCGTTCCCACGCAGAGCGTGGGAACGATCTTTTGATCTAGCTTGCCGCTTGAAGCTTGAAGCTTGAAGCTTCTAGCTGCCCTTGTGCAACTTGCGCATCAACTCAGCCTCAGCCTGGGTCAAGCCGCAAGACTGAGTCAGTTCATCGACGCTGGCGCCCATGCCCACCAGTTTCGCCGCCTGGGCGAATGACAGGCTCGACGGGTCGCGTTGTTCCAGTGCAACGATCTTGTCCGGCAACGGGCTCACCACCGCGCGCAACTCGTGCAGGGCTTCGCCCATGCGCACGTTGCCGTTCTGGTAGTCGTCGACGCGTTTGGCCAGTTCCTTGATGCGCTGATCACGCAGCGCGTCGCCCTGAGCCTGCTGCGCAGCGATCACCCGCTGCGCCTTGATGTACGAGACGAACATCGCCAGCGTACCGGCCCAGAACAGGAACAGAACAATTACCGCAACCTCGAGAATCAAATCAGATGCTCTCCAGTTCCGACCATTCTTCTTCGCTCATCATCTTGTCCAGCTCGACCAGAATCAGCAGTTCGTTGTTCTTGTTGCACACGCCCTGGATGAACTTGGCCGACTCTTCGTTACCGACGTTCGGCGCGGTTTCGATTTCCGACTGACGCAGGTAAACCACTTCGGCGACGCTGTCGACCATGATGCCGACGACTTGCTTGTCGGCTTCGATGATGACGATACGGGTGTTGTCGCTGATCTCGCCGCTGTGCAGGCCGAAGCGCTGACGGGTGTCGATCACGGTGACCACGTTGCCGCGCAGGTTGATGATGCCCAGCACGTAGCTCGGTGCACCCGGTACCGGCGCGATCTCGGTGTAGCGCAGCACTTCCTGCACGCGCATCACGTTGATGCCGTAGGTTTCGTTATCCAGTTTGAAGGTCACCCATTGCAGGATCGGATCTTCAGAACCTTTTGCATTCGACGCCTGACTACTCATACCCTGACCCCTCGAAAAAACCGCCCCGGGCGGTGTGTGTTCTGTGTGGTGGCACTGGAAAATGCCATCGCCTGATTGTTATGTCGGCTGCTATGTCGGTTTATGTAGCGGCTTGTTGCCACTCAAGTGCTTTGCCCCGCCGCTGGCGATCAACTCGGCCAGTGCGGATACGTCAAGCAATGCACACATGTGCTCGATCACGGTGCCGGCGAGCCATGGCCGCTGACCCCGGTGACTTCTCCATTTGATTTCATTCGGGTCCAGGCGCAACGAGCGGCTGACCTGATGCACCGCCAGCCCCCACTCGTAACCTTGTACCGAAATCACGTATTGCAGGCCCTGCCGGAAGTCATCGCGGTAACGATCCGGCATGACCCAACGCGCGGTGTCCAAGACTTTCAGATTGCCGGCCTGGCTCGGCAGAATCCCGAGGAACCACTCCGGCTGACCAAACAGCGGCGTCAGCTCGTGGCCGGCCAGCGAATAGATCGAGCCGAGGCACACCAGCGGCACCGCCAGGGTCAGCCCGGCAACATCGAACAGCAAGCATTCGAAGGCTTCGGCAGCCCAGGCCGGACGGCCATCGGGTTCGACCGGTGGCGGCGGGTTGTTCGGTGGCAGATGCACTTCGACCAGCGGCGGGACCAGCACCTTCGGCTCTGCAATCTGCGGCGCGGGTTCTGGCTCCGGTTCGGGTTCCGGCACGGTCAATAATTGTGTTTGCAGCAGCGGCGCCAGTGTCGACAGTGGCGCGCGCGGTTCGTCGATCAGCGCCACCGGTGCTTTGGCCACGGGGACAGCAGCAGGCGCGGCAATCGGAGCGACGGATTTCTGCGCGTCACGGGCCTGCTCTTCCAGCACCGCGGCCTGGAACTCGTCCATGGCCTCGGTGCTTTCCACCACTTCAGGCTGCGCCTGTTCGACGACTGGCGGCAGTACTTCGACCGGCGCAGGCAAGTCCTCGGGCAAGTCGAGCAGCAGGTCTTCCAGATAGGACTGCAAGGCCTGTTGCGGACGTGAAGTCAGCTTCACCGGCCGGTTCATGCGCGACTCCCTGTAGGAGCTGCCGAAGGCTGCGATCTTTTGATCTTTTCAGGAGCACTGACAGGCCAGATCAAAAGATCGCAGCCTTCGGCAGCTCCTACACGAATAAGGATCATGCTCAGGCCACCTGCGGAACAAGTTGCTGCGCGAGCAGGTGCTTGAGCAGCGCGCGGTAGGCCAGCACGCCACGGCTCTTGCCGTCGAATTGCGAAGGCGTGACGCCCGCCCGGCTGGCGTCGCGCAGACGGGTATCGACCGGGATGTAGCCGTGCCAGATGTCTTCGGGGAATTTGTCACGCAGCACGCGCAAGGTGCCCATCGACGCCTGCGTGCGGCGGTCGAACAGCGTCGGCACAATGCTGAACGGCAGCGGCTGTTTGCGCGAGCGATTGATCATCGCCAGGGTGTTGACCATGCGCTCCAGACCTTTCACGGCGAGGTGCTCGGTCTGTACCGGGATCACCAGTTGCTGGCTCGCCGCGAGGGCGTTGACCATCAGCACACCGAGCAACGGCGGGCTGTCGATGATCGCGTAATCGAAGTCCTGCCACAGTTGCGCCAGACTCTTGGCGATCACCAGACCCAGGCCACTCTGCCCCGGCGACTGGCGCTCAAGGGTGGCCAGTGCGGTGCTCGATGGCAGCAGGGAAATGCGTTCGTCGCTGGTCGACAACAGCAACTGCCCCGGCAGGCCTTGCGGCACGCTGCCCTTGTGCAGAAACAGGTCGTAGTTGCTGTGTTCCAGGCTGTCGGGGTCGTAGCCGAAATAGCTGGTCATCGAGCCGTGCGGGTCGAGATCGACCACAACCACGCGCTTGCCCGCCTCGGCCAGCAATCCGGCTAAAGCGATGGAGGATGTGGTTTTACCGACACCACCCTTTTGATTGGCGACTGCCCAGACTCTCATTCAGTTCGTTCCTCCCGGCCAGGTTGATTGACCGAGACATGCTTCAGCGTGTTAATGCGGGCGACGGAGAATTGACGGCACTCTCGCGTCCCGGCGTCTTGACCGGGGTCGGTGCAGTTTGTGTGCCAGCGCGCTTCAACGCCGCATCAGGTTGCGCATTGGCGGTTCCGGTGCCCGTCAGGCTGCGGCGCACATCGAGATTGCGCGACACCACCAGCACCACGCGACGGTTCTTCGCCCGGCCTTCGACCGTGGCGTTGTTGGCCACTGGCTGGAATTCGCCGTAGCCCACCGACGCCAGTCGCCCAGGGTTCACGCCCTGCATGGCGAGCATGCGCACGATGCTCGCCGAGCGCGCCGAGGACAGTTCCCAGTTGGTCGGGTACTGCGCGGTGCGGATCGGTTGATCGTCGGTGAAGCCTTCGACGTGGATCGGGTTGTCGAACGGCTTCAGGATCGCCGCGACCTTGTCGATGATGTTGAACGCGATGTCGCTCGGCATGGCGTCGCCGCTGCCAAACAACAGGCTGGAATTGAGCTCAATCTCGACCCACAACTCGTTGCCGCGAACGGTCATCTGGTTGGAGCTGATCAAGTCACCGAAGGCGGCGCTGATGTCATCGGCGATGCTTTTCAGCGGATCGCTGGCCCCGGATATACCGGCGTCGACCTGCTCGGCATCCTTGACCAGCGGCTTGGCCGGGGTCACGGTTTTCGGTCGTTCGTCGCCGATCGGAATCGGTTTGAGCGAGCGATCGGAGTCGGTAAACACGCCGATCAGCGCTTCGGAAATGACTTTGTACTTGCCTTCGTTGATCGACGAGATCGAGTACATCACCACGAAAAACGCGAACAGCAAAGTGATGAAATCCGCGTAGGACACGAGCCAGCGCTCGTGATTGACGTGTTCTTCCTGGTGGCGACGACGAGCCATGAGGTTATTCCCTTAGTCCATGAAGCCTTGCAGCTTCAACTCAATGGAACGAGGGTTTTCACCTTCGGCGATCGACAGAATTCCTTCCAGCAACATTTCGCGATAACGCGACTGCCGCAACGCGATGGACTTGAGCTTGGCCGCGACCGGCAAGAGGATCAGGTTGGCACTGGCCACGCCATAGATGGTCGCGACGAACGCCACGGCAATGCCGTTACCCAACTGCGACGGATCAGCGAGGTTGCCCATCACGTGAATCAGGCCCATCACCGCACCGATGATGCCGATGGTCGGCGCGTAGCCGCCCATGCTTTCGAACACTTTGGCCGCTTCGATATCGCGGGATTCCTGGGTGTAGAAATCCACTTCGAGAATGCTGCGAATGGCTTCCGGCTCGGCGCCGTCGACCAGTAGTTGCAGACCTTTGCGCGAATAGCTGTCAGGTTCGGCGTCGGCCACGCCTTCGAGGCCAAGCAAGCCTTCCTTGCGCGCCGTCAGGCTCCAATTGACCACGCGATCGATGCCGCCGGCCAGGTCGACACGCGGCGGAAAGAAGATCCAGCCGAGAATCTGCATGGCGCGCTTGAACGCGCTCATCGGCGATTGCAGCAGCGCAGCACCGACCGTGCCGCCCAGTACGATCAGCGCCGCCGGGCCGTTGGCCAGCGCGCCGAGGTGACCGCCTTCAAGGTAGTTGCCGCCGATGATGGCGACGAACGCCATGATGAGGCCGATAAGGCTGAGAACATCCATCAGATACACGCCTCGACGATGTGCTTGCCGATGTCGTCCAGACCGTACACGGCGTCAGCCAGATCGGCTTTGACGATGGCCATCGGCATGCCGTAGATCACGCAGCTTGCTTCGTCCTGCGCCCACACCGAGCTGCCGCCCTGCTTGAGCAGACGCGCGCCTTCGCGGCCGTCGGCGCCCATGCCGGTCAGCACCACTGCCAGAACTTTGTCGCCGTAGGACTTGGCTGCAGAACCGAAAGTGATGTCCACGCACGGCTTGTAATTCAGACGTTCGTCACCCGGCAGAATCTTCACCGCGCCACGGCCGTCGATCATCATCTGCTTGCCACCCGGCGCCAGCAGCGCCAGGCCCGGACGCAGGATGTCGCCATCCTCGGCTTCCTTGACGCTGATACGGCAGAGCTTGTCGAGACGTTCGGCAAACGCTTTGGTGAACGCCGCCGGCATGTGCTGGATCAGCACGATCGGCGCCGGGAAGTTCGCCGGCAATTGCGTCAACACACGTTGCAGCGCGACCGGGCCGCCCGTCGAAGTGCCGATGGCAACCAGTTTGTAGGCTTTGCGTTTCGGTGCTGGCGACGAAGCGCTGGCAGCGGATGCACGGGCAGGCGCTGGCGCTGGCGTCGGACGTGCCGGGACAGGGCTGCTGTGGCTCGTGTGGCTGCCGTAGCTCGACGCTGCCGGAGCAGGCGTCGGCGCTGGCGCAGCGGCGGGAGCCGGCGCGCTGTAGGCACTGAAACGACGATTGCTGCGCGAGATGCTGTGGACTTTCTCGCACAGCAGTTGCTTGACCTTCTCGGGGTTGCGCGAGATGTCTTCGAAATTCTTCGGCAGGAAATCCACCGCGCCGGCGTCCAGCGCATCGAGGGTTACCCGCGCGCCTTCGTGGGTCAGCGAGGAGAACATCAACACCGGGGTCGGGCAGCGCTGCATGATGTGCCGCACCGCCGTGATGCCGTCCATCATCGGCATCTCGTAGTCCATGGTGATCACGTCAGGCTTGAGGGCCATGGCCTGATCGATCGCCTCTTTACCGTTGGTGGCCGTGCCGACCACCTGGATGCTCGGATCCGCCGAAAGAATTTCCGAGACGCGGCGGCGGAAAAAACCCGAATCGTCCACCACCAGGACTTTGACTGCCATAAACACTCCATTAGGTGCAGCGGCGCGTCATCGCGCCGCCGCCCCGGATTCAAATACGCTTTGTGGCGTAACGCTTGAGCATGCTTGGAACATCGAGAATCAGCGCAATGCGGCCGTCACCGGTGATGGTGGCGCCGGACATGCCCGGAGTTCCCTGGAGCATTTTGCCCAATGGCTTGATGACCACTTCTTCCTGGCCGACCAGTTGATCGACGACGAAGCCGATCCGCTGTGTGCCCACCGAAAGAATCACCACATGGCCTTCGCGCTGCTCTTCGTGAGCGGCGGAGCTGACCAGCCAGCGCTTGAGGTAGAACAATGGCAGCGCCTTGTCGCGCACGATCACCACTTCCTGACCGTCGACGACGTTGGTGGTCGACAGGTCGAGGTGGAAGATTTCGTTGACGTTGACCAGCGGGAACGCGAACGCCTGATTGCCGAGCATGACCATCAGCGTCGGCATGATCGCCAGGGTCAGCGGCACCTTGATGACGATCTTCGAGCCCTGGCCCTTGGTCGAGTAGATGTTGATCGAACCGTTGAGCTGGGAAATCTTGGTCTTCACCACGTCCATGCCGACACCACGGCCGGACACGTCGGAGATCTCGGTCTTGGTCGAGAAACCCGGGGCGAAGATCAGGTTGTAGCACTCGGTATCGCTCAGGCGATCGGCCGCGTCCTTGTCCATCACACCGCGTTTCACCGCGATCGAACGCAGGACGTTCGGGTCCATGCCTTTGCCATCGTCGGAGATCGACAGCAGGATATGGTCGCCTTCCTGCTCGGCCGCCAGCACCACGCGACCGCCACGGGCCTTGCCCGATGCTTCGCGTTCTTCCGGCGACTCGATGCCGTGGTCGACGGCGTTGCGCACCAAGTGGACCAGCGGGTCGGCAAGAGCCTCGACAAGGTTTTTGTCGAGGTCGGTTTCTTCACCCACCAGTTCCAGGTTGATTTCTTTCTTGAGCTGACGTGCGAGGTCGCGAACCAGACGCGGGAAGCGCCCGAAGACCTTCTTGATCGGCTGCATCCGCGTTTTCATCACGGCGGTCTGCAGGTCAGCGGTGACCACGTCGAGGTTCGACACGGCCTTGGACATGGCTTCGTCGCCGCTGTTAAGGCCCAGGCGCACCAGACGGTTACGCACCAGCACCAGCTCGCCGACCATGTTCATGATCTCGTCGAGCCGCGCGGTGTCGACGCGCACGGTGGTTTCCGCTTCGCTGGCCGGTTTTTCCGCCGGAGCAGCGGCTGGCGCACGGGCCGGAGCCGGTGCAGCAGCGGCGGCCGGTTTCGGCGCCTCGACTTTCGGCTCAGGCTTGGCCGCAGGTTTCGGCGCAGCAGCGGCAGCCGGAGCTTTCGCCGCTGGCGTGGCGACGCTCGACGCAGAGCCGGCAGTCGCAGCGCTGGCGTCAAACTTGCCTTTGCCGTGCAATTCGTCGAGCAGCGATTCGAATTCGTGATCGCTGATCAGATCACTGCCGGCCGCAGCGGCTGCCGGTGCAGCAGGTGCGGCCGGGGCCGAAGCGATGGCCGATTCCAGCGCGTCAACGGCGAAGTTGCCCTTGCCGTGCAACTGATCGAGCAAGGCTTCGAATTCGTCGTCGGTGATGTCCGAGCTGTCGCCCGCAGCAGGTGCGGCCGGCGCTGCTGGTGCCGCCGGAGCGACCGCATCTACAGCAAACTGGCCTTTGCCGTGTAGTTGATCGAGCAGCGATTCAAATTCGGCGTCGGTGATTTCATCGCTGGCCGCCGTATCGGCAACCTGCGCGGGAGCAGCGACAGCGGCCGGAGCCTCGGCCTGGGCCTGGGCCTTGACGGCATTCAGCGAGTCCAGCAGTTGTTCGAATTCGTTATCGGTAATGTCGTCCGATGCGCTTTCGGCGACCGGTTCTTCCACCGCTTCTACCGGTGCGGCAACGGCTTCATCCGCCGATTGCGGCTCGGCCAGACGCGCCAGCGCGGCCAGCAGTTCCGGCGTGGCAGCGGTGATCGGTGCACGTTCACGGACTTCGCTGAACATGCTGTTCACCGCGTCCAGTGCTTCGAGCACCACGTCCATCAGTTCTGCATCAACGCGACGCTCACCCTTGCGCAGGATGTCGAACACGTTTTCGGCGATGTGACAGCACTCCACCAGCTCATTGAGCTGAAGGAAGCCGGCGCCCCCTTTTACAGTGTGGAAACCGCGAAAAATTGCATTGAGCAGATCTGCATCATCCGGGCGGCTTTCAAGCTCGACCAGTTGTTCGGACAGTTGCTCAAGAATCTCGCCGGCCTCAACCAGGAAATCCTGAAGGATCTCTTCATCGGCGCCGAAGCTCATTAATGGGGTGCTCCTACAGGTCTAAAAACCCAAAAAACCCGAATTCCGAAACTCTAGAATCCAAGGCTGGATAACAAATCGTCCACATCGTCCTGACCGGACACAACGTCTTCTCGTTTATCGGCATGAATCTGCGGACCTTCACCCTGCGAGAGATGTTTTTGTGGATCTTTTTCAGCAAGCATTGCGGCGCGGTCATGTTCGATGCCCGCAAAGCGGTCGACCTGACTGGCCATGAGCACGAGTTTGAGCAGATTGCTTTCGACTTCGGTGACCAGTTGGGTCACACGCTTGATCACTTGACCTGTGAGGTCCTGGTAATCCTGAGCCAGCAGGATGTCGTTGAGGTTGCTCGACACCGCACGGTTGTCCGTGCTGCTGCGTGACAGAAAACCGTCGACCCGGCGCGCCAGTTCGCGGAACTCTTCAGCCCCGACCTCGCGACGCATGAAGCGGCCCCAATCGGCGCTCAACGTCTGCGCTTCATCAGCGAGACTGTTGACCACCGGCGTGGCGCTTTCCACCAGATCCATGGTGCGGTTGGCCGCGGCTTCCGTCAGCTTGACCACATAGCCCAGGCGTTCGGTGGCGTCGGTGATTTGCGACACTTCCTCGGCCTGCGGCATGTGCGGATCGATCTGGAAATTGACGATCGCACTGTGCAGTTCACGTGTGAGCTTGCCCACTTCCTGATACAGGCCGCGGTCACGGGTCTGATTGAGCTCATGGATCAGTTGCACCGCGTCGCCGAACCTGCCTTTTTCAAGGCTCTCGACCAGTTCGACCGCGTGTTTTTTCAGGGTCGATTCGAAATCGCCCTGTGATGATTCGTTATGCTCCATAGCTCCCCCGCGCATTCATCAGCCGATGCGTTCGAAAATCTTCTCGATTTTGTCTTTCAACGCTTGAGCCGTGAAAGGTTTGACCACGTAACCGTTCACACCGGCCTGGGCGGCCTCGATGATCTGCTCACGCTTGGCTTCAGCAGTAACCATCAACACCGGGAGGTGCTTGAGTTTTTCATCAGCGCGCACGTGACGCAGCAGGTCGATACCGGTCATGCCCGGCATGTTCCAGTCTGTTACCAGAAAGTCGATGCTGCCGCTGTTGAGCACCGGAATGGCGGTTACGCCATCGTCGGCCTCGACGGTGTTGGTGAACCCAAGATCGCGCAGCAGGTTCTTGATGATCCGCCGCATCGTTGAGAAGTCATCAACGATGAGGATTTTCATGTCTTTGTTCAATTCGACCTCCAAGCAGTCTTAAACGCGCCCAGCACCTGGACGCGCCACTTCAATCAATCGGCATAGCACTCGAAGTTTGTCTGGAGCACAACGGATCGAGACCGGCGCCGTTCATCACCGCACCAGCCTCGTTTCGCAGTGTCCCCACACTGCCTTCAGCGCGCTCGCCACTCCCCCAAACGCCCCCGCAGACGGGCCGCGCACTGGCTGTGTAACTGGCTGACCCGCGATTCACTGACGCCAAGGACTTCACCGATTTCCTTGAGGTTCAGCTCTTCGTCGTAGTACAGCGCCAACACCAGTCGCTCACGCTCCGGCAAATTGGCAATCGCGTCCGCCAGCGCCGCCTGGAAGCGTTCATCTTCCAGATCGCGTGACGGCTCCATATGAGCACTCGCGCCATCCTCGTGCAGCCCTTCGTGTTCGCCGTCCTGCAAGAGGTCGTCGAAACTGAACAGGCGACTGCCCAAGGTGTCATTCAGAATCCCGTAGTAATCGTCGAGACTCAATTGGAGTTCGGCCGCAACCTCGTGATCTTTAGCGTCACGGCCGGTTTTAGCTTCAATCGAGCGAATCGCGTCGCTGACCATCCTGGTATTACGGTGAACCGAGCGTGGCGCCCAATCCCCTTTGCGCACTTCATCGAGCATCGCGCCGCGGATTCGAATGCCCGCGTACGTTTCGAAACTGGCGCCTTTGCTGGCGTCGTATTTGGTCGAGACTTCGAGCAAACCGATCATCCCGGCCTGGATCAGGTCTTCGACCTGCACGCTGGCCGGCAGGCGCGCCAGCAAGTGATAGGCAATGCGCTTGACCAGTGGCGCGTAACGCTCGATCAATTCGTATTGCGCGTCACGCGCCGACTTTTTGTAAAGATTCATGCCACTGGCGGTCATATCACAGGCCCTGCGGTTTGCTGCACGAGACGCTCGACGAAAAATTCCAGATGCCCGCGCGGGTTGGCCGGCAGCGGCCAGGTGTCGACCTTCTGGGCGATGGCCTTGAAGGCCAGCGCGCACTTGGAACGGGGAAAGGCTTCGTAGACGGCGCGCTGCTTCTGCACCGCTTTGCGCACGCTTTCGTCGTACGGCACCGCGCCGACGTATTGTAGGGCGACGTCAAGGAAGCGATCCGTGACCTTGGTCAACTTGGCGAACAGGTTGCGCCCTTCCTGCGGGCTCTGCGCCATGTTGGCCAGCACGCGGAAGCGGTTCATGCCGTAATCGCGGTTGAGCAACTTGATCAGCGCGTAAGCATCGGTGATCGAAGTCGGCTCGTCGCAGACCACCAGCAACACTTCCTGGGCGGCACGAACGAAACTGACTACCGAGTCACCAATACCCGCAGCGGTGTCGATCACCAGCACGTCGAGATTGTCGCCGATGTCGCTGAACGCCTGGATCAGGCCGGCGTGTTGCGCCGGGCTCAGGTGCACCATGCTCTGCGTGCCGGAGGCCGCCGGCACGATGCGAATCCCGCCCGGGCCCTGCAACAGCACGTCGCGCAGTTCGCAACGGCCTTCGATAACGTCGGCCAGTGTGCGCTTGGGTGTCAGCCCCAGCAGAACGTCGACGTTCGCCAGGCCCAGGTCGGCGTCCAGCAGCATGACCCGACGGCCAAGCTCTGCCAGCGCCAGCGACAAGTTCACTGACACGTTAGTCTTGCCGACGCCACCTTTGCCGCCGGTCACCGCGATCACCTGTACGGGATGCATGCTGCCCATGTTATTTCTTTACCTTGTCTTGCATAGACGGAGGCCACATTACTGGCTGCGCGTTCCTGATCGGAACAATGCGTGGCAGACCATCGATGTAGGTACAAAAACTGTTCATGATTACCTCAGCCAACCTGCTTGGTCGGGCTGTGATAGATATCAGCGAACATGTCAGCCATGGCTTCTTCGCTGGGTTCTTCCTGCATTTGCACGCTGACGGCGCGGCTGACCAGTTGATGACGGCGCGGCAGATGCAGATCATCCGGAATCCGTGGGCCATCGGTCAGATACGCGACCGGCAATTCATGACTGATCGCCAGGCTCAACACTTCGCCGAGACTGGCCGTTTCATCCAGTTTAGTCAGGATGCAGCCGGCCAGCCCGCAACGCTTGTAACTGTGATAAGCGGCGGTTAGAACCTGTTTCTGGCTGGTGGTTGCCAGGACCAGATAATTTTTTGAGCGAATGCCACGCCCGGCCAGGCTCTCAAGCTGCATGCGCAACGCCGGATCACTGGCTTGCAGGCCGGCAGTATCGATCAAAACCACGCGTTTGCGTAGCAGTGGATCCAATGCCTGCACCAGCGACTGACCCGGATCGACGTGCGTCACCGGCACGTTGAGGATGCGCCCGAGGGTTTTCAGTTGTTCCTGCGCGCCGATGCGGAAGCTGTCCATGCTCACCAGCGCGACGTTCTGCGCGCCGTACTTGAGCACGTAACGCGCGGCGAGCTTGGCCAGCGTGGTGGTCTTGCCCATGCCGGCGGGGCCGACCATGGCAATCACACCGCCCTCTTCCAGCGGCTCGACTTCCGGTACGGCAATCATCCGCGCCAGGTGCGCGAGCAGCATGCGCCAGGCCTGACGGGGTTCTTCGATATCGGTGATCATCGCCAACAGATCGCGCGACAGCGGGCCGGACAGGCCGATGCGCTGCAGACGGCGATACAGATTGGCCTGGGCCGGACGGCTGCCTTGCAACTGATTCCAGGCCAGGGTGCCGAGCTGCACTTCCATCAGCTCGCGCAGGCTGTTCAATTCAAAACGCATCGAATCCAGTGCACGCGGATCGACACCCGCGGAGGCCTGCGCAGGCGCTGCGGCCGGACGCGTCGGTGCGGCGTAGGTCGGCTCGCTCAGCGGCTCGGCAGCAGTCAGCGGCAGGCCTGCGGTCAACGGCAGCCCGGCGAACAACTGCTGATTGGTGTTGCCGTCGGCTTCGCCACGCAGGCTCAGCTCGGCCTGGGCGGTGACGATGCGCGACTGGGTCTTGCGCAGCTCGTCTTCGAGTTCCATGTTCGGAACCCGTGGCGCTAGCGCCGACAGTTTGTAATCCAGAGCCGCCGTCAACTCGACGCCGCCGGCAATGCGGCGGTTACCGATGATGGCGGCATCAGCGCCCAGCTCATCGCGAACCAGCTTCATGGCCTGACGCATATCGGCGGCGAAAAAACGCTTAACTTGCATAAACCACTACCTCAGCCGTTGGGCCCTACTGTCGCAACGATGGTCACTTGCTTGTTGTCCGGTACTTCCTGGTAGGCCAGCACATGCAGGCCTGGCACTGCGAGGCGGCCGAAGCGCGAGAGCATCGCGCGAATCGGGCCTGCTACCAGCAGGATCACCGGTTGGCCTTGCATTTCCTGCCGCTGGGCCGCTTCGATCAACGAACGCTGCAGCTTCTCGGCCATGCTCGGCTCCAGCAGAACGCCCTCTTCCGAGCCTTGTCCTGCCTTCTGCAGACTATTGAGCAATATCTGTTCCAACCTTGGTTCCAATGTGATTACAGGCAGCTCGGACTCAGTGCCTACAATGCTTTGGACGATTGCACGGGATACGCCGACCCGCACAGCGGCGACCAGCGCGGCGGTATCTTGACTCTTGGCAGCGTTGTTCGCGATCGCCTCGGCGATGCTGCGGATGTCACGCACCGGCACGTGCTCAGCGAGCAGCGCTTGCAGAACTTTGAGCAACTGCGACAGCGAAACCACGCCCGGCACCAGCTCTTCTGCCAGTTTCGGCGAGCTCTTGGCCAGCAATTGCATAAGTTGCTGCACTTCCTCGTGGCCGATCAGCTCACTGGAGTGCTTGTACAGAATCTGGTTCAAGTGGGTGGCGACCACGGTGCTGGCGTCGACCACGGTGTAGCCGAGCGATTGCGCCTGGGCGCGCTGGCTGATTTCGATCCACACCGCCTCCAGGCCGAAAGCCGGATCTTTGGCGTTGATCCCGTTGAGCGAGCCGTACACCTGGCCCGGGTTGATCGCCAGTTCGCGATCCGGGTAGATCTCGGCCTCGGCGAGGATTACGCCCATCAGCGTCAGGCGATACGCGCTCGGCGCCAGATCGAGGTTGTCACGGATGTGCACGGTCGGCATCAGGAAGCCCAGATCCTGCGAGAGCTTCTTGCGCACGCCCTTGATCCGCGCAAGCAATTGCCCACCCTGATTGCGGTCCACCAACGGGATCAGGCGATAGCCGACTTCCAGGCCGATCATGTCGATCGGCGTCACGTCGTCCCAGCCCAGCTCCTTGGTTTCCATGGCGCGGGCCGGCGACGGCAGCAGTTCCTGCTGACGCTTGACCTCTTCCAGCGCCACAACCTTGGCGACGTTCTGCTTCTTCCAGAACAGGTACGCGCCGCCCGCAGCCAGCGCCGCCATGCTCAGGAAGGAGAAGTGCGGCATGCCTGGCACCAAGCCCATCACCGCCATCAAACCAGCGGCCACCGCCAGCGCTTTCGGCGAGGCGAACATCTGGCGGTTGATCTGCTTGCCCATGTCTTCCGAGCCGGAAGCACGGGTCACCATGATCGCCGCTGCTGTAGATAACAACAGTGATGGCAATTGCGCCACTAAACCGTCACCGATAGTCAGCAAGGCGTAAACCTTGCCCGCATCGCCGAAGCTCATGCCGTGCTGGAAGATACCCACAGCCATGCCGCCGATGAGGTTGATGAACAGAATCAGCAGGCCGGCGATCGCGTCACCACGGACGAACTTGCTGGCACCGTCCATCGAACCGTAGAACTCCGCCTCTTGGGCGACTTCCTGACGGCGCGACTTGGCTTGGTTCTGGTCGATCAGGCCGGCGTTGAGGTCGGCGTCGATCGCCATTTGTTTGCCGGGCATCGCATCGAGGGTGAAACGCGCGCTCACCTCGGAAATCCGCCCGGCACCCTTGGTCACCACGACGAAGTTGATGATCATGAGGATCGCGAAGACCACGATACCGACCACGTAGTTACCGCCGATCACCACCTCACCGAAGGCCTGAATCACCTTACCGGCAGCGGCGTGGCCGTCCTGACCGTGGAGCATCACCACCCGCGTCGACGCCACGTTCAAGGCCAGCCGCAGCAGCGTCGCCACCAGCAGAATGGTCGGGAACACGGCGAAATCCAGCGGCCGCAGCGCATACACGCAGACCAGCAGGACGACGATCGACAGAGCGATGTTGAAGGTAAAGAAGACGTCGAGCAGGAACGGCGGTACTGGCAACATCATCATCGCCAGCATGACCAGCAGCAACAACGGCACGCCCAGATTGCCTCGACTGAGGTCGGCAACGTTGGTGCGTGCTGTATTGAATAACTGAGTGCGATCCACCGGTTTTCCCCGTTCCTTTAAAGCAAACTTTTGACGCCCCGAACGGGCGCAGGGCGGCTATTGCAAGAAGCTTTCCAACTTTTGCCGGGGAATGAAATAGAGCGGTTTTACTTGGGATTATCGACTGATTGGGCTGACCCCTTCGCGAGCAGGCTCGCTCCCACAGTTTGAAATGCATTCCCAATCGGACATTTGGAATACGGCCCCTGTGGGAGCGAGCCTGCTCGCGAAGAGGCCTTCGAATGCGGCGCATTTTTTCGATTTAAACGAAGCTGTTTAAAAGACACCTGCAGACACGGTCTCAAGGCTACAAATCCTTGCGCCATTGCCTACAGCCAAGCCAGAATCCGCCGGCTTGTGCGCTTTGGGGGCGGATTCTATTGTGGTCCGGTCGCTGACGAATCAGCGATCGGGTTTAGCGACTCGAACTCATGTCAAAGGTGCATCAGCGTTCCAGGCTTCGTTGCGGATCTGTATGTTCGCGATTTCGTCATGGTGGCTGTATGCGGGAGACCTTCGGGTCTGCCGGGTGCCTTTGACCGGTTCGCTAACCCGCGTACAGCCGCCACCCTCCCTGTTTAGCGACAGGTTGTAGCGGCTCCACTTCAAAGGAGCTTCACCATGATCAAACCAACACCCAACCCACCCGAAACCGACCCCACCTCCCCCTACGAATCCCTCGACTCAAAAAAACTCCACCAAGCCGCCGACCGCGCCCTCGACCACTACCTCTGCCCACCCGGCTCGACCCCGCCGCCCTTCAGCCCCCGCGCCATGTACGCCGTCACCGCCGACACCAAAAACGAAGACCTGCTGGCCAACGCCTGCGAAACCCTCGCCTCGGCTAAAACCATCGCCCAGGAATTCGCCGGGCTGGTAAAGCCATCCCAGCGCCGAACGCTGATGGGCATTGCGCAACTGATCATGCTCGGGGAATTGGCGGTGAATCGGGTGCTGGATAATCTGGAATTGCCGCAGTAGCGACACGCGATGATCGTTCCCACGCTCCTGCGTGGGAATGCCTCAACGGACGCTCTGCGTTCGGCTTTGGAAGGGACGCGGAGCGTCCCGGGCTGCATTCCTTTGCTGCGCGTGGGAACGATCATAAAGAACCGCCGCCCCGTTCAGCAGCTTTGCGAACGGTTGCTCAATACCGAAGGATTTTCACTTTTCCATTCTTGGTCCTGGGCAATTCGAACTCGACTTCGCCGCCCACTTTGACCTTCGCATGCAGGGCATCAGGCACTGGAATGCTGAACCGGTACTCTTTGGCCGTCAGAAAAAAACCCGTGGCTTCGGCAAAGGACAGGCATCGTCCCGAGGGCTTCGGCGTGATGGTGCCTTTGCCGGTTTTTTCATCGTAGCTGCTGAAAATACCTTTCATGGTCGCGCTCCCTTGCACTCGCTAGCCTGACCGCGCCAAGTTCGCGGTGCCACCTTGCATCAAACTGCAAAATCACGGCGAGGGCACCTGTCAGAGTTGACAGTAAAGGGAGGCCTCAGACCAATGGCCGCGCAGCAACTCAGGAATCCCGACGCAAAATCCGGCATCTCAAGCTGCATGAATTTGTTGGCCAAAGCGATTTCGCGGATTTACAGGGCGATGAACTCGCTGCCCTTGCGCCAGCAGCCCGAGACGCTTCGTGTCAAATCCCGCGACGAGGCTCTGACCGCTTGTCTGAAACATGCATTTACCTGTCAGATATGACAGTGGGCAAAATTCACAGACGAGTATGTGATAGCGCTTCACCCATTTGCCTGCCTCTCAAGGGCCAGGAGCGCGTCATGGACACTGAATCAACTATCGACATCCAATCCGACGAGGTGATTGAAGTTTTAAAACTGGTCCCGGTATTCATACCTGGCTGGGTGACCCCGGTGAAACCCTCCGGTCTTGCTGATGGCAGTGTTCCCAGACGCCTATTCTCCGGCACACCGGAAAGTGTGCGGTGCGTGGTCGATCCGTGGACTTTATTGCTGAACCGAGGCGTGGCGACGCTAGCTGAATATGAATCAGTCGAATTATTTATTAATGCAGGGAAAACCCCCGTATACAGCGCCGTTATCGAGCCCGGCGAGGAAAATAAGCGAGTCGCGCTGAACGCTCCGAAAGCCAAGTTCATAAACGGCATTAACAAACTGCATTACGTAGTTAAACGGTTAAGCGGCAATGAGGAGTCATCGGATATCTTGCACGTGCTCTACCATCTGCACCCCCACGCCAACTTCAAGCTGATTATTCCATCGGAGGTAATCGCTTATGGTGTTACCGCTGAACTGGCCAAGAGGGGCGTAACGTTCGAAATGAGCTACACCACTAAAGAACCATTCGATCAGGTGCAATTACGACTAGGCAATGCAACATTCATGATGGAGGTCACAGATCCCTCGGCGCCAGTGAGCGTAACGCTGTATACCGATGACTTTGAAAACTTTATTGACGGCGAGATCAATGCCAATTTCGAGGTGACGGACCAATTGGGGAACTTTGGCGAATCGCCGAATGAGACGCTGAATATTCGTCTTAAGGAAAATTTCCCGGCCCCTACCCTCACCAACGTATTGGACTCGAACAATAACGAAGTGCCTGAAGGTGCCAGCACTATCAGCACCAAGTTAATCCTCAAGGGCACCGCCAGCAAAGGCAGGGAAGTCGAGATTTTCGATGGTAGCGGTCCGAGCGCAGTGTCGAAAGGCAAAGTAACCGCTAGTTCAATCGATGGGGCTTGGCAGCACACCATCACCATCACAGTCGGCGGTCACCGCTTGTATGCTAAATCGCTTTACCACCCTACCCCGGTTTATTCAAACGTACGCAATCTGACAGCGGTAGCAGCCCCGGCGCCCACACTGACCTCCGCTAGAGGCTTCCCAAGCGGGACTGCAATTGCCAACAATGGGTCTACTTTCGAAACTTCCGTAACGTTGAGCGGTACAGCAGCAGCTGGCCAAAAAGTTGAAATACTGGATGGTATTACGCCCAAAGGCCAACCCACCGCCGATGAGACGACCGGCGTCTGGCAGGTGCTTTTATCCGGGCTGGGCCTGGGTCTACATGTTTTCAAAGCCAGGGCTTTATATGGGCAGGAAGCTGAATCAGCCACATGGACTGTGACTGTAGCTGTTGATACTTGGAGAGATTCGATTACCGACTTCAATGGCAATGCGGGAAGCTGGGCGTTCGGATCAGCCTCGAGAACAGCCCGAATTCTCAACGGTTATTATGAAAACTACACTTATGACGTCGCGGGCAACTCAGGGGTTTTACTGAGCCAGACGTTTCAATTCGATGCAGCAAGAACTTACAGCTTTAGCTATCGAATAGCCAATGTTAGCCCCCAGCCCGATAACCAACCACCGAGGATCAGCGTCAGTACCTCCAGCGGCCTGGCGATTTTGGGAATGTTTGTTGTTCCTCGCAATGGCGCCTATTACGAGCAAACTGCTCCGTTCAGAGTACCGGTAAGTGGGCCCTACACAATTTACATATCGAATCATGAAGATCGGGGAGGGTATGGCGGAGCAAACGGTGGAAATGACTTCCACATCGACTACATTCATGTACGGCGGTTATAAACAAAGACAACGCATCTTCAGGCAAAAAAACGCCGCCCCATACAATCGGGACGGCGTTTTTTTGTTTCGTCCAGTCCGGTCAAGAATCCCGACGCAAATCCGGCGGAATCGGCAAATCATCCTTCAACGGATCCGGCCGTTTGCCCTTGCCCGCCTGGTGCTGGCGGATCTGGTAGACGTAAGCCAACACCTGCGCCACTGCCAGATACAGCCCGCCAGGAATTTCCTGCTCAAGCTCAGTTGAGTAATAGATCGAGCGCGCCAGCGCAGGCGACTCGAGCAGCATGACGTTGTTGGCCACTGCGATTTCGCGGATTTTCAGGGCGATGAAGTCGCTGCCCTTGGCCAGCAGCACCGGCGCGCCGCCCTTCTCCGAGTCGTATTTGAGCGCGACGGCGTAGTGGGTCGGGTTGGTGATGACCACGTCGGCTTCGGGAATCGCTGCCATCATGCGCCGCTGGGACATTTCGCGCTGGGTCTGGCGAATGCGTTGCTTGACCTCGGGGCGGCCTTCCTGATCCTTGTGTTCGTCGCGCACTTCCTGCTTGGTCATCTTGAGCTTCTTCATGCTCTCCCAGATCTGCACCGGCACGTCGACGGCGGCGATGATGATCAGACCGCAGGCCAGCCACAGCGTGCTCCAGCCCACCAGCAGGACGCTGTGAATGATCGCCATATCCAGTGGTTCGTGGGCTATGCGCAGCAAGTCGTCGACGTCGGCGGACAACACCAACAGCGCCACGCCCAGAGTAATCAGAAACTTCGCCAGGGCTTTGAGCAGTTCGACCACAGCCTTGAACGAGAACATGCGTTTGAGGCCGGCGGCCGGGTTCATCCGGCTGAATTTGGGCGCCAGCGACTTTGCGGCGAACAGCCAGCCACCGAGGGAGATCGGCCCGATGATGGCGGCGAGCAACAGGGTGATCATCACCGGCTGAATCGCCAGCAAGGCGATCAACCCTGACTCCAACAGAAAACGGCCCATGGCGCCCTGATCCATGACCACTTCGCGGGACAGGGTGAAGTTCAGGCGCATCACGTCCATCATTTCTTGCGCAAGCATGCCGCCGAAAATCAGCAGCGCAGAGGCGCCAGCCATCATCACGGCGAGGGTGTTGAGTTCTTTGGAACGGGCGATTTCACCCTTCTCACGGGAGTCCTTTTTGCGTTTCTCCGTGGGGTCTTCTGTCTTGTCCTGACCGCTTTCGCTCTCTGCCATGACTCAGCGCGCCCGTGCCAGTTCGCGTAGCAACTGCAAGGCCTCGCTGGCCAGCGGTTGATACTGGTTGAGAATGTCCGCCAGGCCCACCCAGACGATGAACAGGCCGAGCACCAGGGTCAGCGGAAAACCGATCGAGAAGATGTTCAGTTGCGGCGCGGCGCGGGTCATCACGCCGAACGCGATGTTTACCACCAACAGTGCGGTGACGGCCGGCAACACCAGCAGCAATGCGGCGCCGAGTACCCAGCCGAGTTTGCCGGCCAGTTCCCAGTAATGCGCAACCATCAGACCGCCGCCGACCGGCAGCGTGGTGAAGCTTTCAGTGAGGACTTCGAATACCACCAGATGGCCGTTCATCGACAGGAACAGCAGCGTCACCAGCATGGTGAAGAACTGCCCGATCACCGCCACCGAAACGCCGTTGGTAGGGTCGATCATCGAGGCGAAGCCCATACCCATCTGCACCGCGACAATCTGCCCGGCGACGGCGAAGGCCTGGAAGAACAGTTGCAGGGAAAAGCCGAGCACGGCGCCGACCAGAATCTGCTCGCCGATCAGCAGCAGGCCGCTGAGATCCAGCGGGCTGACGGCGGGCATCGGCGGCAGCGCCGGGGTGATGACCACGGTGATCGCCACGGCGAAATACAGGCGCACGCGGCGCGGGATAAGGGTGGTGCCGAACACCGGCATGACCATCAGCATCGACGCCACGCGAAACAGCGGCAACATGAAAGACGCCACCCAGGTGCTGATCTGGGTGTCGGTCAGCTGAAGCAGCGATTGCATGGCTTAGCCGATGACCATCGGAATGTTTTTGTACAGCTGGATGATGTATTCCATGAACGTCTGCACGATCCACGGACCGCCGATGATCAGGGTCACCAGCATCACCAGCAGACGCGGCAGGAAGCTCAGGGTCTGTTCGTTGATCTGCGTGGCGGCCTGGAACATCGACACCAGCAGGCCGACCAATAGGCTCGGCACCACCAGGATGGCGACCATCATGGTGGTCAGCCACAGGGCTTCACGAAAGATATCGACCGCGACTTCCGGCGTCATGGCGACACACCTCCAAAACTGCTGGCCAGAGTACCGATGATCAGCGCCCAGCCATCGACCAGCACGAACAGCATTATTTTGAACGGCAGCGAGATGATCAGCGGCGAGAGCATCATCATACCCATGGCCATCAGCACGCTCGCTACCACGAGGTCGATGATCAGGAACGGGATGAAGATCATGAAGCCGATCTGGAAGGCGGTTTTAAGCTCGGAGGTCACGAACGCCGGCACCAGAATGGTCAGCGGCGCCTGATCCGGGCTGGCGATGTCGGTGCGCTTGGACAGGCGCATGAACAGCTCCAGATCGCTGGTGCGGGTCTGCGCGAGCATGAAGTCCTTGATCGGCACCTGAGCCTTTTCCACCGCCTGCTGGGCGGTGAGGGTTTCCGCCAGATACGGTTGCAGCGCGTCGTTGTTCACCCGGTCGAACACCGGCGCCATGATGAACAGCGTCAGGAACAGCGCCATGCCGGTGAGGATCTGGTTCGACGGCGTCTGTTGCAGGCCGAGGGCTTGACGCAGGATCGAGAAGACAATGATGATCCGCGTGAAACTGGTCATCAGGATGACCGCTGCCGGAATAAAACTCAGCGCGGTCATGATCAGCAGGATCTGCAGACTGACCGAATATTCCTGCGCGCCGTCGGCATTGGTGCCCAGCGTGATCGCCGGGATCGACAACGGATCGGCGGCGAACGCCAGCGGCGCGGCCAGCAACAGGACCAGCGTCAAGACGATGCGGAGCGCACCCATTACTTCGTATCCTTTTGGTCCTTGCCAAGAATCTTCAGCAGATGCTGAGCAAATTCCGGCGTCGCTTTTTCACTGGCGGTGGGGACTTCGACCGGCTCTTTGAGCACATGCAGCGCGGTGATGGTGCCGGGGCTGAGGCCGAGCAGAATCTGCTCGTTGCCGACCTGCACCAGCACCAAGCGATCACGCGGACCGAGCGCGCGGGAACCGATCAGCTCGATCACCTGGCCCTTGCCCGCCGGCCCCGCCTGTTGCACGCGGCGCAACAGCCAGGCGAGGAAGAAGATCAAGCCCAGCACCAGTAGCAAACCGAACACCAGTTGCGTCAACTGACCGGCCACGCCGCTGTTGACCATCGGCGCGGTGGCGGCAGGTGCGGCAGTGGTTGCGCTCGGCTCGGCAGCCAGCACGCTCAACGGCCATGCCAGCAGCACCCAGAGAAACCTTTTCACTCAGCGCAGCTTCTTGATGCGTTCGCTTGGGCTGATCACGTCAGTCAGGCGGATGCCGAACTTCTCGTTGACCACCACTACTTCGCCGTGGGCGATCAAGGTGCCGTTGACCAGCACGTCGAGCGGCTCACCGGCCAGACGATCAAGCTCGATCACCGAACCCTGGTTGAGTTGCAGCAGGTTGCGGATGTTGATGTCGGTGCTGCCGACTTCCATCGAGATCGACACCGGAATGTCGAGGATCACGTCCAGGTTCGGGCCATCGAGGGTCACCGGATCGTTGTTCTTCGGCACGCTGCCGAACTCTTCCATCGGCAGACGGTTGGAGCTGGAAGTGCCGGCGTCGGCGGCCAGCAGTGCATCGATGTCAGCCTGGCCGGCATCACCGGTTTCTTCCAGGGCCGCAGCCCATTCATCGGCCAGTGCCTGGTCGTCCTGCGCGTTCATATCGTCGTTCATCATGTGTCCTCGGCGGGCAACAATTCGGTTAAATACGGGGGTGAAAAGCGCCGCCTCAGCGACGCTCGATCGGCTCGATCACCTGCAACGCGAGGTTGCCTTTGTGCGAGCCCATCTTGACCTTGAAGGCCGGCACGCCGTTGGCGCGCATGATCATGTCTTCCGGCATCTCGACCGGGATCACATCCCCCGGTTGCATGTGCAGGATGTCGCGCAGCTTCAACTGGCGGCGGGCCACGGTGGCACCGATCGGCACGTCGACATCGAGCACGTCCTGGCGCAGGGCGTTGACCCAGCGCTCGTCCTGATCGTCGAGGTCGGACTGGAAACCGGCGTCGAGCATCTCGCGCACCGGCTCGATCATCGAGTACGGCATGGTCACGTGCAGATCGCCGCCACCGCCATCGAGTTCGATGTGGAAGGTGGAGACCACAATCGCTTCGCTCGGGCCGACGATGTTGGCCATGGCCGGGTTCACTTCCGAGTTGATGTACTCGAAATTGACTTCCATGATCGCCTGCCAGGCTTCTTTCAGATCGACGAAAGCCTGCTCCAGCACCATGCGCACTACGCGCAGTTCGGTCGGGGTGAACTCACGCCCTTCGATCTTGGCGTGACGGCCGTCACCACCGAAAAAGTTGTCCACCAGCTTGAACACCAGTTTGGCGTCGAGGATGAACAGCGCGGTGCCGCGCAGCGGTTTGATCTTGACCAGGTTGAGGCTGGTCGGCACGTACAGCGAGTGCACGTATTCGCCGAACTTCATCACCTGCACGCCACCGACGGCCACGTCCGCCGAGCGGCGCAGCATGTTGAACATGCTGATGCGGGTGTAGCGGGCAAAGCGTTCGTTGATCATTTCCAGCGTCGGCATGCGTCCACGGACGATGCGATCCTGGCTGGTCAGGTCGTAGCTTTTGACACTGCCGGGTTCGGCAGCATTATCGGTCTGTACCAGACCATCATCGACGCCATGCAGCAGCGCATCGATTTCATCCTGGGACAGCAGATCCTGCACGGCCATGTCGTGTTCCTACTGCAGTACGAAATTAGTGAAAAGCAACTGTTCGATGACCACTTTGCCCAGTTCTTTCTGCGCCACTTCCTGGACGCTGGCGGTGGCCTTCTGGCGCAACATCTCTTGCCCGACCGGGGTCGCCAGTGTGGCGAAATCCTGACCGGAGAAGAGCATCACCAGGTTGTTGCGGATAACCGGCATGTGCACTTTGAGCGCGTCCAGATCGGCCTGATTACGCGCCAGCATGGTGATGCTCACCTGCATGTAGCGCTGACGGCCGTTCTGGTTGTAGTTGGCAACGAAGGCCGGCGCCATCGGCTCGAAAATCGCCGCCTGCTTGCCGACCGGCGCTGCTTCAGCGGCCTCGGCAGGCTTGCTCTGCGCGCCGTGCATGAAGAACCAGGTCGCCCCGACGGATGCACCAATGGCCACCAGCAACGCCAGCACGATCACGATGATCAGCTTGAGTTTGCCTTTGGTTGCGGGGTCTTTTACTGCTGCAGCTTCGCTCTTCGCCATGCCAATAATCCGTCACTAATCGGGGGTTTCACAGTCGCACGGCAAGGCAAGAGCAAGTGTTATGCCAGAAGTGTCAGCGCGTCATCTGAACGGCGCCATAAACAAATGTGGGAGCGAGCCTGCTCGCGAATACGATGTGTCAGTCAACATGTATGTTGAATGTCACATCGTATTCGCGAGCAGGCTCGCTCCCACATTGGGTATTGCGTTGCGTCAGGCGTAATAGTCGACCGCGCTGCTGCCAATTACGCTAGCAGTTTGCGCCGCCACTTCAGCGACAGTAGCTGGTGCCAATTCCTCATCCGCCGAATCCAGGCGTCCGCCGGCAGCGCTGGTCCGGCCACTCTGGCCCTGCTGCGCCTGCTCCTGGCCTTGCTGCCCCTGCCAGCCACGGTTCTGGTCGGCGACGTTGACGTCGACCTGGCCCATGCCCTGCTGGTTGAACATGTCGCGCAGGCGGTGCATCTGGCTGTCGAGCGCTTCACGTACGCTTGGGTGCGCGCTCATGAAGGTGACCTGGGTCTGCTGATCGGGAACCATGTTCACGCGGATATCCAGACGCCCCAGCTCCGCCGGCTGCAACTGAATGTCGGCGGCCTTCAGGTTGACGCTGGACAGGTACATGACGCGGTTGACCACTTCTTCGGTCCAGCCGCTCTGGTGCATGGCGATCGGCTGATTCACCGGCAGCGCATTCGCGGTTTTCGGCGTAGCGGCCTGGGTCAGTGCCGCGAGACGGTTGGCGAAGTCGTCGACACGGGTGTCGCTGGTGGCGGACTTCAGATCCTTCAGGCCATCGTCGATCAGCCCGCTGAAAGCTTGTTCGCCGCCTTGGCTGGTGCTGTCCTTGTCGGCCTGCACGTCGAGCATGCTGGCCATGCCGGCGGCAAAGTTCTGCGCGGCGGTCAATTCGCCGCCAGCCTGAGCTTGAGCAGGCGTGGCTTTCGGTTGCGCCTGGCTGGCGGCAGAAATATGCCCGCCCTGCTCCATCGCCATGCGCACGGCCGGCAGGGAATCGAGCGGGTCGGCTGTCGGATCAAATTCGCTGTCGGTAGCCGCCGGATCTTTGACCATGCCCGACACGACCGCCAATGCAGGCGTTTCGGTTTCCGGCTGGGCTGGCGTGGCGACTGTTGGTGCTTGCACCACCGGCGTTGCCACCAACGGCTGAACGACTTGCGCCAATGCCGGATCAAGCGCCGGGTCTACAGGCGCGGCATCGGCCACAGGGGTTTGTACCGTTTCAGTGGTGTCATCGGCAGTGGCAGTCGCGTCGTCGCTCGTCGCCGCTTTGTCGGCAGGCAACGCTTTGCCGCTATCGGCAACTGCTGGCTCGGGCGCGGCAGACTGATCTTCGCCGATATCCTTTTTGCCGCTGCTGTCCGCGACCTTGTCGCGTGCCGGCTTGACTGAATTGTCAGCACTCACGGCAGGCTTGGCCGGCGCCTGATAGGCGAACACTCTGGCGAAGCTGGAGGCGTTGTCCCCGGCGTCTGCGGCCATTGCCGACGATTTGGCAGAGGCGGCTTGTGCCTTGGCCTGAGCGGCGGTCTGAAGAAGAATGTTGGGGGTCGCAGGCATGACACGGTCTCCGCTGCACTGGGATCGTAGGTACAGTTGAGCAAGATGACTGCAAGTGCCGGGCCAGTTTGGCCAGACACTTGCGAAAAGCGCCGGGCGGCGACTTCAGTGGATGTGGGCGTGGTGCTTTTCGCTTTCGTACACCGGGCGTACTTCGGCGAATTCGGAATGGATATCGGCCACCAGTTGAGCGAGCGCTTCCGGACTTTTGTTCTTGGCATTCGACTCAAGGTCCTGGCACAACTCGGCCAGTCGAACCGCGCCCATGTTGCTCGCGCTGCCCTTGAAGCTATGGGCTACATCGGATAGCGCTTTAGCGCTGGTGCTGTCCTGCAACTCGTGCAGGCGGCTTTGCGAATCTGCCAGAAAAGTCTCCAGCAATTCCGTATAGCCGTCCTCCATCACCTCGCGCAAAGTATCGAGGACTTCGCGATCTACATGTGTGTCTGTCACTTGCTCACTCCTTGATCAAGAATGGGCGGATTATGCCTCAATCTCCCAGAAAAACTCCACGCTGGCACTACGACCCTGGTCCGACCAACTGGCGTTGCGCCCCAGTTGCCGGACCAGCCCGATGCCGCGTCCCGACAAGCGGGCGTTATCCACGGGCCGCTCCATGACCCGCGCCACATCAAAGCCCTTGCCGCTGTCCTCGACGCGAATGACCAGCCGCCCGCCCTCGCCTTGCGGCTGGACCTGCAGATGCACGCGCACGAAACCGTCTTGCAGCGCCTCCAGCCGCGCCGCGCGCATTTCATAGTAGCGGGCGAAACCTGCCGCATCGCGTTTAAGGCTGGAATCCAGCCCGAGCACGCCGTGCTCCAGGCCATTGGAATACAACTCGGCGAGCACGCTGTACAGCGCCCCGCTCTGCGCGCGCAGGCCATGCACCTCAAGCAGCAACTGCAAGAGGAACGGCAACGGATTGAAGCGCCTGAGCGAGGCGCCGCGAAATTCGAAACTGGCCGACCAGTCCAGCGGGCACGACTGGCCGCTGTCGGAATACACCGGCGCCGCGCCGTGCGTCTGCGCCGACTCAAGCAGACTGACCTCGACCATGCTTACATCATCACGGGCCTGTCCGCGAAAATCGCGCAGTGCCTGTTCGATATCCTCGAACAACCGATCCGGCTCGCGGTTCGCCGCAAATACCTGCTGCAAGCGTTCGACACCGAACAACTGGTCATTGGCATCGCAGGTATCGATCACTCCGTCCGATAGCAGAAACACCCGATCATCGACGGCCATCGGATACACATCCGTACGGTCATCGAAGGCTTGCGCGCTGAGAATCCCCAGGGGCAAATGCCGCGCCGGCAAGGGCACGCGCTCGCCACTGGCCATGCGATGCAAGTAACCGTCGGGCATGCCGCCGTTCCACACCTCCACCGAACGGCTCTGGAAACTCAGACTGAGCAACGTAGCGCAGCAGAACATGTCCACCGGCAGGATGCGCTTGAGCTTGGCGTTCATCTCGCGCAGGGTTTCGGCCAGGCCATAGCCCTTGGCGGTCATCCCGTAAAACACTTCGGCCAGCGGCATCGCCCCCACCGCTGCCGGCAAGCCATGCCCGGTAAAATCGCCGAGCATGACGTGCATCTCACCGGCCGGCGTGTACGCCGCCAGCAACAAGTCACCGTTGAACAGCGCGTAAGGCGATTGCAGGTATCGGATGTTCGGCGCGCTCAGGCAACCGGAATGCGCGACCTTGTCGAACACCGCTTTGGCCACGCGTTGTTCATTGAGCAGATAGTCGTGATGTCTGGCGATCAGATCGCGCTGCTGCAGGACCGTTGCCTGAAGGCGGCGCAAGCGATCCATCGCCTTGATTTTGGCGGCGAGTATCACTTGGTTGTACGGCTTCGCCAGAAAGTCGTCGCCGCCAGCCTCCAGACACCGAGCCAGCGCTTCACTCTCGGTCAGCGAGGTGAGGAAGATGATCGGCACCAATGCTTCACCCGCCAGTGCCTTGATCTGCCGCGCCGCTTCGAAGCCGTCCATCACCGGCATCAGCGCGTCCATCAACACCAGATCGGGCTGCTGTTCTTTGAACGTTTCCACCGCCTCGGCACCATTGGCCGCCGTCAGCACCCGATGGCCCTGACGGCGGACAATGGTCGACAGCAGCAGCCGGTCGGCGGCGCTGTCTTCGGCGATAAGAATGGTCAGCGGCTCTTGCGCCTGCATGGGCGTCAACTGATGTCGAAGAGTTTGTCGAAGTTGGAAATCGCGAGGATTTTCTTCACATCGGAGCTGCTGTTGACGACACGGATATCCGACTCGTCGCCGCCGGCGTGATCACGCAGCAGAAGCAGCATGCCCAGCGCTGAGCTGTCGAGATAAGTGGCCTCTTTGAGGTCGACCACGATGGATTCGGGTTTGTGTGGGAGCCGTTCATACGACTCGCGAAATTCCTGATGGCGACCGAAATCGAACCGGCCTTTGACGGCGATGGTGAGCTTTTTCTGGTCTGGAGAGACTTCTGTAACGACTGACATTGACTGGCTTCCTTGTCATTGACGAACCTGTACAAGGTGTAGCACCTGGATAGGGTTGGGGCAAGGCGCAACGGTTGAACAAGTGTGGGAGCGAGCCTGCTCGCGAAGGCGTTCTGGCAGTTGACTACAGGGTTGACTGACACGGCGCTTTCGCGAGCAGGCTCGCTCCCACAGGGTTTGGCGGTGTGATTTAGAAGGCATCACGCCGTGGCAAACGCTGTGACAGTTCATCGAGCAGCTTCTGCTCGCGCTTGTCTTCCAGGCGTTGCGCTTCATCACGATAGCGCTGCACCAGTTTGCGCAAACCCTCGACGCGGGCAAACGCCTGCTGCCATTCCTCACGCGCCTTGTCGAGCTTGTTCTGGTGCCAGACCAGGCTCTGCCGTTGCTGGTCGACGGCAGTATCGAGTTGCGCCAGGAAACCCTGAAAACCCAGCAGCCATTGCCCGGTCACGCCGGTGCTGCCGCGCACGATCCACTGCTGCGAGTAATCCAGACGAAAGGCATTGAGGTCGGCCAGTTTGCTTTCGGCAACTTTGACCTGGCCCTGAAAGTAGGCGAGGCGCTGCACGGCGGCTTTCTCGGCCTTTTCGGCCATGTCCACCACCGGTGCCAGGCGCGCGGCGCGGCTGACGGCCATGGCCGGTTACCCGCCCGCCGCAGGGGCGAACAGGGTTTCCAGATAGGCCTGGCTCTCACCCAGATTGATTTTGTCGTTGAGGCCTTGGCGCTGATACCTGACCAATTGTGGTTGCAGGGAAATCGCCAGATCGGTCTCGCGATCGCCACCGGCCACATAGGCACCGACGCTGATCAGATCGCGGCTCTGCTGATAGCGTGACCAGAGCTGTTTGAAATACTGCGCGCGCTGCATGTGATCCGGCGAAACCACCGCCGGCATCACCCGGCTGATCGAGGCTTCGATGTCGATCGCCGGATAGTGACCTTCCTCGGCCAGGCGTCGTGACAGCACGATATGGCCGTCGAGCACACCCCGCGCCGAGTCGGCAATCGGGTCCTGCTGGTCGTCGCCTTCGGACAGTACGGTGTAGAACGCCGTGATCGAACCACCGCCCTTCTCCGCGTTACCGGCACGCTCCACCAGTTTCGGCAGTTTGGCGAACACCGAGGGCGGATAGCCCTTGGTTGCTGGCGGCTCACCGATGGCCAGAGCGATTTCCCGCTGGGCCTGGGCGAAACGGGTCAGCGAGTCCATCAGCAGCAGAACGTTCTTGCCCTTGTCGCGGAAATACTCGGCGATGCGCGTGCAATACATTGCCGCGCGCATACGCATCAGCGGTGCGTCGTCCGCTGGCGAGGCGACCACTACCGAACGTTTGAGGCCTTCTTCACCGAGAATGTGTTCGATGAATTCTTTAACTTCGCGACCACGCTCACCGATCAGGCCGACGACGATGATGTCGGCCTCGGTGAAGCGGGTCATCATGCCCAACAGCACCGATTTACCGACACCGGTACCGGCGAACAGACCCAGACGCTGACCACGGCCGACCGTCAGCAAACCGTTGATGCAACGGATGCCGACGTCCAGCGGTACGCTGATCGGATCACGGTTGAGCGGGTTGATTGTCGGGCCATCCATCGGCACCCAGTCTTCGGCTTTCATGCCGCCCTTGCCGTCCAGCGCGCGACCGGCGCCGTCGAGGACACGGCCGAGCATGCTCATGCCCATCGGTAAACGACCGGTATCGGCCAGCGGCACCACACGGGCGCCCGGGGCAATCCCGGCGACGCTGCCGACCGGCATCAGAAAGACTTTGCTGCCGGAAAAACCCATGACTTCCGCTTCCACCTGGGACGGGTGATAGCTGTCGTCGTTGATCACCATGCAGCGGGTGCCCATGGCGGCGCGCAGGCCTTCGGCTTCGAGGGTCAGGCCGACCATGCGCAGCAGCCGACCTTCAAGGATCGGCGCGCCGGCAATCTCGGTGGCCTCGGCGTAGGTGCTCAGGCGCTTGGCGAAGCTGGTGCGTTCAAGGCGCATCGCTGGCGTCCGCGCGCGGCTCGTCAGAGTCGACAGCCACTGGGGTGTCTTCGGGAATGTCCAGACTCAAGTCCGGCGTTGCCGGGTGCAGGGCTTGCTCGTGCAATTGGTCGAACAGCTTGGCCATGACCTGGGTCACGCGCGATTCGACGCTGGCGTCGATGCGGCTGTGTTCGGTTTCAACCCGGCAGCCGCCCGGCAACAGCGACTCATCTTCAACGATGCGCCAGGTTTCTTCGTGGCGTTCGCGCAGGGCTTTGACCTGGGCGAAATCCTGCGGATTGACGTACAGACGCACGTTTTCCACGCCCAGCGGCAATAGCTTGAGGGCATCGCGCATGACGTGTTCGATCTGCGTTGAATCGATGGCCAGTTCGCGCTTGATCACCTGCTTGGTGATGTGTTGCACGAGGTCAACCAGCGACTTTTCAATCTGGGTGTCTTGCTCGGCGATCGGTTCGAACAGGTTGGCCATCAACAGCTCAAGGCTGGCGATTTTCGCCGCCAGCGCTGTTTCGGCTTCCTGACGCACCTTCAGCGTGGTGCTGTGAAAACCTTCTTTTTCGCCGATGGCGAAGCCCTCGTTGTAAGCCTCCTGACGGATGCTTTCGAGTTCCTCCAGGGTCAGTGGCTGGACTTCTTCCAGCGGCACTTCTTCCATTTCCGGCGGTTCGGGCTCCGGCTCAGGCTCGGGTTCCGGTTTCGGCGGGTCGAAGCTGGGCAGCGCCCAGGATTCGAAACCACGAACATCGCGGGCGCGGATCAGATCCGTCACAGACTCGTCAGGCTTATCCATGGGCTTAGATCATTTCCTCGCCGCCCTTGCCACCGAGCACGATCTCGCCGGCTTCGGCCATACGACGGGCAATGGTGAGGATTTCCTTCTGCGCGGTTTCGACATCGCTGACGCGCACCGGGCCTTTGGCCTCGAGGTCGTCGCGCAACAGTTCGGCAGCACGCTTGGACATGTTCTTGAAGATCTTTTCCTTGACGCCTTCGTCCGATCCCTTGAGGGCCAGCACCAGCACATCGGAAGAGACTTCGCGCAACAGCGCCTGGATGCCACGGTCGTCGACGTCGGCAAGGTTGTTGAACACGAACATGAGGTCTTCGATCTGACCGGACAGGTCTTCGTCGACTTCGCGGATCGAGTCCATGAGTTGGCCTTCGATCGAGCTGTCGAGGAAGTTCATGATGTCGGCCGCACGCTTGATGCCACCCAGGGTGGTGCGCGAGGCGTTCGAGTTGCCGGAGAACTGCTTCTCGAGAATCTGGTTGAGTTCTTTCAAGGCGGCCGGTTGCACGGTGTTCAACGACGAGACGCGCAGGATGATGTCCAGACGCACCTTGTGGTCGAAGTTGCCGAGCACCTCACCGGCCTGATCCGGATCGAGGTACGCGACCACGATTGCCTGAATCTGCGGGTGTTCGTAACGGATCACGTCAGCGACTGCACGCGGCTCCATCCATTTCAGACTGTCGAGGCCGCTGGTGTTGCCACCGAGCAGGATGCGGTCGATCAGGCCGTTGGCCTTGTCTTCGCCCAGGGCCTGGGTGAGCATCTTGCGCACGTAGTCGTCGGAACCGACGCCAAGGCTGGTCTGATCGCCGACGATGTCGACGAACTCGCTCATCACCTGCTCGACCTGTTCGCGATGGACGTTGCCCATCTGCGCCATGGCCACGCCGACGCGCTGAACCTCTTTGGGTCCCATGTGGCGCAGCACTTGCGCAGCATCGGTCGAACCCAGGGACAGCAGCAGAATCGCGGCTTTGTCGACCTTGGTCAGTTTGACGGTGGCGGCTCGGTTATCACTCATCTGCGTTAATCCACTCTTTCACGACCTGAGCCACGCGACCCGGGTCTTCAGCTACCAGACTCTTGATTGCATTCAGCTGCGCGTCATAACCCTCGCTCGGGCTCGGCAACAGAATGCTCTGCGGACCACCGAGGCTCACGCGGTCGTTGGCCAGTTCGCCGTCCAGGCCGCCCATGCCACCAAGTTCCACGTCGCTGCCCAGACCGGCCAGCTCCTTGCCTTTGCCACCGCCGGTGATGTTGTTGAGCACCGGACGCAGCACACCAAACACCAGTACGAGGATGAACAGCACACCCAGCACTTGTTTGACGATGTCCCAGAACCATGGCTGGGAGTAGAACGGAATATCTGCAATCACCTCGCCACGCTCGGCGGAGAACGGCATGTTGATCACGCTGACGCTGTCGCCACGGCTGGCGTCGAAACCGACGGCGTCCTGCACCAGACGAGTGAAGCGCGCCAATTCGTCGGCGCTCCACGGCGCACGACTGGTTTCACCGTTGGCCGGGTTGATCTTGACCTGATCGTCGACCACCACCGACACCGACAGGCGATTGAGACGGCCCTGCTGCTGCTTGGTGTGGCTGATCGAACGGTCGAGCTCGAAGTTCTTGGTCGATTGTTGACGCTTGTCCGCCGGGTACGGCGCGAGCATTGGCTGGCCGGTGGCCGGGTCCATGATCTGCTGACCGTTGGCGTCAACCAGTGGCTGACCCGGCTGGATCATCCCGGCCGGTGCGGCGGTGCCACCGGTGGTCTGCGGCGCCGAGGCAGGCGCCGGTGGCTGGTTGCTCAGGGCACCCGGCACACCTTGCGGACCATTGCTGGCGGTGCGTTGTTCGTTGACCGACTGCTCGCTGCGCAACGCCGGTTGGTCCGGGTTGAATTGCTCGGCAGTCGATTCGACGGCACTGAAATCGACGTCGGCCGAAACTTCAGCCTTGTAGCGATCGTTGCCCAGTACCGGTTGCAGAATGTTGTGCACGCGCTGGGTGAGCATGCTTTCCATGCGGCGGCTGTAATCGAACTGCTTGCCGGCCATGGTCATTTCCGAGTTCTCCGCCTGATCGGAGAGCAGGTTGCCCTTCTGATCGACGACGGTGATCTGCGATTTGCTCAACTCTGGCACAGAAGTCGCCACCAGGTTGATGATCGCCACCACCTGACCCGGCTCCAGCGAACGCCCGCTGTACAGCTCGACCAGTACCGAAGCGCTTGGCTTGCGCTCGTCACGGACGAACACCGAACTCTTCGGAATCGCCAGGTGCACGCGGGCACCCTTGACGTTGTTCAGGCTGGAGATGGTCCGCGCCAGTTCGCCTTCGAGGCCGCGACGATAACGGGTCGCTTCCATGAACTGGCTGGTGCCCAGACCCTGTTCCTTGTCGAGGATTTCGAAACCGATGTTGCCGTCGCTGGGAGTGACACCAGCAGCAGCGAGTTTCATCCGCGCACGGGACAGGTCGTCGGCCTTGACCAGCAAGGCGCCGGAATTGGGTTCTACGTTGTAAGGGATGTCAGCGGCGGCCAGGGTTTCCATGACCTGCTTGGCGTCCATGCCGGCAAGGCTGCCGTACAGTGGACGGTAATCCGGCTGCTGCGACCACAGCACCACGGCAAAGCCAATCGCCACGCTCGCAGCCAGACCGACCAACAGGCCGACCTGACGCAGCACGGTCATCTGGGAAAGGTTTTCCAGAAAGGACAGGCCGAACAGCGGCGGTTTGCCGTCGATCGGGGTGGCCTTGGCCGGAACGTTATCAGCGACTGCTTCTGCCATGACTTATTTCGCCCTTAAACCGGCATCTGCATGATGTCTTGGTAAGCCTGGACCAGCTTGTTGCGCACCTGGGTCAGAGCCTGGAACGACACGCTGGCTTTTTGCGACGCAATCATGACGTCAGTCAGGTCGACACCGCTCTTGCCGATCTCGAACGCGTTGGCCAGTTGAGTCGACGCCTGCTGGGTATCGCTGACTTTATTGATCGCCTGACCGAGCATGTCGGAAAAGCTGCTGCCCGCGATTTCAGGGACAGCGGCAGTCGATTTACGCGCAGACATGGCATCCACTTTCATGGCCTGCATGTCCATCATCAACCGATTAAATTCAATACCTTGGCTCATGGTCTACTCTCTTGGGCGGCCCGCAATTTTTTGACACTCACTCGGCGGGTACACAGGTATTAGCAACAAGGGTGCCAGCTAGTGGGCACCCTTCTGAGAAAAGCATCTGGAATGTTTTGCAGCATCGATCAGGTGGCGAACAGATAGCCTTCGACGTCCATCCCGGCGTCGCGCATTTGCGCGAGCTTGTAGCGCAGAGTTCGCGGGCTGATGCCGAGCTTTTCGGCAGCTTCCTTGCGCCGGCCACGCTCAGCGCGCAGGGTGTCGATGATCATCTGAAACTCCCGGCGGCGCAGGTCATCGCCCAGGGCGCCGGAAGAATCCGCCTCGATTTCCACCTCGCGGATCACCGATGCCGGGACCGGCAACGGCGCAAATGTCACCGCACCGCTCAGGCAAAAATCCTGCGGCTGAATCAAACCGCCCTGCTGCAGGATCAGCGCGCGCTGAATGGCGTTGTCCAGCTCACGCACATTGCCCGGCCACGGGTACGCGGTCAGACATGCTTGAGCTTCGGGGGACAGCTTCGCTGCTGCGTGCTTCATTTTATTGACGTGTTTGGCCAACAACTTTTCCGCCAGCGGCAGGATATCGGCAGTGCGTTCGCGAAGTGGACGCCAGGCCAGAGGGAAAACCGACAAGCGGTAAAACAGGTCTTCGCGAAAACGCCCCGCCGCCACTTCGCCGGCCAGATCGCGGTTGGTCGTGGCGACCACGCGAATATCCAGACTGATTGGCTTGCGCGCGCCCACTCGTTCCACTTCCCGTTCTTGCAGCACGCGCAATAGCTTTGCTTGCAGGCCGAGGGGCATTTCGGAAATTTCATCGAGCAGAATGGTGCCGCCGTCCGCCTGCTCGAACTTGCCGGCCTGCGAAGCGATGGCGCCGGTGAACGAACCTTTCTCATGACCGAACAATGTCGCTTCGAGCATGTTGTCGGGGATCGCCGCGCAGTTGATTGCGATAAACGGCTGGCTGGCCCGCCGCGACTGCTGGTGGATATAGCGTGCCAGCACTTCTTTACCGGTACCGGACTCGCCGGAGATCAACACAGTCGAGTCACTGCGCGCGACCCGTGCCGCCAGCTCAAGCAACTGCGCACTGGCCGGTTCAACGGCGACCGGACCGTCCGCTTCGCCCGCGTCAATGCTGCCCAAGGCATGGCGCGCCACCAGATCGAGCAGCGCTTTGGGTTCGAACGGCTTGACCAGATAATCCGCCGCGCCTTGACGCATCGCATCGACCGCACGCTCGACAGCGCCGTGGGCGGTCATCAGCAGCACCGGCAATTGCGGTTGGCGTGCGCGCAGCAACGCGAGCAACTGGTGGCCGTCCATACCCGGCATGTTGACGTCACTGACCACCAGGCTGAAGGCTTGCTGCGCCACGGCCGTCAGCGCTTCTTCGGCGCTGCCGACGGCGTGATAGTCGTGGCCGGCGAGCAGCAGCGTATCGGCCAGCGCTTCGCGCAACGAACGGTCATCCTCGACCAGCAACACCTTGATGCCCATGACGTTTATTCAACTCCCTGTGCAGCGGAAAACAGTGGCAGGCTGACCTGCGCGCAGGTGCCGCGCCCGACTCGCGAGCGCAGGGTCAATTCTCCCTGATGCGCACGGGCCACCGCTTTGACCACGGTCAGGCCGAGGCCTGTGCCGGTGACTTTGGTAGTAAAAAAAGGCTCGCCGAGGCGCGCCAAAACTGTCGGCTCAATGCCGCTGCCGCTGTCGCTGACACACAGACGCAGGGTGTTGCCTCTGGTGTAGCAATGCACTTTCAAGCGCGCTTCGCCGGCGCTGGCCTGAATGGCGTTTTCAATCAGATTCAGTAATGCCCCGACCAGTGTGTCGCGGTTGCACAGCAGCTCACCGGCATGGCTGTCGCACTGCCAGCGGATCGGCAGATCCTGCACATGGGTCAGCGCCGCTGCCTGCAGCGATTGCATCAAGGCATTTGGCGAAATGCGGTCGGTCAGCGGCAATTCACCGCGAGCGAACACCAGCATGTCGCGCACTTGATGTTCGAGTTCGTGCAGACGCTCTTTCAGGCGCCCGGCAAAGCGTTGCTGGGTTTCCACCGGCAATTGCTGTTCGGTCAAATGGCTGGCGTAAAGCAAAGCGGCGGACAGCGGCGTGCGAATCTGGTGGGCCAGCGAGGCAACCATGCGCCCCAGCGACGACAAACGCTCATGCCGTGCCAGTTGATCCTGCAGATGCCGGGTTTCCGTCAAGTCGTTGAGCAACACCAACTGCCCCGGCTCGGCATCCAGCGAGCGGGTGGAAATCGACAGGCGTCGACCGTTTTTCAAGGAGATTTCGTGACCGTCGTCTTCACGGGGAGCGAAGCAGCGTGCGATCACATGGCGCCAGAGTTCGCCTTCGAGTGGCGAGCCGAGCAGATCGATGGCGGCCGGGTTGGCTTCGCGTACCAGACCGTGACCGTCAATGACGATGACGCCGCCGGGCAACAGGTCGAGGAGGTTTTGCAGGCGATTGGCCAGGCGTTCTTTTTCCGCCAGTTCCTGCATGCGCTGGGCGCTGACCACGGCCAGCTCACCCTTGAGTTCGGTGACCCGCGCTTCGAGCAGGCTGTAGGAGTCGGTCAGCTGGCTCGACATCTGGTTGAACAGCTGGAAGGCCTGCTCAAGCCCCTGACGACTTGCCTGCTCTACGGACGAGGGTTGCCCCACGATATTGGAGGCAGAAGAGATCTGGGCGGCTTGGGGCATTGGGCTCTCTCGCTTGGCTGACCGTCAGTGAAACGGAACGTTGCGAGGGCTGTAGCAATACCCGTGCCTAAAAAAAACTGCTTATAAATGAAGCGCTTGAAAAACAGGCGTCAATCATCCGCCTGTTCGTCTCCTCCAGCCCGGCTCATGCCGTATTTGCGCATCTTCTCGACCAGGGTGGTGCGACGGATGCGCAGACGTTCAGCGGCGCGGGCAACAATGCCATTGGCATCGTCCAGCGCTTGCTGAATCAGGCCCTGCTCCAGACCACCGAGGTAGTCCTTGAGGTCGAGGCCTTCCGGCGGCAGCAGTGCACTGGCGCTGAAGTCAGGCGTATGGCCGTTGATCGCCACGCGCTCTTCCAGATCGCTGCGCAGGCTGTCGACCATCTGCTCGTCTTCGTCGTCGACGTAGCGGAATTTCTTCGGCAACTCGACCACGCCGATCACGCCGTACGGGTGCATGATCGCCATGCGCTCGACCAGGTTGGCCAGCTCGCGGACGTTGCCCGGCCAGCCGTGACGGCACAGCGACATGATCGCCGCCGAGTTGAAACGGATCGAACCGCGCTTCTCGTGCTCCATGCGCGAGATCAGTTCGTTCATCAGCAGCGGGATGTCTTCGACGCGCTCACGCAGTGGCGCCATCTCGATCGGGAACACGTTCAGGCGATAGTAGAGGTCTTCGCGGAACGAGCCGATCTCGATCATGCTTTCGAGATTCTTGTGCGTTGCGGCAATGATGCGCACGTCGACGCTCTGGGTCTTGTTGCTGCCCACGCGTTCGAAGGTGCGCTCTTGCAATACGCGCAGCAGCTTGACCTGCATCGGCAGCGGCATATCGCCGATTTCGTCGAGGAACAGCGTGCCGCCGTTGGCCAGCTCAAAGCGCCCGGCACGGCTGGTGATCGCGCCAGTGAAAGCGCCCTTCTCGTGGCCGAACAGTTCGCTTTCGAGCAGCTCTGCAGGGATCGCCCCGCAGTTGACCGGCACGAATGGCGCGTCGCGGCGTTTGGAGTGGTAGTGCAGGTTGCGCGCGACCACTTCCTTGCCGGTGCCGGACTCGCCAAGAATCAGCACGCTGGCGTCGGTGTCGGCCACTTGCTGCATCATCTGCCGCACGTGCTGAATCGCACGGCTGGTGCCGACGAGGCTGCGGAATAGATTGGGTTCGCGATGACGGCCGCGCTCGCGAGCCTGATCGTACATCTCGCGATAGACCTGGGCGCGGTGCAGCGAATCGAGCAATTTGCTGTAGCTAGGCGGCATTTCCAGGGTCGACAGGACGCGGCGACGCTGGTCTTCAGGCAGGTCAACGGAAGAATTATCGCCCATTAACAAAACCGGAAGGAACTCATCCCAGGTTGCGAGTGTCTTTAGCAAGCCCAAAAGCGCGCCAGGAGCATTGACGGTCCCGATCAGTACGCAAATGACTTCACGACTAGACGACAAAGAGCCGACAGCCTGCTGCCAGTCATGGCTGCCGCAGGGCAAATTTTCTTCGCCAAGAAAATTCAGAATCACCGCCAGGTCGCGGCGGCGGACGCTATCGTCATCGATCAGCAGAATTTTGGTTTCACGCCACATGCAATAGCAACTTCCCTAGTCAACTCAATGCCCGAAAAATAAGGCAAGCGAGACGCTTGCAGGACACCATGTGCCTGTAGACGCCCTAAACCTGATAATAGCCACTAGTTAAGTCAAAAAACCGTGCACAGTCAAATTTATGGCGCACATCTCTGGTTTAACTGACGGTTAATCAACCAAACAGATGGTAAACCTTTGCAGCCTTTTGCGCTTGGGTGATCTGCGACATCTCGTTGGCTATCGCCTGCCGCTCGCCCATTGCTACCTCGAGAAGCTCTTTGTAGACGAATAGCAGCTCCTCAAGGTTGTCGCGCAGTGCTACTTCGTCCAGCGAAGCTTCCGCCATGACGTCTTCCATGCAGGAACGGCAAGCCAGATCCAACTCACCAATGGCTTCCCAGTTTCGTTCGGCCAATGCTCCGACCAACGCTTCACGGGTATCTGCAATTCGCTGCAATACAAGACTCATGGTGATCTCCTTCAGAACTGCGGAGCCGGCACAGGCGCGATGGCGTCCCAGCCTTCTTTTACCGTTGTCAGCAGACCGGCCACTTCATCGAGGACACGCGGATCACTGCTGATGTTCGCCTCGGCGAGGCGCTTCATCATGTAGATGTACAGGCCATCCAGATCGGCCAGTGCCTCGGCGTTGTTCTCAAGGTCGAGACCTTCACGCAGGCCACTGACAATGCCGATGGCCTTGCTTATCGCCGTGCATTTGGCGGGGATGTCCTTGCGCTCGATGGCGCCCTTGGCCTGAGCAATACGGGCCAGTCCACCTTCCATCAACATTTGCACCAGGCGGTGCGGGCTCGCTTCGGACGTCTGCGCATGGGCGCCGACTTTCTGGTACTGCCGAAGGGCTAACATCGGGTTCATGTTCTACCTCATTGCCACGTTGACTCGTATAACCAGTGTATCGCCAACCGGTCCGAAAACTTTAGATCAAAAGACAAAAACCCGGCGCACGCCGATAAAGCGTAGCCGGGTTTTTGTCGTTACTGACTGTTACTTCGCGGACTGCTGAGCGTTCAGCGAGCTGAAGAACGACGTGATGTTGCTCGCCGTTGCCTTCATCTGCCCTACCAGCAAGTCCATGGCGTTGTACTTGGCGGTCAACGTCGTCGTCAGGTTGGCCACGCGCAGATCCAGCGCCGCCTGCTGCTTTTGCAGGCTCGATGTCAGATTAGTCAGGTTGGAACTGCGCTGATCGAGCAGCCCACCAGTCTTGACGTACGGATCAACCGCCGCAGTCATACGCGCCAACAGACCATTCTTGGAATCGGTGCCGCTGAAGAGCTGCTGAACCTGGCCAGCCATGCCCGGAGTTTCCATCCGCTTGTTGAACACCGCCGTATCGAGCGTCAGCAAACCGGTTTTGCTATCGGTCAATACGCCCATCTGCGAGAGCACGGACAATTGCCCCGCTCCGCCCGCCCCTGGATCTGTCAACTGAGCGCGCACATCCGCCATCAACGAACGCGGCAGAGCGTCACCAGTGAAGGCTGCGGAAACGGTCAGATTGCCGTCGGCATCCGGCGTTGCCTTGGACAAGGTGTCGATGGTTTTCTTCAGGGTGTTATAGGAATCGATGAACGATTGCAGCGATGTCTGGATGCCGGCGGTATTGGTCGCAACCGAAACGGTCGCTGGCGTTGCGACGCCATTGACCAAGGGACTGGCGGCAGTCAGGTTAAGCGTCATGCCGCTGATCGCACCGGTCACGGTATTGGTCTTGCTGGTAACGGCCAGGCCGTCGATGGTCAGACTGGCATCCATCGCCAGCTTACCGACGGCTCCGGACGCACCGGCCGCCGGGCTGCTGCCCATTTCCTGGGTGCCATCGATCTCCAGACCAGCGATCCCGCTGACCTTCAGGTCCATGCCGGCACCCGTCTTGTTCGAGCTGAGCACCAGTCGCGACGAACCGGTGCTGTCGGTCACGATGTTGGCCGAAATACCGTTGCTGGCCTGCGCGGTGTTGATCGCATCGCGCGTGGACTGCAAGGTGGCATTGGCCGGAATCGCGACATTGTAATCAATGCCATTCTGACTGATTTTCAGAGTACCACTCGGAATGGCACTGGCGGCCCCGCCGGCGAAGGCGGCACTGGCGACTTTCGAGCCGGTGGCCAGATTTTTCACAACGACGCTATACGTACCCGGTACGGCGGTTTTATCCGATGTGGCACCGACAACAGTCGGCGTGTCCGAAGTCGCAGTAAAACCGGCAAACGCCGGGCTCGTCGCCTTGTTCAGATCACCCATGGCTTTCTGATACGCAGCCAGTGCACTTTTCAGCGAACCGACACCGGAAATCTTCAGGCTGTTGGTTTTGGTCGCAGTATCGATCTGCGTCTGCTTGGCAGACTTGTCGGCGTTGACCAGCGCGGTCACGATCGCGCCGATGTCCAGGCCGGAACCCAGTCCGGAACCCGGTAGAATTGGACTTGCCATGTGCATCTCCCTTCAGATTGTTGCCATTCTTTTGACCGTTACACGCGTCCTGAGAACGAACAAACACTATTCATGCCATTTATCAGACTTTGGCGTCGAACAATACATGACTTGCATTGGCGAGGCTGTCGGCCAGTTTGAGGGCTTCGGCGGAAGGAATCTGTCGAACGACTTCACCCGTCTCGCTCGCGATCACCTTGACGATGACCTTGCCGGAATGCTCGTCGATCGAGAACTCCAGATTACGCTTGATCGACTGGACGAACTTTTCTATCTCTTGCACCGCCAGTTTCAACTTGGCGCCGTCCGCATCCTGATCCTTGGCAGCGACCGGCGCTTCAGTCTTTTGGACTTTAGGCAGCTCTGACGGTTTGTCAGCAACCGGTGGCACTGGCTTGGGAGCCGGATAAGACACGTTAAGCTTTACGCTCATGTCCATGCCCATCACCTCTTAACGTAAAAAAGCGAGAGAGCACGACAAGCGCACTCCCCCGCTTAAACTCATTCCGAAATTACTGAAGCAGCTTCAGTACAGCGGAAGGCAGTTGGTTGGCTTGAGCCAGTACGGAGGTCGAAGCTTGCTGCAGAGTCTGCTGCTTGGTCAGGTTAGCAGTTTCAGCGGCGAAGTCGGTGTCCTGTACACGACCCTGAGCAGCGGTGGTGTTTTCAGTGATGTTCTGCAGGTTCTGGATGGTGCTGGTCAGACGGTTTTGCGAAGCACCCAGGCTGGCGCGGGTTGCACCGATGTTAGCGATAGCTGCGTCGATTGCAGTGATCGCGCTGTCGATGGCGACGGCAGCGTCAGAAGGGCTGGCGCCAGTCAGTACAACAGTGCCGCTGCCAACCGACAGGCTGACGGCGTCGAACTTGGAGCTCAGTACCAGGTCGATGTGGTTAGCCGAACCGGTGTTTGCGCCCACTTGCAGGGTCACAGTGCCAGCCGAACCGTCCAGCAGGTTTTTGCCGTTCAGGTTGGTCGAAGCCGAGATACGGGTGATCTCGTCGGACATCTGAGCGAATTCAGCGTTGGTAGCGGTCTGGTCAGCAGTGCCGTTGGTACCGTTACGGGCTTTAACAGCCAGTTCACGCATACGCTGCAGGATGTCGGTAGTAGCTTGCAGAGCGCCTTCAGCGGTCTGGGCAACGGAGATACCGTCGTTGGCGTTCTGGATGGCCTGGGTGTTACCGCGGATCTGCGAAGACATACGGTTGGAGATCTGCAGGCCAGCGGCGTCGTCTTTGGCGCTGTTGATTTTCAGGCCGGAAGACAGGCGCTGCATCGAAGTGGACAGAGCGTCGGAAGCGCGGTTCAGGTTTTTCTGAACGTTCAACGATGTGGTGTTGGTGTTTACTGTTAAAGCCATGACGAATTCCTCGTTGGTTGGGTACTGCGGCTTCCGGCCCTGGCAACCGCCGGGTATGGCCTAGAGAACCTTCGTAATAGTTATCGTCGGGATTGCAGGTTGCTTGAGGGCTTTTTGAAAAAATTTTGCCATCACCACGCCACCCCCGAGAAAACAAAGACTTAGCAGCACATCCAGCGCGAAAAAATGACGTCATAAAACCGCCTGCAACGCAAAGCCGCGGGCCAGCGCTGCGCAGCGGCTCAGCGCCCGGCGTTTTCCAGCAATTCAACCAACTCGTATTCCATGTAGTCAGCCAGCCCCAACCAATCCTGGCGTTCCTGACAGTTGAGCATCTGCATCAGCACCTGTGCCCACATCTGCTGAACATCCACCGCGGCAGACGCCAGGCATAGTTGAGCCTGTTCGAATACATCGACCATCGTCAGCGCCGCCTCAACGTCACGCCCAAGGCGAAACAACGCCGCACACTGACGACACTGATCCTGACACTGACCCAGCGCACTCATTGCACGAACTCCGGATTGAAAGCGGTCCCGGCAATCAATGCGCCGGCGCGGCTGCTGTTGAGAAATTCGACCTTTGGATGCGCAGCGATATAACGCTCGAGCACACACAGATAGCCGCGAAAATTCAGCTGAGTGCTGACGCGCTGACCGTGGCCATCGCGCACCCAGTGCCGCGCCTGATTCACCGGTGGTCCGAGATCGCCGTCATTCCAACCGGCGTGAGTCTTGTTCATCGGGAAAGCGAAGTCAGCGCCAAACAGGGTGATACGCTCGGAGCCCATCTTCACCGCAAGATCCACCGCCGGATGAATCACGCTGCCGCCGACGTGCAGCTCGCCGCGTGGATACTGTTCTTTCAGCTCGGCATAGATCGGGCTGACCGAATAGCCGCCATAGCGCTTGCCCTTCCATGCCTTCAATACCTGCGGGTCGCTCATCGGCAGGTACACCAGCGTAATGCCGTCAGACGTATCGAAGGGCAGATGCCGAAAGCCGATGCGCTGATCGATGCTCACCACCAGATCAGGCACGATGCCGTGTTCGCGCAACGGTCGATAAGCGGTATCAACACAGATGAACAACGGCCGCTCGGCACGCTGACGAATCGCCGCCAGCCGCTCGAAATGCTGCTCCAGCGTCGGGCCGGTGGCGATCACGTAGATTTCACGTCCAGCGCAACTGCCGAACAGCTGCGCGACATCGTCATCGCCAAGCAGCACCGGCAGACATTCCTGCAAGCGTTGCTGGATTTGTGGCGACTGCGGATCGAAATCGCGATTGTTGAATGTCAGGTGCACTTCATTGGTCAGCCGGTCGCGGATCTTCGCGTTGAAGTCATCGGCCAGCAGCATCTCGGCGGGCAAGGCAAAGAATGGCGTGAAGAAGTCAGGATGATCACCGGCGTAAAACAGTTCGACCCGAGGATCCTGCAGCCACTGGCGCTGATCGAGCAGTTGCAGTACCAGCGCGAACAGCGCGCCGTTGAGGATGTGCACGTACAGTTTTTCCAGGTCTGCGCGATCGAGCAGCACGCCGGGCAAATCGCCCAGGCCGGTGCCATAGACATGCAGATGCGGTTTTGCCGGCAGGCTTGCCGCCTGAACCTGCGCCTCATGCAGACGATCATGGCGACTGGTCAACTGAATGCCGTCAACGCTCAGCGTCGAGCCCAGCCCTTGCACGAGTTCGGCCTGTACGGACGCGCTGTCTTCAGCCATCAATCGCTCGAACAGCGTCGGCCAGCGCCGTTGCAACACCTCGGCATTGGCTTGGAAAAACTCGCTCATGGCGCCTCGCGCTCCTTCTCGGGCAAAAAAATAGCGTTCAAGGTTAACCTTGAACGCTATTTTTGTATCAGTGGTTTTTCTGCAGTTTACGGACGATAGATGATCGCCGAGCCCCACGACAGACCGACACCAAAACCGCTCAGCGCAACGCGCTGCCAGTCAGAGTCGAGGACGTGTTTTTCCAACAGCAGCGGAATGCTCGACGACACGGTGTTGCCGGTCTCGACCATGTCCTTGATGAACTTCTCCGGTTCGCCTTCAAAGCGTCGCGCCACGGCGTCGACAATCGCCGCGCTGCCCTGGTGAATGCAGAATGCGTCGATGTCATCGGCCTTGAGATTGGAATCGTCGAGCAGCTCGTGCAAGTGCGCCGGGACTTTCAGCAGAGCGAAGTTGAAGACCTGACGACCATTCATGAAGAACACGCCGTTGCTGACTTTCAAATGCGGTGCGCCGGAACCGTCGGTGCCGAACTTGGCCTTGCCCAGCGCCCAGGTCGGGTTTTCGCCCATCCACGTAGCGGTGGCGGCATCGCCAAACAGCATGGTGGTGTTGCGGTCTTCCGGGTCAACGATTTTCGAATACGGGTCAGCGGTGATCAGCAGGCCGTTCTTCAGGCCGGCGGCTTCCATGAAGCCCTTGATCGCGTAGATGCCGTAGACGTAACCGGAGCAGCCCAAAGAGATATCGAACGCTGCGACATTGGTCGGCAGGCCGAGTTTGTCCTGGACGATTGCTGCTGTGTGCGGCAGGCCTTCTTCGTCACCGTTTTGCGTGACGACAATCAACGCGTCGATCGATTCACGCTTCAGTTCAGGATTGCTGGCGAACAGCGCATTGGCCGCTTCCACGCACAGGTCGGAAGTTTCCTGCTCAGCGTCTTTGCGCGGCAGGAACGCCGAACCGATCTTGCCAAGGATGAACTCTTCATCCTTTTCGAATTTTGCACCTTGTGCGTAATTGTCCACGCCGGCTACAGGAACGTAGCTCGCAATGCTTTTTATGCCAATCATTACGGCTTCCCAATAAAAAACAGCCCAAAACCACCGCTCGCAAGGATTCGAGGGGCGCCGACAAACAGAAAACGGCCGCCACGACGGGCAGCCACGGGAAGCGCAAAGGGCTATCACTGGAACCGCAAAACGGGCCAGGCGCCATCTCCCCGGTCAATACAATACAGTGAAGATGCGCGTTATGACTCGCAGGTCACGCTATTTTGCCGAATCGATGGCAGATTGGCCTATTCGACCAGCGACCAATCCAGCGGCGTACCGCGCTTGATCGCGGTGCGCGCACGGCGTCCGAGGACGGCTTCGGTGTGCTTGGGCGGCAGACCGAGACCGGGACGAATGGCGCGCAGATTGTCGCCAGTAAAGGCTTCACCGGCGGCCATGTCAGCGGTGACATACAGCGAGCGGCGATAGACCAGCGACTTGCGCTCGGCCTCGGTCGGACCGTACTGAACACGCCCCATCGCCTGCCAGGCACGCTCGGTTTCGACGACCAGACTGGCCAGCTCCGCAGGCTCCAGGGAAAAACTCGCGTCCACGCCACCGGCGGAACGGTCGAGGGTGAAGTGTTTCTCCACCACCGTCGCTCCCAGCGCCACTGCGGCCACCGACACGCCAACGCCCATCGAATGATCTGACAGCCCCACCTCGCAACCAAACAGCTCGCGCAGATGCGGGATCGTGCGCACATTGCTGTTGAGTGGCGTGGCCGGATAAGTGCTGGTGCACTTGAGCAACACCAGATCCTTGCACCCGGCCTCGCGGGCGGCACGCACGGTTTCATCCAGTTCGGCGATGCTGGCCATGCCGGTGGAGATGATCAGCGGTTTGCCCGTAGCCGCCACACGGCGGATCAGCGGCAGATCGGTGTTTTCGAAACTGGCGATCTTGTACGCCGGCACTTCAAGGCTTTCGAGAAAATCCACCGCGCTGTCATCGAACGGCGTCGAGAACGCGAGCATCCCCAACTCCTTGGCCCGAGCAAAAATCGGCGCGTGCCACTCCCACGGTGTGTGAGCTTTTTCGTAGAGATCGTAGAGCGACGTGCCGGCCCACAGACTGCCCGGATCCTTGATGAAGAATTCACCTTCAGCCAAATCCAGGGTCATGGTTTCGGCGGTGTAGGTTTGCAGCTTCAAGGCATGCGCCCCGGCCTTGGCCGCTGCCTCGACGATTTGCAGAGCGACGTCGAGGGACTGGTTATGGTTGCCGCTCATCTCGGCAATGATGAACGGCGGCGCATCGGCACCGATGGTGTGCTGGCCAATCTTGAAACTAGACATGCGGGTGATCCTTCAAAACACGGCTGAACGCGCAGGTTTCCTGGATGAACCCGGCGTCGCGGAAGACTTTCAATGAAGACTGATTGGCCGGCATGACCCGCGCAGTAATGCGCGTCAATTGCGGCCAGTGCGCAGCGACAAACGCCTCGCCACGGCTGAGCACTGCCCTGCCCCAACCGAGGCCGAAACGCCCTTCCAGCAGATAGATCGACACTTCGGCTTCGAACCCGCGCAAGTCGTAACGCAGAACCCCGACCGGACCGTCGTCCGCCTCGGCAATCAGTAACAGTCGTTGCGGGTTGCGCAAACTTGCCGTCAGCCAGTTCAGGTGTTGCGCCCAATCGATCACACCGGTTTCCAGCGACCAGCGCCGTACCGCTTCAGCATTGCGCCCATCGAACAGCAACTGCGCATCGTCCAGCGTCGCCGGGCGCAGTTTCAGCACCGCGCCGGCCAGCGCCGCCGCGACGCGTGCGGCACCACGCCCGTCGACCAGTTGCCGCGAGCGCTCGGCAAGGCTGCGGCGTAGAAAATGATTGTTCACGACGAAGCCGACCGCATCACGCAACTGCTCGACGCTGACCTGCTCGCGAGCCCCCATGAACACATGCGCACCGGCAGCGGCCATGACTTCGCCGTTGGCCTGCTGATTGTTCGCCACGGCGATGCAGATGGTCGGCAAGCCCAACGCCGCGCGCTCCCAACTGGTGCCACCGCCAGCGCCGATAAACAGGTCGGCCTCAGTCATGCGCTGATGGAAATCACTGACGAAACTGTGCAGGCGCCAGTTCGGTCGCTTCTCGGCCAACGCTTGCATCTGCGTCCACGCCGGGTTGTCGGCGCCAGCGACGAAATCCACCTGCAACTCAGTGAAATCAGCCAGCGCCAGCATCGCATGATGAGTTTGCCTCGCCGCATCGAAACCGCCGAAGTTCACCAGCACCCGGCTCGCCTTCGGTTTGATCTCGATGGCACCGCAGTTGAATTCTTCGCGCAGCATGGCGTAGCGCGGGCCGAGCAAGGTGCGACAGCCTGGCGGCAGCAGCGGCGCGTAGTTTTCACTCAAGCCAGAGAGGTTCTGATTGAGCAACAGATCGACGCTGTAGCGCCGCGTGGCCAGATCATCCACGGCGGCGATTCGGTGCGACCAGCGCCGGGCAGCGGTTTGCCAGTGATGATCGAGTCCGTAATGGTCGACGATGATCCAGTCGAACGGTGCCTGCCCGTCCAGCAGCAGGCCCAGTGCATCAATATCGAACTGCCACGGCAACATCGATTCGATGGCCTGCAGCGGGTCTTCATCACGATAGCGCTCGGGCAGCGCGAAGGTCTCGAAGCCTTCGGCATTCAAGGCTTCCAGTCGATGCCCCGGCAAACGCCGACAGGCGAATGCGACATGACTGCCCTGCCCGCGCAGCACCCGCGCCAAGGTCAGGCAGCGGGCAATGTGGCCGCTGCCAATGGTCGGCGAAGCGTCGGCGCGGATCAGCACCCTCATTGCAGTTCTCCGCCGGCCTTGAGCGCCGCGTAAAGGTATTCGGCGCGCTGCCAGTCTTCGGGGGTGTCGATATCCTGGACCAGATATCGCGGCAGAATCACCGGCAGGCTGGCTGGCGAATACAGCACATCACCGCGCAACCACGCCGCGCTGCGGCCCCAGTAAAACTGCCCGGCATCCTGAAACGCCTCGGGCAAGTCCTGCGAACGAGTATTGCGAAACTCGGGATACAACGCCGTCAAGGCGCCGTCCCCGTCGACTGTCAGTGCACGCTGTGCCGGAAACGCGAAATCGCAAACCGAGAATGCAAATGATCGATGCGGATGCTGCTCCAGCAACTCCAAACCCTGACGCAGATAACGTGCCTGCAACAGCGGCGCAGTGGCGTAAATGCAGCAAGCGAAATCGAAGGACGGCAACTGCTGCAGTGCGTGCACGATGACCGCCGCAGTGCCGGTGAAATCATCGGCAAGTTCCGCCGGGCGCATGAACGGTACCTGCGCACCGTGCGCCCTCGCGATGTCGGCAATTTCGGCATCGTCGGTGCTGACCACGACCTGCTCGAACAAACCTGACTCCAGCGCTGTGCGGATCGAGCGGACAATCATCGGCACGCCCACGAACGGCAAGAGATTCTTGCGCGGGATACGCTTGCTGCCGCCACGGGCAGGGATGATTGCGACGTTGCTCAAGGGCGTTTTTCCAACAGGAACCAGGTGATGTCATCGGCCGGAAATTGCCGATCACGGTGATAGACGAAGCCATAGTCGAGCAGTTGCAAATCGGCATAGCGATCAAGCATTTCCCCGGCAAAATCGCGCTTGAACAGCTTGCCGCTGTTACCGCGGTAAGCGATTTCCATCGGTGCCGGATTGTAGTACTCGGCGATCAGAATGTAGCGCTGGCTCAGCTCGTACATCTGCGCATAGGCGCGCGGCAACAGCTCGGGAGCCAGATGGATCAGCACGCCTTTGCTCAATGTCAGATCGTAGCGGCGCTCGACAGGAAAATCGAACAACGAGCCGTGCCAGATTTGCGCGATGTCCAGCGCCTGCGCCTGCGCGCACGCGCTTTCGTTGATCTCGACACCGAACAGTTCGCAACGCGGCAATAACTGACGCAATGCCTGCAAATTGTTGCCGGCGTTGGTACCCAGCTCCAGCAGACTGTCGACGCGACCCGCGCGGCTCAGCGCTTTGGCGAAAAACCCTAGATTGCCCGCCACCAGCGCCTGGCCGACATTGCGCTCAACGTAATGGTTGCCGAACTCACCCTGCCAGAATCTTTCCTGCTCGCTCAGATCGCGCATACACAGTCTCGTCTACCGCCGCAGCGGTCATCGTTCGGTCAGTCGGCGCAGTTGCTCGACTACATGATCCTGCTGCTCATCAGTCAGCAAGGGGAACAGCGGCAGGCTGATCGCCTCGGCGTAATAGCGCTCGGCCTCGGGGAAATCACCCTCGGCAAACCCCAGATCCCGATAGTAAGGCTGCAAATGCACGGGAATGTAGTGCAGATTCACGCCGATACCGGCTGCGCGCAAACCTTCAAACACCTGACGATGACTGAGGCTGATGCGCTCGGTCTGCAAGCGAATCACATACAAGTGCCAGGCCGACTCCGCCTCTTCCTGCGGGCTCGGCAACGTCACCGGCAAATACGCCAGCAAGCGATCATAGCGCGCCGCCAATTCCCGGCGACGCGCGACAAACTCATCCAGCTTGCGCAATTGCGACAGACCCAGCGCTGCCTGCAGATCGGTGATCCGGTAGTTGAAACCCAGCTCGATCTGCTGGTAATACCACGGTCCGTGGCTGGGCTCGGTCATCTGCTGCGGATCGCGGGTCATGCCGTGGCTGCGCAGGCGTCGAAGACGTTCGGCCAGCGCCGGGCGATTGGTCAGGATCATGCCGCCCTCGGCGCTGGTGATGATCTTCACCGGGTGAAAACTGAACACCGTCATTGCCGCAAATTCGCCACAACCGACCGGGCGCCCGGCGTAGCTGGCGCCCACGGCGTGCGAGGCGTCTTCGATCACGGTGAAGTGATAGCGCTCCGCCAGTTCGGCGATGCGCCGCATATCGCAGCTCTGCCCGGAGAACGCGACGGCGACGAGGACTTTGGGCAACGTGCCGTCGCGCTCGGCCTGTTCGAGCTTCGCTTCAAGGGCAAAGGCGTCGAGGTTCCAGGTCAATGGATCGATGTCGACGAAATCAACATCAGCGCCGCAATAACGCCCGCAATTGGCCGAAGCCAGAAACGTATTCGGCGAGGTCCACAAGCGATCGCCCGGCCCCAGATCAGCGGCCAGACAAGCAATGTGCAGCGCCGCGGTGGCGTTGCACACCGCCACGGCGAAATCGGCCTGGCAACGCGCGGCCATCGCCTGTTCGAAGCGTTCGATGGTCGGCCCCTGGGTCAGCCAGTCCGATTGCAACACCTCGACCACCGCATCGATGTCTGCCTGATCAAGGCTCTGCCGACCGTAGGGAATCATACCGACAGCTTCGCGTGCAGATCGGTGATCTGCCCCACTGAAAGGAAATGCGGGTTGGTGTCCGAGCGATACTCGAAATCCTCGTCCACGGCACGGCCACGCTCACCGAGTTTATCGACGGCGAAATCGACGTCGACGCTGGTAAAACGAATCGACGGCTGAATCGTGTAATGGTCGTCAAACTCAAGGGTCATGCGCGCATCGTCCAGCGGCACCATCAGTTCGTGCAGCTTCTCACCGGGACGAATGCCGACGTTCTTGTGCGGCAGATGTTCAGCCATGCCGCGCGCCAGATCGACGATGCGGATCGACGGGATCTTCGGTACGAACACTTCGCCGCCGTGCATGCGCGCGAAGCTGTCGAGGACGAACTGCACGCCGTGGTCGAGGGTGATCCAGAACCGCGTCATGCGCTCGTCGGTGATCGGCAATTCTTGCGCGCCTTCAGCAATCAGCTTGCTGAAAAACGGCACTACAGAGCCGCGCGAACCGGCGACGTTGCCGTAGCGCACCACGGCGAAACGGGTCTGCTGCTCGCCAGCAATGTTGTTGGCGGCGACGAACAATTTGTCCGAAAGCAGCTTGGTCGCGCCGTACAGATTGATCGGGCTGGCCGCCTTGTCGGTGGACAGCGCGACGACTTTCTTTACGCCGTTATCGATGGCGGCCGCGATGATGTTTTCCGCGCCGTTGACGTTGGTGCGAATGCATTCGGTCGGGTTGTACTCCGCCGCCGGCACCTGCTTCAACGCGGCGGCATGCACTACGTAATCGATGCCGCGCATCGCCTGACGCAAGCGCTCGGCGTCACGCACGTCGCCGATGAAATAACGCATGCACGGTGCATTGAACGTCTGCTGCATTTCGTATTGCTTGAGCTCGTCGCGGGAGAACACCACCACGCGCTTGGGCTGGTATTGCTCCAGCAAGCGACGGATGAAGTTGCGCCCGAACGAGCCGGTGCCGCCGGAGATGAAAATCGATTGTCCGTTGAACATGTTGTAGTTCCTGTCGGCCTGCTCAGGCGAGCAACTGCGCCCAATTGATCGAGGCGTTTTCGCCCAGAGTGAAACCTTTACCACTCAAGGCCAGGTTGGCGTTGTACGCCGGATCCTGGGCAAAGGCGTCGGGCCATTTTTCACGCAACGCCGCCAATGCTGCTGGCGCCTGTGGCAGCTCGCCGGTGTGCAGCACCTGCACCAGTGGCGTCCACACGGTGAGGTAACCGGCCTGACCGGCCTTCAGGCACAAATCGACATCAGCATAGCCGTCAGCGAAGGTCGCTTCGTCGAGGCCGCCAAGGGCATTGAACAGCTCTTTGCCAACCATCAGGCATACCCTGGAGACGGCCGAATAATTCTGCTCGACAACCAGCCGCTGCATGTAGCCCTCGGCCTTGTGTTGCTCGCCGATGAAAGGCGAACCCACGCCTTCGTTCAGACCAAGAATCAGACCGGCATTGGCGACTTTGCCATCGCGATCGACGAGTTTGGCGCCGACGATGCCGACCTCAGGACGCTGGGCATGGTTGAGCAGCGAATCGATCCAGTTCGGATTGACCACTTCGCTGTCCGCGGCCAGCAGCACCAGGTATTCACCCTGCGCCTGTTCGCTGGCGGCGTTGTACAAAGCGACTTCGCTCAGCGGCTGGTCGGCACGCAACACGTTGACCTTGGCGTGGCGCAGCGTTCCCAGCCAATCGTTGACCGCTGCCGACTGCTTGCCGTTGGCTGCCAGCAGCACTTCGTAGCGGCTGTAACGGGTTTTGAGCAGCACGCCCTCCAAGCAGCGGCGCAGTGCCGGCAAATCATCGATGACCGGCACAATGATCGAAACCAGTGGCTGCTCAGTGTGGCGATAATCGATCTGCCAGGTACCCGGCGCCGCCGAAGTGACTTTGGCCTTGTAGCCGCGATTGCCCAAGTGACGCAGCAACGCCTGACGCTCGTGGGCGTTTTCTTCCAGAGGCGCCTGCTCGGTGATCAGCAGCGGCTCGTCGAGATGCGCAAGACCGTCAAGTCCGCCCTGTTCGATGATGCGCAGCAACAGATCGAATTCCAGCGCCTTGCTGAAGTCGGCCTGATAACCGCCAGCGTCAAGCAGCACCTGGCGACGGATCAACCAATGCCGCGCCATCAGCGACGGCACGCTTTGCAGCAGATCCAGGTTGAAACCTGGGCGGAATACGTCGACCAGTGCGCCGTTTTCCTTGCGCTGGATTTCATCGGTGGCGACCGCACGCACACTCTCGGCACCCATCAGTTCAAGGCTGGCGCGCAACAGGCCGCTAGCGGTGAACTCATCACCGGCCTGAGCCAACATCAACCAGTCGCTTGGCGACTGCTGAGCGCTCTGGTTGAGTTTGTCGACGAGATTGCCGGGCGTGACACGGACAAAGTGCAGGGTGTTCTGCGCAGTGGTCGCTGCCGGTGCTTCACCAGTGGTGAACACGACAATCCTGAACGCTTTGCAGTGCCCCTCGACCAGGCTGTCGAGCGACACCTGCAACTTGTCGATGTCGTTGTCCAGATCAAGCAGGAAGATACCGAACTGCTGACCACCACCTTCGGCAGCCACGTGTTGGCTGATCGAATCGAGCTGCTCGATGGCAGGCGCACGTGCAGCCAGCCAATTCAACAAACGTCCCGATTGCATCTTGTCGAACGTGACCTGATGATCGTCGACCGTCAGCGCCTCGAGGCGGGCGACCCATTCATGCATGGCTTGCGCCGCCGTCTCGTCACCAAGCACGTGCAGCTGCGCGGCCAGACGCTTGGCAACCACCTGGTTGAACGCATTCAGATCATGCGCCTGCCACAACCGGTCGACCACGCTCTCCGGCGTATCGTTATTGCGCGCCTGGAGCAGATGCGCCTGACGCGTCCATGTGCCTTCCAGCCCCTCCAACTGGAGGCGACCCGCCGGCAGGGTGTGCATCATGAATTCAAACTGTTCCAGAAGATCGAAAAACGCCTGGTTGTAGAACGGCATCTCAACGTACTGCAGTGGGCCGAAGCGCCGATCAGGCCGCCGCAATTGCTGATTCCAGGTCGACTCGAAAATCAACTCGGCAGTCAGCGCCCGGCGGACCGCCAGACTCTCGGCCATCGCCGCAAAGCTCTCCAGAACAAATGCCTTGGCCTGCCCTGCATCGAGGTTCTGGATACCGGTCGGCAGCGAGACGAGGAATTCGGCAAACGCCTCTCGTTCGGCGACCGACTTGCCATCAACATAGGTCAGCGAGTGATACACGTCGGTATTGTGTTCGGAAACGCAGTAGTTGATCTCGCGTACCACATAGGGAATCGGCAGGATCCGTGCCTTGGCGCTCGCCAGCAGGAAATACACGTGCCCGATTTCCTGCCATTGGAAATTGGTCCCCGGCGGCAATGACGAGTGCCAGGTTTTCATCAGGTCGGTACGGGTCACCGCGTAGAACGGCGGGATGTACTGACTCATGTAGTCAATGACGCGATCCTGCGCCCGCTCGGACGAATAGTCTTCCTGAACCTTCTTGTCCCGGCGGTAGTAGTTCACGCCATCGGCCTTAGCCAGGTACATCAGGCAATAGCCGTGGCACATGCCATAGTCACGATTGGCCTGAAGAAAGCCGACAGACTCGCAGAGCGAATCGAACACGATGAAATCGTCATCCGCCGCCAGCACCATGTATGGCGTGCTCAGTTGCTCGACGCCATAGGCCAGTTTGGCCTGCATCCCCCAGTAGGCAAATTGCGGTACATGATGATAATCGACGGCGGAGAAATCGCCTTCCGGACGTTCCGGCGTGGAATCCAGCACCATGATTCGGCAGGGCAAGCTGCTGTAATACTTCACCGCACGGCGCAGGAACGCCGGCCGATTGTGAGTAATCAGCACCACCGTCAACAACTCGTTGAGCGGTAGCGTCAGTTCAGAACTGTACTTGCCTTGCATAACTTCTCTCCACAACCGGCGACTCGCCGAAACAACGCTGGGTAATGTTGCGAATTAACGAACGCGGCGCAGATAACCGTCCGGCGCCACGGTGATCAGCAGTTTGTTCTGCATCTGCCGATCGATCTCGAAATCCTTGTTCTCTTCCAGGTATTTCCACACGGCGGTTTTCGGGTTATCGCCATGACCCCACGGGCGATCCGGAAAAAAGTCCGCCGGCATGTCTTCAACCACGGTGTCCATCACCACGCAGTAGCTGCCCACCGAAACCAGCGGCGCGTACAAGCGCAGCTCCTCGAGTACGTGGTCGTGGGTATGGTTGGAATCGAGGACCAGAATCACTTTCTTGCCCTCGGCAATTGCACGGACTTTCTGCGCGGTCGCCTCATCGATACTCGAACCTTCGATCATCTGGATGCGCTTGGCCATCGGGTGACTTTCGATGGCTTCACGGTTGTGCGGGCGAATGTCGAGGTCGATGCCCAGCACTTCGCCGTGGCCCTGCAGCTCCAACAGCGAGGCGTAATAGATGATCGAACCGCCGTGGGCAATGCCGCATTCAATGACCAGGTCCGGTTTGACCTGCCAGATGATCTCTTGCATGGCCATCATGTCTTGCGGCAACTGGATGATCGGACGGCCCATCCACGAGAAGTGGTAGCTGTATTTATGGCGGGCCGATTCGTTGAAGAAATCCCGGGCCAGTGCTACCACTTTCTGGTCCTCACCCTGGCGCGCGATCTCTTGTTGGCATTCGGCTTCGAAGGCTTTGTGGATGTTGTTTTCGGTCATCTTAATAATCTCAAGGGTCACTGAAACGAAGCGCTGTCGACGGCGTGATAGACGTAGCGTGCGCCAGTCATCCGCTTGATTTCTTCGAGGTAGTTGGAATTCATCACAAACAGATGGGCGCCTGCAGGCAGCGCATCCATGGCCTCTTGCGGCGAGGACACCCGCACGCCACTGAGCGGCAGGTAACGGCCCTGCTTGGCCGGGTTGATGTCGACGACGCGATCTACCGCCACGCCGGCGCGCTGCAAGGCCAATGAATAAATCACGCCCTTGGACGAAGCGCCCCAGATGGCCGAGCCCTGTGCCGGCGCGGATTGAATGATCTGCACGGCGCGATCAAGACTGGCGGTGAAGGTGGTCGACAGCGTCAGCAACGACGGCGTCTCGACCGGCGCCCGTTGCAGCGTCGAGAGATCGGCAACGATGTACAGATATTGGCCACCGAACAGATGCCCGGCCTCGAGCACGGTGCCGAACATTGCGCGCAAGTCGGCGAGACGGAAGTAATTGACGTGCTCATAGAACACGTCGAACCAGGCATTGTGCTCGACGATCCAGTCAAAGCACGGCACTTCGATATAAATCTGCCCGCCCTGATTGGCTGCAGCCATTTGCGCGAGAAACGCCAACGGATCGCTGATGTGCTCCAGCACATGGCGCAACACAATTGCGTCCGCCGCCAACCCCAGCTCGCGGGTGAACGGTGCCTTGATCACGTCAGGATTGTCACCTTCATACGAAGGGTCGATCCCGGTAATGGCGTAACCTTTGCCCCGCAGCATCTCAAGGAAATAACCTTTGCCGCAGCCGACCTCAATCAGGGACTGGCCCTTGAAGTGCCGGGCGAGGATCGCTTCGACGGCATTGAGGTGCGCCTGAAACTGCACCGAGTGCGCCTGTTCGTTCTGATAGTCGGCGTCATAGCTCAGCTTGTCGGCATCGAAGGCCTGGTTGAAGATCAATCCGCTTTGGCTGTCCTGTACCAGAACAATGTCTGCCGCCCCTGAGGCCCGCGCCTCTTCGGCGCTGGCAAACGTGCGGTTCTGCAATACCGGCAGTCCGGTCGCGCGATAAAGCTCATGCAGCATGTTCCTGCCCCTTCAGTTGCGAGATTCGCTGAGCATCACCCCAGAACGCCATTGGCTCATGGGCGGAATAACCGTAATGGCCCAGATTCAACTTGATCGTCGACTGGCGTTCGCGGACACGCTGTTCAACCAGCGCGCGTACGGAAATCGGCTGGCCGCTGCAGCAGTTGGTGACGCCGTCGACATCAGGCCGGCCGATCAGCGAAGCCAATTGCGCGGCCGCCTCGGTAATCTGCAGATAATCACGCAACTGGTCGCCCATCGACATATTGAACTGCGCCTCACCGCCATCGATGGCGCGGTCGAGGCTGGCCAGCAGGCTGTTGCTGTTCTGCCCTTCGCCATAAAGGTAAAACAACCGCGCCCATTGCAGGGTGAACGACTGCTCGCGCTGCAATGCTTCAAGGAACAGGCGCAAGGTGTGCTTGGCCAGACCGTAAGGCGTGCAAGGCTGGGGCAAGACCGACTCGGCCAACCGGCCGCTTTGCAAGCCGTATTCAAAGCAAGTCCCGGTGACCAGCACCTGGCTCACCCCTGCCACGACCGCACGCTTGAGAAACGCGTAATCCGCCGGCAGGTTGCGTTCGAAATGAAACAGCGCCTGATAGTTAGGCAAGCCGCTCCAGGCCAGATGCGCGACGACATCCACGCCATCAACCAAACGCTCGACATCAAGGTCTGGCGCATGCAGATCGGCGGCGACAAATTCCACCTGCGCGAACCACGGCAAACTGCGAGCCGAGTCGAGGGTGCGCGCGACCGCACGCACTTTGAAGCCTTTGGAAAGCAAAGCGCTGACCAAGTGGCGACCGACGAAGCCGGTGGCGCCAGTGACCAGCACAGTGGAGGTGGTCGCCGTCAAAGCTCGACTCCCTGAAACTGTTTGTCGAGCAGCGGATGCCTGGAATCCTTGGCTGACAAATTCTTGACGGGCAGCGGCCATGAGATCGCGAGTGCCGGATCAAGGGCCGACAAACCCGCTTCATGCTCCGGTGCGTAATCGGCATCGGTGAGGTACAGCACTTCCGATTCATCGGTCAGTGACTGGAAGCCGTGGGCAAAACCGGCAGGAATCAAAAAACTGCGGCCATCATCGGCGCGCAGTTCTTGCGCATGCCACTGCAAATACGTTGGCGATTGCGGCCGCAGGTCGACCGCCACATCCCAGACCGCGCCGCGCACACAAGTGATCAGCTTGGATTCGGCATAACCGGCTTTCTGAAAATGCAGACCGCGTACGCTACCTTGGCCGACCGTGCGCGAATGATTGATCTGGCGGATCGCAAAAGGACGCCCCTGGACGGTCAGACGACTCTGGCAGAACAGCCGGGCGAACCGCCCGCGCTCATCGCAGAAGACTTTCTGCTGGATGAGGTACAGGCCCTCCAATGGCGTTTTCTGCAGGGTGTAATCGCTCATGAACGCTCTCTGTACAGATTCAATTGGTTCAAGCTAACGGCGCGCATGTCATCGCCGTGTTGCCACGCCAGATGCCAGCCAAGGGTGTGCGTCAGGCATTGTTCCAGCGTCCAGCGCGGCTCCCATCCAAGCACCTGCCGCGCGCGACTGCTGTCCAGACGCAGCAGACCGGCTTCGTGCAGCTCACTCGGTTCGATGCGCAGACCGCGGGCCTGCGGCCAACGGTTGGCGAGCAGTTCGACCACCTCACCGACGCTGCACATGTCGGCCTCCCCGGGACCGAAGTTCCACGCACCGGCGTATTCCGGGCCGTACTCGTAGAGCGCAGCAGCCAATTGCAGATAACCGGCCAGCGGCTCCAGCGCGTGCTGCCACGGGCGCACCGCTTGCGGGTAACGCAGGGTCACTGGCTCGTCGGCGGTCCAGGCTTTCAGTACGTCGGGGATCAGTCGCTCCGGCGCAAAATCACCACCGCCCAGTACATTGCCAGCGCGTGCGGTCGCCAGGGCCAGACCGTGTTCGGCATGTTTGTCCGCCGGGAAAAACGACGCGGCATAGGACTGCGCGAGCAATTCGCAGCAGGCCTTGCTGCTGCTGTAAGGATCGTGTCCACCAAGGGCTTCGTCTTCGCGGTACGGCCACAGCCATTCCTTGTTGGCGTAGACCTTGTCGGTGGTGACCAGCACACAGGCGCGCACGCCGCCGACCTGACGAATTGCTTCAAGCAGGTTCAGCGTACCCATGACATTGCTGGAATAGGTGCCGAGCGGATCGCGATAGCCCTCGCGCACCAATGGCTGGGCGGCCAGATGCAGGACGATTTCAGGCTCGGTCTCGGCAATGATTTCCAGCAAAGCGCCGAGGTCACGCAGATCGCCGCGCTGGTCGTTGATGCCTTCGTGCACGCGCGCCAGTTCGAACAGGCTCGGTTCGGTCGATGGGTCCAGGGAAAAACCGCTGACTTGCGCACCAAGGCTTTGCAGCCACAGGGTCAGCCAACTGCCTTTGAAACCGGTATGTCCGGTGACGAGAACGCGCTTGCCACGCCAGAACTCCGCACTCAGGCCCATTGCTTCCATGGGGCCTCCCCGCTCTGCCACAGGGCTTCGAGATGGTTCTTGTCGCGCAGGGTGTCCATCGGCTGCCAGAAGCCCGAATGTTCGTAGGCATGCAGCTGTTCCAACTCAGCCAGTTGCATCAACGGCTCGGCTTCCCAACTGGTCGCATCGCCGGCGATGTAAGGCAGCACCTGCGGTGACAGGACGAAAAAACCGCCATTGATCCAGCCGCCGTCACCTCGCGGCTTCTCGGTAAAGCCCATGACTTGGTGGCCGGTGCGTTGCAACGCACCGTAACGGCCTGGAGGCTGCACGGCCGTAACGGTCGCGAGCTTGCCGTGCGCTTCATGAAAACGGATCAGAGCGCCGATATCGATATCCGAGACGCCGTCGCCGTAGGTAAAACAAAAGGCTTTCTCGTCCTTGAGATAAGGCGCAGTGCGCAAGAGCCGGCCACCGGTCATGGTTTCTTCGCCGGTGTCGACCAGCGTGACGCTCCACGGCTCGCTGTAATTCTGGTGCACCTCCATGCGGTTCTCGCGCATGTTGAAGGTCACGTCGGAGGTGTGCAGGAAATAGTTGGCGAAGAAGTCCTTGATCGCATAGCCCTTGTAGCCCAGGCAGATGACGAAGTCGTGGATTCCATGGGCGGAATACTGCTTCATGATGTGCCAGAGAATTGGCTTGCCGCCGATCTCGATCATCGGCTTGGGCTTGAGGTGCGACTCTTCACTGATCCGCGTGCCGAGGCCACCCGCCAAAATTACTGCCTTCATCGTCTCCCCTCTTGTTCTTCACCGGGCTGCGCATGGCTTTGTTGAGCGTTGCGGGCCTTGCGGCGACACCTTTTGCCGTTCCGGGCGCAAGTGCAATGACCGCAAGCGCTCGTTTTATGGCGATTTGAGGGGGACTTGCAGGAAACGCGCCAGCTCAGAGTGGAGGTGGTGGGGAACGGGCTGAGGACTTTACTGGGGGCCTATCCGTTATTGCGGGTGCTGCCGCTGGCGGTTTCACTCTTACAGCAACAGCAACACCGCAGAAACGGATATTCACCAACCCCCGAGAGCCTGGTCAGCCCAAAGGCCGCCAAGGCCAAAAACAAAAAAGGGATGAATCCAAAGACCCATCCCTTACTTCAACGATGCGCAAAAACTACCCGAACAGCGCAAACCCGTCAGCACCCACCGGCAGCTCATACATCTGACCATCGGCCGTCTGAACATGCTCGATGGTTGCAAACCCCGCATACCAGTCCACCAGCCGCACACCATTGTCCGGCACGCCACTGCTACCATCATTGGCACTGTGCAGATACACGTCATCACCAACACGGGTCACGCTCAACTGACTGGCGTCAGCGATCGTGTTCAGAATCAGCGTGTCGTTGGCATCCAGCCCTTCATCCTTGATGGTCACCAAGGCAGACGTGTCCACCACATAGGTATCATCGCCCTGCTCGCCAAACCCGCTGCCGCCCAGGCCCGACGGGCCGGCGCCGCTGAAGATCAACACGTCGTTGCCCTGCCCACCATAGGCCACGCCTCGCCCGAGGGTAATGTTGTCATTGCCTTCATCGCCACTGACCCAGGTAAACAGACCATCGCGCGCAGCTATGATGACGTCATCGCCCGAGCCACCGAACAAGGTGTCGGACTGCCCGGCTGCATCGAGACCGGACGCCAGACCGCCGTAGATGTGATCGTTGCCATCGCCACCCTGAATCTGGTCGTCACCACCACCGCCTTCAAGGACGTTGTCGCCCCACTCACCTTCCAGAACATCATTGAACTGGCTGCCGCGCAGGCCTTCGATGTCGATGTAGACGTCATGGAAGGCGATACCGCTCTGCGCGCCCCATTTCAGCGAGGCGCTCAAGCCTTCAGCGCTGTCGTCATAGCTGACGATGTCGAGGCCCGCACCACCTTCAAAGTTATCGGCCCCCGCCCCGCCCAGCAGCACATCATTCCCGGCCCCGGAAACGATCGTGTTGTCCCCGTCATTGCCGTAACCGGTGAAATCGCTGCTGCCGGTATAGGTCAACCGCTCAACGAACGCACTCAGCCTCAACTCGGACAGGCTGGTGTACACATGATCGGTACCACCCATGAAGCTGTCGTCTTCTTCGACAGTCACACCGGTGCTGTTGATCGTATAAACGTCATCACCGATACCGCCAGCCACCTTCACACCACTGGCATTGACGACAAAACGATCGGCGCCTGAGGTACCGATAACCTCTTCCACGTTGAGCAGTGTGTCACCAGCGAGGTTGCTGCCATTGCCGATCACGACATTGGCTACGTCGAAGGCGTAGCGGTAATTCACAGTGTCGTAGCCCTGCGCACCATCGATACTCATCGAGTCCTTGTGACGATAAATCACATCATCGAAGCCCGAGCCCTGAAGCGCCTCGATGCCGGTGAACATATCGCCATAGGCGATGGTCAGGCCGTCGTAGTTGGCGAAGTCTTCGACTCGCACCCCTTCAAGGCTGTCGCTGTAGCTGACGGTGTCGTAACCGTCTCCCCCGAAGAAATGATCGGCACCATCACCACCCCACAGCCAGTCGTTACCGGCACCCGCGATGATCTCGTTGTCGGTGTCGCTGCCGTAAGCCTTGAAATCACCGGTACCCGTGAAGGTCAGCTTCTCGACGAAGCCAGCCATCTTGATGCTGTTGAGGCTGGTGCGCAGTTCGTCATAGCCACCCCAGTCTTCCTCGACGATGGTCACGTCTTCGGCGCTGACGATGTAGACATCGTCACCGCTGCTGCCTTCCAGCGTCACGCCGGCTACCGAATTGCTGAACGTATCGTTGGAAAAGGTGCCGACGATCTTCTCAACGGATATCAGCGTATCGAGCTTGCCGTCGGGGCCGGTGACGGTGGTCGCACCATCGGCCAGTTCGACGTTGATTCCAGAGGGTATTGCGTAGTAAATCGCGGTGTCGAAGCCGTCACCGCCATCAAGCTCATCCGATCCCGTACTTGCCAGCAGGACATCATCCGACTCTAGTCCATAGAGTTGGTCATTGCTGTCGGTGCCCAGCAGGACGTCCGCTTCACTCGTTCCATTCACAATTGTCATTACATCTTCCTTGCGTGGTTGTTGAAACCGGATCTGTCAGTGCGGGCGTTGCCTGTCCGGAGCGCATTCCCTCGCTGATCGACTCAAATAAATCAATGAACCTGTGAAAAAGGCGACCCGAGAGATCGCCTTTCAATGAAGCCTTGCGGGCAATTCAATCCGCCAGCCAGCCATACTCCCAATGGCGCAAGTTATCGCCGCGCAGAACATAGTCTCGCAGCACCACCTCACGCAGTTCATCGCCCATGCGATAACTGGCATCCGGGTCAGCCAGATGCATGCGGATCGCTTGCAGCCACTCATCGGTCGTGTTGGTCTTGACCCGGGTGCACGGCAAGTAGCCGCGATAGGCCTCGGTATCGGTGCAGACCACCGGAAAACCGCAGGCGCCATACTCGAGCAGCCGCAGATTGCTCTTGCAGTCGTTGAAGATGTGGAACTCCAGCGGTGCCAGCGCCAGATCGAGGTTCAGGCTGGCCAGTTTTGCCGGATAGACATCCAGCGGGATCACTCCGTGAAACTCATGCATGTACGGCAGCAAATCATCCGGGCACATGCCGAAGAAAACCCAGTCGACTTCGTTGGCCAGTTCGCGCACCACGTCGGCGATCACTGCCAGATCGCCATGGTGACTGGTGCCGCCCCCCCAGCCGACACGGGGCTTTTTCGAGGTGCGACGCTGGCTGCGCAGGTGTCCCCACAAGTCCTGAGCCAACATGTTCGGCACCACGCGTATGTCGTGGTGCATGTCCGACAGCGCGTTGGCCAGCGGCGCGGTTGAAACGACCACGCGATCGCACAGGCCGATCGCTCGGCGCACCATTCGCTCCATGTCCGACTTGCCCGGCATGTTGCGGATATGTGCATTGCGATGGGGAACGTCGATGACATAGTCGTCGAGTTCGAAAATCCGTCGGGCATTGAAGAACTTCTTCAGCGGCGGGATCTCATCAATGGCGTGCTCTGAGTAGCGCCCCTGCAGGACAATCACATCGGGCGCCTGCCGCTGGATATCGATGATCGACGGCAAGCCGTAACAGATGCGCCCTTCCACGCGGTTGGCCGCTTCCAGTTCGATCATCGGCTGGCTCATGCGATAGTGACCGATGGCTGAAGCGTTGATCGGAACCGCGAGCACGTTCGGCAGTTGCGCCTTGGAGAACGCGCTCCAGCCAGTACGCAGGCCCGGTTCAAGGCTGAAGTTGCTGGCGCCAACGCCCTGCAACGTCAAGTTGACGTTATAGGCCGGGTCGCGCGCAACCAGTGGCAGCCAGCGTTGATAGAAGGTGTCCTTCTCCTCGGCGTGCTGCGCTTGCTCTTGCTCCGTCGCCGCGATAACCGGCTGCGTACCCACCGCCAGCACGGCGTGCGGGTTCATCACCACCAGATAACCGTCGCGGCCAATGCGCAGGCACAGATCCACGACACTGAGCGTTTGCTTGAAATCCTGCTCATCAAGACCGCCGGCCGCTTCGAATACCGATTTGCGAATCATCAGGCAGTCGCCACCGACCGCGCTCAGATCATGCACAGCTTGCAGTCGGTGCATATACCCGTCCGACTGCATCGGCTGGCCGTAGAACGGCAGTCCCGCCGGCCCATTCAGCCCCAGGATGAGACCGGCGTGCAGCACGCCACCGTCCGGGTTGAACAGCTTGGCGCCCACCACCCCGACTTCAGGGCGTTGTGCATGATTGAGCAGCTCATCGAGCCAGTCGGCCTGGGTGATTACCGCAAAGGCGTTAAGCATCAGCACGTACTCACCGCGCGCCTGGCGCGCGGCGAAGTTGTGCACAGCGGCGGCATCGCCCTTTTGCGCATATCGCAGCACGCGAATCCGGTCGCTGCCCAACTGCGCCATGCCGTCCAGCCACGCCAGCGCTTCGGCGCTTTCGCTGCCGTTATCGACCAGGAGCAATTCGTACTCGGTGTAGGCGGTTTTCTCCAGCAGCGTTTCGACACAACGCTGCAAGGCGGCAGTCTGGTCCTGAGTGACGATGATCACCGACACCAGAGGGCGCTGCGCGTGACGGTAGTCGACACGATTGAGCAGTCCGTTCTGGCGGATTTCATGAGCAATGCCGAGGCGCTGCAGGTGCGCCTCGAGAATTCGCCGACTTTGCTCCACCACGCCAGGCTCGGTGAGCCATTGCGACAGGTCGAATTTCGACTCTAGCAATACCTCGGCGATATGTCCGACAACCTGCAGGCCATCGCTTTCGACCATCCGCCAGAGCATGTCGTGTGGCGCCAGTTCGGCGAACGTTGGCGCAAATCCACCGAGCGCGAGGAAGCGTTCGCGCTGGAATGCCAGCGCTCGGCCGACGTACGGATAACTGCGCATGAGGTCGAGGTTGAAGTCCGGCTTGAACGCCGGTTCCGCCGATTCGCCGTCGCGCACGCTGCCTTCATCACTGTACAGACACGTCAGCGACCGCGAATGCGCGATGCGATCGGCCATCACCAGCAATGCCGGTGCCACCGGGCGATCTCCCGGTTGCAGCAGATAGAACCAGTCGGCGCCTTCGAGTTGCGGCAACAGCGTATTGATCTGCTCCAGACCGTCATCTTGCAACGGCATGTGGAACACGCGATCCTGCAACACTGCTTCGGTACAGGCTACGGACAGTACCAGCACCAGCTCCGGTGGATAGTCCTGTGCAGCGAGCGCTTGCAGGGTGCGCTCGAGACCGTCGCGGCTACCCTGTGCATCGATGAGGATCGGCACGATCCTCGGCTGCTGCGGCCAGCCAGCAAGCGTTTCCGGCAACCATTGGCGCTGCGTCTCGGTCAGCACCCGACACGCCAGCCACTGCGCATAGAGCTCGCCGAAACTGAAGCTGTCGACACCCACACCCAGCTCCTGGCGGCTTTGCTTGGTGCCAAGGGTACGGCTCAGCGGCAGTTCTTCCCAAACGCGAGGCGACTCGTCGGCGCTCGTCAGTCGCACGTAGCGAACCCAGCCCTTTGCGGGCGCCGACTCGCCGCTGCGTACTTTGAGCATTTGCGAAAGCCACTCGCGCTCAACCTCGGCAGCATCCTTCATTGGTTGCTGCGCGCTCAGGCGCTCAGGGTAAAGTCGCTCGGCGCTCAGGACATTGTTCGACGTCACCATGTTGCCGCGCCGCAACAGACACACGTACAAGGCAAAATCCAGGGTCGCGACGAAGCATGCACCTGCTTCAGTCAGAGCGGGCAACAGTTCGGCGACATCGGCACGCCGGAACAACGCACTGCTGAAGCCGCCGAGGACGTTGACCGGGAATTTTTCGAAAATGCTCAGCACATCGTCGCCTTTGAGCAAGGCGCTCACAGGTGATAGCGAGCTGTTTTCCAAACGGGCCGGCAGAATGATGTCGTTGGCGTCCCACAGCAGCCGCTGAGCGATCACCAGACTGACTTCTTCGCGCTGTAACTCATGGGCTTGCTGTTCGATACAGGCCGAATACAGCAGGTCATCGTCACACAGGAATTTGATGAACTCGCCCCGCGCCTGTTCGAGGCAGGCTTTCAGGTTGCCCACCAGCCCCAGCGTCTGTGGATTGCGAACGTAGCGCACCTGGGCCCCGGTTTGCTCCATGACCAGGCTGACGATGTCCTTGATCTCGTCACCACGACTGTCATCGCACACGACGATGTCGAGATTGCTGTAAGTCTGGCTGACGGCACTGTTCAGCGTGCGCTCGAAAAAGCGCGGATTGAACGCAGGGATGGCAATGCTGACGAGAGGAAGTGAATTCACGGCGGGCTCACAGGCGGTACGAGCCCGCTCGCAAAAACGAGCCCTTGATACCGCAAAAAATCATTAACAGAGGCACAACGTTGGCGGGCGCGCTCGCGCCCGCCAATCATCAGATCTTGTTGAACAGACCCAACTGACTGATCTTGCTGAACGCCAGTTGCGCGGCTTGCAGCATGGTCTGTTGCAAGGTCAGGCGGGTCATGACTTCAGCCGGATCGGAATCACGAATCGAACCCTGGGTCGTGCTGTTCGCCGTGGTCAGGCTGTCGTTGGTGATGGTCTGCATGTCCAGGGCCTGGCCGCGGGCACCAATGGTGGTGACTGCGGTGCCGATCTGGTTGGAAGCGGCATCGATGTTGCCGAGGCCTGCCTCCATCGCGCCCTGCAATTTCTGCTTGGCAACCGGATCGCCATCGACTGGCGTGTTCAGCGCGGTGATCATCTGGCCCAGAGTGTCGAGCACGTTCTGGGTCTGGTGATTGTTCGGCTGGATCGAGAACTGATCACCAGCGGCCGGCGCGCTGCCCAGCGCGAAGGTCACACCGGCAGCGGTGGCGTTACCACCGGCAACCGTGCCCGAGGAAACCGGCTTGCTGTCGGCCGTCACCGGCGCGGCATACAGATCGAAATCGGTGGCGCTGGTGAACTTGAGCACTGCGCCGCCCTGCGGAAACGCTGCGGTGTAGGCTGCCTGATCGGTGATGGTCGAACCAGTGATCACGCTGGTCGACGGGTTACCCGGATTACGCGTGGTGGTGAACGAGTCCGGCGAGGCCGACAGCTGAAAACTGTGCCCTGCGATAACGGCGTCCGGATTGGTATCGCCGGCCTTCAGATTGACGTTCAGCTTGAGGTCGACGCCGCGGAAACTGACGGTCTGATTGGCGCCGCTGCTGTTGCTGATCAGGCCATTTTGGCTGGCCTCGGCGGTCACGTCGTTGCCCAAAGCATCGGTGATCTTCAGCTGGGTGCTGCTGACGAAATCGACGGTGTACGGCTGCCCGGCAGTGAACTTGGCATCGTAGGTGGCAACAGTGCCGACGGTGCCGTTGGACAGCACGACACGGCCGTCATCCACAGCTGGCGCAGTCATTTTGGTGTTGGTGCGGCCGGTGTTGATGGTCTGCTGGAACGCGTCCCAACCGGTGGTGTTGGTACCCACGGTCATGCCGTCGCCGATGCCCAGATCGATGGTGGTCTGGTCGCCGTTGTAGCTGAACGTGCCGTCAGAATTCTTCGAGTACGGCGCGGTATCGGTTTTCGAACCGGAGAACAGGTAGTTGCCGTTGGCATCCTTGGCGTTCATCAGGCCCAGCACCTGCTGCTGGATCTCACCCAGTTCCGAGGCGTACGCCTGGCGATCCTTGTCGGTGATCGTGCCGTTGTTCGCGGCCAGCGCAAGTTCCTTGGCCCGTGCCAAAGCCGTGGTGATCGAATCCAGCGTGGACTCCTGCACGGTCAACGCACTTTTGGTGGTGTTGACGTTGGTCTTGTACTGATCGAGCATCGCTGCCTGCTGGCCCAATTGCAGCAAGCGCCCGGCACCGATCGGATCATCGGCGGCGGTGTTGATGCGTTGCAGGCTGCTCGCCTCGCTCGCGGTGGCGACAGCCTTGTTGAAGTTACGCTGATAATCCGAAGCTTGCGTTCCGTAATACTGGGCGGTGGAAATGCGCATGAATTACGACTCCTTAAAGGCTGTTGATCAGCGTGGCGAAAGTTTCCTGCGCAGCTTTGATGATCTGCGAAGACGCTGTGTAGTACTGCTGGTACTTGACCAGGTTGCCGGTTTCTTCGTCCAGGTTGACCCCGGAAAGCGAATCGCGGGCACCCTTGGCGTTCTCCAGAATCGCCGTGGTCGCGGCGCTGTCGGACTTGCCTTGGGCGGTCTTGGTACCGACGTTGGTCACCAGGGTGTTGTAGGCGTCGGTCAGGCTGATGCCCTTGCTCGCCGAACCGGTGTCCACGGTCTGTTTGGTTTGCAATGCGACCAGTGCCTGGGCGTTGCGGTTGTCCGAAGACGCCGCGCCGGTCAGGTTCATGGTGAAGGTCTCGCCGGTTTTCGGCGTGCCGCCCACGGTGGTCTGCACGGTGAAGGTCTTCTGCACGTTCGGCGTGACCGTAGTGTCCATCACCGGGTTGCCGCTGGCGTCGACGATGCCGACTTTCAGATTCAGCGTGTTCGACTGGCCGGGCACGATGGTACCGGTGCCCAGCGTTCCGCCCTTGGCGTCGACCAGGGTGTACGACTGGCTGCCACCGCTGGCTGCGCCGAAGACCAGTTTGACCGGCGTTGAATTCTTCAGCGCCGCCTGCATGTCAGCCTGGGCGGTCGGGTTGTAGATGTCGATCTTGTCGCTGAGCGTCGGCTGGGTGTAAGTGCCCAGACCGTTGGCGCTGGCGACGCCGGTCAGCGGACCTGCCGCAGCGATTTTCTTCGGATCGGTCAGGACCGTCTGAATGCTCGCCGCCGCGTTGCGGGTCGGCGTGATCTTGAACGAGTCACCCGCGCTCAGCGCGCCGCCATTCAAGGCCAGGGTGAAACCGTCGATCACTGGCGGCGGATTGGTCGTGGTGCTGAACGCGCCCAGATCGGTGCCGTCGGAACGCTTGACGGTGTAATCGGTAGCGCTGGTGAAGGTCACCTGATAGTCGCTGGTGGTCAGCTTGCCGGTGTCCTTGATGGTCACATCGAGGTTGCCCGAACCGGCGCTGTTGCCATCCTTCGCAATGCTGCGCTGACTGATCAGGGCGGCACTGTTGATGTTGTTGAAAATCGCCGCGCCGAAGTCACCGTTCTTGTCGATGCCCTGGGCTTGCTGGCTGTTGATCTGATCGGCAATCACCAGAGCGACGCGACCGAGCTCGTTGAGCGACGGGTCGAGGACTTCCTTGCGATAGGTCAGCAGACCGCCGATTTCGCCACCGCTGATCACCGAAGTAATGTCGATGGTGCTCGAACCGCGATCCATCTGGATCGACATGCGCGACGGGTCGGTCTTGCTCGCAACCATGCTCAGGCTGTTGGTGGTGTTGCCGATGACCAGCGGCTGGCCGCTGCCGACATAAATGTCGAAGCTGGTGCCGCGTTCGACGACCTGGGCACCGGTCAGCTCCGAGAGCTGACGCACGGCTTCGTTACGGCTGTCGAGCAGGTCGTTCGGCGCCCCGCCACTGGTGGAGATTTCGCCGATCTTCTGGTTGAGATTGGCGATCGCCGTGGCGAGCTTGTTCACCTGGGCGGTCATGTCGCCGAGGCTGCCGTTGATCGTGGTGTTCTGATCGTTGAGCTGCTTGGCCAGGGTATTGAAACGGCTGGTCAGCGCCTGCGCGCCGGTCAGCACCGACTGACGCGAAGTGTCATCGGTGGCCGACGTCGATACGCCCTGCATCGAGGTGAAGAATTTCTGCAGCACACCGGTCAGGCCGGTGTTGGTGTCCGACAGCATGGCGTCCAGCGGCGTCGCCTGCTTGAGAAACGCGGCCGATTCGCTGTCCAGCGAAGTCGCGGTGTGCAGCTGCGATTCCAGGTACGAGTTGTACACCCGGCGCACGTCAGCCAGGGTCGTGCCCGTGCCGATGAAAACGCTGCCGTACTGCTGCGAGGACTTGGTGCCCTGCACGGTTTGCTGACGTGAATAACCGGCGGTGTCGACGTTGGCAATGTTGTTGCCTGTCGTAGCCAGAGAGGACTGGCTGGCCGACAGTCCCGACATCCCGATATTGAGCAAACTCATGGTTCAGACCTTATTACCTGGTGCCTTATAAAGGCGTGGTGGAGACACCCGCCGCAGCGTAGTTTTCAAAACTGTTCATCTGCTTGGCAATTTGCGAAATCTTCGTCGCGTAGTTCGGGTCGGTGGCGTAACCGGCCTTCTGCAACTCGCGTACAAACTGTTCTGGGTTATCGGCCGACTTCAGCACTTCTTGATAGCGATTGTTGCTCTGCAGCAACGTCACCAGATCGTGGAAGCTGTCCTTGTACGAGGCGTAGGAACGGAACTCGGCCGTCTCCTTGACCATCGCGCCATTGCGGAACTCGCTGGTGATCGCGCGGGCCGAATCGCCCTTCCAGTTGCTGCTCGCCTTGATGCCGAACAGGTTGTGGCTGCTGCTGCCATCCTGAGCGCGCATGACCGATTTGCCCCAACCGGTTTCCAGTGCCGCTTGCGCCACCAGGTAACGCGGATCGACGCCGATGCGGTCGGCGGCTTCCTTGGCCATCGGCAGCATGGTGTTGACGAATTCGTCGGCGGAACTGAAGGCCTTTTTCGCCGGTGCCAGCGGAATCTGCGCCATAGCGCGGCCGTAGACCTGCATCTGCCCGCCAGCGGCTTTCTGCTCTTCGGCGCGGGCCAGCCAGTCGCCGTTGTACAACGCACCGGAGCCTGTGACGGCGTTAGTCGCAGCCCGTTGCGGCAAGGCGTTGGTCGCTGCGGCCGCAGTGCTGGCAGTGGCCACGCTCGGCGCCGACGGCACCAGACCAGCGAGCAAGCGGTCGGCCAGTTTCGGCGGCAATGCCAGACGCCGCTGGTTGATCAGCGCCATGTCGTTGCGATGGGAAATATCGGTGTTGTTCGGCGCATGCACCGAGCGCGATGCCCACAACGGACGCTCGCCGTTGACGCGGGACAGCGGACCGGTGGCGACGGTGCCGGCGGCAATCGGCGTCGGCACGGCGGCGGCCTTGGCCAGCGCTTCCTGCTGCTTGGCGGCGGACGCGGCCGCAGCCTCGCCCGGCGCCATCGGTTTGTTCTTCGACATCTGCCGGATCAGCACGTCGGCCAGGCCGATACCACCGCCCTCCCGCGACATGGAAACCGCCAGCTGCTGGTCGTACATTTCCTGATACTGCTTGGCCGCCGGCGTGTTCAGCGGGTTGTCCTGGCCGAGCGCTTCGGTGGCCGAACGCATCGACTTGAGCATTTCGCCGAGGAACAGCGACTCGAATTCCTGCGCCACCTTGCGCATGTTTTCGTCGCTGTTCTTGTCGCCGACCTTGAGCTGGTTCAGACGATTGAGGTCGGAGTAGGAACCCGAATCGCTGCTGCTGACCAGACCGCTTTTTCGCATATCCATGGTGGCCGGCCTCAGATCACGATCAGGTCGGCTTGCAATGCGCCGGCCTGCTTCAGAGCTTCGAGAATTGCCATCAGGTCACCCGGTGCTGCGCCGACCTGGTTTACCGCACGGACGATCTCGTCGAGGGTGGTGCCCGGGCCGAACTTGAACATCGGTTTGGCTTCCTGTTCGGCATTCACTCGCGAGCGCGGTACGACAGCGGTCTGGCCGTTGGACAGCGGGCCAGGCTGGCTGACGATCGGGTCTTCGGTGATGGTCACGGTCAGGCTGCCGTGGGTCACGGCGGCTGGCGACACTTTCACGTTCTGGCCAATGACGATGGTGCCGGTACGCGAGTTGATGATGACTTTCGCCACCGCCTGGCCCGGATCGATTTCGAGGTTCTCCAGGATCGACAGGTAGTCGACGCGCTGGCTCGGATCCAGCGGCGCAGTGACCCGCACCGATCCGCCGTCGATGGCTTGGGCGACGCCAGGGCCGAGCATGTCGTTGACCTTGTCGACGATGCGCTTGGCGGTGGTGAAGTCGGAGCGGTTGAGGTTCAGCGTCAGGCTGTTGCCCTGGTTGAAACCGCTCGGCACCGCACGTTCCACCGACGCACCGCCAGGGATGCGACCGGCCGACGGAACGTTGACGGTGATCTTCGAACCATCGCGGCCTTCAGCGTCGAAACCGCCAACGACGAGGTTGCCCTGAGCGATCGCATAGACGTTGCCGTCGATACCCTTGAGCGGCGTCAGCAGCAAGGTGCCGCCACGCAGGCTCTTGGAGTTACCGATCGAGGACACGGTGATGTCGACCTGCTGACCCGGTTTGGCAAACGCTGGCAGATCGGCACTCACCGACACCGCCGCGACGTTCTTCAACTGCACGTTGCCCGATCCCGGCGGCACCTTGATGCCGAACTGCGAGAGCATGTTGTTGAAGGTCTGCAGGGTGAACGGGGTCTGCGTCGTCTGGTCACCGGTGCCGTTAAGCCCGACCACCAGGCCGTAACCGATCAACTGGTTGGAGCGCACGCCGGAAATGCTGGCGATGTCTTTCAGCCGCTCGGCGTGGGCGGTGAACGCCGCAGACATCAACAACGCGGCCACCATAAGGCTTTTCAGATTCAACGTAGCCACCTAGAAAGGGAACAGCGGGCTGAGGAAGAAACGGTCGAACCAGCCTGGCTGACTCGTATCGGCAAACGCGCCGGTACCCGAGTAGGTGATGCGCGCATCGGCGACACGGGTCGACGACACGGTGTTGTCGGTCGCGATGTCATCGGCGCGGACCATACCGGCGATGCGCACCAGTTCGTCACCAGTGTTGAGCGTCAGCCACTTCTCGCCACGCACGGCGATGATGCCGTTGGGCAGCACGTCGGCCACGGTCACGGTGATCGAACCGGTCAGGCTGTTGCTCTGCCCGGACTTGGCGTCGCCCTTGGTCGAACGGTCGGCGCTGTAGCCGGCGTTGAGGCTCAGGTCACCGCCACCAATCGGGTTGTTGGTGGTCAGGCTGGAGCCGAACAACGAGGTCAGGCCGATCGAGTTATCGCTGTTCTTGTCCATCTGCGAGTTGGCGTTCTTGCTTGCCTGCGTGCGCTCGTTCAGGGTGATGGTGATGATGTCACCGACCCGGAACGCCTTGCGGTCGCTGTACAGGTTCTGCTCGAAGCCGGCCTGATAGATCGAGCCGTTGTTGGCCGCCGCCGGCAACGGTGTGCGCGGCAACACCGGGGCGTAGTAAGGGTCATTGGGCTTGGGCGTCGGGGCGACGCAGCCCGCGAGCGAGACGACCCCACTCAATGCCAGAACAGATACAAAGCGCTTCATGACCCTACCTCACGGTGTTGCTGGCGACCTCAGGCCGCCCCAAAGACTGGATTACAGATTCTGCGTTACGAACGAGAGCATCTGGTCGGCGGTGGAGATCACCTTGGAGTTCATCTCGTAGGCGCGTTGAGTGGTGATCATGTTGACCATCTCTTCAACGGTGCTGACGTTCGAGGTTTCCAGGGTGTTCTGCAGCGTGGTACCGAAACCGTTCAGGCCCGGGGTGCCGACCTGCGGCGCGCCGGAAGCAGCGGTTTCCAGGAACAGGTTGTTGCCCACGGCTTGCAGGCCGGCCGGGTTGATGAAGTCGGCGGTCTGCAGGTTGCCGATCACTTGCGAGGCCGGGTTGCCGGCGATGGTGATCGACACGGTGCCGTCACGGCCGACGGTGAAGGTCTGCGCATCGTTCGGGATGATGATCGCCGGCTCCAGGGCGAAACCGCTGGCGTTGACGATCTGGCCATTGGAGTCGAGGTGGAAAGTACCGTCACGGGTGTAGGACGTGGTGCCGTCCGGCTGCAGGATCTGGAAGAAACCGCGACCGTCGATGGCCATGTCCAGCGGCTGCTCAGTGGTTTGCAGGCTGCCGGCGGTGAAGTTTTTCTGGGTGCCGACAATGCGCACACCGGTACCCACTTGCAGACCCGACGGCAGTTCGCTGTCCTGGGTCGACTGGGCACCTGGCTGACGCTTGATCTGATAGAGCAGGTCCTGGAACTCGGCACGGTCACGTTTGAAACCCGTGGTCGAGACGTTCGCCAGGTTGTTGGAAATGGTGGTCAGGTTGGTGTCCTGGGCGGACAGACCGGTTTTGGCAACCCATAGAGCCGGAAGCATTCGATTCTCCTCGTGCGCCTGTTTTACGGCGCGACGTTCTGATAATTAGCTGATCTGCAAGACCCGAGCCATGGCCTGGTCGTCGTCTTTGGCGGTGTTCATCATCTTGACGTGCAACTCGAACTGCTTGGCCAGGGCCAGCACCGAAGTCATTTCTTCCACGGCATTGACGTTGCTCGACTCAAGGAAACCCGAGACCAGTTTGACGTTGGCGTCGGCTTGCGCCGGCTGGCCGTCCTTGGTGTAAATCGAACCGTCGAGGCCTTTGTTCATGTTCTTGATGTCCGGGTTGACCAGCTTGATCCGGTCGACTTCGGCCATGACGCGGGGGCCTTCGCCCATCGCGCGAATGCTGATGGTGCCGTCTTCGCCGACTTCGACCTGCTGCTCGGGCGGCACGGCGATCGGGCCGCCATTACCGATCACCGGCATGCCGTTGCCGGCGCGCAATACGCCGAGGGCGTCGATGTTGAGGCTGCCGGTGCGCACGTAGCTTTCACCACCGCTGGGGTTTTGCACGGCGATGAAACCGTTGCCGGATACCGCGACGTCGAGTTCACGCCCGGTCTGCACCAGCGAGCCCGGCGTGAAGTCGGTGGCGGGACGTTCGCTCATGGCAAACGCGCGCGCCGGAAAGCTGTCACCGAACACCGGCATCGAACGCGCCTGCTCGAGGTCGCGCTGGAAGCCGTTGGTGGAGATGTTCGCCAGGTTGTTGGCATGCGCCCGCTGCGCCAGTGCGTTCTGGCTGGCGCCGGTCATTGCCACATAAAGGTACTTGTCCACTGTGTTTCCTCTGCATGCCGGACGTTTGCCGCCCACCGCTGTACTGCTCAGCCATAAGCAATTTGCAGACCAACTTTTTATTGGCGGGCGAAGGCCCGGTAAACAGGGGACTTGAGGGGATCAGAGGGGGAATCTGAAATGGGTCGAAGACGAAAAACCGGCGGTGTCATGCCGGTTAGTGGCAAGGTTCGGCCTGGACACTGATCGTTCCCATGCTCTGCGTGGGAATGCCTCACTGGACGCTCTGCGTCCGCTTTGGGACGCGGAGCGTCCCGGGCTGCATTCCCACGCAGAGCATGGGAACGATCACTTGCGGCTATGACTGAGACTTGCCAACCTCATACTCGCGCAACTTGTTGGCAATCGTCGTGTGCGAAACCCCCAGCCGCTTGCCCAACTGCCGACTGCTCGGGTGCTCGGAATACAAGCGTTCCAGCACGGCTTTCTCGAAACGCCCGACGATCTCGTCGAGATTTCCGTCGAGGGAAAAATCGCCAAGCGGCTGACGCACGCCGTAATCGGGCAGGCGAATATGTTCGGCCTTGACCGTGCCGCCGTCGCACAGGGAAACCGCCTGGAACAGCACGTTTTCCAACTGCCGCACGTTGCCCGGCCAGTGGTAATGGCTGAGGCGATCCATCGCCGCCGGGGCCAGTTTCGGCAGCGGACAGCCGATCTGCCGACTGGCCTGATCGAGAAAGTGTTCAACCAGCGGCGTCAGACCGTCGAGGCATTCGCGCAGTGGCGGGATGTGCAGCGACAGCACGTTCAAGCGGTGATAGAGATCCTGACGAAACTCGCCGCGCGCGCACAATTCGGACAAGTCCACCTGGGTCGCGCAGATCACCCGCACATCGAGATAGACCTCTTCATCACTGCCGACGCGACGGAAGCAACCGTCCTGAAGAAAGCGCAGCAATTTGACCTGCAAGCGCGGGCTCATCTCGCCGACGCCATCGAGAAACAGCGTGCCGCCAGCGGTCAACTCCAGCAGGCCAAGCTTGCCCTCAGCGCGAGCGCCTTCGAAAGCGCCGGGGCCGTAGCCGAACAGTTCGGTCTCGGCCATCGACTCCGGCAACCCGGCGCAGTTGAGCGCCATCAACGGTGACTGTCCACGCGGGCTGGCGAGATGGCAGGCGCGCGCGAGCAGTTCCTTGCCGGTGCCGGTTTCGCCTTCTATTAATAGCGGTGCATCCAGCGGCGCCATGCGTCGCGCTTCGCGGACCACAGCGGCCATGACTTTCGAGCTCTGGAAAATACTGTCGAAACCGCGCAGCTCTTGCTTGCGCACATTGTAGATACGCTCGCCGACGCGGTCGGCGCGGTGCAGCGTCAGTACGGCGCCGGCCATGGCCTCGCTGTCATCGTGCTCCGATTGCAGCGGCGCGATGTCGGCGAGAAAGATGTCGCCCTTGACCTTGACGCGCATGCCGTTGATCCGCGATTTGTTGGCGCGCACCAGTTCGGGCAGGTCGAAATCTTCGGCGTAGCGCGACAGCGGAATCCCCGGCACCTCATCGACGCGCACGCCGAGCAACTGCGCCGCCGCGCGGTTGGCCGCAACGATCGAGCCGCCCATGTCGATCGACAGCACCGGAAACTCCAGCGCGCCAAGCAGTGCGTTCAATTCCATGTGCCGGCGTTCACTGGGCATCAGCCCGACGCGCTTGACCCCAAACACCCCGCCGATCGCCTCGAACTTGGGGCGCAACGCCTGGAACTGAATGTTGATCAGGTTCGGGCAGTGCAGGTAGATCGCATTGCCATGCTCACCACCCACCTCGCCGCGTGCGACGTTGATCCCGTACGCCACCAGCAGATTGAGAATGTCGCGCAGGATGCCGATGCGGTTCTGGCAGTGGACTTTGATGCGCATAGAAAAAGGCCCGACAGGTTTGAGAGGAAAACACATGTCCTTGTGGGAGCAAGCCTGCTCGCGAAGGGGCCAGCACATCCAGTATCGATGTGTCAGACAGACCGCTTTCGCGAGCAGGCTCGCTCCCACAGGGTTCTGTGGCGCGCCCGGGGCAGATGTTTCTGTCGAGGCACGCAGATAGTTGTCAAGATTATGTGACAGCCCCTGCCCTTTTCAAACCCGCCAATCACCGTAATTGCTGATTACCCGACAAAGCGTAACGATAACTTTACGAAACTCGACGAAATTTCCTACACATGCACGGCTCAACATGCTGCGCAGCTTCGCGCTCTGGGGTATTCCTTTAGCCATCGCTGGACATAACAAAAACGAATTTCCTAGCAGGAGAGCAGCATGAAGCAGACGCAATACGTGGCTCGCGAGCCCGATGCGAAAGGTTTTATCGACTACCCCGCCGAAGAACATGCGGTGTGGAACACGCTGATCACTCGCCAGTTGAAGGTGATTGAAGGTCGCGCGTGCCAGGAATACCTGGACGGTATCGAAAAACTCGGTCTGCCCCACGACCGCATCCCGCAACTGGCCGAGATCAATAAAGTGCTCGGCGAGACCACTGGCTGGCAGGTTGCCCGGGTGCCGGCGCTGATTCCCTTCCAGACCTTTTTCGAGTTGCTTGCCAGCAAACAATTCCCCGTCGCCACCTTCATACGTACCCGCGAAGAACTCGACTATCTGCAAGAGCCGGACATTTTTCACGAGATCTTCGGCCACTGCCCGCTACTGACCAACCCCTACTTCGCTGAATTCACCCACACCTACGGCAAGCTTGGCCTGCAAGCGACCAAGGAAGAACGCGTGTATCTGGCGCGGCTGTACTGGATGACCATCGAATTCGGTCTGGTCGACACCCCGCAGGGCAAGCGCATCTACGGTGGCGGGATTCTGTCCTCGCCGAAAGAAACCGTTTACTGCCTGTCGGACGAGCCCGAGCATCAGCTCTTCGATCCGCTGGAAGCCATGCGCACGCCGTATCGCATCGACATCCTGCAACCGCTGTACTTCGTCCTGCCCAATCTCAAGCGCCTGTTCGATGTGGCCCATGAAGACATCATGGCCATGGTTCGCCAAGGCATGCAGCTGGGCTTGCACGCGCCGAAATTTCCGCCGAAACCCAAAGCCGCCTGAACCGCGACTTTTGCTGACAATTGCGTCTGTCCGTCGCCGCCACTTTGCTTTAGCGTGACGGCATTGGCGGCACACGCGCTTTAATAAAAAACACACTCGTTTTCAGGAATACACCATGTCGACTTTGAACCAAGCCCACTGCGAAGCCTGCCGCGCCGATGCGCCACAAGTCAGCGACGAAGAACTGCCGATCCTGATCAAGCAGATCCCTGACTGGAACATCGAAGTACGCGACGGCATCATGCAGCTGGAGAAAGTTTTCCTGTTCAAGAACTTCAAGCATGCGCTGGCGTTCACCAACGCCGTCGGCGAAATCTCCGAGGCCGAAGGTCACCACCCGGGCCTGCTGACCGAGTGGGGCAAAGTCACCGTGACCTGGTGGAGCCATTCGATCAAAGGCCTGCACCGCAACGACTTCATCATGGCTGCGCGCACTGACGAAGTGGCCAAGACCGCAGAAGGACGCAAGTAATGCACTTCGACGCCATCGGCCGGGTCCCCGGCGACCCGATTCTCGGTTTGATGGAGGCCTATGCGCAGGATGCCAATCCGCGCAAGTTCGACCTCGGCGTTGGCGTCTACAAGGATGCCCAGGGTCTGACGCCAATCCCCGAGGCGGTGAAAATCGCCGAGGCACGACTGGTCGAAAGCCAGGACACCAAGACCTACATCGGTGGCCACGGCAATCCGCTGTTCGGCAAGGTCATCAACGAACTGGTGCTCGGCGCCGACTCACAACTGATCACCGAACAACGCGCCGGCGCCACCCAGACCCCAGGCGGTACCGGTGCCTTGCGGCTGGCGGCCGACTTCATCGCGCAATGCCTGCCGGGCAAAGGCGTGTGGTTGAGCAACCCGACCTGGCCGATCCACGAAACCATTTTCGCCGCCGCCAAGGTCAAGGTCAGCCACTACCCGTACGTCGGCAGTGACAACCGCCTCGACGTCGAAGCGATGCTCGCCGTGCTCAGTGAAGTGCCAAAGGGCGACGTGGTGCTGTTGCATGCGTGCTGCCACAACCCGACCGGTTTCGACCTGAGCCATGACGACTGGAAGCGCGTGCTTGAAGTGGTGCGCAGCCGCGATTTGCTGCCGCTGATCGACTTTGCTTATCAGGGTTTTGGCGATGGTCTGGAGCAGGACGCGTGGTCGACCCGGTTGTTCGCGGCGCAAGTGCCGGAGCTGCTGATCACCAGTTCCTGCTCGAAGAACTTCGGCCTGTATCGAGACCGTACCGGTGCGCTGATCGTCTGCGCGACCAGCGCCGACAAGCTCATCGACATCCGCAGCCAACTGGCCAACATCGCCCGCAATCTGTGGTCGACGCCGCCGGATCACGGCGCGGCGGTGGTCGCGACCATCCTCGCCGATCCAGAGCTGAAAGCGCGCTGGGCCGATGAAGTGGAAGCGATGCGCTTACGAATCGCGCAGTTGCGCAGCGGTCTGGTCGAAGCGCTGGAACCCCACGGTTTGCGCGAGCGTTTTGCCCACATCGGCGTGCAACGCGGGATGTTCTCCTACACCGGCCTGTCGCCGGAACAGGTTAAACACCTGCGCGAGCGGCACAGCGTGTACATGGTCAGCTCGGGTCGGGCGAACGTTGCCGGGATCGACGCCACCCGCCTCGCATCGCTCGCCGACGCGATCGCTGACGCCTGCAAATAATCCCCCACCCGACTGATCGTTCCCACGCTCTGCGTGGGAATGCAGCCCGGGACGCTCCGCGTCCCAACAGCGGACGCAGAGCGTCCATTGAGGCATTCCCACGCAGAGCGTGGGAACGATCAGCAGACCCAGCGCTTGCCTCCCTGCGGCCATCTGTCGCATTAATTTGAATTAAAAGTCTGATTGTCATTTTTCCTGCTGTATCCTGCGCAGGCTTTGTAAAGCGCGGAGCACCTGATCTATCAACAGACTTAGCGAGGAGCGCAACCATGCACGAGATTCCCAATCTCCCCTTCCCAAGCCTGCACGTACCTGAGCAGACGACCCCGCAACACGCCGGCGCTGAAAAGCCCGAGCCGCAAGAAGCCGCTGACAGCCGCAAAGCTGACAGCGAAGAGTAAGACCCGCCGTACAGACCGTGTGGAAAGCGCTAACATGCGCTTTCCACACTGCCTGAAGCCCGAGCCCGCCATGACCGACGAATTCTCCGAAAGCCAAGCTGCCGTGCTGATCGGCGCCACCGAGAAAATGATCGAGATCTGGAATCGCCTCTCACCCGAGAAACAGGCCGCCCTGCTCGAGCGTTTCGGCAGCGAAGAAAACGCCCTCGCCGCCCTCGTCACCACGCAACTGGTCGCCCCGGCGAAATCCTGAAAGCGCCGCCCGGCAAATAGTTTTACTTTTCCCCGCCCCTGAACGGTTCACGCCGGTATCATGAGCAGCCTATCTAATCTGCTGCTCCCGTGGATCGTTACCCATGTCGTCTATACCCGAGCCCCAGCGTCCGCTGGCGGTTACGCTGCAAGTAGTCTCCATCGTCCTTTTCACCTTCATCGGTTACCTGAACATCGGCATCCCGCTCGCCGTGTTGCCGGGCTACGTCCACAGTGACCTGGGTTTCGGTGCGGTGATCGCCGGGCTGGTGATCAGCGTGCAATACCTCGCCACCCTGCTCAGCCGCCCGTACGCGGGCAAGATCATCGACAACCAGGGCAGCAAACGCGCAGTGATGATCGGCCTCGCTGGCTGTGGCTTGAGCGGTGTGTTCATGCTGATTTCCGCGTGGACACCGAACCTGCCACTGCTGAGCCTGATCAGCCTGCTGATCGGCCGTCTGGTGTTGGGCAGTGCGGAAAGCCTGGTCGGTTCTGGTTCGATTGGCTGGGGCATCGGCCGGGTCGGCGCGGCGAATACGGCGAAAGTGATTTCCTGGAACGGCATCGCCAGTTACGGCGCCCTGGCGATCGGCGCGCCGTTCGGTGTATGGCTGGTAAGCAGGTTAGGGCTGTGGAGCATGGGCGTGAGCATCATCCTTCTCGCCCTGCTCGGTCTGGCGCTGGCATGGCCGAAGACCGCCGCGCCGATCGTCGCCGGTGAACGCCTGCCGTTCATGCATGTGCTGGGCAAAGTCTTCCCCCACGGCTGCGGACTGGCGCTGGGCTCGATCGGTTTTGGCACCATCGCCACGTTCATTACCCTGTATTACGCGACCCAGCACTGGGACAACGCGGTGCTGTGCCTGAGCCTGTTCGGCGCCAGCTTCATCGGCGCGCGGCTGCTGTTCGGCAATCTGATCAACCGCCTCGGCGGCTTCCGCGTGGCGATTGCCTGTCTGTCGGTGGAAACGTTGGGACTGTTGCTGTTGTGGATTGCTCCGGATGCGCATTGGGCACTGGCCGGTGCGGCGCTGAGCGGTTTCGGCTTCTCGCTGGTGTTCCCGGCGCTGGGCGTGGAGGCGGTGAATCTGGTGCCGGCCTCCAGCCGTGGCGCGGCGGTCGGTGCCTATTCACTGTTCATTGATTTGTCGCTGGGGATCACCGGGCCGCTGGCCGGGGCGATCGCAGCAGGATTCGGTTTTGCTTCGATCTTCCTGTTCGCCGCATTTGCAGCGTTGAGCGGCCTTGGCTTGAGTGTCTATCTGTACAAGCACACGGCGAAGTATCGCGAGGTTTAGAAGTCCACCTTGCCGCGCCCGGCCTTGATGCTGCCGCGCTTGGTTTTCGACTCCAGCCGACGCTTCTTCGAACCGAGGGTCGGCTTGGTCGGGCGGCGTTTCTTTTCGACTTTGGTGGCGCTGAGAATCAGCTCGACCAGCCGCTCCAGCGCATCGGCGCGGTTGGCTTCCTGGGTGCGATATTGCTGCGCCTTGATGATCAGCACGCCGTCGCTGGTGATACGACTGTCTCGCAGCGCCAGCAGGCGTTCCTTGTAGAACTCCGGCAATGACGAGTTGGGAATGTCGAAGCGCAAGTGCATGGCACTGGAGACCTTGTTGACGTTCTGTCCACCGGCGCCTTGCGCGCGGATGGCAGTCAATTCGATCTCGGCATCCGGAAGATGCACGTTGTTGGAAATCACCAGCATGGAAAAGCGTCCGTAATCAGAGGGTGCAGGATAACCTGATTCACTCAACCTCTGTGGGAGCGAGCCTGCTCGCGAAGGCGGTGTGTCAGTCGATGCAGATGTTTCTGATGGACCGCTTTCGCAAGCAGGCTCGCTCTCACAGGGTTCGGTGTGATGCCAGATTTTTCCATTTCAAAACAACAAACCCGGCACTCTGGCCGGGTTTGTCGTTTCTGCCTGCGAGGTTATTTCGCTGTTGCAGCCACCACCGCCTGCACACTGCGCTTGTTCTTGATCAGGTAGCAGACCCACATGAACACCACCCACACCGGAATCGCATACACCGAGATCTGAATCCCCGGGATCAGCAGCATCACGCTGAGGATGAACACCACGAACGCCAAGCAGACGAAGTTGCCGTACGGGTACCACAGCGCCTTGAACAATGGCGTCTGTTTGGTCTGGTTCATGTGCTGGCGGAACTTGAAGTGCGAGTAGCTGATCATCGCCCAGTTGATCACCAGCGTCGCAACCACCAGCGACATCAGCAGTTCCAGCGCGTGCTGCGGGATCAGGTAATTGAGCAACACGGCAACCAGCGTCACTGCCGCCGACGCCAGAATCGAACGCACCGGCACGCCGCGCTTGTCGATCTTCGCCAGACCTTTCGGCGCATCGCCCTGCTCGGCCATGCCCAGCAGCATGCGGCTGTTGCAGTAGGTGCCGCTGTTGTATACCGACAGCGCAGCGGTCAGCACGACGAAGTTGAGGATGTGCGCGGCGGTGTTGCTGCCGAGCATCGAGAACACTTGTACGAACGGGCTGCCGCTGTAGGAATCGCCCGACGCATTGAGAGTTTCCAGCAGGCTATCCCAAGGAGTCAGCGACAGCAGGATCACCAGTGCGCCAATGTAGAAAATCAGGATGCGGTAGATCACCTGATTGATCGCTTTCGGGATCACGGTTTTCGGCTTGTCCGCTTCAGCGGCGGTGAAACCGAGCATTTCCAGACCGCCGAAGGAGAACATGATGATCGCCATGGCCATCACCAGACCGCTCACCCCGTTGGGAAAGAAACCGCCGTGGGACCACAGGTTGCTCACCGACGCCTGCGGGCCGCCGTGGCCGCTGACCAGCAGGTAGCTGCCCAGCGCGATCATGCCAACGATGGCCACAACCTTAATGATCGCAAACCAGAATTCGGCTTCACCGAAGACTTTGACGTTGGCCAGGTTGATCGCGTTGATCAGCACGAAGAATGCAGCAGCGGAGACCCAGGTCGGGATGTCCGGCGCCCAGTAATGGATGTACTTGCCAACCGCCGTCAGCTCGGACATGCCCACCAGAATGTACAGAATCCAGCAGTTCCAGCCCGAGAGGAAACCGGCGAAACCGCCCCAGTATTTGTGCGCGAAATGACTGAAGGAACCGGCCACCGGCTCTTCGACGATCATTTCGCCGAGCTGGCGCATGATCATGAAGGCGATGAAGCCGCAGATGGCGTAGCCGAGGATCATCGACGGCCCGGCGGATTTCAGGACCCCGGCAGAACCGAGGAACAATCCGGTACCGATCGCGCCACCGAGGGCGATCAGTTGAATATGGCGATTTTTCAGGCCGCGTTTAAGCTCGCCTGATTGCGAGGGTTGTCCACTCATGAAAAAGGTCTCACGCAAGGTTTGATGATGTTCAGTAGACGTTGCTGCAAGGTTGCGATTTCAGGCAGCCCCGATCAAACCCCAGCGCAGGCACCAGGAGTTCAGCTCATTTACAACGGTCATGCGTCACCTGTTTGTTTTTATCTGTGACGAAATCGAACCCGGCACGCTTGTGGCGCGGCGGAGTGAACAAGGCGGATAGCCTCGAGATTTTTGCGATTACGCAGAGGGTCACAGTTAAAACGCGGCGCATTGTACACCGCTAACCCCCTGCTGCCAGACCCGCCTGATCAGCGTGTCGGTTGCCGGGATTGCATGTGTCCGCCTCGACAGTCTCGAGCGGCTGCAAAATGTGAGTCAGACCTTTGCAGGCCATCGACGGGGACGAGGAGAAAACCGTCCCACGGGGAGAAGTGGAAATCAGTCGCGGCGTACATTGCGCCTCCTTCTTGTTATTCGCCTGCACGACAGGCATGGGGCGCATAACACCCTGCCTGAAGGCTGGAAACAAGCGCGCCAGAGCCCTGCGTGGCGCACGCTCCGTCGGGTTACGGAAGCTTTTCCTTACAACGGAGGGCGAGACGGGAAATCACCGCGTTGGCGGGCCAATATCGTCAGGTTTTCTTTACAACGCGTAACGAATATTTTCCGAATCAGAAATTTCTGTAGGACGTCTGCATATTGACGGTCGCTAGCTTGCTATCAATTTCGCCGACCTATTTTTTTGTTTTCAAATAAGAAAATTCATCGCGAAAAACAGAACAAAAAGTCTATTTAAAAATTAAATGGATAAATTTTTGCATTCACAAAAACGCTCAACTAGGTTCTTCACGTCTCACCGGCCACCTCGACCGGTCAGTCATAAACCGTGAAATTCTCTAGGAGATCGACCATGCAAGCACTGGAAAAAGACTTGGATACCGAACTGCAACTGGACGAATGGTTTGAAGCGCCAACCCATGAGGCCGCTGTGGAAATGATGCAAGCCGACGCGGTGGTTCCGTTCGGCACGGCGATGTGGCCTCTGTAAGACATCCCGGGCAGGCACGGTCCGGCCGGTCGTGCCTGCCGCTTCATTTCCCGGTCAGTCAGGGAGGATTCATGGACAAGCCCCGCGCCATCTCGCATTTCCTTTACTACCTCGAACATCACCCAGCCCTCGCCGGCCTCGACTCGGCGAAGGTCATGCTCGGCCATACTGCCGACTACGAAGCCCTGACCGGCGCCATTGCCGAACAGGCCGGTGAACATCCGCGCTTCCAGTTCAGCGCCCGGCGCCTGGACCTGGAAAGCACCGCAGAGCTGTCCGAAGCAATTGCCGATAGCGATCTGTACATTTTCTTCTACGACTCTTCCACCCTGCTCAACCCACGCCCCGACGGCCCGGAGTTCGTTCGTGCGCTGCAAGCGGTCATGGCGGAAAACTGGAAGAAGTCGCTGCTGTTCAAGGATTACGGCGACTACTTCTACGACACTTTCAGCATCACCCCGCAGCGCATCGCCTGGCTCAACAGTCACCTGATCCAGCGCATGTCCCAAGCGACCACGCTGAGTTTCAAGGACGACCACGGCTCATGGTTCGAAACGCCGATGAGCAGCATCAAGAAGTGGACCGACATCAATGGCGTCGGCAACTTCGACCTCGCCCCCGGCGAAATTGCCACCCACAGCGAAGCCATCAATGGCCATGTGAAATTCAAGGGCACCTTCCTCAGCACCATCCCCTTCGCGCGCAAGTACGGCGTGCTGGAATCGCCGCTGGAATTGTGGATCGAGAACTCGACCATCAGCCGCATCGCCACCGACGTGCCGGGGCTGGAACATGATTTCAACAAGTACCTGGATGCCAACCCGTCGAACCGGCGAATTGAGGAGTTGGGGATTGGCACAAACGAAGGCGTGAAGGATCTGTATGCGCGCAATGCCGGGTTCGAGGAGCGGCATTGTGGGCTGCATCTCGGACTGGGCGGTGGCGCCAAGGGCAGTCATCACCTGGACCTGATTTTTTCTGGCGGGGTGTTGGCGCTGGATGACAAGCCGGTGTTTGACGGGCGATTTGTGTTTTAGGCGACTGATACCTTCGCGAGCAGGCTCGCTCCCACAGGGGATTTATGTAAGCCGCAGATGATCATTCCCACGCTCCGCGTGGGAACGCAGCCCGGGACGCTCCGCGTCCCTTCCAAAGCCGAACGCGGAGCGTCCGTTGATGCATTCCCACACAGAGCGTGGGAACGATCGGTGTCAGCACAGACTTTCGCCCAGACAAAAAAAACGCCAACCCTGAGGTTGGCGTTTTTGCTTCAGCTTGTAGCTTGTAGCTTGTAGCTTGTAGCTTGCAGCTAGTAACTCACAGCTGCCTTATTCCGGTTTCTTGCGTCCAAAACCCGGACGCTGCCCGGAACCGGCCGGTGCGCCGCGACGCTTGCCCGAGGGCTTGTCGCCGTCGACCAGTTTGATCCCCGGACGCTTCGGCGCCGGTTTGGCCGGGCGCTTGTTGGTGGTGTCGGCTGGACGATCCGCTACCGGCGTACCACGACCGGCTGGTGCACGACCTTCGCCACGCTCAGTGCGACCGTTGGCCGGACGCGGTGCGCGCTCGCCGTCACGGGCGACTGGCTTGCGACCTGGACGCTCGCCTTCGATCTGCGGCTCACGGCTCGGGCGCGGCGCAGTCGGTGCGCCGGCGGCTGGACGCAGGGTACGCACGCGCTCGGTCTTGGCCATCGGCCGCGACGATTTGCGCTGCATGCGTTCGAGCTTGTCCTTGCTCTTGGCGTTCAGCTGCGGCATCGCCACCGGGGTCAGGCCGACTTCGGCGCTGAGCACGTCGACTTCGTACTGGCTCATTTCGCGCCAGCGGCCCATCGGCAGGTCGGAGTTGAGGAACACCGGACCGAAACGCACGCGCTTCAGACGGCTGACCACCAGACCCTGCGATTCCCACAGACGACGCACTTCACGGTTACGCCCTTCCATGACCACGCAGTGGTACCAGTGGTTGAAGCCTTCACCGCCCGGCGCCTGTTGAATATCGGTGAAACGCGCCGGGCCGTCTTCCAGCACCACGCCGGCCTTGAGGCGTTCGATCATCTCGTCATCGACTTCGCCGCGTACACGCACGGCGTACTCGCGGTCCATCTCGTAGGACGGGTGCATCAAGCGGTTGGCCAGCTCACCGTCAGTGGTGAACATCAGCAGACCGGTGGTGTTGATGTCGAGACGGCCGATGTTGATCCAGCGGCCTTCTTTCGGACGCGGCAGCTTGTCGAACACGGTCGGACGGCCTTCCGGGTCGTCACGGGTGCAGATTTCGCCGTCGGGCTTGTTGTACATGATCACGCGGCGCACCGATTCGGCGGCCTCTTCGCGCTTGATGACCTTGCCATCGATGGTAATGGCGTCGTGCATGTCGACGCGCAGGCCGAGGGTGGCGTCTTTGCCATTGACCTTGATCCGGCCCTGGCTGATCCAGGATTCCACGTCACGGCGCGAGCCGACGCCGATACGGGCGAGGACTTTCTGCAGCTTTTCGCCTGCTGGGCCGATTTCCTGGTCGTCTTTCTGATTGATGTCACTCATCTGGGCACCTCCCGGTGTGGTCTGTTCAGGCGGCGCCTGAAGTATTGAAAACTGGGTCCAGGCCGAAGGGATCGGCGAAGGGTCGCGAATCATACGCGGATGTGCGCCGTCGCGCATCAGAGACTAGCTGATCGATTGCCGGTTATTTCTTTTTCCGCCGACCGGCACCACCGAGTTTGATCAGGCGCAGCGCGGCTTCGGCCAGCACCGTGCGTTTGTCGTCCTTGTCGAGCTTCTTCCAGGCCTTGATCTCGCGCTTGCTGCGACCGCAACCCAAGCAGATGTCGTCGGAGAATTTGCAGAGGCTGATGCAGGGGTCTTTGGTTGAGCTCATCGCAATCTCCAGAACGACATTTCACCCTGTGGGAGCGAGCCTGCTCGCGAAGGCGCAGTGTCATTCAGTATTGATGTATCTGACACACCGCCTTCGCGAGCAGGCTCGCTCCCACAAGGGTCTTCACTGGTTTCTCAATAGGCGTCAGTCTTCGAACTCGCGCCGTTCGGCTTCAATCGCCTCAGCCAGTGCGCGGGCTTCGGCTTCTTCTTCGCTGAGTTCCGGTTCCGGCTGTTCGAGGGCGGCGACAGCGGCCAGGAGCTTCTCGCGGGCCTCGGCGACACCGAGAATGTCTTCTTCCGGTTCGGCGTCAGGCGCCGCTTCAAGTTCAACTTCAGCTTCAACAACCGGCTCGATGATCTCAGGCTCGGGCACCGGCGCTTCGCCATCCACCGCATCCCGCAGCAAGTCGTCGAAGTCGGTTTTGATGCCTTCTTCCATGCTGTCCAGCTCCAGCAGCAGGGAATGGAAACTGGTTTCTTCCTTTTCCTCCTCCTCCGGCTCGGCGCTGGCGTCGGCCAGGTCCTGCAGACTCTGCGGCACCGGCGCGTCGTCGAAGTCGAGCACCGGTTCGGCTTCCATCTCGCGCAGTTCGGCCAGCGGCGGCAGGTCTTCGAGGTTTTTCAGGTTGAAGTGGTCGAGAAACGCCTTGGTCGTGGCGAACATCGCCGGTTTGCCCGGCACGTCGCGATAGCCGACGACGCGAATCCACTCACGCTCGAGCAAGGTCTTGACGATGTTGCTGTTCACCGCCACGCCACGCACATCTTCGATTTCGCCACGAGTGATCGGCTGGCGATAGGCGATCAACGCGATGGTTTCCAGCAAGGCGCGGGAATAGCGCTGCGGGCGCTCTTCCCAGAGTCGGCCGACCCACGGCGAGAACTTCTCGCGGATCTGCAAGCGATAGCCCGACGAGACTTCCTTGAGCTCGAAGGCACGGCCCTCGCAGGATTTGCCGAGCAGGGTCAGGGCTTTCTTGAAGACCGCCGGCTCCGGCCGCTCGCCTTCTTCAAACAGTTCATACAGGCGCTCAAGGGATTGCGGCTTTCCCGAGGCCAACAGAAAGGCTTCAAGCAGGGACGCCAGCTCGCGGGGTTCAGTCAGGTTCATACAGGGACTCGTTATTCGGCTCGGGCTCGCACGTGGATCGCGGCGAACGGCTCATTCTGCACCAGCTCGACCAAGGATTCCTTGACCAGTTCAAGGATCGCCATGAAGGTCACCACCACACCCAGGCGACCTTCTTCAGCGGTGAACAGCTCGACAAACAGCACAAAACCGCCGCCCTTGAGCCGTTCCAGCACATCACTCATGCGCTCGCGGGTGGACAGCGCTTCACGGCTGACCTGGTGGCTTTCGAACATATCGCCACGGCGCAGGACTTCGGCCATGCACATCAGAATCTCTTCCAGCGCGACGTCTGGCAACAGCTTGCGCGCCCGCGCTTCCGGGGCGTCGAGCTTGGGCACGATCACATCGCGACCGACCCGACTCAGACCGTCGATGCCTTCGGCAGCGGCCTTGAAGCGCTCGTATTCCTGCAAGCGGCGGATCAGTTCAGCGCGCGGGTCGTCTTCTTCATCTTCAACGGTTTCAGCGCGCGGCAGAAGCATGCGCGATTTGATCTCGGCGAGCATCGCCGCCATCACCAGATACTCGGCGGCCAGCTCCAGACGCACCGATTGCATCAACTCGACGTAGCCCATGTACTGGCGGGTGATTTCCGCCACGGGGATGTCGAGGATATTGATGTTCTGTTTGCGGATCAGATACAGCAGCAGGTCGAGCGGGCCTTCGAAGGCTTCAAGAAAGACTTCCAGCGCATCCGGCGGGATGTACAGGTCCAGCGGCATTTCCATGACCGCCTGACCATAGACCATCGCGAACGGCAGTTCCTGCTGGGCGCCGGCCTGGGGATCGACCACGGTTTCCACTGCGGACATTCAGGCCTCGACCATGAACGGCGTCGGATCGCCGCAACCAACGCGGACCACTTCCGGGTCGTCGCCGGTCAGGTCAATCACCGTTGAGGCCTTGATGCCGCCAAAGCCGCCGTCGATGATCAGATCGACCTGATGCTCAAGCAACTGGCGCATTTCGTAGGGATCGCTGAGCGGGTCTTCATCGCCGGGCATGATCAGCGTCACGCTCATCAGCGGCTCGCCGAGTTCGGCCAGCAGCGCCAGCGCGATCGGATGGCTTGGCACGCGCAGGCCGATGGTGCGTTTTTTCGGATGCAGCAACAGGCGCGGCACTTCGCGGGTGGCGTTGAGAATAAAAGTGTAAGGGCCGGGTAGATGCGCCTTGAGAATGCGGAAGGTGCCGGTGTCGATCTTGGCGTAATTGCCTAGTTGCGACAGGTCGCTGCAGATCAGCGCGAAGTTGTGTTTTTCATCGAGCTGACGCAGACGTCGCACACGCTCGATGGCGGTCTTGTCGCCGATCTGGCAACCAATGGCGTAGGACGAGTCCGTGGGATAAATCACCACCCCGCCCTTGCGGATGATCTCGACCGCCTGTTTGATCAGGCGCGCTTGCGGGTTTTCCGGATGTATCTGGAAAAATTGACTCACATTCTCTACCTGTTCAGACGGCGGCAATATCTGTGTCATGTTTGAACCGACACCACAGGGGTGGAAGGTCCTCGGGAACCGGCCGGTACTGGCCGATCTCGGACCAGCCGCCAGGGCCATGGAAGTCACTGCCGGCGCTGACCAGCAGACCGAACTCACGGGCAAGGATCGCCAGGCTGCCCACCTGTTCTGCGGGCTGATGGCCATTGACCACCTCGATAGCATGCCCGCCTGCTTGAATATAGTCGGCAATCAGCTTTCGGCGCTTGCTACGGGTGAAATCGTAGTGCCATGGATGCGCCAGGCTGACCCAGGCACCGGCGGCGCGCAGGGTGGCGACGGTGTCTTCCAGGGTCGGCCAGTGCAGCTTGACGTCGCCGAGTTTGCCGGCGCCGAGCCATTTGCGAAATGCCTCGGCGCGATCCTTTACATAACCTTCACGCACCATCCAGTCGGCGAAATGCGGCCGGGCCGGCGCGTTGCCGCTGTCGCCCAGTTCCTGCTGGATCTGCCGGGCGCCGTCGAGGGCACCGGGCATCCCCTTGAGGGCGAGCTTGCGGCTTATTTCTTCCGACCGCAGCCAGCGGCCATCGTGCAATTTGGCGATCGCTTCAACCAACGGCGCGGCGTTGACGTCGAAACCGTAGCCCAATACGTGAATGGTCGCCCCGCCCCAGGTGCAGGACAATTCGACGCCGTTGACCAGTTGCATGCCTAACTCGGTGGCGGCAGTACGCGCCTCGGCGAGCCCCTCCAGAGTGTCGTGGTCGGTCAACGCCAGGACTCGCACGCCGTTTTCGAACGCTCGCGCAACCAGAACCGCAGGCGCCAGGGCGCCATCGGAGGCCGTGCTGTGGCAGTGCAAATCAACATTCACGGGGAGTTGTAACCTCAAATCAGCTGGCGCTATCGCGCGCCCATATGTTTGTTATTATGCCGCCACATCCAGCTTCTGGCTCTTACTGTGAAACAATTCATCGATTTCATCCCGCTTCTGCTGTTCTTCATCGTTTACAAACTTGATCCACGGGTCGTCGACATTGCCGGCCAGCAAGTGACCGTAGGCGGTATCTACAGCGCCACGGCGATGCTGATCATCAGCTCGCTGGTGGTGTACGGCGCGCTGTTCATCAAGCAGCGCAAGCTGGAAAAGAGCCAATGGCTGACGCTGATCGCCTGCCTGGTATTCGGCAGCCTGACGCTGGCCTTCCACAGCGAAACCTTCCTGAAATGGAAAGCGCCGGTGGTCAACTGGCTGTTCGCTGCGGCGTTCATCGGTAGCCACTTCATCGGCGATCGCCTGCTGATCAAGCGCATCATGGGCCACGCGCTGACCTTGCCAGACCCGGTCTGGACCCGCCTGAACATCGCCTGGATCGCGTTCTTCCTGTTCTGCGGCGCAGCCAACCTGTTCGTCGCCTTCACCTTCCAGAGCATCTGGGTCGACTTCAAGGTGTTCGGCAGCTTGGGCATGACCGTGCTGTTCCTGGTCGCACAGGGCGTTTACCTGTCGCGCCATCTGCATGACACCGATACCACAACGCCAAAAACCGAGGACTGACATGCTCTACGCCATCATTGCCACCGACGTTGCCAACTCGCTGGAAGCTCGCCTGGCCGCACGACCCGCTCATCTGGAACGCCTGCAAGCGCTCAAGGGCGAAGGCCGCATCGTGCTGGCCGGCCCGCACCCGGCCGCCGACAGCAATGATCCGGGCGCAGCGGGTTTCACCGGCAGCCTGATCGTCGCCGAGTTCGACTCCCTGAGCGCCGCACAGGCCTGGGCCGATGCCGATCCGTACATTGCCGCCGGCGTTTACGCCAATGTGATCGTCAAACCGTTCAAGCAAGTCCTGCCTTAAGTCCTGCCACGCGATGAACCTTCTCGGTTCATCGCGCTCTCAATCGCTCATTATTCTCGTTTGCCTGCCGACAACCTGCCCAATATCCATTTGGAAACAGGTGTCGCGATGCGCAAGGGTCCGTTGTGTCTGATGTTGCTCACGTTGTCGATCATGGCGCCCGCCCATGGTGAGGAAACCACCGAAGGCGGCAGCTCCACACCATTGTCATTGAGCGCCGGCAGCCAGATCACCGAGCTGCAACAGCGGCTCAAGGCCAGTGAACAGCAGCGTGAAGAACTGAACAAACAACTGCAAAATGCCGACAACACTCGCGAAAGCGCCCAGCTCGCCCGGCTGCGCCAGGAGAACCAGCGTCTGAAGCTGCAACTCAAGGAAGCCCAGGCCAGCCCGCTGCCGCGTTTGCTGACCGATCAACAGCAGTGGTTCGTCACTGGCGCCGGGGTAGCGCTATTGGCGCTGCTCTGCGGTATCTTTGCCAGTGGTGCAAGCCGAAAACGTCGGCAATGGCTAAATTGAGTGAGTCATGAGCGAGCTGTTACTGATTGATGATGACCAGGAGTTGTGCGAACTCCTGAGTAGCTGGTTGAGCCAGGAAGGCTTCCAGGTGCGCGCCTGCCACGACGGCCAGAGCGCCCGCAAGGCGTTGGCCGAAACCGCCCCGGCGGCGGTGGTGCTGGACGTGATGCTGCCCGACGGCAGCGGTCTGGAACTGCTCAAGCAATTGCGCAACGACCACGCCGACCTGCCGGTGCTGATGCTGTCAGCGCGTGGCGAACCGCTGGACCGCATCCTCGGCCTCGAACTGGGCGCCGACGATTACCTGGCCAAACCCTGCGACCCCCGCGAACTGACCGCGCGCCTGCGCGCCGTGTTGCGGCGCAGCCATCCCGCCGCTGTGTCAACGCAACTTGAGCTGGGCGACCTGAGTTTCAGCCCGGTGCGCGGCGTGGTCAGCATCGACGAAAAAGAACTGACCCTGACCGTCTCCGAAAGCCGCCTGCTCGAAGCCCTGCTCAAACAGCCGGGCGAGCCGCTGGACAAACAGGAACTGGCGCAACTGGCCCTCGGCCGCAAGCTGACCCTGTACGACCGCAGCCTCGACATGCACGTCAGCAACCTGCGCAAAAAAATCGGCCCCCACCCCGACGGCCGCCCGCGCATCGTCGCGCTGCGTAGCCGTGGTTACTACTACAGTTTATAAGACCTGCGCCGTGTAGAAGTGAGCCTGCTCGCGATGGCGGTGTGTCAGTCAACACACTCTTGTGCCATCGCGAGCAGCCTTACTCCAGAGGGGATCTGATCGTTTCCACGCTCTTTATGGGAATGCAGCCGTCGGTGGCTTTGCAGTGGTTAATCGGGCATCGAACGAATAATGTCGGCCAAATCGTCCTTGGTTATCTCGTTGGCCTTAATGGCAGCGGCAATGTCTTTTTTGGAAAGTGGAAAACGCTTGAAAATTTCTCGCAAAGTATTCGCATCAACATTTGCCAGCCAGAGCGGATCAATGAAAGAACCGCCGTACTCAGGCTTCATCGGTACTTCTTCGTGGGCAATCGTACCCTTATGGTTGAGATACAGCACATAGCGATCATGCCCTTCAGGAAAGCTTTTATCGTGATATAGCGTAGCTCCCTGCGGCAGCACGTAGTAATTCTCGTCGCCGTTTGGACCCTCTATCAGCAACGGTTCTTTAGTTTTGATCATTTTCATATCGTGCCCCTGCGAACCATGATCAAAAATCAGGAATGCCAAAAAAATCGCATTGACCGATAAAGCTGCCATCAGCCATGGGCCGAGTTGCCTGGTAAACGTTTTATTAGTCATAGGGAAGCTCGGTATTCGCTTTGTTAAGGCACGCAGCCGTTGTTCTTTCGCTGAGCGACAATGTCGTCTAAATGAGTGATCACAGCCTCGGCCCGTGCATTATCCAAAAGATCGCAGCCTTCAGCATCACCTGCACTGGATATGTGTAAGGCCGGGCACGAAGCGTCTTTACCGAAGCTTTACGCTGCGCTGACCGCCGCTGACCTTGATCTGCGTAATCTGCACTCATCCGGAACGTACCGGGAACGAGACAAGGAGATACACCATGCGCAAGACTCTTATCGCTCTGATGTTCGCTGCCGCTCTGCCAACCGTGGCCATGGCCATGCCGCAAGATGGCGGTCCGCTCGGTGGTCCGCTGGATGGCCCGCGCCACGGCGGTCAGATGCACGGCGGCATGCACGGCAAAGGCCCGTACAGCCAGCTCGATCTGACCCGCGAACAGCGCGAGCAGATTCGCAAGATCATGGGCGAGCAGATGCACGAGCGTAAGCAGGTGGTCGACAAGTACCTGGAGAAACTCTCGCCGGCCGACCAGAAAGCCATGAAGGACGAGATCGCGGCCAACCACAAGAAAGCCGAGTCCGATGTCCGTGCACTGCTGAAACCTGAGCAACAGAAGCAATTCGACGAGATCCAGAAGAAACGCGCCGAACGCCGCGCCGAATGGGCCGAGTTCAAGGCCTGGAAAGCGCAGCAGGCACAAAAGGCGCAATAATGGCTTGACCCTGGGCCCGACGACTTACCTCGTCGGGCCTGTTCCATTCAAATCGAATGTGGGAGCGAGCCTGCTCGCGAAGGCGGTGTGTCAGCCAGCGAAGGTTTGACTGACACTACGCCTTCGCGAGCAGGCTCGCTCCCACATTTGAACGGTGTGATTTTCGAGGAGTTTCTGTGCGTTCACTGTTCTGGCGGATTCTTGCGAGCTTCTGGCTGGCCATCGCTCTGGTAGCAGGGCTGTCGATCCTGCTCGGGCACATGCTCAATCAGGACGCATGGATTCTCAGCCGCCATCCCGGCCTCAACACGCTGGCGGCGGAATGGACGCAGACTTACGAAACCCAAGGCGAAGAAGCCGCGCAGGACATTCTCGAACAACGCAAACGCCAGTATCACATCGACGTTCAAGTGCTCAACGAAACCGGCGATCCGGTGGTGCGTGGCACCTTCCCGCGCCGCGCCGCAGCATTCGAAGCGCGGCAGAACAACGATGACCGCCGCCTGCCGTGGCGGCGTCTGACCGACGAAATCACCAGTGAAAAAACCGGTGATACCTACCTGTTCATCTACCGCATCCCACACCCGGAACTCGACGCCTGGCACCGCGAAAGCCTGCTCTGGCCGCTGAGTGCGCTGGGCATCGCGCTGGTGGTGCTGACCCTGTTCAGTTTGCTCGTGACTTTCTCCATCACCCGCCCACTGAGTCGCTTGCGCGGCGCGGTGCATGATCTGGGGCAGACCACATATCAGCAGAACAGCTTGGCGAAACTGGCCAACCGCCGTGACGAATTCGGCGTGCTGGCCACCGATTTCAACCGCATGGGCGCGCGCCTGCAAAGCCTGATCGGCAGTCAGCGCCAGCTGCTGCGCGATGTCTCCCATGAACTGCGCTCACCACTGGCGCGCCTGCGCATCGCGCTGGCTTTGGCCGAGCGTGCCAACCCGCAAGAGCGCGAGAAACTGTGGCCACGGCTGACCCGCGAATGCGACCGGTTGGAGGCGTTGATCAGTGAAATTCTGGTGCTGGCGCGAGTCGATGCCGACAACGCCAGCGCTGAAGAAGTGGACCTGAATGCGTTGCTCGCCACGCTGCAAAAGGATGCGCAGCTCAGCTCCCCCGAGCAGCCCGTACGCCTGCAAGCCGAGCCGCATCTGAATCTCAAAGGCTGGCCAACGATGATCGAGCGCGCCGTGGACAATCTGCTACGCAACGCCCAGCGCTTCAACCCGAGCGATCAGCCGATTGAATTGCAGGCAGCGCGGCAGGGTGAGCGGATTGTCATCAGCGTGCGCGACCATGGGCCGGGGGTACAGGCGGAACATCTGAGCCAGTTGGCTGAACCGTTTTATCGCGCGCCGGGGCAGACCGCTGCCGGGCATGGCCTGGGGCTGGCGATTGCCAAACGGGCGGCAGAACGGCATGGCGGCACGCTGACGCTGGCCAATCATCCGCAGGGCGGCTTTGTGGCGAGTCTGGAATTGCCGTTGGTACCGGGAGTCGTGGTCCAGCCCTGAAAAAGCCCCTCACCCCAACCCTCTCCCGGAGGGAGAGGGGGCCGACCGAGTTGTCTGCCGTTGTGCATCGACCTTATGGATTCGCAGAAACTAGACGTCCGGTATCCCGACGCTGGATTCAGCGAAGGACGCTCAGGTCGGTGTAATTCCAAAGCATCCCCCAATCAGTCCCCTCTCCCTCTGGGAGAGGGTTAGGGTGAGGGGCTTGTGATCTTCAGACCTTACCTGGCCAGGCGCTGACGAACTCAGCCAGATCAACCTTCTCCGCCACCCGCGGCTCCTTCTGCGGCGTGCCGAGATAGAGAAACGCGATCACTTCCTCGCCTTCCACCAGTCCCAGGCCTTCGGCCACATGCTTTGAGTACGCGAGATCCCCGGTGCGCCACACCGCGCCAATCCCCTGCGCATACGCCGCGAGCAAGATACCGTGGGCCGCACAGCCGGCCGTAAGCAGTTGCTCGGCCTTCGGATATTTCACGTGTTCCTGCAATTTCGCGATGACCACAACCACCAGCGGCGCGCGCAGTGGGCCGTTGCGCGCCTTGTCGATCATCGCGTCGGTGACTTCGCCGCTCTGCTGGCGGGCCGCCTCGGCCAGCAACTCGCCCATTTGCTCACGCGCTGCGCCTTCGACGGTCAAAAAGCGGTACGGCTGCAAGTGCCCGTGATCCGGGGCACGCAAGGCCGCGCCGAACAGGGCTTCGCGCTGCTCGGCAGTGGGGGCCGGTTCGACCAGGCGGGGAACGGAAACACGGTTGAGCAACGCGTCGAGAGCCTGCATCGGCCACCTCCTTTGAAAAATGTGCGGCTATTCTAGCTTCATCTGCGCAGCGCCTGCCGGTTTACATGCCTTGCCCCACAGGTAGAATGGCGCCCTTCTCCCACCAGCCCGAGCGGATTTCATGGCGTTGCCGACCTTACGGATCATTGGTTTTATCATCGGCATCTTCCTGATCACGCTGGCTGTGGCCATGGTCGTGCCGATGGCCACGCTGGTGATTTTCGAGCGCACCAGCGACCTGCCGTCGTTCCTCTGGGCGAGCATGATCACCTTTGTCGCCGGCCTCGCTCTGGTGATACCCGGCAGACCCGAACACATTCACCTGCGCCCGCGCGACATGTACCTGCTGACGGTCAGCAGCTGGCTGGTGGTGTGCATTTTCGCCGCGCTGCCGTTTCTGCTGACCCAGCACATCAGCTACACCGACTCGTTCTTCGAAAGCATGTCCGGCATCACCGCCACCGGTTCCACCGTGCTCAACGGCCTGGACAACATGTCGCCGGGGATTCTGATGTGGCGGTCGCTGCTGCACTGGATCGGCGGCATCGGCTTCATCGGCATGGCCGTGGCGATTCTGCCGCTGCTGCGCATCGGTGGCATGCGCCTGTTCCAGACCGAATCCTCGGACCGCTCGGAAAAGGTCATGCCGCGTTCGCACATGGTGGCGCGGCTGATCGTGGCGGCCTACGTCGGTATCACCATTCTCGGCAGCCTGGCGTTCTGGTGGGCCGGGATGAGCCCGTTCGATGCGATCAACCACGCGATGTCGGCGATTTCCACCGGTGGTTTCTCGACCTCCGACCAGTCGCTGGCCAAGTGGACGCAACCGGCGGTGCACTGGGTGGCAATCGTCATCATGATCCTCGGCAGTCTGCCGTTCACCCTGTACGTGGCGACGCTGCGCGGCAACCGCCGGGCGTTGATCAAGGATCAACAGGTGCAGGGTTTGCTGGCGATGCTGCTGGTGACCTGGCTGGTGCTCGGCACCTGGTACTGGTGGACCACCAAGCTGCATTGGCTGGAAGCGCTGCGGCATGTGGCGCTGAACGTGACCTCGGTAGTCACTACCACCGGTTTCGCCCTCGGCGACTACAGCCTGTGGGGCAACTTCTCGCTGATGCTGTTTTTCTACCTGGGCTTCGTCGGCGGATGCTCCGGCTCGACAGCGGGCGGGATCAAGATTTTCCGTTTCCAGGTCGCCTATATCCTGCTCAAGGCCAACCTCAATCAGCTGATCCACCCGCGCGCGGTGATCAAGCAGAAGTACAACGGTCACCGCCTCGACGAAGAAATTGTCCGTTCGATCCTGACCTTCTCGTTCTTCTTCGCCATCACCATCTGCGTAATCGCGCTGCTGCTGTCGCTGCTCGGGGTCGACTGGATGACCGCGCTGACCGGCGCCGCCAGCACCGTGTCCGGCGTCGGCCCGGGTCTGGGCGAAACCATCGGCCCGGCCGGCAACTTCGCCACCCTGCCGGATGCGGCGAAGTGGATTCTGTCGTTCGGCATGCTGCTCGGCCGATTGGAGATCATTACGGTATTTGTGCTGTGTATTCCGGCGTTCTGGCGTCATTGACCGCGTCCGGCACCTGCGTCAGGCGCAAGCGGTACTCGCCGGGCGTGGTGTCGAACCAGCGGCGAAAAGCGCGGAAGAAGTTGCTCGGGTCGGCAAAGCCCAGCAGGTAGGCGATTTCCAGCAAGGTCATGCTCGGTTGCGCCAGATACTGCTCTGCGAGTTCACGCCGGGTGTCGTCGAGCAATTGCTGGAAACTGGTGCCCTCCTCCTGCAAGCGCCGCTGCAAAGTGCGCTGCGACAGGTGCAACGTCTGCGCCACGGTGTCACGCTTGGGCTCGCCCTGGGGCAATAAACGACACAGCACCTGGCGTGCCCGGTGCGTCACGCGACTTTCGGAAAACCGCGCCAGATATTCCCCGGCAAAGCGATCATGCAACAGCGCCATGGCTTCGTTGGCGGTCGGCAGCGGCGCCTCCATATCGGCACGTTCGAAGATCAACGCATCGTAAGGCGCGTTGAACACCAGCGGCGCGTGAAAGGCTTCTTTATAGGGTTGCAGGTTTGTCGGCTGATCGCCCTGAACCAACACTTTGACCGGGTGCAGCGGGCGCCCGGTCAGCCAGCCGCACAGCGCCAACGCGCAGGCCAGTGACGCTTCGGCGCTCTGCCGGGTCGGCGGCAGGTGATCGCCGTGCACGGTGAGAATCAGCGCATAACCTTCATCGAGCGAGCGAAAGCTCAAGTCGGCGCTTTCGGCAATGATGCGTTGATAGCGCACCAGACGCTGGAAACCTTCGGCCAGGGTATTGCTCGACATCAGCGCGTAGCCGGCGACATGAAACGAGGCCGGGCGCACCACTTTGCCCATGTTCAGGCCGATCGCCGGGTTGCCGGACACCTCGACCGCGCGCTGCCAGAGCCGGGTCATGGAATCCTGCGGGAAACGCGCATCCGGATCTTCCAGGGCAGTGAAATCCAGCCCCAGTTGCCGGAACAGAACCCGGCAATCCAGGCCGTCCATCTCCAGTGCTTTGACAATCCCCATCGCCCAGCTTGCAGAAGTCGTTCGTTCGCTCATGGTTGTTATTCTTTTACATGACGGGCTGCAGATAACCGCCCTATTTGCGAAGGATACTAAAGTGGCGCCGATTGTCACTGGCCCACGCCAATGATCACTCTAGACTCAAATAAGCTCCCCGCCGAACAACTTGTCGCCAGAACAATCACCACAGAGAGCGCGGTCGTGGAAAACATCAAGCAGTTCAACAGCTTCGCCGAGTTCTACCCGTATTACCTCGCCGAACACAGCAACAGCACCTGCCGTCGTCTGCATTTCATCGGCACTTCTCTGGTCATCTTCATTCTCGCCCTGAGCATCGCCAAAGGCGCCTGGCTGCTGTTGCTCGCGCTACCTCTGGCCGGCTACAGCTTTGCCTGGATCGGCCATTTCTTTTTCGAGAAAAACCGCCCGGCGACGTTTCAGCATCCGCTGTACAGCCTGCTCGGCGATTTCGTCATGTACCGCGACATGATTCTCGGTCGCGTGGCGTTCTGAATGAGGGTCTGCCAATGAATGCCCATGCTCGCTTCACCCATATGAAGGACGGCACCGAGGAAGACTGGGCGATCATCGCCGCTGATTTCAGTGCCTATGCCAGACAGCTGCCATCGCGGATCCTCGCGCATTTGAAGCTGCTTGAGGGCGACTTCGGCGGTTTCCCCGTGGATCGCCTGACCCACTCGTTGCAAACCGCGACCCGCGCCTTTCGCGACGGGCGTGACGAGGAATACGTGGTCTGCGCGCTGTTGCACGACATTGGCGACACCCTCGGTTCCTACAATCATCCGGACATCGCCGCAGCGATTCTCAAGCCGTTCGTGAGTGCGGAGAATCTGTGGATGGTGGAGAAGCACGGCATCTTTCAGGGCTATTATTTCTTTCATCACCTGGGCATGGATCGGCACTTGCGCGAGCAATTCAAGGATCATCCGCAGTTCCAGGCCACTGCCCAATTCTGCGCCAAATACGACGCGGCGGCGTTTGATCCGGCGTACGACACGCTGCCGCTGAGTTTCTTCGAGCCGATGATGGAACGGCTGTTTGCGCAGCCGAAGAACTCGATTTACAAGGCTGCGATGCAAGAACACAGCCCGGCCTGAGAACACATGTGGGAGCGAGCCTGCTCGCGAAAGCGCTGTATCAGGCACATAAGTTTTGTCTGACACTACGCCTTCGCGAGCAGGCTCGCTCCCACAGGGTGCTTTTTCGCTCAGGCGATTTCGGCAACTTTGGCAGCTTTCAATTCCGCCTCCCGCGCCTGGGCATCCGCCAGTCGATACAACTCGATCGTGCCGTCCCAATGCTCGATCAGCGCTGTGCACGATTCGACCCAGTCGCCGCAATTGAGGTAGTCCACCTCCCCCACCTTGCGAATCTCGGCATGGTGAATATGCCCGCAAACCACGCCATGCAGTTCGCGCTTCACACACTCGTGGGCGATGGCTTCTTCAAAGTCGCTGATGAAACTCACCGCTGTCTTGACCTTGTGTTTCAGGTAGGCCGACAGCGACCAGTAACCGTAGCCATACCGGGCGCGCCAGTGATTGAGCCAGCGGTTGAGCGTCAGGGTGAATTCATAGGCCGAGTCGCCGAGAAACGCCAGCCAGCGGTGATAGCGAGTAATCACATCGAACTGATCGCCGTGAATCACCAGCAAATGCCGGCCGTCCGCCGTGACGTGCACCGCTTCGTCGACCAACTGGATATTGCCCAAAATCAGTTTCGAATAGCGCCGCAGGAATTCGTCATGGTTGCCGGTGACATAGATCACCTCGGTGCCGCGCTTGCTCATGGTCAGCAGGCGGCGGATGACGTTGGTGTGCGCTTGCGGCCAGTACATGCCGCTGCGCAGTTTCCAGCCGTCGATGATGTCACCGACCAGATAGACCTTGTCGGCGTGGTAGCCCTTGAGAAATTGCGACAAGTGCTCGGCCTGGCAATCCCGCGTGCCCAGGTGCACATCGGAGATCCACAGGGTTCGCACCCGTTGTTTGCGGCTGGGTCGGGCGAGCTCGGCGCTGGTCATGGGCAACCCTCTGCGATGTTTTCGCCAGCTTGCGCGTGCCGGGTTAATCGGCCGTGACAGGCGTGAGTCAGTCGTGTGACAACGCATCCGGCGTACGGCGGTGTAGACTGACGGCCACTTCGGAGACAACCTGCCATGCGACCGATCCTCACCCTGCGCCAGTACACCCACAACCTGATTGTGCACAGCCACGAGCACGCGCAGTTGGTGTTCGGGCTGTCCGGTGCGCTGGATTTCGAGGTCGAGGGCTGTGGCAGCCAAGTGCGTCAGCAGAGTGTTGTGGTGGTTCCGTCCGGCGCTCATCATGCCTGCGACAGTCCCCAAGGCAGCAGCTGCCTGGTGCTCGACATCCCTGAAGGGCAATGGGTGCAGGACTCGCTGGGCGCGCACGCCGAGGCCAGTCGCCGCTTGCTCGATCATCCGGGGCGGCTGTCGCTGGACTCGGGGCAGAGCCAATTGGTCAACTGGCTGGCGAACAGTCCGGTCAGCGATCCGTTGATCGCGCAGCAAGGCGCGGTGTTGCTGCTGGCCAGTCTCAATCACGCGCAACCTGCCGAACTCCGCGCGCGTCGCCTGCCCTACGCCGCGCTGGATGCGCACATCGAGCAATACTCCGCCTATCCGCTGCAAGTCGCCGACCTGGCGCGCGTGGCCGGGTTGTCCAGCGCGCGCCTGCACGCACGGTTCATGGCCGAATGCGGACAGACGCCGATGGATTACATCCGCAGTCGACGCCTGCATCTCGCGGTGCAACTGCTGCGCGACACTGCATTGCCGATTGGTGAAGTAGCCAGTCGCGTCGGTTACAGCTCGCAAAGTGCGTTCTCGGCCGCAGTCCTACGTGAGTTCGGCTCCTCGCCCGGACATCTCCGGCGCGATTCCTGCGACAAAAGACGATAGCCTGCCGACAGACTTGCAGGCCGAGACGCGGTTCAATGGCCCCATGAAGTTGAACCTGAAAAAAGGAATGCAATGACTCCGCGTACCGCCCTCGGCGCCCTGCATATAGGCGCTTTGATGTTCGGCCTGACCGGTGTGTTCGGCAAACTCGCTGCCGCCTCCCCTGCTGTGATCGTCTTTGGACGTGCAGCTTTCGCCGTGCTCGCCCTGGCATTTTTCGCCCGTTTCGCCAGCCAGCATGGTTGGCAGAAACTTCAGACCGTGGACTGGCGGCGCCTCGCCCTCAGCGGCGTGTTGCTGGCTGGGCACTGGGTGAGTTTCTTCATATCCGTGAAGATCGCCGGCGTAGCCATCGCAACATTGGGCTTTGCCAGTTTCCCGGCGTTCACGGTGATTCTCGAAGGACTGATCTTCCGCGAACGCATCCGCCCCAATGAAATCGTCCTGGTGGTATTGGTCAGCATCGGTCTGGTGCTGGTGACGCCCGCATTTGATCTGGGCAGCGGCGCCACCGTCGGCTTGCTTTGGGCCGTACTGTCCGGCCTGCTGTTTTCCCTGCTGTCGCTGACCAACCGCGCCAGTTCCGGGCGCATCCCGGCGGTGCAGGCAGCGTTGTGCCAGAACGTCGTCGTGGCGTTGTGTCTGTTGCCGGTCGCGGCGCCGCAGTTGAGTCAGGTCCGAGCGCTGGACTGGTTGTGGATCGCCCTGCTCGGAGTGTTCTGCACGGGCGTGGCGCACAGCCTGTTCGTCGCCAGTCTGGCGGTGATCAAGGCACGCACGGCGGCAGTGGTGTTCGCCATGGAGCCGGTCTACGGCATCACCCTCGCCTGGCTGCTGTTCAGTGAAACCCCGACCCTGCGCATGCTCATCGGTGGCGCGCTGATCATCGTCGCGATTGTGGTGTCGGCGCGGATGTCAGGCTCGGCCGACAAGAAAACCGTCGCCGCCGAAGCCGCCTCTCACTGAGTGCGGTCGTTGTGGCCGAGGTCGCGGTCAGGATCGATCTGATCGCGCACTCGCTGTTTCAATACCTTGGCCTCGGGAAAACCACCGTCGGCCTTGCGCTCCCAGATCTGCACACCCGCACAAGTGATGTGAAACACCCCGCCGGTGCCCGGCACCAATGACACTTTGCCCAGGTCGTCAGCGAAGGTGCTGAGCAGCTCCTGGGCCAGCCACGCCGCGCGCAGCAGCCACTGGCATTGGGTGCAATACGTGATGACAACTTCGGCTTTGGCGACGGTCATGATCGCTGAAACTCCTGATACAGAGGGCGCCGCTATAATAGCCGGCTTTACCGCTTGCCCCGAGACTCACAATGCGCCGTTTGCTGTTCTGCCTGCTGCTTGGTTTCCTTCCCCTGCTGGTTCTCGCCAGTGAGGCGCCACGACCGAAAGTCGGCCTGGTGCTGTCCGGCGGTGCTGCGCGCGGGCTGGCGCACATCGGCGTGCTCAAGGCGCTGGAGGAACAAGGCATCAGGATCGATGCGATTGCTGGCACCAGCATGGGCGCGGTGGTCGGTGGGCTGTACGCCTCGGGCTACAAGGTCGATGAACTGGAAAAGCTCGCCCTGAGCATCGACTGGCAAGCGGCGCTGTCCGACGCGCCGCCGCGTGAGGACGTGCCATTTCGACGCAAGCAGGACGACCGCGACTTTCTGGTGAAGCAGAAACTGAGCTTTCGCGACGACGGCAGCCTCGGCCTGCCATTGGGGGTGATTCAGGGCCAGAATCTCGCGCTGCTGCTGGAAAGCCTGTTGGCCCACACCAGCGACACCCGCGACTTCGACAAACTGCCGATCCCGTTTCGCGCCGTGACCACCGACATCGCCAATGGCGAAAAAGTGGTGTTCCGCAAAGGCCACCTGCCGCAAGTGATCCGCGCGAGCATGTCCATCCCCGCAGTGTTCGCCCCGGTCGAGCTTGATGGCCGGTTGTTGGTGGACGGCGGCATGACCGACAACATCCCGCTGGATGTCGCGCGGGAAATGGGCGTCGACATCGCCATCGTCGTCGATATCGGCACACCGCTGCGCAACCGCAAGCAGTTGACTACCGTGGTGGACGTGCTCAATCAGTCGATCACCCTGATGACCCGGCGCAACTCCGAAGAACAACTGGCGACGCTGCACGCCAATGACGTATTGATCCAGCCTGCGCTGGCCGCGTTCGGCGTGACCGATTTCGGCAAGGCTCAAGAGATGATCGACGCCGGTTATCGCGCCACGCGAATCCTCGATGCGCGGCTGGCGCAACTCAAGCCGACGGAAACCCAGGACGCGGAACTGAACGCCGCCCGCCAGCCGGGACAGCGCACGCCGATCATTACCGCGATCCGCGTCGAAAACGATTCGAAGGTCGACGATGACGTGATTCGCTATTACATCCGCCAGCCGATCGGCGCGCCGCTGGACCTGGGCCGCCTGCATTCGGACATGGGCACGCTGTACGGCCTCGATTACTTCGATCAAGTGCGTTACCGCGTCGTGCACAAAGGCCAGGATCACACCCTGGTCATCAGCGCCAGCGGCAAACGCAGCGGCACCGATTATCTGCGGGTCGGCCTCAATCTGTCGGACGACATGCGCGGCGACAGTGCTTTCAACCTTGGTGCGAGCTATCGCGTCAACGGCATCAACCGCCTCGGCGCGGAATGGCTGACCCGCGCGCAGATCGGCGACAAGCAGGAGCTGTACAGCGAGTTCTATCAGCCGCTGGACGTCGGCTCGCGTTACTTCGTCGCGCCCTACGCCTCGTTCGAGGCGCAGAACGTTGACTCGGTGCTGGATAACGATCCGATCGCGCAGTATCGGGTCGAGCGCTACGGCTTCGGTCTCAATCTTGGGCGGCAGATCGGCAACAACGGTGAAGTGCGACTCGGCGTCGGCCAGGCCTGGGGCAAGGCTGACGTGCGCATCGGTGATCAGGATCTGCCGAGCGAGAGCTTCAACGAAGGTTTCTATACCGTGAAGTATTCCTACGACTCGCTGCACAACGTCTACTTTCCGCACGAGGGCAAGGACGTCAGCCTGACGTTTGCCCAGTTCGAACCGGGCCTGGGTTCAGACAATCGCTATCGCCAATGGGAACTGAATTTCGACAAGGCCATGAGCCATGGGCCCGACACGCTGATTCTCGGCGGGCGCTACGGGCGCACGCTGGACGACGCCAATGTGGTGACCTCAAGCTTCCTGCTCGGCGGCGCGCGGCAGTTGTCGGGGTTCCGTGAGGATGCGCTGTCCGGGCAGAACGTCAGCCTGATGCGCGCGGTGTACTACCGCCGCCTGACGCCGCGCTCGTACCTGCCGCTGGACTTCCCGCTGTACGCCGGCGCCTCGGTGGAACGCGGTCGGGCGTGGAACAACGACAATGAATTCGACAGCGGCTACATCAATGCCGCGAGTGTGTTTATCGGCTTCGACACGCCACTGGGGCCGTTGAACTTCACGTATGGGTTGAATGATGCGGATGAGCAGGCGGTTTATCTGAATCTGGGGCAGACGTTCTGACGCCTTCGCGAGCAGGCTCGCTCCCACAGGGAAAGCACATTCCATTGTGGGAGCGAGCCTGCTCGCGAAAGCGGTCTCGGATGAACATGAAATCCGTTGGCGCTCAGCGAATCCCCGCCAACAACGTCCTCGCGGTTTGCTTCAACGGCTCATCCCCTTCTCTGAGCAATTCATTGAGCAGCGCGATCGCACTGTCGATGTCGCCGTCGTCGATGCAGGTTTGTGCCTGTTCGAGCTTGCCGGCGGCCTCGGTGTCAGTGTCGGTGGACTCGGGTAATTGCAGATCAAGTGGTTCCAGCACCAGCGACAGCTCGGGATCGCCGAACTCGTTGAGAAAGTCGTCGTCGAGCGGCTGGGCGTCGGGTTCGGGGATCCATTCGAGTTCGGCTTCTTCGGCAGATGCAGCCTGTGGCAGTTCGAAATCGACAGGTAGCACCGACAGGCTGGTGCCCAGCTCTGGATCATCGATCGGCGGTGCGGCGGCGTCAGCGCGGCTGTCGTTCAGATCCCAATTTGAATCCATCGACAGCTCGCCCAGATTCAATTCGAAATCATCCTCGAGAGCGCTGGGCGACGCTGCAAGCGGCGCGGCTGCGGTCGCTGCCGAGGCCACGGGCAGTTCGGGCGCGATTGGCGTTGCTGCAAATGCCGCCGGTGCGGCGCCTGCCAGTTTTGGATGGCGAGCGCGGATTTCAATCAGTTCGCGGTCATCGACGCCAAGCGCACGCAGGCGGTTTTCCTGCTGTTCAAAAGCGCCGCTGTCACCTTGGCGCCCAAGAACCTCCAGCAACTGCAGACCGAGATCAGTGCGTTCAGGCTCCTTGTGCAAGGCATCGCGCAGCAGCCCGGCGGCTTCGCTGAGTCGACCGTAGGCCAGATAGATGCCCACGGCCTCCAGCACGTCGCCGGCACCGGGCTCGTCGCGATGATCAGCTGCCGCGTGCGCACCGACAGATTGTTGAAGCTCGGGCTCGTCGACGTCTTCTTCGGCGCTCTCAGGCAATAGCAGCGTCGACGTGCCATCTGCTGTCGAACGTTGCTTACGACGACGTATGAGCAACGCAGCCAGCACGCCCAGCAGCAATACCAGTCCGCCGAGCAGCGGCCAGTTCACGCCATCGCCTGCCGCCTCGACCGGGGCTGAAACTGCGGCCGGAGCCGGCGCGACCACGGGTGGTGGCGGCGGTTTCTGCACTTCGGCCAGACGGGTTTGCAACTCTTCGATCTGCTTCTTGCCGTCGGCTATTTGCACTTGCTGCTCTTGCAGCCTGAGGTTCTGTTCGTCGATGGTCTTTTGCAGTTGCTGGGTGAGCAGCACGCTGGCGGCCAGTTGCTCGGCCTGCGCATCGTTGGCAGGCTGCGCCGGCGTTGGCGGCACAGGCGCCGCAGCGCGTTTGCCCTGGGCAGCCTGGGGCGGGGCGGTAACCGGTTCGACGGTTGGAAATTCAGAGGATTGCGGACGCGGATCCGGCTCGTCGGTGGCGGGCACGATGCCCGGCGAACCCGGCGGGTCGATCAGCACCGTGTACTCGCGCAGCAGACGGCCGTTGGGCTGATCGAGCTGCACGAGGAAATTCAGGAAAGGTTCGTTGACCGGCTTGCCGGACGTCACCCGGATCACCTGCCGGCTGCCGCGCAGGATCGGGGTGAACTTGAGGTCATTGAGGAAAAACACCCGCTCGACGCCGGCCCGGCCGAATTCATCCGCCGAAGCCAGGCTGGCCGAGAGATCGTTTTGCGTCAACGTGCCGACATCGACCAGCGCGATGTCGGCCTTGAACGGCTGATTGAGGGCTGAGTAAACAGTGATTTCGCCCAACCCCAACGCCATCGACCAGGTCGAATAGCTGAATACGCCAGCGAGCAGCAGCCATTTGGCGCCCCCGCGCAGCACGTGCCGACTTGCGAGCATGAGCATCCCTTAAATAAGCAAAACCGGTTTCTATGCGTTCGCACATCCGGTACGAACACGATATTGCCCAGTAGTTCTTATAGTCGGCTCAGCGCGATCTCTCAAAAAATCGCCACCGGGATGTGCCTCAAGATTTTTCCAGGTTGGCCAGAATGTGCCCATGCACACGCATGCACACCTTCAAATCCGCCTCGTCGACACCCTCGAACAATTCGTGGCGCAGCTGCGTGGCAATGGTCTCGATCTGTTCGATCAGGGGCAGCGCAGGTGCGCAGAGCACGATTTTTTTCGCCCGACGGTCTTCCATCACTGACTGGCGTTGCACCAGTCCCTGGTTTTCCAGACTATCAAGCAAGCGCGCCAGGGTCGGGCCTTCGACGCCGACACTCTGCGCCAGTTCGCGTTGAGTCGGTGCCTCTTCAAAACGCGCCAGATGCAGCAGCACCAGCCAGCGCGCCTGCGACAGGCCCAGCCCGGCGAGACGACGATCCAGTTCGGCACGCCAGCCACGGGACATCTGGGCCAGTTGCATACCAAAGCGATGTTGATCGGTTAACGGCATAAAACACTCACGGTTAGACTGAAAATACGGAAAATCTAATTATTAGTCAGCTAAGCATGGGCGGCAGTTATAGGCAAGAGTCGCTCTGTACTGAATCGTTACAACTGCACGGGGCTTGGCGCATACGTCGTTTCACATCTCGAATTCAGACTGCAACGCCGCCCGCACGCAATACAGCACGCCTTCCGGCACACGCCCGGCAAACAGCTCAGCCACTTCAGCGACCGACGGCAACTCGCCCTCACCATCGAGGAACGCGTCCTGCACTTCGCCCATCAATTCCTCAGGCAAGTCCAGCGCCTGCTCCAGCGACAATTGCTGCTTGCCGATGGCTTCGGCGAGCATGGCGTAGACGTTCTTCTCCGAGCACTGCAACTGCCCGGCGATCTGCAGCGGGGTCATGCCGGCGCGGGCCAGGGTGATCAGCTCGTGACGGACATCGGCGACCACCTTCGGCGCCTCCGCCTCGCCGCCGAGTACTTCGAGGAAGGCTTCGCCGTAACGTTCCAGCTTGCGTGCGCCAACGCCGCTGACTCGGGCCATTTCCGCCAGCGAGGTGGGTTGGCTGCGGAGCATTTCCAATAGCGTCGAGTCAGGGAAGATGACATATGGCGGCACGCCGTGTTCTTCGGCGAGTTTGCGCCGCAGTGCGCGCAAGGCTTCCCACTGTTCGCGTTCCTCGCCGCGCACCAGCTGGCTGGCCTGGCTCTTGCTGCCGGTTTTGGCGGTGACTTGCGGTTTCAGGTCGCGGCGCAGTTCCAGTTTCACTTTGCCTTTGAGCAAAGGCCGGCAACTGTCATTCAAGCGCAGACCGCCATAACCCTCGTGGTCGACATCGGCCAACCCACGCGCCACCAGTTGGCGGAACAGCGAGCGCCACTCGCTCTCGCTCAACGCCTTGCCAACGCCAAACACCGACAAATGCTGATGGCCGAAGCTGCGCACCTTTTCGTTGTCCTTGCCCAGCAACACGTCGACCAGATGACCGACGCCATAGCGCTGGCCGGTGCGGAAAATCGCCGACAATGCCTGACGTGCAGGCTCGGTGGCGTCCCAGGTCTGCACGCCGTCGACACAGTTGTCGCAATGCCCGCACGGTTCGGGCATGTCTTCGTCGAAATAGGCCAGTAACGCCTGCCGGCGGCAGCGGGTCTCTTCGCACAGCGAGAGCATGGCGTCGAGCTTGTGCTGCTCCAGACGCTTGTGCCGCTCGTCGCCTTCGGAGTTCTGCAGCATCTGCTTGAGCATCACCACGTCTTGCAGACCGTAAGCCATCCACGCATCCGCCGGCAGCCCGTCACGGCCGCCGCGCCCGGTTTCCTGGTAATACGCCTCGAGAGATTTCGGCAGATCAAGGTGCGCGACGAAGCGTACGTTGGGCTTGTCGATGCCCATGCCGAACGCCACGGTGGCGACCATGATCAGGCCTTCCTCATTGAGGAAGCGCTTCTGGTGATAGGCGCGCAGATCATTGGGCAGACCGGCGTGATACGGCAGCGCCGGGAAGCCCTGCTCGCTGAGGAACGCCGCAACTTCTTCGACCTTCTTGCGCGACAGGCAATAAACGATGCCGGCATCGCTGCGCCGTTCGGCGAGGAACGCCAGCAACTGCTTGCGCGGCTGCTCCTTCGGGACGATGCGGTAAAAAATATTCGGGCGGTCGAAGCTCGACAGAAAGCGCTCGGCGTTCTGCAGGTGCAGGCGATCGACAATTTCTTCGCGGGTGCGCTTGTCGGCGGTCGCGGTGAGGGCAATGCGCGGAACGTTGGGGAACAGCTCGGCCAATTGACCCAGTTGCAGGTATTCGCGGCGAAAGTCGTGGCCCCATTGCGATACGCAATGCGCTTCGTCGATGGCGAACAAGGCGATTTCCAGGCTTTGCAGGAATGCCAGCATGCGCGGCTGCACCAAGCGCTCGGGCGCCAGATAGAGCATTTTCACTTCGCCGCGTTTGATTCGCAGAGCGAGATCGCGCTGCTGCTCGGCACTCAGTGTGGAGTTCAGCGCAGCGGCGGCCACGCCCAGTTCTTCGAGGGTGGCGACCTGATCGTCCATCAGCGCGATCAACGGCGACACGACCACCGCCAGACCTTCACGCAACAGCGCCGGCACCTGGAAGCACAACGACTTGCCGCCACCGGTAGGCATCAGCACCAGCGCATCACCGCCGCTGGCCACGCGCTCAATGATCGCACCCTGACGGCCACGGAAACTGTCGTAGCCGAAGATGTCCTTGAGGACGCGTTGAGCCTGTTCGAGCATAAAAACTCCAAAAATCTACCGATACATCCCTGCTCAGGCTGGTTCAGAGCAGCTTCGGCTGCTTAAACAAAACGTAAGAACACATTGCATGACCAGCGCAGCGCCGGCAGGGATCGCAAAACGCGGCAGTATACCCGAGGCCTTCGCCGCAGAGGGTGCCGCTGAGAAGACACCTGATAAACCTGCCACACACAAAACCCTGTGGGAGCGAGCCTGCTCGCGAAAGCGACCTGTCAGTCGATGCAAAAGTGCCTGATACACCGCCTTCGCGAGCAGGCTCGCTCCCACAGGGTTATTCATCTTTCCAGTGAGGCCGGTAATTCGGGCAAATCTGCCAAGCGGCTGGCTAGAGCGCGCAAGAAGGCCTAGAATTCCCGCATTGTTTATTCCCCAAGGTAGCCCCGTAATGTCCTTCGCTGAGCAACTGACCCGCCTGCAAGTCTTCCTCGACGCCGACGAGCTGCACGACGAGGCGCTGGATTACGTCGCCGCCCACGGTTACCTGACCGCGCTGTCGATCTGCTCCGAAGACGTTCCGGAGCGCGAGTGGATCGACGCGCTGTTCGCCGAAGAGCCGCATTACACCGACGAAGCCCAGCGTGCCGAAATCGAAGCCACGCTGATCGGCCTTAAGGCGCACATCGCTCGCCAACTGGCCTCGGATGAAGAATTCGAATTGCCGTGCGAACTGGATCTGGGCGAAGAGCCGGACGACTCCGAACTGCGCGGCTGGTGCATCGGTTTCATGGAGGGCGTGTTCCTGCGCGAAGCGGCCTGGTTCGAAACCGCCGAAGAAGAAGTCAGCGAAATGCTCCTGCCGATCATGGTCGGTTCCGGCCTGTTCGACGAGCAGCCTGAGTTCGAAGACATCGCCAAGGACGCCAACCTGATGGACGACATGATCGTTCAGATCCCGGAAGCCCTGACTGCGCTGTACCTGCTGTGCCAGGCCCCCGACGAAAAACCGGCGATCCTCAAGCCTCGTCACCACTAAGACCCGGCCTATGGACAACCCCATAGGCAACCGCCCCCTGATGTTGCGCTACGTCCTGCTGGCCATCGGCTGGCTCAGCGTGGCATTGGGGGTGATCGGCATCTTCCTGCCGGTCCTGCCCACCACCCCCTTCCTCCTGCTCGCCGCGGCCTGCTTCGCGCGCAGCTCTCCGCGCTTCTATCGCTGGCTGGTCGAACACCCGCGCCTCGGGCCATGGATTCGCGACTACCTCGAAGGCAACGGCATCCCGCTCAAAGGCAAGGTCTACGCGATCGGCCTGATGTGGGTGAGCATTCTGTTCTCATGTTATCTGGTGCCGCTGGTTTGGGCGCGTGGGTTCATGCTGACCAGTGCGGTGCTGGTGACGATTTATATTTTGCGGCAGAAAACCTTAAAAAAAGGCTGATTACCACGCCGCTGCCTGCTCAACCGTTCGTCCGATATCTACGCATACCTGTCAGAGTTGACAGGTGCGCGATTTACCGGCCCATGATTAATTCTTCCGTATCGGCGCTGACAGCCCAGGTAAGCGCCCCGTGTGGAAGGCGAAAATTCATGAACAGCTCGCAATACCTGATATTTCCTCCTGCGCCGCGTTCCCGTGTCAGTGTGCTGGCCATCTATCCGCCGGAACCACGCCTGCACAAGCTGCAAGCTGACAAAAGCTATGGTATCAACATCGCCATGGTTACTCAGGACATTAACGGATTGGGCTTCCGTCTCCCGGAATATCTGTCTCAAGGCATTGGTGACCATATCAAAGTCTTCATCGATGAACCCGATGTCACTAACCCTTTGTCCGTGATTGATTTCATCCTTACGGAGGAGGATTTTGAGGCCGATGGAAAGATTCCTAAAACCGTATTTTTTTACATTTCAGCTGAAATCCTCGAGGAGAAATTCCTGCCGTTTACAGACGTCAGGCTGGATTGCTGGATGATAGTCACAAGACAGAGCGGCAACCCATCGGAATCGCCACACGCACAGCTCTGGTTCAAATACCCCGCACCCGGCGAGGCGGACACTGATGGTGGAAAGTCCCTCAATCAGGGCCTCAAGCTGCCGCTCGCATCGGAAAGCATCGTCGATCAGAACGTCATCAAAGAGGGCATGGAAGTCACGGTCAAGCATTACTTCAATCAGCAGATCGGCGATACGGTCGTGCTGAAATGTGGTTCGCTGCGGCTGGACTTCGTCGTGACTGACGCCTCGGCCGACATCGTTTTCAAGCTGACGTCTGACTTACTTGGCAAATTGCAACAAACCAGCAATCTGGTGGTGCGCTGGAGCGTTTATGACGTTGTCGAGAACTCCAGTGGTTTTTCGGAACCGCTCATTCTGCCGTTCAAGCCAGGAATAACTTTGTTGGCCGCGCCGATTTTCGAGCAGTCCGATGGCGACGACGTTCTACACCATGATTGGCTTGCAGGCGGCCCGACGAACATTCTCCTGACGGGCAGTTTTGCGATCAACGATGTGATCGCCCTGACACTGGAAGGATTCACCCGAAACAACGTGCCAGTCACTCATACCTATTCTTTAACGGTGACCGTCGCCAGCAAGACACTGTACTTTCCAGTCGAAAACTTCCGCATTCAAAATGTGATAGGTGGAAGTTTACGGGCAACCTATATCCTGACCAGAGCAGGTCAGCCCAAGCTCTCCAAACCTGCTGACGTAACCGTTGCGGGTAAATCGTTGCCACTGGGAGCGCCGGAGGTCACCCCACTGGTGGAAGGCGAACTGGCGGTCGATACTGCCAAAGCCCTAATAAATGTCGCCAGCTTCTGGCCCTTGAAACAAGGGGCAGAGGTCAAGCTGCACTGGCAGACCACAGACATCAATGGCAAGTTGGTACAGTTCACTTGGGGACAGCTGGTAACCGATCCTTCAAAGCCCATCGTTTTCGAGGCCGAGAACGAGTACATCAAGCCCTACGCCAGCGCGAGACTGGCCGTGCAGGCCACCATCACCAATCCCGGCGAAAGTGAAGTCTTTTCCGATATCGCTCAGTTGAAGATCGGCGATCCCAAGGAGCTTGTCCTCACGCCGCCTTCACTGGTATCACCTTTCACTAATCCGCTTGATCCATTGGCGGAGCTGCCGAGCATGCTGGTGGAATATCTCGATGCCAAGACCGAGAAGGTCCGCCTGGTGTGCACACCACTGCCCTTGGGATTTGATCGCTTCCCGCTGGTAGACCTGGATTCGGCCAAACAAGCCACCTTTCTCCTGAACAGAAAGTTGATAACGGCGCTTCACGGCGAAACCGTGGGTTTCAAATTCAACCTGAATCAGGACGGCAAGAAAATCGGATCATCTCCGGAAACAGAGATTTCTTTCAAACTGATCGCTGATCAGGATCCCAGGTTTCCGCGACCGCGAATCATTGGCATTGACAACGCAATACTGGACGTAAAAAAACTGACCAGCGCAGACAAATTGGCGGTCAACCTCTGGCACGGACAACGACCGGGCCAGAGCATGACACTGGTGCTGATCGGCATCGACAGCACAAACAACCCTGTCCGCCACGTCATCATCAACGCGGAGGCGAGCGTCACCAGCGCCGGGCTGATACGGGAACTGTCAACGCCGACGCTGGAAGTGTTGAGAAATCTCAAAAGCGGCAGTACGGCGACATTGATATTTTCCGTGCGCCTGGGGTTGCGCGGCAAACCGGTGGAATTTCCTCACCAGACGTACCAAATCGAATCTCTGGTTGAACTGCAACCGGTCATTACATTGGTCAAGGACTCGCAGAACCGGGAGATACCGCATAGCGACCTTACGGTTGACCCCAATGTCACGGTTGAAGGGACTGCGAGTACAGAGCAGCAGGTTGAAGTGCTGGTGGATGGCAAGCCGGTGGAGACGTTGACCACAGACAAGGACGGCAAATTCTCAGTGCTACTGAAGGGGCTCGTTGTCGATGTACTGACAATCGTGCAGATTCGGGCGCTATATGGTGAAGGTCTGCTCTCTCCTTTGCGTTCGTTCACGCTGCGCAAAGCGCTGCAAATCAACAATAGCGCCATGGCCCTGCATGGACCGAGAGTTTATGCATGGCCCCACAGTGCGGACTTTCCAGGTAACACTCAAATCCGTGCTGCTGTCCCATCTACCGGCGTTCCCCCGATCACTTACAGAAGCAGTAATTCGAACGTGGCCCATGTTGACGGCAACGGGAAAGTCACCGGTATGCGTAACGGCAATACCTACATCACGGTGCAAGACCGATTCAGCTCATTTTCATACAACGTTGATGTTCGGAATGTCTACCAGCTGCACGTGTCTGGGTATGCAATGAACCATTACCAGGCAGTAAACTGGATGAACAGTGTTTATGGTTCAGTTCCTTTAAACAATTATTTTAATAGCATGTACGCTGTCTATGGCAAAGACCATAACTGGCCGCTAGCTTCAGGCTGGATAACATGGATGTGCACCGGCGCTGCATGTGGGCACAATCAGGGGGGTTACTACGTTTGGCGAGGCGGCGGATATCTCTGCCGTAACGACTTGAGCATCGGATATTGGGCATGGTGCCTCAGACCTTATTGACAACTGTGCCGTGCCATTGCTGCTGAGCAGCAGATCATGCTCGGGAAGTTGGCGGTGAATCGGATTCTGGATAATTTGGGCTGTCGGCGTGAGCTTGTGTCAAACACCGGCTGATTGTCCGGTGCCATCTCTGGCCCCTTTTCGAGCAGGCTCGCTCCCACATTGAAATGCATTCCACCGTGGGAGCGAGCCTGCTCGCGAAGACTGACGTGTGAGCAATGCAGTACCATCAGGCAGAAAAAAACCGCCGTCCCTATGAGCTGGACGGCGGTTTTTTTGTTTCAGACGGCGCTTACACCGTATCCACCTTCAAGGAATGATCATTAAGCATCCCGCTGATGATCGTCGCCGTGTCATGCCCCCCAGCCACCATGCCGCCCGCCCCCGGTGTCACGCCGTAATGGCTGGCGAGGTTGACGCCAGCCAGGTCGATGGTCTGGTTCGGCGTACCGCCGGCCATGGCGCTGACGTCGATGCTGGTCATCACCGAGGCGCCGCTGCCGCTGACGGTGAAGTGCAGATAGTCGTCCAGCGACGCGGTGCTGGCGTTTTCGCCTTGCAGCAGTTGCGACAGGTCGAGCTTGTCGGTGCCGGGGGTGAAGTCGGTGATCAGGTCGTGACCGCTGTTGCCCTTGAGCCATTGGAAGGTGTCAGCCCCTGCCCCGCCTGTCAGCGTATTGTTGCCCATGCCACCGATCAGCAAGTCATCGCCAGCGCCGCCATTGAGGAAGTCGTTGCCGAGGCCGCCGTTGATCACGTTGTTGTTGCCGTCGCCGGTGAGGCTGTCGTTGAAGTTCGAGCCGATCAGGTTTTCGATACCGGTCAAGGTGTCAGTACCGGCGCCGAGGGTGTTCTGCGCACCGAGCAGGCCGAGATTGACGGTGACGGCGGCTGTCGCGTGGGCGTAGCTGGCGGTGTCGCTGCCAGTGCCGCCGTCGAGCAGGTCATTGCCGGCACCGCTGTAGAGCAAATCGTTGCCAGCGTCGCCGTGCATTTCGTTATTGCCGGAGCCGGCGCTGAGCACGTCGTTGCCGTCGCCGGCATTGATCACGTTGTTGCCGCTGCCCGCTACCAACACATCGTCGCCCGCAGTGCCGGTCAGGGTGTGGCCGTCCTGATAGCTGATGCTGATGTTGGCCGTGTCGCTGCCGCCGTGGTTGTCGTTGGCGGTGTAGGTGCCGTGGTAGTCCGGCGTGATGTCGTGGGCCCCCGCATAATTGAGGGTCATGGTCAGTTGGTAGTTTTCCGCCGCGTTCGGGTTGCCGCCACCATTACCAATGTTGGTGATGTGGATCTGGTAGACGCCGTCAGCCGAGGCGCTGAGGGTCTGGCCGTCCGCCAGCGCCATCCAGGCACCGCCGTTGAGCGAATACTCCATGCTGATCTTCCCGGCACCCAGATTGTGATCCAGATTGAGGGTTTCGCCCTGACGTAGATTGACGGTAATGCGGTCTTCATCGTTGGCATTGCTGTTGCTCACCATGCCCAGATAACCGCTGACCACCAGCACGGCGGTCATGGTCGCGGCATTGGCGCTGAAGGCGCTGCGCACATTGGCCAGGTTCTGGTTGGCCGCATTATTGTTCTGCCCAGTGAAACCAATCAGGCCGGTACCGGTGAAGTCCGCCGCTTTCGAAACCCAACCGGTGTTGAAGCTGGTTGGCGTGGCGTTGAGGGTGTCGCCGTTCGGATCGCTGTCATTGGCCAGCAGCAGCTCACCCGGCACCACGATGTTGCCCGAGAGCACGTTGGTGATGACGTGATCGTCCATCGCCACTGGCGGCGCGTTGGGGATCACTTTCACCGTCAGGGTGGAGCTGGCCAGATCGCCGTCGTTGTCGCTGACGGTGAAGCCGATGTTTTCGGTGATGACCACGGCGGTGGTTTTCTGCGAGGTGTAGCTGTATTCGCCGGTATCGAGGTTGACCACCAGCGTGCCGCTGTTGTTGGTGGCGATACTGACGGTGTTGTTGGCGGTATTGAAAGTGCCGTGGTTGGCGCCGCCGCTCGCAGTCAACGAACCCTGGCCACTGAGGGCTTTCGGATCGTAGGTGTAGGTCGTGCCGTCGACCACGATGGACTTGATGAAACCGCCATCGGCACCGAACGAGCCGCCCTCGCCCAGCAGCGAACCGGTGACCGGCGCGCCCTGCACAGTGCCGGAGAGCACCGAGTTGAGCTGGTTGAGATCGGTGACCACCACCGCATTGGTATTGGTGTGGTTGATGCCGTCGTAGGCCAGCGGATCGAGGTTGGCGTTGCTCACGCCACTGCCCAGACCGATTGCATAGTTCTTGATGTTGTTAGCGTCGAGGAAGTTTTTCAACGCGGCCTCGTCAGCCGTGCCGATGTCGCCCTCGTTGGGCTTGCCGTCGGAGAAGAAGTAGCCGACGTTCTGTGCCCCGGTGAGTTTGCCGGAGGTGTCGAACGCGGTCTGCATCACCGCCACGGCGGCATCGTAGTTGGTGCCGCCGCCGGCGTTGAGGCCGGCGAGCAATGTCTTGGCAGTAGCGACATCGACCCACACCGTGGTGCGGTCGGCGGCATTGCTGCTGAACGTCACCAACTGCACTTTCACATCGCCCAGATCATCGTACTTGTCGAGCAAGGCGCCAATGGCCTGCTTGGCCAGCGCCAGCCGCGACAGGCCCGGCACGCCAGAGGGATCGGCCATGCTGCCGGAGATGTCGAGGACGATGAGAATGTTGGAATCGATCTCCACTGCGGTAACCGAGCGATCCGAGGCAACGGCTTTCGGTATGTCGTCGACGATGTTGACCACGAGGGTGCTGGTGGTGCTGTTGCCCAGCGCATCGGTGGCTTTGTAGGTGAACGTTTCGCTGAGGGTGTTCGGCCCGTCGTTGGCGTTCGGCGCGGTTTTCGGTGCCGACGTCAGCGTGTAGGTGTAGGTGCCGTCGGCGTTGAGCTGCAGTTGCCCGTAGCTGCCGGTGGCGTTGCCGACCAGGGTGTACGTGATCGCGCCGCTGCCGCCACTGACCGAACCGACCAGCGTGCCGCTGGCGGTTTCGCCGGTGTTGCCCGGTTCGCTGCCGGTGACTGTGCCGGGGGCGAGATCCTGGCCATCCTTGCTCAGGTCGAGGGCTTTTTCGTAGACCGTGACATCCTGATCGACCGAGGCGACCAGTTTGCTGTCGGCGACGTTGATGGTCAGCGTTGTGGTGCTTTCGTCGCCATCGCTGTCACGGATGGTGTAGGTGAACGTGTCGGTCGCGCCCGGCGGGCTCACCGAGTTCGGGTTGCTGTGGTAAACCGCGTTGCCCGCCGCGTCGAGGGTCAGGTAGCCGTAGTTGCCGTTGATGTTGCTGTTGAGCCCGCCGCTGGCTGACGTCGCGGTGTTGCTGCCGGCGCGCACGCCGACCACCGTGGCGGCGCCGTCGGCACCGCTGAGGTCATTGCCGAGCACACTGACATTGACCGTGCCGCCCTCCGCTACCGAGCCGGTATCGGCGTTGGCAGTCGGCAGATCGTCGACGATGTTGACGTTGATCTGACCGCTGGCGGTACTGCCATCGGTATCAGTGGCGACCACGTCGAAGCTCTCGCTGAGGCTGTTGGCACCGTTGGCGTTCGGATGGGCTTCGTTGTCGACCAGGGTGTAGCTGTAACTGACCACGCCGGAGGCCGGATCGTAACCGGTGATGGTGAAGGTGCTGCCCAGTGGCGAGACCACCGATTGCGGCAAACCGGCGGCGACGCCATTGCTGATCACCGCAATGCCGCCGACCGTGAGGGTTTGCAGGCCATCAAGCGCAGTCACGGTGAAGCTGCCGCTCTGGGTCAGCGCCGAAGTGTTGGGGCTGCTGCCGTCGCTGAGGTTTTTCTCGTAGACGGTGATTTCGCCGCCCTTCACATCGAGGCCGTCGAGGCACACCGGATCGTCGTTGTTATGGATGTTCAGCACCAGGTTGGCGGTGCTGGTGTCGCCGTCCGCGTCGGTGATGGTGTAGGCGAAGGTTTCCGTGCCGTTGCCGCCGCCGTGGAGGTTTTTGAAGTCGGCGTCATTGGCGTCCAGCGTGTAGGTGTAAGTGCCGTTGGCGTTGAGCACCAGCGTGCCGTAAGTGCCAGTGAAAGTACCGGCGGTTACCGGGCCGCTGGCGACGCGGTCGGCGCCCTGCACATCGTTATCGAGGACGTTGCCGGTCAGGGTCAACTGGTCTTCGGTCGCGTTGGTCGCGTTGCTGTCATTCAGCGCTTTCGGCACGTCATCGACGATGCTCACGACGATTGTGCTGGTGACGACGTTGCCGAGAGAGTCGGTCGCCTGATAGGTGAAGGTCTCGCTCAGGCTGTTGGCGCCGTCGTCAGCGTGCGGCGTAGTGGTCGCTGGCGAAGTGAGCGTGTAGGTGTAAGTGCCATTGGCATTGAGAACGATCTGCCCGTAGTTGCCGGTGGCACTGCCAACCAACGCATAACTGATCGCGCCGACCGCACCGGTGACCGAGCCGACCAGGGTGCCGGAAGCGGTTTCGCCAGTGCTGTTCGGATCGCTGCCGACCACACTGCCCGCTGCCAGATCCTGGCCATCCTGGTTCAGGTCGAGGGCTTTTTCGTAGACGGTGACATCGGTGTCGCTGACCGCTTTCAGGCAGCTGTTGTAGACGTCGATGGTGATCGTCGTGGTGCTTTCGTCACCGTCGGCATCGCGCACGGTGTAGGTGAACACATCCACCGCGCCCGGGCCGTTCACCGTGTTCGGATTGCTGTGATAAACGGCGTTGCCGTTGGCATCAAGCGTGAGGTAGCCGTAGGTGCCGTTGATCTGCGAATTGAGCCCGCCGATGGCCGAAGTCGAGGTGTCAGCACCGGCGCGCACGCCAACCACTGCACCGGTGACCGCCGGGCCGTCAGCGCCACCGATATCGTTGTTGAGTACGTTACCGCTGACAGTACCGCCCTCCGCCACCGAAGCCGCGTCCGCATGCGCGGTCGGCAAATCGTCGACGATGTTGACGTTGATCTGGCCGCTGGCGGTGCTGCCATCGGTGTCAGTCGCCACCACGTCGAAGTTCTCGGTGAGGCTGTTGGCGCCGCTGGCAGTCGAGTGGGTTTCGTTGTCGGCCAGGGTGTAGCTGTAGCTGACCACGCCGGTCGCCGGATCATAACCGCTGATGGTCAAGGTGCTGCCCAGCGGGGTGACGATTGATTGCGGGAAGCCTGCGGCCACGCCATTGGTGATCACCGCGATGCCACCGACTGTGAGGGTCTGCAGACCATCGAGAGCGCTGACGGTGAAAGTGCCGTTCTGGGTCAGCGCCGGGGTGTTGGGGCTGGTGCCGTCGCTGAGATTTTTTTCGTAGACGGTGAGTTCGCCGCCGTTGACGTCGAGGCCATTGAGCAGCACCGGATCGTTGTTGTTGTGGATGTTCAATACGAGATTGGCAGTGCTGGTATCGCCGTCGGCATCGGTGATGGTGTAGGCGAACGTTTCGGTGCCGTTACCGCCGCCGGTCAAGGCTTTGAAATCGGCATCGCTGGTATTCAGCGTGTAGGTGTAAGTGCCGTTGGCGTTCAGAACCAAGGTGCCGTAAGTACCAGTGAATGTACCGGCCGTGACTGGACCGGTGGGTACGCGGTCGGCGCCTTGCACGTCGTTGGTCAGGACGTTGCCGGTCAGCGTCAGTTGGCTTTCTGAGGCAGTGCCGTTGCTGTCATCGTTGGCCTTTGGTACATCGTCGACGATGTTGACGTCGAGGGTGCCGGTGGCCGTCGTGCCGTTGTCATCAACGACCGTGACCGCGAACTGCTCAGGCAGATTGTTCGCGCCGTTGGCGTTCGGATGCGCTTCGTTATCAGCCAAGGTGTAGCTGTAACTGACCACGCCGGTTGCAGCGTTGAAACCAGTAATCGTCAGCGTGCTGCCCAGTGGCGTGGTGATTGACTGCGGGAAGCCTGCGGCAACGCCATTGGTCACCACGGCAATTCCACCAACAGTCAGCGTGGTGACGCCGTCCAGTGCGGTGATGGTGAACGTGCCGTTTTGTGTCAGCGCGGTGGCGTCCGGTGCGCTGCCGTCGCTGAGATTTTTCTCGTAGATCGTCAGCTCGCCACCGGCGACGTTCAGGCCATCGATGGTGACTGGATCGTCGTTGTTGTGGATCTGCAGAACGAGATTGGCAGTGCTGGAATCGCCGTCGGCATCAGTGATCGTGTAGGCGAAGGTTTCCGTGCCGTTACCGCCGCCGGTCAAGGCTTTGAAATCGGCATCGCTGGTATTCAGGGTGTAGGTGTAAGTGCCGTTGGCGTTCAGAACCAAGGTGCCGTAAGTACCAGTGAATGTACCGGCCGTGACTGGGCCTGTCGGTACGCGGTCGGCGCCTTGTATGTCGTTGGTGAGGACATTGCCGGTCAGGGTCAGCACGGTTTCCGAGGCAACGCCGTTGGCGTCGTCAAACGCTTTGGGCGCGTCGTCGGTGATGTTCACGTCGAGGGTGCCGGTGGCGGTGGTGCCGTTGTCATCAACGACCGTGACCGCGAATTGCTCAGGCAGATTGTTGGCGCCGTTGGCGTTCGGATGCGCTTCGTTATCAGCCAGGGTGTAGCTGTAACTGACCACGCCGGTTGCAGCGTTGAAACCAGTAATCGTCAGCGTGCTGCCCAGTGGCGTGGTGATCGATTGCGGGAAACCTGCGGCGACGCCGCTGGTCACCACGGCGATGCCACCGACTGTCAGCGTGGTCACGCCGTCCAGTGCGGTGATGGTGAAGGTGCCGTTTTGTGTCAGCGCGCCAGTGTCCGGGGCGCTGCCGTCGCTGAGGTTTTTTTCGTAGATCGTAAGCTCGCCACCGGCGACGTTCAGGCCATCGATGATTACAGGATCGTCGTTGTTATGGATCTGCAGAACCAGATTGGCAGTGCTGGAATCGCCGTCGGCATCAGTGATCGTGTAGGCGAAGGTTTCGGTTCCGTTGCCACCGCCGGTCAAGGCTTTGAAATCGGCATCGCTGGTATTGAGCGTGTAGGTGTAAGTGCCGTCGGCGTTCAGAATCAAGGTGCCGTAAGTACCGGTGAAAGTACCCGGCGTGACCGGTCCGGTAGGTACGCGGTCGGCACCTTGTATGTCGTTGGTGAGGACGATGCCGGTCAGGGTCAGCACGGTTTCCGAGGCAACGCCGTTGGCGTCGTCAAACGCTTTGGGCACATCGTCGGTGATATTCACGTCCAGCGTGCCAGTGGCGCTGTCGCCATTGCTGTCGGTGGCGATCACGGTGAACTGTTCGCCGAGATTATTCACGCCGTCGCCGGCCGCGTGGGTCTCGTTGCCGTTGAGGGTGTAGCTGTAGCTGACCGTGCCGGTCGCCGCGTTGTAACCGGTGATGGTCAGGGTGTTGCCCAGTTGCGTGGTGATCGACTGGGGAAAGCCGATCGGCACGCCGCCAACAATCACGTTGATGCCGCCGATGCTCAGGCTGTTCAAACCATCCGCTGCCGAGACCGTGAAGCTGCCACTTTGCGTCAGCGCGCCTGGATTGGCCGCTGTACCGTCAGGCAGATTGGCTTCATTGAGGTTCAGCTCGCCATCCGCCCCATTGAGGCCGTTGAGGATGACCGGGTTGTTCACTGGTGGCGGTGGCACCACGACCGGCGCTGGCGTGTCGTCGCCATTGTCGATGTCCGCGTCGCGACGATACTCGGGAAATTCGGGAATACCGTTGAAGCCAGCGGTGGGGAAACCAATGATCGGATCGACTCGGCCGCCAACTTCGGTGAGCAGAACGAAACTGTGCCCGCCGCCCAGTTCACCGGTATTGCCGGTGGGCGCGTTGGGGCCGGCCGCGGTGGCTTCGGCGGTTTTGCTCGGGTCTTCACCGGCGGCGATGGCTTGCTGGATCTGCTCGACATCGGTCAGTTGCGCCTGGCTTGGGGTCTGCGCTTCGTCGACGTTCACCGGGACAGCCTGGTCGGCCAGCAATTGCCCGGTCATGGTGATGCTGCTGCCCCGGCCGAGGGTCAATTCCTCGCCGTTTTGCAGTTTCACTGCCACCGCGCCTTCCGCGCCGGTGATCAGTTGATCGCCAGCGTACAAACGATCGCCTTCGAACAGCGGACGCTTGATGCCGTCGCTCGCCTGGGCGAACACCTGACCAATGACTTTTGTGACCGTACCAATGAGCGCTGCCATGTGAAATCCTCCGCTGCCGACCACCGTCGGCACTGGTTCGCGAAGCAGCCCATGGCTCAATCGGGTTGCCGGGGGCGACGCTCGCACCCTCGACAGTTCGTTTCGCAGGCCCGGTTTGAGGTGAATTGTCAGCGCGATCAAGCACTTGCCAACCCTGTTCAATCCATCGACCCACTAGCGCTACGTAACGGTGGTGAATCACCCGAGTGACAAAAATCTGTCGCTCATTCCCCGCTACGCGTCCCTCCCCTTCAGCAGTACTTCGCAGTGTCTCGCAAAGTGAATGGAACTTTCCTCAAGCCTTTTCGAGCTCCCTAAAGCGCATAAAACAAAGGCTTTCGAGCTGAACAATGTGCTGCTTTTGAAAAACCGCATAAGTTTTTTTTGGAATAAACCTTATGAAAATTTTTTCTTAGCTACGCTCTAGGATGTTCTTAGCTCTGTTGTTACAAGAGTGAAACGCTTACACCCTAAATTTACGTCAAATATTTGGCGACGGTAACACAACATTGAGATCCAGGGAGATGCACCCATGCGCGTTTTAACCCCCCTCTGCAGCGCGGTTTTGCTGGCCATGGCTTGCACTTCCCAAGCCCAGGCGATGAACCTCACCGAGGCGATTCAGAGCACCATCGCTACCCACCCGGAACTGGCTTCGCGCGTGGACGCCCGCCTGTCTGCGGATGAGCAGGTGAAAGTGGCCAAGGGCGGGTTTTATCCGTCGGTCGATCTGAACGCGGCCTACGGGCGCGGCTACAGCGACAACACCAACACCCGTGCCTTCGGTAATCACAACACCGAAATTCTCAATTACACCCAGTCCGAGCTGCGCTTGCGGCAGATGATCTTCGACGGCTTCAACACCGCCAACGAGGTCGAGCGCACCAAGGGCGTGTCCAATTCGCGCGCCTACTACGCGCAAGGCACCGCACAGGATCTGGCCCTGCGCACCATCGAGGTCTACCTCGAAGTGCTCAAGCGTCGGGAACTGGTGACGCTGGCGAAGAACAACCTGCAGGCGCACTTGCGCGTCAACGACCAGATCGGCCTGCGCACCGAGCGCGGCATCGGCAGCACCGCCGACTCCGATCAATCGGTTGCCCGTCGTGCACTGGCGCAGAACAACCTCGACACCGCCGAAGTCGATCTGGCCGACGCCGAATCGAATTTCTACAGCGTGGTCGGACGCATGCCCGATGAGCTGGAAACCCCGGCCTCGACTCGCGGTGAGATGCCGCCGGACCTGCGTGAAGCGCAGCAGAGCATGGTCGACAACAACCCGTACCTGAAATCGGCTCAGGCTGACGTGCAGTCCGCCGAGAGCCAGTACGAAGTGGCCAAGTCGCCGTTCTACCCGCGCTTCGATGCCGAAGCAGCAGTCGGCGCAAACAACAACGTGCAGGGTGATGAAGGCCACGACAACGAATGGCGTGTCGGTGTCGTGATGAACTACAACCTGTTCCGTGGCGGCAGCGACAAGGCACGTCTGGCGGCGAATGCCCACGACATCAACCAGGCGATGGACATCCGCAACAACGCCCTGCGTCAGCTCAACGAGAACATTCGCCTGGCCTGGAACGCCATGGAGAACGCCAAGAAGCAGACGCCGACCGCTCGCGAATACGCCGAAACCACCAAACGCGTGCGCGCCGCTTATCAGGACCAGTTCGGCCTCGGCCAACGCACCCTGCTCGACCTGCTCGACAGCGAAAACGAGCTGTACAACGCCAACCGTCGCTACACCGAAATCCGCTACACCGAGGAATACTCGATGTACCGCGTGCTGGCGAACATGGGCCAGTTGCTGAGCAAGCAACGCGTGGTGCTGCCGGCTGATGCGATTGCCACGACCGAAGTGAAAAACCAGGCGCGTCTGCCCGAGTTGAAATAGATCCTGCAGGACCTGCCGAAGGCTGCGATCTCTGATCGTTCCCACGCTCTGCGTGGGAATGCAGCCCGTGACGCTCCGCGTCACTGGACGCAGAGCGTCCCTAGAGGCATTCCCACGCAGAGCGTGGGAACGATCCGATAACCGAGCCCGTTCAACAGAGGCAATCACTATGACCAGCATGGAACCCGGCGCCACCGGGGTCGATCCGCGCCTGAGCTTCGACGATCCGTTACTCGACGGTCTGCTGATCCTCTGCAAACTGCATGGCGCCACGGTCAGTCGTGCCAGCCTGAGCGCCGGGCTGCCTCTGAACAAGCAACGCCTGAGCCTCGATCTGCTGCCCCGTGCAGCCGCGCGGGCCGGATTGCAGGCGCGGTTGTTGCGCCGTGACCTGAAAGACATTTCGTCGCTGAACCTGCCGATCCTGCTGCTGCTCAACGACGGCCGCACTGCCGTGCTGCGGCGCTTTGGCGAGGACGGCAAAGCCCTGCTGCTGCCCAGCGAAGCCGACGGCGGCGAGCAATGGGTCAGCCGCGAAGAACTCAGCGAACACTATAGCGGTCAGGCCTTGTTCGCCCGTCCGCGCCACGAACTCGAAGACCTCCGCGCGCCGCTGGTGCCACGGGTAAATGCGTGGTTTCGCGACACCCTTAAACTGTCGAAATGGCTGTACAGCGATGCAATCCTCGCCAGTTTTCTGATCAACCTGCTCGGCCTGATGGTGCCGCTGTTCGTCATGCAGACCTACGATCGCGTGGTGCCCAATCAGGCGACCTCGACGCTGTGGGTGCTTTCGATCGGTTTGCTGATCGGCACCGGTTTTGAACTGGTGCTGCGCGTGGTGCGTGCGCATCTGCTCGACACCGCCGGCAAGAAAACCGATGTGATCCTCTCGGCAACGTTGTTCGAGCGCATCACCGGCATGTCGATGAAAGCGCGGCCGGCGACCATCGGCGGCTTTGCCCAGAGCATTCACGACTTCCAGGGCCTGCGTGAGTTTCTCACCGCCGTGACCCTGACCAGCCTGATCGACTTGCCCTTCGTGGTGTTGATGCTGGTAGTGATCGGCCTGCTCGGCGGCTGGCTGGTGGTGATTCCGCTGCTGGCGTTTCCGGTCACCATCATCTTCGCCATGGCGATTCAGGTGCGCCTGCGTGACACCGTGCAGAAAAGCCTGAGCCTCGGCGCCGAGCGTCAGGCAGTGCTGATCGAAACCCTCGGTGGTCTGGAAACCCTCAAGGCCTGCGGCGCCGAAAGCGAGCGCCAGCACAAATGGGAAAGCACCCACGGCGCCCTCACCCGCCTCGACAGCCACGCACGCAACCTGTCGGCCCTGGCCACCAACGGCACTTTGTTCATCCAGCAGTTTTCCGGGATGGCGACGATTGTGGCCGGGGTCTACAGCATCATTGCCGGCAACCTCAGCGTCGGCGCGCTGGTTGCCACTTACATGCTCGGCAGCCGCGTACTCGCCCCGCTCGGCCAGATCGCCGGGCTGATCACCCGCTACCAGCAAGCGCAACTAACGATGAAAAGCACCGACGCGCTGATGGCCCTGCCGCAGGAACGCGACGGCAAACAACGGCCACTGGAACGCACGCAGCTGCAAGGCGCCCTCGACGTCAGCGGCGTGACGTTCCACTACACCGGCCAGAACGCACCGGCGCTGAGCGAGGTCAGCTTCAGCCTGAAACCCGGCGAGCGGGTCGGCATCATCGGCCGCAGCGGCTCCGGCAAAAGCACGTTGGCGCGGCTGGTCATGGGCTTCTACGAAGCGGAACAAGGCCAGTTACTGCTCGACGGCCTCGACCTGCGCCAACTGGACGTGGCTGACCTGCGCCAGCAGATCGGTTATGTCGCCCACGACTTGCCGCTGCTGGCCGGCAGCCTGCGCGACAACCTGACCCTGGGCGCGCGTTACATCAGCGATTCACGCATGCTCGAAGTCGCCGAACTGACTGGCGTCACCGAACTGGCCCGACAACACCCGCAAGGCTTCGACCGACCGGTGGGCGAACGCGGACAACTGCTATCCGGCGGCCAACGCCAGGCGGTGTTGCTGGCGCGCGCGTTACTGCTCGATCCGCCGATCATGCTGCTCGACGAACCCACCAGCGCCATGGACAACAGCAGTGAAGATGCGCTGCGACAGAAACTGCATGGCTGGGTGCAAGGCAAAACCCTGCTGCTGGTGACTCACCGCACCTCGATGCTGAGCCTGGTGGACCGGTTGCTGGTGCTGGACAACGGCCGGGTCGTCGCTGACGGTCCGAAAGAAGCAGTCATCGATGCACTGCGCAAGGGCCGTGTCGGCTCGGCGGCGGTCTAGGAGTTACGCCATGCCTGCTTCCTCCGATAGCAACAAGCGCGGCTACTTCGACAGTTTCGGCAAAAGCGCCGAAGCCGAGTTCATGCCGGAAACCGCCGGCGCAGCATTGCAGGATTCGCCGCGCAAATCGCGGATCACCGTGTGGCTGGCGGCAGCGCTGCTGATCGCCGCCCTGGTCTGGGCCAAATTTGCCGTGCTCGAAGAAGTGACCATGGGCGAAGGCAAAGCGATCCCGTCAAGCAAGGTTCAGGTGATCCAGAACCTTGAGGGCGGCATCGTCACCGAGATTTTCGTTCGCGAAGGCCAGATGGTCGGCAAGGGCGACACCCTGCTGCGTCTGGATGACACGCGCTTCCGCTCGAACAAGGGCGAGAGCGAGGCCGACCGTTACGCGCTGACCGCGCAGGTTGAACGGCTGTCAGCAGAGGCCGAGGGGCGCCCCTTCAAACTCTCCGCTGAAGTCATCGCCAAAGCGCCGCAAGTCGCCGAGGACGAGCGCTCGCTGTACGAGCAACGCCAACGCCGCTTGGCCAGTGAACAGCGCACCCTCAGCGAACAATTGCGGCAGAAAACCCAGGAGCTGGCCGAATTTCGCTCCAAGCAGGGCCAGTTCAGCTCGAGCCTGGCGCTGCTGCAACAAGAGATGAACATGTCCGAACCGCTGGTGAAAACCGGCGCCGTGTCACCAGTGGAAATCCTCAGGCTCAGGCGCAGCGCCGTGGAGATCCGTGGTTCGCTGAACGCCACCACGCTGGCGATTCCCCGCGCCGAATCGGCCATCGCCGAGATCCGCAGCAAGATCGACGAATCCGAGCAGACCTTCCGCTCCGAGGCCGCCAAAGAGCTGAATGAGAAACGCACCGACCTGTCGAAAATCACCGCGTCGAGCATCGCCATCGACGACCGCGTCAGCCGTACCACGGTGACTTCGCCGGTGCGTGGCGTGATCAAGCAGATGAAGGTCAACACCATCGGCGGCGTGGTCCAGCCGGGCAGCGACATGGTTGAAATCGTGCCGCTGGAAGACAACCTGCTGATCGAAGCCAAGGTCCGCCCGCAAGACGTCGCGTTCCTGCATCCGGGCCAGAAAGCCATGGTCAAATTCAGTGCCTACGACTACACGATTTACGGCGGGCTGAGCGCCAAGCTCGAGCTGATCGGCGCCGATACGATCACCGATGACAAGGGCAACAGCTTCTATCTGATTCAGGTGCGCACCGACAAGAATCACCTGGGCGGCGACGTGAAACCGCTGCTGATCATCCCGGGGATGGTGGCGACAGTGGACATTATCACCGGTGAGAAAAGCGTCTTGGATTACCTGCTCAAACCGGTGTTGAAAGCGCGGACCGAGGCGATGCGTGAACGTTAGCCAATGCTCGTTCCCACGCTCCGCGTGGGAATGCCGCCCGGGACGCTCCGCGTCCCTTCACGACGGTGACGCAGAGCGTCACTGGATGCATTCCCACGCAGAGCGTGGGAACGATCATCTGTCGCCATGGTTACGCTGGAAAACCTCCTCCCCCATCGCCGCAATCTGCCCTTCGATCAGCGCTTCAAACGGCTTGAGCAACGGCGCAAACGTCGTCGGCGCTTCGAGGGTTTCCAGCGCCTGCACAATCGCCTCGATCGTCGATAGCGCCCCCGGCCCCGGCGCCTTGCGCAAGCGATAGCGCGACACGCCGCCCTCGGTCAGGGTCACCCGTGGCAGTGCTGCCAGCAGCGGATTGAGGTGCAACATCTTGCGCGCCTTGCGCCAGGTGCCGTCCGGGACGACCAGCAAAATTGGCTGATCATTCGGTGCGTAAGCCTGCAGCGGCTGCGCATCCTCAGCCGGGAACAACAAGCGCGCGTGATAGCCCGGCCGGTTCAACAGTTTCGGCAAATCCTCGAATACCTCGCCGACAATCAGCTCGGCATTGCTCAGCCCCAGCGCCGCCAGCCGCGCGGTATTGAGCGCGTGACTGACCTCGCTCGGATGCTGCAGCAGCAAGACTCGGGTGCGGCTATCGAGGTGCGGAATCAATGGGCACAGGCAATGGGTCTGGGGGCGCAGGCAGCGCGGGCATTGTGGTCGGGACATTTTTTTCTCAAGCCTGATTGAGCTGCGCTTTGAGCAAATCGCGGAAGGTCTGGATCAGCGGCTCGCGGCTGCGGCCCCTGCGCATGATCATCGAAAACGGCGCCTGATAACCGAAGGTCGCCGGCAGCAGAACGCGCAGATCGCCCTTGTCGGCCCAGGCCTGCGCGTAGTGTTCCGGCAGGTAACCGATGTAGGCGCCGGAGAGCACCAGAATCAGCTGCGCTTCCATACTTTCCACGGTCGCGGCGCTGTGTTTGAAACCGTGGCGGGCAAGTTCCGCCTGACTCCAGTAACCGCGCCCGACCATCCGTTGCTGGGTGATGACCTGCTCGGGGATGCGCCGCTCGTTGAACAACGGGTGACGACTGCTGCAATACAGCCAGTGCTGCTCGCGGTACAGCGGCATGTAGACCAGACCGCTCATGCGCGTGGAAAACGCACCGATGGCCAGATCGAGGCGATTGTCCTGCACGCCGAGTTGCAACTCATATGGACTCATTACCGACAGGTGCAAATGCACCGCCGGGTGTTCCTGACTGTAGGCACCAATAGCTTCGGCAAACGGTAAGGCCTTGTCGCTGACCGTGGAATCGATCACCCCGAGATTGAGCGTGCCGCGCAGTTCGCCCTTGAGCGCGGCGGCGTATTGCTCGAAGCCTTCAAGCTCGGCGAGCAGGCGCAGGGTTTCCTGATGGAACAGCTCGCCCTTGCTGGTCAGGCTGAAGCCACCGCGCCCGCGATGGCACAGCACCAGACCGAGCGCGGCTTCGAGCTGGCTCATGTAGGTGCTGATCGCCGACGTCGACAGGTTGAGTTCCTGCTGCGCATTGGCAAAACCCTGGTGACGCACGACGCTGACGAAGATGCGCAGGAGTTTCAGGTCGGGTAAAGCGTTGGCCATTTCTGCTCCCAAGGATCGTTCCCACGCTCTGCGTGGGAATGCAGCCCGTGACGCTCTGCGTCACTTGCGAGTACGGCTGGACGCGGAGCGTCCGTGGATGCATTCCCACGCAGAGCATGGGAAAGATCAGGTGTGGAAGTCTGGCATTAGTTTAGAAAAATCTGAACTAAGTTTTTGCCCGTAGCGATTCTTCCCCGTCACTACATTTCGCATGATCGGCCCCACAGCGGCGTCCGAACCTGTGCTCCACGGCGCGCCGGGATAAATAAAACAAAGACGATGAGGCCCTACCCGTGGACAAGATTCTTCACCAACCACTGGGCGGCAATGAAATGCCGCGCTTCGGCGGCATCGCCACCATGCTCCGACTTCCCCATGTACCGACCGCTGCCGGCCTCGACGCTGCCTTCGTTGGCGTGCCGCTGGATATCGGCACTTCGCTGCGCCCCGGCACCCGCTTCGGGCCGCGCGATATCCGCACCGAATCGGTGATGATCCGCCCGTACAACATGGCCACCGGCGCCGCGCCGTTCGACTCGCTGTCGGTGGCCGACATCGGTGACGTGGCGATCAACACCTTCAACCTGCTCGACGCCGTGCGCATCATCGAAGAAGCCTACGACAACATTCTCGAGCACAACGTCATTCCGATGACACTGGGTGGCGACCACACCATCACCCTGCCGATCCTGCGCGCAATCCATAAAAAGCACGGCAAGGTTGGCCTGGTGCACATCGATGCCCACGCTGACGTCAACGACCACATGTTCGGCGAGAAGATCGCCCACGGCACCACGTTCCGTCGTGCCGTCGAAGAAGGTCTGCTCGATTGCGATCGCGTGGTGCAGATCGGTTTGCGTGCCCAGGGCTACACCGCCGACGACTTCAACTGGAGCCGCGACCAGGGCTTCCGCGTGGTGCAGGCCGAAGAGTGCTGGCACAAGTCGCTGGCGCCGCTGATGGCGGAAGTGCGCGAGAAGGTCGGTGGCGGTCCGGTGTATCTGAGTTTCGACATCGACGGCATCGACCCGGCCTGGGCGCCCGGCACCGGCACCCCGGAAATCGGCGGCCTGACCACCATTCAGGCGATCGAAATCGTCCGTGGCTGTCAGGGCCTCGACCTGATCGGCTGCGATCTGGTAGAAGTCTCGCCCGCTTACGACACCACCGGCAACACCTCGCTGCTGGCCGCCAACCTGCTGTACGAAATGCTCTGCGTACTGCCTGGCGTGGTTCATCGCTGAGGGTCGGTCATGCACGTACGTGATCAGGTTTTGCACGCGGCCGCCGAGTTGGTCGCCGCGTTTGCGCGTAACGATCGCGAAGCTTATTTCGGGGCTTTCAGCGCCGATGCCAGCTTCGTTTTCTACACCCTCGACCAGCCATTGCTGTCGCGCGATGCCTATCAGGCGTTGTGGGACCGCTGGCGTGCCGAGGATGGATTCGAGGTGCTGTCGTGCACCTCGAGCAACGCCTTCGTCAGCCTGCAGGGTGACGTGGCGATTTTCATCCATGACGTGGCCACCGAGCTGCGCATGCAAGGGGAGCAACACTTCAGCCAGGAGCGCGAGACGATTGTTTTCACAAGACAAGCGTCGAGCCTAGAACAACAAGGCCTATGGCTGGCCTGTCACGAACATTTGTCCGCAATGCCGGAAGGGCTGCCACCCCCTTAGCCAATGGTGACGCTCACGCACGATGAGCGCGCCTGATGATCGGAGCAGATCATGAATAACAACAACAACGAAAAAAGCCTTAGCAGCATCGAAACAAACGGGGTCGAACAGATCCCGGATCATGAGCGCGACGCCCGACCCAGCGACTTGTTTCGCTTGATCTTCGGCGGCGCCAATACGTTTGCCACCGCTGTGCTCGGCAGCTTCCCGGTGCTGTTCGGCCTGTCGTTTCAGGCGGGTGTCTGGGCGATTGTGCTGGGTGTGGTGGTCGGTGCGCTGATCCTCGCGCCGATGGGCCTGTTCGGCCCGCTCAACGGCACCAACAACGCCGTGTCTTCCGGTGCGCACTTCGGCGTGCACGGGCGGATTGTCGGTTCGTTCCTGTCGTTGCTGACGGCAATCGCGTTCTTCTCGCTGTCAGTGTGGAGCTCGGGTGATGCGCTGGTCGGCGGTGCCAAACGCCTCGTCGATCTGCCGGAAACCGACCTGACCCTGGGCCTGGCCTACGGCCTGTTCGCGCTGCTGGTGCTGACCGTGTGCATCTACGGTTTCCGCATCATGCTGTGGGTCAACCGCATCGCCGTGTGGGCCGCGAGCCTGTTGTTCCTGCTCGGCATCTTCGCCTTCGCCCCTGCTTTCGACAGCCAGTACGCCGGCAGCGTGGCGCTGGGTCAGGCCGGGTTCTGGGCGGCATTCATCGGCGCGGCGCTGGTGGCGATGAGCAACCCGATTTCCTTCGGTGCGTTCCTCGGCGACTGGTCGCGCTACATCCCGCGTGAGACGCCGAAGGGCCGGATCATGCTGGCGGTGATCGCCGCGCAACTGGCGACGTTGATTCCTTTCCTGTTCGGCCTCGCCACCGCCACCATCGTCGCGATCAAGGCGCCGGACTACATCGCCGCGAACAACTATGTCGGCGGCTTGCTGGCCGTCTCGCCGAGCTGGTTCTTCCTGCCGGTGTGCCTGATTGCGGTGATCGGCGGCATGTCCACCGGCACCACCTCGCTGTATGGCACCGGGCTGGACATGTCCAGCGTGTTCCCGCGCGTGCTGTCCCGGGTCAAGGCGACCTTGCTGATCGGCGTGCTGTCGATCGCCTTCATCTTCATCGGCCGTTTTGCGGCGAACCTGGTGCAGAGCGTGTCGACCTTCGCCGTGCTGATCATCACCTGCACCACCCCGTGGATGGTGATCATGATCATCGGCCTGCTGGTACGGCGCGGCTTCTACTGCCCGGATGACCTGCAAGTGTTCACTCGCGGCGAACAGGGCGGACGCTACTGGTTCAACCACGGCTGGAACTGGCGCGGTCTGGGGGCGTGGATTCCGAGTGCGCTGGTCGGCCTGTGCTTCGTCAACCTGCCGGGGCAGTTCGTCGGCCCGCTGGGCGAACTGGCCGGTGGCATCGACATCAGTTTGCCGGTGACATTGGGCCTGGCGTCGGTGGTGTATCTGACGCTGCTACGCCTGTTCCCCGAACCACGGGAAGTGTTTGGGCCAACGGATGTGCGCAGTCAAGGCGTGAACGCCACGACTAAACCGACGTTACGCCAAGCCGCCTGACCAAACACAAAACCCTGTGGGAGCGAGCTTGCTCGCGAAAGCGATCTGTCAATCACATCACGTTTGAATGTGCTGACGCCTTCGCGAGCAGGCTCGCTCCCACAGGAAGCCTTGCAGACCCCATTAGCTTGACCATAAAAAAGACAATCGGAGACACGCCATCATGGCTTTGGATTTATTCGTCGTACTCATTTATGCCGCTGCGATGCTGATTCTCGGCTACTACGGCATGCGCAAGGCCAAGACCCACGAAGACTATCTGGTTGCCGGGCGTAATCTGGGGCCGTCGCTGTACATGGGCACCATGGCAGCGACCGTTCTCGGCGGCGCGTCCACCGTCGGCACTGTGCGTCTGGGCTATGTGCATGGCATTTCCGGTTTCTGGCTGTGCGCGGCACTGGGCTGCGGCATCGTCGCGCTGAACCTGTTTCTCGCCAAGCCCTTGCTGAAACTCAAGGTATTCACCGTTACCCAGGTCCTGGAGAAGCGCTACAACCCGATGGCGCGCACCGCCAGTGCGACGATCATGCTCGCTTACGCGCTGATGATCGGCGTAACCTCGATTCTGGCGATCGGCACCGTGCTGCAAGTGTTGTTCGGCCTGCCCTTCTGGATCTCCGTACTGCTGGGCGGCGGTATCGTGGTGATTTACTCAACGATCGGCGGCATGTGGTCGCTGACCCTGACGGACATCGTCCAGTTCGGCATTCAGACGGTTGGCCTGATGTTCGTGTTGTTGCCGATCTGCCTGTACCGCGTAGGCGGCTGGGATCAATTGGTCGCGCAACTGCCGGCGGCCAGCTTCAACTTCACCAGCATCGGCTGGGACACGATCATTACCTACTTCATGATCTACTTCTTCGGCATCCTGATCGGCCAGGACATCTGGCAGCGGGTGTTCACCGCCAAAAGCGAAAAAGTCGCCAAATACGCCGGCACCTCGGCCGGGATCTACTGCATCATTTACGGCCTGGTCTGCGCCTTGATCGGCATGGCTGCGCGTGTGCTGATTCCGGATCTGGACAACGTCAACAACGCCTTTGCCGCCATCGTCAAAGTCTCGCTGCCTGACGGCATCCGTGGCCTGGTGATCGCTGCCGCACTGGCGGCGATGATGTCCACCGCCAGCGCCGGCCTGCTCGCCGCGTCCACCACCCTGACCGAAGACCTGCTGCCGAAACTGCGCGGCGGCAAACAATCCAACGTCGCGGTCAGCCGTCTGTTTACGCTGCTGACGGGGATCGCGGTGTTGGGCATTGCTCTGGTCGTCAATGACGTGATCAGCGCGCTGACCCTGGCTTACAACCTCTTGGTCGGCGGCATGCTGATTCCGCTGATGGGCGCGATTTTCTGGAAGCGTGCGACTACTGCCGGGGCGATCAGCGCGATGACGCTGGGCTTTATCACGGCGCTGGTGTTCATGGTCAAGGACGGCATGGACGCGAACTCGCCGATCTATTACAGCCTGGGTGTCAGCCTGGTGAGCTTTGTACTGGTCAGCCTGTTCTCGCCGCGCCCGGCGACCGTGGCAACCGCGGTGTGAATCGGCTGTAACGACTTGATGCTTTCTTCAGCGGGTGTGGCGTCGGTGGCCACACCCGTTTTTTTCGCTTGGCGAAAAGCAAAAGATCGCAGCCTTCGGCGGCTCCTACACTTTGTAGAAACTGCCGACGGCTGCGATCTTGAAATCTCTGATCGCAGGTATTAACGGCGACGTGGCTGGCGTCGGCGCTGTTCGTCGTCCGTGCGAATCGGTACCGGTTGCAGAGGCGGTTCGATCAAACCGAGGGCAACTCCCAAATCGTGCAGCCAGTTCTGGATTTTCTCTTTCATCGTCATGCCCCCTTCAGGGTGGTGCTGAGCGGCCGGAATTCTGAGGCCGCTTCGCACTGATAATAGTCCGAAGTCCTACGCAATGCTCGGCCAAATCCGCAATGATCTGTTACTGAATTGAACAGAATCTGTTGCGATTGGTTCAGGCTGTTTCACGGACGTCATGCAAAGCCACGGGATAGACCGCTTGCTGCACGTCGATCCAGGCATTCAGGTTGGCCCCGGCCATACCCTTGCGCCACATGAGCCACGTTGTCGCACCCGCGAACGGCTCGGCCAACGGATGCACGGCGACGCTTTCGCGACCTGGCAAGCTGGCCAACATCGACTCGGCCATCAACGCCACACCACTGCCGGCAATCACACAGGCGAGCATGCCCTGATACGACTCGATCTCCATCGGCCGGCCCATCGCCGCGTGGTAATGAGAGAACCACGCTTCCAGACGCATGCGATATGAACAGCCCTGACGGAAGGTGAATACCGAGCGCCCTTCCACGTCGCGCGCATTGAGTACCGGCGGATGGTCGATTTCGGTGATCAGCACCAGCCGTTCTTCGCACAGCGGCACGCCATCGAGCCCGGCCAGTTCCAGCGGTCCGTCGACCAACGCCGCGTCGAGGCGGCCGGTGAGCAACCCTTCGAGCAATTCCCCGGTCGGTGCCGATTGCACCTGCAAATTCACTGTCGGGTATTGCTTGTGATACCGCGCCAGCAGCGCCGGCAGATGGATCGCCGCCGTGCTGTACATGGTGCCCAGCACGAAGTCGCCGGCCGGTTGCCCGCCCATCACCGCCGCACTGGCCTGATCGCGCAGAGCGAAGAGTTTGCCGGCGTAGTCGAGCAGCACCTTGCCCGCCGGCGACAACTGCAAGCGCTGCCGTTCGCGGACGAACAGTTCGACACCCAACTGCTCTTCGAGCTGTTTCAGGCGCGTCGACAGATTCGACGGCACACGATGCAAACGCTCGGCGGCACGGGTGATCGAGCCTTCCTCGGCGACCGCCTGAAATATCCGCAGTTGGCTGAATTCCACTGCTTTCTCCTGAACAGAACAAGTTACTCACTATTATTCAATTTTAAAGAAAGTCAATCGATCCTAGCCTGACGGTCATTGCTGCCTTGAAGGAAGCCCGACCATGTCGCCGCTGATACGTTTATCCGCCTGTTTCGTTGCCCTGATGATGGCCATGGGCATTGGCCGTTTCGCCCTGACACCTCAGATGCCGCACCTGCTCGGCGAAGGGCAGATCGACCTCACCGCCGCCGGGCTGATCGCGGCAGCCAACTACTTTGGCTATCTGCTTGGTGCTGTGGATGCGATGTTCGCCCAGCGGCCGCAGCAGGTGCAGCGTCGCCTGCATGGCGGGCTGTGGCTGTGCGTGCTGCTGACCCTGGCGTCGTTCTGGGCCAACGGTTTCTGGTCGCACTTGCTGTTGCGCTTTGGTACCGGGGTGGCGAGTGCCTGGGTGCTGGTGATGATTACTTCACTCAGTCAGCCGCTGGCGGCGGCAGCGGGTCGCCCGCGCTGGGGTGCTCTGGTTTTTGCCGGGCCGGGTCTGGGGATTTTTCTCACAGGCTTGCTGGCGCTGGTCTCACACCGCTTGCAGCAGACATCGGCAACTCTGTGGCTGATTTACGCAGCCGCCGGGTTGCTGATGATGCTTGGCGTCTGGCGGTTGTTGCCGCAGCCCGCAGAGGTAACGAAGTCGGCGGTCGTCCCGGCGACATCAGCGAACCGAGGCATTGGCAGGCTGGCGCTGGTGTATGCGCTGTACGGCATCGGCTACATCATTCCGGCAACGTTCCTGTCGCAGATGGCCAATGCGCAGTTTCACGGCCAGTGGCAGGCGGATCTGTTCTGGCCGTGCTTTGGCCTCGGCGCGGCAATCGGTGTGTGGTTGGTGAGTCTGCGCCGACATGATCCCGAGACCACGCGGCACTGGCTGATGGCGACGTTGTGGCTGCAAGCGGCCGGAGTGTTCGCCTGTCTGCTGGGCAGCGGCGTCGGCCTGGCGTTGGGGGTGATCCTCTGCGGCACGCCGTTTCTGGCCTGCATGCAACTGGTCATGCAGCGTTCGCGAGAGCTGGCGCCCCTCGACACTCAGCGCAACGCCGGGATGCTCACGGCGTGCTTCGCTGTCGGCCAACTGAGCGGCCCGCTGCTGGCGGCGCTGAGCAGCCATTTCAGCGGCGGCTTGCAGCCGGCGCTGCTGATCGCCGGTGCCGGCCTGTTGCTGGCCGGCGCGCTGGCGATGCAGGCCAAGGCTACTGGCCCAGCGCCTTGCGCAAACGCCGACGCAGCCACTGTTCGGCGCTGACGAAAGTGATGCCGAGCAGCACCAGCACGGCGCCGATGACGAAGTTCAGGCTCAACTGTTCGCCGAGCAGCAGCACGCCGAAGGTCACGCCGAACAACGGCGTCATGAACGAGAACACCGCAAGGTTGGCCGCCAGATAACGGCGCAGCAGCCAGAACCACACCAGGTAGCTGAAGAACGACACCACCAGGCCCTGGAACAGCACACTGGCTACCGCCACGGTAGTCAGGCTGACGTGGGTGATCTGGCCGCTGAACAACGCGATCAACAGCAGACCGATGAAACCGACCAGCAACTGATAGAACAGGGTCAATGTCACCGGCGCTTCCGACAGTCGCGAGGCGCGCACCACCACAGTGGTCGCGCCCCAACAGGCGCCGGCCAATACGCCGAAGGCATCGCCCAACAGCATGCGCCGATCAAGGTTGTCCCACGACACACCGCCGGCGAAGGCAATCGCGATGCCGATGAACGCCAGCAGAATCCCCAGCCATTGCAACGGGCGCAACCGCTCGCTGGCCAGCAGGAAATGCACGCCGAGTGCGGTGAAGATCGGCGCGGTATACAAGAACACCGACATATGCGCGGCGGTGGTCAGTTGCAGACCTTCGGCAATGAACAGAAATTCCAGACCAAACAGCGCACCGGCCAGCAAGCCGCCGCGCCAGGTGCTGCCGACCTGATCCCAACCGCCCTTCCAGCAGATCAGCAAACCGACCAGCAACGCAGAAATTCCCGAGCGCCCCGCCGCTTGCATCACTGGCGCGATGTCCGTTGCCGCCCACTTGATCAGGACTTGCTGCACACCCCAGATCAGGCACAGGCCGATCATCACTTGCAGGGCAAAACCGTCGGCATTGCGCCGCTCGGCACTCACCGCAACACCTCGAACACACACAACATGGCAGGCCATCCAATGGTCAGAAAACAGTGTCGGGGATTATCAATCAGTCGCGCGAAAAAAGCCGTCTGGAAAAGACATTAAGTTGGTCAGTGGCGTCAGCGCTGAATGGTTGACGGCTGCGCCGTCATTCGCGAGCAAGCCCGCTCCCACAGAGGGTTCGGTGAACATGTGGGAGCGAGCCTGCTCGCGAAGAGGCCAGCATTGCCAACACAACTGCCGGATCAGCTCACGTAAATCGCTTCGCCATCAAATAACCCACCGTGCAGGCAACCGCTGTCGCCACTGTCCCCCACGCCCAGTCCATTAAACTCACCTGCACCGACCAGTCGCGCAAGGTCGCCCAATTGGTCAGGTCATAAGTGCCGTAGGCCACCAGCCCCAACAGCGCACCCAGCTTCGCCGCCCTCTGCCAGCTCAGCGCCGGCAACACGACAAACACCACGCAGCCAATAACGTACAGGCAATAAAAAACCGCTGCGGGCAACAGCAGCGGTTTTTCCAGCATCAGCGAACCGAGCAGTTCGCGATAGGTCGGCGCCATCAGCAGCCCGAGCCAGATGCCGTCGAGCAGCAGAAACGTCAGCAGCGTTGCGACGTAAGCGATCAGCGCCTTTTTCATCGATCCAACCTCTTGTGTGGCCTGCAACATGGGCCACTCAAGGCTCAGGTTAGTTCAATGCGATCGGCGTGAATGACGATCTTGCCTTCCTTGTACAGCGAACCGATGGCTTTCTTGAAGTTGCCCTTGCTGACACCGAACAGGCTGCTGATCAACGCCGGATCACTCTTGTCACTGACCGCCAGGGTGCCGTCGTTTTCGCGCAACTTGCCGAGGATCTTCGAACTCAGACTGCTCGCCGCTTCCTGACCAACCGGTTGCAGGCTCAGGCTGATCTTGCCGTCGGCGCGCACTTCCTTGATGAAGCCTTTCTCGCGCATGCCCGAACGCATGAACTTGAAGATCTCGTTCTTGTGGATCAGGCCCCAGTGCTTGTTGTTGATGATCGCCTTGAAGCCCATGTCGGTGGCTTCGGCTACCAGCAGATCAACTTCCTGGCCCGGGCTGTAGATGGCCGGGGTCTTGTCCAGGTAACGATCGAGGCGCGCGGTGGCGGTGATGCGGCGCGTGTGTTTGTCGAGGTAGACGTGCACCACGCAGTATTCGCCAGCAGTCATCTGGCGCTTTTCTTCCGAGTACGGCAGCAGCAGATCTTTCGGCAGGCCCCAGTCGAGGAACACGCCGATGCTGTTGACTTCAACCACTTTCAGGCTGGCAAATTCGCCGACCTGAACTTTCGGTTTTTCCGTGGTGGCGAGAAGTTTGTCTTCGCTGTCCAGATAGATGAATACGTTGAGCCAGTCTTCATCTTCGCTGGGAATATCTTTGGGGATATAACGGTTGGGCAAAAGAATTTCGCCGTCGGCACCGCCGTCCAGATATAAACCGAAGTTAGTGTGTTTAACCACTTGCAAACTGTTGTAACGCCCGACTAAAGCCATTTCCGAAACCCTCAATACGTGGGCGGCATTCTACCCGTTTTTGCCGCAGACGTCGGGCGACAGATCCTCGCAGCGGAAAATCTGCGTCAACCTGTTGATTTTGCTTGATCACTGCCCTACGGGGTGCCGCTCGTCAGCCGGTCCGACGCTTCACAGCCGTGCTGATTTGCCTCACTTCAATTAAATGTTCTTATTTAAAACAGCAGGTTAGCTGGTTATTACGAGGGGGCGGCCGGTAATAATGCAGCGTTACGGTTGGTTAATCCGGGGGATATTTACCAAGCTATTGTCAAGTTATTCCTGTACGATGCCTGGCCGAGTTACTTTTCTAAAGGTTAATGGCCGCCATGCGTGTAAAAGCATCCACCAGCAAAGCAAAGCCAGCTCCAGCCGTTGAAACCAGCGAATCGATCAACGATCAGATCGCAGCATTCCTCAAGTCCGGCGGCGAGATCCAGCAAATTGCCAAAGGCGTCAGCGGCCAGACATTCGGCCCGTCCAAGCAGATCAGCCTGGGCAAGAAGTAATACCGGTTTCACCCCGTCCAGAGGCGCTTTGAGCTTCGAAGCGCCTGGACTGGCACCGCGCCATCCCCCTTCGCTTTAAACAAAACTTCCCGAAAATCGACGAACGGCCATCAATGCCGGGCATTCGCCGGTATCCTTGCACGCGTCTAGATCAAGCGTTTCAGCAGGCCTTCGCCCTGCGCTCGCGGTTCATGGAGTGACGCATGCGCCCATTTCCCTGTTTATTGTTCGTCAGCCTGCTGTCAGGCACGACCGCGCACGCGCAGGTTTTTCAGGGTGAACTGGGCGACTTCAATCTCAAGCTCGGCACTACGCCCAGCCGCAGCATGGCCCAGGGTCTGGTCAAACCGGCGGCGGTCGGCTCGTTCCACGGTGGCCTTGATCTGAGCCACGACAGCGGCGTGTATTTCGGCCAGTACGCGCCGAGCATGGGCATCAGCCCGGGCAAGAACCTCGAGATCGATTCCTACGTCGGCTTCAAGCAGCCGTTCGATCAGGTGCTCGGCTATGAAGTCGGGATGATCCATTACAGCTACCCACGCGTGGACACCCTCGACAGCCAGGAGCTGTTTGGTGGCCTGACTCTGCTCGGCAGTCGCTTCGGCATTGCCCTGAGCAACGACCCGGATAAACAGAACAACACCTTGTTTGCCGACCTCACTGGCAATCAGCCGTTCGGCATTGGCGTGAGCATGAAATACACCACGCACCAGTTGAATACACCGGCGGCGGTGGACGGTGGCTATATCAGCAGTTTCACTGATTGGTCGGTGAAACTGTCGCGGCCGTTCATGGGCGTCGATCTTGATCTGATCTACAGCGACTCCAGCCTCAGCGGCAGTGATTGCTCGGCCTATTCCGGGCACAACAGCGAGTGCGACGGCCTCGTCACCCTTAAGGCTGTACGCACGTTCTATTGATCGGCTGAACTGCCGCGTGCATCCTGCATCACATAAGAATCAGATTTCCGACGCCAGGCTCTCGCAAGGATTTGCCCATGTCTCGCTGGTTCAAACAGATTGCCGCCCTGCTGATCTTCACCCTCGCCCTCGGCGCTTGCAGCCGCGTGGGCCTGGCCTACCGCAACCTCGACGTAATCATTCCGTGGTCACTGAGCGATTACGTGGACATGAACGGCGAGCAGAAAGACTGGCTCAATGAACGCCTCAAGGAACACCTGAGCTGGCACTGCACCACGCAGTTACCGGGTTACCTCGACTGGCTGGACCGTTTGCAGGTCATGGTCGAGAGCAATCAGGTCAACGACGCCGCGCTGCAGGAGCGCACCGCCGAAGCCAAACAGGCCATCGCCGAAACCGCCCGGGAAATAACCCCTTCGGCCATCGAGTTGCTGCAAGGACTGGACGATAAACAGGTGGCAGAAATGAACGAAGCGTTTGCCAAGGATTTGCGCAAACGTCAGCAGGAATACGTGAAACCACCGCTGGCCCAGCAGATCAAGGAACGCGGCGAGCGCATGGAAAAACGCCTGAACGATTGGCTAGGCCCGCTCAGTGATACACAGAAACAACGCGTCGTGGCCTGGACCAATGCCTTGGGCGACCAGAACACCCAATGGATCGCCAACCGCGCGCACTGGCAGCAACAGTTCAGCGCCGCCGTTGCGCAACGCCAAAGCGCGGAATTCCCACAACGCATCGAGACGCTTCTGGTCAACCGCGAGCGCTTATGGACAGCGGATTACCGCAAGGCCTACGCCAACACCGAAGCCCAGGCGCGCTCGCTGTTTGTCGACTTGATGGCCGAGAGCACGCCGCAACAGCGTGAGCGTTTGTTGAAGAAAATCGAGGGAGTGCGTAAGGACTTCAATGACCTCAAGTGCCTGAAGGCCGCGAAGAAACCTTGAAATCACTGGAATCCAATGTGGGAGCGAGCCTGCTCTCGAAAGCGGAATATCAGACAGATCAGATGTCACTGACAGACCGTATTCGCGAGCAGGCTCGCTCCCACAGGGGGATTTCGCTGGTTCAGGCGATTTGAGCCTTTGAAGCGACTTCATCAAACGTCACCTCATTCAGCGCATCCTCCTGCTCATCCAGCACCTGACGCGGATGGTCGTTGCCGGGGATGCTGCTGTCGATCAGGCTCAGCAGGCTGGAGCCGCGCGGGGTCAGAATGAAGTTGTTGCCAGTACTGCCCTCGTGATCCGGCCGTGGCTCGATGAATCCGCGCTCCAGCAAGAGCTTTTCATAATCACAGGCCAGGGTTTTCAAGTGATCGAGATTGTCGATCGGCTCGCCGGCGCTGGCTTTCTCGGCCGCGTAGTCTTCGGCATAAGCCCGGGGAGCGAAGCTGTGGCCAGCGCTGTTCTGCACTTCATGCAGCAAACGTTCAATCAAATCCCAGTTATAAGTCGTCATCCTGATCCAACCTCCGGTGCGGGTGATTTTGTGCCGCTTTCAAGGTTGTGACCGAAGCGCTGCGCAGCCGTTCAGCAGTATTTCCGGACCCGACCGACCGGCGGCTGTCGATTCCCTCGCACGATGAACGACTAGGCTGAAACAGCCGGTTCAACCCGCAGGAGACATCGTCATGAACGTTACAAACCATCCGGTGGTATCACGCGAAGAATGGCTCGCCGCCCGTCAGCAGCATTTGGCCCGCGAAAAAGCCTTCACCCGAGACCGCGATCGCCTCAGCGCCGAGCGCCGCGCCCTGCCGTGGGTGAAAGTCGACAAGGACTATCATTTTCAAGGGCCGAACGGCGAGCTCAAGCTCAACGACCTGTTTGGCAACAACAGCCAGTTGATCATCTACCATTTCATGTTCGCCAAAGGCTGGGAGCAAGGCTGCCAGGGCTGCTCGTTCCTCAGCGACCACATCGACGGCGCCAACCAGCACCTGGCCCATCACGATGTTTCGGTCTTCGCAGTTTCCCACGCGCCGTTCGAGGAATTTCAGGCATTCAAACAGCGAATGGGCTGGAAATTCGCCTGGGTCTCGTCAGAAGGTTGCGATTTCAATTACGACTTCGGCGTCTGCGCCCGGGCTGAAGACGTCGCGGCGGGAAAGGCTACCTACAACTACGAAAAAACCGACAGCGCCGAGGAAGAAATGCCGGGGCTGAGCGTGTTTTATCGCAATGACGAAGGCGAGATTTTCCACACCTATTCCACATACGCGCGCGGTCTGGACATGCTGGTTGGCGCTTACCACTATCTGGATCTGACGCCCAAGGGCAGGAATGAAGACGAGATCATGGAATGGGTTCGGCATCATGATCGCTATGACGGTGCGCCAAAGTCAGGCTGCTGCCATGCCGATTGAGCGCAACCCTGCCCCCACAGTTTCTGAACTTTTGCCAGGCTTCAGGCCTCAACCGCTTACCTGCCTTAACCGGAACTGAGGCCTGCCCATGAAAACCCTGATCAAGCTGTCCCTCGCCGCTACCCTTGTCTGCGCCCTGCCCGTCTGGGCCTGCACGCCGGAAGAGGCGACGATCAAACGCGAACAACTGGCCAAGGAAGTCTCCAAGCTCACCGAGCAGAATCCGGAAAAGGCCAAGGAGATCAACGCCGAGTTGCAGAAAATGGATCTGGGCACGGCCAGTGCGGATCTCCCAGACAAATGCCAGTTGATCGATCAGCGTTTGAAGGAACTGGGGTCGGCGCAGAAGAAAGCCGACAGTTAAGGACGAAAAAAAACCGGACAATGTCCGGTTTTTTTATGCGCGTTCTATAGCTTACTCAGCCGCAGGCTCGGCTGGCTTGCGGCGCTTGAGCGGGGCCATGCCGTCGCTGCTCACCAGAGAATCCGGCTTTGGACGGTTGACGCTCTTGCGCTTGGTCGGCGTCTTGGCGGCGGTTTTCTTTTTGTCGCCCTTGGCGTCAGTCTTTTTCTTCTTCACGCCGACGGCTTTACCCGAAGCCTTGACCTTTTTCGGCCCCCCGTAGGTGCCTTTGACTTCCTTGATCGTGCGGCGCTCGAAGCTCTGCTTCAGGTAGCGCTCGATGCTCGACATCAGGTTCCAGTCGCCGTGGCAGATCAGCGAGATCGCCAGGCCATCGTTACCGGCACGGCCGGTACGACCGATGCGGTGTACGTATTCGTCGCCGCTGCGTGGCATGTCGAAGTTGATCACCAGATCCAGACCGTCGACGTCCAGACCACGGGCAGCAACGTCGGTAGCGACGAGGATCTTCACACCGCCCTGCTTCAGGCGATCGATCGCCAGTTTGCGATCCTTCTGGTCTTTCTCGCCGTGCAGCACGAACGCTTTGTATTCCTGGGCCACGAGGCGACCGTAGATGCGGTCGGCCATGGCGCGGGTGTTGGTGAAGACGATGGCCTTTTGGTAGGTCTCGTTGGCCAGCAGCCAGTTCACAATCTGCTCTTTGTGCTGGTTGTGGTCAGCGGTGATGATTTGCTGACGAGTCGTCGAGTTGAGCTGGCTGACCGCGTTGAGCTGCAGGTGCTCCGGGTTGTTCAGGACCTTGGCGATCATCTCACGCAGACCGGAACCGCCGGTGGTGGCGGAGAACAGCATGGTCTGCTGACGGTTCGGGCACTCATCGACCAGACGCTGCACGTCTTCGGCAAAACCCATGTCGAGCATGCGGTCGGCTTCGTCGAGCACCAGCACTTCGACTTCTTTCAGGTCGAGGTTGCCAGCGTTGAGCTGCTCGATCATCCGCCCCGGGGTGCCGATGAGGATGTCCGGCACTTTGCGCAGCATCGCGGCCTGTACCTTGAAGTCTTCGCCGCCGGTGATCAGGCCGGACTTGATGAAGGTGAACTGCGAGAAGCGTTCCACTTCCTTCAAGGTCTGCTGGGCCAGCTCACGGGTCGGCAGCAGGATCAGCGTCTTGATGCTGACTCGGATCTTCGCCGGGCCGATCAGGCGATTGAGGATCGGCAGGACGAAAGCGGCGGTTTTGCCGCTACCGGTTTGCGCCGTCACCCGCAGATCACGCCCCTGGAGCGCCAGCGGGATGGCCGCGGCTTGCACAGGCGTTGGCTCGACAAATTTCAGCTCGGCCACGGCTTTGAGCAGGCGTTCGTGCAGGGCGAATTGGGAAAACACGGGTGCTACCTCGAAGATATGCAAAAAAACAGCTGCATAGGTTACCGGTTTCGAGCGCTCAGGCCGAGTTTCTTTGTGCAAACGCCGACAATCAGTGGTTTTTTTGTTGCCCGATTTGTCACTCGCTGCAATACACAGCGTCTTAAATGCTCTAATCGGCCCTCGCGTCTTACAGAAGAAATGTTTCGCTCATGGATATCAAACAGCTCTGGCTCAAAGCCCAAGGCCTCTGGGGCACGCTCGAAGAGCACCCACTTCTGCAATCGGGACTGGCGCTGCTGGTGCTGCTGGTCATCGCGCTGGTGCTCGGACGGGTGGCGCGATACCTGATCCTGCACGCCAGCCGCATGCTCGGCCGCCAGCCGGCGCTGCACTGGATCAACGATTTTCGCCACAACAAGGTGTTTCAACGGCTGGCGCAGATGACGCCGTCGCTGGTGATCCAGTTCGGCCTGCACCTGGTGCCGGAGCTGAGCAAGACCGCGATGAATTTCCTCGGCAACGTCGCGCTGGCGTTCACCATTCTGTTCCTGCTGCTGGCGGTCAGCGCCCTGCTCAACGCCCTGCTCGACATCTACGCGCGCACCGAGCATGCGCGTACACGCTCGATCAAAGGCTACGTGCAACTGGCGAAAATGGTTTTGTACGTGTTCGGCGCGATCATCATCGTCGCTACATTGATCGACCGTTCGCCGCTGTTGCTGCTGTCGGGTCTGGGTGCGATGTCGGCGGTGATCCTGTTGGTCTACAAGGACACGCTGCTGTCGTTCGTCGCCAGCGTGCAGCTGACCAGCAACGACATGCTGCGCGTCGGTGACTGGATCGAGATGCCGCAAGTCGGCGCCGATGGCGACGTGGTCGACATCACGTTGCACACGGTCAAGGTGCAGAATTTCGACAAGACGATCGTCTCGATCCCGACCTGGCGGCTGATGTCCGAGTCGTTCAAGAACTGGCGCGGCATGCAGCAGTCCGGCGGTCGGCGGATCAAGCGCAGCCTGTTCATCGATGCCAGCGGCGTGCGCTTCATCCGCGACGACGAGGAAGAAAAGCTCTCGCAGGTGCACCTGCTGACCGACTACATGGGCCGCAAGAAAGCCGAGCTCAAGGCCTGGAATGAGGCCCAGGGCAATGTCGCGGCGATGTCGGCCAACCGCCGCCGCATGACCAACATCGGCACCTTCCGCGCCTATGCGCTGGCGTATCTGAAGAGCCACCCGGAGATTCAGCCGAACATGACCTGCATGGTCCGGCAGATGCAGACCACCGCGCAGGGCATTCCGCTGGAAATCTACTGCTTCACCCGCACCACGGTGTGGGCCGATTACGAGCGGATTCAGGGGGATATTTTCGATTACCTGCTGGCGGTGTTGCCGGAGTTTGGCTTGAGTCTGTATCAACAGCCGAGTGGCGGGGATTTGCGTGCGGGGTTGCTGCCGGCGGTGTTGGGCTCGGCGAGTATTCCGGAGCCGGAAAAACACCTGATGTAACCCAAAGATCAAATGTGGGAGCGAGCCTGTTCGCGAATGCAATGTGTCAGTCGACCCATACTTATCTGACCCAGCGCCTTCGCGAGCAGGCTCGCTCCCACAGGGGTTATGCGGCGGCCGGGGATTTGCGGATACCCGACCGGCTGATCCACACAGCCGCCAGAATCACACCCCCGCCGAGGAACAACCGCCCCAGTTCCTCATGCTGATTCCAGATCAGCAGATTCAACAACAATCCCACCGGCACATGCAGGTTGTTCATCACCGCCAGGGTGCCGCCGTTGACCATGCATGCACCTTTGTTCCACCAGTACAGACCCAGCGCCGTCGACACCAGCCCGAGAAACAGCAACACCGCCCATTGCAGCGGCGCTTCCGGCAGGAAGTTCGACTTGCCGAACAACAGGAACGCCGGCAGCACCACCGCCAGTGCGCCCAGGTAGAAATAACCGAAGCGGCGGTAATGCGGCAGATCGCTCGGATGCTTGGCCACCAGATGCTTGTACAACACTTGCCCGGCGGCATAAGTGAAGTTGGCCAGTTGCAGCAGCAGGAAGCCCATGAAAAAGTAGGGACTGATGCTGTCGAAGCGAATCACCGCCGCACCGCCCACGGCCACCAGCGCAGCAACCAATGCCCACGGATTAAAGCGGCGGTTCAGCGCGTCTTCGATCAACGTCACGTGCAGCGGCGTGAGAATGGTGAACAGCAACACCTCCGGCACCGTCAGCACACGGAAGCTCAGGTAAAGGCAGACGTAAGTCACACCGAACTGCAACGCGCCGATCAGCAACATGCCACGCATGAACGCCGGCTCCACCGAACGCCAGCGTGTCAACGGTATAAACACCAGCCCCGCCAGCACCACACGCACCAGCACCGCGAAGTAACTGTCGACATGCCCGGCCAGGTATTCGCCGATCAGACTGAAGGAAAACGCCTGGATCAGCGTGACAAAAAGTAGATAGCCCATGTTCGCCTCGAAAATCGAATGGCGGCGACGATAGCGGTTTTTACTTTCTGGAACCAACACAAATCCCCATGTAGGAGCTGCCGCAGGCTGCGATCTTTTGATCTTGTTTTTTTAAAATCAAAAGATCGCAGCCTGCGGCAGCTCCTACAGAGGGATTGTTTGAAGCAGAAAATATCGCAGACAAAAAAAAGCCCGATCTCGCTAAAGCGTTCAATCGGGCTACAGCACTCAGGAGCAAAAGTGCAAAGGGAGGTTCGATGCGCGTGGAACCTTGAAGGGGTTGCGCCAAGTCACTAGACCATCCAGCGATTATCTGGCGATTAACCGATCAAGCGACCTGAGACAGTTTGGCGTTGGCCTGATTCAGGCCCTTCTCCTGGAAGTCACCGCCCAGGTTCATGCCCTCAGCATGGATAAAGGTCACGTCGTTGATCCCGATGAAACCCATCACCTGACGCAGGTACGGTTCCTGATGATCCGCCGGGCCACCGGCATACACACCACCGCGAGCAGTCAGGACAAAGGCACGCTTGCCGTTGAGCAGACCTTGCGGACCGGTTTCGGTGTACTTGAAGGTCACCCCGGCGCGCAGCACATGATCCAGCCAGGCCTTGAGCGTGCTCGGGATCGCAAAGTTGTACATCGGTGCCGCCAGCACCAACACGTCGGCGGCAAGCAGCTCATCAGTCAATAGGTTGGAGCGGTCCAGCGACGCCTGTTCGCTGTCGTTGCGCTGTTCGGCGGGCTTCATCCAGCCACCCAGCAAGTTGGCGTCCAGATGCGGCACCGGGTTCGCGGCGAGGTCACGCACGGTGATCTGATCGGCAGGGTGCGCGGCTTTCCACTGAGCGATGAAGGTCTGGGTCAGTTGACGGGAAACCGAGTCTTGCTGGCGGGCACTGCTTTCGATGATCAGAACGCGGGACATGGTGTGTAGCCTCCATCCGAATATGTTGTAAGTCGATGGAGTGAAGGTTAAACAGAGTCGAATCGATGAAAAAGCGCAAATAATTGCTGCAAAGCATCGAATAATTAGTTTAGATGCTGACACATACCCTGTGGGAGCGAGCTTGCTCGCGAATTGGCCGTATCAGTCGACATCATTGTTGAATGACATACCGCCTTCGCGAGCAAGCTCGCTCCCACAAGGGTTCGCGGTGCTATTTCGGGGTGCAGGTCAGTTTGATGCGCAGCTTGATGATCTCGCGGGTGAACTTGGCCGTGGCGTTTTTATGCTTGCCTGCCGGGACATCGATGCTGCGCGTGCGTGGTGCTTCCGGGCCGTTGCTGAACACCGCACGGCAGGTCGCATCGACATCACCGTAGTTGGCCACGCGGATCGAGCCGATGTCGTTGTCCGTGTCGTAAGTCTCGTAGTCGATCTTCATGCCGTTGAGATCCTTTTGCACGTCGATCGGATAGGCAAACGCGGTCAACGGCAGCAGCGCCAGCACCACACAACAGAATTTTTTCATTCGGCAGTCTCCATGAGGGACGGCCAGCTTAGGACAAGAGGAGCTATTGATGAAAGCGCCCCGCGTGACCCTTGATCAATGGCGAACGTTGCAGGCCGTGGTCGACCACGGCGGATTCGCCCAGGCCGCCGAGGCCCTGCACCGTTCGCAATCGTCGGTGAGCTACACCGTCGCCCGCATGCAGGATCAGCTCGGCGTGCCATTGCTGCGCATCGACGGGCGCAAAGCTGTGCTCACCGAAGCCGGCGGCGTATTGCTGCGCCGTTCGCGGCAATTGGTCAAACAGGCCAGCCAACTCGAAGACCTTGCCCATCACATGGAGCAAGGCTGGGAAGCGGAAGTGCGGCTGGTGGTCGACGCCGCCTACCCGAGCGCGCGGATCGTCCGCGCCCTGACCGCGTTCATGCCGCAGAGTCGCGGCTGCCGCGTGCGTCTGCGCGAGGAAGTGTTGTCGGGGGTCGAGGAAGTGCTGCTCGAAGGCGTGGCGGATCTGGCCATCACCGGCCTGAGCATTCCGGGCTACCTGGGTGCGGAGTTGAGCGATGTCGAGTTCGTCGCCGTTGCCCATCCTGATCACCCGCTGCATCGGCTCAACCGCGAGCTGAGCTTTCAGGATCTGGAAACCCAGATGCAAGTGGTGATCCGCGACTCCGGCCGCCAGCAGCCGCGCGATGTCGGCTGGCTCGGCGCCGAGCAGCGCTGGACCGTCGGCAGCCTCGCCACCGCCGCGACCTTTGTCAGCAGCGGCTTGGGTTTTGCCTGGCTACCGCGGCACATGATCGACCGCGAACTCAAGGATGGTTCGCTCAAGCTGCTACCGTTGGACCGAGGCGGCAGCCGCAATTCGAGTTTCTATCTGTATTCGAACAAGGACAAACCCCTGGGCCCGGCCACGCAAATCCTTATCGAATTGTTGCGCACCTTCGACACCTTGCCGCTGGACGCACCGTTTGCCGCCCCCGAACAAGCCTGACACGGAGTTCACCGATGGCGTATTTCGAGCACGAAGGTTGCAACCTGCACTACGAGGAATATGGCCACGGTGCGCCGTTGCTGCTGGTTCACGGGCTCGGCTCGAGCACCCTGGACTGGGAAATGCAGATCCCGGCGCTAGCCGCGCACTACCGGGTGATCGTCCCGGACATTCGCGGCCACGGGCGCTCGGACAAACCCCGCGAACGCTACAGTATTGCCGGGTTCAGCGCCGACCTGCTGGCCTTGATCGAGCACCTGCGCCTCGGCCCGGTGCACTACGTCGGGCTGTCGATGGGCGGGATGATCGGCTTTCAGCTGGCCGTCGATCAGCCTCAGGCGCTCAAGAGCCTGACCATCGTCAACAGCGCGCCACAGGTCAAATTGCGCACCCGCGACGACTACTGGCAGTGGTTCAAACGCTGGAGCCTGATGCGCCTGCTCAGCCTGGAAACCATCGGCACAGCCCTCGGCAGCAAACTTTTCCCCAATCCGGAACAGGCCGATCTGCGACGGAAAATGGCCGAACGCTGGGCAAAAAACGACAAACGTGCTTATCTCGCCAGCTTCGATGCGATCGTGGGCTGGGGCGTTCAGGAACGACTTTCCCGGGTGTCCTGTCCAACGCTCGTCATCAGCGCCGACCGTGACTACACACCGGTGGCGTTAAAGGAAACCTATGTAAAACTGCTGCCGGATGCGCGGCTGGTGGTCATTGACGACTCGCGCCATGCCACCCCGCTCGATCAACCCGAACGCTTCAATCACACGCTGCTGGATTTTCTCGCCACAGCCGACCTTCACTCTCAGGATCACTGACCCATGCTGAAAAAACTCGCCCTCGCCGCCGGCTCCGTACTGTTTGCCGCCAACCTGATGGCTGCTACCCCGGCCAAGGCGCCCCACGTGCTGCTGGACACCACCAACGGCCAGATCGAAATCGAACTGGACCCGGTCAAGGCACCGATCAGCACGAAGAACTTCCTTGAATACGTCGACAGCGGTTTCTACAACAACACCATTTTCCACCGCGTGATCCCGGGCTTCATGGCTCAGGGCGGCGGCTTCACCCAGCAGATGCAACAGAAAGAAACCAAGGCGCCGATCAAGAACGAGGCCAGCAATGGCCTGCACAACGTTCGCGGCACCCTGTCGATGGCGCGTACTTCCAACCCTGACTCGGCGACCAGCCAGTTCTTCATCAACGTCGCCGACAACGCGTTCCTCGACCCGGGTCGCGACGCCGGTTACGCGGTGTTCGCCAAAGTGGTCAAGGGCATGGACGTCGTGGACATCATCGTCAACTCGCAGACCACCACCAAACAAGGCATGCAGAACGTGCCTGTCGACCCTGTGATCATCAAGTCGGCCAAGCGCATCGACTGAGTTTCGCCGGGCATATCGAGCGGCGTGGGGCTGAGCCTGCGCCGCTCGCACTGATAAAAGGAGAGCCCGGATTCCGGGCGGTTATCTGATGCTCTATCGCCGTTTCGAACAACTGATCGATATCTTCCGCGACGCCCCGACGGCGTCCCCGCCGGACCGCGTCTGGCCCTTCTATACCTATTACCTGAAGCAGGTCTGGCCGAGCTTCGCCGCCCTGCTCGTGGTTGGCCTGTTCGCCGCGTTGATCGAAGTAGCGCTGTTCAGTTACCTGAGCCGCATCATCGATCTGGCCCAAGGCACGCCCAACCCGAATTTCTTCAGCGACCACGCCCTCGAATTGACCTGGATGCTGGTGGTCGCCCTGGTGTTGCGACCGATTTTCTTCGGCCTGCACGATCTGCTGGTGCATCAGACCCTGAGCCCCGGCATGACCAGCATGATCCGCTGGCAGAACCACAGTTACGTGCTCAAGCAGAGCCTGAATTTCTTCCAGAACGACTTCGCCGGGCGCATCGCCCAGCGCATCATGCAGACCGGCAACTCGCTGCGCGATTCTGCCGTGCAAGCGGTCGACGCGCTGTGGCACGTGGTGATCTATGCGATCAGCTCGCTGGTGCTGTTCGCCGAGGCCGACTGGCGCCTGATGATCCCTTTGCTGACCTGGATCGTCGCCTACATCGGCGCGCTGTATTACTTCGTGCCACGGGTGAAGGAGCGCTCGGTGGAAGCCTCTGACGCGCGCTCGAAACTGATGGGGCGCATCGTCGATGGCTACACCAACATCGCCACGCTGAAATTGTTTGCCCACACCAACTTCGAACAGCACTACGCCAAGGAAGCCATCGAAGAACAGACCGTCAAAGCGCAGATGGCCGGTCGCGTGGTGACCAGCATGGACGTGGCGATCACTACCATGAACGGCCTGCTGATCGTCGGCACCACGGCGCTGGCGTTGTGGCTGTGGACGCAGTCGCTGATCACCGTCGGCGCGATTGCCCTGGCCACCGGCCTGGTGATTCGTATCGTCAACATGTCCGGCTGGATCATGTGGGTAGTCACCGGCATTTTCGAAAACATCGGCATGGTCCAGGACGGTCTGCGCACCATTTCGCAACCGGTCAGCGTCACCGACCGCGAGCAGGCCAAACCGCTGGCCGTGGCCTCGGGCGAAGTGCGCTTCGAGCACGTGGATTTTCACTACGGCAAGAAGAAAGGCATCATCGGCGACCTCAATATGACGATAAAACCGGGGGAAAAAATCGGCTTGATCGGCCCGTCCGGCGCCGGCAAATCAACCTTGGTCAACCTGCTGCTGCGCCTGTACGACGTCGAGGGCGGGCGCATCCTGATCGATGGGCAGAACATTGCCGAAGTCGGCCAGGAAAGCCTGCGTGCGCGGATCGGCATGATCACTCAGGACACCTCGCTGTTGCACCGCTCGATCCGTGACAACTTGCTTTACGGCAAACCCGACGCCACCGACGCCGAACTGTGGGAGGCGGTGCACAAGGCTCGCGCCGATGAGTTCATTCCACTGCTGTCCGACGCTGAAGGCCGCAGCGGTTTCGACGCGCATGTCGGCGAGCGCGGGGTGAAACTGTCGGGCGGTCAGCGCCAGCGCATCGCGATTGCGCGGGTGCTGCTCAAGGACGCGCCGATCCTGATCATGGACGAAGCGACCTCGGCACTGGATTCGGAAGTCGAAGCAGCGATTCAGGAAAGCCTCGAGACCTTGATGCAGGGCAAAACCGTAATCGCCATCGCCCACCGTCTCTCGACCATCGCGCGCATGGACCGTCTGGTGGTGCTGGAAAACGGCAAGATCGCCGAGAGCGGCACCCACGCCGAACTGCTCGCCCATCGAGGCTTGTATGCACGGTTGTGGGCGCACCAGACCGGAGGCTTTGTCGGCATCGACTGATCGCGCGATATGATCGTTCCCACGCTCCGCATGGGAATGCCTCAAGGGCCGCTCCGCGTCCAGTGACGCGGAGCGTCACGGCCTGCATTCCCACGCAGAGCGTGGGAACGATCATGGTCAGGTGTGGCGATAGGGCAACGCCGTTCGGGCCTCTTCGGCATAGGCCAGAACCCCGGCGCGCTCTTGCTGGAGGAAATCCTTCACCGCCGCTTTCAGCCCCGGATGGCGCAGGTAATGCCAGGAATGGGTGATCACCGGTTCGAAGCCGCGAATCAACTTGTGCTCGCCCTGTGCCCCGGCATCGAAACGCTGGATGCCTTGGGCAATCGCGTAATCCATGCCCTGGTAGAAACACGTCTCGAAATGCAGCCGATCAAACTCGGCCAGGCAGCCCCAATAACGCCCGTAGAAACTGTCGCCACCGACCAGGCTGAACGCCATCGCCACCGGCCGTGAGCCCTGTTTGGCCAAGACCACGCGAATCGCTTCGGGCATGCGTTCAGCCAGCAGACTGAAGAACTCGCGCGTCAGATATGGCGCCTGACGCCGCACCGCGTAGGTGTTGGCATAGCAGGCGTACACGAAATCCCACTGCGCCTCGCCCAGCTCACGCCCCTCCAACCACTCGAACTCAAAGCCCTGCCCCGCCACCTGCTCGCGTTCCTTGCGCATCTGCTTGCGCTTGCGAGAGCTGAGGGCGTCGAGGAAGTCCTGAAAGTCGCGGTACTCACGGTTCTGCCAGTGATATTGACAGCCGATACGCTGCAGCCAGCCCGGTTGCTCGGCCATCGCCGCATCGGTAAACGGATCGGTGAAGTTGATGTGCGCGCTGGACAGTTCTTCGATCTGCAAATAGCCCGGCAGGCTTTTCAGCAGTTCGAAACCGTCCTCCACTGTTGCCGCCAGCAAGCGCGGACCGCTGACCGGACTGAACGGCACGGCGGTCAACAGTTTGGGGTAGTAATCGATGCCGGCACGCGCGCAGGCATCGGCCCAGCCGTGATCGAAGACGTACTCGCCGTAGGAGTGCCACTTGCGATAACTGGGCAGTGCGGCGATCAGTCGATCATCTTCGATGTGCAGCAAATGCTCCGGCTGCCAGCCTGTATGCGGGCCGACACTGCCGCTGTCTTCCAGCGCGCTGAGGAAGGCGTGACGCAGGAACGGCTGGTTGTCCGGCACCAGCGCATCCCAGCTTGCCGGGGCGATTTCTGACAGGTCTTGCAGGCGTTGCAACGGCATTCACTGGCACTCCACAGCTTGGCGACAAAGCCCGGCGAGTATCGCTGATCGCGACCCCGTTGCACACGCTCAATCGGCCGACAGCGCTCTAACTCGATAGTTCACGCCTGATCCGCATCGTCATCAACCTGCCATCACTGTGCCACCGCCCTGTCATAAACCATCGCGATACTGGCGCCTGTTTTTAGAGCGCCGGGTTCTAACCCGGACACAGTTTTCCGGCCTTCAGGCCGGTTGTGCCCAGGATGGTTCAGCCATCCCCTTCATCTTCGGAGATTGCTATGCGTCTTGCTTCCACGAAAACTGCAGCGGCCCTGTGCGGCGGCTTGTTGCTGGCCATGAGCGTTCCGGCCAGTGCTGCAGTCGACGCCAAACTGCTCGACATGCTCAAGGCCAACGGGTCGATTTCCCAGGCGCAGTACATCGAGCTGCAAACAGAACTGGCCAAGGATCAGAAGGCTCAGCAAATCGCCCAACAGGCGCAGCAGGAAACCAACGAACAAGTGGCGGCGGTCGCGAAGAAGACCAACGAACAGAGCCTGTTCGATCAGAAACTGGCCTGGGCGGCCAAGACCCAGTTCAAGGGCGACGTACGTATCCGTCAGGAAACCATCAAGATCGACGGCGAGCCGAACAACGGCGGCCGCGACAAGGACCGCCAGCGCATCCGTGCGCGTCTGGGCGCCTATACCGAGATCAACCCGCAAGTCGACACCGGTATCCGTATCGCCACCGGCGGCGGTGACGACGCGCGCTCGACCAACCAGGATCAGGACAACTACTTCGACAAGAAGCAGATCTGGCTCGACCTCGGCTACATCGACTACCACCCGGATCAGATCAAGAACCTGCACGTGATCGGCGGCAAGATGCTGCAACCGTGGGTAAGCATGGGCGACGTGATCTGGGATAGCGACATCAACCCGGAAGGTCTGGCCGTTACCTACAAATACCCACTGGGCGGCAGCGCCGAACTGTTTGGCAGCCTGGGTAACTACAACCTCAAGGACAACGTTGACGGCGACGGCGTGCAATTCCGCCACGACCTGCGCCTGACCGCTGGCCAGTTGGGCAGCCGTTTCAACATCACTGACAACCTGAAGATGACCGTCGGCGGCAGCGTTTACGCTTACCAGAATGACGATGACAGCCGCTGCACCGGCACCTCGACACCGTGCGCGCTGGCAGTCAACGGCAACTCGGCCGATAACGAATTCCGTCTGTATGAAGGGTTCAGCCAGATCGACATCGGCGGCCTGCCAATGCCGCTGTCGTTCTACGGCCAGTACGTGAAGAACAACGATGCCGTGACCGATCAGGACACCGCATGGTTGCTCGGCGCCAAGTCGAAAGTGTTCGGCTTCAACCTCGATTACAACTATCGCGACGTGCAGCGCAATGCCGTGGTCGGCGCCTTCACCGACTCCGACTTCGCCAACGGCACCACCGGTTCGCGCGGGCACAAGTTCAAGGTCGGTTACGACATCGACAAGAACTTCGCCGTCGGCGCCACGTACTTCCTGACCAAGGCCGACTTCGCCAGCCGCAGCCAGCGCGATGCAGACGCCAACACCCTGCAGCTGGATGCTGAAGCGAAGTTCTAAGAAAACAGCTACAAGCTTCGAGCGACAAGCTGCAAGTCACCGCTCCCCTTGCGACTTGTCGTTCGAAGCTGATGTCCTGCAGCCCGGTGCAATGCCAGCGATCCCCATCATCCGTTCGCTGACGCTGCCCCGGGCTGACTCTTTCAAGGACTGTCGTCGCGCCTCTGCGTCGCCAGACGCTCAGCCAAAGCATCCACTCCCTCTTCCGGTTGTTCCGGCAGCGCCTTCAGGGTTGCCTGCATCACGCGCATCTGCCGCATGAAGCGCCGGCAGTTGCGGCAGAACAACAGGTGATGACGCACCATCAGCGTCTCGCGAAAGCTCAGTTGGCCATCGAGATAATCGCTGGATCGTGCCACTTGCTCCTTGCAGGTCAACATTCTCCTGTCTCCTCAAAATGTTCCACGGTCGCAAAGACCTTCAAACGTGCCCGGTGCAGCAGCACGCGGACATTGGAGAGCGAAATCTCCAGAAGATTACAGATCTCTTCCAGCTCCAGGCCCTGGCGTTCGCGCAACAGCAGGACACTGCTCTGCAACTCGGACAGACTCAGCAAGGTGTGTTCGAGGCATTCGCGCAGTTCGTTTTCGGTGAGTAGCGCTTCGGGGGTGTCCTGATGCCAGGCAAATGGCGCGACCAGCCAATGACCGTCGCTCGAGGAAAATCGATCGTCACCGATGGTGCCGTGAGGTGATGGCAAGTCATCGAGCAACACTTCCCGGCGATTGAGCTTGTAGCGACTCTTGGCCGAATTGGCGGTGATGGTCAGCAACCAGGTCTTGAGGCTGGAGCGGCCTTCGAAGCTGGCCAGATGGCGCACCACCGACAGCCAGGCATCCTGCACCACTTCCTCGACATGACGCTGGCCGACAATCGCGTAAGCCACCGCGCGCATGGCGCTCTGATAGGTGGTGACCAGTTCCTTGAAAGCCTTTTGCTCCCCCGCCAGCAAGCGCGTGAGCAGTTGGGTGTCGTCAGCCGCCATCCATCAATCCCCTTGTCCGGACTTCGAAAATGAACGCGGCAGGTGTGCACCTGCCGCGACGTCCGAAAAATTACAGCGTTTCAGCCGCTTCGAATGTAGGAAAGATCGACGCGATTAAGGGGAAATTAACCTGTTTCAGCGCTTGCGCAGCAACACGCTACCGATCGAATAACCGGCACCAAACGAACTGAGCACCGCCAGCGAACCCGAGGCCAGATCATCCTGGTATTTGTGGAAGGCAATGACCGAACCGGCCGAGCTGGTGTTGGCGTAGCTGTCGAGAATCACCGGGGCTTCTTCTTCGGTAGCTTCGCGGCCGAGCAGCTTGCGCACGATCAGGTGATTCATGCTCAGGTTGGCCTGGTGCAGCCAGAAACGCTTCACGTCGCCGACGTTGAGCTGGTTCTCTTCCAGATGCTCGCCAATCAGCTCGGCGACCATCGGGCAGACATCCTTGAACACCTTGCGGCCTTCCTGCACGAACAGCTTGTCGCGGGCACCGATGCCCTCTTCCGCCGCGCGGTTTAGGAAGCCGAAGTTGTTGCGGATGTTGTTGGAGAACTTGGTCAGCAATTTGGTGCTGACCACGTCGAACTGGTACGGGGAGGTCGCCAGATCCGCGCGTTCGATGATCACCGCAGTCGCGGCATCGCCGAAGATGAAGTGGCTGTCGCGATCACGGAAGTTCAGGTGCCCGGTGCAGACCTCCGGGTTGACCATCAGGATCGCCCGCGCCTGGCCAAGCTGTACGCTGTTGGCGGCGGCCTGGATGCCGAAGGTGGCCGAAGAACACGCCACGTTCATGTCGAAACCGAAACCTTCAATGCCCAGCGCTTCCTGGACTTCGATGGCGATGGCCGGGTAAGCGCGTTGCAGGTTGGAGCAGGCAACGATCACGCCGTCGATATCGGCGGCGGTTTTGCCGGCTCGTTGCAGGGCTTGTTCGGCAGCGCCAACGGCCATCTGGCAGAGCACCGACCATTCATCGTTGGAACGCTCGGGCAGGCGCGGGGCCATGCGTTGCGGATCGAGGATGCCGTCCTTGTCCATGACAAAGCGGCTCTTGATGCCCGAGGCCTTTTCGATGAACGCGGCGCTGGATTCGGTCAGGGCCTGGACTTCACCGCTGGCAATCGCCTCGGCGTTATCGGCGTTGAACTGGGCGACGTAGGTATTGAAAGACTGCACCAGCTCTTCGTTGGAGATGCTGTTGGCCGGTGTGTACAGGCCGGTGCCGCTGATGACGACGTTATGCATGGTCGTTTCTCTAATCTGTTCAGGCAGAAAGTGCTGGAACCGTCGTACCAACACGCAAAGGGTCTATTCCCATCCGGGGGACGCAAACCTGGCATCGTTTTATTCCGCAGCGCGACACGGCCGAAGGCTCTGGGTCGCGAAACGGCGGGTTATGGTGGCGAAGTTTGCCATAAACCCGAGATTTTGGCGCCTTTCTCCTGCTCAACTCGATCCCTGCAGGAGCTGCCGAAGGCTGCGATCTTTTGATGATCGTTCCCACGCTCCGCGTGGGAATGCAGCCCGTGACGCTCCGCGTCACTGGACGCGGAGCGTCCCCAGAGGCATTCCCACGCAGAGCATGGGAACGATCGATGAACCGAGGTCGCAGGTTTTGGGGTGACTTCGCCACCCAACGGGGATAAATCCCCTCGCCACAAAGACCGCTTCCACAGAGGGATTGTGTATGGCGGCAGGTCAGGGCTCGACCTGGCTCCACTGTTTGCTCAGGCGCTTGTCCGAGATCGGCACTTTGGTGCCCAACTGTTGGGCGAACAGCGACACGCGGTATTCCTCCAGCCACCAGCGGTACAACTCCAGCTGCGGATCACGCTTGCCTTCCTGCGCATGCTTGGCCGCGCGGGTCTGGTATTGCGCCCACAGGCCAGCGAGTTCCCCGCTCCAGACCCGATCTTTCTGCACCTGCGCACCGAGTTTCTCGAAACGCTGCTCGACCGCTTTCAGGTAACGCGGCAACTCTTTGAGCCACTGCATCGGCGTTTCGCGAACGAAACCCGGATAGACCAGATTGCCGATCTGTTGCTTGATGTCGTTGAGTGCCACCGCTTGCGCCAGATCGATCTTGCCCTTGAAGCGTTTTTGCAGACCGTGCCAGATCTTGAGAATTTCCAGAGTCAGCCGCGCAACCCGCTCGGCGTGCTCGGTCCAGTTGCCGCGTTTGCGTTCGGCCAATGCCGCCAACCCGGCGCCATCGCGGGGCAACGGGTCTTCACCTTCGAGAATGCAACTGTCGAGACTGGCCAGCAGAATGTCTTCGACCAGCGCATCGACCCGGCCCAGTTCGCGATACAGCAAGCCCAATTCAGTCTGCCCGGGCAACTTGCCGCGCAGGAATTTCGCCGGCTCGGCCAGTTGCTGCATCAGCAAGCGCTGCAAGGCGCGACGGTGCTGGAACTCGGCTTCGGCCGGGGTAGAGAAGCGTCCCTCCTTGACCGTGCCGCCCTCTTCCACCAGCGCCGGGTACACCGTCATCGACAGCCCGGCGATCTTCTGCTGGGTCTTTTCCGCCACTGGGGCAAAGACTTTTGCCTCGACCGGTTGCTGACTTTTCGCACTCTGCGGCACCGCCAGCGCGGCCTGGCTGGCTTCGGCGAAGCGTGCGGTCAGCTCAGCCAGATCGCGGCCCTCGCCAAGGAACTTGCCCTGGCCATCGACGATTTCCAGGTTCATGCGCAGATGGCTCTCAACCTGCTGCGCCGCTTCCGCCCACGCTTCATCGCTGACCCGCGCGCCGGTCATGCGCAGCAGCTCGCGACCGAGCGCTTGCGGCAGCGAACCTTCGGCGAAAGTCATGCGCTGCAACGCGGCCTTGATGAAGTCCGGCACTGGCACGAAGTTCTTGCGCAGGGCTTTCGGCAGGTTGCGCACCAGAGCAATGCACTTGGCCTCGATCAGCCCCGGCACCAGCCATTCCAGACGCTCCGGCGGCAGCATCGGCAGCAGCGGAGCCGGCACGCGCAAGGTCACGCCGTCGCGCGGGTGATTGGGCTCGAAATGATAAGTCAGCGCCAGTTCCAGATCGCCAATGTGCAACGTATCCGGGTAATCACGGGCGGTGACTTCGCTGGCCTCGCGGGCCAACACGTCTTCTTCGCGCATGATCAGCAGTTGCGGATCTTTCTGGCTGTTGACCTTGTACCAACTGTCGAAGGTCGCGGTCTGGTGGATCTCGGCCGGCAGACGTGCATCGTAGAAGGCGTAGAGGGTTTCTTCGTCGGCGAGAATGTCGCGACGGCGAGCCTTGGCCTCCAGTTCGTCGAGCTGCTCGAGCAGTTTCTGATTGGCGCTCAGGCATTTGGCCCGCGACTGAATCTCGCCGCGCACCAGGCCTTCGCGGATAAACAGCTCACGGGATACCACCGGATCGACCGGGCCGTAATGCACCGGGCGGCGACCGACCACGATCAGGCCGAACAGGGTGATCTGCTCGTAGGCGACGACCTGGCCCCGCTTCTTCTCCCAATGCGGCTCGAAGTGATTCTTCTTGATCAGGTGCCCGGCCAGCGGCTCGATCCAGTCGGCATCGATCTTGGCAACCATCCGCGCGTAGAGTTTGGTGGTTTCCACCAGCTCAGCAGTCATCAGCCACTGCGGGCGCTTCTTGCCGATGCCCGACGACGGATGAATCCAGAAGCGCCGTTGCCGCGCGCCGAGGTAATCGCCGTCTTCGGTTTTCTGGCCGATCTGGCTGAGCAAACCGACCAGCACCGCTTTGTGCAGCTTCGGGTAATCCGCCGGCTCTTTGTTCAGGCTCAGCTGCATGTCGCGGCAGATCAGGCTCAACTGGCGATGAGAATCACGCCATTCGCGCAGGCGCAGGTAATTGAGGAAGTTCTTCCGGCACCAGTTACGCAGCGGGTTGGCGGTCAGCGCTTGGCGTTGTTCTTCAAAACCACGCCACAAATTGACCAGCCCGGCGAAGTCGGAATCCGGATCCTTCCATTGCGCATGGGCCTGATCCGCCGCTTGCTGACGCTCCGGCGGACGCTCGCGCGGGTCCTGAATCGACATGGCGCTGGCGACGATCAGCACTTCCTGCAAGCTGCCGAGCTTGGCCGCTTCGAGGAGCATGCGGCCCATGCGCGGGTCGACCGGCAAGCGCGCCAACTGGCGACCGAGCGGCGTCAGCTGACTGTTGCGATCTACCGCCGAAAGCTCTTGCAGCAGGTTGAAACCGTCGCTGATTGCCTTGCCGTCCGGCGGTTCGATAAACGGGAACGCGGTGATTTCGCCGAGGCGCAGATGGAGCATCTGCAGGATCACGGCGGCGAGGTTGGTGCGCAGAATTTCCGGATCGGTAAATTCCGGGCGCCCAAGGAAGTCCTCTTCGCTGTACAAACGCACGCAGATACCCGGCTCGACCCGCCCGCAACGACCTTTACGCTGATTGGCGCTGGCCTGGGAAATCGCTTCGATCGGCAAGCGCTGAACCTTGGCCCGATAGCTGTAACGACTGATGCGCGCGGTGCCGCTGTCGATCACATAGCGAATGCCCGGGACGGTCAGCGAAGTCTCAGCGACGTTGGTCGCCAGCACCACGCGGCGGCCCGGATGCGACTGGAAAATCCGCTGCTGTTCAGCCGGCGACAGGCGCGCGTACAGCGGCAGGATCTCGGTGTGTTTGAGCTGGGCCTTGCGCAACATGTCGGCGGCGTCGCGAATCTCGCGCTCGCCAGGCAGGAACACCAGTACATCGCCGGGGCTGCGCCGTTCGCTGCGCTCGTAGGCGGCGATTTCGTCGAGGGTGGCGAGAATCGCCTGATCGACGGTCAGGTCGTCCTCGACCCGGTTGCCCTCTTCGTCCTGCTCCAGGCTCAGCGGCCGGTACCAGGTTTCCACAGGAAAAGTACGGCCCGACACTTCGACGATCGGCGCGTCATCGAAGTGCTTGGAGAAGCGCTCCAGATCGATGGTCGCCGAAGTAATGATGACCTTGAGGTCCGGACGGCGTGGCAGCAGGGTTTTCAGGTAGCCGAGGAGGAAATCGATGTTGAGGCTGCGTTCGTGGGCTTCGTCGACGATGATCGTGTCATAGCGTTCCAGATAACGATCGTTCTGGGTTTCCGCCAGCAGAATGCCGTCGGTCATCAGCTTGATCAGGGTGTTGGCATCGCTCTGATCCTCGAAGCGCACCTGATAGCCGACCAGCGCACCGAGCGGCGTGCCGAGCTCTTCGGCGACACGGCTGGCGACACTGCGCGCGGCGATCCGACGCGGCTGGGTATGGCCGATCAGACCGTGCTGGCCGCGACCGATTTCCAGGCAGATCTTCGGCAACTGGGTGGTTTTGCCCGAACCGGTTTCGCCGGCGATGATCAGCACCTGATGTTGCTCCAGGGCCTTTTTGATCTCGTCGCGCTTGGCCGCGATCGGCAAACTGTCGTCGTAACGAATCACCGGCAGGCTCGCGCGACGCGCCAGTACCTGATCACAGGACGCCTGCATCCGCGCCACCCACTGGGCCAGTTTGGCCTCGTCGGGTTTCTTGCGCAGCTCAAGCAACTGCCGCCGCAGCCGGTGACGGTCGGCGAGCATGGCGTGATCGAGGTTTTTCAGCAGTTTGTCGATGGAGGGCGATTCGTCGGTCATCGGGTAGGCAATTCGGTCGTCTATTTATGCGGGGGGCGGATTGTCGCAGAAAAGCAGCTGCAAGCGCCAAGCTACAAGCCGCAAGTCACTGCGGCTTTCAACTTGCAGCTTGAAGCTTACCGCTTGCAGCTGCGTCTTGTTATTCGTTGTCGAGGCCCTTGCGCCGGTATGGGAAGACGTCGATGACCTTCCCCGCCCGAATCGCCTCCTGCAAGCCCTTCCAGTAATCGGCGTTGTACAACTCGCCATGCAATTGATCGAACAATTTCCGCTGCCCGGCATCGGCAAACAGGAACGGCGGAAACTCCTCGGGAAACACGTCCAGCGGTCCGATCGAGTACCACGGCTCAGAGGCCATTTCATCCTCCGGCGTGCGCGGTTGCGGGATGTGGCGGAAGTTGGCTTCGGTCAGGAAGCAGATTTCGTCGTAATCGTAAAACACCACGCGCCCGTGACGGGTGACGCCGAAGTTTTTCAGCAGCATGTCGCCGGGAAAAATATTCGCCGCCGCCAATTGCTTGATCGCCAGACCGTAATCTTCCAGCGCTTCACGTACCTGGGCGTCGTTGGCATTTTCCAGATAAAGGTTGAGTGGGGTCATCCGCCGCTCGGTCCAGCAGTGGCGAATCAGCACGGTTTCGCCTTCGACCGAAACCGTCGACGGCGCGACCTCTAGCAGTTCCTCCAGACACGCCGGATCGAACTTGCTCAGCGGAAAACGAAAGTCGGCAAATTCCTGGGTATCGGCCATGCGCCCGACCCGATCGACGCTTTTCACCAGCCGATACTTTTCGATCACCGTGGCGCGGTCGACGTTTTTCGACGGCGAAAAGCGGTCCTTGATGATTTTGAATACGGTGTTGAAACCCGGCAGGGTGAACACGCTCATGACCATGCCGCGCACGCCCGGGGCCATGATGAACTGATCGTCAGTGTTGGCCAGGTGATTGATCAGCGCGCGGTAGAACTCCGACTTGCCGTGCTTGTAGAAGCCGATCGAGGTGTACAGCTCGGCGATGTGCTTGCCCGGCAGAATGCGTCGCAGAAAACCGATGAACTCCGCCGGCACCGGTACATCGACCATGAAATACGAGCGGGTAAACGAGAAGATGATCGATACATCGGCTTCGTCGGTGATCAACGCATCGATCTGAATGCCCCTTCCTTCGCGGTGCAACAGCGGAATCACCAGCGGCCATTGCTCATCGCGGGTGTAAATGCGTCCGACCAGATACGCGCCTTTATTGCGGTAGAGCACCGAGGAAAATAGCTCGACGCTCAGCTCCGGGTCCTTGCACACCCAGTCCGGCAGGTTCTCACGCAATTGCGCTTCGAGCCGCAGCAAGTCGCCGGGCAGATCAGCGTAATCCTCGCTGAAGCGGTAATCGGAAAAAATACTCGCGAGCATCCCGGACAACTGGCCCTGCGGCTTGTATGTGCGGGTTTGCGCGGCGCGGGCCCGGCGCAGGCTCGGGCGCGTGGTGTGGATGAACATGCAGCCGTCGCTGATCAGGTCGTGGCTGAACAGCCCGCAGAAAATCGAGTTGTACCAGGTCTCGGACAGCTCATCGTCGAAGCGCAGGTCGATCACACTGATGTAGGCGCTTTTCACCAGCGGCCAGCAGCTGACGTTCTTCAGGGTTTCTTCGTCGAAATACTCGCGCAGGCGAGCGACGGTTTCGCCAACCTTTTCTTCGTACAGACTGATCCGCGCCGCCGAGACGACCTGCGCCTCCTGCCAGCGCGCCTGTTCGAAGCGCTCCCGCGCGCCGTCGGTGATGCGGCGGAAATGCTCGCGGTAATCGTCGAAGCCGGCGAGGATCATCCGGGCGATCTCGGTGGCTGGCCATTGCTGCGACATAAATGAAACCTCGGCGGGAATTCGGTTGGTCTGAGCTTAGTCACGGAAACGCTCGCAGGAAAAGCGCAATTTCTGCCAAAACCGATACGGGGTTGACCGTAGACGGGGTTTCTCGCGCAGGTAAATCCCAAGGCAGAATTAAAAGCCCGAATAGCGGTTGCCATGATCCGGACGCTCGGCAACACTCTCGTCCCGATCAAGCAAGGAGCCCGCCGTGAGCCCTGTCGATATTTTCCGTATGTTGTCGCTGGCCGCTATCTGGGGCGCGAGTTTTCTGTTCATGCGCATCATTGCCCCGGTGATCGGCACGATCCCGACCGGGTTCTTTCGCGTGTCGATCGCGGCTGCCGGGCTGCTGGTGATACTCGGGCTGATGCGCATCAGCTGGGACTTCAAGGGCAAGCTGAAAACCGTGATGCTGCTTGGCGTGATCAACTCGGGGATTCCGGCGACGTTGTATTCGGTGGCGGCGCAAGTATTGCCGGCCGGCTATTCGGCGATCTTCAACGCCACGACACCGCTGATGGGCGTGTTGATTGGCGGTTTGTTCTTCAGCGAAAAACTCACAGCGGCCAAGCTCAGCGGCGTGTTCCTCGGTCTGTTCGGCGTCGGTGTGCTGACGCGCGCCGGTCCCGTAGCCTTCGATCTGCAACTGCTGATGGGCGCGGTCGCCTGCCTGCTGGCGACCACTTGCTACGGCTTTGCCGGATTCCTCGCGCGGCGCTGGCTGGATCAGGCCGGCGGGCTGGACAGCCGTTTGTCGGCATTGGGCAGCATGCTCGGGGCGACGTTGTTTTTGCTGCCGCTGTTCGCCTACAGCACCATTACCGCGCCGCCGGTCAGCTGGGGCGGCTGGCATGTCTGGCTGTCGCTGCTCGGCTTGGGCCTGGGCTGCACGGCGTTTGCCTACATCATCTATTTCCGCCTGCTCAGCTCGATCGGCCCGGTGAAGTCGATGACCGTGACCTTCATGATCCCGCCGTTCGGCGTGTTGTGGGGGGCGTTGTTGCTGGATGAGCCGTTGTCGATGGCGCACATTTACGGCGGGGTGCTGATTGCGGCGGCGTTGTGGCTGGTGTTGAAGCCGGCGGTGGTGAAGCCTGCAAAGGTGTCAGTCCGTTAGATTTTCTGCCGCAGATATTCGCGAGCAGGCTCGCTCCGACAGAAAAATACATTCCAATGTGGGAGCGAGCCTGCTCGCGAACGGCGGCGCAACAAGCGCCACCTGCCTATCGGCTATCCGGTTTTACGGAACACAAATACCAATCCAACAATGATCAGCAGCATCCCCAGCACACCCAACGCCGCCAGACGATTACCGAAAATCAGGTAATCCATCACTGCCGTCACCGCGGGCACCAGATAGAACAGGCTGGTGACATTCACCAGATTGCCCCGCGCGATCAGTCGATACAGCAACAGCGTCGCCAGCATTGAAACCACCAGGCCCATCCATAACACCGGGACAATGAAGCCTGCGCTGTGTTCGAAGTGAAACGGCTGGAACGGTACGAAAATCGCGCACAGCAACAGGCCGGCCAGGTACTGCACTGGCAGCGTGCCGAGCGGATTGTCGGTGATGCGTTTTTGCATGATCGAGCCGAGCGTCATGCTCGCCAGCGCCAGCAAACCGAACAGCATGCCGGCCCAGGACATTCCAGCCAGACCGATCCCTTGATAAACCACCATGATCAGCCCGGCCAGGCCCAGCGCCAGGCCGAACAGGCGGCTCGCCGAACGCTGCCGTTCCATCAAGACCACGGTGAGGATCGGCTGAACGCCCATGATCGTCGCCATTACCCCCGGCGTGACTTTGCAATCCAGCGCCAGCAGATAAAAGATCTGATAGGCCCCGAGCAACACCAGTCCCGTGGCGATCGCGAACAGCATCGGCTTGCCACCCTTGGGCAGCTTCAATCTCAGCAGCGGCGCCAGCAACACCAGCCCGCACAGGGCGATGGCGAAGCGAATCAGCAGAAAGGCAAAGGGCGAAGCATGGGCGAGGCCCCACTTGGAGAAAATCGCCCCGCTGCTCCACAGCAGAACGAACAGGCTCGTGGACGTCGCCGCGAGCGCGGATTGTTTCGAAAGGACAAACATGAATACCACCTGTAGTCAGGCAAGAAGCCAACTCAGCCGAAGCTGAAATTCAGTAGGTTGTTCTGGCGGGCGCAGGGGTCAGCAGAAACTGCCGATCAACCCCGCACACCAACGCCCGGCGGCGAAACGACTGCGCACACCGGCGTGCTACTGACAGGTGGAGGGTAATGACTGATCTGCACAGGCTGCCGATTCCCGCACGGCACGACGCCAGCGTTGACCGCTGAATCGACTACCGCGTTGATGAGGGATGCAGGCATGAATGCTGATCTTTAGTGAGGAAATGAACGCGCGAGCCAGGCGGCTCGCGGGCTGACTATAACCAGCCCGGGACATAGATTGCAATGACTTGGGCGAAGGGCCGGTAGCGACAGTCTGGCGCCGGGTGGTTAGGGTTATTGGCGCGGCAACGGATTGTCAGGAGACATGGAATGCAAGAGATCATATGCCAAGGGAACGGACGTATTTGCGGTATCAGGTTTATCGGTCGGAGGCGAGGAAGCGGGCGGGTGTTGCGACTGCGCAGATGCGATGCATTTCGGGAGCCGACATGTCTGAAGTCCGCTTTGAGCCTATTGATGCTGAAGCACTCGCAGTTTATCAGTCTTGGGACGACCCGATTTTCTCGTGGGAAGACGTCGTCGTCTGGAAAGCTCGAGAACCTCTGTCTCTGGATATCGCAATCTGGTTTGAACAAGAGCTCTGCGGGCTATGCTTCGCAAATCCCAACAATAGCCGCCAGCGGATTCGCATCGTGCGACTGGAGGGCAAACCCGGAAAGGCTCACCCGCTGAAAAACCAAATAGCCGCTTTGGCATTGCTCGCCATCGACGAATTCGCCCGAATTATTGGCAGCCAAGTCATCGAAGTTCAGGAACCTATGCCGGGAGCCATTCCGGTTTATCAACAACTCGGCTTCACATTTGATGTGCAAGGTCGCCTTGTTCTACCAGTGGAGAGTAAAGTATCGTGACATCTGTTCATTTAATGACCAGCGAGGGAGGGAGTATGCGCAAAGTCGTAAGAAAATCCCCAAGCAAGAAGGAATTGCGCGAGCCGGTGGAAAAGCTTGATCGACTGGAGTTATCCGCGAATCAGCGCCGTTTTCTGCAGGTCCTTGAAAACGGAACCGACGTGACCGAGCCCAACCTGCTCGCCGGCCGTCCTTGAACCCATCAAAAAAAACCGCTCCTGAGGAGCGGTTTTTTATTTCTGAGCCAGCGTCAACCAAACAACCAATACCCCAGCAACGTCAGCACCAGCACCGCCAGCACCGGGCGCATTACCCTGTAGGCCTTGGGATGCCGGCGCTTCCACTGCTTGACCACGCCGCTGAAACGGTCGCTGAAGTTCTTGCTCCAGGCATAAGCCTGGTTGATGCCGCCAACGCGTTCATCATCAAGATTCTGCGGCGCGGTGGCGCGGCCGAGCCAGCCGCTGATGAAGCGGTTGATCCGGGTCATCAGGCGGTTGCTCAGCGGGCGTTCGATGTCACAGAACAGAATCACCCGAGTCTGAGCGGTTTCATTCTTGACCCAGTGCACGTAGGTCTCGTCGAACATCACGTCATCGCCGTCGCGCCAGGCATAGACCTGACCGTCGACAAAGATCCGGCAATCATCGGAGTTGGGTGTCGACAGGCCGAGGTGATAACGCAGGGAGCCGGCGAACGGGTCACGGTGCGGATTGAGGTGACTGCCGCCCGGCAGCAGCGCGAACATCGCGCCCTTGACGTTGGGTATGGCACTGACCAGCGCCACGGTTTTCGGGCAAAGAGCTTCGGCCGATGGCAGCGGTTTGTCGTACCACTTCAGATAAAAACGCTTCCAGCCCTTCTTGAAGAACGAACCGAAACCGGCATCGTTGTTCTTCTCGGCGGCGCGAATGTAGCCTTCGTCGAACAGGTGCATAGCTTCGTCGCGAATGGTTTCCCAGTTGTCGCGCAGTACATCCAGCTCCGGAAACTTGCTGCGATCCAGATACGGTCTGGATGGCACTGCGGAAAACAGGTACATCAACGCGTTGTACGGAGCAAAGAGTGCGGAGTGGTTGACGAACTGGCGCAATACCGGCAAACGCGCCTTGCCGCGCAAATGCACATAGAGCGTGCTGCCCAGAAACAGCAACAGCACAAACGCCTTGGCGGCAAACGAAACGGTCATCAACGACTCCTTGAATAAAGACAACGCTGCGCAATGCCCTTTTCCCGGCATGGCAGCCGGCCATGATAAACACTACCGGCTCCGGGAAAAACCCGCCTGACACAAGATTCAGTGTTAAGCATTACGCAACAAAGCCTTTATTAACATGCAGCGCCTGAACCCCGGCTGACCTGAATCAACAGGCTTACTGCTGGTTCTCCTGCTCGGTGAACAGGTCACTGAACAGCATGCTCGACAGATAACGCTCGCCCGAATCCGGCAGCACCACGACGATGGTTTTGCCCTGCATCTCTGGTTTCTCCGCCAGACGCACCGCCACCGCCATGGCAGCACCGCAGGAAATCCCGCACAAAATCCCCTCTTCCTGCATCAGGCGCAAAGCCATGGCCTTGGATTCTTCATCGGTCACCTGTTCGACGCGATCGACCATCGACAGATCAAGATTCTTCGGCACAAAACCGGCGCCAATGCCCTGAATCTTGTGCGGGCTCGGCTTGATCTCGGCACCGGCCAACGCTTGCGTAATCACTGGCGAAGACGCCGGCTCGACGGCCACCGACAGAATCGGTTTCCCGGCGGTGTTCTTGATATACCGCGAGACACCAGTAATGGTTCCACCGGTACCTACGCCAGCCACCAGCACATCCACGGCGCCGTCGGTGTCGTTCCAGATTTCCGGGCCGGTGGTCTTCTCATGAATTGCCGGGTTGGCCGGGTTATCGAACTGCGCCGGCATGAAGTATTTGTCGGCATCGCTGGCGACGATTTCCGCAGCTTTCTCGATGGCACCCTTCATGCCCTTGGCCGGCTCGGTCAATACCAGTTCCGCGCCCAAGGCTTTCAGAACCTTGCGGCGTTCGATGCTCATCGATGCCGGCATGGTCAGCATCAATTTATAGCCACGCGCAGCGGCAACGAAGGCCAGACCGATACCGGTGTTACCGGAAGTCGGCTCGACAATGGTCATGCCCGGCTTGAGTCTGCCGCTGCTTTCGGCGTCCCAGATCATGTTGGCGCCGATTCGGCATTTGACCGAGTAACCGGGGTTGCGCCCCTCGATCTTGGCCAGGATCGTGACGCCGCGCGGCGCGATGCGGTTGATCTGGACCAGCGGCGTATTACCGATGGAATGGGCATTGTCAGCGTAAATACGGCTCATGGCTGGGTCCTTATGCAGCGTTGAATTCAGCCTTCCAAGGTAAGCCCGTTGCCGATCACAGTCCAGTCGGGTCGAACGTCTGCAAACGCGCGGAGTCAATCGCTTTGAATCGTCAAGCCACACTCTTGAAGGAACAATGGCATGAAACGTCGTTACAGCTGGCCGCTCTGGACCCTGACGGGTGTCGTGGTGCTGCTGGTCGCCCTGCATTTCGCCCTGCCCTATCTGGTACGCGACTACCTCAATGACAAACTTGCGGACATGGGCGATTACCGTGGCCAGATCACCGATGTCGACCTCGCGCTGTGGCGCGGCGCATACAAAATCAACGGCCTGAAGATCGTCAAGGTCGACGGCAAAGTACCGGTGCCGTTCGTCGATGCGCCGTTGATCGACCTGTCGGTGAGCTGGCATTCGTTGTGGTACGACCATGCCGTGGTCGCGCAGGTGCAATTCCTCAACCCCGAAATCAACTTCGTCGACGGCGGCCCCAACAAGCAGAACTCGCAGACCGGTCAGGGCACCGACTGGCGTGAGCAGTTGGGCAAGCTGCTGCCGATCACCCTCGATGAGGTGCAGATCAACGACGGCCGTATCACCTTCCGCAACTTCAATTCCAAGCCGCCGGTGAACATGAACGCCAGCAACGTCAACGCCAGCATCTACAACCTGACCAATGTGGTCGACAAGGAAGGCAAACGCGACGCGCGCTTTGAAGGCAAGGCGTTGCTGCTGGGGCACGCGCCATTGGAAACCAACGCCACCTTCGATCCACTGAGCAACTTCGAAGACTTCGAATTCCGCCTGCGCGCCCGTGACATCGAGCTCAAACGCATGAACGACTTCGCCGCCGCCTACGGCAAATTCGACTTCAACGCCGGCCACGGCGATGTGGTTATCGAAGCCAAGGCAGAGAAAGCCCGACTCACCGGCTACATCAAACCCCTGCTGCGCGACGTCGACGTATTCAACTGGCAGCAAGACGTCGAAAACAAGAACAAAGGCCTGTTCCGCTCAATCTGGGAAGCACTGGTCGGCGGCACCGAGACCGTGCTGAAGAACCAGAACAAAAACCAGTTCGCCACTCGCGTCGAACTCAGCGGCAATGTTCACCAGCAGAACGTCAACGCCTTCGAAGCGTTTTTGCAGATTTTGCGCAATGGCTTCATCCAGGCATTCAATGCGCGGTACGAACGGCCGAAGCCAGATGAGGATTAAGTTTTGCGGTTGACGACATATCGACCTGTGTCTTCGGCCGCTATCGATGAACGCTGTTGCAGCGAATCCCAGCCCAGACAGGCCAACGCCAAAGAACGTGGCACTGCTTCACGCCCATTGCTGTAACGGCTGATGCTGCGAGCGCTCACACCGAGCGCTTCGGCCGCATCATTGAGAGAAAGTCCGGTACGGGCGCGCCAATCGATAAAAATGCGCGTGTTCTCATCCTGGGCATTTTGCGCTAGCGCATCCATATACAAGGTGTCGGCACCGATCTGTACGTCGGGTTCAATCCATTCAACGATCCAACCCTCGTCCCCGACTGCGGCAGTCGCAAAGACTTCGCGATCAAGCAGTGGCCGCAGACCTGGATAAGTATGAATATCCGTCCCCAAATCAACTGTCAGTTCCTGACCATTGATAAATGTCAGTGCCAACCTGAAATCTGACAGGACGCGCGCAGATCGCAGACGCGGCCGTTTCATGGGTAACATCGATCTTCTGCCCTTTTTACTAACCGAGCAAGAAAGGCTATCGCCAAATCGGCGATACCGGAATACTGGCCATCCGCCGAGACTGAGTCAACATGTGACGCTCCATTCAGAGACTGAATAAGCCGTCTGCGTTCACAGTCGACCGGCGTGCGCGTTATAGTCGGGCATCCGATTATTTCGCCCCGCCCTGCCCGTAAGGTCAGCGTTACCGTTCGAGGATTTGCAGATGAAGTTCGAAGGCACCCAGGCCTACGTCGCCACCGATGACCTGAAGCTGGCGGTCAACGCCGCCATCACCCTGGAACGGCCGCTGCTGGTCAAGGGTGAGCCGGGCACCGGCAAGACCATGCTCGCCGAGCAACTGGCCGAGTCGTTCGGTGCCAAGCTGATCACCTGGCACATCAAATCCACCACCAAGGCCCATCAGGGTCTGTACGAGTACGACGCGGTCAGCCGTTTGCGCGACTCGCAGCTGGGCAATGAAAAAGTCCACGATGTGCGCAATTACCTGAAGAAAGGCAAGCTCTGGGAAGCCTTCGAGTCCGAGGAGCGGGTGATTCTGCTGATCGACGAAATCGACAAGGCCGACATCGAGTTCCCTAATGACTTGTTGCAAGAACTCGACAAGATGGAGTTCTACGTTTACGAAATCGACGAGACCATCAAGGCGAAGAAGCGCCCGATCATCATCATTACCTCCAACAACGAGAAAGAGCTGCCGGACGCCTTCCTGCGCCGCTGCTTCTTCCACTACATCGCCTTCCCCGACCGCACTACCCTGCAGAAAATCGTCGACGTGCACTACCCGGACATCAAAAAGGACCTGGTCAGCGAAGCGCTCGATGTGTTCTTCGACGTGCGCAAGGTACCGGGCCTGAAGAAAAAGCCTTCGACATCCGAGCTGGTCGACTGGCTGAAGCTGTTGATGGCCGACAACATCGGCGAAGCGGTGCTGCGCGAGCGCGATCCGACCAAAGCCATTCCGCCACTGGCAGGTGCACTGGTGAAGAACGAACAGGACGTGCAACTGCTTGAGCGCCTGGCGTTCATGAGCCGGCGCGGCACCCGCTAAGAGGCCGCTGCCATGTTGCTCAACCTGTTCAACGAAATGCGTGCAGCCAAGGTACCGGTGTCGGTGCGCGAGCTGCTCGACCTGATCAACGCGCTGAAACAGCGTGTGACCTTCGCCGACATGGACGAGTTTTATTACTTGTCGCGGGCGATCCTGGTGAAGGACGAGCGCCATTTCGACAAGTTCGACCGCGCGTTCGGCGCCTATTTCAATGGCCTGGAGAAACTCGACGATCACTTGCAGGCGCTGATTCCCGAAGACTGGCTGCGTAAGGAATTCGAGCGCTCGCTGAGCGAAGAAGAACGCGCGCAGATCCAGTCCCTTGGCGGGCTGGACAAGCTCATCGAGGAATTCAAGAAGCGTCTGGAAGAACAGAAGGAACGCCACGCCGGCGGCAACAAATGGATCGGCACCGGCGGCACCAGCCCGTTCGGTTCCGGCGGTTTCAACCCGGAAGGCATCCGGGTTGGCGACGCCGGCAAGCGTCAGGGCAAAGCGGTCAAGGTCTGGGATCAGCGCGAGTACAAGAACCTCGACGATTCGGTGGAACTGGGCACACGCAATATCAAGGTCGCCCTGCGTCGTCTGCGCAAGTTCGCTCGCCAGGGTGCGGCGGAAGAACTCGACATCGACGGCACCATCGACCACACCGCCAAGGACGCCGGCCTGCTGAACATCCAGATGCGCCCGGAACGGCGCAACACGGTGAAGCTGCTGCTGTTGTTCGACATCGGCGGCTCGATGGACGCGCACGTGAAGATCTGTGAGGAATTGTTCTCGGCCTGCAAGACCGAGTTCAAGCACCTGGAGTACTTCTACTTCCACAACTTCATTTATGAATCAGTGTGGAAGAACAACATGCGCCGCACTTCCGAACGCACTTCGACCCAGGATCTGCTGCACAAATACGGCGCCGACTACAAAGTTATCTTTATCGGTGACGCGGCCATGGCGCCGTACGAAATCACCCAGGCTGGCGGCAGCGTCGAGCACTGGAACGAAGAGCCGGGTTACGTGTGGATGCAGCGCTTCATGGAGAAATACAAGAAGCTCATCTGGATCAATCCGTATCCGAAGGACACGTGGGGCTATACCTCGTCGACCAACATCGTCCGCGATCTGATTGAGGATCAGATGTATCCGCTGACGTTGCGCGGGCTTGAGGAAGGGATGCGGTTTCTTTCCAAATGACGACCTGACCGTTCCCATGCTCCGCGTGGGAATGCATCAAGTCACGCTCTGCGTCACAGGGACGCGGAGCGTCCCGGGCGGCATTCCCACGCGGAGCGTGGGAACGATCAACATCTGTGGGAGCGAGCCTGCTCGCGAAGCTTTTAGCGATCTTTGAAGCGCTGCAAATACTCGACATGCTCGCGGTGCGCGACGTCCTGCACTACCGGCCTCAATTTCACCTTCGCTCCCGGCAGGCATTGCGCCAACCGCGCCAACGACAGCGGCGTCAACGCGCCCAGGCGCGGATAGCCACCAATGGTCTGGCGATCGTTGAGCAACACAATCGGCTGCCCGTCCGGCGGCACCTGCACTGCCCCCAACGGAATCCCCTCGGAGATCATCGGCGCGCCTTGATATTGCAACGCCGCGCCGAGCAGGCGGATGCCCATGCGGTCGGCGCGACTGTCGATGGTCCAGGTGCTGTTGAACACATCAAACAGGCTCTGCCCGCTGAACTGGCCGATCTGTGCGCCGAGCACCAAGTCCAAAGGCGCGTGCATTTTGAAATCCGGCCGCAGCGCCGAAGGCATTTCGCGCACCGCTGGCGCTTCGCCGCTGTAACCGAGCGCCGCCCCTTTGGCGAGCGGAAGGCCCATGCCATCAAGTCCGCCCAATTCTTCTCGCAGTACCGTGGCACTGCTGCCCAGTACCTTGGGCGCAGTAAAACCACCGGGTGCGGCCAGATAAACCCTGGCGCCGAGCAAAGGCTGGGTGAAGCGCAATGTCTGCCCTTTCGCCAACCGGAAACTGCGCCACGGCGCCAGCGGCTGGCCGTCGATCTGCGCGCCGAGATCCGCTCCTGCCAGCGCCAGCAGGCAATCCTCCTCAGCCACCACAGCAAACCCGCCGAGGGTGATTTCAACCACCGCCGCATTCAGTTCATTACCCAACAGCCAATTGGCCCAGCTCATCGAGCACCAATCCGCCGCGCCGCCCTGGGTCACGCCCATATGTCGCACGCCAAACCGCCCGGCATCCTGCAACAGGCACAGCGGTGTGCTGGCTTCGATCGTCAATCGACTCATGCCAACGCCTCCAGTGGTGTGTCATCGCCGCCCAAGCGTATGAATTCGGCGTGGTCGACCGCTTCGAAGCGCACCGTGTCGCCGGGTTGCATCAGACTGTAGCCGTCGCGATGGCGATCGAAGAGTTTCGCCGGGGTGCGCCCGATCAGGTTCCAGCCACCGGGCGAGACCACCGGATAAGCCGCGGTCTGCCGCTCGGCGATACCGACGCTGCCGGCGGCGACTTTCTTGCGCGGTGTGCTCAAGCGTGGCGCGGCGAGCATTTCTTCGACCAGGCCCATGAAGGCAAAACCCGGCGCAAAGCCAAGGGCGAACACCTGATACTCCCGCGCACTGTGGCGACGAATCACCTCCTCCACCGCCAGCCCGCTGCGTTCGGCCAACAGGCTCAGTTCCGGGCCGACACTCAAGTCGTACCAGACCGGCAAGACGTGACACTGCCCAGCGCTTCGCGCATTCGGCGCCAGATCGACCAGCGCTGCGGCGATCAATTCGCGCGCCTGCGCCGGACTCAACAGCGTCAGATCGTAATGCACCATCAACGTCGTATAGGACGGCACCAGATCGATCAGTTGTGCACCAAACGCCGTGCGCAAGCGCTCGCTGGCGGCGAGCATCCACGGCATGTTGACTTCGGCGATGTCATCGAACAGACGCAGCATCAGGCAATCGAGCGCCACCACTTCAACCCGTGGATTCATGACGCACTCGACTGCTGCAAGGCCTGACGAATACGCCGCACGGCGGCCACGGAACTGGCGTTGTCGCCGTGGACGCACAAGGTGTCGGCGCGCAGGATCAAGGCGCTGCCATCGCTGGCGCTGAGTTCGCCGCCACGGGCGATGGTCAACGCTTGCTCGATGATTTTTTCGGCATCGTGATGCACTGCGTCCGGCAGTTGCCGTGAGACCAGCCGACCGCCACTGTCATAGGCACGGTCGGCGAACGCTTCAAACCATAGAGTTACGCCGTATTCATCGCCGATCTGCTGCGCGGCAGCGTTGTCGCGTGTTGCCATCAACATCAGCGGCAGGCTGCGGTCATACGCGGCCACGGCCTGCACCACCGCGCGCAACTGCGCCGGGTTGGCCATCATGTCGTTGTACATCGCGCCGTGGGGTTTGACGTAACTCACACGCCCGCCCTGCGCCTTGCAGATGCCGTCGAGGGCGCCGATCTGGTAATGCAGGATGTCCTGCAGCTCTTGCGCGGAATACGCCATGGAGCGTCGGCCGAATCCGACCAGATCCTGATAGGCCGGGTGCGCGCCAATCTGCACGCCGTGTTCGAGGGCCAGCGCCACGGTTTTGCGCATGATGCTCGGGTCGCCGGCATGGAAACCACAGGCAACGTTGGCGCAATCGATGAAGGGCATGACTTCGGCGTCCAGACCCATGGTCCAGCTGCCGAAGCTCTCGCCAATGTCGCAATTCAATAGCAGGCGGCTCACGGTGAACACTCCTGTAGCTGCTGGTCTTTTTATCTGTAGGAGACTTCTGCGCAGGGTATCAGTTACTGCGCGTCGAGTTGCTTGCCACGGGTTTCCGGCAGGCTCAGCGCCGCCAGAATCACCACGCCGTAAGACACCGCCGCGAAGGCGCCGATGCCCATGCTCAATGGCACTTTCTGGCTGAGCAGGCCGATCAACAGCGGGAACAACGCCGCCAGTGCGCGGCCGATGTTGTAGCAGAAACCCTGACCCGAGCCGCGAATCCGCGTAGGAAACAATTCAGTCAGAAACGCGCCCATGCCGCTGAAAATCCCCGAGGCGAAGAAGCCCAGCGGAAAGCCCAGCCAGAGCATCACGCCATTGCTGACCGGCATCTGCGTGTAGAGCAGAACGATGGTGAACGAGCCGACGGCAAACAAAATGAAGTTCTTTTTCCGCCCCAGCAGGTCGGTCAGATACGCGCTGATCACATAGCCGACGTAGGAACCGACGATTACCATCGCCAGATAACCACCGGTGCCGAGCACGCTCAAACCGCGCTCGTTCTTGAGGAAAGTCGGCAGCCAGGAGGTAATCGCGTAGTAGCCGCCCAGCGCACCGGTGGTCAGCAAGGAAGCGCGAAACGTGGTGAAGAGCATTCCCGGTGCGAAGATCTCGTAGAACTTCGCCGGGTTTTCCGGAGTTTGCGCAGCTTTGGCTTCGCGATAAATCTCAGGATCTTTCACCAGGCGACGGACGAAAATCACGAATATCGCCGGCACGATGCCGAGGATGAACAGCGCCCGCCAGGCATCTTCCGCTGGCAGCACCGAGAACAGCAACGCGTACAGAATCGCCGTCAGGCCCCAGCCCAACGCCCAACCGGATTGCACCATGCCCACCGCTTTGCCGCGATCCTTGGCGCGGATCACTTCACCGATCAACACCGCGCCGGCGGTCCATTCACCGCCGAAACCGAAGCCCATCAAGGTGCGGGCGATCAGCAATTGTTCGTAGTTTTGCGCGAAGCCGCAGAGGAAGGTGAAGAAGGCGAACCACAGCACCGTCAGTTGCAGGGTGCGCACGCGGCCGATGCGGTCGGAGAGGATCCCGGCGACCCAACCGCCGATCGCCGAAGCGATCAGGGTACTGGTGTGAATCAGCCCCGCTTCGCCCGTGGTGATGCCCCACATCGCGATCAGCGTCGGCACGACGAAGCTGAGCATCTGCGTGTCCATGCCGTCCAGACCGTAGCCGATCTTGCAGCTCCAGAACGTGCGGCGCTCCTGCTGGTTGATGTTGCGATACCAGTCGAACGGCCCGGGGCGCGTCACAGGCTTGGATAACGGGAGGGTGTCGGGAGCACTCATGGCAAATCTCCGCAGGGCTTTTATTGGTCTTGTTCGAAGCTCCGACGACGCCTATCGTGGGAACCGGATGCGCCGATTTTTCGTCGCCCTGCCCTGCGCCGTCCAACGAATAAAAACCCGCCTTAGGCATAAGAAAAATTTGTCAGCCGAGCCTTGTCCATGAATCTGAAGTTTCTCGAGACCTTTGTCTGGGTCGCGCGCCTGAAGAGTTTTCGCCTGACCGCCGACAAGCTGTTCACCACCCAGGCGTCGATTTCCAGCCGCATTGCAGTGCTCGAAGGCGAGCTGGGCGTGAAGCTGTTCCTGCGCGATTCACGCGGCGTCAGCCTGACCCCGGAAGGCTTGAAGGTGCTCGATTACGCTGAACAGATGCTCGACACCATGGCGGCGCTGAAACAATCGATCGAAACCCGTTCGAGCAAGGTCGGCCGGGTGCGTATCGGCGTGATGGACACGGTGATTCATACCTGGCTGAGCCCACTGGTGGCGCAGATGACCGATCTGTATCCACGGGTGGAGATCGAGTTGGTCGCAGATACCGCGCTGAACCTCTGCGACCAGCTGCAAAAGGGCTTTCTCGATCTGGTGTTGCAAACCGATCTGATCCGCCACGAAAGCGTGCGCAGCCTGGAGTTGGCCAGCCATCCGCTGGGCTGGATTGTCGCCAGCAATTCGATCTACAACCGCGACTACGCCGACCTCGCCGAACTGGCGCAGGAGCGGATCATCACCTACTCGAAAAACTCACGGCCGCATCAGGATATCGTCGCCCTGATGCAAGCCAACGGCGTGCTGGCGCCCCGCTTGAATTGTGTAAATTCGGTGTCGGCGATCACCCGGTTATTGCGTGACGGCTTTGGTGTCGGCGCCCTGCCGCCGGTGCTGGTGGCCGAAGAGCTGGCGCGCGGCGAATTGATCTTGCTCGACATCGAGCAGCGGCCGGCGAATCTGCCGGTGGTGGTGTCGTGGCGGGTCGGGGTTGAGTGGGTCGAGGAGATTGTGACGTTGTGTCAGCAGGTGCTTGCAGAGTACGCGCAGAAAGTCGGCAAAAATTACATTTCCCTTACGTCATGATCGTTCCCACGCTCTGCGTGGGAATGCCTCAACGGACGCTCTGCGTTCGCCTTTGGGGACGCAGAGCGTCCCGGGCTGCATTCCCACGCAGAGCGTGGGAACGATCATCAGAGGCCGCGGACGTCGCGATCTTCGATCGGTCGGCTCTGGCGCAGGCGGCGGCCGCCGAGAACGACCCAGTCGATCAGGCGGAACAGGCATTCGATGCCGAACGACAGCAGCAACGCGCCGCTCATGCCCCAGATCATCGCCTCTGGCGTCAGCAGGATCTGGTAGCTGTAGCCGTTCCAGGTTTCCTTGCGAATGTCCGGATCAGCAGCCAGGACCACTTGCAGGAAGCGCACATACCACGGGCCTTGCATCGCCTGGAATTGCTTGTCCAGCGCGACCTGACGGGTGAGCAAGGTGTTCAGGCTGTCGGCATCGCTGCGGAAAATCGGGTCTTCGCTGGCACGGTAATGTGCGACCAGCGCCTGCATGTCGCCTTTGAAAAACTGATCGGCCGTGCCCTGGAAACCACGCAGGCCGGTCTGCGCTTCGATCAGGTGCGCTTCGACACGCTGGGCGTAATCGTTGATGAACCCCGGCACCTGGACACCGATCAACAGGCCCGCCGCAAACAACACCAGCCGTAGATAACTGAGCAACATGGATGCAAATCCTTATTCGGTCTTGCCCTGGCTGACGCATTCGCCGCGTCGCCACAGGCTCCATTGGCCCGGTTCGTAGCGGGTCCAGGTTTCGTTTTCGGTCAGAGGCTCGGTGGCAATCACCGTGACCACATCGTTGGGCGTGGTTTCGGCCTGGAAGTCGACAATCACATCGACATCCTTGAGCCGCGCCGGGCCGAACGGTGCGCGCCGGGTGATCTGAGCGAGTTTGGTCGAGCAGTAACAGAACAGCCAGTCACCGTCGCTGAGCAGGCAATTGAACACGCCTTTGCTGCGATATTCGGCGCACGCTGCGACCAGATCCGGCAGCAGCACTTCGATATCGACCGGCTCGGGGAAGGCTGCGCGTACCCGGTTGAGCAGGTCGCAGAATGCCGCTTCGCTGTCGGTATCGCCGACCGGGCGGTAGAAACTCTTGATCGCAGTGAAATCGGCGAGCTGGCCGTTGTGCGCGAAACACCAATTGCGCCCCCACAGTTCGCGGACGAACGGGTGGGTGTTGGACAGGCAGACCTTGCCGACGTTGGCCTGGCGGATGTGGCCGATGACCACTTCGCTCTTGATCGGATAGCGCTGCACCAGGTTGGCCACTTCCGACTCGCTGCTCGCCGCCGGATCCTGAAACAGACGCAAACCGCGCCCTTCGTAGAAGGCAATGCCCCAGCCGTCGCGGTGCGGTCCGGTGCGGCCGCCGCGCTGCATCAGGCCGGTGAAGCTGAACACGATGTCAGTCGGCACGTTGGCACTCATGCCCAGTAATTCACACATGTGCGGACTCTCGGGTTACAGACGCGGCTCGACCCGCATGCGCTGCGGATTGTTCGGCACTGGCGGGCGACCGTAGCGGTCATTACCGGCGCCGCCGAACGGTTGATCATCGTCGCGCTCTTCGGCACGGGCCGCGGCCTTGGCGGCCTCGGCGCGTTCACGCCGCGCTGTCGAGGCGCGCTCGATCGGCAGGCGGATCAAGACGAAAACCAGATACACCCCGAAGGCGATCATGCCGTACATGAACAGATCGGAAACCGCGCGCCAGGCGTTGTTGCCGACCTTGAACAGCATGTCCAGGGCGGTGATGGCGATGGCCGGTGCAACTTTGGCTTTCACCGGATCGACGATGGTCGGGCTGAACAGCAACACCGCCATCAGCACACGCAGCGGCTCGCGCAGCCAGCGCCACATCCAGGTGGTCAGGCGCATCCATACCAGCAGGCAGCCCACGGCGGCAAAGGCGTAAAGGCCCCAGGCGATCAGATAGTCGTTCTCGGTCATGGTGTCCATGGCAAGGCAGGCAAATAGGCGCTTATAGTAACGACTTTTCGCCCATGCGGCTTGTCCCAATACCAGACGGCCACTGTTATCCCTGTGGGAGCGAGCTTGCTCGCGAATGCGGTGTGTCATTGCAGCAAAAGTCATCTGCCAGGACGCCTTCGCGAGCAAGCTCGCTCCCACAGGGCTCTGCGGCGGTTTCAAAATACGCGAAACCTTTATCCGAATATTGTCCGAGAGCCTCCCATGCCCGAATCCGCCAATGTCATGACTGCCCCGATTGCCCAGCGGGCGCCCGGCGCCGACCCGTATGCCTGGCTGCAGGAGCGCGACACCGACGCGGTGCTCGACTACCTCAAGGCTGAAAACGCTTATCAGGAAGCGCAAACCGCCGATCAGGCCGAACTGCGTGAAAGCCTGTTCAATGAGATCAAGGGACGGATTCTCGAGACCGATCTGTCCCTGCCCTCGCCTTGGGGCCCGTATCTGTATTACACGCGCACCACCGCCGGTGACGAATACGCCCGGCACTACCGCTGCCCGCGTCCTGCCGACGACAGCCTGACCCTCGATGAAAGCCGCGAGCAGCTGCTGCTCGACCCGAATGCGCTGGCCAACGGCGGTTTCTTCTCGCTCGGTGCGTTCAGCATCAGCCCCGATCACCAGCGCCTGGCCTACAGCGTCGATGCTTCGGGCGACGAGATCTACACGCTGTTCGTCAAAGAGCTGTCCAACGACAGGGTCAGCGAACTGGAATTCGAGGACTGCGACGGCAGCATGACCTGGGCCAACGACAGCCTGACCCTGTTTTTCGGCGTGCTCGACGACACCCATCGCCCGCATAAACTGTTCCGCTATCGCCTCGATGGCACTGCCGCTGAAGAGGTTTTTCACGAGCCTGATGGGCGGTTCTTCCTGCATTGCTACCGCGCCAGCTCCGAACAGCAATTGCTGCTGTCGCTGGGCAGCAAGACCACCAGTGAAGTCTGGGCGCTGGACGCCAATCAGCCGCATCTGCCGTTCAGCTGCCTGGCGCCACGGGTCGAAGATCACGAATACGACGTCGACCACGGCCTGCTCGATGGCGTCTGGACCTGGTTTATCCGCACCAACCGCGACGGCATCAACTTCGCTCTGTATCAGGCCCCGGACACTGGCGTGCCGCCGAGCGAGGCCGACTGGCAGAACCTGATCCCGCACAACGAAGAAGTGATGCTCGACGGCGTCAGCCTCAACGCAGAGGCGATGACCTTGAGCTTGCGCGAAGGTGGCCTGCCGATCATAGAGGTTCACCCGCAGGGCTTGGCGTCTTATCGCGTGCAATTGCCCGATGCGGCCTACAGCCTGCATGTGCAAAACAGCCTGGAATTCGAGAGCGATCGCATTCGCTTGCGCTACGAAGCGTTGAATCGCCCGGCTCAGGTGCGTCAGTTGATCCTCGCCAGCGGCGAGCAAACGGTGCTCAAGGAAACCCCGGTACTCGGCCAATTTGATGCCGACGCCTATGTCAGCCAACGTCTATGGGCCACCGCCCCCGACGGCACGCAAGTGCCGATCAGTCTGGTGATGAAACGCGAGATGGTCGGTAAACCGGTGCCGCTGTATCTGTACGGTTACGGCGCCTACGGTTCCAGCCTCGACCCATGGTTTTCCCATGCACGCCTGAGCCTGCTCGATCGCGGCATGGCCTTCGCCATCGCTCACGTACGCGGTGGTGGTGAATTGGGCGAAGCCTGGTATCGCGCCGGCAAGCAGGAACACAAACACAACACCTTCAGCGACTTTATCGCCTGCGCCGAGTTTCTGATCCTCAACGGCATCACCACGGCGGAAAAACTGGCGATCAGCGGCGGCAGCGCCGGTGGCCTGCTGATCGGCGCGGTGCTCAATCAACGCCCGGATCTGTTCGGCGTAGCGATTGCCGAAGTGCCGTTCGTCGACGTACTCAACACCATGCTCGACCCCGAGCTGCCGCTGACCGTCACTGAATACGACGAATGGGGCAACCCGGAGGAACCGGACGTCTATGATCGGATCAAGGCTTACGCGCCGTACGAAAACGTCACCGCGCAGGCTTATCCGCCACTGCTGGTGATCGCCGGTTACAACGACAGCCGTGTGCAGTATTGGGAGGCGGCCAAGTGGGTGGCGAAATTGCGCGCGACCAAGACCGACGACAATGTGCTGCTGCTCAAGACTGAATTGGGTGCCGGGCATGGCGGCATGAGCGGGCGCTATCAGGGATTACGTGACGTAGCGCTCGAATATGCATTTGTGTTCAAGGTTTTGCAGATTGCCTGAGGAACTCTTTGGGTGGCTTGGGTCTTAACTGCAGACCCTTGTGGCGAGGGGATTTATCCCCGTTGGGCTGCGAAGCGGCCCCAAACCCTGCAAACTCAGTATTCCTGAAGCACCGAGTTGGCAGGATTTGCGACTGCTGCGCAGCCGAGCGGGGATAATTCCCCTCGCCACAAAAGCCCATTCCTACGGGATCCGTGTATAGCCTTGAAATGTGATAACAAAAAGACCGCATCGACATGTCTGAACCGACCTTTCTGAACAACGAAATTCGCGACTGGCTGATGGACTGTGGCCTGTTCGATCAATTGCAACTGGCCGACTTTGCGGCCGCTTCCGGTTACTTCAGCATCAGCACCGTGGCTGAGGGCGAGGCGATTTTTCGCGAGGGTGATGCCGGCAGTTTCATGTGCATCATCCACACCGGCCAGGTCGCCGTGCAGAAAACCGGCGCTGACGGCCAGGTGATCACCATGGCCACCCTGCGCAGCGGCCGGGCCTTCGGTGAAATGGCCGTGCTTGATGGCGAACGCCGTTCGGCCACGTGTATCGCGGCGAGCAATTGTCAGTTGCTCAACCTGGGCAAGGACTCGCTGGAGAAAATGCTCAACGACGCACCGAAAATCGCCGCAAAGATCATCCGCGCCCTCGCCGTCTCGCTGTCCAAACGCCTGCGCATGGCCGACGGCCAACTCGCCGCACAACAGGTTTAACCGCCGGGGGACTTGACCTTGTTGCCGTTCGGCTCGATGCCCGGCACCGGTTGATCCTTGCTCGGCGGGCTGGGCATTTCGATCGGCACCAGCGGCGGGCTGCCGCTGCCGGCGCCCGACTTGGGCAGGGTGATCGGGGTGATCTGCGGATACGGCGTCGGCGTCGCAGTGCCGGGCGAACCGGGTTGCGGCGTCGGGCTGACCGGAACGCTCTGCTGGGCCTGCACTGCAGTAATCGCAAGCGCGGCCAGGGTAATGACCGTTAGAATGGTGCGCTTCATCAAGGGCTCCGTTTGGCCTTTAGTCTGAGCTCAGGCTACTCCCAACGCGCCTGCTTGCCTTCCCCCCTTTAGAGATTTCCATGAAACGTTTCGTTCTGCTCGACACCACCCCGATCCCTGAAAACGGCGGTGCCCTGTGCCTGTTCGAGTATGGCGAGGATTTCGTCATCAAGATCCAGGGCGGCGACGGCGGGCAGTTGATGAACACGCGCATGCACGGTTCCGAGGACGCACTAGCGGAAATCCCCTGCCGCAAGGTCGCCGGCCGGCCGAATTCGCGGGTGTTGATCGGTGGCCTGGGCATGGGTTTCACCCTCGCCTCGGCACTCAAGCATCTGGGCAAGTCCGCCGAGGTGGTGGTCGCTGAGCTGGTGCCCGGCGTGGTCGAGTGGAATCGCGGCCCGCTCGGGGAGAAATCCGGTCGGCCATTGCTCGATCCGCGAACGGTGATCCGCATGGAAGATGTGGCCAACGTGCTGCAAAGCGAGCCGAACGGTTTCGACGCGATCATGCTCGACGTCGACAACGGCCCTGAAGGTCTGACCCAGAAGGCCAACAGTTGGCTGTACTCCGCCGCTGGTCTGAATGCCTGCGCCAAGGCCCTGCGCCCCAAAGGCGTGCTCGCGGTGTGGTCGGCCAGCGCCGACCGGCAGTTTTCCGACAAATTGAAGAAGGCCGGTTTCAAGGCCGAAGAAGTCCAGGTCTTCGCCCACGGCAACAAGGGCACCCGCCACACGATCTGGATTGCCGAGAAGCTCAAGGGCTGAGCTAAACTCTGCGCATAACCGTCATCAGTCTTTCTGCAAAGGTGAACCCATGAGTTCGTCCACCCCCACCAACACGTCGAAGCTGGACCGCATCCTCGCCGACAACCAGCGCGACAAGGAAATGGGCTACCGCGACAAGGCCCTGAAAATGTACCCGCACGTCTGCGGCCGCTGCGCCCGCGAGTTTTCCGGCAAGCGCCTGAGCGAACTGACCGTGCACCACCGCGACCACAACCACGACAACAACCCGCAGGACGGCTCGAACTGGGAGCTGTTGTGCCTGTATTGCCACGACAACGAACACTCGCGTTATACCGATCAGCAGTATTTCGGCGACGGCTCGCTGAGCACACCAAAGATCGCCAAGGCCACGCATAATCCATTTGCGGCCCTCGCTGGCTTGATGAAAAAAGAAGACTGAAGATCTTCATCGCCTGAGCTGGCCCTTTCGCGAGCAGGCTCGCTCCCACAGGGGATGTGGGAGCGAGCCTGCTCGCGAAAGCGGCCGGCCAGACATCACAAATCTCGAATCTGCCCGCCCTCCCCCAATCCCCGTATAATCGCCCTCTTTTTCCGAAGGCACCCCGCTCGTGGCAGACAAACGGTACAGCTGCATTGGTTTGTATAACCCCAAATCACCGGAGAACGTCGGTTCGGTGATGCGCGCCGCAGGCTGTTACGGCGTGGCGTCGGTGTTCTACACCGGCAAGCGTTATGAACGCGCCGCCGACTTCGTCACCGACACCAAGCGCGTGCACTACGACATCCCGCTGATCGGCATCGATGATCTGAAAAAAATCCTTCCGCTCAACTGCGTGCCGGTCGCCGTGGAACTGGTCGACGGCGCCCGGCCGCTGCCCGAATACACCCACCCCGACCGAGCCCTGTACATCTTCGGCCCCGAGGACGGTTCGCTGGATAAAGAGATTCGCGACTGGTGCGAAGACGTCGTGTACATCCCGACCACCGGCTGCATGAACCTCGCCGCCACCGTCAACGTCGTGCTCTACGACCGCATGGCCAAAGGCCTGAACACCCGCTCCGGGCCGAAATTCCGCTGAAGCGTCGCACATTCGATGGAACAAGCTGACCGCCCTGGCAGTCAGCTTATCTATCAATCGCACCCTGCCTGGAGATAGATCATGAGCGAGCTCAAACGCGTAGAACGCATCGAATCCACCCCGTTCCAGTCGCCTTCGCACAAGAACGTGCATGGTTGGGAGCGCGTCGGCTCGTTGACCGGCGGCGTGCTGATGGTCGGCAAGGGCCTGCGCCGTGGCGGCGTGTTCGGCCTGATTCAAGTGGCGCTCGGCGGCATGGCCGTGGCCCGTGGCATTACCGGGCACTGCTCGGCGAAAAGCCTGCTGGAAAAAGGCCGTCAGGACATGAGCAATGTGCGGGCGAAGATCGAACGCGCCGGGGAAGAGCTGAGCAAGCTGAAGACCAATGCCGAAGTGGCCACCGAAACGGCAACCGTTACCGGCAATGATTCGCTGGTCTCGCCGAAGGCCGGCGTCTGAGGCTTTAAAGCAAAAGATCGCAGCCTCCGGCAGCTCCTACACGGAATCACGTTTTCCATTGCAGGAGCTGCCGAAGGCTGCGGTCTTTTGATCTTTACGGGTTCAACAACCCACCACCTCATCAGCCCGCGCGAAAAATCAGATGATCTTCCCAGTCATCCTCCGGCACGCTGCCTTCGGCAAGCATGCGCCCGGACTGGGAAATCCGCTCATGGTGCACCGCATCGCGGTCGCCACACACCAGGTGATGCCATAACGGCAGATCCTTGCCCTCGCTGACCAGACGATAACCGCAGGTCGGCGGCAGCCATTTGAATTCTTCCGCCTGACCCGGCGTGAGCTGGATGCAGTCCGGGACAAACTTGATCCGGTTCGGATAATCGCTGCACTGACAGGTTTTCAGATCCAGCAGTTTGCAGGCGATGCGCGTGTAATAGACGCTGTTGTCTTCTTCATCCTCGAGCTTTTGCAGGCAGCACAGACCGCAGCCGTCGCACAGCGATTCCCATTCCTCGTGATCGAGTTGATCGAGGGTTTTGCGTTTCCAGAACGGTTCGACTATGGCGGCCATGGCTCAAGCATCAACATCAAGGTGGTGAAAAGGCCGCCAGTCTAGTGCCAGCGGACGCAAGGGCCAAGCGCTGGCGACTGTCGGTAAATCCGCTTTCAGCGCCAGCGCCGCCCGCTGAGCAAACTGGTGGCTGCACTTTGAAACCAATGTGGGAGCGAGCCTGCTCGCGAAAGCGCTGTGTCAGACACGCTGTTGTCGACTGACACGCCCTCTTCGCGAGCAGGCTCGCTCCCACAGCGAAATCGGGTGAGTCAGTAACCGCGGGTGAAATCCACCTCGCCGCGCAACGCTTCACCCGCCTCATACGCTTTCAGATTCTGCACAAACAAATCCACCATCAGCGCCGGCGAGGTCGGTGCCGAGCTGTGGCCGGTCAGGAGCAAGCCCCACGCGGTCCAGAACGGATGGCGTTGCGGCAATGGTTCCTGGCGGCAGACGTCGATCACCGCGCCGGCCAGGTGCCCTTCTTTCAAAGCTTCAACCAGATCGGCATCGACCACTGCCACACCGCGTCCAGCGTTGATGAACAGTCCGGTCGGTTTGAATTGCTTGAACAGCGCCGCGTCGTAGATATCGTGGGTGTGTTCGGTGTTCGGCAGCAGATTGACCACGTAGTCCACCTCGCCCACCAGACGCGGCAGATCCGCCAGCGCGCCGACTTCGACAAACGGCGCCTGTTCGCGGGCGCTGCTGGCGATACCGTACAGCTCGACGCCGAACGGCCGCAGAAACTGCGCAACGCTCTGGCCGATGTCACCGGTGCCGACGATCAGCACCTTGCGCCCGACCAGACTCTGGCCGCTGCGGTTGTCCCACTTGCGCTCGACCTGACTGACCAGCCGCGCCAGCACTTCGCGTTCGTGGCCGAGGATGTAGGTCAGCACGTATTCGGCCATGACCTGACCGAAAATCCCCACGGCGCGGGTCAGGCGATAATCGCGGCGCAGGCCGTCGGCGAGCAGCGGCGTGATGCCGGCCCAGGTCGATTGCAGCCATTGCGGTTGATGGCCCTGGCGCAGCAGGGTCGCGAGCAGATCCGGCTGGCCCAGCCACACCGGGCAACCGGCGGCCTGCCGCGCCAGTTCAGCGGAGTCGCCGCTGGTCAGGATTTCAAGCTCGGGCAGTGCCTGACGCAGCAGGCGGGCGTATATCGCGTGGTCGTGTTCAGCAATCAGAACGCGCATCTTCAAACCTTTCGCAAACCGTGCAGACAGCCGCCGGGTTGGGGCCGGCCATCGCGGTAAAAACAGTTCCAGGGTTAACCGAGGCCCAGGACAGGGCCTCGCGGGTCAGACCGGGTCGTTGCGTCGCAGCAACTCTTCGGGCAAGTGCTCGATGTACTCGTCCTCGGCCGGTGGCATCTGCAGGTGATAGCCCTGCTTGTCGAGGTTTTCCAGAACCACGGTGATGTCTTCGCTGGCCAGCTTGCGCTCGGGCGACAGCACCAGATCGAAGGAATGCTTCGCTTTGCCGAAAGCCGTCATCAGCGCATCCGGCACGCGCTCGAGCGCATCGCTCTTGAGCACGTAGAGATACATGCCGCTGCGCTTGGAGCTTTGGTAGATGGAGCAAATACGTTTCAAGGCTGTTCTCCGGCGGTGGCCAGGCTGTCGAGCAGCTTCTGGCCGAGCAATTCGCGGCGCCAGCCACGCAGCGAATCGGGCAATTGGTAAGGACCCTCGGGGAAGCCGCTTTTGACCAGCGCTTCGAGGGTTTTCTTGCGCAGCATCAGTTCCGGGGCAATACCCAGGCGTTCGGCCTCGGCCTGACCCAGCGCGCGCAGTTGTTTGATCAACGCAGCGGCTTCGATCGGCAACGGCTCGGGCACTGCCGGCGGCCATTGATCCGGCCCCACACTGCCAGAGCGCTTGATCAGATCAAGCAGAAACTGACCGTCCTGACGTACGGTACGCGGGTGCATGTCTTCGATCTTGCCCAGCGCCGCGAGGTTATCCGGCTGCGTGCGGGCCAGGGGCCACAGCGAGTGTTCCCGGACGATGCGGTTGCGCGGCAGGTCGCGGGCGCGGGCTTCTTTTTCGCGCCAGGCGCACAGTTCACGCAGCACGGCCAGTTGCGCACGGGACAGCTTCCACGCCAGTTTCGCCTCGCGATAGACCTCGTACGGATCGGTCTCGCGGCGCAGGTTGGCAACCAGTTCGGCGCCATCCTCCAGCACCCAGGCGAACTTGTCGTCGGACAGCTTGGGCCGCAACTCGACGAACACCTCGGCCAGATGCACGGCATCTTCGGCGGCATAGCTGATCTGGGTTTCGGACAGCGGACGCTGCAACCAGTCGGAGCGGGTCTCGCCCTTGGGCAGGTCGATGCCGAGCACTTCCTGCACCAGTCGCGAATAGCCCATCGAAAAACCGAGGTTCAGGTAAGCGGCGGCCAGTTGCGTGTCGAACAGCGGCGCCGGCAGGCTGCCGGTCAGGCGCAACAGCACTTCGAGGTCTTCGCTGCAGGCGTGCAGGACTTTGAGCACCGCCGGGTTTTCCAGCAACGCGGCCAGCGGTTGCCAGGCGTTGATGGTCAGCGGATCGATCAGGTAGGCGCGTTTGCCGTCGCCGATCTGCAACAGGCCGGCAATCGGGTAGAAGGTGTCGACCCGCATGAATTCGGTGTCGAGGGCAACGAACGGCAGCTGCTGCCACTCGGCGCAAAACTGCGCGAGGCTTTCGTTGTCGCGAATCCAGTGAATATCGATAGCCACACGGCTCTCCCTTGAAGAATGGCGCGCAGTATATATCGCCACCGACGATTTACGCGCCTTTGAAGGGCAAGAGCTGTAAGGAAATGTCTTGCCTGTCAGCAAGAATAGTCTGACAGCAGAAACAGAAAGGCCCGTCGCATTGGCGCGACGGGCAGGAAACACTTCACTGCTTGGCCAACACGCCGTCGATCACCGCGCCGCGACAACCGGCAAACATGTCCAGCGCCGGCTGATACACGCTGCTGCGCACTTCCAGCAGGCCGAGCATCGAGTGAAACAGATTGTCCTGGCTCAGCGGTTTGTCCCGGCTCAGTTGCAGGCAATGGGTGTCGACCGAATAGGCCTTCTGATAGCTGTCAGAGAACCACGCCAGCATCGCTACATGCTTCTGTTGCTCGGGCGCCAGCATGTACGGCGTGCCGTGCAGAAACAGGTTGTACTCGCCCAGCGACTCGCCGTGGTCCGACAGATAGAGCATGGCGGTGTCGACTTTGTCCTGATTGCTGCGCAGCACATCGATCAGGCTCGCCAGCACATGGTCGGTGTAGACCAGCGTGTTGTCGTAACCGTTGACGATACTTTCGCGGCTGCAATTGTTCAGCGCGTTACTTTCACAGACCGGAGTGAAGTGTTCGTACTCCTTGGGATAACGCTTGAAGTAGTCCGGGCCATGACTGCCCATCTGGTGCAGAACCAGCACGGTGTCCTTGTCCAGATGATCGATGAAACTTTGCAGGCCTTGCAGGAGAATTTCATCGCGACATTCGCTGTTGGCGCATAACGCAGGGTCCTGCAACTTGCTGACATCCTGCACCCTGACGCGGTCGCAAGTGCCTTTGCAGCCGGACTGGTTATCGCGCCAGATCACATCGATGCCGGCACGCTTGAGCACATCGAGCAAGCCTTCTTCATTCTTGGCCTTGCTGGCGTTGTAATCCTTGCGACCCATATTGGAGAACATGCACGGTACCGAAACTGCGGTTTCCGTGCCGCAGGAATGCACGTCAGTAAAAGCGATCAGGCCAGCCTCTTTGTCCAGTTGCGGGGTGGTGTCGCGGTCATAACCGAGAATGCCGAAGTTCTGCGCCCGCGCACTCTCCCCCACCACCAGCACCGTGAGGGATTTGCGTGGCTGTAGCTGCAGGTCGGGATTGCGCTGGGCATCTTCGCCGATCTTGATGAACGGCTGCTGCGCCGAAACCACTTGCTCTTGCAGATAACCAATGGATGCGCCGATGTAATTGCTCGGCACCAGCATCAGGCGAATTTCGTGGTGATTGCGAAACAGCGACGACAAACCTTGATAGTTGGCCAATGCCACAACACCGATTACCGCCGCCGAGGCAACACTGACAATAACTTTGCTGAACAACTCGCGATGCCAGCGCCGATAACTTACCGGTACTTTCCACAACAACAAACACGGCAAAACACCCAGCAAGAGAATATAAGCGAACAACTTCAACGAGAGCAGATCACGCACTTCCGTCACATTGGTTTCGGCAAAGTTGCGAAACATGCCGGCATCGATCATCACGCCATATTGGCTCATGAAATAAGCCACGCCGGCGCTGACTAAAAACAACAGGGTCAATAGTGGTTTAAGCAGTGGCCGGAAAGCGAATAACGTCAGGACTATGTTGAACGCGGCAAAGATCATCAGGCTAAACGCCACGCGCATGGCGATGCCCTTGCCATCGGCGGCGGTGATCTCGAACAAATGTTGCCAAAGCACCAGATTGAAACCGAGCAACAAAAAGGCGCTGGCAAACAACGTCACCCATTCCGGGCGCACGGCTTTTAACTTCAACATGATGAGTGACTGTTCCTGAAAGAAGAGCCTCGTCGATTGTGAAAATTTCATTCACCGAGGCATGCCAAACTTTAGGCAGCCATGGATCAATTTTTCGTGAAAAAGATGCTAATGATTAGTTGCCTCGGAGTACGAACGTGAAAGTTTGCGAGTATTTGAGAATGGTTCAGGTTTTATTCAGTTTCAGGCACTTCGCAATGTCCTCTGTGGGAGCGAGCCTGCTTGCGAAAGCGCAGTGTCAGCAAATGAATGTTTGTCTGGAGGAACGCATTCGCGAGCAGGCTCGCTCCCACATCGGGACAGGGGTGTTATCGAGTTTTTAGGTCTGCCCCGGCATTTTCTGATTTGCCGACGGCGGCGACGCCACGCCTAATCATCAGCCCCTGGACTCGAAGGCCCGCCGATGAATCACACCCGCCCCGCCGCTTGGCTGATGCTCGCGATCATCCTTGTCGCACTTAATCTGCGCCCCTCAATGGCAGCCATCGGGCCGCTGCTGTCGGCGATCCGTGGCGATATACCGTTGAGCTTCACGCTTGCCTCTCTGCTGACGATGCTGCCGGTGATGGCCATGGGACTGGCGATGTTCTTCGGCCTGAGCATCAGCCAGCGCCTGGGCGACCGACGCACGGTGCTGCTGTCGCTGTTGATCATCGGGCTGGCGAGCGTGTTACGGCTGTTTATCGATTCGGCGATCGAGCTGATCGTCAGCGCGATGCTGGCCGGCATTGGCATAGCCCTGATTCAGGCATTGATGCCGGCGCTGATCAAATCGCGCTTTGCTGACAACGTGGCGTTATGCATGGGCGTCTACGTCACGTCAATCATGGGCGGCGCGGCGATTGCCGCATCGTTCGCGCCGCTGGTGATGGTGCAGGCCGGCAACTGGCGCGTGGGGCTGGCCATCTGGGCCGCGTTGGCATTGGTCGCATTGCTGGTCTGGTGCTTGCAGCCCGCGCAAGCCATATCAAGGGTGACCCGGCGGGAGTCTTTCATCAGCCGCCCTCGCGCCTGGCTGCTGGCGATTTTCTTTGGCCTCGGTACGGCGTCCTACACCTGTGTCCTCGCCTGGCTCGCCCCGTATTACGTGGAAAAAGGCTGGAGTGAACAACACGCTGGGCTGCTGTTGGGTTTTCTTACAGCGATGGAGGTCATTTCCGGCCTGGCAGTGCCGGCGATCGCCAATCGCAGCCGTGACCGGCGTGGGATATTGGCGGTTCTGCTGTTGCTGATCATCGGCGGTTTCTGCGGGCTGATTCTCGCTCCGATAACTCTGGCCTTGTTATGGCCGTGTCTGTTGGGGCTGGGGATTGGCGGTCTGTTTCCGATGAGCCTGATCGTCGCGCTGGATCATTGCGACGAGCCGCAGCGTGCCGGTGGCCTGACCGCGTTTGTACAGGGGATCGGTTATCTGATCGCCAGCCTCTCGCCGCTGTTGGCAGGGATGATTCGCGATCGGCTGGGCAATTTCGAAGGCGCGTGGTGGGCGTTGACGGCGGTGATGGTGATCATGCTGCTGATGGTGATGCGCTTCGACCCTCGCCACTACGCGCGCCACTTGCCTCGCCCGGGCTAGAGGCCTCTGGCCATCTTTTGCGCACGAGATTGGCAACGTCGTGTTGCTAAAAGTTTCTGTCCCACATGTGTCCGTGAAATGTCCTACAAGGGTTTCTCCTGGCACCATCGTTCCGTTAGGATCGTACGCACACGTTTGCGCGAATTCTGCGCAAGGGGGCACAGCGAGACGGAACTCATGCTGAACAGTAATTTGCTTCGCAAGCTCGACATGCAGGACTTGATGGTATTCGTCGCCGTGTACGAGCAGAGCAGTGTCACCGATGTCTCGGAAACCCTGTTCGTCAGCCAGTCCACCGTCAGTTATTGCCTGAAGAAACTGCGCACCAGTTTCGAAGACGAACTGTTCATCAACACCCGCACCGGCATGCGCCCGACCTACAAAGCCTGCAGCATGTACGGCCATGTGCAGAAAATCCTCGAAAGCATCAACCTCTGCCACGCCGGTGCCCCGGCCTTCGACCCGAGTCGGCAGGCGGTGACTTTCAACATTTGCGCACCGGAATACTTCGAACAACTGATTCTGCCGCGACTGTTGAAGCGCTTCGACTTCGATGACTTGCCGGTGATGGTCAACATGCACAAGTTTGAAACCGACGTTCCGGCCGAAGAGTTGCGCGACGGCAGCCTCGACCTGGTGATCAGTTTCGGCCCGCACTTTCACCGCCAGCATGCAGATCTGAAATCACGGATGCTGCTGGAAGATGATCTGGTCTGCGTCTTCGACAAACGCGCCACGCCACTGGAGCCGCGCCTGAGCCTGCAAGCATTCACCGAACGTCGGCATGTGTTCCCGACGCCGTGGACATCAAGCACCAACATGGTCGACGGCTGGCTGGCGCGGCAAGCGCAAACGCGCCAGATAGTGGCGCGCTCGAACAGTTACAGCGCCGCGTTGAAGATGATCACCGGTACCGATTTCATCCTCACCCTGCCCCGGCGTATCCAGCGTTTGCTGACCAACGACGCGGTGTTCAACCACTGCGAGGCGCCCAATGGCTTGCCGGGTTTCACCCTCGACATGCAGTGGAGCCAGAACGCCGATCAGGACAGCGCCAACGTCTGGCTGCGCGAGCAGGTGATTCAGGTGTGCAGCGAGCTGGAAAACGCCTGAGCGTCAGACGCCGATCGCGGCTTTGCTGTAGGACTCGCGATCGATGTCGAGCAGTTCGACACACAGTTGCACTTCGAGCCCGGCCGGCCATTCGCAGAGTTCCTGCAACACCGCCAGCAGGCTTTGCGAGAGCTGCTTCTTGATCTCCGCCGAGCGCCCGCTGAGCAAGGCCAGTTTCACATGGACGAAGGCGCGCTCGCCCTGCGCCGTGCCGACCTTGAAGTTGTCGATCTTGATCGCGCGGCTCTTGATATCGAACTCCGCGCCGAACTGACCGGAACCGACCAGCGTGTTGTTGAGCCGAATCAGGGCGATGTCAGCGTTCAACTGCGTCAGGTTTGCGGTGTATTCCATGTGCAGGTGTGGCATTGCGGATCTCCAGTCGGCGGATGCGGGGGGCGTACATATACCACAATCACACAGCGTCATTTGTGGGAGCGAGCCAGCTCGCGAAAGCGTCCTTTAAGTTTACACACCCGCGCCTCCCGAACCGCTTCGCGAGCAAGCTCGCTCCCACAGGGTGGTGTGGTGCTTGTCAGGACGGAATCAGCGGCCGTTCACTCATGAACGCTTCGAGCCGCGAGCGCAGCCAGCGTTCGGCCGGGTCGCTGTCGACGTGGCTGAGCCAGACCATCGACAGGTCCAATGTCGGCGTCTTGAACGGAAACGGTTCCTGGAACAGCGCCCCGGACGCCGCCATGGCCGCTGCGGTGTAATCCGGCAGGCTGGCGATCAGGTCGGTGCCGGCCAGCAACGCCGGCAATGCGCTGTATTGCGGCACCGACAACACCACCTGCCGCGTGCGGCCCAGTTCCGCCAGCCACTCATCGGCGTAGCCACTGACATTGGCCGTGTGCGACACCAGCACATGCGGGCGAGCGCAATATTCGTCGAGGGTCAGCGGCGTATCAGAGGCATCGGCACGCAGGATGCTCGGCTGGATGTGCCGCAGCAGTTTGCGTTTGGCGTTGGCCGGCAGGCCGCGGGTCTGGCTGATGCCGACGGTGATATCGCCGGCGGCCAACAGGTCGGGAATGCGCCAGTAATCGACATGCTGCACCACGAACACCACGCTCGGCGCTTCCTGGCGCAGCGCGCGCAACAGCGGCGGCAGCAGGCCGAATTCGACGTCGTCGGACAGGCCGATGCGAAAGGTCATGGTGCTGGTGGCGGGATCGAAATCGCGGGTCAGGCTCAGCGCCGCCGACAGTGAATCCAGTGCCGGTTTGAGATGGCGGTAAATGTCTTCGGCGCGGGCCGTCGGTTCCATGCGATGGCCGACGCGGATGAAAAGCGGATCATTGAGCATCGTGCGCAAACGGTTAAGTGCCGAACTGATGGTCGGCTGGCCAAGAAACAGCTTCTCCGCCGCGCGGGTCACATTGCGTTCCAGCATCAGGGTCTCGAACACCACCATCAGGTTGATGTCGGCCTTGCGTAGTTCATTGCGGTTCATCCATTGCCCCTGCTCCCGGAATAGCGGCAGTGTAGAAAGGCCCATGAACCGCGTCTATGGGCTGCTGCGCCAAACTGCCACTGCCGGGTCAATGCAGCGTCAACGCTCGAATGCCAATGGCCAGTTTGCGCGGATCGAGTCCCATGCCCAGCGCTCTCGGGCTGACGGCATCGGCGTGCTGGAAACGAATCACCAGCACGCCTTCACGTTCGATGCGCTGCTGCACTTCGGCTGGCAGATCAACACTGACAACGTTCGCTTCGGGCTTGCGCAAACGGGTGGAGAGCACCGCCACATCGTTGACGATGACCACCAGCCCCTGTTCGGTATGCGATGGCGCAATCAACGCGTTGGCTTCCAGCACAAATGACTTCACCGGGGCCTCGGGCCGCAGAATGATTTGCGACTCACTGCCCTCGGACCATGTGCCCCACGGTTCGCTTTTCGACCATCCGCTGCCGAGGAAGAACGTCGCCAGGCTGGTAACGTCGAAGGTCACGCGCTCGTTCGTCTTGAGTGGCGAGATCAGCGTGAGGGGATCAGCGGCCACGATGGGCGGGCAATCGGCGCAACGCTTCCAGCCGGGTGCCAGCACGTTCAAACCGTCGATTCTGGCGAGTACGTCAGTGTCGCGATTGAGGGTCAGCGCGGCCGGCAGCACAGTACGGCTATCGAGTACATACAACGTATCGGCGGCGTATTGACCAGAGCTGACCACTTGGTCGGCCACAGCCTGCGCCGCTTCGGTGGCCTTGGTACTGACGCGTCCAAGGTAAACCGCATTGGTCGGCAGATGATGGCGTCCCGCATACTCGGCCAGCGTTCGCCACTGCTCCGGATAATTCTCCGGGCGCAGCCAGCGCACCGCCTGATAATGGCGGGCTGCCTGATCCCAGAACGGATCAACCAGCGGCGTCGGCCATTGTGGCGCCGGCGTGGTCATGAACAGGTTGCGCGACTCTCCCCAGCCGGAACGCGTATCCGCCACTTGCAGCAACAGGGCAATGCTCAGCAGAACCCGCGCCGTGCGCGAAGTATGGCCGCGAATCACCACGTACAGGATGGCGAAAATCGCCATGTACATGACCGGCCAGATCATCCGCCCCGACCCGCGAAAAATTGTCGCCACTGCCACCACCGCATCCGGCAGCGGAATATGCAATTCGAATGGGCCGACACCGATGTTGTTGGAAAACGCAAACAGCGCCAGGCCTGCCAGCGCGAGCAACAGCAGAGGGTAGCGACGTGGCTTGAGGTGAACATCCGTGCCGCGTTGCAGCCATGCCGCGAAGGCGCAGATGAACAGGAACACCACACCCAAACCAAGGAAAGCAAAACCGTCACCGTCGCCCAACACACCGGGCATGTCGCGCAGGGCAAACGACCAGGTTCCCGGGTCGAAAAAGCTCAGCACATTGGCGCGGAACAGACCGTATCCCATCAGTGCCAGGCCGTCGTCGCCGACGCTGAAGTAGCCCGCCTGCCAGCAGCACAGACTCACCAGCAAAAACAGTCCGATCAGTTCGGCCCCAGCTTTGCGCGGCGCCAAATGTCGCCGCAGGGTGTGCGCTGCGAGATCGGCGAGCCAGATCAGCGCAATCATCGCCAGCAAATAGGCGTGGATCAGCGCGGCCGCCGCCAGCAACGTTCCCCAGGCCAGAGAGCGCTTGGGCGTGAAGGGCCGCAGCGCAAGATAAAGCGCAGCCAGCAACATGAAATGCCCGCCCAGGGACAGGTGCACGCTCATGCGGATCAGCATGGCCGGAACGAATAAAAACAGCCCGGTGCCGAGCAATCGCACAACCGCGTCGCGGGTCACCAGGCCGAGCAGTTTCCAGGCAAACCAGCTCTGCAGAATGAAGCAGGTCAGTAACCACAGTCCGAAATACTGAAACGGCTCCGGCAACAGCGCCGAGAACGGCTTGAACAAAAAGGCGAACAGAGGATTGGAATCGGAAAAGATCAAGCCGTTGGACAACTCCAGTCCGTAAGACGGATTGAGCCCCAGCGGAAAGCTCCATGGCGAGTGCCGGAAAAATACCCAACCCTGGTAGTGGGTGGCCGGGTCGCCGTCGCCCAGCCAGGCAATGTTCATCGGGTTCAACGCCCGAGGGCCGACCACGATAAAAAACGCCAGAATGCCTAGCAGCACAGGCAACAGCGCAGCGGCCCGAGAGGTTGAGCAAAGCTTCATCGATACGTCCAGAAATTATGCAAAACGAAAGTAAATGCCGGCACCGTCAGGGCCACGGCGCCGATTCCGAGCAAATAATGCAACCCAGCCATTTGCGCCGCCCAGGCAACCAGCATCGCCAATAGAAAACCGCCCGCCGAGACCGACATAAAACGCAGCAACGTGCGCCCGTGCAGGCGAGCGGAAAAGCTCCAGGTGGTATTGATCACATAAGACACAACAGTCGCCACGGCAAAGGCGAAACCATTGGCCAGCGGCGGTTCGGGCGCGATGAAGCGGATGAACAGCACAGCCACCAGCGCATGCAGCGCAGTGACGAACAGCCCGGTCAGGGCAAAGCGCAGACCACGGCGGACCAACGCTGAACGATCACTGCCGATCACGGTTTCTGCGCCAGCACGAAGACGCTCAAACCGGCCAGCCGGTTTCTGCCCATCAACGGCAATTCCAGTCGGCACAGCGTCTTGAGCACGCTGTTGACCCACGGGTGATGAAGCTTGAGTTGCGACTGTGGCTGTGCGGTCGGCGAACCTTGGGGCATCAGGCGCAACGCAGCGGCGATAGGAAACACCGCACCGAAATAATAGGCGCCGCGCTGCACGGTCAAACCGGCATCGCCCGCCAGGGTTTCGAATTGCGCGAGGGTGTAGCGGCGCTTGTGCTCGAGAAAATCATCATGACCGCTCCAGAGAAACTGGAACGCTGGCACCGTCATCAGAAAACGACTGCCCGAAGGCACTTTATCGACATAGCTTTTGAGCAGGCCGAGGTCGTCGTCGACATGCTCGAGCACATCCATCAGTAACACCAGATCGGCATCGATGCTGTCGATGCCGCGTCGGTAATGCACCGGTTTGCCCGCGCTGGTGGCGCTTGAATCGGCGGGGTAACTGATGTCGACGCACCACGCTTCATGCGCGTCGGTGTGAGTCAGCAGATGGTGCGAGAAAAACCCCGAGCCGGCACCGACATCGAGTATTCGCCGAATCGGCATGTCACCCAGCAATCGCCGGGTCGCCGCCGCTTTGCAGCAGTAATACCAATGCTCATCGATACTGTCGCCGAGGATGTCGGTTTCCTTGAGATCCATCTGTCAGTCCTTGGGGTCGTAGACGCGACGCACCAGAAAAACCGGCCGGCGTTTGGATTCGATATAGGTGCGGCCGAGGTATTCGCCGAGTACGCCAATACCGATCAATTGCAGACCGCCAAGGAACGTGACCGCGACCATCAGCGAGGCATAACCTGGCAAGTCGACGCCGTGGATCAGTGTGCGCAGGACAATGAACATGGCGAACGCAAACGACACCAGCGAAACCGTCGCCCCCAGGTAAGTCCAGACCCGCAGCGGCTCGGTACTGAAACTGGTGATGCCTTCGAGCGCGAAGTTCCACAGCCGCCAGCCATTGAACTTGCTTTGCCCGGCCACACGCTCGGGGCGCTCGTAGTCGACATGAGTGGTGCGGAAACCGACCCAGGCGAACAGACCTTTCATGAAGCGCCGCGACTCAGGCAGAGTCAGCAACGCATCGACCACGCAGCGGTCCATCAGGCGGAAGTCGCCAACGTTCTCCGGCAACGGCTGTTCGGCGATGCGGTTGTGCAGGCGATAGAACCAGTGGGCCGAGGTCGATTTGGCCCACGTGTCGCTGCGGCGGCTGACGCGATGGCCGAGCACCACTTCGTAACCTTCGCGCCAGCGCTCGATCATTTGCAAGATGACTTCCGGCGGGTCCTGCAGATCGGCGTCGATCGGCACCACGATATGCCCGGTCGCCATTTGCAGACCGGCCGACAATGCCGCTTCCTTACCGAAGTTGCGACTCAGGTCGACGATGCGCAGACGCGAGTCTTGCCGCTGCCGTTCAAGCAAGCGCTCAAGGGTCGTGTCGGTGCTGCCATCGTTGATGAAGACCAGTTCAAGATCGATCAGCGCCTGCGCCTGAAAGACCTCGTCGATGCGCGAAAGAAAGCTGTCGAGGCTATCGGCCTCGTTGAAAACGGGGATCACCAGCGACAACGTCACCTGCCCGGCCTGTTGCGTTCCGTGCTCAGTCAAAGGAGTGCTCTTTTTATAGTTTGTCGGTCATCGAAAGTTTTTCGAGGCCATGAGCCGTCCCGTATTAAGCAGTAGCAGTCACGCACGTGCAAGCATGACACGGCGTCATATCGGCCAATTCGCCGGGCAGTCGCGGCGCTCTGGGCAGGGTCTTTCAGAAACATCCGCGAACGATTGGAAACAAATCCGCGATAGCCAAAAAAACCCGCTGCGCTAGGCTTGCGTCGATGCGCCACACAGGTTGGCGCGCACATCCATCGCAGGGAGCGAACCCCATGTATTTCGAAATCTACCGACAAACCCGAGGCACCCCGAGCACTGGCAAAGGCCAATGGCGCTGGCGTCTGCGCGCGCGCAACCACGAGACCGTGGCCAGTGGCGAATCGTATGTGAACAAGGCTGATTGCTTGCATGTGATCAATCTGATCAAAGCCGTACAGGGCGAGACGCCGATCAAGGAAATTTGAGCGACGTCCTGTTCATCTGCAAAGCGGCACCGTCTGTCGCCCTTCAGAGGGTTTATTTGAATGCTTGTCAGCGGTGTTCATCAAAGGTGCATGTACTGCAATTTTTGCTGCCATGCACACAAGGATTTCAGCCATGTCCCATGAGCACCGCTACCTCGTCAGTTTCATCGTCGACAACCAGCCGCAAAGCCGCACGCTGATCCACGATGGCGACACCCTTGATCCGGGTCTCGCTGAAACCCTGGTCAAAACCGCTTTCCCCGAATTGAAGACCGCTTCACTGAGCGACGTCCAGATGCAGAAACGCACCAGTCCCGACGAAGGCGACAACGTCCCCGGCCACTATCAGCAGCCATGAGCTGATCCCGGGCCGCCACCATCCATCGATGCTGCGGAGGTTACGCGCCATGAAATCACTCGCCGCAATCTGCCTTGCGGTCTTGGCTATGAGCGTCCAGCCAAGCCGTGCCGACACCATCGACGCCTTCATCGAAGAGGCGGCACAGCAAAGCCTGTTCCAGCACAACAGTTCGCGCATCGCTTTGGAAAAAGCAACCTTGCCCGAAGTCAAAGCGTTCGCCAGACAAATGATCGCCGACCATGAGCGCTTCGATAAACAAATCAGGCAGCTGGGGCAAAGCCAGCATATGGCGGTTCCTACCGAACCCTCGGTGGCATCCAAAGCCAAGCAGCTACGCCTTGAATCAAGGGATGACGCCTTCGACCGCATTTACATCGACAGCCAGGCCGAAACCCTTGAGCAAAAGCTGATGCTGTTCAAGAAAGAAGCGATGTCATCACAAAATCCGCAGCTCAAGGCTTTCGCCCAATCCGCGTTGCCGGACATCGAGAAACAGGCAAAAACTGCCCGCGACCTGCAGGAAAAACTCAAGCCCTCCGCTGGCGCACTGAAATCCGTCAACCCCTGACTAACGGGGAACAATCAAAGCTGTAATAGAACCACGGCCACCAGTACGGCAATCACTGCCGATACCGCCAGCACTTGAGTCGAAGTCAAGGCCAGCGCCGCGTCCTTTGAGCGGCCGATAAAGCGGCCGCGAATCTGATGCCGATCCGGCTGCGCTTCGAACAGGTTGTCCGGGTGCTCGTTGTCTTCAGGCTCATTGGTCTGCTGACCGGACCATGCACCTCGCGCCATCAAACGGTCGAGCAGGCCGGGCATGACCGACTGGCCGACAATCGCTTTGATCGTCGAACACCCCAGCCACAACTCTCGCGGCGGACGCTTTACCACACTGAAAATTGCCCGTGCTGCCACATCGGGGTCGTGAATCGGTGGCACCGGTTGGGGACGCTTGGGCAATTTGTTGCGTGCCCAATCGAACTGCGGGGTATTGATCGCCGGCAATTGCACCATGCACACGCGAATATGGCTGCGTTCATGCAGCAACTCACAGCGCAATGAATCAGTAAAACCGCGCACAGCGAACTTCGCCCCGCAATAGGCGGCCTGCAACGGAATGGCGCGATAGGCCAGTGCCGAGCCGACCTGGATGATCACCCCTTGGTTGCGCGGACGCATCAACGACAGCGCCGCCAAGGTGCCATGAACCGTACCGAGATAGGTCACCTGAGTGACGCGCTCGATCTCGGCGGCGGACAATTGTTCTATCGGCGAGAGCACCGTGACCATCGCCGCGTTGACCCACACCGCCAGCGGCCCAAGCGTGGCTTCCAGTTGCTGCGCGGCCTGCTGCATGGCGAGCGCATCGGCGACATCGACGCTAACCGCTTCGACCTGAACGCCATACGCTTGCAGCTCTTCTTGCGTGGCGGCCAGTCCCGCCGGATCACGCGCCAACAGGCCGATACGGTAGCCGCCAGCGGCAAACCGGTGGGCCACCGCGCGACCCACGCCAGCACTGGCGCCGCTTATCACCACCAAAGGTTGCTCCTGCATGAACCGTTCTCCCTGATGCTCAGTCGATCGGCCCGATATTGATCATCAGGTCATCGCCCAGTCCTTGCACCTTGGCCAGTACGTCCACCGGCGTTTCGCTGGAAAAATGCACGACGTAGCCCATGCCGCTGCCGTCCTCTTCGATTGCACTGACCCACGACTCCACCTCGTCAGCATCCAGCCCCAAAGCCTGACCGAACTGGCGGTTGCGGTGATCGGAATCGGTTTCGTCCATCGGATAATCACTCATAGCAAACATCTCCTCGGGGATCGTCCCCTCACTGGTTGCTCAATGTGGTCTTAAGGATGGACGCCGAACGTTCACTGACAGTTCGTTTTTTCAGCCGAGCATCGAGCGCAGCTTGCGCAGCAGATCCACCGGCGCGTAGGGCTTGGCGATCAATTCGAACTCATTGTCAGCCAGCTCATTGGGCGTCGACTCGTCCGCGCAGTAGCCGGTCGTCAGCAGGATCTGCATGGCCGGATAGCGCTGGCTGATTTCCCGCGCCAGTGCCAGCCCGTTCATCTCACCGGGCATGACCAGATCGGTGAAGACCAGCTCAAAGTCGCTACTCTGCAACATCGCCAGTGCCTCGCTCGCGTCTGCAGCGATGGTGGTGCGGTAACCCTGTTCGGACAGTACGAAGCGCGCCAGTTCAGCAACTTCGGCGCGATCCTCGACGATCAGGATGCGCTCCGTGCCCTTGAGATTTTCTGCGGTTTCAGCGGAGCCAGGTGCCGATAGCTGACTGTCATCCGCCGGGAAGAACAAGCGCACCGTGGTGCCGAGCCCCGGCGTCGATTCGAATTTGACCACACCGCCGGATTGCTTGACGAAGCCATAGACCATCGACAAACCGAGTCCGGCACCGTTGCCCTCCTCCTTGGTGGTGAAAAACGGTTCCATGACCTTGTCGAGATCATCGGCGGCAATGCCCACGCCGTTATCGGCGATCGCGATGCAGACGTAACGCCCCGTCGCCAGTCCGCCCTGGTGCGGATCGGTCGCGTCCGGGACAACGACGTTGCGCGTCTGCACGGTAATCCCTGGCTGCGGTTGCCCTTGCAGCGCATCACGGGCATTGGACAGCAGATGATTCAGTGCCATCTCGGCCTGCGCCGGGTCGAGCCGGCAGTTCCACAAGTCCTCGGCCAGTTCGAATCGCGGTTCCAGGTCGGCGGATTCATGCGTCGGCAGCGCAGAGCGCTCAAGCAAGGCATTGAGATTGATCACCCGCCCCTCAAGCCGTTGCCGGCGCGAGAACGCCAGCAGATGCTGAGTCAGCAAACGTGCTTTTTCCGCCGCCGCGCGAGCGTGACCGGCGCCGACCACGATGCGTTGCGGATCAATGCTCGGCCGCTTGGCGGTGTGCTGGATCAGCTCGATGTAGCCAATCATCACTTGCAACAGATTGTTGAAATCGTGGGCGATGCCACCGGTCAACTGGCCTAGCGCTTCCATGTTCTCGCTGTAACGCAAACCATCCTCGGCGTCACGGCGGCGGCTGACGTCCATTTGCGAGGCGAAGAAATACACCAGTTGCCCGCGCTCGTTGAATAGTGGCGCGATAAACAGCTCGTTCCAGAACGACGAGCCATCCTTGCGATAGTTGAGTACCTCCACGCAGGTTTCGTGTTGATGTTTGAGCGCTTGCTTGACCTGTTGCAAGACGGAACGATCAGTCTGCTCGCCTTGCAGAAACCTGCAGTTGCGCCCGAGCACCTCTTCCAGCTCGTAGCCGCTGAGTTCAAGAAACGCATTGTTGGCAAAAATGATGGGATCGTCGGGCTGCGCTGGATCGGTGACAATCATGGCCATGCGGCTGACCTGCACCGCCGCGAAAAACACATCTTTGCGTTCTTGCGAAAGGGTCGCCGCATCGGCGCGGTCGACGATCGGCCTGGATTTTCTGGGCAAGTTGACCTCCGCTAAGTGACTCCGTTTCGCTGTGACCATCATCAGCGAGCGAAGTGCCAAGGCCGGACACCGCAACGGCGGGTGTCCGATGAATTGTCCCGGTACTTCGATGGATCCGAATCGCCTCGCTGATTGTCGAAAGCTCACCGAGAACTGCACGCAATATCTGAAATCCGATCCGCCAGGGAGAACCACCGTGGATTTGTTGTTTCTGGGCACGTCTGCCGGCGTGCCGACCCGCCAGCGCAACGTCAGCGCAACAGCATTGATCGCCTCTGCCGGCAAGGGCTGGTACCTGATCGATTGCGGTGAAGGCACCCAGCATCAGGTGCTGCGCACGCCGCTGTCACTGAGTGAATTGCGGGCGATTTTCATCACTCATGTGCACGCCGATCACTGCCTGGGCTTGCCGGGTCTGCTGGCGAGCACCGGCATGTCCGGACGCACGCGGCCGCTGGACATTATTCTGCCGGCGGCGCTGCAGCCGTGGCTGAGAATGAGCCTTGAGGTGACGCAATCGCATCTGCCCTTCGAGATCAACCTGCACGCTGTGGAAACGCTTACCGAATGGCGCAACCTCAACGTTCAGGTGCAGACCGTCGAGCTTTCCCACCGCGTGCCGTGTCACGGTTATGTATTTACCGAGTCCGATCCGGAACCGCGTCTGGACGTGGGGCGCCTGGATGCCGAGGGCATCGAACGCGGCCCGCTCTGGGGTCAGTTGGCCCATGGTCAGGACGTGGAGGTTGACGGGCGGATGCTGCACGCTCGCGACTATCTGCTGAGCGCGCGACCTGATCGGCGCATCATTGTCTGCGGCGACAACGACCGGCCGGCACTGCTGGCAGAAGTGGCGCAATCGGCGGATGTGCTGGTGCATGAAGCGACATTCGTGCAGGCAGCAATCGACCGCGCTCGTGCCAGTTACGGCCACAGTAGTGCCGCCGCTGTCGCCGGTTTCGCCGAATCCGCCGGGGTGCGCAATCTGGTGCTGACGCACTTTAGCGCGCGCTATCAGGCCAACCCGGCGCTGAGTCCATCCATCGAAGATGTGCGCAGTGAAGCGGCGGCGCTGTATGACGGCCACCTGATTCTGGCGCGGGATCTGCAACGCTATCACTTGGATCGGCTGGGTCATTTGCAACCGGTGGAGATTGAGCGCAAGCCGCTGCAGGTCGCACCGTAATTTGATAGCGCGTCCGCCCGTCTGGCAGGCGGACGCCGGTGGCAAGGGTTACTTCTTGGCTTCTTTGTCCGGATCCGCCGAGCGTTCCAGAAACGCGTCGGTCAGTTGCGGCAAATGCTTGAGCAGCCATTCAGCCATGGCCACTTCCTGCGGCAGAATCTGTTCGCAAGCCTTCTGCGTCTGCGTATCCCCCGCCGCTTTCGCCGCTGCGATCAGCACGGTATAGCTGGCGACCTCCATGTTTTCGAAAACGTAGCCGGCCATGGCGCCCTTGATCACTTCATCGCTCATCAAGGAGCCGCCAACAGCCTGACCGAACGCCATCAATTTGCCGCCCAGGTCTTTCATCGTCGAGGATTCACCGCCCAGACGTTGCAGGCATTCGTCGATGAGCTTCTGCTGGCCGAGGGTTTCTTCGATGTGCTGATCGATGCGCGCCTTGAGCTGCGGGTAATGTTCCAGACGCTTGGATTGTGCCTTGAGCATTTGCTCGGCCTGTTGCTCCATGGCATGGGCATCACGCAGCCAGTCGAGCAGGTTTTCCTGTGGAGTAGCCATTGTCGAGTCCTCTTCTGGATGATTTCACAGTGATCAACCGGGGCGCGCCGGCTGATGTCCGGCGCGCCCCACGTGCCTTACAAACCAGGCTTGGCCTGCGCGCCGGAGCCCAGATCCGCACCGGTGACCGGCTCGCTGTTGGGGTCGGACATGGTGCGCATTTTCATGTTTTCCAGCAGCGCTTCGTCGGCGCTGTCCAGTTGCACGGTGGCCAGGCCATCGCCGCCGTCGACTGCCGGCGTCGGGCTTTCGACAAACTCCCAATCGTCGCCCTGATTCCACGGGCCGCGCATGCTTTCGGTGCCTTGCGACATGTTGAAGTAGACGTTGGTGAACTCAGGCATGCCGGGCAGCTTGCCTTGCGGGAAGTTTGGCTGAATCGAATGCAGGGCTTTTTCGAATGACAACTGGTGGGCGATCTCACGGGTCATCAGAAAGCCCAGCGCCTCTTTCACGCCGGGGTCATCGGTCACGTTCATCAAGCGCTCATAAACAATCTTCGCCCGTGCTTCAGCAGCAATATTGGAGCGCATGTCGGCGGTCGGCTCACCGATGGTATCGACGTACGCCGCCGTCCAGGGCACACCGGCAGAGTTGGTCAGGGGCGAACCGGCACCGTAGAGCAGGCTGGTGATGTGCGAGTCATTGCCGTTGCCATTGAGCGAGCGATACAGCTCGCCCTCCTGCTCGACACCTTCCGCCATCCGGCCTTTCGCGCCCTTGTTGAGCATGACGATGATCGAGCCAATGATTTCGAGGTGGCTGAGTTCTTCAGTGGCGATATCCATCAGCAGGTCTTTGCGTCCCGGATCGTCCTCGGCCAGGGCTTGAGTGAAATAGCGCGAAGCCGCCGCCAGTTCACCTTGTGCGCCGCCAAACTGCTCGAGCAACAGATTGGCCAGCCCCGGATTGGGCTCGGCGACACGAACGGTGTATTGAAGTCGCTTGTTATGTAGAAACATGACAAATCTCCTCAGTCGGGTAAGCGTGGCAAGTTCTGGGTAAAAGTTTGCCTACCCTTTTGTGAAGCATTGTCGTTGCGGAAATTTCAAAAAATTTGCGGCGACAGGACAAATGGTTTGAACCGCGCTAACAAGCGAAACGGGGCTGTACCGCTGAGGATATTCGCACTGGAATGACCGGAACTTATTGCCGGAATCGAGTCTCCAGCGCGCGATTCGATTTCCGGCGCCGCGATCACTAACGCAGCAAATGCACCACCAACCCAACCAACGCACAGCCCAGCAACACCTGAATCACTCCGCGCTTGAAGCGAAACAGGGCAATGGCCGCCGCAAGCGCAATCAACGCCGATGGCCAATCCAGGCTGCCGCTGAAGCCTTGCGGCCAGAGCACGTGGTAGCCGAAGAAACACGCCAGATTGAGAATCACCCCAACCACCGCAGCGGTGATCGCGGTCAGTGGGGCGGTGAATTTGAGTTCGTCGTGCGTCGACTCCACCAGCGGGCCGCCGGCGAGGATGAACAGGAAGGAAGGCAGAAAGGTGAACCACGTCACCAGCGCGGCGGCGACCGCTCCGGCGAGAAACACCTGATCGGCGCCGAACACCTGCGTCACATAAGCGCCGACAAAACCGACAAACGCCACCACCATGATCAGCGGCCCCGGTGTGGTTTCGCCCAGCGCCAGGCCATCGATCATCTGCGTCGGGGTCAGCCAGCCGTAGTGACCGACCGCACCTTGATAGACGTAGGGCAACACTGCGTAAGCTCCACCGAAGGTGAGCAGCGCTGCCTTGGTGAAGAACCAGCTCATCTGCGTCAGTGTGCCCTGCCAGCCGAATAGCGCGGTCAACACCCCCATCGGCAACGCCCAAAGCGCGGCGCCAATCACGGCGAGCGTGGCCAGTTTCGTCCAGCTGAAACGGGCATGGGCCGGGGTTGGCGTGTCGTCGTCGATCAACGCCGCGCCGAAAGACTTCTTCGCTGCGCTATGCCCGCCGGCCCTGAATTTCTCCGGTGCCAGTCGACCGCCGAAATAGCCAATCACCGCCGCACCCAGCACGATCAACGGGAACGGCACATTGAACGCAAAGATTGCGGTAAACGACGCCGCCGCAATCGCCCACAGCCAATTGTTCTTCAGCGCCCGCGAACCGATGCGATGCGCCGCTTGCACGACAATGGCCGTCACCGCAGGCTTGATCCCGTAAAACAGCCCCGCCACCACCGGCACTTCACCGAAGGCGATATAGAGCCACGACAGGAAAATCAGGATGAACAGCGACGGCAACACGAACAACGCCCCGGCCACAATCCCGCCCCAGCTCCGATGCATCAGCCAGCCAATATAAGTCGCCAACTGCTGCGCCTCAGGCCCGGGCAGCAACATGCAATAGTTCAAGGCATGCAGAAAACGCCGCTCGGAAATCCAGCGCCGCCGCTCGACCAACTCCTGGTGCATGATCGAAATCTGCCCGGCCGGCCCGCCGAAACTGATAAAGCCCAGCTTCAACCAGAACCAGAACGCCTCGCGCAGACTCACGGCCTGCGGCCTAACGTCGTCATCACCCACCAACGGCTGAACTTCACTCATCGAGCTGTTCCTTTTATGCAGTCGGCAGGTTGTACCCGAAAAGCGCAACGAACGAAACGCCAGAAACGAAAAAGCCCCCGTAATCAGCAATGATTACGGGGGCTTCGTCTTGTTCAATAATGGCGGAGAGATAGGGATTCGAACCCTAGGTACCGGTGAAGGTACAACGGATTTCGAATCCGTCCCATTCGGCCACTCTGGCATCTCTCCAACGGCGCGCATCATAACAACACTTTCGTTGGTTGCGAACCCCCCAAACGAAATTTTTTCCGTGCTATCAGATGCTTGCGTCGATTAAAGCGGTACGCCCAGACGAGCGGCGACTTCTTCGTAGGCTTCGATGACGTCACCGAGGCCCTGGCGGAAGCGGTCCTTGTCCATCTTCTTCTTGGTGTCCTTGTCCCACAGACGGCAGCCGTCTGGGCTGAACTCGTCGCCGAGGACGATGGAGCCGTCGCTGAACACGCCGAATTCAAGCTTGAAATCGACCAGCAGCAGGCCGGCGTCGTCGAACAGTTTGCTCAGGACTTCGTTGACCTTGAGCGACAGTTCCTTCATGCGCGCCAGTTGCTCGGCGGTGCCCCAGCCGAACGCCACGACGTGGGATTCGTTGATGAACGGGTCGCCCTTGGCGTCGTCCTTCAAGAACAGTTCGAAGGTGTACGGGTTGAGCTTCATGCCCTCCTCGACGCCCAGACGCTTGACCAGGCTGCCGGCGGCATAGTTACGCACGACGCATTCCACCGGGATCATGTCGAGCTTCTTCACCAGGCATTCATTGTCGCCCAGCAGTTTGTCGAACTGGGTAGGCACGCCGGCCGCTTCGAGTTTCTGCATGATGAAGGCGTTGAACTTGTTGTTCACCATACCCTTGCGATCAAGCTGTTCGATGCGCTTGCCGTCGAACGCCGAAGTGTCGTTGCGAAACAGCAGGATCAAGCGGTCAGCGTCGTCGGTCTTGTAAACCGATTTGGCTTTGCCGCGGTAGAGTTCTTCACGTTTTTCCATGATGGGCTCCGCTTGCTAAGTAGGTGGGCTAGGCGATGTGGCGCCAGTCGAGCCCTGAATCTTGATCGGCCAGTTGCAGCCAGTCCGGGTCGCACCCGAGGGTGTCGACAAAACATTGCCGGGCCAGCTGCGGCAGGTTGTTCTTGCTGCTCAGATGGGCCAGCACCAGGTGTTGCAAACCCTGCCAGCCCAACTCGGCCACCAGGAATGCCGCCTGATGGTTGTTCAGATGTCCGCGTTCGCCGCCCACCCGTTGCTTGAGAAAGTACGGGTAGTGACCACGGGCCAGCATGTCGCGGCAATGGTTCGACTCGATCATCAATGCATCGAGGTCCCGATAGCCATCCAGCACCCGCTCGCAGAACGATCCCAGGTCGGTCAACAGGCCGAAGCGCCGCTGTTCCTGATCGCTGAAAACGTACTGGGTCGGCTCCTGCGCGTCATGGGCCACGGCAATGACCCCAACGTTCAGTGCGCCGATCTGCAGTTGCTCGCCGCCGGCCAGAAAGCCTGCCGGTTCAAGCGGTTTGCGCATCCCGCGCAACGTGCCGCGACTGAGGTAGACCGGCAGATTGTAGCGCCGAGACAGCAAACCCACGCCATGCACGTGGTCGGCATGTTCGTGGGTCACAAGTATCGCGCTCAGTTGCGCCGGGTGCACACCCAGGCGCAACAGACGTCTTTCGGTTTCCCGCAGGGAAAAACCACAATCCACCAGCACGTACGTATCAGCACTGGCGATCAGCGTGCCGTTCCCTTGGCTACCGCTGCCGAGAACGGCAAAACGCATATCGGATCAGCCCAGGTTGTCCTGAATCACGCTCAACACTTTACGCGCGACATCGGCCGGCGCGACGGTGTTGATGTTCTTTTCGACGGTGACCTGGATGTTCTCGCCCACCTTGCTCAGGCGAACCTGATAGCGCTCGGCACGGGCTTCGACTTCTTCCTTGCTCGGCGCACTGCCGAACAGGCTGCTGAAGAAGCCAGGCTTGTCGTCTTTCTTCTCGGCTTTTTCGGCCAGGTTGATGTAGTACAGGCCCAGGCTGCGGTTGATGTCTTCAACGCGCCATTCGCCCTGTTCCAGCGCACGGCCGACGCTCGACCAGGCGCGGTCCAGATCGGTACCGACGTTCAACACCGGGTTGCCGCTGCCGTCTTCGTTCAGGCTGACACGGCTCGGCGCATCGAAATCACGCGAGGCCAGCATCGACACCGAACCGCCCTTCTCGGAGGTGCGGCTCATGCTCGCGAGCATGTCGTCGACCAGCGCAGCGTCCAGGCCAGTGTTGACCGAACGGTTGGTGAAAGCCACGTCGGCAGTGCTGCCGGCAGGACGCTCGGCGCTGACCACGTAGATCTCACTGGTGTTGCGCTGCACACCCGGCTCGATGCGCACACGCACGCGGGTTTCGCTGTCGCTGGCGATACCGGCCGCACTCAGGCGCTTGGCCATCGACGCGGACAACTCGTCGGAGTGCTGCCAGGTGGTGGTGAACTCACCGGTCTGCGGACGCTGTTCATCCAGACGGAAACCGTTGTCCTGGAAGAACTGCAGCGCCACTGGCCAGACTTCGGCCGGCGGGTGCTGAGCCACGACCCAACGCGAATCACCGCTCTTCTGCAGCGAGTAATCAGTTGCGTCGGCAACCGCCGAAAGCGGCTGAGGACGCGGCACAACGTACTCGCCCGTCGCGGTGTCATCGGCCACGTTGCGCGGGATCGGCAACAGCGGATCGAGACGTTTGGCAGTGCTCACATCCGGTGGCAATTGCATCGGTGCAGTCTGTTGCGCTTGCAGGTAATCGCTTCCACGGTCGCGGAAATAACCTTCCGGCCCCCAGACCCATCCGCAGCCACTGGTGCTGGAGATAATCAAGGCAAGTGCGGAAAGTCCGGCCATTCGCTTCATGCGTTGTACTTCCTCAATTAAACCAGGACGTTGCACTGGCGCAGGGCCGAGCGCAGCGTTTCATGACAAGGGGTGCTCAGCCAGGTCAGTGGCAGGCGGATGCCTTCGTGCATCAGGCCCATTTCGACCAAAGCCCACTTCACCGGAATCGGGTTGGCTTCGATGAACAGGTCCTTGTGCAGCGGCATCAGTTTTTCGTTGATCGCGCGTGCGGTATCGGCGTCGCCCTTGAGCGCGGCCTCGCACAGGTCAGCCATTTCGCGCGGGGCGACGTTGGCGGTGACCGAGATATTGCCTTTGCCGCCCAGCAGGATCAGCTCGACAGCGGTCGGATCATCGCCGGACAGCACGATGAAATCCTTGCTCACGCCATCGATGATCGCTTTGGCGCGCTTGAGGTCGCCGGTAGCTTCCTTGATGCCGATGATGTTCGGCACGGTGGACAGGCGAATCACGGTCTCGGCCTGCATGTCGCAGGAGGTGCGGCCGGGAACGTTGTAGAGAATCTGCGGAATGTCGACCGCTTCAGCGATGTGCTTGAAGTGCTGGTACAGGCCTTCCTGGGTCGGCTTGTTGTAATAAGGAACCACCAGCAGGCAGGCATCGGCGCCGGCGGCCTTGGCGTTGCGGGTCAGCTCGACGGCTTCGCGGGTCGAATTGGCGCCGGTGCCGGCGATGACCGGAATGCGCCCGGCAACCTGTTTGACCACGGCTTTGATGACGGCGATGTGCTCTTCTACATCAAGGGTGGCCGACTCGCCGGTAGTACCGACGGCGACGATGGCATGGGTGCCGTTCTTGAGGTGGAAGTCCACGAGTTTGCTGAGGCTGTCCCAGTCAAGACGCCCTTGTGCATCCATGGGAGTGACCAGTGCCACCATACTGCCCGCAATCATGAAACCGCTCCTGCCGGAAAAAGAGAGCGGTAATGGTACTGGCGCCAAGATGCTTGCACAAGCGAAGTACTGCGCCGCCGCCATTCCCCTTGGCGCCGCTTTTCGCTACCCTTCAGACTTTGATCGGTACAGATCAGCTTGTACGCCGGGTTTCAGCCTCCCCTTTCGGCCTCCCAGGCCCCGTTCCTGCGTCGCATCGACGCGCTCCTGCACAGTGGAGCGAGCCGCGAACGCTGGCCGGAGCTCTTTATACGGACCGCCAGAACAGGCACACCCGGCTATCAACGCCCGTCAACCTACCGACCGCTCATCGCTTTAGGAATGCTGCATGTCCACCCCCACAGTTCGCGAACAATTCCTTGTCATCAGTGCCCTCGGCGCCAACCCCATGGAGCTGACCAACGTCCTGTGCCGCGCCAGCCATGAAAACCGCTGCGCCGTCGTCACCTCTCGCCTGACCCGCCACGGCGAGTGCAGCGCCCTGGTGCTGGAAATTTCCGGCAGCTGGGACGCCCTCGCGCGCCTCGAAGGCAGCCTGCCATTGCTGGCCAAGCGTCACGCTTTCACCGTCAACGTGGTGCGCAGCGCCGCTCTGGAAAATCGCCCACAGGCGCTGCCTTACGTGGCTTACGTCAGCTCGGCGTATCGCCCGGACATCATCAATGAGCTGTGCCAGTTCTTCATGGACCACAACGTCGAGCTGGAAAACCTCACCTGCGACACCTATCAGGCGCCACAGACCGGCGGCACCATGCTCAACGCCACGTTCACCGTGACCCTGCCGGCCAACACGCAGATCAGCTGGCTGCGCGATCAGTTCCTCGATTTCGCCGATGCGATGAACCTGGATGCCCTGATCGAGCCTTGGCGCCCACAAAACCCAATGTAAGGAAGCTTTCATGGCCGTTGTCATCGACCAACCGGTTGCGGATTTCACCGCGCCTGCGACCAGTGGGCAGACCGTCAGCCTGTCGGAACTCAAGGGCAAGCAAGTGGTGATCTACTTCTACCCGAAGGACAGCACCCCGGGCTGCACCACTCAAGGCCAGGGCTTTCGCGATCAATATGCGGCATTCAAGGCTGCCAACACCGAAGTCTTCGGCATTTCCCGCGACAGTTTGAAGTCGCACGAAAACTTCAAAGGCAAACAGGAATTCCCCTTCGAACTGATCAGTGACAAGGACGAAGCGGTTTGCCAGTTGTTCGACGTGATCAAGCTGAAAAAACTGTATGGCAAGGAATACCTGGGCGTTGATCGCAGTACTTTCCTGATTGATAAGGACGGTGTGCTGCGTCAGGAATGGCGTGGCGTGAAAGTGCCGGGGCATGTTGATGCCGTGCTGGCGGCGGCTGAGGCTCTGAATAAAGCCTGATGTTTTTGCTGCGTCTGTAAAGACGCCTTCGCGAGCAGGCTCGCTCCCACAATTGAAATCTAATCACCGTGGGAGCGAGCCTGCTTGCGAATAGCCTCTCTGTAAAATCCGGATCAACCGCTAAAGCAACGGCGCCACCACCGGCTCCTTGCGCGGCCACGCATCCAGCACAGCCTTGAACAGCGTCGCCAGCGGGATCGCAAAGAACACCCCCCAGAATCCCCACAACCCGCCAAACAACAGCACCGCGCAGATGATTGCCACCGGATGCAGATTCACTGCTTCCGAAAACAGCAACGGCACCAGCACGTTGCCGTCCAGCGTCTGAATGATCCCGTAGACCGCCATCAGGTAGATGAACTGGTCGCTCCAGCCCCACTGGAACAGCGCAATCAGCAGCACCGGTACGGTCACCACCACCGCACCGACATACGGCACCACCACCGACAAGCCGACCAGCAACGCCAGCAGCGCCGCGTAGTTGAGGCCCAGCGCGATGAAGGCGATGTAGGTCACGCCGCCGCAAATCACGATCTCGATGCCTTTGCCACGTATGTAATTGGCGATCTGCCGGTTCATTTCCTGGGCGACGCGGGTGATCAGCGCGCGTTCGCGAGGCAGATAGCCACGCACCCACTCGCCGATCATCGCCCGATCCTTGAGGAAGAAGAACACCAGAATCGGCACCAGAACCAGGTAGATCATGATGTTCACCAGCAGCGGCAAACTCGACAACGAGAAAGTCAGTGCCCACTGACCGAACTTGCCAATCTCGCCCCGCGCCGCTTCGATCGCTTGCAGGACTTGCTCGTCAGACACCAGATGCGGATAGCGCTCGGGCAATAGAAGCAGCAGCGATTGCCACTTGGCGAGCATGCCCGGCAACTCGTTGAACAGCGTGATCAACTGATGCCAAAGCAGCGGCAGCACCACGACAATAAACAGCATCAGCGCGCCCATGAACAGCGCAAACACCAGCCCCACCGCCACCCCGCCGGGCACACGCAGCCGCTCGAGCGTCACCACCAGGCCCTGCATCAGATACGCCAGCACCATCCCGGCCAAAACCGGCGCAAGCATGCCGCCGAGGGTGAGCACGGCGGTGAAGGCGAGAAACAGCAGCACTGCCAGCACCACGGCTTCTTCATCGGAGAAGTAGCGCTGAATCCAGTCGCGTAACACTTTGAACATCAATAATCCCTTCGATTTTAGGCGCAGCGCTTCAGGTTTTTTTCAACCAGTAACGGTAGACGCCAGCCTCGTCTTCTTCGCGCAACAGCGCATGACCGGCGAGTTTGGCAAAGGTACGGAAGTCGCGTTGCGAGCCGGCATCGGTAGCGATCACCTTGAGCACAGCGCCACTTTGCAGTTTGTTGAGTTCCATTTTTGCCTTGAGCAACGGCAACGGACAGTTCAGGCCACTGGCGTCCAGTTCCACGTCATGGGCTACAGCGTCAGTCATTGCGTCACTCCGGTTCGGGTTGTCGAGCTGCCTAGAATATCTGGTCGCGGCTTCGGTGTCCGGCTACAGTAAGGTCTTTGTCCTCCAAGGCTTTGTGCATGACTTTTCTGCGCCCTACCCTGCTGACGCTCGCTTGCCTGCTCGCCTCACCGGGCTTTGCCGACGATCTGCCGTCACTCGGCGACGCCAGCTCTGCCATTGTCTCGCCGCAACAGGAATACCAGCTCGGCCGCGCCTGGCTGGCCATGCTGCGCAGTCAGGTTTCCCAGCTCAACGATCCGCAGCTCAAGGATTACGTCGAATCCAGCGTGTACAAGCTGGTGGAGACCAGCCAGGTCTCCGACCGACGCCTGGAATTCATCCTGATCAACAGCCCGCAACTCAACGCCTTCGCAGCGCCGGGCGGCGTGGTCGGGGTCAACGGCGGCCTGTTCCTCAACGCCCAGACCGAAGGTGAATACGCCTCGGTGCTCGCTCACGAACTGGCGCACTTGTCGCAACGCCACTTCGCTCGCGGCGTCGAAGCCTCACAGAGAATGCAGGTGCCAATGATGGCCGCGTTGCTGGCGGGTATCGTCATCGCGGCGGCAGGCGGCGGTGATGCCGGCATCGCCACCATCGCCGGCAGCCAGGCTGCGGCGTTGCAGGAACAACGGCGCTTCTCGCGGCAGAACGAACAGGAAGCGGACCGCATCGGCATCCTCAACCTGGAAAAGGCCGGTTACGACCCGCGCTCGATGCCGACCATGTTCGAGCGCCTGATGCGCCAGTACCGTTTTGACGCCAAGCCGCCGGAATTCCTCCTGACTCACCCGGTTACCGAATCGCGTATCGCCGACACCCGCAACCGCGCCGAGCAGGCGAAACCGGGCGGCATCGAAGACAGCATGCGCTACCAGTTGATCCGCGCGCGGGTGCAGTTGATCTACGAGGAAACCCCGGGGCTGGGCGCCAAGCGTTTCCGCGCCCTGCTCGATGAGAACCCGAAAAATGATGTCGCGCGATACGGCCTCGCCATCGCGCAAATCAAGGGTGGCCAGTTGAACGAAGCCCGCGAAAATCTCAAGCAATTGTTGGCCAAGTCGCCGAACGAGATCATCTACAACCTCGCGCAGGTCGATCTGGACATCACCAACAATCGCCTGCCCGATGCGCAGTCACGGGTCGACCGCATGCTTACGCAGTTCCCGGGCAACTACCCGCTGAATCAGGTGCGCGTCGATCTGCTGTTGAAACAGAATCGCGCTGCCGATGCCGAGAAGGCACTCGACAGCCTGCTCAAGTCACGCCCGGATGATCCGGACGTTTGGTATCAGGTTGCTGAAACCCGCGGCTTGTCGGGCAACATCATCGGCCTGCATCAGGCGCGCGCCGAGTATTTTGCACTGGTCGGCGATTACCGCCAGGCCATTCAGCAGCTGGACTTCGCCAAGCGCAAGGCCGGCAACAACTTCCCGCTGTCCTCGCGCATCGATGCCCGCCAGCGCGAGCTGATGGAGCAGGAGCGCATGGTCAAGGACATGATGGGCTGAGTCTTTCCCGACAAAGACAAAAGCTGCTGACACAAAAAAACCGCCTCTTTCGAGGCGGTTTCTTTTTACCTGCCTGCTGGCTTATTCAGCCAGTTTGAAGGTGATGAAGCTGGCACGGCCCTGACGCAGCACGCGCATCGACACCGAACGGTTCTTCGGCAACGCCTTGGCGATGTCGGTGAACTCCTTGGCCGAGCCGATGGCTTGATTGTTCAGGTGGGTGATCACGTCACCCGGTTGCAGACCGATCAGGGCCGCAGGACCGTCCTGCACTTCCTTGATCACCACACCACCTTTGAGGTCGTAGGTTTTCTTCTGCTCGGCGGTCAATTCACCGACCGCAACACCGAGGCGGTTGCTGCTGCTTTCAGCGCCGGATTTCGGCAGACCTGCCAGCTCTTTGTCCTCGTCCGGGATTGCGCCGACGGTCAGCTCGACGTTCTTGCGCTTGCCTTCACGAATCACTTCCAGATTGGCTTTGGCGCCAGCCTTCAGCGCGCCGACCAGATGCGGCAGATCGGCGGACATGACGATCGGCTGACCGTTCATGCTCAGGATCACGTCGCCAACCTGCAGGCCGCCCTTGGCCGCAGGGCCGTCATCCTGGATCTGCGCTACCAGCGCGCCAGCTGGCTTGTCCAGACCGAACGACTCGGCCAGATCCTTGTTCACTTCCTGAATGACCACGCCCAGCCAGCCGCGGCTGACTTTGCCACCGCTTTTGAGCTGATTGGAAACATCCATCGCCACGTCGATCGGAATGGCGAAAGACACGCCCATGAAGCCACCGGAGCGGGTGTAGATCTGCGAGTTGATGCCGACCACTTCACCGTTCAGGTTGAACAGCGGGCCACCGGAGTTGCCCGGGTTGATCGGCACGTCGGTCTGAATGAACGGCACATAGTTTTCGTTTGGCAGGCTACGACCGACGGCGCTGACGATGCCTTGGGTCACGGTGTGGTCAAAGCCAAATGGCGAACCGATCGCGACGACCCACTGGCCGGCCTTCAGGTCCTGGGACTTGCCGAGCTTGAGCACCGGCAGATCCTTGCCTTCGATTTTCAGCAACGCCACGTCAGAGCGGGGGTCGGTGCCGACCAGCTTGGCTTTCATCTCACTGCGGTCAGCCAGACGGACGAGGATTTCGTCAGCATCGGCGATAACGTGGTTGTTGGTGAGGATGTAGCCATCCGGCGAAATGATGAACCCCGAACCCAGCGATTGCGCTTCACGCTGGCGTCCATCGCCACGTGGCGAGCGCTGCTGGGGCGGCATGCCGCGCTCGAAGAATTCGCGCAGCATCGGTGGCAGGCCTTCCAGATCCGGCATCTGCTGGTTGACCCGACGGTCCGGCAGTTTCTGCGTGGTACTGATGTTCACCACCGCTGGCGACGCTTGTTCGACCAATTGGGTGAAATCAGGCAGATCGGCCGCTTGCGCAGCAGGGACCGCCTGACCGAGCAACAGCACGGTGGCGAAGATGGAAAGGTAAGACTTCAAACTTGGTATCGACATACAGCTCCCGTTACGACGAGCAGGGTTAAGCGATATGGAGCAAAGGAACACCGGAAACCACAGACCGGCATTTTTGTTCCGGGAACAACAAACAAGGCCAGAGCCGTGAGGCTCTGACCTATAAAAAATTTTCAGGGGTTTTGCAAATGAAAATGCTCAGCAAACATTTCGACGTCTCGACGACGAAGTGGAAATGACTGAAATCAGCTCACTGCTTGCTGGTCGCAGCGCCATCGTTGTTGCGCATCGATAGAGCAATTCGTTCGGCGGTGCCAATCGGGATTTCGCCAACCACCGTGACCATCATTTCACCTTGCGGTGTAGTCAAACGACGGGATACCGCGACGGTAGGGCCCAACTGGGTACGGGTATCGGTGACGGTTGCACCGTTCAATGGCTCAAGGAACACCGAGAAACGCGCCAGACCATCGTCATACATCAAGCTGCTGACCTGGGTCTTGGTCTGCGCATCCTTGTGCGAACTGCTGCTGGTCAGCTCAAAGCCTGGCGGGAGCCAGTCCGAACGCCAGTTTTGCACGGTTTTAGCTGCAGAAGCCTTGTCGCTTGCGATATTGATCGGCTTGCAATCCGGGTCCGCCAACAAGTCCTTGTCCGACGGGATTTCATCCGTGTCGAGGCTGGTGAACTGGAAACGCTCGAGCAACTGCCCTTTGTCGTTCAACAGTAACGACTTGAGCGGCAGCCCGGTTTTCTTGTCCAGATGCAGCTCGAAACCGTAACGGTGCTGATCACGAGGGGTCAGCGACACGATCACTGCATCACGACCGGCCACGCGCGACTTGCCAATGACGGCAAGGTCATACCAATTCTTCAGTTTTTTGGGATCCAGCGCACGGGCGGCAGCATTGGGTGAATCACCCAATCCCGCAATCAGGGTGCCGCTGACGCATTGAGTACGTCCATCAATGCGCACGACTTCCTGAGCCGAACCGTCGAGCTGCAATAACCGCTCGCGGACCTGGCCATTCTGGACGCGATGCCAGATGTTGTGCGTGGAAAAACTGCCGTTGCGCTCGTAAACGAAAGTACCGTGGAAGCTCTGCTGCTGCTCGGCCTGGCCCAGACGGGTCAACCAGTCCTGGGCCTCGTCAGCGTGGGCTGGAACGATGAACCAGCCACTGAGCAGAAGCGAAAGTAGGGGGATGGCGCGCATGATCCTCCTTAACGGTTTTCCAGGCTTGCGGCACGTGCGTATGGCAGCGCGCTTTCAGTTCCTTTGAGTGCAGCCTGCTGAGCGTGCTGACGCAGATAGCCTGGCAGACGCTGATCATGCCAGCCTGGCTGACCTTGCAGAACGCCGTTGGCCATCGGACCAGTCGCTTCCGAGCTTTCGCTGTAACCAGCCAGAACTGCCGGACCTTTGACCTGTGGAGTGGCCAGAGTAGGCTGGTTCGACTGCTGGGCCAGTTCAACACCGGCGATTTCGTCCTGGTTGTACAGGCGAACACCGGCCAGAACGGCCACGGTTACCGAAGCGGCAACAGCGAGGCGACCCAGGTTACGCCATGGGCTGCGGGATACTTTGGCCGGAGCCGTTTCGTCTTCCAGCGCAGCGGACACTGCCGCAGCGATATCCAGACGCGGAAGCAGCAGATCCTTGTGCATGGCTGCCCGAGCGATCTGGTAACGAGCCCAGGTCTCACGGGTATCAACATCATCCAGTGCGCTGAGCACTCGACGCAATTCCAGTTCGTCCGCTTCGTTATCCATCACTGCGGACAGCGATTCCTGCAGGGCTTCACGACTCATGGCGTTCCTCTCTTGGCTGTCGCCGCTGTCTCAGTTTTCCTGCAACAACGGTTGCAGGGCTTTGTCGATGGCCTCCCGAGCGCGGAAAATCCGGGAGCGCACGGTACCCACCGGACACTGCATGACGCTCGCAATGTCCTCGTAACTCAGACCATCGAATTCACGTAAAGTTAAAGCCGTACGCAAATCCTCTGGCAGTTGCTGGATGGTCCGATGGACAGTGCCTTCGATCTCATCCCGCAGCAATGCACGTTCTGGTGATTCCAGATCCTTGAGGCCGTGATCGCCATCGTAGAACTCTGCATCCTCCGAACTTACATCGCTATCCGGCGGCCGACGGCCGCGGGAAACCAGGTAGTTCTTTGCCGTGTTAATGGCAATACGGTACAGCCACGTATAAAACGCACTGTCACCGCGGAAATTTCCAAGTGCCCGATACGCCTTGATAAAGGCTTCCTGAGCAACGTCCTGGGCTTCATGGGTGTCGTGCACAAAACGCACGATCAACCCGAGAATTTTGTGCTGATATTTCAGCACCAGCAGATCGAAAGCTCGCTTGTCGCCACGCTGAACGCGTTCGACCAGCTGCTGATCCTCTTCCTGGGTTAGCATGAACACTCCTCGATAAGCCCGGAGGAGACTTGCATTACTAAACGACCAGACTTGCAAACATAGACTCGGGCTTTTCGCAAAAGTTCTCCCCCTCCAAGCAAGTTTCCTGCGAGCTCTGATTTGGCACGCACGAAAAACGCAGCGCGGGATAAACCGGCTGCGCGAATAATCTTGTTATCGGTTTCGCCGGCAGGAATCCAAACGCAGATTCCGCACTGAAGCCGACACTGTCCCTGGTTTCTGGCACCGTCTATTGATCTTGGGCCTTTGGCAAAAGTTCCAATTATTTATAGCCGTACCCACCTGACATTGCGCAACCCTGCTCGGAAAAGACTGTTTCAGCGCCGATACAGGTGTCATTTTTCAAAACCGATGAAAAAAACTTCCGACGAAGCACAGCGCTTTTTACTGCGCAGTAGTCTCACAATGCCATCTGGGCCCGGCTATTGTGCCGCCCAACCCCTCTATATACTAGTGGGCTGTGTGGCTGTCTTGACTCGCCGATCCAGCTGTCTTGCGCCAACCCCGACCCGGGTCGCTTTGAGCGGAATCCTGAAATGAGCCAACAGTTCCAACACGATGTTCTGGTGATTGGCAGCGGTGCTGCCGGTTTGACTCTCGCTTTGACCTTGCCCGGTCATCTGCGCATTGCCGTATTGAGCAAAGGCGATCTCGCCAACGGTTCGACATTCTGGGCCCAGGGCGGCGTTGCCGCCGTGCTCGACGATACCGACACTGTCGAATCCCATGTCGACGACACCCTCAATGCGGGCGGCGGCTTGTGCCATGAAGACGCCGTACGCTTCACCGTCGAGCACAGCCGCGAAGCCATCCAATGGCTGATTGACCAGGGCGTGCCCTTCACCCGCGACGAACAGTCCGGCACTGAAGACGGTGGTTTCGAATTTCACCTGACCCGCGAAGGTGGCCACAGCCATCGACGGATCATCCATGCTGCCGACGCCACCGGCGCTGCGATCTTCAAGACCTTGCTGGCCCAGGCCAAAGAGCGCGAGAACATCGAACTGCTGGAACAGCGGGTGGCCGTTGATCTGATCACCGAGCGCCGCTTGGGCATGGAAGGCGATCGCTGCCTCGGCTCCTACGTACTGAACCGCGCCACCGGCGAAGTCGACACCTACGGCGCACGTTTCGTGATTCTGGCCTCGGGCGGCGCGGCCAAGGTCTACCTTTATACCAGCAACCCCGACGGCGCCTGCGGTGACGGCATCGCCATGGCCTGGCGTTCCGGTTGCCGGGTGGCGAACCTGGAATTCAACCAGTTCCATCCGACCTGTCTGTATCACCCGCAAGCCAAGAGTTTCCTGATCACTGAAGCGTTGCGTGGCGAAGGCGCGCATTTGAAGCTGCCCAACGGCGAGCGCTTCATGTATCGCTTCGACAAACGCGCCGAGCTGGCGCCTCGTGACATTGTCGCGCGGGCCATCGACCATGAAATGAAGCGCCTGGGTGTCGACTGCGTTTATCTCGACATCAGCCACAAGCCTGAATCGTTCGTCAAAAGCCACTTCCCGACTGTTTATGAGCGCTGCCTGGGCTTCGGCATCGACATCACCAAACAACCGATCCCCGTGGTTCCCGCCGCGCACTACACCTGTGGCGGGGTGATGGTCGATCAGCACGGTCGCACCGACGTGCCCGGCCTCTATGCGATCGGCGAAACCAGCTTCACCGGCTTGCACGGTGCCAACCGCATGGCCAGCAACTCGCTTCTGGAATGCTTCGTTTATGCCCGTTCGGCAGCAGCGGACATGCTCGCGCAACTCGATGACGTCGCGGCACCAAGTGCCCTGCCCGTCTGGGATGCCAGTCAGGTGACCGACTCGGATGAAGACGTGATCATCGCGCACAACTGGGACGAATTGCGCCGATTCATGTGGGACTACGTCGGCATCGTGCGCACCAACAAGCGTCTGCAACGGGCGCAGCACCGGGTGCGTCTGCTGCTGGATGAGATCGATGAGTTTTACAGCAACTATAAAGTCAGCCGTGACCTGATCGAGTTGCGCAACCTGGCACAGGTTGCCGAATTGATGATCAGCTCAGCCATGGAACGCAAGGAAAGTCGCGGCCTGCATTACACCCTCGACTATCCGGATATGCTGCCCGAAGCGCTCGACACTATTCTGGTGCCACCCACCTACGCCGGCTGAACTTGAGCCGCACTCGCAGGCGTCGGTGCAGATCTGCCGCTTGCGAGTCACGTGGCACGCAGATCGACCTGACCCGCCACTCTCCGCGCAAACGAAAGCGCAGCACCACGATCAATGGCAGCGCCAGACTGTCCGGGCGCAATTGCACTGCTTGCCAGCCATCAGCCTGATTCCACACCTGCCAGCCATCGCCGTCGCGCCGCAACCCGCAAAATGCTTTCGGATGACTCAGCAGAATCTGCCGTGGCAGCATCCAAAAACCGTGCAGCGCACAGGCGCAAGCGCCGAGCAGACTGGCCCAGAGCGGAATCGACAGCAGACACAGCGAACCCATGGCGAACGCCTGGGCCAACAGATACGCCGCCAGCAACTGCCGTGAGGCATGCCAGCGGCATTCGAACGTATTACTTGGGCTGGACACGATCCAGAATCATCCGGACCATGCGTTGCAGCTCGGGATCTTCCGACTCGCTGCGCTCCATGAACCAGCCGAACATGTCCTGATCCTCACAGGTCAGCAAACGCACGTACAGATCGCGATCCACTTGATTCAACGTCGCGTAAACCTCCTGCACGAACGGCACCAGCAGCACGTCAAGCTCAAGCATGCCGCGACGGCTGTGCCAAAAGAGGCGATTCAGTTCAACTTGTTCGACCATGGAGCCCTCCTCGAATTTGCCGGGCAGTATACAGCCCCGGCGCGGGCCGCACAGTCGGCTTTGGTCGGGGACCCTTGATCCTTTATCAACTACCCATTTCAACCCTGCCCCCTTATGATGTGCCCCAGTCTATTTACCCTGCGATGACCCATGGCCGATTCTGCTTTTTTCTGCACCCTGTCTCATGAAGGCGTACTCGCGGTTCGCGGTGCGGACGCCGGAAAATTCCTGCAAGGCCAGTTGACCTGCAATATCAATTACCTGAGCGACACCCGCGCCAGCCTCGGCGCCCGCTGCACGCAGAAAGGCCGGATGCAGTCGAGCTTCCGCATCCTGCTTGAGGGCGACGGCGTGGTGATGGCGATGGCCAGCGAGCTGCTCGAGCCGCAACTGGCCGACCTGAAAAAGTACGCAGTGTTCTCCAAATCGAAACTGACCGATGAAAGCGCCGCCTGGGTGCGCTTCGGTCTGGCACATGGCGATGCAGCCCTGACCAGCCTCGGTCTGGCACTGCCCGCCGAAACCGACAGCGTTGTGCGCCATGAAGGCCTGATCGCAATTCGCGTCTCGCCCGAGCGCGCCGAACTCTGGGTGCCTGCCGCTCAGGCGCCAGACATTCAAAGCCAACTGTCCGCCACGCTGGCTGAGGGCGAACTGAATCAATGGCTGCTGGGCCAGATCCGCGCCGGTATCGGCCAGGTCATGCCTTCCACTCGCGAACTGTTCATCCCGCAGATGCTCAATCTGCAGGCGGTCGGCGGGGTGAGCTTCAAGAAAGGTTGCTACACCGGCCAGGAAATCGTTGCGCGCATGCAGTACCTGGGCAAGCTCAAGCGGCGCCTGTACCGCCTGCGCCTCGACGCAGCCGAGTTGCCGGAGCCCGGCACTCAACTGTTCGCCCCCAGCCACAACAGCTCGATCGGCGAAGTGGTGCTGGCGGCCAATGCCGAGGGAAACATTGAACTCCTGGCCGTGTTGCAGGCCGAAGCTGCCGAAGCCGGTGATTTGCGTCTGGGCGCCCTCGAAGGCCCCGCGTTGCACGTGCTCGACCTGCCTTACGAACTGGATCGCGACCGCGAAATCCAGCGTTGATCGCAGCATTGTTGCAACACCCTAGAGAGTCCAAATGAGCGAACTGGCGGAAAAGGTCCAACAGGATTTGGTTGCGGCCATCGATAACGATGACCTGGTTCTGCCAACGTTGCCGGAAGTGGCCCTGCAGATTCGCAAGGCCGCCGAGGATCCGGAAATCAGCGTCGGCGACCTGAGCAAAGTCATCGGCCGCGACACCGCGCTGTCGGCGCGCCTGATCAAAGTGGTCAACAGTCCGCTGCTGCGCGCCGCGCAGGAAGTCACCGACCTGCACACCGCCATCACCCGTTTGGGCATCAACTACAGCAGCAACCTGGCGATCGGTCTGGTGATGGAGCAGATCTTCAACGCCCGCTCCGAAGTGGTCGAACAGAAAATGCGCGAAGTCTGGCGCAGCAGTCTGGAAATCGCTGGCGTCAGCTATGCGCTGTGTCGTCGTCACACTCAGCTCAAACCCGATCAGGCGGCACTCGGCGGGCTGGTGCATCAGATTGGTGTGTTGCCGATCCTGACTTACGCCGAAGACCACAATGAACTGCTCTCAGATGCGGTCAGCCTGACCCATGTGATCGAGCAGATTCACCCATTGCTCGGCGAGAAATTGCTGCGGGTGTGGGAGTTTCCCGAGCGCCTGGTGCATTTGCCGTTGCTGTATCAAGACTTCAGCCGCGACTCGACGCGCATCGATTACGTCGATGTCGTGCAGGTAGCCAATCTGTATTGCCGCAAGGACACCGATCATCCGTTTGCGCGGATTGACCCGTTTAGCGTGCCGGCGTTCAGAAAGCTCGGGATTGACCCGGAGAACAAGCAGTTCTGCGCGGATCTGGAAGAATCGCGGTCGATGTTCTACTGACCTGTGGTGAGGGGATTTATCCCCGTTGGGTTGCGAAGCGACCCTAGACTCTGCGATCCGAACCGCGACTGCTGCGCAGCCGAGCGGGGATAAATCCCCTCGCCACAAAAAACCCTTGCCACAAAAGTATTACCCGGCAATAAAACTGACCCGCACCTTCAACCCTGCCTGCTCGCCATCATGCAAGGTGATCTGCGCCAGATGCGCGCGACAGATCTCGCCGACAATCGCCAAGCCCAGACCTGAACCGGCAACCTGCTGATTGCGCCGATAAAACCGTTCGAACACTCGATCACGCTCGTGCAGCGGGATGCCCGGCCCGTCGTCCTCGACCTCAAGCACCGCCGGGGCCGTGACCCGCAGAATCACATTGCCGCCCGATGGCGTATGCGCCAGCGCGTTGTCGACGAGATTGCTCAGCAGCTCATTGAGCAGCGTCGGCTCACCGCGCAGCCACACCGGTTCATCCGCTTCAAGCGCCAGCGCCACGCCGCGCTTGTGCGCCAAAGGCGCCATGGCCATGCCCAGCTCTCGGGCCAATTGACTCAGATCGAGCAACTGCGCGCCGCCCTCGGCAATCGCCCGCGCGCCGTTTTCGACCCGGGCCAGCGATAGCAGCTGATTGGCCAGATGGGTCAGGCGATCGGTGCTTTGCGCGGACGATTCAAGGGTGGTGCGCCAGGTCTCCGGCTCGTTCGAGCGCAGGCCCAGTTCCAGGCGTGCCTTGAGTGCGGCCAGCGGCGTACGCAACTCGTGAGCGGCATCGGCGATGAACTGCGCCTGCCGCTCGAACTGGCCGCGCAGACGCTCGGTGAAATGATTGAGCGCGCGGACCAAGGGTCCCAATTCATGCTGCACTTCCACCAGCGGCAGCGGCCGCAAATCGTCGGGCTGGCGTTCCTCAACAGCGGTTCTTAACCGCTCCAGCGGGCGCAGCGCCGCACTCACCGCGAACCACACCAGCAGCAATGCACCGACGGCCAGCATGCCCAAGCGCAACAAGGTGTCAGCCGCCAGACTGCGCGCCATGCTGACCCGCGCTTCGTCGGTTTCAGCCACGCGGATTTCCGCCATGCCGTTCATGTTCGGCTCGCTTACCGCTTTGAGCAGGCTGACTACACGCACGTTCTGGCCGTTGTACTTCGCGTTGTAAAAGCGCGCGAGCGCCGGATAGCTGTCGGTACGCGGCGTGCCGGGCGGTGGCCCGGGAAGATTTTCGTAGCCGGAAATCAGCTTCTGGTGAATGTCGTTGACCTGGTAGTAAATGCGCCCGGCGCTGTCGTAGGCGAAGGTATCCAGCGCCACGTAAGGCACGTCGGCGCTGAGGCTGCCATCGCGCTGCGACAACCCGGCAGCGATGGTGCGTGCCGAGGCCAGCAGCGTGCGGTCATACGCGGTGTCGGCGGCCTCGCGACCGTTCCAGTAAGCGCTCAAGCCGCTGGCGAGCATCAGCACCACCAGCAACCATCCAAGGTTCCACAGCAACCGCCAGCGCAGGCTGCTGGGCTTATGCATCGCGGCTTTCCAGCAGATAGCCGAGGCCACGGAAGGTGACAATGGCCACGGGCTGGCCATCGAGCTTCTTGCGCAAGCGGTGCACGTAGATTTCGATGGCGTCGGGGCTGGCTTCTTCGTCGAGGCCGAACACCTGCGCGGCCAGTTGTTCCTTGCTCATCACTCGCCCCGGCCGCGCGATCAACGCTTCGAGGACGGCCTGCTCGCGGGAGGTGAGGGTCAGCAGTTCGTCGCCGAGGGTGAAGCGCCGCGTATCGAGGTCGTAAGCCAGCACGCCACAGCGCTGCTGACGCTCGCCGCCCAGGACACTGCGGCGCAGCAAGGCTTTGACCCGCGCTTCCAGTTCCGTCAGTTCGAACGGCTTGGCCAGGTAGTCGTCAGCACCGAGATTGAGGCCATGCACGCGATCCTTGACGTCACTGCGCGCAGTCAACATCAACACCGGCAGGTTCTTGCCCCGCGCACGCAGCCGCGCCAGCACCTCGAAACCGTCCATGCGCGGCAGGCCGACATCGAGGATCGCCACGGCATATTCCTCACTGCCCAGCGCCAGGTCGGCAGCTACGCCATCGTGCAACACATCCACCGTCAGACCGGTGCTCTTGAGCGCCTGAGCCACGCTTTCGGCCAGTTGCAGATGGTCTTCGACGAGCAGGACACGCATGGATTTTTACCTCGTTCAGGGTTGGCCGACGCCACGCTTTGCCGCGGAGTTTACAGCCGCAACCGCCGCTGTGAAGCCCGAAAACCGTGAAAGACAACTGAAAGGTTGTTGAAAGGTTAGCCGGTTAGAGTCGGCCCACGGACAGTTTCGACTGTCGCCGCTGCCGCCACACAGCGCAACGAAAAACGCCATGAAGCGTTTTCGACTCATAAGAACAATAACGGAGTACCCCAGCATGCCCTCCATGCGCACCAAGGCTGTAATGCCTGCTCGCCTTGCTCGATTCCACCGTTGCACTGTCGGTTTTTCGCCGCAGTCCTGTTTCCCCTCCGTTGTTTCAGTCGTTGCGCTCGCGCCGCGAGAGAACTGCGCCTGCCGCTAGGTTTTCGCGTTGCCCTTTGGTCATTCGGTCCATCCATAACAACAACTCCTCTGGAGACTCAAATGAACGTATCACTGCGTAAAGTTGCTCTCGCCGCTGGCGCGATGCTGTTTGCCGGCCAACTCATGGCCGAGCCGAAACGTCCGGAATGCATCGCCCCCGCCTCCCCCGGCGGTGGTTTCGACCTGACCTGCAAACTGGTGCAGAGCGCACTGGTCAACCAGAAGCTGTTGAGCAAACCGATGCGCGTGACCTACATGCCCGGCGGTGTCGGCGCGGTGGCATACAACGCAGTAGTGGCGCAACGTCCGGCGGATGCCGGCACGCTGGTGGCGTGGTCGAGCGGTTCGCTGTTGAACCTGGCCCAGGGCAAGTTCGGCCGCTTCGATGAAACCAACGTGCGCTGGCTCGCGGCCGTCGGCACCAGCTACGGCGCCATCGCAGTGAAAAGCGATTCGCCCTACAAGACCCTCGACGATCTCGTTCAGGCGTTGAAGAAAGATCCAGGCTCGGTGGTTATCGGCTCCGGCGGCACCGTCGGCAGCCAGGACTGGATGCAGACCGCACTGATCGCCAAGGCTGCCGGGATCAACCCGCGCGAACTGCGTTACGTGGCACTCGAAGGCGGTGGTGAGATCGCCACGGCCCTGCTCGGCGGCCACATCCAGGTCGGCAGTACCGACATCTCCGACTCCATGCCGCACATCCAGAGCGGCGACATGCGCCTGCTTGCGGTGTTCTCGGACAAGCGGCTCGACGAACCGGAAATGAAAGACATCCCGACCGCTCGCGAGCAAGGCTATGACATCGTCTGGCCGGTCGTGCGTGGCTTCTACCTCGGGCCAAAAGTCAGCGATGAAGACTACGCCTGGTGGAAAGACGCGTTCGACAAACTGCTGGCTTCCGACGAGTTCGCCAAGCTGCGCGATCAGCGTGAGCTGTTCCCGTTCGCCATGACCGGCCCGGAACTGGACACCTACGTGAAGAAGCAGGTCGCCGACTACAAAGTGCTGGCCAAAGAGTTCGGCCTGATCCAGTGATCGTCTCTGTCTAGTGGCTGCGTCTCCTACGCGGGGACGCAGCACAGGAGCTCCCATGCTTATTCAACGCATTTTCGCCTCGGTGTTGCTGCTGGTGTGTGCCGGCCTGGCACTGATGGCGTGGCCGTACCAAGCGGCTTTTTCCTATGAACCGGTCGGCCCGCGCGCCTTTCCGCTGCTGATGCTCGGCCTGATGGGCCTGGCGCTGCTGTACATGGTGTTTCGCCCGGCGCCGATCAAACACAACCCGGATGAGCCGCCGCTGGATCGCGAAACCCTGACCAAGATCGGTCTGTGCGTGGTGTTGTTGCTGGTGTTCGCCGGCACCTTCGAACCCCTTGGCTTCATCGTGGCCAGCATCATTACCGGCGTACCGATGGCTCGTCTCTATGGCGGCCGCTGGCTGCCGAGCGTGGTGATCATCAGCCTGATGGCGGTTGGTCTCTATCTGCTGTTCGATCGCTTGATGGATGTTCCGCTGCCACTCGGCCTGCTCAGCGTCCTGGAGAACTGATATGGATACCCTTGGCTATTTGGGTCAGGGCTTCGGCGTCGCGCTGAGCCCGTACAACCTGGTGACCGCACTGTGCGGCACCCTGATCGGCACCGTCGTCGGTCTGCTGCCGGGCCTTGGTCCGATCAACGGCGTGGCGTTGCTGATCCCGATCGCGTTCGCACTCGGCCTGCCGCCGGAGTCGGCGCTGATCCTGCTCGCGGCGGTTTATCTGGGCTGCGAATACGGCGGCCGGATCAGCTCGATCCTGCTGAACATTCCGGGTGAAGCTTCGACCGTCATGACCACTCTCGACGGCTACCCGATGGCGCGCAAAGGTATGGCCGGTGTCGCGCTGTCACTGTCGGCGTGGAGTTCGTTCATCGGCGCGTTCATCGCCACCTGCGGCATGGTCCTGTTTGCGCCGCTGCTGGCGAAATGGGCGATTGCCTTCGGACCGGCGGAATACTTCGTGCTGATGGTGTTCGCGATTGTCTGTCTCGGCGGCATGGCCGGTGATCGACCGCTGAAGACATTTATTGCGGCGCTGATCGGTCTGTTCCTTTCCACCGTCGGCATCGACGCCAACAGTGGTGTGTACCGTTTCACCGGCGACAACATTCACCTGACCGACGGCATCCAGTTCGTGGTGTTGGTGCTGGGTCTGTTCTCGATCAGCGAAATCCTTCTGCTGCTGGAAAAAACCCACCACGGCCAGGAAGCGGTGAAAGCCACCGGCCGGATGATGTTCAACTTCAAGGAAGCGGCGTCGGTTTTCGTCGTCAACGTGCGCTGCGGCGTGCTCGGTTTCATCATGGGCGTGCTGCCCGGTGCCGGCGCAACGCTCGCCAGTGCCGTGGCCTACATGACCGAGAAGCGCATCGCCGGCACTAGCGGCAAATTCGGTGAAGGCGATCCCCGTGGTCTGGCCGCGCCGGAAACCGCGATCGGCGGCGCGGCGTGCGGCGCTCTCGTTCCGATGCTGACCCTCGGCGTTCCGGGTTCGGGCACCACGGCGGTGATGATCGGCGCGCTGTCGCTGTACAACATCACCCCGGGTCCACTGCTGTTTCAACAGCAACCGGACATCGTCTGGGGCCTGATCGCGTCGTTGTTCATCGCCAACGTGATGCTGGTGATCCTCAACATCCCGATGATCCGCGTATTCACCCGCATCCTCGCCGTGCCGAACTGGGCGCTGGTGCCGATCATCGCGATCATCACCGGGATCGGCGTTTACGCTGTGCACGCGACCACCTTCGATCTGTTCCTGATGATCGGTATCGGCATCTTCGGTTACATCCTGCGCAAGCTGGATTTCCCGCTGTCGCCGCTGCTGCTGGGCTTCATCCTCGGTGGCCTGATGGAGCAGAACCTGCGTCGCGCCCTGTCGATCTCCAATGGCGCGCTGGAGATTCTCTGGTCGAGTCCGATCACCTTCGGTTGCTGGGTCCTCACCGCGATCATGCTGCTGATGCCGCTGATCCGCATCTGGCGCAAGCGTTCGGCGGCACGGCGCGTCATTGCCGATGTTTGATCGCTTGTCCCTGAAAGCCTGGTGGGGCACCCCGCTGGTCGGTCTGCTTGGCGGTTTCATCGCCAGCCAGATCGGCTGGCCGCTACCGTGGATGGTCGGCTCGTTGCTGGCGATCATCCTGGTGCGCTGCCTGACGCCGTGGCAACTGGCGGAAATCCCCGGCGGGCGCAAGTGCGGCCAGTGGATCGTCGGCATCGGTATCGGCCTGCACTTCACCCCGCTGGTGATGGAACAGGTGCTCAGTCATTTCGGTTTGATCTTCTTCGGTGCATTGGTCACCAGCCTTTCGGCGGTGGTCGGCGTGTGGCTGATGCGCCGCACCGGCGAGGACCGCGCCACGGCTTTTTTCTCAAGCATGCCAGGTGGTTCCGGGGAGATGGTCAACCTCGGCGCGCGCAACGGTGCTCTGCTCAGCCATGTGGCGGCCGGGCAGAGTCTGCGGGTATTGGTGGTGGTGTTGTGCGTGCCGGCGGCGTTCAAGTATCTGCTCGGTGACGGCACGCCGATTTCTCACGCCGGCAGTGTCGATTGGCGCTGGCTGGCGATTCTGTTTCCGGCGGGCGCCCTGCTCGCCTGGCTCTGGCAGCGTCTGCGCCAACCCAATCCATGGCTGTTCGGGCCGTTGCTGGTCAGTGCGGCGGTGAGCATTACGTGGGATCTGCACATCGGTTTGCCCAATGGCGGCAGTCAGATCGGTCAATGGCTGATCGGCAGCGGTCTGGGCTGTCACTTCAATCGGCAGTTCTTCCGCCGCGCGCCGTCGTTCATGGGCCGGACGTTGATCGGCACAGCGCTGACCATGTTGATCGCGTCGCTGGCGGCGCTGGGCTTGAGTGCGTTGACCCATCTGGATCTGCGTTCACTGACCCTGGGCATGATGCCTGGGGGGATCGCCGAGATGAGCCTGACTGCGGAGACCCTGCAACTGTCGGTGCCGCTGGTGACGGCGATGCAGGTGATGCGGCTGTTGTTTGTGCTGTTTCTGGCGGAGCCGTTGTTCAGGTATTGGAATCGTATTCCAGAGTCCTGACTGACTGATCGTTCCCACGCTCTGCGTGGGAATGCCTCAATGGACGCTCCGCGTCCGCTTTGGGACGCAGAGCGTCCCGGGCTGCATTCCCACGAGGAGCGTGGGAACGATCTCAGGCGAGAGGTGGCAAGCGCCAGTCGATCGGCGTTTCGCCATTCTGTTCGAGAAACTTGTTGGTCCGGCTGAAATGCCCACAGCCCAAAAAACCCCGATAGGCCGACAACGGCGACGGATGCACCGAGGTCAGCACCAGGTGTTTGGTCGCGTCGATCAGCTTCTGCTTGCTCTGCGCATGGGCGCCCCAGAGCATGAACACCAGATGCGGCTGCCGCTCGCTGACCACCTCAATGATGCGGTCGGTGAAGTGTTGCCAGCCCTTGTCCTTGTGCGCGTTGGCGTTGGCGCGCTCAACCGTCATGGTGGTGTTGAGCAGCAGCACGCCCTGTTCGGCCCAGCTCTGCAGGTAGCCGTGGTTGGGAATGTCGATATTGAGGTCGCGTTTCAACTCTTTATAGATGTTGACCAGCGACGGCGGTGCCGGCACGCCCGGTTGCACCGAGAAGCACAGACCGTGGGCCTGGCCCGGGCCGTGGTAAGGGTCCTGGCCGAGAATCACCACTTTCACCTTGTCCAGCGGCGTTGAGTTCAGGGCATTGAAAATCATCGGTCCCGGCGGATAGATCTCCTTGCCGGATGCCCGCTCCTGCTGCAGAAAGCTGCGCAACTCTGCCATGTAAGGCTGGTCGAACTCAGCACGCAGTGCCTCCTTCCAGCTCGGTTCGAGTTTGATACGGTCGTCAGCAGTCATGGTCATTTCCGGCAAAAACAATGGGGCGAACCCTAGGAAAGCCGACCACGCTTGTCAATTGATCTGACGCAGATCCGGCACTTTCCCCCATAGCGATCATACTGTTCGCTCAAATTCCCGATCGAGGTCACGATGAATCTGCACTTCGAAGAACTAACCGGTACCGACGGCGCCCGCATCGGCATCGCCAGCCTGGATGCCGAAAAATCGCTGAACGCACTGTCCCTGCCGATGATCAATGCGCTCAGCGACAAATTGAACGCCTGGGCCACTGACCCGCAAATCGTCTGCGTGCTGCTGCGCGGCAACGGCAGCAAAGCCTTCTGCGCCGGTGGCGAAGTGCGCAGCCTGGTCGAAGCCTGCCGCGCTCACCCCGGCGAAGTGCCGCCGCTGGCCGCGCAATTTTTCAGCGCGGAATATCGCCTTGATTACAGCCTGCATACCTATCCGAAGCCGCTGATCTGCTGGGGTCACGGTTATGTGCTCGGTGGCGGCATGGGCCTGTTGCAGGGCGCGAGCACGCGGATCGTCACGCCGAGCAGCCGTCTGGCGATGCCGGAAATCACCATTGGACTGTATCCGGACGTTGGCGCCAGCTGGTTTCTTGCGCGGTTACCGGGCAAGCTCGGCTTGTTTCTCGGTCTGACCGGCGCGCACATCAACGGCCGTGATGCGCTGGATCTGGATCTGGCCGACCGCTTCCTGCTCGACGAACAGCAACCGCAATTGATCGAAGGCTTGCTGCAATTGAACTGGCAGGAACAGACCGCCATGCAGCTCAACAGCCTGCTCAAGGCTTTGCAGCAGGAAGCACTCGAACAAATGCCCGAAGCGCAGTGGCTGCCGCGTCGTCAGCAGATCGACGAACTGCTTGATGTCAGCGACGTTGCCTGTGCGTGGAAAGCCATCAGCCTGCACCGCGACAGCAGCGATCCGTTGATTGCCCGCGCGGCGAAAACCATGGCCGAGGGCTCGCCGCTGACCGCGCATCTGGTCTGGGAACAGATCAGCCGCGCGCGGCACATGTCGCTGGCCGAAGTATTCCAGATGGAATACACCCTGAGCCTCAATTGCTGCCGTCATCCGGAATTCAGCGAAGGCGTGCGCGCGCGTTTGATCGACAAGGATCAGAAGCCGCACTGGCACTGGCCGGATATCAATAACGTGCCGGATGCAGTGGTCGAGGCGCACTTTCATAAAGTCTGGGAGGGGCGGCATCCGTTGGCGGATCTGACCCAGTATTGAGGTGACGCGAGGCCCGCGCTGGCGACTGGATTGCCATCGCGGGCCGGCTCAATCGGTCATCTTGTCAGACATTCAGTTCGTAGAACTCAATGATTTCCTTGATTGCCCGCTGCGCTGCATCGTCGCCCTTTATCAAAATATCCTCGACATCCCTCAGTGGCGGAAGCGGGTGCAGACGCTCGGCAATCTGCGTCGCGCTGTAGTCTTGAATCGCTGTTCCTTCGCTGACTCTTATGAAGCCAATAGCGCTTTCACCAGCGGCAAAATGACTGGAAACCCGGATTTTCGGCGCCATGCCGTAATCGACCACGATCACCAGATCATCGCGCTCACGGTGAAATTTCAGGTTGTCGATCGTCAGCCTGCGTTCGGAAAAATCGATCCCGTCCCGGCCGCCTCCGTTGTTGATGATCACGTCTCTGCCGAGGCCATCGTATCGGTAGAGATCATTTCCCGCGCCGCCGGTTAGCGTGTCATTGCCCGGCCCACCCAGCAGCAGATCCTCACCGAGGCTGCCCGTGAGCACGTCATCCCCGTGCATGCCTCGGATCTCCCCCGCGCCGCTTATCGTGTCGTTGCCGCGACCGCCCACGAGTGGCAGCGCTCGTCCGTCTCGCAAGGAAGTTGAACGGGTGGGATGGTTGACGATGACACCCGTACGAAAAGTCTCGGGCGCAGGGCCGAGCTGACTTGATTCCAGGAGCTGCTTCAAACTTGCGACCGACCCATCGGCGAACTTGACGAGCTCAATACCGGCCCCCTCAAGTTCACCGTTGTGGGGCAAGACGATGCGGACTTTTTGCGTCCCGCCCCATTGGATATCGAGCGTCGGATGGAGCATTTTTGCTCGCGGCGGGTTGCGGTAAGCCGCGCGAGCCGGGTTGGGCTCGAGCTCGACATGGGTGGTCTCTATCAGCGCAGCACCCCAGCTCAATTGCAGTGCATCGCGCTGCGCACCTGCTGGAAGAACGACCGTGTCCTGATCGATCAATCCGTACTCGTCTTTCCACCCCGCTACGCCAACTTCTGCTCGGTGGAAAACAGGGTTGAGCACGTCCGCAATCGTGGTTGTCGCCCCGGCATGCGCTTGCACGACGTAGGTGTCGGCGCCGTCTTCGCCGTAGAGCCAGTCATCACCCGATCCGCTGAGCAGATAGTCGGCGCCCTCGGAGCCGAGCAAGGTATCGTCACCTGCACCTGCGGATAAAAACGCGCCCGGTGTTCTGTCGCCGACAGTGCCGTAGTCAAGTGGGGAGCCTGCATAAGCGACGATCAGATCGTCTCCCGCGCCGCCGTGGAAAACGTTTTCCACTTCAACGTTGACTCGCCCGCCGGCATCGTCGCCATGGACGATTTTGCGTTTGATCGTTTCAGTTGTGACATCCCAGCGAAACGCCTTGGGCACTGTAGCGCCCGAACTGAAGCTCGCCGCCGGATAGACGTACCAGCCTTCAAGCGCGCCGGATTGCTTTCGGTCCTCAACCAATACGTCGCCCGTATTGAAGGAAAACCCGTTGGCCGAGCCGGATCGATAATAGCGAGGCGCCTGACTTGAGGAGGCGACTGCTCCCTCGGCTTTCACCGGTTTATGTTCGACACGGGTTGTGGTTGTCGACTGCCTTTCACTGACTACGGCTTGCCCTGCATCCGCCTTCATCCATGGCGGCGTTTCAGACAGTGTCCCCGCTTCGACGCTGTCCTCGCTCAGCTCGGTGTGAGTGGTGTAACCGGTGTCGCTGGTGGTGACATGACTGCGCACCCAAACGCCTTGCTCATTCAAGGTAAAACCTGTGGCGTGTTTGCGGGCGGAGCGTTTTGACTTGGTTTGCGCGAGGAACTCATCGGTCCAGTTGAGCGTTTGAACAGACGCCACCGGGCCTTGCGCCGCAGCGGTGACATCGTCTGGCTGAACCGGATCCTCAACTTTGCTTTCAGGGGCTGCCGAGGCGGTGACAGGTTCCGGTACGGGTGGCTCGGACATCTCTATCGGTGGCAATGTTTTGCGCAGGATATCTGCGTAATCCAGTACCCCGCCGTCGCTGAAACTGAATGTGGAATCCTTCCACTTCTCGTGATTCTTGATGAGTATCGCGTCGCCCGTGCCATTGGCCAGTCGCAACACCGTGCCGACGGTAGCGTCAATAACGTCGGCCTTCAGGCTTTGCGCGCAAAACCCTGAACCGAACCTGATGATGTTGCGGCCGCCGGCATCGGTGACGATATCCAGGCCGTCGCCAGCGCCGAAATAGTAGATGTCAGCGCCATCCATGCCATCCAGCACGTCAGCACCGGGACCGCCATCAAACACGTTGTCGCCAGAATCGCCGCGAAGGTAGTCCGTGCCTTCCCCGCCCAGCAGGGTGTCGTTGCCACCACCTCCGAGCAGCGTGTCGTTACCTGAGCCACCGAGCAGATAATCGGCATTGTGCTCGGCCTCAGCGCTGTTTTCGTAATCGCCGGCAAGAATGTCGTCACCCGCACCGCCGTCCAGCGTGTCGGCACCGAAACCACCCTGTAACGTATCGTTTCCTTCGCCGCCCTGAAGCACGTCATTGTTGCTTCCGCCCGGCTGCAGGTCAGACACATCGCCATCGAGAAAATCCGCCCCTGCGCCACCCGCCAGCGTATCCGCGCCGCCCATGCCGCGCAGGGTGTCATCCCCCGCGCCGCCATCGAGAAAGTCGTTGCCGTGATAGCGAACCGGATGCTCAGGGCTATCGCCGATCAGATCGTCATTACCTTCGCCGCCGAAGAGCAGATCATCGCCAGCGCCGCCCCAGAGCGTGTCATCGCCGGAGCCACCGTCCAGCAGATCATCGCCAAAAAAATGCGCGGCATCGCCTTCGACGCCGTCCAGTACGCCGTCATCACCCTGCAAAATGTCGTTGCCAGGGCCGCCATACAAAGCGTCGCTGCCACCGTTACCGCCGAGTGAATCATCACCACTGCCGCCGTCCAGCACATCGTTGCCATGGTGTCTGCTGGGTAGCCCACCGCCCCAATCGAGGTTGTCGCCGAGCATTACGTCGTTGCCGCTGCCACCGGTCAGGGTGTCGTCACCTTGATCGCCTTTGAGAAAATCGTCGTCAGCTCCGCCGTCAAGCAGGTCCTCACCCCAGCCGCCGTTGATAATGTCCTTGCCGCCCTGCCCGTACAGCACGTCGTCACCGCCCTCGGGCGCACTGTTTATCGAGGCCTTTGAATAGACCGCTCGGTGACTGGTTACACCGCGAGCTATGGGGACGTCAGCGCGTTTGACCGCCCAACCTTGTTCCAGTGCACCGGTGGTTTCGTCTCCGGATAACACATCGTCGCCAGCACCGCCGATCAAGGTATCCCGGTCATTACCACCGAGCAGAACATCTCGGGATGCCGTACCGATAAGCAAATCGTCACCTTGCCCGCCGTCGAGCCAGTCTCCGCGACTTGCCTTGCCCTTGGCGTCACCGTCGGCCATAGCTTTTTCGAGCGTCGTCTGCTTGTCGCCGAATAACCGATCGTCTCCAGCCTTGCCGAACAATCGATCAGAACCACCCAAGCCGAGAATGACGTCGTCTGCGGCGGAACCGTAAAGTACGTCGGCCTTGTTGCGCTGTTTTACCTGGGGCAGCAGCACCACGTTGCCCAGTTCATCAAAGGATGGCTGATCGCCGGGGACACTCGGATCTGTGTCTTTGGCTTTCCAGTCGCCCTGAAGCGTCAAATCCGCAGCAGTGAGCGGCTGCCCCTCGTATTCAGGGAGGCGGATGCCAAGCATCCCGGGCTGAAAGTTCTTGATGACCACCAGATCGCTCTGGCCATATTTGATGTTGAGGGTGTGTTCAACAAGCGTCAGGGTGATGGACCGATCCTCGGTAGACCAGATATTGCTCAGAGGCGCGCGGCGTTTGAGTTGGGGAATCGGCGCGCCGTTGATCCACAGTTGCCCATCGGCGTTGGCATCAAGAATCTCGTCGATGCCATCGCCGCTAGCGAATTCATAACGGTCGTTGCCTTCGCCCCCGATCAAGGAGTCGTTACCCTTTTCTCCGATCAGAACATCGTCACCGGCCATTCCGTACAACTCATCATTGCCGTCACCTCCGGTTAGCGAGTCGTTACCGCGACCACCTTCAATGACATCGTGACCGGCCATCCCATGGATCGAGTCATTGCCCACGCCGCCATACAGATGATCGGCATTTGCGCCGCCGGCGAAAGATCGTCCACCGTCATCACCGAACATGGCCAGCGGGTTCAGCACTCCGGTGGTCATCGGCGCCTGTTTGCCTGAGGCGAGATCGGAGTAGGAAAACTTCTGCAGCGAGTGTTCGCCAAACGAGCCCTGGGTTCGGGCAATCAACCGCGCCAGCATTTGCGCTCGATCCGCCAGCCACTGCGCGGTGATAAAACCTTCGCCAGTGTGCGGATCGTAAAGCTCGAGGTTGCGATCGGGATAACCGTCGGCTCGTTCTATGACGACTTCACTGAGTTGCTGCAAAGAGTTGCGCAACGCCACACCGAGCGGCGTCGCCTCGCCTGCCAGTTTTGCCCATGCATCGGCATTGCCGAACTCGCTTATTGTCCGGGTGACGATGCTTTGCGACTGCTCTGGGGAGAATGCCGAGAAGAAGGCGTAAGCGTTGCTGGCGAAGGTGTCGTTGGTGGTGGGTATGGCAGCAGAATCGCCGTCGTAAGTGCGCTTGCACATGTCGAGAAATTCGTTCTGGCCGTAGCGCAACATCAGCTCGACCACGGCGGCAACAGGCGTGCCTTTGACTACATGCCGAATCAGCGGATTCACACTGCCACTGGCCAGCGCGATGTTGATTTGCTCGGGTACGACCGAGAGCAGACTTTGCAGTGGATTGATGCCGAAATTGCTGATCGCCGCTCGCAGGCCGACGCTGTAGGCGTCGATGGCGAAGAGAATGTTTTTATAGTCGTCGAGCCGGTTGGGTTTTGCCTGAGTGGGTGGGCCGTCATCTTCCGTATTCGGGTCGCCAGCAGAAATCAGTCTCCAGGTTTCATAGGGAGGTTTACCGCCCAGCAGGCTGAATCCGACTGTTCCAGACCAGCCGGCATTGCGTTTCACGGCGGTATCGTCCTCCCCGCAAACCTCCTTGAACAGCGCCTCGCCAATCGCGCTGGCGTCGATTTCTGCGATCTGGCTGATTGACGGCACGGTCCAGGGTGCCAGTTGACCGGCAAGGGATCCGTTGATCAGGGTATTGATGAAGTTGACGGCAACCTGGTTGGATGAAAGCTGCATCAGGTCTTCACTGAAAATTGTATTCAGTCTGAGTTCACCCTGGCGTGAGGTGTAACCACGAATCAGGGCAGAGTAGGCACCGTTTCCACCGTTGGCATCAATGGCCACGGCAAGCCAGAGTCTGGCGCTTTTCAGCACCTCTCCAGCCTCTTTATCGGCAGCTGCAACGTCAGAAACTTTTTCACCAATAATGTCGAATAGCTTCTGGTACAGGGGTGCGCAGCTTGCCCCTGCTAATTTCAGTGCATCGTACTGAAGTTGTTTTGAGCGCAGCCTCATTCCTTTGCAAATATTTGCTGCGTTGAAAATCTCTGATTTTTCCATATCGCTGAATACATAACTCATTGTTACTTCCTTGTAATAACAGAGCGTGAAAGATAGTCACTGAGATATCTGAGCATCTCAGGTGCTTCGCGTAATGACGCTAATCCGAGACCTACGCTACCGTGCCCCCCGGCAAAGTCGAAGTTATCCAGATTGATATTGCAGAAGAAATTCAGTTTGCCGAAATCAAGATTTTCCAATTCAGTTCTGCTGAACCTTGCCAGTTTCTCGTCAGTCAGCCTTTCCTCCGAAGCCGGGCGAATCAAGCCGTCACAGTTGATCAACCGAGGGGTTCCATCTCGCCGCGGCCAGCCAGTAATGACAAACGTTCTAACCGAATCTTCATTCTTGAAATGCGGCGGAGGTGCATCGAGCCAAATCTCCAGCCCCGGATAATTCTTTAGTTTCACAATCAACTCATCCGGCCAGTTGACGTGTCGATAACCCCGCTCATGGGGCTCGGTAGTTTCCTTTCTGGTAAAAAGCCCGGCATTCAATTTATAGAGCCGCCAGCTTTCGGGGATCGGTTCCACGCGCTGATTCTGGTGCCGATGCAGCCCCGTCCCGGTCCACCAGAAAAGGCCCTTCAGAGCAATCGCCAGACACGCTTTCTTGTTCACCATCTCAGGCATGCCAACGTAAAACTCCGGGACTAGCGTCTTATCTATATAGGCGCCGCCTAATATCGGCACTTGCTTCATGCTCGCCAGCTTGCTCTGGCAAGCTTTCTCGTTTGCCTGGTGAATAGCCGCCGACTCGGCAGATTGTTCTTTGCGAATATAAAATTCCGCTACGCAATAACAGACATAAAAGAACAATCCATACTTCGATAACCTTTTAAACCACTTGATCGCCTGCTTACGCGACTTCCTGGACATTTCAAACCTCCCGCTCATACTGCGGAACGGTTGGTATATCGTTATGCCCGGATATCGCGCTTGCAAAAACCTCAAAATATTGGTTCACGCCCGATTCCACACTGAACCGACCTGCCGTCAACTTCGCGGCGCTGGCAAGTCCATCGTACTCACCTGCCGACTTCAAAATCTTGCTTACACTGCTGGCAATTCCTTGATGGTCGAAGAAATCCACCAACACGCCATTAGCCCCATCGACAATGACTTCCCTTACCGGAGCCGTATCCGACGCAACAACCACACAACCAGACGCCATCGCCTCCAGTAACGACCACGACAAGACAAACGGATACGTCAAATAAACATGGACTTTGGAACATGTCAGAACCGCGCGGAAAGTCTGGTAAGGAAGTTTCCCTGTGAAATGCACTCTGGAGTGATCGAAACTGACTTCTGCCTCCATCCTGCTGCGCCAATCCGGGTACCCGACCGGCTTACTCCCATAACTGACACCGTCACCGCCAACCACGATGATCTGCGCATCTGGGCACTCGGCCTGAATAAGCGGGATCGCTCGCATGAAACTGTGAAAGCCGCGATAAGGCTCAAGGTTTCTGGCGACATAGGTAACGATCGGCTGTCCGGCTTTGAGCTCGATTCCATTGGACAATCTGACTGCCCCGACTTTCGCCACGTCAGTACTTTGAATCACACCTTCGTGAATGACCCGAATCGCCGACCGGTAAGCGGCCGGAAACAGGCTGCGCTGCCACTGCGTAGGCGCGATTGCGATATCACATTGTTGAAGATTCAACAGATGCAGCGAGTTGAGCACGCGCAGCCGTGACGACTCCCTCGCGGCTCGCCGGAATTCAGGGTCGAACCCGCAATCGGCGCCCTGCGCTCGATAGTAATACTCGCAATAGTGAATCAGCGGCGTATCGGCATAGACATCCTTGGCAAACAGCGTCTCCCCCCATCCGGGATGAGCAAGAATGACATCTGGCTGATAACCCGAACGCTTCAGCCTGCCCAGGATTTCAAAAACCTTCTGACCGTCGATCACCGCTTGTTCATAGCGGATCAGATAGGGGTGAATATTGCCGGGCGCTCGGCTGGTCGCTCGATATCGATGGATTTGCACACCGGCGACGCCCGGTGCCGTGTCCCGGCCGATCGCCACAACCTCATCTCCGCGCTCCAGCGCTGCCAGCACCACATGACGGAACTGACCGGGAAAATTTTGATGAATAACCAGTAGCTTCATAGCGCTGAACGTCCATTTTTCGCCGCTATCGAGCTGAGGATTGCTCGCCTCGTTCGGCATCCACGAACGCTAACAAACGCCACGAAATGAAACTGTAGGACGCTTCCGGGAATCTCCTAGGAGATGGCCAACGGAACAACTTTTCGCCGGGCAAAAAAAAGCGGCGCTTGATGCGCCGCTTGTTCATTGCAGAGATTTACCAGCGGTTGCCACGGCCATTGTAGTCACGGCGACCGCTGTGACGATCATAGTTGCCGCGACCGCGGTGGTCATTATCCCAACCGCCGCGACGGTGGCCGTCCCAGCGTCCGCGATCATTGCCGTGCCAGCGCCGGCTTTCGTAGTAACGCGGGGCCGGTTGGTAGTGCCGTGGCGCCTGGTAATAACGCGGTTGCTGGTAGTAACGCGGCGCTGGCTGGTAGTAGCGCGGCTGGGTGTAATAGGTGCCGCCGCTGCGGTAATAGGAGCCGCCACCGCTGTAATAGGCCGGTGCGGGTGATGTGTAGACCTCTGACCTGTAGTAGCTGTCTCCATAGGAATAAGGAACGCATCCGCCAAGGGAAAAAAGCATCACGGCAAGCAGTACGATTCGGCGATACATGGCGGCCTCCTGGACCGCGGGTTGGCCACACCAGCGACGCTGGCAGGCGACCGTCAGCAATTGCGTGACTGTCGAAGAATCAGACAGCGGTTTCGGAATCTGGTGCGTTCCTGCAACAAGTTGAAACAAGTGGTCATGAAATCTTGTTAATCCGCAAATCAATGCCCCGTGAACCCTGAACACGCTGCATGACGGTGCAACCGCGCACCACCACGATGCGCTGTCGCTAGCCCCGCTCACTTCGACAATCCAGCAGATCCCCGCCGCAGAGGCCTCGCCCCGACTTGGCACGTCTCTCGCTTTAGCAAACCTGTGCAGGAGTCATCACAGGTTCGCGGCACCACAATTTGCAATGGCTGACTAGGGTTCCGGCTCGCAAGCGCGAGTGGCTGGTCCGAGAGTTGGCGACCTCCAGTTGAGGTTACACGGCGGGACAAAAGCCCGGGAGACAAGCCACCGTTCGCGGTGCCGCGTTGCCTTCCTGTCCGCCCTCGATCAACTGGAGAATCCGCAATGATCCGACTACGTTTCCCCGCCCTGCTCGCCGCCGCTTTCGCCGCGCTCATCAGCACGCAATCTTCCGCCGCCCAGAAAGACCACTTCAGCGTATGCTGGACGATATACGCCGGCTGGATGCCATGGGAATACGCCGGCAGCCAGGGCATCGTCGACAAATGGGCGAAGAAATACGGGATCAAGATCGACGTCGTGCAACTCAACGACTACGTCGAATCGATCAACCAGTACACCGCCGGCCAGTTCGACGGCTGCACCATGACCAACATGGATGCGCTGACCATTCCCGCTGCCGGCGGCGTTGACAGCACCGCGCTGATCGTCAGCGATTTCTCCAATGGCAACGACGGCATCGTGCTCAAAGGCGAAGGTAAAAAAGTCGTCGATCTGAAAGGCATGGACGTCAATCTGGTCGAGCTGTCGGTCTCGCATTACCTGCTGGCCCGCGCGCTGGACTCGGTGGACCTGACCGAGAAAGACCTGAAGGTGGTCAACACCTCCGACGCCGACATTGCCGCCGCGTTCAACACCGACGACGTCAACGCCGTGACCACCTGGAACCCGATGCTCTCGGATATCAAGGCCAAACCCGGCGTCACCGAAGTGTTCAATTCCAGCCAGATTCCCGGCGAGATCATGGACATGATGGTGGTCAACAGCGCCACCCTCAAAGACAACCCGGCGCTGGGCAAAGCGCTGACCGGCGCGTGGTTCGAAGTGGTCGCTTTGATGAACGCGAAAACCGCCGCGAGCAAAGCTGCGCTGGAACACATGGCCAAGGCCTCTGGCACCGATCTGGCAGGCTTCCAGGCGCAACTGGACACCACAAAACTGTTCGCCACGCCGAGCGAAGCGCTGAATTTCGCCACCAGCAAACAACTGCCGGACACCATGCGCAAGGTCGCCGAGTTCTCCTTCGAGCACGGCCTGCTCGGCGAAGGCGCGAAAGACCCGAGCGCGGTGGGCATGTCCTTCGCCAACGGCGTGACCAGCGGCGACACCGCCAACCTGAAGCTGCGTTTCGATCCGACCTACGTGCAGATGGCCGCCGACGCCAAGCTGTAAGCCACGGAGGATTTGGCCATGCGCCTGATCAATCGCCACCCTGATCGCCCGAGCCGCCTGTTGCTGGTGATCCTGCCGTTCGCGCTGGTGCTGTTCGCCTACTTCACAGGCTCGGCCGAGCGCCTGGCGGACAACCCCAACGACAAACTGCTGCCCAGCGCCGTGCAGATGAGCGACGCGGTAAAACGCCTGGCCTTCAACGCCGACAGCCGCACCGGTGAATATCTGTTGTGGCAAGACACTGCGTCCAGTCTGCGCCGTTTGGCCATCGGCCTCGGCATCGCGGCGCTGGCGGGTCTTTGCCTCGGTATAGCGGCGGGCACCCTGCCGCTGTTCGGCGCGCCGTTGTCGCCGTTGCTGACGGTGCTGTCGATGGTGCCACCGCTGGCGATCCTGCCGATTCTATTCATCGTCTTCGGCCTGGGCGAGTTATCGAAAGTCATGCTGATCGTGATTGGCATCACCCCGGCGCTGGCCCGGGATCTGGAACAGCGTGCCCGTGACATTCCGGTCGAACTGCTGATCAAGGCGCAGACCCTCGGCGCCTCGACCTGGACGCTGATGCTGCGCGTGGTCTTGCCGCAGTTGTTGCCGCGCTTGCTGATCTCGCTGCGCTTGATGCTCGGTTCAGCGTGGCTGTTCCTGATTGCCGCCGAAGCGATCGCCTCCACCGATGGCCTCGGCTATCGGATCTTTCTGGTGCGGCGCTACCTGGCGATGGATGTGATCCTGCCCTACGTGGTGTGGATCACCCTGCTCGCCTGGCTGATGGACTGGGGCTTGAAACAGCTGACCCAGCGCGCTTTCCCTTGGTACGAGGGTGCGGCGAAATGAGCTTCATCACAGTAAAAAACGTCTGGCAGCAGTACGCCGATCAAGTGGTTCTGGAAGGCTTGAACCTGAACGTCAACGAAGGCGAGTTCTGCACCTTGGTCGGCGCCTCCGGTTGCGGCAAATCGACCTTCCTGCGTCTGCTGCTCGGCCAGGAAACCGCCAGTCGCGGGGAGATTCTGCTCGACGGCCAGCCCTTGGCCAGCGAGCCGGATGCCAGCCGTGGCGTGGTCTTTCAGCGCTACTCGGTGTTCCCGCATCTGAGCGTGCTCGACAACGTCGCCCTCGGTCTCGAATTGCCGCGCGCGCCCTTGCTTGGCCGGCTGTTCGGCAACGCCAAACGCGAGGCGCGCGAGCAGGCTGCAGCCCTACTGACAAAAGTCGGCCTCGGCCATGCGCTGGACAAGTACCCGGCACAGCTGTCCGGCGGCATGCAGCAACGCTTGGCCATCGCTCAGGCGCTGATCATGAAGCCGCGCGTGTTGTTGCTCGATGAGCCCTTCGGCGCGCTTGATCCGGGCATCCGCAAGGACATGCACGTGCTGCTGCTGGAGCTGTGGCGCGAGACGCAACTGACGGTGTTCATGGTCACCCACGACCTGTCCGAGGGCTTCAGCCTCGGCACGCGCCTGCTGGTGTTCGACAAGGTGCGCCTCGACCCGCACGCCCCCGGCGCCTATGGCGCCCGCATCACCTACGACATCCCGTTGAACAGCGACCGCCGCGCCCAGCGCGCCGCCGTCGAGGCCCTGCCGCTGCCGCTGGCGGGCACCCTTCGCACTGCTTGAGAGGACTGCTGCAATGACTGATTCAATCCAACTATTCCCACCCTTCGCTGAAGAAATGCTGCCGGGCGGCGGCCACCGTTCCTTCGTGCTCAAGCGCGGCCAATTGCTGCGCCTGACCGACCTGCGCGGTGGCGCTAACGTCAGCCTGACCTTGCTCAATGCCAATGAAAAAACCGAGCGGCTGAACCTGCCCGACAGCCTCAAATGCCAACACACCGCCAAGCTCACTGCCGGCCACTGCCTGTACTCGGACATGGGCCGCGTGCTCGCCGCGATCACCGCCGACACCTGCGGTTGGAGCGACAGCCTCGGCGGTGTGCTTTGCGCACAGGAAGTCGCCGAAAAGTACGGTCAGGGCCGCTACCAGGAACTGCGCAACGGCTTCTTTCGCAATGGCACCGACAACCTGCTGGTGGAGCTCGGCAAGTGGGGCCTGGGCCTGTCCGACCTGCTGATGACCCTGAATCTGTTCAGCCGCGTGAACGTCGATGAGGCCGGGCGCTTCCACTTCGTCGAGGGCAATTCGAAGGCCGGCGACTACATCGAGCTATACGCGCCGATGGACACCCTGGTGGTGCTCACCGCCCTGCAACATCCGATGGACCCGTCCCCCGAATACGCCCCGAAACCCTTGAAGCTGAGCTGGATGAACGCCGACGCCAGCGTCGCCGAACACTGCCGCACTTCGCGCCCGGAAAACGAGCGCGGCTTTATCAACACCGACCGTTTGTTCGCCTGAGGATCGCTGCCATGTCACTCGCAATCGCCACTTCGCACAAGCAAGCCGACAGCGCGATCTACCGCGCGACCATTCCCGCCGGCGAGCCCTGGCTGATGGAAGTCAAGGCCGGGCAGACCCTGCGCATCCTCGATCTGGAAGGCAATCAGGCCGTCGACACTTTGTTCTACAGCCTCGCCAACCCCAAGGAACGCTACGACGTGCAACGCACCTTGCGCCGGCAGAACAGCGTCTACCTGAGCACCGGCAGCGTGCTGTATTCCAACCTCGGCCAGCCGATGCTGACCATCGTTGCCGACACCTGCGGGCGCCACGACACCCTCGGCGGCGCCTGCGCGCAAGAGAGCAACACCGTGCGCTACGCCCTGGAAAAACGCTACATGCACAGCTGCCGCGACAACTACCTGCGCGCCTGCGCCCACGACGGCCGATTGAGCAAGAGCGACATCGGGCCGAACATCAATTTCTTCATGAACGTGCCGGTAACGGCGGATGGCGGGCTGACTTTCGAGGACGGTATTTCCGCGCCGGGCAAGTACGTTGATTTGCGCGCGGAGATGGACGTCATCGTGCTGATTTCCAACTGCCCGCAGTTGAACAACCCGTGCAATGCCTACAACCCGACCCCGGCGGAGTTGCTGATATGGAACTGACCATCAGCCGTTTACGCCGTTGGCTTTTTGCACTGTGCCAGGCGCGTTCCGGGCAGTGCCTTAAATCCACCAGACAACCCTGAACCCTGTGGGAGCGAGCCTGCTCGCGAATGCGCCGTGTCATTCAGCATTGATGTGGCTGATCCACCGCCTTCGCGAGCAGGCTCGCTCCCACAGGAGGTTTGTGGTGGGTTGGAGTGAAGTGTGTTTTTTCCATCCGGGACGGCCCGGATGTCTGTCGAAAAACAGCGGGACGGCCCGCTCCCCCTTCAGGGGTTATGCCATGTTCGAAAAAATCCTGATCGCCAACCGTGGCGCGATTGCCTGTCGCATCCTGCGCACGATCAACGTGCTGAAGGCCCAAGGCGTCGCCGTGTATTCAGAAGCCGATGCTGCCAGCCTGCACATCTCCCAGGCCGCTGAAGCGCACAGCCTCGGCGAAGGCGCGGCGTCCGCGACCTATCTGGCGGTCGACAAAATCCTCACGATCGCCAAACAAAGCGGCGCCACGGCGATTCATCCCGGCTACGGATTTCTCTCGGAGAACGCAGCGTTCGCCGAAGCCTGCGAAGCGCAGGGCATCGCCTTCATCGGGCCGACGTCGGAGCAATTGCGGGTTTTCGGCCTCAAGCACACTGCTCGCGCATTGGCCAGACAGCACGGCGTACCGATGCTCGAAGGCACCGACCTGCTCGACAGCCTCGATTGCGCGCTGAGTGCCGCCGAACAGGTCGGCTACCCGGTGATGCTGAAAAGCACCGCTGGCGGCGGTGGCATCGGCATGCGCGTGTGCCGCAGCGCGAGCGAATTGAGCGAATCATTCGAAGCGGTGAAACGCCTCGGTCAGAACAACTTCAGCGACGCCGGGGTGTTCATCGAGAAGTACATCGAACGCGCGCGGCATCTGGAAGTGCAGGTGTTCGGCGACGGCTGCGGTGAAGTCATCGCTCTCGGCGTGCGCGACTGTTCGGTGCAGCGGCGCAACCAGAAAGTCCTCGAAGAAACCCCGGCGCCGAACCTGCCAGAAGGCATGGCCGATGAGCTGTGCGCAGCGGCGATCAAACTGGCGCAAGCGGTGAATTACCGCAGCGCCGGCACCGTCGAATTCGTCTTCGACAGCGCGGCCCAGCGCTTCTATTTTCTCGAAGTGAACACGCGGTTGCAGGTCGAGCACGGCGTCACCGAACAGGTGTGGAACGTGGACCTGGTGCGCTGGATGATCGAGCTGGCCGCTGGTGATCTGCCGCCGCTGAACGAGTTGTATCAAGGCCTGGAACCGCAGGGCCATGCGATTCAGGCACGTCTGTACGCGGAAGATCCGGGGCGTGATTTCCAGCCGAGCCCGGGCCTGCTGACCGCTGTGCAATTTCCGCCCGCCAACGGCGTTGAGTTGCGTATCGACACCTGGGTCGAGGCCGGCGTGGAAATTCCGCCGTATTTCGATCCGATGATTGCCAAGCTCATCGCGTGGGCGCCCAGCCGCGAACAGGCTCGCGCCGAACTCCATCAGGCATTGGGCGATAGCCTGTTGTACGGCGTGGAAACCAACCGCGACTATCTGCGGCAGATTCTGCTCGATGCTCCATTCGCCAGCGGCCAGCCGTGGACCCGTTGTCTGGAAAATCTGCTGCATCACGCCAACACCTTCGAAGTGCTCAGCGCCGGCACGCAGACCAGCGTGCAGGACTATCCCGGACGCCTCGGCTATTGGGCCGTCGGCGTGCCACCCTCGGGGCCGATGGACAGCCGAGCGCTGCGCCTGGGCAATCGTCTGCTCGGCAATGAACAAGGCGCCGCCGCACTGGAAATCACCATGAGCGGGCCGATCCTGCGCTTCAATTGTGACGCGGTGGTCGCGGTGACCGGCGCGCCGATTGCCTTGACCCTTGACGCTGAACCGGTGCCGATGAACACCGCGCTGTTGATCCCGGCCGGCGCGACGTTGCAGCTGGGCAGCATCAGCGGCGCCGGCGCGCGCAGTTATCTGTGCCTGCGCGGCGGCGTGCAGGTGCCGGATTATCTGGGCAGCAAAAGTACCTTCACTCTCGGCCAGTTCGGCGGGCATGGCGGTCGCGCGTTGAGGGCCGGTGACGTGTTGCATGTGCCGGCATTGACCGAGCGCAGCGTCGGCCAGCAACTGGCCGAACAGCACATCACGGCGCTGCCGAGCGTGCGCCAGATACGGGTGATCTACGGCCCGCACGGCGCACCGGAATACTTCAGCGAAAACTACATCGCCACATTCTTCGCGACCCAGTGGGAAGTGCATTTCAACTCCAGCCGCACCGGCGTGCGCCTGATCGGACCGAAGCCTGAGTGGGTGCGTGAGGATGGCGGTGAAGCGGGTCTGCACCCGTCGAACATCCATGACAATCCGTATGCGATTGGTGCGGTGGATTTCACCGGCGACATGCCGGTGATCCTCGGCCCGGATGGCCCGAGTCTGGGCGGTTTTGTCTGCCCAGTGACGGTGATCGAGGCCGATCTGTGGCAGCTGGGGCAGCTCAAGGCGGGCGATAAAATTCAGTTCATTCCCGTCTCTCTGGCTGATGCCCGCGATCTTGCTCTGAAATGGGATGCACCCTGTGGGAGCGAGCCTGCTCGCGAAAGCGTCGGCCCAGACAAATCGACATTGACTGACACGGCCTCTTCGCGAGCAGGCTCGCTCCCACAAGGGATTGTGTCGCCTGTGGTTCTTGAGTTGGGTCAGGGGGATCGGCGGCTTGTCGGGCGGGTTTCTGGCGACACTCATTTACTGCTGGAAATCGGCGCGCCGGAGCTCGATCTGGTCCTGCGCTTCCGCGCCCACGCGCTGATGCAGGCGCTGGAAAGCCAAGCCCTGCATGGCGTGATCGACCTCACCCCGGGCATTCGCTCGCTGCAAGTGCACTACCAGCCGGAGCAACTGCCGCTGGCCGATCTGCTCGGCATCATCGCCGGCGAATGGGACGCGGTGTGCGCCGCCAAGGACTTGCAAGTGCCGTCGCGCATCGTGCACTTGCCGCTGTCGTGGGACGACCCGGCCTGTCAGTTGGCGATCGACAAATACATGACCACCGTGCGCAAGGACGCGCCGTGGTGCCCGAGCAATCTGGAGTTCATCCGGCGCATCAACGACCTGCCGAATCTCGACGAAGTGCAGAGCACGGTGTTCGATGCGAGTTATCTGGTGATGGGCCTTGGCGACGTTTACCTCGGCGCGCCGGTGGCCACGCCGCTCGACCCGCGTCATCGTCTGGTGACCACCAAGTACAACCCGGCACGTACCTGGACCGCCGAGAATTCGGTGGGCATCGGCGGGGCCTACATGTGCGTGTACGGCATGGAAGGCCCGGGCGGTTATCAGTTTGTCGGGCGCACTCTGCAGATGTGGAATCGCTATCGCGAAGTCGCCGCGTTCGATGGCAAACCGTGGCTGCTGCGCTTCTTCGATCAGATCCGTTTCTACCCGGTCAGCGCCGAAGAACTGCTGCGCATCCGCCGCGATTTCCCCCTTGGGCGCTTCGATCTGAACATCGAACACAGCCAGCTCAACCTCGCCGACTATCAGGCATTTCTCAGTCAGGAAGCCGAGGGCATCAGCGCTTTCCGTGCGCAGCAACAGGGCGCGTTCAAGGCTGAACGCGAGCGCTGGATCGCCAGCGGCCAGGCGCATTTCGACAGCGAAGAAGCCGTGCCTGACGCCAGCGAAGAAGCACCGCTGGAAAGCGGTGAACACAGCGTCGACAGCCACATTGCCGGCAATCTCTGGCAGGTGCAGGTCGAGGCCGGCCAGCGTGTCGCGGCGGGCGACGTGCTGGTGATTCTCGAGTCGATGAAGATGGAAATCCCTGTGCTCGCGCCCCTGGCGGGCGTGGTGCGAGAGATCCGTGTGCAACCCGGCTCAGCGGTGCGTGCCGGACAACGGGTCGCAGTGCTGGAACTCGACTGAAGCCATTTCTGAAAAGGATCAACCGATGAATCTGCAACTCGATGCACTGCGCCAGGCCTACCGCAATGGCGACACCACACCGCGCCAACTGCTGCTGCAATTGCGCGAAAAAGCCGCTGCGCTGAATCCCGACTATCACCTGTTCATCCACCTGCTCAGCGTCGATGAACTGGAGCCGTATCTGGCCGCCCTCGACGGTTGTGACCTCGACAGTCTGCCGCTGTATGGCGTGCCGTTTGCGATCAAGGACAACATCGATCTGGCCGGCATTCCCACCACCGCCGCGTGCCCGGCGTTCGTCTATGTGCCGCAGCGGTCGGCAACAATCGTCGAGCAACTGATGGCGCTGGGCGCGATACCGCTGGGCAAGACCAATCTTGACCAGTTTGCCACCGGCCTCAATGGCAGCCGCTCGCCTTATGGTGCGTGCCCGAACAGCGTTTTGCCCGAATATCCGTCTGGCGGCTCCAGCGCGGGTTCATCCCTGGCGGTAGCGCTGGGTGTGGCGAGTTTCGCCTTGGGCACTGACACCGCCGGTTCCGGGCGAGTGCCGGCGGCGCTGAATAATCTGGTGGGATTGAAGGCGAGCAAGGGCCTGATTTCCACCGCTGGCGTGCTGCCGGCGTGCCGCACGCTGGACTGCGTAACCACCTTCACTGCCACTGCTCGTGAGGCCAGTCAGTTGCTGGCGTTGACGGCCAGACACGACCCTCGCGATGAATACAGCCGAGGCAATCCGGCATGGAACGACGGCTCGGCATTTGGCGCGCCACGGCCGTTTCGCTTCGGCGTGCCACGGGAGCAGGACCTTGAATTTTTCGGTTGCAGCGAGGGGCCACAGTTGTTCGCAGCGGCCATCGAACGGCTCAAGGCTCTGGGTGGCGAAGCGGTCGAACTGGACCTGTCGCCATTTCTCGAAGCAGCGCGTCTGCTCTACGACGGACCGTGGGTCGCCGAGCGTTACAGCGTCGCCGGTGAGCTGATGGAGCAGAATCCCGAAGCGGTGCTGCCAGTGATCCGTGCGGTGCTGGCCAAGGCTCCGGCAGTGACTGGCGTGCAGACCTTTCGCGCGCAATATCGATTGCAGGCGCTGAAGGCCCTCTGCGACGAGGCCCTGGAAAATCTCGACTGCGTACTGACGCCGACCATCGGCCGTCCAGTGACGTTGGCCGAGCTTGAGGCCGAGCCGGTGCTGCGCAATTCCGAACTCGGCTATTACACCAACTTCATGAACCTGCTCGACTACGCCGCCGTCGCCGTGCCGACCGCATTCATGAGCAATGGTCTGCCGTGGGGCGTGACGTTGTTCGGGCGGGTATTTACCGATCAGTATCTGTTGAGCGTGGCCGATGCCTTGCAGCGCCAGCAGGACAGTGCCCTGCCAGTTCCGGCAAACCCTGCGCGCAATGACCGCGCTCGATTGGTGGTGTGTGGCGCGCATCTGCAAGGGCTGGCGTTGAACTGGCAACTGACCCAGCGCGGCGGGCGCTTGCTGGAAACCACGTTCAGTTCGCCGGACTATCGATTGCACGCCCTCGCCGGCGGCCCGCCATTGCGGCCGGGGATGGTGCGGGTCAAGGACGCCGGCGTGGCGATTGCCGTGGAAGTGTGGGAATTGCCGAGCAGCGAATTGGGCTCGTTTCTCACCGGGATTCCGGCGCCGCTGGGACTGGGCAAGGTGCAACTGGCGGATGGGCGCTGGGAGAGCGGGTTTATCTGTGAGCCGTATGGGTTGGAGGGTGCGGTGGATATCAGTCATTTGGGGGGATGGCGGGCATACCTCAAAACCCTGGCCTGAATCTGTCGCCCTGTGGGAGCGAGCCTGCTCGCGAATGCGGTATGTCATTCAACATGGATGTGGCTGACCCACCGCCTTCGCGAGCAGGCTCGCTCCCACAGGTTCTGGCCCCCCCCGAATAAAGGAACGACCATTCACGCCGCACAGGCAGCAGTTATTTGCGCGCAGTGCCACTAGAATGCATCCCATCGGGCCACTGCCAACGGATCTGCCATGCCGCTTCGTTCTCCCTTGTACTCGCAACGCTCACTGGTGCCCACCCTCGTCGCCCTGCTCGGCGCCGGCTTTCTCGCCACCTCGCTGTTGAGCTATTTCGCGTCCCGCGAGTCGATCCGCGACAACATCGTCAACACTGAACTGCCACTGACCTCCGACACGGTCTATTCGGAAATCCAGAAAGATCTGGTCCGGCCGATCCTGATTTCCTCGATGATGTCCCGCGATACATTCATGCGCGACTGGGTGGTCAACGGCGAGCAGAATCCCGAGCAGATGACCCGCTATCTCGACGAGGTCATGACCCATTACGGCGCCTACACGGCGTTCTTCGTTTCCAATGCCACGCTCACCTACTACCACGCCAAAGGTGTGCTCAAGCAGGTCAAAGTCGACGAGCCGCGCGACACCTGGTACTTCCGCGTGCGCGACATGCAGGACCCGTACGAGATCAACGTCGACCCGGATCTGGCCAACAAGGACAACCTGACGTTCTTCATCAACTACAAGGTCTACGACTACCACAACCGCTTCATCGGCGCCGCGGGCGTGGGCCTGACCGTGGACGCGGTGATCAAGCTGATCGACAAGTATCAACAGCGCTATCAACGCAGCGTGTACTTCGTCGATACCTTCGGCCGCCTCGTATTGACCGGTGCCGAGGGTGGCCCGGAAGGCGCGCACATCGGCCAGAGTCTTGGCGAACTGGAGAGCATGAAAAGTCTGGTCAGCCAATTGCCCAAGCCACACAGCGGCAGCTACGAATATTCCACTCAGGGCCAGGGGCATTTTCTCAACGTGCGGTTTATCCCCGAGTTGAACTGGTACCTGTTCGTCGATAAACGCGAGGACGGCGCGCTGAGCGAGATCCGCCAGTCGCTGTATCTCAATCTGCTGATCTGCCTGCTGGTGACGTTGATCGTGCTGGCCTTGCTCAATCGAGTGATCAAGCGCTTCCAGGCGAAGATTCAGGCGCACGCCACCCTCGACAGTCTCACCGAACTGCCGAACCGACGCGGCTTCGACATCCTCGCCGCGCAAGCGCTGCACGAGGCCCAACGGGAAACCAAGCCGCTGACCGCGTTGTTGCTCGACCTCGACCACTTCAAAGCCTTGAACGACACCTACGGCCACATGGCTGGCGATCAGGTGTTGATCGGTTTCGCCCGCGACCTGCAAAGTTGCCTGCGTCACGCCGATATCGTCTGCCGCTGGGGCGGTGAAGAGTTCATCGTTCTGTTGAAAGACACCGACGGCGAGACCGGGCAGAAAATTGCCGAGAAGATCCGCCAGCACGTCGAACAACACGAATATGCCTACGATGGCCACAGCCTGCATCTGACCGTGAGCATCGGCGCCACCACCGTGCAACGCGATGACACCTTGCACACTCTGCTGTCCCGGGCCGATCATGCGATGTACCGCGCCAAGCAAACCGGGCGCAACCGCACCTGCATGGAAATGCCGCACTCGACCTATGCCTGATAACGACGTCAAACCCGATCACTGCCCGGCCTGCGGTGCGCGCAACGATTGCAGCCTCGCCGACCCGCGCACCGCCGACCGCGAATGCTGGTGCTATGGCGTGACCATCGACCCGGCGGTGCTCGAAGCGCTGCCGGCCGAACTGCGCAATCAAGCCTGCCTGTGCCCGCGCTGCGCACAGGTCGAAGCGCAACTGCAAGCAGGCCGGCGGCCGATCCCGTAAGATGCGCGGCCCTTCGTCCGTTGAATCCTGACCATGCGCGTCGACCGCTTCCTCAGCAATCTGCCCCGCTACAACCGTCAGCAGGTTCGCCTGTTGCTGGTGGAAAAGCGCGTGCGGATTGACGGAAAAGTCGTCAGCGACCCGCACAGTGAGGTGCTGGAATTCAGTCGGGTCGAAGTCGACGATGAGGTGCTGCAGAGCGGCAAACCGGCGCGCTATTTCATGCTGCACAAACCCCCGGGCTGCGTCAGTGCCACCCGCGATCCGCAGCATGCGACCGTGCTCGACCTGCTCGATGAACCGCACAAGGACGATCTGCACATCGCCGGACGTCTGGATTTCAATACCACCGGGCTGATGCTGATCACCAATGACGGCGCCTGGTCGCGGCGCCTGACGCAGCCGCAAACCAAACTGGCGAAGGTTTATTACGTCGAAACCGAACAGCACATCGACCCGAGCTACGCGCTGAAATTTGCCGAGGGCATCTACTTCGCTTTCGAAGATCTGACCACGCAACCGGCGCAGCTTGAGCTGCTCGGCCCACGCTCGGCGCGACTGAGCATCGTTGAAGGCCGCTACCATCAGGTCAAGCGCATGTTTGGTTTCTTCAACAACAAAGTCCTGCGCCTGCACCGCGAATCCATCGGCGAACTGACCCTCGAACACGCGCTAAAACCGGGCGAATACCGCGCTTTGCGCACCGAAGAGATTCATTTGTTCTAAGCCGGCGACCGCTCAGCCGAAGTTGTCGAACAATTCGCCGACGGCACTTGCGTGATCCTGAGTCCCCTGCTTGAATCAGGACGTCGGCCGAAATGTGACCGATGAGTCACCACATACTTCCAAGAAACTTTTTGTCGGTCGTCTGCCCTCAAGGGCTGCGCCTCAGCCGGCAATCTGCCCGCCAATAACAACACCCGTCGACCTGCCGTACCGGATCGACATGGGCCAGCAAATTTCAGGCGTATGCCTACCTGTCACAAAGCTCGTGCAATCTCGATTGCGCGCATACCCGCTTGCTTGCCAGGAGTCTTATGACATGAGGCCAGAAATCGCTGTGCTGGATATACAGGGTCAGTATCGGGTTTACACGGAGTTCTATCGCGCAGACGCCGCAGAAAAGACCATCATTCTGGTCAACGGCTCGATGGCCACGACTGCGTCGTTTGCACAGACCGTGAAAAACCTGCACCCGCAATTCAACGTGGTCTGCTATGACCAGCCCTACGCGGGTCGGTCAAAAGCCCACAACCGGCATGAGAAACATCTGACGAAGGAAGTCGAAGGGCAGATTCTGCTGGAGCTGATCGATCACTTCGCCGCCGAACACGTGCTGTCCTTCTCCTGGGGCGGCGCCGCCACTCTGGTCGCCCTCGCCCAGCAACCGCGGCGCATTGAAAAAGCCGTGATCAGCTCGTTCTCCCCGGTAATCAATGCGCACATGCTCGATTACCTTGAGCGCGGCGTCGATTACCTCGGCAGCCGTGACGGCGACCGGGTCGGTCATCTGGTCAACAACACCATCGGCAAACACCTGCCGTCGCTGTTCAAGCGCTTCAACTATCGCCATGTCAGCAGCCTCGCCGAGCATGAGTACGGGCAGATGCACTTTCACATCAACGACGTACTGCACAGCGATCGCCAGTGCTATCTGAATGCGGCGAAAAAGATCAGCGTGCCGGTGCTGTTCCTGAATGGCGAATGGGACGAATACACCGCCGCTGAAGACGCACGCCTGTTTGGCAATCACGTCGCCCACAGCAGCTTTACCACCCTGCAAGCCACCGGGCACTTCCTCGACATGGAGCACAAAGCCGCCTGCCGCGACAGCCAGAACGCCCTGCTCGGCTTTCTGAAACCTGCGCCGCAAGCCAGCCGAACGCGCTACTCGTTTGTGCAGGATCACCATGCCCTGGCCATTTGAAACAGCGTCATCGCGGGCAAGGCTGCAAGCTGCAAGTGCCTGTTGCACCGGCGCAGTCCTTGTTCGCGATCGACCGATTTCTGCGCGGCAAAGCCCTCGCAGAGAAAAGAAAACTTCAAATCCGTGGCCGAGTCTGGTACAAAGTCAGCCGCTCTGAGCGGGTATAGTTTAGTGGTAGAACGAAAGCTTCCCAAGCTTTAGATGAGGGTTCGATTCCCTCTACCCGCTCCACCGAATATTGATCTCGCGTTGTGTTGTCCGACGAGGGATGCAGGAATAGAAAAAGCCGGCCTTGATGGCCGGTTTTTTTGTGGGTGGGGTTTCAATCTCAGCGTCAACAACCTACCGGAGCAATGCTGCTCCCCGTCTGCAGCTTACTTCTCGAAATCCAGATGCAGCCTCGCCAGTACATTGAAGATCGGCTCCCCGGCTTTGTGCGGGACGTTCAATCGAGTGAATACTTTCTTCCAGTTGGCGAGCGCAGCGAGAGTCTGCTCGATATATTCCTCGGCCTTGAGGTATTTGTAATCCTTGCAGATCTCCATGATTCGCTTGCGCGTAGGCGTGCCGGGAGTGCGGCCACCGAAGTCAGTGGTGTGCTCGCCCATGGCGTTTGCGAAGGTCAGGTCGTATGCCGGGGACAGCGTCCAGGTTTCTTTCTCGCCTTTTTTTTCAGGATTGTGGCAGAGAAAGGCAAAGTTCTTCGCATGGTCGTCATGGTTGTGAGACAGCGCATTGAAGATCATCAACCTGGCCATCTTTTCCACTTCGACGGAGCTTCTGGTCAACACCTGAGTGAGCTTGAGCAGGTTCGGGTAGTCGATGGATGACAATGCGCGGTAGTCCGCGTACATGAGCGCCGAGACGGTCATCATGTGAATCTTGCGCTCGCCGTCGCGGTCGAAGCGCTTGGTTGCGAAGAAACGCTCAACCTCGCCGCCAGGCATCTGCACATTCAGAAGATCCGATTCAGCCATGGTCACTCCGGCGGCACGAGCCATCTCGGCATAGGCGAGTTCAATGCCGCCGGTTTCAATCGGTTCGTACAATGCCCTGAACTTCACGATCCAATGTGCATAGCCCTCGGGCAGGGCATCAAAGGCCGAAATTGCGTGTTTTTTGTCGGCAGACAGCGCCACGATTGCCTTCGGTCGTGCGCCCCCCGGTGAGCCACCGGCCAGTCGCAATTTGGTAAGCACCGCAGGGGTCTCACCCTCTTGAACTTCGATTGAAGCTTCGTAGAGTTGGCAAATATCCAAAGGGCCTGTGAGCTCTGTTTTTTCCGCCTTCGGCTGATATTCAAACGCACCCATACTGCGCTCGCCCATATAAGCAAGGCGATCAAGCGCTGTGAGGGTAAGGTGGGTGCCGTCACCGAAGGTGCTGTCGAAATATCGATCCATCAGCAGCAGGCCCCAGCCGTCAGGCAGTGAATCGGCGAACGGTCCGTGTAGCCCTTCGAAGAGGCTGGTGTTCCTGGCCAACTGGGGCTTTTCGTCCCAAGCCATTGTCAGCGGCGAAAGATTGTAGCCAGTGGCAAGCCAACCCGGATCGTAAGCGAAGTAAATCCCCCGGCCCGCGACTCTGACCAGCTCACCAACCTTGGCGCCCTCTTTCAAAACATTCAGCGCTTCTGTGTGTTTGAAAGGCTTGATCATCAGCGCATCCCTCTCTTGCGCCTGGCATTCTTCAGCTCATCCAGCGAGCTCGGTTGCTCTGGTTTGAACAGCTTGGTCACAGCTTTGAGTTCATCAAGCGCAGTGGCTATCAGGATCAAAGCCTCCAACGTCACGAGCCCGGTCGCTTCGAATCGCTTGATGGTGGATTCGGAAACCCCCGCCTTTTCTGCGAGCGTCTTGCGGGAAAGGTTTTTGGAGAGCCGCAGGATTTTGGCGTTTTCTCCGACATTTCTAGCGATCTCAGCCGGCGAGTGAAGCAAATGCATGAATGACATGGCAAACCCTTCAAGGCTTAATTGGTCTTTATGGAGCCATTGTAGATCGTTATGCTGGATTACGGATCGTTTATGAACCATTGCAAGAAAATTCATATGACCCATACATGCTTTGCAATTCAATGTTGAACGCCCGTTCACAAAGCACATTCAAGATTGCCCCTCCACTCAGTAACGACTAGTATCTCCCATATCGGGAGGAGGCATGGATGCGGATAATTGCAAGAGCGACGCTAAGACAATTTTGGGAAAGCACACCAGCTTATGCTGATGCTCAGACACCTCTCGTTGAATGGTACCGCCATATGGATAAGGCGATTTATCGAACTCCGCAAGAGGTTAAAGCTGAGCTGCGAACGGCTAGTGTGCTCAAGGGAGCCAGGGTGGTATTCAATATCGGCGGGAATAAATATCGAGTGATTCTGGCGATCGACTACCAACGGCAACTTGGTTTTATCCGCTTCGTTGGGACCCACGCTCAATACGACCAGATCAACGCGGAGACCGTTTAATGAACATCAAACCCATTCGTAGCCCGGAAGACCTGACCGCAGCATTGCTGCGCATGGAACAGCTGTGGGGTGCAGAAATCGACTCGCCGGAGGGCGATGAGTTGGAAATTCTCGCTCTGTTGATCGAAAAGTATGAGGAGCAGCATTTTCCGATGCCGCCTTCTGATCCCATTGAAGCAATCAAATTTCGCATGGATCAGCAAGGTTTGACACCGCGGGATCTTGAGCCCTTTATTGGCACAAGTGGCCGCGTTTCGGAGGTGCTGAACCGCAAACGCAAGCTGAGTCTGGCGATGATCAAACGTCTGCACGATGGCTTGCGTATTCCTTATGAATGCCTGCTTGCCAGTGTCTGAAGAAAATATATCGCACGAAAAACCGGTCGCAACGACCGGTTTTTTTGGCCCGGAAATCAGCGCTGGCTAACCCACCGGTACCACATTATCCAGCACCTGATTCACCGCCAGCTCGCCCAGCATGACGACCTGGGCGATGCCGAGCAGGGTTTTGCGCTGGCTGCCGTCGAGCAAGGCGGCAAAGTCGCCGAGCATGACGCTGGCCGAGCCGAGGGATTCGCTGGCGTTGACCAATAGCGACTCGGTGTCGGTGCTCGGGTTGACCTGGAACATGCTGCTGGTCTGGTACGGCGGTGAGCTGGTTTGCGGCGGGATGAGATAGTGGTCGAGGGCGCGTTCGGCGGCTTCGTGGAGTTTTTTCGAATCGAGGGACTCGTACGGAGAGACCGGATCGGTTTCCGGTGGATTTGGCGTTACCTTGAACATGGAATCTTCCTGTAGTGGTAACTGCAACCGTCCCGCTGCTATACGAAAGGGTGGCAGCTGTACGCAAGTTAGCAGACCGGTAGGAAGTCCAAAACCCGGCGCACCCGAGGGTGCCATGCGCACAGCCACCATCAAGTGCAGGCGAAGCCTGACTGGAAGGTACATGTGCAACCGTTGGTCAATCCTGGCCGGGCTGCTAAACCCGATCACTGGAAATCAGTGACGCGAACCAAGTTACCGACCGCCCGCCAGCCGCACAAGCAGGCGGATTCTGGCGTACCGGTAGGCAGCGGCGCAAGGATTTGTAGGCATCGGGACGTAACGCGATTCGACTTTAAACAGCCATGGCGCACCACGTGTAAAAGCCTGGAAAACAGAGGGAAATTTCCGACGAGTTCAGGGTGAACGAGTTGAAAGGATGCCAGAGGACGATGATGGTGGCGGTGCAGCGGTGATCGGTTTTGCATGCATCAAGAGGCCCCTCACCCTAGCCCTCTCCCGAGGGAGAGGGAACCGACCGGATTGCTTTCAAGGGATGCGCCGACCTGAGATAACGTGGCGAACTCCAGAAAGTTAGAGGCGTGATTCAGCGAGTCGCAACAATAAACAAACGTGGAAACGGCAACAGCACCGAGCCGTCAGCCAAGGCCGGATAAGCCTTGGCAACCTCCGCCAGATACCGCTGCAGATACTGCGCCCGCTCCTCCTCGGTCAATGGGCTCAGGAATGGAATCAACCCGCTACCCTTGAACCACTCCACCACCCCCGCCGCCCCGTCCCGAAGTTGGTGGTGATAGGTGGTGCGCCACACATCGACCCGCGCGCAATGCGGGCGCAGCATCGAAAAATACTCACTGGCACTGGCCATGTCGGTACGCTGCCCGGCAGCGTCTGCGAGCCTGCTCGCCCACGGCCCGTTGGCGGCGACTTCACGCATCAAGCGGTGGGACGGTTCGTTGAGGTTGTCCGGCATCTGGATCGCCAGGCTGCCACCATCTGAAAGCTTGCTCGCCAAGGCTGGCAGCAACGAAGCGTGATCAGGCACCCATTGCAACACTGCATTGGCGAAGATCACATCGAACGGGCCTTCATCGGCCCACTTGTCGATCTCGGCCACCTCGAACTGCACATCGGGCAAGCGCTTGCGCGCGGCGGCGATCATGTCCGCCGAACTGTCCAGGCCACTGACCCTGGCCTCGGGAAAACGCTGCACCAGCAACTCGGAGGAATTGCCCGGCCCGCAACCGATATCCACCACCGCCCGGGCGTGCGCCGTGGGTATCGCCGCCAACAGATCACGGGCCGGACGGGTGCGTTCATCTTCGAAAGCGACGTACTGCTTGGCAGACCAACTCATTGCGTTCTCCTGTTGGGGTTTTCTGTCGACTGTCGACACGATACCGCGATCTGCGCCGTACGCCTTCCCTACCAAAGTCCTGCACCGAAACTTGTAAACAGAATTTTCAGCGCAACGCCGATGTCTGAATTTCAAGCTCCCAAAACAAGGACTCCCATCATGAAATTCGCAAAAATTGCCCAAAAACTTGCCCTGTGGGCCGGTAGCCCGAAGACGTTCATGGGGGCGTTGATCCTGATCGGGTTGTGGGGGTTGAGCGGGCCGATTTTTGGTTACAACGACACTTGGCAACTGATCATCAATACATCGACGACGATCATCACGTTCCTGATGGTGTTCCTGATTCAGAACACGCAGAACCGCGATACCGACATTCTGCACTTGAAACTCGATGAGCTGCTGCGGGTGAACAAGGAAGCGCAGAACGCGATGCTCGGGCTGGAGGCGCTGGATCTGAAACAGCTTGAAGCGCTGCGCCGGCATTACCGCGCGCTGGGTGAGAATCAGGTGTTTGATCTTGAGGGGCTTGGCGACAAGAGCAAGCCAAAGCAGGATTTGAATAAGTGCTGAGCAAGTAAACACACCCAGTGGAAGCGAGCCTGCTCGCGAAGACGGAGGGTCAGTCAAAACATCATTGACTGACACACCGCTTTCGCGAGTAGGCTCGCTCCCACAAAGGACACATGCATTTCAACTGAAGGCTTCGTTCGCGCTGCAACAATACGGCGAAGTTAGCGACTGGCCTGCAACGCTCGGGCTTTCTCCAGATGGTTTTGCAGCTTCGGCAAGGTCTCATCCGCAAACGCTTTGATTTCCGGCACGTCGGTGGTCTGTGCCTGTTGCTCGATCTGGGTGATGGCCTCTTCGGTCGCCTTGACCTGACTGGCGGCATAGGCCTGATCAAAAGTCGCGCCGTCCTTCACTTCCGGCATCAACTCTTTGGCCTTGTCGGCGAGTTCTTCGCGGGGGGCAACCGGCAGGTCGAGCTTCTTGGCGATTTTCGCCAAATGCTGGTTGGCCGTGGTGCGGTCGTTGATGACAACAATGGTGTAATCCTTGACCTCTTTGGATTCGGTTTTGCCGTGGGCCTGACGGCTGGCTTCGATGTCAGCCATGCCTTTGGCGGAGGCATCGTTGATGAATTCGGCAGGCGACTGGGCGAACGCAGTGCTGGCGCACAGGCCCAGCAAAGTCGCAAAACTGGCATTACGTAAACGGGTGGCCATCCGGCTCATGGTCGCGCCCTCCTTCGTGGAAAATTCAAGCGGGCCGTGATTCGCCCGCTGCTCAAATAGTCGCGGCGGACAATTGTCCGCCTCAGTTAAGAAGGCTTTGGCGTTCAAAGGTTTAGAAAATCTGCCGGGACCGCGACGAACGGTGCGCTCGCTTCAGATGCCCAAGGCCCGATGATTCAGGCGCTTGGCCGCATACATGGCTTGATCGGCATGCCGGAACAGTTGCTGTTCTTCTTCACCGTGTTCAGGGAAACGCGCCACGCCGATGCTCGGTTCGATACGCAGGTCATGGCCGTCGAGGCGCATGGGCTGCGCCAGTACCAAGCGGATTTTCCCGGCGACGCTGTTGGCATCTTCAGCGGCATGCACGCTATGCAACAGCACGACAAATTCATCGCCACCGATACGCGCCACGGTGTCGGTTTCACGCACGCAGCCTTTCAGCCGATTGGCCACGGTTTGCAGGAGCATGTCACCGACAGCATGGCCATGGGTGTCGTTGACCTGTTTGAAGCGATCCAGATCGACATACAGCAGCGCCATGTGTCCGTGCACGGTTCGCGCATGGGCCAGCGCAGCCCTGAGCCGATCACGCAGCAGTTCGCGGTTGGGCAGTTGCGTCAGTTGATCGTATTGCGCCATGCGCTTGAGCCGCGCATGCAGTTGCTGGCGTTCGATGGCCGTGGCGACTTGTGCGCAGACGTATTGCAGCAGTTCCTTGTCCTGCTCGGTGTAGCGTTCGCCGCCCGCGAGGCTTTTGACGATCAGGGCACCGATGGTGCCGTTTTTTGAGCTCAGCGGTACGCCGAGCCAGCAAGGCGCGTTCTGCTCCGCCACCAGCGCAGCGAAGTCGGGCGTGGCATCGGCGCTGTCCGGGGTCAGCAACATTGGCTGGCCGCTGCGGATCACTTGCGCGCAAAGCCGTCCGATAACGGTGCCGGGCTGCTCGGGCTGCAATTCGTGATCGTCGACGTGATAGGGAAAACTCAGCTGCGCGCAGTGTTCGTCGTAAAGCGCCACAGAAAAATTCAGCGCCGGCAGCCATTCGCCAATGAGCAAATGAACCCTTTTGAACAGCGCCAGCAAATCTTCCGCCGCATGCGCCGCCTCGGAAATTGCGTACAACGCCGCTTGCCGCGACTCGGCCTGCTTGCGCTCGGTGATATCGCGGGCGACGGCGATGCGCAGTTGGTCGACCTCCGACCAGCGCGCCGACCAGGAAATATGCGCGACGCTGCCGTCCTTGCGCAGGTAGCGGTTCTCGAAATTGTGCTTCGGGTCGCCGCCCATGATTTCGCCTGCGGCCGCGAGGGTGCGCTGGCGATCGGCCGGGTGCACCAGCTCGATCATCGAGCGGCCGATCAGCTCGTCAGGCGTGTAGCCGAAAATCCGCTCGCAGGCAGCGCTGACAAAAACGAAACGGCCCTGTTTGTCGACCGCGCAAACGGCGTCCAGCAACAGGTCCATGTAGCTCGCCAGCGGCGCAGGGTTAGGGCTTTCCATGGTTCTACGGGATGTCCGCACAGTGCAGCGATTTCAATCGTCCATGATCGTGATTGCGCGTCCCTGCCCATTTCATCAAGTCTTGTTCGGCAGCAGCCCCGGCAGCGCGTGCATCAACGCATTGATGGCGAAGCCGATAAACATCACGCCGCATAAACGGGTGATGAGCAGCTCATGACGCTGATACACCGTGCGCACCCGCTGCGCGCCGACCACGCCGATGAGGATAGCGTAAGCCAGCGCACCGCCGATAAAGCTCAGGGCGATCAGCGCCGGCAGCATCGACCAATTGAGCAGTTCGGCGCGGCTCGACAGCAGCGCCGTGAAGGTCGCCACCGCCACCGGGTAGGCCTTGGGATTGGTCAGGCCGAAGACGATGCCGTGCCAGAACGGCTGCCGCGCCGCGCCTTGCGCCTCGTCGCCGCTGCGGCGTTGGGCACGCACCGCACGCCAGCCGAGCCAGAACAGGTACACCGCGCTGAGCACGCCGAGTACATCGAACGCGGTGCTGCCGATTTCCCGCGCACCGACAATCGCCACTAGCGCGGTGCTGCACCAGATCACGTCGCCGAGCAGATGCCCACACAGAAACCCCGCCCCGGCCCGCCGGCCATGGGCCGCGCCAATCCCGAACACCGCCAGCACGCCCGGCCCGGGGGTGATCCCGTAGATGAAACCCGAAGCCAGAACGGCCAACAGCAATGATGGAGTCATGAGAAACCTGCAAGCGCCAGAACACGTGGCGCAGAGTCTATATCACCGAGATTGAAGCGGATCAGGGTTCGTCGCAGAAACGCATGCCGGAGTACGGTTTCTGCCGACACGCAGCCAGCCGCGACTGCAAATCGCCGACATGGGCTTCCAGCTTGTGGCCGTCGGGGTCGAGAAAGTAGAACGACGCGCCTTCAATAGCCTCTCAGATTTTCGGGAACGAAATATTGCTGTCCGTCATAGCGCAACGTGGTCAGCACCGGCTTTTCGTGGGTAGTTTTCGACTCGCAGGTGTCGGGTGGCCCCTCACCGACCAGGCCCGTAGTGACCGAGCGGACAATGATATCGGCGTAACCATGGGAACTGGTTTTGCCCATCTCAAGCGTACGCACCGTCTCCGAGCGCTCTCCGGCACAATTGCCATCCCATTCGCCACTGAAGCTGTAGACGACCAAACGATCCAGCACCGGGCGCAGTTTGTCGCCCTCTTTCACGTAGAGCGACAGCAGGGTTTCATCCAGCGGATTGACGCGCGACGAGCCTTTGAAATGGGCGCGTACGCCGAAGGCACGGAGGTCGGACGTGAGTTTATAACGCGCCGTATCCAGCTCCAGACTCTCCAGCGCGATGGCATCGGAGAGAAACGCCGACCGCTGATGATAGGTCGCCAGCGGCTTGGGGCTGCCAGCGGTAGTGACGGCCAGAGCCAGATCGTATGAACCCACCCTGCCGTCCTGGCCATAGACGGGATCGGGCACGAACGTCGATAGCGCGGTAATCGTCAGCGACGGATAAGCCGGCCAGTCCTTGCACAAAGAAAAGTCCGCTTCGCCACTGACCGCAGGCGGCGTGCAATCTGCCCACGCCTGCCCAGCCATCAACCACCCGCAGAGCGCGGCAGCGCTGATCCATATGGACTTCATTGTCACTTCCTGCTCCTTGAAGATATTTCCAGGCGCGCACTATCCCTTTCTGCATCGGAGGATTCAACAGATCTGGCCAGCGAATCCTCTCATGTGTCTGAAGTCGGAATTCGCGAGCAGGCTCGCTCCCACAGGAAATCCGCATTGCAAATGTGGGAGCGAGCCTGCTCGCGAAGGCGTCATCGCCGACGCAGCCAATCTCAATACTTGTCGAGCGTACGCAACTTCTGCGGCAAGCCCCACAGCAGCAACGCTGCGGCGATCAGCGCGGCGACGCCGATGACGTACAGCGCCGGGGTGGTGCTGCCGGTGAGGTCCTTGATGCGTCCGACCATGACCGGGCTGACAATCCCACCGAACTGCCCCAGGGTATTGATCACCGCGATCCCGCCCGCTGCGCCGGCACCGGCGCCCGCCAGTAGCTTCGGTGGCAGGGTCCAGAAGCTCGGAATCGAAGCGATGATACCGGCGCCGAGCAGGCCGAGCGCGACGATCAGGAAGGTCGTGTGGCTGGCGAAGATTCCTGCGCTGAAAAAGCCGATCGCGCCGACGATCACCAGCCCGGCGACAAACTTGCGCCGTTCACCGGTGGCGTCTGACAAGCGCCCGATCACCACCATGCTGATCGCCCCGCAGATGTACGGAATGGCGGTCAGCAGGCCGATCATCACCGGGCTTTCGGTGCCCGCGCTGCGGATCAATTGCGGTGCCCAGAAATTCAAACCGTAGGACGCGACCTGAATCAGGAAGTAGATCAAACCCAACGTCAGGAACCCGGGAATTTTCAGCGCCGCGAGCAATGAGCCGCCGCTCTTGTGTGGTTCGTGATGAGCGATGCGACTGGAGAGCAATTTCTTCTCGTCAGCTGTCAGCCAGTGCGCATCCTCGATGCGGTCCTTGAGCTGCGTCAGCACCAAGAAACCCAGCGCGATGCACGGCACGCCTCCGAGCAGGAACAACCAGTGCCAGCCGCGCATCTGCAACACGCCGTCGAGGTGTTGCAGCACCAGCCCGGAGAACGGCGCGCCGACCAGCCCGGCGAATGCCGAGGCGAGAAACAGCATCGAGGTGATGCGGCCACGGAAGTGCTGCGGAAACCACAGGGTCAGGTAATACAGCACGCCCGGAGCAAACCCGGCTTCCATCGCGCCGATAACGAAGCGCAGCGCATAGAACTGCCATTCGCTGTTGACGAAGACCATCGCCGCCGTCGCCACGCCCCAGGACATCATGATCCGCGCAATCCAGCGCCGTGCGCCGACCTTGTACAGCATCATGTTGCTCGGCACTTCGAACAGCACGTAACCGACTACGAACAGCCCGGCGCCCAAGCCATACGCGGTATCGCTCAGGCTCAGGTCGGTCTGCAACTGGAATTTGGCGAAGCTGATGTTGATGCGATCGAAAAAGGCGAACAGGTAGCAGACCATGATCAGCGGCATCAGGCGCCAGGCGACTTTGCTGACCAGGGCTTTTTCGGCGTCGTGATCGACGGACGGATTCACGCCCGCCTCCATTACGTTGAGGCTCATAGATTTTCTCCAGGCGGACTACCGATGGGCGTCCGATTGTTTTTGTTGTCTGGTTACTGCTGAATGCTTTTGAACTGTGGGAGCGAGCCTGCTCGCGAATGCGCCAGATCAGTCGATACCGATGTTGAATGACACACCGCGTTCGCGAGCAGGCTCGCTCCCACAAGGGTTTTGTATCTTCAGGTCGGCATCGGATGCAGATCGCAATTGCGCCCGGCCTTGGCCAGTTGGCCGGGAACATCGTGGCCCAACAGCGCCGGCAAGCCGCGCGAAAGCTTCAGCAGCAGCGGCAAATCGATCCCGGTGGGAATGCCGACTTCAGCGCACAGGTTCACCAGGTCTTCGGTGCAGATGTTGCCCGACGCCCCCGGCGCAAACGGACAGCCACCGAGGCCCCCGAGCGCCGCATCGAAGCGCCGCGCGCCGGCCTCGTAAGCGGCCAGTACATTGCACAGCCCAAGGCCGCGGGTGTTGTGGAAATGCAGGGTCAGATCGGCCGGCGAAACCCGCTGCAAAACGCGCCGCACCAAGCGATCGACCTGACGCGGATTGGCCATGCCGGTGGTGTCGGCGAGGCTGATGCCCTGAATGCCGAGCTCTTGATAAGCGTCGACAATTTGCAGCACGCGATCCTCATCGATCCGTCCTTCGAACGGACAACCGAAGGTGGTGGCGATGCTGCCGTTGAGGCGCACACCTGAGCCGCTGACAAACGCAATAATGTCAGCGAACGCCGCCAGCGACTCTTCGCAACGCATGCGCATGTTGGCAAGGTTGTGGGTCTGGCTGGCAGACATCACCAGATTCAACTCATCGGCATTCGCCGCCAATGCGCGTTGCGCGCCTTTGAGGTTGGGGATCAACGCCACGTAAATAACACCCGGCTGACGCTGAATGCCGTTGAACACTTGCTCGCCGTCACGCAGGCCCGGAATGGCTTTGGGCGAGACGAACGAGCCGGCCTCGATGCGGCTGAATCCGACCTGTGACAATTGATTGATCAGGGCGATCTTGTCAGCGGTTTCCACCCACGTCGGCTCGATCTGCAAACCGTCGCGGGGCGAGACTTCCTGGACGATCAGGGTTTGCGAATAGTCAGTGATCATTGCACCACCCCCTGGCCTTTCAGACGTTCGATGTCGAGTTCAGTCAGGCCAAGATTGGCGAGAATAGCGTCGGTGTGCTGGCCCAGTTTCGGCCCGGACCAGTTCACCCCGCCGGGCGTCTCCGAGAGTTTGGGGACAATGCCGGGCATCTTCACCGTTGCGCCACCGGGCAACTCGGCATCGAGCAGCATGTCCCGCGCCTGATAGTGCGGATCGGCGACGATGTCAGCCACCGAGTAGATGCGCCCGGCCGGCACTTCAGCGGCTTCGAGGGCGGCCAGTACCTCGTCGATCGGCAGGCTGCTGGTCCAGTGTGTGATGGCCGCATCGAGCAAACCGCTCTGCGCCGCGCGGCCGTCGTTGTGGGCGAACTCTTCTGCCTCGGCCAGATCAGCGCGGCCGATGGTGTGCATCAGACGCTTGTAGATCGGGTCGCTGTTGCCGGCAATCACCACGTAGGCGCCGTCCGCCGTGAGATACGTATTGGAAGGCGCGATACCCGGCAGGGCACCGCCGCTGCGTTCGCGGACATGGCCAAGCATGTCGTATTCCGGCACCAGACTTTCCATGACGTTGAACACGCTTTCGGCCAGCGACACATCGACGATCTGCCCACCGCCCTGCCCGGTCTTGACCCGCAACAGCGACATCAGCGCGCCAATCACCGCGTGCAGCGAGGCCAGCGAATCGCCGAGGCTGACACCGACTCGCGCCGGTGGCGAATCGGGATTGCCGGTGGTGTAGCGTATGCCGCCCATGGCCTCGCCAATCGCACCGAAACCGGGTCGGTCACGGTAAGGCCCGGTCTGGCCGTAGCCGGAGATACGCACCAGAGTCAGGTTCGGATTCAAGGCATGCAGCACGTCCCAACCCAGACCGAGTTTTTCCAGCGCACCGGGACGCAGGTTTTCGATGATTACGTCTGCATCACCGGCCAGTTGCTTGACCAGCTCGATGCCTTCAGCGGATTTCAGATTGAGCGCCAGGGATTTCTTGTTGCGCGATTGCAGGTACCACCACAGCGATGTGCCTTCGTGCAGCTTGCGCCATTTGCGCAGCGGGTCGCCCTGACCCATGGCTTCGATCTTGATCACCTCGGCGCCGAACTCGGCAAGCATGCGCGCGGCAAACGGCGCGGCGATCAGGGTGCCGATCTCGATCACTTTGATTGCACTCAAAGGGGCAGTCATCGCGGGGTACCTCTTGTTCTTGGAATATGTCGCCAAGGCTAGAGGAACGATGATCGGAGAATCCAGCCGTCTCTCGGCAAAGGGCGTTCGCGAAATGCGAATGCTTCAGCGATGTGGTGAATTCGAAGCCGCTTTCGCGGGCAAGCCCGCTCCCACAAGGTTCTGTAGTGGTTTCAGATTCTGTGTTCACAAGTTCAATGTGGGAGCGAGCCTGCTCGCGAAGAGGCCATCAGCTGCAATGAAGATCTACCGCCCGCGCAAATGCTCAAACAACATCCGGCTCACCGGCGACAATCCCGCCTCATCGCGCACCACCACAATCAGCGCGCGATCGGACCAGTCGTCGGTCAGCGGCACCGCACGCAAGCCCAGTGCCTGACCAAACAACTCATAGGCTCGCTGCGGCAGAATGCCGATGCCCATGTTCGCCTGGACCATCCGGCACACCGCATCGAACCCCGGCACATGAATGCGGATGCGCAGGACTTTGCCAGCCTGCCGCGCCGCCGCATGGGTACGCATGTTGATCGAACTGGCTGCGTGCAAGCCGACGTAATCGCTGTCGAGGGTTTCGCCGAAGGCCACCGATTCGTGCGTAGCCAACGGATGCTCCGGCAGCATCACCACCACCAGTTTGTCCGGGCGGTACAACACGCTGTGCAGGCCTTTGGTGTCGCTGTCCTCAGAGCAGATGCCGAGGTCGGCGACGCCATCGAGCACGCCCTGAATCACCCCCGCGCTGGGGCGTTCTTCAAGGTCGGTCTTGACCTGCGGATGCCGCGCGGAGAAGTCGCGCAAGTCTTCAGGCAGAAACTGAATGATCGCCGAAAGATTGGCCAGCATGCGCACGTAACCACGCACACCGTGGCTGTGCTCGCCCAGTTCCAGGCCCATCTTCTCCACGTTGAAGAGCATCTGCCGGGCGTGGTGCAGCAGGGTTTCACCGGCCGGCGTGAGGATCATGCCTTTGGCCTGACGCACGAACAAAGCGATGCCCAGCGCCTCCTCCAACTCCATCAGGCGCTTGCTCGCCGCCGACACCGCGATGGCCTCGCGCGCAGCCGCACGGGTCAACGTGCCTTCCTCGTGGACGGCGACGAACAGTTGCAGAGTGATCAGGTCGAGACGGCGGATCAGGCTTTTTTGCAGCATGGGATACTCGGCGATGGTGGCGCGAACGAACGGCGAGGATAACGCCGTTCGTAAACGCTGTGCCGGTCTCAAAACGCGTTGCGGAAAATTTCCTCGATCTGGCGCTGATCTGCCGCCCGTGGATTGGTCAGTCCGCACGCATCCTTCAAAGCATTGGTGGCGAGCACCGGGATATCGCTGAGTTTCGCGCCCAGCTCACGCAGTCCTCCGGGAATCTCGACGTCTTTGGCAAGGTTGCGAATGGCATTGATCGCCGCCTGCGCGCCCTCCTCTGCGCTGAAACCACGAATATCCGCGCCCATGGCGTGGGCGACGTCCCTGAGTCGGTCAGCGCAGACCAGCGCATTGAAGCTCTGCACATGCGGCAACAGCACGGCGTTACAGACGCCGTGGGGCAAGTCGTAGTAGCCGCCCAGCTGATGCGCCATTGCGTGGACAAATCCGAGCGAGGCGTTGTTGAACGCCATGCCGGCGAGGAACTGCGCGTAAGCCATGTTCTCCCGCGCCGCCAGGTCGCTGCCGTCGCGCACCGCCAGACGCAGGTTGCTGCTGATCAGGCTCATCGCTTTAAGCGCGCAAGCATCGGTGATCGGGTTGGCGGCAGTAGAGACGTAGGCTTCGATGGCGTGGGTCAGCGCGTCCATGCCGGTGGCGGCGGTGAGGCCTTTGGGCATCGCGACCATCAGTTCCGGGTCGTTGACCGACAGCAGTGGCGTGACGTTGCGGTCGACGATGGCCATTTTCACGTGGCGCGATTCGTCGGTGATGATGCAGAAGCGGGTCATTTCGCTGGCAGTGCCGGCGGTGGTGTTGATGGCGATCAGCGGCAATTGCGGCTTGCTCGAGCGGTCGACGCCTTCGTAATCGCCAATCTGCCCGCCATTGGTTGCGCACAGCGCGATGCCCTTGGCGCAATCGTGCGGCGAGCCGCCACCCAGCGACACGACGAAATCGCAACGGCTTTCCTTCAACAGCCCCAGACCCGATTCGACATTGGCCGTGGTCGGGTTCGGTCTGGCGCCATCGAAGATCACCGAATCGATGTCCTGCATCGCCAGTTTCTCGGCAATCATTGCGGCCACGCCAGCCTTGGCCAGCCCGGTGTCGGTGACAATCAGCGCCTTGCGAAAACCATAATTGCGAATCGCGACCATGGCTTCGTCGAGGCAGCCGCTGCCCATGATGTTGACCGCCGGAATGAAGAAGGTGCTGCTCATCGTGTGTCTCCTGACTGAAGCCGGATCGACTGCCTCGATTCGGCGGGTGCGCACAGAATCGACCGATCGGTCACGAGCGATGTTGATCTGGCTCAATGTCCGCTCGTGATAAAGTCGCCGTCCATCTGCCCTTTGTTTTGAGACCGCCCACGCAATGACCGATTTTCTCGATGTCGACGCCACCCTCGAAAACTGGAATGCCTTGCGCGCCGCGAACGATTTTCAGGGTTTGCTGGTGGGCAATGGCGCCAGCCGCGCGGTGTGGGATGACTTCGGCTATGACTCGCTGTTCGAGAACGCCCGTACGGTCGAAGAGAAACCGCTGAGCCCATCGGAACTGGCGGTGTTCGATGCGCTGCAAACCCGCAGCTTCGAGCAAGTGCTGGGCGCCCTGAAAACCACCAGCCGGGTCAACAAGGCCCTGGCGGTCAGCTCGGCGGCGCCGCGCAATCGCTATTACGCAATCAAGGAAGCGCTGATCAACACCGTGCACGCGGTGCACATCCCGTGGCGGCTGGTGCAGCCTTCGACACTGACAGTGCTCAATGCTGAACTGGCGCGCTATCGCACGGTGTTCACCACCAACTACGACCTGCTCAATTACTGGGCACTGCAACACCCGGGCGAGGCCATCGACGACCTGTTCAACGGCGCGGACGCGAGTTTCGATCTGAGCCAGAGCGCCACCGACAAACCGCGTCTGCTCTACCTGCACGGTGGTCTGCATCTGGTGCGCAATCAGGACGGCACCGCACGCAAACTGACCTCGACCGAAGGCACCCTGCTCGGCAGTTTCGCCATCAACAATACGATCAAGACCCTGGACGACGTGCCCCTGTTCGTCACCGAAGGGCCGAGCGCCGACAAGCTCAAGACCATTCGCAGCTCGGATTATCTGTCGTTCTGCTACGAGCAGTTACTGGCCCATGGCGACAGCCTGTGCATCTTCGGCCACGCGCTGGGCGAGCAGGATGCGCATCTGGTGCGGGCGCTGCGCCTGGCCAGACCGAAGTGCGTGGCGGTCTCGATTTATCCGCGCAGTGCCGCGTTCATCCAGCATCAGAAGCGTCACTACGCCAAGGTGTTTGAAGGTACCGGGGTTGAGTTGCGGTTCTTTGATGCCAAGAGTCATGCGTTGGGTGATCCGAAATTGTCGGTACCGGTTGAGGTTTGATATTGGTCGGGCTGACGCCTTCGCGAGCAGGCTCGCTCCCACAGGTTGATGTCGGGTTTCAGAGGACAGGCAGGGTCTTGTCCTTGATGGTTTTCGTCGGGCCGTTGGCCTTCACGCTGGCGATGCCCTTGTCGCACGCGCCATCCGATGAATACGACTCGCTGCTGCCGATGACTTGGTGATTGGCCGCCTTGAGATTGAAGTACGGGTGGCCGTCCTTGGTCGATTTTTTCTCGTAACGCTCGTCCAGCGGGCTGTTGGCCTGCACCGAGGCGATGCCGCCGTCGGCACCGGCGCGGGTGCTGTAGAGCTCGCTGGTCAGAATCGTTTCGGCGTTCGATGCTTTCAACACGAACCTGAATTGGCCGTTGCTGCTTTTGCTCACTTCGTACCATCCGGACATGTCTGTTTCTCCTGGGGGCGATTGAGAGATTTCGCGCTTCAGAGTAAAGACCAGCAGCCGCGGTCTGTCGCCTGCCTCGACTACAAGGTGATTTTCGTACCGAGCAGACCGAGGAAACCGGCCAGCCATTTAGGATGCGCCGGCCACGCCGGAGCGCTGGCCAGATTGCCCTGAACATGGCCGTCGGTCACCGGAATGTCGATGTAGGTGCCGCCCGCCAGACGTACTTCCGGGGCGCAGGCCGGATACGCGCTGCACTCACGCCCCTCGAGCACACCCGCCGCCGCGAGCAGTTGCGCACCATGGCAGACCGCTGCGATGGGCTTGCCGGCGTTGTCGAACGCGCGCACCAGTTCGAGGACTTTGTCGTTCAGCCGCAGGTATTCCGGCGCACGACCGCCGGGAATCAGCAGCGCGTCGTAATCGGCTTCGCTGGCCTTGGCGAAATCGAAATTGAGGGCGAACAGATGACCGGGTTTTTCGCTGTAGGTCTGATCACCTTCAAAATCATGAATCGCCGTGCGCACGGTGCTGCCGGCGGACTTGTCCGGGCACACGGCGTGGACCGTGTGGCCGACCATCTGCAAGGCCTGGAACGGCACCATCACTTCGTAGTCTTCGACGTAATCGCCGACCAGCATCAGGATCTTTTTCGCGGCCATGGGAATACTCCTCGGGGAAAGGTCTGGGAGTATTCAAGGTAGACCCAAATTGAGCTGCAAGCTGCAAGCTGCAAGCTGCAAGCTGCAAGCTGCAAGCTGCAAGCTGCAAGCTTCAAGCTTCAAGCTTCAAGCTTCAAGAAAAAACAGGATCACCCATATCAGGCACACCAGCGTCATGCTTCAACTTGCAGCTTGCCGCTTGAAGCTTGCAGCTGCCTGTTAAGGCATATAGCCGTCAGCGCGCAGCAGGGTTTCCAGGCAGTGTTCGCTGATGTGGTAGAACGCCTTGAGCTCCGCAATCTTCGCCAACAACTGGGTCGGATCGACCGGTTCGGCGCGTTTCACCGCGAGAATCATCTTGTTCTTGTTGGTGTGTTCCAGCGAGATGAACTCGAACACCTTGGTCTCGTAACCACAGGCTTCGAGGAACAACGCGCGCAAGCTGTCGGTGACCATTTCCGCCTGTTGGCCGAGGTGCAAGCCGTATTGCAGCATCGGCTTGAGCAGCGCCGGGCTCTGGATCTGCAGGCGGATCTGTTTGTGGCAGCACGGCGAGCACATGATGATCGACGCACCCGAGCGGATGCCGGTGTGGATCGCGTAATCGGTGGCGATGTCGCAGGCATGCAGGGCGATCATCACGTCCAGCTCGCTCGGCGCCACCGTGCGCACGTCACCGCACTTGAACACCAGCCCCGGATGTTCAAGCTTGGCCGCAGCGGCGTTGCACAGGTTGACCATTTCTTCGCGCAGCTCGACGCCGGTGACTTCGCCCTCGGCCTTGAGCGTATTGCGCAGGTAGTCGTGAATGGCGAACGTCAGGTAGCCCTTGCCCGAACCGAAATCGGCGACCCGCACCGGTTTGTCCAGCGCCAGCGGCGACGAGGTCAGGGCATGGCTGAACACTTCGATGAACTTGTTGATCTGCTTCCACTTGCGCGACATCGCCGGGATCAGCTCGTGTTGCGCATTGGTCACGCCGAGGTCCTTGAGGAAGGGGCGGCTCAGTTCAAGGAAACGATTTTTCTCGCGGTTGTGCTCGGCCGAAGGCGCTTCACGCAATTGCTGAGGTTTGCTCTTGAACAGCGAACTCTTGCCCTTTTTGCTGTATTCCAGCTGCGCTTCGTCGGTCAGCGCCAGTAAATGCGCATTTTTGAACGAGGTCGGCAGCAGACCCGCAATCAGCGCCATGCCTTCGCTCAGCGGCAGATTCTTGGTAATGTCGCGGGTCTTGTAGCGATAAACGAAGGAAAGACACGCCTGCGCCTTGACCGTCACCGGTTTGATGATGACCCGCTGCAGATCCGCCTCTTCACCGACGTACTTGGCCAGCACCAGCTTGATAAAACCGCTGTCGTCGAGGCTGGTTTGCAGCAGCTCGATGAACTGGGCGTGGTGATCGGCGGCCGGTTTGGCGGACGGCGCGGAAGAAGCGGAAACGGACATGGACAAGCGGCCTCGGACGGGCGGAATCGGGAATGGCGGGTATTTTAGGGGGGATGGGGGTTGGGGACACCCTCTTATTTACCCAACGGCAAAATCCATGACACCGACCTTTGTGGCGAGGGGATTTATCCCCGATGGGGCGCGAAGCGGCCCTCTGTGTTCGGCCCGTCAAACCACGCGCGCAGGTGTTGCGACTGCTACGCAGCCGATCGGGGATAATTCCCCTCGCCACACAGGCCAAATATGCGCGACTGCTTCAGCCCAACACCACCAACCGATTCGGCAATTCATTCCTCACCTGCGTCACCGGCACATGCACCTTCAACAACTCGCCACACGCCTCCACGCACGTGACAAACCCTTCCAGCGTGCGCCCCTGCCTGACCTGTTCGGTAAACGCTGCGACAATCGCGTCCCAGTTGCTGTTATCCAGCCGTTTGGAAATCCCCTCGTCCACCAGAATTTCCACATAGCGCTCAGCCTCGCAGACAAAAATCAGCATGCCGGTGCTGCCCACGGTGTGGTGCAGGTTCTGTTCGAGAAACTGCCGCCGCGCCAGGTTGGAGGCGCGCCAGTGGCGCACGCGGCGCGGGACCAGATGCGTGGTGATTTTCGGCAGACGGAACAACAGGCACAGGACGATGAACATGCCCCATTGCACCAACAGCAGGCTGCGCAGGGTCAGCCAGCCCGTGAGGTAGTGGACGATGCCCGGCAACACCAGCGCCAGCAGGCTGGCCCAGAGCAGCGGGATGTACGCGTAATCGTCGGCACGGGCAGCGAGCACCGTGACCAGTTCGGCGTCGGTGTCGCGTTCGACCCGGGCGATGGCCTCGGCGACTTTGCGTTGTTCGTGTTCAGTCAGTAATGCCATGTCGAAAAGTGCCTGCTCATTATTCTTTTGATCTCACCAGCCGCCGGACGAACCGCCGCCGCCGAAACTGCCCCCGCCACCGCTGAAGCCGCCACCGCCACCGCCGCCGAATCCGCCGCCACCGCCGAAGCCGCCCCCTCCTCCGGAGCCGCCCCGGCCGGCAGGCAGGATACCGAGCATCTGGCAGACAAACACCGTCAGAATGAACAGCATCACCAGAAACATGAACAGCGTCGGGTGCCGCGAGATGAAATCATCCGCCGGGTCGCCGCTGGATTCGTACACGGTCGACGGTTCGTCCAGCGGATTGCCACCGAGCACCACCAGCATCGCCGCAACGCCATCGCTGATGCCTTTGCTGAAGTTGCCGGCCTTGAACGCCGGCGTGATGACCTGATGAATGATCACCGACGACTGCGCATCGGTCAGGCGATCCTCCAGGCCATAGCCGACTTCGATGCGCAGTTTGCGCTCGTCACGGGCGACGATCAGCAAGGCGCCGTTGTTCTTGTCCTTCTGGCCGATGCCCCAGTGCCGACCCAGTTGGACGCCGAAATCCTCGATGGTGGTGCCCTGCAGATCCGGCAGCGTGACCACCACCAATTGCTCGCCGGTGGCCTGCTCGTGCGCCTGCAATTGCTGGCTCAGTTGCGCGCGAATCGATGGCTCGAGCATTTGCGCCTGATCGACCACGCGCCCGCTCAGCGGCGGAAACGTCAATTCGGCCCGGGCGCTGACGGCGAACAGCCAGAGCATCAGCACCAGGCCCAGTTTCAACACACGCATGGGCAACCTCGAATCAGAATTTCACTTCCGGGGCCTTCTCCGCGCCGGGCGTGGTGGCTTCGAAGGTTTCGCGCATCGGCAGATCGCTGTACATCACGCTGTGCCACAGGCGACCGGGGAAAGTGCGGATCTCGGTGTTGTACTTCTGCACCGCCAGAATGAAATCGCGACGCGCCACGGCAATGCGGTTTTCCGTGCCTTCGAGTTGCGATTGCAGAGCGAGGAAGTTCTGGTTGGCCTTCAGATCCGGGTAGCGCTCGGAGACCACCATCAAGCGGCTCAATGCGCCGGTCAGTTGATCTTGCGCCTGCTGGAACTGCTTGAGCTTCTCGGGATTGTCGAGGGTGCTGGCATCGACCTGAATCGAGGTGGCCTTGGCTCGCGCTTCAATCACTGCGGTCAGGGTTTCCTGTTCGTGGGCCGCGTAGCCCTTCACGGTTTCCACCAGATTGGGGATCAGGTCGGCACGGCGCTGGTACTGGTTCTGCACCTGGCCCCAGGCGGCTTTGGCCTGTTCGTCGAGGGTCGGGATATTGTTGATGCCGCACGCGGTCAACAGCGTGGCGAACACCAGCAACGTGGCGATCTGTAACCGTGAACGGGAGGTTGAGCTGATATTCATTGCAATGATGCTCCATGACACATTTGATTTAAAAACCGAGCGCTGGGCATTCCCGGCCAGCGGTTGGGGCATAATCGGCGCCGCCACTGGCATGCGACGGGCTAATCGGCTAAAAAGTGCCCTTCGCGTTCACGTTGCCGCTGTCGGCTGCGGTTTTCCGGCTCAGGATTTTGCGCTGGTATCCGAACAACAATAGTCGCTCCCTACATTTTGGCTGGCCGGTGTTGCATCACCGTTTGGGCTCTAGAGAAAAAATTCATGAAGAAGCTGTGTTTGCTGGGTCTGTTCGTCAGCCTGGCCAGTCATCAGGTACTGGCCGCCACGACCCCGGTACCTTTGGAGAACAAGGACGCTTTCATCAGCAACCTGATGAAACAAATGACCCTCGACGAGAAGATCGGCCAGTTGCGCCTGATCAGCATCGGCCCGGAAATGCCCCGCGAGCTGATCCGCAAGGAAATCGCCGGCGGCAACATCGGTGGCACGTTCAACTCGATCACCCGCGCGGAAAACCGTCCGATGCAGGACGCGGCCATGCGCAGTCGCCTGAAGATTCCGATGTTTTTCGCGTACGACGTGATCCACGGTCACCGTACGATTTTCCCGATTCCGCTGGCCCTTGCGTCGAGCTGGGACATGGACGCCATCGGCCAGTCCGGTCGCGTTGCGGCTAAAGAAGCCGCCGCCGACAGCCTCGACATCACCTTCGCGCCGATGGTGGATATCTCCCGCGATCCGCGCTGGGGCCGCAGTTCCGAAGGTTTCGGCGAAGACACCTACCTGACCTCGCGCATCGCCAAAGTCATGGTCAAGGCCTATCAGGGCGAGACCCCGAGCGCCGCCGACAGCATCATGGCCAGCGTCAAGCACTTCGCCCTGTACGGCGCGGTCGAGGGCGGTCGCGACTACAACACCGTCGACATGAGCCCGGTGAAGATGTACCAGGATTACCTGCCGCCGTACCGCGCCGCGATCGATGCCGGCGCTGGCGGTGTGATGGTGGCGTTGAACTCGATCAACGGCATTCCGGCCACGGCCAACACCTGGCTGATGAACGACCTGCTGCGCAAGGACTGGGGCTTCAAAGGCCTGGCAGTCAGCGATCACGGCGCGATTTTCGAACTGATCAAGCACGGTGTCGCGCGCGACGGTCGCGAAGCGGCGAAGCTGGCGATCAAGGCCGGCATCGACATGAGCATGAACGACACCCTCTACGGCAAAGAACTGCCGGGGTTGCTCAAGTCTGGTGAGATCGAACAGAAAGACATCGATAACGCCGTGCGCGAAGTGCTCGCGGCCAAGTACGACATGGGCCTGTTCAAGGACCCTTACCTGCGCATCGGCAAGGCCGAGGATGATCCGGCCGACACCTACGCCGAGAGCCGCCTGCACCGCGCCGAGGCCCGCGAAGTGGCGCGGCGCAGTCTGGTGCTGCTGAAGAACCACAACGAAACCCTGCCGCTGAAGAAAGACGCGAAAATCGCGCTGGTCGGTCCATTGGCGAAAGCGCCGATCGACATGATGGGTAGTTGGGCCGCCGCCGGGCGCCCGGCGCAATCGGTCACTTTGTTCGACGGCATGAGTGCGGTGATCGGCGACAAGGCCAACCTGATCTACGCCCGTGGCGCCAACATCACGGGCGACAAGAAGGTCCTCGACTACCTGAACTTCCTCAACTTCGATGCCCCGGAAGTGGTCGATGACCCGCGCCCGGCCAGCGTGCTGATCGACGAAGCGGTGAAAGCGGCGAAGGATGCTGACGTGATCGTCGCCGCTGTCGGCGAGTCCCGTGGCATGTCCCACGAATCCTCGAGTCGCACTGACCTGAACATCCCGCAAACCCAGCGCGAATTGATCCGCGCGCTGAAAGCCACTGGCAAACCGCTGGTGCTGGTGTTGATGAACGGCCGCCCGCTGACGATTCTCGAAGAGAACCAGTCGGCCGATGCGATCCTGGAAACCTGGTTCAGCGGCACCGAGGGCGGCAACGCCATCGCCGACGTGCTGTTCGGCGACTACAACCCGTCGGGCAAACTGCCGGTGACCTTCCCGCGTTCCGTGGGCCAGATCCCGACCTACTACAACCACCTGAGCATCGGCCGGCCATTCACGCCGGGCAAACCGGGCAACTACACCTCGCAGTATTTCGATGACACCACCGGCCCGCTGTTTCCGTTCGGTTACGGCCTGAGCTACACCACCTTCGCCCTGAGCGATATGGCGCTGTCATCGACCACCCTGAACGCCAGCGGCAAGCTCGACGCCAGCGTCATGGTCAAGAACACCGGCAAGCGTGACGGCGAAACCGTGGTGCAGTTGTACATCCAGGACGTCACCGGTTCGATGATCCGCCCGGTGAAAGAACTGAAGAACTTCCAGAAGATCATGCTCAAGGCCGGCGAACAGAAAGTCGTGCACTTCACCATCACCGAGGAAGACCTGAAGTTCTACAACGCCCAGCTCAAATACGCGGCCGAGCCTGGCAAGTTCAACGTGCAGATCGGCCTGGATTCGCAGGCGGTGACGCAGCAGAGCTTTGAATTGCTGTAACAGCAAGCACACCGCCCCCCCCTGCACTGATCGTTCCCACGCTCTGCGTGGGAATGCAGCCCGTGACGCTCCGCGTCACTGGACGCGGAGCGTCCCTGGAGGCATTCCCACGCAGAGCGTGGGAACGATCAAATGACACGCCGCTTTCGCGAGCAGGCTCGCTCCCACATTGGATTCAGGGTGTATTCAAAATCGTGGTTATCCGCGACGGTCGAGAATATTTACCACCAACCGATCCACCCAGCCCCACACCCGCTGCTTGACCCGCCGCCACAGAGGCCGGCGCTGCCACTCCTCCAGACTCACCAGCTGACTCAAGCCAAAGTCCTTCACAAAACTCGCCTCCACCGCTGCCGTCAACGCCGGGTCCAGGGCTTCCAGATTCGCCTCCAGATTGAAACGCAGATTCCAGTGGTCGAAGTTGCACGAACCGATGCTTACCCATTCGTCGACCAGAACCATTTTCAGGTGCAGGAAGCACGGCTGGTATTCGAAGATCTGCACCCCGGCCTTGAGCAGGCGCGGGTAATAGCGGTGCCCGGCGTAGCGCACTGACGGGTGATCGGTGCGCGGCCCGGTCAGCAGCAAGCGCACATCGACGCCGCGCGCGGCAGCCTTGCGCAGCGAGCGGCGGATTTTCCAGGTCGGCAGAAAGTACGGCGTGGCCATCCAGATGCGTTTTTGCCCGCTGTTCAGCGCGCGAAACAGCGATTGCAGAATGTCGCGGTGCTGACGGGCGTCGGCGTAGGCTACGCGGCCCATGCCCTCGCCCTTGTCCGGCACGCGCGGCAAACGTGGCAGACCAAAATGCGCGGCCGGGCGCCAGGCGCGGCGGTAACGGTTGGCGATCCACTGGCGATCAAACAGCAATTGCCAGTCGATCACCAATGGGCCGCTGATCTCGACCATCACTTCGTGCCACTCGCTGACATCATGGCCCGGCGTCCAGAATTCATCGGTCACGCCGGTGCCGCCGACCACGGCCAGGCATTGGTCGACCAGCAGCAATTTGCGGTGGTCACGATAGAAATTGCCGACCCAGCGCCGCCAGCTCAGGCGATTGTAGAAACGCAGCTCGACCCCGGCCTGAGTCAGGCGCTGGCGCAGATGCAGCGTAAACGCGAGGCTGCCGTAATCATCGAACAGGCAACGCACGCGCACGCCGCGTTCGGCCGCCGCGACCAGTGCCTGGACGATGGCTTCGGCGCAGGCGCCGGCCTCGACCAGGTACAGCTCCAGTTCGATCTGCTCTGTAGCTCCAGCGATGTGCTCGAGCATGCGCGGAAAGAACTGCGGGCCGTCGATCAACAGTTCGAAACGGTTGCCGTCACGCCAGGGAAACACCGCACCGCGCATGTCAGCGCGCCGTGAAAATCAGCACCGCACCCACCGGCACCGACAGACTGATCGCCGACAGATCGGCGAGTTTGCGCAGGTTTTCCAGGCCCGGCGCCAGATCGAAATCCTCGGCGTTGATCACCAGCGGCTCCAGGGTCACCACCTGAAAGCGCCGATCATCCAGACGCGTGGCGAGCAACTCGGCCGGGTATTCGTGCTGCTTGCCGTGCAGGCTGACGGTCAGCGGCAGGCGCAACTCCAGCTGCGCGCCGGGGGCCAGATCGTTGATCGGGCGCAGGTCGATCTGGGTGGTGATGGTCGCTGCCGGAAATTGCTCGATCTGGAACAGCTCCTTGCGCATGCGCTCATCGCGCAGGGGAATGCCGCTGTTGATCGATTCGAGCTCGACTTCGACCTCGGCGCGACCGTTGGGGTCGACCTTGCCGTGCAGCACCAGAAAACGCTGCACTTCCGACACGCTGGCATTTTTGGTGCTGACGAACGACAGCCGCGACGACTCGCCGTCCAGGTACCAATTGGCCTGGGCCGGCAGTGCAGCGGCGGTCAACAGCAGACTGGCGAAGGTTGTATAGAGGGAGCGGTTGAACATTGAACACTCGTGGGGGCGATAAACCTGCACGAACCTTAACCGCCCGCCAAGTTATTGCAAACTGAAGATCACCACAGATGCATGCACTGATGAGAACCATGTGGGAGCTGGCTTGCCAGCGATAGCGTCGTCACAGGCAAGATTTTCGCTGGCTGACCCACTGCAATCGCTGGCAAGCCAGCTCCCACATGATCTCCATTCACAACGGAATCGAGTGTAGTCAGGGATTCAGGCGACAGCCCTGACGTTCGCTCAGCCACTGCGCGCTGTGGCTGCGGCCCATGCCGCTGACGGTGATGGTTTTGCTCGAAGCATCATCGGTAAAACCGCTGGTTGGCAGCCATTGCTTCACATAGCCACGGCAATACCCGGCATCGTTGTTCATCACATAACGACACGAGCAATATTCCTTGGCGGTGTAGGCGCTGATGATGTCCGGGAAAGCCCAGAGGTTTTCCCGTTCAAACCAACCCCAGCCGAGCAGCACGATCAGCAGCAACAATAGAAAGCGCTTCATCGCCGCACCGCCTGCAACACGCGTTTGAGCAATTCGTTGTGCTGGTAGCTGCCATCGCGATCATCGCCGTAACGCACGATCACCAGTTTCTCGCTGGGCATCACGTACAGCGCCTGGCCCCAGTGGCCGAGGGCGGCGAAGGTGTCGGGTGGCGCGTCGGGCCATGGTGATGGTGCGCCATCGACAGGGCGATTGAGCCACCAATGGCCGCCGGGCACGGCTTCGTCCTGCTGCGCCTTGTAGCCGGCAAAGGGCTTGAGATTGAATGCCACCCAATCCTCGGGCAGCAACTGCCGATCGTTCCAGCGCCCGCCGCGCGCCATCAGCAGACCAACCCGCGCCAGATCCCGCGCGGTGAGATAGGCATAGGACGAGGCGACAAAGGTGCCGCTGGCATCGCTTTCCCACACGGCGTGGCGAATGCCCAACGGCTCGAACAGTGCTGTCCACGGATAGACGGCATAACGTGCTGGGCCGACCATGGTTTTCAGGGCAGCGGCGAGTAGATTGCTGTCACCGCTGGAATAACGAAAAGCCTGACCCGGTGCGGCGTAGGCGTCGTGGCCCGCCGTGAACGCGGCCATGTCGCGATGGCCGCGGGTGTAGAGCATCGCCACCACCGAAGATTTCAGCGGCGCGTATTCGTAGTCTTCCTGCCAATCCAGACCGGAGGCCCAGTTGAGCAGATGGCCGAGGGTGATCGCCGGGTGTTTTTCCAGCGCTGGGTAGAACTTCAGCGCTGGATCGTCGAGCTTGAACCGGCCTTCGCCATAGGCCACGCCGAGGACGGCGGCCAGCAGGCTTTTGCTGATCGACCAGGTCAGATGTGGGGTCTGTTCGGTGGTCGGAGCGGCGTAGCGTTCGTAAATGATCTGGCCGTCGCGGATGATCAGCAAGGCGTCGGTGCGGATGCCGTCGCGGGTGGCGTCGTTGCGGGGCGCGAAGGCGTAGTTTTCCAGCGCCTCGACGGCCGGGCCGGTGATCTGCGGGGCGATGGGCCATTGCTCGCCGGGCCATTGTTCGGCGCGGACGGTGAGGCTGATCAGCAGCAGGAACAGGGACAGGCCTTTGAACATGGTGGGCGCTCTGGGGATGAACCTGTCGAGACTAGTCGGGGTTTATGACAGATGTGTGGTGTTCTTGAGGCCGCTTTCGCGAGCAGGCTCGCTCCCACGTTTCGACTGACGAAACACGATCTTTCTGTGGGAGCGAGCCTGCTCGCGAAGGGGCCGCTCAGGTCACCGCCAAAGCCTTGGCCAACCGCTTGGCCCTCGCGCCCGCCGCCAACTGCATCACGCCCTTGTCCCGCTGCCACATCTGCGCCCACTCCGCCGGGCCATTGCCCAGCGCCTCATCTACCTCCCCCGCCAGCGCTTCAAACTGCGCAAACAATCCGCCCAGCACTACATGTCCGGCCGGATTGTTCGGCGCTTGCCGGCTGGCCTCGGCGCACCCGGCCAGCAGCGCCAGCAAACGCAATTGCAGGGCCTGCGGCCAGTCGCTGTCCTGGCCGACGCCGTACAACCACGCGGTCATGGCGCTGAGCACGTAGACATCTTCAAGGCTGCGAAACGGTTTGACGTAGGCGTCCCAGCCATCGCCAGCGAGCAATTCGCACAGGGCGCCGTCGAGGTGCAGGCGGCCGTGGCTGATGTCCGGCATCAACGGCAACGCCGGCAGTTTTTCCACCTTCACGCCGGGCTCGCCGGGATAAACCACCGCCAGACTCAGGCGCGGTGCTTCGCCAAGCTCCTCACTGCGCGCAGCCACCAGTAACCAATCGGCAGCATCGCCTGCGGTGACGAAATCCTTGCGCCCACTCAAGCGCAAATCGCGCAGCCGCGTTTGCATATCGGCCGGGCGCAGGCTGCGTTGTTCGGTCGCGCACAAGGCGCCGAGGCTCAGTGGCGCGCTCGGCCACAACATGCGCAGCGCCGCCTGATAACCGACCAGAAACGCCAGCCCCGGCGTGGCCATTCGCCGCCCGCCGGCCACCGCCAATTCGAACGGCGTGACGTTGCCCAGCGCCTGCAACAACGTTGCAAAACCCTCGGCCAGATCAGCAGCGGCGGGCAAGCGTTCACGGCGGTGGAGCAGATCTGTCCAGGGCATGGGCGCCTCCTCGTGGGCTGTCATATAAGCATCACCGAACGTTCATGGCGATGACACCGGGGCTACATAGCCTGACTTTGCACAACACGGCTGCATAAAGAAAGTCGATCGGCTGCAACCCACGACGGGTTAAAGGCCCGTACGGAGATTCACATGACGCAAATCGCCCGCATCAGCGACACCGGCAATGAACGCCGCCTGCAAGCCGAACGCCTGATCGGCGCCGAAGCCTTGCAGCAAGCCCAGGCCCTGCGCTTCGCCGTCTTCAGCGGCGAGTTCAACGCCAAACTCAAAGGCGCCGAACTGGGCCTGGACATGGATGATTATGATGTTCACTGCAGCCACATCGGCGTGCGTGATCTGAACACCGGGCGCCTGGTGGCGACCACGCGTCTGCTCGATCACACCGCTGCCAGCAGCCTCGGCAAGTTCTACAGCGAAGAAGAATTCAGCCTGCATGGCCTGGCGCATCTGCAAGGCCCGATCCTGGAAATCGGCCGCACCTGCGTCGATCCGGCGTACCGCAACGGCGGCACCATCGCCGTGCTCTGGGGCGAATTGGCCGAAGTGCTCAATCAGGGCGGCTACAGCTATCTGATGGGTTGCGCGAGCATTCCGATGCAGGACGGCGGCATTCAGGCCCACGCGATCATGCAGCGTCTGCGCGAACGTTATCTGTGCACCGAACACCTGCGCGCCGAGCCGAAAAACCCGCTGCCGACGCTGGATATCCCGTCCAACGTCATCGCCGAAATGCCACCGCTGCTCAAGGCCTACATGCGCCTCGGGGCGAAGATCTGCGGCGAGCCGTGCTGGGACGAAGACTTCCAGGTCGCCGACGTGTTCATCCTGCTCAAGCGCGACGAACTCTGCCCGCGCTACGCCAAGCACTTCAAGGCGGCGGTGTGATGAGCCGGTTGCGGGTGTACGCGCGAATCGCGCGAGTGCTGCTGGTGGTGACGCTGGGCCTGACCATGGCCAGCGTCTTCGGCGTGTTCGAACGCATCGGTCTGGCCCACTCGATGGAGCGGCGCCAGCGCTGGTCGCGCTTCTTCATGGCGCGGCTGAGCAATGCCCTGCCGTTTCGCGTGAGCGTGCATGGCGAGCTGCCGAAACAGCCGATGCTGTGGGTCAGCAATCACGTGTCGTGGACCGACATTCCGCTGTTGGGCATGCTCACGCCGCTGTCGTTTCTGTCCAAGGCCGAAGTGCGCACCTGGCCGGTGGCCGGCTGGCTCGCAGCCAAGGCCGGCAGCCTGTTCATCCGCCGTGGATCGGGCGACAGCCAGTTGATCCGCAAGCAGATGACCCGCCATCTGCAAACCGAACATGCGCTGCTGATGTTCCCTGAAGGCACCACCACCGATGGCCGTTCGCTGCGCACTTTTCATGGTCGCCTGCTGTCGGCGGCGATCGATTCCGAAGTGATGCTGCAACCGGTGGCGATTCGTTATCTGCGTGACGGCGAAATCGATACGCTGGCGCCGTTCATTGGTGACGATGACCTGCTCTCGCACCTGATGCGCCTGTTCAGCCATGACTGCGGCGATGTCGAGGTGCATCTGCTCAAGCCGATTGCCTGTCAGGGCCGCGAGCGCGCGGCGCTGGCGTTCGAAGCGCAGCAGGCGGTGCAAAAGGTGTTGTTTGGATCGATTCCGGAAACCCGACAATCGCCAATGCGCCCGGCAATCGCTGCCTGAAACACAAATCCCCAAATCACCTTGGTCCCCTGTGGGAGCGGGCTTGCCCGCGAAAGCGGTCGATCAATCAACATCAAAGTTGAATGTGCCGACGCTATCGCTGGCAAGCCAGCTCCCACAGGGATTCAGGTTGTATGTGATTGCACTGCAAAATCCTGCAGTTGCGGATAAAACAGGCTGAAATCTTCACTCAGCGGCTCATACAACCGCCGCAACTCCGCCATGGCCCCGGCCAATTCCTCCGGCCTGGTCAGGCGCCGCGAGATCCCGCGCAGCACCTGCTCCAGCACCTCGAATTCGCGATACGAGCCCAGCCAGTCGTTGGCGACCATGTGCGGGGCGATCTTTGCCAGCCGTTCCGGCAACTGTCGTTCGCGGGACAGCACGTGATAGACGTCTGCGGTGAACTGCTCCAGCGGCCGGTCGGCATACAGCGTCCAGTCCCGCGCCAGGCAATGATCGAAAAACACATCGAGGACGATTCCGGCATAGCGCCGCCGCGTTTCGCTGAAGCGCCCCAAAGCAATGTCGACCAGTGGATGGCGATCGGTGAAGACGTCGATGCGCCGATGCAGCGCAATCGCCGCCTCCACTTCCGGGTCGAACTGGCCTTGCAGCCGACCTTTTACGAAGTCGCCATACAGGCTGCCGAGTAACTGACCGGGGCGCTGGCCGCCGAGATGCAAATGCGCGAGATAGTTCATGGGCGCAGCTTAGCACTGCGCTCGCTCCTCCAGCATCCTCGTATCGTTATAACCCGATATAGCGATTTATGCGGTCGTCAGACCGAATTCATATTGGTATATCGCGATCCAACGATTTAAAGTTCGCTCCATCGCGATATATCGCTACTGCCACCACGAGCCCAAGCCATGAACCTCGACCTCGACGAAATAATAAAAGCCCTGGCGCACCCAGTACGGCGAGACATCCTCAACTGGCTGAAAGACCCGAAAGGCGAATTCCCCGAGCAGTTGCACAACCACGAGTACGGCATCTGTGCCGGGCAGATCGATCAGCGTTGCGGCCTGTCGCAATCGACCGTTTCCGCGCATCTGGCGACGTTGCAACGGGCCGGGCTGATCAGCAGCCAGAAGGCCGGGCAGTGGCATTTTTTCAAACGTAACGAGGACGTCATCCAGGCGTTTCTCAGCACCCTCAGTAAAGAGCTCTGACCCTTAACGTCAGCCAGCCGACAAGGAAACCTGCATGCCCCTTTCGCTTCTCATCCTCGCCCTGAGCGCCTTCGCCATCGGCACCACCGAGTTCGTCATCATGGGCCTGCTGCCCGACGTGGCGGCGGACCTCGGTGTGTCGATTCCAGGCGCCGGCTGGCTGGTCACCGGTTACGCCCTGGGCGTGGCAATCGGTGCTCCGTTCATGGCGCTGGCCACCGCGAAGCTGCCGCGCAAGGCCGCGCTGGTGGCGTTGATGGGCATCTTCATTGTCGGCAACCTGCTCTGCGCCATCGCCAGCGACTACAACGTGCTGATGTTTGCCCGGGTAGTCACCGCTTTGTGCCACGGTGCATTCTTCGGCATCGGCTCGGTAGTAGCGGCCAATCTGGTCGCGCCAAACAAACGTGCCTCGGCGGTCGCGTTGATGTTCACCGGTCTGACCCTGGCCAACGTGCTCGGCGTACCGCTGGGCACCGCATTGGGTCAGGAAGCCGGCTGGCGTTCGACCTTCTGGGCGGTAACAGTCATCGGTGTGATCGCGCTGATCGGCCTGATCCGCTTTCTGCCGGCCAAGCGTGACGAAGAGAAACTCGACATGCGCGCCGAACTGGCCGCCCTCAAAGGCGCCGGCATCTGGCTGTCGCTGAGCATGACCGCGCTGTTCGCCGCTTCGGTGTTCACCCTGTTCACCTACGTCGCCCCACTGCTCGGTGAAGTCACCGGTGTGTCGCCGCGTGGCGTGACCTGGACGCTGATGCTCATCGGCCTCGGTCTGACGGTCGGCAACATCATCGGCGGCAAACTCGCCGACAAAGGCATGGCCGCCACGCTGATCGGCGTGTTCATCGCCATGGCCGTGGTATCCACGGTGCTGAGCTGGACCAGCGTTGCGCTGATCCCGACTGAAATCACCCTGTTCCTCTGGGCCACCGCCTGTTTCGCCGCTGTGCCGGCGCTGCAAGTCAACGTGGTGACCTTCGGCAAGGCTGCACCGAACCTGGTTTCGACCCTGAACATCGGCGCCTTCAACGTTGGCAACGCCCTCGGCGCCTGGGTCGGCGGCAGCGTCATCGCCCACGGCTACGGCCTGACCAGCGTGCCACTGGCCGCCGCCGCGCTGGCCGTGCTTGCCCTGCTGGTGACCCTGATTACTTTCCGCCAGAACGGCAATGCCGAGCTGGCGCCTGCTTCCAACTGATCAACTTCCTTATCAAGAGAGGCTTTTAGACATGGCGACTATTTTCGACCCGATCAAACTCGGCGATATCGAGCTGAACAACCGCATCATCATGGCCCCGCTGACCCGCTGCCGCGCCGACGAAGGCCGTGTGCCGAACGCGCTGATGGCCGAATACTACGTACAACGCGCCTCGGCCGGCCTGATCCTCAGCGAAGCCACTTCGGTAACGCCGATGGGCGTCGGCTACCCGGACACCCCGGGCATCTGGTCCAACGATCAAGTGCGTGGCTGGGCCAACGTGACCAAGGCGATTCACGGCGCCGGCGGCAAGATCTTCCTGCAACTGTGGCACGTTGGCCGCATTTCTCACCCTTCGTACCTGAACGGTGAAGCACCGGTTGCGCCAAGCGCCATCCAGCCAAAGGGCCACGTCAGCCTGGTGCGCCCACTGGCCGACTACCCAACGCCGCGCGCTCTGGAAACTGCTGAAATCGCCGACATCGTCGACGCCTACCGCACCGGTGCCGAGAACGCCAAGGCCGCCGGTTTCGACGGCGTGGAAATCCACGGCGCCAACGGCTACCTGCTCGACCAGTTCCTGCAAAGCAGCACCAACCAGCGTACCGACCAGTACGGCGGCTCGCTGGAAAACCGTGCGCGCCTGCTGCTGGAAGTGACCGACGCCGCGATCGAAGTCTGGGGCGCTGGCCGCGTTGGTGTGCACCTGGCACCGCGTGCCGACTCCCACGACATGGGCGATGACAACCTTGCCGAGACCTTCACCTACGTCGCCCGTGAACTGGGCAAGCGTGGCATCGCGTTCATCTGCTCGCGCGAAAAAGAAGGCGCGGACAGCCTCGGCCCGCAATTGAAAGAAGCGTTCGGTGGCCCGTACATTGCCAACGAGAAGTTCACCAAGGAAAGCGCCAATGAGTGGCTGGCCAGCGGTAAGGCAGACGCGGTCGCGTTCGGCGTGCCGTTCATTGCCAACCCGGATCTGCCGGCCCGTTTGCAGGCCGATGCGCCGTTGAACGAGCCGCATCCGGAGACTTTCTACGGCAAGGGTCCGGTCGGTTATATCGACTATCCGACCTTGTAATCAGGCTGTAGCGCAGAAATGAAAAAGCCCCGGACTTGTGAGAGTCTGGGGCTTTTTGCTGTTGGCGCAGGGTAAGAGCCAGCGAACACCGTTTCACAACAGCGACACAATTTCCCTACAAAATCCACGACTCGCTACGTTTAAACTCCCCGCCGCGATCATCAGCCATGGCGGCTGATTGACATCCTGCCGGGCAATTGCGCATTTTGTTTCATTTGCGCAGGCTTGGGCTCAGGCGCAGCATGTCCAGCCCGGTGTCGACCCAGCGTTCAGCCTCGGCGTGCAGTTCGAAGCTGTCCGGGGCCAGCAGCCAGCCGTACAGCAGGCCGTCGATGTAGGCATGAATGCTGATGGCCGCGCGGGCAGTGTCGAGATCTTCCGGCAACTGGCCGCGATTCACCGCATTACGCAGGGTCAGGCCGATGCGCACGTTGCAATCGAGACTGGCCGTCCGGCGCTGCTGGCGCAGATCGCACATTTCATCGGTGAATTCGCACTTATGAAACAGAATTTCGTTGATGCGCCGGGTTTTCGGGTCCAGTGCAACTTGATGAAACAAATGAATCAGCAACTGCCGCATGCAGCCCAGCGGGTCCGGTTCGTCCTCGCTTTCGCTGGCCTTGGCCAGTTCATCCAGCGGTTCGTGCAGGCTGTCGAGCATGGCCTGGACCAGGTCGGCCTTATTGCTGAAATGCCAGTAGATGGCGCCACGCGTCACGCCGGCGAGGGTCGCGATGTCCGCCAGGGTGGTGCGGGCAACCCCCCTTTCATAGAAGGCTTTCTCGGCCGCTTCCAGGATCTGGCTGCGGGTTTCCTGAGCTTCCTCTTTGGTACGACGGACCATGGCAGTAAAACCTCAAACAGGATGTTTCAGGGATGGCTGAATATCCGCTGAATAAAGAGGGGGCGATCTCTCGTGAATCGGCTCCCCGGCCTACAATTTCAAACCTTGCGACGACTTTTGTATCAGGGTGGGTACGCGGCGCAGGTGTTTACAAACAACCATGAACGTAAGTATATTACTTAGCAAGCTACTTATCCACCCGGTGCCCGATTTTTACTCTTTCACACTTCTTGTGCGCTTCTTGCGCGCCTGACCCGAGGATCTTCATGCAATTCAAGCCAGCTGTTACCGCTCTGGTCACTGCCGTCGCCCTGGCATCGCTGCTCAGCGGATGTAAAAAGGAAGAAGCGGCCCCAGCCGCTCCGCCTCCTCAGGTCGGCGTCGTCACCCTGCAACCACAAGCCTTTACCCTGACCTCGGAACTTCCGGGCCGCACCAGTGCGTTCCGCATCGCGGAAGTTCGCCCGCAGGTCAACGGCATTATCCTCAAGCGTCTGTTCAAGGAAGGCGCCGACGTCAAAGCCGGCCAGCAGCTGTATCAGATCGATCCGTCGGTCTATGAAGCTACGCTGAAAAGCGCCGAAGCCGAGCTGCGTTCGACCAAGTCGATTTCCGACCGCTACAAGCAACTGGTCGACGAACAAGCCGTGAGCCGTCAGGAATACGACACCGCACTGGCCAACCGCCTGCAATCGGAAGCATCGTTGCAGAGCGCGCAGATCAACGTGCGCTACACCAAAGTCTACGCGCCGATTTCCGGCCGCATCGGCCGTTCTTCGGTCACCGAAGGCGCACTGGTCAGCAATGGTCAGGCCGATGCAATGGCAGTGATTCAGCAGCTCGACCCGATCTACGTCGACGTGACCCAGTCGTCGGTGGAACTGCTGGAACTGCGCCGCGAACTGGAAAGCGGCCGTCTGCAGAAGGCCGGCGACAACGCCGCTGCGGTCAAGCTGACCCTGGAAGACGGCAGCCAGTACAAGCTCGACGGCAAGCTGGAATTCTCCGAAGTTTCGGTTGACCAGACCACCGGCTCGGTGACCCTGCGCGCGGTGTTCCCGAACCCGGATCACACCCTGCTGCCAGGCATGTTCGTTCACGCCCAGCTGCAAGCCGGCGTCAACAGCGCAGCGATCCTCGCGCCGCAACAAGGCGTGACCCGCGACCTCAAAGGCACCCCGACCGCACTGGTCGTCGGCGCCGACAACAAGGTCGAGCTGCGTCAGCTCAAGGCCAGCCGCACCGTCGGCAGCCAGTGGCTGATCGAAGACGGCCTGAAAGCCGGCGATCGTCTGATCACCGAAGGACTGCAGTACGTCAAACCGGGCGTCGAGGTCAAAGCGACCGAAGCGACTAACGTCGGCACCAAGAACCCGGCCCCCGCACAGGCAGCTGACAAAGCCGCCGGCGGCAAAGGGGAGTAACCCATGTCAAAATTCTTCATCGACCGTCCGATTTTCGCCTGGGTAATCGCCCTGGTGATCATGCTGGTCGGGGCACTTTCGATCCTGAAATTGCCGATCAACCAATACCCGAGCATTGCGCCACCGGCCATTGCGATCCAGGTGACCTACCCAGGCGCGTCCGCACAAACCGTGCAGGACACCGTGGTGCAGGTCATCGAGCAACAGCTCAACGGTATCGACAACCTGCGTTATGTGTCTTCGGAAAGTAACTCCGACGGCAGCATGACCATCACCGCGACCTTCGAGCAAGGCACCAACTCCGACACCGCGCAGGTCCAGGTCCAGAACAAGCTGAACCTGGCTACCCCGCTGCTGCCGCAGGAAGTGCAGCAACAGGGTATCCGCGTGACCAAGGCAGTGAAGAACTTCCTGCTGGTGATCGGCGTGGTGTCGCGTGACGGCAGCATGACCAAGGACGACCTGTCCAACTACATCGTGTCGAACATGCAGGACCCGATCTCGCGGACCGCCGGTGTCGGTGACTTCCAGGTCTTCGGTGCGCAGTACGCGATGCGTATCTGGCTCGACCCGGCCAAGTTGAACAACTTCAACCTGACCCCGGTCGACGTGAAGAACGCCATTGCTGCGCAGAACGTCCAGGTGTCGTCCGGTCAGCTCGGTGGCTTGCCTGCCGTGCAGGGCCAGCAACTGAACGCGACGATCATCGGCAAGACCCGTCTGCAGACCGCCGAGCAGTTCAAGGAAATCCTGCTCAAGGTCAACAAGGACGGTTCGCAGGTTCGCCTCAAAGACGTGGCTGAAGTCGGCCTCGGCGGTGAGAACTACGCGATCAGTGCCCAGTTCAACGGCAGCCCGGCTTCCGGTCTGGCGGTGAAACTGGCCAACGGCGCCAACGCCCTCGATACCGCCAAAGCGCTGCGCAACACCATCGACAGCCTCAAGCCGTTCTTCCCGCAAGGCATGGAAGTGGTGTTCCCGTATGACACCACCCCGGTGGTGACCGAGTCGATCAAAGGCGTGGTGCACACCCTGGTCGAAGCGATCGCGCTGGTGTTCCTGGTGATGTTCCTGTTCCTGCAGAACTTCCGCGCCACCGTCATCACCACGATGACTGTGCCGGTGGTACTGCTCGGTACATTCGGCATCCTCGCCGCCGCCGGTTTCAGCATCAACACCCTGACCATGTTCGGCATGGTGCTGGCCATCGGTCTGCTGGTGGACGATGCCATCGTCGTGGTGGAAAACGTCGAGCGGGTGATGAGCGAAGAAGGCTTGTCACCGAAGGAAGCGACAAAGAAATCCATGGGCCAGATCCAGGGTGCACTGGTCGGTATCGCCCTTGTGCTCTCGGCGGTACTGCTGCCGATGGCGTTCTTCAGCGGCTCCACGGGTGTGATCTACAAGCAGTTCTCGATCACCATCGTGTCGGCCATGGCCCTGTCGGTACTGGTTGCCCTGATCTTCACCCCGGCGCTGTGCGCAACCATGCTCAAGCCGATTCCGAAAGGCGAGCACGGTACTCCGAAGAAAGGTTTCTTCGGCTGGTTCAACCGCAACTTCGACCGTGGCGTACGCAGCTACGAGCGTGGCGTCGGCAATATGCTGACCCGCAAGGCGCCGTATCTGCTGGCGTACCTGTTGATCGTCGTGGGCATGATCTGGCTGTTCACCCGCATTCCGACCGCGTTCCTCCCGGAAGAAGACCAGGGCGTTCTGTTCGCTCAGGTGCAGACCCCGGCCGGTTCCAGTGCCCAGCGCACGCAGGTGGTGGTGGATGAAATGCGTGAGTACCTGCTGCGTCCGAACAAGGACGGCGGTGAGGCGGACGCGGTGGCTTCGGTGTTTACCGTGACCGGCTTCAACTTCGCCGGCCGTGGCCAGAGCTCGGGTATGGCGTTCATCATGCTCAAGCCGTGGGGCGAACGTAACGCCGACAACAGCGTGTTCAACCTCGCTGCGCGTGCCCAGCAACACTTCTTCAGTTTCCGCGACGCGATGGTGTTTGCCTTCGCCCCGCCAGCGGTTCTGGAATTGGGTAACGCCACCGGTTTCGACGTGTTCCTGCAGGACCGCGCCGGTATCGGTCACGAAAAACTGATGGAAGCGCGCAACCAGTTCCTCGGCATGGCGGCGCAAAGCAAGGTGCTGACCCAGGTGCGTCCGAACGGCCTGAACGACGAGCCGCAGTTCCAGCTGGAAATCGACGACGAGAAGGCCAGTGCCCTCGGCATCACCATCAGCGACATCAACAACACCCTGTCGATCGCGCTGGGCAGTAGCTACGTCAACGACTTCATCGACCGTGGTCGGGTGAAGAAAGTCTACGTGCAGGGCCAACCGGACTCGCGCATGAGCCCCGAAGACCTGAAGAAGTGGTACGTGCGCAACGCCGAAGGCACCATGGTTCCGTTCTCGGCGTTCGCCAAGGGCGAGTGGGTCTACGGTTCGCCGAAGCTGGCGCGCTACAACGGTGTGGAAGCGGTCGAGGTCCTCGGGGCTCCGGCGCCGGGCTACTCCACCGGTGAAGCGATGGCTGAAGTCGAAGCGATTGCCAAGAAGCTGCCGTCCGGTGTCGGTATCTCCTGGACCGGTCTGTCCTACGAGGAACGTCTGTCCGGCTCGCAAGCGCCAGCGCTGTACGCCCTGTCGCTGCTGATGGTGTTCCTGTGTCTGGCGGCGCTGTATGAAAGCTGGTCGATTCCGATCGCGGTCATGCTCGTGGTACCGCTGGGGATCATCGGTGCACTGATGGCCACCAGCCTGCGCGGTCTGTCCAACGACGTGTACTTCCAGGTGGGCTTGTTGACGACCATCGGTCTGGCGGCTAAAAACGCCATTCTGATCGTCGAATTCGCCAAGGAACTGCATGAACAGGGACGCAGCCTGCGTGAAGCGGCGATTGAAGCCTGCCGCATGCGTCTGCGCCCGATCATCATGACCTCGCTGGCCTTCGTTCTCGGTGTTGTGCCGCTGGCGATTTCCACCGGCGCCGGTTCAGGCAGTCAGCACGCGATCGGTACCGGCGTGATTGGCGGTATGCTCACGGCCACGATCCTGGCGATCTTCTGGGTCCCACTGTTCTTCGTTACTGTGTCGTCCATCGGTCAGCGCAAAAAGACCGACGCGGATGACACTACTGAAACTCCTAAAGAGGCTGGCCAATGAGCAAGTCGCTACTCTCCATCGCAGTCGCCGCCTTCGTGCTGAGCGGTTGCTCGCTGATACCTGACTATCAGCAGCCTGAGGCTCCGGTCGCAGGCCAGTACCCGCAGGGGCCGGCGTACTCGCCGGCCCAGGCTCCGGCGCAAGCCGCTGCCGAACAGGGCTGGAAGCAGTTTTTCCATGACCCGGCCCTGCAACAGCTGATCCAGGTCGCCCTAGAAAACAACCGCGACCTGCGTGTCGCGGCGCTGAACATCGACGCTTACGCGGCGCAGTACCGCATCCAGCGCGCCGACCTGTTCCCGGCAGTGTCGGCCAATGCCGCCGGCAGCCGCCAGCGTCTGCCGGCCCGTGCCTCGCAGACCGGCGAGTCGATGATCAGCAGTTCGTATTCCGCGACCGTCGGCGTCAGCGCCTACGAACTCGACCTGTTCGGTCGGGTGCGCAGCCTGAGCGAGCAAGCGCTGCAACAGTACTTCGCTACTGAAGAAGCACGCCGCAGTACGCAGATCAGTCTGGTCGCCAACGTCGCCAATGCCTACCTGACCTGGCAGGCGGACAAAGAACTGCTCAAGCTGACGCAGGACACACTCGGTGCCTTCGAAGAAAGCTACAAATTGACCAGCCGCAGCAACGAAGTCGGTGTGGCTTCGGCGCTGGATCTGGCGCAGTCGCGCACTTCCGTGGAAAACGCCCGGGCGCAACTGGCGCGTTATACCCGCCAGGTCGCACAGGACGAAAACAGCCTGACCCTGCTGCTCGGCACCGGTATTCCGGCCAACCTGCAAACGGCCAAACCGCTGTCTGATGACCTGCTCAGCGATGTGCCGGCCGGTCTGCCTTCGGACCTGCTGCAACGTCGTCCGGACATTCTGCAGGCCGAGTACAACCTGAAGGCGGCCAACGCCAACATCGGCGCGGCGCGTGCAGCGTTCTTCCCGAGCATCAGCCTGACCGCCAACGCGGGCAGCCTGAGCCCGGATCTGTCCGGTCTGTTCAAGGGTGGCTCTGGGACGTGGCTGTTCCAGCCGCAGATCAACCTGCCGATCTTCAACGCCGGCAGCCTGCGCGCCAGCCTCGACTACGCCAAGATCCAGAAGGACATTGGCGTGGCGAACTACGAAAAGTCGATTCAAACGGCCTTCCAGGAAGTCGCCGACGGCCTCGCCGCCCGCCAGACTTACACCGAGCAGCTGCAAGCGCAGCGTGACTTCGTGCAGGCCAACCAGGATTACTACCGCCTGGCCGAACGTCGCTACCGCATCGGCGTCGACAGCAACCTGACCTTCCTCGATGCCCAGCGTCAGTTGTTCAGCGCGCAACAAGCGCTGATCACCGACCGCCTCGCGCAGTTGACCAGTGCGGTCAACCTGTACAAGGCCCTGGGCGGTGGCTGGAATGCGCAGACCGCGCAGAACGAAGCGCTGAAAGAAGAAGCGCCGAAGATGAAGCTGTTCTGATCATCATCGGCTGAATACAAGGAGCCCACCGATTGGTGGGCTTTTTGTTGCCTGAGAATCAAAAGATCGCAGCCTTCGGCAGCTCCTACATTTGAAATGCGTTGCCCTGTAGGAGCTGCCGAAGGCTGCGATCTTTTGATCTTCAATGCTGTTCGATAATCGCCCAAAACCCGCTTTTCCCAATTGAATCCCAACATCCGCCCCCCGCACCATTCGCTCCACAAAACCAATAACAACAGGTTCGACACCATGCTCCCGCGCCCTGCCCCGTCCGGCTGATTGCCATCGTTTCACCCTTGAATACTTTCCAAGTCTGCACCCCGAAAACCGGCCGCAGCGCAGCCGTTCGCCCTAAAAAAACAAGAGAGACCCAAGTCCATGACAGTTTTCCCTGTGCCCTACGCATTGCCCGCTGTGATCGCCCTGGCCATCGCCGGTCTGGCCCTGCCAGCCAGCGCTGAAGAAAGCGGCTTCGTTGAAGGCGCCAAGGTCAACCTCAACCTGCGCAACTTCTACATCAACCGCAACTTCACCAACCCGACCAAGACTCAGGGCAAGGCTGAAGAGTGGACGCAGAGTTTCATCCTCGACGCCAAATCCGGCTTCACCCAAGGCACGGTCGGTTTCGGGATGGACGTACTCGGGCTGTATTCGATCAAGCTCGATGGCGGTAAAGGCACGGGCGGCACGCAGTTGTTGCCGCTGGACCATGACGGGCGCCCGGCGGACAACTTCGGCCGCACCAACGTCGCATTCAAGGCCAAGCTTTCGCAGACCGAAGTCAAGGTCGGTGAGTGGATGCCGGTGCTTCCGATCCTGCGTTCGGACGACGGTCGTTCGCTGCCGCAGACCTTCCGTGGCGGCCAGATCACCTCGAAGGAAATCGCCGGCCTGACACTCTATGGCGGCCAGTTCCGCGCCAACAGCCCGCGCGACGACAGCAGCATGAGCGACATGTCGATGACCGGCAAAGCCGCGTTCACCTCTGATCGTTTCAACTTCCAGGGCGGCGAATTTCTGTTCAACGACAAGCGCACACAGATCGGCCTGTGGAACGCGCAACTCAAGGACATCTACAGCCAGCAGTACCTCAATGTGCTGCACAGTCAGCCGCTCGGCGACTGGACGCTGGGCGCCAACCTCGGCTTTTTCTACGGCAAGGAAGATGGCAGCGCGCGTGCCGGCGATCTGGACAACAAGACCTGGTACGGGATGTTTTCGGCCAAGTACGGCGGCAACACGTTCTACCTCGGCCTGCAGAAACTCACCGGCGACAGCGCGTGGATGCGCGTCAACGGCACCAGCGGCGGCACCTTGGCCAACGACAGCTACAACGCCAGTTATGACAACGCTCAGGAACGCTCCTGGCAGCTGCGCCACGACTACAACTTCGCCGCCATGGGCATCCCCGGCCTGACCCTGATGAACCGCTACATCAGCGGCGACAACGTGCACACCGGGACAATCACCGACGGCAAGGAATGGGGTCGCGAATCGGAACTCGGTTACACGGTGCAGAGCGGCACTTTGAAGGATTTGAACGTCAGATGGCGCAACTCGACCATGCGCCGCGACTTCAGCAACAACGAGTTCGATGAAAATCGCCTGATCGTCAGCTACCCGATCAGCCTTCTCTAACCACACATGCCCCACTGTGGGAGCGAGCCTGCTCGCGAAAGCGCAGCTTCAGTCGACATCTCTGTCGAATATGAAATGGTCTTCGCGAGCAAGCTCGCTCCCACATTTGTTTTGTGATCGACACAACTCCAATGTGGGAGCGAGCTTGCTCGCGAAGGCGTAATTTCGGGCGCCATCAATCCCGGGATTCGACTCCTAGCTCATCCCACACCGATTCAGCCAGATGAAACGTCGCATTCGCCGCCGGAATTCCGCAGTAGATCGCGCTCTGCATGATCACTTCCTTGATCTCGCCACGGCTGACGCCGTTGTTGGCTGCCGCGCGCAAGTGCAGTTTCAGTTCGCCCTCGCGGTTCATGCCGATCAGCATGGCGATGGTGATCAGGCTGCGGGTATGGCGGGGCAGGCCCGGGCGGGTCCAGATGTCGCCCCAGGCGTGGCGGGTGATCATCTCCTGGAATTCCGAGTTGAACTCGGTCAGCGTGGTCAGGCTGCGATCGACGTGGGCATCGCCCAGCACCGCGCGGCGGACTTGCATGCCTTCGTCGTAACGTTGTTTCTCGTCCACAAATTCTTCCTCACTGAGCCTGCAAAAACGCCAGCACACGGTCGCTGAAAGCGGCACCGGCCTGCACGTTGGACAAATGCGCCGCACGGAACTCGGCGTACTCGGCACCGCGCACGTGGTCGCGAATGAAGTGCCCGCCGGACGGCGGCGTCACCGCATCTTCGCTGCCGGCAATCACCAGCAACGGCACGTTGATCGAAGCCAGTTGTTCACGGAAATCGGCATCGCGCACGGCCGCGCAGTTGGCCGCATAACCTTGTGGATTGGTTGCGGCAAGCATGTCGGTAATCTTCTTTGCCGCCTCGGGATGCGCTGCGGAAAAGTCCGGGGTAAACCAGCGCGCAATCGAGGCATCACGCAGCGCGACCATCGCCGCCGGGCCGTCGCGCAGTACGGTTTCGATGCGCGGATTCCATACCGACGGATCGCCGATTTTCGCCGCCGTGTTGCAGACGATCAGTTTGTGCAGACGATGGCCTGCGTTGATCCCCAGCCACTGACCGATCAGCCCGCCCATCGACAGCCCGCAGAAATGCGCGCGCTCGATATGCAGCGCATCGAGCAGACCGAGCACGTCGCGACCGAGTTGTTCGATGCTGTACGGCCCCTCGGTGACCAGCGATTGCCCATGGCCGCGCGTGTCGAAACGCAGCACGCGGAAATGCTCGGTGAACGCCGGCATTTGCGCGTCCCACATGTGCAGGTCGGTGCCCAGCGAGTTGGACAGCACCAGCACCGGCGCCTCCGCCGGGCCCTCAATTTCATAGTGCAGTTCGCCATCGGCGAGTTGAACGAAAGCCACAGCCCTCTCCTTCAGACAGTCAAAGCGTTGTGTTCAGCCACCGCACGCTCGACCCAGACTTGCGCCTGGCCAAGGTAATGCGCGGGGTTCAGAAGATCATCGAGTTCAGCGCCACTGAGTTCGGCGGTGACTTGCGGCTCGTCAGCGAGCACCGCACGCAAATGGCGTTGCTCGGCCACTGCACGTTTGCAGCATTGTTCGAGCAGATGATGTGCGGTGTCGCGGCCGACGCGTTGGGCAAGCACGATGCTCACCGCTTCGGCCAGCACCAGGCCTTGGGTCAGTTCGAGGTTGCGGGCCAAGCGCGCCGCGTCGACCTCCAGACCGTCGGCCAGCAAGCGCGCCTGTTGCAGCGAACCGGACACCAGGCAGCAGATTTCCGGCAGGGTTTCCCATTCGGCATGCCACAAACCAAGGCTGCGTTCATGTTCCTGCGGCATCGCGCTGAACAGCGTCGACACCAGCCCCGGCACCCGCGTGGCCGCGCCGATCAGCACCGCCGCGCCAACCGGGTTGCGCTTGTGCGGCATGGTCGACGACCCGCCTTTGCCCGGTGCCGCAGGCTCGAATACTTCCGCTGCTTCGGTCTGCATCAACAGGCTGATGTCGCGGCCGAATTTGCCGAGGCTCCCGGCGATCAGGCCAAGCACGGCGCCGTATTCAACGATGCGGTCACGCTGGGTGTGCCACGGTTGCTCGGGCAGGGTCAGTTGCAGCTCTTCGGCCAATGCTTTGGCGATCGGCAACGCCTGTTCACCCAGCGCCGCGAGGGTGCCGGAGGCGCCACCGAATTGCAGGACCAGCAGACGCGGTTTCAGCTCCTGTAGACGCTGACGGCTGCGCGTGACGGCGCCGAGCCATCCAGCGATTTTCATACCGAGGGTCACCGGCGTGGCATGTTGCAGCCAGGTGCGCCCGGCCAGTGGCGTGATGGCGAAGCGTTGTGCCTGAGCGGCCAGCGAGTCGGCCAGTTGCGCCAGTTGGTTTTCGATCAGCACCAGCGCCTGGCGCAATTGCAGGACCAGCCCGGAATCCATCACGTCCTGACTGGTCGCGCCCAGATGCACATAGCGCTCGGCTTCGGCATCGCTCGAAGCGATCTGCTTGCCCAAAGCCTTGACCAGTGGAATCGCCGAATTGCCGGCTGTGGCAATCGCCTCGCCCAGCGCTGCGAAGTCATACAGACTGGCGTCGCACGCTGCGGCAATCGGTGCCACGGCCGATGAAGGAATCAGCCCGACCCGCGCCTCGGCCCGGGCCAGCGCCGCTTCGAAATCGAGCATCGCCTGCACCCGGCCCTGATCGCAGAACACTTCGCGCATATCGCGGGCGGTGAAGTAGGCATCGAACAATTGATTGCCCGGTCGCTGAGTCATAAACAGTCCTTGCCGGCGCGGGCCTCGCAGCCCGCGCACATGGGTTTACAGATCGTGGTGCAGATACTTCGCCTGCTTGGGCAAACGCAGGCTGAACAGGAAAGCCACCGCCATCATCGCCGTGACGTACCAGTAGAAGGCGTTTTCCATGCCGCCGGCCTTGAGGCTCAGGGCCACAAACTCTGCCGAGCCGCCGAAGATTGCATTGGCCACCGCGTAAGCCAGGCCGACACCGAGGGCGCGCACTTCCGGCGGGAACATCTCGGCTTTTACCAGACCGCTGATCGAGGTGTAGAAACTGACAATCGCCAGCGCCAGGGTGATCAGTACGAAGGCGAGGAACGGGCTGCTGATGCTTTTCAGGCTGAGCAGAATCGGCACGGTGAACAGCGTGCCGAGGGCGCCGAACCAGAGCATCGAATTACGCCGGCCGATCTTGTCGGCGAGCATGCCGAACAACGGCTGCATGCACATATACAGGAACAGCGCGCCGGTCATGATGTAGCTGGCGGTCTTGGCGTGCATCCCGGCGGTGTTCACCAGGTATTTCTGCATGTAGGTGGTGAAGGTGTAGAAAATCAGCGAGCCGCCAGCGGTGTAGCCGAGCACGGTGATGAACGCCGCTTTGTGATCGCGAAACAGTGCAGTGATGCTGCCGGCGTCTTTGTGTGCGCGAGTTTCCTCGTTGGTGGTTTCCTTCAGCGAACGACGCAGGAACAGCGAAATCAGCGCCGCCACCGCACCGACCACGAACGGAATCCGCCAGCCGTAGGCACGCAGGTCTTCTTCAGTGAGGAACTGTTGCAGCACCACCACCAGCGACACCGCCAGCAGTTGTCCGCCGATCAGGGTCACGTACTGGAACGAGGCGAAAAATCCACGCTGGCCCTTGAGGGCAACTTCGCTCATATAGGTCGCGGTGGTGCCGTATTCGCCGCCCACCGACAGACCTTGCAGCAAACGCGCGAACAGCAACAGCACCGGCGCCCAGACGCCGATGTCCTTGTAGGTCGGCAGGCAGGCAATCAGCAGCGAGCCGAAGCACATCATCAGAATCGAGATGAGCATCGAGTTCTTGCGCCCGTGCTTGTCAGCGACCCGGCCGAAAATCCAGCCACCAATCGGCCGCATCAGGAACCCGGCAGCGAACACGCCAGCGGTGTTGACCAGTTGCACAGTCGGGTTATCGGAGGGGAAAAACGCCGGGGCGAAATAGATCGCGCAGAAGGCGTAGACGTAGAAGTCGAACCACTCGACGAGGTTGCCGGACGAAGCGCCGACGATGGCAAAGATGCGCTTGCTGCGCTCTTCGCCAGTGTAGTGGGAGGTGGTGGTTGTCATTGTTTTTCACTCGATAGGGACAGTCACAGTCTAGACATACTTTGCAACAGTCCCGTTCCACATCGGATCGTTACCCACGTCTGGATCAGCCTTTGTGGCGAGGGGATTTATCCCCGCTCGAGTGCGAAGCACTCGCAAATCAGATACACGCGGTTCATCTGAATACCGCGCCGACTGGTTTTTGGGGCTGCTTCGCAGCCCAGCGGGGATAAATCCCCTCACCACAGGGACTCTGTCCTGCAGGGGATTTGGGGTGTTCTCTCAATAATCGAAGAACACCGTCTCGGCATCGGTGCCCTGCAGAACTACATTCCACTGGTAAACACCCGACGCATCCGCCTTGGCCAGCAACGTCTGGCGACGCTCCGCCGGCACGCACTCGAGCAACGGGTCAGCAACGTTTGCCGGTTCGCCCTCGAAATAAATCCGCGTCAGCAAATGCTTGACCAGACCACGGGCAAACACCAGCACCACCAGATGCGGCGCCTGGGTCGAGCCTTTCAACCCCGGCACGGTGCCCGGTTTGATCGTGGTGAAACGGAAGCGCCCTTCGGCGTCCACCGGCACCCGGCCGAAGCCTTCAAAGTTCGGGTCGAGCGGTTTGTCCTGCTGATCTTCCGGGTGGTCGTACTTGCCAGCGGCGTTGGCCTGCCAGACTTCGAGCATGGCATCGTTGACGACATCGCCGTTGCCGTCGACCACCTGGCCGGTGATCGCCACGCGCTCGCCGAGGGTCAGCTCGTTGGCCAGGGTTTCGCGGTTCAGCCAGGTCAGGCCGATGTGGTAATACGGCCCGACGGTGTGGGACGTGGTCGCATAGAGCGTCATCTTATTTCTCCATCGGCGTGGCTTCACGGCCGCGCAGCACGATGTCCCAGCGGTAACCGAGGGCGTAGGACGGAATGGTTTTTTCCAGATCGAAAGCAGCGATCAGGCGTTCCTTGGCCGAAGTGTCCGGCACGCAGTTGTAGATCGGGTCATACGCCAGCAACGGGTCGCCGGGGAAATACATTTGCGTGACCAGTCGGGTGAGGATGCTCGGCCCGAACAGGGAAAAGTGGATGTGCGCCGGGCGCCAGGCGTTGTGGTGGTTGCCCCACGGATAGGCGCCGGGCTTGATGGTCTGGAACTGGTACCAACCATCGGCATCGGTGACGGTGCGGCCGGTGCCGGTGAAGTTCGGGTCCAGCGGCGCGTCGTGCAGGTCGCGGGCATGGTTGTAGCGGCCGGCGGCATTGGCCTGCCAGATCTCCACCAGAATCCCCGGTACCGGCAGGCCATCTTCGTCGAGCACGCGGCCGTGAATGATGATGCGCTCGCCCAACGGTTCGCCGTCGTGCTGTGCGGTCAGGTCATTGTCCTTCTCGGCAACGTGTTCGGCGCCGATGGTCGGCCCGGTGATTTCCGAGAGTGAATGGGGCAGGTACACCAAAGGCTTGGACGGCGAGCGCAGGTTGGTGGATTGATACGTCGGGTGCAGGTAGTCAGGCTGAGTGCCTGCCTGTGGGCGACGGTAACCAGGCTTGTCAGTCATTTCGCTTTCCTCAGTTCTTGTAAGTGCCGCAGCGCGTCAGACACGTTCGATGGCCAGGGCCAGACCCTGGCCAACACCGACGCACATGGTCGCCAGACCTTTCTTGCCGCCAGTCTTTTCCAGATGATGCAGGGCGGTCAGCACCAGCCGCGCACCGCTCATACCCAACGGGTGACCGAGAGCAATCGCGCCGCCATTCGGGTTGACCTGCGGCGCGTCATCCGCCAGCCCCAGTTCACGCAGTACCGCCAGACCTTGGCTGGCAAACGCTTCGTTGAGCTCGATCACGTCGAAATCGCTGACCGCGACGCCAAGGCGCTCGGTCAGTTTGCGCACCGCCGGCACCGGGCCGATGCCCATCACCCGTGGTGCGACGCCGGCGCTGGCCATGCCGAGCACTTTTGCGCGGGCGGTCAGGCCGTGTTTTTTCACCGCTTCGGCTGACGCCAGAATCAGCGCAGCAGCACCATCGTTGACGCCTGAGGCATTGCCGGCGGTGACGGTTTTATCCGCGCCATTGACCGGTTTCAGTTTCGCCAGCGCTTCAATCGTAGTGTCGGCGCGCGGATGTTCGTCCTCGCTGACCACGGTTTCGCCCTTTTTGTGGGCGATGCGCACTTCGACGATTTCTTCAGCGAAGTAACCGGCAGCCTGCGCGGCGGCGGTACGTTGCTGGCTGCGCAGAGCAAAGGCGTCCTGATCTGCGCGCGAAACCTTGCAGTCGTCGGCAACGTTATCAGCAGTCTGCGGCATGGCATCGACGCCGTACTGCGCCTTCATCAGTGGGTTGATGAAACGCCAGCCGATGGTGGTGTCTTCCAGTTTCATGTTGCGCGAGAACGCCGCGTCGGCCTTGCCCATTACGAACGGTGCGCGGGACATCGACTCGACGCCGCCGGCAATCGCCAGCTCCATTTCGCCGCTGGCGATCGCACGGAATGCGGTGCCGATCGCGTCCATGCCCGAAGCGCAGAGGCGATTGAGCGTAACGCCGGGCACGCTGTCCGGCAGACCCGCCAGCAGCAGCGCCATGCGCGCAACGTTGCGGTTGTCTTCGCCGGCCTGGTTGGCGCAGCCGAGGAACACCTCATCGACGGCGTTCCAGTCCACCGATGGATTGCGCTCCATCAGGGCCTTGATCGGCACGGCGGCCAGGTCATCGGCGCGCACGGCGGACAGTGCGCCGCCGAAGCGTCCGATGGGGGTGCGAATCGCGTCGCAGATATACACGTCACGCATCATGCTTCTCCCGGTGCCTGGCCATGGGCGGCAGCGGTGCGCGCTTCAAGATCACGCAGTGCGGTCAACTCGACTTCGGTCGGCTCAGCGGTGGTTTCAACGGAGTCGGCAAAACGAATCGCCCAACCGGTGGCGGCGACCACTTGCTCGCGGGTCACGCCCGGATGCAGCGCGGTGACCACGAATTCGTGGGTGCCCTCCTCCGGTTCCATGATGCACAGGTCGGTGATGATCCCCACCGGCCCGGCGCCCGGCAGGCCGAGACGTTTACGCGAATCGCCACCTTCGCCGTGACCGACCGAGGTGATGAAGTCGAGCTTGTCGACAAACGACCGCGCCGACTGTTTAAGGATGATCAGCACGCTTTTCGCCGAACCGGCAATCTCCGGCGCGCCACCGGCCCCCGGCAGACGCACTTTCGGCGCGTGGTAGTCGCCGACCACGGTGGTGTTGATGTTGCCGAAACGGTCGACCTGCGCGGCGCCGAGGAAACCGACGTCGATGCGCCCGCCCTGCAGCCAGTAGCGAAAAATTTCACCGGTCGGCACCACCGTGTCGGCGGTCTCGGCCAGCTCACCGTCACCGATGGACAGCGGCAGTACGCTCGGCTTGGCGCCAATCGGGCCGGATTCGTAGATCAGCACCACGTCCGGCGATGAAGTCAGGCGCGCGAGGTTGGCGGCTTTCGAGGGCAGGCCGATGCCGACGAAGCATACCGAGCCGTTCTTCAGGCGCCGGGCCGCCGCGACGGTCATCATTTCATTGGTGGTGTAAGTCATTACTTGGCCTCCGAAGCAGCGGCCAATTTGGCCTGGAATTCGCTGAAGTCAGCGCAGCCATGGATGTATTCGTTGATCCACGCGGTAAACGTCTCACGGTCGCGAGCGATCGGGTCCCACGCCTGATAGAAACGATTGTCACGCTCGGTGTAACCGTGGGCGTAGGACGGGTGCGCGCCGCCCGGCACATGGCAGACCGCGCTCAAGGCCCAGGTCGGCAGTACGCAAGCGTTCATCGGTGCGTTGAGGTCGTCGACGATTTCTTCCACGGTGACGATGCAACGCTTGGCCGCCAGCGCGGCTTCTTTCTGCACACCGAGAATGCCCCAGAGCAACACGTTGCCTTTGCGGTCGGCCTTTTGTGCGTGAATCACGGTAACGTCAGGTCGCACCGATGGCACTGCCGCCAGCACTTCGCCGGTGAACGGACAGGTCACGGTTTTGATCAGCGGATTGACCTTCGGCAGGTCGGAGCCGGCGTAGGCACGCAGCACCGCGAACGGCAGGCCGGACGCGCCGGCAACGTAGGCGTTGGCGAGGTCGGCGTGGCTGTGTTCTTCAATTTCCAGCGCGTGCGGCCATTGTTTCTCGACCGCGTCACGCAGGCGGTGCAGCGAGCCCACACCCGGGTTGCCGCCCCAGGAGAAAATCAGTTTGCGCGCGCAACCGGCGCCAATCAGTTGGTCGTAGATCAGGTCAGGCGTCATCCGCACCAGCGTCAGATCTTTCTTGCCTTGACGAATGATTTCATGACCCGCTGCCGTAGGGATCAGGTGAGTGAAGCCTTCGAGGGCGACGGTGTCGCCGTCGTTGACGAATTGCTTCACCGCGTCGTGCAGCGAAAGGATCTCAGCCATGGAGCGGGCTCCTGTTCTTGTAAGGAATCGCCAGTGATAAAAAGGCGCGAGGTTCAGCGCCGGAGTCACTGAAGATTAAGCTCGGGAAATTCGCCAAACAATCCGATAATCGACTGAGTGTTCGTTTATCGAACGGATTGTTGCTTCCCTAATGATCGTTCCCACGCTCCGCGTGGGAATGCAGCCCGGGACGCTCCGCGTCCCTGTAAAGCCGAACGCAGAGCGTCCATAGAGGCATTCCCACGCGGAGCGTGGGAACGATCATGGGTCTGCCTCAGGTCGCATCCGCATGACTGACCATGCCCTTGATCAGCACCGCCGCCGTCGCCAAACCGGCCGGGATCACCAGTGCGGTCAGCACTTGCTCGAAATTCCAGCCCAGGCCAAGCAAGGTTGCGCCCATCCACGCGCCGAGGATCGCGCCGAAGCGGCCGATGCCGAGCATCCACGACACACCGGTCGCGCGGCCTTGAGTCGGGTAGAACCGCGCGGCCAATGACGGCATCGCCGATTGCGCGCCGTTGACGCACATGCCCGCCACCAGTACCAGTGTCGCCAGCAAGGTGATGTTGCCCAGGCTTTGCCCCACGGCGTAGGCAAACACCCCGGCCAGCAGGTAGAAAATGCCGATGACCTTGTGCGGATTGAAGCGGTCCATCGCCCAGCCCACCCCGACCGCGCTCAACACGCCGCCAAACTGGAACAACGCACCGATGAACGCGGCCTGCTCCATGCTCGCGCCGCTGTCGCGCATCAGCGTCGGCAGCCAACTGGTCAGCAGGTACACAATCACCAGCCCCATGAAATAAGTCAGCCACAACAGCAGCGTGCCGGTGCTGTAAGTGCCGGAGAAGATCACCGCGAAGACGTTGCGTGCCTTGACGGTTTTCTGTTCCGGCACGCTGAAGCTCGCAGCCTGGGCGACGGTAACCGGGTCGATCGGCGCGAGGGTCTTGCGTACTTTGTCGGTGCCACGGTTGCGCACCACCAGATAGCGCGCCGATTCCGGCAGCCAGAACACCAATACCACGGCGAGGATCAGCGGCAGGATCCCGCCGATCATCAGCAGAGCATGCCAGCCGAACGCCGGGATCAGCTTCGCGGAGATGAAACCGCCGCCGGCCATGCCGAGGTTGAAGCCGCAGAACATGCTGGTCACCAGCAGCGACTTCTTGCGCTCCGGGGTGTATTCCGACAGCAGGGTCGTGGCGTTGGGCATGCCCGCACCGAGACCGAGGCCGGTCAGGAAGCGCAACACCAGCAGTTGTTCGACGTTGGTGCTGTACGCCGAGGCCAGGCTGAAGCCGCCGAACAGAGTCACCGCACCGACGAGGACAACCTTGCGCCCGAAGCGGTCAGCCAACGGGCCGGAGCCGAGCGCGCCGAAGACCATACCAATCAGCGCGGCACTCATTACCGGGCCGAGGCTGGCACGGTCGATGCCCCAGTCTTGCGACAGCGCCGGGGCGATGAAGCCCATGGCGGCGGTGTCTAGGCCGTCGAGAAATACGATCAGGAAACACAGGATCACCACCCGCCACTGATAGCGCGAGATCGGTTGGGCGTTGATGAAGGTCTGCACATCGAGGCAGTTACCCACAGCGGACTGAGGCTGGTTCATTATTTTTATTCCACGCAAAAAACGCAGTCGAACGGCGGCCGGCCAAAGGAAGGCACGGTCACAAGAATAGAAGGTTGTAATCAGGCGTTGCGGTGAACCCGGCAACAACGGGTGGGATACAGACAGTCGGGGAGCGAGCGCATGGTGAGTTGCCTCTTGTCATTATTATGGGGTCGACAGTCCGGCGAGCTCATTCACATCAGCGCCGGATGACGCTGCCGCGACATTAATGATCCGAGGGTTTTAGCGTCAATTCGATAAACGCAACACTGTGCGTTTATCGAACAGCTTCCTCAGGCGAACAGCTGCGCACTGAGGTCGCGACTGGCGCTGAGCAGGCCGGGCAAGAAGCGCTGCTCCAGCTCGGCGCGACTGACCCGCCCGGCGTGGGTGCTGACATTCAGCGCGGCGACCACTTGCCCCGAGGCGTCGTACACCGGAACGGCGATCGAGCGCAGCCCCTGTTCCAGTTCCTGATCGACAATGCACCAGCCCTGCTGCCGCACCTGCTGCAAACATTCGAGCAACGCGTCGGGGGTATGAATGGTGCGGCTGGTCTTGGCCACCAGTTCGGCGTGGTCGAGGTATTCGCCCAGGGAGGTGTCGTCCAGCGCGGCCAACAGAATGCGCCCCATCGACGTGCAATAGGCAGGGAGACGCCCGCCGACGGAAAGGTCGACCGAGATCAATCGCTGAGTGGTCGCCGAACGCGCGATATAGAGAATGTCATCGCCCTCCAGCGTCGCCATGTTGCAGGCCTCGTGCAGTTGCTCGCTCATACGGTCCAGATACGGCTGTGCGGAAACGGCCAGCGGGGTTGAGGACAGATAGGCGTGGCCGAGGGTCAGCACTTTCGGCAGCAGCGAATAGGTGCGCCCGTCGGTGGTGGCGTAGCCGAGCTTGATCAGCGTGTGCAGGCAACGGCGCACGGCGGCGCGGGGGATTTCCGTGCGATGACTGATCTGCGCGATGGTCAGGTGGCGTTTGCGTTCCTGAAACGCCTGCACCACCGCCAGACCACGGGCCAGGGACGTCATGAAATCCGGATCACCGGTCAGCGCCTGAATGCGCTTGGCCGGCGAGGCGACGATGGGCGGCGCCACCGAGGTGAAGGAGTTGCGCATTTGATCGTTCATTTCTTGTCCTTGTCCGGCACGCATCGATGCCTAGTCAAACGGCTCGCCGCGCGATGCACAAGCACCGGGGCGCCAACATTGGGCGATTATCGAACCGCCGACCGATAATCGCAATCCAGACTCCCGCCCTCCTCTTCATCCTCGAGGCAGCTTTAGCGATTCTGCTCGCAACTTAGTTGTTCCAGTTAATGGCGCCAAAAACAGAACGCCTGTTCTATAACGCTGTCTTTACACTTAACTAGCGGCAAAAGTTGCCAGCAACAAAACCATCACACATTCAGAACCGTTTTTAACTTGGCAAAGATAGTCATTCCCGAATCGGCCGCTATAATGCACCCTAGTCGCGGCGCTTTAATCAAAAGCCCGCGACTTGCTGAAACGAGGTCCTTCGTCTCAGCTCCGGCCAGCGCCCGGCGCCCATCACACATGCAACGCCAGCGCTCGCTGAAACAGGAAACTGATGCTGCGTCAGTTTTTATCTGGTGCCGTAGCCGCCTGTAACACGGAAGTCTTGATCGCCTCTGCAATGTCTCCGCGCCCGATCGGGCTGTGGATGACTGGCGGGGGCGCGCAATTGACTCGTTGCAGTGTGTTTCACCGGATATTCAATTCAACTCATACAGGTAGCACCGTGACAAAAGACGAACTGCGCGCGGAACTAGAGCGCCAGGAACAACGTTACAAGGAAATTTACGGCGGGGAAGTCACCACCTACGCCGCTCAGCCGGAACCGGAACGCAAGGCATGGCGCAAGCGCCCTACCGTCCAGGATCAGGTGTTCAAGCAGGAAATCGAAAAGATCGAAAAGGAACTCAAAGCCGAAGAGCCATGAGCCACGGCGGTTGAGCATTCGAAAGTCGACGTCCGCCTGAGCCACAGCGCGGTGGAAGACGACACCTCGCGCGCCCGCTAACCGCGGGCAGCGGCTGCATCGCTGTTCTGCGGCTTATGAACGAGCGTCCCACAGGTTTCAGAGATATTTCAGACAAGCGTTTGAGCCTTTGAGATATCAGAAAAACTGGCTTAAAAATCTTCTTTATTCAATAAAATCAAAGGGTTGAAAAACCCTGCGTGCTGCTTGGTTTTCACGCCCTGCAACAAATTAAATCGAAGAAGGGTGTGACCAGTGAGCAGACGGGGCATCGATTTCCTGTCTTTTCTGGCATAATCGCGCCCCCTTACGACCGGGTCAGAAAACCTTCATGATCGATTTATTCAGCGGACTGGATGCTTGGGTGCTTGTGAGCCTCTTGCTCGCCCTGACGTTTGTCCTCGCCTTCGAGTTCATCAATGGATTTCATGACACCGCTAACGCGGTAGCCACTGTTATCTACACCAAAGCCATGCCGCCACACCTGGCGGTGTTCTTTTCCGGTGTGTTCAATTTCCTCGGCGTGCTGCTGGGCGGCGTTGGCGTGGCGTATGCCATCGTCCACTTGCTGCCGGTTGAGCTGCTGATCAATGTGAACACCGGCCATGGCCTGGCGATGGTGTTCTCGTTGCTCGCCGCGGCAATCGCCTGGAACCTGGGCACTTGGTACTTCGGTATCCCGGCTTCCAGCTCGCACACCCTGATCGGCTCGATCCTCGGTGTCGGCCTGGCCAACGCGCTGATCAACGACATTCCGTTGAGAGATGGCGTGAACTGGCAGAAAGCGATCGACATCGGCGCCTCGCTGGTGTTCTCGCCGATGGCCGGCTTCCTCATCGCCGCGCTGGTGCTGATCGGCCTGAAATGGTGGCGCCCGCTGTCGAAGATGCACAAGACGCCGGAACAGCGCCGCAAGATCGACGACAAAAAGCACCCACCGTTCTGGAACCGTCTGGTTCTGGTGATCTCGGCAATGGCCGTGAGCTTCGTGCACGGTTCCAACGACGGCCAGAAAGGCATCGGCCTGATCATGCTGGTGCTGATCGGTATCGTCCCGGCGCAGTTCGTTCTCGATCTGAACAGCACCACCTACCAGATCGAACGCACCCGCGACGCGACCCTGCACCTGAGCCAGTTCTACCAGCGCAACGCCGATTCGCTGGGTGAATTCCTGGCCCTGGGTAAGAGCGTGGAAGGCGACCTGCCGGAGAAATTCCGCTGCAACCCGCAGCAGACCGAACCGACCATCACCGCCCTGCTGCACACCCTTAAAGGTGTAGCGGACTACCATTCGCTGTCGTCGGACAGCCGCATCGAAGTGCGTCGCTACCTGCTCTGCCTGGACGACACGGCGAAGAAAGTCGGCAAGCTGCCAGGCCTCGAAGCCCGTGAAAAGGCTGACCTCGACAAGCTGCGCAAAGACCTGACCACCACCACTGAATACGCCCCGTTCTGGGTGATTCTGGCGGTCGCCCTGGCACTGGGCCTGGGCACCATGGTCGGCTGGAAGCGCGTAGTGCTGACCATTGGCGAGAAGATCGGCAAGCAGGGCATGACCTATTCCCAGGGCATGTCGGCGCAGATCACCACCGCCAGTTTGATCGGCATGGCCAACATTTTCAGCCTGCCGGTGTCGACCACTCACGTGTTGTCTTCGGGTGTGGCCGGGACCATGGTTGCCAATAAAAGCGGCCTGCAGGGTGGCACGGTCAAGACCATTTTGCTGGCCTGGGTGTTGACCTTGCCAGCGACCGTGGCGCTGTCGGCCGGATTGTTCTGGTTGGCTTCCAAGGCTTTGGGTAGTTGATCGTTAGCTGTTGATTGAAAAGGCGTGATTCGTGAGGATCACGCCTTTTTTGTTATTGGGGAATGGGAGCATATCCATTGCTACCGTAACGGCTGCTTATGCTTTCGCTCTTACAGCGTTCACTCTTTCAGACGTCGACCGATCCCGTAACGAAGCCTGCCGAATTGGCAAAAAGATCAAAAGCCAACGCAAAAGCCAGATCAAAAGATCGCAGCCTTCGGCAACTCCTACAGTTGGATTGGGTACCACTTCAAGAACAGGTCGGCTGTCAGGCCGCCTTCGCGAGCAGGCTCGCTCCCACAAGAGCAAGAGCAAAAGCAAAAGCAAAAGCAAAGCAGCGCAGCTGCCCGCGGCAAAGCCGCTCCACTCAACAATGAGCGCAAGCTCGAGTAACGCTTTTGATCTTGATCCACCGGCGACGTCGGAAGGCTGAGTGGAGGGATTGATCCGGACGTGGGAGCGCAGCGACCGTCTGGCGCAGCCAGACACAGCGGAAGGAGGTGCAGCGAAGCAAACCGGAGCCGCTGCGCCCGGATCAGTCCCGGAGCGAAGGAACCCGAGCCTGCGAGGGCCGAACGTAGGAGCAAGCCTTTTTGGGTACTTTTTCGGCGTCTGGAAAAAGTGCCTCGCCGTAAGGGCGAAACCGCCAGCCGCAGCACCGCAAAAACCGGATATTCACCCAAACCAACCAGAGCCTGGTCGGCCCACAGGCCGCCAAGGCACAAAAAAAAGGGGCAACCGAAGTCGCCCCAAAATGCCTTGCGTGCCCATCAAATCCAGAAGAACTCACTTGCGCCGCTTATGCGCATCCTTCCAGATAAAAAATCCAAACCCTGCAAAAAACAGCACCATGAGCCCCACCGTGAGAACCCCGGCAAACACCACGTTATCGAAAAACATGACTGACCTCCCGGCCCTGCTTTGCTTTGCTTTGCTGCGATGGATTCAAATTAACAAACACACAGGCGCACATATTGACCAGGATCAATATCCGCAACGTTGGGAAATAAAGGAGGGGAAATAACTGATCTGCATCAACCAATGCAGCGGGAGATCAACGCTTTTTCGGCTTGTTCTTCGACTTTTTCTTGGCTTTTCCCAACGGCATCGCCTGCTCGAAAGCCTGGCGCACTTCGTTCAGGCGCTTTTCGTTGAGGTCATGCACACGCTTGGCGCGTTCAGTGCTGAGGTCGATCAGTTTGTCGTCTTGGCTCATGGCGTCCGGCACATCGCAGAAGAGATCACAGCTGCCGTCACCGACAGGATTGCGCCAATCATGCCGCTTGGCGCAGGCGCTGACCAGTCACTGCTCAAATCTCGATATCGACCCACAGCCCCTGACGCGGCTGATCGTCTATCAACGGCACCACCGGCACGGTGTTGTCGGCGTTCAACTCGGTACCCGGCACGGCCAGATGCTCTTCAGGATCTTCATCCGCCTCGCGGCGTCGGCGGTCACGTTCCTGTTGACGACGCTGTTCTTCGCGCGCCAGCAGACGATCCTCTTCCGGATCACGCTTCTGCAGATCGATCGTGCTTTCGTTGGAGCTTTCCTGCACCGGCACCACTGGCGGGATGTCCGGCCGCTGGCGGATCGGATCCTGCTGGGAAGTGATCGGCACGGCGCTCAAGGGGAGCATCGGTGGCAACATATAAAGGTCTCCTGTCTGCAGGCTATCGGCTGGGGCGCAGGCGCCTTGAGCCGCCTGTCGCAAACTTGTGACCCGGTAGACACTGACAGGTGCCCTGCCGCTTGAAAAAAGCGACACATGACGCCGCGGCTTCAGCTTGCAGCTCGAAGCTAAAAGCTTGCCGCTGCTCCTATTCCTTTGGCCCTGAAGCCCGCATTCCGTTAAGATAGCCCGCTTTTTCAAGGTGGGAGTCAGGCAGCATGGCGCAGCAGTATCAACCGGGGCAACGCTGGATCAGTGACAGCGAAGCAGAGCTTGGTTTAGGCACCGTTCTGGCACAGGACGGCCGCTTGCTGACCGTGCTTTACCCGGCCACTGGCGAAACCCGCCAGTACGCGCTACGGAATGCGCCCCTGACCCGCGTGCGGTTCTCGCCGGGCGACTCCATCACCCATTTCGAAGGCTGGAAGATGACCGTGCAGCAGGTCGACGACGTCGACGGGCTGATGGTCTATCACGGCCTCAACGGGCAGAACGAAGTCGTCACGCTGCCGGAAACCCAGCTGTCGAACTTCATTCAGTTCCGTCTGGCCAGCGACCGCCTGTTCGCCGGGCAGATCGACCCGCTGCCGTGGTTCTCCCTGCGCTACAACACCCTTGAACACACCAGCCGCCAGTTGCAGTCCTCGCTGTGGGGCCTGGGTGGCGTGCGTGCGCAACCGATCGCGCACCAGTTGCACATCGCCCGCGAAGTCGCCGACCGTATCGCCCCGCGCGTATTGCTGGCGGACGAAGTAGGTCTGGGTAAAACCATCGAAGCCGGTCTGGTCATCCATCGCCAACTGCTTTCGGGGCGCGCCAACCGCGTGCTGATCCTGGTCCCGGAAAACCTCCAGCATCAGTGGCTGGTGGAGATGCGCCGCCGCTTCAATCTGCAGGTCGCGCTGTTCGACGAAGAACGCTTTATCGAAAGCGATGCCACCAACCCGTTCGAAGACACGCAACTGGCGCTGGTCGCGCTGGAGTGGCTGGTCGATGACGAGAAGGCACAGGACGCCTTGTTCGCTGCCGGTTGGGACCTGATGGTGGTCGACGAAGCGCACCACCTGGTCTGGCATGAAGACAAGGCCAGCGCGGAATATTCGCTGGTCGAGCAACTGGCCGAAGTCATCCCCGGCGTGCTGCTGCTCACCGCCACCCCGGAACAACTCGGTCAGGACAGCCACTTCGCCCGTCTGCGCCTGCTCGACCCGAACCGTTTCCACGACCTGGCCGCGTTCCGCGCCGAGAGCGACAACTATCGCCCGGTCGCCGAAGCGGTGCAGGAACTGCTCGACAAGGGCCGTCTCTCCGCCGAGGCGCACAAGACCATTCACGGTTTCCTCGGCAACGAAGGCGAAGCCCTGCTCACCGCCGTCAACGATGGCGATACTGAAGCCAGCGCCCGCCTCGTGCGTGAACTGCTCGATCGCCACGGCACCGGCCGCGTGCTGTTCCGCAACACCCGCGCCGCCGTGCAGGGTTTCCCGGAGCGCAAACTGCATCCTTATCCGCTGCCGTGCCCCGACGAATACCTCGAACTGCCGCTGGGCGAGCACGCCGAGCTGTACCCGGAAGTCAGCTTCCAGGCGCAACCGGACGCCGACGAAGAACAGCGCTGGTGGAAATTCGATCCGCGCGTCGAGTGGCTGATCGATCAGCTGAAAATGCTCAAGCGCACCAAAGTGCTGGTGATCTGCGCCCACGCCGAAACCGCGATGGATCTGGAAGACGCCCTGCGCGTGCGTTCCGGCATCCCGGCCACGGTGTTCCACGAAGGCATGAACATCCTCGAGCGGGATCGCGCCGCCGCCTACTTCGCTGATGAAGAGTTCGGCGCGCAAGTGCTGATCTGCTCGGAAATCGGCAGTGAAGGTCGCAACTTCCAGTTCGCTCACCACCTGGTGCTGTTCGATCTGCCGTCGCACCCGGACCTGCTCGAGCAGCGCATCGGCCGTCTTGACCGGATCGGCCAGAAGCACATCATCGAACTGCACGTGCCGTACCTGGAAACCAGCCCGCAAGAGCGCCTGTTCCAGTGGTACCACGAAGCGCTCAACGCCTTCCTCAACACCTGCCCGACCGGCAACGCCTTGCAGCATCAGTTCGGCCCGCGCCTGCTGCCGCTGCTCGAAGAAGCCGATGACGGCGAGTGGCAAGCGCTGATCGACGAAGCACGCGCCGAGCGTGAGCGTCTCGAAGCCGAGCTGCACACCGGCCGCGACCGTTTGCTGGAATTGAATTCCGGCGGCGCTGGCGAAGGTGAAGCGCTGGTAGAAGCGATCCTCGAGCAGGACGACCAGTTCGCCCTGCCGATCTACATGGAAACCCTGTTCGACGCGTTCGGCATCGACAGCGAAGACCACTCGGAAAACGCCCTGATCCTCAAGCCGAGCGAGAAGATGCTCGACGCCAGTTTCCCGCTGGGCGACGACGAAGGCGTGACCATCACCTACGACCGCAATCAGGCGCTGTCGCGCGAAGACATGCAGTTCATCACCTGGGAACACCCGATGGTGCAAGGCGGCATGGATCTGGTGCTGTCCGGTTCGATGGGCAACACCGCCGTCGCGCTGATCAAGAACAAGGCGCTGAAGCCGGGCACCGTGTTGCTCGAATTGCTCTACGTCAGCGAAGTGGTCGCACCGCGCTCGCTGCAACTGGGTCGCTACCTGCCACCGGCGGCGCTGCGTTGCCTGCTCGATGCCAATGGCAATGACCTGTCGCCACGGGTGTCGTTCGAAACCCTCAACGATCAGCTGGAAAGCGTGCCGCGTGCCAGCGCCAACAAGTTCATCCAGGCCCAGCGCGATCAGCTGACGCCTCGGATCAATGCCGGCGAAGAAAAGATCGCCCCGCGTCACGCCGAGCGTGTGGCCGAAGCGCGCCGCCGCCTGGCCGCCGATACCGACGAAGAACTGGCGCGCCTGACCGCGTTGCAAGCGGTCAACCCGACCGTGCGCGACAGCGAACTGGAGGCGTTGCGCACTCAGCGTGAGCAGGGTCTGGCGATGCTCGACAAAGCGGCGCTGCGCCTGGAAGCGATTCGGGTGCTGGTGGCGGGCTAACCGCCCCGCTCCACCGCTGAAAACCAAGAGGCCCGCAGTGATGCGGGCGGATCGTTCCCACGCTCTGCGTGGGAACGATCATGTGGGAGCGAGCCTGCTCGCGAAAACGGTCAGGCAGTCGCCGCAGAAATTTCTGGCTCAACCACCGCCACCAATCCCTCCTTCATCCGCTGCGCATCGCGAACAAAACACCGCGATGCCAGAAACAGAAAGACCATGGTCAGGAACAGCGCCACCGGGATTAGGTACATCGCGTCGTGCAGGCCGACAGCCTTGAACGCTTCGGTCATCTGCTCAGCCCCCGCCGCCAGCATCGCCGTATGCGCGAAGTGATCCGACAGACCACCCACGACCACTGGCCCCAACCCGCCGCCGAGCAGATACAGACCGGCGAAGAACAACGCCATCGCCGTCGCCCGCAGGCGAGGTTCGACGACGTCCTGAATCGCCGTGTACACGCAGGTATAGAAGTTGTAAGCGAACAGCCAGCCAACGCTGAACACCGCGACGAACACGCCTATCTCAATGCGCCCGGCATGCAGCGCCCAGGCTGTGCACAACGTCGAAATGATCAGACTGAACGCGGCAAACAGCAGCCGCCCACTGGCGAAGCGCTGGTGGATCTTGTCGGCGATCCAGCCGCCAAGGGTCAGCCCGACCAATCCCGTCACGCCAACGATCAACCCGGTTGCCACCGCCGCCTCCTGCAACGGCATGAGGAAATAGCGCTGCAGCATCGGCACCAGAAACGAGTTGCAGGCATAGGTCGCGAAGTTGAAGCACAGCCCGGCCATCACCAGCCACAGGAAGGTCGGCACGGCGAGGACGCGGCGGATCGGTTTGTCGACTTTCTCTTGCGAGACCTGCACGGTTTCAGCCGCGCCGCGTTTCGGCTCTTTGATGAAGAACATGAACACCGCGAGGATCAGCCCCGGCACGGCAGCGATGAAGAACGGCGCGCGCCAGCTGTCGAAAGCCTTGACCATCGCGCCGATGGTGAAGAACGCCAGCAGCAGCCCCAGCGGCAGGCCAAGCATGAAAATACCCATCGCCCGCGCCCGACGGTGCGCCGGGAACAGATCGCCGATCAGCGAGTTGGCCGCTGGTGCGTAACTGGCTTCGCCGATGCCGATGCCCATGCGCACGATGAGGAAACTCCAGAAACTGCCGACCATGCCGTTGACCGCAGTCAGCGCACTCCAGGCCGCCAGGCCCCAGCCCATCAGTTTGCTGCGTGAACCGGTGTCGGCCATGCGCCCGAGTGGCAGGCCGGCAATCGCGTAAACGATGGTGAACGCAGTGCCGATGATGCCCAGCTGAAAGTCGCTGAGGTGCCATTCCATGCGGATCGGTTCGATGATGATCGCCGGGATGGTGCGGTCGAAGAAATTGAACAGGTTGGCGAGGAACAGCAGGAACAGAATGCGCCAGGCATTCGCCGCTTGGGTCGAGTTCTGCATGGGTCCGTCTCTTTATTGTTATGAGGGCTTCACTGCCAGCGCGTCGAGCCCGGAACCTGCAATCTAGTCAGCCGCGCGGGGACTGTCTGTCATCATTCGTCAGCCTGATATCGACCCATCGCACTGTAACGAAACGTAAGCGCTTGATAAGTCTGGAATCCCCCGCCATACGGGGCTTTCGTGGCAAAATCCAGCGACAAAAAAATAGTTTCGCGCCCCCCTTCCCAACGCCATGGCAAAGCCTAGAATGGCCGCCGGATCCGTCCGGATCTTCCGATCAACCCCTTTGATACCCCCGCCCATGTCCGAAGCCAGTCCGTGTCTGAATTGCGGTGCCTGCTGTTCCCACTTTCGCGTGTCTTTTTTCTGGGGTGAGTGCTCATCCGCTGGCGGGACGGTGCCCGATGAACTGGTCGCGCAGATCACTCCGAGCCGGGTGGCAATGATCGGCACCGATCGCAAACCGGCGCGTTGCATGTCGCTGGCGGGTGAGGTCGGCAGCGCTGTGGCCTGCACGATCTATGACAAGCGCTCGAGCACCTGCCGCGAGTTCGAGGCGTCGTGGGAGAACGGAGAGCACAACCCGGACTGCGACAAGGCCCGCGCCGCCCACGGCCTGCCACCCTTGTCGCCACACTGGAACGATCTGCCGCTGGAGCGTATTGCCTGAGCCTTAGCGCGAATCGCTATGAGGCTAATGGCAAAATCATTACCACCAATGTGCCACTACGGCTTGCAGCCGGAAAAGCGCCTCTATACTCCTTTCATTCGCCTGCGTTGATTGACGCACGGGCCAGATGAATCCGAGACGGGGCATGCTATGGAGTGGCTTGGTTTGCAGTTTGTTGCCGAGCTGCCGGCGAGCGGGCAGATTCTCCTTGATTGCAGTCACAACCCTCTGCTGGTGATGGTGGCCTATCTGGTCGCCTGCGCGGCGAGCTTCGCCACCCTGGACATGGCAGAGCGCCTGGTGCATGCCGAAGACCCGGGGTCGTGGCGAATCTGGCGCTGGATCGGCGCGACCTGCCTGGCCGGCGGCATCTGGGCCATGCACTTCATCGGCATGCTGGCCTTCCAGACCCCCATCGATATTCAGTACGACCTCGGCATCACCCTCTTGTCGTTGCTGATCGCCCTGCTCGCCTCGTGGCTGGCCATGCATACCCTCAGTGAGGTGCAGCCGAGCGCGTTGCATTGCCTCAAGACCGCATGTGTCATCGGTTTGGGCATCGCTGGCATGCATTACGTCGGCATGGCCGCGATGAAGTCGAGCGCCACCGCCTACTACCAGCCGGGGCTGTTCGCGCTATCGGTGCTGATTGCCATCGGCGCCAGTTTCGCCGCGCTGTGGGTGGCGCGCTATCTCAGCGAAGGCAGCGGCGTCGCGCATCAATTGCTCAAGTACAGCGCGGCGCTGATTCTCGGCGCTGGCATCATCAGCATGCACTTCACCGGCATGGCTGCGCTGGATCTGGTGCTTCCCGAAGGTGCCCTGGCAGCGAGCGGCAGTGAAACCGGCCATTTGCAACTTGGCCTGACCGTGGCGCTGATCATCCTGTTGATTCTCGGCAGTGCGATCAGCGCCGCCCTCGCCGACAAGAAACTGCAGAACAAGGAAAACGACCTGCGCCGGGTCAACGCCTTGCTCAGTCAACTCGATCAGGCGCGCATGTCCTTGCAGCAAGCGGCCAATTACGACGCGCTGACCAACCTGATCAACCGCCGTGGTTTCAACCAGATGTTCGCCGAAAAACTCAGCCAGAAAACCAGCGAGGGCGGCATGCTCGCGGTGATGTTTCTCGACATCGACCACTTCAAGCGCATCAACGACAGCCTCGGCCATGACGCCGGTGACGCGCTGCTCAAAGTCATCGCCCAGCACATCAAAAGCTCGGTACGCAGCCATGAAGACGTGGTCGCGCGGTTCGGCGGCGACGAGTTTTGCATCCTTATCAGCCTGCGTGACCGCGAAGAGGCGCGCGGTATGGCGCAGCGCATCATGCACAAGATGAAAGAGCCGATCGAACTGGCCGGCCGGCGCATGGTGATGACCACCAGCATCGGCATCAGCCTGTTTCCCGAAGACGGCACCACTTGCGAAGAGCTGCTCAAGCACGCCGACCTGGCCTTGTACCAATCCAAAGGCGCCGGGCGCAACGGTCTGCACTTCTTCAATTCCAGCCTGAAGACCCGCGCCAGTTTCGAGCTGCAACTGGAAGAGGAACTGCGCAGTGCGCTACGGCAAGACCACGCGCTGATGCTCTACTACCAGCCGATATTCGAAGTGAAAACCGGACGCGTAACCAAGCTCGAAGCGCTGATTCGCTGGCAGCATCCGGTTCACGGTTTGCTTACACCGGATCGCTTCATCGGTATCGCCGAGAACAACGGTTTGATTGCCGAACTGGACAACTGGGTGCTGCGCCGCGCCTGCAAGGATCTCGGCGAGCTGTCGCGGCATGGTTGTGCCGAATTGAAAATCGCCTGGAACTGCTCGCCGCTGAATCTGGCGCGCGAAGAGCTTGCCGAGGAGATTGAGCACGCCTTGCACACGGCGGGCGTTGCCCCGGAACGCCTGGAACTGGAGGTCACCGAAAACGCCTTGATGGGCAACATCGCCAACACTCTGGTGCTGTTGCGGCAGATCCGCGCCCTCGGTGTGTCGCTGTCGATCGATGATTTCGGCACCGGCTATTCGTCGCTGGCCTACCTCAAGCGTCTGCCGCTGAACACCCTGAAAATCGACCGCTCGTTCATCCTCGACATCCCCACCGCCACGGCGGACATGGAGATCGTCCAGGCGATCATCGTCATGGCGCACACCCTGCATCTGCAGGTGGTCACCGAGGGCGTCGAGAGCCTGGAGCAATACGAGTTTCTCGAGCGTTCGGGCTGCGACTTCATTCAGGGTTATCTGCTCAGCCGCCCGGTGCCGCTGGACGAATTGCGCGCGGTGCTCGATGAAATCAATCAGCGCAAACCCGTGCTCGGGGTCAATCCGTTGAGTCTGGCGCGCGATACATTTGCACCAGCGTCGCTGGATCCTTCGCTAAAAAGCCTTGCGCCCCATGCAGGCGCATCAATTGTGCGGCCAATCCGCTGATTGGCGTCGCCGAGCCCTGCTCGCGGGAAAATTTCACCGCCGTGTCGAGATCCTTGAGCAGCGTGCGCACGTGCCACTTGATCGGTTCGAAACGGCTCTCGGCCATTTGCGGGGCAAGGATCTGCAACGGCTTGGAATCGGCAAAGCCACCGGCCAACGCCTCGGCGATCAGACTGGCATCAACCCCGGCCTGCTCGGCCAGCGCCACCACTTCGGCAATCACCAGCGCATTGCAGGCGACGATCATCTGGTTGCAGGCCTTGGTCACCTGGCCGGCACCGATGCCGCCCATGTGCGTGACGCGCTGACCGAGGCTGAGCAGTACCGGGCGCACGCGCTCAAGATCTGCCGCTGCACCACCGACCATGATCGCCAGACTGCCAGCCTCGGCGCCGGCCACACCGCCGGACACCGGGGAGTCAAGCCAGCCCATGCCGCTTTTCTCGGCCAGATCTGCGGCCATCTCGCGAGTCGCGGTCGGTTCAAGACTAGAGAAATCCACCAATAGCTGGCCGTTTTTCGCACCTTCGGCAACACCGCCAGCGCCAAACACCACCTCACGCACCACGGCAGTGTCGGCCAGACACAGCATGACGATGTCGGCGTGTGCGCACAGGTCAGCCGGGCTCGATACCTGTCGGGCGCCGGCCGCAACCAGCGGTGCGCACTTGTCCGGGTTGCGGTTCCACACCGTCAGCGGATAACCCGCGGCCAGCAGACGCCGGCACATCGGCAGGCCCATCAGGCCGATTCCGGCAAACCCCAACGAAGGTAGCGTTGACATCATTTCGCCTCTTTTCGATTAAAGATCACCGAATCATGGCCGATTCATCAACGATCAGGAAAGGATTCCGCCCGGCGATCAGACCAGCCAGCACTACGACGCCCGGGCCGTATTCGCGCACACAAGACGCGAGATCTTATTCCGTGAGGTTCGCCGGCACCGTCCGGCGGACCAACCCAGTCCAGGTAAATGGCGCACCATGACCTCTAAAAACAACCCCGCCAGTGCAACAGCCGATCTGACCCTGAGCCCCGCCGCGAACAGCGCGTCATTATCCAGACCGACGCAGCTTTCGCGCCCGCTGTCGACCCAGCAATACCTGTACTTCACCGAGACCAACACCGACCGCATCCTCGATAACCTCGACGGCCTGCGCGATTCGGTGTTCCCGCGCCCGGCGCATCAGGAAGGCGACAACGAGCAGCACAACGACCAGGAATTCCCCTCGGTGTGCCTGATCGGCCTCGGTCGCTGCGGCTCCAACATCGCCCTCGACGTGGCGGAGCTGGTGTACAACGCGCGCAAGTTCTACCTCAACGAATTCAACAACGAAGACCGCCCGACCGACCGGCGTCTGGCCGACAAGGGCTACAGCCCGGCGCAGTGGATCAAGAACAACCTGCGCATCGGTACCAGCAAATCGACCAAACCGGTGTTTCTGGTCGAACCGCTGGTGATGCTCGGCGACCTCGACAAGGACATCGCCGGGCGCATCCGTTTCTCGCGCAAGGGCGAGAAAAGCGGCTTCCTGCGCGACTACAGCAAAATGAAGATCATGGACTTGTCCGAAGTCCACGCCGGTGGCGCCGGTAACGCGCCGATCCTCGGCCAGTACCTGGCGAAAATCATCCTCAACAAGGACACCCAGCGCTTCTCCAGCCCCGACTGGAAAATGATCCACTCGTACCTGATTGACAGCTGCGGGATCAAGGCCAACCAATCGCGCCTGTATTTCTCGATCTTCAGTGCCGGCGGCGGTACCGGTTCGGGCATGGCCTCGGAGTTCGGTCTGGCGCAGCAGCACTCGTACATGAACAAGACCTTCGACACCAAGCCGATGGACGAGCATGACGGTAAGAGCGGTCATTCGTTTGTCTTTGAGCCGATCTTCACCAGCGGCATCTGCGTGCTGCCGAACATTTCCGACCACCGCAGCGAAATGTCCGAGGCGCTGCACATCAACGCCGGGCGCCTGCTGTGCAAATACCTGTCGGAGGAATGGGATTTCTCCTACAACTTCGCCAATGAAGACAGCAGCGAAGCCAGCGTGATGGGACGCATCCGCCCGTGGAATGCGATGATGCTGATCTCCAACGACATCATGCGTTACGCCGAAGAAAGCGATGACGGCAATATCCAGAACATTGATGTCAATGCCATGGAGAAGCACGCCAACCAGTACATCTCGCAGCAGATCTTCAACATTCTGACGGCGCAGGCAGTCACCACCGACTACGACCAGAACTACTTCCGCCGCGCCGGCATCGACATCGGCGAAACCATCCGCCTGGACGCCAACGACCTGTTCATGAGTCTGGCCGGCCCGGTGGCGATTGCCTACGCCGAATCGGTGGTCCCGGAAACCCCGCCGCCGAGCAGCGACAAGTTCAAGGTCTTCGATAAAGAGCCGCAGCGCCTGAACATCGACGACCTGTTCTTCCGTTCGATCGACCTGCCGCACTTCAACAAGGTCACTCAGGCCATCGAAGGCATCAGCCTGCTGCCGATCGAATCCAAGCGTTATCGCGCTTCGCTGGAGCAGTACAAGAATTCCGGCTACGACGCCGCCGCGCTGCACGACCTGCACTTCTTCAAGAATTGCTCGTCGGTGGTGTCGATCGTCTCGCTGCCGAAAGACTACAAACTGTCGTACATGGACCTGAACCGGTTGAAGACCCATCTCAACAGCCTGTTCCCCAACACCACCCTCAAGCGCTATGCGCTGGTAATCGGCGCTTCGGCCAACCTGTCGCTGACCACCCTGATCGCCAAGAGCCCATGCCTGTCGGACGATTTCCTCACACTGATCGTGGCGTTCATCAAGCGCTGCTTTGCGAAGAATCCGTACCGTTTCGACGAGACGCTGGATAACTCGATTCTCGACTTCATTATTCAGGAAGACTTCGACGAAGCGCGGATCGACGACCTGCTCAACGAATTCGAAAACCCGGCGAAGATCCTCGATACCAACTGGTACGCGATCAAACCGATGTACGAAAAGAAATACCGCGAGTTGATCAACGACAAGGACAAGTTCGTCTCGATCAATGACATTCGCCTGTCACGCGATTGCGTGAAGAAGTCGATCAAATACCTGCGCGAGATCTACCGCCACCGGATTGGCAAGACCAAGGTGATTTCGCTGAATAACCATACCGGGAAGACTTATTCGGCCTGATCCGCTACCGAGTCGCCCCAATCGCTGGCAAGCCAGCTCCCACAGATTTTGTGGTGCTCACAATATTTGTGTACACCCGGACACTGTGGGAGCTGGCTTGCCAGCGATGGGGTCTCCAAATTCACTAAAGATTTCAGCCATTCCAACATCCAGAAACAATTAAGCGACCCTCAGGCCGCTCCATAAACTGTTCCCGTTACGTTTACGTCACCGTGAGGCGTGGCATTTCTCCACGGCAAGGTGCCATCACGCTACTCCGCTACACACTTGCGGTGCGGCAATCGAGGCACCAAAAGGGTGCGGGCAATTAAACGGCCGCCCTTTCCTGGATCAGAATCCACGGCGAAACCACCACGGCCCACAGCTGCGGATCACGTTCGAAAATATCCAGTGCCCGCGTTTCAGACAGCTTGGCGACCTTGTCGTCGGCCAGCCAGGCCGCGACTTTCTCGCCTTCATCCGAGGCCACGGCCTCGGCGGCGGCGATCAAATCCAGGTCAGGATCGACCCACAATAGGGCACCCTTGGCGAAGAACGGCTCCAGCTCTTTCCAGGTAATAGATGCCGTTTCACCAAGCAGCTTGGCATAGAGGGTGCTAGGTTCTTGATTCATGGGAGCTGTCCGGAAAAGAAATCGACGCGAATGATAACGTCGGTGGTCCGGCAGAAAAACCCGGTTGCAAATCGCTGCACCGAACGAAAAGAGCAGGAACGCCAGGGAATGCTGCCTTTTGGGATATATGCCCCCGATTGCTCCGCCGCAATTCTGTCTCTTTCATTCAAAAATGCGACACCCCCAAGTTTTGCCCCGTGGCGCCCGCTTCCCAGTTGATCAAGCGGCGCTCTACACTGTACCGGTACAGTTGCCGGGGCATTTTCCGGAGGGTATCGCAAAGATATCTGACCCGGTTCTGCTGCTACGGCGCCAGAACTCTAAAAAATACAACAGTAAGAGTGGAGCACTATGACTAAGGCTACTAAGCAGATTTCCAAACTGTTTGCCGCTATGGTTCTGGCCGGGGTTGCCAGCCATTCGTTCGCAGCTGACACCATCAAAATCGGTATCGCCGGTCCTAAAACCGGTCCAGTAGCCCAGTACGGCGACATGCAGTTCAGTGGCGCGAAAATGGCCATCGAGCAGATCAACGCCAAGGGCGGCGTCGACGGCAAGAAACTCGAAGCCGTTGAATACGACGATGCCTGCGATCCGAAACAAGCGGTAGCGGTAGCGAACAAGGTCGTCAACGACGGCGTCAAGTTCGTGGTCGGTCACCTGTGCTCCAGCTCCACTCAGCCAGCTTCGGACATCTACGAAGACGAAGGCGTGATCATGATCACCCCGGCTGCCACCAGCCCGGACATCACCGCCCGTGGCTACAAAATGATCTTCCGCACCATCGGTCTCGACAGCGCCCAGGGCCCTGCCGCCGGCAACTACATCGCCGATCACGTGAAACCGAAAGTGGTTGGCGTGCTGCACGACAAACAGCAGTACGGTGAAGGCATCGCCACCGCGGTGAAATCGACCCTCGAGAAGAAAGGCACCAAGGTTGCCGTCTTCGAAGGCGTCAACGCTGGCGACAAGGACTTCTCCGCCATCATCGCCAAGCTCAAGCAAGCCGGCGTCGACTTCGTCTACTACGGCGGCTACCACCCGGAGCTGGGCCTGATCCTGCGCCAGGCTCAGGAAAAAGGCCTGAAAGCCCGCTTCATGGGTCCGGAAGGCGTGGGTAACGACTCGATCACCCAGATCGCCAAGGACGCGTCCGAAGGCCTGCTGGTGACCCTGCCGAAATCCTTCGACCAGGATCCGGCCAACGTTGCCCTGGCTGACGCCTTCAAAGCCAAGAAGGAAGATCCGAGCGGTCCGTTCGTGTTCCCGTCCTACTCGGCAGTGACCGTGATTGCCGAAGGCATCAAGGCGGCCAAGTCCGAAGACGCGACCAAAGTGGCTGAAGCCATCCACGCCGGTTCGTTCAAGACCCCGACCGGCGACCTGAGCTTCGACGACAAGGGCGACCTGAAGGACTTCAAATTTGTCGTGTACGAGTGGCACAACGGCAAACCTAAAACCGAAGTTTCGCCTCAGTAAGGCCTTGCCCGACTGACTGCCAATAAAGCCCACGGCGTGCCGTGGGCTTTGTTTTGCGAATGTATGGGCCGCGCTGGCGTGATCCGCCAGTCGACCCACCTGAAAATCTCAAAACCGTCATCAGCGGTTCGCTGGCAAAACCCGGATTCGAAGTGGATAGAGATCCACGGGGCCGGGCGGGAAAATGACTCCACCAGTGAAATGCGTACAGGTTTTTAGGAGCGCTGTAATGCCTGACCTCTATCACTTCTTCCAACAGCTGGTTAACGGCCTCAACGTTGGCAGCATGTATGCCCTGATCGCCATCGGCTACACGATGGTCTACGGCATCATTGGAATGATCAACTTCGCCCACGGCGAGGTGTACATGATCGGTTCCTACGTGGCCTTCATTGCCATCGCCGGGCTGACCATGATGGGACTCGACAGTGTCCCGCTGTTGATGACCGCGGCGTTCATCGCCAGCATCGTCGTCACCAGTTCCTACGGTTACAGCATCGAACGGATCGCCTACCGTCCCCTGCGCGGCAGCAACCGTCTGATCCCGCTGATTTCTGCCATCGGTATGTCGATCTTCCTGCAGAACACCGTTCTGCTGGCGCAAGACTCCAAGGACAAAGCGATCCCCAACCTGATCCCGGGCAACTTCGCCTTCGGTCCGGGTGGCGCACAAGAAGTGCTGATTTCCTACATGCAGATCGTGGTGTTCGTGGTGACCCTGATCGCCATGCTCGGCCTGACCCTGTTCATCTCCCGTTCCCGTCTGGGCCGCGCCTGCCGCGCCTGTGCCGAGGACATCAAGATGGCCAACCTGCTCGGCATCAACACCAACAACATCATCGCCCTGACCTTCGTCATCGGTGCTGCGCTGGCCGCCGTTGCCGCAGTGCTGCTGAGCATGCAATACGGCGTGATCAACCCCAACGCCGGTTTCCTCGTCGGCCTCAAGGCCTTCACCGCTGCGGTATTGGGCGGCATCGGCAGCATCCCCGGGGCCATGCTCGGCGGCCTGGTGCTCGGTGTAGCGGAAGCGTTCGGTGCCGATATCTTCGGCGACCAGTACAAGGACGTCGTTGCGTTCGGCCTGCTGGTTCTGGTGCTGTTGTTCCGTCCGACCGGCATTCTTGGCCGTCCGGAGGTTGAGAAAGTATGACTAGGAATCTTAAACAGGCACTGTTCAGTGCCTTGCTGGTGTGGGCGGTGGCCTACCCGGTACTGGGTCTGAAACTGACCATCGTCGGCATCAATCTGGAAGTGCACAACACCAGCCCTGCGGTACTCGCGACCATCGCGATCTGCTCGGTGCTGATGTTCCTGCGCGTGCTGTTCAACCAGCAGATCAGCAAGGCCTGGCGCTCTTCGCCAGGCATGCCGCTGATCCCGGCCAAGGCCAGCAACTTCCTGACCCTGCCAACCACCCAGCGCTATTTCATCATTGCGCTGATTCTGATCGCCCTGGTCTGGCCGTTCTTCGGCTCCCGTGGCGCGGTGGATATCGCAACGCTGATCCTGATCTACGTGATGCTCGGCCTGGGCCTGAACATCGTCGTCGGTCTGGCCGGTCTGCTCGACCTGGGTTACGTCGGTTTCTACGCCGTCGGCGCCTACAGCTACGCGCTGCTGTCGCATTACTACGGCTTGAGCTTCTGGATCTGCCTGCCGATTGCCGGCCTGATGGCGGCGACGTTCGGCTTCCTGCTGGGCTTCCCGGTGTTGCGTCTGCGTGGCGACTATCTGGCGATCGTGACCTTGGGTTTCGGCGAAATCATCCGTCTGTTCCTGCGTAACCTGACCGACATCACCGGTGGTCCGAACGGCATCAGCAACATCGAAAAACCGACGTTCTTCGGCCTGACCTTCGAGCGCAAAGCCGCCGAAGGCCTGCAGACGTTCCACGAGTATTTCGGCCTGCAATACAACTCGATCAACAAGGTGATCTTCCTTTACCTGGTTGCGCTGTTGCTCGCACTGGCCGCGCTGTTCGTGATCAACCGTCTGCTGCGCATGCCGATCGGCCGTGCGTGGGAAGCACTGCGTGAAGACGAAATCGCCTGCCGCGCGTTGGGCCTGAACCCGACCGTGATCAAGCTCTCCGCGTTCACCCTGGGTGCTGCGTTCGCCGGTTTCGCCGGCAGCTTCTTCGCTGCGCGTCAGGGTCTGGTGACGCCCGAGTCGTTCACCTTCATCGAGTCGGCGATCATCCTCGCCATCGTCGTATTGGGCGGCATGGGCTCGCAACTGGGCGTGATTCTGGCGGCGATCGTGATGATCCTGTTGCCGGAAATGATGCGTGAGTTCAGCGAGTACCGCATGTTGATGTTCGGTGCGCTGATGGTGCTGATGATGATCTGGCGTCCACAAGGTCTGCTGCCGATGCAACGCCCACACATGGAGTTGCGCAAATGAGCCGCGAGATCCTTAAAGTCGAAAATCTGAGCATGCGCTTCGGCGGCTTGCTCGCGGTCAACGGCGTGGCGCTGACCGTCAAGGAAAAGCAGGTGGTTGCCCTGATCGGCCCGAACGGCGCCGGCAAGACCACCGTGTTCAACTGCCTGACCGGCTTCTATCAGCCTACCGGCGGCAGCATCCTGCTCGACGGCGAGCCGATCCAGGGCCTGCCGGGCCACAAGATCGCCCTCAAAGGCGTGGTGCGGACCTTCCAGAACGTGCGTTTGTTCAAGGACATGACCGCGGTCGAGAACCTGTTGATCGCCCAGCACCGTCACTTGAACACCAACTTCCTGTCCGGCCTGTTCAAGACCCCGGCGTTCCGCAAAAGCGAGCGCGAGGCGATGGAATTTGCCGAGTACTGGCTGGAAAAGGTCAACCTCAAAGAGTTCGCCAACCGCACCGCCGGCACCCTCGCCTACGGCCAGCAACGGCGTCTGGAAATCGCCCGCTGCATGATGACCCGCCCACGGATCCTCATGCTCGACGAACCGGCCGCCGGCCTGAACCCGAAGGAAACCGAAGACCTCAAGGCGCTGATCGGTGTGTTGCGCGAAGAGCACAACGTCACCGTGCTGCTGATCGAACACGACATGAAACTGGTCATGAGCATTTCCGACCACATCGTCGTGATCAATCAGGGCACGCCGCTGGCCGACGGCACGCCGGAACAGATCCGCGACAATCCTGAAGTGATCAAAGCCTACCTGGGGGAAGCGTAAATGCTGCAGTTCGAAAACGTTTCCACCTTCTACGGCAAGATCCAGGCCCTGCACAGCGTCAACGTCGAAGTCCGTCAGGGCGAGATCGTAACGCTGATCGGCGCCAACGGTGCCGGCAAATCCACGCTGCTGATGACGCTGTGCGGTTCGCCGCAGGCGCACAGCGGCAGCATCCGTTACATGGGTGAGGAACTGGTCGGCCAGGACTCGTCGCAGATCATGCGCAAGAGCATCGCCGTGGTCCCGGAAGGGCGTCGGGTGTTCGCCCGTCTGACCGTGGAAGAAAACCTGTCGATGGGCGGATTTTTCACCGACAAGGGCGACTATCAGGAACAGATGGACAAGGTTCTCGGACTTTTCCCACGCTTGAAAGAGCGCTTCAACCAGCGCGGCGGCACCATGTCCGGCGGCGAACAGCAAATGCTCGCCATCGGCCGCGCGCTGATGAGCAAGCCCAAGCTGCTGCTGCTCGACGAGCCATCGCTGGGCCTGGCGCCGATCATCATCCAGCAGATCTTCGACATCATCGAACAGCTGCGCAAGGACGGTGTGACGGTGTTCCTGGTCGAGCAGAACGCCAACCAGGCGCTGAAAATCGCTGACCGCGCCTACGTTCTGGAGAACGGCCGCGTGGTCATGCAAGGCACCGGTGAAGCGCTGCTGACCGATCCGAAAGTACGCGAGGCGTACCTCGGCGGTTGAGTGTTATCGCTGCACAAAAAAACGGCCTTCGGGCCGTTTTTTGTTTCCTGAGCACCACCAAGGTAATCCTGTGGGAGCGAGCCTGCTCGCGAAGCGCTCTGTCATTCAACATTATGGGTGCCTGACAAACCGCCTTCGCGAGCAGGCTCGCTCCCACAGGGATACAGCTGAATCCGAAATTTTTTATAAATTTCTCGCCCCGCCTGTAACGCATCCCCCCACCCGTTCTCTAGAGGGACAAGCAAGCGCAAACCGCTTGCAGAAACCCTGATAAAAACTGGAGAAACATCATGACTGCGACTACCCGTACCCTGTCCGCTACCGCCCTGGTTCTGGCCCTCGGTTCCGCTCTGAGCATCGCCACTGTCTCCACCGCCCAGGCCGCCGATGCCAACATGGAAAAATGCTTCGGCGTGGCCATGAAGGGCAAGAACGATTGCGCCGCAGGTGCCGGGACTACCTGCGCCGGCACGGCGAAAATGGACTATCAGGCCAACGCCTGGAAGCTCGTTCCGAAAGGCACCTGCGCCACCACCGAAAGCAAAACCTCGCCGACCGGTTTCGGTCAGCTCGAAGCCTTCAAAGCCAAGTCCTGATCCACGGCCTGCCTGAGTGACGCCCATGTTCAGTCATCACGAACCGTCCCTGCCGCGCACTCAGGCAGCTCGCACCGAGCTCCCTGCCCGCGCCGGGCTGGGGCTCAAGACCGGGCACTTCCTCGAAGTGCTCGGCTCCGTACCGGACCTCGGTTTCTTCGAAGTCCACGCCGAAAACTACATGGGGGCCGGCGGCCCGTTTCATCATTTCCTCGGTCTGATTCGCCAACAGTACCCGCTGTCATTGCACGGCGTGGGCCTGTCGATCGGTGGCGAAGGCCCGCTGGACAGCCAGCACCTCAACCGCCTCGCCGAGCTGATCGAGCGCTATCAACCGCAAGCTTTTTCCGAACATCTGGCGTGGTCGAGCCACGGCCCGGTGTTCCTCAATGACCTGCTGCCACTGGCTTACGACACGCCGACACTGAACCGCGTGTGTGCGCACATCGACCAGGTGCAGAACACTCTGAAACGACCGATGCTGTTGGAGAACCCGGCGACCTATCTGGGATTTGCGCACTCGACGATCGACGAGGCCGAGTTCATCGCCGAAGTGATCCGCCGCAGCGGCTGCGGCTTGTTGCTCGACGTCAATAATGTCTACGTGTCGTGCATCAATCATCAGCGCGATCCTTTGGCCTACCTCGATGCGTTACCGCTGCACGCGGTCGGCGAGATTCATCTGGCCGGCTTCGCTGAAGATTGCGACAACCTCGGCGATCGCTTGCTGATTGACGATCACGGCGCGCCTATTGATCAGTCCGTCTGGGATCTGTACCGGCAAGTGCTGCAACGTATCGGCCCGGTAGCGACGCTGATCGAACGCGATAACCAGGTGCCGGCCTTCGACGTTTTGCTCGCCGAAGCGCAGCAAGCCGAGACGCTGTTGCGCCGCGCGGAGTGTGCGGCATGAGCACGCAAGCGGACTTCGCCGCCGCCCTGCTCAATGCGCAACTGCCGTATCCCAAGGGCCTGTGCAGCCGCAACGGCGCCGATCCGTCGCGACGTTTTGCGGTGTATCGCAACAACGTGCAGAGCTCGTTGATCAATGCCCTGGCCGACAGCTATCCGGTGGTGCTGCAATTGGTCGGCGAGGAGTTCTTCCGCGCCATGGCAGCGATTTTCGTCCAGAGTCAGCCGCCACACAGTCCGTTGATGAGCCGCTATGGCGAAGACTTCGCCGACTTCATCGCAGAGTTTGAACCCATCGCCGGCGTGCCTTATGTCGCTGATGTTGCGCGCCTTGAGCATCTGCGCACTGTCGCCTACCACGCCGCTGATGCGCAGCCGATACGGCCTGAACAAGTCAGTGCCGCGCTGGCCGATCCGCAGTCGCTGACTGAGCTGTGTTTCGAACTGCATCCCTCGCTGCACCTGCTCGACTCAGCCTACGCCGTTGTCGCGATCTGGGCCGCGCATCAGCAGGAGCCAACTCTGGCGGGCATTGGCCTGAATCAAGGCCAGCACGCTCTGGTGCTGCGCAATGGTCTCGACGTTGAGGTGTTTGCGCTTGAACCAGGTGCGAGCGTGTTCCTTCGTCATCTGCTCCAGGGCTCGCCACTGCTCGCGGCGGCAGAAAACAGCCCGCCGTTCGATCTCGCCCAAACCCTCGCCTTACTGATTGCGCATAACGCGATCACGCAGCTGAATTACAAGGAGTTGCTATGAACGCTTTTATCCTGCGCGTCATCGCGCTGTTCGAAAAAATCCCGCACAGCCTGATTGCCTTCATCGCGCGTTTCTCCATTGCCGCGGTGTTCTGGAAATCCGGGCAAACCAAGGTCGAAGGACTGGCCGTCGATTTGATTGACGGAACCTTTGAACTGGGCTGGCCACGTTTGGCCGATTCGACGATTCCGCTGTTTCAGAGCGAGTACAACCTGCCGCTGTTGTCGCCGGAAATTGCCGCGCATCTGGCGGCGTTTGCCGAGCATGTGTTTCCGCTGCTGATCCTGCTCGGCTTCGCCACACGGTTTTCGGCGCTGGCGCTGCTGGGCATGACCCTGACTATCCAACTGTTTGTCTACCCGGATGCCTACCCGACCCATGGCACTTGGGCGGCGGTGTTGCTGTACCTGATGGCGACCGGGCCGGGCAAATTGTCGATCGATCAGATGATCGCGCGCCGTTTCGCCAAATAATCACCCCCGTGGGAGCGAGCCTGCTCGCGAAAGCGGTGTGTCATTCAACATCGGTATCGACTGAACTGACGCATTCGCGAGCAGGCTCGCTCCCACAGGGAAATCACATCAGCGCTGCAGTCGATCCAGCGCCTCGCCACTGCGCTTGAACCAGCCCATCAGATAATCCGCGAGCACCTGCGTGCGTTTCGGCAATCCCCCCTGATACGGGTGCACCAGATACATCGGCATGCGTCGGGTCTGGTAATCGCGCAGCAGCCAGCGCAAGCGGCCGTCCGCCAGTTCCGCTTGCAGCAGATACGACGGCAAACGGGCGATGCCGGCGCCGGACAGCGCTGCTTTCTTCAACAGGCTGTAGTGATTGCTGGCAAACGGACCCGAAACCCGCACCCGCAACAACTCGTGCTGCTGGTGATACAGCCATTCTTCGCGGCCGCTGTAATGGCTGTTGAGCAGGCAACGATGCTCGGCCAAGGCATGCGGCGTCGCCGGCTCGCTGAAGCGCTCAAGGTAGGCCGGGCTGGCGCAGGTCATTTCGTGCCACGCCAACAGCGGCCTGGCCACCAGCCGATCGTCATTGGCCACTTCGGCACGAATCGCCAGATCAAAGCCATCGCGCGACAGATCGCGATAACTGTTGTTCAGCTCCAGCTCGATTTGCACCTCGGGGTATTGCCCGGAAAACTCCAGCAGCAAGCCATCGAAGAAGGTCTCGCCGAGCGACACCGGAACCGTCATGCGCACGGGGCCGGCCATGTCGTCCTTCAACCGCGCCAAAGCCTGCCGTGCGCGTTCGACCTGAACCACCAGCGCCTGGGCCTGCGGCAGCAGCGCCGCCCCCGCCGCCGTCAGACTCAAGCGTCGGGTGGTGCGTTGCAGCAGCACCACACTGAATTGCGCTTCAAGCTGGCTGATGCGCTTGGAGAGTTGGCCCTTGCTGCAGCCCAACTGCTGCGCGGCCAGGGTAAAACTGCCGGCTTCGATCAGCACGGCAAACGCGGCAAGGTCATCCATTTCGCTCATGGATTGTTTCCATTTGAAAACCAAAGGTTGCCTATTAGTGCGCTTATCCGCAGAAAAAACCACTCTAGACTGAAACCTCATTCACACACATGAGGTACAGCTCGATGAAAATTCTGTTGATAGGCGCCGGCGGCACCATCGGTTCGGCGGTGGACAAAGAGTTGTCGCAACGCCACGAGGTCATTCGTATCGGCCGCAACAGCGGTGACTTGCAAGTGAATATCAGCGACAGCGCGTCGATCCGCAAGCTGTTCGAACAGACCGGCAAGTTCGATGCGTTGATCTGCGCGGCGGGCAACGTGACGTTTGCAGCGCTGGACGAGATGACTGGGGACAGCTTCGCCCTCGGCCTGAAAGACAAGTTGATGGGCCAGGTCAATCTGCTGCTGATCGGCCGCGAGTTCGCCAATGATGGCGCCTCGTTCACCTTCACCACCGGCGTGCTCAGCCACGACCCGATTCGCAGCGGCGCCTCGGCAGCGCTGGTCAACGGCGCCCTCGACAGCTTCGTCCGCGCCGCCGCCATCGAACTGCCGCGTGGCCTGCGGGTGAACTCGGTGAGCCCGACCGTGCTGACCGAAGCCCTGGGCAAATACGCGCCCTACTTCCGTGGCTTCAAGCCGGTTCCTGCAGCGGAAGTGGCATTGGCTTACGCGAAAAGTGTCGAAGGCCTGCAAACCGGTCAGACGTTTCACGTCGGTTAAGGCCCTTGTGATGAACGGTCAGGCTGCGTAACGTGGCAGCACTTGTCTGGAGAGCCAAAGATGCGTGTTGCCCGTTCGTTCGTCCTCGTTGCCCTGCTGCCGATGTTTGCCGCCTGCCAGTTGTTCGACGGCCAGCGTGAAAGTGTGTCCCATGCCGGGCAGACGCGGATGCAGGGGCAACTGACCGCCGCCGACGGCAAACTGGTGTTTCAGCCGTGCCAGGAGCAGCGGCAACTGGTGGTCAACGACATCGGCGGCACCAGTGTCCTGCAAGAAGCCGCCACCCTCGCCGACGAGCAGGGCAAGCTGTTTGCCGATGTGCGCGGCAAGGTCTCCGGCGACCGCCTCGACCTCGGCCAGTTATATCGCGTCGAGCGCTCGGGCACGGCCTGCGACGACCCGAATTTCAAACTGCTGATCCTGCGCGCCGCCGGCCATGGCCCGGAGTGGAATGTGAAGGTCAGCGGCAAAGGCATGGTCATCGAGCGCGACGGCCAGCCGCCGCTGGCCGTGCCGTATGTGGAAGAGCAACTGGGCGACGGCCGCTTCAATCTCAGCAGCGAAGCCAACAACCAGCGCATCGAATTGTGGGTCGCGCCACAGCGCTGCGTCGACAGCAGCACCGGCAGCGTGCAGCACATGAGCGCCGAGTTGCGCATCGACGGGCAGGTCCAGCGCGGCTGCGGCTATTTCGGCGGCGCACGCAACGACTGATCGTTTTTCCCCCACGGATCCGCTCGCGGCGGCTTATAATCGCCGCCTTCAAACGCCCTGGCGCAGTTGTGCGCCCCGCGAATCCGGATCCCCGCCATGTTACGAATCACTGAACTCAAGCTGCCAATCGACCATCCCGAAGAAGACCTGCGCACCGCCATCGTGCAACGCCTGGGCATCGCCAGCGATGATCTGCTCGATTTCACCTTGTTCAAGCGCAGCTATGACGCGCGTAAAAAGTCCTCCGAACTGTGCTTCATCTACACCATCGACCTCAACGTACGCGACGAGGCCAGAGTGTTGGGCAAGTTCGCCGACGACCGTAATGTCAACGTGGCGCCGGATGTCAGCTACAAATTCGTCGGCCAGGCACCGAGCGATCTCGGCCAGCGGCCGATCGTCGTCGGTTTCGGCCCGTGCGGCATCTTCGCCGGCCTGCTGCTGGCGCAGATGGGCTTCAAACCGATCATTCTCGAACGCGGCACTGAAGTCCGTCAGCGCACCAAGGACACCTGGGGCCTGTGGCGCAAAAGCGTGCTCAATCCCGAGTCCAACGTACAGTTTGGCGAAGGCGGCGCGGGGACGTTCTCCGACGGCAAGCTGTACAGCCAGATCAAGGACCCGAAATTCCTCGGTCGTAAAGTCCTGCACGAGTTCGTCAAGGCCGGCGCGCCGGAAGAAATCCTCTACGTCAGCAAGCCGCACATCGGTACGTTCCGCCTGACCGGCATGGTCGAAAACATGCGCGAGCAGATCCGCGAACTGGGCGGTGAAGTGCGCTTCCAGGAGCGCGTCAGCGACGTGCTGATCGAAGACGGCCAACTGGTCGGCGTGCAACTGGCCAGCGGCGAAACCCTGCATTCCAGACACGTGGTTCTGGCCCTCGGTCACAGCGCCCGCGACACCTTCCGCATGCTCCACAGCCGTGGCGTGTTCATGGAAGCCAAGCCATTCTCGGTGGGTTTCCGCATCGAACATCCGCAGTCGCTGATCGACCGCGCGCGTCTGGGCAAATACGCCGGCCACCCGAAACTTGGCGCTGCCGATTACAAACTGGTGCACCACGCCAAGAACGGGCGTTCGGTCTACAGCTTCTGCATGTGCCCGGGCGGCACTGTGGTCGCGGCGACGTCGGAACCGAATCGCGTGGTCACCAATGGCATGAGCCAGTACTCGCGTAACGAGCGTAATGCCAACTCCGGCATCGTCGTCGGCATTACCCCGGAAGTCGATTATCCGGGCGGCCCGCTCGCCGGTATCGAGTTGCAGGAGCGCCTGGAATCCCACGCGTTCATCCTTGGCGGCAGTGACTACAAGGCTCCCGCGCAACTGGTTGGCGACTTTATCAACGGCAAGCCGTCGACCGAGCTGGGCGAAGTCGAGCCGTCGTACAAGCCGGGCGTGGCGCTGGGCGATCTGGCCTTGGCATTGCCGGATTTTGCCATTGAGGCGATCCGTGAAGCCTTGCCGGCGTTCGAGAAGCAGATTCGCGGTTATTCCCTGCACGACGCCGTGCTGACCGGAATTGAGACCCGCACTTCATCGCCGCTGCGCATCACCCGCAACGAGTCGCTGCAGAGCATGAACGTCAAAGGCCTGTTCCCGGCCGGTGAAGGCGCGGGCTATGCCGGCGGAATTCTCTCGGCGGGTGTCGACGGGATTCGCATTGCCGAGGCAGTGGCTCGCGATATCCTCGGCCTGTCTGACTGATCAGCATCAGCTGACCCAACACCAAACCCTGTGGGAGCGAGCCTGCTCGCGAAAGCGGTCTGTCATTCAACGAAGTTGTTGAATGTGACTCCGCCTTCGCGAGCAGGCTCGCTCCCACAGTGGTGTCTGCATTTGGCTTTAGATATTCGCGCGCAGCACCGAGGTCGGCAGCGCCTGTCCGCGCTCGGCACTTGCCGCCACCGCTGCAATCAAATCACCCAGTGCATACCCCTGCGCCGTCAGCCAATCCTGATCGTAATAGGTGTCGGCATAACGCTCGCCGCCATCGCACAGGATCGCCACGATCGACCCCGACTGCCCCGCCGCTTTCATCTGCTGCGCCGCCATCAGCGCACCGATCAGATTGGTCCCGCTCGACCCGCCGACATGCCGCCCCAAACGCTGCGCCAGATAATGCATGGCCGCCAGGGACAGGGCGTCCGGCACCTTGACCATCGCATCGATCACCTTGGGCAGGAACGACGCTTCCACCCGAGGCCGGCCAATGCCTTCGATGCGTGAACCGCAATCCAGACGCAGGCTGGCATCTCCCGTCTGATAAAAATCGAAGAACACCGAACGCTCGGCATCGGCACACAACACGCGGGTGCAGTGCTGGCGATAGCGCACGTAACGGCCGAGGGTCGCGGTGGTGCCGCCGGTGCCGGGGCTGGAGATCAGCCAGGTCGATTCAGGGTGTTTTTCGTAGCGCATCTGCTGGAAGATCGACTCGGCGATGTTGTTGTTCGCTCGCCAGTCGGTGGCACGTTCGGCGTAGGTGAACTGATCGATGAAGTGACCGCCATGCTCGCGGGCCAGGCGCTCGGATTCGGCGTAGATCTGCGTCGGATCCTGCACCAGATGGCTCTGCCCGCCATAGAAGGCAATCTGGGCAATCTTCTCTTTCGAAGTGGTCGCCGGCATCACCGCGATAAACGGCAAACCGAGCATGCGCGCGAAATACGCTTCGGAAATCGCCGTCGAGCCGCTGGACGCTTCGATCACTGGCGCACCGGGTTTCAGCCAGCCGTTGCACAGCGCGTAAAGGAACAGCGACCGGGCCAGGCGATGCTTGAGGCTGCCGGTCGGGTGGCTGGATTCGTCCTTGAAATACAACTCGATGCCGGCAAAACCGGGCAGCGGCAAAGGGATCAGGTGGGTGTCGGCGCTGCGCTGGAAGTCCGCCTCGATGATGCGGATGGCTTCGCGGGCCCACTGTCGGTTGTCGCTCATGGTTTCGGTTCTCGTTGAATCAGCCAGAAGATCGGTCTTCTGAAAAAGGTCTGCCGCAAGCTTAGGAAAAATCCCGCAGGCGGCAAAGATACAGCTGAGTCTCAATGTGTCAGGCAACTGCTAGGCTCAGTGCTGCCCGTACCAGACAGCCTGTAACGACATATAACAAAAAAGAATATAACTTTTGTTTTAACAACTAACGGTACGGGTTAGGGTGTTTCACCTTTTTCTTGATTCGATGGAGAGCGACCTTGCCTCTGCGTAGCACTTTCACGCGTTTCTTTCAGTTGGAAGCCGCCAGCGGTCTGCTATTGATCGCCGCAGCCGTTCTCGCGCTGATCATCAACAACTCACCGCTGTCGTGGCTGTACACCGGCCTGCTCGACACTCCTGTGGTGGCGCAGATCGGTGCGTTGAAAATCGCCAAACCCCTGCTGCTGTGGATCAACGACGGCCTGATGGCGATGTTCTTCCTGCTGATCGGTCTGGAAGTGAAACGCGAAGTGCTCGACGGCCAATTGTCCAAGCCTTCGCAAATCGTCCTCCCTGGCGCAGCGGCGATCGGCGGCATGCTGGTGCCGGCGCTGATCTACTGGTTCCTTAACCGCGACAACCCCGCGGCCCTAAGTGGCTGGGCCATTCCGACCGCCACCGATATCGCCTTCGCCCTCGGCGTACTGGCGCTGCTCGGCAAGCGCGTGCCGGTGTCGCTGAAACTGTTCCTGATGACCCTGGCGATCATCGATGACCTCGGCGCCATCGTCATCATCGCAATCTTCTATTCCGGCGAACTCTCGACCCTGTCCCTTGGCCTGGCGGCTGCGTGCATTGCCGCGCTGGTGGCGATGAACCGGCTCGGCGTGGTCAAGCTCGGGCCGTACATGATCATCGGCCTGATCCTCTGGGTCTGCGTGCTCAAGAGTGGTGTCCACGCGACACTGGCCGGCGTGACCTTGGCTTTCTGCATTCCCCTGCGCACGAAAAACGCCGAGTCGTCGCCGCTGCTGACCCTCGAACACGCGCTGCACCCGTGGGTCGCCTACGGCATCCTGCCGCTGTTCGCCTTCGCCAACGCCGGCCTGTCACTGAGCGGCGTCACCGTCGAAAGCTTCACCCACGACGTACCGATGGGCATCGCCATCGGCCTGCTGCTGGGCAAGACCATCGGCGTGTTCGGCCTGACCTGGCTGGCGGTCAAGATCGGCATCGCCGCCCTGCCCCAAGGCGCCAACTGGGGCCAGGTCCTCGGCGTCGCGATCCTCTGCGGCATCGGCTTCACCATGAGCCTGTTCGTCGGCTCGCTGGCCTTCGAACCGGGCGTGAGTGATTACGCCGGAATGGATCGCATGGGCATCCTCACCGGCTCGATCCTCGCGGCGGTGATTGGTTATGCGGTGACGGCGGCGGCGAGTCGCAGGGGCACGATACAAACTTCCTGAGGTTTATTGCGGCCAATGCCGTAGCCCCTCCCCAAACGAGGGGCTTGGCTCTAAGCCTTGCAAATGTGCTATATCTTGCGCATCAAACAGCCATCTACTCAGCACAGCTTGGAGTCATTCATGTCGCGCAAAGCCGAAAAACGCCCAATGACTGACGATCAGATTGCCGTTCAGGAGTCGCGAATTCCTTACATCGCTCTAAAGGCCTTCAGCAACGCCTACAAAATGGCACTTGCAAACGGCGCAGCGGTGCTTGTCGCTAAAGATGGTCAGCTACTTGAAGTGACCGAGAAAACCTCCATTGTTTTGCGGTCGATTGGCGCCTACGGCAATCTGAAAAGCGGAACGCGTCTGCACATCAATAAATCTTCAAAACAGGTTACTTCTTGAGCACACCGAGAATACGGATATTTGCGGGACCGAACGGATCCGGGAAAAGCACATTCAATCGACTTGTCCCTGCGCACCTACTGGGCAACTACATAAATCCTGACGACATCGAACGTTCAATCAAAGATACCGGTTACTTTGATTTCGGTTCTTATCGCATCGAAGCACATAAAGCGGAGCTTTTCGACTTTCTCCGTGCTCACCCCCTGCTGAAAAAATCGCCTCGTTCGCAGGCAAAGCTTGATGATCTCGCAATTGATGGAATCCGGCTTAACTTTTCGAATACTGAAATCGACTCGTACGTTGCGTCGGCACTCTGCGACTTCATCCGTAGATCGTTGATAAAAGAGCGCATCAGCTTTACGTTCGAAACCGTCATGTCGTCCGCGGACAAAGTCAGCCTCCTCGCTGAAGCGAGTAAATCCGGCTACAGGGTCTACGTCTATTACGTGGCGACAGCGGACCCGCAGATAAATATTGCGAGAGTTGCATACCGCGTTTCCCGAGGAGGACATAACGTTCCTGCTGAAAAAATTGAAGCTCGATACTGGCGATCCCTGGAGCTTTTATCCGAAGCTATCCTGGCCTCCAACCGGGCGTATATTTTCGATAACTCAGATGAAGGCAGTGAAGGCCTGACGCAGATAGCTGAAATTACGGATGGAGAACTGATCGAAATCAAATCAGACACTCAGCCGCCGTGGTTCAAGCAGTTCGTGCTGGATAAATTGCTTTAGATTCACTCCGAAACTCACACTGCCAATCGGTAACGATGAGTTTGCGTAGCAGACTGCTCCACGTCTCTGCGGCAGACCTCGTTCCAGTCGAACAATCCCCACTTCATTAGCGACCCGTCCTACAGCCACACTTTCCCCGCTTCGATAACGTCGTGCGGCCCCTTCTCAGGGGCTGTCGATGGTGAAGGAAGGGACGATCAGTGGCGCGGAACAAGGACATTCCCCGGGTGCAAAACCCACCGCAGGGCGACGGGCATCACGTTACTTGGCGGTATATGACGGCCGCAGAACTGGCCGAGCGCGAAGCCGGGCAAAACGCTTACGACGCGATGCTGGCGCGGCAGGAGGCGTTCGAGCGCAGCCGTGAAGTGGCGGCGAAAAAACCTGAAGCCGTGCGTGCCGGCTGTGTATTCGCCAAGTCCTGCAAGTTGCCGGATGCGATTATCGATTACAGCAATCCTTCCGGCATGGTACCGACCGACAGCCTGAAGGATTACGGCGAGCTGATCCTGCTCGGCGCTCGCGAAGCCGACGCAAGCGGCGGCATTCCTCTCAAGAAAATCAGCGCCAGCGCCATCCCGGTCGGGTTCGGCAGTCTGGCCCTGGCAGGCTCGGCTTTTGAAGCGCTACCGGCGCTCGCCTCCCCTGCGGCGGCTGCGTCTTTGGTGGGGCTGGTTGCGCTTTTGATGCCATCCAGCCTGGGCGACAGCGCGCTCTACACCGATGAGCAACTAAGCACACTCAAACAAGCCCGAACCCGCGTGCGCCTGCGCGTCGAGCAACAGGCCGATGGCAGCCTCAAGGGTTACGGTTTCTACACCGGTAAGAACCGCGATTGGGAAATGGTCGATGTCGTGCAGTTCACTGCACGCGGTGACCGGTTCGTTGCGGATCTTGGTGAAGGCGTCGAACTGCTCTGGACCCCGGCGGTGGATGGCTCGGACATCCTCGGCATTCCAGCGCTCGAGGCCGCACCGCAGGCACCGCATATCTGGGTGTATCCACCGACGAAGGCGGCGGACGGGATTCTGGTGAATCCGGTTTATCCACCGGAGTACAAAGACTTTATTTTGGTGTATCCGGCAGATTCGGGCGTCAGGCCGGCCTATGTTGTGCTCAGCCGTGCTCGCGACCATGCTTATCACGGCCATCCGAAAACGCTGCCCGCATTCCCTGACGCAGTCAAAGTGAAATCGAAGTCGTCAGTGCAAGGTGGTGGAAAGCAGTGAGCACGTTGGGTAGACCGCAAAGGTCGAATTTACGAGTGGGATTACAAAAGCAACGCCGTCGAAAAATACGACAAATTAGGAACGACTCATTTAGGCGAGTTCAATCACTTGACGGGTGAACAAACGGGACCTGCGGATCCAAAACGAAAAACTTCTAGAAATTAAGGATTGAAACATGCGCTTTATTTCAATTACCGGATTCTTCCCTGACGAAGCCCAAGATGACTCATTGCAATTCGAGCTGGACATCACCGGCAGCGAGATGAATGAAAAAGTGGCTCAGCTCATTGAATCAAAGCCCTTGGATGAGGTGGAACCCGGCGAGCTGTTGTTGACTCAGGATCAGATAACCGCATTGGAAAACCTGCTCAACGTCAGTTTTCCCGAGGGCCTCGAATACTTCATGGGCATCTGCGCCACATACTGAATGAACAATTCACAAGCAAAGAAAAACCCCGACCAGTCACCTGATCGGGGTTTTCTTTTACCCGGCTTCTCGTTTAGTGCGAAACGCGGCTGGTTCCGCCAACGGTGGAAATCCGTACCCGCTCGCCAACGCGGAATACTTCATTTTCCTGAACCTGCTGCACATAGGCGCGCATGCTGCCGTCGTCTTCGCGGACGGTGATTTCCACGCCCTGGGTGCGGGTCAGGCCTTCTTCGGTGGCCGAGCCAAGCAGGCCGCCGGCCACTGCGCCGATGACCGCAGCAACGATGCTGCCCTTGCCGCCGCCGATGGCACTACCGCCGACGCCGCCGACCACTGCGCCTGCTGCGCCGCCGATCGGGGTCTTGGTGCCTTCGATTTTTACCGGGCGCAAGGATTCGATGGTGCCCATGCGAATCGTCTGTACACGACGCGCTTCGTCACGGGAGTAGGAGTCGCCGGTGAGGCTCGATTGGCAGCCGGTCAGCAACATCGCCATCGTCGAAAAGGAAGCAACCAGCAGAACAGACTTACGCATAGCATCAACTCCAAAAGAACATGTGTTCATTAAACCCCGTGGCCTGGCGCCTGTCACGACACCATCCGGATAAAATTGGCTTCCATTCAGGCTTGGTACAGATGCCCGCGAGCGTCCACTCAAGGTAGCGTCAAATCAGCGATCCTGCGCCATCCGCGTTTATCTCGCTCGGTAGACTGCTCAGGGTGCCAGTCGTTCCAGAATCCACTCGGTGCCCTGGAGGCGGTAGTTGAGGCGATCGTGCAGGCGGCTCGGACGGCCCTGCCAGAACTCGATGCGCTCGGGCAACAAGCGGTAACCACCCCAATGTTCCGGGCAGTGCGGCTGGCTGTCGCTGAAGCGTTGCTCGGTGGCCTTGAGCAAATCTTCCAGTTCGCCACGACCGTTGATGACTCGGCTCTGCGGCGAGGCCCAGGCGCCGAGGCGGCTGCCCAGAGGACGCACCTGATAATACGCGTCGGACTCTTGCGCCGTGACCTTGACCACCCGCCCTTCGATGCGCACCTGGCGCTCCAGGGTTGGCCAGAAGAAGGTCATGGCGGCAAACGGGTTGGCCGCCAGATGCTGGCCCTTGGCGCTGTCGTAGTTGGTGAAGAAGGTGAAGCCCTGCTCGTCCAGGCCCTTGAGCAACAGAATGCGGCAATGCGGACGACCGTCGGCATCGACCGTGGCCAGGGTCATGGCATTGGCTTCTACCGGCGCCTGCTCGGTTTTGACCGCATCGGCGAACCACTGGTGAAACAGCGCAAACGGCTCGGTCGGGGCTTGCGCCTCGGTCAAACCGTCACGGGTGTAGTCGCGACGCATATCGGCCAGAGCCTGGGTCATGGCGGATTCCTTTTCGTTAGCGGATCACTTCTTGGCAGCGTCGGCTGCGGCGACTTTCTTGTCGGTCGCGGCGGCTTTGGCTGGTGCGGTCTTTTTCGCCGGAGCCTTGGCCGGGGCCTTCTTCGCCGGAGCCTTGGCAGCGGTTTTCTTGGCTGGCGCTTTTTTCGCCGCAGGGGCAGCAGCTTTCTTGGCAGCAGGCGCTGGGGTGGCGGGTTTGGCCACTGGCTTGACGTCTTGCGCAGCAACCATCGTCACCGGCTTCGGCGCTGGCATGTTGTATTTGCTCAGCAGCGCAACCATGGTGTTTTGCGGCGTCACCAGCAGTTCGACACGACGGTTCAAGGCACGGCCTTCAACGCTGTCGTTGGCCGCACGCGGCGCTTCGGAACCCATGCCGCGCAGCATCAGGCGATCACGCTGCAAGCCGCTGAGGCGGAAGATCGCTGCCACCGATTGCGCACGTTCCTGACTCAGCTTGACGTTGGCCGGTGCGGCACCGCTGGTGTCACTGTGACCGAGCACCAGCACCGCGGTTTTCGGGTCGGCTTCAAGGATTTTCGCCACGCGAGTGAACGGGCCAAGGGTGACCGGCAGCAGCATCGCCGGGCGGTCCGGGTTGAACGAGCCTTCGACCGGCGCCGTCACCACCAGTACGTTGTCGCGACGCTCGAGTTGCAGATTGCTGTCCTTCACCGCTTCACGCAGACGCGGCTCGTAGTCGTCGAGCCAGGCCTGAGTGACCTTCGGATCCGGCATCGGCACGGCTTTGGCAGTTGGCTGGTCCTTGCCGCCGAACGGCCACCACCATTTGCCATTGGACTGCGCCTCGGCTTTGGCCACCTCGACCGGTTTGGCTTCAGGTTTGACCTCGGCTTTCAGATCAGCCTTGACCGCTTCATCGCTGGAACCGAACGGCCAGTACCACGGGTTGCTGCTTTCGGCCTTGGCCACTGGCGCAGTCGCCGCAGGTTTCAAAGGAGCAGGAGCCGGGGCCGAATCTTTGGCCGCGACTTTGTCGGAAGAACCGAACGGCCACCAACTGCCGCCGTCCGCATTGTTTTTCGGGTTCTGTGCGCAACCGGTGATCGCTACACACAGGGCCAGGGCGAGGGTCTTTTTAGATGACATTGAAAATCCACAAAATGAAGTAATGAAAAATCAGAGCACTTTCGCCCGGATAAACAGCCGTTTTGAAACGAAAATCCCTTTGAGGTTCCGACCCTGGAACCTCTGTTGAAGCTTTACAGACAAGTGGCAAGCACCCGCGCCAGCTTTTGCGCGCGCGGATCCATCAAAACGTAAGGCCCCAGGGTATTTGTCACGAAACCGAAAGCCACATCGTGCTCAGGATCAGCAAAACCGATCGAGCCGCCCGCTCCCGGATGACCGAACGCGCGTGGGCCGAGGCCGTAGGTGGCGTTGGGCACGTCCGGTTGATCGAGCATGCAGCCGAGGCCGAAACGGGTGCGCGTGAGCAAGGTCTTGTCATCGCCAAGACTGTGCTCGCGGGTCAGCTCTTCGAGCATCTCGCTCTCGAGCAGGCTGCCGTCGAGCAGGCCGGCATAGAACCCGGCGAGACTGCGCGCGTTACCGTGGCCGTTGGCCGCCGGTTGCTGCATGCGTCGCCATTCCGGCTTGTTGGTGCTGGTCAGCACGGACGGCGGATTGGTGAAGGCGCGAGTAGTCATGGCAGTCGGTTCGCGCATGGTCACTTGCAGCAGACGCTGGGCCGCAGCGTCGCCGGCGTTGCCCTTGCCACGGGCGATGTGCGCCACGCGATGAAACTCTTCGTCGGCCAGGCCCACGTGGAAATCCAGGCCCAACGGTTTGGCGACCCGAGCGACGATCGACTCGCCCGGCCCACGACCGTCGGCGCGGCGCAGCAATTCGCCGGCCAGCCAGCCGTAGGTGATCGCGGCATAACCGTGACCGGTGCCCGGAGTCCACCATGGCGCTTCGGCCGCAAGGGCGTCGACCATGGTTTGCCAGTCATATAGGGCTTCAGGGGCGAGCAGTTCGCGCAGCGCCGGCAAGCCGGCCTGATGGCAGAGCAATTGGCGCAGGGTGACGGATTCTTTGCCGGCGGCGGCGAATTCCGGCCAGTAGCGGGCAACCGGGGCGTCGAGTTGCAACTTGCCTTCAGCGACCAGTTGCAGCGCGGTGACGGCGGTGAAGGTCTTGGTGCAGGAGAACAGGTTGGCGATGGTGTCGCTATGCCAGGCTTCGGCGCCGTCCTTGTCGGCAGTACCGGACCAGAGGTCGAGGACGGTTTCTCCACCGACCTTGATGCACAGGGCTGCGCCGCGTTCCTGGGGATCGTCGAACAGTGCGGCGAAAGCCTCGCGCACCGCTTCGAATTGAAGCTCGTAATGTCCCTGAATCTGCACCCGCAACTCCCCCGCGAAAACGCTCTACAAAGTGGCCCGCATTGTTCCAGCCCTTGAGGGATTTGGGAACAGGCGCGGGCCAGACGGTTGATCGGCAATTTGTGGTGATCCCTTCGCGAGCAGGCTCGCTCCCACACTGGATCTCAACAGCAGCGCAGTTCCCCTGTGGGAGCGAGCCTGCTCGCGAAGAACGATAACGCGGTCTGAAACCTAGTGACCATTCCCCGAATGCCCACCCGCCTGTGCAGCCCCCGGCGCTTTGCCAGCCTCGGCCTTGCGCCCGCCTTCAATCTCTGCAACCGGTGCTTTCTGCGCCTCCTTGCCCAATTGCTCCAGCGCCTGCAGATTGCTCTTACGCACCGCCTCGACAAAACCCTGATACGGCAGGTCAGTGACCCCGACCAGACCGAAATGGCCGTTCTCGCCGTCGAGCAAACGCCCGGTCACCGGTTGGTCGAGATACTGGAACCAGTGCACGCCGACAATCGACGGTTCGCTCAGCGCCTGTTTGAGGAAGTTGGCATAAGCCGGGCCGCGATCTTCTTCCTTGGCCAACTGCGTCACGCCGCCCCAGAATGGCCCTCGGTCAGCCGAGCCGAAGTTGAATTCGGTGATCAGCACCGGTTTGTCCAGCGCCGCCAGTGCGGCGAAGTCGTAACCGTCCTGCGGCTTGAGCGTGTACATGTTGAAGCTCAACACATCGCAGTACTGCGCGCAGGACGCCACGGCTTCAGGCGTACTGATAGCGAAGCGGCCGCCAAGGAGCATCTGGTTCGGCGCGTGCCATTTCAGCGAATCGGAAATGGTCTTGAAATAGGTATCGGCGAAGACCTTCTGGAAGTATTTGAAATCCGCTTCGATCTCCGGATGCTCCGGGTTCGGCAGCGGCGGCACGAAGCCAGGGTCCTCCATCAATTCCCACGCCGGCAACTCGATGCCCCAGGCCTTGGACAGTCCGGCCTGATTGCGGTACTTGTCGCGCAATTGCTTGAGAAAGGCGCGTTTGGCCGGCACGTCGGTGGTCATTTTCAACGTGCCGTAGGCCAGCGCGTAGCGAGCCTTCGGATCGTCGCCTGGGCCAGCCCAGGCCAGTTCGTTGTCGGCGTAATAACCGATCAGCCACGGATCGTCACGGTGATCGCGGGCGGCAATGGCCACGGTGCGCTCGGTGGCCATGGCGAAACGCGGATCGAACGGATCCGGCATGCCGCCCCACCAATCGCTGCCGGTGCTGATGCTGGTGTAATCGCCGACGATCGACAGCGGCAAGGTGTACGGCACGCGCTCAGCGTCAGCCAGCGACGGCGCGCTCCAGTTGCCTACCGTGTTGAAGCCCCAGGCTTGCAGCCGATCGAGGGTATGGCGGGTCCAGCGTTCTTCATCAATTGTGGCTTTGCACGGGGCGGTTTCCTCGCTGGACGCTTGCACCGCATCGGTCTGCGCCGCTTCGGCAATACCGGATTTCGGCTCGGCAGGCACCGCTGCAGTCTCAGCAGCCTGCACCGAGCCGGCCTCAGCCGCGCCCGCCTTCGCTGCTTCGGCAATCCCGGCCTTGTTGTCGCTGTCCGCCTTGCACGGTTCGCCGTACAGGCGTTGCAGATTGGCGCCATAGAAGTCGTACCAGCGGCCGTTGCCGTAGCCACGGCCCTGATCGGCACCGTTGCCGCCACGGTTGTCGCCCTCGCCGAAATGCGCGGCCAGCGGGTCGTCGTTCTTCGGCAACGATTCGAACATGTACTCACGACCAGCCACGTAGGTCTGGTTGACTTGCGCGCTGACGGTGTTGACGCCCAGCGAATAGAACGGGTGGCCTTCAGGGGTCACCAGATACCAGCGGCCATCACGTTTTTCCGTGCGGAAGAAGCCGCTGGCCTTGAACGCCGGGCCTTTGTTCCAGCCGCCGAACTTGTCCAGCGAAGCCTTTTCACGCTCAGTCAGCCACGTATTCAGTTGTTGCTGCTCTTTGCTGGCGGCGCTTTTAAGTTGCTCGTCGCTGCTGACTTTTTCCGGCCACTTGCTGCGGGTTGACTGCCCGTAAGCATCGACCAGATTACCGTACACCGCGCGCGTCACCGACTCGCCGTCCTGCACGCCGAAACGCTCGAGCAACAGGCTCTGCGCAACTTTCGGCTGATCCATCGACAGACTCACCGAGACCACTTGGCTGCGGTCGATCTCGCCGGTGCTACTGGCCAGCAGGATGCGTTGACCATCGACGGTCATCGGCATCGGCGGCCCGGCTTTCATGCCCTGGCTCAGCGGCGTCGAAGCCACCAGCGGCACCAGCAAGGTTTGCGCGGGGCCGGCCGGCAGATCGACGCGGCTGATCAGGGTGCGGCCATCGTTGCTCTGGATCTGCACATAAACCGTCACCGCCCAGTTCATCGCACTCTGCAGACGCAAGCTCATCATGCCGGACTGCGACCAGTCCCAGGCGCCAGTCTGTGGGGTCAGGCGCAAGGTTGGCCGGGCGACCGGATTGAACGTCACCCGGCGCAGCACTTCACCTTCCGCGGTCTGTTCGGCATTGGCCTGGGGCAGGTCGGCGTTTTCCGTGGCGACCTTGACCACGTCGGCCGGGCGCACGAAGTTGAACAGCGTCTGCTGACCGGCGGGCGCGGCCAGCAACGGCGCGGCAAAGAACATGGCGAAAACAGCGGGCAACGAACGGCGGATCATAAGAACGGAGTTCTCCCTAACGACCAGTCAAGGCCAATGGAAAAGCGGTGGCAGAGAGATAGACAACGCGGCGGGCCAATCGGCCCACCCGCGTCTCAGGATATTTCACGTCGGAAAGGAGGCAACGCATTGAGGATCGCCTTGCCGTAGCGCTGGGTGACCAGACGCCGGTCGAGCAAGGTGATGGTGCCGCGGTCTTCTTCGGTGCGCAGCAGACGCCCGCAGGCCTGAACCAGTTTCAGCGAGGCATCGGGCACGGAGATTTCCATGAACGGATTGCCGCCACGCGCCTCGATCCACTCCGACAACGCGGCCTCGACCGGATCATCGGGCACCGAGAACGGAATCTTGGCGATCACCACGTGCTCGCAGTAGGCACCCGGCAAATCGACACCCTCGGCAAAACTGGCCAGCCCGAACAGAACGCTGGAATCACCGCCATCGACCCGCGCCTTGTGCTTGTTGAGGGTTTCCTGTTTCGACAGGTTGCCCTGAATGAACACTTGCTTGCGCCAGTCGCGGTCGAGACCGTCGAACACGTCCTGCATTTGCTTGCGCGAGGAGAACAGCACCAGCGTGCCACGGGAACCTTCGACCAGATCCGGCAGTTCACGGATGATCGCCGCCGTGTGGGCGGCGGCATCGCGCGGGTCGGCCTTCAGATCCGGCACGCGCAGCACGCCGGCATCGGCATGATGAAACGGGCTCGGCACCACCGCCGTGACAGCTTTTTTCGGCAGACCGGCGCGCATGCGGAAACGGTCGAAAGTGCCCAGCGCCGTCAGCGTCGCCGAGGTCACCAGGCAGCCGTAAGCGACGTTCCACAAACTGCGACGCAAGGTTTCCGCCGCCAGAATCGGGCTGGCGTTGACCTCGATATCGAACAGCGAACCGCTTTCGGCCAGGGTCAGCCAGCGGGCCATTGGCGGGCTGTCTTCCGGGTCTTCGGCGGTGAACGCGGTCCACAATTCCCAGTTGCCGGAAGCGCGGGACAACAGGCTGCCGAACAGCGGATACCACTCTTCGGCCTGATTGCTGGCGATGCCGATATTGACCTCACCATCCATGCCTTCCTTGAGCAGATCGGTCAGGCGCTGGAACAGATCGTTAAGGCGCGAATAGCCTTTTTTCAGCTCGATGCCCATCTCGCGCATGTCCTCGGGAATCACCCCGCCGACAAAGCGATGTCGCGGACGTTCGCGGCCTTCGACGTCTTCGCCGGGTTTGAAATCGGCGATCTGCTCACACGCGGTGAACATGAACTGCTGCTGGGTCTTGATCTCCCGCGCCAGCACGGGCACCTGCTCGATCAGCTTGCCGAGATCACCCGGCAACGGATGCTGCGCGAGCAATTTGGTCAGGTTCTTGGCAGTGGTTTCCAGCCAGTCGGCGGTGGAGCGCAGGCGCGTGTAATGAGCGAAGTGGCCGATGGCCTTGTCCGGCAAATGGTGACCTTCGTCGAACACGTAAATGGTGTCGCGCGGGTCCGGCAGCACGGCGCCGCCGCCCAGTGCCAGATCCGCCAGGACCATGTCGTGGTTGGTGACGATCACGTCAACCTTGCCCATGCCTTCGCGGGCCTTGTAGAAGGCGCACTGGCCGAAGTTCGGGCAATGACGGTTGGTGCACTGGCTGTGATCGGTGGTCAGGCGCGCCCAGTCGGCGTCTTCCAGCGCGTTAGGCCAGCTGTCGCGGTCGCCGTCCCATTTATTGCCGGCGAGCTTTTCGATCATGCTGGTGAACAGCTTCTGACTGGCCTCGTCGACTTCGATCTTGAAGCCTTCTTCCTCGAACAACTGCGCGGTGGCGGTTTGCGCGTGGCCTTCCTGCAAGAGCATGTCGAGCTTGGACAGACACATGTAGCGGCCACGGCCCTTGGCCAGGGCGAAGCTGAAATTCAGCCCGCTGTTGCGCATCAGGTCAGGCAGATCCTTGTAGACGATCTGCTCTTGCAGGGCGACGGTCGCGGTGGCTATCACCAGACGCTTGCCGGCCAGTTTCGCCGTAGGAATCGCCGCCAGGCTGTAGGCCACCGTCTTGCCGGTACCGGTGCCGGCTTCCACCGCGACAATCGCGGGGTCGCCACTGCGCCGGCCTTCGTCATCGGTGTCGATATCCCCGAGGACCTTGGCGATTTCGGCGATCATCAGGCGCTGGCCGTAACGCGGCTTGAGGCTCTTGGCCTCTAGAAAACGCGAATAGGCGCCCTGGATCGTGGTTTTGAGTTCAGTGCTGATCATTGAGTGTCGGGCGCTGGAAACGCTGGATAAATTTTCAGTAGTTTGGTTCGGCGGCTATCATACCTGCCTAATCGATCCTGCGCAGAACGGAGTGCCCGAATGACACCTTTTAGCCTCGTTTACCCCCTGCATGTCCTTGCCGCTCTGGTGTGGGTCGGCGGCATGTTTTTCGCCTGGATGGTCTTGCGCCCTGCGGCTGTGAAGGCTCTGGACGGCCCAGCTCGCCTGACCCTGTGGGTGGAAGTGTTTCAAGGTTTTTTCCGTTGGGTCTGGGTCGCAGTGATCCTGTTGCCGATCAGCGGCGTGGGCATGCTGCATCTGCAGCAGGTCGGATTTGAAACCGCGCCGAAGTACGTGCAGGTGATGATCGGTTTGTATGTGGTGATGACGGCGCTGTTCATCCGCATTCAGGGGTTGATGCTGCCGGAATTGCGCAAGGCGGTTGAGGCGAAGGATTGGCCGGCGGGTGCGGCAGTGCTGGGGCGGATTCGCCGGGTGGTGGGGCTTAATCTGCTGGTCGGGTTGGTGCTGGTGGCGGTAGCGGCGGCGAGACCGATGCTCTGAATCGCACTATTTTTCTGCTGTGAACACAGTTGTGGCGAGGGGATTTATCCCCGCTGGGCTGCGTAGCAGTCCCGCTTTTGATTTTTAGAGCGGGGCCGCTTCGCGACCCAGCGGGGATAAATCCCCTCGCCACATAATTTCACTCACCAAAGATCTTCACTCACCAAAGCATTTTATTGATCAGAGAGTGGGTCGCAGTTTTAGAGGCGTTGCACGGTAACCGAACCCGCCGCTCCCTCCGGCCCCGGCTGGCCATCCACGCCGGCCTTGCCGTTCTTGCCGCCGTCAGCGCGGTACACCAGGCAGCCCTTGGACTTGCCACCCTTGCCCGCCTTGCCGCCGACACCCGCCGGGCCGCCGGCACCGCCAGCCACGTTGACTTTGATCAGCTCGGCTGGAAAATCCCGTGGTACGGCGAGTCGCACCAGCGCACCCGGCGCGCCTGGCTGGCCATCGCTGCCGTCACTGCCATCGGCACCGTGACCGGCCGAGCCATAGGTGCAGCCCGGATCTTCACCGTTGCCGCCGTCGAGGCCGACGAACCCTGGCGCGCCCCTGCCGCCACGGGCATCGACCGTCAGTTGCGGCGCGCTCAGGGCCTGGAATTGCAGATTCAGATTGCGCCCGGCCCGGGCCGCTTTTTCATAAGTGCCGGGGGCGCCGCGCGCGGTGATCTGGCTGCCCTCGCTCAATTCAGCGCGCTTGACCTTCACTTCCAGCGCTTGTTCAGCCGGAACGATAGCAATACGTGCTTCATGGCCAAGACGCAGTTCATCGATGTTTAATTCAGTCACGTTGGACGGGATCAGCAAGGTGCCGTAATCGGCGACTTCCAGTTTCTCCAGTTGCAGCGTGCTGGTGGTGTTGGGCAAGCGCATCAAAGAATTGCTTTGCACGTTGACCACCTGGGCGCAGGCCAGTGGACTGATGAATGCAGCGAGCAGGCAGAGTTTACGCATGGGAAGAAGCCTCCGGAGCGGCCGGGGCCGGGATGGTTTGCAGGTGGAAAACGCCGAACAACAGGATGCGGCCACGATCACGCCAAGGGTGCGGACGACCCTTGAGGCTGCGGTTGCACAGCAGCACTTCGAGTAGATGAATCAGCAACAACAGAGCGCCGGCCAGATTGACCAGCAGATGCAACGGATGAACAAACGGCACCAGTTGATTGGCCAGTACCACGCAGCAGAACAGCAGGGTCAGCAAACGCCCCAGCCCCCAGAACACCTTCATACGCTCCCCCGTGTTGCGAATTATTCTTTGCACGCACAGTACCGGCTTCTGCGGGGGATAAGCCAGAGGGAAAAATGAAATTTGTGCAAACGCTGATGAAATGGCTGCCGGGGCGACGATCTCGACCCGGCAGCTCTAGCCGGCGGACTACAGACCTTTCCTAACGATTGATATGCAGCTCGACCCGGCGATTTTCCGCGCGACCTTCATCGCTGGCGTTATCGGCGACCGGCTCACTTTCGCCTCGACCCTCGCTGGTGAGCTTGTTCGGCGCCAGGCCCTGACTGAGCAAGTACGCTGCGACACTGCTCGCGCGCCGCTCGGACAAAGCCTGGTTATAGGCGTCGGAGCCTTTGCTGTCTGTATGCCCGATGACTTTGATGCTGACCACGTCGGCATTACGCAGTTTGTCCATCAAGGTGTCGAGCTGGGCTTTGGCCGCCGGGGTCAGATCGGACTTGTCGAAATCGAACAGCACGTTGCCGGCATCGCTCAAGGTGATCACTTCGGTTTGCGGCGCCGGTTCGACCGGTTTGACTGCCACCGGATATTGCGGCAGCGGGCAGCCACGATGATCGACTTCGGTATTTTCCGGTGTGTCCGGGCAGCGGTCGCGGCGGTCGAATACGCCGTCGCTGTCCTCGTCGCCATCCTGGGCGTAACAGATCAGCCCGCCGGTGACGATACCCAATGCCGCGCCGCCACCGGCCCAGCCGGCGCTTTCAATGGCGCCAAGACCGCCGCCGACCAGGCCGCCAAGCAGGCTGCAGATTGGCCACGTACGTTGATTGAGGGGGGCGGTGCCATCGCTGTGAGTGGCACAACCGGTGAGCAAGCTGCCTAGCAGCAGCACCGGCAAGACGGACCTTGAGAAAACACGCATTTGTGAACGCTCCTGTGTACCGGCCCATACCGGTTACACAGGAGTAAAGACCCGCATCCGCGACTGCACAAGCCGCGGATGCGAGAGGGGCTAGCGGACGATTTTGATTTCGGTGCGACGGTTCTGCGCACGACCATCAGCCGACTTGTTGTCAGCCACAGGCTGGCTTTCACCAAGGCCCGACACCGAAACGAAGCTGGCACGTGGAACGCCCTGCTGGATCAGGTATTCCACCACCGAGTGCGCACGACGATCCGACAGTTTCTTGTTGTAGGCATCGCTGCCGACACTGTCGGTGTGACCGGTAACGGTCAGTTGCGCGGTAGAGGATTCCTGTTTCAGGCGATCGGCGACCTTGTCCAGCACTTGCTTGTCGGGGCCGGTCAGCGTGGCTTTGTCGAATTCGAAATGCACATCACGAATGACGATGGTTTCTTCCTTGACCACAACCGCTTCTTCGACCACTGGCGCAGGCGTCGGTGGCGGGCAACCGTCAGCGTCGACCTGTACGCCTTTAGGCGTACCCGGGCACTTGTCGCGACTGTCCGGCACGCCATCGCCGTCTTCATCGCCATCACCATGCACCCAGCAATAGGCCGCTGCCGTGCCGCCAACGAGCAGCGCACCGTAGCCAGCCCACGATGCGCTTTCCGTCGCGCCGAGACCGGCACCGACCACACCGCCGACCGCCGCACAGGTCGGCCAGTCGGTTTTCTGCAAACCTGCACAACCAGTCAACACACTGGTTAGCAGAACCAAGGGTAATGCTGTCCGAACTATGCTCATCTAGTTTTCTCCTGAGGGATCGGCTTAAAACCGATTCAGGGAGTAAAGACCGGAGTTTTAATCTCCGCCAGCAATAGGCCACCGCTGTTTGCGACCGTGTTCACAGGGGTTTGCCTCTTTTGGCGAAAACCGGTGCCACCGGGCGCTTTGCCGACGCGGTCTGGCAGGCTAGTCTTGGCGGTCTGACTGAGGAGCTTCGATGAACGCCGCCATTTCTTCGCGCACGCCACAACAGGCGTTGGCCGCTTTGCTGGATCGCTACGCCCCGGCCCGTCTGCTGCTGATCGGCGCCAGCGAGTTTCCCGCCTTGAGCGCTTTCAAGGACGCGCATCCCGACACAGTGGTCGCCCATGCCGCACCCGGCGCACTGCCGGCTGAGCTGGCCGCGCAACGCTTCGATCTGGCGCTGGTAGTCGATTGCCTGGAACATTTGCCCAAGCGCGACGGCCTGAACCTGTTGGGCGGCATTCGCAATCTCAACGCCAGTCGCATCGCGGTGCTGGCGGATCTGGCGGCCAGTGGCTGGCAGGAAACCGATTTCTATTCGCTGGCCCTGCAGGCCAGCGAGCGTTTCCAGCGCGACGAGCAGGTGCTGACCCTGTTCACCTACGATCTGCTTGACTACAAACAAGTCCCCGACTGGCTCAATTCACGCTTCTGGGCCAATCCGGAAAACTTCGGGAAATACTGGTGGTAATGCAATGAGTACAGCCATTTGCCCATGCGGCAGCGGCAATCTGCTGGACGCCTGCTGCGGCCCTTATCACGACGGCCACCCGGCACCGTGTGCCGAAGCCTTGATGCGTTCGCGCTACAGCGCTTATGTGCTGGGGCTGATCGACTATCTGGTAGCGACTACCCTGCCCGCGCAACAGGCGGGGCTGAACCGACAATCGATCAGCGACTGGAGTGCGCAAAGCACCTGGCTCGGCCTTGAGGTTGAAAGCTCGGAAGTCTTTGGCGGTCAGCCGGAACACGCCTTTGTCACCTTCACCGCGCGCTGGCATGACAGCCAGGGCGAGCACAGCCATCGCGAGCGCTCATCCTTTGTCCAGAACGGCGGGCGCTGGTACTTCATCGATCCGACGGTGCAGATGAAGCTGGGGCGCAATGACGGCTGCCCGTGTGGCAGCGGGCAGAAGTTCAAGAAGTGTTGTTCGGGTTATTTCGGCGCTTGAGCTGAAGATCAAAAGATCGTCCGATCGCGGCCCGAGCCTTCGGCCGCTCCTACACGGGATTAGCCGAAGGCTGAAATCTTTTAAGGTCTAGACTGGGCACAAAGGGAGTCAATTTCATGCTCGGTCGTCGGCGCACATTACATTTTCTGCTCTTGATGCTGATCGTAAACCTCGGCGGCTGTGCCTCGTGGTTCAGCGACGACAGCGTCGAGCCCGCCGTGCATCTGGTGAAAGTCGAGGTCGTGCGGGCCAAACTGCTCGAACAGAAATTCATCCTGCACTTTCGCGTCGACAATCCCAACGACAGCGACCTGACCGTGCGCGGCCTCGAATACCGGATTCACCTGGCCGACATGCTGCTCACCGAAGGCGAGCATGAGCACTGGTTTACCGTGGGGCCCAAGCGCAGCGCTTACTTCAAAGTGCCGATCCGCACCAACCTGTGGCCGAAGGTGAAACAGGTGGTGAAACTGCTGAAAAATCCGAACCAGCAGATTCCCTATCGATTGCAGGGCGAAATGGAAACCGGTTTATTCATCGCCCACTACGTGCACCTTGAGCGCAATGGCGTGATAATCCCCGCCGATCTAACTCCGGAGTGACCTCGATGACCCAGCAACCCCATGTCCATGGCCCTGACTGCAACCACGATCATGACCACCATCACGATCACGACCATGGCCATGTCCACGGCCCGAACTGCGGCCACGCCCACCAGGAACCGGTGCGCAACGCCCTGAAAGACGTCGGCCGCAACGACCCTTGCCCATGCGGCAACGGCAAGAAATTCAAGAAGTGCCACGGCGCTTGATGTCACTGGCGAAGGTCTTCTTCGCCTGACACACCGCCTTCGCGAGCAGGCTCGCTCCCACAGGGATCGCGTTTCATCTGAAGAAATATGGTCACTGTGGGAGCGAGCCTGCTCGCGAAGGCGGCGGCGCCTCCATTACAAAACTTCAGCCCGCCGCCAGAATCTGGGAAGAGCCGACCACCGTCGCATACTCCCCATGCAGATTGCCCAGCGACATCCCGTGCACCTCTTCAGCGGTACGCGGTGTGCCGAAATAATCGGCCTTGTCGAAGGTATAACATGCATCCTCTGCCACCCATGTGTCGAACCCCAGGTTGCCCGCAGTGCGCGCCGTCGACTCAACCGAGTTATTGGTCGCCACACCAACGATGATCAGTTGCCCGATCCCAGCCTCACACAACTGCGCCTCCAGCCCACTGGCACAAAACGCGTCCGGCACCTGTTTCTGCACCAGCCATTCCCCGTCCCGAGGAACAAATCGCTCTTGAAACTCCACTTCGTCCTGCTCGGGCCAGAACACCGAATCAGGTGAGCGCGACAAGTGCTGCACGTGGATCACCGGGCGCCCGCGCAGGCGCCACAGCGCCAGTAGCTCAAGCATTCTTTCCTCGGCCTGAGGATTATTCCGCCGCCCCAGACGCGGATGCAGGATGCCTTTCTGCTGGTCGATGATGATCAGCGCAGTGTTGCTCTGAAGCTCCATAGCGATCTTTCTCCTGACAGGGCACGGGACTTGTTCCGTAGTTCAACATCAGCGCTTTCCCACAAGCAACTGTCACACCTCTGACCGATCAGCCGACAACTGCATAAATAACCACTCGCCCCGCTTGCGCGGCTCTCGCGCCGTCACTAACGTAGCGGCTTTATTGCGCCCCCAGCCTTATACCCCCGCAGGAGCTTCGCCATGGCCTCGCCAGCCCTTTCACATTTTCTTCCCCGGTTCGGCGTTGCCGCAGCAGTGGCCGGTGTCCTCGGCCTGTCCGGTTGCCAGACCTGGAACGCCCAGGACAGCCTGCCGCCGACCTCCGGCGTGCAACCGCTCAAGGGCCTGGCGCAGAACGTTTCGGTGCGGCGCAATGCGATGGGCATGCCGCTGATCGAAAGCAACAGCTTCCATGACGCGCTGTTCAGTCTCGGTTACGTCCACGCCAGCGACCGCATCAACCAGATGGTCACCCTGCGCCTGTTGGCCCAGGGCCGGCTGGCGGAAATGTCCGGCGCGTCGATGCTCGATGCCGACCGCTACATGCGCGCGGTCAATCTGAAGAAGAGCGCCGGCGAGCTGTACAAGGCCTCGTCGCCACGGCTCAAGCGCTTCTTCGAAGTGTATGCACGGGGCGTCAACGCCTACCTGTTCCGCTACGCCGACAAGTTGCCGGGCGACCTCGCCGCCAGCGGTTACAAGCCCGAATACTGGAAACCGGAAGATTCGGCGCTGATTTTTGCCCTGCTGAATTTCAGCCAGTCGGCCAACCTGCCGGAGGAAATCCAGTCGCTGGTGCTCGCGCAAACCGTGACCACTGACAAACTCGCCTGGCTGAGCCCGTCGGCGCCTGATGAAAACCTGCCAGTGGCTGAAGCCGACAAACTGCAAGGCCTTAAGCTCAACGGGCAGATTCCGGGGCTGACGGAACTGAGCAGCGCCAGCCAGCAACTGTCGGCGCTGAACCTGCTCGCCACGCCGACTGCGAACAATTGGGCGATTGCCCCGCAACGCAGCCGCAGCGGCAAAAGCCTGCTGGCCAGCGATGCGCACGGGCCACTGGCCGCGCCGTCGTTGTGGAGTTTCGTGCAGATACGTGCGCCGAAATATCAGGCGGCCGGCGTCACGGTTGCCGGTCTGCCGATGGTGCTCGGCGGCTTCAACGGTAAAGTGGCGTGGAGCATGACCAGCGTGCTCGGCGACAATCAGGACCTGTTCCTCGAGAAAATCCGCCGTCAGGGCAGCAGCCTCACTTACGAAGTCAACGGCAAATGGCAGCCGCTGGGCGTGCGCAACGAGACCTACTTCGTCAAAGGCCAGCGGCCGATTCGCGAAGCCGTGTACGAAACCCGTCACGGCGCGCTGCTCAACAGTGCCCAGGCAGCGGCGCAAGGCAGCGGTTTCGGCCTCGCCTTGCAGACGCCAAGCTTCACCGACGACAAAACGCTGGATGCCTTCTTCGATCTGACCCGAGCGCAAAACGTCGAGCGCGCCTCGGACGCCAGCCGTGAAATCCGCGCCATTACCCTGAATCTGGTCTTTGCCGATGCGAGCAATATCGGCTGGCAAGTCACCGGGCGCTTCCCCAACCGTCGCGAAGGCGAAGGCCTGCTGCCCTCGCCGGGTTGGGACGGTCGCTACGACTGGGACGGTTACGCCGACCCGATGCTGCACCCCTACGATCAGGACCCGGCACAAGGCTGGCTCGGCACCGCCAACCAGCGCGTCATCCCCGACGGCTACGGCATGCAGTTGTCGAAATCCTGGGCGGCACCGGAGCGCGGCGAACGCTTGGCGGAAATGGCTGGCAGCGGCAAGCACGACAGCCGCAGCGTGATCGCCATGCAGTACGACCAGACCACCACCTTCGCCGCCAAGCTGAAAAAAGTCTTCGAAGCACCGGGGATGAAGCAACCGCTGAAACAGGCGATCGACGCCCTGCCGGACGCCGAACGCAGCAAGGCTCGTGAAGCCTTCACGCGAATGATGGCGTTCGACGGCAAGCTCAGCCCGACCTCGGCGGATGCCGCGATTTATGAACTGTTTCTGCAGGAAAGCATGAAGCAGCTCTTCCTCGATGAACTGGGTCCTGAATCGAGCCCGGCGTGGAAGGCCTTTGTCGCCAATGGCGATCTGTCCTACGCGGCGCAGGCCGATCATCTCTTGGGACGTGAGGACAGTCCGTTCTGGGATGATCTGCGCACGCCGCAGAAGGAAGATAAAGCGGTGATTCTCGCCCGCAGCCTCGCTGCAGCGATTACAGCGGGCGACAGCCAGTTGGGCGGCGATCATCGCGCCTGGCAGTGGGGCAAATTGCACAGCTATGCGTGGAAAAACAGCAACGGTCAGACTGTACGCGGGCCGCTGGCGGCTGGAGGCGATCACACCACGCTGAACAGCTCGGCGTTTGCCTGGGGCCAGGACTTCGCCACCACACGCGCGCCGTCGATGCGCTTTATCGTCGACTTCGGCCAGAGCGAGCCATTGATGGCGCAGAACGGTACGGGGCAGTCGGGCAATCCACTGAGTCCGAATTACCTGAACGGGATCGATGCGTGGCTGAAAGGTCAGTACATCGGCCTGCCGATGCAGCCGCAGAACTTTGATCGGGTGTATGGCAAGACCCGTTTGACCCTCACCCCGGGCAAGTAAGCGCAGTTCCCTGTGGAAGCGAGCCTGCTCGCGAAGACGGAGGCACAGTCAAAATTGATGTGTCTGGTAAACCGCTTTCGCGAGCAGGCTCGCTCCCACATTGGCTTTGCATCACCCTTAAAAGCCGATCGAACTTCCAGCCTCACGCCCGCCTCATAGCTAACAAGCCCCCCATTCCGGTCACGACATGGATCTTGTTATTGCCCGACCTGAAGGTCTCTACTGCCCCGCCGGGGATTTCTATATCGATCCGTGGCGGCCGGTCGAGCGTTCGGTGATCACCCATGCCCATGGCGATCACGCGCGCACCGGTAATCAGCACTACCTGTCGAGCAGCGCCAGCGCCGGGATTCTGCGCGCGCGTCTGGGTCAGGACATCCAGTTGCAAACACTTGACTACGGCCAGCGCCTCACCCACCACGGCGTGACCCTGAGCTTTCACCCCGCCGGGCATGTCCTCGGTTCGGCGCAGGTACGGCTCGAATACGGCGGCGAAGTCTGGGTCGCATCGGGCGATTACAAGGTCGAGCCGGACGGCACTTGCACCCCATTCGAACCGGTGCGCTGCCACACCTTCATCACCGAATCGACCTTCGGCCTGCCGATCTATCGTTGGCAGCCGCAGGCGCAGATCTTCGCCGAGATCAATCAGTGGTGGGCGGCCAATATCGCCGCCGGCAAGGCCAGCGTGCTGTTCTGCTATTCCTTCGGCAAGGCGCAGCGGATTCTCCACGGCATCGACGAAACCCTTGGCCCGATCCTCAGCCACGGCGCGGTCGAACCGCTGAACCGGGTCTACCGCGATGCCGGCGTGTACCTGCCGCCGACGATCTATGCGGGCGACGTAAAAAAAAGCGACCCGATCATGCGCCAGGCGCTGGTCATTGCTCCGCCGTCAGCAGGCGGCAGTACCTGGACGCGTCGTTTCGGCGAGTTCAGCGATGCCTTTGCCAGCGGCTGGATGCGCCTGCGCGGGACGCGGCGGCGGCGCGGCGTCGATCGCGGTTTCGTCCTTTCCGATCACGCTGATTGGCCCGGCCTGCTGTGGGCGATCCACCAGACCGGCGCGGAACGGGTGATGGTCACCCACGGCTCGATCGGCGTGCTCGTGCGCCATCTGCGCGAGCAGGGCCTGGATGCACAAGGCTTCACCACTGAATACGGCGATGACGAAGACGACAACATCGCCACCGAACCCACCGTTGCCGAGACTTCCCCATGAAAGCCTTCGCCGAGTTATATGCCGAACTCGACGCCACCACGTCGAGCAACGCCAAGCTGGCGGCGATGCAGGCGTATTTCGCGCAGGCCGCGCCGGAAGATGCCGCATGGGCGGTGTATTTCCTCTCCGGTGGCCGGCCTCGGCAACTGGTACCGGTGCGCATCCTCCGTGAGCTGGCGGTCGCAGTTTCGGGACTGGAGCCATGGCTGTTCGAAGAAAGCTACCAAGCCGTCGGCGATCTGGCCGAGACCATTTCTCTGGTGCTGCCAGAAAATTCCCACAGCTCCGAGGCCGGTCTTGCCGAATGGATCGAAGAAAAGCTGCTGCCACTTCGCGGCGAAACGCCGGAGTATCTGGCGCGCCAGTTGCCAATGTTGTGGGCACAACTGGACCGGCCGAGCCTGATGCTGTGCATCAAGCTGATCACCGGCAGTTTCCGCGTTGGCGTGTCGAAGTTGCTGGTCACCCGCGCCCTCGCCTCAATGGCCGGCCTCGACAGCAAACGCGTGGCTCAGCGTCTGGTCGGTTACACCGATCTGTCGAACCGGCCCAACGCCGCCAGTTACCTGAAACTCATCGCCCCGGAGTCCGCCGACGAACATGCCCAGCGCGGCGGCCAGCCCTACCCGTTCTTTCTCGCCCACGCCTTGGCGCAACCGGTCGAGGAATTCGAAGCTCTGCTCGGCCCGGCCAGCGACTGGCAGGTGGAATGGAAGTGGGATGGTATTCGCGCGCAAGTGGTCAAGCGCGACGGCAAGCTGTGGGTGTGGTCGCGCGGCGAGGAACTGGTGACCGAGCGCTTCCCCGAGTTCGATGTGCTCGTGCACGGCTTGCCCGACGGCACGGTGATCGACGGCGAAATCGTCGTGTGGAAGAGCACCCATCCGACTACTGAAGATGCCTTCGATCCGCATTCCGATGAGCCGCCGGCCGTGCAACCGTTCGCCCTGCTGCAACAACGCATCGGTCGCAAGACGCTCGACAAGAAGATTCTCGAAGAAGTGCCGGTGGTGGTGCTGGCTTACGATCTGCTGGAATGGCAGGGCGAAGACTGGCGCAACCAGCCACAGGTCAAGCGCCGTGCGCAACTCGAAGAGGTGATCGCGCGCTGCAACAGCCCGGTACTGCTGCCCTCCCCGGTATTGACCGGCGAGGACTGGTTCGACCTTGGCCGCCAGCGCGAAGCGTCGCGCAAACTCGGCGTCGAAGGCATGATGCTCAAGGCGCGCGATTCGCTGTATGGCGTCGGCCGGACCAAGGACATGGGCGTGTGGTGGAAGTGGAAGGTCGACCCGTTCAGCGTCGACGCGGTACTGATATATGCCCAGCGCGGACACGGCCGTCGTGCCAGCCTGTACAGCGATTACACCTTCGCCGTGTGGGACGGCCCGCCGGAATCCAGCCAGCGCTCGCTGGTGCCGTTCGCCAAGGCCTATTCGGGGCTGACCGATGAAGAAATGCGCCAGGTCGACAGCATCGTGCGCAAGACTACGGTGGAAAAATTCGGCCCGGTGAGCAGCGTCAAGCCGAGCCTGGTGTTCGAACTCGGCTTCGAGGGCATCGCCCTGTCGCGCCGGCACAAGAGCGGCATCGCCGTGCGCTTCCCGCGCATGCTGCGCTGGCGCAAGGACAAGACCGTCGAAGAAGCCGACAGCCTCGCGACTCTGCAAGACTTGTTGGCCTGATTCATTCTCGACACATCGCAGAATCCTATGGCGAGGGGATTTATCCCCGCTGGGCTGCGCAGCGGCCCCCGGCAATTTCCCCCTGAAATCGTGCACTCAGGTTTTTGCACCTGCTGCGCAGCCGATCGGGGATAAGCCCCTCGCCACAGTTTCAACTGCTCCGGGCCACGCGCTTGAACCGAAACAGTGCATGCAAACAGCAATGCCCATTTCCGGGCATTCAACTACCCTTGCCTCTCTGCACTCGACCTTTTAAAACACCTGTTCGGCACTCTGGTTCGGAAATTGCTACTTTCTATAGGTCGTAAGCGTTGCAGTAACAATAATTCTGCGCCACAAGCGCTCATATTGGTTCTTAGGGATTGAATAATGAAAAAAGCATTGCTGACCCTTTCTGCACTGGCGTTGTGCATGGCCGCCGGCTCCGCGCTGGCCAAGGAATACAAAGAGCTGCGCTTTGGCGTTGACCCTTCGTACGCACCGTTCGAGTCGAAAGCGGCCGATGGCAGCCTGGTCGGGTTCGATATCGATCTGGGCAACGCGATCTGCGCCGAACTGAAGGTCAAGTGCAAATGGGTTGAAAGCGATTTCGACGGCATGATTCCGGGCCTCAAGGCCAACAAATTCGATGGCGTGATCTCGTCGATGACCGTGACTCCGGCGCGCGAGAAGGTCATCGACTTCTCCAGCGAACTGTTTTCCGGCCCGACCGCTTACGTGTTCAAGAAAGGCTCCGGCCTGAGCGCAGACGTCGCGTCGCTGAAGGGCAAGACCGTTGGCTATGAGCAAGGCACCATTCAGGAAGCCTACGCCAAAGCCGTGCTGGACAAGGCCGGTGTGAAAACCCAGGCCTATCAGAACCAGGATCAGGTGTATTCCGACCTGACCTCCGGCCGCCTCGACGCAGCCATCCAGGACATGCTGCAAGCCGAACTGGGCTTCCTCAAGTCGCCGAAAGGCGAAGGTTACGAAGTCAGCCAGCCGGTCGACAGCGAATTGCTGCCGTCGAAAACCGCTATCGGTATCAAGAAAGGTAACACTGAGCTGAAAGCACTTTTGGATAAAGGTATCAAAGCGTTACACGACGACGGCAAATACGCCGAGATTCAAAAGAAACACTTTGGCGACCTGAATCTGTACAGCGGCAAATAATGCCCCGGCGCCCATCCTCGATGGGCGCCTTTTCCATCCGCTCAGGTTGCTGATTTATGTTTGAAACCCTCCTGCAAAATCTGGGGCTGGCCTCGTTCAGTCTGCAGGGCTTCGGCCCGTTGCTGCTGCAAGGCACCTGGATGACCATCAAATTATCGGCGATGTCGCTGCTGGTGGCCGTGTTGCTCGGCCTGCTCGGCGCCAGTGCCAAACTGTCGAAAGTCAAACTGGTGCGCCTGCCCGCGCAGCTCTACACCACGCTGATTCGCGGCGTGCCGGATCTGGTGCTGATGCTGTTGATCTTCTACAGCCTGCAAACCTGGCTGACGTCGCTCACCGATTACATGGAATGGGAATACATCGAAATCGACCCGTTCAGCGCCGGCGTGCTGACGCTGGGCTTCATTTATGGCGCGTATTTCACCGAGACCTTCCGTGGCGCCATCCTCGCGGTGCCGCGTGGTCAGGTCGAAGCCGCCACCGCGTATGGCCTCAAACGTGGCCAGCGTTTTCGCTTTGTGGTGTTTCCGCAAATGATGCGCTTCGCCCTGCCGGGCATCGGCAACAACTGGATGGTCATGCTCAAGGCCACCGCGCTGGTGTCGATCATTGGCCTCGCCGATCTGGTCAAGGCAGCGCAGGACGCCGGTAAAAGCACTTATCAACTGTTCTACTTTCTGGTCCTTGCCGCATTGATCTATCTGCTGATCACCAGTGCTTCGAACTTCATCCTGCGCTGGCTCGAACGCCGCTACGCCGCCGGTGCCCGGGAGGCCGTACGATGATCGAACTTCTCCAGGAATATTGGCGCGCCTTCCTTTATACCGACGGCCAGAACATCACCGGGCTGGCGATGACGATGTGGCTGCTGACCGCGTCGATCTGCATCGGCTTCGTCGTCTCGATCCCATTGTCGATCGCCCGCGTCTCGCCGCACTTCTACATTCGCTGGCCGGTGCAGTTCTACACCTACCTGTTCCGTGGCACGCCGCTGTATATCCAGTTGCTGATCTGCTACACCGGCATCTACAGCCTCGCCGCCGTGCGCGAGCAGCCGATCCTCGACAGTTTCTTTCGTGACGCGATGAACTGCACGATCCTCGCTTTCGCGCTCAATACCTGCGCGTACACCACGGAGATTTTTGCCGGGGCGATTCGCAGCATGAACCACGGCGAAGTCGAAGCGGCCAAGGCTTATGGCCTGACCGGCTGGAAGCTGTACGCCTACGTGATCATGCCGTCGGCATTGCGCCGCTCGTTGCCTTACTACAGCAACGAAGTGATCCTGATGCTGCACTCGACGACCGTGGCGTTCACCGCGACCATTCCCGATATTCTGAAAGTCGCGCGGGATGCCAACTCGGCGACCTTCCTGACCTTCCAGTCATTCGGCATCGCCGCGCTGATCTACCTGACCATTACTTTTGCGCTGGTCGGTCTGTTCCGCCTTGCCGAACGCCGCTGGCTGGCCTTCCTCGGGCCGACTCACTAGCACCGGTTTGAAAATAAAGAGATAACAATGCGCCACCAGATTCATGACTTGCTGGCCCCGCTGCCGGGGACCGCACGGCAGATTCACAGTTTCCACTTCGGCCCACAGCAGGCCAAGGGCAAGGTGTACATTCAGGCCTCGCTGCATGCCGACGAACTGCCCGGCATGCTGGTCGCCTGGCACCTGAAGCAGCGTCTGGCCGAGCTGGAAGCTGCCGGCCGCCTGCGCAGCGAAATCGTCCTCGTGCCGGTGGCCAACCCGGTCGGCCTCGAACAAGTGCTGATGGACGTGCCGCTGGGCCGTTACGACCTGGAGAGTGGGCAGAACTTCAATCGCTGGTTCGTCGACCTCAGCGAAGAAATCGGCAACGCCATCGAAGGCCAGCTGGACGACGATGCGCAGCACAACCTCGAACTGATCCGTGCCAGCCTGCGCGACGCCCTCGCCCGCCAGACGCCGGCCACACAACTGCAATCCCAGCGTTTGACCCTGCAACGCCTGGCCTGCGATGCCGACATGGTGCTGGACTTGCACTGCGACTTCGAATCGGTGGTGCACCTGTACACCACGCCTGAAGCCTGGCCGCAGGTCGAGCCGCTGGCACGCTATATCGAAGCCCAGGCCAGTCTGCTCGCTACCGATTCCGGCGGGCAGTCGTTCGACGAGTGCTTCACCCTGCTCTGGTGGCAACTGCGCGAGCGCTTCGGCGAGCAATTCGAGATTCCGCTGGGCAGCTTCTCGGTGACCGTCGAATTGCGCGGTCAGGGCGACGTCAATCACCCGCTGGCCAGCCGCGATTGTCAGGCGCTGATCGACTATCTGATCCAGTTCGATGCCATCGTCGGCGAGACCAAGCCGCAACCGCCACTGCCGTACCCGGCCACGCCGCTGGCCGGGGTCGAACCGGTGACCACGCCAGTCGGCGGCCTGCTGGTGTACTGCGCGACACCCGGCCAATACCTGGAAGCCGGCCAGCAGATCGCCGAAATCATCGACCCGGTCCACGACAAGGTCACCCCCATTCATTGCACCGCCGCCGGCCTGCTGTATGCGCGCTCGCTGCGGCGCATGGCCACTGCCGGCATGGTCATCGCCCACGTCGCGGGCGCCGAAGCCTATCGCAGCGGCTACCTACTTTCGCCTTGAGGATGCTCGTCCATGTACAAACTGACCGTTGAAGGCCTGCACAAAAGCTATGGCGATCATCAGGTGCTCAAAGGCGTTTCGCTCAAGGCCAAAACCGGCGACGTGATCAGCCTGATCGGCGCCAGCGGCTCGGGTAAAAGCACCTTTTTGCGCTGCATCAATTTCCTCGAGCAACCGAATGACGGCGCCATGAGCCTCGATGGCCAGGCGATCCGCATGGTCACCGACCGGCACGGCATGCACGTCGCCGACGCCGATGAACTGCAACGCCTGCGCACGCGGCTGGCGATGGTGTTCCAGCATTTCAACCTATGGAGCCACATGACGGTGCTGGAAAACATCACCATGGCCCCGCGCCGGGTGCTCGGTTGCAGTAAACAGGAAGCCAAGGATCGCGCCCGGCGGTATCTGGACAAGGTCGGCCTGCCAGCGCGGGTCGCCGATCAATACCCGGCGTTTCTCTCCGGCGGCCAGCAACAGCGCGTGGCGATCGCCCGGGCACTGGCGATGGAACCGGAAGTGATGCTGTTCGACGAACCGACCTCGGCACTCGACCCGGAACTGGTCGGCGAAGTGCTGAAAGTGATTCAGGGTCTGGCCGAAGAAGGTCGGACTATGATCATGGTTACCCATGAAATGAGTTTTGCGCGCAAGGTGTCGAATCAGGTGCTGTTTCTGCATCAGGGTCTGGTGGAAGAAGAAGGTGCGCCGGAAGACGTGCTGGGCAATCCCAAAAGCGAACGGCTGAAGCAGTTCCTCAGCGGCAATCTTAAGTAAGGTTGGCCCCCGCCCTGTGTGGGAGCGAGCCTGCTCGCGAAAGCGGTTTATCAATCAACATCAATGTTGAATGAGACATCGCATTCGCGAGCAGGCTCGCTCCCACCGGGGGAATCCACCGACCGATAAAGTTAAACTTGTCCCCCCGCTTCGCTGTCTCTGAAACAACACCTCCAGAGCGCACGCAGCCGGCATGGCGAAATCCCCCGACTTTGCAAAAACCTGGTTCAGCGCCCGCGACTGGAAGCCGTTCGCCTTTCAGAAACAGGTGTGGGCGGCGGTGAAAAACGGCGAGTCCGGATTGCTCCACGCCAGCACCGGCGCCGGCAAAACTTATGCGGTATGGTTTGCTACGCTCAACCGCTTCGCCCGCCTGCAACCGCCCGTGGCTACACCGCGCAAACGCAAACCGCCGGGCGAGCCGTTGACGGTGCTGTGGATCACGCCGATGCGCGCTCTTGCCGCCGATACCGCCCGCGCTTTACAAAGCCCGGTCGATGAATTGCAGATTCCGTGGAGCATCGGCCTGCGCACCGGCGACACCAGCAGCAGCGAACGCGCCCGCCAGGGCCGGCGTCTGCCAACGACGCTGATCACCACACCGGAAAGCCTGACTCTGCTACTGGCCCGCGCCGATGCGCGCACCGCGTTGTCGAGCCTGCGCATGATCGTCATCGATGAATGGCACGAGTTGCTCGGCAACAAACGCGGCGTGCAACTGCAACTGGCTCTCGCCCGCCTGCGTCATTGGCAGCCCGATCTGATCGTTTGGGGCGTGTCCGCCACCCTCGGTAATCAATCCCACGCCGAGCAAGTGCTGATCCCACAGGGCGGCGGCGTCAGTGTTCAGGGCAAAAGCGAAAAAACCCTGCAAGTCGACACCCTGCTGCCACCGGCCATCGAGCGTTTTCCCTGGGCCGGCCACATCGGTCTGAAGATGCTGCCGCAAGTGGTGGCCGAGCTCGACGCCTGCGCCAGCAGCCTGGTGTTCACCAACACCCGCGCGCAATCGGAGATCTGGTATCAGGCGCTGCTGGAAGCGCGGCCGGACTGGGCCGGGTTGATCGCGCTGCACCACAGCTCACTGTCACGCGATACCCGCGACTGGGTCGAGCAGGCATTAAAGAATGGTCAATTGAAAGCGGTGGTGTGTACCTCAAGCCTGGACTTGGGTGTGGATTTCCTCCCGGTCGAGCGCGTATTGCAAATCGGCTCGGCGAAAGGCGTCGCGCGCTTGATGCAACGTGCCGGGCGTTCCGGCCACGCGCCGGGGCGCACCTCGCGGGTGACGTTGGTGCCGACCCACAGCCTGGAGCTGATCGAAGCGGTCGCCGCACGCGATGCCGTCGAACAGCGGCGCATCGAGCCGCGTCTGTCACCGCGCAAGCCGCTGGATGTGCTGGTCCAGCATTTGGTCAGCATGGCCCTTGGAGGTGGGTTTATTCCTGAAGACTTGTACGAAGAAGTCCGGGGTGCCTGGGCTTATCGTGACCTGACAGCGGCAGACTGGGCCTGGGCGCTGGCGTTCGTACGCCATGGCGGGATGTCTCTTACAGCGTATCCGGATTACCGCCGGGTCGAGCCGGACGAACACGGCGTCTGGCGTGTGCCGGATGCGCGTCTGGCGCGGCGCCATCGTATGAGCATCGGCACCATCGTCAGCGACGCGAGCATCAACCTGAAATTCTGGAGCAAGGGAGGCGGCGGCAAACAACTGGGCAGCGTCGAGGAAGGCTTTATCGCGCGACTGAAACCCGGCGATGGTTTCCTCTTCGCCGGGCGCTTGCTGGAGCTGGTGCGGGTGGAAAACATGACCGCCTACGTCAAACGCAGCACCGCAAAAAAAGCCGCCGTGCCGCGCTGGAATGGCGGGCGCATGCCGTTATCCAACGAACTGGCCGAAGCAGTGGTGACGCGCTTCAGCTCCGCTGCTCAAGGTCAGTTCAACGGCCCGGAAATGCACGCGCTGCGGCCGCTGCTGGAGACGCAGATACGCTGGTCCGGCTTGCCCACCACGGAAAACCTGCTGGCCGAGGTATTGAAATCCCGCGAGGGCTGGCACCTTTTCATCTATCCGTTCGCCGGGCGCCAAGTGCATCTGGGACTGGCGAGCCTGTTGGCGTGGCGCGTCAGTCAGCGCCAGCCGGTGACCTTCTCGATTGCCGTGAATGATTACGGCCTGGAACTGCTCAGCGCCACGCCGGTGGATTGGGCCACGCATCTCGACGCTCACCTGTTCAACGCCGATGACTTGTTGCTGGACGTGCTGGCCAGCCTCAATGCCGGTGAACTGGCGTTGCGCCGCTTTCGCGAAATCGCGCGGATCGCCGGGCTGGTGTTCGCCGGGTATCCGGGCGCACCGAAAAGCACCCGCCAGGTGCAGGCGTCGAGTGGCTTGTTCTTCCAGGTGTTCAAACAATATGACGCCGACAACCTGCTGCTGGCCCAGGCCGGGGAAGAAGTCCTACGCGAAGAACTGGATATTCGCCGCCTGGAACAGACACTGGAGCGCATCAATCAGATGAAACTGGACGTGCATCAGGTTAAACGTCCTACACCGTTGGGTTTTCCGCTGCTGGTGGAGCGGATGCGCGAGAGCATGAGTTCGGAAAAACTGGCTGACAGGATCAGAAGAATGGTCGGTGACCTGGAAAAAACCGCTGATAACGGAAAATCGTCGTGAGTGCGTACCCAGTGCGTTTGGCCGGTGAGGAGTTGTGGCTGCTGCCGGAGAAAGCCCTGTACTGGCCAGCGCAGGAAGCATTGCTGATCGCCGATGTGCACTTCGGTAAGGCGGCGGCCTATCGCAGCCTCGGCCAGCCGGTGCCGCATGGCACGACGGCGAGCAACATCGAGGTGATCGACGCATTGCTGGCGCGGCTGCCGTGTCGCCAATTGATTTTTCTCGGGGATTTTCTGCATGGGCCTGGTTCCCATGTCCCGACCACACTGAATGCGCTGGCAGAGTGGCGAGCGCGGCACGCTGACCTGCCGATGACGCTGATTCGCGGCAACCATGATAAACGCGCAGGCGACCCGCCGGCCTCGCTGAATATCCGCGTGGTGCCAGAACCGCTGTTACTCGGGCCGTTTGCCTTGCAGCATGAGCCCGATGCGCATCCGGAACGGCACGTGCTCGCCGGCCACGTTCACCCGGTCTATCGGCTGCATGGCAAAGGTCGGCAGAGTCTGCGCCTGGCTTGTTTCAGACTCGGTGAGCGCATCAGCCTGATGCCGGCATTCGGTGCGTTTACCGGTGGCTATCAGGTCGAGCGGGACGACAGTTGCAAGGTCTTCGTGATCGGCGACAACGAAATATGGCCCGTCAGCTAGATCGCAAATCGATCAGGCTGACGGGCCATATTCATGACAGTGGGTCAGGCGACAGGCGCCGGAGGCGGTTCGTCCGGCAGGGTCGGTTCGCCTGGTTCGGTCGGTTGTTCGTTGGGAGTATCGGGATCGGGCTGGCCGGGCACGCCGCCGGACAGGCTCAAAGACGGATTCGCCAGTAACGACCAGGCCAGAACGCCTATCTGATTGGGCTCAAGCCTTGCCAGTTCAGCGCTGATTCGCGGGTCGATCTTCATAGGGCACTCCTCAGTGAAGGCCCGAATTTGTGTGTAACAAAAACGGGCAGTACACCCCATAGAGTGTCTGCCCGCCAAAGAATTCCCGACATCCGTCAGATGGTCGATCAGGTACGCGGCAAGGTTACGCCACGCTGGCCCTGATATTTGCCGCCACGATCCTTGTAGGAAACTTCACATTCTTCATCGGATTCGAGGAAGAGCATCTGCGCCACACCTTCGTTGGCGTAGATTTTCGCCGGCAGGTTGGTGGTGTTGGAAAATTCCAGGGTCACATGACCTTCCCACTCAGGCTCGAGCGGAGTGACGTTGACGATGATGCCGCAGCGCGCGTAGGTGCTTTTACCCAGGCAGATGGTCAGCACGTTGCGCGGAATGCGGAAGTACTCGACGGTGCTGGCCAGGGCGAAGGAGTTCGGCGGAATGATGCAGACGTCGCTGTGGATGTCGACGAAGCTGCCGGCGTCGAAGTTCTTCGGGTCGACAATGGCCGAGTTGATGTTGGTGAACACCTTGAAGTGGTTGGTGCAACGCACATCGTAGCCGTAGCTCGACACGCCGTAGGAAATCACCCGGCTGTCGTCGCTGCCGCGCATCTGGCGCTCGACGAACGGTTCGATCATGCCGTGTTCCTGCGCCATGCGGCGAATCCACTTGTCCGATTTGATGCTCATGGCGGGTTTGTCCTGAATAGCGAGGTGGAAAAATTCTGTCCGGCATCTTACCGGGCGCGTCGCCGCGATCAAAGTGCGCAACGCAATTCTCGGCGAACACCCCGTATTTACGCGCTGTGGCGACGAACCGTCGCACCGCCGATCCCTAAAACACAGAATCCTTTGCAAGAAACATTGGCACGTTCCGGAAAAAGGGTTAAGGTGGCGTCACTGTGTTGCTTGTGTCACTGAGAATCTCTACACGATATGTTGAATTTCGATCCAACCATCTACAAGAATTTTTCCTGCTCTTTGCACTCAGTCTCGGCCAGGGTTTTTCCTGAGTCGCAGTTATCTTTGTTCAAGGAGTTACACCATGTCTAATCGCCAAACCGGTACCGTTAAGTGGTTCAACGATGAAAAAGGCTTCGGCTTCATCACTCCACAATCCGGTGACGACCTGTTCGTTCACTTCAAAGCTATCCAATCCGACGGCTTCAAAAGCCTGAAAGAAGGCCAACAGGTTTCTTTCATCGCTACCCGCGGTCAGAAAGGCATGCAAGCTGAAGAAGTACAAGTTATCTAACTTGTAGCTTCTTTAGAAAAGAGCCCCGCCCTTAAAAGCGGGGCTTTTTTGTGGGCGCCTGTTTTGTTCAGGCAAAAAAAATCGCAACCCGAAAGGCTGCGATTTTTCGTTTGTGCTTTTACCAGGCCACACCAAACCCTGCGGTATATCGGGTCTTGTTCAGATCCGCATCGTTGGTGCCGCTGATGATGTCGCGCTCGGCCTTGAGGTTGAGCGACGCCCAGTCGGTGACCTTGTAGCGCAGGCCCAGCTCGGCATCCAGTGCGTAATCGGCAACGCCCGAGAGCGGCTTGCCGACTTCGCCATTGGTGAAAAACTCGACCTTCTTGCCGATCAGGTAACGGTTGTAGTCCCACTTCATCGCGACGGAATAGAAGTTGTCCTTGCTGCCATCGCGGTATTCATAGTCGGTGCGGTTGAGCAACGAACCCAGCGAGAACGCGCCGAGTTCGTCGTCCCAGAACTGGTAGCCCGGACCGGTACCGACCACACGCTGACGCGCCAGCTCTTCGATGTGATCACGCTTGTAGTTGATGCGCCCCTGCCAGAACCACTGATCGGTGAGGAAACGGTCGAGGGAATATTCGGCGCGCCAGTTGTTGGTGGTGGTTTCCGCATCCTGGACTTCGCGGTTGTACTCGCCCTCGCCGGTATGCCGCCAGCGGCCATGGCGAGCAGAAGTCTTGAAGGCAACGTCGTAATCGTCGGTGTCCTTTTCGGCGCGCTGATAGTCCAGCGCCAGATCGACGTTGCCCTTCCACACCAGGTCGGTGACGATCGGCTTGGGCTTGAGTATCTGCTGAATGCTCGCCAATTCGACAGTCTTCGGCTCCTCGCCGTTGGCCAGGGTGACCTTGCCATCGTCGGCCGCGGTGAGCGACTTCGACACTTCGCCGGCATAGGCGTCCTGCTTGACCAGCAGATGCTGATCGCTGTCGAGGGTCTTGACCTCTTTCCAGTCAATCGCCACTGCGCCGGCGTATTTGGTCTGGATCAACAGCTTGCCGCCGTCGAATACCGTGATAGTGCCACTCAGCTTGTCGCCGTTTTTCAACCAGACGGTGTCGGCAAGCAGGGGCGTGGACGCGCTGAAAACAGCAAGGCACAACAGGGTTCTGGGGAACATAAGCAGATCGGGGGCTCGGAGTTGGCGAAAAGGGTCGGCATTATCCGTAGGATTTTGCCCATGACAAGGACTGACCGGACTATTTCAATTGAGTTCATTTCTCAATTGCGCCACGAGCGATTACCCTTGTCGCCATCATCACGCCAATGCTCAGGAGCCGCGTACGTGAAAGACCCGCTCGACAGCGTCGAAAATGATGCGCAAATCCGACGCACGGCACTCTACTCGACGCTCGCGCAAGTGCCTGAAGGCAAAGTCGTCAGTTATGGCCAGTTGGCCGAACTTGCCGGGCTGGGCCGCGCCGCGCGCTGGGTCGGGCGGACTTTGAGCCAGTTGCCTGGCGACACCAGGCTGCCCTGGCACCGCGTACTCGGCGCCGGCGGGCGCATCAGTCTGCCGGTCGGCAGCCCCTCCGGTGATGAACAACGTGCGCGATTGCGTATGGAAGGCATCACCGTCCAGAACAATCGTGTGGATATTCGGCGCCATGGCTGGCGTCCGGTAGAGCACAGCGGTTAGAGTGCGCGCTTTGTTTTCGCAATTTTGAGGCAGACTTCAGCCCATGCCCCGTAAAACCTGGCGCGCCGCGCTCGCCGCCTATGCCAGTCCTTCGACGCTCGTGCTGTTGTTGCTCGGTTTTGCCGCCGGCCTGCCGTACATGCTGGTGTTCTCGACGCTCTCCGTATGGCTGCGTGAAGCAGGCGTGGCCCGTGAAACCATTGGCTATGCCAGCCTGATCGGCCTGGCGTATGCGTTCAAATGGGTCTGGTCGCCCCTGCTTGACCAATGGCGCCTGCCCTTGCTGGGCAAGCTCGGCCGCCGCCGTTCCTGGCTGGTGCTCTCCCAGGCACTGGTGATTCTCGGGCTGATCGGCATGGGCTTCTGTGATCCGCAAAAACATTTGTCCTGGCTGATCGCCATTGCCGTCGTCGTCGCCTTCGCCTCGGCCACGCAGGATATCGCGGTCGACGCCTATCGCCTGGAAATCGCCGATGACAGCCGCCAGGCCGCCCTCGCCGCCAGCTACATGTCCGGTTATCGTGTTGCTGCCCTGCTCGCCACCGCCGGCGCGCTGTTCTTCGCCGAAGGTTTCGGCTCAACCGGCTTCAACTATAAGCACGCGGCGTGGACCGGCACCTATGTACTGTTTGGCGCATTGATGGTGCCCGCACTGCTGACTACGCTGTTCATGCGCGAACCACCGGTGCCGCTGCGCACGCAGTTGCAGGCCGGGCGCTACACGTTCATGCATCAATTGATGTCGGTGTTCGTGCTGATCGTTTTGCTGGTTTCCGTGCCGGCGATGTTCACCCAGCTGTACAACACGGATTTTGCCGGCGTGCTGTTTGGCGACATGAGCCCGCTCGACCTGCTCCTCGAAGATCGCGCCTTTCTGCGCGCCATCCTCTACATATTGCTGACGGGGATGTGCCTGTCGGCCATGGGCCGGCGCGGACTGGCGCCGGTACTGACGCCGATCAATGACTTCATCCTGCGTTATCGCTGGCAGGCGCTGTTGCTGCTGGGCCTGATCGCGACCTATCGCATGTCGGACACGGTAATGGGCGTGATGGCCAACGTGTTCTACATCGACCAGGGTTTCACCAAGGATCAGATCGCCAGTGTCAGCAAGATTTTCGGCCTGATCATGACCCTCGTCGGCGCCGGCATGGGTGGCCTGTTGATCGTGCGTTTCGGCATTCTGCCGATCCTGTTTATCGGCGGTGTGTCTTCGGCAGCGACCAACCTGCTGTTCGTCATGCTCGCGGACATGGGCCCGAACCTGCAGATGCTGGTGGTGACCATTTCCCTCGACAACTTCAGCTCGGGCCTGGCGACATCGGCGTTCGTTGCCTACCTGTCGAGCCTGACCAACCTGAAGTTTTCCGCAACGCAGTACGCCCTGCTCAGCTCGATCATGTTGCTGCTGCCGCGCCTGATGGGCGGCTATTCCGGCGTGCTGGTCGAGAAGTTCGGTTATCACAGCTTCTTCCTCATTACCGCCCTGCTCGGCGTACCGACGCTGCTACTGATCGCGCTGCACTGGTTCCAGGAGCGCCGCCGCGAAGGGCAGACACCGACGCCCGAGCCTGCACCGACGCCCGTCACCGAAGAATCGTAGGACGCTTCGCCAATGGCGGGAGGAATCCCGCCGCTGGCGCCTTCCGCCGGCCACACTTCTGTACGTCAGCAAAACTCGCCGGTACACTGCTCCGTCATTTCCAGTCATAGCAACCGACAACGGCCAACCATGCGCACCAGTCAATTTTTGCTCGCCACACAGAAAGAAACGCCTTCCGACGCGGTCGTGATCAGCCACCAGCTGATGCTGCGCGCCGGCATGATCCGCAAGCTTGCCTCGGGCCTGTACACCTGGCTGCCGATGGGCCTGCGAGTCATGCGCAAGGTCGAAGCCATCGTTCGCGAAGAAATGAACGCTGCCGGTTCTCTGGAAGTGTTGATGCCGAGCACCCAACCGGCCGAGCTGTGGCAGGAATCGGGGCGCTGGGAAGAATACGGCCCTGAGCTGCTGCGCATCAAAGACCGCCACGGTCGTGATTTCTGCGCGGGCCCGACCCACGAAGAGGTGATCACCGATCTGATGCGCAACGAGTTGAGCAGCTACAAACAGCTGCCAATCAACCTGTACCAGATCCAGACCAAATTCCGCGACGAAATCCGCCCGCGCTTTGGTTTGATGCGCGGCCGCGAATTCATCATGAAGGACGCCTACTCCTTCCACGCTGATCAGGCGTCGCTGCAGGTCACCTACGACCGCATGCATGAAGCCTACTGCAACATCTTCACGCGTCTGGGTCTGAAATTCCGTCCGGTAGAAGCCGACAACGGCTCCATCGGCGGCGCCGGCTCCCACGAATTCCACGTGCTGGCCGAGTCCGGCGAAGACGATATCGTCTTCAGCAACGGCTCCGACTACGCGGCGAACATCGAAAAAGCCGAAGCGGTGCCACGGGAAACCTCGCGTCCTGCGCCAACCGAAGAACTGCGCTTGGTCGATACGCCAGACACCAAGACCATCGCGGCGCTGGTGGAAAAATTCAATCTGCCGATTGAAAAGACCATCAAGACCCTGATCGTCCACGCCGAAGAAGAAGGCAAGCTGATCGCGCTGGTGATTCGTGGCGACCACGAACTGAACGAAATCAAGGCTGCCAACCAGCCTGGCGTGGCCAGCCCGCTGGTGATGGCCTCCGATGCCGAACTGCGTGACGCGATCGGCGCCGGCGCTGGTTCGCTCGGCCCGCTGAACCTGCCACTGCCGATCATCATCGACCGCTCGGTCGCGATGATGAGCGACTTCGGCATTGGCGCGAACACCGACGACAAGCACTACTTCGGCGTGAACTGGGAGCGCGATCTGCCGGTTCCGACCGTTGCCGACCTGCGCAACGTCGTCGCCGGCGACCCAAGCCCGGACGGCAAAGGCACGCTGGAAATCAAGCGCGGCATCGAAGTCGGCCACATCTTCCAGCTGGGCAACAAGTACAGCAAGGCGATGAAGTGCGAAGTGCTGGGCGAAAACGGCAAGCCGGTGACCCTGGAAATGGGTTGCTACGGCATCGGCGTATCGCGCGTGGTGGCTGCTGCCATCGAGCAGAACAACGACGCCAACGGCATCATCTGGAGCGACACCCTGGCGCCGTTCCAGATTGCTCTGGTACCGCTGCGCTATGAAACCGAGCAGGTGCGCGAAGCCACCGACAAGCTGTACGCCGAACTGACGGCGGCCGGCTTCGAAGTGCTGCTGGACGATCGCGACAAGAAAACCAGCCCGGGCATCAAGTTTGCGGACATGGAGCTGATCGGCATTCCCCACCGGATCGTGGTCAGCGACCGCGGCCTCGCCGAAGGCAACCTGGAATACAAGAGTCGTTCCGAAGCAGAGGCGCAAGCACTGCCGGTGGCCGATGTTGTGTCCTTCCTTCAGGCCCGTATCCGCCGCTGAAACCAGATAGAGACGTCATGTTCAAGCGAAACACCTTAGGCCTCGGTGGCGCCGCCCTGTGCGGCGCCCTGCTGGTCAGCGGCTGCGCCAATCACATGTCGCAACGCAGCGAGCACGAAGAGCGGGTCGAGCGAAAACTGCTCGATCACAGCCTGCAGATCGATGTCGGCGAGCCCAAGGTGCTCGAGCTGCCGCAGCGACGCGTGAAGATCAACGAGCAGAAGACTTTCGAAGTCACCGAGTTCGAGGTCACCCGTCGTTACGACCGCTACACGCCTTACCAACCCTGGCGCGAAGTCTACGAGATTCCGCTGGGCGCGGTGGCCGTGGTCGGTGGTGTCGGTGCGAACGTGGTCAACGTGTTCGCTCTCGGTAACCTGCCGGACAGCGTCACCCGGGATTGGCTGAGCTACGGTTTCGCCGGGCTCAACCCGTTCATGAACGTGCAGTCCAACGGTCGCGCGCAGCAGAACCTCGCGGGCATCGATGAAGTCCAGCGCGACAAGCGCACGGAGTATTCGAGCCTGCCGTGGAGCGAACGACCGGTGCAGGTCAAGGCCGGCAAGCAGACATTCGACATGACCACCGACCGCAACGGCGTGCTGCGCTTGAATCTGCTCGACAGCCCTTTCGCCGAACATGACCTCAACCATGTTGGCCGCTTGCAGATCAGTGTCGAAGACGCCAAGGACGACGTGCATACCGACTCGACCCTGATGCTCAGCGGCCACCTGCGCGGCAAGTTGATCGAGGCGCACGGGCTGATTTATGACGACCTGGAAGATGATGAGGTGAGCCAGTGGGTACACCGGGTCAAACGCCTGTCGGAGCTGGGCCTGGAAGAAGAAGCCAGCGAACTGGAACAAAGCCTGATCGAACTGACCCGCAATGATCCTGAGTTGCAGACTGAGTTTCTCAAGTCTCTGGCCAAGGATGCCGGGCGCCTGGTTGCAGATCCGGGACCGAATTAAAGCTTAAAAGCTTCGCGAGCAGGCTCGCTCCCCCAGAGGAATGCATTCTAACTGTGGGAGCGAGCCTGCTCGCGAAGAGGCCCTGCCAGGCGCCGCGAATCTACCGCTCAAACAACTCCATCTGCTCAAACCCGCCGCGCAAATCCTCCAGCCTCACCCCCACCCCCAACAACCGCACCGGTTTGCCGCCGCGATTGAACGCCTGCGTCAGCATCAACTGGTAACTGCCAAGGTCACGCCCTGCCCCGGCCTGCTCCAGCGTGGTCTGGGTGAAATCATGAAATTTGACTTTGACGAACGGCTTGCCCGGTCGATAACTGCTGTCGATTCGGGCCATGCGGGTTTTCAGGGTATCGAGCAGCTCGGGCAATTTGTCCAGGCAGCTGCGCAAGTCCGGCAGATCCACGTCGTAGGTGTTTTCCACGCTAATCGACTGACGGCGGCTGTCGTTGTGCACCAGACGGTCATCGATCCCACGGGCAAGATTCCACAAGCGCTCGCCGAAGCTGCCGAATTCGCGCACCAGCGCCAGCCTGCCCCACTCGCGAAGGTGCTGGCAGTCAACGATGCCAAGCTTGCCGAGCTTGTCGGCGGTGACCTTGCCGACGCCGTGCAGCTTGCTCACCGGCAGACCACTGACGAACTCTTCGACCTGATCCGGGGTGATCACGAACAAACCGTTGGGTTTTTTCCAGTCGCTGGCGATCTTCGCCAGAAACTTGTTCGGCGCAACGCCTGCGGAAACGGTGATGTGCAACTGATTGGAGACCCGGCGACGAATGTCCTGAGCGATGCGCGTGGCGCTGCCGCCGAAGTGCGCGCTGTCCGACACATCGAGGTAGGCCTCGTCCAGCGAAAGCGGCTCGATCAGGTCGGTGTAGTCGGCAAAGATCGTATGAATCTCCTTTGACGCTTCGCGATAAGCCTCCATGCGCGGCTTGACGATGGTCAGGTCCGGGCACAGCTTTAATGCATGCCCGGAAGCCATTGCCGAGCGCACACCATAGGCGCGCGCTTCGTAATTGCAGGTGGCGATCACCCCGCGTCGATCCGCCGAACCACCCACCGCCAACGGCTTGCCGGCCAGACGCGGATCATCGCGCATCTCGATGGCGGCGTAGAAACAGTCACAGTCGATGTGGATGATTTTTCGCTGGGTCATGTCGGAAAAAGACAACGTGGAAAGCCGGAGCGGCAGTATCTCATTGGCACCTGTATATAGCACCAGTGGTTGAATGTTCTTTTCCGACCGTAGGAGATTTCCGCTGAATTTATTTTTTCAATCACAGATCAAGGTGCAATAGAGCTGAAAGCCTTGCGCTACCTGCCCTGCGCACCAGCCAACCGCCGCGAAAAGACGCTAAGCGCTTGAACCTGAACAGATTTATCCAGATCGACGGTTGACACACTCGCGAACCTCTGTAGAATGCCGCCACACAGACGCGGGATGGAGCAGTCTGGTAGCTCGTCGGGCTCATAACCCGAAGGTCGTCGGTTCAAATCCGGCTCCCGCAACCAAACATCAGAAAAGGCTACTCGAAAGAGTGGCCTTTTTTGTGCGCGTCTGTTTTGCAAACGGGCGCCCTGCTTAATCGCTAGCGAAACGGCAATTCGTTGCATTTCCGAAACTTACGCATCACCTGCGACCGTTTGCCGCGATTTCGCAGTTATTTGGCCCATTCCGGGATTAGCGGTTGACACCTCGTCGTTCGCCTGTAGAATGCCGCCACACAGACGCGGGATGGAGCAGTCTGGTAGCTCGTCGGGCTCATAACCCGAAGGTCGTCGGTTCAAATCCGGCTCCCGCAACCAAACATCAAAAAAGGCTACTCGAAAGAGTGGCCTTTTTTGTATCTGTTGAAAAAGTCCTTTCGCAACAATGATCTGTCACTGTGCAGTGAACCGCTGGGGATCATCAGAACCACTGACTTGCGACTATGCTTGAGTCGCAGACAGGGCTTCTGCAATCCAGGAACTGCCCTCGCCGATGCCCGACGAGAGGCGTAGTATTTTGTGATTATTTTTTTCTACAGGGATTGGTAACTTGGCTGGATACCTCCATCCTGTCGCGCACAATCCAAGAGGTGATTGATGCGCGCCAACTCGTCTGATCCACAAGACACCGTTACAGCAGAACAACCGATCAAACCCGAGCGTTTGCGCTGGCTGGATCGATTAAGCAAATACCGTCAGCCGATCGGTCTGGCCGTCACGTTGCTGCTGTTTGCCATTGCCCTGATTGCCTGCCGCCATCTGCTCGCCGAGCTCGATCTCGACGCGCTGCATGACTCGATTCTCGACGTGCCGAAACCGGCCCTGCTCGGCGCCATTGGCGCGACCGTGGTCGGTTTCATCATTCTGCTCGGCTATGAATGGTCGGCCAGCCGCTACGCTGGCGTGAAACTGCCGCCGCGCACACTCGCGCTCGGCGGTTTCACCGCTTTTGCGATCGGCAATGCGATCGGCCTGTCGCTGCTGTCCGGCGGCTCGGTTCGTTATCGTTTATATGCGCGACTGGGCGTCGGTGCGTCGGAAGTTGCGCACATGACGCTATTTGCCAGCCTCTCGCTGGGCTGCGCCTTGCCGCCACTGGCAGCGCTGGCCACCCTGAGCAACCTGCCCGCCGCCTCGCAAGCGCTGGGACTGTCCGAAGTCTTGCTCGGCTCGGTCGCCGCTGGCGTACTGATCCTCGGTGCAGTGCTGGCGATCGGCATCTATCGCCGTCGTCTGCCGGAACAACCCTACCCCGACAATCTGCTGGTCCGTGCCGGGCGGCGCACCCTGCGTCTGCCGGGTCGGCGCCTGACCTTTCTTCAACTCGTAATCACCGCCCTCGACGTCGCGGCTGCCGCCACCGTTCTGTATTTGTTGCTGCCGGAAGCGCCGCCGTTTGCGCCGTTCCTGCTGGTGTACCTGCTGGCCCTCGCCGCCGGTGTCCTCAGTCATGTACCTGGCGGCGTCGGTGTGTTCGAGGCGATTCTGCTCGCCGCGTTTGCCGACAAGCTTGGCGCCGCACCGCTGGCCGCTGCCCTGCTGCTGTATCGCCTGATCTACGTGGTGCTGCCGCTGCTGGTCGCTTGCGTATTGCTGCTGATCAACGAAGGCCAGCGCCTGTTCCAATCCCAGACCATGCGCGCCGCGTCCGGTCTGGCCGCGCCGGTTCTGGCGGTGCTGGTGTTTCTGTCTGGCGTGGTGCTGCTGTTTTCCGGCGCCACACCGGAAATCGACACTCGTCTGGAACACATCGGTTTTCTGATCCCGCATCGCCTGGTCGACGCGTCGCATTTCGGCGCCAGCCTGATTGGCGTTTTGTGTCTGTTGCTCGCCCAAGGTCTGCGCCGACGCCTGTCGGCGGCGTGGATGCTGACCGTCATTCTGCTGCTGGTCGGCGCCCTGCTCTCGCTACTCAAAGGCTTCGACTGGGAAGAAGCCACGCTGATGACGTTTACGGCCGCGCTGCTCGGCGTGTTCCGCCGCTCCTTCTATCGCCCGAGCCGTTTGACCGAACTGCCGTTTTCGCCGCTGTATCTGGTCGCCAGTCTCTGCGTGCTGGGCGCTTCGGCCTGGTTGCTGCTGTTTGCCTATCAGGACGTACCCTACAGCCACCAGCTGTGGTGGCAGTTCACCCTCGACGCTGACGCGCCGCGCGGTCTGCGCTCGCTGCTCGGTGCGGCGGTGTTGCTGGTAATAATCTCGCTGACCTGGCTGCTGCGCACCGCGCGCCCGGTGATTCATTTGCCGACGCCGGACGAACTGGATCGCGCGGCAAAAATCCTCATGGCCTCGTCACAACCCGACGGCGGCCTCGCGCTGACCGGTGACAAGGCGTTGCTGTTTCATCCCAACGATGAGGCGTTCCTGATGTACGCCCGTCGTGGCCGCAGTCTGGTGGCGCTGTACGACCCGATCGGGCCGAGCCAGCAACGTGCGGAAATGATCTGGCAGTTCCGCGACCTTTGCGACATCCACCATACGCGCCCGGTTTTCTATCAGGTACGTGCGGAGAACCTGCCGTACTACATGGACATCGGCCTGACGGCGATCAAGCTCGGCGAAGAAGCCCGGGTCGATCTGCTGCGCTTCGATCTGGAAGCCAAGGGCAAGGAGATGAAGGACCTGCGCTACACCTGGAACCGTGGCACCCGCGATGGTCTGTCGCTGGAAATCCATGAGCCGGGCCAAGCGCCGATGGACGAGCTGAAGGTGATTTCCGATGCCTGGCTGACCGGCAAGAACGTGCGTGAGAAAGGCTTCTCCCTCGGCCGTTTCAGCGACGATTACCTGAAGCATTTCCGCATTGCGGTGATTCGCTTCGAAGGCCGCCCGGTGGCGTTCGCCAATCTGCTCGAGACCTACAGCCACGATCTGGCCAGTCTCGACCTGATGCGCGCGCACCCGGAAGCGCCCAAGCTGACCATGGAATTCATGATGGTCGGCCTGATTCAACACTATAAGAGTCACGGATACGCGCGCTTCAGCCTGGGCATGGTGCCGTTGTCGGGGCTGCAACCCCGGCGCGGCGCACCGCTGACCCAGCGCCTGGGCTCGATGGTTTTCCGCCGTGGTGAGCAGCTGTACAACTTCCAAGGCTTGCGCCGCTTCAAAGACAAGTTCCAGCCTGACTGGGAACCCCGTTATATGGCCGTGCCCGCCGGACTCGATCCGCTCGTGGCACTGGCCGACACTGCTGCCCTGATCGCGGGCGGCTTGACTGGATTGGTGAAACGCTGATGATTCAACGCTCCCTGAAGTACATCCTGGCCGCCCTGCTGGTGCTGGCCGTGATTGCCGGCGGCGGTTACTGGTACCTCAAACGTCCGGCACCGGAACCGACCGTCGAACAACTGAAACCCGCCGATGGCACCGCCATGACCCGCGTGATCCCCGGCAACAAGCCGAAGGCTCAGGTGCTGGTGGCCGTCACCGACGAACAGAAGCTCTCCGAGAAACAACTGACCACCCTCAGCCGCAGCGCTTCGGCGCAAATCGTCCAGGTGATCCTGCCCAAGGACTGCCTGCTGCAAAGCCGCGCCCTGCAATCGGGCCTGCGCGAACTGAACGGCCCGGCCACCCTGGTCAGCGGTATCGGCCCGGGCGCTGTACTGGCGTGGCGCTGGCTGGCGGAACAGAAAAACGACAAGGCCCAGGCCATCTCCGTTGATCTGGCCCTGGAAAAACCCGGCTGCACCCACCTGCTGCCGAAATCCGCCGCCCACGGCCACTGGCTGGTGGCGTGGAACGACAACCCGGACGACGCCAGCGCAGGCTTCGTCCGCGATCAGCCGAACGCCGAAACCAGCATCAGCGACTACGACATCAACCTGCCGCAAGTGCTGAACAACGAACTGCGCAAAATCCTCGTCGGCGGCGACAAGGCCAACGGCGGCCTGGCGATCCCGGTGGTGGAAGTGCCGGCCGGTCAGGCCAACGACACCGTGACCCTGTTCCTCTCCGGCGACGGCGGCTGGCGCGACCTCGACCGCGACGTGGCCGGGGAAATGGCCAAGATCGGCTACCCGGTGGTCGGCATCGATACCCTGCGCTACTACTGGCAGCACAAGAGCCCGGAGCAGAGTGCACTGGATCTCACCGAGCTGATGCAGCACTACCGGCAGAAATGGGGCACCAAGCGCTTCATCCTCACCGGCTACTCGTTCGGCGCTGACGTCCTCCCGGCGATCTACAACCGCCTGCCAGAAAACGAACAGCAGCGCGTCGACGCGATCATCCTGCTCGCCTTCGCCCGCACCGGCAGCTTTGAAATCGAAGTCGAAGGCTGGTTGGGTAACGCCGGCAAAGAAGCCGCCACCGGCCCGGAAATGGCCAAACTGCCGGCGGCCAAGGTTGTGTGCATCTATGGTGAAGAAGAGACCGATGAAAGTGGCTGCACGGACAAGACTGCTGTGGGTGAAGCGGTGAAACTGCCCGGCGGGCATCACTTTGATGAAAACTATCCAGCGCTGGCCAAGCGCTTGGTGGAGCTGATTCAGAAGCGCCAGAGCAAGGATTCGGTGGCTGAAGAGTGATCTGAAGCGCACCAAGAAAAGCCCCCGCAACTTCACAGTTGCGGGGGCTTTTTACATTCCAGCAGCCACCAAAATCCCTGTGGGAGCGAGCTTGCTCGCGAATGCGGTGGGTCAGTTTACAGATTCGTCGACTGACACTACGCCTTCGCGAGCAGGCTCGCTCCTACAAGGGGTTGCGCTGGATTCAGGCAACTCGTCAGTCGCGCTGGCCAAGCTGAACATCTATCCACGTGACATCATCGTCGCCAACGCTAAAGTCGCTATCCGGCGCCGCCAACAAACTGCTTTGCTGGACTTGCGTCAAGTCCGCCCAAAAGCCATCAGTGACAAATACCAAGCGCTCAACAGCCTCCAGTTCACACCAAACAAAGTCAGGGTTCGGAACCCGATTGATCTTCAAGCATCGCGTTACTGAATTTCGAGCTGGATCTTGCGCCAACTCACAGTGCGAACGGTCGCGCCGCCAATTGGCCTTGCAGTGAGGAGGCGTAATCCACTCGATGGCTCCCAACAGCGTCACAATCCCGCATGAACAGTCACCTTCGTATGCAACGGTGAGTCGGCCATGAGCGACCAAGCCAATCAGGTAACAGATGGCTCCCGTCTGATCAGCAGGCAACGACGCATGAAAATCCGACAGTATTGAACCCAATAGACGCTCGATAGCTCCGGGTTCTGCAGGATAGCCCCCCTGCTCCAACTGTGTGGAATGAGCCGCCAACATGCCGCTTACGAAGCATTCAGCCAGCTGTCCACTGCCGCGCCTTGAAGTGCCATCCGCGACAACAAAAAAACCACGGTCACCCTCACAGGTAGCTCCGGCATAGTCATTATTTGCTCTGCTGGCTTGCCCAGTGATTGATCGGGAGAGGTATCTCATGCGCTGGCCAGCGCTTTCATACGCCTGTGAATAATCTGCCCTCTGCCTGGATTCGCCTGCACCGAGCCTGAACTTTCGATCACGTAGCCAACCCCATCGAGCGCCATCAGCTTCTGGACTCCCTCTGTAATGAATGCCTTGAGGTCCTTGTCAGCCTGGACCACCTCCTCCAACAGCTCAGGCCGACCATCGATCAAGATGATCATATCCTCGACATCCTTGTGATAAGGATCGCCATTTCCCCGACCGGCGAAAGCTTCCAGTTTCGTCGCGAGAAAATACGCGGGCTGGAATATCTGGATGGCAGTGCCGCTGGGCAGGGTGAATTTATCCGCCCTCGCCAGCCCCTCGACGAACCAGCGGTTGGCATAGCCGAGCACTGCAGGGTCGGAAGGCATAACATCCACGACAACGTCATTGAAGCGAAAACGACAATTCACCTCGTCCTCACCCGTGATCTTGAATCCCTTGGCCGCCAGCCGTTCGGTGAGTTGGTTCCAGGCGCTGATACCGGCCAACTCGATCACTAGATCAACGTCATCAGTGAAACGAATGTCGTCCAGCACGGCTGTATCTGTAACCAGCATGGCGGTTGTGCAACCGCCAACAAAAGCAACTTCGGCGAGAAACGCCTCGCCCAAGCCTCCAGCCACGAACTCAATGAGTTCGTAGTTGTGATCCGCGTTTGACGACATGTTATTTCAGCCCCATCCCTGCCTTCAGAATACTGATTGCCACACCACACTCACGCGGACCACCCAGACGGATTGCATCAGCGAGCGCCAGATAGTGGTAAAGAATCCGGTCTTTTTTCACCGCTTCCGGCACTGTTTTGTAAAGCGGCTCGATCGCTTGGCCTCGCTCGGTTCCCTGCGCATCCGGCCAGACCGGAATCAAACCACCCGCACTCTTGATGCTTTTGGACAGCGCAGGCGCTGCAAAACCTGTGGGTATGCCACGAACCATCGCGCCAGGCTTGACCGGGAAGAAGTACTTCAGCGCGTGCTCGGTAATTTTCAGCAGTTCCCGGCGGTGCACTTTGGCAAGCCCGGTGTCGTAATCATGAATGAGCAATCCAGATTCCCGGCACCGGGCGAGAGCATTTGAGACTTCGCTTTTGCTCAGTCCGAGAGAGGCAGACAGCGCACGTAAGGAGTACCGATCACTCCAACTTGTCAGCGGTGGATCAGATGCCGGTTCCGCCCATCCCTCCCAACCTGGCCCATCAGCGAAAGGCGAGTCGAATTCGCGGCGCAGGAAGAGAGTGTCTTCCCCATCAGTGGAATAGGTGACCAATGGCTTCCCCACACTTTGCCCTGCGGTCATTCGGCTGACGACATAAGGCCTGAGCAGCTCTTCGACCCTGTCCGAATTCGATTCGGCCTCCATCTCCCCCATGAGGTTCTCTTCCTGAGCGTGCAGACTGGCCATTTTGAACAATAATAAAATGTCTTGACTCTTCATTTAGATCAAAACCTCAAGTGTCCACATTCCATAAAACGTGGACACTTGTCTCACTACCGAGGCCGGGTCGTCAAGCCCTTGGGTAAATCACTAATCGCTGCATACCTTGCCCGCATATCGTCATGGCTGTGTTCGTGTCAGACGTTTAGTATCGTTTACTTCCAGTTTCGCAATATCAGATGACACCCACAGACCTTGTAGGCAAACTCCGAAACTCGTGTTCGGGCGCTTTGCCGCTCTATTGCGCTGTTTTTCGACGGGATACTCTCCGGACGTCGCTGACCCATTCAGCGATCGGGTGTGGTAACCCGGAGAAACCATCGCAACAGCGCGCTCCTCAAGTTATGGCGGCTGTGCGTGGGACGCTTTCGGGCGTGCCGGTTTCCTTGGTTCCCGGTTTACCACCCTGCGTACAGTTGCCTCCCTTTCGCGTGGTAACGAAAGTCGCGGCACTTCGAACCAAGGAGTAACACGATGACCGAAACTGATCTGCACGGACTTGCAAACGCTAAAACCATCGGCTTCACCCCTTTCCTCTACAACTCGGATCGAGCGTTCTTCAACGTCCGCGCCGGCATCCCGATCATCGATGCCTTGTCCCAATCCTCCGACCTGCTATCCCTCGCCAAATCCTTCGCCGAGGATGCTGCTTTCATCAAAGACACCGACCGCCACGCCTGGGCTGCGCATTACCTGACGGTGATGGGCAAGGCCTTGATTGATGACGTGATCCAAGCGCTGATCCCACGACCTGCTCGCACAAAGACCGAATCCGAAGAAGAATTGCCTGAAAGCCACTAACACCACAGAACCCTTGTGGGAGCGAGCTTGCTCGCGAATGCGGTGGGTCAGCCGAAGAATGCTTCTCCTGTCACTCAGCCTTCGCGAGCAAGCTCGCTCCCACAGGGGGATTTGCGTGGGTTTGAGGTTTATGTGCAGGCACAAAAAAGCCCCCGACAGCCTTGAAGCTGACGGGGGCTTTTCAGTTGAGGCGCAGGCTACATCTCCACCTGCGTCCCCAACTCAATCACTCGGTTCAGCGGTAGATTGAAGAACCGCAAATTGCCATTGGCATTCTTCAACATGAACGCAAACAACGCCTCACGCCAACGCGCCATGCCTTCCAGTTTCGAGGCAATCACCGTTTCGCGGCTGAGGAAGTAAGTGGTACGCATCGGGCTGAAGTCCAGATCATCCAGATGACACAGCTTCAACGCCTGCGGCACGTCCGGCTCGTCGGTGAAGCCGAAGTGCAGGATCACCCGGAAGAAGCCTTCACCGTGCGCTTCCACTTCAAAACGCCGCGATGGCGGTACGCGCGGGATGTCTTCGTAGACCACCGTCAGCAACACCACTTGCTCATGCAGCACCTGGTTGTGCAGCAGGTTGTGCAGCAGCGCGTGGGGCACGGCGTCGGAGCGGGCGGTGAGGAACACGGCGGTGCCCTGCACGCGATGCGGCGGTTGCACGCGGATGCTGCTGATGAAGATCGGCAGCGGCAGCGCGCCTTCGTCGAGGCGTTCGACCAGCAGCTGTTTGCCGCGCTTCCAGGTGGTCATCAGCACGAACAGCGCGATACCAGCGATCACCGGGAACGCGCCGCCCTGAACGATCTTCGGCACGTTGGCAGCGAAGTACAGGCCATCCACCAGCAGGAAGCCAAGCAACACCGGCACCGCGAGGATCGGTGGCCACTTCCACAGCAGCAGCATGACCGCCGACACCAGAATGGTGGTCATCAGCATGGTGCCAGTCACTGCCACGCCGTAGGCCGAGGCCAGTGCACCGGAGGATTCGAAGCCCAGCACCAACAGGACCACGCCGACCATCAGCGCCCAGTTCACCGCACCGATGTAGATCTGGCCCTGCTCGTCGCTGGAGGTGTGCTGGATGTACATGCGCGGGATGTAACCGAGCTGGATCGCCTGACGGGTCAGGGAGAACGCACCGGAAATCACCGCTTGCGAAGCGATCACCGTGGCCAGGGTCGAAAGGCCGACCAGCGGAATCAGCGCCCAGCTCGGCGCCAGCAGGTAGAACGGGTTACGCGCGGCGTCAGGGTTTTCCAGCAGCAATGCGCCCTGGCCGAAGTAGTTGAGTACCAGCGCCGGCAGCACCAGCAGGAACCAGGCGCGGGCGATCGGCTTGCGGCCGAAGTGGCCCATGTCGGCGTACAGCGCTTCGGCGCCGGTCAGCGCCAGCACAACCGCGCCGAGGATCGCTACGCCCATGCCCGGGTGCACGACGAAAAAATTCACCGCCCACATCGGGTTCAGCGCGTGCAGCACTTCCGGGGTGTGGCTGATGCCGTACACACCAAGGGCGCCGAGGACGAGGAACCAGGTGACCATGATCGGCCCGAACAGAATGCCGATCCGCGCGGTACCGTGGCGCTGAATCAGAAACAGCGCGACCAGCACCACCAGCGACAGCGGCACCACCCAGTGATCGATGCCTTCAAACGCCAGGCCGAGGCCTTCAATCGCCGACAGCACCGAAATGGCCGGGGTGATCATGCTGTCGCCATAGAACAGCGCCGCGCCGATCAGCCCGCACACCACCAACAGCGTGCGCAGGCGCTTGCGCCCCGCCGCTGCCCGCCGTGCCAGTGCCGTCAGGGCCATGATGCCGCCCTCGCCCTGGTTGTCGGCGCGCAGGACGAACATCATGTACTTGATCGAGACCACCCAGATCAGCGACCAGAAGATCAACGACAGAATGCCCAGCACGCCGTCGTGATTGACCGGCACACCATAACCGCCGGAAAACACTTCCTTGAGCGTGTACAACGGGCTCGTGCCGATGTCGCCATAAACCACCCCGACTGCCGCGACCAGCATGCTCAGCGGTCTGCTTGCCGAACCCTCGGCGCCCGCCGCATGACTACTTGCCTGACCCATCCAACACTCCTGATCTCGATACCGGCTTCTTTGAAGGAAGCACTATGCTTTGAGTTGCAGCATGCGCTGTTTTACCTGTTGTTACAGACCAATGATTGACTGCACGAAATCGGTAAAGCTCAACGGCGCGAAGCATAGCGCAGCACTCGTCGTATTTCCCCGTATAAAGCTGGTCAAGTGCGTTGCCCGCCGCTAGAATTGCGCACTTTTTGATCAGAGGCGCATCTCAAGCGCCCATCCGTCAGCTGCCGCGCGTGGCCAGCGACGTCACAAAACACCGAGGTTAGACATGTCCACCACTCCTGCGCCGGCCAATCCAAAGGTTGGCTTTGTATCTCTGGGTTGCCCGAAAGCACTGGTCGACTCCGAGCGCATCCTGACCCAGCTGCGCATGGAAGGCTATGACGTGGTGTCCACCTATCAGGACGCCGACGTCGTGGTGGTCAACACCTGCGGCTTCATCGATTCGGCCAAGGCCGAGTCGCTGGAAGTGATCGGCGAAGCGATCAAGGAAAACGGCAAGGTCATCGTCACCGGTTGCATGGGCGTGGAAGAAGGCAACATCCGCGACGTACACCCGAGCGTGCTGGCCGTGACCGGTCCGCAGCAGTACGAGCAAGTGGTCAACGCCGTGCACGAAGTGGTGCCGCCGCGTCAGGATCACAACCCGCTGATCGACCTGGTGCCACCGCAAGGCATCAAGCTGACCCCGCGCCACTACGCGTACCTGAAGATTTCCGAAGGCTGCAACCACAGCTGCTCGTTCTGCATCATCCCGTCGATGCGCGGCAAACTGGTCAGCCGTCCGGTTGGCGATGTGCTCGACGAGGCGCAGCGCCTGGTCAAATCCGGCGTTAAAGAGTTGTTGGTGATCTCGCAAGACACCAGCGCTTACGGCGTTGATGTGAAATATCGCACCGGTTTCTGGAACGGCGCGCCAGTGAAAACCCGCATGACCGAGCTGTGCGAAGCGCTGAGCACGCTGGGCGTCTGGGTCCGCCTGCATTACGTTTATCCGTACCCACACGTCGACGAGCTGATTCCACTGATGGCCGCCGGCAAGATCCTGCCGTACCTGGATATCCCGTTCCAGCACGCCAGCCCGAAAGTCCTGAAGTCGATGAAACGCCCGGCGTTCGAAGACAAGACCCTGGCGCGCATCAAGAACTGGCGCGAAATCTGCCCGGACCTGATCATCCGTTCGACCTTCATCGTCGGCTTCCCGGGCGAAACCGAAGAAGACTTCCAGTACCTGCTCAACTGGTTGACCGAAGCCCAGCTCGACCGCGTCGGCTGCTTCCAGTACTCGCCGGTGGACGGCGCACCAGCGAATGATCTGGATCTGGAAGTGGTACCGGACGACGTCAAGCAGGATCGTTGGGAGCGCTTCATGGCGCACCAGCAGGCGATCAGCTCGGCACGCCTGCAAATGCGCATCGGTCGTGAGATTGAAGTGCTGGTGGATGAAGTTGACGAGCAAGGTGCGGTCGGCCGTTGCTTCTTCGACGCCCCGGAAATCGATGGCAACGTGTTTATCGACAATGGCAGCAACCTGAAGCCGGGCGACAAGGTCTGGTGCAAGGTGACTGACGCAGACGAATATGATTTGTGGGCTGAGCAGATCTAAGCACCGCAAAATACCTGTGGGAGCGAGCCTGCTCGCGAATGCGCTGGGTCAGTCGCTGTAAATATTGCCTGACACAATGCCTTCGCGAGCAGGCTCGCTCCCACAAGTGAATAGCGCTGTATCCAGAAGCCCCGCTCTTTTCCGAGATACGGGGCTTTTTTGCGGCTATCGTTTAGCGGGGGACGGACTCCCTTGAACCGCACAAGAGGCACACGCACATGCGTCAGCATTCGGTCATTCACACACCGAAAATCAGCGATTACGAAGAACTGACCCGGGTCTGGGAGGCCTCGGTCCGTGCGACTCACCAGTTCCTGCCGGACAGCTACATCGAGCTGCTGCGCAATCTGGTGCTCACCCGCTATCTTGATGCGGTCATGCTGATCTGCACCAAGGATCGCCAGCAGCGCATCACCGGGTTTGCCGGTGTGGCGGCGGGCAAGATCGAAATGTTGTTCATCGATCCTGATCATCGTGGTCAAGGCTTGGGCAAGCAGTTGCTGCGCTATGCGATCGAACGGCTCAACGCCGATGAACTCGACGTCAATGAGCAGAACCCGCAAGCCTTGGGCTTTTATGAAAAGCAGGGATTTGAAGTGATCGGCCGCTCCGAGGTCGATGGCATGGGCCAGCCGTATCCGCTGCTGCATATGCGCTTGCGGCAGTCCCAGCAGCGCTCAAGCAACGGCTGACACACCATGAAACCCCTTTGGGAGCGAGCCTGCTCGCGAATGCGGTGTATCAGTCACTGCAAACATTGACTGGCAGGACGCCTTCGCGAGCAGGCTCGCTCCCACATTGAATACAGCGCCTGCAAATGGAACCGGGCTTAACCGCTTCCACACAGGTACAATGCCCACCCCTTTTTTGTTACGGCCCCGTCATGACTGACCCGATTCGCCTCTCCAAACGCCTCATCGAACTGGTCGGTTGCTCCCGCCGGGAGGCCGAGCTGTTCATCGAGGGCGGCTGGGTCACCGTGGACGGCGAAGTCATCGATGAGCCGCAATTCAAGGTCGGCGAGCAAAAGGTCGAGCTCGACAAGGACGCCAAGGCCACCGCGCCGGAGCCGGTGACCATCCTGCTTAACGCGCCCGCCGGCATGGATGTCGACAGCGCCATGCAATCGCTCAGCGCCGAAACCCTCAGCGAAGAGCATCGCTACGGCAAGCGTCCGTTGCGCGGACATTTCCTGCGCCTGACCGCCAGCGCCGACCTGCAGCCCAAGGCCAGCGGCCTGCTGGTGTTCACCCAGGACTGGAAAATCCTGCGCAAGCTCACCGCCGACGCTGCGAAGATCGAGCAGGAATATATCGTCGAAGTCGAAGGTGAGATGGCTGCCCACGGCCTCAATCGCCTGCAGCATGGCCTGACGCACAAGGGCAAGGAGCTGCCGCCGGTCAAGGCCAGCTGGCAGAACGAAAACCGCCTGCGCTTCGCCATGAAAAACCCGCAGCCGGGAATCATCGCGCAGTTGTGCGAAGCGGTTGGCCTGAAGGTCATCGGCATCCGTCGTATCCGCATCGGCGGCGTGTCGATCGGCAAAGTCCCGCTCGGCCAGTGGCGCTACCTGTCCGGCAAAGAGAAGTTTTAAGACTTCCTCTGCCGCCCCACATTCCGGCAGCGCCCGCGAGCGCTGCCCACAACGCATCAGGAATACCGACATGGTTCATAACGACGTACTGCGCAGCGTGCGCTACATGCTCGACATCAGCGACAAGAAAGTTGTCGAGATTATCAAACTGGGCGGCATGGACGTCACGCTCGCCGATGTCATCACCTGGCTCGACAAGAAAGAAGAAGACGAAGAAGGCTTCGTACGTTGCCCGGACGAAGTCATCGCGCATTTCCTCGACGGCCTGGTGATCTTCAAGCGCGGCAAGGACGAAAGCCGTCCGCCGCAACCGATCGAAGTGCCGGTGACCAACAACATCATCCTGAAAAAACTGCGCGTGGCCTTCGAGCTGAAAGAAGACGACATGCACGCTATCCTCAAAGCCGCCGAGTTTCCGGTATCCAAGCCAGAACTGAGCGCGCTGTTCCGCAAGGTCGGCCACACCAACTACCGTCCTTGTGGCGACCAGTTGCTGCGTAATTTCCTCAAAGGGCTCACGCTGCGCGTGAGAGCCTGAAAACAGCTGCAAGCTACAAGCTACAAGCGGCAAGTCGGAGCACGGTGTTTGACTTGCCGCTTGTAGCTTGCAGCTCGAAGCTGGCCGCATGGCCTAGAGTGTACTGATCCCTAATCTTCAGGACTCGCCATGCATCCCTACTTTTCCCTGCAAGGCCGCACCGCTCTGGTGACAGGCGGAACCCGTGGTATCGGCAAGATGATCGCCAAGGCCTTCGTCGAGGCCGGCGCCCATGTCTACGTGTGCTCGCGCGACGTCGAAGCCTGTCATCAAACCGCGGAAGAACTAGGCGCCCTGGGCACTTGCCACGGTGTGGCGGCGAATCTGGCCACCGAAGACGGCGTGCGGGAACTGGCCGCGCGTCTGGGTGAGCAGATCACTCATCTGGACATTCTGGTGAACAATGCGGGCACCACATGGGGCGCGCCGCTGGAGAGTTATCCGGTCAAGGGCTGGGAAAAGGTCATGCAGCTCAACGTGACCTCGGTGTTCAGTTGCATCCAGCAGTTTCTGCCGTTGCTGCGCAAGGCTGGCTCGGCGGCGAATCCGGCGCGGATCATCAATATCGGTTCGGTGGCGGGGATTTCTTCGTTTGGCGAGCAGGCATATGCCTACGGGCCGAGCAAGGCCGCCCTGCATCAGTTATCGCGCATTCTGGCCCGGGAACTGGTGAGCCAGCACATCAACGTCAACGTGATTGCGCCGGGACGATTTCCGAGCAGGATGACCCAGCATATTGGTAATGATGAACAGGCGTTGGCTGAGGATACTGCACTGATTCCGATGAAGCGCTGGGGGCGTGAGGAAGAGATGGCGGCGCTGGCGATCAGCCTGGCGAGTACGGCGGGGGGTTATATGACCGGGAATATTATTCCTCTTGATGGCGGATTCAGTCTGTAGATCGGCGGCGCGGCCTTCGCGAGCAAGCTCGCTCCCACAGGGATCTTGTGCACGCCATAGATCCAATGTGGGAGCGAGCTTGCTCGCGAATAGGCCAGCCCTGCCACCCCCAGACTTGAGACGGGACGGGTTATCATGCCCCCCTGCCCCGCTTCGAATGCAAACCATGACTTACAGCGTCTCCCCCATCGGCTTCGTGCGCTCCTGCTTCAAGGAGAAGTTCGCCATCCCCCGCCAGCCACAACTGGCCCCGGCCGCCCGTGGCGTGCTGGAACTGGTCGCGCCGTTCGATCAGGGTGACGCCGTGCAGGGGCTGGAACAGGTCAGCCATGTGTGGCTGTTGTTTCTGTTCCATCAGGCCCTCGAAGACAAGCCACGCCTGAAGGTGCGCCCGCCTCGCCTGGGCGGCAACAAGTCGATGGGCGTATTCGCCACCCGCGCCACGCACCGCCCCAATGGCATCGGCCAGTCAGTGGTAAAGCTGGACAAAGTCGAAGGCAATCGCCTGTTTATTTCCGGCATCGATCTGCTCGACGGCACGCCGGTGCTGGATATCAAACCCTATGTGCCGTATGCCGACATCATCCCTGGGGCGACCAATGACATCGCCAGCGCCGCGCCGCAGCTGATCGACGTGCAGTGGGCGGATTCAGCCTTGAAACAAGCGCACACCCACGCTCAGCGGCTTGAAGAGCCATTGGTTGAGCTGATTGAACAATGTCTGGCTCAGGATCCGCGCCCGGCGTATCAGACACCGGCACCGGAACGTGAATATGGTGCGCAGTTCTGGGACCTGGACGTTCGTTGGCACTACCCGACGCCCGAACAGATCCGCGTGCTGGAAGTCATCCCGGCCGAGGCATAAAGCCCGCAAACGAAAAAGCCCGCGCTGCCTTCTCAGGCAACGCGGGCTTTTACTGTCACACCCAAAAACCAACTGTGGCAGCGAGCCTGCTCGCGATGGCGTCGTGTCATGCAACATCAACGTTGATGACAGACCGCATTCGCGAGCAGGCTCGCTCCCACATGTATCGCAGGTTATTTTTCGACGAACGCACGCTCGATCAGGTAATCACCCGGCTCGCGCATCCGCGCCGAGATCTTCAGGCCGAAGCTGTCGAGCACTTCGCTGGTCTCGTCGAGCATGCTCGGGCTGCCGCAGATCATCGCGCGGTCGTCCTGCGGGTTGATCGGTGGCAGGCCGATATCGCTGAACAGCTTGCCGCTGCGCATCAGGTCAGTCAGGCGGCCCTGATTCTCGAACGGCTCGCGGGTCACGGTCGGGTAGTAGATCAACTTGTCACGCAGCGCTTCGCCGAAGAACTCGTTCTGTGGCAGGTGCTCGGTGATGAATTCGCGGTAGGCGACTTCGTTGACGTAACGCACACCGTGAACCAGGATCACTTTCTCAAAGCGCTCGTAGGTTTCCGGGTCCTGAATGACGCTCATGAACGGCGCCAGACCGGTGCCGGTGCTGAGCAGGTACAGGTGCTTGCCCGGGTTCAGGTCATCGAGAACCAGCGTGCCGGTAGGCTTCTTCGAGATGATGATCTCGTCGCCTTCCTTCAAGTGCTGCAGCTGGGAGGTCAGCGGACCGTCCTGCACTTTGATGCTGAAGAATTCGAGATGCTCTTCCCAGTTCGGGCTGGCGATCGAGTAAGCGCGCATAAGCGGGCGGCCGTTGGGCTGTTGCAGGCCGATCATCACGAACTGACCGTTCTCGAAGCGCAGGCCCGGATCGCGGGTGCACTTGAAGCTGAACAGAGTGTCGTTCCAGTGATGAACACTGAGGACACGCTCGTGGTTCATGTTGCTCATGTACGTTTGACTCCTGGAGATTGGTCTGCGCGGCTCAATGAGGCTCAACGTGCGCAATTGCATCGCATTCTAATAGCGACGACAATATCTGTTAACTGGATTATTAAGATAAGGGTTATCGGTTATATCGATATGCGATTTACTCTCCGTCAACTGCAAGTCTTCGTCGCCGTCGCCCAGCAGGAAAGCGTATCCCGTGCTGCGGGTCTGCTCAACCTCTCGCAATCGGCGGCCAGCACTTCGATCACCGAGCTTGAGCGCCAGTCCAGCTGCCAGCTGTTCGACCGCGCCGGCAAACGCCTGAGCCTCAACGCCCTCGGCAAACAACTGTTGCCGCAAGCGGTGGCCCTGCTCGACCAGGCCAAGGAAATCGAAGACCTGCTCAATGGCAAATCCGGTTTCGGCTCGTTATCAGTGGGGGCGACGCTGACCATTGGCAACTATTTGGCCACCCTGCTGATCGGCAGCTTCATGCAGCGGCACCCCGAAAGTCAGGTCAAGCTGCACGTGCAGAACACTGCCAATATCGTGCAACAAGTTGCCCACTACGAAATTGATCTGGGTCTGATTGAAGGCGATTGCAGCCACCCGGACATCGAAGTGCAGAGTTGGGTCGAGGATGAGCTGGTGGTGTTCTGCGCGCCGCAGCATCCGTTGGCCAAACGCGGCAGTGCCACAATGGAAGAGCTGACCCATGAGGCATGGATTCTGCGCGAGCAGGGTTCCGGCACGCGGCTGACCTTCGACCAGGCCATGCGTCACCATCGCAGCGCGCTGAATATTCGCCTGGAGCTGGAACACACCGAGGCGATCAAACGCGCGGTGGAATCAGGCCTGGGGATTGGCTGCATTTCGCGGCTGGCGCTGCGCGATGCCTTCCGGCGCGGCAGTCTGGTGCCGGTGGAGACGCCGGATCTGGACCTGGCCCGGCAGTTCTATTTCATCTGGCACAAACAGAAATATCAGACTTCAGCGATGCGCGAGTTTCTCGAGCTGTGCCGAGCATTCACCGCCGGGGTGCAGCGCAGCGACGAGATCGTCTTGCCGACTATCGCTTAAAGCAGAATCACCGCCCACACCAGCCCGATCATGCTCAGCGCCACGAACTGCGCGGCGCTGCCCATGTCCTTGGCGTTCTTCGACAGCGGGTGCAATTCCAGCGAGATGCGGTCAATGGCCGCTTCCACCGCTGAGTTGAGCAGCTCGACAATCAGCGCCAGCAAACACACCGCGATCAACACCGCCTGCTCGACCCGGCTGACATTAAGGAAGAATGTCAGCGGAATCAGCACCACGTTGAGCAGCACCAATTGGCGGAATGCCGCTTCGCCAGTGAAGGCGGCGCGCAGGCCATCGAGCGAATAGCCGGACGCGTTGAGGATGCGTTTCAGGCCGGTCTGGCCCTTGAAAGGTGACATAAGGAAAAACCAGCCAAAAAGGAGTGGGGAAGCTAGATCAACGAAAGTCAAAAAAGCGTGAAACCGCCAGCCATCACTGGCTGGGAATTGACTCAAGTTGTTGCAGCAGTAAAGCCGCTTGCGTGCGAGTGCGCACGTTCAATTTGCGAAAGATCGCCGTGACGTGGGCCTTGATGGTCGCTTCCGACACGCTCAGCTCATAAGCGATCTGCTTGTTCAGCAAACCTTCGCAGACCATGGTCAGCACCCGGAACTGTTGCGGCGTCAGGCTGGCGAGGCCATCGCTGGCAGCTTTCGCCTCATCCGACACGCTCACCGCTTCGAACGCTTGCGGCGGCCAGAACACGTCGCCATCGAGCACCTTGCGCACCGCTTGCTGAATCACGCTCAGATCGCTGGATTTGGGAATAAAGCCACTGGCGCCGAACTCGCGGGACTTGACCATCACCGAAGCTTCTTCCTGGGCAGAGACCATCACCACCGGAATCTGCGGATACTGCCCGCGCAGCAGCACCAGCCCGGAAAAACCGTAGGCGCCGGGCATGTTCAGATCCAGCAGGACCAGATCCCAGTCAGCCTTTTCGGTCAGGCGCGCTTCAAGCTCGGCGATGCTCGCCACTTCCACCAGCCGCACGTCCGGGCCAAGGCCCAGCGTCACCGCTTGGTGCAGGGCGCTGCGAAACAGGGGGTGATCATCGGCAATCAGGATGTCGTATGTGGCCATTTTTCAAATGATCCTGTTTTTGATGGCAGACGCGGTAGATTCCGGTCTGGCCAAAGCAACTCGAGACAGCGCTTGGAAGCGATATCCACAGGGGCACGTTCGACGCCAATCAACAGCAAACACGGCGTCTCAAACCTTGGCCGCACCCTAATCGGCGCCAAGCATGCCCAGCGCAGCCGGGGTGGTCAAGCAAGATGGCCAGCGCTGTGGACAGTATGGGCCACTATCGGGCCAACTCCGGCTGCGGCTTTCGTATATAGGGCAGCAGCTCGGCGTGAGCGGGCGTTGATTCATTCATGTCCAGTTGCTGCTTGGCACCGAGGTAATGCTGGCTGAACACATCGAAATAGGCGTCCAGCGCCGAAGCGGCATCGCTGTCACCGGCCAGCTCCAGGCACAACGCCGCAACTTCAGCGGTGCACAGGTGCTCGCTGCGGGTCGAACGGCGCAAGCGATAGCGCGAGAGTTTGTCGGGCAGCAGGCTGAGGATTGGCAAGCGGTCGAAATACGGACTCTTGCGAAAGATCTTGCGCGCCTCGGTCCAGGTCGCATCCAGCAGTATGAACAGCGGGCGCTTGCTGCTATCGACTGTCACCGTGTTGGTCACCCGCGACGGTTCGACATACTCACCCGGAAACACCAGATACGGCTGCCACTGCGGATCGTTGAGCAGTGCAAGCATCTGCGGGTCGGGCTCGGTGCGCGACCAGATGAACGCATGGTTGTCGCGCACCACGTCGGCAATCAGCCAACCGGTGTTGCTTGGCTTGAACACTTCCTTGCCGGTCATGATCAGGCACACGCCGGAACGGGTGTCGACGCTTGGCCGCCACGCGCACAGGCAATGACTGATGATGACCCGGCAATCGCGGCAACGCTCGGAGCGAAAGCCGCGCGCCTGAATCGGCTTGATGCCTTCATCCTCGCGCTGATCGCGCAGGCGGGCCACGGCGTTGGGGGCATGGATCATCGCAAGCAACACCGGCAGACAGGAAAACTCGACACGAACGACACTCGGCAGGGCTATAAAGGCCGGCAGTTTACCAGAGCGACGGCCACAAGCCTGTACCGTCCAGACCGGCTCACCTATAATTCGCCGCCACTGAACGCACCGCCCCGTGACGGGTCGAACCACCAGTCACCGAATCAGGAGAGTTTCATGCTGCGCCTTATCGTTCCCACCGCTGCCATTCTGCTGGCGTCGTCCTTTACCGCTCAGGCTGCGTCCCTGAGTGAGCAGAATCTGAACCGAGAGCTGCGCAACGTCGCCGCCCAAAGCAGCGTCGGCACGCCACGGGCGATCAATGAAGACATTCTTGATCAAGGCTACACCGTCGAAGGCACACAGCTGATCAACCATCTGAGCGTGCAAAAGAGCCACGCCGACAAGATGCGCGCCGATCCCAAGGCTGTGTATTTCCAGTTGGGCGCGTCGGTCTGCAACAACCCGTCGTATCGCAAGCTGATGGCCAAAGGCGCGATCATGCGTTACGACTTCACCGAAGTGAAAACCAACAAAGCGATCGGTTCGGCCAGCTATCAGGAATCCGATTGCCCGAAAGCCGCGCCAGCAAAGAAGAAGTAATCAGCGCGAAGCCTTGGCGCGCCGCTGTTCATCCTCGGCGCGCAGTTCCGCCACTAGCGCCTGCAGATAGCGCGAGCGGCGTTCGCCGCCGGCCAATCGTCGGCAGCACTCTTCTTCGAGACTCAATTGATGCGTCTCGGCCGACTCCTGCAACATTCGATACAGCTGAGTATCGATCTCCAGAACCACTCTGACCATGCATCCCGCCTCCTTGCCACCCACGAATCCTTGAATTGCCTGGCCTTGCGCAAGCGCAAGGTTGTCTTGCGACGTCTGTATTTGAGTAAATCAGAGTGATGGCCCTTTGCGACACGTTCAGACGAGCGGCGACGCTTTGGCGCAAATCAGTAAGCGGTTGCCAGGCAAAACGTTACAGCGCACTGTTCAAGTCAGCGCGAATGCGTGCGAGGGTCTAGATTGAGAGTATTCCCGATCATTCGTTAACGGCAGAAATGGAACTGCCGGCCCTGTGTGTTTTTGCAGTGCGACCCGGACGCTGGTTGTCAGGGCTAACCGCTCTGTACAGAAGGAGACGTTGAATGCCTTATCAACCGAATGACCTCTTGAGCCGTCATTTTCAAGAAAGCGGCGACCTCATCAGCCAGGTCGAAGCCCAACTCAACCGTGTTTCCACCGACAGCCCGAACATCCCCATCTACCGCGACATGATCCTGACCGTGCTGCGCATGGCTCAGGAAGACCACAACCGCTGGAACGCCAAGATCACCCTGCAAGCCCTGCGTGAACTGGAGCAGGCGTTCCGCGTGCTCGAACAATTCAAGGGCCGGCGCAAAGTCACCGTGTTCGGCTCGGCACGTACGCCAGTGGAACATCCGCTATACGCGATGGCCCGCGAACTCGGCGCAGCGCTGACGCGTGCAGAGATGATGGTCATCACTGGCGCCGGCGGCGGCATCATGGCCGCCGCCCACGAAGGAGCCGGTCGAGATCACAGCTTGGGTTTCAACATCACCCTACCCTTCGAACAACATGCCAACCCCACCGTCGACGGCACCGATAATCTGTTGCCATTCCACTTTTTCTTCACCCGCAAACTGTTCTTCGTCAAAGAGGCAGACGCGCTGGTACTGTGCCCGGGCGGGTTTGGCACCCTTGATGAAGCGCTGGAAGTGCTGACGCTGATTCAGACCGGCAAAAGCCCATTGGTGCCGGTGGTGTTGCTGGATGTTCCGGGCGGTACCTTCTGGCAAGGTGCGCTGGACTTCATCCGCAATCAGCTGGAAGAAAACCGCTATATCCTGCCTACCGATATGAAGTTGATGCGACTGGTTTACAGCGTTGAAGACGCGGTGGACGAGATCAATCAGTTCTATAGCAACTTCCACTCCAGCCGCTGGCTCAAGCGGCAATTTGTGATTCGCATGAACCACAAGCTCAGCGACCAGGCACTGACGCAGATGCAGGAAGAGTTCGCCGATCTGTGCCTGAGCGACGAGTTTCATCAACACGCCTACAGCGGTGAAGAACACGACGATGCACAGTTCAGCCATCTGGCACGGCTGGCGTTTGCCTTCAATGGCCGTACTCATGGTCGTCTGAGGGAGTTGGTGGACTTTATCAATCTGCCGGAAAACTGGGCCGATTCGAAACCGCCCACTGCACAACGCTCACGCGAGCCTTTCAACGTAATTTGAAGGCAAAAAAAGGGCCCGCTATTTTCTAAAAAATAGCGGGCCTTTTTTGTTGAATCGGTCTAATCGTCCATCCCTCGACCGCTGAACAAGCGGTTGATCATCTCCATCGAGAACCCCCGATACGCCAGAAACCGGCCTTGCTTGGCCCGTTCTTTCGCATCAATCGGTAAATGTCCGGAGAACTTGCGCTGCCACGTATCCTGAAGCTGCGCCTGCCAATTGATACTGCTTTCGCGCAGGGCGATTTCGATATCGGTACGTTGCAAACCCCGCTGGCTGAGCTCCTCGCGAATTCGCAGAGGGCCATAGCCGGAACGGGCGCGGTAGGAAACAAAACTTTCAAGGTAGCGGGCTTCGGAAAGCAGCCCCTCTTCCGTCAAACGGTCGAGGGCTGTTTCGATCAGCTCCGCCTCGGCGCCGCGCTGACGCAGCTTACGCGTCAACTCGACTCGACCATGCTCGCGACGTGCGAGCAGGTCCATAGCGGTTCGCCGCACAGCGACGAGGGTATCCAGTACGGCGGTGGTCATCGCTGGTATCAGAGGTCAGCGTCGGCCAGGTCGTCTTCGGTCTCTTTGACCGCCGAGGCCTTGGAGTCCGCGATCACCGCTGGCGACAGCAGCTTGTCACGCAGCTGCTTCTCGAGCTTCGCGGCAATTTCCGGGTTGTCCGCCAGGAACTTGGCCGAGTTGGCCTTGCCCTGACCGATCTTGGTGCCTTCGTAGGCGTACCAGGCGCCGGACTTCTCGACGAAACCGTGCAGCACACCCAGGTCGATCATCTCGCCGTTGAGGTAGATGCCTTTGCCGTAAAGAATCTGGAACTCGGCCTGACGGAACGGCGAAGCCACCTTGTTCTTCACAACCTTGACGCGGGTTTCGCTGCCGACCACTTCGTCGCCTTCCTTCACCGCGCCGGTACGGCGGATGTCGAGACGAACCGAGGCGTAGAACTTCAGCGCGTTACCACCGGTGGTGGTTTCCGGGCTGCCGAACATCACGCCGATCTTCATACGGATCTGGTTGATGAAGATGACCAGGCAGTTGGCGTTCTTGATGTTACCGGTGATTTTACGCAGCGCCTGAGACATCAGACGTGCTTGCAGGCCGACGTGCATGTCGCCCATTTCACCTTCGATTTCAGCCTTCGGTACCAGTGCCGCCACGGAGTCGACGATGATCACGTCAACGGCGTTGGAGCGCACCAGCATGTCGGTGATTTCCAGGGCCTGTTCGCCGGTGTCCGGCTGGGAAACCAGCAGATCATCGACGTTGACGCCCAGCTTGCCGGCGTACTCTGGATCGAGTGCGTGTTCGGCGTCGACGAATGCGCAGGTCGCGCCGGCTTTCTGCGCCTGGGCGATCACGGACAAAGTCAGTGTGGTTTTACCGGAGGATTCAGGACCGTAGATTTCAACAATACGGCCTTTTGGCAGACCGCCGATGCCGAGTGCGATATCCAGACCCAGAGAGCCAGTAGAGATGGCCGGGATCGCCTGACGGTCCTGATCGCCCATACGCATTACGGCACCCTTGCCGAATTGACGTTCGATCTGACCCAGGGCCGCAGCCAAGGCTTTCTTCTTGTTGTCGTCCATTAAAGTCCTCACGTAATCAATAAGGCCTGACGGCCAACACCTGTATAAGTAGCCAGTATTATTCCACAGCGTTCGAAGATCGCCTACCCCTGATTTTCGATTTCTCGTGCCGCTAGTCGCACAAGCCCCTCTAGCGCGGCCTTCACCGTTTGTCGGCGGACCTCATCACGGTTGCCGGGGAAGTGCTGAACCTCACTGTAAACCTCATCGCCAACACCCCAGGCCAGCCATACCGTGCCCACTGGCTTGTTCGGCGTGCCGCCGTCGGGGCCGGCAACACCGCTGACCGCCACGGCAAAATGCGCCAGGCTGTGCTGCTGCGCACCGCGCACCATGGCCTCGACCACTTCGCGACTGACCGCCCCTACCGTCTCGAACAAATCGCCCGGCACATCCAGCTGCCGAGTCTTCTGCCGATTGGAATACGTCACGTACCCCGCTTCAAACCAGGCCGAACTGCCCGGAATCCGCGTAATCGCTTCGGCAATCCCGCCACCTGTGCAGGACTCGGCGGTAGTGACATGGGCATTGAGCACTTGCAGACGTCGGCCCAGTTCTGCGGCCAGTTGGGTGGTCTCTTTCACGGCGAGCTCCGGATCGTGTGGAATGCCTTCACCGTACACGAGCCGGCCATGCTTTCAATACACAGAATCATTCAAGATGTTCGGACGCCAGCGCTCTGACATAGGCCTGACAGGCCTGCAGGGCAATCAATCCGCGGTCGCCGGTGTCGGTGATGGCGATAATTCGTTGAGCATGCGCCGGGTCAAGTCGGGCGCGTACGGTTGCAGAATCCACGCCGCTGGTGCCGGCGGTGGCTGGCATCGCACCGCCATGGGCAACGTCGCCGGCGTCGAGAAGGACTGACAGCCGCACATCGGCAGTAGCAAGGCGATCGCGCAGGCGATCCTGATCACGTTGGGCATCGCTCAGCGCTCGATAATGGGTTTGCTCACTGGCCGCGAGCCGCTGCTCCAGTGCAAGGCGTTTGTCCTGCTCGGCCTGTTGTGCGCTCGCGGCGGTCAGAGTGAGTTGATTTTGCGTTTCGGCGTTTAACCGCGCCTGCTCGGCCAATTGCCGCCCGTAGCGCCAGTCCTGAAACTGCCAGGCTGCTGCAAACGCCCCGGCCACCAGCAGCAACAGACCCATCACGCGCCAGGAGCCGGACATAGCACCGCCCTCGCCCGTGCCCAGATCTCGAGTCGATCCTGCAAGCCGTTCAACCCGCCGTTGATCCGCCGGGTGATGGTGTTGAACTGATCGCGATCGGCCAGTTCGTTCAAGCCCTTCTGCGCCCAGAACCACGCCGCCGATTCGGCCGCCCACTGCGGTTGCTCGAGCAGTTCGGGCAATGCCAACAGGCGCTCATCGCCGAACAAGCCGAGGCTGCACTGACGATAATTTGCCCGGCCGGTGATCTGAATCAGTCCACGCCCGCGATACTTTTGCCCGTCACCGTCGGCTTCCGGAGTATTGCCCAGACGCAGCGCCAGGGTGCCGGTATCGTATTTGCTCAGGTACTGGTTGTTGCCCAGTTCGCGCACGTAACGCAATTGGCCCGACTCGTGGCCGACCTGTGCGAGGAACGCCGCTATACGTTTCGGCGTATCGATGCGATGTCTGGCCATCGCGGTGTTGAGGGCCGAAACGAAAACGCCCGCTTGGGAGCGGGCGTTGGGCATGATGTCGACAAGGTGTTTTTCAGTTAATTGCATGATGCTTGATCCTCCCTGGATGTTGTCCCGATTGAATCATGGTTGGCGGCTGATGCCCGTCAGCCATTTTTTTGCCAGAGTTTTCAGGCTGCTGTCCGGTGCAAGTTCTTCGGGCACGTCGAACACCCAACCGAGGGTACCGAAGTGGGCGGTCCAGTCGATTTGCGGTACCGGAGTGATTTCAGTGATGTCGACCCAGAGCAGATCCGGATGAAACATCTCGGCCATATTGCCATCGGTGGAGAACAACTCGACCACGGTGCTGTTGAAGATGCGTGCGTAGGTTTTCATCAGGCGTACTCATAGATGATCACGGCGCCCGAGGCACCTGCGCCACCTGGTCTGCCAGGTTGATTGGGGGCGTTGGCGATTCCTCCTGCACCGGAGCCGAAACCGGAACCGGGTGCAGCCAGAGAGCCTGCTGCGCTGCTGCCAAAACCGCCTCCGCCCCATGGCGAGCTGCCACCGTGCCCAGCAAGGGTTGAGCCGTTGACAGACATCCCGGAGGCGCCCGCATTTCCGGCACTATTGAAGATGTTGCCGCCACTGGCCGTCTGACCGGGATAGCCTCCGGTATAAAGCCCCATGCCCTGATTCGCGACAAAGCCAATCCACGGCGACCCTCCACCACCGGCAGCAGAAACCAGCGAGCCAAAAGAACTGGTACCACCACCTCCGGCATTCCCCGCTGCGAGTCCCGCGCTTCCGCCAGCCCCCACCGTGACAACCTGACGAGAACCAATCGTCTCGGAAGGTAACCACGCTTCAGCATAACTACCGGAGGCGCCGCCGCCCACGGTTGCATACTGGGAAGTTGTGGTCGCCCCGACTCCCGCACTTCCACCACCACCGCCCACAACCTTGACCAGAACGTGCTTCGTCCCGGCTATCGGCTCATAGGTACCGGATACGGTAAACGTCTTTACCTCCAACAACCGGCCGCTCGCAGCACTACCACCGCTCGCATACACCAGCACCCAACTGTCCAGCGCCGCGCTATACACCACCGAACACACACTGCTGCCGACAATCTCCGCTGGCCGCAACGCACTCAGCCCAAGGCTCAATAGCGGCCTGGGCATCAACCCGTTCGGTGCAAACGTACTCGCCCCGGTATTGGCATTACCGGCAGTAAAGCGCAGCGCCAATCCGTCCTTCAGTGCGGTGACGGCAGGCAGATAATTGGCCATGTAGAGATTGGCCGCGCCGATGTCAGTGGCATGTTTGTCTTCACCTGCCTGACTGAGCTTTTTCATCGCTTGCAACAACTGGGTTGCATCGGCTTCGCTCGGCTCAAGGCCGGCTGATTTGACGACGTTCAACAATTCATCGGTAACGCTGTTGCCCCAGGTCGCCGGGATCAACGATCCGGGCAATCCCGCGACGACGTCTTCATTGACGAATTTGCCATTCACCAGCCCGACGCTGGGAACGCTTTTAGGATAATCCATGTCGACTCCTCAGCCATTGGCCTGTCGCAAACCGTCAAGCCAGTCAGGTTCGACCGGGCGCGAACGGGCATCGGGGAAGTCCGGATGATTGGGCCAGTCGCGCAGAGCCTGCCGGTAGGCGAGGAGCTCTTTGAACTCCTCGGTACGCAAGGTTGTGCCCTCGCCCATTTCCAGTTCTTCGGCATCGCGAAGGACCAGCCATTGAGTACGATCCAGTGCCTTGTCGCGCCAGAACCTTTCTGCGGCGTCGGTGGTTTGTCCAGCCAACACCACCCGCTGTGGACGCCCATTAGCGTTCAGCGAAAGAACTGTCCCTGCCGGAGCATTAGAGACCAGCGCGCAATACTCGCCCTCGCTCAACGCAAAAGCGTCAGCGGGGATATTCGCACCGTGTAGATCTGAATGATAAAAGCCAGAAGTTTGCGGAGAGAAATAATACATATTCAGTACCCTATACTGATTACGCGAGCAGCAATGGAGCCTGTCGGATAATCAGGACAGCGAACATTGATGCCCGCCAGCCGACTGATCGTCGCGTTGTTCCAAACCAGTAAAGTTGCCGATGAAGTGCCCTCATGGGTAGCGACTGCGAGAAATAAAGCGTTGGGAAACATCAATGGCCATGGGTTTACATCGCCATAATTACTATTGCCTGCCTGGCTGGCACTGCCACTGATCCATTGGATAATGACGCCACCCATCCACGAAGGAAAAACAACATAACCTGATGCCCCTAACCTAACCATGAACCCGAGTCTGAGCTTTTTAGGGGTCACAATAGATGTGTCACTGACACCGGCGTTGACCTCTGCCTGAGAGGCGATTTTTGCGGTTCCTACGAGGGACTCTGTGGCCTGTTGCACTTTTTTCGCAATGGCTTGAAAGACTCTTAACGGCGTCATCAACCGTGTAGTGCTGGTGCCGGATTCGGCTTCGTCCTGACTGGCAAGACTCTCGCTTTGCTTCCTCGCTATAAGCGAGTCAATGGCCGCTTTTAGTTGAGTGTTATCACTTTCATCAGCGGCCGCTCCTGAGCCTTTGATGACTTCCAGAATCTCCTGCGTAACGGCATTTCCCCAACTTGCCGGAATCAACGAACCCGGCATTCCAGTGAGAGCGTTTTCATCAACAAACCTGCCATTCACCAGGCCGGCGCTGGGAATATTTTTTGGGTAGTCCATCAATCTTCTCCATATTTTCAAAGCATCAACAAAACGTCTCAGGCAGAAACGCCGACCATCCACTCGGGTGCAGCCGGACGGAAAACCACTTCCGGGAAGTGGCTGGAATCAGGCCAGTCGCGCAGCGCTTGTCGGTACTCGAGCAGTTCCAGATATTGCGCAGCCTTGAGCAAGGTTCCGCGCCCCAGTTCCTGCTCATCGCGATGGCGAGTGACCAGCCATTCAGTCGCAGAAAGGGATGCCTGACGCCAGCTACGTTCGGCTGTCGAAGGCGCTTGATCTGCAACAACCGACGCTTGGAGGATCACCGGACTTTCCTGCGCGGGCAGTGGGTCGGCAGCTGTCGGCGTCTCACTGATCGGTGCGCCGATCTCGACCGCCTGACCATCCGGCACTCGCACCATCGACTCGACAAAGGACGGTGCAAACAGTTGACTGATTGCGTAGTCACCCGTGTCTATCCGTTCGACGACTACGCCGTTTTCGATCCGTGCATAAACGGCCATTACTCGTACTCCCAGATTTCACAGAAGGCGTTACCGCCAACACCGCTAAGGACAGAGGCGGACGTACTGGTCGAACAAGAACCACTGCCACCCGAGCCTCGGACGCCTGCGAAACCCGGATTGTTTACGCCCCTGTACGGGCCGCCACCGTCAAACGGACTCGCCGCTCCGCCTCCGGAGAGCATTCCCCAATTGCCGTTGAACATTGCGTAGCCACCGGTGTGCCCCCGAGCATTGGCAAGGTTGCCGCCCACGGCGTCTTGACCTCCCGTCCCACCCTGAACGTACCCCGAGGAAGAGGTTGTCGTATCGATGGTCAGGATCTGTGCACCGCCGCCTCCTGTAACGCTCATGTAAGAGCCGAAGGAAGCCCCACCACCTGCCAGGCCCATCGAAGGGCTGGCAGCTCCACCGGCCCCCAAAGAAACAGGTACGCCGGCAAGCATCTGGGGCGTCACGTCATACAGACTCTCCGCATAGGCCCCCGATCCGCCGCCGCCACCGAGACGTAGGTTCCCGGAGGCGACAGGTGCACAACCGCCGCCAGATCCACCGCCCCCCACCAGTCGAACACGAATACGTTTGGCCTTGGGGTTAGGCTTGTAAACCGTGATCCCGACCGTTTCGAACTGCCTGACTGCCAACAACCGTCCCACCGCATCGGTGATGCCATAGCCGGCCAACGTGGTTGGGGTATTTTTCAGTTTGTTGAAGTCGACCAGTGCCCCGATTGCGCTGGCTAATTGATCAGTTCTGGCTTCATCCGGCGTCAATCCGGCAGCCTTGATCGCGTTGAGAATTTCTTGCGTGACGCTGTTGCCCCACGCAGCGGGAATCAACGATCCCGGTGTTCCGGCGAGCGGGTTTTCATCGACGAAGCCGCCGTTGACCAGCCCCACGCCGGGAATGTTTTTTGGATAGTCCATGTCGGCACCTTCTAGGTTTTACAGGCAGCCGAATGCCGGCAGCACAGGCCGTCTGTAAGGTTTTTATTGAGTGATTGGCGAGTTACACGGTCGGCGGCGCAGGCCAGTCAATAACCGATGGATAATCCGGCTGCTGCTCGATCCGAGCCAATGTCAACGCATAACGCTTCCACGTTTGCAGAGTGGTCAACTGATCACTGCTCGCCTCGCCCAACTCATAGGCATATTGCAGAGGCGCAACCCGAATGACTGCTTCGCGCAGCCTGCTGTCCCGATCGATCTGCGCGTGCACGATAAGACCTGTGCGCTCGGCTTCGACATCCAGTTCCCAATCGTCACTCTTCCAGAAGTGATAGATACCCGGTCTAGGCTTGGCTGTTAGGTGATCGGGTAGGCACCCCAATTGCGCCCAGTACAGGGGATTGCCATTGTCTTTGCGAAAAACCGTGCGGTTGCGCAAATCCACCGCTTGCAGGGCGCGCTGATTGCGCCATACCCAGACATGTCCGGAGTCGGCCGCAGGCAACACTTGCGGCAGCTCGATTGCATTGCCCGGTACAACAACCCCCATGCCTGGGCAAACCGGCAGTTCGACGGGCCCGGTCAGTTCCCCGGTGAGTTCGTTGACATAGTAATAAGCCATAAATACCTCAAATCAGTTTAAGGCGACCTGGATACGCAATGTTTCTAGGTCGGGCCATTCCCCAATAAGGGGCGCTGAAGTTTTCAGCATTAGTGGCAGTGACGTAGTACGTCAGGCCGAGGAAAGCGGTCGAATCTGCCCCGATCGTCGCCAGATTGCCGATTGCGTGCACCGCAGGGGCGGATCCGTTATCACCGGCGATGTTGGTTCCCGTCTGCCATGAGCCGGCCACTCGGCCCGCATCAATATTGCGTTGCTCATCCAGCATCCGCAGGAACTCGCCGCGAACCTCAGGCCCGCGAAAGATCTTGATGCCGTCACCGCTGCTCCAGCCACCCGCGCGGTCAGCTTCGGCACGCAACATTCCCGATTGAACAGCGTGATCCCAGAGCCACGGCCATTCGGCACGCAGAAACTCACGACCGTTGAGTGCGCCATATCCACCTGGGCTGAGTGCGGTCGACGTCTCAAATACAATCCGTCCCAACGCACTGCCATCGAAGCGCCCTACCGGCCACCAGTTACCCGAACCATCGCTGCGCAGGTGCCACCAATCGCCCGCCCCCATCAGCACCAGAAACGGGTAGCCGTTTGCCGACAGATGAGTATGAAAGCGGACTCGATCATTGCCGGCGGCTTGCACTACCAAGCGGTTAGCGCTGTTATCGGTTCGACGGACAATGACGTCGCGCACACCGGAAAGAGCGTTCACCGGCGGCAAAGTGATCGTTACATCGGCTCCATTGGCACTGATCAAGACCAGCCCCAGCTCATCGGCAATCAATGTCTTGGATCCGGAAACTTCCGTCACCCGTGATGCCATGGGACTGGCCAGGCTCAGAAGTTTTTTGAATGCCGCCAACAACTGATCCGTAGCGGCTTCGGCCGGGGTGATTCCGGCCGCCCTGATAACGCTTAGCAACTCTTCGGTGACACTGTTGCCCCACACCGCCGGGATCAACGATCCCGGCGTACCCGCCACCGGGTTTTCATCAACGAAGCGGCCATCAACCAAGCCGACGCTGGGGACGCTTTTTGGATAATCCATAGGTTGTTCGTTCCTTTGAAATGACAAATGACCGGCGTCGACACGGCGCCTTTTAGGTGCCTGCCCGCGGTCTGTTTTCTGAAAATAAAAAGCCCACAACGAAGTGGGCTTGGGTGACGCTGAACGGAGGCTTTTCGGCTTAGTTGGAAAGGCCGCTGGCCAGCTCGCGAATGGCGACCAAAGCTTCATCACCCGCGCTGCGCGCCAGATCCATATTGCCCTTGGCTGCCTGTGCGCGAATTTGCGCTTTGGCTTTCAGGCGCAGCGTACGCAGTGCCAGCAGATGGTCGGTCAGTTGATCGGCCTTGCTCAGAATCTGCTCGGCGGCCTGTTTAGCCGTGCGCCCTTTGACCATCCACGCGGCGACTGACAGCGGCACTTCCTTTTTCGGGTAACCGGCGTCCTGATAAGCCTGCGCGTCAGCGGCGGCCTGGGCGTACTCCAAGGCTTTGAGGGGGTCGCCGGCCAGCGCGGTGCGGATGTTGTCGGCGGTGGCGTCGACTTTGGTACACAGACGTTCAGTTTCCTGCTCGTCCAGCACAGCCTGCTTATCGCCGTTCACGACCCACTTCTCACCGTCCCAGTCATGGGCGGCAGAAGGTTGAGGAAGGCGCATCTCGCCGTCGAACTGATGAAGTTCCTGAATCACGATCATCGAATTAGCTCCCACGACAGTTGGACGTTCACGGCGTCTGCAAAGTTGATCGCAATCCCGACGCTGTAGTCGGTGACAGGGTGGCTCTTGATGCCCATGCTGAGTAACAGCTCATCACTGTCGGCGTTCGACTGGCCAAGATTGTGCTCTGCCTGATAGCACTGCCACAGCGAGCGCAGATTGGCATGGTCGAAACTGGCGGCCAGCGTTGAAACCGTCACGTCGTTAACGATGTTGTTGGTGAACAACACACAAGGGGAAACCGTTGCGGGGTTCCAGCCCCCGGGGTTGTTGGAACTCCCCGTAATAATGGGCGACAGGAAGCAGTAGTTACCGCCCGCCCATCCCGTTGACGGAAAGGCAACCGACGTCACTGCCGTCGAAGACGGTGTCGGGTTGCCAGCAACCAATCGTGCAGAACGAGCATGGGGATCCAGTGGCAGGAAAATTGCGCCCGTGCCGTTGACGGTCTGGGTCCAGGTCAAGCGGGCACGGTTGTATATCGTTCGCACCGTCGGCACCGAACCCGGTGCGCCGGTCACGACCCAAGCCAGGCACATGTCCAGTGCCGTTGACTGGAAGCCGCCACCGGCGGCACCGTTTACCGTTCCTTTCAACGACTCGGGCGTCACGTCATGAATGTTGCCACGCTGCACGTAGAACGTCAGCGCACCACCAGAAACTTGCGTGCGCAGAAAGTAATGGCTGCTGGGCAACAAATCCCCGCTGCTCCAGGCCGATGTCACAAAAGTGCGCGAGCGGCCCAACTGGCCATTCACCACTTCCTGCCCCAGACTGATAAACGTACCCGCCGCGATCGAAACCTTGCCACCGCTGGTAGCGGCAGCTGCTGGGCTGACCGTCAGCCGGCCATCGGCAGTGGCCAGCGTCGGCAGCGGCAATGCCACCAACGGCAGCGCCAAATCCTGGTTCCAGCCCTTGGCCGTCACCGATTGGATCGCTTGCAACAACTGATCGTATTTCTTCTCGTCCGGTGTCAGGTCCGCCGCCTTGATCACGTTGAGAATTTCCTGCGTAACTCCGTTACCCCAATCCGCCGGAATCAACGATCCCGGCGTCCCCGTCATGGGGTTTTCATCAACAAACTTGCCATTCACCAGCCCGGCACTGGGCACACTCTTCGGATAATCCATCCCTCATCCCTCCCTAGTCATAATTGATGTGCACCTTGGTATGCGCCGGTGCGCTGCGGTGGATCAGGCATTCCAGCGCCGAGCCCGGGTTTACGCCGAAGCGCTCCCCCCAATAGCTCGCGCCGTAACGCCGGCCGAGCAGCAAGCGCCCGCCGGTATTGAGCGTCCACATGAACTGTGCTTCCCAGGTGCCCCAATGCGCCGAGCCGAAACGGGCGCGGCCCATGCGTGGGGCTTCGTGTTCGGTGATGCTGGCGTTGGGGTAACCCTGGCTTTTGGCGATGTCGAGGTAATAGCCGACAGCCTGGCTGCCGACCGCGAGCAGGCGGCGGCGTACGGCGAGGCGGCGGTCGTCGAACAGTGGCGTGGTGCCCAGGCACGGGTCGGGCAATTGCATGACGCGTTCCCAGTCCGGCACCAGTTCGCTGACGCCGGCCGGGTCCATTTCGTTGAGCAGGTCGGCGGCGCGCGCATCCAGACGGGCCAGTTCGAGGGCGACGCCTTGCAACACTTCTTCGAGTTCCGGCACGCGTTCCGGATCCCACGCCGGGCCGCTGGGAAGCAAGGCGCGCAGTTGCGCTTGGTATTGCGCGGCGGTTCTTATGCCCCCCATACGCAGCCTCCGAAGGTCAGCAGTTCGCTCTGCCCGGCCGGCACGTCAGCGGCTGGAGCAGTGAGCGTGTGATCGTATTCGCCGCCGGCGCTGCTGATGGCTTCGCGGATATGGCTGATCAGCAACGGCACGCCGAGGTCAGCCTCGCGGTTGTGCAGATCGCGCAACTGCGCTTCGACGGCGGCGCGCACGGCGGTGGTGTCCGGATTGACGCTCTTGAAGCGATACACCACCGGCACCTGAACCGGTCGCTGCATGTGCACTTCCGCGGTCACCGGACGCAGCGGTTCGATGTACTCCTGAACCTCCGCCAACTGTTCATCGTTCGGCACCGGTTGCGGATCATCGTCGCGCATGATGAACACGGTTACGGTGCCCGGGCCGAGCAAGCCACCACGGCACCACGCCCGCGTCACGCCCGGCACTTCCAATGCCCAGGTTTCGTAGTCGCTGGCCGCGCCACCGTGGGGAATCACGCGGTAGGAACGAATCACCCGCGAGCGCAGCGATTCGAGGCTTTCCCGCGCCACACCGCCGCTGAGGCCCGGCGCCAGCACCAAGAAGCTGTTGCCGACAATCCCGGCAATCGGCTGCACCGGGGTCAGCGTCAGACCGGCGTCAGCGTTGCCGAGGCTGCCGGCCTCCAACGCGGCAATTGTGGTGTTGTTGCTGCCATTGACCGTGGTGCGCGCGGCGGTGACTTTGTAGGTGCGGCCATCGTTCGCTTGCAGCAGAGTGTCGACGTCAAGCACCGCGCCGGCAGTGGCGGTAAAACTGACGCTGCCGGTAGCCACTTGCGCAGCTTTGCGCGGTTGGTTCAGGCGCAGCGCGGCGATGCGTTCCAGGGTTGACTCGTCAGCCTTGTCCGGCAGGATCTGCTCGGCAATCCAGTCGAGATAACCGTACAGACCATAAGCGGCGCCGCCGAGGGTGCGGGCGAGCACTTGCGCATCGGACTGGCGCAGCGAATCGCCGGCCAGGTCGCTTTGGGTGCGCTTGATCAGCACCGGCAGCGAAGGGGTTTCAAACGGCATAGATCACCTGCCAACTGTTATCGGGGTTGATGTCCAGACGCTCACCGTCGGCCAGGGTCAGGACCGTGCGCAGGTTCAGGCGCTGGGCGTCGAGGCGTTCGCTGAGGATGTCGATGGCGCTGCAGTGGCCGTCGTCGAGTAGCCATTGCAGGGCTTCGCGGGCATAAAATTCGGCGTCCATCTGCGTCTGCCGGGTCAGCTTGACCCGGCGCAACAGCCACAGCCGCGAGCCGATGCGATCGTCGGCAACGGTGGGAAAACTGTCGCCCCACCAGCCGAAGCGCTCCTCGTCATCGAGGGCGTCGTCATCGGCGGCGCGACGCCAGGTGAACAGGCTGATCAGCACCGCGCGGGTCAGTGCGGCATGGAGGTTCTGGCTGATGAACATCACTGACCTCCTGCCGGCGCGCCGGTCTGACCGTTACCGGCCTGGACGCCAACATGCACGTGTTTGATCTGGCTGATGCCGCCGGCCAGTTGATCACCGGTGGAGACGATCTTGCCGGTCTGGTTGATCACCGGTGTGTCGAAGTTCACCGCGCTGCTGGCGCGGATGTTCAGCGTGGCGGTTTCGATGTCGATGATCCGTCCGCGCTTGAAATGAATTTTGTCGCCCTCGTCGGTGTAGATCGCCACTTCACCGGCAGCGAGTGCTTGCAGGCGATAGCGGCGGTCGGCGATGACCAGGGCGATGGCATGGGAACGGTCGCCGCCGATGAAGGTGACGACCCCTTCGGCTCCCGCCAGCGGATGGCTGGTGAAACCGTAGGGTTCGAAGTGTTCGAGGTCGTCGTTGATTTCACCGGCGGTGAGGCGCATTTGCAGCGATTGCAGCTTGGTTGCCGAATTGGCGAGCACGACAGTGCCGCGCGCCAGCAGGCGTGTCAGTAGGCTCATGGGGTGTCCTTGAAAAGATTCGCCCGAATGGGATCAGTGTGGGAGCGAGCCTGCTCGCGAACGCGGCGGGTCAGGCGCTGTGATGTTGAGGCTGGCGACGCTTTCGCGAGCAGGCTCGCTCCCACAGGGTTCGGGGTCAGGCTCAGGTTTTTTTCGGGGGAGTCGGATCAGGATCAAAGGTATGCGGCGGCGCCACTTGCAAGGTGGTCACCGATCCCTGCGCCGACAGCGAATAAGTGACCTTGGAAATCAGCATGTCACCATCGAAATCGAGCACCGGATCCTTGACCTTGACCAGCGTGTTATGGCGCCACAAATCGCCATTGCTTTGCCGCCAGCCCTGCACCTGATAGGTGGTGGTCTGCGCGCGGCCCATGCGGGTCGCGCTTTCCCATAGAGCACGCTGCTGCGCCAACTCAAAGGTCAGTTGCGTGCCTTCATTGATCACCGTGGTGCGTCGGCGTTTGAAACTCAGGTCAGCCGCGGTCGACTCGACTTCGCTGACCGCCGCGCCGCTCTTCGCATCCGAGCCTTTTTGCTGGCCGATCACCCGGTACTCGGAGAACACCTGGCTGAAATCCATTGGCGCACTGGCCGACAGGATGTTCTTGCCCAGCTCCAGCGCATCGCTGGCGCGGCCGCCGCTGCCGGGTTTGGCCAGCACCAACTGGCCCAGCTCGTTGTCGGTGGAAAACACCCGCAGCAGCGAGAGCAATCGGTCGATCGACTGGAATGCCGTTTCACCCGGCACGATGGTGTGTTTGGCCAGGCGTGTGGTTTCGCTGATCTCGTTGACCACTGACAGCCCATATTCGCTCGCCAGATCGCGGACGATAGTCAGCAAGGGTTGTTGCTGCCATTGGCTGGGCAGGTTGCGAGCGGCGCAATCGACCAGATCCTGGGTCTTGGAACTGCCTTCGATGGTCAGGCTGATCTGCCGTCCGTCATAGCGGATCGGTGCTTTGAACACGTAACCGGTGAGCACCAGGTCCTTGCCGATTTTTACCTCGCAGGGGTCGCCGGGTTTGATCCTTTGGTCTACGGCCTGCCCTGGCCATTGCCAGGTGATGTCGAGTTTGAAAGTGCGGAACTGACGCTCCAGATCAGCGGTGATTTCGACGCTTTTCCAGCCGCCGTATTCCATATTGTTGACCGTCAGCGTGACGTGGTTATCCAACTCGTCCATGGTTCACTCCCTGGAGACTTTCACATCGCTTTGCGGGAGGTACAACGGATTGGTCACGCCGTTGCGCTGCACGACTTCGGTGACTCGCGTGGCGTCGCCAAACTGTTTGTACGCTATGACCAGTGCCGGAAGGCTTTCCTGAAAGGTTTTGCTGACCAGTCGCACGCCCGAGGATGCCACGGCCTTGAGGTGCGCAACCAAGGCATCCTGCACGTCACTGATGGCTTGATAGTGCTCAGGATCGGCCTTGTTTTTCGCCCCTTGCAGCGCCTCGACCAAATCCTTTTGCAGCGCCTGCAAATCATCCGTGGCCGGGACTTCCGGGCGGGTGACTTGCTGATGAGCTTGCTGAGCAACGGTGGGCGTCGACGGCAGTTGCATCGCTCGGGTGGCCACTGGCATCGACGCGACCCACTGCGCCACTTTGACGATCAGCGTGTCCTGCACCAGATCGGCCATCGCCTGCGCTGCGGCATTGGTGTCCTTGCCGGTGGTGATCTTCGGCGCATCGGCCTTGCGAATCGCTTCGAGTTGCTGCGACACGTCGGCGATCACGCCCCGGTAGCCTTCCTTGGCGAACGCTTTCAGTTCCTTGATATCGCCGAGCAAACCCTTGAATTCCGCCGCCACTTCCTTGGGCAGTTCCTTCACGGCTTTGACCAGTTCAGTGATCTGCCGGTACTGCTCGATCAAAGGTTTCAATTGCTCCTTGATCACGTCATAGACGCCGGTAAGGCTGTTGCGCAGGTTGGTGATGCCGATCCGCGCAGCCTTGATCAGCGTCATCGCCTGTTCGAAACGCGCCACCGCTGAACCCAGCAGACCGTCGGCCTTGGCCAGCAGCACTTTCTGCGTGCTGACCGTGGCGGTCGGAAACGGCAGGGGTTGGTCGGGATAGAACTTCAAGGCGAACGTCACCAACCCACCGTCCTGGCGGGTGTGGGTCATGTCGCATTCGCCGACCTTGACTTGCAGGCGTCCAAGCCACGGATGCACCAGCTCGCCACGGCCCTGCTCCAGCGCCTTGAGCAGCTTGTCGCGCTGCTCAAGGCAATCGGGGCCGATGATGAACGCGGTCAGATCGTGAGTCTTGGCCTGCTGGCCGAGGTCCTCGAAAAACGGCAGGTCGCGTTGCGGGTATTCATGCAACTGCCCTTTGCGACCGACCGGGGTTTTCGCCTGGTCGATCCAGAAACCGACACCGCGAAAGGATGCCGGCAATAAACGGTCACGCCAGTTCATTGGGAACCTCCCATCGACAGCGAGCGATAGCCGATGCGTGAAGACACGGCCAGGCCAGGTTGATTGGTTTGCGGTTGTTCGGTGCGCAGGCCTGCCGGCGCATTCTCGAAGCGCACGGTCAGCCCGCCTTGGAGCTGCGTACGGTTGTTGGCGGCGCTCTGCTGGATCAGCGCGCTGGAGGTTTGTGGCAACGAACCGCTTTGCAGTGTGCCGTTGCCAGCAGGCGCCGGACTGGCAGCGAAGAACGCCGGCGCCAGTTCGCCTTTGCCTTCGGCATTGGTTTGGCGTTGTGCTTCAGTGAGAGTTTCAACCTTGCCGGTGACCTTGGCGATCAGTCCGGCGAAGCCACCGTCGAACAACTCCTTGATCGGCGCGATGACGGTTTGCAGCTTTTGCCACAACTCGCCGAACCACTCGGTGATCGGCCCCCAACTCTCGATGATCTGATCCAGCGGTTTCCATTCGAACAGGCTGTGCAGAAAGTCCACGACCGGCGCGGACAGCGCCAACACAACGCCCCAGAGCGCCGAAAAGACCTCACCGATCGGCTGCCAATACTGGGCAATCTGCTCCAGCGGTGACCACTCGAACAGGCTGGTGAAAAAGCCTCTGACTCGCTGCACAGACGTTTGCAGCGCCATCCAGATCGGTTCGAAGAACCCGACAACTCCACCCCAGGCGCTGGTGAGCATTTCCATCGGGAAAAAATCGAACAGCGTGCGCAGGATATCCCGGGTGCTTTGTACGGCCGATTGCAGCGTGGTGAAAATCGGTTCGAAGAACGTCACGACACCACCCCACGCATCGGTAATCATCTGCATTGGCGAGAAATCGAACAGGTTTCTGAGAAACGCCATCACCGGCACACTCAAGGCCTTGAGCAATTCCCAGATCGCCGAGAACAGGCCGGTCAGCGGCCCCCAGTTTTCGATGATCATCCCCGCAGGCGACCACGCGAAAACCGACTTGAAGAAGTCGATCACTGGCGCCGTTACGGCCATCACCTTGTCCCAGACTCCGGAGAAAAATCCGGTGACCGGTTCCCACAACGCCGCCAGTGCCGCCAGCGGTCGCCAGTCAAGTACCGAGCGCAACGTCGCCATCGCACTCGCCCCGGCGTTTTTCACGCCTTCCCACATCCCTGTGAAAAACGCGCTGATCGGTGTCCAGTTGGCCACGATCAAACCGGCCGCCACGGCAATGCCCAGGGCGATCAGCATGATCGGGTTGGTCTTGAGCACCATGCTCATGACGTCCATCACCTGGGTCATACCGGTGACCGCGGTTTGCATGGCGGAGAAGGCAATCGCCCCCGCCGCCAGGCCCTCGACCAGTTTCGGATTGTCGGCGAGCAGGCTGCCGACCTGCGTCAGCATCGGCTCCAGTCCGACCACCAAGGCCCCCACCGCCGGCACCAGTGCAGCGTCCACCGCCGCCGAAACCTTCTGCATCGACGCACTGAACACGTTCATGTTCTGCGTGGCAGCAGTCGGCGCGGCGGGCAGGTCGACGGTTTTCGCCGTGTCGCTGACTTCGCTCAATTTTCCCTGGAACGCTGCGGCCGATTTGATGCCGTCTACAAACGGCGTGATCACGCTGCCGCCGTTGAACAGACCACTGATGTCCAGTTTGCCGAGGCCGGTCTGCTCGAGATTGTTTTTAAAACTCTCAACCTTCATGCGCAGGGCGCCCAGTTTGGGCGAGAGTTCATCGATGCCGGTGATCAGCACCGGTTTCGGGGTTTTCTTCTCTTCGTCTGCCATCACTGCACCTGCTGCATCGCATTGATCCGTTGCGCGTGCTCCAGCGATTCGCGGAGCACATCCAGTGGCCTGGCCATCATCTGTTCGGGGTCAACCTTCCAGAACCAGGCCAGGTCATAGGCGACGGCGATCAGGTCGGTGATGGCGCCGACGCCGCACTCATGAAAAAACTCGCGACGGCCCAGCTCAGCGCATTGAGGTCAGCCAGATCGAGCTGGTTGACCGACGACGGCGGGATGCCGGCGCATACGGCGATGTATTTGGCCGCCACGTCCATGTCGAGGCTGACTTCTTCGCTCTTGTCGATCTTGTACGGCAGCGCCTTGATCGCTCGCACTTCCTGCACCGTCGGACGGCGCAGAACGAGTTCGGTCAGAGGCTCGCCGTGGGCTTCGATTGCTACTTGAAGCTTCACGGCGGCGCTCATTGCCAGGTCCCCTTGATGCCTTCGAATTTCAGCTCGATGGTGGCGTCATCGCCTTTGGAGACGGGTTCTTCGACCAGATAGGCGCCGGCCAGCACGTAGACTTTGCCGTTGCTGAATTCGCAGGTGACGGTGATATCGGTGCCTTCGATCAGCTTCTTCAGCGGGAAGTCGGCGGTGTGCAGCGCGGTCACTTTGAACGACGGTGCGATGTCGGTTTCCTTGTAGAAACCGGGCACGACGGTTTCACGTTTGACGGCCATCAGCGGCGCTTCGCAGCCGCCATTGATGGTCAGTTGTGCGCCGTCGACCTTGACGTAGCAGGTGCCTGCAATCAGTTGACCCATGGTGTTTCTCCCTTCAAATAAAAAGCCCACGCGAGGTGGGCTGAATGCTTAACGCCGACTGCGCGGATCAGGCCGCGTCGTCGTACTGCAGACGGAACTGGTTGAGCAGTGCGAACACGCGCAGGCCGTTGATGTAATCCGGCGGGAACAGCACGTTCACGCGGCTCGGGTCCTGCACGTCGCGCTCGACAATCAGGTGCTCGGCGAACAGCTCGGCGTTCTCCACGTGGCCTTCGAGTTCGAGTTTGGCGTACTGCGCGATCAGCTCACCGCGAATGGTCGCTGGCGTGACGATCGGTTGGCCGGCGCCGAAACGGGTGCCGTCGGAGGCCAGTTTGTGGCGGCCGTATTTGCTGGTGATCACGCTTTGCAGACGACGCACGATGAACGCCGACTGGTGCATGGTTTCGCTGTCCAGATAGGAGTTGTCGGCCTGGCCGTAGGCGTTCTTCTGGTAGGTGGTGATCGAGCGCTGGATGCGCACGTAACCGCCTTCGTAGTACGCGGTGGCGATGCCGTAGTTGAGCAGCGACTGACGCTCGGTCAGGGTGAAGCGCTCGCTGGCCGGCGCCGGGTCAACACCCGGCAGGCTGCCGCTTTGCGTCGGACGGCTGGCGTCGGCGGAGATGAACACCGCCGTGCGCGCAGCCAGCGCGGCGGCCTGCACCCAGAACGGTTGCGGTACGCCCGGCTCCAGCGCCTGAATGGTCATGTGCTGATCGTTGCGGGCCTGGCCTGCGGCGACCAGAGTGCCAACGGTGCCGCGCTTGGCGCTGTAGACGTGACCGAACAGTTGCTTGGCCCACGACCAGCGACCGGTGCTGTCATCCATGACCGCTTGCCAGGTATTGAGGGTCGCCAGATCGGACCACGGCAAGGCGATGAATTCGAATGGCTCATCGCCTAGAGCCGCGACGGCGGCGATCTGATCCGGCACACCGGCGCCGCCGATCATGGCGGTGATTGCGCTGGTCAGACCGGCCGGAGTTTCTTCGCCGTTGCTCTTGCCCAGGCGATTGAATTGCAGGCTGATGTCGTTGCCGCTGTCGCCGGTCCATTTGGCGGTCAGGGTGACCACGCCTTCTGCAGCGGCTGCGCTGACCGGCAGGTCGGCAGTGGCGTTGATTTTCTGCGCCAGTGCGGTTGCCGCTTGCGCGGCGGTGGCGCCGTTGACCACGGTTGCCTGCACACGCACGCCGCCGACATACAGGTTGAGCATGCCCGCCTGAGTTGCGGTGCCGGTCAGGGTCAACACACCTTTGGCGATAGCGCCTTCAGTGTTGTGCAGCGGCAGGCACCAGATCTCGCCGATCGGGTCAGCCTTGCGGAAGGTTTCGTACATCGAGGCGAGCATCGAGCCCTGGCCGCCGATGCTTTTCGCCAGCGCCACGCTGGAAACCAGCACCAGTTTGCCGACTTCAGTCGGGGCAATATTGTCGTTGACCTGCGCGACGATCAAACGGCGCATGGCCGAGGTCGCGCTGTTGGCGGCCGAGTTGTCCATTTCGGCATAGAACAGCGGCACACGAATGTCCGCCGGGATGTTGCTGAATCCGATCGCCATTATTTGGCTCCCTGTGGTTTAGCCGCTTTTGCGGTTTTGAGTGTGATATCGCCGTCGGCCAGACGCCGGCGCCACCAGGCGCTGTCCAGCACTTCACGGCCTGCAGCCGGCAACAGGTCGCCGGCCTCCGGGTCAGGTACGACACGGCCAGCGGCCGGCACTACGGTGATGCGGTTGCTCATGGGGTTACGTCTCCAGAGAAAGTCATTTCCACCCGGCCATCCGGGCCCGGGCGGTGCAGATTGGGGTCGGTCGGATCGATCGCATCGACCCGCACCGTCATCCCGGTAAAAGACGACAAAGCGTCCAGTTCGCGCTCGTGCCAACTCTCCGCAGGCTGACTTGGCAGATTGCGGCCGAGCTGGAACCCGGCATAAAAACGCAGCCGATAGAAGGCACGGCTGCTGTTGATCGAGACCATCTCGCCGCCGTCGTAGGCGATGGCGCTGTAGTCGGCATCGGGCTTGAACCCCACCAGCGCGCGCCACAGTTCGGCGCGCAGGTCGTGCAACAGATCCAGCGCTTTTGTAGCGTCGGTGGCGTCAAGGGCCAGGACGATTTCGAAGCGATCGCGGATTGGTTGGGTGGTGAGGTTTTGGGCGGTGCTGTTGCTGGCCAGATCGGCGATTGGCAGCACGTGGGCCGAAGGTGTTGGCAGATCCGGGTTGCTTTGCAGCAACGCCAGATCGACACCCACCGAAATGTGATTGGCAAGCCCAGGGCATTGCCCACGCAATTGCGTGAGGATCGGGGTGATCTTCATGGGGGTGTTCCAGAGTTGAGTCAAATGCGGTCTGCAGATCACTGCAAACACCTGTGGGAGCGAGCTTGCTCGCGAAAGCGGTGTATCAGTCGAATCGTGTTTTGAATGACAGAATGCATTCGCGAGCAAGCTCGCTCCCACAGGTATCTTCACCGCTGTGAAATTGAGGTGAATCAGTCTTTGGAATCGGCCTTCGGATCCAGGCACGACGCATCAATCAGGCAGCGATAGCTGTTCTCGCGACTGCCGCTGGCGGTGACCTTGTCGATCGACCAGCGTCCGCGCATGAAGTCCGGCCAGCTCTCATCAAGCAACAGCAGACCTTCGGCCGCCAGGCGTGGATCGCCCGGGCAGGTGATTTTCACTTTGTACCTCTGGCGCAACATCTTGCGTACTTCGCCCTCGGCTACTGCGATGGCATCCGCTTCGCTGGGCTGCTTCTGGCGCAGCGTCTTGAACGGCGCTACGCCCGTCTCGACCCAACGCAACACCCCGGCCGCCGCATCCCAGAAACAGGTCTTGCAGCCCTTGGCCTGCTCGCGGGCCGATTCTTCCAGCGTGGCGCTGATGAATGCGTGATCACCGGGACGATTGTTGTGGGTAACCGAGAGCGTCACGTCCGGCAGAATCTGCCCCGACAACGACTTGGTCTGCCCGGGCCGCGCCAGCACATAGACATCGCCATACGGCTTGGCGACGACATTGTATTTTTTCGCCAGCCGCGTGACGAAACCCATATCAGTTTCGTTGGACTGGTCGATGTGCTCGATGCGGATCAACGAAATCTCCGGCGCGACCCGTGGCGAAAAGCCGTGCAGCTCCACCAGCTTGCGAAATAATCCACCCAGCGTCGTTGGCCCATGACTGGCGGTGCGGCGCTGCTTGAAGCCGGTTTCATCATCCTTGCTGAACGGCGCCGCGGTGGCCACTACGGTCAGGCGAAACGGAAAAAGTGTCGGCGTCAGACGCGTCACTTTGAACTGGCCTTTATCGACCATTGCGGTTTCTCGATAACCGACTTGCAGGCCAATTTTTCCACCCAGACTCGGCAGCCCTTCAAGGCCCTCGAGATCGATGGTCAGCGTCAGCTGATCGGACTCGAAACCGGCGGCATCGATGTGCTCCCAACTGATCAGGCGTTGATTGAGCAGGGCCGCGTTGGCCCCGTAGATATTCACTGCCGGCGTGAATCCCAGTGCCATGCAACCTCCTTAATCCCAGGCCGTCGCCGCCTTGATCACGGCAGGTTTCACATCCAGTTCCGGTAGCACGATCCAGACGCCGGCGGGCAGAATCGGTCCGTGTTCGGCCAGGGTCGGGTTGAGCTTCCACAGCGCTTCTTCGGCAGCGTCATCACTGCGCCCGATTTCGCGGTAGAGCAGCAGATTCACCGAATCACCGGCCACGCTTCGTGCTTTACGCATTGTTGAACTCCGCTAATTCGATGACCCAATCGACTACCATCGCCGTACCGTCATCGATGATCTGGGTCTGGGTTTCCTGAACGCTACTGATCCGCCACAGGCCCCAGTTTCGACCAATCCCGTCGATCAACGGCAGCGGGATACGCAGCGCCTGCAAAGCTCGCAATTCATCGAGCCGATCCATGGCTACGGCGTACATCGACTTGCCGGTAATGGTCAGGGTTTCCGGTTTCTGTCCTGTCTGGCTGGACTTGGGTTTGCTGGTGAGGATCTGTATCTCGGTCCAGCCGCCGTCAGACTTGCGCAGCAACTGGTGGTACGCAAAGTTGCGCGACAGGCCGAAGATGAAACTGCCCAATGCCATTTGTTGTTTCATCAGGCGACTCCATCGGTCAGGGCTGCGTCGCGGCGGGTGGCGAGGGGGTTGGTACTCATTGTCGACATGAACTGAGTACTGAAATGGTTTTGCATCACTTGAGAGATCACCGCGCCAACTTTTTCCGAGCTGGCGATTTCGCTGCCGCTGATCTGAATCGACGGCGCATAGGTGATCTGCTGGTTTTGCGTCTGAGCGTTGCTCAGGTCCTTGGCCACTTGCGCGGGAGGCGCGAGTTTGTCCTCGGCAGGCTTGCCCCATTGTTCACCGACGTAAGAACCGAGCATTCCGCCCAGAGTCCCACCGAGGAATGTCCCAATACCGGGCGCAATGAAAGTACCGATCGTGGCGCCAATGGCAGTGCCGGCCAGCTCGCCGGCGGCACCTTTGACCGCTTGGTCATCGCCTTCGCGCCAACCTTTCAGTCCGGTATAGGCCGCGTGCGCAATGGCCAGCGGCGCTCCCAGTTTTACCGCCGGCAGCGCTTGGGCGATTTTTGGCATGACCTTGGCGCCAACGCTTTCGACCAAGGGCATAAGCTTGGCAACGGGCCCTTTGAGTCGCGATACCATCTCGCTGTTGCCCAAGCCATCGGCGAACAGTTTGAAGCCCATTTTGATGTCATCAAACAGAGGCGCGACCTTGGCCGTGAGCCCCCCCAAACGACTGCTCCCACTGGCGCGTGGAACTGTCGTGCGCGCCGATGTTCTGGCCGGCGAGCGTCGACCCGGTCGACGACCCGCTCGTTTGTTTTTCCGCCTGCCATCAGAGACATCGTCACCGACGATGGCATCAGCAATATCGGGGGGTAATCGCGTCGTCGCCAGACGTAACAGCTTCGCGGAAACGGTGTCGAGGACTGAGGCAACGCCGGTTTTCAGCGCCCCTCCAACAAAAGGAAGAGCAGCGGCACCAAGCAGAACCAATCCTGCAGTAAGCGCCGGGAAAGCCTCCGCCGCAGTACTCACGCCATTGGCCAGCGCGGTGAGCACTACTGCGGCACCATCGGCCAACGGCGCCAATGCAGTGCCGAATGCGGTGGTCATCCGGGTCAGACTCGCATCGAGCGCATTCCAGCGCCCTTGCGACGTATTGCCAAATACTTCGGCGGATTTCGCGGCGGCCCCCGAATCGGCGCCCAGTTCCGATGTCGCGTATTGGCGCTTGTCGGCCACTTGGGAGAATGCGTTTTTTACATCCTCTGGTTTCTTCAGCAGTTCAAGGACTCTGACGTCGTTTTCGCCAAACAGCGTCTTCGTCAATGTTGCCCGTTCTTGCAGCGGTTGTTTATTGAGTGCCGCAAGCACCGAGTTGATGGCAGCGGGAGCGTCCTTGCGCATCTCTCCTGCCAACGATTCGGGATTCAACCCTAACTGGCTCAGAGCCGTACGTTGCTCCGTCGATGCATCTGCGCCCTTCGCCAGCAGCGAAGTAATACCCTTCAACGCGGCGCTGGCGCCCTCCTTGTCTGCGCCACTGTTGAGCAGTGCCGCCGCAAACGCGGCCGCTTGTTCCGGAGTCATACCGGCAGTAATTGCAGCCTCGCCGGAACGTTGCACGACCGAACCGATGTCGGCGGCTTTGGCATCCAGGCCACTGTTGCCGAGATAGCTCGTTGCATCGGCCAGATCCTGGCTCTGATAGCGATCCAGCTTCAGCGATGAACGCCAGGCCGCCAACATCTCGCCAGCCGTTTTGACGTCCATACTGAACGCCGCTGCGTTGATCGCGGCATCACGGGAGAACCACTTCAGCTCGTTCGCCCGTTGGTCACCCTTGGCGCCATCGGCAATACCGGATCGTGCTGCGGCGACTTGAACTTGCAACAGGTCAGCGTTGGTGGCACCACTGGCCGCCACCTGTTTCTCGCTGGCGAGTTCCAGAGTGCTTTGTGAATGCGTTTGCAGCTGGTCGTTGCTCATCTTGAGCAACTGATTGAGTTCAACCAGCGCAGTCTCGTTGGCCATCGCCGGCTGCATCAGCTTCGGCGGCGGACGCTGCTCGATCCCGGCGTTGAGTTTTGACTTTGGTTCGCTCGTCGCGACCGGTGCAGCGCCAGCCTTGAATAGCGATTGCTGGCTTGCCAACAACTCGCGAAGCTTGATCTGTTCCTGGGTCAGCAAACGAATATCCACGCTTGCCAACGCTAGCGTCACATTCAAATCCTGCAGCGGTTTGCCGAGGTTGTCGGGCAACGAAAATCCGTCCGTTGCATTGCCGCTCTCACCGGCGTACGTGAGTGCATATTTGCTCTCTGCCATGCCGCTCTACTCCTGTTTCACGCCAAGGCGAGTGATCGCTATGTCGTAGCGGCGCAACGCCTTTTCGGCGTCCCATTCCAGAATCTCCGCTTCACTTACCGGGTAAATGAGCGGGACGATATCGAGGATTACTTCGATGTCGCGTTCCGAAAGTAGGCCGCCGGCTGGTTTAAAAAATCGTCGATGCGCACCTGCAATTGCGTCCAGTCGGGGACGGTCAGCTGGGCCAGATCGGGGATCATCAGGCCGGTGCAGTGGGCAGTGATGAATTCGGCGCGTTCCTTGGCCGTTTTCAGTTTCTTCATCACTTTGGTGGCGCGCAGCACGGGCATTTCCAGGCTCAGCGAAGTCACGGTGCGGCCGGTCACGGCGAGCGGTTGCAGCAATTGCACTTGATCGGGATCGTCGGATTTCTCCGCGTCCTCGATCTGGTCGAGAAAGTACGCACTCGGCCGGGTCGACATCTCATGGACGTACTGAGCAATGCTCACGTAGTCCGGGCGTTTGAGCTGATCGAGTTCCTTGACCGACAGGCCGGTGGCGAGCAGCGCCAGCTCGAAGAACTGATCGTCTTCGTCATCGCCGGCGCGTTCCAGCGCTTCTTTCTGTGCGGCGTAGAGCAGCGGTTTGAGCTGGATCGATTCGATCTGCGAACCATCGTCGCCGGTGATCGGCGACAGCAGTTCGTGTTGGGGTGGCATCCACGGCATGTATGAATTCCTTGGTGATTCGTTAGATCCACTGTGGGAGCGAGCTTGCTCGCGAAGGCGTCGGGTCAGTCAACATCGTTGTTGAACATCAGACCGCTTTCGCGAGCAAGCTCGCTCCCACAGGGTTTTGTGATTTGCCGGTAAGCCGAGGTTTACGGCATCAACACCGCACGCCGTGCATCACCAAGGATGTCGACGCCGTTGAGCACGAACTTCTGCGTGCGCACGTCGATGTCGATCACCGGCACGCCGTTTTCCAGGCGGTTATAGGTGCGGCAGGACAGTTCCAGATTGGTCTTGGGCTTCTCGCCCATTTTCACTGCGGTTTCCTCAAGGGATTTCAACTGGCCGCCGACGGTGTGGTAGGTGAACCAGGTGTTGCCGTCCTGATCCTGACCGGCTTCACGCACGTTCAGCAGGATGTCGTCGCCGAGCTTCACGCCCAGCGCCAGCAATACTTCGGCGCCGAGGCCTTGCAGGGTCAGCTTGGCGCCGAGCGCTTTGCCGCCCTTGGCCATTTCTTCGACGATGAAGCGCCCGCCGCGCATCTCTTCCATGTCGAATTCGATTTTCGGCGGGGTGAATTCCTCAACGGTCGCCGACAATGGCAGACCTTGCAGGGTGGCCGCGATGGCCTGTCTTACGCGGTTGGTAAACATTAGAGAACGTCCTCCAGGAACTGCTCGATGATTTCATCGCGGGCGTTGAGTTGATAAACCATGTGTTCGTTCGGCGCGTAGCGGCCGTAGTCGATGACCACGTACCAGGTGCCGTTCTTGTACTTCTCGACGCTGTTGAGTTCCGGGTGCAGATACACGCTGCCGCCGGGAATGGTTTCGTCGGCGACCAGGGTCTGCAGCCAGTCGTTGATGCGCTTGACCTCCTGATCCATGAAGGATTTGGTGAGGTTCTTGGCCATGGCTTTCTGGCCGGCCTTGACCAGCTTGCGGCTGATCGCATCTTCGAGGCCGACGTAGCTGATGAACTTGCCGGTGATCGAGCGGTTACCCAGCAGCGAGAAGCCGCCAAGCACGGTGCGAGCGTAGTAGCTGACGCCGTAACGGTTGAGCAGATCGCCTTCGGTGGACGTGTCGAGGATGTTGTACTCGACGACCCGCGAAACATCTTCGGCGAAGGTCACCTGGTTGCCCGGGCTCTCCCACTGCTTGACCTTGGCCAGCGCGGCAATCGCCAGACTGGACGGCGACAGGAAGACGTTTTTCTTCGCCGCTTTCGAATACACGGCGGGCATGTTGTGCACCACCAGGCAACGGTCGAAACCGAGTTCGGCGCCGCCGAGTTCCTGGCTGTACAGCACCTGATCGGCCACCGACACATCCTTGCCGTCCAGCACCACGCGGGCCTTGATGCGCTTGCCGAACGCGGCGAACTCGCCGGCTACCGCTTTGCTGCCGGTAAAGCCCGGCGCGCCGATGATGGTCAGGTCTTCCGGGACACTGCCCAGCGCCGCCAGACCGAGCTTGCGACCGGTCGCCGGCTCGACACCGCCGATCACATTGTTGACCGTGTCGGCCGGAGTCGCGCCTGCTTCGACAATGACCACGTATACCGGCACCTTGACCACTTTGAGGATCTGGTAAACCGCGTGATACAGCGTGCCCTCTTCCGACCCAGTCGGATCGAGCAGCGCATGGGTGGTGAAGCTGTTGATGCGAAACGGCGCGTTTCGCGGAATCAGCGGATCGGCTTTCGGCGCGGTGCCGACCAGACCGATGACGTTGTCACCCAGGCCACCCATGGCCTCGGGGGATTCAGTGGCATTGACGGTAATGCCGTTGTGCTCGAAGTTCAGAACCTCAGCCATGTTCAGTCAGCCTTCTTGGCAGCGGCCTTTTTGGCCTGGGTGATAGGGGTTTTCGGCTCAAGTCGACCGGCAAAGTGCAAGGCACTGGCCTCGACATCGAGCAGATCGAGTTCTTGACCAACGCTCGACCAGTGCCCACCGCCGGTGGGGAATGGAACGAGCACGGTGTAGGTTTGGCGGGTTGCCATTTTTCGTTTCTCCATAAACGGGAAAGCCCCTCAAGAGGAGGGGCTTGGGCGGGTGTTAAGTAGTTTTAAGCGGATTAGAAAACGCCCCGGGGGGGCGGTTATTGAAGCGCTGTAACCGACGTGCCCGCAGAAGAGTCGGGCCAGCCATCCTTGAGCATTTCGTCCACGTAAATACCGGCTTCAAACGCATTCAAAAGCTCTAGCTCCCGATCAAAACAGGCTTGGACGTGAGCACGGACTGCTTTGGCAATGACCAGGATTTGCGTCGCGTCGATTTGGATAAATCCATCCAGCGTTTTGAAGTTGCAACGATATTCAGGGTCTAGAACCGCTGCCAGTCCGGTACTGGAGATGAGTGCTTGGCTGTCACGAGTTGTTTCTACCCTTACCCCCTTTACAGCGATGCCGCGTATTTCGTGTAGGAACCGCGTTGCCGCGAAAAGCTCGGGGTAATTTGGCTCCGCTATCGCAAACGGTACTTTTACGACTTGCCCGTCCACTAGTCTCCACTCACCCGTTTGATCGCTTCTCGTCGCGAAAAAAACTTCATCGCTCAGTTCGATCGCTTGTTCAGGGATGACGGAGTGAAGCGCCGAGTCATAACGTCCGGTCAATTGACCGGTCTCACTAAATGTTGCGAACTTCATTGTTAATCCTCAACCAGTTCTTCGCCTCAACGGCCGATCGCCAGGAAATAAAATTGTGCCGGTGTCGGCCCAGTGTTGCGAATAGTCACGTTGGCCTTACTCTGGGCCCGAACCTGACCGATATAAGTCGAGCCCGTCGGCGCATCCACCGCAGCATTGGGATAAGTGGTAAATACTGCTGGTACGAACAACGGGAACGCTATGGGAAAAGCCTGGAGGTAATTAGCGCCGGATGCGATTGCGTTCGTCATCCCCCACTGAATGATCAAACCTCCAAGCCAGGTTGGAAATACAACGTAGCTACTTCCCAGGTTTTCAGAAATCCCAATCGAAAACCCCCAACGCATTTTCTTTGGAGTGACGACTGTTTTGTCATCAGTGCCAGAATCGGTCTGGGTTTGGGTGGCGACTTTTGCTGTGCCTTGATTCAGTTCAGTCGCTTGCTGCGCCAGTACAGCCAACGCGGCTATATCGATGTTTCCTTGATTGACCGAAGCGTTCCAAGCTTTGATACACCAGATGACCGCGATGTTGCGTGGACGTGTTTCAGTAGAGGTGCGCGCCACTCTGGAGGCGTCAAACGTGACGGCGTGATAAGCGTTCTTCTGGCTAACAGGATTCGGCGCCGTGTTCAGGTTACTTTTCTCAAAAGCACCACTTGCGGAAGTGATATCAAGGTAGCCGTCAAATACACCAGTTATGTTCTGCAAAGTGTCAGTCTGATAACTGCCGAGGCCACGGCCGCTATCAACACCCCGCCCATGATCCCAACCCCGCAAAAACTCCCCACGCGCCTCAGGCAGTCGGAAATTACCAACTCCCTCATCGCCCTTGTTGAATTTGCCACCTAGATAAGCGCTCAAGTCCGGGTAAGTCGCGCTGCTCTTGACGCTGTTATCCAGTTCCAAAAATCCGGGTGGTGGCGCATCAACCGGAAACGCCACAATCGATCCCACTGGCAACGCCGAAGCCTTGGCGATCAGCGCTTCAACTTCAGCTTTGGTGTACGAGTCCTTGATACCAAATCCGGCCAGCGTTTCCGGATTGGCCCCAGCCGTCGCGCGGCCATATTCATCAACCGTCAGGCTCTTGTAGGTACCGGCAGCAATCCCGGTGCGCCCTGCGAGCATCTTGAACGTCAATGCTGTGGTGCCGAGGTTGATCGGTGCGTTGGTAGTCAGGTGCCACAGCGAATCTCCATTCGCTACGCCCTCCTCCACCATCACAGTCAGGCCCGGGGTAACCTTGGCGCTGCTGTTGGCATCGGTCGCCCGCACCCAATCACTATTGGCAACGATCCACAGGCCGTTGTCCTTGGCCAGGGTCTGGCTCGGCAGCAGCACGCGGTCACCGGCAACCACGGCAACACCATCGATCTGCTGGGCGCCTTTCAGTACGACATTGCCAGTCGCAGCGACGCGCACCGATTGCTTGCCATCGAGCTTGCCGAGTTCTTCGGCCAGATAACTCATGACCCAGGCACGCGTGGCCTTGACCACCGTGTCATCGATCAACAAGGTCACCAGCGAGGCATTGCTGGTCTCGAAAATCGAGCGAATGTAGAACTCTTTTCCCGAACCCGACGTCGCCAGCACCGGTTTGAAAGACTCCGGATATTTAACGATGGCGTAGAGAATGCCTGTGTCAGTCCACAGTCCCGCTTCACGCACATACCAGCCGCCAACGTCCGGCGGAATGGTGACTTCAGCGAGCAGCCAGCTCGGATTTTTCTCATCTTGGAACAGTGCGTTGATCGGTCCGCGCCAGACTTCACGGGCCAGCGCGGTTGCGGTGGCCGATGGGTTGTAGACCTTGTCATTGCCGTCGCCGACAGAAAAATGCGTCAACTTGATCGGCACGCCCGCGGCCTTGCACGCCGTTTCGTAGGCAATCCCTGCGTTGGTGAGCAGGGTGTAATAGTCAGCCATTCAGGCCCCCTGAGGATAAATAGTGGATGTTTCGACGGTGTACATACCGGCCGCTATGAACGCCTCTCCCGAGGTTTCAAGCCCTTCGATGAACACCGGATAAACCGTGGTCAGTTCGCCGCAGAACGTCGCGGCGCCGATAACGTGACTGCCGAACGCGCTGAGCCCCACCGAGACGGTCAGCACATCCCGTTCGCTTTTGGCATCGGCCAGGCGTCGGTCGAGACGGGCGTCGATGGCTTCGCTGTAGGGTTGTTCAGTGAAGGCGCGCACTGAAAAGCTGTAGGGCGCGCCGGGCGGTGTCTGTTCGTACCAAGCGTGGATTTCCGGGCGCAGTTGCAACCCCTTGGCGGCGTTTTCCAGCGCTTTTCGAGTGCCGGCCTGGCGTGTAGTGGGCCAGGCCAGTTCGACGGTCAGGCGCTTCTCCGCTTCCGGCGCATCGCTGCTCCATTCGGCGACGCCGCGATCCGCTGCCAGATACGGCAGGAAAGCGACCGGGGTTTCTGCGGGGTTCATCAGCTCGGGGAACGGCGGTGCGATGCGATCGAGCAAGGCGCCGAAGCCCAGATCCAGTCCGCGCTCAAGTGCCGAGCTGTTGGCTGGCAGTAAGGTCGGGCGCTGAGTTTTTTCACTCATAGCGTCAGCACCTCGACTTCGACCGCGGTGCAATAAGGCGCCTGAAAAGCGGTGGTGACGATCGGCGCCAGCGGTTCGAGAATCTGCAGTTGTACGGCGCCGGCGCTGTGCAGCGTGTAGTCGATCCAGCTCGGATCGACCCGACCTTCCAGGCGATGACAGCTGTCGGCATAAGCCTGCAATTGTGCTTGCGCGGCGACTTTGGTCAGGCCCGAATCAGGGCCGGAATTGATCTTGGCGACCACGCGAATTTTGTAGCGCTGGATCTCGGCAGCCTTGACGGTAACGAGGTCAGTTTCCGGGCGCACGTCTGGACGAGCAAAGTGCTGACGGACGCCGTCGAGCAATGCTTCGGAAGGCGTGCCATCGCCGTCTCGAGAAAGCACGGTGACTTGCACTTCGCCCGGCGCAGTGCGCCGCCCATTGCCATCCTTGACCTGCGCGGCGAGGCCGTCCGGGTTGAAGGTGTAAGTGACATTCACTACGCCGGAATAAGTGGACTCGACCTGCACCATGGGCCGCTCGCCGAGGGTGAACACCTCGCGGCGATACTGCATCCGCGAACCCGCCGCCGGTGCATGAGGTGCCAGGTAATAACGCAGCCGAGCGTCGTCATCACTTTCATAAATCGCCGGCACCGGCGGGAATGCCGCCGGGTCGCCGGGATCGAGCAATTGCCGCTCCAAGCCCATGTCCGCCAGCCGCGCATCGAGATTGCTGCCGGTCGCCCACCACGCCAGCATCTGCTTGATACGTGCGTTGTATTTGCGCTCATGGGTTTGCAGACGCACGCAGAACGCTTCCAGCGCCAGGGTCAGCAATTCGCTTTCGTTTTCCAGACTCGCCTTGAGTTTCACGGCGCTGGCCGGCGAGCGAGCCCCCACGTATTCGATGACGAAAGTCTTGAACTCGGCGAGCAAGTCTTCGAACGCTTCGACCGTGATCAGCGCGGGTTCGGCCAGCTGATTCTGGCCAGGTATCAGCATGCTCATGTCAGCACCTCGAAGGTTTGTTGGCGGTTTTTCCAGGTGCCGGCGAAGCGCAGCAGCAGGCCATCGCCGTGACGACTGGCGACAATTACTTGCGGCTGAAAATCGTCGATGCCGTTTTGCGAGTTGTAGAACGCTTGCGCGGCGTGGCTCTGTGCCAGAAGCAGAATGTCGTCACCGAGGTTCTGCCCGAGGAGAGTGGGAATCAGCGAACCGTACAAAGGTCGTTTCTGCCGGGTGCCCAGCGGTGTGGTCAGGGCTCGGGTCGCGCGCTGCACGAATTGCAGCCAGTCGTCGACCGTGGCCCCGCTGTCTCTATCGATTCCGATCATGGGAGGCTCTTGAATCAGGGGCTGATGACGCGGCCCTGGTGATCGACCAAGGGGCCGCTGAAGTGCACGCCCGAGGCGTCAATACTCAGGCCGACGGCGCCCAGTTGCAGGGTGATCAGTTGTGGCGTCATGGCCAGACGTGCCGGGCCGATGCTCAGTTCGAGCGACTCGCGAGACCCGTGGAATTGCGTTGGTCCGTTGAGCCAGTGCAAGGCGTGGCTGGCGTCGTCGTAACTGCTTTCGCTGCCGTCCTGATGTACCCGACGGGTCAGCGTCGGCACAGTCGAGGCCGGGGGGAAACGGTCACTGTTCAAGCCGAACAACGCGACACTCTGCGCACCGCCTTCACCGCTGCCATAGTTGAACAGCAGGCACTGCTCGCCCACCGTTGGGATGCGCGATTCGCTTTGCGCCCCGGCGCTAGGATTGAAGAACTTGATCACTGGGGTGAGCAATCCACCATGGCTGACCTGGCAGGTATTGCTCGCCGCATCAACTGACTGACAGATGCCAATGCGACAGAAACTCTCGGCGCGGCGGTGCAAGTCTTCGATTTCCGCTTCCATTTCCGCCAGACGCTCAATGATCGGGCCAAGCTGCATACGCAGTAATGCATCGAACATCGGTCAGCCCTCCAGCGCGGTGTACTGATCTGGATCGTCGATGTCGCTGACTTCCCAGGTGCGAGCGAATTTCGGCATGCCCAGTGGATCGTCGAGCAAGGTCGGGCCGAGGTAGAGTGTCTGCTCGAAGGTCAGGGTCCAGGCTTTGTATTGTTGATCAGCACTGATAAGCAACGATGGCAAGCCATCGATATTCAGGGGCAGATCGCATTGATCGCCGGGTAATCCCCAGCGGTTGTCGGTGATCAGGTTTTTCAGCACTGCGATCAGATCGCACGCAGCAAAAGCGGTCGCAGAAAGCGCCGGGATGACTTGCAGTGACAACGTCATTACATGAGCGATACGCCCATCAGCGCCGCGCACGCCGGACGCGTTCCGGTCAAAGTCGATCAGTGCCCAGGCTTGTTCACCCGCTGCTGTGAAGTCAGCGCGACTGCCGACATTCAGGTTGAGGCCGGCGGTGTTGCGCAGTGACGTCGCGATGGCTGTGAACATTTGCGACGGCTGCTGGATCGGTGTGGGCATACATGACCTCCTTTTCAATCGTCCACGCGCAGCCCTGCCGCCAACATGGCGGCACGGAAAAATATTCAGGTTAAGGCTGGTCGCGCGGCGGGACTTCGCAGACGCCGATACGCTTGGCCGCCCAGCGTTCGTAAAGGCCTATGGCGACATCAGCGCCGGCCATCGCCGTCAGGCAGCCAAAAGCGCCAGCGGCCCAGATCGACATGCCGGCGGCGTACAGCAGCATGATTGCCGAAACCCCGCAGATCATGCAGGCGCCGGAACGCAGAGCCAGACGCCGCACAAGTGACCAGCCGCGGGCGCCCTCCTTGTCGGCGCGCCACATTTCGCCGGACACCCCGCCAACGACGGCAAGGAGGATGACCAGCCAGATCGGCATGTCCGCCAACGCTTGTTGCTCGTTTGTCATGTCACGCCTCCGTGGGTGATTGATGAGTGATATGTGTTGGGTTCAAACGATTATTCTTGAGGTAGGCATTCCAAAAAGCCCAGCCGGGCGGGGCTTTTCAGTAATGCGGTCCCAGGCAGGGCCCGATTCGAGTAATTGACTCAGAAAGGAGCTGCCGGCCAATTGACCGTGTACGGATAGTTGGATTGTTTCTTCACATTGCTGACATCAACGCAGTACTGCTTGTAAGCAAGTAAAAGTGCTTGCTCCTCCGACGTTGCAACGCCGATGTCGTCTTTATATTGGAGCGGGTGTACCAACAGCCACTGGCCAGCAGCAGTCAGCAGCATCAGAACATCGTGAGAAATGTCTTTTTCACGCTCTTCATAGGTTGGTTCACTGAAGACCCATTCAACATAATTTACAGTTGTGGCTTTCCAACCCAGCTGAACAGCCATGTTTCCAGTGATATCGACCCAGAAACCATTAGGGAGATATGTGGGGGTTTCTTCAGCGTCGACAATCTGCATCACCTTGTTAAAAGGTTTTGCATAGTCAACTCGAACATAAGCATAACGATTCATTTACTGCTCCTTTTGGTAACTAATGGCAAATACGCCATTACGTTCTGCAATTCCGAATGTCCGCTCGATTGCCTGGAGCGGAGCAAATCAGGCAGGCATTCCAAAAAGCCCGGCGCTTGTACACCGGGCTTTTCAGTAATGCGCTCCTTCGCCTTCCTTCAAATCCTGTGTTCGAGAAGGAAGCTGACTTTTCGGCGCTACTGGCGCGGTACGAGTCCATTCAGATTGTTTTTCCGACCGCGGTCCCTGCCCGCCGGATAACTGCTTCTGGTGCTTTACGCTGCACACCCGGGTCAGTTGCCAACCCTCTGAACCGTTGAGGCCGGTTCATCGCTGCCTGTTCTTGTGGAACTAAAGAGCTTGTCTTGCCAGCCGCTTTGTCGAGCGGCTTGGTGGCAAGAATATGCATGGATGCATATACAGTCAATGCGTAAATGCATTTATTTATGCATTAAATTTGCGCGTATGCATGAAACCCATGCAGGCCGAGGGGTGGGAGATTTCTGCAGGCGAAAAAAAACCTGCCGAGGGGCAGGTTTCAGTTGAATCGAAATGGGTTAACGGGCGTACATGCCCCACCAGAAGACGTGACCGAGGATGACGATCTGCTCTTCCTGGATTTCCTGGAAGCTATAGTCCTCGTCCGGATGCTCGTCGCGATTGAAGCTGCGCAGACGGATGCCGGTGGGCAGGCGATAGAGTTGTTTCACGCGCAGCTGGCCGTTGTGATTGATCGCATACAGATCGCCATCAATGATGTCGCCGATGCCGCACTTGCCGGCGTTGACGCCGACGGTGGCGCCATCGCGCAGAACCGGCAACATGCTGTTGCCGCGTACTGTCACACACTTGGCCTGGTCGAACTGCACACCATTGTGGCGCAGGCTGCGCTTGCCGAAGCGCAGGCTGGAGCGCTCGCTCTCTTCGATGACGAATCTTCCTGATCCAGCAGCCAATTCAACCTCACGTAGAAAGGGCACCGACACCTCGTCGTCATCGACGGGCGTGTCGTCGTCCCACAGGCTTATGTCCTTGAGTTCCGCATGCACGTCAGCGCGAGTGCTGCCGGTCGTTGGCGTGACATCCGCACGCCCGCGCAGCTGATCGGTGCTGACGTTGAAATACTCGGCGATCTTCGAGATGTGTTTATCCGAAGGATCGACAATCTTCCCGCTGAGAATCCGCGAGAGCGTTGATTGAGGCACGCCGGTGCGACGGTGGAGCTCCGTGGGGGAGATCCCGTGCTGGTCGAGCAGTGCTCTTAAGACGGAGGAAACGTTGCGTTTTTGCATAACGCGCATAGTGCTTGAAGTTTTTCCCGATGACAAATGCTGATTTGCATAAATCGTGCATAGATCAACTTTTCCCTGCCAGTAAACGCTCACCCGACCGCAGTGCCTGCGTCGGGCAGACTGGCCATGGTAACCTTGCGCCCATCGCGGAAAAGCCCGGCCACTGCCCGCGCTTTGCCCTACATCTTTTAACGAGTTGCCCGACAATCCGATGAATAAAGCCGTCTCCGACCTGTCCTCCCACACTCCGATGATGCAGCAATACTGGCGCCTGAAGAATCAGCACCCGGATCAGCTGATGTTCTATCGCATGGGCGATTTCTACGAGATCTTCTACGAAGATGCGAAGAAAGCCGCCAAGTTGCTGGACATCACCCTGACCGCGCGCGGGCAGTCGGCGGGACAGGCGATTCCGATGTGTGGGATTCCTTACCACGCGGCGGAAGGTTACCTGGCGAAACTGGTCAAGCTCGGCGAGTCGGTGGTGATTTGCGAGCAGGTCGGCGACCCGGCCACCAGCAAAGGCCCGGTGGAGCGCCAAGTGGTGCGGATCATCACACCGGGGACGGTCAGTGACGAAGCGCTGCTGGATGAACGCCGCGATAACCTGATTGCAGCTGTATTGGGCGATGAGCGCCTGTTCGGTCTGGCCGTGCTGGACATCACCAGCGGTAACTTCACCGTGCTTGAGATCAAAGGCTGGGAAAATCTGCTGGCGGAGCTGGAGCGGGTTAATCCGGTGGAACTGTTGATTCCAGATGACTGGCCAAAAGACCTGCCGGCGGAGAAACGCCGTGGCGTACGTCGTCGTGCGCCGTGGGACTTTGAGCGTGACTCGGCGTTGAAAAGTCTCTGCCAGCAGTTTTCCACCCAAGACCTGAAAGGCTTCGGCTGCGAAAACCTGACCCTGGCCATCGGCGCTGCCGGCTGCCTGCTGGCCTACGCCAAAGAGACCCAGCGCACCGCCCTGCCCCACTTGCGCAGCCTGCGTCACGAACGTCTCGATGACACCGTGGTGCTCGACGGCGCCAGCCGACGCAATCTGGAGCTCGACACCAACCTGGCCGGTGGCCGCGACAATACCCTGCAATCGGTAGTCGATCGTTGCCAGACCGCCATGGGCAGCCGTTTGCTGACTCGTTGGCTGAACCGGCCGTTGCGCGATCTCACCGTGTTGCTGGCGCGTCAGACCTCGATCCGCTGCCTGCTCGACGGCTACCGCTTCGAAAAGCTGCAACCGCAGCTCAAGGAAATCGGCGACATCGAGCGGATTCTGGCGCGTATCGGTCTGCGCAATGCGCGGCCGCGTGACCTTGCGCGTCTGCGTGACGCTCTCGGCGCACTGCCCGAACTGCAAGTGGCGATGGCCGATCTGGAAGCGCCGCACCTGCAGCATCTGGCGGCCACCACCAGCACCTATCCAGAACTGGCGGCGCTGCTGGCCAAAGCCATCATCGATAACCCGCCTGCGGTGATCCGTGACGGCGGCGTGCTGAAAACCGGTTACGACAGCGAACTCGATGAACTGCAATCGCTGAGCGAAAACGCCGGCCAGTTCCTAATCGATCTGGAAGCCCGGGAGAAGGCCCGTACTGGTCTGGCCAATCTGAAAGTCGGCTACAACCGTATCCACGGCTACTTCATCGAACTGCCGAGCAAGCAGGCTGAATCGGCGCCGGCCGACTACATCCGCCGGCAGACGCTCAAAGGCGCCGAGCGTTTCATCACGCCCGAGCTGAAAGAATTCGAAGACAAGGCGCTGTCGGCCAAGAGTCGCGCGCTGGCTCGGGAAAAAATGCTTTACGAAGCGCTGCTCGAAGACTTGATCAGCCAGTTGCCGCCGTTGCAGGACACCGCCGGCGCCTTGGCCGAGCTGGATGTGCTGAGCAACCTTGCCGAGCGTGCGCTGAATCTTGACCTGAACTGCCCACGTTTCGTCAGCGAGCCGTGCATGCGCATCACTCAGGGTCGTCACCCGGTGGTCGAGCAAGTGCTGACCACGCCGTTCGTGGCCAACGATCTGAGCCTGGATGACAACACGCGCATGCTGGTCATCACCGGCCCGAACATGGGCGGTAAATCCACTTACATGCGGCAAACCGCTTTGATCGTGTTGCTGGCGCATATCGGCAGTTTCGTGCCGGCCGCCAGTTGCGAGTTGTCGCTGGTCGACCGCATCTTCACCCGTATCGGCTCAAGCGATGATCTGGCCGGCGGTCGCTCGACCTTCATGGTCGAGATGAGCGAAACCGCCAACATCCTGCATAACGCGACCGAGCGCAGTCTGGTGCTGATGGACGAAGTCGGGCGCGGCACCAGCACCTTCGACGGTCTGTCGCTGGCGTGGGCGGCGGCCGAGCGCTTGGCTCATCTGCGCGCCTACACCCTGTTTGCTACGCACTATTTTGAACTGACCGTGCTGCCGGAAGCCGAACCTCTTGTCGCTAACGTGCATCTCAATGCCACCGAGCACAACGAACGCATCGTGTTCCTGCACCATGTTCTGCCTGGGCCGGCCAGCCAGAGCTATGGCTTGGCGGTGGCGCAACTGGCCGGCGTGCCGAGCGAAGTGATTCTGCGAGCGCGTGAGCATCTGAGTCGCCTGGAAGACACTGCCCTGCCCCACGAGGCGCCGAAACCGGCGGCCAAGGGCAAGCCGTCGACACCGCAGCAAAGCGATATGTTCGCCTCGCTGCCACATCCGGTGCTCGATGAATTGGCCAAGGTCGATCTGGACGACATGACGCCACGCCGTGCGCTGGAAATGCTCTATGCACTGAAGAACCGGATATAAGCACTGAAGAAGCGGATATAACGCAAATCGCTTCAAGCTGTTAGAATCTCGCGCGGTTCGGGATGCTGCTGGCTCATAGCCTGGTCAGCAGATATCGCTCCCGAACCTGGCGACCCCAACCGTGAAGGGGCAACGCTGCCGCCGCCTGAGGAGAAAATTAGAAATGACCTTCGTCGTCACCGACAACTGCATCAAGTGCAAGTACACCGACTGCGTAGAAGTCTGTCCGGTGGACTGCTTTTACGAAGGCCCGAACTTCCTGGTGATTCACCCGGACGAGTGCATCGATTGCGCGCTGTGTGAACCAGAATGCCCGGCTGTGGCGATTTTCTCGGAAGACGAGATCCCAAGCGGCATGGAAAACTTCATCGAGCTCAATGCCGAGCTGGCGGATATCTGGCCGAACATCACCGAGCGCAAGGATCCGCTTCCGGATTCTGCTGATTGGGATGGCAAGCCAAACAAGATCGAACAACTCGAACGCTGATCTACCCCGCGCTCGACTGAAAGGCCCCTTGTGGGCCTTTTTGCTTTTGCAGGTTTTACTTTTCTTCAGACGAAAAAAGGGGCGGTATGACCCGCCCACATTTTTTCCCTATTCCCTTTAGTCCTTTTCATCGTCCTGATGAATCGCCTCCTGCGATGTCCGTTCCCCTCTTCCGTGAAGGGCGTGTCTGTCCGTCGACACAGCCCTGATATTAGAGAGTTTCCGCAGCGGAGCAATCAGGTTCAGGCGCAGGTCTGCGCTGACATAAAGACATAACAATTGAAAATTATTCAAATAAATCAGCACGTTACCGCTTAGCATTGATCGCAATCGCCTTCTGCCGAAGTGTAAAAATAACGAACACTTACGACACAGTAAGCAAAGGCTTACAGCGCGAGACTACAAACTCAGAAAATGCTGACCGCTCGTCTGGCACCTCGCCCGACAAACGCGATGCACGAGACAGGCATAAACAAAAAGCCCCGACTGATTGAATCAGCCGGGGCTTTTTTTGCGCGCGGTCGATCAGGCGCTTATTGAAACAGCGACTCGCTCGACAGGCCATTCTTCTCCAGGATCTCGCGAAGGCGCTTGAGGCCTTCCACCTGGATCTGCCGTACACGCTCGCGGGTCAGACCGATCTCCAGGCCGACATCTTCCAGCGTGCTGCTTTCGTGACCGCGCAGGCCGAAGCGGCGAATCACCACCTCACGCTGCTTGTCGGTCAGCTCCGACAGCCATTGATCGATGCTCTGCGACAGGTCATCGTCCTGCAGCAGTTCGCACGGATCGGTCGGACGATCGTCAGTGAGGGTGTCCAGCAGGGTTTTATCCGAATCCGGACCCAGCGAGACGTCGACCGAAGAAACCCGTTCGTTCAGGCCCAGCATGCGCTTGACCTCGCCCACCGGTTTCTCCAGCAGGTTGGCGATTTCTTCGGGTGAAGGTTCGTGATCGAGTTTTTGCGTCAGCTCCCGCGCAGCCCGCAGGTACACGTTGAGCTCCTTGACCACGTGAATCGGCAACCGGATGGTCCGGGTCTGATTCATGATCGCGCGTTCGATGGTCTGACGGATCCACCAGGTCGCGTAGGTCGAGAAGCGGAAGCCGCGCTCGGGATCGAACTTTTCCACCGCACGGATCAGGCCGAGGTTGCCCTCTTCGATCAGATCCAGCAGCGACAGCCCCCGATTGACGTAACGCCGGGCGATCTTGACGACCAGCCGCAGGTTACTTTCGATCATGCGCTTGCGCCCGGCCGGATCGCCACTTTGCGACAAGCGCGCAAAATGAACTTCTTCTTCCGGGGAGAGCAGAGGGGAAAAGCCGATTTCGTTGAGATACAGCTGCGTGGCATCAAGTGCCCGAGTGTAGTCGATGTATTTATGTTGTTTGAGTGTGGCGGAGTGTCTGGATTTGGAACGAACGGAAGGTGGAGCAGCCCCTTCATCATTCAACATCGAATCCGAATCGATGCCGGTCTCCATAAGGAGAACCTCATCGTCGATGTCAAACTCCGGCACTTCTTTACTGAGAGCCATTGTTATAGTCCTTTGGTGAGTTCGACCCCAAGCTCAAGCGACGCCTTTATCCTTGGCAACGCTGGAGCCTGTCCCCTCTACGCGACGGAACAGGCTGGCCTACAAATCAACGTCTTGGCAGGAACTGCAGCGGATCCACAGGTTTACCTTGGCGGCGAATCTCAAAATGCAGTTTCACCCGGTCTGTACCCGTTGACCCCATTTCGGCAATTGTCTGTCCGACCTTGACCTGCTGCCCCTCCCGAACCAACAGCCTGCGGTTATGTCCGTAAGCACTGACGTAGGTTTCGCTGTGTTTGATGATGACCAATTCGCCGTAGCCCCTTAAGCCACTCCCGGCGTATACGACCGTCCCATCAGACGCAGCTAAAACAGGCTGTCCCAAATCTCCGGCGATATCAATTCCTTTATTCAAACTACCGTTTGAAGAGAATTTTCCAATCAGAACGCCATTAGATGGCCATCCCCAGCCGGTCGGGGCCGGGCCTGCCGGAGGCAGTGGAGCGGGTGCAGGTTTGCTCGCGACGGACGGTACAACCCCTTTGGAACCGGTGGTTGTAGTGGTTGTGGTGCCATTCGCCTGGCGCCGGATTACCGTGGTCTTACTCGACGAAGAAGCTGAAGAACTGGAGTTGCTCACCACCGCTGTCGGCGTTGAACCGCTGCGCCCGTCGAAGCGAATTGTCTGACCCGGATGGATCGTATACGGCGTAGGAATATTGTTCCGGGCGGCGAGGGTTTTGTAGTCCCAGCCGTAACGAAAGGCGATCGAAAACAAGGTATCGCCGGCGCGGACTACATATTGCCCGGTAGTAACGGTCGGACGTTGTGCGACCGAATTATTGCGATCGACAACCCGTACGTTGCTCGATTTGGTGCTGGAGCAACCGACCAGCAAGGTGCTCAAGACAAGGCCAGTCACCAGGCGCTGAAAGCTCGTGTTACCCATACGCTGCGCAATGACTGTGAGACTCACCCGCCGCTCCCTTTGTGGTGGCTGAAAATTCTGAATGCCGCGTTGCGGCATGAGGTGTCGCAAGTATAACGGGCCGAAACGGCTTTACCTTTAATGAAGCGAAATCACCGTGCGCACACGTTTGCCAGGGGCAAGTACGCTGCGTTTAAACTCTGGCTGCCGGTGTAAGACCGGCGCCGTTGAAAGGAATTCAGCGCCTGTTGCAAATGCTCAGGCCAGTGGCCCATTGAGCAAAGGCACGAAACGCACAGCGCCCAAAACGTGTCGGGAAAAGCCATGTTCTTCGCGCACGATCAGCATCAGTTGTTGCACTTCACCGGAGCCGACCGGAATCACCATGCGCCCACCGGGGGCCAGTTGATCCAGCAAAGCTTGCGGTACATCGGTGGCAACGGCGGTGACGATGATGCCGTTGTAGGGCGCCAGCGCCGGCCAGCCTTCCCAGCCATCGCCCCAGCGAAACACCACGTTGCGCAGGTTCAGCTCGACCAGACGCTCCTTGGCGCGGTCCTGCAGCACCTTGATGCGTTCGACCGAAAACACCCGTTCGACCAGTTGCGACAACACCGCTGTCTGGTAGCCGGAACCGGTGCCTATTTCCAACACTTTATCCAGCGGGCCGGCCTCCAGCAGCAGCTCGCTCATGCGCGCCACCATATAAGGCTGGGAGATGGTCTGGTTGTTGCCGATCGGCAGCGCGGTGTCTTCGTAAGCGCGGTGCGCCAGCGCCTCGTCGACAAACAGGTGACGCGGAGTGCGGCGGATCACTTCCAGGACTTTGGCGTTCGACACGCCTTCTTCATACAGCCGCTGGATCAGTCGCTCGCGCGTACGCTGGGAGGTCATGCCAATGCCGCTGCGCAGGCGGTCGTCATGTTCACGCATCAGCTCAGCCCCCCCAGCCAGCCATCAAGACTTCTGAAGGCATCATTGAAGGTGCGATCGAGCTGCAACGGTGTGATGGACACATAACCCTGCATCACGGCATGAAAATCGGTGCCCGGGCCGCCATCTTCGGCGTCGCCGGCAGCAGCAATCCAGTAACCGGCCTTGCCGCGCGGATCGACCACTTTCATCGGCGCCGCCGCGCGGGCGCGATGGCCGAGACGGGTCAACTGAATGCCACGGATGTGATCGATAGGCAGATTGGGAATGTTCACGTTGAGCACCGTGCGCGGCGGCAGATCCAGCCCGGCGTGGGCCTCGACAAGTTTGCGCGCAAAGTAGGCCGCAGTCGGCAGGTTATCCACCTGGCGCGAGACCAGGGAAAAGGCAAACGATGGGCGCTCGAGAAATCGTCCTTCAAGGGCCGCCGCGACGGTTCCGGAATACAGCACGTCGTCACCGAGGTTGGCGCCCAGGTTGATGCCGGAAACCACCATGTCCGCTTCGCGCTCAAGCAAGCCGTTGAGGCCCAGGTGAATGCAATCGGTCGGTGTGCCGTTGAGGCTGATAAAGCCGTTGGCCAGGTATTGCGGGTGCAGCGGACGGTCGAGCGTCAGCGAACTGCTGGCGCCGCTTTTGTCCTGCTCCGGGGCGATAACCACGCATTCGGTGTAATCCGCCAGCGCAGCATAAAGCGCGGCGAGACCGGGCGCGGTTACCCCATCGTCGTTAGAAATCAGAATACGCATGGGCTGTCCGTCTGCCCCACCGGCACCAGATCAACGAGCTCGCGCACCAATACGGTGGCAAAGCATCCGGCCGGGAGGACGAATTCCAGTTGCAGAATGTCAGGTTGGGGATGATGCCACGTCAACCCGCCAATGGGCAGCCGCAGGATGCGACGTTCATGGCTCATGCCGGCGTGGATCAACCAGTCGCGCAGATCCGCTTCGCGGGCGGCGATCTCCTGCTCCAGTTCATGGACAGCACCAGCAGCCGGCGAGTCACCTTCGCCCCACTGCGGACCGGTCGGGTGCAGGTCGAGAATTGCCAGACGCGGGTCGCTGCATTCAGCTTCACCGGCCGGGAAAAAACTGCGGCTGTCGGTGAAGGCCAGCAGATCGCCAACCAGCGCGGTGTTCCAGGTGCCATCGGCGACGCGCGCCGCCAGCACCTGGTTGAACAGAAAGCTGCGCGCCGTCGACAGCAACCGCGAACGCACATTGCGCTGTTCCGGCAAAGCCTTGCGCGCCGCCCACGCCCGGGCATCGACAACGTTGCCGCCGTCATGGCCAAAGCGCTGGGCGCCGAAATAATTGGGAATGCCTTGTTTGGCGATCAGTTGCAGCCGCTGCTCAATCGCGTCTTTGTCGCCATTGAATTGAGTCAGGCGCAGGGTGAAGCCATTAGCCGAATGCGCACCACGTTGCAGCTTGCGCTTGTGGCGCGTGGTCTTGAGGATCTTCAGCGTGTCGTTTTCCGCCGCGGACAGATCCGGATCGGCCTTGCCCGGCAACTGCACGCTGAACCACTGTCTGGTCAGGGCCTGACGGTCCTTCAGCCCGGCATAGCTGACGGTGCGCAACGGCACGCCCGCCGCTTTGGCGATCCGCCGCGCCGCTTCTTCGGTATTGAGGCCGCGCTTTTCCACCCAGATCCACAGATGTTCGCCGTCGCCGCTGAACGGGATATCCAGCACTTCATCGACCTGGAAATCTTCGGCAATGGCTTTCAGTACCGCTGTGCCGAGGGGTTCGCCATAGGCCCGTGGGCCGAGTAATTGCAGTTCATTCATGCGCGCAGCAACAAGGCAACGGAGTGCACGGCGATGCCTTCTTCGCGACCGACAAAGCCAAGCTTTTCGGTGGTGGTAGCTTTGACGTTCACTTGATCCAACTCAACTTGAAGATCCGCCGCGATCAGCGCGCGCATCGATTCGATATGCGGCGCCATTTTTGGCGCCTGGGCAACGATGGTGTTGTCGACGTTGCCGATTTTCCAGCCCTTGGCGTGGATCAGACTGACCACATGACGCAACAGCACACGGCTGTCGGCGCCCTTGAATTTTGGGTCGGTGTCCGGGAAGTGTTTACCGATATCACCCAGCGCCGCCGCGCCGAGCAAGGCATCGCTCAAGGCGTGCAGCAGGACGTCACCGTCGGAATGAGCGAGCAGCCCGAAGCTGTGTGCAATCCGCACGCCGCCCAGAGTAATGAAATCGCCTTCAGCGAAACGGTGCACATCGTAGCCGTGGCCAATACGCATAAAAAAACGCCCCGATTTTTGTCAGGGCGTGATTCTACCTGCATTAACCGCGCAGAGCGCGTGCGTGATGCTGCAAGTGGTCGTCAATGAAGCTTGAGATGAAGAAATAGCTGTGGTCGTAGCCCGGTTGCAGGCGCAGCTCCAGCGGATGCCCCGCTTGTTTTGCCGCGTATTGCAGGGCTTCGGGTTTCAGCTGGGTGGAGAGGAAATCGTCACGATCACCTTGATCGACCAGCAACGGCAACTTCTCCGTCGCCTCTGCGATCAGCACACAGGCGTCCCACTCTTTCCACTTCGAACGGTCTTCGCCCAAATAGTTGGAAAAGGCCTTCTGACCCCACGGGCAATCGATCGGATGGGTGATCGGCGAAAAGGCCGAAACCGATTTATACCGCCCAGGATTGCGCAAGGCACAGACCAAAGCACCGTGGCCGCCCATCGAGTGGCCGCTGATGCTGCGCTTGTCGGACGCGGGAAAATGCGCTTCAACCAGTGCGGGCAATTCCTTCACGACATAGTCATGCATCTGATAATGATGCGCCCATGGCTCCTGGGTGGCGTTCAGATAAAACCCGGCGCCGAGACCGAAATCCCAAGCCTTGTCTGCATCGTCCGGAACATCCGGACCGCGTGGGCTGGTGTCCGGGGCAACGATAATCAAACCAAGCTCGGCAGCCATGCGCATCGCACCGGCCTTCTGCATGAAGTTCTCATCGGTGCAGGTCAGCCCGGACAACCAGTACAGCACCGGCAGCTTGCCGCCCTGCTCCGCTTGCGGCGGCAGGTACACGGCAAAGACCATGTCGCAATCAAGCACTTCGGAGCGATGGCGATAGCGCTTGTGCCAGCCACCGAAACTCTTCTGACAGGAAATGTTTTCCAGATTCAAGGGATTCTCCCTAGCTGTAAGCTGCAAGCCGCAAGCCGCAAGAAAAAGCACGAACGCCTTTACTTGCAGCTTGAAGCTTGCAGCTCGGGGCTGCTGTTAGAAATGAATGACGGTGCGGATGCTCTTGCCTTCGTGCATCAGGTCGAACGCCTTGTTGATATCTTCCAGGCCCAAGGTGTGGGTGATGAAGGTATCCAGCGGGATCTCGCCGCTCTGGGCCATGTCGACGTAGCTCGGCAATTCAGTACGGCCACGCACGCCGCCGAACGCCGAACCGCGCCAGACGCGACCGGTAACCAACTGGAACGGACGGGTAGCGATTTCCTGACCGGCACCGGCGACACCGATGATGACCGACTCGCCCCAGCCTTTGTGGCAGCACTCAAGCGCGGCGCGCATCAGTTGCACATTGCCGATGCACTCGAAGGAGAAGTCGACGCCACCATCGGTCATGTCCACGATCACTTCCTGGATCGGACGATCAAAGTCTTTCGGATTCACGCAATCGGTAGCACCGAGTTGTTTGGCGATTTCGAACTTGGCCGGGTTGATGTCGATGGCGATGATCCGCGCAGCCTTGGCTTTCACCGCGCCGATCACGGCCGACAAGCCGATACCGCCGAGACCGAAGATGGCCACGGTGTCACCCGGTTTGACCTTGGCGGTATTGAGCACGGCGCCGATACCGGTGGTCACGCCGCAACCGAGCAGGCAGACCTTTTCCAGCGGCGCGTCTTTGGAGATCTTGGCCACGGAGATTTCCGGGAGCACGGTGTATTCCGAAAACGTCGACGTCCCCATGTAGTGGAAAATCGTTTCGCCCTTGTAGGAAAAGCGCGAAGTGCCGTCCGGCATCAGGCCCTTGCCTTGGGTGGCGCGAATCGCCTGGCAGAGGTTGGTCTTGCCCGACTTGCAGAATTTGCACTGGCCGCATTCCGGGGTGTACAGCGGAATGACGTGGTCGCCGACGGCAACCGAGGTCACGCCCTCGCCGATCGCTTCAACGATGGCGCCACCTTCGTGGCCGAGGATCGACGGGAAGATGCCTTCCGGGTCTGCGCCGGACAAGGTGTAGGCATCGGTGTGGCACACCCCGGAAGCGACAACACGCAGCAACACTTCACCAGCCTCGGGCATGGCGACATCGACTTCTACGATTTCCAGCGGCTTCTTGGCCTCGAAGGCAACGGCGGCGCGCGACTTGATCATGCTGACTCTCCAATGAATCCAGTAAATAAAAAAGCAGACAGACAGTGTAGTTCAACGCGTCCTGAGGAATAATCCGGACGAAAGCAAAACATTATTGCCATACAGGGATAATCCAAGTGTCGGAAAACCGCTGGGAAGGCATCGATGAGTTCGTTGCCGTCGCCGAATGCAACCAATTCACCGCCGCTGCCGAGCGTCTTGGGGTTTCTTCCTCGCACATCAGTCGACAAATCGTACGGCTCGAAGAGCGTTTGCAGACGCGCCTGCTCTACCGCAGCACCCGGCGAGTTACGTTGACCGAAGCCGGGCAGACTTTCCTGCAACATTGTCAGCGCCTGCAGGACGGTCGCGAAGAAGCCTTGCGCGCGGTAGGCGATCTGACCAGCGAACCGAAAGGCATGCTGCGCATGACCTGCGCGGTGGCCTATGGCGAACGCTTTATCGTGCCGCTGGTGACTCGCTTCATGGGGCTGTACCCGCAGCTACGCATCGATATAGAGCTGAGCAATCGCCAACTGGATCTGGTGCATGAAGGGCTGGACCTGGCGATCCGCCTGGGTCGGTTACAGGATTCGCGCTTGGTCGCGACACGCCTGGCACCACGGAGAATGTACCTGTGCGCGTCGCCTTCCTACCTGGAACGGTATGGGCGCCCACACAGTTTGTCGGAATTGAGTCGACACAATTGCCTGATCGGCAGTTCGGATATCTGGCAACTGGAACAGAACGGGCGGGAATTTTCCCAGCGGGTGCAGGGCAACTGGCGTTGCAACAGTGGGCAGGCGGTGCTGGATGCGGCGCTTCAGGGTGTCGGGTTGTGTCAGTTGCCGGACTATTACGTGCTCGAGCACCTGCACAGCGGCGCGCTGATTTCCTTGCTCGAGGCGCATCAGCCGCCGAATACGGCGGTGTGGGCGCTGTATCCGCAGCAGCGGCATCTGTCGCCGAAGGTGCGCAAGTTGGTGGATTATTTGAAGGTGGGACTGGCTGAAAGGCCGGAGTACAAACTTTGAGTTATTGATTGCCTGTGCGACCGCTTTCGCGAGCAGGCTCGCTCCCACAATTGACCGGGTTCGACAGCTGAATGCATTCCCTCTGTGGGAGCGAGCCTGCTCGCGAAGGCAATGCCACGGCGACCCCAAACCTCAGCGGCGATTCGCCCATCGCTGGCGCAACCACTCCAGGTCTTCCGGCCGGGTCACCTTGAGGTTATCCGCCCGCCCTTCGATCAGACGCGGTGCCAGACCGGCCCATTCCATCGCCGAAGCCTCATCGGTGATCACCGCATCAGCAACCAGGCTATCGGCCAATGCCCGATGCAACGCTCCGAGGCGAAACATCTGCGGCGTATACGCCTGCCAGATCACACTACGATCCACCGTTTCAACCACACGCCCGTTGTAATCGACGCGTTTAAGCGTGTCGCGAGCGGGCACTGCCAATAGACCGCCGACCGGGTCATCCGCGAGTTCGGCAAGCAACTTGTCCAGATCATCGCGACTCAGATTCGGCCGGGCCGCATCATGCACCAGCACCCAATCGTCATCGTCGGCACCTTGCGCATGCAGATGCAGCAAGGCGTTTAGCACCGAAGCGGAACGCTCCGCCCCGCCATCAACCCGCTGAATGCGCGGATCGTTGACGCATGCCAGATTCGGCCAATAGGGATCATCGACAGCAAGACTGACCACCAGGCCCTTGAGGCTCGGGTGATCAAGGAAACAGCCGAGGCTGTGTTCGAGAATTGTGCGCCCGCCCAGTTGCAGATATTGCTTGGGACGGTCCGCGGCCATTCGGGCACCGACGCCCGCGGCAGGAATCACGGCCCAGAAGGCCGGCAGGGAATTGATCATTGGGCCAACTGGTAAAGGGTTTCGCCGTCCTTGACCATGCCCAGTTCGTGACGAGCCCGCTCTTCAACGGTCTCCATGCCTTTCTTCAGCTCGCTGACTTCAGCGTCCATCACCCGGTTGCGCTCCAGCAGGCCTTCGTTCTCGGCATGTTGCTCGGCGATCTGCTGTTTCAGCTCGGCGACCTGCGCCAGACTGCCATTGCCCACCCACAGGCGGTACTGCAGACCGGCCAGCAGCAAGAGCAAAACAAGAAACAACCAGTAAGGACTGCGCATCGAATATCAGGTATCCAGTGAAAAAAGACAGCCACGCATAATGTTGCAGCATCTGATAGCACGAAGCCTGGAAAGATCCAGGCTTGTGCTTAAGGCATCAGATTAGTGGCAAATCCATCGCTGTCACGACTTTTCCGACACAATCCGGTGTCCTTTGATCAGGTTGCGCTTAACCGCGGAACTCGGCACGGCCGTTGTACTTGGCCTTGCCGTTCAACTGCTCTTCGATACGCAGCAGTTGGTTGTACTTGGAAACGCGGTCGGAGCGGCACAGCGAACCGGTCTTGATCTGGCCAGCCGAGGTGCCCACAGCCAGGTCGGCAATGGTCGAATCTTCGGTTTCGCCGGAACGGTGCGAGATCACGGCGGTGTAGCCGGCAGCCTTGGCCATCTGGATGGCTTCCAGGGTTTCGGTCAGGGTGCCGATCTGGTTGAACTTGATCAGGATCGAGTTGGCGATCTTTTTATCGATGCCCTCTTTGAGGATCTTGGTGTTGGTCACAAACAGGTCGTCGCCCACCAGCTGGGTCTTCTCGCCGATCTTGTCGGTGAGGATTTTCCAGCCAGCCCAGTCGGATTCGTCCAGACCGTCTTCGATGGAGATGATCGGGTAACGCTCGGTCAGGCCTTTGAGGTAGTCGGCGAAACCTTCAGCAGTAAACACCTGGCCTTCACCGGACAGGTTGTACTTGCCGTCTTCGTAGAACTCGCTCGCGGCGCAGTCCAGCGCCAGGGTCACGTCGGTGCCCAGCTTGTAACCGGCGTTGGCCACGGCTTCGGAGATCACTTTCAACGCGTCTTCGTTGGACGCCAGGTTCGGCGCGAAACCGCCTTCGTCGCCAACGGCAGTGCTCAGACCACGAGCCTTCAGCACGGCTTTCAGGTGATGGAAAATCTCGGTGCCCATGCGCAGACCTTCCGAGAAAGACTTGGCGCCAACTGGCTGGACCATGAATTCCTGGATGTCGACGTTGTTATCGGCGTGCTCGCCACCGTTGATGATGTTCATCATCGGGACCGGCATCGAGTACACACCCGGGGTGCCGTTGAGGTTGGCGATGTGTGCGTACAGCGGCAGATCCTGATCCTGCGCAGCTGCCTTGGCCGCAGCCAGGGACACGGCGAGGATGGCGTTGGCGCCCAGGGTCGCTTTGTTTTCGGTACCGTCGAGCTTGATCATCGCTTGGTCGAGGGCTTTCTGGTCGCTCGGGTCGGTGCCCAGCAGCAGATCGCGGATCGGACCGTTGATGTTGGCTACCGCCTTGAGCACGCCCTTGCCCAGGTAACGGCTCTTGTCGCCATCACGCAGCTCGAGCGCTTCACGCGAGCCAGTGGATGCACCGGACGGCGCGCAGGCGCTGCCGATGATGCCGTTGTCGAGAAGCACGTCCGCTTCCACGGTGGGATTGCCACGGGAGTCGAGAACTTCACGACCTTTGATGTCGACGATTTTTGCCATTGTTGTAAACACTCCAAAGTTGACGAAAACGACGCAGCTAGAGGAAATCTTTATCGTCGGCAAGCGAAGTACAGCGGGCAGACTTGCAGACGACAACGCTCACGCCCGAGGGCATGAGCGACAAATCGTGCGGTACTTTACCGGAGAATCGAGCGTTACGCGGTTTCTACCGTCGGAAAACTCTTCACCAGTTCGTCCAGAGCTTTGAGCTGGGCCAGGAATGGCTCCAGTTTGTCCAGACGCAAGGCGCAAGGGCCGTCGCATTTGGCGTTGTCCGGATCCGGATGCGCTTCGAGGAACAGACCCGCCAGCGACTGGCTCATGCCGGCCTTGGCCAGATCCAGAACCTGGGCACGGCGACCGCCGGCGGAGTCGGCACGACCGCCAGGCATTTGCAGCGCGTGGGTCACGTCGAAGAATACCGGGTATTCGAACTGCTTCATGATGCCGAAGCCGAGCATGTCGACCACGAGGTTGTTGTAGCCGAAGCTCGAACCGCGCTCGCAGAGGATCAACTGATCGTTACCGGCTTCTACGCACTTGTTCAGGATGTGTTTCATTTCCTGAGGTGCGAGGAACTGGGCTTTCTTGATGTTGATCACGGCATTGGTCTTGGCCATCGCGACGACCAGATCGGTCTGACGCGACAGGAAGGCCGGCAGCTGGATGATGTCGCAGACCTCAGCGACCACCGCAGCCTGATCCGGCTCGTGGACGTCGGTGATGATCGGCACGCCGAAGGCTTGCTTGATGTCCTGGAAGATGCGCATGCCCTCTTCCAGGCCAGGACCACGATACGAAGTCACAGAAGACCGGTTGGCCTTGTCGAAGCTGGCCTTGAACACGTAAGGGATACCGAGTTTCTCGGTGACCTTCACGTACTCTTCGCAAACCTGCATGGCCATGTCACGGCTTTCCAGCACGTTCATGCCGCCGAACAGGACCATGGGTTTGTCGTTGGCAATCTCGATGTCGCCGACGCGGATGATCTTCTGTGCCATCGGGTTACGCCTTCTTCTGGTGTTGAGCCAACGCGGCTTTGACGAAACCGCTGAACAGCGGATGACCGTCGCGTGGGGTCGAGGTGAATTCAGGGTGGAACTGGCAGGCAACGAACCATGGATGATCCGGCGCTTCAACCACTTCGACCAGCGCAGCATCGGCGGAACGACCGGAGATTTTCAGGCCGGCTTCGATGATCTGCGGCAGCAGGTTGTTGTTCACCTCGTAACGGTGACGATGACGCTCGACAATCACGTCCTTGCCGTAGCAATCATGGACTTTGGAGCCCGGCTCAAGCAGGCAATCCTGTGCGCCGAGACGCATGGTGCCGCCCAGATCGGACGCTTCGGTACGCACTTCGACAGCGCCGGTGGCGTCTTCCCACTCGGTGATCAGACCGACAACCGGATGGCCGCTGGCACGATCGAACTCGGTGGAGTTGGCGTCTTTCCAGCCCAGCACGTTACGGGCGAACTCGATGACCGCCACTTGCATGCCCAGGCAGATGCCGAGGTACGGAACCTTGTTTTCGCGAGCGTACTGAACGGCAGTGATCTTGCCTTCCACGCCACGCAGACCGAAGCCGCCCGGCACCAGAATCGCGTCGACACCTTCGAGCAGCGCAGTGCCCTGGTTCTCGATGTCTTCGGAATCGATGTAGCGCAGGTTGACCTTGGTGCGGTTGCTGATACCGGCATGGCTCATCGCTTCGATCAGCGACTTGTAGGCGTCGAGCAGTTCCATGTACTTGCCGACCATGGCGATGGTCACTTCGTGTTCCGGGTTCAGCTTGGCATCGACCACTGCGTCCCACTCGGACAGGTCGGCGCTGCCGCACTGCAGACCGAAACGCTCAACGACGAAATCGTCCAGACCCTGCGAGTGCAGGATCCCCGGGATCTTGTAGATGGTATCGGCGTCTTCCAGCGCGATTACCGCACGCTCTTCAACGTTGGTGAATTGCGCGATCTTGCGACGCGAGGACACGTCGATCGGGTGATCGGAGCGGCATACCAGCACGTCTGGCTGCAGACCGATCGAACGCAGTTCCTTGACGGAGTGCTGGGTCGGTTTGGTCTTGGTTTCGCCAGCGGTGGCGATGTACGGCACCAGCGTCAGGTGCATCAGCATCGCGCGCTTGGCGCCGACTTCGAAACGCAACTGGCGGATGGCTTCGAGGAACGGTTGCGACTCGATGTCACCGACGGTGCCACCGATTTCGACCATCGCCACGTCAGCGTCACCGGCACCCTTGATGATGCGGCGCTTGATTTCGTCGGTGATATGCGGGATTACCTGGATGGTTGCACCCAGGTAGTCGCCACGGCGCTCTTTGCGCAGCACGTGCTCGTAGACACGGCCGGTGGTGAAGTTGTTGTTCTGGGTCATGGTCGTGCGGATGAACCGCTCGTAGTGCCCCAGATCCAGGTCGGTCTCGGCGCCGTCATGGGTGACGAACACTTCACCGTGCTGGAACGGACTCATGGTGCCTGGATCGACGTTGATGTACGGATCCAGCTTCAGCATGGTGACCTTAAGCCCCCGCGCCTCCAGGATAGCCGCCAATGAAGCCGAGGCAATGCCTTTCCCCAATGAAGAAACAACACCGCCCGTGACGAATATGTAGCGCGTCATGAAAAACCCTAGAAGTCTGCGTTAAAGCGGAACGAGCCGCCGGGGAAAGCGAAGGAAGGCCGAAGCCCCCGATCACCTGCATTAATCACAGTGCACCTTTCGAAAAAACCGCCGCGTTGTGACAGACCGGCAGATGAAACACCGGTACGTTGCTCGCTACACATTTTTTGGAATCGCCCAGCAAAGACTGCTTGGTAATCGGCAACTCCTGCAATTCAGGCGAATCCACAGAAGTTGTATCAAGAAGGGAGCGTAGTCTACCGGAATGCTCCTTTCAGCTCAAACCTTGATCTTCGTCTGTTGGCTGCCAGTGCAATGTCCAGCCTTCGTCCATCTGACCAGCAAGACCCGACAGGTTCGCCACGGCGAGCAATTCTTCACCACGAAACAGCAGCGGCAATCTGCCACGCACGAAGGCCGGCACCGCGCGCTCGTTGAGCAGACGCTTGAGATCCCGCCTGCCGCGCTCGGCCAGTTGCATGACCTCACCGCCCTGCCGATAGGCAATACGCAAAGGCCCGGATGGAGCTTGCCCGTGGAGCATGACGCGTCCGTTATCCGGCAAGCGTAGCGCTGAAGTCGGGGTCTGCCAGTCGGCGCCGATCACTGGCGTGCCCAACCAATTGCCGCTCAGCCACCAGACGCGACCGGCGCTGCGGTGCAGCTCTCCGTCGGCCAGGCGCCAGATCGGTGAAGCGTCGGCGCCGGCATTGCACAGCGTTGTCCAACCCGACCAATGGTCAGCATCCGGCAGCCGGGTCAACGGTTCGAGCCAGTGGCTGAGGGCATTTCGCTGGCGCGCGTCAGACAACGCCGTCAATGGTGTCAGCTCCAGCGATGGCACACCCATCCAAGCGAATTCATGGGGCGTTGCGGCTTGTGCGAGATCAATCTGCGCCAGCTCATCGAGCAAGCCCTGCGCCTCACGCAGATGCGCAGCCGTTCGCGCCATGCTCGCCTGCGCTTGCGGCCAGCGTTCGGTCAGCAGCGGCATAACTTGCTGGCGCAGGTAGTTACGGGAAAACTGGCGATCCTGATTCGACGGGTCTTCGATCCAGCGCAACTGATGCGCCTGTGCATAACCTTCCAGCTCAGCACGACTGACATCCAGCAACGGTCGAACCAGCGTGCCCTGTCCCACTGGACGCTGCTGCGGCATCGCGCCGAGCCCGCGGACACCGGCACCGCGCAACAGCCGAAACAGCAGGGTTTCCGCTTGATCGTCGCGGTGCTGGCCAGTCAACAGCACGTCATTGCTCTGCGTCAGCGAACTGAACGCGGCATAACGCGCATCCCGCGCCGCCCGCTCCAGGCTCGCCCCGCCCTTCACGGTGACCCGCTCCACTTGCAACTGCACGCCCAGCGCATCGCAAACGTCTTGGCAGTGTTGCGGCCACGCATCGGCCGCAGCCTGAAGGCCGTGGTGGATGTGGATGGCGCTTAACGCAGGGAGGGATTCGGTGTTCGCCAGGGTGGCGAGCAGATGCAGGAGGACGGTGGAATCGAGGCCACCGGATAAGGCGATGCGCCAGTGAGCGACGTGGCGCCAGGGCTCAAGGTTCAGCAGAAGACGGGATGGCAAATCAATCATGGACTGACCCATAGCTCTCTCTTTGCCCCAAACAAATGTGGGAGCGAGCCTGCTCGCGAAGGCGGTTTAACATTCAACACATTCGTCGAGTGCTATACCGCTTTCGCGAGCAGGCTCGCTCCCACATGGGTATCGCGCTTCGACTTAGAGACCGTAGCTCATCAAGCGATCGTAACGGCGCTTGAGCAGCGCTTCGTTATCGAACTGCTTGAGCATCGCCAGTTGCGAGCTCAGCTCGGCGCGGATCGAAGCGGCGGCAGCAGCCGGGTCACGATGGGCGCCGCCCAGTGGCTCGCTGATCACTTTGTCGACGATACCCAGGCCTTTCAGACGCTCAGCGGTGATGCCCATCGCTTCAGCGGCATCCGGCGCTTTCTCGGCGGTTTTCCACAGGATCGACGCGCAACCTTCCGGCGAGATCACCGCGTAGGTCGAATATTGCAGCATGTTCAGTTGATCGCAAACGCCGATGGCCAGTGCGCCGCCGGAACCACCCTCACCAATTACAGTGGCGATGATCGGAGTCTTCAGACGCGCCATCACACGCAGGTTCCAGGCAATCGCTTCGCTCTGGTTGCGCTCTTCAGCGTCGATGCCAGGGTAGGCACCCGGGGTGTCGATGAACGTCAGGATCGGCATCTTGAAGCGCTCGGCCATCTCCATTAGACGGCAGGCCTTGCGGTAGCCTTCCGGACGCGGCATGCCGAAGTTGCGGCGAACTTTCTCACGCACTTCACGGCCCTTCTGGTGGCCGATGATCATCACCGGCTGGTCCTCCAGACGGGCGATACCGCCAACAATGGCAGCGTCATCGGAGAAGTGACGGTCGCCGTGCAGTTCGTCGAACTCGGTGAAGATGTGCTCGATGTAATCGAGGGTGTAAGGGCGTTTCGGGTGACGCGCCAGGCGTGCGATCTGCCAGCTGGTCAGCTTGCCGAAGATGTCTTCGGTCAGCGTCTTGCTCTTGTCCTGCAGGCGGGAGATCTCATCGCCGATATTCAGCGAATTGTCATTACCGACCAAGCGCAACTCTTCGATCTTGGCTTGCAGGTCGGCGATCGGCTGTTCGAAATCTAGAAAATTCGGGTTCATAGGCGTCCGTCTTGGGTCGTGTCCCAAGTGAGCTTGGGCCGGCCGGTTGTCTATTCGCGCCCTACCTTAAGGGAGAGGCGCGCTGAGGTCGAGATTAAAAATTCAGATTGCGGGCAAGCGCCATGATGGCACTTGCCGGTCAACGGTATTGGAGGAAGACGTTGTCTCGCCCGAACTGGTCACGCAGGGCTTGAATCAAGGTATCCGCCGGGTCGATCCGCCAGGTCTCGCCGAACTGCAGCAAGGTCTTCGCATCCGGGCTGGTGTACTCCATGGTCACCGGGCACGCGCCGCGATGACGCTTGAGCAGTTCGCCCAACCAGCGTAGCTGATCGCCTTTCAGATCCTGGGTGTGCAGCTTCAGGCGCAGGCTTTCGGCCAGATTGGTCCGCGCATCTTCCATGCTCATCACCCGTTTGACCCGCAGGCGCAGGCCGCCGGAGAAGTCGTCATTGCTGACCTCGCCTTCGACCACCACCATCGCGTCGGTCTGCAGCAGCGATTGCGCCGAATGGAACGCATCGGCAAACAACGACGCCTCGATCCGCCCGGAGCGGTCGTCGAGGGTGATGAAGCCCATCTTGTCGCCTTTCTTGTTCTTCATCACCCGCAGGGCAATGATCATCCCCGCTACGGTTTGCGTGTCACGCGCCGGCTTCAGGTCGATGATGCGCTGGCGGGCGAAGCGGCGGATCTCGCCTTCGTATTCGTCGATCGGGTGACCGGTCAGGTACAGGCCCAGGGTATCTTTTTCACCCTTGAGGCGTTCCTTGAGGGTCAGCTCCTTGGCCTTGCGATGGGACGCGTAGACGTCGGCATCTTCTTCGACGAACAAGCCGCCAAACAGGTCGGCGTGGCCACTGTCGTGGGTTCGCGCGGTCTGCTCGGCCGCCTTGATCGCCTCTTCCATCGCCGCCAGCAATACCGCGCGGTTACGGTCGATGTTGGCCTGATAGGCCTTTTGTTCGTCGTGGAAATACGGGCCGAGGCGATCCAGCGCGCCGCTGCGAATCAAGCCATCAAGAGTTCGTTTGTTGATGCGCTTGAGGTCGACCCGCGCGCAGAAATCGAACAGATCCTTGAACGGACCGGCCTGACGCGCTTCGGTGATCGCCTCAACCGGACCTTCACCGACACCTTTGATCGCGCCGAGGCCGTAAACGATGCGGCCGTCGTCGTTCACCGTGAACTTGAACTCCGAAGTGTTCACGTCCGGCGCGTCGAGGCGCAGCTTCATCGTCCGCACTTCTTCGATCAAGGTCACGACCTTGTCGGTGTTGTGCATATCCGCCGAGAGTACCGCGGCCATGAACGGCGCCGGGTAGTGGGCTTTCAGCCAAGCGGTCTGGTAGGACACCAGGCCGTAAGCGGCGGAGTGGGATTTGTTGAAGCCGTAACCGGCGAATTTCTCCACCAGGTCGAAAATGTTACCGGCAAGATCCGCGTCGATGCCGTTGGTCGCGCAACCCTCAATGAAACCGCCGCGCTGCTTGGCCATTTCTTCAGGCTTTTTCTTACCCATCGCTCGACGCAGCATGTCCGCACCGCCGAGGGTGTAACCGGCCATGACCTGAGCAATCTGCATCACCTGTTCCTGATACAGGATGATGCCGTAAGTCGGCGCCAATACCGGCTTGAGCCCGTCGTACTGGTAGTCGGAGTGCGGATAGGCCAGTTCGGCGCGACCGTGCTTACGGTTGATGAAGTCGTCCACCATGCCCGATTGCAGCGGACCGGGACGGAACAGTGCCACCAGTGCGATCAAGTCTTCCAGGCAGTCGGGCTTGAGCTTTTTGATCAGCTCTTTCATGCCTCGGGATTCAAGCTGGAACACCGCCGTGGTTTCGGCTTTTTGCAGCAACTGGTAGGTCGGCTTGTCGTCCAGCGGAATAAAAGCGATATCCAGCGGCGGCTCGTTGACCTTGGCGCGATCGCGGTTGATGGTTTTCAGCGCCCAGTCGATGATCGTCAGGGTCCGCAGGCCGAGGAAGTCGAACTTCACCAGACCGGCGGCCTCAACGTCGTCCTTGTCGAACTGGGTTACCAGACCGTCGCCGGCCTCGTCGCAATAGATCGGCGAGAAGTCGGTCAATTTGGTCGGCGCGATCACCACACCACCGGCGTGTTTGCCGACGTTACGCACCACGCCCTCGAGCTTGCGCGCCATCTCCCAGATTTCCGCCGCTTCTTCATCGACCTTGATGAAGTCGCGCAGGATCTCTTCCTGCTCGTAGGCTTTTTCCAGGGTCATGCCGACTTCGAACGGAATCATCTTCGACAGACGATCCGCCAGGCCATAGGACTTGCCCTGCACCCGCGCCACGTCACGGACCACAGCCTTGGCGGCCATGGAACCGAAGGTGATGATCTGGCTCACCGCGTTGCGGCCGTATTTCTCGGCCACGTAATCGATCACGCGGTCACGGCCGTCCATGCAGAAGTCGACGTCGAAGTCGGGCATCGAGACCCGTTCCGGGTTGAGGAAACGTTCGAACAGCAGGTCATATTCCAGCGGGTCGAGGTCGGTGATCTTCTGTACGTAAGCCACCAGCGATCCGGCACCCGACCCACGGCCCGGACCTACCGGTACGCCGTTGTTCTTGGCCCACTGGATAAAGTCCATCACGATCAAGAAGTAACCGGGGAAGCCCATCTGGATGATGATATCCAGCTCGAAATTCAAGCGGTCGACGTAGACCTGGCGCCTGGCTTCGTAGTCTTCGGTGGTGTCCTTGGGCAGCAGCACCGCCAGGCGTTCTTCGAGCCCTTCGAAGGAGACCTTGCGGAAATACTCGTCGATGGTCATGCCATCGGGGATCGGGAAGTTGGGCAGGAAGTGCGTGCCCAGCTTCACTTCGATGTTGCAGCGCTTGGCGATCTCGACGGTATTTTCGATCGCATCGGGAATATCGCTGAACAGCTCGAGCATTTCCTCGGCGCTTTTCAGGTATTGCTGATCGCTGTAATTCTTCGAACGACGCGGGTCATCGAGGGCGCGGCCTTCACCGATGCACACACGGGTTTCGTGGGCGGCGAAGTCTTCCTGCTTGATGAAGCGCACATCGTTGGTCGCCACCAGCGGCGCGCCAAGCTTGTCGGCCAGCGCCACGGCGCCGTGCAGTTGCTCTTCATCGTTGGGGCGGTTGGTGCGCTGGATTTCCAGATAGAAACGATCCGGGAACACCGCCATCCACTCGCGCGCCAAGGCCTCGGCTTCCGCCGGGTTGCCGCCGATCATGGCCATGCCGATCTCGCCTTCTTTGGCGGCGGACAGCATGATCAAACCTTCGTTGGCCTCGGCCACCCATTCGCGCTCGACGATGACCATGCCGTTGCGCTGGCCTTCGATGAAGCCACGCGAGATCAGTTCGGTGAGATTGCGATAACCCTGAGCGTTCATCACCAGCAGGCTGAGGCGGCTCAGCGGTGCATCCGGGTCCTTGTTCGCCAGCCACAGGTCGGCGCCGCAGATCGGCTTGATGCCGGCGCCCATGGCGTTTTTATAGAACTTGACCAGGGAACACATGTTGTTCTGGTCGGTGACCGCGACCGCCGGCATGTTCATGGCGGTCAGCGCTTTGACCAGCGGCTTGATCCGCACCAGCCCGTCGACCAGGGAGTATTCAGTGTGCAGGCGTAGATGAACGAATGAAGCCGGCATAGTGATCCTGTCCAGTTACATAGAGACAACGAGGCCCGGATTGTACCGGGCCTCGAATAAAACATCAGCCTTGCGCCTAAACCTGCGTCAGGCTTTCCCGCGCCTCGTAAGCCAGGCGTACCGGGGCAAACGAGCGGCGGTGAATCGGCGTCGGGCCGAGCCGCGCCAGTGCTTCCAGATGAACGGGCGTCGGGTAGCCTTTATGGCCGCCGATGCCGTAGCCCGGGTAGATCAATTCGAACGCCGCCATTTCGCGATCACGACTGACCTTGGCCAGAATCGACGCCGCCGCGATCGCCGGCACCTTGCCGTCGCCCTGAATCACCGCCTCGGCACGCATCGGCAAATGCGGGCAGCGGTTACCGTCGATCATCGCCAGCTTCGGCTGAATATGCAGACCGGCAACCGCGCGCTGCATGGCCAGCATGGTCGCGTGGAGGATATTCAGATCGTCGATTTCTTCAACTTCGGCGCGGGCAATACACCAGCTCAGGGCTTTCTCGCAGATCTCGTCGTAGAGCTTTTCGCGCTTGGCTTCGGTGAGCTTTTTCGAATCGTCGAGGCCGAGGATCGGCCGGTTCGGATCGAGAATCACCGCTGCCGTTACCACCGCACCGCACAACGGACCACGACCGACTTCATCAACACCGGCGACCAGTTCTTCGACTTCGGCTACCAGAGTGAAATCCAGGCCCATTTGCATGCTTGTCTTGCTCATTGTGGTTTGCCGATCAGGTCAAGGACGGCTTGCGCCGCCTGATTGGAAGCATCGCGCCGCAGCGTGCGGTGGATCTCGTCGAAGCCTCGGGTCTGTTCATCTCCGCCATCGATCAATGGCGAGAGTGTCTGCGCCAACGCCTCGACAGTCGCATCATCCTGCAACAACTCCGGCACCAGCAAGCGCTGAGCGAGCAAGTTGGGCAGCGACACGTACGGGCTCTTGACCATGCGTTTGAGAATCCAGAACGTCAGCGGCGCCAACCGATAGGCCACCACCATCGGTCGCTTGTACAGCAGTGCTTCAAGGGTAGCAGTGCCGGAAGCGATCAACACGGCGTTGCACGCGGCGAGGGCCAAGTGGGATTTACCGTCGAGCAATGTCACCGGCAAATCCCGACCAGCAAGCAAGGCCTCGAGTTGCACCCGGCGTTCCGGGTTTGCACAAGGCATGACAAAGCGCACGCCCGGACGCATGGCGCGCAGACGTTCGGCAGTGTCGAGGAACAGCGCGCCGAGGCGACTGACTTCACCGCCACGGCTGCCCGGCATCAACGCCACCAGCGGGCCGTCGGGCAAACCCAGCTCGGCGCGTGCAGCGGCGCGGTCGGCTTGCAGCGGAATGGTATCGGCCAAGGTGTGACCGACGAAACGCACCGGCACGCCTTTCTCTTCGTAGAATTTCGCTTCGAACGGCAACAGGGTCAGCATCAGATCGCAGCCTTCGCGGATCTTCAGCACCCGTTTCTGCCGCCATGCCCAAACCGACGGGCTGACGTAATGCACGGTCTTGATCCCGGCCTGACGCAGCTTGAGTTCGATATTGAGGTTGAAATCCGGCGCATCGATGCCGATGAACACGTCCGGCTTTGCGGCAATCAGTGTGGCAATCAGCTCTTTGCGGCGCTTGAGCAATTCACGCAGCCGACCGAGAACCTCCACCAGCCCCATGACCGACAAGCGCTCCATGGGAAAGTAGGAGGTCAGGCCTTCGGCCTGCATCAACGGACCGCCGACGCCGATGAACTCGACTGCCGGGTGCTGTGCCTTGAGCGCGCGCATGAGGCCGGCGCCGAGAATGTCACCGGAAGCCTCACCCGCCACCAGCGCAATACGCAGACTGGCCATGATCAGCGGGTGATGCCGCGAGTCGACGCCTGGATCGAATCACGGAACACGGCGACTTCAGGGAACTGCGCAGACGACTCGGCCAGTTCGGCCAACGCCTGTTCGACCGTCAGGCCCTGCCGATAGACAGTCTTGTACGCGCGGCGCAGCGCATGAATCGCGTCTTCGCTGAAACCGCGACGGCGCATGCCTTCGAAGTTCATGCTGCGCGCTTCGGCCGGGTTGCCGAACACGGTGACGAACGCCGGAACATCCTTGCCGATCGCCGTGCCCATGCCGGAAAAGCTGTGGGCGCCGATGTGGCAGTACTGATGCACCAAGGTGAAACCGGAGAGGATCGCCCAGTCGTCAACGTGTACATGCCCGGCCAACGCAGTGTTGTTGACCAGAATGCAGTGGTTGCCGATGACGCTGTCATGGCCGATGTGGGCATAGGCCATGATCAGGTTGTGATCACCCAGGGTGGTTTCCGAACGGTCCTGCACGGTGCCACGGTGAATGGTCACGCCTTCACGAATGACGTTGTGGTCGCCGATCACCAGGCGGGTTTCCTCGCCTTTGTACTTCAGATCCGGGGTGTCTTCGCCTACCGAAGAAAACTGGTAGATGCGATTGTGCTTACCAATGCGGGTCGGCCCCTTGAGGATCACGTGCGGCCCGATCACGGTACCCTCGCCGATTTCCACACCTGCGCCGATGATCGACCACGGGCCGACCTCGACGCCGTCAGCCAGAACGGCGGACGGATCGATGATTGCGCGAGGGTCAATCAAACTCATACTTTCTGTTCCGCGCAGATGATTTCTGCCGAGCAGACCGGCTTGCCGTCCACCGAAGCCTGGCATTCGAACTTCCAGATCTTGCGCTTGCAGCTGATGAATGTCGCTTCAAGGATCAACTGATCGCCCGGCTTGACTGGCTGGCGGAAGCGCAGCTTGTCGGAACCGACGAAGTAATACAGGGTGCCGTCGGCCGGTTTGACGTCGAGCATCTTGAAACCGAGGATCCCGGCAGCCTGAGCCATCGCTTCGATGATCAGCACGCCCGGCATGATTGGATGCGCAGGGAAGTGACCATTGAAGAACGGTTCATTGATGCTGACATTCTTGTAGGCGCGAATTCGCTTGCCTTCAGTGTCCAGTTCCACCACCCGGTCCACCAGCAGGAACGGGTAACGGTGAGGCAGGTATTCGCGAATCTCGTTGATGTCCATCATTTCAGGGGAAAGCCTATGTAAAGATTGGGAGCGCGACTGACGCGCACTCCTCTAGCAAATCAAGGAGGCAGTCCAGAGGCTGTGCACACTTGATATGGAAATGGTATCAGCCATCAGATGAAGCATTGCCGTCAGGGGTCACTTCCCCAACGCGCTTTTCCAGCTGTTTCAACCGTCGCGCGATGTCATCGAGCTGACGGATGCGGGCCGCGCTTTTGCGCCATTCGGCCGCCGGTTGCATGGCTGTGCCGGAAGAATAGGCGCCCGGCTCGGTAATCGAGTGAGTCACCATGGTCATCCCGGTCAGGAAAACGTTGTCGCAAATATCAATGTGGCCGACCAGACCAACACCGCCGGCGAGCATGCAGTGCTTGCCGATTTTGGTGCTGCCGGAAATGCCGACGCACGCGGCCATGGCGGTGTGATCACCGACCTGGACGTTGTGCGCGATCTGAATCTGGTTGTCGAGCTTCACGCCATTGCCAATCACGGTATCGGCCAGAGCGCCGCGGTCGATGGCGGTGTTCACGCCGATCTCGACATCGTCGCCGATGGTCACGCCACCGATCTGGGCGATTTTCTGCCAGACGCCTTTTTCGTTGGCGAAGCCGAAGCCCTCACCGCCGATCACTGCGCCGGACTGAATAACCACACGCTTGCCGATGCGCACATCGTGATACAGCGTAACGCGCGGAGCGAGCCAGCCGCCTTCACCGATTTCACTGCGCGCGCCGACTACGCAATGCGCGCCCAGCGTCACCTCTGCAGCGATGCGTGCACCGGCTTCGATCACCACGAACGGACCGATGCTGGCACTTGGATCAACCACTGCGTCCGCCGCGATCACCGCTGTCGGATGAATCCCGCCAGCCGCTTTTGGCTTTGGATCGAACAGATGCGAGATACGTGCATAGGCCAGATAAGGATCAGGCACCACCAGGGCATTACCGGCAAAACCCTCAGCGTCGGCTGCCTTGAGCAGCAGTGCAGCTGCTTGAGAACCGGCCAGGTATTTGCGGTATTGGGGATTTGCCAGAAAGCTCAACTGAGCTGGGCCAGCCTCTTGCAAAGTGGCTAGCCCAGTAATTTGCCTCTCGGGGTCGCCACGCAGGGTGGCGCCGAGGTGCTCGGCCAACTGGCCGAGCCTGATAGTCACGGTCATGGGTTACTTCAGCTGATTCATGCGCTCGATAACCTGGCGCGTGATGTCGTACTGTGGTTTGACATCGATGACTGCGCCACGCTCGAACACCAGGTCAAAACCACCCTTCTTGATGACTTCTTCCACAGCGCTGTCCAGTTTCGGCTTCAGTTGCTTGAGCATTTCACGGTCGGCAACGGCTTTGGCTTCGTTCAGCTCCTTGGACTGGAACTGGAAGTCGCGGGCCTTTTGCTTGAATTCCAGCTCCAGACGCTCACGCTCGCCCTGCTGCATTTTGTCGCCACCGGCCATCAGACGGTCCTGAATGCCTTTGGCGCTGCTTTCCAGGGTTTTCAGCTTGGTCAGTTGCGGACCGAACTTCTTCTCGGCATCCACGGCGTACTTCTTCGCCGCGTCGGATTCCAGCAGTGCCATCTGATAGTTCAGCACGGCAATTTTCATGTCGGCGAACGCCGGGCCTGCCACCAGTACGGAGGCCAGGAGAACCAATTGAGTCAACTTACGCACGATGCACTCCTACAAAATCCATTGTCGTTATCTTGGGTCAGACGCTTAGAACGTCTGGCCGAGGGAGAATTGGAACACTTGAGTTTCAGCGTCATCCGGTTTCTTCACCGGCATCGCCAGCGCGAAGCTCAACGGTCCCAGTGCGGTGACCCAGGTCACGCCCACACCTACGGAGCTGGCCATGTTGCTCAGGCTGATGTCGTTGCACTTGGTGTTGGACGACGAGCCATTGGCGTTCGTAGTGTCCTTGCACTGCGAGTCAAATACGTTACCCACATCCCAGAACACCGAAGTCCGCAGGGAACGCTGATCTTTCACGAATGGCAGCGGGAAAAGAACTTCCACACCGCCCTGGATCAGGACGTTACCACCGAACGGCAGTGGATCCTGGTCAGGGTCGGCGATAGTGCCCGGGTTGGTACCACGGCTCGGCGTACTGCGCGGGCCAAGGGTGCTGTCCTTGAAGCCACGTACCGAGTTGAAACCACCTGCATAGTAGTTTTCATAGAACGGCAAGCCGTCGGTCGAACCGTAACCGTCGCCATAACCGAGTTCGGTGTGCAGGCGCATGGTGTAGTTTTCGGTGATCGGCTGGAATAACTGGCCACGATAGTCGAGCTTGAAGAACGACAGGTCGCTGCCGGGGATGGTGGTTTCCAGAGTCAGGCTCTGGGACCGGCCACGGGTCGGCAGTACGCCTTTGTTCAGGGTCGATTCCGACCAACCGGCCGAAGCCTTGAAGTTCAGGTAGTTATCGCCTTCCTTGTTAACGAAATCGAAAATCTCGTCAACGGTGTAGCGACCGGTGTTGATCTTGTCCTGTTGAACGGAAGCACCGAAGGTCAGACGCGAAGTCTCGCTGATCGGGTAACCGACGTTCACGCCGGCACCGAGGCTGTCTACCGCATAGCTGGAAATATCGGCATCGAGTTCATCGTAGTCGGTGGTGCGATAGAACGCGTTGTAACCAAGGCTCACGCCATCGGCGGTCCAGTACGGGTCAACGTAACCGAAGTTGTAACGGCTCTGATATTCGCTGCGGGTCAGACCGATGCTGACGCGGTTACCGGTACCGAGGAAGTTGTTCTGGGTGATCGAACCACCGAGGATCAGACCGGCGCTCTGGGCGAAACCGACGCTGGCGGTGATCGAACCGGAAGCCTGTTCTTCAACGGCGTAGTTCACATCAACCTGGTCGTCGACACCTGGCACGGCCGGGGTTTCAACGTTGACTTCCTTGAAGAAGCCCAGACGTTCCAGACGGGTCTTGGACTGGTCGATCAGGTAGGTCGAAGCCCAGCCGCCTTCCATCTGACGCATTTCACGACGCAGCACTTCGTCTTCGGACTTGGTGTTGCCACGGAAGTTGATGCGATTGACGTAGGCGCGCTTGCCCGGATCGACAGCGAAGAGGACGTCCACGGTGTGGTCGTCATCATGCGGCTGAGGAATACCGTTGACGTTGGCGAAGGTGTAGCCCTCGTTACCCAGACGACGGGTGATCAGCTCGGAGGTGGTGGTCATCAGCTTGCGCGAGAACACCTGGCCCTTCTGCACCAGCAACAGCGACTTTACCTGGTCTTCAGGGACTTTCAGGTCGCCGCTGAGCTTGACGTCACGAACGGTGTACTTCTCGCCTTCGGTGACGTTGACGGTGATATAGACGTGCTTCTTGTCCGGGGTAATCGATACCTGGGTCGAAGCGATGTCCATGTTGATATAGCCGCGATCCAGATAGTAGGAACGCAGACGCTCCAGGTCACCGGAAAGTTTTTCGCGGGCATATTTGTCATCGTTCTTGAAGAACGACAGCCAGTTGGTGGTTTTCAGTTCAAACAGGTCGGTCAGGTCTTCCTCAGGGAAAACCGTATTACCTACCACGTTGATGTGCTGGATGGCGGCAACGGTACCTTCGTTGATCTTCACCTTCAGACCCACGCGGTTACGCGGCTGCGAAACCACTTCGGTGTCGACGGTAGCGGAGTAACGACCTTGGGCAACGTACTGACGCTGCAGTTCGTTACGCACACCCTCGAGGGTGGCGCGCTGGAAGATTTCGCCTTCGGCCAGACCGGATTGCTTGAGGCCCTTCATCAGGTCTTCAGTGGAAATCGCCTTGTTGCCTTCGATTTCGATACTGGCGACCGAGGGACGCTCGACCACGGTGATGACCAGAACGTTGCCTTCGCGGCCCAGCTGGATATCTTGAAAGAAACCGGTTTTGAACAACGCACGAGTGGATTCCACCAGGCGACGATCATCCGCCTGCTCGCCGACGTTCAACGGCAAGGCACCAAAGACGCTACCCGCGGAGACCCGCTGGAGGCCATTGACGCGAATATCAGAGATAGTGAAGGACTCGGCGTGAACTTCGGCGATCATCAATACGGTGAGAACCGCAGTTAGCAGCAGACGTTTCATGAAGTCCTTTCTTATTCCAACTGGCAATAAACAAACTGCCGCAAAATGCGGCAGATTCGCAATTCAGCGAAGCGTTACAGTCGACCCAGATCGTTGACCAGAGCAAGCAACATCACCCCGACCACCAAACTGATACCGATCTGTATCCCCCAACCTTGCACCCTATCCGACAAGGGGCGACCACGCACCCACTCGATCAGATAAAACAACAAATGCCCCCCATCCAGTACAGGAATGGGCAGCAAATTCAGAACGCCCAGGCTAATACTCAGATAAGCAAGGAAATTCAGGAAATCAGCGACGCCCGACTGGGCAGAAGCGCCCGCCACTTTAGCAATGGTTATCGGTCCACTCAAGTTTTTTACCGAGAGCTCGCCGAACAGCATTTTCTTCAGTGAATCCAGCGTCAGAATGCTCATGGTCCAAGTGCGACGGGCACCCTCGCCAATCGCGGCCAGCGGGCCATAACTGACCTCGCGGATCATTTCCGGCGGCCAGTCGATGGCTTTGACGCCAGCGCCCAGATAACCGCTTGGCGCTTTGCTTTCACCGCGCGCCGCCAGGGTCACAGGGACGTCGATTTGAGCATTGTCGCGCTCGATGCGCAGCATGATTTTGGTATCAGGACGCGTACGAACGGTATCGACCACTTGCTGCCAGTCATCGAGCGGCTGGCCATCAAGCGCCAGCAATCGATCGCCGGTTTTCAGCCCCGCCGCCTGAGCCGGGCCTTTCGGGTCCAGCTCGGCAAGCACCGGCGGCAAGGCCGGACGCCATGGACGAATGCCCAGCGAACGGATCGGATCCGGCTCGTCGGCGCCTTTTAGCCAGTTATCCAGTGCCAGCGTGCGCGGCGATTCTGCCGTCGAACCCTGCTCGCGCACCAGCAATTGAATGGCGCCGCTCTCACCGAGACGGCGCACCAATTGCAGATTGACCGCAGCCCAACCTGACGTTGGCTCGCCATCGATCGAAACGATCTCCTGACCGGCGTTCAGACCAGCCTTGGCGGCAATGCTGCCAGACTCGACCGCGCCAATGACCGGACGCACCTGCTCGCTGCCGAGCATCGCCAGCACCCAGAAGAACACCAGCGCCAAAAGGAAGTTGGCAATCGGGCCAGCGGCAACAATGGCGATACGCTGACGTACCGATTTGCGATTGAACGACTGATCGAGTTGATCGACCGGCACTTCGCCTTCGCGCTCGTCGAGCATCTTGACGTAGCCGCCCAAGGGAATCGCGGCGACCACGAATTCAGTGCCTTGCTTGTCATGCCAGCGCAGCAACGGCATGCCAAAGCCCACGGAAAACCGCAGAACCTTGACGCCACAGCGACGCGCGACCCAGAAGTGGCCGAATTCGTGGAAGGTGACCAGCACACCCAGGGCGATCAGGGTGCCGGCAATCATATAGAGCGCGCTCATCTACTTTCTCCGCAATCCTGTTCAGTGTCGCGTGTTGCCGTTGCGTTACAAAAAACTATCGGCCGTGCCGACTCAACCACTGCTCAGCCAGCACTCGCGCTTTCGCGTCCGCCGTAAACACGGCGTCGAGGTCATGCAGCGCCACCACCGGCTCCAGATTCAAGACTTCCTCGATGATACTCGCGATTTCCAGGTAGCGAACCCGTCCGTCGAGAAACGCTGCCACGGCCACTTCATTGGCCGCGTTGAGCATCGCCGGCGCGCTGTCGCCAGCTTCGGCCGCCTGACGGGCCAATCGCAGGCAGGGGAAGCGGCTTTCATCGGGCGCTTCGAAATCCAGTCGCGCAATGGCGAACAGATCCAGTGGCGGTACGCCGGAATCGATACGCTCAGGCCAGGCCAGGGCGTTGGCGATCGGCGTGCGCATGTCGGGGTTGCCCAATTGCGCCAGCACCGAGCCATCCACATAGTCGACCAGAGAATGGATCACGCTTTGCGGATGAATCACCACTTCGACCTGAGTCGGTTTGGCATCGAACAACCAGCAGGCTTCGATCAGTTCCAGACCCTTGTTCATCATGCTTGCCGAATCCACGGAGATCTTGCGCCCCATGGACCAGTTCGGATGCGCGCAAGCCTGTTCCGGCGAAACATGCGCCAGCTCGGACATCGGCGTCTGCCGGAAAGGCCCGCCAGAGGCCGTCAGCAAGATCCGCCGCACACCAACCGAGCTCAAGCCGCGGGCGAAATCCGCTGGCATGCACTGAAAAATCGCGTTGTGCTCACTGTCGATCGGCAGCAGCACCGAGCCGCTTTTGCGCACCGCCTGCATGAACAGCGCGCCGGACATCACCAGCGCTTCTTTATTGGCCAGCAGAATCTTTTTGCCCGACTCGACCGCCGCCAGTGTCGGACGCAAACCCGCCGCACCGACAATGGCCGCCATGACCGCGTCGACTTCAGGCGCGGAGGCAACCTGACACAGGCCCTCCTCACCTACCAGCACACGAGTCGGCAAACCGGCTGCACGCAAGTCATCCTGCAACCCACGCGCCGCAGCACCTTCAGGCACCACAGCAAATTGCGGTACATGACGAACGCACAGCGCGAGCAATTCGCTAAGACGGGTGAAACCACTCAATGCAAAAACCCGATAACGCTCAGGATGACGGGCAATCACATCCAGGGTGCTCAGACCGATCGAACCGGTCGCACCCAACACGGTAATCTGCTGGGGACGACTCACGGGGCGGCCATCCAGAGCAATACGGCGAACACCGGAATGGCTGCGGTCAGGCTGTCGATGCGATCCAGCACGCCACCATGGCCGGGCAGCAGATTACTGCTGTCCTTGATGCCGGACTGGCGCTTGAACATGCTTTCGGTAAGGTCACCGACCACAGAAATGAAGACGATCACTGCCGCGCCGATCAGGCCTTTGAGCAGCTCGGCCACGGTCCAGTCGCGCACCAGCCCGACGATCGCGGTAATCACCAGACTCAGCGCCAGACCACCGTAAACGCCTTCCCAGCTCTTGCCCGGACTGACCTGCGGCGCCAGCTTGCGCTTGCCGAACTTGCGCCCGGAAAAGTAAGCACCGATGTCCGCACCCCAGACCAGCACCATCACCGCCATGATCAACCAGTTACCCAGCGGATATTGCTTGATCTGCACCAGACCCTGCCACGCAGGCAGCAGGATCAGCAGGCCGATCAGCAGCTTGGTTGCCGCCGTGGACCAGTGCGCGCTGGAGCGTGGATACGTCAGCACCAGATAAGTCGCAATCGCCCACCAGATCACCGATGCACCGAGCACCCAAGGCGCAAGGCCCGGCAACACGTACATGACAAACAGCATCAAGGCGACCACAGCGGCAAAGCCGACGCGGAACGACTGTGCGGTGAAGCCGGCCAGACGCGCCCATTCCCAGGCACCGAGGCTCACCACCAGGCCAATGAACAGCGCGAAGCCGGCACCTTTGAGCAGGAAAAACCCGCACAAGGCAATCGGCAGCAGGATCAGTGCAGTGATGATTCGTTGTTTAAGCATTAAACCCGGGCTCCAGCTTCGACCTGTTCGCTCGTTTTACCGAAGCGACGCTGGCGGGAAGCGAAATCGGCCAGCGCGGTGCGCATGGCGTCGTGTTTGAAGTCCGGCCAGAACAGGTCGGAGAAGTACAACTCGGCGTAGGCCAGCTGCCACAGCAGGAAGTTGCTGATGCGATGCTCGCCACCGGTGCGAATGCACAGGTCAGGCAACGGCAGATCGCCGGTGGCCAGACAGGTCTGCAGCAGATCCGGGGTGATGTCCTCTGGTCGCAAATGCCCGGCCTGGACTTCACGCGCCAGACGTTGCGCAGCCTGGGCGATATCCCACTGACCGCCATAATTGGCTGCGATCTGCAAGACAAAGCGGTTGGCACCGACCGTCATGGCCTCAGCCTCGCGCATCGCCGCCTGAAGCTCAGGGTGGAAGCGCGAGCGATCGCCAATGATGCGCAGACTGATGTTGTTGTCGTTGAGGCGCTTGGCCTCACGACGCAAGGCCTTGAAGAACAGGTCCATCAAGGCACTGACTTCATCGGCCGGGCGCTGCCAGTTTTCACTGGAGAAGGCGAACAGGGTCAAAACTTCGACCTTGGCCTCAGCGCACACCTCGATCACTGCCCGCACAGCATCCACGCCCGCTTTATGCCCGGCGACACCCGGCATAAAGCGTTTTTTCGCCCAGCGATTATTGCCATCCATGATGATCGCGACATGGCGCGGCACCGCGGACGGCGCAGTCTGCTTGGTCTTGTCCATTTAAAGCTCGACCCTTATACGGCCATCAGGTCTTTTTCTTTCTCGTCCGTGGCCTTGGTGATCTGGGCCTCGGATTCTTTGGTCAGTTTGTCGATATCGGCGATGGCACGACGCTCTTCGTCTTCGCTGATTTCCTTGTCCTTGACCAGTTTTTTCAGCTCGCCCAAGGCATCGCGACGGATGTTGCGCACGGCTACGCGCGCGTCTTCGGCTGCGCTGCGTGCCTGCTTGGTGAAGCCTTTGCGCGTTTCCTCGGTAAGGGCAGGCATCGGGATCAACAGCAACTCGCCCAGGTTGGTCGGGTTGAGGTTCAGACCGGCGCTCTGGATTGCCTTGTCGACGGCAGCGAGCATGTTGCGCTCGAAGGCCACGACCTGCAGGGTGCGCGAATCTTTCACGGTGACGTTGGCAACGCCGCTCAGCGGAGTGTCAGTGCCGTAGTAAGGCACCATGACGCTGCCGAGGATGCTCGGGTGAGCCTTGCCGGTACGAATCTGGCCGAACGCGTGGTTCAGAGATTCCAGGGATTTCTGCATACGCGCTTGGGCGTCTTTCTTGATTTCGTTGATCATTGTTGGCCTTCCTCGATCAAAGTCCCTTCAGCGCCGCCGTGCACAATGTTCAGCAGGGCGCCGGGCTTGTTCATGTTGAATACGCGCAGCGGCATCTTGTGATCGCGGCACAGGCAGATGGCAGTCAGATCCATTACACCCAGCTTGCGATCCAGTACTTCATCATAAGTCAGATGATCGAACTTCTCGGCATGCGGGTCTTTGAACGGGTCTGCGGTGTACACGCCATCAACCTTGGTGGCCTTGAGCACAACGTCGGCGTCGATTTCGATTGCACGCAGGCAGGCTGCCGAATCCGTGGTGAAGAACGGATTGCCGGTACCGGCCGCGAAGATCACGACGTCCTTGGAGTTCAGGTGACGCATGGCTTTGCGGCGATCGTAGTGATCGGTCACACCGACCATCGAAATGGCCGACATGACGATGGCCGAGATATTGGCACGTTCCAGCGCATCGCGCATGGCCAGGGCGTTCATCACAGTGGCCAGCATGCCCATGTGGTCGCCCGTGACCCGATCCATACCGGCCTTGCTCAGGGCTTCGCCACGGAACAGGTTGCCACCGCCGATCACCAGACCGACCTGCACGCCGATGCCGACCAGTTGACCGACTTCCAGCGCCATGCGATCCAGCACCTTCGGATCGATCCCGAACTCTTCCGAGCCCATCAGGGCCTCGCCGCTAAGCTTGAGTAGAATGCGTTTATAGCGAGCCTGATAACCACTGCCCTGCTGAGCCATTGCGAATCTCTCCTGCGGCGTATTTAAAATTCTTTGCGAGCTGTTTACAGCTGGCGTTCACTCTAGCTTGGCGATGCTGCAGCGCCATCGGAACATGGCTTTGTAAGTCAGTTCCGGGTGGAAACCAAATAAAAAATTGGTACCCCATCTGAAAAGAGGCTGCGCGCGTTAGCGGGCAGCCTCTTTCGGGCGACAGTTGAAAACCGTCTTATTGCTTGGCGGCAGCCAGCTGGGCAGCAACTTCTTCAGCGAAGTTGTCGACCGGCTTCTCGATGCCTTCGCCTACTTTGAAGTAAGTGAAGGAAACGATTTCAGCACCGGCTTTCTTGGCCAGCTCGCCGACCTTGACTTCAGGGTTCTTGACGAACGCCTGCTCGACCAGGCTCGCTTCCGCCAGGAACTTGCTGATACGGCCCTTGACCATGTTCTCAACAATGTTTTCTGGCTTGCCTTTGATCTTTTCTTCGTTCAGCTGCAGGAACACAGCCTTCTCACGCTCGATCGCTTCGTCGGAGACTTGCGAAGGCAGCAGGAACTCAGGGTTGCTTGCAGCAACGTGCATAGCGATGTCTTTGGCCAGCTCGACGTCACCGCCTTTCAGGACAACAGCAACACCGATCTTGTTACCGTGCAGGTAGGTGCCGACAACGTCACCTTCTACGCGTACCAGACGACGGATGTTTACGTTCTCGCCAACTTTGGCAACCAGCGCTTCACGAGCCGATTCCTGAGCGGCGATCAGCGGAGCTGCGTCGGTCAGTTTTTCGTCAAAAGCTTTTTCTACGCTGGCAGCAACGAAGTTCTTGAAATCGTCTTGCAGGGCCAGGAAGTCGGTCTGCGAGTTGACTTCCAGCAGCACGGCTGCCTTGTCATTCGATTTGATGGCGATTGCGCCTTCAGCGGCAACGTTGCCAGCTTTTTTCGCAGCCTTGATGGCGCCCGAAGCACGCATGTCATCAATGGCTTTTTCGATGTCGCCGTCAGCCTTTTCCAGGGCTTTCTTGCAATCCATCATGCCTTCGCCGGTACGCTCGCGCAGTTCTTTGACCAACGCTGCAGTAATTGCTGCCATTTTCAAATTCCTCTTGGATAGGTTTTCAACCATTCCACCCGATCGAACGGGCGTTCAATTCTTCCCGAACCACCCATGTTGGCTGCCGCACATGACAAATACAGACGTGGGCGCCGACAAATGGTTTTCGAGGTGGCAAAAAGGGGGCCAAGCCCCCTTTTTGCTTACTGAGTCAACGCCAGGGGCGTCGATTACTCAGCTGCAGCCTGAGTTTCTTCAGCTGCGAATTCTACAGTACCGCCAGCAACGTTGTTGCGGCCGCGGATAACTGCGTCAGCCATCGAACCCATGTACAGCTGGATAGCGCGGATGGCGTCATCGTTGCCTGGGATGATGTAGTCAACGCCTTCCGGGCTGCTGTTGGTATCGACAACGCCGATGACCGGGATGCCCAGCTTGTTGGCTTCGGTGATCGCGATGCGCTCGTGGTCAACGTCGATCACGAACAGTGCGTCTGGCAGACCGCCCATGTCCTTGATGCCGCCCAGCGAACGATCCAGCTTCTCAAGATCACGGGAGCGCATCAGCGCTTCTTTCTTGGTCAGCTTGGCGAAAGTACCGTCTTCGGCTTGAACTTCAAGGTCACGCAGACGCTTGATGGAAGCACGAATGGTCTTGAAGTTGGTCAGCATGCCGCCCAACCAGCGGTGATCGACGTACGGCGAACCGCAACGTGCTGCTTCTTCAGCAACGATCTTGCCAGCGGAACGCTTGGTGCCGACGAACAGAATCTTGTTTTTGCCCTGGGCCAGACGCTCTACGAAAGTCAGGGCTTCGTTGAACATTGGCAGGGTTTTTTCAAGGTTGATGATGTGAATCTTGTTACGCGCGCCGAAAATGTACTTGCCCATTTTCGGATTCCAGTAACGGGTTTGGTGACCGAAGTGCACACCGGCCTTCAGCATATCGCGCATGTTGACTTGGGACATGATAGTTCCTTGATAAGTCGGGTTTGGCCTCCACGTATCCCAATGACCAACCAGAGGCATAAAGCCCAAGGCACCCAGGTCATCGTGTCGACACGTGTGTGGATTTAAAGCTTTTCGGGGCATCCCCGGAAAGCGGCGCATTTTATACCACAGGGTGCGCAGAAACGGAACCCGGAATCTGTATTCGCACCAGGGACACGGGCGCAGCCCCCTTGGAATCGGCTCGATGGGCACCATTGTATAGATAGAAGCTGGACATGCAGGCGCGGATTTGCGCCTCCCGTCTGGTAGAATCGCGTTTTTCAGGGTCGCAAAATGTACGCTTGCCACCCAATTCGTATCCGTAAGCGCCGCCGAGCGCAGAGAGAGCCTGTATGACCGTCAACCTCAAAACCCCCGAGGACATCGCTGGCATGCGTGTCGCCGGCAAACTGGCCGCCGGTGTGCTGGAAATGATTGCCGAACATGTCAAACCGGGCGTGACCACCGATCAGCTCAACCAGATTTGCCACGACTACATCGTCAATGTGCAGCAGGCCATCCCTGCCCCGCTCAACTACAAGGGCTACCCGAAGTCGATCTGCACTTCGATCAACCATGTGGTCTGCCACGGCATCCCTAACGACAAGCCGCTGAAAAACGGCGACACCCTGAACATCGACGTCACGGTAATCAAGGACGGCTACCACGGTGATACCAGCCGCATGTTCCACGTCGGCGAAGTGCCGGTCTGGGCCGAGCGCCTGTCGCAGGTCACCCAGGAATGCATGTACAAGGCCATCGAGATTGTCAAACCTGGCTGCCGCCTCGGCGACATCGGCGAAGTCATCCAGAAGCACGCGGAAAAGAACGGTTTCTCAGTGGTGCGCGAGTTCTGCGGTCACGGCATCGGCAAGGTCTTCCACGAAGAACCGCAGATTCTGCACTACGGTCGCGCCGGCACCGGCATGGAACTGAAGGCTGGCATGACCTTCACCATCGAGCCGATGATCAACCAGGGCAAGGCCGACACCAAGGTTCTCGGCGACGGCTGGACCGCGATTACCAAGGACCGCAAGCTCTCGGCACAGTGGGAACACACCCTGCTGGTCACCGACACCGGCTACGAGATTTTCACTTTGCGCAGCGATGACACCATCCCGCGTGTCTCGGCCTGACACCCAGAACGCTCCCAGCCTATAGAAGGAAAGCCAATCGATGCCGCAGGTGGATCCCGAACTCTTCGACCGCGGCCAGTTCCAGGCTGAACTGGCCCTCAAAGCGAGTCCTATCGCGGCGTTCAAGAAGGCGATCCGCCAGGCCCGCGAGGTCCTCGACACGCGTTTTCGCAATGGCCGGGACATCCGCCGACTGATCGAGGACCGCGCCTGGTTTGTCGACAATATCCTGCAAAAGGCCTGGGAGCAGTTCAACTGGAGCGAAGACGCCGACATCGCTCTGGTGGCGGTGGGCGGCTACGGTCGCGGCGAACTGCACCCCTACTCCGATATCGATCTGCTGATTCTGCTCGACAGTGCCGACCACGAAGTTTTCCGCGATTCCATCGAGCGTTTTCTGACGCTGTTGTGGGACATCGGTCTGGAGGTCGGCCAGAGCGTGCGCTCGGTCGACGAATGCGCAGAAGAGGCCCGCGCCGACCTGACTGTGGTCACCAACCTGATGGAAAGCCGCACCATCTGCGGCCCCGAGCGTCTGCGCCAGCGCATGCTCGACGTCACCAGCACCGCGCACATGTGGCCGGCCAAGGAGTTCTTCCTGGCCAAGCGGGCCGAGCAGAAAGCTCGCCACCACAAATACAACGACACCGAATACAACCTCGAACCGAACGTCAAAGGTTCGCCCGGCGGCCTGCGCGATATTCAGACGATCCTCTGGGTCGCCCGCCGTCAGTACGGCACCCTGAACCTGCGCGCCCTCGCCGGCGAAGGCTTTCTGGTCGAAAGCGAAAACGCCCTGCTTGCCTCGTCCCAGGAATTCCTCTGGAAAGTGCGCTACGCGCTGCACATGCTCGCCGGCCGTTCCGAAGACCGCTTGCTGTTCGATCATCAGCGCACCATTGCCGGCCTGCTCGGCTTTGAAGGAGACGACGCCAAACAGGCGGTCGAAAACTTCATGCAGCAGTATTTCCGCACTGTGATGAGCATCGCCCAACTGAGCGATCTGATCATCCAGCACTTCGAGGAAGTCATCCTCGCTCCCGAAGACGAGGCGCCGCCGCAACCGATCAATTCGCGCTTCCAGTTGCATGACGGTTACATCGAAGCGCGCAATGACAACGTGTTCCGCCGCACGCCGTTCGCCATGCTGGAGATTTTCGTGCTGATGGCCCAGCAGCCGGAAATCAAAGGCGTGCGCGCCGACACCATTCGTCTGCTGCGCGAACATCGTCATCTGATCGATGACAACTTCCGTAACGATATCCGCAACACCAGCCTGTTCATCGAGCTGTTCAAGTGCAAGATCGGCATCCATCGCAATCTGCGGCGAATGAACCGTTACGGCATTCTCGGCCGTTATCTGCCAGAGTTCGGCTTTATCGTCGGGCAGATGCAGCACGACCTGTTCCACATCTATACGGTCGATGCGCACACGCTGAATCTGATCAAGCACCTGCGCAAACTGCAGTACACCCAGGTCTCGGAGAAATTTCCGCTGGCCGCCAAGCTCATGGCCAAGCTGCCCAAACCTGAGCTGATCTACATGGCCGGTCTGTATCACGACATCGGCAAGGGCCGGCATGGCGATCACTCGGAGATCGGCGCGGTCGATGCCGAGGCGTTCTGCCAGCGTCACCAGTTGCCGGTGTGGGACAGCCGCCTGATCGTCTGGCTGGTGCAGAACCATTTGGTGATGTCCACCACTGCGCAGCGCAAGGATCTGTCGGACCCGCAGGTGATCCACGATTTCGCCCAGGCGGTCGGCGACGAAACCCGCCTCGACTACCTCTATGTGCTGACCGTGGCCGACATCAATGCGACCAACCCGACGCTGTGGAACTCATGGCGCGCCAGCCTGCTGCGCCAGCTTTATACCGAGACCAAGCGCGCCCTGCGCCGGGGTCTGGAAAACCCGGTGGATCGCGAAGAACAGATCCGCCAGACGCAAAGCGCGGCGCTGGACATTCTGGTGCGCGGCGGCACCGATCCGGACGACGTCGAGCAGCTGTGGGCGCAATTGGGCGATGACTATTTCCTGCGTCACACCGCCGGCGATGTAGCCTGGCACAGCGACGCGATCCTGCAGCAACCGGTTGATGGCGGGCCGCTGGTGCTGATCAAGGAAACCACCCAGCGCGAGTTCGAGGGCGGCACGCAGATCTTCATTTATGCACCGGACCAGCACGACTTCTTCGCCGTGACCGTGGCGGCGATGGACCAGCTCAACCTGAACATTCACGACGCCCGGGTCATCACCTCGAGCAGCCAGTTCACTCTCGACACCTACATCGTGCTCGACAACGAAGGCGAGTCGATCGGCGACAACCCGACGCGGATCAAGCAGATCCGCGAAGGCCTGACCGAAGCGCTGCGCAACCCGGACGACTACCCGACGATCATCCAGCGCCGGGTGCCGCGTCAGCTCAAGCATTTTGCCTTTGCCCCGCAAGTGACGATCCACAACGACGCCCAGCGTCCGGTGACCGTGCTGGAACTGACGGCGCCCGACCGGCCGGGCCTGCTGGCGCGGGTCGGGGGGATTTTCCTCGAGTTCGACCTGTCGCTGCAGAACGCCAAGATTGCGACCCTGGGCGAGCGCGTGGAAGACGTGTTCTTCATCACCGACGCGCACAACCAGCCGTTGTCCGATCCGCTGCTGTGCAGCCGTTTGCAGGATGCGATCGTCGAACAGCTGAGCGTCAATCAGGAACCGGATATCAAACTTTCGCGGATCAGTATCTGAATCACCCGTTTATCCCTGTGAATGCAGCCCATGCTTTCCTCCGGTACATACAATCCCCTGTGGCGAGGGGATTTATCCCCGTTCGGCTGCGAAGCAGTCGTAAAACCTGTGTATGCGGACATTCAGTTGAACCGCAGTGAATGGTTTTGCGGCCGCTGCTCAGCCCAACGGGGATAAATCCCCTCGCCACAGAAAGCTTTTGAGCATCTAAAAGAGGCCCCCATGAACAACGCTCTGAACCAGCTCCAGCCGTACCCGTTCGAAAAGCTCCGCGCCCTGCTCGGCAGCGTTACGCCGAACCCGGACAAACGCCCGATCGCCCTGTCGATCGGCGAGCCGAAACACCGTTCGCCGAGTTTTGTCGCCGAAGCGCTGGCGAACAGTCTGGATCAGATGGCGGTGTACCCGACCACCCTCGGCATCCCGGCCCTGCGCGAAGCCATCGCCGGCTGGTGCGAGCGTCGTTTTGGCGTGCCGAGCGGCTGGATCGATCCGGCGCGCAACGTGCTGCCGGTCAACGGCACCCGTGAAGCGCTGTTCGCCTTCACCCAGACCGTGGTCAATCGGGGCGACGATGCGCTGGTGGTCAGCCCCAACCCGTTCTATCAGATCTACGAAGGCGCGGCGTTCCTCGCCGGGGCCAAGCCGCATTACCTGCCATGCCTGGATGAAAACGGCTTCAACCCGGACTTCAACGCAGTAGCGCCAGATATCTGGCAGCGCTGCCAGATCCTGTTCCTGTGCTCGCCGGGCAACCCGACCGGCGCGCTGATTCCGGTTGAGACCCTGAAGAAGCTGATCGCCCTGGCTGATCAGTACGACTTCGTCATTGCCGCCGACGAGTGCTACAGCGAACTGTACTTCGACGAACAGACTCCGCCGCCAGGCCTGCTCAGCGCCTGCGTCGAACTGGGCCGCAATGACTTCAAGCGCTGCGTGGTCTTTCACAGCCTGTCCAAGCGCTCCAACCTTCCGGGCTTGCGCTCAGGCTTTGTTGCCGGCGATGCCGACATCCTCAAGGGCTTCCTGCTCTATCGCACTTACCATGGCTGCGCGATGCCGGTACAGACTCAACTGGCCAGCGTTGCCGCGTGGAATGACGAAGTGCATGTGCGCGCCAACCGTGCGCTGTACCGCGAGAAGTTCGATGCGGTGCTGAACATCCTCAGCCCGGTCATGGACGTACAGCGCCCGGATGGCAGCTTCTATCTGTGGCCGAATGTGCAGGGCGATGATGCGGCGTTCTGCCGTGATCTGTTCGAGCAGGAGCATGTGACCGTGGTGCCGGGCTCGTACCTGTCTCGCGATGTCGATGGCGTCAATCCGGGGGCGGGCCGCGTGCGCATGGCGCTGGTTGCGCCGTTGGCTGAATGCGTCGAAGCCGCCGAACGGATTCGTGACTTCATCACCCGCCAGAAGTGATTGCGGAGCGCTTGCGGCAGTCCCCTGCTGCAAGCGCTCAAGCGGTTATTTGACCTGGCCCAGATTGGCCTCGCTCAAATCCAGTTCCCCGAGCACTTCTCGCAACACGTCATCACCGATCTGGTGATGACGGCTCAGACTGTAAAGCTCAAGACGCTGCGCACGCAGTGCTTTCAAACGCAGGCGACGCTCAAGCAGATCCATCTGGAATGCCAGCGCCTGAGCCTCGGCGGAATCATTGAACACATCAAGTTGATACCGATATTCGGACATGATCCGCGCCTTGAGCTCCGCCGCCAGCGCCGCTTGAGCGGCATCCTGCGGGACCACTTCTTCGCTTTCCAGCGAGTGAATCGCCGCTTCGGCCGTCTTGCGCCAGGCGTCGCGCACTTCCTGACGACGCTTGTCGTCGGGACTTTTGTCGATGCCGCGCAGCAGCAAGGGCAGCGCGATACAGGCCGAGACCAGCGACAGCAGAATCACCCCGGCAGCAATGAAGATCAGCAAGTCGCGCTCAGGAAAAGCCTCGGCGCCGATCAGCATCGGCACCGACATCACGCCTGCCAGCGTCACTGCCCCGCGCACACCGCCCACCGTCAGCAACCAGCATGAACGCGCCGTCGGCACTTGGGTCAGCTCGCCCTTGCCGCGCAGTCGGCGCAGCAACACCGACAAGCGCCAGATGCTTTGCACCCAGATGAAGCGCAGCAGCACCAGCGCGACGAAGATCGCCAACACATCGAGGCAGCGATAGAACAGCGTCGGCCACAGCGTCGGCTCATGGCTGACCACCGCCTTGATGATGTCTGGCAATTGCAGGCCAAGCAGCAGGAAGATCAAGCCATTGAACGCAAATTCGAGCAGCGCCCAAACGCTGCGATTAAGCAATCGCGTGCTGGTCTGGCGCGGCAGCAGGTCGAGCCAGCTTTGCATCATCCCCGCCGCCACCGCCGAAAGAATGCCCGAAGCGCCCAGACGTTCAGCCAGTACATAAGCGGCGAACGGCAGCAGCAACATGAACACCACATGCGTGGCCGGATCGTCCCAGCCACGGGCGATCATCCACGCGCGCAGGCGTCCGACCAGCCAGCTCAACGCCACACCGACCGCCAGACCACCGAGCGCGACCGCGACGAAGGTCAGACTGGCATTGGTCAACGAAAACACGCCCGTGACCGCTGCAGCGAGGGCGAACTTGAAGGTCACCAGGCCTGAGGCATCGTTCATCAGGGCCTCGCCCTGGAGGATATGCATCAGCGGCGTGGGGAGACGGTTCTGCGAAATCGCTGAAACCGCCACGGCGTCCGTCGGTGACAAAACCGCTGCAAGGGCGAAGGCCACCGGCAGCGGAATCGTCGGCAACAGCCAATGAATGAAATAACCGGCACCGACTACGGTGAACAGAACAAGGCCGACGGCCAGGGTCAGGATCGGTCCACGCAATTGCCAGAAGGCGCGTTTGGGCATGCGCCAGCCATCGGAAAACAGCAGCGGCGGCAGGAACAGAAACAGGAACAATTCGGGATCGAGGGCGACGTGCAGGCCAAGCGTCGGCCAGGCGAGCAAGGCACCGGCAGCAATTTGCACCAGCGGCAACGGCAGCGGGATGACCCGCCCGACCAGTCGCGAGACGCTGACCAGCATCAGCAGGATGAGGACGGTGTAAGCAGTTTGCATAAAACCAGAATCTCAGGCGATCGACAGCGTTGAACTGCCATATTAGCGCCTTAGGCTGTGGCTGACCGTTGCACATACGTCGCACGCCTGGACGCCGGACTAAATGTGGGAGCGAGCTTGCTCGCGAATGCGGTGTGTCATTCAGCACAGAAATTGACTGACAGGCCCCCTTCGCGAGCAAGCTCGCTCCCACAGGTTTTACAGCGTTACGACAACCGTGGCCGACGAAACCGTCCGGTCATGGCATAATCCGTCACCATTTTTTTCCAGCACCTGTAAAGGGGGCGATTCCTTGGCCGTTTCAAGTAAAACGTTGCACCTTTTCGGCATCAAAGCCTGCGACACCATGAAAAAGGCGCGCACCTGGCTCGATGAACACGCTGTCAGCTACGACTTTCACGATTACAAGACCGCCGGCATTGACCGTGAGCACCTGACCCAATGGTGCGACGAGCACGGCTGGCAAACCGTGCTGAACCGCGCCGGCACGACCTTTCGCAAACTCGACGACGAACGCAAAGCCGATCTCGACCAGGCGAAAGCTATCGAACTGATGCTCGCACAACCCTCGATGATCAAGCGCCCGGTGCTCGATCTCGGTGACCGAACCCTGATTGGCTTCAAGCCAGATATCTACGCGGCCGCTCTGAAGTAAGCAGCCCGTCACTCTTTGTAGAGGTATTCACATGTCCAATTCCCTGTTCAGCATCGCTTTTGGTGTCGGCACCCAGAACCGTCAAGGCGCATGGCTGGAAGTGTTCTACGCTCAGCCACTGCTCAACCCTTCGGCCGAACTGGTCGCGGCTGTTGCGCCGATCCTCGGTTACACCGAAGGCAACCAGGCCATCACCTTCACCACCGCCCAGGCCGCGCAACTGGCTGAAGCCGTGAAAGGCGTCGACGCCGTGCAAGGCAAGCTGCTGACCCGCCTGGCTGAAAGCCACAAGCCGCTGGTCGCCACGCTGCTGGCCGAAGACGCGCAACTGACCTCCACGCCTGAGGCCTACCTCAAGCTGCATCTGCTCTCGCACCGTCTGGTCAAGCCGCACGGCGTGAGCCTCGCCGGTATCTTCCCGCTGCTGCCGAACGTGGCGTGGACCAGCCAGGGCGCGATCGACCTGAGCGAACTGGCGGAAATGCAACTCGAAGCACGCCTGCGCGGCGAGCTGCTGGAAGTGTTCTCGGTGGACAAGTTCCCGAAAATGACCGACTACGTGGTACCGGCCGGCGTGCGTATCGCTGATGCCGCGCGTCTGCGTCTGGGCGCTTACGTCGGCGAAGGCACCACCGTCATGCATGAAGGTTTCATCAACTTCAATGCCGGCACCGAAGGCCCGGGCATGATCGAAGGCCGCGTTTCCGCTGGCGTCTTCGTCGGGAAGGGTTCGGACCTGGGCGGCGGTTGCTCGACCATGGGCACCCTGTCGGGCGGCGGCAACATCGTGATCAAGGTCGGCGAAGGCTGCCTGATCGGCGCCAACGCCGGTATCGGCATTCCGTTGGGCGACCGCAACACTGTGGAGTCGGGCCTGTACGTGACCGCTGGCACCAAGGTTGCGCTGCTGGACGAGCACAACAATCTGGTCAAGGTTGTGAAGGCGCGTGAGCTGGCTGGTCAGACTGATCTGCTGTTCCGTCGCAATTCGGAAACCGGTGCTGTGGAATGCAAGACCCACAAATCGGCGATCGAACTGAACGAAGCGCTGCACGCTCACAACTAAGCGCTGTAGGCCTGTGGGAGCGAGTCTGCTCGCGAAGCTTTTGGCGTATTCAAGAACGCCTTCGCGAGCAAGCTCGTTCCCACAAGGTTTGGCGTACACCCCGCCCAATTTCACAGGGCTGAACTCATGATGATCCCCTCCCCTTGGCGCGCCGATTTCCCGGCCATCGCCGCCCTGCAACGGCAAGACCAGACCTATCTGGACAGCGCCGCCACCACGCAAAAACCACAAGCCCTGCTCGACGCACTGACGCATTACTACGCCAACGGCGCGGCCAATGTGCATCGTGCGCAACACCTGCCCGGTGCCCACGCGACGCAAGCGTTCGAAGACAGTCGGCGCAAGGTTGGCCAATGGCTGAATGCCGGTGACAGCGGGCAAATCATCTTCACCCACGGCGCCACCAGCGCGCTGAATCTACTGGCTTATGGTCTGGAGCCTCTGTTTCAGCCGGGCGATGAGATCGTCATCAGCGCTCTGGAGCATCACGCCAACCTGCTGCCGTGGCAGCAACTGGCGCAACGCCGTCAGCTGAAACTGGTGATCCTGCCGCTGGATGCCGACGGCCTGATCGACCTCGGCGCTGCCGTGCATCTGATCGGCCCGCGCACGCGTTTGTTGGCGGTCAGCCAGTTGTCCAATGTGCTCGGCGCCTGGCAGCCACTGACCGCTTTGCTGGGCATGGCCAAGGCGCAGAACGCGCTGACCGTGGTCGATGGTGCGCAAGGTGTGGTGCACGGACGGCATGATGTACAGGCGCTGGGTTGCGACTTCTATGTGTTTTCCAGCCACAAACTCTACGGCCCCGATGGCCTCGGCGTGCTGTTCGGGCGCAACGCTGCGCTGGAGCAATTGCAGCATTGGCAGTTCGGCGGCGAGATGGTGCTCGACGCCAACTATCAGGATTCGCGCTTCCGCCCGGCGCCGTTGGGGTTCGAGGCAGGCACACCGCCGATCGCCAGTGTCATCGGCCTCGGAGCGACCCTCGACTACTTGGCCGGCTTGGATCAGGACGCCGTATCTGCCCATGAAGCGGCACTGCACGACTATCTGCTGCGCGGCCTCGCCGCACGCAATGGCATTCGCCTGCTCGGCAAGCCGCAACTGGCGCTGGCCAGTTTTGTCGTCGAAGGCGTGCACAACGCCGATCTGGCGCATCTGCTCACCGAACAAGGCATTGCCGTACGCGCGGGGCATCACTGCGCCATGCCGCTGATGAAAAGCTTCGAACTGGCTGGCGCGATTCGTGTGTCGTTGGCGCTGTATAACGATTCGGAAGATCTGGAGCGCTTTTTCGAGGCGCTGGATCAGGCGCTGGAGATGTTGCGATGAGCCTGCCGGTGGAAGCGGCCGAAGCGCTGCAGACGTTTCAGACTGCGGCGGGCTGGGAACAGCGGGCGCGGTTGCTGATGCAGTTTGGCGATCGCTCGCCGGCGCTGGATGACGCGCAAAAGTGCGAGGCCAACCGGGTGCATGGCTGTGAAAGTCAGGTGTGGCTGGTCGGTGAGTTGCGCGACGGTCACTGGCAGTTCAAGGCGAGCAGCGATGCGCGGATGATTCGCGGGTTGGTGGCGTTGCTGCTGTTGCGGGTCAACGGCTTGTCGGCGGCGGAGTTGCAGCAGCTGGATCTGCCGGAGTGGTTCAATCGGCTGGGGTTGTCGCGGCAGTTGTCGCCTTCGCGCAGCAATGGCCTGAATGCGGTGCTCCAGCGGATGAATGAGTTGGCTCGCTGACTGATCGTTCCCACGCTCTGCGTGGGAATGCCTCAACGGACGCTCCGCGTTCGGCTCTGGATGGGACGCGGAGCGTCCCGGGCTGCATTACCACGCGGAGCGTGGGAACGATCAAAGCCCCAGCATCAAATCTGAGGCTTGACCCGGTCCGCCGGGCGCCGTACACCAGCGACAATCTTGTCCACAGCCTTGGTCGCCGCGACCATACCAAACGTCGCGGTAACCATCATCACCGCGCCAAACCCGCCGGCGCAGTCGAGCTTCACGCCGTCGCCGACAAAACTCTTCTGCAGACAAATGCTGCCATCCGGTTTCGGGTAGCGCAGCTGTTCGGTGGAAAACACACACGGCACGCTGTAGTGGCGGGTCACGGTGCGGGAAAAGCCGTAGTCCCGGCGCAACGTCGAACGGACTTTCGAGGCCAGCGGATCGTTGAAGGTGCGGTTCAGATCGCAGACCTGAATCAGCGTCGGATCGATCTGCCCGCCCGCGCCGCCGGTGGTGATGATCTGGATCTTGCGGCGTTTGCACCAGGCGATCAGCGCCGCTTTGGCATTGACCGCATCGATGCAGTCGATCACGCAGTCGATGTTCGGCGTGATGTATTCGGCCATGGTGTCGCGGGTAACGAAATCGGCCACGGCGTGCACCGTGCAATCGGGGTTGATCCCGCGCAGACGCTCGGCCATCACCTCGACCTTGGGTTTGCCGACGGTGCTGTCCAGCGCATGCAACTGGCGGTTGGCATTGCTGACGCAGACGTCGTCGAGGTCGAACAGCGATATCTCGCCCACCCCGCAACGGGCCATGGCTTCCGCCGCCCAGGAACCGACGCCACCAACGCCGACGATCGCCACATGGGCGGCGCGCAAGCGTTCCAGGCCCTCGATGCCATACAAACGGGCGATGCCTGCAAACCGCGGATCTTCTGTACTCATGACCATTACCCCAAAAACCGGCGCGCATTATAGGGCTACGCAGCGACAAGTTTTAAGCTGCAAGCGACAAGTGTAAGAACTTAAGTCAGAGACGGCTGCCCAACGTCAGGCATTTTCCCGTCAGTTGTACGACTGGTTAACCGCCGGTGTAGGATGCGCGCCCCTCGGGCGTCTATCCGACCGATCCTTCGTTCCACAGCCTTTGGAACCCGAAACAGCTATGTCATCGCGTAAATTTGGACTCAACCTGGTGGTGGTGCTGGCCATCGCTGCCTTGTTCACCGGTTTCTGGGCGCTGGTCAATCGCCCGGTCACGGCGCCGAACTGGCCGCAGCAAATCTCCGGCTTCTCGTATTCGCCATTCCAGCAGGGGCAATTCCCACAGAAGGATCAGTATCCGTCTGACGACGAAATGCGCCGTGACCTGGAAATCATGAGCAAGCTGACCGACAACATTCGTATCTATTCGGTCGACGGCTCGCTTGGAGACATCCCGAAACTGGCGGAGGAATTCGGCCTGCGCGTCACCCTCGGCATCTGGATCAGCCCGGACCAGGAACGCAACGAACGGGAAATCACCAAAGCCATCGAGCTGGCCAACACCTCCAGAAGCGTCGTGCGCGTGGTGGTCGGCAACGAGGCGCTGTTTCGCGAGGAAATCACCCCGGAAGCGCTGATCGTTCTGCTGGATCGGGTGCGCGCTGCGGTAAAAGTACCGGTGACCACTTCCGAGCAATGGCACATCTGGGAGAAATACCCGCAACTGGCCAAGCACGTTGACCTGATCGCCGCCCACGTCTTGCCCTACTGGGAATTCATTCCGGTGGACAAGGCCGGCCAGTTCGTCTTCGACCGTGCCCGCGATCTGAAAAAACTCTTTCCGAAAAAACCGCTGCTGCTCTCCGAGGTCGGCTGGCCGAGCAATGGTCGCATGCGCGGTGGCGCCGATGCCTCGCCGGCAGATCAGGCGATTTACCTGCGCACACTGGTCAACAAGCTCAATCGCCAAGGCTTCAACTACTTCGTGATCGAAGCGTTCGATCAGCCGTGGAAGGCCAGCGATGAAGGTTCGGTCGGCGCCTACTGGGGCGTGTTCAACGCCGCGCGCCAGCAGAAATTCAATTTCGAAGGCCCGGTGGTGGCGATTCCGCAATGGCGCGTGCTGGCCATCGGCTCGGTGGTGCTTGCGCTGCTGTCGCTGACGCTGCTGATGATCGACGGCTCGGCGCTGCGCCAGCGCGGTCGCACGTTCCTGACGTTTATCGCGTTCCTCTGCGGTTCGGTGCTGGTGTACATCGGTTACGACTACAGCCAGCAATACAGCACGTGGTTCAGCCTCACGGTCGGATTCCTCTTGGCGCTCGGTGCGCTCGGGGTATTCATCGTCCTGCTCACAGAGGCCCATGAACTGGCCGAAGCGGTGTGGATTCACAAGCGCCGGCGGGAATTCCTGCCGGTGCTGGGCGATTCCGATTACCGACCGAAAGTGTCGATCCATGTGCCGTGCTACAACGAGCCGCCAGAGATGGTCAAACAGACCCTCGACGCACTGGCCGCGCTCGATTATCCAGACTTCGAAGTCCTGATCATCGACAACAACACCAAGGACCCGGCGGTGTGGGAACCGGTGCGCGATTACTGCGCAACCCTCGGCCCGCGCTTCAAGTTCTTCCACGTTTCGCCGCTGGCCGGTTTCAAGGGCGGCGCGCTGAATTACCTGATTCCGCATACCGCCAAGGACGCCGAAGTCATTGCGGTGATCGACTCCGATTACTGCGTGCACCCGAACTGGCTCAAGCACATGGTGCCGCACTTCGCCGACCCGAAAATCGCCGTGGTGCAGTCGCCGCAGGATTATCGCGACCAGAACGAAAGCACCTTCAAGAAGCTGTGCTACGCCGAATACAAGGGCTTCTTCCACATCGGCATGGTCACCCGCAACGACCGTGACGCGATCATTCAGCACGGCACCATGACCATGACCCGTCGTTCCGTGCTGGAAGAGTTGGGCTGGGCTGACTGGTGCATCTGTGAAGACGCCGAACTCGGCCTGCGCGTATTCGAGAAAGGCCTGTCGGCGGCGTATTACCACGACAGCTACGGCAAGGGCCTGATGCCGGATACCTTCATCGACTTCAAGAAACAGCGTTTCCGCTGGGCCTATGGCGCGATCCAGATCATCAAGCGCCACACCCGCAGCCTGCTGCGCGGCAAGGACACCGAACTGACTCGCGGTCAGCGTTATCACTTCCTCGCTGGCTGGCTGCCGTGGGTCGCCGATGGCATGAACATCTTCTTCACCGTCGGCGCGTTGCTGTGGTCGGCGGCGATGATCATCGTGCCGCAACGGGTCGATCCGCCGCTGCTGATTTTCGCAATCCCGCCGCTGGCGCTGTTCGTGTTCAAGGTCGGCAAGATCATCTTCCTCTACCGCCGCGCCGTCGGCGTGAATCTGAAAGATGCGTTCTGCGCGGCGCTGGCCGGCCTGGCGTTATCGCACACCATCGCCAAAGCGGTGCTGTACGGTTTCTTCACCAGCAGCATTCCGTTCTTCCGCACGCCGAAAAACGCTGACAACCACGGTTTCTGGGTGGCGATCAGCGAGGCTCGCGAGGAGCTGTTCATCATGCTGTTGCTGTGGGGCGCGGCGCTGGGGATCTTCCTCGTGCAGGGCATTCCGAGCAATGACATGCGCTTCTGGGTAACCATGCTGCTGGTGCAGTCGCTGCCGTATCTGGCGGCGCTGATCATGGCGTTCCTGTCGTCGCTGCCCAAACCTGTGGCCAAGGCTGAGCCGGCACCGGTCGTCTAAATCCGCAACGCAGCACTAAACGGCGGCCAATGGTCGCCGTTTTGCTTTAAGATAACCGCCATTTTGCGGGCCTTGGCGTGATAACCGGTCTGACTGACCACCCCTGTCCCTTGTGGGAGCGAGCCTGCTCGCGAAGGCGTTGTAACATTCAACCTTTAAGGTGCCTGGTAGACCGCTTTCGCGAGCAGGCTCGCTCCCACATTAGAAGCCCAAGCTCATACCCCATGATCCCGGAGTTTTCCATGACGGCCCACGCCGACCTATCGCCGACCCTTCAACTGGCCATCGACCTGATCCGCCGTCCTTCCGTGACCCCAATCGATGCCGACTGCCAGAAGCAGATGATGCAGCGCCTGGGCGATGCCGGTTTCACCCTGGAGCCGATGCGCATCGAAGATGTGGATAACTTCTGGGCCACTCACGGCAACAACGACGGCCCGGTGCTGTGCTTCGCCGGTCACACCGACGTGGTGCCGACCGGTCCGGTTACCGCATGGCAGATCGATCCGTTCAATGCCGTGATCGACGAACATGGCATGCTCTGCGGCCGTGGCGCGGCAGACATGAAAGGCAGCCTGGCATCGATGACCGTCGCCGCTGAACGTTTCGTCGCCGACTATCCGAACCATAAAGGCAAGGTCGCTTTCCTGATCACCAGCGACGAAGAAGGCCCGGCGCATCACGGCACCAAGGCTGTCGTCGAACGTCTGGTCGCGCGCAACGAGCGTCTGGACTGGTGCATCGTTGGCGAACCGTCGAGCACCACCTTGGTCGGCGATGTGGTGAAGAACGGCCGTCGCGGCTCCCTCGGCGCCAAGCTCACGGTCAAAGGCGTGCAGGGCCACGTGGCCTACCCGCATCTGGCGAAGAACCCGATCCACCTCGCCGCTCCGGCGCTGGCAGAGCTGGCCGCCGAGCACTGGGACCACGGCAACGATTTCTTCCCGCCAACCAGTTTCCAGATTTCCAACCTCAATTCCGGCACCGGCGCGACCAACGTGATCCCGGGTGATCTGGTGGCGGTGTTCAACTTCCGTTTCTCCACCGAATCGACCGTCGAAGGCCTGCAGAAGCGTGTGGCCGACATCCTCGACAAGCATGGTCTGGACTGGCACATCGACTGGGCGCTGTCCGGCCTGCCATTCCTCACCGAACCGGGCGCGCTGCTTGATGCGGTGTCGTCGAGCATCAAGGACATCACCGGTCGCGAGACCAAGGCGTCGACCAGCGGCGGCACCTCCGATGGCCGTTTCATCGCGACCATGGGCACGCAAGTGGTTGAACTGGGCCCGGTCAACGCGACCATCCACCAGGTCAACGAGCGCGTGCTGGCAGCCGATCTCGACGTGCTGACCGAAATCTATTACCAGACCCTGATCAAGTTGCTCGCCTGATGCTCGCGTGCCCGATCTGCAGTGAGCCGCTCAACGCGGTCGACAACGGCGTGGTCTGCCCCGCCGGGCATCGGTTTGACCGTGCGCGTCAGGGTTATCTGAACCTGTTGCCGGTGCAGCACAAGAACAGCCGCGACCCGGGCGACAATCAAGCGATGGTCGAGGCGCGGCGTGATTTCCTCAACGCCGGGCATTACGCGCCAGTGGCCAAGCGTCTGGCTGAATTGGCGGCGAGTTATGCGCCGGAGCGCTGGGTCGACATCGGTTGTGGCGAGGGTTACTACACCGCGCAAATCGCCGAGGCTTTGCCCAATGCTGACTGCTACGCGCTGGACATTTCCCGCGAAGCCGTCAAACGCGCCTGCAAGCGCAACCCGGCGATTACCTGGTTGATCGCCAGCATGGCCCGTGTGCCATTGGCCTCAGGCAGTTGCCAATTTCTCGCCAGCGTCTTCAGTCCGTTGGATTGGGAGGAAGCCAAGCGTCTGCTCAGCGTCGGCGGCGGCCTGATGAAAGTCGGCCCGACCCGTGGCCATCTGATGGAATTGCGCGAACGCCTGTACGACGAAGTGCGCGAGTACACCGACGACAAGCACCTGGCCCTGGTGCCGGCAGGCATGGCCTTGGCGCACAGCGAAACCCTGGAATTCAAGCTGACTCTGGACAAGCCCGAGGACCGCGCCAACCTGTTGGCGATGACGCCTCACGGCTGGCGTGCCAGTGCCGAGCGTCGCGCGGCGGTGATCGAACAGGCCGAGCCGTTCGAGACCACCGTGTCGATGCGCTACGATTATTTCGTTCTTCAATAACTTTTGGTCTCGGGCACAGGCCCGGGGCCGGCTAAATCCGCGAATGGATTTTTCAGACCCGCAGTGAGGACATCCATGCGCCAACCGGATATCGAGATTTACCTGAAAGACGCCGACGTCGACCACAAGGCCATCGCCGCCTGGCTCGGCCAAGCGCTGGGCCCGTGCAGCGACTGGGTGCAGAAAGGCCAGACGTACAAGTGCAAGGCCGGCAACGTGCCGGTGACCTGGCTGCCGAAAGCCGTGGGCAAGTGGAACAGCCTGTTCCTGGAAAGCGACCAGACCCCCTGGGACGACGACATCGCCTGCGCCCGCGCAGCCTTCGCGGCACTGAACGTCGAGGTGCGCTGCGCACCGGGAACGTGGGTCGAAGAAGAAGGTGAAGAAACCGCTGATCGCTGGATTCGCATCAGCGAAGACGGAGAAGAAGAAATCACCTGGAAGACCGCTTAGCGGCAGCTACAAGCTTCAAGCTTCAAGCTTCAAGCTGAACTGCTTGCAGCTTGAGGCTTGAGGCTTGCAGCTGCTGTTACAGACCTACAACATCCTCAGCCTGCAACCCCTTCTCGCCGGTGATCACCGCGTACTCGACCTGTTGACCTTCGGTCAGCGAGCGGTGCCCTTCGCCGCGTATCGCGCGGTAGTGCACGAACACGTCCACGCCGTCGTCGCGCTGGATAAAGCCATAGCCTTTGGCGTCGTTGAACCACTTCACGTTGCCGGTTTCGCGTATTGCCATCTGTTCATACTCCTTTTTTATTATTGAACGGGCTTTTCGCAGGAAAGCCTTCGAGGAACGTCAGCCTGCGTCCGACGTCCATGACAGGGCACCGGCAACAGAGCGCCGAGTATATGACAGGTGCGAAAACTCTCAACAGGAGATTACTTCGGTGCTTTTTTGCCGATTTTCGCCTAATACGGCAAACTGTCCGCCCCGAGCGCCTGCTCGGTTTTATTCACTCACGCAGAAGCCGTATGACCCGTTCCCCGTTCCGCCGTCTTGTGTTTGGCACCCTGCGCCGCCTGTTGTATCTCTGGGTTCGCTCCGAGACCATCAATCAGTCGTCGTTCACTCTTAACCTCGACCGCAGTCGTCCGGTGTTCTACGTCCTGCAAAACCCTTCGCTGACCGATCTGGCGGTGGTTGACACAGAGTGCACCAAGGCCGGTTTGCCACGCCCGGTGCTGGCGGTGTCGGTGGGTTCACTCATCGAACCAGCGGCGTTTTTCTATTTGACGCCGGACCCGGACTGGCTCGGTCGCCAGGACAAACGCGGCGCGCCGCCGACTCTCACCCGTCTGGTCAGCGCGCTGACTCAGAATGCTGCCGAAGACGCGCAGATCATTCCGGTCAGCGTGTTCTGGGGCCAGTCGCCGGACAGCGAAAACAGTCCGTGGAAACTGTTGTTCGCCGACAGCTGGGCAGTCACCGGACGCCTGCGCCGGCTGCTGAGCATCATCGTCCTCGGGCGTAAAACCCGCGTGCAGTTTTCCGCGCCGATCCATCTGCGCGAACTGATCGATCACAACAAGGGCCACGAGCGCACCGTGCGCATGGCCCAGCGCATCCTGCGCGTGCACTTCCGCAATCTGAAAGCAGCGGTGATCGGCCCGGACATTTCCCACCGGCGCAATCTGGTCAAAGGCCTGCTCAACCAGCCGCTGGTCAAACAGGCGATCCTCGACGAAGCCGAGCGCGAAAAAATCTCCCCGGAGAAAGCCAAGGCCCAGGCCCTGCGCTACGGCAACGAGATCGCCTCGGACTACACCTACACCGCGATCCGTTTTCTCGAAGTGGTGCTGAGCTGGTTCTGGAACAAGATCTACGACGGCATCAAGGTCAACCACATCGAGGGCGTGCAGAACGTTGCGCAGGGTCACGAAGTGATCTACGTGCCGTGCCATCGCAGCCACATCGATTACCTGCTGCTTTCCTATCTGCTGTTCCGCAACGGCCTGACCCCGCCGCACATTGCTGCCGGGATCAACCTCAACATGCCAGTGATCGGCAGCCTGCTGCGTCGCGGCGGTGCGTTCTTCATGCGCCGCACATTCAAGGGCAATCCGCTGTATACCTCGGTGTTCAACGAATATCTGCACACGCTGTTCACCAAAGGTTTCCCGGTCGAGTATTTCGTCGAGGGCGGGCGCTCGCGCACCGGGCGCATGCTGCAACCGAAAACCGGCATGCTCGCAATCACCCTGCGCAGCTTCCTGCGTTCGTCGCGGATGCCGATCGTTTTCGTGCCGGTGTACATCGGTTACGAGCGCGTGCTCGAAGGTCGCACCTACCTCGGCGAACTGCGCGGGGCGAGCAAGAAAAAAGAATCGATCTTCGATATTTTCAAAGTCATCGGCGCGCTCAAGCAGCGTTTCGGTCAGGTCGCGGTCAACTTCGGTGAGCCGATCAAACTGGCCGAATTCCTCGACGCCGAGCAACCGGACTGGCGCCAGCAGGAGCTCGGCCCGCAGTTCAAACCGGCGTGGCTCAACGAAACCACCAACCGCCTCGGCGAGAAAGTCGCCCGGCACCTCAACGAAGCGGCGGCGATCAATCCGGTGAATCTGGTAGCGCTGGCCCTGCTGTCGACCACGCGCCTGGCGCTGGACGATCGGGCCATGGCGCGGGTGCTGGATCTGTATCTGGCGCTGCTCCGTAAAGTTCCGTATTCGCCACACACCACCTTGCCGGAAGGCGATGGTCGGGCGCTGATCGAGCATGTGAAAGACATGGATCTGCTCGCCGAGCAGAACGATGCGCTGGGCAAGATTCTCTATCTGGACGAGCAGAACGCGGTCCTGATGACTTACTACCGCAACAACGTCCTGCACATTTTCGCTCTGCCGTCGTTGCTGGCGAGTTTCTTCCAGAGCACCTCGCGCATGAGCCGCGAGCAGATCCTGCGCTACACCCGCGCGCTGTATCCGTACCTGCAATCGGAGCTGTTCATCCGCTGGAACCTGGACGAACTTGATGCAGTGATCGACCAGTGGCTGGAAGCGTTCGTCGAGCAGGGCCTGCTACGTTTCGAGAAGGACGTTTACCTGCGCCCGGCGCCGAGTTCGCGGCATTTCGTGCTGCTGACGCTGCTGTCGAAAAGCATCGCGCAGACCTTGCAGCGTTTCTACATGACCGTGTCCCTGCTGCTCAACAGCGGCCAGAACAGCATTAGCGCCGAAGAGCTGGAAGACCTCTGCACGGTCATGGCCCAGCGTCTGTCGATCCTCCATGGCCTGAACGCCCCAGAGTTTTTCGACAAGAGTCTGTTCCGCCACTTCATCCAGACCCTGCTCGACCTCGACGTCCTGCGCCGCGACGAAGCCGGCAAGCTCAGCTACCACGAACTGCTCGGCGAGCTGGCCGAAGGCGCAGCCAAGCGCGTGCTGCCGGCGGAGATTCGCCTGTCGATCCGCCAGGTCGCGCTGCATCGCAGTGAAGATGCGGCGGATCAGATCACGCCACAGCCTGAGGCTTGAAGCCTTAGACCTGTGGGAGCGAGCCTGCTCGCGAAGACGGAATGTCAGTCGACATTTAGTTTGACTGACCCAGCGCTTTCGCGAGCAGGCTCGCTCCCACATTGAAAGGAGTTCCACCCATGAAAAAACTGCTGACCTTCGCTGCCGCCACCCTGCTCAGCGCCTGCCAATCAACCACACCCGCCGGCAAGGCCAGCCTCGACGGCGAAGTCTTCTACCTGCAACGCATCGCCCTGCCCCCGAGCGCGACCCTGAGCGTGAGCCTGCAAGATGTGTCGCTGGCCGATGCACCGGCCATCGTCCTCGCCGAACAGAAAGGCCCGATCAAAGGCCAGGTGCCACTGCCATTCCATTTGAGCTACGATCCGGCGCAGGTCAAATCCGGCCACCGTTACTCGGTCAGCGCGCGCATTGAAGTCAACGGCGAGCTGATGTTCATCACCACCGAAAACCACGCCGTGCAACTCGACGGCAACGACCCGCAGCCGCTGAAAATCCGCGTCGACGCCGTTCGTTAATCCATTTTTCGCCACAAGGAAGCCGCCATGCGCCGCCCTACCCTTCGCTTCGCCGCCGCCTGCGCCGGCCTGCTGATCTCCGCCAACGCCTTGGCCTTGTCGCTCAACGACCTGTCGCAACAAGACGCCACCGGCGGCCTCAAGGACGCCCTGACCCAAGGCGCCCAGATCGCCGTGAAGCAACTCGGCACCCCGGGCGGCTTCAGCAACAACCCCGAAGTGAAAATCGAACTGCCGGGCAAACTCGGCAAAGCCGCGAGCAAGATGAAAGCCTTCGGCATGGGCGCCCAGGTCGAAGAACTGGAAACCGCGATGAACAAAGCCGCCGAATCCGCCGTGACCCAGGCCCAGCCAATCCTCGTCGATGCAGTGAAGAAAATGAGCGTGGCCGACGCCAAAGGCATCCTCAGCGGCGGCAACGATTCGGCGACCCAATACCTGAACAAATCCAGCCGCGAACAGATCCGCGCGAAATTCCTGCCCATCGTCAAACAAGCCACCGACAAGGTCGGCGTCGCGCAGAAGTACAACACCTTTGCAGGTCAAGCTGCGGCTTTCGGTGTCGTCGACGCCAAGAGCGCCAACGTTGAAAGCTACGTCACCGAACAGGCACTCAATGGTTTGTTCGAGATGATCGGCAAGCAGGAAGAAACAATTCGTCAGAACCCGGCCGCTGCGGCGACGAGTCTGGCGAAGAAGGTGTTTGGTACGCTTTAAGTCGTTACAACATGGGGGCGATTCAATTCGCTCCCATGCTTGCCTCCACGTAAAGAACTACGTAAAAAAAACACCCACTCCCGCCCCATCTTCCTTCTCTCAAAAAGCTGCAATTGGTCCAGCTCTTCCAGCATCGACGCCGCCTCGCTACCCGAGCAGGAAAAATTTTCCGCGACATTGCTCGCCGTAAACTCCTTCGCCTCCCCGCTTTTAGCCACCTGATAAACCGCGCGCTGCCGTTCCGTCAGTTGAGCAATTACGCCAGAGCTCGTCAGCCAGCGCTCAAAGTCCTGAGTGTCTGCCAGACTCTTGCGGTACACAGTTATAAAACCGACCACGGCTCGCAAAATCACCGCGCATTGAAACTCGATGAAATAAGTCAGATCCAGCTCGTCTGCCTCGGTGTGCAGGTAGGAGCGTCCGTATTTCACCGGTGCATTGCGCAGCAGCAGACTGATCGCAATGTAGCGAAACGCCGCGAACTCATGTTTGAACATGAACCAGTAAAACAAGGCTCTCGCGACCCGCCCGTTACCGTCGCGAAATGGATGTTCATAACCCATGGCGAAATGCAGCGTCACGGCCTTGATCAGTGGATGCAGATAATTTTTGTCCAGAATCGAGGCAGCGGGCCGGTTGATCCAGGCGGAAAGCCTCGCCAACCGCGCAACCAATCCTGCAGCAGGAGGTGGTCGGTGCACGGTGTTGCCTGAACCATCCTGAACAACCACCTCATCATTGGTCCGGAACAATCCTGGGGAATACTGCTCGTCATCGATCCCCTCCACACCCACTCGATGGATCTCTGCAATCAGCTCAATGCTCAGAGGTTCATAACGCTTTTCCCAAGCGAAATTCATCATTCGATAATTACCCATGACCATGCGCTCATCTGGCGTCCGCGGCTGGCGCTGATGCTTGAGCATGTCCTTGGCTACGCGCGTGGTAGTCGCCGCGCCCTCCAACTGGCTACTGGCGATGGCTTCGTCTTCGATCAGGTCATTGAGCAGACAGGAGAAATGCGCCCGCTCGCCGATCTGACTGGTCATGTAATCCAGCGCAGCCGTACTGGCGTAACGATCCACCACAGCCAAGGTTTTCTGCGCCGACGGCGTTGGCACGTATTTGACCCACTGCACCGGCTCGCCCAACGGCAACAAATGAATGTACTGGGCCGCCCGCGCCTTCTTCACCAACGCCCAACAAAGATTCGCGTCCAACCCAGCCGCCCAGCGATAGCGCAACGCCTCGAATGGCAGATAGCGCCCCTGATCATCGAGCGGCTTGAGCAGCGCCAGATAATCCGCAAGTCGTTGCTTGTGGGGCGAGCGGGCCAACAGGTCGAAAACAGGATCCGTTCTGCCAGCTAATGTCGGTGGTTTCTTCATCAGACAGACTCAAGGACTCGGAAAAGCAGAACCCGGAGTACAGCATTGGACGGCCAGCGCCTCAAGATCGGAGGACTCTGAAAAAGCTGTAGGAAGGCAGCGTGAATTGGCGATTCGAAATGAATTGGCTGTCAGACCGCCTTCGCGAGCAGGCTCGCTCCCACAAAAGCAAAGCAGCGCAGCTGCCCGCGGCAAAGCCGCCCCACTCAACAATGAGCGCAAGCTCGAGTGCTCTTGATCTTGATCCACCGGCGACGTCGGAAGGCTGAGTGGAGGGATTGATCCGGGCGTGGGAGCGCAGCGACCGTCTGGCGCAGCCAGACACAGCGGAAGGAGGTGCAGCGAAGCAAACCGGAGCCGCTGCGCCCGGATCGATCCCGCAGCGAAGGAACCCGAGCCTGCGAGGGCCGAACGTAGGAGCAAGCGTTTTGGGTTACCTTTTTGGCGTTTGAAAAAGGTGACCCGCCGTAAGGGCGGAACCGTAATCAGCAACACCCACAGCAACGGATATACACCCAAAACCCCACGTCATGGTCGGCCCGAAGGCCGCCACGACACAAAAACCTCAAGCCTCCTTACGCACCCGAAACCAGGCCGCATACAACGCCGGCAAAAACAACAGCGTCAGCGCAGTCGCAACAATCAGCCCGCCCATGATCGCCACCGCCATCGGCCCGAAAAACACACTGCGCGACAGCGGAATCATCGCCAGCACCGCCGCCAGCGCCGTCAATACAATCGGCCTGAAGCGCCGCACCGTAGCCTCGATAATCGCCTGCCAGGGCCTGAGCCCCGAAGCAATATCCTGCTCGATCTGATCGACCAGAATCACCGAATTGCGCATGATCATCCCGGACAACGCGATAGTCCCGAGCATCGCCACAAACCCGAACGGCTGCCGGAACACCATCAGAAACAGGGTCACCCCGATCAAGCCCAACGGCGCCGTCAGAAACACCATCGCCGTACGCGAGAAACTGCGCAACTGCACCATCAGCAAGGTCAGCACCACGACAATGAACATCGGCACCCCGGCATTCACCGACTTCTGCCCGCGCTCGGAATCCTCCACCGTGCCGCCGACATCCAGCAGATAACCATCGGGCAACTCAGCGCGAATCGGGTCCAGCGTCGGCATGATCTGCTTGACCAGCGTCGCCGGTTGTTCCTTGCCATAAATGTCCGCGCGCACGGTCACGTTCGGCAGCCGATTGCGGTGCCAGATGATGCCTTCCTCAAACCCGTATTCCAGCGTGGCAATCTGCGACAACGCCACACTGCGACCGTTATCGGTCGGCACCGCCAGGCTCGGCAACAACGACAATTCAGTGCGCTCGTGCACGGTGCCGCGCAGCAGAATCTCGATCAATTCGTTGTCTTCGCGGTACTGGCTGACCGTCGAGCCGACCAGCGAACTCTGCAGGAATTTCGCCAGATTGGCGGTGCTCACACCGAGGGCGCGGGCGCGATCCTGATCGATGTTCAGATAAACAACTTTGCTCGGTTCTTCCCAATCCAGGTGCACGTTGACCACATGCGGATTCTCGCGAACCTTTGCTGCCACCTTGCGCGCCAACGCACGGACTTCTTCGATGTGCTCGCCCGTGACGCGGAACTGCACCGGATAGCCAACCGGCGGGCCGTTTTCCAAACGGGTGACCCGCGAACGCAGAGCCGGAAACTGTTCGTTGAGGGTTTCGATCAACCAACTGCGCAGCGCTTCACGCTCTTCGATGGTTTTTGCCAACACCACGAACTGGGCAAAACTCGCCGCCGGCAGTTGCTGATCCAGCGGCAGATAAAAGCGTGGCGAACCGGTGCCGACATAGGCCACATAATTGTCGATGCCCGCGTGCTCCTTGAGCAGCGCTTCGAGGCGTTTGACTTCACTGGTGGTGTTGGCCAGCGAAACGCCTTCGGCCAGTTTCAGGTCGACCATCAACTCCAGCCGGTTCGAAGCCGGGAAGAACTGCTGCGGGACGAAACGGAACAGCATCACCGAGGCAATGAACAGGCCCACAGTCAGCACGATCACAGTCTTGCGATGGGCCACGCACCACTCCACCAGACGCCGGACGCGCTGATAAAACGGCGTGGCATACGGATCCGGTTGACCATCGCCAGTGCCGTGTTTTGCCGCGTGAATTTTCGCCAGATCCGGCAGGAGTTTTTCCCCCAGATACGGCACGAACATCACCGCCGCGACCCATGAGGCGAGCAAGGCAATGGTCACTACCTGGAAAATCGAACGGGTGTATTCGCCGGTGCCGGACTGCGCAGTGGCAATCGGCAGGAAGCCGGCGGCGGTGATCAGCGTGCCGGTGAGCATCGGGAATGCGGTGCTGGTCCAGGCGTAACTCGCCGCGCGAATGCGGTCGAAGCCCTGCTCCATTTTGATCGCCATCATTTCCACGGCAATGATCGCGTCATCCACCAACAAGCCCAGCGCCAGCACCAGCGCACCGAGGGAAATCTTGTGCAGGCCGATGCCGAGGTAATACATGCAAGCGAAGGTCATCGCCAGCACCAGCGGAATGGTCAGCGCGACGACCATGCCGGTGCGCACACCGAGGGAAAAGAAGCTCACCAGCAAGACGATCGCCAGCGCTTCGACCAACACCTGAACGAACTCGCCGACGCCGGTTTTTACCGCTGCCGGCTGATCGGACACCTTGCGCAGCTGCATGCCGGCCGGAAGGTTTTTCTGAATGCGCGAAAACTCGCCCTCCAGTGCCTTGCCCAGCACCAGAATGTCGCCGCCGTCCTTCATCGCCACGGCCAGACCGATCGCGTCGTCGCCCATGAAACGCATGCGCGGCGCCGGTGGGTCGCTGAAACCGCGACGCACATCGGCGATATCGGAGATGCGGAACGTACGATCGGCGACGCGGATCGGAAAGTTCTTTATCTCATCGACTGTCTGAAAATTCCCCGAGACGCGTAGCTGCAAGCGCTCGCTGCCGGTTTCGAAGAACCCCGCCGTGGATACCGCGTTCTGTTCCTCCAGCGCCTGCTGCACCGCCGCCAGCGGCAAGCCAAGAGTGGCGAGTTTGACGTTGGACAGCTCGACCCAGATTTTCTCGTCCTGCAACCCAAGCAGTTCGACCTTGCCGACGTCCTTGACCCGCTGCAGCTGAATCTGGATGCGGTCGGCGTAATCCTTGAGCACGGCGTAGTCGAAACCGTCGCCGGTCAACGCATAGATATTGCCGAAGGTGGTGCCGAACTCATCGTTGAAGAACGGCCCCTGAATTCCCGGCGGCAAAGTCTGGCGAATGTCGCCGACCTTCTTGCGCAACTGGTACCAGAGATCAGGGATCTGCTTGGAGTGCATCGAGTCGCGGGCGATGAAGGTGACCTGGGATTCACCGGGGCGGGAGAACGACATGATGCGTTCGTACTCGCCGGTTTCCATCAGCTTCTTTTCGATACGTTCAGTGACCTGGCGCGAGACCTCCTGCGCGGTCGCACCGGGCCAGCGGGTCTGAATGACCATCGCCTTGAAAGTGAACGGCGGGTCTTCACTCTGGCCGAGTTTGGTGTAGGACAACGCGCCGACAACGGCGAGCAAAAGCATCAGGAACAGTACGATCTGGCGATTACGCAACGCCCATTCGGAGAGGTTGAAGCGCATCGGGGCTTACTCCTTGTTCGCCAGATTGACCACACGATTGGAGCGATCCACTGGTCGCACCTGCTGGCCGTCGAGCAATACGTGAACGCCGGCAGCCACCACCCAGTCGCTGGCATTCAGGCCCTCGAGCACCGCCACGCTTTTCTCGCCGAACGGACCGACCCGCACCGGGGTTTTCTTCAACGTGTTGTTGCCGTTGACCACCCAGACGTAAGTCGCGCCGTTTTCAGCGGTCAGCGCGGAAAGCGGTATCGACAACGAGACACTGTCAGCCGCTTGCACGAACACCCGGGCGCTCTGCCCCAGCTCGGCCGGGACTTTGCCGCTGGTGAACGAGATACGCGCGGCAAAAGTGCGCGAGCGCGGATCGGCGGATGGCGACAACTCTCGGATCTGCCCGGCAAACCGCTGATTCTGCTGCGCCCACAATTCCACGGTCACTGGCTGACCGACCTTGAAGCGGCCGAAGCTTTGCTCCGGCAGGCTGATCAACACTTCGCGCTCACCATCGGTGGCGAGTGTGAACACGGTTTGCCCGGCAGCGACCACCTGACCGACTTCCACCGAACGCTTGGCCACCACGCCATCCTGTGGCGCACGCAGCACCGCGTAACTGGCCTGGTTGGTCGAAACGTTGAATTCGGCTTTGATTTGTTTAAGGCGGGCTTCGCCAGAGCGATATAGATTTTCGGCGTTGTCGTAGGCCGAGCGGCTGACCATCTGCCGATCCATCAGGGTTTTATAGCGATCCCGTTCGGCGCGGACCAGGTTCAGATTGGCCTCGGCGGCGGCAACCTGCGCGCGGGTGGCTTCCAGTTGCAGGCGCACATCCTGCGGATCGAGTTCGGCCAAGGGCTGATCGGCCTTGACGCGCTGGCCTTCGTCGACCAGTCGTCGGCTGACTTTGCCGCCGATGCGGAACGCCAGATCAGGCTCATAACGGGCACGCACCTCGCCCGGATAACTTTCCATCGCCTGCGCCGAAGGCTCGGGCTGTACCACCATGGCCGGGCGTACGGTGACTTTGGTCACCTCTTCCTGACCGCACGCCGATAACAGGAACGCCAGACTGACTGGCACGGCAAAGGACAACGCATGGCGGAACATGGTGACGGACCTTTCGCGAATGAGGCTTGGAATATTTATACTGGCGGGTATGGTATTAATAGCAAACTCACCAGTCCAGTATTAAAAGCGAAGAATGTCGAACAATCTTTCAGCTCCAAACGGCCCGGGCCGCCCCAAGGATCTGGCCAAACGCCAGGCGATCCTGGATGCGGCGAAAACCCTGTTTCTCTGCCATGGCTACGCCAACACCAGCATGGACGCGGTGGCCAGCGAGGCCGGCGTGTCGAAGCTGACGGTCTACAGCCATTTCAATGACAAGGAGACGCTGTTCTCCGCCGCCGTCGTCGCCAAATGCGAGGAACAATTGCCACCGCTGTTCTTCGAATTGCCGGACGGCATCCCGGTGGAAAATGTATTGCTGAACATTGCCCGAGGCTTCCACCACCTGATCAACAGCGATGAATCGGTAAACCTGCATCGTCTGATCATGGCGCTGGGCAGTCAGGACCCGAAGCTGTCGCTGATCTTCTTCGAGGCCGGCCCAGAGCGCGTGGTCAACGGCATGGAAGGTCTCCTGGCGAAAATCCATGCAACCGGCGCGCTGAGCATCGACCAGCCACGCAACGCCGCCGAGCACTTCTTCTGCCTGATCAAAGGGGCGGGAAATTTTCGTTTGTTGTACGGCTGCGGCGAGCCGCTGACTGGAGAAGCAGCGGAACGGCATGTGCGGGAGGTGGTGGGGTTGTTTATGAGGGCCTATGGGGGAGGAGCAGCTGCGAGCTTCTAGCTACAAGCTGCAAGAAAAAGCAAAAGCAGTGACTTGGCTCTGGCTCTGGCTTGCAGCTTGCAGCTTGCAGCTTGCAGCTTGCAGCTGCTTCTAGGGCTTCAGCGCTTTCTTCGGATAAATGTCATACCGGCTCGATTTGCCATCCAGCGCATGGCTCGGTTTCGGCCCTTCGATGCACGGTGCCTTGCGCGGGCGCTTGACCACCACCCGGTGCGTGGCCAGCGCCAGCGCGGCTTCAAGCAAGGCCGGGGCATCCGGGTCATCGCCAACCAGCGGGCGGAACAGGCGCATTTCCTTTTTCACCAGCGCGGTTTTCTCGCGATGCGGGAACATCGGATCGAGGTAGATCACCTGCGGCGCCTCCCCTTCCCAACTGCGCATCACTTCGATGGAGTTGCCCTTGAGCAATTTCATCCGCGCCACGATCGGCGCTACATCGAAATCTTCTGCCGCCCGGGCCAAGCCGTCCTCAAGCAGTGCGCCGATCAGCGGCTGGCGCTCGATCAGGCTCATTTCACAACCGAGACTGGCCAACACAAACGCGTCCTTGCCCAGCCCCGCCGTGGCATCGAGGACGCGCGGGCGCACGCCTTGGGCGATGCCGACCGCTTTAGCGATCATCTGCCCGCTGCCGCCGCCATACAAACGACGATGAGCCGCACCGCCCTCGACAAAGTCGACCCGCACCGGCCCCGGGGCGTCCGGGCCAAGCTGCTGCAACTGCAAACCCTGCTCGCCGACCTGCAAGGCGAACTCACCGTCGGCCTCGCCGAGCGGCAGGCCGAGACGTTCGGCCCAGTGTGCGGCTTGCGTTTGAAACGCTGGGGCGAGGGCCTGGACATGGATGCGGCAGGCCGCGGGTGACTCGATCATGAAAAAACGCTCAAAAAAGTTAAGGATCGACAAAAACCGCCGATAAACCATTCAACGCGCATTTTGCCAGAGCTGAGCGTCAACCGAAAAAAATGTCAGGCATTCTTCCCACATCGATTGGCTACGTTTCGCCCCATGGCGACTTCAGCCGTCATAACACTCAAGCACTGAGCGGCGTCAGTCACCTGTGGCAGGATTTCTTTGCCCAGGCCCTGGCCGAACAGACGAGTGAAGTGGTGCCTGCCTGTGGCACGTTTCCACCGGTTGACCTGAACAGCCCGGAAGAACCAACCGTTGGCAGCGAGCTGCACGCGCACATCGTCAGCCAGCGTGAGTGCGATGTGGTCGAAACCCAGGTTCGCCCGCCAGAGCCACTGTTCCTGCCGATCGCCGAGTTCGAAATGGAGCTGCTGGACAAGCCGTTCCCACCGTTCCCGCCAGAAGAACTCAAAGCCCAGCAAGAGCAACAGGATTTCGACAGCAGCTGGGTACGCCCGATTGTGATCAACAATGGCCAGCCAGTGCCGGAGCCAGGCCCTGCTCCGCAGAAACGTCCGTTGTACCTGCCGATCGCCGAGTTCGACCTGGACTTGCTGCAGAAGCCTTACCCGCCGTTCCCGCCGGAAGAAATCGTCGAGCAACAGAAAGCCCTGGACTTCGATAATGGCTGGGCGCGCCCGATCGTTCTGCAGAACCTGCGCCTCGCCGCCTGATCCTCAGCGACACACGCTCCAGCGCCCGACATCGACATGAAAGTGATTGCGATGAGCGGCGTTGTAATCCGGGCTCAACACCACACTGAATGACTCGCAGGCGCCGTCACGCAGCTGGCGCAGAAACTCTGCGTCCTGATTCTGCTTGGGCCAATCCTTGAGCACGCTGATCGTGCGTCCGTCAGCCAGGCGGAAACCAGCGATGTCCAGCGCGTCGGCACTCGCATGTCGGCTGAGAGCGCCGCTCTCACGGTTGTAGACATTGCGACAGGCGAAGCTGCCGAGGTGATCGACCCGCGCCACTTTCTGTCCATAAAGCGATTGCGCCGCCGGTTGCAGGGTGTGGTGTTCAAACATTGCGTAGGCCACCGCCAGCGGGCAACTGGCGATGAAACTGCTGCTCAGCGCCACTTCACCGCCCTGCACCCGCAGAGCAGCGATCAGCGGACACTTGGCGCCCGGGCTGTCGGCCTGGGGGCTGACGCGCAGATCCGAGCTGCTCAGCGCCTGTGCGCAAAGCTCGGGATCACTGCGCAGGCGCATGAGTTTGTAACCGGTCAGCCAGTTGGGCGCGGCTTTTATGTCCAATGGCGCCCACGGGTTCCACTGCGGCGGCACCTCCAGCCAGCCGCGCCAGACACTCACCGCTGCGCCACCCATCGCGAGCAACACCCCCCAGAACAGCCAACGTCCCATGCTCAGTCCTTGAAGAATTGATTGGCCTTGGCGTACGGCATCGACTGTGACGTGAAACCAAAGGTGCCGGATTGCTGGATTTCTTCAGCAGCGCGGAAGAGCTCGCCGAACGCCGCCAGCGCCAGTGCCGAGCCGGTGCTGATGCGGCGTACGCCCAGTTCCTCGAGCTGTTGCACGGTCAGTTTCAAACCGCCAGACATCAAAACGTTGATCGGCTTCGGCGCCACGGCTCGCACCACTGCCAGCACTTCTTCGGCGCTGCGCAAACCCGGCGCATAGAGCACGTCGGCACCCGCCGCGGCAAATGCCTGCAAACGGCGAATGGTGTCGTCGAGATCGGGATTACCGTGCAGGTAATTTTCCGCGCGAGCCGTGAGGATGAAGGGAAACGGCAGGGTGCGCACCGCCGCGACGGCGGCTTCAATCCGTGCGACGGCGTGTTCGAAGCAATAGATCGGCGCGTCCGGACGTCCCGTAGCGTCCTCGATCGACCCGCCCACCGCGCCCGCCTCGGCGGCACGGAGAAGACTCTGCGCAGACTCCAGCGGATCATCGGCAAAGCCGTTTTCCAGATCCACCGCCACCGGCAGATCCGTCGCCGCGACAATCGCGCGGACATTGGCCAAGGTCTCGTCGAGACTCAGTGCGCCATCAGCCTTGCCCTGGGAAAACGCGTAACCGGCGCTGGTGGTGGCCAAGGCCTGATAACCAAGACTGGCGAGCATCTTCGCCGAGCCGGCATCCCACGGATTGGGGATGACGAAGATCCTCTGGCGATCATGCAGGGCCTTGAAGGCTTGGGCTTTGAGGAGTTGCTGCTGACTGACTTGGACGTTCATCGACGGGCTCCCGGGCAGAAAAAACCCGCCTCAGAGCAAGCCAAGCTGCTCGGCGGCGGGTTCTCTGTATAGCTCAGGCAGCGCGGGCAAGCCAGGCAAACGTTGCATCAGTTGTGCGTGAAAACGTTGCGCCAGTTTCGCTGCCAACAGGTTGTCGGCGGTATGCAGAAAGACGTAGGGCGTGCGGCCCTCTTCGATCCATTCAGCGACTTTCGCCACCCACGGCACAAGAAACGCATCGTTGGCCTCAAGCTCGGGATGGCCGATGAAACGCACCTGTGGAAACTGCGTGAACGCCGCCGGACGCGTCGGTACACGCGGTTTTTTTGACTGCGCGTGGATCACCGAGGACTCGGTCGACAAGCAGCTGAACAGCGCGCGCGGGTCGAGACAGATGCGCTCGACACCGCGATCCAGCAACAGACGATTGAGCAGACGCTCGCTCTCGCCCTTGGCGAAGAACTGTTCATTGCGCACCTCGACCGCAAGCGGGCAATCCAGTGCATCGATAAACGCCGCGAGCTCCGGCAGACGCTGCGGCGTGAAGCTTTTCGACAGTTGCAGCCACAGCGGCGAAACACGTTCGCCTAACGGCTTGAGTAATTGCAGGAAGGTTTCGGCAGCGGTCAGTTGCTCACGCAAGTCGCCGCTGTGGCTGATGTCGCCGGGGAATTTGGCAGTGAAGCGAAAGTGTGCCGGCATGATCTCGGCCCAGCGCTGGACGGTAGCCGGCGATGGACTGGCGTAGAAGGTGGTGTTGCCTTCGACGGCGTTGAACACCTGGCAGTAGAGAGCGAGAAAGTCGGAGGTTTTTGCGTCTACCGGATACAGATACTCGCGCCAGGCATTTTCGCTCCAGGACGGGCAACCGAGGTAGTAAGGCAGATCCATCAGATATACAGATCGAGGCCCAGCACGTCTGCGTCCCAATCGACAAAACCGGCGGTGCTCAGGTAGCTGGCCAGAGCCATGGCTACGCTCTTCTTCATCGCGCGGTGGTAGATCATGTCTTGTTGACGGGCAGGCAGGTTGCTCAGGCGTTGCGCGGTGGCTTGCGCGGCGCGAGCAGCCAGTTGCTCCTCGCTCGGAAATTCCAGCTCGCCATCGATAATCTCGACGGACTCATCCAGCGCCGCATTGCCTTTACGCGGCTTGCGCTTGATGGGGTAGGACTGAGTGGAAACGCCGTCTATACGCATAATGTCATGCTCGGTATCGATGATGGCAATTTAGCGGCACTTGACCGACTTAGCAAACTGCCGAGTGATAACTAGAACACATAAAGCGCAAAAGGTTTTAAGCGAGGGGGCAGAAACTGACGATTGGCGATATTTGTATGTGACCAGCGAACCTGTGGGAGCGAGCCTGCTCGCGAAGGGTCCAGCACATTCAACACATGCATTGACTGACCAGAAGCCTTCGCGAGCAGGCTCGCTCCTACAGGAGAAAGTGTCGAATCATCGGGCTTTCGGGGTGGCTACTTTATCGCGCAGGTAGACCGGCTGGGCGTCATCTGCCGGGATCGCCTCACCGCGCTCCCAGGCGAAACGCGCCAGGGTCAACAGGTCTTCGGCGTGGGGCAGCATGCCAGCGTCAGAGCCGCTCAGATTGACCGCGATGCGCTCACCATAACTCCAACCGGTACCGGCACCGAACCAATCGCCATTGGCGTCAGCCGGCAGCGCGGCGACTTCCGGTGGTAGAACGGCTTCGGCACCAACCAGACGCATCTCCCCCGCCGTCTCGCGGTAGCAGCCCCAATACACCTCATCCATCCGCGCATCGATGGCGGCTGCCACTTGGCTTACGCCATGTTCACGAAAGGCACGCTGGGCGAGCACGGCAAGGTTGGATACCGGCAATACCGGACGATCCAGAGCAAAGGCCAAACCCTGCACCACACCGATGGCAATGCGCACACCCGTGAACGCGCCCGGGCCACGGCCGAAGGCAATCGCGTCGACCGCTTGCAACGTGGTGCCCGCATCGGCAAGCAATTGCTGGATCATCGGCAGCAGCTTCTGCGCGTGCAGGCGCGGGATCACCTCGTAATGGCTCGTGACCTTGCCGTCATGCAGCAAGGCAACGGAGCAAGCTTCAGTCGCGGTGTCCAGGGCCAGCAAGGTGCTCATCGATGTTTCCAAAACAGGGGTGGGGAAAAAAGTGCGTCAGTATAAACAACTACGGCCCGCAAGCGGGCCGTGGATGATGCAGCCGATCAGACTTTTCAGCTCAGCGCGGCCAACACCTTGGCGGTGATTGCATCGACCGAACCCACGCCTTCGATGTGGCTGTACTTTGGCTTGCCGCCGTTGCTGGCGGAAAGGTTCTTATAGAAATCCACCAGCGGTTTGGTCTGCGAATGGTAGACCGACAGGCGATGACGCACGGTTTCTTCGGTGTCGTCCTTGCGCTGCACCAGCTCTTCGCCGGTGATGTCGTCCTTGCCAGCCAGTTTCGGCGGGTTGTAGACGATGTGGTAAACGCGGCCGCTGGCTTCGTGAACACGGCGACCGGCGATGCGCTGGACGATTTCTTCGTCTTCAACAGCGATTTCAACCACAGCGTCCAGCTCGACGCCGGCAGTGACCAGCGCTTCAGCCTGCGGAATGGTGCGCGGGAAGCCGTCGAACAGGAAACCTTTGGCGCAATCAGGTTGAGCGATGCGGTCCTTGACCAGCGCGATGATCAGGTCATCCGACACCAGGCCGCCGGCATCCATGATGCTCTTGGCTTGCACGCCCAGTGGAGTGCCAGCCTTGACCGCAGCGCGCAGCATGTCGCCGGTGGAGATTTGCGGAATGCCGAATTTCTCGGTGATGAACTTTGCCTGAGTACCTTTACCGGCCCCGGGAGCTCCCAGCAGAATGACGCGCATCGATGTGCTCCTCAATTTTTTATATAAAAGCTTTACAAAACAAAGGATTCGCTCGTAACAGGCGGATCCTGAAAATACGGGTCGTGGCCGCACAAACGGCCAAAGGCTGATCAAGATACACAGCAGGCTGCGCCCACACAAGACGCCAAAAGTCGGAGAAACCGACGCCCGCCGTGACCTCGCGACGCGGTAACCCAAGTCGCAACCCCATCAATAACTGTCGCTTCGCGGCACTTTCCTACGCCAGGAGAAGCGGCATCCGACCCTTGTCGCGAACGCCGCCAGAGGTGCTCAGCAACCTTAGCCGGTATTGCGCAATCCGGCGGCAATCCCTGCTACAGACACCAGCAGCGCCTGTTCCACCGGGCTGCCCTGCTCGACATCCTGCTGCCGCGAACGCGCCAACAGCTCGGCCTGCAATAGATGCAGCGGGTCGAGGTAGGTGTTGCGCAAGCGGATGAATTCGAGGGTGTCGGGGCTGTGCGCCAGCAGCTGCGACTGCCCGGTCAGGCCAAGCACGACGGTGCATGCCTGCGACAATAGGTCGCGTAACTGCGCGCCCAACGGCAGCAGATCAGCCTCGACCAAACGTTCGTCGTAGGACTGCGCAATATCCGCGTCGGCCTTGGCCAGAACCATTTCCAGCATGTCGATACGAGTGCGGAAGAACGGCCACTGTTCGCGCATCTGCCCCAGCAGCTCACCTTCGCCGCGCTCCAGCGCCTTGCTCAGCGCCGTCTCCCAACCCAGCCAGGCCGGCAGCATCAGTCGCGTCTGGGTCCAACCGAAGATCCACGGAATTGCCCGCAGGCTTTCGATACCGCCGGCACGGCGTTTGGCCGGGCGACTGCCGAGCGGCAAACGTCCCAGCTCCTGCTCTGGGGTCGACTGACGGAAGTACTCAACGAATTGCGGATTTTCCCGCACCACCTGGCGGTAAGCGCTGACACCGTCCGCCGCCAATTCGTCCATCAGATGGCGCCATTCCGGAGTCGGCGGCGGCGGTGGCAGCAAGGTCGCTTCGAGCACGGCGGCCAGATACAGATTGAGGTTTTGCTCGGCGATGTCCGGCAGGCCGAATTTGAAACGAATCATTTCGCCCTGTTCGGTAGTACGGAAACGCCCGGCCACCGAACCCGGTGGTTGCGACAGAATCGCCGCGTGCGCCGGACCGCCACCACGGCCAACGGTGCCGCCGCGACCGTGGAACAGCAGCAGCTCGACTTGCTGCTCACGGCAGATTTCCACCAGTCGTTCCTGCGCGCGATATTGCGCCCACGCCGCAGCGGTGGTGCCGGCGTCCTTGGCCGAGTCGGAATAGCCGATCATCACTTCCTGCGGGCCGTGCAAACGCGCGCGATAGCCCGGCAACAGCAGCAGACGTTCCATCACCGGCCCGGCGTTGTCGAGGTCGGCGAGGGTTTCGAACAGCGGCACCACGCGCATCGGCCGCAATACGCCGGATTCCTTGAGCAGCAGTTGCACCGCGAGCACATCGGAAGCCGCGCCAGCCATGGAGATCACGTAGGAGCCCAGCGAAGCAGCAGGCGCGGCAGCGATTTCCTTGCAGGTGTTGAGCACTTCAGCAGTGTCGGCCGACGGTTTGAAATGCGCGGGCAGCAACGGTCGACGGTTGCTCAGCTCCTCGGTGAGGAAGTTGATGCGCTGTTCTTCATCCCAATCTTCGTAGCGGCCGAGGCCGAGGTAATCGGTGATTTCCGTCATTGCCGAGCTGTGCCGCGTTGAATCCTGACGCACATCGAGGCGCACCAGAAACAGGCCGAACGTCACCGCCCGACGCAGGCAGTCGAGCAACGGCCCGTCGGCGATGACGCCCATGCCGCACTCGTGCAGCGAGTTGAAACACAACTGCAAAGGCTCAAGCAGATCGCGATTGTCGTGCAGCACATCGGCGGTGGCCGGGGTCGGCGCGGTCAATGCAGCGTGCGCCCAATTGCGTGTAGCGCGCAGGCGTTCGCGCAATTGCTTGAGCACCGCGCGATAGGGTTCGGCGCTGTCGCCGGCCTTGGCCTTCAGCGCGTCGCTGGCCTGCTGCATCGACAGTTCGGCAGCGAGATGATCGACATCACGCAGATACAAATCAGCGGCCATCCAGCGCGCCAGCAACAACACTTCGCGAGTGACGGCGGCGGTGACATTGGGGTTGCCGTCACGGTCGCCGCCCATCCATGAGGCGAAGCGGATCGGTGCGGCTTCCAGCGGCAAGCGCAGACCCGTCGCGGCGAACAGCGCCTGATCGGCTTTGCGCATATGGTTGGGGATCGCCTGCCACAACGAATGCTCGATCACCGCGAAGCCCCACTTGGCTTCATCGACCGGGGTTGGTCGGGTGCGACGGATTTCTTCGGTGTGCCAGGCTTCGGCGATCAGCCGCTGCAGTTTGCTCTGGATCTGCTCGCGCTCGGCGCTGGTCAGGTCGCGATGATCCTGAGCGGCCAGTTGCGCGGCGATTGCATCGTACTTCTGAATCAACGTGCGTCGCGCCACTTCGGTCGGGTGCGCGGTCAGCACCAGTTCGATTTCCAGCCGCGCCAGTTGCCGGGCCAGGGACTCGGCGCTGTGGCCTTCGCTGCGCAGGCGCGCGAGCAGTTCCGGCAACACCCGCGACTCGAACGGCGCCGGTTGCGACTCCTCGCGGCGATGGATCAGCTGATATTGCTCGGCGATGTTGGCCAGGTTGAGAAACTGGTTGAAGGCCCGCGCGACCGGAAGCAATTCGTCTTCACTCAATTGATTGAGGCTGGCGCTCAGTTCAGCGTCCATCGAGCCGCGCCGGTCGGCCTTGGCGCCTTTGCGAATCTGCTCGATCTTGTCGAGGAACGCCTCGCCGTACTGGTCTCGAATGGTGTTGCCCAACAGCTCTCCGAGCAGGTGAACATCTTCGCGCAAGCGTGCATCAATATCGGTCATCAGCAGTTCTCCAGCGGTAATCGGGGACAGCGCAGAAACGAATGCTTTGCCAGAGAGTGCCGCTCTGCGCCGCTTCTTACAAGCAGGCGACGAATTGACTTTAAACCTTGCCGGCGAAAGCTAGTCTCAACAGTAAGCCGTACGACGGCCCGCCGCCGGCGCTGCCGGACACTCACCCAGGCCTGCCATCAGCAGGCGCTAAATGAGGTCATCATGAAAATTCGTGAACTCGCCCAGCATTGGGAAGAAAACGCCAAAGGTCGCCTGACCGACACCGGCTACACGATTCATCTGGACGTCGAAGCAGCCGCAAGGCTGGCGGCGATTGCCGAAATGTACCCCAAGCGTCACCCCGAGGAACTGCTCGGTGAACTGATCGGCGCCGCGCTTGAAGAATTCGAAGCGAGCCTGCCGTATGTGAAGGGTTCGACGGTAGTAGCGACGGACGAGGAAGGTGATCCGTTGTATGAAGATGTTGGCCCGACGCCGCGTTTTCTGGCGTTGTCACGACGGCATCTGCATGATTTGTCCTCGGCTGAGAACAAGCAGAAGCACTGATCCGACACACATCACAAATGTGGGAGCGAGCCTGCTCGCGAATGCGGATTTTCATTCAGCATTTGCGCTGGCTGACACATCGCATTCGCGAGCAAGCTCGCTCCCACATAGGCTGTATTCCAGTTCGAAAATTGGTTTATCAACGGACAAATTACACCCGCGCGTACCGCTCCAAAGCCCCAAAGTTCCCGTCCCAGAGCCTTGTCCAAACGGTCAATTTAATTTTTGGCGATAGGCCATCTTTTCTGAACTTTTCAAAAATGCCGCCGGTCGGAACAGGTAACCACGCCTGGAACGAGCGTTTCAATTCGCGTCTACAAGCGATGCTTTCGCCTCCTCTGCCAGGATGGATTTAGTTGTATTTTCAGGAGATGCCTAATGGAGTTGAAGACCATGAAAACCCAAACCTCGTTTTCCCACCTGCGCGGTCTGAAACTGGCCGCTCTGGCCATCGGCACCAGCTTCGTACTGGCCGGTTGCGCCGGTAATCCTCCGACCGAGCAGTACGCCGTCACTCAATCGGCCGTCAACAGCGCCGTCAGCGCTGGCGGTACCGAGTTCGCTGCGGTGGAAATGAAGCAGGCTCAGGACAAACTGAAACAAGCTGAAATCGCCATGCACGACAAGAAGTATGACGAGGCCCGTCGCCTGTCCGAACAGGCTGAATGGGACGCTCGCGTCGCTGAACGCAAGGCTCAGGCCGCCAAGGCCGAACAGGCTGTGAAGGATTCCCAGAAAGGTGTTCAGGAACTGCGTCAGGAAAGCCAGCGCACTGTGCAGTAAGCGCGCATCTCGACCGCAAAGCTGAAACTCTTACCGATAGAAAGGACGACAAATTATGCGTAAGCAACTGATGATTCCCGCTCTTCTGGCCGCAAGCGTTGCACTGGCTGCCTGCTCCACCCCGCCTAACCCGAACCTGGAACAGGCGCGCACCAACTACGCCGGCCTGCAGGCCAACCCACAGGCGAGCAAAGTCGCGGCCCTGGAAACCAAAGACGCCAGCGATTACCTGGACAAGGCCGACAAGGCTTATCTGGACAAAGAAGACGCAGCCAAGGTTGACCAACTGGCTTACCTGACCAACCAGCGCGTCGAAGTGGCCAAGCAGACCATCGCTCTGCGCACCGCTGAAAACAACCTGAAAAACGCCGCAGCCCAACGTGCCCAGGCCCGTCTGGATGCCCGTGACCAGCAGATCAAACAGCTGCAGGACAGCCTCAACGCCAAGCAGACCGATCGCGGTACGCTGGTGACTTTCGGTGACGTGCTGTTCGCCACCAACAAGGCTGATCTGAAATCCAGCGGCCTGGTGAACATCAACAAACTGGCGCAATTCCTTCAGGAAAACCCGGATCGCAAAGTAATCGTCGAGGGTTACACCGATAGCACCGGCACCGCGAGCTACAACCAGTCGCTGTCCGAGCGCCGCGCGACTTCCGTGCAGATGGCCCTGATCAAGATGGGCGTCGACCCTTCGCGCATCGTTGCCCAGGGTTATGGCAAGGAATACCCGGTAGCGGATAACGGCAGCGTCTCGGGCCGTGCGATGAACCGTCGTGTGGAAGTGACCATCTCCAACGATAACCAGCCAGTAGCACCGCGTTCTTCGGTGAGCTCGAACTAAGCTTCACCCGGTAACGCAAAAGCCCCGCCTGAGTTGATCAGGCGGGGCTTTTTCATGCACGACCAGAGATTCCGTGTGGGAGCGAGCCTGCTCGCGAAAGCGGAGTGTCATTCACATCAATGTTGAAGGTGAAACCGTATTCGCGAGCAGGCTCGCTCCCACATTTGATGGGGTTACTGCTCAAGCTTCTGCGGAGTTTCCTCACCCATGCAACGCACAGCTTTCTTCTGCGCATTAACCAGCACCCCGGTCAGGCCATTCTGTTCGGTATCGAACAGCACCAGCACGCCATCAATGCACTGCGCCACTTGCGGCGCAGGCGTCAGCGAGACTTTGTAGTCCTCGCCCGGCACGGTCTTGAGCATGGTGAATTCGCTGAGCAGCAACGCATCCTCCGGCTTGGCAAAGTGCAGGTAGCCGTAGTACCACAGCGCCCCGACGGTGCCGAGGATGCTGCAGATACCGGTGATGATCAGCGGGATGGCATTACGTTCTTCAGTCATTGCGGGGTCTCATCTTCGGAATTCGGGGGCGGCGGATAGTTGGGGATTTCGCCGAGGCGGCGCAGGCCGTCGAAGTGTTCGGGGTCGTCGAGATAGCGCAGCATGACCTGACGCCACACCGGGTCGCCGAAGGTCTGCACATGACCACCACGGGTCAGCTGCAACACGCGCGGCGGCGGCGCTGCCTGATACAGGCGAATGCCGTTGGCCATCGGCACCAGCGGATCGTCGATGCTGTGGAAGATCAGCTTGGGCACGCCGGTCAGCTGCGCCATCGAGTTGATTGCGCTGTCGCCGTCCGGCACCAGCCACGACAGCGGCACCTGCAGCGGCCAGGTCAGCCACGAAGTGCTCAGGGCGAATTGGCCGACACTGCGATAACTGGCCGGCACGCCATCCAGTACCAGGGCCTTGAGTTGTTTTTGCCGCTCCGGGTGCTGCGCCAGCCAATGCACCGACATCGCGCCGCCCAGACTCTGCCCGAGCAGCACCAGCGGTTTGCCTTTGACCTCGGGCGCGTTGTCGAGCCAGGCGAACGCGGCGTCGATGTCCTGGTAGATCGCCGGCAGGCTCGGCTTGCCCTCGGACAAACCGTAGCCGCGATAGTCGACCAACAAGACCTGATAGCCGTTCTTCGGCAACCACCAGCTGCCGCCCAGATGCATCGGCAGATTGCCGCCGTTGCCGTGCAGATGCAGGACCGTGCCTTTGACCTCGACGCCAGGTTTGGCCGGCAGCCACCAGGCGTTGAGCTTCAAGCCATCGGCGGTGATCAGGGTGACGGTGCGGTATTCGAGTTTGGCCTTGTCCGGGGTGAAGATCTGGCCCGGTTCCGGGTAGAACAGCAGCGAACTGCAACCACCGAGGGTCAAGAGCAGGCAAAGGATGCCGAGGATTCTCATCCGGTGAAACCTCGCAAAGAAGAGAACTGAACACAAATCAAACCTGTGGGAGCGAGCCTGCTCGCGAAAGCGGTGTATCAGCCGACATCAATGTTGAAGGTGAAATCGCATTCGCGAGCAGGCTCGCTCCCACAAGGGGTTCGGTGGTGGGTCTAGAGGATATTGGAGTAATCCGCCTCAATCCGGTCCAGGCTCAAATGGTTGAGGAAGTTGGAGAAACACATCCACGCCGACAACGCATTCAAGTCCCGGAACTGGTCCGGCAGATATTTCGGCGGCACCACCAGTCCTTCGTCCACCAGTTGGCGCAAGGTCCGCATGTCTTCCAGTGTGGTCTTGCCACAGAACAACAGCGGAATCTGCTCGAGCTTGCCCTTGCGCACGGCCAACTGAATGTAGTTGTAAACCATGATGAAGCCCTTGAGGTAGGACAAGTCTTTGGTGAATGGCAGACCGGTCGGCGTCGAGCCACGGAACACCCGGCTGGCATTGCCGTAGCTTTCGGCCATCTCGAAACCCTGCTCGCGGAAAAATTCGTAGATCTGCAAAAAGTCCGCGCCCTCCTCGACCATATGAATCGCACGGGTGCGGTTAGTCAGTTTGCGCAGGCGACTCGGGTAAGAGGCGAAGGTGATGATTTCCATCAGGATCGCCAGGCCTTCCTGGGTCACCGTCGACGAAGGCGGGCCTTTCGACAGGAAGGTGCAGATCGGCTGATTCAAGCCATTGAGTGTGGTGCCGACGTGCACCAGGCCTTCGTGGACTTCCAATGCACGGACGTCGCGGTCGTTGAACAGCGCGTCGGTGCGGATCTTGATGTAGTCAGCGCCTGCGGCGGCATCCGCGACGATGCCGTCGGATTCGAACACGCGAATGGTTTCTTCGGCCTCACCGAATACCTTGTTCAGTCGGGTTTGCAGCAGATGCACCGCGTCTTTGGCGGTGAGGATTTTCGGCTCGTCCTTCAGATCGCCGCGCCCGTCGATGTTGTTCAGGTAGTCGGACATCATCAGGCCGAGGTCGGCGAGGGTCGGGTCACCGGCGTGGAAGGCATCGGACGCCGCGCCGTACAGCTCCTGCGAGATCAGGCCGAAGTCCTCGGTGCCGCGCGCTTCGAGCATGCGCACCACCATGCGGTATTCCTTGCACATGCGCCGCATGATCTGCCCGACCGGGTTGAACTGGCCGAGCTGGCGGGTGATGTCACGCTCGATGTTCTGGAATTCCAGTTTGACCTGGCTCGAATCGAACGACAGCGGGCGGTTGAGGTAGTAGTCGCGATCCACCGCCGGCATTTCCTTGCCTTTGGCCTTGAGGAAGCCCTTGCGCACGTTGTCGTCCCACTTGACCGCATCGAGCACGCGGATCGGCGTCTGCGCCAGCACAATGCGATCGGACAACATGCGTATCGTCTGCTGGTAATCGTCCACCCGAAACTCCTGTAGAAAACGTGACGTGCTGAAACTCAGTCTTTTGATCGTTCCCACGCTCTGCGTGGGAATGTCGCCCGGGACGCTCCGCGTCCCTTTTTGCTGCGTGACGCAGAGCGTCACAGGATGCATTCCCACGCGGAGCGAGGGAGCGATCATCAACGGCTCGCTCCCACGAGGTGTAGCGTGAAACGCTAGACCGACGCCAGCACCAGGTGCATATACCGCGTCAGGATCCCGAGCATGTCCTCTTCGGCCAACGGCTCGGCGTCGTTGAGCAGGCCCTGATATTCCATCCGGCCGATAATCGCCGTCAACACCTTGGCATCCTGCTGCGGTTCACGCGAGCCCAGTACCTGGAACAACTGGCAGGTGCCCTGCAGCAGAATCTGCTGGTGCGAGCGCACCAGAATGGCCAGACGCGGGTTGAGCAGCGCTTCCTGGCGGAACGCCTGCTCGGCCATCAGATGCTCGCGCCGATTGATCAATTGCCGGTGCACGTAATCGGCCATCAGCCGCGCGATGTCATCGGCCAGTTGCGAGCGCGACTCCGGGCTGCCGTCGGCGCTGACCACCATTTCGCGCAACAGACCCTCGTTATTGATCCACAACTTGGCCATGTACGCCGCGCTGCGTTCAACGTATTGGGCGAAGGTATCGGTGAGCAGGTCATCGATGTCCTTGAAGTAATACGTGGTCGCCGACAGCGGCACGCCGGCCTCCGCCGCGACCGCACGATGGCGCACGGCACGCACGCCGTCGCGCACGACAATGCGCATCGCGGCGTCGAGAATGTCCTGGCGACGCTGCTCACTGCCCTGTCGGCTGGCCTTGCGGCCCTGGTACTGAACACTTTCAGCGACCGCAGTGGCGATACCCGCTGCACCTTCTTGAGCTAATGCACCCATCACGACAGCACTTCCTCTACTAATGCCAAATTAACCAATTGATACATTTGTACCAGACAGGCAATAAAAAGCCGCCTGTTTTAGGCGGCTTTTTAACTGAAACGTTTACGCTTGCGGTCGCATGTGCGGGAACAGGATCACATCGCGGATCGACGGCGAGTTGGTGAGCAACATCACCAGACGATCGATGCCGATACCTTCGCCGGCGGTTGGCGGCATGCCGTACTCCAGCGCACGGACGAAGTCGGCGTCGTAGTGCATGGCTTCGTCGTCGCCGGCGTCCTTGTCGGCCACCTGCGCCATGAAACGCTCGGCCTGATCTTCGGCGTCGTTCAACTCGGAGTAGGCATTGGCGATTTCACGACCACCGATGAACAGCTCGAAGCGGTCGGTGACGTTCGGGTTCTCGTCGTTACGACGGGCCAGCGGCGACACTTCGAACGGGTACTGAGTGATGAAGTGCGGCTGCTCCAGCTTGTGCTCGACCAGTTCTTCGAAAATCATCACCTGCAATTTGCCCAGCCCCTCGAAGCCCAGCACCTTGGCGCCGGCCTTCTTGGCGATGGCGCGAGCCTTGTCGATGTCGTTCAGATCATCGGCAGTCAGCTCAGGGTTGTACTTGAGGATCGAGTCGAACACTGACAGACGCACGAACGGCTCGCCGAAGTGGAACACCTTGTCGCCGTACGGCACGTCGGTGCTGCCCAGTACCAGCTGCGCCAGCTCGCGGAACAGTTCTTCGGTCAGGTCCATGTTGTCTTCGTAATCGGCGTACGCCTGATAGAACTCCAACATGGTGAACTCAGGGTTGTGACGAGTCGAAACGCCTTCGTTACGGAAGTTGCGGTTGATCTCGAAGACCTTTTCAAAACCGCCAACCACCAGACGCTTCAGATACAGCTCTGGTGCGATACGCAGGAACATTTCCATGTCCAGCGCGTTGTGGTGAGTTTCGAACGGCTTGGCTGCGGCGCCGCCGGGAATGGTCTGCAGCATCGGCGTTTCGACTTCGAGGAAGTCGCGCTTCATCAGGAAGCTGCGGATGTGCGCGATCACTTGCGAACGCACGCGGAAGGTCTGGCGCACGTCTTCGTTGACGATCAGGTCGACGTAACGCTGGCGGTAGCGCTGCTCGGTGTCGGTCAGGCCGTGGTGCTTGTCCGGCAGCGGACGCAGCGACTTGGTCAGCAGGCGCACGTTGGTCATTTCAACGTACAGGTCGCCTTTGCCGGAACGCGCCAGGGTGCCTTCGGCGGCAATGATGTCGCCCATGTCCCAGGTTTTTACCGCGGCCAGGGTATCTTCGGACAGCGTCTTGCGGTTGACGTAGACCTGAATGCGTCCGGTCATGTCCTGGATCACCATGAACGAGCCACGGTTGAGCATGATGCGACCGGCAACCTTGACCGGGATTGCAGCCTCTGCCAGCTCTTCCTTGGTCTTGTCCGCGTACTGTTTCTGCAAGGCATCGCAGTAGTTGTCGCGGCGGAAGTCGTTCGGGAAGGCATTGCCCTTGGCGCGCTCGGCAGCAAGCTTTTCCTTGCGCAGGGCGATCAGGGAGTTTTCTTCCTGTTGCAGGGCTTGCGGGTCGAGTTGTAGGTCGCTCATGTCTTTAAGTATTCCATCAGGTTCGTTGCCCCCAGCCTTCGGCTGGGGATCGCGGGCGAGCCCGCTCCCACAGAGGGTGTTACAGGCCGGATTTCAGGCTGGCTTCCAGATACTCGTCGATGTCGCCGTCGAGCACCTTGTCGCAATCGCTGCGTTCGATGTTGGTACGCAGATCCTTGATCCGCGAGGCATCGAGCACGTAAGAGCGGATCTGGTGACCCCAGCCGATGTCCGACTTGGTGTCTTCCAGCGCCTGCGAGGCCGCATTGCGCTTCTGCATTTCCTGCTCGTACAACTTGGCCCGCAGCATTTTCATCGCGGTGTCCTTGTTGGCGTGCTGGGAACGTTCGTTCTGGCAGCTGACCACGGTGTTGGTCGGTACGTGGGTGATACGTACGGCCGAGTCGGTGGTGTTTACGTGCTGACCACCGGCACCGGAGGAACGATAGGTGTCGATCCGCAGGTCTGCCGGGTTGATTTCGATTTCCACCTTGTCATCGATCTCTGGCGAGACGAAAACAGCGGAGAACGAAGTATGGCGACGGTTGCCGGAGTCGAACGGGCTCTTGCGCACCAGACGGTGCACGCCGATCTCGGTACGCAGCCAGCCAAAGGCGTATTCGCCCTTGATGTGCACGGTCGCGCCCTTGATCCCGGCGACTTCACCGGCGGACAGTTCCATGATGGTCGCGTCGAAACCGCGTTTGTCGGCCCAGCGCAGGTACATGCGCAACAGGATGTTGGCCCAGTCCTGCGCTTCGGTACCGCCGGAACCGGCCTGGATGTCCAGGTAGGCGTTGTTCGGGTCCATTTCATGGCTGAACATGCGGCGGAATTCCAGCTTGGCCAGATTTTCCTCGAGACGGGCCAGCTCGGCGACGACATCGCCCACTGCGCCTTCGTCGTTCTCTTCGACGGCCATGTCCAGCAGGTCGCGGCAATCGGCCAGACCGCCGTTCAGTTCGTCGAGGGTGTCGACGATCTGCGCCAGCGCGGCACGCTCGCGGCCCAGCTCCTGGGCGTATTCAGGTTTGTTCCAGACACTCGGATCTTCAAGCTCGCGATTGACCTCGGTCAGACGCTCATGCTTTTGATCGTAGTCAAAGATACCCCCGAATAGTTTCGGAGCGCTCGGACAGGTCCTTGATGGTGTTCAGGATCGGGTTGATTTCCATGACGGGCAGCACTCGTTGGCGAACTTTTGAAAGCCGGCGAGTATAACGTAAACAGGCTGTCGCGGCAGCCCGTCTGGCGGGTGTAAGGGTGATTCACTTGACACTGACCTGACGCGATCTCCTGTGGGAGCGAGCCTGCTCGCGAAGGCGACCTGCCAGCCGCCGGCAATGTCGAGTGCACAACCGCTTTCGCGAGCAGGCTCGCTCCCACAGGGGGACTGCTTTGTCAGGAAAGTTACTCGATCCCGACCTGATTACGCCCATTGTTCTTGGCCAGATACAACCCGCGATCCGCTGCCGAAATCAGCAGCCGGCAATCACTCCCTGCCTGGGGCACCATGGTCGCCAGACCGATGCTGATGGTCAGACTGGAGCCCTCGGCCGGCGTGTTGTGCGGAATTTTCAACGCCGCCACGGTCTGGCGCAGTTTCTCGGCCAACAGCCGCGCGCCTCCCGGCGAAGTGTTCGGCAGGACCAGTACAAACTCCTCGCCGCCATAACGCGCTGGCAGATCCGATGGTCGCGCGCTGGCCTCGCGGATCGCCGTGGCAACCTTGCGCAACGCTTCATCGCCTTCAACGTGGCCAAAACTGTCGTTGTACGACTTGAAGTAATCGACGTCGATCATCAGCAATGACAGCTGCGTCTGATCGCGCAGCGAACGGCGCCACTCCAGTTCCAGGTACTCGTCGAAGTGGCGGCGATTGGACAGCCCCGTCAGGCCGTCGGAGTTCATCAGCCTTTGCAGCACCAGGTTGGTGTCGAGCAACTGCTGCTGGCTGACCCGCAACGCTCGGTAAGCGGCGTCGCGCTGCAGCAATGTCATGTAGGACCGCGAGTGGTAGCGGATCCGCGCGACCAGTTCGATGGTGTCCGGCAGCTTCACCAGATAGTCGTTGGCGCCAGCGGAGAACGCCGCGCTTTTGATCAGCGGGTCTTCCTTGGTCGAGAGGACGATGATCGGGATGTCCTTGGTCGCCGGGTGATTGCGGTATTCGCGCACCAGGCTCAGGCCATCGAGGCCGGGCATCACCAGGTCCTGGAGGATCACCGTCGGCTTGATCCGCACCGCCTGGGCGATGGCCTGCTGCGGGTCGGAGCAGAAGTGGAAGTCGATGTTTTCCTGATTCGACAGCCCACGGCGCACCGCTTCGCCGATCATCGCCTGATCATCCACCAACAACACCATGGCGGCGTTTTCGTCGGTTTTAATGTCGTCGATCTGTAAATCATTCATGAGCGGTCACCTGAGTACTGCGGGGGCCTGGATTGCCGATCAACCTGTTCATTTGGGGAAAATCTCCAGCAATCGTGGCGCTATCTTTTCCAGCGGGCGGATTTCCACCGCGGCATCGATCGCCGCGGCAGCCTTGGGCATGCCGTACACCGCACTGCTGTGCTGATCCTGCGCAATGGTCAAATAACCCTGCTGGCGCATGAGCTTAAGCCCTTGCGCGCCATCGCGCCCCATCCCGGTCAATAAAACCCCGACCGCGTCACCGTTCCAGTAACTGGCGACGCTCTCGAAAAACACGTCGATCGAGGGGCGATAGATCTCGTTGACCGGTTCGGCGGTGTAGGCCAGCGTGCCGTTTTTCAACAGGCGAATATGGTGATTGGTCCCGGCCAGCAGCACCGCGCCACTTTGCGGCGGCTCGCCTTCACGGGCCAGACGCACATCGAGGCCGCTGGCACTGGCCAGCCATTCGGCCATGCCGGCGGCGAACACCTGATCGACATGCTGCACCAGCACGATCGCGGCGGAAAAATCTCTCGGCAGGCCTTTGAGCAACACTTCCAGCGCCGCCGGCCCACCGGCAGACGAACCGATCGCCACCAGCCGCTGACGTGACGGCGAACTGCGCGGCGAACTCGGTGCCGGGCGCGCACGTGGCGCCTTGTCGCCGATCAGCCAGCCGATGTTGAGGATCTTGCGCAACAACGGCGCCGCCGCTTCCTGGGCATTGCCGGCGCCAATGGCCGGCGTGTCGACCACGTCCAGCGCGCCGTGGCCCATGGCCTCGAACACGCGGTGCACGTTCTGTTGACGATCTACGGTAACGATGACAATCGCGCACGGCGTCTCGGCCATGATCCGCCGCGTGGCTTCGACGCCGTCCATGATCGGCATGATCAGGTCCATCAGAATCAGATCCGGGGTGTATTCGGCGCAGCGTTGCACCGCCTCGGCGCCGTTGCTGGCGACCCAGATCACCTGATGCGCCGGCTCGAAGGCCAACGCTCGGCGCAGAGCCTCCACCGCCAGGGGCATGTCGTTGACGATTGCGATCCTCATGTCCGCGCTCCTCCGATGAGCTCGACCACTGCATCGAGCAGGGCGTCGTCATGAAAACTGGCTTTGGCCAGATAATAGTCGGCGCCGGCATCCAGTCCACGGCGGCGGTCTTCTTCGCGATCCTTGTACGACACGACCATCACCGGCAGCGATTGCAGACGGTTGTCGCGGCGCAGCAGCGTGACCAGCTCGATGCCGTCCATGCGCGGCATGTCGATGTCGGTGATCAGCAGATCGAAGTTCTCCGAACGCAGCGCATTCCAGCCGTCCATGCCGTCCACCGCCACCGCGACGTCGTAGCCACGATTGAGCAGCAGTTTGCGTTGCAGCTCGCGCACGGTCAGCGAATCGTCGACCACCAAGACTCGCTTGCGCGCCGCTTCGGCAGCTTGATTGCCGTGGCGGGCAATGCGCTCCAGGCGCCCGGTATTGAGCAGTTTGTCCACCGAACGCAGCATGTCTTCGACATCGACGATCAGCACCACCGAACCATCATCGAGCAAGGCCCCGGCGGAGATGTCCTGAACCTTGCCCAGACGCTCGTCCAGCGGCAACACCACCAGCGTGCGCTCACCCACGAAACGCTCGACCGCCACCCCGTAAATCGCCTCGCGCTCGCGTATCACCACGACTTTCAGGGTAGCGCCATCGTTCTGACTGGCCGGGCGATTGAGCAACTGGCTGGCCGCGACCAGCCCGACATGCTGGCCTTCGTGCCAGAAATGCTGACGCCCCTCGACCTGCACAATGTCTTCCGGCGCCAGATCGCACATGCGTTCGATGTGCGCCAGCGGGAACGCGTAAGCCTCTTCACCGACTTCCACCACCAGACTGCGCACCACCGAAAGCGTCAACGGCACCTCCAGATGGAAACGGCTGCCCTCGCCCGCCGTCTGCTCCAGCACCACGGCCCCGCGCAATTGGCGGACCATATGCTGAACAGCGTCCAGGCCGACGCCACGCCCGGACACTTCGGTAACCTTGTCGCGCAGGCTGAATCCCGGCAGAAACAGGAAGGTCAGCAGTTCTTCTTCGCTCAATTGCGCTGCGGTTTCGGCTGGGGATAACTGCCGTTCGACGATGCTGCGGCGGACTTTCTCCAGATCGACGCCACCGCCGTCATCGCTCAATTCCAGCACCAGCAAACCGGCCTGATGGGAAGCGCGCAGGCGAATAAGGCCCTCTTCCGGCTTGCCCTTGAGCAGGCGTTGTTCCGGGGATTCGATGCCGTGATCGACGGCGTTGCGCAGCAAATGAGTCAGCGGCGCTTCGAGCTTTTCCAGCACATCGCGATCGACCTGGGTTTTCTCGCCTTCGATCTCCAGGCGCACCTGCTTGCCGAGGCTGCGACCGAGGTCGCGAACCATGCGCGCCTGCCCGCTCAACACGTCGGCGAACGGGCGCATGCGACAGGCCAGCGCGGTGTCATAGAGCACTTGCGCGCGCTGACTGGCCTGCCAGGCGAATTCGTCGAGTTCGGCGTTTTTCTCGCTGAGCAGTTGCTGCGACTCGGCGAGCAAACGTCGCGCATCTTCCAGCGACTCGAGCGCTTCCAGGCTCAGCGCATGCTCCTTCAGGTGCACATTGAGATTTTCCAGTGCGCGCAGGCCGTTGTTCTGCATGCGTTTGAGGCGCTGCATGGTCGCCAGGTGCGGCTTGAGACGCTGGGTTTCCACCAGCGATTTGCTCGACAGATCGAGCAGGCTGTTCAGGCGCTCGGCGGTAACGCGCAAGACGCGCTCGCCGCCCTCGGTGGTGCGTTTGTTTTTGTGCGGAGTCGGCTCGGCGGGCTCGTCCATGATCGGCGCTGTCGCTGTTGGCGCTGGCTCGATCGACAACTCGGCCATCGGCGGCGTGGCAACCACAGCGGCTGGCGCCGACGGATCGAGCAAACGTCCCATCAGCGTCACGTAGGCTTCAATGTCAGCAGGTTGCGGCGCATTGGCCGGCGTGGCGATGCGCATCAGCAGGTCGGTGCCCTGCAACAACGCGTCGATGTGCTCGGGACGCAGCAACAAACGGCCTTCCTGGGCGCTGACCAGGCAATCTTCCATGACGTGGGCGACGCTGACGCCGCTGTCGATACCAACGATCCGCGCCGCACCTTTGAGCGAGTGCGCCGCGCGCATGCACGACTCCAGTTGATCGGCCTGGGTCGGATTGCGCTCCAGCGCCAGCAGCCCGGCGCTGAGCACATGGGTCTGGGCTTCGGCTTCGAGGCTGAACAGCTCGAGCAGAGAGGCGTCGCGCATTTGCTCGGGGGTCATGTCAGGCTCCGGGTCACGGCGGACAACAGCTGTTCTTCGTCCAGCCAGCGCAGGCTGCGACCGCGATATTGCAGAACGCCACGGGTGTACTTGGCACTGGCCTGCGCACCGGACTGTGAAGCAGCATCGAGGATGCGTTCGTCGATGGCATGAATGCCGTCGACCTCGTCCACCGGCACCACCACCGGCCCGCCATGGGCAGCGATGATCAGCATGCGCGGCATGACTCGCCCGCCGCTGGCCGGCGCAACGCTGGCGCCGAGGTCGAGCAGTTCCACCAGCGACAGGCACGCGACCAGCGCGCCACGGACATTGGCCACGCCGAGCAAGGCCCGCGAGCGCTGGTGCGGCAGCGAATGTATCGCCTGCAACGGCGCAACTTCGACAAGCGTGCGCGTGGCCAGTCCGAGCCATTCCTCGCCGAGGCGAAACATCAGCAGCGAGCGGGTCTTGACGTCGATTTCGACTTTGCTGACCACTGCTTCGCGCTGGTCCTGCTGCAACGAATAGCGGTCGAGCAGGCGCGTGGCGGCGGCGGAATACACCGAGCAGTTGCGGCAATGAATGTGCTCTTCCAGCAACGGGCAGGACTTGTCGCCATGAATGCCGATGCGGTTCCAGCAATCGTCGATGGCGCGGGCGTCTTCGTGGGTAACGTTCAAGGTGTCGGACGCGCTCATCGTTTACGCTCACTGTCGGCGGTGCGCCCGCTGCGGGCGGCGCGCTCCTGCAATCGTCGGGCACCCGCCGTGTCGCCCTGAGCCTGTAGCAACGCGGCCAGGTGCATCAGCGCTTCGGGATGTTGCGGTTCGAGGTACAAGGCCTTGCGATAAAAACCCTGGGCCTCGAGGCTCAGGCCGGCGACATCGCTGAGCAGCCCGAGCCAGTAGAACACCTGCGCCACCGGCTCATGGCTGCGCAGATAGTCTTCGCACGCGGCACGGGCCTCGGCGCTTTTGCCTTCGTTGGCCAGTGCAGCGATTTGCGCCAGCAGCGTCGCGGCGTCGGGGTTGGCAGTTTTTTTCGTCACCGGCAAAGCCGTCACGGCAGCGAACGGCCGATTGCGCACTGGCGCTGGCGGCGCGCTGCGCAATGGCTGGCTGACCGGCACGGCGACCGGTTTGGGCGTCGGCAGCGGTTCGGGGTGCGGCTCGTTATGACGGCTGAAAGCGAACGACTGCGGAATGCCGATCGAGCGCATGCCCAAGCGCCCGAGCAGACTGCCCTCCGCCGGGCCGATAAACAGCACGCCGTCGACATGAGTCAGGCGTTTGAGCACTTCGAACACCTGCTTTTGCGTCGACTGGTCGAAGTAGATCAGCAGGTTGCGGCAGAACACGAAATCGAAGGCTGGCTCGCTCGCCAACAGCGTCGGATCGAGGACATTGCCGACCTGCCAGCGCACCTGTTCGCGAACGTATTCGTTGACCCGGTGGCCGTCCTGCTCAGGCATGAAATGCCGATCGCGAAATTGCAGATCCTGCCCGCGAAACGAATTCTTGCCGTAAACAGCACGGCGCGCCTTGTCCACCGACAACGGGCTGATGTCCATGCCGTCGACCTTGAACTGATGCGGCTTGAGCCCGGCATCAAGCAGGGCCATGGCGATCGAATAGGGTTCTTCGCCGGTCGAGCACGGCAGGCTGAGGATGCGCAACGCGCGCATGTTGTTCAGCTCGGCGAGACGCTGACGGGCCAGTTTGCCCAAGGTGGCGAAGGATTCCGGGTAACGGAAAAACCATGTTTCCGGAACGATCACCGCTTCGATCAGCGCCTGCTGTTCATCCCGCGAGCCTTGCAACAGCTGCCAGTATTCGTCGGCGTGGGCGGCTTGGGACAACGTGGTGCGCTGGCGCACGGCACGCTCGATGATCGCCGCGCCCACCGACGCGACATCGAGGCCGATGCGTTCCTTGAGGAAATCGAAAAAGCGCTGCTCACTGCTCATGGCTGCGCCTCAAGCTGCGCCGGATCACGCGGCGGATCGGGGAACAGCAAGCTGCGCACGGCGTCATCGAGCAAGTCATTGACCCGCACCCATTGCAGCAATCCCTGCGCATCTTCGCGCACCGGGCCGAGGTACGGCGCCTCGCGGTTATCGAGGCCGTAGGGCTGGAAATCTTGCGGATGACAGCGCAGCGTGTCGGTGGCCTGCTCAAGAATCAGCCCGAGCCATTGCGCTGCTTGCGCTTGATCCGGCTGATAATTGACCAGCACCAGCCGCGTGCTGGTGCGCGCCTCGGCGGGTCGGCCGAAAGTCAGCGCGCTGAGATCGATCACCGGCACCACCGCCCCGCGATAGGCGAACACCCCGGCCACCCAATGCGGCGCCCGGGCAACCGGCTTCAACGGCAGGCGCGGCAGCACTTCGGCCACTTCGGTGGCACGCAGGGCGTAGCGTTCGCTGCCGATGCGAAACAGCAGAAACAGCGCCTGCTTCGCCACTGGCGCGGCGCCACGCTTGGCGATGATTTCGCTCATCAGACTTTGAATCGCGAAACGCCGCTGCGCAGGCCGACGGCCACCTGGCTCAGTTCGTCGATGGCGAAACTGGCCTGACGCAGCGATTCGACGGTCTGGCTGCTGGCATCGCCCAACTGCACCAGCGCATGGTTGATCTGCTCGGCGCCAGTGGCCTGGGCCTGCATGCCTTCGTTGACCATCAGCACGCGCGGCGCCAGTGCCTGCACCTGATGGATGATCTGCGACAGCTGCTCGCCGACCTGCTGCACTTCCGACATGCCCCGGCGTACTTCTTCGGAAAACTTGTCCATGCCCATCACCCCGGCCGACACCGCCGACTGGATCTCGCGGACCATCTGTTCAATGTCGTAGGTGGCCACGGCAGTCTGATCGGCCAGACGCCGGACTTCGGTGGCGACCACGGCAAAACCGCGACCGTACTCGCCGGCCTTCTCGGCTTCGATCGCCGCGTTGAGCGACAGCAGGTTGGTCTGGTCAGCCACTTTGACGATGGTCACCACCACCTGATTGATGTTGCCGGCCTTCTCATTGAGGATCGCCAGTTTGGCGTTGACCAGATCCGCCGCGCCCATGACCGAGTGCATGGTGTCTTCCATGCGCGCCAGGCCTTGCTGGCCGGAGCCGGCGAGCACCGAGGCCTGATCGGCAGCGGTGGACACTTCGGTCATGGTGCGCACCAGATCCCGCGAGGTCGCGGCGATCTCACGGGAGGTTGCGCCGATTTCGGTGGTAGTCGCTGCGGTTTCGGTGGCGGTGGCTTGTTGCTGCTTGGAAGTGGCGGCGATCTCGGTCACCGAAGTGGTCACCTGCACCGAAGAGCGCTGGGCCTGGGATACCAGCGACGTCAGCTCGGTCATCATGTCGTTGAAGCCGGTTTCGACCGCGCCGAACTCGTCCTTGCGATCAAGGTTCAGGCGCGAACTCAGATCGCCGGTGCGCATGATGTCGAGGATGGTCACGATGCGATTCATCGGCGCCATGATCGCGCGCATCAACAGCAGACCGCAGAGGCCGGCGGCCAGCACCGCAACCAGCAGGGAAATGACCATGCTGACTTTGGCCGTTGCCACCGCGTCGTCGATATTGGCCATGGCGTTATCAGCGACGACTTTGTTCTCGCCAATGATGTCGTTGAGCTTCATGCGTCCGGTGTACCACGCCGGGGTCAGCTTCTCGTTGAACAGCTTGATGGCATCGGCTTCCAGATTGCGCTTGTGCAGGTCCAGCACGGCATCCTGAATCTGCATGTAGGTATCGTGGTACTTCTCGAACAGGGCGAATTCGGAACGGTCTTCATCGGTGGCCATGGTCTTGCGATAGCTGGCCATATGTTCTTGCAGACGCGCCTCGAACGCCTTGTAGTCGGCAGCGTCTTCACTGGAAACGCCCTGGCCTTCCTTGAGGCCGAGCAGTTTTTGGGTCTGCAAATAACTGTCGACCCAAGCGCCGCGAATCATCGAGCTGTAATAGACGCCGGGGATGGCATCGTCGCGCACGCTGTTTTCACTGGCCTCGATCTTCAACAACCGCGAGTAGGACAGCACCACCATCAACAGCATGATGGCGATAATCACCGCAAAGCTCGCCAAAATGCGTTGGCGCAACGTCCAGTTCTTCACAGTGAATCCTCGTGCCTGATCGAAATGCGGGGAGTATAGCCGAGCGCGGTGTTTCATTTATAAGACGCTTTCGCTGGCAGCACTGTCCCTGTGGGAGCGAGCCTGCTCGCGAAGGCAACACCGCAGTCCCAGCAAATACCCAACTGCGCAAGAAGTTGCGCAGTAGGTCGTAATATTTCAGGGCCTAAATCCTCTGCAGCTCAAGCGGCGCAAGGCCTGCAGCCAAGTGCGCAAGAAGTTGCGCAGTACTGCGCAACTTATTGCGCACTTTCTCCCGATTTTCCCGCTGAGAATCGCCCCGAATGATCACCAACTACCGTGGCGCCCCCGCCATCCGGGCACCTCGCAAAACCTGGCACGCTCCTTGATAACTCTCAGCCACCCACCGGGCGATTTCGCCTCCGGGCACCCTAACTTTATCCGCAAGGAGAGCACCCCATGGCAACACCAGCGTACATGTCGGTTACCGGCGAAAAACAAGGCCTGATCACTGCCGGCGCTTTCACCGCCGACTCCGTTGGCAACACCTACCAGGAAGGCCACGAAGACCAGGTCATGGTTCAGGCTTTCACCCACGACGTGATCATCCCGCGTGACCCGCAATCCGGTCAGCCAACCGGTCAGCGCGTTCACAAGCCAGTTGTGATCACCAAGGTCTACGACAAGGCTTCGCCACTGCTGCAAGCAGCTCTGACTTCCGGCGAGCGCATGAGCGAAATCGTTATCCAGTGGTACCGCACTTCGGCTCAAGGCACCCAAGAGCACTACTACACCACCAAACTGGAAGACGCGATCATCGTCGCCATCAACAACAAAATGCACAACTGCCAGGATCCAGGCAACGCGCACTTCACCCACCTGGAAGAAGTGCAGTTCACCTACCGCAAAATCACCTGGACCCACGAAGTATCCGGTACTTCGGGTTCCGATGACTGGCGTGCTCCAGTCGTTTAATTACGGCTGACCGTTACACGCATCGGCCAGCTCTGCTGGTCGATGTTGTTTACGCCCCTCCAGAATTTCGCGTACGTTGAGCCGCTTTTTTGCGGTCGTCGACGAGCGCCGCTGTACAGCACGAGGAACAAGGGATGTTCGCGCCGGCCAATGAAACCCACTTTGCCCTGACCATCGAAGGGCTTTCCGCCGACTTTCAGGTATTTACCCTCACCGGTCGGGAAGCCATCAGCCAGCCTTTTGTCTTTGAGGTGGAACTGGTCAGTGAGCAGCCGTCGCTGGACCTCGAAACCCTGCTGCACAAACCGGCCTTTCTGCAGCTGTCGCCTGACGGCAGCGGCATCCATGGCCAGATCTACCGCGCCGCGCAAGGCGATTCCGGCAAGCGCTTGACCCGTTATTCGGTGACCTTGCGTCCGCAACTGGCGTATCTCGCGCACCGCATCAACCAGCGCATCTTCCAGAACCTCAGCGTGCCGAAAATCATCGGCATGGTGCTGGAAGAGCACGGCATTCAAGGCAACGCCTACGAATTCAAGACCGGTTCGATCTATCCCGAACGCATCTACTGCGTGCAATACGACGAGTCGGATCTGCATTTCATCCAGCGCCTGTGTGAAGAAGAAGGCATTCATTTCCACTTCCAGCACAGCGCCACCGCGCACAAGTTGGTGTTCGGCGACGACCAGACGGTGTTCCCGAAACTGGCCCCTGTGCCCTATCAGCAAGACTCCGGCATGGTCGCCAGCAACCCGGTGATCAAGCGCTTCGACCTGCGCCTGGAAACCCGCACCAGCCGCACCACCCGCCGCGACTACGACTTCGAAAAACCGCGCCTGACCCTGGAAAGCGAAAACCGTGGCGACGCCCTGCCCGACCTCGAAGACTACGATTACCCGGGCCGCTTCATCGACCGCGAGCGCGGCAAGCACCTGGCCAAACGCGCCCTCGAACGCCATCGCAGCGACTTCCAATTGGCCGAAGGCAAGAGTGATCAGCCACTGCTGGTCAGCGGCCATTTCCTCGCCCTGACCGAACACCCGAAAGCCAAGTGGAACGACCTCTGGCTGCTCACCGAAGTCCTGCATGAAGGCAAGCAGCCGCAAGTGCTCGAGGAGTCGGTGACCAGTGACACCACCGCGCTGAAAGACGATTTCCACCAGGGCTACCGCAACCGCTTCCAGGCCACGCCATGGGACGTACCCAACCGCCCGCCGCTGCGCCACCCGAAACCGCGAATCCTCGGCAGCCAGAGCGCGGTGGTCACCGGCCCGAAAGGCGAAGAAATCCACTGCGACGAATACGGCCGGGTCAAAGTCCAGTTCCATTGGGACCGCGAAGGACAGGCCGACGACAAGACCAGTTGCTGGCTGCGCGTCTCCAGCGCCTGGGCCGGCGCCCAGTACGGCGGCATCGCCATCCCGCGCATCGGCATGGAAGTGCTGGTCACCTTCCTTGAGGGCGACCCCGACCAACCACTGATCAGCGGCTGCCTGTACCACAAGGAAAACACCGTCCCCTATCCCCTGCCGGCGAACAAGACCCGCAGCACCTTCAAGACCCTGAGCTCCATGGGCGGTGGCGGCTACAACGAACTGCGCATCGAAGACAAGAAAGGCCAGGAACAGATCTACCTGCACGCCCAGCGCGACTGGGACGAAAACATCGAGCACGATCAGAAAATCCGCGTCGGCAACGAACGCCACGACACCGTCGAGCAAAACAGCTATACGGAGTTCAAAGCCGAAGAACACCACACCGTCTACGCCGACCGCAAAGTCGAAACCCGCGCCAACGACCACCTCACCGTCGGTGTGAATCAGCACATCAAGATCGGCACGGGCCAGTTCATCGACGCAGGCCAGGAAATCCACCTGAGCAGCGGCATGAAAGTGGTGATGGAAGCTGGCGCCGAACTCACGCTGGTCGGCGGCGGCAGCTTCATCAAGATCGACGCCGGCGGCGTGACCATGAGCGGGCCGGTGATCAACATGAATTCCGGTGGCAGCCCTGGCAGTGGGACTGGTGCTGCGCCCTTGATGCCCGGCGTGTTGAAACAAGCGGATGCCGACAAGGCCGGCCAAGTCCTGACCCCGGCGCAAATCAATACCCTAAAACGTAACGCGCCGTTCTGCGAAGAATGCGAAAAATGCAAGGCAGGTGCCTGTGCCATCTGAACCAATCACCCCCAAGGACTGGCTGGCGCAACAGCCGCTGCAAAGCGGCGAGCGTTTGTATTTGGTGATCAGCGCGGCGAGTGATGCCGAACCGCTTAAGCCCTTCTATCAACAAGATGCCGCACCACAACTACTGCCTATCTGGAGTGGAACGCCCTACGCCGATTGGCTACCCGTAATGCCGTATCTCGCCGAGATCAGTACCAATGCCAGTTTTCTGCAATGGATTACTGAAACCGCTGCATTGGATTGGGGTTGGCTTGCGGTATCCACCAGCGCGCCGGAAACGGTGCTGGAGCATTTGCGCAGCCTGACTCAAGTAAAAATGCCCGACGCTACTGAAGTGTTTTTCAGATTCTGGGATGGTCGGCATTTTCATCCGATCATCGAGGGGTTAGGTGCTACGGCAGGTGAATTGCTGCCCGTGTTCCAACGCTATCTGATTAACGGACAGTGTCTCGAAGTCGGCAGAAGAGCGGTACCTCCCGCAAAAGATTGGCCCTGGTGGGAAATTCCCCAAGCACTATTGGATGCCCTCGCTAAAAAAAATCACACCACCGTCGTCGAGAACCTGATGCAGTGGCTATCAGAAGATTGCCCTGAGTTGTACTTCGAATTACCCGAAGCCAACCTGCGCAGAAAGGTTGAGCGCTTCGTGCGCCAGAACCCAAACACAGAAGATATGGCAGAACGTCTCGCCGCACAGCTGACAAAGGAAGTCACGTCATGAATACCCCGATTGGTACCCTGGTCCTGCGTGTGCTGGACGCCAAAGCGCCTGACGTGAATCTGATACTCAAAGACTTCAAAAACTGCCTGAGTGATTACAAGGAATGGGCAGACGGTTTCTGGACTGGTTGGGCGCTGGACGTCGACCAGACCTTCAAGGTCGGCAATGAAGTCCGAGTGACTGAACGAAAGACCAAAACGGGTGCCGTGGAAACATACGCAACCTGCCCACTGGTGGGTGATTTCACGCTGATCCACATGTTTGAGTCAGCGCGATTTGTACCTATCGGAAATACTCCAGTGAAACTGGAGCCAGTCACCAAAGGCACCTTTTACGACGACGTTACCGGTCCGGTCATCGAAACCATGATCGGCCCAAGCGGCATCAAAGTGATAGATGGGGCCAAAAAGGGCCAGACCTATCGCATCACGTTCTTCCCCAACGTATCCCAGAGTGACGTCAAAGCCCTCTATGGCTCCTATCAAGGCGTTATCGGCAAGCTTGAAGGCTGGCTGCAAAGCGAATGGTCGAGCAAGTTTCAGCCGCAGTGGGCGAGCTACTCGGCGGCAGATCGTGCGGGGCGCTCGGTCATTTTGCTCAAACGAGCGCTGGACGGTTTTGAGCAAGCTCTCCTCCGTCTGTGGGATGACATCAAAAGCCTGTTCGACCTGCTCGCTCATCCTCAAAAAAACTACGCAAAACTCAAAGAATATTTGTCGGACGTCGAAATCGACAAGCTATACGCTGCTTCGAAAGAGTCCATTGCTTCAGGGTTGCTGATCCTCAGCGACGAACCGCTGATGTTCATCTATGTCTCGGCGATCGTGGCTTGGGTCGGCATGCTCCCGCCGCAGGTAATCGTCGACGTTATGACGGCGATCGCTTCGGAGTTTCTGATCAACGTACTACTGGGTATCTGCCTGACAGGTGGCGCTGGACTTGCTGTAAGAGCCGGGACAAAAGTCATTACCACGGTCAAATCGGGCGAAGCGATTAAGTATCTGGACGATCTTGCATCTACCCTGATGACACTCAGTAGCAAACACGCCTTGCCCGCCCATGCGCAAGCGTCGAAACCAATCATCGCCAGCGCCAAGAATGTGCCGATGAAGCCTGCCAAAACCGCAGTGCTGAAAATCGATGAAGCTACCACCGAGGCGCCAAAGGCTGGCTCGCGTAACGCTGAACCCAAAAGTCATGTAGCGGGGCTGCCGCCCAAAAGCCAGCTGCCGAAAACTACAGATACTCCAAAACAGGAAGTCAAAGACGCTTCTTCGTTTCCACGAGACAAAAAACAGAATCAAACCTCGCTCCAGCCAAAGGAAAAGGTCGACGACGCTCCCGATCAATCCAAGACGCCCGACGACAAAAGCGCCACCTGCGCCAAGAAAACCTGCACCAATGGCTGCCCGGTTTCGATGGTGACGGGTGAAGAGCTGTTGACGATTACCGACGGTGAACTCGGCGGTTTGTTGCCCTTTACATGGACACGCCTCTATCGCACCAGTGCGGCGGAAATCGACTGCGGCCTCGGTTATGGTTGGAGTCACGCCCTCGCCCAGCGAGTGGACATCAATGGCGATGAAGTCGTTTGGACTGACCACGAAAACCGTGTCACGACGTTTCCGATGCCGAGCGAACAGCGTCCGGCAATCACCAATAGCCTTTCGGAAGCGGCCATCTTCATTGGCGGTGATGCTTCCGAGCTTGTACTCACACAGGCAGGTGAACGTAAGCAGTTCTATCACTTCCGCTTCAACAGCAAAGGCGCGACGCTGATTGCCATCAGCGATAATTACGACAACCGTGTACATATCACCCGAGATATCCATGGTCGCATCAAGCGTGTGGACAACGGGGCCGGTCGAGCACTTCTGGTTCGGTATGACCGCAAACACATCATCGCTATCGACTATCAGCAATTTGTCCCGGCAGACACACTGGAAGATGCGTGGAGCACCGTGCAGACCCTGGTCACTTACACGTACGATGCTCAGCAGCGCCTGACCAACGCGACGAACGCTGCCGGTGAGTCTGAGCGTTACACCTACAACGAACAGAACGTCATTCTCGAGCGGCAACTTGCAGGTGGCGCGAGCTTCTACTGGGAGTGGGAAAAGGAAGGCAAGTCCGCACGCTGCATCCATCACTGGGCCAGTTTCTCTCAGATGGATGCGCACTATGCGTGGGATGACAAAGGCAGCGTCACCGTTACCAACGCCGATGGCAGTGAAGAAGTCTATACCCACGATGACAAGGCGCGACTTGTCGCCAAGGTTGATCCGGATGGTGCCGAGCACTTAAAAGCCTATGACGATAAAGGCCGACTGATCGCCGAAAAAGACCCAATGGGTGCGGTCACGGATTATCAGTACAACGAGGCCGGCCGTTTGATCGCGGTGATACCGCCAGAAGACGCGCCGACCACCTACGAGTACTACAAGGGCTTTGTCCGTGTGGTGAATCGCGGTACCGCCAAATGGGTCTACTGGCGTAACGACCAGGGGGACATCACTGAACAAGTCGATCCGGACGGCAACTCGACGCATTACACCTATGATCGCCAAGGACGGCTGCTGGAGATCCGCCATCCTGACGGTAGCCGTCACCAACTGGGGTGGAACAATCTCGGCCAATTGCTGGAGGAGCGCCTGCCGGACGGAGGCCAGCGCAAATACCGCTACGACGCACTCGGTCGGCAGATCACACGTCAGGCTGAAACCGGAGCGATTACTCACTATGAATGGGACGCTGCGAATCGGCTGGCACAAATTACCCTGCCCGGCGGCGCTACTCGGGCGTTCAGTTACAACCCATACGGTCGCGTCACCGCAGAGCGCGACGAACTGGGTCGGATCACGCGCTATGAATACGCCGACAATCTCCATCTGGTCAGCCGTCGAATCAATCCGGACGGCAGCCAACTGCACTATCGCTACGATAATGCGCGTCTTTTGCTCACTGAAATCGAAAACGAACGCGGTGAGCATTACCGACTCGATTACTACAGCAACGGCCTGATCCAGCAGGAAACCGGCTTCGACGGGCGTCGCACTGCGTATGAGTACGACCTCAACGGCAAACTGCTGAAGAAAACCGAATACGGCGACGACGGCAGTGAACTAGTGACCGAGTACCAGCGCGACGCCTCTGGCCGCTTGCTGGTCAAAACCCTCGCAGATGGCGAGGAAATCCATTACAGCTACGATGCCTTGGGTCGCTTGGTAAACGTTGACGACGGCCACTGGCCCCTCGCCTATGAGTACGACGTACAAGATCGTCTCATTACTGAGCACCAAGGCTGGGGCACCACGCGTTACGAGTACGACAGCGTCGGCCAATTGAGTCACTGCCGACTCCCTGATGGCAGCACGCTTGATTATCGTCACCTGTCCGGCGGCCGACTGAGCAGTATCGACCTCAATGGCTCGCGCCTGACTACGCACCAATTCGACGCTGGCCGCGAACGGCAGCGCCAACAAGGCGTACTGCTGAGCCAATACCAATACGACGAACAGGGCAGGCTTCAAGCGCACACCGTGGGTCAGCAAGACCGCAACCTGTTCCAGCGCCGCTACGCCTACGATGAAAATGGCAATTTGGCCGGCATCGATGACAGCCGCAAGGGAAACCGCAGCTACCACTACGACCCACTGGATCGTCTGGTCAGTGTTCGCGGTGCCATACCCGAAACCTTCGCTCACGACCCAGCCGGCAACTTGCTCGGTCAAAACGATCTGCCAACGGCAAACCTTGCCGACGTCAAAGGTAATCGCCTGCTTATGCAAGGTGACCGCCACTACGACTACGATGCCTATGGCAACCTGACCCGCGAACGGCGTGGAACCGGCCAGCGTCTGGTCACCGAATACCACTATGACTGCCAGCACCGTTTGATCGGCGTTAGCCTACCCGGAGGCAGTACCGCAACCTATAAATACGACGCTTTTGGCCGTCGCATTGAAAAAACCGTTGACGGACAAACGACTGAATTCCTCTGGCAAGGCGAGCGCCTGATCGCCGAAAGTGCTGAGAGTCGCTACCGCACCTACATCTACGAGCCTGGTAGCTTCCGCCCGCTGGCAATGCTCGATGGCGAAGGCCCACTGAAGGCCACGCCGTTCTATTACCAACTCGACCATCTCGGCACGCCGCAAGAACTCACCGACTTCAGTGGCGAGATCATGTGGTCTGCGAAATACCGTGCCTACGGCAACCTGGCAGCGTTGGACGTCGCCGAAATCGACAACCCTTTGCGTTTCCAGGGTCAGTATTTCGATGCCGAGACGGGGTTACATTACAACCGGCACCGCTACTACAATCCTGGGACTGGACGGTTTTTGACACCGGATCCGATCAAACTTGCGGGTGGGTTGAACAACTACCAGTATGTGCCCAACCCTACGGGGTGGGTTGATCCGTTGGGCTTAAATTCAACGTGCCCTGAACCCGATTGCAAATTACCAACAAATTCTGCGAATGCTACAAAACCTGACCACCTTCCTATGAGTCAGGAAAAATTCGATGAAATTATCGATATGAACAAGGCGGATAGGCCGCCAAGCCCCAATGAGTATCTGCCGGATAGTTACGTTAGTGCGCACCGCGAGCTTTTTGCAAAAGAAGGGGGATCTTTCGTAGTGATCGAGAGCTGGATCACCGACTCAAGATATCCAAGTTTTCCACAAAGAAAATTTGTCGGACTTACCTCTGAAATGGACGAAGTTGTCAAGAAATATAGAGCAGCGGGAAATGACTGGAATGTTCTCAACAAGGAACTAAATCTCGGTGCAAAAACCCTAGAAGGTGAGAGCATATACATCGTCAAAATAAAACCGGATGATCCGAGATTCAGCTACGAAATGCCAAACGGGCGTGAAAACGGCGCTTATCCTAACCAATGGGTCCCAGGCGGAGCTACCAAAAGCGGAACAAAAGAGGCAGCATTGATCGGCTCAGAAAATGTTACTCACAACAGTGACATTGGAACGTTGTTGAAAAATTTTGAAGACTGGGAAAAGCTTCAATGAAGACGACTTTTGAAACGGCTTTAGAACTTCATGAAATATCTGACTTTTTTAAAGGTAAGGGACAATATTTCGCCCGCGGCTCCGATTGGGGAGACCATCTATTCATCAGCAACTGGCAGGAAATGTGCGGAGTTTTAAAACATCAAAAAGCTGCACAAAGCCTGCTAACGACCATATTTGAAGATTACGCAAAATACTTAAAAGAAGATTATTCAGATGCAGAAGGATTGCTTTCAAACATAAGCGCGTACTACACACTTAAAAGCAAAATCGCGTTTCTGTCCGCCAACAATTACGATTTAATTGAAAGCATTGATGAAAAAAGCAAGAAAAATATAGGGAAATTATTTCGCCTCCTTAGACAGCAATACGACGTCAAAAACAAAGATTTGCCAAAATACAAATTTGATGACGAGATCAAGCGATTAAAACTCAAGGGCTGTCTAATTGATCTCGAACGCCTTTAACGATACATGTACGCCACAAATACACGTACAAAAGCAGAAGAAGCAAAAGGGGACAGATTTGTTGTCTACAAACTGAATATAAATCTGTCCCCTTTTCGTTTCGTCGCGGCAAAGCCAGTTGGGAGTATCAACGCAACCCGTAGGGTCGTCTGAAATCCGTCACCCGGACGGCAGCCGTCATCAACTCAGTTGGAACAATCTCGGTCAATTGCTTGAAGAACGCCTGCCCGACGGCGGTCAGCGCAAGTACCGTTACGATGCACTAGGCAGGCAGATCACTCGCCAGGAAGAGTCAGGCGCGATCACTCATTACCAATGGGCTGCTGCCAATCGCCTTGCCCAAGTTACGCTGCCCGGCGGCGCCACTCGCGCATTCAGCTACAACGCCTACGGCAATGTCACTGCTGAACGTGACGAACTTGGCCGTATCACCCGCTATGAATATGCCGACAATCTTCACCTCGTCAGCCGCCGCATCAATCCCGACGGCAGCCAACTGCGCTATCGCTACGACAACTCGCGCCTGCTGCTCACTGAAAATGAAAACGAGCGTGGCGAGCACTACCACCTCGCAGCGCTGGATGTCAGCGAAATCGATAATCCGCTGCGTTTTCAGGGTCAGTATTTTGACGCCGAGACAGGCTTACATTACAACCGCCACCGCTACTACAATCCGGGAACTGGACGGTTCTTGACCCCCGATCCGATCAAGCTTGCGGGCGGATTGAATAGCTACCAGTACGTGCCTAACCCTACTGGGTGGGTAGATCCGTTGGGGCTGAACAGCACTAATTGCCCGAAAAAGATTGATACAAGCGAGTACCAAACGCGTAAAGATCTACGAACAGATATTTATGATGCGAAACGTCCAGAAGGTAGGCATGCGACAAAGCACACAACTGCACAATCGGCAGAACAAGCGAAATCGCTAAGTCTAGGCCAAGGCACCAGAGACGGAAAACCTGAGGCCTCCTATCTTCCCGATATCGCTAATAATGTCAGCGGATTTGAGAAACAAGCAGCGTACGCAGCAGTGCGCGATGGAAATGTGTTTGATCACGGCGGCTCAAGATATATGTTCTATAGATCAGAAACTCCAGTCGGCTACAACAATGGAGAACTGACAAACTGGGTCAGGATAGAGCTATCCAAAGCCGGCGAGCCTGTCATCCATAATTTTCCAGCCGCCCCTGAACAGGTAAAAAAATATATGGGCAATGTGAAATGAGACCAAAACTAGAGCACAAGCTTCACCCTATACGCGTTCCAAGCGGTTGGACGATAACAATCAACAACCTATTTGAAGTCGAGCTTACACCTGATACAAGTGAATGGTTCTCCAGCTCGGTTTTGATTGGTGGAGTCCGCCGAAGCACTGGGCACTGTTTTGATTCTAGAGTGGAGCCGGAAGGTGATCCCGAAGGGTATTTTGTAATTGACTTTCTAACAATTGAATATGACCATAAAGGGAAACCGATAAAAAACTCAGAAATTTTCCTTGGAGAATTCAGAACCAAGAGCAAACTTGAATTTATCGAGAAAATCGAATCCTTTATGTTGGAAGTGTAAAAAACTTAGAAAAATGGAGGCAGATTTATTTTTTAAGCACTGAAATAAGTCTGTCCCCATTTGTCGTCCCAGTAAACAATGCCGATGGCAGCGAAGAAGTCTACACCCACGATGACAAGGCTCGACTCGTCGCTAAGGTCGATCCGGATGGATCCCTCCTGAGGGTGTTCCGACGCGTTACAACTACTTCAACGGTCAACTTATTGATGTCCAGCGCGGCAAGGCCCGCTGGAAATACGAACGCAACCGCCAGGGCGATATTACCCAACAAACCGATCCTGACGGCAACGAGACCTTCTACAGCTATGACCGTCAGGGACGCTTGCTTGAGATCCGCCACCCCGACGGCAGTCGTCATCAACTGGGCTGGAACAACCTCGGCCAATTGCTGGAAGAACGCCTGCCGGATGGAGGTCAACGCAAGTATCGCTACGATGCGCTCGGCCGGCAAATCACTCGCCAGGATGAATTTGGAGCGATCACCCAATACCAATGGGATGCCGTCGACCGCCTCACTCAGGTCACCCTGCCCGGCGGCGCCACACGTGCGTTTACCTACAACCCGTATGGCCGCGTCACCGCCGAACGCGACGAGCTCGGGCGGATCACCCGCTACGAATACGCCGACAACCTGCACCTCGTCAGCCGCCGGATCAATCCCGACGGCAGCCAACTGCGCTATCGCTACGACAACTCGCAATTCAACCTCACCGAGATCGAAAACGAGCGCGGCGAACGTTATCAACTCGATTATTACCCGAACGGCCTGATCCAGCAGGAAACCGGCTTCGACGGCCGCCGCACCGCGTACGAGTACGACCTGAACGGCCAACTGCTGAAGAAAACCGAGTTCGGCGACGACGGTAGCGAACTGGTTACCGAATACCAGCGCGATGCCGCAGGCCGTTTGCTGGTCAAGACGCTGCCCGATGGCGAAGAGATTCATTACAGCTACGACGCACTCGGTCGCCTGGTAAACGTCGACGACGGCCATTGGCCGCTCGCTTATGAATACGATGTGCAAGATCGCTTGATCACCGAACATCAGGGCTGGGGTACCACGCGTTACGCTTACGACAAAGTCGGTCAGCTCAGCCACTGCCGTCTGCCGGATGGCTGCACGCTCGATTACCGTCATTTGTCCGGTGGACGCCTGAGCAGCATCGACCTGAACGGTTCACGCCTGACCAGCCACCAATTCAATGCAGGCCGCGAACAACAGCGCCAACAAGGCTTGCTGCTCAGCCAGTACCAATACGACGAACAGGGCCGACTTCAAGCACACAGCGTCAGCCAGCGGGACAAACACCTGTTCCAGCGTCGCTACAACTACGATGCCAACGGCAACCTCGCCGGTATTAACGACAGCCGCAAAGGCAACCGCAGCTATCACTACGATCCACTGGATCGCCTGATCAGCGTACGCGGCGCTATGCCGGAGAGCTTCGCCCATGACCCGGCAGGCAACCTCCTCGGCCAGAATGACCTGCCCGCAGCCAACCTCGCCAACGTCAAAGGTAATCGCCTGCTGATGCAAGGCGACCGCCACTACGACTACGACGCGTACGGAAATTTGATCCGCGAGCGTCGCGGCAACGGCCAAAAGCTCGTCACCGAATACCGCTACGACTGCCAGCATCGCCTGATCGGCGTGAGTCTGCCAGGCGGCAGCACTGCAACCTACAAATACGACGCCTTCGGTCGCCGCTTCGAAAAAACCGTCGACGGCCACACCACTGAATTCCTCTGGCAAGGCGAACGATTGATCGCCGAAAGCGCAGAAAGTCGTTATCGCAGCTACATCTACGAACCGGGCAGCTTCCGCCCATTGGCAATGCTCGACGGCGAAGGCCCACTAAAGGCTGCCCCGTTCTACTATCAACTCGACCACCTCGGCACTCCGCAAGAGCTCACCGACTACAGCGGCGAAATCATGTGGTCGGCGAAGTATCGCGCGTACGGCAACCTCGCAGCGCTGGATGTCAGCGAAATCGATAATCCGCTGCGTTTTCAAGGGCAGTATTTCGACACCGAGACAGGGTTACATTACAACCGCCACCGCTACTACAATCCGGGGACTGGACGGTTCTTGACGCCGGACCCGATCAAGCTTGCGGGTGGGTTGAATAGCTATCAGTACGTGACCAATCCTACGGGGTGGGTGGATCCTCTAGGATTGAATACATGTCCCGGAGCCGGAGATAAAGATTCATCAGGTAACCGAACTGACCAAGAAGAAAAAAAATCGAAAGTTGATGACGGCAGCCCCGAAGCGCCCTATACCGGACCGATTCCCAAGGCAATGCAGAACAAAATACTGTATGGCACACGGAGCCCCGGCCATAACAAACCAGTAGGCGGTCATTCGGCCCAGGTTATGAACTCTCCAAAATATCAGTACGATATTGTCAGCACTAACAAGGACGGAACTACCAGCGTTAAAAATTTTAAAATGATTTTAGAGCGTAAGGATGGAACCATCGGCTGGTCTGCAGCAAAGTCTCCAAATAGACATACATTTGCGCCGAAATCTTGGAGTGACGCGAAGATCTTGAGAGTTACTGATGAGGTAGCAGCAGAGCCAGGCAGAGTGTTACGGAACGATCCAGGCGCGGTAGTAACCGAACACACCAAAATCGTGGACGGAGTTCAATGGCAGGTTATTAAAGAAAACGATGTCATCACTTCTTCATACCCTACGGGAGCAACACCATGACGACTGGCAATGAAGAAAATCTATATAAAAAGCTCTGCTCATGGATAGGTGAATCTGAAGATTCACCATGGACTGAATACAGCACCGAGCTAGTTGCTAAAACGGTACTCATAGACTTCAGTGATAAGGACTGGGAAGTCCTAAAAAAAGCAATACTCAAAATGCCGGAATTTTGGCAACAAAGATGCGCCGTTTCACTTGGAGAAAATCGTACCACCCAAGCCATAGAAATTTTAAAGATTCTACTTTCAAAATCGGAATATAAAGACGTTAAAGTTATTTCTATTTACGAGCTCGACTGGGCCGAAGTAGCGATTGAAAAAAAATACGCTCACCATGTAAAACAGATAATAGATACCACACCAAAAAGTGAAATAGAACCAGAAATATATAGTTTACTTGCGAAAGCAGAATCATCAGAAATATAATAGCAAAGCCCACCAAATCTTGTACAAGCGAACTTTTACAATATTGCCGACAAACGCCCAACGCCACTTACCAAAAAGGCGCCAATAAAGAACCAACAATCAATTAAGACAGCCTCTAATCAATCGGCAATCAAAAGAGCAAAATGAATATCTACATTGACATTACAGAATCTTTTGGCGCAATCGATTACGACAATGCAGGCGGAATTATATCCTACATAAATATTCCTCCTACTGAAAACATACAGGATAAACTCCAAGTAGAAATTTTCAATTTTGTTCTCAACCTATTAGATGAGTCAATAACGTCTTCAATAGAAAGCCAAGACTTAAACTTTCTCGAAAACATGGACGAGGATGGCTTCCTAATAATCAAAAAAGCAACCGTTACATTTGAAAAAATAAAAGGCCACGAAAAACTGGTAAGATTCTTAGATCAAGAGGAAGACTACTTATTAAATGAAATTTACAGACCCAAACTGGAAAATAAAGACAAGATCTATGACATTGGCGGTAGATCATTCACATCACCTCAGCTACTAATCAATCTTGCGATTATCTCACCTCAAAAGGTGACTCTTGACTTCTCCGCTTCCGATCATGCCTACATAGCAACATACCATGAACTTCGAAACGTGGCAGAAACTCTAAATTTACAGGCGAAACGCACGCAATCGCCAATTGAAGGAATATTCGAAGTAAATTACAGCAACATGCATACCATAAGCGACTTTGATGCCGGCTATCGAGTTTTTAAAAAATAGGAAAGTGTCGACACAAGATCTACGATGCTTGCCCCTTCTCAATGCGGCTTTTTTACAAATGGAACGCCGCGAGTCACCTGGCACATCTAACCTGCTCAGCGTACCACGCGCGCGTATACCAACAATACTGACGATCGCGTCACTGCCGAATAGAACGAACTCGGCAGTACTACCCGCTACGAATACACCGACAACCTGGACGTGAACAGCAAAAATCACGACGAGCACAGCTACTGGCCTCGAATAAATAATAGACATCGGACGGCATCAATTATTTAGCAAAAAAGGCACTTTTAGAACTTCATTAATTGCAAATCAAGCTTGGAGAATTTCCAATATTCACCGACACCGCCAAAACCTGGAGCGACCTAGAAAAAATTTTAGATCACACACTACATAAAGTTAAACAAATCTGATGCAGCCTTTACAAATCTGGAGTATACGGGGAAAGCAGTGGACCTGACATTGGCTAATACATAGGGTGTGGCGGCGCTACTCTCTCAGCAAAAAAATTGTTTAAGCAACACCCTAAGCTAAAGCAGTCCGCGTTCGATGCCGATGCCGATGCCGATGCCGATGCCGATGCAATTAATTTGGGAAAAGCCTCAGACCTGTAGTACAAGGGAGTTTTCTTTCGGTTAAAAAATCTCGACAACCAAACCTATAACAGCGAAAGCAAAACCATGATATTTAAGTGCTCGGGCAACGCAGTCAATCCAAGTACCGTATCTTATAGAAGCTTGGGATTCGGAGAGGCGGTCACGATCAAGACTCAGCCCTACATACTGCAAATCAAACCCGGAGACTTTCCAAGAAAGTTTGAAATTATTGCAGATACGTTTATTTCGGAATGCAGGATTGACGATACCGTGCAAGGCTATGCGGACATCCCCGAGCTTGCAACAGTTGATTACCCGACTTTCAATGAACTTCTGAACATCCATCCAAACCTAGCAGCAAGTTTGATCGAAGATTATCTTTACTTCGAACTCTTCTATCATCTTTTTCAAAACCCAACCAACCTACAGCTGGTTATCAACAACATCAACAACGTATATACAGAAAAAGATTCAATAATAATCACGGGAGACACATATCCATTCAAATACTTCTAGCAGAAGGAAACTTGCTCGACGGCAGGCCCGCCGACTCATACCTCAACGGTCGACTGTTGAATAACACCGATCTGGCGACGAAGTCAGTGCGCTAATCACCGATTGCTAGTGATCTATTTGCCAGCTCTATTACGCGGCTAGTACCAAAAATATGCAGAGCCAGCCGCAAGAGCAATGTCCGCCATCGGGACAAAGGTCGATTCAACGCCGTTACGGAAACGACTGAAACGCAGGAAGTCTAGCTAACGTAAAAGGGTAACCGCCCGCTGATGCCGGGCGATCGCCACTACGATTACACGCTATCCGCCCCCACCAACCGCACCTGCCTCTCCAACTCCACCTTCAACCCCGGCTCCAGCTTCAACTGCCGCGCCAGTTCATCCAGATAGCTCTTCTCCATAAAATTCTCCTCATCCACCAGCATCACACTGGCGATGTACATCTCCGCCGCCATTTCCGGCGTGCTCGCCGCGCGGGCGACGTCGGTGGGGTCGAGGGGTTTGTTGAGTTCGGCGTGGAGCCAGTGTTGCAGTTCCTGATCGTTGTCGAGCTTTGTGAATTCGCCCTCGATCAGTTCGCGCTCGCGCTCGTCGATGTGGCCGTCGGCTTTGGCGGCGGCGACCAGGGCTTTGAGGATGGCCTGGCTGTGCTCCTCGACTTGCGCGGGTGGCAGGCGGTCGAGGGTTTGCGGTTCGCGTTGGGGTGCGCTGCCTTTTTGGGCGTTGTAGTTGCCGTACGCCTTGTAAGCCAGTACGCCCAGCGCAGCGAGGCCGCCGTAGATCGCGACTTTGCCGCCGACCTTGCGGACCTTTTTATTGCCGAGCAGCAGGCCCATCGCGCCTGCGGCCAATGCGCCGCCACCCGCGCCGGAGAGCAGACCGCCGAGGCCGCTGAAGCCAGACGAGCCACCGAGCAAGCCGCCAAGCCCGCTGGCAGCCGATTTGCTGGAAGCGCCGCCGGCCTTGTTCTGCAGCATTTCCTGCCCGGACTTGAGCAGTTGATCGAGCAATCCACGGGTGTTCATGTTCCGTCTCCAAACAAGGGTTATCCGGATCTAAGGCCCTCAGCCTAGTTCGAAAGTGCCCCAATCCACCCCGTGAGTGTGCTTCGAGATGTTGCTCGCCACTCACAAGGGCTCGTTCCGAGCGTTACCCAATGAAAAGGGGCAGGCCTTTCGACCTGCCCCCTTCTCCCCTCCTCCTTAAAACCGCGAAACACTCCGCATCGCATCCACCAGATAGCGCATGGCGATCCGGTCGCTTTCCGATAGCTCTCGATAACGTTCCACCAGTTTCAATTCCTCGGAATTGAGACGGCGTCTTCTGCGCCCGCCGCCCAAGCAAGGAAAGATGCCCAACATTTCGGTGATGCCCTGTATTTTTGCCATGGACGATGTCCTTCTCTATTGAGTCAAGAAACTGCTGAACCTCACATCGCCCTGCCTCTTCGAGCAGCGTCGTGTGCCCCGCCGGCACGAAGGCTTGTATCCGGTCTTGCCCATAGAATAGGAATTAAATCGGCGTTGAAAAGTGGTTTTTAGAGTAATTAATCGAAAAAAGCAGATATGCCCTCTAAATCAGAGAGCCCTGTCAGAAAAATTACAGACATGTCTTGTTTCATTGCCAGATGACGCAACGCAAACAAGCCTTTTTGCCCGACAATCGAACCGATTAAGCTAGCGGGCATCTGTTTATAGTCCGTTGCGTTTGGCCGAAGGCATGACCGAACCGTAATTTCCGATCCGATACGTGCCAGGAACGGCGCGGGATTGCACACGACAGGTTGTATTTATGCACCGCAGGAATTTGCTCAAAGCGTCCATGGCCATTGCGGCCTATACCGGTCTTTCCGCGTCGGGCCTGTTGGCTGCTCGCGCCTGGGCGGCCAATGGCGGCGCCGCCGATGGCGAGGCCCAGGCCTTCGATTTCGAGGCGTTGAAGCGCCAGGCCAAGCAGCTCGCCGGCAATGCCTATCAGGATACGAAACAGGTGTTGCCGCCAACCCTGGCGACCATGACTCCGCAGAATTTCAACGCGATCCGCTACGACGGCGAGCATTCCCTGTGGAAGGAAAACAAAGGTCAGCTGGACGTGCAGTTTTTCCACGTCGGCATGGGTTTCCGTCAGCCGGTGCGCATGTACAGCGTTGATCCGAAGACGCGCATGGCGCGCGAGGTGCATTTCCGCCCGGCGCTGTTCAATTACGAGAACACTTCGGTCGACACCCAGCAGCTCAAGGGCGATCTGGGTTTTGCCGGCTTCAAACTGTTCAAGGCACCGGAGCTGGATCGGCATGACGTGGTGTCGTTTCTCGGCGCCAGCTATTTCCGTGCGGTCGATGCTACTGGCCAATATGGCCTCTCCGCGCGCGGCCTGGCCATTGATACCTACGCGAAGAAGCGCGAAGAGTTTCCCGACTTCACCAAGTTCTGGTTCGAGACGCCTGACAAGAACGCCACGCGTTTTGTGGTCTACGCCCTGCTCGACTCGCCGAGCGCGACCGGCGCCTATCGCTTCGACATCGATTGCCAGGCCGAGCGCGTGGTCATGGAAATCGACGCGCACATCAACGCACGCACCACTATCGAACAGTTGGGCGTGGCGCCAATGACGAGCATGTTCAGCTGCGGCACCCACGAACGGCGCATGTGCGACACCATTCACCCGCAGATTCACGACTCCGACCGTCTGGCCATGTGGCGCGGCAATGGCGAGTGGATCTGCCGTCCGTTGAACAACCCGGCGACGCTGCAATTCAACGCATTTGCCGACAAGGACCCGAAAGGTTTTGGCCTGGTGCAGACCGACCACGAATTCGCCAACTATCAGGACACTGTCGACTGGTACAGCAAGCGCCCGAGCCTGTGGGTAGAACCGACAACCGCATGGGGCGAAGGCTCTATTGATCTGCTGGAAATTCCTACGACCGGCGAGACGCTGGATAACATCGTCGCCTTCTGGACGCCGAAGAAACCCGTGGCTGCCGGTGATTCGCTGAACTACGGGTACAAGCTGTACTGGAGCGCCCTGCCACCGGTCGGCACGCCACTGGCACGGGTGCACGCTACGCGTTCGGGCATGGGCGGCTTCACCGAGGGTTGGGCGCCGGGTGAGCACTACCCGCCAGTCTGGGCGCGGCGTTTTGCCGTCGACTTCACCGGTGGCGGCCTCGAGCGCCTGCCACAGGGCACCGGGATCGAGCCGGTGATTACCTGTTCCAACGGCAAGGTGCAGGACTTCAGCGTGCTGGTGCTGGATGACATCAAGGGTTATCGGATTCTGTTCGACTGGTACCCGACCAATGACAGTGTCGAGCCGGTGGAACTGCGCCTGTTCATTCGCACCAATGACCGCACGTTGAGCGAGACCTGGTTGTACCAGTATTTCCCGCCGGCGCCGGACAAGCGTAAATACCCTTGAGGTTTTGTAGCGCCTGCCAGTGCCTCATCGCTGGCAAGCCAGCTCCCACAGTGGTGAGTTGATCACAAGACCTGTAGTCGACTCGAACCTGTGGGAGCGGGCTTGCCCGCGATGACGGCAGCGCAGACAGCGAGGCCGGACCAGACAAACCAAAGCCCCGGCCATCACTGGCTCGGGGCTTTTGCTTTCCAGCCTTCAATCAATCACGCAAATCCGACTCATGAATGGGCTGATCCCGATGGGTCGCGCGCTGATACTGCGCCGGCCACACTGCTTTGCGCCCGCCCAGATCATCGTCGGCGTGCAGCGGCCAGTACGGATCGCGCAGCAACTCTCGGGCGAGGAAAATGATATCAGCCTGACAGGTGCGCAGAATGTGCTCGGCCTGGGCAGGCTCGGTAATCATGCCGACAGTGCCGGTGGCAATGCCTGACTCTTTGCGTACCCGCTCGGCAAAGCGCGTCTGATAACCGGGTCCGACCGGAATCTCCGCGTTTGCAGCTGTCCCTCCTGAAGACACGTCAATGAGATCGGCGCCCAGCGTGTGAAGGCGACGCGCCAGTTCCACGGTTTCGTCCGGATTCCAGCCGTCTTCGACCCAGTCGGTCGCCGACACGCGGACAAACACTGGCAATTCCTCCGGCCATACCGCCCTCACCGCTTCAGTTATTTGCAGCACCAGACGGATACGATTCTCGAACGAACCACCGTACTGATCGCGACGCTGGTTGCTCAGCGGCGAAAGAAACTGATGCAGCAGATAGCCGTGCGCGGCATGCACCTCGACCACGCTGAACCCCGCCGTCAGCGCGCGCTTGGCCGCGTCGACAAAGGCTTGAATCACTTCGGCGATCTGCCCTTCATCGAGCTGTTTTGGCTGGGTGTGCTGCGGATCGAAAGCAATCGGCGATGGCCCGACCGGGGTCCAGCCGCCATCCTCGGGTTTGACGCTGCCATGCTTGCCGATCCACGGCCGGTGGGTGCTGGCCTTGCGCCCGGCGTGGGCCAGTTGAATACCGGCGACCGCGCCCTGGGCGGTGATGAAGCGAGTGATGCGTTGCAGCGGTTCGATCTGTTCGTCGTTCCACAGGCCAAGGTCTTCGGCGGTGATACGCCCGTCGGCGGTAACCGCCGTGGCTTCGGTGAAAACCAGACCGGCACCGCCCACCGCGCGGCTGCCCAGGTGCACCAGGTGCCAGTCGTTGGCCAGGCCATCGACGCTGGAGTACTGGCACATCGGCGACACGGCGATGCGGTTGGGCAGGGTCAGTTGGCGCAGGGTAAAGGGTTCAAGCAGCAGACTCATGGGGCACCTCTCGAATCAGTGGGCAGGCTCCAGGGTTCTGTTTGAAAAGTCGACGAGTGACAGAAAAAGGGTGCAGCACCCGCCCCCGCGGGCAAAAATTCGACAAGACGTCACAAGGCCAATCAAGCAGTGCTTAGAGCCTAGTCGACAACGGGGGATCTTGGGGGGTTCCAGAAAAGATCGCAGCCTTCGGCAGCTCCAACAGAGGAATGCGATCCCCTGTGGGAGCTGCCGAAGGCTGCGATCTTTTGATCTTCAGCGCGGTTCGATGTGGGCGATCATCAACTGCACAGTCTCGTTGCCACGAAACTCGTTGACGTCGAGTTTGTAAGCCAGTTCAACCCATTGAATCGTCGGGTTCGGCCACACATCGCGATCAATGCCAAACGCGATGCCATCGAGCTTCACCGAACCGCATTCGCTTTTCAGCACTACTTTCAAATGCCGTTCGCCAACCACGCGCTGCTCGACCAACTGGAACACGCCATGAAACAGCGGCTCCGGAAAGTGCTGACCCCATGGCCCGGCGTGGCGCAAGGCGCGCGCCAGTTCGAGGTGGAACTCTTCGACGGCCAGCGTGCCGTCCGACAACATGCGCCCAGTGAGGTCTTCTTCACGAAGTTGCCTACGTACTTCAGCGTCGAATGCCTCGGCGAACAGCGGAAAATTCTCCTGCGGCAAGGTCAGACCAGCGGCCATCGCGTGGCCACCGTACTTGGCGATCAGGTTCGGATGCTGCGCCGCGACCACGCTCAGCGCATCGCGAATATGGAAGCCCTGCACCGAGCGACCGGAGCCCTTGAGCAGACCATCACCGGCATCGGCAAAAGCAATGGTCGGGCGGAAATAGCGCTCTTTCATCCGCGAAGCGAGAATGCCGATCACACCCTGGTGCCACTCCGGATCGAACAGGCACAGACCGAACGGCATCGACTCGACCGGCAGATCCTTGAGCTGCGCCAGCGCTTCTCGCTGCATGCCCTGCTCGATGGATTTGCGATCCTGGTTCATGCCGTCCAGTTGCGCAGCCATTTCCCGCGCCAGATTGGCGTCGGCGGTGAGCAGGCATTCGATGCCCAGGCTCATGTCGTCCAGACGCCCGGCGGCGTTCAGGCGAGGGCCGACAATAAAACCCAGGTCGGTGGAAGTGATCCGCGCAGCCTCTCGCTTGGCGACTTCGAGGATCGCCTTGATCCCCGGCCGCGCCCGGCCGGCACGAATCCGCTCCAGCCCTTGATGCACAAGAATGCGGTTGTTGGCATCCAGCGGCACCACGTCGGCGACGCTGCCCAGCGCCACGAGATCGAGCAGTTCGCCGATGTTCGGTTGCGGTTTGCTCTCGTACCAGCCAAGGCTGCGCAGGCGTGCGCGCAAGGCCATCAACACATAAAAAATCACCCCGACGCCGGCCAGCGCTTTGCTCGGAAACTCGCAGCCCGGCTGGTTCGGATTGACCAGCGCATCGGCCTTCGGCAGTTCATCGCCGGGCAAGTGGTGGTCGGTGATCAATACCTTCAGTCCGGCGCGCTTGGCCGCCGCGACGCCTTCGACACTGGAGATGCCGTTATCGACGGTGATCAATAGTTGCGGTTCACGGGTCAGCGCGACTTCGACGATTTCCGGTGTCAGGCCATAGCCGTATTCAAAACGGTTCGGCACCAGATAATCGACATGCGCCGCGCCCAGCAGGCGCAGGCCGAGGACACCGACGGTGCTGGCGGTGGCGCCGTCCGCATCGAAGTCGCCGACGATCAAAATGCGCTGGCGTTGCTCCAATGCCGTCACCAGCAGGTCGACCGCCGCATCAATGCCTTTGAGCTGCTGGAACGGGATCAAGCGCGCCAGACTTTTGTCCAGCTCCGCTTCCGATTGCACGCCCCGCGCCGCGTACAGGCGGGTCAGCAGTGGCGGCAGATCACCAAGGAAAGGCAGCGTGGCAGGCAGTTGACGAGGTTCGATACGCATGGGGCGAAGGAGGCTTCTCTTTGATTCGTGGGAAATATCAGCGATGTCGCGACCTCAGCCGCGCTCACCTTGCAGCCATTGCAACTGGACTTCGTGCTGACCGCGATCGTCGGTGACGAAGATCGTGCCTTCGCTGATCATCACGTCCCACTTGATGACACGCGGCATGTCCTTGGCCAAGGTCTCCAGCACTTCCTGCGGGACGGCGGCGATGTTGACGTTTTTCAGGTTCTTGATCGCCGGGATCACCTTGGTTTCCCACACACGCAGGCTGCCGTAGGCCAGCAGGCTGGTGCGTTCGGTGCGGCGCGAGCACCAGGTCAGGCGATCGGCATCCGGCTGGCCGACTTCGATCCAGTGCAGGACACGGTCGTCCAGGCTCTTTTCCCACAAGGCCGGTTCATCCACGTCTGACAGACCACGGCCGAACGACAGCTGCTCGTTGTACCAGAGCGCGTAGGCCAGCAGCCGCACAGTCATGCGTTCTTCGGTTTCCGAAGGATGACGGGCGATGGTCTGCTTGACGCTTTCGTAGACGCTGCGGTCGAGGTCGGTGAGGTTCAGTTCGAATTTGTAGGTAGTGGACGGCTGGGCCATGAACGGGCTTCTTGATACGAGGAAAGTCGGCAAGTCTAACCGATGCCACAGGCAATCAACGAATTGATGGCGATCCAGCTGCGGCGTCTGACAGCCGGCTATGTTAAAACCCTGTATCCGTTCAGCCTTGTCCTACAGGATTTCGCATGCCGTTCACCAGCAAACCGCTCTCGGGTCTGAAAGTCATTGAATTGGGTACGCTGATCGCCGGGCCGTTTGCCTCGCGCATTTGCGGCGAATTCGGCGCCGAGGTGATCAAGATCGAATCGCCGGACGGCGGCGATCCCCTGCGCAAGTGGCGCAAATTGTACGAAGGCACCTCGTTGTGGTGGTTCGTCCAGGCGCGCAACAAGAAGTCGCTGACCCTCAATCTGAAACACCCCGACGGTTTGGCGATCCTGAAAAAGCTGCTGGGCGAAGCCGACATCCTCATCGAGAATTTCCGCCCCGGCGTCCTGGAAAAACTCGGTCTGAGCTGGGAAACCCTGCACGCACTGAACCCGAAACTGGTGATGGTGCGCCTGTCCGGTTTCGGTCAGACCGGGCCGATGAAGGACCAGCCGGGTTTCGGCGCGGTCGGCGAATCCATGGGCGGCCTGCGGTACATCACCGGTTTCGAAGATCGGCCACCGGTGCGTACCGGCATTTCCATCGGTGATTCGATTGCCGCGCTGTGGGGCGTGATCGGTGCGCTGATGGCGCTGCGTCATCGCGAGGTCAATGGCGGACTGGGCCAAGTGGTCGACGTTGCGCTGTATGAAGCTATCTTCGCGATGATGGAAAGCATGGTGCCGGAGTTCGACGTGTTCGGTTTCATCCGCGAGCGCAGCGGCAACATCATGCCGGGCATCACGCCGTCTTCGATCCACACCAGCGCCGACGGCAAGCATGTGCAGATCGGTGCCAATGGTGATGCGATCTTCAAACGCTTCATGCTCGTGATTGGCCGCGAAGATCTTGCCAACGACCCACTGCTGGCCAGTAACGACGGGCGCGACAGTCGCCGGGACGAGTTGTATGGCGTGATTGATCGCTGGGTCAATTCCTTACCACTGCAGACTGTTCTCGACTTGCTCAATCAGGCCGACGTACCGGTCAGCCGGATCTTCAGCGCCGAGGACATGTTCAACGATCCGCAATATCTGGCGCGAGAGATGTTCCTGCATGCCAAGCTGCCGGACGGCAAGGACTTCAAGATGCCCGGCATCGTGCCGAAACTTTCCGAAACCCCAGGTTCATCCGAATGGGTCGGGCCGCAGTTGGGCGAACACAATGCGCAGGTGCTCGGCGATCTGGGCTACGACGCGGCGCAAATCGCTCGGTTGCGTGAAGACGGGGCCATCTGAGCAGCGCTGGGCGCTTGGCTTTTTCGAGCAATAGCCGCGCATTGAGCAAACGCCGGGCAAAAGAAACCCCGAGAAGTGGGGAGACGACTCGGGGTTAAACGGGGTCTGCTTCGAGACCCGTAGCAGCAAGCGACAAGCACCGGAGCACAATGCTTGATCTCGCTGTTATGGGGTCTGACTGACAGGGATGCAGGAAGGTTCCCACAAAAAATATTTCATCTTTACAGGGCCGGACGCTTGTCCAGAGCTGCATTGCGCAACGCCGCAATCACGCAGGGTTCCAACCGCCCTTCGGCGATCATCACGTCACGGTGCAGGCCGTCCACCACGTCGGTCAGCAAGCGCTTGTCGCTCAACTGGGCCTGATTGAATTCGCGTTCCACCACAATGGCGCCGCTGCTGTTCTTCAGCGTCACCAGACATTCACCATGGCTGCCGCGAGGGGTCAGCGTCACCTGATACGGGCTCAGAGCCTCACCGAGCAATAGACTGATACTTTCCATCTCGATCTCCACTCAATAGTCCGAAAACACAGTGCCTGGGGCGTGTTCACATTAAATGACCACCGGCCCGAGAAGAAAGTTCTGCCTGTCGCGTCCCGACCTTGCGGGTCCGCGTCTGACAGAGCATGCACGGCGAAGATGACAGAAAAATAACTGCCGGTTTCAGGCCTCGATGAGCTCCTGCGGGGTGATCAGATAACTGTCCAACAGACCTCTCATCAACACCGCCGAAACCGGCGTTTGCAGCCGTCCCAGCAGGCGCAGGCGCTGCTGGCGGAGCAGCGGCTCCAGATCATTCATCAAACTCTGCGCGACCGAGCCCAGCAGAATCAGGGCACGCGCCTCATGGTGCGCCGCCAGGTGATGAATCAAAGCCAGCCCATCGCCACCTTTGAGCTGCGGATCGCAAATGGCGATATCGACCGCGCCGCGATGCCCCAGTGAACTCAAGGCTGACGCCAGCGAAGGCGCGGTCAATACATCGTAGATGCCGATGGCATTGAGCATTTGATGCAATGCCATCAGCTGGAACGGGTTGGGTTCAAGAATCAGGACTTTAAGCGAGCGCATGGGCGACCTCTGGAGCGATCATCGCGGACTCTCACCGCAGTTGTCGTTCACTCTAGGGCAGGCGTCTTAAGCCTCCCATCAGAAAAGTAGCCGCGTCTTGCAGGACATTTCCCTTCTTTACTGTAGACAGCGACACCCGCTCTCGGTCCTGCGCTGAGTGATATCGGTCCAGCCACCCAACAGGCCGCGCAATTTACCGTCACCGCTGTAAAACGGCACGGTCCACTGATAAACCTCGCGAGACCCGCCCTTGAACAGCAGCTGTCGTTTGGTGAAGCGCGACTTGCGGGTCTGCAACTGGGCGATGAATTCATCGTGCAGCATCCGCGCAGTGGTTTCCGGAAACGCATCGACTTCGATCAGCAGGCGCCCCTGCATCTGGTCCAGGCGCACCGACAGTGCTTCCTCGTAACTGCGATTGCAGATGATCAAGCGCCCGTGCAGATCACGGACAAACACCGGATCCGGCATCGAATCGATCAGGGCGTGCTGAAAGGCCAGTTGATCGCCCAGCTCCTTTTCCGCTGCGCAGCGCAGCTTGATTACGGCTGCCAGACGCCTGTTCCACACCAGCGACAGCATTCCGAAAACGCCGATTACCCCCATCGCCCAACATGCCCACTCGACCAGCCGTTCCCAGACGGAGGGCACGGGCGGCGGCGAAACGCCCGCCAGCCACTTGAGACGCATCGCCCGCAACTCCGCCGCAGGGAACGCTTCCAGCGCCTTGTTGAGAATACTCAGTAGTTGCGGCATGCCTTTTCGTACAGCCAGATGATCGGCTTCCCACTTGCCCTCTACCAAGGCACCGACCTTGAGCATGCCCAACGGATAGAGCTGCGCGCCGATTTCGTTTTCGATGGTTGCGTAGGCTTCACCGCTCTCGACCAGCGCCCGCGCTTCGGCGTAGGTTTTCACCGAGCGTATTTCAATCGACGGATAATCGCGCCGAATCGCATCCTCCAGGGCATGACGGGCGGGCAGCACCAGAACGCGCTTGGCCAGTTGCTCGAAGGACTCCACCCGCGGGGTATTGGCATGTCCGACAAAAACCCAGCCTGCCCCTCCAAAAGCATGACTGAAATCGAGAAACGCCTTGCGATCATCACTCATGGCCAAGGTCGTACTGATGTCCGCGACCCCGCTTTGCAGGCGATCGAGCATATGGTCGGTAGAGAACGATTCCTGGTGCTCGAATTGCAGGCCGGTCATTGCGCTGACGCGCTTGAGCACATCGTTGTTCAGACCGCTCCACTGGCCATGTTCGTCCTGAAACAGGTACAACGGATATTGCACCGATGCCACCGTCACTCTGGGGTTGTCACGTATCCATTGCTGCTCGTGCGCATCCAGCTCGATAGCCTGGACACTGGCTGACGCATTGGCCTGATCGAGTGCCATTTGCGCTGCCACGCCGCTGTGTGTCCACCCCAGCACCGCCAACAAAAACAACCAGCCCAGTGCCGGTTTCAAACCTCTGTAAAACAGCATTGCCATTTCCTTCGTGATCGACTCACCCGTCCTTCGTGGGTGAAAACCCGAGCAGTGTGGCAGCAGAAACAAAAAAGCCCGTCAGGAGACGGGCTTCAAAATGTGACAGCTTTTACTGGCTTAGAGCGGCTTGCCGCGGTTGCCATGCTGGCTGACAAAGGCTTGCACGGCTTTCAGGTCGTTTGGCAGAACCGTGCAGCGCTCGTTTCGCTCAAACAAATCAGAAAGATGTGCAGGTAGTTCGAGCGCTTTTCCTACACCCGCTTTCTCCACTGCCTCAGGAAACTTGACCGGATGGGCAGTACCCAGAATGACCATCGGGATATCCAGGCTGCGACGGCATTCGCGCGCGGCTTTCACACCGATGGCAGTGTGCGGGTCGAGCACCTCACCGGTTTGCTCGTAGACGTCGGCGATGGTTTCGCAGGTCTGCGCATCGTCCACCGCCAGCGAATCGAACAGCTTGCGTGCTTCGGTCCAGCGCTCTTGCTCGACGCTGAAACTGCCGTCCTTTTTGAACGAGTCCATCAGGCCGGCAATCGCCGCACCGTTACGCCCGTGCAGGTCGAACAGCAGGCGCTCGAAGTTCGACGACACCATGATGTCCATCGACGGCGACAGCGTTGCGTGCAGGGTTTCCTTGACGTACTGGTTGCCGCTCATGAAGCGGTGCAGGATGTCGTTGCGGTTGGTCGCGACGATCAACTGGTTGATCGGCAGGCCCATGTTGCGCGCCAGGTAACCGGCGAAGATGTCGCCGAAGTTACCGGTCGGTACCGAGAACGACACCGAACGCGCCGGACCGCCCAACTGCAGGGACGCATGGAAGTAGTAAACGATCTGGGCCATGATCCGCGCCCAGTTGATCGAGTTCACCGCCACCAGACGCGTGCCTTTGAGGAAGCTCTGGTCGGCGAAGCTGTTCTTGACCATTTCCTGGCAGTCATCGAAGTTGCCTTCGATGGCGATGTTGTGGATGTTTTCGCCGAAGATCGTTGTCATCTGCCGACGCTGCACTTCCGATACGCGCTGATGCGGGTGCAGGATGAAAATGTCGACGTTTTCGCAGTGCTTGCAGCCTTCGATGGCCGCAGAACCGGTGTCACCAGAGGTGGCACCGACAATCACCACGCGCTCGCCGCGCTTTTCCAGCACGTAATCGAGCAGACGACCGAGCAGTTGCAGGGCGAAGTCCTTGAACGCCAGGGTCGGGCCGTGGAACAGCTCAAGCACCCATTCATTACCGTTCAACTGACGCAGTGGCGCCACGGCGCTGTGGGCGAACACGCCGTAGGTTTCTTCGAGAATCTTCTTGAAATCGGCGTCCGGAATGCTGCCGGTGACAAACGGGCGCATCACCCGGAAGGCCAGTTCGTGATACGGCAGGCCGGCCCAGGAAGCGATTTCTTCCTGAGTGAAACGTGGCAGGTTTTCCGGGACGTACAGACCGCCATCGGTCGCCAGACCGGCCAGCAGGACCTCTTCGAAATTCAGGGCCGGGGCCTGGCCGCGAGTACTGATATATCGCATTTTTTTTCAAACCTTCGGTTTGAGCTGCAAGCTGCAAGCCGCAAGTCGCAAGTAAAAGCCAGACTGCTTCTCTCTTGCCGCTTGCAGCTCGAAGCTTGCCGCTGCTTTTAGTTCAAATGTTCGACACGGATCCGTACAACCGGGCCGTCGACGCCAGCCAGTGCTTCCAGCGCGGTGATCGCATCGTTGATGCGCTGCTCGACCACGCGGTGGGTCAGCAGGATCATCGGCACCAGGCCGTCATGCTCTTCGACTTCCTTCTGCATGATCGATTCGATATTGATGCCGCGCTCCGACAGGATGCTCGCCACCTGCGCCAGAACGCCCGGATGATCCTTGGCGTGAATGCGCAGGTAGTAAGCGCTTTCGCAGGCTTCGATCGGCAGGATCGGATGGGCCGACAGCGAGTCCGGCTGGAAGGCCAGGTGCGGCACACGGTTTTCCGGGTCGGAAGTCATCGCGCGAACCACGTCGACCAGGTCGGCGATCACCGAGGAAGCGGTCGGCTCCATGCCAGCGCCGGCACCGTAGAACAGCGTCGAACCGGCGGCGTCGCCGTTGACCATCACTGCGTTCATCACGCCGTTGACGTTGGCGATCAGGCGATCGGCCGGAATCAGCGTCGGGTGCACGCGCAACTCGATGCCGGCGTCAGTGCTGCGCGCCACGCCGAGGTGCTTGATGCGATAGCCCAGCGCTTCGGCGTAGTTGACGTCGGCGGTGGTCAGTTTGGTGATGCCTTCGGTGTACGCCTTGTCGAATTGCAGCGGAATGCCGAAGGCAATCGACGCCAGAATGGTCAGCTTGTGCGCGGCATCGATGCCTTCGACGTCGAAGGTCGGGTCGGCTTCGGCGTAACCTAGCGCTTGCGCCTCGGCGAGTACGTCTTCGAACGTACGGCCCTTCTCGCGCATTTCGGTGAGGATGAAGTTGCCGGTGCCGTTGATGATCCCGGCAACCCAGTTGATGCGGTTGGCGGACAGGCCTTCGCGGATCGCCTTGATCACCGGAATGCCACCGGCCACCGCTGCTTCGAATGCCACGATCACGCCTTTCTCGCGTGCCTTGGCGAAAATCTCATTACCGTGAACGGCTATCAGCGCCTTGTTCGCGGTGACCACATGCTTGCCATTCTCGATGGCCTTGAGTACCAGCTCGCGGGCAACGGTGTAGCCGCCCATCAGCTCTATGACGATGTCGATCTCAGGGTTCGTGGCCACTTCGAAGACATCGTTGGTAATCGCAATACCGGTCGTCTGGAACTGAGGCTTTGGCGTGCGCGTGGCAATTTGTGCCACTTCGATTCCACGCCCGGCACGACGAGCAATTTCCTCGGCGTTGCGCTGAAGTACGTTGAAGGTACCGCCACCGACGGTCCCTAACCCACAGATGCCTACTTTGACCGGATTCACTGTGAACTCCCCATGAAACGGCCGACACAGGGTCGGCCGGAAAACAACCGCGTGCTCGCGGCTCTCTGTTGATGGCCCGGCGCTGTTGCCGCCGGACCACGATCGTCAACGGTTGCCCGTGACGATGCGAATTACTTCGCGCCCAGCGCCAGTTTGGCGACTTGTGGCGCCGGCTGGTAGCCCGGAATGACCTGGCCGTCGGCCAAAACGATGGCCGGTGTACCGTTCACGCCGATCGACTGACCGAGGGCGAATTGCTTGGAAACCGGGTTATCGCACTTGGCGGCCTTGATTTCCTTGCCATCGACCATTTTGTCCATGGCGGCTTTCTTGTCTTTCGAGCACCACACTGCTTGCAGCTGCTCGTCACCCGGCGAATTCAGACCCTGGCGCGGGAACGCCACGTAGCGCACTTCAATGCCGCGCTTGTTCAGCTCCGGCACTTCGGCATGCAGTTTGTGGCAGTACGGACAGGTGGTGTCGGTAAACACGGTGATATGCGATTTGGTCTCGCCCACAGCCGGGTAGACCACGGTTTCGGCCACAGGGATGGCATTGATCAGTTTGGAAATGCCCAGGCGTTCGGTCTTCTCGGTCAGGTTGACCGGTTTGCCATTCGCCAGCTGATACAGGTTGCCCTGGACGATGTACTGGCCATCGGCGCTGGCATACAGCACGCGGCTGCCTTTGAGTTTGACTTCGTACATGCCAGGCAACGGGCTGGCACTGATGCTCTCGACCGGAAACTCGAGTTCGAGTTTTTCCAGGCTTTGACGAATGGCTTTGTCAGCCGCGTCGTCGGCGACGGCAAAGGTGCTCACCAACGCAATGGCGGCGGCGGCGAAAATCTGGGTCAGACGCATGAGTACTCCTGAGGGCGGGCCAATGAAACGGTCAGAACGCCCGTGCGAAACACCGGGTCATAACCGTCCATCGTGCAAACCGGCAAAGCCTAACACATAAGGTCACGAGGGCCGAATGCGCCTGTCGCCACACACTCATGAGCAACTGACACATCTTCATGCTTGTACAACTGACCCACAACCACATGTGGCTGACACACATTATTGTGGCGAGGGAATTTATCCCCGATGGTTTGCGAAGCAGCCCTGAACCATCCACCGCGATCTTTCAGTCAAAATCGAGCCAGCCGGGTTTGCGACTGCTGCGCAGCCAAACGGGGATAAATCCCCTCGCCACAGGTCAGTATTTCAACAATATGGGATGTGTCAGCCGCGTGGGTGGTGCTTGGCGTGCAAGTCCTGCAAGCGGGCGCGGGCGACATGGGTATAGATCTGCGTCGTAGACAGGTCGCTGTGGCCGAGCAGCATCTGCACCACGCGCAAGTCCGCGCCATGGTTGAGCAGGTGTGTGGCGAACGCGTGGCGCAAGGTGTGCGGCGACAGCGACTTGCTGATCCCGGCGACCTTGGCCTGATGCTTGATGCGATGCCAGAACGTCTGCCGGGTCATCTGCTCGCCGCGCTGGCTGGGGAACAGCACATCGCTGGGGCGGCCACCGAGCAACTCGCCACGACCATCACGCATATAACGCTCGACCCAGACAATCGCCTCCTCGCCCATCGGCACCAGACGCTCCTTGCTGCCCTTGCCCATCACCCGCAATACGCCTTGGCGCAGGTTGACCTGCTCCAGCGTCAGGCTGATCAGTTCGGTCACGCGCAGGCCACAGGCATACAGCACTTCCAGCATCGCGCGGTCGCGCTGGCCGATGGCTTCGCTCAGATCCGGCGCCTTGAGCAGTGCTTCGACATCGGCTTCCGACAGCGACTTGGGCAACGGCCGCCCCAGTTGCGGCATGTCGACGCGCAACGTTGGGTCGACGCTGATCAGTTTTTCCCGCAACAGATAGCGATAAAAGCCACGCACCCCGGAGAGAAATCTCGCGGTGGAGCGCGGCTTGTAGTTTTGCTCCAGCCGCCACGCCAGGTGATCGAGGATCAATTCGCGGCCGGCATTGATCAGTTCGAGTTTTTTCTCCTGCAACCAGCCGTTGAACAGCGCGAGGTCACTGCGATAGGCGTCGCGGGTGTTGTCGGACAGGCCTTTCTCCAGCCATAAAGCGTCGAGGAATTGATCAATCAGCGGATGGTCGATGGCAGGCATGGGTGCTCGGGGCAGGCAGTTTTTCACACTGCGCGCAAATAGACAGTGAACGACGGGAATGGCCGCTAGTCTTTCATAGCCAGCCAGATCAAGGAACAGGGAGCATCAATGAACGAGCAGCAAATTCTCTTGGCATTTGGCGGGATCGGCGCGGCGGCGCTGGGTTGTCAGTGGCTGGCATGGCGCCTGAAGCTGCCAGCCATTCTTTTTTTGCTGCTGACCGGCATTCTTGCAGGCCCGGTGTTGGGTTGGCTCGACCCGCAGGAAATGTTCGGCCCGCTGCTGATGCCACTGGTGTCGCTGGCAGTGGCGCTGATTCTGTTCGAAGGCAGCCTGACCCTGCACCTGTCGGAATGGAAAGAGATTGGCAGCGTCGTTCATCGACTGGTGACCCTCGGTGCGATCTCGACCTGGATCGTCATCGCGGTGGCAACACATTTTCTGCTGGGCTTCGACTGGATGCTGGCGATTCTGTTTGGCAGCCTGACGCTGGTCACCGGTCCGACCGTAATCGTGCCGATGCTGCGGGTGGTGCGGCCAAAAGCTTCGATTGCCAACATCCTGCGCTGGGAAGGCATCGTCATCGATCCGATCGGCGCTCTGCTCGCGGTAGTGGTGTACAGCTTCATCATCGCCAGCGCTGAAGGCCATGGCCTCAAGCAAAGCCTCTTCACCTTCGGCGGGGTGATTCTCTGCGGCGCCGTGTTTGGTGTCGTCGGTGGTTGGCTGCTGGGGACGGTGATCCGACGTCAGTGGCTGCCGGAATACTTGCATAACCTGGCCTCGCTGGCAGCCGTGCTGGCGATCTTCATCGGTGCCAACCAGGTGATGCATGAGTCCGGCCTGCTGGCGGTGACGCTGATGGGCATGTGGCTGGCCAACATGAAAGGCGTGGACGTGCGGCACATCCTGCACTTCAAGGAAAACCTCAGCGTGTTGCTGATTTCCGGACTGTTCATCCTGCTCGCGGCGCGCCTGGACCTGAACGCGTTGATCGGTCTGGGACCGCTGGTGTTGATTCTGCTGCTGGTGATCCAGCTGATCGCCCGTCCGTTGAATGTTTTGCTCAGCACCGCCGGCTCCAGTCTGAGCTGGCGCGAACGGGCGTTGCTGTGCTGGATCGCGCCGCGCGGGATCGTCGCTGCGGCTGTCTCGGCGATTTTCGCGATTCGCCTGGATGAATCCGGACATGAAGGCGCCCTGCTCCTGGTGCCGCCGACCTTTGCGGTGATCATCGGCACCGTGGTTTTGCAAAGCGCAACGGCGCGACCGCTGGCACGGCTGTTAAAGGTCGCTGAACCGGCGCCAAGCGGTTTTCTGATCGTTGGTGCCAATGGCCCGGCCCGTGAATTGGGCAAGTCGCTGCAACAGCTGGGCAGCCGCGTGCTGCTGACCGATTCGAGCTGGGAGAATATCCGCGCGGCACGCATGGAAGGCTTGCCGACCTATTTCGGCAACCCGGCGTCGCAGCATGCCGACGCGCATCTGGACCTGGTGGGGTTGGGGCATTTGCTGGCGCTGTCACCGTCGGGCGAGCTGAACACATTGGCGGCGATGCGCTTTCGTCATGACTTCGGTCATCAGCGCCTGTTCGGTCTGGCAAGCGGCCACGAAAGCCGCCGCAGCGATAAACATCGGGCGAGCCTGGAACACCGGGGCAATCAATTAGGCAGTGAGGCACTGACCTATTCGAAACTGGCCGGCCAGATGGGCCAGGGAGCGGAGCTTTACAGCACGACATTGACGGACGGCTTCGGCTGGGAGGATTACCAAGCGCTGCACGGCAATCGCGCGACGCTGCTGTTCATGCGTGATGACAGCGGCTGGGTGCATGTGGTGACACCGGAAACGGCGTTGAAACCGGGGGCTGGGTGGACGTTGCTGGCGTTGATTCAACCGCAAGGTTCCAGCGCCTGATGGATCGATTCGCGAGCAGGCCCCACATTCGGACTTCTGTGGGAGCGAGCCTGCTCGCGAAGGCCGCGACTCGGTCACAGATAGACTGAAGATCCTTGCAGCACAAATCCCGGGCAACAAAAAAGCAGCCCGTAGGCTGCTTTTTTCTGCATCGGAAGCTGGGCTTAAGCCAGTTTTTCCTTGATGCGTGCTGCTTTACCCGACAGGTCGCGCAGGTAGTACAGCTTGGCTTTACGTACGTCACCGCGACGTTTAACAGCCATGCTGTCGATCTGCGGGGAGTAGGTCTGGAAAGTACGTTCTACGCCAACACCGTTGGAGATTTTACGAACGGTGAACGCACTGTTCACGCCGCGGTTACGCTTGGCGATTACAACGCCTTCGAACGCTTGCAGACGGGAACGATCGCCTTCCTTCACTTTCACCTGAACGACAATAGTGTCGCCTGGGGCGAAGGTAGGGATTTCTTTGGTCATCTGCTCTGCTTCGAGTGCAAGGATGATTTTGTTGGTCATGCTGTGCTCCTAAGGTAAATCGTTCGATCTACCATCGATACGTTGTTAACTATCGTCCCGCTCGCGGATGTATTCCTCGAGCAGCTTCTTCTCTTCTCCAGAAAGCGAGCGGCTTTCCAGAAGATCGGCGCGTCGTTCATAGGTCCGACCAAGGGACTGCTGTAAACGCCAACGCCGGATATGCGCGTGATTGCCACTCAGCAACACGTCGGGAACACGCTGATCCGCATACACCTCCGGTCGGGTGTAGTGCGGGCAATCCAGCAGACCATCCGTAAAGGAATCTTCCTCAGCGGAATCCGCATGCCCTAAAGCTCCAGGCAGCAGTCGTGTAACCGCATCGATCAGGACCATGGCTGGCAGCTCGCCGCCAGACAGTACATAGTCGCCAATCGACCACTCTTCATCGACATGAGCCTCAATAAAGCGCTCGTCAATGCCTTCGTAGCGGCCGGCAATCAGGATCAATGCATCCGATTGTGCCAGCTCGCGTACCGCCGACTGAGTCAGTTGACGGCCTTGGGGGGACAGGTAAATCACCTTCGCCGCCTCCCCGGCTGCTGCCTTGGCCTGAGCCAGCGCATCTTCCAGGGGCTTGATCTTCATCACCATGCCCGGACCACCGCCAAACGGGCGATCGTCCACAGTGTGATGCCGATCCGTCGTGTAATCTCGCGGATTCCAACAGGTCAGCTGCAAGAGCCCCTGTTTGACCGCACGACTGGTGATGCCGTAATCGCCAATGGCGGAAAACATCTCGGGAAACAAACTGATCACTTCTACGCGCAAGTTAGCCACGTTCAGAAGTCCGCGTCCCAATCCACCTTCATCTCGCCCGCGTCCAGGTCGACGGCCAACACGCATTGCTCCGTATAGGGCAACAGGCGTTCGCGATCATCCAGGCTGCCAGCGCAAGGCTTGACGACCATTACATCATTGGCGCCGGTTTCCAGAAGATGATCGATTTTCCCGAGCAGTTGCCCAAGGGTGTCGATGACCTTCAGACCTTCCAGCTGGTACCAGTAGTACTCGCCTTCGGTCAATTCAGCGAACAGGTTGCGCGGCACGCAGATCTCATAACCGGCCAGAAGACGAGCTTCTTCACGATCATCGAGACCCTTGAGCTTGGCGACCAGGAACTTGTCGCTCCCGCGTCCACTGACCAGCTCGACCTGTTTGACATTGCCTTCGCGCTTGAGCGTCCAGGTTTTGTACTGCAACAGGTTTTCAGTCGGATCAGTAAAGGAATAAACCTTCACTTCGCCGCGAACGCCATGAACAGAATAAATTTTGCCAATAACGATCAAATCATCGGCAGGGGCTGGCGTCGCGTTCATATTGCTCAGGCCGCAGCCTTGGCAGATTCCTTCAACAACTGAGCAACGCGCTCAGAAGGTTGTGCACCAACGCTCAGCCAGTAGGCAACGCGCTCTTGGTTCACGGACAGACGGATTTCCTGACCACGGGCAACAGGGTTGAAGAAACCAACCTGTTCTTTGTGGGAGCCGTCACGCGGGTTACGCGAGTCGGTTACGGTCAGGTGGTAAAACGGGCGCTTTTTGGAGCCGCCAAGGGCAAGACGGATTGTTAGCATGTGAACATCGTTCCTGTAGTCGGTGCTGCAAATCTAAATGCACAGCGGGCATGGGTGCCCGAAAGGCCGCATATTCTAAGGAATATCCGGACTTTTGCAAATGACTTTTTCCGGCGCCCATGGCATGCCGTGCAGATTTGCATAGAGAGCCGTCGATAAAAACGGCCAGTCAGCTCCCGCCGAGTGCGGGTTTGCTGTTGATCCTGCGTCCTTGCAGGGTCTGCGCCGGTGCGACGACCGGCGAAGTCTTTACATTTTCGGCATACCGCCGCCGGGCAACATACCGCCCATGCCGCGCATCATTTTTGCCATACCGCCCTTGGCGGTGAATTTCTTCATCATCTTCTGCATCTGCTTGTGCTGCTTGATCAAGCGGCCGATGTCCTGCACCTGCGTGCCGGAACCCATGGCGATCCGGCGCTTGCGCGAACCGCTGATCAGCTCAGGGTCGCGGCGCTCGGCCGGGGTCATGGAATTGATGATGGCTTCCATCTGCTTGAACTGCTTCTCTGCGGCGTTCTGGGCATTGCCCATCTGCGACAGGTTGACGCCGCCGATGCTCGGCAGTTTGTCCATGAGCCCGCCGAGGCCGCCCATGTTCTTCATCTGTTGCAGCTGATCGCGGAAGTCTTCGAGGTCGAAGCCCTTGCCCTTCTTCAGCTTCTTGGCCAGTTTGTCGGCCTTGTCCTTGTCCAGCGTCGCTTCGGCCTGCTCGATCAGGCTGAGCACGTCGCCCATGCCGAGGATCCGCGAGGCGATACGCTCAGGGTGGAACGGATCGAGCGCTTCGCTCTTCTCGCCCATACCGATGAACTTGATCGGCTTGCCGGTGATGGCGCGCACCGACAGCGCGGCACCGCCACGGGCGTCGCCGTCGACCTTGGTCAGGATCACACCGGTCAGCGGCAGCGCATCGCCGAACGCCTTGGCCGTGTTGGCGGCGTCCTGACCGGTCATGGCGTCGACCACGAACAGGGTTTCGACCGGGTTGATCGCGGCGTGCAGCGCCTTGATCTCGCCCATCATCTCTTCGTCGATGTGCAGACGACCGGCAGTATCGACGATGACCACGTCGATGAATTTCAGTTTTGCTTCTTTAATAGCCGCATTGGCGATGTCGACCGGCTTCTGGCTCAGGTCGGACGGGAAGAACGTCACGCCGATGTCGTTGGCCAGGGTTTCCAGCTGCTTGATCGCCGCCGGACGATAGATGTCCGCCGAAACAACCATGACCGACTTCTTCTTGCGCTCTTTAAGAAAGCGCGCCAGCTTGCCGGCAGTGGTGGTTTTACCCGCGCCCTGCAGACCGGCCATCAGAATCACGGCTGGCGGAACGGCACTCAGGTTGAGGTCTTCGTTTGCCGCGCCCATCAGGCTTTCGAGTTCGGCCTGGACGATCTTCACGAATGCCTGGCCCGGCGTCAGGCTGCGCGACACCTCGGTGCCGACAGCGCGCTCCTTGACCGAATTGACGAAGTCCTTGACCACCGGCAATGCGACGTCAGCTTCGAGCAACGCCATGCGCACTTCACGCAGGGTGTCTTTGATATTGTCCTCGGTCAGCTTGGCCTTGCCGGTGACATGGCGCAGCGTCTGCGAGAGACGGTCGGTTAAGTTTTCAAACATTGCGCGATCCTTTCAGGCCCTGTACGAACCGGGATAATGGCGGCCCAGACCGGAATCAACATGTGCTCGGCGAGCCTGCGGCGTGGGCAGGTCGCGGATTATAGCGAAGACTGCGGCCGGCGGACACCTCGCCGTCAGCTTGCGGAGTCTTTCGTGCCGTGGCGGTTCTATGCCAAACTCAGCGCCTTTCGGGCTCGCCTAACAGGATTTATGCTCCCCTTGTCACCCAGTTTGCTGACCACCCTCGCCGCCGCCCTGCTCTATGCCGCTGCGACCGTCTATCAAAGCACCCGCCTGGCCACCGGCGCCAAGGCGAACAAGCGCCTGCTGGTCAGCCTCGGCGTATTCGCCGTGCTCGCCCACGGCGCCAGCCTGCTTACACATCTATTGACCCCGATCGGCCTTGGCCTGGACTTTTTCAGTGCGTCCAGTCTGATCGCTGCGGCGGTAATCGCCCTGACCCTGCTCGCCTGTTCGCGGATCCCGGTGGAAAACCTGCTGGTGCTGCTGTTCCCGCTGGGCGCGATCACGGTATTGCTGGCGCAGTTCGCGCCGACCGGCACGGTGCAGATCATCGATGAAGAGCCGGGCATCCTCGCGCACATTCTATTGTCGATCCTCGCCTACGGCATGTTCACCATCGCCGTGTTCCAGGCGTTGCTGCTGCTGGTTCAGGACCATCAGCTCAAGCACAAGCACCCGTCCGGGCTGATCAAGAACTTCCCGCCCCTGCAAACCATGGAAAGCCTGCTGTTCGGCTTTCTCTGGGCCGGCTGGACGCTGCTGTCGCTATCGCTGATTTCCGGCTGGCTGTTCGTCGAGAACCTGTTCGCTCAGCATCTGGTGCACAAGACCCTGCTGGCCTGCCTGGCATGGATCGTCTTCAGCGTGCTGTTGTGGGGCCGCAACCGTCTGGGCTGGCGCGGCCACAAGGCGATTCGCTGGACCCTCGCCGGTTTCTGCCTGCTGATGCTGGCGTACTTCGGCAGCAAACTGGTTCGTGAATACATTCTGCACATCTGACGGGCGGCATAAATGGACGGTTTGCCCATAGGGCCGATGCTCGCGGTATTTGTCCTGCTGATTTTATGGTCAGGGCTGTTTACCGCCGTCGAAATCGCGCAGCAGCACCTGCAGGCGCAACGTATCGCCTCGCGCGCCAGCGATAAACCGCTGGCGAAGCTGAGCTTCCCGCTCGACAGCCTGATCCTCTGCAACACCCTGTGCCGCGCCCTCGCAGTGATCATCGCGACGTTGCTGGCGATTTTCCTCTGCGAAGAAAACGGCCCGTGGGCGGCGTGCCTGGGCGCCGGTGGCATCCTGTTGGTGTTCGCTGATTATTTCCCGCGCACAGTGGCTCGGCGCTATCCCGACGCTGTGCTGGCGTTCGGCAATGCCCTGCTGACCGTGCCGATGAAAATCGTCTACCCGTTCGCGTGGCTGTTCTGCCGGGTCAGCGCTTTGTTGATGACCCCGTTCACGCGCAAGGCTCAGGTGGTGCAACAGAGCGAGGACGAGTTGCCGGCCGATCACGATGAGGATCACGACCATCCGGTCCGCACCCACCCGGTATCGGGCATTCATGCGCTGGACAACATCACGGTCAACGACATTCTGGTGCCGCGCAGTGACGTCGACGGCATCAACCTCGACGATTCGATCGAAGAGATCATCGAGCAACTGCGCGAGAACAAACGCACGCGTCTGCCGGTGTTTCACAGTGACATCAATCAGGTCGAAGCGGTGCTCAACACCCGTCAGATCGGCCATTTGCTGAGCAATGGTGGATTGACCCGCGAGGCACTGCTGGCCGCCAGCTACGAACCCTACTTCGTCCCGGAAAGCACGCCGCTGCAACTGCAACTGCTGAACTTCCACAAGCAGCAACGCCGTCTCGGCATGGTCGTGGACGAGTACGGTGAAGTGCTGGGCATCGTCACCCTTGAAGACATTCTCGAAGAGATCGTCGGCGAATTCGAAAGCGAGCACAGCCTCGACAACCCGCACATCCATCCCCAAGCCGACGGGCGTATGGTGATCGATGGCGCCGCATCGATCCGCGACCTGAACAAGTGCCTGGGCTGGCACCTGCCGAGCGACGGGCCGAAGACGCTCAACGGCCTGGTCACCGAAGCGCTGGAAACCATTCCGGAAAGCGCGGTGTGCCTGAAGATCGGGCGTTATCGACTGGAAATCCTCGAGACCGAGGAGAACCGGGTGAGCAAGGTGTTGATCTGGCTGACCTCATCGGTGCCTGCTCTGGTGCCTGCTCGATAAAGCTGCATTGTTTGCGCTTGTTTGATCGTTAGCCCCCTTCCTATAATCGAGGCGCTTACCCAAGCGCCGTCGATCCCTGTGCCTACCCGGCACTGCCCGGATCCTGACTGTTTCCGCTGCAAACCGACGACTGTTCCTACTCGAAACAGCGCTCGCGCCCTACCCCACATCCCTGGGTGTTCGACCATAATAATTCGCTCCACTGGAGCTCATGACTGTCAGGGATCACCGCATGACGACCCATACCGCTTACAGCGAAACCGCGCCTGCCCAGCCGACCAATTCCGCCACCCGCGTGGCCACGGCAAGCTTCATCGGCACCGCCATCGAGTTCTACGACTTCTACGTTTACGCCACTGCTGCGGCGCTGGTGATCGGGCCGGTGTTCTTTCCGCAGACCTCCGGCACGGCGCAGATGCTTTCCGCTTTTCTCACTTTCGGCATTGCCTTCCTCGCCCGACCACTGGGTTCGGCACTGTTTGGCCACTTCGGCGACCGTATCGGTCGTAAATCGACGCTGGTCGCCTCGCTGCTGTTGATGGGGGTGTGCACCACCTTGATTGGCGTGTTGCCGGGCTACGACAGCATTGGGGCCTGGGCGCCGATTCTGCTGTGCGTGCTGCGCTTCGGTCAGGGCCTGGGCCTTGGCGGCGAATGGGGCGGTGCGGCGCTGCTGGCCACGGAAAACGCGCCGAAGGGCAAACGCGCGTGGTTCGGCATGTTCCCGCAGCTCGGGCCATCGATTGGTTTTCTTGCAGCCAACGGCCTGTTCCTGACCTTGGCAATGACCTTGGATGACGAACAGTTCCGCAGTTGGGGCTGGCGTATTCCGTTTCTGCTCAGTGCGGCGCTGGTGATGGTCGGCCTGTATGTGCGCCTGAAATTGCATGAAACGCCAGTGTTCGCCAATGCGATCGCCCGTCAGGAGCGAGTCAAGGTGCCGCTGGTCGAGCTGTTCAGCCAATACTGGGCGCCGACCCTGCTCGGGGCGGCGGCGATGGTGGTCTGCTATGCACTGTTCTATATCTCGACGGTGTTTTCCCTGAGCTACGGCGTATCGACGCTGGGTTACAGCCGCGAAACGTTCCTCGGCCTGTTGTGCTTTGCCGTGTTGTTCATGGCCGCAGCGACGCCATTATCCGCTTGGGCCAGCGACCGTTACGGGCGCAAACCGGTGCTGATCATCGGTGGCGTGCTGGCGATTCTGTCCGGATTCCTGATGGAACCGTTGCTGACGCAGGGCTCGACCTGGGGCGTAGCGCTGTTTCTGTGCATCGAGTTGTTTTTGATGGGCGTGACATTCGCACCGATGGGCGCGCTGTTGCCTGAGCTGTTTCCGACCCACGTGCGTTATACCGGCGCTTCCGCGGCGTACAACCTGGGCGGGATCGTCGGAGCCTCGGCGGCGCCGTTCTTTGCGCAGAAACTGGTGGCGATGGGTGGGTTGAGCTATGTCGGCGGGTATGTGTCGGCGGCGGCGGTGTTGAGTCTGATTGCGGTGTTGTGTTTGAAGGAGACGCGCAATAACGATCTGAATCAGGTCGCCTGAGAGATCGCTATCGCGGGCAAGCCCGCTCCCACAGGGTTTTGGGATTGGTCACAGATTCTGTGTTCACCCAGTCCCATGTGGGAGCGAGCCTGCTCGCGAATAGCTGTCGCGACCCGGTTTACAGCTCGACAACAACCGCCTGCGACGCACGGGTCGCCTTGGCGCGAGCAGCCTCGATCGACTCATCCCGTGCCAGCGCCACGCCCATGCGGCGCTGACCGTTCACTTCCGGCTTGCCGAACAGGCGCAGCGCGGTATCCGGCTCGCTCAGCGCAGCGCCCAGATTGGCGAATGCAGTCTGGGTCGACTGGCCTTCCACCAGAATCACTGCCGACGCCGATGGGCCGAACTGACGGATCAGTGGTACCGGCAGGCCGAGAATGGCGCGGGCATGCAGGGCAAACTGCGACAGGTCCTGGGAAATCAGCGTGACCAGACCGGTGTCATGCGGCCGTGGCGACACTTCGCTGAACCACACCTGATCACCTTTGATGAACAGCTCGACGCCGAACAGACCACGGCCACCCAGTGCTTCAGTGACTGCTTTGGCAACGCGCTCGGATTCAGCCAGAGCAATCGGGCTCATGGCCTGCGGCTGCCAGGATTCCTGATAGTCGCCCTTCTCCTGACGGTGGCCGACCGGTGCGCAGAACGTGGTGCCGCCAATGTGGCGCACGGTCAGCAGGGTGATTTCGTAGTCAAAGTCGATGAAGCCTTCGATGATCACCCGACCTTTGCCGGCGCGACCGCCCTCTTGCGCGTAATCCCAGGCTTTCTGTACGTCATCGGCGCTGCGCAGCAGGCTCTGGCCCTTGCCCGACGAACTCATCACCGGCTTGACCACGCAAGGGAAACCCAGATCCTGAACGGCTTTGCTGTAGTCCTCGAAGGTGTCGGCGAAGTGGTACGGCGAGGTCGGCAGATCCAGCTCTTCGGCAGCCAGACGACGGATGCCTTCGCGGTTCATGGTCAGCTGCGCCGCACGCGCGGTCGGGATCACGGTGAAGCCTTCGGCTTCCAGCTCGACCAGCGTGGCGGTGGCGATGGCTTCGATTTCCGGCACGATGAAGTGCGGCTTCTCGGCTTCGATCACTGCACGCAAAGCAGCGCCGTCGAGCATGTTGATCACGTGGCTGCGATGGGCGACTTGCATGGCCGGCGCGTTGGCGTAGCGGTCGACGGCAATCACTTCAACGCCCAGGCGCTGCAGTTCGATTACCACTTCCTTGCCCAACTCACCACAGCCACACAGCAATACGCGGGTCGCGGTTGGCGACAATGGAGTTCCGATACGGGTCATCTCAGGTCCTCAAAGGAAGCGGATCATCGAGGAAAGCCACGCAAGTGCGCTTTCCATGGGGAGAAAGCGCGGCATTTTACATGAACCCGAGGGTTTGGCTTCAGCTGGCGACAGCCTGTTTGCGATCACGCCAGGCCATGATCAGCCAGACCGCGGTAACGCCGGCGAACTTGGAGGCCAGCGCGGTGATGATCACCGGCGGCGTCAAGGCGTCGATCATGCCGAAAAAGATGAAGGTATCCAGCGGAATGCTCAGCGCCGAACTGATCCACAGACGATCACGCAACGGCCGCTTGGTGATGCTGAACACCAGCCAGTCGATGCACTCGGAGACCGCGAACGCCGTGGCGCTGGCCAGCGCGATGGATGGGTCGGACGTGATGTAGGAGAGCACCAGCGCCGCCAGCATCGCCACGATCGCGCCATGACCGAAGCGCGTTTGCACCATGTCGCGCAGCACAAACACCAGCCCGCCCCAGGCCGACCAGATGATGTCCAGGTGCGGTGCGGTGGAAAAGGCGAAGTTGATCAGCACGACGCTGCTGATGTAGGCGATGAGGAAGATCATGGAGGTGGCCTGTAAATGTGGCGCACAGGTTACTTGAGCGCTGGTATTGCGCCAATAGGTGCGGTGACAGGACCGACGTCTTCGCGAGCAGGCTCGCTCCCACAGTGGAACGCATTTTCAAGGTGGGAGCGAGCCTGCTCGCGAAAGCGGTGGTTCAGACGCCTGACTTCGCGGGAATCATCCAGACCAATCCACTCGCCTTCGCCCGTTCATGACACAACCCCAGCACGACGCGGCGCTCGTCATTGTTCATGCGGCCCCAGCGGGTGATCTCCGCGACCGTGCGCTGGCACCCGGTGCAAACATCATCTTCGTCCAGCGCGCAGATATTCACGCAGGGCGAGGCGACTGGTCGTTCAACAGTCGTCATTGTTCCTGCTCGACCAGATCGCGGGCGTAACGCTGCGAGTTATGCACATAGTGCGCGGCGCTGGCTTCGAGCATATTCTTTTGCGCCTCGGTCAGTTCACGCACGACCTTGCCCGGCGAGCCCATCACCAGCGAACCGTCGGGAATTTCCTTGCCTTCGCCGATCAGCGAATTGGCGCCGATGATGCAGTTTTTGCCGATCTTCGCGCCGTTGAGAATCACTGCGTTGATACCGATCAGGCTGTAATCGCCGACCGTGCAACCGTGAAGCATCGCGTTGTGGCCGATGGTCACGCCGGTACCGATGGTCAGTGGATAGCCCATGTCGGTGTGCATCACCGTACCGTCCTGCACATTGCTGTTCTTGCCGACGAGGATCAGTTCGTTGTCGCCGCGCAACACAGCGTTGAACCAGACGTTGGCGCCCTCTTCCAGGCGAACCTTGCCCACCAGCACGGCATTGGGCGCGACCCAGCTCTGTGGATGGGTTTCGACACGGGCGTCGCCCAGGCGGTATTTCATCTTTTTTCCCTCAGGGCTCACGGCCGTTCGAACGACGGCTCAGGTATCGATAAAGCTTTTCGGCGGTCGGTGCAGGCTGATTTTGGCGTCATAGAGCAGGTTGATCAACTCGACGATCATGATCGCCGTCAGGCCCCAGATCTTGTACTCGCCGAAGCGATAGCTCGGCACGTACCAACTGCGGCCCTGATAATCGATGCGATGGGTATGCTCACGCGGGTCCTTGCGGAAGAATTCCAGCGGCACGCTGAAGACGGCGGCGATCTCGGCATCATTGGGCTGGTATTCGACAAAGTCGGGAATCACGCCGACATACGGCGTTACCTTGATGCCGTGCAGGGAAATCAGCGGGCTTAGCGGGCCGATGACTTCGACCAGGCCCGGCGGCAGGCCGATCTCTTCTTCGGCTTCGCGCAGCGCGGTGAATATGAGGTCCGGATCTTCCGGGTCGCGGCGCCCTCCGGGGAAAGCGACCTCGCCGCCATGGGTCGAAAGCCCGCTGGCGCGCAGGGTCAGGACCAGTTCCGGTTCGTCACTGCGGGTGATCGGCACCAGCACGGCGGCTTCGGGGAAACGTGCGTCGGTCTCCAGCGTACGCGGTGTGTGGTTGCTTACCCTATGCAGTAGCTCGTCCAGCATGAGTGTTCTCGATCGGTGCCTTGCTCCGCATCATGCACCAATCAAAGCGAGCGCCCAAGCCCCCGAAACCCGTCGTGTCGCGAAACGACAACTTGCCGACCGGCCCCGCTGCACGCCAAGATAGGCGCAGCATTCAGGAACCCGAGCATGAAATTTTGCAGCCACTGCGGTAACCCGGTCACCCAGCGCATTCCCGAAGGCGACTCGCGGCTGCGATTTGTCTGCGACAGCTGTCAGACCATTCACTACCAGAACCCCAATATCGTCGCCGGTTGCGTGCCGACCTGGGGGACGAAAGTGCTGCTCTGCCGCCGCGCCATCGAGCCGCGTCTCGGTTACTGGACGCTACCTGCCGGCTTCATGGAAAACGGCGAGACCATCGAGCAGGCCGCCATCCGCGAAACCGCCGAAGAAGCCTGCGCCCGGGTGCGCAACCTGAGCATCTACACGCTGATCGACGTGCCGCATATCAGCCAGGTGCATGTGTTCTTCCGCGCCGAACTGGCCGATCTGCAATACGCGGCCGGGCCGGAAAGCCTTGAAGTGCAGCTGTTCGAAGAAGCCGACATTCCCTGGGACGAGCTGGCTTTCCGCACGGTCGGGCGCACGCTGGAATGTTTCTTTGCCGATCGGCGCAGCGAGGTTTACCCGGTGCGTTCGGAGTCGATTCCGCCACTGGTGCAGCCGGCGATCACTTGAGCTTCGCGGCACCCTGCCGATAACCACACCTGCATCTATCACTATGTGTCTGCGTCATTCTTGGGGAATCGTTTCAATGCGTTGGTTGCTTGCCCTGTTGTGCCTGTCGTTCGTCAGCGTTTCGCAAGCGTCATTCGTGACCACCGTGACGCCCTCGAACACTCCGCTGATCGAAAAAGTCCTGGTACTGAAATCGGCCCACCAACTGCAGTTGATTGCCGACGGCAAGCCGCTGAAGACCTATCGCATCTCCTTGGGCAAGGGTGCAAAGAAAGGCCCGAAACTGATCGAGGGCGACAAACGCACACCCGAAGGTTTCTATTGGATCGACTGGCGCAAGACCAGCGACAAATTCAACCTGTCGATGCACATCTCCTACCCGAACATCAGCGATGCCGCCCGCGCACGCCGTGAAGGTGTCGAGCCCGGCGGGATGATCATGATCCACGGCACCCCGGATTCAGCAGACAATCCGGAGCAGTTATTCCACACCCTCGACTGGACCGACGGCTGCATCGCCATGCGCAACGTCGACATGCGTGAAGTGTGGAATCTGGTACCGGACGGCACGATGATCGAGATTCGTCCGTAACCTCGACCGCTGGTCACCGCAAAAAAATAAATCAAAAGATCGCAGCCTGCGACGGCGCCTACAGGGGTGATACCACTCTCAACTGTAGAAGCTGTCGCAGGCTGCGATCTTTTGCTTTTTATGGGCCACCACTAATACCACTTTAAACAGTGACCCCTGACAACCGCCAATCCATTGGGCCAGACGCCAGTTCATCGCGTTGACATGGTATTCAAGTGGTATTAGCTTCCGTCGCACAAGCGAGCCACAACAATCCTATACTCGCGACGGAAACGACCTACATGAACGACCTTCAAACCCTACGTCCCGATGACTCCCAGCCGACGCCGCTGTACTTGCAACTGGCGCGCAATCTGGAAGCGGCGATTCATGCCGGGCAGTGGAAGGCCGAACAGGCGATGCCGTCCGAGCGCAACCTCAGCGACCAGCTCGGCATCTCCCGAGTCACCGCACGCAAGGCGCTGGAAGTCTTGCTCGAGCAAGGCCTGATCCGCCGCCTGCAAGGCTCGGGCACGTTCATCACCCCACGGCTGGAACAACCGCTGTCGCGTCTGTCCGGCTTCAGCGAAATGCTGCGCCTGAAAGGTTTCGTACCGAGTTCGAAATGGCTGGAGCGGGAAATCACCCTGCCGACCCACGAAGAACTGATCCGCCTCGGCCTGTCGCCGAATGACAAGGTGGCGCGCATGAAGCGCCTGCGCAAAGCCGATGACACGGTCATGGCGATCGAGATGAGCACCCTGCCCGCCTCAATCATGCCCAGGCCGCAAGCGGTGGGCGATTCGCTTTACGAATACCTCGACGGCATCGGCAAACCGATCGTCCGCGCCCTTCAGCACATCCAGGCAATCAACGCCTCGGACGAATTCGCCGCGCTGGTCGGCATCGCCCCCGGCACCGCCATGCTGCTGATGACCCGGGTCGGCTATCTGGAAGACAACACGCCGATCGAAGTCACCGACACCTATTGCCGCAACGACTACTACGACTTTGTTGCAGAGCTTCGTAGATAACGAGCCGCGTCGCTGAGAGCGGCCCCAAGCGAGAACGAAAATGTCCGAAGACAACATCCTCACCGCCAGCGGCTGGGTTCGCGGCCGGCTGATTCACGAACACGGCAAGGTCGTGTCGATCGAGGGCGTGCCCTGCGATCCGGCGGCTAACGATCTGCCCTATCTGCTGCCGGGTTTCATCGACCTGCATGTGCATGGCGGCGGCGGCAAAGACATCATGGAGGGCGCCGAAGCCTTCGAAACCATCAGCAAAACCCATGTGCGTTTCGGCACCACTTCGCTGTTGGCCACGACAATGACTGCGCCGAGTGCGGAGATCTCAAATGTCCTGAAAGAGGTAGGACAATTCTGCGAACAGCGTCCGAAAGGCGCCGCGCGAGTGCTTGGCGTACACCTTGAAGGCCCTTACATCAACCCGGGAAAACTCGGCGCTCAACCGAACTTCGCCCACACCGCGTTGATGGCCGAAGTCGAAGAGTATCTGGCGCTGGCGCCGATCCGCGTCATCACCATCGCCCCGGAAATCGCTGGCCACGATGCGTTGATTCGCGAGCTGAGCAGCCGTGGCATCCGCATGCAGATCGGCCACACCCTCGGCAGCTACGAGGAAGGCGTCGCCGCGCTGGCTGCCGGTGCCAGCAGTTTCACCCACCTCTACAACGCCATGAGCCCGCTGCATCACCGCGAGCCGGGCATCGTCGGCGCAGCACTGGCCCACGCCAAATACGCCGAGCTGATTCCCGATCTGCTGCACGTACACCCCGGCGCCATTCGCGTGGCCCTGCGTTCGATCCCGTGCCTGTATTGCGTCACCGATTCGACCGCCGCCGCCGGCATGCCCGACGGTGAATACAAGCTTGGCAGCCACACCGTGACCAAATGCCTGGGCGGCGTGCGCCTGCCCGACGGCACGCTGGCCGGCAGCACCCTGACCATGGATCAGGCCCTGCGCAATCTGGTCAAGATCGGTCTGCCGATCGCCGAAGCCTCGCAGCGTCTGTCGCAATTTCCCGCCGACTACCTCGGCATTACCGAACGCGGGCGCCTTGCCCCCGGCGCCTGGGCCGACAGCGTGCGGCTCGATCGCTCACTCACACTGACCGCCGTCATGGTCGAAGGAGAAGACATTGACTTCAAAAATGCTTGAGGAGGCGCTGTCCTCGTTCGAGGCCGTGCAAGCCCAACTGCAACAGCTCGACGCGCCGATGATCGAGATCGCCGGGCGCCTGCGCCGTCAGCCGCCGCAAGTGGCGATGACCGTCGCCCGTGGCAGCTCCGACCACGCGGCGAGCTACTTCGCCTACCTGACCATGCAGCAACTGGGCGTGCCGGTGGCCTCGTTGCCGATGTCGGTGGTGACCATGCAGCAGGCGCCGCTGAAAGTCAGCGGTCAGGTCGCCTTTGCGTTTTCGCAGTCGGGACAGAGCCCGGATCTGGTCAACAGCCTGCGCCTGTTGCGCAAGCGTGGCGCGCTGAGCGTGTCGATGGTTAACGCTGCCGACTCGCCACTGGAGGCAGCGTGTGAATTCAGCCTGCCGCTGCTCGCCGGCACGGAAAGCAGCGTCGCCGCGACCAAGAGTTTTATCGCCACCCTCAGCGCCAGCGCGCGTTTGATCGCGCACTGGAAAGAGGACAGCGAATTGCTGCAAGCCCACGACGCGCTGCCAGCAGGCCTGCGCGAAGCGGCGAAACAGGACTGGAGCGTGGCCATCGAAGCCCTGCGCGATTGCGAGCGCCTGATGGTGATCGGCCGTGGCGCCGGTTTCGCGATTGCTCAGGAAGCCGCGCTGAAGTTCAAGGAAACCTCGGCGATTCAGGCCGAAGCGTTCAGCAGTGCCGAAGTCCGTCACGGCCCGATGGCGCTGATCGACGAACACTATCCGCTGCTGGTTTTCGCCCCACGCGGCGCCGAGCAGGCCGGCCTGCTGAGTCTGGCAGCGGAAATGCGCCAGCGCGGCGCCCGGGTCTTGCTCGCCGCGCCGGATGACGTCAGCGAACGCGACCTGACCCTGACTCGCGCCGAACACCCGGCCCTCGATCCGATTCTGGCGATCCAGAGCTTTTACGTGATGGCCGCAGGCTTGGCCGTGGCGCGGGGCATGGACCCGGATCAGCCGCGCCATTTGAGCAAAGTGACCCGCACGCATTAAGTCCGACTGACTGCACACCTGATGAGACCCAGCCATGCCCGACAACAATAAAGAGCTGACCCTCAGCGCCCCGCTCAGCGGCCCGGTGCTGACGCTCGCCAACGTCCCGGACGCGGTGTTCGCCAGTGGCGCGATGGGCGACGGCATCGCCATCGACCCGCTCAACGACACGCTGTATTCGCCCTGCGCCGGCGTGGTCATCCACGTTGCGCGCAGCAGCCACGCGGTGACCGTGCGCGCCGACAACGGTGCGGAAATCCTCCTGCATCTGGGCCTCGATACCGTTGAGCTGAACGGCGAAGGTTTCGCCATGCTGGTCAAGGAAAGCGATCGCGTCAGCCTCGGTCAGCCGCTGCTGCGCTATGACCTGGACAAGGTCGGTCAGCACTGCAAAAGCCTGGTCAGCCTGTTGATCCTGACCAACAGCACGGATTTTCAGGTGCGGCCGATCACCCTCAAAGCGGTGAAAGTCGGCGAGCCGTTGCTGCACATCATCGCGCGCAATGTGTTGGCGGCGAATACCGATATAAGCGCTGGGCCTGAGGTTCGTGGCCAAGTGCGGGTCGCTCATCGCGGAGGCTTGCATGCGCGCCCCGCTGCGCTGATCCGCCAGACCGCCCAGGGTTTCAGCAGCCACTCACAGCTGCACTTCAACGGCAAATCGGCGCCGTGCAACAGTCTGATCGGTTTGATGGGGCTGGCCATTGGTGAGCAGGATGAAGTGCAGGTCAGTTGTCAGGGGCCGGACGCCGATGCCGCATTGCAAGCTCTGCTCAGCGCATTGGCCACGGCGCTGCCGGACGATCATCACGGGCAAGCGCCGACCACCACCGCCGCGCTGAAACGTCCGGCCGAGGCTGGGGTGTTGCATGGTGTTTGCGCCGCGCCAGGGCTGGTCGCCGGGCCGTTGTTTCGCTTGAACGCGATCACCTTGCCGGCGGATACGGGCCATCACGATCCAGTGCAACAGCAGCAGACGCTTGAAACGGCATTGAACGCGGTGCGCAGCGAAATCGCCGCCACCCTCGCCCAGGCGAAAAAGCACAAGAACGCCGACGAAGAAGCGATCTTCGCTGCACACATGGCGCTGCTCGAAGACCCGGCCCTGCTCGACGCCGCGCAGCAATTCATCGCACAAGGCACCGCTGCGACGCACGCCTGGAGTCAGTCGATCGACACCCAGTGCGACATGCTCCAAGGCACCGGCAGTCCGCTGCTGGCCGAACGTGCCAACGATTTGCGCGACCTCAAGCAACGCGTGCTGCGCGCCCTGCTTGGCGAGGCCTGGCAATATCAGGTTCCGGCCGGCGCCATCGTTGCCGCCCACGAACTGACGCCGTCGGATCTGCTGCAACTCAGCGCGCAAGGTGTCGCCGGGTTGTGCATGGCCGAGGGCGGCGCGACCTCGCACGTAGCGATACTGGCACGCGGCAAAGGTCTGCCGTGCCTCGTCGCTTTGGGCGCGCAATTGCTCGAGCAGCCGCAAGATCAGGCCGTGGTGCTCGACGCTGACGGCGGGCGCCTCGAATTGACGCCAAACGCCGAGCGCCTGAGCGAAGTGCAACAGGCACAAATCGAGCGCCGGCAGCGTCGCGACAGCCAACAGGCCAAAGCCCATTTGCCCGCTGAAACGCGCAATGGCGTGCACATCGAAGTGGTCGCCAATGTCGCCTCAAGCAACGAAGCGGCAGACGCTTTTGCCAATGGTGCCGATGGCGTCGGCCTGCTGCGCACCGAGTTTCTCTTCGTCGATCGCCAGACGGCACCCGACGTCGAAGAACAGCGCAGCGCCTATCAAGCGGTGATCGATGCCATGGGCGACAAGTCGGTGATCATCCGCACCATCGACGTCGGCGGCGACAAGCAACTCGACTACCTGCCGCTGCCCGCCGAGGCCAACCCGGTGCTCGGTCTGCGCGGCATTCGGCTGGCCCAGGCGCGGCCGGAAATTCTCGATCAGCAACTGCGCGCGCTGTTGCAGGTCAAGCCGTTGTCGCGTTGCCGGATTCTGTTGCCGATGGTCACCGAGGTCGACGAACTGCTGCACATCCGCCAGCGCGTCGATGCCTTGCGCCTTGAGCTGGGCATTACCGAGCGCCCGGAGATCGGCGTGATGATCGAAGTCCCCGCCGCCGCGCTGCAAGCCGAACAACTGGCCGAACACGCCGACTTTCTCTCGATCGGCACCAACGATCTGTCGCAATACACCCTGGCCATGGACCGCGACCACGCCGGGCTGGCGGCGCGGGTCGATGCCCTGCATCCGGCGTTGCTGCGTCTGATCGCCATGACCTGCGAAGGCGCGGCGGTGCACAAGCGCTGGGTCGGTGTCTGCGGCGCCCTCGCCTCCGACCCGCTGGCCACGCCGGTGCTGATCGGCCTCGGCGTCACCGAACTGTCGGTGAGCCCGGTGCAGATCGGTGAAATCAAGGACCGCGTACGCCAGTTGCATGAAGCCGAATGTCAGCGCCTGAGCCGTGACTTGCTCAAGCTGTCCAGCGCCGCCGCCGTTCGCCACGCCTGTCATCAACATTGGCCTCTGCGCTAACAAAAACAAAAAGGACAAACGCCATGTACCAACTCTTCATCGAAGGCCTGCAACGCCTGGGCCGCGCGCTGATGCTGCCGATTGCGATCCTGCCGATTGCCGGCCTGCTGCTGCGCCTGGGCGACACGGACCTGTTGAACATCGCGATCATTCACGATGCCGGGCAAGTGATCTTCGCCAACCTGGCGATGATTTTTGCCATCGGCATCGCCGTCGGTTTCGCCAAAGACAACAACGGCACCGCCGGCCTCGCCGGGGTGATCGGTTATCTGGTGATGATCTCCACGCTCAAGGTGCTCGACTCGACCATCAACATGGGCATGCTCGCCGGGATCGTCAGCGGCCTGATGGCCGGTGCGCTGTACAACCGCTTCAAGGACATCAAGTTGCCGGAGTATCTGGCGTTCTTCGGTGGCCGGCGTTTTGTGCCGATTGTCACCGGGTTCGCGGCGGTGGGTCTGGGCGTGCTGTTCGGCTATATCTGGCCGCCGATCCAGCAGGGCATCAACGCGTTCGGCGCGCTGATGATGGAAAGCGGCAGCATCGGCGCCTTCGTGTTCGGCGTGTTCAACCGCCTGCTGATCGTCACCGGCCTGCACCACATCCTCAACAACATGGCGTGGTTCGTCTTCGGCAACTTCACCGACCCGACCACGGGCGCCTTGGTGACCGGCGATCTGTCGCGGTATTTTGCCGGCGATCCGAAGGGCGGCCAGTTCATGACCGGCATGTTCCCGATGATGGTCTTCGGCCTGCCCGCCGCGTGCCTGGCGATGTACCGCAACGCTTTGCCAGAGCGGCGCAAGGTGATGGGCGGGATCTTCCTGTCGATGGCGCTGACCTCGTTTCTCACTGGTGTGACCGAGCCGATCGAATTCGCCTTCATGTTTCTCGCGCCGTTGCTGTTCCTCCTGCACGCGCTGCTGACCGGGCTGTCGATGGCGATCACCAACGGCTTGAACATTCATCTGGGCTTCACCTTTTCCGGTGGCTTCATCGACATGATTCTCGGCTGGGGCAAGTCGACCAATGGCTGGCTGGTGGTGCCGGTCGGGCTGGCTTATGCGGTCATCTATTACCTGGTCTTCGACTTCTGTATCCGCCGCTTCAATCTGAAGACACCGGGGCGCGAAGACGTCGCCAGCGCCGAAAAAGCCGTGCTCTCGGAAACCGAACGCGCCAGTGCGTATATCAAAGCCCTGGGCGGCGCAGAGAATCTGCTCACCGTCGGCGCCTGCACGACCCGACTGCGCCTGGAGATGGTCGACCGCAACAAGGCTTCGGACGCTGAGCTGAAAGCGTTGGGCGCGATGGCGGTGGTGCGCCCGGGCAAGGGCGGCAGTTTGCAGGTCGTGGTCGGGCCGCTTGCTGACAGCATTGCCGATGAGATTCGCTTGGCCATGCCTGCGCTGGGCCGAACAGCATTGGTGGAAACCGCAGTGGTTGCCGATGAGCCGAAGAACGTTGCGCTTACCCGCAACGAGGCGCAGCAATGGCTGGATGCACTGGGCGGTCGCGACAATGTGCTGCAACTCGATTGCATCGCCATGACCCGCATTCGCCTGCAACTGGCCGATGCCAAGGCATTGTCCGATGCGCAGCTCAAAGCGCTCGGCTGCTTGGGTGTCAGCCAGTTGGACGGCGGCGTCTGGCATTTGCTGGTGGGGGACAAGGCCGCGAGTTTGAGCGGGGCGATCGAGACATTGCTGAGTCGCGGGGAGGTCAGCGCGCAGGTTTGATCTGCGCCGGTGGCGGGAGGGCTGGAGCGGGCGGGGAAAATCCGGCCCGCGCACGATACATGGATACCACCCTCCTCCACGCCCCGCTCGCCATGCTGGCCCTTCATCCCCAGCATGGAAATCGTGCCCATGAGCACCCCCAACGCACCCACACCCGATGAGATCAAAAACGATCTCAACCAGATCGGCCGCCTGCTCTTCAACACCGAAACCCCGCTGCTGCCCGAGCACAAACCGAGCACCGAGCAGGCTCATCTCAAACGCCTCGAAGAGCAGCTGAAAACCTATCGCGACGGCTACCTGCAACGCAGTCGCGCGCTCTATCAGGCGCTGGCAACCAGCGACCTGCAAAGCGAGGCTGGCAAGCAACTGATCGCCACGCTGAAGGTGCGCCTCAGCACGCAACTGATCAACATGGATCTGCGTGACCAGATCGACGGCAAACCGGCGAAAACCTTCCTTAAATACGACGCCGGTTTCACCGCGCTCGAGGACGAGGCGCAACAAGCCGTCAAGGATCGCCTGTTGCACCCGCAGGCTGGTGAGCTGATGAAGAAACTGGCGCTGGGCCCGCTGTTGCGTCCGGCCATGTATGCGTTGCAGTTCACTTATCAGCAAACCACTGTCGAGCTCGCCGGGGCCTTTGTCGTTACGCAAAACGACACCCCGAAAGTCAGCGATCTGCTGACCGACCAGAGCGCGGGTTTCGTCGTGTTGTTCACGCCCGCCAGGGGCCTGGAGCTGTTCAATTCCCTGGCTGATCTCGACGCCCATCTGCTCGAGACCATGAAGCACAGCATCAGCCGTGACGAGTTGATGCAGCTGCTGCCCAGCCGCTACCACGAGATCGGTACAGCAGGAATCTGGCCATTGCAGCTGACGCCCATCGACAGCCAACCGCTGTTCGAACACATCTACGATGCCTTGATCGAAAAACGCACCCTGGATATCGAATATGCACTGAGTTTCGCCGCTAACCCGCAGCAGGATCCCGCTCGCTTGATCGCCGAGCTGGAGCGCGCCATCGGCGCTGCGCTGCCGGATCTCACTCCGCGTCTGGCCCTTCAGGCACAAACGCTGTTCGAACGGCACCTGCGCAACAGCGCCCCGGACTGGTACCGCAGCGCCGACGCCGCCAAGCGGGCCGAACTGGCCTTGCACCTGGGCAACTACAATCAGGCCCGGCAAAACCTGCTTGACCTGATGGGCCCCGCGGTCAGTCTGATGGCCGTGGCCCGCCAGCAATGGCTGGAGCGTCTGAGTGATGATCTGCAAATCGACGATCTGCAACCGGACAACCTGCAAATCACCACCGACCGGCGGGTACCGGGATACGGCGTATATGTGCACAAGCGCAACCTGCTTGAGCTGACCCTGCGCGGCCCGCACACCGGCGATGAGTTGCCAGGCTCGGAGTTTCTCAGCCACACCCGCCTGACTTACAACGACCTGCCGCTAGCCGACGAGTATGCGGACGTGACGCCCGCCTGGGTGATCAAGCAGGCACTGGAGCTGGAACCGCGCGTCGACTTCGCACGTTTGCAAACGCAGATGCAGGCAAGCTCCGCAATCAAACCTGCCATTGAGCAAATGCTCGATCAGCGCATCGTCGCGCTCGCCCATACCGCAGCGCTGCAAGGGCACCTGCTCGACAGCGACCTGCAAATGATCCAGCGCCTGCGCAGCGGCAGCGATTCACAGTTGCGCGCCGCCACGCTGTGCTTGCACGGTGCGCAACTCCAAGACCTTTGGGTGCTGCGTCAGAACGATCAGACCGGTGCGCTCAAACGCGTTCTGCTATGCACGCCACAAGCCCCACGCGATCGACAGTTCGAGGCCTTTGACAGTGAGCGCGAATGTCAGGCCCATGTGTTGTCGTGGGCCAAGCAGAGTGACGCCGCCCAAACCATGGCCGGTTACCTGGTCAGCCGCGCACCGATGCGCTTTCGTCCTGCTCTGCGCAAAGTCTTGTCGGGGCTGAGCTTCAAACCAGAAGCAGCGGAGCACCAGAAGGTGACTTTCGATCACCTCGGCAACCATCTCGATTGCCTCAAAGCGATGGCTGAACACATGCTTGCCACACGCATCGATGATTACGATTTCAGCACCCCGGTATGGTATCGCTCGACCACTGCGGCCAATCGCCGACAACTGACGACGCTGAGCGACGACGCCGAGGGCGCACTGCTCGCATTCAATCAACATCCGCTGTCGGGCGGGCGTTTCCAGACATTTGACGCCTACGTGCACGAGCAAGCGAAGCTCAGCCTGAACCGCTTGCTCAAACGTGCGGCCAATGACGTCGATCCTGACACCGTCTGGGCCTACTCGCCAAAATCGATCGTGCCCTCATGGACACCAAAGCCGTTGACCTATACCCGGCTGTATCGCGACGGCTATGCCGACGGCGTGGGTTTTCTCGAGCAGAAATTCTCACGCTCGGCGCGCTTCAGAGGTCCGCAAGGCATCGATATCAGCAGCCTGACCGCGCAGAATGTCGCGCGCTCGGTCACAGGGGTGTGGATCGGCCAACGCTATACCGACAAAGTCAAAAAGGAGCTGCAGAATTCCCAGAGCGAAGGCTACGCGTTCCGCCGCAACGCGACGCTGGCGATCACTCAGCGCCAGATGCAAAGCGCCGCGCTGGAATGCCAGCTGCAAGGACATATCGCCAGCAGCGACCTGCAATGGCTCCAGCAAAGCATCACCAGCATGGATCAAACGTCGGGGCAGACGCGGACGAAGTACCCGATCCACCGGTTGATGATCGACGGCGAATGGGTGATCGATACCTGGCTGTTCAGCCATGGCAGTAATCCGGTTCTGCTGTATACGCCGGACGCGCCGGACGGCGTGCGTTTTCGTGAAGCGCGCCTGTTCAATTATCTGCTGCTGCAATCGGGCATGGTCGAGTACTTCACCTCGCGCGTGGGTATCAGCGCCCAGACCCGGGTCCGCACGCACCTGGACAACATCCGCAAGAAGCTGCCCAAAGACCTCAACAAAACCACCCCCAGCCCCGCCCGCTACGACTCGATGCGACCGGCTGACGCCGTCAGCGACCTGCTGACCGCGCTCTATGACATGAAGCTGCAACGGCGGATCGACAACGTCCACGCGACCACCACCAGTCGTATCGAAATGATCGCTGGCCTGATCTGGACGAGCGTTGAGTGGGTCGCGGCCATCGCCACCGCGCCCTTCCCGCTGTTGAGCCTGAGCACCGGCCTGTTGCTGGCCTTCAAGGACGCGATGCTCGCCCTGCATGCCTATCGTCAGGGCAACAACAACGAAGCGTTCCGGCACTTGCTCGGTTATCTGTTCAACAGTGCCGGCGCGGTGCTGACGGATCTGCGTCCGGCGCTACGGTCACTCAAGCCCGTCCGGCGCCCGTTGCGTCAGGCTGTCGCAACTGCCGGCGATGAGCAACAGAGTGCTCTGGCATTGGTCGATCAAATGGCCACTGAACCCGTCTGGGACGATATGCAGGCGGTCGCTTTCAGAGGACAGTCGTATTACGCCAGTAACAACCCGGACGCGCTGGGCCGTTACTTGCTCTATCGCCCGGATCCGAATGGCTCCGGACTGCTTTCGACCGGCATTCTGACCGTACGCAATTCCGACGGGGTGATGGTGCGCAGCGGCCTGTCCGGCGGGGCACCGAAATACGAAGCTGTACCCGATACACCCGGTCCGCACAAAGATTATGGAGTCGCGATCGACTACCGCGAGCGCGTCGAAACGTTGCTGGTGCCGCAATCGCGCGAGGCATTGCTGCAACTGAGCGACATGGGTATCCCGCGGCAGACCATCATGGCCCGGGTGGTCGATCAGTTGAGCGATGTACGCACAGCCTATCTGGAACAGGTCGAAAAACTCACCAAAGACGCCACGCGCCATTTTGCCCGGCTCGCACCGCTGCCCGCCCGTGCCGAAGTGCCGGCGGTTGCCGCCAATACCTCATTCGCACAGTTGATCGGCAGCGATGCATTCGCCGCAAAAAACCTGGTGATCGGTGCACAACCTGGTTCGATCGCCAGCAAACAGTTATTGATCGAGCATCTCGACGTCCTCGTGGCGAACGGCTACAAGCATCTCTTTCTCGAATACCTGCCGGGTGACGTGTTTCATCTCAAACTGGAAAAGCTCAACAGGAACGGCTCCTGGTTTCATATCAACAAACACCTGAAGGCGCTCGACAAAGCCATGGGGTATGCGCCGGACGCAGCTTTTTCTTACCTGGCGCTGGTGCGCAGGGCCCGGGAAAAAGGCATGAGCATCCATGCGCTAGACGGCTCGGCCAGCTATAAACTCGAAGGGATCATGGTGATGTCCGAGGTCTCGCCGCTGACCCCGCGCAACAACTCCATCAGAAACTTCTATTCGCACAAGGCGCTTGCCAGTGATGTGGCCGACGTCGGCGAAGAGCGCTGGATTGCCCTGACCGAACAGTCGCGCATGACCACGTTCGACAACACGCCGGGCTTGGCCGACCTGCACGAGGCCGTAGCCATACGTGTTGAAGACATCGACCTGTACCAACCCGCACGCATAAGCAGGGATACACCCGGAGCTATCGCCGGCGATGCGACTGCGCAAGGTGATTTCCTGGTACAGATGCCGAGCACCTACAAGGCACCTCTACCCGTCTCCAGGCCGCCCGCCGCAGCTAGCGCCGTTGATCACTTCAGCGATTTCGATGTGGCTTTGCCGCTGCGCGACGATATCGCTGAAATGTTGCATAAGCCCTACTCCATGGACTCGAATTACACCCCGACGATCTCCAGTGAAAGAACGGCCTACGAGGCTTTCATCGCCCAGCGCAAGCGCCTGGAAAAAACCGCCAGAGACGCTTTCACCGACTACGTCCCTCCCGATGCGCCGATCCTGCCGGTGCTCACCTCCGACTGCACATTCGAGGCTTTTCTGCGGCAGCTGGCCGACGGACGCTTGAATCTGCTGATCGGCGAAGCCCATGCCGATGTGGCGAGCAAAGCGCTGCTGAAAAAGCACATGAAAGCGCTCAAGAAAGCAGGCTATGACACGTTGTATGTCGAGCACCTGTTCACCGATCTGCACCAGGCCGATCTCGACATTTTTTTGCGAACCCAACGTATGCCGCACAGGCTGAAGGCGTACCTGCATCGTCAGGACCGGGGGCACATGATGGCTTACGGTGGGAGCGATACCTACACGGAGCTCTACCAGGCAGCAGCCAAATACAACATCCGCATCAGAGCGATCGATTGCACAGCGTCCTACCACCTCAAGGGCCTGCATGACAAAGCAGTCTCGCGAAACGAGATGTTCAGCTATTTTGCAACCCAAGTGATCGAGGCTGATCAACTGGCCAACGGCCCGCATAAATGGGTGGCCCTCATCGGCAGTGCGCACACCAATTACAACCTCGGCGTGCCAGGTCTGGCCGATACACTTTCAGCCGTCAGCCTGCACGTGCGCGACACCGCCCCCGAGCTGGCCAAGGATATTCATCGCGGTACATGGGAATTTGTCAGCGGCCAGCACGAGACCAACGTGAGGGCCTTGAGCAGCGACTTTGTGATGGAGGTGGCCGTCCCCGGCACGAAAAAGCCAGCTGCGCCGCCTTCCGTCAGTCGCAGCAGACTGACTCGACAGGGCCAATTCCTGATCGAAAATGCAGATACCCGCAAAGCCAGTGTGGTGCATAGATCCAGGTCCGGCGAGATCGTTGAGACGCCGATTCAGATCAATGACAAAGGTCTGTTCTTCATTGATCGCTGGGAGAAAAAAGATCAGAGCTTCAAATACCTGCGAACCTTGGTCGACATGCTTGTAACGGACGTCAAGCTGACACAGGTGACGTGACATCCACGCGATTGCACGTCGTGGAAAACCACCGGGCTTAACGGCCCGGTGATTTTTTACGCCTACGGATCAACCCGATCCAGCGCACGGTTCACCGCCAGCTCAGCGAGCATGATGATCTGCTGAATCGCCAGCGCCGTATTGCGCTGCGGTCGCCCCAACTGATCGGCGAAATCACTGGCCAGGGTGTTGGCTGAAGCGAGGGATTCACAGGCGTGGGCGAGCAGGGTTTCGGTGTCGACGTCGGGCTGGATCAGAAACAGGGTGCCGGGCGGGCGCGCCTTGCTCGGCTGTGGGCACAGGTAAAAATCCAGAGCGCGCTTGATCGCTTCGCGGTTTTTCGCGAGGTCGTCGGCGCGGATGGTTTGTTCGAGGGGGGTGGGTTCGTATGGTGGATCGGGAACGATTTTATCCACAATGCTTCTCCTGCTGATGCTGATGGGCAGCCATCGATCGCCGGATCTCACGCGGCGAATAGGTGGCAGCTATGTGCGAGGTGAGATCCACCGGAGCAGGCAACCGGCCAGACCGAAGTCTGCCCGCACACAGCCGCCATAAAGCAGGCAGCAGATTGAGCTGGCGCCAATTATCGTGGTGCTGGCGCCAGTTGCAAGCTATCCGGGGATCTCACTCCCGATCGCTGATTCGCAGCGACGGGAAAAGACTAGAGATCGCACGTCCGACGGACAACCTGAAAACCTTGTGGGAAGGTTCAGGTCATCGGGTACCGGATTTAAACAATCTCAAGTTCTCGAGAGCATGGATGGGCCTCATCGCGAGCGGGCTCACTCCTACAGTTGTGATCGGGTGCATTCAGTGAGAAACGGGGCGGCTGACAGGCCGCCTTCGCGAGCAGGCTCGCTCCCACAGGTTGATCGGGTGCATTCAGTGCAAAACAGGTCGGCTGATAGGCCGCCTTCGCGAGCAGGCTCGCTCCCACAGGTTGATCGGGTGCATTCAGTGCGAAACAGGTCGGCTGACAGGCCGCCTTCGCGAGCAAGCTCGCTCCCACAAAAGCACCAGCAAAGCAGCGCAGCTGCCCGCGGCGAAGCCGCCCCACTCAACAATGAGCGCAAGCTCGAGTGCTTTTGATCTTGATCCACCGGCGACGTCGGAAGGCTGAGTGGAGGGATTGATCCGGGCGTGGGAGCGCAGCGACCGTCTGGCGCAGCCAGACACAGCGGAAGGAGGTGCAGCGAAGCAAACCGGAGCCGCTGCGCCCGGATCAGTCCCGGAGCGAAGGAACCCGAGCCTGCGAGGGCCGAACGTAGGAGCAAGCGTTTTTTTGCTTACTTTTTTTAGGCGTTTGTAAAAAAGTGAGTCGCCGTAAGGGCGAAACCGCCAGCCGCAGCACCCGAAGCAACGGATATTCACCCAATCAGCCAGCATGCTCGCCTGTAGGGGCGCCTTCGCGAGCAGGCTCGCTCCCACAGTGAAAATGCGCCCGCCCAAAAATCAGCGGCAACAAAAAACCCGCAGACAATCACTCATCTGCGGGTTTCCCGTTCAAGCAGCCAAGAAGATCAGAAATCCTCCAGCCGCCACACCTCATAAGCCGGCGTCTCATACGGATGACTGAGCTTCAACGCCGCCACAACAGCCACAATCAACTCATCCGCAACGACAAGCTCAACCTTCCATTCCTCAACCCGCTCGACCTGCCCCGCCTGACCGATAAACGGCTGACTGCCGTCCAACGGTCGAAACTGGCCCAGGCCAAGCACCTGCCACGCACAGTGGTCATAGTCACCGATCCGCCCACCACCGGCAGCGAACACAGCCCCTTTGACCACCTCGACATGACTGTCAGGAACAAAAAACGCCAACTTGTACACGACGATCAGTTAACCCACACGCGAGCATTACGGAACATGCGCATCCACGGCGCGTCTTCGTTCCAGTCTTCCGAACGCCACGAGTTCTGCACCGCACGGAACACACGCTCCGGGTGCGGCATCATGATCGTCACACGGCCGTCACGGCTGGTGAGGCCGGTGATCCCGCGCGGCGAGCCGTTCGGGTTGGCCGGATAGGCTTCGGTGACTTTGCCGTGGTTGTCGACAAAACGCATCGCCACGCAACCGGACAGATCGGCTTCCAGCAGTGCTTCTTCGCTGGCGAACTCGGCATGCCCTTCACCGTGGGCGATGGCGATCGGCATGCGCGAACCGGCCATGCCCTGCAGGAAGATCGAATTCGATTCCTGGATCTGCACCATCGCCACCCGCGCTTCGAACTGCTCGGAGCGGTTGCGCACGAAGTGCGGCCAGAACTCGCTGCCCGGGATCAGCTCGTGCAGGTTGGACATCATCTGGCAACCGTTGCACACGCCCAGCGTGAAGCTGTCGTTACGTTCGAAGAAGCCTTGGAACGCATCGCGGGCGCGGCTGTTGAACAGCGCCGACTTGGCCCAGCCTTCACCGGCGCCGAGCACGTCGCCGTAGGAGAAACCACCGCAGGCCACCAGGCCTTTGAACTCGTTGAGGTCGACACGACCGGCGAGGATATCGCTCATGTGCACGTCGATCGCGCTGAAACCGGCGCGGTCGAACGCGGCGGCCATTTCCACCTGACCGTTGACGCCCTGCTCACGCAGCACGGCAACCTGTGGGCGGATGCCTTTCTTGATGTAAGGCGCGGCGATGTCCTGATTGACGTCGTAGCTGAGCTTGACGCTCAGGCCCGGGTTGTCTTCTTCCAGCAGCGCGTCGAATTCCTGCTCGGCGCAGTCGGCGTTGTCGCGCAGACGCTGGATCTGGTAGCTGGTCTCGGCCCACTGACGTTGCAGCAGACGACGCTGGCCTTCGAACACGGTGTCACCGTTGAAGGTGATGTTGATCTGGCCATTGTTGATCGGCTGACCGATCACCGACACGCAGTCGCCCAGACCGGCGGCGCTGAATTGCGCGAGGATGTCCGGGGTGGCGTCCTGGCGAACCTGGATCACCGCACCGAGTTCTTCGTTGAACAGGATCGCGGCGATTTCCGAAGCGGATTCGGCAACGCTGTCCAGGTTCAGGCTCAGACCGCAGTGGCCGGCGAAGGCCATTTCCACCACGGAGGTCAGCAGACCACCATCGGAACGGTCGTGGTAAGCCAGCAGGTGACCGTCGGCGTTGAGGCCCTGGATCACCGCGAAGAAGGCTTTCAGGTCTTCGGCGTCATCGACGTCCGGCGCATGCTTGCCGAGTTTGCCGTGGACTTGCGCGAGGATCGATGCCCCCATGCGGTTCTGCCCGCGACCGAGGTCGATCAGGATCAGGTCAGTGGTACCCTTGTCCATGCGCAGTTCCGGGGTCAGGGTCTGACGGATGTCAGCCACTGGCGCGAAACCGGTGACGATCAGCGACATTGGCGAGGTGACGGTCTTGTCTTCGCCGTTGTCGTTCCAGCGCGTGGCCATGGACATCGAGTCCTTGCCCACAGGAATGGTGATGCCCAGCTCAGGGCAGAGCTCCATGCCGACCGCTTTTACGGTGTCATACAGACGCGCGTCTTCGCCCGGGTGGCCGGCCGCCGACATCCAGTTCGCCGACAGTTTGATGTCGGAGAGCTTGTTGATGCGCGAGGCAGCAATGTTGGTGATGGTTTCGCCGATGGCCATGCGGCCCGAGGCCGGCGCGTCCAGCAGAGCCAGCGGAGTACGCTCGCCCATCGCCATGGCTTCACCGGTGTAGACGTCGAAACTGGTGGCGGTGACGGCAACGTCGGCCACCGGCACTTGCCACGGGCCAACCATCTGGTCACGGGCAACGAGGCCGGTAATGGTGCGGTCGCCGATGGTGATCAGGAAGCTTTTGCTGGCCACGGCCGGATGATGCAGAACGCGTTCGATGGACTCGCTGATGTCGAGGTTCGACGGATCGAAGTCATCGCCCAGCTCGGCTTCGCGAACCACCGAACGGTGCATGCGCGGCGCCTTGCCCAGCAACACTTCCAGCGGCATGTCCACCGGGTTGTTGCCGAAGTGGCTGTCGGTCACGGTCAGTTGCGGTTCGGCAGTCGCTTCCCCGACTACGGCAAACGGGCAACGCTCGCGTTCGCAGATCGCCTGGAAGCGCTCGAAGTCTTCCGGGCCGACTGCCAGCACGTAACGTTCCTGGGATTCGTTCGACCAGATTTCGTGCGGGGCCATGCCCGGCTCGTCGTTTGGAATGTTGCGCAGTTCGAAACGGCCACCGCGGTCGCCGTCGTTGACCAGTTCCGGGAAGGCGTTGGACAGACCGCCCGCGCCGACGTCGTGGATGAAGCTGATCGGGTTCTTGTCGCCCAGTTGCCAGCAACGGTCGATGACTTCCTGGCAGCGGCGCTCCATTTCAGGGTTTTCACGCTGCACGGAAGCAAAATCCAGATCCGCCGAGCTGGTGCCGGTGGCCATCGACGAAGCCGCGCCGCCACCGAGACCGATCAACATCGCCGGGCCGCCGAGCACGATCAGCTTGGAGCCGACGACGATCTCGCCTTTCTTGACGTGTTCTTCGCGGATGTTGCCCATGCCGCCAGCGAGCATGATCGGCTTGTGGTAACCACGCACTTCGTCACCGTGCGGAGTGGTGATCGACTGTTCGAAGGTACGGAAATAGCCGGTCAGCGCCGGACGACCGAATTCGTTGTTGAACGCAGCGCCGCCGAGCGGGCCTTCGATCATGATGTCCAGCGCGGTGACGATGCGCTCAGGCTTGCCGTACGGCACTTCCCACGGCTGTTCGAAGCCAGGGATCTGCAGGTTCGATACGGTGAAACCGGTCAGGCCGGCCTTTGGCTTGGCGCCGCGACCGGTTGCACCTTCGTCACGGATCTCGCCACCGGAACCGGTGGATGCGCCCGGGAACGGCGCAATCGCGGTCGGGTGGTTGTGGGTTTCAACCTTCATCAGAATGTGCACCGGCTCCTGCACCGCGCCGTACTGGCGGGTTTCAGGATTCGGGAAGAAGCGGCCGGCGACGTTGCCGACGATCACCGAAGCGTTGTCCTTGTAAGCGGACAACACGCCTTCGCTGTGCATCTGATAGGTGTTCTTGATCATGCCGAACAGGCTTTTTTCCTGGCTCTGGCCGTCAATGTCCCAACTGGCGTTGAAGATCTTGTGGCGGCAGTGCTCGGAGTTGGCCTGGGCGAACATCATCAGTTCGATGTCGTGCGGGTTGCGCTTCAGACCATTGAAGGCGTTGACCAGATAGTCGATCTCGTCTTCGGCCAGGGCCAGGCCCAGCTCGGTGTTGGCCTTTTCCAGCGCGGCGCGGCCGCCACCGAGGATGTCGATGGCGGTCAGCGGCTTCGGCTCGGCATGGCTGAACAGACCGGCGGCCTGCTCGAGGTTGGCCAGCACGATCTGGGTCATGCGGTCATGCAGCGCGTCCGAAATCAGCTGGGCTTCGGCTTCGCTGAACTGCCCTGCAACATAGAAGGCGATACCGCGTTCCAGACGCTGGATCTTGCTCAGGCCGCAGTTGCGGGCGATGTCGCTGGCCTTGCTCGACCACGGCGAGATGGTGCCGAAACGCGGCAACACCAGAAACAGACGACCGGTCGGCTCTTGAACCGGAACACTTGGGCCGTACTTCAGAAGGCGCGCTAGCACCTGCTGTTCGTCGCCGGTCAGGACGCCGGTGACTTCGGCGAAGTGAGCGAATTCAGCATACAGGCCACTGACAGCTGGAACCTTCTGGCTCAGTTGCTCAAGGAGTTTGCTGTGGCGAAAGGCAGAAAGGGCAGGAGCGCCGCGCAGGATCAACATCTTCGGGACAGCCTCGGGAAGGGGTGTGCTTTGAGGCCGTGCATTCTAGCCTAAACCGACCTCAACATCACCCGAAACGCTACGCACGGTTGCACTCGGGTAGCAATCTGTGTTTCTGCCTTCGGGGTCAGGTAAATCAAGCCTTTCAGCGCGGCTTATTTTTACTGTAACAAAATGCCCTGAAGGCCCGTATTCAAGGGATTTCGTTCGATTTTGTGATCGCTAGCAGACTAGTCCTACGCTGTCGAGATATGGCGCCCGTGGCCGTTTGCGTATACTGCGCAGATGTTTTTCCCAACGGCTTTGCGTCCGCGATACGCCAAATGGTTGATCGCAACCGGACTCTTCCTGGTGCTCGGTGGCTGTGTTGATAAACCCAACACACTCGAGCGCGTAAAGGAGGACGGTGTGCTGCGCGTGGTTACCCGCAACAGCCCCGCCACCTACTTTCAGGATCGCAGCGGTGAAACCGGCTTTGAATACGAGCTGGTGAAGCGCTTCGCCGACGATTTGGGCGTCGAATTGAAGATCGAGACCGCCGACAACCTCGATGACCTGTTCAACCAGGTCGGCAAGCCGAACGGCCCGGTACTCGCGGCCGCCGGTCTGGTCAGCAGCGATGAACGCAAGAAGCAGGTGCGGTTCTCCCACTCCTACCTCGAAGTCACCCCGCAGATCATCTACCGCAACGGCCAGTCGCGCCCCACCGATCCGGCGGATCTGGTCGGCAAGAAGATCACCGTGCTCAAGGGCAGCACCCACGCCGAACAACTGGCCGCGCTGAAACAGAAATATCCCGGCATCGAATACGAAGAATCCGACGCGGTTGAAGTGGTCGATCTGCTGCGCATGGTCGATGAGGGCCAGATCGACCTGACACTGGTCGACTCCAACGAAGTGGCGATGAATCAGGTGTACTTCACCAACATCCGCGTGGCCTTCGACCTCGGCGACGCGCGCAGTCAGAGCTGGGCGGTCGGCCCGGGCGAAGACAACAGCCTGCTCAACGAAATCAACGCCTATCTGGACAAGGTGCAGAAAAACGGCACCCTGCAGCGCCTGAAAGATCGCTACTACGGCCACGTCGATGTCCTCGGTTACATGGGCGCCACCACCTTCGCCCAGCACTTGCAGCAGCGTCTGCCGAAATACGAACAGCACTTCAAGAATTACGCGAAGAAAGAGAAAGTCGACTGGCGCCTGCTGGCCGCCATCGGTTATCAGGAATCTCTGTGGCAGCCGACTGTGACCTCGAAAACCGGCGTACGCGGCTTGATGATGCTGACCCAGAACACCGCGCAGGCGATGGGCGTGTCCAACCGCCTCGATCCCAAGCAGAGCATCATGGGCGGCGCCAAGTACCTGGCTTATATGAAAGATCAGCTGGACGATTCGATCCAGGAACCGGATCGCACTTGGTTCGCCCTGGCGGCGTACAACGTCGGCAGTGGCCATCTGGATGACGCGCGCAAACTGGCGGCGAAGGAAGGCTTGAATCCGGACAAGTGGCTGGACGTGAAAAAGATCCTGCCGCGCCTCTCGCAGAAGCAGTGGTACAGCAAGACCCGCTACGGTTACGCCCGTGGCGGCGAGCCAGTGCACTTCGTAGCGAACATCCGTCGCTACTACGACATCCTGACCTGGGTGACCCAGCCGCAGCTTGAAGGCGATCAGGTGGCCGAGGGCAACCTGCATGTGCCGGCGATCGACAAGTCGAAACCGGCGCAAGAACCTGCCCCGCTTTAACCCACACCTCAAATCCAACTGTGGGAGCGAGCCTGCTCGCGAAAGCGTCGTGTCAGTCGACATAATCTTTGACTGATACATCGTTTTCGCGAGCAGGCTCGCTCCCACAGGGGTTTTGTGTAGCTGCTCAGGATTTGGCAGCAGCCAGAATCAGCGCTTTCATTTCCGATACGGCAGACTTGAAGCCAACGAACAACGCATGCGCCACCAGCGCGTGGCCGATGTTCAGCTCGTTGATGCCTTTGATCGCAGCCACGGCTTCAACGTTGTGGTAATGCAAGCCGTGACCGGCGTTAACGATCAAGCCTTGGGCCAGACCAAACGCAACGCCATCCGCCACACGCTTCAATTCCTCGGCCACTTCAGTCGGGGTTTCAGCATCGGCATAACGACCGGTGTGCAGCTCGACTGCCGGCGCACCGACGCGCTTGGAAGCCGCAATCTGCCGCTCGTCAGCATCGATAAACAGCGACACTTCGCTGCCGATCTTCGACAAGCGCTCGACCGCAGCCCTGATGCGCTCCTCCTGCCCCGCTACATCCAGACCGCCTTCGGTTGTCAGCTCCTGACGGGTTTCCGGGACCAGGCAGATGTGCGCCGGGCGAATGCGCTCAGCGAACGCCATCATTTCTTCGGTGACGCCCATTTCGAAGTTCATGCGGGTTTGCAGCACATCTTTGAGCAGCAGCACGTCACGCTCCTGGATGTGTCGGCGGTCTTCGCGCAGGTGCACGGTGATGCCATCAGCGCCCGCCTCTTCTGCATCCAGCGCCGCTTTGACCGGATCCGGGTAGCGCGTGCCACGGGCCTGACGCAGGGTGGCGACGTGGTCGATGTTCACGCCGAGAAGAATGCGATTGCTGCTGGTCACGGATGCGCTCCTGAATTGAGAGGTTCGGCGCACAGCATATCAGGGCTTGCGAAACAGCTCGCGACTGACAAGCGGACGCCCGCCCAAATGCACCGCCAGGGCCTGGCGCATCAGACGCTTGGCCGCCGACAGCGCACCGGGCGCCGACCAGTCGGCTTCGGCCATGGCCAGCAGTTCGGTACCGTTGAACAAGCCTGGTTGCAGCAGATACACCCTTTCGAGACCGGCATCGACTTGCAGGCGATAGAGACCGTCAGGTGCCACAGGCTCACCGTGCATATCGGTGTTCATCGAGAAGCCGTAGCCGAGATCATCCAGCAATCGCCATTCGAAGGAGCGCAACAATGGCTCCAGCGGTCGACCTTCGGCCAGCGCCAGCAAGGTCGCGGCGTAATGATCAAATACTGCAGGATGCGGATCCTCGGCAGGCAACAGGCGGATCAACAATTCGTTGAGGTAGAGACCGCTGAACAGCGCCTCGCCGTTGAGCCATGCCGAGGTGCCGGAGCTCTCCATGCGCCCGACATTCTTCAACTCACCCTTGCCACGGAACTCGACCTCCAGCGCCACGAACGGCCGTGCCAGAGTCCCGGCCTTGCCCCGCGCACTGCGCAACACCGCCCGCAGCCGACCTTGCGGCGTGAGGAAATCGACCAATGCGCTGGTTTCGCGATAGGCGCGCGAATGCAGGACGTAGGCGGGTTGGGCGGGAGGCGGGTTTTGCGACATTGAGTTCTCGATGAAGAAACGCGGTTTTACATACAACCCAAAACCACTGTGGGAGCGAGCCTGCTCGCGAAAGCGGAGTGACAGTCAACATCAATGCTGAATGTTACATCCCCTTCGCGAGCAGGCTCGCTCCCACAGTGAGTAGCGGTGTTTTCGAGATCGCTACTTACAGATCGCCATAACCCAGCGAACGCAGCGCGCGCTCGTCATCGGACCAGCCGCCCTTCACCTTGACCCACAGGTTGAGCATGATCTTGGAGTCGAACAGCAGCTCCATGTCCTTGCGCGCTTCGGTGCCGATGCGCTTGATGCGCTCGCCCTTGTCGCCAATGATGATTTTCTTCTGGCCGTCACGCTCGACGAGAATCAGCGCGTGGATGTGCAAGGTCTTGCCCTGCTGCTTGAATTCTTCGATTTCGACGGTGATCTGGTACGGCAGCTCGGCGCCCATCTGGCGCATGATTTTCTCGCGCACCAGTTCGGCGGCAAGGAAACGGCTGCTGCGGTCGGTGATCTGGTCTTCCGGGAAGAAGTGATCATTCTCCGGCAAGTGATCGGCGATGACCTTTTCCAGCGCTTCGAGGTTGTGCCCGTGCTGCGCGGAAATCGGGATGATCTGCGCGTTTGGCAGCTGTTCCTGCAACCAGCTCAGGTGTGGCATCAGCTCGGCTTTGTCTTCGATGCGATCGGTCTTGTTCAGCGCGACGATCAGCGGGCCGGTCACGTATTGCACACGCTCGAGCACCATCTGGTCTTCGTCGGTCCACTTGGTACGGTCGACGACGAAGATCACCACGTCGACATCTTTCAACGCCGCCGAAGCGGTTTTGTTCATGTAACGATTCAGGGCCTTTTCGCCACCCTTGTGCATGCCCGGGGTGTCGACGTAGATCGCCTGCACGTCGCCCTCGGTCTTGATCCCGAGCATGTTGTGGCGAGTGGTCTGCGGTTTGCGCGAAGTGATCGCGAGCTTCTGCCCAAGGATGTGGTTGAGCAGCGTCGACTTGCCGACGTTGGGACGGCCGACGATGGCAACGTAGCCACAGCGAGTTGCGTTTGTATCAGTCATTGCCATTCTCCACGCCCAGGGCAATCAGTGCTGCGGCGGCCGCTACCTGTTCGGCAATACGACGGCTCACACCCTGACCTCGGCTTTTTTCATTCAGTAAGACCACTTCGCATTCGACGAAGAAGGTTCGGCAGTGCGGTTCGCCCTGGATATCCACCACTTCGTAGCGTGGCAGTTCGCAACCGCGCGATTGCAGGTGTTCCTGCAAGCGGGTTTTCGGATCCTTGTTGGTGTCGACCAGCGTCAGCCCTTCGAATTCGCCGGCCAGCCAGGCCAGCACGCGCTCGCGGGCGACGTCCATGCCGGCATCGAGGTAGATCGCACCGATCAGAGCTTCGAGGGCATCGGCCAGAATGGATTCACGGCGGAAACCACCGCTCTTCAGTTCACCCGAACCCAGACGCAAATAATCACCGAGGTCGAAACCGCGAGCGAGTACGGCCAGGGTCTCACCTTTTACCAGCCGTGCGCGCAAACGCGACAACTGGCCTTCGCGGGCCAGCGGGAAGCGATCGAACAGCGCCTCGCCAGCGACGAAGTTGAGGATGGCATCACCGAGGAACTCCAGACGCTCGTTGTTGCGCCCGGCAAAACTGCGGTGCGTGAGGGCCAGCAGCATCAGCTCCTGATCCTTGAAGGTGTAACCGAGCTGGCGCTCGAGACGGCTTAGAGAAACGCTCACGGTTTACCCACGCTGAGTTCGTGGCTGGTTTCCACTGCCATCGCCGGGGTACGGCGCAGGCCTGGGACAATTAACGCTGTGTTCAAAAAATAAATCCTGGCGATTGCGAAGCCGATTGTGCCGGCTCCAGAAATGCATTCGGCGCTGTGGTCAACAGCGCCGTGTTTGATTACTTGATCAGGCCAACCCGCGAGAAATTCGGCAGGTGGCTGAGTTTCGGCTCTGGCCAGCTCATCCAGACCGCGAAGGCCTTGCCGACAATATTCTTGTCGGGAACCATACCCAGCAGATCCTTGGGAATGTTCGGATCATCCCAGTAGCGGCTGTCATTCGAATTGTCGCGGTTGTCGCCCATCATGAAGTAGTGCCCGGCAGGCACTGTCCACGAACGGTCCGGGGTGGCGCGGTAACGGCTCATTTCCTTGCGGATCAGGTGCTCGGCTGCGCCGAGTTTTTCCTGATAGAGCTCCGCGCTGCCCAGCGAACCCGCTTCGGCGCCGACCATCTTCTCGGCAATCGACTCGCCGTTGACCAACAGACGCTTGTCGGCGGTGTAACGCACCGTGTCACCGGGCAGGCCGACCACACGCTTGATGTAGTTGACGTTCGGGTCGCTCGGGTAGCGGAACACCATCACATCGCCGCGCTGCGGGTCACCGACTTCGATGATCTTCTTGTCGATCACCGGCAGACGGATGCCGTAGGAAAACTTGTTCACCAGAATGAAGTCGCCGACATCCAGGGTCGGTTTCATCGAGCCGGACGGGATCTGGAACGGCTCCACCAGGAACGAACGCAGCACCAGCACGATGAACAGCACCGGAAAGAACGACTTGCCGTATTCAACCAGCAGCGGCTCTTTGTTCAGCTTCTCGACCACCACAGGCTCGGGCTGGCTGACACTGCCTTGATAAGAGGCAATGGCAGCACGCCGACGCGGTGCCAGGAACAGCAGATCAAGCAACGCCAACAGGCCGCAGACGAACACGGCGATGACCAGCAACAGCGGGAAATTTAGCGACATAGGACCTGATTATTCCAACCTGAGCACGGCGAGGAAGGCTTCCTGTGGAATTTCCACGTTGCCGACCTGTTTCATGCGTTTCTTACCGGCCTTCTGCTTCTCGAGCAGTTTCTTCTTACGACTGACGTCACCGCCGTAGCATTTGGCCAATACGTTCTTTCTGAGCGCCTTGACGGTTGTCCGGGCCACGATCTGACCACCAATGGCAGCCTGAATCGCCACGTCGAACATCTGACGAGGAATCAGTTCTTTCATCTTCTCGGTCAACTGGCGACCTTTGAAGTGCGAATTGTCACGGTGCACGATCAATGCCAGGGCATCGACCTTGTCGCCGTTGATCAGCACGTCCAGTTTCACCAGATTAGCCGATTGGTAACGATCGAAATGGTAGTCCAGCGAAGCATAGCCGCGGCTGGTGGATTTGAGACGGTCGAAGAAGTCCAGGACCACTTCGTTCATCGGCAGGTCGTAGGTCACTTGCACCTGATTGCCGAGGAACAGCATGTCGACCTGAACACCGCGTTTCTCGATGCACAGGGTGATCACGTTACCCAAGTGTTCCTGCGGTACGAGGATATTGGCGCGCACGATTGGCTCGCGCATGTCCTCGATCGCCGACACGTCCGGAAGCTTCGACGGGTTGTCGACGTAAATCGTTTCACCGGTTTTCAGCACCAGCTCGAAAATTACCGTCGGCGCGGTGGTGATCAGGTCCAGGTCGTACTCGCGCTCGAGGCGCTCCTGGATGATCTCCATGTGCAGCATGCCGAGGAAGCCGCAACGGAAGCCGAAGCCCAGGGCGTCGGAGCTTTCCGGGGTGTACTGCAGCGACGAGTCGTTCAGGGTCAGCTTCTGCAGCGCTTCGCGGAAATCCTCGAAGTCGTCGGAACTGACCGGGAACAGACCGGCGTAAACCTGTGGCTGAATGCGTTTGAAGCCCGGCAGCACCGGAACGTCCGGCGTGGAGCTCAGGGTCAGGGTGTCACCGACCGGCGCACCGTGAATGTCCTTGATGCTGGCGATGATGAAGCCCACTTCGCCGGCCTTCAGATCAACGGTGGCGGTGTGTTTAGGGTTGAACACGCCGACGCTGTCGACCAGGTGCACCTTGCCGGTGGACTTGACCAGAATCTTGTCGCCCTTCTTCACACGGCCGTGGCGCACGCGTACCAGGGAAACAACGCCCAGGTAGTTGTCGAACCAGGAGTCGATGATCAACGCTTGCAGCGGATCTTCGATATTGCCGGTCGGCGCAGGGATGGTGTGCACCAGACGCTCGAGCACTTCGTCGACACCCAGGCCGGTCTTGGCGCTGCAGGTGACGGCGTCGGTAGCGTCGATGCCGATGATCTTCTCGATCTCGTCCTTGACGCGATCCGGCTCGGCCTGTGGCAGGTCGATCTTGTTCAGGACCGGCATGACCTCCAGGCCCTGCTCGATGGCGGTGTAGCAGTTGGCCACGGACTGGGCTTCGACGCCCTGCCCCGCATCGACCACCAGCAAGGCACCTTCGCACGCGGCCAGGGAACGGCTGACTTCATAGGTGAAGTCGACGTGGCCCGGGGTGTCAATGAAGTTCAGCTGGTAGGTGATGCCGTCTTTGGCTTTGTAATAGAGGGTAACGCTGTGGGCCTTGATGGTGATCCCGCGTTCACGCTCAAGATCCATGGAATCCAGTACCTGGGCTTCCATTTCACGCTCGGCCAGGCCGCCGCACATCTGGATGAAACGGTCAGCCAGCGTCGACTTGCCATGGTCAATGTGGGCGATGATGGAGAAATTGCGGATATGACTCAAATCACTCACGGATCAACACTCAAAAAGGCTGCAGGCTTGGCCCGCCGAAAAATAGCCGGGAATTGTACCTGATACACGGCGCAAGCGTCACGTTCGCCTGTCACCCGGATCGCATGCAAAAACGCCCCGGTCTGGCGACCGAGGCGTTTTCAGGGTTCAAGCGCTGAATGAAAGCTTGTTCATCAGCCCGCGCGTCTGAGCAGCCAGACGCCCGCCAGCGCACACACGCCGGCCGGCACCAGCACCGCAAACAGCGGCGAGAAACCGAACACCAGACTCGATGGCCCCAGCAGATCCTGGACGATGCGGAAGGTGAAGCCCACCAGCACACCGGTGAAGACCCGCTGACCAAGGGTCACCGAACGCAGCGGGCCAAAGATGAACGAGATCGCCATCAGCACCAGCGCGGCGGTCACCAGCGGCTGCAACACCTTGACCCAAAATGCCAGCCAGTAACGGCCGTTGCTCAGGCCTTGCTCGGCCAAATAGTGGATGTAGCCCCACAGACCGCTGATCGACAGCGATTCCGGCGCCATGACTACGGTGCTGAGCAGTTGCGGGCTCAACGCCACGTCCCACTCCTCGCTCGGGGCGTTGACGACCTCGGTGCTGCGCTCGTGGAACAGCGTGGTGGCAACGTCGGTGAGTTGCCACTTGCTGCCGTCAAACTCAGCCTTTTTGGCGAAGCTGGAGCTGAGCAGATGGCGTTCCTTGTCGAAGTGATAGCGCGTCACGCCGTACAACAGACCGTTCGGTTGAACGGCGTTGATGTGGATGAATTCCTCACCCTGACGGTGCCACATACCGTGTTTGGCGCTTTGCGCATCGCCGCTGCCCTGGGCCAGCGAGCGATTGGCCTGGGCCATGCTTTCGGTGGCCGGGGCGACGTATTCGCCAATCAGCACGCCGGCGAGCATCAGCACCAGCATCGGTTTCATGACAGCCCAGACGATACGGCCGATCGACACGCCAGCAGCGCGCATGACCGTCAGCTCACTGCTGCTGGCCAGACTGCCGAGGCCGATCAGGCACCCGATCAATGCGGCCATCGGCAGCATTTCATAGAGCCGGCGCGGTGCGGTGAGCAATACAAAACCGAGCACGTCGACCAAGGTGTATGTGTCGCTGACGTCGCCCATTTCATCGATGAAGGCAAACAGCGTCGCCAGGCCGAGGATGATCGCCAGCACGGCGATGATCGCCATGAACACGCTGCTGCCGATATAGCGGTCGAGTTTAACCACGGGCCACCTCCAGCGCAGCACTGCGACGGCTGGCCAGCTTCAGGCGCAGCGGCTCCCAATAAAGCAGGCCGAGGCCGATCACCAGGAAGATCGCGTGTACCCACCACAGGCCGAGGGCTGGCGGAATCTTGCCTTTTTCAAGGGCGCCGCGAGCGGCAATCAGGATGGTCAGGTAAGCCATATAAAGAAGAATCGCCGGCAGCAGCTTGAGGAAACGCCCCTGACGCGGATTCACCCGCGACAGCGGCACCGCCATCAGGGTCACGATGAATACCAGCAGAGGCAGGGACATGCGCCATTGCAGCTCGGTTTTTGAACGGATGTCATCACTGCCCCACAGGGACGAGGTCGGCATTGCATCGCGATCGGTGACTTCTTCGCTGACGTCCGGCTTGGGCAGCAGCACGCCGTAGGTTTCGTAATGAATGGCGCGGTAATCGGCCTGCCCGGGGCTGCCGTCATAGCGGTAACCGTTATCGAGGATCAGGTAGCGATTGCCATCGGGGCGGATTTCCTGACGGCCAGACTCGGCCACCAGCACGGAAATCCCGCGATCCTTCTTATCGGCGCCGAGGTTCTTCTGCGAAATGAACACGCTACCGAGATTGACGCGGTCGTCGCTCAGGGTTTCGGTGTAAGTCACTCGAGTACCGTCACGCAAGGCCTGGAAGCGGCCCGGTTCGAGGGTATCGAACTCGGTCAGCGCGTCCTGCTTGTTCAGCAGCAACTGAAACTGGTTGGCTCCCTGCGGAGCCAGGCCGAGGCTCAGCCACGCCACCACCAGTGCCACCAGCGTTGCCGGAAAAAGGGTCATGCGAAACAGCTTCTGCTGGCTCATGCCGGTGGCCGAGAGCACGGTCATTTCGCTTTCGAGGTACAGGCGACCGTAGGCCAGCAGGATCCCGAGGAACAGGCCCAGCGGCAGAATCAGTTGCAGGAAACCCGGCAGACGAAAGCCCATGATCAGGAACAGCGAGCCCGGATCGAGCTGACCGGCCGCAGCCTGCGCCAGGTATTTGATGAAGCGACCGCTCATGATGATGACCAGCAGCACGGCACTTACGGCGCTGAGGGTCAACAGGACTTCGCGGGACAGATAACGGAAGACGATCAAACCAGACACTCCAGGGTTGTCAGGCTAAGGCGGCCAAACAAGCAAACACATCGACCGGCCCGCCATGCAGAGCGGTCGAAAAAAGATGCGGCATTATCCTGTGATTGGGTGCGCCTGTCACTGCGCACACTCATCCATCTCTGTAATCCTTTGCTGAGGGTTGTCAGGCGCAGGGAGCGAGGTTCAAACTGCGGCCCTTGTCGCAGGCTTTGGCCTGCGCCTCTTCTATCTATAAGCAGGCGACTGCGGACAACGTCGAACGCCTGCGTGTTGACCATTCATTCAGGGATCCGGACATGGAACTGGTTGTAAAAAGCGTTAGCCCAGAAACGTTGAAAACCGCCACCCTGGTGGTTGCCGTCGGCGAAGGCCGCAAACTCGGTGTCGCCGCCAGACTGGTCGACGAGTCGAGCGGTGGCGCGATCAGCGCCGTGCTCAAGCGTGGCGACCTGGCCGGCAAGGTCGGTCAGAGCCTGCTGCTGCACAGCCTGCCGAACCTGAAAGCCGAGCGCGTGTTGCTGGTCGGTGTGGGCAAGGACGAAGAACTGGGCGACCGTCCGTTCCGCAAAATCGTTGCCGGCATCCTCAACACCCTCAAAGGCTTGGGCGGCGGTGACGCCGTGCTGGCGCTGGATGAAGTCATCGTCAAAGGTCGCGACAGCTACGGCAAGACTCGCCTGCTGGCAGAAACCCTGGTCGACGGCGGCTACACCTTCGACCAGTTCAAGAGCCAGAAAGCCGAACCGCGCGCCCTGAAGAAAATCACCCTGCTGACCATCAAGGCTGCGCAAGCCGAAGTGCAGCGTGCCGTGAACCACGCCACCGCCATCGCCAACGGCATGGCCCTCACCCGCGATCTGGGCAACCTGCCACCGAACATCTGCCACCCGACCTTCATGGGCGAACAGGCGAAGAACCTGGGCAAAGAGTTCAAGGATCTGAAAGTCGAAGTACTCGACGAGAAGAAGATCAAATCCCTCGGCATGGGCTCGTTCTACGCCGTGGGCCAGGGCAGCGCCCAGCCGCCGCGCCTGATCGTCATGCAATACAACGGCGGCAAGAAATCCGAGAAGCCATACGCGCTGGTCGGCAAAGGCATCACCTTCGACACCGGCGGCATCAGCCTGAAGCCGGGCGCCGGCATGGACGAGATGAAATACGACATGGGCGGCGCTGCCTCCGTGTTCGGGACCTTGCGCGCAGTGCTTGAGCTGAAACTGCCGATCAATCTGGTGTGCATCCTCGCCTGCGCCGAAAACATGCCGAGCGGCAATGCTTCGCGGCCGGGCGATATCGTCACCACCATGAGCGGCCAGACCGTGGAAATCCTCAACACCGACGCCGAAGGCCGTCTGGTGCTGTGCGATGCACTGACCTACGCCGAGCGCTTCAAGCCACAAGCGGTGATCGACATCGCCACCCTGACCGGTGCTTGCGTAGTTGCCTTGGGCGCGCACACGTCCGGCCTGCTGGGCAACAACGACGAGCTGATCGACCAACTGCTCAGCGCCGGCAAGGCTGCCGACGACCGCGCCTGGCAACTGCCGCTGTTCGATGAGTATCAAGAGCAACTGGACAGCCCGTTCGCCGACATCGCCAACATTGGCGGGCCGAAGGCAGGCACCATCACTGCCGCCTGCTTCCTGTCGCGCTTCACCAAGAACCTCAACTGGGCGCACCTGGACATCGCCGGCACGGCATGGACCAGCGGCGGCAAGGACAAAGGCGCCACCGGCCGTCCGGTTCCACTGCTGACCCAGTACCTGCTCGATCGCGCCAAGGCCTGAAACCGCTGAAAGGTGGCGTCACTCTCGGGTGACGCCACTTGCCGCTCTGGAACCGCAATGACCAAAGTCGACTTCTATATCCTGCCCAGCGCCGATCCTTCAGCGCGCCTGGATTTCGCCTGCAAGCTCACCGAGAAAGCCTGGCGCATGGGCCACCGCATCTACCTGCATTGCAGCGATGCGGCCCAGCGCGACGATCTCGATGCGCGTCTGTGGGCATTCAAGGGTGAAAGCTTCGTGCCCCACGGCCCGGCCGACAGCGAACCGGACGGTTTGATCGTGCTGGGACTCGGGCAAGACTGCGGTGAGCATCAGGATCTGCTGGTCAATCTCGACCTGAAAGTCCCGGCCTTCGCCAGCAAATTCGCCCGCGTGGCGGAAGTGGTGGTGGAAGATCCGACCATCCGAGCGGCGGCGCGGGAGAGTTTCCGTTTCTACCGCGAACAGGGCTATTCTCTGCAAGACCACCGTTTACAGCGACTCTGAGCACTCCAATGGACACTCCGAAACCGCAACAGAAGTCCGCACACCTGCTGGACGATCTCGAATCGATCCGCCAGTTGCTCGGCGATGACAACCTGCAACCGCCGCTGTTGACCGATACGGTCGATGACAGCGAACAGGAACAGATTCCAATGCTGTTCGACTCCGTCGGCAACCAGCCGGCGGCCGTCGAGCCGCCACCAGCGCCGCCGGCTGCCCCGGCTGCCGCACCGGTCGATAAAGGCCCGGACGCCTTGCTGCACCTGGACAGCGAACTGCGCGCCGCCGCGCAATTGATCATGCAAGACGTGATCGACGACTTCGCCCCGCACATCGAGACCGAAATCAAACGCCGCCTCGATGCGCGGATGGAGCGGCTGCTCGCCGCAGCTGCAAGCGGCAAGCTTTAAGCTGCAAGCCAAAGCCAAAGCAAATCCGCCGTGCTCCTCTTGAAGCTTGCAGCTTGTGGCTTGTGGCTGTCCCCACGGCTATACTTCCCGGCTTTTCCTGAATAAATGCCAATAGGGTCCCGCCGCGCATGGATAAGACCTACCAGCCGCACGCCATTGAAACTTCCTGGTACAAGACCTGGGAGTCCGAGAACTACTTCGCCCCGCAAGGCGCGGGCGAGTCCTACACCATCATGATCCCGCCGCCGAACGTCACCGGCAGCCTGCACATGGGTCACGGTTTCAACAACGCGATCATGGACGCGTTGATCCGTTTCCGCCGCATGCAGGGTCGCGATACCCTGTGGCAGCCGGGCACCGACCACGCCGGTATCGCCACGCAGATGCTGGTTGAGCGCCAACTCGAAGCCCAGGGCCAGAATCGTCACGATCTGGGCCGGGAAAAATTTCTCGAGAAAGTCTGGGAGTGGAAAGATCAGTCCGGTGGCAACATCAGCCGGCAGATCCGTCGTCTCGGCTCGTCCGTCGACTGGAGCCGCGAGCGCTTCACCATGGACGACGGCCTCTCGGAAGCGGTCAAGGAAGCCTTCGTGCGTCTGCATGAGGACGGCCTGATCTACCGCGGCAAGCGTCTGGTCAACTGGGACACCAAACTGCACACGGCGATTTCCGACCTCGAAGTGGAAAACCACGAAGAGAAAGGCTTCCTGTGGAACCTGAAATACCCATTGGCCGATGGTGTGAAAACCGCCGAGGGCAATGACTTCCTGATCGTCGCCACCACCCGTCCGGAAACCATGCTCGGCGACTCCGCCGTCGCGGTTAATCCGAACGACGAGCGCTACAAAGCCCTGATCGGCAAATTCGTCGAGCTGCCACTGGTTGGCCGGCGCATCCCGATCATCGCCGACGATTATTGCGACCCTGAATTCGGCACCGGCTGCGTGAAAATCACCCCGGCCCACGATTTCAACGACTACGAAGTCGGCAAGCGCCACAACCTGCCGCTGCTGAACATCTTCGACAAGAACGCCAACGTGCTGCCTGCCGCGCAGGTGTTCAACCTTGACGGCACGCTGAACGAGAGCATCGACGGCAAGATTCCGGCGGAGTTCGCCGGGCTGGAGCGTTTCGAGGCGCGCAAGCAGATCGTCGCCGCGTTCGACGCTGCCGGTCTGCTGGTGAGCGTCAACGATCACAACCTGAAAACGCCGAAAGGCGATCGCTCCGGCACGGTCATCGAGCCGTGGCTGACCGACCAGTGGTACGTATCGACCAAGCCTCTGGCCGAGCCGGCGATTGCTGCCGTTGAAGACGGTCGCATCCAGTTCGTGCCCAAGCAGTACGAAAACATGTACTTCTCGTGGATGCGCGACATCCAGGACTGGTGCATCAGCCGTCAGCTGTGGTGGGGCCACCGGATTCCGGCCTGGTACGACGAGTCGGGCAAGGTCTACGTCGGTCGCGACGAAGCCGAAGTGCGTGCCAAGCACAACCTCGGCCCGGACGTTGCGCTGCAACAGGACAACGACGTACTCGACACCTGGTTCAGTTCCGGCCTGTGGACCTTCTCGACCCTGGGCTGGCCTGAGCAGACCGAGTTTCTGAAGAAATTCCACTCCACCGACGTGCTGGTCACCGGTTTCGACATCATTTTCTTCTGGGTTGCCCGGATGATCATGATGACCATGCACCTGATGAAGAACGAAGACGGCACGCCGCAGGTTCCGTTCAAGACCGTGTACGTACACGGTCTGGTACGCGACGGCCAGGGCCAGAAGATGTCCAAGTCCAAGGGCAACGTCCTTGACCCGCTGGACATCATCGACGGCATCGACCTGGAAACCCTGGTGCAGAAGCGCACCTCGGGCCTGATGCAACCGAAACTGGCGAAGAAGATCGAGAAAGCCACCCGCGAAGAATTCGCCAACGGCATCGAAAGCTACGGCACCGACGCCCTGCGCTTCACCTTCTGCTCGCTGGCCTCGACCGGTCGCGACATCAAGTTCGACATGGGTCGCGTCGAAGGCTATCGCAACTTCTGCAACAAGATCTGGAACGCCGCGCGTTACGTTCTGGACAAGGGCGAAGATTGCGGCCAGAACGGCGAAGCCTACGAGCTGTCGCTGGCAGATCGCTGGATCATCTCGCAGCTGCAACGCACCGAAGCCGAAGTGACCCGCCAACTGGATCAGTTCCGTTTCGACCTCGCCGCGCAAGCGTTGTACGAGTTCATCTGGAACCAGTACTGCGACTGGTATCTGGAACTGTCCAAGCCTGTGCTGTGGGACGAGAACGCGCCGGTCGAACGTCAGCGCGGTACTCGCCGGACGCTGGTGCGCGTGCTGGAAGTGGCGCTGCGTCTTGCGCATCCGTTCATGCCGTTCATCACTGAAGAAATCTGGCAGCGTATCGCGCCGCTGGCCGGTATTCAGGGCAAAACGATCATGCTGCAGCCTTGGCCGGTGGCCAACGAAGAACGCATCGATCCGGCGGCGGAAAACGACATCGAATGGCTCAAGGAACTGATGCTCGGCACGCGCAACATTCGTGGCGAGATGAACATCGGCCCGGGCAAGCCACTGCCGATCTTCCTGAAGAACGTCAGCGCTGAAGACCAGCGCCGCCTGAGCGAGAACGAAGCGCTGCTGAAGAAGCTGGCGCGTCTGGAATCGATCACCGTGCTCGCCGCTGGCGAAGAAGCACCGCTGTCCGCTACCGCACTGGTGGGCGAGATGGAAGTGCTGGTACCAATGGCCGGTCTGATCGACAAGGGCGCGGAACTGGCGCGTCTGGACAAGGAAATCCTGCGTCTGCAGGGCGAAGTCCAGCGGGTTGGCGGCAAGCTCTCCAACGCAGGATTCGTCGACAAGGCCCCGGCCGAAGTCATCGAGAAGGAACGCGCCAAACTGGCCGAGGCCGAGCAGGCCCTGGGCAAACTGGCCGAGCAGCACGCGCGGATTGCCAGTCTGTAACGGCAAATCGCACTGAAGAAGGGAGGCCCAGGTGGCCTCCCTTTTTTATTCCTGCAAAATCTCGAATCCCCTGTGGGAGCGAGCCTGCTCGCGAAAGCGGCGTGTCAGCCGACAAATCTGTCAGATGTAAAACCGCGTTCGCGAGCAGGCTCGCTCCCACAGTTTGAACGGTGTTGCCTTCAGATGTGGGACAATGCCCGCCACTTTCAGCCATACCCGAATTGACCACGCCCATGACCGCCCCCCGCACACCCAAACCTGCGCGCAAGAAGCCTGACGCCGCGTCCCCGAGCAAAGCCGTCGAGCCGCGCGAGAAGGCCAGCCTGCATCCGCGCAATCGCCATCAGGGTCGTTACGACTTTCCGGCACTGATCAAGACCACGCCGGAACTGGCCAAGTACGTGATCACCAACCCGTACGGCAAGGAAAGCATCGACTTCGCCAGCCCCGACGCGGTGCGGGTGTTCAATCGGGCGCTGCTCAAGGCGTTCTATGGCATTCAGCATTGGGACATCCCGGCGGACTACCTCTGCCCTCCGGTTCCGGGGCGTGCCGACTATGTGCACTTTCTCGCCGACCTGCTGGCGAGCATGAACGACGGCAAGGTCCCGCGCGGCGCGATCGTCAATGTGCTGGATATCGGCATGGGCGCCAACTGCGTTTATCCGCTGATCGGCAACAGCGAATATCGCTGGCACTTCCTCGGCTCGGAGATCGATCCGACAGCCGTGGCGGCGGCGCGAGCCATCGTGCAGTCCAATGATCTGAGCAAAGTGATCCAGCTGCGCCAGCAGGAAAACCGCAAGCACATCCTTATCGGCTTGCTGGAGCCGGGCGAGCGTTTTGACCTGACCATGTGCAACCCGCCGTTCCACGCCTCGATGGAAGAAGCGACCAAGGGCAGCGAGCGCAAGTGGCGCGCCTTGGGCAAGGCCGACCCGAAACGCAAGCTGCCGGTGCTGAACTTCGGCGGGCAATCGGCGGAGCTGTGGTGTGAAGGCGGTGAAGCGCGCTTCGTGACGCAGTTGATTGCCGAGAGCGCGAACTTCCAGCACAAGGTGTTGTGGTTCAGCACCCTGGTGTCGAAGGCCTCGAACCTGCCGGCCATCGAGACGGCACTGAAGAAGGCCGGCGTGCTGGAAAGCCAGGTCGTGGAGATGTCGCAGGGGCAGAAGCAGAGCCGCTTTGTCGCCTGGACCTTCCAGACCAAGTCCGAGCAGCAGATCTGGCGGCGTGAGCGCTGGGTGCGCTAAGGCGCTGTAGATCGACCTGTGGGAGCGAGCCTGCTCGCTCCCACATTGGCCCTGCGATTCAGTCGCCAAATCACAGACACAAAAAAACCGTGCCCCGGATCACTCCGAAGCACGGTTTTTTTTATCGCTGCGTCTTACTTGTTCACAGCGTCGGTCAGGCCTTTGGCCACAACCAGCTTGATCACTTTCTTTGCAGGGATTTCGATGGCAGCGCCAGTCGAAGGGTTACGGCCGGTGCGGGCAGGACGCTCGGTCACTTTCAGCTTGCCGATACCTGGCAAGGTGATTTCGCCGCCGTTTTCCAGCTGATCGGCAACGATTTGGCCCAGTTGGTCCAGAGCGTTACGCGCGGTGGTTTTCGGCGCGTCGATAGCTTCAGCGATGTCGGCGATCAGTTGGTCTTTAGTAAGAGCCATGTAGTGTTCCTTCCCTATCAAATTCATATGGATTGCAGAGTGCAGTGTCAGCCATCGAGCCCGATCTTCTGGATCTGGCACCCTCGGCGATAACCACGACGAGTCGGGTTATAGATGCCGAAATCAGGGTTTGGTTCGACCTGACAAATGCTGAATGCACGCTTAACGCAGTGACTTCGCGTAAGACCGGGCAAAACTAGCACAGCGACAAGGAAATATCCGCCTCTAGCTACCCATTTGGTCAGCTTTATTGCGCTAAATCGGTAAAAAACCGCTTAAGGCTGGGCGCGCGCCCCGGTTTTGCCCTGCAACCCGCGCCAAAACCAGTGGTTGCGGTACACTGAGCGCTTTTTCGGGGGAGCCTGCCCTCCTCCCTTCCAACAGCCGAGAAGCCCATGCCGATCCGTCATTGCATCGTCCACCTGATCGACAAAAAACCCGACGGCACGCCCGCAGTTCTGCACGCCCGTGACTCTGAACTGGCCGAGTCCGCCGCCATCGAAAACATGCTCGCCGACCTCAACGAAAGCTACAACGCCAAACAGGGCAAAGCCTGGGGCCTGTTCCATCCGGAATCCGGCGCGTTCCCGTTCAGCGGCTGGCTGAAGGAGTACATGGACGGCGGCCGTGACTTCACCGCGTTCAGTAAAGTGGCGGTCGAGCATCTGCAGAAGCTGATGGAAGAATCCAACCTGTCGGTGGGCGGCCACGTGCTGTTCGCCCACTATCAGCAAGGTATGACTGACTATCTGGCGATCGCCCTGCTGCACCACAGCGAAGGTGTGGCGGTGACCGATGAGCTCGACGTGACGCCTTCGCGCCATCTCGACCTTGGCCAGTTGCATCTGGCAGCGCGGATCAACGTTTCCGAGTGGCAGAACAACAAGCAGTCCAAACAGTACATTTCGTTCATCAAGGGCAAGAATGGCAAGAAGGTCTCGGAATATTTCCGCGACTTCATCGGCTGCCAGGAAGGCGTCGACGGCCCCGGCGAGACCCGCACCCTGCTCAAAGCCTTCAGCGACTTTGTCGAGAGCGAAGACCTGCCGGAAGACTCGGCCCGCGAGAAAACCAAGACTCTGGTCGACTACGCCAGCAGCCAGGCCAAGCTCGGCGAACCGATGGGCCTTGAGGAGCTGTCGGAGCTGATCGACGAAGAACGCCCGAAGGCCTTCTACGATCACATTCGCAACAAGGACTACGGCCTCTCGCCAGAGATTCCGGCAGACAAGCGCACCCTCAATCAATTCCGCCGCTTCACCGGCCGCGCCGAAGGCCTGTCGATCAGCTTCGAAGCGCATCTGCTGGGGTCGAAGATCGAGTACGACGAAGAGAACGGCACTTTGATCATCAAAGGCCTGCCGACTTCGCTGACCGACCAGCTGAAGCGGCGTAACTGATGCTCGGCAACGTGCTGAAAAAAGTCGCCCTGGTACTGCTGGTGGTCGTGGTCTATCAGAACTGGGGCAAGATCGAGCGGGTGTTCAACCCCGCGCAAATGGTTTCTGAGCAGACGCGGGCGCAAGCCAATGTCGTGCTCTATGCCACCGACTGGTGCGGCTACTGCAAACAGACCAAACGCTTTCTCGACAGCAAGGGCATACCGTTCAAGGAGTTCGACATCGAGAAGGATGCCGATGCGCGCAAGGCGTATGAGGCATTGGGTGGACGCGGGATTCCGCTGATTGATGTGAACGGTACGTTGATTCGCGGGTTTGATCCGGAAGAAATCCTCGCTGCCCTCAAATAATCCATTGTGGGAGCGAGCCTGCTCGCGAAAGCGCTGCATCAGCCAACGACATGTTGAATGATCCATCGTCTTCGCGAGCAGGCTCGCTCCCACAGGTTTTGCCGCTGACTTGATAAATCAGCGCGCCTCGATACGGAACCCAAAGCGCGGAAAGTGCACATGCACCACGCCGCCACGTTCGTCTTCACGCCGAATGATCAGCTCTTCACGGCCAGCAAACAGCAGCTCGCCCACCACCGGATCAACGCCGTAATCGATAGCGGCAATTGCCACTTGCTGGCCCGCCTTGAAGCCGTTCGGATCAACGAACCGCTCATCCGGCAATGCCGCTGGCGTCGCGTTACGCGCGACCTCCAGTGCCTCGGCGGAAGACATCTCGCTCGCTGCGCCATGGCCGAACCCCAACACTCGACCCAGCCACGCCGCCACCGCCGGATATTCATCCACCAGCGGCGCCGTGACGTGCGTCGCCTTGAGGAACCACAGCGGATGCGCCAGGGCGAAGTCGGCAATCGATGGCTCGCCGAAGAGGAAGTCGCCCTGCTCGCGCTGCAACTGCTGCTCCAGACGCGCCATGATCGTCGGCCACTGATGTTTGGCCTGCTCGGCGGACAAACGCGTGGCACTGCCGCCGCTGAACAAGCCGGCGCGGTCGGCGAGGAATGCCTTGATCGCTTCCGGAGGCAATTTGCCGAAACGCACCGCCACCGATTCCGGCTGGAACACCAGGCTCACGGCGTGCTGGAACACCACCGAATCGGCCCACGCCGCAAAACTGGCGCTGGTCATTTCCTGGCCCTCGGGGAAGAACGCCGGCAGGGCTTTTTCCTGTTCCAGGCGTCGAGCGATCAGTGCGGTGTCGCAATAGATGTCAGCACCGATCTGCAACACCGGAGTCTTGCGGTAGCCACCGGTCAATGCCGTCAGATCCGGCTTTGGCATCACCGGGGAAATATGCACCGAACGCCAGGACAGGCCTTTGAAACCCAGCAGCAGGCGGGCCTTCTCGGCGAATGGAGAGGTCGGGTAATGGTGCAGAATCAACTCGGGCATGCTCGGCTCCGCCGCTGGAAAAGTGAATCCGCAGCTTAGCGTGCATTACCTGACAGGCCTACAGATCTGCCTGATGGAAACCAATCAGTCAGATTGATAAGACGCGACGAGGCATTCCTTGGCGCTTTTGCGCAGCTTCTTGATCAGCCGTTCCTGGCGCAGAGCATCGCTTTTGTCGCGGCACAGTTCGGTGTAGACCAGCGCCATCGCCGGGCTGGAGAGAAAGAACCGCGCGCCCTTGCCGCTCTGGTGCTTGGCAAAACGCCGCACCGGGTCGTCGCTGATTCCGCAGTACAACGAGCCATTGGCGGCACGCACGAGGTAGACGAACCAGGATTTAGTCACTGGTTCGGCAGCATCGACGGATTGTTCGCTAAGACTGGTCACTTCGGGATCTGAACGTGTAGGAAAACAGGCGGCGATCTTATCAGCGCCCAGCCTGAAATGCCTTCAGTCCCTTGCGCGCCTGGGCGCGGACGGCGTTGCGCACGAGCGGCGTCCAGCCCAGCAGCAGGCCTTTGAAACCCAACGCCTGGCGCGACCAGCGCCACAGATCGAAGTGGTCGTGATGCTCGCAGATCTTGCCGTCACGGAACACGAATCGCGCCTGGATATCGTTGATGACGATGTTGCCGGTCTGGCTGAACAGGTAGGTCGCGACCCAGTGTGCTCCGCCGCTGCGTTCGTCGGCGCGTACGTTGTCGAAGGTCAGGGAGAAATCCTTGGCGCGGGTAGTCAGCATGCGCCACATGTCGCCGGCATCGCGCCCGCGCAGTTCACCAAAGGCCGGATCACTGAAGACCACGTCATCGGTGTAGCAGGCGGCCATGGCTTCTGCGTCAAGGCGCTGAAAGGCTTGGTAGAAGCGGGTGATCAGGGCGCTGTGGGCTTCGCTCAAGGCAGTCTCCAAAAAATAGGTACAGATTGCCAGCACCATAATCTGCCGCGCGCAGAAACACTATCGGCAATACGCAAAACCCTTGTGGGAGCGAGCCTGCTCGCGAAGGCAATTCAACATTCAACATCCATGTTGACTGAAACACCGCTTTCGGGAGCAGGCTCGCTCCCACATTTGCACCCAGTGCATTCAGATCTTTTCGCTTTGCACCTGCACATACAACGCCCGCCCAGCACCCAGCCCGGCCAGGATCGCACCAGCGCCGATAATGCCGAAAATCCAGCCCAGCGCATTCCAGCCGCCGGTCCAGTCATGCACCACGCCCACGGCAAACGGCCCCATGGACGCCAGGGTGTAGCCAAAACCCTGGGACATGCTCGACAGGTTCGCCGCGACATGGGAATCGCGCGAGCGCAGCACGATCAGGGTCAGGGCCAGACTGAACGTACCGCCCTGCCCCAGCCCGAGCAGAATCGCCCAGCCCCACAGACCTTCGATAGGTGCGTAGAGGCAGCCGAACAGGCCGGCCAGGGTCAGCGCCATGACCACGACGATCGCCAGACGCTGATCCTTGCCACGGGTCGCCAGCCACGGCGCGGCCAGCGAACTGACCAGTTGAATGATCACCGAACCGGACAGCACCAATCCGGCCTGAGTCGGTGTCAGCCCGCGCCCGATGAGGATCGACGGCAACCAGCCAAACACGATGTAGGCCAGCGACGATTGCAGGCCCATGTACAAGGTCACCTGCCAGGCCAGCGGATCACGCAGCAACCCGCGCACGCGATAGGCGACGTTGTGTGCGCCATGTTTGGAGCCGACTTGTGGCAGCCAGAAAACCGCCGCCACCAATGCCGGAATCACCCAGAACCCCAGGCCCATCGCCCAGCTGTTGCCGAAGTGCTCACTCAGCGGCACGGTCGAACCCGCCGCCATCGCCGCGCCCAGGCACAGCGCCATGGTGTAGACGCCGGTCATGGTCCCGGCGTGTTTGGCGAAGTCGCGCTTGACGATGCCTGGCAGCAGCACGCCGACGATGCCGATGCTGGCGCCGCCAAGCACGCTGCCGGCGAACAGCCCGATCTCGCCGAAATTGCTGCGCAGGATGATGCCGCCGGCCAGTGTCAGCAGAATCCCCAACACCACGCGCTCAGCACCAAACCGCCGCGCAAGGATCGGCGCCAGCGGTGCGAACAAGCCCAAGCACAGCACCGGCAACGTGGTCAGCAATCCCGCCTGCGCCGCAGACAGCCCGAGGCTTCTGGAGACCTCGCTGAGCAATGGCGCCATGCTCGACAACGCCGGGCGCAGGTTCAGCGCCACTAGAATCAGCCCGAGCAGCAACAGCCACGGACGTTTTACCAACGGATGGCTTTGCTGCACCTGCTCGTCGTCGGCCTCGGCATCGATCAGCAGCTCTTCAAGTTCGGGGGTGCGTTTCGATGCTGTGGATAACTCACTGCGGGACATGGTCTTCTCGGTTTCAAGGTTCATTGATCAACTGCCTCGACAAGGCTTTGGCCCGTTCCGGGTCGCGTTGCTCGACCGCATCGAGCAAGTCGATGTGCAGATCGAACACTTCCTGACGGCGCGGGGAGATATTCAGGGTCTGGCGCAATTGCGCGCCGACGATGCTGGAAAAGTAGCGATACAACTCGCTGAGGGTCGGGTTGTGCGCGGCGTCGACCAGTCGGCGATGGAACACCAGATCGCAGGCGATATAGGTGTCGAGATCGCCGTGGTAATGGCTGCCGCTGGTGCCGAGCGCTTCACGCAGCGCCGCCAGATCCTCATCGGTACGACGCAACGCCGCCAGGCCGATGGCCTCGACTTCAAGGATGTGCCGGGTCTCCCGGGCCTGCTCCAGCGAACAACGCGATAGCGCTTTAAGTGTGTCGAGCGGGTCGACCAGCGCACGAAGATAACTGCCGTCGCCCTGGCGAATTTCGATCAATCCCGAGAACGCCAGAACACGCATCGCCTCACGCACCGTGTTGCGGCTGATGCCCAGCTCGGCGCACAGCTCAGGCTCGGTCGGCAGACGCTCGCCGACCTGCCACGCACCGCTGTTGATGCGCTGACGCAGTTGATCCAAAGCCTGATCGACCAGGGATCGCTTGATCAAAGGGGAAATGTCGGACATGAACCTCACCTTTTCATCCAATCATAGGATGAATTTTCCGACATGTTAGTCAGACCCATGTAGGACGGCAACCACCTAGGGTCAATCGGAGACACATGAAGCGGCATTTCCGATTGGTCAAAATTACCCTTTAAGGGTAATTTCAGGGACAGGGTTTTGGCTTCTTATGGAAAAGAACACACCCCATTACGACTTGGCGGTGATCAAGTCTGAAGTGAGGCGACTGGGTCAAAACGCTTTCACCAAAACTTCAGTAAGGTCAGCTGAGAAGCTCGGCTTCAATGTCAGCGAAATGCAGGAGATTGTTTTCGAGCTACAAACCAGGATGTTGTACAAATCGATGACTACTTATGAGGATCATCGAATCTGGCAAGACGTGTATCACATCAATTCACGAGATCAGGAGATTTACATCAAGGTGACATACCGCCCCGGCGGCGGCCCACCGGTGATCTCCTTCAATGAGAACAACCCATGAAAACCCAGCAATGTGTCAGCTGCGGTGCACGTGAGGGAATGAGGCATTTTCAGGGGCGTGGCGAAACCCTCAAAGTCAAAGGCATGGAGCGTCGTGTCGATAATCTTTCTGGCTGGGAATGCCAGAACTGCGGTGAGATTGAATGGGACGCCGAGACCGATAGTGCGGAGCGGTATTGCAACGCAGGTGATGAGTTGGTCATCGCTGCCAGGAAAATGATCGGCGACGAGATGAAGCGGATTCGCCGCAAATTGCATCTGACGCAAAAAGAGACGGTGCAACTGCTATCTGGGGGTGGGCATAACGCATTCTCTCGCTACGAGCGCGGCGAAATCTTGCCGCCCAAGGCACTCATACTGCTGATGCGTTTATTGGATCGTTACCCATATTTGCTAACCGATGCAAAGACTCTCGGCGAAGGTGCAGATTTGAGAGGTTTCGAGCACATCGTCCACAAAGAACATGAATCCCTTTCGGTTTCCTGACCCCGAAAAAACAACCCGGCACATGGCCGGGTTGGTTTCACTTATCAACCATCAATGCAAAATCTGACTCAAGAACAACTTGGTCCGATCATTCTGCGGATTGTCGAAGAAATCGTTCGGCGCGGCCTGTTCAACGATTTCGCCCTTGTCCATGAAGATAACGCGGTTGGCCACGGTGCGGGCGAAGCCCATTTCGTGGGTCACGCAGAGCATGGTCATACCGTCTTCGGCCAGACCGATCATGGTGTCGAGAACCTCTTTCACCATTTCCGGATCGAGCGCTGAAGTCGGCTCGTCAAACAGCATGATTTTCGGCTTCATGCACAAGGCGCGGGCGATCGCCACACGCTGCTGCTGACCACCGGACAGTTGCCCCGGGTACTTGTGCGCCTGCTCCGGAATGCGTACGCGCTCCAGGTAATGCATGGCGATTTCTTCGGCCTTGCGCTTGGGCATTTTGCGCACCCACATCGGCGCCAGGGTGCAGTTCTGCAGGATGGTCAGGTGCGGGAACAGGTTGAAGTGCTGGAACACCATGCCGACTTCGCGACGGATCGCTTCGATCTGCTTGAGGTCATTGGTCAGTTCCACGCCATCGACGACGATGCGCCCCTGCTGGTGTTCTTCCAGACGATTGAGGCAACGGATCGTGGTCGATTTACCGGAACCCGACGGGCCGCACAGGACGATGCGCTCGCCCTGTTTGACGTTGAGGTTGATGTCCTTGAGTACGTGAAACTGGCCGTACCACTTGTTCACGCCCTGCATCTGGATGATGCCTTCCGGACCCACAGGCTTTTTGATTGCTTCGCTCATTTACAGAGAACTCCTAACGCTTGTGGCCAGTGTCGAGCTTGCGTTCCAGATGCATGGAATAGCGCGACATACCAAAACAGAAAATCCAGAACACCAGGGCGGCGAACACGTAGCCTTCGGTGGCCATGCCCAGCCATTTCGGGTCGGCAGCGGCTTGCTTGACGCTGTTGAGCAGGTCAAAGAGGCCGATGATGATCACCAGGCTGGTGTCCTTGAACAGCGCAATGAACGTGTTGACGATGCCCGGGATCACCAGCTTCAGCGCTTGCGGCAGAATCACCAGGCCCATCGAACGCCAGTAACCGAGGCCCATCGCTGCAGCCGCTTCGTACTGCCCTTTGGGAATCGCTTGCAGACCACCGCGCACCACTTCGGCGACGTACGCCGACTGGAACAGGATCACGCCGATCAGCGCCCGCAGCAGCTTGTCGAAGTTCATGCCTTCGGGCAGGAACAGCGGCAGCATCACCGAGGACATGAACAACACCGTGATCAACGGCACGCCGCGCCAGAACTCGATGAAAGTCACGCAGACCACACGAATCGCCGGCATATTGGAACGCCGTCCCAGCGCCAGCACGATGCCCAGCGGCAATGCTCCGGCGATGCCGACGGTGGCGATCACCAGGGTCAGCATCAGGCCACCCCACTGGCTGGTCGGCACGGTGGTCAGACCGAAACCGCCGTGCAACAAGATGAAGGCGATGATCGGGTACAGCACCAGGAAGCTCAGGCCGTACACCGCTTTACGCGGCACGCGCGAGATGAACAGCGGTGCTGCGCCAATGACCGCCAGCCACACGGTCAGGTCGACGCGCCAGCGCAGCTCGGTCGGGTAGTAGCCGTACATGAATTGGCCGAAACGCTGCTGAATGAACACCCAGCAGGCGCCTTCCTTGGTGCAGTCGGCGCGAGTGGTGCCGACCCAGTTGGCATCGACGATCGCCCAGCTGAGGATCGGTGGCACGACCAGGTAGATCAGGTAGAACGCAAACAGCGTCAGCAGGGTGTTGAGCCAGCTGGAGAACATGTTCGCGCGCATCCACGCCACCACGCCGATGCTGCTGTTCGGTGGAGGCATGTCGGGTTTGAAAGTATGAGTACTCATGCGCTTTTCCTTACCGCTCGATCAGCGCAATGCGCTTGTTGTACCAGTTCATCAGCAGGGAAATGCTGATACTGATCGCCAGGTACACGCTCATGGTGATGGCAATCACTTCGATGGCCTGCCCGGTCTGGTTGAGCACGGTGCCGGCGAACAGCGAAACCATTTCCGGGTAACCGATACCGGCGGCCAGCGAAGAGTTCTTCGCCAGGTTCAGGTATTGGCTGGTCAGCGGCGGAATGATCACGCGCAGGGCTTGCGGGATGATCACCTTGCGCAGGGTCGGGCCGTTGCGCAGGCCGAGGGAACGCGCGGCTTCGGTCTGGCCGTGGCTGACCGACTTGATCCCGGAACGCACGATCTCGGCGATGAACGCTGCGGTGTACACGGTGAGCGCCAGGGTCAATGCCAGCAGTTCCGGGATCAACACCCAGCCGCCGACGAAGTTGAAGCCCTTGAGCTCGGGCATTTCCCAGTGCAGCGGAGCGCCGAAGATCAGCGCGCACAGGGTCGGGATCACCAGCGCAATTGCCAGGCCGGTCCAGAACTTGTGGAACGGTACGCCGGTTTCTTCGAAACGCTTGTTGGCCCAGCGGCACATCAGCACGATGCCGACAATGGCCAGGACGATGCTGATCACGAACGCCCAGAAGCCGTCGGCAGCGAGTGCGGCCGGCATGTTCAGGCCACGGCTGCTGACGAAGAAGGTGTCGCCGAAGTTGTGGCTGTTGCGCGGCCCCGGCATGGTCAGGAACACCGCGAAGTACCAGAACAGGATCTGCAGCAGCGGCGGAATGTTGCGGAATACTTCCACATACACCGTCGCCAGTTTGGCGATGATCCAGTTCTGCGACAGCCGCGCCACGCCAACGATGAAACCGAGAATCGTCGCCAGGATCACGCCGATAAAGGTCACCAACAGGGTGTTGAGCAGGCCGATGACAAACACCCGCGCGTAACTGTCCGCTTCGGTGTAGTCGATCAGGGTTTGAGCGATGCCGAATCCGGCACTGCGCTCCAGAAAGCTGAAGCCGGAGGTGATGCCCCGGTGCTGAAGGTTGGTTTGCGTATTGTCGAACAGGTACCAGCCAAGCGAGACCACCGCCACAACGGTGATGATCTGGAATAGCCACGCACGCACTCGTGGATCGCTGAGGCTGAGCCTCTGCTTTGGTGCGCCGATTGAATTTTGCATGAAGTGCCCCGGAAGAAATGGAACAAGAACATCACCCGGCGGTTGGCCCGCCGGGCGATAGAACCATTAGCGCACTGGTGGTGCGTACTGAATGCCGCCGTTGTTCCACAGGGCGTTCAGGCCACGGTCGATTTCCAGCGGAGTGCTCTTGCCGAGGTTTTTCTCGAAGATTTCGCCGTAGTTGCCGACTTGCTTGACGATCTGCACAACCCAGTCTTTCGGCAGTTTCAGGTCTTTGCCGTACTCGCCGTCAGCGCCGAGCATACGGGCCACGTCCGGGTTCTTGGTGGACTTGGCTTCAGCTTCGACGTTCTTCGAAGTGATGCCGGCTTCTTCGGCATTGAGCAGCGCATAGCCGACCCAACGCACGATGGCCAGCCACTCGTCGTCGCCGTTACGTACGACCGGGCCCAGTGGTTCTTTGGAAATGGTTTCCGGCAACACCACGTAGTCCTTCGGCGAGGCCAGCTTGCTGCGCTGGGCGAACAGCTGGGACTTGTCGGAGGTCAGCACGTCGCAACGACCGGATTCCAGCGACTTGGCGCTTTCATCGGAGGTATCGAAGGTGATCGGGGTGTATTTCAGACCGTTGCCACGGAAGTAGTCGGAAACGTTCAGTTCGGTGGTGGTACCGGCCTGGATGCAGATGGTCGCGCCGTCGAGCTCTTTGGCACTTTTCACGCCCAGCTTGTTGTTCACCAGGAAGCCGATGCCGTCGTAGTAGGTGATGAAGCCCGGGAATTTCAGGCCCATGCCCGCGTCACGGGAACTGGTCATGGTGGTGTTGCGCGACAGGATGTCGATCTCGCCGGATTGCAGCGCGGTGAAGCGCTCCTTGGCGTTCAACTGGCTGAACTTGACCTTGTTGGCGTCGCCGAAAACGGCTGCCGCCACAGCGCGGCAGACGTCAGCATCGATGCCGAGGATCTTGCCGGTCGCATCCGGTACCGAGAAGCCCGGCAGACCGTCGCTCACGCCACACTGCACGAAACCTTTTTTCTGTACCGCATCCAGGGTTGCACCCGCCTGAGCGAACCCGCTGACGCCGAGTACTGCTGCAGCAGTCACGACCGCCAGAGTGGATTTCAACATCTTCATTCAAACCTCCAGTTTTGCTCTTGTTGTGTCGGAGCTTGAGTCCTGTCGCACCCTTTTGAGGCGTTGTTGACCCGTGTTGGCTTTTTTTGGGGTCAACCGACGTAAGACCTTCGCTATGAGTCTAGTAGGAGAAAATCCACATCATGGATCACTCACTTCTCACCAATCGGCCGAACGGGCTGTAGCCCTTTCACGTTCGCTAAGCCCGTAGCGGCCATTGGCGAACATCCATCACCGGATTCGTTGCTATCCCATCGCGCGACTGACACTGATAGTGTTACCGCCGCGCAACGGATGCTTCGTACGCAAAGCTCCATAGCAAACGCCGTACCACACCGCTTGCGAAAGTGATTGTGCGACACGTCAATAGCTAAACTTGTAACCTTGCGACATCTTGTTAACGGATCAACCGGGCGCGCACTTCAATCACGCACTCATTGTGAGCGCCCGCACATTTTTGGAGCAGACATGACCGAGCCCTTGATTCTTCAGCCTGTTAAGCCCGCAGACGCCTGCGTGATCTGGCTGCACGGCCTCGGCGCCGACCGCTACGACTTCCTGCCGGTAGCCGAGGCGTTGCAGGAAAGTCTGTTGAGCACGCGCTTTGTGCTGCCGCAGGCACCGACCCGTCCAGTGACGATAAATGGCGGATATGCCATGCCCAGCTGGTATGACATCAAGGCCATGAGCCCGGCCCGGGCGATCGATCGCGACGAACTGGAGGCGTCGGCAGAGCGCATCATCGAGCTGATCGAAAACCAGCGCGCCAGCGGAATAGACGCCTCGCGGATTTTCCTTGCCGGGTTTTCGCAAGGCGGCGCGGTGGTATTGCATACCGCGTTCCTTAAATGGCAGGGACCGCTGGGTGGGGTGCTGGCGTTGTCGACGTACGCACCGACATTCAGCGAAGAACTGGAGTTATCCGCCAGTCAGCAGCGTATTCCGGTGCTGTGTCTGCACGGGCAGTTCGATGGCGTGGTGCAGAACTCGATGGGGCGCACTGCCTATGAGCATTTGGTGAAGCATGGTGTCACCGTGACATGGCAGGAATACCCAATGGAGCACGAAGTGTTACCTGAAGAGATCCGCGACGTCGGCGTCTGGCTGAGCGAACGCCTGCGCTGATTTGCGAGCAATGTCCGCCCATTGATCCCTCCTACTACGCCGCGCCCGATTCTTGCATTACACTGGCCGGCGTACATTCCTTAACCAACTGATGAGATGACCGTGCTCAAAGCACTCAAGAAGATGTTCGGTAAAAGCGAGGCTGAGCAGCTCGCGCCAGTTCCCAGTGCGCCGTCGCACGCCCCCGGTCATCGCACCGATGCCCCGCAGGCCGACCGCCCCGCTCCCGCAGCCGCACCGAAGCCAGAAGAAATACCCGCTGCGCCAGCGCCAATTGCCGTAGAGCCTGCACCCAGCGAAGCGCCGAAACCGGCCAGGCCACGTCGCGAACCGAAGCCCAAGGCACCGGTCATTCCATGGAAACTCGAAGACTTCGTCGTCGAGCCGCAGGAAGGCAAAACCCGCTTTCACGATTTCAAGCTTGCTCCGGAACTGATGCACGCCATCCAGGATCTGGGCTTTCCGTACTGCACGCCGATCCAGGCGCAGGTGCTGGGTTTCACCCTCGCCGGCAAAGACGCCATTGGCCGCGCGCAGACCGGCACCGGCAAGACCGCCGCATTCCTGATCTCGATCATCACTCAGTTGCTGCAGACGCCGCCGCCGAAAGAGCGCTACATGGGCGAACCGCGCGCGCTGATCATCGCGCCGACCCGTGAGCTGGTGGTGCAGATCGCCAAGGACGCCGCTGACCTGACCAAGTACACCGGCCTCAACGTCATGACCTTCGTCGGCGGCATGGACTTCGACAAACAGCTCAAGCACCTCGAAGCACGTCATTGCGACATCCTCGTCGCCACGCCGGGCCGCTTGCTCGACTTCAACCAGCGCGGCGACGTGCATCTGGACATGGTTGAAGTGATGGTGCTGGACGAAGCCGACCGCATGCTCGACATGGGTTTCATCCCACAGGTACGGCAGATCATTCGCCAGACCCCGCCGAAATCCGAGCGCCAGACCCTGCTGTTCTCCGCGACCTTCACCGAAGACGTGATGAATCTGGCCAAGCAATGGACCACCGACCCGGCCATCGTCGAAATCGAAATCACCAACGTCGCCAACGAGAACGTCGAGCAGCACATCTACGCCGTGGCCGCTGCCGACAAATACAAGCTGCTCTACAACCTGGTCAACGACAACGGTTGGGAGCGGGTCATCGTGTTTGCCAACCGCAAGGACGAAGTACGCCGCATCGAAGAGCGTCTGGTGCGTGACGGCATCAACGCCGCGCAACTCTCCGGTGATGTGCCGCAGCACAAGCGCATCAAAACCCTGGAAGGTTTCCGTGAAGGCAAGATTCGCGTGCTGGTCGCCACCGATGTCGCCGGTCGCGGCATCCACATCGACGGTATCAGCCACGTGATCAACTTCACTTTGCCGGAAGTGCCGGACGACTACGTGCACCGCATTGGCCGTACCGGTCGCGCAGGCGCTGACGGTGTGTCGATCAGCTTTGCCGGCGAGGACGACTCCTACCAGTTGCCGTCGATCGAAGAAAAACTTGGTCGCAAGATCAGCTGCGAAACCCCGCCGACGCATCTGCTGCGTGCGGTTGAGCGCAAGCGTCCGCAGTAAGCCCCGCTATATGAGAAAGCGCAGCCGGAAACGGACTGCGCTTTTTTTATGCCCGATGGTTGCTCGCCAGAACTAAAAGTCCATAATGGAAAAATAAGTTTAGTTTTGGAGCGCGAAATGTCCAGTACGCCCTATGTGATCGATCAAGCCCAGGCCCATGAGCTATTGGCGCGTATCGATGTGCCGCAAATCCTGCGCAAGCTGTTCTGCGATCTGGCGGCCGGTAACGCCGTGCAGCCGACGCAGCAATTGGTCGAGTTCCCGCAGGGCGCCGGCGACTTCATCAATTATCTGGGCGTGCTGGCCGAGGACGGCGTGTACGGAGTGAAGACTTCGCCGTACATCGTCCGTGAGCAGGGTGCGCTGGTGACGGCATGGACATTGTTGATGTCGATGAAAACCGGCCAACCGCTGCTGCTCTGTGATGCCGGCGAACTGACCACCGCGCGCACCGCCGCGACCACGGCAGTGGCGGTCGACGCCCTCGCCCCGTTGGACGCCCAGCGACTGGCAATCATCGGCAGCGGCAAGGTCGCTCAGGCGCATCTGCATTACGCCAAGGCGCTGCGCGACTGGCAGAGCATCAGCCTGTATTCGCCATCGCTGCTGGAAGATGCGGAAACACAGACTGTGTTGAAGTCCATCGCGCCGTCACTGAAGATTGCCGACAGCCGCGAGACCGCCATCTCCGATGCTGACGTGATCATGCTCTGCACCTCGTCTGCCGGGCCGGTGATCGATCCGGCGCAACTGCACAAACCGGCGCTGATCACCTCGATCAGCACCAACGCCCCGCGCGCCCATGAAGTAACGCCGCAAAGCCTCAACGACATGCAGGTGTTCTGCGACTATCGTCTGACCACGCCGGGTTCGGCAGGTGAGATGCTGATTGCCGCCGAACAGCATGGCTGGAGCAAGGATTCGATTGTCGGCGACCTCGCCGACTTGCTCAGCGAAAAAGTGCAGCGCCCGGATTACGTCCGTCACGTGTTCTTCCGTTCAATCGGCTTGGGCCTGGAAGACATCGCCCTCGCCAATGCGGTTTATCACTTAACCCACTAACGCCAAAAATCCCCTGTGGGAGCGAGCCTGCTCGCGAATGCGGTCTGACATTCACCGAAGATGTCGACTGATACACCGCTTTCGCGAGCAGGCTCGCTCCCACGAGGGACTAGCGAACGCCTTGATATTGCGTACCCACTGGAGACCTACATGAGCCACGCAGATTTCATCATCATCGGCGGCGGGATTGCCGGCGCTTCTACAGGGTTCTGGCTGGCGCCGCACGGCAAAGTGATCGTGCTCGAGCGTGAAACCCATCCCGGCTATCACTCCACCGGCCGCTCCGCCGCGCTGTACACCGCCGCCTACGGCACCGCACAGGTCCGCGCACTGACTCAGGCCAGCCGCGCGTTTTTCGACAGCCCTCCAAGCGGCTTCTGCGAGCACCCACTGCTGACCCCGCGCGGCGAAATGACCGTCGACTTCATCGGTGATCCCGCCGAACTGAACAACCAATACCTCAGCGCCAAAGCCACGGTGCCGCAGATGCAACTGCTCAGCGCCGACGAAGCCTGCGCGCGTCTGCCGATCCTGCGCCGGGACAAAGTCCACGGCGCGATCTACGATCCATCGGCCTGCGACATCGACACCGACGCGCTGCATCAAGGCTACCTGCGCGGCATTCGGCGCAATCATGGCGAAGTCCGCACCGATTGCGAGGTGCTCGGCTTGAGCCGCGATGCCGATGGCCTGTGGATCGTGCAGACCAACGGCGAGACATTCAGCGCACCGGTGCTCATCAACGCCGCCGGTGCCTGGGCCGACAAGATCGCTGCCCTGGCCGGCGCGCCGCCGCTGGGTCTGCAACCGAAACGCCGCGCCGCATTTATCTTTGCCGGCCCGGAAGGCGTGGACACTCATCACTGGCCGATGCTGGTCAGCCTCGACGAATCCTTCTACATGAAGCCCGACGCCGGCATGTTTCTCGGCTCGCCGGCCAACGCCGATCCGGTCGAACCACACGATGTGCAGCCGGAAGAACTCGACATCGCCATGGGCATTTATCAGATCGAAGAGGCCACCACGCTGACCATCCGCCGCCCGACCCGCACGTGGGCAGGCCTGCGCAGTTTCGTTGCCGACGGTGATCTGCTCAGCGGCTTCGATCCGCAAGTTCCGGGGCTGTTCTGGGTCGCCGCGCAGGGCGGTTACGGCATCCAGACGTCGCCGGCGATGGGCCAAGCCAGTGCGGCGCTGGTGCGCGGCGAGCCGCTTCCCGAGCACCTGCATAAATTCGGTCTGGACAGCGCCATGCTCTCCCCGGCCCGACTGGCTTGATCGCATCGACTCGTCGAAAAGATTGCGGCACACTCGCAGCGCCCCGGCACAAGGGGCGCTGACGCTGCCTGGAGTTTCACTGTCATGACTGCCCCCGAATTCGACCCGGCGCTGGATAACTTCCGCGCCATCGCCGACGCCATCGCCACGCTGTTCTTTCCCCATGCCGAGGTGGTGCTGCACGACCTGCGCACGCAGAAGGTCGACTACATCGCCAACAACCTTTCCAAGCGCGAAATCGGCGACGACTCGTCGCTGGAAGACATGCTCAGCGAGGATGTCAGCGACAGGAACATCGGCCCGTACGAAAAGCTCAACTGGGACGGTCAGAAAATTCGCAGCCTGAGCACCGTGCTGCGTGACAGCGAAGGTCGTCCGCTGGCGGTGCTGTGCATCAATCTGAATATTTCCCTGTTCGAGAACGCCAAGGCGGCGCTGGACCTGTTTCTCTCGCCGAGCAAACTGATTCCGCAGCCGGACTCGCTGTTCCGTGATGACTGGCAGGAGCGCATCAACACCTTCCTCCACGCCTGGTTGCGCGAGCGGCAGTTGAGCCTGAACCTGCTGACCCGCGATCACAAACGCGAGCTGGTGCTGGCGCTGCACGCCGAGGGCGCGTTCAAGGGCAAGAGCGCCTCGAACTACGTGGCCAATGTGCTGAACATGGGGCGGGCGACGGTGTACAAGCATTTGAAGGAATTGAAGGGCTGAGGATTTGCATCGCTAGCACTGGCCTCTTCGCGAGCAGGCTCGCTCCCACATTTGGAATGCGTTACCCCTGTGGGAGCGAGCCTGCTCGCGAAAGCGCTTGATCAATCGCCGTAGATATCGGTCTTGAAATACTTCTCGGAAATCTTCTGGTACTCGCCATTCGCGCGAATCCCGTCGATGGCGCTGTTCAACTGGCTGACCAGTTCACCGTTGCCCTTGCGTACGGCAATCCCCGCGCCCTCGCCGACGTACTTCGGATCCTTCAGCTCCGGCCCGACAAACGCGTAACCCTCGCCACGCGGCATCGACAGAAAGTCGTTAAGCGGAATGGTGTCGGCAAAAATCGCATCAAGGCGCCCCGCCGCCAGGTCCATGTAGATTTCTTCGTTGTTGCTGTAGCGCTTGACGTTGATGCCCTTGGGTTCGAACACCTCGGTGGCATAACGATCAGTGGTGGTCGCGCGCTGCACGCCGACGTTCTTGCCTTTGAGGCTGGCGTACTGATCATCCACCGTCGCGCCTTCCTTCATAACCAGACGCGAAGAAGTGAAGTAATACTTGTGGCTGAAATCCACGGACTTCTTGCGATCTTCATTGATGGTCATCGACGACAGCGCCATGTCGATCTTCTTCACTTTCAGCGAAGGAATCAGCCCGTCGAACTCACCTTCAACCCACACGCACTTGACCTTCATCTGCGCACACAGGGCGTTGCCGATGTCGTAGTCGAAACCGACGATTTCACCTTTATCGGTTTTCGACGCGAATGGCGGGTAGGCCGCTTCGATGCCGATGCGCAAGGTTTTCTCGGCGGCAAAGGTGCTGGCACAGGCCAGCAGGCTGAAGGCAAGGCCGGTAATGAGGGGGAATTTCTTCATGTTCGTTCTCTCGCGGGTTGTTGTTGGTTTGGCGAAGAAGAGCAGCTACAAGCGGCAAGCTGATAGCTGCAAGACAGAAGCTTTTTTTGTACTTGGAAATCCATATTGGACTTATAGGTACAAACCGTCAATCCGCGAGAAGAGAGTGTCTGCGAGGTTTTTGCCGTTACAGATGGCCCCTTCGCGAGCAAGCTCGCTCCCACATTGGATTTGTGAACGACACAGATCCAATGTGGGAGCGAGCTTGCTCGCGAAGGCGTACTGAGGGGCACTACAGGAATTACTTTTTCCAGCGATCGGCGGCGGCATGATCACTGTCCCGCCCTTCGACCCAACGTGGTCCATCGCTGGTATTTTCTTTCTTCCAGAACGGCGCGCGGGTTTTCAGGTAGTCCATGACGAAGGCGCAGGCATCGAACGCGGCCTGGCGATGGGCGCTGGCGGCGCCGACGAAGACGATCGGTTCGCCCGTTTCCAGCGCGCCAATGCGATGCAGCACTTCCAGTTTCAACAGCGGCCAGCGCTGCTCGGCTTCGACAGCGATCTTGCCGAGGGCCTTTTCGGTCATGCCCGGATAGTGTTCGAGGAACATCCCGGCCACGTCGAGCCCGTCGTTGAAGTCGCGCACATAACCGACAAAGCTCACCACCGCGCCCACACCGACATTGGCCGCGTGCATCGCATTGACTTCAGCGCCCGGATCGAACGGCGTGGCCTGCACGCGAATCGCCATGTTCAGCCTCCGGTCACGGTGGGGAAAAACGCCACTTCATCACCATCGACAACTGGCTCGTCGAGCTGGCAGAGGTCTTCGTTGCGTGCGCACATCAGGTTCTGCTCGCTCAGCACTTCGGCGCCATCACGTTCTGCCAACAGTGCCCGAACGTCATCGACGGTGGCGAAATCGCCTTCAACCGCAACCGAATCCATGCCCAGCGCTTCACGGTAGCGGGCAAAAAATTTCACGGTCAGTTTCATGGCTGCTCCGCCTGGAAGTGGCCGCTCTTGCCGCCGACTTTCTCCAGCAGCCGCACGCTTTCGATGGTCATGCCACGGTCGACAGCTTTGCACATGTCGTAAATGGTCAGGGCGGCGACGCTGGCGGCGGTCAGCGCTTCCATCTCGACACCGGTCTGCCCGGACAACTTGCAGCGGGCGACGATACGCACGCTGTCCTCACCCTCGGCGCTGAGTTCGACTTTGACGCCAGTCAGCATCAGCGGATGGCACAGGGGAATCAGATCGCTGGTTTTCTTCGCCGCCTGAATCCCGGCAATGCGCGCCACGGCGAACACATCGCCCTTGGGGTGGCCGCCGCTGACGATCATCTGCAGGGTTTCAGGGAGCATGCGCACCAGCGCTTGAGCCGTCGCTTCACGGAACGTCACGGCTTTTTCAGTGACGTCGACCATGTTGGCGCGACCTTGGGAATCGAGATGAGTCAGCACGAGGGCCTCCTTGAGGCAGCTGCGAGCGGCAAGCTACAAGCGGCAAGTTAAAGCGCGGTAGGCAGGCGTCAGGAAAGCTCGCATTTAAACAGCCGAGAGCCGCAAGCTTCAAGCGGCAAGTGAATTTCACTCGGACCACTTGTAGCTTGCGGCTTGAAGCTTGTAGCTGCTCCTCTTAGAGATGCGATTCGGCGTATTCGGCCAGGATCGAGCGAGGCACCCCTTGCAGGGTGATGTGCACACCGTTGGGGAAATCCTTGAAGCGTTCGGTCAGGTAGGTCAGCCCGGAGCTGGTCGCGGACAGGTAAGGGGTGTCGATCTGCGCCAGGTTGCCCAGGCACACCACTTTGGAACCGGCGCCGGCACGGGTGATGATGGTTTTCATCTGGTGCGGCGTGAGGTTCTGGCATTCGTCGATCAGGATCAGGCTTTGCTGGAAGCTGCGACCGCGAATGTAGTTGAGCGATTTGAACTGCAACGGCACTTTGCTGAGGATGTAGTCGACGCTGCCATGGGTGTTTTCGTCATCCATGTGCAAGGCTTCGAGGTTGTCGGTGATGGCGCCCAGCCAAGGCTCCATTTTCTCCGCTTCGGTGCCGGGCAGGAAGCCGATTTCCTGGTCCAGGCCCTGCACGCTGCGGGTGGCGATGATGCGGCGATAACGTTTGCTGACCATGGTCTGCTCGATCGCAGCGGCCAGCGCCAGAATGGTTTTACCGGAACCGGCGGCGCCGGACAGGTTGACCAGATGAATGTCCGGGTCAAGCAACGCATACAGGGCCAGACTCTGATAGATGTCGCGCGGCTTCAGGCCCCAGGCCTCCTGATGCAGCAGCGGTTCCTGGTGCAGGTCGAGGATCAGCAGGCGGTCTTCCTGGATTTCCTTGATCCAGCCGACAAAGCCCTGCTCGTCGATGATGAACTCGTTGATGTGCACGGCCGGCAGGTTATCGATCAGTTGCACCTGATGCCAGGTGCGGCCGTGGTCCTGACGGGTTTCGACCTTGCTCACGCGGTCCCAGAAGGAGCCGGTCATGTTGTGGTAGCCGTTGGGCAGCAGGGACACGTCATCGACCAACTGGTCGGTGCTGTAGTCCTCGGCGTCGATGCCACAGGCGCGCGCCTTGAGGCGCATGTTGATGTCTTTGGTGACCAGCACCACCGGTTTCTGCGGATCGCGGGTGTGCAGATCAATCAGTTGGTTGATGATTTTGTTGTCGTTCAGGTGCTCGGGCAGAATCAGGTTCGACTCGGCCTGCTTGCTCATCAGAATTGACAGCAAGCCCTTCGGCCCGCCCTTGCCGCGCTGGATCGGCACACCGAGTTCGACGTCCTCGGGGGACGCATCGCCCAGGGTCTTGTCGATCAGGCGGATCGCCTGACGGCATTCGGCGGCCACGCTGTGATGGCCGCTCTTGAGCTTGTCCAGCTCTTCCAGCACGGTCATCGGGATGGCGACGTGGTGTTCTTCGAAATTCAGCAGGGCATTTGGATCGTGAATCAATACGTTGGTATCGAGTACATACAGGATTGGCTGGTTGGAGGAAGGGCTGCGTCCGTGATCATCCATACTCGGTCACCTTTGTGGGAGCCATTCGACGCAATACCGTGACAGTGCTGCGCCTCGAGGTGACTGCCGAATTCATCCACGAGGGCCTGGATGAACTGCACACAATAGGAGTCTGGGAAGACGCCACCTGTGTTGCAGGTTTCGGCGGTCTGTCTTCGTAATACTCCAAAACCGATGACATAAAAAAGCACTTTGACGGTTTTTTTAAGTTTATTTTGCAGAGTGACGAAAAGCCCTTGGCGGACTCCCCGTACCCCGCTAAAGTCGGAAGTCCGCCTGCATCGAATTCCTCCTGAAAATTACCCCAAGCCCAATGTTTCCGGGCTTTTTGTCGTTTCTCAACGAAACGCGTCCTGACAGTCTTCCCAGCCAATGCCGCTCTGCGCAGTCTGTGTGATCAGCCACGGCAGCGACGTCTTCACCGCATCCTGTTTCATGTTGAAATTGATCACCCCGTGCCGCCACAGCAGCATCAGGGTCAACACTCGCTGCGCGCTCGCCGGCCCCTTGAGCTTGCCGGCACCGTCCTGGGCATCGATGTCCCACAGCGCCACTTGCAGGCCCTGGCTATTGAAAAAACCCTGCGCGTCACTGCGGCGCTGGCCATCCGGCGGACGGAATAGCGGCACGTAGTTTTCCGGCAGTTTGTTCTTCACCAGATCGGCGCTGCGTCGCACCGAATCCTGCCAGTCCTGCCAATGGCTGTGGGAGCGGAACTCCCAGCCCTGCACGCCCACGCACTGCCGGGAGAAACTCGCCTGCAGACTGCTGACCGAACGGCCGGTGAGTCGCGCCTGAATATCCTTGCCCAGGACAAAGAATGTCCCGCTCAGATTGGACTTGCGCAGGTATTCGGTCAGCCAGTCGGTGTTGTCCGGTTGCACGTTGGCGGCGCTGTCGAACGTCAGCAGAAACAGCCGGTCGTGCATGTCGTCGCCGTTGCGCTCGTAGTCGCCGAAACGATCGAATTCGTTACTGGTTTGCGGCGACAGCGCCGCCTTGCGCATCAGCTCGTCGAGGTACTGTAAATGGAAGATCCGGCTCGGCTCGGCCCACTTGGTGTAATAGCTGTCGTCGCTGACGACGAACTTGGCTGCCTGCTCGCGCAGCGTCGGCAGGTCTTCGACGAGGAAGCAGAACGAGGCGTCCTGATCGCAGCTTTGCTGGGCGTGGTTGTAGTTGGCGAGCAAGCGCTGCCAGAGGCGCTGGCGCAGCTGATTGACCGCATCGATGTTGACCGTGCGCAGGCCCAGGCGCTGGGCCAGTGCCGCCTCGTCGATGGACTCGGTGCCGAGCAGGCCGCGAGCGAACATGAGGATTTCCGCCCGCGACGCGACGTCGAACAGGGTCGGATTGCTGAGCTGCTCCGGCCAGGTCGTGCGATCCAACGTCGCCGCATCACCGGGCGCCGCCATGGCCGCGAAGCTCAGCAGCCACGCGGTGAATAAAAGAACAATGCGCAAAGGGATGTCTCCATAACAAAACCCGCGCGGCACTATAGCTGATCCTGTCCTGTTCCCCCTCAGCCACGGATGATCGTTCCCACGCTCTGCGTGGTAACGCCTCCCCGGACGCTCCGCGTCCGCCGACTGTGACGCAGAGCGTCACGGGCTGCATTCCCACGCGGAGCGTGGGAACGATCATGTAAATCCGCTTTCGCGAGCAGGCTCGCTCCCACAAGGGGTTTGAGTTAAGCCGTCGATCACCTATGGGCTTGATAGCTGGAGTCAACCCGGACAACCCCCTAGAATCGCCCCCACGATTAAAGGAGACGACTTCATGCTGATGGTGATTTCCCCCGCCAAGACCCTCGACTACGAAACACCGCCGGCGACCCAGCGCTTTACCCAGCCGCAGTACCTCGACCATTCCCAGGAACTGATCCAGCAGCTGCGCGAGCTGAGTCCGGCGCAGATCAGCGAGTTGATGCACGTGTCCGACAAGATCGGTGGCCTCAACGCCGCGCGTTTCGGCAGTTGGACACCCGCCTTCACCCCAGAGAACGCCAAACAGGCGCTGCTCGCCTTCAAGGGCGATGTGTACACCGGCCTCGACGCGCAGTCCTTCAGCGAAGCGCAATTCGATTACGCGCAAAAACACCTGCGCATGCTCTCCGGCCTATATGGCCTGCTGCGGCCGCTGGACCTGATGCAACCCTATCGCCTGGAAATGGGCACCAAACTGGCCAACGGCCGTGGCAAGGATCTGTATGCGTTCTGGGGCACGCGCATCAGCGAGTGGCTGAACGAAGCGCTGGCCGAGCAAGGCGATGACGTACTGCTCAACCTTGCATCCAACGAATACTTTTCCGCGGTCAAGCGCAGCGCGTTGAAGGCGCGGATCATCAACACCGAGTTCAAGGATCAGAAGAACGGCCAGTACAAGATCATCAGTTTCTACGCGAAGAAAGCGCGCGGTCTGATGAGCCGTTTTGTTATCCAGGAACGCATCAACGACCCGGCTCAGCTCAAGCAATTCGATGTACAAGGTTATCGCTACAGCGCCGAGCAGTCGAAACCCGACAATCTGGTGTTTTTGCGCGACCACGCCCCGGAATAAAGCATGCCCTTTGCACGACTCTTTTCGTCAGGAGTCGTGCAGTCCGCCCGAAGTCAAAATCCCCTCGCGACATATCGCCAAATTCATGGCGCCAATAAAACCACACTCTATTTTCTAATTTTAGTTTCACTCGACACTGAAGTTTTTTTTCAGTAGTGGCACCTAAATTTTTTACCCGTAGTGGCACAAAACTATCGCCCCCTGTTTCGCCCCGATAACTAAAGGGCGAAATCGTTAGTGCTATCAATTTGCACCCAGTGCCATCTTCATCAATATTTCAAAAAATTTCGGCTGGCACGATGAGCGGGCTGGAACTATGTCCAAATGCATTGCTCATACCACCGGTAACGATTCTCGCCGAGTTTGTACGAGATAACTTACGAAGAGCTGATAGCCATGTAACCAAGTTGTCACAGCAACTTGCCTGAGTGACTAAGAGTCTCAAAACAATCGAAGGACAGGAGATACGCACCATTAATATCCCCTACAAAGGCCAAGGCCGCGCCCCTATAAACGTGCTCGCCTGAGCACCTAACTGCTTGATTTACCGGCTCCCTACCGGACGTCGAGCAGGCTACACGACTGCACTAGAGTCTTCCCGCACGGAAGATCGGCTGCATAACAGGGCAAGTCATAACAACAAGGCCTAGTTGCGCACATCTTGAGTGCACTTATTAGACACTCGGAACTTTGTATGCCTGCACACGGCATTGTGGCGCTTGTAAGCCGCACTTCCGAGTGCACTAGTGACCGCTGAACACCATTAACTCCGGCCTTCTAAGGCCTGATATATACAGAGGTAATTGCGATGCGCATCAGCATATTTGGTTTGGGTTACGTTGGCGCAGTATGTGCCGGTTGCCTGTCTGCACGGGGCCATGACGTAGTTGGCGTCGATGTTGCCAAAGACAAGATCGACATGATTAACGCCGGCAAATCGCCGATTGTAGAACCAGGCCTGGGCGAACTGCTGCAGCAGGGTATCCAGACCGGTCGTCTGCGCGGCACGACCAACTTCGCCGAGGCGATTCGTGATACCGACCTGTCGATGATCTGCGTCGGCACGCCAAGCAAGAAGAACGGCGACCTGGAACTGAACTACATCGAGGCCGTGTGCCGCGAGATCGGTTTTGTCCTGCGTGAAAAAACCACCCGTCACACCATCGTCGTGCGCAGCACCGTGTTGCCAGGCACCGTGGCCAACGTGGTCATCCCGATTCTGGAAGACTGCTCCGGCAAGAAAGCCGGCGTCGATTTCGGCGTTGCGGTCAACCCGGAATTCCTCCGCGAATCCACCGCCATCGCTGACTACGATCAGCCACCAATGACCGTTATCGGCGAGTTCGATACCGCCTCGGGCGACGTTCTGCAATCGCTGTACGAAGAACTCGACGCACCGATCATCCGCAAGGACATCGCCGTTGCCGAGATGATCAAGTACACCTGCAACGTTTGGCACGCGACCAAAGTGACCTTCGCCAACGAGATCGGCAACATCGCCAAAGCGGTCGGCGTCGATGGCCGTGAAGTGATGGAAGTGGTTTGCCAGGACAAGACCCTCAACCTGTCCCAGTACTACATGCGCCCGGGCTTCGCCTTCGGCGGTTCGTGCCTGCCCAAAGACGTGCGTGCCCTGACCTACCGCGCCGGTTCCCTGGACGTCGAAGCGCCGCTGCTCAACTCGCTGATGCGCAGTAACGAATCGCAAGTGCAGAACGCTTTCGACATCGTTGAAAGCCATGAAAAACGCAAAGTCGCCCTGCTCGGTCTGAGCTTCAAGGCCGGCACCGACGACCTGCGCGAAAGCCCGCTGGTCGAACTGGCGGAAATGCTGATCGGCAAGGGTTACGACCTGAGCATCTACGACAGCAACGTCGAATACGCCCGTGTCCACGGTGCGAACAAGGACTACATCGAATCGAAGATTCCGCACGTATCGTCCCTGCTCAACTCCGACTTCGACTCGGTGATCGATAACTCCGACGTGATCATCCTCGGCAACCGCGACGAGAAATTCCGTTCGCTGGCCCAGGAAGCGCCGCAGGGCAAGCAAGTCATCGACCTGGTGGGCTTCATGTCCAAGGCCACCAGCGCCGGTAGCCGCACCGAAGGCATTTGCTGGTAACGCAGCCCCAAGCGACAAGCGTCGAGCTGCAAGTCAACGCGATTGGCTTGCAGCTTGAAGCTTGCAACTTGCAGCTTCCCTTACCTTCGGATGACGGTTATGACCAAGCTCAAACATTTTTTTCTGCAATCAGCCGGCTGGCTTTTTTATCTCAGTCTGCTGATGGGCCTGGCCTTGATGCTGCCCACGTCCACATTCGACTCCGAGTCGAAGGACTTCATTTTCCTGATTGGCGCCGTGGGTATCTGGCGCTACTCGATGGGTGCAACGCACTTTGTGCGCGGCATGATTTTTCTCTACATCGTTTACCCGCACTTGCGTCGCAAAGTACGCAAGCTGGGTAAAGCGGCCGATCCGTCGCATGTGTTTCTGATGGTCACCAGCTTTCGTATTGACGCGCTGACCACCGCGCAGGTCTACAGCTCGGTGATCCGCGAAGCCATCGACTGCGAACTGCCGACCACCATTGTCTGCTCAATCGTGGAAATGTCCGACGAGCTGCTGGTCAAGGCGTTGTGGGCGCGGATGAATCCGCCGGAGCGGGTCAAGCTCGACTTCGTGCGTATTCCCGGGACCGGCAAGCGCGATGGTCTGGCCTTCGGTTTCCGCGCGATCTCCCGTCACCTGCCGGACGACCGTGCCGTGGTGGCCGTGATCGACGGCGACACCGTGCTCGGCGAAGGCGTCGTGCGCAAGACCGTGCCGTGGTTCCAGCTGTTCGGCAATGTCGGCGGCCTGACCACCAACGAGTTCTGCGAAGTGCGCGGCGGCTACATCATGAGCGAATGGCACAAGCTGCGTTTCGCCCAGCGCCACATCAACATGTGCTCGATGGCCCTGTCCAAGCGCGTACTGACCATGACCGGTCGGATGTCGGTATTCAAAGCCTCCGTGGTGACCAATCCGGAATTCATCGCCGACGTTGAAAGCGACTCGCTGCAACACTGGCGTCTGGGACGCTTCAAGTTCCTGACCGGTGACGACAAGTCGAGCTGGTTCAGCCTGATGCGCCTGGGTTACGACACCTTCTACGTGCCGGACGCCGCGATCAACACCGTTGAGCATCCGCCGGAAAAGAGCTTCATCAAGGCCAGCCGCAAGCTGATGTTCCGCTGGTACGGCAACAACCTGCGCCAGAACTCCCGTGCACTGGGTCTGGGTATCCGCCGCCTCGGCGTATTCACCTCGGTGGTGCTGTTCGACCAGCGCGTGTCGATGTGGACCTCGCTGCTCGGCCTGACCGTCGCACTGATCGCCAGCTTCAAGTACGGCACCGCGTTCATCCTCGTGTACCTGCTGTGGATCGGCATCACCCGCCTGATCCTGACGCTGTTGCTGTCGTGTTCCGGTCACCGCATCGGCCCTGCTTACCCGGCGATTCTGTATTACAACCAGATCGTTGGCGCCCTGGTGAAGATCTACGTGTTCTTCCGCCTCGACCAACAATCCTGGACTCGCCAGCCCACATCCCTGACCCGTGATCTCGCCAGCTTTCAACGTTGGTTCAACACCTGGTCGTCTCGGACCATGACCTTCTCCGCCGGCAGCATTTTTGTCGCCGTGCTGCTGATGATGGTCTGACCCGCTCCTATTGAATTAACAAGGAAATCGCCCCTATGAATACCGCCGTCAACGTCAACGTAGTGCATGAATCCGAAGCCCAGCGCCAGCACGCTCGCGTGAAAATCCCGGCCAAGCTGCGTTTCTTCGGCCCTGACCGGACGCCGCTCGAAGCGCGGGTCCTCGATCTGTCGGCTGGCGGTCTGGCGTTCAACGCCGGGCAGATGCCGCTGACCATCGGCGAGGTGTACAAGGCGCGTCTGCAATTTGTCATCGACAACCTCGGCCTGGCCATGGACGTTGAACTGCAGGTGCGTTCCTTCGATCGCGCCACCGGCCGCGCTGGCTGCCAGTTCCAGAACCTCGAGCCGCAGGACATTTCCACCCTGCGCCACCTGATCACTTCGCACCTGGCCGGCGACATCGTCAGCATCGGCGAAGTGCTGGCGACGCTGCAGCGCGACAACTTCACCAAGGCGCGCAAGAACAAGACCAACGACACCGGCATGACCCCGTTCGGCCGCCTGAAAGCCGTGACCTTCAGCGCCGGTATTTTCGCCGTTGGCCTGGTCGCTGCCGGTTTCATCTTCAAGTCGGTGTACGGCATGTACTTCGTCAGCCACGCCCAGGCCGGTCTGGTCAGCGTGCCGGGGATGAACATCACCATGCCGCGCGACGGCACCGTACAAAGCCTGGTCAAGTCCGACGGCGTTGCCGCCAAAGGCGCACCGCTGGCGACCTTCAGCACCAGCATGCTCGACGTACTCAAGGGCCATCTGGCCGAAGACCAACTGGCCCCGGCCAAGGTTGAAGAACTGTTCGGCAAGCAAATGACCGGCACCCTGACCTCGCCGTGCGATTGCACCGTGGCCCAGCAACTGGTGGCTGACGGTCAGTACGCGAGCAAGGGCGACGTGATCTTCCAACTGGTGCCGCGCAACACCCAGGCCAACGTTGAAGCACGCTTCTCCTATCGCCAGTTCGGTGACGTGCGTCCAGGCACTCCGGTGAGCTTCCAGATCGCCGGCGAAGACAAGACCCGCACCGGCAAGATCGTCAGCAGCACCAGCCTGAAGAGCGCCGACCTGTCCTCCGACATCCGCGTACAGATCCAGCCTGACGAGCCGCTCGACAGCAGCCTGGCCGGCCGCCCGGTGGAAGTGAACAGCGACCGTGGCCCGAACCTGAACTGGCTGATCGACAAAGCCATGGCTGCCGGTCTTTAAGTCGAGGACATGCCTGTGACTACGCATAACTTGAACACACCGCCGACCCTGTGGGAGCGAGCCTGCTCGCGAAAGGGCCAGCGCGGTTTGTCTGAAGTACCGAGTCGACTGCTTCGCGAGCAGGTCGGATCGCCGCACCGTCGCTCCCACATGGGATTGATGGTGTGCTCGCTGGCACTAGCAGTTTCTCTAGCCGGTTGCGCCGGGCTGCCCGATCAGCGTCTGGCCAACGAAGCGCTCAAGCGTGGCGACACCGCCACCGCTGCGCAGAACTACCAGCAACTGGCCGATCTGGGTTACAGCGAGGCGCAAGTCGGCCTGGCCGATATCCAGGTCGACAGCCGCGACCCGGCGCAGATGAAACAGGCCGAGGCGACTTACCGCGCAGCGGCCAGCGTGTCGCCGCGTGCCCAGGCACGTCTCGGTCGTCTGCTGGTGGCCAAGCCGGGCTCCACCGAAGCCGAGCACCACGAAGCCGAAACCCTGCTGAAAAAAGCCGCCGCCAATGGCGAAGGCAACACGTTGATCCCGCTGGCGATGCTGTACCTGCAATACCCGCACAGCTTCCCGAACATCAACGCCCAGCAGCAGATCGATCAGTGGCGCAAATCCGGTTACCCGGAAGCGGGTCTGGCGCAGGTGCTGCTGTATCGCACCCAAGGCACCTACGACCAGCATCTGGATGACGTGGAAAAAATCTGCAAGGCCGCGCTCAATACCACCGACATCTGCTACGTCGAACTGGCCACCGTCTACCAGAAACGTGGCCAGGCGGAGCAACAGGCCGAGCTGATCAAGCAGATGCAGGCCGGTTACAGCCGTGGCACCGTCACCGCGCAGCGTGTCGACTCCGTGGCCCGCGTGCTGGCCGATTCGACCCTGGGCGAGACTGACGAAAAAACCGCGCAGGCGCTGCTCGAGCCGATCGCTCCGGGCTACCCGGCATCGTGGGTCACCCTCGCCCAACTGCTTTACGACTTCCCCGAACTGGGCGACGTCGACCAGATGATGAAGTACCTGGACAACGGTCGCGCCGCCGACCAGCCGCGCGCCGAACTGCTGCTGGGCAAGGTCTACTACGAAGGCAAAATGGTCCCGGCTGACGCGAAAGTCGCCGAGGAACATTTCCAGAAAGCCGTCGGCCGCGAAGTCGCTGCCGATTACTACCTCGGCCAGATCTACCGTCGTGGCTACCTGGGCAAGGTCTACCCGCAGAAGGCTCTCGACCACCTGCTGACCGCTGCGCGCAACGGCCAGAACAGTGCCGACTTCGCCATCGCCCAGCTGTTCTCGCAAGGCAAGGGCACCAAGCCCGACCCGCTGAACGCCTACGTATTCAGCCAGTTGGCCAAGGCCCAGAACACCCCGCAAGCCGATGAACTGGCAGCGACCCTCGAGGCGCAACTGCCGCCCGAGCGCCTGCCCGAAGCCCGCCGCCTGTTGCAACAGGAACAGGCCAGCCGTGGCGCCCTGAACTCGAACACGCTGCAACTGCACGCCCTGCAAGAAGAAGACGGCGAGGAAAAACTATGAAGCTGAACCCATTCGTGAAGGCCGGTATTGGCCTCACCTTCGCGCTGCTCTGGTCTTGCCCGACACTGGCTGCGATGACTGAAACCAAGAACTTCGGTCTGGAAGTGAAACTCACCGGCCAGTCCGAAGACGACCGTGACCTCGGCACTGCCGGCGGCGGCGATGTCAACGGCGTGGGCCTCGACCTGCGTCCGTGGATCTACGGCGAAAGCGGCGCGTGGAGCGCCTATGCGATGGGTCAGGCGGTGACCTCGACCGACATCATCGAGACCGACACCCTGCAACAATCGGACGGCGAACAGGCCACCGACAGCGGTGATCGCGAAACCAAGAAAAACTACCTGGCGATGCGCGAATTCTGGGTCGGCTACAGCGGCTTCACGCCCTACCCTGGCGAGATTCTGAAGTTCGGTCGTCAGCGTCTGCGCAATGACGACGGCCAATGGCGCGACACCAACATCGAAGCGCTGAACTGGACCTTCGATACCACACTGCTGCGCGCCAATGCCGGTGTTGCCGAGCGTTTCAGCGAATACCGCACCGACTTGAAAGAGCTGGCACCGAAAGACAAGGATCGCCTGCACGCCTACGCCGACGCCGCTTACCAGTGGACGCCAGGGCAGTGGGTCGGCATTCGCGGCCACCACACTCACGATGACGGCAAACTCGATTACGCCGAGCCGGGCGTACCGCGCGACTCGCTGGACAAGACCGAGAACGGCGACATCAGCTGGATCGGCCTGACTGCCGACAGCGACGCCTACAACTGGCGCAACACCAACACCGTCAACTACTGGGGCAGCATCACCGGCATGAGCGGCGACCGCGACACGGTCAACGCGCTGAACGCCGATGGCACGCGCCCGACACAAGCCAAGCGCAGCGATGACATCAGCGGCTGGGCAGCCGACGTCGGCGTGCGTCTGCGCCTCGATCCGCAGTGGCAAGTCGGCGGTGCCTACGCCCGCGCCAGTGCCGATTACGAACAGAACGGTCTGGAGAGCAACCGCTCCAACTACACCGGTACCCGCTCGCGCGTGCACCGTTTCGGCGAAGCGTTCCGTGGCGAAATGAACAACATGCAGACCGCCACCCTGTTCGGTTCGTGGATGGTCAACGACGAGTACGACGCCAGCCTGATCTACCACAAGTTCTGGCGTGTCGACGGCAACAAGCCGGTCGGCAGCAACGGCATCAACGCGGTGGAAAACAACACCGACGACGTCACCGGCGCAATCCTCTCCAGCACATCCTTGCCGCTTGAAGATGGCAACAAGGACCTGGGTCAGGAAATGGACCTGGTCGTCACCAAGTACTTCAAGCAGGGCCTGTTGCCGGCGGCGTTGAGCCAGTCGATCGACGAGCCTTCGGCACTGGTGCGTTTCCGTGGCGGTGTGTTCAAACCGGGCGATGCCTATGGCAGCCAGGTTGATTCCTACATGCACCGCGCATTCATTGACGTGATCTGGCGCTTCTGATGCAAACCGCCAAGGGAGTGCCCGACATGATCAGCACCAGAACAGGCTCACTCAGCCTGCTGGCCGGCGCGATGCTGCTGGCCAGCGCCGGCGCCTTCGCCAATGTTGAACCGGCGAAACCTGCGACCGTGGCCAAAGAACTGCAACAGGCCAAGACCTACACCGTCAGCAGCGCGCCGACCGACGCACTGAAACTGGCCAAGCCGACACTGCCCGACCTGTCCGGCTTCACCGCCGAAGCCGCTGCGGCGAAGATCGTGCGCAGCAAGCCGGGCAAGATCAGCGTGCGCCGGATGATGCAGGAAAACGCTCTTAAGGACTTCATCGGCGGCGATAACAAGATGGCCGAATGGGTGGTGCGTCAGCACGGCATCCCGCAGGCGATCTTCATCGACGACGGCTACATGAACCTCAAGGATCTGGCGAAAAAACTGCCCAAGCAGTATTTCAGCGAGACCGCTCCGGGCGTGTACGTGGCCAAATTGCCGATCGTGGTCGGCGAGAAAGGCATCCTCGAAATCGACGGTCAGACCCAGGAACTGCGCCTGTCCCAAGAGGCCGGTTCGTTCCTGATCAATGACGGCAAACTGTTCGTGCGTGACACCAAAGTCACCGGCTGGCGCGAGAAGGAAAACGGCCCGGCGACCTTCCGTTCGCCGAAGGAATTCCGTCCGTTCCTGCTCTCCTGGGGCGGCACCGAGACCTACATCGTCAACAGCAAGATGGCCAGTTTCGGTTACGCCAACAGTAAGTCGTACGGGGTGAGTATTTCCCAGTACACGCCGAACATGGCCAAGGTCCTCAAGCGCCCGGAACCGACCGGCTGGATCGTCGGCTCCGAGTTCTCGGACATGTGGTACGGCTTCTACTGCTACGAAACCAGCGACTTTGTGGTCAAGGGCAACACCTACAAAGACAACATCGTCTACGGCATCGACCCGCATGACCGCTCGCACCGTCTGATCATTGCCGAGAACACCGTTCACGGCACGAAGAAGAAGCACGGGATCATTATTTCCCGTGAGGTCAACGACAGCTTCATCTTCAACAACAAGAGTTTCGACAACAAGTTGTCGGGCCTGGTGATCGACCGTAACAGCGTCAACAACATCATTGCCTACAACGAGATCTACAAGAACCACACCGACGGCATCACGCTCTACGAGTCTGCCGACAACCTGCTGTGGGGCAACAAGGTCATCAGCAATACCCGTCACGGCATTCGTATCCGTAACAGCGTGAACATCCGCCTCTACGAAAACGTTGCCATGACCAACGGCCTGACCGGTATCTACGGCCACATCAAGGACCTGACCGACACCGACCGTGACATCAAGCTCGACCCGTTCGACGCGCAGGTCTCGCTGATCGTCGTCGGCGGCGAGCTGGCAGCCAACGGCAGCGGCCCGCTGTCGATCGACTCGCCGCTGAGTGTCGAGCTGTATCGCGTGTCGATGCTGGCGCCGACCAAGTCCAGCGGGATCAGCTTCAACGGCATCCTCGGCGAGCGCCAGGATGAAATTCTCGATCTGTTGGTGCGCCAGCAGAAAGCCGTGCTGATCGACCCTGTCGAACGCCAGACCGAATTGCAGGACTGAGGATAATTTTTATGCACCCACACATGATCAAACTGCTCAGCCTCTCGGCCCTGACCCTCGGCATTCTCGCTGCCGGCAACGCCCGCGCCGACGCTGACGGCGCAAGCGTCACGCCACCGAAGTTCACCGCCGAACCGTGCTGCAACCTGTGCCCGGCGGCCCATGACGCGAAGAACTACACCACGCGTTATCAGCAGAACTTCACCACCCTGGTACAGGCCCAGGGCGACTGGCTGTTCCGAACCCAGGAAGACCTGCGCACCGAGTTCAACACCACGCCGGCCGGCTACAAGCGCCTGCAACAGTTGCACGATGCATTCAAGAGCAAAGGCGTTGAGCTGGTGATCGTCTACCAGCCGACCCGTGGCCTGGTGAACCGCAACAAGCTCAACCCGCAGGAAAAAGCCGCGTTCGATTACGAGAAAGCGCTGGGCAACTACAAGACCATGCTCGGCCGTTTCGCCAAGATGGGCTATGTGGTGCCGGACCTGTCGCCACTGACCAACGAATCGCTGCCGGACACCCTGCCCGCCCACGATTTCTACTTCCGTGGCGACCAGCACTGGACACCTTACGGTGCCCAGCGCACGGCAAAAATCGTCGCCGAAAAGGTCAAGCAGATCCCGGCCTTCGCCGACATTCCCAAGCGTGAATTCGAGACCAAGCGCTCTGGACGCATGGGCAAGACCGGCACTCTGCACAACATGGCCGGGCAACTGTGCGGCACCAGCTACGCGATCCAGTACATGGACCAGTTCACCACCGAGCCGAAAGGCGAGGCCGGTGACGGCGATCTGTTCGGCGATTCCGGCAATCCGCAGATCACCCTGGTCGGTACGTCGCACAGCGGCAAGAACTACAACTTCGCCGGTTTCCTTGAAGAAGCCATCGGCGCCGACATCCTTAACGTGGCCTTCCCCGGCGGCGGTTTCGAAGGTTCGATGCTGCAATACCTGGGCAGCGAGGAATTCCAGAAGACCCCGCCGAAGATTCTCATCTGGGAATTCTCGCCGCTGTATCGCCTCGACCAGGAAACCATCTATCGCCAGATGATGGCGCTGCTCGACAACGGTTGCGAAGGCAAGGACGCGCAGATGTCCGCCAGTGCCACGCTGAAGCCGGGCAGCAAGCAAGAACTGCTGGTCAACAGCAAGAACCTGAACCTGCAGAACGCCAACCATCAGGTCGACATCCGCTTCGCCGACACGTCGGTGAAAACCCTGCAAGCCACCCTCTGGTACATGAACGGTCGCCACGAGGACATCAAGATCGAGAAACCGGAAACCTCCGACACCGACGGTCGTTTCGCCTTTGAGCTGCGCACGGACGAAGACTGGGCCTCGCAAAACCTGCTGGCGGTCGAAGTCCAGGGTCCTGAAGCCGGACCTGACGCCGCGCCACAAAAAGTCGAAGCGAAAATCTGCAAACGCAACGTATTCCCGGGCGTCGGTCAACAGACCGCGCAGCTCGGGCAATGAGGTCTGCTATGCGAAATCCGAAACTGAAAAACCTGTTGGCACCGACACTTCTGAGCCTGGCGATGTTCGCCGGGGCAACTCAGGCTGCCGCGCCATTGCGTCCACCGCAGGGCTACTTCGCCCCGGTGGATAAATTCAAGACCGGCGACAAGAGCGATGGCTGCGACGCGATGCCGGCGCCGTACACCGGTCCGCTGCAATTTCGCAGCAAATACGAAGGTTCGGACAAGGCCCGCGCGACGCTGAACGTGCAGTCGGAAAAAGCCTTTCGCGACACCACCAAAGACATCACCACGCTGGAACGCGGCACCGCCAAGCGCGTCATGCAGTTCATGCGCGACGGTCGCCCGGAACAGCTCGAATGCACGCTCGACTGGCTGACCGCGTGGGCCAAGGCTGACGCGTTGATGTCCAAAGACTTCAACCACACCGGCAAGTCGATGCGCAAATGGGCGCTGGGCAGCATGGCCTCGTCGTACATTCGCCTGAAGTTTTCCGACTCGCATCCGCTGGCCCAGCATCAGCAGGAAGCGCAGTTGATCGAAGCCTGGTTCAGCAAAATGGCTGATCAGGTGGTCAGCGATTGGGACAACCTGCCGCTGGAAAAAACCAACAACCACTCGTACTGGGCCGCCTGGTCGGTGATGGCCACCGCCGTCGCCACCAACCGCCGCGACCTGTTCGACTGGGCCGTCAAGGAATACAAGGTCGGAGTCAATCAAGTCGATGCCGATGGCTTCCTGCCCAACGAGCTCAAGCGCCAGCAACGCGCCCTCGCCTATCACAACTACGCCCTGCCGCCGCTGGCGATGATCGCCAGTTTCGCTCAGGTCAACGGTGTCGATCTGCGTCAGGAAAACAACGGCGCGCTCAAGCGTCTCGGTGATCGGGTGTTGGCCGGCGTGAAGGACCCTGACGAGTTCGAAGAAAAGAACGGCAAAAAGCAGGACATGACCGACCTGAAAGAGGACATGAAATTCGCCTGGCTCGAACCCTTCTGCACGCTCTACACCTGTGCGCCGGATGTGATCGAGAAGAAGCGCGACATGCAACCGTTCAAGACCTTCCGTCTTGGCGGCGACCTGACCAAGGTCTACGACCCGTCGCATGAAAAGGGCAACAAGGGTTCGTAAGGCCAGACGCAAAACCTGTGGGAGCGAGCCTGCTCGCGAATGCGGTCTGACATTCAGAATGTGATGTCGACTGACACGACGCTTTCGCGAGCAGGCTCGCTCCCACGGGTGCCGGTGTCAGGTTTGAGATTTTTGAGTTGACCCTCCGGTTTTACGTGGGGGGTTTGGGGGGGCTTTGGCCCTTGACTGTTGGTTCAAACATGGAGAGATCGGGATGGTATTTTCATCCAACGTGTTCCTGTTTCTGTTCTTGCCGATCTTTCTCGGCTTGTACTACCTGAGCGGGCAACGCTATCGCAACCTGCTGCTGCTGATCGCCAGCTACGTGTTCTACGCCTGGTGGCGGGTGGACTTCCTCGCGCTGTTCGCAGCGGTCACGCTGTGGAACTACTGGATCGGCCTCAAGGTCGGTGCTGCCGGCGTGCGAACCAAACCGGCGCAGCGCTGGCTGCTGCTCGGCGTGGCCGTCGACCTGTGCATCCTCGGCTACTTCAAGTACGCCAACTTCGGCGTCGACAGCATCAACGAGATCATGACTTCGTTCGGTCTCGAACCGTTCATCCTCACCCACGTGCTGCTGCCGATCGGTATTTCGTTCTACATCTTCGAATCGATCAGCTACATCATCGACGTGTACCGTGGCGACACTCCGGCCACGCGCAACCTGATCGACTTCGCGGCATTCGTGGCGATCTTCCCGCACCTGATTGCCGGCCCGGTCCTGCGTTTCCGCGACCTCGCCGATCAGTTCAACAACCGCACGCACACCCTCGACAAGTTCTCCGAGGGCTGCACGCGGTTCATGCAGGGTTTCATCAAGAAGGTCTTCATCGCCGACACCCTCGCCGTGGTCGCCGACCATTGCTTCGCCCTGCAGAACCCGACCACGGGTGACGCCTGGCTCGGCGCACTGGCGTACACCGCACAGCTGTATTTCGATTTCTCCGGTTACAGCGACATGGCCATCGGTCTGGGCTTGATGATGGGTTTCCGCTTCATGGAAAACTTCAAACAGCCGTACATCAGCCAGTCGATCACCGAGTTCTGGCGCCGCTGGCACATCAGCCTCTCCACCTGGCTGCGTGACTATCTGTACATCACCCTCGGCGGTAACCGTAAAGGCACGCTGATGACCTATCGCAACCTGTTCCTGACCATGCTGCTCGGTGGTCTGTGGCACGGCGCGAACATCACTTACATCATCTGGGGCGCCTGGCACGGCATGTGGCTGGCGATCGAAAAAATGCTCGGCCTGAACACTTCGCCGCGCAGCCTCAACCCGATCCGCTGGGCACTGACTTTCCTGCTGGTAGTGATGGGCTGGGTGATCTTCCGTGCCGAGAACCTGCACGTTGCCGGGCGCATGTACGGCGCGATGTTCAGCTTCGGTGACTGGTCGCTGTCGGAACTCAATCAGGCCAGCCTCACCGGTCTGCAAGTGGCGACTCTGGTGGTGGCTTACGTGACCCTGGCGTTCTTCGGCCTGCGTGATCTGTACACCAATCAGCCGCCAGCCAAGACCAAACCGGAAGTCAACGTCGAGGCCGATGGTCCTGCCACGGCGACGCCGGGAATGATCAAGGCAGCACCTGGGGAAAATCCGGCGAGCATCCACGAACCTGGCTACACCGTCGGCGTCGAAGCCCAGGTGCAACCAGCTTACTGGACCGCCGATTGGTCGCGCTACGTGATGCGCGGGCTGATCCTGCTGCTGTTCATCGCCTCGATTCTCAAACTCTCGGCGCAAAGCTTCTCGCCGTTCCTTTACTTCCAGTTCTGAGGGATCTGACATGACCCGCTCATTACGCATCTTCTACATCGCCCTGTTCCTGGTGACGTTGTTGGTCCTCGGTCTGTGGTCGATTCGCAGCTTCTTCGGCTTCAGCACCAACGCCGACGCGACGGTGCTCAATGGCCGCTGGACCAAGGCGGTGGAAACCCACTACGACGATGAATTCCCGATCAAGCGTCTGGGCACCAACCTCTGGGCCGCGCTGGATTTCAAACTGTTCAACGAAGGTCGTCCGGGCGTCGTGCTCGGCCGCGACCAGTGGTTGTACAGCGATGAGGAATTCAACCCGATCGTCAACGAACAGCAGAACCTGCAAGGCAACTACGCGCTGGTCGAAGGCGTGCGCCAGACCCTGAAAGAGAAAGGCGTGAAACTGGTGATGGCGATCGTGCCGGCCAAGGTGCGTCTGTATCCGGAGCATCTGGATGAAGTGAAGCCTTCGAGCATTCACCAGAACCTGTATCAGGATTTCCACGCCCGTGTCGCGGCCGACAAGATCCTCGCCCCTGACCTGCTCGGCCCGCTGCAACAGGCCAAGCAGAACGGTCAGCAAGTGTTCCTGCGCACCGACACCCACTGGACGCCGGAAGGCGCCGAGATCGCCGCCAACACGTTGGCGAAAACCATTGCCGAGAAATTCCCGCTGAGCGGCGAGCCACAGCGCTTTGTCACCACGCCAGCAGAGAAGGTCACGCACAAGGGCGATCTGCGTCTGTTCCTGCCGCTCGATCCGCTGTTCGAAAACATGATGCCGGCGCCTGAGCCACTGCTCAAACGCAACACCGTTGCCGCCGAGCAGCCTGCCGGTGACGACGCCCTGTTCGCCAACAGCGAAGTACCGGTCGCGCTGATCGGCACCAGCTACAGCGCCAACCCCAACTGGAACTTCGTCGGTGCGCTCAAACAAGCGCTGCACAGCGACGTCGTCAACTACGCCGAAGACGGCCATGGCCCGATTCTGCCGATGCTCAGCTACCTGAAAAGCGATGACTTCAAGAACAGCCCGCCACAAGTGCTGATCTGGGAGTTTCCTGAACGATATCTGCCTGTGAACAACGAAATCGGCGACGCCGACCCGCAGTGGGTCGCAGAGCTCAAACAAGCCGGCGCCCGCCAACAAAACGTAGCCATCAACACTAAATCCGAGACGCCCGATCGGGCGCAAAACTGAAAGAGAGGTACACCATGACTTTCACTACTACTCCTCGTCGTCTCGCTAAAAGCTTCGCACTGGTTGCTGGCCTCAGCGTACTTTCCGTCCCAGCCTTCGCCGGTGGCGACGCCGCGCTGTACGGCCCGACCGCTCCGAAAGGCTCGACCTTCGTGCGTGTCTACAACGCCAGCAACGCTGAAGTCAGCGCCACTGTCGGCAGCACCAACCTGAGCGACATCGCGCCACTGGCCAGCAGCGACTTCAGCTTCATGCCGGGCGGCGATTACAGCGCCAAGGTTGGTAGCCAGACCCTGCCGGTCAAACTCGCTGGTGACCACTACTACACCCTGGTCAACAACGCTTCCGGCGCGCCACAACTGATCGAAGAGCCGCCGTTCAAGAACAAGCAGAAATCCCTGGTTCGTGTACAGAACCTCAGCGACAAACCGCTGACCCTGAAGACCGCCGACGGCAAGACCGAAGTGGTGCCGAACGTGGCAGCCAAGGGTCGTGGCGAACGTGAAATCAACCCGGTGAAAGTCAGCCTGGCGCTGTACGAAGGCGACAAGAAAGTCGGCGACGTGAAACCGGTCGCTCTGGAGCGTGGTGAGGCAGCCGTACTGTACGTCACCGGCAACGGCAGCAACCTGTCGCCAGTCTGGGTGAAACGCCCGGTGTCGACTCGCTAATCGCTCGAGCTATCAGCTACTAGCTTCAAGCTGCAAGTGAAGTGCTTCTAACTCACCACTTGCAGCTTGCAGCTCTCAACTGCATTTTATGGAGTAAACATTATGATTCCGGTGATCTTGTCAGGTGGTAGCGGTTCGCGTCTGTGGCCTCTTTCGCGTAAGCAGTTCCCCAAGCAATTCCTCGCCCTGACCGGCGAACACACACTGTTCCAGCAAACCCTCGAGCGTCTGGTGTTCGAAGGCATGGACACGCCAATCGTGGTCTGCAACAAAGAGCACCGTTTCATCGTCAACGAGCAACTGGCCGCGCGCAATCTGGAATGCCAGCGCATCCTGATGGAACCGTTCGGCCGCAACACGTCGCCGGCCGTAGCATTGACCGCGATGATGCTGGTCAATGAAGGCCGCGACGAACTGATGCTGGTGCTGCCGGCCGACCACGTGCTGGAAGACCAGAAAGCGCTGCAACGTGCGCTGGCCCTGGCGACTGTCGCAGCCGAGAACGGCGAGATGGTCCTGTTCGGCGTACCGGCGACCAAACCGGAAACCGGCTACGGCTACATCAAATCCACCGCTGATTCGCTGCTGCCCGAAGGCGTCAGCCGCGTCTCGCACTTCGTCGAAAAACCGGACGTCAAGCGCGCCACCGAGTACGTCGAATCCGGCGGTTACTACTGGAACAGCGGCATGTTCCTGTTCCGCGCCAGCCGCTTCCTCGAAGAACTGAAAAAGCACGATCCGGACATCTACGACACCTGCCTGCTGACCCTTGAGCGCAGCCAGCAAGACGCCGACACCATCACCTTCGACGAAGCCACCTTCGCCTGCTGCCCGGACAACTCCATCGACTACTCGGTGATGGAAAAAACCCAGCGCGCCTGCGTGGTGCCGCTGACCGCCGGCTGGAGCGATGTCGGCTGCTGGTCGTCGCTGTGGGAAGTCAACGAGAAAGACGCCAACGGCAACGTCAGCAAAGGCGACGTGGTCATCCAGGACAGCAAGAACTGCATGATCCACGGCAACGGCAAACTGGTCTCGGTGATCGGTCTGGAAAACATCGTCGTGGTCGAAACCAAGGACGCGATGATGATTGCCCACAAGGACAAGGTCCAGGGCGTCAAGCAGATGGTCAACACCCTCAATGCCCAGGGCCGCAGCGAAACCCAGAACCACTGCGAAGTCTATCGCCCGTGGGGCTCGTACGACTCGGTGGACATGGGCGGGCGTTTCCAGGTCAAGCACATCTCGGTCAAGCCGGGCGCGTGCCTGTCGCTGCAGATGCACCACCACCGCGCCGAACACTGGATCGTGGTCAGCGGCACCGCCGAAGTGACCTGCGACGAGAACGTGTTCCTGCTCACCGAAAACCAGTCGACCTACATCCCGATCGCCTCGGTGCATCGCCTGCGCAACCCGGGCAAGATCCCGCTGGAAATCATCGAAGTGCAGTCGGGTTCGTACTTGGGTGAAGACGATATCGAACGTTTCGAAGATATCTACGGCCGCTCCACCCCGATCGAACGCGGCGTGTCGGTGAAGACCATCGCGCAGTAATCGATCACTAAAACGAGAAGCCCTCGTCCAGCCCGTTGCGTTCCCTATCCGCAGCGGGCTGGGCGGGGGCTTTTTTTGTCCTGATTCTGTGTCGCCTGCAATGGCCTCTTCGCGAGCAGGCTCGCTCCCACAATTCAAATGCATATCTGTGGAAGCGAGCCTGCTCGCGAAGAGCCGGTCAGACGCTGCAAGTCCCGATGCCCATCGCCAACCTCCCCCACGCTTAGGTAGGATGCCTCTCTGTCTCTGCGAGGTTATCCGACATGTTCATCGGCATCCTGCTGGTCATCACCTGGCTGATCCTGCTGCTGCGCTATCCGGCCAAGGCCTTGCCGGTGTCGGTGGCCGCTGCCATCGGCCTCGGCTTCGTAGCTATGTGGGTGGTGTGGCTGGACAAACGCGAGATCAAGCAACTGGCGCGCCTGGAACTGCGCATTGCCTATGCTCCCGAACAATGTCCGTCCGACCGTCCACTGCAATTGAAAATCAACAACGGTAACGATGTGCCGCTGACCGAACTGCGTTGGCGCATCGCCGCGTACGCGCCGGGCGATACGGTCAATCTGGCCGACAATCAATACACCGCCCCGCGCTATCGCGGCCCCGGCGAACTGCAGGCCGGCGCCACCTGGGAAGATTGCTTGCCCTTGCCGCCACTGCGTCCCGGCTATCGCCCGCAAACCCTGGAGTTTCGCGCCGAGCATTTGCAGGGTAGTTTTGCCGACTGATCCCCTCCCCCGACTTTTTTGCACAAGGAATGCGCCATGCCCGTTGCGTTGATTACCGGTTGTTCCAGCGGCATCGGCCGCGCCTTGGCCGACGCGTTCAAAGCGGCCGGCTACGAAGTCTGGGCCAGTGCGCGCAAGACTGAAGACGTCGCTGCGCTCAGCGCCGCCGGTTTCACCGCGATTCAGTTGGACGTCAATGATGGCGCCGCGCTTGAGCAACTCGCCGAGCGTCTGAACCAGGAACACGGCGGCCTCGATGTGTTGATCAACAACGCCGGTTACGGCGCGATGGGGCCGCTGCTCGATGGCGGCGTGCAGGCGATGCAGCGCCAGTTCGAAACCAATGTGTTTTCGATTGTCGGCGTCACCCGCGCGTTGTTTCCGCTGCTGCGTCGGGCCAAGGGGCTGGTGGTGAATATCGGCAGCGTGTCAGGTGTGCTGGTCACGCCATTTGCCGGCGCCTACTGCGCTTCGAAAGCGGCGGTGCACGCATTGAGCGATGCCTTGCGCATGGAACTGGCACCGTTTGGCATTCGTGTGATGGAGGTCCAGCCCGGCGCCATCGAATCGAGCTTTGCGAAGAATGCGGGACATGAAGCCGAGCAATTGATCAGCGAGCAATCGCCGTGGTTTCCATTGCGTGAAGGCATTCGTGCACGGGCCAAGGCGTCCCAAGATAAACCGACGCCAGCGGCTGAGTTTGCTGCTGAGCTGTTGAAAGCGGTGCGGCAGAGCAAGCCGCCTCGGCTGGTGCGCATCGGCAACGGCAGCCGGGCCTTGCCGTTGTTGGCTGCGCTACTGCCTAAAGGGTTGCTGGAATCGACGTTGATGAAGCGTTTCGGGTTGCACCTGAAATTCTGATCCAGAGGTTTGAGCTCGCCAGCGGCGAGCTCAAACCATCACGACCTAGTAACTGCGGAGCATCAACGCGGAACGGCCGTCAGATTGGGCAGGGATTCAAACGCTGGAGATTGTCCCTTTGCCGCGGGGTATAACAACTGGATGGAGACTGCGACTTCCTTGCCCGGGATTAACACATACCGGTCACCCGGTGGCGTAGCCAATTCGACAATCCCTTCTTTTGCATCATGCACTACATCAAGCCACGGATTGGCATAAATGCTCGTTCCCGTCGGTAAACCCGCACTTGAAAACTTCCATTGGGCAATCGATTGATCACAGGCTTTAACCATAACGTCATAACTGTAGATCCAGCCGCCGGTCACAGTGTCCTGCCATTTTGCAGCAAATACCTGACGGGTTGAAATCGCCTGCTTTCCATCTGGCTGGACGAGTACAGGAAAGTATCCTTCCTCATAACTGGGCTGATAATAAACTATGCCGAATATCTCGGAAATCTTTGAAGAGTCCATGTTTACAGGTGTTGTAAACGTCAGCGTGCGCCGCGGATTCCACCCTTCAAGTTGATCTTCGGTAATGGTCAAAGTACTGATCTTCAAATCTTCTGAATAGCTCATCTGTGCTCCGCTGGAAGGCATCGAAGCGTGCAGGAAAGCCGCACCGTCGCGGGCCCGAAACTGTAAACGTGAGCCAACGGGAGGTGGCGTACCATCGGTCAACATTGTAAAACTTAAAGTCACCGGTTCACCGCTGACTATATGACTGATGTAATCGTCCATTCTGATACTAATCAGTTCCATAATTTAACATTCCTTTCTAAAAGCAAAAATATGCCGAGGCCTGAATGCAATCGGCAAAAACTTATATCAATGGGGTCGTGCCATATTCATGGCGACAGGAAAACACTAACACAATAATGAGTTAAGAAATCGAAGCACAACAGCAACTTACAATTAACCAAATCTTCAAAAAAGAAAAAACCAAACAAACAAAACATAGCCGAGGAGTAAAAATCGCGAGAACCCTGACTTTCTCGCGACATACTGTTAGTTCAGGCCGTCAACTATGACCGTGCAAGTAATCCCCGCCGCCAGCAACACGCCCGCCGGCACCTCATCAATGTGAATCCTTACCGGCACCCGCTGAGCCAACCGCACCCAGTTGAACGTCGGGTTCACATCGGCAATCAGCTCGCGGCTTTCCGGGTTGTCGCGGTCGTAGATGCCGCGGGAAATGCTTTCGACATGGCCCTTGAGCACCTCGCCGCTCATCAACTGCATATCGGCTTTGTCACCCACTTTGACGTGCGGCAGTTTGGTCTCTTCGAAAAATCCGTAAACCCAGAACGAGTTCATGTCGACCACGGCCATCTTCGCCTCGCCAATGCGCGCGTAGTCGCCGCGATGCACATTGAGGTTGGTCACGTAACCGTCGACCGCCGCGCGCACTTCGGTGCGTTTCAGGTTGAGTTCGGCGGCTTCCAATTGCGCCTGGGCGTGTTGGTAATCGGCCAGCGCGGCGTCAGCGATGTTGCTGGCGTCGTCGCGGTTCTCTTTGGAGATCACCAGATTGTCGAGGTCGGCGCGGCGATGGGCGTTGACCTTGCGCATTTCCCAGGTCGACTTGCGCGAGGCGACCAACGACTGCGCCTGCTTGACCGCGATGCGATAGTGCTCGGGGTCGATGCGCATCAGCAGATCGCCCTTCTTCACCAACTGGTTGTCACGCACCGGCACTTCGACCACTTCGCCGGTGACGTCGGCGGCGACGTTGATGATGTCGGCACGCACGCGACCATCGCGGGTCCACGGCGTGTTCATGTAGTGCTCCCACAACGTGCGGCCGATCCACAGCGCCAGGGCCAACACCAGCAGGGTCGCGAGCAGGCTGAAAAACTTTTTCATCAAGATGTTCTCAACGGTAAACAGTCAGCGCCATGGCGCCGAACAGACAGGTAAACAGGCTCAGACGCAGCAGCGCCGGGTGCCAGAAAAAACGGTACAGGTCGAACCCCGAGAGGATGCGGTCAACTGCCCAGGCCAGTCCCGCAGCAATGAAAAACATCAGGGTCATGGTCGGCATGTACACGCCGTGGAAGGCGATTTCACGAGGCATGGGCGAATCCTTCGGGCCTGGCAGAAGCGAATTCGGCGAGGGGTGATTGCGGGTCGAGCAGCGAGGTGCGGATGAAGTGCAGGTAGCTTTTCACCCGGCGCAACGCCGAGGTATCGAAGTGCGGCGCGAACGGCTCGTCGGTGGCGGCGACGCGGCTGATCGCGTGATCGACCGCCACCAGTGCGCGTTCGAGATTGCTCGCGTTCGGCTGCAAGAACAGCCGCACCAACGCACGCCCCATCACGCGGATTGCCTGACGCCACGGCTGCGATTCGGCATACGCCGGATGCACGGGCAGGATCGCCTGTTCCTTGCGCAATTCGATGATCGCGTGGCCGACTTCGAGCACCACGAACATCCAGCGCAGCAGGCTTTTTTGCACTTTCGGTTGCCCTGCCGCGAGGCCATAGGCCTGATGCAGCAGATCGCGGGTGCGGCTCTCGAAACGCGAGGCCAGACCCTTGAGTTTGCCGCTGATCGCGTAGACCACTTGGCCACGCAAGTCCTGCTCCAGGCGCTGCCACAGCCAGCGACTGTTCGGCGGCAGAATGATCGCCCCCGCTGCGGCACAGACGAGCATGCCCATGACCATGGCGATGTAGTCGTTGATGAAGGTGTAGGGGTTGTAAATCGTGAGATTGTCCGGCACTGAACCGGTGCTGAAAAAGATCAACAACCCGAGGCCGACACCGGCGTATTGCGGTCGTGAAGCGAGGAACGAACCGAGCACGATCACCGGCGCGAGCATCACGCAGAGCAAGGGGAAACCGTCGATCAGCGGGAAGATGAAAAACATCTCGACGAAGCCGATCAGTGCGCCGAGAAACGTGCCGCAGGCCATTTGAAAGGCCATGCGTTTGGGGTTCGGTGTGGCGGCGGAAAGGCCGACGGTGGCGGCGGCGATCAGAGTCATGGTCGCCCCGCTCGGCCACGCGGTGGCAACCCAGTAACTGCCCAGCACAACCAGGATGAACGAGGCACGAATCCCCGACGCGGCCGCCGCCCACCAGTTGGTTTGCGGGGTGAACGGCTCGTCCCAGCGCTCACGTTCGTGGCGGTGCTCGGCCAAGGACGCGTGGGTCTGTGCATAGCTGTGCAGGTCATCGACGAAGCGGTAGAGCAATTCGTAGGCGGTGTGGAAATCCAGTTGTTCGGCTTCGCTCGGACCGGTGTCCTGAAAGATCCCGCGCAGGGTTCGGACACGTGCCGGCAGCCCTTCCTTGTAGCTGGCCAATGCGGTCGTCAAACGTGCCGCATCGGGGCTGGTCAGGGCGCGACCGCTGAAGCCGTCGAGCACTTCGGCGAGGTCCTGCAAGCCCGGTTTGATCGCCGCCACGACATGCTCTTCGCCATTGCCGCGCAGGCGTTCAAGCAACTGATGCAAGGCGTTGAAGCGCGTGGTGATGCCCATGAACTCGCTGTTCAAACGACTCAGACGACCGTTGCGCCGGCGCATGTGCGGGTCTTCGAACACGGTCACACTGCGCAGCCCTTCCAGGCCGACGGCTTCGGCAATGAAGCGCACGTTGCTGGCTTCGAACGCCTCGGCTTTGCTCCGCCCGCGCAAGCCGTCGGTGACGAACAGGGCGAACACACCGAAGCGCTGATACAAGGCATTGCGCATCGCCGCGCTGGCGGTCTGCGGCAGAATCGCCGCGCTGATCAGCGTCGAACAGAGAATCCCCAGCGAGATCTCCAGCACCCGCCACACCGCCGCCATAAAGGCGCCGTCCGGGTGCGCCAGCGCCGGCAGACCGACCATCGCTGCGGTGTAACCGGCGAGAACAAAACCATACGCGCGAAAGTTGCGGCAACGTGCGGCACCGGCCGAGCAGATGCCGACCCAGATCGCCAGCGAGCCGAGAAACAATTCGGTGTTCTGCGCAAACAAAGCGATCAGCGTGACCATCATCGCCGATCCGGCCAGTGTGCCGAGCAAGCGATAGAAACTCTTGGCGACCACCTGACCGCTCTGCGGCTGCATGACGATAAACACCGTGATCATCGCCGTACGCGGTTGCGGTAGTTCCAGCCGCATCGCCAGCCACAGGGTGAGAAACGCGGCGAGCAACACCTTGAAGATATACACCCAGGTCACGCCATCGCTGCGGGCCCAGTCGAAGAAACCGCGGCGCCATTCCAGGGAGTGGAGCCAGCGTAGAGGGGCGGGCAAGGAGGTCATTGAAAATACTCACGCATGCAATGCGGACTCGAAACCTGTGGGAGCGAGCCTGCTCGCGAAAACGCAGTCTCAGGCAACATGTTCATTGACTGATACGCCCTCTTCGCGAGCAGGCTCGCTCCCACAATGGATGCTGTGTTCAACGCAGCAGCGCCGGGGTTTTCGGGGCTTGGGTCTGCTCGGCTGTCGGTACGTCATCACCCGCACCGAGGCCACCCCCCAAGGCAGTCACCAGCTCGGCATGCGCACTCAACCGCGCCGCCTGGACCTGCTGCTGCACTTGCTGCTGTTTGAACAGCAAGGTCTGCGCATTCAGCACATTGAGGTAATCGGTGAGGCCGCGTTGGTAGGCGATCATCGCGATGTCGTAAGTCTTCTGCGCGGCAGCCACGGATTCGGCGGCGAAGTCCTGCTGCTTGTCCATCGACTCGCGGCGGATCAACTGATCGGAAATGTTCTTCAGCGCGTTGATCAGGGTCTGGTTGTAGTGCGCCACGGCGATGTCATAACCGGCCGCCGCTTCGCCCAATTCGCCACGCAGTCGACCGCCGTCGAAGATCGGCAACGAGATCGCCGGGCCAAGGTTGTAGTTGAGTTTCTTGCCGGTCAGAAACTCCAGCGCGCCGCCACCCGTGGCCATGTAGCCGAGGCTGCCGACCAGATCGACGTTGGGGTAGAAACCGCCGTGGGCGACATCGATGCCGCGCGCCTGCGCCGCCACTTGCCAGCGACTGGCGACCACGTCCGGACGCTGGCCGAGCAGTTCGGCGGGCAATGCCGAGGGCAACTTCAACGGTGCCGCGAGGGACAGCGTCGGCCGTTGCAGTTGCGCAGCGGCGCCCGGGCCTTTACCGGCCAGCGCAGCAATCTGGTTGCGGCTCAGGGCAATTTCCTCGTCCAGCGCATCGAGTTGGCGATGGGTTTCCGGCAACGGCGTTTCGGCTTGGCTGACTTCGAAATGCGTGCCGATGCCACCGCTCAAACGCTTCTGCGCCAGATCGAGAATCTGCTGTTGCTGTTTGAGCATTGCGGCAACGATTTCGCGCTGGGCGTAATGCAGCGACAGCTCGATGTAGGCGCGGACGATGTTGTTCTGCAGTTCCAGTTGCGCCAGGCGCGCCTCGGCCACACTCACATGGGCCAGATCCACCGCGCGTTCACTGGCATTGCGCTCGCGGCCCCAGAGGTCGAAGGCGTAACTGAAGCCGAGCGCGGCGTTGTTGTCCCATGTGGTGGTATTGGCCAGTTCGCCGGGGCCGTAGAACTGATCGGTCGGCCAGTTGTGGCGCTTGAGGGTCGACTCGCCATTGATCTGCAACGCCTCGGCCGCTTCGGCAACACCGGCCATGGCCTTGGCCTGACGCACCCGCGCAGCGGCCATGGCCATGCTCGGGCTGCCTTGCACGGCGAGGTCGATCCAGCGATCAAGTTGCGCGTCACCAAACGCCTGCCACCATTGGGCGCTGGGCCAGTGGGCGTCTTTGGCGGCCTCGGCAATGGCCGCGTCGGTGGCCAGTGAATCGGCCGCGAGCGCCTCGCCGTGAGGGGCAATGCCTTGGGTAGAGATGCAGCCGCCGAGAGCCAGGGTTAAAGCCAGAACACTGAGCGGCAAAAGCGCTCTGTTGATGCGACGCGGCACAGCTGCGAATTCCTGAGAGAGGGATAGATCGAGGACCGTGCAGGAGCTGCCGCAGGCTGCGATTTTTGATCTTGCTTCCCTTAAAACAAAATCAAAAGACCGCAGCCTTCGGCAGCGCCGGCACAGGATCGGCGCAATTCTATGGAGCTGCCTCTGCGGCGATAAGCTGGGATTTCTGTGAATCTTTGTTACGGTTAACGAGATAATCCCTTGGTCGGGGGTCTCAGCCCCTGAAACTTCGTGTCACAATTTGCCATCTCCCTTGAGAGCACCCCATGGACACTTTGCAAAACATGCGCGCCTTCAGTTGTGTTGCCGAAGCGGGCAGCTTCACCGCCGCCGCCGTGCAACTGGACACCACCACCGCCAACGTCTCGCGCGCGGTCTCCAACCTCGAGGCCCACCTGCAAACCCGCCTGCTCAATCGCACGACCCGGCGCATCGCCCTGACCGAGGCCGGCAAACGCTACCTGCTGCGCTGCGAACAGATCCTCGCCTACGTCGAAGAAGCCGAAGCGGAAGCCAGCGACGCCCACGCACGCCCCGCCGGCCAGCTGAAAGTGCACACCATGACCGGCATCGGCCAGCACTTCGTCATCGACGCCATCGCCCGCTACCGCAAGACCCACCCCGACGTGACCTTCGACCTGACCCTGGCCAACCGCGTGCCGGACCTGCTCGACGAGGGCTACGACGTGTCCATCGTGCTGGCCAGCGAACTGCCCGATTCCGGCTTCGTCTCGCAACGCCTGGGCATCACCTACAGCATCGTCTGCGCCTCGCCGGCCTACGTAAAAGCCAACGGCGCCGCACAAAAACCCAGCGACCTGCTAAACCATGCCTGCCTGCGCCTGGTCAGCCCGGTGATCCCCTTGGAAAAATGGGCCTTCGACGGCCCGGACGGCCAGGAAACGGTCACCATCAACAGCTCGCCATTCCTGGTGAACTCCGCCGACGCCATGAAAACCGCCATCACCAGCGGCATGGGCGTCGGCGTGCTACCGGTCTACGCCGCCATCGAAGGCCTGCGCAACGGCACCCTGGTGCGCGTGATGCCCAACTACCGCTCGCAGGAACTCAACCTCTACGCGATCTATCCGTCGCGGCAGTACCTGGATGCGAAGATCAAAACCTGGGTGGAATATTTGCGCGGATCGTTGCCGGAGATATTGGCGGCGCATCAGGCGGAACTGGTTGCGTATGAGTTGAGCGGGAGTCTGGCTGGCGCGCGCGTCGCCACCTGACTTTAAACACCGCTGACTTCGTGTAGGAGTTGACGAGTGCAACGAGGCTGCGATCTTTTGATTTTGCTGTTTAAAAATCAACGGATCGCAGCCTGCGGCAACTCCTACATCGCGGTGTTTTCAAGGAACTTTCCGACAGGGTTTGCAGGTTGTCCGTCGGACGTGCGCTGGCTAGGATCTGGCGGTTGCTGACGAATCAGCGACCGGGTCTGGAAAACCCGCAGGATCACAGCGCATGACATAATGCCGCGCTCTTTCAGCGCCGGTATTCAGTTATGGCGGCTGTACGTGGGAGACCTTCGGGTCTGCCGGGTTTGATCCTTTGCCGGTTTTTCCAGTCCGCGTACAGCTGCCACCCCTTTCGCCTGGAAAACGAAAAATGGCAGCTCCATTAATCCAAAAGGATCTTTGCCATGTTCAAACCCACACCCAATCCCCCCGAATCCGCAAGCACCTCACCCTACGAATCCCCCGACTCAACGAAACTCCACGACGCCGCCGAGCGTGCGCTGGATCACTACCTCAAACCGGCCACCACCGCGCAGCAAAGCCACAAACCCAGCACCATGTTCCAGGTCGCCCCGGACCAGGACAACGAAAGCCTGCTGGCCCACGCCTGCGAATCCCTCGCCTCGGCGAGCATCATGAGCAGCGACATCGCCGCCCACGTCGACAGCCCACAGCGGCACACCATACTGGCCATCCAGCAGGTGATCATGCTGGCGGAACTGGCGGTGAACCGGGTGCTGGATAACTATGAAATCCATCAGCCCCCCTCACGCAGCTGACCTCCCGGGAGCGAGCCCGACCGCGAGGGCTTCGGCACATTCAACATTCGAGGTGTCAGATAAACCGCTTTCGCGAGCAGGCTCGCTCCCACAGTTTGAATCGAGTACATCAGCGAGAAACAGGTCGGCTGTCAGGCCGCCTTCGCTGGCAAGCCAGCTCCCACAGTTTGAATCGAGTACATCAGCGAGAAACAGGTCGACTGTCAGGCCGCCATTGCGAGCAGGCTCGCTCCCACAAAAGCAAAAACAAAAGTAAAGGCAAAGCAGCGCAGCTGCCCGCGGCGAAGCCGCCTCACTCAACAATGAGCGCAAGCTCGAGTGCTCTTGATCTTGATCCACCGGCGACGTCGGAAGGCTGAGCGGAGGGATTGATCCGGGCGTGGGAGCGCAGCGACCGTCTGGCGCAGCCAGACACAGCGGAAGGAGGTGCAGCGAAGCAAACCGTAGCCGCTGCGCCCGGATCAGTCCCGGAGCGAAGGGACCCGAGCCTGCGAGGGCCGAACGTAGGAGCAAGCCTTTTGGGTTACCTTTTTGGCGTTTGAAAAAGGTGACCCGCCGTAAGGGCGGAACCGTAATCAGCAACACCCGAAGCAACGGATATTCACCCAAAACCCCAAGAACCTGGTCGGCCCAGAGGCCGCCAAGACAACCCGAGCGAGAAAATGTTAGCGTGCTTGCAATCAAGCCCCGACGAGCCCAAGCCCAATGAAAAAAACAGTCCTGGCCTTCAGCCGCATCACCCCGCCCATGATCGAACGCCTGCAAGAAGAATTCGACGTCATCGTCCCCAACCCCAAGACCGGTGACATCAACGCCCAGTTCAACGAAGCCCTGCCCCACGCCCACGGCCTCATCGGCGTCGGCCGCAAACTCGGCCGCGCACAACTGGAAACCGCGACAAAACTCGAAGTGGTTTCGAGCGTCTCGGTCGGCTACGACAACTACGACCTCGACTACTTCAACGAACGCGGGATCATGCTCACCAACACCCCCGACGTGCTCACCGAAAGCACCGCCGACCTCGCTTTCGCCCTGATCATGAGCAGCGCCCGCCGCGTCGCCGAACTCGACGCCTGGACCAAGGCCGGGCAATGGCAGGCCAGCGTCGGCGCCCCGCTGTTCGGCACTGATGTGCACGGCAAGACCCTCGGCATCGTCGGCATGGGCAACATTGGCGCCGCCGTCGCCCGGCGCGGACGCTTCGGCTTCAACATGCCGATCATCTACAGCGGCAACAGCCGCAAGACCGAACTGGAACAGGAGCTCGGCGCACAGTTCCGCAGCCTCGATGAGCTGCTGGCCGAAGCCGATTTCGTTTGCCTAGTGGTGCCACTGAGCGACAAGACCCGCCACCTGATCAGCCATCGCGAACTGGCGCTGATGAAGCCGAGCGCGATCCTGGTCAACATCTCGCGCGGCCCGGTGGTCGACGAACCGGCACTGATCGAAGCCCTGCAAAACAACCGCATCCGTGGCGCCGGGCTGGACGTCTATGAAAAAGAACCGCTGGCCGAATCGCCGCTGTTCCAGTTGAAAAACGCCGTGACCCTGCCGCACATCGGCTCGGCCACCACCGAGACCCGTGAAGCCATGGCCAACCGCGCCCTGGCCAACCTGCGCAGCGCCCTCCTCGGCGAACGGCCGCAGGATCTGGTCAACCCGCAGGTCTGGCGCGGCTGAAAAAAAAGGCCGGCGCAACATTGCGCCGGCCTTCACCTTACATAACTTGCAACCGAACAAAAACGCCGGACCCAGTAACTGCCATATAAGCTCTCGCAAATTATCAACTCATTGATTATTTGCTATGGAGAGCTGATCCCGTGAACACCCTGACCACCGACAAACTCATTCGTTACAGCAAAGTCATCTTGATGGCTTATATAAGTTTCTTTGGCTTGCTGGTGATGATTCATAACTTCACCGACTACGAGTCCAACTACACTTACGTTGCACATATCCTGAGCATGGACACCACCAACGCCAGTGAAAACATCATGTACCGCGCGATCGATTCGCCGATGATCCATCACCGGATCTACTGGTTCATCATCACCATGGAAGTCACCTATACCGTGCTTTGCCTGATCGGTACTTACCAGTTGTATCGCCACATCGATGCATCGCCAGCGGCATTCCATGAAGCCAAGAAGTTTTCGATCATGGGCATGTTGGTCGCCATTTTCATTTATTACGTTTGTCTACAAACTGTAGGTGTCGAGTGGTTCGACATGGACACTTCGCTATCATGGAATGCCAAGGACTGGGCAAGGCATATTGTCGACTTCATCTTCCCGGTGATGATCTACATCACTTTGAAAGTTGAGCGCTGAGTATCAGCGCTCGCTTTATCAAGCCAACTTCCCTTGACCCGCAGACAACAGCACTTTCGGTTTACGAAACACCAGCACGTTGCCCAGCATCACCAGCACCAGCCCGACCAGCGCCGGTGCGGTCCATTGATAACCTTCGGCAAACGCCGACACGTTCAGGGCCACCACCGGGAACAGCACCGTGCAGTAAGCCGCCCGCTCCGGGCCCATGCGCCCGACCAGCGTCAGGTACGCGGTGAAGCCGATCACCGAGCCGGGAATCACTAGATACAACAGTGCCCCGACGTAACGCGGCGACCAATCCATGTCGAAGGGTATGCCCTTGATCAGACACCACACCGTCAGCATCGCCGCGCCGTAGGCCATGCCCCAGGCGTTGGTGGTCAGCGGTCGCAATCCCGCTTTCTGTTGCAGACTCGAGAGCATATTGCCGGCGGAAAAACACAAGGTGCCGCATAACGCCAATCCAAGGCCGAGCAGGGTTTGCGGGCTGGCTTGATGCCCGGCCAGTTCCGGCCAGAACAACAGCCCCAGACCCGACAGCCCCAACGCACCGCCCAGCAACACATTGCGCGCAATGCGCTGGCCGAAGAACACCCGCGCATTCAAGGCGTTCCACAACGTTGCCGTAGAAAACACCACCGCCACCAGCCCGCTGGGAATCCACTGGCTGGCCGTCAGAAAGCACATGAAGTTCACACAGAACAGACATAACCCTTGAGCCACACAAATCAAATGCCCACCGCGGTTCATCGGTTGCAGGCGTCGGCTGAGCAGCAACACCGCAAACAGCACCAACGCGGCGAGGCCGAAGCGATAGACAATCGACACCGGGATTTCGACCACGCCCAATTGCCATTTCAAGGCAATCCAGGTGGTGCCCCAGATCAGCACGGTCAGCAGGTACAACGACAGGTTCATGGCCAACACTCCTTAAACAGGCCTTGAGTGTCTGCCTCGGGCAGCCTGCGACGCTTGCACAATCTTGCGCTTTTGTCTGGCGGCAGGCTGGCAGGGCGGCGTCTACGGAGTAGGATGCAAGGCGTTGGAGAGAACCGAACATGGCCGCTATCGATACCCTGCAAGTCTTTCAAGCCCTCAACCGCTCGCCGAATGCACGCCTTGTGCACAGCGCCGAGCTCGGTGACGGCATGTCTGCGGCCTTGTGGACCAACCACCACGATGCCCAGGAATACGAAGCGCCAAGTCATCACACGCTTTCGTGCTACGTTGCCGGCGGCACCGGCACATTCCGTCGTGGCCAGCCGGGCCGCAAGGGCGGGCCGGACAAGCTGTGCATCCTGCCGGCCGATCATGAATCGGGCTGGGTGATCAATGGCGATATCCGTCTGGCGCACCTGTATTTCAGCGCCGAACAATTCGCCCTCGGTTGCGTCACGTTGCTCGATCGCGAACCGCGCGAGATGCAGTTGCGCGAGCAGACCTTTCTCGAAGATCCGCAGCAGGCGCAGCGCTTCCGGCAATTGCTGAATCTGAACTGGCAAGAGCCGGCCGAGCGCTTGCTGACCAGCAGCCTCGCCCATGAATTGATCAGCCACACCTTGCTCAGCCAGGTCGGTGCGCGACCGGGCTTGCGCTTGAAGGGCGGACTGGCACCGCATCAGCGCCGACAACTGGTGGAGTTCATCGACGATCAGTTGAGCGAAGCCATCAGCCTCGGGCAACTGGCCGGGCTGTGCGCGCTGTCGGAATATCACTTTGCGCGGATGTTTCGCCTGAGCTTCGGCCTGCCGCCGCATCAATATGTGCTGGCGCGGCGCTTGAGCCGGGCGCGGGAATTGTTGCGCGGCACGGCGTTGCCGCTGGGCGAAATTGCGCTGGCGTGCGGGTTTGCCAGTGCCAGCCATTTCACTAATCGGTTCAGGCAGGTTTTGGGTGGGACGCCGGGCGAGTATCGGCAGGCGTTTTTGCGTTAGAAGGTCAAAAGATCGCAGCCTTCGGCAGCTCCTACAGGGGAAACGCATTCCAAATGTAGGAGCTGCCGAAGGCTGCGATCTTTTGACGTTGACTCAAAACTCCAGGGTGCTCGACAAGGAAACCTGCCGCGAATCCCCCATCGACACAAAGAAGCGGCTCGCCGACGAGGTGTAATAGGTGCGATCAAACAGGTTCTTCACGTTCAACTGAAACTTGACCTTCTGCCCCTCAACCGTCGTGTCGTAAGTGGCAAACGCATCCGCCACGGTGTAGCTCGGCAGGTCAAAATCATTCACCGCGTTGCCGGCACGCTCGCCGACATAGCGCGCGCCCGCCCCGACACGCAACTGATCACCACCAAACACATTGCCGAAGTCATACACCGCCGACAGCGAGCCGGAATTCTTCGCTACGTTTTGCAGGCGCTTGCCTTTGTATTCCGGGTCTTCGGTGACTTCGGCATCGGTGTAGGCATAGCTGCCGATCAGGTTCCAGTGCTCGCTGAGCTGCCCGCTCAGGTCAACTTCCAACCCGCGTGAACGCACCTCGCCTGCCGCACTGTAAATCGTTGTCGGGCCTTCGGAATTGGCCACCAGTACGTTGCGTTTCTTGATGTCGAACAACGCGATATTGCCGGTGATGCTGCCGGGCATATCCAGCCGCGCACCCAGCTCCCACGACTTGGCTTCCTCCGGCGCGATGCTGCCGTCGAGCACGGTACTGCTGCCGCTCAGCGGGGCGATGGTCGAGTTGGGTTTGAACGATTCGGTGTAGCTGCCGTAGAACGACAGCGCGTCGGTGTAGCGATACACCAGCCCTGCGCGCGGCACCCACTTCTGCCCATTGCTGTCGGTATTGGCCTTGAACGGCACGCCTTTGCCGGCGTACTGGTCGTACTCCTGAAAACGTCCGCCAGCGACGAGAATCCACTGCTCGTTGAGGTGAATCGAATCCTGCAGGAACAGCGAATCGCTGCGCAGCTTATCGGTCTGCGCACTGTCGGGCGCACTCACCGTAGTGCCCATCACTTCGCGGCCATAGACCGGGTTGAGATAGCTGAACGTGGTCAGGCTTTTCTGCCGGATCAGATCCTCGCGGTAGATCTTGCGGTATTCATCATCAACACCGAACACCAGATCATGCTGCATGCCCAGCACATTCACTTTGCCTTCGAGGCTGGCGGTGGTGAAACGATCGGTGCTGATCGCATTCTGGGTGCCGTCCATGCTGCGCGTCAGTGTGCCTTTGTTGGTGTCGATCGCCGTCACGCGCACCTGACTGGCGTCGTAGGTTTCACGGTTCCAGCTGTAGCCGAAGTGGGCTTTCCAGTCGTCGTTGAGTTCGTGGTCGGCTTCGAAATGGTAGAGGTCCGAGCGCCCTTCCATGTCGTTGAACGGCTCATCGAGACGCTGCTTGCGCGAGATATCCAGCGGATGATTGGTGCGCGGATCGATCAAGGTGCCACGGTCGAAGGGGGTGAGAAATTCGCGGTGCTCGTAGGCGAACAACAGCTTGGTGCGCTCGCCGTACCAGGCCAGCGACGGTGCGATCAGCGTCTCGCGATGGGTGCCGAAGTTGCGCCAGTAATCTTCGTCTTCATGATCGACGACCATGCGATAGGCGAAGCCGGAATCGCCCAGCGCCCCGGTGCTGTCGAAGGCGCCGCCGCTGCCATTCTTGCCGTCACCATAGCTCGAACCGCGCACGGTCACGGCGTTGTACTGGGTCAGTTCCGGCTTCTTGCTGACCAGGTTGACCACACCACCCGGATCCTGAATCCCATAGAGCAACGAGGCCGGGCCCTTGAGCACTTCGACGCGATCCACGGTCGCGTTCATGCCACGGCCCTGCACCAGCGGCATGCCGTCGCGCATGATCGAGCCGTTGCGGTTGTCGCCGAAGCCGCGAGTCATCACCGAGTCCTGGGTACTGCCCAAGGTGTTGCCCTGGGTGATGCCGCTGACATTGGCCAGCGCGTCGTCGAGATTGCGCGGCGCCTGATCGCGAATGACCTGCGCCGGGATGACATTGACCGTCTGTGGGATTTCTTGCAGCGACGCCGATGAGCGCATCACCGAACTGGTTTCCGGTGGCTGATAACTCATCGATTCGTCGCGCGTGGACGTGATGGTGGTGGCGCCGAGATTGAGCGCGCCTGCGGTCGGCATCGGCTCAAGCGCCAGGGTATGACTGTCGGTGCGGCGGAAGCTCAGGCCGGAATTGCCGAGCAGGCGTTGCAGGGCCTGTTCGGCGCTCATCTGGCCGTTGACTGCCGGAGCATTGAGGCCGTACGGCGCTTCGTCGGTGTAGACCACGCTTTGCCCGGTCACACGGCTGAAGTCGCTCAGGGCTTGCGGCAACGGTTTGGCGGCGAGGGCAAAATTGAATTGCTGTTGCGCCTGATTGCTCACCGCTTCTGTCGCCAGCGCGATACTCATCGGCAGCAATGCCAACGCGGAAAAACTCAGCGCTGACATGCCCAACCACTGTTTGACCGAACCGGATTTTGCCCTGGACTTCATTGCTCAATGACCTGTGTAGAACCGCAACGGATGCGAATGGCTCGCAGTTTCAGTCACTACACGGATGGGGCTCGGGGTTACCTCACCTTTAATTTGAAAATATTTTTCGGGGAATTTGTTGCCTGGGCTGACGCCTTCGCGAGCAGGCTCGCTCCCACCTTTGGAATGCGTACCCTGTGGGAGCGAGCCTGCTCGCGAAGAGGCCGGCAGCCTCAGCGCAGAATAATCAGCTGCCCCAACACCCGATGCTGCTCAAACCCCAACACTCCCTGCAACGAATTGAGCACCGCCTGCGGGTCCTTGCTCGGAAAGCTGCCGCTGACCTTGCGCGCCGCCAGCTCATCGTTGAGCAGCACAATCCGCCCCGGGTAATAGCGGCGCAGATCCTCTACCACATCGGCCAGCGTGGTCTTGTAGTAAGTCAGCCAACCCTGACGCCACGCCAGTTGCGCTTCACTGTCCACGGCATGCAGTTTTTCCGCAGTGCCGTCGGCATAAGCAACTTGCTGGCCGGCCGTGAGAATCTGTTGTTGACCGTGCTCGTCCGCCGTCACCGCGACACGTCCGGACAACACCGTCACTTGCGCGCCATGAAGTTGCCGGCGCACTTCGAACTGCGTGCCGAGCACCCGCGCCTCGCCCTGCTCCGCCGCCACCACAAACGGATCGCCGGTGTGAGTGACGTTGAAGAAAGCAGCGCCTCTGATCAATTTCACGCGGCGCTGGCCATGACTGAAATCCACAGCAATCGCGCTGTCGGCATCCAGCGTCACTTGCGACTGATCGGCCAGTGTCACCGTGCGAACTTCGCCAGGCGTGGAGACATGATCGGCGCGCAGATCGTCGAGCCAGCGTTGCGCCTGCCACCCCGTGCCGAGGCTGATCATCAACAGCAGACACGCGGCCAGCGCCAGCGCGCCCGACCAACGCAAAATCGGCGAACGACGCGGGGCATCCATCGCCTGCAGATAACCTTGCAGCGCGAACGCATCTTCATCGGCCAGCGTGCGCGCGGGGCTTTCGCTGAGTTCCCAGATCACCTGCGCCTGCGCATACGCTTGGGCATGGGCCGGATCGGCGCGCAGCCATTGGCTGAAGGTCAGCTGATCGCCAGTGCTCGGGCGGTCATGCAACAGGCTCAGCCAGGCCAGCGCGGCCTGTTCCTGGGCCGGTGTCGGTGTGATCGGATCGGATGGCTTCACGGTGCTTTCCCTGGCAGGCGTGGCGCGGGGTCGCGCAGGCTGGCCTTGCAGGCCTCGAGGGCGCGCATCATATGTTTTTCCACGGCACTTTGGGACAGGCCCATGGCCTTGGCGATCTCAGCGTACTTGCGCCCGTGAATGCGATTGAGCAGAAAGATCTGCCGCGTGCGTTCGGGCAAGGCGCGCAACGCGGCTTCGACATGGCGCAGATCGTTGCCGGCTTCGAGGGCGGCCTGGGGTTCGCTGCCATGGCTGTCGGGTTCGTCCGGCTGCCAGCCTTCGTTGACCCGCGTGCGCGTGCCTTCACTGCGCAAATGATCGATGGCGATGTTGCCGGCGCAGCGCAGCAGATAAGTGCTGAGCTCTTCGACCTGCACCAGCGGCCGCCGCCAGAAGCGCAAAAACAGATCCTGGACCAGATCAGCCGCCGTCGCCCGACAACCGACGCGCCGATTCACCAGCGCTTCCATTTGCGCACGCTGGGACAGAAACACCTGGAGAAAATGCGCACGCGCGCCACGCGCTTCATCGTCACGCGATTCCGGCGGCAGACCGATCAGCACTTCAGCACTGCGCCCAGGCGGCGGCCGGGCTGGCCAACAGGCTCAACCCGGCCAGGGCCATGGCCAGACGCGGGCGATACGGCAGCAACAGCACCAATGCCAAAGCGCTGAGCATCAGCACCGCGAACCAGTCGACCAGACCGAAACTCCAGCCACTGGCCGCGACCGCCGCCCACAGCGAAAGCGCCAGCAACAGCCATCCCGCCAGCGCCAGACCCTGACGGCGGCGCGTCGACGGTTTGGCGCCGAGCAATTCGGCGTGATGACGTGGCATCGACAGGCACAACGCGGTGAAGCCGGCGTAAGTAAGCAACAGGGCCAGCAGCATCAGTTGGCCCCCTGTTCGACTGTGATCGAGCGAGGCGAAGGACTTGCTTTGCGAACGCTGACGGAGTCGCCCGTACGCTGCATCTTGCGCGCAGCCCAGCCGAGGAAAAGCCCGGTCGCCAGACACGTCAGATCAAATCCGGCCAGTGCCCAGTCGCGCTGCATCAGGCTGGTGCCAAGATTCCACGGTGTGGTCAGCGCATTGATCAGCGGCACCGCGATAAACAGCGCGGCGCCGAGCGTCAGCTGTTCGATCCACGCCTTGCGCCCCGGACGCAACACGGCGTGCACCACGCTCAGGCCCCAGGCTATGAAGAAAGCATTCACTTCCCAATCGGCCCGCCCCGCCAGACTCACCGGCACCAGTCGATTAGCCAAAAAGAACACCGCCACCGCCGATACCAGGCCGGCCATGCTGGCGATATTCAGCACCTCAACCAGGCGCAATTCGAAGGGCAACGCCGCGCTTTTTACGTGCTTGAGCTGCCGCTTACCGAGCCAGATCACCAGCCCGGTGCCAATCATCGCCGTGCCAGCCAATCCGCAAATGAAATACAGCCAGCGCAACAGCGGCCCGGCGAAATGGCCCATGTGCAAACCGTAAAACGCGCCACCCACCGCCATCGCCATGGGTTGATCGGGTGTACTGCTCAGAAGCTGCCCGGTGACGCCGTTGAACGTCACCGCCCGGCCGAAATCATGCACCACCCGATCGCCCGCGCGGGACAGCACCACCGTGGCGCTGGCATCGCCCGGGTTGCTCACCGACAGGCGCGCGGTATGGCCACCCGACCACTGCTGGCCGGCCTTGGCCAGTAGCGGCGCCATGGCGTTCAGCGGTGCGGCGACATCGGCGCGCTCGGGCGTCTTCGAGGCGGGAAAGACTTCGTCGTAGAACTTGCGCACGTCGCTGCCGTAAGAGGCAACGATGCTCGCCGGCATAACCATCGACATGAAAATCACCAGGCTGCTGTAAGTGATCATCACGTGAAACGGCAGCACCAGCACACCCACGGCGTTATGCCCGTCAAGCCAGGAACGCTGGCCCTTGCGCGGGCGGAAGGTGAAGAAGTCCTTGAAGATTTTCTTGTGGGTGATGATGCCGCTGATCAACGCAACGAACATCACCATTGCGGCGATGGTCGCCAGCCAGCGCCCCCACGGGTAAGGCATCTGCAACTGGAAGTGGAAACGGTAAAAGAACTCGCCGCCCATGCTTTCGCGGCCCTGCACCTCGGCCCCGGTCTGAGCGTCGAGAGTTCGGGATTCGAAGCGGCCGCGCTCGCCGGGTTTGCCCGGCGCCTGCTGCCAGCGCACCTTCAGACCGGGGTCGCGGGCATCGGGCAAATCGATCAGCCAGCGCGAGGCACCGGCGGCGTGTTGCTGCAGATAATCTTGCGCCAGCGCCAGGCTCGCTTCGCTATCAAGCGAATGTGCAGCGATTTCCGGCTGCATCCAGTGGCTGATTTCATCTTTGAAATAAGCGAGCGTGCCGGTGAGAAAAATCGCGAACAGCAACCAGCCGAACACCAGCCCGGCCCAGGTGTGCAGCCATGCCATCGCCTGCCGGAAGCCCTCTTTCATGCCAGCCCCAGACCGCGCGCGGCACCGGAAACGGTGGCGAGAATCACGCTCGGCACCAACAGGCCGACCCACGCCGACCACGCGCTGCGGCAGGCAAAGCACCAGAGCACTGCGACCAGATAGACCAGAAAGGACACGGTCATGCCAGTGACCACCGCTTCGGCGCGGTTCAGCGGCAGCCACAACGTCAGGGTGACGCTGGCCAGCGCCGCCACCAGATAGCCGCCGAAAATCGCCGCCAGCACTCGCGAAGTGACGGCCAGACGATAGGACATGGGAAGGGTGGCGAGTTTGCCTTTCATGTTTCGACCCTGAAACGGAAACGTTCGGCCGACAAGCCGAATCTACAGGCGAGCAATATTAATGATAAATATTCTCATACGCAAAAGCATCTGATTGCCGGACACTGTCGCCAGCCTCTACAATGCGAACCGTTCTTGTTCTCTAATGCACGTTCTCTACGCAAGTTTTTGCGTCCGGAGTGATTTCGTTGCCGCCCGCCCATCCCGTCGAATCGCTATACCACGCTCATCACAGCTGGCTCACCGGCTGGTTGCGGCGCAAGCTCGGCTGCCCGGACAGCGCGGCGGATCTGGCTCAGGACACGTTCATCAAGGTGCTGACCGCCCGCGAACCACCGACGATCATCGAACCGCGCGCCTTTCTCACCACTTTGGCCAAGCGCGTGCTGTTCAATCATTACCGGCGCCAGGATGTGGAACGCGCCTACCTCGAGACGCTGGCGCAAATGCCGGAAATGGTCGCGCCGTCGGAAGAGCACAAAGCGATCATCCTGCAGACACTGGTCGAACTCGATGAACTGCTCGACGGCTTGCCGCGCCAGGTCAAACGCGCCTTTCTGCTCGCGCAGGTCGATGGTCTGACTTATCCACAGATCGCCGCAGAACTGGGCATCTCAGTGGCCACGGTCAAACGCCATTTGAACAAAGCGGCCATGCGCTGCTATTTCGCCCTGTGAATCGGGTGCCGGATTTCTCCGCGCAAGTCGCCGAACAGGCGGTGCACTGGCTGCTGGAAATGCAGCAGGGCACGCTGACCCCGCGCCAGCAACAGGCCTGGCAACAATGGCTGGATGCACACAGCGAACACCGCCGGGCGTGGGAACACATGCAACGAGTCAATCAGCGTTTGCGCGGCGTTTCGTCGCCGTTGGCCCACGCGGCGTTGAACGGACCGAAGTCCGGCAGCCGCCGTCAGGCGCTGAAAATGTTGCTGATTCTCGGTGCCGGCTCAGCGGCGACCTGGGGCATGCGCGAGCACACGCCGTTGCCGTCGCTGCTCGCCGATTACCGCACGCCGGTCGGCCAGCGGCGCAAGATCGGCTTGGGCGGTGCCGATTCGTTACAGCTCAATACCGCAAGTTCCGTCGATGTCGATGACACGCAGCGTACGATTCGTCTGCTCGAAGGCGAAATGCTGTTGAGCGCTGCAAATCCGTTCGAGATACGCACGGCACACGGCGTGCTGAAAAGCCAAGGTGCGCGCCTCAATGTGCGGCAGTTTGTTGAGCGCACGCAGATCGCCCTGTTCGAAGGACGAGTCGAACTCGTCGCCAACCAGCGCGCGCCCCTGCTGCTGCCGGTCGCGCGGCAGTTGAGTTTTACTGCCAGCTCCGTCAGCGCGGCCAAACCACTGGACGCCAACAGCGGTGCGTGGACTGACGGCATGCTGGTCGCCGCCCATATGCGCCTCGGCGATTTCCTCGAAGAGCTTGGCCGCTACCGGCGCGGGCAGCTGCGGTGCGACAGCCAGGTTGCCGATTTGCTGATTTCCGGGACGTATCCACTGGATGACAGCGAGCGGATTCTCGACCTGTTGCAGATCAGTCTGCCGGTCAGAGTGAAGCGCTTTACCCGTTATTGGGTGAGCATCGAAGCGCGGGTGTAAAAAAACGCCAAAACCATGAGCCGTTTTTCAGATCTGGCGTGACAGAGAAGGAAAGCCCCCTTGATTCCACCTTCTCAGGATCATCCACATGCAGCCCACCCGCCTTACCCCACTGGCCCGCAGCCTGCGCAATCTTCTGCTCGGCGCCAGCCTGAGTTTCACCGCCCTGCCCGCTGCGCTGGGCGCCGAGACCAAGGTTTATCACATCGCCCCGACGTCGCTGGAAACCGCGCTGAACCAGTTTGGCCGTGAAGCCGGCGTGCTGATTTCCTTTGGCTCGCAAGTCACCAGCGGTGTGCAGAGCCGGGGTCTGGAGGGCAATTACACGACGCAACAAGGCCTCGATGCCCTGCTCGAAGGCACAGGCCTGCAAGCCCGCGCCGAAGGCGACAATGCCTTCAGCCTGCAACCGCTGGCTGACGCGGCGCTGGAGCTGGGCACCTCGACCGTAGTCGGCGACTGGCTCGGCGATGCGGCGCAGATCAATGTCTTCGAACACCCCGGGGCGCGTGATGTGATCCGCCGCGAAGAATTCGAACGCCAGGGCGCGACCCAGGCCCGCGATGTGCTCAACCGCATCCCCGGTGTGAACGCGCCGGAGAACAACGGCACCGGCAGCCACGACATGGCGCTGAACTTCGGCATTCGTGGTTTGAATCCACGCCTGGCCGCGCGCTCGACAGTATTGATGGACGGCATCCCGGTACCGTTCGCGCCGTATGGTCAGCCGCAGTTGTCGTTCGCGCCGATCAGCATGGGCAACATGGATGCGGTGGACGTGGTGCGCGGCGGCGGCGCGGTGCGTTATGGCCCGCAGAACGTCGGCGGCGTGGTCAACTTCGTGACCCGGGCGATTCCTGACGAGCCGACGGTCAAGGGTGGTTTCCAGACTGAAACCAGCCCATCGTCGAGCCACGACGGTTTCAAGACCAGCGCCAATCTGCTGGCCGGCGGCACCAACGCCAACGGCCTCGGTGGTGCGCTGTTGTACTCCGGCACCCGTGGCGGTGACTGGCGCGAACACAGCGATACCGAGATCGACGACCTGATCCTCAAGGGCAAATATCAGCTCGACGAGGCCAACAGCTTCAACGCCATGGCCCAGTATTACGAAGGCAAGGCCGACATGCCCGGCGGTCTCACCGTCGCCGATTACGATGCCGATCCGTACCAGTCGACGCGGCCGAAAGACCAGTTCTGGGGCCGCCGGACGATGTTCAACTTCGGCTATCGCTATCAGGAAGATCGCCGCGAATTCACCGCCAACACCTTCTTCACCAAAACCCTGCGCAGCGGTTATCTGGATCAGGGCACATTCCTTTCGTTGTCGCCGCGCGAGTATTGGGTACGTGGTCTGGAAACCCGTTTCGCCCAAGGCTTCGATCTCGGTCCGAGCAGCCATGAAGTCGGCGTCGGCTACCGCTACATCAATGAGGCCGGCCACGAACTGCGTTATCGCACGCCGATCAGCGCCAACGAATACCCGACCACCAGCAGCCGCAACGACCGCGACACTCGCGGTGGTACCGAGGCCAACGCATTCTTCGTCGATGACCGCATCGACATCGGCAAATGGACCATCACTCCGGGCGTGCGCTACGAGATGATCGAGTCGCAACAGACCAACAACCTGACCAACGTCAAATACAAGGGCGACTACAACACCGCGCTGCCGGCGCTGAACGTGCTTTATCACCTCACCGACAGCTGGAACCTGTACGCCAACACCGAAGGCTCGTTCGGCAGCGTGCAATACAGCCAGATGCCCAACCGCGTGAGCAGCGGCGAGGTGAAACCGGAAAAGGCCCGCACCTGGGAACTCGGCACGCGCTATGACAACGGTGCCCTGCGCGCGGAGATCGGCGCATTCCTGATCAACTTCGACAACCAGTACGAAAGCAACCAGACCAACGACTCGGTGATCGCTCGCGGCGAAACCCGCCATCAGGGCATCGAGACCAGCGTCAATTACGCGCTCGACGACTTGAGCCCGGCGCTGGCCGGTTTCGATGTCTACGCCAGTTATGCCTATGTCGACGCCACCATCCGCGAGGACGGGCCGAACAAAGGCAACCGCGTGCCGTTTTCCTCCAAGCACAAAGGCACGATTGGCGTCGGTTATACCGAAGGGCCATGGAAGCTGAATCTGGACAGCAGCTTCCAGAGCGACCAGTTCGCCGACAACGCCAACACTTCGAAAGAAAGCGCCGATGGCAGCACCGGCAAGATCCCCGGCTACATGCTGTTCAGCAGCCGCGCCGGGTATGACTTCGGACCGCAACTGTCGGATTTGAATGTGGCGGTGGGCGTGAAGAACATCTTCAACACGCAGTACTTCACACGCTCGTTCGATGACAACAACAAGGGCAAGTACGTGGGTGAGCCGCGGACGGTTTATGTGCAGACGTCGGTGGCATTCTGAACAGACTCTGAAGCCTTCCCCCCATGCGAAAAAAAACGGGCCTGCATCAGCAGGCCCGTTCTCCTTGTGTGACTTGTGAAATCAGCGCATCAACTGTTGATCGCTGCCTGTTCATTCTCGTCAAATTCTTCCGCCAACAGCTTGTCGTTGGCCTTGCCGGTAAATGGCACTACAGCGGCGCGTGGTTTACCTCGCAGTTTGCCGAACAGATGATCCAGTTTGTGCTCCAGTTTCTCGGCGGCACCGTCGATCGCCTGTTCCAGCGAATCGGCTTTATGGGTCACGGAAATCGGTTGGTGGCCTTTTGGCCGCGCTTCCAGTTGGCAGCGCAAGTCATGGGGACCTGGTTTTTCGCCGTTCTCGTCGCTCAGGTGGACTTCGACACGGGTCAGGTCTTCTTCATAACGGTCGAGCGTGCTCTCAATAGTTGTACGTACCCACTCCTCCAGTCGCTTACTGCTTTGAATATGGTTATCGCTGTTGACTTGGATTTGCATAGTTCATCCCTTATTTCAGCTAGCTCGCTGGAGGCCTTGAAGTGAATTTCCTGACCTCCTGGTTACAACAATCGGCCCGAGCGGCGAACATTTCAACCCCTGAAAAAAGAAAAATATTCATTCGCAAAAAAAGCCGGACAACCGAGCGAGGCGCTGTTAATGTCGGGAGTTGGGTCGACCCGCTCCGCAGAAAAATCTGCTCACATCTGCTGCTCGTTCAGCGGGTGCAAACTGCGAAAAATCCCTGCCTCCTCCACCAGCCAGTCGTGCACAGCGCGCACGCCCGGATGGCTCAACGCCCCCGGTGCATACAGCAGCACATAGCGTTTATGGTTGGGTACTGACAAGCCGAACGGCACGATCAAAGTGCCGCGCTCCAGCTCATCGTTGAGCAACGTGCGCCGGGCAATCGCCACGCCCATGCCAGCGATCGCCGCTTCGATGGTCAGGTGATTGCGGTTGAACGTGTGGCCGCGTCGCACATCGGCGCCTTCGAAGCCGATCGCGTTCAGGTAGAACTCCCATTCTGCGTATTCGTAACTGCCACGCCAGGCGGTGATGTCGTGCAGCAACGGGAAATGCATCAGATCCGCCGGCCCGTGCAACGGCGGTCGCCCGCGCAGCAGGCTCGGCGCGCACACCGGAAATATCTGCTCGTCGAGCAAGGCTGTGGATAACAATCCGGGGTAGCTGCCATCGTTGAGGTCGATGGCCAGATCGAAATCGCCCTCATGCAGTGGCACGCTGCTGTCCTCGGCCACCAGGCGCAACTGGATATCTGGAAAGCGTTGCTGCAAGCGCGGCAGGCGCGGGGTCAGCCACTTGCCGAGAAACGACGGGATCGAGCGCAACCGCAGAGTCCCGCTGATCATCCCGGCGTCCAGCCGGCGCAATTCCGCATCGATGCTGCCATAGGCTTCATTGACGGTAATCGCCAGCCGCTGCCCCTGTGCACTCAACTCAACGCCGCGCGCGCGCCGATGAAACAGGCGAAAGCCCAGGCGCTCTTCCAATTGACGAATCTGCTGGCTGACCGCGCCCGGGGTGATGTGCAGCTCTTCGGCACAACGGGTGAACGACAGGTGCCGCGCGGCACAGGCAAACACCTGCAGCCAGACATAGGTCTGGGCATGCAATTGACGACTCATTGTTTAGTCCTGCTAAAGGCTGTCTTAGGAGGTTTCGTTGGTCACCTCGAACCGAGGCAGGCAGTATCGCCGACATTGCGCTTGTCCGACAAAAAATGGCAGCGATTCCTACTCCATTGCTTGTAAGGGTTTAGCATGGCTATCAGTGTTTTCGATCTATTCAAAGTGGGCATCGGCCCGTCCAGCTCCCATACCGTCGGTCCGATGCGTGCAGCGGCGACGTTTGCCCAGGCCCTGATCGACCAGCATCTGCTCAATGACGTGCGACGGGTGGAAATCCGTCTGTACGGCTCGCTGTCTGCGACCGGCGTTGGCCACGCCACTGACCGCGCAACGGTCATGGGCCTGATGGGCGAGTGGCCGGACAGCATCGATCCTTCGACCATCGATCCACGCATCCAGCAACTGCGCGAAACCGGACAACTGTCCCTCGCCGGTCAACGCTCGATTGCGTTTGACTGGCAGAGCGATCTGCTGCTGCTCGACGAGAGCCTGCCCTACCACCCCAACGCCATGTCGCTGAGCGCCTTTGGCGAAAGCGCCGAGCTGTTCACGCAAACCTATTACTCGGTCGGCGGCGGTTTCATCGTCGAAGCGGCTGAAGCCGAATCTGGCGTGGCGCCAATCAGCGACGTGGTGTTGCCGTACGATTTTTCCAGCGCCGCCGAACTGCTCGCTTTGTGCAAAAAGCACAATCTGCGCGTGTCCGAACTGATGATGGCCAACGAGCGCGCCTGGCGCAGCGATGCCGAGATTCGCCAAGGCCTGCTGCACATCTGGTCAGTGATGCGCGAGTGCGTCGAACAAGGTTTGCGCCACGAAGGCATCCTGCCCGGCGGCCTGAAAGTACCGCGCCGCGCGGCGAAACTGCATCGCAGCCTGTTGGAAATCGGCAAACCGAATGTGATCAGCTCGACCCTGTCGGCGATGGAATGGGTCAACCTGTTCGCCCTCGCCGTCAACGAAGAAAACGCAGCCGGCGGGCGCATGGTCACCGCGCCGACCAATGGCGCCGCCGGGATCATTCCGGCGGTTCTGCACTACTACATGAAATTCAATCCGGATGCGTCTGACGATGATGTCGTCGCGTTCTTTCTCGGCGCAGCCGCTGTCGGGATTTTGTGCAAGAAAAACGCCTCCATCTCCGGTGCCGAGGTCGGCTGTCAGGGCGAAGTCGGCTCGGCTTGCGCAATGGCTGCCGCCGGCCTGGCCGATGTCCTCGGCGCGACACCGGAGCAACTGGAGAACGCTGCCGAAATCGGCCTGGAACACAACCTCGGTCTGACCTGCGATCCGGTCGGCGGCCTGGTGCAAGTGCCGTGCATCGAGCGCAATGCCATCGCGGCGGTGAAGGCGATCAACGCCACGCAAATGGCCCTGCGCGGCGACGGCAATCACTTCATTTCCCTCGACCGGGTGATCCGCACCATGCGCGACACCGGCGCCGACATGCACGACAAATACAAGGAAACCTCGCGGGGCGGGCTGGCGGTGAACTGGGTGGAGTGTTGATCGGCCTGACTGCACTGTCAGCGATCATCGGCTCATTCCTGCCCTGAAAACGCGCCACAAAAAACGGCGAGCCCCGAGGCTCGCCGTTTTTTTCGCCGTGTTTATTGTTCGACAATTTTTCCGGCATGCCCCTTGCTACATCACCCTTGAGGCAAACGGACATTGCAAACCTCAGCGAACGAGATGCCAGTGGTCTGGTGTTGCGAACCAAATCAGATCATGGCCGGTCAACAACTGCACGTTCAATCAGGCGGTGACGCATCATGGACAACCCATTTCAAATCATTACCGATGCCTTCGCGCCGGACTATCAGATCAATCTGAGCATTCAGGGCCTGGACGGCAGCATCATGCTGACCCTGTCCAACGCCGGCCGCATCGTGGCCAAGCGCATGATCAGCGCCGAACAGCGCAACGATCCCGAGCGTTTGAAACGGCTGGTACAAAGCATCCAGTTCGGCATCGCCATCGAACAGGGTCACAGCGCCATGTCGATTCTCGAAGCCATGACCAGCGGCGCCGGGCTGACCCCGCCACCGCCACGGGTCAAAGGCCAGCCCGGCCAGGCGGCGGGCCTTTAGAGCTCGCCCTTCTCCACTTCAGGATGTTCGCTGGAACCCGTACCGATCTTGCGCTGCGGGTTCTCGATCTTCACTGAGGGGAATTGCGACGAAGCGTAACGCACCACCAGGATCGCAAACGCCAGCAGCAGAATGCCGCCGCACAGGTAGATGATGCCCATGTCCGGCGGGTTGTGGTGCGAGACGTTGGAGATCAGCAGGCGCGTCAGTGCAGTGATCGCCACGTAGATCAGGAAGCGCACCGGCATGTGGTTGGTCTTGAAATAAATCCCGACCATCGCGCCCAGTTCCAGATAGATGAACAGCAACAGAATGTCATCGATCTTGATGTGCCCGACTTCGAGCATCCCGAGAAACTCCATCACCGCCGCCCACGCCGTCACCGCACCGATGGCGAACAGCGCCAGATAGTGGAAGGTTTCGACGAACAGGTTGCCCAGGGACTCGGCCAGTTGATGCACGTTACGCCGCAATTTCTCGGCCCAGTTTATTTTCACGATGAGTTTCCTTAGCCCGTTTCGGGCGGATGATGCGTATCGCACGTGACGGTTTTGCGCGCGCGTCTTGTTGCAACGGTTTTCATGCAGGTTCAGGGCCACGCATCATGGCGATCCGCTGCAAATCCCGCGCCGTGGCGTTTGGTCGCACCGCTAGAGTTTCTGTGGGAGCGAGCCTGCTCGCGAATAGCAGCCACACCGTCCCCTGACAAACGCCAAATCCGGTCTACATTGAAAAGCCACTACCCATGGCGCAGGGATTCGCTTATCCTTTTCGCTGTATATGGATACAGTAGTCGTCAAGACAACTTAACGTGAAGGCATGTGAGGTGGTGAATGGCCGTCGAAGTGGTATACCGCAGCAGCCGAGATCTGGAGCGCTTGTTCATGGATAAAGCCGAAGCTGATCGTCATGACAAAATGCTCGAACTGGCCGAATATCTGGCCGATGTGCTGCAAAAAGCCGTTCCGTCCCTGACCGAACAGCAAGTAGAAGAAGCCGGGATCTACATGGCGAGGAATCGCGATGTGTTTGCCCGGGCATTCAAAAGCCAGCCCGATGCGCTGTCGGAGCTGATCAATGCGCCGGCCGAGCCTGTCGAAAAAGCTGAAGCGGCAGAACCTGACGAGGCGCCGGCGAAGCCCGCCAAAGCAGCGAAAGCGCCGAAGTAATCAGAAAGATCGTCCGATCGCGGCCCGAGCCTTCGGCAACTCCTGCATTCCGAGTGTAGGAGCTGCCGAAGGCTGCGATCTTTTGCTTTCAGCGATACAAAACCTTTTCCGCCAACTCATCCGCCACCCGCGCCGGCGAACGTTTTTCCGCCTGAGCATGGGCAAAGACTTCGGTCAGCCGCGAACTGATCTTCGACAGATGCGCCGTAATCGTCGGCAACTCCTCGCCACGATGTTTAAGCGAAACGTAAATAAGCCCGCCGGCATTGATCACATAATCCGGCGCATAAAGAATTCCGCGCCGTTCCAGTTGATCCGCCACATCCAGATGGGAAAGTTGATTGTTCGCCGAACCGGCGACAGCGGAACAGCGCAGTTGCGACACCGAATGACTGTTGAGCACACCGCCCAACCCACAAGGCGCGAGAATGTCGCACGGCGTGCTGAGCAATGCGTCGTTGGCGATCGGGTGAGCATTGAGCTGCTCCATCGCCAGTTGCACCTTGCCGTGGTCGATGTCACTGACCAGCAACTCGGCGCCGGCCGCGTGCAGTTGCTCGGCCAGTGCATAACCGACGTTGCCAAGCCCCTGAATCGCGATGCGCAAACCTTCGAGGTTGTCGCTGCCCAGACGCGCCATCGCCGTGGCGCGAATGCCGGTGAACACGCCCATGGCCGCGTGCGGTGCCGGATCGCCTGCCGAGGTGGTGCTGGTGACATGCCGGGTCTGCTGGGCAATGCAGTCCATGTCCGCCACTGAAGTGCCGCTGTCGATGGCGGTGATGTAGCGACCGTCGAGCTGCTCGATGCAACGGCCGAAAGCCTCGAACAACGCGGCGCGATTCTCGACATGGGCCGGGCGCACGATCACCGCCACCCCGCCGCCCTGCGCAAGGCCGGCCAGCGCCGCTTTGTAGCTCATGTTTTGCGCCAGGCGAATGGCGTCCTCGACCGCAGATTCGTCGTTGGGATAGGCAAGGTAACGGCAGCCGCCCAGGGCTGGCCCCAGGCGACTGTCATGAATGGCAATGACCGCCTTCAACCCGGTGACCGGGTCCACGCTCAAGTGCAGCGATTCCAGGCGAGTGCTTTGCATGAGAGCGAACATCGACAGGCTCCCGAATCACTTCTTGTAGAACGCCAGTATAGGCTTGCCCCTGAAAATTGCTGGCGCGCACCGGCATGAGCCGCCGAGCGGACAATGTTGCGCCGCTATAACTCGCGCTCAACGCGCCCGGCACTGGACGAACAACCCGGACGGGGCTAAAACGAGGCATTGGAGGGAGATTCAGATGAGTGCGCGCCAACGCTTTTTCGAATGCCTGCATCGTTCACCGCCAGCGCTGCTGGAAGCTGCGCTGTGGATAAGTGCCGAGCACGACAAAACCCTCGAGCCCGAGGCATGGTTGCGCACCTTCAAGGATCTGCAACTACGGGTCAGCTATGGCCTGCCGATGCTGCCGGTCAGCGAACTGGCGCAACCGCTGTTGCGGCGCATGGTCGATATCGGTTTCGCACAGGATGATTTCCTGCCGCTGCGCCCGCAGGCGGCGCTGCTGCACCGCGTGTTGCACACCCAGCGCGGTCAGCCGTTGGCATTGGCGTTGATCGCCCTGGAACTGGCGCATGGCCTCGAGATTCCTTTGGTCGGGGTCAACTTCCCCGGGCATTTCCTGTTGCGGGTACCCGGCGCCGACCACTTGCTCGACCCTTGCGGCGGTCGACGCTTGTATCCCAACGACTGTCGCGAACTGTTGCAACGCCAATATGGGCCGAACATGCAGCTCAGCGCCGAGCATCTGCTGACGGCCACGCCAGTGCAGATGCTGCAGCGTCTGTCACGCAACCTGCGCCAATTGCACCTGACCCACGACGATCACATCGCCGCGCTGATCGACGCAGAACGAGTGCTCGAACTGGGTGATGCGAAGGCCTCTGATTACATGGCCCGGGCCAGTCTGTATCAACGGCTGGATTGCCCGAACGCTGAACGCTTCGATCTGGAGCATGCGTTATTGCTCAGCGAAGACCCGATCCAGCGCCTGCGCCTGACCGAACGCCTCGGCCATCTGCCGCCCAACTCCGTCGTACATTGACCGCTTTTTGCAGGTTTGCCCCATCCTTGAGGCCCACACAAACCTGTGTTGATCGTTCCCACGCTCCGCGTGGGAATGCCGCCCCGGACGCTCTGCGTCCAATGTGACGCAGAGCGTCACAAGATGCATTCCCACGCAAAGCGTGGGAACGATCATTTAGGGGTATCTGGTTGGTTGGCGGGATGGGCCTTGATGAACGCTGGATGTTCCAAAGCGAGCGCAGCAACGCGGCGGATTTTCGGGTAAGCCTCCAGCGAAACATTGAAGCGTTCTGCCGCATACAACTGCGGAATCAAATACACATCCGCCACGCACGGCCATTCGCCAAAACAGAAACCGCTGTCGCCGATCAACTGCTCCACCGTTGCCAGCCCTTGGCTGATCCAATGGCTGATCCACTCCACCACTTGCGCCTCATTCTGCCCCGCCTGGCGCAGGCGATTGAGCACGCTGACGTTGTGCAGTGGATGCACATCGCAGCCGATCACCGCCGCGACACCGCGCACCTGCGCGCGCGTCAGCAGATCATCCGGCAGCAACGGCACCTGTGGATAACGCTCTTCCAGATACTCGATGATCGCCGGCGATTGAATCAGCAGCGCACCGTCATCGGTGCGCAAGGTTGGCACCCGGCCCTGGGGATTGAGCGCCAGATACGCCGGCTGCCGATGTTCACCACCCGACGGTGCGATCAGGTTGACCGGCAGCGCCTGGTAATCGAGGCCCTTCAACGCCAGTGCGATTCGCACCCGGTACGATGAAGTGGAACGGTAATAGCCATAGAGATCCATAAGCCGCTCCTGTCAGCGTGCAGCGATCACGGTGCCGCGACATTCGCCGAAGCCGATCGAGGCAAAACCTTCGCGGGCACAGCGAGCGCGCAGGATGATTTCGTCACCGTCCTCAAGGAACTTGCGCACTTCGCCGGAAGCCAGTTCGATCGGTTTCTTACCGCCCTCAGTGATCTCCAGCAGGCTGCCAAACTGGCCGTTTTCCGGCCCGGACAAAGTGCCCGAACCGAACAGATCGCCGGCCTGCAACTGGCAGCCGTTGACGCTGTGGTGCGCGACCATTTGCGCGACGGTCCAGTACATGTAGCGGGTGTTGCTCAGGGTCAGGCGATGGGCGGGCAGGTTCTGCTCGCGCATGGTTTCGGTACGCAACAGCACTTCCAGCTCGATGTCGAAGGCGCCGCCATCCTGATCACGCTTGTCGAGCAGATACGGCAGCGGCTGCGGATCACCTTCAGGGCGCGCCGGCTGTGCCATGCGGAACGGTTCCAGTGCTTCGGCCGTCACCACCCAGGGCGAAACACTGGTGATGAAGCTTTTCGACAGAAATGGGCCGAGTGGCTGGTATTCCCAAGCCTGGATATCCCGCGCCGACCAGTCGTTGAGCAGGCAGAAACCGGCGATGTGCTCGGCAGCGTCACCGATGGCAATCGGCTCGCCCATCTCATTGCCCTGGCCGATCCAGATGCCCAGCTCCAGTTCGTAATCCAGACGTGCGCATGGGCCGAATACCGGTTCGGTCTGCCCGGCCGGCAGCGTCTGGCCCTTCGGCCGGCGCACGTCGGTGCCGGACGCTCGCACCGTGGAAGCGCGACCGTGGTAACCGATCGGCACGTGCTTGTAGTTCGGCAACAGCGGGTTATCCGGACGGAACAGTTTGCCGACGTTCTGCGCGTGCTCGATGCCGACGTAGAAGTCGGTGTAATCGCTGATTCGCGCCGGCAGGTGCATCTGGCAATCGGCAGCCAGTGGCAAGACTTTCGCGCCTTGCGCTTCGATGCTGCCACGCAGCGTGCTGCCTTCACTGAACAGTTCGATCAGGCGTTCGCGCAGGGCCACCCGCGCCTCACGGCCAAGTTCGAAGAACGCGTTCAACTGCCCGCCCTGCATGGCTTCCACCGCACTGCGTGCGACACCGTCGAACAGACCGGCCTCAAGCGCCACCTGCAAATCGAAGATGTGCTCGCCGATCGCCACGCCTGCACGCGGCGCAGAACCCTTGAGGCTGAACACGCCCAGCGGCAGGTTCTGCAACGGAAAATCGCTGTGACCGTTGGCCGAAGCGACCCAACTGCGGGTGATGGAATTCTGTGTCATGGGTTATCTCCGGGTCGGATCGAACGTGGCGGGCAGCGAGGCCCAGCAAGCGTCATAACTGGATTGCAATTGAGGGCAGTCGAGGGCGAAACGGCTTGGGCGCAGCACCTGGCTGGTCTCGAACATGAAGGCCATGGTGTTATCGATTTTTGCAGGTGCAAGCTCGGCGTTGATCGCCCTGGTGCAGGTCTCGCCGTCCGGGCCATGGGCGCTCATGCAGCTGTGCAACGAAGCGCCGCCGGGCACGAAGCCTTCAGCCTTGGCGTCGTATTCGCCCTGGATCAGGCCCATGAATTCGTTCATCAGGTTGCGGTGGAACCACGGTGGCCGGAAGGTGTTTTCGGCGACCATCCAGCGCGGCGGGAAGATCACGAAATCGAGGTTCGCCAGACCGTGCACGCTGGTCGGCGAGGTCAACACGGTGAAGATCGAAGGATCGGGATGATCGAAGCTCACCGTGCCAATGGTGTTGAAACGGCGCAGGTCGTATTTGTACGGCACGTTGTTACCGTGCCAAGCGACCACATTGAGCGGTGAGTGATTGAGTTCAGTGGCCCACAACTGGCCAAGAAATTTCTGCACCAAAGTAGTCGGGTGCTGGAGGTTTTCGTAGGCAGCGACCGGGGTGAGGAAATCCCGGGGATTGGCCAGACCGTTGCTGCCGATCGGCCCCAGATCCGGCAGGCGCAGCGGCGCGCCATGGTTCTCGGCGAGGTAGCCGCGTGCCTGTGGATCGAGCAGTTCGACGCGAAATTTCAGGCCACGCGGCAGCACGACGATTTCCAGCGGCGCCACTTCGAGTACGCCCAGTTCGGTGGCGATACGCAGGCGACCGAGTTGCGGCACCAGCAGCATTTCACCGTCAGCGTTGAAGAACACCCGCTCCATCGAACGGTTGGCGGTGTAGTTATAAATGCTGATGCCGGACGGTTTCTCGGCGCCGGCGTTGGCCGCCATGCTGACCAGGCCATCGATGAAATCCGTCGGTTCGGTCGGCAGCTCCAGTGGATTCCAGCGCAGGCGATTGGGCGTCACTTCACCCAACGGTCCGCCGGCCAGTTGCCGTTCCAGTTTGACGAACGCCGGGTGGTTGGCCGATGGCTGAATCCGGTACATCCAGGTGCGGCGCGCTTCGCTGCGCGGCATGGTGAACGCGGTGCCGGAGAACAATTCGGTATACAGGCCGTACGGGGCTTTTTGCGGGGAATTCTGGCCAACGGGCAGCGCGCCGGGCAACGCTTCGGTGCTGAATTCGTTGCCGAAGCCGGACTGGTAAACCAGGTCCTGCGCGGTTGAATCGAGGTTCATGGAGCCTCCTGAACAGGGAGTCGGCAATGGCCCATCGCTCTGGCTCAGAGGTCTCGGCACGCCGGGGTTGTTATTATCGTAATCTGATTACGCATAACGTAATTTGCTCGCTATCCAGCGTCAAGCTATAAAGACGCCCATTCGAACCGGAACCGCCAGCCCCATGGAAAAAACCAGCGACAGCAACGGCAAACAGAAAGTCCGCTCCGCCGAGGTCGGCACCGACATCCTCAAGGCTTTGGCCGAATTGTCACCGTCGACTTCGCTGTCGCGTCTGGCCGAACACGTGCAGATGCCGGCGAGCAAGGTGCATCGCTATCTGCAGGCGTTGATTGCTTCGGGATTTGCCGAACAGAACGCCGCCACCAACCATTACGGCCTCGGTCGCGAAGCGCTGCGGGTGGGCCTGGCCGCACTCAACAGCATGGACGTGCTGAAAGTCGCCGCCCTGCCGCTGTCCGAGTTGCGCGACGAACTCAACGAAACCTGCTTTCTCGCGGTGTGGGGCAATCAGGGCGCAACCGTGGTGCATATCGAACCGGCGGTGCGCGCGGTGACGGTGGTGACGCAATTGGGTTCGGTGCTGCCGCTGCTCAGCTCGTCCACCGGGCTGGTGTTCAGCGCTTACCTGCCACACCGGGAAACCGATGAATTGCGCGAGCAGGAGATCGCTGTCGCGGAGCATCCGCTCAAGGATGAAACAGCCTATGCAGCGTTGTGTGAACAGATCCGCGAACGCGGTCTGCATCACGTGCATGGTTTGTTGATGCCGGGTGTGGATGCGCTTTCTGCGCCAGTGTTCAACGCGGTCGGGCAGATCGCTGCGGTACTGACCATCGTCGGCCCGACCTCGCTGTTCCACGCCGACGAAAACGGCCCGGCGGCGCAGCGGTTGTTGGCTGCGACGCGGGCCGTGAGTTGGCGCATGGGTTACGAAAGTTAAGTAATGCTTATGTGCGCTCTAAACGACTCAACGCACCGTGGTCTTGCTCAATGCGCTGTCACCCTCTTGCATCAGTGACTTGAAGAAACCGATCAGCTCATCGGCGGGGTCTTCATGGCCGGTGTAATACGTTACGAGTTCCGCGACCGTGCGGGCGTCTTCAAACAGACTTAGAAACGAGCGTTGCGCACGGGTAAGTTCTTTAACCGGCGCCCCCGCCGCTGCAGCCTGACCCAATGTCAGCAGTCCGCTCAATACATCCTGCACATGCCCCAGGGCGGCGGAATAATCACCCCGTCGGTGCGACTGCGACGCGTCGTAGATGCTTTTCATCACCTGCACAGCCACCACCACAGTGCCTACGGGTGGCACCACCAGGCTGACGATGTTTGCGGCCTTCAACAGGTTTTCATAAACCAGGGCGGCAATTATTTCATTGAGACTGGTGGTCCGTTCGTCGATGTCACTCAATACACGGCGCACTCGCTCGTCGTGGAAAGTGAACAGATCGGGCAGTAACGAACGCTGCTGCGTGCGAATGACCGGTCGGGTATCAACCGTTGCGACCAGATTATCGAAGTAATCATTGATCACTTTCTGGTCAATCAGCAGTATCCGCTCGCTGTAGTAGGTCCTGAACGGGCCTTTGCGAAAACGAATCGAAGGAATGAAATCAGCGATCGGCCGGAAGCTGACTTGATCCGGCGCGTCAGGCGTATAGAGCAAGTCGAAGAAACCTGACGATAACTTCAGTCGAAAAATATAAACGCCGCCAACTGTACGGTCACCGGCAGCCGTCAGACCCAGCGTGCCGATGTTGAATTTATACAGCCCGATGTCGCCTTCGGAGACGCTATTGACGATTGATGGATAGCCGCCACCTTCTTTCAGATTGTCGATAATCCGTTGGACAGCAGAGAAAGATTCAGTGGTTAATCTGCCGTTGGTATAGTCGGCAAATGCATTGCGGTACATCTCACAGCGGATTTTCCGGGCGTGTACAGCGCGTTTGAATGAGTAATCAGGATGCGCCTTGTTCTGATATTGCTCTTTCAGCATCGCGGTATATCTGTCGCCGGGTCGGAATGTTTTCGACAGCGAGGAAAGGTCGCGGATATCCAGTTTTTCAACGATGGGATGGCCGTTGACCAAATAGTATTTCGGGCTGAATTTCGTTTCGTAGGCTGGATGCGCCGCTTCAAAAGCGAGTCCTTCAAGCAAAACGTCGGTAACGCTCTTACGAAAGTCTTCGGTTTGCACAATGATCTGGTCGGGATTGACCGAAACGTAACTGCCACGCGAACGCAAAATGTCTTCGATCTGAGCTTTCACCGAGTCGTAAGTGAATTGCTCGAATGTCGGAAAACCATTGTCTCGCGCCTCAACCATGGACAGTGCCTTGAATTCGGTGCTCAGACGCGAATAGCGCTTGCGGCCCTCGAAGCCAAGCGCGCGATAACCGGCCGGTGCAATGGCTTTGTGCAGGGCAACTTCGGCTCGGTAGGCGACATTCGCGTAGTCCGCCAACGGTGCTTTGGCGTTCAGATAAAAATCGACCGGCCGGCTATCAATCGTGTAGCGATAGCTCAGTTGAGTGCCAGCGCTGCCAAGCAACTCACCCGCCTCTTGCAGGTAGTCGGGATGGATCATCAATGCGGCGTATTCACGATCCGCCGACAATGCCGACTCCAGCCAGCGGTTCGCGGCGTAGATATCGGGAAATTTCTGCAGTTCGAATTGTCCTCCAGCTGTTTTGACCAGCATCAGCGACGGCACGTATTCTTTGGCCGAAATCATCAGAATGTCTTTCAGCGCTGGCGCTTGCAGTCTGATTTTCAACCCCTGAATAGTCACCGCAGGATCATTGGCCATGGCCCGCGCGATGATATTGGCATCAGTGGAATCCAGTTTCCCGGAGTGACGAGCAACAAAAGCCGCGAACTCCATCTGACTGCAGAGATAGTTGCGATAAGCCTCCTGGTAAGCCACCGAGGGCGAGTATGCAAGACTGCCGGTAAATTCCAGTCGCAGGTTACGATTTTCCAGCCACTGTTCAAGCGCTACTGCCGTCAGCCGACTTCCGGCGGGAGCGCCGATGATAGTCAGAGCCGCTTTATAACCGGTGTCGTGCAGCCCGAAAACAATAAACTCCGTCAGCGTTCGGGTTTCTTCCTGTTCGATAGTACGCCCGGCAATTTGCAGACTGTACGAGCTATGGACACTTATCGATTCCGGATCCAGTTGTTCACCAAGTACCCTGTCCGCCCATTCGGCGAATGTGCGCACTACGTAATCCTTGAATGAAAAACAGGCATCGAAGGTGTTTGAGTAGACAGCCTCGTATTGATCCCGCGACTCTTCAAGCTCGCTATAGCGCTGTTGCATATCGCTACCAGCGGCATGCAGCCATAGCGGCCAATCGGTGCGTTTCAATGCAGCCCAAAGCAGATAGAAGCGGGTTTCGATGCCGTAACGCAGCACATGCAGGCCTTGATTGTCCTGCAGCATGGAAGTCAGCGGTTTTGCCAGTTGTTCCTGGCCACCGATCAAGAGTGAAACACTTTCAAGCTGACCTTTGAGGTGAGCCTCGGCACAAAATGCATGAGGACTTTGCGCAGCTTTCAGATACCTGATCTGGTCTCCACCCAGGGACAGTCGCTGCTGAAGTTTGCTATGCAGATCGATATTTTTTTCAAAAAATTCAAAGCCGTTTTCCGGCGTATGCAGGAGATAAGAGGTTGACTCATTCACCAGCGGCATTTCTGCATCCGCACGCTCGGCGTTGTCCAGAACGAAACAAGGCTGAAGCGACAGCAGGTAATCCTGTTCAGGTTGCAGCCTGACTTCAAACGCTGCGCGACCGCCATCTGCTTCAAGCAGATGAGCGAATCGCTCGCCCAACCAGGCGTCAAAATTGTTGGCCATGACCGACAGCGAAAGCTCTGCACTGGTGACCACGGCGCAGGCTTCGATGAAAGCCTGCTTATTGGACAACGGTGCCGTGTCCGGTCGCATGGACCTGGCTGGCGCCACCCAGAACTTTGCGATCTCGGTTTGCAATGTCTTTTGCAACCCGGTGGTCACCGCAGCAATCAGATCCTCGACAATAAGGACATTGAGAGCACTGACCTTGAACTGCTCATTCCGGGTGTCCGGTAGAGAATAAACCCCATCACCGCCCATTATGTAAGCGGGGCTGACATTATTATCAAGACAATGAACAGTCACTTCCCAAAGAGTGCCAGAAGGACGACTTCCATTATCGGGAAAAGCCGAGTCCGTATTGATGTAAACATTGTCAATATCGATTGTCTTGCCCAAACGCTTCAATTCACTGTCAAGCATGCTGCGAAGAATATCCAGCACGCTCGGCATGGCGTCGACGATCTTGAATAGATCTTCCTTTGCCTGGATTGCCTTTTCCCACTCTTCAGGCCAGGTAACTTGCTCACCCAAAGAACCACGCATCAGACTTTTATATAACTTGACCACATCTTTTCCTTACTTGACTATCCAGAGCTGCGAACACAGCCGCTGTAGATAGTTGCAAGGTAGTTTCTTTTCCAGGCAACTTGAAGGGCGAACAATTTACAAAACATGCCAACAAACACATGCAATCTTTTGTACTGCAAAACTTCTCAACCTAAATCAGTATCCCCATCAACTTTGCTTTTGCCACCGCTTGAGTTCTGCGCTCCACACCCAACTTTCCGTTAATACGTCGCGCATGGGTTTTTACTGTATGCAATGAAATAAACAGTTGTTCGGCAACCTGCTGATTCGAAGCACCCTGAGCAATCAATGTCAGCACTTCGCGCTCGCGTCGACTGAGGCCCGGGGCATGATCAGCGTTATCGCTCAGCCAGACAGGAATCTGCTTGCCACACGCCGTGCCGACGCTGCCTCGGCGTAGTTCCCACTCGCGCATGGCTTGCTGCAACCGGCAGCGCTCCGCCAGCATTGCGGCTCGCTGGAAAGCTTGCTGCGCCGCCACCGTGTCACCGTGCAATTCGGCCAACTGGGCGAAGGCCAGCAGCAACTCCGTTTCCGCCGCCAACATGCCTTTGGCCTGAGCGCGTTTCAGCAATCGTTCAATGGTGGGCAGAGCGGTTTCGTCAGGGATCGATTGCGCATTCGCGCAGGCCAGCAGGTATTCGATGCGAATAATCAGTTCGAACGTCGCGGGTGGCGCCTGCAACGCAGAAGGTCCCCGGTAATGCCGTAACAGTCGGCTCAACGCTTCTTGGACAAGATGCGGTCGGCCCTGCTGCAACCAGAACTGGCTGCTGACCTGCAACACAACACCGCGATAGACCGTATCGGGAATCTGCCGCTGCTGCATGACCCTTTCGGCCTCGCGCAGGCGCTCGAAAGCGCAGGCATAATCGCCGCGATTGCCGGCCAGTTGCGCCTGCCCGAGGTAGCCGTACAAGACTCGTTTGTCTGCACTGCGCAGGCAATCTTCAAGACCCTGGCTGAACAACTGCGCAGCCTGCTCTTCAAGGCCCATGCACAGCGCCAGTCGTCCGCGTCGCAAGGCGATACGGCCGAGCAGCGGCGTGGGCACCATGCTGCGCTGACGCAGCAAGTGCTCGATCTCCACCAGCAGGCTTTCCGCACGCAAAGGCGCGCCTCGCTGCTCGAGCCATTGCGCATGATCAAGCTCAAGCAAGCCTTCGAACAGCAACGAGCCGTGAGCCCGCGCCAGGCACAGCGCCTCGCGGTTGAGGGCATGGGCCTGATCGAGCTCACCGCACAGCAACGCCTGCTGGGTCAGTCCCGACAGGCACATCACACGGGCCTGCCAGGCATCGTCAGCCAGTGCGGACAACGCCTCCTGAAAGCAGGCGCGTGCCGGCTCCATTTGCCCTTGCAGGTGAAACAGCCATCCCTGTTGCGCCTGCCAGCGGGCCAGCAGTTGCTGCTCCAGCTGCGCTGTCGGTTGTGGCATGAAGCGGCCGAGATGAGCCAGGCATTGCCCGGCCTGTTCGAACCGGCCGGCAAACAATAAGGCGCCCGTGACCAGCACGATCAGCTGGGGTGTCATCAGGGTCAGCTGCTGGCTTTGCTCCTCGTGCAAACGCAACAGCAGGACGACCGTCTGGTCTTCGAACAAGTCTTCGAAGCTGAAATGCTGCAACAGGCTGACGGCAGTTTCGTATTCCTCGGCCAACAACGCTTGTTCGAACGCCGCTCGCCAATCCTGCGTCGCGCTGAACCACTGACAGGCGCGCCGGTGCCAGGAACGCGCGCACGGCCAATGTGACTCCTGGATGATTCGCGACAGCGGGCGGAACACCTGGAGCCAGTCAGCGGACGCTTGCCAAGGCTCGATGAAGCAGCCCAGCACTTGCAGATCACGCAGCAACTGAGCGCCTTCGCCAGGGCCGAACAAATGCTCGCATAACGGCGCGTTGAACCGTGGCAGATGAGCCAGCGCACGCCATGCCTCGTCCTGCTCCGGGGTCAGGTTGCTGAACAGTTCGTGCTGCAGATAATCGAGCAGAGTGTCGACACGCTGCTGCGGCTGCAGGTTTTGCGACCAGTCGCACTTTTGCAGGAGCGCCATGCGCGCCCCCGCGCACCAGCCGCCGGTACGCTGGATGATACGGGCAGCGACACGCTCCGCCTGGTCTGGCGGCAAATGGTGCAGCACCGATACCACTTCATCGTGAGTCAGCGCCAGGCTGGCGCTTTCGAATTCGTAGAGTTCGTCATCGAGCAACAGCCGCGGCCAGTTGCACTGCGGCCGGCGCCGAGTGCTGACCCACCAGGTGAGCGCCGGACTGCTGACCGCCAGCAAGCGATCCAGCAGCGCATCCACAGCCGGATCCGGCAGACGACTGTAATCATCGATGAACAGCGAAGTCGGCCTCGACCAATGGGCCAGCTCCGCCATCAGTTGCGTATCGTCAAGGCCTTCGACCAGCCCGAGCGCCCGCGTCAGACGCAGGCAGAATTCTTCAGTGCTGAGCGCCGCTCCCGCCAGCGGCAGCCAGATGGCCTCGCACTCTGCACGCGCCTGAAGAAGACATTCGGTGAGCAGTGCGGTTTTGCCACTGCCCGCGGGCGCGCACAACAGCTTCACCCGCGCGCTGGATGCCAGCAAAGGTGCGCTCAAACGGCTGCGAGGTTGATGATGCGAAGAAAGCCTGGGCAAAAATCCGGGTCGATCCAGGCACGGGGTCATGGCGGTCATCGGGTGAGCCTTCTTATCGTTGTGCGCTCACCCTAGCCCTCTCCCGCGCCCTTGTTGACAAGTATTCAGCACGCTGATTGATGTCCATAAAAAAGGCGACCGTGCGGTCGCCTTTTGTCCAGCGGTACAGCAGAGCCGTTAGCGTACGCCCTCGGCGCGCAGAGCCGATGGTGTGTAATCGGCGGCCTTGGCTTCAAAGCCGAATTCGAAGCTGTGCTTTTCTTCGTTCTTCATGCCCAACGCAATGTAGCGGCCGGCAATGATGTCGTAGAGCGCTTCCAGCGTGTAAGCCTGGGCCTGATGATCGTAGTAGTACTGCGCGTGACCTTCGGCGACGCGCCACAGTTGCCCGCGACCGTCGTAGTGATCGGCCAGTGCCACTTGCCAGCTGTCCTCGTCGATGTACATGTGGCGCTTGGCGTAGATGTGCCGCTCGTTCGGTTTCACCGTGCCGATCACTTCCCAGACGCGGTGCAGTTCGTAACGGGTCAGGTCCTGATTGATGTGCCCGGCCTTGACGATGTCGTCGTACTTGAGCTTCGGCGAGTCGAGCTTGTAGCTGTTGTAGGGAATGTACATTTCCTTCTTGCCGACCAGTTTCCAGTCATAGCGATCCGGCGCGCCGGAGAACATGTCGAAGTTGTCGGAAGTCCTCAGGCCATCGGCCGCTGTACCCGGACCGTCATAGGCCACTTGCGGTGCGCGCCGGACCCGGCGTTGACCGGCGTTATAGATCCACGCCAGACGCGGTTCCTTCACCTGATCGAGGGTTTCGTGCACCAGCAGCACGTTACCGGCCAGCCGCGCCGGGGCGGTCACCGATTGCTTGAAGAAGGTCAGCACGTTGGCGGCTTTTTCCGGGTCGATGTCTTTCATCAATTGCGGCACGGCGATCTCTTCTTCGAAGCGGATCGGCGTGTAGCTGCCGTTGGTCTGCGGCGTGACCTGGGTGATGATCCGCCGCAGATTGCCACCGTGGTAGCGGGTGATGTGGTTCCACAACACCTCGACGCCGTTCTTCGGAATCGGGAAGGCGTAGTAGCGATTGCCGGTGAAATTGGCCAGGCCGTTGCCATCGTTGATCGCGTTGACGTTGAGCGCGCTGCGCTTGGCCGACTCGTAGATTTCCGCTGGCGCCCCCACGGTGCGGTGGGTCGGGTAGACCGGGATCTTGTAGGTTTCCGGGTAGCGTTTGAACATCGCCACCTGGCCATCGGAGAGCTTGCTTTTGTACTGCTCGACGTTCGCGGCGGTGATGGTGAACAACGGTTTTTCGTTGGCAAACGGGTCGGCGAGGAAGCCCTTGCTGTCCACCGCACCGGCGTTTTTCGGGATGCCGCCGGTCCAGGCCGGGATCGAACCGTCCGCATTGCCGGCCTTCTCGGCGCCGAGCGGGGTCAGGCTGGTGCCGAGTTTGTTCGCCTCATCCGGCGACACCGCCGCCATCACGTTGGCGGCCAGCAGACTCAAAGCCAGCACGCCACATTGCAGAATCGTTTTGCGCATTGCAGTCATCCTTCTCGGGCAGATCAGAAGTTCACGCCGAAGCTCAGGGCCACGAAGTCACGGTCTTCGAGGACGTTGTAGTCGCCACCGAAAAAGTCGGTGTAACTCAGGCTTGCGGTGTAGGTGTTGCGGTAGTCGGCATCGACGCCGAAGCTGATGGCTTTCGCACCTTCGTTGAACAGACCGTTGGGGCCGTAACCGGCGACGTCATGGGACCACGACAGGTTGGGCTTGAGGTTGATCCCGCCGATGACGTTGGCGTAATCGAGAATCGCCCGGGCGCGATAGCCCCACGAAGTCGAGGTGACGAAGCCGTCGGTATCACCGCCGAATCCGTACTGGCCGTACACCGAATCACGGCCATAACGCAGCTCACTGCGTGACTCCAGACCACCGACATGCACCACCGCCGCCTCGCCGACCACAGTCAAACGTTCGGCGCCGAGCACCTGATCGAAGAAGTGTGTGAGGGTGCTCTGGATCTGCGTGACTTCCTTGCGCCGGTAGCCTTTGTTGTCCGCACCCGGCGAAGTAGCGAGTGGCGATGCGGTGCCGCCGGCAATCGGGTTGACCAGCGCCAGGGTCAGGTCGTTGGTGTTGACCTGCACCGGCGCGTTCGGCCGGTAGCTGACCTCACCGGTCCATGCGGTGCCGGTGGGCAGAGTGGTGGAGAAACTCGCGCCGTACAGGCGAATGTCTTCCGGGTATTCGAGGTAGTACTGACCGCGCCCGAGCATCACGCTTTGCGCCAGCCCCGCACCGCTGCCAGGCGCGAGGCCGTTGGCAATGCCGACCATGCCTGGCAATGCCGCCAGTGTCGACAGCCCCGCCGTGGTGGTGCCGACCGTCGGCGTACGGCTGTGGTAATTCATGAAGTAGAGGCCGTACTCGGTGTCTTCGCCGAGCCAGCGCAGCGCCGTGCCCCATTGCCCGGAATCGCGCGCATCGCGATCACCGCCACGGGGGATCACCACGCCCTCGCGGGTGACCTGAATGCCTTGGCCGAACGCGGTGGTCAGCGGCACCAGTGGCGCCACCGCCGGACTGCCGACGGTGTAGCCGTTGTTGCAACCGTCCGCCGCGACGTCGACGCCAAAGAACGTGCCGCAGTTGTCGAGAACGGTCTGGTCCCACTCCAGTTGGTAGAAGCCTTCGACCGAAAGTTTGTCGGTCAGACTCTGCGAACCAAACAGCATGTTCACCGGAATCAGGCCTTCCTTGATCTCCGCACCGGGACGGCGGAATGCTGAGACGTCGACCGGGTTGATGCTGTTGATCGAGTTGCCGATGAAGGTACTTTCGCCCCAGCTCACCACCTGCTTGCCGGCCCGCACGGTGCCGGGCAAATCAGCGATGGCGTAGTTGTGATAGACGAAGGCATCGAGGATCTGCGCGCCGGAAGACTTGGCGCCTTCCTTGCGGCCGCTGTCGCTGATCTGTTTGAACTCGCGGTCTTCGTCCTTGAGTTCGAAGTCGTACCAGTATTTGCCCCGCACGAACACGCCGGTATCGCCGTACTTCAGTTCGAGGTCGTGGATACCCTTGAAGATTTTCGAGAAGGTTTCGCCCTTCTTGAAATTCAGGCGCCCGTCATCACCGGTGGACGATTGTCCGCTGCCGCCATTGACCGTGCCGACCAGCGAACTGTCGGCATCGCGCAGGCCCCAGCTCGCGCCGACCGAAAGTGACGAGTCGAAGGTGCCTTCGATTTCGCCGATGTTGAAGGCGACCGCGTGCGCCTGGGCGCCGCAACCCAGAGCCACCGCAGCGGCAAGCGCCTGCGGTGTGAAGATGGCGCGCATTGTTGTTTTTGTCATGCGTCTTCCCCGGTGAGTGACAGAAGGCCCCACCCTACTGCCGGTCGCTGCGGTCGATAAGCGCACCAAGGAGGTATTTGCGTTGTCGCTCGAAAGGATGAATGGCCTTGTAGCGCGGGGCCTTGAGCGGTTCATGGGCTGGCTGGATGGCGCATCATCAGCGCCATTCATGGGCACCCCACTGTTGCGCGCCCCGTAACAGTGCATGTCTGGAATCGGTATTTTTCCTACAGGCTTGAGACCTTATTCTGAGCGCGCTTTCCCGGCACACGCCGCAAAGCGCGAAGCCCGCTACGCTGAATCGCGAGCGACTGGCTACAGATTCTGGATAAATCGATGTTTTCGGTTTGCCGCCCCGCTGTTCACTGACGTTGATTTGTAGCTCCTTGATCCAACGTCTTACCTTGGCCGCTGCGTTTGCAGCGGCCTTTTTTATGGGCGTTTAAAAAGGCTGGATAGCGGTTCGGCAAAGCTTCCGATCAGCGCGTCAGACATTTCTTCGAAGCTCGGATGAATACCCTCTGCATCGATAAAAACCCGTGAAAACCCTTTCGACATAACGCCCTGTTACTGACGGGCTTCTCGGATTTGATTACCGCCACTCTGAGGTAACTTGAAACACCTCAACCATTCGCTGGTGACACGGACGTCATCGCCACCCGTGCGCACTTTTCGAGCGAGTGAAAACGCACATTCAAAAGGACATGAATATGCCAAAGCCTCCACCTTTAGAACTGGATGCATTACACATTCAATCCTTATGCGGGGCGACCGAAGAGGGGAAGCACAGTGGGCGTAGTTTCAACCCTGACGAGCTTCTCTACACGCCCGAAGCACTGGCTGCAGCAATGGAGCAGGAAGAACGTGATTACCAGAAATTGCTGAAGGAGATGTGGTAATGAGCACCGTTGAGATGATTGTTAAAAATGAACCTCTGGATGACATAGTCACGGTGTTCGCGTTACTTCAGGCAACACCACATCTGGACATGACGATCAGACGCCACAATCGAGACCTGATCGACGAGTATGGGACCCTGGAAGCATCGTACGCTCGGCTCTTCGCTGCCGGGATTTTACTGGAGGGAGAAAAGGGCCTAGCTATCAAGGGACCTAACTGGAAGCCGCCCAAGTTCATGACAGAAAAAAGATACATTTGAAAACTGGAGCCACCCGCCGCGAGGGTTGGTGGCTCCGTTAATTTCAAATCGAATACTTCTGCAAATTCGCCATCATTTCCTTCAATGCTTCAATATTGTCCTTCGGATGCGCCGCGCCTTCGAAATCACAAATCTGCTGCCAGTGCGCCGCCACATCCTCTGGCGAGAACCCTTCGCGCGGATCGAAGCCGGCACCGAGGCTGCGTTCCCAGCGCACCTTGCCCATCCAGCCGCCGCCGACTTCGAACAGGCCGGACGTTTCCTCGCATTGCTCGCTGGCCAGATACACCACCAGCGGGCTGACCAGTTCCGGCTTCAATTGCTCGAATACTTGCGGCGGGATCAGGCCCTCGGTCATGCGCGTGCCGCCGGTCGGGGCGATGGCGTTGACCAGAATGTTGTTCTTGCGCCCTTCGATCGCCAGCGTTCGGGTCAACCCGTAAAGCCCGAGTTTGGCCATGCCGTAGTTGGACTGACCGAAATTACCGTAAATGCCAGAAGTCGACGCAGTGAAAATCACGCGACCGTAGTTTTGCTCGCGCAGATGCGGCCAGGCGGCACGGGTAACCTTGTAGGCGCCTTCGACGTGGACGCGATAGACCAGATCCCAGTCGGCGTCGTCCATCTTGTGAAATGACTTGTCGCGCAGGATCCCGGCGTTGTTCACCACGACGTCGACGCGGCCGAAGGCATCGAGGGCGTTCTGTACCAGTTTGTCGCCGTCAGTCACCGAGTCGTGGTTGGCTTCGGCAATACCGCCGGCCTCACGGATTTCCGCCACTACGCGGTCGGCAGCCGAAGCATTGGCGCCCTCGCCCTGCGTCGAGCCACCGAGATCGTTGACCAGCACTTTGGCGCCGTGCCTGGCGAACAGCAGCGCATGGGCACGCCCGAGGCCGCCACCGGCGCCGGTGACAATCACGACTTTATCTTCGAAACGCACAGGTTCATTCATCGCGGCAACTCCAGCAGGCCAAGGGATATTGCCCCGAGTGTCAGGCACGGCGCTTTGGGTCACAACGAACACGGCTGCGGCTGAATGGTGCGCGATAAGGCTGAGGGATGATCGAGTGTCAGGACGCCGAGAGCCCGTGCTCTCGGCGAGAATCAGGAGTACGCCACTTTGCGCGGAGGCAATACCAGACGATCGCGAAACGCCAGATAGTGCTTGAGCACCAGCGCCGGCGCCTCGGTTTGCGGATAGTGGCCGACGCCCGGCAGCAGCACAGTGTCCGGATCAGGGATCAATTCGCGATAACGCTCGACCATGTGCACGCCGGAGATCGGGTCAAATGCGCCATCGATCACCCGCAAGGGAACGTCACCCTGCTGCATGGCCGTCACCCAGCGCTCACGTTGCACCCGGCGCTCGGGGATGTAAGTGATCAATTTATGCAGGATGCGCGGGCCATGGTTGCTGTCGACCAGACTCCAGTAGTCATCCAGCTCGCTTTCAGTGGGCTGGGTCTGCGCGCCGAAGATCTGCCGGAAACCTTTGACCAGCGCCTCACGGCTGAAGGCGCGGCCGAGCAGCCAGCCAATCGGGCTGAGCAGCAGTTTCTGCATCAGCAGCGGACGATGGGTTTCCGGAAACAGACCGCCATTAAGGAATACGCAACTGGCCACTTCGATGCGTTTTTCGTAATGCCGCGCGAGCAGTTCCTGAGCGACGCTGTCGCCGTAGTCGTGAGCGAGGATGTGCACGGCTTGTTCAACCTGCAGATGGGCGAGCAGTGCCTGTTGCAGATCGGCCTGTTCCAGCAGGCTGTAGGTGTGATTGCGCGGTTTTGCCGAATCGCCGAAACCGAGCATGTCGCAGGCGATCACCTGATAACGCTGCGCCAGTGGCTGCCACAGGTAATGCCAATCCCAACTGGCAGTGGGGAAACCGTGAATCAACAGCAACGGTTCACCCTGCCCGACTGTCCAGTAGCGGATCGACTGGCCATGAAAAACGAATGTCCGGCTGCGCTTGCGCCAGACACTCAGAGGAATCTCGGCGAGCGGCATTAGAATTTATACCCCGGGTCTTGAAGATCGAGTTTGCGCAGCAGCGCCGGCCACGCCAGCGCCCCGCCCATGCCTTGAGCGCTCTTGGTGACGCCGGCAATCATTGCCTTTGCGCCGGCGAGAATCTGCGGTTCGATAGCGATCAGTTCGGCCCCTCCCGTCTGCGCCATGACCTGAATGTCGCAGGCTCGCTGGAAGGTGAACATCATCAGAAAGGTATCGGCGATCGTGCCGCCGCAGGTGAGCAGACCGTGGTTGTGCAGCATGAGGAAACTGTTGTCGCCGAGGTCGGCTTGCAGGCGCGCCTTTTCTTCATGATTCAGGGCCACGCCCTCGTAGGCGTGATAGGCCAGGCTCGACAACACAAACAGTGACTGTTGACTGATCGGCAGCACCCCCTGCCTTTGCGCCGACACTGCAACGCCTGACGCAGTGTGCGTATGCAGCACGCAAACCACATCGTGGCGCACTTCGTGGACGGCGCTGTGAATGGTGTAGCCGGCGGGGTTGATTTCGTACGGACTGTCCATGAGTTTGTTGCCGGCCTGATCGACTTTCACCAGGCTCGAAGCGGTGATCTCGTGGAACATCAGGCCAAACGGATTGATCAGGAAATCTTCGGTGCCGGGCACCTTGGCCGAGATATGCGTGAAGATCAGATCGTCCCAGCCGTGCAGCGCGACCAAGCGATAACAGGCGGCAAGATCGACGCGGGTCTGCCACTCGGCAGCGCTGACCTGATCTTTGACGTTCGGCGACGATTGGACGGGGGCTACGCTCACTGTATGCACCTCTGCGTTCTTCTTGTTCTGCTCGTGTCAGCAGTCTAGTCAGGCGCAGGGCATCGCGTAGTTGCATTGGCAGCCAGCTTGATGACTGAACGAGTCAGCCGGGCAAACAGCCTGGATCCGTTGCAATGCAACAACGCTTAGAAGGTGCAGCGATTATTGCCCGCGATCAGCCCTTGAGCGCTTCAATCAACTGCGCCAGCCACGGCTCGGCATCGGTTTCCGGCGTGACGCTTTCGCTGGCGTCGATGCGCAGCATTTCCTGCACCTCGTTTACGCCCAGTTCGGTAAACAATTCCCGCATCTGCTCGCCACCGCCGCAGAAGGTGTCGCCATAGCTGGCATCACCGAGGGCGATCACCGCGCCGGGCAGGCCGCGCAACGAAGCAGGCAACTGATCGCGCAGGGTCGAATACAACGGTTGCAGGTTGTCTGGCAACTCGCCCATGCCAGTGGTCGAAGTCACAGCGAGAAGGGCCTCGGGACCGAACGCCTGAATATCGGCCAACGCGGCGCGCGAGTTGTAGAAGGTTTCAAAGCCGGCGGCTTTCAGCAGGTTCTGGGCGTGGCGGGCGACTTCTTCGGCGGTGCCGTAGACTGAACCTGAGAGGATGGCGACTTTCATCAATCTGATCCTGGAACTGAAAAAAAGAGCCGCGATAGTAACAGCCCATGCCGCGAAGTTGCGATTGGCTCTCAATGGAAGCTGCTGGCCTATAGACAGTCCGCGGCTTTCTTCTAGAATGCCTGCCACTGACATAACGGAAGGGATTCTCGGATGATCAACGCCAGCCTGCTGCAAATGGTGATTAATGCGTCGAATGACGGAATCGTAGTTGCTGAAAAGGAAGGCGAGCAGGACAACATCCTTATTTACGTCAACCCTGCCTTCGAGCGCATGACCGGTTATAGCAGTGAGGAGATCCTCTACCAGGACTGTCGTTTTTTGCAGGCTGGAGACCGTGATCAACCAAGTCTGCAGCTGATTCGCGAGACATTGCGTGAAGGCGGTTCCTGCCGGGAGATCCTGCGCAACTATCGCAAGGATGGCACGCCGTTCTGGAACGAATTGTCATTGTCGACGATAAAAAATGCCGATGACGGGCAGACTTATTTCATCGGTGTGCAAAAAGATGTAACGCTTCAGGTCAAGGCGCAGCAGCGGGTTGCGCAGCTGGAAGCACAAGTGGCGGCGCTGCAAAGCGAGCTATCGGCGTTGAAAGCGACGAACGGCGCAAACAAAACCGCGAACTGATGGTCATTAACTACAATCACCAATGACTTTGTAACTATTCACTTCGAGTTAGCCATGCAACGCGACGCCCTCCTCACCCAGGACGAGCTGGATTTCATCCAGACCATGCAGCACAACCCGCAACTTAACGTGCGGGATGCAACGTCGAGTCTGCTGGTTAATGGTGGTTCGCAGATCCGTGACCTGCTGACACGTCTGGCTGCTCACGAGCAGGTGACGATCCAGGCCAACTTCGAAAATCAGCAGATGACTTTTCCGCTGCATCTGGTGGAAGACGAGTTCCACGCGCTGCATCTGCGTCTCGGTGTGCCGAGCATCTACGAAGACGGCCCGATGGTGCGCCCATGGCGCCTGGTTCTTGAAGAGCCGGTGGCGCTGGAAAACGCCAAAGGCCAGCCCGGCACGCTGTGGGTACACGAGGTATCGCACAAAGGCGTGTTGCTGGAAGTGCGCAACAAGACCAAACCACCGAAACATTTCGCCCTGTGGTTCAGCCCTTCCGGTTATGAGCGCATCTCGTTGCGCGGCCATTTCGAGCGTGAAACCGAGCAAGGTTTCTTCGCCTACGAACTGAGCCAGACCGATGCCGACGAAACCGAGCGCTTGCGCCAGTTCATCCTGCAACAGCATCGCCTGACCCACCCCGCCCTGCACGCCTGAGTTTCAGGTATCCAGTTTGCCTGCCATGAATTGCTTCATGCGTTGACGCATTGTCGCGCCCTCATTTCCCAGGCATGCCACCGATGAACCGGCCAGGCTGTCTTCGGCCAGTTCCGAGGCATCGCCGGCCAACATTAATTGGCAATCCAGACTCAGTGCCAGACGATTCAGGCGCCGGGGCAGCTCCGGACCGGGGGCATGGTTTGAAAACAGCACAAGCGCGTCAGGCTTGACCTTTTCGCAGACCAGCGTCAATTCATCGAAAGGCTGGCCCGTGGTCAGCACCCGCACGCCAGAATCGTTGCCACTGAGAAACAGCGCCGCGACCAGCAACTCAAGCTCTCTGCATTGCCCCGCAAGCGCACTGACGACCACCCGGCGCGGTTGAGCCCCCCGCAGCATGACGATGCGCTGCAGCACGCGCGCCCTGAGAAATCCGTCGAGAAACAACCATTCGCTGGTTTGCCCGAAAGCGTCCTGGCGCTGCAGCAATTGCCGCCACAACGGCATGATGATGGCTTCGAACACCACTGGCAGCGTGTACGACGAGAAAATCTGTCCGTAGACGCGATCCAGCTGCTGATCGTCGAACTCACTGACCGCCTGCTGAACCTGCTCCTGCCATTGCTTGTAATCGGCCTGCACATGATCATCGGGGATAAAGTTTGCCAGCACCTTCAGAGGCTCTGTTTTCGCCAGGATCTTGCCGACTTTGCTCACGGCCACGCCGCGATCGATCCAGTCGACGATGCTGCGAACACGCTCGATATCGTTCATGGAATACAAACGATGCCCGCTTTCGGTGCGGGTCGGCTGGATCAATCCGTAGCGACGCTCCCAGGCCCGCAGGGTCACCGGATTGACGCCGGTCAGGCGCGCCACTTCGCGGATGGGGAACAGCTCTTCGCGTTCGAGCGTGCCGGGTGCTGTTGAGGCCGGGCGAGTATCCGTGATTACAGGCATCTGGCGGTCAACTTCCATGTCGGTTTATTGGATCCCATTTTAAACATGATGGACTGGAAACCTTCAAGTAGTGATCTGCGACGAATATGGCTGGTTTAATCGACAAAATCAGGAATAATCCTTGCTTGTTGTAAAGCGCAGGCCTCTACCCCGGCCTGCGTCAGGCGAAGCTCCTACCCGGAACGACGTGCTCGAAATACGGAGATACAAAATGTCTACTTCCCCCGTTACGTTGATGGTAGCGCGTCGCGTCGCTGATGGCCGCTATCACGATCTCATTGCATGGTTGCGCGAAGGCGAACAACTGGCCACCGACTTCCCCGGCTACCTGGGTTCCGGCGTCCTTGCGCCACCGCCCGGTGACAACGAATTCCAGATCATCTTTCGCTTTGTCGATGAGCAGACCCTGCATGCTTGGGAATACTCGGCGTCGCGTACCGCCTGGCTTAACCGCGGCAGCGATTTGTTCGAACATCCTAAAGAGCACCGGGTCAGCGGCATTGAAGGCTGGTTTGGTGCTGCCGGGCAACGCCCACCGCGCTGGAAACAGGCCGTGGCGATCTGGCTGGCGTTTTTCCCGGTGTCGCTGATTTTCAACTTTATCCTCGGCCCGCTGCTGGCTGAGTTGAGCCTGTTGCCGCGGATATTGATCGGCACGGCGTGCCTGACGCCGCTGATGGTGTATTTCTTCATCCCGTTGTCGACGCGCCTGCTGGCGAACTGGTTGAACAGCACGCCGACGCGGCCATTGGCTGGCGCACCGTCGGCGCAGAATCGCTGATCTGCAGCGGGCGGCGAGCCTGTTATAGTTTTCGCTTCAACCGCGATGCGAGCCGCCCATGCCAGATTCCGCAGCCCCGATCCTCATCACCGGCGCCGGCCAGCGTGTCGGCTTGCACTGCGCGCAGCGCTTGATCGAGGACGGCCACCCGCTGATTTTCACTTACCGCACCGAGCGACCGGGCGTGCAGGCACTGCGCGATCTTGGCGCGACAGCGCTGTTCGCGGACTTTTCCAGTGAGGCAGGAATACTGGCCTTCATTAATTCATTGAACGCGCACACCGACAGTTTGCGCGCGATTGTGCACAACGCCTCCGAATGGCTGGCGGAAACCCAGGGCAGCGAAGCACAAGCCTTCAATCGCATGTTCAACATTCACATGCTCGCGCCTTACCTGATCAACCTGCACTGCGCCGAGTTGCTGCAGCGCTCGACGCCTGCCGACATCATCCACATCAGCGACGATGTCATCCGCAAAGGCAGCAGCAAGCACATCGGTTATTGCGCCAGCAAGGCCGGGCTCGACAGTCTGACCCTGTCGTTTGCCGCGCGCTTTGCGCCGGCCATCAAGGTCAACGGCATCGCCCCGGCGCTGTTATTGTTCAACCCCGACGATGACGCGGCGTACCGCGCCAAGGCGTTGGCCAAGTCCGCGTTGGGTATCGAGCCCGGCAGCGAGGTGATCTATCAGAGCCTGCGCTATCTGCTCGACAATCCCTATGTCACCGGCACGACCCTCACCGTCAACGGTGGACGGCACGTCAAATAGGCCGTCCCGCTTCGGCCGCGAGTCGAGTAAGATCCACCAGAACGCCTGCAATAGACTGGACGGAGCAAATCAATGCCACAACTTCAACCGGGGATGGCGCGCATCCGGGTCAAGGATCTGCGCCTGCGCACCTTTATCGGCATCAACGAGGACGAAATCCTCAACAAGCAGGATGTGCTGATCAACCTGACCATTCTGTACGCGGCGCAGGAGGCGGTGCGTGATAACGACATCGACCACGCGCTGAATTACCGCACCATCACCAAAGCGATCATCGCCCACGTCGAAATTAACCGCTTCGCCCTGCTCGAACGCCTGACCCAGGAATTGCTCGACCTGGTGATGACCAATGCATCGGTGCTGTACGCCGAAGTCGAAGTCGACAAACCGCACGCCCTGCGCTTCGCCGAGTCGGTATCGATTACGCTCGCGGCGAGTCGCTAGCTTCAAGCCTCAAGCCGCAAGCTGTAAACTTTGCTCACAGACACCCATCTTGCAGCTTGAAGCTTGCCGCTCAAAGCTGTCTCGAAGAGACCCCCATGACTGATCAACAACGCCTGGAACTCGAAGCCGCCGCCTTTCGCCGACTGGTCGCCCACCTCGACAGCCGCAAGGACGTGCAGAACATCGACCTGATGAACCTTGCCGGGTTCTGCCGCAACTGCCTGTCGAAGTGGTACAAGGCCGAAGCCGACCAACGCCAGATCGAGGTCAGCCTCGATGACGCCCGCGAAGTGGTGTACGGCATGCCCTACGCCGAGTGGAAAGCCCAATACCAGCAAGAAGCCAGCGCCGAGCAGCAAGCAGCGTTTGCCAAAGGAAAACCCAATGACTGATTTGAACACCCTGCGCGCCAGCCTCAAGAGTGGCGAGCATGCTTTCGCCGACACTCTGGCGTTCATCGCCGCCGGTTACGACTACCAGCCGCAAGCATTCAACAACGGCGGCGTGGAAAACGCTGCCGGGCAGAATGAAGGCTCGTGCAAGACACTGGGCCTCGCATTGCTTGAGGGGCTGAGCGATGAAGAAGCGCTGCTGGCTTTCGGCGAGCATTACCGCTCGGTACTGGCGACGCCTGAGGGCAGCGATCACGGCAATATTCGCGCGTTGATCAAGCACGGCCTGGCTGGGGTGAAATTCACCGCACAACCCCTGACCCGCCGCTAACAACTGGATTCGGATCGTTCCCACGCTCCGCGTGGGAATGCCTCATTGGACGCTCTGCGTCCGCTTTGGGACGCAGAGCGTCTCGGGCTGCATTCCCACGCAGAGCGTGGGAACGATCGAATTGCGTTGGAGCAGGAAGAGCGTGCACAAAAAAACCGGCCAATCTCTGGCCGGTTTTTTTTGTGCCCTGCGGTCTTAGAACGTGGCGTTCTGCAGGCCGTCCAGGTAGCGCTCGGTGTCCAGTGCCGCCATGCAACCGGCGCCGGCCGAGGTGATGGCCTGACGGTAAACGTGGTCAGCCACGTCACCGGCAGCGAAGATGCCTTCGACGCTGGTGGCCGTCGCATTGCCTTCGCGGCCGCCCTGCACAACCAGGTAACCGTCTTTCAGCGTCAACTGGCCCTCGAACAGCGAAGTGTTCGGGGTGTGGCCGATGGCGATGAACACGCCATCGACTTTGATTTCGTCGAAGCTGCCATCGTTGTTGCGCAGACGCGCACCGGTGACGCCCATGTTGTCGCCGAGGACTTCGTCCAGGTTGGCGTTCAACTTGAGGATGATCTTGCCTTCGGCCACACGGGCGTTGAGCTTGTCGATCAGGATCTTCTCGGCGCGGAAAGTTTCGCGACGGTGGATCAAAGTCACGGTGCTGGCGATGTTGGCCAAGTACAGCGCTTCTTCGACAGCGGTGTTGCCACCGCCAACCACAGCGACCGGCTTGTTGCGATAGAAGAAACCGTCGCAGGTCGCGCAGGCCGACACGCCTTTGCCCATGAACGCTTCTTCCGACGGCAGACCCAGGTAGCGGGCGCTGGCACCGGTGGCGATGATCAGAGCATCACAGGTGTAAACCGCGCTGTCGCCGGTCAGAGTGTACGGCTTGGCAGCGAAGTCCACGGCGTTGATGTGATCGAAAACGATCTCGGTCTCGAAACGCTCCGCGTGCTCGCGCATGCGCTCCATCAGCACCGGGCCGGTCAGACCATGAACATCACCCGGCCAGTTGTCGACTTCGGTGGTGGTAGTCAGTTGACCGCCGGCCTGCATGCCGGTGATCAGCAGTGGCTTGAGGTTGGCGCGGGCCGCGTAGACCGCAGCGCTGTAGCCGGCGGGGCCGGAACCGAGAATGATCACTCGCGAATGACGGACTTCAGACATGAATCTGCTCCTGTTGGCCGGCCATGAAAAATCTGGCGCGGACGCCGGACGGCCGGCGGAATAAAAAAGGACCGTGGACACCTTGGGGAAGGCTTGAACTCGACAGTCCTGTAAAAAGTTGGGTGCAGCGTATCGAGGGGGGCAAGATTAAGGAAATACGGTTTAACAATCCAGCTCATAGGTGGTCTCTATGCCGAGACGCTGACGAGATAGACCTCTTTGTTACAGTGAATGTCGATTGCTCTGCCGCGCTTTCGCCGCTGGGGCAAAGCCGGTAACGTCGGCGCGTTTTCCCTTGCTTCGGAGCACCTTATGCCCGCCCCTGTTCTGTCCGGCCCGCAATACCTGCGCGAAGGCCTCAAACTGGTCCTGAGCCCTGGCCTGCGCCTGTTCGTGTTGTTGCCGCTGGCGATCAACCTGGTGCTGTTCGTCGGATTGATCTATCTGGCCGGCCACCAGTTCAGCCTGTGGGTCGACACGCTGATGCCGTCGTTGCCTGAATGGCTGAGTTTCCTCAGCTATATCCTCTGGCCGTTGTTCGTGGTCCTCGTGGCCTTGATGGTGTTTTTCACCTTCACCATGCTCGCCAACATCATTGCCGCACCGTTCAACGGTTTCCTCGCGGAAAAAGTTGAAGTGGTGGTGCGCGGCACTGATGATTTCCCGGCGTTCAGCTGGGGCGAACTGATCGCGATGATCCCGCGCACCCTTTCCCGGGAAATGCGCAAGCTCGGCTATTTCCTGCCGCGCGCCATCGGCCTGTTCATCCTGTCGTTCATCCCAGTGGTGAATATCGTCGCCGCGCCGTTATGGCTGCTGTTCGGCGTGTGGATGATGGCCATCCAGTACATCGACTACCCGGCGGACAACCACAAACTCGGCTGGAACGAGATGCTCGCCTGGCTGCGGCAGAAGCGCTGGCAGAGCATGAGTTTTGGCGGGATCGTCTACCTGGTGCTGCTGATTCCGGTGGTCAACATCCTGATGATGCCGGCGGCGGTAGCCGGGGCGACGTTGTTCTGGGTGCGCGAGCGTGGTGCCGAAAATCTGGTGATCCAACACTGATCGCGTCACAAATCCATCATCCGACCGTAACAAGCTCGACATGGCCTCAGCCGACACTGAGGTCATGACGACAGCTCTACATATCACCCTCATCAGCGAAACCTTCCCACCGGAAATCAACGGCGTGGCCAATACCCTTGGCCGCTTGTGCGAGGGTTTGCGCGCACGTGGGCATCAGGTGGAGCTCGTGCGCCCGCGCCAGGCCACCGATCCGCAACGCAGCGAAGACGATGCACTGTTGCTGTGTCGCGGATGGCCACTACCGGGCTATCCGGGACTGCAATGGGGCCAGTCGTCGATGCATAAATTGCTGCGCCGTTGGAAACGCCAGCGCCCGGATGTGCTGTACATCGCCACGGAAGGCCCGCTCGGATTGTCGGCACTGCGCGCCGCACGGCGCCTGGGGATTGCGGTGGTGAGCGGTTTTCACACCAACTTCCAGCAATACACCAGCCAGTACGGCCTCGGTCTGCTGACGCGGATGCTCACTCATTACCTGCGCTGGTTTCACAATCGTTCGGCAATGACTCTGGTGCCGAGCGTCAGTCAGCGCCTGGAACTGGAGCGGCGGCATTTCGAGCGGCTGGCGTTGTTGTCGCGGGGTGTGGACAGCCAGTTGTTTCATCCGAGCAAACGTCAGACCGCGTTGCGTGAGCAATGGGGACTCTCTGAGACGGATATCGCGGTCATCCACGTAGGAAGGCTCGCCCCGGAGAAAAATCTGGGCCTGCTCAAACGCTGCTTTGAAGGTTTGCGCGAAACTTATCCACAGCGCCATCTGAAGCTGATCGTGGTCGGAGATGGCCCGCAGCGTTCGGCGCTGGAAAAAGAACTGCCGGAGGCGATCTTCTGCGGCGCGCAACGGGGAGAAGCCCTGGCGGCGCACTACGCCTCAGGAGATCTGTTCGTATTTCCCAGCCTGACCGAAACCTTCGGCAATGTGGTGCTGGAAGCCCTGGCTGCGGGACTCGGCGTTGTTGCCTATGATCAGGCAGCGGCGGCGCAGCATATTCGCCACGGCTACAACGGCGTGTCAGCCATGCCCGGCGATGAGCAGGCATTTTGCGAGGCGGCGGCGTGGTTGCTGGAGGAGGATGAGCGGTTGCGCTGTGTGCGGCTGAATGCGCGGCAGCATGGCAGTCGCCAGGGCTGGGCGGCGATTATCGAGCAGTTCGAGGGGTATTTGCGTGGGGCTTGTGTGGGGGAGCTGGTGGTGCCTGGGGCGCAGACACAACCTTAGATTTTCGGCGACTTAGAAACAGCTTTCGCGAGCAGGCTCGCTCCCACATGGGTACTGCATTCTTTCAGATGGAATGCGGTCGAAGGTGGGAGCGAGCCTGCTCGCGAAAAGGTCGAACTGGCGCCGCTTAAACCAGGGTCATCAACGCCTCACGACTGAACGGCAGAATGTCCTGCTCACGCCCTTCACGGACTTTCTGCGCCCAGTCCGGATCGACCAGCAGCGCACGGCCCACCGCTACCAGGTCGAACTCTTCTTTGTTCAGACGCTCCAGCAGGTTTTCCAGGCTGGCCGGTTGCGCGACCTTGTCGGTGTTGACCATGAACTGCAGGAACTCGCCGTCCAGGCCGACGCTGCCCACGGTGATGGTCGGTTTGCCGGTCAGCTTGCGGGTCCAGCCAGCAAGGTTCAGATCCGAACCGTCGAACTCCGGCTCCCAGAAGCGTCGGGTCGAGCAGTGGAAAATGTCCACGCCAGCGTCGGACAGCGGCTTGAGAAACTCGCCCAGCGCTTCGGGAGTTTGTACCAGACGCGCGGTGTAATCCTGCTGCTTCCATTGCGAGAAGCGGAAGATGATCGGGAAACCCTCACCGACAGCCGCGCGCACTGCTTGAACCAATTCGATGGCAAAACGCGAACGGTTGGCCAGGCTGCCACCGTATTCATCGGTGCGCTGATTGCTGCCTTCCCAGAAGAACTGGTCGATCAGATAGCCGTGGGCGCCGTGGATTTCCACGCCATCCATGCCGATGCTTTGCGCATCTTTGGCAGCCTGGGCAAACGCGGCGATCACGTCCTGGATGTCCTGCTTGGTCATGCCGTGCACCACGACCTGACCGTCCTTGAGTTTTTCCGACGGACCGTAGCCCGGCACGCTGGCGTCCGGCTCGGTGCCGAGGCGACGTACGCTGCCGACATGCCACAGTTGCGGGACGATCTTGCCGCCCTCGGCGTGCACGGCGTCGACAACCTTTTTCCAGCCGGCCAGCGGCGCGTCACCGAAAAATTGCGGCACGTTAGGATAGCCGTTGGCCGCGATGTGGCCGACGGTGGTGCCTTCGGTGATGATCAGACCAACCCCGGCGGCCGCACGACGGCGATAGTACTCAATGACTTTGGAATTCGGCACACCGCCCGGCGAAAACGAACGGGTCATTGGCGCCATGACCACGCGGGTCGGCAGTTCGAGGGCACCGAGGTGGAACGGTTTGAACAGGGCTTGAACGGGCATCGAGAGACTCCACGAAAACGTTGGCGACGGACATTGATCGATATGACGGCGATAATATCCGCCACGTTATTCGCGTGACAGCACTATTGATCTGAATGATTAAGGGTCAAAAGGCAGGCAAAAAAAATCGCAGCTCAATGCTGCGATTTTCTGATTCAGGCTAAGGCTTTTTCGATCGCGGCAATCACTGTCGGATCATCCGGCGCGGTGCGCGGCGAGAACCGCGCCAGCACCCGGCCGTCCTTGCCGAGCAGAAATTTTTCGAAGTTCCAGGTGATGTCACCGGGAAATTCGGCGCCCTCGCCCGCCAGCAGGCGATACAACTGATGCCGCTCGTGGCCGTTGACTTCGAGCTTGCTCGACAACGGAAAGGTCACGCCATAGTTGAGGCTGCAGAACTCCTGGATCTCTTTCTCCGAGCCTGGCTCCTGACCGGCAAACTGGTTGCACGGCAGGCCCAGCACAGCAAAGCCTTTATCTTTGTATTGCTGGTAGAGGTTTTCCAGTGCCGCGTACTGAGGGGTCAAGCCGCATTTGGAGGCCACGTTGACCACCAGCACGACTTGGCCCTTGAACGGCGCCAGCGGTAGCTCCTGACCATCCAGAGCTGTCAACTTAAGGTCGTGAAAAGCACTCATGCCGAACTCCAGGATTCTCGTGTTCTACTCGAAACAGCCACTTGGCGAGGCCACCAAGGACAGCCGCGGACTAAAAAGGCGCCCACAGGCGCCTCTCCAGTACTCGAAGCTTAGCGCAGAAAATCAGTGGTGATGGCCACCTTCGCCATGGACGTGACCATGAGCGATTTCTTCCTGGCTGGCGTCACGGATATCAACGATCTTCACTTCGAAGTTCAGGCGCTGACCGGCCAGAGGGTGGTTGCCATCAACGGTGACGTCGTCGCCGTCCAGATCACGGATGGTGACGATCTGCATCTGGCCGTCCGGCGCCGAAGCGTGGAACTGCATGCCGACTTCCAGCTCGTCAACGCCTTCGAACATGCTGCGGCTCAGGGTGCTGACCAGTTCAGCGGCGTATTCGCCGTAAGCGTCTTCAGGCTCAACGGCTACTTTCAGCTCGTCGCCGACAGCTTTGCCTTCAAGGGCTTTTTCCAGGCCCGGGATGATGTTGCCTGCGCCTTGCAGGTAAACCAGCGGAGCGCCGCCGGCGGAGCTGTCGATGACCTCACCAGCGTCGTTGGTCAGGGTATAGTCGATGGAGACAGCCTTATTGGCGGCGATCAGCATGGGGCGAGACCTTTTGCATAAGAATATAGAAAGGCCAAGTTTAGCGAAGCAATCGCTTGAAAGCGACCACAACCCGGACAAACGGGTTTCGACCATCACCGGCTTCCATCAGGACGAAGATGGCCATTGGGTGGTCGAGCTTTCCTGTGGCCACACCCAGCACCTGCGCCACCAACCGCCGTGGCAAACCCGTGCCTGGGTCCTGGATCCGGCGCAACGTATTGAAAAAACAGGTCAACCCTTTGCCTGCGGTTGGTGTGCACAAGGCTCGGTTAGCGATAACCTTGGCGACTGAATTTCGGTAGTCGGCCAGACATAGGCTGACACCCTTGCATAGAGAATTCCCATGCAAACTTTTTTTATCGCCCCCACCGATTTTGGCGTGGGTCTGACCTCCATCAGCCTCGGGCTGGTGCGCACGCTTGAACGCGCCGGCCTCAAAGTCGGCTTCTTCAAACCGATCGCCCAGCCACATCCGGGCGACACTGGCCCTGAGCGTTCCACCGAACTGGTGGCGCGCACCCATGGCCTGAAACCGCCGCAGCCGTTGGGGCTGGCGCACGTCGAACGCATGCTCGGCGACGGTCAGCTCGACGAATTGCTCGAAGAAATCATCGCCCTGTATCAACAAGCGGCGGTCGGCAAAGACGTGCTGGTGGTAGAAGGCATGGTGCCGACCCGCAGCGCCAGTTACGCCGCGCGGGTCAATCTGCATCTGGCCAAGAGTCTGGATGCCGAGGTGATTCTGGTCTCGGCGCCGGAAAACGAAGTGCTCGCCGAGCTTTCTGGCCGCGTCGAGCTTCAAGCGCAATTATTCGGCGGCCCGAAAGACCCGAAGGTCCTCGGGGTGATCCTCAACAAGGTCAAGACCGACGAGAGCATGGACGCCTTCGCCACACGCCTGAAAGAGCATTCGCCGTTGCTGCGCAGCGGTGATTTCCGCTTGCTTGGCTGCATCCCGTTTCAGCCGGAACTCAATGCGCCGCGCACCCGCGACGTCGCCGACCTGATGGGTGCGCAAGTGCTCAACGCGGGCGACTACGAAACCCGGCGCATGAGCAAAATCATCATTTGCGCACGAACCATGCGCAACACCGTCGAGCTGCTCAAGCCCGGCGTGCTGGTGGTGACGCCGGGCGATCGCGACGACATCATCCTCGCCGTCAGCCTCGCGGCGATCAACGGTGTGCCGCTGGCCGGCCTGCTGCTGACCAGCGACACCCTGCCCGACCCGCGCATCATGGACCTGTGCCGGGGCGCGTTGCAGGCCGGTTTGCCGGTGTTGTCGGTGAGCACCGGCTCGTACGACACCGCCAATCTGCTCAATGGCCTGAACAAGGAAATCCCGATCGATGACCGCGAGCGCGCGGAGATCATCACCGATTTCGTCGCCAGCCACCTCGACGCCAACTGGCTGCACCAGCGCTGCGGCACGCCTCGGGAGATGCGCCTGTCGCCAGCGGTGTTCCGCTACCAATTGATCCAGCGCGCGCAAGCGGCGAACAAGCGCATCGTGTTGCCCGAAGGCAGCGAGCCGTTCACCGTGCAAGCAGCGGCGATCTGTCAGGAACGCGGGATCGCCCGCTGCGTATTGCTGGCCAAACCCGAAGACGTCGAAGCGGTCGCCCGCGCCCAAGGCATCGTGCTGCCGCCGGGTCTGGAAATCCTTGACCCGGACCACATCCGCGAGCGTTACGTCGAGCCGATGGTCGCCCTGCGCAAGAGCAAAAGCCTCAACGCACCGATGGCCGAGCAGCAACTGGAAGACACCGTGGTGATCGGCACCATGATGCTGGCGCTGGACGAGGTAGACGGCTTGGTTTCGGGTGTGATCAACACCACCGCCAACACCATCCGCCCGGCCCTGCAACTGATCAAGACCGCACCGGGCTGCACGCTGGTGTCGTCGGTGTTCTTCATGCTCTTTCCGGAAGAAGTGCTGGTCTACGGCGACTGCGTGATGAACCCGCACCCGAGCGCCGCGGAACTGGCCGAGATCGCCCTGCAAAGCGCCGACTCGGCGGCCGCATTCGGCATTACTCCACGGGTGGCGATGATCAGCTATTCCAGCGGCGAATCGGCGCGCGGTGAAGAAGTCGAGAAAGTCCGCGAGGCGACTCTGCTCGCTCATGAGCAACAAAACTCGCTGTTGATCGACGGCCCGTTGCAGTACGACGCCGCCGCCAACGCCGACGTCGCCCGGCAACTGGCGCCGAACAGTCAGGTCGCCGGGCGCGCCACGGTGTTTGTGTTCCCCGATCTGAACACCGGCAACACCACGCACAAAGCCGTGCAGCGCAGCGCCGATTGCGTCAGCCTCGGGCCGATGCTGCAAGGCCTGCGCAAACCGGTGAACGACCTGCCGCGCGGCGCGCAAGTCGATGACATCGTCTACACCATCGCGCTCACCGCGATTCAAGCCGCCAACCGACCTATGGATGTGTAAATGCTGGATTTTCTACCCGCCCCCGTGCGCGGCGTGATCGCCTCGCTGCTGTTGGCGCTCAACACGATTCTGCTGTGCTCGTTCCTGTTCTGCGTGGCGCTGGTCAAGGCTTTGCCGTTTGCCTTTACCCAGCGCATCGCCGGTTGGCTGATGAGCCACACCCACGAGGCGTGGATCAGCAATAACAAAGGCTGGATGAATCTGGTACGGCGCACCCGCTGGCACCTCAGCGGTCTGCAAGGCCTCGACTATCAGCACTCGTACCTGATCACCAGCAACCACCAGAGCTGGGTGGATATTCTGGTGCTGCAATACGTGCTCAACCGCAAGATTCAGCCGCTGAAGTTCTTCCTCAAGCAGGAGCTGATCTGGGTTCCGGTAATCGGGCTGGCTTGGTGGGCGCTGGGCTTTCCGTTCATGAAGCGCTACTCCAAGGCGTATCTGGAAAAACACCCGGAGAAAAAAGGCAAGGACCTGGAAACCACGCGCAAGACCTGCGCGAAATTCCGCCATAACCCGGTGGGGATTTTCAACTTCGTCGAAGGCACACGCTTCACCGAAGGCAAGCATGCGCAGCAGCAGTCACCGTTCAAGTACCTGCTCAAGCCCAAGGCCGGCGGGATCGCCTTTGTGCTGGATGCGATGGGCGAACAGCTGGAATCAATCGTCAACGTGACGATTCATTATCCGGCCGGGCGTCCGGGGTTCTGGGATTTGCTCTGCGGCAATGTGCGCGATGTGGTGGTGCATTTTGAAGAAATCAAAATCCCGCTGGCCTTCATCGGCAAGAACTACGACCAGGACGGCGAGTATCGATTGCAGTTCCAGGGCTGGATCAATCAACTGTGGCTGGACAAGGATGCGTTGCTGGAGCAGATGCACCGCGAATATCCACCCAAACACTGACCCCTGTGGGAGCGAGCAGGCTCGCTCCCACAGTTGATCGTTCCCACGCTCCGCGTGGGAACGATCACCCGGCCAAAAAAAACCCGCCGATGATCACTCACCGGCGGGCTTTTTCTTGCCGCTTGCAGCTAGAAGCCTGTCGCTGCTTCTACCTTAGATCGCACCACGCTGACGCAACAGCTCCAGCACTTGCTTGACGCTTTCTTCCAGGCTCAGCGACTGCGTGTCGATCACCAGGTCGGCATTGAGCGGCACATCGTACGGGAAGGATTCGCCCGGGATGTTGTCGCCGCCAGCGGCGTACAGACCTTGCGGATCACGCTCGGCGCACACGGTCGGCGAGGCCTGCACATAGACCGTCAGCAAGCGATCCTGGCCGATCAGTTCCTTGGCCTGCTCGCGACCTTCGGCACTCGGCGCAACGAACGCGGCCAATGTCAGCAGCCCCGCTTCGTTGAACTGACGCGCCACGTGCGCGGCTCGACGCCAGTTCTCGGTACGCCCGGCGCGATCCTGCGGTAGCCCCTTGTTCAGGTCCTGACGCAGGTTCTGGCCATCCAGTACAAACACCGCGCGGCCCATGTCGAACAGCTTGCGCTCGACCGCGTATGCCAGGGTGCTTTTGCCCGCACCGGACAGGCCGCTGAACAGCACGGTGGCCGGTTGCTGGCCGAAGCGCTGGGCACGTTCTTCGGTCGCCACGTGGGCCAATTTGCCGTGGTGGGTTGCAGTGCCATGGGCCACTGGCTGAGCGACGATCATGCCGGCGCCAACGGTGCCGTTGGTCAGGCGATCGATGACGATGAATGCGCCGGTGGTGCGGTTGCTTTCGTAACCATCGAGGGCGATCGGCGCGTCGAGCGCGATCTTCACCTTGCCGATTTCGTTGAGCTGCAACGCGCTCGCCGGGCCTTCTTCCAACGTGTTGACGTCGACCTTGTTGACGATGCTGGCGATCGAGCCCGGCACGTAACTGGTGGCGCGTTTGATGTCATATTTCTTGCCCGGCAGCATCGGCTCTTCAGCCATCCACACCAGCATCGCTTCGAAGCTGTCGGTCACCGGCGGCACGTTGTCGGCATGCACCAACAGGTCGCCACGGGAGATGTCGATTTCGTCTTCCATGGTCAGCGTTACCGCCTGACCTGGGCCTGCGTGTTCCAGCTCACCTTCGAAAGTGACGATGGACTTCACGCGGCTGCTCTTGCCCGACGGCAGCACCACGACTTCGTCGCCCTTGTGCACGATGCCGCTGGCCAGGGTGCCGGCGAAACCGCGGAAGTTCAGGTTCGGACGGTTGACGTACTGCACCGGGAAACGCAGATCGGTGAAGTTGCGATCGCCGGCGACTTCCACAGTCTCCAGAATCTCCATCAGCGACTGACCGGTGTACCACGGCGAGCGCTCGGACTTGTTCACCACGTTGTCGCCCTTGAGGGCAGACATCGGCACGAAGTGCATGCTGGTCGGCTTCATCTTCAAGCCTTCGGCGAACTTCAGGTAGTCGGCCTTGATCGACTCGAACACGCCTTCGTCGAAGTCCTTCAAGTCCATCTTGTTGATGGCGACGACGATGTGTTTGATACCCAGCAGGGAAGCGATGAAGCTGTGGCGACGGGTCTGGGTCTGCACGCCGTAACGGGCGTCGACCAGAATGATCGCCAGGTCACAGGTGGACGCACCGGTGGCCATGTTGCGGGTGTACTGCTCATGGCCGGGGGTGTCGGCGATGATGAATTTGCGCTTGGCAGTGGAGAAATAGCGGTAAGCGACATCAATGGTGATGCCCTGCTCACGCTCGGCCTGCAGACCGTCGACCAGCAATGCCAGGTCGATGTCGTCACCGGTGGTGCCGACTTTCTTCGAATCGCGGGTGATCGCTTCGAGGTGATCTTCGTAGATCATCTTCGAGTCGTGCAGCAGGCGCCCGATCAGGGTGCTCTTGCCGTCATCGACGTTACCGCAGGTTAAAAAGCGCAGCAGCTCTTTACGTTCGTGCTGGCCCAGGTAGGCGAGGATGTCCTCGCTGATCAAATCAGAAGCATGGCTCATTGCATTCAAGCTCCAAGCTGTAAGCTTCAAGCGGCAAGCTTGTCGGCGTACAGCTAGTCAGAAATTTTGTTGATCAACCCAACCAGCATCCTAGAAAGCTCTCGGGTCTCCATAATCCAATTTTCAGCCAGTGGTTCTGCGATGTAAGCGATATCTCGGCCTATCAGGATCTGGGTGCGCAGCTCTCCACAAGAAGCTTTCGCAATCCAAAGAAAATGAACCTTTTCTTTGCAACTCCGACGCTCCATGCCTTCAGCGATATTGGAAGGCACTGAAAGTGCAGAACGGGTGATCTGATCCTTGAATCCAAAATCCCCGCACCGCGCAAACTCTTTGAAAATCCTCACCGCCAGACATTTGCTTCGCTGCCATACAACCAGTCTCTCGAAATCCATTACGAGTCATCCGATTCCGGCCCGCAGCAACCGGCTGCAAGCGCCAAACTGCAAAGCTACTCATACCGCCTTTAACTTGCAGCTTGCCGCTTGTAACTCGAAGCTTAAAAGTAACCTTGACGTTTTTTGTCTTCCATCGAGCCTGCGCCATCGTGGTCGATGACCCGGCCCTGGCGCTCGGAAGTTCGCGTCAGGAGCATTTCCTGAATGATGTCCGTCAGGCTTTCGGCCTCGGACTCCACCGCGCCCGTCAACGGGTAGCAGCCAAGGGTGCGGAACCGCACTTTCTTTTTCACGATGCGCGCTTTGTCTTCATCGGACAGGTGCTCGAGGATGCGCTCGTCGTCGATCATGATCAGCGTGCCGTTCTTCTCGATCACTTCGCGTTCGGCGGCAAAGTACAGCGGCACAATCGGGATGCCTTCGAGATAGATGTACTGCCAGATGTCCAGCTCGGTCCAGTTCGACAACGGGAACACACGGATGGATTCGCCCTTGTTGACCTTGCCGTTGTAGACGTTCCACAGCTCTGGACGCTGGTTTTTCGGGTCCCAGCGGTGTTTGCTGTCGCGGAACGAGTACACGCGCTCTTTGGCGCGGGATTTCTCTTCATCGCGACGGGCGCCGCCGAACGCTGCATCGAAACCATGCTTGTCGAGTGCCTGTTTCAGGCCTTCGGTTTTCATGATGTCGGTGTGCTTGGCGCTGCCGTGGGTGAACGGGTTGATGTTCTGCGCCACGCCATCGGGGTTGATGTGGGTGATCAGGTCCAGGCCCAAGTCTTCGACCATCTTGTCGCGGAACTTGTACATTTCCTGGAATTTCCAGCGGGTGTCGACGTGCATCACCGGAAACGGCAGTTTGCCCGGGAAGAACGCCTTGCGTGCCAGGTGCAGCATCACGGCGGAGTCTTTACCGATGGAGTACAGCATCACCGGGTTATCGAACTCGGCGGCCACCTCGCGGATGATGTGGATGCTTTCCGCCTCCAGCTGTTTCAGATGCGTCAGTTTGTCGACCATGGCTACTCACGAAAGCTTTCTTATGAACGGCCAGCGGGCCGTGTTCGAGCGAGGAATCCTAGCACAGCGACCTCTTCTAATCAGGACGCCAACTAGATCGAAAGGGTATATGAATATGCCTGCCAGTTCGGCCCGTCAGGGCCGAATGTGGGAGCGAGCCTGCTCGCGAAAGCGGATTGTCAGGCACCTTTGTATTGAAGGTCTGAGGCCTTCGCGAGCAGGCTCGCTCCCACAGGAGTTTGCGGTGAGCTCAGATCGGGTTGGGGCAATCGATAAAGATGTGCTCAAGGGCAAAGCGTTTCGCCAGATACTCGCCCAGCGCCTGGACGCCGTAGCGTTCAGTGGCGTGGTGGCCGGCGGCGATGAAGCTGATGTCGTTTTCCCGCGCACTGTGGAAAGTCTGCTCGGAGGCCTCGCCGCTGATGAACAGGTCGACACCCGCCGCCACGCCCTGGTCGATATAACCCTGGCCACCGCCGGTGCACCAGCCGACGCGGCGGATCATGCCGCTGCCTTCGATCAGCAGCGGCTCGCGGCCCATGACGTCCTGCACCTTGCGCGCGAAATCCCGCGCAGTCATTGGCTCATTCAGCGAGCCGACCAGCCCGACGACTTTCGGATTGCTCGGGTCGAGCGGCGCTTCGACAGTGATGTCCAGCTGACGCGCCAGTTGCACGTTGTTGCCGACGTCCGGGTGCAGATCCAGCGGCAGGTGATAGGCGAGCAGACTGATGTCGTGCTTGAGCAAGGTTTTCAAGCGGCGCTGTTTCATGCCGGTGACGCAAGGGTTTTCGCCTTTCCAGAAATAACCGTGGTGGACCAGGATCAGGTCGGCCTCGGCTTCGACGGCGGCATCGAGCAACGCCTGGCTGGCGGTGACGCCACTGACGATGCGCATCACCTGCGGGCGGCCTTCGACCTGTAATCCGTTGGGGCAATAATCGGCAATTTTCGTACTGCCCAAGTAACGGTCGGCTTCTTCGACGAGGGTGCTGAGGGCAACGGCCATGAAAGACTCCTAAATATCCCGTTCAGAGGCGCGCGCGGCCTCGTATAATGCGCGACATTATGGGCGGTCTGACCTCGCCTGCAACCTTTCCAGGAACGTGCTTAATGCTCAAGGCGCTGCGTTTTTTTGGCTGGCCGCTGTTGGCCGGTGTGCTTATCGCTCTGTTGATTATTCAGCGTTACCCCGAGTGGGTCGGGCTGCCGAGCCTCGACGTCAATCTGCAACAGGCCCCTCAGACCACGATCGTGCAGCAGGGGCCGGTGTCCTATGCGGACGCGGTGGGCATCGCCGCGCCGTCGGTGGTCAACCTGTACACCACCAAGGTCATCAACAAACCGGCGCATCCTTTGTTCGAGGATCCGCAGTTCCGCCGCTTCTTCGGTGACAATTCGCCGAAACAGAAGCGCATGGAATCGAGCCTCGGTTCCGGGGTGATCATGAGCCCGGAAGGCTACATCCTCACCAACAACCACGTCACCAGCGGCGCCGACCAGATCGTTGTGGCGTTGAAGGATGGTCGCGAAACGCTGGCACGGGTGATTGGCAGCGATCCGGAAACCGACCTTGCAGTTCTGAAAATCGACCTGAAAAACCTCCCGGCAATCACCGTCGGCCGCTCCGACAGCATTCGCATCGGTGACGTCGCGCTGGCCATCGGCAACCCGTTCGGCGTCGGCCAGACCGTGACCATGGGCATCATCAGCGCCACCGGCCGAAATCAGTTGGGCCTGAACAACTACGAAGACTTCATCCAGACCGATGCGGCGATCAACCCGGGCAACTCCGGCGGTGCGCTGGTCGATGCCAACGGCAACCTCACCGGTATCAACACGGCGATCTTTTCCAAATCCGGCGGCTCGCAAGGCATCGGTTTTGCCATCCCGGTGAAACTGGCGATGGAAGTGATGAAGTCGATCATCGAGCACGGTCAGGTGATTCGCGGCTGGCTGGGCATCGAAGTACAACCGCTGACTCAGGAACTGGCGGAGTCGTTTGGCTTGTCCGGGCGCCCGGGGATTGTCGTTGCCGGAATCTTCCGTGACGGCCCGGCGCAGAAAGCCGGCCTGCAACTGGGCGATGTGATTCTGAGCATCGATGGCGAGCCCGCCGGCGATGGTCGCCGCTCGATGAACCAGGTGGCGCGGATCAAACCGACCGACAAGGTGACGATTCAGGTTATGCGCAACGGCAAGGAGCTGAAGCTGACGGCTGAAATCGGCCTGCGTCCACCGCCGGCACCGGTGAAAGAAAAAGAAGAGTAAAAATGTTTTCGCGCCAGTGGCGCGAATAACAGACATTCTCAACAGGCATGTTATATTGTTTCAATTCTAGCAATTGGAACAACATAACATGTCGTCTCGCAAAAAGGCCTCGCTGCTGGGCCTGACTCTGGGTTTGCTTTGCGATCCCGCCTTCGCCGATGAGCCGCAGCCCGTTGAGCTGGAAGCCATCAGCGTCACTTCCGACTACGAATCACCCACCGGCCCGGTCAGCGGTTATCGCGCGACTCGTTCGGCCAGTGCGACCAAAACCGACACGGCGATTCGCGATATCCCACAAGCCATCAGCGTCGTTCCGGCCAGTGTGCTCTCGGATCTGGGCAGCACCAGCGTTGAACGCGCGCTGGATTTTGCCGGCGGCGTATCGAAGCAGAACAACTTCGGCGGCCTGACCCTGTACGAATACAGCGTGCGCGGCTTCACCACCTCGGAGTTCTACAAGGACGGCTTCAGTGCCAATCGCGGTTATCCGAGTACGCCAGATGCGGCCAATATAGAACGCATCGAAGTGCTCAAGGGCCCGGCCGCCAGCCTGTACGGCCGGGGTGATCCCGGCGGCACGGTGAACATCGTCACCAAGAAGCCGCAGCCCGAAGCGTTCACCACTTTGCAGACCAGCGCCGGCAGTTGGGATCGCTACCGCACCGCGCTGGACGTCAACACGCCCCTTGATGACCAGGGCAATGTGCTCTCGCGCATCAACCTCGCCGTAGAAGACAACAACAGCTTTCGCGACCACGTCGACAGCCAGCGGGTATTCGTCGCACCCTCAATCAGTTGGCAGTTGAACCCGGACACCTCGCTGCTGGTGGAGAGCGAAATCGTCCGTCACAACTCGACGTTCGATCGTGGTGTGGTGGCGCCGAACAACAAGTGGAGCGGCGTGTCCCGTTCGACGTTCTTGGGTGAGCCCAACGACGGCAACATCGACAACCACAACAACCTGCTCCAGGCCACTCTTGAGCACCATCTGAACGACAGCTGGAAGCTGCGCCTGGCCAGTCACTACAAGGAAGGCAAACTCTGGGGCGACGCTTCCGAAGCACGACCGTTGAACGCCGACGGCCACACGGTCAATCGCCGCTTGCGCGAACGCGATACGAGTTGGCACGACAGCATCACCCAACTGGAACTGCGCGGTCTGTTCGACCTCGGGCCGTGGCAGCATGAATTGCTGATCGGCACCGAGTACGAGAATTACCGCAAGGACGAACGCGTCACCACCATTGCTGGCGGCCCCTACGCCATCGACATCTATAAGCCGGTTTATGGCCAGCCGAAACCCAATGGCGTACGCTCGGGCACCGACTTCTTCGAACACGTCGAAAGTCATGCGCTGAATCTGCAGGACCAGATCATCTTCACCGACAAGCTGCGCGGCATGGTCGGCGCGCGCTTCGAGCATTTCGATCAGCGCATCGACGATCACAGCCGCAACGCCAAAAGCCAGCAGCGCCACGACGCACTGACTCAACGCGCTGGCCTGCTCTATCAACTCACGCCGAACACCGGCCTGTTCGCCAACGCCTCGACCTCGTTCAAACCGAACAACGGCCTGGATGCTTCCGGCAATTCCTTCGATCCGGAAGAAGGCGTCGGTTACGAAGTGGGGATCAAGAACGAGCTGTTCGATGAGCGCGTGAGCAGCACCCTCGCCTTCTTCCACATCGACAAGGAAAACGTTCTCGCCCTCGATCCGGGCACCGACACCAGCCGCGCCATGGGCAAGGCGCGCAGTCAGGGTTTCGATTGGCAAGTGAGCGGTCAGGTGACCGACGCAGTGCGGGTCATTGGCGCCTTCGCCTACATCGACGCCGAGGTGACCAAGGGCGACGCGACCATTCCTACCGGCAGCCGCATCCTCGGCGTGGCTAAACGCAGCGGCAGTCTGCTGGGTGTTTATGAATTTCAGGATGGCCGACTGCGCGGTTCAGACGTCGGTGCAGCGTTCACCTACGTCGGTGATCGTTCGGGCGAATCCGGCAGCGACTTCGAATTGCCGGCCTACCAGACCGTCGACTTGCTCGCGCATTACAAGGCCAGCGACAACGTCACGGTCGGCCTGAACCTGAACAACATCTTCGACGAAAAATACTACGAGCGCTCTTACAGCAACTACTGGGTCAACCCCGGCGAGCCACGCAATTTCACTGTCAGCCTGACACTCAACCTGTAAAAGGACGTCACCATGCACTACGGCAAATCCCTTCTGCTCCTCGCTGCGCTATTCACCGGTCAGGTGTCGGCGCACGGCCTGTGGACAGAGGAGCGACGCGGCAACATCGAAGTGGTCTACGGTCACGGCGCCGAAGACAACGCCTTCAAGGCGCAGAAAATCAGCGGTGCCTGGGCTTATGACGCAGGCGGCAAAATGATCCCGGTCAGCGTCGAGCGCCTGGCCGATCATGCCCGTTTGAAACCATTGAAGCCGCCGGCGCTGATGGCCGTGGCGCTGAACAACGGCATGTGGTCGCAGACGGCGGACAAGAAGTGGATCAACGAAGGACGCAGCAAAGTGCCCGGCGCCACCGAGGCCACGCAGACGTTCAAGTACAGCCTGGCGATCTATCAGCCGGGGACGAAGTTGCCGAAACTGGAGCAGATCAAACTGCTGATCCTGCCGGAGGTCGATCCGCTGACCGTCGGGCCGGGTAAATCGTTACCGGTGCGGGTGCTGCTCGATGGCAAACCGGCGGCGGGGGTGAAGTTATATGGCGACTATCGCAGCGCGCCAAACACCCTGAGCACCGAGACCGACAAGGATGGGCGTGCGCAGGTTCTGGTGCGTAATGAAGGGTTGAATGTGATTGCGGCGCAGGTCGAGGTGCCGGTGAGGGACAGCGCGGATGTGGACAGTCGTGGGTTGTTCAGTTCGCTGACATTCCTTGGCGAGCCGCATCACGAATAAACACAATGAGCAAATGTGGGAGCAAGCCTGCTCGCGAATAGGTACAACATTCAGCACTGGCATTGAATGAAAGACCGCGTTCGCGAGCAGGCTCGCTCCCACAATTTCAGTGTCGCTTAGAGATCCCCAAGCCCATCAATCAACGCTTGATTCTGCTCCGGCGTCCCCACCGATATCCGCAAGAACTGCGCAATCCGTTCCTGCTTGAAGTGCCGCACGATCACGCCCTGCTCGCGCAGCTTGGCCGCCAGGCCCGACGCATCATGCTGCGGGTGGCGAGCGAAGATGAAGTTGGCCGCCGACGGCAGCACTTCAAAGCCTTTAGCCTGCAACTGCGCCACCACCCATTCGCGGCTCTCGATCACCTGACGACAGGTCTTGTCGAAATACTCGCGATCTGCAAACGCCGCCGCCGCGCCGACAATCGCCAGACGATCCAGTGGATAGGAGTTGAAGCTGTTCTTGATCCGCTCCAGCGCTTCGATCAGGTCCGGATGCCCTACCGCCAGACCGACACGCAGGCCGGCCAGCGAGCGTGACTTGGACAGCGTCTGCGTCACCAGCAGATTCGGATAGCGGTCCACCAGACTTATCGCCGTCTCGCCGCCGAAGTCGATGTACGCCTCATCCACGACTACGACCGAATCAGGACTGGCCTTGAGGATTTGCTCGACCGCGTCCAGCGCCAGCAGGCACCCGGTCGGGGCGTTCGGGTTGGGAAAAATGATCCCGCCATTCGGTTTGGCGTAGTCGGCCGGGTTGATCTGGAACTGCGCATCCAGCGGCACCGCGTCGAATTCAATCCCGTACAGACCGCAGTAGACCGGATAGAAGCTGTAGCTGATGTCCGGGAACAGCAGCGGCTGATCGTGTTGCAGCAAGCCGTGGAAGATGTGCGCAAGCACTTCGTCCGAACCGTTGCCGAGGAACACCTGACTGGTTTGCACGCCGTAGTATTCGGCCACGGCGTTTTTCAGCAGATCACTGTTCGGGTCCGGGTACAGGCGCAGGTTATCGTTGAGCTCGGCTTGCATCGCCGCCAGTGCTTTTGGCGACGGGCCATACGGATTTTCGTTGGTATTGAGCTTGACCAGTTTGGTCAGCTTCGGCTGTTCGCCCGGCACGTAGGGCACCAGATCCTTGACGAACGGGCTCCAGAATTTACTCATCGCTCAGTTCCCCTGCCCTTTCAGAAAGTCTTGGTCTTTGATGCGGTATTCGGCGCTGCGTGCGTGCGCGCTCAGCGATTCGCCACGGGCCAGTACCGATGCAGTTTTGCCCAACTCGGAAGCGCCGGCCTCGGAGCAGAAGATGATCGACGAGCGCTTCTGGAAGTCGTACACACCCAGCGGCGAGGAGAAGCGCGCGGTGCCGGAAGTCGGCAACACGTGGTTCGGACCGGCGCAGTAATCGCCCAACGCTTCGGAGGTGTGGCGGCCCATGAAGATCGCACCGGCGTGGCGAATTTGCGGCAGCCAGGCTTGTGGATCGGCGACCGACAATTCCAGGTGTTCCGGGGCGATGCGGTTGGCGACTTCGATGGCTTGGGCCATGTCGCTCACCTGAATCAGCGCACCACGGCCATTGATCGAAGTTTCGATGATGGTCGCGCGGTCCATGGTCGGCAGCAATTTATCGATGCTCGCGGCCACCTTGTCGAGGAACTCGGCGTCCGGGCTGACCAGAATCGCTTGCGCGTCTTCGTCGTGCTCGGCCTGGGAGAACAGGTCCATGGCAATCCAGTCCGGATCGGTCTGGCCGTCGCAGACCACGAGGATTTCCGAAGGGCCGGCGATCATGTCGATGCCGACCTGGCCGAACACATGGCGCTTGGCCGTGGCTACATAGATATTGCCCGGGCCGACAACCTTGTCGACACGCGGCACGCTTTCGGTGCCATAAGCCAGTGCGGCAACTGCTTGCGCGCCGCCGATGGTGAACACGCGGTCGACACCGGCGATGCAGGCAGCGGCCAGCACCAGCTCGTTGATTTCACCGCGCGGGGTCGGCACGACCATGACCACTTCGGTCACGCCGGCGACCTTGGCCGGAATCGCGTTCATCAATACCGACGACGGATACGAGGCCTTGCCGCCCGGCACGTAAAGGCCTGCGCGATCCAGTGGCGTGACTTTCTGACCAAGCACGGTGCCGTCAGCCTCGGTGTAGCTCCAGGAATCCTGCTTCTGTTTTTCGTGATAGCTGCGCACGCGGGCGGCGGCTTTTTCCAGAGCCTCGCGCTGCGGCACCGTGATGCGGGTCAGGGCCAGTTCGAGACGCTCGCGCGGCAGGATCAGGTCGGCCATCGAGGCGACTTCAAGACCGTCGAACTTCTGGGTGAATTCGACCAGCGCCGCGTCACCGCGCTCGCGCACAGCCTTGATGATGTCCAGCACGCGCTGATTGACCGAGTCGTCAGACACACTTTCCCAGCTCAGCAGATGATCCAGATGATGCGCGAAATCCGGGTCAGCAGCGTTGAGTCGGCGAATTGCAGTGGTTGCGGTCATAGCGAGAGCCTCATAGGAATGGCAAATAACTCAGGCGCCCGAAACTAGCATTCGATCCGCTTGGGCACCTGAGAATTCTGGCTATGAGGCGGATAGACGGCGCGACCTCGGGTCGCGCAGGTAGATCAGCCGCGGTGTCGCGATTCCACTGCGTTGCGCAGGGTGTCGATCAACGCCTGGATTCGGGCGTGCTGCATTTTCATTGAAGCCTTGTTGACCACCAGACGCGAGCTGATCGTGGCGATCAGTTCCTGGGGTTCCAGGCCGTTGGCGCGCAAGGTGTTGCCGGTGTCGACCACGTCGATGATCTTGTCGGCCAGCCCGATCAGCGGCGCCAGCTCCATTGAGCCGTACAGCTTGATGATGTCGACCTGACGGCCCTGCTCGGCGTAATAACGCTTGGCAACGTTGACGAACTTGGTCGCCACGCGCAGACGGCCCTTGGGCTCGGCCGCGCCGATCTTGCCGGCGGTCATCAGCTTGCATTGGGCGATCTGCAGGTCCAGCGGCTCGTACAGGCCCTGGCCGCTGTATTCCATCAGCACGTCCTTACCGGCGACGCCGAGGTCGGCCGCGCCATGCTCGACATAGGTCGGCACGTCGGTGGCACGCACGATCAGCAGACGCACGTCGTCCTGGGTCGTGGGAATGATCAGCTTGCGGCTCTTGTCCGGATTCTCGGTCGGCACGATGCCCGCTTCAGCGAGAAGCGGCAGGGTGTCGTCAAGGATGCGGCCCTTGGACAGTGCGATGGTCAACATGGGAAACGTCAGTCCTTATCAAGGTACTCATGTCCGGTCGCAATCGGCGCCGGACACACATCGAGGGTGCGTACACCCTCGACTCGAAACGAATTCAGTGGACACGTCCCTGTGTCCCGATGCAGCGATCAGCCCGGAACGCGGCGGATCTTGGCACCCAGCATTTGCAGTTTTTCTTCGATGCACTCGTAACCACGGTCGATGTGGTAGATGCGGTCGATCAGCGTGTCGCCTTCGGCAACCAGCGCCGAGATCACCAGACTGGCCGATGCGCGCAGGTCGGTGGCCATGACTGGCGCGCCCTTGAGCTTCTCGATACCGGTGACGATCGCGGTGTTGCCTTCAACCTGGATGTGCGCGCCCATGCGGTGCAGCTCGTACACGTGCATGAAACGGTTTTCGAAGATCGTCTCGATCACCGCACCCGTGCCTTCGGCAATGGCGTTGAGCGAGATGAACTGGGCCTGCATGTCGGTCGGGAACGCCGGGTACGGCGCGGTGCGCACGTTGACCGCTTTCGGGCGCTTGCCGTGCATGTTCAGCTCGATCCAGTCTTCACCGCAGGTGATTTCCGCACCGGCCTCACGCAGCTTTTCCAGTACCGCTTCGAGGATGGTCGGATCGGTGTCCTTGACCTTGACGCGGCCACCGGTCACGGCAGCAGCGACCAGGTAGGTGCCGGTTTCGATACGGTCAGGCATGACTTTGTAGAAAGCCGAACCCAGGCGCTCGACGCCATCGATGGTGATGGTGTCGGTGCCGGCGCCGGAAACCTTGGCGCCCATGGCATTGAGGAAGTTCGCCAGGTCGACTACTTCAGGCTCGCGCGCGGCGTTCTGCAACACGCTGCGGCCCTTGGCCAGTGCAGCGGCCATCATGATGTTTTCGGTACCGGTCACACTGACGGTGTCGAAGAAGAAGTGCGCGCCGCGCAGGCCGCCTTCAGGCGCCTTGGCCTTGATGTAGCCGCCTTCGACGTCGATGACCGCGCCCATGGCTTCCAGACCGCGGATGTGCAGGTCGACCGGACGCGAACCGATGGCGCAACCACCAGGCAGTGCGACTTCGGCTTCACCGAAACGCGCGACCATCGGGCCCAGTACCAGGATCGACGCACGCATGGTTTTCACCAGTTCGTACGGGGCGATCAGGGTCTTGATGGTGCGCGGGTCGATTTCGACGCTGAGCTTCTCGTCGATCACCGGCTCAATGCCCATGCGCCCGAACAGCTCGATCATGGTGGTGATGTCGTGCAGGTGCGGCAGGTTGCCAACGGTGACCGGGCCATCGCACAGCAAGGTCGCGGCCAGAATCGGCAGGGCGGAGTTCTTCGCGCCGGAAATGCGGATCTCGCCATCAAGACGAGCGCCACCGGTAATAATCAATTTATCCATTAGTATCTCGACGCCCTAGGGCTCAGGTGCGCTCGGCCCAGGCCGCGCGGCTGAAAAATTTCATAGTGACCGCATGGATGCTGCCATCGGTGATCCATGGGTTCAAATGGGCATAGACCTGCTGCTGACGCTTCACCGGGCTCAACGCCGCCAGTTCATCGCTGATCACGTTCAGCTGGAAGTTGCAGCCTTCGCCTTCAACTTCTACCAGCGTTCCTGGCAGCTTTCCTTCAAGGAAGCTCTTCACTTCTACGGCCTGCATGCTCAACCTCAATCGGCGCCCTGTGCGCACGGGTCGGACATCATACAAAAAAGCCCCGCGCCTGCGAACCCCGCAACGCAGGACTCTGACGGGGGGCTTCTTTATAGATGATGGTTCAGGGTTGCGCCAACAACTCGGTCAATTCACTGACCTGAGCGATTTCACGCATGTCGTCAGGCATCGCACGAATGCTGACGGCCTTGCCGGCCGCCTGCGCATCACGCATGAAGCACAGCAGCAACGACAGGCCGACGCTGCTGGACTTCTGCACCGCCGAACAATCGATGACCAGCGCGGACGCCTTGCTCGACTTGATCAGCGCCTGCCCTTCCTTGCGCAGGTCGGGCCCGGTGCGGTAATCCAGCACGCCACTGAGCACCAGTTCGTCGACATCACTCATGCGAACTGCCGCCTCACTCATTGCGCTGGATTCCCGGCGGCTTTGTCGGTTTCTTCCTTTGCCTTGGCGACTTCACCGGCCCAGCCATCGATGGTCTTGTCCAGATCGTTGCCATTGCGTTGCATGGCGTCGGCGAACTGGTCACGGAACAGCTTGCCGATGTTGATGCCATTGATGATCACGTTGCGCAGTTTCCACTCGCCGCTGATCTTCTCAAGCGTGTACTGCACCGGATAGATCGCGCCGTTGCTGCCCTTGACGGTCATGTTGACACTGGTGCGCTCGCCCGATTCGTCTTTGGCCGGGTCAACCGTGATGCCCTGGTTGTTGTATTCCAGCAGAGCGTTGCCGTAGAACTGGAACAGACCGCGCTTGAAGTTTTCCTGAAAGCGCTGCATCTGCTCAGGCGTGGCCTTGCGCGAATACTTCACGGTCATGATGCTTTTGGAGATGCCCTCGGCATCCACCACCGGACCGACAATGTTGTTCAGCGCCGCATAGAAATCCTGCGGATCCTGCTTGTACTTCTCTTTGTTCGCCTGCAAATCGGCAAGCATCCGGTTCGTGGTGTCCTGAATCAGGTCATGAGCCGATTGCCCCGGTGCAGCGTTAGCCATCAACGGCAGGGCCGCGAGCAACACCAACAGGCCACGTCGCAAGATAGAGATCATTCAAAAGCTCCTCATTTGGCGTCTTTGCTAACGGTATTGAGCAGGAATTTACCGATCAGGTCTTCCAGTACCAGTGACGACTGCGTGTCGTGGATGGTTCCACCGTCTTTCAACTGGGTGTCTTCACCGCCGACGCTGATACCGATGTATTTCTCGCCCAGCAGACCCGCGGTCAGGATAGACGCTGTGGAATCGACCGGCAGGTTGTCGACCTTTTTATCCACTTGCAGCGTGACCCGACCGGTGAAGCTGTCGCGATCCAGATCGATAGCGGTGACCTTGCCGATGGTCACACCGGCCATAGTCACTTTGGCTCTGACCGTCAGACCGGCGATATTGTCGAAATACGCATACAACTTGTAAGTGTCGGTGGACGAAGTCGGAGACAGGCCGCTGACGCGCAAGGCGAGCAGCAGCAAAGCCAGGATCCCTGCCAGCAGGAACAGGCCGACACCGATTTCCAGGGTGCGGTTTTGCATCAGAAATCTCCAAACATCAAAGCGGTCAGAATAAAGTCCAGGCCGAGCACTGCCAGCGAGGCAAACACCACGGTCTTGGTGGTGGCACGACTGATCCCCTCGGAAGTGGGCTCACAGTCATAGCCTTGGAATACGGCGATCCAGGTCACCACAAAGGCGAAAACGACACTTTTGATCACGCCATTGAGCACGTCACTGGTGAAGTTCACGCTGTTCTGCATGTTCGCCCAGTACGAGCCTTCATAAACGCCCAGCCAGTCGACTGCCACCCACGAACCGCCCCAGATGCCGACGACGCTGAAGATCATCGCCAGCACCGGCAGGGAAATGAAGCCGGCCCACAGGCGCGGGGCAATGATGTACTTGAGCGGATCGACACCGATCATTTCCAGGCTGGACAACTGCTCGGTGGATTTCATGTTGCCGATCTCGGCGGTCAACGCCGAACCGGCGCGCCCGGCAAACAGCAAGGCGGTGACCACCGGCCCCAGTTCACGCAGCAGCGTCAGGGCGACCATCTGCCCCACTGCCTGCTCTGAACCATAGCTGGAAAGAATGCTGAAGCCCTGCAACGCCAGGACCATGCCGATGAAAATGCCGGAGACCACGATGATCACCAGCGACATGACGCCGACCGAATGCAGCTGCTTGACCAGCAGGCCGAAACCACCGCTGATACCGCCACGGCCCAGCAGGGCGTGAAACAGGAACAGGGTCGCTCGACCAAACACTGCAACCGCGTCGATCGCCGATTCGCCGAACCGACGCAGGCGTTCCATCAATGAAATTCTGCGCATCAACGCTTCCCCAGAAGATCTGCGCGGTAATCCGTCGCTGGAAAGTGATACGGCACCGGGCCATCGGGATCACCGGTCATGAACTGGCGGATACGCGGATCATCGGAATTCATCAGCTCATCCGGTGTGCCTTGACCCAGCACCTGACCATCGCCCACTACATAGATGTAGTCGGCAATGCTCGCGGTTTCCGCCAGATCGTGCGAAACCACGATGCTGGTGATGCCCAGAGCATCGTTGAGCAGGCGGATCAGGCGCACCAACACGCCCATGGCGATCGGGTCCTGGCCCACGAAGGGCTCGTCGTACATGAGAATCTGCGGGTCGAGGGCAATCGCCCGGGCCAATGCTACACGGCGCTTCATGCCGCCGGACAGTTCGTCCGGCATCAGCTCGATGGCGCCACGCAGCCCCACGGCCTGTAATTTCAGCAGGACGATGTCGCGAATCATGTCTTCCGGCAGTTGCGTGTGCACCCGCAGCGGAAAGGCCACGTTCTCGAACACATCGAGATCGGTAAACAGCGCACCGCTCTGAAACAGCACGCCCATGTGCTTGCGCGCATCGAACAGATCGCTGCGCGACAGCGTCGGCAGGTTCTGCCCGTTGACCCAGACTTCGCCGCCGGACGGCCGCAACTGCGCGCCCATCAGGCGCAGCAGCGTGGTCTTGCCGCAGCCGGAAGGCCCCATGATGCCGGTGACCTTGCCGCGCGGGATGCGGATATCGACGTTATTGAAAATGCTCCGCGCACCGCGCTTGAAGGAGACTCCCTTCAGCTCGACCGCGTAGGCGTTATCGGCACTCATCTAAACTCCTTGCGATGCAGCCTCTCACTGGGATGCCAGACTTTCCTCGGAAACACCTGCATCCCGGGCAGGCCGAACTGGCGGCGAACTATATCACTGCAAAGGCTGAGCGCCCAAGCGAGAACCCGGCCAAGATCGCCGACTGAAGAGGGCCCGAGCGAGTTTCAGAGGGTTTTGGTAACCAGTAATGACAAAGCACGTCGAACTTGCGTGAGGCTTTGCCACATAACCGCTATAATCGCCGCCTTTTCATCGGCCCATACGATTCTGACATGAGCAAAACCCGCGACCTGATTCAATCGGCACAACGCACCATCCGCCTCGAAGTGGAAGCCGTCCAAGGCTTGATGGCCCATATCGACGCCGATTTCGTACGCGCTTGCGAGATGATTCTGGCCAGCAAGGGCCGCGTGGTCGTGGTCGGCATGGGTAAATCCGGGCATATCGGCAACAAGATCGCCGCCACCCTGGCCAGCACCGGCACCCCGGCGTTTTTCGTGCATCCGGCCGAAGCCAGCCATGGCGACATGGGCATGATCACCCGCGACGACGTGATCCTGGCCCTGTCGAACTCTGGTTCGACCAATGAAATCGTGACTCTGCTGCCGTTGATCAAACGCTTGGGTATCCAGCTGATCAGCGTCACCGGCAATCCACAGTCGCCACTGGCGAAGGCTGCGGAGGTCAATCTCAATGTGCATGTCGAGCACGAAGCCTGCCCGCTGAATCTGGCGCCGACCTCTTCGACCACGGCCGCGCTGGTCATGGGCGACGCTCTGGCCGTGGCCTTGCTGGAAGCGCGTGGTTTCACCGCTGAAGATTTTGCCTTTTCGCATCCGGGTGGCGCCCTTGGCCGTCGCCTGCTGCTGAAAGTCGAAAACGTCATGCACGCCGGGCAGGAGCTGCCGCAGGTACAACGCGGTACCCTGCTCAAGGACGCGCTGATGGAGATGACTCGTAAAGGTCTGGGCATGACCGCTATTATTGAAGCCGATGGCAAGCTCGCCGGGATCTTCACTGACGGTGATTTGCGCCGCACCCTGGATCGCGCCATCGACATCCGCAGCGCCACCATCGACCAGGTGATGACTGCACACGGCAAGACCGCCCGGCCCGACATGCTCGCCGCCGAAGCCCTGAAAATCATGGAAGACCATCGAATCAACGCCCTGGTAGTCGTCGACGAGGAGGATCGCCCGATCGGCGCCTTCAACCTCTCCGATCTGCTGCGCGCAGGAGTCATGTAATGAGCAACGATCTGCTGCAACGCGGCAAAGCGATCAAACTGGCAGTATTCGACGTCGACGGTGTGCTCACCGACGGCCGCCTGTACTTCCTCGAAGACGGCAGCGAGTTCAAGACCTTCAACACCCTCGACGGCCAAGGCATCAAGATGCTGATGAATGCCGGCGTGCAGACGGCGATCATCAGTGGTCGCAAGACCCCGGTGGTCGAGCGCCGCGCGAAGAACCTCGGCATCCCGCATCTGTTTCAGGGGCGCGAGGACAAACTGGTGGTACTCGACGGTCTGCTCGCGCAACTGGGCCTAAGCTATGAAGAAGTCGCCTATCTCGGTGACGATCTGCCAGACTTGCCGGTGATCCGCCGTGTTGGGCTGGGCATGGCGGTGGCCAACGCTGCCGATTTCGTCCGCGAACACGCCCACGGCGTTACCCGCGCCCGTGGCGGCGAAGGTGCCGCCCGTGAATTCTGCGAATTGATCCTGCGCGCCCAGGGCCGCCTCGAAGCGGCCAACGCCGCGTACCTGTGAGCCTGACCATGTTTAGCAAAAAGTTTCGCAACTTCCTGCTGTTCGGCTGCATCGCGGCGATTTTCGCTGCGGTCGGCTATTGGAACATCAGCCCGGAACGCTTCCTCGACAAGCCACCGGTTTCGGCGGCCGAGAATCCGATCGACTGGTACGCGACCAACACGCACACCATTCAGTACCTGCCCGACGGCAAGGTGCAGTACGAGATGACCTCCGACAAGGCCGAGCACGTCAAGGCTACCGATGTCACTCTGGTAACCAAGCCTGACTTGAACATGTATCGCGGCACCGACTTCCCGTGGCACGTGACCAGTGAGCGCGGCGAAGTGAATTCCGGCGGTACCGAAGTGGAATTGATCGACTCGGTACGCGTACAGCGCACCGACGAGAAACAGCGCGGCACCCTGATCACCAGCACCCGCATGACCGTGTTCCCGCAGCAGGAATATGCGCAGACTGCGCAACCCGTTAGAATCGAGGGCGCTGGCGGTGTATCGACTGGCGTCGGAATGAAAGCGTACCTGAAGGACAGCAGGATACACCTGCAATCGAACGTAAGAGGACAGTATGAGGCTCGTTAAAACCCTCCCTATTTTGCTCAGTCTGGGCGCAGCACTGGGAAGCGCGAGCGCCTGGTCCCTGCCGAACGATCAGCAGCAGCCTATCCGCATTCAGGCCGACGACGCCCAACTGGACGACAAGAATGGCATTGCCACCTATAAAGGTGACGTGATCATTACCCAAGGCTCGATGATCGTTAAAGGCAACACCGTGACCATGACGCGCGCGCCCAATGGCGACATCGATGTGGTGACCTCGGTCGGCAACCTGGCCTATTTCGAGCAGTTGCAGACCCAGGGCGACGCCAACCCGGTCAAGGGCTACGGCGTGACGATTCAATACCACGCCCAGCAGAATCGGGTGGTGCTGATCGACAAGGCCAAGGTTATCGACAAGGATAACAACGTCACCCAGGGCGAAAAAATCGTCTACGACACCGTGAAGAAACTGGCCAGCGCCGGTCGCGCCACGGGCAGCAAGGTCACCGAATCGCGCCCGCGCATCGACATGGTGATCCAGCCGAAGAAGAAAACCGAAGAGAAATCCCAGTAATGGCAACTCTGAAAGCTCAGCACCTGGCCAAGGCCTATAAAAGCCGCCAGGTCGTGCGTGACGTCAGCCTGTCGATCGACAGCGGGCAGATCGTCGGCTTGCTCGGCCCGAACGGCGCCGGCAAGACCACGTGCTTCTACATGATCGTTGGCCTGGTGCAGGCGGATCAGGGCCGTGTGCTGATCGATGATCTGGACGTCAGCCACCAGCCGATGCACGGCCGCGCCAAGGCCGGTATCGGCTATCTGCCGCAAGAAGCGTCGATCTTCCGCAAACTGTCAGTCGCCGACAACATCATGGCGATCCTCGAGACTCGCCCTGAACTCGACAAGGCCGGTCGGCGCAAGGAGCTGGAAAGCCTGCTGCAGGAATTCCACATCAGCCACATCCGCGACAACCTCGGCATGAGCCTGTCCGGTGGTGAGCGCCGCCGGGTGGAAATCGCTCGTGCCCTGGCCACTGCGCCGAAATTCATCCTGCTCGACGAACCGTTCGCCGGTGTCGACCCGATCTCGGTCGGCGACATCAAGCAGATCATCCACCACCTCAAGGCCAAGGGCATCGGTGTGCTGATCACCGACCACAACGTCCGTGAGACCCTGGATATCTGCGAAACCGCTTACATCGTCAACGACGGTCAACTGATCGCCGAAGGTGATGCCGAGACCATCCTGGCCAACGATCTGGTCAAGGAAGTGTATCTGGGTCACGAGTTCCGCCTGTAAGCGCGACAGCGCTGTATCGATTCAAGGCGCATTTATCCGCTTTAATTGTTACAGCGCTCTAGGCAAACACTTCAGTTTCAGGCATATAATTTGCTTAAGTTTGGCGCTTCGGCGCCCTGTAGTGGATGGCGCAAAGCGCCGGCGAATAAGGTGTTAAGCCCCTGCCATGAAACCATCGCTAGTCTTGAGAATGGGCCAGCAGCTGACGATGACACCGCAGCTGCAACAGGCCATCCGCCTGCTCCAATTGTCGACCCTGGACCTGCAACAGGAGATCCAGGAGGCTCTGGAATCCAATCCGATGCTCGAGCGCCAGGAAGAAGGCGACGACTTCGACAACGCCGATCCTCTGGCCGACAACGCCGAACAGAAGCCCGCCGAAATCCAGGAACCCTCCTACCAGGAAACCGCCCCGACGGTGGACAACCTCGAGGATGGCGAATGGAACGAGCGCATCCCCAACGAACTGCCGGTGGATACCGCTTGGGAAGACGTCTACCAGACCAGCGCCAGCAGCCTGCCGAGCAGCGATGACGACGAGTGGGATTTCACCACCCGCACATCCGCCGGCGAGAGCCTGCAGAGCCATCTGCTCTGGCAACTGAACCTGGCGCCGATGTCCGACACCGATCGCCTGATCGCCGTGACCCTGATCGACTGCATCAACAATCAGGGCTATCTGGACGAAACCCTCGAAGAAATTCTTGAAGCGTTCGATCCTGAACTGGACATCGAGCTCGACGAGATCGAAGCCGTCCTGCATCGCATCCAGCAATTCGAGCCCGCCGGGATCGGCGCCCGCAACCTCAGCGAATGCCTGCTGCTGCAATTGCGTCAGTTGCCCGCGAAGACGCCGTGGCTGACCGAGGCCAAGCGTCTGGTCGCCGATTACATCGACCTGCTCGGCAGTCGCGATTACAGCCAGTTGATGCGCCGCATGAAGCTCAAGGAAGACGAGCTGCGTCAGGTCATCGAGCTGGTACAGAGCCTCAATCCGCGTCCGGGCTCGCAGATCGAATCAACCGAAGCCGAATACGTCATTCCCGATGTGATCGTGCGCAAGGACAACGAGCGCTGGCTGGTCGAGCTGAACCAGGAATCGGTGCCACGCCTGCGCGTCAATGCCCAGTACGCCGGGTTTGTTAAGCGTGCCGACACCAGCGCCGACAACACCTTCATGCGTAACCAGTTGCAGGAAGCCCGCTGGTTCATCAAGAGCCTGCAGAGCCGCAACGAAACCCTGATGAAAGTGGCCACGCAGATCGTCGAACATCAGCGCGGCTTCCTCGAATACGGCGACGAAGCGATGAAGCCGTTGGTATTGCATGACATCGCCGAAGCGGTCGGCATGCACGAATCGACGATTTCCCGGGTGACCACGCAGAAATTCATGCATACCCCGCGCGGTATTTATGAGCTGAAATACTTTTTCTCCAGCCACGTCAGCACCTCCGAAGGCGGCGAATGCTCGTCCACGGCGATCCGCGCGATCATCAAAAAACTGGTGGCCGCGGAAAATCAGAAAAAGCCGTTGAGTGACAGCAAGATCGCTGGTTTACTGGAGGCACAAGGCATTCAGGTGGCTCGCCGCACCGTCGCCAAGTACCGCGAATCCCTCGGAATCGCGCCTTCGAGCGAACGCAAGCGGTTGATGTAAGCCACGTTACAGCGTTCCAGTGGCAGGCTTTTCGGCCTGCCGCTTTATGCACTGGCAACGAAGGAGAAGCTGTATGCAAGTCAACATCAGTGGACACCAACTGGAAGTGACCGAACCTCTGCGTTCCTACATCGAGGAAAAACTCGACCGATTGGAGAGGCATTTCGACAAAATCACTAACGTGCAAGTCACGATGTGCGTCGAAAAACTGCAGCAGAAGATTGAAGCCACACTGCATATACCCGGCGGAGAAGTAGTTGCCAACGCAGAAGATACCGACATGTACGCTGCGATCGACTCACTTACCGACAAGCTGGATCGCCAACTCAAAAAGCATAAGGAAAAGACCCAGAGCCTCCTCCAGGGCGCGACCGGTCGTTAACACCCCTATCCCATGATCCGACTTGAAACCATCCTGACCCCCGGCCGTTCCCAAGTGAACGCGCCGGGCGGCAGCAAGAAAAAAGCCCTCGAACAGATTGCCAACCTGATCCACCGCGAAGTGCCGGATCTGGCGATGCAGGACGTCTTCGAGGCGTTGATCGCCCGTGAAAAACTCGGCTCCACCGGTTTTGGTAACGGCATCGCCATTCCCCACTGCCGCCTCAAGAGCTGCACGGCGCCGGTCAGCGCCCTGCTGCACCTCGAAGCTCCGATTGATTTCGATGCCATCGACGGCGCTCCGGTGGACCTGCTGTTCGTGCTGCTGGTCCCGGAAGCCGCGACCGACGCGCATCTGGAGTTGTTGCGCCAGATCGCCAGCATGCTCGACCGCAAGGAAGTGCGTGACAAGTTACGCAGCGCCGCGAGCAACGAAGCCTTGTACCAGGTTGTACTGGACGAGCAGAACGGGCACTAATCATGCGCTTGATCATTGTCAGTGGCCGTTCGGGCTCGGGTAAAAGTACCGCCCTGAATGTCCTTGAGGACAACGGCTACTACTGCATCGACAATCTGCCGGCCGGTTTGCTGCCGGAACTGGCCGAGCGTGCGCTGATTCACACGGAACTGGCGCAGCCGCTGGTCGCCGTGTCGATCGATGCGCGCAACCTGCCCAGCCATCTGTCACGTTTCCCCGAATTGCTCGAAGACGTCCGTGCCAAACACATCAAGTGCGATGTGCTGTACCTGGACGCCGACGAAGAAACCCTGCTCAAGCGTTTTTCCGAGACCCGTCGTCGTCACCCGCTGAGCAACGCCAATCGCTCACTGGCCGAGGCGATTCACGATGAAACCGCCCTGCTCGGCCCGATCGCCGATCTGGCTGACCTGAAAATCAACACCACCAACCTCAATCTGTATCAACTGCGCGATACCCTGAAGTTGCGCCTGTTGAATCAGCCTGAGCCCGGCACGGCGTTTCTGGTTGAATCATTTGGCTTCAAGCGCGGCATGCCGGTCGACGCCGACCTCGTGTTCGATGTGCGCTGCCTGCCCAATCCGTACTGGAAACCCGAGCTGCGCGCTCAGTCCGGCCTCGATGCCCCTGTGGCCGAGTATCTGGCGCAGCAGCCGGATGTCGAAGAAATGTATCAGGACATCTACGCCTACCTGAACAAGTGGCTACCACGCTTCGCCGCCAGCAACCGCGCCTACGTGACCATTGCCATTGGCTGCACCGGCGGGCACCACCGCTCCGTCTACCTGACCGAACGTCTGGGTCAGGCCCTGCAGAAAACCCTGAAGAACGTCCAGGTTCGCCACCGCGACCTCACCTAAAGGATCCACACCGCGATGCCTGCTCGTGAAATCGAAATCATCAATAAACTGGGTCTGCATGCCCGGGCATCGGCCAAATTCGTCGGCGTGGCCGGTCAGTATCCAGACTGCACGATCCGGGTGGGACGCACCCCTGAAACGACTGTCGACGGCAAGAGCATCATGGCAATGATGATGCTCGCGGCGGGTAAAGGCACCAAAATCCATTTGAGCACCGAAGGCGAACAGGCTCAGGAAGCCATGGACGCATTGGTCGATCTGATCGAAAGGTATTTCGACGAAGGTGAATAATCCGCGAGGCGGGGACACTGTTCCTCGCCTCCATTCACCCCAACGCCGTATCCATCACCATCATCAAACAAAACCCGACCAACAGGCCCAGACTGGCCAGCTTGTCATGCCCATGACGGCGCGACTCCGGAATCACTTCGTGGGTCACCACCAGCAACATCGCCCCGGCCGCCAACGCCAGTCCCAGCGGCAACAGCACTTGAGCCAGACTCACCAGCCACGCGCATAACAGTGCAAATACCGGTTCGACCAGCCCAGACGCCGCGCCGATGAGAAACGCCCTGAACCGTGACATCCCCGCCCCGGCCAGCACCAACGCAATCACCAGCCCTTCCGGCACATCCTGCAACGCAATGCCCATCGCCAGACTGTCGGCGTCCGCCATCCCGCCGCCGGCAGACACGCCGACCGCCATGCCTTCTGGAATGTTGTGCGCGATGATGGCGAACACGAACAGCCAGATTCGTGGTGGAATCACCGGATGCTCCAGCGTGCCGACGAGCATCTGCGGCGAGGCACCGGAAACGCGCCGATCCACCAGATACAGACCGAACGCGCCGAGCAGGATGCCGAAGCAGATCAGGCCACTGGCGGCCCACGGCGTAAGACCAAGACTCTCCGCCGCAGCAATGCCCGGCACGATCAGCGAAAACGCCGTCGCCGCCAGCATCACCCCGGCACCAAATCCCAGCAAGGTGTCGCTGAGTGCCTGCGGCATGCGCCGGATCACCAGCACCGGCACCGCGCCAAGCGCCGTGCCCAAGGCGCAGATGGCACCGCCCTGCAAGGCGCGCAACAGCCGCGGTTCCAGATTCAGCCACTGCAAACCGTGGGCGACCAGCAAAGTCATCCCCGCCAGCAGCAACAGCGAGCCCACCGCGTAACGAAACATGCGCCCGCTGCCAATCGCCAGTGTTTCCGTGCCCATAGTCAGCCCTGATTGTTTTTATGGAAGGCTCAGACCAGTGCGGCCTGATAGCGCGCAGCAACTTCCGGCCAGTTGATCACGTTGTAGAACGCGTTGATGTATTCCGGGCGACGGTTCTGGTAACGCAGGTAGTAGGCGTGTTCCCAGACGTCGAGACCGAGGATGGGGGTATTGCCGGTCATCAGCGGGCTGTCCTGATTGCCGCTGCTTTCCACGACCAGTTTTTTCTCCGGTGTCACGCTGAGCCAGGCCCAGCCGCTGCCGAAACGGGTCAGCGCGGCTTTGGTGAACGCTTCCTTGAAGCTGTCGAGTCCGCCCAGTTGCTCATCAATAGCCGTGGCCAGCGCGCCGTCGGGCTTGCCGCCGCCGTTGGGCACCATCACTTCCCAGAACAGCGAGTGATTGGCGTGACCGCCGCCCTGATTGATCACCGCCGCGCGAAGCTTTTCCGGCAGTTGCTGGACGCTGGCGACAAGTTTTTCCACCGGCCACTCGGCGAATTCGGTGCCTTCCACGGCGGCGTTGAGGTTGTTGATGTAGGTCTGGTGATGCTTGGTGTAATGGATTTCCATGGTCTGCGCATCGATGTGCGGCTCAAGGGCATCGTAGGCATAAGGCAAGGCAGGCAAGGTAAAAGCCATTTCAGTGGACTCCATACTGATGGGGATTTGAGGCGCGGCGGGCATTGCCGGTGTCCGGATGCAGCAGGCGCTGGGTGCGCGGGTACTCGCCGTGCTCGCTGATGAAATTCAACAGTTCGACGTAGGTCTTGCTGCTCTGGCGCAACGCCGCCTCACGCAGGGCCGGGCGCAGGCGTTCGTCCTGCATGGTCTGCAACAAACGTTGATGGATGGCGCAAAGATATTCGGCGCTCTCCTCCGGTTGGTTCAGGCGCAAATGCAGGTCGGCGAGGTTGTGATGAGAGACGACGCAGGCCGCCACCGCTTCGTCGGCATCCGCCCAGCGTTCGAACAACACTTGCGCCAGGGCCAGGGCTTGCAGGTAAGCCTCGCGGGCGTCGATCAGTTCGCCCAGCATGAAGCAGCGATTGGCCCGTTCGATCGTGCGTTTCCAGTGCTCCATGGTGAGCCTCCAAAGCGGTTGCGGGGTTTACACGCCGCCGGCGGTGAGCTTCTCGGGGTTGAGCAACTCTTCCAGCTGGCTGCGCGACAGGTCGGTGTGTTCCAGAGCGACGTCGATCACCGCGCGGCCTTCCTTGTAGGCCTGCTTGGCGATTTCGGCGGCTTTCTGGTAACCGATGATGGGGTTGAGTGCGGTGACCAGAATCGGATTGCGCGACAACGCTTCTTGCAAGCGCGATTCGTTGACCTTGAAAGTAGCGATTGCCTTGTCACCGAGCAGGCGACTGGAATTGGCCAGCAGTTCGATGCTGCTCAGCAGGTTGTGCGCGATGATCGGCAACATCACGTTCAGTTCGAAATTGCCGGATTGGCCGGCCACGGTGATCACCGAGTCGTTGCCGATCACTTGCGCAGCGACCATCGCAGTGGCTTCCGGGATCACCGGGTTGACCTTGCCGGGCATGATCGATGAACCCGGTTGCAGCGCTTGCAGTTCAATTTCGCCGAGGCCGGCCAGGGGACCTGAGTTCATCCAGCGCAGGTCGTTGGCGATTTTCATCAGCGACACCGCAGTAGCTTTGAGCTGGCCGGAGACAGAGACCGCCGTGTCCTGCGAGCCAATCAGCGCGAACAGATCCTTGCCCGGGGTGAACTGCACGTCGGTCAGTTGGCTCAGATGCCGACTGAATCGCGCGGCGAACTCCGGATGCGCATTGATCCCGGTACCGACCGCAGTGCCGCCCTGCGCCAGCGCTTGCAGGCTTGGCAGCAAATCCTGCAGATGGCCGATATTGGCCTTGAGCTGCTGCGCCCAACCGTTGAGCACCTGGCTCATGCGCACCGGCATCGCGTCCATCAGGTGGGTGCGCCCGGTCTTCACATGGTGATGCACTTGCTCGGCCTTGCGCTCGATCACCTGGACCAGATGCAACAGCGCCGGCAGCAATTGTTCATGCAGCGCCAGCGCGGCGCTGACGTGGATGGTGGTCGGGATGATGTCGTTGCTGCTTTGCCCGCAGTTGACATGATCGTTGGCGTTGACCGGCTCGCCGAGCATGCGACTGGCCAGCGTCGCGATCACTTCGTTGGCGTTCATGTTCGAGCTGGTGCCGGACCCGGTCTGGAAGATATCCACCGGGAAATGCTGCATGAAATCGCCTTCGAGCAGACCTTGCGCGGCATCACTGATGGCTTTGCCCTGGGCCGCGCTGATCTGGTTCAGCTCAACGTTGGCCCGGGCAGCGGCGGCTTTGGCGAGGATCAGCGCGCGGATGAACTGCGTCGGCATCGGCTTGCCGCTGATCGGGAAGTTGTCCACGGCGCGCTGGGTCTGCGCGCCATAGAGCGCATCGACCGGCACCTGCAGTTCGCCCATGCTGTCGCGCTCAATACGTGTCTTGGTCATGCGAATGTCCTTGCAGCAAATCAATGAGAGGAATCGACGGTTGCAACTCGCAAGTGGCGAGCTGCCAGGTGTAGCGTTGCCAGCGCCGCAAGCGGCATTGGCATAGCGACAGGCGCTCCATTTCACGCAAGGGGCGCCAGGCTTGATCGAGACAGACGCTGCGCCAGTGCCACGGCAACGCGATGTCCGTGGCGGTATCGAGCAGCAGACGGAAAGACGTTTCGGCGACAGTCCAGGGCGAAGTGGCTGTGCAACAGGACAGATAGCGTCCTTCGGCGAGGTAGTGTTCGATCAGGCGCGGTTCGTCAGGATCCAGCGCGCAACGGATCTGGCGGCTCATCCAGCGCCAGCTTTCGAGGTAGGGCTGCTCGTGCAAGGCAGAACTCATGATCCGGGACTCGTTCGGAGATGAGATTTATTATTAGATGATAATGAGAACCAACACAAGCATTCGAGTTTGCGCTGTTCACTTGTGGGAGCGAGCCTGCTCGCGAAATGCGCTGTGTCAGTCAGCACATTTACAACTGATCCATCGCTTTCGCGAGCAGGCTCGCTCCCACAGGGGAATCGCAGTGAAACCAACAAAAAAGGCGCGCCATCCAGATCGGATGGCGCGCCTTTTTTGTTGGCGGATTCGCGGCTTAGCTGCCGGCGACAGTCATCCGCTCGATCAATACAGACCCGGTGCGGATGTTGCTGCGCAGCTCCAGATCATTACCCACCGCGACAATCTGCTTGAACATGTCGCGCATGTTGCCGGCGATGGTCACTTCCTGCACGGCGAACTGGATCTCGCCGTTTTCCACCCAGAAGCCCGCCGCACCGCGCGAATAGTCGCCGGTGACCATGTTCAGGCCGTGGCCCATCAATTCGGTGACCAGCAGTCCTCGGCCCATGCGCTTCAACAGCGCTGCCTGATCCTCGTCGCCATGGGTGACGAACAGGTTGTGCACGCCGCCGGCGTTGGCGGTGCTCGGCATGCCCAGTTTGCGCCCGGAATAGGTGCCGAGGATGTACGAGACCAACTCGCCCTTCTCGACGAACGGTTTCGCGTAAGTCGCCAGGCCATCACCGTCGTAGGAAGCACTGCCCATGGCGCGCATCAGATGCGGGCGCTCATCAATGGTCAGCCATTCCGGGAACAGCTTTTGCCCGAGTGTGCCTTCCAGAAACGACGATTTGCGATACAGGCTGCCGCCCGACACGGCCGAGAGGAAACTGCCGAACAGACCACCCGCCAGTTCGGCGGAAAACAGCACCGGCACCTCGCAGGTTGGCACCGGCCGCGCGCCCAGACGGCTGGCCGCCCGTTGCGCGGCACGCTGGCCGATGCTCACCGGATCGGCGAGCAGACTGCCCTGGCGATTGACGTCATACCAGTAATCGCGCTGCATTTGCCCGTCAGCTTCGGCGATCATCACGCAACTCAGGCTGTGCCGGGTCGATGCGTAGCCGCCGATGAAACCGTGGCTGTTGCCGTAAACCCGGCAGCCCTGATGGGTGCTGAGGGTGGTGCCGTCGGCGTTCTTGATCCGCGCATCGGCATCGAACGCCGCCGCCTCGCAGAGCAAAGCCTTCTCGATGGCCTGCTCCGGGGTAATGTCCCATTCGTGGAACAGGTCGAAATCCTGCACATCCCTGGCCATCAGTGCGGCGTCGGCGAGGCCCGAGGCTTCATCTTCGGAAGTGTGCTTGGCGATGGCCAGTGCTGCTGCGACGGTTTCACGAATCGCCTCCGGCCCGGTGGCCGAGGTGCTGGCCGAGCCTTTGCGCTGGCCGACATACAAGGTAATGCCAAAACCCTGATCACGATTGAATTCAACGGTTTCGACCTCGCGCTGACGCACCGAAGTCGACAGCCCCTGCTCCAGCGACACCGCGACTTCACAGGCGCTGGCGCCCTGGCGCTTGGCTTCGGCGATGATCTGCTCGACCTGTTCTTGCAGTGCCGGCAATGCCTGCGGGCCGACGCTTTGAACTGCACTCATGCTCATCTCCACTCAAATTCTGCTTTCGGCTGGGGTCATCGAGCGACCGGGCCGGACAAGCGGCCCCCGACTGGTTATCATGGCGGCGTTTCTTTGCGGACTGCCACCATGGTTGATTCTTACGACGACTCCCTCGATACGGGAGAAAAAAGCAAATCTCAGGTCAAACGCGAGTTGCATGCGCTGGTTGACCTCGGCGAGCGCCTGACCACACTCAAGCCTGATCTGGTCGCCAAATTGCCGTTGACCGACGCTTTGCGCCGGGCATTGGCCGATGCGCCCAAGCACACCGCGAACATCGCGCGTAAACGGCATTTGCAGTTCATCGGCAAACTGATGCGCGACCAGGACACTGACGCGATTCTGACTCTGCTCGATCAACTCGATGCCTCCACTCGCCAGTACAACGAGCGTTTCCATAATCTGGAACGCTGGCGTGACCGCCTGATCGCGGGCGATGACGCCGTGCTGGAGAAATTCGTCATCGAATACCCGGACGCCGATCGCCAGCAATTGCGTTCCCTGATCCGTCAGGCCCAGCATGAGGTTGCGCAAAACAAACCACCTGCTTCGAGCCGCAAGATCTTCAAATACATTCGGGAGCTGGACGAGACTCAACGCGGCCTGCGTTGAAAATCGCCACCGGGTGGCCGTCCTGCGCGCCACCCGAAAGCCCCGCCGCTCTTATGCGCCCGTGCCACCCACGGTAATCGCATCGATTTTCAGCGTTGGCTGGCCGACACCCACCGGCACCGACTGCCCATCCTTGCCGCACGTACCCACACCGCTGTCCAGCGCCAGATCGTTACCGACCATCGACACCCGGCTCATCGCCTCGGGACCGTTGCCGATCAACGTCGCGCCTTTGACCGGTGCGGTGATCTTGCCGTCCTCGATCAGATAAGCCTCGCTGGTGGAGAATACGAACTTGCCGCTGGTGATATCGACCTGACCGCCGCCGAGGTTGGCGCAGTAGATGCCCTTCTTCACCGAAGCGATGATTTCTGCCGGATCACTTTCGCCACCGAGCATGTAGGTGTTGGTCATGCGGGGCATCGGCAGGTGCGCGTAGGATTCGCGGCGACCGTTACCGGTGCGCGCCACGCCCATCAGCCGCGCGTTGAGCTTGTCTTGCATGTAGCCCTTGAGTACGCCGTTTTCGATCAGCGTAGTGCACTCGGTGGGCGTGCCTTCGTCATCGACGCTGAGCGAACCGCGACGGCCGCTCAAGGTGCCGTCATCGACGATGGTGCAAAGTTTGGAGGCAACCATTTCACCCATGCGCCCGCTGTAGGCCGAGCTGCCCTTGCGGTTGAAGTCGCCTTCCAGACCGTGACCGACCGCTTCGTGCAGCAGCACGCCGGACCAGCCGGAACCGAGCACAACCGGCAAGGTACCGGCCGGCGCCGGAATCGCTTCCAGATTCACCAGCGCCTGGCGCAGCGCTTCGCGGGCATAACCCATGGCGCGGTCTTCGGCGAGGAAGTAGCGGTAATCGGTACGCCCACCGCCGCCGTGCCCGCCGCGTTCGCGACGGCCATTCTGTTCGACGATGACGCTTACGTTGAAACGCACCAGTGGGCGCACGTCGGCGGCCAGGCCACCGTCGGTGGAGGCCACCAGGATTCGCTCCCAGACCCCGGCCATGCTCACGCTGACCTGCTGAATCCGTGGGTCGAGTGCGCGGGTGGCGACGTCGATGCGTTTGAGCAACTCGACTTTTTCCGCGCGGCTGAGCACTTCCAGCGGGTTATCGGGCGCGTACAGTTGCGCGACGTCCTGACTGGTGAATGCCTGCACGGTGCCGTTCTGCCCGGCACGTGAGATCGAACGCGCGGCGCGGGCCGCTGCACCGAGGGCTTCGAGGGTGATCGCGTTGCTGTAGGCAAAACCGGTTTTCTCACCGGACTGCGCGCGCACGCCGACACCCTGATCGAGGTTGAAGCTGCCTTCCTTGACGATGCCGTCTTCCAGCGCCCACGACTCGGAAATCTGGCCCTGGAAATACAGGTCGGCGGCATCGATGCCCGGCCCGGCCAGATCGCCGAGCACGCCTTGCAGGCTCTCGATCGTGACACCGCCGGGTGCCAACAGGTGATCACTGACTGAGGACAACAACTCGCTCATAGGTTTACGCCTTAAATTCGTGTTCTGAAGCAGGCCGCTGGGCGCCCTGCGAGAAAAACCGCCGATGACGCGTCACCGGCATGCGCGCCCGGATGGACGCTTGTTCATCGCTGTCGCGGGCGGCCAGCAACACCGCCTCGCCTTGATCCTGCTGGGCCAGCACACGCCCCCACGGGTCGACAATCGCCGCATGCCCGAAGGTCTCGCGTGGCCCCGGATGACTGCCGCCCTGTGCGGCCGCGAGGATATAACACTGTGTTTCGATGGCCCGCGCGCGGATCAGTACATCCCAATGCGCGGCGCCGGTTACGGCCGTAAAGGCCGACGGTGCGGTAATCAACTCGGCACCGGCGGCACGTAATTCGCTGTACAGCTCCGGGAAACGCAAGTCGTAACACACGCTCAGACCGACTCGCCCCACCGGCGTATCCGCCACCACTACATTACCGCCATACGCATAGTCATCGGATTCACGGTATCGGCCGCGATTGTCGGCGACATCGACATCGAACAGATGCAGCTTGTCATAGCGCGCGACGATCTCACCGTTATCGTTGATCAGCAACGAGCAGGCATTGGCTTTGGCCGTGGGTTGACCCAACGGTGGCAACGGCAATGTACCGGCGACTATCCATAAGGTGAGGTCGCGGGCGGTCTGTTTCAACCAGGGCAGGATCGGCCCTTCGCCCAAGGCCTCGGCGCGGCCGATATCGGCGACGTCGCGACGGCCCATGGCGGCGAAGTTTTCCGGCAGCACCGCGAGTTTCGCCCCGCCGGCGGCGGCCTGTTCGAGCAGGCGTCGCGCCTGGGCCAGATTGGCCGGCACGTCGCTCTGGCTGACCATTTGAATCACCGCTAAAGACATGGCGAACTCCCAAAGAGGTATTCGGCCATGCTACTCCATCGCTTCAAGGCCGGGCCGTTCAAAAAGGCTTGTCAAAGGTGATTTTCGGCTCTTTCCATGGGCCTTTGACGGTGTACTTGACGCTGGCGAAGCGCGCGACGCGGTCGCCGATCAGCTTGTCGATGAGGAACAGCGCGCCGCCGACCGCCGGTGCGCCAACAAGCAGCGCGGCGATCGGCAGGTTGTTGGTCACCGGCAGTGTCACCAGCAATTTCGCATCGACCTTGTCACCGACCAGATCCAGCGTGCCGTCCAGCTCAAGATTGCTCGAAGGCCCGGTCAGGCGAATCGGCTCACGGGTGACGTAGACACCGTTGTTCGCCACCAGCAAACCTTTGACCCGGTCGTAGCTCAAGCCTTTGCCGAACAGGTCGGAGAAGTCCAGACGCAGACGCCGGCCGATCGAGTTGAAGTTGAGCAGACCGAACACCCGCAGCGCCTGAGCACCACCTTCCACTTCAACGAACTGGCCCTTGTTCAGCGAGGCGTCGAGGGTGCCGGAGAAGCGCTTGGTCGCCAGCCACGCCGGCGAGCCCGGCCAACGTCCATCGACGTCCATATGGAATTCTTCGCTGGTCACGCTCGGCGCGAAGCCCCAGCCTTTGAGCACGTCGGCCAGATTCTTGCCGCCAATGCGGCCCTTGTACCAACTGCTGGTCGCCCCCGGCGCGCCTTCCCAGCCGCCGTTGCCTTGCAGGAGGATTCCCTTGAGGCCCATATCGAGGTTGTTCAGTGCGATGCCCTTGGCGGTCGGCCGCACTTTCAGCGACCAGCCACCCACCAGATCGGGGCCGAGGAACAATTGATTGAGGGTGATATCCAGCGCCGGGATTTTCGTCGGATCGACTGACGCCAATGGATCCGGCGCGTTCTCGTCAGCCTGCACCGCCGGGTCCGGCGCCGGCAGTTTCACGTATTGCAGATTCACCGCAATCGGCACGCCGTTGGCGTCCGGCAGGCTGGCCGTGCCCTTGGCCTGCTGACTATCGAGAGCGAGATTCCATGCGCCGGGCTTGCGATTGATCTGCACCGAGGCCTGATCCAGCGTGGTGCCGAGCGCGGTCAATTTGCCGACTTTGATGTCAGCGCTGCTGAGCAGTTGCTTGGCGCTGCCGCCGGGATCCCCGCCGGCGTATTTGTTGGCCAGATCCTGCCACGGCGCGACGTCCAGCTCCGACAGCACCCCACGAATGCGCAGGCCCTTGGCGCCCGGCAACACCGCTTCGCCAGCGCCGAGAAACAGTTCGCCACGGCCATCGGCGAAATTGCTCGGCGGCGCGGCAAAAGTGAAATTGGCCAGTTGATCGTAATTGAACCAGTAACGCCGCTCCTGGCCTTGCAGGGTCATGCGAAACACTGTGTCGCGCCCGACATCGGCGGCCATGCCGAACGGCGCCGGCAAATCCACTGCCACGCCTTTGAGGCTGGAGCTGACCAGCAACTGGCTGTCGGCCCCGGAAAGATTCAGCTGCAACTGATAAGGAATCGTCCCGGACACCGGCAACGGCTGGGTCACGCCCAGCCAGTCGGTGAGCTTTTTCACTTCGACCTGCCCCGACGCCGCAACCCGGGTCTTGATCTGGTTGGGGCTGCCATCCGCGAAGATCTGCGCAGTGACCGGTTTGTCGAAGGCCCGCGCAGAGATGTTCTGGCCGCTGAGGCCTTTATTGCTGTCAAAGCGGAAATCGCCCTTGAGCTGGCTCAGTTCCAGTTTCGGTTCGGCCAGTTTCAGCCGCGCGTTGGCGGTTTTGAAATCGACGAGGATTTTCGGCTGTTCGCCCTTGGCCAGCGGAATGTCCAGTTTGAGCTTGCCATTCAGATCACCGGCGCCCTCCCAACCGGCAAAGGTTTCGCCGGTGCCGATCGGCGCGTCCTTAAGAATCTTCAAACCATCGCCCAGGCCACCGGCAAACGCGCCATCGAGCAACAGATGGCTGTTCTGTCCGGCCGGTACGTGAGGAATATTGACGAAGACATCGCTGACTTGCGTATCGAGCAACTGGCCCTTGCTGGCCCAGATGCGCACGCCGCTGTCCTCGATGAACACGTCACCGCTGACCTTGCTCACGTGCGGCCAGCCCGGCTGAAAGGCCAGTTCGGCGTCATGCACTTTGAAGAACAGGCTGATGCTGCGATCAGCCTCGCCGGCATTCTTGCTCAGCGAGCCCTGATACTGGAAGAAACCCTGATCCACCGCGCCTTTGAGGATCGCCGTGCGCAGCCACTCATCAAGCGCCGGGCTCAACACCGCCGGCAGGTATTTCGCGGTGTAGCGACCGTCGCCATCGACCAGGCCGACGCGCAGGTCCATGTAGTCTTCCTGGCTATGGTCGAAGTGCAGGCGGATAAGGAAGTCGCCGGCAATCTTGCCCTCCTCGCCCAGCACCTTCAGGTACGGCGCAATCAGGGTGAAGCCATCCTTGTCGAGCTTCCAGGTCAGCCGCGCATTGGCCTGCAGGTATTGCCATGGTTTGGCGAAAATCGGATCGAGGTGCAGGACGAAGTCCTTGCTGTCGAGGCGCAACTCACCGCCGTCCAGATTGCCGCTGAGGCTGCCACTGACATTCCGCGCCGCCGGAGCGCCGTGGTAGGCATCAAAACCGACATTATCGAGGTTGGCGGCAAAGCCGAATTTATTGCCATCGGCGGCGGTCGGACGGAAATCCAGCAGGACGTTGCGCAGGCCGCCGGTTACCTTCAAACGCTCGACCACTGTGGCGAAGCTTTGCGGCAACGGCCCCAGCGCATTGAGCAGCGGCGTGATCGGGGTCAGATCGAGGCGATCGGCCTGCAAATGCCAGAGCTCTTCAGCGTTGGCGCTGGCGCGAGTCTGCTGCACCTGCACATGGGATTCCCAACGGGTGTCGCCGAAGCTCATCGCCAGTGAATCAAGAGTGACCTTCGCGCCCTCGGCGGTGTTGCGGTAATAGGCGTTGAGCGCCAGATTGTTGATCTGGATTGGCTTGCGCTCGGCGTAGGCACCGGTCACTTGCGGCGCATTCAGGCGCAACGCGGCGCTTTGCAACGCGCCTTCGGCCCAATCGACCCAGAGTTCACCGCCGGCCTTGATCTCGGAAAAATTCCATTGCTGAGTCAGGCGCTCGGGCAGCCACTTCGACCAGTCGCTCTGCGGCAGGCTGGCATAGCCCTCGATAGAGCTGTTCTGCCACTGATCAGGACGCAACTGGCTGCGCAGGCTCAGCGCCACAGGCTGGCCATCGGGCAAGGTCAGACGCGCGTCGAGACGCTGGCGGCTGGCGCCGGTGCGCAGATTCAGACCGACATAGGTGAGCGTCATGGGCGCGTGGTCGAGCGGTTGCAGGGTCACTTGGCTGTCGAGCACCGACAGTTGCTTGATCATCTGCGAGCGCTGGAACAATTGTGCCGGATCGAACGGTTGATCCTTCTGCACCGGCAGGCCTTCCAGCGCCCAAGTGCCGTCTTCGGCTTCCTTGAGGCTGACCTTCAAACCGTTGAGTTCGATATGCGCGAGGCGCACTTCGCGGGCGAGCACGCTGCCCCACATATCCGGCACCACCCGCACGCGGTCGAGGCGCAGAGCGTTGGCACCGTCGCCGACCATCACGTCGTGGGCCAGCAGGATCGGCGCGAAACCGCTCCAGTTGCCTTCCAGCTCACCGATTTGCAAAGGCATGCCGAGGGCGGCGCTGGCCTTGTCTTCGATGTCGGCGCGGTATTCGGCCACCAGTGGCGTCAGCTCGCGGCCGAGGCTGACGTATAACGCCATCAACACCAGAACCAACGCGCACAGGCCCAGCCCCCAGCGGGTGAGTGCGGCCAGAATGCGTGTCAGACGCTCCATGTCAGTTGGCTCCCATGGCAAAAATACTGCGAAAAGCTGAGGCCAGCCGCGTTGAATGAGTAGTGATGCAGGGCTTCAGAGCAGCACCACGTCATATTGTTCCTGGGAATACATGGTTTCCACCTGGAAGCGTATGGTGCGGCCGATAAAGCCTTCAAGCTCGGCGACGTTACCGGACTCTTCATCGAGCAGACGATCGACCACTTTCTGGTTGGCCAGTACCCGATAACCCTCGGCCTGATAGGCCCGCGCCTCGCGTAGAATCTCGCGGAAGATCTCGTAACAGATGGTTTCGGCGGTCTTCAGTTTGCCGCGTCCCTGACAACTGCTGCACGGTTCACACAACACCTGTTCGAGGCTTTCGCGGGTGCGCTTGCGGGTCATCTGCACCAGGCCCAGCTCGGTAATGCCGATGATGTTGGTCTTGGCGTGATCGCGCTCCAGCTGTTTCTCCAGAGTGCGCAGGACCTGACGCTGGTGCTCTTCATCTTCCATGTCGATGAAGTCGATGATGATGATCCCGCCGAGGTTGCGCAGGCGCATCTGCCGGGCAATCGCCGTGGCCGCTTCGAGATTGGTCTTGAAAATGGTTTCTTCGAGGTTGCGATGACCGACGAACGCCCCGGTGTTGACGTCGATGGTGGTCATGGCTTCCGCCGGATCGATCACCAGATAGCCGCCGGATTTCAGCGGTACCTTGCGCTCCAGCGCGCGCTGGATTTCATCTTCGACTCCGTACAGATCGAAGATCGGCCGCTCGCCCGGATAGTGTTCCAGACGATCGGCGATTTCCGGCATCAGTTCGGCGACGAATTGCGTGGTTTTCTGGAAGGTTTCCCGCGAGTCGATGCGGATCTTCTCGATCTTCGGATTGACCAGATCGCGCAGGGTGCGCAGGGCCAGGCCGAGGTCTTCGTAGATGACGCTGGGCGCGGCGATGGTCTTGATCTGCTCGTTGATCTGGTCCCATAGGCGCCGCAGGTAGCGAATGTCCATCAAGATTTCATCAGCGCCCGCGCCTTCAGCGGCTGTGCGCAGAATGAAACCGCCGGCCTCCTTGATGCCTTCTTTGGCTACGCAATCGCTGACCACCTGCTTGAGACGCTCGCGCTCGGCTTCGTCTTCGATCTTCAGGGAAATGCCGACGTGGGCGGTGCGCGGCATGTACACCAGATAACGCGAAGGAATCGACAGTTGCGTGGTCAGGCGTGCGCCTTTGGAGCCGATCGGGTCTTTGGTGACTTGCACCACCAGACTTTGACCTTCGTGCACCAGCGAACTGATGCTTTCCACCGCCGGGCCTTCGCGCAAGGAGATTTCGGCGGCGTGAATGAAAGCTGCACGATCGAGGCCGATGTCGACAAATGCCGCTTGCATGCCCGGCAGTACACGAACGATCTTGCCTTTATAGATGTTGCCGACGATCCCGCGTTTCTGCGTGCGCTCGACGTGGACTTCTTGCAGCACACCGTTTTCGACCACCGCCACGCGCGATTCCATCGGCGTGATGTTGATCAGAATCTCTTCACTCATGGCAGGATCTCGTTCAGGCATGTTCACGATAGTGGCCGCATCTGGATTCGTACGACGCTCAGGGCGTGTTCAGGTTTTGCCAACAGGGTATGCCGAAATGGCCCAACACCTCGCAGGTTTCGCACAACGGCAGGCCGACCACCGCCGAATAGCTGCCGTCGAGCCCGGCGACGAACACCGCACCCAGGCCCTGAATGCCATAGCCGCCGGCCTTGTCGCGCGGTTCGCCACTGGCCCAGTAGGCGCCGGCCTCTTCGCGGCTGATGCTGCGAAAACGCACGCGACTGCGCACCACCCGCGACTCGCAGCGCTCACCTTCAAGCACGGCGATGGCGGTCAGCACTTCGTGTTCGTTGCCGGACAACATCATCAGCATGGCGCATGCATCGGCTTCGTCCACCGGTTTGCCAAGTATTTTGCCGTCGAGTACCACAGCGGTGTCGGCGCCAAGCACGCAGAACGGCTGGTCAGAGACGACCGAGCGGCGCCCGGCCTCAGCCTTGCCACGCGCGAGGCGGTCGACATAGGCCGAAGGGGATTCTTCAGGCAGCGGGGTTTCGTCGATGTCCGCGCTGATGGAGGAGAACTGCACGCCGATCTGCGTGAGCAATTCCCGGCGGCGCGGTGAGCCGGAGGCGAGGTAAAGCAGTTTCATCAAAACATCTCCCTGTTCAGTGCCCTGCTTCACCGGCTCAATAGATTCTGTAGCGTCGGCACATCCCGCGAAGGGCGAAGCTGACCCACGGCCAGAGCAAGGCACTGACCAGCGCCGGCAAGACCAGCGCCAGGGTTGGCTGACGGTTGCCGGTCAGAGCGCTGAGCCACAGTTGCGCCAATTGTGCGAGGCCGAAGATCACCAGGATCACCAGGCACTGCTGCCACATCGGGAACATGCGCAGACGCTGCTGCAACGACAACACGAGGAAAGTAATCAGGGTCAGGATCAGCGCGTTCTGCCCGAGCAGGTCGCCCTGCAGGACATCTTCGGCCAGTCCCAGACAGAAGGCGGTGACCATGCCGACCGTGTGCGGCATATACAGCGCCCAGAAGGTCACGAGCAAGGCCAGCCACAGCGGGCGAAGGATTTCCATGAAGATCGGCAACGGCGATACGCTGAGCAGGATACCGACGAAGAATGTCAGCCAGATCATCCAGCCGTTTCCGGATTTTTTCGCGCCGACCATTATTCTCGTCCCCCGGTAGTCGCTGGCGGTTTCGCCGGTGGTTTGCTCGCGGCCGGCGGTTTGGCAGCGGCCGGAGCGGCAGCGGGCGGTTTGCTCGCGGCGGGCTTGGCTGGCGTGGCGGCAGGCGCTGCGGCTTCAGTGGCCGGCGCTGCGGTAGCGGTCGACGGCGTGGCAGGCATGATCAACGGTTTCGGCACGCTGGCCGGCAACATCGGGCCACCGCCGTGGGCATCGAGCTGTTCCTGCGCCTGGGCGGCGTCATTGGCGCGTTCCTCGGCAGTGCGGCTGTCGCTGAACACCAGCAGCAGGTAGCGGCTGCGGTTCAAGGCGGCAGTCGGTACGGCGCGGACAATGGCAAACGGTTGGCCGGAATCGTGGATGACTTCCTTGACCGTGGCCACCGGATAACCGGCCGGGAATCGCTGGCCGAGGCCGGAGCTGACCAGCAGGTCGCCCTCTTTGATGTCTGCCGTGTCGGCGACATGACGCAATTCCAGGCGCTCAGGGTTGCCGGTGCCGCTGGCAATCGCGCGCAGACCGTTACGGTTCACCTGCACCGGAATGCTGTGAGTGGTGTCGGTCAGCAGCAGGACACGCGAGGTGTACGGCATCAACTCAACCACCTGGCCCATCAGCCCGCGTGCATCGAGCACCGGTTGGCCGAGCACCACGCCGTCGCGCTCACCTTTGTTGATGATGATGCGATGGGTGAAGGGGTTGGGGTCCATGCCGATCAGCTCGGCCACTTCGACCTTTTCATTGACCAATGCAGAGGAATTGAGCAACTCGCGCAACCGAACGTTCTGCTCGGTCAGGGCCGCGAGCTTTTGCATGCGCCCCTGCAACAGCAGGTTTTCGGTCTTGAGTTTTTCGTTTTCGGCGACGAGCTCGGTGCGGCTGCCGAACTGACTGGCGACCCCTTCCCACAAGCGGCCGGGCAGGTCCGTGATCCAGTAGGCATCCATGAGCACCAGCGACGCTTGCTTGCGCGCGGGCTTGAGCAGGTCGAAACGTGCATCGACCACCATCAGCGCGACCGCGAGCACGGCCAGCACCAACAGGCGCACGCCCAACGAAGGGCCTTTGGTGAAAAGCGGTTTAATAAGCCGCTCCTCCCAGGCAAATGTTCTGTTTATTCATACGGCATCAAACCGGCCTGGATGAAGACTGACAGAAGATAAACGCCAACAGGCAGCACTGCAAAGTGCTGCCTGTGCGTTCACCCACGTATTGCATTCGAAGCTTATTCGCTCGAAAGCAGATCCATGGTGTGCTTATCCATCATTTCCAGCGCACGGCCACCGCCGCGAGCAACGCAAGTCAGCGGATCTTCGGCAACGATCACCGGCAGACCGGTTTCCTGAGCCAGCAACTTGTCGAGGTCACGCAGCAGCGCGCCACCACCGGTCAGCACCAGGCCACGCTCGGCGATGTCGGAAGCCAGTTCCGGCGGCGATTGCTCCAGCGCGCTTTTCACCGCCTGAACGATGGTTGCCAGCGACTCTTGCAGAGCCTCGAGCACTTCGTTGGAGTTCAGGGTGAATGCGCGTGGAACGCCTTCGGCCAGGTTGCGACCGCGAACATCGACTTCGCGTACTTCGCCGCCCGGGTAGGCCGTACCGATTTCCTGCTTGATGCGCTCAGCGGTGGATTCACCGATCAGGCTGCCGTAGTTGCGGCGCACGTAGGTGATGATCGCTTCGTCGAAACGGTCGCCACCGACACGAACGGATTCGGCGTAAACCACACCGTTCAGGGAGATCAGGGCGATTTCCGTGGTACCACCACCGATGTCCACGACCATCGAACCGCGCGCTTCTTCAACCGGCAGGCCGGCACCGATCGCAGCAGCCATCGGCTCTTCGATCAGGAACACTTCACGGGCACCGGCGCCAAGGGCCGATTCACGGATGGCACGACGCTCAACCTGGGTGGACTTGCATGGAACGCAGATCAGCACACGAGGGCTGGGCTGCAGGAAACTGTTTTCGTGAACCTTGTTGATAAAGTACTGCAGCATCTTTTCGCAGACGCTGAAGTCGGCGATCACGCCGTCCTTCATCGGACGAATGGCAGCAATGTTGCCCGGCGTACGGCCGAGCATGCGCTTGGCCTCGGTGCCGACAGCGACGACACTTTTCTGGTTACCGTGTGTCCGAATGGCCACAACCGATGGCTCATTCAGGACGATACCGCGCTCGCGCACGTAAATAAGGGTGTTGGCAGTGCCCAGGTCAATGGAAAGATCGCTGGAAAACATGCCACGCAGTTTCTTGAACATGGGAAAGGGACCCTAGGCAACGCGTGGGTAAAAAAGTGCGGCAAACTCTAACAACGACAGGGATTTTGGGCAAGGCGCCAATATGTTAAATTGGCCGCTTTTCTGTGCACCAAGCCCCACAATCGCGGCCTTATGACCGTAGAAGTGCGGTAGTGTTCCGACAATCTAACACACGGACGCCGTCCGTTCTGTTTTCCACTGGAGAATCCCGATGGCGCTAGAACGCTCCGACGTGGAAAAAATCGCGCATCTGGCCTGCCTTGGCCTCAACGATGCCGATCTTCCGCACATTACTTCCGCCCTCAACAGCATTCTCGGGCTGGTCGACGAAATGCAGGCCGTTGATACCGACGGTATCGAGCCGCTGGCCCACCCCCTGGAAGCCAGTCAGCGCCTGCGCGCCGACGTGGTGACCGAGACGAATAATCGCGAGGCCTACCAGTCCATCGCACCAGCGGTCGAAAACGGCCTGTATCTGGTTCCGAAAGTCATCGACTAAAGGGAAAGAGCCTGCAATGCATCAAATGACTCTGGCCGAGATCGCCCGCGGTCTCGCCGATAAAAAGTTTTCCTCCGAAGAGCTGACCAAAGTCCTGCTGGCGCGTATTACCCAGCTCGATCCGCAGCTCAACAGTTTCATCAGCCTCACCGAGGATCTGGCCATCGAGCAGGCGAAAGCCGCCGATGCACGCCGGGCCAACGGTGAGAGCGGCGCCCTGCTCGGCGCGCCGATCGCCCACAAGGATCTGTTCTGCACCCAGGGCATCCGCACCAGCTGCGGCTCGAAGATGCTCGACAACTTCAAAGCCCCGTATGACGCCACTGTCGTTGCGAAACTGGCCGCTGCCGGCGCCGTGACCCTGGGCAAGACCAACATGGACGAATTCGCCATGGGTTCGGCCAACGAGTCGAGCTGGTACGGCGCAGTGAAAAACCCGTGGAACCTGGAACACGTGCCGGGCGGTTCGTCCGGTGGCTCGGCCGCCGCCGTGGCCGCTCGCCTGCTGCCTGCCGCCACCGCAACCGACACCGGCGGTTCGATCCGCCAGCCGGCAGCATTCACCAACCTCACCGGCCTGAAGCCGACCTACGGTCGCGTTTCGCGCTGGGGCATGATTGCTTACGCCTCCAGCCTCGATCAGGGCGGCCCGTTGGCGCGCACGGCCGAAGATTGCGCGATTCTGCTGCAAGGCATGGCCGGCTTCGACCCGAACGACTCCACCAGCATCGATGAGCCGGTTCCGGATTACTCCGCCAGCCTCGGCGAGTCGCTGCAAGGCCTGCGCATCGGCGTGCCGAAGGAATACTTCAGCGCCGGTCTCGACCCGCGCATTGCCGAGCTGATCCAGAACAGCATCCAGCAGTTGCAGAAGCTCGGTGCGGTGATCAAGGAAATCAGCCTGCCGAACATGCAGCACGCCATTCCTGCGTACTACGTGATCGCCCCGGCAGAAGCCTCCTCCAACCTGTCGCGTTTCGACGGCGTGCGTTTCGGCCACCGCTGCGAAAACCCGGAAAACCTCATCGACCTGTACAAGCGCTCCCGAGGCGAAGGCTTCGGCGCCGAAGTACAGCGCCGGATCATGGTCGGTGCCTACGCGCTGTCCGCCGGTTACTACGATGCCTACTACCTGAAAGCGCAGAAGATTCGTCGTCTGGTGAAGAACGATTTCATGGCTGCCTTTAATGAAGTCGACATCATCCTCGGCCCGACCACGCCGAACCCGGCGTGGAAACTCGGCGCGAAGAACAGCGACCCGGTCGCTGCCTATCTGGAAGACGTCTACACCATCACCGCCAACCTCGCCGGCCTGCCGGGCCTGTCGATGCCGGCCGGTTTTGTCGACGGTCTGCCGGTGGGCGTGCAGTTGCTCGCGCCGTACTTCCAGGAAGGCCGTTTGCTCAACGTTGCGCACCAGTATCAGCTCAACACTGACTGGCACACCCGCACCCCAACCGGCTTCTGAGGAGACACACATGCAATGGGAAGTCGTGATCGGGCTGGAGATTCACACTCAGCTCACCACCCGGTCGAAAATCTTTTCCGGTAGTTCCACCACCTTCGGTTCCGAGCCGAACACCCAGGCCAGCCTGATCGACCTGGGCATGCCCGGCGTGCTGCCGGTGCTCAACCAGGAAGCGGTGCGCATGGCGGTGATGTTCGGTCTGGCGATTGACGCCGAGATCGGCCAGCACAACGTGTTCGCCCGCAAGAACTACTTCTACCCGGATCTGCCCAAGGGCTACCAGATCAGCCAGATGGAATTGCCGATCGTTGGCAAAGGCCACCTGGACATCGCCCTGGAAGACGGCACGGTCAAACGCGTCGGCATCACCCGCGCGCACCTGGAAGAAGACGCCGGCAAGAGCCTGCACGAAGAATTCAACGGTGCCACCGGCATCGACCTGAACCGTGCCGGCACGCCGCTGCTGGAAATCGTCTCCGAGCCGGACATGCGCAGCGCCAAGGAAGCCGTGGCTTACGTCAAGGCGATCCACGCGCTGGTGCGCTACCTGGGCATCTGCGACGGCAACATGGCCGAAGGCTCGCTGCGTTGCGACTGCAACGTCTCGGTGCGCCCGAAAGGCCAGGTCGAGTTCGGCACTCGCTGCGAGATCAAGAACGTCAACTCGTTCCGTTTCATCGAGAAGGCAATCAACTCCGAGATCCAGCGTCAGATCGAACTGATCGAGGACGGCGGCAAAGTGATCCAGCAGACCCGCCTGTACGATCCGAACAAGGACGAGACCCGTCCGATGCGTTCGAAAGAGGAAGCCAACGACTACCGTTACTTCCCCGATCCGGACCTGCTGCCGGTGGTTATCGAAGAGTCGTTCCTCGGTGAAGTGCGTGCCACCCTGCCGGAACTGCCACCGCAAAAGCGCGAACGCTTCCAGAGCCAGTTCGGTCTGTCGGCCTACGACGCCAACGTGCTGGCCACCAGCCGTGAACAGGCGGATTACTTCGAGAAAGTCGCAGCCATCGGTGGCGACGCGAAACTGGCGGCGAACTGGGTGATGGTCGAGTTGGGCAGCCTGCTCAACAAGCAGGGCCTGGACATCGAAGACTCGCCAGTCTCCGCCGAGCAACTGGGCGGCATGCTGCAGCGCATCAAGGACAACACCATCTCCGGCAAGATCGCCAAGGTGGTGTTCGAAGCGATGGCCAACGGCGAAGGCAGTGCTGACGAGATCATCGAGAAGCGCGGCCTCAAGCAAGTCACCGACACCGGCGCGATCTCCGCCGTGCTCGATGAAATGCTCGCGGCCAACGCCGAACAGGTCGAACAGTACCGCGCGGCAGACGAAGCCAAACGCGGCAAGATGTTCGGCTTCTTCGTCGGCCAAGCCATGAAAGCCTCGAAAGGCAAGGCCAACCCGCAGCAGGTGAACGAACTGCTGAAAAGCAAGCTCGAAGGCTGACCACCAATGGAGCCAGATCCAAAGCCTGGCTCCATCCCCTGTGGAAGGGACCTGTGGCGAGGGGATTTATCCCCGTTGGGCCGCGAAGCGGCCCCAATTGCTGAGCTTGATTTGCACCAGATAAACCGAGTTCTCAGTTTTGGGACTGCTGCGCAGTTCTACGGGGATAAATCCCCTCGCCACAGGTCACTCCTACATTTGATCCGGGATACCTTTGAATGAAGCGTCTGTTGCTGAGCAGCGCCCTGCTCTCCCTGCTGGCCGGTTGCGCCAGTACCGACACCATCGACCCGCACGGTTACGACCAGACCGGCGTCGCCTCCTACTATGGAGCCAAACATCACGGTAAACGCACCGCCAGCGGCGAAGCGTTCAACCAGCATTCCCTGACCGCCGCCCACCGCCAGTTACCGTTCGGCACGCGGGTGAAGGTCACCAACCTGAAAAACGATGAATCAGTCGTGGTCCGCATCAATGACCGTGGCCCGCACACCCGTGGCCGGCTGATCGATCTGTCACGCGAGGCCGCCGATGAGATCGGCATGCTGCGCAGCGGCACCGCACGGGTTCGCGTGCAGGCCCTCGACTGATGGAGCGCTGACCATTTTCGGACTAGCCGATCTGCCGCTGATCAACGTCATCGAATTGCTCAGCGGCCTGGTTCTTTTGCTCATCGGCGCCGAGCTGATGGTGCGCGCCGCCGTGCGTCTGGCCGAGCGCCTGCGCGTGCGTCCGTTGATCATCGGCCTGACCATCGTCGCCCTCGGCAGCAGCGCGCCGCAGATGACCGTGAGCCTGCAAGCGGCGCTGACCGACAACCCGGACATCGCCGTCGGCAGCGTGGCCGGCAGCGGCATCTTCAACATCCTCGTAACCCTTGGCCTGTCGGCGTTGATCATCCCGCTGCGCGTGTCGCGGCAATTGGTGCGCCTCGATATCCCGCTGATGATCGGCGCCAGCCTGCTGGTATTCATCCTCGCCTGGAATAAAGACCTCGGACGTTTCGACGGTGTCCTGCTGCTCGGGGCCTTGGCGCTGTACCTTGGCTTGTTGTTCCGCCAGTCGCGACACTCGACGCGACCTCATACAGAACGACCCACCGAAACGCAGCAATCCTGGCTGATCAGTGTGCTGATGATTCTCGCTGGCCTGGCCATGCTGGTATTCGCCGGGCGTTTGCTGCTCGGCGCCGCCGTGGTCGTGGCCACCGACCTGGGCCTGTCCGAACGGGTCATCGGCCTGACCGTGGTCGCGGTCGGCACTTCGCTGCCGGAGCTGGCGACTTCGCTGATCGCTGCGTTGCGCGGGCAGCGCGACATTGCCGTGGGCAACGTGATCGGCGCCAACCTGTTCAACCTGCTCGGGGTGCTCGGGCTGACCGCCCTACTCGCACCGACGCCGCTTTCCGTCTCCCCCAACGCGCTGGATTTCGACTTGCCAGTGATGCTCGGCGTCGCGGCGCTGTGCTTGCCGGTGTTCTATTCCGGCTACCGCGTTACCCGGGCCGAAGGCTTGCTGCTGCTCGGTTTGTATCTGGTCTACGGGCTGCATGTGGTGTCGTTCACCACCGGCATGCCGCTGGCCGGCAAACTCGAGCGCTTGATGCTGTTTTATGTCCTGCCGGCGCTGCTGACGTTTCTGCTGTTCACGTCGATCCGCGCCTGGCGTCGCCAACACCACAAGAGAGATGTGCCATGAGCGAGTCGAAGCAGTCCGGGGTTGAAATCCGTCGTCAGGTCATGGGCGATGCCTTCGTTGATCGCGCCCTGGGCAACGCCACCGAGTTCTCACAGCCGTTGCAGGATTTCGTCAATGAACACGCCTGGGGCGGGGTGTGGAATCGCGAAGGTTTGTCGCTGAAAACCCGCAGCCTGATTACCCTCGCCGCGCTGACCGCGTTGAAGTGTCCGCAGGAGTTGAAGGGCCACGTACGCGGCGCGTTGAACAATGGCTGCACGGTGGAGGAGATTCGCGAAGCCCTGCTGCATTGCGCGGTGTATGCCGGCGTACCTGCGGCGATCGATGCGTTTCGCGCGGCGCAGGAAGTGATCGACAGCTACCAGAAACCGCAGTGACCGCCTTCGCGAGCAGGCTCGCTCCCACATTTGCAATGCGTTTCCCTGTGGGAGCGAGCCTGCTCGCGAAGAGGCCCTGCCAGACACCGCAAATCCTTGATCAGATCCACCCACCCCACTGCAACACAAAGATCCCGACATTGGTGGTAATCGCCGCCATCAACGTGGTCATCACGATAATCGCCGCTGCCAGCTCATGATTGCCCTGCGCCGCCCGGGCCATGACGAAACTTGCCGCCGCCGTCGGGCTGCCAAAGTAGAGAAACAGAATCCCCAGTTCCGCCCCGCGAAAGCCCCAAAGCCATGCCCCCAGTGTCGCCAGTAACGGCAGACCGACCATCTTCACCAGGCTGGAGCTGAGCGCCATCTTGCCGCTCTTGCGCAACGCCGCCAGTGACAGCGTGCCGCCGATACAAATCAGCGCCAGCGGCAACGTGGTCTGCGCCAGATACTGGCCGGAAGTTTCCAGCCAGCCCGGCAGTCCGATCTTGAAGTAAGCAAAAGGCGCCGCCGAAATCACGCTGATGATCAGCGGGTTGCTGAACACGCTTTTGCAGATGCTCCACGGATCGGACTTGATCACCGGGCTGTACACCGCCAGCACGATGGTCGACAGCGTGTTGTAGAACAGGATCACCAGCGCCGCGAGAATTGCCCCGAGGGAAATGCCGTAATCGCCGTACATGCTTGCCGCGAGTGCCAGGCCGATCACGCCGTTATTGCCGCGAAACGCGCCCTGAGTGTAGATGCCGCGATCTTCACGCGGACATTTGAAAATCGCCCAGCCCCAGGCCACGGCGAAACTCACCAGGGTGGCAAGGGAAAAGTAGATGAGGAGCGAAGGTTGCAGCGCGGCGTGCAGATCCGCGTGAAGGATGCCGAGGAACAGCAGCGCCGGCATGGTCACGTTGAACACCAGCGACGAGGCGGTGTGGATGAAGTTGTCGTTGATCCAGTCGATGCGCTTGAGCAGCACACCGAGAAACAGCATGGCAAACACCGGCGCGGTGATGTTCAGGGTTTCAAGAAAGATTGCCAGCATGCCGGAGAGCCTTGGGTGAGCGTCGATAGGGGGCTAATGATAAGCCACAAGTCCTTCGGCGTCTGGCAGATCGCTTTCGCGAGCAGGCTCGCTCCCACATTTGCAATGCATATCCCTGTGGGAGCGAGCCTGCTCGCGAAGAACGATGACGCGGTCTCAGGTAATCGGCGCCGGGTTGAACAAGGTGATGTCGTTGTGCAGCTTGTGCTTCTCCGCCCAGGTCTGTTGCTTGCCACTGGCAACATCCAGGTAATAGTGAAACAACTCCCAGCCGAGTTCTTCGATGGTCGCGCGCCCGGTGGCAATGCGTCCGGCATCGATGTCGATCAGATCCGGCCAGCGCTGCGCCAGTTCGGTCCGCGTCGAGACCTTGACCACCGGCGCCATGGCAAGCCCGTAAGGCGTGCCGCGACCGGTGGTGAACACGTGCAGGTTCATCCCCGCCGCCAGTTGCAGCGTCCCGCAGACAAAATCGCTGGCCGGCGTCGCGCAGAAAATCAGGCCCTTGTGCTTGAAGCGCTCGCCCGGGCCGAGCACGCCATTGATCGCGCTGCTGCCGGACTTGACGATCGAGCCCAGCGACTTCTCGACAATGTTCGACAACCCGCCCTTCTTGTTGCCCGGCGTGGTGTTGGCGCTGCGATCGGCTTCGCCCTTGGCCAGGTAACGGTCGTACCAGTCCATCTCGCGTACCAGCTCTTCGGCGACGGTTTGCGTTTGCGCCCGCGACGTCAGCAGATAGATCGCATCGCGCACTTCGGTGACTTCGGAAAACATCACCGTCGCCCCCGCGCGCAACAGCAAGTCCGAGGCATAACCCAGCGCCGGATTGGCGGTAATCCCGGAGAACGCATCGCTGCCGCCGCACTGCATACCGAGAATCAGCTCGGAGGCCGGCACGGTTTCGCGACGGCGCTGGTCGAGTTTCTTCAAACGCACTTCGGCCAGTTCCATGATCTGTTCGATCATTTCGGTAAAGCCGTGACTGGAATCCTGCAAGCGGTACAGCCACGGATCGCTGAGATCCACCGAGGCATCGTCCTCGTGCATCACCTGCCCGGCCTGCAATTTCTCGCAGCCCAGACCGATCACCAGTGCTTCGCCACCCAGGTTCGGGTTGCGCGCCAGATTACGCACGGTACGAATCGGGATGTAGGCGTCGGTCGCGGTAATCGCCACACCGCAGCCATAACTGTGGGTCAGTGCCACCACGTCGTCGACGTGCGGGTACTTCGGCAGCAACTCTTCCTTGATGCGCTTGACCGCGTGATCGAGCACGCCGGTGACGCACTGCACGGTGGTGGTGATGCCGAGAATGTTGCGCGTGCCGACGGTGCCGTCGGCGTTGCGATAACCCTCGAACGTGAAGCCTTCCAGCGGTGCCTGCGCATCCGGCACATCGGTGGACAGCGGCAAGCTGTCCAGCGGCGGCGCGGTCGGCATGCGCAGTTGATCTTCCTTGACCCAACTGCCACGACGGATCGGCTGCAACGCATAGCCGATGATCTGCCCGTAACGAATCACCGGGCCGCCTTCGGGAATATCCTCCAGAGTGACTTTGTGGCTCTGCGGCACGAAATCCAGGGTGACCAGGCCGTCGGCGAACTCGGTACCGGCCGGTACGCCCTGATCGTTGACCACCACTACAACGTTGTCCCGCTCGTGCAGGCGGATGTAGCGCGGCGAGTCGGAATGTTCAATCAACTGCATGACGCCGCTCCTCAGGAATGCGCTTGAGACAAATTGCCGGTGGCTTCATTGCCGCCCTTGGCTGGCGGCTCTTTCAACACCACCCGCTTGATCGGGCCGACGATCACCAGATAGCTGAACACCGCGACCAATGCGTTGGCGCCGACAAACACCAGCGCCCACTTGAACGAGCCGGTGGAGCTGATGATGTAGCCAATGACGATCGGCGTGGTGATCGAAGCGATGTTGCCGAAGGTGTTGAACAGGCCACCGCTCAGACCGGCGATCTGTTTCGGCGAAGTGTCGGAAACCACCGCCCAGCCCAGTGCACCCACGCCTTTGCCGAAGAATGCCAGCGCCATGAAGCCCACGACCATCCATTCCACTTCAACATAGTTGCACGCGACGATGCTGCTCGACACCAGCAGACCGGCGATGATCGGCGCCTTGCGAGCGAAAGTCAGCGAATGGCCCTTGCGCAGCAGGTAGTCGGAAATCACCCCGCCGAGCACGCCGCCGATAAAGCCGCAGATCGCCGGCAACGAAGCGATGAAACCGGCCTTGAGAATGGTCATGCCACGCTCTTGCACCAGATACACCGGGAACCAGGTCAGGAAAAAATAGGTGATGCCGTTGATGCAGTACTGGCCCAGATACACGCCCAGCATCATGCGGTTGGTCAGCAGCTGACGGATGTAATCCCACTTCGGACCGTCGGACTTCTTGCCCTTCTGATCCATGTCGACCATGCCGCCGTTGTCAGCGATGTGCTTGAACTCGGCCTCGTTGACCCGTGGGTGTTCGCGCGGGCTGTAGATGACTTTCAGCCACACCAGCGAGAACACGATACCGAGGATACCCATGACGATGAACACGTGCTCCCAGCCGAAGCTGTAGACGATCCAGCCCATCAACGGCGCGAACAGCACGGTGGCAAAGTATTGCGCCGAGTTGAAGATCGCCGAAGCGGTGCCGCGTTCAGCGGTCGGAAACCACGCCGCCACGATGCGCGCGTTGCCGGGGAACGATGGCGCTTCCGCCAGGCCCACGAGGAAACGCAGCATGAACAGCGCAACCACTGCCGTGGACATGCCGAATTCACCGACGAAGCCTTGCAGCACGGTGAACAGCGACCAGGTGAAAATGCTCAGGGCATAGACTTTTTTCGAGCCGAAGCGATCGAGCAGCCAGCCACCGGGAATTTGCCCGGCGACGTAGGCCCAACCGAATGCGGAGAAGATGTAGCCGAGGGTGACGGCGTCAATGCCAAGGTCCTTTTGCAGGCTGGAGCCGGCAATGGCGATCGTGGCACGGTCGGCGTAATTGATCGTGGTCACCAGAAACAGCATGAGCAGGATCAAATAGCGGACGTGAGTCGGCTTGGAGGATTGCATGCAGATGTACTCCCACTGATTATTTTTATGCGGGTAAAACATTCTTTGGTCTTGTGCCGCGCAGGGCCTCAGGCGATGGCCCGGCGCGGGTGCAGCGGGGTTACGATCCGATGTAACTGGTCTTCACGACCGTGTAGAACTCTTGTGCATAGCGGCCCTGCTCACGGGAGCCGTAGGACGAGCCTTTACGCCCGCCGAACGGTACGTGGTAATCCACACCGGCGGTCGGCAGATTGACCATCACCATCCCGGCCTGGGAGTGGCGCTTGAAGTGGTTGGCGTACTTCAGCGAGGTGGTGGCGATGCCGGCCGACAAGCCGAATTCGGTGTCGTTGGCCATTGCCAGCGCAGCTTCGTAATCGGCCACACGAACAATGTTGGCCACCGGGCCGAAAATTTCTTCGCGGCTGATGCGCATCGACGCTTCGCTGTCGGCAAACAGGGTTGGCGCGAGGAAGTAGCCCTCGGTGTCGCAAGTCACCACACCACCGCCGCTGACCAGACGTGCACCTTCGGACTGGCCGATGTCGATGTACTTCATGTCCTGTTCAAGCTGCGCCTGGGAAACCACCGGACCGATGTCGGTGCCGGCTTTCAGCGCGTGGCCGACCTTGATCGACTTCATGCGCTCGGCCATCGCTTCAACGAACTTGTCGTGAATGCCGGCGGTGACGATCAGACGGCTCGACGCTGTGCAGCGCTGGCCGGTGGAGTAGAACGCGCTCTGCACCGACAGCTCGACCGCTTGCTTGAGGTCGGCGTCGTCGAGAATGATCTGCGGGTTCTTGCCGCCCATTTCCAGCTGCACCTTGGCCTGGCGCGAAACGCAGTTGACCGCGATCTGACGACCCACGCCCACCGAACCGGTGAAGCTGATGCCGTCGACTTTCGGGCTGTTGACCAACGCCTCGCCAACCACGCGACCGCTGCCCATTACCAGGTTGAACACACCGGCCGGGAAGCCCGCGCGGGAAATGATTTCCGCCAGCGCCCAGGCGCAGCCCGGCACCAGATCGGCAGGTTTGAGCACAACGCAGTTGCCATAGGCCAGGGCCGGAGCAATTTTCCACGCCGGGATGGCAATCGGGAAGTTCCACGGCGTGATCAGACCGACCACGCCCAGCGCTTCACGGGTGACTTCGACGTTGACGCCCGGGCGTACCGACGGCACGTAGTCACCGGACAGGCGCAGGCATTCACCGGCGAAGAATTTGAAAATGTTGCCGGCGCGGGTCACTTCACCGATCGCCTCCGGCAGGGTCTTGCCTTCTTCACGGGCCAGCAGCGTGCCGAGCTCTTCGCGACGGGCGAGAATTTCCGTGCCGACTTTATCCAGCGAATCGTGACGGGCCTGAATGCCCGAAGTGGAATACGCCGGGAACGCAGCGCGAGCAGCGTCGATGGCGGCGTTGACCTGGGTCAGGTCAGCCTTGGCGTAATCGCCGATGGTGTCGCTGAGTTCGGACGGGTTGATGTTGGCCGAGTAATCGGCACCGGCGACCCATTCGCCATTGATGTAGTTGTCGTAGCGTTTTGCAGTTGTCACAGGGCAGCCCTCAACTCTAAAAGCCTTCACGCAAAAAGCCGCTGATTGCTCAGCGGCCTCGCTTTTCTCGTTTATTGCGCGCCTTGCTTGTCGATCAGCGCGGCGAGCATTTCGTACTCTTCGCCGGTCAGGTCGGTCAGCGGCGCACGCACCGGACCTGCGTCATAGCCGGCGATTTTTGCACCTGCCTTGACGATGCTCACGGCGTAACCGGCCTTGCGGTTGCGGATGTCCAGGTACGGCAGGAAGAAGTCGTCGATGATCTTGCCGACGGTGGCGTGATCTTCGCGAGCGATCGCGTGGTAGAAGTCCATCGCGGTTTTCGGGATGAAGTTGAACACCGCCGAGGAGTAGACCGGCACGCCCAACGCCTTGTAGGCAGCGGCGTAGACTTCGGCGGTCGGCAAACCACCCAGGTAGCTGAACCGATCACCGAGGCGGCGACGGATCGACACCATCAACTCGATATCGCCCAGGCCATCCTTGTAGCCGATCAGGTTCGGGCAGCGCTCGGCCAGACGTTCCAGCAGCGGCGCGTTGAGGCGGCAAACGTTGCGGTTGTAGACGACCACGCCGATCTTCACCGATTTGCACACGGCCTCAACGTGGGCGGCAACACCGTCCTGGCTCGCTTCGGTCAGGTAGTGCGGCAGCAGCAGCAGGCCTTTGGCGCCCAGACGCTCGGCTTCCTGAGCGTATTCGATGGCCTGGCGGGTCGAACCACCGACGCCGGCGAGGATCGGCACGCTGGTTGCGCAGGTGTCGACGGCAGTCTTGATGATTTCCGAGTATTCGCTGGCGGCCAGGGAGAAGAACTCACCGGTGCCGCCGGCGGCGAACAGAGCCGAAGCGCCATACGGAGCCAGCCATTCCAGGCGTTTGATGTAGCCCGCGCGATTGAAATCGCCCTGCGCGTTGAAATCGGTCACCGGGAAAGACAGCAGGCCGGCAGAGAGGATGGACTTCAGTTCTTGTGGATTCATTATTCGAACACCCTGGTAGCAACGTTTTATTGTGAGTGGACCGTTCAGCCTTCGCCGAAGTTGTAGGTCATCGTACAACTTAAAAAATAACCGTCAACTGCATTTCATCGTTGGCAGGGCTTTTTTGTCCGACAAAATCACTGCTTATGCTTCTGGAAATCGCTGGAAGGCCCGTCCTTGAAGCATTTGCTCGCGGAAATATCTGGTCTGGATTCGTTTAATCCTGAGGAGACCAGCGGCTCGTAAAGTACGTCGACTGCCACGAAGGATCGTGGCGGACCACTCAAAGGAAGCCGCTATGTCGATGCATTTTGCCGCCCCCACCCTCACCCATGCCGCCCCGGCTCAAGACGGCTGCGTGACACTTCAGCTCTCGCAATTGCCGGACATCCTCACCGTGCAGGTGCCGGATTCCAGCGATTTCGAGGCGAACTGGAGCGTCTACGCGATCCTCGGCAGCGATGGAGAAGAACCCCAATGGGAAGGTGATGAGGTGGACGCTGGCGCTTGGGACGACGCCGAGGATGAAATGGAGAAGCTGTTCGACATCGAGGTGCAACTGCCGAAAGAGGCGCTTCAACCGTACCTGAACCGCGAGGTGGAGCTGCGTTACAAGTTCCGCGATGAGTCGAGTATGGAGCCGTATTCTCAACCACTGAGGATGCGAATTGAACCCTGACTCTATTGACGCGCCACGTCATGGACGGTCAGACGCAACCCAGCGGCAGGTCGACCGTTCGTCCGTACTGGTAGTTCTTACAGGTGTCAGCCGATCAATTCTTGCCCCTAATGGTGACGTAGGTGATGAGTCCCCTAACCATGCCGTGATTCGAGTCATGGCTTAATCATTTTTTAAAAAAGGAATTCAGAGATGGCTTCAACCGAATCGGAAGAACACCCTTACTATCCTACATTTAGAGAGGCTTATCGCATTGGGGAGAGCAGTCTAATCCTTGACACTACCAAGCTCGAAGGCCCTGCCCACGGCATCGTGCCCTGGAATCCTGCATACAAGGTTGGCGATAAGATCACTTTTGAGCTGTTTCAAATAACCCCTTGGATTTCCTCGATCTTTGTGACTGAAGAAAATCGTGAAAAGGAATTCGTCTTTCCGATTGAGAAAGAAAAGTTCGACTTCACGCCCTCAAGATTCTGGTGTTACTTAAATGATGGTCCCTTCCCGGTTCCTCCAATAAATTTGCACGTCATCCTGGAATAATGAGCTAACCCTGCGCCTGCGCCTCTTCATGGGCCTGGCGCAGTCTCTCACGGCTATTGGTCAGGTGCAGGCGCATCGCCGCACGCGCAGCATCGGAATCCTGACGGGCAATCGCGTCGTAGATTTCCTCGTGCTCGCGGCTCAGGCGGCCCATGTAGTGCTGCTGGTCATCATGAGCCAAACGCGCCGAGTTCAGCCGGGTACGCGGAATGATGCTGGTGCCCAGGTGCGTCATGATGTCGGTGAAGTAGCGGTTGCCGGTGGACAGGGCGATTTCCAGGTGGAAAGCGAAGTCCGACGACACCGCATCGCTGGCATGCGAGGCGCTTTCGTTCAAGGCGTCGAGGGCGGCGCGCATGGTTGCCAGTTGCTCGGGGCTGCGGCGCTGCGCGGCGAGGCCGGCGGATTCGACTTCGAGGCTGATGCGCAATTCGAGAATCGCCAGCACGTCACGCAGGGTGACCACGGTGGCCGGATCGATACGGAAACCGCTCGGGCTTGGCGTATCGAGAACAAAGGTGCCAATGCCGTGGCGGGTTTCCACCTGACCGGCGGCCTGCAGACGGGAAATCGCCTCGCGGACCACGGTGCGGCTGACACCATGGGCTTCCATGATCGCCGACTCGGTGGGCAATTTGTCGCCACGCTTGAGCAGGCCATCACGGATCTGCTCGCTCAACACCGTCACCAATTCCTGGGCGAGGCTGCGGCGCTTGCGGGGGAGGCGCGGGGTGTCGATCAGCTTTTCCATGGTCTGCATCTTGTCTCGAAAATTCGGCTTGGCGCCATCATAGCTCAAGCGAGTTGTACGATCACCGGGCAGATCACATTACCCCACTGTGGGAGCGAGCCTGCTCGCGAAAGCGGTGGTTCAGACGACAGATTCGTCGACCAAGATGGCCCCTTCGCGAGCAGGCTCGCTCCCACAGGTGAGTGTTCAGACAGTTATGGCCTGTTCGACCAGACGACCGCTGTCGATCCGCACATGCCGTGGATGGAATCGTTTCAAACTGCTTCGGTGACCGACGCTGACAATGCTCAGCCCTGGATTCTCGTCGATCAACGCCTGATACAAGGTCGCCTCGTCCTCTTCATCCATCGCCGATGTAGCCTCGTCCATGTACAGCCATTGCGGTGCATAAAGGAGCGCGCGGGCGAAGGCCAGGCGTTGTTGCTCGCCCGGTGAAAGCATGCGCTGCCAGTGATTGGCTTCATCCAGCCGCCCAACCAAGTGCGGCAGACGACAGGTTTCCAGCACCTGTGCATAACGCTCCGGCGCGTAGGTATCGCCCGGCTGTGGATAACTCAGCGCTTCACGCAATGTGCCGATCGGCAGATAAGGCTTCTGCGGCAGGAACAGATAACGCGCCGCCGGCAAACGAATATTGCCGTGCCCCGCCGGCCACAAATGCCCCATCGCCCGCAGCAGTGTCGACTTTCCGCTGCCGGAACGGCCGCTGAGCATCACGCGCTCACCCGGCTCAACGGTCATGTCGGCGTCGGTCAGCAGGTGACGACCATCGGCCAGATCCAGGCCGAGGTTGTGCACCTGCAAGTCGCTGCCCTGATTCTGCACGTCGATGGCCGGGGTGCGTTGTTCGTTGTCGCTCATGGCCTGACGGAAACTCAGCAGACGATCACAGGTGGCGCGCCAAGCGGCCAAGTCCGAATACGCAGTGATGAACCAGCTGAAATTCTCCTGCACGTTGCCGAACGCCGAGTTGATTTGCATCAGCTCGCCAAGTTCGATCTTGCCGGACAGATAGCGCGGCGCGGCGACGACAAACGGGAAAATGATTGCGATCTGACCGTAACCGGAGGTGAAGAACGTCAGGCGCTTGGACACGCGCATGATGTCCCAGAAATTGTGCCAGACCAGCCCGAAGCGGTTGCTCAGGCGGCGGTTCTCATTCGGTTCGCCGTTGTACAAGGCGATGCTTTCCGCGTTCTCACGCACGCGGACCATGGAAAAACGCAGGTCTGCTTCGAAGCGTTGTTGCTTGTTGTTCAGACCGATCAGACGGCGACCGATCAAATGCGTCAGCCAACTGCCGACCGCTGCATACAACAGCGCACACCAGAACATGTAGCCGGGAATTTCGATGCCGAACACTTCGATACTGCCCGACACGCCCCACAGAATGATCGAGAACGACACCAGACTGACAATCGTGCGCAGCAGCCCGAGGCCCAGGCTCAGGGTGTTGGCGGTGTAAGTGTTGAGGTCTTCGGAAATCCGCTGGTCGGGGTTATCGGTATAACCGCCCTGCTCCAGCTGATAGTAATTCTTGTGGTCTAGCCAGCGCTTGAAGTGCTTTTCGGTAAGCCACGCCCGCCAGCGGATCGTCAGCATCTGCGTCAGATACAAGCGATACACCGCGCCGAGAATCGCCACAGTCGCGATGCCGCAGAAATACAGGATCAGCTGCCAGAACGCGGCTTCATCCTTTCTCTGCAAAGCGTTGTAGAAATCCTTGTACCAACTGTTGATCCACACCGAGATCGCTACGCTGAACAGCGTCAGCGCAATTACGGCAATCAGCAACGTCCAGGCCTTGCCCTTCTCTTCGCTGCGCCAGTAAGGCGTGGTCATCGCCCAGACTTTGCGAAAAAACTGCCCGCGCACAGCATCGTTGACCGCGGAATATTCAGCGTTCTGATTCATGGATAAGGCTCGATAGTAAAAAGAACGGACACGCGCCGATCATAGATGATCGGCGCGATTTATCGCGAGGGCTGGCGATAGTCGTTCAGCGCAGGTTCAGCGACGAACCGGACGCTTCTGCAATTTGCGCTGCAAGGTGCGGCGGTGCATGCCCAGCGCGCGGGCCGTGGCGGAAATGTTGCCTTCGTGCTCGGTGAGCACGCGCTGGATGTGCTCCCATTGCAGACGATCGACCGACATCGGGTTTTCCGGCACCAGACTGTCGAGGTCGGCATGCTCGGACAGCAGCGCGGCCAGCACGTCGTCGGCATCAGCGGGTTTGCACAGGTAGTTGCAGGCGCCACGCTTGATCGCCTCCACCGCTGTGGCAATGCTCGAATAACCGGTGAGGATCACCACGCGCATTTCCGGATCGAGCTCCAGCAGCTTGGGCAGCAGGACCAGACCGGAATCGCCGTCCATTTTCAGGTCCAGCGCGGCGTAATCAGGCAGATCGGCCTGGGCGATGGTCAGGCCTTCTTCCGCAGAACCGGCAGTGCTGACGCGAAAGCCGCGGCGGGCCATGGCGCGGGCCATGACGCGGGTGAAGGTCGCGTCGTCGTCGACCAGCAGCAGATGCGGCAGTTCTTCGCCTTCGACTTGGATTTCGTCACTCATGTTGGTCTCCTCGGGCGCCGTGGGGCAGGCGCAGCTCGGTGAGCGTGCCGCCTTCCTCATGACTATAGAGTTTCACTGAGCCGCCGGCGCGTGTCACGCTGGCCTTGCTCAAAAACAGGCCCAGGCCGAAACCTTTGCCCTTGGTGGTAAAAAACGGTTTGCCGATCTGCTCGGCGATGGCCAGCGGCACACCGGCGCCGTGGTCGCGAATGCTGATGGTCAAAGTCTCTGCGTCCCAGTCCAGCGTCACCTGGAGATTTTCCGGGCAGGCGTCGGCTGCGTTGTTGAGCAGATTCAGCAAAGCCTGGGTCAGATCCGGCGGCGGCGCCATGCGCGGCACCGCACCCTGGCCGAGACGCTGGAAGCGGTAACTGGCTTCCGGGCGCATCAGGTGCCAACGGTTCAACGCCTCGTCGAGCCAGTCGGTGACGTCCTGCATCTCCACCGCCAGACGCCGGTTGGCCTCGGCGGCGCGGACCAGTTGCTGCAAGGTTTCCTTGCACAGCTTGACCTGATCCTGCAGCACTTTCAGATCGTCCTGCAGCAACGCATCGGGGTGATCCTGCTGCATTTCCTTGAGCAGCACGCTCATGGTCGCCAGCGGTGTGCCCAATTCATGCGCAGCACCGGCGGCCTGGGTCGCGACGGCGAGCAACTGCTGATCACGCAGCCCCTCCTCCCGGCGAATCGCGCGCAACTCTTCCTGCCGGCGCAACTCTTCAGCCATCCGCGCGGCGAAGAAGGTGATCACCGCAGCAGCCAGGGCAAAGCTCAGCCACATGCCGTAAATCTGCAGATTCTCACGGGCGACCGGCAGGGTTTCCAGCGGATAGAAACGCGTCAGCATCAGCGTGTACAGCGCCAGCGCGATGCCGGACAGAATCACCGAATAACGCCACGGCAAGGTCACCGCCGCGATCGTCAGCGGCACCAGATAATAGGAAACGAACGGGTTGGTCGAACCGCCGGAGAAATACAGCAGCGCACTGTGAATCACCAGATCGCAGGCCAGTTGCAGCGCGTACTCAAGCTCGGTCACCGGCCACGATGTGCGCAGGCGCACGGCAGTGAACACGCAGAGCAGAATCGAACAGCCCAGGGTCATCGCCAATTGCACCCAGGGCAAAGGCAACAATTGCAGCCAGTAGGCCAGGCCCACGGACCCGGCCTGCGCGGCGAGCACCAGGGTGCGGATGAAAGTCAGCCGCCAGAGGTTCTGGCGAGTGGCGGAAGTCAGTTGTACGGGGGCGAGCATGAGCTCTCCTGATGAGCGCTCCAGGCGGATCGCACGGAGTATAACCAAGGCGCGGGGTTCAGAGGCGAAAGTGCGGCAAACGACCACAGGAGAGCAGCTGCAAGTTGCAAGCTTCCAGCGGCAAGCAAGATCAAAAGCGCCGCAGTTCTTGCTCTTGCCTTTACTTGCAGCTTGAAGCTTGCAACTTGCAGCTGCTTTATAGAGTCTGATGGCTCACGCAGCGCCCTCTGCGCCTCATTCAAGGAGCCTTCATGCACACATTTCGCCGCAGCGCCGCCCTCCTCGCCCTGACCGTCGGCAGCGTCGCCAGCCTCCCGGCGCTGGCCGCCGATGAGCTGCACTACAACCAGATTTCCCTGCGCGCCGAAGTCAGCCAGGAAGTGGCCCGCGACCAGATGATCGTGACGCTCTACACCGAAGAGCAGAACACCGACCCGGCCAAACTCGCCGCCGCCATCAGCACTACCATGAACAAGGCCACCGCCCAGGCCAAACAAGTCAAAGACATCACCCTGCGCACGGGCAGCCGCAACAGCTATCCGATCTACGACACCAAAGGCCAGAAGATCACCGGCTGGCGCGAACGCGCCGAACTGCGCCTGGAAAGCACCGACTTCGCCGCCCTGTCCAAACTCACCGGCGAGTTGCTGACCGAGCTGAAAATGGGCGGCATGGACTTCGCCATCGCCGACCCGACCCGCAAGGCCAGCGAAGACCAGTTGCTCAAAGAAGCGGTCACCGCCTTCAAGACCCGCGCCCAACTGGCCACCGACGCCCTGGGCGGCAAGGGTTATAAAATCGTCAACCTGAACCTCAACAGCAACGGATACCCACAACCGTACCTGCGCGCGCCCATGATGATGAAAGCCGCAGCCATGGATTCCGCGCCGGTGACGCCTGAAGTTGAAGCCGGCACCAGCCAGGTCAGCATGACCGCCGATGGCTCGATTGAAGTGTTGATGCAGTGATTTAAGCTTGGCTGAATGAAGGACCGGCAATCAGTAAATGGTTGCCGGTTTTTTTGTGCCCGGGTTTTGTAGTGAATGATCCACCGCTTTCGCTGGCAAGCCAGCTCCCACAGGTTTTGTAGTGTTTTGAAAATTGCATATAACCCTGTGGGAGCGGGCTTGCCCGCGAAAAACGATAACGCGGTGGCCCTGACTGATTACGTACGCGGATCAACCCGATCCAGCGCCCGATTCACCGCCAGCTCCGCCAGCATGATGATCTGCTGAATCGCCAGCGCCGTATTGCGCTGGGGACGGCCGAGCTGATCGGCGAAATCGCTGGCCAGGGTGTTGGCTGACGCGAGGGATTCACAGGCATGAGCCAGCAGACTTTCGGTGTCGATGTCGGGCTGGATCAGAAACATCGTGCTGGGTGGATGGGGTTTGCTGGGTGCAGGGCAGAGGTAGAAATCGAGGGCACGCTTGATGGCTTCGCGGTTCTTCGCGAGATCGTCGGCGCGCAGCGCGGCTTCAAGGGGGGTTGAGGTTTCTTCGGGTGGGTCGGGGACTGGTTTGGTCATGCGCTTCACCTATGAGGTTGAGCCATCTCGATGCCGTTTCTCACACGGCGAAGAGGTGGCAGCTTTGTGCGGGGTGAGAAAACCGGTCATAGGCACCCGGCCGGACATAAGCCCGCCCGCACAGAGCCGCCATAACGCACTTGCAGGCAGCAAACTTGCTGGCGGCAATTATGCGGATCTGGGCACTGAATGACTATGAATGTCGGGTTCTCACACCCGATCGCTGAACAACCAGCGACGACCCAAGCCTAGAGAGCGGACGTCCGACGGACAACCTGAAAACCTTGTGGGAAGGTTCGGGTTATTTGGCATCGGAATTAAACAAACTCAAGTCCTCGGGGGCCTGGACGTGCCGCATCGCGAGCAGGCTCACTCCTACAAAAGCCAAGGCAAAGCAGCGCAGCTGCCCGCGGCGAAGCCGCCCCACTCCACAATGAGCGCAAGCTCGAGTACCGCTTTTGATCTTGATCCACCGGCGACGTCGGAAGGCTGAGTGGAGGGATTGATCCGGGCGTGGGAGCGCAGCGACCGTTCGACGAAGTCGAACACAGCGGAAGGAGGTGCAGCGAAGCAAACCGTAGCCGCTGCACCCGGATCAGTCCTGGAGCGAAGGAACCCGAGCCTGCGAGGGCCGAACGTAGGAGCAAGCCTTTTCGGTTACCTTTTTGCTGGGCCGGCACTCCGGCGTTTGAAAAAGGTGACCCGCCGTAAGGGCGGAACCGCAATCCGCAACACTCGCAGAAACGGATATACACCCAAAACCCAAGAGCCTGGTCGGCCCAAAGGCCGCCAAGGTGCCACCAATCGAAACACCCCAGTTGCACCAAGTAAAACTCCCCAATCCCTGCCCCAATTCACCCCACCCAAGCCCACCCCAAAAACCCCTCAACCCTGCCCATCCCCAAGGGTATAAATAAGTAACACCAAGCCCCAACCAAGCGCACAGAACAAGACCGGCGCACCATTTCAGTGCCCAGAATGCACCGCAAAAACCACCCGAAAACGGTCAAATGCGTCAAAAGTTATACGGATGCGACATTAAGGTACGTTCGTGCCACCGTTTAACGCCGCCGACCGCTCTGGATCTTGCATTGGGTATGGGGCCTGCATAAGTATCCGCAGGCACGACTCACGAGGTCGTACCTCACAACTAAAAAATGACAACAAATCATGAGGCCAACATGCTTAAACACGCGGTCATTCCGTTTCTAGTCGGCGCAGGCTTGTTAGCCTCCGCACCTTTCGCCACCGCTGCGACTAACCTGGTGTTCTGCTCCGAAGGGAGCCCGGCCGGTTTTGATCCAGGCCAGTACACCACCGGAACCGACTTCGACGCCTCAGCCGAAACCATGTTCAACCGCCTGACCCAGTTCGAGCGCGGCGGCACCGCCGTGATTCCTGGCCTGGCGACCAAGTGGGACATTTCCGATGATGGCCTGACTTACACCTTCCACCTGCGCGAAGGCGTCAAGTTCCACACCACCCCGTATTTCAAGCCGACTCGTGAATTCAACGCCGACGACGTGCTGTTTACGTTCAACCGCATGATCAACAAGGACGACCCGTTCCGTAAGGCGTACCCGACCGAATTCCCGTACTTCACCGACATGGGGATGGACACCAACATCACCAAGATCGATAAAGTCGACGACCACACCGTCAAGTTCACTCTGAAAGAAGTCGATGCCGCGTTCATCCAGAACATGGCCATGAGCTTCGCGTCCGTGCAGTCCGCCGAATACGCGGCCCAACTGCTCAAGGATGGCAAAGCCGCCGACATCAACCAGAAGCCGATCGGCACCGGCCCGTTCGTGTTCAAGAGCTACCAGAAAGACTCGAACATCCGTTACACCGGCAACAAGGATTACTGGAAACCTGAAGACGTGAAGATCGACAACCTGATCTTCGCCATCACTACCGACCCATCGGTGCGTATCCAGAAGCTGAAGAAGAACGAGTGCCAGGTCACCCTGTTCCCGCGTCCGGCCGATCTGAAAGCGCTGAAAGAAGACAAGTCGCTGAAGATGCCGGATCAGGCCGGCTTCAACCTCGGCTACATCGCTTACAACGTGATGGACAAGGTCAAGGGCAGCAACGAGGCCAACCCACTGGCTGACCTGCGCGTGCGCCAGGCACTGGACATGGCCGTGAACAAGCCGCAGATCATCGATTCGGTTTACCAGGGCGCGGGGCAACTGGCGGTCAACGCCATGCCGCCGACCCAGTGGTCCTACGACACCACCATCAAGGATGCCAAGTACGATCCTGAGAAAGCCAAACAGCTGCTCAAGGAAGCCGGCGTCAAGGAAGGTACCGAGATCGTCCTGTGGGCGATGCCGGTTCAGCGTCCGTACAACCCGAACGCCAAACTGATGGCTGAAATGCTCCAGTCCGACTGGGCCAAGATCGGCTTGAAAGTGAAGATCACCAGCTACGAGTGGGGCGAGTACATCAAGCGCTCCAAAGGTGGCGAGAACCAGGCCATGATCATTGGCTGGAGCGGTGACAATGGTGATCCGGACAACTGGCTCAACGTTCTGTTCGGCTGCGACTCGCTGAGCGGCAACAACTTCTCCAAGTGGTGCGACAAGAAGTTCGACGGCCTGGTGAAAGAAGCCAAACGCACTACCGACCAGGGCAAGCGCACCGAGCTGTACAAACAGGCGCAACACGTCCTCAAAGATGCAGTTCCAATGACACCTATCGCTCACTCGACGGTGTATCAACCCATGCGCGCCAACGTGCAGGATTTCAAGATCAGCCCATTTGGCCTGAATTCCTTCTACGGCGTCAGCGTCAGCAAGTAAGACATTGCAACGGCGGCGTTTCTGACGTCGCCGTTGCTTTATCTACCGGAAAAAAGGAAAAGGCCTACACCCAAATCCGCCGCAGATGATTGCTTCGGTATAGGCGCGTCGACTTTTCCTACGAGCATTAAGGCAATTACGTATTTACTGCCAGAGGCACGGTGCCTACCGTCGCGTACTGACCAGTGTCTGCGTGGGCCACCGGTTTTGCCGTACGTATTGGATTGAGCTCAATGCGACCAGAAAGTCCCGGGATAGGGACCCTGACGCATTGCACAACACTAAAAAGAGGGAGCGTCATGCGCCATACCTTGATTTTTTCCGCACTGTTGGGCGCCGGCCTGTTGGCCGCCACGTCTGCAAGCTACGCCGCCAGCGACAGCCTGGTGTTTTGCTCGGAAGGCAGCCCGGCGGGTTTCGATACCGCGCAATACACGACGGCCACCGACAACGACGCCGCCGAGCCGCTGTACAACCGCCTCGTCGAGTTCGAAAAAGGCGCGACCAATGTCGTACCGGGCCTGGCGACCAAGTGGGACATTTCCGAAGATGGCCTGAAATACACCTTTCACCTGCGTGAAGGCGTGAAATTTCATACAACCCCTTACTTCAAGCCGAGCCGCGATTTCAACGCTGACGATGTCGTGTTCACGTTCACTCGCATGCTCGATGCGCAACAACCGTTCCGCAAGGCCTACCCCACCGAGTTTCCGTACTTCAACGGGATGAGCCTGAACAAGAACATCGCCAAGGTCGAGAAGACCGGGCCGCTGACCGTGGAGTTCACGCTCAACAGCGTCGATGCGGCGTTCATCCAGAACATCGCGATGAGCTTCGCTTCGATTCTGTCTGCCGAATACGCCGACAAGCTGCTGGCCGACGGCAAGCCGAGCGACATCAACCAGAAGCCGATCGGCACCGGGCCGTTCGTATTCAAGAGCTACCAGAAAGACTCGAACATCCGCTATACCGGCAACCCGCAGTACTGGGATCCGAGCCGGGTCAAGCTGAAGAACCTGATTTTTGCGATCAACACCGACGCTTCGGTACGCGTGCAGAAGCTCAAGGCCAACGAGTGCCAGATCACCCTGCACCCGCGCCCTGCCGATGTTGAAGCACTGAAGGCCGACCCGAAACTGCAACTGATTTCCAAGCCGGGCTTCAACCTCGGCTACATCGCCTACAACGTGCGCCACAAGCCATTCGATCAACTGGAAGTGCGTCAGGCGCTGGACATGGCGGTGAATAAACAGGGAATTCTCAACGCTGTTTATCAAGGCGCAGGCCAACTGGCCGTCAACGCCATGCCACCGACCCAGTGGTCCTACGACGACACCATCAAGGACGCTGCCTACAACCCGGAAAAAGCCAAGGAACTGCTCAAGGCCGCCGGCGTGAAAGAAGGCACCGAGATCACCCTGTGGGCGATGCCGGTGCAGCGTCCATACAACCCGAACGCCAAGCTGATGGCCGAAATGCTCCAGTCCGACTGGGCCAAGATCGGCCTGAAAGTGAAGATCGTCAGCTACGAATGGGGCGAGTACATCAAGCGCACCAAGAACGGCGAGCACGACGTCAGCCTGATCGGCTGGACCGGTGACAACGGGGACCCGGACAACTGGCTGGGCACGCTGTACAGCTGCGACGCCATCGGTGGCAACAACTACTCCATGTGGTGCGATCCGGCGTACGACAAGCTGATCAAACAGGCCAAGGTCGTCACCGACCGCGACCAGCGCACCGTGCTTTATAAACAGGCCCAGCAATTGCTTAAACAGCAAGTGCCGATCACGCCTGTCGCCCACTCGACGGTCAACCAGCCGTTAAGCACCCGGGTCGAAGGGTTCAAAGTCAGCCCGTTCGGCCGCAACGTGTTCTCGGGTGTCAGTATCGATTAAACCAACCGATTAGCCGCAATGCTGAGGGGAGCCGTCTACTCCCCTCACGCAAGCGCTTTGCCTAAATTCGCCAATCCGGCTTATTGCAAACGTTTGCGATGTGTGAACGAGTTCTAAACCAATAACCGGCATACCAAAAAAAGCCGGGATAAAAAGAAAGTAAAGGAGCTTCACCCATGAAACTGAGCAGCACCGCGATACTGGCCCTGGCCATCAGCAGCATCACCGCCACGGCTTATGCGGAAACCCAGAGCCAGGCGTTCACTCCGGTGACCGTCAACGAGAAGAGCGCCCAGGCCGAAGCCACCGGCTTCCTCGAAGGGCAATCGATCAGCGGTTCGACCCGTAACTGGTACGCCAACGAACAACTCAAGCGTGGCGGCAAGTTCGCTTACCGCAAGAATGGCCAGTCCACCGAAACCGATCGCCGGATCAACTGGGTCCAAGGCACGATCATCAAGTACAACTCGGGCTTCACCGAAGGTACTGTCGGCTTCAGCACCGAAGTGGCTGCTTACAACGCGATCGCCCTTGAGCGCGACCGCGAGAACCTCGCCGCAAACAACGGCGGCGCTCCAGGCACTCGCCCAGGCCCAGGCAACAACCGGACCTTGACCCGCGAAGGCGGTGACGCTGTCGGCCAGTGGAGCAAGCTGGGCCTGGCCAACGTCAAGGCGCGCATCTCCAACACCACCCTGACCGCCGGCCGCATGAACTTCAGCAGCCCGCAAGTCGACGTGATCGGTAACCGTCCGCTGCCATCGAGCTTCGAAGGTATCGCGATCCACAGCGAAGAGCTGAACAACCTGGCGTTCGACGTCGCAACCTTCGACCGCGTTTCGCCACGTACCGAAGAAAGCCTGAGCAAGTTCCGCTCCGAATACGGTGACATCAACGCTGAAGCCGATCACGTCAACACCGCCGGTATTTCCTACCAGCCGTTCGCCAGCCTGACCACCAGCCTGTGGGGCACCCAGGCCGAGGACCTGTGGAACCAGTACTACTTCGGCGCTACCCACGTTTTGGGTGACAGCTCGGTACTGAGCCTGACCACCGGTCTGAACTACTACAAGACCGTCGACGAAGGCAAAAAACTGCTCGGCGACATCGACAACGACACCTACTCGCTGTCGTTTGGCCTGACTCATCAGGCCCACACCGTGACATTCTCGTACCAGGAAGTGAACGGTAACGAGTACTTCGACTACTTGCACGAAACCAACGGTATCTACCTGGCCAACTCCCTGCTCTCGGACTTCAACGGCCCGAACGAGAAGTCCTTCCAGGTTTCCTACGGTCTCAACATGGCTGAGTACGGTGTACCAGGCCTGAAATTCAACATCTACCAGGCACGCGGCTGGGGCATCGACGGCACTCACTACAAGGGTGGCGGCTACGATGGCGTGCAGGCGATGGATGGCGAGCACCACTATGAATACGGCGTAGGTGCAACCTACGCAGTACAGAGCGGCCCGCTCAAGGCCACGACCATTCGCGGCACTTACACCGCTCACCGTGCCAGCGAAAACCAGGCTGACGGCAGCATCAACGAGTTCCGTCTCGTAACCACCATCCCGTTCAACATTCTGTAAAAACGCCAACCGACGGCTGACTCATGATGAGTCGGCCGTTCGGTTTTCTGTCTTCAACCGATTGCAGAGGGTTATCGATGAAAATGCTTCCCCTACGTGCGGCCATCGCGGCTGCGTTGCTGAGTGTCGCCGTTGGCGCCTCGGCCAAACCCTTGGTGGTCTGCACCGAAGCCAGCCCGGAAGGCTTCGATATGGTCCAGTACACAACTGCAGTCACGGCGGACGCTGTGGCCGAAACCATCTTCAACCGCCTGGCCGATTTCAAGCCCGGCACCACTGAAGTGATCCCGGCACTTGCCGAGTCGTGGGACATCAGCGAGGACGGCCTGACCTACACGTTCCACCTGCGCAAAGGCGTCAAGTTTCACACCACCGAATATTTCAAGCCGACCCGCGACATGAACGCCGACGACGTGGTCTGGAGCTTCCAGCGTCAACTGGACCCGAATCACCCGTGGCACAAACTGTCGAGCGTGGGCTTCCCCTACTTTGAAAGCATGGGCTTCAAGGAACTGCTCAAAAGCGTAGAAAAAGTCGACGACAATACGGTCAAGTTCACCCTGACCCGTCGCGAAGCGCCGTTCCTGGCTGACATCGCCATGGCGTTCTCGTCGATCTACCCGGCCGAATACGCCGACCAGTTGCTCAAGGCCAACAAGACTGGCGATCTGAACAACAAGCCGATCGGCACCGGCCCGTTCATCTTCCAGCGTTACGCCAAGGATGCGCAGGTGCGTTTCAAGGCCAACCCGGATTACTTCCGTGGCAAGCCACCGGCCGACGCGTTGATCCTGGCGATCGCCACCGACAACAACGTGCGCCTGCAAAAGCTCAAGGCCAACGAGTGCCAGATCGCGCTGTATCCGAAACCGGATGACATCCCGAGCATCAAGAAAGACAGCAAGCTGAAAGTCGACGAGCTGGACGCGATGACCGTTTCGTACATCGCCATGAACACCCAGCACAAGTACATGAGCGACGTGCGCGTGCGCAAAGCCATCGACATCGCGTTCGACAAGGAAGCCTACGTCAACGCGCTGTTCGGCAAAGGCAACGCTTCGGTAGCGGTCAACCCGTACCCGCCGACCTTGCTCGGCTACAACCATGACCTGAAGAACCCGCCACGCGACCTCGACAAGGCACGTGCCCTGCTCAAGGAAGCCGGGGTTCCGGAAGGCACTACCTTCACCCTGTTCACCCGTAACGGCGGCGGTCCGACCAACCCCAACCCGATGCTCGGCGCGCAAATGATGCAGGCTGACCTGGCGAAAGTCGGGATCAAGATCGACATCCGCGTGATGGAATGGGGCGAGATGCTCAAGCGCGCCAAGGCCGGCGAGCACGACATGGTCTCGGCCGGATGGGCGGGCGACAACGGCGACCCGGATAACTTCCTGACGCCTATGCTCAGTTGCGAGGCCGCCAAGAACGGCGAAAACTACGCACGCTGGTGCAACGAGAAATTCCAGGCACTGCTGGATGAAGCGCGGGCTAAAGTAGATCCGGCCGAACGCGCCGCGCTCTACGAACAGGCCCAAGTGCTGTTTAATCAGGACCAGCCATGGATCAGCATGGCCCATACTCGGATGTTCACTGCAATGCGCAACAATGTAGAGGGCTACCACATCAGCCCTCTCACCACTAATAACTTCGCCACCACCCAGGTGAAGTAGATAAGAAACGCCCGGCGTCCCTTACCTGAGGGACGCCGGACACGCCTAACCGGCTGATGAGGTACCACACAAGATGTTTAGTTTTATTGCGCGCCGACTGGGGTTGTTGATCCCCACGTTTTTCGGCATCACCTTGCTGACTTTCGCGTTGATTCGCATGATTCCGGGCGACCCCGTGGAAGTGATGATGGGCGAACGTCGGGTCGACCCCGAAATGCACGCTCAGGCAATGGAACGCCTGGGGCTGAACAAGCCGCTGTATGCCCAGTATCTGGATTACATCGGCAAACTGGCCCAGGGCGATCTCGGTGAGTCGTTGCGTACCCGTGAAAGTGTGTGGACCGAGTTCACCTCTCTTTTCCCGGCGACTCTGGAACTGTCCATGGCCGCCCTGCTGTTCGCTGGCATCCTCGGGCTTCTGGCCGGGGTGATCGCGGCACTCAAACGAGGATCGCTGTTCGACCACGGGGTGATGGGCATCTCCCTCGCGGGCTATTCGATGCCGATCTTCTGGTGGGGCCTGATCCTGATCATGTTCTTCTCGGTGAGCCTGGGCTGGACCCCGGTCTCCGGGCGCATCGACCTGCTGTATGACATCGAGCCGAAAACCGGCTTCATGCTGATCGACACGCTGCTGGCCGATGACGTCGGCGCGTTCTTCGACGCCCTGCATCACCTGATCCTGCCGGCCATCGTGCTCGGTACCATTCCGCTGGCGGTAATCGCGCGGATGACCCGTTCGTCGATGCTCGAAGTGCTGCGCGAAGACTACATCCGCACCGCCAAGGCCAAAGGCCTGTCGCCGTCGCGCGTGGTGTTCGTGCACGGTCTGCGCAATGCGCTGATTCCGGTGCTGACCGTAGTCGGCCTGCAGGTCGGCACGCTGCTGGCCGGTGCGGTCCTGACCGAAACCATCTTCTCCTGGCCCGGCATCGGTAAATGGCTGATCGAAGCCATCGGCGCCCGGGACTATCCGGTGGTGCAAAACGGCATCCTGTTAATCGCCTGCCTGGTGATTCTGGTCAACTTCGTGGTGGACATCCTCTACGGCTTTGCCAACCCACGCATCCGTCATCAGCGCTGAGGTCAATACCCATGAGCACTCCAACATCCTCAGTAGCCACCGCCACGTCCGCCGTGGATCAAAGCCTGCTGTACCCATCGCCGTACAAAGAATTCTGGCAAGCGTTCTCGAAGAACAAGGGCGCCGTTGCCGGCCTGCTGTTCATGCTGCTGATCATCTTCTGCGCGATCTTCGCGCCGTGGGTCGCGCCGCATAATCCGAGCGAGCAATACCGTGACTTCCTGCTGACGCCGCCGGCGTGGCTCGAAGGCGGGCAGATGCAGTTCCTGCTCGGCACCGATGAACTCGGCCGTGACCTGCTGTCGCGTCTGATCCAGGGTTCGCGCCTGTCGTTGCTGATCGGCTTGTCGTCGGTGGTGATGTCGCTGATTCCGGGGATCCTGCTGGGTCTGTTTGCCGGTTTCTTCCCGAAAGTGGTCGGCCCGACCATCATGCGTCTGATGGACATCATGCTCGCCCTGCCGTCGCTGCTGCTGGCCGTGGCGATCGTCGCCATCCTCGGCCCTGGCCTGATCAACACCGTGATCGCGATTGCTGTGGTTTCCCTGCCGTCCTACGTGCGTCTGACCCGTGCCGCCGTCATGGGCGAACTGAACCGCGACTACGTCACCGCCGCGCGTCTGGCCGGTGCCGGTCTGCCGCGCCTGATGTTCATCACCGTGCTGCCCAACTGCATGGCGCCGCTGATCGTGCAGGCGACCCTGAGCTTCTCCTCGGCGATTCTCGATGCCGCTGCACTGGGCTTCCTCGGCCTCGGCGTACAACCGCCAACCCCTGAGTGGGGCACCATGCTGGCCTCGGCCCGCGACTACATCGAACGCGCCTGGTGGGTGGTAAGTCTGCCTGGTCTGACCATTTTGCTCAGCGTGCTGGCAATCAACTTGATGGGCGACGGCCTGCGCGATGCGCTGGACCCGAAACTCAAGAACGCCGCCTGAGGAGATTCAAATGTCACTGCTAGAAATCAAGAATCTCAACGTCCGCTTCGGCGACAAGACCGCGACCCCGGTGGTCGACGGCCTCGACCTGAAAGTCGACAAAGGCGAAGTGCTGGCCATCGTTGGCGAGTCGGGTTCGGGTAAATCCGTGACCATGATGGCGCTGATGGGCCTGATCGAGCATCCCGGCATCGTCACCGCTGACTCGCTCAGCTTCGACGGCAAGGACATGCTCAAACTCAGCAACCGCCAGCGTCGGCAGATCGTCGGCAAAGACCTGTCGATGGTCTTCCAGGACCCGATGACCGCGCTGAACCCGAGCTACACCGTCGGTTTCCAGATCGAGGAAGTGCTGCGCCTGCACCTGAAAATGTCCGGCAAGCAAGCGCGCAAGCGTGCCATCGAACTGCTGGAAAAAGTCGAGATCCCGGGCGCCGCCAGCCGCATGGACGCCTACCCGCATCAACTGTCTGGCGGTATGAGCCAGCGCGTCGCGATCGCCATGGCGATTGCCGGCGAGCCGAAACTGTTGATCGCCGACGAACCGACCACCGCGCTGGACGTGACGATTCAGGCGCAGATCATGGATCTGCTGCTGGCGTTGCAGAAAGAGCAGAACATGGGCCTGGTGCTGATCACCCACGACCTCGCGGTCGTGGCGGAAACCGCCCAGCGCGTCTGCGTGATGTACGCCGGTCAAGCTGTGGAAGTCGGTCAGGTGCCGCAACTGTTCGACATCCCGGCGCACCCGTACAGCGAAGCGCTGCTCAAGGCGATTCCCGAGCACAGCCTCGGCGCCTCACGTCTGTCGACTCTGCCGGGCATCGTCCCGGGCCGTTATGACCGTCCGCAGGGTTGCCTGCTGTCGCCGCGCTGCCCGTACGTGCAGGACAACTGCCGCACCCAGCGTCCGGGCCTTGATCCGAAAGCCAACAGCCTCGCCCGCTGCTTCTACCCGCTGAACCAGGAGGTGGCGTAATGGCCGTCGTACTTACCGCCCGCGACCTGACCCGTCACTACGAAGTCTCCCGTGGCCTGTTCAAGGGCCACGCCACCGTACGCGCGCTCAACGGCGTGTCTTTCGAACTGGAAGCCGGCAAGACTCTTGCCGTGGTAGGCGAATCCGGCTGTGGCAAATCCACTCTCGCCCGCGCCCTGACGCTGATCGAAGAGCCGTCGTCGGGCTCGCTGCAGATCGCCGGTCAGGAAGTTGCCGGCGCCGACAAGGCCGAGCGCAAGCAACTGCGCAAAGACGTGCAGATGGTGTTTCAGAGCCCGTACGCGTCGTTGAACCCACGGCAGAAAATCGGTGATCAACTGGCCGAGCCGCTGCTGATCAACACCAAGTTGTCAGCCACCGAGCGTCGCGAGAAAGTCCAGGCGATGATGAAGCAGGTCGGCTTGCGCCCTGAGCATTACCAGCGCTATCCGCACATGTTCTCCGGCGGTCAGCGCCAGCGTATCGCTCTGGCGCGGGCAATGATGCTGCAACCGAAAGTGCTGGTCGCGGACGAACCGACTTCGGCGCTGGACGTGTCGATTCAGGCCCAGGTGCTGAACCTGTTCATGGATTTGCAGCAGGAGTTCAACACCGCCTACGTGTTCATCTCGCACAACCTCGCGGTGGTGCAGCACGTGGCTGATGACGTGATGGTGATGTACCTCGGCCGCCCGGTGGAACTGGGCCCGAAAAACGACATCTACGAACGCCCACTGCACCCGTACACCCAGGCCCTGCTATCGGCGACCCCGACGATTCACCCGGACCCGAACAAGCCGAAAATCAAGATCGTCGGCGAACTGCCCAACCCGCTGAACCCGCCACCGGGCTGTGCTTTCCACAAGCGCTGCCCGTACGCCACCGAGCGTTGCACCACGGAAGAGCCGCTGCTGCGTGAACTGGATAATCGGCAGGTGGCTTGCCACTACGCCGAGCAGTTTCTCGACGGCGCGGCGTAGGCCCACGAAATATCTCATGTGGGAGCGAGCCTGCTCGCGAATGCGGTGTAACAGTCACCAACATTGTCGACTGAAATGACGCTTTCGCGAGCAGGCTCGCTCCCACAGGGAGTTCGTGTTGATTCAGGAATTCATGCGATAACAAAACCCCTTCCACCTCGATTGCGCATCAGTCGAGGCCGAAGGGGTTTTTCTTTGCCCGGCGATCTATGTCTGGCTATCGCCTTCGTCATCCGGGTCATCGGTATCCGGATCGTCCGTGGTCGAGTCGTCGTCATCGGCGCTGCCACCCTGATTCATATCCCCCGGTTCCGACTCGGACTTGGCCAGCATCAGGCCGCTATGCCCTACCTGGCCGTTAAACGCCTGAGATTCGTGATCCTCGCACTCGGCCCACGCCGTTGCGGTGCCGAGGGACAGCATCACCATCACTTTCAACAACATCAAAACCCGTAGCAATCTGCTTTTCATGGCCGACTCCATCCTGTTGCGCTAAGACATGCTTGCCGGACTGGCTCGATGTGAAATCTAGTTGCGATCCGACCGGCTCACCACTTAGGACGCGACCGCGCAGGCAGAAATGCCATCGACCGCCAGATTGCTTTCGAATAACCCTGATAACCGAATCAGCTAAGCGCCGCGCGTAGCCTGCCAGGTCAGTGGAATGGAGATCAGCACCAGCAGTGCGCTCATCAGCCAGACACTGTGCCCGCCAAACTGGCCATACAGCTGACCGCTGAGCACCGGCGACAACAACGCGCTGGCGCTCCAGCTCATGAAGAACAGCCCGAAGTACTGACCGCTCTTGCCGCTCTGGGCAAACTGCATCGCCAGTACATTCAACGGCGGCATGAACAGCGCCTCGCCCAGCGTCCACATCAGCGTCGACAGACAGACAAAAGCCAAGCCGGAACCGAACGGCAACATGCCCAATCCGCAGGCCAACAGCACACTGCCGACGAGCATTTGCCAACGCGAGCCCCAACGCTCGACCGAGTGCGACAGCGGGATTTGCAAAGCGATCACCAACAGCGCATTGAGCCCGAACTGCCAGCCGATCGCTTCGGTGCTCAGGTGGTAGTAATCACGCAGATAATTGCCCAGTGTGCTGTAGACCGTGTCGAACGCAATGCCGAGCACGGCCGTCGCCGCGAGCAGCCAGAGGAACGGCTTGTCGCGATACGGCAGGCTTGAGCCATCGATCGATTCGTCTTCAACCACCAGCACCGGCCGCCGCCACGTCGTACGCACGAACCACAGCAACGCCAGCATCGTCATCGCCGCACTGACAAAAAACACCCAACGAAAATCCGCCTGCGCCAACACCCCACCGGCCACCCCGGCAGCGGCCATGCCCAGATTACGCGCCACCCGACTCAGAGCCTGCGCACGGGAACGTTGCGCGACTTCGCAATACTCCATGATCAGCCGCTGATGCAACGTCCGAATCGCCCCATCGATGACACCGCTAAGCAATAGCAAACCGGCGAGCCAAGGCACCTGCGTCACCAGCCCCAACAGCATCAACACCCACACCGAAACGAAAAACAGCGCCGCCGTCAGCCGCGCCGTGCGCACATGATCACTGAGCCAACCACCGAGCATCGAACCGACCAGCAACCCGGCGCCATAGGCTGAAAGCAACCAACCCACGGTTTCAATCGCCAGGCCCAGCTCCTGACGCAGGTACAGCGCCATGAACAGCTTGACCATGGCGCTGAGGCGGTTGATGAACAACAGCGCCGCGAGGACCCAGGCCATGGGGGTGAAATAGCCTTTAAGAAGCAACAGGGGATTCAGCCGACTCGTCACTCCATTGACCTCTTCAAACGACTTGCAGGGACTGGAACACTACCGGTCAACATGGCGGTTGTCGCATACCAGCACATCCAAAACACGGAAAAAAGGATCCGCCCTACAACACGCTGTAGGAAATGTCGCAGGCTGAGAACTTTTGACCTTGCTTTTCAGGCTCGCAGTCTTCAACAACCGAATTGGATTGAGTGCATCAAACAGAAAATCGTCGGCTCGCAGATTGCCTTCGCGAGCAGGCTCACTCCTACAATTTGACCGCGTACCTCCTCAGAAACAGGCCGGCTATCAGGCCGCTTTCGCGAGCAAGCTCGCTCCCACAATTGGATTGGGGACGACCTCAAGAAACAGGTCGGCTGTCAGGCCGCCATCGCGAGCAGGCTCGCTCCCACAGAAAAGCAAAGCAGCGCAGCTGCCCGCGGCGAAGCCGCACCACTCAACAATGAGCGCAAGCTCGAGTGCTCTTGATCTTGATCCACCGGCGACGTCGGAAGGCTGAGTGGAGGGATTGATCCGGGGGTGGGAGCGTAGCGACCGTTCGACGAAGTCGAACACAGCGGAAGGAGGTGCAGCGAAGCAAACCGTAGCCGCTGCGCCCGGATCGATCCCGGAGCGAAGGAACCCGAGCCTGCGAGGGCCGAACGTAGGAGCAAGCCTTTTCGGTTACCTTTTTGCTGGGCCGGCACTCCGGCGTTTGAAAAAGGTGACTCGCCGTAAGGGCGAAACCGCCAGCCGCAGCACCCGCAGCAACGGATATTCACCCAAAACCCCAACAGCCTGGTCGGCCCAACGGCCGCCAAGACCAAAACCGGCAGCCCATAAAAAAGCCCCCAAGGCCTACACCTCAGGGGCTTTCAGAAAAACACCTCAAACCTTAATGATGCTCCCGCGTCGCGCGGAACTTCACATCCGGCCAGCGCTCTTCCATCAACGCCAGATTCACCCGCGTCGGCGCCAGGTAAGTCAGGTGACCACCGCCATCCAGCGCGAGGTTCTCCACCGCCTTGTTGGAAAATTCCTCAAGCTTCTTCTTGTCGTCACACTCGATCCAGCGCGCCGAATACACGGTGATCGGCTCATACGAGCACTCGACCTTGTATTCCTCTTTCAAACGGCTGGCGACCACATCGAACTGCAGCACACCGACGGCGCCGAGAATGATGTCGTTGCTGCGCTCGGGGAAGAACACCTGCGTCGCGCCCTCTTCCGCCAACTGCTGCAAGCCCTGACGCAACTGCTTGGATTTCAGCGGATCACGCAGACGCACGCGACGGAACAGTTCCGGGGCGAAGTGCGGAATACCGGTGAAACCGAGGACTTCGCCTTCGCTGAAGGTGTCGCCGATCTGGATCGTGCCGTGGTTGTGCAGACCGATGATGTCGCCGGCGTAGGCCTCTTCCAGTTGCTCACGCTCGGAGGAGAAGAACGTCAGGGCGTCGCCGATGCGCACGTCCTTGCCGGTACGCACGTGGCGCATCTTCATGCCTTTTTCGTACTTGCCCGAGCAGATACGCATGAAGGCGATGCGGTCGCGGTGTTTCGGGTCCATGTTCGCCTGGATCTTGAAGATGAAGCCCGAGAACTTCTCTTCGACCGGCTCGACGGTGCGCTCGTTGGCCACACGGGCCAGCGGACGCGGCGCCCAATCGACGACAGCATCGAGCACGTGGTCGACACCGAAGTTGCCCAGTGCAGTACCGAAGAACACCGGGGTCAACTGGCCGTCGAGGAATTCCTGCTGGTTGAATTCGTGACAGGCGCCCTGCACCAGTTCCAGCTGTTCGATGAAGCGCTCGTACTCGTCGCCCAGGTGCGCGCGCGCCTCGTCGGAGTCGAGTTTCTCGATGATCTTGGTTTCGGTGCGCTCGTGACCGTGACCGGCGGTGTAGACGATGATGTAGTCGTCGGCCAGGTGATACACGCCCTTGAAATCCCGGTAGCAACCGATCGGCCAGGTGATCGGCGCAGCCTTGATTTTCAGAACGGCTTCGATCTCGTCGAGCAGTTCGATCGGGTCGCGGATGTCACGGTCGAGCTTGTTGATGAAGCTGACGATCGGCGTGTCACGCAGACGGCAGACGTCCATCAGCGCAATGGTCCGAGGCTCAACACCCTTACCGCCGTCGAGCACCATCAATGCCGAGTCCACCGCTGTCAGGGTGCGGTAGGTGTCTTCGGAGAAGTCTTCGTGGCCCGGAGTGTCGAGCAGGTTGATCATGTGTTCGCGATAGGGGAACTGCATGACCGACGTGGTAATGGAAATACCCCGCTGTTTCTCCATCTCCATCCAGTCGGATGTCGCATGGCGATCGGATTTACGGGATTTCACCGTACCGGCCACTGCAATCGCCTTGCCCATCAACAGGAGCTTTTCGGTGATCGTGGTTTTACCGGCATCGGGGTGGGAAATAATGGCGAAAGTGCGGCGTTTCGCGACTTCGGCGGCCTGTTGGGTCATGGGAAATCGCCTGGCGGTGATTCAAAAAAGGGCCGCGATTATAGCCCAACTCGCTGCAATAACCGAACCGTTGAGCACATTAAGGGTGGCCAAATGCTGCCGCAGATGGGAACCTTTTAAAGCACGGAGACGTCCATCCCCTGTTACGAACTTTCGTCAGGGGCTGAAAAATCAGCAAGTTAGCCTGACGAGGCTGCGCTCATGGCTCGCTTTCGCACCGCTTGGCCGGTGCTGGAAAACGGCTACTTTTCGCGAACGCTGACTCCGGCAGCCAGGAATGGCTTGCCACGCGGAGCAGCGCTCGCCGACTACAAAAAAAGGAGTCCGCCTGTGGCTATCCGCTATGGCAAAGGGCTGATGGGAGGTGCGGTGGTGATCGCGCTCCTGGCCCTGCTGGTCCACTGGATCGGCATCAACACGATCGAACACTACCGCGACGATTTGTTGTTTTACCTGCAAGCTCATCTGATTCTCGTCCTCGCTTCCATGCTGGCCGCCCTTGTCGTGGGCATCCCCGCCGGTATCTTCCTCAGCCGCCCGAGCATGGTCGGCCGCGCCGAACGCTTCATGCAGATATTCAATATCGGCAACACCGTGCCACCGCTGGCCGTGCTCGCGATCGCGCTGGGCATCCTCGGCATCGGCAGTGGGCCGGCAATCTTCGCGCTGTTCCTCGCCTCACTGTTGCCGATCGTGCGCAACACCTATGAAGGCCTGAAAAACGTCCAGGGCTCGCTGAAAGAAGCGGCTGTCGGCATCGGCATGACCCCGCGCCAAGTGCTGTGGAAAGTCGAATTGCCCAACGCCGTGCCGATCATCGTCGGTGGTGTGCGTGTCGCGCTGGCAATCAACGTCGGCACCGCGCCGCTGGCGTTCCTGATCGGCGCCAACAGCCTCGGCAGCCTGATCTTCCCCGGCATCGCCCTGAACAATCAGCCGCAACTGCTGCTCGGCGCCGCGTGCACCGCGCTGTTGGCCTTGCTGCTCGATGGCGTCGTCACCCTCGCCAGCCGTCTCTGGCTGGAACGCGGTTTGCGCCCGTCTTAAGGCTTTGCGAAGGAATATTTATGAAACGACTTAGCTTGATCTTAGGCTGCGTCCTGCTGTTCGCAGGAATCGCGCAAGCCGCTGAAAAACCGGTCATCCGCCTCGGCGCCCGGGTCTTCACAGAGCAGACCCTGCTCGCCGAAATCACCGCGCAATACCTGCGCAGCAAAGGCTACGACGCGCAGATCACCGGCGGTCTGGGCAGCAACCTCGCGCGCAGCGCCCACGAAAGTGGCCAATTGGACCTGCTCTGGGAATACACCGGCGTGTCGCTGGTGGCCTACAACCACGTCACAGAGAAACTCGACAGCGCGCAATCCTACGCCCGGGTCAAAGAACTCGACGCGAAAAAAGGCCTGGTCTGGCTGACGCCGTCGAAATTCAGCAACACCTATGCCCTCGCTTTGCCGAAAAAAGTCGCCGAGCAATACCCGCAGATCGGCAATATCAGCCAGCTCAACGAAGTGCTGCGCGCCGAGGCCAAGACCAACCACCTGGTGGCGCTGGATACAGAGTTCGCCAACCGCTCCGACGGTCTCGACGGCATGGTCAAGCTCTACGACATGAACCTGACCCGCAAGAACATCCGCCAGATGGACGCCGGCCTGGTCTACACCGCGCTACGCAACGGTCAGGTGTTTGCCGGTCTGGTCTACACCACCGATGGCCGTCTCAACGCCTTCGGCCTGAAATTGCTGGAAGACGACAAGCATTACTTCCCCGACTACACCGCCGCTCCCGTGGTGCGTCAGGCCACACTGGATGCCAACCCGAAACTGGCCGAACAACTCAAGCCGCTGGCCGAACTGTTCGACGACGAAACCATGCGCCAGCTCAACGCGCGGGTCGACGTCGACCACGAGAGCCCATCGTCCGTTGCCGCCGATTTCCTGCGCCAGCACCCATTGAATTAAGAGAGGAGAAGTCATGGAATTCCTGAACGCCTTTTCCCATCTCGACTGGCAGCAGGTGATGCACCTGACCTGGCAGCACATCACTCTGGTCGGCACCGCCGTGACCCTGGCGATCGTCATCGGCGTGCCGCTGGGCATCCTGATGACGCGTTTTCCCACCCTGGCCGGCCCGCTGCAAGCCAGCGCCACGGTGCTGCTGACCGTGCCGTCGATTGCCCTGTTCGGTCTGCTGCTGCCGTTCTACTCCAAGTTCGGCCAGGGCCTCGGGCCACTGCCAGCGATCACTGCCGTGTTCCTTTATTCACTGCTGCCGATCATGCGCAACACCTACCTCGCCCTCACCGGCGTCGAGCCGGGCATCCGCGAAGCCGCGCGCGGCATCGGCATGACCTTCGGCCAGCGCCTGCGCATGGTCGAACTGCCGATCGCGGTGCCGGTGATTCTTGCTGGCGTGCGCACCGCCGTGGTGATGAACATCGGCGTAATGACCATCGCCGCGACCATCGGCGCCGGCGGCCTCGGTGTGTTGATCCTCGCCTCCATCAGCCGCAGTGACATGTCGATGCTTATTGTCGGCGCGCTGCTGGTCAGTCTTCTGGCGATTTTCGCCGACCTGTTTCTCCAATGGCTGCAACGCTCGTTGACTCCAAAAGGACTCCTCAAATGATCGAACTTCAAAACCTCAGCAAAACTTTCCAAAGCAACGGCAAAGATGTCAAAGCCGTGGACTCGGTAAGCCTGACCGTCAATGAAGGCGAGATCTGCGTGTTCCTCGGGCCATCGGGTTGCGGCAAAAGCACCACGCTGAAAATGATCAACCGCCTGATCAAACCGACCTCGGGCAAGATCCTGATCAACGGCGAAGACACCACCGATCTCGACGAAGTGACCCTGCGCCGCAACATCGGCTACGTGATTCAGCAGATCGGTCTGTTCCCGAACATGACCATCGAAGAGAACATCGTCGTGGTGCCGAAACTGCTCGGCTGGGACAAACAGAAATGCCACGACCGCGCCCGCGAACTGATGAGCATGATCAAGCTTGAGCCCAAGCAGTATCTGCATCGCTACCCGCGTGAATTGTCCGGTGGTCAGCAACAGCGTATCGGCGTGATTCGTGCGCTTGCGGCTGACGCCCCGCTGCTGTTGATGGACGAGCCCTTCGGCGCGGTCGACCCGATCAACCGCGAGATGATCCAGAACGAATTCTTCGAGATGCAGCGCGCGCTGAACAAGACCGTGATCATGGTCAGCCACGACATCGACGAAGCGATCAAGCTGGGCGACAAGATCGCCATTTTCCGCGCCGGCAAGCTGCTGCAGATCGACCACCCGGACACCCTGCTGGCGCATCCGGCGGATGACTTCGTCAGCAACTTCGTCGGCCAGGACAGCACCCTCAAACGCCTGTTGCTGGTGAAGGCCGAAGACGCGGCGGACAACGCGCCGTCGGTGAGCCCGGAAACGCCAGTGGCCGACGCGCTGGAATTGATGGACGAGCATGACCGTCGCTACGTCGTGGTCACCTGCGCCGAGAACAAGGCGCTGGGTTACGTGCGCCGTCGCGACCTGCATCGCCAGACCGGCACCTGCGCGCAATTCCTGCGTGAGTTCAACGCCACGGCGGCGTACGACGAGCACCTGCGCATCCTGTTGTCGCGCATGTACGAATTCAACCGCGCCTGGCTGCCGGTGATGGATGCCGAACGGGTATTCCTCGGTGAAGTGACGCAGGAATCGATCGCGGCATACCTCAGCTCGGGACGTTCGCGGGGGATGAAGACCAGTATCGTCTCGCCGGCTGAGACCGTCGTCGCCTAAATTACAGACCCTGTGGGAGCGAGCTTGCTCGCGAAAGCGAAATGTCGGTCAACAACGATGTCGACTGTGAAAATGCCTTCGCGAGCAAGCTCGCTCCCACAGGATTGCGTGATTTCGTTGATCTTCACAGGGTGACAAAGAATCTCAACAGCCTCTCCTGCAAGCGCGTCGTCAATTCAGCCTCTTCAAGGTCCAAATCCCCCTTCAACACCCTCTCTCGACGCCAACGTCGCCGATGTTGCCGCTATCACACTTACCTGCGATCTAGCCGACAAAAGCCACGAACGTGCAGATATGTTTAACACTCGAAAATTCACCGGGAACATCTGCCCGTCATCTCGGTCGGGTAGAAGGAGTGATGAACGCGACGCACGTCAGAAGCGTGCAAAAACGCGACATTTTTAGTTGATCTCGCGCCCCTCACGCCCTAAAGTTCGCGCCGAACGTCCATGCTGGAAACGATCCATCCGGCTCAAGTACTGACGACGAGACAGCAAGGCCAAGGGATAGCTGCACATCTCTGGGCCTTTTTGCTTTCGGCGACATGCCTTGGGAAGTAGGCGAACCAAAGTGGGGATACGGAGGGCGTTCATGCACCCATTGTTTTTACGAGTTTGCCCATAGGAGCACCAAGCATGTCGATCCAGGTCGAAGACTATTTCGCGCGCGCTACATTCGACAAAATGAAGGCGTTCGCCGACAAACAGGAAACCCCGTTCGTGGTGATCGACACCGCCATGATCGCCCAGGCCTACGATGACCTGCGCGCCGGTTTCGAATTCGCCAAGGTCTACTACGCGGTCAAGGCCAACCCGGCCGTCGAGATCATCGACCTGCTCAAAGACAAGGGTTCGAGCTTCGATATCGCCTCGATCTACGAGCTGGACAAAGTCATGGATCGCGGCGTCAGCCCGGACCGTATCAGCTACGGCAACACCATCAAGAAATCCAAGGACATCCGCTACTTCTACGAGAAGGGCGTGCGTCTGTTCTCCACCGACTCCGAAGCCGACCTGCGCAACATCGCCAAGGCTGCACCGGGTTCGAAAGTCTATGTGCGCATCCTCACTGAAGGCTCGACCACCGCTGACTGGCCACTGTCGCGCAAGTTCGGCTGCCAGACCGACATGGCCATGGACCTGCTGATCCTCGCTCGCGACCTCGGTCTGGTGCCATACGGCATCTCGTTCCACGTCGGTTCGCAACAGCGCGATATCAGTGTCTGGGACGCGGCGATCGCCAAGGTCAAAGTGATCTTCGAACGTCTGAAAGAAGAAGACGGCATCCAACTCAAGCTGATCAACATGGGCGGCGGCTTCCCGGCCAACTACATCACCCGCACCAACAGCCTGGAAACCTACGCCGAAGAAATCATCCGCTTCCTCAAGGAAGATTTCGGTGATGACCTGCCGGAAATCATCCTCGAGCCGGGCCGTTCGCTGATTGCCAACGCCGGTATTCTGGTCAGCGAAGTTGTACTGGTTGCACGCAAGTCGCGCACTGCCGTCGAGCGCTGGGTGTATACCGATGTGGGCAAGTTCTCCGGCCTGATCGAAACCATGGACGAAGCGATCAAGTTCCCGATCTGGACCGAGAAGAAAGGCGAGATGGAAGAAGTCGTCATCGCCGGCCCGACCTGCGACAGCGCCGACATCATGTACGAGAACTACAAGTACGGCTTGCCGCTGAACCTGGCGATTGGTGATCGTCTGTACTGGTTGTCGACCGGTGCGTATACCACCAGTTACAGCGCGGTCGAGTTCAATGGCTTCCCGCCGCTGAAGTCGTTTTACGTTTAAAAGGCAGCGGCAAGTTTCGAGCTGCTAGCTGCAAGTGAAAGGCCCATGACGTGTCATGGGCTTTTTTGTGTCCGCAAATCCCATGTAGGAGCTGCCGCAGGCTGCGATCTTTTGATCTGGCTTTTAAAAAATCAAAGGCAAAAGATCGCAGCCTGCGGCAGCTCCTACAGGGATTGCGCGTAGCGTTGGGAATATTGATCGGCCATGGCTTGGATTCTGGGATCCGTAGCGCTCGCCAGCGTCTGACTCGCCACCCGCAGGAAATTCAGATTGCCGGTGGCCAAGGCTTTCTCCAGCCAATCGACCGCTTCATCAACCCGTCCCTCAGCCGCCAACACCGCCGCATAACTGAACTGCCCACGAAAATCCCCTGCCTCGGCCGAACGCCGATACCACTCGCGCGCCGCCAGCGGATCCGCCGGACACACCTGCCCTTCCTCCAGATAACGCCCCAGCAGATTCATCGATTTCGCATGGCCCAACTCAGCCGCGCGCCGATACAACGCCAGCGCTTGCTGATGATCAACCGTCACCCCGCGCCCGGTCGCCAGCAAGTTGGCCAGGTTGTACATCGACCAGTCCAGCCCCGACTCGGCAGCGATTCGATAATGCTGCGCCGCCACCGAGGCATCCGCCGCACAACCCCAACCATGCTCATGACAACGCCCGAGCATATTGCGCGCCATCAGATGTCCGCGCCCGGCGGCGATGCCGAACCAGCGCAATGCAAGCGGTTGATCCTGCGCGATGCCCTGACCGTCCAGCAGGATCTGCCCAAGCAGCGCCTGCGCTTCAACCTCACCCTCGCCCGCCGCGAGCAAAATCGCTTGCGCAGCGCGGGCCGGGCTTTCTTCAAGCATTGCCGCCAACCCGGCCGCATCGAGAACTTCCTCTCGGCGTAGCTGGAAACTCATACCTCGACCCAACGCCGCAGCAAGTTGTGATAAGTGCCGGTGAGGCGGATCAGCGAAGGGTGATCGGGGACGTCCTGAGTCAACTGCTGAATCGCCCCGTCCATTTCGAACAGCAAGGCGCGCTGGCTGTCTTCGCGCACCAGGCTCTGCGTCCAGAAAAACGACGCATAGCGCGCACCACGTGTGACCGCATTGACCTTGTGCAAACTGGTGCCCGGATACAACACCATGTCGCCGGCTGGCAGCTTCACGCGCTGAGTGCCGTAGGTGTCCTGAATCTCCAGTTCGCCGCCGTCGTAATTCTCCGGCTCGCTGAAAAACAGCGTCGCCGACAGATCGGTGCGCACCCGCTCGATGCTGCCCTTGGGCTGGCGCACGGCGTTGTCGATGTGGAAATCAAAACTGCCGCCGGCCGTGTAGCAGTTCACTAGCGGTGGGAAGACTTTGTGTGGCAGTGCGGCAGACATGAACAGCGGATTTTTCCACAACCGCTCAAGCATCGCCGCGCCGATTTCCTTCGCCAGCGGGTGGCCTTCGGGCAGTTGCAGATTGTGCTTGGCCTTGGCCGACTGGAAGCCGGCGGTGATCTTGCCGTCGGCCCAATCCGCTTGCTCCAGGGCCTGGCGGATGCGCTGCACTTCGTCTTTTGCGAACAGCCCGGGAATGTGCAGCAGCATGGCGATGTCACCTGATGGCAAGAAGGCGGCAATGGTATTGATTCTTATTGACCGTGTAAAACCCGCAAGACGAATGAACGGGCAGAAACCGTAAGGGCAAATTGTAAAGAATGTAAATTCAATGCGAATAACAATGTTTCGCAATTGATACGAATACCTGTTTACCCTATATTCCGCCGCCTCAAATCCTTGGGGAGGGGAATAAAAATGGCACGTCAACACGCACAATTACCGGTCAGTTCACCACGTCTGCTCGCCTCGGCAATCGGTGTCGCAATCACCGCCGGCTCCGCTGGGCAGATGGTCTTCGCGGCGGAAAAAACCGACAGCAAAGCGTCCGGCAACGCCATCGCCCTGGACGCCACCGCCATCACCGGCGAAGCCCAGGACTCGACGTCCTACCAGGTCGAAAAAGCCTCCTCGCCCAAGTACACCGCGCCGCTGGTCGACACGCCGCGCTCGGTCACCGTCATCCCGCAACAAGTGCTCAAGGACACCGGCGCGCTGAACATGCAGGACGCGCTGCGCACCGTGCCGGGCATCACCTTCGGCGCCGGTGAAGGCGGCAACCCGCAGGGCGATCGTCCGTTCATTCGCGGCTTCGACGCCCAGGGCGACACGTATCTGGACGGCGTGCGCGACACCGGTTCGCAGAGCCGCGAGATCTTCGCCGTGGAAAACATCGAAGTCAGCAAAGGCCCGAACTCGGCGATTGGCGGTCGTGGCGCGGCCGGCGGCAGCATCAATCTGGTGAGCAAGAAAGCGCACCTGGGCAACTCGTTCGACGGCGGCTTCACCTACGGCTCCGACCAGACCCAGCGCTACACCCTCGACGGCAACTACCAGTTCAGCGACAGCGCTGCCGGCCGCCTCAACCTGATGAGCCACGAGAGCAACGTCGCCGGTCGCGACAAAGTCGATTACGACCGTTGGGGCATCGCGCCGTCGCTGGCCTTCGGCCTGGGCACCGATACCCGTGTAAACCTCGACTACTACCATCTGGAAAGCAACGACACCCCGGACTCGGGCATCCCGTACACCATCCCAACCGGTGGTTCGGCCGCACGCACCAACTCCAACCCGGACAAGCCGTACGCCGGTGGCGATCACGACAATTTCTACGGTCTGGATCGTGATTTTCGCAAGGGCCGCACCGACACCGCGACGTTTGCCATCGAGCACGATCTGAACGATGCGCTGACCATCAAGAACACCCTGCGCCACGGCAGCAGCATGCAGGATTACATCCTCACCCAGCCGGACGACAGCAAGGGCAACGTCAACAACGGCAGCGTCTGGCGTCGGGCCAACACGCGGGTGAGCAACACCGAAACCACCACCAACCAGACCGACCTGTTCGGCACCTTCTACGTGGCCGGTTTCAAGAACAGCTTCTCCACCGGTGTCGAATACACCCGTGAGCAGAGCGAGAAATCCTCGTACAACGTCAACACCGACACCACGCCGCGCACCAGCGCTGTCACCACCAACTGCAACCCGGGCCTGATCGGCGCCGCCAGCGGTTACAACTGCACCTCGCTGTCGAACCCGAATCCGAACGATCCGTGGAACGGCGCAATCTCGCGCAACTACGCCGGCACCGACACCCAGGCCGACACCTACGCGCTGTACGTGTTCGACACGCTGGAGTTGTCCGAGCAATGGCTGGTGAACATGGGCCTGCGCTACGACCACTTCGACACCGACTACAAAACCTACAACGCCGCAGGCCGCACCACCTCCAAGGGTGATGACACCAGCGAATTCGTCACCGGCCAGTTCGGCGTGGTCTACAAGCCGGCGGAAAACGGCAGCATCTACGCCTCTTATGCGACCTCGGCGACGCCGCCGGGCAACACTTTGGGCGAAGGTCAGGAAGGCAACCCGCTGGGCGGCACCCCGGATCGCAGCGGCAACCTGCTGAGCAGCGACATGGAGCCGGAAACCACCAAGAACTACGAGATCGGCACCAAGTGGGATCTGCTCAATGATCGCCTGTCGCTGACCGCCGACATCTTCCGCACCGAGAAGGAAAACGCTCGCGTGCAAGTCGATACCAGTTCGTACGAGAACGCCGGCAAGACCCGCGTACAAGGCTTTGAACTGTCGGCCAGCGGCAAGATCACCGACAAGTGGCAGGTGTTCGCCGGTTACGCCTTCATGGACAGCGAACAGGTTGACGGTGGCCCGCTGGGTCGTGCCAACGACGGCAACGATCTGCCGAACACACCGAAAAACAGCGCCAGCCTGTGGACCACGTATCAGGTCACGCCGAAGCTGACGATCGGTGGTGGCGCGTTCTACGTCGACGACGTCTACGGCAGTGTCGCCAACACGACGATGGTCGATTCGTACGTGCGTTACGACGCGATGGCGGCCTACAAGCTGACCAAGAACGTCGACCTGCAACTCAACGTGCAGAACCTGACCGACGAAACCTATTACGACAAAGCCTTCTCGACCCACTTCGCCAACCAGGCGGCGGGCCGCACGGCGCTGTTGAGCACCAATTTTCACTTCTGATCGATGTGAAAATCCGTGGGAGCGAGCCTGCTCGCGAAGGCAATCTTTCAGCAACATTGATGCTGACTGACACACCGCTTTCGCGAGCAGGCTCGCTCCTACAGGGAATGTGCCGCGAGGCTCGGCCCCGTTCATTCAGTTGAACGGGGCTTTTGTGTGTTACGCAAAACGCTTCTTGATAACCCACGGCATAATGCGCGCCGTGATGACAATTTTCGAACGGACGGCGAGTGACGTGTTGAAGAAAACCCTGTTCCAGTTGCACTGGTTTTTTGGCATCACCGCAGGGCTGGTGCTGGCTCTGATGGGCATCACCGGCGCGGCCTATTCGTTTCAGGACGAGATCCTGCGCGCGCTGAATCCGTCCGTTCTGCAGGTGGAAAAGCAGGTCGCCGGCGTGCTGCCGCCAGTGGAACTGGTGGAGCGCATCGAAGCCGCCTCCGGCAAGAAAGTCGCGATGCTCTGGGTCGAGACCGACAGCGGTCACGCCGCACGGGTATTCTTCACTCCGCCCAAGGGCGAACGGCGTGGCGAAATGCGCTACTTCGATCCGTACACCGCCGAGTTCAAGGGCGACGCCACCGGTCAAGATTTCTTCGGCCTGATGCTGCAACTGCACCGCTTCCTCGCCATGGGCGATACCGGGCGCAACATCACCGGCGCCTGCACCTTGATGCTGTTGTTCTTCTGTCTCTCTGGCCTGTATTTGCGTTGGCCGCGCCAATGGAACAGCTGGCGCGTGTGGTTGACCCTGGACTGGAAAAAGAAGGGCCGCGCGTTCAATTGGGATCTGCACTCGGTGGCCGGCACCTGGTGCCTTTTAGTCTATCTGCTGCTGGCGTTGACCGGCTTGTCATGGTCGTACGAGTGGTACAACAAAGGCCTAACCCGACTGCTTTCCGACGCGCCGCAAAACGAACGCGTACGCGGCGGTCGCGGCCCGGCGCCGGAAGGCCCGGCACCGACCGCCGACTACGCGGCGATGTGGAGCAGCATCTACAGCGCTGCCGGCCCGGGTCTGGCCGCGTACAACATTCGCATGCCGGCGGTGGCCGGCCAGCCGGCGACGGTGTTCTACCTGCTCGACAGCTCGCCCCATGACCGCGCGCTGAACCAGATCACCCTCGATCCGGCCACCGGAGTGGTCAAACGCGTCGACCGCTATGCCGACAAAAGCTTCAAGGCCCAACTGCTGACCAGCATTTATGCGCTGCACGTGGGCAGCTACTTCGGCCTCGTCGGGCGCATCATCGTGACGATTGCGGCGGTGTGCATGCCGCTGTTTTTCATCACTGGCTGGCTGCTGTATCTGGACCGTCGACGCAAGAAAAAGCAGATCAAGGATGCCCGCCAAGGTCTCGCACAACCGTCCGCCGATGCTTCGGCATGGCTGATCGGTTTCGCCAGCCAGAGCGGTTTCGCCGAACAACTGGCGTGGCAGACCGCCGGACAATTGCAGGCCGCCGGATTGCCGGTCAACGTGCAGCCGCTGGCCAATCTGAGCGAACAGGATCTGCGTGAGTCGAACAACGCCTTGTTCGTGGTCAGCACCTTCGGCGACGGCGAAGCGCCGGACAGCGCCCGTGGTTTCGAACGCAAAGTGCTGGCCAAGGCTTCGACACTCGACAGCCTCAACTACGCCGTGCTCGGCCTCGGCGATCGGCAGTACGCGCACTTCTGCGGCTTCGCCAAGCGCTTGCATCAATGGCTCGGCGAACACGGCGGCAAGACGTTGTTCGCCCCGGTGGAAGTCGACAGCGGCGATCCTTACGCGCTGCGTCACTGGCAAACCCAACTCGGCCAGCTCACCGGACAGGCGCCGAGCGAAACCTGGCAAGCACCGAGCTACGACAACTGGACGCTGGTCCGTCGCGAACTGATGAACCCCGACAGCAGCGGCGCGCCGGTCTACCTGCTCGGCCTCAAAGCCCCGGACACCCGCAGTTGGCTCGCCGGTGACCTGGTCGAAGTGCTGCCACGCAATTGCCCGTGGGCCATCGAACATTTCCTCGACGGCCTCGGCATTCGTGGCGAAACCCCGGTGAAGGTCAACGGCATCGACGAACCACTGGAAGTGGCCCTCGCCTCACGGCAATTGCCCGAACACCGCGCGCATCTGGTCGGTTTGCATGCGCAGTCGCTGGTCGACGCGATGGTGCCGCTGGCGATGCGCGAATACTCGATCGCCTCGATTGCCGCTGACGGCGTGCTGGAACTGATCGTGCGCCAGGAACAGCACAACGACGGCAGCCTCGGCATCGGCTCCGGCTGGCTCACCGAGCATGCGCCTGTGGGCGGCAGCATCAGCCTGCGCGTGCGGCGCAACAGCGGTTTCCATCTGCCGAACGAACCCGTGCCGATGATCCTGCTGGGCAACGGCACCGGCCTGGCCGGCCTGCGCAGCCTGCTCAAGGCACGCATTGCCGACGGCCAGCAACGGCAGTGGCTGCTGTTCGGCGAACGCAACCGCGAGCACGACTTCCTCTGCCGCGCCGAGCTGGAAGAGTGGCTGGCCAATGGTGATCTAGCGCGGCTGGATCTGGCGTTTTCCCGCGATCAGGCTGAGAAGATTTATGTGCAGGATCGCTTGCGTGAGTCGGCGGATGAATTGAAGAAGTGGTTGGCAGATGGTGCCGTCATCTATATCTGCGGCAGCCTTCAAGGTATGGCCTCAGGCGTCGACCAGGCCCTCAACGATATCCTCGGCAGCACCGAAGTCGAACGCCTGATCGAACAGGGCCGCTATCGCCGGGATGTTTACTGACCCAACACCATCCCCTTGTGGTGCGAGCCTGCTCGCGAAGGCGATTTAACAGTCAACATTGGTGTTGGCTGTAAGTCCGCTTTCGCGAGCAGGCTCGCTCCCACAGGGGACGCGTTGCTCAGACCGGTTGGAGTGTTTGTTCGAAAACAGCGATGCCATCCAGATCCCGCAACACCACGCTCATCTCCCCGCTCTGCGCTTCAATATTCACCTCACCAAAAAACTGAAACCCGGCAAACGGTGAGGTGTTCTGTGCGGGCGGTGCTTTCTCGAACACCACCTCAGGCCCGAACGTCTTGTCCAGTGGATTCGGCCCGAAACTGCCGGCATTCAGCGGCCCGGCGACAAATTCCCAGAACGGTTCGAAATCCTGAAACGCCGCGCGGTCCGGATGATAGTGATGCGCCGCGCAGTAGTGCACGTCCGCCGTCAGAAACACGAAATTACGCACCTGCTGCGCACGTAAAAATCCGAGCAATTCGGCAATTTCCAGTTCACGCCCCTGCGCCGCGCCGGGGTCGCCGTTGGCCACGGCTTCCCAACGCGCAACGCCCAGGCTGACCTCGCCGTCCGGGACGCCAAGGCCGATGGGCATGTCGGCGGCGATGACTTTCCACTGCGCCGTCGACGCCTGCAATTCACGCTTGAGCCAGTCCAGTTGCTCACGGCCGAGAAACGGTTTTGCCGCGCCCAAGTTGTCGTCGTTGACTTCGCGATAGCTGCGCATATCCAGCACGAACACGTCGAGCATCGGTCCGTAGCTGAGCTTGCGATAAATCCGCCCGCCGCCGTCCGCCGCTTGCAAACGCATCGGCGCATATTCCAGCCACGCCTGCCGCGCGCGGCCGACCAGCTTGTGGATATCTTTCTCCTGATAACGCTCATCCAGCTGCTTGCCCGGCGACCAGTTGTTGACCACTTCGTGATCGTCCCACTGCCAGATCTGCGGCACTTCGGCGTTGAAGCGGCGGATGTTTTCGTCCATCAGGTTGTAGCGATAGTTGCCGCGATAATCGTCGAGGGTCTGCGCGACTTTGCTCTTGGCTTCGGTGGTGATATTGCGCCAGATGCGCCCGCTTTCGGTGGTCAGTTGCGCGGGCACCGGGCCGTCGGCGTAGATGGTGTCGCCGCTGTGGATAAAGAAGTCCGGCAGGCGCAGGCGCATGGCTTCGTAGATGCGCATGCCGCCGATGTCCGGGTTGATCCCGAAGCCCTGGCCGACGGTGTCACCGCTCCAGACAAAACGGATGTCGCGCCTGGCCGTCGGCACGCTGCGCAGATGGCCGAACCATGGTTCGCTGGCGACGCCGCTCTGCGCATCTTCGAAGTGCACGCGATAAAAGATCGCCTGATTGGCCGGCAGGCCGGTGAGCTCAACGCGGGCGGTGAAATCGCTGCGCGCATCGGCCAGTGGCGAGACGAATTTGCGCGGGTTGCCGAACAGGCTGCCGGTGTCCCACTCGACCACCATGCGCGCCGGGCGATCGCTGCGACTCCAGATCATCGCGCGGTCGCCGAGCAGGTCGCCGGACTGCACGCCGTCGGTGAGCTGCGGACGATCCTTGACCGAGGCAATCACCGCCGGCGCCAGCCCCGGCAGCAACAGCCCGGCGCCGACCGCTTGCATGACGCGACGCCGACCGAGATTGAAATCGCTCATGGTGTTCTCCCTGCAAAAGGGAAAACTTAAGCATGCCTATATGAACTCGCCATGACACCCTTAACCATGTGGGAGCGAGCTTGCTCGCGAAGGGTACCTATCAGTCGAAATTTTTTTCGCTGACACACCGCTTTCGCGAGCAAGCTCGCTCCCACAGGTTTTGCGACGTCAGCTAAGCCTTGGCCGGTTCCAGCGCTAACTCGACAGCCTCAGGCCGTTTGAGCAGCGCATACACGACCGCCGTGACCAGGCTCCCCGCGACGATCGCCAGCAGATACAGCAGCGCATGGTTGATCGCATTGGGGATCGCCAGCACGAACAAGCCACCGTGCGGCGCCATCAGTTTGCAGCCGAAGTACATCGACAAGGCGCCGGTCAGCGCGCCGCCAGCGATGCTCGCCGGGATCACCCGCAGCGGATCTTTCGCAGCGAACGGAATAGCCCCTTCGGAGATGAAGCACAAACCGAGCACGAAGGCCGCTTTGCCGGCCTCGCGCTCGGTCTGGGCGAACTTGCGCCGGGCAATGAAGGTGGCGATGCCCAAGCCAATCGGCGGCACCATGCCGGCGGCCATGGTCGCGGCCATCGGTGCGTAACTCTGCGAGGCAAGCAGCCCCACCGAAAACGCATAGGCAGCCTTGTTGATCGGCCCACCGAGGTCGACGCACATCATGCCGCCGAGCAACACGCCGAGCAGAATCGCGTTGGTGGTGCCCATGCTGTCGAGGAACTGCGTAAGCGCGGCGAGCATGCCGGCGACCGGTTTGCCGACCACGTAAATCATCACCAGACCGGTGACCAGACTGGCCAGTAACGGGATGATCAGAATCGGCTTCAGCGCTTCCAGGCTCTGCGGCAATTTCACATAGCGGGCGATGGCTTTGGCGGCATAACCGGCGATGAAACCGGCAATGATCCCGCCGATGAATCCGGCGCCCAGAGTGCCTGCGAGCAAGCCGCCGATCATCCCCGGCGCCAGACCCGGGCGGTCGGCGATCGAGTAGGCGATGTAACCGGCGAGCAGCGGCACCATCAGCTTGAACGCGGTGTCGCCGCCGATCTGCATCAGTGCCGCCGCCAGCGTGCCTTCTTCCTTGTACGCGGTGATGCCGAACACGAAGGACAACGCGATCAGCAAACCACCCGCCACCACCATTGGCAGCATGTACGACACACCCGTGAGCAGGTGCTTGTAGACGCCAGTTTTTTCCGACTTGGCCGGGGCCTTGCCGTCGCTTGCCGCACTTTCCACTGCGCCTTCGGCCAGCGCTTTTTTCAGGGTCGCTTCGGATTGCTTCAGGGCTACGCCCGTGCCGCAGCGATAGATCTTTTTGCCGGCGAAACGCTCGGTGGCGACGTCGATATCCGCCGCCAGCAGCACCACGTCAGCCTCGGCGATAGCCGTTGCGCTGAGCGGGGTTTTCGCGCCCACCGAGCCTTGGGTTTCGACCTGCAATTCATAGCCCAGGCGCTTGGCAGTCTGCTGCAACGCTTCGGCGGCCATGAAGGTGTGGGCGACGCCGGTCGGGCAGGCCGTGATGGCGACGATGCGTGGCGCACGTGGCGCGTCAATCGCCGGTTCGACTGCGCTGGCGACGTAGACTTCGGCCTCTTCGGCACCGCGACGCAGCACCGCTTCGACATCCTGCAAGGCCTGCGCCGGAGCGATCTGGAACACGCGCTTGCCGACAAACCGGCTCATGTCCACCGCGCCAGTGGTGACCAGCAAGACCCACTCGGCGGCTTCGATGGTCGCCGCCGACAATTCGCGTTCCGGGTGTGCCGGATCGACCACTTCAACGCTGGTGCTCCAGCCCTGACGCTGCGCCGCTGCATCGAGCAGACGCGCGCACAGCACACTGGTAACCATGCCGTTCGGGCAAGCCGTAACAATGGCTAACTTCATCACAAACCCTCTTATTGTTCTGTCAGGGGGCGCACGCGCACGCCCTGTTCGAGCTGCGCCAGTTGCGCAGCGTCGTTGATGCCAAAACCGATCTGGGTCACCGCCATTGCCGCAATCGCGGTGGCGGTGCGCAGGGTTTGCTCGGGGGTGTCGGCGCTGAGCAGACCGTGGAGCATGCCGGCCAGCAATGAATCGCCGGCACCAACCGTGCTGGCCACGCTGACCTTCGGCGGCGAGGCATGCAGGGCCGAGCCGACACTGAACCAGTTGACCCCGTCAGCGCCGTGGGAAATCACCACGTGCTCGATGCCTTGGCCGTGCAAACGTGCGGCGGCTTGTGCTTCGGCGATCGGCGAGACCACTTCGCAGCCAAGTGCGTGGGCCAATTCTTCGGTGTTCGGCTTGATCAGCCAGGGGCTGGCCTGCAACGCGACGCGCAAGGCTTCACCACTGGAATCGAGGGCGACTTTCAAGCCGAGCGCGTTCAACCGTTCAATCAGCTCGCGCAACCACTGCGCCGTGACGCCGCGCGGCAGACTGCCGGCGACCACCACTGCATCGTGCCCCGGTGCGATCTGCTGCAAGCGATCAAGCAAGGCTTGCTGCGCCGTTGCATCAACCACCGGGCCAGGCCCGTTGATGTCGGTGATGCGCCCGTCCTGTTCGGCGACTTTGATGTTGCTGCGCGTCTCGCCCGGCACGCGGATGAACGCGTCGACAAAACCACGCTTGGCGAACAGGGTCTCGAACGCTTGCTGATTGTCTTCGCCGAGAAAACCGCTGACGGTGACCTGATGGCCGAGATCCGCCAGCACCTGGGCGACGTTGACGCCTTTGCCCGCAGCGTGGGTGTGCATCTCCTCGCTGCGATTGACCTGACCGGCATCCAGCCGTGACAGCTCGACGGTGAGGTCGAGTGCCGGGTTGAGGGTCAGGGTGAGAATCTTGGCCATTACAGGGCCTCCACTAATGCGCGCACTTCATTCGCGCTGCCCACGGCCAGGGCCTGTTGAGCGAGGGTTTGCGCCTGGGTCAGGCTGAGTTCACGGATGCGCGCCTTGACTTCGGCAATGCTGCGCCCGGACACGCTGAGTTCGTCGACACCGAGGCCGACCAGCACCGGCACCGCCAGCGGATCAGCCGCCAGCTCGCCGCAGACACCCACCCATTTGCCATGTGCATGGGCGGCGCGCACGGTGATGTCGATCAGTTGCAGGACCGCCGGGTGCAAGCCGTCCGCTTGTGCAGACAGGGTCGGGTGACCACGGTCGATGGCCAGGGTGTATTGGGTCAGGTCGTTGGTGCCAACGCTGAAGAAGTCGACTTCCTTGGCCAGTACCGGCGCGAGCAATGCGGCGGACGGCACCTCGATCATGATCCCCAGCTGAAGATCGGCGACTGGAATTTCCAAGCGCAGACGCTCGGTCATGTCACGGGCCTGGCGCCACTCTTCGACGCTGCCGACCATCGGGAACATGATCCGCAGCGGACGGTTGTCAGCCGAGCGCAGCAAGGCGCGCAGTTGCGCTTCCATGATCTGCGGCCGCTGCAGAGTCAGGCGAATGCCGCGCACGCCGAGGAACGGGTTTTCTTCCTTGGCGATCGGCCAATACGGCAACGGTTTGTCGCCGCCGACGTCGAGCGTGCGCACCACCAGCGGCCGCCCGGCCAGACCATCGAGCACGCGACGGTATTCGGCTTCCTGGGTCGCCTCATCCGGTGCCTGTGGGTGGGCCATGAAAATCAGTTCGGTGCGCAGCAGACCAATGCCTTCGGCGCCCTGCTCCACCGCGCTGGTCACGCCTGCGCTTTCGCCGATGTTGGCGAACACTTCGACGGCGTGGCCGTCGGTGGTGTGTGCCGGTTGATGGCGTTGTTCGGCGGCGATCTTCAGGCGTTGCTCGCGGGTGTCGCGCTCTTCAGCGGCACGCTTGAGGGTCGCGGCATCGGCGTCGACATGCAGACGGCCACGCTGACCGTCGAGCAATAGCGGCGTGCCCGGCTCGAGCAACAGCACCGCTGCACCCGCGCCGACCAGTGCTGGAATACCGAGCGCGCGGGCGACGATGGCGCTGTGCGCGGTAGCACCGCCGCGCGCGGTGAGAATCCCTGCCACTCGCGCAGGATCCAGGCGCGCGACATCGGACGGGCCGACTTCGTCCATCACCAGAATGTACGGTTGCTCAGGTTCGTTCGCGGTTTGCACGCCACACAGCTGCGCCAGCACCCGGCGACCGATGTCACGCAGATCGGCGGCACGCTCGGCGAGCAAAGCGTCCTGCAGCGATTCCTGCTGTTTGGCGGCGGCTTCGATCACCGCCATCCACGCCGCTTCGGCGCTTTCACCTTGCTTGAGGCGGGTGTCGACTTCGTCGGTCAGATCCGGGTCGTCGAGCATTTCCTGGTGAGTGATGAAAATCTCGCGAATCGCCTTGGCCTTGCTGCGTTCGATCAAGCCTTGGATGTCGCGGCGCACGTCGCTCAGCGCTTGCTTGAGGCGCTCGCGCTCGATCGCGGCAGATTCGCCGCGCAACGGGTAATCGATGGCTTGCAGCACCTGAATGTGCGCAGGGCCGATGGCGATGCCCGGTGCGGCAGGAATCGCCTGCAACAGGCTGCCGGAGGCCGGCGCGATCAATACTTCGGCGATGTCGGCGATCACTTCGCGCTGCTGACTCACGGCCGGCAGCGGCTCGACTTCCTCACCGAGGCCTTCTTCAATCGCCCCGAGCAGGGCCGGCAAGGCATCGGCGGCGATGCTCGGCTCGGCGATCAGCTCCAGCACCTGACCGCGGCGGGCGCCGAGACTGAGCAGTTTGCTCAGGCTCTTCACCGACACGGCGCTGTCCTGGCTGTCGACGATGCGCACGCGGATTTCGCCATCAAAACTCTTCGCCAGTTGCGCAAGAATCTTCGCTGGTCGTGCGTGCAAACCATGGGCATTGGCCAGGGCAATACGTGCACTCGGCCAGTCGGCCGGCAGTTCACCGCCGAGCACTTCGAGAACTTTGCGGCTGCTGGTGGCGCGGCCCAGTTCGTGGCCGCGACCTTCGATCAGCAACGCGCACAAACGCTCGAGCAACGCCTGATGCGCTTCGCCCAGACTGGCGAGGCAAAACAGACCGCTGAGCGGCTGGCCGAGGTAGCGCATCGGTTTGTCCGGGGTGACGAACGCCAGCCCCGGACGCTTCACGGTCTGCTCACTGTGCAACCACCACAGGCCGTCGCCCAGTGGCAGCGCTTCGACTTGCTGCAACACGCCGGCAAAGCCGTTGCTCACACAATCGGCCTGACGCAGCAGACGTGCGCCGCGCCAGACCAGTTCTTCGAAATCGTCGGCCGACACGCCGAGGCCGATCATCTGCGCATCCAGCGCCAGTTCCTGCGGCGCGCCTTGCAACAGTTTAAGCAGCGCTTCGGGGGAGCTGGCGCGACGCAAGGCCTGGCCCAGATCGGTCTCGCCGAGGGCGCGGGTCAGCAGTTGCAGCAGGCGCAGGTGTTCGTCGGATTTCGCCGCGATGCCGATCGCCAGATAAACGATCTGGCCATCGCCCCAGTCGACGCCGTCGGGAAACTGCATCAGGCGCACGCCGGTGGCGAATACCTGATCGCGGGTTTCCGGGGTGCCGTGGGGAATGGCGATGCCTTGACCGAGAAAGGTCGAGCCCTGGGCTTCCCGAGCCTGCAGGCCGGCGAGGTAGCCGTCGGCAACCAGACCGTCGGCGACCAGATGACTGGCCAGCAATTGCAGGGCAGCGGGTTTATCCACGGCCGACTGGCCCATGGATATCTGCTCTATAGTGAGCTCGAGCATGCGATCTCCTTTTTGGCGCAGTTCAACGCCAGGTATTGTTTTGAATGGTTCACAGCTTAGGCGCTCTGCCGCGCTTTTCAGCGGCAGTTTTGGCGGTTTCACGGCAGGACCGTCCAAAGGCGTCTAAAACGTAGAAAATACGCTTGCTGAAACGTTTAATCTAGATTGATCGGCACGTTACTCGATAATGTCTCATCCTTGAAGTCCAACTGGTCGGATCTGCCCAGGCAATAAGTCGACTGCCCTTATCGGGTAGGATTGGCGAAAATGTCGCGGCATGCTCGAAAAAACAAGGAAATACCGGGTTGAAACTCAGTGATATCGCGCGGTTGGCCGGCGTCTCCGTCACCACCGCCAGCTACGTCATCAACGGCAAGGCCGAACAGCAACGCATCAGCAACGCGACCGTCGAGCGCGTGCGCGCGGTGGTCGATCTGCATGGCTTTACGCCCAATCCGCAAGCGGCCGGCCTGCGCAGTCGGCACACGCGCACCCTGGGCTTTATCCTGCCGGATCTGGAAAACCCCAGTTACGCGCGGATCGCCAAGTTGCTCGAACAAGGCGCACGGGCGCGCGGTTATCAATTGCTGATCGCCAGCTCCGACGATGCGCCGGACAGCGAGCGCCAGTTGCTGCAACTGTTCCGCGCGCGTCGCTGCGATGCGCTGATCGTCGCCAGTTGCCTGCCGGCCGGTGATGACAGCTATCGCCAGTTGCAGGCCAAGGGTCTGCCGATCATCGCCATCGACCGGGTCATGGAGCCGGAGCATTTCTGCTCGGTGATCAGCGACGACCGCGAGGCCAGCCTGCATCTGACTCAAAGTCTGCTCGATCCGCAGCCAAAGCAGATCGTGCTGCTCGGCGCACGCCCGGAGCTGAGCATCAGCCAGGAACGTGCCGCCGGTTTCCGCGCAGCGCTCAACGATTTCAAAGGCGAGGTGCTGGTCGAGCACGCCGAGTCGTTCAGCCGCGAGTGCGGCAAGCAATTGATGGAAGAACTCCTGCAGCGGCTGGGGCATTTGCCTGACGCGCTGGTGACCACCTCCTACGTGCTGCTGCAAGGCGTGTTCGATGCGCTGCATGATTTCCCGCTGAAATCGCGGCCGCTGCGCCTCGGCACCTTCGGCGACACGCAGTTGCTGGATTTCCTGCCGCTGCCGGTCAACGCCATGTCCCAGCAACACCAGTTGATCGCCGACAAGGCCCTGGAACTGGCCCTGGCCGCCGTCGAGCAGGATGACTACCAACCGGGCGTGCAAGCCATCGCGCGGACCTTCAAGCAGCGTATTCATCGGGACTGAAGCGTGGAGCTGATCGACAGCCACACCCACCTCGACTTCCCAGACTTCGACGCCGATCGCGCCGAGTTGCTGGCCGAAAGCCGCGCTCTCGGCGTGCGGCGCATCGTCGTGCTGGGCGTGCATCAGGGCAACTGGCAACGGGTGTGGGATCTGGTGCAGAGCGATGCCGACCTGTACGCGGCGTTCGGATTGCACCCGGTGTTTCTCGATCAGCATCGCCCCGAAGATTTGCATGCGCTGGGGGACTGGCTGACGCGCTTGCGCGGACATCGGCAGTTGTGTGCGGTGGGCGAGATCGGCCTGGATTACTTCATCGAAAACCTCGATCGCGAACAGCAACAGGCGTTGTTCGAAGCGCAGCTGCAACTGGCGGCGGACTTCGGGTTGCCGGCGCTGATCCACGTACGCCGCAGCCACGCAGCGGTGATCGCCACGCTCAAGCGCTTCAAACTCAAACGCGCCGGCATCATCCACGCCTTCGCCGGCAGCCGCGAAGAAGCGCGGGAATACCTCAAGCTCGGTTTCAAACTGGGTCTTGGCGGCGCACCGACCTGGCCGCAGGCGCTGCGCATGCATCGGGTGCTGCCGGAACTGCCGCTGCAATCAGTGGTACTGGAAACCGACTCACCGGACATGGCCCCCGCCATGTTCCCCGGCCAGCGCAACAGCCCGGCGCATCTGCCGGCGATTTGTGCGGCGCTGGCCGAGCTGATGAATATCACGCCTGAACAACTGGCCAACGCCAGCACCGCCAACTGCTGCGAAGTCTTCGGCTGGTAACACCGCCATCCCCTGTGGGAGCGAGCCTGCTCGCGAAAGCAATCTGGCAGTGACATCGTCAATGTCTGACCCACCGCCTTCGCGAGCAGGCTCGCTCCCACATTTTTGATCCGGTTCCAGCCTTTCAGACACGAAACGCGCTGATCAGTTGTTTGAGCTCAACCACCTGCGCCGACAGCGCACGGCTGGCATCTTCGGTCTGGTGTGCGCCTTGTGCTGTGCGTTCGCCGGCGCGGTTGATTTCGACGATGTTCTGGTCGATGTCATGGGCCACGGCGGTCTGCTGTTCGACGGCAGCGGCGATTTGCTGGTTCTGGTCGACGATCATGCCCACCGCGCCAAGAATGTTCTCCAGCGCCTGCTGGACCTTCTCCGACTGGCCCACCGTGCCGTTGGCCATCTGATGGCTGACGCCCATGGCCTTCACCGCCGCGCCGACGCCACCGTGCAGCTTGGCGATCATCTGCTCGATTTCTTCGGTCGATTGTTGGGTGCGCTTGGCCAACGTGCGCACTTCATCTGCGACCACGGCAAAGCCGCGCCCCTGCTCGCCGGCTCGCGCCGCTTCGATAGCGGCGTTGAGCGCCAGCAGGTTGGTCTGTTCGGCGATGCTCTTGATCACCTCAAGCACACGGCTGATCGACTGGCTGTCGCTGGCCAGTTGATTGATCACCAGCACCGACTGATCGATTTCGCTGGCCAGCGCGGCAATGCTGCCCTGTTGCGATTCCACCAGCCCGCGCCCGCTGAGGGTTTCGTCATTGACGCTGTGGGCGCTGCTCACCGCCGCAGCAGCACTGCGCGCGACTTCCATTGAGGTCGCCGACATCTGGTTCATCGCCGTCGCCACTTGTTCGATTTGCGAGCGCTGCCCGGCCACGGCCTGATTGCTCTGCGCCGACACGCTCTCCACCTGCCCGGCCTGTCGCTCGACTTCGCCAACGGTGTGGCCCACGCGTTCGATCAAGTCGTGAATCTTCTTCACCGTACCGTTGAACACCTCGCCCAACTCGCCCAGCTCATCGCGGCTGCTGGCCTTGAAGTTGACGGTCATGTCACCGGCCGCGACCTTGTCCATCATCGCGCCCAGGCTTTTCAGGGTGGTCCGGGTCGAGGCGTAGAAACCGCCATAAAGATAGAAAATCAGCACGAACACCACCGAAAGCGCCGAGGCTTGCAGAATCATGTGCGTGCGGTTCTGCGCCAGTCGCTGCTGCAACTGGTTGTCGAGGAATTTCAGCGTGGCCTGATTGAGCTGGTAGGTGTGCTCCATCAGCCCGGTGACCTGATCGTAGAATGCCTGCCACGGCGCATCGAGGGTGTCGGCCATCACCACTTGTTCTTCGAACAGCTCGCTGGCCTGCTTGAGCGAAGCCTTGCTGGTGTCAGCCTGCGCGCTAAGGGATTCGCGTGCGGCGTTGCTGGAGCCGAGGGCGTCTTGCAGTTTCAGGGCGTACTCGGCCTGGAGTTTTTCGAGCTGCACCAACAACTCGTCAAAACGCGTGCTCGAGGAACTGTTGAGAAAGCCCTGGCCCAACGAATACGAACCCATCGCCCGGCCTTCGCCGAGGGTTTGCGTGACACTGGGGGTAATCAGCGTGACCAGTTCGCTGAGCTGACGAATGTCGCTCTGGTTGTCGCGGCTCAACCCGGCCTGACTGGTGATGATCTGGCTGAAAATCTGCGCACTGGCCAGCAACTTGCCGATCAACGCGCTTTTGCTTTGCAGCGAGCTCTCCGCCTGCTGGGCCTTGAACGCGGCGATCATTTCATCGCGCTTGGCCTCGAACTGCTTGATCTGCTCGGGATCTTCGGTCATCGCCGTCAGCCCTTCGAGGCGCGCGAGCACAGCCTGCTCCAGCGTCTGGATCTGCGCTTCGACATTGCCGGCCTTGCCGGACTGGCCGAGGGTGACGTCAATCTGCACCAGATTGTTCAGGGTTTCCAGATCCCGGCGCAGGGTCAGGCTGCTGCCCAACAGGTCGAGGCTTCGCAGTTCGACGCGAGTGCCCTGAAATTCGCGATAGGAGTCGCGTACCAGATAGAAATTGGTCACCAGCATCGGCACTAGGAACAGCACGCTGATCAGGCTGAACTTCATGCCGAAGCTCAGACGGTTCATCAGCGAGACGGCGGGATAGAGCAAGCTCTTCACTGGAAGTCTCCCTTGGTTTTTCTTGTTTTTATTGGCAGGCGCGGGACGACAGCAGATAGCCACTATCGGGCGCTATCTCTGTATAGCGTAAATCGGCGGGAGGTTTTGTAACTTATGGTTACTGATGCATGGTGGAACAGGGTTTTCAGGGCTGCGACGCAGCCCATCGGGGATAAATCCCCTCGCCACAATGAGTTTCACGCTGGCTTATCAGTGAACCAGAACCGTCCACAAGGCAAACCCGGCATACCACAGCACCGCCGCGCGCAGCAGCAGTTCCCACAGGCAATCGAGGGTGTTGATGCCGTCCGGGCCGACCACTGGCGGTGGAACTTCCCCGGCTGCCAGGCCGACCTTGTTGATCAACTGCGCAGCGCTGATGTTCCAGTTCAGCAGCTCATGCAGCATCACCCGGCTGACCGCGACGAAGTTGCCGACCAAGGCCAGACTCGCCGCCAGCAAACGCACCGGCACCCAATCGAAGGCATGACGCAACTGCGCAGCACGCTCGACCAGCGCCGGATTGCTGCCGTGCTCTTCGGCCAGCGCCAGCAAGCGATAGGCCAATGCCGCCACCGGACCGAGGAGGAAGTACCAGAAGATCACCGCAAAAAAACTCTGATAGGCCTGCCACAGCAGATGCCCCTGCACTTGTTCAAGCAATTGCTCGCCGCTGTCGGCGCAGATGTCCAGGTCGCGCTTGGCCACGTGGGCCGCCGCTTGCAGATCCTCACGGCGCCAGGCGTCGCGGAACGGTCCGAGGCCGCCGAGCAGGTCGCCACGCCCGAGGCTGTAAATCACCACCAGCAAATGCACCGGCAGCGCCAGCAGACCGTACGCCACCGGTTCCAGCACCAGCAGCAACAGCGCCAGCAACGCCACCGGGCACAGCACCAGAATCGTCAGCACCAGCCACGGTTGCCTGGCCAGCCGTTTGCTGTTTTCGAGTTTGTGCAGTTCGCGGATCCATCCGCCGTCGCGTTGAAGCCGATGGCGCAGGGCCGAAAACTTCTCGATCCACACCGCCAGCAGTAACACCAGAAAACTCATTGTCCTTCCTCTTTTGCCAGGGCTGCGCGGTAGCGTGCCCAGTCGAATGCTGGTCCCGGATCGGTCTTGCGCCCCGGAGCGATATCGCTGTGGCCACAGATACGCTGAGCGGTGATCGCCGGAAAACGTTTCTGCAACTGCCGGGTCAGCGCAGTCAACGCGCGATATTGCTCGTCGGTGAACGGCAGATCATCGGTGCCTTCCAGCTCGATGCCGACGGAAAAATCGTTACAGGTTTCACGACCCTCGAACACTGAAACGCCTGCATGCCACGCCCGCGCAAGACAAGAGACAAACTGGGTGACCTTGCCGTCACGTTCGATCAGAAAATGCGCCGAGACGCGCAGGTCAGCGATGCCTGCAAAGTACGGGTGTTCGGTGACATCCAGACGATTCTGGAAAAATTCCTGCACCTTGCCCGTGGCGAATTGCGCCGGCGGCAGGCTGATGTTGTGGATGACCAACAGGGACACTTCGCCCGCCGGGCGCTCATTGAAGTTGGGCGACGGGCAGATCTGCACGCCATGACACCACCCGCTCGCGGGATCCAACTGCATACCGATTCCTTCAACGCCGACCATGTGGGCGCCCAGTATGCCGCGATCCGCCCCCGCCGCGCGATCACTTGCCGCGATTGAGTCGCCGCAGGTCGCCCAGCACCGATTCCAGTGCGCGGTCGAACAGCAAGGTGTCATCCAGCGCACGCGCGGCGCCACGGCTGAAAGCCAAGGCGAGGTCGGTGCGGCTGTGCTCCAGCACCTTCGTCCCGGTGCGGTCGACGAAGACATATTTGCCGGTCTCTTCGATGATCGCGGCGAGTTTGCAACGCAAGCTCTGTTCGTCGTCTGCGTCGAACACCACCCAGTGGCCCACACGCAACTGCTCGACCTGAGACAGACCGGCAGCGTCTTGCGCCAGGCGCGGCGCCGGGGTGGCTGCTGCCTGGTCGGCGCTGTGCTGCAAGACCTCGGGCGTGACTTCGATCAGCGGCATGGCGCTGTGATCGGCATCGTCGGAACGCTCCAGCACGCGTACGTGCAGAGCCTCCAGCTCACTGAAAAATTCGCTGGTGGCAAACGGGTCGAACGCGGTGCTGCTCAGGCCATCGCGCAGTGACTTGAGCAAACCCGGGACCAGTGCCAGCAGGCGCAGGCTGGATTCGCCGTCGTCATGGCGCTGCACGCTCCAGACCAACTGTTCCATGGTCTGCACGTCGGCGTGCCATTCGGCGGACTGATCGCCGTGCTTGAGGCAGGTTAGCAACAGCACTTTGCTCCAGGCCTGCTGGACGAAACTCACCACCGTCGCCGGCAGCACTTTGCCCAGTAGCGCCTGTTGCAACGCCTGCGCGACACGCCGCTGAGCCAGCTCGGCCTTCGCCCGGCCTTCCTCGGCGTCCCGCAAGCGTTGTTCCAGCAGTTCAGTGCGACGGCGTTCTTCCTGAGTGAAGGCGAGGAAGTCGGCGAGCAGTTCGGAGAAGATCGCCGGGTCGTCGACAAACTCGCTCAGCAAACGCTGCACCACTTGCTCGATGCGCACGTAGAGGCTGTCGCGCTCAGCGCCGTCGCAATCGCTCCAGCCCATTGCGGCCTCGGCGATTTCGTTGAGCAGGCGCCGCGCCGGGTGCGTGCTGCGGCTGAAGAAACTCTTGTCCAGCACGGCGACCTTGAGCATCGGAATCTGCAATCGGCCGATCAGCGCCTTGAGCGCGTCAGGCACGTTGCGATCGTCGAGGATGCAGTCGAAGACCATGGCGATCAGGTTGATCACATCTTCGTCAGCAGTCGCGACGACGCGGGAGCGGCCACTTCTGACGCTGACCCGGGTCAGCAATTGTTCGAGCTGATGGCGCAGATCGAAATCCTCCTGGGCCTCAAGCGCCGGTACGTATTGCTGCAAGTGCGATAACAACCGCAGCAGGTCGCGGGTGTTGATCGGATGCGCCGGGGCGCCGGGCTCCAGGGTCGGTGTGACGCGGCCGCGCACCTGGGCGAGCAATTGCTGCATCGCGGCGAACACTTGCTCGATGCCTTCGTCCGCTGGCGGCTCGTCGAGATCTTCAATCAATGTGTCGCTGTCCGCAGGCTCGACCATGCGACGAGCCACGGCGGGCTTCAGATGTGGCAACACGCCGGTGGCGAGCAACAGCTGATTGGCCTCGCCATACAGCTGCTCGGTGTCAGCCAGCACATAGCGTTCGAACAGCTTGAGCAGGATCAGCTTGACCTTGATCTCGACGCCGAGGTTACGCCCGGCCTGCAGGAAATATTCGCAGAGCATCGCCGGACTCAGCGGGTTGTGCTGATCGTCCAGACGCTTGCCGAGCATCGAGCTGAAGCGTGCGGTCAGTTGATCGAGAGCGAAGCCGTCGCGCTTGAGCACGCGACTGACCATGGTCTGCACGGCGACGGTACGCTCCATGGCATCGGTGCGCGGCGCCGACTCTTCGAGCACCGGCGTGCGTGGCAGGGTGTTGGCGGCGGGATCGTATTGGGTAAGGCCGGCGAAGGCTTCAAAGAACAGTTCCAGAAAGCCGCGCTCGATATTCTTGCGCTTGAGGCGCAGGTCGCGCATGGCTTCGAAAAAGATGTTCTGATCGACGTCGTTACGCGCCCGGTCGGCCATTTCGAACAGCGTGTCGTCGGCGTTATCGAACAGCTCCTGCAAATCGTGGCGCAGCTGCTGCGCAGCCTTGTCGCGAACCTGCAGCAGAATCACCGGCAAGCGGGCAAGCGGCGAGTGGTCCGCCAAATCGGCAGTCGCCCGGTGCAAAGGCACCACTTTCCCGTCGTTGCGCATCCAAGCCTCCTGGAACGGTGATTCGGTTCGTCGCTTTCGACACTGCCCCAGCGGAGTCGTTCGTCAAAGCCATGACGTCAAATACAAGGCGGATTATCTGGCAAAAGAGGCCGGCGATGCTATAGGCCTCAGGGTTTCCCCTATACGCCATACACCTCGCACTCAGCGCAGGAAATCGACCAGATGCGCCAGGCACGCACGTTCTCGCCTTGGGTTGGCTCGCGCCCTGCCCCTATAATCGAACCACTTTGTTTGTGGAGTCCGTTATGCCGAATCTACGTCTCGCCGATCTGACCGCCGAAATCGAAAATAACGTGCGCCGTGCGTTGCTCGAAGACGTCGGCAGCGGCGACATCACCGCGCAACTGATCCCGGCCGAACGCCTGGCCAAAGCCACCATCATCACCCGTGACGACGCCGTCATCTGCGGCACCGCGTGGGTCGATGCGGTGTTTCGCCAGCTCGATCCGCGCGTGGCGGTGCATTGGCAAGTGGTCGACGGCCAGCGGGTCAAAGCCAATCAGCCGCTGTTTCACCTCGAAGGCCCGGCTCGCTCACTGCTGACCGGTGAACGCAGCGCATTGAACTTCCTGCAGTTGCTGTCTGGCGTGGCGACGCGCGCGCAGTACCTGGCAGACTTCGTCGGCGAGACGCAGGTCAAGTTGCTCGACACCCGCAAAACCCTGCCCGGCCTGCGTCTGGCACAGAAATACGCCGTAACCTGCGGCGGCTGCCACAACCATCGCATCGGTCTCTACGACGCCTTCCTGATCAAGGAAAACCACATCGCCGCCAGCGGTGGCATCGCCGAAGCCGTGGCCGCCGCACACAAGATCGCCCCGGGCAAACCGGTGGAGATCGAAGTGGAAAGTCTTGAAGAGCTGAAGCAGGCGCTGGAAGCCGGCGCCGACATCATCATGCTCGACGAACTGAGCCTGGACGACATGCGCGAAGCGGTACGCCTGACCGCCGGCAAAGCGAAACTGGAAGCCAGCGGCGGCATCAACGAAAGCACGCTGCTGCCGATCGCCGAAACGGGCGTGGATTACATTTCGATCGGTGCGATGACCAAGGATGTCAAAGCGGTGGATCTGTCGATGCGACTGAGCCTCTAGACGCAGCGGCAAGCTACAAGCTACAAGCTACAAGCCAAGCGACTCTGCTTTGACTTGCAGCTTGTAGCTAGAAGCTCACAGCTGCTCTTATACGACGAGATTATTCATCTCGCAGTACTCTTCCCACTCGACACCCAAGACTTCCGCCGCTTCCTTGTGCAGCACGAGGCGCTGCGCCTCGAACTCCTCCGGCGTGCTCGTGTACTTGAGGGTCAGCTCCCACGGCTGCAAGCCCTGCGCTTCGGCTTCGTCTTCGAAGGCCCACTGGATCTGGTCTTTCTGATCATCGGGACTCAGGTCCTTGATCTCTTCCTTCAGGTCCGGCACATCCAGAAGGTATTTTTCCAGCGCTTGTTCGTGGCGTTGCTCTTGGGTCAATTCAGTCATGGGGTTCTCGCTGATCTTAGGAATGGAGGATGGATCTGGATCATCAAGGATCTCTCTGACGCAGGAAGCCATTGGAAGCTCGGTTTTTCCTGGCCTTCAGGACCATTCGTGGATCATCTGAAAACAACGGTGCTTGCTTGTCTGGTACGAAGGAATCCTAACAGAGACGCAAGCCAGTGCAACCGGGGGAATGAAATGAAGGGTGGTATGCGCTTGGTTACAGTTTCCTGTTTCCATGCGCGAAATTCACTGCGTATAAATCCTCGCCATCGCCTTTGATGGTCAAGGCGAACGAAACCTTCACATTGACCGCCCAAAAACAGGCAACTATATTCAGTTGCAATCATAGGCCAGCATGTCAAAGACTGAAAAACTTCTCGCCAAACTAGTCAACGGCCGAAGCGCATTCACATGGTCCGAGCTTGTCACTCTGTTGGCGCGTCTTGGTTACTCTCAGCTAGAAGGATCCGGTAGCAGGATCAAATTCGACAACGGGAATCCGAGCGCATTAATCAACCTGCACAAGCCACATCCCGGAAATGAAATCAAAACATACGCAAGACGCCAGATTATCGAGCAACTGAAAACAGGAGGCCTGATTCCATGAGTTCCCAGCTGCACTACAAAGGCTATGTTGGCTCTATCGAGGCGAGCACGGAAGATAAGTGCCTGTTCGGAAAACTCCTTTTCATCAGGGCGCTGGTTAATTATGAAGGACAAACGGTGGCTGAACTGGAAGCAGCCTTTCGCGAGGCGGTAGATGACTATTTACAAACCTGTGAGCAGCTCGGGCAGAAGCCTGAAATCCCATGCAAAGGATCGTTCAATGTTCGCATCGGTCACGATCTGCATTTAGCAGCGGCTCTGGCGGCAACCCGTCAAAATGTGTCGTTGAATGATCTGACACGTCAAGCATTGAACGAATACCTCCAACACCACGCATAAAACCGAAGGCGAAAATTTTTGCCCGAGACAGGAATCGAACCTGCGACCTTCGCGTTACGAGTGCGCTGCTCTACCGGCTGAGCTACACGGGCGGTGGGCTAAACCTAGCACCGGTCTCGAGCTGCGGCAAATTTGTGGGTTGTCTGATGGTTTTCTTTTGAGAACCACATTTGTGGCGAGGGGATTTATCCCCGTTGGGCTGCGAAGCGGCCGTGAATCTGGCACCTCGGTGTTTCAGGCGGTCGGCAGTGTCTGGTTTTACGACTGCTTCGCAGCCGAACGGGGATAAATCCCCTCGCCACCATTGCTTTATTTCAGATAAAAAAATGCCCCCGCCGTTTGCACGGCGGGGGCATCTTCATTGCGCTAAAGCGTTGGGGTGATTAAACGCCCGAAGCCTTGGCAGCTGCCACGTCTTTGATGGACAGCTTGATACGGCCGCGGTTGTCCACGTCCAGTACCAGCACTTCCACTTCCTGACCTTCTTTCAGAATGTCGGTGACTTTCTCTACGCGAGCGTCGCTCAGCATCGAGATGTGCACCAGACCGTCCTTGCCCGGCAGGATGTTGACGAATGCGCCGAAGTCGACGATGCGCTCAACCTTGCCGACGTAGATCTTGCCGATCTCGGCTTCTGCAGTGATGCTCAGAACGCGCTGACGAGCAGCTTCTGCGGCATCCTTGGTTTCGCCGAAGATCTTGATCGAGCCGTCGTCTTCGATGTCGATCGAAGCCTTGGTTTCTTCGCAGATCGCACGGATGGTCGCGCCACCTTTACCGATAACGTCACGGATTTTGTCGGTGTCGATCTTCATTGCGATCATGGTCGGAGCGTTGGCCGACAGTTCGGTACGCGACTGGCCAATGATCTGGTTCATCTGGCCGAGGATGTTCAGGCGCGCTTCAAGGGCCTGGCCCAGAGCGATTTCCATGATCTCTTCGGTGATGCCCTTGATCTTGATGTCCATCTGCAGTGCGGTAACGCCTTTGGCGGTACCGGCTACCTTGAAGTCCATGTCGCCCAGGTGATCTTCGTCGCCGAGGATGTCGGTCAGGACGGCGAACTTCTCGCCTTCTTTAACCAGACCCATGGCGATGCCGGCCACCGGTGCCTTCATCGGTACACCAGCGTCCATCAGTGCCAGGGAAGCGCCGCACACGGAAGCCATCGAGCTCGAACCGTTGGATTCGGTGATTTCCGACACCACGCGGATGGTGTACGGGAACACGTCAGCGGCTGGCAGCATGGCCGAAACCGAACGACGGGCCAGACGGCCGTGACCGATTTCGCGACGACCGGCGCCACCCATGCGACCACACTCGCCTACCGAGAACGGCGGGAAGTTGTAGTGCAGCATGAACGGGTCTTTCTTTTCGCCTTCCAGGGTGTCCAGCAGTTGCGCGTCACGGGCGGTGCCCAGTGTTGCCACAACCAGCGCCTGGGTTTCGCCACGGGTGAACAGTGCCGAACCGTGAGTCTTCGGCAGAACGCCAACTTCGATGTTCAGCGGACGTACAGTCTTGGTGTCGCGACCGTCGATACGTGGCTTGCCGTTAACGATATTTTCGCGAACGGTGCGGTATTCGATTTCGCCGAAGGCTGCTTTGACTTCAGCAGCGCTTGGCTGGCCTTCTTCACCGGACAGCTTGGCAACCACCTGGTCCTTCAGCTCACCCAGGCGAGCGTAACGGTCGGCCTTGATGGTGATGGTGTAAGCCTGGGAGATCGCTTCGCCGAACTCGGCACGGATAGCGCCCAGCAGTTCGGTGGCTTCTGGCGCAGGAGCCCAGTTCCAGGTTGGCTTGGCGGCTTCGGCAGCCAGTTCTTTAACTGCGTTGATCACAACCTGGAATTCGTCGTGAGCGAACAGTACCGCGCCCAGCATCTGGTCTTCGGTCAGCTCTTTGGCTTCCGATTCAACCATCAGCACGGCGTCGGAAGTACCGGCAACGACCATGTCCAGGCTCGAAGCGGCCTGCTGCTCGTAAGTCGGGTTCAGCAGGTAGCCGGTGCTTTCGTGGAAAGCCACGCGAGCGGCGCCGATCGGGCCGTCAAACGGAATGCCGGAAATGGCCAGGGCAGCCGAGGTACCGATCATCGCAGCGATGTCCGGATCGGTCTTCTTGCTGGTGGAAACGACGGTGCAGACAACCTGCACTTCGTTCATGAAGCCTTCTGGGAACAGCGGACGGATCGGACGGTCGATCAGTCGGGAAGTCAGGGTTTCTTTCTCGGAAGGACGGCCTTCACGCTTGAAGAAACCGCCAGGGATCTTACCGGCGGCGTAAGTCTTTTCCTGGTAATGAACGGACAGAGGGAAGAAGCCCTTGCCCGGATCGGCTTGCTTTGCACCGACAACAGTCACCAACACGCTAACGTCGTCGTCAACGGTGACCAATACTGCGCCGGAGGCCTGACGGGCGATACGGCCTGTCTCGAGGGTAACGGTCGATTGACCGAACTGGAATTTTTTGATTACCGGGTTCACGGTGTCCTACCTTCTTTGTGGCTCTTGGGGGAAACGGTTTCTTGCGAATTCTTGGGCAATCTCGGGAATCGGCCCGATGGCAATTGTCCGGGTGCTACAGGTAAAGCCATGCTGCAGATAAAACTTGAGGCTGGGAGCCTGCAAGGCGCCAGCGGAAAACCGCTGACGCCCGACAGACCACCAACCTCATAGCGCAATCGCTGATTAGCGACGCAGACCCAGGCGAGCGATCAGCGCGGCGTACCGGCTTACGTCCTTGCCTTTCAGGTAGTCCAGCAGCTTGCGACGCTGGTTAACCATGCGGATCAGACCACGACGGGAGTGGTGATCTTTACCGTTGGCCTTGAAGTGACCTTGCAGTTTGTTGATGTTGGCGGTCAGCAGTGCAACCTGCACTTCTGGCGAACCAGTGTCACCAACAGCTTGCTGGTAGTCAGCAACGATTTGAGCTTTTTCTTGAACGTCGAGAGCCATGAGGCAATCCTTCCTTATCAGGAAACTGTTTCAGGGAAACAGCTTCAACAGGCCAGGGACAAATCCCTGTATCTATAAATGAGTAGTGACCATGCCTGTTAACAGCCACACTCGCCGGCCCGCTTAACGCAGACCGGTTCCGGTCATTCTGACCGAATCAAGCGACGCGGCGCGATGCGCCCGTCTTCGCTCACTTCACCGATACCGATGAAACGACCATTGTGATCCTGTACCCGCACCATGCCGAACTTCGGCGCATCCGGGGCACGTACCGGCTGGCCGTTGAGCCAGTAGAACGCACTCGCTTCGGAAAAGTGCAGCAACGGCCAATCCTGCAGGCCGCTGTCCGATGGCATCAGGAAGCGATCGACCGCTTCGTTGCCGCCTTCGGCATGTACCGCTTCCAGCTCTTCGAGGGTCACGGTCTGCGCCAGGGTGAAAGGCCCGGCCTGGGTCCGACGCAGTTCTGCGACGTACGCACCACAACCGAGTTGCTCACCGATATCCTCCACCAGGGTGCGAATATAGGTGCCTTTGCTGCAGTCCACCGCAAGCCGCGCAGTATCGCCTTCGAAGGCCAGCAATTCCAAGCGCGCAATAGTAACAGAACGCGGTTCGCGCTCCACTACTTCGCCTGCACGTGCCAGTTTGTACAGCGGCTGGCCATCACGCTTGAGTGCCGAGTACATCGGCGGTATCTGACTGATTTGCCCGCGAAATTTCGGCAGAACCGCTTCGACATCGGCGCGACCAACGGTCACCGGACGCTCCTGCAAAACCTCGCCTTCGGCATCGGCCGTGGTGGTGGTCTTGCCCAGTTGCGCCAGAGTCTCATAGCCCTTGTCGGAATCGAGCAGGTATTGCGAGAACTTGGTCGCCTCGCCGAAGCACAGCGGCAACACACCGGTGGCCAAAGGGTCGAGGCTGCCGGTGTGCCCGGCCTTCTCGGCATTGAGCAGCCAGCGCACCTTCTGCAAGGCAGCGTTGGAGGTGAACCCCAACGGCTTGTCGAGCAGGATGATGCCGCTGACGTTACGACGGATACGTTTGACCTGAGCCACCGAATTACTCCTTGGTGTCTTCAGGTGCTGGAGCGGCAACGTGCTGATTGTCTTCAGCCACGGCGCGCTCGATCAATGCCGACAGGTGCGCGCCACGCACGACGGATTCGTCGTAGTGGAAGTGCAATTGCGGCACGCTGCGCAGCTTCATTTCGCGGGCCAACTGCATGCGCAGGAAGCCTGCGGCGGCATTGAGCACCTTGATGCTTTGCGCGATGTCTTCAGCGTTGTCCTGCCCCATCACGGTGATGAAAATCTTCGCATGACCGACGTCACGGGACACTTCCACAGCAGTGATGGTGACCAGACCGACGCGCGGATCTTTGACTTCGCGACGGATCAGTTGCGCCAGCTCGCGCTGCATCTGATCGCCGATACGTTGGGTACGGCTGTATTCTTTTGCCATGATTTGTTACCTGTTACTGCCCAGCGGTGAAACCCGCAAGGTCTGAAAGCGGCAAACGCCCGGCCTGACGAAAGCCAGACCGGGCGTTGCGTTTAGAGTCCGGACGCTGTGCCGTGCATTTGCATGCTACGGCCCATCGTGGCCCTTGAAGTGCGCGAGTCAGAGGCTGCGAGCAACCTGAACCTTCTCGAAGACTTCGATCTTGTCGCCGACTTTGACGTCGTTGTAGCTCTTCACGCCGATACCGCATTCCATGCCGGCACGTACTTCGGAAGCGTCATCCTTGAAGCGGCGCAGGGATTCCAGCTCGCCTTCGAAGATAACGATGTCTTCACGCAGTACACGGATCGGACGGTTACGGTGCACGACACCTTCGATCACCATGCAACCGGCGATCGCGCCAAATTTCGGCGAACGGAACACGTCACGCACTTCGGCCACACCCAGGATGTTCTCGCGAACATCGCTGCCGAGCATGCCGGTCAGGGCTTTCTTGACGTCTTCGATGATGTCGTAGATCACGTTGTAGTAACGCATATCCAGACCTTCCTGCTCGACGATCTTGCGAGCGCCGGCATCGGCACGCACGTTGAAGCCGAACAGTACAGCGTTGGAAGCCAGTGCCAGGTTGGCGTCGGATTCGGTGATACCACCGACACCGCCACCCACGACGCGCACTTGTACTTCGTCGTTGCCCAGGCCATTCAAGGCACCGTTCAACGCTTCCAGCGAACCACGGACGTCGGATTTGAGGACGATGTTGAGCGTCTTCTTCTCGGCCTGACCCATGTTTTCGAAGATGTTTTCCAGCTTGCCGGCGTGAGCGCGAGCCAGTTTGACTTCGCGGAACTTGCCTTGACGAAACAGAGCCACTTCACGGGCTTTCTTCTCGTCGGCAACCACGCTCATCTCGTCGCCAGCGTCCGGGGTACCGTCCAGGCCGAGGATCTCGACAGGGATGGATGGACCGGCTTCCTTGATTGGCTTGCCGTTCTCGTCGAGCATGGCACGTACACGGCCGTAGTTCGAACCGACCAGGACCATGTCGCCTTGACGCAGCGTACCGTCCTGAACCAGCACGGTTGCCACTGGGCCACGACCCTTGTCGAGACGCGATTCAACCACCACACCACGGCCAGGAGCCGACGGAGTAGCTTTCAGTTCGAGAACTTCGGCCTGCAGCAGAACGGCTTCAAGCAGCTCGTCCACGCCAGTACCCATCTTCGCCGAAACCGGAACGAATGGTGTGTCGCCACCCCAGTCTTCGGAAGTCACGCCGTGAACCGACAGCTCGCTGCGGATGCGATCGAGATCGGCGCCCGGCTTGTCGATCTTGTTCACTGCTACCACCAGCGGCACGCCAGCTGCCTGCGCATGCTGAACCGCTTCGATGGTTTGCGGCATCACACCGTCGTCCGCTGCAACCACGAGGATCACGATGTCGGTCGCCTTGGCACCACGGGCACGCATTGCGGTAAACGCAGCGTGACCCGGGGTATCGAGGAAAGTGACCATGCCGCGATCAGTCTCAACGTGGTATGCACCGATGTGCTGGGTGATACCGCCGGCTTCGCCAGCAGCTACCTTGGCACGACGGATGTAGTCGAGCAGGGAAGTCTTACCGTGGTCAACGTGGCCCATTACGGTCACGACTGGTGCACGGGAGAACGACTCACCTTCAAACTTCAGGGACTCGGCCAGGGAATCTTCCAGAGCGGTGTCGCTGACCAGGGTCACTTTGTGGCCCAGTTCTTCGGCTACCAGTTGAGCAGTTTCCTGATCAAGCACCTGGTTGATGGTCGCTGGAGTACCCAGTTTGAACATGAACTTGATGATTTCAGCCGCTTTGACCGACATCTGGTTGGCCAGATCGCCAACCGTGATGGTCTCGCCGATCTGCACGTCACGCACGACAGGGCCGGTCGGGCTCTGGAAACCGTGGGCGTTGCGCTTCTTCAGCTTGGCCTTGCCGCGACCACCACGACGGAAGCCATCGCTTTCTTCGTCGGTAGTGCGTGGCGCCACACGTGGCGCCGGGGCTTTTTCTTTGACCGATGCGCGATGCGGAGCGTTTTTGCGCTCGCCATCACCACCACCGCTGCGACGATTGTTGTCGTCGGCGCGTGGTTTGTCCGGACGGCGCTGTTCGTTCTGCTTGTTGCGAACGTCAGCCGATGGCGCAGGAGCAGCAGCCACCGGTGCGCTTTCGCGAACAGGTTCGGCAGCAGCAGCCGGCGCCGCAACGGCGTCGCTGGCAGCGGTTTGCGCAGCAGCAGGCTGGCGACGCGCTTCTTCTTCGGCGCGTTGCTTGGCTTCTTCTTCAGCCTTCTGACGGGCAGCATTTTCTACTGCGCGACGCTCATCCAGTTCACGCTTGCGCTCGGCTTCGATTTCTTCCGGGCTGCGCTGTACGAAAACTTTCTTCTTGCGAACTTCAACGCTGATGCTCTTGCTACCAGCCACACGAAGGGTGCTGGTGGTTTTACGCTGCAGCGTGATCTTGCGTGGTTCTTCCACTTTCGCCTTGTGACTGCTCTTCAAGTAAGTCAGCAGGGATTGCTTCTCACTGTCAGTCACATTTTCGTCGGCGGCGGTGTGCGGCAGACCTGCCTCACGCATCTGCTGCAACAGGCGCTCTACCGGTGTTTTGACCTCATCGGCCAGTTGTTTCACCGTGACTTGCGTCATGCACTTCTCTCCTCAGGCCGCGCCTAATTACTCGAACCAGTGGGCTCGGGCGGCCATGATCAACTTGCCGGCACGATCATCGTCAATGCCGTCGATGTCGAGCAGGTCGTCAATAGACTGCTCGGCCAGGTCTTCGCGGGTAATTACGCCGCGCACCGCCAGTTCCATCGCCAAATCCTTGTCCATACCCTCAAGCGAGAGCAGGTCTTCGGCCGGATGGGCGTCTGCCAGCTTTTCCTCAGTAGCGATGGCTTTGGTCAACAAGCGATCCTTGGCGCGAGCACGAAGCTCGTTGACGATGTCCTCGTCAAAGCCGTCGATGTTGAGCATCTCCTCCACCGGTACGTAGGCAATCTCTTCCAGGCTGGTGAAGCCTTCATCTACCAGCACCTGAGCCAGTTCTTCGTCGACTTCCAGCTCGTCGATGAAGTTGCGCAGGATGTCGCCGGTTTCTGCTTGCTGCTTAGCCTGGATGTCCGATTCGGTCATCACGTTCAGGGTCCAGCCAGTCAACTGGCTGGCCAGACGCACGTTCTGACCACCGCGACCGATGGCCTGAGCCAGATTGTCTGCGCCAACGGCGATGTCCATGGCATGGGCATCTTCGTCAACGATAATTGCCGCAACCTCGGCCGGGGACATGGCGTTGATGACGAACTGGGCCGGGTTGTCGTCCCACAGCACGATATCAACACGCTCACCGCCCAACTCACCCGATACCGCCTGGACGCGCGAACCGCGCATACCGATGCAGGCACCTTGTGGGTCGATGCGCTTGTCCTTGGAGCGGACGGCGATCTTGGCTCGCGAACCCGGATCACGGGAGGCGGCCATGACCTCGATGAGGCCTTCGGCGATTTCCGGCACTTCGATACGGAACAGCTCGATCAGCATTTCCGGCGCGGTACGCGACAGGATCAGCTGCGGGCCGCGGTTCTCGGTGCGGATTTCCTTGAGCAGCGCACGCAGACGCACGCCGACACGGAAGGTTTCGCGAGAAATGATGTCTTCACGGGCCAGCAACGCTTCAGCATTGTTGCCCAGATCGACGATCACGTTGTCGCGGGTGACTTTTTTCACGGTGCCGGAGATGATTTCTCCCAGGCGCTCGCGATAGGCGTCGACCACTTGAGCGCGCTCGGCTTCGCGAACTTTCTGCACGATGACCTGCTTGGCAGTCTGTGCAGCGATGCGGCCGAATTCGATGGATTCGATTTTCTCTTCGACGACGTCACCGACCTTGGCACCAGGATGCGTTTCGGCAACCTTGCTTGGCCAGGTCTCGATGGCCGGATCGTCGAGATCATTCTCTTCGACGACCGTCCAGCGACGGAAGGTTTCGTAGGAACCGGTGTGGCGGTTGATTTCCACACGCAGGTCCACTTCGTCTTCAAAACGCTTTTTGGTAGCAGTGGCCAGAGCCAGCTCCAGCGCTTCAAAAATTACGCTTGCCGGTACACCCTTTTCATTGGATACCGACTCAACAACCAGCAGTACTTCTTTGCTCATCGTACGCCTCGCCTTTCGCAAGCCATTGGATCCGCGGGATCCGCGTCTCAGTCAAAACTGGGAATAATGTTGGCCTTGTCGATCATATCGATCGGCAACAGGAACTCGTGGTCTTCTACCTGCACCACGACGTCCTGCTCTTCTACACCGCGCAGAAGGCCCTGAAAATTGCGTCGACCTTCGAAAGGCGAGCGCAGCTTGATCTTCACTTGTTCACCGGCAAATTGGGCAAACTGCTCAAGAGTGAACAGCGGGCGCTCCATGCCAGGCGAGGAAACTTCAAGGGTGTATTCAACGGAGATAGGATCTTCAACATCCAGAACACCGCTGATCTGACGGCTGACAATGGCGCAATCGTCCACCAGCACGCCACCCTCTTTATCGATATAAACGCGCAACATCGAGTGACGACCCTGAGCCGAAAACTCGATACCCCAGCATTCATAGCCCAGGGCCACGACCACCGGGGCCAGCAAGGCCTGCAACTCTTCTAGCTTGCTCGACACCTGAACCCCCTAGTGCATGATATGTGCATGCTTTGCAAAATAAAAAAATGGGCATAACGCCCATCCTTGAAACGCCGTCGAACAGCGGCGTTGAAAGTATCCAGCTAACAAAAAGCCCCTTAAAAGGGGCTCCTTAAACTGGTTGCGGGGGCCGGATTTGAACCGACGACCTTCGGGTTATGAGCCCGACGAGCTACCAGACTGCTCCACCCCGCGACAAAGCTGGGGCGGAAGTATACGACCGATCCCTTTTAGGGTCAATGTAACCTTCCACCTGCAAGAAAGCCCGCAACAGCGGGCTCTCCTGACTAATTGGTACCGAGAAGGGGACTCGAACCCCTACACCCTATGGGCACAACCACCTCAAGGTTGCGTGTCTACCAATTCCACCACCTCGGCGATACTACGCTTGGAACTCTTCTTACTTCTGCTCTTGAGCTGGAGGCACGTCAGTCGCTGGAGTAGCCGACTTTTGCTCTTGAAGCACCGGGACATCATCAGAAGCCGGTTGTTGCTTAGGTACTTCCAACACTGCTGGATCTGGAAGACCTGCTTGAGTCAGCTGATGAGCTTTCTCTTTAGCAAAGTAACCTAACCCCAAGCTGGTTATGAAGAAACCGGCGGCAAGTATAGCAGTAAACTTACTAAGAAAGGTAGAGGAACCTTGGCTTCCGAACACAGTATTTGAAGCACCTGCTCCGAAAGACGCGCCAGCGTCCGCACCCTTACCCTGCTGCAGCAAAACCAGAGCAACTACGCCCAATGCACCCAGCAGATGAAAAACGACTACGACTGTTTCCAGCATTTTTTCAGTTTCCCGCGGCGCGACAGATCGCACCGAACTCATCTGCATTCAGGGAAGCTCCACCAATGAGCCCCCCATCGATATCCGGCATGCCGAACAGTTCGACCGCATTGGCCGCCTTCACGCTGCCGCCGTATAGAAGCCGCACACCTCGTGCGACTTCAGAATTCTCTGCCGCCAACTGCTCGCGAATGGCTTTATGCACATCCTGAGCCTGTTGCGGCGTTGCAGTCAGCCCGGTACCAATGGCCCAGACCGGCTCGTATGCAATCACTGCCTTGGCAAAGGCACCAACACCCAGCTCCTCGATGATGCTGCCCAGCTGACGCCCGACAACTTCAAGAGTTTTTCCGGCTTCGCGCTGCTCGAGGGTTTCCCCTACACACAACACCGGAGTCAAGCCACATGCCTGTGCCGCTGCGAACTTGCGATTCAGCATCCCGTCTCGCTCGCCCATAATCTGGCGGCGTTCGGAGTGCCCGACAAGCACCAGGGAACAACCTGCATCCACCAGTTGGCTGGGAGCAATCTCACCAGTCAACGCACCTTGCATGGCTTCCACCGCAGAATTCTGCGCGCCGACCGAAATCGACTTGCCTTTCAAGCCATCAATCACTTGATTGATATACAAGCAAGGCGGGAACACCGCGACATCAACACCGCTTGGCAAGGCCAGATGACGAAGGCCGTTGATCAGCTCAGCGACGCTGGCGCGGGTACCGTGCATCTTCCAGTTACCAGCTACCATAGGGCGACGCATGCTGTACCTCGTCGGTCAAAGTGGGCGCAGATGTTACCCAACACAATCATGGCTTGCAAGCCGTATCAGGCAGAAACTTCGGTTACCAGTTTTGCCAGCTCTTCGGCATAGCCGCGAACCTGGTTTTCGTCCTCGCCTTCGACCATTACGCGCACCAGAGGCTCTGTGCCGGACTTGCGCAGAAGCACGCGACCGCGCCCCGCCATCGCCTGAGTGACACGGGCACTGGCTTCCTTGACAGCCGGATGCTCCAGCGGGCTTTCACCGCCGCCAAAGCGAACGTTGATCAGCACCTGAGGGCACTTGCGCAAAGCCTGCCGCGTTTGCGCCAAACCTTCGTTGCGGGATTTCAGAGCCATCAACACCTGCAGAGCCGCGATGATCGCATCGCCCGTGGTGGTGTGGTTGAAGCAGACCACATGCCCGGAGTTTTCCCCGCCAACGAGCCAGTTGCGCTCTTGCAGTTCGGCAATCACGTAGCGGTCACCGACATTGGCGCGAACGAACGGGATCGACAGATCCGCCAAGGCCAGCTCGAGACCAAGATTGCTCATCAATGTACCGACGACGCCACCCTGCAACTTGCCACGCTCATGCAGATCGCGAGCAATGATGAACAGCAGGTCGTCACCATCAACGATGGTGCCGGTGTGATCGACCATCAATACCCGATCACCATCACCATCGAAGGCGATACCCAGGTCCGCATGTTCAGCCAGAACGGCGGCCTGCAACGGCCCCATATGCGTGGAACCGCAGTTATCGTTGATGTTCAGCCCGTTCGGCTGAGCAGACAGCACGACGACTTCGGCACCCAGCTCACGGAAGACGCTCGGTGCAACCTTATAAGTGGCACCGTGCGCACAATCGATGACGATTTTCAGACCGGCGAAACTGGTCCCGGTAGGCACACTGCTTTTGCAGAACTCGATGTAGCGACCCGATGCGTCATTGATTCGCGAGACTTTGCCGATCTTGCTCGACTCGACGACGGTCATCGGCGTATCGAGCAACTCTTCGATCATCAATTCCAATTCATCCGGCAGCTTGGTGCCTTTGCCGGAGAAGAACTTGATGCCGTTGTCATCATGCGGGTTGTGCGATGCACTGATCACGATCCCGGCCTCTGCCTGGAAAGTGCGCGACAGATAGGCGATGGCAGGTGTCGGCATCGGGCCGAGCAGCATCACATCGGCACCCGCCGAGGTCAGGCCCGCCTCCAGTGCCGATTCGAACATATAGCCGGAGATCCGCGTGTCCTTGCCGACCAGCACCTTGCAGGCACCCATCTTGCGGAAAGCCATGCCAGCCGCCCAGCCGAGCTTGAGCATGAAGTCAGGTGTGATCGGGTATTCACCTACGCGACCGCGAATGCCGTCGGTACCAAAATATTTCTTGCTCATAAGTGCTCCATCATTCTTATTCGGCTGATTCTACTGCCGCGATCATTCGCACTACATCGACAGTTTCCGGCACATCGTGGACGCGCAATATCCGCGCGCCCTTGACCGACGCCAGCGCTGCCAGCGCCAGGCCGCCATGCAGACGTTCGCCCACGGGACGATTCAAAGCGTGGCCAATCATACTCTTGCGCGAAACACCTACCAGCAAAGGTCGACCCAGCGCATGCAGGGCCTCCATGTGCTTGAACAAGCTTAGATTGTGCTGCAGGGTTTTGGCGAAGCCGAAGCCGGGATCGAGAATGATCCGCTCGGCAGGAATGCCCGCCTGCGCGCACTGGTCCATGCGTTCGGCGAGAAACTCACCGACCTCGCGAGTGACATCCTGATACCGCGGATTGTCCTGCATATCCCCCGGTTCGCCGAGCATATGCATGAGACAGACCGGCAACCCTGTCGCCGCCGCCGCATCCAGCGCACCATCGCGACGCAACGAACGCACATCATTGATCAGGCCGGCACCGAGCCGTGCGGTTTCGCGCATGACTGCCGGGGTGGAAGTATCGACCGAGATGATGACATCCAGCTCGCGATTGATCAGCTCGACAATCGGCGCGACGCGCTCAAGCTCCTCCAGAGGAGAAACCGCTCGCGCGCCTGGCCGGGTCGATTCGCCGCCGACATCGATCAGCGTCGCACCTGCCAGCACCATGGCTTCTGCGTGGCGCAAAGCCGCATCGAGCTGGCTGTAGCGGCCGCCGTCGGAAAAGGAATCAGGAGTGACATTGAGAATGCCCATGACATGCGTCTGGGCCAAATCAAGAACCCGGTTGCCGCAAGGCAACCGGGTCAGGGACTGTACAGAAGTCATTTCAAGCCTTAAACGTCAGCAGCCGGACCGCCAATCGGTTTTTCCGGACGCTCGTCCTGCACGACAGGCGGCGGAGGCGTACCGGTGCCACCCGACCAGTCGCGAGGTTCGCGAGGTGTGCGGCCGGCCATGATGTCGTCGATCTGCTCGGCATCGATGGTTTCGTACTTCATCAGCGCATCAGCCATGGCATCGAGCTTGTCACGGTTATCCGTGAGGATCTGCTTGGCGGTGCCGTAGCACTGATCAATGATGCTGCGCACTTCGGAATCGATCAGCTTGGCGGTCTCGCCGGAGAAGCTGGCAGCCTGGCCGCCACCGCCGCGACCGAGGAACACTTCGCCCTCTTCTTCGGCATACATCAGCGGACCGAGTTTTTCCGACAGGCCCCATTTCGTCACCATGTTCCGGGCAATCTGACTTGCACGCATGATGTCGTTGGACGCACCGGTGGTCACACCGTCGAAGCCCAGGGTCATTTCTTCAGCGATACGGCCACCGTACAACGAGCAGATCTGGCTGATCAGCGCACGCTTGGACAGGCTGTAGCGATCTTCTTCCGGCAAGAACATGGTCACACCCAGCGCACGACCGCGCGGGATGATCGACACCTTGTAGACCGGATCATGCTCAGGCACGACGCGACCAACGATGGCGTGGCCGGCTTCGTGGTAAGCAGTGTTCTGCTTTTCTTTCTCGGACATGACCATGGATTTGCGCTCGGCGCCCATCATGATCTTGTCTTTCGCCAGCTCGAACTCTTTCATCTCGACGATGCGTTTGCCGCTACGAGCAGCGAACAACGACGCTTCGTTGACCAGGTTGGCCAGGTCAGCACCGGAGAAGCCCGGAGTACCACGTGCGATCACTGCCGGAGCAACGTCGTCGCCCATTGGTACTTTACGCATGTGCACTTTCAGAATCTGCTCGCGACCACGAATATCCGGCAAGCCGACGACTACCTGACGGTCGAAACGGCCCGGACGCAGCAGCGCAGGGTCGAGTACGTCCGGACGGTTGGTCGCAGCAATAACAATGATGCCGTCATTCATTTCAAAGCCGTCCATCTCTACCAGCAACTGGTTGAGAGTCTGCTCACGCTCGTCATGACCGCCACCCATGCCGGCGCCACGATGGCGACCTACGGCATCGATTTCGTCGATGAAGATGATGCAAGGGGCGTGCTTCTTGGCCTGCTCGAACATGTCGCGGACGCGGCTCGCGCCGACACCGACGAACATTTCGACAAAGTCGGAACCGGAAATGGTGAAGAACGGCACTTTCGCTTCGCCGGCAATCGCCTTGGCCAGCAAGGTTTTACCGGTACCCGGCGGGCCGACCATCAGCACGCCGCGCGGGATACGCCCGCCCAGACGTTGGAACTTGCCCGGATCACGCAGGAACTCGACCAGCTCGCCGACTTCTTCCTTGGCTTCGTCGCAACCGGCAACGTCAGCCAAAGTGGTTTTCACCTGATCTTCGGAGAGCAGGCGTGCCTTGCTCTTGCCGAAGCTCATCGGCCCGCCCTTGCCACCGGCGCCGCCCTGCATCTGGCGCATGAAGAACATGAACACCGCGATGATCACCAGGATCGGGAAGCTGGCCACCAGGAGCTGAGTCCAGATGCTTTGCTGTTCAGGCTGCTTGCCTTCAACCACAACGTGATTGTCGACCAGATCGCCGATCAGGCCATTGTCCTGAATTGCCGGACGAATGGTCTTGAAGCTGTCGCCATCGGTGCGCTTGCCGGTAATCACATAGCCGTCAACGGCTACGCGCTCGACCTTGCCATCCTTGACCTGCTGGATGAAGTCGGAATAGTTGAGGGTCTGCGGCTCGTTAGGGCTGGAGAAGTTGTTCATCACCGTCACCAGGACTGCCGCGATGATCAACCACAGGATCAGATTCTTTGCCATATCGTTCAATTAACTACCCTCTGAAGCAAGCTCCGCTACTGGCGCGCGCTTCGCATGATATTCACCGGCCTAACTTACTACATTACCTACAACTCTGGCAGGCGCCGTCTGTAACCCTTTGTGAAACACTTTCTACACAATATTCGCTTATGCCTGCAGAGCGAAATATGAAAAACCTATCGCCCCGCCGAAAAACCTTGTTTTACGCATCACCGCCGCGATAACCCCAGGCCAGCATGTACTGCTCACGGGAGCTGCCACGGGAAGAGTCTGGCTTGATCATCTGGATCTTGTCGAATTTCTTCCGAGCATCTTTCAGATAAACGTCAAACCCTTCGCCCTGAAAAATCTTGATGACGAAATTGCCACCGGGCTTGAGGATCCGTTCCGCCAGGTCCAGCGCCAGCTCACACAGGAACATGGCCTTGGGCATGTCCACTTCGGGCGTACCACTCATATTGGGGGCCATATCGGAAATCACAAGGTCAACCTGCGAATTACCCACGGCCTCCAGGATTTCAGCGAGCACCGAGTCCTCCGTGAAGTCGCCCTGGATAAAATGCACGTCTGGGATGCTGTCCATTTCCAGGATGTCCGAAGCGATCAGACGACCCTGACCGCCGATCAACCGACTGGTCACCTGGGACCAGCCACCCGGCGCGGCGCCGAGGTCGACCACGCTCATGCCCGGACGGATGAGTTTGTATTTTTCCTGGATCTCCAGAAGTTTGTAACTTGCACGCGAGCGGTAGCCATCCTTCTGCGCCTGCTTCACATAAGGATCGTTGACATGTCTTTTCAGCCAACCAAGGCTTGTCTTGGAACGCGCCATTGGGCACCTCGATGATTAGGGTCGTGATTAGTTGGGCGGATCCACGAACCCTCGGGTAAAATGGCCGCCATTTTACAGAATCCAGACGAAAGGGTCAGATTATGCCGCTCACTCCAGAGCAGAAGAAACAGTACAAATCCATCGGCCACCACCTCAAACCAGTGTTGACGGTAGCGGACAACGGTTTGACTGAAGGTGTTTTAGCCGAACTTGAACGCGCCTTGGCCGATCACGAGCTGATCAAGATCAAGCTCAATATCCTCGATCGCGAGTCGCGCCTGGCGCACATCGCCGAGCTGTGCAAGGTCGGCAAAGCGGACCTGGTTCAGGTCATCGGCAAGATGGCTCTGGTCTACCGCAAGAACTTCAGCGCCAACAAGCAGCTGTCGAACGTTCATCGCTTCAAGTGATGTGCAGGGTCAAGGGTGTGCTTCGCGCACCCTGCCACTCCATCCCGGCACCGGCTGCATGACCAGCACCAACCCGGAAAATCCCAGTACCAGATAACTGAATACCTGCCAGCGCTGCGCATCCGGCCAGCCGACACGCACGGCGACATACATCGCGCACGCGTACAACGCCATCAACAGCACCTGCCCGCGAAAATCCCGCCATAGACTGGCAAGGCCCTCGGCCTGTACCAGCACCAAAGCCTGAAAGATCACGCACAGAGCGGCGAACCCCACCACCAGCACTTCGAATGCACTGGCCACTTCGTCGATCAACAGCGGCGCCAGGCCGATCTGGCCCAACGCCGGCTGCAAACCGATATGAATCAACCATAGGCCACCGACCCAAAGCATCTGGGTCAGTTGCCAAAGCATGGCGCCCGCATGCAGCGGGCGCCTTCTTTCAGATGTGACGAACTTCGACAATCTCGTACTCGATCACGCCGCTTGGCGTTTTGACGGCGACAACGTCACCCTCTTCCTTGCCAATCAAGGCGCGGGCCAGCGGCGAACCGACAGAGATCTTGCCGAGTTTGAAGTCAGCCTCATCCTCACCCACGATGTGGTAAGTGACGCTTTCATCAGTCTCGACGTTGGCGATCTCGACGGTAGTACCGAAAATCACTTTACCGGTGTGAGGAATGGTCGTGACATCGATGATGACCTGGTTCTGAATCCGGCCTTCGATGTCACGAATACGCGCTTCGACCATGCCTTGCTGTTCGCGGGCAGCATGGTATTCAGCGTTTTCCTTCAAGTCACCCAACTCGCGGGCCGTACCGATGTCCTGGCTGAGCTTCGGACGGACGACCTTGGTCAGGTGAGCATGCTCCTCTTCCAGGGCGCGAGCGCCCTGAACAGTCATTGGGTACTTGGTTATGCTCATGCCTTCAATCCTGCGTGTAGATCCTGCAAGCGGCGCACGGTCTTTTCCGGACCGAACTTCAGCGCTTCGCAGATCGCTTCGCCCGCAGCGATAGTGGTGGTGCAGTAAATCTTGTGCTGCAGGGCATTGCGACGAATGGAGTACGAATCGGCGATCGACTGACGACCTTCGGTGGTGTTGATGATCAGCGTGACTTCGTCATTCTTGATCATGTCGACCACGTGTGGACGACCCTCGGTCACCTTGTTCACGCGGCGCACTTTCAGGCCTGCGGCTTCGATCAGCTTGGCAGTGCCGGCAGTGGCGACCACTTCGAAGCCCAAGTTGATCAGATCACGGGCCACGCCTGCAACCAGTGGCTTGTCGTCATCGCGCACGCTGATGAACGCGGTACCGCCGGTCGGCAGCACTTCGCTGGCGCCCATCTGCGCCTTGGCGAATGCTTCACCGAAGGTGTCGCCGACGCCCATTACTTCACCGGTCGACTTCATCTCTGGGCCGAGGATCGGGTCAACGCCAGGGAACTTGGCGAACGGGAACACCGCTTCTTTAACGCTGTAGAAGTTCGGGATGATTTCTTTGGTGAAGCCGATTTCCTTCAAGGTCTTACCGGCCATCACGCGCGCGGCGATCATGGCCAGGGAAACACCGATGCACTTGGAAACGAACGGCACGGTACGCGAGGCGCGCGGGTTGACTTCGATGACGTAGATATCTTCGCCCTGCAAGGCCAACTGAACGTTCATCAGGCCGACAACGCCCAGTTCCAGAGCCATTTTCTTGACCTGTTCGCGCATCTCGTCCTGGATGTGCGCCGGCAGCGAGTACGGCGGCAGCGAGCACGCGGAGTCACCGGAGTGAACGCCCGCCTGTTCGATGTGCTGCATGATCGCGCCGATCACTACATCTTTGCCGTCGCAGACCGCATCCACGTCCATTTCGATGGCGCAGTTGAGGAAGTGGTCGAGCAGCACCGGGCTGTCGTTGGACACTTGCACCGCGTCACGCAGATAGCGCTTGAGTTCGTCTTCTTTGTATACGATTTCCATCGCACGGCCGCCCAACACGTAGGACGGGCGAACCACCAGCGGATAACCGATCTTCGCCGCAGCGCGAACAGCTTCATCTTCGCTGCGCACAGTGGCGTTTGGGGGCTGACGCAGGTTCAAGCGCTCGACCATTTGCTGGAAGCGCTCACGGTCTTCGGCGCGGTCGATGGCGTCAGGGCTGGTGCCGATGATCGGCACGCCAGCAGCTTCCAGGGCGCGAGCCAGTTTCAGCGGAGTCTGGCCGCCGTACTGGACGATCACGCCTTTCGGCTTCTCGACGCGGCAGATTTCCAGTACGTCTTCCAGGGTTACCGGCTCGAAGTACAGACGGTCGGAAGTGTCGTAGTCGGTGGAAACGGTTTCCGGGTTGCAGTTGACCATGATGGTTTCGTAGCCGTCTTCGCGCAGGGCGAGAGCAGCGTGAACGCAGCAGTAGTCGAACTCGATGCCCTGGCCGATACGGTTCGGACCGCCGCCCAGAATCATGATCTTGTCGCGGCCCGACGGCGCTGCCTCGCACTCTTCCTCGTAGGTCGAGTACAGGTAAGCAGTGTCGGTGGCGAATTCGGCGGCGCAGGTGTCAACGCGCTTGTAGACCGGGAACACTTCCAGCTTCTGACGATGCGTGCGCAGGTTTTTCTCGGTCACGCCCAGCAACTTGGCCAGACGCTGATCGGAGAAGCCTTTGCGCTTGAGCTTGAACATCAGGTCGCGGTCGATCGAGGACAGACCGAGGGTCTTGACCTTCTCTTCGTCCTTGATCAGGTCTTCGATCTGCACCAGGAACCACGGATCGATCATGTTCATGCCGAAGATGTCTTCGACCGACAGGCCGGCGCGGAAGGCGTCCGCCACGTACCAGATACGCTCGGCGCCCGGCACGGTCAGTTCGCGCTTGAGCACGCTCATGCTGTCCGGGTTGCTCAGATCGAGCTTCTCGTCCAGACCGCAAACGCCGACTTCCAGACCGCGCAGAGCTTTCTGCAGGGATTCCTGGAAGGTCCGGCCGATGGCCATGACTTCGCCGACCGACTTCATTTGCGTGGTCAGGCGCGCGTCAGCCTTGGCGAATTTCTCGAAGGCGAAGCGTGGCAGCTTGGTGACGACGTAGTCGATCGACGGCTCGAAGGACGCCGGGGTCTTGCCGCCGGTGATGTCGTTCGACAGCTCGTCGAGGGTGTAACCCACAGCCAGTTTGGCCGCGACCTTGGCAATCGGGAAACCGGTGGCTTTCGAAGCCAGTGCCGAGGAGCGCGAAACACGCGGGTTCATTTCGATCACGACCATGCGGCCAGTGTTCGGGCAGATACCGAACTGCACGTTCGAACCGCCGGTCTCGACGCCGATCTCGCGCAGTACCGCCAAGGAGGCGTTACGCAGGATCTGGTATTCCTTGTCGGTCAGGGTTTGCGCAGGAGCTACGGTGATCGAGTCACCGGTGTGCACGCCCATCGGGTCGAAGTTTTCGATCGAGCAGACGATGATGCAGTTGTCCTTTTTGTCGCGGACAACTTCCATTTCATATTCTTTCCAGCCGATCAGCGATTCGTCGATCAGCAGCTCTTTGGTCGGCGACAGGTCCAGACCACGGGCGCAGATTTCTTCGAACTCTTCACGGTTGTAAGCGATACCGCCACCGGTGCCGCCCATGGTGAAGGACGGACGGATGATGCACGGGAAACCGAGGGTTTCGAGAACCGCGTTGGCCTCTTCCATGCTGTGGGCAATGCCGGAACGCGGGCACGCCAGGCCGATGGATTTCATCGCCTTGTCGAAACGCGAACGGTCTTCAGCCTTGTCGATGGTATCGGCATTGGCACCGATCATCTCTACGCCGAACTTCTCGAGAACGCCTTCGCGCTCCAGATCCAGTGCGCAGTTCAGAGCGGTCTGGCCACCCATGGTCGGCAGTACGGCGTCCGGACGCTCTTTTTCGATGATCTTGGCCACGGTCTGCCATTTGATCGGCTCGATATAGGTGGCGTCGGCCATGTCCGGGTCGGTCATGATGGTGGCCGGGTTGGAGTTCACCAGGATGACGCGGTAACCCTCTTCGCGCAGGGCTTTGCAGGCCTGGGCGCCGGAGTAGTCGAATTCGCAGGCCTGGCCGATCACGATCGGGCCAGCGCCGAGAATCAGGATGCTTTTAATGTCTGTACGTTTTGGCATGGTTTGTCACTCAAATCCGCAGGTCAGTCGGCAAGCCGTCTTGATCGATTTCTGAAGTCCCGAAGGGGCCGCCGGAACCGGGGCCGCCCTCGAGGGCTTCTCTCTACAGTCTCAAGGCGAACGCTTAGCGTCGCTTGGCCATCTCGTTGATGAAGCGGTCGAACAGTGGCGCAACATCGTTCGGGCCCGGGCTCGCTTCAGGGTGACCCTGGAAGCTGAACGCGCTCTTGTCGGTGCGCTCGATGCCTTGCAGGGTGCCGTCGAACAGCGATTTGTGGATCGCGCGCACGTTGGCTGGCAGGGTGGCTTCGTCTACCGCAAAACCGTGGTTCTGGCTGGTGATCATCACCACGCCTGTGTCCAGATCCTGCACCGGGTGGTTGGCACCGTGGTGGCCGTGGCCCATTTTCAGGGTCTTGGCGCCGGAGGCCAGAGCCAGCAACTGGTGGCCGAGGCAGATGCCGAATACCGGCGTCTCGGTTTCCAGCACTTCCTTGATCGCCTGGATCGCGTAGTCGCATGGCTCCGGATCACCAGGGCCGTTGGACAGGAACACGCCGTCCGGCTTCAGCGCCAGCACATCGGCGGCTGGAGTCTGCGCAGGCACTACGGTGACGCGGCAGCCGCGCTCGACCAGCATGCGCAGGATGTTGACCTTGACGCCGTAGTCGTAGGCGACCACGTGATATGGCAGCTCGGAAGCTTCGATGGTCGCGTGGCTGTCGGTTTTCAGATCCCAGACAGTCGAACGCCATTCGTATTGGGTCTTGGTGCTGACGACTTTCGCCAGGTCCATGCCCTTCAGGCCCGGGAAGCCTTGCGCAGCGGCGATGGCTGCTTCTTCGGAGATGTTGTCGCCGGCCATGATGCAGCCGTTCTGAGCGCCTTTTTCACGCAGGATGCGGGTCAGGCGACGGGTGTCGATACCGGCGATTGCCACCACGTTGTTGGCTTTCAGGTAATCGGACAGGGACATCGTGTTACGCCAGTTGCTCGCTACCAGCGGCAGGTCACGGATGACCAGGCCAGCGGACCAGACGCGGTCGGACTCGGCGTCTTCCGGCGTGGTGCCGGTGTTGCCGATGTGCGGATAAGTCAGGGTAACGATCTGTTGGGCGTAGGAAGGATCGGTAAGGATTTCCTGATAGCCGGTCATTGCGGTGTTGAACACCACCTCACCAACGGTCTGACCGTCGGCTCCAATGGCTTCGCCGCGAAAAATGCTGCCATCAGCAAGGGCGAGTATGGCTGGCTTAGTCAAGAAGACCTCCCGTAAATAACGCATGAAAGGGCAATCGCAGGTTGTAAAAAAGCGGAGTGACGTATGGACACGTCACCCCGCTTCTTCACTGAAATTATTCTGCGCGCTTTTAGTGGACACACTAAAGCTGTAGCTTACAGAAAAGGGCGTTTTTGGTCCACCGCTAAAGAGCCTTAAAGGCCGGAGAATGCGACAGGTCGTCGCCAAGCGGTAAAAACCGGCGCAAAACGGGACGTTAGCGCCGGGTTCAGCAACGACTCAACGCAGGTCGAGCACGTCTTGCATGTCGTACAGGCCCGGCTCGCGACCGTCCAGCCACAGCGCCGCACGCACCGCGCCCTTGGCGAAGGTCATGCGGCTCGATGCCTTGTGGGTGATCTCGACGCGCTCGCCATCGGCAGCGAACACCACGGTGTGATCACCAACGATGTCGCCAGCACGCACGGTGGCGAAACCAATGGTTTCACGCTCACGCGCACCGGTCTGGCCTTCACGACCGTAGACCGCGACCTTCTTCAGATCACGCCCCAGGGCATCGGCAATCACTTCACCCATGCGCACAGCCGTACCGGACGGTGCATCGACCTTGTGCCGGTGATGGGCTTCCATGATCTCGATATCGACATCGTCGCCCAGTACGCGCGCGGCGGTGTCGAGCAACTTCAGGCACAGGTTGACGCCGACGCTGAAGTTGGCGGCGAAGACGATCGGAATGTCCTTGCCCGCATCGGCCAGCAATTGCTTCTCTTCAACACTGAAACCGGTGGTGCCGATGATCATCGCTTTGCCGTGTTTGCGGCAGAACGCGAGATTCTTCAGGGTCACGGTCGGGTGAGTGAAGTCGATCAGCACATCGAACTCTTCGACCACACGATCCAGATCACCTGACAGCGGCACGCCGATACGGCCCAGCGCTGCCAGCTCACCGGCATCCGCACCAACCAGCGTGCTGTCGGGACGATCGACCGCCGCCGTCAGACCGGCGCCCGGCGTCTGCTGCACCGCTTCAATCAGGGTCTTGCCCATGCGCCCGGCGGCGCCCATCACTGCAATACGTCGCATGCCGACTCCTTACAAATCGCCGAAGAAACGCTTCACACCGTCGAACCAACCGGTGGTTTTCGGCGAGTGGCTGTTGTCGTCGGCCAGGGAACTGCGGAATTCTTCCAGCAGTTCACGCTGACGACGGTTGAGGTTGACCGGCGTTTCCACAGCGACACGGCACATCAGGTCGCCGGCACCGCCGCCACGCACTGGCGCAACGCCTTTGCCGCGTACGCGAAACTGCTTGCCGGTCTGCGTGCCTTCGGGGATTTTCAGTTTGACGCGACCGTCGAGGGTCGGAATTTCCAGCTCGCCGCCCAGTGCAGCGTCGACGAAGCTGATCGGCACTTCGCAGAACAGATGCTTGCCGTCACGCTGGAAGATGTCGTGTTCGCGCACATTGATCACAACGTACAGGTCGCCAGTAGGCCCGCCCTGAGTACCCGCCTCGCCTTCGCCGGACAGACGAATACGGTCGCCAGTATCAACACCGGCAGGCACTTTGACCGACAGGGTTTTGTACTCTTCGACACGACCGTCGCCGTGGCAGGAGTCGCACGGATCGGAAATGATCTTGCCCTGGCCATGGCAGCGCGGGCAGGTCTGCTGCACCGAGAAGAAGCCCTGCTGCATGCGCACCTGACCGATGCCGCCGCAGGTCGGGCACGTCGTCGGCGACGAGCCTTTCTTGGCGCCGGAACCATCGCACGGCTTACAGTTGACCAGTGTCGGAACGCGGATATTCACCGACGTACCGCGCACCGCTTCTTCCAGATTCAGCTCCAGGGTGTAGCGCAGATCGCTGCCACGCTGAGCGCCGCCACGGGCACCGCCGCGACCGCCACCGAAGAAATCACTGAAGACATCGCCGAAGATGTCCGAGAAGTTCTGACCACCGAAACCGGCACCGCCGCCGCCCATGCTCGGATCAACGCCGGCATGACCGTACTGATCGTATGCCGCGCGCTTGCTGGCGTCGGACAACACTTCATAGGCCTCGTTGGCCTCTTTGAATGCTTCTTCCGAAGCTTTGTCGCCGGGATTACGGTCGGGGTGGTGCTTCATGGCCAGGCGGCGATAGGCCTTCTTCAGGTCCGCTTCGCTCGTGCCCCGCTCGACACCCAATACTTCGTAATAGTCACGCTTTGCCATAAGTTCTTTGCACTCTTAAGGACGTTCGGCAAACCCCTCCTGAGCCTCGCCAAACTCGTTGAGCCCCCATTAAGGCCCGGACCCAACTCACGTCAATTCAACGATCCTGGTCTTGATTGATGCGGTATCTGCGGCGCGAAAAGCAGGAGCATTCCCGGCCATACCGCCAACATCCGAACGGTGTCGCATGCTGTAAAAATTCACGTATTCCAGATACGCCAACGCGGGAGGCAAGCTCCCGCGCGGCGACATCCTACCAGTCACCGCCGCAAGGCAGTCAACCGGGCGACCAACAACTTACTTGTGGTCTTTGACTTCTTCGAACTCGGCGTCGACAACATCGTCAGCCTTCTCAGCCGATTCGCCTTGCGGGGCCGCGCCATCAGCTGGCTGAGCCTGTTCGGCGTACATCTTCTGAGCAACCGGAGCGGAGACTTTCGACAGCTCTTCAACCTTGGCTTCGATGGCAGCCTTGTCGTCGCCTTTGACGGCGGCTTCCAGCGCAACCACAGCAGCTTCGATTGCAGTCTTCTCTTCGGCGGTGACCTTGTCGCCCGCGTCAGCGATCATCTTGCGAGTCGAGTGCACCAGTGCGTCACCCTGGTTACGGGCAGCGGCCAGCTCTTCGAACTTGCGGTCTTCCTCGGCATTCGCCTCGGCGTCACGCACCATGCGCTCGATTTCTTCGTCGGACAGACCGGAGTTGGCCTTGATCACGATCGACTGGGTCTTGCCGGTAGCCTTGTCTTTCGCGCCGACGTGCAGGATGCCGTTGGCGTCGATGTCGAAGGTCACTTCGATCTGCGGCACGCCACGTGGAGCTGGTGGAATGTCGGCCAGGTCGAACTTGCCCAGCGATTTGTTCTGTGCGGCTTGCTTGCGCTCACCTTGCAGAACGTGAATGGTCACAGCGCCCTGGTTGTCGTCGGCAGTCGAGAACACTTGCGATTTCTTGGTAGGAATCGTGGTGTTTTTCTCGATCAGCGCGGTCATCACGCCACCCATGGTTTCGATACCCAGGGTCAGCGGGCTGACGTCGAGCAGCAGTACGTCTTTCACGTCACCGGCCAGAACAGCGCCCTGAATCGCAGCACCCATGGCAACAGCTTCGTCCGGGTTGACGTCTTTACGTGCTTCTTTACCGAAGAAATCGGTAACCAGCTTCTGTACCAGCGGCATACGAGTCTGACCACCGACCAGAATCACGTCGTTGATCGCGCTGACGTCGATACCGGCGTCTTTCATGGCAATGCGGCAAGGTTCGATGGTGCGCTGAACCAGGTCTTCAACCAGTGCTTCGAGCTTGGCACGCGAGATCTTCACGTTCAGGTGCTTAGGACCGGTCGCGTCTGCAGTGATGTACGGCAGGTTGACGTCGGTCGACTGAGCGGACGACAGCTCGATCTTGGCTTTCTCAGCGGCTTCTTTCAGACGCTGCATCGCCAGCGGGTCACCTTTGAGGTTCATGCCGCTTTCTTTCTTGAATTCGTCAACGAGGTAGTCGATCAGACGAATGTCGAAGTCTTCACCGCCGAGGAAGGTGTCACCGTTGGTGGCCAACACTTCGAACTGGTGCTCACCGTCAACTTCAGCGATCTCGATCACGGAAACGTCGAAGGTACCGCCACCCAGGTCATAAACGATCACGGTGTGATCGCCCTTGGCCTTGTCCATACCGTAAGCCAGAGCGGCTGCGGTTGGTTCGTTGATGATACGTTTTACGTCCAGACCCGCGATGCGGCCGGCGTCTTTGGTGGCCTGACGCTGGCTGTCATTGAAGTAAGCCGGAACGGTGATCACCGCTTCGGTCACTGCCTCGCCGAGGTAGTCTTCGGCGGTCTTCTTCATCTTCTTCAGAATTTCAGCCGAGATTTGTGGCGGTGCCATTTTCTGGCCGTTCACTTCTACCCAGGCGTCGTTGTTGTCAGCCTTGACGATCTTGTAAGGGACCATCTGGATATCTTTCTGCACAACTTCTTCGTCGAAACGACGACCGATCAGACGCTTTACCGCGTACAGGGTGTTGTGCGGGTTGGTTACAGCCTGACGCTTGGCCGACTGACCTACCAGAATTTCGCCATCGTTGGCGTAAGCGATGATCGACGGCGTGGTACGCGCGCCTTCAGCGTTTTCAATAACTTTGGCTTTGCCGTTTTCCAGCACGGAGACGCAGGAGTTGGTAGTCCCCAGGTCGATACCGATAATTTTGCCCATGTTCACTCTCCCGAAACTTTGGATTTTGTTGCCGCAGCAGTGGTGGCTGACTGCGGTAGCACTTAAACGCTTGACTTCTAAATGGGGGCCTTGCGGCTGATTTCAAGCCTGCTCGTCAATCGAAGGCGAAACCGGTGCCGGCGCCTTGCTGACCACGACCATCGCCGGGCGCAGCAGGCGACCATTGAGCTGGTAGCCCTTCTGGAAAACCTTCAACACGCTGTTCGGCTCGACGTCGGCACTTTCCTGCATGGCCATCGCCTGATGGTGAACGGCGTTGAACGGTTCGCCATGCGGATCGATCGCTTCAAGCTGGTAGCGCTTGAGGGTGTCGTGGAACATTTTCAGGGTCAGCTCGATACCTTCGCGCATCGGGCGGATGCTTTCGTCGTCCGGGCTCGACAGCTCAAGGCCGCGCTCCAGGCTGTCGACGATCGGCAGCAGGTCGCTGGCGAATTTTTCCAGGGCAAACTTGTGCGCCTTCTCGACGTCCTGCTCGGCACGGCGGCGAACGTTCTGCAGATCGGCAGCAACACGCAGAGACTGATCCTGCGCGGCGGCCAATTGCTCTTCGAGCACTTGCACACGGGTCGCCAGGTCGTCACCCGAGCCTTCGGGCGCCTGATTGGCATCTGGGTTTTGCGTATCTACTGTCTGTTCGTCAGCCATAGAATTCTCCTTTCAATTTCGTCCGCGAGCCTGACTCGCGCTTCTGCCCCGATATATGGGGCCGCAAAATCAGGCTTCAAGGGCTGAAAACAATTGTCCCTACAAAAAAGTGCTGAATACTCATTCTTGAATGCGCTAAGAAAACTTTCTGATCAAGCAAATCGAGCTAAAGGCGGGCATTGTCAGGCCTGAACAAAACACTGTATAAATAACCAGACCTCAAGCCTGGGAGCTGCCTTTATGCTGGTGCACCTGTCCGTACATAACTACGCCATCGTTGAAAATCTCGATCTCGAACTTGATCGCGGGATGAGCGTGATCACAGGGGAAACCGGCGCCGGCAAGTCGATCATGCTCGACGCCCTGGGCCTCACCCTGGGTGATCGCGCCGACAGCGGCGTGGTTCGCCCGGGCGCTGACAAAGCCGACATTCTTGCCACCTTCGATCTTGCTGATATCCCCGAAGCCAGCGCCTGGCTGGCCGAGCGCGATCTGGAAAACGACGGGCCGTGCATCCTGCGCCGGGTCATCACCTCGGAAGGTCGTTCGCGCGGTTATATCAACGGCACGCCCTGCCCGCTTGGCGACCTCAAAGCCCTCGGCGAGCTGCTGATCGATATCCACAGCCAGCACGAACATCAGTCGCTGTTGAAGACCGACACCCATCGCCGCCTGCTCGACGAATACGCCGGCGCGACCGATCTGGCGCGTCAGGTGCAACTGGCCGCACAGCGCTGGCGCCAGACTCGCCAGGAACTGGAGCGCCTTTCCAACTCTGGCGACGAACAACGCGCACGCCATCAACTGCTCAGCTATCAGCTCGAAGAACTGGAAAACCTCGGTCTCGGCGAAAACGAACTGGAGCAACTGGAGCAGGAACACAAGAACCTGACCAACGCCGAAACCTTGCTGGGCATTTGCCGGCAAGTGGTCGAGCAATGCAGCGAAAGCGATTCCGGGAATGTGCTGAATGCGCTGACCGCCAGCCTCAATCGTCTGTCCAGCGTGAACAGTTCGGTGGGTGCGCTGGGTGAAGCCAGCAGTCTGCTGACCAGCGCGCAGATTCAGGTGGAAGAAGCAGTCGGCGAACTCAACCGTTTCCTCGATAACTTCGATGCCGACCCGGCTCGGCTGCAATACCAGGAAGAACGTCTCGACGCGATCTACACCCTGGCGCGCAAACACCGGATTCAGCCGACCGAAGTCGGCGAGATGCAGCAGAAGCTGCTGGATGAAATCGAAACCCTCAACGCCAATGATGAATCCGTCGAGCGCCTGGGTGAAGAACTGGCGTCCTACGCCCGCCACTACCAAGAGAAAGCCCGCGAGCTGAGCGACCTTCGTCATCAGGCGGCCGGCAGTCTCGCCAGTGCGGTGGAGCAGGAAATCCAGCGCCTGGGCATGCCCGGCGGCCGCTTTTCCATCGAACTGAAAGCCAACAGCAGCGACGAGTTGCTGCCGAACGGGCTGGAACAGGTCGAACTGCTGGTCAGCGCCAACCCCGGTCAACCGCTCAAGGCGCTGGCAAAAGTTGCCTCCGGTGGTGAGCTGTCGCGGATCAGTCTGGCGATTCAGGTCATTACCGCCCAGACCTCCCGCGTGCCGACCCTGGTGTTCGACGAAGTGGACGTAGGTATTGGCGGCCCGACTGCCGAGATTGTCGGCCAGTTACTGCGCCGTCTCGGTGATCGCGGCCAGGTCCTGACCGTGACGCACTTGCCGCAAGTGGCGGCGCAAGGGCATCAGCATCTGTTCGTGCACAAGGTTCGCGACGAGAAGGCGACTCACACCGCTGTCGCCAAGCTCACAAAGAACGAGCGCATCGAAGAAGTCGCGCGCATGCTCGGCGGCATCGATCTGACCAAGGAATCCCTGGCTCACGCGAAAAAAATGGTGGTGACCGCCAAGGCGTAACAAATAGTAGAAAGCACGAAGGCGACCCTTGGGTCGCCTTCGCTCGTTTCGCGAATGTGAAATTCGCGCGACATGCTTACTTTTTCTTGCGCACGTACAGCACTAGGTTGTGATCAACCATTTCGAAGCCATGCTTCTCGACGATCGATTTCTGAAGTTTTTCGATTTCTTCGTCGAAGAATTCGATCACTTCACCCGATTCCACGTTGACCATATGGTCATGGTGGCCACCGTCAGCCAGTTCGAAGACCGCGTGGCCGCCGTCGAAGTTGTGGCGGACCACGAGGCCGGCCGCTTCGAACTGGGTCAGAACACGGTAAACCGTGGCCAGACCAACGTCCTCACCAGCTTCCATCAACGCCTTGTAGACGTCCTCGGCACTCATGTGGCGCTGCTCGGTAGAGTCGAGCATTTGCAGGATCTTGACCCGTGGCAGGGTCACTTTGAGGCCGGCTTTGCGTAGTTCGCTATTTTCAACCATGGTCAGCTTTCTCGCGATGCTGCTTCGCAGCTTCTCTTAATGCGGGTATGATCGGCGTTTACGTTGTCCCAGCCAAGATAGTGGAAGTCGCCCACCGATGCAAAACACCAAGCTCTTGCTAACCAGTTTCACCTTTGTGGGACTGCTCGCACTCGCCGGTTGTTCATTCCCCGGGGTTTACAAAATCGACATCCAGCAGGGCAATGTCGTCACGCAGGACATGATAGACCAGTTACGCCCGGGAATGACCCGGCCGCAAGTACGGTTTATCATGGGCAACCCTCTGCTTGCCGACACGTTCCATGCCGATCGCTGGGATTATCTGTACAGCCTGCAACCGGGTGGCGGTGAACGCCAGCAGGAACGAATCAGCGTTATCTTCAATTCCAACGACCAACTTGTCAGCCTGTCCGGTGACTTCATGCCCGGCGTGAGCCGTGATGAAGCCATTCTCGGCAAGGACAGCGGTACTACCGTGACCGCGCCTGCTGAAAACGCCGACAAGCCAGAAGCTGAAAAACCAGCCAAACCGGGCTCCTTGCTGGATCAGATCCAAAAGGACGTCGATGGTGTGGAAACCGTACCGGTTCCGACGCCAGAGCCGCTGGACACCTCGCCGCAGTAATAGGCGAGGCAATAAAAAACCCGGACATTCCGGGTTTTTTATTGCCTGCCGTTTGGTCTGATCAAGAATTACGTGCTTTGGCCTCGGCAGCCTTGGCCGCGCGCAAACGTCGAACTTCTTTGGGATCAGCCAGCAGCGGTCGATAAATTTCGATCCGGTCGCCCGCCTGAACAGGGCGAGAATCCGCGTCAGCCACGACCTTGCCAAAAATCCCCAGCGGGCACTGCGCCAGATTCAGCTCAGGAAACTCGGCCGCGATGCCCGATGCGTGCACCGCCGCCCGAACGCTGACTCCTTCAGCGACGCTGATCGCACGCAGAACCTGGCGATCAACCGCCGCGTACACGACTTCTATCTCGATCACCGGCTTAACCATGCATCTGCTTGGCGCGCTGACAGAAAGCATCCACCAGCTGGTTAGCCGCCTGATTGAACAGCGGGCCCAACGTAGCGCGCACCAACGGCCCGGCATAATCGAACGACAGATCCAGACTGATCTTGCAGGCCTTTTCGTTCAGCGCCTTGAATACCCAGATGCCGTGCAACTGAGTGAACGGGCCTTCTTCAAGATTCATCTCGATCGACTGCCCCGGCACCAGCGTATTGCGCGTGACGAAATGCTGACTGAGGCCGCCCTTCGCTACGCCGACACTGGCGCGCATGTGTTCCGGGGAGCTTTCCAGCACTTCAGCCTCCGAGCACCACGGCAGAAACTCCGGGTAACGCGCGACGTCGTTGACCAGGTCGTAGAGAAACTGCGCCGGGTACGGCAGGAGCGCGGATCGTTGGATATGTGTCGTCATGTAAGCGTTACTTCCAGAGCTGAGCGGCAAAGACTACAAGAATGCCGATAGGCGCCACGTAGCGCATCAAGAACAGGGACAGGGCAAATAGAACCGGGTTACGGATGGACAATTCATCCCGCACCGCTTCACGCCCCATTACCCATCCCGCGAACAGCACGAAACACAAGCCACCAAGGGGCAACATGATCCGCGAGGTGAAGAAATCGATCACGCCGAAGAAGTCGAGACCGCTCTGCGCACCCCATTGATAGAGGCTGAACGCCCCGCCTTCGTTCACGAAAAACTTGGCTTCCTTCCAGATATTGAAAGAAAACACCGTGCCCAGACCAACGAACCAGCAGGTGAACGCCAGCCAGAACGTCACCCAGATGCGGCTGATTTTAGTGCGTTCAACCAGGTAAGCCACCATCGGTTCGAGTAGCGAAATAGCCGAACTCCAGGCAGCCACCGCGACCAGCACAAAGAACACCACGCCCATCAACTGGCCGAAAAAGACGTTACCAAAAGCAAACGGCAGGCTGACGAACATCAGCCCCGGGCCTTCGCTTGGGTTCAAGCCAGCAGCAAATACAATTGGAAACAATGCCAGACCGGCCACCAGCGATACGAAAGTATCCAGCAGCGCAACGCCGACCACCGTGCCCGACAGCGAGGTGTTCTTCGGCATGTAGGCGCCGTAGATCATGATCGAACCAACGCCGACGCTCAGCGAAAAGAACGCGTGCCCCATCGCTGGCAGCAGGCCGTCGAGGACTTTTTCCGGGTGGAAGTCGAACATGAAATGCACGCCTTCCATGAAATGCCCGGTGGTCATGCTGTAACCCAGCAGCACCAGAATCATCACGAACAGCAGCGGCATCATGATTCGCAGGCTGCGTTCAAGCCCGGCGACCACGCCTTTGGCGATCACGAAGGCCGACAGCAGCATGAAAATCGTGTGCCAAAGTGTCAGGCGCCATGGATTGGAGATGACATTGCCGAAATAGGCGCCGACCTGATCGGCCGTCGCGCCCTGGAAATCGCCACGGCCCATGTCGACGATGTAATCCAGCGACCAGCCGCCGACCACACTGTAGAAAGAAAGAATCAGCAGGGCCGTGATCATCCCGGCAAACGCGCCCCACGACCATTTCGCCGAGTGCCCGGCTTCCAGTGCCAACACCTTCAGGGCATTCGCCGGACTTTGCCGGGCGCGCCGGCCGATCAGGGTTTCCGCGAGCATGACCGGGACACCGATAAGCGCGATGCACGCCAGGAACATCAGCACAAAGGCACCGCCGCCGTAGACCCCGACCATGTAGGGGAACTTCCAGATACTACCCAGTCCCACGGCCGAACCGGTCGCGGCGAGTATGAATACCCAGCGGCTAGCCCAACTGCCGTGGACAGAAACCTTGTCTGTCGACATCGTTTATCACGCCCAAGCGTTAGAAAAAGAGGCCGCATTGTCCGGGATTCACTCAACCTGCTCAAGCACGCAGCAACACCGTAGCCGACAGCCTAACAACTCCATATAATGCCGCCCCTATGGCTAAACAGAAGAAACACCCAACAGGGACCATCGCGCAGAACAAAAAGGCGCGACACGATTACTTCATCGAGCACAAGTTCGAGGCTGGTCTGGTCCTGGCCGGCTGGGAAGTAAAAAGTCTGCGGGCGAGCAAGTTGCAGCTGGTCGACAGCTATGTGCTGCTCAAGGATGGCGAAGCATGGTTGCTCGGCAGCCACATCACGCCGTTGATGACCGCAAGCACTCACGTCATCGCCGACCCGGTGCGCACACGCAAACTGCTGCTCAACCGCCGCGAGCTGGACAAGCTCGCCGCCGCCGTGCAGCAAAAGGGTTACGCCTGCGTCTGCCTGTCCTGGTACTGGAGCAAGCACATGGTCAAGTGCGAGATCGCTCTGGGCAAGGGCAAGAAGGAATACGACAAGCGTGATACCGAGCGCGAGCGCGATGCCGGTCGTGAATTGCAGCGTGCGGTGCGCAACAAGGGCAAGGAAGATTAGTTTTCCACCCTGATCGCTCCCACGCTCTGCGTGGGAATGCATCCCGTGACGCTCCGCGTCACAATGCGGACGCAGAGCGTCCATTGCTGTATTCCCACGCAGAGCGTGGGAACGATCGTTTGCAGAACTAACTGACTACATCCCCTTGCGCCGCTCCGCCCGAGCCATGCGCTGCACCTCCTGACGCACCTCTTCCAGCACCTCCTGCACATACAAAATATGTCGGCTGGACACTTCCCGCGCCTGCTCGGCACGCCCTTCGATAATCGCCAGATACAATTCTCGATGCTGCGAGATCAGCATGTCGCGGGTTTCCGTACGCTGCTTGTACATGCCGCCGATGTTGGTCACGACGTTGCGCTTGAGCAGATCGAACAAGCCGCGAATCGTGTGCAGCAACACCGCGTTATGGCTGGCCTCTGCAATCGCCAGATGAAACTTCGCATCCGCCGCACCCTCTTCCGCCCGGCTGACTTCTTCGTGACGCGAGTAGCAATCCTGCAGCTCTTCGAACGCAGCGGTCAGGCGCTCGCGATCAACATCGGTGGCGCGCAATGCGGCGTAGTAGGCGCACGATGCCTCCAGGGTGTGCCGGAATTCGAGCAAATCACGTTGCGCTTCGGGATTGCTTTCAAGCAATTGCAGCAGTGGATCGCTGAACGTCGACCCCAGGCTCTCCACCACATAATTGCCGCCGCCCTGGCGACTGACCAGCAAGCCTTTGGCCGCCAGTTTCTGAATCGCCTCGCGCAACGACGGGCGTGATACGCCAAATTGTTCGGCCAGCGTGCGCTCGGCCGGCAACCGCTCGCCCGACTTCAGCGTGCCCTCAAGGATCATCCCTTCGAGGCGCTCGACAATATCGTCAGACAAACGGCGCTGACGTATCTGATCAAAGCCCATAACTCATTTCTCCACGATCCCGACCGCTCGCCGGGGTGTCTATTCTGGCCTATCCGCGCGCCGCCGACACCTGCCAGACACCACTTCGCCAAGGCGGATCAGTTGCGCTCTGCACCGCATCTTCGACGAAAGTTTCAGAGCGGCAAATTGACACACCGCCACCAAGGCTTTTACCCTAGCCGACAGCGCTTGTAAATTGGTCTTACCAATTATCCAAGATTGCTTACAGTGCCTGACCAACAACAATTAGGGGCCACCCCACCATGCAAACCTGGCAACAGCTCTACAGCCCGCTCGGCAGTCTTGGCGTCTCCGCTCTCGCGGCCGTCATTCCCATCGTGTTCTTCTTTCTTGCCCTGGCGGTGTTCCGTCTCAAAGGCCATGTGGCCGGCAGCATCACCCTCGCGCTATCGATTGCCGTGGCGATTTTCGCCTTCCAGATGCCAGTGGACATGGCCTTCGCCGCCGCTGGTTACGGTTTCGCTTATGGCCTGTGGCCGATTGCCTGGATCATTGTCGCAGCGGTGTTCCTCTACAAACTGACGGTAAAAAGCGGTCAGTTCGAGGTCATCCGCAGCTCGGTCCTGTCGATCACCGATGACCAGCGCTTGCAGGTGTTGCTGATCGGTTTCTGCTTCGGCGCATTTCTGGAAGGTGCTGCCGGATTCGGCGCGCCGGTCGCGATTACTGCCGCACTCCTTGTAGGACTGGGCTTCAATCCGCTGTACGCCGCCGGCCTGTGCCTGATCGCCAACACCGCGCCGGTGGCATTTGGCGCGCTGGGGATTCCGATCATCGTGGCGGGCCAGGTCACTGGCATCGACGCCTTCAAGATCGGCGCCATGACCGGTCGCCAGCTGCCACTGCTGTCGCTGTTCGTACCGTTCTGGCTGGTGTTCATGATGGACGGCCTGCGCGGTGTGCGCGAAACCTGGCCGGCCGCGCTGGTGGCAGGTCTGAGTTTCGCCATCACCCAATACTTCACTTCCAACTTCATCGGCCCGGAACTGCCGGACATCACCTCGGCACTGGCCAGCCTGATTTCCCTGACCCTATTCCTCAAGGTCTGGCAACCACGTCGCGCCGCCGGCCAGCACATCGTTGGCGCCGTGTCCGCTTCGGTGGTCAGCGCCAGCGTCGGCGGTTTCGGCCAGAAGCGCACCACCGTGGCTTCGCCCTACAGCCTCGGGGAAATTTTCAAGGCGTGGTCGCCGTTCCTGATCCTCACTGTGCTGGTGACGATCTGGACGCTGAAGCCTTTCAAAGCCATGTTCGCTGCCGGCGGCTCGATGTACAGCTGGGTGTTCAACTTCGCGATTCCGCACCTTGATCAACTGGTGATCAAGACTGCGCCGATCGTGGCCAATCCGACTGCCATTCCAGCGGTGTTCAAGCTCGATCCGATTTCCGCCACCGGCACGGCGATTTTCTTCTCCGCGCTGATTTCGATGCTGGTGCTGAAGATCAATTTCAAAACTGGTCTGACCACTTTGAAAGAGACCTTCTACGAACTGCGCTGGCCAATCCTGTCGATCGGCATGGTGCTGGCGTTCGCCTTTGTCACCAACTACTCCGGCATGTCGTCGACCATGGCCCTGGTGCTGGCGGGTACTGGCGCCGCGTTCCCGTTCTTCTCGCCGTTCCTCGGTTGGCTGGGCGTGTTCCTCACCGGTTCGGATACGTCGTCGAACGCGCTGTTCAGTTCGTTGCAAGCGACCACCGCACACCAGATCGGCGTCAACGACACTTTGCTGGTGGCGGCCAATACCAGCGGCGGCGTGACCGGCAAGATGATCTCGCCGCAATCGATCGCCGTGGCCTGCGCCGCGACCGGTCTGGTCGGCAAGGAATCGGATCTGTTCCGCTTCACCCTCAAGCACAGCCTATTCTTTGCAACGATTGTCGGTTTGATCACCTTGGCTCAGGCCTACTGGTTCACCGGCATGCTGGTGCACTAAGACTACAAGAAGTATGGAAATAACCGACGCCGGCCCGTGATCCGGCGTCAGCAATTCACCACCGGGTCTGTAAGGCTGCTGAAAGCAATGCGCTTTATATTCGGCAGCCGCAGCAGACGGATAACCGGGCCTCCCCGGAGACACGCCTGATGAGCGAGCTTTTTTACAACGCTGTGCCGAACGCGACCCGCGTGGCACCGCCACTGCCCGAACCTCGGCAATACCCCAGCGAGAAACCGTCGCGGGTCTACCTGTTCGGCACGTGTGTGGTCGACCTGTTCTACCCCGAAGCCGGGATGGACGCGATCCATCTGCTGGAGCGCGAAGGGATTCGGGTCGAGTATCCGCAAGGGCAGAGCTGCTGCGGCCAACCGGCCTACACCTCAGGCTACACCGAGCAGGCGCGGACGGTAGCGCGCTCGCAACTGGCGTTGTTTGCCGGCGATTATCCGGTGGTGGTGCCGTCGGGTTCCTGCGCCGGCATGCTGCGCGAGCATTACGCCGACTTGTTCAAGGACGAGCCGGAGACGTTGAAACAGGTGCAGGCGCTCGCAGCGCGCACCTATGAATTGGCCGAGTTTCTGCTGTTCGTCTGCAAGGTGCAGCTCAAGGACAGCGGCGAACCGGTGAAAGTCGCGCTGCACACCTCGTGTTCGGCACGCCGCGAAATGAACACCCACCTGCACGGCCGCGAGTTGTTGGCGCAGTTGAGCAACGTGGAGCGGGTTAATCACGACCACGAAAGCGAATGCTGTGGCTTCGGTGGGACATTCAGCGTCCGTATGCCAGACATTTCCGGCGCGATGGTGGCTGACAAGACCCGCGCGCTGAAGGAGTCCGGCGCGCACAAGGTACTGAGTGCCGACTGCGGCTGTTTGATGAACATCAACGGCGCTCTGGAGAAACAGCAGCAAGCGTTGCGCGGGCAACATCTGGCGAGCTTCCTCTGGCAGCGAACCGGAGGTGCGCAATGAGCACCTCGACGATTATTCCTACGGTCGCCGTAGAAGAAGATTTCCGCACCCGGGCACACAATGCCCTGGGTGATCAGCAGCTGCGGAACAACTTCCGCACTGCCATGGATTCACTGATGACCAAGCGGGCAGCGGCTTTCAGCGATGCCCACGAAAGAGAACACTTGCGCGCACTGGGCAATTCGATCAAGGCCCGCGCGCTGTCCAAGTTGCCCGACCTGCTCGAGCAACTGGAACAGAACCTGACCCGCAACGGTGTGACAGTGCACTGGGCGGAAACGGTGGACGAGGCCAATGGCATCGTCCTGTCGATCATCCGCGCTCACGAGGCGCGGCAAGTGATCAAGGGCAAATCGATGGTCAGCGAAGAGATGGAGATGAACCATTTCCTCGAGGCTCGGGACATTGAATGTCTGGAGTCCGACATGGGGGAGTACATCGTCCAGCTCGACCACGAGAAGCCTTCACACATCATTATGCCGGCGATCCACAAGAATGCCGGTCAGGTCGCGTCCTTGTTCCACGACAAACTTGGCGTGGAATACACCAAGGACGTTGACCAACTCATTCAGATCGGTCGCAGGGTCCTGCGGCAGAAATTCTTCGAAGCCGACATCGGCGTCTCCGGCGTCAACTTCGCCGTCGCCGAAACCGGCACCCTGCTGCTGGTGGAAAACGAAGGCAACGGGCGCATGACCACCACCGTGCCGCCGGTGCATATCGCCGTCACCGGCATCGAAAAAGTCGTGGAAAACCTGCGCGACGTGGTGCCGCTGCTGTCACTGCTGACGCGCTCGGCGCTGGGCATTCCGATCACCACTTACGTCAACATGATCTCCGGCCCGCGCAAGGAACACGAACTCGATGGCCCGCAGGAAGTGCATCTGGTCCTGCTCGACAACGGTCGCAGCCAGGCTTTCGCCGACAGTGAATTGCGCCAGACCCTGAACTGCATCCGCTGCGGCGCCTGCATGAATCATTGCCCGGTTTACACCCGCGTCGGCGGCCACACTTATGGCGAGGTCTACCCGGGGCCGATTGGCAAAATCATCACCCCGCACATGGTCGGCCTGGCCAAGGTCCCGGACCACCCGAGCGCGTCCTCACTGTGCGGCGCCTGCGGTGAAGTCTGCCCGGTGAAAATTCCGATCCCGGCGATCCTGCGCCGTCTGCGCGAGGAAAACGTCAAAGCCCCGGACGCACCGAATCAGGTGATGCGCGGCCAGGGCAGCAAGTATTCGCGCAAGGAGCGCTTCATCTGGAACGCCTGGGCCAGACTCAACAGCTCGCCGACGCTGTACCGCTTGTTCGCTTTTTTCGCCACGCGCCTGCGCGCCCTTACGCCGAGCAATGTCGGCCCATGGACGCAAAACCACAGCGCGCCAAAACCGGCCGCGCGTTCGTTGCATGACATGGCCCGCGAGCATCTGGCCAAACAGGGAGAGCGTCGATGAGCGCCAAGCAAAATATCCTCGGCAAACTGCGGAAAAGTCTGACCGGCACCACGCCAATTGCCGACAACTTCGATGTCGATCTGGTCACCCAGCCCTACACCTACAGCGCCGAGCAACGCATCCCGCAACTGCGCAAACTGATGGAGGCGGTGCACACCGAAATCCACCTGACCTCGGGCGCCGAGTGGCCGGCATTACTGGCGCAACTGCTGCGTGACCGCCAGTTGCCGAGCCTGCTGATCGCTCCGACAACAACTCACGGGCAACGCATCACCCAGCACTGGGCGAACAATCCCGAGCTGCCAGAACTGAAGTCCTACGACCGGCCAATGGAAGAGTGGAAAGCCGAGCTGTTCAACGACACCCCGGCCAGCCTCACTGGCACCCTCGGTGCCATCGCCGCAACCGGCAGCCTGATCATCTGGCCTACCCGTGAGGAACCGCGCTTGATGAGCCTGGTGCCGCCGGTGCATTTCGCCCTGCTCAAGGCTAGCGAAATCCGCGACAACTTCTATCAGGTGCAACAGGAATTCGAATGGGCGCAAGGCATGCCGACCAACGCGCTGCTGGTCTCCGGCCCGTCGAAGACTGCCGATATTGAACAGGTCCTGGCGTATGGCGCGCATGGCCCGAAAGATCTGGTCGTGCTGATTCTGGAGGATCAATGAATCTTCCTGCTGCTTTCCTGCGTGATGCCGAGCAACTGATTCCAGCAGACCGGCGCTTCGACGACCCGCTGTCGACCCTGGCCTTTGGCACCGACGCCAGTTTCTATCGGCTGATTCCGAAACTGGTGATCCGCGTCGAGTCTGAAGACGAAGTCGTGGCGTTGCTGCAACTGGCCCAGCGCGACAAGGTGCCGGTGACCTTCCGCGCTGCCGGCACCAGCCTGTCCGGGCAGGCGATCAGCGATTCCGTGCTGATCGTGCTTGGGGATAACTGGAACGCCCGCGAGATTCGCGGCCAGGGCACGCAGATCCGCCTGCAACCGGGCGTGATCGGCGCGCAGGCCAATGCCTGGCTGGCACCGTTCGGGCGCAAGATCGGCCCGGATCCGGCGTCGATCAATGCCTGCAAGATCGGCGGCATCGTCGCCAACAACGCGAGCGGCATGTGCTGTGGTACTGCGCAGAATACCTATCACACCTTGGCCGGGATTCGCTTGGTGCTGGCCGACGGCACGCGCCTCGACAGCGAAGACCCTGCCAGCGTCGCGGCATTTCGCTCCAGCCACGGCGACCTGCTCGAACGCTTGGCGACATTAGGTCGCGAGACCCGCGCCAACGCCGAACTGGCCGCAAGAATCCGCCACAAATACCGTCTGAAAAATACCACCGGCCTGTCGCTCAACGCCCTGGTGGATTTCGACGAGCCTGTGGATATCCTGAGCCACCTGCTGGTCGGCTCCGAAGGCACGCTCGGTTTCATCAGCGCGGTGACTTACGACACCGTCATCGATCACCCGAACAAGGCCTCGGCGCTGATCGTGTTCCCTGATGTCGAAACCTGCTGCAACGCGGTGACCGTGCTGAAAAGCCAACCAGTGTCAGCGGTGGAGTTGCTCGACCGACGCAGTCTGCGCTCGGTGCAGGACAAAAAAGGCATGCCCGCTTTCGTACAGCTTCTGTCGGAAAATGCCTGCGCGCTGCTCATCGAATCCCGCGCCGCTTCGTCGACATTGCTGCAGGAACAACGGGCACAAATCATGGCGTCCCTGCGCGATTTCCCCGTCGAGAAGCAGGTCGACTTCACCGAAGATCCGGTGGAAAACGCCCGCCTCTGGGCCATCCGCAAAGACACCTTCCCCGCCGTCGGCGCCGTGCGCAAAACCGGCACCACGGTGATTATCGAAGACGTGACCTTCCCGGTCGAACAACTGGCCATCGGCGTCAATCGCCTGATCGAGCTGTTCGACAAACATGCCTACGACGAAGCGATCCTTTTCGGACACGCACTGGAAGGCAATCTGCACTTCGTCTTCACCCAAGGCTTCAACAGCCCGGCAGAAATCGCACGCTACCAAGCGTTCATGGACGATGTCGCGCAACTGGTCGCCGTGGAGTTCGGCGGCTCGCTGAAGGCCGAACACGGCACCGGGCGCAACATGGCGCCGTTCGTGGAGCTGGAATGGGGCAGCGACGCCTATCAACTGATGTGGCAGCTCAAACGCCTGCTCGACCCCAACGGCATTCTCAATCCGGACGTGGTGCTCAGCGAAGATCCGCAGATCCACCTCAAGCACCTGAAACCGCTGCCGGCGGCGGACGAGATTGTGGATAAGTGCATCGAGTGCGGTTTCTGCGAACCGGTCTGCCCATCGAAAGGCCTGACCTTGAGCCCGCGCCAGCGCATCGTCATCTGGCGCGATATCCAGGCGAAAAAACGCGCCGGCGTCGACACCACCGAACTGGAAAAAGCCTACGACTACCAAGGCATCGACACCTGCGCCGCGACCGGCCTGTGCGCGCAACGCTGCCCTGTAGGCATCAACACCGGCGAACTGGTGAAAAAGCTCCGTGGCCGACACGCCACGCATCAGAAAACCGCTGACTGGATCGAAGGAAATTTCGCCAAGACCCTGCAAGGCGCGCGCTTCACCCTGCACGTCGCCAACGGTGCGCGGATGATGCTCGGCGCACCGCGTCTGGCGAAGTTGTCGGCGACGCTGACGCGCTTGTCCAAAGGCCAGGTGCCGTTGTGGACCAACGCCATGCCCCAGCCGGAAAAAGCCATTCGCTTCAGCCCGAGCGTTTCGGACGAGCGCCCGCGTGTGGTTTATCTGGCAGCTTGCGTATCGCGGGTCATGGGCCCGGCGGCGGGCGACAAAGAACAGATGTCGCTGTACGACAAAACTCGTGGTCTGCTGGAAAAGGCCGGTTACCAGGTAGTCTTCCCCGACAATCAGGACAACCTCTGCTGCGGTCAGCCGTTCGCCGCCAAGGGCTACGTCGGACAGGCCGAGCACAAGCGCCAGGAACTGATCAGCGCCCTGCTCCACGCCAGTCGCGGCGGCCTCGATCCGATCTATTGCGACACCAGCCCGTGTACGTTGCGACTGGTTCAGGACATCGGCGAAACACGACTGGATCTGTACGATCCGGTGCGCTTCATCCGTACGCATCTGCTGGATCGTCTGGACTTCACACCCCAGGAAGCGCCGATTGCCGTCCACGTGACCTGCAGCACTCAACACTTGGGCGAAAGCCAGGCGCTGATCGATCTGGCGCGCAAATGCAGCAACACCGTGGTGATTCCTGAAGGCATACATTGCTGCGGATTTGCCGGCGACAAAGGCTTCACCACACCGGAGCTGAACAGCCATTCACTGCGTACGCTCAAGGACGCCGTGCAGCATTGCAACGAGGGCATTTCCACCAGCCGCACGTGCGAAATCGGCCTCACCCAGCACGGTGGCATCAACTACCACGGACTGGTTTATCTGGTGGATCGGGTGACACGCGCAAAGGCCGTCTGAAAAAAAATAGAACTCTTGAGCGAGACGGCAATCCACAGAACAGGCCCCGACAAATCGGGGCTTTTCCTCCATTCGGTGGCTCGCCCAGCGGTCAGCGAAGCCTGGATCCCTCAGTTCAAGGAGATACACATGAAGCGTTCTGTACTGTTAGGTCTGTTCGTTACTGCCTCGATGATGGCGTCCACTTCGTTCGCCGCAGACAAGCCTGCCGATCTGTGCGATGCCAACATCCAGACAATCAACAACGCCAAAGGGCAGTTGTCGGCGAATCCGGAATTGAGCCAGCGCGCCGAAACCAGCGTGAGCAAGGCCCAAGCGCTGAAAGCCGAAGGCAAAATCGACGACTGCGTTGCCGAAACCTCGCAAACCATCGTGGAACTGCGTAAATCGACCGGCACCAACAACTGATCCATGCTGACGGGCCAACCTGCGGGTTGGCCTGCCAAGCGTTTTGACGTACACTGTGCACGCTTGTTGCCCGAACAGATTCACCGGGCAATGAGTTCGGGGCCGTTTAGGATTCGACGCCGGTTGCGAAACTCTAGGTGCATGCCGACTTGGTAACAGAAGTCGTAAATCCACTGTTGCAACTACTTATAGTTGCCAATGACGACCAATACGGTGTTGCTCTCGCTGCTTAATTGCAGCTGACAATGCTCCTGGTACCTTCGGGTCCAGCAATCATCAGGGGATGTCTGTAAACCCGAAATGATTGTCATATAGAACAGAATCGCCGTGCAGTACGTTGTGGACGAAGCGGCTAAAACTTACACAACTCGCCCAAAGCACCCTGCCCGTCGGGTCGCTGAGGGTTAACTTAATAGACACGGCTACGCATGTAGTACCGACAGCGGAGTACTGGCGGACGGGGGTTCAAATCCCCCCGGCTCCACCACTTCATCATCTAAAGACGTCCACGGACGTCTTTTTTTGTGCCTGAAATCCAGTAAATACGGGGGTTTCAGGGCTATTGGGCTCCACAGCGTTTCAGGCAGATCCATTTTGAAATGTATTCCAAGCCCACTGACTGAAATTTCGGAATACATATTGACCGGCGGCGACGGCCTTCAGTTACGAGTCCGAACCAACGGTTCGAGGCCCATCGACCCTCAACGACAGAGCCCGCCCAATGCGGGCTTCGTCGCATCTGGTGATTGGTATATTCCCGTCAACAAACACGTCGAGCCCACCGCCCAGCACGATGAATTTTTCTTCACCGCACTCCGTCCCGCGAACCGATAAAATCCCCCCGCTCATTCAAGAAACTACGGTTCGCCCGCGCTCCTAGCGGGCTTTTTTTCGCCTCGGCTTCTCCATATCTTGCCGCTCCCCAGCATATGCGCGACTCTGCCAGCAGATCCCTCGCCAAGGAGCGTTCGATGCCGCTGTTATCCCTGCCCTGCCCGCGCCTGACCCTGGCGATCCTCTCTCCCGATCAAGCCGAGCTCGAAAGCGCGTTCTACCTACGCAACCAGCGGCACCTGGCGCGCTGGTCGCCCATCCGCACCACCGATTACTTCTCCACCGCCAACATCCGCCGTCGCCTCGAGATCCAGGCCAGTGCTTTCGAAGCCGGGTTAGCCATGCATTTCGCGCTGCTGTCGGCGGACGGTCAGCAGATGATCGGGGCGTGCAATTTCAGCGGGATTATTCGTGGGGCGTTTCAGGCGTGTTATTTGGGTTATCACATCGATGAGGCGCATCAGGGGCAGGGTTTGATGCAGGAGGGGCTGGAGGCGGGGATTGGTTATATGTTCGATGTGCAGAATCTGCATCGGATCATGGCCAATTACATTCCGGGCAATGAGCGCAGTGCGCGGTTGCTTGAGCGTTTGGGTTTTGAGCGTGAGGGCTATGCGAAGGCGTATCTGAACATTGCCGGGCGTTGGCAGGATCATGTGCTGACGGCGCTGGTCAATCCGGGGTTCGAGGCGCCGGATCAGCGCTGGTCGCGGCGCCTCGGTTGAGTTGCGCGAAACCTGTCAGACAAAAATCCTTTCAGCTCTCGGGTTTGCGGCCGATACAGACCTGCTAACACCCCTGCTGGCTCAAAAGAACAACAATCTTCCAGCTTAACTGACGACCAAGAAACCCAACGTTTCTGGAGGATTTGCATGAATAGCTGGTTCGGTAACATCAGCGTGAACATGAAACTCGGCCTGGGCTTCGGCCTGGTGCTGGCCCTGACCTGCGTTCTGGCGCTGACCGGCTGGACCAGTCTCGGCGGCCTGATCGACCGCAGCAACTGGATGAGCGATATCACCCAGCTCAACGCCGGCCTGACCAAACTGCGCGTGGTGCGCCTGCAATACATGCTGACCAATGGCGACGAAACCGCCGCGCAGAATGTGCAGACCACCCTGGAAAGTTTCGCCGCTCAGCAGCAGGCGTTGATCAGCAAATTCAAGAGTCCGGAGAACGTCAAACTGCTCAAGCAGCAGGCCGCGACCATCGCTGAATACCAGACCTCGCTGAACAAAATGCGCAACGCCTATCGCACCGGCAACAGCGCGCGCGACACCATGAGCGCCAACGCCCAGACCGCCTACAACCTGATCGAATCGATCAGCCAGCGCGTGCAGCAGTTGGAGTTGAGCGATCAGCGTTTCGAGCAGTTCCAGGCGGTTACTGCGGCGAAGGAAGCGTTCATCCTCGCGCGCTATGAAGTGCGTGGTTACACCGCGACCAGCAACGCCGAGACCGAGCAGAAAGCCGTCGGCCAGATCGACGCGGCCATCGCCAGCCTCAAGCCACTGAATGCGCAATTTGCCGCGACTCAGCAGGATGCCTTGCGCCAATTGGAAACCGCGCTGACCAGCTATCGCGGCGCGTTGATGGCGTACAAGAACGCCAACACCGATGCGGTGCAGGCGCGTAAGGAAATGACCGATCAGGGCAACACCATCGTCGCCCTGAGCGAGCAGCTGTACCAGATTCAGCTCGATCGCCGTGATGCTGAAAGCGCCCAGGCGCGCACCTTCCAGTTGATCAGCACGTTGCTGGCGCTGCTGGTTGGCGTGATTGCAGCAGTGATCATCACCCGTCAGATCACCCGTCCGTTGCAGGAAACCCTGGCCGTGGTCGAGCGCATCGCCAGCGGCGACCTGACCCAGAATGTCACCGTTACCCGTCGCGATGAACTCGGCGTGTTGCAGCAAGGCATTGCGCGCATGGGCGTGACCCTGCGTGATTTGATCAGTGGCATCCGCGACGGCGTCACTCAGATCGCCAGCGCCGCTGAAGAGTTGTCGGCCGTGACCGAGCAGACCAGCGCCGGTGTGAACAGCCAGAAAGTCGAGACCGATCAGGTCGCCACCGCCATGCACGAAATGACTGCCACCGTGCAGGAAGTTGCGCGCAACGCCGAAGAAGCGTCGCAAGCCGCCGCTGCTGCGGACGGCGAGGCCCGTGAAGGTGACAAGGTGGTGAATGAGGCCATCGCACAGATCGAGCGTCTGGCCAGCGAAGTGGTGCGTTCGACCGAAGCGATGAGCGTGCTGCAACAGGAAAGCGACAAGATCGGCAGCGTCATGGACGTGATCAAGGCTGTCGCCGAACAGACCAACCTGCTCGCACTCAACGCCGCGATCGAAGCAGCGCGTGCCGGTGAAGCCGGGCGTGGATTTGCTGTGGTTGCTGACGAAGTGCGCGGTTTGGCTCAACGCACGCAGAAATCCACCGAGGAAATCGAAGGTCTGGTCGCCGGTCTGCAGAACGGCACCCAGCAGGTTTCGGCAGTGATGAACAACAGCCGCGCGCTGACCGACAGCAGCGTCGCCCTGACGCGCAAGGCCGGCGCCTCGCTGGAAAACATCACCCGCACGGTGTCGAACATCCAGTCGATGAACCAGCAGATCGCCGCCGCTGCCGAACAGCAAAGCGCCGTGGCCGAAGAGATCAGCCGCAGCATCATCAACGTCCGTGACGTGTCCGAGCAGACCGCAGCGGCGAGTGATGAGACGGCAGCGTCGAGTGTTGAACTGGCGCGGTTGGGTGGTCAGTTGCAGCAGATGGTCAGCCATTTCCGCGTTTGACGTTAGTCTTGCGCTGAAGCTGAAATCGAATCGCGGGCAAGCCCGCTCCCACAGGTTTTCGTGGTCGAGCACTGTTGATGTGTTCACCTCGATAACTGTGGGAGCGGGCTTGCCCGCGATGGCGGTGGGTCAATCAAATCCATGTTGCCTGACACTCCGCATTCGCGAGCAAGCTCGCTCCCACATTTGGATTTGTGTGACTCACCGGATTTTGAGCACACCGCAGATCCCTTGTGGGAGCGGGCTTGCCCGCGAAGGCGGTGGATCAGCCAAATCAACATTGCCTGACACTCCGCCTTCGCGAGCAGGCTCGCTCCCACCTTTGGATTTGTGTGCCACGCTGGATTTTGATCACACCGCAAAACCCTGTGGGAGCGAGCCTGCTCGCGAATGCGGTTTGAATGACAGAGCAGATTTTCAGACCTGCCACGGATTGATCACTTCAATCCCGGAAAACTCGAAATCCCGGACATTGCGCGTAGCAATCGCGGCTCCGTGGCCTCGGCAGATGGCCGCGATTTGCGCATCGGCCATTGCAATCCCCCGCCCCTTCGCCTCTGCATCGGCTACCAGCGTCGCGTACTCGACGGCTGCGTGGGCATCGAATGGCAAAATCCGCCCGGCAAAATCCTCTTCAAACATTGCCAAAGCGTGGGCCTGGAGTTTTTGTTTGCGCTTGCCGGAAGGTAATCGAGCGATGCCGTGCAGTATCTCCGCCACGGTGATTGCGCTGATGGCCAGGTCCATGGCCGGTTGCGCATCCACCCAAGCCAACACTTGAGCCTCGGGTTCGATGCGCATGAATTCGGATAGAACGTTGGTATCGAGCACTATCATTCAGAAAAATCCACCCCGAGCGGTTTTTCTGCACGCGCAGGCAGATCGAGGTCGGCTCCGCCCTCGGCGCTGAAACGCTGGTGAATCCGACTGCCGAGCCCTCCGGCACGATCAACCGTGGTGAGCGCTCGGCCCAGAATCAGCCGAGCCTCTTCTTCCATGGAATGTCCGTTGTGTGCAGCGGTAATGCGCAACTGCTCCTTGAGCTTCTCGTCAAGGTTTCGAATGGTGATGCTGGCCATGTCGCCCTCCTGCAATCAATGAAATCATCGATTGCAGGCTAGCATATTCAGGTTTGATTGGAGTCAGGCCCGCCGAGCGGCATCGTCAGCACTGGCACACCGCAATACCCCTGTGGGAGCGAGCCTGCTCGCTCCCACAGGGGTCTAGGGTGTCAGGACTATTCGGGATACGCGGTGATTTTGCGGATGCTTTGGTACAGCGGTTTGAGCTGCCGGTACATGCGCAAATACACCTCTCTGTACAACTGCTCATAAACCTCCTGCGCCTCAGGCTGCGGTGTGAAAACCGCCCCCACCCGAGTCATCGCCGCAATGGCCGATGGGAAATCCTTGTGCAGTCCCAACCCCACCGCGCAGCATATCGCCGCCCCCAACCCGGACGCTTCATATACATGCGGGCGTTCTGCCGGCAGGCCGAAGATGTTGGCGGTCAGTTGCATGGCGGCGTCGCTTTGTGAGCCGCCGCCGGCGACGCGCAGGCGTTTGATCGAGACCTTTGAGCGTCGTTCGATGTTCTCCATGCCCTGGCGCAGCGCGTAGGCCAGGCCTTCGAGAATGGCTCGGTAGATGTGTGCGCGGGTGTGTACGTCGCCGAAGCCGATCATCGCGCCTTTGGCTTCCACGCCCGGTTCGCGGATGCCCGGTGACCAGTAGGGTTGCAGCATCAAACCCATCGAGCCCGGCGGCACCGCGTTGACCAGCGCGTCGAACAGTTGCTCCGGTTCGATGCCCTGGGCTTTTGCCTGCTGCATCTCGCGCAGGCCGAATTCGTTCTTGAACCAGCTGACCATCCAGTAGCCGCGATAGATCATCACTTCGCAGTTGTACTGATCGGGCACGGCCGAGGGATACGGCGGGATCAGCGGGACGATTTCCAGGTAACGCGAGCGGGTGCTGGTGATGGTCGCGGTGGTGCCGTAAGACAGGCACACGGTGCGCGCATCGACCACGCCGGAGCCGATCACTTCGCAGGCCTTGTCGGCGCCGGCGGCAATCAGCGGCAGGCCTTCGGGAATGCCGGTGTGGCGGGCGGCTTCGGCCGTGATGTAGCCGAGGGTTTCGCCGGGTTTGTGCAGGCTCGGCAACTGCTCCGGGCGCACCGCCAGTGCCTGCCATTTCCAGTCGCGCGGCGCCGCCCATTTAAGCCGTTTGAAGTCGAAGGGCAGATAACCGACGCAGCAGCCGACGGAATCGACGAAGCGCCCGCACAGGCGATGAGTGAGAAAGCCCGAGAGCAGCAGAAACTTATCGGTCGCCGCCCACACTTCGGGCTGATGCCGGGCGATCCAGTTGGCCTCGGCCTGGGCGCGGAAATAATCCACCGTCGCTTGGGCGCCGACCAGTTTGAACAGCCAGCCCCACGGCCCTTTGATGCCGCCCTCGACCTCAGCCTGACGTTGATCGAGCCAGACAATCGCCGGGCGCAGCGGTTTGCCCTCGGCGTCGACATTGATCACGGTGCCGCGCTGGGTGGTCAGAGACACGCCGGCAATCTGCGCACGGTCGATGCCGGTCTGCTGCCAGAGTTGCTGGCAGGCCTCGCCGAGTTTCGCCCAGTAATATTCCGGATCCTGCTCGGCCCAACCGGGTTGCGTCGAGTAGTACGCCTGCAAGTCGACTTTGCCTTTGCCGAGCAGGTTGCCCTGCTGATCGAAGAGCAACGCGCGCACGCTCTGGGTGCCGTTGTCGATCGCTAACAGGTATTTCATGGCGTGATCTCCGGCAAGCCGTGATCGCGCAGCCACAGCAAACGGTAACGCTGGATTTCCTCCTGCCAGCGCTCATCGTCCCAGGCCAATCGCGACTGGCAGAGCGTGCGAATTGCAGGCAGATAATCTTCACCACCGCGCGGCAGCAACAGGCCCAAACGGGTGCGGCGCAGCAGCAAATCATCCAGGTGCAGAATCATTTCCGCCTCGCAAGCGAACGCCAGTTCTGCCCACAACGTATCGCTGGCGCCAACCGTTTCCGGACCGAGTTCGCCGAGCAATTGCTTTAGCCTCGGTAGGTCTCGACCGTGACGCCCGGCCAAGCGTCGCCATTGACTGGCGCTCAGTCCCGCAATTGTCAGCGGCGGCACAGCGGCGAACACCGGCGCGCCGTCATCGACAAAAGAACGCCCGAGCATCACCGCACACGCCTTGAGCACTTCGATCGCTTGCGGGCGAAATGTGGTCAGTTTGCCGCCGGCCAACGTCACGCAACCCGGCTCCTGCCACAACACATGTTCGCGGGTCTCGTTGGACGGTTTGCCCTGCTGCGCACCCGTCGCGCTGCCGACCACCGGACGCACGCCTGACCAGGTCGACAGCACGTCGTCGACGCCCACTTCGGCGCCGGGAAATTGCTGCTGGCACGCGGCGAGCAGATAGTCGAGTTCATCGCTGGAAATGCGCGCGCTGTGGTCGAGGTCCTCGCGGTGATCGAGGTCCGTGGTGCCGACCACCGTCGCGCCTTCCCAGGGAAAGACAAACACCGGGCGCCGATCGCGCTGATGCAGAAAAGTGAACGCCTGCGCCACTGGCAGACGCCAGCCCGGCAGCAACAGATGACTGCCGCGCAACGGTCGCAATTGCTTCGCTGACTCAACGGGACGCAAGCGCTCAGCCCAAGCGCCCGTAGCCACGGCCAGCACGCCAGAGCGCAATTGCAGCGTGGCCCCGCCCTCGCCATCTTCGATCTGAACCCCGCACACCCGCCCGCCTTCACGCAGCAGTTGCGTGACCCGCACACCATTGAGCACCACCGCACCATCGGCCCGGGCCTCGCGCAGTACGCGCATCACCAGCCGCGCATCATCGGTTAGCGCATCGACAAAACAGCTGCCACCGAGCAAACCGTTTTCCTTCACCCCCGGGGCGAGAAAACGCAGTTGTTGTGCGTCGTGAAAAGCATGGTTGCGCCGCCCCGCCAGCGCGTCGTACACCGAGAGCAGGCCGCCCATGACGCGCGGCCCGGGAAAGCCGCCGCGATAGTGCGGCATCATGAAACTCATCGGCTCGACCAGCCCCGGCGCCTCGTCGAGGAGGCGCTGACGCTCGCGCACCGAATCGCGGGTCAGGCGCCACTGGCCCTTGGCGATGTACCGCAAACCGCCGTGGACCATTTTCGATGATCGGCTGGAGGTGCCCCAGGCAAAATCGCGCTGCTCCAGCAGCAGACAGCGCCAGCCCCGCCGCGCCGCTTCGCGGACGATTCCGGCGCCGCTGATACCGCCACCGATGACGATCAGGTCCCAGGTGTCATCCGCCAGCGTCGGCAGAATCTGCTCGCGCCACTGCGCATTCCAGTTCGCCGTCATGGCCGCGACTCTGGCAATAACGTGCCCGGATTGAGGCGCCCTTCCGGGTCGAAATGTTCGCTCAGCGCCTGCAACGTCTGCATCGCCAGCGGGCCTTTTTCCCGCAGCAGATACGGCGCGTGATCCTTGCCGACGCCGTGCTGATGACTGATCGTGCCGTGGTTGTCGACGATGGTTTGGCTGGCCGCGTGTTTGAGCATCCGCCAGCGCGCCAGCGTCGCGGCATAGTCCGCTGCCGGGCGAAACACGTAGGTGGTGTAAATGCTCGAGCCTTCGCCGTAAACGTGCGAGAGATGAGTGAATACATGCACCCGTTCGCCCTCGGCGGCCAGGGCATCGCGCAGGCTGTTTTCGATCAGGCTGAGCAAGTGATCGACGTTGCTCCAGTCGGTGGCGGTTTCGAGGGTGTCGACCACGTAACCGGCGTTCCATAGGTTCTCGCGCAGGTAGGGAAAACGGAAGCGGTTCTGCGCCCACTTCTTGCCCAGCAGGGTGCCGGTGAACACGCCGCCGAAGGCTTTCAGATGCTGGCGCGCGTGTTTCAGTGACAGTGCGTTTTGCTGGCGATTGCCGGTGACACCGAAGGTCAGCAGGCATTTGCCGTCGCCGGCACCGCGCAGCTTGAGGTACTTCTCCAGCCAGGCGATCTGCTGCGGATGGCCCGCCAGCGCCAGTTGCGTTTCGGTTTCCACCGCGTTGGACAGCCGCAGCATCGACAGCGGTACGCGCGCCTGCGCCAGTTGCCGGATTGCTTGCAGCGCGTGCGGCCAATCGGGCAGAAACACGCCGTAGAAACGCTCGTCCGCCGGCAACGCGCTGACCCGCACTTTGACTTCGGAAATGATCCCGAAACGGCCCTCGCAACCGAGCACCATTTCACGCAGATCGGGACCTGCCGCCGACGCCGGAAACGTCGGAATCTGCAGAGGCCCGGCGAATGTTTCCAGGGTGCCGCCCGCGAACAATTGCTCGATCCGCCCGTAGCGCAACGACTGCTGGCCACTGGAACGGCTGGCCACCCAACCGCCCAGCGTCGACAGCTCCCACGACTGCGGGAAATGCCCCAGCGTGTAGCCGCGCGCGCGCAATTGGCTTTCCACTTGCGGCCCACTGGCGCCGGGGCCGAATGTCGCCAGCAGGCTGTGTTCGTCGAGGTCGGTCAGGCGATTCATCCGCGCCAGCGACACCGTCAGCACTGGGCGCGCGGAGTTTGGTGGATTGATGTGTCCGGCCACCGATGTCCCGCCGCCGTAGGGAATCAGGCACAGATCCTGATCATGGGCGAGGGCCAACAATTGGCGGATCTGTTCGGCCGTTTCAGGAAACGCCACGGCATCGGGATAAGTACCCAGCGCGCCTTCGCGCAACGCCAGCCAGTCCGGCAGGCTCTGGCCGCGCGCGTGCAGCAGGCGATCGTGAGTATCGATGCTGTACAAGCGGTGCGGCACCAGGCGCGAGGTCGGCACTTGCGTCAACGCCGCTTCCAATGTCGCATCAGGCAATGCGCGGCCAGCGCCCAAGCGTTCGTGGAGAAATGTCGCGCCCTGGGCCGGCAGTTCGACCACCGTGCCTGCCTCTCCCCAGCCGCTCCAGCGTCGCATGCGTGTGTCCTTTTTCTGCCGTTGGATCAAGCTTGCATACTAGTCAGCGCTGGAGATCTGTCACGGTCGCATCCGGCCAGATCATGTAGCGAATGGCGCCAAACGTCCGGGCATTTACTTTCGCCGTGCAATCCACTTACCTTGCGGCATTCATTCGCTCACGCGCCGTCGATCAAAGGACCGCGACCATGCCCTCGCTCGGCTTCACTTCCGTTCCGCCGCTGCTCAAATACCTGCGCCATGCCGAACAGTTGGGCATGGCCATCGAGCCTGCATTGGCGGCGGCCGGGTTGCAGGCGCAGCAGTTGAGCGACAACACCTTGCGCCTGCCGGGTGAGGTTCACGAGCGCTTGCTGGATTATTTCTGCGAGCACTCGGGCGATGGGTTGTTCGGGCTGCATGCGGCGAATTTCGTCCTGCCCAATTCGTGGAGCGTGCTCGGTTACATCACCATGAATTGCGCGACGCTGGGCGATGCGATGAGCCGGATCATGCCGTTCGAAAAACTCGTCGGCGACATGGGCGTCAGCCGCGCCGAGGTGCAGGGCGAGCACGTGCATCTGATCTGGACCTGCCGCTACCAGCGGCCACGGATTCGTCGGCATCTGGTGGAAAACGTGCTCGGTTCGTGGCTGCACTACGCGCGCTGGATCGCCGACACGCAGCTGTCGCCGGCCTGCGTATGGCTGGAGCATGCGCAGCCGGATGCGGTGACGCAGGCCGAGTACGAGGCGTTTTTTGGTTGCCCGGTGCGGTTCGATCAGGCGTATTCGGCGCTGGTGGTGCCGCTGGCGTATTTGCAGTTGCCGCTGCGCCAGGCCGATGCGCAATTGCTGCGAACCCTGGAAGAACACGCGATGGGTTTGCTGGCGACGCTGGAAGATGCGTCGCTGGCGCAGCAGGTGAAAAACATTCTGCGCGGTTTGCTCAAGGAGGGCCTGCCGCGCAAGGAGCAAGTGGCGGAGCAGCTCAGCGTCTCGGTGCGCACGTTGCAGCGGCAATTGCAGCAGGCGGGGACGTCGTATCAGCAGATTCTTGATGAGCTGCGTCAAGAGTTGGCGGAGCACTATTTGCTCAACAGCACGTTGCCGATTCAGGACATTGCGCAGTATCTGGGCTTCACCGAACCGCGCTCGTTTCATCGCACCTTCAAGAGCTGGCGCGGGATGCCGCCGGGGGAGTTTCGGTTGCGGAATCGGCGGTGATGCTGATGGCCTCTTCGCGAGCAGGCTCGCTCCCACAGTAGTTCTCGGTTGCCTGCATTTCCGAGCTCACCGCAGATCCCCTGTGGGAGCGAGCCTGCTCGCGAAGGCGTCATTCGCCACACCGATTAAACACGTCTTGGCACAACTGTTTAAAGCGACACGGCATTCAGCGAAACCACCCACAATTCCTTGCGCCGCTGCCTACGCCTGCGCCAGAATCCGCCGGCTTGTGCGCCTTGGGGCCTGCCGGTAACTTGATTCGGTCACTGATTTCTCAGTGATCGAGCTTAGCGGCTCGGACAGCATTCCGGTTGTACAAGTCCAATCCGGTCAGGCTCACGCCTGCACTCGATGGTGGCTGTGCGCATGGCATCTTCGGATGCACCGGGTTGAATGCTTACCGGTCCGCTAACTTGCGCACAGCTGCCTCCCTTTGCTTAGCGGCGAAACGGATGCAGCTTCATAAGAGGCAAGCATTCATGTTCAAAGTAACGCCAAACCCGCCACCCACAGACCCGGCATCCCCCTACGAATCCGCCGACTCAAAGAAATTCCACGAAGCCGCCGACCGCGCCCTCGACCATTACCTCGGCCCATCCAGCGCTGAATTCATGGCCCCGCCCTACAAGTCCAACACGCTGTACATGGCCAATCCCGAGGCCGACAACGAATCGCTGCTGGCCGACGCCTGCGAAACACTAGGGTCGGCGACGGTGATGCTCAACGATCAGGCAGGGCTGGTGAACGGCTCGCAGCGCAAGACGTTGCAGGGCATTGCGCAGATTGTGATGGTCGCGGAGATGGCAGTGAATCGGGTGCTGGATCGGTTGGTGCCGACTGATTGAGGGTTTTTGAGGAATTTGGTGTGGGCTGGTTTTGTGGGGTGTCAGGGGTTGCCCTCACCCCAGCCCTCTCCCAGAGGGAGAGGGGGCCGACCCGGTTGTCTTGCGCTGTCCGCCGACCTGAAAGACCAAGTCGATTATGGATTCGACGCCATGCATTCAATTCGATTATGGATTCAGCACAGCACATTCAGGTCGGCGTAACTCCCGAGCATCCCCCAATCGGTCCCCTCTCCCCCCGGGAGAGGGTTAGGGTGAGGGGCTTTTGATCTTGGGCGCCAAGCTCAAAGACTGATCGCATTGGTAAACACCAACCGATTGCCAAACGGATCGGCAATGGTCATGTCCTGACTGCCCCACGGCATCGCCTGAATCTGCGGATGCGAGAACTTGTAATCCTTGGCCATCAACTGCTGCTGAAATGCCTCCAGCTCATCAGTCTCGATACGCAGCGCCGAACCCGGGCACGCATCGCCGTGATGCTCGGACAGATGCAGCACACACTCGCCCCGTGACACCTGCAGATACAGCGGAAAATTCGCTTCGAAGCGGTGCTGCCAGTCGATCTTGAAACCGAGAAAATCGACGTAGAACTCGACAGCCTTGGCCTCATCGAAGATCCGCAGGATCGGGGTGGTTTTGCCGAAGCTCATGGGGTGCTCCCTGACTGATTGGCCCCACAGTGTAGACGGGGAGGATGTCAGCAAATCGGCTTGAGGATGGCTTTCTTTAATCTCATAGTGCCATCACTTTAGAAAATCAAAAGATCGCAGCCTTCGGCAGCTCCTACAATGGAATGCGATCTCCTGTAGGAGCTGCCGAAGGCTGCGATCTTTTGGCGTCATTCGAATCAACGAAACCCTTCGCGCAAATCACCTTCACGTGCCAGAAACCGCCCTGCCCTCGCCCCATTTGCCTGCCCGTCGCGATAGCTCAACACGCCGTTGACCCAAACCCCGTCAATCCCCTGCGCCGCCCGTTGCGGATCGTTGAAATCGGCCACGTCACGCACGGTCGCCGGATCAAACAACACCAGATCCGCCCAATGTCCTTCACGAATCTCGCCCCTTTCCTGCAAGCCAAAACGCGCCGCCGACAGGCCGGTCATCTTGTGCACGGCGGTGTGCAGCGGAAACAACCCGACGTCGCGACTGAAATGGCCCAGCACCCGTGGGAAAGCGCCCCACAGGCGCGGATGCGGGAACGGGTCTTCGGGCAGTCCGTCAGAACCGACCATCGAAAGCGGATGGGCGAGGATTCTTCTGACATCGGCCTCGTCCATGCCGTAGTACACCGCGCCCGCCGGTTGCAGACGTTTCGCGGTTTGTTCCAGCGACAGTTTCCATTCGCCAGCGATGTCGATCAGGTCGCGCCCGCTGATTTCCGGATGCGGCGTCGACCAGGTAATGGTGATGCGATGGGCATCGGTGACTTGCTTCAAATCCAGGGTCGAGGAACTCGCCGCGTAAGGGTAGCAATCGCAGCCGACCGGATGGGTTTTCGCTGCCTCTTCCAGCGCTGCGAGCAGTTGCGGACTGCGTCCCCAGTTACCGACGCCGGCGCATTTGAGGTGGGAAATGATCACCGGCGATTGCGCGTGTCGGCCGATTTGAAATGCTTCGTCCATCGCCTCCAGCACCGGAGCGAATTCGCTGCGCAAATGGGTGGTGTACACCGCGCCGAACGCCGTCAGCTCTTCGGTCAGTTGCATGACTTCATCGGTCGAGGCGTTGAAGGCGCTGGCGTAGGCCAGGCCTGTGGATAAACCCAACGCGCCGGCCTCGAGGCTGTCGCGCAACTGCGCGCGCATGGCGGTGATTTCGTCGGGGGTCGCGGTGCGCAACAAGTCGTCGAGGTGATTGCTGCGCAGCGCCGTGTGGCCGACCAGTGCGGCGACGTTCAACGTGGTGTTGGCCGCTTCGACGGCGGCGCGGTAGTCGCTGAAACGCGGATAGACGAACGCCGCTGCGCTGCCAAGCAGGTTCATCGGATCGGGCGGATTGCCCTTCAAAGTGACCGGCGAAGCGCTGATGCCGCAGTTGCCGACAATCACCGTGGTCACGCCCTGGCTAAGCTTGGGCAGCATCTCGGGTTGGCGGATGACCACGGTGTCGTCGTGGGTGTGCACGTCGATGAAACCCGGCGCCAGCACCCGGCCGGCGGCGTCGATTTCTTCGCTGGCGCGGGCGTCGGGCAGATCGCCGATGCGCTCGATGCGGCCATTGAGAATTGCCACGTCTGCCTTATAGCCGGGCGTGTTGCTGCCGTCGATAACCAGCGCGTTGCGGATCAGGGTGTCGTACTGCATGTCAGTCTCCCAGCGGCAGGTGGTCGTCGCCGCCACGGTATTCGTCGAGGGCGAGTTTGATTCGCCGCAGACGTTCTTGATTGTCTTCAGGGCTGGCCAGCGCCAGTTCGGTGGCGAGCACGTCGATGGCCAACAGCATGCCGTAGCGCGCCGCCGTCGGTTTGTAGATGAACGAGGTTTCTGCGCCTTGCAGCGGCAGCACGACGTCGGCCAGTTCGGCCAGTGGTGAATCGCCGCGAGTGATGGCGAGAATGCGCGCGCCGTAGTTGCGCGCCAGCTCCACGGTTTCCAAAAGCTCCGGGGTGATGCCGGTCAGCGAGCAGGCGATCAGCACTTGCTCGGCGTTCAAACTGGCGGCGGTGACGCGCATCATCACCGCGTCGTGGCACACCGCAATCGGGTAACCGAGGCGCACTAGGCGCACCTGCAATTCATCGCTGCACAGGGTTGAGCAACCGCCCATGCCGAACGCGTGAATCATCCGCGCCTGACCGAGTAATTTCACTGCGTCGGCGAAGCGCGATTCGTCGAAACCGGCCAGATGCTGGCGCAGGGTGGTTTCGATGTCGCCGACGATCTGCCCGTAGAACGCCGACTGCTCAGGCGTGCCCGCCGGGTCGAGAAACCGGCTGCCAACGCCGCTGGCCTGGGCCAGTTGCAGACGTAGATCACGCAGGTCGCGGCAGCCGACCGTGCGGGCAAAGCGCGACAGCGTGGCGGTGCTGACCTCGGCGCGTTGTGCGAGGTCTTCGAGGCTGGCGCTGGCGGCAAACCCGACATCGTCGAGCATCAACCGCGCAATGCGCCCCTCGCCGGCACTGAAGGAATCCTGGCGGGCGCGGATCTGGTAGAGGATGTCCATGGGCGGCGGGCTCCGGTTACAGCAGGTAGGAAAGGCCGACGGTCAGCGCGAAAGCGACCAGCGAGATCAGCGTCTCGAGCACGGTCCAGGTCTTGAACGTCTGCGCGACCGTCATGTTGAAGTATTCCTTGATCAACCAGAAGCCGCCGTCGTTGACGTGGGAAAAGATAACCGAGCCCGCGCCGGTCGCCAGCACCAAAAGCTCAGGATGTGGATAACCCAGACCGATGGCCACCGGCGCGACAACGCCGGACGCGGTGGTCATCGCCACGGTGGCCGAGCCAGTGGCAACGCGCATCAGCGCGGCGAACAGCCAGCCCATGATCAGTGGCGACAGGTGGAATTCATGGGCGAGGCCGACGATCTGATCGGTAACGCCGGCATCCACCAGAATCCGGTTCAAGCCGCCGCCCGCGCCGACCAGCAAGGTGATGCTGGCGGTGGGCGCGAGGCATTCGTTGGTGAACTTGAGGATCGATTCGCGGTTGAAACCCTGCGCGATGCCCAGCGTCCAGAAGCTCAGCAAAGTCGCCAGCAACAGCGCGATCACCGAGTTGCCGATGAACAGCAGGAACTGGTTGAACGCGCTGCCCGGCGTGGAAATCAGGTTGGCCCAGCCGCCGATCAGCATCAGCACCACCGGCAGCAGAATGGTCGCCATGGTAATGGCGAAACCCGGCAGTTTGTCGCGCGGCTCGCGCTCGAGAAATTGCTTTTCCAGCGGGTTGTCCGCCGGCAATTGAATGCGCGGCACGATGAATTTCGCGTACAGCGGGCCGGCGATGATTGCGGTCGGAATGCCGATCGCGATGGCGTACAGCAAGGTCTGCCCGACCGACGCCTGATAGGCCTGCACCGCGAGCATCGCCGCCGGGTGCGGCGGCACCAGCGCATGCACCACCGAGAGCCCGGCAACCATCGGCAGACCGACCATCAGAATCGAAACGCCAACCCGGCGCGCCACAGTGAAGGCGATTGGCACCAGCAAGACGAAACCGACTTCGAAGAACAGCGGCAAGCCGACCAGAAACGCGATGCAAACCATCGCCCAGTGCGCGTTCTTCTCTCCGAACTTCTCGATCAGCGTGCGCGCCATCTGCTCGGCACCGCCGGACTCGGCCATCATCTTGCCAAGCATCGTCCCCAACGCCACCACCAGCGCAATATGCCCCAGCGTCTTGCCGACGCCAGCCTCATACGCACCGACCACCGCCGACGGCGGCATCCCGGCAACCAGCGCCAGGCCCAGTGAAATCAGGGTGATGACAATGAACGGATTGAGCCGGTAACGGGCGATCAACACGATCAGCGCAATGATGGCCACAGCGGCGTAGACCAGCAGCCAATAGCCGAGGGAAGGCGTCATGCGGTACTCCTCGAAAGGGTCACGTTCGAATGGGTTGTGAAACTCATAAATCATTTCGAAATAGAGATTTCAAACCGCATGAAAGTAATTTTCGTGGAGAGACAAGAGGTGTCGCTGGTGGGTATGAGGTGTCGTGATTAATGAAAATCGGAGGGCGGGATTTTCATGACTTTCCAAATCACCACTCAACTCTGTGGGAGCGAGCCTGCTCGCGAAGACGGCTTCACATTCAACATCTTCATCGACTGACCCATCGCTTTCGCGAGCAGGCTCGCTCCCACAGTTTTTGATCGCATTCCTCCAGTTAGAACGCTGTCGACCTCCTGAACCGAGTATGTCGACGCTTCGAACGAGCGCTATACTCGCTCAAGGTAATTACCCGGGATCACGCCATGGCCATCGTACGTCGCAACCGAAAAAAATTGACCCAGGACGCCCTGATCCGCTCAATCGCCAGCTCCACAGCGATCGAGACCGGCCAAAGTGTCGATATGATCGAACGCAAGCTCAAGGCCAAATCCGGCAAATTCCAACACCTCGCATTGGCCAGGTAGGCTCCTCTCAAGCCCACAGTGCTCGCCGGACCCAATATTCCATTGGCTGGTAGTTGCAGTTGAGGCCTTGATTTATCGCAGCAAAGTAAGCCTCTTTGTTTCGCTCCCAACTGCTGTAATCCAGCGGAACATAGCCCGCCTGCACCGCCATCACGTCTGCAAGTAATCTGGACAACCGTCCATTACCCTCCCGGAATGGAGGAATCAAAATGAATTCCACATGCGTTACGGCGATGGCGTGAATGAGGTTCTCATCAAGATCAGGTTCACACGGGGTGAATTCAGCAAGGCGTTCCTTCTCAAAACCCTCTAACAAGCGCGGAATCTGTGGGGCCGCAGCAAAGAAAAACCGTCTTTGCCAAGGTTGACCGCCCGTATTTCACCCGCCCAAGGATAGATATTGCCCAGCCAGTACCGATGCCAATCCCTCAAGTCCTGAACAATAATTGACCGTGCCGGTAAACGCTCGATCAGAACCTGCTGGTAAAGTTTTTCCAGCAGAGTCAGCTCGGCATCATCCATCTCTTCAGGATCACTGATTCCCAGCTTGTTGCTCAGTACCTGCTCATCCGAGCCGGCCTGAAAACTGCCCTGTGCCCCCTCTGCCTCGTAACGATCAACCATTCCCGAACCTGCCGACCTGTTGATGATTCAAGGCACCTTAAGCCGGGTGACATGCGAGCGCAAAGGCAGAAATACAAACGGTCACCCAAAGGCGGCCGTTCAATTGATCGATAGCAAAGCCCGACGGGGTTCAAAGACCCATCACACCATTTCGTTACGAATCCATTCCACCACCGAGGTGCGCTTCGGCGTCCAGCCCAGCAGTTCGCGGGCGTGTTTACCGCGTACGCGGCTGTTGGAGCCGAGGCCGTAGTTGGCCATTTCATAGCCCCATTCGGCTTCGGCGTCTTGCAATGGCCAGTCTTGCGGTTCGCCCAGATTGAGGGCTTCGGCCATGGCGGTGGTCATGTCGATGAACGAGGCTTCACCGCTCTCGACGAAGTAGAAAGTGCCGGGCACGTTTTTGGTCAGCGCCAGCTGATACAGGGCGACGACGTCTTCGATGTGCACGTTGGACCAGATGTTCTGCCCTGTTCCGACGTGGCGAACGACGCCGCTTTTGCGCGCCTGTTTCAGCAGTCGCGGCAGTTGCACGCTGTCGCGGTTGACGCCCAGGCTGTGGCCGTAGATCAGGGTGTTGCAGATCACCGCCGAGTTCACGCCATCCTGCGCCGCCGCGAGCACGAGGTTGTCGATGGCTACGCGATCGGCCTTGTCGACAGTCGGCTCCGGCAGGTTGTCCTCATAGTAAATGTCATCGCTGGATTTGCCGCCGGAAGCGTCGCCGACAATGCTCGAACCGCTGGTGTGCAGAAAGACTTTGTTCGAGCCACGCAAAGCGTCGAGTAACGCTTCCACCGCACCGCGATGGTCGCTGCTGGCAGCGTTAATGACGGCATCGGCAGCGCGGGCCTGTTGCGCCAGCAATTGGCTGTCATCGAGGGTGCCGATTACCGCGTTCATGCCCAGTGCTTTCAGCTCATCAGCCTGCTCGGCGCTGCGCACCAGGCCGGTGATGTTGTGCCCGGCCTGCACCAGGCCGGTGGCGATGGAACCGCCGATAAAACCGGCCGCGCCGGTAACGAATACGTTCATGGAGGAACTCCCTGCGTGAATAAGTGATGCAGCGAGTATCGACCGATGAACCCAGGCGAAAAACCCGCCCTCGGCCAATTCACTCTTGCGCAGGGATCACGAATCAGCCCTTGAATTCGGCGCTGGCGTAGGCGGCGAGTTTGCTCTGGATAAAGTCGAGGAAACACTGAATGCGCAACGCCAGTTGCGAGTTGCGGTAGTACACGGCGTTGATCGGCTGGCGGTAGCCGCTGTTGAATTCGCCGAGCAGGACTTTCAGGCGCCCGGCACGGATGTCGTCGATGGTCATGAAGTGCGACAGACAGGCAATGCCCTGCCCTTCCAGCGCCAGATGGCGCACGGTCTCGCCGCTGGAAGCGCTGATCGCCGGGTTGATCGGCCAGCGGTCGCCGTGCACATAGCGCAGCGGCCATTGGTTGAGGCCTTCGTTGTGGGTGAAGCCGAGCAGCGTGTGTTCGCTCAAATCCGCCACTTGGCGTGGCGCGCCGTGCTTTTTCAAATAAGCGGGGCTGGCAACAATCATCAACGGACTGCAACCGAGCGAACGCGCATGCAGCGTCGAATCGGCGAGGGTGCCGATGCGGATGGCGACGTCGGTGCTTTGTTCCAGCAGGTCAATGATCAGGTCATTGCTGTTGAGTTCGAGCAGGATGTCCGGGTACAGCTGCCGGAATTCGTCGATGTAGGGGACGATGGCGTGGAGCATGAACGGCGAGGCGGCATTGATGCGCAGGCGTCCGGACGGAGTTTGCTGGCGCGAAGACAGACGCTCTTCGAGTTGATCCATCTGATCGAGAATCAGCTTGGCCTGTTCGAAGAAATACTTGCCCTCCTCGGTCAGGTCCATGCGCCGCGTGGTGCGGTTGATCAGCGTGGTGTCGAGCTTGGCTTCGAGCTTCGACAGCGTGCGACTGACGGCCGACGGCGTCTGGCCGACCTGCTCGGCGGCGGCGGAAATCGAACCGCACTCGATCACGCAGACGAAAATCTGCAACTCATCGGATCTGGCTTTCACGGGTGTCCTCGCTGGAATCGCCGATCGCAGCCTGTAGCCATGCCCCCTGTAGAGCTGCCGAAGGCTGCGATCTTTTGCTGTACCCGGATAGTAGCCCGAAACCCATCAAGCCTTGAGGCCAAACACCTCAGTCAGATGCTGCTCATAGCGCACCACATCATTGTCGATGTTCGGACGCTTCATTACGTCGACGCAGAGAAAGGTCGGCAGTGCGGTCATGCCCAGAAACTCGTTGGCCTTGTGGAACGGGAAGTACACCGCGTCCACGCCTTTGGCTTCGAAGAAATCCGTCGGGTCATCGAAGGCTTGCTGCGGCGCGTTCCAGGTCAGCGACAGCATGTATTGCTTGCCCTGAATCAGACCGCCACTGCCGTACTTCTGCGAAGCATCGGAGCGGGTGCGGCCGTCGCTGGCGTACAGGCTGCCGTGGCCTTCGGTGAAAACTTCGTCGATGTACTTTTTCACCGTCCACGGCGCGCCCATCCACCAGCCCGGCATCTGATAAATGATCACGTCGGCCCAGAGGAATTTCGCCACTTCTTCGGCAACGTCGTAGCCCTCGTCGATAAACGTGGTCTTGACGTCGACACCGCCGCGATCGAGCACGCTCAGCGCGGTTTCGTGCAGGGTGGTGTTGTAGCGGCCATCGGAGTGGGCGAATTTTTTACCGCCATTGAGCAGCAGGACTTTTTTCATCGAAAAACCTCGGCGCAGCCTTCAAGGCTGGATTGAAACAGGAATTGGAATGGCGGCAGATTAACCATCGATCTCGCGCGGAAACAGCCACGTCGGCGCAAAATACATTTGATTAAAACGCACGAATCGATCACCAATTGTTGCCGTAGCATCGCCGCTTTCTGCATTCGAGGAAGTTGTGATGAGTGAACGCCAGGGTTTCATCCTGCACGCCAAGACCCGCCCGGAAAAAGCCGCCGAATTCGAAGCGCTGTTCCGTGCTTACGTGGAGCCGAGCCGCGCCGAACCGGGCTGCATCGAGTACCACATGCTGCGCGACCAGCAGGATCCGACGCTGTTTATCTTCTACGAGATCTGGGCCAGCCAGGCGCATCTGGATGAGCACTCGGCATTGCCGCACATGAAAGCGTTTTTCGCTAGGCGCATGGACTATCTGGAGCGCGATTTCGATATTCGCGCGATCGACATGCTCAGCGAATCCTCGGCTAGCCGCTGATCAGCAAATGGGCGCCGAGCGCGCCCAGTCCGATAAAGAACACGCGCTTGAACAGCATCGCACTGATGCGCTGACGCAACCATTGGCCAAGCCACATGCCAAGCATGGCCGGGATCAGCGCCAGCAGCGAGGCGCTCAATTCGCCACCGCCGAGTGCGCCGTGCCAGAACAGCCCGAGCGCCAGCGCCAGGGTCGAGACGGTGAAGGACAGGCCGAGTGCCTGCACCAGTTCATCGCGGCTCAGCCCCAACGCTTGCAAGTACGGCACCGCCGGAATCACGAAGACGCCGGTGGCGGAGGTGATGACGCCGGTGATCAGGCCACACAGCGGGCCGAGCCAGCGTTCATGACGCGGGTTGACGTGCAAAGTCGGCAGAAACAGTCCGCTCAATGCATACAGCAACAACGCCGCGCCAAGTCCGCGCACCACCCAATGGCCGCCGGCCATGCCGATCCACAGGGTGCCGATGCCGGTGCCGAGGAAGATCATCAGCAGCATCGGCCAGAGGCGTTTGATCAAGCTTTTCAAATGGCCACCGAAGGCCAGTTGCCAGAGGTTGGTCAGGGTCGCCGGGATGATCAACAGCGCGGCTGCCTGCGCCGGTGCCATAGCCAGACCGAGCAGGCCCATCGCGACGGTGGGCAGGCCGAGGCCGATCACGCCTTTGACCGTGCCGGCGAGCAAGAAGGTGGCGATGACCAGCAGGGACAGGGTCGGGCCGAGGGTTTGGTAGAAGTCGGTCAGTGTGTGCATTGGAGTAATGTGCACTGATCCGGGCTGGGGGAAAATCTGCCATATACTGAGGCAGCCTCTTCCTTTGCAAGAGGCTGACATCGGCGTTGAGGCATCTGGCCTCTTCGCGAGCAGGCTCGCTCCCACAGGGACTCATGTACAGCGCAGATCCCGTGTGGGAGCGAGCCTGCTCGCGAAAGGGCCAGCCCAGCCACCGCAAAACCAAAGGCAACCCCATGCACTTCGACCTCACCGACCTGCGCCTCTACCTGCACATTCTCGACACCGGCAACATCACCGCCGGCGCCGCCCGCAGCCACTTGTCCCTCGCCGCCGCCAGTGCTCGAATCCGCGCGATGGAAGCCTCGCTGGGCGCTGAATTCCTCGAACGTGGTCGGCGTGGCGTCACCCCGACGCCTGCCGGCAAAGCCCTCGCCCGCCATGCGCGTATCCTTTTGCAACAGGCCGAACGCATGCAGCAGGACCTTGCCGATTATGCGCAAGGCGTCAAAGGCCAGGTGCGGCTGTTGTGCAACACCACGGCGATCACCGAGTACCTGCCGGAAGTGCTCGCGGATTTCCTGCGCAGCCATCCCAATCTCGACATCGATCTACAGGAACTGCCCAGCGCGCGGATCACCCATGCCTTGCGCGAAGGCGCAGCGGACTTGGGCATCGTCTCCGACGCGGTCGACACCAACGGCTTACAGACTCAAGCGTTTCGTGATGATCCGCTGGTGCTGATTCTGCCGCTCGATCACCCGTTGTCCGACGCCACCGAGGTCAGTTTCAGCGACGCGTTGCAGCACGACTTTGTCGGACTCAGCGCCGACAGCGCATTGGCGATCTATCTGGAAGAACAGGCGCTGCACAGCGGCGCACGAATGCAGGTGCGCATTCGCGCCGATGGCTTTGATGGAGCAATGCGCATGGTCGCCCGAGGTGCCGGCCTGACCATCGTGCCGTTGGCCGCTGTCCAACGCGCGATGCTCGAGCAGTTCAAGTGCGTGACTCTGAATGAGCCATGGGCGCGTCGCAGGTTATTGCTCTGCGCGAGAGACTTCGCCGCGCTGCCGGGTTATGCCCAGGCATTGTTACAAGCGCTCACCGCTGCGCGCGTTTCTGAGCACTCCGATGTCGACCCCAGACAACTGAACGACACCCGGGCGCTATAGGGTGCGACTTCGATCTCAAGTCACTTGCCCGGAGTCCCCATGACCGCGACCGCCCCTATCACCGTTCTGCGCGACACTCACCCGCTGCCGGTACTCGACGCCTGCAAATGGGAAAAACTCGAAGGCGACCCGCACACCGTCAACCTCAACGCCTACACCAGCGAAGACGGCAGCAAGATCATGGGCACCTGGATCTGCACGCCGGGCAAGTGGCGCGTCGATTATGTGAAGTGGGAGTACTGCCATTTCCAGGAAGGCTACTGCGTGATCACCCCGGACGGCATGGCGCCGATTCATCTGCGTGCTGGCGATATCTTCGTGGTTGAGCCGGGCATGAAGGGCACGTGGGAAGTGGTCGAGACCGTGCGCAAATACTTTGTCTTCGCCTGATGCAAAAAAGCCGGGAAATCACCCGACGTGATTTCCCGGCAAATGTCCCGGCGTTGCTAAAACCTGTGGCGAGGGGATTTATCCCCCCTCGACTGCGCAGCCGTCGCAAACCCTGAGCACTCGGTTTACCTGACACAATCCAGGGGGCTGCTGCGCAACCCAACGGGGATAAATCCCCTCACCACAAAGGTCTGACCGCGATTACTGCGGCTTGCGATAGCTGTTGATGATCGCCGAGAAATCCTTCCCGCCGTCACCGCGCTGGCTCATCGCCTGATACAACTGCTGCGCCACCGCGCCGAGCACCACCGGTTGGTGCGCCTGCCGCGCCGCTTCCGTCGCCAGCCCGAGATCCTTGAGCATCAGTTCCGCGCCGAAACCACCGGTATAACCGCGCGAGGCCGGCGCCGTTTCGACGATGCCCGGCCACGGGTTGTACATCTCCGAACTCCAGCAGCGGCCGGTCGAGCTGTTGATGATTCCGGCCAGCACGCCGGTGTCGATCCCCAGCGCATCGCCCAACGCCATCGCCTCACTGACGCCAACCATCGAGATCGCCAGCAGCAGGTTGTTGCAGATCTTGGCGATCTGGCCGGTGCCGACTTCACCGCAATGCACGATGTTGCGGCCCATCTGCGCCAGCACCGGTTGCAGGGTGGCGAACAGTTCCGGGGTGGAGCCGACCATGAAGGTCAGCGTGCCGGCGGTCGCGCCGCCAGTGCCGCCGGAGACCGGCGCATCGGCCATGGCCACGCCGTGTTTGGCGGCGGCCGCAGCAACGTCGCGGGCGGTCTGCGGATCGATAGTGCTGCAATCCACCGCCGGCACGCCTTGGCGAATGCCGGCGAGCACGCCCTCTTCACCCAGCCAGACACTGCGCACGTGCACAGCCGCCGGGAGCATGGTGATCACCAGTTCGGCATCTTCCGCCGCCTCGCGGGCTGAAGCGCGGATGGTGCCGCCCAGTTGCTCGAGTTCCGCCAGCACGGTTTTGTTCAGGTCGACCAGATTCAGCGAGTGGCCGGCCTTGATCAGGTTGCGCGCCATCGGCGCGCCCATGTTGCCCAGCCCGATAAATGCGATTTTCATGATCGAATCCTCAGCGCAGGTTGATGGTGGTGTTCACGCCGTCGTTGACGCTGTCGTCATCGAACCAGCGCGCCGTGACCGTTTTGGTCTGCGTGTAGAACTGCACCACTTGTTTGCCGTACGGGCCGAGGTCGCCGAGTTTCGAACCGCGTGAACCGGTGAAGCTGAAGAACGGCACCGGCACTGGAATCGGGATGTTGATGCCGACCTGACCGACATCGATTTCAGTCTGAAATTTACGCGCCGCCGCGCCGCTCTGGGTGAACAGGCCAGTGCCGTTGCCGAACGGATTGGCGTTGACCAGCGCGATCGCCTGATCGAGGGTGTCGACTTCCAGCACCACCAGCACCGGGCCGAAGATTTCCTGGGTGTAGATCTGCATGTCGGTGGTCACCCCGGAGAACAGGGTCGGGCCGACAAAGTTGCCTTGCTCGTAGCCCGGCACGCTGATGTCGCGACCGTCGAGTTCAAGCTTGGCACCTTCCTTGATGCCGCTTTCGATCAGTTCGAGAATCCGCGCCTTGGCCTTTTTCGAAATCACCGGGCCGACATCGGTGCCCGGCTCGCTGCCGGCGTTGACCTTGAGTTTCTGCGCCAGCGCTTTCAGGTCTGGCAGCCACTGTTTTGCGGCACCGACCAGCACCACCACCGACGTGGCCATGCAACGTTGCCCGGCGGCACCGAAACCGGCGCCGACCAAGGCATTCAGCGCTTGCTCGCGATTGGCGTCCGGCAGTACCACAGCGTGGTTTTTTGCGCCCATCATCGACTGCACGCGCTTGCCGTATTTGCCGGCCAGATCATAAACGTGGGTGCCGACAGCGGTCGAACCGACGAACGACACGGCTTTGATGTCCTTGTGCGTGCACAGGCCATCGACCACATCCTTGCCGCCATGAACGACGTTGAGCACGCCCGCCGGAACGCCAGCCTCAATGGCCAGTTCCACCAGCAGCATGGTCGACAGCGGATCCTGTTCCGACGGCTTGAGCACGAAGGTGTTGCCGCAGGCGATCGCCATCGGGAACATCCACAGCGGAATCATCGCCGGGAAGTTGAACGGCGTGATGCCGGCGCAGACGCCGATCGGCTGGCGCAGGGTGTAAGTGTCGACGCCGCCGGCGACGTTCTCGGCGAACTCGCCCATTTGCAGGGTGCCGATCGAGCACGCGTGCTCGACCACTTCCAGGCCACGGAAAATATCGCCCTCGGCATCAGCAATGGTCTTGCCCTGCTCGGCGCTGAGGACCACGGCGATGCGCTTGGAGTGCTCGCGGATCAGCGCTTGCAGCTTGAGCATGATGCGCATCCGCGCGCCGATCGGGGTCAGTTTCCAGGTCTGGAACGCGCGCTGCGCGGCGCTGACAGCGGCATCGACCTCTGCCGCGGTGGCGAACGGAACCTTGGCCAGCACTTGCTGGGTGGCCGGGTTGACGATGTCGTGCCACTCGGTGGTCTGCGACTCGACCCATTCGCCGTCGATCAGCAGTTTGACCTTTTGCAGCGTGGTGTCGTTGGGCGTAAGCGATGCGTTCATGCTGGTCTCCAGAACTTGTTTTTATCGTAGGAGCCAAGGCGAAAGGTTCGCCTTGAGATGAGGCGTGTGTCACGAATTGGTTGTCGGACTGTTTTTGGAGTATAGATGTGCAAACTTCTAATAAGAACGCACATATAAGCCCGACCATCATGCAAAAAAACATCACCTCGCTAGGCTCGCTGAACTGGGACGACCTGAAGTTTTTCCTCGAAGTCGCCCGCACCCGCAAGGCCAGCACCGCCGCCAAACGCCTGGCTGTCGACTACACCACGGTGTCGCGACGGATCAGTTCGCTGGAAGCGGCGCTCGGCACATTACTGTTCGAAAAATCCCGCACCAGCGGCTTCGTCCTGACCACTGAAGGCCAGCGCTTGCTCGGTTATGCCGAGTCGATCGAAAGCACGTTGCACATGGCCTGCGAGCAAGTCTCGGGCTCGGGCGTTGCCCTGTCCGGACACGTGCGCATGGGCTGTACTGAAGGCTTCGGCAGCTTCTTCATCACCCCGCAGTTGAGCCACTTCGTCGACGCCTACCCGGCAATCTCCGTGGACATCCTGCCGCTGCCGCACTTCATCAGCCTGTCCAAGCGCGAGGCCGACATCGTCATTGCCCTCGAGCGGCCGGAGCACGGGCCGTACGTCTGCTGCAAACTCTGCGACTACCGCTTGCAGCTGTACGCAACCCAGGACTATCTGGACAAACACCCACCCATCCGCCACCCGGCCGACTTGAGCAAGCATCAATTCATCAGTTATGTGGATGATCTGGCGTTCAGCTCGGAGCTGCTCTACCTGGCCAACGTGCTGCCCGGCGCCAGCGCGCATTTGCGCAGCACCAGCGTGATCGCGCAATACGTCGCCGCGCAGCAGGGCCGCTCGCTGGCGATCCTGCCGTGCTTCCTCGCCGCACAGGATCCACGATTGCTGCCGGTGTTGCCGGAGGAAATCGACATCACCCGGCAGTTCTGGATGTACTGCCGGGAGGATCTGCGCAAGTTGAAGCGGATCACCCTGTTGTGGGATTACATCCGCGAGGTGACTGAGCGTAATCAGGCGTTGTTGATGGGTGAAACGCGGGAGATGCGCTTTGCCGATTAATCGGCGCTGACCACGATCGACACCCGGCGATTTTCCGTGCGCCCCGCTGCGGTGTCGTTGGAAGCCACCGGTTCGCTGCTGCCCAGGCCTTGCAGCTGGATGTTTTCCGGCTTCATGCCGACCGTGCCGAGGACGTTGGCGACGCTCTTGGCCCGACGCAGCGACAGTTGCTGATTGTAGATTTCCTTGCCCGACGCATCGGTGTGGCCATCTACCCGAACGCGCTCGATACCCACGCCGAGCAGCGCCTTGCCGATGCGTTCGACGATTTCCGTGCTGGCTGCGTTCAGGCTTTCGACATCGCTGCCAAACAACACTTTGCCCGACAGGCCGAACTCCCAACCGTCGTCGGTCAACTCGAAACCCTGCTGTTTGAGCACGGCGACCTGCGCCGGTGTCAGGCCTTTCTGCGGGGCGGTCTGGCAACCGCTCAGGGTCAGCGCGGCGATCAGCAGCAATGCGGAAAACAGTCGAAAGGGAAGTGTGAACACGGGCATCAGCTCCTGGTGTGAACGGAATCGACCGGGCGCTCCGACCCGGCGGTGAATTGCGCGCCACGCGACAGGCGCTTGGCCTGATACATCGCCGCGTCGGCTGAGTTGAGCAAGGCACCCGGCGTGGCGCCATGATCGGGGTAAACGGCGATGCCGATACTCAGCGAGGTCACTACACTGCTGTCGCCGGGCAGGGTGATCGGCATGTCCATGCTGGCGAGAATCTTGTCTGCGATGTGCTCAGCGTCTTCGACCGTGTGCAGCGGCGCGAGCAGCACGGCGAACTCGTCGCCGCCCAGCCGCGCGACCAGATCATCCTCGCGCAATTGCGCTCGCACGCGATTGGCGATCGCCACCAGCACGGCGTCGCCCGAGGCGTGGCCGAAGTTATCGTTGATGCCTTTGAAGCGGTCGCTGTCGAGAAACAGCACGGCGACCCGCTCATCGTGTTTTTTGCCGTTGCGCAAGGCGCGCATCAAGCGGCCTTCGAAAAACGCACGGTTGGGCAAACCGGTGAGGCTGTCGTGGGTCGCTTGATGGGCGAGGGTTTCGTTTTCGTTCTGCAGATGGGTTTGCCACGACTCGAGTTCGCCGAGCAAGGCATTGAAGTCGTTGCCCAGATTGTCCAGTTCGGCGATTTGCGCCGGCGGCACGCGCCGATCCAGCGCTCGTTCGCTACGGGCGGCGTGGGCGACGGCGGCGAGGCTGTGTAACGGGCCGATGATCGCGCGCAACTGCCGCCGCGCCAGATAGAGCGCGACCCAGGCGCTGATCGCGGTGCACAGCACAATCCCGGCCAGGCCGCTGAGCAGGAAGCGCATCAGGCTGCCGCCGTGGCCGATGAGCAGGACGCGACCGATTTCACGGTCCTGATGCTCGATCGGCAGGCTGACCGGTTTTTCCAGAATGGCGCGGGCGATCCGCATTTCCAGCTCGGAGAACAAACCGGTCTCAGCGCGCTGCCATTGCGCGATCAATTGGCCTTGCGCGTCCAGCACTCGGGCATCTGCCACTTCCTCGGTGGAAGCGATGATCGCCAGCGCCTCGGTTGCCGCCGCTTTGTCATTGAACACGACGGCTGCTTCGACGGTGTAGCTGATCGAACGGGCGATCAAGTGCAGGTTGTGATCGGCATAGACCCGCAGCGCGAGCACGCCCAGCAAGGTCAGCGAAACACTGGCCATTGCCACCGCCACCAGCGCGACAATCAAATGCCCACGGCCGATGACCGAGCCCAGGGTCGGGCGAGCCTTCCAACTGAACAGCTTCATGGCGCTGCCGCTTTGCGACGGGACAACTGCAACACGCTGGGGTGTATGCGCACACCACTGCGAGCCACGGAGTCGAGATTGACCTCGAACGACACTTGCTCATCGCCAACGCGCAAGCAGAACAGACTGCCGACGGTGCATTGATCGTCTGCTTCGCTGATGCTCAGCACCGGGTGCCCAATCAACGATGCAAACAGACGACTGCGTTCATCGGCGGTGAGCTTGCCGATGTACACCGCATCGCATTCGCTGATGATGCCCGGGTTGTCCGCCAGCAGACGCCGCACAGCCACCGGCCGGCCCGTGGCTTGGGTGGTGCCTTTGACCAGGTCATCGGTGTATTCGGTGGGGCCGACGATGCACAGGCGCAATTGCGCCGGTTCCACCGGCCAGCGTGCATAACTGAGGATGCCAAGCACCACTTGCGTGACCGCTTTGGCCCGTTGCTCGGCCGGCCCGGTTTGCGCTTGGGCGATGGCGCTGCCCGTGAACAACCAGAGCAAAACGATCAGCAATGCGTGCTGGCAGGCCACCACACGCTGTGTCGCCCAGACGGCCACCTTCATGGAGGGATTCTCTTGGAGCGTAACGAAATGATGCCGCAACGATAGCACAGCGCCAGAACACCAGCGAGGCGCCTGCCTCTGACCGGTTGGTCAGTATTCGTTGTCGGTCATTCAGCACTTCATCCCTGAGACTCGTTGCTCTCCTCCAGTTCCAGCATCAGCCCGCTAAGACGCTTGACCTTGCGCTGCACCGCTTCCTCAAACACGCCGGCACGTGGCTCGATCAAGGTGAACCAGTACCGGGCGCGAGTAATTCCGGTGTAGATGAGTTCTTTGGTCAGCACGGGGTTCAACGCATCCGGCAGGATCAGCGCCGTGTGGGCGAACTCCGAACCCTGGGACTTGTGCACCGTCATGGCGTACACGGTTTCAACATCATTGAGCCGACTCGGCAACACGAAGCGCACGCCGCCCTGTCCATCGTTACGCGGAAAAGCCACGCGCAGAACCGTTTTGCCGATCTCTGCGCCTTCACGCTCGGGCAGTTTCAGGGCGATGCCGATGTCGCCGTTCATCAGGCCCAGACCATAGTCGTTACGAGTCATCAGCACCGGGCGACCTTCATACCACTGCTGATCGCTCTCGATCAGACGCGCCTTGAGCAACGCAGCGGTGATGCGCTGGTTCAGACCTTCAACGCCCCACGGCCCTTTGCGCACCGCGCACAGCAACTGGAACGTATCGAACGCCTGCAAGACTTCCCGCGCCCAATCGGTCCAGTCCGCATGCTCAAGAGGCCGCGTCGATGATGGACGCTGATCGCGCAGTACGCTCAAGTAATGGCGATAACCTTGCGGGCCGTTGCGGTGACCTTCGAGCAAGAGGCGTTCGAGCTTGTGATCGTGCTCGCCTTTGAGCGGCAGCGAATACACATCATCGTAGCTGCCGGCCGCGAGCAACTGTCGCGCCTCGTCGGCCAATTGCTGATTGACCCGGCGCGCGAGCTGACCGATGCCGCTGCCCTCGCCGAAGCGGCGCGAGTGCCGCAGCATCACCACTTGCTGCGCGAGCGGATGGGTGCCGTCGCGGTCTTCATGCAAACCGCTGCCCTGCAACGACTCGCCACTGACCGACTCCAGCCATTGTCGGGTCTGCGGGCTGTACCAACCGCCCTCGGCATCACGACACAGATCGCCCAACACCGCACCGGCCTCGACCGAGGCCAACTGATCCTTGTCGCCCAGCAGTACCAGCCGCGCATGGGCCGGCATGGCGTCGAGCAAGTTGGCCATCATTTCCAAGTCGATCATCGAGGCTTCGTCGACCACCAGAACATCCAGCGGTAATCGATTACCGGCATGGTGACGGAAATGCCGGGTACCCGGTCGACTGCCGAGCAAACGGTGCACGGTGGTCACATCGCTGGGGATCGCCGTGCGCACCGCTTCGGCGACTTGCAAAGATTGCACTTGCTGACTGATCGACTCGGTCAAGCGCGCGGCGGCCTTGCCGGTCGGTGCCGCCAGACGAATGCGCAGCGGATGGCCAGCCTCGACAGCCGGTGCCTGCAGCAACGCGAGCAAGCGCACCACCGTGGTGGTTTTACCGGTACCCGGGCCGCCGGTGATGATGCTGAAGGCGCTGCGCGTGGCGATGGCGCAGGCGAGTTTCTGCCAGTCGATGACAGCTGCAGATTTCGCGCCGCCGAACAATTCATTGAGGCGCTGCGGCAGATCATCTGGCGTCGGCTCCGATTGCATCAAGCGTTGGCGCAACGCTGCATCGATGCGGCGTTCGTAGGTCCAGTAGCGGCGCAAGTACAGGCGTTTCGAGGACAGCACCAACGGACGTGTCTGCGCTGGTTCACTGGCATCGGCGGCCAGCGCGACCAGCGAGCTGCTCGCCAGCACTTTGCACCAATGGGCTCCATCGAGCGTTTCGAGCAATTGCGAAGGCAGCAACAACACACCGCCCTGCACATCGCCTTCGGGCGGCAATGACAGGGCAAAATCCGGTGCATTGAGTGTTTCAAACAGGTCCAGACACACATGACCATGGCCGAGCTGGTGACTGGTCAACGCCGCAGCCAGCAGCACCAACGGGTCGGTCTCGGGCTCGAGTTCATGCAGGAAAGCGACAAAGGCGCGGTCCAACGCGCGCAGCCAGCCGCGCTCAACCCAACGGCTCAGCAACAACAGCAAATCATCGGCGCGGGTCAGCGGCGAGAGTTTCGACAGGCTGTCCGCTTCCAGTGGTGTCGGCAGCAGATCGGCGAATGTGCGGCTCATAGCAGGACTCCCTGTTCCCAGGCGGGTTCGGACTTGGGTTCGGGTTTGCCCTGGAACATCCGGTCGAGGCGTTCGATCAATTCCCGTGGTGGCCGCACGAAGTACACACCGCGACTCTCCGCACGCGTACCGCGCAGGAACAGATAAAGCGCCCCACCGACATGGCGGTCGTAATCGTAATCCGCCAGCCGCGCCTTCAACTGGCGATGCAATGCCAGCAGATACAGCACGTATTGCAGGTCATAACGGTTGTCGAGGATCGACTGCTCCATTGCCTGCACGGTGTAGGCCTGATCATCCACGCCGAGCCAGTTGGATTTGTAATCGGCGACGTAATAACGGCCAGCGTGCTCGAAGGTCAGGTCGATAAAGCCCTTGAACATGCCGTTGAGTTGTACCGGCTCCGCCGCCACCCGGGCGACGCCATTGTGGGTGTGCTGGCGCACCTGTTCATCGAGCTTGAGCACGTCGACTTTGTGGCTGGCGAACCAGAACTCCATCTCGACGCGGTATTGCTTCAGTTGCTCAAGAACCACCGGCGGTTGCCCGCCAGCGATCGGCAACGGCGACTTGAGCAATTGTTGCAGCCAGTCAGTCAGCGTGGTAATCCAGCCTTGCCAGCCGCGCAGGTTGCAACGCCGGGCAATTGCATTTTCCAGTGCTTCGCGGGTAACCGAAAAACCTTCAGCGCCCGCCCATTCGAGCAAGCCATGCAAAAACGTGCCGGGATTCGGTCCGCGAGGAAAACGGTGGATATCGGCGCCACCGCTGATGATTTCGCGGGGTGCGTCGGGGTCGAGGCGCTCGTCGTCGAAGAGCTTTTGCGCCTGCGGACTGTCCGGTGCTTCGTCGCTGCCGATGCTCATTATGTCGCTGATGCGCAGGGCGCTGTACGACGCGATCCACCAGTTTTCACTGGCTTTGCGTTTAGGCCGTAGTGTGGCTCGCAGCACTGCTTCATTGCGCGGCGGCTGGTAATGCTCATCAGTGGGCTGAGGCATTTCGCCGATGCCAATCGCCGCGCAGTCTTGCTGCAGATCGCGCAGCCAGCGATTCAATTCGCTGGACTCGCCCAAAGCGGCACCGCCACCGAGTAAGTAACCCAGCGCAGACAGGTGCAACACCGAGCTGTTGTTATTGCCGCGCTTGAGATCGGTGACGCCCAGCCAGCAGGCATGCTGCGCGCGCGTTAATGCGACATACAGAAGACGCAGATCTTCGGCCAGACGCTCATCGTCAGCCAGGGCGATCAACTCGGGAGTCGGTTTGAGGCTGATCTGCGCCTTGCCCGCAGCGTCGTGGTAATGCAGCGGCAAACGGCTGCCATCCACCGGTTTCGCCGAGCAAATGAATGGCAGGAACACCAGCGGATATTCCAGCCCCTTGGATTTGTGAATGGTCACCACTTTGACCAGTTGCTCGTCGCTTTCCAGACGCAGAATCTGCTCTTCACCGGCCTGACCGGACAGTGCCAGCAGCTCGGCCAGATGGCGGATCAGCGCTTGCTCGCCGTCCAGTTCAGCAGCGGCTTGCTGCATCAGTTCCGAGAGGTGCAAAAGGTTGGTCAGCACGCGCTCGCCGTCACTGCGCTGCATCAGGGTCTGCGGCAAATGGAAATCGTGAAGCAGGCGGCGCAACATCGGTAACACGCCCTGTTTGCGCCAGAGCTCGCGATAGCCGCGGAACTGCATGACCCGGGCTTCCCAGACCATTTCATCCTGGTTCAGGCGCTCCAGCTCGATCAGCGGCAGGTTCAAGGTGGTGCAGGCCAGCGCAGCCTTGAGCGAGCGTTCGACATCGGGTTCGGCGCAAGCCTTCAGCCACGCCAGAAGGTCGTGCGCCTCTTGCGCGGCGAATACGGAATCCTTGTCCGAGAGATAAACGCTGCGCACCCCTCTGGCGGCGAGTTCGGCGCGTACGGCCTGGGCCTCTTTACCGTCGCGGACGAGGATCGCGATGTCAGAAGGACGCAGACCTCTGAAGTCATCTGCCTGAACAAAACCAGCGCTACCGTTTTGCCCGCCATTGAGCAGTGCGGTGATTTCACTGGCGCAGGCGGCGGCCATTTGCTGGCGATAGACCGCGCCGGACAGCGGCTGATCGCCAGACAACAGCCAGACATTCAGTGCCGCGACGTCTTGCCCGGCAATCCGCAGCGTTTCCTTGCGCCCCTGAGACTCGACCGGGAGGAACGGCACCGGGTTTTCGCCGGTTTTCTCGCGAAACAAAAACGCGCCGCGTCCTTGCTCTCGGGACTCGGCGCGTTCGAATACGTGATTGACCGCTGTGACCATGCCGTGGCTGGAGCGGAAGTTGGTGCCGAGCGTATGCAAGCGGCCTGTGGTGGCCTGACGTGCGCGCAGATAGGTGTAGATGTCGGCACCACGGAAAGCGTAGATCGCCTGTTTGGGATCGCCGATCAGGAACAGGCCGGTGTCAGGGTGATTGTCTTCGATGCGGTAGATGCTTTCGAAGATGCGGTATTGCACCGGATCGGTGTCTTGAAATTCGTCGATCAGCGCTACCGGAAACTGCTCGCGGATCAGCGTTGCCAGACGCTCACCGCCCTCCGATTGCAGCGCGGCATCCAGACGCAGCAACATGTCGTCGAACCCCATTTCTGCACGACGGCGCTTCTCTTCCTCAAAACGCGCGCCGACCCACTTGGCAGCGTGTTGCAGAACAGCGGCATCGGGGGTCGGCAATGCGTCGAGGCTCGACTTCAGTGCGGACATGGCGTCCAGCCCCGGATGACTCGGGGCCTGGCCTTTCCAGGCTTCGGCCATGCCTTCGGGTGTCAGACGGATGAAGCCGGTGCCAATGTCCAGTTGCTCAAGCGCCTCGTCTGCGGCCCAGGTCTTGAGTTTCTCGAACCAGGGCTCGAAATAACGCGCCTGCATCTTGCGGCCATCGACGGTTTTGCTGGCGACGCCTTCATGGCAGAGCGCGAGCAGTTCGTCTGCCCAATCACGCCAAGGCGCTTTCAGTTCGACCAACGCCGCTCGCCGCTCCAGCAAACATTCGGCGATCAGCTCCGCAGGCACCTTGCCCTCATCGGTGTCACGCTCGCTGGCGAACAAGCCGCGTACCCGAGGCAACAACGCTGCGGGGCCACCCCAATTGCTGCGCACCCAGTTCAGCGCATCGCCCTGCATCGGGTAACAGAACAGTCGCCAGTAATCGCGCAGCACCTCGCCGAGCAAATCGCTGTGATCGGTTTCCAGCGACTGCGTGAACAGGCTGCCGCTGTCGAACGCATGCTCGCGCAGCATGCGCTGACACCAGCTGTGAATGGTCGAGACAGCGGCTTCGTCCATCCACTGCGCGGCGATATCGAGGCGGTTGGCACAGCCCGGCCATTGCTGCGGATCGAACTGTTCGCGCAGCTCGGCGATCAGTCCGTCGGGGGCAGTAATTTCATCGCGGAAGAATCGCGCGGCCTCAGCCAAGCGTGTCCGAATGCGTTCACGCAGTTCTTTGGTAGCAGCGTCGGTAAACGTCACTACGAGGATCTGCGGCGGCAGCAGTTCGCGTGCGAAACCGCTTCTCTCGCCGCCATGACCGAGAATCAGCCGCAGATAAAGTGCCGAGATCGTAAAGGTTTTACCGGTGCCGGCGCTTGCTTCGATCAACTGGCTGCCGCGCAACGGGAAGGCCAGAGCCAACGGTGTTTTGGTACTCATGCGCGCGCACCTTCGCTGGACAAGGAACGCCACGGCGCTTCGAATAATGGGCGGTACAACGCGTCGCACCAGCCGGTGAAGGTTTCGTCTGCCAACAATGCATCGAAGTCGGGATATTGCCGGAGCAGTGCCGGGCTTTCACGCCGCTCGCCGTTGCTGGTCTGGCCGTCACCGTCATAGGCTTTTCGCGCAGCGGCTTCGGCTTTGACCGGGTCAGTTTGAGACAACCAGGCGAACGCGGTTTTTATCGCAATCGGCAAGGGTTGGCGCATGCCTGATTGCCACGCAAGAAGCAGGTCACCGAGCAAACGCAACGCTCGGTCTCGCTCCATTGGCTCCAGCAACAACGTGTCATCACTGGCGACCAATGCCGTGGTCAGCGCATGCTCGCTGGCGCAGGCGACCAGATGGGTGACCCACGGTTTGGTCAGCCGGTGCCACTTGCGCGTTTTGATCGAGCCGATGCTGTTGGGAATAGTGGTGACTGACAGTAGTCCGCCATCGGCGCGTTGATGCAGGTTTGCGAGCCAGCCCTCCAGCCGCGAACCCTGCAGGTCGAGACTGACCGGGATCGCACTGGTCAACGGCGTCGGCCATAACGTCAGCAACTGTTGATAACGCTGCAGAAGATCCGGTAGCGGTTCGATCAGTTCATGCTGTAGGCATTCGCCAAAACCGGCCATAGGCAGCAGACCACTGTTTTGCAGGCGCAGCGCCCGGGCTTGCAGCGCCTGATCGATATTGTCCGGCTGGCTGAGTGCGGCTTCCAGCAAGCTGTCGCTGAGCGTGTAGCGCTGCAGCGCGTCCAGCACAAAAGGTTCTTCATCGGCCAGCGGTGCTTGCGCGGCCTCGAAATACACCTTTAGGCGTTGAGTGAAAAAATGCCGAACCGGGTTCCGCAAAAAATCCTGCAGCAATGCCAGCGTCAACGGTTCCTCTTGAACATATGGCGCGAGTAACAGTGCTTCGCTTTGTTGCGCTTTCTCTTGATGTAATACCTGCCACTCGCTGGCGTAGCTGAACAGTTGCTCGCCTTCGTGGAAATAGCGGGCGCTGAAAGGTTGCAGGGGATGTTCTTCGGTCAGCGCGTCTAACAGATCCTGGCTTGGGTCGATTGAACGCCAGCCGCTGGCGAGGTGATCGCGCAACTGGCCGATGAGCACCGAGGCAGGTCGTTCGCTGTTGTCACGGATGCTGCGACCGACCCAACTGATATAGAGCTGAGAGCGTGCGGACAACAGCGCTTCGAGTAGCAGGTAGCGGTCATCTTCACGCCGTGAGCGGTCGCCAGGTCGGTAATCGCTGCCCATCAGGTCGAAATCCAGAGGCGGTTGGGCACGCGGATAGTCGCCGTCATTCATGCCCAGCAGACAGACCAGTTTGAAAGGAATCGCGCGCATCGGCATCAAAGTGCAGAAATTCACCGCACCGGCGAGGAATCGTTGCGATAAACGGCCCTGATCCAGCCCGGCGAGCCAGGCTTCGCGCACGACAGTCAGCGGCAGTTCGTCAGTCAGCCCGACCGCCTCGCAGGTCTCGAGCCAGGTTTCGCGAAGCTCCTCCAACTGGGTCAGCAGGTAGTCGTCGTGCTCGTTGCTCGCCTGAAAGAACACCTGCATCAGCGCCTGCAAACGCAGCCCCCACTCTTTCGGTTGAGCCGGTTGCGTGAGTTGCCGATGAGCGATTTCCAGGGCATCCAGCAGAGCCACCAGTGGACCGATCAGGGCAGCATCAAGCCCACCAATTTCGTCGTAAGGCTCGATACCTGCACATGCGTCGGCACTGCCGACGGCGTAGCCCAGCAGCATTCGGCGCAGGCCGAAATGCCAGCTGTTCTGCTCCAGTTCCTCCGGCAAACCGAGACCGGCCCGTTGCTCGGCACTCATGCCCCAACGCACGCCGGCGCCTTCGATCCAGCGATGCAAAGTTGGCAGGTCGCGCTCCTCTACGCCAAAGCGAGCACGCAGAGCCGGGACATCGAGCAGGTCGAGGATCTCACTGACCGGGAAACGACTGTCCGGCAATTTGAGCAAATGTTCGACCGCAATTAGCAACGGATCACGTCCACGCTGGCCCTGGTCCGCCAAAGTGAAAGGAATGAAGCGCGGGTCAAATCGATCGAGCTGACCGAAAACCGCGCGGATATGCGGGGCATAGCTGTCGATATCCGGGACCATCACGATCACGTCCCGTGGGCGTAGAGCCGGGTCAGCGCTGAAACGCGCCAGGAGTTGATCGTGCAGGATTTCGACTTCGCGCTGGGCACTGTGGGCGATGTGAAACCGGATCGATTGGTCCTGCGTCAGGTCGACAGCGGGCCAGAGCTCACGAGTCTCGTTGAGGGGGCGCAATTCGAGGATGTCGTCCTGCAGCTGGTTAAGCATGTTGTGGGGCTGGGCTTCGCTGAACAGGTCGATGCGGCCGTCACGAAAGGCTGCGCGGTAGCTGTTGGGGTCGTCGTAGCTGTCGAGCAGGTTGATATAGTCGCGACCTTGCTTGCCCCAAGCGGCCAGCAACGGATGTGCGTGCTGATGCAGGGTCTCGGCGTCAAGTACCACTGGCATCCCGCTTTTGCGTTGTTGCCGCTTGTATTGATGCCGCAGCAGATCCTTGTCGGCAACGATATCGGCCCAGTGATGGCGACAGGGGTTGTGTACGCAAAGCAGAACCTGACTGAAGCGCGCCAGACCGGCGAGCGCTTCAAGAACTTGTGCGGGCAATGAAGAAATACCAAAGACGATAACGCGCGGCGGCAGTGAAGCCGGAGCCTCATCAAGGGTGTTGATGAGCTCCATGAAACGTTGATGGACGCCGGCACGGCTCTGCGCCATGCCTTGTTCGCCGACATCATCCAGCAGCGCTCGCCACAACTCGGCCTGCCAGCAACTGGTCGGTGGCAGAGGTTTGATTTCACCTCGCACATTGCGCAGTTGGTGGCGGCCTTCCGCCCAATCTTCCAGCCAGTCGGCCCGGTAGACCTGATATTGGTCAAACAGGTCGGCCAGACGCTCTGACAATTGATAGCGCTTACGCAGATCGCTGTCGTGGGTAAGGAAGCGTTGCAGCGGCTCGAAATGGGGGCGATCGATTACCTGTGGCAAGAGGCGCATCAGGCGCCAGGTCAGCGGAGCCTTATCGAGCAGGGATTTAGGCGGAATCTCTTCTCGTCCCAATACCAGGCGATACAGCTGCCACATGAAACTGCCGGGTAGTTGAACGTCAATCGCCGCAGCGATCCCGCAACCGCCAAGGTCATCGTCTTCAGGATCTTCGGCCAATGCCAGTTTGAGCCATTGGGCGATGCCGTTGCTTTGCACCAAAGCGATTTCGTTTTCCAAGGGTGCCAGTGGGTAACGCCGCATGATGCTGACCACAAGGCTGCGCAGCTCATCGAGACTGTTGCTCTGAACCACCATGAATGCAGCGTTGAGGGACTGGGCGTCCGACATATGGATTCCTTGGAAAATCGCTAAAGCCGAGGCAGAACCTTAGCATTGTCGGCCGGCTGTGACAGCCGGACGAGGTCTGCGAAGGCTGTAAGAACTTTCTCGCAGGCAAAACAAAACCCCAACTGCTTTCGCAATTGGGGTTTCGGAATTTAATCTTGACGATGACCTACTCTCACATGGGGAAACCCCACACTACCATCGGCGATGCATCGTTTCACTGCTGAGTTCGGGATGGGATCAGGTGGTTCCAACGCTCTATGGTCGTCAAGAAATTCGGGTACTGACTCGTGACCAGATGGCCTCGCTTCAGCAAATTGGGTATGTGACAGCTTTCGGTGTTTGTGCGTTTCGAACTTTCGGTTCGTTTCGTCTTCACACACCGCAATCTGGTGCCTTTTCAGGTCAGCAAATTGCTTGGGTGTTATATGGTCAAGCCTCACGGGCAATTAGTATTGGTTAGCTCAACGCCTCACAGCGCTTACACACCCAACCTATCAACGTCGTAGTCTTCGACGGCCCTTCAGGGAACTCAAGGTTCCAGTGAGATCTCATCTTGAGGCAAGTTTCCCGCTTAGATGCTTTCAGCGGTTATCTTTCCCGAACATAGCTACCCGGCAATGCCACTGGCGTGACAACCGGAACACCAGAGGTTCGTCCACTCCGGTCCTCTCGTACTAGGAGCAGCCCCTCTCAAATCTCAAACGTCCACGGCAGATAGGGACCGAACTGTCTCACGACGTTCTAAACCCAGCTCGCGTACCACTTTAAATGGCGAACAGCCATACCCTTGGGACCGGCTTCAGCCCCAGGATGTGATGAGCCGACATCGAGGTGCCAAACACCGCCGTCGATATGAACTCTTGGGCGGTATCAGCCTGTTATCCCCGGAGTACCTTTTATCCGTTGAGCGATGGCCCTTCCATACAGAACCACCGGATCACTAAGACCTACTTTCGTACCTGCTCGACGTGTCTGTCTCGCAGTCAAGCGCGCTTTTGCCTTTATACTCTACGACCGATTTCCGACCGGTCTGAGCGCACCTTCGTACTCCTCCGTTACTCTTTAGGAGGAGACCGCCCCAGTCAAACTACCCACCATACACTGTCCTCGATCCGGATAACGGACCTGAGTTAGAACCTCAAAGTTGCCAGGGTGGTATTTCAAGGATGGCTCCACGCGAACTGGCGTCCACGCTTCAAAGCCTCCCACCTATCCTACACAAGCAAATTCAAAGTCCAGTGCAAAGCTATAGTAAAGGTTCACGGGGTCTTTCCGTCTAGCCGCGGATACACTGCATCTTCACAGCGATTTCAATTTCACTGAGTCTCGGGTGGAGACAGCGCCGCCATCGTTACGCCATTCGTGCAGGTCGGAACTTACCCGACAAGGAATTTCGCTACCTTAGGACCGTTATAGTTACGGCCGCCGTTTACCGGGGCTTCGATCAAGAGCTTCGCGTTAGCTAACCCCATCAATTAACCTTCCGGCACCGGGCAGGCGTCACACCCTATACGTCCACTTTCGTGTTTGCAGAGTGCTGTGTTTTTAATAAACAGTCGCAGCGGCCTGGTATCTTCGACCGGCATGAGCTTACGGAGCAAGTCCTTCACCCTCACCGGCGCACCTTCTCCCGAAGTTACGGTGCCATTTTGCCTAGTTCCTTCACCCGAGTTCTCTCAAGCGCCTTGGTATTCTCTACCCAACCACCTGTGTCGGTTTGGGGTACGGTTCCTGGTTACCTGAAGCTTAGAAGCTTTTCTTGGAAGCATGGCATCAACCACTTCGTCACCCAAAGGGTAACTCGTCATCAGCTCTCGGCCTTAAGATCCCGGATTTACCTAAGATCTCAGCCTACCACCTTAAACTTGGACAACCAACGCCAAGCTGGCCTAGCCTTCTCCGTCCCTCCATCGCAATAACCAGAAGTACAGGAATATTAACCTGTTTTCCATCGACTACGCTTTTCAGCCTCGCCTTAGGGACCGACTAACCCTGCGTCGATTAACGTTGCGCAGGAAACCTTGGTCTTTCGGCGTGGGTGTTTTTCACACCCATTGTCGTTACTCATGTCAGCATTCGCACTTCTGATACCTCCAGCAAGCTTCTCAACTCACCTTCACAGGCTTACAGAACGCTCCTCTACCGCATCATCCGAAGATGATACCCGTAGCTTCGGTGTATGGTTTGAGCCCCGTTACATCTTCCGCGCAGGCCGACTCGACTAGTGAGCTATTACGCTTTCTTTAAAGGGTGGCTGCTTCTAAGCCAACCTCCTAGCTGTCTAAGCCTTCCCACATCGTTTCCCACTTAACCATAACTTTGGGACCTTAGCTGACGGTCTGGGTTGTTTCCCTTTTCACGACGGACGTTAGCACCCGCCGTGTGTCTCCCATGCTCGGCACTTGTAGGTATTCGGAGTTTGCATCGGTTTGGTAAGTCGGGATGACCCCCTAGCCGAAACAGTGCTCTACCCCCTACAGTGATACATGAGGCGCTACCTAAATAGCTTTCGAGGAGAACCAGCTATCTCCGAGCTTGATTAGCCTTTCACTCCGATCCACAGGTCATCCGCTAACTTTTCAACGGTAGTCGGTTCGGTCCTCCAGTCAGTGTTACCTAACCTTCAACCTGCCCATGGATAGATCGCCCGGTTTCGGGTCTATTCCCAGCGACTAGACGCCCTATTAAGACTCGCTTTCGCTACGCCTCCCCTATTCGGTTAAGCTCGCCACTGAAAATAAGTCGCTGACCCATTATACAAAAGGTACGCAGTCACAGAACAAAGTCTGCTCCCACTGCTTGTACGCATACGGTTTCAGGATCTATTTCACTCCCCTCTCCGGGGTTCTTTTCGCCTTTCCCTCACGGTACTAGTTCACTATCGGTCAGTCAGTAGTATTTAGCCTTGGAGGATGGTCCCCCCATATTCAGACAAAGTTTCTCGTGCTCCGTCCTACTCGATTTCATGACTAAGAGATTTTCGCGTACAGGGCTATCACCCACTATGGCCGCACTTTCCAGAGCGTTCCGCTAATCTCAAAGCCACTTAAGGGCTAGTCCCCGTTCGCTCGCCACTACTAAGGGAATCTCGGTTGATTTCTTTTCCTCAGGGTACTTAGATGTTTCAGTTCCCCTGGTTCGCCTCTTGCACCTATGTATTCAGTACAAGATAACCATCTTATGATGGCTGGGTTCCCCCATTCAGACATCTCCGGATCAAAGTCTGTTTGCCGACTCCCCGAAGCTTTTCGCAGGCTACCACGTCTTTCATCGCCTCTGACTGCCAAGGCATCCACCGTATGCGCTTCTTCACTTGACCATATAACCCCAAGCAATCTGGTTATACTGTGAAGACGACATTCGCCGAAAATTCGAATTTCTCAACTAAGAGAACTCACAAATTTTACCTTAGCCTGATCCGTTACCAGTGAAAGTAACGTTCAGTCTATCTTTCTATCACATACCCAAATTTTTAAAGAACGATCTAATCAAAAGACTAGAAATCAATATTCAGTGCGAATATTCATTTCTAAACTCTCAAACTTCGAAGCAGTTTATGGTGGAGCCAAGCGGGATCGAACCGCTGACCTCCTGCGTGCAAGGCAGGCGCTCTCCCAGCTGAGCTATGGCCCCATAACAAAATTGGTGGGTCTGGGCAGATTCGAACTGCCGACCTCACCCTTATCAGGGGTGCGCTCTAACCAACTGAGCTACAGACCCAATTTCGAGCTTGTAACTGTTAGCTCAGAGCTATCAGCTTGGAGCTTAAAGCTGCTTCTATCGTCTTCTTCAATGAATCAAGCAATTCGTGTGGGAGCTCATGCAGCAGCTGATGTCGTCGATTAAGGAGGTGATCCAGCCGCAGGTTCCCCTACGGCTACCTTGTTACGACTTCACCCCAGTCATGAATCACACCGTGGTAACCGTCCTCCCGAAGGTTAGACTAGCTACTTCTGGTGCAACCCACTCCCATGGTGTGACGGGCGGTGTGTACAAGGCCCGGGAACGTATTCACCGCGACATTCTGATTCGCGATTACTAGCGATTCCGACTTCACGCAGTCGAGTTGCAGACTGCGATCCGGACTACGATCGGTTTTATGGGATTAGCTCCACCTCGCGGCTTGGCAACCCTTTGTACCGACCATTGTAGCACGTGTGTAGCCCAGGCCGTAAGGGCCATGATGACTTGACGTCATCCCCACCTTCCTCCGGTTTGTCACCGGCAGTCTCCTTAGAGTGCCCACCATTACGTGCTGGTAACTAAGGACAAGGGTTGCGCTCGTTACGGGACTTAACCCAACATCTCACGACACGAGCTGACGACAGCCATGCAGCACCTGTCTCAATGTTCCCGAAGGCACCAATCCATCTCTGGAAAGTTCATTGGATGTCAAGGCCTGGTAAGGTTCTTCGCGTTGCTTCGAATTAAACCACATGCTCCACCGCTTGTGCGGGCCCCCGTCAATTCATTTGAGTTTTAACCTTGCGGCCGTACTCCCCAGGCGGTCAACTTAATGCGTTAGCTGCGCCACTAAGAGCTCAAGGCTCCCAACGGCTAGTTGACATCGTTTACGGCGTGGACTACCAGGGTATCTAATCCTGTTTGCTCCCCACGCTTTCGCACCTCAGTGTCAGTATCAGTCCAGGTGGTCGCCTTCGCCACTGGTGTTCCTTCCTATATCTACGCATTTCACCGCTACACAGGAAATTCCACCACCCTCTACCATACTCTAGCTTGCCAGTTTTGGATGCAGTTCCCAGGTTGAGCCCGGGGATTTCACATCCAACTTAACAAACCACCTACGCGCGCTTTACGCCCAGTAATTCCGATTAACGCTTGCACCCTCTGTATTACCGCGGCTGCTGGCACAGAGTTAGCCGGTGCTTATTCTGTCGGTAACGTCAAAATTGCAGAGTATTAATCTACAACCCTTCCTCCCAACTTAAAGTGCTTTACAATCCGAAGACCTTCTTCACACACGCGGCATGGCTGGATCAGGCTTTCGCCCATTGTCCAATATTCCCCACTGCTGCCTCCCGTAGGAGTCTGGACCGTGTCTCAGTTCCAGTGTGACTGATCATCCTCTCAGACCAGTTACGGATCGTCGCCTTGGTGAGCCATTACCTCACCAACTAGCTAATCCGACCTAGGCTCATCTGATAGCGCAAGGCCCGAAGGTCCCCTGCTTTCTCCCGTAGGACGTATGCGGTATTAGCGTTCCTTTCGAAACGTTGTCCCCCACTACCAGGCAGATTCCTAGGCATTACTCACCCGTCCGCCGCTGAATCCAGGAGCAAGCTCCCTTCATCCGCTCGACTTGCATGTGTTAGGCCTGCCGCCAGCGTTCAATCTGAGCCATGATCAAACTCTTCAGTTCAAACATCTTTGGGTTTTTAAGAAACCCTAAACTTGGCTCAGCAATCGTTGGTTACATCTTTGATTTCTCGCGGAGTAACTTGTGATGCTGATAATCTTGTTGACTATCAGTCTGACTGCACAAGCACCCACACGAATTGCTTGATTCAGTTGTTAAAGAGCGGTTGGTTAAGATCTTTCGTCTCAACCGAGGCGCGCATTCTACAGCAGCCTCATTTGCTGTCAAGTGATTATTTTCAGAAGTTTTCGAAGAATTCTTCAACAACTTCAACCACTTGCGCTTCCGATCTCTCGTTAGCGGGAGGCGAATTCTACAGCGTTAATCGCTGCTGTCAACACCTCTTTTTCTCCGCTTTCGACCGAGAAGATCGAACCGTTAAAAGAGCTACACATCACTGCTCCTTCAACTCCTTCCCAGGCTTCGATGATCTGAAGCAGGCTGCCGTCGAAAACTGCGTAACTCTTTGAATCTCAAGGAGTTTTCCGTTTCGACTGCGCCGGAAGTGGGGCGAATTATAGACCTCTGGAATCTGCCGTCAACACCTATTTTCATATTTCTGTCATATCGGTAAAAAAGCCCCGAAAACGCGAAGGCCGACCTGAAAGGTCGGCCTTCTGCACATCCAGCTACTTATAAGCTAGGGAATGCGAACTGCGAAGCTTCATGGCTTGCACGCTGCGGCCAGCGCTGGGTGATTGCCTTGCGACGAGTATAGAAGCGCACGCCGTCCGGACCATACGCATGCAGGTCGCCAAACAGCGAACGCTTCCAGCCGCCAAAGCTGTGATAAGCCACCGGCACCGGCAGCGGCACGTTGACGCCGACCATGCCGACTTCGATCTCGTCACAGAACAGCCGCGCCGCTTCGCCGTCACGGGTGAAGATGCAGGTGCCGTTGCCGTATTCGTGATCATTGATCAGTTGCATCGCCTCTTCCAGGCTGTTCACCCGCACCACGCACAGCACCGGCCCGAAGATCTCTTCTTTATAGATGCGCATCTCTGGAGTGACGTTGTCGAACAGGCAGCCACCGAGGAAGAAGCCGTCTTCATGCCCGGCGACGCTCAGACCGCGGCCATCGACCACCAGGGTCGCGCCCGCCGCCACACCGTCATCCACATAACCACTGACCTTGTCACGCGCCTGACCGGTAACCAACGGCCCCATGTCCAGACCGCACGAGGTACCCGCACCGATTTTCAGCGCTTTGATCTGTGGAACCAGTTTCGCCACCAGCGCGTCCGCGACCTGATCGCCAACACACACGGCCACCGAGATGGCCATGCAGCGTTCGCCGCAGGAACCGTAGGCCGCGCCCATCAGTGCACTCACCGCATTGTCCAGATCGGCATCCGGCATCAGTACCGCGTGGTTCTTCGCGCCGCCCAGTGCCTGAACGCGTTTGCCGCGCTTGGTGCCTTCGGCGTAGATGTATTCGGCAATCGGCGTCGAACCGACGAAGCTCAGCGCTTTGACTTCCGGCGCTTCGATCAACGCGTCCACCGCCGTCTTGTCACCATGAACCACACTCATCACGCCTTTCGGCAAGCCCGCTTCCAGCAGCAACTGAGCGATCAGCAGCGTCGAGCTTGGATCGCGCTCGGATGGCTTGAGGATGAAGCAGTTGCCGCAGACGATCGCCAGCGGGTACATCCACAGCGGCACCATGGCCGGGAAGTTGAACGGGGTGATACCGGCAACGATGCCCAACGGCTGAAAGTCCGACCAGGCATCGATGTTCGGGCCGACGTTGCGGCTGTACTCGCCCTTGAGGATTTCCGGGGCGGCGCAGGCGAACTCAACGTTCTCGATACCGCGCTTCAATTCACCGGCAGCGTCTTCCAGGGTCTTGCCGTGCTCTTCGCTGATCAATTGCGAGATGCGCGCCTCGTTCTGCTCAAGCAGTTGCTTGAAACGGAACATCACCTGGGCGCGTTTGGCTGGTGGCGTGTTGCGCCAGGCCGGGAACGCGGCCTTGGCGGCATCGATGGCTTTCTGAATGGTGGCCTGGCTTGCCAATGGCAGTTTATGGATCGCCTGGCCGGTAGACGGGTTGAACACATCTACCGCGCGACCGGTTTCGGTTACCAGTTCGCCATTGATCAAATGCGGGATAACGCTCATCGAACACTCCTGAATTCTGGTCCGCAGGCGCCGTGAGAGGCGCCCGCACTTTTGTACATATATAGAAGGAAAAATCAGTCGAGCTTGTTCAGCACTTCGCCGACCGCGTCGAACAGACGATCGAGGTCTTGCGGCTTGCTGTTGAAGGTTGGGCCGAACTGCAGGGTGTCGCCGCCGAAGCGCACGTAGAACCCGGCTTTCCACAAGGCCATGCCCGCTTCGAAAGGACGCACGATGGCATCACCGTCACGCCCGGCAATCTGGATCGCGCCGGCCAGGCCGTAGTTACGGATGTCGATCACGTTCTTCGAGCCTTTCAGACCGTGCAGCGCGTTCTCGAAATGCGGCGCGACTTCGGCGACGCTCTGCACCAGGTTTTCCTTTTGCAGCAAATCGAGTGCTGCAAGACCGGCGGCGCAGGCCACTGGGTGCGCCGAATAGGTGTAGCCGTGGGGGAATTCCACGGCGTATTCCGGCGTCGGCTGGTTCATGAAGGTCTGGTAGATCTCGGAGCTGGCAATCACCGCGCCCATCGGAATCGCGCCGTTGGTGACTTGTTTGGCGATGCACATCAGGTCCGGGGTCACGCCGAAGCTCTCGGCGCCGAACATCGAACCGGTGCGACCGAAGCCGGTGATCACTTCGTCAAACACCAGCAGGATGTTGTGCTGATCGCAGATCTCGCGCAGACGCTTGAGGTAACCCTGCGGCGGAACCAGTACTCCGGCAGAGCCGGCCATCGGTTCAACGAACACCGCAGCGATGTTGGAAGCGTCGTGCAGTTCGATCAACTTGAGCAGCTCATCGGCCAAAGCAATACCGCCCTGCTCCGGCATGCCACGGGAAAACGCGTTGCTCGCCAGCAGTGTGTGCGGCAGGTGATCGACATCCATCATCGCCTGACCGAACAGCTTGCGGTTGCCGTTGACGCCGCCGAGGCTGGTGCCGGCGATGTTCACACCGTGGTAACCACGGGCGCGGCCGATCATCTTGGTCTTGGTCGCCTGACCTTTCAGGCGCCAGTAGGCACGGACCATTTTCACCGCAGTATCGGCGCATTCGGAACCGGAGTCGGTGAAGAACACATGGTTCAGATTGCCCGGGGTCAGTTCGGTAATTTTCTCTGCCAGCTGGAACGACAACGGATGGCCGTACTGGAAGCCCGGCGAGTAATCGAGGGTGCCCAGCTGTTTCGAAACGGCTTCCTGAATTTCCTTGCGGGTGTGCCCGGCGCCGCAGGTCCACAGACCGGACAGCGAGTCGTAGATCTTGCGGCCCTTGTCATCGAACAGCCAGCTGCCTTCAGCGCCGACGATCAGACGCGGGTCGCGTTGAAAGTTGCGGTTGGCGGTGTACGGCATCCAGTGCGCGTCCAGCTTCAGTTGGCTGGCCAGTGGCGACGGCGCGTTTTCAGGCATGTTCATCGGGCAAAACCTCGCAGGGCATAAGCGTCAGGGAGATGGAAAGCGTTGTTGCAGCTAAATTGCCACGGCGATAAAGTCGGTGAAATCCAACTCTTCTAACCTTCAGTTAGATCATTGCTAAACAAAGAGAACAAAAAATGAGCAGCCGCCGCGCCGATCCGCTGGCCCAGGTCAGTGATTTTGATATTCGCCTGCTGCGGATTTTTCGCAGTGTCGTGGAGTGTGGCGGCTTCTCCGCAGCGGAAACCGTGCTCGGCATCGGGCGCTCGGCGATCAGCCAGCAGATGAGCGATCTGGAGCAGCGCCTCGGCTTGCGCTTGTGTCAGCGTGGCCGGGCCGGATTTTCCCTGACCGAGGAAGGTCGTGAGGTGTATCAGTCGGCACTACAGCTGTTAAGTGCACTGGAGAGTTTCCGCACTGAGGTCAACGGCCTGCACCAACACCTGCGCGGCGAGCTGATCATCGGCCTCACCGACAACCTCGTCACCCTGCCGCACATGCGCATCACCCACGCCCTCGCGCAGTTAAAAGAACGCGGGCCGGATGTGCAGATCCAGATCCGCATGATTGCGCCGAATGAAGTCGAGCAAGGCGTGCTCGACGGGCGTCTGCACGTTGGCGTGGTGCCGCAGGCAAGCGCATTGTCGGGACTGGAATATCAGCCGTTGTACAGCGAGCGTTCGCTGCTGTATTGCGCGGTGGGTCATCCGCTGTTTTATGTCGACGACAAGCAACTCGATGATCAACGCCTCGACAGTCAGGACGCGATTGCGCCGACCTTTCGTTTGCCGGCGGAGATTCAGGCGCATTATCAGGCGCTCAACTGCACCGCCAGTGCCTCTGACCGTGAGGGCATGGCGTTTCTGATTCTGACCGGGCGCTACATCGGTTACCTGCCGGATCACTACGCCAATCTTTGGGTACAGCAGGGGCGCTTGCGTGCGCTCAAGGCCGGCACGCGTTTTTACGATTTGAGTCTGGCATCGGTCACGCGCAAGGGGCGGCGCCCTAATTTGGTGCTGGAAAGTTTCCTCGAGAGTCTGGCCGCGACGCGATAGATAAGCGCGCAGAGCCCAGCGCGGCTGGGCCTCATCGACAGAATCGAGGAATAACCTGAGCAAGTGGACAGGTTTTTGCAGAGAAGGGGTAACTCTCCTTCAAGAAGCCAAAGCCATGCAGCCAGATTCCGATTCATCCAGTGAACTGATCTACGGCCTCAACGACCGCCCCAAACCACTCGCCGCCATTCTCGCCGCGCTGCAACACGTGCTCGCGAGTTTCGTCGGCATCATCACCCCGCCACTGGTGATCGGTTCCGCGCTCGGGCTGACCGCGCATCTACCGTACCTGATCAGCATGGCGCTGATGGTCTCGGGCGTCGGCACCTTTATCCAGGCGCGGCGACCGTTCGGCATTGGCGCGGGGATGATCTGTCTGCAAGGCACCAGTTTCGCGTTTCTCGGTGCGGTGCTGTCGGCCGGGTTTCTGGTCAAGCAGCGCGGCGGCAGCCCGGAAGATATTCTGGCGATGATTTTCGGCGTGTGCTTTTTCGGCGCAATCGTGCAGATCGTGCTCAGCCGTTTCATCGGTCAGTTGCGCCGCGTGGTGACACCGCTGGTGACCGGCATCGTCATCACGCTGATCGGCATCAGCCTGATCAAGGTCGGCATCACCGATCTGGGTGGCGGCTTCAACGCGCCGGACTTCGGCGCGCCGGGCAATCTGGCCTTGGGCGTGTTCGTGCTGCTGACGATCATTCTGCTCAACCGCTCGAATACGCCGTGGGTGCGACTGTCGGCGATCATCATCGGACTGGTGCTCGGCAGCCTCGCGGCGTGGTTCAGCGGGAAACTGGTCCCGCAGCCGTTGCCTGACTTGCCGCTGGTGAGTTTTCCTACGCCGTTCAAGTTCGGATTCAACTTCGACTGGACCGCTTTCCTGCCGGTCGCGCTGATTTACCTGATCAGCACCATCGAAACCGTCGGCGACCTCACCGCCAATTGCATGCTTGCCCGCCAACCGATCAGCGGCCCCTCTTATATAAGCCGCTTGCGCGGTGGCGTGCTCGGTGATGGTGTCAGTTGCATGATCGCGGCGACCTTCAGCGCCTTCCCCAACACAACGTTCGCGCAGAACAACGGCGTGATCCAATTGACCGGCGTTGCCAGCCGCTACGTCGGCCTGTACATCGGCGCGATCCTGTTCTGCCTCGGCCTGTTCCCGATGATCGGTGCGGTGCTGCAACAGATTCCGAAACCGGTGCTGGGCGGCGCAACGCTGGTGATGTTCGGCGCAGTGGCGGCGGCGGGCGTGCGTATTCTCGCGCAGTCACCGCTGGACCGGCGCAGCATGTTGATCATCGCCACTTCGTTCGGCGTCGGCCTCGGCATCGCCGCGCAACCGAACCTGCTGCACCTGCTGCCGAAACTGGTGCAGAACCTGTTCGACTCGGCGATCACCAGCGGCGGGCTGACGGCAATCGTCCTCTGTCTGTTGTTGCCGGAAGGCAAAACCACCGAGACAAAAAGCCCCGCGTCATTGAACAAGATCGAACAGGCGTAACTGTTTTTCCGCGCCAGGACTTGTCGGATGCCTGTGGGTGCGCTATCAACGCAACTGGTTGCACCCACAGACAATCCCGGAAGTGCCTATGACCTTTGAAGTCCCAGCCCACGGCGGCAAACCCGCCAGCCGCATTCGTCAGAAGAACGAAGAGACCATTCTCAAAGCCGCCGAAGACGAGTTCGCCCGTCACGGGTTCAAAGGCACCAGCATGAACACCATCGCGCAGAATGCCGGGCTGCCCAAGGCCAACCTGCATTACTACTTCACCAACAAGCTCGGTTTGTATGTGGCGGTGCTGAGCAACATCATCGAGTTGTGGGACAGCACCTTCAACACCCTTACTGCCGAGGATGACCCGGCCGAAGCGCTGACCCGCTACATCCGTGCGAAGATGGAGTTCTCGCGGCGCCAGCCACAGGCTTCGCGAATCTTCGCCATGGAAGTGATCAGCGGCGGCGAATGCCTGAGCGAATATTTCAATCAGGACTACCGCGCCTGGTTCACCGGGCGCGCGGCGGTGTTTCAGGCATGGATCGATGCGGGCAAGATGGATCCGGTCGATCCGGTGCACCTGATCTTCCTGCTGTGGGGCAGCACCCAGCATTACGCCGACTTCGCCACACAGATCTGCCGCGTCACCGGGCGCAGCAAATTGACCAAGCAGGACATGGAAGACGCCGGCAACAACCTGATCCGCATCATTCTCAAAGGCTGCGGCCTCACTCCTTCTCTATAAGACGTTTATGCCTTTCACCCTCAGCGGTTTTTGCGAATACCGCGAAGAGATTCGCAAAAGCCGCTTCATCACTCTGGCGACGCCGATCAGCAGCCCCGCCGATGCGCAGGCGTTTTTCGAGCAGCACAGCGATTTGAATGCCACGCACAATTGCTGGGCGTGGAAACTCGGCGCGCAATACCGCAGCACTGACGACGGCGAGCCGGGCGGCACGGCCGGGCGCCCTATTCTGGCGGCGATCGAGGCGCAGGACTGCGATCAGGTCGCGGTGCTGGTGATTCGCTGGTACGGCGGCATTCAACTGGGCACCGGCGGTTTGGCCCGAGCCTATGGCGGTGGCGCCAACAAGTGCCTGCAAGCGGCGGAAAAAATCGAGCTGATCAGCCGCGTGCCGCTGAGTTGCGCCTGCGGGTTTGCCGAGTTGGCGCTGGTGAAGTTGCGCGTGGCCGATCTCGGTGGATTGGTGGTGGAGGAAAACTTCACGGCCAATGGTGTTGAGTTGAAGTTGGCGGTGGGGGAAGCGCAGGTCGAAGTGCTGCAAAGTCAGTTGGCGGATCTGAGCCGTGGGCGGATTTTGTTGCAGCGGTAGGCTGCGATCTTTTAGGGCATCCCTCGTATTCCTTATTCCACAGACTTGCCCACACCTGCTGTGCACCCGACTGTGGATAACCTGAGCACACACCGCTGTAACCCTTCTGTCATGCGGCTTTGCGCGATTTGTTCAATTTTCGTTCAATTGACCCGACGAAAGGGAAATCCAGCGCAAAAACAAACAGTTACCTTCGTTTATGACCATTAGAACAAAGCATCGCAGTGCTTATGCCCACCCTCGGCGCTTGCGCACAATTACTGTGGAGCAACCTGTGGATAAGCCGTTCATGACCGCCGCAGCTGCTGGATCTGTCTGGCTCCCAGGCAGCTGCTCATTTTTTAACCAACTGCTAGCGGGCAAAACTGGAGCCTGTTCAATGGCTTTGCGCTGAATTGGTGCTCGATAGAAAGACAAAACGCCCGCCGATGCGCTGCTGTCGGCACTTGCGCACTGGCTCCGCAAGCGTTCCTGACTCAATGGCCAGGAAATTGCTTTATCCACAGGCACAACTCCAAGTCAGTCGAGCCTGTCATGTCCATCGCCCCTTCCCCGCCGCGCCTGCAGCTGCGCCAGATCAGCAAACGCTACCCCGGTTGTCTGGCCAACGACGCCATCGACCTGAGCATCGCGCCGGGTGAGATCCATGCCCTGCTCGGTGAAAACGGCGCGGGCAAAAGTACGTTGATGAAGATCATTTACGGGGTCACCCAGTGCGACAGCGGTGAAATGCTCTGGGAGGGGCAGCGCGTGCAGATGCGCAATCCGGCGCAGGCGCGGCAGTTGGGCATTGGCATGGTGTTCCAGCATTTCTCCCTGTTCGAAACCCTCAGCGTGGCGCAGAACATTGCCCTGGCGATGGGCGCGGCGGCCGGCACGCCGAAGCAACTGGAGCCGCAGATTCGCGAAGTATCGCGGCGTTACGGCATGGCGCTGGAGCCGGAGCGACTTGTCCACAGCCTGTCGATCGGCGAGCGCCAGCGGGTGGAAATCATTCGTTGCCTGATGCAGGACATACGCCTGCTGATTCTCGATGAGCCGACCTCAGTACTGACGCCGCAAGAGGCGGACGAATTGTTCATCACCTTGCGTCGCCTCGCCGATGAGGGCTGCAGCATTCTGTTTATCAGCCACAAGCTCGGTGAAGTGCGCGCCTTGTGCCATAGCGCCACGGTGCTGCGCGGCGGCCGGGTTGCCGGGCATTGCGAGCCCGCCGAATGTTCGGACCAGCAACTGGCGCAAATGATGGTCGGTGAAGCGGCGGCATTGATTGGCGAGTATCCGAAGGTCAGCGGTGGCGCGGCGTTTCTGCAGGTGCAGGGTTTGAGCTGGCACAACCCGGATCCGTTCGGTTGCTCGCTGACCGACATCGACCTGCAAGTGCGCAGCGGTGAAATCGTCGGCATCGCCGGGGTCGCGGGCAATGGTCAGGATGAGCTGCTCGCCCTGCTTAGCGGCGAACAGCCCTTGCCGCGCGCGCAAGCGGCGACCCTGCGCTTCGCAGATAGAAACGTTGCCGATCTGCGCCCGGATGCGCGGCGCAAACTCGGTCTGGCCTTCGTGCCGGCCGAACGCCTTGGCCACGGCGCGGTTCCTGAGTTGAGTCTGGCCGATAACGCCCTGCTCAGTGCTTTTCAGCACGGACTGGTCAGCCACGGGTTGATTCAACGCGGCAAAGTCGAAGCCCTCGCGCAGCAGATCATCCAGCGTTTCGGCGTGAAGACCCCCGACACGCAAACCGCTGCGCGCAACCTGTCCGGCGGCAACTTGCAGAAATTCATCCTCGGCCGGGAAATTCTTCAGCAACCGAAACTGCTGATCGCCGCGCACCCGACCTGGGGCGTAGACGTCGGTGCCGCCGCCACCATCCATCGCGCCTTGATTGCCCTGCGCGATGCCGGCGCGGCGATTCTGGTGATTTCCGAAGACCTCGATGAGCTGTTCCAGATCAGCGATCGCCTCGGCGCGCTGTGCGGCGGGCGTCTGTCGGCGCTGCAAGACACCGGCCTTACACAACTGAGCGATGTCGGCGCGTGGATGGCCGGCCAGTTCGATCACTCACCTCGCGCCGCTTCGGTTTAACGGAGTTCCAACCATGCTGCTTTCTCTCGAACCCCGTGGCCAGCAATCGCGCCTGATGCTGTGGTGCTCGCCGTTATTGGCGGCGGCCTTGACCCTCGGCTGCGGCTCGCTGTTGTTCATCGCGCTGGGCCACGACCCACTGCAAACCCTGCATACGCTACTGATCGCACCGGTCAGCGATCTGTATGGCGTATCTGAATTACTGGTCAAGGCGCTGCCGATTCTGCTCTGCGCACTCGGCCTGGCCGTGGCCTATCAGGCGCGGATCTGGAACATCGGCGCCGAAGGCCAACTTCTACTTGGCGCCTTGGCCGGCAGTGCTGTGGCGGTAAACATTATTGGTATGCAAAGTCGCTGGGCGCTGGTGCTGATTCTGCTGACCGGCACGCTGGCGGGCGCCGCATGGGCCGGACTCACCGCATGGCTGCGCACGCGCTTCAACGCCAACGAAATCCTTACCAGCATCATGCTCAATTACATCGCGTTGAACCTGCTGCTGTTCTGCGTGCACGGGCCGTTGAAGGATCCGGCGGGCTTCAATTTTCCCGAGTCAGCGATGTTCGGCGACGCCAGTCGCTTGCCGCTGCTGCTGCTGGAGGACGGCCGCGTGCATGCCGGGGTGTATTTCGCCCTGCTCGCGCTGGTTGCGGTGTGGGTGTTGTTGCAGAAAAGCTTTATCGGCTTCCAGATCAAAGTGCTCGGGTTGGACAAACGTGCGGCAGGTTTTGTCGGCTTTCGCGAGAAGCGCCTGATCTGGCTGGCGCTGTTGATCAGCGGTGGTCTGGCCGGGCTCGCCGGGGTCTGCGAAGTGACCGGGCCGATCGGCCAATTGGTGCCCCAAGTGTCGCCGGGCTATGGCTACGCAGCGATCACCGTGGCGTTCCTCGGACGGTTGAATCCGCTTGGCATTCTGTTCTCCAGTCTGCTCATGGCGCTGCTGTACATCGGCGGCGAGAGCGCGCAGATGTCGCTCAATCTGCCGCAAGCGATCACCCAATTGTTCCAGGGCATGATGCTGTTTTTCCTGCTCGCCTGTGACGTGCTGATTCTCTATCGGCCACGCCTGAAACTGCGCTGGACCCGGCGCGCCTCGACCCCTGCCGTAACCGCCGGAGCGCTGTGATGGATATCGATCTGTTGAGCAATATTTTCTACGCGATGGTCCGCTGCGGCACGCCGCTGCTGCTGGTGGCATTGGGTGAGTTGATCTGCGAGAAAAGCGGCGTCCTCAACCTCGGCCAGGAAGGCATGATGCTGTTCGGTGCGGTGATCGGTTTTATCGTCGCGCTGAACAGCGGCAACCTGTGGCTGGGTGTGCTGCTGGCGATGTTGGCCGGGATGCTGTTGTCGTCACTGTTTGCCCTGGTCGCGCTGGTATTCAACGCCAATCAGGTGGCGACCGGGCTGGCGCTGACGATCTTCGGCGTGGGCCTGTCGACATTTGTCGGCGCGGCCTGGGTGGGTAAGCCGCTGGCAGGTTTCGAGCCTTTGGCGATTCCGTATCTGAGTGAGATCCCGCTGATCGGGCGGATGCTGTTTGCCCAGGATCTGCTGGTGTATCTGTCGTTCGCGCTGTTTGCGCTGGTGGCGTGGGTGATCATCAAAAGTCGTGTCGGCCTGATCATTCAGGCGGTCGGTGAAAACCCGGATGCGGCCAGCGCCATGGGCTTGCCGGTGCTGACCGTGCGCACCTTGGCGGTGTTGTTCGGCGGAGCAATGGCCGGGCTGGCCGGGGCTTATCTGTCGCTGGCGTACACACCGATGTGGGCAGAGAACATGACCGCAGGGCGCGGCTGGATCGCTCTGGCGCTGGTGGTGTTTGCCAGTTGGCGGGTGTGGCGCTTGCTGCTAGGGGCGTATCTGTTCGGCCTCGCCAGCATTCTGCACTTGGTGGCACAGGGATTGGGACTGGCGATACCTTCGAGCCTGCTGGCGATGCTGCCGTATGTGGCGACGATTCTGGTGCTGGTGTTGCTGTCCGGCGATGCCGTGCGCACTCGGTTGTATGCGCCGGTTTCGTTGGGGCAACCGTGGCAGTCAGGACACTGATCGTTGTCAGAGCGGGCCTCTTCGCGAGCAGGCTCGCTCCCACAGGGGATCTGAGTGAACACGGGCAAATGTGGGAGCGAGCCTGCTCGCGAAAGCGTCCGCACAGGCAACACTTGAACCACGCCTCATGATTGTTTCTGATCAAACACCCTCGAGAAACTCAAGAGGCCTGGAGTATGCTCCGGGGTCAAAGCCTGTTTTCGCCAAGCGCTGCAACTGTGGCGCGGTCAGGCGTGTCCATTGAATCCTGAATGCTGACTTTCAAGGAAACCCATCATGTCTCAGGCAAAAAACGCACTGATCATCGGCGCCTCCCGCGGCTTGGGCCTCGGTCTGGTGAAGACCCTGCTGGGCGATGGCTGGCAAGTGACCGCGACGGTGCGCAATCCGCAGAAGGCCGAGGCGCTGCAAGCGCTGGGTGACGTGCGCATCGAGAAGCTCGACATGGACGATCAGCAAGCGGTGATCGCTCTGAGCCAGAAACTCAAGGGCGAAACCTTCGATCTGTTGTTCGTCAACGCCGGGGTCAAAGGCCCGGACGTGCAGACGCCGGGCGGCGCGACACTGGCCGAGGTCGGGCAACTGTTTTTCACCAACGCGGTGGCGCCGATCAATCTGGCCCAGCGTTTCGTCGGGCAGATCCGCGACGGCAGCGGCGTGCTGGCGTTCATGAGTTCGGTACTCGGCAGCGTGACCATGCCCGACGCGCCGGAACTGGCGCTGTACAAGGCGAGCAAGGCGGCGCTGAATTCGATGACCAACAGTTTCGTCACGCAACTGGGCGAGCAGAAACTGACCGTACTTTCGCTGCACCCGGGCTGGGTGAAGACCGACATGGGCGGCGAAGGTGCTGACTTGGATGTAGAGACCAGCACTCGCGGGCTGATTGACCAGGTCAATGCATTCACCGGCAAGGGCGGGCATCACTTCGTCAATTACAAGGGTGAAACGATTGCCTGGTAAGCACTGAAAATCCCGATGTGGGAGCGAGCCTGCTCGCGAATACGATCTGTCAGGTAAATCTGTATCGACTGACATGACGCCTTCGCGAGCAGGCTCGCTCCCACAGGGAGTGATGGTGAATGGTCGGGTGGCGCTTGCCCGGCGCGGCGATTTGTTTGAAACTGCGCGCCTCGTCCTTCGCGGCGACCCTGGATCAGCAGACAGGGCAACACTGAGCTGGCAACCCTGAACCCAACTTTCAGAGGAGCCGGCCACAATGCCTGCGACCCGTACCTGGTTAAAAAATCCCCTCGCCATTTTCACCTCCAACGAGCTTGATGCCCGTGGCGGTCTAGTCGTGCAAGACGGTGTCATCGTCGAAGTGCTCGCTGCCGGTCAGCAGCCGTCGGCGCCGTGCAATGAAGTGTTCGATGCCCGCGAGCATGTGATCCTGCCGGGCCTGATCAACACTCACCATCACTTCTATCAAACCCTGACCCGCGCCTGGGCGCCAGTGGTCAATCAGCCGCTGTTTCCGTGGCTGAAAACCCTGTACCCGGTATGGGCGCGGCTGACCCCGGAAAAACTCGCCCTCGCCACCAAAGTGGCGCTGGCCGAATTGCTGCTCTCAGGTTGCACCACCGCTGCCGACCATCACTATCTGTTCCCGGATGGTCTGGAAAACGCCATCGACGTGCAGGTCGAAACGGTGCGTGAACTGGGCATGCGCGCCATGCTCACGCGCGGCTCGATGAGCCTTGGCGAGAAGGACGGCGGCCTGCCTCCACAACAAACGGTGCAGGAAGGTCAGGTGATTCTTGATGACAGCCAGCGGCTGATTCACGAGTATCACGAGCGTGGCGACGGCGCGCAGATCCAGATCGCTCTGGCGCCATGTTCGCCATTTTCGGTGACCCCGGAAATCATGTCGGCCAGCGCTGATCTGGCGAACAAACTCGATGTGCGTCTGCACACCCACCTCGCTGAAACCCTTGATGAAGAAGACTTCTGCCTGCAACGTTTCGGTCTGCGCACCGTCGATTATCTGGACAGCGTCGGCTGGCTCGGCCCGCGAACCTGGCTGGCCCACGGCATCCATTTCAACCCCGACGAAATCGCCCGCCTCGGCCAGGCCGGTACCGGCATCTGCCACTGCCCAAGCTCGAACATGCGCCTGGCGTCCGGCATCTGCCCGAGCATCGAGCTGACCGACGCCGGCGCGCTGTTCGGTCTTGGCGTTGACGGTTCGGCGTCCAACGATGCCTCGAACATGATCCTCGAAGCGCGTCAGGCCCTGTACATCCAGCGCCTGCGCTACGGCGCCGAAAAGATCACCCCGGAGCGCGTGCTGGGCTGGGCGACCAGAGGTTCGGCGAGCCTGCTCGGTCGCAGCGACATCGGCGAAATCGCCGTGGGCAAGCAGGCGGATCTGGCGTTGTTCAAGCTCGATGAACTGCGCTTCTCCGGTAGCCACGATCCGATTTCGGCGTTGCTGCTGTGCGGCGCGGATCGGGCGGATCGAGTGATGATTGGCGGCAAGTGGCGTGTGGTTGATGGGCAGGTTGAAGGGTTGGACCTGAAAGGTTTGATCGCCGATCACAGCCAGGCGGCTCGGCAGTTGATTGCCGGCACCTGATCCCCGCATATGATCGTTCCCACGCTCTGCGTGGGAATGCATCTCGGGACGCTCCGCGTCCCAAAAGCGGACGCAGAGCGTCCATGGCGGCATTCCTTTGCTGCGCGTGGGAACGATCACAGTCCCAAGAGGGACAGCATGATGAACGTGGCAAACAGCACAAAGTGCGTCATGCCCTCAATGGCGTTGGTTTCGCCGTCATTGAGGTTGATCGCGCTGACGATCAGGGTGATGAAGATCATCACCGTTTGCACCGGGGTCATCGCCATTTGAAACGGCTGGCCGGTGTACAGCGCCATCGCTTCCATCACCGGCACGGTCAGAATCACCGTCGACAGTGACGCGCCCATCGCAATGTTGACCACCGACTGCATGCGATTGGCCAGTGCCGCACGCAGTGCAGTCAGAATCTCCGGCGCGGCGGAAATCGCTGCCACCAGAATCGCCGTGATCACCGGCGGCGCGCCCGTGCCTTCCAGGCCCAGATCGAGGGTCTTGGACATCACCTCGGCCAGTGCGCCGATGATCACCACCCCCGACACCAGAATGCCGATCGACAGCGCCAGGCTGACCGGCTTCGGCTCCTGCTCGACCGGCTCCTTCTTGCGACGTTTGTCCGGGTAGCTGTAGCTGAAAAAGTAACTGTGCGGGCCGACCTGCATGCGCAGGAACAGCGCGTAGAGCACCATCATTGCGCCAATGGTGAACGCCGAATACATCTTCCAGTTGGCCTCGGGAATGAACTCCGGGACCACCATCGACACGCCCATCGCAGTGAGGATCATGACGCTGTAGCTGCGCGCCGAATCGTCGTTGTAGGACTGCTCGCCGTGTTTGATCCCGCCCATCAAAGCGGCGAGGCCGAGGATGCCGTTGATGTCGAGCATGACCGCTGAATAAATCGTGTCGCGCACCAGTGTTGCCGAGGCTTCGTTGCTCATCATGATCGCCAGGATCACCACTTCGACCAGCACCGCCGAGAGCGTGAGGATCATCGTGCCGTAGGGGTCGCCGACCTTTTCCGCCAGCAGTTCAGCGTGATGAGCAACACGCATCGAAGCGGCGACGATAAAGGCGATCAGCAGCAGACCGCCGCCCAGCGCGACGATCTGGCCGCTGTGCAGCAGCCAGTGTTCCAGTGGATAAGCGACGCACGCGGCAAGGACTGCCAGCAGCAGGAAGCTTTCTTGTTTAAGGATCGAGAGCATGACGGGCCTTTTGCCGAAAAGAGCTGATGAAGCTACTGACTGCCGCGCGCCACTAACGTTTCGTTACATCTTTACGCACCACGCGATGGCAGCTGGATTCAGGCATGCACTTTTATTGGCCTTGCCGGCCTCTTCGCGAGCAGGCTCGCTCCCACATTGAAATGCGTCCGCTGTGGGAGCGAGCCTGCTCGCGAAGGCCGCGCCGCGTTTTCAAATGTGTTTGTTGTCCTGTTGGTCAGCAATTTGCATTGGCCCTGAGCACACACAACAAAATGGAGTTCGGGTTCATGCCAATACGTCCGCTGCACAAACTGCTGTACGCCGCCATCGGTCTGGGAATCAGCCTGAGCGCCAGCGCTGCCGATCCGCTGAAGGTCGGCTTCGTCTACATCGGCCCGATCGGTGACCACGGCTGGACGTATCAGCACGAACAGGGGCGCAAGGCCCTGGCGGAAAAACTCGGCACGCAGATCACCACCAACTACGTGGAAAACGTCGCCGAGGGCGCCGACGCCGAGCGGGTGATCCGCAACATGGCCAAGGACAAATATGACCTGATCTTCACCACGTCTTTCGGCTACATGAACCCGACAGTGAAAGTCGCCAAGCAATTCCCCAAGGTCACTTTCGAACACGCCACCGGTTACAAGCAGGACAAGAACCTCGGCACCTACCTGGCGCGCACTTACGAGGGCCGTTACGTCGGCGGTTTCCTCGCGGCGAAGATGACCAAGACCAAGAAGATCGGCTACGTCGCCTCGTTCCCGATTCCGGAAGTGATCCGCGACATCAACGCCATCCAGTTGGCCCTGAACAAGTACAACCCTGGCACCGAAATCAAGGTGGTGTGGGTCAACTCCTGGTTCGATCCGGGCAAGGAAGCCGACGCCGCCAATGCGCTGATCGATCAGGGTGTTGATGTAGTGTTCCAGCACACCGACAGCCCGGCGCCGATTCAGGCTGCCGAACGGCGCGGCGTGTATGCCGTGGGCTATGCCTCGGACATGGCCCACTTCGGCCCGAAAGCGGTGCTGACCTCGATCGTCAACGACTGGGCGCCACACTACATTCAGGCGACGCAGAGCGTGATCGATCACACCTGGAAATCTCAGGATTACTGGGGCGGGTTGAAGGAAGGCACGGTGGAACTGCCGATCAGCGATCTGGTGCCGGCGCCGGTCAAAGCCGAAGCCGAGCAGTTGATCGCCGACATTAAGAGCGGCGCATTGCAGCCGTTTACCGGGCCGATCAAGGATCAGGCCGGTGTGGAAAAAATCCCCGCGGGCGTGAGCGCGACCAATGCGGAACTGGCTTCGATGAATTATTACGTTGAGGGCATGAAGGCCGAGATGCCGAAGTAGTCCCCCGATTCACCACACAGAACCCTGTGGGAGCGAGCCTGCTCGCGAAAGCGGTGTGTCATTAACAAAAATGTTGTCTGACACTCCCTCTTCGCGAGCAGGCTCGCTCCCACATTGGCAACACAGCGTATTCAAGGATTGTGTATGGATCAGCTTCCGATCATTGATATCAGCCCGCTCTATGGCGACGACGAAAACGCCTGGCCTGCGGTGGCCGAACAAATCGACCAAGCCTGTCGCGAATGGGGCTTTTTCTACATCAAGGGCCATCCGATCTCGGCGCAGCGCATCGACGCCCTGCTCGATCACGCCCAACGCTTCTTTGCCTTGCCCGCTGCAGAAAAACTCAAAATCGACATCACCCAGACCCGCCATCATCGCGGCTACGGTGCGATTGCCACCGAGCAACTGGACCCGAACAAACCCAGCGATCTCAAAGAAACCTTCGACATGGGCCTGCACCTGCCGAACGAACATCCCGAGGTGCTCGCGGAAAAACCTTTGCGCGGCCCCAATCGGCATCCGGCGCAACCCGGCTGGGAAACGCTGATGGAGCAGCATTACCTCGACATGCAGGCGCTGGCGCAAACCCTGTTGCGGGCGATGACCATTGCGCTGGGCATCGAGCGCGACTTCTTCGATTCGCGCTTTGTCGACCCGGTCAGCGTGTTGCGCATGATCCATTATCCGCCGCGTCACACCGCCAGCTCCGCCGAGCAACAAGGTGCCGGCGCCCACACCGATTACGGCTGCATCACCCTGCTCTATCAGGACAGCGCCGGCGGTTTGCAGGTGAAGAACGTCAATGGTGAATGGATCGACGCGCCACCGATTGACGGCACGTTCGTGGTCAACCTCGGCGACATGATGGCGCGCTGGAGCAACGACCGTTATCGCTCGACCCCGCACCGGGTGATCAGCCCGCTGGGCGTGGATCGCTATTCGATGCCGTTCTTCGCCGAACCGCACCCGGACACGCGCATCGAATGCCTGCCCGGTTGCCAGGACGCACAGCATCCGGCGAAATATCCGACCACCACCTGTGCCGAATTCCTGCTGTCGCGCTTCGCCGATACCTACGCCTATCGCCGTGAACAAGAGGCGGTTTGATCGATCACCTGGTCAGGTTTTGCCAATTGTTGCGGCCAGCCTCTGTAGAATGCCGGCATTGCACCTGATGAGAAAAGACTATGTACGACTGGCTCAACGCCTTGCCCAAAGCCGAACTGCACCTGCATCTGGAAGGTTCGCTGGAGCCTGAACTGCTGTTCGCCCTGGCCGAACGCAACAAGATCGCCCTGCCGTGGAGCGACGTCGAAACCCTGCGCAAGGCTTACGCCTTCAACAATCTGCAGGAATTTCTCGACTTGTATTACCAAGGCGCCGATGTGCTGCGCACCTCGCAGGACTTCTACGACCTGACCTGGGCCTACCTGCTGCGCTGCAAAGCACAGAACGTAATCCACACCGAACCGTTCTTCGACCCGCAGACCCACACCGACCGGGGCATCCCGTTCGAAGTGGTGCTCAACGGCATCGCCGCCGCCCTCAAGGATGGCGAGACGCAACTGGGCATCAGCAGCGGTTTGATCCTCAGCTTCCTGCGCCACCTCAGCGAAGACGAAGCGCAGAAAACCCTCGATCAGGCGCTGCCGTTCCGTGATGCGTTTGTCGCGGTCGGGCTCGACAGTTCCGAGATGGGCCACCCGCCGAGCAAATTCAAACGCGTCTTCGATCGCGCCCGCGACGAAGGCTTCCTCACCGTCGCCCACGCCGGTGAAGAAGGCCCGCCGGAGTACATCTGGGAAGCCATCGACCTGCTGAAAATCCAGCGCATCGACCATGGCGTGCGCGCCATCGAAGACGAGCGCCTGATGCAGCGGATCATCGACGAGCAGATCCCGCTGACCGTGTGCCCGCTGTCGAACACCAAGCTCTGCGTGTTCGATCACATGTCGCAGCACAACATCCTCGACATGCTTGAGCGCGGCGTGAAGGTCACGGTGAACTCCGATGACCCGGCGTATTTCGGCGGGTACGTGACCGAGAACTTCCATGCGCTGCACGAGCATCTGGGCATGACCCAGGATCAGGCCAAGCGCCTGGCGCAGAACAGCCTGGATGCGCGGCTGGTAAAACCGTAAGCAACTGCAAAATCACATCAATACCTGTGGGAGCGGGCTTGCCCGCGATAGCGGATTGTCAGTCAACATAGATGTTGAATTTGCTGGCCCCATCGCGGGCAAGCCCGCTCCCACAGGGTACTGCGTTTATTTGAATAGCTGCGCTTCGGTCAGCTCTTCCAGGGTCTTGCCCCGCGTCTCCATCCCGAACAGCCACACCACGCCCGCCGCAATCGCGAAGCACGCCGCGCCCAGCGCGAACACCCCGCCCTGCCCGGTAATCGGGAACACCAGCCCGGTCACCAGTGGCCCGAGCAGTGAGCCGACGCGGCCGATCGCCGAAGCGAATCCCGAGCCGGTTGCCCGTGCCGAAGTCGGGTACAGCTCCGGGGTGTAGGTGTAGAGCACCGCCCACATGCCGAACAGGAAAAACTGCATCAACAGTCCGGTGCCGATCAGCAACGCCACGTTGCCGCCGAACACCGCGCTCTGCCCATACAGAAACGCCATCACCCCGCCGCCGAGCAGGGTGACGATGCACACCGGTTTACGCCCCCAACGCTCGACCAGCCACGCCGCCATGAGGAAGCCGGGAATCCCGCCGAGCGAGATCAGCACCGTGTAATACACCGATTGCGTCACGGCGAAACCCGACTGTTGCAGCAATGCGCTGAGCCAGGAAGTCAGCCCGTAAAAACCCAACAATGCGAAGAACCACAGACTCCAGATCATCGTCGTGCGCTGGCGATATTGCGGCGACCAGATCTGCTTGAGTGCCGAGAAGAAATTACCCGGTGGCGTCACCGTGCGTGGCAAACGAACCGGTTCCGGTAACGCCGCACCGCCCAGCGAAGCACGCACCCGCGCTTCAATGCCGTTCAACACTTTGTCCGCGTCGGCGTCGCGCCCGGCCTGTTCCAGCCAGCGCGGTGACTCGGGAATGAAAAAGCGGATCGCCAGGACAAACACCGCCGGCACTGCCAGCACCAGGAAAATATCGCGCCAGCCAATCAGCGGCAGCAGGAAGTACGAGAGCACGCCCGCTGCGACAAACCCCAGCGGCCAGAACCCGTCCATCAGGGCGATGTAGCGCCCGCGCCGTTGTGCTGGAATCAGCTCCGACAGCATCGACTGTGCGATGGGAAACTCCATGCCCATGCCGATTCCGAGCAGGATGCGAAACAGCGTCAGCGTCTCCACCGTCTGCGCTGTCGAACACAGGTAACTGGCCACGCCCCACAACACGATGCTCCACTGAAACACCGGTTTGCGCCCGAAGCGGTCGGCGAGCATTCCCGACAGCGACGCCCCGAGCACCATGCCGAAGAAGCTCGAGCTGGCCAGCAGCCCTGCTTGCGCACTGCTCAGGCCGAACTCGGCTTTGATCGAGCCGAGCAGGAAAGTCATCATCGCCAGATCCATGGAGTCGAAGAAAAACGCCAAGGCAATGATGATGAAAATGACGCGGTGATAACCGCTGAGCGGCAGCCGTTCCAGGCGCTCAGCCGCACTAAAGCGTTGTGTATTCATGTTGTGCTCCCCCATCCGGAAAATCCCCGGATCGAGTGTGCGCGATGGTCATTCAGAGGTCGTACTGGATGCGACCTGTTCACAGCCGTGGACGACGTCAGCCTTCAGCTCATCGCCGAGCAACGCTCTAGAACGCTGTTTCCAGCTCGGTTTCCTTGGCAAAGCGATGGATTTCGCGCTGGCCGGTGGCGGTCAACTGCAAGGCGCGGGAATCGTTGGGCAAGGTCAGCCAGCCGGACTGCATGAACAACTGCAACAGCGCCGCGCCCAGTGAGCCGCCCATGTGCGGACGGCGCTCGCTCCAGTCCGGGCAGGCGCAGGCGACCTGCACGTTGCGGTGGGCCAGGGCCTGGATGAACACACCGCGCTGGGCCAGTCGGGTGGAGCCCTTGTGCGTCACCACCACCCGCTGCTCCAGCTGTTCGATCCAGCCGGCATCGAGCAGGCGCTGATACAGGTCGGCCGCCAAAGTACCGCCCAGATGATCGTCGCAGAACCGCGCGCGCAACAGCGAAGACGGCGCCGCCTGTGGTCTGACCATGGGAGCCGTGCGTTTCAGCGCATCAGGGATTTGCCGTGGCGCGCTGGCAATGGTGGCGCTGGCCAGTGCTTCGATCGCCGCGCCGATTTCCGGTGCCGCCAGGCGAAAGAAGCGTTTGCGTCCACGCATTTCGATGTTCAACAGCCCCCCTGCGGACAGGCGTCCCAGATGCGCACTGGCCGACGACGGCGAGAGCCCGGCCAGCAGCGCCAGCTCTTCGGCTTGCCGCGCCGAGCCATCCATCAACGCCCACATCATCGCGCTGCGCTTGGGGTCGGCCAGCAATGTCGCGATCTGGCTGATGCACGGTGCATGTTCCATATGTTCACTCCCTGTTGAATCGTATCGTCTACCGCTCGGAGACATCCTGGCCGGTTATGGGGCATCGGCCAACACGCGAAAATCGCCCGGGATCGGTGGCAAGGGATGCCACCGACACCAGCTGCTCCGGCACACAACCTGGCAGCAGAAGTAGCAACCGTCACCAAAAGCCGGCAACGCGCTACGGGGTCTGCGCGCCGGGTGTCAGTGCAGGCATGAGGCGGGCGCTAGTATAAGCGGGTTAAGCCAGACGTCCTGCGCCTGGGCCTGGGCAGGTGGCGATTGTTCCTGACAGAAATTTCTCTAATTGCCTGCGACTAATGATCAACTTTGAGGAAACCGGGAAATTGGCTACTCAATTCGGCGCATCGGCTGGCGAGCATCTCCCTCAGCAGGTTCACCGGCTTACTCAATTGTGCGCGATGGGCGCACAACAGATTCAGCGGTGCGCGCTCACACAGCAGTTCCGGCATCAGCACTTTGAGGCGTCCGGCGAGCACATCGGCGCCGACGTCGAGCCAGGATTTGTAGGCGATACCGGCACCGGCCACCGCCCATAGCCGCACGACGTCGGCGTCATCGCTGAAGCGGTCGCCACTCACGGTCAGGCCGACTTCACGCTTGCCATCGTGAAAACTCCAATGGTCGTGGACGCGGCTGCCGAGCATGTACAAAAGGCAGTTGTGCTGGGCCAGCTGCTCAAGCTGGCGCGGTTCGCCATTCCGGGCCAGGTAATCGGGAGATGCGCACAAAACGCGGCGATTGTGTGGCGCGATGGGCAAGGCGATCAGGCTGGAATCTTCCGGCTCGCCGTAGCGCAGGGCGATGTCCACCGGTTGCCGGAACAGGTCGGCGATGCGGTCGCCAAGCAGCAGGCGCACCGTCAGTTTCGGGTGTTCACGCTGGAACGCGTCGAGCCACGGCAGCAGCAGATTGCGGCCGAAGTCCGAGGGCGCCGAAAGCTGCAAAATCCCGCTGACCTGATCCTGACCGCTGGCGAGCAGTCGACGCCCCTCGTCGAGGTTGCTCAGGGCGGCGCGGGCATATTCAAGGAAGCCTTCGCCCTCGGCGGTCAGGCGCAGGCTGCGGGTCGACCGCGCCAGCAGCCGCGCACCGAGTTGCTGCTCGATGCGCTTCAACGCCGCGCTGGCCACCGCCGCAGACATGTCCATCACCCGTGCCGCCGCCGACAGGCTGCCCAGATCCGCCGCGCGAACAAACAACTGCAAGTCATCAAAACGCAGCATGCGCAGCCTCGATTATCAAAAAAATATTGAAAGAGACTGCTCTTTTAGCCGGTTTTATCGCGCAGAGAAATAGCCAATGATGGCCTCCATCGAATTCATTCCGATTCTGGAGTCCACGCATGTCCCAGCCCTTTACCGCTATCGCCACCCTGACCGCTAAATCCGGCCAGCAAGACGTTCTCGAACAGGCGCTGCGTGCCCTCGTCGAACCGAGCCGCGCCGAGCCGGGTTGTGGCCAGTACGACCTGCACCGCGACCTTGCCGATCCGCAGGTTTTTTATGTCATCGAACAGTGGGCCAGTGGCGAGATTCTTGAGACGCACAACGCCAGCGCGCATTTTCAGAAGTTTCAGGCCAGCGCCGGCCACACCATCGAACACTTCCAGCTCAAACGCCTCGGCAAAATTGCCTGAATCCTTCTTCTATCAACTGTACGGAGCCATCCATGAAAGCCATTGCCTATTACGCGTCCCTGCCGATCAGCGACGCCAAGTCCCTGCAGGACATCGAACTGCCAGAACCGGTCGCCGGCCCGCGCGACCTCTTGGTGGAAGTCAAAGCCATCTCAGTCAACCCGGTCGACACCAAAGTGCGGCAGAACGTGGCGCCGGAAAACGGCGCGGCGAAAGTGCTGGGCTGGGACGTTGCCGGTGTGGTCAAGGCGGTCGGCAGCGACGTCACCCTGTTCAAGGCGGGCGACAAGGTTTTCTACGCCGGTTCGATCGCTCGGGCCGGTGGCAACAGCGAGCTGCACGTGGTTGATGAGCGCATCGTCGGCCACATGCCCAAGTCCCTCGGTTTTGCCGAAGCCGCCGCGCTGCCGCTGACCGCGATCACTGCGTGGGAATTGCTTTTCGAGCGCCTGCAAATCAGCGAGGGCAGCAATGATCAAGGCCAGAGCCTGCTGATCGTTGGTGCGGCGGGTGGCGTGGGTTCGATCCTCACTCAATTGGCCAAGCAGTTGACCGGCCTGAAAGTCATCGGCACTGCCTCCCGTGCGCAAACCCGTGATTGGGTCAGCGCACTCGGTGCCGATCTGGTCATCGATCACAGCCAGCCGCTGAGCGAAGAATTGAAGCGCGCCGGCATCGCCAGCGTGACCCACGTCGCCAGCCTGACCCAGACCGATCAGCATCTGCCGCAACTGGTCGAAGCCCTCGCGCCGCAAGGCAAACTGGCGCTGATCGACGATCCGAAGTCCCTCGACATCAGCCTGCTCAAGCGCAAGAGCCTGTCGCTGCACTGGGAGTTCATGTACACCCGCTCGCTGTTCGAAACGCCGGACATGATCGAACAGCACAAGCTGCTCAACCGCGTCGCCGAACTGATCGACGCCGGCACTTTGAAGACGACTTTGGGCGAGCACTTCGGCGTAATCAACGCGGCCAACCTGCGCCGCGCCCATGAGCTGCTGGAAAGCGGCAAGGCCAAGGGGAAAATTGTTTTAGAAGGTTTCTAAAAAAATAAAGCCTCGCAAACGCTCGTGATGCCAGAGCGGTTGCGGGGCTTTTTGCCGTCAGTCGGTTGCTTGACCCTTGTCACAATTACGCGGGTATCGAGGTCTACAATCGAAGCCTCTGCGATACATCTTTTACGCAAGGGAGGTCAGCAATGAAGATCCTGATAAAAGAAGTGGCAAAGTCCCAATGGCAGGTGCGTCTGGACCAGCACGTCGTGACCTTTCGCAGTGAAGCCGAGGCTCTGGCCTTCACTCGCACCCTCGAAGCGCGACTCTGCGCGCCCCACCGGATTCCCGAACCCAGCCAGCAGCGCGCCGCCGGCTGAGTTCCAAAGTCGAGAGTTCAGACCTGGGCTTGCGCCAGCGCCCGGGCATTCTGCAAGCGCCGGGTGAGCAGCGCGACGCTCACCACCAGCAAACCACACAGGCTGATGACCATGGCCATCGGCACGGCGCTGCCATCGTGCAACACCCCCACCAACGCGGCGGCACCGGCGGCGATGCTGAATTGCAGGCAACCGAGCATTGCCGAAGCACTGCCGGCGCGGGCGCCCTGACCGTTCATTGCGCAAGCCGAGGCATTGGGAATGATGCAGCCGAGGCTGGCAATGCAGATGAACAGCGGAATCAGCAACGGCCACAACGCCTCTGGACGCATCGCGCTCACCGCCAGCAACGTCAGCCCGGCGAGGAAGTACACCCACACCGCGCGCACCAGCAAGAACGCCGGGCCACGCTTGGCCAGCAAACGAGCATTGACCTGCGCCACCAGAATGAAGCCCGCCGCGTTGGTGCCGAACAGCCAGCCGAAGTGCTCGGCGGGTACGCCGTAGAGCTTGATGAACACAAACGGTGAACCGGCAATGTAAGCGAACATGCCGGCGATGGCGATGCCTCCGGTCAGGGCGTGGCCCAGATAGACCGAGTCCTTGACCAGTCGTGCGTACTGGCGCAACGCACCGGACAATGGCTGGCGCGGCACGTGGGCCGGCATGCTTTCCGGCAGCCCCAACGCCACCGCCAGACCCGCCGCCGCACTGAACCCGGTCAGGACCAGAAAGATCGACTGCCAACCCGTGGTATTGACCAGCAGCCCACCGAGCATCGGCGCCAGAATCGGCGCCAGGCCCATTACCAGCATCAACTGGGAAAACACTTTCGCCGAGCCCACCGCGTCGCACTTGTCGGCGACCACCGCACGGGAAATCACCATCCCCGCACAACCACCGAGTGCCTGGACGAAGCGCGCGCCGATCAGCCATTCCAGGCTCGGCGCGTAGGCGCAGGCCAATGACGCCAGAGTAAACAGGGCGACACCGCTGAGCAGCGGAAGCCGCCGGCCGAAACGATCGGAAATCGGCCCGTAAGCCAGTTGGCCCAGCGACAGACCGAGGAAGTACGCCGCCAGCGTCAGCTGGACATGCTGCTCATCGGTGCCGAACGCCAGCGCCATGGCCGGGAAGGCAGGCAAATAGAAGTCGATCGCCAAAGGACCGAAAGCGCTCAAGGCGCCGAGTATCAAAATCGTGCGGAAGTTCATCAGGCATCCAGGTGGGCAAGTCGCAGCCCGACAGTCTAGCCGCGCCCGGACGCCTTGAACATTCCGATAGCTCGCTAACGATCAATTTCAGACGAGCTTCACCTCATAACCCTCTTCGCGGATCGCTTCGATCACCTGGTCGGCACTCAGCGCGCTCTCGACGCCGACTTCCTTGGCCGCCAGATCGACACGCACGCTGGCCGCCGGATCCAGCGCCTGCACCGCAGTGGTAATGGCTTTGACGCAATGACCGCAGGACATGCCTTGAACGTTGAACACTTGCATGGGAAGACTCCTTTGAGTGAGGTTGCCGGCAGTCTCGAGCTTGCCACGATGGCAAGGTCAAGTTCTGCGAAAAACTGCCGGGCTGGCAATCGGCGTCGCGCTCGGCCAAGCTGCATGCATCAATGACTGGAATTCAGGAGATTCAGCCATGCGCTGGTCAGCTTTGGGCCTGTTTGGCTTGCTCAGCCTTTTCGCCGCCGTCCCGCAGGTGCAAGCCGCCGGCGAGGATTACGCGGTACTGATCATTTCCCGCGAACGTCTCGAAGTGGCGACCTCGTGCGAGATCGGCGTGTACATCCAGGATCAGCTCTCGGCGCGCCTGTTCCAGGAGCAGAGCACGTCGTTTAACCTGCCACCGGGCAAGGTTTCGCTGCGCCTGAAACTGCTGCCGGGCCAGGCACCGGGTTGCAATCCCGGCATGCTCGCACCGGGCTCGCAGGAAATTAAACTGCAAGCGGGTGAGATCCAGAAGTACCGGATAGCGATGACGCAGGACGGCATGTATCTGAAGCGCGCCGATCTCGGTTATTGAGCAAATTCCTAACCTGTGGGAGCGAGCCTGCTCGCTCCCACAAGAATCGCCGATCGTTCCCACGCTCTGCGTGGGAATGCAGCCATGGACGCTCTGCGTCCCGAAGCGTGACGCGGAGCGTCACAGGAGGCATTCCCACGCGGAGCGTGGGAACGATCAACATCTTGCGGAATGGTGCTTGACCTTGCCCGCATGGCAAGGTTGATCCTGTAGACATCCACTACAGGGAGCGCGACCGATGTCCGAATCCACCACTTTCGATCTGCCGATTGCCGGCATGACTTGCGCCAGTTGCGCCGGGCGTGTCGAGCGGGCGCTGCGCAAGGTCAGCGGCGCCAGTGCCGTCAGCGTCAACCTCGCCACCGAACAGGCCCGGGTACAGGCGCCCGGCGACAGCCTGCCGGCGCTGATGCAAGCCGTGGAGCGCGCCGGTTACAGCGTGCCCCGGCACACCGTCGAATTGAGCATCGACGGCATGACCTGCGCGTCCTGCGTCGGTCGCGTCGAACGCGCCCTGAACAAAGTCCCAAGCGTGAGCAGCGTCAGCGTCAATCTGGCCAATGAACGTGCGCACCTCGAATTGCTCGGCCAGGTCGATACGCAAATCCTGCTCGACGCGGTGAGCAAGGCCGGTTACTCGGCAAGCGTCTGGCAAGCTGAACGGCCACAGTCCGATGACCAGCAAAAACGCCTGCACCGTGAGCGCTGGGCATTGATCTGCGCGATCGCCCTCGCTCTGCCGCTGGTGCTGCCGATGTTGCTGCAGCCGTTCGGCATTCACTGGATGCTCCCGGCCTGGGCGCAATTCGCCCTCGCCACCCCCGTGCAATTCATCTTCGGCGCACGCTTTTATGTGGCGGCGTGGAAAGCCGTGCGCGCCGGTGCCGGCAACATGGACCTGCTCGTCGCCCTCGGCACCAGCGCCGGTTATGGCCTGAGTGTCTATGAATGGGCCAGCGCAGCCGGACGCATGCCGCATCTGTATTTCGAGGCCTCGGCGGTGGTCATCGCTTTGGTATTGCTCGGCAAATATCTCGAAAGCCGCGCCAAACGTCAGACCGCCAGCGCCATTCGCGCCCTCGAAGCGCTGCGGCCGGAGCGCGCGATTCAAGTCATCGACGGGCGTGAGCAGGACGTTGCGATCAGCGCCCTGCGCCTCGACGATCTGGTGCTGGTCAAACCCGGCGAACGCTTCCCGGTGGATGGCGAAGTCGTCGAAGGCCAGAGCCACGCCGACGAAGCGCTGATCAGCGGCGAAAGCCTGCCAGTGCCGAAACAACCGGGCGACAAGGTCACCGGCGGCGCGATCAATGGCGAAGGTCGTTTGCTGGTGCGCACCCAGGCGCTCGGCGCGGAATCCGTGCTGGCGCGGATCATTCGTCTGGTCGAAGACGCGCAAGCAGCGAAAGCGCCGATCCAGAAACTGGTGGACAAGGTCAGCCAGATTTTCGTGCCGACCGTATTGCTGATCGCCCTGGCCACGCTGATCGGCTGGTGGCTGCACGGCGCCCCGCTGGAAACGGCGGTGATCAATGCCGTCGCCGTGCTGGTGATCGCCTGCCCGTGCGCCCTCGGCCTTGCCACCCCGACGGCGATCATGGCCGGCACCGGCGTCGCCGCACGTCATGGAATTCTGATCAAGGACGCCGAAGCGCTGGAGCGCGCCCATGAAGTCAGCAGCGTGGTGTTCGACAAGACCGGCACGCTGACCTCGGGCACGCCGCGAATCGCGCACTTCAGCGCGGTCGATGGTGACGAAAATAATCTGCTGACCTTGGCCGGTGCGTTGCAGCGCGGCAGCGAGCATCCTTTGGCCAAAGCGGTGCTGGATGCAGCCGCTGAACGCGGCTTGAACGTGCCCGATGTCAGCGACAGCCAGTCGCTGACCGGACGCGGCATCGCCGGCACGCTGGATGGCCGGCGCCTGGCGCTGGGCAATCGGCGGATGCTCGACGAAAGCGGGTTGGGTACCAGCGATCTGAGCGCATCCGCCGAGGCTTGGGAAAGTGAAGGCCGCACATTGTCGTGGTTGATTGAGCAAAGTCCCGAGCCGAAGGTACTGGGTCTGTTCGCCTTCGGTGACACGCTGAAACCCGGCGCTCTGCAAGCGGTGCAACAACTTGCCGCGCGGGATATCCAGAGCCACCTGCTGACCGGCGACAATCGCGGCAGCGCACGGGTGGTGGCCGAGGCTCTGGGCATCCAAAATGTCCACGCCGAAGTGCTGCCTGCCGACAAGGCCGCGACCGTCGCCGAGCTGAAGAAAACCGGCGTAGTCGCCATGGTCGGCGATGGCATCAACGACGCCCCGGCCCTCGCCGCCGCCGACATCGGCATCGCCATGGGCGGCGGCACCGACGTCGCCATGCACGCGGCCGGCATCACCTTGATGCGCGGCGATCCGCGACTGGTGCCGGCAGCGCTGGAGATCAGCCGCAAAACGTACGCGAAGATTCGCCAGAACCTGTTCTGGGCTTTTGTCTACAACCTGATCGGCATTCCGCTGGCGGTGTTCGGCTTCCTTAATCCGGTGCTGGCCGGCGCGGCGATGGCACTGTCGAGCGTCAGCGTGGTGAGCAATGCGCTACTGTTGAAAACCTGGAAGCCCAAGGACCTGGAGGAACACCGATGAACATCGGCCAAGCGGCCCGGCAGAGTGGCCTGAGTGCAAAAATGATCCGCTATTACGAATCGATCGGCCTGCTCAAAGCGGCGAATCGCACCGACAGCGGTTACCGCGTATACGGCAGCGACGACCTGCACACACTGGCGTTTATCAAGCGTTCGCGGGATCTGGGCTTTTCTCTGGAGGAGGTCGGCAAGCTGCTGACCCTCTGGCAGGATCGCCAGCGCGCCAGCGCCGATGTGAAAGCACTGGCGCGCCAGCACATCGACGAGCTGAACCAGAAGATCCGCGAGCTCGGCGAGTTGCGTGACACCCTGCAGGATTTGGTCGAGCATTGCAGCGGCGACCATCGCCCGGACTGCCCGATCCTCAAGGAACTGGCGTCGGGCTGCTGCGCGCAACCCGCTCGCGCCTGATCCCCAGCAGCGTCACCACGCACAGGGTGCCGAGGGGAATGCCGTGGAACAGCATGACCACGGCCCCCGGCGTCCACCACGCATAGAACGGTGCGGCGACCAGCATGCCGATGCCGAAACCGCTCATCTGCAGCAAGGTCAGCACACTGAAAATCGGCAGGCGCAACGCCGCAGGTTCCCTTTGCAGCCGTGACATCAAGCTGACTTCGGAAACCCCGTCGCCAAGCCCGGCCGGCAAGGCGAACAGCAGCAGACCGTAGAGGCTGTGCTGCTGGAACATCAGAATGAACCCGCAGGACATCAGCGCCACACCGCAGAAAAATCGTCTTTCAAGGTGGCTGTTCTCCGAGCCTTTCAGGTGACTGGCGATGCGCGCGCCGAGCAGCTTGCCGCTGGCCCATACCGCAAGCGCCAGACCCAAGGTCGTACTCGCCGCCTCGGGAGTGAGCAGTTTGGAAATGATCGGGAAGCCGACGTTGTGCGCGGCACTGCCCAAGGTGTCGGCCATGGTCACCGCGAGCATGGCCGCGACCACAGGCGCCGAACGCAGGCCCTGCCGCAGCGCAAACCAGTCACCGTGTACCGGCTGTTCGCTGACGTGCGTTTTTTCGAAACGCAGCGGCACGATCAGCAGCGCCGCGAGCACATAGGTCAGCGCGTTGAGGGCGAAGACCGTTTCGAAACCAAAAGCAGCCACCAGCAACCCCGACACCAGACTGCCGCCGACCATCGCCGCAGAAGAAGCTGAAGTGATCCAGGCGTTGGCCTTGAGCAATTGCGCCGGCGCGATCAAACGCGGCAACTGGCTGTTGAGGCCGATGGCGAACATCGAATTGCCCAAGCCGAGGCCGAAGGCAATCAACGGCAACAGCCATGCCTGCTGACTCGCCGGTGTGATCAACAGCAGTCCCAGCAGTGCAGCACGCAACAGATCGAACGCAATCAGCGGCGCGCGGCCCTGCCAGCGCCGGTAGAAGCGCGTGCCGAGCAGACTGGCGAAGATTCCGCCACCGACACGGCTGGCAAGGAAGATGCCGACGCTCATGGCATTGTTGCTCAGCAGGTAGACGTAGGTGGCCAGCGCGACCATGTTGAGGAAGGCGCCGAAATCGGAGATCAGCCGGGCGGTTACGATCAGGTGGGTGTTGCGTGGGGTACTCACATACGGTCCTTGTAGGAGCTGCCGAAGGCTGCGATCTTTTGATCTTGTCCTTGAAGCAAAGGCAAAAGATCGCAGCCTTCGGCAGCTCCTACAAGGGCACGCTCGCGTTTGCGGAAAGTGCGCAGGCACAAAAAACCCGGCCGAAGCCGGGCTTTTTCATCACGCGATCACTGCATCCACGGCGGTGGAGGCGGTTCTTCGGGTTTGCCTTTCGGCGCGTCGTCCGCCGCGCGAATGGCTTGCTTGCGTTCCTCGTCGAGGCGCGCCGCTTCGATTTCGCGCAGCACCCCGCCGACATCCGCCAGGTCCTCTGGATCGTCGAACTCGCCGGTCAGCACACTGTTCGGGTGCAAGGTGCCGGCTTCGTACAACGCCCACATTTCCTTGGCGTACTTGGTCTTCTTCAATTCCGGCGCGAAACGGCCGAAGTACGAAGCCATGTTGCCAACGTCACGCTCGAGCATGCTGAACGCGTGGTTGTTGCCCGCAGCGTCGACTGCCTGGGGCAGGTCGATGATGACCGGGCCGGTCGGGGTCAGCAGCACGTTGAACTCGGAGAGGTCACCGTGCACCAGACCAGTACACAACATCAGCACGATCTGCGAAATCAGGAACGCGTGATATTCGCGCGCCTGATCCGGCTCCAGCACCACGTCATTCAGACGCGGCGCGGCGTCGCCGAATTCGTCGGCCACCAGCTCCATCAACAGCACGCCGTCGAGGAAGTCATAGGGTTTGGGCACCCGCACACCGGCGCCGGCCAGACGGAAAAGCGCCGCCACTTCAGCGTTCTGCCAGGCGTCTTCGGTCTCTTTGCGACCGAACTTGGACCCCTTCGCCATGGCCCGCGCCTGACGACTGTTACGAACCTTGCGGCCTTCCTGATACTCGGCCGCCTGGCGGAAACTGCGTTTATTCGCCTCCTTGTAGACCTTGGCGCAACGTAACTGATTGCCGCAGCGCACTACATAAACAGCTGCCTCTTTGCCACTCATCAGTGGGCGCAGCACTTCGTCGACCAGACCGTCCTCGATCAGGGGTTCAATGCGTTTTGGAGTCTTCATCAGCTTTTATTGTGGGTCCTTTATTACCAAACACGCGAATGTCACTCGTTATACGGCAATCCTCGCCCGACGGGGAGGGGTTGCCGACCTGTGAACCTTGAGGATGCACACACTGTGCCGGATCAATCGCAGCGACCCGGGCGAATCATAGCCGAGACCGTGGCATTGATTGGTATCGGTCGGCAAGGGCATTTGCGACAGAATCTGACATGCACATGCATCGGAAACCCCGTGGGAGCGAGCCTGCTCGCGAAAGCGGTCTGTCAGCAGAGAATGATGGCGACTGACACGACCCCTTCGCGAGCAGGCTCGCTCCCACATTGGAATACTGCTTAGCGTTCGATAATCGCGGTGACACCCTGCCCGCCCGCCGCACAGATCGAAATCAACCCTCGCCCCTTGCCCGCCGCATCCAGCAGCTTGGCCAGATTCGCGACAATCCGGCCGCCCGTCGCAGCAAACGGGTGCCCCGCCGCCAGCGAACTGCCTTTGACGTTAAGCCGACTGCGATCAATCGAACCCAGGGGCGCGTCGAGCCCCAAGCGGATTCTGCAGTATTCGGGATCCTCCCAGGCCTTGAGCGTGCACAAGACCTGCGCGGCGAAGGCTTCGTGAATTTCGTAGTAATCAAAATCCTGCAAGGTCAGGCCGTTGCGCGCCAGCAAGCGTGGCACGGCATACACCGGCGCCATCAGCAGGCCCTCGGCACCGTTGACGAAATCCACCGCCGCCGCTTCGCCGTCGCGCAGATAAGCAAGGATCGGCAAACCGCGCTCTCTGGCCCATTCCTCACTTCCCAGCAACACCACCGAAGCGCCATCGGTGAGCGGCGTGGAATTGCCGGCCGTCAGCGTGCCCTTGGCGCTTTTCTCGAAGGCCGGTTTCAGCGTGGCGAGTTTTTCCAGGGTCAGGTCCGGGCGCAGATTGTTGTCGCGGGTCAGGCCGAGGAACGGCGTCATCAGATCGTTGTGCCAGCCTTCGCTGTAGGAAGCGGCGAGTTTGTGGTGGCTTTCGAGGGCCAGTTGATCCTGTTCTTCGCGGGGGATATTCCAGGTCTGCGCCATCAGCTCACAGTGCTCGCCCATGGACAGGCCAGTGCGTGGCTCGCCGTTGCGCGGGAATTCGGGAATAAGATGCTGGGGCCGCAACTGCAAAAGGGTTTTCAGTTTGTCGCCGGTGCTCTTGGCGCGGTTGGCCTGTAGAAGAATCCTGCGCAGGCCTTCGCTGACGCTGATCGGCGCATCGGAAGTGGTGTCGACGCCGCCGGCGATGCCGCAGTCGATCTGGCCGAGGGCGATTTTGTTGGCCACCAGCAGCGCCGCTTCCAGACCGGTGCCGCAGGCTTGCTGAATGTCATAGGCCGGCGTCGCTGGAGACAGGCGCGAGCCGAGCACGCATTCGCGGGTCAGGTTCATATCCCGTGACAATTTAAGCACCGCGCCCGCCACCACTTCGCCGATGCGCTGGCCATGCAGGTTGTAGCGTTCGATCAGGCCTTCCAGCGCGGCGGTGAGCATCGCCTGATTGCTGGCGGTGGCGTACGGCCCGTTGGAGCGGGCGAAAGGGATGCGGTTACCGCCGATGATCGCGACGCGGCGCAGCTGGGTCATGGATAACTCCTGTGGAATTTGCGGATTCACATGGAAACCTGTGGGAGCTGGCTTGCCAGCGATGGGGGCGGCATTTCCAACCCTTCAGCGGCTGACACTCGCCATCGCGGGCAAGCCCGCTCCCACAGGGTCAGTGGTCTACTCTGCTAAACCAGCGTAGGCCTTATTGCGCCGATCGAACGATTGATTGCCGTGGACAGTCCACACTTTGAACCCCAACTTCTGGAGAGCGTTCCATGTCTGACCGCTATATCGACTTCGCCAACTCATCCTTCGGCCATCGTCTGGTCGGGGCCTTGGGCCTGCCGTCGCCGGTGCGGCTGGAACGCTGGCAGGCGGGGCGTCTGCGGCCGATCGAGGGCGCCCTGTTGCTCGGTGGCGGGCCGCTGGCCGAACGGATCAGCGGGTTTGCCAACCGCTTGACCGATGCGATCTACAGCTACGGCACCGAGCCCTCGCTGGCCACCGCGTGGATCCCCGGCCACGGGCCGAAAATCAAAGCGGTGGTGTTCGACGCCAGCGCTCTGCAACACACCGACCAGCTCAAGCAGTTGCGCGAATTCTTCCAGCCATTGATGAAGAATCTCGACCATAGCGCGCATCTGGTCATCCTCGGCCGCGCGCCGGAAACCCTGGGTGATCCGTTCGCCTCCAGTGCGCAGCGAGCACTCGAAGGCTTCTCGCGCTCGCTGGCCAAAGAGCTGCGCGGCGGTGGCACCTTGCAGCTGATCTACGTCGGCGAAGGTGCCGAAGATCAACTGGAAGGCCCGCTGCGATTTTTCCTCTCGCCAAAAAGTGCTTTCGTTTCCGGTCAGGTGATTCGTCTGACCGCGTGCGCCACGCCAGTCACTGACTGGACCCGCCCGCTGGCCGGGCGCAAGGCGTTGGTCACCGGTAGTGCGCGCGGCATTGGCGCTTCGATTGCCGAAACCCTGGCCCGGGATGGCGCCGAGGTGATCCTCCTCGACGTACCGCCGGCCAAAACCGATCTCGAAGCCCTCGCCGCCCGCCTCGGCGGCCGGGCGATCACCCTCGATATCTGCGCCGATGACGCCGCCGCGCAATTGATCGAACAGCTGCCTGACGGCCTCGACATCCTCGTGCACAACGCCGGCATCACCCGTGACAAAACCCTGGCCAACATGACCCCGGAATTCTGGGACGCGGTGCTGGCCGTCAACCTCAATGCCCCGCAAGTGCTGACCAAGGCGCTGCTCGACAGCGGCACCCTGCGCGACAACGCACGAGTGGTCCTGCTCGCCTCGATCAGCGGCATCGCCGGCAATCGCGGGCAAACCAACTACGCGGCAAGCAAGGCTGGCCTGATCGGTCTGGCCCAGGCCTGGGCGCCGACGCTGCTGGAACGCGGCATCAGCATTAACGCCGTCGCCCCCGGTTTCATCGAAACGCAAATGACTGCGCACATTCCGTTCGGCCTGCGCGAGGCCGGGCGGCGCATGAGTTCGCTGGGCCAGGGTGGCTTGCCGCAGGACGTCGCCGAAGCCGTGGCGTGGCTGGCGCAACCGGGCACGGGCGCGTTCACCGGCCAAGCGCTGCGGGTCTGCGGCCAAAGTGTTCTGGGGGCCTGAGCATGAGCATTGAATGGCACACGCTGGATCGCGAACCGAGTCTGCCCGCGCTGTACTCGCGCGCAGCGACGCGACGCAAAATCACCGGTACGCAACTGCCCGACAGCGGCCTGCGCTGCTGGGTCGATATCGACGGCAAACGACTGGCGGCCTATCGCAAGGTCTGCGGTTTCGTCGATGACGGCCTGCTGCCGCCGACCTATCCACACATCCTCGCCTTCGCCTTGCAGATGCAATTGCTCACGGCCAGGGACTTTCCGTTCCCGCTGCTGGGGCTGATTCACCTGAGCAACCGCATCCGCGTGCTGCGGCCGATGGGCGCGATCAGTCGCGGGCAAGTCAGCGTGCGTGTGCACAATCTGCAACCGCATGCCAAGGGCGCGACGTTCGATCTGTTGACCACCCTCGACGATCAGCTCGGGCCGCTGTGGGAAGCCGAAAGCCAGATGCTCTGTCGCGGGGTAAAACTCGAGGGCGAGGCGCTGGCACAGGACTGGCAGCCGTCACAGGACTTGCTCGAAGTGGCGCGCTGGACTGCGCCGGCCGATATCGGTCGCCAGTATGCGAAAGTCTCCGGCGACTACAACCCGATTCACCTCAGTGCGGCGAGCGCCAAACTGTTCGGTTTTCCCACCGCGATCGCCCATGGACTGTGGAACAAGGCACGCACACTGGCGGCACTCTCCGATCACCTGCCCAAAGCCAACCTGGAAATCGCCGTGCACTTTCGCAAACCGGTGCGCCTGCCCAGTGAAGTGATATTGCTGGCCAGTGCCGCGGGCTCCAGCGGTGAGTTGCGTCTGATCGGTGCCGGCGACCTGGAACATATGGTCGGTCAGTGGCAACCGATCGCCTGATCTGGCGGGGCGGAAAAACCCGTTAATTGTGTATATATCACTTAAGTTTTTCCGCGCCCTGCCCGCCGCTTTGGAAAAAACCGAGCCTTGAATATCAAGGCTTTTTTTTGCCCGTTTATTACCTGGGTATTAGTCCTTCGGCATAGCGCCGAGCCCTCTATATAAAGGGGTTAATACCAACTTGAGAATGGTGAAAAACCTGCCGTCGACTGAGATTACAGCCACGGACGAGGCATCGCCGACGACAGATCGGCGAGCCATCGAAGGCAACGTAACGTTGTGACAGGTGCAGGAATCTCAATCATGAAAACTCAAGTGATGTGGTCCAAATCGGCAATCGCGTTGGCACTGATTCTTTCGGTCGGCCTCGTCGGCTGCAGCAGCGGCGGTGGCGGTCATCGCAGCAGTTCGGGCAGCTCGACGGCGGACGGCACGGCGGGCACCGATGGCAGCGGTGGCGCGGGCGGCGGAACCGGCGGCGATACTGCCGGCACCGGCGGTACAGGTGGCACCGGCGGCGATACCGCAGGCACTGGTGGAACCGGTGGCACTGGCGGCACTGGCGGTACCGGCGGTGGCACCGATCCGACCAACCCAACCAATCCGACAGACCCGACCGATCCCACCAACCCGACCAATCCCGCTGCACCTTCGCTGGTGACCACAACACTTGTTCAGGATGTCGGCAAAACCGTCAGCGGTGTCGGCGATGGCATCGGCCAGATCGGCGATTCACTGAGTACTGTTCCGGTCGCTGGCGGCATCGTCCAAAGCGTGGCCAACACCACCGGCAACGTGGTCAGCACCTTGGGCGATGGCGTTACTGATGGCATCGGCAAACTGGCCACTGACCCCAATGGCCTGACCACCACCGTGGCCTCGGTTGGCGGCGTGGTTTCCGATGTTGGCGACGGTGTGTCGGACCTCAGCGTCAAACTCAACACCGCGACCCGTAGCGTTCCCGTCGTTGGCGGTGTAGTCACCCGGGTGGCGCCGCTGGTCGATGGCATCGGTGAAAAAGTCACCATGCTTGGCGACACCCTCAACACCTCACTGACCAGCGGCCCGACCAGCCAGTTGACCAACAAGGTCGGCAGCGGCCTGGTGCCGGTGATCGCCATGGTCGAAAGCACCACCGACAAACTGGGCGTTACCACCGGCCTGGGTGATCCGCTCAAAGGGGTGATCTCGAAAGTGGGCGGCACGGTGAACAGCCTCGGCGGCAAAGTTACCAACGCAGGCAGCGGCAATGCCCTGACCAACACCCTCGGGGGCGCCCTGAGCAACACCGGCACGGCGGTCGGCAAAGCGGGCGGCCTGGTGTCCAATGGCACTGGCTCGGGTACTGGCGGCATCGGTGGCATCGGTGGCGGGCTGGGCGGCACCGGTCTGCTGCAAACCGTGGGTGGCGCGGTGGTCAACGTCGGCAGCGGTCTGAATGCCGGCAGCACCAGCGGCGTGGTCAGTGCCGGCGGCGTCACCGCTGGCGGGCTGGGCAACACGATTGCGTCGATCAACACCGTACTCGGCGGCTCGGGCACACCGATCACTGCAACCACTTCGCCGCTGGCCAGTGTCGGCGCCGCAGTCGGTGCGGGCCTCAATCCGGTCACCAGCGCGGTCACCACTGTCACTCAACAGGTCGGCGCCGCTACCGGTCTCGGCACTCCGGTCGCTGGTCTTACAAATCAGGTGGGCGCCGCAGTCGGCAATCTCGGCGGAGCGATTGCCGCCACCAACAACCCGGTCACCACTGCTGTCGGCGGTCTGGTTACCAACGTCGGCGGCACCGTGGCAGCGGTCGGTGGCCTGGTCAACAGCGGCACTGCCACTGGCGGCACAACTGGCGGTCTGGGCGGGGTACTCGGCGGCCTGACCGGCGCGCTGGGCGGCAACAAACGCTAAATTGCACCTGGCCGATTCGACGGCCTTACCTACAGCGCCTACGCTTGGTTGAGGGCGGAAGATTCCCACGAGTCTTCCGCCTTTTTTCTAAGGAAAAATCTGCCCTGTGCTGTGTTCTGACCATGGAGTGTCCTATGCGCGTACTGGCATCCCTGCTGTGCCTTAGCCTCAGTTCCGCTGCCCTCGCCGACACCTTGCCCAGCTTTCTCAACAGCAACGAAACCATCCGCAACCTCCCCGTACCCAACCTGCCCGCCGACGCCTATCGGCCGAGCGCGGCGCCGCTGCAAGTGCCGGACCCGGGTGCGACCGCCGCACAGCCACTGCTGATGGAAACCAAGGTCAACCTCAAGACCGTGCAGATCGAAGGCGGCACGATCTACCCGCTCAACGAACTCGCGGAAATCTACAAGCCCCTGATCGGCCGCCAGGCCAGCCTTGCCGAACTGATCGAAGCCACGCGCAACATCACCCGCCGCTATCAGCAGGACGGCTATCTGTTGTCCTACGCGTTCCTGCCGCAACAGAACTTCGATGATGGCGTGGCCCGCGTGGTACTGGTCGAGGGCTACGTGCGCGATATCCAGATGCAGGGCGACATCGGCCGGGTCAAAAGTCTGCTCGACAAACTCGCCGCGAAAATCCAGGCCGAACGCCCGCTGACGCGCAAGACCTTCGAGCGCTACACCACGCTGATGAGCCGCATTCCCGGCGTCACCATTCAAGCGCAAGTGCCGCCACCGGGCACCACCGATGGCGCGACCACACTGGTCGCCCAGGCCAGTCGCAAACCGTTCACCAGCACCCTGAGCACCACCGAAGACAACCGCAACGGCCCGCAGGCGTTGCTCGGTATCAGCAGCAATTCGCAGACGTCGATGGGCGAACAGTTGAGCCTCAGCGGCCTGTTCCCACCGGGCGACGACAAAGAACATTACTACCGTCTCGACTACAGCCAGTTCCTCGATACCGAAGGCACGCAACTCAACGTCTCGGCCTCGCGTTACCGCGCCGACCCGGACACCGAAGTGCTGGTCGGCGGTGGCGGACGTCTGAGTACTCACCGCGAGAACGATCGCTACTCGATCGGCTTCAGCACGCCCCTGATCGCCTCCGCCAACGAACTGCTGACCGCCGGCTCGCGCCTGTATGCGGTCGACGACAAGACGCGCTACGACGGCATCAACTTTCCCTTCAGCACCGAACTGCGCACCGACGTCCGCGCCCTGGCTTTCGAAGGCGACTGGCGCAAGGCCGACGCCCGCCAACTGCGCATCCTCAGTGCCGGCGTCTACCAGGGCTTCGACAGCCTCGGCGCACACACCAACTACGACGACATCGACCTGGATTTCTTCCGCGTCAGACTGTCCGGCGTGCAGAGCGACAAGTTCCTCGACAACTGGCAAGGCGTGCTCTCGGCGGCGCTGTACTGGAGCGACGACACCTTGCCCGACAGCGAACGCGCCGTATTCGGCGGGCAGAACTTCGGCCGTGGCTACCCCGACGACCAGGCCTCGGGCGACAAGGGTTGGGGGGTGGCCTACGAGGTCAACTACAGCTTCAACCGCGACGGCAACTGGGTGCGCATCCTGCAACCCTACGTAGTCGTAGACCGCTCGCGCAGCTGGTTCAACCAACTGCCGGTGCAGGCCAACAACCTGTCATCCACCGCGCTCGGACTGAGGTTCGGCGATGCCAAGTACTACAACGTCGCCCTGGAAGTGGCGAAGGCCATGTCGGATGAAGCGCTGGATACGTTGAACCGCAAGCCTCGGTACAGCATCAGTTTCAGTTATCAGTTGTGATGGCCGAGCGGTGTGTCAGTCAGGATTTTTTGACTGACGCACCGCCTTCGCGAGCAGGCTCGCTCCCACAGATTCGGCGGTGTTCATGGTGTCTGAGCACAACCGCCGTCCCTGTGGGAGCGAGCCTGCTCGCGAAAGCGTTCGGCTATTCAACCGATTTATCGCAGCGCTTAAACCAGCCGTTTAAACACACGCCCCGTTACCTCGCAACAGCCCACAAATCCTTGCGCCGTTGCCTACGGCTACGCCAGAATCCGCCGGCTTGTGCGCCTGGGGCGCGGGTTCTATCGTCTGTCTGCCACTGCTCATCAGTGGTCGGGTTTAGTCGCCCGCTTGTCCACGACGCACAGGTTCCTGTCAGCCAGGTATTGCATACCTGCACTTGATGGTGGCTGTGCGCAGGGCGCCTTCGGGCGCGCCGATTTCGTGGCTCATCGGTCGACTAACCTGCGTGCAGCTGCCTCCCTTTCGTTTAGTCGCGAACGGGTTGCGGCCCTACTCCATCAGGAGACTGAGCCCGTGAAAAAGATAACGCCCGATCCACCCCTTGCCGATCCGACTTTCGCCGACCCGCTCGTCGAAGCGCAAAAACTCAAGGAAGCCGCCGACCGCGCCATCGATTACTACCTCAACCCCCGCCTCATCAAAGACCCTGCCGCACCGCGCAAACCCAGCACCCTGTTCATCGTCGACCCGGCTGCGGACAACGAAACCCTGTTGGTCCATGCCTGCGAATCACTGGCCTCGGCAAGCATCATGGCCAGCGACCTCGCCGGATTTATCGATGGACCACAGCGCAGCTCCCTGTTGGGAATACAGCAAGTGATCATGCTGGGCGAACTGGCGGTCAACCGCGTACTGGACAGGCTTGTGCCGGAGTGACAAGAGCAAGAGGTTGATTGCGCAGGTGGTGAGTCAGGCAGAGCGTTGCTGGCTGACTGGCCGCCTTCGCTGGCAAGCCAGCTCCCACAGGATTGATGTACATCAGGCAGGAATGGGTTGGCTGGCAGGGCGCCTTCGCGAGCAGGCTCGCTCCCACAGTTTGATCGGGTGCGTTCAGTGAGAAACAGGTTGGCTGGCTGACCGCCTTCGCTGGCAAGCCAGCTCCCACAGGATTGATGTACGTCCAGGAAGAAAATGGTTGGCTGGCAGGCCGCTATCGCGAGCAGGCTCGCTCCCACAGTTTGATCGGGTGCGTTCAGTGAGAAACAGGTTGGCTGGCAGGCTGCCTTCGCTGGCAAGCCAGCTCCCACAGGATTGATGTACATCAGGAAGAAATGGGTCGGCTGGCAGGCCGCTTTCGCGAGCAGGCTCGCTCCCACAGTTTGATCGGGTGCGTTCAGTGAGAAACAGGTCGGCAGGCAGGCCGCCTTCGCGAGCAGGCTCGCTCCCACAGTTTGAATCGAGTACATCAGGGAGAAACAGGTCGGCTGGCAGGCCGCTTTCGCGAGCAGGCTCGCTCCCACAGTTTGATCGGGTGCGTTCAGTGAGAAACAGGTTGGCAGGCAGGCCGCCTTCGCGAGCAAGCTCGCTCCCACAGTTTGAATCGAGTACATCAGCGAGAAACAGGTCGGCTGGCTGGCCGCCTTCGCGAGCAGGCTCGCTCCCACAAAAGCAAAAGCAAAGCAGCGCAGCTGCCCGCGGCGAAGCCGCACCACTCAACAATGAGCGCAAGCTCGAGTGCTCTTGATCTTGATCCACCGGCGACGTCGGAAGGCTGAGTGGAGGGATTGATCCGCGCGTGGGAGCGCAGCGACCGTCTGGCGCAGCCAGACACAGCGGAAGGAGGTGCAGCGAAGCAAACCGTAGCCGCTGCGCCCGGATCAGTCCCGGAGCGAAGGAACCCGAGCCTGCGAGGGCCGAACGTAGGAGCAAGCCTTTTCGGTTACCTTTTTGGCGTTTGAAAAAGGTGACTCGCCGTAAGGGCGAAACCGCCAGCCGTAACACCCGCAGCAACGGATATTCACCCACCCCCCAAGAACACGGTCGGCCCAAAGGCCGCCGAGTTCACCCAGCCTGAACCCGAGGCTTGGGAAACAGATTATCCAGGGTCTCCAACAACCTGACGTGATAAATCGGCTTGCGAAACAGATCCAGCACCTGCAACCGCAACATATCGCTGACATCCTCCATATCCGCATGCCCCGACATCACAATCACCGGCAAATGCTCCCGCGACGTATGCTCACGCAACCGCCTGATCAACGACATGCCCGACTCCTCCGGCATACGCAGATCAGTAATCACCAGAGCAATATCCGGATGCCGGGTCAGATGATGCAGCGCGAGCTTCACAGACGTCGCGGTATGACAGACAAACCCCTCCCCCTCCAGCAACTCCGCCAACTCCAGCAACGCGTCTTCTTCATCGTCAACCAGAAGCAACTGTTGGCGCGGCAGCGAGGGAGAATTCATGGGCAGCCCCGAAATACTGAAAGTAAATCTCAGTGTAGCGCGCCGTTGGCCAGACGCGACCGGCACTTCAATCAGGGCGTCTGCACCGGAGCCGTCTGCGCGGTGCCACCGAGCGACACCAGGATACTGTTGAAAATCGCCAGTACCTTCGCGCCAACCGGTGTCACAAACACCACAACCACCACGGCAACCATCGCCACGACAATCGCATATTCGATGGCAGAGGCACCGTCACTGCTAGCCAGAAATGCTCGAACCCGCGTCAGCAAATAATCAAGCAGCATGGACATTCTCCTCGCGCCGACATGGTCGGACGCTGGCAAACGGAGGTCCTGTCAATGCCTGGGCGCACCTGTCACTTACGCACAGACACCGAACAGGAAGAAGAGATAGCCATCAAGTGGTCGGACGCACTTGCGCTGTACCGCCCAGCGAGGTCAGTACCGAGTTGAATATCGCGAGTACCTTCGCGCCGATCGGCGTCACGAACACGACGACAACAACTGCCACCATCGCCACCACAATCGCATACTCAATCGCTGAAGCACCCTCTTCGCTGCGGGCAAACGCGCGAGCCCTGGCGAGCAGATAATCGAAAGTTACACCAAACATAGCTCCACTCCTTCGCGCCTCTGGCGCCGACATCACCACCGCGGCAAGGTTCCACCGGGCCACTTGAGCATTGTCAACAAACCCCCACCCAACAACTGTAAGAACGCATTAATCACAAAGCATTAATGCCAATGTGTCTCGGCCACTTCCTGCCGTAAATTGGCCAGGACTCATACTTTTGGTGGGTTATTTGCCTGTCATTAATGGCGCTTTTGCTTGGATCAGCTAGCTTGGAAATAGCGAAATAGTTGCATGTTCATAGCTGCCGAATGAGTAAGCCCTTCACAAGCAGATGCCGTCGGTTGTGCAGCAGGAAAGGGAGAGCCGTCATGAACAGTCGCGTCACCATGGGCCTAGCCGCATTGCTGTTGCTCGGCGCGGTTTTTGTCGGTTACTGGGGGCTGGTGCTCAGTCGTCAGCCGGCCCCGGTCGCCGAGGCGCCCGTCGCCCCAGCAGTCAGCATTGAACAGACTGTCGCGATTGCCGAAGACCAGACCCGCCAACCGGTAGTAGTGCTGCTCCACGATGTCCCGCCGTTCACGCCGTTGAGCGCCGCCGATGTGACCGTGGAAAAACTGCGCAGCGCGCCGGCCGGCAGCCTGACCAGTATTGAACAAGCAGTCGGCCGCACGCCTTGGCGCCACCTCAGCGCCGGCACCTGGCTCAATGACGAAAGCTTCCAGGCTGGCGGTGCGTTGGCACGGATGATTCGCCGCGACGAGCGCGCACTGACCGTGGCCGTCGATGAAGTGATCGGTGGCGCCGGGCAGTTGCTGCCGGGGGATTACGTCGATGTGCTGCTGTATCTGCGCGAGGACGCGAGCAATCTGCAGCAGTCGGCGCAGATCGCCGTTCCGGCCCTGCGCGTGCTCGGGATCGGTGATCAGTACGGACTGACCAACGACGGCCAACCGGCGACGCCCAGCCTCAGCGCCGAAGAAAAAATCAAACAGGACCAGCGCCGCATCGCCGCACGCACCGTGGTGCTGGCGGTGCCGGAACAACTGCTCAGCCGCCTGATGCTTGCCACTCAAGTCGGCACCTTGCGTCTCGCGGTGCGCAGCAGCGAAGAACAGCGGCTGGCGAAATACTGGGCCGGCGAAGCGCAATCACCCGCGCATCTGGATCGCGCCAACAGCCAGCTCTTCCAGTTCACTCAACTCGCCCTGGGCAGCGCCCAAAGAGCCCCTGCCACCGCCAGTGCCGGCGCGGCGCCCAGGCCTGCGGTGGAAATCATTCGCGGCAACCAGATCAGCCAACAAACCCCATGACTGCGCAAGGATTCACGTGCATGCAGAGTCGACTCAGACCGACATTGAAACCGGCGCTCCGGGCCTTGCTGTTGTTGGGATTGACGATGGATACCGCCCTCGCGGCGGTGGGCAATTGCTCGGCACTGCCGCGCCTGCCCTCGGTGATCGAGATCGGTGAAGGCTTCCAGCAGGACATGCAGTCACCGGTGGCAATCACTCGGCTGGCAGTGGGCGATCCGAAAATTGCCGACGTGCATGCCAATGGCGGTTCGTCCTTTTTGCTCACGGGCGTCGGCCCCGGCGCGACCAGCCTGATGGTCTGGACGGCCTGCTCGGCGCAGCCGCAACAAGCCATGGTCTTCGTCCAGGGCGCGGCGACCACGGCGCTGACCAGCAGCGTGCCGTCGGACGATCCGACCCTGCCATCGCAGGTGCAGACCGACATCCGTTTCGTCGAAGTCAGCCGCACAAAACTCAAGGAAGCCACGGCGTCGCTGATCGGCACGCGCGGCAATTTCCTGTTCGGTTCGCCCGGCACGCTGCCACCGATCGACGGCGTGCCGCAGCCGCGCCTGCCGGTGGATAACTCGCTGTTCAATTTCTCCTGGGTCGGCGGCAAGACCATGGCGATCATCAACGCCCTGGAAACCAGCGGCTTCGCCTACACCCTGGCGCGACCAAGTCTGGTGGCACTGAACGGGCAGAGTGCAAGCTTCCTGGCCGGCGGGGAAATCCCGATTCCGGTGCCCAGTTCCGGCAGCGACAGCGTGTCGATCGAGTACAAGGAGTTTGGCATCCGCCTGACCCTGACGCCGACCATCATCGGCCGCGACCGCATCGCCTTGAAAGTCGCCCCGGAGGTCAGCGAACTGGATTTTGCCAACGCGGTGAACATCGCCGGCACCACCGTTCCGGCGCTGACCATCCGCCGCACCGATACCAGCGTGTCACTGGGTGATGGCGAAAGTTTCGTCATCAGCGGTTTGATCAGCACCACCAACAGCTCGCAAGTGAACAAGTTTCCCGGTCTGGGCGACATTCCCATCCTCGGCGCGTTCTTCAAGGGTTCGCAGATCAAGCGCGAAGAGCGCGAACTGCTGATGATCGTCACCCCGCACCTGGTCCAGCCATTGGCGGCGGACGCGCGACTGCCGTCGTTGCCGGGGGAGAAACTGCGCAATTACGACCCGAATTTCTATCGCATGTTCTTCCTCGAGAACGGCAACTTCGACAAGCGCAGCGGGTTGTCGCAATGAACCAGAATCTCAGTCAGACCTTCCTCGCCATTACCCGCAACAGCACCGATCTGGAATGGCTGCAAGGCGCCCTCGCGCCGCTCGGCCAGGTGGTCAGCGCCGGTGCCGGCAGCCTCGACGAATTGCTCGCACTGGTCGATGTAACGTTCGCCAATCTGGTCTTCGTCGGTCTCGACCGCGAGCACGTCGTCGCGCAGAGCGCGCTGATCGAAGGTGCGCTGGAAGCCAAGCCGATGCTGGCGATCGTTGCTCTCGGCGACGGCATGGACAATCAGCTGGTGCTCAATGCGATGCGCGCCGGCGCACGGGATTTTGTCGCCTATGGCTCGCGTTCCAGCGAAGTCGCCGGACTGGTGCGGCGCCTGAGTAAGCGTCTGCCGGCCGTTACACCTAGCACCCAGCTCGGCGGCCTCACCGTTCTGTACGGTGTGCAAGGCGCGTCGGACGGCGCCTTGATCGCCAATCACATGGCCATGGTCGTGCAGAAAAGCGGCCAGCAAACCCTGCTGCTCGACCTCGGTCTGCCGCGTGGCGATAGTCTGGCGCTGTTGGGTCTGGAGAGTTCGTTTCACTTCGGCGATGCCCTGCGTCATTTGCGCCGCCTCGACGCGACGCTGATCGACAGCGCATTCACCAGCGCCGACCACGGCCTGCGCATTCTTGCCTATGCCAACACTGACGAACCGCTGGAAACCACCAGCGCCGCCGAGCTGTACATGCTCCTCAGCGCCTTGCGCCAGCACTTTCAGCACATTGTCGTGAATCTCACCGGGCAGGCCGACAGTGAAGCGTTGCGCACCTTCGTCAGCCATTGCGACAAACTGCTGTGGTACACCGACCAGAACGTCCTCAACTGCCGACGCAACCTCGCCGTGCTCAATCAATGGCGTGAGAAAGGCATGAAACTCGAGCACGGGCGCTTGCTGATCGATCGTTATCTGAGCAACGTCGCGCCGGATGCCGAGACCCTGGGCAAGACCTTCAATCTGGAAGTCATCGCCGTGCTGGCGTTCAGTCCCGATGTGCGCCTGAACGCGAAAAACCAGGGCGTGAGTCTGTTCGAACTGGCGCCGCGAGAGAAACTCACCCAGAGCCTGCGCGCCCTCGGCGAACGTTTGGCCAAGCGTTCCGAAGGCTTGAGCAAACCAAAAGTCACCTGGTTTGATCGTCTGCGAGGTCACTCATGAGCGCAGAAAAACTCTTTGGCGCGACGCCACGCGGAGCGATCGGCAACAGCGATCACGAAGGCCTGAAACTGGTCCTGCACCGCTACATCATCGACGCCATCGAGGAGTCGGGGAAAAACCTGCTGGAAGGTTCGCGCCAGCAACTGGCGCAGTTCGTCACCGACAAGGTCGCCGAATACATCGCGCGTTTGCACCTGGCGATTTCGCGCTACGAGATGGAGCGCCTGGGCGAGGAAATCGTCGACGAGCTCACCGGTTTCGGCCCACTGGAAGTCCTGCTGCGTGACCCGTCGGTGACGGAAATTCTGGTCAACGGCCCGCACCGGGTGTTCATCGAGCGCGACGGCGTACTGCATCAAAGCGATCTGCGTTTTATCGATGCGCATCACGTCGAGCGGGTCATGCAACGCATCCTTGCGCCGCTCGGGCGCCGCCTCGATGAGTCCTCGCCGATGGTCGATGCGCGCCTGCCCGATGGCAGCCGGGTCAACGCGATCATCCCGCCGATCGCCCTCGACGGCCCGTGCCTGTCGATCCGCAAGTTCCGCAAGGACATGCTCAAGAGCACCGACCTGATGGCGATGCAGACCATCGATCTGGCAATTTTCGAATTCCTGCAGAACGCCGTGGGCAGGCGCTGCAACATCCTGATCAGTGGCGGCACCGGCACCGGCAAGACCACGCTGCTGAACATCCTCAGCCAGTTGATCAACCCGCACGAGCGGCTGGTGACCATCGAAGACGTCGCCGAATTGCAACTCGGCCATCCGCATGTGGTGCGTCTGGAAACCCGTCCGCCGAATGCCGAGGGGCATGGCGAGGTCAAGGCCAGCGACCTGATTCGCAACGCCCTGCGCATGCGTCCCGACCGGATCATTCTTGGCGAGATCCGAGGCGTCGAAGTGGTCGACGTGCTCACCGCGATGAACACCGGCCACGATGGTTCGATGAGCACCGTGCACGCCAACAATGCCCAGGACGCGTTGCTGCGACTGGAGACGCTGGTCGGCCTGACCGGGCGCTCGATCGCCGAACGCACCCTGCGTCAGATGATCTGCGCCGCCCTCGACGTGATCATTCAACTGACGCGCATGCCCGATGGCCGGCGCTGCGTCAGTGAAGTGGTGGAAGTGGTCGGCATCCGCGAGGACGTCTACGTCACCAACACCCTGTTCCGCCTCGACCGCCGCACGGGCTTTGGCTTTGTCCGCGAAGCGGTCAACCCGGCCGGCGACAAGCTGCGCCACGACGCTCACCTGGGCTGACGGCGAGGAGCATGCAGATGCTGGGACCGATCATTCTCATCGCCATTTGCCTGATGCTGCTGGGGCTGTCGATCTATCTGTTCCTGCAAGGCCTGCGCAAGACCGCGACGGAAAAAGTCCTCAATCGACTCGCCGCGGGACAACCGCAATTGGCCGTGGAACAGACGAAATGGGTGGGATTGGAGCGCATGTTTCTGCGTGCAGGACTGGGTCGGCCGAGCGAGCGTTTCGGTCTGTGGCTGAGCCTGTGGGCGGCGGCCATGGGCCTGGGATTTCTGCTCGGGAGCTGGGTTGGTTTGCTGATCATGTTGCTCGTCCCGCCCGTGGCGTTGCGGCTGTACATCGCCATTCGCTACCGACGGCGGATCCGCCGCATGATCGAACAACTGCCGCAATTGCTCGACCACACCGTGCGCAGTCTCAAGTCCGGGCGCACGCTGAGCGATGCGGTGCTGGGCGGCATCGAGGCCAGTGAAGATCCCTTGAAAGCGGCCATGGGCCGGGTACAGCGCAACGTGCAACTGGGGGTGAACTTGCCTGACGCCGTCAGCGACTTTGCCGAACTCTACGAGCAGGACGAATTGCGCATGTTCGCCCTCGGCCTGAAGGTCAATCATCGCTACGGCGGCAATGCCAGTGAGCTGCTGGAGAATCTGATCAAACTGATCCGCGAGCGCGACCAGGGCGCGCGGCAGTTGCGCGCGCTGACCGGGGAAACGCGCATGACCGCTTGGGTTTTGGGTTTGCTGCCGCTGATTCTGGTGAGCTACTTCATGCTGACCAACCCCGGCTACATGCTCGGCATGTGGCACGACGAAAGCGGCCAGACCATGCTGCTCAGCGCCGCCGCGTTGCAGGTGCTGGGCAGTCTGGCGCTGTGGCGCATGTTGCGGAGCGTTTGAAATGGTCTGGCTCGCCGCGCTGTTATTGTTCCTCGGTTCGCTGTTATTGCTGGGCAATCACCTGCTCACCGAGCGCCGCCGCGTGCGACAGGTGCATCAGCGCTTGCACGGCCAATTGGTCCGGGAGAACCGCTTCGGCCACTGGCTGCGCGCGCTGGGCAACAGCCGTTTCGGCCGGGGCTCGGTGAGCATCGACAGCGAAACCCAGACCCTGCTCGGCCGCCTCGGCTGGCGCCGCGCCAACGAACGCGCGCTCTTCGCCGCCTGCCAGATCGGCACTCCGCTGCTCGCTCTGGGGCTGGCGATCTTTTTGCAGGAAGTGTTTTTTCCACAGACCAGCCACCGCTGGATGGCGCCGATGTTCGCTGCGGGCGGCGGCTATCTACTGCCCAAACGCCTGCTCGCCTACGCCGCCGCCCGCCGGCAGAAAACCATCGCTGTGGAAATCTCCACGTTCATTCCGCTGCTGCGCATCCTCTTCGAATCCGGCATGGCGGTTGAACAAGCCCTGCGCGTGCTCAGCGTCGAAGCGCAGAAACTGCTGCCGGAGCTGACCAGCGAACTGCGCCTGATCCTCAGCCGCGTCGACTCCGGTCTGGAGCTGGGCCAAGAGCTGAACAAGACCGCGGTGATGCTCGCGGTGGACGAATTCACCGACACCTGCGTGATCCTCCAGCAACTGATCCATCAGGGCGGCGGCGCGATGAAATCACTGCTGGCGCTCAAGCAATTACTCGATGACCGACGCCTGACGCGGCTGCAGGAATACATCTCGAAGATGTCGGCGAAGATGTCGGTGGTGATGATGCTGTTTCTGTTTCCCGCCCTGCTGATCGTACTGGCCGGCCCGGGCTTCACCGCCATTGCCCGCGCCTTCGCAAACTGACCTTGGCTCATGGAGAGCGTTTGATGAAAGTACTGATAGTCATGGCAAGTCTGTTGCTGCTCAGCGGCTGCGCTACGGATGGCCAGGCGCCGTGGACCTCGCTGCTGTCGCCGTCCAGCTGCAGCAAACTCACGTCGGAGCAGGAGCTGTCGCTGAACCTCGCCGATGATCTGGCCAGCGACGGCAAGCTCCACGCCAGCCTCGCCAACCTGCAAAGCCTGCCGGACAACCTCAGCGAAGTGCGCCTGCGCAAAGCCAAGGTCTATCGCCTGCTCGGCCGCAGCGAAGCCGAGCCGCTCTACCGCAGCCTGCTCGGCGGCTGCCTCACCGCCCAGGCCGAACATGGCCTGGGCCAGGTCTACGCCGCCCGTGGCGACAACGGCCAGGCCCAGGCCCACCTGCAACGCGCCGCGCGCCTGGCGCCCACCGACGAAAAAATCCGCAATGACCTCGGCGTGGTCTACCTCAACCAACTTCGCCTCAACGAAGCGAAATTCGAATTCCTCACCGCCATCGAGCTGAGCCAGAACAATCAACTGGCGACGCTGAACATGGTCACCCTGCTGCTCTACCAGAACGACTGGCCCCAAGCTGCGGAAATCGTCAGCCGCTCGAAACTGACCCCGGAACAATTCACCGAAGCGCAGCAACGCGCGGAAAAACTCAAAGCCCCGGCCCACGCCAAAGCCGCACCCGGCGACCGCGTCGCCGCCTTCATCGACCCCCTACCGCCGACGCTCGAATAGGAGACAGCCATGACCATCCGCAAAGGCCTGTGCTACCTGACCCTGCTCACCCTGCCCCTCACCGCCCACGCCATCGACACCGGCCCTGCTTCAGCGCAACAACAGGAAACCGAAGGCTGGCTGGTCCTGCAAAGCCGCAACAAAGCCGCCTCACCCAAACCCCAAAGCGCCACCGCCACTGAACGCGAACTGGCGATGCAGCGCTGGCTGAAGAAATACCAGTACGAGATCCCGGATTTTTATGATCCGGATGCGGGCGGGAAGATCGAGAGCAAGAATTAGTTTGGTGGTGCCCTTGAAGGCCCCTTCGCGAGCAGGCTCGCTCCCACAGTCGACCGCGTGCTTTCGGTGGGAGCGAGCCTGCTCGCGAAGAACGATAACGCCGTCGCAGGTCAGGTCTGCGGATCAACCCGATCCAGCGCTCGATTCACGGCTAGCTCGGCCAGCATGACAATCTGCTGAATCGCCAACGCCGTGCTGCGCTGAAACCCGCTCAACTCGCCAGCGAAATTACTCGCCATCGCACTCGCTGACGCCAGCGACTCACAGGCATGCGCCAACAGGCTTTCGGTATCGACATTGGGCACCACCATGAACAGCGTGCTGGGCGGGTGCGGTTTTGCAGGTTCGGGGCAGAGATAGAAATCCAGCGCGCGTTTTATCGCTTCGCGGTTTTTCACAAGATCGTCGGCGCGCATGGCGTCTTCGAGCGGGGTGGCGGGGGATGGGGGTGGGTCTGGGATCAGTTTGTCCATTGAAACGGCTCTCCAAAATCTGCGGTGCGACCCAATGCCATTCTCACGGGGCAAATGGTGGCAACTGTATGCGGGGTGAGAATACCGGTTATGGACACCCGGCCAGACCGAAGTCTGCCCGCACACAGCCGCCATGACACATTGCAGACAGCGGACAAGCTGGCGGCGATTATGCGTGCACAGATACTGGATGACCATAAGTAGCAGGGTTCTCACACCCGATCGCCGAAGATTCGACGACAGCCAGAGACTAGTGACCCGACGTCCGACGGACAACCTGAAAACCTTGTGGGAAGGTTCTGGTTATTTTGAAACAGATTTAAACGACTTCGAGTTATCGGCGGACCGACTGGCCTCATCGCGAGCAGGCTCACTCCTACAGAACAGCAAAAGCAAAAGCAAAGATCGCAGCCTTCGGCAGCTCTTACAGTTGGATCGCGTACCAATTAAGAACAGGTCGGCTGTCAGGCCGCCTTCGCGAGCAGGCTCGCTCCCACAGAAAGCAAAAGCAGCGCAGCTGCCCGCGGCGAAGCCGCACCACTCAACAATGAGCGCAAGCTCGAGTAGCTTTTGATCTTGATCTGGGAGCCCGTCGGCAGGCTGAGTGGAGGGATTGATCCGGGCGTGGGAGCGCAGCGACCGTACGACGCAGTCGTACACAGCGGAAGGAGGTGCAGCGAAGCAAACCGTAGCCGCTGCGCCAGGATCGATCCCGGAGCGAAGGAACCCCGAGCCCCAGCGAGCGGGCCGAACGTCAGGGCGAAGACCTTTTGGTTCCTTTTGGGGCGTTTGCCAAAAGGGACTCGCCGTAAGGGCGAAACCCTAAGAAGCCGTTACCGCAGCAACGGATATTCACCGATTAATGAGCCGTAACGCGCTGCCGCCCCGCCGAACTACCAGGAGAAAGCGCCAAAGCCAACTGCGTCCGATTATGCATATGCGTCAACCGCAACACCTGCGACACATACAACTTCACCGTGTTCTCGGTAATCCCCAACTCACAGGCAATCTGATAATTGGTCTGCCCCTTGCCCACCAACCGCGCCACATCCAACTGCCGGGGCGACAATTGACTGAACACCGCCGGCATCTCCACGGACTCAGGCTCACCATCACTCACCACCGGCACGGGCGAGCGCCGCACCTTGTCCAGATCCTGATAAAGGTCATCAATCGACTCGGACAAAAACTGCAACTTCTGATTCAAATGCCCCAGATGCAGATTCTTCTGCCGTTCCTGCAATGCCAGTTCCTGGCGCTGCACCCCCTCAAGCAACTCTGCCAGATCGATCGGCTTCTGATAGTAATCGGCAATCCCCGCGCGCAACGCCTTGATCACATCCTGCTTGTCAGCGCGCCCGGTGAGCATGATCGCCTCGAACACCCGCTGCTTGCCGGCCAGCCGCTGCAACGCCTGGATCAACTCGATGCCGTCCATGTCCGGCATGTGCAAATCACTCAGCACCAGACCGATGTCCGGGTCCGCCCGGAACAGCTCGATGGCTTCAAGACTCGAGTCGCACGGCACGCAACGGTAGCCACTGCTCTCGAGAAACTCACAGAGTTCTTCGACGATCAGCGGCTGATCATCGACCACGAGGATTTTTACCGAATTAGGCTTGTTCACGAACCACTCCATTTGCTCGGCCAACGCTGACGATTCCTGCACTTTGGTGGCGTATTCGCCTGAATTGAAAGTAGACCCACTTTCCGACTATGTACATAGGACTAGTGGCACCCCGCGATCAGATGATCCAGTACAGCGAAAGCACTACACCTACCCACACGAACGGCGCAAATGGCAGCTTTTTTGACTTGTCCGGGGCGAGATGACGCAGATGCGCTCTAAGCCCTTGACGCATATGAGGCCAGACTTTTGGCGCGAGCAGCAGCCACAGCACGCTGGCCACGCCCGCGCCGATAAACGCGCCGAGGACGAATATGCCGTTCGTCGCAAGACCCAGGGCTGTCATTAATTTCACATCGCCGGCGCCCATGCGGCCGAGGAAATAACCCGGCAGCGTCAGCAGCAAAGCGATCAGGCAGCCCCAGCCACCTTGCGCCGCGTCGGCGCCCAGCCAAGTAGTGCCAGTCGCCAACAACCAGACCAACGCCAGCGCGCCGACGCCTAACGTCAAAGCATTGGAAATTCGCCGCTGCCGGGCATCTTGGGCGGCGCAGATCGCCAGCCAGATCAGAACAAGGGAAATCTGCATCCGCTGAAAGCCGTCCGTTTTGCCTGATTGATTCTATGCTGATACTACGCAGTGACTGTCAGGGTAGACGCACGCATGAAAAACGGCTTTCGCAGGTCGCAAAAAGGTGCGGTGGCGATCGAATTCGCCTTGGTGTTCATCATCTTTTTCGCAGTGTTTTACGGGTTGGTCAGCTACGGCCTGCCCTTCGTGATGATGCAATCGTTCAACCAGGCCACCGCTGAGGCGGTGCGCCGCGGCGTTGCGGTGGACCCGACCACGCCGAACTATTCGACGGTGGTGGTCAACACCGCCAATGCCGCGCTGACCCAGCAACTGCAATGGCTGCCTTCGGCCTTGAATCTGGTGGTCGGCACCGACACCAGTGCGGCCTACGACGCGGGGACTGGCACCCTGACCGTCAGCGTCAATTACCCCGTGAGCAAGCTCAATCAGATCATGCCGTTTCTGGTGCTGCCCGGGATCGGCACGGTGCCCAATCTGCCGACGCACCTGACCGCACGCTCGAGCCTGCAATTTTGACCGCCGGCGATAAGCTTTTCGGGCGCTTGCTCAAGCGCGCCCCCATCGCAGCCCACGACTTGCCGGACCATCTCGGCGCGCCGCCGATCGGCCTGCATTTTTATCTGGATGGCAACGGCGCCGTGTTGCAGATCGCCGGCCCGCTGCGGCATTTGCTCGCCCAGCACAAACCTCAGGGTCAGCCGCTGCCGCTCCGCGCCTATCTGCTGCCGCATAGCCTGTTGAGCATCGAAGGTCAGCCGCGAGACTGGCACGGGCAATCACTCGATCTGGATTTCACTGGCTTGAATGATCAGCCCCTGCACCTTCGCGGCTGGGTGCAGCCACTAAACGATGGCTGGCAACTGCAGATGCTCGACATCGCCGACCTGTTGCTCGAACGTCAGCAAGCGCGCGACCGCGACGCCTGCCAGACCCTCGCCGCGCAGGTCAGCGATCGTCTGCGCACGTGCAGCCTGACGCGTCTGCCAACGGTGCTTGGCGAACAATTGCAGGCCATCGCCCAGCGCTGGCACATCCCCTGCCTCGCCGTGGCGTTGCTGGATGAACAGGCCCAGGGCTGGCAGATTCATCAACAGTTTCGCGGCCACGATGCCCCGCAACTGTGGGAGGACGGCCAGCCGCTGGGCACGCCGCTGGACAGCCTCAACGGCAGCGCGCCGCAACGCCTCGCCGGCCCGCAGGGCCGCTATGAACATTCGCGATTGCAGGCCACGTTCGGCAACGCCAACGGTTTCGCCGTGCCCTACAGCAATGACCAGGGCGTGGTCGCGTGGCTGCTCTGCGGGTTTTATACGGTCGACAACGTGGCGCCATGGCTGACCGATCGCGACTGGCTGACCCTGGCCGGTGCGCTGGCCGGGCCGCTGCTCAGCCGCTTGCGTGAGCAGCGCCATGTGCAATCGATGGAGCGTCTTGATTCCCTGCAAAACCTGCTCGGCACCGGCTGGTGGGAAATCAGTGCCGAAGAGCAGATTGCACTGGCGCCGACGCTGGCCTCGGCACTGAATCTCAGCGATCGCCTGCTGCCGGTAGAAGACTGGCTGTCGCTGTTTCATCCCGCCGATCGCGCCGAGTTGCGCAGCCGCCTGCGCGCCCTGCAACTTCAAGGAGAAGCGCTGACCCTGAGCGTGCGTCTGCACCGCGCGGAGGTCGGCGCAGCAGCGCCGTGGTATCGGGTTCAGGGCCAGGTCAGCGGCACCGGTGAGCATCGGCGTCTGGTCGGGTTCATGCTCGACATCAGCGACATCCAGAATCAACAACAGCGCGCCGCTGCCGCCCATGCGCGGCTGGATAATCTGATTGCCAGTTCACCGGCGGTGATCTACGTGCAGCGCTATGCAGAAGGCGCGCTGATCCCGGCGTTTTTCAGCGCCAGCCTGCAACCCTTGCTGGGCTGGACGCTGGAAGATTGCGACACGACAGCGCTGGTCGAGCGCGTGCATCCAGACGACCGTGAACTGTATTTCCAGCGCAACCGCCAGCTGCTGCGCGAAGGCTCGGTGCGCGCGCGTTATCGCCTGCGCGACAACCGTGGCGAGTACCACTGGCTGCTCGATGAGGCAAAACTGCTGCGCAACGATCTCGGCCTGCCGGTCGAGGCGGTGGGCCTGTGGCTGGACGTCACCGACGCGACGCTTGCCGCCGAGCAGGTGCGGCAAAGCGAAGAGCGCTATCGGATTCTGGTCGAGGACTCGCCGGCGATGATCTGCCGTTATCGCCCGGACCTGACGCTGATCTTTGGCAACCGACCCTTGGCGACTTATCTGGAATGCACCCCGGAACAACTGCCCGGGGTTGATCTGGGTGGCTGGATGTCCGAAGAACAGCGCGGCGCTTTTGTGCAGCGCCTGAGCCAACTGACCCCGCAACAGCCAGTGAGTACAGCGGAAATCAGCCTGCAATTGCCCGGACGCGAACACGCCTGGTGGGTCTGGTCGGATCGCGGCGTGTTCGATGAGCAGGGACAGTTGATCGAAGTGCAAGCGGTGGGCCGCGACAACACCGAGGTGCGCCGCTCGCAACAGCAACTCACCCAAAGCGCGAAAATGGCCACCCTCGGCGAAATGGCCACCGGCCTTGCCCACGAGATCAATCAACCGCTGAACGTGATGCGCATGGCCATCATCAACGTGCTCAAGCGCCTCGGCAACGGTGAGGTGCAGGTCGATTATCTGACCGACAAACTCAACCGCATCGACGCTCAGGTCCAACGCGCAGCGAAGGTGGTTGACCACATGCGTGTGTTCGGCCGGCGCTCGGAAATCGAACAACAGTTGTTCAACCCGGCCCAGGCCATCGAAGGCACCCTGTCGCTACTGGCCGAAGGCATGCGCGGCAAAGGTGTCGATCTGCGCATCAGCGAGACCGGCTTCGAGGCGCAGGTGCGCGGCTACGTCGATCAGTTGGAGCAGGTGCTGATCAACCTGATGGTCAACGCCCGCGACGCCTTGCTCAGCAAACGCGACAACGACTCAGCGTTCAAGCCGTGGATTTCGATCTACGCCGAGCGTGACGAGGAAAGCGTGCGGTTGTGGGTCGAGGACAATGGCGGCGGTATCGATCCGCGTTTGCTGGAGCGGATCTTCGAGCCGTTCTTCACCACCAAGCCGATTGGCGTCGGCACTGGTCTGGGCTTGTCGGTGAGCTACGGCATCATCGCCAACATGGGCGGGCAATTGAGCGTGCGCAACTCCACAGAGGGCGCACGGTTCTGCATCGAATTGCCGATTGCCACGGATGATCAGATCACCAGATAGGCCTTGCCGGTCTGCCCGCAGGTCATGTTGGCGCCCACCTCGGTGTTCATCAGATTGATGCCCAAGCCTTTGAGCAGATTGTTCAACAACGGGTCGAGCAAGGGGCTGATCAAACCGGTGACCACCGGCAACAAGCGGTTGCTGACGTCGCTGATCAACGAAGCCACACCGGTGACGACAGCGCCCAGCGGGTTGCTGCCCACGGGTTTGTAGACGATCAGGTTGATGCCCGACAGGGTGTTCGCCAGGCTGCCGACGATGTTACTGGTCGGCGCGGCCGGTAGCACGCTGGGCGGCAGTTTCAGATTGGCCGGGGTGGCGAAGGGTGTGGTGCTGGAGAACAGCAGATTCTGCGTGGTCTGCGCGACGCTGGTGTCGAGTTTGAGGGCGATGCCGCCCGCGCCGTATTGCACGTGGGAGGCGGCATCGCAACTGCCGATGCCGAGAATCCTGTGGCAGGTGATGATGCCGAGATCGACCAGCGGCAACGGCGCCACCGTCGGTGCAGCGACTGAAGAGAACGCTGCGACGGGATCGATCTTGCCGAGTTTGAGATCAGCGAGAGAGGTTGTGGTGGCGGCAGTCAGGCTTTTGCTGCCGCTGTCGCCGGTCGGGCAGCGATAATCGGTGACATAGCTTTTCGCCCCGCCGGCATCCAGCGCGATGTCGATCTGCGGTGAGGGCAGCAGCTTCGGATCGAGCTGTTGGCAGCCGGCGCCCAACAGGCAGAACACTGAATTGATTGTGTCCACCAGATTCAGGCTCAACAGCGCATTGAGCGTCGGCGTTAGCATACCGACCAGCCCTGATACCGCGTTCGTCAGCCCTACGACTCCCGTCAACACCGGCAGATTCACCGACAACAGCGTGCGCACCTGCGCAGTGCGCACATAAATCCGGTCCGGTCCCAACGGATCGGCCTTGGCCCGCGCCGGATCACCAATCGCCGAGAACTGCGGCGGTTCGATCACCTTCACCCGTACGGTGACACCGGCCAGCCCCAGCACGTTGACCGGCAAGGTCGCCGCCACCGCGCTCTTGCTGTTGGCCAGTTGCACCACGCCCTGCACCAGTTGCAGCAATTGCAGATTGGCATCCAGCCCCGCCGCCGTCGTGCCGGTCTGCAGTTGCAGGATCTCGCCGAGTCTGACCGGCGCCGCATTGATGGCGGCGGCCTGCAACTGGCCCAGCGCGGTGACCACTTGCGCGGTCGCACCGTTGAGTTGCACCACTGTCGCGGCGGCCTGGATCAACTGCGTCACCGTCGCTTGGGTATTGAGCAACTGCGTGTAATTGCCGGCACCGACGTTGAGGTCGATCGCCAGTTGATCGAGGTATTTGAGCAGGTTGATATCGGTGTGCAGCAGACCGTCCCAGCCTACCGCCGTGAGGTTGACGTTGCCGCCGAGCAACCCGGAAAACAGCGGATTGAGGATGTTCGACTGCGCCGTGTCGATGCTGGCGAGGGTGCTGCGAATGTTCAGTTGGGCGACGGTCGGCTGCGGTTTCGCGGCAACTGCCGAAGCATTGAGCGTGGTATTGAGGCTGACCGGCGTGGCGCTGAACAACGCCTGCACGCCGCCAGCAAAACTGCTGGTGACCGTACGACTGGCGGCGACCTTGACTGCGCTTGATTGCGTGGCATCGACGGTGAAACTGCGCAAACCGCTGGCAGCGGTGGCCAGTGTGCCGCAGGTGGTGACGAGCGTATTGGCGGCATCCACCACGTAACCATTGCGCAGCGCACTTTGCCCGGCATAACTGGCGGCGGTCAGCCCGGGCAGGCAATTGCCGCCGCGACTGACCGCTTCGAGGGCGGCGGTATCCACCACCCGCTGTAATTTGCGCTGTTCCATGTACAGGCGACCGCTGTCGACCACCAGCAACATCATCACCAGCGCCAGACTCAGGGTGGCGGCCGCCATCAAGCCGATCGCCCCGCGTTGCCGGGCCGGGCCGTTGCCTTGCGATCCTGGCGACATGGCGCACTCCTTTGCCGGCGCAGTGCCGAGCGCTACCTCCGTTGGTGAAAATGAGTGTAGACGCGGCTGCCGACAATGCGCTGTTGGCATGGCAAACCACCGTAGGAGCTGCCGAAGGCTGCGATCCTTTGATCTTGCCTCTGAAAATCAAAAGATCGCAGCCTTCGGCAGCTCCTACAGGGGATTTGCGTCCGGGCGGGAAAAGGGCCGTTCATTCAACGCGGTGGATAGTTGGCCAGGATCCTTGCGACGGTCTCGCGAATGGCATTGCTGCGGTCAGCCGGATTCGGGCGGTTGCTGAGCATTTGCTCATCGCTGCCACGCCAGACCAGTTTGCCGTCCTTGCCGTCGAGCAGGTCGATCTGAATGGTCGCGACCTTGTAGGTGATGTTGCGCGTTTCGTTGTACATCGGCGCGCCCCAGTAGCCGTTCCACGGGCCGCCCCAACCGCCGCCGTAATTGGTTGTCACCTGCTGCTGCCGGTCCTCGACGATCAGGTAGGTCTGCACGCTCAGATCACCCTTGCCGCCGCCGGCAGCCGGGCGCAAACCGCGCTGATCGAGTTGATCGGCCACCGCCTGGCGGATGCGCTGTTCGGTCAGGTCGCTTTTGATGCGCGGATCATCGGGGCGATATTGCAGGGCCGGGTCTTTCCAGCTCCAGCTGCGATAAGCGGCAAAGTCGCGGCTGGCGTCGAAATCGTGATTGACCTGATTGGCGGCGCAGGCACTGAGCAGCGCGGCAACAGCGAGTAGAGCGAGACGGCGGAACATGATTTTTCTCCGGGTGAAGACATGAACCTGCTGACACGACGTCAGCTGGGAGGATACGCCGCCATGGCTTTTTCCACAGCCTCGCGGATCGCATCGGCGCGTTCGATCTGATTGCCCTGGGTACCGGTCTCGGCGCTGGCGCTCCACACTGGCTGACCACTGCCGGCATCGAACAGATCGACCCGCACCACCACGACCTGCTCTTGATAGGTGCGCACGATCGGCACGCTGTTGTACATGCCGTAACCGCGACCATAACGATCATAGCCGCCGTATCCGCCGTAGTAGCCGTAGTCGTCGCGAACCTGGCGCAAACGGGTTTCCAGACGCAGATCGGCGCTGACCAGCAGGTCGGCCGGGCGGTTGTCGCGCATCGGCCGCAAGCCGCGTTGGTCGAGGGCGTTGCTGACCGCCTCGGCCACTTGCGCCGAGTCAGCCCACGCCGTGCCCGGCGGCAACTGCCCGTCGCGCCAGGCCCAATTGCGGTAGCGCCCGTAATCACGCGGCGGTGCCGGGTAGGCGCTGCGGTCGAAGGTGGTGGCGGCTTGCGGCGGTGCCGGCGGCAACGGCCGTGACTGGGCCACGTAGGGGTTGCTGCCTTGGCAAGCGGCCAACCCCAGACTTATCAGCAATAACCCGCATCGAGCTTTCATGTCACGCTCCGCTCAGATCGGCCGGCAGATCCAGTGCAAGTAACGCCCAAGCCCGGCGAAGCCTGGGTGACGACGGTGCGCGAGTTCCATTTCCAGCAAGTCCGCCAGTTCGGCGCGGGCCTGGAATTCCACCGGCATGTAATCGTGAAATACCCGTACGCCGCTCTGACTTTCGACCTGCCACATACCGGCGAGTTGCGTTGCCAATTCCCGTGGGTCGAGAGGCTGCTGCGGGGTCAGGCTCTGCTTCTCGCCGGCCATGACGTTCTTGCGCATTTTCTTGAAATGGCCCTTGAGCAGATTGCGATAAATCAGCGCATCACGGTTGTAGAACGCCAGCGACAGCCAGCCGCCGGGCTTGGTCAGTTGATGCAGCACCGGCAGGATCGCATGGGGTTCGGCGAGCCATTCCAGTACGGCGTGGCAGATCACCAGATCGTAGGGCTCGGTGAGCTGACCGGGCAGTTCCTGCCACGGCGCCTGTATGAATGTCGCGGTGTGTCCGGCTTCGGCAAAACGCTGGCGCGCGCCCTCGAGCATCGGTTCGGCCGGCTCGGTGAAGGTGACGTCATGGCCGCGCTCGGCCAGCCACAGCGACATATGCCCCAGGCCCCCGCCGATATCCAGCACGCGCAGCGGACGATCCGGCAAGGCCTCGGTCAGATCGGCCTGTAATACCGCGAGGCGAATCGCGCCTTTGGCGCCGCCGTAGATTTTTTCGGCGAAACGCGTGGCCAACTGATCGAAATGACGGTCGCTCATCAGCTGAACCGCCGTTCGCTGTCGGCGAGCTTGGCGCGCACCACTTCATTCATGTCCAGACCCAGTTCGCTGCACAGCAGCAACAGATACAGGACGATGTCGCCGATTTCCTGCCCGGCATGGGCCAGTTTTTCCGCCGACAACTGGCGCGACTGGTCCTCTGTCAGCCACTGGAAGATTTCCACCAGCTCGGCCATTTCGACGCTGGCGGCCATGGCGAGGTTTTTCGGGCTGTGAAATTGCCGCCAGTCATTGCGGTCGCGAATGGCGTGCAGGCGTTCGGTCAGTTCTACAAGGTTCATCGGGCTCTCCTGAAGACGCATAGCTTCGGGGGGATGCGGGCTGAAGGCAAGCAGCGCAGATGATCAATTGTGGGGGCGAGCCTGCTCGCGAAGGCGGTGGATCATCCAGACCGGATTTGCCTGACACGCCGCCTTCGCGAGCAAGCTCGCTCCCACACATGATCCGGGCAAACCTTCTATCATGCAGGGAACTCGGCCGCCCTCGGCGTGGCCCAAGGCTCAGCTCTTTCATCAGGGATGCACACATGCGTGTAGAAAGCTTTTTCGAATGGCTCGGCCAGGCACTCGGTTCGGTCATCCGTTTTATCGTCGACGGCCTCAGCGGCCTGTTCAATATGCTCAGCAATGCCGGCAGCAACTTTGTCGATGGCCTGGCGCAAACGCTGGGGATGGACACCTCGATCATCAGCATCATCGCGCTGATCGTTGGCCTGATGCTGCTGTGGTCGGCGATCCGGGCGTTCATGAATGCGTCGATCATTGCCGGGATCATCTGGTTGCTGCTGGGGTTGTGGTTGTTGAGCTGGATCATCCATTAACACCACCGCCACCCTGTGGGAGCGAGCCTGCTCGCGAATGGCCGGCACAGCCGAAATCTTCACGGTCGGTCAGTCTTCGCGAGCAGGCTCGCTCCCACATTGAATGGCATGACTCGCTACAATCCCCGCTCCCCCAAGGAGCCTGCATGTCCTCTCTGATTTCCGACTGGCGCGACCGCCCGACTCACCGCAAGGTCTGGGCGCTCGCCGCGCCGATGATTCTTTCCAATATCTCCGTGCCGCTGGTGGCGCTGGTCGACAGCACTGTCATCGGTCACTTGCCGCATGCCCATCAATTGGGCGCGGTGGCGGTCGGCGCCAGTCTGTACACCTTTCTCGCCTGGGCGATGGGTTTTCTGCGCATGGGCACCACCGGTTTTGCCGCCCAGGCTGCCGGGCGCAGCGATGGCGCGGCGTTGCGGCAGATTCTCTTGCAGGGCCTGCTGCTGGCGATGGGGCTGGCCGTCGTGCTCGGCACTCTTGGCGTGCCGCTCAGTGGCGTTGCCCTGCACTTCATGCAACCGTCGGCTGAACTGGATCAGCTGACCCGGGAGTTTTTCCACACGCGCCTGTTCGGCTTGCCCGCAGCGCTGGCGACGTATGCGCTGGTCGGCTGGTTCCTCGGCACGCAGAACGCGCGGGCGCCGCTGGCGATTCTGCTGAGCACCAACCTGATCAACATTGTGCTCAATCTGTGGTTTGTCATCGGCCTTGACTGGGGCGTGGTCGGCTCGGCGCGCGCTTCGGTAATCGCCGAATGGAGCGGCGCCCTGCTCGGCCTGTGGCTGACGCGCACGGCGTTGCGCGCCTATCCGGGGCAGATCATCTGGTCGGCGCTGAAAGTCTGGCAGAGCTGGCGCCCGCTGCTGGCGGTCAACCGTGACATTTTCATCCGCAGCCTCGCCCTGCAATCGGTGTTCTTCCTGATCACCGTACAGGGCGCGCGGCTCGGCGATGCGACTGTGGCGGCCAATGCGCTGCTGCTCAACGGCTTGCTGCTGACGGCCCACGCACTGGACGGACTGGCGCACGCCGTTGAAGCCTTGTGCGGCCATGCCATCGGCGCGCGGGATCGCCTGGCATTGCGTCGATCGCTGGTGGTGGCCGGCGGCTGGTCGCTGATCGCCAGCCTCGGATTCGCTGGGCTGTTTCTGCTCGCCGGGCACCTGTTCATCGAGATGCAGACCGACATTCAGAGCGTGCGCGACACCGCATTCGTCTATCTGCCCTACCTCGCCGTGCTGCCGTTGATTGCGGTGTGGAGTTACCTGCTCGACGGTTTGTTCATCGGCGCCACCCGTGCGCGGGAAATGCGCAACGGCATGCTGCTTACAGTGTTGCTGCTCCTGCCATTCGCCTGGTTCTTGCAAGCGCTGGGCAATCACGGCTTGTGGATATCTTTTCTGCTGTTCATGGTCTTGCGCAGCGTGACCCTTGGCGCGCAAGCCTTGTGGCTCAAGCGCAGCGATGGCTGGTTCAGCGGCAAGGCTCACTGATCAGAAAAGTCAGTCCGCCGCGCCCCACTGCCGACGCAGAAAGTCGAGCCGTTCCGGTTGGGTCAGTCCGGCCGGCGGCACGACCAGCACGGCGCGCGGATTGAGCAGGCGCAGCCACAGCCAGCCATCCAGCACGGCACGGTCACTGAAACCCAGCGCCAGACCTTGTTGCACATGCACAGCAATCGTCTGGTAATCAACCCTCAGAGACTGGCACCAGCGCCAGATGTGCTGCTCCAGCAGACAGGTTTGCAAGCGTTCGCGCTGGCGCCGGGTCAGGCTTTCTTCGATGCCCAAAGGTTCGACGAGCAGACCGGGATTGCGCAGCTGTTGCCAGCCCTGACTGCCGATGGCGCGGTCCGCCCAGGTGCCGCCAAACCAGCGCAACTGGCGGATCGGCCCGAGCCAGCGACTCAGCTGCGTGGCGTCACAGGCGTCGAAGAAATAACTGGCGGTCTGGCGGTTGTAATAGCTGAGCAAGGCCCGATGATTCAAACCGAACGAGACGGTGAGCATGCGCTGCAAATGGCTGAGCAGCTGCTGCGCCGGTATCTCGCAGCTCAGCAACAGGCCGCGCCAGGTGTCCGGGTCGCGTAGACACAGGGCGGTCAATGCCGGACTCTCGCGCAAATCGACGAGGACCGGGCCGTGCTCACTGACCGGTTGAAATTCGGTGCCGTCGAACAACCGGTGCCGCTGCACATCGGCAAAGCCCTGGCGCAAGGTCAGCAGGGCACGTGCCGCGTCCGGGGTGTCGAGCAACAGCCATTGCGCCATGGGCTCAAGCGCCGCGCCGCTCATCGTGCGCTGCTCTGATCGAGCGCGGTGAGCAGCCGGCAACTGCACACGGACTCGGCGCAGTGGTTGAAGCTGCCACCGCCCGGCATCAGGCACAGCAACAGCAACGGCTCGCCAGAGTGCAACAATTGCTGCAACCCATCGCTCACCAGCAGTTCGGGGAGCGATACCGGTTCATCGTCCTCGACCGCAGCCTCTGGCAACACCGAGGGCTGGAGCACGCCACTGACCACCGGCTGATCGGGATCGCCCTCAAGAAAACTCACCACCACTTCCACGCCATCGGCGAGTGCCGCCGAGGGCAGCTCGTTCAGGTCAGGCGCGAGGGGCAGCCAGCAATGGCTCGGCGCTGCGCCTTCGCCCTGGTAGAGCCAGTCGAATTGCACCGCCACCGGCCGCGCGCGATCCGGCTGCGGCTCATCGACGCTGACCACCCAGGCACGCTGCAAGCTGTGCATGCGCTGCTTGGACTGCGCAGCGGCGGGCACACAGACGGGTACCCGCGCGGCCGCGAACAGGCGATTGCAATAGGGCGATTCGAGAGATTGATCGGCACGGTGCTCGATGCGGGTCAGCAGCCATGGGCGGTTGCATTCGAGGAAAGGATGGCCGTCCAGCGGCAACCACTGACCACTGCGCAAGGCCGGCAGATCGCTGTGGCCTTCGGCATCGGGTCCTCGCTGGCTGGCCTGCGAGTCTTCCCGCAGTCGCCATTGGCGGACGGCTGGAGCGACGCCATGCTGGTCATGCTCGCCCTGATAGTGCGCGACGTCTGCATGGGGCATCCGCGTCGGATCGTCGCCGAACACCAGGCAGTGCCTGTCGCGGTGATGTTCGAAGTAGTAGTGAATGCGCGCCTCTGCGCACAGACGCTGAAGCAGTTGCAGATCGGATTCGCGGTATTGCGTGCAGAAGGTGCGGGCCGGGTAGTCGCTGTGCAACTCGTAACGTCGTTGCAGGCCGACGATGCCATGTTCGCGCAGCACCTGTTCGATGATCTGCGGCACGCAGCGGCCGCTGAAGATGCGCTGGCTCAAACGCAGGTCGAGGCAGTCGAGCCTCGGCCCGAGACGTACTCGGCACAAACGCAAGCCATGGCCGTGCTCGTGCTGGACAAGGCTGTGCAATTGCCCGTGCACACCCTGGTCGGGCGCGCCGAAACACAGGAACGCGGAACGGTGCAGCAGGCCGGCGAGATCCAGATGCGGATCGTCGATCACCACATCGATCTCGAAGGCGAAGGGTTCGCTGAGCGCTTCCCTTCCGGTAAAGGCGAGAACTTCGAAGGGGTCGGACAGGCCCGCTACATCGAGACGAAACGACGGCTCGTTGACTGGATCGAACATGGGCGGATCTCTACAGGAGGGGCGGCCGGGGATTCTCGCCGAGAGGCATGGCCGAGTAGAGAGGCGAAGTACAACTTAGGAAATGACCTACGCGAAAAGCAGACCAGATGAGTTTGCTGACCGTGATAGCACAGGTTTTCGGAAAAAAATCAGGAGATGTCCCACCGGGTTGTCCGAATTTTCCACAGCTTGCGGAAAAAAATCGGACAACCCGGGCGGAACGCTATCGGGTCTCAGGAAGACAGATAGGAAGAGCGGGTCAGGCCCAGACGCAAGGCATCGAGGAACTGCGTGCGCTCGCTGGCACTGATGCGGGCACTGGCGCACTTGTCGCGGTAGTGAGTCATCAGTTCTTCCGGCGACAAGTGCACATAACGCAGCATGTCTTCGATGGTGTCGTGGGTCTCGATACCGGCGTGGTACACGCTGCCATCGGCGTTCTGGTAGATGTTCACCGAGTCGGTGTCACCGAACAGGTTGTGCATGTCACCGAGGATTTCCTGATAGGCGCCGACCAGGAACACGCCCAGCAGGTAATCTTCGCCTTCATTCAACGCGTGCACCGGCAGGCTGGTTTCGATGCTCTGCTCGTCGACGTACTGGTTGATCTTGCCGTCGGAGTCGCAGGTCAGATCCTGCAGCACCGCGCGGCGCAGCGGCTCTTCGTCGAGGCGATGCAGCGGGATGATCGGCAACACCTGATCGATCGCCCAGGTGTCCGGCAGGCTCTGGAACACCGAGAAGTTGCAGATGTACTTGTCGGCCAGCTTGTCGTTGAGTTCGTCGAGCACCTGGCGGTGCGAACGCTGACGCGCCTTCAGCGAGTTGTGCAGGCGACGGCACACGGCGAAGTAGCACTGCTCGGCGAGGGCTTTTTCCGCCAGGGTCAGCTTGCCATCGGCATACTGCGCGGCCACGTCGCTCATGTAGTGGGTGGCGCGCCAGTAGGTTTCGGTGACCATTTCGATGTCGGTCGGGCCGAGCAGATCGACCAGCCACTGCACGGTTTCCGGCAGGCTCTCTTTGTTCTCGATCAGCGGGATTTCGTCGTTGTGTTTCTCGACGTCGGTGACCTGCACCACCAACATTGCGTGGTGCGCGGTCAGCGAACGGCCACTCTCGGAGAAGATGTGCGGATGCGGCAGGCTCTGCGCGTCGCAGAATTCCTTGAGCATGCCGACCACGACACCGGCGTAATCGTCCATGTCGTAGTTGATCGAACTGGCGTTGCGCGAGTGGGTGCCGTCGTAGTCGACACCGAGGCCGCCGCCGACGTCGATGTGATCGACCGGCAGACCGAGGTTGCGCAATTCGCCGTAGTAACGGATCGCTTCCTTGAAACCGTGCTGGTAGTCAGCGAGGTTGGCGATCTGCGAACCCATGTGGAAGTGCAGCAGGCGGATGCCCTGATCCAGGCCGGCGCCACGAAAGCGCTCGACCACCGACAGCAGTTGTGCCGCCGACAGACCGAATTTGGATTTCTCGCCACCGGTGTCCGCCCATTTCGACGAGGCCAGCGACGACAGGCGCACGCGCAGGCCCACCTGCGGCTTGACCTTCAGCGAGGCGGCTTCTTCGATCACCAGGCCGACTTCGGATTCTTTCTCGATGACGATGAACACGTTATGGCCGAGCTTCTGGCCCATCAGCGCCAGCCGGATGAACTCGCGGTCCTTGTAACCGTTGCAGACGATGGTGCCGCCCTTCGGCGCCAGCGCCAGCACGGCCAGCAGCTCAGGCTTGGAGCCGGCTTCCAGACCGATGGAAACGTTCTGGGTGGCGATGATGTTCTCGATCACCGCTTCCTGCTGGTTGACCTTGATCGGGTACAGCGCGGTGTATTTGCTCTGGTATTCCAGGCGCTCGATGTTCGAATCGAAAGCGCCGGTCAACTGACGGACACGGTCTTGCAGGATGTCGGGGAACCGCACCAGCAGCGGCAAGGACAAACCGCTCTTGCGCAGTTGGTCGACTTGTTCGAACAGATCGATAGGCGAGCTGCTCGGGCCGTTCGGACGTACTTCGACGCGACCGGCTTCATTGATCGCGAAATACCCGGCCCCCCAATGGCGAATCCCGTAAACGCTGCGGCTGTCCGCAACTGTCCATTGGCTGCCATCGTCTTTACGTGTGCGTCGTACGGACATCGAAGTCCCCTATAAAGAAGTCAGAGTGCGTCGCCTGACGTTCAGGCCGGCGCAGTCTAAAGAATGAAAATGACGGTTCGTCAGTGCGGCGGTAGACCGCACTGACTGCGTGGAGTTTAGAAACCGGTCATGAACAGGCTCTGTGAAAACCATGGCGACGACGCCGGATCCGAGAACACTCGAAGCCGGATCAAGCCGCCGGAGGGTTTCACAGAGGCTGCTAGCCGCCGGATTTCTTCGCTTTGAAACCGTGCTTGATCAGCTCTGCCAAGAGTAGCTCGACGTGATCGCCCTGGATTTCGATGATGCCGTCCTTCAACGCCCCGCCGGTGCCACAACGTTTCTTCAACGTCGTCGCCAGCTCCTTGAGCGCGTCTTCGGCCAGGGGCACGCCGGTGATGGTGGTCACCGTCTTGCCGCCACGCCCTTTGCTTTCGCGACGCACGCGGGCAATGCCGTCACCGGCCGGGATCACGGTTTGTTTGCAGATACAGGCGTCCACCGGCTTGCTGCATTCCGGGCAATGACGACCTGCGTCGGTGGAAAATACCAGGCCGCCCAGGGCGGCGAAGGATGCGGCTTTCTTGGCCACCGGCAATCCTCTCGGGAGGACAAAGACTGATCGCAACCTTGGGCAAGGTCAGCGACCGCGAAGCCCCACTCAGGCAGGGGCAGCGCTACTGCATCGGCGCTTTTTGGGAAGCGTTCGGTGCAGTTTGAAAAGGTCGCGCAGTGTAACGGCAAAAATCGCGATTGCTAAGTGCCAATCGGCGCCAATTCATGTGTTCTTTGCGACGTTGCTTTGCTGCGCCTTGAGATAGCGCTTCAGGGCGGCCAGAGAGTCCGGGCAATAAGGCTTTTCGCTGATTTCGCGCATGACCTGTTCGACGGGGATGAATCGCGCTTCGAGGACTTCTTCCGGCTGCAATTTCAGCGGCCCGTCCCACACAGCGGAAAACGCCGAACACCACAGGCGGTTGCCGGTGTCTTCGAAGTAGAAGTGATCGTGAGCGGTGAGTTCGACGCCGCTGACGCCCAGCTCTTCCGCAAGCTCGCGCGCCGCCGACTCGGCATAACTTTCGTCGGCCTGGACCATGCCGCCTGCGGCAACATCCCAGTAACCGGGATAAATCGCCTTGCTCAACGTGCGCCGGTGCACGCACAGCTCACCGGCGGAATTGAACAGCATGATGTAGGTGCCACGGCCAATCAACCCGCGCTCGCGCAAATCGGAGCGCACCAGCGCGCCGAGCAAGTTGTCCTGCTCGTCGACCCAGGCGATCTGTTCGGCGTCCGAGGCGGCGCGATGGGCCGCCTCTCTTATGCTCTGGCTCACGTATCAGCCCTGATTGAGCAGTTGACGCAAGTCGATCACCGCAGCGTTGGCCCGGGAAATGTAGTTGGCCATGACCAGCGAGTGGTTGGCCAATACGCCGAAACCGCTGCCATTGAGGATCATCGGACTCCACACCGGCTCTTGCGAAGCCTCCAGCTCACGGATGATCTGGCGCACGCTGACGGTGGCGTTCTTCTTCGCCAGTACATCGGCGAAGTCGACTTCGATGGCGCGCAGCAGATGCGACAGCGCCCAGGCCTGACCGCGTGCTTCGTAGAACACGTTGTCGATCTGCATCCACGGGGTTTCCACGACTTCTTCGTCAACCTGCGGCACTTCGCCGACTGCCGGAACTTCGGTCTTCAGCGCAGTATTGAGCTTGACCCGACCGACACTGGCCGACAGGCGTTGCGACAACGAGCCGAGACGGGTACCGACATCGCCCAGCCAGTTGTTGAGGTTGTCCGCGCGGGCGTAGAACAGCGCGTTTTTCTGATTCGGATCCGACAAGCGCGACTGATAGCGGCTCAGGGAGTTGATGCCTTCCTGGTATTCCGACTCGCTGGACGGCAGCACCCAGCTCTTGTTGTCGAAGTTGAAGCGCGGTTCGGCCTTGGCCAGATCGGCGTCTTCGGCGGACTGTGATTGCGAACGGGCAAAATCCTTGCGCAGGGCGCGGGTCAGGTCACGCACCTGCACCAGCACGCCATATTCCCAGCTCGGCGTGTTGTCCATCCACAGGCCCGGCGGGAAACGGTCATTGGAAATGTAACCGCCCGGCTTGTTGAGCAAGGTGCCGGCAACGGTCTTCAGGGTCTCGACCGTGGTATAGCCGACCACCATTTGCTTGCCCTCTTTCTCGGCAGCGACCTGGGCGTTCTGCGCCACCGGAAACAGCTCCGGTTCCTGGCTCCAGTACCAGCCCAGCGCGATGGTGACCAGCAAATACAGACCGACCACTGTGGCCAGCGCCCGGCTGAACAGCAGCCCGCCGACATAGCTGCGGGTGGCCGACTTGGGCTCGGCGGCACGTTCAGGCGCGCTGCCCGCGCGGTTTTTCCAGTCCAGCATGGCGATATCCTTTCAATCACTTGGGTTCAACGGTTCGACCACAACCATACAACAACGTGCCAAGGCCGGGCACCCGTCGCTAACGATAAGCCGCAAATGGTGCGGCCCGATGACGCTTCGCGACACACTAAGGGATTCCCTGATACGGCAACGCCAGCAACGCAGTGAACTCTGATCCGGGTTCGGCCCGAGCAGCGATGTACAAATTCCCGACTGTTCTGCCCTGCCCTTCAAGGCAAGCGTCCGGATTTCGGGCATCTGACTGACCTGCAAGTGCATGAGAAAACCACCCGGTCAGAAACTGAATCGTGTCGTCCAGCAGATTATTGACGTACGACACTCGTCTAAGGGAAAAGAGGTGCTAGCATAGAGCCACCAGTCGATCTCAGCATGCACCCTAACTAGTAGTCAGGATATGACCGAGCCAGAAGACCCCAGCCGTGAGCGTCTCAAGCACCACTTTGCCCAGCGGGTAATTCATCAGGCACGTCAGATTCTTGAGATATGGCAGCGCCTGCAACGCAGTGAGTGGTCCACCGTCGATCTCGCCGAACTGAGCGAGGCGAATTTGCGTCTGCTGCGTTTTGCCGAGCGTTTCGAACAGCCGGAACACACCCAGCTGGCGCACCACATCAGCCAGTCGCTGCAAGCGGTGGATGCCAACCGTGGGCGCCTCAGCAGCGGCCTGATCACCGATCTGAATCGGTTGATGCAGCGCCTGTCGCGCACCGGCCTGCGCCATGGCGACCAGCTCGACCAGACGTTCCTGCCGCCGCTGCGCAAGCCGATCTACGTAATGTTGCAGGATCACGACCGCGCTGAACGCCTGGCCAAGCAACTGGAGTTTTTCGGCTTGAGCGCGCAGGCACTGGACAGCGTGGCGGCGTTTCGCTCGTCGATGGTCGAGCGCTTGCCCGCGGCGATTGTCATGGACGTGGATTTCAGTGGCCCCGGCATCGGCCTGAAACTCGCCGCCGAAGCTCAGGTCGGCCTCGAAGAAACCCTGCCGCTGCTGTTCTTCAGCCTGCACGAAACCGACACCCCGACCCGCCTCGCCGCCGTGCGCGCCGGTGGCCAGGAATTTCTCACCGGCACGCTCGAAGCATCGAGCCTGCTGGAAAAAATCGAAGTGCTGACCTGCGTCGCCCAGTACGAGCCTTATAAAGTGCTGATCATCGACGACTCGCGCGCCCAGGCCCTGCACACCGAGCGTCTGCTCAACAGTGCCGGGATTGTCACCCGCACCCTGATCGAACCGATTCAGGCAATGGCCGAACTGGCGGATTTCCAGCCGGACCTGATCATCCTCGACATGTACATGCCGGCCTGCACCGGCACCGAGCTGGCCAAAGTCATCCGTCACAACGACCGCTACGTCAGCGTGCCGATCATTTACCTGTCGGCCGAGGACGATCTGGACAAGCAGCTCGACGCCATGAGCGAGGGCGGCGATGACTTCCTGACCAAGCCGATCAAACCGCGGCACCTGATCACCACTGTGCGCAACCGCGCCGCGCGGGCGCGCAATCTGAAAGCACGGATGGTCCGCGACAGCCTCACCGGTCTGTACAACCACACGCATATTCTGCAATTGCTCGAAGACTGCTCGTTCCGCGCGCGCCGCGAGAACAAGCCACTGAGCTTTGCCATGCTCGACATCGATCACTTCAAACGGGTCAACGACAGCCACGGCCACCCGATGGGCGACCGTGTGATCAAGAGCCTGGCGCTGTTTCTCAAACAGCGTTTGCGCAAGACCGACTTCATCGGCCGTTACGGCGGCGAAGAGTTCGCCATTGTCATGCCCGACACCGATATCGACGCGGCGCATAAAGTCCTCGACGAAATTCGTCAGCGCTTCGCCGAGATTCATTACCCGGCACAGCCGCAGGACCTCTGGTGCACGTTCAGCGCCGGCGTAGTAGAAATGTGCGATGACTCCGACAGCCTGATGATGGCCAGCCAGGCCGATGAGGCGCTGTATCGCGCCAAGGGTGCCGGACGCAATCGGGTGCAGACCGCGCGCCAGTCAAAGCAAAGTGCCACTTTTTCATCGGAATCCACTGATTCGGTCATAACCCTGTAATAGAACCGCAATAAATTCAGGCGCTTACCATTCCTGCCGTTGGTAGCCGTCATGCGCCTGAAGTTGCTCACCAATCTCAACACTCTGCTGCTGGTCGCCGTCTGCGTGGCCCTTGGTGCCACGCTGTGGTGGTCGCAAAAAGCCCTCGAACGCCCCTATCTGTTGATGGAGCGTTATCTCGGGCTGTCGCAACAATTTCAGAACGAGGTGGCGCGCAACGTTGAGGATTACCTCGCCAGCGGTGACGCGCTGCGCCTGAGCAGCGCCGCCCAGGCCATCGACAGCGTGCACAAGCAACTGGGTGAGCTGCCCCCGGCGCTGGCCGACAGCGTGCAGCCAAGCCTGTCGAGCCTTGATGAATTCAGCAAAACCGACCTGCTCGCCGCCGGCAAACTGGCCGGCGATCCGCAGGCGCTGCTGTTGCAGGCCGAACGCGAACTCAGCGCCAGCCTCGACCAGCTCAACACCTACGCCAATGGCAACGCCGCCTACCTCGCACCACTGCTCGCCGCATCGCAGCATCTGGGCAAACTGTCGCTGGCGCGGGACAAACTGGTCAGCAGCGGGCGCAGTGAACTGGCTGCCGATGTCGAGCGCGAAGTGAGCAACATGCGCGCCCAGGCCCAGGCCATCGATGCCCTGCCCTTGCTTGGTGTGGTCGCCAGCAACGAATCGAGCAGTGACGATTTCGCCGCGTTGATGGGCATCGAAAACACCGACAAAGCTGCCGCCGAAGATGCCGGTGTCGCCCTTAAACGTGAACTGAACAGTTTGCTTGGCCGCTATCCGGCGGAACTGGCGCGCACTCGCGAGCAGATCCAGAAACGCGCCGACCTCAGCGCCGCCACCCACGACAAAATCGCCAGCGTGCAGCACGCCATCGCCGGCCTCGAACCGGTGGTGCGCGCGCAACACGGGCAGATCCAGGGCGAAGTGCGCCTGATGCAAGGCGTGATGATTGGCCTGATTCTGCTGATCGCCCTGCTCATCGATACCTTGCAGCGGCGCCTGGCCCGCACCCTGACCAACCTCGCCCCGGCATTGTCGACTTGGGCCGAGGGCGATTTCAGTCGCGACATCCAACTGGGCAAGACCAATCGCGAATTGCACGACATCGAAGCGTCGCTCAATCGCTTGCGCGCCTATCTGGTGGATCTGGTCGGCACCATTCGCGGCAACGCCGAGCAAGTCGCAGGCAGCAGCCGCACCCTCGCCGAACTGAGCAATGACTTGCACAGCGGCGCCGAGCATCAGGCAGGTGACACTGCGCTGATTCGCGACTCGCTGGGTGAACTCGAGGCGACCATTCAGCAAGTGGCCGGCGATGCCCGGCAGGCTGCGGACGCCAGCCGTCATGCCGGACTGGCCGTCGAGCATGGCCAGACGGTGATCGGCCAGAGCCTGACCGGGCTGCATGCGCTGGTCGGTGAAGTTCAAGGCAATGCGCAGATGATCGAACATCTGGCCGAAGAGTCGGCAACCATTGGCGGCGTGCTGACGGTGATTCGTTCGATTGCGGATCAGACCAATCTGCTCGCCCTGAACGCCGCAATCGAGGCGGCCCGCGCCGGGGAGATGGGCCGTGGTTTCGCCGTGGTCGCCGAGGAAGTGCGCTCGCTGGCACAACGCACCGCCGGGGCCACGGCGGAAATCCAGACGCTGATCGCCGGCCTGCAGACCGCCGCGCGGCAATCGGTCGAAGGCATGCGCGCGCAGGTCGAACACGCCGAAGCCACGGCCAGTCAGGCGCAAGCGGCCGACGGTGCACTGGACAAAATTGTAGGCGCGATCCAGACCATCGCCGACACCGCCGTGCGCATCGCCGATGTCACTGCGCAGCAAAGTGGCGCGGTCAGCGAGATCCGCGATCACAGCGAACGCATTCATCAATTGGGTGGGGATAACCTGCTGCGCATCGGCCAGGGGCGTGAACAGGGCGAGAACCTGTTGATTCTCGGCGGCCAATTGCATACGGCCGTTCAGGCCTTCCGCGTCTGACATACCACCTTCGCGAGCAGGCTCGCTCCCACTTTGGAATGCATACCCCTGTGGGAGCGAGCCTGCTAGCGAAGAGGCGCTTGCCAACATCGCGAATGACCGGATCAGCTCACCCGGTCACAAATTTCGCGCAAACATCGCCCATCGTGCCGCCTATTGCATGGAACTGGACAGTCACAAAGGCTTTGCGGCATAGTCGCCGGGTTCTGACGACTGCTCATTGATAACAAGGACAACGCAGATGGCGACGCTACTGGTGCTGCATGGCCCCAACCTGAACCTGCTCGGCACCCGGGAACCGGGGACCTACGGGTCGACGACCCTGGCGCAGATCAATCAGGATCTGGAGCGGCGCGCCCGTGAAGCCGGCCATCATCTGCTGCACCTGCAAAGCAACGCCGAGTACGAATTGATCGATCGCATCCACGCTGCGCGCGGTGAAGGCGTGGACTTCATTCTGATCAATCCGGCGGCTTTTACGCACACAAGTGTCGCATTACGTGACGCGCTGCTGGGAGTGAGCATCCCATTCATCGAAGTGCATTTGTCCAACGTGCACAAGCGCGAACCTTTCCGCCATCACTCCTACTTCTCCGATGTAGCGGTAGGAGTGATCTGCGGCCTTGGCGCCAGCGGTTACCGACTGGCCCTGGAGGCCGCACTAGAGCAGCTTGAACACCAAGCTATACGCCCCTGACCGACCCTTGGGAGTTGATGATTCATGGATATCCGTAAAGTTAAGAAACTGATCGAATTGCTGGAAGAGTCCGGCATCGACGAGCTCGAGATCAAGGAAGGCGAAGAGTCCGTACGCATCAGCCGCCACAGCAAGACCCCGGCGCAGCAGTACTACGCGCCAGCCCCGATGCAGGCTCCGGCCGCTGCCCCCGCTGCCGCGCCAGTCGCTGCCGCTGCTCCGGCCGCCGCTGCTGCACCGGCGCTGAACGGCACCGTGGCCCGTTCGCCGATGGTCGGCACCTTCTACCGCAAATCTTCGCCAACCTCGCCAGCCTTCGTTGAAGTCGGCCAGACCGTGAAGAAAGGCGACACCCTGTGCATCGTCGAAGCCATGAAGATGATGAACCACATCGAAGCTGAAACCAGCGGTGTGATCGAATCCATCCTCGTCGAAGACGGCCAGCCGGTTGAGTACGACCAACCGCTGTTCACCATCGTTTGAACCGCGGAGAGCCTTTGATGACTGCGAAGTTGGAAAAAGTTCTGATCGCTAACCGCGGTGAGATCGCCCTGCGGATTCTGCGTGCCTGCAAAGAGATGGGCATCAAGACCGTCGCCGTTTACTCCAAGGCCGACAAAGAGCTGATGCACCTGGGTCTGGCAGACGAATCCGTCTGCATCGGCCCGGCGTCCGCCGCTCAGTCTTACCTGCACATTCCGGCCATCATCGCTGCCGCTGAAGTGACCGGCGCTACCGCCATTCACCCAGGCTACGGTTTCCTCGCGGAAAACGCCGATTTTGCCGAGCAGGTCGAGAACTCCGGCTTCGCCTTCATCGGCCCGAAAGCCGACACCATTCGCCTGATGGGCGACAAGGTATCGGCCAAGCACGCGATGATCGAAGCAGGCGTACCGACCGTTCCAGGTTCTGACGGCCCGCTGCCGGAAGACGAAGAAACGGCGCTGCGCATCGGTCGTGAAGTCGGCTACCCGGTGATCATCAAGGCCGCCGGCGGCGGTGGTGGTCGCGGCATGCGTGTGGTGCACAAGGAAGAAGACCTGATCGCCTCGGCGAAACTGACCCGCTCCGAAGCAGGTGCGGCGTTCGGCAACCCGATGGTCTATCTGGAAAAATTCCTCACCAACCCGCGCCACGTCGAAGTGCAGGTACTGTCCGACGGCCAGGGCCACGCCATCCACCTGGGCGACCGCGACTGCTCGCTGCAGCGTCGGCACCAGAAGGTTCTCGAAGAAGCACCGGCACCGGGCATCGACGAGAAGGCGCGCCAGGAAGTATTGGCTCGCTGCGTCAAGGCATGCATCGACATCGGCTACCGTGGCGCCGGTACTTTCGAGTTCCTCTACGAGAACGGCCGTTTCTACTTCATCGAAATGAACACCCGTGTTCAGGTGGAGCACCCGGTTTCGGAGATGGTCACCGGTATCGACATCGTCAAGGAGATGCTCAGCATCGCCGCTGGCAACAAGCTGTCGTTCACTCAGGATGACGTGGTCATCCGCGGTCACTCGCTGGAGTGCCGGATCAACGCTGAAGATCCGAAGACCTTCATGCCGAGCCCGGGCACGGTCAAGCATTTCCACGCCCCAGGCGGCAACGGCGTTCGCGTCGATTCGCACCTGTACAGCGGTTATGCCGTGCCACCGAACTACGACTCGCTGATCGGCAAGCTGATCACTTACGGCGCAACCCGCGACGAAGCCATGGCACGCATGCGCAATGCCCTGGACGAAATCGTGGTCGACGGGATCAAGACCAACATCCCGCTGCACCGTGACCTGGTTCGTGACGAAGGCTTCTGCAAGGGCGGTGTGAACATTCACTACCTCGAGCACAAGCTGGCCAAACAGTCGTAAGGCTGAAGCGGCATGAAAAACCCGATCCCTGCGGATCGGGTTTTTTTATGCCTGCAACAAACCCATCAGAGCATTACCGTGGAGAACGCCTGCTGCTCGACCATTGCGGCGGATGCCCGCAGGCCGGCATCATCGACCACCGCTCCTGCGGCGTTTTCATGTAACGGCCTGCGGGTGAACCGTCTCGTAAAGTGTCGGGCACGTACCGAGAGCCCGTCCTTGGCATAGCTCGATCTGGCGATAAGCGGGTCGTACAGCCTGCCAATCTGACCAGAGGAATGCTTGAACACTCTCGAGACTCCATTGTTCAGATTCAGCACCACGCCATAGCTGTTGCCCAGGCACGACGAGTACGACCAGTAATCCCAGGTCGGCTGCAGGCCCTGTTCGCGCAACACGCGCCTGACCGGACCGCCGATGTCAGCGCCCGCCGACAGCCAGTCGCCACCTACCAGCGTGGCGCGAATGTTCTGCGGTGCGCCCCCCAGACGCTCCAGCACCTGCGTGACACTTCGCTCGATCAACGGGCGAATATTGTGATCAAAATGAATGACCGCCCCCACCCTTGTCGTCGGGTTATACAGCGAGGCGATGACGCAACTCTGCGCATTCAACGAAAACAGATAGTTATCTGGCGATCCGGGACGAAAATGCGCCACCACCGCTTCGCCCTGCAGCGCGCCGCGGTTCAGCACGGGCTTGACACCTCCAGGAAAAGCATCATTCAAATCGCTCACGCGCCCAAGGTTGCGCACGTTGCCACCCGTGAGCCCGACCCTGGCGTGTGTCCACTTGCCCCCCGGAGCAAGCCGAATCGGTTGCTGATAGATGGCGCTCGGGCGACGAGCGTCGACCAGGCTCAGCCCACCAAAATGCGGATTTTCCCTGACCAGAAAGTACTTGCCTCTGTTGCGAATGTAATAGGCCGGTTGCGGCTGCGCAGCGCTGGGCGGACTGCGCCATGTGCCGAAAAAGACGCCTTCTTCGGTCACCCTTTGCAAACGCTCGGGCGCCTTGCTGACGGCCTGCCTGGCATGGAAGCGTACTTCCCGGATCGCCGGCAGTGCTTCCCTGCGCAGCGGAGCCACGGTGTTCAGACGCTCTGACAACAACGAGGCCGGCCGCGTGGTGTGCTTCAGACTTCTGGCCGCACCGCCCAGCCACTTGATCGCACTGCCGGCGCCGACCATAGCGAACAACGCGCCCCACGACGCCTCCAGCCAGTGGCCGAGCGCGCCATCGACGTCACCCTCCAGATGCGCAGCGACCGCCTGACCGGCGCTGACGGCGATGAACACGACATCGAGCAGCAAGGCAAACGGAGGGAACACCATGCAAAACGGTGCAGCTGCAAACATCAGCCCCTTGACCACTTGGCGTTCGATCATTTGCGCGCGGCTGGTGGTGATGTCCTGCACATCCGTGACCGCGCGCTCGATGTACGCGTTGAACTCGCTGCGTGCGTCAATCAGGCGCTGCGCTTCGTACAGTGTATCGACGCGTTGTTTTTTTGCCGCAATCGCATACAGGGTGCGCGACACGATGCTGCGGGCGGCAACCGGCGTACGCGCCATCAAGTAGTCATGCAACGCGCCCGCGATGTCGCCGAACAGCGACTGATACGCACGCACCACAATGCCGTCGGGCGCATCAGGCGTGTACAGCCACCAGGACGGCTCGGGGTTGAACGAGGTCAGGACATAAACCCCGAGCACGACGTGATGGCGCACGGTGAACCTGAACACGCCGTCACTTTCAACCATGCTCGCGCCGGGAAAAGGCGTATCCGGCGCTGGCACCTGGCTCAACAGAGAGACCTGACGGACCAACGCTGAATACACCGCGTCGCTCAATCGCGCCTGACTTCTGGCCACGCGCAAATCCCGGTCCATCTTTGACAGCAGCACGTTGCGGTAGGCAAAACGACGCGGTTCGTAGGCAGCATCACGCGGGTCGAGATATTTGCCACGGATCTCGCTGGCGTATTTTTCACCCAGCCACGCCCGGCGCAGATACAGCGCCAGATCGGCGCTGCGCACCTGGCTCAGATCCTGGCCAACCGACGATCGCACGCCTTTTTTCGGATGTTCGATGCCGGAGTTGTCATCGTAGCCGTGAATGGCCAGGTCGAGCAGCGTGGCTACCTGCTGCTTCCTGCGGTCAGCGACGCCAGGGTTGTAATCGATCAACACGGTGGCCGGATCGACCGGTTCCAGCACGTTCTTGCTGCGCATATAAGGCGTGATCGCTGCGGCAACCGTGCGCCTGGCGAAATCGACGAAAACCTCGAAACCGCCCAGCAGCTCGTTGAACACCTGCTGATGTACGATCAGTTCCTGATTCAGACTGCTGATGCGCCGGCGAGCCTCGAGCCCGAGCGTCGTGTACCAGCGCAGCGAGTTGTCCTGCTCGACCCGCTGCAGGTTGTTTGCCAGGCCCATTTTTGCAGCGGCTTCGACGCATTCGGTGAACGGCAGGGGCGCTCGGCGAAGGTCACTCTGCATGCCCCAGAGAGCGGGGCTGGCCGCAGCGGCCAACAAATAATCCCGTGCAGGGTGATGTGCAGCCGGCGAAAGCTGCTGCAACAGATACTCACGACCGGATTCGCTCTGCGTCCAGCTCCACACTTCGCCGGTCAACGCCGCGATCGAAGGCAACCGGACCCACTCTTGACCGTCCGGCTTGTTGGGCGCGTACAGCACCAGATTATTCACCGTTTGCTCAGTCTCTGCCTGGTAGAACACCAGAAGATCGGCGCATTGCATGCCGTTGGGCAGTGTCAGTGCGGCCACTTGCAACGGTTTGTTTGTAGCGTGCCCAGTCCACATCTGCTCCAGACGCTCATGGTCGGAGTCCGACAGATGAGCTGCGCAACGCGCGACGAATGCGCTCTGCCGAAGCCGTGCGGCAAACCAGTCGACAAGTGCCTTTTGCACCTCTATACGCTGGTACTGTTCGGCGAGAACGCGCAGGTAATCCGCCGGATAATCCTGCTCCGCCAGCATGTCGACAATGAATGTCGGCTTCAGTGACTGGTTGCGCAATGGCGCAGGACTGCTGATCTCCAGTACCGCTGCGAAGTCCTGCCCGATCGGCCCGCATGCCAGCAGGTCACTGAGGCTGCGATTGTGGGCCGGCTCACCGACCGCCGAGCGCCATCTGAGCCGCACGTCGATCCGGTCCGGTTCAACCGTCATGTCGAGCTTGAGCTGAATGTATTCGATGGCCTGCTGGCGGGCAAAGTCGCGCAACGAGCCGTAGCCCAGCAGCAGGTCATCAAGTGCTGCCTGGGCCAGTGAGGTCTGCTCCTGATAATCACGCAACAAGGCGCGATCCGGCTCCTTCAGCGCCTTCATCCATGACGGCAGTTGCGCAAAGGAATGGGCCTCGAGAATCTTTTTCTCTGCACCGGTTGCCAGGGCAGTCAATCGATACCGACGTGTGCTGCGGGCCTGAACCCGGTCGATTTTGCTGCGCAATCGATCCAGTGTCAGGCCCGCCAGTTGGTCACGGCGCAACAGCAACTCGATGTCTTTCATATAGCGCCGCAGCTTGCGTTTGATCAGGCGATCGAACAACGCCTCTCGCCCTTTTGTCGCCCAATGTTCTCGCAGGTATTTTTTGTACTGGCCGAGAAAGTGCAACGAAACGCTATCCACCGTCCGGATCACATGCTCATGACGGCTGGACGGCAAACCGGGATCGGCGCCCCCAGGCCAGCGAAATGGCGCGTCCTGGAGCGCCAGGAACATGACTGGCCGGCCGTCGATAAGCTTTTGCAGAATGGCGTCAAGCAGGGCAACCACAAAGCCCGGGGCAAAATGGCCGTCCGGGTAATGCCTGCGCAGTTCAGTCAATGCGAAGTGCTCCAGCGCCTCGAGCAACGTCATCTGGCTGTTCAAGCGCTTGTCGATCATCACCTGCCAGCGCGTGATGCGCAGGAGGATCTCCTGCACCGACCCCGTAGACGCAGTGGCTATCGGTAGTTTTTCTTCTACAGTCCCTTGTTGGTCCGCCATGTCGTCCAGCCTTTTGTTGCGTAGAGATGAGCGCTCACTCTATTTGCCGACAAAAGTGCTCAGGCCATACATATGTATATCGCGGCCACGAATGTGTAACAGCCAAGCGGTGTGTCCACTTTGCCGGCGACCTGGCGTAAACTGCGCGCTTTTGCAGCTTCGGGCTGCCCCACAGATTTTCAAAGGTGCCCGCCATGCCTTGGCTGCAAGTCCGTCTCGCCATCACCCCGGAACAAGCCGAAACCTACGAGGACGCATTCCTCGAAGTCGGCGCCGTGTCGGTGACTTTCATGGACGCCGAAGACCAGCCGATCTTCGAACCGGAACTCAACACCACGCCGCTGTGGTCGCACACCCACTTGCTGGCGCTGTTCGAAGGCGGTACCGAACCGGAACCGGTGCTGGCCCATCTGGAATTGCTGACCGGCAGCCCGTTGCCCGAACATCACAGCGAAGTGATCGAAGATCAGGACTGGGAACGCAGCTGGATGGACGGCTTCGAGCCGATGCGTTTCGGCCAGCGCCTGTGGATCGTGCCGAGCTGGCACGCCGCACCCGAGCCTGACGCGGTCAATCTGCTGCTGGACCCGGGCCTGGCGTTTGGCACCGGCACCCACCCGACCACCGCACTGTGCCTGGAATGGCTCGACGGCCAGGATCTGAAAGACTGCCACGTGCTCGACTTCGGCTGTGGCTCGGGGATTCTGGCGATTGCCGCCCTGCTGCTCGGCGCCAAGGAAGCTGTGGGCACCGACATCGACGTGCAGGCGCTGGAAGCCTCGCGCGACAACGCCGGGCGCAACAACATTGCCGATGAGCTGTTCCCGCTGTACCTGCCCGAGGATCTGCCGCCGGTTCCGGCCGACGTGCTGGTCGCCAACATTCTCGCCGGCCCGCTGGTGTCGCTGGCGCCGCAACTGTCCGGTCTGGTCAAGAGCGGTGGGCGCCTGGCGTTGTCGGGCATTCTCGCCGAGCAGGGCGAAGAAGTAGCGGCAGCTTATGCGCAGGACTTCGAGCTCGACCCGATCGCCAATCGCGACGGCTGGGTGCGCATCACCGGGCGTCGGCGCTAAAATGACCGCTTGCCTGAACCGGATCGCCGCATGACCGACAGTTTCGTCACCCAATGCCCGCATTGCCAGACCAGTTTCCGCGTCAACCATGCTCAGTTGAGCGTGGCGCGCGGCGTGGTTCGTTGCGGCTCCTGCCTGCAAGTGTTCAATGCCGCCAAGCAGCTGCTCGAGCAACATTCTGGCAAGGACACGGTGACGCCGGTCGCACCAGCGCTGCCTGAAGCGCCCGCGCCTGTCAGCGATTCTGCGGTCGTCGAACAGATCCCCGCACCGCGCGCCATCAGCCAGAAGCAATGGAGCGCGTCGGAACTGGATCTGGACAGCCTCGATCTGGACGAAGAACTCGCCCGCCTCGAACAGCGCGAAATCCAGCCGGCCGCCGAATTCGGCCGTACCCGCGAAGAATCCTTGAGCGCCCGGCGCGACAGCCCGGAACCGGACGAAGGCACATGGTCCGACAGCCTGTTCAGCGAGCCTGCCGATGAGCGCAGCGCAGCGCCGGATGTCGAGCCGGATGTCGACGGCATCGAAACCCTCGAACCCGAGCGTACCGAACCTTCGTTGTCACTGGAGCCGGTGGACCTGGATGACGAGCCGCCGATCCCGCAACTGCGCCTGCACGATCCGATTGACCCGGCCGCCCGCCGCGAACGCTTCTCGGCCAGCGACGACAGCGATGACGACGATCTGCCGTTGATCACTTCGCCGCGCAAAAAACGCGAACGGGCCGAGCCCGGCGTGCGCGCCGAGGTCCTGCAGGATCTGACCGACGACCCGCTGCAACTGGACTGGCAGCAACGCCGTTCGCCCTGGGGCCGGCGCCTGCTGTGGCTGGTGCTGGTGCTGCTGGCCGCCGCCGGCCTTGCCGCTCAGTACATCTCCTATCATTTCGAGGAACTGGCGCGGCAGGATCAATACCGACCATGGTTCCAGCAGATCTGCCCGCAGATCGGCTGCACCGTGCCGTCGAAAGTCGATATCGGCAAAATCAAGAGCAGCAACCTGGTGGTGCGCAGCCATCCCGAGTTCAGCGGGGCGCTGGTGGTCGATGCGATCATTTACAACCGGGCGACGTTTTCCCAGCCGTTCCCCTTGCTCGAACTGCGTTTTGCCGACCTCAACGGTCATCTGATCGCCAGTCGTCGCTTCAAACCCGGCGAGTATCTGAGCGGCGATCTCGAGGGCCTGGCGGAAATGCCGCCGCAGACGCCGATCCATATCGCCCTGGATATTCTCGATCCGGGGCCGAAAGCGGTGAATTACAGCCTGAACTTCCACTCACCGGAATGAACCGCTTCAGCGTTTCCCGATTGACGGCATTTTTCTGACTGATCGCGGCCGACCAAACCGTTGGCGATAACAGAATAACTGTTCAGATTTTGTTCAATTCAGCCTTTAACCAGTCATCGAGAGCGGGTATCATGCCCACCCTTTTTCGAACTCTCATGATCCGGCCCCACTTCAGGGAAGTCCTATGTCGGCGGTACGCATCGGCCCATATACATTGCAGAACGGTTTGATTCTCGCCCCGATGGCGGGCGTCACCGACCAGCCCTTTCGTCAGCTGTGCAAGCGTCTGGGCGCAGGGCTTGTAGTCTCGGAAATGGTCACCAGCGACATGAGCCTGTGGAATACCCGCAAGTCGCGCATGCGCATGATCCACGAAGGCGATCCCGAGCCGCGCTCGGTGCAGATCGCCGGTGGCGACGCGCAGATGCTGGCCGATGCGGCACGGGCCAACGTCGAGCTGGGCGCACAGATTATCGATATCAACATGGGTTGCCCGGCAAAGAAGGTCTGCAACAAGGCCGCCGGCTCCGCGTTGCTGAAAGACGAAGCACTGGTGACCGAGATCCTGCAGGCCGTAGTGGCCGCGGTTGATGTGCCGGTCACCCTGAAGATCCGCACCGGCTGGGATCGCGAAAACAAGAACGGTCTGAACGTGGCGAAGATCGCCGAACAGGCCGGGATCACAGCGCTGGCCGTACATGGCCGTACGCGCGCCGATCTGTACACAGGGGAAGCCGAGTACGACACGATTGCCGCGATCAAGCAGGCGGTGTCGATCCCGGTGTTTGCCAATGGCGATATCGATTCGCCGGAAAAGGCCCGATACGTGCTTGATGCGACCGGTGCCGATGGCCTGCTGATAGGCCGTGCCGCTCAAGGGCGGCCATGGATTTTTCGCGAGATCGATCACTTCCTGCGCACCGGCGAGAAATTGCCCGCGCCGGAACTGAGCGAAGTGGAACGCATCCTGCTGGAGCATCTGGCTGCCCTTCACGCCTTCTATGGCGACGTGATGGGCGTGCGCATTGCCCGCAAGCATGTGGGCTGGTATCTCGCAACCTTGCCGGGCGCCAGGGAGTTTCGCGCCCGTTTCAATCGTTTGGATGGTACGGAAACACAATGCGCCGACGTTCGGGAGTTCTTCGCCGAGCGTTACAAGAGCCTGACAGGGGACGAAGAAGGGGTGGCCGCATGACGATGATGACCGAGACTTTAGTGAGTGGAACAACACCCGTGAGCGACAACGTGAATTTGAAACAGCACCTCAACACGCCGAGCGAAGAAGGCCAGACCCTTCGCGGGAGTGTCGAGAAGGCGCTGCACAATTATTTCGCCCACCTTGAGGGCGCGTCCGTCACGGATGTGTACAACCTGGTGCTGTCCGAAGTCGAGGCGCCCCTGCTCGAAAGCGTGATGAACTACGTCAAGGGCAACCAGACCAAGGCCAGTGAGCTGCTGGGACTGAACCGCGGCACGCTGCGCAAGAAACTCAAGCAGTACGATCTGCTGTAAGCATTCAATCAAACCAGAAAGGCGCCCGCGTAAAAAACGGTCGCCTTTTTTGCTGACTTCCTTTGCTTTTGATGGAAATTGAGATGACCGACCAGACTACCCGCCTGCCGATCCGCCGCGCCTTGATCAGCGTTTCCGACAAGACCGGGATCCTCGAATTCGCCAAGGAGCTCGAAGCTCTGGGCGTCGAGATCCTCTCCACCGGCGGAACGTTCAAGCTGCTGCGTGACAACGGCGTTGCCGCAGTGGAAGTCGCGGATTACACCGGTTTCGCCGAGATGATGGACGGTCGGGTGAAAACCCTGCACCCGAAAATCCACGGCGGCATCCTCGGTCGTCGCGGTACTGACGACGCGATCATGAACGAGCACGGCATCAAGCCGATCGATCTGGTAGCGGTCAACCTGTACCCGTTCGAAGCGACCATCAACAAGCCAGGCTGCGACCTGCCGACCGCCATCGAGAACATCGACATCGGCGGGCCGACCATGGTCCGTTCGGCAGCGAAAAACCACAAAGACGTGGCCATCGTGGTGAATGCCAGCGATTACGCCAACGTCCTGGAAAACCTCAAGGCCGGCGGCCTGACCTACGTTCAGCGTTTTGACCTGATGCTCAAGGCCTTCGAACACACCGCCGCCTACGACGGCATGATCGCCAACTACATGGGCACCGTGAACCAGGCCGCTGAAACCTTGAGCACTGAAGGTCGCAGCGAATTCCCGCGCACCTTCAACAGCCAGTTCATCAAGGCTCAGGAAATGCGCTACGGCGAGAACCCGCACCAGAGCGCGGCGTTCTACGTGGAAGCCAAGCCTGCCGAAGTCGGCATCGCCACCGCCACCCAGCTGCAAGGCAAAGAACTGTCGTACAACAACGTCGCCGACACCGACGCGGCGCTGGAATGCGTGAAGAGCTTCGTCAAGCCAGCCTGCGTGATCGTCAAACACGCCAACCCGTGCGGCGTTGCGGTCAGCCCGGACGCTGAAGGCGGCATCCGTCAGGCTTACGAACTGGCCTACGCCACCGACACCGAGTCGGCGTTCGGCGGCATCATCGCCTTCAACCGTGAACTGGATGCCGAGACCGCCAAAGCGATCGTCGAGCGCCAGTTCGTTGAAGTGATCATCGCCCCAAGCGTCAGCGAAGAAGCCCGTGCCATCGTTGCCGCGAAAGCCAACGTACGCCTGCTGGCCTGCGGCGAGTGGTCGGCTGAGCGCGCCGCTGCCTGGGACTACAAACGCGTCAACGGTGGCCTGCTGGTGCAGAGCCGCGATATCGGCATGATCAGCGCCGATGACCTGAAAGTGGTGACCAAGCGCGCGCCGACCGAACAGGAAATCCACGACCTGATCTTCGCCTGGAAAGTCGCCAAATACGTCAAATCCAACGCCATCGTCTACGCCAAGAATCGCCAGACCATCGGTGTCGGCGCCGGCCAGATGAGCCGCGTCAACTCGGCCCGCATCGCCGCGATCAAGGCTGAGCACGCCGGTCTGCAAGTAGCCGGTTCGGTCATGGCGTCCGACGCATTCTTCCCGTTCCGCGACGGCCTCGACAACGCGGCCAAGGTCGGTATCACTGCGGTGATCCAGCCGGGCGGTTCGATGCGTGACAACGAAGTGATTGCTGCTGCTGATGAAGCTGGCATCGCAATGGTATTCACCGGCATGCGCCACTTCCGTCATTGAAGCAGCCGCAAGTTTCAAGCTGCAAGCTGCAAGAAAGAGCAGACAGGTGTCGCTCCTTTTTGCAGGTGCAGCCTTATTAATTCAAAGCCGTAAGCTGTAATTGAGCGCCACGCAGTCGCTCTTACTTGCAGCTTGTAGCTTGCAGCTTTCTCCGAAGGAGTCTCTCTTTGAATGTTTTGATCATTGGCAGCGGTGGCCGTGAACACGCTCTGGCCTGGAAAGTGGCTCAGGATCCGCGTGTGCAGAAGGTTTTCGTTGCACCGGGCAACGCTGGCACTGCCACTGAAGCCAAGTGCGAGAACGTCGCCATCGACGTGCTGGCGCTGGAGCAACTGGCTGACTTCGCCGAGAAAAACGTTTCCCTGACCATCGTCGGCCCGGAAGTGCCGCTGGTGGCTGGCGTGGTCGATCTGTTCCGCTCCCGTGGCCTGGACTGCTTCGGTCCGACCGCCGGTGCTGCGCAACTGGAAGGCTCGAAAGCCTTCACCAAGGATTTCCTCGCGCGCCACAAGATCCCGACCGCCGATTACCAGAACTTCACCGAGATCGAGCCAGCCCTGGCTTATCTGCGTGAGAAAGGCGCGCCGATCGTGATCAAGGCCGATGGCCTGGCTGCCGGCAAAGGCGTGATCGTCGCCATGACCCTGGCCGAAGCCGAAGTCGCCGTGCGTGACATGCTCGCCGGCAACTCGTTTGGCGACGCCGGTTCGCGCGTGGTGATCGAAGAATTTCTCGACGGTGAAGAAGCTTCGTTCATCGTCATGGTCGACGGCAAGAACGTGCTGCCGATGGCCACCAGCCAGGACCACAAACGCGTCGGCGACGGCGACAGCGGCCCGAACACCGGTGGCATGGGTGCCTACTCCCCTGCCCCGGTGGTCACCGCCGACGTGCATCAGCGCGTGATGGATCAGGTGATCTGGCCGACCGTGCGCGGCATGGCCGACGAAGGCAACGTCTACACTGGTTTCCTCTATGCCGGTCTGATGATCGACAAGGCCGGTAACCCGAAAGTCATCGAGTTCAACTGCCGCTTCGGCGATCCGGAAACCCAACCGGTGATGCTGCGTCTGCAATCGAGCCTGGTGCTGCTGGTTGAAGCCGCATTGGCGCAAGCGCTGGACAAGATTGAAGCGCAATGGGATCCGCGTCCGAGTGTTGGCATCGTGCTGGCCGCTGGCGGCTACCCGGGCGACTACGCCAAAGGCGCAGCGATCAACGGTCTGGACGCGGCGGCAGCTCTGGAAGGCAAAGTCTTCCAAGCCGGCACCGCGCTGAAAGACGGACAGGTCGTAACTGCCGGTGGTCGTGTACTGTGTGCCACTGCCATGGGCGCCACCGTCGGCGAAGCTCAGCAGCAGGCCTACAAACTGGCCGCTGCCATCGACTGGGAAGGCTGCTTCTACCGCAAGGATATCGGCTACCGCGCCATTGCCCGTGAACGCGGCGAAACCCAGGAGTAAGCGATCCATCAGGCCCGGCGCGGGATGCCATTCCTCGCCGGGCTGTTCGGTCGTCGCGCATCGTTATATTCTGGCATCAACCTACGAAGGGATTTCGCCGTGCGCTGGCTCAGGATTGCCATAAGCTTCACCGTCACGCTGATGACCTTGCTCTGCATGCTCCCGGCCCAGGCCGCGCAAGGCAGTGGCTGGTCGGTATTGCTTGACGATCAGGGCATCCTGCAACTGAGCGACATCCGCTCCGCTCGCTACACCAATCAATTCAGCCCCATCGAGCTTGACCGCCTGACCGCGGCCGAACCCGACGGCGCCCTGTGGCTGCGCTTCAAACTGGCGCCGGGCAAGCACGAACAAGTGCTGCGCATCTTTGCCCCCGACCTGTCCCAGCTCAATCTCTACGTGCTCGACGGCGACCGGCTGATCGAGCAACGCAATACCGGCAACGAACGGCCGCAGGCCGAACATCCGTTGCCGAGCAGCGATTTCATGCTGCCGCTGCCCCAGGCCGACAAGCCGCTGGACGTCTACGTACGCATGGTCTCCGGCCATCAGCTGCGCCCGCACATCACCCTGCAAGCGGCAATCGAAGGCGCCGCCGATCAGAAGCAGACGCTGATTTTCGGCCTGCTGTTCGGCTGCCTCGCCATGCTCCTGCTGCACAACCTGGTGCGCTACGCCTACTCGCGCTCGCGCAGCAGTCTGTGGCTGGCGATCTGTGAGGGCCTGCTGGGGCTGAGTCTGTTCCTGTTGCTCAACCTCGCCGGTCCGTGGCTGCCGAACTGGCAAGCCATTCAGACGCCGGGCGCTTATCTGGCATTGCTGCTGACGGCTCCAGCCGGGTTGATGTTCGCCCTGCGCTTCTTTGCGCCACTGGGCCAGCACGCGCTGAACAAACTGCTGTGGGGCGACATTCTGTTGATCGTCACGTGCAGCCTGTTGCTGCTGTTCGTCAACACCTTGCCGCTGAACGTCATCACCTACGCACTGGTCGCACTGGCCGGCCTGAGCATGTTGCTGGTGGGCTTCTATCACTGGCAAAAAGGCTATCGCCCGGCGCGTCTGTTCGTCGCCGCCATGGTCGTGTTCAACATCGGCACCCTGGTTATCCTGCCGGCGCTGCTCGGCCTGACACTGGTCACGCCGCAAGGCCTGATCATGACGCTGATGGTGTTCATCTGCATCAGTGGCCTGCTGATGAGCATTGCCTTGGGCGAGCGACAGCGCAGCATCACCGAAAGCCGTTTCAGCATCAGCCGCGACCTCGCGGCAAGCAACGCCGAAATCAACGCCAAAGCCGAATTCCTCGCCAAGATCAGCCACGAAATCCGCACACCGATGAACGGTGTACTGGGCATGACCGAGCTGCTGCTGGGCACGCCGCTGTCGGTCAAGCAACGCGATTATGTGCAGACCATCCACAGCGCCGGCAACGAACTGCTGACGCTGATCAACGAGATCCTCGACATCTCCAAGCTCGAATCCGGGCAGATCGAACTCGATGACGTGCAGTTCGACCTCAACGCCCTGATCGATGATTGTCTGAGCATCTACCGGGCCAAGGCCGAGCAACAGAACGTCGAGCTGATCAGTTTCATCCAGCCGCAAGTGCCACGGGTGATCAGCGGCGATCCGACGCGCCTGCGCCAGACCTTGCTGAGCCTGCTGGAAAACGCCCTGAAGAAAACCGAAGAAGGCGAAGTGCTGATCGTCGTTGCACTGGACGAGCGCAGCAGCAAACCGCGCCTGCGCATTGCCGTGCAGGACAGCGGCGTGCCGATGGAGCCGGAAGAGCGCGAGGCGCTGCTGCACGCCGAATTGCACAGCAAGCACTTCCTCTCGGCCAATCGCCTGGGCGGCAATCTCGGCCTGGTGATTGCGCGCCAACTGATCCGTCTGATGCAAGGCGAGTTCGGCATCAAGAGCGGCGCCACCCAGGGCAGCACTTTGTGGCTGACCTTGCCGCTGGACCCGGATCGCCTCGAACATCCGACGTCCGATCTGGACAGTCCGCTGCAAGGCGCACGGGTGCTGGTAGTCGACGATAACGACACCTGCCGCAAAGTGCTGGTACAGCAATGCAGCGCCTGGGGCCTGAATGTCAGCGCCGTGCCGTCGGGCAAGGAAGCGCTGGCGCTGCTGCGCACCAAGGCGCACCTGCGCGATTACTTCGACGTGGTTCTGCTCGACCAGAACATGCCCGGCATGACCGGCATGCAACTGGCCGCGAAGATCAAGGAAGACCCGAGCTTGAACCACGACATTCTGCTGATCATGCTCACCGGCATCAGCAACGCGCCGAGCAAGATCATTGCGCGCAATTCCGGGATCAAACGGATTCTGGCCAAACCGGTGGCCGGTTATACGCTCAAGACCACGCTGGCGGACGAACTCAATCAGCGCAACAAGGGCCAGGTGGTGTTCCAGCCGCAGGTCGTTACGGCGGCCACAGCGGCCAAGGTGCCGAGCGACTTCCGCATCCTCGTCGCCGAAGACAACACCATCTCGACCAAAGTGATCCGTGGCATGCTCGGCAAGCTCAATCTGCAACCGGACACCGCGAGCAATGGCGAAGAAGCGCTGCAAGCGATGAAGGCCCAGCGTTACGACCTGGTGCTGATGGACTGCGAAATGCCGATCCTCGATGGCTTCTCCGCGACGCAGCAACTGCGCGCCTGGGAAGTCAGCAATCAGCGCATCCGTACACCGATCGTCGCCCTCACCGCGCACATTCTCGCCGAACACAAAGAACGCGCCCGCCAGGCCGGCATGGACGGGCACATGTCCAAACCGGTGGAGCTGTCGCAACTGCGTGAACTGATCGAGCATTGGGTCGCCGAACGCGATCAGCAGAACCGGGCCACGACCCAGCCGTCGTAAACCGACAGATTGTCCGGTGCCTGATAGACTCCCCCCGACTCCATCGCCAGTGAGCTTGCATCATGCTCCATGTGTTGTTCAGCGTTTATCTGAAGATGCTGGTGCTCTACAGCCCGTTCTTCGTGTTGTCCTGCTTTATCAGCCTGACCCGTGGCTATTCGCGCAAGGAACAGCGGCGTCTGGCGTGGAAGGTAGCCCTCGCCACACTGATTTCCAGTGTTCTGCTGTATTTGTTCGGGCGGGTGATTTTCGATGTCTTCGGCATCACCGTGGACGCCTTCCGCATCGGTGCCGGCAGCGTGCTGTTCATTTCCGCGCTGGGCATGGCCCAGGGCAAACCGGCGGTGCAGGCCGACAATGTGCAGCAGGACGTGACCATCGTGCCGCTGACCATTCCGCTGACGGTCGGCCCCGGCACGATCGGCGCCTTGCTGGTGATGGGCGTCAGCCAGCCGCACTGGGACGACAAGCTCACCGCAATCATGAGTATTGCGCTCGCCAGTTTCACTGTCGGTGTGGTGCTGTACCTGTCCAATCGCATCGAGCGGATTCTCGGCGATCAGGGCTTGCAGATTGTCAGCCGCTTGATGGGATTGTTTGTTTGCGCGCTGGCAGCGCAAATCATCTTTACCGGTGTGAAGGGTTATCTGGTGCCTTGAGCATTGTCGCAGTGCAATCGCCACAACAAACGCCGCGTACGGTCACCGTTCGCGGCGTTTTGTTGTGCATGGCGGCCTCAGCGCAGCGCTGCGATCACCGCTGTCAGGCTGACCGTTGCCTCGACACCGCGCGCAGTGGCAAAGGCTTGCAGCCCTTGAGCCAGCGTCAAGGTATGTGGCCGCCCGGCGATGGGCAGCATCAGTAGCAGTGGGCGTTGTCCGTCGAAATTGCGCACGATCAGACTGTGTCCGGAGTCCGGATCGGTCAGCACCACATCGTCATCGACCCGTGACATCCACCAATGCCCGCACTCGTCCAGATCCAGATCCAGCAGGCAAGGTTCTGCCGTTTCAGCATCCGAAGCCTGTCGCCCATCGATCACGATGCAGTCCAGGCGCTGGAAGGACGCTTGCGACAACCGATAACCCGAGGTCTGCGCACCGAAAGTCAGCAGCAGCCTGGCAACGTCATCGGGCAACAATGTTTCGATCTCTGTGATGTCATCACCTACCTCAAGCACCATGACCTCGGCGTCGCGATGGGCATAACTGCCGGGCAGCCAGACGCCGTCGTTCGGGCCGGCGCTGAAAATCAACTGGTCGACCGGGTCGAACAACAGCGGCTGCCTGGAGCCACGGGTACCGAGAAATGCCGACCACTGCCCATCGCTGCGCCCGGCCAGATCGAACAGCCGGTCAAGTGGCGGCAGGTAATACAGGTAGCGTCCGGTTGCACTTGCCACTTGTATGACTGCCGCGTGGGCATGCCCTTGCAACAATTCTCGCAGGCGCGCACGTAACTGTTCATCGCTGTGCCCCGGCACATGAGACCAGCGATTTTCCACGCCAACGATCATTGCCGGCTGGTTATCCAGCAATTGCAGATGCACCCCGTCGAGGGTCTGCGCGACCAGCCCTTCACCCTGGCGTCGCACCTCAGCAAAAATCCATGACGTCCAGACCTTTTCAGGCCTGCGGAGCGCCTCCGATTTCAGCAAACGATGGTCCTCGGCAAACACTCCCCGCAGTGCTTTGATCGCCATCAGCGGCTGGCGATAAAGTTGTCCGTTGCTGATTTCAAGCAACCAGACCGCGCTGTTATCCGGGGTCAGACCGAGCAGCGCCAGCTCCTTGCCCTGACCGATATCAGCCACAGCGATTTTGCCATCGACACACCATGCCGCCAGGAACGCCTGACCTGCCACATCACGTAAACCGAAGATCGGCAACGGCAGCAACGGCGCTTTCGTGGCCAGCGCGGGCAATGCGCTCAACCAATCGGGATGTCGCTGCAGCCAACGCGGCCCGACACCGGCGAACCGCAGAATCGACGGCTTATCGGCCTCATCGAGCCACGCCTCATCGCTTCTGTGGGCAAGGGAAGGTACCCCGTACTGAAACACAATCGCGTCGTCGATCGCTGCCGCTGCCGGCACGTCGACGATATCGATTTCGAACAGTCGGCCGTCGTCCTTGGTGGCGATGAAACGCTGATTGGTCTGAGTGACCTCCACCACATCGTGTTCGATCACCACATTCTGCCAATGCCCGACCCGGGGTTCGATGCCGCGACTGATCGTCCGCTCCTGCGGGCTATAGAACAGCACCGCGTTGTTTTCCGAGCTGGACGGCACCAGCATCAACAAGTCCTCGGGCCAGGACCGGTCCTGCCCGGCCTGAATGCACTTGCCCGTCGCCTTGTTCAGCCAGGCCCGGTCGCGCAGCTGCAACCCGGCATAGCCTTCCACGACAATGAACGGAGCATAAGACCAGCCGCTGCTGCTGGCGGCCGTGTCTGGCGATTCGCGCCTGAACGGGGCATCGATTTGTCGAAGCGCTTCGCGCGGTTCGAACCAATAATCCTCTGCCGCGAAAGTGATCTTGCAAGCCGTCAGCTCCACATCCCGACCGGTGATCCGATACTCGATGGTGGTGGTGCCATGCAACGCTTCTGCCGTCAGCTTCTGCACAATCCGCAGCGCACCATCGGCTTGTTGTTGGCAGCCAATGATCGTCGATCCCATACGCGGATTTTTCAGTCGGTAGCGATGCTGGACGGTGCCGGTCAGCACATCGACCCGCCACAGCGATGGATGATCGGGATGATAAAACCACGCATGGCCCGCGCTGACGCCTGCCAGAACCACGCCCTCGTTGACCTCCTGCGGCAGGTTACGTGCGAACAGCACCCGATCCCGCGCGGTGTCGTAATAGCCGGTGGTCACCACTGGCTGGCCCGGCGAATTGAACGGCACTCTGAAGTTACGTAACGGCAAATACGCTGCGGTCAATTGCCCGCTGGTGACCTGAGCGCGCAGATAGCGCAGAACCGGCGCCGGGATGCCGCTGGCTGTCATGTCGGCGCTGCGCAGCTGATCCGCAGCTTTGTTTTCGTAGTCGAGGACAACGCCGATCAGATGCAGGCTGAGGCCTGTCCAGTCGATCCGGAACAGTCCCTCGGCGAGCTCGATGACACCATCGAAACGATTCAACACCAGACCATCGACCAGCATGTCAGGTGCGCTGTCGATGCTGTCCCGTGGCTTTTCCCGAAAACTGACCTGCTCGACCCGGGCCCAGGACGCTTGCACCGTCCACGTCACCCGTTCCCAGCCCTGCGCTTGTTCGAAATTCACCGCCAGCAGGCCTGGCACCAACCGAATCCGGTACTGCCCCTGCGGCGCGGTGATCCGGTAGGCAATCTTCTCGCGCCACTCTGGTGGCAGGTCCGGAACCACCAGTTGGCTGACCTCAGCGCTCAACTGCACCTTGATCGTCGTGACCATGAAGACCGGATGCAGCTTGTAGAGTATGTGCGGCGCAAACGGCGTACTGAACAGGTAGAACACCCGGTTACCGAGCGCGTCATATTCCAGCTGATGTGCCAGACGGTCATGCAACCGCGGATAGCGGGTCGTGGAAAAAGGCACGGCCCCGGCGCTGCCGAGCTGATATTCGTAGCCGAAGTAACAGACGGGTGAACAGGGCAGCACCAGCGCCTCGGGCAAGGTCCCCCAGACGCTGCCGACAGCAGGCCGTTGAAAGGCTCTGGGGATGTTGATCGCGGCATGTCGCCTGGCTGGATCATCGTCGTACTGCGGCAGCTCCAGCGCACTGCCTTTCCATGGGTAAAACTTTTGCCCCTCGAACGCCACCCTTCTGCTGTGCAGATCCACCTCGGTAATCACTGCCAATGACGGGAACTGCAAGACCGCACCAGCGCGTTCGTAAGATTGCTGATAAGCGTCGTGAATCTGCGAGAGGTGCTCGCCAATGGCCGCAGCCTTGTCCATGATCTGCCCGAGATTGCTGGCAACGGCGGTCACCCCGATACCCACGCCCAGTAGCGGCACGGCCAGCGCTGCGGCGAACGCGCCCACCGTTCCGCCCGCTGCCAGAGCGACAAGATCCAGACCCAGCGCCGCCGTGTTGAACGCCAGGGACGTGGAGAACCGCGCTCGCTGCTCATGATTCTCTGCCTGCGTCAGGTTGTAGATGTCGAAGCCGATATTGGCCACGGAAAATGCCACACCAACGCCCGTGGCGGCCTGTCCTGCCAGGCGTGCGGCGAATGAGCCCTGCTGCAACGCCCGCTCGGCCGCTGCTGCCTGACGCACCAGCTGGACGATCTGCACAGCATCGCTGGCGACACCAAAGCCCAGCTGTGCATAACTGACGTACACCTGGATCTGCAGAGCAACGGTCAACGCCGGCACGGTATCGCCAGCGCGGTAATCGCGCTGGCGCATTTCACTGATCAGCGTCTGGATCGCAAAGGCAAAACTCAGCCGGCTGCCACCGTCGTGGTCAGCCGTCTGCCCGGGCCGGGCCGCACCGCCCTGCACGAGTCGTTCGACGTATTGCCTGATTTTCTGAAAGCGCGAATCGCGGGTGATCACCGTCAGGGTGTTTTGCGCATTGCGCGGATCGATCAGGGTAATGCTGTGGCCGCCGTCGGCTTTGTTGCCGAGGGTATCGAGCAACGGCACGTAATCACCCGCCACCTTGTGCTCAAGGCGCAAGCGCTCGGTCGCCTGCTCGAACTCGCTGGCCCAGTAGCGTGCATCCAGTTGCGCGAGACTGGCGCCCAGTCGAGCGTTTTCGCCCAGAGATCGGGTGCGGGCCAACGCTTGTTTGTGCCAGATCGACGCTCCCTGCGGATCGGCCAGTGCAACGTTGTGCAGAAAACTGTCCACGCGCAGATCCGATGATAGCCTGCGTTCGGCGATCGCCGAGGTGTCCAGTTCGATCACGTTGAATGGCGCGTTGGCCGCATCGCCCAGACCATAAAGCTTCGCCAGCGCGTTATCGTCTGCGCTCAGATAATGCTCTACGCCACGCTGCAACTGCGCACCATCGGCAAACCCATAGATAGCAAAGTTGGGGTCGTAGAAGCGATAGGCCGCGTGCTCACCGGTTCGCACTTTGGCCAGCAGCAGGGCGTGGTCGCCGGTGTCGAGCAGCAACACCGCAGGTGCCGCACTGGCGTCAAGCGCAGCCATGATGCCGTCCAGGCGTTGCACGCCGCGAGCGCTGCCGACCTCGCCGGTGGGCAAGGCGCGCAGTTCGTCCAGCGCACTGCGCAACGCCCGCGAGCCAAGTTCGTCGGGACTCGCGCTGGCGCTGGCGACATGCCCGACCAACGCCCGCTCCGCCGGCTCGCCAGCTGCAACGGCGGCGCCCATCAGCAGCACCAGCGGATAACAGCGGCGCCCCGGGTCGCCTGCGTTGTGCTGCAACAGATCCTGCGGCAACTGCTTGACCGACACCGCGCCGGCCTTGAAAAAGACGTCACGCACCTGGCCGCTGCGCTGCAAGATCTGCGTGCGAAACTCCTGCCGGGCGCTGCGCTTGATCTGGCCGATACGCTCGCCCCACTGGCGCAGCGTCAGCGGCTCGGACATGGCTTGCACCTTGAGCTCGCGAGTCGTCGATGTGGCCGTCGGCAGGTCGCGTCCCAGCCCGTTCTCGAACGCCGCCGAGCGGCGCTGGCGCACGGCTTTTTCAATCGCATCGTAGCGCGCGAAAGTGCCGTCGCGGTCAGTTGCGATGGCCAGGTCGCGCACCTGTTGCCAGGTATCGGCGAAGCCGCCCTCGTCCACGCTCGTCGCGCCGAAAATCCCCCCGAGCACGACCCGCATCGCGGGGCTCAGTTGCTCCAGCGGCAGCGTGCCGTGGGCGATGCGGCTGAACAGTTCGTTGAGATGGCTGACGGAATCCGCGCCACGGGAGCTCGGCGCCACGACAGGTCCTTGCGCCAGCACCTGTTGGCGGGTGTCGAAGTCGATGACCACGGCTTGATCGAAGGTAACCTCCCCGCTCAGCTTGTCTCGCATCGCTCGGATGAACGGCTCGCCCAGATCATCCATCAAGCGCTGCAGCACCGCGGTCAACAGCACCGGTTTGCCTTCGACAACGGGCCAGCCGCGTTCGAAGGTCAGGCTTCGATCACTGAGCAGGTCGGACAAGCGTCCGGCATAACGGGATTTGAGCTTGCCCTCGGCCCACCGGGCGTGTTCCATCTCCAGCCAGTCTTTTTCCGTGCCCCTGACGATCCAGCCGGAAATGGTTTCCTCTTCGGTATTGACGTTGTAGCCCTCGCGCAAACGCTGTTGCGCCAGCACCTGACGAGTGAAAAACGGATCGCAATTGGCTTCAATGTATTCATGCAATCCGGCGAGGGCCGCGCCGGGGCCGGTGAGCGTTACCGTTCCCCCCGCGTCATTACGAATGCCGTCCTGGTAATAGGTGACAACCGCTTTGAGCAATTGGTAGGCATAAGCTTCATTCCAGTTGGTGAAGTTCGACCTGACCAACATCTCTTCGATGACTGCCGCAGCGACCGTGGTCAGGGTTTCACTGTCGGCCCACCCGGATCCCGAGTTGGCCATGCGTCTTTCAACTTCAGTAAGCACGTCGTAATTAAGCCGAATCACTTGCATGATCGACATCGTCATGCCGCTGCCCGGCTGGGCGATGAAATGTGCATTCATTTCTTCGCCGATTTGCAGCCCCATGCGAAAGCCGTTCTCGCCGGCCTCCACGGTTTGTGGCGGCACGAACAGTTCAAGCACGTCGGGTTTGCTGCGAGCAAAATCCTCGAGAAGTTGTTTATGTTGTTGTGGAAGACTGTCGGTTCTGTCGGGGTAATGCTGTGGATCGCGTCCAGGCATCAACTGCGGGTCATTGTTCAATAGAAGTTGCAGAACACCGATTTTCTGCGTCTGGCTGTAATCGCTGATATCGACACCGCCCAACTTGTCGAGCAGTGGCGGCAGATAATCCATGTCGGTATAACGCCCGCCTTCACGAAGTTCCGCCTGCAAGCGCACTACATCGCTCGCCGCAGCGAAATTGCCACGCATCGACACTTCGCGACGGTAGACGTCCGCCAGCAAGTCATCGGCAAAGGCGTGAGATACATCGCGTAATTGCAGATCCGCGCCAACCATCGCCAGATGGCTGTCGAGGCAGCGCTGACGAAAAGCCTGCAGCGTCGCGCGGTCCTTGCCATAAGCACGCACCATCAGATCGATGCGCGCTTGATCGGCTCGCCCATTCCACTTCGGCTGGCTGAGGTAGTCGAACATCTGCTGTTTCAACACCCGTGCGCGGTCTTCAATCATCGTCGCCAGTTGCCCGGCATGCTTGAGTGCAGCGCCACCGGACGCCATCGCATCAGCCCTGGCACTGTCGAGAATGACCCGGTTCATCTCGAAAGCCAGCAACGCATCGCTGTCGTACCAAAGGTTGAAGCGGTAACCCTCCGCCGCCATCACCTGGCGCCAGATATTCATGTAATCGCGCTGATTGACACCGACTTCGCTGCCGCCAACCCAAACGAAATGGATGACCTTCGGAACCGGCCGGGTCAGCCCCGACAACATTTCCACGGTCGTCGAAAGCCGTGACAGATAACGTTGCAGCCCGCGCGCAATGTCATCGACAGCCACCGGGACAGGGGTTTTCTTGCGTTTGAGCAGCGCTGCAAGTTGCTCTTGAAACAGGCTCGCCAGGGTCAACAACGACACCGGATCGGTCGTTTGACTGGCTTGCTGGTAACAATCGTTCAGCGCTTGGTACTGCGCCGAGGCAGAGAACTCCCGTAACGCCTTGGAGATCACCGAATACTCTTGCGCAGATATGAACGCTCGCCCGAACGAATAATCGTTTTTCAAAGCCATTACACACTCCTTGTTTATTAAATGGCTCATTGACCGCGCACACTTTCGCGCCGCTGCAGAGCGGTAGATTGATTTGAACGACACTGGACAAGTGCTGTGAACACAGCACCCTAGTGGGCGAATACGCGCCACACAAACAACAAGGAATACAAAGCTTGTCCCCGGCAATATCTGATAACACCGGAGCAGTACGCTGTAACGGCAGCGAAATAATTAGCGGAGCGGCGCGACCGTCGGGCATAAAAAATGGCCCTGCCCTGTGGGACATGACCATTGTTTATTGCTGGTGGAAAACAATTGAAACTTCAATCGGACTTACAACCGCTCAAACTTTCCCGTCGCAGAGAATTGCATGAGCGGAGGTTTTTTCAGGACAGCGGTTTTTCACCATACCAACGCGGCGTGTACACCCATTCACCGCCCCCGGCACGGGCGAAGGTGCAGGTGGTCGAAGAGCCGATCAACACCATGGTGCGCATGTCCACCTGTTCCGGTGTCAATGCACCCAGGGTCGTGGTGCGCAGCGTCTGCCCCGGCCGGCCGATGTCCCGACCGAGCACCACCGGTGTTTCAGGCAAGCGGTGCTGCGCAACAATCTCCAGCGCCCGGCCCAACTGCCACGGGCGCGCCCGGGAAATCGGGTTGTAGAACGCCAGGGCCAGATCCGCTTCGGCGGCCAGATCCAGACGTTTCTCGATGATCGCCCACGGCTTGAGGTTGTCCGACAGCGACATCACGCAGAAGTCGTGGCCCAGCGGCGCACCGGCCTGAGCCGCAGTGGCCAGCGAGGCGGAAACACCCGGGAGGATTTCCAGATCAACGCTGTGCCACGCCGGATCGTCCGATTCGTGCAGAGCTTCGAGCACCGCGGCGGCCATGGCGAATACCCCCGGGTCGCCCGAGGAAACCACGATCACCGAGCGGCCTGCGGCGGCGAGCCTGAAGGCATGGCGGGCACGCTGCATTTCTTCACGATTGTCGGTGCAGTGCTGCACCTGATCATCGCGGAACGGGCCGGCCATGCGCACGTAGGTTTCGTAGCCCAGTACATCGGTGGCGCGGGCCAGTTCGGCTTTCACCGCTGGCACCATCAGTTCGGCGGCGCCGGGGCCAAGGCCAATGACCGCGAGGCGACCACGCGGGCGGCCGATCTGCGCGACGTCCAGCGGTTGCTCGGCAATCGCGATCGCCAGATGTTCTGCGCTGATCACCTTCGCCGCAGGCACTGCAACCCGGGCCAACGTCTGAAGATCGTTTTGCGCCGCGACGAAGCGCAGCGGCACGCCCAACTCAAGCGCAGCCTCGCGCAAAGTCGATGCGGCCATTTCAGCGTCCGCTGCCACCAGACACGCCAGTGCCGGCACGGCGACGCTGGCCTGTTGCAACGCAGTGCGAATGGCGTTCGGCAGATCCGCCACCTCAGCACTCACCGCCACCGCCACACTGCGCGGGTAGATCAGCAATTCATCGGCACTGGCCACCCGCTGCGCACTGCTCACATGAATCGACCGCTGCGCCTGCGGATCCTGCGGCAACTGCGCCTGATCCAGCCATGGCGCCGCGCCTTCGATGCGCACGCTGTGCCCGGCGAGCAGATCGGAAACGAAGCGTTTGCCCGATTCCAGATCCGCCAGTGCATAGCCGCTCGGCGGATTGAGCAGGCAGGTGCCAAAGCGCAATTCGCCGCTGGTGGTGATCGCCGGCGCGACTTGCAGCGCCGCCGCAATCTCCCGGGCCATGACATTGACCCCACCGAGTCCACCCAGCAACGGCACCACCGCGCTGCCGTCTTCGGCCACCGCCAGCACGGCGGGTTCGGCGCCTTTCTCCAGCAACAGCGGCGCCAGTGTGCGAATGACAATGCCGGCCGCGCACAGGGCAATGATCGGCGTGTCCTGTTGATACAACGCGCGCAGGGTCGCGCCGAATTCCTCATAGCGGCTGTCGGCGCCTTCAACCCGTCCGGTAAGGCCATGGATTTGCGCCGCCGGATAGACCTGTTGAATGCGCCGCGCCGTGGCGAGGCTGCCCTGGCCGAGAATGACGATGGCGGGAGTCGCTCGGCTCATCAACCTTGCCACCGTTCGCCCGGGACGATGATCAGCGAGAAGTACGGCGAGGACATCGGCTCGACCTGATCCATCGGCACGATCTTCTGATTGGCCATGGTCGCGCGCTCGACATACAGCGCACGCTCGGCGAGACCGAGTTCTTCCAGCACCTGACGCACCTTGGGAAAGTTGCGCCCCAGCTTCATGATCACCGCCGCATCGGCATCGGCCAGGCGCCGCTTCAATTCTTCCTGGGGCAGCACGCCGGAAAGCACCGACAGGCTCTGATTGCGATACACCAGCGGCGCGCCGAGCACCGAAGCGCCGCCGAGCATCGAGCACACGCCCGGCACGACTTCGGCCTCATAACGGCTGGCGAGGCGGTCATGCAGGTACATGTAGGAACCGTAGAAAAACGGATCGCCTTCGCAAATCACCGCCACATCGCGGCCGGCATCCAGATGCTCGGCGACCGCCACAGCGGCTTCGTCGTAGAAATCGCTGATGACCTGTTCATAGGACAGCGGCGCCGGCAACGCCTCGGTGGTCACCGGATAAACCAGCGGCAGCAAATTCTGCGCCTCGACCAGATGCGCCTCGATGATGCCGAACGCATTGCCCTTCTTGCCCTTGGCCACGAAATACGCGACCACCGGCGATTCGCGCAGCAGGCGCAAGGCTTTGACGGTGATCAGTTCCGGATCACCGGGGCCGACACCGAGGCCGATCAGACGTCCTTTGGCCTGCATCATTCGATCTCCGTGGCGAGGGCATTGACGGCGGCGGCGGCCATGGCACTGCCGCCCAGCCGGCCTTGCATGATCACGAACGGCACGCCGCGACTGTCGGCGGCCAGTGCCGCTTTCGATTCGGCAGCACCGACGAAGCCGACCGGGAAACCGAGGATCAGTGCCGGTTTTGGCGCGCCGGCGTCGAGCATTTCCAGCAAGTAGAACAGCGCGGTCGGTGCGTTGCCGATCACCACCACACTGCCTTCGAGGTGCGGGCGCCACAGTTCCAGCGCGGCGGCCGAGCGGGTGTTGCCCAGCTCACGGGCAAGCTCCGGCACGCTGTCGTCGCGCAAAGTGCAGATCACTTGGTTATTGGCCCGCAGGCGCGCGCGGGTCACGCCTTCGGAGACCATCCGCGCGTCGCAGAGAATCGGCGCACCGGCCGCCAGAGCATCGCGCCCGGCCTTGCCCGCGCCCTCGGAAAATTGCAGACCGTCGACGGCCTCGACCATGCCGCAGGCGTGAATCACCCGCACCGCAAGTTTTTCCAGATCGGCGGGAATGCGCGCCAGATTGGCCTCGCGGCGAATGATCGCGAAGGAGTTGCGATAGATCTCCTGACCGTCGCGGATGTAATCAAGCATCAAGGGGGCTCCGGGAGCGGGCGTCGAGCAGGGTCGCGGCCGCTTCAATAGTAAGGTTGCAGGCGTGCAGCGTGCCGAAACCGGGTTGTGCTGCATCGCGAAAATAGAGGTCGTAATGACCCGGGGCGACGGCCAGCAGCGTGGCTGGCGCGCAATGGGCGGCGGCGCAGGAGCGCGAGCAGCCCGACAGGTGCACGCTGAGCCCTGCGGGCAGCAAAGGTGCCAGTTGCCGGGCATCCTGTTTGGTGTCGGCAAGGCCTTTTCCGCAGCCATCGGCGCCGGTGCAGGCGATCAGGCGAGCCAGTGGTTCGGCCTCGGTCGTCAACAGACCCAACGCCCGCAACTGCTCAAGCACGTTGTCGGTATCCGTGGCTTTCACGTTCGGCAGCAGCAGGCTCTGCCACGGCGTGAAGCGCAGACTGCCATCGCCAGACTGTCGGGCCAGTTGCGCCGCGCCACGCAGCATCGCCGGATCGAGACGGCCCAGTGGCGGCACCGCGCCGACGTAGCAGCGGCCTTGCGTGTTCTGCTGATGAGCGCCGATGTGCAGCGCGTCTGCCGACGCCGGGCGCTGCCAATTGCTGATTGCCTTGAGCGATACGCGCTCGCGCAACGATTCGAGAAACGCGAGCTTGGGCAACTCATCGAGCAGATGGCGCATCCGTGTTTGCTCTGGCCGGGCCAGGTCGAGGAACAGTTCCAGCGCGGCGACCACCAGCGCGTGAGCGTTGTCCTGAGTCACAGCGCCGAGAGGCCGATCGATTGGGCAACCGGCCAGACCGAATGCCCAGAGGATATCGCCGTCACGCTCGAACGCCGACAGCCACAGATCATGCGGATGCTCAAGCATTGCCAGCGCTTCGCCGCCATCGAGCTGCACGGCGAACTTGGCGCTCAACTCATGGAAGCGCGGATGGCTTTGCAAGGTGTCGAGGATTTGCCCTGCGAGCGGGCGCGTGTCGATCAGCATCTGCCGATCGATACCGGCGGCCGGGCTGAGCATCAGATTGCGCACATCGTCGCCGGCAGCGTTCTTTGGCCCGAGGCCAGCGGCCAGCAAGCGCTCGATCAGCGCTGCCGATTGCGCACCGATGCCGCGAATCTGCAGATTGCCGCGATTGGTCGCTTCGATCGCACCGCTCGCAAACGCTTCGGCGGCAGCGGCCACCGCATCGGCCTGATCAGCACTGATCGAACCGCCATCGAGCTTGATCCGACAGATACCGCCGTCCAGTGCCTGGACGATACGCAGCAACCCCGGGCAGGCCGAGGGGCGTAAGGCAGTGGACATCGGGCGTTCGTTCAAGGGGCTGACCGGTTGCGTGGCAGAAGCGCTTCGCGGGCGAAGGCGCGGTATTATGCCTGCTTTGCCCACCGGTATGAAAAGTCTGCCCTCTGTCTCGACCGGTGGGGCAGGCAGGCTTCAGTTGTTGCCTCTGCCGCGCTCTCAGGTCAGGGCGATAATCTGCTTTTCGCGCCGCTCACCCAATAACGCAATAATCCTGGCTCTCGAGAAACAGTAATCATCGGCATCTATAAGAGCCTTGTAGCAATCAACAGCAAGGTTGCCCACTATCTGCTCAGCATTGAAGCGTCGCTCAAGCACATTGCCCGGAACAGGCTCTTTGACGGCAAACGAAATGACGACCATCGTAATCGTCGATTCCGCAGATACGCTGCCAAGCATGAAGCGAATCGACTTGTCCTCTTGCAGAATATTTCGCTGAAGCAACTCAAGGGCCGCACCGTTGCTCTCCAGTTGCGAGGTCAGATTGGCAATTACCTGTTGGTTCAAAACTGCCGGCGACCATCCTTGCAAGAGTTCTTGAGTCAACTCCAGCAAAGTAAAAGTATCGGGCGTTGTGACAGGCGCGCTGATAACCGGATCGTCGAAAAACAAAGCACCGGTGACTTTCAAAGCCGTTTTATTGGCATCATTCCATGCCTCGTATTCAACAGCATCGGGAACTTTATGCGAGGCGACCGTTTGTGAATAAAGCAGCGCATCGAGACTGTCATCAATGTCAGATGCCGACAGCTCTTTACTCACCAGCACTAATGCCCCTGCGCATACGAAAACCTTCGAAATCGCGAACATTTGCATCTCCCACAAAAAAACCAGAGGCTTGCGCCTCTGGCATTAATCACTTTCAGACCGATTGGCCAAATTCGTAGCTGAGGGCTTTCTCACGCTGCTCCGTCAGAGCCTTGACAATCAATGGTTCTACCATTGCATAGTCTTCCTCATCCATATACATCGTGGCACCGGCGTTATAAATCTCCACAGCAGATGTTGCCCATTCTACAAACAGTACTTTGGTAGGTTGAGCCGAAGCCAGATATTGCACAGCAGCGATTGCCAGGGTGATACCACCTTCATCATCCTGCGAAGCCGCACTCATGCAAAAGTTGCCACCTTCGGCTTTCTTCGAGTTGTTCTCGAACAGCGTCAGGGCCTGTGGTTCATTTTTCAATGCATCCATGGTTGCATCTGCCACAGAGGACAATACTTTAAGAGCCGCCTGGCCCTGCCCTACCGCAGCACCAACAGCGGTATGCAGAACAGACAGGACAACATTGTCCATGGTCAGCTTTTGCGAAGTAGCGGTATATCGATTATAAGGCTGGCTGAAAGCAAACCAGCCAGCCAGTTTCATCAATCGCATAAACTCGTTATAGCGCTGTTCTTTCTGGTTGGACGCCGGATATTTGAGCAAGGCAACCAGATCGGCATACATGTAGGTGTTTTTAACGATTCGCTTGCTGCGCTTGGACATGCTTGCATCAAAGCCTGCAATACCCGAGCCCATGATTGCAGCATTCAGTTCATCTTTATCAATCGGCAAGCTACTGCCAACACTTGCCGAACGCGAACGCAGCACTGGCTGCGCAGCGATAAAGTCATTGGTTTGTGCAATCAAACCAAACCGCTCAACAGCGGACATTACATCTTTATTCAGCTCAGTCATAAATGGATTCCTTTCATGGTTAAAACACCGACTTGGTGTGGAAAACAAACTAGCCACAGCACCGGAGTTAATCAAATCGAAAATCCATGCATTTAATTTCAGACCGTCATACAAATCATCAAACAAAGCTGTACAACTAACATCAAGCGCCCCGAGCCAACTCAATTTCACGCGTGCGCATATCAAGCACTGCAGCAGCCAACTGAAGCCGATTTTCATTTATCGCGGCAGACCTGATCAAAAAGCGCCTGGAGCGGATATCAAGCTCCGAACCCGTATGCTGAATAGTCCAGAACAAATAGGTAGAGGGCCACTTCGCGTCAAGCAAGCGAACATTACTGATGACAATTTCCAATTCCCTATTGAAATTGTACTGAGCAGGGGAAAAACGAAAATCGCTCCATTCCCGAGCGCCACCTCTAAATACATCTATTGCATCTGAATGTGTCTCAAGCATATGGAACGCTTCCTTCATTAGCCCGACTTTCTCCCGACTTAGTTGTTGCGACAAGGATCGCGCCCAGACGTCCAGCGCATTGCCGGTAAAGTTCTTGTCAACATGGATTACCGGAGCCTGCTCCAGGCTCCAGCCGACAGACCAAAGCACCCCAGAATAATATTCGAACCAAGCAGCTGGCTCACTGTTTCTGTTATGACGCAAATCGGCTCTGTATTCTGCCCAGCGCATACTGTCTTTGACGAATCGTTTGTCTTCCGGCGTCAACCCGGAAAAGAAGGACAACAGATTATTACCCATCACCGTCGCACTGCCTTGGTTGGGCAGTGCCGAGATACTGTTCAAAACATCGCTCATTTCAATTATCCATTCGATTATTCAACTTACTAAAAAAGTACCTTCCAGATATTCACAAGTACTTTCAGCGGAACGCCGATTCAATACTTGCGAAGAACTCGAAAAACCACAAAAAACAATGTAAACATTCAATGTCGGCGTTCCTGAAAAAAGGACAGCAGCCAGTTATCGATTGTCGCGTTATCATGTCGCCCGCTTCGCTGGACGCAGGATCTGGAGTATGAAATGGGCGATTGGCTGACCGTTGTGGGTATTGGTGAAGACGGCTTCAAGGGCCTGGGCAAGAATGCCCGGCGTGCTCTGCTGGGCGCTTCGCGGATCGTCGGCGGCCAGCGTCAGCTGGACCTGCTGCCGCCGTGCATCGGCGGCGAGCGGCAATTGTGGCCGAGTCCGTTTTCCCTCGCGCCAGTGCTCGAGTCGCGTGGCGAGCCGGTCTGCGTGCTGGCCAGCGGTGATCCGATGTTTTACGGCGTCGGTGCCAGTCTGGCGCGTCATGTGCCGAGCGCCGAGATGGCGATCATCCCCGCCCCTTCGTCCTGCGCATTGGCGGCGGCGCGCCTGGGCTGGCCGTTGCAGGAGGTGACGGTTGTGTCGCTGGTGGCGCGTCCGTTGGCGGCACTCAATGCGCATCTGTTCAGCGGCGTGCGTCTGTTGTTGCTGAGCAATGACGGCAACAGCCCGGCCGCCGTTGCGCAATTGCTCCGCGAGCGTGGTTTCGGCGCAAGTCGCATGACTGTTCTGGAACATCTGGGCGGCGACGCCGAACGACGTATCGAACGCAGCGCCAGCGAATGGGGCGATGCGGCGGTCGCCGACCTCAATGTCGTCGCTGTCGAGTGTCTGGCCGAACCCGGTGTTACCGGCCTGTCGCGCCTCGCCGGTCTGCCCGATTCGGCGTTCCGCCACGATGGCCAGTTGACCAAGCGCGACGTGCGCGCCATCACCCTCGCCCGCCTGGCGCCGAAGCCCGGCGAACTGCTCTGGGATGTCGGCGCCGGCAGCGGCTCGATCGGCATCGAGTGGATGCGTGCGCACCCGAGCTGTCGTGCCATGGCGGTCGAGGCCGACGAGGGCCGTCAGCAATTGATCGAACACAACCGCGATGCGCTGGGCGTACCCGGCCTGCAACTGATTCGTGGCAAGGCGCCGCAAGCACTGGATAACCTCGAACGGCCGGACGCTGTTTTTATCGGCGGCGGCGTCACCCGTGAGGGTGTATTCGAAACCTGCTGGGACCGGCTCAAGCCCGGCGGCCGATTGGTGGCGAACGCCGTGACCCTGCAAAGCGAAGTCACCCTGATGCATTGGCGCGAACAATACGGCGGTGAGCTGACGCGCATCCATGTCGCCCAGGCGCAGCCGCTCGGCGAGTTCGACACCTGGCGTCAGGCGTTGCCAATCACCCTGCTGGAACTGGTCAAACCCCTCGATGCGTGACGAAACCGCCGAACAACCCGCGCCCCTGCGCAGCGGCCTCACCACCGGCAGCTGCGCCACCGCCACCAGCCTCGCCGCCGCGCGCCTGTTGCTCACCGGCATCGCTGCCGACGCGGTGCACATCACTTTGCCCAAGGGCAAACAGGTGCAGATGCGCCTGGAGTTCTGCCGCCTGAGCGCGGGCGGCGCCGAGGCCGGTACGATCAAGGATGCCGGCGATGACCCTGATGTCACCCACGGCGCCCTGCTTTACTCACAGGTGCGCCTGTCAGCCGAACCGGGAATTCGCTTCAACGCCGGTGTCGGCGTCGGCACGGTGACCCGACCGGGTCTGGTATTGGCCGTCGGCGAGCCGGCGATCAATCCGGTGCCGCGCAAGATGATCAGCGATCACCTGGCCTTGCTCGCCGCCGAAACCGGCTACGGTGGCGGCTTCGAGGTCACGGTCAATGTCGAGGGCGGCGCAGAACTGGCGCTGAAAACCATGAATCCACGGCTGGGCATTCTTGGCGGCCTGTCGATCCTCGGTACCAGCGGCATCGTCCGACCGTTTTCCTGCGCCGCTTACATCGCCTCGATCCATCAGGGCATCGACGTAGCGAAAACCAACGGCTATCTGCACATCGCCGCGTGCACCGGCAACGCCAGCGAAGACACCATGCGCCGGGTCTATGACCTGCCGGAAATCGCCCTGATCGAGATGGGTGACTTTGTCGGCGCGGTGCTCAAGCATCTGCGCAAAGTACCTGTGGATAAACTCAGCCTGTGCGGCGGCTTCGGCAAGATCAGCAAACTCGCCGCCGGGCATATGGATCTGCATTCGCGGCATTCGAGCATCGATTTGCCGCAGCTGGCCGAATGGGCGGCGGCGATTGGCGCGGACCCGGCGTTGCAGCAAGGCATTCGCGAAGCCAATACCAGCCAACAAGCCTTGGCCATGGCGAGTGCGGCGGGCATTGCTTTGGGGGATGAGGTTTGTCGCCATGCGCTGAATTTCGCTCGCAGCGTAGTGCCGGCGCAGGTGCAGGTCGAGGTGTTTGCCATTGATCGTCAGGGCGGGATTGTCGGCCACGCCGGAGGTTTTGCATGAAACGGATCTTGCTGCTCGGCGGCGTGACTGAAGCGCTGGCGATTGCCCGCACGCTCGGCCCACAACATATCTACAGCCTCGCCGGCGTTGGCCGGGTGCCGAGCGATTTGCGCTGCCAGGTTCGGGTCGGCGGCTATGGCGGCGCTGAGGGTCTGGCGCAGTTCATCGCCGATGAAGGTGTCGATCTGCTGCTCGACGCCACGCACCCGTACGCTGCACAAATCAGCGCCAACGCCGCCCGCGCGGCACAGCTGGCCGGCATCCCCTGCTGGGCCTTGCGTCGCCCGGCGTGGCAACCGCAAGCGGGCGATGACTGGCGCGAGGTCAGTGACTGGGCCGAACTGATCACAGCGCTGCAACCATTCCACCGCCCGCTGTTCACCCTCGGCCGTGAACCGCTGCAACACCTCGACGAAATCCCCGCCCACCAGTTCTGGACCCTGCGCGCCCTCGACGTCTATCCCGGCAACGCGCGCTGCGAAGTGATCGGCGCACGCGGCCCGTTTTTGCTGGAAGACGAGCGAGCGCTGTTCGAGCGCAGGCAGATCGATGTGCTGATCAGCAAGAACAGCGGCAGCAGCGCGACTGAGCCGAAGCTGGAGGTGGCGCGTGAGCGGGGAGTGCCGGTGCTGGTGTTGAAGCGCCCGGGGTTGCCGGGGGTTGATCGGGAGTTTGGATCAGTCGCTGAAGTCCTCGCTGCCCTTTCCCACTGAATCGGCACGGCCCTTTGTGGGAGCGAGCCTGCTCGCGAAGACGTTCGGGACTACCTGAAACCCCCCAGCGGATCTGGGCCAATACATCAAGGGCTGTGAACTGGAAGACTCGGGAGATGGGCAACTTAACCGAGCAGCAGGTCGAGACGTTATGCAGACCATACGAGCACGAATAGAGACCGATGCGGATTTCGCCCAGGCATTGCGAATCGAAGCCGCTACACTCATTCATAACGGCGAAATCGAAACGGGGCGCAGGCTGTTACAACTTTTGCAGCAAGCACTGCGACACCAAACCGCACGACGCTTTTTTACTTATCGGCCCTGATCAGGCTAAATGGGCCGCGCCTGATCGCCCACCCAACGGACCTGTCCCATGAACCGACGCCGGTTAGCATTTGCCTGGATCGCCTGCTTTGCAGTGCTGTTCAACATGCTCGCCATGCCGCTGAGCGGGGCGATGGCGCAGGCGGCCAGTTCACCGGCCGAGCAGATACTCTGGAGCAGTTTCTGCACCGGCAGCGGCATGAAGATGATGGCGATCGACATCGGTGCCACGGATCAGAAGGCCCCGCAAAACGACAACCATTCGAACATGCAGCACTGCTGGTGTTGCTCAGGTGGGGCGCCATTGCTGGCGCTGCCGGGGCATTCGCCGCAGCTGTATTTCGCGCCATTTGAAAGCAACCGCAGCGTTGCGCCCGTCTCCCTGCAAACCCCGACGCCGCGCCAGCAATGGCCGAGTCTCAATCCCCGTGCCTCCCCTCTGGTCTGATTGGTTCGCGCCACAAATCCGCGTTTCAAATCGCTCTGGAGAACTGCCATGTTGAAGAAACTCTTCGTCCTCGCTGCGCTGTTGTTGCCGGCGTGCTTTGCCCATGCCCACGAATACAAGGTGGGTGCGCTGGAAATCGCCCATCCGTGGTCGCAGGAACTGCCGCCGAATGCGCCGACCGTCGCCGCCTATTTCATCATTCACAACACCGGCAAAAGCGCCGATCGCCTGCTCAGCGTCGACTCGCCCATCGCTGCACAAGCGCAGTTGCACGAGCACGTCATGCAGGGCGATCTGATGAAGATGCAGCAAGTGCCAAGCGTGCAAATCCCCGCCGGCGGCACCGTGACCTTCGCGCCGATGGCTTATCACGTGATGCTGCTCAACCCGAGCGATCGCAGTCTGCTCAGCGACGGCAAGCGCTTCCCGATGACCCTGCATTTCGAAAAAGCAGGTGACGTCTGCGTTGAAGTTGCCGTGCAGAAGAAAGCGCCGGAATCCGCCCAGGGCCACGTGCACGCTCAGTAACCGTTTCGGCTGACTTCGCCCATGCGTCCGTTGCGCGCCAGGCCCGTCCCGCATCACCGTCAGACTCAAGCGCTGACGCGTGGCAGCTGGATCGCCCTGTTCGCCATGTTGATGATCTTCATCGGTCCACTGATTTCTCAGTCGATGCCGATGGATCAAAACGCCTCGACGTCGATGCCAATGAGCATGGACATGTCGATGGACATGCCCGGCATGGATCACAGCGGCCATGACGCCCAGCCTGCTGCCGAGCATTGCCCGCCGCAATCTTCGCATCACGTGCTGTGGGAAAAATGCGGCTATTGCAGCCTGCTGTTCAATTGCCCGGCACTGACCGGCGGCGGCGATTTCGTCGCTTTCAACATCACGCCACCCAACACCTTCACCCCACCCTCGCCGCGTCTGGGCCATGCCCGCCAACCCTTCTTCCCCGGCGCCCGCACCCGCGCCCCGCCCATCGCCGCGTAAACACACACCTCTGATTGCACACGGTTGAGAAGACAGCTCCACGCTGCCGGCCGTGGTGTTTACGACTGTTCGATGGAAATTGTCATGTCCAGGTTTACTGCTGTCCCCTGCGCGGAATCTGCCCGCGCGCACTTTGCCCTGAGCGAATCGCGGATTCGTTGCAGGCACGCTATTGCCGTCCTTTGCGGCGTACTGCTGACTCCGCTGGCGCTGGCCGACGATCACGCTGGCCACGAAAATGAACTGAGCCCGACGGTGATCACTGCAGTCGCCCCAAGCTCGCCACTGACGATCGTCACCAACCCCAAGGATCCGCGCCAACCGGTGCCGGCCAGTGACGGCGGCGATTACCTGAAGACCATTCCCGGCTTCGCTCTGGTGCGCAATGGCGGCACCAACGGCGATCCGGTGCTGCGCGGCATGTTCGGTTCGCGCCTGAACATCCTCACCAACGGCAGCATGATGCTCGGCGCTTGCCCTGGCCGGATGGACGCGCCGACTTCGTACATCTCGCCGGAAACCTACGACAAGCTCACGGTGATCAAAGGTCCGCAGACTGTCCTGTGGGGGCCGGGCGCATCGGCCGGTACGGTGCTGTTCGACCGAGAACCGGAGAACTTCGGCGAACTCGGCACGCGCGTCAACGCCAGCCTCCTGGCGGGCTCGCATGGGCGTTTCGACAAGGTTGTCGACGCGGCTGCCGGCGGTCCGTTGGGCTACGTGCGAGTCATCGGCAACACCGCGCATTCGGACGATTACCGCGATGGCAACAACGACCTCGTCGCCTCGCGCTACGACAAGTGGAACGGCGATGTCACACTAGGCTGGACGCCGGATGCCGACACCTTGATCGAACTCACCGCCGGCAAGGGCGACGGCGAGGCGCGGTATGCCGGGCGCGGCATGGACGGTTCGCAATTCCTGCGCGAAAGCCTCGGCCTGCGTTTCGAGAAATCCAACATCAGCGAGGTGCTGGAAAAACTTGAGGCACAGGTCTATTACAACTACGCCGACCATGTGATGGATAACTACACCCTGCGCACCCCGTCCGGCACCGGGATGATGGCAGGGCCCATGGCGTCCAACGTCGACCGCCGTACCCTCGGTGCACGGATCAAAGCAACCTGGCGCTGGGCTGATGTTCAGCTGATCACCGGACTCGACGCACAGACCAACGAGCACCGCCAGCGCAGCTCAATGGGCATCGATACCTACAAGGACCTGCCGTACAGCAAGGACGCCGATTTCCACAATTACGGCGTGTTCAGCGAAATGACCTGGTACGCCGCCGAGCGTGATCGCTTGATCACTGGCGCACGGGTGGATCGCGCTTCGGCCAAGGATTACCGGCAGACCACCGGGTCGGGGATGATGTCCCGCCCCAACCCGACCGCCGACGACACCCGCGCCGACACCCTGCCCAGCGGCTTCATCCGTTACGAGCATGACCTCGCCGACAGCCCGACCACGCTCTATGCAGGCCTCGGCCACGCGCAACGCTTTCCGGATTACTGGGAATTGTTTTCACCCAAGTCCGGCCCGGCAGGATCGGTCAATGCGTTCGACTCGATCAAACCGGAAAAGACCACGCAGTTCGACTTTGGCGTGAACTACAGGAGCGCCGACCTCGAAGCCTGGGCCTCGGGTTACATCGGTGTGGTACGCGATTACATCCTGTTCGACTACACGCCGGGAATGATGGGCATGAGCACCTCGCGCGCCGAGAACATCGACGCGCGGATCATGGGTGGCGAACTGGGAGCTGCCTACAACCTCACCGACAACTGGAAAGCCGATGCGACCCTGGCCTACGCCTGGGGCAAGAACAGCAGTGACGGCTCGGCATTACCGCAGATGCCGCCGCTGGATGCGCGTTTCGGCCTGACCTACAGCCAAGACAACTGGAGCGCCGGCGCACTCTGGCGAGTGGTCGCCGCGCAGCACCGGATCGACGCGAACAAGGGCAACGTGGTCGGCAAGGATTACGCCCAGAGCTCCGGCTTCGGCGTGTTCTCGCTCAACGGCGCGTACCGCATCAACCAGCACTGGAAGGTCAGCAGCGGCGTCGACAACCTGTTCGGCAAAGCCTACGCCGAGCACCTGAACCTGGCTGGCAACGCCGGGTTCGGTTACCCGGCCAATGACCCACAGGCAATTAATGAACCGGGGCGCACGCTCTGGACCAAAGTGGATATGAGTTTCTGACACCAACACCTACCCATGCGGGAGCGAGCCTGCTCGCGAAGACGGCGCCACGGTCGGCATTGATATCGACTGAACAACCGCTTCGCGAGCAGGCTCGCTCCCACAGGTAAACAGACAACGAAAAGAACCAAGCCAAGCGGAGCACACGTGATGCAAAAGCCTCAACCCAATTTCTACAACCTGGCCTGGCGCTGGCATTTCTATGCCGGGCTGTTCGTCGCACCGTTCATGGTGATGCTGGCCCTGACCGGGATCATTTATCTGTTCAAACCGCAGCTCGATTTGCTGATGTACAGCAGCCTGCTCGAAGTACCGGTCGGGCACCACACGGTGCCGGCCGATGACTTGCTGCAACGGGTGAAAGCTGCCTATCCGCAGGGCCAGGTCACCCAGTACCTGCCGCCGGTGAATGCCGAGCGCAGCGCGCAATTCGTGGTGAAAAATGCAGGTCACGAACTCAACGTGTTCGTCGATCCGTACCACGGTGACATCCTCGGCGAGCAGGATGCCAAGCAGAATCTGCAAGCCATCGCCCGTGCGATCCACGGCGAATTGATGATTGGTACGGTCGGCGATCGGCTGATCGAAATGGCCGCTGGCTGGGGCGTGGTGCTGGTGGTCTCGGGGCTGTTTCTGTGGTGGCCGCGCGGTCAGGCGGCGGGCATTCTATGGCCGCGTTTGAACAGCCGCGGTCGAGTGTTGTGGCGCGATCTGCATGCGGTCACCGGGTTCTGGGGCGCGACATTGCTGCTGGTGATGTTGCTCAGCGGCATGACCTGGACCGGTTTCTGGGGCAAGCAATACGCGCAGGTGTGGAACGTGTTTCCCGCCGCCATGTGGGACAACGTGCCGACCTCCGACATCGAGGCACGCAGCCTCAACAGCGCGACCCGCCAGACCGTGCCGTGGGCGATGGAAAACACACCGATGCCGATGTCCGGCGACCACGCCGAACACATGAATCACGGCAACGCCCATGCCGGCCCCGCAGCACCCGAAGTCAGCCTGCAGGATGTGCAGAACATCGCCAGTGAGCGCAAGGTCGAGCCCGGCTACAGCATCACCCTGCCGACTACCGCCACCGGAGTGTTCACCATTGCCGTATTCGCCGATGACCCGCGCAACGACGCCACCCTGCATATCGATCAGTACACCGGCAAGGTCCTCGCCGATGTGCGCTTCAAGCACTACGGCACCGTTGCTCGCGCTACCGAAATCGGCGTGATGCTGCATGAAGGCAAGATGTTCGGCACCTTCAACCAGATCGTTGTGCTGCTGATCTGCCTGATGATTCTGCTCAGCGCCGTCAGTGGTGTAGTGATCTGGTGGAAACGCCGGCCTGAAGGCAAGTTCGGTGTGCCGCCGTTGCGCCATGATTTGCCGACATGGAAAACCGGCGTGGCGATCATGCTGGTGCTGGCGGTGGTGTTTCCGCTGGTGGGGGCTTCGCTGCTGTTCGTGTGGTTGCTTGACCGGTTCGTCTTGCCACGAGTCGCCCGGCGCACCGTCGATCTACCGCGCTGATATTTGGCGCGGGCTCAGTGGCCCGCGCTCGACTCGGCATGCGAATTACAACTCATCTCTGATCCGCACGGCACCTTCGGCCGTCGGCTGCTGCCGACGGGTTCGCCAACCACTGCCCAGGTGCCCGGTATGGCGCCAATACGCGCCTGCCACCAACACCTGAAATTCGCCCAATTGCAGGAGTCGGGAGACAAATTGCCCAGGCGTGAGGCGGCTGACCCATTGCCCGTTTTCATAAACGACCGAACGGGTCAGCAGCAGATCCCGTTCGGCGTCTGAGTACACTGGCGTGTATTTGAGCAACTCATGGCCGGGCGTGGAGTAGTAATACCCACGAATATCGAAACCTTGGTTTTTCAACTCGTGGGTGTGTGCATACACCAGCGCGGGTTCGGCGAAATTACTGCGGATCTGTTCGTTGTCAGCGACCAGCAAGGTATTGCCCGACAGGCTGAATTGATGACTGGCCACGACGGCATAACCGTCAGGGAAGCGCGGTGCCGGTCGGCGCCAGTCGGTCGCAGGGTCCTCGGCAGTACGGAAAAGACGCAGACGAAGATTTTCCTCGTTGGCGAACCACGCAACAGGCTCCAGCGGGACAAAGCGCTGGCCGGAGTCTTCCCCGAGAACCGCGCCCTCATAGCCGGTCCGAGCGAGTATTTCATTGTCGGTCCGTTGCTGGGCATAGCGGGCAGCATCGTCGGGATGCTGGAAGATCGGTCCCAGCGCCGGAACCGGATGATTTTGCCAGTGGCGCTCACGAGATATCTCGGCCAGACCCGGTTGCCAGCCCTCCTCGACCCGACCACGGCGAGACCAGCAGGCGCTGGTTTCAATGACATGCAGGTCACCGGCTCGCGCCATCCGATTTACGTATTCGACAAGGCTGAAAGTGCCCTTGCTGTTGTTGCGTTCATCAATCGCCGCCTGCTCCATTGACACAAAAGCGTTGGGGCGCAATTCCACTTGCCCGAACCGGTCGAAGAATGTACCGGGCTCGAACGCGTGCAGTTGCAGCCTCAGCAGCGCTCCGTCGGCGCAGGAGAAGTAGATCGGCTTGTAACCCTGTGGCGTACTGGCCCGTCGACACGCCTGCTGGACTTCGCTGGGCATGATCAGCACATGCCGAATATCCGTGGATCGTGCGCCAAGCGGCGGCAGGACGGCGCGCAGATAAATCGAATCCAGCAGAAAGCCTGATGGCAGTCGCCCGTGCTCGAAGATCCGATCCAGCGCCAGCGCAGACCGTTGTGCAGTCAGCGGCAGACTGGCAAGAAACACACCGCCGACCGAGCGCAGGATGACGCCGAAAGTCTGCGTATCGCGGCTCACCGCCAGCTCATGGACATATCGAGCGGCCGCATCCGCCTGAAGGTATAACGGGCCGCACACCGCCGCAGTAGCGGCTTTGCTGTAATCCGTCACGATCTGCAGGTCGGCTGAGAACGGCACCCAGCGCGATACTTGCCGGGGCAGGCCCCACAGGTCACTACCGGTGACGACCTGCAAATAACCTGTTCTGCCGAGCGAGTCTATCCAGTCGATCGGTTTCAATTCACCGCTGTAAAGGCGCTGCTTGATGGTCTCGCCATCCAGTGATGCGGGCAGGCTATTGCTTGCCGTCAGGGCAATCGACAGATCGGCGCGCAGACGCTCCCACAATCCAGGCTGATAGCGAATCGTCGCACCGTCCGGCGCAAACAGGTATTCATCCCAGACCACAGGCTTGCGCGTGAATGCCGAGTACAAGGTATCGACCGACAGCATGTTCAAGTAGATCTGTTTGTCGATGGCCGAAAACGCTACCGACAGCTCCCTCGGGACTCTGGAGCGGTAACGCGCAACGATCCGGCAATTTTCTGGAAACAGTCCGGCAGCGCGAGTCTCGTCGGCGATGATCTCGCTACTGTCGAAATTTTCGCGTGTCACTTCAATCGGCGAGGTAGCGACGTAGAGGCCGTCGGAGCGTTTCAGAATGACACCGCCATAGAGCTTGTCGGTGCTCTGCGGCAACAGCGATCGGGCATGCACCGCCGCATCGTCGGCACTGTGAAAAACCGGCCCCAGGGCGCGTCGCTGCAGATTTGCGTAAGGCTGCCAGGTTTTCTTGACCAAACCCGGCCGGTCCCAGCACAGACTCGTACGCAGCACGTCAAGTTGACCACTGTCGACCACGGTGTGCACGAAGTCGGATGGCAACAGCTTTTGCGCAGCGAGATCGTCCTTGAGCGTTTGCAGCGTCGTCTGCGAGCTGTCGTCGTAGAACAACTTGCTGGAGCTGTTGAACACATACCTGAGCAGAGCACCATCACCAGTGGCGATATACAAAGTTCTGTGCCGGCCAGTGGCGACGACCGGGCGCCGCTCGGAGAGATACATGGCAACGGTCAGCGTCTCTGGCGTGACGAAGTAATGCGCGAGCCAGTCCTGGGGATGGCGCAAGGTTTCCCCGATTCGCTGGTGCATGTAATACACGGCATGCAGGTCGAAGCCATCCGGGTACTGATACCAGGGAGCTGTCCTGCTGGAACTGAACACCGACTCCTGACGAAACAGATTAGTGCCGCTATCGCTGACGGGTATCAGCTCGCTGGTGATGTATTCCTCCCGCCCCACGTGCTTGAGAATGAAGCCGAACCAGGTTTTCTTCTCGTCGTGCAAATGCACGTCAGTACTGGATTGACTCAGTGCTGCCTCGTCCGCCGAGGAAAACACCGCACCAAAGAAAATCCTCGCAGGACGCTTCCACGGCATTGTTGTAGCGCCAGGCGCAGGCACTTGCGTTGGCGGATATGGCTGCAAAGAAAGATCTGGCAATGACGGTTTCGGTAACGTCGGCAGCGGCGGCTCAGACTCGCCTGGTTCAGCCACTGACGCTATTGGCAGGCTCCAGTCAGCGCCGATTTGCCCGCGATAGCCCCACAGTGCGTGATCGATCAGGTTGAACAAGACGCCGGCCTGCGCCTGTTCACGCACAAAGGCCTGTGGCCGTTCAGTGCCGTTGCGCAGCGCACTGACAAGCTCGCCCGGGTGCTTGCCAGTGCCGAGGCGTCTGGCCAGCTCCCTGGCGACGATGGTGGTGTAGGGCTGGAACCTGATCAGGCTGTCGCCGGCACCAGAGCAATACAGAGCGATCCCGTCGACCAGGGTCTGCCGCAGCTCGTCAACGTTGAGCATCTGCACATCCAGCAGAGCCTCGGCACGGGTCCAGCGCAGATACCGGATATGCACCGGGTCAAGTTGCGAAAGCGCAACGTGAGCGACATAACGCGCATGCATGGTGTGGTCGTCTGGAAACACCGGCCGACCGTGATTGTCCAGAGGATAAAGCCGCCCCTGGCTGAGCGTATCGATATCCCCGGGCAAGGGTTCGGTCACCACGAAACGCTTGTCGCTACGCTGAAAAACATACCCCGCGTACTGCTGATCACGGCGAATGCCCACGAGCTCATGGGCATGGCGAACCGCATCATCGGCCGCCAGAAAAGCCCGGCTCAATCGCGGCCAGGGGAAATTGGCGAAGGGCTGCCATTGCAGATCCACCGGCCCCAGATGCGCCCACAACGCACTGCCGCGCACGACCTCCAGGGTCCCGGCCAGTACCAGCATCGAAACAAATGCGCGGGTATCCAGTGTGCCGGCCAACAGCCTTGCCTGCACACCATTGTCACTGACCGTGCCGTCCGACTGCGTAACGCTCAGTGCCGCTTCGATCGAATCGCCGCTGAAGCGGTACTTCAACATCGCATGATCCTGCGCCCGCATGTACAGCGACAACGCACGCCCTGCTTGCGCCAGATGTTGGCTGCGAGCATTCGCTTCAATAGCCCAGGCGATCTCCCGGGGCGTGAAGAAGTTCTCGTAGAGCCACGGCTGGCCAGGTGGAAACTGTGCCGGGTCGGGCCGCGAGGCAAAGTAAAAGCCCTCCAGCAAATACCCCTTGGGCAGCTGCAATTGCCCTTGGGCATCAACCGGAAATATTCGCTCAGGATCCCAAGCGGCGAGCCCGGCCGGCCGCGCATGGGTGGCCACATACTCCTCGCCAACCAATTTTTTCAATATCAGGCCCGTCGTCTGCGCGCCTCTGGATTTCAACGCGGCCAGCACGGCGCGTTCGGCATTGACGCAGACACGGGTCATCAGCGGCAGTTCGGTGACTGCACCCTTTGAAAACGACGCGCCGGCCTTCCAGTCCGCAGGTACGCGCCCCACCGAGTAACCCCAGTCGGCATTCGAAACAATGACTTTGAGTTCACCCACGGTCGCCAGCTTGTTGATCACCGCCATCACGTCATAGGCCCCCGCCGGATGGCCCGACGGCCCGCCGGACTGCTGCCAGAAGAAGTAGTCGCGTTCCTCGGGCGAGCCGCTCGAGACGTATTTGAGCAAGCTGCCATCCGGGCCTGAAAGGTAAGCGCTGCGGAAAAAATCCCGCGCCGACACATCGCCAATGAAATCGCCGCCTGAATAGAAACTCATGAACAGCCGGAGCAGCGTTTCATCCTGACGCCGATTGCCATTGCGGAACTCGGCATGGATCGGCGGATGGCTGTGAACGCTGGCGACGCACCGGTAGCCCAGCGGATGAAGCATGCCGCCAAGGACATCGGTCTGCACAATTGTGCCGAAGTCAAAACCCGTGGCTTGCCCGGCGATGGGTGAAGTGGCGAGCAATTTCCCGTCCGGACGCAGCAGGATCACACTGCCGTACTCTTTGTCCGGGTTCAGTGGAATCCGCGTGTGCACCCAATAGGCGGCGTCCTCTTCAGTCAGAAAGGCCGGGCTCAGTGGCGGCAGCTTGAACGTTGCTGAAGAACTTGCGGTACGACCGGATCGGCCTGAGACATGACTCATAAAAACCTGCGCTGAGAATCGGGATGAGCGCGTGAGTGTGGGCCGTCGGTTTTCACCTGCTGTGGTACATGTTTATCGTTTCTGTATCCGCATCTGCGCGACAGTCCGCGCCCCAATCTGGCGCAACTGGACGCACCACCGCCCGACTACCGTCCCCTCCTGGTGCACGCCCACAGCGCGCAAGCGCTCTGGCACGACATTTTCTTGCTTGAACGCGACCGGGCACAGCCTTTGCAAAACACACTTTCAGTCGTTCGCATCTGCCAACCAGAAAAAATCGAATGTTCATGGAGATCGCACAATGAAGCGTCGCAGTTTGATCAAGGCTTTCACACTCACGGCATCCATTGCCGCGATGGGCATGACCTGGACTGTCCAGGCCGCCGAGACCATCAAGGTCGGGATTCTGCATTCGTTGTCCGGGACCATGGCGATCTCCGAAACGTCGCTCAAGGACATGGCGCTGATGACCATCGACGAGATCAACGCCAAGGGCGGTGTGAACGGCAAGATGCTCGAGCCGGTGGTGGTCGACCCCGCTTCCAACTGGCCGCTGTTCGCCGAAAAGGGCCGACAGCTGCTGACCCAGGACAAGGTCGCAGTGGTGTTCGGCTGCTGGACGTCGGTGTCGCGTAAATCGGTGTTGCCGGTGTTCGAAGAGCTCAACGGCCTGCTGTTCTACCCGGTGCAGTACGAAGGCGAAGAGATGTCGCCGAACGTCTTCTACACCGGCGCCGCGCCGAACCAGCAGGCGATCCCCGCCGTTGAATACCTGATGAGCGAAGAAGGCGGCAGCGCCAAGCGCTACTTCCTGCTCGGCACCGACTACGTCTACCCGCGCACCACCAACAAGATCCTGCGCGCGTTCCTGCACTCCAAAGGCGTGGCCGACAAGGACATCGAAGAGGTCTACACGCCGTTCGGGCACAGCGATTACCAGACCATCGTTGCCAACATCAAAAAATTCTCGGCCGGCGGCAAGACTGCCGTCATCTCGACCGTCAATGGCGACTCCAACGTGCCGTTCTACAAAGAGCTGGCCAACCAGGGCTTGAAAGCCACCGATGTACCGGTGGTGGCGTTCTCGGTCGGTGAAGAAGAACTGCGCGGCATCGACACCAAACCGCTGGTGGGCAACCTCGCGGCGTGGAACTACTTCGAGTCGGTGGAGAATCCTGCGAACAAGAAATTCGTCGCGGACTGGAAAGCCTACGCGAAGAAACACAACCTGCCGGGCGCCGATAAAGCCGTGACCAACGACCCGATGGAAGCCACCTACGTCGGCATCCACATGTGGGCGCAGGCGGTCGAGAAAGCCAAATCCACTGACGTCGACAAAGTGCGCGAAGCACTGGCCGGGCAGACCTTTGCTGCGCCGTCCGGTTACACGTTGACCATGGACAAGACCAATCACCACCTGCACAAGCCCGTGATGATCGGCGAAATCCAGAGCGACGGGCAGTTCAACGTCGTGTGGCAGACCGAAGGCCCGATCCGCGCGCAACCATGGAGCCCGTACATTCAGGGCAACGACAAGAAGCCGGATTATGCGGTGAAGAGCAACTGAGTCACCGGATGTCAGTCTCGCGCCTGGCGTGAGGCTGATGCAATTCCCTGTGAGAGCGGACCTTTGTGGTGAGGGGATTTATCCCCGATGGGTTGCGAAGCAGCCCCAACGCCATCAGTCGCGGTGTATCAGATCGATCGCGTCGACCGATATCACGACTGCTTCGCAGCCGAGCGGGGATAAATCCCCTCGCCACAAAGGCTCGCTCCCACAATGTCCGCGTCAAGGCGACTGACTATGCCCACTGCCCTTTTCCGATTTATCTGTGCCATCGCACTGTTGCTGCCACTCCTGGCCCACGCTGGCGATGCCGAAGACTTCGTCGCGGCCAATCCGATGCAACAGGCCAAACTGCTGGAAGCCTGGGCCGCGCAGCCCGATCCGGCGCGTATCGAATTGCTCAACGCCCTGCAACAAGGCGAGCTGACGATCGGCGGCCAAGCGAAAACCCTGCGCCTGAACAATCGCCTGCGGGGTCTGATCGACACCGCGATGGCCAGCCATCAATTGCTCGCCGCTGACAGCAAGATCCGTCTGGGCGCCGCGCAGCAATTGCAGAAAAGCGCGAAACCCGCGCAGCTGAAATTTCTCGACCGGCAGCTCGCCGGGGAAAAAGATGAAAGCGTGCATGCCGCCTTGAGCCTCGCGCTGGCCAATCTGCAACTGGTCGACAGCGACCCGGCGGTGCGCCTCGCGGCGGTACGTCTGCTCGGTGAAACCGGCGACCCGCTGGCACGCACGCGCCTCGAAGGTCTGCTCGAACCGGGCGTGGAAAGCGATGCCGGCGTGCGCACCGCCGCCGAAACCAGCCTCGCTCAGGTCAAGCGCAAATTGCTGATTGGCGAAGTGCTCGGCCAGGCCTTCAGCGGCATGTCGCTGGGCTCGATTCTGCTGCTCGCTGCCCTCGGTCTGGCGATCACCTTCGGCCTGCTCGGGGTGATCAACATGGCCCACGGCGAGATGCTCATGCTCGGCGCCTACTCGACCTATGTCGTGCAGCTGATGTTTCAGCGTTACGCGCCGCAGGCCATCGAGTTCTATCCGCTGATCGCGCTGCCGATGGCGTTTTTCGTCACCGCCGCCATTGGCATGGCGCTGGAGCGCACGGTCATCCGCCACCTTTACGGTCGACCACTGGAAACCCTGCTCGCGACCTGGGGCATCAGCCTGATGCTGATCCAGCTTGTGCGTTTGTTGTTCGGGGCGCAGAACGTTGAAGTGGCCAACCCGGCGTGGCTGTCCGGCGGTATTCAAGTGCTGCCCAATCTGGTGCTGCCGTACAACCGCATCGTCATCATCGCTTTCGCATTGTTCGTGGTGGTGCTGACCTGGCTGCTGCTGAACAAGACCCGCCTCGGCCTCAACGTTCGCGCCGTTACCCAGAACCGCAACATGGCCGCCTGCTGCGGCGTGCCAACCGGGCGCGTGGACATGCTCGCCTTCGGTCTCGGCTCGGGCATCGCCGGGCTGGGCGGCGTGGCGCTGAGCCAGATCGGCAACGTCGGTCCCGACCTTGGCCAGAGCTACATCATCGACTCGTTCCTGGTGGTGGTGCTCGGCGGCGTCGGCCAACTGGCCGGTAGCGTGCTCGCCGCATTTGGCCTGGGCATCGCCAACAAGATTCTCGAACCGCAGATCGGTGCGGTGCTCGGCAAGATCCTGATCCTCGCGCTGATCATTCTGTTCATTCAGAAACGTCCGCAAGGCCTCTTCGCACTGAAAGGACGGGTGATCGACTGATGAACCAGCCTCTGTTAGTCACGGCCACACAAAAGGCCGGGCCGAAAGTCACGCTCGCGGTCGGCGGGGTGATCCTCGCGCTGCTGATCGTTCTGCCGCTGCTGTCACTGCTCGCGCCAGACAATGCCCTGCACGTCTCGGCCTACACGCTGACCCTGGTCGGCAAAATCCTCTGCTACGCCATCGTCGCCCTGGCGCTGGATCTGGTCTGGGGCTATGCCGGCCTGCTGTCGCTGGGCCACGGTCTGTTCTTCGCCCTCGGCGGGTACGCGATGGGCATGTACCTGATGCGGCAGGCGGCCGGCGATGGCTTGCCAGCGTTCATGACTTTCCTGTCGTGGAGCGAATTGCCGTGGTACTGGACCGGCACCAGCAGCTTTATCTGGGCCATGTGTCTGGTGGTGCTGGCGCCGGGTCTGCTGGCGCTGGTGTTCGGCTTTTTCGCCTTCCGTTCGCGGATCAAGGGCGTGTATTTCTCGATCATGACCCAGGCCCTGACCTTCGCCGGCATGCTCCTGTTTTTCCGCAACGAGACCGGGTTTGGCGGCAACAACGGTTTCACCAATTTCCGCACCATTCTCGGTTTCGGCATCACCGAACCGGGCACCCGCGCGGTGCTGTTTCTGGCCACGGTGTTGTTGCTGGTGGCGAGCCTGTTCATCGGCTGGCGCCTGGCACAAAGCAAGTTCGGCCGAGTGCTGACGGCGTTGCGCGATGCGGAAAACCGTTTGATGTTCTGCGGTTATGATCCGCGGGGTTTCAAGCTGTTCGTCTGGGTGCTGAGTGCGGTGCTGTGCGGTCTCGCCGGAGCGCTGTACGTGCCACAAGTGGGCATCATCAACCCCAGCGAAATGTCGCCGACCAACTCGATCGAAGCGGCGGTGTGGGTCGCCCTTGGCGGGCGCGGCACGCTGATCGGGCCGCTGCTCGGCGCTGGCGTGGTCAACGGCATGAAGAGCTGGTTCACCGTGGCCTTCCCGGAATACTGGCTGTTCTTCCTCGGTGCGCTGTTCATCGTCGTGACGTTGTACCTGCCCAAAGGCGTGATCGGTCTGCTGAAGAAACGAGGTGAACAATGAGAGTCACAGCGAGTGCTGAATTCATGCTGGAGCCGGCGTTTTTCCCCGTCGAACCGAACAAGGACGAAGGCACCAGCCGCGACTCTATCGGCCTCGGCCAGCGCGTCGGCCCGGGCCTCGATACGCGCCACGGCACCATCCTGACCCTGGAAGACATCAGCGTCAGCTTCGATGGCTTCCGTGCCTTGAACAATCTCAACCTGTACATCGGCGTCGGCGAACTGCGCTGCATCATCGGCCCCAACGGCGCGGGCAAGACCACGCTGATGGACGTGATCACCGGCAAGACCCGGCCCAGCCACGGCAAGGCCTGGTTCGGCGAAACCCTGGATCTGACGCAGATGAGCGAAGTGCAGATTGCCCAGTCCGGCATCGGCCGCAAGTTTCAGAAACCGACGGTATTCGAAGCCTTGAGCGTGTTTGAAAACCTGGAGCTGGCGCAGAAGACCGACAAGTCGGTGTGGGCCAGTTTGCGTGCGCGCTTGAGTGGCGAGCAGAAGGAACGCATCAGCGAAGTGCTCGAGACGATTCGCCTGACCACCTCGGTCAATCGCCAGGCCGGGCTGTTGTCCCACGGCCAGAAGCAGTTTCTCGAGATCGGCATGTTGCTGATGCAGGACCCGCAATTGCTCCTGCTCGACGAACCGGTGGCGGGCATGACCGACGCCGAAACCGAGTTCACCGCCGAGCTGTTCAAATCGCTGGCGGGCAAGCATTCGCTGATGGTGGTCGAGCACGACATGGGCTTTGTCGGCTCGATTGCCGACCACGTCACGGTGCTGCATCAGGGCAGCGTGCTGGCCGAGGGCTCGCTTGAGCAAGTGCAGGCCGATGAGCGAGTAATTGAGGTTTATTTGGGACGATGAATCGGCCAGCTGCAAGCTGCAAGCTGCAAGCTGCAAGTAAAAGCCCTGTCATACCGCCCTGCCCTTGCTTTCGGCTTGAAGCTTGAAGCTTGAAGCTTGAAGCCCAACTAACGGAGTTCCGATGCTACAGGTCCAACAACTTCATCAATACTACGGCGGTAGCCACATCCTGCGCGGCCTGAGCTTTGACGTGAAAGTCGGCGAAGTGACCTGCCTGCTCGGCCGTAACGGCGTGGGCAAGACCACCCTGCTCAAATGCCTGATGGGCCTGCTGCCGGCCAAGGAAGGTGCGGTGAACTGGGAAGGCAAACCGATCACCACGTTCAAACCGCATCAACGTGTGCATGCCGGTATCGCCTACGTGCCGCAGGGCCGTGAGATCTTCGGGCGCCTCACGGTAGAAGAAAATCTGCTGATGGGCCTGTCGCGCTTTCCAGGCTCAGAAGCCAAAGAAGTTCCAGGTTTCATCTACGAACTGTTCCCGGTGCTGCTACAAATGAAGCAGCGCCGTGGCGGCGATCTGTCCGGTGGTCAGCAACAGCAACTGGCGATCGGCCGCGCATTGGCCAGCCGCCCGCGCCTGCTGATTCTTGATGAGCCGACCGAAGGCATTCAACCGTCGGTGATCAAGGAAATCGGCGCGGTGATCAAGCAGCTCGCGGCGCGCGGTGACATGGCGATTCTGCTGGTCGAGCAGTTCTACGACTTTGCTGCAGAACTGGCCGATCAATACCTGGTGATGTCGCGGGGCGAGATCGTCCAGCAGGGTCGCGGTGAAAATATGGAGGCCGAAGGTGTACGCGGGCTGGTCACGATCTAACGCGCCGGTCTAATCTGTAGCTTCCTAACGATAATCACAAAACCATGAATTCGATTGTTGCACCTGCCCTGTTTACCCCGAGCTGGCATGCCGAGCTGGAACTGGCCTACGCGCGTTTCGGCGATTGCACGCGCCCGGTCATGCGCCGCCACCTCGGCCCGCTGCGGGTGCAAAAGCATCTGTACGCCGAAGGCCCCGAGGTCTGCCAGCACATCATCGTCCACCCACCGGGCGGAATTGCCGGTGGTGATCGGCTCGATATCAGCGCGCGCGTCGAGCACAACGCCTGGGCACAGATCACCAGCCCCGGCGCCGCCAAGTGGTATCGCGCGGGCGGGCCGGCTTATCAGCAGCTCGACTTGCAAGTCGCTGCCGGCGCGACCCTGGAATGGCTGCCGCAGGAAACCATCGTCTACAGCGCCGCGCAGGCCGAGTTGAGCACAACGATCGAGCTCGAAGGCGATGCGCGGCTGTTCTACTGGGACGTGGTGGCGCTCGGTCGTCCGGCCAGCGGCGAGCGTTTTGACCTCGGGCATTTTCAGGCGCACCTGGATATCCGCCGCAATGGTCAGTTGCTCTGGCACGAACGGCAGCGCATTGTCGGTGCGGACGGTTTACTCGACTCGCCGATCGGCCTGGATGGCAATCCGGTGTTCGCAACGATGCTGGTGACCGGTGAGATAGACGCCGAGTTGCTGGAGCGCTGCCGCTCGCTGGGGCACGAAGTGCGTGGAGACTTGACGCAGTTGCCAGGGTTGCTGGTGGCGCGGTGTCTGGCCGGTGAGGCGTTACTCGCCCGCGCCTGGCTGATTGATTTATGGCGACTGCTAAGACCTGTGATGCTGGGGCGCGAGGCCATGCCCCCCCGAATCTGGAACACCTGAAATGCATTCCAACTGTGGGAGCGAGCCTGCTCGCGAAAGCGTCATGTCAGCCACCCCATACGCTGAATATGAAACCGTATTCGCGAGCAGGCTCGCTCCCACAGGGGATGTGCGCAATCAGATAATTTTTCAATCTGCCCTGATGGAACCCGAACCATGGACCTGACCCCACGCGAAAAAGACAAGCTGCTTATCTTCACCGCCGGCCTCGTCGCCGAGCGGCGGCTGGCCCGTGGCGTGAAACTCAATTACCCGGAAGCCATGGCCTACATCTCCGCCGCGCTGCTCGAAGGTGCCCGCGACGGCCAGACCGTGGCCGAGCTGATGCATTACGGCACCACCCTGCTCAGCCGCGAACAAGTGATGGAAGGCATCCCGGAAATGATCCCGGAAATCCAGGTCGAGGCGACGTTCCCCGACGGCACCAAACTGGTCACCGTTCACCAGCCGATCGTCTGAGGCCGCGCCATGACTTACAGCATTCGCGATGCGAGCCGGGCCGACCTGCCGGCGATCCGCGACATCTACAACGACGCCGTGCTCAACACCACGGCGATCTGGAACGAACAAGCGGTCGACCTCGGCAATCGCCAGGCATGGTTCGACGCGCGGCAGTTGCAGGCGTATCCGATTCTGGTGATCGTCGACCATGAAAACGCAGTGCTGGGTTACGCCTCGTTCGGCGACTGGCGGCCGTTCGACGGTTTCCGTCACACCGTCGAGCACTCGGTGTACGTGCGCAGCGATCAACGCGGCAACGGCCTCGGCCCGCAACTGATGACCGCGCTGATCGAACGCGCCAGAGCCTGCGGCAAACACGTCATGGTCGCCGCTATCGAAAGCGGCAACGCTGCCTCGATCCGCTTGCACGAGCGTGCCGGTTTCAGCATCACCGGGCAGATGCCGCAAGTGGGCACCAAGTTCGGCCGCTGGCTCGATCTGACCTTCATGCAGTTGACCCTCAATCCCGGCGCACAGCCGCCGGGTGCCCACAAGGAGTGATGTCGATGAACGCCGCCCAGTTGCGCCGCGTCAACGCTGAGAGCTTTGCCCACTATCGCCAGGGCCTGGTCGATCTGCTGCTCGACGCCGTCGGTTACGGCGCCAGCGTCGGCTTCATGGCCGACCTCGATGCCGCGCAGGCGCGCGCGTATTTCGATGAGGTGCAGGACAACATCAACAAGGGCAGCACGCTGCTCTGGGTGGTGGTGAAGGACGAGCAGGTGCTGGCCAGCGTGCAACTGGGCCTGTGCCAGAAGGCCAATGGTCTGAACCGCGCCGAAGTGCAGAAACTGCTGGTGCGCGAACACGCGCGCCGCCGTGGCCTCGGCCAGCAACTGATGCAGGCGCTAGAACTCGAAGCGCCCAAGCACAAGCGCGGCATGCTCTATCTCGACACCGAGGCCGGCTCGCCGGCAGAAGATTTCTACAAGGCGCTGGGCTACGTGCGCGCCGGCGAAATCCCCGATTACGCCTGCGATCCCAACGGCACCTATCGCCCGACCGCTCTCTATTACAAAGTCCTGCAAGGAGCCCAGCGATGATTCCTGGCCAATACCAGATCCAGCCCGGCGACATCGAACTCAACGTCGGCCGCCGCACCGTGAGCCTGAAAGTCGCCAACAGTGGTGACCGGCCGATCCAGGTCGGTTCGCACTTTCACTTTTTCGAAACCAACGACGCGCTGACCTTCGACCGTGCCGCCAGTCGCGGCATGCGCCTGAACATCCCCGCCGGCACCGCCGTGCGCTTCGAGCCGGGGCAAAGCCGTGAAGTCGAGCTGGTCGATTACGCCGGACATCGCCGGGTGTTCGGCTTTGCCGGCCGCATCATGGGTGATCTCTAAACAACACGGTGCCCGCTCTGGCCCCTTCGCGAGCAGGCTCGCTCCCACATGAGAACGCGATCAAATGTGGGAGCGAGCCTGCTCGCGAAAGCGAGTAATGCGAGCGATTTCAGACCCAATTGAATCTCAAGGCATGCCCATGAAAATCTCCAGACAAGCCTACGCCGACATGTTCGGCCCCACCGTCGGCGACAAGGTGCGCCTGGCCGATACCGAGCTGTGGATCGAAGTCGAGAAGGACTTCACCACCTACGGCGAGGAAGTGAAGTTCGGTGGCGGCAAAGTGATCCGCGACGGCCAGGGCCAGAGTCAGTTGCTCGCCGCCGAAGTGGTCGACACGCTGATCACCAACGCGCTGATCATCGACCACTGGGGCATCGTCAAGGCCGACGTCGGCCTCAAGGACGGGCGCATCGCCGCGATCGGCAAGGCCGGCAACCCCGATGTGCAGCCCAACGTGACCATCGCCATCGGCGCCGGCACCGAAGTGATTGCCGGCGAAGGCATGATCCTCACCGCTGGCGGCATCGACACGCATATCCACTTCATCTGCCCGCAGCAGATCGAAGAAGCGTTGATGAGCGGCGTCACCACCATGATCGGCGGCGGCACCGGTCCCGCTACCGGCACCAACGCCACCACCTGCACCTCCGGCCCGTGGCATCTGGCACGCATGCTCCAGGCCGCCGATGCCTTCCCGATGAACATCGGCCTCACCGGCAAAGGCAACGCCAGCCTGCCGGAGCCGTTGATCGAACAGGTCAAGGCCGGTGCCATCGGCCTCAAGCTGCACGAAGACTGGGGCACCACCCCGGCGAGCATCGACAACTGCCTCAACGTCGCCGACCAGTACGACGTGCAGGTAGCGATCCACACCGACACCCTCAACGAATCCGGCTTCGTCGAAACCACCCTTGGCGCATTCAAGGGCCGCACCATCCACACCTATCACACCGAAGGTGCCGGTGGCGGCCACGCGCCGGACATCATCAAGGCCTGCGGTTTCCCCAACGTGCTGCCGAGCTCGACCAACCCGACCCGGCCGTTCACCCGCAACACCATCGACGAACACCTCGACATGCTGATGGTCTGCCATCACCTCGACCCGAGTATTGCCGAAGACGTCGCCTTCGCCGAAAGCCGTATCCGCCGCGAAACCATTGCCGCCGAAGACATCCTCCACGACCTCGGCGCGTTCTCGATGATCAGCTCCGACAGTCAGGCCATGGGCCGCGTCGGTGAAGTCATCACGCGCACCTGGCAGACCGCCGACAAGATGAAAAAACAACGCGGCCCACTGCCGCAGGACGGCGAGGGCAACGACAACTTCCGCGCCAAGCGTTACATCGCCAAGTACACCATCAACCCGGCGATTACCCATGGCATCAGCCATGAAGTCGGCTCGATCGAAGTCGGCAAGTGGGCCGATCTGGTGCTGTGGCGCCCGGCGTTTTTCGGCGTGAAACCGACGCTGATCCTCAAGGGCGGTGCGATTGCCGCCAGCCTGATGGGCGATGCCAACGCCTCGATTCCCACGCCGCAACCGGTACATTACCGCCCGATGTTCGCCAGCTACGGTGGCTCGCTGCAGGCCACCAGCCTGACCTTTATCAGCCAGGCGGCGCAGGAGGCCGGATTGCCGGAGGCTCTGGGGTTGAAAAAGCAGATCGCTGTGGTGAAGGGCTGCCGCGACGTGCAGAAAACCGACCTCATCCACAACGACTATCTGCCGAACATCGATGTCGATCCGCAGACCTATCAGGTCAAGGCCGATAGCGTGTTGCTCTGGTGCGAACCGGCGGAAACGCTGCCGATGGCGCAGCGCTATTTTCTGTTTTGATCAGGGGGCGCGCTGAATACGGACTCGCTGGTTCGTATTCAGCAGCTATCGCTCAGGCGATCACGGAAACAACTTCGCGATGTCCGCATCGCTGTAGTTGTAATTGATGCGTAACTCGGTTCCTGCCGGAATATCTTCGGTAGCGAAGATGGCGTTGAGAATGAAGTCGCGGGTGACCAGTTCCTTGCCTATCAACTGTTGCGCCTCAACATCGAATGGCACGAATTCGACGTTATAACCATCCGTGGCCTGGCGAACCGGCTTGCCCGTTGCGTTGTACCAGAAATGCGTATTGATCCTGGAGATGATCGTGTCACCGACCATCGCCAGCTGGACGGGGATCAGATATCCAGGTCCCGGCTGGTAACGCACGCCGACCTTCATGGTGTATGACTGCTGGGGGAGCGGCACAAGACGTCCTGGCATGATGGCGCCAGCATAGACGCCGACCACCTCGCCTCGGCTGATGCTCCGGTTGGCAACCACCATGGACTGGCCGACCAGGGCCCGCTCACCGGGCGCACGCATGTCGGCCTCGGTGAACAGTCGCCATTGCAGCTTTTCTTCATACAGCCGCGCGACATGCTCGTAGGCGCCAAACTTGATGTACGGTTTGATCTGCTCGGAGGTGTATCGGCCGCCGTCTTCGAAACGCACGAGGGTCTGGAGCTTCTTTATGCGGATAGGCGTGCCGGCGATGTCCCGGAATGGATATTTGCCGTTATTGGCTCGGTCGTAGACCCCGGGCCGATTGCTGAGAAACGAAAAGCGCGTTTCGCTGCGCATTGCACTCAACTCGTCAGCAGTGAAAGGTTTGACGGGCATCGACTCGGACGCCAGATAGAAATGTTCATCTGCCGCATCGACATCGTCGGGCAGCTCTTCAAGGGCTGACTCATAGTCTTCATCACTCTGCCGCGCCGCCCTGCGGCTTTTACCCGGTACAACGGCGGCGTCCGGCGATGCGCTGAAATCCTCCAGCGAGTACCAGTGCTTGTGCAACGGATCGTAGGCAAGCACTGGACCGGACGGCTGCAGCTCGCTGGACAACCGGGCCCGATGCAGACCGGTCTCGGCATCGACGCCGATCAGCACCGTACCACCGCCCTGCAAGTCCGCGTATTGGCGCCCCTTGAATAGGCGAAACCCATCAACGTCCGCTTGCGGTAGAGGGGCTGTCGAGGCAATCAGGTAACGCTCCAGCGCGGAGGCTGCGACCGTTGGGACGGAACCCGAGGTAGACGGCGTCGGATGGACTTGCACGCTGTGCGGCATGGCTGCAATTTCCATTTGCTGCGTGCTACTGCCGGGTTCGCTGGTATCGGGCGGGGTCTTGCGAATGAACGGACCGGGGGTCAGGTGCGGCGACTCGATACCGTGCGTGGCGGAATCCCGGGTTGTGCGCCCAGGGGTGGTGATATCGACTGCGCCCGGCTTGGGCGGCTTGGGTCTGACTGGCATTGACAGGCTTCCTTGCAAAGATTGCGCAGCGCTGGCCGGCCTGGCTGGCGCTACGACCGTCGGCATCCATTGCCAACATGTGCCCGGAAAACTATCAGACCATCCAGCCGGTTCATACCGGGTGAAACACTCGCAAACACTAACCCGGCACAAGCGGGCCGACTCGCGATGAGGCCGAAACAGACCTCATCGCCTCAAACAACTTATTCGACCACCAGCCGCCCCAACCGTTGACGCAACATGCGGTTCTCGGCGCGCAACTGCTTCACCTCGTCCAGCAGATCCAGCGCCAGCGCGACGCCTTCCCACTCCAGTTCCAGATCACGGCGCAGCTTCGCCGCGCGCTTGGCCAAGGCCAATTCGTAATCGGTGAAACGCCATTCCCGGGGCTGCGCGCCCTGAGGTTCGAGGATGCCGTGCTCGACGATTTCGATCACGTAGACGTCCGACAAATCGGCCGCCTCACAGAATTCTGCCAGGTCCAGTTGAACGATCAGGGGGCTGCTCATGATGGGCTACTCCGTCGTCGGGTTCAGAAGTTCTCTCGCGGATTGAAGGCGGCTTTCTTCGCCAGTTCCTGCCACAGCGCCTTGACCTCCTCGTCGGAGGCTTTGGGCATCACGGCCTTGAGCTGCACGAACAGATAACCGCGTTCGCCGGCCTTGTTCAGCAGGCCATGGCCCTTGGCGCGCATGCGCTGGCCGTTCTGGCTGCCGGCCGGGACCTTGAGGTTGATCTTGCCGGTCAGGGTCGGCACGGCCACTTCAGTGCCCAATGCCAATTCCCACGGAGCCAGGGGCAAGGTGATGATCAGGTTTTCGCCTTCGACATCGAATTTCGGGTGCGGCGCAAAACGGATGGTCAGGTACAGATCGCCATTCGCCCCGCCACCGATGCCCGGTGCGCCCTGGCCCTTCAGGCGAATCCGCTCGCCGTCGGTAACGCCGGCCGGAATCTTCACGTTCAGGCTCTTGCTGGTGTTGCTGACGTGCTGGCCGTGCGCGTTGTATTGCGGCACCTGAAAGGTGACTTTCTTCGATTCGTTCGACAGGGTTTCTTCGAGGAAGACCGGCAGTTCCATTTCCACGTCTTGCCCTCGGCGTCCGCGTGATTGGCGGCTCTCGGCGCCACCGAAACCGGGGCCGCGATTGCCGAAGATCGAACTGAAGAAGTCCGAGAAGTCGCCCGTGTCGCCACCGCCACCGCCGAAGCCGCCACGGCTCTGCCAGCCCGGCGGGCCCTGGAACGGCTGACCGTGCTGGCCATAACGGCGCAGTTCGTCGTATTCGGCGCGTTTGTCGGCGCTTTTTAGCGCTTCATAGGCTTCCGAGGCGTCCTTGAACTTGGCCTCGGCGTCTTTTTCCTTGCTGACATCGGGGTGGTATTTGCGCGCCAGCTTGCGATAGGCCGCCTTGATGGCCTTGTCGTCGGCTGTCGGCTCCACGCCGAGTATCTTGTAATAGTCTTTGAAGTCCATGGAAGGATCACCATCCGTTATCGATTTCGCGCCGAGACCAGCATGCGCCGATTGGCACGTGCCGGGTTGACCGATCTCAAGTTTGTGACCGGGTGGCGCCGCAGAAGTTTATCGGCAGTGGACGACGGTTCTTGCGACCGCCGGTGTGTCTGCCGGCCCATGCCAGCAAGTTTGGGGCGAAGCGGCGCTTTTCAAGCTGTCTGCCGGCGAAATAGCGGATGACCGGCCTTCGAATCTGCCGCGCACTGACATACACTGCGCGGCCGTTTTTTCACCGGAATCCGAAAGAAATGAAAGACGCCTCTCCAGCCCGTGCCTGCGGCATCGACTTCGGCACGTCCAACTCCACCGTCGGCTGGCTGCGCCCCGGCATGGATACCATGATCGCGCTGGAAGACGACAAGATCACCCTGCCGTCGGTGGTCTTCTTCAACATCGAGGAACGTCGCCCGGTCTACGGTCGCCTGGCCCTGCACGAGTATCTGGAAGGTTACGAAGGCCGGCTGATGCGCTCGTTGAAAAGCCTGCTCGGCTCGAAGCTGATCAAGCACGACACCAGCGTCCTCGGCACGGCGATGCCGTTCAAGGACCTGCTCGGGCTGTTCATCGGCCAGCTCAAGAGCCGCGCCGAAACCGCCGCCGGTCGGGAATTCGAGCAAGTGGTGCTGGGTCGTCCGGTGTTCTTCGTCGACGACGATCCGCTGGCTGACCAGGAAGCCGAAGACACGCTGGTCGAAGTGGCGCGCAAAATCGGTTTCAAGGACGTGTCGTTCCAGTACGAGCCGATCGCGGCGGCATTCGACTACGAGTCGACCATCGAGAAAGAAGAGCTGGTGCTGATCGTCGACATCGGCGGTGGTACCTCCGACTTCTCGCTGGTGCGCCTGTCGCCCGAGCGTCGCGGTCTCGACAACCGTCACGATGACATCCTCGCCACCGGCGGTGTGCACATCGGTGGTACCGACTTCGACAAACAGCTCAGCCTGCAAGGTCTGATGCCGCTGTTCGGCTACGGCAGCCGCATGAAGAGCGGCGCCTACATGCCGACCAGCCACCACATGAACCTGGCGACCTGGCACACGATCAACTCGGTGTACTCGCAGAAATCCACGCTGGCGCTGGGCAGCATGCGCTACGACATCGAAGACACCGGCGGCATCGATCGCCTGTTCAAGCTGATCGAACAGCGCGCCGGGCACTGGCTGGCGATGGAAGTGGAAGAAACCAAGATCCAGCTGACCCACGCCGACAGCCGCCACGTGCCGCTGGACCGCATCGAAGCCGGGCTGAGCGTCGAGCTGAGCCGCGCGTTGTTCGAATCGGCGATCGAGGCTTTGCTGGAGCGTGTGCGCGGCAGCGTTACGCAGTTGTTGAATGACGCTGGCGTGGCGGTCGATCAGGTCGACACGGTGTTCTTCACTGGAGGTTCGAGCGGCATCCCGGCCCTGCGCAACAGCGTCTCGGCAATGCTGCCGAACGCGCGGCATGTCGAAGGCAACATCTTTGGCAGCATTGGTAGCGGTTTGGCGATTGAAGCCCGCAAACGCTATGGCGTTTAGGGGCAGCTGCAAGTTTTAAGCTGCAAGCTGCAAGCTGCAAGCTGCAAGCTAGAGCAAAAGCCACTGCGGCTCTCGCTTCTGCTTTAACTTGCAGCTTGAAGCTTGCAACTCGAAGCTGCTTTTCTAGACCATTCCTCCGAGCTTCAACTCACTCTTCAGATACGCGTAATAAATCGGCCCCGCCACCACCCCCGGCAAACCGAACGCGGCTTCGAACACCAGCATCGCCAGAAGCAACTCCCACGACTTGGCACTGATCTGCCCACCAACGATGCGCGCGTTGAGAAAGTATTCGAGCTTGTGGATAACGATCAGGTAGCCCAGCGCGGCGATCGCTACCCAGATCGACAGCGACAGACCGACGATGGTGATCAGCGTGTTCGACATCAGGTTGCCGATCACCGGCAGCAGGCCGAGCAGGAAGGTCAGCACGATCAGGGTTTTGGTCAGCGGCAGCTTGATGCCGAACATCGGCAGGATCACCGCGAGGAAGATCCCGGTGAACACGGTGTTGAGCAGGGAAATCTTGATCTGCGCGAAGACGATATTGCGAAACGCCTGCACCAGCAGATGCAAACGGTCGAACAAAGCGGCGGCCAGCGGCTTGCGCTTGGTCACGTCGGGGATGCGCTGCAGGGCGATGATCGCGCCGAGCACCATGCCGATCAGCAGGGTGACGAACATGTGCGCAGCGTCCTTGCCGACCAGTTGCAGGTCGGCCAGATGCTTGCTCGCCCACTCGCCGATCGCCACGCGAAATTCCGCCGCGCTGGCCGGCAGGTAAGCGTCGATGAACGGCGGCAACTGTCCGCGCGCGCGATCGACCACGCCCATGAATTTATCGAGCGAGGCGCCGGGGTTTTCCGCTTCATGCAGGAGGAAACTGATGGCGCCGGCGAAGATCAGCGCCAGCGCACTTACTACCAGCGTGCCGAGCAGCGCCACCGCCAACCAGCGCGCACGCCGCCCTTCGATCAGCCGTTGCAGTTGCGGGGTGAGCATGTTCACCAGCTCGAACACCAGCAACCCGGCCAGCAGGCTCGGCAGCAGGCGCAGCGGCAGCACCAGCAGCAAACCGCCAAAAATGATGATGCAACTGACCCAGAACACAACATGACGCTGAGAAAACGTTGGCATACAGCCTCAAAACGAACGGCGTGAAAGGATGGGCAGTCTGCCAGCGATCCGGGGTTAGCACTAGGGATATGCGGGCCGTGGGAATGGCGGTGCATTCACCGACGCTTTCGCGAGCAGGCTCGCTCCCACAGGAGTGCGCGTTTCAAATGTGGGAGCGAGCCTGCTCGCGAAGAGGCCGGCAAGCTCACCACATTATTTACCGTTTCACTTTTTCTTCAGACACTCACTCATGAACGCCTTGCGCGCATCGCCGGCCAGCGCCTTGGTTTTCGCATCGGCATTGCAGGTGGTCATCTTCTGCTGCTGCGGGGTCAGCTCCTTGCCATCGTTGGCTGCGGGTGCCGCTTTCAGGCAGGTGCTCATGAACGCCTTGCGCTCGTCGCCCTTCAGGCTTTTGGCGGTCGCATCGGCATTGCAGGTGGTCATCTTGTTCTGTTGCGCCGTGGCGGCGAAACCCTGGGAACACACAAGCAGCCCGATCATCAACAACGGCACACGCAACATCTTCATGGAGTTTTCTCCTTGTTGCCGCACCGATGGATGCGGCCTCTGTCGCAGTGTAGTCAAAGCTTGTTACACCTTCCTGCCCTCGAGGTGGCTGCGCCGATACTGCTCCGGCGTGCAACCGGCCTGGCGGGCGAACATGGCGATGAAGGCCGAGCCGCTGCTGTAGCCGAGGTCGAAAGCGATTTCCTGCACCGAACGCGAGGTTTCCAGCGCCTCGATCGCCGCCAGATAACGCAAGCGCTGACGCCACTCGCCAAAGCTCATGCCCAGCTCGCGGACAAACTGCCGGGCCAGGGTGCGCTCGCTGACATGCACTTGCGCGGCCCAATGCGCCAACGGTTGGTTGTCGCCCGGCGCGGCCTGCAAGGCGTCGAGAATCGTCAGTAAGCCCGGGCTGCTCGCATACGGCAGGTAACATTCCTGCACCGGTGCCTGTTGCAGTTGATCGACCAATACCTGGGCCAGACGCTGATCGGCCTCATGCTCCGGAATCTTCACATCGCGGGCAGCGAAGTCCTTGAGAATCGCCTTGAGAATGTCACTGATCGCCAAGGTGCAGGCGCGCGCCGGCAACCGTGTGCAAACACTTGGATCAAGACACACCGCGCGATAGTTGACCGGCTGATGGCTGTAGAAACTGTGCTCGACCTCGGGCGGCACCCACACCGCGTACTGCGGCGGCGACATGAAGCGGCTGCCGTCGACATCCATGTGCAACACGCCATGGGCGGCATACTCGAGCGTGCCCCACGGATGGCGATGCGGCGCGGCATATTCGTGGGCATTGAAATCGGCGTAGCGGAAATACACCGCTGACGGCAGTTCGCTGAAATCGAGCAGATCGATGTGTTTGCTGTTCATGCTGTCCGGATGCAGAGGCAGGTTGTCCGGTTCGCAGTATAGGCCTGCATCCAGACAGGCGATAATCGCGCTTCATCAACGTTCTGGTTTTTGTCCCATGCAATACGCGTTTCCCCTGCTGGCGATTTTCATCTGGGCCGGCAACACCGTGATCAACAAACTGGCGGTCGGGGCGATCTTTCCCGCCGAGATCGGTTTCTATCGCTGGCTGCTCGCCGGCGTGCTGTTCACGCCATTCATGCTGAAGAAAGTCATCGCCCACTGGCCGCAGATTCGGCCGAACCTGGGGCGGATTTTCATCCTCGGCGTACTCGGCATGGCGGTGTATCAGAGCCTCGCCTATTTCGCCGCAACACTGACCACCGCAACCAATATGGGCATCATCCTGTCGTTGATGCCATTGATGTCGCTGGCCATGGCGATCATCAGCCTCGGCCAGCGCCTGACGGCTGGTGCGCTGGTCGGTGCGGTGCTGTCGTTCGCTGGCGTGCTGGTGGTGGTGTCATCCGGCAGCCTCGGAGCGCTGCTGCAACACGGGGTCAATCTGGGCGATGCGATGATGCTGATCGCCACGCTGGCCTACGCCGTCTACAGCACGCTGCTGAAAAAGTGGCAACTGCGCCTGCCGCCACTGGTGCTGCTGTACTTGCAGGTGCTGGTGGCGATTGTGGTGTTGTTTCCATTGTTCGCTGCTTCGCCAAAGACCGGGCTGAACCTGCAGAACGTGCCGCTGGTGCTGTATGCATGCCTGCTGGCCTCGATGGTCGCGCCGCTGGCGTGGATGCAGGCGGTGCAGCGACTGGGGCCGAGCCGGACGACGTTGTTCTTCAATCTGCTGCCATTGATTACCGCGCTGATTGCGGCGGTGGTGTTGAAGGAACAGTTGGCGATGTATCACCTGGTGGGTGGGTTGCTGACCTTGGCTGGGGTGGTTTTGTCGGAGCGCTGGACCACGGTGTTGGGCCGGCGGGTCGGCGTTGCCTGATAAGGCCCCTCCCACGTTGAAATGCAGACACCTGTGGGAGCGAGCCTGCTCGCGAAGAACGATGAAGCGGTCTGTTTGGCTATAACCCTGCAGCCTCCAGCCGCGCCGCATGCTCGACAAACAGCCTTACCGGATCTGCGCCCTTGCCCACCAGCCCCAGCGACTGATTGACGATGTCGAAATGATCCAGCGGATAGTCATCACCGATCACCGTGCCCAGATGCGAGCTGTAACGGCCGACCATGCCGTCGCACTGCCCCGGCTCGCGAACGAAGGTCCTGGCGAACAAGCGACAACTGCGGTTGGTGCCGTCAAAAAGATTGCCGCCACGATCGGTCTTGCCCGGTTGCAGCGTCCCTGACCAGGAGTAATAGCGCACACCATTGGCCTCTTCCGGCCCCGGCCCGCCCCACGTTTCCGGCAGCCCCTGTGGATAACGCTGATTGAATAATGCAACGCCCGCCGTCGTCAGCGATTGGTGAGAAGCGTGGATATCCACCGGCAGTTTCGGCCCGTGATAACCCGTGTCGAGCAATGCCATGACCCAGCCGATCAGGCGCAGCAACGCTTCGAGCAAGCGCCCCTTGGCGCTGTTGGCGGGATAGTGCTTTTCCAGATAATCGGCCAACTCCGAACCATGATTAGGCCCGGCCACCGATGTTACCGAGGCGACCAGATCCGGGCGCTTCGCCGCCGCATACCGTGCGGTCAACGCGCCTTGGCTGTGACCGAACAGATTGACCTTCGGCGCCCCGCTCTCGCGCAGAATTTCCTCGATCCGCGCCAGCAATTGCTCGCCGCGCACTTCCGTGGAGTTGAGTGGCGAGACCTGCACCGCGACCACCGTCGCACCACCACGGCGCAAGGCCTTGATGATGCCGAACCAATACGGATAAAGCACCAGCCGGACAAAGCCGAGCATGCCCGGCACCAGCACCAGTGGATAACGTGTCGACATGGGGTACATCCTTGTGCGCGGTGGGTGGAGGCCAGACGTGCAAGACGCTCGCCAAGCATCCACCTCGACGATGACAACTCAACGATAAGCCTATTCCAGCTCTGACCCTGCCGACATCGCAGTCCTCAGCAGTTCCTGAACCGAGTCCGGCGTAAATCGCATAAAACTTTTCGCTTCGCTCAAGACTCACACCCTGAGTAGCGACCGCGTCTTCAGAACGTGGCGCCTATCGGATTAGCCTCCAGGAGAATGAAATGAGTGACGTGCATTTGTCTGATGTTCAAACCCTGCGCGAACGCGCGCGGCAACACGTGGAAAACGGCGCGGTCACCGAGGGCTACAACGCCAACCGTGAGGAAATACTGCGTTTGCTCAATGAGTCGCTGGCCACCGAGCTGGTGTGCACCTTGCGCTACAAGCGCCACTACTTCATGGCCAACGGCCTGAAAGCCAACGTCGCCGCCGACGAATTTCTCGAGCACGCCAACCAGGAAGCCGAGCACGCCGATCGCCTCGCCGAGCGCATCGTGCAACTGGGCGGTGAGCCTGAGTTCAACCCTGACCTGCTGAGCAAGATGTCCCACGCGCAATACGTGGCCGGCAACACGCTCAAGGAAATGGTTTACGAAGATCTGGTGGCCGAGCGCATCGCCATCGACAGCTACCGCGAAATCATCCAGTACATCGGTGACAAGGACCCGACCACCCGCCGCATCTTCGAAGACATCCTCGCCCAGGAAGAAGAACACGCCGACGACATGGCGGATATCCTTAACGATCTGTAATCCCGTCACACCGCTTTCGCGAGCAGGCTCGCTCCCACACTGGAACGTATTTCAATTGAAGGAATGCGTTCGAATGTGGGAGCGAGCCTGCTCGCGAAGGCGCCCTCAGAGACGCCGCATTACTTGCTGGGTTTAACGGTCACCGGCGCCTTGCCCTGCTTCATCTGCTCGAGCAACGGCGCGCACTGATTCGGCTCGCCACCGCTCGGCGCCACCAGCGCCAGCAATCCCGCCGCCGGTGCGGCTATCACGCCCAGCGCAACCATCCCCGCCCCGCGCAGCATCAACGGTACGGCTTTGACGCCGGCATCCGGTTTGATGAATTTGCCGCGCACATACAGCGGCGAGCGCAGGGAGATCAGTCGCCAGCCTTTCGACTCAGGGGTCACGGTCAGATCGAGTTGCTCGGTGGCCATGTTCGCCGTGCCATCGATGTAGATGATTGCGTTCTCGGTATCGAAGACAAACAGCCGTGTCGTGGCCAGGCCGGTCTTGATGTCGAAGTCCGCGGCCGCGCAATTGATCTTCACTTCCTTGTCGCCAAAGATCTTGCCGACCACGTAGTTGCCGACGTTGAGCCCGGCCAGTTCCATCAGCTCGCGGCTGATCGCACCGTCGTTGATCAGCATCTTCAGATTGCCGTTGGCGCCACCGAGGAGCTTGGCCACGGAGTTGCCCCGGCCACTGATGTCGGCATCGCCATTGAGCTCACCGAAACTGGTTTTCATCGGCTCGAAAGTGGGGAACAGCTCTTTGAGTTTGAATTTGCGTGCGGTCAACCGCGCCCGGCCTTCCAACGGCTCGGTGCGGCCATTGAGGCGGATCAGCGCATCCAGGGTGCCGCCGGCGACGCCAAAGCGCAGCGGTTCCAGGCTGAGTTCGCCGTCGTTGAGTTTCAGATGGGTATAGAGGTCGTTGAACGGCAGCTTCTCGCTGTGAACGATGCGCTTGCCGGTGAACTCGACATCCGCGTCCATGGCGCGCCAGCGATCAGTCTTAAACTCTTCGACCGGCAGGACTTTGTCTGCCGGCTGCTTGCTCGCGCCGCCACGGGCCTTTTGCTCGGTGTTGGAATCGGCACCGATCAACGGTGCAAGGTCGGCGAACAGCAGTTGATTGGAGAGCAACGCACCCGTGAGTTTCGGCCGTGGCTGGCTGGCCACGTAGGTCAGGTCGCCGTGGATGTCGCTGTCGCCGATCTTGCCGTTGAATTTCTCATAAGTGAATTTTGCCCCGGCCTCGTCATGCAGCTTGGCGATCAGGTGGCCGTCGGTGGAATACGGTGGGGTGTCCGGCAGCGTCACGCCGGTCAGTGGGTAGAGATTGCCGAGACTGTCGCCAGCGAGTTTCAAGCGCAGGTCGAGGGCGCCGAGATTCAGCGGGTCAGTCAGGGTGCCGGCCAGTTCGATACGGGTATCGCCGATCTTCGCCTGGGCCTGCAACGGGAACGGCTTGCTCGCGTCCTGCAAGGCCAGCAACCCGCCGATCTTGCCCTGCCCGGTGAGGTTCTGCGCGTGGTATTGGCCTTTGACCTTGAGTGCAAAGGCATAGTCCTGCGGTGCGCCGCCCTTGTCCTGAGCGGTTTTCGCCGCTTTGTCGCCAACAATCTCGCTGAAGGGAATCGGCTTGCCGAGCGGGTCGATCAGCACATCGAGGTTGGTCTTCAGGGTCTGGTCGTCGAGGGTCACGTGGCCCTTGTCGAAACCGATCGCGCCGATATCGACCACCCAGCTCGAAGGCTCGGCGTTCGGGTCCTTGGGATCGAATTTGAACGTCCAGTTGGCGCGGCCATCGGCCAGACGTTGCAGCTCGGCATTCGGCTCGGTCAGGTCGATGCGCGGAATCACCACGCGTTGAGCCAGCAGGGCCAGCGGCGAAATGCGCAGCTCGACGCGTTTCAGGGTGACCATCTGCGGCTGCTTCGACCAGTCCGGGTTGCCCAGGCTCAGATCCTCGGCGACCACGTGCGGCCAAGGCACCCAAGAGCGCCAGCCGCCTTCTTCCGGCTCGCGCTGCCAGATCACTGCGAGGTTGCCATTGATGGCAAACGCCCGGTGCAGTTCTTCCGAAACTTTGGCGTTGATCGTGGGTTTGATCCGGTTCCAGTCGAAAAACACGATGATCAGAATCAAGGCTGCCAGCAGCAGCGCGAGGATGGCGAAGGTCCAGCTGAAGATTTTTCCAGTGCGCGTCATGCACAAAGCTCCTGATCACGACCGCACGCCGAACATCCCGACGCACAGCTGAAACGGCAGACCGAAGCGGCCCCTATGCAGTCTGTGACTGGCGAAAGGCCCGCAGGTTTAATTGAAAGGCAGTTTAAGCCATAAAAAGCCCGGCAAAACTGACCGATCGGTCGAGCAGTGTTACCGCCACCCGCACTTTTGCGAGGCACGAGTGAGTCGAAAATACCCACGACGGTGCAAAACCGTCGCCCGCAAAGGCGCGATCTAGAGCCTTCGCTCCGAACAATCAATTCTGTTGATTATTACCATTGCGTTTATGAACTTTTATATCGACTTATCGAGAGTAGCATTGCCCTCGTACCCACTTTATCGCCCTCCCAAGGAGCCACTATCATGAAACGCCAATTACTGCTCAGCCTTACCCTGTCGATGCTAGCCAGCACTGCTTTCGCCCTGCCCGCTGCCGATCAGGCCACTCCGCAAGTCAAAGACAGCCACTCGGTGTTTAGCCAGACCGTAGCTTCCGACGGTTCCGAGCGCACTCCACAAGGTCAGACCCTGGCTGAAAACGGCCGCAACCGCCTCGAAGAAAAAGGCCTGGTTCAAGACGGCTCGGATCGCACCCCTCAAGGCCAGGCCCTGGCTGAAAACGGTCGCAACCGCCTCGAAGAAAAAGGCCTGGTTCAGGACGGCTCTGATCGCACCCCACAAGGTCAGATCCTCGCTTCCGACGGTACCGAGCGCACCCCACAAGGCCAGACCCTGGCATCTGACGGTTCCGAGCGCACTCCACAGGGCCAGACCCTGGCTGATGACGGCTTCGATAAAACCCCACTGGGTCAAGCCCTCGCTGAAGGCGGTGGTGACCGTGTGATCGAACGCAACAGCAAATTGAGCTGAGCCCATGACGGCCCGGCAAAAAAGCCCAATCAGCGGATTGGGCTTTTGACTTTTCAGCTTCTGTAAAACCCTCGCTGAACGACTCCCCGTTCGACGCCGACAAAGCCGATTTGCTAGAGTGCGGCGCTTGTCCTGCCGAAGAACACACCCTGCGATGCTGCCCCGCGCCGAACAGAAACAACAGACCCGCAACGCCCTGATGGACGCTGCCCGCCACCTGATGGAAAGCGGCCGAGGATTCGGCAGCCTGAGCCTGCGCGAAGTGAGCAAGACCGCCGGCATCGTGCCCACCGGTTTCTACCGGCACTTCGCCGATATGGACGAGTTGGGGCTGGTGCTGGTCAGTGAAGTCGGCCAGACCTTCCGCGAGACCATCCGCCTGGTGCGGCACAATGAATTCGTCATGGGCGGCATCATCGACGCTTCGGTGCGCATCTTCCTTGATGTGGTCAACGCCAACCGCTCGCAATTCCTGTTTCTCGCCCGCGAACAATACGGCGGCTCGCTGCCGGTACGTCAGGCAATCGGACGCCTGCGGGAGAACATCAGCGCCGACCTCGCGGCGGACCTGGCGCTGATGCCCAAGCTGCAACATCTGGATCTGGCAGGCCTCAGCGTGATGGCTGACCTGATCGTCAAATCGGTGTTCGCCACCCTCCCCGACATCATCGACCCGCCCGCCGAAGCCTTGCCGGAGCATCTGACCCCGCAGGCGAAGATCACCCAGCAACTGCGCTTCATCTTCATCGGCCTCAAGCACTGGCAAGGGCTGGGCAGTACCGAGTAATCCCTTCTCTATCTGACACAGCGCAAAGCCCCTGTGGGAGCGAGCCTGCTCGCGAAAGCGCGGGATCAGCTGAATACATCTGTCTGACACGGCACATTCGCGAGCAGGCTCGCTCCCACATTGAACATCCGTCACAGCCTCGCTTTGGTGCATGACAAATCCTTCATGCACCAAAACCTTCCAGAATCGCCGCGCCTGTTGAAAGATCAGGCGCGCGCCGACAGCTATTTCCTACAGATCGCCCGATTGGCGCGGCGCTTGCTCTAGCCCAATCAACGTTCATTGCTGGAAGCTTTCCGATGCTGGTGATTCATCGCAGAATCGACCCTCAACCCGCCTGGGCCGCCGAGCTGCACCTGACCTTCGAAGCGCGCAGCAAAAGCCGTTTGCGCTGTTTCAGTGCCGAAGGCGAAGACGTCGGGTTGTTTTTGGAGCGCGGCCAGCCGCCGCTGTATGACGGCGAATGTCTGCAGGCCGAAGACGGCCGTGTCGTGCGCGTCTGCGCCCGTCCCGAACTACTGCTCCACGTCACTTGCGCCAATGCGTTCGAACTGACGCGCGCGGCCTATCACCTCGGCAACCGCCATGTCGCCCTGCAAGTCGGCGACGGCTGGCTGCGTCTGCTCGACGATTACGTGCTCAAAGCGATGCTCGAACAGCTCGGCGCCCGGGTCGAGGCTATCGAAGCGCCGTTCCAGCCGGAACACGGCGCTTACGGCGGCGGCCATCATCATTCCCGCCACGGTGACGAAGACTTCAACTACGCGCCAAAACTTCATCAGTTCGGCGTGCGCCTGTGAATCCGGCCTGGGCGCTGCTGCGTCTGGCCAGTCCGCAATTGCCGATTGGCGGCTACAGCTATTCCCAGGGTCTGGAAATGGCGGTGGATAACGGCCGGGTCCACAACCCGGACGGCGCCCGGCGCTGGATCAGCGATCAACTGCTGCTCAATCTCGCCCGCTTCGAAGGGCCGCTGCTGTTGGCGCATTGCCAAGCCGCAGCAGATGAAAACTGGGCCGAGCTACGACAACTCTGCGGGAGCCACCGCGCCAGTCGCGAAACCCGCGAGTTGCATCTGGAGAGCCGGCAGATGGGTTACTCCTTGCAGCAGTTGTTGAACGGCTTGCCGGAACTCGATGCGCCCGCCCGCGACTTTCTTGACCAGACCACAGAACCGCACCTGGCCTTGTGCTGGGCACTGGCAGCACGGGCCTGGGGCATCAATCCGCAGGATGCTCTTGCCGCGTGGCTGTGGAGCTGGCTGGAAAACCAGCTCGCCGTATTGATGAAGACCTTGCCGCTGGGCCAGCAAGCCGCGCAGCGCCTGACCAGCGAACTGCTGCCACTGCTGCAACAGGCCCAGCACGATGCGACCCGCATAGATCCCGAACACATCGGCAGCGCCGCGTTTGGCCTGTCCCTGGCGTGCATGGCCCACGAGCGCCAGTACAGCCGTCTCTTCCGCTCTTAGGGCTGTTTATTTTGGAGAATGAAATGGATACACAACCTCTGCGCGTCGGCATCGGCGGCCCGGTCGGTTCCGGCAAGACCGCGCTGACACTAGCCCTATGCCTGGCCCTGCGCGAGCGCTACAACCTCGCCGTGGTCACCAACGATATCTACACCCGCGAAGACGCCGATTTCCTGGTGCGCAACGAAGCCCTCGCGCCGGAGCGGATCATCGGCGTGGAAACCGGCGGCTGCCCGCACACGGCGATCCGCGAAGACGCCTCGATCAACCTCGAAGCGGTCGATCAACTGAACCGGCGCTTTCCCGGGCTGGATCTGATTCTGGTGGAGTCCGGCGGCGACAACCTCTCGGCGACCTTCAGCCCGGAGCTGTCGGATCTGACCATCTATGTGATCGACGTCTCCGCCGGCGACAAGCTGCCGCGCAAGGGCGGCCCGGGGATCTGCAAGTCCGACCTGCTGGTGATCAACAAGATCGACCTCGCGCCACTGGTGGGCGCCTCGCTGGAAATGATGGACAGCGACACCAAACGCATGCGCAACGGCAAGCCGTTCGTGTTCAGCAACCAGAAAACCGGTCAGGGCCTCGAGGAAATCATCGCCTTCATCGAACGTCAGGGCCTGCTGACCGCCGCCTGATCCACTTATCCACAAGGAAGCTTATCCATGACACTCAAACGCATTCTTGGCGCTCTGGCGTTGCTGCTGACACCGGCACTGGCGTTCGCTCATCCGGGGCATGGCGACAGCGGCCTCGTCGCGGGCATCAGCCACCCGATCGGCGGGCTCGACCACTTGCTGGCAATGCTCGCCGTCGGTTTGTGGGCGGCGCAGCAACAAGGCGCGGCGCGCTGGGCGCTGCCGTGCACTTTTGTCGGCACGATGTTGCTCGGAGGTTTGCTCGGTTTTGAAGGGCTGGAGTTGCCGGCGCTGGAAAGCGGGATTGCTGCTTCGGTATTGGCGCTGGGCCTGGCCGTGGCACTGGCCGTGCGTCCGCCGCTGGTGATGGCGGTGGCAGCGACGGCGCTGTTTGCGCTGTTCCATGGCGTGGCGCATGGGCTGGAGCTGCCGGAAATGAGCAGCCCGTGGGCGTATGCGGCCGGGTTTGTCGCGGCAACAGCGGTTTTGCATGCGCTCGGTTATGGCGTGGTGCGGGTTCTTCCGCAGGCAGCGGCGCCGCTGGTGCGGTTGGCGGGTGCGGCTTCGGCGGCGACCGGGGTGTGGTTGTTGGCAGGCTGATTTTTTAGCGCCTGCACTGGCCTCTTCGCGAGCAGGCTCGCTCCCACAGGTTTTGTGTACGCTGCAAATCCACTGTGGGAGTGAGCCTGCTCGCGAAGACGGCCTGGCAGACACCGCCTCTCTCAAGCGGTGCTCTCTGCTACCATGTCGCGCAATCGCCCAAGCCCGTGACGCCCGCCCATGCCCCACGCTTCCCGCTCCACCGCCCTGCCCGAATTGACCGCCCTGTTTGGCCAAGTGCAGCAGCACTTCCTCGACGTGATCGTGCCGCTGTGGCAAGGCCCGGGCTGGAATGCCGACATGGCGTTGCCCTATGAGGCGCTGGACGCTACACACCAGCCGTTGCCAGCGCAACGCTATCGGGCGATGGCCTGCGCACGGCAGCTGTATCTGTTCTCCAGCCTGATCGGGGTTGTGGATAACGCCGAAGTCCGCGCCGCCGCGCTGTTCCGTTCCCTGCAACGGCATTTCCATGATGCCGAGCACGGCGGCTGGTTCTACAGCATCGACGCACAGGGCAAGCCGCTTGACCAGCGCAAGGACCTCTATACCCACGCCTTCATCCTGTTCGCCTGCGCGCATTACTGGGACAAGTCCCGGGATTCGCTGGCCGAGTCGACATTGAACGCCGCGCTGGAAATCATTGGCCGCCGGTTCGCCACCGGCGACGGTTTGTACGAAGCCTGCCTTGAGCGGGATTGGATCACCCTGCAAACCGGCCCACTGCAAAATCCACTGATGCACTTGGCCGAAGCCCTCCTCGCCACTCTGGCGGTGCGCGAAGACCCGCAGACGCACAACGCCCTGCTTGAGTTATGCACAGCCATGCACAAGCAATTCGTCGATCCGCAATATGGCGTGTTGATGGAGAAGCCGCTGGGCGCTGTGGATAACTGGTACGAGCCGGGGCACCAGTTCGAATGGTATTTCCTCCTCGAGTCCTCGGCGCTGTTGCGTGGCTCGAAGCTGCATCGGGCACTGGATCGGGCGTTTGCTTTTACCGAACAATATGGCGTGCTGGAGTCCTGCGGCGCGGTGCGGGCGATGCTTGATCTGGAAAGTAATGGTCGGCCCAGGGATTCCACCCAACGGATCTGGGCTCAGGCTGAATACCTGCGCGCGCTGACCTTGCGGGCGAACAGCGAAGCTGTGGTGCTGCGCCAGTTGCAGGCGTTGCAGCAGCGGTTTCTGCATGCCGGCGGCTGGCATGAGTGTCGGGATGAAAATGGGGAGGTCAGCCGCAAGGACATGCCTTCGACTACGCCTTATCATTTGGCGACTTGCTATCACGGTTTGGCTGAATATCTGCGTTGACCTGTGCAAAGCAGGATTTTGGGGCTAGAGGGTTACTGTGTTCTCAGCAAACATCCGGATCAGATCAGGCAATCCACTTCTTGTCCCCGGTGAAGCTGATCGTCAGCCACCTCGCCGCATCCGGTTCACCCAACTGCGCCGATATCTGCTCACGTAGCGCGTCCAGCTGCGCGACATTGCGCAGCGGATACTCCGCCGGCAACACCACATGAATTTCGATGAACCGCGCCCGACCGTGCTTTTGCACGTAGGACACGTAATCGTCGAAACCATGCTCGACCTTCGCCACCTCCATGACCTGCCTGACCTGCTCGTCCAGAGTGTCTGGGGCAATACCCAGCACATCACGCAATGCCGGGCCGAGGATCTTCAACGCCGGGGGCAGCATGGTCAGCGCCAGCACGATCAGGATCAGCGGGTCGACATACACCGCCCACTCGCCATAGCCCTGGGACTTGAGCAGCAGCGCGGCGAGGAAACTGATCAACAACCCCACCGAGAGCATCGCGTCGACCAGCCAACTGATGTTGTCGAACTGGATCAGGCTGGATTTGAGCGTGCGATTGCGCTGACGCACGTAGAAGAAGTAGGCGAACTCGACGACGGTGAATACCGCCGCGTAGACGATCACCAGACCCAACTCGATATCACGGCCACCATTGATGATGCCGAACACACCGTTGAGAAACGCATAGATCGCGATCAACAGCAGGAAGCTGCCTTCGATCAGCAGCACCATCGGCTCCAGATGCCAGAAGCCGAACTGGAAACGCTGATTGCTTTGCTTGGCAATCAGCCGGGCGGTGATCAGCATCAGAATTTTGATGAATGTCGCGATCAGCGAAAAAAAGCCATCGAACAGGATGGATTGCGAACCTGAAACAAAACCGGTGCCGATCCCGGCAATCGACACCGCCAGCATCAGCAGCGTCGACTGTTTGAGCAGTGCCTGCTCACCTCGGTTACTCACTTGAACGCCTCATGAAACCTTGAGCGCCGCGGGGTGCGGCCTGATGGTTGAGTGAGGAGTTTAGCTTATCGACTTGTTTTGCCTATGCCGGCCTTTTCGCGAGCAGGCTCGCTCCCACAGGCACCGCACTTGAAAATGTGGGAGCGAGCCTGCTCGCGAATGGCCTCAGCGCGGTATCAAGCCTTGTTACGCTCGATGGCAAACCCGGCCCAGGTCTGGCTCACCGGCATCAGTTCCAGGCTGTTGATGTTGATGTGCGCCGGGGTGTTCATCACCCAGAAAATCGTCTCGGCGATGTCCTGCGGCTGGATCGGCTCGGCGCCGGCGTAAGTGGCGTTGTAGCGTTCCTGATCACCGGCAAAACGCACCAGCGAGAACTCGCTTTCGCACAAGCCGGGCTCGATATTGCTGACCCGCACCCCAGTGCCCTGCAGGTCGCAACGCAGGTTCAGCGAGAACTGTTTGACGAAGGCTTTGCTCGCGCCGTACACGTGGCTGCCCGGGTATGGGTAGTTGCCGGCGATGGAACCGAGGTTGACGATACCGGCGCCACGGCCGTGGGCGATCAGCCGAGGCAACAGCAGGCGGGTGGCGTACATCAGGCCTTTGACGTTGGTGTCGACCATGGTGTCCCAGTCATCCAGATCGCACTTCGGCGCGGGGTCGACACCGAGCGCAAGGCCGGCGTTGTTGATCAGGCCACGGAGTTTGGCAAACGACGGCGGCAGGTTGGCGATCGCCTCCTCCATCGCCTTACGATCACGCACATCGAGGACCAGACCGTGCACTTCGGTCTGCTTCGACAGTTCGGCGCAGAGGGCATTGAGGCGTTCTTCACGACGGCCGGTCAGGACCAGCTTCCAGCCAGCCTCGGCAAAACGCCGGGCACAGGCCTCACCAAAACCGGACGTCGCGCCGGTGATAAACAGGGTGTCGGACATCGTGTTCTCCTTGCTTCGGCCGCCACGGCAGCCCTTGGAATAGAAAATCAGCAGGCAGCATGCCCGCCCTCGCGCATACGGGCAACACTTGCCAGCTGTACAAAAATCAACCAGACCTGCCAAGGCCATAGCCAGCGTGGCCTGTAGCCATGTGCACGCATGTTATCCACAGTCTGCTCCACAGTTTCCGGGGGCAAGTGCAAACGCGCAAAGCCGCGCCACACAAGGCTTTGCGGGCGAAATGGAAAGTTTTTTGCTTGACCGTGGGGCGGGGGATGTGCGGCACAGGGCATTTTGCACGACGGACGGTGCAACCGGGTGATTGCGCGAGGCCAGCAATTACGGCGCTCCGCGAGGTCTTTCCAGAGTTTAGTCACAGACTTATCCACAGGCTTTTACACACAACAGTACCCGGCCTGGATGCGCTATAAAAAGGTTGACAATGGCGCCTCCCGCCTGCTTGAAACTGACTGATCAAAAAACAATCACAAGCCTGCAGGCCACGGATTAAAAGGCCTGCAACCATATACACCCACGTTATTCACAGCCAGTTCCACAGTAACCGGGGACAAGTCAAAACTGTGCAAAAACAGCCATTTGCAGCGTCTATATGTCGCGCTTTGGCAGCTTGGGGAATTTGTTTTCCACAATTTCGGGAATTACCCAATTTACCTGTGGTGAATTCCAAAAATAAAAAAGCCCCGGGACTCTCGTCGCCGGGGCTGTGTACAACCGCGAGAAGAATCAGTGCCCGCCAAGATAGGCGTTACGCACCTCCTCATTCACCAGCAGTTCTTTGCCGGTGCCGGTCAGGCGAATCTCGCCGTTTACCATCACATACGCCCGGTCCGACAGCTTCAGCGCATGGTTGGCGTTCTGCTCGACGAGGAAAATCGTCATCCCGGTTTTCGCCAGCTCGCGCAGCGTGGCGAAAATCTGCTTCACCACGATCGGTGCAAGGCCCAGGCTCGGTTCATCGAGCAGCAACAGCTTCGGCCGGCTCATCAGCGCACGGGCGATGGCGAGCATCTGCTGTTCACCGCCAGACATGGTCATCGCCCGCTGATTGCGTCGTTCTTCAAGCCGTGGAAACAGCTCGAACATGCGCTGCATGTCCTCTTTGGCGTACTTGTCGCCAATCGGGATGGTGCCCATCAGCAGGTTTTCCTCGACGGTCATGTCGGGGAAAACCCGCCGCCCTTCCGGTGACTGCGCGATCCCGTTGGAGGCGATGTAGTGCGAGGACTTCTGCGTGATGTCGACGCCCTGATACAGAATCTGCCCGCCCGCCGCTCTCGGCTGGCCGAAGATCGACATCAGCAAGGTCGACTTGCCGGCGCCGTTGGAGCCAATCAGGCTGACGGTCTCGCCTTCGTTGATCTGCAGTGAAACGCCTTTGAGCGCCTGGATCGGGCCGTAGAACACGTCAAGATTGCGCAGTTCGAGGATCGGTTGGCTCATACCAGCTCCTCTTCGTCGGCGCCCAGATAGGCCGCGATCACTTTCGGATCGTTGCGGATCGCTTCCGGCCCGCCTTCGGCGATGACGATGCCGTGGTCGAGAACCACGATGTGATCGGAAATGCTCATGACCATGCCCATGTCGTGTTCGATCAGCACCACGGTCAGATCATGCTCGTCGCGCAGCAGCCGGATCATCGCGCTGAGCGCTTCGGTTTCCTGAGGGTTGAGGCCGGCGGCCGGTTCGTCGAGGCAGATGATCTGCGGCCGCGTGCACATGGCCCGGGCAATCTCCAGACGGCGTTGCTGGCCGTACGAGAGCTCACCGGCCAGACGGTTGGCGCAGTCCACCAGATCGACCACTTCGAGCCAGTAGAACGCGACATCCAGCGCATCGCTCTCGGCCTTGCGATAGCCCTTGGTATTGAGAATACCGGCGAGCATGTTGCGGTTGACCCACATGTGCTGCGCCACCAGCAGGTTTTCCAGCACCGACATTTCCTTGAACAGGCGAATGTTCTGGAACGTCCGAGCCAGACCTGCACGGTTCACCAGGTGAGTACCGCCGAACATCTTGTAGTACATGCGGCTGAGGAAGGATTTCGGCGAGACGAAATCGGTCGGTTTGAACGACTCGCCCAGCAACTGGATGACGTTGGTCTGCTGGCCGCGCACGTTGAGTTCGATCTTGCCGCCCGTGGCCTTGTAGAAACCGGTCAGGCAGTTGAACACCGTGGTCTTGCCGGCACCATTGGGTCCGATCAGGGCGAAGATCGAATTTCGTTTGACCTTCAGGCTGACATCGCTCAACGCCTTGATGCCACCGAAATGCATCATCAGTTTTTCAACAGAGAGTACGACTTCACTCATGGCGCAGTCCTCTCGTAGTGAATGGCACCTTTGCGTGGTTTGACCCCGGTGCGGCTGATGCGGATCAGCCCGCGTGGTCGCCAGATCATCATCAACACCATCAGGATGCCGAACAGCAGCACGCGGTATTCAGCGAAGCCGCGCAGCAGTTCCGGAGCGACGGTGAGCACAAACGCGGCGATGACTACGCCAATGGTCGAGCCCATGCCGCCGAGCACGACGATGGCGAGGATCAGCGCCGATTCAAAGAAGGTGAACGAAGTCGGGTTGACGAAGCCTTGATAAGTGGCGAAGAACACCCCGGCCAGACCCGCCGTCGACGCACCGATGGTGAACGCCGAGAGCTTGACCAGCACATGGTTGAGGCCCATCGAGCGGCAGGCGATTTCATCTTCACGCAGGGCTTCCCAGGCGCGACCCACCGGCATTTTCACCAGCCGATGCTTGACGTACAGCACCGCCAGCACCACCAGGAACAACACTGCGTAGATGAAGTAATACTTCACGTCGGGGTTGTAGGTCAGGCCGAAGAACTCATGGAACGGTACTCCGCCATCCTTCGCCCGCTTGCCGAACTCCAGGCCGAAGAACGTCGGCAGTGGCGCCGGCATGCCGTTCGGGCCGCCGGTCAGGGACAGCCAGTTGTTCAGCACCAGACGAATGATTTCGCCGAAGCCCAGGGTCACGATCGCCAGATAGTCACCGTGCAGACGCAACACCGGGAAACCGAGAATGCAGCCGGCCAGGCCTGCGGTGATTGCCGCCAGCGGCAGCACGGTCCAGAAACCCAGACCCAGATATTGATAACCCAAAGCCAGACCGTAGGCACCGATGGCGTAGAACGCCACGTAACCGAGATCGAGCAGCCCGGCCAGACCGACCACGATGTTCAGCCCCAGCCCCAGCAGCACGTAGATCAACCCGAGGATGACCACGCCGAGCAGGTAGGAGTTGGAAACAAACGGCACGATGATCGCCAGCACGATAATCAGCGGGATGATCCAGCGCAGCCGCGATTTGTAGTCCGCCGGCAGCACGTGCACGCCGGAACCGCTGCTCTCGAACCCGTCGAGGATCTTCAGGCCCTTGGGGGTTTGCAGGAACAGGCTGAGGGCAAAGCGACCGGCCATGACGATGGCAATGATCCACGCCACGCGAGTCGCCTCGAGGTTGAAGCTGTAGCCGTCGAGAACCACGCCGACAATCGGCCCGAACACGATCAGCGCAATCAGGCCGGCAAGAATCGCCTCGACCAGACTTTTTTTGATATCGATGGATTTTTCAGTGGTTGCAGACATCGCTTACACCTTCGACACAAGAGGACGGCCCAACAGGCCCTGCGGCCGGAAGACCAGTACGAGGACGAGCAGCGAGAAACTGAACACGTCTTTGTAGTCGGAGTTGACCAGACCGGAGAACAGCGACTCGGAGATGCCAAGGATGATCCCGCCGAGCATCGCGCCGGGCAATGAACCGATGCCGCCCAGAACCGCTGCGGTGAACGCCTTGATGCCGATGATGAAGCCGGCATAGAAGTCGAACGTGCCGTAGTTCATGGTGATCAGCACACCGGCCAGTGCGGCCATGGCTGCACCGATGATGAACACATAGGAAATCACCCGGTCGGTGTTGATCCCCAGGATCGAGGCCATCTTGCGGTCTTGCTGGGTCGCACGGCACATGCGGCCAAGCTTGGTGTATTTGATGACGTAGGTCAGCAGCCCCATGCCGACAAACGCGGCGATCAGGATGAAGACTTTGGTGTAGGTCAGTTGTACGAAGCCGGTACCGACTTCAACACGCCAGGCACCGGTCAGCAGCGTAGGCACGCCCTGTTGTTTGGCGCCCTGAGCGATCTGTGCGTAGTTCTGCAGAATCAGCGAAATACCGATAGCGCTGATCAGCGGCGCCAGGCGGGTCGAGTTACGCAGGGGTTTGTAGGCAACACGCTCGATGACCCAGCCATATACCGCCGTGACGACGATGGTGAAGATCAGCGTGCCGAGCATCAGCAGCGGGAAGGATTCGATACCGAAGTAAGCCAGCAGAGCCAGACTGATTGCCGCCAGGTAAGCGGAAATCATGTAAACCTCGCCGTGGGCGAAGTTGATCATGCCGATGATGCCGTAGACCATTGTGTAGCCGATGGCGATCAGGCCATAGACCGACCCGAGGGTCAGGCCATTGACCAGTTGCTGCAGGAAAATACCATCCATAACGCAATCTCACGCAGTGAGAACCTGCGCACCAAGGGTGCGCGGTTCTTCTAGGAAAAATACAGATGTACGTCGGAGCAATGTCGGAGCGTGATCAGCCCTGACCACACGGAACCCCTTTGTGGGAGCGAGCCTGCTCGCGAAAGCGGTTGAACATTCAACGCAGAGGTTGTTTGTCAGTGCGTCTTCGCGAGCAGGCTCGCTCCCACAGGGTTTCAAGTGAGCCGAGTGATCGCTTCACCCCTTACTTCTGCTTTTCCAGCTGGTGGTATTTGCCGTCCTTGTCCCACTGGTAAACCACGTAGTCGGAGACTTTCAGGTCGCCCTTGGAGTCCCAGGTTTTTTCGCCCATCACGGTTTTCACCGGATTTTTCTTCAGCCAGGCCGCAGCCTCTTCACCCTTGTTGGACTTGGCGCCATTGAACGCTGCCGCCAGGGTCTGAACCGAGGCGTAAGCGTACAGGGTGTAGCCTTCAGGCTCGGTGCCGGCCTTGCGGAACGCGTCCACTACGGTCTTGCTTTCAGGCAACAGGCGCGGGTCGGCGCCGAAGGTCATCAGCACGCCGTCGGTGAATTGCGGGCCGCCAGCGGTGGTCACCAGCTCGTCGGTCACGATGCCGTCATCGGACATGAACTTGACGTCTTTCAGACCCTGCTCGCGCAGCTGGCGAACCAATGGACCGGCTTCCGGATGCAGGCCGCCGAAATAGACGACATCGGCGCCGGCGCCACGGATCTTGGTGACGATGGTGCTGAAGTCTTTCTCGCCACGGGTCAGGCCTTCGTACAGCACAGGCTTGACGCCGCGTTTTTCCAGCTGAGCCTTGGTGGCGTCCGCCAGGCCTTGGCCGTAGGTGTCCTTGTCGTGCAGCACAACGACTTTCTTGCCCTTGAGCATGTCGACGATGTAGTCGCCGGCAACGATGCCTTGCTGGTCGTCACGTCCGCACATACGGAACATGGCGCTGAGGCCGCGTTCGGTAACTTGCGGGTTGGTCGAGCCCGGGGTGATCGCGATGATGCCGGCTTCGTCGTAGATTTCCGAGGCTGGAATGGTCGACGAGGAGCAGAAGTGCCCGACCACGCCGGCGACTTTCTGATTGGTGAGGTCCTTGGCGACCGTCACTGCCTGCTTCGGTTCGCAGGCGTCATCGCCTTTGACCAGGACGATTTTTTCCCCGTTGACGCCGCCCGCCGCGTTGACCGCATCGGCCGCCGCCTGTGCACCCTTCATGTACTGCTCGCCGAATGCCGCGTTGGCACCGGTCATAGGACCCGCTACACCGATCTTGATATCAGCTTGAGCAAACGCAGAAACACCCAGCGCAGTAGCGACTGCGAGGGCCAGAAAGCCTTTCTTGTAAAACGTCTGGGACATGAGGTGGTGCTCCAAGGTTTTTTTTAGTTGGCACTGCGACTTCACTTCACTCAAAGCTCAGAGCAAGGCCCGTGCCATCGGTTTTTTATTCTTCAAAAAGTCGCTGCGTTGTTGTTATTTCGACTGTTTCGGTCCCATTTTCATTGGGCGTGCAACCGTCTAAACCGCGGAAGGTGAAACCATTTGTTTTTTCAGGCGCAACCCGCACGCGCCATCATTGCAACCGCAGCGGCAAACGACGTGCAACCAGCCTGTAACAGCCCGCGTCACCGAACTGCACACTGCTGGTGCGGGACTGCTACAACCCGCACCATTACAGGCTAGTCGCTGGATGCAAAAGCGCCGCTTGCGGCAACAAATTTCAACACTCAAATGACGATGCGCAGGCACTGGCCCGCGTGATACAGGGAAAACCCGGCCTCGTACAGGCAACTGCGCAAGCCCACTCCGGCCAGGGGCTGCATCGGTGCGAAGGGAATCGGCAGTGCCTGCGGATCGCCGTTGCACAGGTAATCGGCGAAGGCTTTGCCGACCACCGTGCCGGTGGTGACGCCGCGACCGTTATAACCGGTGACGGCTACCAGTCCGGGCGCGGGCTCGAACAGCCGCATCAGGTGATCAGGGGTAAACGCAATGCGCCCGGTCCAGGTGCATTCCCACTCGACCGGCTTCAGATTGGGGAAGTAATGCTGCTGCACCCGATCAGCCCAGGCCTTGAGAAACCAGGTCGGTTTCTGGTTGCCATTGCCCAGGCTGCCGAGCATCAGGCGCCCGTCCTTATCACGGCGGATGCTGCTCAGCACCTGACGGGTGTCCCACGAGCCCTGCCCGCCGGGAAGAATTTCCTGCGCGGCGTCTTCGCTGAGCGGCACCGAGGCGACCTGATAGTAATAACCGGGAAAGAAATTGCGCTTGAGTTCGGTCCAGTCGCCTTCGGTGTAGGCGTTGGAGGCGATGACCACTTGTTCGGCGAGCACTGAGCCCTGGGCGGTCTGTACCGACCAGTTCTGCCCGATGCGCTCGAGGCGAGTCACCGGCGAATGATCGAACATCTGCCCGCCGAGCCCGCGCACGGCATTGGCCAGCCCGGTGACATAGGCCATCGGATTGAGCGTGCCGGCGCGGCGATCAAGCAACGCGGCGGCGATTTTCTGCGTGCCGGTGGCTTGCTCGCAGGCCTTGCCGGTCAGCAGTTCGACCGGCGCGCCACGGCGCTTCCACTGGTGCTCGCGACTGCGCAGATCCGCCTCGCCCTTGGCGTTATGCGCCATGTGCAAAGTGCCTTCGCGGCGCAATTGGCAATCGATGGCGTATTTATCCACAAGGCTGAACACCAGCGCCGGCGCCGCACCGAGCATGCGGTTGAGCTGACTGCCGACCGCCTCGCCGAACCCGGCTTCGATCTCGTCCGGAGGAATCCACATGCCGGCGTTGACCAGCCCGACATTGCGCCCGGAGCCACCGTGCCCTGCGCGATGCGCTTCCAGCACGCAGACGCTTTTACCTTTTTCCAACAGATGCAGCGCCGCCGACAACCCGGTGAACCCGGCGCCGATCACGCAGACATCGACCTTGACCTCGCCCCTGAGCGCGGCGTTATCCGGGCGTTGTGGCGTGAGCGTTTCCCACAGACATTCTTCGCGTAACGGCATTGCCAAGCTCCTGTCGGAGCAGCTGCAAGCCACAAGGTACAAACTGCAAGCCGGTCTGCTTGACGCTTGTAGCTTGAAGCTTGTAGCTGCTTAATCGAATGTAATGCCCTGCGCCAAAGGCAATTCCAGCGAGTAGTTGACGGTGTTGGTCTGCCGGCGCATGTACGCGCGCCAGGCATCGGAGCCGGATTCACGGCCGCCGCCGGTCTCTTTCTCGCCACCAAATGCACCGCCGATTTCCGCACCGCTCGGGCCGATGTTGACGTTGGCGATGCCGCAGTCACTGCCGACCGCCGACATGAACCGCTCGGCCTCACGCACGTCGGTGGTGAAGATGCACGATGACAGGCCTTGCGGCACGGCGTTGTTCAGGCGTAGCGCTTCCTCGAAATCGCTGTAGCCGACCACGTAGAGAATCGGCGCGAAGGTTTCGCTGCAGACCACGTCGCTCTGCTCGGGCATTTCCACGATGGCCGGCGACACGTAATAAGCATTGGGGAACTGCTCTTCCAGTTGGCGCTTGCCACCGAACACCCGGCCGCCTTCGCTCAGCGCCTGTTCCAGTGCATCCTGCATGTTTTCGAAGCTGTGCTTGTCGATCAGCGGGCCGACCAGATTGCCTTCCAGCGGATGGCCGATGCGTACTTTCGAATAGGCAGCCTTGAGGCGAGTGACGATTTCTTCCTTGACCGATTCATGGGCGATCAGACGGCGCAAAGTCGTGCAGCGTTGCCCGGCGGTGCCGACGGCACTGAACAGAATCGCGCGCACTGCCATGTCCAGATCGGCGCTCGGGCCGAGGATCATCGCGTTGTTGCCGCCCAGCTCAAGAATGCTGCGGGCGAAACGCGCGGCGACTTTCGGCGCCACTTCGCGGCCCATGCGCGTGCTGCCGGTGGCGCTGATCAGCGCGACACGCGGATCATCGACCAGCGCTTCGCCGGCATCGCGACCGCCGATCACCACCTGGCACAGGCTCGCCGGGGCATCACTGAAATTCTTCACTACGCGATCAAACAGCGCCTGACAGGCCAACGCGGTCAGCGGGGTTTTCTCTGATGGCTTCCACACCACCGGGTTGCCGCAGACCAGCGCCAGGGTGGTGTTCCACGCCCACACTGCGACCGGGAAGTTGAACGCGCTGATGACGCCGACCACGCCAAGCGGATGCCAGGTTTCACGCATATGGTGGCCCGGGCGCTCGGAGGCGATGGTCAGACCGTACAGCTGGCGCGACAGGCCAACGGCGAAGTCGCAGATGTCGATCATCTCCTGCACTTCACCCAGACCTTCCTGAGTGATCTTGCCGGCCTCCCACGACACCAGCTCGCCAAGGTCGGCCTTGTACTCGCGCAACACTTCGCCGAACTGGCGCACCAGCTCACCGCGACGCGGCGCCGGCACCTTGCGCCAGTGCTCGAATGCATGATCTGCGCGACTGATGTGCTGCTCGACTTCGGCAGCGCCCTCCCAGTTCACCGAGGCAATTTCGCTGCCGTCAATGGGCGAATGCACCGGCACTTTGCCGTTCTGGTACAGGGCCGGGTTGACTCCCAGACGATCAAGCAATGCGGCTACCATCGGTCTCTCCTCAAGCAAAAACAGAATGTGTGCGGCCATCCTTCGCATGGCCGGGCAGGCCTTTAGTTGTAGCCTCACTGCGGCGATGCAACAAACGACCTTTACGCCAGATATCATTCCGTTTATTCATGCTGCCTAGCGAAAGACAAGAAAAAGGACTGGCCATGCTGAGCAAACGCCACTTGCCCTCGATCACCGCGCTGCAATGCTTCGAGGCCGTGACCCGGCACCTGAGTTTTACCCGCGCCGCTGAAGAGCTGAACCTGACCCAGAGTGCGGTGAGCAAACAGGTCGCACAGCTGGAAGAACTGTTGCAGCACTTGCTGTTCCGCCGCGTGCGTCGGCGTTTGCAGATGACGCCGGCCGGGGATTTGTATCTGGTCGAGGTCAGAAAAATCCTCAGCCAAGTGGAGATGTCGACGCATTACCTGCGTTCCTACGGCGGCGAAACCGAAGTCCTGCGCGTTTCCACCCCTTCGACCTTCGGCGCCCGTTGGCTGGTGCCGCGCCTGAAAGGCTGGCGCCTGCGCCATCCGTCGATTCATCTGGATCTGTGCAACGAACAGGAGGCCGACGATCTGTTGCAGGGGCGCAGCGATCTGGCTTTCTATTTCGGCCAGGCTTCGCGTCCGGGCACCGAATGCCTGAAATTGTTCGGCGAACAACTGGTGCCGGTGTGCGCCCCGGCCAGCCTGCCGGACACACCATTCACTGACCCGACGCAACTCACCGACCTGGTGCTGCTGCAAAATGCCTCGCGACCGCAGGCCTGGCACGACTGGTTCGACAGTCAGGGCTACCACACCGAACACAGCTACCACGGGCCGCGTTTCGAAACCTTTTACATGTGCATCCGCGCCGCCCAGGTCGGTTGTGGCGTGGCGCTGCTGCCGCGGTTTCTGGTGGAAGAGGAATTGGCCGAAGGCAAACTGGTCATACCCTGGCAGCATGCAATGCCCAGCAGCGATGCCTATTACCTGGCCTACCCGGAGCACGCGGCGGAAGTGCCGAAGGTGCGGGATTTTGTCAAATGGATGCTTGAACAAATCGATAGCCCGGTGTGAGGTCAACCGGGATCCCTGTGGGAGCGAGCCTGCTCGCGAAAGCGTCGGGTCAGCCACATCATCTTTAACTGACACACCGCATTCGCGAGCAGGCTCGCTCCCACAGTGGATCTGCGGCGCTCTGAAAAAATGCTGGCAATCCCCACCGCCGATATGCGCCACTAGCGCCATCGATATAGACCGCGCCAGGCGCGGCGCAACTGGAGACCCGTTTATGAGCGAGAGTGTGTTTGCCGATCGCATCGTGCAGAACCTGCTCGACACCGACTTCTACAAGCTGACGATGATGCAGGCGGTGCTGCACAACTACCCCAACGTCGAAGTCGAATGGGAGTTCCGTTGCCGCAACGCCGAGGACCTGCGTCCGTATCTGGCCGAGATTCGTCATCAGATCGAGCGTCTGGCCGAGCTGAGCCTGAGTGCCGATCAGTTGAGTTTTCTCGAGCGCATCAGCTTTTTGAAACCGGATTTTCTGCGCTTCCTCGGCCTGTTCCGCTTCAATCTGCGCTATCTGCACACAGGCATCGAGAACGGAGAACTGTTCATCCGCCTGCGCGGGCCATGGCTGCATGTGATCCTCTACGAGGTACCGCTGCTGGCGATCGTCAGCGAAGTGCGCAATCGCTATCGCTACCGGGAGACCTCGCTGGAGCAGGCACGCGAACAGCTGTATCGCAAGTGCGACTGGCTGACCGCCAATGCCTCGGCCGATGAGCTGTCGCAATTGCAGGTTGCCGATTTCGGCACGCGCCGGCGCTTTTCCTTTGGTGTCCAGGCCGAGGTGGTCAACGTGCTCAAGCATGACTTCCCGGGTCGTTTCGTCGGTACCAGCAACGTGCATCTGTCCCGCGAGCTGGACATGAAACCGTTGGGCACCATGGCCCACGAGTGGATCATGGCCCATCAGCAACTCGGCCCGCGTCTGATCGACAGCCAGATCGCCGCGCTCGACTGCTGGGTGCGCGAGTACCGTGGCCTGCTCGGCATTGCCCTCACCGATTGCATCACCACCGATGCGTTTCTTGGCGATTTCGATCTGTTCTTCGCCAAGCTCTTCGACGGTCTGCGCCATGACTCCGGGGACCCGGTGGCGTGGGGCGAAAAGTGCATCGCGCACTACCACAAGCTCGGCATCGACCCGATGAGCAAGACCCTGGTGTTCTCCGACAGTCTGACCCTGCCGAAATCGTTGGAGATTTTCCGCGCGCTGCACGGTCGCATCAATGTGAGCTTCGGCATCGGTACCAACCTCACCTGCGATATCCCGGGTGTCGAACCGATGAGCATCGTGCTTAAAATGACCGCCTGCAACGGCCAGCCGGTGGCGAAGATCTCCGACGAGCCCGGCAAGACCCACTGCAAAGATCCGAATTTCGTCGCCTATTTGCGACATGTGTTTCAGGTTCCTGCCGAATCCAGTCTATCTAGCAAGGAGTGAATTCATGCAAGCCGTACAGCGTGAGATTGCTGAGCAGCTCAAGGTGCAACCACCGTTCGCCGACGACCAGGCCCTGCAGGCCGAAGTCGCCCGGCGCCTGACGTTCATTCAGGATTGTCTGGTCAATTCCGGGCTCAAGACCCTGGTGCTGGGCATCAGCGGCGGCGTCGATTCACTGACCGCCGGCCTCCTGGCCCAGCGCGCGGTACGTGAACTGCGCGAAAAAACCGGCGACGACCGCTACAAATTCATCGCCGTGCGCCTGCCCTACGAAACCCAGTTCGACGAGCACGACGCCAAGGCCTCGCTCGACTGCATCGCCCCTGACGAAATCCACACCGTGAACATCGGCCCGGCGGTCAAGGCGCTGGCAGCTCAGGTGTCGGCGTTCGAAGGCAAACCGGCGGCGTCGGTGGACTTCGTGCTGGGCAATACCAAGGCGCGTATGCGCATGGTGGCGCAGTACACGATTGCCGGGGTGGCGGGCGGTCTGGTGATTGGCACCGACCACGCGGCGGAAGCGGTGATGGGCTTCTTCACCAAATTCGGCGACGGCGCCTGCGACCTCGCCCCACTCAGCGGGCTGGTGAAAAATCAGGTGCGCGCCATTGCCCGCAGTTTTGGCGCGCCGGAGTCATTGGTCGAGAAAGTGCCGACGGCTGATCTCGAAGACTTGTCACCGGGCAAGCCGGACGAAGCGGCGCACGGCGTGACCTATGCCGAGATCGATGCGTTTCTGCACGGGGAAACAGTGCGGGACGAGGCGGCGAAGATCATTGTCGATACGTACAACAAGACTCATCACAAGCGGGTCATGCCGTTTGCGCCTTGATTTTTCAAAGGCATGAAAAAGCCCGCTGAGGAGTGATCCTCCGCGGGCTTTTTCTTTGGCCATCAGTCTTTCAGTGTAGGGGATGGCCTCTTCGCGAGCAGGCTCGCTCCCACATTGGCCCTGATTACTTGACGACGATGGTGCCTTTCATCATCGAGATGTGGCCAGGGAACGAGCAGAAGAAGCCGTAGCCACCGTCAGCCACCTTGGCAACGTCAAAGGTCACCGAGTCGGTTTCCTTGGCGCCGATGATCTTGGTGTGGGCGATGATGCGGGCGTCGCCGTCCTTCAGGTAGTTCTTGTCGATACCGGCCGCCAGGCCGTCGGTAGCGATTGGCTGCATGTCAGCTTCTTTGCTGATCACCAGGTTATGGCCCATGACGGTCTTCGGCAGGCTGCCGGAGTGGGTCAGTTCGACGGTGAAGGTCTTGCAGCTCTTGTCGATCACGATTTCCTTGGTGTTGAAGGACATCTGATCGGTGGAATCAACGGTGGTTTTGCACTCGGCAGCCATCAATTGGCTGCTGGCCAGCGCCAGCAGGGATACCGCAACAACTTTGGAAAACATGGTGAATCTCCAAGGCAGGGTTAACAAAAACACTAGTGGTGGAAAGACTGCCTGAAATCATCGCAAGTTCATATGACTTGAGTCAAAAATTGTATACAACTTTCAGGCTATGACACTCATCGACACAATCTAACGGCCATTTCGTTGGGCCAGGCCTATGATCTGCCCACCTACTGAAACGGAGTGCCAGTCATGTTCTTTAACGGCCTGTTATGCAGCTTGCTCGCCGCCTACGCTTGTGGCGCCAGCGGTACTTTCGAATCACCCGAACGCGAAGTCTAGTCCTTGGAGCGCAGCGTGCCAGCCGTTACCCTGTGCGACTGATCGACTCAGGAGTAATGCATGTCGCTGAAATCCGTTTGTGTGTTTTGCGGTGCCAACGCCGGTACCGTGCCGGCTTACACCGAAGCTGCCGTGGCCCTCGGCCGGGCATTGGCCGAGCGTAATCTGACGCTGGTCTACGGCGGTGGTGCCGTCGGTTTGATGGGCATTGTCGCTGATGCCGCGCTCGCCGCTGGCGGCGAAGTGATCGGCATCATTCCGCAAAGCCTGATGGACAAGGAGATCGGCCACAAGAGCCTGACGCGCCTGGAAGTGGTCGACGGCATGCATGCGCGCAAGGCGCGGATGGCTGAGCTGAGCGATGCGTTCATCGCCCTGCCCGGCGGCCTCGGCACGCTGGAAGAGCTGTTCGAAGTCTGGACCTGGGGCCAGCTCGGCTATCACGGCAAGCCTTTGGGGCTGCTGGAAGTGAACGGTTTCTACAGCAAACTCACGGCTTTTCTCGATCATATCGTCGGCGAAGGCTTCGTTCGCGCGCCACACCGTGACATGCTGCAAGTGAGCGAATCGCCAGATTCCCTGCTCGACGCCCTCGATCAGTGGCAGCCGACCGTCACGCCCAAGTGGGTCGACCAAAAACCCGGTTAACCCCCGGACACCGATACAGGGCAGAATACGCGCCGCTCAACCTCACCTTCGACCCCAGAGGATCGCCCATGGCCAAACCCAATTACTCCTTCGCCAAACGTCAACGAGACCTGGCAAAGGAACAGAAGAAAGAGGAAAAGCTTCAGCGCAAGAAGCAAACCGCTGAAGAAGCGGCACTGAACCCTGACGGTGAAGTGGCGACCGATGATGATGTTGATGCATCCGATGCACCGAAAGATCAGACGCCCGACGCCTGAGCCCCACCGGGTTTGATGATCGAATCAGACCCTGCGGATTTGTGACGGGGCTGGCGGTTTTACTGCCGGCCCTCACAGCCCTGCTTTCTCTGACACACCAAAATCCCCTGTGGGAGCGAGCCTGCTCGCGAATGCGATATATCTGTTACAAATCTATTGGCTGACCTGACGCTTTCGCGAGCAGGCTCGCTCCCACATTTGAAGACTCATCAATTCTGAGGCATCACCGTAACCCGCACTTCCGGGTCGTGATTACCGCCACCGAGAATCACCCCCCGCAACGGCGACACATCGGAGAAATCCCTTCCCCACGCCAGCGTGATGTGTTCCAGCGCCGGCCGCACATTGTTGGTCGGATCGAAATCCACCCAGCCCGATACCGGACAGAACACTGATACCCACGCATGCGAGGCGTCGGCGCCGATCAGGCGTGGCTGCCCCGGCGGCGGCTGGGTCAGCAGGTAACCGCTGACATAACGCGCCGCCAGACCGCGCGAGCGCACACAGGCCAGCATCAGATGAGCGAAGTCCTGACACACGCCGCGTCGACGCTCCAGCACTTCCACCAGCGGCGTCGCCACCTGGGTGGCTTCGGCATCGAAGGTGAATTCGCTGAAGATCTTCTGCATCAGCGCCTGCACCCCGAGCAGCAACGGTCGCCCTGGCGGAAAACAGCTTTGCGAGAACTCGACGAAGCTGCGCTTCAAATGCACATAAGGCGACTGGAACCGGTAGCGACAGGCTTCGAGCAAGTCGGCGGACAACGGCTGACTGCTGTAGGTCAGCGCATCGCGGGTCTGCTCCCACGCTGGCGACTGGTTGAAATCCAGCGCCGGCCGCGCCAGCACCTCGACCGTCAGCCGGGCGTTGACCTGCAATTGGTCATGGGGCCGTTCAAAGGCCAACCGCGTCAACGGATTGCCGAATACGTCCAGTTCATCACGGCGCATGGTCGGCTCGGGACTGATCAACAGTTGCTGCTCGGTGCAGCGCTGCCAGCTGCATTCGCGCGGCCACAGGTGCGCCAGTTGCTGTGCGAGCGAAACCGGGCTGTCGTAGTGATAACAGGTGTCGTGGAAGATCTGATATTGAGCGCTCATCACACGGACACCGTTCGCTGGCTGACATCATCGACATGGGCGAAATGGCGCAGCGCCAGACGATCCGATACCTGGCCACTGGCTTCGGCGATTTCCTGCAACAGATCGGCCAGACCATCCAGCGCGGCACGTACGCTGGATTTGCCGAACAAAGGATTTTCCAGACAACCGAGATCAAACCGCGACAGGCGCTCGACCAGTTGCGGCAGCGCGGTTTCCCGAGGCGCGGCGAAATCGTCGTTAAGGCGTTTCAGCGTGCGGGTGACCAGTTTCAGCTGAAACAGCACCGCGTGGGGGTTCTGCTCATCCAGCAGCAGCAAATCCAGCACCGGAATCAGTTGCGCCACCGCCAGATAGCGCGAGCGATAGGTAATGCTGCTGTTACCCAACTCCAGCAACCACTCCAGCCCCGCCTGATCGAACGCACCCGCGCCGCGCAGAAACGCCGCCAGACTGCTGCTGAGAAATTGCAGGCGTTCGATGCGCCGGCCGATCATCAGAAAGCGCCAGCCTTCGTCACGGGTCATGTCATCCAGCGCAAACCCCGACAGCGCTGCCAGCGACATCACCAGACGGTTGAGGAAATCCAGCAGTTCGCCGAAGTCCGGTTCATCGACTTCCAGCTCCAGCGCCTCGCGCTGCAATTCCACCAGCGCCTGCCAGTTTTCCCGGGACAGCTTGCCGCGCACTTGCGAGGCGGCCCACTGCAGGCGTTGCAAGTTGGAGCGCAGGCTGAACGACCAGTCCTCGCCCAGCAACGCAGCGAGCAGGCGCTCCGGCAGTTCGCCCTCATCCGGCAACAGCGCCAGCCGCTCGCCAAGATCGACCGCTGCTTGCAGCGCCTGCGGATCATCGCCATCGACGTAACGCGTGAGCATGATGCGCAGCAGCCGCGCGCTGTCGTCGCAGCGCTCGCAATAACGGCCGAACCAGAACAGATTCTCCACTACCCGCGATGGCAGGTTAGGATCGCGCCGCACCAGATCGTGCACGCCGACATTGCGCTGCGCCTTCCACTGCTCGCCACTCGGCGCACGGTCGCTGAGCACCCAGGTGTCCTTGCTCGCCCCACCGCGCTGCATCGACACCACTTCGGCATCAGCCTCGGCCGCCACTCGGGTCAGACCGCCCGGCAACACGCGGTAGCCATCGTGGCTGGCCACCGCATACATGCGCATGCCGATCGCGCGGGGTTGCAGATGACCGTCCTCGGCTTGCCACACCGGCGCCTGCGACAGTTGCGCAAGCTCTTGCGCGACGTAGGCATAAGGCCGTGCCTGCATACGCTGCGCCAGGTCGAGGCGCTGACTTTCATTCAAGTCACGGCCGAAAACAGGCGCGAAACTCTGCGACGGGAACGCCGGTTTGATCAGCAGCTCCGGAAGTTTTTCCAACGCCTGCGCCAGCACCGGCGCTTCACCGCACCACCAGGTGGCGATCGAAGGCAGGATCAGTTCTTCGCCGAACAGGTATTGATTGATCTTCGGCAGAAACCCCAGCAGCCCCGGCGATTCCAGCACCCCGCTGCCTAGCGCATTGGCCACCAGTACCCGCCCCTGACGCACCGCCTCAAGCAGACCGGGGACCCCGAGCGCCGAGTCGGTCCGCAGTTCCAGCGGGTCGCAGAAATCATCGTCGAGGCGGCGCATGATCGCGTGCACCCGGCGCAGGCCACTGAGGGTTTTCAAGTAAACGGTGGCATTGCGCACCGTCAGATCGCCACCCTCGACCAGCGGATAACCGAGCTGGCGCGCCAGATACAGGTGCTCGAAATAACTTTCATTGAACCGCCCCGGTGTCAGCAGCACCACCAGCGGTGCGTCATCGCCCTCCGGTGCCTGACGGGCCAGGGTTTCCTGCAAGGTGCGGAAGAAACCGGCCAGATGCTGGACCTTAAGATCCCGGTACAAATCAGGAAAGGCGCGGGAGACGATGGTGCGGTTTTCCAGCGCATAGCCGGCCCCGGACGGCGCTTGGGTGCGATCGGCAGTGACCCACCAGCGACCATCCGGTGTGCGCGCCAGATCCACGGCATACAAATGCAAAAAGGCTGACTCGGGCGGGGCAATGCCCTGACAGGGCCAGAGAAAATTGTTGTGCCCGAACACCAGCTCTGCCGGCAGCAGGCCTTCACTGATCAACCGTTGCGGACCGTACAGATCCGCCAGCACTGCATTGAGCAAGCGCGCACGCTGAGCGATGCCGGCGGACAATTGCTGCCATTCATCAGCCGCGATCACATGGGGCAGCAGATCCAGCTCCCACGGCCGGTCAGCGCCCTTGGGATCGGCATAGACGTTATAGGTGACGCCGTTTTCCTGAATCTGCCGCGCCAGCAAGGCCTGACGCTGCACCAGTTGCGCCGGGCTGCTGCGCTGCAACTGATCGAACAGGCGCTGCCAATGCGCACGCACTGCGCCGCTGCCGTCGAGCAGTTCGTGATAGGTGCCCGCAGTCAGCGGGTAGCGGTCTAACAGGTCAGGCATGGAAAGCTCGGCAGACAGCAGGGAACGGTCAGACTAACGCAGGCACATGACACGCGGATATACGAAAAATCCGCGTGTTGCGTAGGCTCTAGTAACGGCGCAGGTCGATGGTCATCGGTAGCTCGTCATTGATTTCTACCTTGGGTACGGGAAGTTTCCCCGGCGTGTGTCCCAGGCGGAAAAACCGCGCCATGCGCCGGCTCTCCGCTTCATTGGCATTGACCGGCAAGGTCTCGTAATTGCGCCCACCGGGATGGGCGACGTGGTACTGGCAACCACCCAGCGAACGCCCCATCCAGGTATCGAGCAGGTCGAACACCAACGGCGCGTGCACCGGTATGGTCGGATGCAGGCAGTTGGCTGGTTGCCACGCCCGAAAGCGCACCCCGGCGACAAACTCACCCACCCGCCCGGTCGGGTGCAACGGCACCGCGACGCCATTGCAAGTCAGCAGATAACGTTGTGGCGGCAAGCCGTTGAGTTTGACCTGCAAGCGCTCCAGCGATGAATCGACGTAGCGCACCGTGCCGCCCGCCGAGCCCTCCTCGCCCAGCACGTGCCAGGGTTCGAGCGCCTGACGCAGCTCCAGCTCGATGCCATTGACGGCGTAGTCGCCGACCTTGGGAAAACGAAACTCCAGATGCGCCGCGAACCACTCCGCACGCAACGGATAGCCGGCGTTGTTGAGCTCGACGATGACGTCGGCGAAATCCTCTTCGATAAAGTGCGGCAGCAGGAAGCGATCGTGCAGCTCGGTGCCCCAGCGCGCCAGTTTCGCCGGCGCATAAGGCTCGCGCCAGAACCGCGCGACCAGTGCCCGTAGCAGCAACTGCTGAGCCAGACTCATGCGCGCATGGGGCGGCATTTCAAAAGCGCGCAGTTCCAGCAAGCCAAGACGCCCGGTGGCGCCGTCCGGTGAATACAGTTTGTCGATGCAGAATTCGGCGCGATGGGTATTGCCGGTGACGTCGATCAGCAGATTGCGCAACAGTCGATCGACCAGCCACGGTGCACATTCCTCGCCCGGTTCCGGCATCTGCGCAAAGGCGATTTCCAGTTCGTACAAGGCGTCATTGCGCGCCTCATCAACCCGTGGCGCCTGGGACGTCGGGCCGATGAAGAGGCCGGAAAACAGGTACGACAGCGAAGGATGGTTGTGCCAATAGCTGATCAGACTGCGCAGCAGATCCGGCCGCCGCAGAAACGGTGAGTCCGCCGGTGTCGCGCCGCCAAGGACGAAATGGTTGCCGCCGCCGGTGCCGGTGTGGCGTCCGTCGATCATGAACTTCTCGGTGGTCAGCCGGGTTTGCCGTGCCTGTTCGTAGAGAAACTCGGTGCGCTCGACCAACTCGTCCCAGCTCGCCGATGGCTGCACGTTGACCTCGATCACGCCCGGGTCCGGAGTGACACGGAAATTGCTCAGGCGCGGATCACTCGGCGGTTCATAGCCTTCCAGCAACACCGGGCAATGCAATTCTTCGGCGGTGGCCTCAATGGCCGAGACCAGCTCCAGATAATCCTCGACCCGCTCCAGCGGCGGCATGAACAGATACAGCCGCCCTTCGCGGGCCTCGGCGCAGAATGCGGTACGGGTCAGCCAGTCAGCGGACTCGTCGATTTTCGGCACCCGCTCATCCATCGCAGCCGGTTCGCCGTGAACACCGAGCTGTGCCAGATCCGGCAGTTCAGCGAAGTCCTGATTCGGATCGTTGGGATGGATGAACGGATATTCCGCCGCTTTCACCCACGGCTGCGAGGCCAGCGGCAAGCGGTAACCCAGCGGCGAATCCCCCGGCACCAAGCGACAGTGCTCGTCACGCAGATACCAGCGCCCGCTCTGCCATTGATCGCCCTTGGCCGTGCGCGCCAGCGGCAGCACCTGGCCGATCACCTTGTTCAGGCCCTGACTGAAGACCTTGCGCAACCGCGCACGCTCCAATGGCTCTTCCAGACGCGAATCCTCGGCGCTGACGTTGCCGGGCAACGCACCCTCGCGCCAGAGGTAATAGAGATGATCCTCGTAAGCCGGGAAGACAAAGCGTGCAGGCAACTTCAGGCGCTCGGCGACGCTGGCGAGAAAGCGTCCGGCCAGTTCGCCGTCGGCGCCGTAGTCCTGCTGTTCGTCGGCGATCAATGCGTCGTTGTGCCAGATCGGCTGACCGTCGCGGCGCCAGTAACAATTGAGCGACCAGCGCGGCAATTGCTCGCCGGGATACCACTTGCCCTGACCGAAATGCACCAGCCCCTGCGGTGCATATTGCTTGCGCATGCGTTGGAACAGTTCGGCGGACAGCCGACGCTTGTCCGGCCCCAGCGCGGCAGTGTTCCATTCGGCGCCGTCCGGGTCGTCAATGGAGACGAAGGTCGGTTCGCCGCCCATGGTCAGGCGCACATCGCCTTCAAGCAGATCGGTATCGATCTGCCGGCCCAGTGCCTGGATCGCCCGCCACTGTTCATCGGTGTAGGGCTTGGTGACACGTGGCGCTTCCCAGATTCGCTCGACCGACATTTCGTGGCTGAACTGTGTCTCGCAAGGTTCGACCAGACCACTGATCGGCGCCGCCGAGGACGGATCGGGACTGCACGCCAACGGAATATGCCCTTCCCCGGCGAACAACCCGGACGTGGCATCGAGGCCGATCCAGCCGGCCCCCGGCAGATACACCTCGCACCAGGCATGCAGGTCGGTGAAATCGACTTCGGTGCCCGACGGGCCGTCGAGGCTTTTCACGTCGGCGGTCAGTTGAATCAGGTAGCCGGAAACAAACCGCGCCGCCAGACCGAGATTGCGCAACAACTGCACCAGCAACCATGCCGAATCACGGCAGGAACCGGAGGCGTGTTGAAGTGTGTGCTCCGGAGTCTGCACGCCGGGCTCCATGCGGATCAGGTAGCCGATGTCTTCGCTGAGGCGCTGATTGAGCGCCACCAGAAAATCCACCGCCGGCAGTGGCGTGCGGTCGATGCTGTCCAGGTAAGCCTTGAACGTTGGCGTCAGCGGCAGGGTTTCGAGGTACGGCGCCAGCTCCTTGCGCTCGTCGGCGGCGTAGCTGAACGGGATTCGCTCGGCGTACGGTTCGAGGAAGAAATCGAACGGATTGAACACCGCCATTTCCGCGACCAGATCGACTTCGATGCGCAGCTCTGCGGTTTTTTCCGGGAACACCAGGCGTGCCAGGTAATTGCCCTGGGGGTCTTGCTGCCAGTTGATGAAATGCTGCTCGGGCGAGACTTTCAGCGCATAGGAAAGAATTCGCGTGCGGCTGTGGGGCGCCGGGCGCAGGCGGACGATCTGCGGGCCGAGTTCGACAGCGCGGTCGTAGCGATAATGCGTGACGTGATGCAATGCGACATGAATCGACACGGCGTGCCTCCTGCGAGCCTTGGGCGTATGGGAAAGCGCGCAAGACTTATGCCATGCACAGGCTTGCGCGCTTTCGCGAAATGCTCAAGGCAGTACAGCACCAAAACCGGGCGATGCGAGGAAATGCTTGGACTCAGTTGCACGCAAATGTTGCGAACGCTGATTCTTGCGGTGTTTGATCGGACGCTTTCGCGAGCAGGCTCGCTCCCACATGTGCAATGCGTTCCCCTGTGGGAGCGAGCCTGCTCGCGAAGAGGCCAGCGGCAACAACTTGATCGTTCCCACGCTCTGCGTGGGAATGCAGCCCGTGACGCTCCGCGTCACAACCATGTTCGACAATACTGCGAGTAACGGCTGGAACGCGGAACGTCCCGAGAGGCATTCCCGCGCGGAGCGTGGGAACGATCAGCAGAACGCCAACCCGAAGGTTGGCGTTCTGTTCAGCTCAAGCAGTGTTTAGCGCGGCACGACCGGCTTGCGTGTCGGCTTCGGCCCTTTGCCTTTCGCCGCATCCTTGCGCTCCTTGGCCGCCTGCTGGTTGCGGGCGAATGCCGCAGCCTTGGCCTGTTCACGCTTGTCCCACGGATTACCGCCATCACTGGCACGCGGCGGCAGACCGGTGTGCTGGGTGAGAATCTTGGTGGTCTTCTCTTTGGCGACCTTGTGGCTGCCGGCCGGCGTCGAGTTCTTGCGACGGGCGCTCTGGTAGCTGTCGGTGGCCGGCTGATGCGCCGGTATCAGTTGATCCTTGCCCGGGCCGATCAGATCGGCGCGGCCCATGCGGATCAGCGCTTCACGCAGCATCGGCCAGCCTTTCGGGTCGTGATAACGCAAGAACGCCTTGTGCAGACGACGCTGATCTTCGCTCTTGACGATGGTCACGCCGTCGCTCTTGTAGGTGACCTTGCGCAGCGGGTTCTTGCCGGAGTGGTACATCGCCGTAGCGGTGGCCATCGGCGACGGATAGAACGCCTGCACCTGGTCGGCGCGGAAGCCATTGCCCTTGAGCCACAGAGCGAGGTTCATCATGTCTTCGTCGGTAGTGCCCGGGTGGGCGGCGATGAAGTACGGAATCAGGTACTGCTCCTTGCCCGCTTCCTTGGTGTACTTCTCGAACATGCGCTTGAACTTGTCATAGCTGCCGATGCCCGGTTTCATCATCTGGTTGAGCGGACCTTCCTCGGTGTGTTCCGGGGCGATCTTCAGGTAACCGCCGACGTGGTGGGTCACCAGCTCCTTGACGTACTCCGGCGACTCGACGGCGAGGTCGTAACGCAAACCGGAGGCGATCAGAATCTTCTTCACACCCGGCAGGGCACGGGCGCTGCGATACAGCTGAATCAGCGAAGAGTGGTCGGTGTTGAGGTTCGGGCAGATACCGGGGAACACGCACGATGGCTTGCGGCAGGCGGATTCGATTTCCGGGCTCTTGCAGGCGATGCGGTACATGTTCGCAGTCGGGCCGCCGAGGTCGGAAATGACCCCGGTGAAACCCGGCACCTTGTCGCGGATCTCTTCGATTTCGCGAATGATCGACTCTTCGGAACGGTTCTGGATGATGCGGCCTTCGTGCTCGGTGATCGAGCAGAAGGTGCAGCCACCAAAGCAGCCACGCATGATGTTCACCGAGAAACGGATCATGTCGTACGCCGGGATCTTCTCCTTGCCGTACGCCGGGTGCGGCACACGGGCGTAAGGCATGCCGAACACGTAGTCCATTTCTTCAGTGGTCATCGGAATCGGCGGCGGGTTGAACCAGACATCGAGCTCGCCATGCTTCTGCACCAGCGCACGGGCGTTGCCCGGGTTGGTTTCCAGGTGCAACACGCGGTTGGCGTGGGCGTACAAAACCGGGTCGTTTCGCACCTTCTCCATCGACGGCAGGCGGATCACGGTCTTGTCGCGGGTCATGCGCGGGCTGGCCAGAATCTGCACGACCTTGGCTTCCTGCGGATCTTCGACCGGGCCTTTTTCCTGCTCGATGGCGCAGGCCTGGGTGTCCTGGGTATTCACGTACGGGTTGATGATTTTGTCGACCTTGCCCGGACGGTCGATGCGCGTGGAGTCGACTTCGTACCAGCCCTGTGGCGTATCGCGACGGATGAACGCGGTGCCGCGCACATCGGTGATGTCTTCGATCTTGTGGCCCCACGACAGGCGCTGGGCAACTTCGACAATCGCGCGCTCGGCGTTGCCGTACAGCAGAATGTCGGCGCTGGCGTCGATCAGGATCGAGTTGCGCACGCGATCCTGCCAATAGTCGTAGTGGGCGATGCGGCGCAGCGAAGCTTCGATGCCGCCGAGCACGATCGGCACGTGCTTGTAGGCTTCCTTGCAGCGCTGGCTGTAAACCAGGCTGGCGCGATCCGGACGCTTGCCGGCCATGCCGCCGGGCGTGTACGCGTCATCGGAACGGATTTTCTTGTCCGCGGTGTAGCGGTTGATCATCGAGTCCATGTTGCCCGCCGCGACGCCGAAGAACAGGTTCGGCTCGCCGAGCTTCATGAAGTCGTCTTTGGACTGCCAGTTCGGCTGCGCGATGATCCCGACGCGGAAGCCTTGCGACTCCAGCAGCCGGCCGATGATCGCCATGCCGAACGACGGATGATCGACGTAGGCATCACCGGTAACAATGATGATGTCGCACGAATCCCAGCCAAGCTGATCCATCTCCTCCCTGCTCATCGGCAGGAATGGCGCTGGCCCGAAACATTCGGCCCAATATTTTGGATAGTCAAATAACGGCTTGGCTGCTTGCATGTCGACGACCGGTGTTGAAGTGAAAAATCGCGGGCGCGGAATATAGCACAAATTTTGACCAATTCCGACGACAGTGGTCGGTTTCTCTGTGCGCTGCTCTCGCGCCGCCAACCCGCCACACATTACGCGTTTTTGTTGAACGCACGACGCACGAAACGGCAAGGAAGCCGCCCGCCCGTCGCACTCCCAAGAGCAGCGGGGCATTAAACGCAAAGGAAGACAGGCAATGGCACCCAAACCGCCAACCAGAGGCATCACGACCGTCTCGGTTCATAACCCGCGACCCGATTATTCGATCACCCGGCCTGGTTTCACGGCGCTTTTCGATGGCGGACCGGGGCACAGAATTCCCACACGCCCGACTCCGACAACGGTATCGACATCGATCGATCACGGGCTCAACCGCATTACCTCCGTGCCTGTGCGGGCAATGGTCAGCACGACAGCGGCCGCCGAATCGGCTGCAGTTGTGCATGAGCGGCCCTTGGGAGATTACTGGATCACTTCGCTGGTCGTGTTGCCGTCAGCCAATGCCGAAGGCATTTCGACGCTTAAGGGACGTCAGTATGTCCAAGTGCCTGAGGGTGGCACCGTGCAGGTCGGTCTGGACCCCGCCAGCGGTCTTTACCGGGCGAAATTGCCCAGCGAATTGCACCCGTCCGGTCCGCTATTGCAGTTCGATGCCGAGAGCCGTCTCTGGCAACCCGTCAATACCTGGGCGCCATCGACCTACCCGCTATCCCCGAGCCGGCTGGAAGCGTTTCGCACCGATCTGGATTTCAGCACGACCGAGCCGGGCGGCGATGGCCTGTTGCGCTTCAACGGCAAACTCTATGTGCAGATCGAGAATCAGGCCTATCAGGTCCTGCATGATCTTGATGCATCAGCGCCGCAGAGGGCGGTCATGCGCATCGTTCGCCCCGACGATCCCATCGCCACCGATGCCACGAATGTTTACGTCGCATCCCGTCCAGGCAGGTCGGAACCGATCATTTTCGACGCTCGCTACGGCTGGCGAGGGACCAGTGTAACGGGGGCAGCCGGGATGCAGAGAGGGGCAGGAGTGGCGCCCTCGGAGCTATGGCAGCGGGTGGAAGTCGGAATCAGACTTGGCCACTTCAACAAGCGAATCGAGCAGGACACCGCTAAAAGTGAACACCTGAAGGAGGTGTGGCGCAGCATCAGGGAAGCGGGGGGCGAGCGTTCAGACGCGGTCAAGCGCGAAACGATGGCGCTGCTTGATCGTGAATTACACAGCCACCAGGCGCTGAGGTCCCTTGCAAAAGCAATAAAATTCCATAAGCAGCAAAAACCCGCGGTCCGGCACTTCATAAAGAAGGAAGACTACGACAAAAAAATGATTGCGATGCACAAGATCCAAATGAGCTTCTACGATCAATTGGTCGAATGCGGCTTGACCCGCCATGCGCTGGGAGGGCCATTGATCGACATCGACAGGCTCCCACGAACAGTCAACGTCCTGGGGAAAATTCTCGGCCATATGCGAGAGCGCCAGCACATTGCCGACAATCTGGTGAACACATGGCGGGTCGCGCCGGACGAATTCAGTGCATACGCTCTGACACCAATGGACACTCACGACGTCGTGGCTTCGTGGGTATTGGCCAAAAGCCTGATGCTGGACGACCATCAATCAGACGGAAACTACCCTCAGGCCTCCGAACTGGCGACCAGATTTGGTCAGGTAACTTTCGTGTATGGAGCGCTGGGTAAAATTCCGGAGACTTCGCACCCTGCGATATTGCGTGATCTGCTCCAGGAATGCACAGCCCTTCGCTACTGGTACGAGCGCCTTGATCTGACACCCGATGAGCAGCACGCAACGTCACGCACGGCTATCACCGCCGAGCTGAAAATATTCGAAGAGACGCTGACTCATCGCCTGTTCCAATATCAACGCCAGCCTGATCTCCCGGCGCTGCCGATCAACGATCAGGCCATTGATTTCGAGTATGTTCCGGAGCAGGACAGATCCGGTTTCCAACCGCCACCCAAGCGCATTTTCAAGGCAAAGAAACACGGTATTTACAAGATCCATGTCGGCGAGTCCCGACGTACCGCGCACAACGAAGAAGTCATCGATGTACGCAGTCTGCACGACCCGCAACAGCCAGTGCAGACCTATGAACAAAGAGCTGGTGAGTGGCACCCCGTCCGCGCAACGCAGGACACAACCCTGCCCGACCTGACTCTCAGAGCCAATCAGCACCTTGAGCAAACCGACGCACATGTGCGCGAAGCCCGGCGCGAAGAGTCGCGCAAAAACCATCCGGACAACATTGTCGAGATGCTTGAGCGCAAGGCCGGGGCAATGGATGAGATCGCACTCCAGCTTCGGCGACAGGAGCCCACCGATGGCGAAACAGATGCGCTGATCCAACGCCTGCAGGACACCAGTGAACGCCTGCGCAGCGAGGGCGAAAACATTCGTGTCCGGATCTACAAGGACAAACATTTTCTGAGCCCCGACCGATTGTTGTATCTGATCGACAAGGGCGAAGTGCGTGCGCAGAAAATCGAGACCCGGTTAAAACGCGGCAAGGGGCAGAATCGAGACTTTATCGACGTCTATCTACTGACGGATGCGCACACCTACGACCCCCTCTGGCACGCGCACTTTCATTACGCGAAACCGGATACGCCCGATCTCAACTTCAATGTTTCCGGCGGGCACCTGAAAACCCTTGAGCAAAGCCGCATGGGTGTGCGTTCGCAGCGCCGGGAAGAACTGGCGCAGCGGCCACACAAACCTATCTGGCGCGCCGCCCTCGATGGCCACGCAGCGCAGAAAATTTTCGACCTCGCCGCCACCTCTTTCCATCCCGAGACACATCATCAGGCATGACGCCGAACCGGCCGGCAGCGTCCGTTGCGGACGCGACCGCTCAATCACTACAAGGAACGTAAGACATGCGCAGCAAAACGCCGCACCCAGTTAGTCCCCCCGGTAATTTTCATCTTCGACCGGATACATCCGCCGATGCCATCCCGCAGCGTCCCCTCCTCACGCCGCGCCCCAGTCTTGACCCAACCGCGTTGAGCAGCCCGCCAATCCGCGCTAACCGGCGCATGGACAGCAACGATCCTGATGCAATCATCCCGGCGCCGAATGTCACAGTGCATGCGGCTGCATCAGCGCTGCAAACCGTGGTCAACACAGGCCACCCCGTCGAGCATTACCGCCTCGCTGTCGCAACCGGCTTGCCTGACGCCGACGCCGAAGGCCTGAGGACATTCAAGGGTCGTCACTACGTGGAAATGGCCGACGGCGGTTTCGTGCAGGTGAGCAAGGATTCGCCGAGCGGCCTCTGGCGCGCCGGGCTGGCGAGCGAATCGAAGCCCTCCGGACCGCTGATGCTGCACGATCCGGAGAGTGGCAGGTGGCATGCGCTGGAGTTCTCGCCGCCGAGCACCTTCGCTTTATCGGTGACACGCCTGCAAGCGTTTCGCACGCCGTTCGACTTCAGTCATAGCTCACGCGACAGCGATGGGCTGTACCGCCATGACGGCAAACTCTACGCAGTGATCGACAATCACAGCTATCAGGTCCTGCACGATCACGATGCTTCGACGCCTCTGACCGAGGTGATGCGCATCGTCCGCCCTGAAGATCCTGTCGCCGCTGACGTCGATAACATCTACAGCGCTACGCGCCCGGGCAGATCAGAGCCTGTCGTATTCGATGCCGATCAGGGCTGGCAGGGCATCGTGGTCGGCGGGGCCGGCGGGATGCAGCGCGGCAGTGCCGACCAACCTGCTTCACCGGGGCTGCGCGAGCGGCTCAATGCTGCGGTCAACCGACTGCGAACGCCCCAGTCGCGACTGCGAAAACTCTATCCATCTCTGGACAGCGAGCAAATCCGCACGCTGCTGCGCACCCAGGGTGACGATGTACCAAGCTTTTTGACGCGCCTCGAGAATGAATACAAGACCCTGAAGCTGGAGCTGGCGACCTGGTTGAAAACCAGTGAGCTGGCCGGCGGGGCGGCCCATCCCTCGGTGGAGCGCGCCGCGCAAGAGATCAAGCGCTGCTGGAAACGTCAGACAGGTACAACGTTGCAACTGGATCTTGGCGACGCAGGCATTGTTCCGCTGTCCGCAGATTTCAGCCATGTCCGCACGCTGCACTTGCAGGCGGTCGCCTGGTCGGAGGGGGGCGAAAACTTCCTCAAGGGGTTCACTGCCCTGGAGCGTCTGAAAATCAATGCCTCGGCGCTCGCCAGGCCGCCGGCGAACCTTGCGCAAATGCCAGCCCTCAAGGAGTTGGACCTGCGAGCGAACCACATTGAACTGAGCGACCAGACCGCCAGCGAGCTGGCTTCGCTCAGCCAACTGGAAAAACTCGACCTGTCGGACAACCCGCTGGGCAAGGCCCCGGATTTCAGCGGCATGCCTGAGCTCAAGTCCGTGGGTCTGCGCAATGCACAACTGGATGACTGGCCAACCGGATTGCAGCATCAATTGGCGATGGAGTCGCTCGATCTGCGCAATAACCGATTGCGTGAAATTCCGCAGACAGTCATCAGCCCGGCGAGTGATCAATTGCTCGCCATAGCCAACATCAACCGCATCACCCTGATCGAAGGCAACCCCTTTGCCAGCGGCTATTGGCGGCGGCTGGAAGTCTACTGGCAGCGGGTTACGGCGGAATATCCGGCACTGATCACCAGCGCACGCACAGGTGCATTCCGGATTGATGGCGACATCCCTGAAGTCGCCATGCTGCTGCAGATGTATCCGGACAAAACGCCACAAACCGCCCGGGAATACCTGATTGGCCTGGGGGACAGTGCAGAAGCCACGATCAGCCAGCGTTTCGCAGAGTTCAAGGCGCTCGATGCGCAACTGCTGGCCTACGTCGCCGACAGCCAGCCGGGAACATCCAGCGTGGCCGGCCGGGAAAAGGCTCGGGCAGAACACATTGCCCGGATCATCAAGGACTGCTGGCTCCAGCAATCGCCGCACCTTGCGCTGCCACCACTGAAAGGACAGCTACCACCACTGACTGCCGACTTCAGTCGGTTGACGTTGCTCACTCTTGATAGCGTAGTCTGGTCCGACACTGCCGACACGTTCCTGTCGCGGTTGCCGAATCTGGAGAATTTGACGATCAGCCATTGCGGTCTGGAAAAATTGCCCGCAGACATCAGCGCGATGAGCCGGCTCACCCACCTGAATCTGACCTCAAACCAGATAAAACTCGATGAGAACAGCGCTGGTGCATTGAGTGCATTGCACCAGTTGGTCAGCATCGACCTGTCGAACAACCCACTCCAGATGCTGCCCGATTTCAGTGCGATGTCCGGGCTGCAGACACTGGGCCTGAAGAACACCGGCATCAGCGAGTGGCCCACCGGCCTGGCTGACAAGATCACCTTGACCGGCCTCGACCTCAGCAACAATAAACTGCGCGAAGTCCCCGACGCACACATCAACCCGCCAGCCGATCAATTGGCTGTGGTCGCGCGGATCAACAACCACACGCTGCTTGAAGGCAATGACTTCCCTTCGCCTTACTGGAGGAAGTTCGATCGCTACTGGCGAAAACTCAACGAACTGCATCCGCAGTTGATGACTCCGGCCCACCCCGCTGTATTCGACAGTGAGAACTCGCGCGCGCAGCGCTACCGAAAACTGTTTCCGAGCAAAAGCATCAAGGAATGCCGGGAGTTTATCTGGAACCATGACAAGGCCACTGTCGCGACCAGGCTGTTGGAGCTCGAGCAGGATTTCGCCGTGTTGAAAAACCAGCTGGATAACTGGGTTTTTTCAGGAGGCAGCAATCCTCTGCGCTATATCCGCGTCAATCAGTTGCAGATCAACACCCAAACCCGCAATGAGCGCATCGAGGCACGGGATCGGATCATCAGTTGCTGGCGACGTGAAACGCCGCAGAAACACGCCTTCGACGGCACGCCGATAGGTCTGGAACTGGATTTGAGCGGCCTCACGTTGCCGACCCTGCCGGATCTGAACACCGATTTCAGCCATGTCGGCTCGCTCAAACTCAACAACATGAATCTCACCGAATCCCCGGAAGGTTTTCTGACCCGCTTCCGCCATTTGCGCTGGCTGAACATGGCCAACAATCGTCTCAGGGATCTCCCGCCGGCCATCGGCGAAATGCACGGGATGACCCGTCTGTTCCTGCAGGGGAATCAACTCGAACTGACCGCCGAGACCGCGCAGATACTGGCCGGAAGAACGACCTTGAGGGCCTTGTGGATACACGATAACCCGCACTTGAACGTGAGCCCGGATTTCAGCGCGATCACTGATATCCGCGAAGTCGACATGTCAAACACCGGCATCGGAAGCTGGCCAGCCGGACTGTTCGATCAGCCCCTGTTGGGCAGGATACTTCTGAACAACAACCGGATCACGAACCTGCCCAGCTTTGTCGTCGCACCGGCAGCGGATCGCCTGAGGCATTCGATTCAGGTCAACAGCGGCACTCAGATAAGCGATAACCCCCTGAACGAATACACTCGAGAACGCCTGGCCGGCTACAGTGAGCGGCTGCGCCACTCCGCAACATCGCTTTACAATCCTCTGAACCTGCTGACCACTTCTGTCCCGGCAGCCCGCCCGCAGCCGGCGCTAATGAACGCTGCGTCGGCCTATCCGCAGTTGACCATCGGTATGACGGCAACCGAGGCGACGAAACGCACCGCGCAGCTGGACAGACTGAAAGCACAGGACGGCTCGGATGGCTTTTTCAACATCATTTCCAGACTCGGCCACCACGCCGATTTCCGTCGGCAGGTCTGGGACGTGGTCGATGCCATCAGCGAGAACAACGTGCAATCACGCGCTCTGCGCAGAGATGTTTTCGATCGCGCCTGCGAAGCCGGCTGCACTGACCTTGCCGCCGCCACGTTTACTGACCTGCAAGTGCTGACCATGACGCATACGGCCAGAGTGCAGGCAAGGCAAGACGGGGATGGCACTCGCCTGGTGGACCTGTCCAGAAGTCTGTTCAGGCTAAGGCAGGTCGATGAACTGGCCGCAGCAGATATCGCTGCGAGCAGGACAATCGCCAACGATCCACAGGCTCCAGCGCGTGAGCGCAATACCCAGCGCCTGCGCCTGAGCGACCCGCATGAAATGACCATGGCCTACCGCTTTGGCCTCAAGGATCGGCTGCAGTTGCCGTTTCAGCCGCAGACGCTGTCCTTTATCGGCATGGCCGGCGTCACACCGCCCATGCTGGAAGTCGCCTACCGTAAAGTCATCGCCTTGAACGGCTCTCCCGAAGAGTTTCAGGCTCTGGTGTCGATGGAATTCTGGCAGGACTTCATCACGCACAAATATCCGTCCCGGTTCGACGCCGCACGTCAGCCTTATCAGCAGAAACAGGCGGCACTGGACGAGCAATTCGCGAAAAAAGTACTGACCCAGGCCGAATACGACGCGCAAACCAATGACGTCACTGCACAGTTGGCCATTAGCGAAGCGACGCTGATCCAGTCACTGACGCGCGAGGAAATTCGCCCCGGTGAGGCAGTTGAAAAGCCTGCCAGCAGCGAGACGGCAGTTTCGGCCGATTGAAGCAGGCCACGACAGCAGCCGGATGATCCGGCCTGCTGTCATTCGTCGTCGTCGAAGTTGTAACTGCCCGGTGCGAGGTTTTCGAAGCGCGTGTATTTACCGATGAACGCCAGCCGAATGAAACCGATCGGGCCGTTACGCTGCTTGCCGATGATGATTTCGGCGATGCCCTTGTGCTCGGTTTCCGGGTGATACACCTCGTCGCGGTAAACGAACATGATTACGTCGGCGTCCTGCTCGATCGCTCCGGATTCCCGCAAGTCGGAGTTCACCGGGCGTTTGTTCGGGCGCTGTTCGAGGGAACGGTTGAGCTGCGACAGCGCCACTACCGGACAGTTGAATTCCTTGGCCAGGGCTTTCAGGGATCGCGAGATCTCGGAAATCTCGTTGGTGCGGTTGTCACCGCTGGACCCGGGAATCTGCATCAGTTGCAGGTAGTCGATCATGATCAGGCCGACATCGCCGTGCTCACGTACTAAACGACGAGTGCGCGCGCGCATTTCCGACGGGCTGATGCCGGCGGTGTCATCGATGAACAGTTTGCGGTCGTTGAGCAGATTGACCGCCGACGTCAGGCGCGGCCAGTCGTCGTCTTCGAGTTGGCCGGAACGCACTTTGGTCTGATCGATTCGGCCGAGCGAAGACAGCATACGCATGATCAGCGATTCGCCTGGCATCTCGAGGGAGTAAACCAGGACAGCCTTCTCGCTGCGCAACACGGCGTTTTCCACTAGGTTCATCGCGAAGGTGGTTTTACCCATCGACGGACGGCCGGCAACAATGATCAGGTCGGACGGCTGCAAGCCGCTGGTCTTCTCATCGAGGTCGGTGTAACCCGTAGACAGACCGGTGATCGCGTCGGCGGTGTTGAACAACGTGTCGATGCGGTCGATGGCCTTGGTCAGCAGCTCATTGACGCCGACCGGGCCGCCGGTCTTGGGCCGCGCTTCGGCGATCTGGAAGATCTGCCGTTCGGCTTCGTCGAGGATTTCTTCAGCGGTGCGACCTTCCGGGTTGAAGGCGCTGTCGGCAATCTCGGTGCTGATGCCGATCAATTGGCGCAACGTCGCACGCTGGCGGACGATCTGCGCATAGGCCTTGATGTTGGCGACGGACGGGGTGTTTTTCGCCAGTTCGCCAAGATAGCCGAGGCCGCCGACTTGCGACGTCTGACCTTCCTTATCCAGTTGTTCGGCAAGGGTCACGACGTCGATCGGCGAGTTCTGATCGGCCAGTTTGGCGATCGCGCGGAAAATCAGACGGTGGTCATGTCGATAGAAATCGCCATCGGAGACTTGATCGAGCACGCGTTCCCAGGCGTTGTTGTCCAGCATCAGACCACCGAGTACGGCCTGTTCGGCCTCGATGGAATGCGGCGGCACCTTCAGGGCAGCGGTTTGCAGATCGTATTGCTCGGGAGCGGAGATATCGTTCATGGCCACTTGAGTATTAGTGAAAAGCAGGGAATTCAGAAAGACAAAGGGCACGACCTGTAAACAGGATCGTGCCCGATGTTAACCGCCTGACGGACAAGCCGCCAGCCGATCCGTGTTGCTTAAGCTGCTACCACGACAACGCGTACGGTGGCTTCAACTTCGGCGTGCAGGTGCACGGCCACGTCGAATTCACCCACGTTGCGGATGGTGCCGTTCGGCAGACGAACTTCGCTCTTCTGCACTTCAACGCCGGAGGCGGTCAGTGCGTCAGCGATGTCGTGAGTACCGATCGAACCGAACAGCTTGCCTTCGTCGCCAGCGGTGGCAGTGATGGTCACTTCCAGCTCGGCCAGTTGGGCAGCACGGCTTTCAGCCGATGCCTTACGGTCTGCGGCGGCTTTTTCCAGCTCGGCGCGACGCTCTTCGAACGCAGCCAGGTTGGCAGCGGTCGCAGCGGTAGCCTTGCCGAAAGGCAGCAGGTAGTTACGGCCGTAACCGGCCTTAACGTTTACTTTGTCGCCCAGGTTGCCCAGGTTGGCGATTTTTTCCAGAAGGATCAGTTGCATGTGAAAATCCTCTAACTTTTAACCTTCACCGTTCGCGCTGTCGGTGTCTTTCGACACGTGACGACCGCGAAAATCAATCAGGCTGTCGACAATGGCCAGAACCACGAGCAACGGATAGATCAGCTGCATGAACAACAGCAGCGTGACGTACAACCCCACCAGCCAGAAACCGGCCAGTCGCTTCTGCCCGACCAGCCCGTGAATCAGGGCCAGCCCGGCGAACACCAGCGGTACACTGCACAACGGCGTCAACATGGCCATCTGTGCACCGAGATTCGGGCCCAGAAGCATCAACGCCAGCAGTAACATCGCCGGCCCCAGCGGGATGCGGATGGCGCGAAACTCGCGACCGAAACCACCCGGGTTGTACAACAACGCCTGCCAATGCCGCCCGACAATCAGGCTCAGCACGCTGACGATCTGCAACAAGGCCGCAATCAGTCCGGTCAGGACTGGTGCAATCAGGGACGCGAAACGCGCTTGCTCATCGACCGACAATTGCTTGTAGGTCTCACCGAGAAGTGCCGGCATGACCTTTATAAGGGCCTGTGCAAGCATCTCGATCTGGGCCGCAAACGCGACCCCGAGCACCACTGAAAACACCACTCCGATCACTACGCTGACCAGCAGCGTGCGGACCCAGGATTCGCTTGCGCGCAAAACCAACGCAAGCCCCGAAGACCCCAGCAGCACCAGAAGTGCCCGTGGGTCGTCGGCATACAGCCACCAGATCAATGCCGGCAGCAGTCCCAGTGACAGAACGCCAAGGGCGTCCGTCAATCCGCGCCGCAGCAGCACAAGGCTCCCGGCGGCAGCACCCAACCAATACAACAACGGCAATGTTGCACATCCGGCCACCACGAGAGTGGCCTGCATTCGGCCTCGCATGATGAACTCAGCTAAGGCGCGCATGCATTCAATCCTTTGCTACTTGTCGACTGCCCGGTCTCAGCGGCCGTGGCTGTCGGTGTAGGCCAGCAGGGCCAGGAAGCGGGCGCGCTTGATAGCGGTGGCCAGCTGACGCTGATAACGAGCTTTGGTACCGGTGATGCGGCTTGGAACGATTTTGCCGGTCTCGGATACGTAGGCTTTCAGAGTGTTGAGATCTTTGTAATCGATCTCTTTCACGTCTTCAGCGGTGAAGCGGCAGAATTTACGACGACGGAAGAAACGTGCCATTTGATAGGCTCCTTAATAAGGTCCGTGGATTACTCGTCAGCGTTATCGCTGTTGTCGCTGTCATCACTGTCGGTGCCTTCGGCGCCTTCGTGCTCAGGACGGTCGCGACGCTCACGGCGCTCACTGCGGTTTTCTTCAGCCTTGAGCATCTCGGACTGGCCGGTAACGGCTTCGTCGCGACGGATGACCAGGTTACGGATCACTGCATCGTTGTAGCGGAAGTTGTCTTCCAGCTCGGCCAGGGCCTTGCCAGTGCACTCAACGTTCAGCATCACGTAGTGAGCCTTGTGAACATTGTTGATTGCGTAGGCCAGTTGACGACGGCCCCAGTCTTCCAGACGGTGGATTTTGCCGCCGTCTTCTTCGATCAGCTTGGTGTAACGCTCAACCATGCCGCCGACTTGCTCGCTCTGATCCGGGTGGACCAGAAAGATGATTTCGTAATGACGCATGAATGCTCCTTACGGGTTGTAGCCTGCCGCTCAAAAACGGTCAGACAAGGAGTGAATGACACTTATGGACTTGCTGGCGCGGGGCACATGCGTGCCTGCCGTCACAGCAAGGGGCGCAATTGTAGAGAAGGGACTGCGGGGGCGCAAGGCAATTGGTGATTATTTGAACAGCAGCTATGAGCTACAAGCCTCAAGCTGCAAGCGGACCGCTTTTGACTTGAGGCTTGCAGCTTGCAGCTTATAGCTTGCGCGAAGCGCTGGCCTTGGCCTTCGCACCGCGCTGGCGCTGGGCTTCGAACAGGCACACGCCGGTGGCGACCGATACGTTGAGGCTGCTGACGCTGCCGGCCATCGGCAGGTTCACCAGATAGTCGCAGTGCTCGCGGGTCAGGCGACGCATGCCTTTGCCTTCGGCGCCCATGATCAGGATGGTCGGGCCGGTGAGGTCCTGGTTATAAATGCTGACCTCGGCTTCACCTGCGGTGCCGACTACCCACAAACCGCGCTGCTGGAGTTTTTCCAGAGTGCGCGCCAGGTTGGTCACGGCCACCAGCGGAATCACTTCCGCGGCGCCGCAGGCGACTTTACGCACCACCGGAGTCAGCGTGGCCGACTTGTCCTTCGGCACGATCACCGCCAGCGCACCGGCCGCATCGGCCGAGCGCAGGCAGGCGCCGAGGTTGTGCGGATCGGTCACACCGTCGAGCACCAGCAACAGCGGCGCGCCTTCGGTGCGATCAAGCAACTCGTCGAGCATGGCCTCGCCCCAGACCTGACTCGGGCTGACTTCCGCGACCACGCCCTGGTGCACGCCTTCAACCCAGGCGTCCATTTCGCGACGCTCCGCCTGGCCGACCTGAACACGGTTTTCATTGGCCAGCTCGACCAGCGTCTGCACGCGCGGATCGTTGCGGCTTTCCGCCAGCCAGATCTGCTTGACGCGTTTGGGGTGGTGACGCAGCAACGCTTCTACCGCATGAACGCCGTAGATTTTTTCCAACTGACTCATGACTTCGCCTTCGGTTTACGCGCCCCGCCACTTTTGGCTGGAGCGGAACCCGCTTTTGGCGGGCCCTTACGGTGTTTGCTCGGCTTGGCTGGCTTGCCGTCGGTCGCCCTGTCAGGCGCCGACCGTCCGGTCTTTCCCCCGGACGCCGCTTTACCACCGTTTTTCGCATCGGCCAGCAAGGCCTTCTTCAATTCACGGCTTTTGCGCAGCTCGGCGTTTTTCGCCACGGCGTCGCTCGGGCGATAGGCTTCGGCGACCTTTTCCTTGGCCGGACGACGGCTGGCGGTTTTCGCTGGAGCCTTTTCTTCCGCAGCCTTGGCAGCAGGCGCAGCGGTTTCGGTGCCACGTTTTTTGCGACCAATCGGCGCGCTGATGGTTTTCTCGGCCATCTCGAAGTCGATCTTGCGCTCGTCTAGGTCGACGCGCATGACGCGTACTTCAACGGTGTCGCCAAGACGGAAACTGCGACCGGTGCGCTCGCCCGCCAAGCGGTGGTGCACAGGATCGAAGTGGTAGTAATCGCCCGGCAGCGCGGTGACATGCACCAGGCCTTCGACGTAGATATCGGTCAGCTCGACGAACAGACCAAAACCGGTCACTGCGGTGATCACGCCCGGGAACGACTCGCCCACGCGATCCTTCATGAACTCGCACTTGAGCCAGTTCACCACGTCGCGGGTCGCCTCGTCGGCACGGCGCTCACTCATCGAGCACTGCTCGCCGAGCTGCTCCAGCGCCGCTTCGTCGTACGGATAGATGCGCGCTTTCGGAATGGTCATCGCACCGGCACGACGGACGTGCGGGGTATCCTGTTTCGAATGGATCACACTGCGGATCGCACGGTGCGTCAGTAGGTCCGGGTAGCGACGGATCGGCGAGGTGAAGTGGGTATAGGCTTCGTAATTCAGGCCGAAGTGGCCATCGTTTTCAGCGCTGTACACCGCTTGGCTCAACGAACGCAGCATGACGGTCTGGATCAGGTGGAAATCCGGACGATCCTTGATGCTCGCCAGCAGGGCCTGATAATCCTTCGGCGACGGACCGTCCTTGCCTTTGTGCAGGGACAGGCCGAGCTCACCGAGGAACGCGCGCAGTTTTTCCAGACGCTCTGGCGGCGGACCGGCGTGAACACGATACAGCGCAGGAATTTCGTGCTTCTTGAGGAATTCGGCAGTGGCCACGTTGGCGGCCAGCATGCACTCCTCGATCAGTTTGTGCGCATCGTTACGCACGGTCGGACGAATTTCGGCAATCTTGCGCTCGGAGCCGAAGATGATCCTGGTTTCCTGGGTTTCAAAATCGATCGCGCCACGTACGTGACGGGCGGCCAGCAATACCTTGTACAACGCGTAGAGCTGCTTGAGGTGCGGCACGACGTCGGTGTACTCGCCACGCAATTTGCGCGCTTCGGTAGCCTTCGGCGTTTCCAGCATCGCGCTGACCTTGTTGTAGGTCAGACGGGCGTGGGAATGGATCACCGCCTCATAGAAGCAGTAGTCGGTCATTTCGCCGGACTTGGAGATGGTCATCTCGCAAACCATGGCCAGACGATCAACCTGAGGATTCAGCGAGCACAGGCCGTTGGACAGTTGCTCCGGCAGCATCGGAATCACGCGCTCGGGGAAGTACACCGAGTTGCCGCGAACCTGAGCTTCGTTGTCCAGCGCCGAGCCGATCTTCACGTAGCTGGAAACGTCGGCAATCGCCACGTACAACTTCCAGCCACCGGAGAACAGGCGCAGCTTGCCCGGTTTGGCTTCGCAGTAGACCGCGTCATCGAAGTCGCGGGCATCTTCGCCGTCAATGGTGACGAACGGCAGATGACGCAGGTCGATGCGCTTTTCTTTGTCTTTTTCTTCAACTTCCGGCTTGAGCTTGGCAGCTTCTTTCACAACCGCTTCAGGCCAGACGTGCGGAATGTCGTAAGTGCGCAGGGCAACATCGATTTCCATGCCCGGCGCCATGTAGTTGCCGACCACTTCGACCACATCGCCTTGCGGCTGGAAGCGCGGCGTTGGCCAGTGGGTGATTTTCACTTCGACGAACTGACCGATCTGCGCGTTGGCGTTGCGGCCCGGCGTCACCAGCACTTCCTGCTGGATCTTCGGATTGTCGGCAACCACGAAACCGATGCCGCCTTCTTCGAAGTAGCGACCAACGATGGTTTCGTGAGCGCGGGACACCACCTCGACGATCACGCCTTCACGGCGACCACGACGGTCGAGACCGGAAACCCGGGCCAGCGCACGGTCACCGTCGAACACCAGACGCATTTGCGCCGGGCTCATGAACAGGTCGTCGCTGCCGTCGTCCGGCACCAAGAAGCCGAAACCGTCACGGTGACCGCTGATGCGGCCGAGGATCAGGTCGAGCTTGTCGACCGGCGCGTAAGTGCCACGGCGGGTGTAGATCAGTTGAGCGTCGCGCTCCATGGCGCGCAAGCGGCGGCGCAGGGCCTCGATCTGGTCTTCTGTGGTCAGACCAAACTCTTCGACCAGTTGCTCGCGGGCAGCAGGCGAACCCCGATCGGCGAGGTGCGCCAGGATCAGTTCGCGGCTGGGAATAGGGTTTTCGTATTTTTCCGCTTCACGAGCGGCCTCGGGATCGAGGGACTGCCAATCGGCCATTAGAGAGTTTTCACCTTGTCTATATGCGGGTTAGTTTGGCATAGGCGCCGGGAAACGGGAAATTTCCGCTTCTATAAGGCTGTGCAAGGCCTTGTATCGACGCTCGGACACCGTTTTGAACGCCGCTGGTAAAAAAATTCAGTTTTTTCTGCGGCAGGGGTTTACAGTTAAAAAGGCGCTCCGTATAGTGCGCGCCATCGACGACGCACAAGCGCTTTCGATGATGCCCAGGTGGTGAAATTGGTAGACACGCCAGCTTCAGGTGCTGGTGACCTTACGGTCGTGGAAGTTCGAGTCTTCTCCTGGGCACCAATTTCGAGTTTGAGACTAGATCAGTTTCAACACTCACACAAAACCCGCGAAAGCGGGTTTTTTGCATTTGCGGGAAAGCTTTTGCTCACACTGATTTATTAAAACCAAATCAGGGGTTTACAGATCAAAAAGGCCTCCGTATAGTGCGCCACATCAACAGCGGCAACGCTTGCGATGATTGCCCAGATGGTGAAATTGGTAGACACGCCAGCTTCAGGTGCTGGTGACCTTACGGTCGTGGAAGTTCGAGTCTTCTTCTGGGCACCAATTCAAATTCAAGGTTCAGGCCTTGGATTTCACAAAAACCCGCGAAAGCGGGTTTTTGCGTTTCTGGCTTCCTGAATTTCGCCATCCCTACAGGATCGCTAGTCGCCCCACAAGGCGCACTTGAGAAACAATATCGTTTATCATTGTTGCAAGTTTTTGCAATGCGACAGTGAGGAACCCTGCGAATGACGTTTCGAAATACCCTGCGCCGAGGCCTGACCTTCACCCTCCTCGGCCTGGCACTCGCCACTCCCCTCACCCAGGCTGCCGATGCGGTTTCCCTGACTCTCTACAACGGCCAGCACAAGGAAGTCGGCGACGCGATTGCCAAGGCTTTTGAAGCCAAGACCGGCATCCACGTCAACGTGCGCAAAGGCAGCAGCAACCAGCTCGCCAGCCAGATCATCGAAGAAGGCGACCGCTCGCCCGCCGATGTGATCTACACCGAAGAGTCGCCGCCGCTGAATAACCTCGGCGAACAGGGTCTGCTGGCCAAGGCCGATGACGCCACCCTAGCGGTTTTGCCGGAAAAATACGTCGCCGCCAACGGTACCTGGATCGGCATTACCGCCCGCGTACGCGTGGTCGCGTTCAACCCGAAACTGATCGATGAAAAAGACCTGCCGAAATCGGTGATGGAATTCTCCGAGCCGCAATGGCAAGGCAAGGTCGGCTTCGTTCCGACCAGTGGCGCCTTCCAGGAACAGGCCGTAGCAATCATCAAGCTGCACGGTCGTGACGCCGCCGAAGAATGGCTGACCGGCCTGCGCGCGTTCGGCAAGACCTACAGCAACAACATGGTCGCACTCAAAGCTGTGGAAAACGGCGAAGTCGCTACCGTACTGGTGAACAACTACTACTGGTTCGCCCTGCAACGCGAGAAAGGCAAGCTCGACTCCAAGCTGCATTATTTCACCGGCGGCGACGCTGGCGGCTTGATCACCGTGTCCAGCGCTGCCGTGCTGAAATCCAGCAAACATCCAAAAGAAGCCCAGCAATTCCTCGCCTTCATGGCCAGCGAAGAAGGTCAGCGCGTGATCACTCAGACCACCGCCGAATACCCGCTGCACAAAGGCATGGAGTCGGATCGCGGCCTCAAGCCGTTCAGCGAACTGGAAGCGCCGAACGTCACTCCGGCGGATCTGGGCAATGCTGAAGAAGCGCTGGAGCTGGAACGCGAAGTTGGCCTGAACTGATGGCAGCATCGTTATCGGCCCCCGCCGCGCGCGGGGGTTACGTGCCACGACGCAAACGGCCGTCAATCTGGCTGGTGCTGCCGGTATTGCTACTGGTGGTCATGAGCCTGCTGCCACTGGCCTATGTCGGACTGAAAGCCTGGCAGGCCGGCTGGGCCGAGGCGCTGCATTTGCTGTGGCGCCCGTATGTGTTTGGCCTGTTGCGCAACACCTTGGCACTGATGGTCGGCGTGACGGTTACCTGCGCCGTGATCGGTCTGTCGCTGGCATGGCTGCTGGAGCGCAGCAATCTGCCGGGGCGGCGGCTATGGGGCGTGATCCTGTGCCTGCCGTTTGCGGTGCCGGCGTTTGTCAGCAGCTTCACCTGGGTCTCGCTCAGCGCGCAATTCGAAGGCCTCGGCGGGGCGATTCTGGTGATGAGCCTGTCGAAGTATCCGCTGATCTTCCTGCCAGTTGCGGCGACCCTGCGCAATCTCGATCCCTCCCTCGAAGAATCCGCCCGCACGTTGGGACAGAATCGCTGGGGCGTATTTTTCCGCGTCACCCTGCCGCTGCTGTGGCCATCGCTGCTGGCCGGTTCGCTGCTGATTGCCCTGCACATGCTGGTGGAATTCGGCGCGCTGTCGATCATCGGCCTGCAGACCTTTACCACGGCGATCTACCAGCAATTCGAACTGGAATTCAGTAACGCTAACGCAGCGATGCTTTCGGCGGTGTTGCTGGCGCTGTGCCTGCTGCTGTTGTGGCTGGAGCTGCGCGTGCGCGGCAAGGGCCGGCATGTGCGCACCGGACAGGGCGCAGCGCGACAGGCTGAACAGGTAAAGCTTGGACCGTGGGCGGCGCTCGGTCAGTTGTATTGCCTGTTGCTGGCGATTATCGGCAGCGGCGTTCCGCTGGGCATGTTGGCCTACTGGCTGGCGGTCGGCTCATCGGCGGCGTTCCCCGTAGCTGCGATCACTGAGGCGCTGCTGTCTTCGCTGGCACTGTCGTTGGGCGGCGCGGCGCTGTGTCTGGTGCTGGCCGTTCCGGTCGGACTGCTGGTGGTGCGCTATAAAGGCCAATTGGCAATCTGGGCCGAACGCCTGCCTTATCTGCTGCACGCGCTGCCGGGGCTGGTGATTGCGTTGACGCTGGTGTATTTCGCCCTGCATTACGTGCCGGTGCTGTATCAGACGTCGGGCTTGCTGCTGATCGCCTATGCGCTGCTGTTTCTGCCACTGGCGCAGGCGCCGATTCGTACGGCACTGAACAAGGCTGCGCCACAGCTGGAAGAAGCCGCGCGGACCTTGGGCGCATCGTCGTTCACGGCGTTTTGCCGGGTGACATTACCGATCATTTTCCCGGCACTGGGCGCGGCGTTTGCGCTGGTGTTTCTCGATGCGATGAAGGAATTGACGGCGACGTTGCTGCTCAGCCCAACCGGACTGAATACGCTGGCGACCGAGGTCTGGGCGCATACGGCGAATGTCGAGTTTGCCGCGGCGGCGCCTTATGCGGCGTTGTTGATTGTGGTCTCGGGGTTGCCGGTTTATCTGCTGACGACGCGGATGTATCTGAGCCGCTGATACCGTATTCGCGAGCAGGCTCGCTCTCACAATGGATTGAGTTTCCCTGTGGGAGCGAGCCTGCTCGCGAAGAGGCCAGCCCGGATACCACTAAGCGCGGAACTGCCCCAGGCTGGCTTTCAATTGCGCAGCCAGACCATCCAGCACCTTGCCACTGGCCGTGGTTTCCACCACTGCCTGCGCCGCTTTCTCGGCCTGTGCATGAATCGTCTCGACGCGCCCACGCACTGCCTGTGCACCCTGCGCCTGATGCGCTGCTGCTTGCGTCGCCAGACCGATCGCCGCGTGCACCTGCTCAACCGAAGCCTGCACCGACTGCTGCAACCGCGCACTGTCGCGCAAGACCAGCAAACCTTCGCTGGCCTGCCGTCCGGCCTGACCAATCGCCTCAACCGCCTCACGTGCGCCCTGTTGCAGAGCAACGATGTGCGCTTGAATATCGCCCGTCGAGCTCTGCGTTTTGCTCGCCAGTGCACGCACTTCATCCGCCACCACGGCAAACCCACGCCCGGTTTCACCGGCGCGCGCCGCCTCGATCGCAGCATTCAATGCCAGCAGGTTGGTCTGTTCGGCGATGCCGTGAATCACCGTCAGCACCACCTCAATCTGCTCGCTCTGCTGCGCCAGTCGCTCGATAACCTTCGCCCCGGTATCGACCTGCCCGGCCAGCGCTTCGATCAGGCTGCCAACTTTCGCCGAAGTCCGGGTGTTCTCATCGGTGGCCTGACGAATATCGACAACCTGCTTCAGCGCCGCCTGCATTGCCTGACTTTCCGACTGCGCCTCGTCTGCCATTTGCGACAGCGCGCGAAGGCTTTCTGCAACTTCATCGCGCTGCATTCCGGCAGCCGCATCGGCGCCAGCGTTGCGCAAAGTCATCGCGCCGATTTCCACGCCAGTGCGCTGAGCGACATCGCCCGCCTCGCGTACGATCGGCTGCAATTTATCCACAAAGCGATTGACCGCCGAAGCCATGTCGCCGATTTCATCCTTGCTGTTGATCTGCACACGCTTGGTCAGATCGCCCTCGCCCGCTGCCAGATCGTCCATCGCCGCATTGAGCATTTTCAGACGATTGACCACACGATGACCGAGCACCACGGCCAGCAACAGCAGCACGCCACAACCGACCAGTGCCAGGCCAAGGCCGATACGCCAGCGCAGTGTCGCGGCAGCGTCTTGAACGGTTTGTGCGGTGTTGGCTTTCATTTCGCCAGCGGTGCCCTGCGCCGATTGCAGGCGCGCCTGCATTGCCTTGGCGCTGTCCGCCGCTGCGCCTTTGAGGCTGTCGCCGACCAATTGATCGCTGCTGGCAATTAGCGCGAGGAAGCGCTTGTCGAGCTCGGCCAGATCGGTTTCCACCGAGGCCGTGGACACGCCCATCAGCACTTTGCCGATTTCCACGCCATTGGGATTGATCGAGGCTTCGAGGTAGTAAACCGAAGGATCGTTTTTCGCCGCATCGAGTACTTTATCCAGCGCACGCTCGCCCTGACCTTTTTCCAGCAAGGCCTTGTTGATCGGATTTTCACGGTTGAGATAACGGGTCAGATGCTGGCCGGTGGCGTCGTCATACACCACGAACAGCACGTTGGGATTGCGCTGGGCGCGACGAGCGAACTCCGAGAGCGTCGGCACGTCGCTGTCCCACATCGCACGCGGCGCTACGGATGCAAGCAACTGCGCCATGTCGTTGGCCGAATCCTTCAGATCCTTTTCCAGCGTCGCCCGCAGCTGCGCCTGCTCTTCTTTGAGGCGTGCGGACAGGCCAGCCGTGAGGCGCTGACGAGTGCTGGCCGATAACGCATCAAGACTTGAAGTGACTTCACGCCCCGCCTGCTCCAGCTCACCGGAGAGTTTCTGGCTGTCGGCACCCAGGCGCACGGCCAGATCGGCTTCCAGCGCGGTCACCGTGCTCCGCGTCAGGGCAACCGCCACCAACACCTGCACCAAAAGGGCGATACCAAGGGTAACGAACACCGGCCGCAACAAACGGCTTTGTAACAGTGAGAGAACGGCTGACACTTTAAATCCCTCTACTTCTGACGCCATTAATTTGATGGCACTCTTGTAGACAGATTCACAGCAAAGGTCATGCCGTCCAACAGGCATAAACGACAAAGGCCCCGATTAAGGGGCCTTTGTTTTTTACATCAACAACTTATCAAGCGAACGGATGACGCAGAACGATGGTTTCGTTGCGGTCCGGGCCCGTCGAAATAATGTCGATCGGCGCGCCGATCAACTCTTCAACGCGTTTGATGTAGGCACGAGCATTGGCCGGCAGCTCTTCCAGAGTCTTGGCACCCACGGTCGATTCGCTCCAGCCCGGCACTTCTTCGTACACCGGCTGCAGGCCGACGTAGCTGTCAGCATCGGTCGGCGCGACGGCATTGCCTTGCGCATCCTTGTAGCCGACGCAGATGTTGATGGTTTCCAGACCGTCAAGCACGTCCAGCTTGGTCAGGCAGATGCCCGAGATGCTGTTCACGTCGATAGCGCGACGCAGGATGACGGCGTCAAACCAGCCGCAACGACGGGCGCGACCAGTGGTGGCGCCGAACTCGTGACCTTGCTTGGCCAGGTGCGCACCGACTTCGTCAAACAGCTCGGTCGGGAACGGGCCGGAACCGACGCGAGTGGTGTAGGCCTTGGTGATGCCCAGGATGTAGTCGAGGAACATCGGACCCACGCCCGAACCGGTCGCCACGCCACCAGCGGTGGTGTTGGAGCTGGTCACGTACGGGTAGGTGCCGTGGTCGATGTCGAGCAACGAACCTTGCGCTCCTTCGAACATGATGTCCTTGCCGGCACGACGCAGCTCGTGCAGCTCGGCAGTCACGTCGAGCATCAGCGGCTTGAGCAGCTCAGCGTATTCCTTGCACTCGACCAGGGTCTTTTCGAATTCGATGGCTGGCTCTTTGTAGTAACCGACCAGCATGAAGTTGTGGTAATCCACCAGTTCACGCAGCTTGTCTTCGAAGCGCGGCATGTTCAGCAGGTCGCCGACACGCAGGCCACGACGGGCAACCTTGTCTTCGTAAGCCGGGCCGATGCCGCGACCGGTGGTACCGATCTTCAGCTCGCCACGGGCCTTTTCACGGGCCTGGTCCAGCGCGACGTGGAAGGACAGGATCAGCGGGCAGGACGGGCTGATACGCAGGCGCTCGCGCACTGGTACGCCTTTCTCTTCCAGCTTGGTGATCTCGCGCAGCAGGGCGTCAGGTGCAACCACCACGCCGTTGCCGATCAGGCATTGCACGCCTTCGCGCAGCACGCCCGATGGAATCAGGTGCAAGACGGTTTTCTCGCCGTCGATCACCAGCGTGTGACCCGCGTTGTGGCCACCCTGGTAGCGCACTACGGCGGCAGCATGTTCGGTCAGCAGATCAACGATCTTGCCTTTGCCCTCATCACCCCACTGGGTGCCCAGGACTACGACATTCTTACCCATAACACTTGTCCTCATTCGCGCAAACTTGGTGCCGGCGATGGCCGGCAGGAAAACTCAAGAAGCCAGTGGCGATACTTGCCAAAGCCCGTTCTGCTGAATCAATTGCCGGTCGCAGTCCGCATCACGGGCGGCGGCCAAAGGTTGTCCAGGCAAGGCCTGAACGACACGCTGACCCTCACTGCGCAACTGGCAAACCTGCTGCCAGAGTGCCGCATCCGTACTGTCAGGCATCCAGATACCGCCAGACGGTAGCTCGATCTCAGCACGCCCCAGGGTCACCAGGGTTTTCAAATCGGTAGAGAAACCAGTCGCCGGACGGGCGCGACCGAAGTCGGCACCGATGTCATCGTAACGACCGCCCTGAGCGATGGACTGGCCAACGCCCGGCACGAACACCGCGAACACCACACCGGTGTGGTAGTGGTAGCCGCGCAACTCGCCGAGGTCGAAATACAGCGGCAGCTGCGGAAAGCGCACGGAAAGACGCTCGGCGATCGCCAGCAGATCTTCCAGCGCCGCCAGCACCGGCGCCGGGGCATTGGCCAGACGCTCGCGGGCAGCGCTCAACACTTCACGGCCGCCACACAGATCAACCAGTGCGCGCAGCATGCCCGACAGATCGGCCGGCAGGCCTTCGGTCAGGGTAATTACTTCATCGATGGCCTTGCGCTGCAGGGCATCGAACAACTGCTGCTCGACTTCACCGGACAGACCAGCGGCACGCGCCAGACCACGGTAGATGCCGACATGGCCGAGGTCCATGTGCACGTCCGGCACATCGGCCAGTTGCAGCATGGCCAGCATCAGGCTGATGACTTCGACGTCGCTGCTCGGGCTGGCGTCGCCGTACAGCTCGGCGCCCAGCTGGATCGGGCTGCGCGAGGACGACAATGCACGCGGCTGGGCATGCAGGACGCTGCCGGCGTAGCACAGACGGCTCGGGCCTTCGCGACGCAGGGTGTGCGCATCGATGCGCGCCACTTGCGGCGTGATGTCGGCACGGAAACCCATCTGCCGGCCCGATTGCGGGTCGATGACCTTGAAGGTACGCAGATCCAGGTCCTGGCCCGCGCCGGTCAGCAGGGATTCCAGGTACTCGATATGGGGAGTCACGACGAACTCGTAACCCCAGCTCTGGAACAGATCCAACACCTGACGACGCGCAACTTCAATGCGCGCCGCCTCCGGTGGCAGTACTTCTTCGATGCCATCTGGCAGCAGCCAGCGGTCTACCGTTGCCATTACGCCATTCCCCTTTGATCCGGGCGGCCAGCACGAGGGCGAGCCTTGAGTGAAGCAGAAAATGATCGGGGCGTTCAAAACGCACGCGCATGAACGACGCAGCGAAAGGCCGGCTGGCGGCTTCGCCCATCACTTTCCTCGAAAAACGCTCGGGCTATTCAAACCCGACGTCTGCAACAAAAACAGCAATCAAACGTGCAGACGCAAAAAAGCCGGGAATTTCCCGGCTGCCGCATCATACACACGTTTTCCGAAAGGATCACCCCGCCCGAGGTTTTAGCCGCCGGGCGGACTGATTCAGGTCAACGTCGTATCAAGGTTTGGCTTTTTCCAGATAACGGAAGAAGTCGCTGCTTGGGTCGAGGACCAGGACGTCGGATTTGTTCGCGAAGCTTTCACGGTAGGCACGCAGGCTACGGTAGAAACCGTAGAACTCCTGGTCTTGGCCGTAGGCCTTGGAGTAGATCGCAGCAGCCTGGGCGTCACCGTCACCGCGAACCTCTTCGGATTCACGATAGGCTTCGGCCAGCAGCACGCGGCGTTGACGATCAGCGTCGGCACGGATGCCTTCGGCCAGCTCGTTACCCTTGGCGCGGTGCTCGCGAGCTTCACGCTCACGCTCGGTGCTCATACGTTCGAACACACTGCGGTTCACTTCCTTCGGCAGATCGATGGCCTTGACCCGGACATCGACGACTTCGATACCCAGCTCTTTTTCCGCCATCTTGTTCAGCGACGCAGTGATGTCAGCCATCAGCGCATCACGTTCACCCGACACCACTTCGTGCAGGGTGCGCTTGCCGAACTGGTCACGCAGGCCCGATTCGAGACGACGGGACAGACGCTCGTCGGCGATCTGCTTCAGACCCGAAGTCGCGGTGTAGAAGCGCTCGGCATCTTTCACCCGCCACTTGGCGTAGGCATCGACCATCACGGCTTTCTTTTCCAGAGTCAGGAAGCGCTGCGTCGGTGCATCCAGCGTCAGCAGACGCGCGTCGAATTTGCGCACCTGGTTGACGTAAGGCACCTTCACATGCAGACCCGGCTGGACATCGGCCTGAACCACACGACCGAATTGCAGCAGCACCGCGCGCTCGGTCTGAGCGACGATATAGAAGCAATTCCAGCCCACCAGTACCACAACGACGCCAACGATCAGGGCGATCAGCGATTTATTGCTCATCAGCGGGTCTCCCTTGTACGCGTCTGCGGCACGTCGGTGACATGCGGCGTGACGTCCGTGTTGTTGCTGGCGGCCGAACCGGTCACCGGTGCATTACCCGAACTGTTCTGGATCATCTTGTCCAACGGCAGGTAGAGCAGATTGCTCTGGCCGTTCTTGTTGCCGGTCACGAGGACCTTGCTGGTATTGCTGAAGACTTCCTGCATGGTGTCCAGGTACAGACGCTCGCGGGTGACTTCAGGTGCCTTGCGATACTCGGCGACCAGTTTGGTGAAGCGATCGGCCTCACCCTTGGCGCGCGAGATGGTCTCGTCGCGATAACCGTTGGCATCTTCGATGATGCGCTGGGCCTGACCACGGGCTTCCGGCACAACGCCGTTGGCGTAGGTTTCAGCCTGGTTGCGCGAACGCTGCTCGTCTTCACGGGCGCGGATCACGTCATCGAAGGCTTCCTGTACTTCACGCGGTGCCGCTGCGCTCTGTACGTTGACCTGGGTGACGGTGATACCGGTGCGATAGGTATCGAGGAAGCGTTGCAGACGCTCCTTGATTTCGCTGGCCATCAATTCACGACCTTCGGTCAGCACCTGATCCATGGCGGTGGAACCGACCACGTGACGCAGCGCACTTTCAGTCGCGTGCTGCAGGCTGATTTCCGGCTGATCGACGTTCAGCACGAAGTCCTGCAGGTTGCTGATCTTGTACTGCACGGTCAGCGGCACTTCGACGATGTTCTCGTCTTCAGTCAACATCTGGCCCTGCTTGGTGTACGCACGCTCACGCGTCACGTTCTCCATGTACTTCTTGTCGATCGGCGGGAAGTAGATGTTCAAGCCCGGGCCGACAGTCTCGTAGTACTTGCCGAAGCGCAGCACCACGGCTTGCTCCTGCTCGTCCACCACGTAGACGGCGCTGTACAGCCAGACAGCCGCCAGCACGACCAGGCCGATGCCGAGCAGACCGCCGAAGCCGCCACTGCTGCGCCCCGACCCGCCGCCGTCATCACCGCGTTTCTTACCACCACCGAACAACCCGTTCAGGCTTTCCTGCAGCTTTCGGAAGGCCTCGTCGAGATCCGGTGGCCCCTTGCGGTCGCCGTTATTGCGGCGCTTGCCACCCCAGGGATCCTGATTATTCGAGTTGCCACCCGGCTCATTCCAAGCCATAGCGCTCTCCATCTGATAAAGCAAAGACGCACCCACGGCGCGCCGACCAATGCTACAGAATGCCTGCCGTTGCGGCACAACCGCTTTGTCAGGCTTTTATTGCAAAGTGTGTTGCTCGATGAATTCCATCGGCTGCAATCCTTCGCGGCTTACCAATCGATTCAACTCGATCCGGGGCAAACGAACGGCCAGCAAGCTGACACCTTCTTCATCGTATTCTTCTTTCTGCACCGCACCGAGTTCGAAGAACTGCGCACGCAGTCGAGCGAAGCGTTGCGGCAAGCGCAAGGTACCGACGAACAGATCACTGCCGAGCAACTCGGCGATGGCCTGTTCAAGCAATTCCAGACCGCTGCCATCACGCGCCGAGAGCCAGACCCGTTGCGGCTTGCCATCGGCATCGCGCTGGATCTGCGGCTCGACGCCTTCGAGCAAATCGAGTTTGTTATAGACCTCGAGGATCGGCAAGTCCTGGGCACCAATCTCGCCCAGCACCACCATCACCTGCTCGATCTGCAACATGCGATCCGGTTCGGCCGCATCGATCACGTGCAGCAGCAGGTCGGAATTGCTCGACTCTTCGAGCGTAGACCGAAATGCCTCGACCAGCTTGTGTGGCAGGTGACGAATGAAGCCCACGGTATCGGCGAGGACGATCGGACCGAGGTCGTCAAGCTCCAGCCGGCGCAGGGTCGGGTCGAGCGTGGCGAACAGTTGATCGGCCGCGTACACCTCGGACTTCGTCACGTTGTTGAAGAGTGTCGATTTGCCCGCGTTGGTGTAGCCCACCAGCGAAACGGTAGGAATGTCCGCACGGGATCGGCCACGGCGCGACTGCTCGCGCTGACTGCGCACCTTCTCCAGCCGCCCCTTGATCTGACGCAGGCGAACCCGCAGCAGACGGCGGTCGGTTTCCAGCTGGGTTTCACCCGGGCCGCGCATACCGATACCGCCACCCTGACGTTCAAGGTGAGTCCAGCCGCGAACCAGCCGCGTGCTCATGTGGTCAAGCTGGGCCAGTTCGACCTGCAGCTTGCCCTCATGGGTGCGTGCGCGTTGGGCGAAAATATCGAGAATCAGCCCGGTGCGGTCGATCACGCGACACTCGAAAACACGTTCGAGGTTGCGTTCCTGACTGGGCGTGAGGATGTGATTGAAAATCACCAGATCGGCTTCTTCAGCCTTGACCAGGTCGCGCAGTTCCTCGACCTTGCCGCTGCCGATCAGATATTTGGCGGTTGGCCGATGACGCGGCACGTTAAAAAACGCGACGGTCTCGGCGCCAGCCGAATTTGCCAACTCCTGAAACTCCTGCGGATCTTCGCGCGCCTCAGGGTCCTGTCCATCCAAGTGAACGAGGATGACTCGTTCACCACCACCGTGGCGCTCAAAGAACAAAGGAGACTCCTATCAGGCGTTACCCGGCGCTGCATCGGCATCGCCCTGTTCGTTTTCGGTTGCGCTAGGCAGACGAATTGGACGAACCGGCACGACGGTCGAGATAGCGTGTTTGTAGACCATCTGGCTTACGGTGTTTTTCAGCAGGATCACGAACTGGTCGAACGACTCGATCGTCCCTTGCAGCTTGATACCGTTGACCAGGTAGATGGAAACCCCGACTTTCTCTTTACGTAAAGTGTTCAGGTAAGGGTCTTGTAGCGAATGCCCTTTTGACATGTGCCGCACTCCTTTAAGGATTCAATAATAAAAACAGGTAAATTCAGATGGCTTCGGCCGTCACACCCCCAAGGATAGACGGCAATTGCAAGGACTCAGCTCAATATGGAGATGGTCCCAAGGTATTTCAAGGCGCGTGGCAGATTGTCGCAATCAAGACTGTCCAGCCAGTGCAAATCGTCCCAGCTGCGCAGCCAGGTAAACTGGCGTTTGGCCAATTGGCGCGTGGCGATGATGCCCCGCTCCTGCATCTGGGCCAATGTCAGCTTGCCGTCCAGGTAATCCCAGACTTGGCGGTAGCCTACCGCACGTATAGACGGCAACCCCGAATGCAGGTCACTTCTTTTACGCAGGGCTACGACCTCGTCGATGAATCCCTGTTCCAACATATTTGTGAATCTTTGTTCAATTCGCTGGTGCAAAACCTGACGATTCGCCGGAGCAATGGCCAGGTTCGCGACAGTATAGGGCAATTGTTGGCGTCCCGAAGCGGCTGCTTCAGTACTTTGCGCAGATTGTTGCTCGCGCAGGGCGGTCATGCTCTGCCCGCTGACTCGATACACTTCAAGTGCCCGACTCAAGCGCTGCGGATCATTGGGATGAATGCGCGCCGCCGACACCGGATCGATTTGCGCCAGTTGATCGTGCAGGGCTTGCCAGCCGAGGCGTGCAGCTTCTTCCTCGATCTGCGCACGGACCTCGGGATCGGCCGCCGGCATGTCCGCCAGACCTTCGACCAGAGCCTTGTAATAGAGCATGGTGCCGCCGACCAGCAGCGGGATCTTTCCTCGCCCAGTGATCTCGGCCATGGCCTGCAACGCGTCGCGACGAAAATCGGCAGCGGAATACGCTTCAGCAGGATCGAGAATGTCGATCAGCCGGTGCGGATATTCGGCGAGCAGTTCTTTCGAAGGTTTGGCCGTGCCGATGTCCATGCCGCGGTAGACCAGCGCCGAATCGACACTGATCAATTCGCACGGCAGCACCTTGGTCAGCTCGATGGCCAGATCGGTCTTGCCCGCAGCGGTCGGGCCCATCAGGAAAATCGCTGGAGGAAGCTGGCTCATCAACGACCGCGCAGGAACAGTTTGTCCAGATCGTCCAGACCCAGCTGGGTCCAGGTCGGTCGGCCATGGTTGCATTGACCGCTGCGTTCGGTGTTTTCCATGTCGCGCAGCAGGCCGTTCATTTCCGGCAGAGCCAGACGCCGGTTGGCGCGGATCGCGCCGTGGCAGGCCATGGTGCCGAGCAGTTCGTTGAGGTGCGCCTGGATACGGTCGCTGGTGCCGTATTCCATCAGGTCAGAGAGCACGTCGCCGACCAGTCGGTTGGCCTCGGCCTGCTTGAGCAAGGCGGGAATCTGCCGGATCGCCAGGGTTTCCGGACCCAGGCGCTGCAATTCAAAACCAAGGCGCTGGAACCACGCGGCGTGTTCTTCAGCGCAATCGGCCTCGCGCTGACTCACGGCCAGCGACTCCGGCACCAGCAACGGCTGGCCACTGAGACCTTCGCTGGCCATGGCGATCTTCAGGCGCTCGTACATGATTCGCTCGTGGGCGGCATGCATGTCCACCAGCACCAGGCCATGGGCGTTCTCGGACAAAATATAGATGCCCTTGAGCTGCGCCAGTGCATAGCCGAGCGGCGGGATATCTTCCTGACCGGTTGGCAGCGCGCTGGCATTGGCTTCAGGCAGCGGCGCGAAAAACTCTTTGTAAGCGGCTTGAGCCTCGGCAGCGGGCAGCGCCGATTGCGGACGCGGCGTGTATTGATACTGATAAGCGCCGCCAGCGCTGGCCCCGGATGACGTGTTGAACGCCGGTTGCGCCTGCGGCTGCTCCAGCAGCGCATTGGCGGCCAGACGCATCTCGCCCTGTGGGCCGAATTCGCCCGCCTCGATCCCGCTCGGCCGAATGATCGCCGTGGTGACCGAACCGGCCAGTTGATCTTCCGGACGCACATCGCCCAGCGCACGGTGCAGCGTGCCATACAGGAAGTCGTGGACCATGCGCCCGTCACGGAAACGCACTTCGTGTTTGGTCGGGTGCACGTTGACATCTACCGCCGCCGGATCGACTTCGAAAAACAGCGCAAACGTCGGGTGACGGCCATTGAACAGCACGTCGCGATAAGCCTGACGAACCGCATGGGCTACCAGTTTGTCGCGCACCGCACGGCCGTTTACGAAGAAATACTGCAAATCCGCCTGACTGCGGTTGAAGGTCGGCAAACCGACCCAGCCCCACAGGTGCAAGCCGTTGCGTTCGATCTCGATCGGCAGCGCCTGCTCAAGGAAACCTGAACCGCAGATCGCCGCCACACGCCGGGCGCGGGCTGCATCATCGTGGGCCTCGTGCAGGCTGAGGATGGTCTTGCCGTTGTGGCGCAGATGAAAAGCCACGTCGAAGCGCGCCAGCGCCAGACGCTTGATCACTTCCTGCAAGTGATCGAATTCGGTTTTTTCGGTCTTGAGAAATTTGCGCCGGGCCGGGGTGTTGAAGAACAGGTCGCGGACTTCCACCGAAGTGCCGACCGGATGCGCCGCCGGCTGCACGCGCGGCGCCATGTCCCGGCCTTCGGTCTCGACCTGCCAGGCCTGATCGGCATCGCGGGTGCGCGAGGTCAGGGTCAGACGCGCCACGGAGCTGATCGACGCCAGCGCCTCGCCACGGAAACCCAGGCTCATCACCTGCTCGAGATCTTCGAGGTTGCGAATCTTGCTGGTGGCGTGACGGGCCAAGGCCAGCGGCAGGTCATCGGCGGAAATACCGCTGCCGTCATCGCGCACGCGCAGCAGCTTGACGCCGCCCTGCTCGACATCGACGTCGATACGCTTGGCGCCGGAGTCGAGGCTGTTTTCCAGCAACTCCTTGATCACCGAAGCCGGGCGCTCAACCACCTCACCGGCGGCAATCTGGTTCGCCAGCCGCGGGCTGAGCAGCTCGATGCGCGCCGTGTTCATTACCTGGTTCATTCTTTGGACGCCAGTTCGGTGCCGGGAATGGTCAGGTGCTGACCGACTTTCAACTCGTCACTTTTCAGGTTGTTTGCAGCACGCAAGGTGGCCGGCGAGACCTGATAGCGCACGCCGATCATCGCCAGGGTTTCCCCCGGGCCGACACGGTGGTCGCGCGGGCCTTGGGCGATCTTGCCGGAATCACGCAGCCAGGCGATATAAGTGCCGGGCGGTGGATTCTGCTGGAAGAACTGGCGCACGCCGCTGCTGATCGAACGGGCCAGAGCTTGCTGATGGCTCGACGCGGACAGTTTGTTCGCTTCGTTGGCGTTGGAGATGAAGCCGGTTTCGACCAGGATCGATGGAATGTCCGGCGACTTCAGCACCATGAACCCGGCTTGTTCCACACGTTGTTTGTGCAGCGGCGTAACGCGACCGATGTTGGTCAGCACCTTTTGCCCGACGTTGAGGCTGGAGGTCAGCGACGCGGTCATCGACAGGTCGAGCAACACGCCCGCCAGCATACGATCCTTGTCATCGAGGCTGACGTTGCCGGCGCCGCCAATCAGGTCGGAACGGTTTTCACTGTCGGCCAGCCAACGGGCGGTCTCGGACGTAGCGCCACGATCAGAGAGGGCGAACACCGACGCACCGAACGCGGCTGCGGACGGCGCGGCGTCGGCGTGGATCGAGACGAACAGGTCGGCGCCCTTCTTGCGGGCGATTTCGGTTCGCCCGCGCAATGGAATGAAGTAGTCGCCGGTACGGGTCAGCTCGGCGCGGAAGCCTTTCATGCCGTTGACCTGACGCTGCAGCTCGCGAGCGATCTGCAGTACCACGTCTTTCTCACGCTGGCCGCGCGAACCGGACGCGCCCGGGTCTTCGCCACCGTGACCGGCGTCGATCACCACGATAATGTCGCGCTTGCCGGCCGGGGCTGGCGGCAGCTTGATCGCCGGTTCGGTCGGGGTCACCGGCACTGCCGGCACGGTTGCCACCGATGGCGTCGGGGCCGGCGGCGGCGCGGCATCGGCCGGGTTGTCGAACAGATCGACCACCAGACGGTTGCCGTATTGCGCGTTCGGCGCCAGCGAGAAGCTTTTCGGGGTGACGGCTTTTTTCAGGTCGATGACCACGCGCAGGTCGGTCGGCGTGCGCTGGGCCGAGCGCATCGCGGTGATCGGCGTGTTCGCCGTCTGCACGTTCAACGGCGCGCCGAGGGTGGCGCCATTGATGTCGATCACCAGCCGGTCCGGGGCTGTCAGGGTGAAAACGCTGTGCTGCACCGGGCCGCTGAGGTCAAAGACCAGTCGCGTGTTGTCCGGCGCCCGCCACAGGCGCACGCTGTTGACCTTTGAATCGGCCACAGCGTTGACGGTTACTGCCATCAACATCAGTCCAGCGGCAGCCACCAACGCGCGAAAGCGCATACCAAACCCCATCATTTAATTGGATTCCAATGCCAAAGCGGCACACCAGGCCTCGCCACGCGAGCCCTGGGCTAAAATTTTCAGCGAACGCCCGCTGTCTTGCGGGCTAATGGTAATGGTCAGGTCAGGCTTTGGCAAAAAGCCTGCACCTTTATCGGGCCACTCGATCAGGCACAGGGCATCGTCTTCGAAGTAGTCACGGATGCCGAGAAACTCCAGCTCCTCGGGATCGACCAGGCGATACAGGTCGAAGTGGAAGGCACGAATGTCACCGATCTCGTAGGGCTCGACCAATGTGAAGGTCGGACTTTTTACCGCGCCAACATACCCCAAACCGCGAATGATGCCCCGCGACAGGGTGGTTTTGCCCATACCCAGATTGCCTTCGAGAAAAATCAGGCCATGGCCCTGGGTGACGCGGGCGATCCGTGCGCCAAAGTCGCTCATCGCCTGTTCATCGGCCAGGTACAGGGTTACTTCAGACACGGTGCTTGCTCCTCCAACAACTGACGAATGGCTGGAATCAGATCACTGGCCGCCAGCCCACGGCCGAATTTGCCTTGTTGCATACCCGCGTTGGCGTGCAGCCAGACGGCCAGGCATGCCGCATCGAACGCGTCCATGCCCTGGGCCAGCAATGCGCCGGTGAGACCGGCCAGCACATCACCCAACCCGCCCGTGGCCATCGCCGGATGGCCCTGATGACAGAGGGCCAGACGCCCGTCTGGATGGGCGATCAGACTGCCGGCACCTTTCAGAACCACTACCGCTGAATACTTTTTGCTCAACGCCAGAGCAGCGGCCGGGCGATCGGCCTGCACCTCGGTGGTGCTGACGCCAAGCAAGCGCGCCGCTTCACCCGGATGCGGGGTGATCACGCAATCCTTGGGCAACTGGACAAAATCGCTGGCCAGCAGGTTCAACGCGTCAGCGTCCCACACCTGCGGCAGCGGCGCATTGGCGGCAGCCGACAACAGGGCACGGCCCCAACTGGCCTGACCGAGGCCCGGCCCGACCACCAATACCGAAACCTTTTCCAGCAGACCCATCAGTTGATTGGCTGACGAGGTGCCGAGCGCCATAGCCTCCGGCACCCGAGTCAGCGCCGCCGGCACATGCTCTGGGCGAGTCGCCAGCGAAACCATGCCCGCGCCGCCGCGCAAGGCCATTTCCGTGCTGAGCAGAATCGCTCCGCCGAACTCGTGATCGCCGCCGATCAGCAACACATGACCAAAGCGCCCCTTGTGCGAGGTCGGCGCACGCGGCGCAAGTGCTGGGAGATTAGCGGCGCTCAGGCGTTGAGCGCAGACGGGAATGTCACTGAAAATTTCGTCGGTGGCTTGCAAGTCGTTGAAGACCAGTTCGCCGATTTGATCCGCCGCGTCGCCAGTCAACAGCCCGATCTTCATAGCAATGAATGTCACCGTTAGATCGGCGTGGACCGCGATGCCCAGTTCACGTCCGGTATCGGCACATAGCCCTGACGGAATATCGACCGCCGCTACCGGCAAACCGCAGGCGTTGATCGCCTTGATCGCCGATGCATACGGCTCGCGCACTTCGCCGCTCAGACCTGTGCCGAGCAAGGCATCGAGGACGACACCGCGCAGCTCGCTCTGCGCCTGCCAGCCTTGCACCACAACACCGTCAGCTACGGATTCGGCATGGGCCAGTGCGGCATCGCCCTGCAAACGCTGCGGATCGCCGACGGCGAGAACGCGCACCGTCCAACCGGCCCGCAGCGCCAGCCCGGCCACCAGATAACCGTCGCCGGCGTTGTTGCCGTGCCCGGCGAGCACCGTCAGTTCGTTCGCTGCCGGCCACTTGCGCACCAGTGCGCGCCACGTCGCGCGGGCGGCGCGCTGCATCAATTCGAAACCCGGCGTACCGGCGGCGATCAGCCGCGCGTCGAGTTCGCGCACCTGCGCGGCGCGGTACAGCGCGTCGGGTAATTCATCTTTCGTCTGCGGCATGCGTCTTCGGGCTCCGATGTCTGGCAGAATTATACGCACCTCAGCTCCGGTTTCTCTCGCCTCATGTCCGCCATCACCACAGACCTGCCCGCCCTCGCCCAATCGATCAAGGATTGGGGCCGCGAGCTGGGCTTCCAGCAAGTCGGCATCAGCGGTCTGGACCTGGCCGAACACGAGCAGCATCTGCAACGCTGGCTCGACGCCGGCTATCACGGCGATATGGACTACATGGGCGCCCATGGCAGCAAACGCTCGCACCCCGACGAGCTGGTGCCGGGCACGTTGCGCGTGGTTTCCCTGCGCATGGACTACTTGCCGGGCGATACCGAAATGGCCAAACGCCTGGCTGAACCGGAAAAGGCTTACGTGTCGCGTTATGCCTTGGGCCGCGATTACCACAAATTGATCCGTAAACGTGTTCAACAATTGGCCGACAGGATCCAGGCAGAGATCGGCCCGTTCGGTTTTCGCGCGTTTGTCGACAGCGCACCGGTGCTGGAGAAAGCCATCGCCGAACAGGCGGGGCTGGGCTGGATCGGCAAAAACACCCTGGTGCTCAACCGCAAGGCCGGCAGTTACTTCTTCCTCAGTGAGCTGTTCGTCGATCTGCCGTTGCCGGTGGATGAACCGCACAGCAGCGAACATTGCGGCCGTTGCACTGCGTGTCTGGATATCTGCCCGACCAACGCCTTCGTCGGCCCCTATGTGCTGGACGCGCGGCGCTGCATTTCCTATCTGACCATCGAGCTGAAAACCGCGATTCCCGAAGAGTTGCGGCCGTTGATTGGCAATCGCGTGTTTGGCTGCGACGATTGCCAGATCGTCTGCCCGTGGAACCGTTTCGCCCGGCCGACCGGGGAAAACGATTTCAAGCCACGGCACAATCTGGATAACGCACAGTTGGCCGAGTTGTTTTTGTGGGATGAAGATAAGTTTCTAAGCAGCACCGAAGGTTCGCCATTGCGGCGCGCCGGGTATGAGCGCTGGTTGCGCAATCTGGCGGTGGGGCTGGGAAATGCGCCTTCAACGATTCCGGTGCTGGAAGCGTTGAAGGCGCGACGGGATTATCCGTCAGAGTTGGTCAGGGAACATGTCGAGTGGGCACTGGAACGGCACGCCCGCCGCGCGTTCGCAAAACCGGCAAGCGCAATGTTCTAATCGTAGCCGGACCTTGAGTGCTCCTGCTTTCGCTATGTATCGTTTCATTGCGTGCTCCAAGCTTATTGTTTGTCCTTTACCTATGACCACCCAGCTGGTCGATGACCGCGATCCGCTCCTTAGCGTTTTCGGTCATATATATTCGGTCTCCTTTCGACAGATAGAGATGCATCGACTTTGATGCTGATCCGGATGGGCCATACATGGGCGTGTATTCGGCATGAATCAGCACTGCAGAAGACGTTGGGGAGTTACCCGCCTCAATGTGCTGCATGAAGGTTTCGGCCTTTTCAAGCAAGCCCGTAAGCCCCCTTTTCTCAAGCATGTTATTTTTGGGATTGACCCTGACGAGTGACCATGGTTTCTCGGCCTCTTCCTGAACGGCCGCGCTGGCCTTCGCCTTAGCCTTGGCCGCCGCCTTGTTTCCCTTGCCCTTGATCATACCTCGGGCCATCTCTCGACCCGCTGCTTTGGAGCCTTTACTACTCAGGCCTTGCTTGAAGGCGCCAGCCAGTTTCCTGCCAGCATTGATGCCCGCTTTGGCACCAGCTGCCAGCCCTGCCCCCACCGAAGCCAGCCCGAGACCAAAACTGATCCAGCCCAATATCTCGCCCGCCTGAGAACCCGGTGCGAGTTCATTGACCACCTCGCTGGCAATACCCGCCAGGCCCGAAGCAACCGCCAGCCCCAGTGCCGTCACTGCCCATGGCGTCGCCGCGCCCATCGTCACTACGCTGGCAACAATGCCGAGAATACTCAGGCCGATGCCCAGGATCGATTGCCAGGAGACATGCCCGGTAGGGTCAACCCGATTGACCGGGTCGCCCAGGCAATAACTGTAGGCATTCAATCCGCCCGCACCGAACGGACTCATGCTATCGGGGGAAAGAAAACGCATCAGTGTCGGGCTATAGGCCCGGTAACCGTTGCCCAGCAGATACAGCCCGGTAACCGGATCCAGCTGTTCGCCGTTGAACCCCGCCAGGCTGAACAATCCGCCGTCGGCAGGACGGTGCCCATAAGGACTGTAGGCGCAATCGGTGAGGTGCTCCTTACCCAGTGTTGCCAGCACGCTTTGCTGTTGATCGGTGCCAAACAGCTGCGCGCTGGCGTTCAGACCGAGTTGCCGCTGTCCCACAAGCGCGCCACCGTGACGCACGACACTGGATGAATTTTCACCACTGACCTCATTGGCGACCCGGCCTGCGTGGTAATAACGCTGCACAGTCGCCTTATCGGGTTGCGACAGTTCAACCAGATCGTCGAAACCGTCGTAATGGTAGCCACGGAACGCTGATCCCCCCGCGTCGGACAATTGCTCAAGACGTCCGAACGCGTCATAGGCCAGCGTTCGCGCCTGGTCGTCCTTGATCATCCTGCCGTTGGCGTCGTATTCCAGCGTCACTGCTGGTGGATAGTCGACATGGGAATGTTTGACTGCGCTGAGCTGTACCGGATCGGGATTGTCATAACTGAAGGTGGTCAGATTCACGCCCAGCGGGAACTTCGTCTGCACGGTAAGAATGTTGTCCAGCGCATCGAAGGTGAACGTCTGCTGGATAATTTCCTTGCCATACGGGTCACGGGGCTTTTGGGTGCCAGCGCAGTCGTACTGGATCAAGCGCCCGCGCCCGTCGTAGGTGAACTGTTCATCACGTAAGAGTTGAGTGCCACGTCTGGACACTTTCTGCGCCAGTTTGCCAGCCAGCGTGTAAGTCGATTCGAGGGTCTGGTCAGGCTGACCCTGAATCTCGAATGTACGCCGGGTTTCACGACCGATATCGTCATAGGCGAACCGGGTGATCATCTGACGCTTGATCGAGGTGTCTTCGGTTTTCGTCCACTCCAGCATCCCCGTCCGGGCGTTGTAGTGGAACTCGGTTGTCAGCAAGCCTTGCGAGGCGGATAGAAGGCGGCCGAACTCATCGTATTCAGATCTGTTGTCGGTACCGAGCACATCAACGTGGGTGATCGGTCGCCCCTGCAGGGACCAGGTACTGGACGTTGCTTTCGTGACAGCGCCGAAGCTCGTCGTTTCGGATTTCAGGCGCCCGGAAGGGTGATAGGCAAAGCTGCGGCTCCTGCCGCTTTCGGTACAGGTCAAGGGTTTGCCACTGACGGGGTCATAGGTCATGGTTGTGACCAAGCCCTCTGCCTTGCGCTCAGTCAGCAAACCGCCCAGTTCCCGCAAATAAGTGAATTCGGTTTTTTTGCCATCAGCACTCTTGTACCACTGTGGCTGAGTGAAGCCGGCTTCATAACCAGCCTCGGACTTTCGCCCGCCCACAGTACTCTGGATCAGCCGCCCCAAACCGTCATACGTTTGCTGGCCCAGCACTTTGTCACCGACCTTGATGTCGATCGCCAGCCCTTCATCACTATGCTCGGCGTACTCGGTCACGACCTTACTGCCGTCGGGCAGGACATTGCGGGTCATTCGGTCAAAAACGTCGTACTCATATCGGCTGGTGTTGCCGACAGGGTCTGTCTGGCTGGCTGTGCGCCCATAACCGTCATAGGTGTAAACGGTTTTGCCCAGACTCCTGTTCTTCAGATTGAAGCTCTCGACACTCAGCGGTTTACCGAAATCATTGACGACGGTGATCGTCTTGCCCATGCCCTGGAGCCAATTGGTTTGCCGGCGAAGCACCGGATCCGCCTCGCTGTGTTCGATACGCCCATCATCGTGCAGCGTCTTGCTGACCTGGCCCCAGGAATCGAATTCATAGCAAGTGCTGACCGGACAAGGCTTGCCATCACGCCAATCAGTCAGCGTCACTTTCACCTTGTGACCGACCGAATCATGCAGCGCAGAATAAAGCGTGCGTGTCTGAATGAGACCGTCCTTGTCGGGATGGTCGCAGTCCTTTTCCTGAACGGTGATCACCCGTTCCAGTCCGTCATAGGCGACTTTTTGCTCGCCGCCAGCAGGATCCGTGGTCACCATTGTCGCCGGCTGCTGTTTGCTGGCGGCCAGATAGGCCCACCGGGTAGCGGCCGCAAAGGGGGTGCCGGCAGCAACGGTTTTGCCCACTGCCCGGCCGATTGCATCGTATTCATATTCGATGTGCTCGCCATCGACACCGACTTCAGAGACCTGTAATCCGGTCAGCGTCGAAAGCACCTTCTCACTGGTCTGCAGCGCGCCGTCGAATCCGCGCGTGCTGGACCTGACTCGCAGCCTGTCACCCTCAAGCTCATAGGAAAATTCGATAACGGTTTTTTTATCATTCAGGGTGACACTTTGCTCTTTTGCGGCTCCATGCTTGAGTGGATCCTCGGGCGTATTCAGATAACTGCGTGCGGTTTTCGAACGCAACACCTCTACACCCTCCACCACTTCGAAAAAACGCTCCTCGACCGGTAACACAGAGGCCAGTTCGGCACCCTCAAGCGCCGGTTGCAAAGCGTAGTCGTAGTACGTGACTGTCGAAGCACCATCCGATGCGGCAGCAGTCACCGTCCTCTTTTTCGGGAACCTGGAAAAGCCCAGCGGATCCTCCGGGCAGTTATCCCCGCCAATGGCCGGATAGTATTCCGTCGTAGTCATCACCCCAGTGGGCTCAACCTGCTTGAGCAAGTTACCTTCGCCATCGAACTCAGTGATCGTGGTTTCCACACGCTGCTGTTGGGTGCGCCGATCGAGGTACGTCACCGTATGGACTTTAGGCATGCGGAACTGGGCCACCTGCTCACTGAACGGCTTGGTAACGGAACAGTGATACTCCGTGGCAGTGGCGATCTGCGCGTCGCCACAGGTCGTAACCTCAGCCACCAACAGATGGAATTTGTTGTAGGTGCGTTTAATGCGGGTATGTACTTTGCCGCTGACCAGCAAGTGCTCGTCCGAGGTGTAGACGTAGTTGCTGGGCGCCAGATAGAGCGGATCCAGGTCACTATCCTTGGCAGGAAGGAGGCCCTGCCCAAGGAAGTTATGGTCGGAGTACGTGTATGTCTTGCACACTCTGGGCTGGCCGCGCCCTGGGTAGACATCGTGAGCAATAACAAACGGCAGTGTCTGTTCCACACCGCTGATGAAGCGGTGGCCGTGCCGCTTGTAGCGAACGATTTCGACCCCGCGCAGCGGGTTGACGATGCGATGAACATAGCTGGCCCCAGCGATGACTTCATACTCGAGCTCCCAACCTTTACCCACCGGAAGCTCGATGGCCGTTACCCGACTGTTTTTCAAAATCAGCCTGAAGTTGGAGCTCGAAGTAGTGTCGGGATATCGCGACAACGTCACCTGACCTGCCGAACGGGAAATTTTCAACAGGCAGCGCGTGGCATCACGGACTTCGGCCAAACGGGGAGACTGGTTGAACAACTCATGTTTCAGCGTAATGCTCACGCCGTTCGCCGCGATTATTTTTTCCGCGACGGCGACCTGAGTGCCGGCCAGGACTTTGAGCAGTTCCCGCCGACCATCCTTGTATCGGACTTCATAGCGCCCTGCTCCAGTGACTGACACCTTTGCTGTTTGCAGTTTCATTTCCTTGAACTTCAGGCCGCTGGACGTCTCGACAGCCTTGTAGCGTTCACCGTTGGCCAAGGTCATGACTTTGCTGCGCAAGTCATAATTGGTCAGGGTCAAAGACCAGCCAACGCCGAAACCACTATCCGCCTGATTGAGCGGATTGAAACTCACTGAAAGTGCAAGCTCCGGACCATTGAGTTCTGCCGAGTGCAACTTGCCAAGCGAAAATGCACACGTATACATGCCCGTACGGGGATCAACGCCTCCGGAAACAAATTCACCGAAGTTGAAAGCGTTCGAATGCACAGAGGAAGAGAAATTACTTTCCATTATTGAATCGTCCTTTTATTTCCAGACTCAGAATTTGGCAGTCAACACTGGCCAGCGAAGTACGCTGACCAGACAAGAAGTCAGACAAGTCGCTTCATTGACCGCTTGGATTGATCCAGAATAAAAGTGAGCTGCTTTTTATCACCATCGATACTAAGCCGGTGTTCCGAACCGAATTCATCGATCACGGCAAATTCGAAGGCGCTATCACTTTCCCGCGCCGCTTGCGGGTCAGCGGAAACATACTGAACGAGCGTCAACTGTCCAGGCACTTTGTTGATAGGTACGGTGACGTAGCCATGGGGACTGCGAAATGTTGCCTGCAGGCCATATATAGGCGCCATATATCCATAGAAAGTTTTGCGACTACCTTGTTCACCGGGAATATTCCCGGACACATAAATCTGCACCGCATCTTCGGAATCATAAGGATCAAGTTTCACTTCACTGCTGTACCAGTCAAGAAGGTGAACCTGCCTGCCATCCGCTCGCAGGCCAATATGATAGTGCTGAACCCACTCATACAGGCCCCGATTCTGTTTCTTGTCATACTTGCTCAACGAAAAGTCGCTCAGCGAGTACTCTTTCGGCGGAATCGCCTCCAGCGTGACACTGCTGTCGAAACCAACCCCATTACTTCGCAATACCGCGCCGTTCAAGGAAATCTCGGCAGCCACTTCCATGATTCCAGGTCGGGAAGCCGAAACCCAGAATTGTAAAATCTGTACCGGATCTACGGCGTCGCTGATCCGGTTGTCAATGACCCGCGGGACTTCTGTCAGCCGCGTTGCGCCGCCCGACATTTCGTGAGCGTAACGATTTTCCTGAATCGATACATTCCATTCTCCCTCCAATGGGCGAGCACCGTTATAGGCAATAAGCCGCAGTGACTGCAATGCGGGATGTCCGTGCAACGATACGCCGTCGCCATTGTTATCGATCCCGTGTAGAAGCACCAACACACGCACCTGCATGCGACCGTTGGCATAAAGCACTTTGTGCTGACCATGATTCGTGGTGTCGAGTTTTACCTCTATACGGGATATACCTACTTCCTCGCTAAACATTTGATAACACCTCAGCTGATTAATATATTTCACCCCTTAAGGGCTCAGCAGAGTATTAACATCGAACCTGAATATAAGAAGTCGCGACATTTGACATTTTGTGAAGTAGTAATCTTTCAACATCATCATGAATATTTCACACAGATGCTAACAACTTCAAAAAATGCGATCTGAATGTTACGCACTTCAATACTAAACCTTCGACCCCTTTGATTCTGCCCAAGATGGCCTGTTACCCCTTCCGAATTCACTCAAACCGAATCAGAAGGGGAGTTAGCGAGTAGTTTATGTTTGCCAAATCATGTTAGCAGCGTGATCGACCCGTTACTTTCGAAAACACCTAGTTGCTATCTGAACCTGTTGAAAATCCGCTTTCCGATGAATCACTTTCGGAATCAACGTCTGAAACTGCCTCGGCCGTTTGGATTTCTACCTTCCGGTCCATACTGGAATTCGCAAGATACTGATTAATCCGCCGCATTGACTCGTTACTCAGCGGATTATTCAATAAACCAACGTATAGGTCTTGCGTATCCGGAATATCGAACAGATCGTCTCCTATGTGCGAAATATTATTACCCTGTAACGCCATGACACGAAGGTCTCCAAGCCTGTCTATACCGGAGGGCAGGCTGTAAAGATTTGCATTATATAGCATCAACTCGGTTAAACCTGTCATGAAGCCTACATGCGGAGCAACTGTGAGAGGGTTGTTGGCAAGATTCAACAAAGTGAGCGTCTCGATCCTGGACAAACCTTCAGCCGTGGCTTCAGATAATTCAAGCGAGCAATCGTTCAGCACAAGCTGACGCAGCTGGCGCATCTGGAATATCCCTGACGGAAAGTCCTCCATTTTTATGCCAGTGACCACCAAATATTGCACATTGGGAAAACTGTCAAAAAAAGCGCCGATGCGTGCGCCTGGCTTTTCCACAGTCAGTATCAACTCTGTTACGTAGTCGAACCTGGCGGATAGCTTTGGTAACTCTGCGGAAAAATCGACATGATGGGAAAAATGATAGTCACCGAACCCCCACCTCGAAACCGACTTGCGCTGCCAGATATCCTGCAGCTTTGCGCTGAACCGCTCGCGAGCCAGCCGTTGCTCTGCGGTTTGCGGTGCGCCCTGCGATGAATCCGTGCGGGTCGACAATCCTTGCGCACTCCAGATCGCCAACTCATTGCGCAGTGTTGCCAACTCTGTCTCCAGGCGAGCCAAGACCCTGGCTGGGTCCGACTTCACACGCTCGGAAATGAACATGGCCAGTTCTTGTTCGGCAAGCTGCGGATAAAGATCACGGACACGCTCTTCAACGGTTTTTGTCGACGTCGGGTTGACATCGCCGCCGCCTCGCAGCCCCGCTTGCACGTGCTGGGCGCTGGCCGGAACAGCCGTTACCTGCACCGGTGCCAGTCCCAGCAATTCGCTCACGCGTTGGCGCGACGGCAATGGCTGTGCACGTACCAGCTGCCGCAGAGCCGCACCACCGCCCTGCGCTACACCGAGCAATTGGCGCTGCTCGGGCAGTAAAAGGAGCCAGACGGCGGCATACAGATCCGTCCGACCTTGGGGTGACGGGACGCCGCTGATCTGGATAACGTAGCCTTCATGCTGACGAATAAATGTGTGACGCACTGGCGATCGAGCATCGCCAATAGCACTCAATAACTCACTCTCTGACGCTTGCCGGCGAATCTCGATACGAATCTGTCGCGGCCACAGTTCAAGCTGGCCGATCATCTGCAATGCCAGCAGATCACTGTCCAGAGTGGCTACCGAATCCAGATAGATTCCTGCGCACGCCCTGGCGAGACGCACCTCGCGTAGCGCCACCAGCGTCTTTTCTGCCATGTGCCTCGGCATTCCCGGCCGCAGGCGCAAATGCATATGGTCGGCGGCACTGGCCTCTCGCCACAACGCCTGAGCGATGGTCTTGGGCAGGTCGGGAAAAATCCGTCGCATCAGCAATGTGTTGGCATCGCAATCGAGTTCGAACGCCCGCTCACTCTGCTCAAAAAGCAAGGCGCTGGATTGTTCGATAACGCGCTCGCTCAGATCATCTGCCCGTGGCGGCAACAAAGCCTGCAGTTGTGAATCAGCCTGCGCACGCACGGTCGGATCGGAATGTTGCACCTGGGTGATGAACAGCTGGATCTTTTGATCGAGGGCAAAACGTCTCGCCGTGTCCTGCAGCAATGCCAGCGAGGTGGGATGAATCTCGGACCTGTGCACTATCGTTGCGTTTACGCCGCTCACTGCGAGCATGCGTTTGATCATCAATGGAGAAAAATCTTCTATTGAATATTCCGCGCCGGTAAGCAGCTCTGCCGTGCGTTTTTGTTCAGAATAGACAGTTGCAAGCGGGTTGGTCGACTCCGAGTCGTCCAGCGGGTGCCACAACCGGCCCTCGCTGTCAGGCCTCATCAGCGGACCGGAAGGATGCAGTTCTCTGGCATGTGTGGCGCGAAGCAGACCGCTCTCAGCGTCTCGGACCACTTGCACGATGTGGTTATCAGCAACGGCAACATACTGGCGATGCTTCAAGGTTTTGATACCCAGTGCAACGGACTCATCGAGCCCCTCTTGCGAGGGTATCCAATAGCTTTCCAGGGAATCGTTCACGGAAAACCTTGGGAATTCGTCGAATGTGGAATACGTCGTGGTCGTGCTCACATTGACGCCAGGCGTTATCGCCAGCGGATCTGATGAAGATGACGAATGCAGCGGTTCCTGATGATGTGCAACAGTCAAATGCGCCACTGTCGAAGACGAGGACAACGGTCGGTGGGAGACATCGATGCTGGAATCGGAGGGTTTGGTTGGGACAGATACAGGTTTGATCTTCGGCGGTTTGCCAGTCATGATCGCTCATCCTTGAGAGGGGGTGCGCTGGCCACACAGAGTGCAGGGCCAACGCGAGTCATCAGAAAAGCACTTTCGTGCATATGCCTGATCATCGACATGGCAGCTTATCTGCAGTCGAAATGCCAAACGCATATACATCTACTACATTCACCGACATTGCATCAGTGAACGAACTCAGCCTCGTTGAAGATATAAATTACGCTCGTGAAAATTCACGCGGATTGCCAGTTTATGCTCAGTACCATATTCATCGATCGCGATGAAATGGAGGACGCCGCCATATTTTTGTGGCCCGGTGCTTTTCGAGTATTCAGATAGAGCCTGGACGATGGTCAACTCCCCGTCGCTTTGAGTATTTACGTGATAATGCTTCGAGTTCCATGTTTGCGCATCACTGGTGAAAGTGTATGCAAATGGATCACCCCTGTCAGGCAAAGAGACGACGACACTGGATGTTTCGGGACGCACGAAAATGCATTCCATGTAATTTGTTTTTATTTCGTTAAGCCTGTTACCACCCGCAAAATCGTAATCCTTGCCCTCTTCTGCCCCCTCTGCAATCCAATCGACCAGCCGGATCTGCTTCCCACCCGGGTACAGTCCCAAATGGTACTTCCAGATACGGTTACCGGGCGACTCATTACCAATCCTGGTCTGGTACAACCGAAATACTCCGTCTACACCATATGTCGAAGGCGTTTCCGCTTCTACAGTCACGCTGCTGTAATGAACACTGGCAGGCGTGGTTCCGTTACTGAGGATCGTCTCGCCATTCACGGACAGGCGCGCACCGATCTCAGTCGTTCCGGCGCTCGATGAGGAAACCCAGAACGTAAGAACCTGTGGGTGAACGCTGTCATTCTCAAGATCATCGTCGTGCCTGTCTTCGGCGTCAGGTGCAGGACGTGCCTCACGCGTAAACCGCCCTTGGACTGCGCTCGCGACCCAGCCATCGCGCAAGGTCTTGCCGGTCGCGTAATGAATAAGCTGGATGCTTTCCATTACATCTGCGGGCACATGCATTGCGTTGCCGTCGGCGTCCACTCCGGCAACGAGTACTTGAACTTTGACCTGCATTCGGCCATTAGCGACAAGTGCCCTGCTTTGAGTATTATTACCGGCATCAAACTTGACTTTTAAACTGGACAGCCCTGCCAGCGTGGGCGGGTTGCCATTTTGATTATCTTGAAGATCCATGCTTTCACTCACAATGCAGCTCCTTTGTAAGAATATAATTTGATACTGACATCGAAAATATGTCAGCGAAAAAACTACATACCCATCAAGCAAAGATCAAAGTGAAAAGTGTAAGAAATATGCGCGCGCCAGTCACAAACAACATATTTGCCATTAATCAACTTCAGTGACAAGGACGCACGATCAATTATTGTTCGTCGTTATAAACGAACTTCGGCATTTCCCAATGAAAACGAATGGCTAGCAGACGCAACAGGAATCCGCCAAACAAAGTGATCAGAATGGCTTGTTCACCCGGCACATTGAGATAAAGACACAACATGTAGCACCACGCCGCAGCAAATGAGACGCTGGCGTAAAGTTCGCGGCGAAAGATCAAGGGAATATCGTTGCAGAAGATATCGCGAAGAATACCGCCAAAAACGCCGGTGATGACTCCGCTGACGGAAGCCACCAACATGCCGTGACCCATTTCCAGCGCCGTCATGCAACCGATCAAAGTAAATGCCACCAGTCCAACTGCATCGAGCACCAGAAACAGCGAGCGCAGGTGGCGCATCCAGCGCGCAGCGAATACGGTGAACATCGCTGCCACCGAGGTCAGCACCAGATATTCCGGATGTTTGACCCAGGTCAGCGGGTAGTGCCCGAGCAACACGTCGCGCACCGAACCGCCACCGAGCGCGGTGATGCAGGCGATCAGCACCACGCCGAACCAGTCCATGCCACGTCGTCCGGCGGACAGCGCGCCAGTCATGGCTTCGGCGGTAATGGCGATCAGATAGAGCATCAGCAACATGATGGCAGTCCAGGCAGGAAGGCGCGCAGTCTAGCCATTTCAGCGCCGCACCAGAAGAGGGCGCGCCTTTCGCAAGCAGGCTCGCGTCCACCTAAGGCGCATTCCATGTGGGAGCGAGCCTGCTCGCGAAAGCGTCAGGGCTGATGCCGCTGCCTCAGAACTTGATGAAGTGCTTGCGGTAATGCTGCAACTCGGCGATCGATTCGCGAATGTCGTCCAGCGCCAGATGCGTGCTGCCCTTCTTGAAGCTGTCGCGCACGTCCGGAGCCCAGCGTGCGGCCAGTTCCTTGAGCGTCGAGACGTCGAGGTTGCGGTAGTGGAAGTAGCTTTCCAGCGCCTTCATGTGGGTATAAAGAAAGCGACGGTCCTGGCAGATGCTGTTGCCGCAGATCGGCGATTTGCCCTTCGGCACCCACTTTTCCAGGAAAGCAATGGTCTCAGCTTCTGCCTCAGCCATGCTGATGCGGCTGTCGCGTACACGCTGGGTCAGGCCGGAATTGCCGTGGGTGCGGGTGTTCCATTCGTCCATGCGCGCGAGCACTTCGTCGCTGTGATGGATGGCGATCACCGGGCCTTCGGCCAATGTATTCAGCTCACTGTCGGTGACGATGGTGGCCATTTCGATGATGACATCGTTGTCCGGGTCCAGACCGGTCATTTCCAGGTCGATCCAGATCAGGTTCTGCGGGTTTTGCATATTCGGGCTCCTAGGCAATGCTGCGCAGTTTAGCCTAGGCCGGTGGCCGGGCGTGCTAAACTCGCGGCCGTTTTACCTAATCGCTGCATTCTTCAGACGGAACACCCATGGCCAAACGCCAACTCAATCGTCGTCAAAACTGGCGCATCGAAAAGATTCAGGGCGAGCGCGCCGCACGCGCCGCCAAACGCGAGTCCTCGGCGGTCGAGGCCCTCGAGGGCGGCGACCTCGGCCCTGAGCAACACGGCCTGGTGATCGCCCACTTCGGTGTGCAGGTCGAAGTCGAAGCTGTTGACGGCGAACTCGCCGGCCAAGTGTTCCGCTGCCACTTGCGCGCCAACCTGCCAGCGCTGGTCACCGGCGACAAAGTCGTCTGGCGGGCCGGCAACCAGGGCATTGGCGTGATCGTCGCGCAACTGCCGCGCAGCACCGAACTGTGCCGCCCCGACAGCCGTGGCCAGCTCAAGCCGGTTGCTGCCAACGTCGACATGATCGTCATCGTGTTCGCGCCGCTGCCCGAGCCTCACGCCAACCTGATCGACCGCTATCTGGTCGCCGCCGAACATGCCGGCATCCGCCCGCTTTTGCTGCTGAACAAATTCGACCTGATCGACGAGCAGAACGCCCCGGCGCTGAACGCGTTGCTGGCGGTGTATCGCACGCTGGGTTATCCGGTGCTGGAAGTCTCGGCGCACCACGGCGATGGCATGGAACAGCTGCAAAAGCAGCTCGACGGGCGCATCAGCGTGTTCGTCGGCCAGTCCGGCGTCGGCAAGTCGTCGCTGGTCAACAGCCTGCTGCCTGAGGTCGAAACCCGCGTCGGGCCGTTGTCGGAATTGTCCGGTCAGGGCACGCACACCACCACCACCGCGCGGCTGTTCCACTTCCCCGGTGGCGGCGAACTGATCGACTCCCCGGGCATCCGCGAATTCGGTCTGGGCCACGTCAGCCGCGCCGACGTCGAAGCCGGTTTCATCGAGTTCGACGACCTGCTTGGCACTTGCCGCTTCCGCGACTGCAAGCACGATCGCGAACCGGGTTGTGCACTGCTCAAGGCGCTGGAAGATGGCCGCATCCAGCAGCAACGGATGAACAGCTATCGCTCGATCATCGCCAGCCTGCCTGAAAACGGCTATTAAACAGCCACGCCGGCAGTCCTACGCGATGGGCTGCCGGTTGTCGGACTGCATCTGACTCCCCCTCTTCTCTTAAACGTCAGCTTCTTCTGTAGGCACTTGCGCGACTGCTTGCAGGACCTTTCTGTTTTGCCGCGCAGACCTTGTAGGCCTGAGCCAGCGGCCTACATTTCTTTCCTCCTTCGCTCACAGCGACCATCGAGGAAAGCCATGAAAAAACATCTTGTGTTCATCAGCCATTTGTCTCGCTGCGCCCGCCCGAGCAATACCCACAGAATCCCCGGCGCGATCCGCCTGCACAAGGCGGTGTGACCATGCGCAAGGGATTGTTCATCGGCATCAACGATTACACGCATATTGGCGGGCTGAGCGGCTGTTGCAACGACGCCATGGCCATGGCTTCGGTATTGAAAACCAACGCCAACGGCGACCCCAACTTCAAAAATGTCGTACTGACGTCTGCCGAGGATTACCTGAGCCGGGAAAAGCTCGAAGACCAGATCCGCGAGTTGTTTTCCGGCGACTGCAACGTCGCTCTGCTGTATTTCGCCGGTCATGGCGGTTTCGATGCCGACACAGACGAAGGCATGTTGATCCCGCAGGACTACCGCAACGCCAAGGACGGCATCCGCATCAGCGACATTCTCAACTGGGCGGACAAAGCCACGCGGATCAAAAACAAAATGATCATCCTCGACTGCTGCGAAAGCGGTTCAGCCGGAGAAGTGCGCGCCCTGCGCAGCGAGAGCAGCATGGTCAGCGAAGGCATGACCATCCTCACCGCCTGCAAAAAAGCCGAGCCGGCGCTGGAGGGCGCGCAGCACGGCGTGTTCACCGGCCTGCTCCTGCAAGCGCTGCATGGCGGCGCGGCGAATATCCTCGGCAAAATCACCCCCGGCAGTCTGTATTCCTTCGTCGACAACGCCCTCGGCGCCTGGGAACAGCGTCCGGTGTTCAAGACCAATGTGTCGCAGTTCATTTCGCTGCGCGAAGTCTCGCCGCTGATCCCCAAGGAGATCCTGCGCAAATTGCCGGACTGGTTCGCCGAAGCCGAATCGGTCTTGCCGCTCGACCCCAGCTATGAACCCACCGAAAAGGCGTTCGTGCCTGGGCACGGCGAGGTCTTCGCCCAGTTGCAGAAGTGCAACCGGCACAGCCTGATCGAACCGGTCGACGCCGAGCACATGTACTACGCCGCCATTCACTCGACCGGCTGCCGCCTGACGGCACTCGGCGCCTATTACCGCGAACTCGCCCTCAAAGGACATTTCTGATGCCAGTCTTTATCAGCTATCGCCACATGGATCGCGCCCATGCGATCGCCATCAACACCCGCCTGACCCAGGCGAAGATCAGGACTTACCTCGACGTGCTGGATCCGGAATCGCAGACCACCGATGACATTACCGGGGTCATTACCCGCAACATCACCGAGTGCACGCATCTGCTGGCGGTGGTGTCGGAGAAGACTGCGCAGTCCTGGTGGGTGCCGTTCGAAATTGGCGAGGCGACGATCAGTAACCGGCGGATCTGTACGTTCAAGACCGGACCGGCGCAATTGCCGATCTATCTGGACAAATGGCCGAAGCTGAGCACGGCCAGCGATCTGGATTTCTTTATCGATGCGTATCGTGATGAGGTGTCGAACCAGCGCTCGATAACCCTGGACTCGTTCAGCGACTCGGTGAAAGGGGCGTACAAGCGAGATGCGGAGATGTTTCATGAACAGTTGAAGAATCGGATTCGTCGGGGATTCTGAGACTGTGCCGGCCTGTCCCCGATGATTTTAGCAACGCTACGAAATGGTCAGAGGCATGAAGCGATAGCCACAAAAAAGCCGACATCACTGTCGGCTTTTTTTCACTTACTGCTTCGGCGCAGGCGCAGGCGCTGCACCCCCCGGCTCGGCCGGTTTCGGCGCCGCATCGTCAAACAGATTCAACCGCTCGCGCAACTCGTGAGCCGGCACTGGCTGTTTGTCCGCCGGCAGCGCATTCGGATCAACCGGGGCTGCCGGAGCAGCACCGTTCTGACCTTGATCCGCCGGTTTCGCCGCCTCAGGCCCCTGCGCACCTTCGATGGCGGCCTGGGCTTTTTTGGTCAGCACGACAATGTCGATGCGGCGGTTGACCGGGTTGAACGGATTTTCCCGATCAAACAACGCCGACGAGGCATAACCGACCACCCGCGCCACCTGCGCATCCGGATAGCTGCCCGCGACCAGGGCACGGCGAGCCGCGTTGGCGCGGTTGGCCGAGAGCTCCCAGTTGCCGTAGTCGCCAGTGCCGATGTACGGCTTGGCGTCGGTGTGGCCGCTGATGCTGATCTTGTTCGGCACCGCTTTGATGGTGTCGGCCATGGCCAGCAGGATGTCTTCGAAGTACGGTTTCAGGCGTGCGGAACCTGAGTCGAACATCGGCCGATTCTCGGCGTCCATGATCTGGATGCGCAAGCCGTTGGGGGTGATTTCGAAGAGGATCTGATCCTTGAATTTCTGCAGTTGCGGGTTCTCGTCGACCTTGTTCTGCAGTTCTTGCAGCAGCAGTTCGAGCCGCTCCTTCTCGACCTGCTCGGCCATGCCTTCAACCTGATCGGTGTCGACCGTGACCTTGTCCGGTTGCGGCTGCGACTTCACTTCCGGGTTGAGGGTGTTTTCCGGCGCCAGGGTCGGCGTACCGCCGAGGTCGATGATGTACGGCGTGCCGCTTTCGGAGAAGCCGACCGGGTCCTTGAAATAACCGGCGATGGCGATCTTCTGTTCCGGCGTAGCGGTGGACAGCAGCCACAGCACCAGAAAGAACGCCATCATCGCCGTGGCGAAGTCGGCGAAAGCGATTTTCCACGCCCCGCCGTGGTGCCCGGCGGCAATGCGCTTGACGCGCTTGACGATGATCGGCTGATTATTTTCCATGACTTAGCGACCGCGAACCGCTTGTTCCAGCTCGGCGAAGCTTGGACGGTGCGCCGGGTACAGAACCTTGCGCCCGAACTCGACCGCCAGCGACGGCGGCATGCCGGACGCCGAGGCCACCAGCGAGGCCTTGATGGCTTCGTAGACGTTGAGCTCTTCCTTGGCATCGTGGGCCAGGGAATGCGCCAGCGGACCGAAGAAACCGTACGCCGCGAGAATACCGAAGAAGGTACCGACCAGTGCCGCACCCACGTGCAGACCGATCGACGCCTGGTCGCCCTCGCCCAACGAAGCCATGGTCACCACGATACCGAGTACCGCCGCAACGATACCGAAACCGGGCATGCCGTCGGCGATGCCGTTGACTGCGTGGGATGGGTGCTCGAGGTCTTCCTTGAGGCTGTACAGTTCCATGTCGAACAGGCCTTCCAGTTCGTGCGGAGCCATGTTGCCGGAAGACATGATGCGCAGGTAATCGCAGACGAACGCGGTCATGCGTTCATCCTTGAGCACCGCCGGGTACTTGGCGAAGATCGGGCTCGCGGCGGCATCTTCGATGTCGCCTTCGATGGCCATCATGCCTTCGCGGCGGCTCTTGTTGAGGATTTCGTAGATCAGCCCGAGCACTTCCAGATAGAAGGTGTGGGTGAAACGCGAACCGAACATGCTCAGGGATTTCTTGAGCACGTGCATCGTCATGTAACCGGGGTTGGCCTGGAGGAACGCGCCAAGTGCCGCACCACCGATGATCATCACCTCGAAAGGCTGGATCAGGGCGGCAATCTTGCCGTGGGAGAGCACGTATCCGCCGAGCACGCTCGCGAATACGACGATGATGCCGATAATTTTAGCCATAGGTAGAAGGTACTTGTTTAAGTCGGGTTCAAGGTCATATTCGGAAGTTAAAAAATCTCTTCTTCTACTTATCGGCAAAACTGCGCCAGACTATAGCCAGTTCAGGCGAAAAGCCAATTTAGCCCATGCCGGGCGCGTCTACAGTCAGTGAAGATCTCGTCCAGACATGGCTAATGAAACGAACATTCCATCGGTAAAACCGAGCACCCTCCAGGCTTGGGTCAAGCTGCTCGACAGCGTTCGCCTGCCCGTACCACAAGAGGCTCACGACAAAGTCTGCCGGGCTATCCGCGACAATCGCAGCTCGCTGCGCGACATCGCCGAGTTGATGCAGGACAGCCCGGCGCTGGCCTTGAGCATCATCCGTGAGGCGAATCGTCACACCCACGGCACCATGGCCGCGCCAGCGGAAAATCTCGAGGTGGCAATCAATCGCCTGGGCCTTGCGCGCACCGAAGAATTGCTCGCGCGCCTGCCCGCCGAACCGCACCGGCAGATCCCCAAGGCCTTGCGTCAGTTGCAACTGATCAGCCAACACGCGACACAGCAGGCCAACGGTTTTTTTGCCAGTCGCCTGGCGCGGCTGTGGCAGGACATCCACTGGGGCAGTCTGCTGTTTTTGTCGCCGCTGTGGCCGTTGGCGCTGACCTATCCGCAGTTGCTCGAAGAGTGGGAACTGCGGGTGATCCACAAGGGCGAGTCGGCGCGTGTGGTCGAAAAGCAATTGTTCGGCGTGCGCCTGTTGAAAATTGCCGAGGCACTGGTCCAGGCCTGGCATCTGCCGATCTGGGTCGAGCAAGGCTACAAGTTGCTGCTCAGCGAACAACGCGAACTGGTCAAAGTGCTGCGCATCGCTCGTGACAGCGAGCACCCACTGCGCCAGCAGAATCGCCTCGACGAGGATCCGACGCTACGCCGCTGGCTCAATCAACCCGCCAATACCGTGCTGCTCGCCAACGGCCTGGCGCTGTCGGCGCAACAGGCCTGGGACAGTCCGCACAGCAAGCGCTGGCAGTACCTGACCAGCCTGTATCTGCAGATTTCCATGGACGAAGTGCAGCAACAGCTGCACCAGCAAGCGGCGAACAGCGCGCGTCAGCATGCAATGCCTGATTTGTGGCACCCGGCGGTTTCGCTGATCTGGCCGTGGGGCACTCGTCGCTTGCCGGCCGGCATGCTCCCGGCCGCAGCGCCGAATGCGGATGACTTGGGCCAATGGCGTCGGCAATGCGCCGAACTGCTCGCCGAGCCCAGCCGCTTCACCAATGCCATGAGCCTGACCGTCGCCGCCCGCGAGGCACTGGTGGCCAGTGGCATGCGTCGGGTGATGATTCTGATGGCCGACCGCACGCACTCGACCCTGCGCGTGCACCAGACCGCCGGTTTGCCGAAGGATGCGGCGGCGCTGAGTTTTGTCGTCAGCCAGAGCAAAGTCCTGCAACGCCTGCTCGCTCAGCAGGCGCAGGTGCGGATCACGCCGGAGAACAACGGGCAATTCTCTGCCTTATTGCCAGCGAGCCTGCGCACGCTGTTTCGCGGCGAGCACTTATTCTTGCGCTCACTGTTGAATAACGGCCGGGTGATCATGATCGTCGTTGCCGATCAGGGCGGCGGGCCGTTCGCCGACATCACTGTGCAGGCCTTCGGCAAAACTGCGCAGTGCATCGAAAAAGCCCTGCACAGCTTTAGCAGCCGCGGCCAATGAGCCTGCGCTACAATCCTCCCCTTTGTGCTCTGGAGACCTCACATGTCTGACTTCTCTGGCTTGCCGCTTGTCATCGAGCCGAGCGACCTGCTGCCGCGTCTGGAGTCCCCGGAACTGATTCTGGTGGACCTGACCAGCCCTGCCCGGTATGCCGAAGGTCACTTGCCCGGCGCACGTTTTGTCGACCCGAAACGCACCCAGCTCGGCCAGCCACCGGCGCCCGGGCTGATGCCGGCGAAGGCCGATCTGGAAGCGTTGTTTGGTGAACTCGGTCATCGTAAAGATGCGGTCTATGTCGTGTATGACGATGAGGGCGGCGGCTGGGCCGGGCGTTTCATCTGGCTGCTCGATGTCATTGGCCACGACAAGTACCACTATATAGACGGTGGTCTGCCGGCCTGGCTGGCGGACGGCATGCCGATGTCGATTCAGGTGCCGGCCGCCGTCGGTGGCCCGGTCTCGCTGACCCTGCACGATGAACCGACCGCCACCCGCGAATACCTGCAAAGCCGTCTCGGCGCCGCCGATCTGGCGATCTGGGACGCGCGTGGGCCGCTGGAATATTCCGGCGAGAAAGTCCTCGCCGCCAAGGGCGGACACATCCCCGGCGCGGTCAATTTCGAATGGACCGCCGGCATGGACCAGACTCGTCAGTTGCGTATCCGCAGCGACATGCCGCAGATCCTCGAAAACCTCGGGATCACCAAGGACAAGGAAATCATTACCCACTGCCAGACCCATCACCGGTCGGGCTTCACTTATCTGGTGGCCAAAGCCCTCGGTTATCCGCGGGTCAAGGGCTACGCCGGTTCCTGGGGCGAATGGGGCAACCACCCTGACACGCCAGTCGAGATTCAAGGTTTTTAAGGACAACTAATGAAAGAGCGTCTGTTTATCCTCAGCCAGTACCTGCTGCCGCATCACCTGCTGTCGCGCCTGGCCGGCTGCATCGCCGAATGCCGTGTGCGCTGGTTCAAGAATGCCTTCACCCAATGGTTCGCCAAGCGTTATCAAGTGGACATGTCGCAAGCACTGGTCGAAGACCTGACCGCTTACGAGCACTTCAACGCATTCTTCACGCGTGCGTTGAAAGACGGCGCGCGTCCACTGGACGAAACTCCGGGCGCGATCCTCAGCCCGGCCGACGGTGCGGTGAGTCAGCTCGGCCCGATCGAGCACGGTCGCGTGTTCCAGGCCAAGGGCCACAGTTTCAGCGTGCTCGAATTGCTCGGCGGTGATGCGGCCAACGCAGCGCCATTCATGGGCGGCGACTTCGCCACCATTTACCTGTCGCCGAAGGACTACCACCGCGTGCACATGCCACTGGCCGGCACCCTGCGCGAAATGGTCTACATCCCGGGCCGCATTTTCTCGGTGAACCAGACTACTGCCGAAAACGTCCCGGAGCTGTTCGCCCGCAACGAGCGCGTGGCGTGCATTTTCGACACCGAACGCGGGCCGATGGCCGTGGTGCTGGTCGGCGCGATGATTGTCGCTTCGATTGAAACCGTGTGGGCCGGTCTGGTCACCCCACCGAAGCGCGAGCTGAAAACCTTCCGCTACGACGAAGCCGCACGTGCACCGATTCATCTGGAAAAAGGCGCGGAACTGGGGCGCTTCAAGCTCGGTTCAACGGCGATCGTGCTGTTTGGCCCGGATCAGGTGAAGTGGGCCGAAGAGCTGGTGGCCGGCTCGCCAGTGCAGATGGGCCAAGGTCTGGCGCTGCCAAAAGCGTGACCCTGTTTGCGGAAGCAGCCGAGGCTGCTTCCGCAAACCGCGGCATTTGCTGCTATGGTTTTGCTCATGAGCCAGACCAACTTATCTCCCAAGCTGCGCGCTCCGACTCCCACGCAAACGCGCCTGTCGTTCTGCGACGCCAGCCCGCGTGATCTCAAGCGCTGGATCGCCGGCCTGCCCAAGGCCAACATCGGCGAAACCGCCCGCCTGCTCTATCAAGGCCTCGGCGAACTGAACCTGTTGCTCACTCCCAGCGACAATCGCCTGCAACTCTTGGAACTGCTGCGGCCCGAGGTGTATTTCGTCTGCCAGCATCTGGAACGGCACTTTCTCCATCAGGCGATCATGCTCGACGAGCGCTCGCGCAAAGTCAGCAACCTGTGTCAGGCGCTGCAAGGTCAGTTGGCCATCGGCTATAAACAGATCGTTCTGCGCATCCTGCCCAAATACAGCAAGGACCGCGCGACGTTGGTCAGCACCGCCTTGCAACGCGCCGCGCATGCCCTGAAGGCGCAACTGGTGCGCGCCACGCAGTTGTACAGTTCACCGCCGGAACATGTGTGGTTCGAATTGCACCAGCTGTATCGCAGCGCGGCGCAATTGCAGCTGCAACAACGGCGGCTGCGCGATGATCTGGCCTTTTTGACCAGCGAACTGAGCGTCGAACAGACCTACATCGCCGCCCTGTTGCTGGGCAGCGCCCGTTGCAATCAGTTGCGCCAGAGCCAGATTGCCCGGCTGGCCGAGGTGATCGAGCCGTGGAGCGCCCTGCTCAAACTGCATCCCGGCAGCGCCGACGACGGTTTGTTCGCCATCAGCCCGGAACTAGATGTCGGCCCGCGCTACCGCAAGATGTTTCGCAGCGAACAACAGAACGGGCTGCTGGGCTTCGATCCGCAACCGCTGGTCAAACAGCTCGAAACGCACCTGCTGCACCAGTCCACCTCGACCCCGTTACCCGTTTCCGCCGGCCTCAGCGTCGACACCCTGCAACATCTGCACGCTACCTGGGGCCAAGCGGCCGAACGCAGCTTTCAACGCATCGCCGGCCAGGGCACGCTGACCGTGTGCGTTGGCATGAGCGCCCTGCACTTCTACCTCGGCGGCGAGCGCACCTTCAGCGAGTTGCTCAAACATCCCGGTGCCCGCGCGGCAAACTTCAGCAGCGTCGTGGCCAGCGGCGAAAAGGACAGCTGGAGTCAGGCGTTCGACGCTGCCCCGCAAAGTAACGATGAGCTGTTGCCGTACGAGGAAATCCAGTACGACCAGTTGAGCGAAGAAGAAGGCCCGGGCAACGCGCCGAATTATCCGACTTACGCCTTGCCGGTGATCAACCATAGTCCCGGCGGTTATTGCCTGGCCTGGCCCAGCGAAGTACCGGCGGAGTTGCAGGCCGGGGAAATGCTCGGCATTCAGGACAGCGAGGGCAAAGGCTGGAGCATTGCGGTGATTCGCTGGATCCGCCAGGTGCGCGGCAGCGGCACACAGATGGGCATTGAACTGGTCGCGCCACACGCACAGCCATGCGGCTTGCAACTGGTCCGAACGAAAGATGATCACAGCCAGTATTTACGCGGTTTGCTGTTGCCGGAAATCAGTGCGATCGATTTGCCGGCCACCGTACTTGCACCGCGCCTGCCGTTTCAGGAAGGCAACAAGGTGTTGATCAACACCCAGGGCGAGGAACACCGCGCCGGACTGGATCGGCGGGTGGCGAGTACGCACAGCTTCAACCAGTTCGCCTATCGCTCGCTGGATCCTGCGCAGAATGGCGGAGGTGAGGAGGATTTTGATTCGTTGTGGAATTCGCTCTAGACCGAGGCGCGGCCTTCGCGAGCAGGCTCGCTCCCACATTCAAATGCAGTTCAAATGTGGGAGCGAGCTTGCTCGCGAAGAGGCCAGATCAGCTTATCGAGATCTCAGAGCTGCCCGTCACGATCCCGGAAACCCAGCAGATACAACACACCATCCAGCCCCAGCGTTGAGATCGCCTGCTTCGCCGACTGCTTGACCAGTGGTTTGGCGCGGAACGCCACGCCCAGCCCGGCAATCGCCAGCATCGGCAAGTCGTTGGCGCCGTCGCCGACGGCGATGGTCTGCTCCAGACGCAGACCTTCCTTGTGCGCCAGCTCCTTGAGCAGATCAGCCTTGCGCTGCGCATCGACAATCGGCTCGATCGCCACGCCGGTGCACTTGCCGTCGACCACTTCCAGCTCGTTGGCAAACACGTAATCGATGCCAAGCTTGGCTTGCAACTGCTTGGCGAAATAAGTGAAGCCGCCGGACAGGATGGCGGTTTTGTAGCCGAGGCGCTTGAGTTCGGCGAACAGGGTTTCGGCGCCTTCGGTCAGGCGCAGCGAGGCGCCGATCGAGTCGAGCACGCTGACGTCGAGGCCCTTGAGCAGCGCCAGACGCTCCTTGAAGCTGGCGCGGAAATCCAGTTCGCCGGCCATGGCGCGCTCGGTGATTTCGGACACTCGATCACCCACGCCGGCCGCCTTGGCCAGCTCATCGATGACTTCCGCTTCGATCAGCGTCGAGTCCATGTCGAACACGGCCAGACGTCGGTTGCGACGGAACAGCGAGTCTTCCTGAAAGGCGATATCGACGTTCAATTCCTGGGCAACGCTGAGGAATTCGGCGCGCAGGGCCTGCGGATCGGCAGCTTCGCCGCGCACGGAAAACTCGATGCAACCCTTGCCCTTGTCGGCCGGTGTGTCCAGCGGCATGCGCCCCGACAGACGGTCGATATGGTCGATGTTCAGGCCATATTTGGCGGTGATCGCGCTGACCGCCTGCAACTGGCCGGCAGTGACCTTGCGCGTCAGCAGGGTAACGATGTGGCGCTTCTTGCCCTGATTGCCCACCCATTGCTGGTAGTCCTCTTCGGACACCGGGGTGAAGCGCACTTGCTGATCCAGTTCGTAGCCTTTGAACAGGATGTCCTTGAGCACCGATTTGCCTTGTTCGGAATCGGGAATTTCAACCAGGATGCCGAACGACAGGGTGTCGTGGATCACCGCCTGACCGATGTCGAGAATGTTCACACCACCTTGTGCCAGAACACCGGTGATGGCCGCCGTCAGACCCGGACGGTCGACTCCCGTGATGTTAATCAGGACGATTTCGCGCAACGCGCACCCCCGCAACTGGAAAAAAACCGCATTCTACCCACTTTCAGTGACCATCGGGCACCGCGAGCGCTTTGCCGGTCTGGGGCCTGTCGCTATACTGCGCGTCAACTTCACGGACAAAGAGCCGAGCTCAAGTGAACCGGCCCACGCCAGTCAAAACCGATAACTTCTTCCTGCTGATCTTCCGTGCACTGCGCCATCGCCGTGTACCGATTGCATTGCGCATTGCCAGCCACAACGTGATCCTGGTCGCTCTGGCCCTGGTGATCTATGCCGGGGTGATGGGGCTGCAATTCAAGCAGGCCATGCACGAGCAGGCCGATGCGCTGGGCGAAAGCCTGACCACGCAGACCGCCACCTCCGCCACCGAGCTGCTGGTGTCCAACGACATCCTCAGCCTCAACGTGCTGCTCAACAACCTGACCAAGAACAAACTGGTCGCCCACGCGGCGATCTACAGCGTGGACAACCGCATCCTCGCCGAGTCCGGTCAGCGTCCCAAGCACAGCCTGCTGGGCGAAGCCGAGGGCATGTACGAGAGCAAGATCACTTTCCAGGACGTGACGGCCGGGCAACTGCGCATCAGCCTGGACATGGATCAGTTCCAGCAGCCAATGACCATCAGCCTGCAAAGCATGGGCATTCTGAGCGCGATTCTGCTGGCACTGTCGCTGGCTCTGAGCCTGCGCATGGGCCGTTATCTGTCGACGCCACTGCTGCAATTGCGCGTGTGGCTGCGCCGCATCGACGCGCATACACCGGGAATCGATCGCCAGGATGAAATCGGCGATCTGGCGCGCCAGCTGCACGCCAGCTACGCCCCGGAACCTGAGCCTGAACCTGAACCCGAGCCGGAATTCGCCGAGGAAGAAGACGAGCCGGAATTCGAAGTGCGTAACCTGCGCGATCCAAGTTTCGACGAAAGCCGCCCGCTGGCCGCGAAGAAACCGGCGCCGCGTCACCTGGTCAGCACCGTCGAAGACGATGATGACGATGACGCCTTCGCCGACCTGCGCGACGAATCGCTCAACGGCGCCGCCCAACCGCTCACGCGCAAACCGAGCCCTGACGTGCCGCAGCATACCGCCGTACTGGCCGTGCAACTGGGTTCGCAGGAACAATTGCGCCGTTTGCCTCGCGCACGTCTGGAAGAACTGCAGGAACGCTATCGCGACTGCCTCGAGCAGGCCGCTTCGCTGTATCAGGGCGAAATCGAAACCCTCAACGATGGCAGCACGCTGTTGCTGTTCCACACCGAAGATTGCGGCGACGATTACCTGACCAATGCCATCTGCTGCGGCGAACTGCTGCGTGCTCTGGGTCATCAGTTGCAGATCGAGGTCGCAGACAGCGGCATCACCCTGCAATTGCAGCTGGGCCTGACCTTGGGCGACGAATTGTTCGGCCTGAGCCAGATTGATCTGCTGCTGACCGATTCGGCCCAGGATGCACTGGCCTTGTCGCAACACAGCCGCAATCTGCTGCTGGTTGAGCGCAAGATCAGCGATGACGCGTTGATACGCCAACGTGCGCGGATCCGGCCGATCGCCAGCCCTGAAGGCGCGTGCTGTGTGGAGCGGTTGATGGAGCCTTATCCATCGATGCTGGAGCGGCAACTGGCGCGGATGCATGAGCGCCGGGCGTAAGGCTTAGGCCAGATACGCAAAAGCCCGCAGATGAGTGATTGTCTGCGGGCTTTTTGTTGCCTTTACTGGCCCTTCGCGAGCGGGCTCGCTCCCACATTTAATCGGCGACGTGCAGGCCGTGTGGGAGCGAGCCTGCTCGCGAAGGGGCCAGCGCTGAAGACGAATAATCTCTGCCCCCCAGACACAACAAAGCCCGCACAAGGCGGGCTCTGTTCTGACGCGTTCCAGCCTCAGAAGCGAAACACTTCCATATCGGTACGAATCGGCGAGGCCATCGGAATCTTCGGCTGCTTCTCGACATCCGCCGCCGGCGCAGCGGGTTTCGGCGCGGCTTTACGCGGTGCCTCGGCCACGGGCGGCTGGTTGGCCAGTGGCTTGAGCGCCACCGACAACTGCTCGGCCAGACGCTGCAACAGAACGCCTTGTGCCTGCACCTGGGACGCGGTGCTGCCGGCGTGCGTTTCCTGCAGGTGAATGATGCGATTATCACGCACCTTGCCGCGACGATCGATCAACCGCCACTGCGCATCGAGAATCGCCGGTTGTTTCGCTCCGGAATCCAGACGGGTGATGGTCAGCAACACCTGCACATCCGGCGTGAACCCGGCGGTAGCAGGCGCCAGCACCACACGCTGGCTGTCCAGGTGACCGGCGACCTGACGCATCAGCAACTGATCGATATCCGACGAAAGGCTGCCAGCCCAACGACCGTCGGTCGCCGCTTGCAGGCTGCCGTCGGGTTGACGTTGCAGCAGGGTTTCGCGTTGCAGGTAATCGGCTACAACCACCGGCCCCAGCAAAACCGCCATGCCCGCGCTTTGCGCAGGCTGAACCGGACTTCCGCTGTCCAGTTGGTACAGCGACACCGGCTGGTGAACGCTGCAACCCGCCAGGCCAAGAACGCCGGCGAGCAACAAAATAAGGGGGCGTAGAGCAGTCATCATCCCGTCCAGGTGGCCGCCACAAGGCTGACCACAGTGAAAATACTCAATAAATATGAAGAACGCTCGGCCACGCCGGCGCTTGAAAGGCCATATCATCCGTGAATATGCGTTCCGACTCCAGCGCCAAAGCGTCGATCTACGCGTTTAATCGCAGATCGAACGCTCTAGGAAGGCGTTCTCGCCTAATTGAGGTTTTCGACGAGCAGCGCATCGACCCGCTGAAAGCCCCGCGGAAGTTTGTTTCCGCGCCGTCCACGCTCACCTTTGTAGTGCTCGAGGTCGTCGGCTTTCAGTGACAGAGTCCGTTTGCCAGCCTGCAACACCAGGGTGGCGCCTTCCGGCAGAACGGCGATGTCCGTGACATATTCTTCGCGACTGGCCACGCGCTCACCGGAAATACCGATGATCTTGTTGCCTTTGCCCTTACCCAATTGTGGCAGATCGCTGATTTTGAAGATCAGCAGGCGACCTTCGGTCGTGACCGAGGCCAGCCAGTTCTGCTCACGATCGGCCACAGGGCGCGGCGCGATGACCTTGGCGTTGTTCGGCAAGCTCAACAGCGCCTTGCCAGCCTTGTTCTTCGCTTGCAGGTCTTCGCCTTTGACCACGAAGCCATAACCGGCATCGGAGGCAATCACGTACAGCGCATCGTCTTCGGGCATCAGCACGCATTCGAACGAGGCGCCCGGTGGCGGCGTCAGGCGGCCGGTCAACGGTTCGCCCTGACCACGGGCCGACGGCAAGGTATGCGCGGCGACCGAATAGCTGCGGCCGGTGGAGTCGATGAACACGGCAAACTGGTTGGAGCGCCCCGCCGCCGAGGTCTTGAAGCCATCGCCGGCCTTGTACGACAAACCGGTAGCGTCGATGTCGTGGCCCTTGGCCGAACGCACCCAGCCTTTTTCCGACAGTACGACGGTGACTTTCTCGTTCGGCAGCAGATCGTGTTCGCTCAACGCCTTGGCTTCGGCGCGCTCGACGATTGGCGAGCGGCGGTCGTCGCCGTAGGTTTCGGCGTCTTTGAGCAGCTCCGTGCGCACCAGTTTCTTCAGCTTGGCTTCGCTGCCCAGCAGGGCTTGCAGCTTGGCTTGTTCCTTGAGCAGTTCGTCCTGCTCGTCGCGCAGCTTCATCTCTTCCAGTCGCGCCAACTGACGCAAGCGGGTGTCGAGGATGTAGTCGGCCTGGATCTCGCTGAGAGCGAAGCGCTCGATGAGCTTGGCTTTCGGGTGCTCCTCGGTACGGATGATGTGAATCACTTCATCCAGGTTGAGGTAGGCAATCAGCAAACCATCCAACAGGTGCAGGCGACGCTCGACCTTGTCGAGGCGGAATTGCAGGCGGCGGCGCACGGTCAGCACGCGGAATTCCAGCCATTCGACCAGCAGCGCACGCAGGTTTTTCAGCTGCGGCTTGCCGTCCAGACCGATGATGTTGACGTTGACCCGGTAGGTCGATTCCAGCTCGGTGCTGGCGAACAGGTGCTGCATCAGCGCTTCGTGATCGACGCGGCTGTTGACCGGGATGATCACGATGCGGCACGGGTTTTCGTGGTCGGATTCGTCACGCAGATCGGCGATCTGCGGCGCTTTCGACGGTTTGGCCTGCATCAGCGCGGCGATCTGCTCAAGCACTTTGGCGCCGGAGACCTGATGCGGCAGCGCGGTAACGATGATGTCGCCGTCCTCGACGTGGTACACGGCGCGCATGCGCACCGAGCCCTTGCCGGTTTCGTACATCTTCAGCAGGTCGGCGCGCGGCGTGATGATTTCCGCTTCTGTCGGATAATCCGGACCCTGAATGTGTTCGCAGAGCTGTTCGACCGTGGCTTTCGGCTCATCGAGCAAACGTACGCAGGCGGTGGCGACTTCGCGCAGGTTGTGCGGCGGCACATCGGTGGCCATGCCCACGGCGATACCGGTGGTGCCGTTGAGCAGAATGTTTGGCAGGCGCGCCGGCAACACCAGCGGCTCCTGCAGGGTGCCGTCGAAGTTCGGCCCCCAGTCAGCGGTGCCCTGGCCCAGCTCGCTGAGCAGCACTTCGGAATAGCGCGACAGCCGCGCTTCGGTGTAACGCATGGCGGCGAAGGACTTCGGATCGTCCGGCGCACCCCAGTTGCCCTGGCCGTCGACCAGCGTGTAGCGATAGCTGAACGGCTGCGCCATCAGCACCATCGCTTCGTAGCACGCCGAGTCGCCGTGGGGGTGGAACTTGCCGAGCACGTCACCGACGGTACGCGCCGATTTCTTGTGCTTGGAATCAGCGTCCAGCCCCAGTTCGCTCATGGCGTAGACAATACGCCGCTGTACCGGCTTCAGGCCGTCGCCGATATGCGGCAAGGCGCGGTCCATGATCACGTACATGGAGTAGTTGAGGTAGGCATTTTCGGTGAAGTCAGCCAGCGATCGGCGTTCTACACCGTCCAGGCTGAGATCAAGGGAGTCGCTCATGCGGGCCTCATCGGTTCGTTGTCTGGCGCAGCAGCATGGTGCCACCGCGCTGGGTAAATTCAAGTCTGTTCAGGGCGCTCATGCCGAGCAGCACCTGATCGCCATGCAGCCCCGGCGCCACCAGTGCGCGGACATCCCGCAGGACGATGTCGCCCAATTGCAGGCGGGCAATCTTCGTTCGATAGCCCTGGCTCAGGCCATTGGCCGTGCTCAGGGTCACGCCGAAACCTTCTTGCAGCTTCAAACGCTTGGCCAGATCCGCCGGGATCGCCACATCGGTGGCGCCGGTGTCGAGCATGAACTCGACCGGCTCGCCGTTGATCTGGCCGCTGGCGACAAAATGCCCTTGGGCATTGCGCGCCAGTTTCACTTCGATAAATCCTTCGCCCTGCTCCGACGTGACCACGATGTTCGGATTCTGCTGGCGCTGTTCCCACTGACCGAAAAACCGCGTCGCGAGAAACAGCGCCGCGCACCAGGCGAGGATCATCAACACCCGACCGGCACGCTTGCCCGGCGGTTGCTGGCTCATGGCCTGGCACTCCAGCCACCGTCCGGCGCGGCAAAGCGCCAGACCACCGGGCGGACTTCGCCATCAGCACGCGGGCCAAAATTGTTGTCGACGCCGATCCACGCACCTTCGGCATCAATGATCAGCGCTTCCTCCAGTCCGTAGTTCTGCGAATACCGACGTTGTTCCTGCAACAGTTCGCCGGCATACGACCAGCACTGCTCGACCTTGGCCGTCTGTGCATCGCGACGGCAGATCTCGAAAGCGTTGCGTTCAAGGGTAAACAGCTTGCCGTTGAACAAGGAAATGTCGGAAAAGTCGCGATGAACCGCTTTTGCTTTCGGAAACTGTGGCGGCTGCATCTCCTTGCCGCCCTCACTGAGCAGCACGCAGCGACCGTCACAATCCCACACCGTCTGCTGGCGCTTGATCAGCAGCAAACCGCGCTTTTGCCGTTCGGCGGCCAGCCATATCTGATCACCGGCGGGGTTGATCGCCACGCCCTCGAAGATCGAATTGAACTTGAGCAGCAGGCCGCTCGCCCGCGCTTCGCGAACCAGCAGCGGCGAGATTTTCAGCCAGTTCGCCGGGCCGCTGACCGGCACCTGCAACACCGCCGCATGGGCCTCACTGACGATGTAGCGATTGCCTACGCTGTCGCAACTGATGCCTTCGAAATCCAGATCGCCACCGCGAATGAACGATGCAGCCCAGGTGCGCGAACTCAAACCCCACGGCAAGCCGCTCTCCGGCACGGGCGGCACGTCGATGTGCACGGTTTGCGCCTGCCAGACCGGATCGCGGGTATCGAGCCGATAGATCTGCTCGTCATCGCGATCGGAAACCGTCCACAGCTCATTGCCGCACATGGCCAGCCCCGACAGATTACCGCCGCGCATGCCTTCGACCGGGTGCTCGGAAAGCAGCCGCAATTGTTGCAGCGGCTCGGCCGACACGCTCAGCGCACTCAGCAGCAACGCACTCGCCAAGGCCCAGCCAAACTGCATCAGGCCAGCACCTCGGCGAGGTTGCCTTTGGATTCCAGCCAGGATTTGCGGTCGCCGGCGCGTTTCTTCGCCAGCAGCATGTCCATCATTTCCGAGGTTTCGGCGAAGTCTTCGCCCAGCGTCAACTGCACCAGACGCCGGGTGTTCGGGTCCATGGTAGTTTCACGCAGTTGCGGCGGGTTCATTTCGCCCAGCCCCTTGAATCGGGTGACCTGCGGCTTGCCGCGTTTCTTCTCGGCCACCAGGCGATCGAGAATACCGTCGCGCTCGGCCTCGTCGAGGGCGTAGTAGATTTCTTTGCCGAGGTCGATGCGGTACAGCGGCGGCATCGCCACATAGACGTGACCGGCATCCACCAGCGGGCGGAAGTGCTGGACGAACAGCGCACACAACAAAGTGGCAATGTGCAGACCGTCGGAGTCGGCGTCGGCGAGGATGCAGATCTTGCCGTAGCGCAGCTGGCTCATGTCCGCCGCGCCCGGATCGACGCCGATGGCCACGGCGATGTTGTGCACTTCCTGGCTGGCGAGCACTTCGCTGCCGTCGACTTCCCAGGTGTTGAGGATCTTGCCGCGCAACGGCAGGATCGCCTGGAACTCCTTGTCCCGCGCCTGTTTGGCCGAACCGCCGGCGGAGTCACCCTCGACCAGGAACAGCTCGGAACGCATCGGGTCCTGCCCGGCGCAGTCAGCCAGTTTGCCCGGCAATGCCGGGCCTTGAGTGACGCGTTTGCGCTCGACTTTCTTGCTCGCCTTGAGGCGGCGGCCAGCGTTATTGATTGCCAGTTCGGCCAGCGCCAGACCGGTTTCCGGGTTGGCGTTGAGCCACAGGCTGAAAGCGTCTTTCACTACTCCGGAGACGAACGCCGCCGCTTCACGGGAAGACAGACGCTCTTTGGTCTGGCCGGAGAATTGCGGTTCCTGCATTTTCATCGACAAGACGAAAGCGATGCGCTCCCAGACGTCTTCCGGCGCCAGCTTCACGCCGCGCGGCAGCAGGCTGCGGAACTCGCAGAACTCGCGCATCGCGTCGAGCAGACCCTGACGCAGCCCGTTGACGTGCGTGCCGCCCTGCGCGGTCGGGATCAGGTTGACGTAGCTTTCCTGCACCGCGTCGCCACCTTCCGGCAGCCACAGCAGCGCCCAGTCGACCGCTTCCTTATTACCGGCGAAGGCGCCGCAGAACGGCTCGTTCGGCAGACGTTCGAACTCGCTGACCGCATCGACCAGATAAGAGCGCAGGCCGTCTTCGTAATGCCACTCGACTTTCTCGCCGGTGCCTTTGTCTTCGAAGCTGACCAGCAGCCCCGGGCACAACACAGCCTTGGCCTTGAGCACGTGCTTGAGGCGGCTGATGGAGAATTTCGGTGAGTCGAAGTATTTCGGGTCCGGCGCGAAGTACACGCTGGTGCCGGTGTTGCGCTTGCCGACGGTGCCGACGATTTCCAGCTCGGAGGCCTTGAAGCCGTCCTTGAAGGTCATCTGGTATTCGTTGCCGTCACGCTTGACCCGTACGCGCACTTCGGTCGACAGCGCGTTGACCACGGAAATACCCACCCCGTGCAGACCGCCGGAGAACTGGTAGTTCTTGTTGGAGAACTTGCCGCCCGCGTGCAGCTTGGTGAGGATCAGCTCGACGCCGGACACACCCTCTTCCGGGTGGATGTCGACCGGCATGCCACGGCCGTCGTCGCTGACTTCCAGCGAATGGTCGGCGTGCAGGATGACCTGCACCGATTTGGCGTGGCCGGCCAGGGCTTCGTCGACGCTGTTGTCGATGACTTCCTGGGCGAGGTGGTTCGGCCGACTGGTGTCGGTGTACATGCCGGGGCGTTTGCGCACCGGGTCGAGGCCCGAGAGGACTTCGATGGCGTCGGCGTTATAAGAACTAGCGCTGGGAGTGGCCATAAGGTCTCGTCGTCAGTCATTCATGAAAGAGGGGCAAGACTTCACAGCGTGGTGAAATCGATTGCCTGATACATATCGGCAGCCATGCCGGCAAAACTCAGCAACGCCGGCAATTGCCCGGCAAAGCCCTGGAAACTGTGGTCGCCGCCAGCCTGGATGCGCAAGGCACAGGCGCGGTAATACTGTTGGGCGAGGCGATAATCCAGCGTTTCGTCGCCGGTTTGCAACCAGACCTGATAACGCTGCGGATCCTGCGGTGGCGGCACTTCCAGTTCGGCCAGCGCCGTGACGTGGTCGTGGGTCAGTTCCCAGGCTTCATCGGTGTAGAGATTCTTCTGCGTGCCCAGATAACCATCGAACATCCGGTGCGGGCTGACCGCCGGGTTGACCAGCAGGGCTTTCAGGCCATGGCGCTCGGCCAGGTGAGTCGCATAGTAGCCGCCGAGCGAACTTCCCACCAGCAACGGCCGGCCCAGCTCGGCGATTGCCTGCTCGAGCTGACCGATGGCTTCGCGCGGATGGTGATGCAGCGCCGGCACGCGCAATTGCTCGCTCAAACCCAGCCGCTCCATGACCGCGACCAGCTGACAGGCCTTCTTCGAGGCCGGCGCGCTGTTGAAACCGTGGATATAGAGGATCGAACCGGACATTTGAGCTCCCTGGCTGTCGGCGAAAGATAGCGGAGTTTACAGGGAGAAGGACCGGGATTGGGGGTGGGTTCAATAAATTGGTGTGACAGCACAAGCTGCCCTCACCCTAACCCTCTCCCGGAGGGAGAGGGAACCGACTGGGGGATATTCGAGAGCTACACCGACCTGAACGTTATGCTGCGAATCCATAATCGATATCGCTGTTTCAGGCCGATGCACAGCCAAAGACACCGAGGTCGGCCCCCTCTCCCTCTGGGAGAGGGCTGGGGTGAGGGTCTTTGATTGTCAGTTCAGTAACCGTTGGAGCCGTAATCGACTGTGAACTCGAAGTCGGTGACTCTTTCGACGCCCGTTTCCAATTTCCCGTCCGGCAACAACCGCAGCCAGCGATACCCCGGCGCCTGCTCGCCCACTTTGAAATCCGCACTCCCCGGCTCGAACTGGATGCACGTCGAGGGCGAGGCCATCAAGCGCACGCCATTGCGGTCGCGATCGATTTCCTGATGCACATGCCCCCACAGCACCGCGCGAACCTGTGGAAAGCGATCCAGCACTTCAAAGAACGCTTCCGGGTTGCGCAGGCCGATCGGCTCCATCCACGCGCAGCCGATCGACACCGGATGATGATGCAGGCACACCAGATGATGACGCTCCGGCGCCTCGCTCAGCGCGCGGGCCAGCAGTTGCAATTGATCATCCTGCAGATAACCCGGCACCGAACCCGGCACCGCCGAATCCAGCATCGTCACCCGCCAATTGCCGATATCGACTACCGATTCGAGCAAGGTGCTCTGCACCGCCGCCTCGGCCATGACCATAGGTTCGTCGTGATTGCCGGGAATCCAGCGCGCCGGGGCATTGATCTGCGCGCTCATCTGGCGGAAGGCCTGATACGACTCCAGCGTGCCGTCCTGGGAAATATCTCCGGTCGCCAGCAGCAGATCGATCTGCGCCTGTTGCGCCAACACCAGGTCGATGACCTGTTGCAGGCTCTCGCGGGTCTTCATGCCCAGCAGCTTGCTGTGCGCTTCAGCGAACAGGTGGCTGTCGGACAACTGCACCAGCAGCGCCGGGTCGGCGCTGGTAATTGTCGATACGCTGGGCAAGGCGCTCTCCCGGGGCTAGGCACGCAATGGATGGGTGCGGCAATTATGCTGGGGGATGACACGAAGGGGAAACCGCCGAAGCGGACGCAGTTCACAACTAGCGAACGACTTCGTACTCGTGCCCCAACGCCAGGCAATGACTCAGCCATTCGCCCAGAAACACATTGAGCTGGGCCTTTTCATCGGGCTGGTGCATGGCGGCGTTCGGGTAAGGATAGATGCCGCGAAAGCGTCGTGCATGCTCGGCGCTGACCACTTCGGCCATGCGCGCGTCGTGGTAGACCTGCACTTCCAGTTGCGGCACCGGCAACCATGGCAGGCTGTGCTCCTGGCGTACCTGCAAGGTCGTGGTGTACGGGCAGGTCTGCAGCACCTCGAGGGCGAGCACGCCGAGCATCTGCTCGCCCTGGGTCACAGCGATACGCCGCGCCTCGGGTTCGTTGCGCATGTCCGGCAGCAGTCGCATCAGGCGCGCGTAGTTGGCCTCGCAGGCGGCTTGCAGCCCCACGAGGTCAACCCGATAACGATCGCGCAGCTTGTTTACGACCATAGCCCCCTCACTTCGGCGCGGTTCAGCGCCAGCCACTGCAAGGCGATGATGCTCGCCGCGTTGGCAATCCGTCCGTCACGCACGGCCTGCAAGGCATCTTCAAAGGCCCAGACCGTTACGCGAATGTCTTCGGCCTCTTCTTCCAGCCCGTGCAGACCGCCGACACCGTCGGTGCTGCAACGCCCCAGATACAAATGCACGAATTCGTTGCTGCCACCCGGCGATGGGAAGTACTTGGTCATCGGCCACAACGCCTTGATGTCCAGCCCAGCTTCCTCCTGCGCCTCGCGGTGAGCAACTTCTTCCGGCTGCTCATCCTTGTCGATCAGACCGGCGACCAGCTCGACCAGCCACGGGTTGTCGGCCTTGCCCATGGCGCCGACGCGAAACTGCTCGATCAGCACCACTTCATCGCGCTGCGGATCGTAAGGCAGGACGCACACGGCATCGTGGCGCACGAAGATTTCCCGGTTGATCTCGCGGCTCATGCCCCCGGCGAACAGCTCATGGCGCAAGTGCACACGGTCGAGCTTGTAGAAGCCCTCGTAGCATTTTTCGCGCCGCACGATATCGACGGCGGTCGGAATGGCGTTGGCAAAATCAGTCATGTTCATCCTCTTTACTGCATATCCTTTACGAGGTTTCCGTGTACAACCAGCAACCTCGACTTCGCGCCATCCTAACGCGCCCGCACCGTTTGATGCAGCCCCTTTACCGTCAGCGGGATGGACGGTGAAGCTGAAACACACTCTAATCAGCTTAGTGGCGAACTGACTGCTCCGTTGAGAGTCGAAGCGGTATCTTTTTGCCTTCCCCTGCTTTCGAAAGGACGCCCATGTCGCTTTTCAAAATTGCCTCTGTGGCCGCTATTGCCCTTACTCTGGGCGCCTGTGCCAGTCTGTTCCAGCCCAACTATCGCACGCCGCTGGAAACCACCCGCGACGCCTCGGAACAACTCAAACCCGGCTGTTCCAATCCCGATTGCCCGCTGGTGAACATCGACACCCTGCGCTTCCCGGACGAGCCGGCACTGGACGGCATCATCGAAAAACGTCTGCTGCAAATGACCCGCACCGAGAAGAACGCACCCGTAGCGCCAACCCTGGCCGCCTACCGCGAGCAGTTCCTGGCCAGCGCCGGCCCGCGCAACAGCAGCTATCTGCAAGCGAAAGTACGCGAGCAGCATGACGGACTGGTGATCATCGAGCTGTCGAGCTACCTCGACACCGGCGGCGCCCACGGCACGCCGGGTCGCGGTTTCATCAACTATTCGCGCCAGCAGCACAAGGTGCTGAACCTGTCCGACATGTTGCTGCCGGGTCAGGAAGAGGCATTCTGGAAAGCCGCGCAAGTGGCGCACAACAGTTGGCTGATCAGCACCAAGCTCGATCAGGAGGCGGAATTCGTCGCGAACTGGCCGTTCGTGAAAACCCCGCACGTGGCGCTGACCTACGGTGGCGTGATCCTCAAGTACGACGTGACCACCATCGCGCCCTATGCGCTGGGCCACGTCGAACTGAAGATTCCTTACCCGCGCCTGAACGGCATTCTCAAGCCTGAGCTGTTTCCCGGCCGTAACTGAAGGCCCGGCCCAGCACCAGTTGCAGCAACCCTGCCAGCACCAGCGCCGGCAGGGTTGCGCCGACATCCGGATACAGATTCGCCAGCAAGTGGTAGGTGCTCACGCCACCCAGCCACGCCAGCAACGCCGGCCAGCGCAATGCGGCTGACGCGACCTGAGCACTGCGCTTGCGCAGGATGAAGTGATCCACCAGCACCACGCCGAACAGCGGCGCGAACACCGAGCCGATCAACAGCAGGAAATTCTGGTACTGCGCCAACGGCGCCAGCAGTGCGATCAGCGTGCAGATCAAGCCGATGGCCAAAGCCAGGTGCTCGACTTTCAGACGCAACAGGATCCCGCTCGAGACCGCTGCCGAATGTATATCGGCAAAAGCGTTTTCCGACTCGTCGAGCAGAATCAGCAACAGCGGAATGCCCAGACCGGCACCTGCCAAGGCCAGCAGCAGCGCGTTGACTTCACCGCTCGGCGCAAACGCCAGGGTGTAGGCCACACCAAGGCTCATCAGCCAGAAATTGCCGATGAAGAAACCCACAGCCGTGCCACCGAAAACATTCTTTGCGCGTTTGCCGAAACGCGAATAGTCGGCAATCAACGGCAGCCACGACAGCGGCATGGCGATGGCAATGTCGAAGCCCACCGCGAACGGCATCGAGCCGTCACCGGCGCGCGCCCACAGCGCCACGAGGTCGGCTTTGGCGAACAGGTTCCAGGTCAACCACAGGCACGCGGCGAGCAGCAGCCAGATGCCCCACTTGCGCAGAATCTGCCGCACGAACGTCAACGGCCCGCTCACCGCGAGCAAGGTCGCCAGCGCACCGAAGAACAGCGTCCACAGAATCGGATTGGCCCACAGCGAACCTTCGCTGAAGGCGCGGGTGCCGAGCAGGCTGGCGGCGTCGCGCATGACGATGATTTCGAACGAGCCCCAGCCGATCAGTTGCAGCAGATTGAGCAGCGCCGGCAGGCTCGCGCCTTTGCTGCCAAGGCTGAGCTTCAACGCGGCCATTGATGACAGGCCGGTGTCGCTGCCGATCACGCCGACTGCAGCCAGCAACAGCACGCCCACCAGCGTGCCGAGGAAAATCGCCAGCAAAGAACCGGACAGGCCCAGGCCCGGCGCGAGCAATGCGCCGGTCTGCAAAACCATCAGGCCGATGCCGAGGGAGAACCACAGGGAAAACAGATCGCGACCGCCGAAGACACGCTTTTCAGCGGGCACGGCAAGGTCGGGGGAATAAGTGCCGGGTTGAATGCTCAAGGGTGTTATCTCAAAGAGGAGCAGGAAAAAGCTGCAAGCTGCAAGCTGCAAGCTGCAAGCTGCAAGCTGCAAGCCGCAAGTTAAAAGCGGTACGCGGACTGCTTCCAATCTTGCAGCTTGCCGCTTGCCGCTTGTGGCTTGTGGCTTGTGGCTTGTGGCTTGTGGCTAGACTTTCTTGTACAGCTGACTGCCTTCCTGTTTGAACCGCTCGGCCTGCTCAGCTAGCCCCTTGGCGACGTCCACATCGACCGCGTCGATGCGCTGGTTGGCCGCATACTCGCGGACTTCCTGGGTGATCTTCATCGAGCAGAATTTCGGCCCGCACATCGAGCAGAAATGCGCGACCTTGGCCGAGTCCTTCGGCAGGGTTTCGTCGTGATAGGAGCGCGCGGTGTCCGGGTCCAGGCCGAGGTTGAACTGGTCTTCCCAGCGAAATTCGAAACGCGCCTTGCTCAGTGCGTTATCGCGGATCTGCGCGCCTGGATGTCCCTTGGCCAGGTCCGCCGCATGCGCGGCGATCTTGTAAGTGATGATCCCGGTTTTCACGTCATCCTTGTTCGGCAGGCCCAGGTGCTCCTTCGGCGTCACGTAGCAGAGCATCGCGCAACCGAACCAGCCGATCATCGCCGCGCCGATACCGGAAGTGATGTGGTCATAGCCCGGCGCAATGTCGGTAGTCAGCGGACCGAGGGTGTAGAACGGCGCCTCGTCGCAGCATTCGAGCTGCTTGTCCATGTTCTCTTTGATCAACTGCATCGGCACGTGGCCCGGGCCTTCGATCATGCATTGCACGTCGTGCTTCCAGGCAATCTTGGTCAGCTCGCCGAGGGTTTCCAGTTCGCCGAATTGCGCTTCGTCATTGGCGTCGGCAATCGAGCCCGGACGCAGGCCATCACCCAGCGAGAAGCTGACGTCGTAGGCCTTCATGATTTCGCAGATTTCGTCGAAGTGGGTGTAGAGGAAGTTCTCTTTGTGGTGCGCCAGGCACCACTTGGCCATGATCGAACCGCCACGGGAGACGATGCCGGTGACGCGTTTGGCGGTCAGCGGCACGTAACGCAGGAGCACGCCGGCGTGAATGGTGAAGTAGTCGACGCCCTGCTCGGCCTGTTCGATCAGGGTGTCGCGGAACAGCTCCCAGGTCAGGTCTTCAGCGACGCCATTGACCTTCTCCAGCGCCTGATAAATCGGCACGGTACCGATCGGCACCGGCGAGTTGCGGATGATCCACTCGCGGGTTTCGTGAATGTGTTTACCGGTGGACAGGTCCATCACCGTGTCCGAGCCCCAGCGAATGCCCCAGGTCAGCTTCGCCACTTCTTCTTCGATCGAAGAACCCAGGGCGCTGTTGCCGATATTGCCGTTGATCTTCACCAGGAAGTTACGGCCGATGATCATCGGTTCCAGTTCGACGTGGTTGATGTTGGCCGGAATGATCGCGCGACCACGGGCGATTTCTTCGCGGACGAATTCAGGGGTGATTTCTTTCGGAATGCTTGCGCCGAAGCTGTGGCCGGCGTGCTGCTGCTTGAGCAGGCCGGCTGCGCGGGCCTCTTGCAGCTTCATGTTTTCGCGGATGGCGACGTATTCCATCTCGGCAGTGATGATGCCTTTGCGCGCGTAGTGCATCTGGCTGACGTTGGCCCCGGCCTTGGCCCGGCGCGGGTTGTTGACGTGGGCAAAGCGCAGTTTGGTCAGTTCGGCATCGGCCAGACGCTGCTGGCCGAAGTTCGAACTCAGGCCCGGCAGGCGCTCGGTATCGCCACGGTCATCGATCCACGCTGAACGCACATCGGCCAGACCTTTGCGCACATCGATGACCACGTCCGGATCGGTGTACGGGCCGGAGGTGTCGTAGACGGTGACCGGGGCGTTGATCTCGCCGCCGAAATCGGTCGGGGTTACATCGAGGCTGATTTCGCGCATCGGCACGCGGATGTCCGGGCGCGAGCCCTGAACGTAGATTTTTTGCGAACGGGTGAACGGCTTGACCGATTGCTCGTCGACCTTGGCCGAGTCACTCAGGTTGATCGCGTTTTTTTCTTTTGTTGTCATCACGGGCTCTCCAGACAGCATCCAGCAGTGGATTGTCGGAGCAGAACCTGAAAGGCACGGACGCACCAGGACCGGTGCTGTGCATTCGTCATGGCGTTCGATTGTCGAACAATATCCCGGACGAAGCACAAGAGGACTCGCCGGGTGACGAGAAATCTTGTTCCCTACGCAGGCGCTAACCTGATCAGGTTCAACGGGATCCGAAATTATTCGATCTCAGCCTCATAGCAAGGCACCCCGACAAGAACCCGGCCAGTCTAGACACAACCATCAAGGAACGCCAACACCGCAGCGAACGCCATGATGAATGGCGTAAATACCCAGGCTGGCCGATTGTTGCCGGAGCAATGCGCAACTACACTCGCTGGGCCTGCTCAGCCTTGACGCTGTGCGGGCTGCGCCTTACCTTTGGCGCCCGGATTACTTCCATAATATTCATGCTAGGGATCGCCTCATGCTGCGCAAACTTTCATTGGCTGTTGCCGTGTCCTGTGCGTCCAACACAATGGCCTGGGCAGCGGAAGCACCCTTGTCGACCAAAACCGATCTGGTCAGCGTCTATCAGGAAGCGGTCGACAACAACGCCGACCTCGCGGCGGCCCGCGCCCAGTATGGCGCGCAGAAAGAAGTGGTGCCGCAGGCCCGCGCCGGTCTGCTGCCGAACCTGTCCGGTGGCGCCGAAGTTGCTGACGTGCGCACCTCGATCGACCAGCCTTCAGCCATCGCCAACCGCAGCGCGCATTCCTATCAGGCGACCCTCGCGCAGCCGCTGTTCCGCGCCGATCGCTGGTTCCAGTATCAAGCGGCGAAGGACGTCAACGAGCAGGCCGCTCTGCAGCTGTCGGCGACCGAACAGAACCTGATCCTGCAGAGCGCTGAAAGCTACTTCAACGTGCTGCGCAGCCAGGACAACCTGGCCTCGACCAGAGCTGAAGAGGCGGCGTTCAAACGTCAGCTCGATCAGTCCAATGAGCGCTTCGATGTCGGCCTTTCGGACAAGACTGACGTGCTGCAATCGCAAGCCAGTTACGACACCGCGCGAGCCAACCGCATCGTCGCCCAGCGTCAGGTCGATGATGCGTTCCAGGCGTTGATCACCCTGACCAACCGCCAGTACAACTCGATTCAGGGCATCGTTCACACGCTGCCGATCCTGCCGCCGGCGCCCAACGATGCGAAATCCTGGGTCGACACGGCGGCGCGGCAGAACCTCAATCTGCTCGCCAGCAACTACGCGGTCAGCTCTGCCGAGCAGACACTCAAGCAGCGCAAGGCCGGCCACTTGCCGACCCTCGACGCCGTGGCGAAATACGAGAAAGGCGACAACGACGCCCTCGGCTTTGCCAACCCCAACTCGTTCGGCGCGCCTTATGGCGGCAACGTCGAGCAGAGCACCCTGGGCCTGCAACTGAACATCCCGATCTACAGCGGCGGGCTGACCAGTTCGCAAGTGCGTCAGTCCTATGCGCAACTGGATCAGAGCGAACAGCAGCGCGAATCGCTGCGCCGGCAGGTGGTGGAAAACACCCGCAATCTGCACCGCGCGGTGAACACCGACGTCGAGCAGGTGCAGGCGCGCCGCCAGTCGATCATCTCCAACCAGAGCGCGGTGGAAGCCACTGAAATCGGTTATCAGGTCGGCACACGCAACATCGTCGACGTGCTCGACGCGCAGCGTCAGCTGTACACCTCGGTGCGCAATTACAACAACACCCGCTACGACTACATCCTCGACAACCTGCGCCTGAAGCAGGCGGCGGGGACGCTGAACCCGGGTGACCTGGAAGACCTGCGGCGCTATCTGAAAGCCGACTACAACCCTGACAAGGATTTCCTGCCGCCGGATCTGGCGTCGGCGGCCGAGGCGCAGCTCAAGGCCCGGCCATAAACAATCTGGAATGAATCCCCTGTGGTGAGGGGATTTATCCCCGTCCGGCTGCGCAGCAGTCGCAATAGCGGTGGACACGGTTTTTCTAAATGACCGCGCTGAATGGTTTTGGGGCTGCTTCGCAACCCAGCGGGGATGAATCCCCTCACCACAGTAATATTCCAAGCGACTATTGGATCAGCCGCGCCAGACCATCCAGCCAAAGGCACGGCCATAAAAAATCTGGAATGAATCCCTGTGGTGAGGGGATTTATCCCCGTCCGGCTGCGCAGCAGTCGTAAATCCTGCTTGTCAGATCTGACTGAATCACCGCGCTGAATGGTTTTGGGGCTGCTTCGCAACCCAGCGGGGATAAATCCCCTCACCACAGTCATATTCCAAGCGACTATTGGATCAGTCGCGCCAGACCATCCAGCCAAAGGCGCGGCCATGAAAAATCTGGAATGAATCCCTGTGGTGAGGGGATTTATCCCCGTCCGGCTGCGCAGCAGTCGCAATAGCGGTGGACACGGTTTTTCTAAATGACCGCGTTGAATTATTTTGGGGCTGCTTCGCAACCCAGCGGGGATAAACCCCCTCACCACAGTCATATTCCAGGCGACTATTGGATCAGCCGCGCCAAGCCATCCAGCAGCCGCTGCAATGCGCCCTGATTGCGCCGCATCACCGCCAGCCCTGCCTCGGCCATGCGCTGCGCATCACGGGGCAGTTCGAACAAGCGCTGCACCTCGACTGCGAGGCCTTCGGCATCATCCACTTCGGCCAACGCCCCGGCTTCGCGCAGTTGCGCGGCGATGTCGAGGAAGTTGAACAGGTGCGGGCCGCTGAGTACCGGTTTCGCCAGCGCGGCGGGTTCGAGCAGGTTGTGCCCGCCGTTCGGCACCAGACTGCCGCCGACAAAAGCGCTGTCAGCCAGGGCATAGAGAAACAGCAACTCGCCCATGGTGTCGCCAAGCAGCACGCTCGTCTGCGCATCGACATTGGCCCCGGTCGAGCGACGTACCGTGGCGAAACCTTCGTGCTGGCACAGCTCGAACACCGAATTGAAGCGCTCCGGATGACGCGGCACCAGAATCAATAATGCATCCGGATGATTGGCCAACAGGCGACGATGAGCGTCGAGCACCACTTCATCTTCGCCTTCGTGAGTGCTCGCGGCGATCCACACGGGACGATCCTGCGTCTGCCATTGGCTACGCAATTCGGTAGCACGCTGCAGCAATTGCGGATCGATGGTCAGGTCGAACTTGATCGAACCGGTGACCTCGACAGATTCAGGCCGCGCGCCGAGATCGCGGAAGCGCTGGGCCTCGGCTTCGGTCTGCACCGCCAACAGGCTCATCTCGGCAAGCATAGGCGCGGTGAGTTTGCTGAAGCGGCCATAGCCTTTGGCGGAACGCTGCGACAACCGTCCATTGGCCAGCGCCACCGGAATGCCGCGCTTGGCACACTGATGAATGTGGTTGGGCCACAGCTCGGTTTCCATGATCACCGCAAGTTTCGGCTGCACGCGCTCAAGAAAACGCGCCGCCGCACAAGGCAAGTCATACGGCAGATAGCAGTGTTGAATGTGCGCCTCGTTGGCGAACAGTGCCTGAATCCGCTCCGAACCGGTCGGGGTCATGCAGGTCACGGTGATCGGCAGCGCCGGATAGCGTTCCAGCAGCGCGCGGATCATCGGCGCGGCGGCAATGCTTTCGCCCACCGACACCGCGTGCACCCAGATGCCGCCGGGCTGCAAGGTCGGCATGCCAAGAGTAAAGCGCTCGCCAATGCGCTTGGCATACGCCGGCGCCTTGCGCGCGCGCAGCCACAGCCGAATCGCCACCAATGGCAGCCCCAGGTAAAACAGCGCGGTGTAGAGAGTTCTATTCATGGCGGCGGAGTTTATCGGCTTTTGTCGCCGATCGCCCGCAAGTGCACGGCAAAACGTTCCGCCAGCCAGCGCGCGGCCGGGCCGAGCGGTTCGTCGCGGCGCCAGACCAGTTCCACCACAAGCGCCGGCGGCGTCCATTCACTGTCGAGCTCAATCATTTGGCCCTGATACGCCGAGTACTGCACAACGTGGCGCGGTAACCAGGCCCAGCCGAGATCCCGCACCAGCCATTCGGACATCACGTAAAAACTGTCGGCGCGCCACACCTGCGGGCTGGCCGGCTCGTTGCCGGGATAGACGCTGGTCTGCGTAGACATCAGCAATTGCCGGTGCTGCGCCAGTTGCTGGCAGGTCACGTAGGCCTGCTGCGCCAGCGGATGATTGACGCCGCAGACCGTGACCATTTCCACTCGACCCAGCACGCGGCGCTCAAGGGCTTCGGGGATTTCATCGTGATAGAACAGCAGGCCGAGGTCGGCGCGACGTTCGACCAGTTTGCGCGCAACTTCGCCTTGGGCGGCGCTGGTCAGTTGCACTTCCAGGCTGGGAAACTGCTCGGCCAGTTCACCGAAACTTTCCACCAGCGCCTGATACGGCATCGCCTCGTCCTGCGCCACACGCAGTTGCGCTTCTTGGCCGCGCAGCATGGCCATGGCGCGGCCGTTGAGGCGCTCGCACTGGCGCAACACTTCCCGCGCTTCCTCCAGTAACGCCGCGCCCGCCTCGGTGAGCATCGGCTGCCGACCGCTGCTGCGCTCGAACAGGCTCACGCCCAAATCCTCTTCGAGCATCGCAACAGCACTGCTGATCGCCGATTGCGCCTTGCGTTGTAGGCGCGCCACGGCGGAGAACGAACGCTGCTCGGCGACGTCGACAAATATGCGTAGCTGCTCAAGATTCCATTGCATGCGCGCTCTCAACCTATCTCCAGAACAGATAGGTAATGACTTTACCCCATCTGAGCAATCCCTAGAATATCGCCTCAGCAAGCAACGTTTTATTTGAGGATCACAACCATGAACGCTTACGTCTATCTGGCCATCGCCATCTGCGCCGAAGTGATCGCCACCGTTTCGATGAAAGCGGTCAAGGGCTTCAGCACGCCGCTGCCGCTGATTCTGGTCATTGTCGGCTATGGGATCGCATTCTGGATGCTGACGCTGGTGGTGCGCACCGTACCGGTGGGCGTTGCCTACGCGGTCTGGGCGGGGATGGGCATTGTTATGGTCAGCGTCGCCGCTCTGTTCATTTACGGGCAGAAGCTCGACGTACCGGCGATGCTGGGGATGGCGTTGATCGTGCTGGGGGTCGTTGTGATTCAGCTGTTTTCGAAAACTGCGGGGCATTAAAAAGCAGCAGCAAGCTTCAAGCGGCAAGCCGCAAGCATTGCTGATTTGCTGGTCCGGGTTGCAGCTTGCAGCTTGAAGCTTGAAACTTGCGGCTTCTTCAAGCTCCGAGGTCGCTGCATGCCATCCGTTATTTCCACCGACGTTCTGATTGTCGGCGCTGGTGTCGCCGGCCTCTGGCTGAATGCGCGCCTGCGCGGTCAGGGTTTTTCGACCGTGCTGGTGGAAAGCGCCAGCCTCGGTGGCGGGCAGAGTGTGAAGTCCCAAGGCATCATCCATGGCGGCGCCAAGTACGCGCTGCACGGTGCGCTGACGGGCGCCTCGGAAGCCATCGCCGACATGCCTCGCCGCTGGCGCGAGGCGCTGGCCGGCACGGGCGAGCTGGATCTGTCCGGCGTGCGCCTGCTGTCCGAAGCGCATTATCTGTGGTCGCCAGGCACGCTGGCCGGCAACCTGACCAGTTTCTTCGCCAGCAAAGCCGTGCGTGGCCGGGTCGATCAGGTCAAGGGCGATGAACTGCCGCCGGCCCTGCAAGACAGGCGTTTCAAGGGCAAGGTCTATCGCCTCGCCGAACTGGTGGTGGATGTCCCGAGCCTGATCCAGCGCCTGGCCGAGTTGGCCGGTGACGGTCTGCTCGCCGGGCAGGTCATCGAACCGCTGCTGGAAGCCGGCGTGCTGGTCGGCCTGAAAGTCGATGGGCGTGAGATCCGCGCCCAGCGCATCGTCCTCAGTGCTGGCGCCGGCACTGCCGAACTGCTCGAAGCGTTGGGCCTCAGTCGTCCGGCCATGCAGCGCCGACCACTGCACATGATCCTCGCCAAGGGCCCCGGCTTGAAACCGCTGTACGCGCACTGTCTGGGCGGCGGCACCAAGCCGCGCATCACCGTGACCACGCATCCGGCGGCTGATGGCCAGTGGGTCTGGTACATGGGCGGCGACATTGCCGAAAGCGAAGGCGTGGCCCGCGAGCCGGCCGAACAGATCGCCACCGCGCAAAAGGAAATCGCTCAACTGCTGCCGTGGATCGACCTCAGCACCACGCAATGGGCAACCCTGCGCGTCGATCGCGCCGAGCCGCTGCAAACCGGCCTGACCCGCCCGGACAACGCGTTCCTCGCCGAGGAAGGTCGCTTGCTCGTCGGCTGGCCGACCAAACTGGCACTGGCGCCAGACTTCTCCGACCGCGTTATCGCCTCGCTGCAACGCGACGGTATCCAGCCGCAGGCGACTGAACCGCTGCCGCCGCTGCCGAAACCGCCGCTCGGTGTACCCGCGTGGGAGCAACTGCTGCCATGAGCATCGCCACTCTGCACGAACTGCATCGCCCGCTGGGCAGCACCGGCCTGTCGGTGTCGCCACTGGGTCTGGGCACGGTCAAACTCGGCCGCGATCAAGGGGTGAAATACCCCAACGGCTTTCAGATTCCCGACGATGACGAGGCGCGCATGCTGCTGCGCCAGGCGCGGGATCTGGGCATCAACCTGATCGACACCGCGCCGGCCTATGGTCGCAGCGAAGAACGCCTCGGCCCGCTGCTGCGCGGTCAGCGACAGGATTGGGTGATTGTCAGCAAGGTCGGCGAAGAGTTTGCCGATGGCCTGTCGCGCCACGACTTCAGCGCTGCGCACACGCGAATGTCGGTCGAGCGCAGCCTGCAACGTCTGGAAACGGATTTCATCGATCTGGTCCTCGTGCACTCGGACGGCAACGACATGGCCATCCTTGAGCACGAAGAGGTCTACGCCACCCTCGCGGCGCTGAAGACCGAGGGCAAGATTCGCGGCTTCGGTTTTTCCGGGAAAACCGTCGAAGGTGGGCTGAAAGCGCTGGAGCAAGGCGACTGCGCGATGGTCACCTACAATCTGAACGAACAAAACGAAAAGGCGGTCATTGACTATGCTGCTGCCCACGGCAAAGCCATTCTGGTGAAAAAAGCCTTGGCCAGCGGTCATGTCTGTCTGAGTCCGGGAGTCGATCCGGTGCGCGCCAGCTTCGAGTTGCTGTTCACTCATCCCGGCGTTGCCAGTGCTATTGTCGGCACGATCAATCCGCTGCACCTCGCCCATAACGTAGCGACCGTTGCCCAGGTCCTGCGTAGTCACTGACGCCGCCCCGCGGCCTTAAGCCAGGAGCCGATATGCCGCGCACGCTCATCCGCAAGAACCCGAGCAACTTCAAGACGCTGCCGCTGTTCGTCGAAGCCACGCCCGAAGGCCTGAGCTATCAGAGCGTCGGCATGCCGCTGAACTTCGCCCAGACCCTGCAACGGCGTAAACCGGTCAGCGTCGCCGACAGCGAGCGCTTCGCCCTGGAACTGGCCAACCTCGGCGTGTCCGTGCGCCTGACCCTGCATTGGCAGAACCGCGATTACTGGGTGCTGGTGCGCCAGCGTCGCCAGGATCGCGGCGACGTGGTACTGAAGCTGATTTCCGGCTACGTGCCGGCCCATGAGCTGAACATTCCGCTGCACACGGCGATTCAGGAAATTGCCGAAGAGTGCCTGCTGGAAACCCCGGAAGGCTGGCTCGGCGGGCGTTTCAATGACACCTGGCTACCCGCGCCCTACTCCGCCGCGCTGCATTACCGCGAAGCGCTGCCGTTTCGTCTGACACCGCTGTCCGGTTCGGCGCGCCCGGTGCGCTGCGCCAACCTGCAACTGCTGGAGCGGCCACGGGCGTACGTGCATCTACCGACCGCGTCGCTGCAATTGATCTACGATTTGCGTTTGGAAGTGCCCAGGGAAGCCAAATCGCTGAGCTTGTTTCATGTCGATGAACGCTTGGAGGGTGATCAACTGGTGGCGCGTCTGGACCGAAAACGTCCTGATTTGTATCTCATGCCGCTCAAGGATGGCGCGCCAACTGCCGAGCTGTTTACCCTCAAACGCGACAAGCTGATACCGGCCAGCACCCGCGGTATTCACCTGGCGGAAAGCTTTGCAACGCAGCAGGGTTGGGTGGTGCACGACGAACGCATTCGCTGGAAGGACTGGCTGGTGCAACAGGGTCTGACACCGGCGAAAGCGCCACGCACCGGCCTCAAGCAACTGAGCATCAAGGCACTGCGCCTGGTCGGGCTGGGCAGGAAACGCGCAAGCCGCTAGCGTCGGCGATCCCACCAGGTGCGCAATGTCGCGAAGAAATGGAAGTAGCGGTTTTCGCGCTTGCCCATGCCACGCTTGGGGGAGAACGACTCTTCGGCAAATGCGCCGGTGATGCGCACGCGGGAGGCCTGGATCGGCAAAGTGCAGACCTTGGCGCCTGCCTCGAGCAGGGCGAACTTGAGCAAGCGCTCGGAGTGCAGCTTGCGGCCGGTCGCCTTGCAGAAATCGAAGATACGTTCAATGCGCTTGCCGTACGCAACGTAGGTGTCGCGCCCGCATACGGCAAAACGGTCATTCAGGCCGCCCCACCACTGCCAGTCAGGAATATAGACGTTGTGCCGCCGCGCCTCGGCGTGGTTGAACACGTAGCCTGGCAGCGCCGTGTGGAAGAAATTGTCCGGCCGCACGAACACGACGAAATCCGGATTGAAGGATTCAATCTCGGTGGTGACGGTGTGTAATGAGTTGAGCTGATAAATCAGGTTGCGCAGCGATGCATAGTCATCGGCCCAGGTATCGCCCAGCGCTTTGACCCGCTCGAAATCCCAGCGCTCCAGCACGCCTTCGATCGAAGTAAGCGCGCCGCTCATGGACTCGAAGGGCTGATAGTTGTCAGCGGCCAGCTCGCCTTTCTCGCCGGAACGCGAATTCTGCACTTCATCGACTTTATACAGATGATAAAAGCACTGCACCTCGCTGCCCGCAGGCAACTGCGCCAGTACGTTCTGCTCGATTGAAGGGAAGCAGATCGGCGAATTTCTCGGAATCCCGAAAAACGCCACGGCAATTTTCAACACTCGATTGCACCTATGAAGAAATGATTCGGCCCGGCAGGCACCTGACTGCGGCGTGGCTTATTTGCGCTTGAACAGTTTCTGCCACCAGCGTCGGGGTTGCAGCGGCACGACAATCACATCGGACTTTTGCAACCAGTCCCGCTCGTAATCCCAGGCATGACCGCTCCAGAGCTTGCCCGCCTCGTTGGAGAAACCCAGGGTCATCAACTGATAGGTATAACCGACATGCCCACGCAACCAATCGAACAGCACCAGCGTATTGAAGCCGGTGGAGGGGCCGACGTAGCGCTTGCCGCCCGGGCGGTCGACCGGGTAGTTCCACAGCGGCGGCAACGGAATGCGATCCCAGTACATCGCAACGCGCGGCAACGGGCACATCGGTGCTGCGCAACCCACCAGCATGGTAAAGCAGCGCTCGCCCGCGCGGTCGACCAGTCGCTGTACGTCCGCATTGCCGGGCAGACCGAAGAAATAGGCGTCCGGCGCGTTATAGCCGTGCACGAAGACATTCACGCTTTGCTCGTTGAGCAGCGTCGCCTTGATGCAATGATTGAAACTGACGACGACGTCATCAGCGCCGATATTCAGCGCTGCGAAATCAGCTGCGGTAATCGCGGGATTATTAGCGATCAATATCACCCGCGCCGCACGGCTGAGACATTCGCGCAGGGCTTCGGGCAAGGCTTGCAAAACCGACTGGTCGCCACCGGGCCGCGCATCCAGCGCCATGCATTCGTCCGCCATTCAGGCGGGCACCTTCATGCCGTAACGCAATTTGATCCAGAGCCGGGTGAAAGCCGACGGCGGTTGCCATGGGCGCATCTCGCGTTGTATGGCTTCGGCGAGCGCCTGACCGACCCGCGCAAACGAGTAACGGCTTTCAGCAAACGCCTGGCCGTTGCTGGCTATTCGCTGCGCCAGTTCCGGGTCGTCCTGCAGCAGCTTGATCTTCGCCACCGCCTCGTCTTCGCTGCGGTAGAACACGGTGTTGTGCATGTCTTCGAAACCGAGCAACCGGTCTTCTTCGCCTTGGCTCCAGGCCAGCAGCACACAGCCGCAAGCCATGGCTTCGAAGTTCTTGATCATGAACTCGTTCATGCCGATGTCGGCGCTGACGAAGATTTTGATGCGATTGAGAGTTTCCAGATATTCCGCACCCGATTTGGTACGGGTCACGAGCATCCCGGTGCGCTGTGAAAGGGCTTCAAGCATGGCCTTGCGCTCGGCGTACTCGGTACTCTTCAAGCTACCGAGGAAGCCGATCGGGATATCGCGCTCGACGCCGGTGTTGTGCAGCATTTGCTCGTCATAGCCTTTGGAGACGAACACGGTATCGATGCCTTCGGCGAGCATCTTGCGCGCGACCACTGCGCCGGAAACCAGCGCCCGGCAGCTCGGCAATCGGCTGTACAAGCGCGAATAAACACCACGGTACTTACTGGCCGGCATGTAGTTCTGATAGGCGTCGTGCTCGAGAAACACCAGCCCTGGAATGCACTTGAGCACCCGCAGTTGCGGCGCCAGACGTTTGACCCGGGAGAAGATCACCACGCGATCAAAGGTCTGGTATTCGACCGACGCCAGAAAGGCTCCGAGGTTCATCTGCTGCTGTTTGCTCAGACGATAGATGAAACACTCATCGCAGTTCTGCTGAACGATGTCATAGAGCCGGTCGAGAATGACCCGCTGCTCGTCCATCACCAGAAGCATGACTTTCATAAATTAAATGACCACGTAACGTAGGCAGGCAAGCGCAGCGGATTCAAGCCTGCCAACATCGACGGAAACGGTGAAATCCCCAAGGCAAAATCCGTTCACACGCGGTACACAACGGTAAAAATTCATCTGATCAGCGACTGCGGATTTTTTCGACAATTGCGGTCGTCGAGCTGTTTTCCACCAGTCCTAGCACTTTCACGGTACCGCCATAAGCGGTGACGATATCTGCACCGACAACCTGATCGATGCCGTAATCGCCACCCTTGACCAGCACATCCGGCTTGACCTCGCGCAGCAGATTCTCTGGCGTGCCTTCCGGGAAGCTGATGACCCAGTCCACGGCACCGAGGCCCGCCAGAACCGCCATGCGCCGGTCGACACTATTGATCGGGCGACCGGGGCCTTTCAGGCGACTGACCGAAGCATCGTCGTTGACTGCGACAATCAGTCGATCGCCTTGGGCTCGTGCCTGCTCAAGATAAGTCACATGGCCGGCGTGCAGGATGTCGAAGCAGCCATTGGTGAAGACAATTCGTTCGTTATGCGCACGGGCGTCGGCGACGGCCAGCACCAGTTGCTCAAGGCCCAGCACACCGCGCTCGGAGCCTTCTTCACGCTGAATCGCGCGGCGCAGTTCCGGGGCACTGATGGCCGCGGTACCAAGCTTGCCGACCACAATCCCCGCCGCCAGGTTGGCCAGGGCCACGGCGTGTGGCAGATCCTCACCGGCAGCAATCGCAGCGGCCAGGGTCGAAATCACGGTGTCGCCGGCGCCGGTCACATCGAACACTTCCCGGGCACGCGCTGGCAAATGCAACGCCGGTTGATCCGGGCGCAGCAGGGTCATGCCGTGTTCGCCACGGGTGACCAGCAGTGCTCCCAGCTCCAGATCGTGCATTAACGTTGCGCCCTTGCTGACGAGTTCGTGTTCGTCAACGCAACCGCCGACGATGGCTTCGAATTCGCTCAGGTTCGGGGTGATCAGGCTGGCGCCACGGTAGATCGAAAAATCCTTGCCCTTCGGGTCGGCCAGTACCGGGATGTTTTTCGCCCGAGCAGCCTGGATCAGCGCCTGATGGTTTTTCAGCGCGCCTTTGCCGTAGTCGGAAAGCACCAGCACCTTGATGCCTTCGAGCAGGTCATCGACCTGCGAGCCGAGCGCCAGCGCATCGGTGGCGAACGGTTCTTCGAAGTCGATACGCAGCAATTGCTGGTGCCGGCTCATGACCCGCAGCTTGACGATGGTGGGCTGGTGCGCAATGCGCTGGAACAGGGCACGTACGCCGGCGCCCTTGAGACTGTTGCTCAGGCTGTCGGCGGCCTCGTCATCACCGGTCACACCGACCAGCGACGCCGGCGCACCCAGTGCGGCAATGTTCAGGGCAACGTTCGCGGCACCGCCCGGACGGTCTTCGATTTGCTCGACCTTGACCACCGGCACCGGCGCCTCAGGGGAAATCCGTGAGGTTCCGCCATGCCAGTAACGGTCGAGCATGACATCGCCGACTACCAAGACAGGGGCTTGATCGAAACGCGGCATGGACAACTTCATGGAGCAACCCACATACAAAATGAACAGGGGCGCGATATTAACACAGGGTAAAGCGCCGTCCGCCTCAATCTGAAAGGTCGCGGACCCAGAACAGTTCGTGGCGGCGAACAGCCTTGCGGAAAAACTCGTTACTGCCTGTGACAGGCCAGCGACGTCCGGCCAGCACTTGCTGGATCACCCGGCGCGACTGCCGCTTGAATCCGAGCGGGCCCTGCAGGTCATGCTCCATGGCCAGCGCCATCGCCTTGTCCAACTGCGCATCCGCTGACAGCAATGGACTCCACAGACGATCGGACGGCAACGGCTCGACTGCCGGCGGCAGCGCGATACCGCCACCGGCCGGGCCCATGGGCCAGCGGTCATTGTCATGCAGATGATTGGCGTACATCAGCAACGTCGACGGTTTCCACGTACTGGCGGCGATGGCTTCCAGCAGAGCACGGGTAGTAGCGACGTGATCGCTGTGCGGATCCAGTTCGGGATGCGGAGTGACAACGACTTCGGGCCGAAAGTGCTCGAGCAATTGCCGTATATCACCGACGAGATTGATCCAGGTCGGCGCACCATCGACATCGCCGGGGAGTTTGATCGGATTGTGCTGCCGAACACTGCGCACATCGTTTTCGCCGGATTCCCGCGAGCCGAATGGTTTACCCGGCTCCTCGGCCATCGCCGGCAATTGCAGGCAGTAGTAGCCCAGCTGCACACAATGACTGGCCGGCACCCCGCCCCACAATGGAATGCTCTGGCTGTCCCAACCGCGCAGCCTGCCCTTCAAGCGAGCAGCCTGAGCCTTGTCCAGCCCGAGGCGCTGGAAGTCTTCGGCCTCGATTTCGCCCTGGGTCAGGGTGACGATGCTCGCTTCTTTGCAGCGACTGTAAAGCCCGAAAGCCGCCAACTCGGCATCATCGGCGTGGGGCGCGATGACCATGACCCGTTGCTGCGCGTAATCGGGATTGCGCATGATCCACAGTGTGCCGCCGGAACTCAGCGTGCAATGCTTACCACGCACTGTCAGGGTATTGTCGCCAAGCGCCGCCGCCTGCCCGGACAGATTGAGAAAGCGCCGCCCGCCGACGCCACGCTCAAGATCCTGGCGATCGCCCCCCAGTTCGACATAAGGATCCCGCCAGCGGCCCAGCCACTTGGCCGTTATCTTGAGCTCCAGCAGCAGCGTTTCACCCGGCGCCAGCGGCTCGCTCAGACGCACGATTCCAGCATCCAGTTCTACGGATTGACGCGGCGTACCGCTGGGAAAGCTGTACTGATAGTCGTCGCTTGCGCGATAGAACAGATGGTCGGCAAACCATGCCTCATGCGCCACCCACGCCAAGACCAGCAGCACCGGCACCAGCCACCAGCCCAGCAAGAAGCCGGCCGCCAACAGCACGACCAAGAACGCAATCAGGAACAAGCGCTTGCTGCGTCGATGGGCTTTCAGGAGCTGTTGCTTGCGAGCAGTCATGGTTTCAGACCTTGTAGACGGGCACCGTGTGGCACCAGCGATCCTTGTATTCGCGGTCGGCACGGCCGAACGAATAGCGCAGTGTCTTGCCCAGTGCCTGAGCATCCGCCCAGGCCTGCTGGGTGTTGACGAAACTCAACACGCTGCCGGGACTGAACTCGCGGCTTTGCGGGTCGACACCACCGTTGACGTATTCCAGCGATACCCATTGCGGCGCTTCGACACGGTAGAGAATCTGGATGGCGACCGGCGCCGACTCGAGCACCACTACCGAACCGGTCATGAACTCGCGCAGCAGCGTGAACACTTCGACCAGCCCGGCCTTGCCAGGCACCTCGAAACCCCAGCGGCGCTGGAACAGATCACCATAAGCGGCGGCCTGCTCTTGCGGCGTCAAGTCGGACATCGGAATCAGCGCACCACCCGCCTCTTCCAGCAGGCGCTGTTCGCGACGCTGGTTGTAGCGAAACTTCTTCGAATAATCTTCAGGCAGCCGCGCCAGTGCCAGCCCTTCGGGCTGAGCGCGCAGGGTGCTGATCTGCTCGGCGTTGAGCTGCGAGACATAGGCCATACGCTGACGCACCGGAACCACGACATCCGCAGCAATCGGCAGAATCAGTTCGGCATTGCCTATGTCCAGCAGCCCACGCTTGCCTTCGCGTTTGAGCACTTCCTTGGACAGCGCGGCGTGCCTGCCCCAGCAAGCAACAGCCGCGACGACTTCGCCATCGACGACCCAGCCCAGGTAGTGCAGCTTGATGCCGATAAACGCCGACAGCCGCTCCACCACTTCAGGATGAGTTGCAAAACTGCCACCGAAGCGCTGCCATGCCTGTGCGTAGGCTGCCTGATCAATCTCGCTCCAGCCGCGCTCCCGCCAAACGCGAAACGCCGTCAGCATAGGTCGGTCACATGGGTCGGTTGCGGCTCGTCGCCTTCTTCGAACTCTTTGGCGTGCAAGCGTGCGTAATAGCCATTCTGCGCCAGGAGTTGGGTATGGGTGCCGCGCTCGACGATCTTGCCTTCGTCCATGACCAGAATGAGGTCGGCCTTTTCGATGGTGCTCAAACGGTGCGCGATGACCAGCGTCGTGCGGTTCTGCACCACATGATCGAGAGCCGCCTGGATATGCCGTTCCGATTCGGTATCGAGGGCCGACGTGGCCTCATCGAGAATCAGCAGCGGCGCATCCTTGAGCAATGCACGTGCGATGGCGATGCGCTGACGCTGACCACCGGACAGCAACACACCATTTTCACCGACCAGGGTTTCATAGCCCTGCGGCATCTTGATGATGAATTCATCGGCGTAGGCTTCGGTGGCCGCGCGTTTGACTTCTTCGAACGGCGCCCCGGCCAGGTCGCCGTAAGCGATGTTGTTGGTCACCGTGTCGTTGAACAGGGTGACCTGCTGGGTCACCAGGGCGATCTGCCGACGCAGGCTGCGCAGAGTGAGGTCTTGCACCTGCACATCATCGAGCAGAATCTGCCCGTGTTCCTGCTCGTGCTGGTAGAAGCGTGGAATCAGACCGGCCAAGGTGGACTTGCCACTTCCGGAACGACCGACCAGCGCGACCATTTGTCCCGGTTCGACGACGAAACTGATGTCATCAAGGACCTTCTTGTCACTGTCGGGATAACTGAAGCTGAGATTGCGCACTTCGAGGCGACCTTGCAGGCGGTCTCGCTCGACCGTGCCGTTATCGACTTCTGCCGGCTCGTCCAGCTGCTCGAAAATGCTCTCCGCACCGGCCACGCCCTTCTGGATCGTAGAACTGACTTCCGAGAGCTGGCGAATCGGTTTTGGCAGCAGGCCGGCCATGGTGATGTAGGCCACCAGATCACCAGGCGATGCATCACCACGAAGGTACAGCACCAGAAACATCACCACCGCCATGGCGCTATATGTCACCAATTGCAGCATCGGCGTATATACCGCACCGGTCTTGGTCATGGTCAGCTGTTTGTCGGTATTGCTCTGGCTGGCGTCGTGGAAACGCACCTTTTCATAGGTTTCACCACCAAAGCTGCGAACCACGCGGTAACCATGAATCGTCTCGGACGCCACATGCGTGACGTTGCCCATCGACACTTGAATCTTTTTGCTCTGCTTGCGGAATTTCTTGCTGGTGCTGTTCACCATCAGGCCGATCACCGGCAGGATGGCGACCATCACCAGGGTCAGCTTCCAGTTCATCCACAACAGGGTGCAGAACAGGAAAATTACCGTCATGCCTTCGCGGATTACCACTTTGATCGCGTCGGTGGCCGCTCCGGTGACCATGGTCACGTTGAAGGTGATGCGGGAAATCAGGTGGCCGGAGTTGTTCTTGTCGAAATAGCTGTTGGGCAGATCCAGCAGCTTGTTGAACAGAACCACACGCAGGTCATGCACCAGGCCGAGAGAGACCCGCGCCAGAAAGTAGTTGCCCAGATACGAACCGACGCCTTGCCACACGGCAATCAGCACGATCAGCAACGGCACGCTTTCGAGCAACTGCAACTTGCCCAGATAAGGATTGCCGGGAAACAGGCTGGCCTCCGGATTAGCCAGGCCGTCGACGAAATATTTGAGGATGTAGGCAAGCATCGGTTGGGTCGATGCGAAGATCAGAAAGCCAACGATACTCAGAATGAACAGGCCGGCGTAAGGACGCACGTAAGCCAAAAGGCGGAAGTAGATCGCCAGCGTTGACTGGGCTTTCGGTTCAGGACTGCTCATGGGAATCCGCGTAAATCAGTGAGGCGGCGATGATATCACAGGCCCTTTTGCGCCGATCAACATCACCGGGCGCCAGCCATTGGGCAAGTCGGTTAAGATAGCCGGCTCACGATGGGGAGTCAGGCATGCAATCGATTGATCACAGCACTTACGAGGCACTGCGCAAGGGTGCTCAGGTACTCGAAGCCGACGGTTCCGGCGACAAGGTGCTCAGGTTGGCCGACGGTCACATGCTCAAGCTGTTCCGCCGCAAACGCCTGCTGAGTTCGGCGCTGTTCTTTCCCTACGCCCAGCGCTTCGCCAACAATACCAAGGCGTTGCAGCAGCGCGGCATCCTCTGTCCGAACGTGATCGCGGTTTATCGCATTCCAAGCATTCAGCGCGATGGCGTGTATTACGCACCGCTGGCGGGCGAAACCGTACGGCAATTGCAGGGCACGCCCGAAGAAACCGAGACGTTGCGCAGTCAGTTGGGGGCATTTATTGCGCAACTGCACGAAAAAGGCGTGTACTTCCGGTCCCTGCACTTCGGCAATGTCGTGCTCACGCCGCAGAATCAGCTCGGATTGATCGACATCGCCGACCTGCGCTGCCAGAGGCGCGCCCTGAGCGACAGCAAGCGACTGCGCAACTTCGCCCACTTGCTGCGCTACAAACAAGACCGGCAATGGCTGCTCGGCAGCGACGCCGGGAGAACTTTTCTTGAGGGTTATCGCCAGGCATTGCCGAGCAAGCGACAAGCTGCGCTGATGGAACGCCTGCGCCTGCTGCTGAATTGAGCCTTACTTGCCGATCACCAGAATCGTCGCACCCTTGCGATTGGCGAAGCGCTCAATGATGCGCATCTTGTGCGCCACCAGCCATTCGCCCAGCCAAGGTTCATCACCTTTCCCCTCGATCAGGAAATAGCGATATTCATCGGCGTGCTCCGGTGACATGGCCTGTTCACGTGTGAGCGTCGGCAATACATAACCGCGCCCGGCGTAATAGCTGATGCGACCGTCTTCGAACCATGCGCTGGTATCAGGTTCGACGTGCGCAGACACCCAGCGACCGGCAGCCACGTAATGGGTCTTGCCTGCACCCGTGGAGATCACATTTGACAGCATCACCAGCAACGCTGCCACGACCAGGACTTTGGTCCAGCGCGGAAACTGCCGGGCAAATGCCGCCAGCGCCATCGCCAGTACCGGTACGAACAGCAAATTCAGGAAACTCAGATAGCGGGCGTTCATGAATTGCTGCTTGATGAAAAACAGCATCAGCACAACGAGATATAGCAGCGCCGCCCAGGCGAAAGGACGATAGTCACGCCAATAAACACCCAATACTCCCCAGTTGCGACGCAGGATAAAGGGCACAGCGAACGGCCCCATCAGCTTGACGAATGTGATCGTCATCGTCGCCAGCAGGCCAAAGAACACGATGCGCCCGGCTTCATCCTGGGAATACTTGTTGATCAGAGAGTTGCCGAACTGTTCGGACAGCATCTGAAACGACTCGTAGACGCCCTGCGGTGCAATCATGTCCAGATACAGAAGGAAGCGCGCCGACATGAAAAAACCGAAGGCCGATGCAACCAGCAGCCCTATTACCGGCAACAGAGCAAACTGCAGCAGACGGGTGCGCTGGCCAGAGCGCCACAGACCCGGCAATTGCCACAGCCCGAGCGCCGGCAATAACAGCAATGCCTCCAGCCGGAACAGCGCAGCAGCCACGATGGCCAAGTGGATCAGACCCGCCCTGATCCAGCCGCCCAAGGCTTGCCAACGCAACGCCTGCCATAACGCCAGCGTGCAGAAAAACCAGAAACCGCATTCGCGGATGATGTCATTTCGAAAGGCATTGACCGCTGGCATCGCCAGCACAATCAGGCACGCCCAGCCGGCAAGCTCGGGAGATCGTCGACGGATACAATCGACCATCAAGGCACTGGTTCCGGCAAAAAACAGAGCGCACCAGAGATAGGCGCTCAACTCCAGCGGCAACAGCAGGAAGCGATGGGTCAGCGCCAGAAGGATGGAGAACCACGGCCAGTCGAAATGCGCCCAGGCCACGTCGACCCCGTGCAAGACAACCTGATGGGCGATATCGATGTACAGCGCGGCATCGCGACCGACCGTTGCGGTACCCCACACGGCGATCAATGAAAGGAGAATGCTTGCCCAGAACGCGACACTGACCGGCCGCTCATCGATTACCCGAGCTGCCTTGACCGCCCATTTACTATCCGTACCTTTCACCCATCCCCCTCAACATCACGCGCCACAGGTACGCAAAAAAACAACAATCGCTTTATTTGAACAGCAGACGCAAGGCTTTGCGCATGTATGACCAGCGCCCGAGGATGCGCCAGTCGGCGCGTAACGCTTGCTTATAGAACGTTTTCGCTAACGCATATTCCCCATGGGAGTAGCAATCTCGGAACAACGACAGACAACGCTGCGCCAGATAAGCCTGGCGCAAATCATGGAACTCTTGTGGCATCCGTTGACCGGAAAAAACTTCAGCAACCACCTGCTCGGTACCCGCTGCCAGGCTCTGGCGCAGATCATGGCGCATGCTGTCGGCGTGCTTGTAAATGAGCGCCAGTGGCTGCTCGATCACCGTGCAGGGAAAGCGCGCCAACACCTGGGCAAACACCGGCAGATCTTCGACATTGCGCAGGTGCTCGGGATAATTGCCCGGTGCGAATACCTCACGATGCATTGCGCAGGCCCCGTTGGAGATCGACACAGTCTTGTCCAGCAGATAGCCCCTGACCCGCTGTCGCACTGTGGCTGGCAACGGCTTGACAGCCTGCAGGCTGCGCTTGCCACCAGAGAAGATCGACCAATGAGCGCCGATGATCATCCGCGTGTCAGGATGACTGGCGATGTGTTGCGATAGCGCTCCAAGAGCACCGGGAGCCATCTCGTCATCTGCATCGAGAAAAATCAGAAATTGCCCGGTGGTTTCCTCGATCCCGCGATTGCGCACTGAAGACAGCCCGCCATTGCTTTGGCGTATGGCACGAAAACGCCCGGCATGTTCGGCCAGCAACGCTTGCATTACCTCAGGCGTCGAGTCAGTGGACCCGTCATCGATAACCAGCAGATCCGCCGTCGCTTCATGCAACTGCAGCAACACCGACTCCACAGCCCGAGGCAGCGAATCGGCGTAGTTGTACGCGGGAATGACGACGCTGATCAGTGTTTCAGTCAAGACCGTTTCCTTGCACGCCTTCTTTGACGACAAGAATATCTTCCATGATCAGATATTGCAGGTCAGAGCCGAAAAACATGTTCAGCGCGTCGGTCGGCGAGCAGATCATCGGCTCGCCGCGACGGTTGAGCGAAGTGTTCAGCGACACGCCATTGCCGGTGAGGTTTTCCAGCGCCTTCATCATGTCGTAGTAGCGCGGGTTGTATTCGCGCTTGAGCACTTGGGCACGGGAAGTACCGTCTTCATGGACAACTTCCGGCACGCGGGTTTTCCATTCTTCGGCGACTTCGAAGGTGAAAGTCATGAATGGTGCCGGGTGGTCGATCTTGATCATCTGCGGCGCGACGGTGTCGAGCATCGACGGGCAGAAAGGCCTCCAGCGCTCGCGGAACTTGATCTGATGGTTGATGCGGTCGGCGACACCGGCCACGCTCGGGCAACCGATGATCGAACGACCACCCAACGCGCGCGGACCGAATTCCATACGGCCCTGGAACCAGGCGACCGGGTTGCCATCGACCATGATCTGGGCGATCTGCTCCGGCATGTTGTCGAGCTTGCGCCAGGTCGGCTTGTTCTCGTGGCGGGCACACGCAGCAATGACGTCTTCGTTGCTATAAGACGGGCCGAGGTAGACGTGTTCCATCTTCTCGACCGGTACGCCACGGGCGTGCGACACGTAAGCGGCAGCGCCGACCGCGGTGCCGGCATCGCCGGACGCAGGCTGTACGAACAGCTCTTTGATGTCGTCGCGGGCGATGATTTTCTGGTTCAGCTTGACGTTCAACGCACAGCCACCGGCGAAAGCCAGTTTGCCGGTTTCCTTGAGCACGTCGCCCAGGTAGTAGTCGATCATCTGCAGCGCCAGCTTCTCGAACAGCGCTTGCATGCTCGCGGCGTAGTGGATGTAAGGCTCATCAGCGATGTCGCCTTCGCGCTTCGGACCCAGCCACTCGATCAGCTTCGGCGAGAAGTAGAAACCCTTGCCCTTCTCTTTATAGCGACGCAGGCCGATGACGTTGGCGTAGTCGGTGTTGATCACCAGTTCGCCATTCTCGAACGAGGCCAGACGCGAGAAATCGTACTTGCTGGCATCGCCGTACGGCGCCATGCCCATGACCTTGAACTCGCCGTCGAGCATCTCGAAACCGAGGAATTCAGTGATCGCACCGTACAAACCACCGAGGGAATCCGGGTCGAAGAATTCCTTGATCTTGTGGATCTTGCCGTTTTCGCCGTAACCGAAGAAGGTCGTGGCGTATTCACCCTTGCCGTCGATGCCGAGAATCGCGGTTTTCTCTTTGAAACCCGAGCAGTGATAGGCGCTGGAGGCGTGAGCCAAGTGATGTTCGACCGGCTCGATCTTGATTTTCTTCGGATCGAAGCCCAGTTGCTCGAGGCACCAGACGATCTTGTTGCGATAGCGCTTGTAGCGGCGGTTGCCCATCAGGATCGCATCAAGAGCGCGATCCGGGGCGTACCAGTAGCGCTTGGCGTAGTGCCAGCGGGCCTTGCCGAACAGGCTGATCGGAGCGAAAGGAATCGCCACCACATCAACGTCGGAAGGTTTGATGCCGGCTTGCTCGAGGCAGAATTTCGCCGATTCGTAGGGCATGCGGTTCTTTGCATGTTTATCGCGTACGAAGCGCTCTTCCTCAGCCGCCGCGACCAGCTTGCCGTCGATGTACAACGCTGCGGAAGGATCATGGCTAAGGGCGCCGGACAGGCCAAGAATCGTCAATGCCACAGGGGTCTAGCCTCTTTAGTCTGCATGCAGGCGCGATGCGCCTTGAAAATTGATGTGCCCTCGCACAGGGCGAGTGACAGCTAAAGGGCGGGATTATAGCGTAAACATGACGGGAATTACCTTGTGCGAATTGCCACCTGCACGATTGGTCCGAATCAACAGGTTCAACGACTCAATAGCCGTCTTTGCGCCAGTAAATACTCAGATTTGAATCGGTAATCTGCCGATAGACAGTGTAAGGCAGCGAAAGTGTATCGAACACGGCAGACAGCGGAAGATCGAACAACACAAACGGCGCCAGCATTCCCGTAGGATCAGGCGGCGCATTCAGAGTGCAAAAATCGAAGGCCAGGCCACTGTAGATGCGCGGAATCGATTGGCAGTAGGTCTTCTTTTTGCGCAGGTCACGGGCAGCATCGGCGTCGCCCTGTAAAACGGTCGAGACACTGCCACAGCCTGAGAGCACCACAGAAATTACGCCCAGCATCAGAATTTTTTTCGTGCTCAAGATTCGCCCTCCGAGATCGTCAGGCAAATTAGCATCGAGCCCGAGCAGGGCACAGTTCATGGCTTCTGGAGAAGTTGTAGGACAGATCGCTGTATTTTGTCCGCTACTGCCCACAGACTCCGTTTCGCAGTGGACCGGGTCCTTTGCAAGAACCAGTCTGCTCGTGAGAAGGAATCACCCCGCGCTGGAGACTCCTTTCGGCAGCCGCTCATCAATGACCCGATACAACGCGCTACTTTCAGGCCAGTTGCGCATGAACCGCGCGCGATCGCGGGCGTAGGCCGGGGCGAAACTGCCAACCGAGGCGTGCTGACACATCGAGTCGAGGTCGATCAGCGCCCAGCGATCCGCCTGCCAGAACAGGTTGTGGCCCTTGAAATCGCCATGGCTGATACGCTCGGCGATCAATCGGGCAAACAGTTGATCCAGCGCCTGCAACTCGGCTTCCGGCGCCTGACCGCTCTCAACGTAGGGTGCAAAGCGCTCGATGATGTCTGGTCCCGGCAGGAACTCGGTCACCAGATAGGCACTGCGACGCAGCCAAAGGAAACGCCTTTCCAGTACCGCCAGCGGTTTCGGCGTGGCGATGCCAAGGAACGCCAGGCGATTGCCCTCACGCCACGAATGCCAGGCCCGACTCGGACGCCAGAAGCGTTTGAGCCAATGGGCGAAATTCTTGATGTTGTAGCGCTTGATAACCAGAGCCCGCCCGGCTATCTCGACTTTGCCGACGCTGGCCGCGCCGCCGGTCTTGTACAGGTGCCCCTGATCAAGCAAGGCGTCAGCCTGCTCAAGCACCGGCAGCATGGCAGCTTCTTCTTCACGGCGAACGGCGCGCAGGCCAAATGCACCGCGCTGCACGGCGAACAACGTGCAGTCGCGGCCGACCTTGATCAGATAATCCCTGAGTCGCCAGTTGCGCACCTTGTCGATCTGTTTCTGCAACGCCTCCAGCGGCAACGCATGTTCGCTGTTGCTCAGCAGGTAGTACACCAGCAGTTCTTCGGTGAACGGTTCGAGTGATTTTGGCAACTGAGCGAAAAACACCCCGAGGTTTTCCAGCACTTTTTGTCGGGACAGTGGCTGCCCCGCCGCTTCCGCACGAACTCCGGCGCCATCGATCAGGTACAACTGACCGCCGTGACGCAGCAGATTGTCCAGGTGCAGATCTTCCTGCCAGAGTCCTTTGCCATGCATCCGACCGATCGCATCCAGCGCTTCGGCCAAAACGGCGGTTTGCTCATCGGCCAGCGCCCGCAGAGACTCGACCTTGGCCCACGCATCACCGAGGCTCTCGGCGCCCTCGAGGAATTCGAAGAGCAGCCAGCCGCCCTCACCGTCTTTCAGTCCATCGGCCAACAGCAGCGGCGTGGTCAGGCCTTGCGCAGCGAGCAGGCGCACACCATTCAGCTCCCGCTGAAAATGCCGGGCGGCCTTGCTGCCGACCAGCAACTTGGCCAACACCGGCCGACCGCGCCAGACGCCGGCGCCAACATAGCGCTGCCCGGGCAACACCCGCAGCAGGTTCAGCAACTGTAAATCCGCAGCACCGGCGGCGTCCGCCAGGGTCACGGTCAGTGGCAGTGAAGGTGCACGCCCGGAGCGGGCCAGCTCGGACAATTGCATCAGCGGGTCTCCTTGTGGCTGCGCCGCGCTGTCAGTCGGCTCAGCCAGCTGTCGAGCAGAGAGCTGTCAGTCGGCTGGTCGAGATAAGCCGCAAGCAATTGGCGCAAGTCGGCCTCGCTCCACTGCGGCGCGCGACGTTGCAACGGTTCCAGATCCTTGACCCGATCACGCATGCCGAACAGCAGCGGCCGGGTTTTCTCCAGATCGATCAGTTGCGCCTCATAGCCGTCGCCGGTGGCGCGCAGGAATATGTGCTTGGGATAGAAACAGCCATGCACCTGACGTGCACCGTGCAGCTGCCGCGCCAGCAAACCGCAAGCCCTGAGGATGGCCGAATGTTGCGCGGCACCGAGCTGTGCCCAGCGCGCCAGCAACGAATCCAGGTCACTCCAGCCATCCAGGGCGCGGGTGAGCAGAATGGCGCGCACTTCCCCGGCAACCTTGCGCTCACCGAAAAAAGCCGCCTGCAACGCCGGAATGCCCAACTTGCGATAACGGCTGATGTTGCGAAATTCGCGGGCAAAGCTTGGCTCGCCAAACGGCGCGTGCAAAGTTCGGGTCAGATAATTGCTCTGGCGCTTGAGGTAATAGCCCTGGCCTTCAAGATCCAGGCGGAACACGCTGCTCCAGCCGCCACCGGCAGTGTTGGGCTCATCCACAGCTTCAAGCTGTTTGGCCCACAGTGCGTCGAAATTGCCGAGACCGTGGCGCTCCAGCAGTGCACGGTCCTGTTCGGCGAGAAAATCAGTCATTCACGTCCCTCAAAAAATCTCACCACGTGCCGAATCCGTTTCTTGTCGGCGACATCGAGCCGATCGCACTGGCGGTATTGCTTATAGAAGCGCAGGCGCTGGGTATTGGACAGGTGATATTTGGCCAGCTTATCGAGACAGGCGAGGTCCTTGGTGATCCGGTACTTGAGCCAGAAGCCGCGCCAGAACTCACCGTTCGGGCAATCGATGAGGAAGATGCGCGCCTGATCGTCGATCAGCAGATTGCGCCATTTCAAATCGTTATGCGTAAACCGATGGTCGTGCATGGTCCGGGTGTAGCCAGCCAGTTGCCGGCTGACACCGTCGACCCAGGCGCGATCCTTGAGCCTGGAATCCTTGCGCTCGGCCAGTGCCGAGAGGTCTTCGGTATTGGGCAGCTCACGGGTGATCATCGCGCCCCGATCGTAGGCCGCGCCCCGCCGCTCCAGCCCCCAGGCCACCACCTCGGCAGTGGGGATGCCCCACTTGGCGAAGCGCTTGAGGTTCTGCCATTCCATTTTTACCCGCGGCTTGCCGAGGTAACGGCGCAGGCCCTTACCGGCGCCAACGTAGCGTTTGACGTAGTAATTGACCCCGTCGCGCTGCACCCGAACCACCTCCGACAGCGGATCGCGGGTCAGGCGTTCGCCCTGCAAGGCAAACACAGCTTCGAGGCTGCCGAAATCTTCGGCGAGGTCGCTGTACTGCGGCTCCAGTGTCCAGCCCGCCATCAGAGCGCATCCCCGTAACGCTGTTTGCGCGCGTAGAGCTTGTCGGCCTTGCCTTGCAGCCAGCTCAGCAGTGGCGCCTCTTCTGCCAGAATCTGCCGCAGCGGTTGCTGGAAGTAGCCCTTGAGGAAACGCAGTTTGTCGCGACGGGTCAGGCCGATGTCCAGCGCGGAGAAGTACAGCGCCGCCAGATCCTTGTTGCGCCAGCGCTGAGTGATTTTCGCGCGGGTCTGGGCTCGGTGCAGATCGATCACCGACAGTTTGAAATCCTGCGGCGTGACCGGTTTGTCGGTGTGCAACAGGAAATGGCAGATGTAGCAGTCGCGGTGATTGACCCCGGCGCGGTGCATCATCCCGGCCATCCGCGCGACTTCGGCAATCAATGCGCGCTTGAGTGTTGGCTCCGGCGGCTGCTTGACCCAGTCAATGCTGAAGTCTTCGAGGCTGATGGTCGGCGCCAGCTCTTCGGTGACGATGAACGAATGCTGATCCGCCGGGTTGCGGCCCTTCTCGCCGTAGGCGACGGCGGTCATGGTCGGCACGCCAACTTCCTGAAGGCGCTGGATGGCCTTCCACTCTTGCCCGGCGCCGAGCACCGGCAGCTTGGCGGTCAGCAGATTCTTGAAGATTTCGCCCCAACCGATGCCACGGTGGATCTTGACGAAAAAACCATGGCCGTCGACTTCCGTGCGCAATGTCCGGCGCGCTTCCAGCTCGCGGTATACCTCGCCCTGCAAGCCTTCGACTGCGGCGAACGGGTCGCGTCCGGCCCATAGGCTTTTGAACGGTTCAGCCAGCATCAACTTCATTAAGCGTGCTCCGCCAGAATCACATCCGCCGCGTGCTGCGGCATGCTGTAGAGGTCGGCCGTCTCGGCGAAGGCCAGACCGTTGCGGCTCCAGGCCGCACGTGCAGCGTCGTTGCTCAACATCTCGGTCAGGTATTGCGTCAGCTGCGCCTGCTCGAACGGCTCGTCCAGCACTCGCCCGGCATCGGCCTCGGCAATGTAATGGGCGTAGCCGCAGACCGCGCTGACCAACACCGGCAAACCGGCCACCAGCGCTTCAAGCAGCACGGTACCGGTGTTTTCGTTGTAGGCCGGGTGAATCAACAGGTCGGCGCCGAGCAGAAAACGCGGGATATCGCTGCGCCCTTTGAGGAAGGTCACATTGTCGCCCAGGCCGAGCGTCGCACTCTGCATCTGGAACAATTTGGGGTCATCCTGGCCGATTACAAACAGCCGGGTGCGTTTTCTCAACTCGGCCGGCAGCGCGGCCAGCGCCTTGAGGCTGCGATCGACACCCTTGGTCTTGAAGCCGGAGCCGATCTGCACCAGCAGCAACTCGTCGTCCTTGAGATTGAATTCAGCGCGGAAACCGGCGCGAATCTCATCGGCATCCGCCGGCCGCCGACGATCCTGGGCAATGCCCGGCGGCAGCAAGTGGAAGCGCTCGAGCGGCGTGTCGTAATGCTTGATGAACAGCGGTTGCTGCACTTCGGAAATCATCAGCACTTCGGTCTTCGCGTCTTTGGCGAACACCGCGCGCTCGTACTCGGCGAAGTGGCGATAGCGACCCCAGCGGCGATACAGCGAGTTGCGCAGGTTCTGCGCCTTGTCTTCGAAGCAGCCGTCGGCGGCGTAGTAGACGTCCAGGCCCGGCATCTTGTTGAAACCGATCAGACGATCGACCGGACGCTTGGCCAGATCCGCGGCCATCCACGCGCTGAGCTTTTCATTGCGACGGTGATTGAAGAACGCCTTGACCGGCGCCACCAGCACTTCGAAACCCGGCGGCACGTCGCCTTCCCAGATCAGCGTGTAGACGCGAATCTGATGGCCGCGCTTCTGGCATTCGAGGGCGATGCGCATGAAGTCACGCTGCAAGCCACCGAACGGGAAATATTTGTACAGGACAAATGCCAATTGCATCAGCGCAACTCCTCAGCCATTAACAACGTGCTCAGTCGGCTGGCGACACGCTCGGGGTTCACACGCGTGAAGCACAAAGGCTGCTCGCGTATCAGGTCAAACTGACGGGCATCCTGCTCGGTCGGTTGATAGGTACATTTTTTCTGCATGCAGGGCGCGCACGGGAAGTCGCTGGCCAGATGAATCTGCAGCTTGCCGTAGGCGCCGGTGAGGCCCGGGTTGGTCGGGCCGAACAACGAAATCGTCGGTACATCCAGCGCAGCGGCCAGATGGCCGAGCCCGGTGTCCACCGCCACGCAGGCTTGCGCGCCGGCGAGGACTTTGCCGACGCCGGCCAGATTAAGCTTCGGCAGCACTTCGGCGTGTTTGAAGCCGGCAGCGATGCGTTCGGCGCGGGCCTTTTCCTGCGGGTTGCCCCACGGCAGCTTCACGCCAACGCCGAGGTAGCCGACCCGCTCGGTCAGCTCGCGCCAGTAGATTTCCGGCCAGTGCTTGGTATCCCAAGTGGTGCCGTGGAGGAACACCACGTAAGCGTTCCTGCGTGGCAACTCGACCAGTCGCTCGACGTTGAGGCCGTAATCGCCGAGGCCTTTGGGCAAGTCGTAACCCAGAGCGATGGCGAATAACTGGCGTACGCGCTCGACGGCGTGCTGGCCTCGGGCGACAGCGAGTTTACGATCGTAGAAGCGCGCAGCCATCGGCTCGCGCGCGGAAGTTTTATCGAGGCCGGCCACCGGGGCTTTGACGTAGCGGGTCAGCCAAGCACTTTTCAGCAGGCCTTGAGCGTCGATCACCAGATCGTATTTATTGGCGCGCACGCTTTGCTTGAAGCGTTTCCACTCGCCGCCGGTGATGGTTTTCCACAAATTCTTGCGCCAGCGGCGGATCGCCACCGGAATCACTTTATCGACCGCCGGGTGCCAGCTCGGAATCTCGGCGAAGCCTTCTTCCACCACCCAGTCGAACTTGATGCCCGGGATCGCGCGTGCAGCGTCGGTCAGCGCCGGCAACGCGTGAATCACGTCGCCCAGCGATGAAGTCTTGATCAGCAATACCCGCAAGTTAATGAACCTCGACCACGGAGCCCTGCAACTTCTGCAAGGCATCGTTGACCGCGTCCGGCATCAGCTGGCGCAGGCAGTTGTAATGGCCGAACCGGCAAGTGCGATCGAAGCACGGGCTGCATTCGATGCCCAGGCGCACGATCTCGACCTGCTCGGCCAGCGGCGGGGTGAAGCCCGGCGAGGTCGAGCCGTACACCGCGACCAGCGGACGATTCAATGCCGCAGCGACGTGCATCAGGCCGGAATCGTTGGATACAACCGAATCAGCGCATGACAGCAGGTCAATGGCCTCGGCCAGCGAGGTACCGCCGCTGAGGTTGACCGATTCTTCACGCAGGCCCGGGATCAAACGTGCGCGGATATCTTCGCCGACCGCGTGATCGTTTTTCGAGCCGAACAGCCATACCTGCCAGCCTTCGCGGATGCGCGCTTCGGCGACCTTGGCGTAGTGCTCGGACGGCCAGCGCTTGGATTCGCCAAACTCGGCGCCGGGGCACAGGGCCAGGACCGGGCGATCAAGGCTCAGGCCGAATTTGGCCAGTGCCGCTTCGCGGGTCACCGGGTCGATTTGCAGACTCGGGCGCGGGTACGGCTTCGGCAGCTCGGCGTTCGCTTCATAGGCCAGCGCCATGAAGCGCTCGATCATAAGCGGGTAGCGTTCTTTGTCGAGAGTGCGCACGTCGTTGAGCAGGCCATAGCGGAACTCGCCACGCCAGCCAGTGCGTTTCGGAATGCCGGCAAAAAACGGCACCAGTGCCGATTTCAGCGAGTTGGGCAGCAGGATCGCCTGATCGTACTGACCGCGCAGGGACTTGCCGATGCGTCGGCGCGTCGCCAGTTCCAGCGCGCCGTGGCCGAGCGGGAAGCTCAAGGCCTTGCGCACTTCGGGCATGCGCTCGAGGATCGGCCGGCTCCATTCAGGCGCCAGCACGTCGATTGCGCATTGCGGGTGGCGTTGCTTGAGACACTGAAACAGTGTCTGCGCCATCACCATGTCACCGACCCAACTGGGCCCAACGATCAGAATATTCATGTGGTTTCCAAAAACGAACCGGGGAGGCATTTACGCCTCCCCGCCTCGATAATCATTGTGGAAGCGGCGCTGCTGGCGATGGGTCATTTCCTTCAACATGACTGTCGACTGTCACTCCACTATCGCGAGCAGGCTCACTCCTACATTGTTTTGCATCTGTTCACATCACTGCGCTCAGCGCAGATCACTGTGGGAGCGAGCCTGCTCGCGAAAGGGCCGGCACGTTCAACATTGCTGTTGACTGACACTCCGCGTTCGCGAGCAGGCTCGCTCCCACCGTTTGAATCTCATTGCGTTCATTGGCGCGTTTCAGCTTAGCCCCAACTCACGCCAAATCCGCAAAACCTGCCGGCGTTCGTCGGCAAACTGGTCGCCCGGTATCACCCCGGCGTCCTTCTGCAAGGCCTGCCGGTGGGCGGCGGAGCGGTAGGCCTTGTAGGCCTCACGCAACAGACTGGCATCTTCGGCGGGCATCAGCCCTTCGTGTTCCAGCTCTTCCAGAATGCGGATGTTATCGGTCCAGCGGAGCAGCGGTGGATGGCTGTGCGACCACGCCAGGGCCGCGTATTGCACCATAAATTCAATATCGACGATACCTCCGGCGTCCTGCTTGAGGTCAAACGGCACGCCCGCGTCGAACGCATTCGCCGCCGTGCCGGCCGCGGTGCTGCGGGTACCGAGGTTGTCGCGCATCTTCGCGCGCATCTCGCTGACTTCCTGTTGCAGTTTGGCCAGATCCCGTGGTTTGCCCAATACCTGCGCGCGTACTTTCTCGAAGGCCTGGCCAACATCCTGACTGCCCACCAGCACCCGCGCGCGCACCAAGGCCTGATGCTCCCAGGTCCAGGCTTCGTTTTCCTGATAGCGGGCGAACGCGCCGAGGGAACTCACCAGCAACCCGGAAGCGCCGGAAGGACGCAGGCGCATATCCACTTCATACAGCTGGCCGGAGTTGGTCTGCGCCGTGAGCAAATGAATGATCCGCTGCCCCAAACGCGTGAAGAACTGCGCACCGTCGATGGATTTCGGCCCGTCGGTTTCCGCCTGCGGATCACCGTCATGGATGAACACCAGATCCAGATCGGAACCATGCCCCAATTCGATACCGCCGACTTTGCCATAACCGACAATGATGAAGCCGGGATCGCACAGCGTACCGTCGGTGCGCAGCGGCGTGCCGTACTTGGCCACGGTCTGCCGCCAGGCCAGGGCCAGCACTTGTTCGAGAATCGCCTCGGCCAGCCAGGTCAGGTAATCGCTGACTTTCATCAACGGCAGGCTGCCGGCGATTTCCGAGGCGGCGACGCGCAAGCGGTGCGCCAGTTTGAAATGGCGCAGGGCTTCCATTTGCTGCTCGAGGTCGTCTTCGGGAATTCGCGTCAGGCGTTCGCGCAACTCGGCCGCCAGTTCCGGCGCCAGCGGCGGCTTGAACAGCCGACCTTCGTTGAGCAATTCGTCGAGCAGCAACGGGAAGCGCGTGATCTGCTCGGCAATCCACGGGCTCGCCGCACACAAGGTCAGCAGGCGACGCAGCGCACCGGGGTTTTCCGTGAGCAAAACCAGATACGCCGAACGCCGCGCCACCGCTTCCACCAGTGGCAGCACGCGCTCGAGCACCAGATCGGGATTGTCGTGCTCCACCGCTTGCGCAAGCAGTCGCGGAATAAAAGCATCGAGACGCTCGCGCCCCAGCCGCTGCATCGCGCGCAGTTGCGGACTGCCGCGCAAACCGGCCAGCGCCTTCAGGGCTTTGCCGGCATCGACGAAACCGCCCTCCTGCAACTGCCGGCACGCGGCCTCTTCGTCCTGTTCTTCCTCCCACAGCGGCAGCCATTCACCACCGACCACCACTTCGCTTTCGCTGCCCTCTTCCTCATCGGGATCGGCGATCACCTGGGCGAAATGCCAGGCCACGCGCCCGCGCCAGTACATCAGTTGTTCATGGAACACCGACCAATCGGCGAAGCCCAGCATGAAGGCGATGCGCGCCTGATCCTGAGCGCTGTCCGGCAGCATCTGCGTCTGACGGTCGGCAATCGCTTGAATGGCATGTTCGGTGTAACGCAGAAACTCGTACCCTTCGCGCAATTCACTGACCACCGCCGGCGGCAGATAGCCCTGCCCTTCCAGCGTGCTCAGCACCTTTAATAGAGGACGCTGTTGCAGGCTCAGGTCGCGGCCACCGTGGATCAATTGAAAGGCCTGAGCGATGAACTCGACTTCACGAATGCCGCCGGAGCCGAGCTTGATGTTGTCGGCCATGCCCTTGCGCCGCACTTCCTGCTGGATCAACTGCTTCATGGTGCGCAGCGCTTCGATTGCCGAGAAGTCCAGATAGCGCCGATAAACGAACGGCCGCAGCATGTCGAGCAACTGCGCGCCGGCAACCTGATCGCCAGCCACCACCCGCGCCTTGATCATCGCGTAGCGTTCCCAGTCGCGGCCCTGATCCTGGTAATACTGCTCCAGCGCGTTGAAGCTGAGCACCAGCGCACCGGACGATCCGTATGGACGCAGGCGCATGTCGACGCGGAAGACGAAGCCGTCGACGGTCATCGGATCCAGCGCCTTGATCAGACGCTGGCCGAGGCGGATGAAGAATTCCTGATTATCCAGCGAGCGTTTCACGCCGACGGTTTCGCCGCCTTCGGGGTAGGCGAAGATCAGGTCGATGTCGGAAGACAGATTCAGCTCGACCGCGCCGAGTTTGCCCATGCCGAGGATGACCATCTGCTGCGGCTCACCGCTGCGCCGCCCGGTCGGCGTGCCGAACTGCTCGCAGTGGCGGCTGTACAGCCATTGATAAGCCTGATCGATGGTGGCGTCGGCCATGTCCGAGAGGTCGCGGCAGGTCTGCACCAGATCGGCCTGGCGGGTCAGGTCGCGCCAGATGATCCGCACCTGATGGCGTGCGCGCTGGCGGCGCAAGGCGCGGCCGAGTTCGTCTTCGCTCTGCGCGCTGTTCACGGCGGCGGCGATCTGTGCGCACAGTTCGCCGGGCGCAAACGCTCGATCAAGTTCGCCGGACGCCACCAGCGACAACAACATCAAAGGGTCACGAATGCTCTGTTCAATGACAAATTCGCTGGCGGCCGTGACGCGGGCGAATTGCGCCCAGCGTTCCGACGTCCAGTTCGACAGGCCGTGATCGTCTTCAAGGGCGGCGACGGACGTACGGAACGACTGCTCGGATCGGCTGACCAACGGCAGGAGAATGGCGGGCAGTTCGGCAAGCACGGGCAGGGTCATGGTCTATCCTTGATCGGCGTATTGAGGGCCGCTTGTAGTGAATGATGAAAACCCGCTACGTGAAGGACTGTCGAACAAAAGTTAGAAATAGCTGAAATTTCTTCTTCTTTGGCATCCAGCATCAAACTTTCACCTTATTCGGATGGAAATCGACCCGCCTTAACGATTATTCTCACAACGCAGTCGGAGGACACAAGCCTTTCATCTGTAGTTTTACTACTCGTCTATACATTCGAAAGGCTGAAATGCCGGAAGATTTGTAGTAAAACTACACGCCGCCGGAACAACCTGTCGGCAATCCAAGAATTTTAAATCGTCTGCCCACAAGGCCAGTCGCAAACTCAGGCAACCGATTCTGGAAGCCTTTCCGCCCTGGAGCAAGCCATGCAAGACCTCGATCCCGTCGAAACCCAGGAATGGCTGGACGCCCTGGAATCGGTTCTCGACAAAGAAGGCGAAGACCGTGCTCACTATCTGATGACCCGTATGGGCGAACTCGCGACCCGCAGCGGCTCGCAGCTCCCTTACGCGATCACCACGCCTTACCGCAACACGATCCCCGTTACCCACGAAGCACGCATGCCTGGCGACCTGTTCATGGAACGCCGCATTCGCTCGCTGGTACGCTGGAACGCGATGGCCATGGTAATGCGCACGAACCTGCGAGATTCGGACCTGGGTGGTCACATCTCCAGCTTCGCTTCCAGTGCGACCCTGTATGACATCGGCTTCAACTATTTCTTCCAGGCCCCGACCGACGAACACGGCGGCGACCTGATCTACTTCCAGGGCCACACCTCGCCAGGCGTTTACGCCCGTGCATTCATGGAAGGCCGCATCACCGAAGACCAGATGAACAACTTCCGTCAGGAAGTCGATGGTCAAGGCCTGTCGTCCTATCCGCACCCTTGGCTGATGCCTGACTTCTGGCAGTTCCCCACCGTATCGATGGGTCTGGGTCCGATCCAGGCGATCTACCAGGCGCGCTTCATGAAGTACCTGGAGCACCGCGGTTTCATCCAGCCGGGCAAACAGAAAGTCTGGTGCTTCCTCGGCGACGGCGAGTGCGACGAGCCGGAATCCCTGGGCGCGATCTCCCTGGCCGGCCGCGAGAAGCTGGACAACCTGATCTTCGTCATCAACTGCAACCTGCAGCGCCTCGACGGCCCGGTTCGCGGCAACGGCAAGATCATCCAGGAACTCGAAGGCGTGTTCCGTGGTGCACAGTGGAACGTGACCAAAGTCATCTGGGGCCGTTTCTGGGACCCGCTGCTGGCCAAAGACGTCGACGGTATCCTGCAACGCCGCATGGACGAAGTCATCGACGGCGAGTACCAGAACTACAAAGCCAAAGACGGCGCGTTCGTTCGCGAGCATTTCTTCAACACGCCTGAACTCAAGGCAATGGTTGCCGATCTGTCCGACGACGAGATCTGGAAACTCAACCGTGGCGGCCACGACCCGTACAAGGTCTACGCGGCCTACCACGAAGCGGTCAACCACAAGGAACAACCGACCGTCATCCTCGCCAAGACCATCAAGGGTTATGGCACCGGTGCCGGCGAAGCGAAGAACACTGCGCACAACACCAAGAAAGTCGATGTCGACAGCCTGAAGCTGTTCCGCGACCGCTTCGACATCCCGGTCAAGGACGAAGAGCTGGAGAACCTGCCGTTCTTCAAGCCAGAGCCAAACAGCGCCGAAGGCCGCTACTTGGCCGAGCGTCGTGCTGCACTGGGCGGTTTCGTGCCGCAGCGCCGTGCGCAGAGCTTCAGCGTACCGACTCCGGATCTGGACACCCTCAAAGCCATCCTCGATGGCTCGGGCGACCGTGAAATTTCCACCACCATGGCTTTCGTGCGGATCCTCGCGCAATTGGTCAAGGACAAGGAAATCGGCCCGCGCATCGTCCCGATCATCCCGGACGAAGCCCGTACCTTCGGTATGGAAGGCATGTTCCGTCAGCTGGGTATCTACTCCTCCGTCGGCCAGCTCTACGAGCCAGTCGATAAAGACCAGGTGATGTTCTACAAGGAAGACCAGAAAGGTCAGATCCTTGAAGAAGGCATCAACGAAGCCGGCGCCATGAGCTCGTTCATCGCTGCCGGTACTTCGTACTCCAGCCACAACCAGCCGATGCTGCCGTTCTACATCTTCTACTCGATGTTCGGCTTCCAGCGTATCGGCGACCTGGCCTGGGCCGCTGGCGACAGCCGTACCCGTGGCTTCCTGATCGGCGGCACCGCTGGCCGTACCACCCTGAACGGTGAAGGTCTGCAGCACGAAGACGGTCACAGCCACTTGCTGGCCGCGACCATCCCGAACTGCCGCACCTACGATCCGACCTACGGCTACGAGCTGGCGGTGATCATTCAGGACGGCATGAAGAAGATGACCGAAGAGCAACAGGACATCTTCTACTACATCACCGTGATGAACGAGTCGTACCAGCAGCCAGCCATGCCGGCCGGTGCCGAAGAAGGCATCAAGAAAGGCATGTACCTGCTCGAGGAAGACACCCGCGATGCGGCGCACCACGTTCAGCTGATGGGCTCCGGCACCATCCTGCGCGAAGTGCGTGAAGCGGCGAAGATCCTGCGTGAAGAGTTCAACATCGGCGCTGACGTGTGGAGCGTTACCAGCTTCAACGAACTGCGTCGCGACGGCCTCGCTGTAGAGCGCAGCAACCGTCTCAAGCCTGGCCAGAAGCCTAAGCTGAGCTACGTCGAAGAGTGCCTGAACGGCCGTAAAGGTCCGGTCATTGCTTCTACCGACTACATGAAGCTGTTCGCCGAGCAGATCCGTCAGTGGGTACCGTCCAAGGAATTCAAAGTCCTGGGCACCGACGGTTTCGGCCGCAGCGACAGCCGCAAGAAACTGCGTCATTTCTTCGAAGTCGACCGTCATTTCGTGGTGTTGGCAGCCCTGGAAGCACTGGCTGACCGTGGTGATATCGAACCTAAGGTTGTGGCCGAAGCCATCGCCAAGTTCGGCATCGACCCGGAAAAACGCAACCCACTGGACTGCTGAGGAGACATTTTGTGAGCGAACTCATTCGCGTACCTGACATCGGCAGCGGTGAAGGTGAAGTAATTGAACTGTTTGTGAAGGTCGGCGACCGCATCGAAGCCGACCAGAGCATCCTGACCCTGGAATCGGACAAGGCCAGCATGGAAGTGCCGGCCCCGAAAGCCGGCGTCATCAAGAGCCTGAAAGTGAAGCTGGGCGACCGTCTGAAAGAAGGCGACGAACTGCTCGAGCTGGAAGTCGAGGGCGCCGCTGAAGCGGCCCCGGCACCTGCCGCCGCTCCTGCTGCGAAAGCCGAAGAGAAACCGGCTGCGGCACCTGCTGCTGCCGCGCCTGCCGCTGCTCCTGCTGCGGCCTCGGTACAGCAAGTGCACGTGCCGGACATCGGTTCGTCGGGCAAGGCACAGATCATCGAGATTCAGGTCAAGGTCGGCGACAGCGTCGAAGCTGATCAATCGCTGATCACCCTGGAATCCGACAAGGCGAGCATGGAAATCCCGTCGCCTGCCGCTGGCGTGGTCAAGGCCATCAGCGTCAAGCTCAACGACGAAGTCGGCACTGGCGATCTGATTCTGGATCTGGAAGTGGCGGGTGCTGCGGCCCCGGCTGCGGCCGCTCCGGCTCAGGCTGCTGCGCCTGCTGCTGCCGCTGCGCCAGCCCCGGCGGCGGCTCCGGCTGCACCGGCCGCTGACAGCGTTCAGGACATCCACGTCCCGGACATCGGTTCGGCCGGCAAGGCGAAGATCATCGAAGTACTGGTCAAGGCCGGCGATACCGTCGAAGCCGACCAGTCGCTGATCACCCTGGAATCCGACAAGGCGAGCATGGAAATTCCATCGCCTGCCGCTGGCGTGGTCGAAAGCGTTTCGATCAAGCTGGATGACGAAGTCGGTACCGGCGACCTGATCCTCAAGCTCAAAGTCAAAGGCGCGGCCCCTGCTGCTGCCCCGGCTGCGGCTGCTGCACCGAGCGCTCCGGCACCTGCTGCTCCGGCTGCCGCTGCACCTGCTGCCACCGCTCCAGCCGCAGCGCCGGCTGCTACACCAGCGAAACCGGGCGCCAAAGTTCACGCCGGCCCTGCCGTGCGTCAACTGGCTCGTGAGTTCGGCGTCGAGCTGAGCGCCGTTGGCGCCAGCGGTCCGCACGGTCGCATCCTCAAGGAAGACGTGCAGGTTTACGTCAAGGCGATGATGCAGAAGGCCAAGGAAGCACCGGCCGCTGCTGGCGGCGCTACCGGTGGCGCGGGCATCCCGCCGATCCCGGTGGTCGATTTCAGCCGTTTCGGCGAAATCGAAGAAGTGCCGATGACCCGCCTGATGCAGGTCGGCGCTGCCAACCTGCACCGCAGCTGGCTGAACGTGCCACACGTCACGCAATTCGACTCGGCGGACATCACCGAGCTGGAAGCCTTCCGTGTTGCGCAGAAAGCCGTGGCCGAGAAGGCTGGCGTCAAGCTGACCATCCTGCCGCTGCTGCTCAAGACCTGCGCGCACCTGCTCAAGGAGCTGCCGGACTTCAACAGTTCGCTGGCACCAAGCGGCAAGGCGATCATCCGCAAGAAATACGTGAACATCGGCTTCGCCGTCGACACTCCGGATGGCCTGCTGGTGCCGGTGATCAAGAACGTCGACCAGAAGAGCCTGCTGCAACTGGCTGCTGAAGCGGCTTCGCTGGCTGAAAAAGCCCGCACCAAGAAGCTGTCCTCGGACGAGATGCAGGGCGCCTGCTTCACCATTTCCAGCCTCGGCCATATTGGCGGCACCGGCTTCACGCCGATCGTCAACGCGCCGGAAGTGGCGATCCTCGGTGTTTCCAAGGCAACCATCCAGCCAGTCTGGGACGGCAAAGCCTTCCAGCCGAAGCTGATGCTGCCACTGTCGCTGTCCTACGATCACCGCGTGATCAACGGCGCTGCAGCTGCACGCTTCACTCAGCGTCTGGGCAGCCTGTTGGGCGACATCCGCACCATCCTGCTGTAACCCAAACGGCCCTCCGGCGACGGAGGGCCGCTTGCTGCACCCTTTCGAGCGCCACACGCTCGTACCTCAACCCCGTCAATTGACGGGGCTTTTTTTTGCCTGAAATAAACCGGATCGCGCCTCTTTCCTACAACCTGCGCTGACATCGGCCACAGGTCTGGTCCACTTAACGCCAATATTTTCTGCCGCCGGCCAACTAACCTCTGCTCAGGAAAGTTGCTTCAATGCGCTCCGCTTATTTAATTCATCTTATTAAAATCTCGAACGGAATCGATCATGCTCAAACCGACTATCGGCCCCATCGTGGGCCACGCCACAACTAACGAAGTTCGCATTTTCATGCGCGGCGAACAACAGGACAAAAAACGCGTATTTGCCGGGATTCGCGCCCGCAAGGCCGGAACGGAAAAATGGTCCAACAGCGTATTTGCACTTTTGCATCCAGCCAACGACATGTCGGGCGTACTGGTATTACAGGATCTGGACGCCGATTGTGAATACGAATATCAAGCCGGCTGGTTAAGCCCGATGAATCCGGTACACACCATCGACACAGTGGTGGAGTTTCCACTGCAATGGCCGCGACAGCTCTACCGCTTTCGTACCCGCACCGCGCAAGCCAGCCAGCCCCGGGGCTTTATCGTCGGATCTTGCCGTTATCTGCGGATCACCGCGGGGATTGCTTCGTTGCCGCAACTGGGCGATCGCATCTTTGGCTCGATCAATCAACTTGTCGAGAGCAGTCATCTACCCGTCAGCGCGGTGATCATGACCGGCGATCAAGTGTATGTAGATGATTTGAATATCATTGCACCGGATCGCGAAGCCAAAGACATTCTGAAGAAGTATCGAACGGCATTCTCGCAACCGAACATTCGACGATTGATGTCCAATACATCGACTTACATGATGCTCGACGATCATGAAATAGAAGATAACTGGCCCGCCAATGCAAAAGATGCGGACAAGGACTTGTATCGCAACGCCATGGCTGCTTATGAACTTTATCAAGCCAGCCACAGTCCGGTTTACGCATATAACAGCGAGGGTCAGATAGACCGGAATACCTTGAAGCATTATTGGTATCAGTTCGGCGACAGCGATATCGCCTGGTTCGTCACCGACAGTCGCACCCGACGCAACTTGTCGAAGGATGACCGGCGCATTCTCGACATCGAGCAAGAACAGGCCCTGCTGCAATGGCTGATCCATAGCCCGGCACGGGTGAAGTTCGTAATGACCAGCGTGATGTTCTATCCCGATCGCAAGTTCAACGGTGACGATGCCTGGAAAGCTTTTCCCGAGCAGCGTCTGCGCCTGCTGGAAACCATCCGCACTCACCGGATCAAGAACGTGGTGTTCGTCTCCGGCGACGTCCATGGCTCGCTGACCAGTCGCTTGAGTCACAGCGAGGACACCGATTTCGAGGTGCACACCATCGTGTCCTCGCCGCTGCACAACAGCAAATTGCTACCGTATGCCAAAGCCTCGACATTCATCCTCGATCAACCGCTGGTGCGCACGGCGGCCGGGGATTATCGGCACGAGCTGACCAGTGCCGTGGTGAGTCAGGACAATTTTGCGCATGTGGTCGTTGAGGCTGATCAGATATTGGTCAATTACCATGACCGCGATGGCAAGAAGTTGCAGTCGATCAGTATGAAATTGCGTTGAAACACCAAAAGATCGCAGCCTTCGGCAGCTCCTATATGGCTACGTGGCGCCTGCAAGAGTTGTTTAAGGCGGCGATCTTCTGCTCATTTCAGTTGTGCACTGGAGAAATGTTCACTGCAGCCGACATATTCTTATAGCACTTGGCCTTCATCTCTCTTGTCAGTCGGTGCCGCAATGATGCAACCTTGCCGCAGCCAACAGACAAGAGGGCGAGAGCCCGGCGCATTCAGCATATTTCCAAGCGAGTTTCCTTCATGAAGAGCCAGCCCGATGCCGCCAGCCGTATGGCGGCCGAGGTAGTGACGCAGTTGCCGGTGCCCTCGCGGCTCGGCATGCTGCGTTTCGAGCGCTTGAATGAAGCCAGTTGGGCAATGCTGTTCCTCGATCCCAACTGCGAACGCCAGTTTGGCCAGCCGGCCGTCGAGCTCTGCGCACTGGTCGGCTCGCCCTACGCCAGCCTGATGGAGCCCGAGGCGCGCTACCAACTGCATGACGCGATCCAGCAGCAGTTGAGCAAAAGCGCGCATTACGTGGTGCGCTACACCCTGCACACTGCCGCCGGCGCGTTGAACATGCTCGAACTGGGTGAAGCCTACAAACAGCACAACCGGCATTTGCTGCGCGGCTACCTGTTGGCCGTCGACGAAGTGTTCGACGAAACCCAGGTGCTGCCTTCGGTGGATCTGGAAACCCAGAACTCGCGCCTGCAAATCGCCCTTGAGCTGAACCAGCGTGCCCAGCAGGAACAACTGCAGCATCTGGAGCGCGTGCGTGCCCAGCAGGATCTGATTCTGCTGCTCGCACGCCAGCGCTACAGCACGCACAACTCGCTGCAGGAAGCCGCCGAGCTGATCACCCGCTGCGCCTGCGATATCTACGAAATCGACTGCGCCAGCCTGTGGAACCTCGAAGGCCAGCGCTTGCTGCCGATCTCCGCCTACCATCGCGCAACTCAGGAATACATCCTGCCGGAGCCGATCGATATCAGCGGCTTCCCCGACTACATGGAAGCCCTGCACAGCAGCCGCGCCATCGATGCAAACAACGCCATGCATGACCCGCGCACCCGCGAGATGGCCGAGGCGATGCGTCCGCGTGACGTCAACGCCATGCTCGATGCCAGCATTCGCGTCGACGGCCAGGTAGTCGGCGTGTTGTGCCTGGAACAGACCGGCGTCACCCGCGCCTGGCAGTCCGACGAAATCGCCTTTGCCGGCGAACTGGCCGACCAGTTCGCGCAGGTGATCAACAACCACAACCGGCGCACCGCCACCAGCGCCCTGCACCTGTTTCAACGCGCGGTCGAGCAAAGCGCCAACGCCTTTTTGCTGGTCAACTGCGACGGCGTAGTCGAGTACGTCAACCCGAGCTTCACTGCGATCACTCAGTACACCACCGAGGAAGTCCACGGTCAGCGCCTGTCGGAATTGCCGGCGCTGGAAAACCTCAGCGAACTGCTGTTCGACGCGCCCTCGGCGCTGGCCCAGAGCAACAGCTGGCAGGGCGAATTCAAAAGCCGACGCAAGAACCTCGAACCGTACTGGGGCCAGCTGTCGATCTCCAAGGTCTATGGCGATAACCGTGAGCTGACGCATTACATCGGTATCTACGAAGACATCACCCAGACCAAACTCGCGCAGCAACGTATCGAGCGCCTGGCCTATACCGACAACCTGACCAACCTCGGCAACCGTCCGGCATTCATCCGCAATCTCGATGAGCGTTTCGCCCGCGACAGCGATACGCCGATCAGCCTGTTGCTGGTGGACATCGATAACTTCAAGCGGATCAACGACAGCCTCGGCCACCAGACTGGCGACAAACTGTTGATCAGCCTCGCCCGGCGCCTGCGCAACAGCCTCAGCCCGAGTGGCAGCCTGGCGCGTTTTGCCAGTAACGAATTCGCCGTGTTGCTCGACGACACCGACCTTGAAGCCGGGCAGCAGATCGCCAGTCAGTTGCTGATGACCCTCGACAAGCCGATGTTCGTCGATAACCAATTGATCAGCGTCACCGGCTCCGTCGGCCTGGCCTGCGCGCCGCTACACGGGCGCGATCCACAAACCCTGATGCGCAACGCCGGCCTGGCACTGCACAAGGCCAAGGCCAACGGTAAACACCAGTTGCAGGTGTTCACTGAAGCGCTGAACGCCGAAGCCAGTTACAAACTGTTCGTCGAGAACAACCTGCGCCGCGCCCTCACGCAGAACGAACTGGACGTGTTCTACCAGCCCAAGCTGTGCCTGCGCAGCGGTCGTCTGCTGGGCATGGAAGCGCTGTTGCGCTGGAACCACCCGGAGCGCGGCATGATTCGCCCGGACCAGTTCATCAGCGTCGCCGAGGAAACCGGCCTGATCATTCCGATCGGCAAATGGATCGCCCGTCAGGCGTGCCGCATGAGCAAATCCCTGACCGCTGCCGGCCTGGGCAATCTGCAGGTGGCAATCAATCTGTCACCGAAACAGTTCTCCGATCCGGATCTGGTCGCCTCGATCGCCAACATCCTCAGGGAAGAAGCGCTGCCGGCCAGTCTGCTCGAACTCGAGCTGACCGAAGGCTTGTTGCTGGAAGCCACCGAAGATACGCATTTGCAGCTCGACCAGCTCAAGCGCCTGGGCCTGACCCTGGCCATGGATGACTTCGGCACCGGGTACTCGTCGCTGAGCTATCTGAAGAAATTCCCGATCGACATCATCAAGATCGATCGCAGCTTCATCCATGAAATCCCCGACAACCAGGACGACATGGAAATCACCTCCGCCGTGATCGCCATGGCCCACAACCTGAAACTCAAAGTTGTCGCCGAAGGCATCGAAACCGCCGAGCAACTGGCGTTCCTGCGCCGCCATCGTTGCGACGTCGGTCAGGGTTATCTGTTCGATCGACCGATTCCGGGCGATGAGCTGATCCAAGCGCTCAAGCGCTATCCGCGTGGGCCGCTCTGTCTTTAACGCCGGCTTCTATGAAGATCCCTTGTGGGAGCGAGCCTGCTCGCGAAGGCGATAAATCCGTTGGCATCTTCGTCGCCTGACACCCCGCTTTCGCGAGCAGGCTCGCTCCCACATTTTGGATAGTGCGAATTCCGGCATCATTCGGCACACTGGCGGTCTGACTTTTTACCTCCAACCTGACTGAGAGGAACGCTCATGGTTCTGCGCTCGGAAATTCTGGTGAACAAAAACGTGCTTCCAACCAAAGAACAAGCCCTGCCCGGCCGCGAAACCGCGATGACCCTGCCGGAAAAACACTTCGTCTTCGAAGACACCCCGCTGCTCGGTCCATTCTTTCAGGACGTCGACTTCGCGATTTTCGGTCTGGGTTGCTTCTGGGGCGCGGAACGACGCTTCTGGCAGCGCGAAGGCGTGGTCAGCACAGTCGTCGGTTACGCCGGCGGCTTCACGCCGAACCCGACGTACGAAGAAGTCTGCTCGGGCCTGACCGGCCACGCCGAAGTGGTATTGGTGGTGTATGACAAGGCCCAAGTCAGCTATGAAGAGCTGCTGGGGATGTTCTGGGAACTGCACAACCCGACTCAGGGCATGCGTCAGGGCAACGACATCGGCACTCAGTACCGCTCAGTGATCTACGCCACCACCCCGGAGCAACTGGATGCGGCACTGAAAAGCAAAGACGTGTATCAGGCGGAACTGGCCAAGGCCGGTCTGGGTGAAATCAGCACCGAGATCGACCAGGCCCCGACCGTGTACTTTGCCGAGGCTTATCACCAGCAGTATCTGGCGAAAAACCCGGAAGGCTACTGCGGCATTGGCGGCACCGGTGTGTGCATGCCGAGCTAAAAGCTGCTAGCGGCAAGCTTCAAGCTGCAAGCGCTGTTTTCGCTTCAGCTTGTAGCTTGTAGCTTGTAGCTTGTAGCTTCATTCCGCTATTAACCAATCCATCTGCCAGCCACCCTGAGTCTGCCCCAGCTTCTTCGACAACCACGGCAGCAACTCACGCAATTCTTCTTCCAGCCCCCACGGCGGATTGGCGATCGCCAGCCCGGAACCGTTCAGGCTGTTCGGCGTATCCAGCGGATGCACCAGCAGCTCCACACGCAGCAACTTCGGTGCACCCGTGCCTGCCAGGTCCTGATAGAAACGCCGCAGTGCACGCTGATCCTTCACCGGATACCAGATCGCAGCCACAGTCTGGCGCATGCGGCCGATGGCTTCTTTCATCGACGCCGCGCAACGCTGCATCTCGTCGAGTTGCTCGAACGGCGGATCGATCAGCATCACCGCGCGCTTTTCCTGCACCGGCAACATCGCCCGCGCCACATGCCAGCCCTCGCCCAGATGCACTTTCACTCGACGATCGCCGGCCATGTTGTCCTTGAGCAACACGCCATCTTCGTGATGCTTCTCGTTGAGCATCACCCGATCCTGCGGCCGCGTCAGACGCCGTGCCAGCTCCGGCGAACCCGGGTAATAGCGCAACTGGCCATCCGGGTTCATCTCGTGCAGCACCTTCATGTAATCGGCGGTCAGCGCCGGCAGGTCCGGCTGATCCCACAACCGCGCAATGCCTTCCAGGTACTCGCCGGTGCGATTGGCCTGATCGCCCTGCAAGTCATACAGACCGATGCCGGCGTGCGTGTCGAGATAGGCAAACGGCTGCTCCTTGCGCGACATCAGAGCGATGAGGCGTGTCAAGGTCAGGTGTTTGAACACATCGGCGTGATTGCCGGCATGGAAGGCGTGACGATAATTCATGGCTGCTCCTGCGAAGGGCGCAAAGTTTACCTTTTACCGGGCGGCAAGTCAGGGGTTCGCAGCCGAGTGGGCCTCAACATCAAAAGATCGCAGCCTTCGGCAGCTCCACGGGATAGGCGCTCACTCTGCCGGAGGCTGCGATCCTCTGATCTTCAGGCGGGCAAGCTGCGCAGGCGCTTGCCGATGACGTCCAGCACATCACAGCCATCGCGCAATGGGATGGCGCACAGCAGGGCGAAGTCGCTGAGGATCACGGAGTCGCATTCGATCGAGCCGCGCATGCACATGTTTTCCAGGACCTGGACCACGGCGCGGATGCGATGGTTGGCAGCGTCCATGAGGATGTCGAGGGGCACGTGGGTGTCGACGAACAGGCTGGGCATGTCGCTGCAATTGCCGGTGAGGGCCATGAAGCGGTTGTCGGGGTGAGGCGTGATTTTTTCGTAGGGTGAATCAGTATGCATATTGGTCATTTTCCGGGCCCCATGATTGATAAACGTGAGCCGCCATCACACCTTCCTACGGGTTAGGGTGGCAGCTGTGCGCGGGAGTAGGAACCGAGCAATCATGGACCTCGGCCACGCCGAAGCGTGCCCCACGCACAGCCGCCGCGAACGATCTTACGGACTTGAACCAAGTGCCGCAAAAAGCCAACGAACTGTAACGTCATGAATGCGGGAATCCTTCACCCTGCCACCACTCTCGTGGCGACAACGAAAAGACTATCCCTGCAACTCACCACGCACCAGTTCATGAAAACCGCCGCGATTCGAAGGAAACGTCCGAAGCGTTTGCCCCGAAATTTCACTCTGCCTCTGCCAGCAAAAACTCCAGAAGCGCCGATCGTGACGAATCTTCCGACATCGATAATTTGAAAAACTGCCCGACCTTGCAGCGCAAAACAGCCTCGGGAAACGCCTCGAACACGGCCGGTTGCTCCTCGCTCAGCCATTGCAAAGCATTGGCGATGCGTACGCTTGCATCAGTCTGCGCCAACAGCGATTGCGGCACGCTCCACCACGGAAAGACCCGCCCCGAAACCAGCGCCCGGCCCCCGATTTCAATGGCTTGGCCATTGATCAAGGCTCGCGAAACGACTGGCAGTAATTGCGCGGAATTGAGCTCGTCAGAGTGCAAAAGAGGCAGCAGAAACCGACCATCCCAAAAGCGAAAAAACACCGCTTTACCGTCCGGCATCAGCACTTGAGTCAGGCTGCGGAAATGTTCGACCAGCACATCCAGATCCGCCGAAGACACCGCCAACCATCCCCAATCCCGGGATTCTGTTTCCGCCACCCAACGTAAAAACTCACTGTCCGCAGCGACAATTCCCACATAGGGCATCACCGCGTCCCACTCGGCATAAATCGTCTCGGCCCAGACTGGATTCGCTGTGCCCTGCCAGGCTTTGAACGCATTGGCGTCGCTGGCGCGACTGAAAATGGCGAACAGTTGTTCCGACGCGTGCAGCGGCTGCCGCGCCAGCCATTGTTCGGGCGTCAATTGTTCAGGCTGCACAGACACCGTCCTTACAACGCTCACACTCTTCGCAGAAAGGCGCATCACCTTTGAGACTCATGATCTGTGCGGCGGTGAGAACCGCCGCCGGCGCAGCGGCCAGTTTCTCTGGCAAGCCCGGCACCAACGGTGCCGCACTCGTTGCCGCCATTGGCGCGCCACCCACAACAATCGGCACGCTGCTGAAAATTCCGCCGGGGCCGATGTTGATCCACTGTCCGCCGGCCTGAATCGTCGCGCTCGCGCCGCCATCAATGACCACTTGCTGGCCTGCGCTGATATGGATCTGCGCCGAGGCGCTGGTGGCCTGGCTGTTCACCCGCACCTGCCGGTCGCCGAGCACGGACAAATGATCATCCTGCCTGACTTCGGTCTGGCGCTGGCCGTGGGTGATGCGCTGTTCGTCGGCCTTGAGTTCATGCCGGGCGGTGCCGGTGACCACCACACTGCGCTGATTATCGACCTGCAGCTGCTGGTCGTTGAGCACATGCTGGGTCCAGTTGCGCTGGGCACGCAGGTAGATTTCCTCGGCGCCTTTTTTATCCTCGATGCGCAGTTCGTTATAACCGCCACCTCCGGGGCTGCTCTGGCTGCGGAACACGCTTCGGGTCTTGTCTGCCGGCAGATCCAGCGGCACCGGGGTCGCCGCATTGGGCAGACACCCCATGACCAGCGGCTTGTCGGCATCGCCATCAATGAAGCCGACCAGCACTTCCATGCCGACTCGCGGAATCAATACGCTACCGTAGTGATCGTGAGCCCAACCGGTCGCGACGCGCAGCCAGCAACTGGAGTGCTCGTTCAATTCGCCATCGCGGTCCCAGGCCAGTTGCACTTTGACCCGGCCATATTCATCGCAATGGATTTCCAGGTCTTTCGGGCCGGTGACCACGGCAGGTTGGTAACCCGACATGCGCGGTTTTTCCGGGCACAGTGCCGGACGAAAGACCACGTCCCACGGCGTGGCGACGAAAGTATTGCGGTAGCCCTGAAAGGATTCGCCATCGCTGGTCACCGACTCCTCAAGCACCTGCGGCTGACGGCCGCGATGCTCGACACAGGTGAGCAACCACAGATCATTCCAGTCGCTGCGCGGATGCTCGGTGAGTTGCAGAAAATGGCCGCAGACCAATGAAGACTCGTCGCTGCTGCCCTCGGCCTGACGGTAATCGGCGACGTGCCGTTCCAGCGCTCGCCGAGTCAGCTGTTTGCCGGTTTCACGATCACTGAATTGGCCGGGGAAGTGATAGTCCTCCAGCACCGGACGCTGCTCGCCGTCACTGCGACTTTCCAGAGACAGGCGTGGTTTTTCGAAGTTGTAGTCGCGCCGGGTGACGACGCTGGTACGGGTTTCCACGCGCACATTGAAACGTTGAATCGCCGGCGCCCCCGCCGACATGCCGCTGCCCGGCAGATACAACGTTGGCGCGGGCAGCTTGGTGAACACGGTCTGATCGTCGCCGAATACCAGCAGATGGCCTTCGGGGCTGTGCTGAAAGTGGTAATGAATGCCGACTTCGGCGCACAGACGCTGGATGAATGCCAGATCGCTTTCGGCGTATTGCACACAGTACTCGCGCTCCGGGTATTCGCTGCCCAGGCGAAATTCAAAGGCATCGCGCAGGATCGAATGATCCTTGAGGATCTGCTTGATGATCTGCGGCACGCTCTGATGCTGAAAAATCCGCTGGTTGATGCGATGCCCCAGATACGTCAGACGCGGGACAAGGCTGAGGTGATAGCGTGTCAGACGTTTCCCGGAATCGCCCTGCCCGACCTGATAAATCTGACCATGAATACCGCAACCCTGAGCATCGAAACTCAGAAACGCCTGACCATGCAGCAGGCTTTCCAGATCCAGGTCCGGCCGCTCGCTGACCAGTTCCAGCTCGAAGCGAAAAGGTTGGCTGATGGCTTCCCTGCCCGTGAACTCAAGGACTTTGAGGTCATGCCGGGCGCCTTCGAGGGTCAACGTGAAACGCGGTTGATTGGCAGGCGCGAACATCCGATGTCTCTCTGCAGTGTGAGGGCGGGCGATTCTGCATGAGGGGCAAGGGGTGCCGAGCAGGTGACGGGAAATTCAGATTTGCCCTACGTGGTTTGCTGAAAGGACCTTGTTAATTCGGCCGTTCGACTACAGACAATTCAATCAAACCTGCCACCCACCCTGTGGGAGCGAGCCTGCTCGCGAAAGCGGCATGTCAGTCGACACATTCATTGAATGATCAATCGCATTCGCGAGCAGGCTCGCTCCCACAATGGATTTCCACAGAATTCGAGAAATCACAGGCACAAAAAAACGGCCCGCTTCCTCTAGGAAGCGGGCCGTTTTCATGTGAGCCGAAGCTCAGTCCATCACTTGTTCAGATGGAAGTCTTTTTCCGCTGCCTCGAAACGCTCAACCATGCCGCGAGTCGGCTCACCCGCCTTGCTGACAAAGTAGATGGCCAGGCTGGCGAAGATGAAGCCCGGAATGATTTCGTACAGACCCAGCAGTTCGAAATGCTTCCAGACCACCACGGTGATCGCGCCGACCAGAATACCGGCCAGTGCGCCGTTGCGGGTCATGTCTTTCCAGACCACCGAAATCAGCACCACCGGACCGAATGCAGCACCGAAACCGGCCCAGGCGTAGGACACCAGGCCCAGCACGCGGTTTTCCGGGTTGGCAGCCAGCGCGATAGCAATCAGGGCTACCAGCAGCACCATGGCACGACCGACCCAGACCAGCTCCAGTTGCGAAGCGGATTTGCGCAGGAAGGCTTTATAGAAGTCTTCGGTCAGGGCGCTCGAGCACACCAGCAACTGGCAGCTCAGGGTGCTCATCACCGCAGCCAGAATGGCCGACAGCAGTACACCGGCAACCCATGGGTTGAAGAGGATTTTCGCCAGTTCAATGAACACGCGCTCCGGGTTCTCGGTCACAGGACCGGCGACTTCCGGGTGCGCCGAGAAATAGGCGATACCGAAGAAGCCCACCGCAACGGTGCCGCCCAGGCACAGGATCATCCAGGCCATGGAAATGCGACGCGCCTTGGCGATCGACTTCACCGAATCCGCCGCCATGAAACGCGCGAGGATGTGCGGCTGGCCGAAGTAGCCCAGACCCCAGCCCATCAGCGAGATGATGCCGATGAAGGTGGTGCCTTTGAGCATGTCGAAGTTGCTCGGATCTTGCGCTTCGATGGCGAGGAACGTGGTGTCAACGCCGCCTGTGGCCAGCAGGACGATGATCGGCGTAAGGATCAGCGCGAAGATCATCAGCGTGGCTTGTACGGTGTCGGTCCAGCTCACCGCGAGGAAACCGCCGATGAAAGTGTAGGCAATCGTTGCCGCCGCACCGGCCCACAGCGCCGTTTCGTAGGTCATGCCGAACGTGCTTTCGAACAGGCGGGCACCAGCGACGATGCCGGAAGCGCAGTAGATGGTAAAGAACACCAGAATCACGATCGCCGAGATAATCCGCAGCAAGCCGCTTTTATCTTCGAAACGGCTGGAAAAGTAATCCGGCAGAGTCAGGGCATCGCCGTTGTGCTCGGTCTGCACACGCAGACGGCCGGCGACAAACAGCCAGTTCAGGTAGGCACCGACGATCAGGCCGATGGCGATCCAGCTTTCGGACAGACCGGACATGTAGATGGCGCCCGGCAGGCCCATCAGCAACCAGCCGCTCATGTCGGAGGCACCGGCAGACAGCGCGGTGACGACGCTGCCGAGGCTGCGACCACCGAGAATATAATCGGAAAGGTTGTTGGTGGAGCGATAGGCCATCAAGCCGATCAGCACCATTGCTGCGATGTAGATCACGAACGTGATCAGGGTTGGATTGCTTACGCTCATTGAGTTACGCCCTGGCTTTGTTTTTATGTAGCGGCGGTGGTGAACCGCTCGCAAACGACGACGTTTGGCAGACGATTCGGGATCCCGCGCATTTAAGACTGATGTTTCCCCAGGAAAGCCATCAGCCGATGCACCGGGTTATTCCCGGTTGCACCTTGGCGGCGAATGCTATGCAACAAAGCAAATAAGGTGCAACCAGTTTCGCGAGAATTAGTTGCACCCAGTCGGATTAATCGACGATCACCCCGTTTTTGCTCCCTTTTGTCGCAGTCATGGCTCTTTGCTAGAAGCAAAAGCACCAAGCAGGAGCAGCACTTTCGTACCAGAAATTATTTCCTGACGAGCTGCGTATTATTCCGGCAAAAAAAGGGTTGCACCCGGTTGCACCTCATTCAACGCACGGCTAATCTTGCGGCCAGCTGATGCCACGCAACTGTGGCAACCATGAGGATAAAAATATGGCTACCACCACCCTTGGGGTCAAACTCGATGACCCGACCCGCGAGCGCCTGAAGGCTGCCGCAACCTCGATTGATCGCACGCCGCACTGGCTGATCAAGCAGGCAATTTTCAATTACCTGGAAAAACTCGAGGGTGGTGCAACCCTGACCGAGTTGAACGGTTTGACCGCCAAAGACGCCGATGACGCAGGCGAAGTGCAGACCGATCACGCTCACCAATGCTTCCTCGAATTCGCTGAAAGCATCCTGCCGCAATCGGTTCTGCGTGCTTCGATCACCGCCGCCTACCGCCGCCCTGAGCCGGAAGTGGTGCCGATGCTGATCGAGCAGGCGCGCCTGCCGGCACCGATGGCCGAAGCCACCAACAAACTCGCGGCGACCATCGCCGAAAAACTGCGTAACCAGAAAAGTGCCGGCGGTCGTGCGGGCATTGTTCAGGGTCTGTTGCAGGAATTCTCCCTGTCGTCCCAGGAAGGCGTGGCGCTGATGTGCCTGGCCGAAGCGCTGCTGCGCATCCCGGACAAAGGCACCCGAGATGCGCTGATCCGCGACAAGATCAGCACCGGCAACTGGCATCCGCACCTGGGCAACAGCCCTTCGCTGTTCGTCAACGCTGCGACCTGGGGTCTGCTGCTGACTGGCAAACTGGTCTCCACCCACAACGAAGCCGGCCTGACCTCGTCGCTGAGCCGCATCATCGGCAAGAGCGGCGAGCCGATGATCCGCAAGGGCGTCGACATGGCCATGCGCCTGATGGGCGAGCAGTTCGTGACCGGCGAAACCATCGCCGAAGCCCTGGCCAATGCGAGCAAGTTCGAAGCCAAGGGCTTCCGCTATTCCTACGACATGCTCGGTGAAGCGGCACTCACCGAAGTCGACGCGCAAAAATACCTGGCGTCGTACGAACAGGCGATCCATTCGATCGGCAAAGCGTCCCACGGCCGTGGGATTTATGAAGGCCCGGGCATTTCCATCAAGCTCTCGGCACTGCACCCGCGTTACAGCCGTGCGCAGTACGAGCGGGTGATGGACGAGCTGTACCCGCGCCTGCTGTCGCTGACCCTGCTGGCCAAGCAATACGACATCGGGCTGAACATCGACGCCGAAGAAGCCGACCGCCTCGAGCTGTCGCTGGATCTGCTCGAACGTCTGTGCTTCGAGCCGCAACTGACCGGCTGGAACGGCATCGGTTTCGTCATCCAGGCTTACCAGAAGCGTTGCCCGTACGTGATCGACTACGTGATCGATCTGGCCCGCCGCAGCCGTCATCGCCTGATGATCCGTCTGGTAAAAGGCGCGTACTGGGACAGCGAAATCAAGCGCGCCCAGGTCGAAGGTCTGGAAGGCTATCCGGTCTACACCCGCAAGGTTTACACCGACGTTTCCTACATTGCGTGCGCACGCAAACTGCTGTCGGTACCGGAAGTCATCTACCCGCAATTCGCTACGCACAACGCCCACACCCTGTCGGCGATCTACCACATCGCCGGTCAGAACTATTACCCGGGCCAGTACGAGTTCCAGTGCCTGCACGGCATGGGCGAACCGCTCTACGAACAGGTTGTAGGCAAGGTTTCCGAGGGCAAGCTGAACCGTCCGTGCCGCGTGTACGCACCGGTCGGCACTCACGAAACCCTGCTGGCTTACCTCGTACGTCGCTTGCTGGAAAACGGCGCGAACACTTCGTTCGTCAACCGCATCGCCGACCAGTCGATTTCGATTCAGGAACTGGTGGCCGATCCGGTGGCACAGATCGAGCAGATGGCCACCGTGGAAGGCGGTTTTGGCCTGCCGCACCCGCGCATTCCGCTGCCGCGTGACCTGTACGGTGCCGAGCGCGCCAACTCCAGCGGCATCGACATGGCCAACGAACATCGCCTGGCATCGCTGTCCTGCGCCCTGCTCGCCACCGCGCACAACGACTGGAAAGCCGCGCCGATGCTCGGTTGCGCCTCCAGCAACGAAACGCCGGTCGCGGTGCTGAACCCGTCCGATCACCGCGATGTGGTCGGTCACGTTCAAGAAGCTACCGTCGAAGACGTCGACAACGCCATTCAATGCGCGCTGAACGCCGCGCCGATCTGGCAGGCCACCCCGCCGGCCGAACGTGCGGCAATTCTGGAACGTGCCGCTGACTTGATGGAAGGCGAGATCCAGCCGCTGATGGGCCTGTTGGCTCGCGAAGCCGGCAAGACCTACGCCAACGCCATCGCCGAAGTCCGCGAAGCCGTCGACTTCCTGCGTTACTACGCAGTGCAGGCGCGCAACGATTTCAGCAATGACGCCCACCGCCCACTCGGTCCGGTGGTGTGCATCAGCCCGTGGAACTTCCCGCTGGCAATCTTCAGCGGCCAGGTCGCTGCGGCATTGGCCGCCGGTAACCCGGTACTGGCCAAACCGGCCGAGCAGACTCCGCTGGTCGCCGCCCAAGCCGTGCGCCTGATGCTCGAAGCCGGCATCCCGGAAGGCGTGCTGCAACTGCTGCCGGGCCGTGGTGAAACCGTCGGCGCCGGTCTGGTCGGTGACGAACGCGTCAAAGGCGTGATGTTCACCGGTTCCACCGAAGTCGCGCGCTTGCTGCAACGCAACATCGCTGGCCGTCTCGACAGTCAGGGCCGTCCGATTCCGCTGATCGCCGAAACCGGTGGCCAGAACGCGATGATCGTCGATTCCTCGGCACTGACTGAACAAGTGGTGATCGACGTGGTGTCGTCGGCCTTCGACAGTGCCGGTCAGCGCTGCTCGGCGCTGCGCGTGCTGTGCCTGCAGGAAGATTCCGCCGATCGCGTCATCGAAATGCTCAAAGGTGCCATGGCCGAAAGCCGTCTCGGCAACCCCGAGCGTCTGTCCGTGGACATCGGCCCGGTGATCGACGCCGAAGCCAAGGCCGGCATCGACAAGCACATCCAAGGCATGCGCGACAAAGGTCGCAATGTTTACCAGGTTGCGATTGCCGAAAGCGAAGAGGTCAAGCGCGGCACCTTCGTCATGCCGACCCTGATCGAGCTGGAAAGCTTCGACGAACTGCAACGCGAAATCTTCGGCCCGGTACTGCACGTGGTGCGCTACAAGCGCAAGGAGCTGGACCAACTGATCGGCCAGATCAACGCCTCCGGTTACGGCCTGACGCTGGGCGTGCACACGCGCATCGACGAGACCATCGCCAAGGTGATCGACAACGTCAACGCCGGTAACGTCTACGTCAACCGCAACATCGTTGGTGCCGTGGTCGGCGTGCAGCCATTCGGCGGCGAAGGCCTGTCGGGTACTGGCCCGAAAGCCGGTGGCCCGCTGTATCTGTACCGCCTGCTGTCGACGCGTCCTGCCGACGCCATCGAACAATCCTTCGCCCGCGGTGATGCCATCGTCGCCCCGGACGTGCGCTTGCGCGATGCCATGAGCCAATCGTTGAACGCGCTGAAAGCCTGGGCCGACAACAACAAGTTTGCCGATCTGAGCACCCTGTGCGTGCAATACGCTGCGCAATCGCAGAGCGGCATCACCCGGGTGCTGGCTGGCCCGACCGGCGAGAAAAACAGCTACGCCATCCTGCCGCGCGAACACGTGCTGTGCCTGGCGGAAGTTGAAGGTGATCTGCTGACGCAACTGGCGGCGGTGCTGGCGGTGGGCGGTTCGGCGGTGTGGCCGGAAACCGAACTGACCAAGGCGCTATTCGCCCGCCTGCCGAAGGAAGTGCAGGCGCGGATCAAGCGCGTTGCCGACTGGAACAAGGACGAAGTGGTGTTCGATGCCGTGCTGCATCACGGCCACTCCGACCAGTTGCGCGGCGTCTGCCAGCAGATCGCCCAGCGTGGCGGTGCAATCGTTGGCGTTCAGGGCCTGTCCCAGGGCGAGACCAACATTGCCCTGGAGCGTCTGGTAATCGAACGGGCATTGAGCGTCAACACCGCTGCGGCGGGGGGTAATGCCAGCTTGATGACGATCGGATAAAAGCAGCTGCAAGCTGCAAGCTGCAAGCTGCAAGTAGAAGCCAACTGCTCTTACTTGCAGCTTGCAGCTTGAAGCTTGAAGCTTGAAGCTTGAAGCTTGAAGCTTGAAGCTTGAAGCTTCCAGCTTGCGGCTTGTGCCGCCCCATCACCCTTATCTATCTTCCTTCCCCATTTTTATGGGCCTACCTAGACTGCGGCATACTTTCTTTAAGGTAGGCCGCCATGTCCGAGACGCTGCTCAGTTCCCGCAATCTGGCTTTCGAGCTGTACGAAGTCCTCGATGCCGAGGGCCTGACCCGGCGCGAGCGCTTTGCCGAGCACAATCGCGAGACCTTCGACGCCGCCATCGGCACCGCGCGCAACATCGCCGAAAAGTATTTCGCCCCGCACAACCGCAAGGGCGATGAAAACGAGCCGCGCTATGAAGATGGCCAGGCCATTCTGATTCCCGAAGTGAAACCGGCGGTGGATGCCTTTCTCGAGGCTGGCTTCCTCAACGCCGCACGCAGCTTCGAGGCCGGCGGCATGCAATTGCCGACCCTGCTGTCGCAAGCCTGCTTCGCGCACTTTCAGTCCGCCAACGCAGCGTCGACCTCGTACCCGTTCCTGACCATGGGCGCGGCCAATCTGATCGAGAGCTTTGGCAGCGAAGAGCAGAAACAGCGCTTCCTGCAACCGATGATCGACGGACGTTTCTTCGGCACCATGGCCCTGACCGAGCCGCATGCCGGTTCGTCACTGTCGGATATCCGCACCCGCGCCGAGCCTGCATCCGACGGCACCTATCGCCTGAAGGGCAACAAGATTTTCATTTCCGGCGGCGACCATCCGCTGTCGGAAAACATCGTGCATATGGTTCTGGCCAAACTGCCCGACGCCCCACCGGGGGTGAAAGGTATTTCGCTGTTTATCGTGCCGAAGTTTCTGGTCAACGACGACGGCAGCCTCGGCCAGCGCAACGACGTGCTGCTCGCCGGTTTGTTCCACAAGATGGGCTGGCGCGGCACCACATCGACGGCGCTGAACTTCGGCGATAACGGCGAGTGCGTCGGCTATCTGGTAGGCAAGCCACACCATGGCTTGAGCTACATGTTCCAGATGATGAACGAAGCGCGGATCGGCGTCGGTATGGGCGCGGTCATGCTCGGCTATGCCGGTTACCTTTATTCACTGGAATATGCGCGCGAACGTCCGCAAGGTCGGGTGCCGGACAGCAAGGATCCGAGCACAGCGCCGGTGGCGATCATTCAGCACGCCGATGTCAGACGCATGTTGCTGACGCAGAAGTCCTACGTCGAAGGGGCTTTTGACCTCGGCCTGTATGCCGCGCGTTTGTTCGATGACACCACCACGCTGGAAACCGAAGCCGAACGCAAACAGGCTCATGAGCTGTTGGACCTGCTGACGCCGATCGTCAAATCCTGGCCTTCGGAGTTCTGCCTCAAAGCCAACGAACTGGCGATCCAGATTCTTGGCGGCCACGGCTACACCCGTGAATATCCGGTGGAGCAGTACTACCGTGACAACCGCCTGAATCCGATCCACGAAGGCACTCACGGCATCCAGTCGCTGGATCTGCTTGGACGCAAACTGGCGCAGAACGGTGGCGCCGGTCTCAAGCAGCTGATTCGATTGATCGCCAACACGGCCGAACGTGCCACTGCATACGATTCGTTGACCACCCTGCGCGAACCGCTGGAAAAACTCGTGGCCCGCTTGCAAACCGTGACCATCGGCCTGCTCACCGATCTGGCCCAAGGCAAGGTCAACAGCAGCCTGGCGAACTCGGCGCTGTACCTGAAAGTGTTCGGTCACGCAGTGATCGGCTGGCGCTGGCTGGAGCAGGCGATTCGCGCCGAGGAAGGCCTGGCCAAAGGGAATGCGGCGGATGTGGACTTCTATAAGGGCAAGTTGCAGGCGGCGCGGTATTTCCTGACATGGGAAGTGCCGGGTTGCCAGCATGAGCTGGACTTGCTGGAGGCGCGGGATGATACGTGTCTGGGGATGCGGGAGGAGTGGTTCTGATTTCCGCGCCTCACCCAGACAGAACACATTATTGGACTTTCCACACCTGTCATCTTTGACAGGTGTGGAAGCGAGATCTGCACGATAGGCTATTTAGGCCAGACATTTAGTTAGCAGTTTGCCCGGCAAGTTCGGACTCAACGTCCTCTTCTCAACTTACAAAAGAGCGAACGCCATGGACAACCAGACTGCCGACCAAACTATCAAACTTGCCGGACTGGTAACCCGAGACTACTGCGTGCTTGCCTCGATTTCGCAATTTGGATCACGCAACGGCACAGTCTGGACTAACGAAGACTCCTCGGTTTCCACCGTTACCAGTAAAAATCACCATCGTCTTTCTGATGAGCGATCGCTGATCAGCACCACGACATCGCCCGATAACTCAGTACCGGCTGTCGAAACAACGGCCGCAGGAATGTTCGAGATCATCATGGCGGAGGATCGTTACGAGACGGTCAATCGCATAGCTTATAAAGATTACACGTTTATCGACGCCAACCAGTGGCGAGCAGTCGTGTATGGCGGCGCTGACTCAAAGTTGCTGATTGATCCGAACGTCATCCTGAGCGCAGACCAGTTCGTTTTTTCGGCACGAATCAATGACGTGGTAAAACACCCAACAGCGGAACGTGTTACGGGAAAACGGTATATCAAGAGGGGTGCAAATCTTTACCAGGCTATGGTTACCACTCCTCGCTCGACCTATATCAGCAATATGGATTTCAACCGCAACGATCTGTTCAGGACATTGGCAGCTGGCGATACTTACCTCGAGGACCAGCAGGTGTGGACTGTTCGTGAAAAGCGAGTGTTTTACCTGGAGACAATTGGCGGCATCGACTTCTATGGTCGCGAAATCCTGCTGTTCTGAAGGGCGTAACCAGAGTGAAACTGACGCGCCGTCGAGGCGCGTCGGGTCTGTGCCAAAGTCAGAGTCACTCAGTTCAATCGAAAGCCACCCATCTGCCGCGCCAGATCATCCGCCAGTTTCTGCAACATCTGGCAGTCTTCGCGACAAGCCCTGACCTCCCCCGCCGTCGCGCGCGCCAGATCGGAAATCCCCTGCACGTTGCGGTTGATCTCTTCAGTCACCGCCGACTGCTCTTCGGTTGCCGTCGCCACCTGATGGTTCATATCGCTGATGCGCTCAACTTGGCCGGTGATTGCCGTCAGCGATGCACCGGTGCGCTGGCTTGACTCAACCCCGGTACCCGTCGCGGCCTGGCCGGTGCGCATCGATGACACGGCGTTTTCCGCGCCTTGCTTGAGGCTGCCGATCATCAGTTGAATTTCGTCGGTCGAGGCCTGGGTCCTGCGCGCGAGGGTGCGCACTTCATCGGCGACCACCGCGAAGCCACGGCCCATGTCGCCAGCGCGGGCGGCTTCGATGGCGGCGTTGAGTGCCAGCAGATTGGTCTGTTCGGAAACGCCACGAATCACCGCCAGCACCGAATCGATCGACGCCACTTGCTGTGCCAGCTCACCCACCGCCCCTGCCGCCACGCCGATCTCATCGGACATGCTTTCGATATGACGGATCGAGCCACCGACCACTTCCCGCGCCTGCAACGCCTCATCGCGCGCGGTTTGCGAGGCAAGCGCGGCGTTGCCAGCGTTCTGCGCGATTTCCTGCACGGTCAGACCCATTTCGTGGACGGCGGTGGCTACCATGTCGGTCATTTCCTGCTGCCGGCCGGAGCGCTCGGCGGTGTTGTCCACCACCGTCGCCACTTGCCCCACGGCCGTGCGCAGGCGCTCGCTGGTGGTCAGCACTTCGCCGATCATCGCGCGCTGGCTGTCGAGGAAGCGGTTGAAGCCGCGCGCCAGGTCACCCAGCTCATCGGCACGGCTGGAATCTAACCGGTGAGTCAAATCTCCACCACCGCTACCGATGGCCACCAGCGCCCGTGTTACTTGTCGAATCGGTTGCACCAGCCCTTGGGCCAGCCACACCACCAACGCCAGGCAGACCAACGCCACCACCAGACCGATGCAGCCACTCATCCACATCGCTTTCCGTGCTTCGGCGTAGATCTGCGACTGCGGCACTTCGGCCACCAGCGTCCAGCCGAGATCGCGCAGCGGCAGGCTGAAGGCGAGGAAGTCTTCACCCTCGCGCTGGAAGCTACTGTTGACCGCCTCCTTGTGCCCCATCAGCGCTTGCGCCGCATTGGCACCGATCTGCTCGGTCAAGGTGCGTTTACCGCTGAACTGCGCCTCAGGATGGACCTGAATCAGACCGTCGGAACGCACGAGATAGACCTTGCCGCGCTCGCCGAAACTGAAGTTGTGGATCAGCTCCGACAGCTCTTTCATGCTCAGCCCGAGCCCGGCGACACCGACAACTTTGCCGGCCTGCTCGACCTTCAAATCGATGAACAGGGCCAGCTCGCCAGTGGCGCCGTCGTTGTCGATATTGAGGGTGCGCGGCTGATTGCTGTCGAGAAATGAATAGAACCAGGCGTCGGCCGGTTTCGCGCGACTGAGGGTGCGATCGAGGCCTTTTTCGGTGATGTAGTGGTTGGATTCGGTGCCGATGATCAGCGCCGTGAAAGCTTTGTGTTCGGCGCGGATGCCTTCCAGATACTGCGCGAAGAGCGCAGTTTTGCTGCTGTCCTCGCCTGTCGCCAGCCAGTCACGCACCATGCTGTTGCTGGCGATGTCCTTGGCGGCGGTGAGCGGCTGGACGAGGATGCGTTCGATATCGTTGCGCGTCGCTTCAATGCTCGACGGCAGCGCTTGTTCGACCAGATAGCTCTGGGCGAGGCGGTTGACCACCAGGGTATAAATGCCAACCACAATCACGATGCTGATCAGCAGGGCCGCGCCCATGCCGAGAATCAACTGCCACTGAATACTGCGTCGCCACCACTGCATGGAGCACCCCCAAGGAATAAGTGGCCGAAACACTGCAACAGCCGTGCCGATTGTATACAAACCAACCGACAATCTATTCCCTGGTTGTGCGCAACCTCATCAGCCCTGACTGATGGTCTTGGCAATCGTCTCGACCGTGGCGCTGACTTGCTCTTGATAACGGTCGAGTTCTTCTTTGTGCTGCTTTTTCATTTCGATCTGCTGCGAGCACAGATTCATCGCCGCCAGCACCAGCAAACGGTCGCCGATCAGCGTCGGGTATTTGCGCTTGGTGTCTTCCAGCGCTGCCTTGAGCATCATCGCCGCGTCCAGCAGGGTCTGTTCTTCCCCGGCCGGTGCTTTGATCGAATAGTCCTCGCCGAGAATGGAGATGACTTTTACCCCTGCTGTGCCGTGGTTCATGCGCTGACAGGACCGGCATTGACGCGATCAACCAGCGCCTGAATGCGCGCGGCGGTGGCGCCGTGTTTTTCTTCCTGCTCCATCAGGTTCAGTTGCAGGTTTTCGTTTTCATCCTTGGCCTGGGCCAGTTCCGTGGACAGGGTCTGGTTGGTCTGCAGCAAGGTCTGGTTCTGTTGCACCAGGTCGCTGACGAGCTGTTCCAATTGGCTGAGGGATGCTTCCAACATTTTGATCTTCCAAGCGTTTTTCAAAGGGCGCGTACGATAAAGAAAAGTCACCATGGATGCCAGGGTTAAACCGGCGCAAGGCCTTGATTTTCCTGGGTGGCGAAGCTTCTCGCGAGTTTAAAAGACTGTGATTGGTCGATCTGGTTCCTGCACTTCGTCGCTCAAGCCTGTCTGCGACAAATACGCACACCACCTCAAGACTTTAGTCGTATGACCGATAAGTCACCCATACAGCAGTCTCAGCCCGCATGGATGCGGCCCTTTTCGGTATCCGCCCATGTCCCTTCGCAATATGAATATCGCCCCACGGGCGTTCACCGGCTTCGCCCTGATCGGCGGCCTGATGTTGATCCTCGGCGTGTTTGCGCTGAACCAGATGAGCAAGATCCGCGCGGCCGGCGAAGACATCGCCACCGCCAGCGTGCCGTCGATCAAGGCTCTGGACGAATTCACCCAACTGACCCTGCGCCTGCGCGTGCTGTCCTATCGTTTGCTGATCAATCGCGAACCCGACGTGCAGCAGAAAACCATCGAGCTGTTCGACCTGCGCAATCGCCAGATCGCCGATGCGCAACGCGCATACGAGCCACTGATCGAAGGCCCGCAGGAGCGTGCGGCGTACGATCAGTACGTGCAATTGCTGGCGCAGTACCGTCAGCTTGAAGAACGCATGAAAACCCTGTCGCGCAACAACCAGATCGCCGAGTTGCAGCAGATGCTCAACAACGATTTGCTGAGCAACTCAGAGGCAGTCAACACCGCACTTGCGCGTCTGCTGGAGATCAATACCCAGCAAATTGCCGAGACTGATCAGGGCGCCAAGGATCAGTACTCGATGTCGTTCGATCTGGTCGTCACTCTGCTGGTGATCGCCAGCGGCCTGACCTTGCTGTTCGCCTGGCTGCTGACCGTGAGCATTACCAAGCCGATTTCCAAGGCACTCGAGGCGGCGGAAACTATCGCCGAAGGCAACCTCACCCAGCCGATCCATGTCGATGGCGAAGATGAAGCCGGGCGCCTGCTGGCGGCGATGGCGAAGATGCAATCGAAGCTGCGCGACACCCTGCAGCGCATCTCCGGTTCGGCCACACAGCTTGCGTCTGCTGCGGAAGAGCTGAACAGCGTCACCGACGAAAGTGCTCGCGGCTTGACCCAGCAGAACAACGAAATCGAGCAGGCGGCCACTGCGGTCAATGAGATGACCAGCGCTGTCGAAGAAGTCGCGCGCAACGCGGTCAGCACTTCGGAAGCCTCGAAAAACGCCACCACTTCGGCGGGCGACGGTCGTGATCTGGTGCAGGAAACCGTCAGCGCCATCGAACGCATGAGCGCCGACGTGCAGAGCACCGCTTCGCTGATCGGCGACCTAGCCAATGAATCCCGCGACATCGGCAAGGTGCTCGACGTGATTCGTGGCCTCGCCGATCAGACCAACCTGCTGGCATTGAACGCAGCAATCGAAGCGGCCCGAGCCGGTGAGGCCGGTCGTGGTTTTGCCGTGGTGGCGGACGAAGTGCGCGCACTGGCCCATCGCACCCAGCAGTCGACCAGCGAAATCGAACGCATGATCGGCAGCATCCAGAGCGGCACCGAACACGCCGTGGATTCGATGCGCAACAGCACCGAGCGCGCCGAATCGACCTTGAATATCGCCCGTGGCGCCGGGATGTCGCTGGACACGATCAACAGCGCCATCGTCGAAATCAACGAGCGCAACCTGGTCATCGCCAGCGCAGCCGAAGAGCAGGCGCAGGTGGCGCGGGAAGTCGATCGCAATCTGGTCAACATCCGCGATCTGTCGGTCCAGTCGGCGACCGGCGCCAATCAGACCAGCGCAGCGAGCAATGAGCTGTCGCGCCTGGCGCTGGATCTGAACAACATGGTTGGGCGGTTCAGCCTGTAACACACCTCGCTTGAGCTTCCCCTGTGGTGAGGGGATTTATCCCTGTTGGGTGGCGAAGCCGCCCCAAAAGCAGCGTATGCGGTTTCATCAGAGGACCCGCGTACAAGGGTTTTACGACGGCTGCGCCGCCGAACGGGGATGAATCCCCTCGCCACAGTCATCATTCGCCGCATTTTCAGGGTGATTCTGCAGAAAAGCTTTTTGACAGCATCACATTTCAACAGGTTAGAATCGCTGGCACGCAGACTGCATGGTCAGTTTGTGCCTCGTCTTTACGCTTCTGGAGTACTGCCTTTGAATGCGACGACCATCAACAGCCTGTTCTTGATCGGCGCGTTGCTGGTAGGCGCAAGCATTCTTGTCAGTTCTCTTTCTTCACGTCTCGGCATTCCGATTCTGGTCATCATTCTCGCGGTCGGCATGGCTGCCGGGGTCGATGGTGGCGGGATCATTTTCGATAACTACCCGACGGCCTATCTGGTCGGCAACCTCGCCCTGGCAGTGATCCTGCTCGACGGCGGCTTGCGTACGCGGGTATCGAGTTTCCGCGTGGCGTTATGGCCGGCGCTGTCGCTGGCCACGGTCGGGGTGTTGATCACCACCGGGCTGACCGGCATGGCCGCTGCGTGGCTGTTCGACCTCAATCTGATTCAGGGCCTGCTGATCGGCGCCATCGTCGGTTCGACCGACGCCGCTGCGGTGTTCTCGCTGCTCGGCGGTAAAGGCCTCAACGAACGGGTCAGCGCCAGTCTGGAAATCGAATCCGGCAGCAACGACCCGATGGCGGTGTTTCTCACCGTCACCCTGATCGACATGCTCGCCAGCGGCGAAACCGGCCTGCACTGGAGCCTGCTGAGCCACCTGATCCGCGAGTTCGGCATCGGTGGCGTGATCGGTCTGGGCGGTGGTTGGGTGATGCTGCAACTGGTCAATCGAATCAATCTCGCCGCCGGGCTCTATCCGATCCTGATCATTGCTGGCGGTCTGGTGGTGTTCGCGCTGACCAACGCCTTGCATGGCAGCGGCTTCCTTGCTGTCTATCTGTGCGGCCTGGTGATCGGCAACCGCCCGGTGCGCAGCCGCCACGGCATTCTGCATATGCTCGACGGCATGGCCTGGCTGGCGCAGATCGGCATGTTCCTGGTGCTGGGCCTGCTGGTCACGCCCCACGATCTGCTGCCGATCGCCCTGCCCGCCCTCGGTCTGGCGCTGTGGATGATCCTGTTCGCGCGGCCGCTGTCGGTGATGGTCGGCCTGCTGCCGTTCAAGGCCTTCCACGGTCGTGAAAAAGCCTTTATTTCCTGGGTCGGCCTGCGCGGCGCGGTGCCGATCATTCTCGCGGTGTTCCCGCTGATGGCCGGCCTGCCGCAAGCGCAGCTGTATTTCAATCTGGCGTTCTTCATCGTACTGGTGTCGCTGCTGGTGCAGGGCACGAGCCTGCCGTGGGTGGCCAAGCTGCTCAAGGTGACGGTGCCGCCAGAACCCGCGCCGATTTCCCGGGCGGCACTGGAAGTGCACGTGACCAGCGAGTGGGAACTGTTCGTTTACAAGCTCGGCGCCGAGAAATGGTGCATCGGTTCGCCCCTGCGTGAGCTGAAAATGCCCGAAGGCACACGCATCGCGGCGCTGTTTCGTGGCCAGCAACTGCTCCATCCGTCGGGTAGTACGGTGCTGGAAGTCGATGATTTGCTGTGTGTTATTGGCCATGAACACAACTTGCCGGCCCTCGGCAAACTGTTCAGCCAGGCACCGCAACGCGGCCTCGATCTGCGTTTCTTCGGTGACTTCGTGCTCGAAGGAGACGCCCAGCTTAAAGCGGTTGCAGCGCTGTATGGCTTGCCGGCCGAAGGCATCGATCCGGACATGACCTTGGGTGCGTTCATTGCGCAAAAAGTCGGGGGTGCTCCCATCGTCGGCGACCAGGTGGAGTGGAACAACACCCACTGGACGGTGGCGGTCATGGACGGGAACAAGATCGGCAAAGTGGGCGTCAGATTCCCCGAAGGAAGTCGCCCGGGCCCCGGACTCTTCCTCTAAACTGCTCCCACTCTCACTTGCTTGACCGGTCTCTATGCCTACCCTGCGCTCCTTTTTCGCCGCGGCCCTGCTGGGCCTCAGTCTTGTCGTCGGCCCGCTGCATGCTGCCGAACCACCGTCCAGCGATGCCGTGCAGGCCAGCCTCGACAAGCTGGCCGACAGCAAACTGCCGGACGCCGACAAGAAGACCCTGCAGACCGTGCTGCAGAACACCCTCAATCAGCTGAACAACCAGCGTGATTACGAGCAGAAACTGATCGATCTCAAGCGTCAGCTGGCCAACGCGCCGAAGCAGACGATTGAAAATACCCGCGAACTCAGCCGCCTCAAGGCCACCGCACCGGTGCCGGTCGCGCAGCGTTTTCCGAAGGAGTCGATTCAGCAACTGGAGCAGATCCTTACCGATCGCTCGACCCAGCAGAGCGATCTGCAAAAAGCCCTGGCCGAAGCCAACAGCCTGATCATCACCGCACAGACTCGCCCCGAGCGTGCGCAGGCGGAAATTTCCGCCAGCCAGACGCGCATCCAGCAGATCAACACCATCCTCAAATCCGGCAAGGACACCGGCAAAACGGTCACCGCCGAACAGCGCGACCAGTTGAACGCCGAACTGGCCGCACTCAATGCGCTGATTCCGCTGCGCCGCCAGGAACTGGCCGGCAACACCCAGTTGCAGGATCTGGGCAACGCTCAGCACGACTTGCTTTCGGAGAAATCCGACCGCCTCGACCGCGAGATCCAGGAACTGCAAACCCTGATCAACCAGAAGCGTCTGGCGCAGTCGCAGGAAACCGTTACCCAGCAATCGATCGAGGCGCAGAAGGCCGGCGGCAGCAGCCTGCTGGCGAGCGAGAGCGCGACCAACCTCAAGCTTTCCGACTATTTGCTCAAGAGCACCGACCGTCTCAACGAAGTCACGCAGCAGAACCTGCAGACCAAACAGCAACTCGACACCCTGACCCAGAGCGATTCGGCACTGGACGAGCAAATCAACGTGCTCAAGGGCAGCCTGCTGCTGTCGAAAATTCTCTACAAACAGAAGCAGGCGCTGCCGCACTTGAAGGTCGACCGCGACCTCGCCGACCAGATTGCCGATATTCGTCTGTATCAGTTCGATGTCAGCCAGCAGCGGGAGCTGCTGAGCAATCCGGCGACCTACGTCGACAATTTGCTGGCCACGCAGCCGCCGGAGCAGGTCACCCCGCAACTGCGCAAGAGCCTGCTCGATCTGGCCAACACCCGCGCTGATCTGCTCGAGCGGCTGAACCGCGAGTTGAGCGCGATGCTCAACGAATCGATCACCCTGCAGCTCAACCAGAAACAATTGCTGAGCACCGCGCAAAGCCTGCGCGCGACCCTCGACGAACAGATGTTCTGGATCCCCAGCAACAAACCGCTGGATGTGGAATGGATGCGCGGTGTGCCCGAGCGCCTGGAGCGGCAGGTCAACACCTTGCCGTGGGCGTCGAGCCTGAGCGAACTGGCTGACGGCCTGACCCAGCGGCCATTGCTGTTCCTGCCATTGGCGCTGCTGATCGGCGCCCTGTTGTGGCGCCGCAAGGCGCTGTACGGAAGACTCAACAAGGTTCACCAGGACATCGGCCACTTCAAGCGCGACAGCCAGTGGCACACGCCGCAGGCGATTCTGATCAACATCCTGCTGGCGATGCCGGTGGCGCTGGGTCTGGCGCTGTGCGGTCTGGCCCTGCAGATCGATGCGCGCGGGCAGAACGCCAACATGGGCGCGGCGCTGTTGCAGATGGGCCAGGCCTGGCTGGTGTTCTACACCGCATACCGGATTCTTGCGCCGGGTGGCGTGGCGGAATTGCACTTCCGCTGGGAAAAACCGCAGGTCGAGTTCCTTCAGGGCTGGGTGCGTCGATTGGGCCTTGTGGTCATGGCGCTGGTGGCCGTGGTGGCCGTCGCCGAATTGCAACCAGCGGCGCTGGCCGATGACGTGCTCGGCATGCCGGTGGTGCTGACCTGCTACGCCTTGATGGCGTGGCTGCTCAGTCGCCTGCTGATCAGCAGCCCGACGCACCAGAACGCTTCGCTGTTCCGCAAAGCCGTTGGGGTGATGTTCACCCTGCTGCCGATCGCGCTGTTTGTCGCGGTGTGCTTCGGCTACTACTACACCGCGCTGAAACTCAGCGACCGCTTGATCAACACCCTGTACCTGCTGATGTTCTGGCTGGTGATCGAGGCGACCTTCGTGCGTGGCTTGAGCGTTGCCGCGCGGCGTCTGGCTTATCAGCGCGCACTGGCCAAACGGCAGGCGGCAAAAGAGGCCGGCGACGGCGAAGCGGTGATCGAAGAGCCGACGCTGGACATTGAAAAGGTCAACGAGCAGTCCCTGCGCCTGATCCGCCTGGCCCTGCTCGGCGGTTTCATCGCGGCGCTGTACTGGGTCTGGTCGGACCTGATTTCGGTGTTCTCGTATCTGGACAACATCACCCTTTACGAATACACCAGCGGCACCGGCGCCAACATGAGCATGGTGCCGATCAGCATCGGCGACATGCTCGGCGCGCTGATCATCATCGGCATCACCTTCGCGCTGGCGCGCAACTTGCCCGGCCTGCTCGAAGTGTTCGTGCTGTCCAAGCTCAATCTGGCGCAGGGCAGCGCTTATGCAACAACCACGCTGCTGTCCTACGTGATTGCCGGCGTTGGTTTTGTCTCCACCCTGTCGACCCTAGGCGTCAGTTGGGACAAGTTGCAATGGCTGGTGGCAGCGCTGTCGGTAGGCCTCGGTTTCGGTATGCAGGAGATCTTCGCCAACTTCATCTCCGGCATCATGATCCTCTTCGAACGCCCGGTGCGGATCGGTGACACCATCACCATCGGCAACCTGTCGGGCACGGTGAGCAAGATCCGCATCCGCGCCACGACCATCACCGACTTCGACCGCAAGGACATCATTGTCCCGAACAAGACGTTCATCACCGGGCAACTGATCAACTGGTCGCTGACCGACACCATCACCCGCGTCACGCTGAAACTCGGCGTCGATTACGGTTCGGATCTGGACCTGGTCAAGGAACTGCTGCTCAAAGCGGCCCGGGAGAACCCGCGTGTGCTCAAAGAACCTGAGCCACACGTGTACTTCCTCAACTTCGGCGAAAGCACCCTCGACCACGAACTGCGCATGCATGTACGCGATCTCGGTGACCGCAACCCGGTGCTGGATGAGGTCAACCGCTTCATCAATCGCGAGTTCAAGAAGCAGCACATCAACATCTCGTTCCGGCAGATGGAGGTTTATCTGAAGAACCTGCACGGCCAGGAATACAAGATGGTGCCTGTGGAACCCGAGAACAAAACCATCGTGCCGATCGTCGACGGGCAGAAACCGTCGCAGGAACCGCCACCGAGCAAACTCGACTAACCGACATGGTCCCAGCAGAATGCTCGGACATTCTGCTGGAGCCGGCCCGTGAAAGCCCTCGACGAACTGACTTTCGACAACCGCTTTGCCCGCCTGGGCGACGCGTTCTCCGCGCACGTGCTGCCCGAGCCGATCGACAATCCGCGTCTGGTGGTCGCCAGCCCGGCCGCCCTGGCCTTGCTCGATCTCGATGCGGCCAGCGCCGACACCGAAGAATTCGCGCAGCTGTTCGGCGGCCACAAGCTGTGGGCCGACGCCGAGCCACGGGCGATGGTCTATTCCGGCCATCAGTTCGGCGGTTATACCCCGCAACTGGGCGACGGGCGCGGCCTGCTGCTGGGCGAGGTGTACAACAACGTCGGCGAGCATTGGGACCTGCACCTCAAGGGCGCCGGGCAAACGCCCTTTTCGCGCATGGGCGATGGCCGTGCGGTGCTGCGCTCATCGATTCGCGAGTTTCTCGCTTCCGAAGCGCTGTACGCGCTGAACATCCCGTCTTCGCGGGCCGCCTGCGTGATTGGCTCCGACACGCCGGTCTGGCGGGAAAAGCAGGAACGCGCGGCGATGGTGCTGCGTCTGGCACCGAGCCATATCCGCTTCGGCCATTTCGAATACTTCTACTACACCAAGCGCCCCGAGCAGCAGAAACAGCTTGGCGAGCATGTGCTGGCGATGCACTTCCCCGAATGCCTGGAGCAACCGGAACCGTATCTGGCGATGTTTCGCGAAATCGTCGAACGCAACGCCGAGCTGATCGCCAAGTGGCAGGCTTATGGCTTCTGCCACGGCGTAATGAATACCGACAACATGTCGATCCTCGGCATCACCTTCGACTTCGGCCCGTTCGCCTTCCTCGACGATTTCGACGCAAATTTCATCTGCAATCACTCCGATGATCAGGGCCGCTACTCGTTCAGCAATCAGGTGCCGGTGGGCCAGTGGAACCTCAGCGCGCTCGCCCAGGCACTGACGCCGTTCATCAGCGTCGAGGCCCTGCGCGAAACCCTCGGCTTGTACCTGCCGCTGTTCCAGGCGCACTACCTCGACCTGATGCGCCGCCGCTTCGGCTTCACCACCGCCGAGGACGACGATCAGCAACTGCTGGAAAACCTGCTGCAACTGATGCAGAACAGCGGCGTCGACTACACGCTGTTCTTCCGCCGCCTCGGTGAAGAGTCAGCCGAACAGGCCATCGCCCGCCTGCGCGACGATTTTGTCGATATCAAAGGTTTCGATGCATGGGGCGAACGCTACGTCGCCCGGGTCGGCCGCGACGGCAATGCCGATCAGGCACAACGCCGCGCACGGATGCATGCCGTCAATCCGCTGTACATCCTGCGCAATTATCTGGCGCAAAAGGCTATTGATGCGGCGGAACAAGGGGATTATGCCGAGGTACGCCGACTGCATGCGGTGCTGAGCAGACCGTTCGATGAGCAGCCGGGAATGGAAAGTTACGCCGAGCGACCGCCGGAGTGGGGAAAGCATTTGGAGATCAGTTGTTCTTCGTAGGCGCTTCAGCTTAGCGGGTCGATTGCACTGATTACACGGTCGACGATGTCAGACATTGTCACATCATCCAGTCGCTCGATGAATTTGGCCGTGCCGTCTCGTACCCGTTGTTCTATGTCAAAACTGCGAACCTGATTACACACCGCTACACCATTAGTTTCGTGGCCAGTAATGGCGACCACCAAACCCATATTCCGGCTGAAATTCCCACCGCTAGTAACAGGCACCGTCATGCTCACGCCCAATGCGTTGATCTCTCTGGGCGTGATCACCACAAAGCGATGTCTGTTCATCATCTCCCGCCCCGCCACTGGGTTTAAATCAATCCAGTAAACGTCACCCCGCTGAGGGGGCTGTCGGCGCACCATCAACCCAGCTCCCGGCCGACAGAATCACCTTCAAGGGTCTCGCTAGTCTGGGCGTTAAGTTTCTGCAATTCTTCTGCGCCTTCGAGTAGCTCTGACAAACTATAACGCTTACGCGTAGCGGCTACGGCTGGACGAGCAATCAGTTCGCCATCGACCACATTCAGCTCTAGCTGTGCGCCAACCTCCAGATGCAACAACTTTAAAAGCGTGGGCGGAATCGTAATGACGGCAGCGCCGCCTTGGCGGCGTATCTTGGAAGTTACGGACATTATGTCGCTCCGATTTGATGCATAGGAATCATCGATTCCTGGATTAGTGCAACAAAAGTAGCACGCAGATAAAGACAAAGCGATCTCCTCACGACAAGCGTAAAAACGCCGAATTGGTCTTCAGACTAGCCATCGATCCCGGAACTGTTTTGAGAAAAATGTGAGCAGTTGCGACATTGATAATGTTGGCAGATCGACTCCAAATCAGTTCTATAGACTGCCTATCAGAGAACCAATCATGACCACCCCACTCCTCATCCCCTGCCCCTCCTGCAACGGCGTCAACCGCATTCCAGCCGAGCGTCTCGCCGATCAACCCAAGTGCGGACGCTGCAAATCTGCGGTACTGCTGAGCAAGCCTTTCGAACTCAAGCAAGGCGATTACGCCAGCCAGATCAAGGGGGATCTGCCGTTGCTGGTGGATGTCTGGGCGGAGTGGTGTGGGCCGTGCAAGTCGTTCGCGCCGGTGTTTGAGCAGGCTGCGGCGCAGTTGGCGGGCAAGTGTCGGCTGGCCAAGCTCGACAGCGAAGCGAATCAGCAGTTGTCGGCGCAGTTGGGGATTCGCTCGATTCCGAGTCTGATTCTGTTTAAAAACGGCAGGGAAGTGGCGCGACAGAGCGGTGCGTTGCCATTGCCGCAGTTGATGGCGTGGCTGCGTAGCCTAGGCATCTGACCCAACACAGACCACCCTGTGGGAGCGAGCCTGCTCGCGAAGGCGGTCGATCATTCAGCGCCGATGTTGAATGTGCCGGCCTCTTCGCGAGCAGGCTCGCTCCCACAGGATTTGCGTGTGAGTGGGGAATCAGTGGTCTTCCAGCAGATTGTGCAGTTCCACAAACTGCTGGGTCAGCTTGTGCCGTGGATCGAGGTGGATCAGCGGCATGCTCGCTTGGTGCGACTCGCGCATGCGCACCGAACTGCTCAGGTACACCGGCAGTACCGGCAAGCCTTCGGCGATTAACTCATCGAGCATCTGCTGCGGCAGGCTGGCCCGCGTCTGAAACTGATTGACCACGATGCCTTCGACTTCCAACCCTTCGTTGTGGTCATCCTTCAACTCTTCGATCTCGGCGATCAGTCCGTACAGGGCCTGACGTGAAAAGCTGTCGCAGTCAAAGGGGATCAACACGCGATCCGCGGCAATCAGCGCCGATACCGCGTAGAAATTCAGTGCTGGCGGGGTATCCAGATAAATCCGGTCGTAGTCCTCGGACAATTCGTCCAGCAACTTGCGCAGCTTGTTGATCTTGTGTTTCGCCTCGAGCTTGGGCTGCAGGTCGGCCAACTCGGCGGTGGCGGTAATGATGTGCAGGTTGTCGAACGGCGTTTCATAGATGTCCGCCTGATTCTTTTTCGAGAACGGCCCGGAGGACAGGGTCTGTTTGAAGAAGTCAGCGATACCCATCGGGATATCGTCGCCGGTGAGACCGGTCAGATACTGAGTGGAATTGGCCTGGGCATCGAGGTCTACCAACAACGTGCGATAACCCTCGCTGGCGCTGACCGCCGCCAGATTGCAGGCGATGCTGGATTTGCCCACGCCACCTTTCTGATTGAACACCACGCGCCGCATGACCAAACCTCCGTGTATCAAAGAATGACCGAGTGTAGTTGTCGGTGACCGCGCTTCGCTACCTTCACCGACATGGACTACGTCGTCAGGTGTAAAAATCGACGCCCAGGCATGGAAAAAACCGCCAGCCATCACAGAGACACCTGACAGACACGCCGCGTCAAATCTGGATAATGGCCAAGTGATAGCCATGCAGCGAACCGCTCGGTACATTTTGTTGGGCAAAATGTAACCAACATTTGCTACACACCCGTCGCACCGGGATAATGCGCGCCACCCGGCGCCCTGCGCCAAGCCAAGCCTGCTGCGGCGCTGGCGACTCAACGCGTCAACGAAAGCCCGCAGGGGCGGGATGAATGTCCGTGATCAACTTCAACATCGCCCAATGGCGCGCGTGGGCCCCGGGGCTCGACAGCGTGGACGCCTGGCAGGCCTGGAGCCGACAACCGGTCGTGCTGCAGAGCAGTGATGCCGCGCCCGATGTGTCGTTTCTGCCGGCCATGCAACGCCGTCGCCTCAGCCGCCTGGCGCGGATGGCCTTCAGCGTTGGCTGGCCGCTGGCCGAAGGCCGGGACCATCTGCCGCTGGTGTTCGTCTCGCGGCACGGCGAAACCCCACGCACGTTTGAAATCCTCCGCGATCTGGCCACCGAACAGCCCTTGTCGCCGACCCAATTCAGCCTTTCAGTGCATAACGCGATCATCGGTTTGTGGTCGATCATGCGCGGTGAAACCAGCGAAATGACCGCCCTCGCGGCGGCTGGCGATGGCCTTGAACACGGCATGCTTGAAGCAGCCGCACTGCTCGAAGAAGGCGCCCCGGCCGTGCTGCTGGTGATCACCGAAGAGCAACCGCCCGAGGCGTATTCGCAGTGGGTCGATGACGTGCCATTCCCTTATGCGCTGGGTTTATTGCTCACGCCCGGTACCGACTGGCGGCTGACCCTGAACAGCAGCACCGAAACCCGGTCCAAGGCGCACTGGCCGCACGCGCTCAACCTGCTGCGAGTCCTGCTCGGCCAGCAACCTGACTGCCAACATGCGTGGAAAAATCGTGTATGGACCTGGCATCCCAACCCGTGACGGCCAAACACCGCGACGCCTACTACTGGCGGCTGCTGGCCACTGCTGCGAGCTTCGCCTTGTTCGGGCTCGGCGGGCTGTGTCTGCGCCTGCTGGTATTTCCGCTGCTCGGCTGCCTGCCCGGTGACGCGCTGGTCCATCGCCTGCGCGCGCGGCGTACGGTCAGTCGGTTGTTCTGGTTTTTCGTGCGTTTCATGGCCCGCACCGGCGTGCTCACTTACGACATCGAGGGTGCCGAGCGCCTCGGTCGGCCAGGGCAGATGATCATCGCCAACCACCCGTCGCTGATCGATGTGGTGTTTCTCATCGGCCTGGTGCGCCACGCCAATTGCGTAGTGAAGAAAACCCTTTGGGAAAACCCGTTCACCCGTGGCCCGCTGCGCCGCACCGAGTACATCAGCAACGACGGCAGCATGGATATGCTCGACGCCGCCGCGCAGTCGTTGCAGGACGGCCAGACTCTGATCATCTTTCCCGAAGGCACCCGCACCCAGCCGGGGCAGGCGCCGGCCTTTCATCGGGGGGCGGCGGCAATTGCCCTGCGCGGTGCGAAAATCGTTACCCCGGTGATCATCAAGGTCAGCCCGACCACCCTGACCAAAGCCGAGCCGTGGTATCGCATCCCCCATCGCCGCGTGCACTTCAGTTTTCGCGTGGGGGCCGATATAGACCCACAGACCTTCGCCGCGCAAGGCCCCGCACCGCAGGCCTCGCGCAAGCTCAACGATTATTTGCATGACTATTTCATTAAGGAGCTCGCCGCAGATGAGCGATCAGAACACCGCTAGCCTGGTGCGTGACATCAAACTGCTGATCATCGACGCCTTGGGCCTCGAAGACATCAGCCCCGAGGACATCGGCGACGAGCAGACATTGTTCGGCGAAGGCCTCGGCTTGGATTCGGTGGACGCGCTGGAACTGGGCCTGGCGATCCAGAAAAAATACGGCATCAAGATCGACGCCGATGCCAAAGACACTCGCAACCATTTCACCAACGTGGCCAGCCTTGCGGCATTCGTCACGGCAAAACAGGCAGCTTGAGACCGGACCATGCAAACTCGTGACGATATCTTCAACACCCTGCGCGATGCCCTGGTCGAGCTGTTCGAACTGGATCCGGCTCGTGTAAGCATGGACGCCAATCTGTATCAGGATCTGGAAATCGACAGCATCGATGCGGTCGACCTGATCGATCACATCAAACGCCAGACCGGCAAGAAAATCGCCGCCGAAGAATTCAAATCGGTGCGCACCGTCGGTGACGTGGTCGAGGCGGTGTTCCGTCTGGTTCAACCGGCCGCATGAGCCGACTGATCGGCCTGGGCCTGCTGCTGGCCGGTCTGCTGTACCCCTTTGCGGTGTATTTCGGCATGGAGCATTTCGCCCCGTGGCAATTTGCACTGCTGCTGGGCAGCCTGTGGCTGGCGCGCGCCCTGACCGGCGAACGCAAGCCCGGCAGCCTGTGGATGGCGTGCGTGGCGATGGTGTTCTGCCTGCTGCTGGCGGTGTTCGACAGCCCGCAGCTGCTGCGCTGGTACCCGGTGCTGATCAGCGCATTCATGCTGGTGCTGTTCGGCGCCAGCATGAAATACGGCCCGCCAATGGTCGAGCGTCTGGCGCGCTTGCGCGAGCCGGAGCTGCCGCAGGTTGCCATTCGCTATACGCGCAAGGTCACGCTGGCCTGGAGCGTGTTTTTCTTCTGCAACGGTTTGTGCGCTGCGCTCCTCACCCTGTGGGCGCCGCTGGATTGGTGGATGTTGTACACCGGCCTGATCTCCTATGGATTGATCGGCCTGATGTTTGCCATTGAATGGCTGATACGACAACGGGTAAGAGGCCGTACATGAATTGGATAAAACTTGAGCAGCTGTTGCTCAAGGCACTGCCGGCACGGGCGATCTGCCAGGCGCCGGCCCTCGATCACACGCAACTGCGAGCGCAGGCCTTGAGCGTCGCCGCGGGTCTGCAAAGCCGAGGCGTGAAAAGGCTAGCCGTGCATCTGGAAGATGCCGCCGACCTTGCCATCGCCCTGCTCGCTGCCTGGCGTGCCGGCGTCAGCGTGTTGCTGCCGGCGGATCTGCAAGCGCAGACGCGTCAGCGCTGGTCGCAGGAAGTCGATCTATGGCTGACCGATCAACCCGGCGACGCCCAGTTGCACGACTTCACTCAGCCCGGCCTGCCCGGTGCAGAACTGAATCTCGATCAATGCCGCCTGAGCCTGTGCACTTCCGGCTCCAGCGGCGAACCCAAGCGCATCGACAAGACCCTGCGCCAATTGGCCAACGAGGTCGAAGCGCTGGAACAGTTGTGGGGCGCAGACCTCGATGACGCCTGCATCATCGGCAGTGTCGCCACCCAACACATCTATGGCCTGCTGTTTCGCGTGTTGTGGCCATTGTGCGCCGGGCGCCCGTTTGTGCGCCGGCAACTGGCCTTTTCCGAAGACTTGCAGCGCGCCAGCCGCGAATACCCGGCCTTCGCCTGGGTCGCCAGCCCGGCGCTGCTCAAGCGCATGGGCGACAACCTCGACTGGCCGGCCCTGAGCGCGGTGCGCCGGGTGTTTTCCTCCGGGGGCGCGTTGCCGTCGGAAGCGGCGCAAAGCCTGCGCCAGCGCTTGCAGCAATGGCCGACAGAAATCCTCGGCAGCTCGGAAACCGGCGGCATCGCCTGGCGTCAGGGCGAGTCTTTGTGGCAGCCGTTTGCCGGCGTCGAGCTGAGCCAGGACAGCGACGGCGCCCTGCTGATCGCCTCGCCTTACCTGCCTGCCGGCCATGTCGAACACAGCGCTGACGCCGCGCGCATCGCCGCCGATGGTCGTTTTGAACTGTTGGGGCGACTGGACCGCATCGTCAAACTGGAAGAAAAACGCATCTCGCTGCCGATGCTCGAGCAGGCCTTGGCAGCCCATGACTGGGTCGCCGAGGCGCGCCTCGGTGTGGTCCAGGAAAACCGCGCTTCGCTCGGTGCGCTGCTGGTGCTCAGCGAATCGGGCCTGTTCGCCCTGCGCGAGCACGGCCGCCGTGGTCTGACCGAAACCCTGCGCAAACATCTGAGCCAACATTGCGAAGCCCTCGCCCTGCCCCGACGCTGGCGCCTGCTGCGGCAAATGCCGTTGAACAGCCAGGGCAAACTGGCGCAAGCCGACGTCGAAGCGCTGCTGCTGGCCGCACGGCCGAAAGCCCCCGAAGTGCTGGAGCAAAGTGCAAGCGACGGCGAATGGAGCCTGCAACTCAGCGTGCCGCCGGATCTCGCCTACTTCAGCGGACACTTTCCCAAGGCACCGGTTTTGCCCGGCGTAGTGCAGGTGGAATGGGCGCTGAATCTGGGTCGGCAGTTGCTGAATCTGGACGGCGCGTTTGCCGGAATGGAAGTGCTGAAATTCCAGCAACTGGTGCGCCCGGGTGATGAAATCCAGCTGCATCTGCGTTTCGATGCCGAGCGCGGCAAGTTGTATTTTGCTTATCGCAACGACACGGCGACCTGTTCCAGCGGACGCATTCTCTTGGGGCCTGCCCATGCATAACCCCTGCGCCGTAATCCCGGTGTACAACCACGAAACCGCGATCACCACCGTGGTCGATGCCCTGCTTGCACAAGGTCTGCCGTGCATTCTGGTGGACGACGCCAGCGAGCCGTCCTGCGCGCGGGTGCTCGACACTCTGGCCGAGCGCGACAGGGTTTTTCTGGTGCGCCTGACGGCCAATCAGGGCAAGGGCGGCGCGGTGATGACCGGTCTGCGCGAAGCCTCGCGTCTGGGCTACAGCCATGCCTTGCAGGTCGATGCCGACGGCCAGCACGATTTGCACGACGTCGCGCGCTTCGTCGGCGAATCCCGCGCCCATCCCGAGGCGATGATCTGCGGCTATCCGCTGTTCGACGAGAGCGTGCCGAAAGGGCGTTTGTACGCACGCTACCTGACCCACGTGATGGTGTGGATCAACACCCTGTCGTTGCAGATTCGCGATTCGATGTGCGGCTTCCGTGTTTATCCGTTGGCGCCGACTCTGGCGGTGATTGACTCGGCGAAAGTCGGCAAACGCATGGATTTCGACTCGGACATCCTCGTGCGTCTGGCCTGGCGCAATCAGCCGATGCGCTGGCTGCAGACCAGCGTGCATTACCCGTTGGACGGTGTATCGCACTTTCGCCTGTTCCACGACAACGCGCTGATTTCCAGCATGCACACGCGGCTGTTCTTCGGCATGTTGCTGCGTTGGCCGCTGATTCTCTGGCGGCGGTGGAAACCATGAGCGAAGAAGTCGACAAGAAGCACTGGGCCGACCGCGAAGAGCGCGGCAGTTTCCTGCTGATGAAATTCACCGCGTTCGCCGCCAAAGTCCTCGGCCGGCGCCTGCTCAGTCCGTTGCTGTACGGCATCGTGCTGTATTTTTTCCTCTTCGGCCGTATCGCCCGGCGCAGTGCCTGGCAGTACCAGCAGCGGCTGGCCGCGTGGAGCCGGCGCGACGACTTGCGTCCGAGCCACTGGCGGGTGTTCGGCCAGTTCATGACCTTCGCCGATTCGCTGCTCGACAAGCTCGATGTGTGGAACGGCAAGCTGAGCATCGAGCAGATCGAAATCATCGATCCGGCGCTGCTGCGCAAGCAGTTGCGCGGTAGTCGCGGACAACTGCTGGTCGGCGCGCATCTGGGCAATCTCGAAGTGTGCCGGGCGCTGGCGGAGATCGGCGAAAAGGTCACCATGAACGTGCTGGTGCACACCAAGCACGCCGAGCAATTCAACCGCTTGCTTGGCGAGGCCGGGGCGACCAATCTGCGCCTGATCCAGGTCAGCGAACTCGACCCGGTGATCATGCTGCAACTGCATGAACGACTGGAACGCGGCGAGTGGCTGGCGATTGCCGGCGACCGCGTGCCACTGCATGGCGGGCGCAGCGTGACGGTGGATTTTCTCGGCCATCCGGCGCCATTTCCGCAAGGCCCGTGGTTGCTGGCCGGCCTGCTCAAGTGCCCGGTCAATCTGCTGATATGCCTCAAGCAACCCGACGGCCACTATCGCCTGACCCTCGAACCGTTCGCCGACGCGGTGGTGTGGACACGCCGCGAGCGCGAGCAGGTCATTCATCAGTGGGCCACTCGCTACGCGCAGCGCCTGAGTCACTATTGCCTCGAAGCCCCGCAGCAATGGTTCAACTTTTACCCTTTCTGGAAGACCGATGACGACGCCAACCCATGAGCCGGTAACCTTCGGCGAACGCCCTTTGCGCATCGAAGACGTGCTGGCCCTGGCCAACCGTCAGGCGCCCGTGCAGTTGCAGGCTGACGCCGACTATCGCGAGCGCATCGCCAAGGGCGCGCGGTTTCTCGATTCGCTGCTGGACAAAGAAGGTGTGATCTACGGCGTCACCACCGGTTACGGCGATTCCTGCGTGGTCGCGGTGCCGCTGCATCACGTCGAGGCGCTGCCGCGTCATCTCTACACTTTTCACGGCTGCGGCCTAGGCAAACTGCTCGACGCGCAGGCCACCCGCGCGGTGCTGGCGGCGCGTTTGCAGTCGTTGTGTCACGGCGTTTCCGGGGTGCGCGTCGAACTGCTCGAGCGTCTGCATGCGTTTCTCGAATACGACATCCTGCCGTTGATTCCCGAAGAGGGTTCGGTCGGCGCCAGCGGCGATCTGACGCCTCTTTCCTATGTCGCCGCAACCCTGTCCGGCGAGCGCGAAGTGCTGTTCCGTGGCGAACGTCGTCAGGCTGCCGACGTGCATCGCGAGCTCGGCTGGAAACCGCTGGTGCTGCGTCCGAAAGAGGCGCTGGCGCTGATGAACGGCACGGCGGTGATGACCGGCCTCGCCTGCCTGGCTTTCGCCCGCGCCGATTACCTGCTGCAACTGGCCACGCGCATCACCGCGCTGAACGTCGTCGCGCTGCAAGGCAATCCGGAGCACTTCGACGAACGCCTGTTCGCCGCCAAGCCGCATCCGGGGCAGATGCAGGTCGCCGCGTGGCTGCGCAAGGATCTGGCGATCGACGCGCCGACCGCCCCACTGCATCGTCTGCAGGATCGCTACTCGCTGCGTTGCGCGCCGCATGTGCTCGGCGTATTGGCCGACAGCCTGAACTGGCTGCGCGGCTTCATCGAAACCGAGCTGAACAGCGCCAACGACAACCCGATCATCGATGCCGAAGCCGAGCGCGTTCTGCATGGCGGACACTTCTACGGCGGGCACATTGCGTTCGCCATGGACAGCCTGAAAAACCTCGTGGCCAACGTCGCCGATCTGCTTGATCGGCAACTGGCACTGCTGGTCGACGAACGCTACAACCACGGCTTGCCGAGCAACCTCTCCGGCGCCCCCGCCGATCGGGCGATGATCAACCATGGCTTCAAAGCGGTGCAGATCGGCACCAGCGCCTGGACCGCCGAAGCGCTGAAAAACACCATGCCGGCCAGCGTGTTCTCGCGCTCCACCGAATGCCACAACCAGGACAAGGTGAGCATGGGCACCATCGCCGCCCGTGATGCGATTCGCGTGCTGGAGCTGACCGAACAGGTCGCCGCCGCCACGCTGCTCGCCGCCAATCAGGGCGTGTGGCTGCGCGCTCAAGCCGCCGATGCGCGCCCGCTGCCGCCGGCACTGGCAGCGATGCACGAAGAGCTGGGCAAGGACTTCCCGCCGGTCATCGAAGACCGCGCGCTGGAAGGCGAACTGCGCCTGTGCCTGCAACGCATCGCCGCGCAACACTGGAGGCTGCATGCGTAGTGCCGGAGTGCTTCATGCCGATACCGAGATTCTCGTGCCGTTTTTCGACGTCGACACCATGCATGTGGTCTGGCACGGCCATTACGTCAAATATCTCGAAGTGGCACGCTGTGCGCTGCTGGACAAGATCGGCCATAACTACACGCACATGGTCGAGTCGGGTTACGCCTGGCCGATCATCGACCTGCAACTTCGCTACGTGCGCGGCGCGGTGTTCGGCCAGCGGCTGAACGTGCGCGCCAGTCTGGTCGAGTGGGAAAACCGTCTGAAGATCAATTACCTGATCACCGACCTGCAGACCGGCGAACGCCTGACCCGCGCAAGCTCCGTGCAGGTCGCCGTCGAAGTCAGCAGCCGCGAGATGCAACTGGCTTCACCCAAAGTCTTCACCGATGCCGTGGAAAGGATGCTGCGATGAATGTGTTTTATAGAAGCCTCGGCGCGTTGACGCTGCTGGCCGTGTCGTCATGGGCCAATGCCTTCGACCTGCAACAACTCAGTGAACAACTGGCGAAACCGGATGTTATTCACGGCCAGTTCACTCAGGAAAAACACCTGCGCGCCCTGCCGCAGCCGCTGATCAGCAAGGGCAGCTTCGTCCTCGCTAAAAATCATGGCCTGCTGTGGCTGTTGAAAACTCCGCTGCAACAGGATTACCGCATCACCGCCAATGGCATCGCCCGCCGTGACACCAACGGCTGGCAACTGCTGCCGAACAAGAGCGCCGGCGCCGAGCAGAACCGTTTGTTCCTCGCCGTGCTGCAAGGTGACAGCAGCGGTTTGCAGCGGGATTTCGAACTGGCCCTGAGCGGCACGGCGCAGCAGTGGCAACTGACTCTGACGCCGCGTTCGATGCTGCTCAAGCAAGTGTTCAAGCAGATCAATATCGATGGTGGCGCCCTTGTGCAAACCATCGAGCTGCTGGAAACCCAGGGCGACAGCACCCTGCTGCGCATGCAGGACAGTACGGCCGAGCAACCCCTGAGCGAAGCGGAGCAACATGACTTTGCCGAGTGAACGCAAGCTGCCCTGGCTGTTTCTGAGCCTGCTGCTGGCCGTCGTCGCGCTGGCTGCCTGGCAGTGGCGCGACGGTGCGCCGCTGTCGGCCAATCTCATGGAGCTGGTACCCGGGACCAGTCCAGACGCGCTGGAAGTGCGCGCCGAACAGCGCATGCAAGAACCGCTCAATCGCGAAATGCTGGTGCTGGTCGGTCACGCCGATCGCCAGCAAGCACTGAACATGGCTCAGCAACTGGGCGAACAATGGCAGGCCAGCGGTCTGTTCGAAACCGTGCAATGGAATCTGCAAGCCGACTTGCCGGCGCTGCGCAAGCAATTGCTCCAAGGGCGTTTGGCGATGCTCTCGGCGGATGATCGGCAGCTACTCAGCGAGCACCCCGACGCGTTCATCCAGCAGCGTGTGCAGGCGCTGTTCGATCCGTTCAACGGCTTCACCCTGGTGCCGAGCCAGGACGACTGGCTGGGCCTGACCGGGCGCATCCAGAACAGCCAGCCGAAACATGGCGCAGTGCAACTGGACATTGGCAGCGGCGCACTGGTCGCCGAGGCCGACGGCAAGAGCTGGGTGATGCTGCGTGCGCGCACCACCGGCAATGCTTTCGACATGAACCTGCCGTTGCAGGTGGCAGAGCTGCTCCAGCACAGCCGCGAGCAAGCGGCGCAAAGCGGCGTGCAGTTGCTCGCCGCCAGTGGCCTGCTCTATGCCGCCAACGGCCAGCAACAGGCTACTCGCGAGATTACTTGGGTCGGCGGTGGCGCGACGGTCGGCATTCTGCTGCTGCTGTTGTTGGCGTTTCGCCGCTGGGGCGTGCTGCTTGCGTTTGTGCCGGTGCTGGTCGGCATGCTGTTCGGCGCGGTGGCCTGCGTGGCGCTGTTCTGTCACATGCATGTGATGACGCTGGTACTCGGCTCAAGTCTGATCGGCGTTGCCGTCGATTACCCACTGCACTATCTATCCAAGAGCTGGAGCCTCAAGCCCTGGCACAGCTGGCCGGCCCTGCGCCTGACGTTGCCGGGGCTGACCCTGAGCCTGATCACCAGCGTCATCGGCTATCTGGCGCTGGCGTGGACGCCGTTCCCGGCATTGACGCAGATCGCCGTGTTCTCCGCTGCCGGCTTGCTCGGTGCGTATCTGTCGGCGGTCTGCCTGCTGCCGGCGCTGCTGAAAAATGTCCAACTGCGCCCGGCGCAATGGCCGCTGCGCCTGGCCGAACGCCTGATTCATCTGCGTGAGGCGCTGCTCGGTTGCATTCGCACGCCCGCGCTGCTGGCCCTGCTGATCGCCTTCTGCGTCGGCGGCCTGATGCAGTTGCAGAGCAAAAACGACATCCGCCAATGGGTCGGCGCGCCGCAGCATCTGACCGACGAAGCGCAGACCATCGCGCGCATCACAGGGTATCAACCGACCAGCCAGTTCTTCCTGATCCGCGCGGCCAATCAGGAGCAATTGCTTGAGCGCCAGGCAGCGCTGAGCGAGCGCCTGCAGCAACTGGTCAACCTCGACAAACTGCAAGGCTATCTGGCCCTCGATCAACTGGTCAGCGCGCCGAGCCAGCAACAGCAAGTGCGCGAATCACTGAACAAGCTGCCGTCATTCTGGCAACCGCTGCTCGATCTCGGCGTGCCAGTGACGGCGTTGCAAAACGAATTGCAGCAATTGCAGACCCTGCCCGCCAAAGACATCGACGCCGCGCTGGCCGGCCCGCTCGGCGAGCCGTATCGCACACTGTGGCTTGGACCGACTGAAGACGGCGTCGCAGCGATGACCAGTTTGCAGGGCTTGAACAATCCGTCGTTGTTGCGCGTGCAAGCACTCGATTTGCCGGGGGTGGTGCTGGTCGATCGCCTCGGTGACCTGAACAAGGTGTTTGCCGCCACGCAGATCAGCGCTGCCGAACTGAAACTGGCCTCCTGCGTGTTGATCGTGCTGGTGCTGATGCTCCCGTTCGGCCTGACTGGCGCACTGCGCATCGTCGCCCTGCCACTGCTGGCGGCGCTGTGCAGTCTGGCCAGCCTTGGCTGGCTCGGTCAGCCACTGACCCTGTTCAGCTTGTTCGGCCTGTTGCTGGTGACGGCGATCAGCGTCGATTACGCAATCCTCATGCGCGAACAGGTGGGCGGCGCGGCGGTAAGTCTGCTCGGCACCTTGCTCGCCGCCGTCACCACATGGCTATCGTTCGGCCTGCTGGCGGTCTCCAGTACGCCGGCGGTGAGCAATTTCGGCCTGTCGGTAAGCCTCGGCCTGGCGTTCAGCTTCATGCTCGCGCCGTGGGCCGGGCGCCATGAACCGGCTGCGGAGACAAGCGCATGATGGTCTTCGGCTTCTGGTTGCTGGCCTTGGCGCTGTTTGCCCTGGCGACTCGTGTCGGCCGTCACTTCGGCCTGATTCCGATCGTCAGTCAGTTGCTGCTGGCGAGCTTCGGTTTGCCGCTGCTGATGTACTTCTGGATCGAACCGGGCTGGCAGCTCAGCGGCGCACAACTGATCGCCCCGGGCTGGTTGAAAAACCTCTACAGCCTGAGTTTCGCCTTGCTGCTCGGGCACATCCTCAGCGATGTCATCGATCTGCGTCTGGATCGCCAGAGCGTAAAAATCGCTGTGCCGAGTTTCGCTGTGCCGTTCGCTTGCGGGCTGGCGGTTGCGTACTGGTTGCTGCCAGCGCAGCCGTGGCTCAATGCACTGGCCATCGGACTGGTCTTCGCCATAACGGCGATCCCGGTGCTGTACCTGTATCTGCGTCACATCGATTACCCGCCCGCTGCCACACGGCGTCTGGTGCAAACCGCGATCCTTATCGATCTGACCTGCTGGACGCTGTTCGGCCTCGCCCAGGGCAGCCTGCACTTGAGCAGCCTGTTGCTGCCCGTGGCCATGGCCGGCGTGCCACTGCTTTTGCACCTGCTGCGCGTGCGTCGCCCGCTGACCTACAGCCTCGGCTTCTTCGCCCTGCTGGTCATGGCCGAGCATTACAAACTCAACGCGCTGATTTTCGGCATCGGCTATCTGCTGTGCATGGCGCTGCTGAAAGTGCCGTTGGTGCTGCCGTTGCCGGCACGCTGGATGAGCCGCTTGCAGACGTGGATCGCGATCCCGCTGATCCTCACGTTCGGTATCGTCCAGATCGACGTGCACAGCGCCCTCGCCAGCCTTGGCGCCGGGCAGTGGGCGGCGCTGCTGCTGTTGCCGATTGCCAGTAAACTGCTGGGCAACTGGCTCGGCCTCGGTTGGGCTGGCGCCTCGTTCGCGGGTGCCAGCCGCTGGCGCGAAAGCGTACTGCTGAACATTCGCGGCCTGAGCGAAATCGTCTTTCTCAATCTGCTATTGCAACAACAGCTCATCACCCCGGCGCTGTATTTCGCGCTGATGCTGATGGGCCTGATCGCGACGCTGCTGCCGGCCCTGATCGGCCTGCATCGCGCGCCTCTGAATCTGAACAGTCCCTTGCCCCGGAGCTCACGTGCCAATCGTTGAAATGGAATCCCGTCAGGTCGTGATCATCGGTGCCGGCCCGTCCGGCGCTATCGCCGCTGCCCTGCTCAAGCGCAAGGGCCACGATGTGCTGGTGCTCGAGCGCCAGCACTTCCCACGCTTCTCCATCGGCGAAAGCCTGCTCAGCCACTGCCTGGATTTCGTCGAAGAAGCCGGCATGCTCGACGCCGTCAACGCCGCCGGGTTCCAGCGCAAGACCGGCGCGGCGTTTGCCTGGGGCGAGCGCTACAGCGCTTTCGATTTTGGCGACACCTTCACCGCCGGCAAGCCGACCACGTTCCAGGTGCAGCGCGCCGATTTCGACAAGTTGCTGGCCGATCAAGCAGCATTGCAAGGTGCGGAAATCCGTTATGGCGATGCAATCGTCAGCGTCGATTTCGATCAGACGAAACCACTCCTTGACGTGCGCCGCGAAGATGGCAGCGAGTACCGCGTCGAAGCCGATTTCGTCCTGGACGCCAGCGGCTACGGCCGCGTGCTGTCGCGCTTGCTCGACCTCGAAGCGCCTTCGAATTTCCCGGTGCGCCAGGCGGTGTTCACCCATGTCGAAGATCACATCGACAACCCGGCGTTCGACCGTGAAAAGATCCTCGTCACCACCCATCCCGAGCATCGCGATGTGTGGTTCTGGACCATCCCGTTCAGCAACGGCCGCTGCTCGGTGGGCGTGGTCGCGGCTGAGGAACATTTCCGGGGGCGCGATAGCGACCTCGATGTCTGCCTGCGCAGCTTCATCGCCGAGACGCCAAGCCTCGCCGGGGTTCTGAACAACGCGGTCTGGGACACTCCGGCGCGCACCCTCGGCGGCTACGCGGCCAATGTGAAAACCCTGCATGGCCCGGGCTTCGCGCTGCTGGGCAACGCCGCAGAATTCCTCGATCCGGTGTTCTCCTCCGGCGTGACCATCGCCATGCGTTCGGCGAGCATGGCTGCCGGCGTGCTGCACCGTCAGTTGCAGGGTGAAACGGTGGACTGGCAAAGCGAATTTGCCGAGCCGTTGAAACGCGGCGTCGACACCTTCCGCTGCTACGTCGAAGGCTGGTACGCCGGCACCTTCCAGGACGTGATTTTCTACGAGGACAGCCAGGCGGAGATTCGCCGGATGATCTGCTCGATCCTCGCCGGTTACGCCTGGGACGAGCGCAACCCGTTCGTCAGTGAAGCGCGGCGCCGGCTGAAGATGATTTCCCAACTCTGCGCGCAGGACGCCTCATGAATTACCTGAGCGACAGCTACGTCGAGGAAACCCGCTTCGGTCTCTGGTTCCTGCGCAGCCACACCTGGCAGCACCACGTGCTGCGCGTGGCGATCAACGATTTGCGTGGATTATTCAGTGAAGCGCTGCCGGAACACCCGGTGCTGCTGGACGCCGGTTGCGGTCAGGGCAAGTCGTTCGGCCACCTGCGCCAGACCTTCGCCCCGCAGCGCCTGATCGGCGTCGACGCCGACCCGCACAGCCTGCAACTCAGCGCCGAAGAGGCCACGCGCCTGGGCATGCCAGTCGAGTTGATCGGCAGCGATTGCGCCACGCTCAACGTCGCCGATGCCAGCGTCGACATGCTGTTCTGTCACCAGACCTTCCACCACTTGGTCGAGCAGGAAAAGGCCTTGGCCGAGTTCTATCGCGTGCTCAAGCCGGGCGGCTATCTGCTGTTCGCCGAGTCCACCGAGGCTTACATTGATACCTGGGTGATTCGCTGGCTGTTCCGCCATCCGATGCACGTACAGAAGAGCGCCGCCGGGTATCTGCAGATGATCCGCGAGCAGGGTTTCGAGTTTGCCGAGCGCAATGTGTCCTACCCGTATCTGTGGTGGAGCCGGTCGAAGGATTTTGGTTTGCTGGAGCGGTTGGGGTTGAGCAAACCCAAGCCATTCGGTGAGCGTGAAGAGACGCTGGTAAATGTCGTCGCGCGCAAGCCATTGCAGGAATCTGTCTGATGTACGGCTATCGATCTGAACACCTGAAACCCTGTGGGAGCGAGCCTGCTCGCGAAAGCGGTGTATCAGTCAGCAAAGGTGGCGAATGTCAGATTGCATTCGCGAGCAGGCTCGCTCCCACAGGGATTGCTGGGTGGCTGGCGATCGTTTTGTCAGCCTTGCTGTTAAGTGCCTGCGCCAGCCAGCCACCGCTACCAGCGGCCGACCCGACGTTGCCCCTGCCGCTGCAACTGCACATCGAGCGCGAGCAGGCCGGGCAGCGTCAGGACTGGCTGCTGGTGATCCAGCGCGAAGGCGCCGGCACGCGCTGGTCGATGATGGATCCGCTGGGCATTCCCCAGGCCCGCCAGCAACTGATCGACGGGCACTGGCAGGCCGACGGTCTGTTGCCGCCGAACCCGGAAGCTCGGGAGCTGTTCGCCGCATTGCTGTTCGCTTTGACGCCTTCCGCCGAACTGCTGGGCAATTATCCCGACGCCCGCCAACAGGCCGATCAGCGTTCACTGCCGGCGCGCTGGAACATCCGCTATTCACAACCGTTGAGCTTCCAATTGAATCTGCCCCAAGGCCCGCACTATCGCGTTTCCCAGTTAGGTGAATCGACGCCATGACCGCTTACCTGAATGCCCTCGGCGTGATCTGCGCTTTGGGCCGCGACAAGTCTGAAGTCGCGCGCAATCTGTTTGCCGGCGACTGTTCGGGGATGCGCCGCGAGTCCGGTTGGGTCGCCGAACGTGAGCTGCCTGTCGCCGGCGTGCACGGTGAATTGGCGCCGATCCCGGCCGAACTGATCGAGCACAGCAGTCGCAACAATCAGCTGCTGCTGGAAGCCGCGCTGCAGATTCGAGACGACATCGATCGTGCGATCCAGACCTTCGGCCGCGAGCGCATAGGCGTGGTGCTAGGTACCAGCACCTCGGGTATCGACGAGGCCAGCCGGGGTCTGGCGCATTACATCCGCGAACAGCAATTTCCTCGCGAGTACGACTATCGCCAGCAGGAACTCGGCGCCCCGGCGAATTTTCTCGCCGAATGGCTGCAACTGAGCGGCCCGGCCTACGTGATTTCCACTGCCTGTACCTCCAGCGCCCGCGCGCTGATGAGCGCCCAGCGCCTGCTCGATCTGGGCCTGTGCGACGCGGTACTGTGCGGCGGCGTCGACAGTCTGTGCAAGCTCACGCTGAACGGTTTCTCTTCGCTGGAAGCCGTTTCAGACGAACGCTGCAATCCGTTTTCCGCCAACCGCAACGGCATCAATATCGGCGAAGCAGCGGTGCTGTTCGTGATGAGCAAACAGCGCGGCGAAGGCCCGGGAATCGCCCTGCTGGGTGCGGGCGCCAGCTCGGATGCGCACCATATTTCCGCACCGGAGCCGAGCGGTCGCGGCGCTCTGCAAGCGATGCACAAAGCCCTTGGCCGCGCGCATCTGCAAGCCGGGCAAATCAACTACCTGAACCTGCACGGCACCGCGACCCAGCACAACGACGCGATGGAAAGTCTGGCGGTCGCGGCGCTGTTTCCCCAAGGCGTCGCCTGCTCGTCAACCAAGCCGCTGACCGGTCACACCCTCGGCGCGGCTGGCGCGCTGGAAGCGGCGTTCTGCTGGCTGAGCCTGAGTGCCGAAAACCCTGAACAGGCGTTGCCGCCACACATCTGGGACGGCCAGGCCGATCCCGCGCTGCCGCCACTCAAGTGGGTGACCGCGAGCGAACGCCTGACGTCCATTGCACCGCGCTACCTGATGAGCAACTCGTTTGCCTTCGGCGGCAACAACGTCAGCCTGATTATCGGAGACGCACCATGAGCCACTGGCCGCTCGCCGAACTGCTGCCGCATGCCGGCGACATGATCCTGATCGACGCCATCGAGCGCTTCGATGACGAGCAGATTTTCACCCGCCTGACGGTCAAGCCCGATGGCCTGTTCAACCTGCCCGACGGCAGCCTGCCGGCGTGGGTCGGCGTCGAGCTGATGGCGCAGAGCGTCGCCGCTTTCGCCGGTTGCCACGCCCGGCAAAAAGGCAATCCGCCGGAGCTCGGCTTTCTCCTCGGCACGCGCAAATTCGAGTGCAACGTCGAAGCCTTTGCGCCCGGCAGCGAGCTGACCATCCACGGCCTGCGCTCACTGGAAGACGACAACGGCATGGGCGTATTCGAATGTCACATCCACGGTGACGGCATTCATGCCAGCGCCCGCCTGAACGTGTTCCGTCCGCCGCAAGCCAACCAATATCTGCAACAGACAAAGGAGTCGCACGATGACTGAATCCGTACTGGTCACCGGCTCCAGCCGTGGCATCGGCCGCGCCATTGCCTTGCGTCTGGCGCAAGCCGGGCACGACATCGTCCTGCATTGCCGCAGCGGCATGACCGAAGCCCAAGCGGTGCAGGCCGAAATCGAAGCACTGGGCCGCCGCGCGCGCATCCTGCAATTCGACGTCGCCGACCGTGAAACCTGTAAAAGCATTCTCGAAGCCGATGTCGAAAGTCACGGTGCCTATTACGGCGTGGTGCTCAACGCCGGGCTGACCCGCGACGGCGCGTTTCCGGCGCTGAGCGATGACGATTGGGACGTGGTCCTGCGCACCAACCTCGACGGTTTCTACAACGTTCTGCACCCGGTGATGATGCCGATGATCCGTCGTCGCGCGGCCGGGCGCATCGTCTGCATCACCTCGGTATCGGGCCTGATCGGCAACCGTGGCCAGGTCAATTACAGCGCCTCGAAGGCCGGCGTAATCGGTGCGGCAAAGGCGTTGGCGATCGAGCTGGGCAAGCGCAAAATCACCGTTAACTGCGTCGCCCCTGGCCTGATCGACACGGCCATGCTCGACGAAAACGTGCCGGTGGAGGAGCTGATGAAAATGATCCCCGCGCAACGCATGGGCACCCCTGAGGAAGTGGCCGCTGCGGTGAATTTCCTGATGTCGGCGGAAGCCTCGTACATCACCCGCCAGGTGCTGGCGGTCAACGGAGGCCTGTGCTGATGAAGCGCGTCGTCGTCACCGGCATGGCCGGCATCACCTCGCTGGGCAGCGACTGGCCGACCATTGCCGGCAATTTCGCGGCCAATCGCAGCGGCATTCGTCGCATGGACGAGTGGGATCGCTTCACTGAGCTGAACACGCGTCTGGCCGGGCCTATCGATGATTTTCTCGTACCGTCGCACTGGACCCGCAAGCAGTTGCGCAGCATGGGCCGGGTTTCGCGCCTGGCGGTCGGCGCAGCAGAAAAGGCTCTGGCCGATGCTGGCCTGCTCGGTGACGAATCGATCAAGGACGGGCGCATGGGCGTCGCTTGTGGTTCGTCCACGGGCAGCACTGACGAAATCAAAGCGTTCGGCAACATGCTGCTCAACTCGGTGGCCGAGGGACTGAACGCCAACTCCTACGTGCGGATGATGCCGCACACCACCGCCGCCAATATCAGCATTTTCTTCGGCCTCACCGGCCGTCTGATTCCGACGTCCAGCGCCTGCACCAGCGGCAGCCAGGGCATCGGCTACGCCTATGAGGCAATCAAGTTCGGCCGCCTGCCGTTGATGCTCGCCGGCGGCGCGGAAGAGCTGTGCCCGACCGAAGCCATGGTGTTCGACGCGCTCTACGCCACCAGCCTGAAAAACGATGCACCACAGACCAGCCCACGCCCGTACGACAAGGGCCGCGACGGTCTGGTGATTGGTGAAGGTGGCGGCATGCTCGTGCTTGAGGAGCTGGAACACGCCCTCGCCCGTGGCGCGCACATTCACGCGGAAATCGTCGGTTTCGGCAGCAACGCCGACGGCCAGCACACCACCCGCCCGGAACAAGTCACGATGCGCCGCGCCATGGAGCTGGCCCTGGAAGATGCCGGCCTCACCCCGGACGCCATCGGCTATGTGAACGGCCACGGCACCGCCACCGAACAGGGCGACATCGCCGAAACCCTGGCCACCAGCAGCCTGTTCGGCGAACACATGCCGATCAGTTCGCAGAAGAGTTTTCTCGGCCACACCCTCGGTGCCTGCGGTGCGCTGGAGTCATGGTTCAGCATCGAGATGCTCAACAGCGACCGTTACGTGCACACCTTCAACCTCGACGAGGTCGACCCGCACTGCGGCAAGCTCGATTACCTGCGCGGCGAGTTTCGTCAGATGCACCACGATTATGTGATGAACAACAACTTCGCTTTCGGTGGTGTCAACACTTCGTTGATCTTCCGCCGCTGGGCATAACCGAATCAATCCAGGTCAAGGAGACCTATATGCACTTCAACAAACTCGCCGCTGTCACCCTGCTGCTCTGCGCCCTGCCAGCGATCAGCCAGGCACGCGACACGGCGGTCTACCTGCCATTCGACAAAGCCGTCGCCGAAGCCACCCGCTCCGGCAAGATCGATGGCAGCGTGAAATTCTATCTGGCCGGCAACACCCCGGCCGGCAAAGTCACCGTGGTCAGCCCCGACGCCGTGACCAACAAGAAAACCAACGCCTTCAACAAGTCCGACGAAGTCGCCTGCGAATGGGTCGCCCAATCGGCAATCATCAGCCTGCACCAGGCCGCGAAAAACGCCGGTGCCAACGCCGTGACCAACATCGTCAGCTTCTACAAGCGCAACGAGCGCAAGGACGCGCAAACCTACGAATGCCACGCCGGCGCGATCATGGCGGGCGTTGCGTTGAAGGGTGATCTGGCGAAGGTTCAGTAAACGCCAGAAATGACAAAGGGCGCCATTCGGCGCCCTTTCACAGACAGGTTGGCTTGTCATCGCCGATTACCTGCCTGGCTCTGCGATGGCTGGTTGCCCAGGATCCTCAGAGTCTCACAAGCCCCTTTCGGGAACGCAGGCAGTATTGCTTGAAATGCATCGGCAGACAACGGCTGGCGTTTCGCCTCTCGGCGCCATATTCAGTGCCATCACAGTCCCAGGGCCTGTCTCACTGCGGCTTTGATGGCGCTGAATTCTTCTATTGCGAGATGTGAAATCAGATAGACGCGCCTCCCTCTACGATCTCGACTTTTAATTCGGTCGAGCCGTGAAAGGTTGACCGTCGCCACCATGTCACATTTGGCCCAGCATTTCGGACTGGCGCCTTGTAGATGACTCGCCAGCTCAAGATGGTGATCAAGCAGACGATCAGGCGCTGTAGTACTCAAAGGCACCACAGTTACCAACAGACTATTGCTGCGGTGTTTACGCAGAACGACAACGGGCCTGACTTTCACCATCTCAGGCACTTCATAGCCTCTGAAATCGCAAATCAGCACGCTGCCCTCCTTGGGCTGGTATCGAAGAGGCATCCGTGGCACTCACTGGAAAAGAGGCGATTTTGCGCAAAAATCGAGCGTTCCCCTAAGGCAGATCCGTAACGGGAAATGTAGCTCTCTGCAATCCCCTCGCTCCCTTGCACCATCTACACTCGCTTAAGCAGGTCCCGGCTCAGTACCTGCCCTCGCAGTTCCCTTTCACCGTCAAAGGAGATGACCATGCAAGTGAAAGCCCTGATGGCCGCTGCGCTTATCGCCCTGCTGCCCAGTGCCAGCCATGCCACCAACCTCATGTACATGCCTTTCGAAACCGTGCTGTCGGACGCCATTCGCGCCGGTCGGCTGGACGGCAGTGTGAAGTTCTACCTGATCGGCAACGGGCCGCAGGGCACTCAGCAGTTGCTGCGCCAAGGTGTGGTCAGTGATTTGAAAACCATCGGTTTCAACAAGAGCGACCAGGCTTCGTGCGAATGGGTGCTGCAGTCGAATCTGATCAAATTGCAGGCTGATGCCAAGCGGGTCGGGGCGAATGCGGTTGTGAATATCGTCAGTTACTACGACCAGCATGTGCGCAAGGATTTGAATACGTACGAGTGCCGGGCGGGGATATTTGTCACGCGGGTGGCGTTGAAGGGGGATTTGGTGCGGTTGCCCTGAAATCTGTGATGTTTGGGCCGATGCCTTCGCGAGCAGGCTCGCTCCCACCTTAGAATGCGTTTCCCTGTGGGAGCGAGCCTGCTCGCGAAAGCGCCAGCCGCCTTCACACCGTCAGGGGCTCAACCTTGCGCGTCAGCAGTTCGACAAACGCTTTGGCCATCGGTGATTTCTGATCTTTGCGCTGCACCAGCCAAACCGCCGAAATCGCTTCGGGATCGAGCAGCGGACGGTAGACCACGCCGTCGATGCGCATGCGTTGGTAGGACGCTGGCAGCACCGATACACCGAGGCCCGCTGCGACCAGGCCGATGATGGTCATCGCCTCACCAGCCTCTTGAGCGAAGTGCGGGCTGAAGCCGGCGTCACGGGCCAGACTGAGCAGTTGCGCATAGAGCCCGCTGCCATAGCTGCGCGGGAAAAACACGAACGGTTCCAGCGCCAGCGCCGAGAGAAACAGGCCTTCGTCGCTGCCTTGGGCCAACGGATGCTTGGAACTGAGCACCGCCACCAATGGCTCACGCATCAACTCCACAACACTCAGTGAATCCGGCAATCCGAGCGGGCGCATGATGCCGACTTCGATCGACTCGTCCACCAAGGCATCGGCGACCATGGTGCTGCTCATTTCGAGCAGGTTCAGATGCACCGCCGGAAAGCGCTGACGAAAGGAAAAAATCGCCTGCGGAATGGTCGAGTTGAACGGTGCCGACGAGGTGAAGCCAATCTTCAACTCACCCAGCTCGCCAAGTTGCGCACGGCGGGCGACGTCCGCTGCCTTGTCGACTTGTGCCAGCACCAGCCTCGCCTCCTGCAGAAACAACCTGCCCGCCTCGCTCAATTCGACCCGACGATTGGTGCGTTCGAACAAGCGGGCGCCGAGCTGTTGCTCCAGCGCCTGAATCTGCTGGCTCAGCGGTGGCTGGGAGATGCCCAGCACCTGTGCGGCCCGGCCAAAATGCAGTTCTTCGGCGACGGCGATGAAGTAACGCAGATGACGCAGTTCCATAGGATTTCCATTGGGTCGCTGAAGCTATCAAACAGGTCGAACAATATATTGGATAGAAACATTAGCCAGCTATATGATTTTTTCATTGCCTGCCCGGCTGTGCTCTCCGAGGTCTGAAGTGAAAACTGCTGTCGCGCCCCTTGCCCACGAAATCCCGCCCCCTGCCGACGACGATGCTCTCGCCGAGCTGCAGGAGATCTACATCGAAAAAGGTACGCCGGCGTTCATGCGCACAGTGCTGGCGCTTTTCTGTGGCGGCTTTGCGACGTTCGCCCTGCTCTATTGCGTGCAACCGATGATGCCGCTGCTGTCCCACGAATACGGGATCAACGCGGCGCAGAGCAGTCTGATCCTCTCGGTGGCGACCGGCATGTTGGCCTTCGGTCTGCTGATCACCGGGCCGATTTCCGACCGCATCGGCCGTAAACCGGTGATGGTCGCGGCGCTGTTCGCTGCCGCGTTGTGCACCATCGCCAGTTCGATGATGCCGAGCTGGCACGGCGTGCTGATCATGCGCGCATTGATCGGCCTGTCATTGAGCGGCCTGGCAGCGGTAGCGATGACCTATCTGAGCGAAGAAATCCATCCTCAACACATCGGCCTGGCGATGGGTTTGTACATCGGCGGCAACGCGATCGGCGGAATGAGCGGACGCTTGATAACTGGCGTGCTGATCGACTTCGTCAGCTGGCACACGGCGATGCTGGTGATCGGCGGTCTGGCGCTGGTCGCTGCGGCGGTGTTCTGGAAGATCCTCCCGGAGTCGCGCAACTTCCGCGCTCGCTCGCTGCACCCGCGCAGCCTGCTCGACGGCTTCACCATGCACTTTCGCGACGCCGGCCTGCCGCTGCTGTTTCTTGAAGCGTTTGTGCTGATGGGCGCGTTTGTCACGCTGTTCAACTACATCGGCTACCGCTTGCTGGCGGCGCCGTACAACCTCGATCAGGTATTTGTCGGATTGCTCTCGGTGGTGTATCTGTCGGGGATCTACAGCTCGGCGAAAATCGGTTCTTTGGCGGACAAGCTGGGGCGACGCAAAGTGCTCTGGGCGACCATTGCACTGATGTTCGCCGGACTGGCACTGACCATGTTCACCTCGTTGTTGCTGGTGATCGTCGGCATGCTGGTGTTCACCTTCGGCTTCTTCGCCGCGCATTCGGTGGCGAGCAGCTGGATCGGCCGGCGCGCGTTGACCGCCAAGGGTCAGGCGTCGTCGCTGTATCTGTTCAGTTATTACGCCGGTTCGAGCATTGCCGGGACGGCGGGCGGGGTGTTCTGGCATCTGGGCGGGTGGAACGGAATCGGCCTGTTTATTGGTGCGTTGTTGCTGATTGCCCTGCTGGTGGCGTTGAAGCTGGCGAAGTTGCCGCCGTTGCAGGGTGTCAAAGCCTGACATAAAACCCTGTGGGAGCGAGCCTGCTCGCGAATGCACTGTGTCAGGCAACATCAGTGTTGAATGACACACCGCTTTCGCGAGCAGGCTCGCTCCCCCAGTTGATTTGGGTACGACATTAGATCGTGCAAAAGAAAACGCCCGGCACTTGGCCGGGCGTTTTTTATTGGGCGCTGATCACTCGTGATACTGCGCCGACAGCTCATGCACCGCACGCAGGAACGCGCCGGCATGTTCCGGATCGACTTCCGGCGTAATTCCGTGGCCAAGGTTGAACACGTGGCCGCTGCCCTTGCCGTAGCTGGCGAGGATGCGCCCGACTTCAGTGCGGATCGCTTCCGGTTTGGCGTAGAGCACGGTCGGGTCCATGTTGCCTTGCAGCGCGACCTTGTCGCCGACACGGGCGCGGGCGTTGCCGATGTCGCAGGTCCAGTCCAGACCGAGGGCGTCGGCGCCGGCTTCGGCGATGCTTTCCAGCCACAGGCCGCCGTTCTTGGTGAAGAGGATCACCGGCACTTTGCGTCCGTCGTTCTCGCGGATAAGGCCGCTGACGATTTTCTTCATGTAGGCCAGGGAGAATTCCTGATACGCCGCCGCCGACAGGTTGCCGCCCCAGGTATCGAAGATCTGCACCGCTTGTGCACCGGCCATGATCTGGCCGTTGAGGTACGAAGTCACCGATTGCGCCAATTTGTCGAGCAACAGGTGCATGGCTTGCGGGTTGTCGTAAAGCATCGCCTTGGTCTTGCGGAAGTCTTTTGACGAGCCGCCTTCAACCATGTAAGTGGCGAGGGTCCACGGGCTGCCGGAGAAACCGATCAGCGGCACACGTCCGTTCAGCTCGCGACGGATGGTGCTGACCGCGTCCATCACGTAGCCGAGGTCTTTGTGCGGATCCGGGATCGGCAGGGCTTCGATGTCGGCCAGGGTGCTGACAACTTTTTTGAAGCGCGGGCCTTCACCGGTCTCAAAGTACAGGCCCTGGCCCATGGCATCGGGAATGGTGAGGATGTCGGAAAACAGGATCGCCGCGTCCAGTTGCGGGTAGCGGTCGAGCGGTTGCAGGGTGACTTCGCAGGCGAACTCCGGATTCATGCACAGGCTCATGAAGTCGCCGGCATGGGCGCGGCTGGCGCGGTACTCCGGCAGGTAGCGACCGGCCTGGCGCATCATCCACACAGGGGTGACGTCAACGGGTTGCTTGAGCAGGGCGCGGAGGAAACGGTCGTTCTTCAGGGCAGTCATGTCGGCATCCGGAAAAAAAGTGCGGGCATGGTCTCAAAAGACAGCGGCAAGCAGCAAGCTACAAGCGGCAAGTTAAAAGCAGGATTGCTTTGTAGCTTGCCGCTTGTAGCTTGTAGCTTGCCGCTGGCGTCGTCAGACGCCCAGATAATCGAGGATCCCTTCAGCCGCATTGCGCCCTTCGAAGATCGCCGTCACCACCAGGTCGGAACCGCGCACCATGTCGCCACCGGCGAAGATTTTCGGGTTGCTGGTCTGGTGCTTGTACTGACCTTGCTCAGGCGCAACAACGCGGCCCTGGCTGTCGGTCTGGATCTCGAACTGTTCGAACCACGGTGCCGGGCTCGGACGGAAGCCGAAGGCGATGACCACGGCGTCGGCCGGGATGATCTCTTCGGAACCCGGGATCGGCTCGGGGCTACGACGGCCACGGGCGTCCGGTTCGCCGAGACGGGTCTCGACCACTTTCACGCCTTCGACCTTGTCTTCACCGACGATGGCGATCGGCTGGCGGTTGTAGAGGAATTTCACGCCTTCTTCCTTGGCGTTCTTCACCTCTTTGCGCGAGCCGGGCATGTTCGCTTCGTCACGACGATAGGCACAGGTCACCGATTTGGCGCCCTGACGGATCGACGTGCGGTTGCAGTCCATCGCCGTGTCGCCGCCGCCCAGGACCACAACCTTCTTGCCTTTCATGTCGACGAAATCTTCCGGCGACTTTTCAAAGCCCAGGTTGCGATTGACGTTGGCGATGAGGAAGTCCAGCGCGTCATAAACGCCTGGCAGGTCCTCACCGGCAAAGCCGCCCTTCATGTAGGTGTAGGTGCCCATGCCCATGAACACCGCATCGTACTCGGCGAGCAGTTGTTCCATGGTCACGTCTTTGCCGACTTCGGTGTTGAGACGGAACTCGATGCCCATGCCGGTGAAGACTTCGCGACGATTGCTCAGCACGGTCTTTTCCAGCTTGAACTCGGGGATGCCGAAGGTCAGCAGGCCACCGATTTCCGGGTTCTTGTCGAATACCACCGGGGTCACGCCGCCACGCACCAGCACGTCGGCACAACCAAGACCCGCCGGGCCTGCGCCGATGATCGCCACGCGTTTGCCGGTCGGCTTGACCTTGGACATGTCCGGGCGCCAGCCCATGGCGAACGCGGTGTCGGTGATGTACTTCTCGACCGAACCGATGGTCACCGCGCCGAAGCCGTCGTTGAGGGTGCAGGCACCCTCGCACAGACGATCCTGCGGGCACACCCGGCCGCAGACTTCCGGCAGGGTGTTGGTCTGGTGCGACAGCTCGGCGGCCTGAAGGATGTTGCCCTCGGCGACCAATTTGAGCCAGTTTGGAATGAAGTTGTGCACCGGGCACTTCCATTCGCAATACGGGTTGCCGCAACCCAGGCAGCGGTGGGCCTGATCGGCCGACTGCTGGGGTTTGAACGGTTCGTAGATTTCAACGAACTCTTTCTTGCGTTGACGCAACAGTTTCTTCTTCGGATCCTTGCGCCCGACATCGATGAATTGAAAGTCGTTACTGAGACGTTCGGCCATCTTCAAAACCTCGTACACGACAGCTTCAAGCTACAAGCTTCAAGCTGCAAGAAAATCAAATTAATCCGCCTCACCGCGCAAGCTTCTAGCTTGTCGCTTGAAGCTTGCAGCTGCTTCACTGTGGGCTTGCCCGCGTACTGGAGAGCAGAGATTTCAGACTCGCTGCCTTCGGTTTGACCAGCCAGAAACGACGCACGTAATCGTCGAGGTTCTCGGCGAGTTCACGACCCCACTCGCTGTCGGTTTCGGCGACGTACTCGTTCAGCACGTTCTGCAGATGGCTGCGATAGGCTTCCATCGCCTCGCCGCTGATCCGCTGGATCTCCACCAGTTCGTGATTGACCCGGTCAACGAAGGTGTTGTCCTGATCGAGCACGTAGGCGAAACCACCGGTCATGCCAGAACCGAAGTTGTAACCGGTCTTGCCCAGCACGCAGACGAAACCACCGGTCATGTACTCGCAGCAGTGATCACCAGTGCCTTCCACGACGGTGTGAGCACCGGAGTTACGCACGGCGAAACGCTCGCCTGCGGTACCGGCGGCGAACAGCTTGCCGCCAGTGGCACCGTACAGGCAGGTGTTGCCGATGATGGCGCTTTCCTGAGTTTTATAAACGCTACCCTTCGGCGGCACGATGACCAGCTTGCCGCCGGTCATGCCTTTGCCGACATAGTCGTTGGCGTCGCCTTCCAGGTACATGTTCAGACCGCCGGCGTTCCACACACCGAAGCTCTGCCCCGCCGTGCCTTTGAAACGGAAGGTGATCGGCGCTTTGGCCATGCCTTGGTTGCCGTGCTTGCGCGCGATTTCGCCGGAAATCCGCGCGCCGATCGAACGGTCGCAGTTGCAGATGTCCAGATCGAACTCGGCGCCGCTGAGGTCGTTGATTGCCGATGAGGCCAGCTCAACCATCTTCTCCGCGAGCAGACCTTGGTCGAACGGCGGGTTGCGCTCAACGCCACAGAACTGCGGTTTGTCCGCCGGGATGTGATCGCTGCCCAATAGCGGCGTCAGGTCCAGGTGATGTTGTTTGGCGGTCTGGCCTTCGAGGATTTCCAGCAGATCGGTGCGACCGATCAGCTCTTCGAGGGAGCGCACGCCAAGCTTGGCCAACCACTCACGGGTTTCTTCGGCGACGTAGGTGAAGAAATTCACCACCATGTCGACGGTGCCGATGTAGTGATCCTTGCGCAGCTTCTCGTTCTGCGTCGCGACACCAGTGGCGCAGTTGTTCAGATGGCAGATGCGCAGGTATTTGCAGCCCAGTGCGATCATTGGCGCGGTACCGAAGCCGAAGCTTTCGGCGCCGAGGATCGCCGCTTTAATCACGTCGAGGCCGGTTTTCAGGCCGCCGTCGGTCTGGACCCGGACTTTGCCGCGCAGGTCGTTGCCGCGCAGGGTCTGGTGGGTTTCAGCCAGGCCGAGCTCCCACGGCGCGCCAGCGTACTTGATCGAGGTCAGCGGCGAAGCACCGGTGCCACCGTCGTAGCCGGAAATGGTGATCAAGTCCGCATAGGCCTTGGCCACACCGGCGGCGATGGTGCCGACGCCCGCTTCTGCTACCAGCTTCACCGAAACCAGCGCCTGCGGGTTGACCTGCTTGAGGTCAAAGATCAGTTGCGACAAGTCTTCGATCGAGTAGATATCGTGGTGCGGCGGTGGCGAAATCAGGGTCACGCCCGGCACTGCGTAACGCAGCTTGGCGATCAGCCCGTTGACCTTGCCGCCCGGCAGTTGCCCGCCCTCGCCAGGCTTGGCGCCCTGGGCGACCTTGATCTGCAGCACTTCGGCGTTGACCAGGTATTCCGGAGTTACACCAAAACGACCGGTGGCAACCTGCTTGATTTTCGAACTCTTGATGGTGCCGTAACGCGCCGGATCTTCACCACCTTCGCCGGAGTTGGAACGCGCACCGAGGCGGTTCATGGCTTCGGCCAGGGCTTCGTGAGCTTCCGGCGACAGTGCGCCCAGCGAGATACCGGCGGAGTCGAAGCGCTTGAGCACCGACTCCAGCGGCTCGACTTCACTGATGTCCAGCGGCGTTTCGAGGGTCTTGACCTTGAACAGGTCGCGAATCATCGACACCGGACGGTTGTCCACCAGCGAGGTGTATTCCTTGAACTTGGCGTAGTCGCCCTGCTGCACAGCGGCTTGCAGGGTGTTGACCACGTCCGGGTTGTACGCGTGATATTCGCCACCGTGGACGAACTTCAGCAGACCGCCCTGCTGGATCGGCTTGCGCGGGCTCCAGGCTTCGACGGCGAGGGCCTTCTGCTCGGCTTCGATGTCGACGAAACGCGCGCCCTTGATGCGGCTCGGCACACCACGGAAGCTCAGCTCGCAGACTTCTTCAGACAGACCGATGGCCTCGAACAGCTGCGCACCGCGATACGAAGCGATGGTCGAGATACCCATCTTCGACAGGATCTTCAGCAGACCTTTGGTGATGCCCTTGCGGTAGTTCTTGAACACCTCGTAGAGGTCGCCCAGCACTTCACCGGTACGGATCAGGTCGCCCAGCACTTCGTAGGCCAGGAACGGATAGACCGCCGAGGCGCCGAAACCGATCAGCACCGCGAAGTGATGCGGGTCACGGGCGGTCGCGGTTTCAACGAGGATGTTGGAATCGCAACGCAGGCCTTTTTCGGTCAGACGGTGGTGCACGGCACCGGTCGCCAGGGAGGCGTGGATCGGCAGCTTGCCCGGAGCGATATGGCGGTCGCTGAGGACGATTTGGGTACGCCCGGCGCGCACGGCTTCTTCAGCCTGATCGGCAACGTTGCGGATCGCCGCTTCGAGGCCGAGGCTTTCGTCGTAGTTGAGGTCGATGATCGCCCGTTCGAAACCCGGACGGTCGAGGTTCATCAGCGAGCGCCACTTGGCCGGCGAGATCACTGGCGAGCTGAGGATCACGCGCGAGGCGTGTTCCGGCGACTCCTGGAAAATGTTGCGCTCGGCACCGAGGCAGATTTCCAGCGACATCACGATCGCTTCACGCAGCGGGTCGATCGGCGGGTTGGTGACCTGCGCGAACTGCTGGCGGAAATAGTCGTACGGCGTGCGTACACGCTGGGACAGCACGGCCATCGGCGTGTCGTCGCCCATCGAGCCCACGGCTTCGTAACCTTGCTCGCCGAGCGGGCGCAGCACCTGATCACGCTCTTCGAACGTGACCTGATACATCTTCATGTACTGCTTGAGCTGGTCGACGTCGTAGAAAGCCGAACCGTGGTCGTTGTCTTCCATGGTCGCCTGGATGCGCAGAGCGTTCTTGCGCAGCCATTGCTTGTACGGATGACGGGATTTCAAACGGTTGTCGATCGCATCGGTATCGAGGATCTGCCCGGTCTCGGTGTCCACAGCGAAGATCTGGCCAGGGCCGACGCGACCCTTGGCGAGCACGTCTTCAGGCTGGTAGTTCCACACGCCGATTTCCGAGGCGAGAGTGATGAAACCGTTCTTGGTGGTGACCCAGCGCGCCGGGCGCAGACCGTTACGGTCGAGCAGGCACACCGCGTAACGACCGTCGGTCATTACCACGCCGGCCGGGCCGTCCCACGGCTCCATGTGCATCGAGTTGTACTCGTAGAACGCACGCAGATCCGGGTCCATGGTTTCGACGTTCTGCCACGCTGGCGGAATGATCATCCGCACGCCACGGAACAGGTCGATGCCACCGGTGACCATCAGTTCGAGCATGTTGTCCATGCTCGATGAGTCGGAACCAACACGGTTGACCAGCGGGCCGAGCTCTTCCAGATCCATCAGATCATTGGTGAACTTGGTCCGCCGGGCCTGCGCCCAGTTGCGGTTACCGGTGATGGTGTTGATCTCGCCGTTGTGGGCGAGGAAGCGGAACGGCTGCGCCAGCGGCCATTTCGGCAGGGTGTTGGTAGAGAAGCGCTGGTGGAACACGCAGATTGCGGTTTGCAGGCGCTCGTCACTCAGGTCTGGATAGAACGCGGCCAGGTCGGCCGGCATCATCAGGCCTTTATAGATGATGGTCTTGTGCGAAAAGCTGCAGATGTAGTGGTCGGTGTCAGCGGCGTTGGCCACCGACGAACGGCGACGGGCGCTGAACAGCTTCACGGCCATGTCCTGATCGCTCAGGCCTTCGCCGCCGATGTAGACCTGCTCGATCTGCGGCAGGCGTTCAAGGGCGAGGCGGCCGAGGACGCTGGTGTCGATCGGCACTTTGCGCCAGCCGATCAGTTGCAGGCCTTCGGCGAGGATCTCGCGGTTCATGTTCTCGCGAGCGGCTTCGGCCTTGGCCGGATCCTGATTGAAGAACACCATGCCCACGGCATATTGCTTGGGCATTTCGACGCCGAAGCTTTCCTGGGCAATGGCTCGCAGGAAGGCGTCGGGTTTTTGAATCAGCAGACCGCAACCGTCACCGGTCTTGCCGTCGGCATTAATCCCACCGCGGTGGGTCATGCAGGTCAGGGCCTCGATGGCCGTTTGCAAAAGGGTATGACTGGGCTCGCCCTGCATATGAGCTATCAGGCCGAAACCGCAGTTATCCTTGAATTCATCTGGTTGGTACAGACCTGCTTTCATAGACACTTTCTCACCAGGCTGCCTCTACTCGAGGCAAATTTCTTTTCAATTCAACCACTTGCGTTCCGCGCCGAACGTACGCCGGCTTAGCGGGGGCAAAAGGGTGGTCATTGTACACAGCGACACAGAGGCTCACAAATTTGACGACGAACTGTCGCAAATTCATGTCGCATTTGTGAAAGGTTTAAAGCGATCTGCTGTGCTAGTCAAAACTTTTTTAAATTCTGACCGCAACGACTCAAAAACTACTGTGACGCAGACACCACAAGGCACGCGGTCGCAGGGACGGCGCGCACTTATGGAGATTTTGAGGTGCCGGGAGAGGCGGCCTGGGTAAGGCCGCCGAATCTTCAGCGAGTTGTTGCCAGTTCCTGTTGGACGCTGGCGACAGTGCGAGGCCAAGGTTTACCAGCCTGAACCTTCGCTGGCAAGGCCTTGATGGCAGAAACGGCCGCATCACGATTGGCAAAGTTGCCATAGGTGATCACGTAAAGCGGCTTGCCATTGAGGACTTTCTTGAAATAACGGTACTCGCCGCCCTGCTCCTTGACGAAGTTCTGCGCAGCGGTTTCCGAGCTGGTGCCGAGGATCTGCACGACATAGTTGCTGGTCGGCTGACCGGCGTACCAGCTGCCACCGGCAGCCTTGGCCACGGTAACTGGCTTGTCGGCAGGCTTGGCCGGAGCCGGGGCCGGCTTCGCAGCTGGCGCCGGGGCGGCCGGAGCAGGCTTGGCCGTGGCGACCTGCGTCGGTGCCGGGGTTGGTGCCGGTTTGGCGGCAGGGGTCGGAACTGGTGTCGGCGCGGGACCGGCCGGAACGCCAGCAGGCGGCGCGGAGGTGGTTACGGTCGGCGGCGTATCGCTGGAGCCTTCCAGCGGCACGCCGTCGTCGCCTTCGGTGATGCCACCGGCGGCTTCTGCCAGCGGGCCACGCATGACCGGCTGCGAGTTGCCGACCAATGGCAGCGGCATCGGCTGGGTGTTGCCGGCGAATTCGACGGACGGGTTGGCGCCGTTCGCTGCGCCCTGACCCAATGGCAATTGCGCCTGTTCATTGGCCGGAGCACCGGTGGTCGGTGCCTTGCTGCGACCCGGCATCAGCCAGGCGGCGGCAACCGCGACCACAACGACGGCGGAAATCGCCAATACGTGTTTCTTCGGCATGTTGAACCCCATACTTGGACGCTTGACCGCGGAGCGGCTGGCAATCATGACTTCGATCAGTGCATCGCGAGCGACCTGGTTGATGTTGCCCGGCCAGCCCTCGGAGCTTTCGTGAATATCAGAGATCTGATCTGCGGTGAAAAGTTCGACACCCCGGCCCGCGCCTTCCAGCCGCTGGTCGAGATATTCGCGGGTCTCTTCTTCGGTGTACGGCTGCAATTCGATGACATGGAAACGCTCTTCTTCGAGCTGCAACGCCTCGAGCTGAGCGATCAGCGACGACTCGCCGAACAGGAACACATGCGGACGACCTTCCGGCGTGCCGGCGCCGAGCGCCATCAACGCTTCCAGCGCGGACTCGTCGAGCTGCTCGGCATCGTCCACCAGCAGATAGACTTCCTGCCCGGTCAGACCCAGTTGCACCACCTGCTCGAGAATCGCGCCGACTTCGGCCTGAGCGACATCCAGCGCCTGCGCCACCTGGCGCAGCACGCCGGCCGCATCACCGGCGCCACGGGCGGAAACCACCACGCTCTGCACCGATTGTTTATTGGTGCTGGCCACCAGCGCCTGCCGCAGCAGGGTCTTGCCGCTGCCTTGCGGGCCGGTGACCACCAGCAGCAACTGGCTGTAACGCGCCAGGTGATGCAGTTGACCCAGCACCGGTTTGCGCTGGGCCGGGAAGAATTTGAAGCCCGGCACCCGTGGCGCGAACGGGTCGTGACTTAACTGGAAATGGCCGAGAAACGCCTCGTCGGCATGCAAACTAGTCATCGGAATCGTTTTAACCTTTAAGCTGAGCCAGGGCGCGGTAATCCGCTCCCAGCGTGGCCTGTAGAACCTCTTTCGGATAATCGTCGGTCACTACCGCTTCGCCCATCCGGCGCAGCAGCACCAGGCGCAGACGACCGTCGATCACTTTTTTATCAATTGCCATGTGTTGGAGAAAATCGGCTTCGCTCATCTCTTCAGGCGGAATGACCGGCAAGCCGGCGCGCTGGAACAGACGAATGCCGCGGTCACGCTCCTGCTCGCTGATCCAGCCCAGGCGCGCGGACATTTCCAGCGCCATCACGGTGCCCGCCGCCACCGCCTCGCCATGCAGCCAGACACCATAGCCCATGTGGGTTTCGATGGCGTGGCCGAAGGTGTGGCCGAGGTTGAGCGTGGCGCGTACGCCGGTTTCCTTTTCATCGGCGCCGACCACCGCAGCCTTGGCCGCGCAGGAACGCTCGATCGCATAGGTCAGCGCGGCCTGGTCCAGCGCGCGCAGGGCGTCGACGTTTTTTTCCAGCCAGGTCAGGAATGGTTCGTCGCAGATCAGGCCGTACTTGATGACTTCCGCCAGGCCCGCCGACAGCTCGCGCTGCGGCAGGGTTTTCAGCGATGCGGTATCGATCAGCACCACGTTCGGCTGATAGAACGCGCCGACCATGTTCTTGCCCAGCGGATGGTTGATGCCGGTCTTGCCGCCGACCGAGGAATCGACCTGCGACAACAGCGTGGTAGGAATCTGGATAAAATCGACACCGCGCTGATAACAGGCGGCCGCGAAACCGGCCATGTCGCCGATCACCCCGCCGCCCAAGGCGATCACGGTGGTGCGGCGGTCATGACGGGCGGTCAGCAAACCATCGAAAATCAGTTGCAGGGTTTCCCAGTTCTTGAAGGCTTCGCCATCAGGCAACACCACCGAGATCACCGAGAACTGCGCAAGGCTGCGGGTCAGACGTTCGAGATAGAGCGGCGCGACGGTTTCGTTGGAGATGATTGCCACCTGCCGCCCGTGGATATGCGGCGCCAGCAGTTCCGGCTGATCCAACAGACCTTCGCCAATATGAATCGGGTAGCTGCGCTCGCCTAGATCGACCTTGAGTGTCTGCATGTGTCCCCACAGTGAAGATGGAAGCAGGCATCCTGCCCTGAAATTATTGGTGTTCTGCGGCCTGTAGCGGTATGACGCCGCTCGCCCGGCATCCGCCACACCCTCGGCGGACGCTGACAGGACGCCGAGGATAGCGCATTTCGGACGATGCTTTAACGGGGCGGCAACTGCGCGAGGCGGTCGAGAATGTCGAGCACCACCATGCGTGGCGGCCGCTCGTCGGTTTCCACCACCAGATCGGCAATTTCCCGATACAGCGGGTCACGGATCTCGAGCAGGTCGCGCAGGGTTTTCGCCGGATCGGCGGTACGCAGCAGCGGCCGATTGCGATCGCGGGAGGTGCGGCCGACCTGCTGCTCGACGGAGGCGTGCAGATACACCACGCGCCCGCCTTCATGCAGGGCCTTGCGATTGGCATCACGCATCACCGCGCCGCCGCCGGTCGCCAGCACCACACCATCGAACGCGCACAGCTCGGCGATCATCGCCTGCTCACGGTCACGAAAGCCGGGCTCGCCTTCCTTATCGAAGATCCATGGGATATTGGCACCCGTGCGCAGCTCAATTTCCTTGTCGGAATCCTTGAACGGCAGGCGCAGCTCTTTGGCCAGCAATCGGCCGATGGTGCTTTTGCCAGCACCCATCGGTCCTACAAGTATCAAATTTCGCACAGAATCAACGACTCACAGCAATCGCCTGGTTATTCATGATACGCGGAGTGAGAAATACCAGCAGCTCGGATTTTTTCTCCGAAACCACATCACGCCGGAAAAGGCGGCCAAGATACGGCACATCGCCAAGAAATGGCACCTTATCTACGACCTTGCTTTGAGTATTTGAAAAAACACCGCCGATTACGATGGTCTCGCCGTCATTTACCAGCACTTTGGCGTTGACCTCGTTTTTCTTGATCGGCGGCACATCCTGCACCTTGTTCAGGTAGTCCGGCTCATCCTTGGTGACCTTGACCTCCATGATGATGCGGTTGTCCGGGGTGATCTGCGGAGTGACTTCCAGCGACAGCGAGGCCTCCTTGAACGACACCGAGGTCGCGCCGCTGGAGCTGGCCTCCTGATAGGGAATCTCGGTGCCTTTGAGGATCTTCGCGGTTTCCTTGTCCGAGGTGACCACCTTCGGCTGCGAGACGATTTCGCCGTTGCCGGTCTTTTCCATCGCCGTCAGTTCGAGATCCAGCAGTACGTTGTCGGTGATGAAAGCAATGCCGATCCCCGAGGTATTGTTGACCGTGCCCATGTCGACGAACGGCGAGTTGGTGCCGGTGCTGCCCGGCGTACCGATGGTGCTCGAGGAGCCATTGACCCCTGAGGCGTTCCAGTTGCCCTTGTTCTGCACCGAACCGCCCCAGCGCACGCCCAGGCTCTTGTCATAATCGACGTTGGCCTCAACGATGCGCGCCTCGATCATCACCTGGCGCACCGGAATATCCAGCTGCGCGACGATCCGCCGGAGTTCGTCGAGGCGATCCTGGGTCTGGTAGGCAATGATGTTGTTGGTTCGCTCATCGACGGTAATCGAACCGCGCTCGTCGACCTTGGCCTCGGCACTGGTCACGGACTGGAACAGCTTGGCGATGTCCGCCGCCTTGGCGTAATTGACTTGCAGCAGCTCACGACGCAGGGGCGCCAGCTCGGCGATCTGCTTCTGCGATTCCAGTTCCTGACGCTCGCGAGCGGCAATTTCATCGGCCGGCGCGACCAGCAGCACGTTGCCGATCTTGCGCTTGTCCAGTCCCTTGGTTTTCAGCACCAGATCCAGCGCCTGATCCCACGGCACGTTCTGCAGGCGCAAAGTGATACCGCCCTGCACCGTATCGCTCGCCACCAGATTGAGATTGGTGAAGTCCGCGATCAGTTGCAGCACCGAGCGCACGTCGATGTCCTGAAAATTCAGCGAGAGCTTGTCGCCGACATAGGCCTGACGGTCGGCGTTGCGCTTTTGCAGGTCGTCGATGCTCATCGGCCGCACGCTCACGGTGAGCTTGTTATCGGTCTGAAACGTGGAGTAGTCGAAGGTGCCGCTGGGCTCGACAGTGATCACGGTGCGATCGCCGGTGAGCGCTGCGTTGACGAACTGCACGGGCGTGGCGAAGTCCTTGACGTCGAGGCGCACGCGCAGTTTTTCCGGCAATTGCGTGCGGGCGAAGCTGAGGATGATCTTGCCATCGTGCTCCTGGATATCCGGGGCGATGGTCGGATCGGAGAGGTCGATGACTACGTTGCCCTCACCCTCGGTGCCGCGCTGGAAATCGACACCGCGAATCGCCCTGCTTCGTTGCGCGGCTGGTCTGGCAGGTGCCGCAGCGGCCGTGGCGGCACGCGCTGCCACGGCAGCCGGGCGCGGCGCAGTCGCGGAAGCGCCCTGACCGACCACCACAAACAGATTATTGCCCTCGACCCGCGTGCTGTAAGGCGCCAACTGCGTCAGGCTGACAATCAGCCGCGTGCGATCCTTGGCTTCGGCCACCGTGGCCGTGCGCGCGTTGCCGCTGCCCAGATCAAGATTCCTGCTGGCCAACTGGCTGGTCACGCCCGGCAGATCCAGTGCAATGCGCGCCGGCGACTCGGTTGTGTAGCCCTTGGGCTGTGGTGGCGGGCCGTCGAACGACAGCTTCAGTTCGACGCGGTCACCCGGCAGCGCGGCAACATCCAGCGCTTTCAGACTGGCCGCCATTACCATCGGTGACACCAGCGCTATCCATAGCGAAAAACCGAGGGTGGAGAAAATCCTGTTCATTGTTCGACTTCCACTATGAGTGCTCTTTCAAAGGAATGGTGCGCGGCCGCTCCAGCCAGGCGCCGGCGCCGTCGGGCACGATCTCCACGACATCGACCTGGGTGGCGCTGATGGCGACAATGCGGCCGTCGTTGCGGCCCAGGTAGTCGCCGACCTTCAGGCGATGCACCCCGCCTGCGCCGCGCAACAGCGCAAACGAGCCCGAGGCATTGGCGATCGTGCCGACCATTTCGAACTGCTCGATATTGAATCCTTCAAGATATTGCTTGACCCGGTTAGGGTCGGGTTTGACGTTGCGCGAGCCGTGCTTCTGCCCGGCCAGATCGACCCGCGCCTGCCGCGAAAACGGACTGCGCAGGTTGGCGGCGCTGTAAGTGAATGTGGGGTAAGACCGGAATGTCGGCGTTGGTTCAATCTTGCCCGCCGGACGCAGGCGCACTTCGTTGAGGTACGCGTCGAGGTCGCTGAAGTCATCGCCGCCACCGCAGCCGCTCAACGCCAGCACCATGGGCAGGACGAAGTAACGAATCGGGGTCATTTCTCCAGCCCCTTGTCGTTATAGCGGTACGTCTTGGCAAGAATACTCATGCGCAGCTTCGTCCCGCCCTCGGGATTGGCCGGCGCCAGTTCGAAATCGTGCAGAGTCACAATCCGTGGCAGGCCGGCGACGCCGCTGACGAAGGTGGCGAGGTCGTGATAGGCGCCGGTCACGGTGATCTGGATCGGCAGTTCGATGTAGAACGGCTGGGTCACTTCCGGCAGCAGCTTGATTTCCTCGAATTCCAGGCCGCTGCCCAGACCAGTACGGGTGATGTCTTCGAGCAGGCCCGGCACTTCGGTATCGCTGGGCAATTGCCGCAGCAGCACGCCGAAGGTGTTTTCCATTTCCTTCATTTGCTGGGTATAGAGCTCAAGGTTCGCCGACAGCCGCGCCTTGCTGGCGAATTGTTCCTTGAGGGTGGTTTCCTCTTCGCGCTTGAGGTCGAGCTGATTTTCCATATCGCTGATAAAGAAGTAATAGCCAAGCGCGAGGATCAACACCATCACCAGCGCACCGCACAGGGTTTTCACTGCCGGTGGCCAGGAGCCGATGTTGCTGGTGTCGAGGTCGTTGAAATCGATGTTGCGCAGGCCCTGCAGCCACTCGGAGGCTTTCATTGCTCGTCCTCCACAACCTTGGGCTGGGTCTGACGAACGGTCAGCTGGAAGACGTTGGCCTGTTCGACCTGATCGGCGCTGGTGGCCTTGACCTCATTCAGGCTTGGCGCGTCGAACCAGTCGGACGCGTCGAGATTGCGCATCAGCTCGGAGACCCGGTTGTTCGACTCCGCCGCGCCACTGATGGACAGGGTCTTGCCGGCCATTTTCACATCGGTGAAATACACGCCGTCCGGCAACGTGCGTGCCAACTGATCGAAGATTCGCCCGCTGATCTGCCGGTTGCCCTGCAGGTCCTGGATGATGCGCATGCGCTCGACCAATTGCTGGCGGCGCGCCTTGAGCTCGCTGATTTGCTTGATGCGTTCGTCGACCACGGCAATCTGTTTGCCGATGTAATCGTTGCGCGCCATTTGCCGCTCGATGGCCGCAGTGATGATCTGGTCAGCAATCAGCACCGCGCCGATCGAGCCGGCCAGCACGCCGATCAGGACCAGCAGAAAGCGCTTGCGCCGTTCTTCGCGGCGCTCCTCGCGCCAGGGGAGAAGGTTGATCCGCGCCATCAGTCGAAACTCCTGAGCGCGAGCCCGCAGGCAATCATCAAGGCTGGCGCATCACTGGCCAGCGCCCCAGCATTGACCTTGCTGCCTAAAGCCATGTCGGCGAACGGGTTGGCGACCTGCGTCGGCGTGTCCAGACGCTGTTCGATCAGGCGGTCCAGGCCGGGGACCGATGCGGTGCCGCCCGCCAGCAGGATATGGTCGACCGCGTTGTACTGGCCGGAGGCGAAGAAGAACTGCAGCGAACGCGAGACTTGCTGCACCAGCGCCTCGCGAAATGGCTGCAGGACCTCGCTGACGTAATCGTCAGGCAGCCCGCCCTGCTTTTTCGCCAGGCCCGCCTGTTCGACCGTGAGGCCGTAGCGGCGCTGAATCTCTTCGGTGAGTTGGCGCCCGCCAAACAATTGCTCGCGGGTGTAGATGATCTTGCCGTTGTGCAGGACGCTGAGAGTGGTCATGGTCGCGCCAATGTCGACCACCGCCACTGTCAGGCGCTCCTGTGAGGCCGCCAGATGCGTCGCCAGCAGGCCGAACGAGCGCTCCAGCGCGTAGGCCTCGACATCCACCACCCGCGCGGTCAGGCCGGCGAGCGCCAGCGCCGCTTCACGCACCTCGACGTTTTCCTTGCGACAGGCGGCAAGCAGCACGTTGACCCGTTCCGGGTTGCGCGGCGAGACGCCCTGGACTTCAAAGTCGATGGCGACTTCGTCCAGCGGATAGGGAATGTATTGGTCGGCCTCGATCTTGAGCTGGTTTTCCAGTTCGTCGTCGGACAGCCCGGCGTCCATCTCGATGACCTTGGTGATCACTGCCGAACCCGCCACTGCCACCGCCACGCTCTTGACCCCGGTACGCGCCTTGACCAGCAGGCGGCTCAGTGCCTGGCCAACGCCCTCGAGTTCGGCGATGTTCTTTTCGACCACAGCGTTCGCCGGCAACGGCTCCACCGCGTAGGCCTCGACCCGGTAGCGCTCGCCCTGACGGCTCAGTTCCAGCAGCTTCACCGACGTGGAGCTGATGTCGATCCCCAGTAACGCATTGGTCTTTTTATTGAAGAGTCCCAGCACTACCAATTCCCTATGACTTTCCGTGAGTTACGGACTCTGTAATACGCATTGCGTTCCTTCACCCCCGTCTTGACAGAAGCGCCAATGACGCCTCCGACGGAAAAGTGCTTATAATGCCCAGCGATTTTTTCCGCTTTTTACTGCCCGCGCGGATGGCTCTGTGTGTAACCGCAGCCCCGTGCCAAATTCATTCTTTGCCCTGGATGTCCAAAAGCCTTGATTCGTCTGCTGAAATTTTTCGGTTGGTCCATCGTCGCCGTTTTCTGCGGACTGCTCTTAGGTCTCAGCGGCGCCTTTCTTTACCTTAGTCCGGGTTTGCCGTCTGTGGAGGCGCTGAGAAGCATTCAGTTGCAGATTCCTCTGCGCGTTTACAGCAGCGATAACAAGTTGATCGCAGAATTTGGCGAAATGCGCCGTACGCCGATCCGTTTCGCCGACATTCCGCCCAATTTCATCAATGCGTTACTAAGTGCTGAAGACGACAATTTTGCCAATCACTATGGCGTCGACCCGAGCAGCCTGATGCGCGCGGCAACGCAACTGGTCAAGAGCGGGCACATTCAGTCCGGCGGCAGCACCATCACCATGCAGGTGGCGAAGAACTTCTTCCTCACCAGCGAGCGCAGCTTTTCGCGCAAAACCACGGAAATCCTGCTGGCCCTGCAGATCGAACGACAGCTGACCAAGGACGAGATCCTGGAGCTGTACGTCAACAAGATCTACCTGGGCAACCGTGCCTACGGCATCGAGGCGGCGGCGCAGGTGTATTACGGTAAATCGATCCGTGACATCAGCCTGGCGCAGATGGCGATGATCGCCGGTCTGCCAAAAGCTCCGTCGCGCTTCAACCCGCTGGCCAACCCGGCACGCAGCAAAGAACGCCGCGACTGGATCCTCGGGCGCATGTACAAGCTGGGCAAGATCAGCGAAGCCGACTACACCGCCGCGATCAACGAGCCGCTGAACGCCAGCTACCACGTGCCAACCCCGGAAGTGAACGCACCGTACATCGCCGAAATGGCCCGTGCCGAAATGGTCGGTCGTTATGGCAGCGAGGCCTACACCGAAGGCTTCCGTGTCACCACCACGGTGCCAAGCAATCTGCAGGAAATGGCCAACACCGCACTGCACGAAGGCTTGATGACTTACGACCAGCGCCACGGCTACCGTGGCCCCGAGTCGCGCCTGCCAGGCAAGACCCGCGAGGCCTGGGCCAGCGAACTGACCAAGCAGCGCACCATCAGCAGCCTCGAACCTGCCATCGTCACCCAAGTCGATAAAACCGGCCTGCAAGTGTTGACCCGCACTGGTGAAGAGCACGTTGCCTGGGACACGATGAAATGGGCGCGACCGTTCCTCAATACCAACAGCATGGGCGCCAACCCGCGCCAGCCGTCGGATGTCGCGCAGGTCGGTGATCTGATCCGCGTGCAGCGCCAGACCGACAATTCGCTGAAATTCAGCCAGATTCCCCAGGCTCAGGGCGCACTGGTGTCGCTGGATCCGCAGAACGGCGCGATCCGTTCGCTGGTGGGTGGCTTCGCTTTCGAGCAGAGCAACTACAACCGCGCCATGCAGGCCAAGCGTCAGCCGGGCTCGAGCTTCAAGCCATTCGTTTACAGCGCTGCGCTGGATAACGGCTACACCGCTGCCAGTCTGGTCAACGATGCGCCGATCGTGTTCGTCGACGAGTACCTGGACAAGGTCTGGCGACCGAAGAACGACACCAACACTTTCCTCGGCCCGATCCGCCTGCGTGAAGCGCTGTACAAGTCGCGCAACCTGGTGTCGATCCGCCTGTTGCAGGCCATGGGCGTGGGCAAGACCATCGACTACATCACTCGCTTCGGCTTCAACAAGCAGGACCTGCCGCCGAACCTGTCACTGGCACTCGGCACCGCAACGCTGACACCAATGGAAATCGCCACCGGCTGGAGCACTTTCGCCAACGGCGGCTACAAGATCACCCCGTACATCATCGACAGGATCGAAAGCCGTAACGGCGACACGCTGTTCGTCGCCAACCCGCCGACCGTGCCACAAGGTGGTTCGACGACCGACGGTATCGCTGCGCCAGCCACCGAGTCGTTCACGGTCAATGCCACACCAGTCGCCGGTGAAGCGCCCGGCAATCCGGCAGTGCCGCAAGCGCCGGCCGTGGCCGAGCGGATTGTCGATGGACGTACCACCTACATCCTCAACAGCATGCTGCAGGACGTAATCAAACTCGGCACCGGCCGCCGTGCACTGGCCATGGGCCGCAGTGACATCGCCGGCAAGACCGGTACCACCAACGAATCGAAAGATGCCTGGTTCTCCGGTTACAACGCTGATTACGTAACCACCGTGTGGACCGGTTTCGACCAGCCGGAAAGCCTCGGACGCCGTGAGTTCGGTGGCACCGTGGCGCTGCCGATCTGGATGAATTACATGTCGGCCGCGCTGAAAGACAAGCCGCCGCATGTGCAGCCTGAGCCGGAAGGCTTGCTCAGCCTGCGGGTGGACCCGGTCAGTGGCCGCGCCGCGACGCCGAGCACACCGGGTGCGTACTTCGAACTGTTCAAGGCCGAAGACACGCCGCCATCGGTGAACGAGCTGGGCAACGGCGCCGTACCGGGCAGCCCGCTGCCGGCGGATGAGCAGGCGCCGATCGATCTGTTCTAGGGGAGCAGCTGCAAGCGCCAAGCTACAAGCGGCAAGCAAAAGCGCGAACGATGCACGCTTGCAGCTTGCAGCTTGTAGCTTGTAGCTTGCAGCTTGCAGCTTGCAGCTTGCAGCTTGCAGCTTGCAGCTTGCAGCTTGCAGCTTGCAGCCCATAAAAAAACCCAGCACCAGGCTGGGTTTTTTTATGGGCGGCTGCTTTTAACCGTTGAACACGTCATCCACGCTTTTCAGCGGGTAGTTCTTCGGATACGGCAGGGTGGCCACGCCGGTCTCGATCGCAGCCTTGGCCACGGCGTCGGAGATCAGGGTGATCAGGCGCTTGTCCATTGGTTTCGGAATGATGTACTCACGGCCGAATTCCAGCGGAGCACCGCCGTAGGCATCGCACACGTCCTGTGGAACAGGCAGTTTGGCCAGTTCGCGCAGGGCGTTGGCGGCGGCGACTTTCATTTCTTCGTTGATGCGCTTGGCGCGAACGTCCAGGGCACCACGGAAGATGAACGGGAAGCCCAGCACGTTGTTGACCTGGTTCGGGTAGTCCGAACGGCCGGTAGCCATGATCACGTCGCTACGGGTGGCGTGCGCCAGTTCCGGGGAGATTTCCGGATCCGGGTTGGAGCAGGCGAAGACGATCGGGTTGGCCGCCATCGACAGCAGGCCTTCGGCGCTCAGCAGGTTCGGACCGGACAGACCGACGAATACGTCAGCGCCTGCCAGTGCGTCTGCCAGGGTGCGCTTCTCGGTAGCGTGGGCGAACACGGCTTTGTACTGGTTCAGGTCGTCACGGCCGGAGTGGATCACGCCGGTACGGTCAACCATGAAGATGTTTTCGATGCGAGCGCCCATGCTCACCAGCAGTTTCATGCAGGAGATGGCGGCAGCACCGGCGCCGAGGCAGACAATCTTCGCTTCCGGCAGGGTTTTGCCAGCGATTTCCAGGGCGTTGATCATGCCCGCAGCGGTCACGATCGCGGTGCCGTGCTGGTCATCGTGGAACACCGGAATATCGCACTGCTCGATCAGAGCGCGTTCGATCTCAAAGCACTCTGGCGCCTTGATGTCTTCCAGGTTGATGCCACCGAAGGTGATGGAGATGCGCTTGACGGTGTCGATGAAGGCCTGCGGGCTTTCGGAGTCGACTTCGATGTCGAATACGTCGATGCCGGCGAAACGCTTGAACAGCACGCCTTTGCCTTCCATTACAGGCTTGGAAGCCAGTGGGCCGAGGTTGCCCAGGCCGAGAATCGCGGTGCCGTCGGAAATGACTGCCACCAGGTTGCCCTTGCCGGTGTATTTGTAGGCCAGTTCAGGATCGCGAGCGATCTCGCGCACTGGTTCAGCTACGCCGGGGCTGTAGGCCAGCGACAGGTCGCGGGCGGTAGCAGTGGCCTTGGTGAGCTCGACACTCAGCTTCCCCGGACGAGGATTGGCGTGGTATTCGAGAGCGGCAGTTTTCAGATCAGACATTTTGGCATTCCGCTTTTTTACTGTTGGACAGACTGGTCAGCGAGGATACGCGCCTCGCAAAGTCCCCACAAGACTGGGCAGTCACCGCTGTCAAGCGCCCTGCCCTACGACTTTGGGCCAAGAGCCACGGCGCACAAGGGCTGGACTGTTCACAATCAGCTGTGAAAATGTCTACAATTTCTCTTCAGCGCGGTACGTGCAGCATCGAAGGATCGGTCAACGGCAGCAACCAGAGCGCCTGACCTTTTTGCAGACCACCGCGCCGGGATCGGTCAACCACCCAGCCACGGGCCTCGATCTGCCTGCCTTTCAGCGCTTCCAGATCAGCACTGTCAAATCGTCCGAGCAGATTGGGTGCAACCCGCAATACAAGCCTGTCCTGCAACTCGATCCAGATTCCGCCGCGATTGCGCTGCACCTTGCTCACCCTACCGCTGACTACGGCAAAGCCCGAACGCTGGATCTGCTGCGCTTTCTGGACCGGCGATTGCCGCCAGAGACCAAGCCCGGCTCGTCGCGCGCTGCGTTCGGCGGCCTGTTGGCAGGCGACCAGATCGACGTTCGGCGCCACCGCAACGTGAAAACCAAGACCATCAGCAAGCATCTGCGCTTCGAGATTGACTCCGCTGACGCTGTAAACATGCGCCAGCGTACGGCCGTAATGGTCTTTCGCTTGCTTGCCCAGCTCCGGCGTATTGAGACCGATCATGCGCACATTGCGCCCGTCGCTCAGGCGCAGGGTGTCGCCATCGACCACCCGCTGCACACTGACGCTGGTCAGCCCTGCGGGTGCCGGGCAGAACGCCTGGGCGGCGGACAGCCAAATCGCAGACACAAAAAAGGCGCCCGCAAGGGACGCCTTTTTCATCAGTCTGGAGAAGTCGAAGCGACCTTCCAAAATGATCAGCCTCAGGCTTTTTTGCCGACGCCGAAAGTAGCGAAACGGTCTGCGAACTTCTGCACACGGCCGCCGGTGTCCAGAGTCTTCTGCTTACCGGTGTAGAACGGGTGGCATTCGTTGCAAACGTCGATCGCCAGGGCTTTGCCGTAGGTCGAACGAGTTTCGAACTTGTTACCGCAGCTGCAGGTAACAGCGATTTCCGGGTAGTTCGGATGGATTTCGGCTTTCATGGTGTCTTCCTCAGGCTAGCGTGCCGCCACCCAACACTATTGTTGAATACCGCACGTAATTAGGCCGCGGATTCTACCAGACCTTTTCAATCGCGCAAGCTGTCACCGAGACCGACCGTCTGCTAGGCTCCCGACCTTGAACGCATTCCCCTGTGGGAGCGAGCTTGCTCGCGAATGCGTTGTGTCAGTCAATGTCCAAGCGTCTGATACACCGCCTTCGCGAGCAAGCTCGCTCCCAGAATTGATCTGCGTTCAACCCTTCTTTTGCGTTTATAGAGATCCTCCCGCGTGCCCGACGCCATTCTGCGCCTTGCCCTGCCTTCGCCTCTGCGCCGGGTGTTTGATTACCGGGCGCCGGCCGGGGTGCGGCGCGAGCAATTGCAGCCGGGCATGCGCCTGCGGGTGCCGTTCGGTCGGCGCGAGATGATCGGGATTCTGGTTGAGGTCACCGACACCAGCGAAGTGCCGGCAGAAAAACTCAAGCCGGCGCTGGCCCTGCTCGACACGACTTCGCCACTGCCGCCAGCGCTGTTCAAGCTGTGCCTGTGGACCGCGCAGTATTACCAGCACAGCCTCGGCGACACCTTGAACTGGGCCTTGCCGGTGCTGCTGCGTCAGGGCGAGCTGGCCGAGGCCCGGCAGGAACGCTTCTGGTCGATTGCCCCCGGCGCCAGCGTTGACGACCCGCGAGTGGCCCGTGCGCCACGCCAGCGCGAGGCGCTGACCACGCTGGCCCAGCATCCTCACGGCGTCGCCCATCAGTTGTTGAGCAAACTGATGCTGAGCAAGGACAGCCTCGATCTGCTGCTGGCCAAGGGACTGGTGCAGGTCGAAATCCGCCGCCACGCCCCCGGCGTTCGCCATGAACATTGGCTGGCGCAACCGGAGCTGCCGCTCAACAGCGAACAGCGCGCGGCGTATGAAGCGATTCGCGCCGGCTTCGACAGTTACCACGCTTTTCTCCTGGCCGGCGTCACCGGCAGCGGCAAGACCGAAGTCTATCTGCAGCTGATACGCGAGACCCTCGAAGCCGGCAAACAGGCACTGGTGCTGATCCCGGAAATCAACCTCGGCCCGCAGACCCTGGCGCGTTTCGAACAGCGCTTCAATGCGCGCATCGCCCTGCTGCACTCGGCGGTAAATGATCGCGAACGCCTGGAAGCCTGGCTCGCCGCCCGTGATGGCGAGGCCGACATTATTATCGGCACCCGTTCGGCGCTGTTCACGCCGATGAAAAATCCCGGGCTGATCATCATCGATGAAGAACACGACGGCTCCTATAAACAGCAGGAAGGCCTGCGCTACCACGCTCGCGATCTGGCGCTGGTACGCGCGCGGCAGGAAAACATCCCGATCGTGCTCGGCTCCGCCACGCCGTCGCTGGAGAGCCTGCACAACGCTTACACGGGGCGCTACGGCCTGTTACGCCTGAACGAACGCGCTGGCGGCGCCAAGCAACCGCGCTTCCTGCGTCTGGACGTGAAAAGCCGTCCGCTCGACAGCGGTATTTCCGGACCGATGCAGCAAGCCATCGGCCAGACCCTCGCCAACGGCCAGCAGGTGCTGGTGTTCCTCAACCGGCGCGGCTTTGCCCCGACCCTGCTCTGCCACGATTGCGGCTGGATGTCCGAGTGCTCGCGCTGCGATGCGCGCATGACCGTGCACCAGCGTTACGGCGAGTTGCGCTGTCACCACTGCGGCAACGTTGAGCGCACACCGCGCCAATGCCCGAAATGCAGCAAGGTCGATCTGCGCCCGGTCGGTGCCGGCACCGAACGCGCCGAAGAACGCTTGGCGATTCTGTTTCCGGATTACCCGGTACTGCGCGTCGATCGCGACAGTACATCGCGCAAGGACGCGATGAATCAGCTGTTTGCGACGATTCAAAAGGGTCAGCCGTGCATTCTGGTCGGCACGCAGATGTTGGCCAAAGGGCACCACTTCCCACGGGTGACGCTGGTGTCGATTCTGGATGCCGACGGCGGCCTGTTCTCCGGCGACTTCCGCGCCAGCGAGCGCATGGCGCAGTTGATCGTCCAGGTCGCCGGGCGCGCCGGCCGGGCGGAGGAGCCGGGCAAGGTGATCATCCAGACGCATTTGGCCGACCACCCTTTATTGGTGCAACTGACCGAGCAGGGTTATTTCGCCTTCGCCGAACAAGCCCTGAGCGAACGCCGCGCCGCCGGATTGCCGCCGTTCGCCCATCTGGCACTGTTGCGTGCCGAAGCGCACAAGCCAGGGCAGGCGGAAGGCTTTCTCGATGAAGCGTGCAGCGAGGCCGAACGCCTGCTGGCCGAATTGAATCTGAGCGGCATCGAGCTGCTCGGGCCGGTGCCGGCACCGATGGAGCGCCGTGCCGGGCGTTATCGCGCGCAACTGTTGTTGCAGGCGACCGCGCGGGCGCCGTTGCACCGCTTGCTGGCCAGCTGGATGCTGATGCTGGAGCAGATGCCGAGTGGGCGGGCAGTGCGCTGGTCGCTGGATGTTGATCCGGTGGATCTGTATTGAGCTGAAGATCGCTTTCGCGAGCAGGCTCGCTCCCACAGTGGATCAGCGCCGTACATACCTTGTGGGTCCTGCGCAAAACCTTGTGGGAGCGAGCCTGCTCGCGAAAGCGGACTTTTTGTCACCACATATCCACATCCTGCCTGCTAAGGTTGGCAAGCCCGTCTTCGCAACGGATAATGCCCAGTTTTTCCACCCGCGCATCGATGCGCCCGCCGCGCTTGCGGTCGAAAGAGAAGACCATGAAAGACACCATTCGCCAGCTGATCCAGCAAGCCCTCACCCAACTCGTCAACGAAGGTGTGTTGCCTGAAGGCCTGACGCCGGCGATCCAGGTGGAGAACGCCCGCGACAAGACCCACGGCGACTTCGCCAGCAACATCGCCATGATGCTGGCCAAGCCTGCCGGCATGAAGCCGCGCGATCTGGCGGAGAAAATCATCGCCGCCCTGCCCGCTGACGAGAACGTCACCAAGGCCGAAATCGCCGGCCCGGGCTTCATCAATTTCTTCCAGAACACCCAGGCCCTGGCCTCGCGCCTCGACGCCGCGCTGGCCGACGCCCGTGTCGGCGTGCGCAAGGCCGGCCCGGCGCAGCGCACCGTGGTCGATCTGTCGGCGCCGAACCTGGCCAAAGAGATGCACGTCGGCCACTTGCGCTCGACCATCATCGGCGACGGCGTGGCCCGGGTGCTTGAGTTCCTCGGCGACGAGGTGATCCGCCAGAATCACGTCGGCGACTGGGGCACTCAGTTCGGCATGCTGATGGCTTATCTGCAGGAAAACCCGATCACCAGCGACGAGCTGTCCGACCTGGAAAACTTCTACCGTGCGGCCAAGCAGCGTTTCGACGAGTCCGAAGAATTCGCCGACCGCGCCCGTGGCCTGGTGGTCAAGTTGCAGGCTGGCGATGCCGAATGCCTGGCGCTGTGGACCAAGTTCAAGGACATCTCGCTGTCGCACTGCCAGAAGATCTACGAACTGCTCAACGTCAAACTGACCATGGCCGACGTCATGGGCGAAAGTGCCTATAACGATGACCTGATCAATGTGGTCAACGACCTCAAGGCTGCCGGCATGCTGGTCGAGAGCAACGGCGCCCAGTGCGTGTTCCTCGACGAGTTCAAGAACGCCGATGGCGATCCGCTGCCGGTGATCATCGTCAAGGCCGATGGCGGTTACCTGTACGCCACCACTGACCTGGCGGCCGTGCGCTACCGCAGCGGCAAGCTTAAGGCTGATCGCGCGTTGTATTTCGTCGACCAGCGCCAGGCCCTGCACTTCCAGCAGGTCTTCGCGGTGGCGCGCAAGGCCGGTTTCGTCACCCATCCGATGGAAATGGAACACATGGGTTTCGGTACCATGAACGGCGCCGATGGCCGTCCGTTCAAGACCCGTGATGGCGGCACCGTGAAGCTGATCGACCTGCTGACCGAAGCCCAGGAACGTGCCTACAACCTGGTGAAAGAGAAGAACCCGACTCTGGCCGAAGACGAGTTGCGCAACATCGCCAAGGTCGTCGGCATCGGCGCGGTGAAATACGCCGACCTGTCCAAGCATCGCACCAGCGACTACAGCTTCAACTTCGACCTGATGCTCAACTTCGAGGGCAACACCGCGCCATACCTGCTTTACGCCTACACCCGCGTGGCCGGTGTGTTCCGCAAACTGGGCAAGGACTTCAGCGAAGTCGACGGCCAGATCGTCCTCGAAGCGGCGCACGAGCAGGAGCTGGCGGCGAAGCTGGCGCAGTTCGGCGAAGTGTTGAACAACGTCGCTGAAAAAGGCACGCCGCACATTCTCTGCACCTACCTGTACGACGTCGCCGGCCTGTTCTCCAGCTTCTACGAGAACTGCCCGATCCTCGCCGCCGACACCCCGGCGCAGATGCAGAGCCGTCTGCGTCTGGCCGCACTGACCGGTCGCACCCTCAAGCAAGGCCTGGAGCTGTTGGGTCTGGAAACTCTGGAGCGTATGTAAGTTGGCTGCCAAGAAAAAACCTGCACCCAAACGCGGCGCCAGTCGCTATCAGGCCCCGGCGAAACAACCGATTCCGGGCTGGCTGTGGATGGCCATCGGCCTGACCGTCGGCGCGTTCATCGTGTTTCTGATGAAACTGGAACCGGGCAAGGGCAGCGACACGGTCAAGCGCGAGAAAGTCGAACAGCAGCAGAAAGCGTCGAAGATCGCCGAGGCCAACAAGACCCCGCCGAGCCCGACGCAACCGGTGAAGCCGAAGTACGACTTCTACACCCTGCTGCCGGAATCGGAAGTGATCGTGCCGCCGGACGCGGTACCGGAGAAGACCCTGCCGACGCCGCAAGTGCCGGCCATCCCGACCACGCCGGTAACCCCGGCCGAAGCGGCGAAGATCGACACCGCACGGGCTCAAGCGGCTCTTGCCGGGATCACGCCGCCGCCAGCGCCACCCGTGAGCAAGGCCGCGCCAGTGACCAAGTTCTTCCTCCAGGCCGGTTCGTTCCGCAAGGAAACCGATGCTGACAAGGTGCGTGCGCAGATCATTCTGCTCGGCCAAGCCGTCGCGGTGGAGTCCGGCACGGTCAAGGATGAAACCTGGTACCGCGTCTTGGTCGGCCCGTTCAGCAACCGTGAACAACTGACCACGGCGCAGAAACAACTGGCTGGTGCGGGCTTCAGCAACCTGTTGTTACAACAACGCCAGAGCCGCTAAGGCTCTCAGAGGTCAGCTGCAACTTGCAGGTGACCTTCAAACTTTGTGGCGAGGGGATTTATCCCCGTTTGGCTGCGGAGCAGCCCTGAAACCAGCCATTGCGGTGCAGCAGGCATACCGCAAATGATGGTTTCGCGACTGCTTCGCAGCCGAACGGGGATAAATCCCCTCGCCACAGTCATCACACACACCATTCGTCTCCCATCGCCCCTACCGGTTGAAATCCCCTCCAGCACCCCCATATGAATGGGCATAAGGCATTTTCGCCCCGCTGCGTGGAGACTCTTCCCTTGACCACCATCGTTTCAGTCCGCCGCCACGGCAAAGTCGTCATGGGCGGCGACGGCCAGGTTTCTCTCGGCAACACCGTGATGAAAGGCAACGCCAAAAAGGTCCGTCGCCTGTACCACGGCCAGGTCATCGCCGGTTTCGCCGGTGCCACCGCCGACGCCTTCACCCTGTTCGAACGTTTCGAAGGCCAGCTCGAAAAACATCAGGGTCACCTGATCCGCGCCGCCGTCGAACTCGCCAAGGAATGGCGCACCGACCGCTCCCTGAGCCGCCTCGAAGCGATGCTCGCGGTTGCCAACAAGGATGCCTCGCTGATCATCACCGGCAACGGTGACGTGGTCGAACCCGAAGATGGCCTGATCGCCATGGGTTCCGGCGGCGCCTACGCGCAAGCCGCCGCCAGTGCCCTGCTGAAAAAGACCGACCTGTCGGCGCGCGAGATCGTCGAAACCGCTCTCGGCATCGCTGGCGACATCTGCGTATTCACCAACCACACCCAGACCATTGAGGAGCAGGATCTCGCTGAATAAGCCTGTTGCGGCCCATGTGCCACGGCTTGTTTCTGCTTGAGGACCGTCAATTACTATGTCCATGACTCCCCGCGAAATCGTCCACGAACTCAACCGCCATATCATCGGCCAGGACGATGCCAAGCGCGCCGTCGCGATTGCCCTGCGCAACCGCTGGCGCCGCATGCAGCTGCCTGAAGAGCTGCGCGTTGAGGTGACCCCGAAGAACATCCTGATGATCGGCCCGACCGGTGTCGGTAAAACCGAGATCGCCCGTCGCCTGGCGAAACTGGCCAACGCGCCGTTCATCAAGGTCGAAGCGACCAAATTCACCGAGGTCGGCTACGTCGGCCGCGACGTCGAGTCGATCATCCGTGATCTGGCCGATGCCGCGATCAAGATGCTCCGCGAACAGGAAATGACTCGCGTACGCCACCGCGCCGAAGACGCCGCCGAGGATCGCATCCTCGACGCGTTGCTGCCGCCGGCACGCATGGGCTTCAGCAACGAAGAAGCGCCGAGCTCCGATTCCAACACGCGTCAGCTGTTCCGCAAGCGCCTGCGCGAAGGCCAGCTGGACGACAAGGAAATCGAGATCGAAGTCGCCGAAGTCTCCGGCATCGAAATCGCCACGCCGCCAGGCATGGAAGAGATGACCAACCAGCTGCAATCGCTGTTTGCCAACATGGGCAAGGGCAAGAAGAAGTCGCGCAAGCTGAAGGTCAAGGAAGCGCTGAAACTGGTGCGCGATGAAGAAGCCGGGCGTCTGGTCAACGAAGAAGAACTGAAGGCCAAGGCGCTGGAAGCGGTCGAGCAGCACGGTATCGTCTTCATCGACGAAATCGACAAGGTCGCCAAGCGCGGCAATGTCGGCGGCGCCGATGTTTCCCGCGAAGGCGTACAGCGCGACCTGCTGCCGCTGATCGAGGGCTGCACCGTCAACACCAAGCTGGGCATGGTCAAGACTGACCACATCCTGTTCATCGCCTCCGGTGCGTTCCACCTGAGCAAGCCAAGCGATCTGGTGCCGGAGCTGCAAGGCCGTCTGCCGATCCGCGTCGAGCTAAAGGCGCTGAGCCCGGAAGACTTCGAACGCATCCTCAGCGAACCGCACGCCTCGCTCACCGAGCAATACTGCGCGCTGCTGAAGACCGAAGGCCTGAACATCCAGTTCCAGCCCGAGGGCATCAAGCGTCTGGCGGAGATCGCTTGGCAGGTCAACGAGAAAACCGAGAACATCGGTGCCCGTCGCCTGCACACCCTGCTCGAGCGCCTGCTCGAAGAGGTGTCGTTCAGCGCCGGCGACCTCGCCAGCGCCCATGATGACAAGGCGATTCTGATCGACGCCGACTACGTCAACAGCCACCTCGGCGAATTGGCGCAGAACGAAGATCTGTCCCGCTACATTCTGTAGAGCGGCAAGCTACAAGCTACAAGCGGCAAGCTGAGTTAAGCTTGCAACTTGTAGCTTGCAGCTAAAGGCTGTTTTTCATGATTCCCACCGACATCAAACTGCACAAAGCCTCGAAAACCCTGACGCTCACTTACGCGTCCGGCGAGGAATTCACCCTGCCCGCCGAGTTTCTGCGTGTGCACTCTCCCTCCGCCGAGGTCCAGGGCCACGGCAAACCGATCCTGCAATTCGGCAAGCTCAACGTGGGTCTGAGCAAGCTGGAACCGGCTGGCAACTATGCACTGAAACTGACCTTCGACGACGGTCACGACAGCGGCCTGTTCACTTGGGAATACCTCTACGAACTCGGCAAGCGCCAGAACGAACTCTGGGACGATTATCTTGCCGAGCTGCGCGCTGCCGGAAAATCCCGCGATCCGAACGAGTCGTTCGTCAAGCTGATGCTCTAGGCCGTGGCTCTTGCTCTTTAGAGGGCATTTTCTAACTTCATCTGTTTGAATGCTCCGCGCATACGGCCCCGGATCGGCCGCTTGCGAAAAAAATTAAACTCGGGTAACCAATGGAGCTGGCAAGTTCCCTGCAGTGCTCTACGACTGTAAAGCAGCTATGCAGAATCAACGGTCACCCGAGCAGTAGTACCCGGCATTGGCTGTGGAAGCGACAGCGTGAAACCGGGTACTCGTCTCAGGACAATGGAGCGTCGTAGATGAGTGACAAGAATAACGATGACCTGAAGTACCAAGCCTCGGAAAACACTCTGGGGCTTAACCCCGTCGTCGGGCTGCGCGGAAAGGATCTGCTGGCCTCTGCTCGAATGGTGCTGAAACAGGCCATCAGACAACCGATTCACAGCGTCAGGCACGTGACCCATTTCGGCCTCGAACTGAAAAACGTGCTGCTGGGCAAATCCGCGCTGCAACCGGCCGGTGACGACCGCCGTTTCGCCGACCCGGCGTGGAGCCAGAACCCGCTATACAAACGTTATCTGCAAACCTACCTGGCCTGGCGCAAGGAACTGCATGCCTGGATTGATGACAGCAGCCTGTCCGCCAAAGACATCGCTCGCGGGCATTTCGTCATCAACCTGATGACCGAAGCCATGGCGCCGACCAATACGGCGGCCAATCCGGCGGCGGTCAAACGCTTCTTCGAAACCGGCGGCAAAAGCCTGCTCGATGGCCTCTCGCATCTGGCCAAGGATCTGGTGCACAACGGCGGCATGCCGAGCCAGGTCAACATGGGCGCGTTCGAGGTGGGCAAGAGCCTCGGCGTCACCGAAGGCGCGGTGGTGTTCCGCAATGATGTGCTGGAGCTGATCCAGTACCGGCCGATCACCGAGCAGGTCCACGAGCGCCCGCTGCTGGTAGTGCCGCCGCAGATCAACAAGTTCTACGTTTTCGACTTGAGCCCGGACAAGAGCCTGGCGCGCTTCTGCCTGCGCAACAACGTGCCGACCTTCATCATCAGCTGGCGCAACCCGACCAAGGCCCAGCGCGAGTGGGGCCTGTCGACCTACATCGAAGCGCTGAAAGAAGCCGTCGATGTGGTCACCGCGATCACCGGCAGCAAAGACGTCAACATGCTCGGCGCCTGCTCCGGCGGCATCACCTGCACCGCCCTGCTCGGCCACTACGCCGCGCTCGGCGAGAACAAGGTCAACGCCCTCACCCTGCTGGTCAGCGTGCTCGACACCACCCTGGACAGCGACGTCGCCCTGTTCGTCGATGAGCAGACCCTGGAGACCGCCAAGCGCCACTCCTACCAGGCCGGCGTGCTCGAAGGCAAAGACATGGCCAAGGTCTTCGCCTGGATGCGCCCCAACGATCTGATCTGGAACTACTGGGTCAACAACTACCTGCTCGGCAACGAGCCGCCGGTGTTCGACATCCTGTTCTGGAACAACGACACCACCCGCCTGCCCGCTGCGTTCCACGGCGACCTGATCGAGATGTTCAAAAACAATCCACTGATCCGCGCCAATGCACTGGAAGTGTGCGGCACGCCGATCGACCTCAAGCAGGTGACTGCCGACATCTTCTCGCTGGCCGGCACCAACGATCACATCACGCCGTGGAAGTCCTGCTACAAGTCGGCGCAGCTGTTCGGCGGCAAAGTCGAATTCGTGCTGTCGAGCAGCGGCCATATCCAGAGCATCCTCAACCCGCCGGGCAATCCGAAATCGCGTTACATGACCAGCGAAGAGATGGCGCCGACCGCCGATGACTGGCAGGAAAACTCGACCAAGCACACCGATTCCTGGTGGCTGTACTGGCAGGCATGGCTGGCCGAACGCTCGGGCAACCTGAAAAAGGCCCCGGCGAAACTGGGCAACAAAGCGTACCCGGCAGGCGAGGCTTCGCCGGGCACTTACGTACATGAGAGATAGCGGCAAGTTTCAAGCTGCGAGCGACAAGCTGAGCGGGTTCTGCTTGAAGCTTGCGGCTTGCAGCTGCTCCCAACTGACCCGAAGGGTTTGACCCATGCCGCAACCGTTCATATTCCGCACCGTCGATCTGGATGGCCAGACCCTCCGCACGGCGGTGCGTCCCGGCAAGCCTCATTTGACGCCTCTGCTGATTTTCAACGGCATCGGCGCCAACCTGGAGCTGGTGTTTCCGTTTGTCGCAGCGCTCGACCCGGATCTGGAAGTGATCGCCTTCGACGTGCCCGGGGTCGGTGGGTCGTCGACGCCGAACCGACCGTATCGCTTCCCCGGCCTGGCCAAACTGACGGCGCGGATGCTCGACTATCTCGACTACGGTCAGGTCAATGTGATCGGCGTGTCGTGGGGCGGCGCCCTGGCGCAGCAGTTTGCCTACGACTACCCCGAGCGCTGCAAGAAACTGGTACTGGCGGCGACCGCGGCCGGTGCGGTGATGGTCCCGGGCAAGCCGAAAGTGCTGTGGATGATGGCCAGCCCGCGCCGCTACATTCAGCCATCCCATGTGATTCGCATCGCGCCGATGATCTACGGCGGCTCGTTCCGCCGCGATCCGACGCTGGCCGCCAGCCATGCGGCGAAAGTGCGCTCGGCGGGCAAGCTCGGTTACTACTGGCAGCTGTTCGCCGGCCTCGGCTGGACCAGCATCCACTGGCTGCACAAGATCCATCAGCCGACGCTGGTGCTGGCCGGCGATGACGATCCGCTGATTCCGCTGATCAACATGCGCATGCTCGCCTGGCGCATTCCCAACGCGCAGCTGCACATCATCGATGACGGCCATCTGTTCCTGATTACCCGCGCCGAAGCGGTGGCGCCGATCATCATGAAGTTTCTCGAAGAGGAGCGTCTGCGCGCAGTCATGCACCCGCATCCGACGCCGCTCGGCGGCTGATCGCGGCGGCCTGCTTTATGCAGCACTTTTCAAATCAAGCGCGCGGCAGGACGCCGCGCAGGCAGCAACCGGTAACAGCGTCTATGGTGTTCTGGTTCGGTGAGTGTGTTTTTGCCCTGAAGACGAAGGAGTGTTGAGTCATGCGCGAAAAACCAGCGACGGGCGTGGTGCCCAGCCCCGCCGTGTTTATCAACGCCCAGAGTGCGATCGCCGGTCTGCGCGGCAGGGATCGGCTGTCGACCCTGCGCAGCGTCGCCGCCCACGGCTTGCGCAATCCGTTGCACAGCGCAAAGCATGCGCTGAAGCTTGGCGGACAGCTGGGCCGCGTACTGCTCGGCGAAACCCTGCACCCGACCAATCCGCAAGACAGCCGCTTCGCCGATCCGGCGTGGAGCCTCAACCCGTTCTACCGACGCAGCCTGCAGGCTTATCTGGCCTGGCAGAAACAGGTCAAGAGCTGGATCGATGAAGGCGACATGAGCCCTGAAGATCGTGCCCGTGCGCACTTCGCTTTCACCCTGCTCAATGACGCCGTAGCGCCGTCCAACACTCTGCTCAACCCGCTGGCGGTCAAGGAGTTGTTCAATTCCGGCGGGCAGAGTCTGGTGCGTGGCCTGAGCCATCTGTTCGATGATCTGTTGCATAACGACGGCCTGCCACGGCAAGTGACCAGGCAGGCCTTCGAGGTCGGCAAAACCGTGGCGACCACCACTGGGGCTGTGGTGTTTCGCAATGAAATGTTCGAGCTGATCCAGTACAAATCGATGAGCGAAAAGCAGTACGCCAAGCCCTTGCTGGTGGTGCCGCCGCAAATCAACAAGTACTACATCTTCGATCTGAGCCCGCAGAACAGCTTCGTCCAGTACGCCCTGAAAAACAGCCTGCAAACCTTCATGATCAGTTGGCGCAATCCTGATGTGCGCCATCGCGAGTGGGGCCTGTCGAGTTACGTCGAAGCGGTCGAAGAAGCGATGAACATCTGCCGGGCGATTACCGGCGCCCGCGAAATGAACCTGATGGGAGCCTGCGCCGGCGGCCTGACCATCGCCGCCCTGCAAGGGCATTTGCAGGCCAAACGGCAACTGCGCCGGGTCGCCAGCGCGACGTATCTGGTCAGTCTGCTCGACAGCCAGATCGAAACCCCGGCCACGCTGTTCGCCGACGAGCAAACACTGGAAGCGGCCAAGCGTCGCTCGTATCAGCGAGGCGTGCTCGAGGGTCGCGACATGGCCAAAGTCTTCGCCTGGATGCGCCCCAACGATTTGATCTGGAGCTATTTCGTCAACAACTACTTGCTGGGCAAGGAGCCGCCCGCTTTCGACATTCTCTACTGGAACAATGACAACACCCGCCTGCCGGCGGCGCTGCACGGCGATCTGCTGGACTTCTTCAAGCACAACCCGCTGATCCACGCAGGCGGTCTAGAAGTGTGCGGTACGCCGATCGATCTGCAGAAGGTCAATGTCGACAGCTTCAGCGTCGCCGGCATGAACGACCACATCACGCCATGGGACGCGGTGTATCGCTCGACCCTGCTGCTCGGTGGCGAACGACGTTTCGTGCTGTCCAACAGCGGCCACGTGCAGAGCATCCTCAACCCGCCGAGCAACCCGAAAGCTGCCTACGTCGAAAACGCCAAACTGAGCAGTGACCCGCGCGCCTGGTACTACGATGCCAGACACGTCGACGGCAGCTGGTGGCCGCAGTGGCTGGAATGGGTCGAGCAGCGCTCCGGCGCCCTTAACGAGACCCGCACAACACTGGGTAACCCGAACTATCCACCGATGGAAGCGGCACCCGGCACCTATGTGCATGTGCGCTGACGCTCAACCGAAATTTTCTAAGAAGACTGGATGAAAACCCGCGACCGGATTCTCGAATGTGCACTGCAACTGTTCAACGAAAAGGGTGAGCCGAACGTTTCCACCATGGAGGTGGCCAACGAAATGGGGATCAGCCCGGGCAATCTCTACTACCACTTCCACGGCAAGGAACCGCTGATTCTCGGTCTGTTCGAACGCTTCCAGCACGAACTCGCACCCCTACTCGACCCGCCGCCGGACGTGGAGCTTGCACCGGAGGATTACTGGCTGTTTCTGCATTTGATCGTCGAGCGATTGGCGCAATACCGGTTCCTGTTCCAGGACCTGTCGAACCTCGCCGGGCGCCTGCCGAAGCTGGCCAAGGGGATTCGCAATCTGCTCAATGCGCTGAAGCGGACGCTAGCGTCGTTGCTGGCGCGCTTGAAGGCTTCGGGGCAACTGGTCAGCGATACCCAGGCGCTGGGGCAACTGGTCGAGCAGGTGACCATGACGCTGCTGTTCTCGCTGGATTACCAGCGGATTATTGATCGTGAGGGAGAGGTCAGGTTGGTGGTTTATCAGATCATGATGCTGGTGGCGCCGCATTTGCTGCCGCCAGTGAAGGTGGCGACAGAGCGGATGGCGCTGCAATACCTTGAGGATCACGACTGACCCGAAAAGCCCCTCACCCTAACCCTCTCCCGGAGGGAGAGGGGACTGATTGGGGGATGTTCGCTAGCTACGCCGACCTGAGCGAGCTTCTTTGAATCGATAATCGACTCGATTTGTTCAGGTCGACGTATGACGCAGGAGACCTCGGTCGGCTCCCTCTCCTTGGGGAGAGGGCTGGGGTGAGGGGCCGCTTGGAATGCACAAACAAAAACGCCCGACCTTCACAGGCCGGGCGTTTTTGATTTGCCCTGAAATCAGGACTGACTGGATGGCGTCGACGGTGTCGATGCTGCAGTCGGAGTAGCGGCTGCCGTAGGCGCCGCAGCGGAGTTTGCCGCGTTGGCCGGAGCTGTTGGAGCAGTCGATGGTGCGGCGGCCGGTTTCGGCGCAGCGGCTTTCGGCGCAGCCGGTTTTTTCACTGCAGGCTTTTTCGCCGCAGCCGGTTTGGCCGCAGGCTTCGCAGCGGGTTTGGCCGCAGCAGTTTTCGCTGCTGGCTTGGCCGCTGGTTTCGCTGCAGTTTTAGTCGCAGGTTTTGCTGCTGCTTTGGTTGCCGGTTTCGCAGCGGCCTTGGCGGCAACCGGTTTGGCTGCCGCTTTGGCCGCAGGCTTGGCGGCTGCCGTTTTGGCCGCAGCTTTTGCAGCAGGTTTTGCCGCTGCTTTGGTCAGTGGCTTGGCTGCGGTTTTCGCCGTAGGTTTGGCCGCTGCAGTTTTAGTGGCAGGTTTCGCCGCAGCGGTTTTTGCCGCCACAGGCTGAGCTTTCAGACCGGTGAGTTTTTCGATCTGTTTGGTCAGCGTGTCGACCTTGGCGTTGAGCGCCTTCACCTCATTGCGGCTCGGCACACCCAGGCGCGAAATCGCACTGTTCAGGCGCTTGTCGAAAGCGCCTTCCAGCTCGTCCCACTTGCCCATGGCGCGGTCTTTCACGCCGCTGATGCGCGACTTGGCCGAGGAGGTCGAGTCCTCGACTTTCTTGCCGACGGCAGTCTTGGTGAGCTTCTCGGCTTTCTCGCCGTCTTTGACCAATGCATCGAAGAGTTTGCTGCCGTCAGTGTCGATCTTCGAGTACACGCCTAAACCAGCCAGCCAGATTTTGCGGGAGTAGGACTCGACCTTCCCGACCCACGAGCTGCTTTCTTTATCGGTGTTCTTTTTGCCAGCCATCCCGTTCTCCTTAAGATTTTCGCGCGACGCGTTCGAGCAATGCCGTCAGCTCATCGAGCTTAGCAGAGAGTGCCTCAACGTCATGTTTAGACGGAATGCCGATCCGATTCAAGGCGCTGGCCACACGGTTGTCGAAGGCCTTCTCGACCTTGTCGAGCTGAACTTCAACGCGACCCTTGAACGAGCTGACCTGAGTGGCCGCGTCGTCGATCTCGGCGTTGGCCGCGAGGAGTTTTTCGCTGACGGCTTTTTTGCCTTTCTTTTCAACGGTTTGACCGGCGGCGACGAGCTCCTGAAAGTACTCGCTGCCCTCCTGGCCGACCTTGGTGTAGGCGCCCAGGCCTGCCAGCCAGATCTTGCGGGCATAGGATTTGACGTCGCTCAGAGTGGAAGTCGGAGCGTCGATTTTTTTCTTCAAAATGACTTTGGCCATGGTGCACCTCACGCGCAGAAGGTTTGAGGAACTGCCGGACGAGTGTCGGGCTCAGGCACAAAGTAGGGAGAAAAATTAGAAAGGGCACCCTAACCAGCTGGAGCAATTCTAAACAAATGTGGGAGCGAGCCTGCTCGCGAAAGCGGTTTGCCAGTCACGGATAATCTGACTGAAAGACCGCTTTCGCGAGCAGGCTCGCTCCCACAGGGGATTGGATTTCAACCTGAATCAGGCCAGGGCTTTATCCAACGCCTTCTCGATCTCGGCTTTGATCATGCCGCTCATGGCCGACATCATCAGGCCCAGCTCGACGTCGACCCTGATCGAATCGTCCGCCACATGCACCTCGCCTTTCACGCCGGAGCGCTTGAGGTTCAGGGTGTCGCCCGACCACTGCGGCTCAAGGCCGTATTGTTCGTTGAGCTTTTTGGCCAGTTTGTCGGCCTTTTCGCGGGCGGCTTCCTTGCCCAGGGTGTGGGCGCGCTCAACACTGATTTTGGCCATGGAATGACTCCTGATGATTGAATGGCTGACGTTGAATCTTGACCGCATCTGCGGCAAATCGTCCCGAAGGTTGCCCATCTTACCTTTAGCCATTCCAAGACAAAGCATGGCTTGGGGATTAGAATGTCGCGCATTCTCTTTTGGTGACAGCGATATGACTGATCAGCGCAAAGGCAGCGATGCCGAACCCACCACTCACTTCGGCTTCAAAAACGTTCCGGAAAGCCAGAAAGCGGAAAAAGTCGCTGAGGTTTTCCATTCCGTAGCCGCTAAATACGACCTGATGAACGACCTTCTGTCGGGCGGCATGCACCGTCTGTGGAAGCGTTTCGCGATCGAGCTTTCCGGCGTGCGCAGCGGCAACCGCGTGCTCGACATCGCCGGTGGCACCGGCGACCTGACCCGCAAGTTCTCGAACCTTGTCGGCCCGACTGGCCAGGTCGTGCTGGCCGACATCAACGAGTCGATGCTCAAGGTCGGCCGTGATCGTCTGCTCGATCTGGGCGTTGCCGGCAACGTCGAATTCGTCCAGGCCGACGCGGAAAAACTGCCGTTCCCGGACAACCATTTCGACTGCGTGACCATCGCCTTCGGTCTGCGCAACGTGACGCACAAAGAGGACGCGCTGCGTTCGATGCTGCGCGTGCTCAAGCCCGGCGGACGCCTGCTGGTGCTGGAATTCTCCAAGCCGACCAACGCGCTGATGTCGAAAGCCTACGACGCCTACTCGTTCGCCTTCATGCCGCTGATGGGCAAGCTGATCACCAACGATTCGGAAAGCTATCGCTACCTGGCCGAATCGATCCGCATGCACCCGAATCAGGAAACCCTGAAGTCGATGATGGTCGAGGCCGGTTTCGACCGCGTGACCTATCACAACATGACCGCAGGCATCGTCGCCCTGCACCGCGGCATCAAACCCTGATGGTGCTCACCGGGCTGCTCGCCAGCGTCGAACTCGGCCTCAACCGGGTGCTGCGTCTCGACAGCACGGCGCTGCCGCGTCTGGCGCATTTGGCCGGCAAGGTGATTGCCGTCGACTGCCGCAGCCCGGCGCTGCAACTGTTCATCCTGCCCAGCGACGAAGGCTTGATGCTTGCCTCGCAGTGGGCAGCGGATGTCGATTGCACGTTGCGCGCACCGGCCTCGAGCCTGGTGAAACTGGCCCTGAGCAAAGACAAGACCGCCGTGCTGCACGCACCGGAAGTCGAGCTCGATGGCGACAGCGGCGTGCTGCTGGAGCTGGCCGGCGTACTGCAGGATCTTGAGCTGGACTGGGAATACGAACTCTCGCGCTGGCTCGGCCCGGTCGCCACGCAATTGCTCGGTGGTCACCTGCGCAGCCGCGCACGCTGGTATCAACAAGGATTTGCCAGCCTCAACCAGAATCTTGCCGAATACCTCGCCGAAGAATCGCGCACCCTCGTCGGGCAGCGCGAAGCCGAAGCGCGGTTCAGCGAACTGGACCGGATCAAACTTGATCTGGAACGACTCGAGGCGCGTTTCGAGCGCCTTTCCCGATCCCTCGACCCAAGCGATAACGCATGAAGCTGCTTGCCGTCCGCCGTCTGTTGCGCATCCAGCGCGTCGTGATCCGCTACCGCCTCGATGACCTGCTGTTCGATCTGCCGCTGCCCTGGTTCCTTCTGGCCGTGCGCTTTTTGCTGCCGTGGCGCTGGCTGCCGCGCAAGCCGCTGGAACTCAACCGTGGCGCGCGCTTGCGTCTGGCGTTGCAGGATCTGGGGCCGATCTTCATCAAGTTCGGGCAGATTCTTTCGACTCGCCGCGACCTGTTGCCGGAAGACATCGCCGATGAGCTGATGCTGCTGCAGGACCGCGTGCCGCCGTTCGATTCGCAAGTGTCGATCAAGCTGATCGAAGAACAGCTGGGCAAGAAAATCAGCGAAGTGTTCAGCCGTTTCGACGTCGCCCCTCTGGCCTCGGCCTCGGTGGCGCAGGTGCATGCGGCGCAGCTGAAAAGTGGCGAAGAAGTCGTGGTCAAGGTTATTCGCCCAGGCCTGAAACCGATCATCGCGCAGGATCTGGCATGGCTGTTCATCCTCGCCCGCGCGGCGGAAAAATTCTCCGCTGACGCGCGCCTGCTGCACCCGGTCGACGTGGTGCAGGATTACGAAAAGACCATTTACGACGAACTCGATCTGTTGCGCGAGGCGGCCAACGCCAGCCAGTTGCGCCGCAACTTCGAAGGCTCGCAGCTGCTTTATGTACCGCAAGTCTATTGGGACTGGTGCCGGCCGAAAGTGCTGGTCATGGAGCGCATCTACGGCATTCAGGTCACCGATCTGGCGACACTCGCCGACCAGCGCACCGACATGAAAATGCTCGCCGAGCGCGGCGTGGAGATTTTCTTCACGCAGGTATTCCGCGACAGCTTCTTCCACGCCGACATGCACCCAGGCAACATTTTCGTCAGCACGGTCAATCCGTGGAGCCCGCAATACATCGCGATTGACTGCGGCATCGTCGGCAGCCTGACCCCGGAAGACCAGGATTATCTGGCGCGCAACCTGTTCGCCTTCTTCAAGCGTGACTACCGCCGTGTGGCGCAGTTGCACATCGATTCGGGCTGGGTGCCGGCGGAAACCAAACTCAACGAATTCGAAGCGGCGATCCGTACGGTGTGCGAGCCGATCTTCGAAAAACCGTTAAAAGATATTTCATTTGGCCAGGTGCTGATGCGCCTGTTCCAGACCGCTCGCCGTTTCAACATGGAAGTGCAGCCGCAACTGGTGCTGTTGCAGAAGACCTTGCTGAACATCGAAGGCCTCGGGCGTCAGCTGTACCCGGATCTGGATCTGTGGAACACCGCGCAGCCGTTTCTCGAGCGCTGGATGCGCGAACGCGTCAGCCCGAAAGCCTTGCTGGGCAACGTGCAGAGCCAGCTGGAGCAGATTCCGCACCTGTCGAACATGGCCCGCGATCTGCTCGAACGCATGTCGCAACCCCACGCCAAAGACCCACCGCCGCCGTGGCGCAAACGCAAGGACGACTGGTTCCTGCGCCTGCTCGGCTGCGCGCATCTGGCCGGCGGCGCGATCCTCGCAGCGGGTGGTCCGTTGACCGATTGGTCGCACTGGCCCGCCGGAATCATGATCGCGGTCGGTTTGTATCTGGTCGTTCGCCGATAGCACGAATCAGCTGCAAGTTATAAGCTGCCAGCTGCAAGCTTGACGACACCGGAACACCGCAACCTGCTTTTACTTGCAGCTTGAAGCTTGAAACTCGAAGCTGCTTTTCAGGAATTGAAGATGAAAAACTGGCTGGACGAGATCAAGTGGGACGCTGACGGCCTGGTGCCGGCGATTGCCCAGGATCACAAAACCGGGCGCGTATTGATGATGGCCTGGATGAACCGCGAAGCGCTGGAACTGACCGCTGCGGAAAATCGTGCAATCTACTGGTCACGTTCCCGTGGCAAGCTGTGGCGCAAGGGCGAAGAGTCCGGTCATGTGCAGACCCTGCATGAGATGCGCCTGGACTGTGATGCCGACGTGATCATTCTGATGGTTGAACAGATCGGCGACATCGCCTGCCACACCGGCCGTCAAAGCTGCTTTTACCGGGTCTTCGAAAACGGCGACTGGAAAACGGTCGATCCGGTACTGAAAGACCCGCACGCTATCTATTCCGCAGGACACACACATGAGTGACACCCTGACCCGCCTCGCTCAGGTACTTGAAGAGCGCAAAGGCGCAGCCGCCGACAGTTCGTATGTCGCCAGCCTGTATCACAAGGGGCTGAACAAGATTCTGGAGAAAGTCGGCGAAGAGTCGGTCGAAACCATTATTGCCGCCAAGGATGCCGCGATCAGCGGCGATTGCAGTGATGTGATCTACGAGACCGCCGATCTGTGGTTCCACAGCATGGTCATGCTCGCCCAACTGGGGCAGCATCCGCAGGCCGTGCTGGATGAACTGGACCGTCGCTTCGGCCTGTCCGGACACGTCGAGAAAGCCTCGCGTCCGTCCGCCTGAACAACTTTTAGAGAGGAATCGCCACATGGGCATTTTTGACTGGAAACACTGGGTCGTCATTCTGATTGTCGTGGTGCTGGTATTCGGTACCAAGAAACTGAAAAACCTCGGCACCGACGTTGGCGAATCGATCAAGGGCTTTCGCAAAGCCATGAACGACGACGAAAAACCGGCCGAGCCGAGCGTGACCCCGCCGGCCCAGCCTGTGCCACCGGTGCAGCCGCAAACCACCGCTCAGGCCAACCCGCCGCACACCATCGACGTGCAGGCGCAGAAAGTCGAAGAGCCGATCCGCAAAGACGTGTGAGCACTGACTAATGTTTGGTATCAGCTTCTCTGAACTGCTGCTCGTCGGCCTCGTCGCCCTGCTGGTGCTCGGCCCCGAGCGTCTGCCGGGCGCGGCGCGCACCGCCGGTCTGTGGGTCGGCCGCCTGAAGCGCAGCTTCAACGCGATCAAACAGGAAGTTGAACGTGAAATCGGTGCCGACGAGATCCGTCGGCAACTGCACAACGAACATATTCTGTCGCTGGAGCAAGAGGCGCGGAAGATTTTCAATCCGAGCCAACAGGAGCCGACGCCGGTCGAGCCTGTGGGCGAGCAGACGATTCACAGCGCTGCCGCTCCGACTCCTGCACCTGTTGTAACACCGCCAGGAACCGCGCCGATTACCACAGACACATCGGTTGAACACGTAGCGCCCTCCGCCGCGCCGACTACACCAGCGCCTCAAGACCCTACACTGCCGCCGCGAGCCCCATGAGCGATCTTCCGGAAAACGACCAGCACATGCCGCTGGTTTCACACCTCACCGAGTTGCGCACCCGCCTGCTGCGTTGCGTGGCGGCGATCTTCATTATCTTTGCCGGACTGTTCGCGTTCACCCAGCAGATCTACACCTTCGTCTCGACGCCGCTGCGCCAGTATCTGCCGGTCGGCGCGACGATGATCGCCACCGACGTGTCGTCGCCGTTCCTGACGCCGCTGAAACTGACGATGATGGTTTCGCTGTTTCTTGCGATTCCAGTGATCCTGCATCAGATCTGGGGCTTTATCGCGCCGGGCCTGTACAAGCATGAAAAACGCGTCGCGGTGCCGCTGCTGATCTCCAGCATCCTGCTCTTCTACATCGGCATGGCGTTCGCCTATTACTTCGTATTTCCGCTGATCTTCAAGTTTTTCGCCGCTGCCACCCCGGCCGGCGTGGAAATGATGACCGACATCGCCAGCTACCTCGATTTCGTCATGACGCTGTTCTTCGCCTTCGGCGTGGCGTTCGAGATTCCGGTGGCCGTAGTCCTGCTGGTGTGGATCGGCGTGGTCGACGTCAAATACCTGAAGAAGATCCGCCCGTACGTGATCATCGGCTGCTTCGTGGTCGGCATGATCCTGACCCCGCCGGACATCTTTTCGCAGACCCTGCTGGCTGTGCCGATGTGGATGCTGTTCGAAATCGGCATCCTTTTCGGCGCGCTGGTCAGCAAGCGCGAACGCCCGGACGAAACGCCGGCCGACGACCACAACGACCAGCCGCCAGCGACCCAGGCATGAACCTGCTGCTGCTCGAAGAGGCCGACTTCATTGCGGCCGACCGCGTGATTCTGCGTGATCGCCGCCTGATCCACATGCAGGAAGTGCATCGTTCGGAAGTCGGCGACAGCCTGCGCGTCGGGCGCATCAACGGGTTGATGGGTTCGGCCGAGTTGCTGCGTCTGGAAGCCGGCGAAGCGGAGCTGCGCGTCAACCTCGATCAGCCACCGCCGGCCAAACTGCCGCTGACCCTGGTGCTGGCCCTGCCCCGGCCGAAAATGCTCCGCCGCGTGTTCCAGACCGTCGCGACCATGGGCGTGGCCAAGGTGATTCTGGTCAACAGCTATCGCGTCGAAAAAAGCTTCTGGCAGACGCCATTTCTGGAGCCGGAAGCGATTCGTGAGCAGTTGATCCTCGGGCTCGAACAGGCTCGCGATACGGTGTTGCCGGAGATCGTTATCGAGAAGCGCTTCAAGCCTTTTGTTGAAGATCGCTTGCCGGCGATCGCCGAGGGCACCCTCGGCCTGGTCGGCCACCCCGGCAACTTCCCGCCCTGCCCGCGCGCTCTGAGCGAACCGGTGACCCTGGCCATCGGCCCCGAGGGTGGTTGGATTCCCTACGAAATCGATCTGCTGGCCAAATCCGGCCTGCAACCGGTGCAACTGGGCGAGCGCATCCTGCGCGTCGAAACCGCCGTCACCGCACTGCTTGCACGCCTGTTCTGACGCGACCCCGATCCTGTGTAGGAGCTGCCGAAGGCTGCGATCTTTTGATCTTGTTTTAAACGCAAGATCAAAGGATCGCAGCCTCGTTGCACTCGTCAGCTCCTACAAGCCCCTGCAGTCGCAGACAAGTGGCGTTACAGATTGCCACCACCCAGCCGATACACCCCCTATAAGTCCAATCAAGTGGTCCGAAGGGAGTGGTCGCATGTACCGTTGGTTAGCCGAGAGTCTTGGAAACGTCAGCGTCAAACGCAAGCTGGGCATCGGTTTCGGCCTGGTGCTGTTGCTGACGCTGTTGATCACTTTCACCGGCTGGACCGGCATGAGCGGCATCATCAGCCGTGGCGACAAGCTCGGCTTCATTTCCAGCCTCAATGAGCTGACCAAAGACCTGCGCCTGGCGCGCATGGACTACGACATGCGTCGTGGTGAACAGGGTCCGGGCGCGGTCAATGAATTGCTCAGCAAACTCGAAAGCGGTCTGCAATCGGCACGCGGCATGATCGAGCAGCCATCCGATGTGGCGATGGTCGATCAACAGCTTGCTGCGGTCGCCGAATACAAACGCGCCTTCGGCGAAATGACCCAGGCCACCGTCCAGCGTGAAGATGCGCGCAGCAAGCTTGGCGCCAATGCCGATAATGCCGTGGCCAAGGTCGGCGAAGTCGAAAGTGCACTGCTGCAAGGTGACAGCGTTGCGCAGTACAACGCGGTGATCGAGCTGAGCAAACTGTTGCAGCAGGCGCGCTATCAGGTGCGCGGCTACACCTACAGCGGCAAGGCCGATGCCGAGCAACCGGCGCTGACCGCCATCGACAACGCCCTGAAAAACCTCGAAAGCCTGCCGACCCGCGTGCCAGAGCAGCACATCGCCAACCTGCAGCAGGCCACCGACTCGCTCAAGGCCTATCGCGCCGCCGTCGCTCAATTCCGTGATTCGCAGGTCAAGAACACTGCTGCACTGGCGAACATGTCGGCTCAGGGCGAGATCCTGATGTCGGTCAGCAAGAAGCTCACTGAATCGCAAACCGTGGTGCGCGACACCGATGCTGCCCATGCCAAGAACATGCTGCTGGTCGCCACTGCGCTGGCACTGGCCTTCGGTCTGATTGCCGCTTGGGCGATCACCCGACAAATCATCATTCCGCTGACCCAGACCCTGAAAGTCGCCGAGCGCGTGGCCGCTGGCGACCTGACCCACAACCTGGTTTCCCTGCGTCGCGACGAACTCGGACAATTGCAGCGCTCGATGCAAAGCATGACCCAGGGCCTTCGCGAGTTGATCGGCGGTATCAGCGACGGCGTCACGCAGATCGCCAGCGCCGCTGAAGAGCTATCCGCGGTGACTGAGCAGACCAGCGCCGGGGTCAATAATCAGAAGATCGAGACCGATCAGGTCGCCACCGCTATGAACGAAATGGCGGCTACCGTGCAGGAAGTCGCGCGCAACGCTGAAGAAGCTTCTGAGGCCGCTGTCGCCGCTGATCAACAGGCCCGCGAAGGTGACAAGGTCGTCGGCGAAGCCATCGCCCAGATCGAACGTCTGGCGGTCGAGGTCGGCCACTCCACCGAAGCCATGGGCGAGCTCAAGCGTGAAAGCGACAAGATCGGCAGCGTCCTCGATGTGATCAAGTCGGTGGCCCAGCAAACCAACCTGCTGGCCCTCAACGCCGCCATCGAAGCGGCCCGCGCCGGTGAAGCCGGACGTGGTTTCGCCGTGGTTGCCGACGAAGTTCGCAGCCTCGCCCAGCGCACGCAGAAGTCCACGGAAGAGATCGAGGAGCTGATCGTCGGTCTGCAAAACGGTACCCAGCAAGTGGCGACGATCATGGACAACAGCCGCAGCCTCACCGACAGCAGCGTCGAGCTGACCCGGCGCGCCGGCGGCTCACTGGAGAGCATCACTCGCACCGTCTCGGCGATCCAGGCGATGAACCAGCAAATCGCCGCCGCTGCCGAGCAGCAGAGCGCCGTGGCCGAAGAGATCAACCGCAGCGTGCTGAACGTGCGCGATGTGTCGGATCAGACCTCGGCGGCGAGCGAGGAGACTGCCGCATCCAGCGTTGAACTGGCGCGACTGGGCACGCATCTGCAGATGCTGGTCGGCCGTTTCAAAGTCTGAGTTGATGCACAACCTCGGTTCGCCTGTAACCGAGGTGATGCCATTCGCGAGCAGGCTCGCTCCCACAGGGAAACGCATTCCAAGGTGGGAGCGAGCCTGCTCGCGAAGGCAGCGGCGCGGTTTGCGCGTCGTAGGTAACGGGCGCGCCAATTTGGCGACGGATGCTATGCACTGGTTTTAGGCTTTATCCGGATTTGTTCGCAAATCAGCGGACATAAAAAAACCCCGCTGAATCAGCGGGGTTTTTTTATCAGGCCGGCTGAGCCTGCAGGCTCACCGGTCGCAGCGGCAGCAACGGCGCATGCGGATCGGCTTTCACCGAAGCGCGCCAGGCGTCCAGCCACTCAGCGTGACCTTCGGCCCAGACCTGCTCGTGCAGGCGTGCCAGTGCGACAGGGTCGCTAAGCAGTTGCAGGCGATCATGGTTGTTCAGCCCGGCCGGGCCGACCTTGATCGCGTGACGCACGCGTTCCTGACGCAGCCACTCGATCGGCTCGGCCTGGCCGTGACGCGAGGTCGCCAGCGAGCACGCCAAGGCGTTCTGCTGAGGATCGACCACGGCGCGGACGAAGCCGTCGTTGAGGGCGTGATAGCGGTTCTCGTGGGTGTACTGATCCGTTGCCAGCAAGGCCTGTGGCGGATTGTATTCCTCGGGGATGAGGAACAGGCTCTCGTCACGGGTCTTCAGACCAAGGCCGACACGGCTGGAGATCACCGATACCGGGATCGACAGCATCAGCGAACCGACGATCGGCACCAGCCACCAGAGGAAGCTCGGGTTCAGCCAGATCACCAGCAGCGCCCACAAGAAGCCCAGCAACGTCTGCGGACCGTGGCGCTTGACCGCTTCGCTCCACGGCGTCGAGTCGTCGTCACGCTGCGGCGAGTTCCAGGTCGCCGCCCAGCCGAGGAACGCGGCGAGGACGAAGCGGGTGTGGAAAATCATCCGCACCGGCGCCAGCAGCATGGAGAACAGCATCTCCAGCAGCATCGACAGGGTCACCTTGAACTTGCCGCCGAACTCTTTCGCGCCCTTGGCCCAGATCAGGATGATGCTCAACAGCTTCGGCAGGAACAGCAGCACGATGGTCGTCGAGAACAGCGCGATGGCCTTGTCCGGGTGCCATTGCGGCCACAGCGGATAGAGCTGACGCGGTTCGAGGAAGTACTGCGGCTCCATCAGCGTGTTCACCGCCAGCAGCGCGGTCGACAACACCAGGAAGAAGAACCACAACGGCGCCGACAGGTAGGACATCACGCCGGTGAGGAACACCGCGCGGTGCACCGGGTGCATGCCCTTGACCAGGAACAGGCGGAAGTTCATCAGGTTGCCGTGGCACCAGCGACGGTCACGCTTGAGCTCGTCGAGCAGGTTCGGCGGCAACTCTTCGTAACTGCCCGGCAGGTCGTAGGCAATCCACACGCCCCAGCCTGCACGGCGCATCAGCGCAGCTTCGACGAAGTCGTGGGACAGGATTGCACCGGAGAACGCGCCTTTACCCGGCAACGGCGCGAGAGCGCAGTGGTCGATGAACGGCTTCATGCGGATGATCGCGTTGTGACCCCAGTAGTGGGATTCACCCAACTGCCAGAAGTGCAGACCGGCGGTAAACAGCGGGCCGTACACACGGGTGGCGAACTGCTGCATCCGCGCATACAGAGTGTCCATGCCCGACGCACGTGGCGCGGTCTGGATGATCCCGGCGTCCGGCGTGGCTTCCATCAGACGTACCAGACTGGTCAGGCACTCGCCGCTCATCACCGAGTCGGCGTCGAGCACGACCATGTACTTGTAGTCACCACCCCAACGACGGCAGAAGTCGTCGAGGTTGCCGCTCTTGCGTTTTACACGACGGCGACGACGGCGATAGAAGATCTTGCCGAAGCCCTTGGCCTCGCGGCAGACATCCAGCCAGGCCTGTTGCTCGGCGACGCAGATATCGGTGTCGTTACTGTCGCTGAGGACGAAAAAGTCGAAGCGATCCAGATCACCGGTGGCCGCTACCGATTCGAACGTCGCACGCAGACCGGCGAATACGCGCGGCACGTCTTCGTTGCAGATCGGCATTACCAGCGCAGTACGCGCATCTTTGGGAATCGGCTCGTTACCAGCGCTTTTCCCGGAGATACGGTATTTATCGTGGCCGGTTAGCAACTCGAGGAAGCCCATCAGCGCGGTCCAGAAACCGGCCGAGACCCAGCAGAACAGAATCCCGAACAGAATCAGGATGCTGGTTTGCAGCGCATACGGCAGCACTTGCGTGGCAGTTTGCAGCAGCGGCTGATGCAGGACTTCTTCCAGATCGACGAACGACCAGCCCTGGTACGGCATGATGCCTTTCATGTACCAGCCGGCAACGATGGTCTGGCCGAGCATCAGCAACAACAGGATATAGCGGCGGATCGAACCGACGGTGCGCCAGCGCGCGGCCGGCAGGACATTGGCGTCCTTTGGCGGCTGCGGTGGGTTGGTGCGACCCGTCAGACGGCGCCAGCCACGCACCAGAATATTGGTGCGCCATGGCTCCGGCACGACCTTGGTACGGCGGATCGGCGGGGTCGCCTTGAGGCTGACCCGGCCACTGGCGTCGAGCACCAGCATTTCCGCTTCAGCCAGTTCTTCGGCAGTGCTCAGGGTCAGACGCTTGCCCACCGAAGCCTGGGCGGCTTCGGCAGGGGCGTCGAAGGTCGAGGACGACAGGCGTTCATGCAGCTCGCTGAACGACTGGCAACCCGCGAGTTCCGCGCGTTGCTCGTCGGTCATCGGCAGATGCGCCAGATACTCGGACAGAGTCTCTGGCTGTACTGGTGAATTACTCATCGGCAGGCAACTGATAGCTCCAGGTCTCGGTCAGGACTTCTTCAGTCGGCGCCGATTCCGGTGTGGCTGGGGCCGCGTCGGCAGCGACTGGCTGCTTGGCGTCTTTGTTGGCCTTGTCCTTGGCGTCGGCTGCAGGCTTGGCTTCAGCCTGTTTGGCTTCGGCGGCCTTGGCTTCCTTGTCGAGTTTTTCCTGTTGCTTGGCGGCAACCTTGTCAGCCTTGGCGACCGACGAATTGGACGCCGGCACCGATTTGCCCAGATCTGCGGTGACTACCGGCTGAACCAGGGCGGCGCGCATCTCGGTCGCTTTGCTCGGGTCCTTGATCTTCATCCGCAGGGTCAAGCGCCAGCCCTTGGTTTCCGGGTTGTAGCGCACGCTGTTCTCGACCAGTTCGGCGTTGTCACCGACGCTGACCTGACTGCGCACGTCGGCATCCGGCGTCAGGGCCGCCAGCGATGGACCTTCGAAGTCGACCAGATAGGCCACGCTGCCATCGGGCTGACGGATCAGGTTCGATTGTTTGACGTCACCGGTCGAACGCAGGGTCTGTGCCACCCAGGCGCTGTCCGGCGCGTGGAGTGCTGCTTCGTCCATGGTCCAGTGCATGCGGTAGGCGAAGTCCAGCGGCTGGCCTGGCTCCGGCATTTTTTCCGGGCTCCAGAACGCAACGATGTTGTCGTTGGTTTCGTCAGCGGTCGGAATCTCTACCAGATCGACAGTACCCTTGCCCCACTCGCCCTTCGGCTCGATCCAGGCACTCGGGCGCTTGTCGTAGCGGTCGTCGAGGTCTTCGTAGTGGCTGAAGTCACGGCCACGCTGCAGCAGACCGAAACCACGCGGGTTCTCGACGCTGAAGTTGCTCACGGCCAGATGTTTCGGGTTGTTCAGTGGGCGCCAGATCCATTCGCCATTGCCGGCATGGATCGACAGACCGCTGGAGTCGTGCAGTTCACGACGGTAGTTGAGGACTTTCGACGGCTGGTTGGCGCCGAACAGGAACATGCTGGTCAGCGGCGCGATACCCAGTTTGCCAACCTTGTCACGCAGGAACATCTGCGCCTTGACGTCGACGATGGTGTCGCTGCCCGGACGCAGGATCAGACGGTAGGCACCGGTGGCACGCGGCGAATCGAGCAGAGCGAAGATCACCAGGTGCTTATCGCCCGGCTTGGGCTGCTGAATCCAGAACTCGCGGAAACGCGGGAACTCTTCACCCGACGGCAGCGCGGTATCGATCGCCAGACCACGGGCCGACAGACCGTAGGTGTGGCCCTTGCCGACGACGCGGAAGTAACTCGCGCCGAGCATGGTCATGATCTCGTCTTGCTTGTCGGCCTTGTTGATCGGGTACAGCACACGGAAACCGGCATAGCCCAGTTGCTCGGTGGCTTTCGGATCGAATTTCAGGTCGCCGAAATCGAAGCGGCTCGGATCGTATTTGATCTCCGAGACGGTATTGGTGGTGATTTCGTTGATTTTCACCGGTGTATCGAAGTGCATACCCTGGTGATAGAAGGAGAGCTTGAACGGCGTCTTCTGATCGGCCCACTCAGCCTTTTCGGTGAGGAAGCGGATCTTCTGGTAGTCCGCGAACTTCATTTCGCGGAATTCGTTCGGCAGGTTGCTGCGCGGGGCTTCGAACTTCTGCCCGGCCAGCTCTTTGGCCTTGGCCGATACGTCGTCAAGATTGAACGCCCAAAGCTGACCGGCGCTGAGCAGGCACAGGAGCGCCGAACCCGCTACCAGAGCACTTCGCATGCGTTTGGCAGACATTTTTGCTGCATTACAGGGACTAACAATCACGAGCAACCCTCGCCGAAAACAGATCAATAAACCAACGGCTAGCAAGCCGTCTGTGTGGCCATTTTTAGTCAGCTTATTTCGGTTCCATGAAGCCAGATACTGCGTTGCTGCTCCTCCCCATAGCGAGCTATGAGTCGTCGCAGCGCCTTGCCTCTGGCTTCATGGCCCTCGAAATAAAGCTGACAAAAATGGCCGGACAGACCGCTCATGCCAGGTTGGCGAGCATTGTTCCGACTCCGCCGGGGCAAAATGATTCCCCAATCGGATCCAGACAAGTCTCTACCTAAGTCAAAACGGATCAACGAATGTCGATCCCCGCAGCGCGCGATTATCTAGTAGCCCGGATGACAACGCATCAGGGGTAACAAAGTATTTATCGCGAAAACAGCCTAAAAACAGTCGAAATTGCCGAAAAAGATGTTTCAGGCACTGTCAGGTCTGTAACAGGAAGGTTACCGGGCCATCGTTGACCAGGTGCACCTGCATATCGGCGCCGAATCTACCTGATGCCACAGTGCCATGCACCTGTTTCGCCTGGCTCAATAAATAGTCGAACAATTCCTCACCCAGTGCCGGCGGTGCAGCCGTGGAAAAGCTCGGACGCAGGCCGCTTCTGGTGTCGGCGGCGAGGGTGAACTGAGAGACCAGCAGCAACCCGCCACCCACATCAGCCAGGGACAGATTCATCTTGCCCTCGGCGTCACTGAATACCCGATAGTTAAGCAGCTTATGCAGAAGTTTGTCGGCGCTGGTACGCGTGTCGTCGGGTTCTACCGCCACCAGCACCAGCAAACCGTGATCGACCGCGCCGACAACCTCGCCGGCGACCTCTACCCGCGCGCCGCGTACGCGTTGCAACAGCGCCTTCATGCTTCTTCGAGCGGCAGGTCGAGCAGGCGCTGGGCCATTTTGCTCGCGGCGCGCACCAGCGCATCGGTGATGCCCGGCTCGGACGCGGCGTGGCCGGCGTCGCGGATCACCTGCAATTCGCTGTTGGGCCAGGCCTGGTGCAATTCCCAGGCGTTGTCGAGCGGGCAGATCACGTCGTAACGACCGTGAATGATCACGCCGGGCAGATGAGCGATCTTGCCCATGTCGCGAATCAGCTGGTTAGGTTCAAGGAAGGCATTGTTGGTGAAGTAGTGGCATTCGATCCGCGCGATCGACAGCGCGCGCTGCGGCTCGGAGAAACGATCGACCACCAGCGGGTTCGGGCGCAGGGTCGCGGTGCGCCCTTCCCAAGTCGACCACGCCTTGGCCGCATGCATCTGGGCGATCTGATCGTTGCCGGTCAGGCGTTTGTGGAAAGCGTTGAGCAGGTCGTCGCGCTCGTCCAGCGGGATCGGCGCGATGTAGTCCTGCCAGTAATCGGGGAACAGACGGCTGGCGCCGGCCTGATAGAACCATTCGATTTCCTGCGGACGGCAGAGAAAAATCCCGCGCAGAATCAGACCATGGACCCGCTCCGGGTGGGTTTGCGCGTAGGCCAGCGCCAGGGTCGAACCCCACGAGCCGCCGAACAGCACCCATTTTTCAATGCCCAGGTGTTTGCGGATGCGCTCAAGGTCTTCGACCAGATCCCAGGTGGTGTTGTTTTCCAGGCTGGCGTGCGGCGTCGAGCGACCGCAGCCGCGCTGGTCGAAGGTGACAATGCGATACAGATTCGGATCGAAATAGCGTCGGCTCTGGGCGTCACAGCCGGCGCCGGGGCCACCGTGGATGAACACCACCGGTAAACCCTCCGGCGAGCCGCTTTCATCGACGTACAGCGTATGGGTGTCATCGACAGCCAGATCGTGCCGGGCGTGGGGTTTGATCTGCGGAAACAAAGTCTGCATTGCGCGCTCCGTAAGGGGTCGAGGTCATCCCTGGGGGGACTCGTATTATTCTGCCGTTGGGCATCATAAACCCGATTTGCGTCAATGAGCATGCTCCGGGGCCTGATCGTTCCCACGCTCTGCGTGGGAACGCCTCTTGGGACGCTCCGCGTCCAGTGACGCGGAGCGTCACGGGCTGCATTCCCACGCAGAGCGTGGGAACGATCAAAGATCGCAGCCTTCGGCAGCTCCGACAGGGGTGCATCAGGCGTTGTGGTGTTTTTCACCCCAAGCGAGCAGTCCCTGCAGCAATTCCCTGAGCACCACCCGCGTCGGTTCGGCGAGGTCGGCGCGGTAGCGGAACGGTTCGAACTCTTCCATGTAGGTGGACTGGCACAGTTCCAGTTGCACGGCATGGATGTTCTGCGCCGGGTCGCCGTACTGGCGGGTGATGTGTCCGCCCTTGAAGCGACCGTTGAGCACATGGGTGAACTGCTCGTGCTGCGCGCAGATCGCTTCCAGTTGACTGGCCAATTGCGGATCACAACTGGCGCCATTGAAGGTGCCGAGGTTGAAGTCCGGCAGTTTGCCGTCGAACAGGTGCGGGATGATCGAGCGGATCGAGTGCGCATCGAACAACAGCGCGTAGCCGAATTCAGCCTTCAGCCGCGTCAGTTCTTGCTGCAAGGTGCGGTGATACGGCGTCCAGATCTGCTCCAGGTAAGTCGCGCGCTCCTCTTTCGACGGTTCCAGACCTTGCTGAAACAACGGGATACCGTCGAACAACGTCGCCGGATACAACCCGGTGGTTGCCCCGGCATACAACGGCTTGTCGTCGGACGGCCGGTTGAGGTCGATGACGAAACGCGAATACTCAGCCGCCAGGGTGCTGGCGCCCAGTTCTTCGGCAAAATCGTAGAGCAGCGGAATATGCCAGTCGGTGTCCGGCAAACTCTTCGCGGCGGGGATCAACCCGGCTTCGACCGCCGGGGTCAGATGCACGCCGGCGTGGGGCATGCTGATCAGCAGCGGCACGCGGCCTTGTTTGAAACTCAGAACCTTGTCCACAACCGTTCTCCTACAGATTCAATTCGATGCCGTGACGCACGACGCGCTTGTCCAGATCGCCACCGAGCCAATAGGCCAGATCCGCCGGACGCTCGATGTCCCACGCCACGAAATCGGCGACCTTGCGGACCTCCAGTGAGCCATGGGTCTGCGCCATGCCCAACGCCTGCGCGGCATGGATGGTCGCCCCGGCCAGAGCTTCTTCCGGGGTCATGCGGAAACAGGTGCAGGCCATGTTCAGCATCAGGCGCAACGACAGCGCTGGCGAGGTGCCGGGATTGAGGTCGCTGGCGATGGCGATTTTCACCTTGTGCTTGCGCAGTGCTTCCATCGGCGGCAATTGGGTTTCGCGCAGAAAGTAGAACGCGCCTGGCAGCAGCACGGCGACGGTGTCGGCAGCGGCCATGGCGATGGCATCGTCCTCGTCCATGAACTCCAGGTGATCGGCGGACAAGGCTTTGTAGCGCGCGGCGAGGCTGGAGCCGTGCAGCGAGGACAACTGCTCGGCGTGCAGCTTTACCGGCAGTCCGAGTTGTTGCGCGGCGACGAACACCCGCTCGACCTGCTCCGGCGAAAACGCCAGGTATTCGCAAAACGCATCCACGGCATCGACCAGACCTTCGGCGGCAAGGGCCGGGAGCATCTGCTCGCAGACCAGATCGATGTAATCGTCGGCGCGATCCTTGTACTCCGGCGGCAACGCGTGCGCCGCCAGGCAAGTGCTGCGCACGCTGATCGGCAGCTCTTCGGCCAGGCGCCGGATGACCCGCAGCAGCTTGCGCTCGTTGGCCAGATCGAGACCGTAGCCGGATTTCATTTCCACCGTGGTCACGCCGTCGCGCATCAGGCTTTTCAGGCGCTTGGCGGCGCTGGCGAACAGCTCGTCTTCGCTCGCTTCACGGGTGGCGCGCACGGTGCTGGCGATGCCGCCGCCCTGCGCGGCGATCTCGGCATAGCTGACGCCTTGCAGACGCTGCTCGAACTCACCGCTGCGGTTGCCGCCGAACACGGTGTGGGTGTGGCAGTCGATCAGACCGGGGGTGACCCACGCACCCTGCAAATCATTGAGCGCCGGGTATTCGCCGGACGGCAATTGAGTGCGTGGGCCGATCCACTCGATCAGCGTGCCGGACGTGACGATCGCGGCATCCTCGATGATCGAATAGGCGCCGTTGGCCATGGTTGCGACGTGGCAGTGTTGCCAGAGGGTTTTCATCCCGGTTCCTCTTATAGTGATCGTTCCCACGCTCTGCGTGGGAATGCAGCCCGTGACGCTCCGCGTCACTGGACGCGGAGCGTCCCTTGAGGCATTCCCACGCAGAGCGTGGGAACGATCAGTGGGTAGGGTTAAAGGCTCGGCAAAAGCTTCGCCGGCACCAGCTCGGTCAGACACCGCGACGCCAGCAATTGCGTCGCAGCATTGATGTCCGGCGCAAAGAAGCGGTCCTTCTCATAGAACGGCACTTCCTTGCGCAGAATCGCCCGCGCCTGTTCCAGCTTCGGTGAGGTCTTCAGGCCGTTGCGCAGATCCAGGCCCTGCACCGCCGCCAGCCATTCCACGGCGAGAATGCCGCGAGTGTTCTCGGCCATTTCCCACAGGCGCTTGCCGGCGGCCGGGGCCATCGATACGTGATCTTCCTGGTTGGCCGAGGTCGGCAGGCTGTCCACCGAATGGGGATGGGACAGCGCCTTGTTTTCGCTGGCCAGTGCTGCCGCAGTTACTTGCGCGATCATGAAGCCGGAGTTCACACCACCGTTGGCGACGAGGAACGGCGGCAGTTGCGACATGTGCTTATCCATCATCAGCGAGATGCGGCGTTCGCTCAGCGAGCCGATTTCAGCGATGGCCAGGGCCATGTTGTCAGCGGCCATGGCTACCGGTTCGGCGTGGAAGTTGCCGCCGGAAATCACGTCGCCTTCAGCGGCGAAGACCAAGGGGTTGTCGGAAACCGCGTTGGCTTCCACCGCCAGCACTTCAGCGGCCTGACGGAACTGGGTCAGGCAGGCGCCCATGACTTGCGGCTGGCAGCGCAGCGAGTACGGGTCCTGGACCTTGTCGCAATTCTGGTGCGAGGCGGAGACTTCGCTGCGCTCACCGAGCAGATCGCGATAAGCCGCAGCGGCGTCGATCTGACCTTTCTGCCCACGTGCGGCGTGAATGCGCGCGTCGAACGGCGAGCGCGAACCGAGCACGGCTTCAACAGTAAGACTGCCCAGCGCCAGGGCACCGGCAAACAGGTCTTCGCCTTCGAATAAACCGCGCAGCGCAAAGGCTGTGGAAACCTGAGTACCGTTGAGCAGGGCCAGACCTTCTTTAGCCGCTAAAGTCAGCGGCGCCAGGCCGGCGACTTTCAGCGCTTCGGTGGCTTCAAGCCATTCGCCCTTGTAGCGCGCCTTGCCCTCGCCCAGCAGCACCAGCGACATGTGCGCCAACGGCGCCAGATCCCCCGACGCACCGACCGAACCTTTCAGCGGAATGTGCGGATAGACCTCGGCATTGATCAGCGCTATCAGCGCATCGATCACCTGCCGACGGATCCCGGAAAAACCGCGGCTGAGGCTGTTGACCTTGAGCACCATGATCAGTCGCACCAGCTCATCGCTGATCGGCTGGCCGACGCCGGCCGCGTGCGAGAGCACCAGCGAACGCTGCAGGTTTTCCAGGTCTTCACTGGCGATGCGCGTCGAGGCCAGCAGGCCGAAACCGGTGTTGATGCCGTAGGCGGTGCGGTTCTCGGCGAGGATCTGCTCGACACAGGCGACGCTGGCCTCGATCTGCGCGCTGGCGCTGTTGTCGAGAGTCAAGGTTACCGGATGCTGGTAGACGTCACGCAGTTGGGCCAGGCTCAGTTGGCCGGGGATCAGGTTCAGCGCAGTCATTAAAATGCTCCTGTCAGGCATTGTTATTAACTACCAGTCGCTCCGGAGCATTCCGTTATCCGTCGCTTCTCGTCTTGTGAACGATCCACGCCTTGGCACGCTGGTATGGGTAGTTGTCAGTGCAAATTCGGGAGAACGTTGTGCGGCAGATTCGGGTCTTTCAACACGGTCGCAGCGGCAGCGATATCCGGCGCCAGCCAGCGGTCCTGATCGTAGGCCGGGACCGTTGCGCGCAGCAGTTTCCACGCGCGGTCGGTGCCCACGCCAAAGCGCTGTTCCTTGAGGAATTCAAACGCCTGCGCCGCCAGCAGGTATTCAATTGCGAGGATCTGCGTGCAGTTTTCCAGCGCGCGGTGCAGCTTCAGCGCGGCGTTGGTGCCCATGCTCAGGTGATCTTCCTGCAGGCCCGAGGTGATGTAGTTGTCGAGTACCGCCGGTTGCGCCAATTGGCGGTTTTCCGCACACAGCGAGGCGGCGACGTATTGCACGATCATCATCCCCGAGTTGACCCCGGGATTGGCCACCAGAAACGCCGGCAGACCGCTGACGTGCGGATTGACCAAACGGTCCAGACGACGCTCGGCAATCGAGCCGATTTCGGCCATGGCAATCGCCAGCAGATCCGCCGCCATCGCCACGGATTGACCGTGCGGGTTGGCCTGCGACATCACCCGGAAATTGTCCGGTGTGCCGAGCAGTAACGGGTTGTCGGTGCAGCCGTTGAGTTCGGCTTCGACCTGTTTGATTGCGTGCTCCAGTTGATCACGCGCGGCGCCATGCACCTGCGGGATCGAACGAATGCTCAGCGCATCCTGAGTGCGAATGCCTTTGCTCGCAGCGATCACTTCGCTGCCATCGAGCAAGGCGCGCAGGTTGTTGCCGACCTGCTGCATGCCCGGATGCGGCTTGAGTGCAATGATCTCGGCATCGAACGCATCGATCTGGCCGCGCTGGGCTTCGAAACTCATCGCGCCGATGACGTCGGCCCATTGCAACAGCCGCGTAGCGTCGGCAATCGCCAGGCAACTGAGGCCGGTCATGCACGGCGTGCCATTGACCAGACACAAGCCATCCTTCGCACCGAGTTGCACTGGTTGCAGGCCTTCTTCGGCCAACGCCTGTTGCGCCGAGGTGATCTGCCCGCGATAGCTGACATTACCGACGCCGAGCAACGCGATGCCGATGTGCGCCATGTGCGTCAGATAACCCACCGAACCCTGCGACGGCACCTGCGGAGTGATGCCGCGATTGAGCAGCGCCAGCAGCCCTTCGACCACGCGCCGATGCAGGCCGGATTTGCCGTGGCTGTAGTTGTGAATCGCGGCGCAGATGATTGCGCGGGTCTGCTCGTCGCTGAGCACCGGGCCGACACCGCAGGCATGGCTGAGCAAGGTGTTGCGCGAGAGCTGGCTGAGCTGTTCGTCTTGCAGCGAGACGTTGGACAGACCGCCCAGACCGGTGTTGACGCCATAGGCGCGCTCGCCGCTGGCGACGATGCGCTGAACGATGGCCTGAGCGTTGTCGATGCGCGCCCAGGTGTCGCTGGACAGATCCAGCGGCACACCGTGACGGGCGACAGCGACCACGTCCTGCCAACGCAGAGGGCTGCCTGTGATAACGATTTTTTCAGCCTGGGACATCTCTAACCTCATACCAATTCTGTTGATGCCGGTAACCCTGTGGTGAGGGGATTTATCCCCGTTGGGTGGCGAAGCCGCCCCAAACCATGCCCGCAAATCCGTCAGACAGACCGCAGTGGCCGGTTTTACGACTGCTTCGCAGCCGAACGGGGATAAATCCCCTCACCACAACGGCCACTCAGCGTCACACCACCGCCGCCCGCCGCTGTACGAACCGGTCGACATACTCATCCGCCGGCGAGTGCAGGATCTCTCTTGGCGTACCCACCTGGATCAACCGGCCATCCTTGAGAATCGCGATGCGATTGCCGATGCGCACGGCTTCGTCGAGGTCGTGGGTGATGAAGACGATGGTTTTGTGCAGGGTCTTTTGCAGTTCCAGCAACTGGTCCTGCATCTCGGCGCGGATCAGCGGATCCAGCGCACTGAATGCTTCGTCCATGAGGATGATGTCGGTGTCCGCCGCCAACGCACGGGCGAGGCCGACGCGCTGACGCATGCCGCCGGAGAGCTGGTGCGGGTATTTGTTTTCATAGCCCTTGAGGCCGACGGTGTTGATCCAGTGCAGCGCGCGCTCGGCGCAGACCTGCTTGCTTTCGCCACGGACTTTCAAACCGTAGGCGACGTTATCGAGCACGGTCTTGTGCGGCAGCAGGCCGAAGCTCTGGAACACCATGCTGATCTTGTGCCGACGAAATTCGCGCAGGGCGTCCATGTCGTACTGCAGGATGTCCTCGCCATCGACCAGAATCGCCCCGCTGGTGGGGTCGATCAGGCGATTGAAGTGCCGTACCAGGGTGGATTTGCCCGAGCCGGACAGGCCCATGATCACAAAGATTTCGCCGGTGCCGATGCTCAGCGACAAGTCGTTCACGCCGACCACACAACCGGTTTCGTTGAGCACCTGATCCTTGCTCTTGCCCTGGCCGACCATGGCCAGCGCATCCTTGGCGCGGTTGCCGAAAATCTTGAAGACGTTGCGCACTTCGATCTTGCTCACGCTTGCGTTGCTCATTTGCTCACCTCGTGGCGTGGCCGGCCGTACGCTTGAGTGATGCGGTCGATGACCACCGCGAGAATCACGATCGCCAGCCCGGCTTCGAGACCACGGCCGACGTTGAGGGTCTGAATCCCCACCAGTACGTCTTCACCGAGGCCACGGGCGCCGATCATCGAGGCGATCACCACCATCGACAGGGCCATCATCGTGGTCTGGTTGATCCCGGCCATGATGCTCGGCAGCGCCAGCGGCAGTTGCACGCCGAACAGTTGCTGCCAGCGGTTGGCGCCGAAGGCGTTGATCGCCTCCATGACTTCGCCGTCAACCTGGCGAATACCCAGATCAGTCAGACGGATCAGCGGTGGCGCGGCGTAGATCACCGTGGCGAAAATCGCCGGCACCTTGCCCAGGCCGAACAGCATCAGCACCGGAATCAGGTAAACGAAACTCGGCATGGTCTGCATGATGTCGAGCAGCGGCATCAACACCGAACGCAGGCGATTGCTGCGCGCCGAGAGAATCCCCAGCGGGATGCCGATCAGCACCGAAATGATCGTCGCGACCATCATCAGCGCCAGGGTCTGCATGAGCTTGTCCCACAGGCCAACCGCACCCACCAGAAACAGCAAGCCGACAATCACGGCGGTGGTCACCACTTTGCGCGTGGCGTGCCAGGCGATGACACCGACGATTGCCAGCATCAACCACCACGGCGCCGCACGCAGCAGACCTTCGAGACTGACGATAGCCCACAGCAGCGTGTCGGAGATGTGCCGGAACACGTCGCCGTAATTGGTCACCAGCGAATCGACCCAACCGTTGACCCAGTCGGCGATGGAAAAGGTAAAGCTTTCGGGAAACATAAGGGACTCTCAATCAAGGGGTTGCGATCAAGCGTCCGGCTGCCGTGCTGGCAGCCGGGAAACCTGACCTACAAGGCCGCGTCGATTTTCTTGGCTGCGTCGTCGCTCACCCATGCGTGCCAGACTTCAGGATGTTCCTTGAGGAAGATTTTCGCCAGTTTTGCCGACTCGATACGTTCCTTGGCCATGCGCCCGAGGTTCTGATTAAGCAGATCGATCGGCAGGTTGACTTTCTCCAGCACGGCGACCAGTTCCGGAGCTTCGTCGTGGAAGGTTTTCGACAGGCCGACCTTGATGCTAATGGTCTTGTTGCCCTGCGCCTGGTCTTCAAGCCTGACCGCGTCGATCTGCCCCATCAGCGGCGTTGGCGACCAGTAGTAGAAAAGGATCGGCTCGCCACGCTTGTAGCTCGACAGCACTGCCGCATCCAGCGCAGGTCCGGTGCCTGGGCGGAAGTTGGTGTAGCTGTTTTCCAGGCCGTAGCTCTTGAGCATTTCGCTGTTGTCGAGCTCGCAGGTCCAGCCGGCCGGGCAGTTGTAGAAGCGGCCCTTGGACGGCTCTTCGGCGTCCTTGAACACGGCGGAATACTTGCCCAGGTCAGCGATGTTTTTCAGGTCCGGGGCTTTCGCCTCAAGCTTGCGCTTGGCGTCGCCTTCGATCACATAGCGCGGCACGTACCAGCCCTCGATCGCGCCCACTACCGGCGCGCCGACACCGACGACCTTGCCGGCCTTCTCGGCCTTGTTCCAGACCTCGCTGCGGCCGACCCACTCTTCGGCGAACACTTGAATATCGTTGCTGCTCAGGGCGTTTTCCATGGTGATGGAATTGCCCGGCAGGCTGTCGGTCTTGCAGCCGTAACCTTTCTCCAGCACCACTTGCATAACGTCGGTCAGGAGCATGCCGCTCTCCCAGTTCAGCCCGGCGAATTTCACCGGTTTGCCCGATTCGCACCAGCCGGCGGCTTGCGTCGCCCCGGCACTGGCCAACAGGCCCATGGACAGCAATGTGGTCAGCAGGGTCTTGTTCGATTTCATTGTCGTGACGCTCCTAATCATGAATGGGCTTACGGCAGTTCAAGAGGCATCCAGCCTGGTCCACGTCCAGATCAGGCCTGCGCCGCAGCGCGACCGGCCCCGCTCGTTTTTGCTTGTTGGGTGCTGTTCTGCTCGACCGGCAGAATCAGGCGATCGGGCACTGCGCTGTGCCATTTCTTTGCGCAGAAGTAATAGACGGCGGCCGGGAGAACCAGGCCGATGATCCAGGAAATGTCCACATCACCGAGGGCGGCCACCAGCGGCCCGGTGTAGAACTTGGTCGAGATGAATGGCAGCTGCACCAGCACGCCGAACACATAGACGCTGATACCGAGCAGGTTCCAGCGGCCGTAGCGGCCGTTCGGATCGGCCAGCGCCGGCACGTCGTAACGCTCGCGGGTGATGCAGTAGTAGTCGACAAGATTGATCGCGCTCCACGGGGTGAAGAAGGCGAGCAGAAACAGGATGAACGACTTGAACGCACCGAGGAACGAGTGCTGCCCGAGCAGGGCAATCAGCGTCGCCGCGCCGACGATGAACAGCACGAAGATCAGCCGCTGCATGCGAGTAACCGTCAGGTGCCCTTTGAAGCCACTGATGATGGTGGCGATGCACATGAAGCTGCCGTAGGAGTTCAGCGTCGAAATGGTCACCTTGCCGAACGCGATGCTGAAATACAGCAGCGCGGCAGTGGCGCCGGTACCGCCGAGGCCGACGATGTAGGCGACTTCATGGCCAGCGAATTGACCGTTGGCCGAAGCGGCGGCAAACACGCCGAGGATCATCGCCACCTGGGCGCCGATCACCGAGCCGGCACCGGCGGCGAAAAAGGTTTTCACCGATGAAGTGGCGCTCGGCAGGTAACGCGAGTAGTCCGCTACATACGGGCCGAAAGCGATCTGCCAGGACGCCGCCAGCGACACCGCCAGGAGGAAACTGCTCCAGCTGAAATGACGTATCTGCAGAAGTGCGCCGACGTCGGTCTGGCTCATCAGCCGCCAGAAAAGGAACACAAAAGCGATCACGCCAATCACGCTGGCGACGCGGCCGATCCAGTGGATCACCCGATAGCCGAGCACTGTGACCAGCACGATGACACTGGCGAAAATCAGGATGCCAACACTGTCGCTGACACCGAACAACTGCCCCAGCGCCTGCCCGGAGAGCACTGTCCCGGTGGCGGTGAAACCCAGGTACATCAGGCATACCAGCACGATTGGAATCGCTGCGCCATAAACGCCGAATTGCACACGGCTGGAGATCATCTGCGGCAAGCCCAGTTTCGGTCCCTGCGCGGCATGCAGCGCCATCACACCACCGCCGAGCAGCTGGCCGATCAAAAGACCGATCAACGACCAGAACACATCACCGCCAAGCACCACCGCCAGGGCCCCGGTGACGATCGCGGTGATCTGCAGGTTGGCGCCCATCCACAGGGTGAACTGGCTGAACAGACGACCGTGTCTTTCCGCTTCCGGGATGTAGTCGATCGAACGCCTTTCGATCAACGGGGTACTGCCTGCACGTTCGTTGTTAACCGCCATGATTCAACCTCTGTGGATTGCTGTTCGGGTTCACTGAGCATCGGTGGAGCTGCTTTTCTGTGGGAGCGAGCTTGCTCGCGAAAGCAATCTGTCTGCCGACACAAATGTTGACTGTGCCGGCCTCTTCGCGAGCAAGCTCGCTCCCACATGCAGCAAAAGCGTATTACTTGCGATCAGTGATCATCGGCAGATTCAGCCCCTGCTCTTTCGCACAGTCGATGGCAATCTGGTAACCGGCATCGGCATGGCGCATGACGCCAGTCGCCGGGTCGTTATGCAGCACACGAGCAATGCGTTCGGCAGCCTCATCGGTACCGTCGCAGACGATCACCATCCCCGAATGCTGCGAGAAGCCCATGCCGACGCCGCCGCCGTGGTGCAAGGAGACCCAGGTCGCGCCGCTGGCGGTGTTCAGCAGTGCGTTGAGCAGCGGCCAGTCGGAGACGGCGTCGGAACCGTCCTGCATCGATTCGGTTTCGCGGTTGGGACTGGCGACCGAGCCGGAGTCGAGGTGGTCGCGACCGATCACCACCGGGGCCGACAGCTCACCGCTACGGACCATTTCGTTGAACGCCAGACCGAGCTTGGCGCGCTGGCCCAGACCGACCCAGCAGATACGCGCCGGCAGACCCTGGAAGCTGATGCGCTCGCGGGCCATGTCCAGCCAGTTGTGCAAATGCGCGTCGTCCGGGATCAGCTCTTTGACCTTGGCGTCGGTTTTGTAGATGTCCTGTGGATCACCCGACAGCGCCGCCCAGCGGAACGGGCCGATGCCACGGCAGAACAGCGGACGGATGTAGGCCGGCACGAAGCCCGGGAAATCGAAAGCGTTTTCGACGCCTTCTTCCTGAGCCATCTGACGGATGTTGTTGCCGTAGTCGAAGGTCGGAATGCCTTGCTTCTGGAACTCCAGCATGGCTTTGACGTGCACCGCCATCGACTGCTTGGCGGCTTTGATCACAGCGGCCGGTTCGGTCTTGGCGCGGGCGCGGTATTCGTCCCAGCTCCAGCCGGCCGGCAGGTAGCCGTTGAGCGGATCGTGGGCGCTGGTCTGGTCGGTGACCATGTCCGGGCGCACGCCGCGCTTGACCAGTTCCGGCAGGATTTCCGCCGCGTTGCCGAGCAGGGCGATGGAAATCGCTTTGCCTTCTTTGGTGTATTTGTCGATGCGCGCCAGAGCGTCGTCGAGGTCTTTGGCTTGCTCATCGACGTAACGGCTTTTCAGGCGGAAATCGATGCTGACCTGCTGGCATTCGATGTTCAGCGAGCAGGCGCCGGCCAGGGTGGCGGCCAGCGGTTGCGCGCCGCCCATGCCACCGAGGCCTGCGGTCAACACCCAGCGACCCTTCAGGTCAGCGTTGTAATGCTGGCGCCCGGCTTCAACGAAGGTTTCGTAGGTGCCCTGAACGATGCCCTGGCTGCCGATGTAGATCCAGCTGCCGGCGGTCATCTGGCCGTACATGGCCAGGCCTTTGGCGTCGAGTTCGTTGAAGTGTTCCCAGCTCGCCCAGTGCGGCACCAGGTTGGAGTTGGCGATCAGCACGCGCGGCGCGTTGCTATGAGTCTTGAATACGCCGACCGGCTTGCCCGATTGCACCAGCAGGGTTTCGTCGTCATTCAGGTTGGTCAGGCTTTCGACGATCTTGTCGTAGCACTCCCAGTTGCGCGCGGCGCGACCGATGCCACCGTAGACCACCAATTCTTTCGGGTTCTCGGCGACTTCCGGGTCGAGGTTGTTCATCAGCATGCGCAGCGGCGCTTCGGTCAGCCAGCTCTTGGCGGTCAGCGTGTTACCGCGGGCGGCGCGGATCTGCACGTCACGAAACTTGTTGCTGTTCTGGGTATTGTCAGTCACGAAAAAGACTCCTCAGCGATCAATTCAAACCAACCCTGGCAGTGGGCAGCAGCCTGCGCGCTGTGCTGCGCGACAAGCGAATCAGTGGACGCTGCGGAGAGTCTCGACCGACTCATACGCATACGTCTTTACTTGTACATACAAGCATATGCAATCAAGCGGCCAACTTGTTGGAGGAGTGTTCTGGAAAAATCACGGGCATGGCTGGAGAGCGCCTGAATCGAGGGTTCTGGCGTGGATGAAATTTTCCGGGAGGAGATTCTGAGGAGATGCGGCTAGGCCAAGTGAGCGTGGTTTTGCGCCACGCTGGGGCGTTCGGTAACAAGTTGGTGCGTGGAGGGAAACAAGAGTGGGGTTGGCTTTTGTGGCGAGGGGATTTATCCCCGCTGGGCTGCGCAGCAGACCGCTTTTTTAAATCAGGAATGGGGCCGCTTCGCGACCCAGCGGGGATAAATCCCCTCGCCACAGGGTGTGTTCAGTTCTGGGGGAGTTCGATCACGCAGCATGCCGCGTTGGTGGAGACTTCGACCAGCCCACTGTTGCCGTCCAGTTGCAGGCAATCATGCCGACCGAGCTGCGAAACGCCGTCGCCAACACGCACGTCCATCAGCTCACTGACACTGAACACCAGCAGCGTCGATGCCGAGCTGAAAAACCGCTGCTCACCGTCCAGCCACTGCAATCGCGCGCTGTAACGTTGCGGCGCGTAGATCAGATTGAAGTCGCGAATCGCACCGCCGAGCAAAGTGCAGGACACTTGGCTTTCGCCGCTGAAAGCAAACGGGTCCAAGAGTAACAGTGGACGGGTATCGTCACCGTCGACGCACAGGGTCATGCCGTCGCCCTGCAACACGGTGATCACTCGCTGGTAACCGGCGAATGTCGAGAAACCGCCCGATTCGGTGATGTCGGCAATCGACAGGCGCCAGCCGAAACCGTCCAGGCCAGTGCCCGCATCGCGGGTGATTTCCTCGGTGCTGCCGCCGCCGTTTTTCCACGGCATGCGCGGGTAGCCTTCGGCGCGTAGAACCTTCACTTGATAATTCATTTATGAAAGCGCCCTTCCAGACGATGGCGGGAACCGGGGTGGATCAAACGCGCCGCCGTCACCGGTTGACGCCCCGACCAGGTTCGCCGGCGAATCAGCAGGCACGGCTCGCCCTTTTCGATCTGCAGCAGCTTGCACTCCGACGGCTCGGCAAGAATCGCTTCGACCACGTGCTCGCCCTCGGTCAGCGGCGCGACCTGGTTGAGATAGGCATAAGGCGTTTGCAGGGTGAAATCCTGCTTGAGGTATTCCGGCGCGACCAGGGCGTTGACGAAACGGTCTTCGATTTGCACCGGAATGCCGTTTTCGTAATGCACGATCAGCGAGTGGAAGACCTTCTGACCTTCGCGCATGTCCAGCGCCAGCGCGCGTTCGGAGCCGGCAGCTTCTTCTTCGAGGGTGATGACCTGGCAGGTGTGGCGATGGCCGCGCGAGGCGATTTCATCGGCGATGTTGTGCACTTCGAACAGCGCAGACTGGCTCTTCGGTTCGGCGACAAACGTACCCACGCCTTGCATGCGCACCAGCAGGCCGTCGGCGGTCATCTCGCGCAGGGCGCGGTTGATGGTCATGCGGCTGAAGCCGAGCTGGCTGACCAGTTCGCTTTCGGACGGCACGCGGTAGTGCGGCGGCCAGTTACCGCTGTCGATCTGCTGGGTGATCATCTGTTTGACGCGGGCGTACAAAGGCGCCGGACTGTCGCCCATGTTCGCGGCCAACGGAGAAACTGGAGGCGGAGTCGGCACGGTTGATCCCTGTTCATTGGATGAAAGTGACTAGCTTGCCGGAGTTTACCGGGCAGGCAAACGTCTGTATATGTATATACAAATAACACACGATGGGGTGCCGAACGATGTCCGCCTTCTTTGCCGAACGCGCACTGCTGCCTGAGGGATGGGTCAACAATGTACGTCTCGAGGTCAGCGCCGATGGCTTGTTGACCCGAATCCAGGCCGATTCCAGCGCAGACGGCGCCGAGCGGCTGCGCGGGCCGTTGCTGCCGGGAATGCCCAATCTGCACTCTCACGCCTTCCAGCGCGCCATGGCTGGATTGGCCGAAGTGGCCGGCAACCCCAACGACAGTTTCTGGACCTGGCGCGATCTGATGTACCGCCTCGTCGGAAAAATCAGCCCCGATCAGCTCGGCATCATCGCCCGTCAGCTGTACATCGAAATGCTCAAGGCCGGTTACACCTCGGTCGCCGAATTTCACTACGTGCACCATGACAGCAACGGCCAACCGTACGCCGATCCGGCGGAACTGGCGTTGCGCATCAGCCAGGCCGCCAGCGAAAGCGGTATCGGTCTGACCCTGCTGCCAGTGCTCTACAGTCATTCCGGTTTCGGCGGGCAAACGCCCAACGATGGCCAGCGTCGCTTTATCAACAGCACTGAAAACTATCTGAATCTGCAAGCGCGTTTGCAGCCATTACTGGCGCAGCAGAAGGCGCAATCGCTGGGCCTGTGTTTCCACTCGTTGCGCGCGGTAACTCCGCAGCAGATCAGCGAAGTGTTGGCGGCCAGTGACAAACAATGCCCGGTGCACATCCATATCGCCGAGCAGCAGAAAGAAGTCGACGATTGCCTGAGCTGGAGCGGTCGCCGTCCGTTGCAATGGCTCTACGAGAACGCTGAAGTCGATCAGCGCTGGTGTCTGGTCCACGCCACCCACGCCAACCCGGAAGAAGTCACGCTGATGGCCAACAGTCGCGCAATCGCCGGGCTGTGCCTGACCACTGAAGCGAATCTGGGCGACGGGATTTTCCCGGCGGTGGATTTCCTCGCACAGGGCGGGCGCATGGGTATCGGTTCCGACAGCCATGTCTCGCTCAGCGTGGTGGAGGAATTGCGCTGGCTGGAATATGGTCAGCGTCTGCGCGATCAGCGGCGCAATCGCTTGTATGGCGCGCAACAGCCGATGGTCGGTCGCACCCTGTATGACGCGGCGCTGGACGGCGGCGCGCAGGCGCTGGGTCAGCCGATCGGCGCGTTGGAAGTGGGCAAGCGCGCGGACTGGATTGTCCTGGATGGCAACGATCCGTATCTAGCGACGGCCAATGGCGACGGGATTCTGAACCGCTGGTTGTTCGCCGGCGGCGATCGCCAGGTGCGCGATGTGCTGGTCAATGGTCAGTGGGTGGTGCGCGATGGCCGGCATGCCGGCGAAGAGCACAGCGCCCGAGCCTTCACCCGGGTCCTGCGCGATCTCTTGGGCTGACCCAAAACCAAACTGTGGGAGCGAGCCTGCTCGCGAAAGCGGTGTATCAGTCCATATTCATGTCGACTGATACACCCTCTTCGCGAGCAGGCTCGCTCCCACAGTTGATTTGTATCGAGGCTTAATTGGATGTCTTGGCCATCTGCCGATCCGACGCGCGCCAGATCAGGCGTGTGGTGTCGTAACCCTGCTGACGCGCCTTGCTCAGCAATTCTTCGCGCACTACACCGTTGACGGTCGGTGTGCGTGACAGCAGCCACAGGTACTTGCGACTCGGATCGCCGACGATGGCGGTCTTGTAATCGTCGCTGACGTACAACACCCAGTACTCGCCCTTTGCCACACCCGGCACCAGGCGCGAGAACCAGTTATCGAATTCGACCCAGAGCTTGTCGGTCTTGCCCGGCACTTGTGGATAAGCCGTGCCCTTGGCTTCTTCCCACTGCCACTCCGGGGTCAGGCAACGATTGAGCACGCCGACATTACCGTCAGGCTTGAGGGTGTAATGGGCTTCGGATTGCGCGCAGTGGCGCTGGAAGTACATCGGCAAGCGTGCCAGTTCATACCAGGTGCCCTGATAACGCTTGAGATTGACGCTGTTGACGGTCTTGGGCGCCAACGGGTCGACGCCGGAAGTGGCGCAGCCAGCCAGTACCAGGCCAGCAAAAAGGATCAGCAATAACCGCTTCATTTTTTTCTCCGTGGGCGCGAAGCCCCGGTTTACTTCAGGCCTTGGCCGGAAAACATCAGCACTTTGTCACCGGCGTATTGCACGCTGATAAAGCTGTTCTTGTCGCCCCAGGTACAGCTGGACATACCGAGCGCGCCCGAGCAATCAGTGGGCTTGCCGAGAAGGGTTTCCACTTCGGACTTGGCCATGCCGGCCGAGAGCTTGGAGTAGTTTTCCTGATTGACCTTGCTGCATGCGGCCAACAGCACGCAAAACGACAGCAGGGCGATAGATCGCAGCGACATGGTGAAACTCCTGGAACGAGGGGGGATGGCATGGTGCCAACCAGAAGCTTAGAAGAGAAAAGTGTCATCTGGTTCCGTGACCGAACGCCTATTTATCAGCCCGCCCGTCCGGCTTTTGCCGGTAAATCAAAAACTTTGTGAAGCCGTCGAGCATTTCGTCGACTTTCCCTGCAAACGCCTAATCTTTGGCGCGGCGCGGTCGAAAATAAGAGCAGCGCAACGCTGCCGAATATGGCAAATTGCCGCCCTTTCCTGACCAGCCCCCTCGCGGTAGTTCATTCGATGACCAGAAACATGAAATTCAGCCACAAGATTCTGCTGGCTGCTGCCCTTGTGGTGGCCGTTGCGTTCGCCTGTTTCATCTTCTTCAACGACTATCGCCAGCGTCAGGCCTTGAGCAGCAGTACCGAAGCGACCATGCAGGAGCTGGGCAGCCTGACCACCAGCAACATCCAGACCTGGCTGGAAAGCCGCATTCAGCTGCTGCAATCGCTGTCGCAGCAAGTCGCCGTTGACGGCAACGCGCCCGCCAGCCTCAAACGCATCATTGACCTGCCCGCCTACACCGGCAATTTCCAGCTCAGCTATTTTGGCGGTGCCGACGGCGTGATGTTCTCGGTGCCGGCCGGCAACCGCGCGCCGGACTACGATCCACGGGCGCGCGGCTGGTACAAAGCCGCCAATAGCGCACAGCAGACCATCGTCACCGAACCGTACATTGCCGCTTCGTCGGGCAAGCTGGTGATCACCGTCGCCACGCCGGTGCAGCGTCAGGGCCAGATGCTCGGCGTGGCCGGGGCCGACATCGATCTGACCAGCGTCAGCGCGATCATCAACTCGCTGAACTTCGGCGGCCACGGTCACGCATTCATCGTCAGCGCCGAAGGCAAGATCCTGATTCACCCGGACAGCAAGCTGGTGCTCAAGACCCTCGCCGAGGCCTATCCGAACGGCGCGCCTCAAGTCAGCCCGGGCCTGAAAGAAGTCGAGTTCGACGGCAAGACCCAGTTGATTTCCTTCACTCGCGTCAACGGAGTGCCATCGGCTGACTGGTACGTGGCGCTGGTGCTCGATAAAGACACCGCGTTCTCGATGCTCAGCGAATTCCGCACCTCGGCGCTGATCGCCATGGTCATCGCCGTGCTGATCATCATCGGCCTGCTTGGCATGCTGATTCGCGTGCTGATGCAGCCACTGCTGACCATGGGCCGCGCGATGCATGACATCGCTGAAGGCGAAGGCGACCTGACCAAGCGTCTGGTGATTCACGGCAACGATGAATTCGGCGCGCTGGGTACGTCGTTCAACCGCTTCGTCGAACGCATTCATACGTCGATCCGCGAAGTGTCCTCGGCGACCGGCCAGGTCAACGAAGTCGCCCTGCGTGTGGTCGCTGCCTCGAACTCGTCGATGTACAACTCCGACCAGCAGGCCAGCCGCACCAACAGCGTCGCCGCCGCGATCAATCAGCTCGGCGCCGCCGCTCAGGAAATCGCCCAGAACGCCGCCCTCGCCTCGCAGCATTCCAGCGATGCGCGCAGCCTCGCGGTCGACGGCCAGCAGGTGGTGGATAAAACCATCCACGCCATGCAACAGCTGTCGGCAAAGATCAGCGATTCCTGCGGCAACATCGAAACCCTTAACAGCAACACGGTGAACATCGGTCAGATTCTCGAAGTGATCACCAGCATCTCCCAGCAGACCAACCTGCTCGCACTCAACGCCGCCATCGAAGCCGCGCGCGCCGGTGAAGCCGGACGCGGTTTCGCCGTGGTCGCCGACGAGGTGCGCAACCTCGCGCACCGCACCCAGGATTCGGCGCAGCAAGTACAGAAGATGATCGAAGAGTTGCAGGTCGGCGCACGTCAGGCAGTAACCATCATGACCGAGAGCCAGCGCGAGAGCGAAAGCAGCGTCGGCATCGCCAACCAGGCCGGCGAGCGTCTGGGCAGCGTGACCCAGCGCATCGGCGAAATCGACGGCATGAACCAGTCGGTGGCCACCGCGACCGAAGAACAGACAGCCGTGGTCGAGTCGATCAACGTTGATATCAACGAGATCAACACGCTGAATCAGGAAGGCGTGGAGAACTTGCAGGCGACATTGCGAGCCTGTTCGGACCTTGAGCAGCAGGCGGCGCGGTTGAAGCATCTGGTCGGCAGCTTCAGGATCTAAGCTGCAGCCTCAGGCCTCTTCGCGAGCAGGCTCGCTCCCAAAGGGATCTCCGGTTGTTACACAATTTGAGTGCACCACCAGATCCTGTGGGAGCGAGCCTGCTCGCGAAAGCGGCCTGCATCACGCAGAATGTCTTCAATATAAACATCGGGAATTTGCCAGATGAACAAGAAACACAACGGGGTTCATCCAGATCAAATCACATTATTGGCAATCCTTGCGCTGGGTAGCGAGGAAATCGATCGAGGAAACTATACAAACGCTGAAGACGTATTTCTTGAGCTAGATGAACTGGATCCAGCCCAGCAAACTAGAACCGTGATCCAGGTTTGGAAAGAAATACCAACTCTTCAGCCGTAGACTCCCGCCCCAACACCGCATTGCGATGCGGAAACCGGCCAAATCGGGCAATCACTTTCTGATGCCGCTCGGCATAGTCCAGGTTATCGGCAAACACCGCCCGCTCCGTCTCTGGCTGTTCAGCCACCAATTCAATAAATCTGGAAACGGCTTCGTTTTGCACCGCGAGGTTTTCGCAGTGTTCGAATACCAGATAAATGAATACCCGCTGAATCGGTTTCAACTGCCGATCGAAATCCGCTGCAATGCCTTGGGCGACGAGCTTCTGTGCGAGCAGATCACCGGAAAACGCTTTGGGGGTATCGCGATAGATCATGCGTGGCAGTTGATCGAGCAACAGCACCACCGCCAGCCAGCCTTCGGGACATTGCGTCCACTCGGTCAATTCGCCGGCAAGGGCCTGATCGACAAAGACCCCGAAACGCGTCTGCGCTTCGAGGTCTTGGCTGTTTCGCTTGCCGAACCACAACTTGCCCTTTTCGGCCGCTACTTCGCTGGCTGATTCGGCGTGTCCGAACCACCAGTCGAGCAACGGCTGCCAGGGCGCGTGCATGGCTTATTCCTTGTGGTAGGCCGTGGCGCGGGCGACTTCTTCTTTCGAACCGAGGAACACTGCAACGCGCTGGTGCAGGCCTTCCGGCTGGATGTCGAGAATACGCTGGTGACCGTCGGTGGACGCGCCGCCGGCTTGTTCGACGAGGAACGACATCGGGTTGGCTTCATACATCAGGCGCAGCTTGCCCGGTTTCGACGGCTCGCGGCTGTCGCGCGGGTACATGAACAGACCACCACGGGTCAGGATGCGGTGGACGTCGGCAACCATCGCCGCGACCCAACGCATGTTGTAGTTCTTCTTCAACGGGCCTTCTTCACCAGCCAGCAGCTCGCCGACATAGCGCTGCACCGGGGCTTCCCAGTGACGCTGGTTGGACATGTTGATGGCGAATTCCTGGGTGGTTTCCGGGATGGTGATGTCTTCGTGAGTCAGGACGAAGCTGCCCATTTCGCGGTCCAGGGTGAAGCCTTTGACGCCGTCGCCCAGGGTCAGCACCAGCATGGTCTGCGGGCCGTAGATGGCGTAACCGGCGGCCACTTGCTGGGTGCCTGGCTGCAGGAAAGCTTTTTCGTTCAGCGGCTCGTTCTGGCTCAGGTATTCGTTCGGGCAACGCAGTACCGAGAAGATCGTGCCGACCGGGGCGTTGATGTCGATGTTCGACGAGCCGTCCAGTGGGTCGAAGACCAGCAGGTATGCGCCTTTAGGGTATTTGCCCGGGATCTGGTAGGCGTTGTCCATTTCTTCGGACGCCATGCCGGCCAGGTGACCGCCCCATTCGTTGGCTTCGAGCAGGATCTCGTTAGAGATCACGTCGAGCTTCTTCTGCACTTCGCCTTGCACGTTCTCGGTGCCCATGCTGCCCAGAACACCACCCAGGGCGCCTTTGGACACGGCGTGGCTGATCTCCTTGCAGGCACGCGCTACCACTTCGATCAAAAAGCGCAGATCGGCAGGAGTGTTGTTGCTGCGGGTCTGCTCAATCAAATAGCGACTCAAGGTAACGCGGGACATGGACGGCTCCGGTGGAATGGGGGGCGGAAAACCCGCGCAGTTTACAGGGAGTCTGAAAACCTAGCGAGCGAAGACGCCGGCTAACGTGCGCCTGGGTGTATTTGCCTGTATGAGACGTGATTGTTGGTGGAGAGTTCAGGTGTCGGATTGAGCGTAGTTCGGTTCGGCATGAGCGATTGAGGATTTTCAGTGTTTGCCCGGGCGCCTTCGCGAGCAAGCTCGCTCCCACATTGGAATGCATTCCATTGTGGGAGCGAGCCCGCTCGCGAATGGCGCAAAGCGCCGCCATGCTCAGGTATTGGCTGGCGGCTTGCGCAACAGGCTGAACGCCATCGCCCCGAGAAACACCACACTGAGCAGCAACACCGCCCACAGCCCGAACTTCTTCCAATTGGTTCCGGCCACCGCAGCCGTCGTCGCCGTTGAGGTTTGCGTGGCCACTGCTTCGTCCTGCACCGTCGCCTTGCCCAGGCTCGCCAGCTTCTCTGGCTTGAAATCCGGAATCAACGTTGCCAGTGGCAGGTTCGCCGTTTTCACCGTGGCATTGCCCAAGGCCAGACTGTACGGCCCTTCGCCCCGGGCGAGGAAGATCACTTGCGTGGCGCGCACCGCATATTTCAGGTCCGGCGCCTGCTCACCCAGACCGCCGCCGCGCTCATCCACGGTCAGCTTGAGTTGCTGCACGGTCTGCCCGGACAGCGGGATTTCGTTCTGCACCACGTCCTGATTGTTCTGGCTCAGGCGATACAGCAAACCGCTGCTCAGCGTCTGCCACGGCAAGTTGCTCTCGCGCCGGCCGGCCAACGTCACCGGCGCCAGACTGTTCGGCTGTTTCAGCTCAATCTGCACCCGCTCGACATTCAGCCCCATCGGCAACTGCCAGGTGTATTCCCCGGATTTGGTGCTGCTGCCGGCCACGCTGGGCGACCACACCAAAGGCAGCGGCAGGTTGCGCGGGTCGCTGCTTTTCAATTGCGCCGACGTCAGGACGGGCGCCGAGCCCGGCGACTCCCACAGCAGGCGCACATAGCGCGCGGTCTGCCCCGGCAGGGTCACTTCGTGCTGTTCGATGCGCTCATCGGAAAAGGTCAGCCGTGCCACCTGGCCCTCGCCCCATGACTGCCAGTGCTGCAGATCGTCACTGGCCTCGATGCTGAAACGCTGAAAACCGTCGCGCTCGCTGGTCCAGTCGAGGATCAACTGCTGCAACGGTGCCTTGATCGCACTGGCATCGAGCAGCCAGCCGCGCAGCACTTCTTCGCCCGCCTCCAGTTGCGAGGACGGTTGCACTTCGACCAGGGTGCCGTTGGTGGTCGACTGCACGCGCACATTCGGCGCACGCTCGCTGGCGTCGGCAGCGTTGTACAGCGGGAACCATTTGACCTCGTGCAGCTTGCCGTCGTCGCGGGTCTGCGCCGATTCGCGAGCCAAGGCGTAGGCCTGCGCTTCGCCGGCGGCGTTGAACACACGCAAGTCGCTGAGATCGGTCTGGCGCGCCTGCAATTGCGCGCTCAGCGGCAGGTCGAGGCGATACCACGGGCCATTGCCGCTCACCGTCAACGGGACTTGCGTGGCGAAGTCCGCCGGTTTTTCCTGAGCACCAGCGACCATCACCACGCCCAGCGCCAACCACCCCAGATTCAGCATGCGACTCAAGATGCAACTCCTTCGGTATCCGGCGCGGGTTTGTCCGCCGCCGGTTCAGCCTCGACGCGTTTGGGTGGCAGCGGCGCGAAGTAGCCGACCACCAGCAGCAATACGCCGACACCGATAAACGAGACGATCCGGGCGAGACCGCCACGGTTGCTCAGTTCGACAAAAATCAGTTTGGCCACCACCAGCGCAATCAGTGCCGCGCCGATGAGCCACACTTCGCGGCGATGGCGCAGATGGCCGCCGATCATCAGCCCCAGCGCCATCAACGTCCAGACGATCGACAGGCCGGCCTGCACCAGCATCGACGCGAGCAGTTGATCAAGCTCGAACGGGATGCCGGCCCAGTGATGTGCCGCACGGGTGACCAGCGCGGTGCAGAAGGCGAACAGCGAAACCCCGGCGATCAGTTGCGTGGCGTGGTCGGCATGATCCTGACGGATCGACAACTGCGCAACGGCGCTGCGCGACCAGACATAAACGCCGAACAGCGCAAACAGCAGCCCCAGCTCCAATGGGTTGAGCAGCGGCACGTAAGGCAACGGTTCGGCATTGCCATCGCTGACGCCATTGGCCAGCCAGAACCACGCCAGCATCAGCACCGCCAGCGGTGCCGCCGCATACAAGCGGTACTCCCGAGAAAATGCGGCCACCGGCCACGGCCACGTTCGGGGTGCAGCCATCAGCAACAGATAGAGGCTCGGCAGAATCGCCCAGCCCAGCCAGCGCCACGCGTTGTACTGCTCGGACAACAGCAGCAGGCCGTAACGCAACTCCAGCGCCAGCACGCCAATCAGCAGCCAGCAACCGAGCACATGGGCCACGCTCAATGCGCGCGCCGGCAACATGGACCCCAAGCGGCGCAGGCTGAAGAAGTGCACCGCGAACAGCGCCGGCCACGCCAGCCAGCCGAAGTCGGCGGCCGGGTGGTAGCGCGAATGCCAAGCGCCGAGCAAAACCAGCGCCGCCGCAGGAATCAGTAAGGTGCAGAGCAACCCCAGCGCCGGCCATTTCAAGCGCAGTGACAACAGCGTCCACAGCGCCACACTGATCGCAGCGACCAGCAGCAACAATGTGCCTTGCAGGTTCGGCGAGGCGAAACGCAGGATTTCGCTGACCCACGCCAGCGTCCACCAACCGGCGCCCCAGACCAGCAGCACTTGCGACAAGCGCTGCAAACTCAAGGCATCAAAAGCCGTGGCATGGTTGCCCAATTGCAAGCGCCACGCACCGATCAGCGCGGCCAGCCCCAGCACCAGCGGTGTCCAGAAGCCGCCATGGGCCAATGGTTGCAATCCTTCGCTAGATAACGGCCCGAGCCATTCGGGGCCGGCGAGCAGAAACGCCGCGCCGCCGACCACCTGCAACAGCAGCCCGAAAACGAAACTCAGACGCTGTTGCAGGTACAGGCTCAGCCAGATGATCAGCAAACCGCTGGCCGCCCACACTGCACTCGCGGTTTGCCACGGCAGCACGAACAGCACCGCCAGATTGATCAGTACCAGCCCGGCCAGCAGCACCACCGACAAGCCACGCAGCAGGCGCACATCGCCGCGCACCATCTCGTCCCGCGCCGCCAGCAGCATGCCACCAATCAAGGCCAGCCCGATCAGGGACGCACTGAGCAAACCGCTCCAGCCAGCGCTGAACACCGCCGTCGAATCTTCGCCGGCCGTTTGCAGGCGCAGCAGGAACAACGCGCCGCCCAGCAACTGCACGGCGAACGCGGTGAACAGGAATGTGCGTGATTGAATCCGCAAGCCGACAAACAACGTTGCCAAACCGGCCAAGGCCCAACTGATCGCCGTGCCCTGGATGAACAGCAACAACGGCGCCAGCAGATACAGGAACGTCAGGCCCAGACACGCCAGCACTGGCAGGCCTTGCCTTTCCCACGGCAATGTTTGCTCGGGCGTAGCCTTGCGCAGTTGGAAGAAACTGAACAGCAGCGCGGCGCCAAGCATCAGCGCGCCCAGCGGTGCGCCGTCGAGCAGGCTGCTCTCGCCGGGCTGCAACTGGCTGAGAAACGCCAGTGCCGAACCCAGTTGCAGCAGTAAGGCAAAGGCCCGGGCAAACGGTCGATGCTGACGCAACCCGAGCCAGAAAATTCCCGCGCCTTCCACGGCCCACGCCGCAGAAGTCCAGCGCGCATCGAGCCCCAGCGGAATCGCCAGGCTGGCGAAAATCACTCCCAGCGCCAGGCAGGTTTCGCCCAGCAGCATCGCGCGCCCGCCCATCAAAACTTTGGCCAGCGCCATATAGATCATGCCCAGCGCCAATGCACTGAACGCCGCCGCAAATTCGAGGTGCTGGACCAACGCAAACTGCAAACCGAAGCCAATGATCGGCGGGCCGAACAGCATGGTGCCGTCGACATAATCACCCTTGCGTGCAGACCATTGCAGCAGCGCGTCGCGATCAGCCTCCGCCGGAGCATCCTGCAGGTCGCGCAATTTGCGCCGGGCGAAGAGCAGGCCGATGGCGAGGTACATGAGGAAAAACAAAATCAGGAACGGCTCGGTGCTCCACAGCAATTCCGGCGTGTAGGAACGCAGGCCCCAGGCGAATCCGATACCGAAGGTACCGACGAAACCGATCAGGTTGAGCAGCCGCCAGGCCTTGAACCAGGCGATAGCAAGAATGCCCGCGTTGAGGAGAGCGAAATAGCTGAACAGTGCGACGTGATTGCCTTCGCCGGTAGAAGTCAGAATAGGCGCGGCGAAACCACCGAGTGCCGCCGCTGCGGCCAACCCCAGCGCGTCCTGGGTAATCGCCAGAATGGCCGAGAACACCGTCACCGCGACCAGCAAACCGAGTGCAGCGGACGGATCAAGCAACGGATGCAGACGCATCGCCGCAAACACCGTCAGGTACAACACCGCGATCCCGGTGCCTTGCAGCATCAATGCATAGTTGCTGTTGCGTCGGCGCAACCACCAGCCCAGCGCAAGCAGAGCCAACGCCGCTGCCGCGACGCCGGCGTACCGCAACTCGATCGGCACCACCATGCCTTCGGTGGCGTAACGCAGTAAAAATGCCAGACCGAAAAACAGCAGCACCACACCGACGCGCAGCACTGTATTGCCGCCAAACAGCCAGTTGCGCGCAGCGCCGATGCCGCGTTCGATCAGGTTCGGGCCACGGGGTTCGGCGGGTTTTTGCGATGGTGCAACGGGAGCCGGTTCGGCGCGCCAGACATCGGCCGGCAGCGGCTGGCTGGGTTCGCGGGCGACGGCGGAAATCGGTTCGAGTTCGGGAGGCAGTTCCCAGATCAGTTCAGGGGTCAGGGCAGCCTGCTCAGCCACGTCGACGGGTGCGGCGACTGGCTCGGCTTCAGGTGACGGCGCGGGCGCATGCGAGGGCGAACCCTCCAGCACAAACAGCCGCTGAGCCACGCCTTGCAAGGCTTCGCGCACCTGCTCGAGTTGACGCTGTTGCTCCGCCGCCTGCGAGCCAAGGCGCGCAATGCGCAGCGCCTGGCCGATGACCAGCCCCAGCAGCGCACCCAATAGCGCGCCACTGAACGACTCGTCGAGCAGTCCACCGAGCACCAGCCCGATCAACATGAACATCCATTGCATGGTCGATATCCCTAAGCAGCCCCGGGGCGGGGCGAGTCCGGCGATGGCTTCAGTCTAGGCACAAACCGTGTGGGAGCGAGCCTGCTCGCGAAGGCGGATTGTCAGCCAACATTTCTGTTTAAGTCGACGATCGCTTCGCGAGCAGGCTCGCTCCCACAGGGTACGGCGGTGATTGATGCCTTTTAACCGGCGCTCAGTATATCGATCCGGCCCAACAAACGTTGGGCCTTGCGCAGATTTGTCGGGGAAAGTTACTCCAGCGCTTTCCAGATATCCGTGGCGTACTCGCGAATCGTCCGATCGGAAGAGAACCAGCCCATCCGCGAGGTGTTGAGCACCGCCGAACGCCACCAGTTCTGCGAGTCATGCCAGTGCGCATCGACACGCTTCTGCGCTTCCCAATAGGAGTCGAAATCGGCGCAGACCAGGAAGCGGTCATAGTCGATCAACGAGTCGATCAGGCCGGTGTAACGCGAGGTATCGTCCGGCGAGAACACACCGCTGCGAATCGCTTGCAGCACATCGTTCAAACGATGGGAGGCGGCGATGTCGGGTACGGCGCTGAACTCGTTGTTGTGCTTGCGCGCTTCAACCTGTTGCGCACTGAGACCGAAGATGAACATGTGCTCGGCACCGATGCGCTCGCACATTTCCACGTTGGCACCGTCGAGGGTGCCGATGGTCAGCGCGCCATTGAGGCCGAACTTCATATTACTGGTGCCCGACGCCTCGAAACCGGCGGTGGAAATCTGCTCGGACAGGTCAGCCGCGGGGATAATGCTTTCGGCCAGGCTGACGTTGTAGTTGGGCAGGAACACCACTTTCAGCAGACCACGCACGGTCGGGTCGTTGTTCACCACCCGAGCAATGTCATTGGTCAGCTTGATGATCAGTTTGGCCTGGTGATAACTCGCCGCCGCTTTACCGGCGAAGATTTTCACCCGTGGCACCCAGTCGACTTCCGGCTCGGCACGAATCGCCTGGTACAACGCCACGGTGTGCATCAGGTTGAGCAGCTGGCGTTTATATTCGTGGATACGTTTGACCTGCACGTCGAACATCGCCGCCGGGTTGACCGCGATCCCGAGGCGCTCGTGAATCAGATAGGCCAGCGCCTTCTTGCTGTGCAAACGCTGCTCGGCGAAGGCTTTGCGGAACGCGGTTTTCTCGGCGAACGGCTCGAGTTCGAGCAGGCGCTCTTCAGGATGATCGAGCAGGTCCGGGCCGAGGGCATCGACCAGCATCGAAGTCAGTTCCGGGTTGGCCTGATACAGCCAGCGGCGGAAGGTGATGCCGTTGGTTTTGTTGTTGATCCGCTCAGGGTAGAGCTTGTGCAGTTCGGCGAATACGGTTTTGCGCATCAGCTGCGTATGCAGACCGGACACGCCGTTGACGCTGTGCGAACCGAGGAACGCGAGGTTGCCCATGCGCACCCGGCGGCCGTTGTCTTCTTCGATCAGCGACACCGCACGCAACACGTCGAAGTCATGAATGCCCTTGGCCCGCAGCGAATCGATGTGCTGCGCGTTGATCAGGTAAATGATCTGCATGTGCCGTGGCAGCATGCGTTCCATCAGCCCGACCGGCCAGGTTTCCAGCGCTTCCGGCAGCAGCGTGTGGTTGGTGTACGACAGCGTGTCGACAGTGACTTGCCATGCTGCGTCCCACGCGACGTCGTAGACGTCGACCAGTTGGCGCATCAGTTCGGCCACGGCGATCGAGGGGTGAGTGTCGTTGAGCTGGATCGCCGCGTGGTCACCGAGGGTCAGCACCGAGGTGTGCATGTTGCGGTGACGGCGCAGCAGATCCTGCAGCGAAGCGGCGACAAAGAAGTATTCCTGACGCAGGCGCAGTTCTTGCCCGGCTTCGGTGCTGTCGGCCGGATAAAGGACGCGGGAGATACTTTCGGCGCGGGCCACTTCCGCCACGGCGCCCAGGTGGTCACCGGCGTTGAAGCGTTCCAGGTGCAGGTCTTCCATGGCGCGGGCACGCCACAGGCGCAGAGTGTTGACGCTCGCTCCGCGCCAGCCGACCACCGGCGTGTCATAAGCAATGGCGCGCACGGTTTCCGCCGGCGACCAGACCTGACGAGTCTTGCCGGAGGCATCGGTGACGGTTTCGACGCTGCCGCCGAAGCCGATCGGGTAAGCCACTTCCGGCCGTTCGAATTCCCAAGGGTTGCCGAAATCCAGCCAGTGTTCGGTCTGCTCCTGTTGCCAGCCATCGACAATCGCCTGACGGAACAAGCCGTGCTCATAACGAATGCCATAGCCATGGCCGGCGATGCCAAGGGTCGACATGCTTTCCATGAAGCACGCCGCGAGACGACCGAGGCCGCCGTTGCCGAGCGCCGCATCGGGCTCCAGCAGGCGGATGCGCTCCAGATCGACGCCCAGTTCAGTCAGCGCTTCACGGGCGACATCGAGCAGGCCGAGGTTGCTCAGGCTGTCGTAGAGCAAACGGCCGATGAGAAATTCCAGCGAGAGGTAATAAACCCGCTTCTGGCCTTTGCGATAGATCTGTCGGGTGTGGTCCATCCAGTGTTCGACCATGTGATCACGCGCAGCCAGGGCGATGGCTTCGAACCAGTCATGGTCGAAGGCGTGATCGGGGTCTTTGCCCACGGCGTAGGTGAGTTTGGTCAGGACGGCGTCGCGGAATGCGGCCACCTCTGCTTCGCGAACTAGTGGTTCTTGAGTCATCAACAGGACCTCGAGCGAGCGGGAATTTTCTGAGCCTAGACGGTCTGACCGGCGCTAACGGCTCTGGTTCGGCAGTATTTGCGCGGACTGTGCGCCAGTGCGACATAACCCTGGCGGATGAGCCAATGAATGCAGGGGCCGTGCCGTCCTGTCGGGCAAAATGCGGCCGCTGTGAAAATATCCGGCGAAAGGTTGTTCAAAATTCCACCGCTCCCGGTATGATCGCGCGCCCTGATGCATACACGCCTGGTAACTCCCGATGATGAAGCCCAACCTGATCGCCGCCGCCGAGATTGATCGTCTCGATACGTGGGCCAAATATTCGGCACCGATGTGCGGCTCGTGCATGTCCAGCTGCTGCACGCTGCCGGTCGAAGTGAAGATCAAGGATCTGGTGCGCATCGGTGTGGTCGACGAGTTCGAACTGGGCGATCCGCCAAAGAACATCGCCAAGCGCCTGCAAAAGGAAGGGCTGGTCGAGCGCTTCAATCAGAAGTCGGGAATCTTCACCCTGCAGCGCATGAGCAACAACGACTGCTATTACCTGGATCGTAAAACCCGCCTGTGCACCATTTATGACAAGCGCCCGGACACTTGCCGCAACCACCCGAAGATCGGCCCGCGGCCGGGGTATTGCGCTTATAAGCCGAAAGAAGTCGAGCGGGTGCAGAATTTCCGGGCCATCGACAAATTTTGATCGCGCCTGATCGTTCCCACGCTCTGCGTGGGAATGCAGCCCGGGACGCTCCGCGTCACTCCTGAAGCCGAACGCGGAGCGTCCGTTGAGGCATTCCCACGCAGAGCGTAGGAACGATCAATACGCCCACAAAACCCTGTGGGAGCTGGCTTGCCAGCGATGAGGCCAGCACAAAGATCGCCTAAACCCCAGACAAACAAAAACGCCCCCGGTCTCGCGACCGGGGGCGTTTTCTATTCCAGGGCTGGATTACGCCTTGGCTTTCTTCGCAGCGCGGGTACGCTCGCTTTCGTCGAGGATCTTCTTGCGAAGACGGATCGACTTAGGCGTGACTTCGCACAGCTCGTCTTCCTGGATGTATTCCAGAGCCTGTTCCAGGGTGAAGCGAACAGGTGGTACCAGAGCGATGGTTTCGTCTTTACCCGAAGCACGCATGTTGTCGAGCTTCTTGCCTTTGGTTGGGTTGACACCCAGGTCGTTGTCGCGGCTGTTCTGACCAACGATCTGACCGTTGTAGATCTCCTGGCCGTGTTCTACGAACAGCTTGCCACGAGCCTGCAGGGTCTCCAGCGAGTAGGTCAGAGCCTTGCCGGTTTCAACCGAAACCAGAACGCCGTTCTGACGGCCGGACATGTGGCCCGACTTCACTGGAGCGTAACGGTCGAAGATCGAGGTCAGGATGCCAGCACCGTTGGTCAGGGTCAGGAACTGGTTACGGAAACCGATCAGACCGCGAGCAGGGATGTTGTATTCCAGACGAACACGGCCCTTGCCATCCGGCACCATGTTGCTCAGGTCGCCCTTACGCAGACCCATCTCTTCCATGACCTTGCCCTGGGATTCTTCAGGGATGTCGATGGTGACGTTTTCGAACGGTTCCTGCTTCACGCCGTCAACTTCACGGATGATCACTTCAGGACGGCCCAGGGCCAGCTCGAAGCCTTCGCGACGCATGGTTTCGATCAGTACCGAGAGGTGAAGCTCACCGCGGCCGGAAACCTTGAACTTGTCAGCCGAGTCGCCTTCTTCAACGCGCAGTGCAACGTTGTACAGCAGCTCTTTGTCCAGACGATCCTTGATGTTACGGGAGGTCACGAACTTGCCTTCTTTACCGCAGAATGGCGAGTCGTTTACCTGGAACGTCATGGAAACGGTTGGCTCGTCAACGGTCAGCGGCTTCATCGCCTCGACGGTGTTGATATCGCACAGAGTGTCGGAGATGAACAGCTCGTCGAAGCCGCTGATGCAGACGATGTCGCCGGCAGCTGCTTCGTCAACGTCGATGCGGTGCAGACCGTGGTGACCCATCAGCTTCAGGATACGACCGTTGCGGCGCTTGCCGTCGGCGCTGATAGCGACAACCGGGGTGTTCGGCTTGACGCGACCGCGAGCGATACGGCCAACACCGATAACACCCAGGAAGCTGTTGTAGTCCAGAGCGGAGATCTGCATCTGGAACGGACCGTCACGGTCAACGGCCGGAGGCGGAACGTGGTCGACTACCGCCTGGTACAGCGGAGTCATGTCTTCCGCCATGGCGGTGTGGTCCAGACCGGCAATACCGTTCAGGGCCGAAGCGTAAACAACCTGGAAGTCCAGTTGTTCTTCGGTAGCACCGAGGTTGTCGAACAGGTCGAAGATCTGGTCCAGAACCCAGTCCGGACGTGCGCCTGGACGGTCAACCTTGTTGATCACCACGATTGGACGCAGGCCGGCTTCGAAAGCCTTCTTGGTCACGAAACGGGTTTGCGGCATAGGGCCGTCTTGAGCGTCAACCAGCAGCAGAACGGAGTCGACCATCGACATTACGCGTTCAACTTCGCCGCCGAAGTCGGCGTGGCCCGGGGTGTCCACGATGTTGATGTGGTAGCCGTTCCAGTTGATGGCGGTGTTCTTCGCCAGAATGGTAATACCGCGCTCTTTTTCCTGGTCGTTGGAGTCCATCACGCGCTCGTCGTTGAGCTCGTTGCGCTCCAGGGTGCCGGATTGACGCAGGAGTTTGTCTACCAGGGTGGTTTTACCGTGGTCAACGTGGGCAATGATGGCGATGTTGCGTAGATTTTCGATCACTTGTGTATCTCGATCAGAGGATTCGGTTTGCTGACAAGTCATGGCAGCGATTAGCAGTAGTGTCCGGCATGGCCGTTACAGCTTGACGGCGGTGTCGGGGGGCCGGTGACGCAGGCCACAGGCAAACAGCCCCGGGCACTTAGCTCGGTCGATAAACGCGCACATTGGCATGCCCCTCACTGAGCAAATGGTGGGCATGCAGGCGACTCATCACGCCTTTGTCGCAATACAGCAGGTACTGGCGAGTAGGGTCCAGTTCCTTGAAACGTGCGTTCACTGCATAGAACGGCATCGTCTGTACCTCTATGCCGGCGAGCTCCAGCGGGTCATCCTCGGCGGCATCCGGGTGGCGGATGTCGATGACGATCTGACCGGCCAGCGCTTCGCTGACTTCTTCAATTTGCAAATCCTGGCCCAACTCGTCGATTACCCGATCGATCGGCACCAGTTTGGCGTTGGCGAGCGCACGCTCGAGTACCGCCATGTCGAATTCTTTCTCTTCGTGCTCAACCCGGCCACGCTTGGCGGCAGTCTTGGGGTTGACCGAAATCACGCCGCAATATTCCGGCATGTGCCGGGCGAAATCGGCGGTGCCGATCTCGTTGGCGGTGTCGATGATGTCCTGCTTGTGCGCGACGATCAGCGGTCGCAGCACCAGTTTGTCGGTCACGCAGTCGATCACCGACAGGTTCGGCAGCGTCTGGCTCGACACCTGGGAGATCGCTTCACCGGTCACCAGTGCATCGATGTGCAGGCGTTCGGCGATCTCGGACGAGGCGCGCAACATCATACGCTTCAAAACCACGCCCATATGACTGTTATCGACTTTGCCGAGAATTTCGCCCAGCACTTCCTCGAACGGCACACTGACAAATAGCACGCGTTGCGAGCTGCCGTACTTCTTCCAGATGAAGTGCGCGACTTCCATCACGCCCAATTCGTGGGCACGCCCGCCGAGATTGAAGAAGCAGAAGTGCGCCATCAGGCCGCGACGCATGATCTGGTAAGCCGCCACGGTCGAATCGAAGCCGCCGGACATCAATACCAGCGTCTGCTCCAACGCGCCGAGCGGATAGCCGCCGATGCCGTTGTGCTGGCTGTGAATCACGAACAACCGTTTGTCGCGAACTTCGATACGGACTTCGATTTGCGGCGCTTTAAGGTCGATTCCGGCCGCACCGCACTCACGACGCAGCTTGCTGCCGACGTATTTTTCCACGTCCATCGAGCTGAACGCATGCTTGCCTGCGCGCTTGCAGCGCACCGAGAAAATCTTCCCGGCCAGCGCATCGCCGTAGTGCTGTTTGCACTTCTCGGTGATGTCGTCGAAGTCGCCCAGCGGGTACTCGTCGATCTGCAGAAAGTGCGCGATACCCGGCATGCAGGTCAGGCGCTCGCCCATCTCCTTCAAGGCTTTGGGGTCGGTAACGCGGGTTTCCAGCTCGAGATTGTCCCACACGCCGTTCACCACCACGGCCGGGTCCAGGTCACGGAGCACGGTGCGGATGTTCTTGGCCAACTGGCGGATGAATTTCGTCCGGACAGGTCGGCTTTTGATGGTGATCTCGGGGAAGACTTTTACGATAAGTTTCATGAAAACAGCGCGCGAACGGCCAGCCGAAAAAGGGGGGCGCGGATTATAGCGGAAATTGCTCAAGGTTTAACCAGTTAATGTGCAGAAGGTTTTGCTTGCACCAAAACAGGTCATTTCTGAATTTAAACGCAACATTAAGGGGCGGGATTTGTCGATTAAGTATCTCGCACGCCTTAATAAGGGTGAATTTGGGGCAAAAAACCCATGCTGGGGCACTGGCATGCAATTTGCTCCCTTGTGAGGCAGGTTGCCTTGGCAGAGTATTCGCGCCGGCATCACCATTATTAAGGGCATCCACTACCCGCCCTAATTCACCCGGAGGACACTATGTCGAAGTCGGTTCAACTCATCAAAGATCATGACGTCAAGTGGATTGATCTGCGCTTCACGGACACCAAAGGCACTCAGCACCACGTGACCATGCCGGCTCGCGATGCGCTGGATGACGACTTCTTCGAAGTCGGCAAGATGTTCGACGGTTCCTCCATCTCCGGCTGGAAAGGCATCGAAGCCTCCGACATGATCCTGATGCCGGTCGACGAAACTGCCGTACTCGATCCGTTCACCGAAGACCCAACCCTGATTCTGGTGTGCGACATCATCGAGCCTTCGAGCATGCAGGGCTACGATCGCGACCCACGTGCGATCGCCAAGCGCGCCGAAGAGCACCTGAAAGCCACCGGTATCGGTGACACCGTATTCGCCGGTCCAGAGCCTGAGTTCTTCATCTTTGACTCGGTGAAATTCAAGTCGGACATCTCCGGCTCGATGTTCAAGATCTACTCCGAGCAAGGTTCGTGGATGTCCGACCAGGACATCGAAGGCGGCAACAAGGGTCACCGTCCAGGCGTGAAAGGCGGCTACTTCCCGGTTCCACCGTTCGACCACGACCACGAAATCCGTACCGCCATGTGCAACGCACTGGAAGAAATGGGTCAGTCGGTTGAAGTTCACCACCACGAAGTGGCGACTGCCGGCCAGAACGAAATCGGCGTCAAGTTCAACACCCTGGTGAAGAAAGCTGACGAAGTTCAGACCCTGAAATACGTTGTGCACAACGTTGCCGACGCTTACGGCCGCACCGCGACCTTCATGCCGAAGCCACTGTACGGCGACAACGGTTCGGGCATGCACGTACACATGTCGATCTGGAAAGACGGCAAGAACACCTTCGCAGGTGAAGGCTATGCCGGCCTGTCCGACACCGCTCTGTACTTCATCGGCGGCATCATCAAGCACGGTAAGGCCCTGAACGGCTTCACCAACCCGGCGACCAACTCCTACAAGCGTCTGGTGCCAGGCTTCGAAGCTCCGGTAATGCTGGCCTACTCGGCGCGCAACCGTTCCGCTTCGATCCGTATTCCATACGTGTCGAGCCCGAAAGCCCGCCGTATCGAAGCACGCTTCCCGGATCCGGCTGCCAACCCGTACCTGGCCTTCGCAGCACTGCTGATGGCCGGTCTGGACGGTATCCAGAACAAGATCCACCCAGGCGATGCTGCCGACAAAAACCTGTACGACCTGCCGCCTGAAGAGGCGAAAGAGATTCCACAGGTTTGCGGCAGCCTGAAAGAAGCCCTGGAAGAGCTGGACAAGGGCCGCGCCTTCCTGACCAAGGGCGGCGTGTTCTCCGACGACTTCATTGACGCTTACATCGCGCTGAAATCGGAAGAAGAAATCAAGGTTCGCACCTTCGTACACCCACTGGAATATGAGCTGTACTACAGCTGCTGATCCGGTAGCGCTGCGTAAGTGGCGTGACAAAAGAGGCCTCCTTCGGGAGGCCTCTTTTATTGCTCGGCGCAGTTCATTTACCCTGTGGGAGCGAGCCTGCTCGCGAAAGCGGTGTGTCATTGATCGTTCCCACGCTCCGCGTGGGAACGATCCGTGTTTTGGCTACCAGTCTTTTCAATTCCAGTTATTAACGGTTTTGGCCAACCGCCCCACCTGTCCTATGCTGCTACCCATCGTTTCCAATCCCGGTCGATTTCATGGGTCGCACGTTTCTCTACATTCTGCTGCTGATCGCCCTGCCCGCCGCCGCGCAGATCTACAAGTACACCGACGCCAACGGCAACACGGCGTACAGCAATCAGCCGCCGGACGGCGTGCAGGCGCAACCGGTCGAGCTGCCGCCACTCAATCGGGTCGAGCCGCAAGCACCGAGCGCGCCGCAGGCACCCCACGCAGAACAACCGCAACCAGCGCGCAACGCCTATGAAATCCTCGAACTCGCCGGTCTGCCCACTGACGAGGCCCTGCGCGCCAATAACGGCACCTTTACGGTCAATGTCCTGATCAAACCGCGCCTGCAACCGCCGCATCAATTAAGGCTGCTACTCGACGACCAGCCCTATGGCCAGCCGAGCAACGTGCCGGTCCTGCAATTGATCAACATCGATCGCGGCGAGCATCGCCTGGCCGTGCAAGTGATCGACGGCCAGACTGTCATCCAGCAGAGCCCACCCGCGGTCTTCACCGTGCAACGGGTGCATACGCCGTGATTCGCGCGGGGCTGGCACTCATCCTGGTGTTGATGTCGACGTCCGCCTCGGCGGAGGTCTTTACCTACATCGACGCACAGGGCAACCGCGTCTACACCGACCAGCCGCGCGCCAACGCCAAGCGAGTGCCGATCGCGACGAGCAATCGCATGCCGGTCCCTGCCAGCACCGCAGCGCCGGTCAGCACCGCGAAAAAATCCGCCGAACCAGCGCCCTTTCACTACGACATGCTGCGCATTCTGATCCCGGAGCCCGATGCTACTTTGCGCAACAGCGCCGGCGAGCTGATCGTCAGCGTCACCAGCGAGCCCGGCCTGCAAAGCGGCCATCGTTATCGCTTGCTGCTGGATGGCAAGGCCATTGGCGAGCCCGGCGTCAGCCCGGTATTTGCGCTGAGCAATATCGATCGCGGCAGCCACAGCCTTTCGATCGAAATCCTCGACGCCGCCGGGCGTACCGTGGAACGCACCGCCAATCAGCCGTTCCACATGCTGCGCATTTCCCTGGCGCAGAAACGTCAGGTCAAACCCTGTGTCGCCGACGACTATGGTGTGCGCCCGGAATGCCCGCTCAAGGACAAACCTGCTGAGCCGAAAAACCCCTTTCTGCGCTTCTTTTAACGCCCGCTGGCCGCGCGCACTCTATTGGTGCACTAAACTGCATCCCGCCCACAACCCAACCCATTTTGGTTCGAAACTTCCCGTTTGAGCTGGCTTCATGCCATACAAACGCGCGTCAAACGCCTGTTTCAGGGCTTAAACGCTTCTTTTCGGAGCCTTGGTTTGGTTTTTGCATTTTCCCGATATCAGCGCTTTGTTCTCGCGCACGCCTTGCTCCAAAAGGGGTCCAGATGACCATAAGCGACGCTATTCACCGTTTGCTGCTCGACAACCTGACCACGGCGACCATCCTGCTCGACGCCGAGCTGCGCCTGGAGTACATGAACCCGGCGGCGGAAATGCTGCTGGCGGTCAGCGGTCAGCGCAGTCACGGCCAGTTCATCAGCGAGCTGTTCACCGAATCCCCCGAGGCGCTCAATTCCCTGCGCCAGGCGGTGGAGCAGGCGCACCCTTTCACCAAGCGTGAAGCGATGCTCACCGCCCTCACCGGCCAGACGCTGACCGTGGATTACGCGGTGACGCCAATCCTCAGCAACGGCGAGACTTTGCTTTTGCTTGAAGTGCACCCACGTGATCGCCTGTTGCGGATCACCAAGGAAGAGGCCCAGCTGTCCAAGCAGGAAACCAGCAAGATGCTGGTGCGCGGCCTCGCCCACGAGATCAAGAACCCCCTCGGTGGCATCCGCGGCGCTGCGCAATTGCTCGCTCGCGAATTGCCCGAAGAAAGCCTGCGTGACTACACCAATGTGATCATCGAAGAGGCCGACCGCCTGCGCAATCTGGTCGATCGCATGCTCGGCTCGAACAAACTGCCGTCGCTGGCCATGTGCAACGTCCACGAAGTGCTCGAACGCGTCTGTCATCTGGTCGAAGCCGAAAGCCAGGGCTGCATCACCCTGGTGCGTGATTACGACCCGAGCATTCCCGACGTATTGATCGACCGCGAGCAAATGATTCAGGCGGTGTTGAACATCGTGCGCAACGCGATGCAGGCGATCAGCAGCCAGAACGAGCTGCGCCTGGGCCGCATCAGCCTGCGCACCCGCGCCATGCGCCAGTTCACCATCGGCCACATCCGCCATCGTCTGGTGACCAAGATCGAGATCATCGACAACGGCCCGGGCATCCCGGCGGAACTGCAGGAAACCATTTTCTTTCCCATGGTCAGCGGCCGCCCGGACGGTACCGGGCTGGGCCTGGCCATTACCCAGAACATCATCAGTCAGCACCAGGGCCTGATCGAGTGTGAGAGCCATCCAGGCCACACCACCTTCTCGATCTTCCTGCCACTGGAACAAGGAGCCACATCGACATGAGCCGTAGTGAAACCGTGTGGATCGTCGATGACGACCGTTCTATCCGTTGGGTCCTGGAAAAGGCCTTGCAGCAGGAAGGCATGACCACCCAGAGCTTCGACAGCGCCGATGGCGTGATGAGTCGTCTGGCCCGGCAGCAGCCGGACGTGATCATTTCCGATATCCGCATGCCGGGCGCCAGTGGCCTGGATCTGCTGGCGCGGATTCGCGAACAGCACCCACGGCTGCCGGTCATCATCATGACCGCTCACTCCGATCTGGACAGCGCTGTCGCCTCCTATCAGGGCGGTGCTTTCGAGTACCTGCCCAAGCCTTTCGACGTCGATGAGGCGGTATCGCTGGTCAAACGCGCCAATCAGCATGCCCAGGAACAGCAAGGCCTGGAGGTTGTGCCAGCCCTGACCCGCACCCCGGAAATCATCGGCGAAGCGCCGGCGATGCAGGAAGTGTTTCGCGCCATCGGGCGCCTGAGCCACTCCAACATCACCGTGCTGATCAACGGCGAATCCGGTACCGGTAAAGAACTGGTGGCCCACGCCCTGCACCGTCACAGCCCACGCGCGGCTTCGCCGTTCATTGCCCTGAACATGGCGGCGATTCCCAAGGATCTGATGGAATCGGAACTGTTCGGCCACGAGAAAGGCGCGTTCACCGGCGCGGCGAATTTGCGTCGCGGTCGTTTTGAACAGGCGGACGGCGGCACGCTGTTTCTCGATGAAATCGGCGACATGCCGGCGGACACCCAGACCCGTCTGCTGCGCGTGCTGGCCGATGGCGAGTTCTACCGCGTCGGCGGCCATGTGCCGGTGAAAGTCGATGTACGCATCATCGCCGCGACCCACCAGAATCTGGAAACGCTCGTCCACGCCGGCAAATTCCGTGAGGACTTGTTCCACCGCCTCAACGTGATCCGCATCCACATCCCGCGCCTGTCGGATCGTCGCGAAGACATCCCGACCCTGGCCCGGCACTTCCTCAGCCGCGCCGCGCAGGAACTGGCGGTCGAGCCGAAGCTGCTGAAAAGCGAAACCGAGGAATACCTGAAAAACCTGCCGTGGCCGGGCAACGTGCGCCAGCTGGAGAACACCTGCCGCTGGATCACCGTCATGGCCTCCGGCCGTGAAGTGCACATCAGTGACTTGCCACCGGAACTGCTCAACCTGCCGCAGGATTCGGCGCCAGTGACCAACTGGGAACAGGCCCTGCGCCAGTGGGCCGATCAGGCCCTGGCCCGTGGCCAGTCGAGCCTGCTCGACAGCGCAGTGCCGGCGTTCGAGCGGATCATGATCGAGACTGCTTTGAAGCACACCGCAGGACGTCGGCGTGATGCGGCGGTGCTGCTGGGTTGGGGGCGGAACACCTTGACGCGCAAGATCAAGGAACTGGGGATGAAGGTTGATGGTGGGGATGATGATGAGGGGGAAGAGGGTTAAGTCTCCGGTTCTCCGCTGAACCCATTCTCGAGCAGGCTCGCTCCCACAATTGGAATGCGCTTCCCCTGTGGGAACGAGCCTGCTCCTGGCGGCGTTCCGACGAAGCTTTTTGCGCAGCATGCACCGCATCAATGCACGATGACCCGGGATCGCGCAGAGCCCGATGCTCATCGCCCAGTTGCAAAGTGTTGAAAATTCCAGACTTCAAATAAGCGAAAGCCCCGTATTCCGGGGCTTTCGCTTTCCCAAAGCGTTTTTTGTTTCAGCAAATTTAAACCTGGCACGCACCCTGCAATACCTATCTCAGGTGATTCGTTTCACCACCCGTTTCGGGGACCTTGGTACAGGCAGGCCGGGGATTCCCCTCTTTACATCGGGCTCAGACCGCAACGGATGAGTCCACCCTTTTGGGATCCTTGGTACAGGCAGGCCGGGGGTTCCCTCTTTACACCGGGCCGACGCTGAACGCGACGCCCATGCTTTTGGGAACCCTGATACAGGCAGGTCAGGGATTCCCGCTTTTACACTGCAGCGCCCCCGCCCCTACTCGAGTCTCGGGCGCCCGGGCGCATGATGTGGGGGCTGGTTTTGCCACGTCGGGTCAGACCTCCTTATTTCCTCCTCCAGCCTGTCCAGCATTTTTCCAGGGCTGGCTTCATCAGTTGCAATACGCAGCAAACTTCTTTGCTCACCGTAACTGGCGTTTTGGAAACGCTCGATAAACGACCAGACCCGGCGCTGCAAAAGCAGCCGCTCAACCTGAAATTCCGGCGTACGCACCAGATTTCTGATTTTTTTCATCATTGCGGAGTTCGCTTCAAGGACAAATGCATCCCACAGCGCAGACTTTTCAGCGTGTCGCGCTTGGGGAACATGGTGCATCCAGTGATGGATCCCCAAATCAGACTCGATTCTTCCCAGCCATAGATCGCTACCCGTCTGCCGACGTGCAGCTATCAGACGTCGCAGAGAAGCGGGGTCGGCAATCGGGCTGCCAGTGAGGTCAAAACCCTTTCTCAGCTCAATGTTTTCAGGAATTGCGCTGATCCCGGTATGGGCCAGATCCAGACGCGTCCTGGGAATATCGGATGTAACGCCGTCCGGGAAACTCTTTATACGAGTACGGTTGAGATCGACCTCCAGCAACGCCGTCATTCCCCGCAGTGAAGGCGCCACAGCCAGCCGGCTTTGCGACAAATCCAGTTTCTCCAGCCGCGTCGGACCGCTGGGCAAATCAAGCCCGGGCGGCGGCGAAGATATGTAGCTATGGGCCAGATTCAACTCTCGCAATGCGGACATATGAGTCACATCAGGCGCGTCTGTCAGATCGGGGTTATGGAACAGATCAAGCACCTCCAACCTTGACGCCGCGGGCAATTCACCCACCCCGTCAGGCGGACGACGCAGGCCACAGGAACGTGCGCGCAAGACCCGCAACTCGGTCATGCCGCGCACCGAAAAAGGCGGCCAGATACTGCAGTGCGTCAGGCTCAGCTCCCGCAAACGGATCAGTTGCGTGAAATGTTCAAGAGTGACCGACGGGAGCCAGAGTGTGGCTTCCTGCATCGTCAGGACTTTCAACGCCGGGAGTTTACCGATTTCGCTTAACAGTTCATGACTCTTGCCTTTGAATCTGCGTACTTCGAGGGTTTCAATGTGGGAAAGCATCGAGAACACATTGCCCAGACTTCTTGAGGGACTTCCCTCCAGGACCAGGGATACGACGGCTCTGAGCGGAACCGAAAAACCCGGCGGCGCGAGATTGCCCCGACTTCCCAGGTCGAGCTCCAGCTTGAAACCGACCAGCCGCCCGTCTCGGTAGACTTTTTCCGAGTGTTCTCCCTGCCACTTGAACAACCGGCGCATGTTGGCACCTATTGCCAGCCGGCGCGTGCGCTCTGCATTGTCCTTGCCTTTGTAGCCCGTCTCCCAGGCAGTGATCTCACGGTCCAACCGAGGAAACTCCAACTGAAGCCGTTTGAGTTCCACTTCCGCCACCCCCGCTTCTCCATATCGCGCAATGAAATCATCGGCATGTTGATCCGTCGCGTCAGCAAAATAGCGTTTGACCTGCGCCCGTGTGGTCGCAACCAGAACCGGCGGTTGTGCCCCTGAGGGGCCGGCGCCGGTGAGCCAGGGGCGATGAAAGTTGAACGGGTTGGCAGGCGCCTGTGCAGCGCCGTCCATCCCACCGCGCAAACCGGTGAGCATGGAAACCCAAGCGTTCTGCTCGCTGCGGGTGATAGCCAGGGTTTCACCGCCAAGGCTGGCGCGGTAGATATTCGCGCTGTCGGCAGCGACGGGATCGTTGGGTTTGACCAGGCGCCAAACCCTGTATTCCGGACGGGAGGCATCCAGATCCTGCATGACCTGATACGCCTGTTCATGGATGACCACATAGAGCCTGCCTTCGTGACGTATCACGCCGTCGCTGCCCGATTGCGCGCCGCTGAGATCCGGCCCGGCATGAAAGCCGTCCAGGCTTTTGGCGGTCAGGGGGTTGGTGCGGGTGCTGAAGTCGCTGTGCGGATGCCAGATGCCGCTCTCGCTATCGCGCAACATCCATGGGCCGGAAGGGAACAACTCCCTGGAATGTCGAGCGCGATACCACCCCGTATCCGGATCCACTGCGACGAGAACGAGGCCACTGTCAGGTACGTCAACATAACAGCGATTTTTGTACATCCTGAAGCCTTCGCTATCAGCATCAGGCAGCTCGATCGCTGACGTTATCCGGTAGGTCTCCAGTGACCGGTTTATGACAGCGGGGCTTGCAGCAAGGTGCGGCGCCGGGCGAACTTCGAGCACCGGCGCCGGCAGGATCGCAACCGGGCCTGCGTCGTCGCCAGGTTTGGTGCTTCGCGACTTCAGATCATCGAGGCCAGCCCAGGGGACCGTGCCATCGCGGACGGGTACATCCGCCGCTATGAAATCCTTATCAGAGCTTCGCTTCGGGAACGTGTGGACATCCGTATCAACGTGGGTGCTGCCCCCGCGAGGTGGTTTTACTGGCATGTTTTTTCATCCTTGAAAAGTTGCCCCGGCTTTTGTGCAGGGGGTAGTAGTGTCGGCATCGTGCCGCCCGCTGTTTACATCCCCCTAAGCAATACGCGGACGCTTGGGCAGAGGGTGCAGCGGTTGATTCTGTCGCCCTGCGTCATAGCTGCGGATTTCATTCTCCAGCCGGTCCAGCATCCTCCCGGGACTCGTTTCCGTATGAAGAATGGCGTCGAGCCTGGCCCGCTCAGTAGCGTCGGCCCGGTCATACATTTCCAGAAACCACCACACACGCCGCTGCAGCAGCGGGCGTTCGACGTGAAACTCGGGCGTTCGACTCAGCCGACGAAGAATGCCGGTCACTGCTATTGGCATTGCGGCGTTATGCCTGTCCCACAGCGCTTGTTTTTCCGCTATCTGGTCCTGTGGCACATTGCGTAGCCAGAGATCGGCAGACCCATCGCTGCTTTCCTGCCCAAGCCAGATATCGGTGCCTGTCTCGGCACGTGCTCGTATCAACCGCCGTAGCGAGGCCGGGTCCGTGATCGGATTGCCGATGAGATTGAAGCCCGCTCTGAGCTCCACGGATTCGGGAATCGACCTGATGTGATTGTCCGCAAGATTCAGTTCTCTTGCGGGAATCCTGTCGGTAATGCCCTCGGGAAATCGTTGCAATCTTGTGTTGGAAAGATCCAGCTCCTGCAGCGCGGTCATGTTTTCGAGTGAAAGGCTGTTCGCAAGCGGATTGCCCCCCAGTCTCAACACTTCAAGCTTCGACGCCACGTCGATGGCCTCAAGACCGGAAGGCAGCAGGTGTATTCCGGTGCGGCTCAGATCCAGCACTCGCAGTTCAGTCATCCCTCTGAGGTCAGCTGCCACTTGCAAAAAGGTGACTTGCTCCTGATGCCGCATTTGCATGTCGAGGCTATTCACCGGGGCCTCGAATGTATTGCAAAGCCATAGCTCATGTAGCCTGGCAAGGCCTCGTACGGAAAAGTCAGACGTCAATTCACAGTCCTGCAAGTGCAGCCTTTGCAGACGCGGGAATCTTTTCAATTGCTCGGCAAAGCGCGAATCCAGACTGAATTTTGAAGGCACCCAATTAATCACGTCCCATCCTTGAAACCGGCCTTGCACTCCGATTTCCTGACTGGTAATCGTCAGACTTTCAAGGTTGGGAAATTGTGCGCAAAACACGTCCGGATCCAGCCGGCCACGGCCTCTTAAAGTCAGAGAAACCACTGAGCCGAACTTCAAGGAAAGCGGCTTTGCAACTGGCCAAATCGTCAGATCGATTTCCAGCTTGAAGCCCACGAGCCGCCCATCACGGTAGACGCGCTGCTCGGGCTGGCCTTGCCATCGGTACAACTGGCGAAACGTCGCCCACATATTTCGCGCCTCATGAAACTCGTTGTCCGATGAAATGGAACCTCGACTGATCGGCAGGTCAAAATCCGTCGAGTCCAATAGCGCAAGCCCAAGCTGGATATGCTTGAGCTCAAGCTCTGCCACGTCCTTGTCATCAAACCGGGCGATGAAGGCATCTGCGTCTTCGTCGGTCGTGTCGGGGAGGTACTTGCGGATCTGCTCCCGGGTAGTCGGTTCCAAGACTTCACGCGCATACCAAAGTCCGCTGCCCACATCGCGCAGCATTACCGGCCCGGATGGGAGCAACTCGCTTGGCCGCCGGGCTCGATACAAGCCCGTCGCAGGATCCACGGCGACAGGCACCAGGTCACCGTTGGCCAGGTCTGCGTAGGTTCGCCGACTGATCACCCGCAAACCTTCGCTGTTGACCTGTGGAAGTATCGCTCGGGCGTTGGTGACGTAATTGTCCAGCGAAGGCTGGGTGGCGGTCGGGCCAATACCCTCCGCGATTGCGCGAACTACAACGGCCGCGGCGGGGGGCACGGCATCCAGGGTGGCGTCGGTGGATGATCCGGCGCGCGGCAGCAAATGGTGCTGAGCAATATCCACATCGACGCCTGTGCGACCCGAGTGGCCGGGAAGCGAAGTGTCCACGTCTGCAGACCGATGTGGGCTGCCCGAGGCGTCCACGTGGGTACCGCCACCGCGAGGGGGTTTGACTGGCATATTTTCATCCTTGAAAAAGACGCCCCCTGCATTCCTGCAAGGGGACGACGGGTTTCGGCATCCTGCCGTTTGTAGGGGCGAACGATAGCGTGCACGAGCACGTGCTGGAGATGGGAAAGGAAGACGGTCGCAGTGGGAAACGACCTCAAAAAGTGTGGGAGCGCGCCCCAGTGATGAAGAAGTGCCGCTAGGGCTCGCTCAAACGGATCTCCAGTCGCCAGCGATCATCGACCTCGCTGCCGACCCAGTCGCCCCGCAACGGACGCGCTGCCAGCACCGTCAGCAACAATCCGCCATCACTCTTGCGCATGCGCCAGTTGACGTCCTTGCCGTTGAGCCTGAGCTGGCCTTTCTGCGGTCGACCTTCGGCCTGAAACAGCAGCGCGACGGTGCCGTCGATGATCTCGCCGTGCAGCTTCGGCTCATTGTTGAACCACACCACCAAGCCGCCATCGGTAACCTCGACCTGCTCCAGCACGCTCGGATCCGGCGTGGTCAGCCGGCCGATCATCAAGCCGATCATCAAGCCGACAATCGCCAGCGAGCCGATGACTCGCGGGAATAGTTTCGAACGGTTGTCCACAGGCGGCGTAGAATGCCGCTCATCTTTACCTTCGGAGCCGTGCATGTTTCACGTCATCCTTTTTCAACCAGAAATTCCGCCGAACACCGGCAACGTTATCAGGCTGTGCGCCAACAGCGGCTGCCACCTGCATTTGATCGAACCACTGGGTTTCGAGATGGACGACAAGCGCCTGCGCCGTGCCGGTCTCGACTACCACGAATATGCCACGTTGCAGCGTCACGCTGACCTGGCCAGTTGTCTGGAAAGTCTGGGCAACCCGCGCGTGTTGGCCTTCACCACCAAGGGTTCGCGGCCGTTCCATGATGCCGCGTTCGTGCCCGGCGACGCGTTTCTGTTCGGCCCGGAAAGCCGTGGCCTGCCAGCGGACGTGCTCGACGCCCTGCCCGCCGAACAGCGCCTGCGCCTGCCGATGCGCGAAGGCTGCCGCAGCCTGAACCTGTCCAACACCGTGGCGGTCGCCGTGTACGAAGCGTGGCGGCAGAACGACTTCAAGTAACGCCGCAAAACAAATGTGGGAGCGAGCCTGCTCGCGATTACGGAGTGTCAGTCAACATTGATGTGTCTGACAGACCGCTTTCGCGAGCAGGCTCGCTCCCACATGGGTGAGGCTGAATCGTTATTGAACGGTCGGGGTCTCGCCGCTTTCCTGCATGCGCTGCAGCTCTTGCGCGTACAGGGCATCGAAGTTCACCGGGGCCAGCATCAGCGCCGGGAACGAGCCACGGGTAACCAGGCTGTCCAGGGTTTCGCGGGCGTACGGGAACAGGATGTTCGGGCAGAACGCACCCAAGGTGTGGCTCATCGAAGCCGCGTCCAGATTCTTGATCAGGAAGATACCGGCCTGTTGCACTTCAGCGATGAAGGCCACTTCTTCACCGTTTTTCACGGTGACGGAAAGAGTCAGCACCACTTCGTAGAAATCGCCTTCCAGCGCTTTCTGGCGAGTGTTCAGATCCAGACCGACCGCCGGATCCCACTGCTGGCGGAAGATCGCCGGGCTTTTCGGGGCTTCGAAGGACAGGTCGCGTACGTAGATGCGCTGCAAGGAAAATTGCGGTGCGGTTTCTTCTTCGCTGGCTGCAGTGTTCTGTTGGTCAGTCATCTCAGATCCTTATCGATCTTGGGTCTTTTAGGGAGTGCTGTACGTGGGTGCAGCCGTTCAGCCCTTGAGCAGCGCGTCGAGTTTGCCGGCGCGTTCCAGGGCGTATAAATCATCGCAACCGCCGATGTGCTTTGCGCCGATCCAGATCTGCGGCACGGACGTGCGCCCGGCCTTTTTGGTCATTTCGGCACGCAGCTGCGGCTTGCCATCGACCTTGATCTCTTCGAAGGCCACGCCTTTGCTGGCGAGCAGATGCTTGGCGCGCGAGCAGTAAGGGCAGTAATCGCTGGAGTAGACGATGACTTCGCTCATGTCATTTCACCAGCGGCAGGTTGTCGCCTTTCCAGCTGGAAATGCCGCCGGACAGCTTGGCGGCGGTGAAGCCGGACTTCATCAGCTCGCGGGCGTGGGTGCCGGCGGTCTGACCGAGGGCATCGACCAGAATGATGGTCTTGGCCTTGTGTTTTTCCAGCTCGCCGACGCGGGCAGCCAGTTTGTCTTGCGGGATGTTCACCGCGCCGACGATGTGGCCCGCGGCATAATCCTTGGCCGGACGGATGTCCACCACCACGCCTGCGTCTTTATTGACCAGTGCGGTCAGCTCGCCGGTGCTCAGGCTCTTGCCGCCGCCCTGCATCGTGTGCGCCAGCAACAGAGCCAGAAGTACGACGAAGATACCGACAAGAATGTAGTGGTTAGTGGCAAATTCAATCAGGTGAGCAACCATCGAAGGAGGTTCCAGGGCGTTAAAATGTCGGCCAGTATACACAGCCACTATGGTCGGCCAAACCCCGTCCGGCGGTGACGCGGTCGGAACTTCGCTTTAAACTCCAACTCCGTTTTCCATCGCCCTCTTCTTTATCAGCCACGAGTGGATTCCATGACGACTACGCCCAAACCTTTGGTCCTGATGATTCTCGACGGCTTCGGTCACAGCGACAGCCCCGAATCCAATGCCGTGTTCGCGGCGAAGAAACCTGTGCTGGATCGTCTGTGGGCCACGGTGCCGAACGGCTTGATTTCGGGCAGCGGCATGGACGTCGGCCTGCCGGACGGCCAGATGGGCAACTCCGAAGTCGGCCACATGAACCTCGGCGCCGGGCGCGTGGTGTATCAGGACTTCACCCGCGTGACCAAAGCGATCCGCGACGGCGAATTCTTCGAAAACCCGACCATCTGCGCCGCTGTCGATAAAGCCGTGGCCGCCGGCAAAGCCGTGCACTTCATGGGCCTGCTGTCCGATGGCGGCGTGCACAGCCACCAGGATCACCTGATCGCCATGGCCGAACTGGCCTTCAAGCGCGGCGCCGAAAAAATCTACCTGCACGCCTTCCTCGATGGCCGCGACACGCCGCCGAAAAGCGCCGCTTCGTCGATCGAACTGCTCGACGCGACTTTCCAGGCCCTCGGCAAAGGCCGGATCGCCAGCATCATCGGCCGCTATTTCGCCATGGACCGTGACAACCGTTGGGATCGCGTCGCCCAGGCCTATAACCTGATCGTCGACGGCAATGGCGAATTCAACGCCGCCACCGCTCAGGAAGGTCTCGAAGCCGCCTACGCCCGTGGCGAAAGCGACGAATTCGTCAAAGCCACTTCCATCGGTGAGCCGGTGAAAGTTGAAGACGGCGACGCCGTGGTGTTCATGAACTTCCGTGCCGACCGCGCCCGCGAGCTGACCCGCGTGTTCGTCGAAGACGATTTCAAGGAATTCGCGCGCGCCCGCCAGCCAAAACTGGCCGGTTTCGTCATGCTGACCCAGTACGCCGCAAGCATTCCGGCACCGTCGGCCTTCGCCGCCGGCAGCCTGGAAAACGTTCTCGGTGATTACCTGGCAAAAAACGGCAAGACCCAGCTGCGCATTGCTGAAACCGAAAAATACGCCCACGTGACCTTCTTCTTTTCCGGCGGTCGCGAAGAACCGTTCCCGGGCGAAGAGCGCATCCTGATCCCGTCGCCGAAAGTCGCGACTTATGACTTGCAGCCGGAAATGAGCGCCCCGGAAGTCACTGATCGTATCGTCGACGCCATCGAAAACCAGCGCTACGACGTGATCGTGGTCAACTACGCCAACGGCGACATGGTCGGCCACAGCGGTGTCTTCGACGCGGCGGTCAAGGCGGTCGAGTGCCTGGACACCTGCGTCGGTCGCATCGTCGAGGCGCTGGAAAAGGTCGGCGGCGAAGCACTGATCACCGCTGACCACGGCAACGTCGAGCAAATGGCTGATGAATCCACCGGTCAGGCGCACACCGCGCACACCACCGAGCCGGTGCCGTTCATCTACGTCGGCAAACGCGACCTGAAAGTGCGCAAAGGCGGCGTGCTGGCGGACGTAGCGCCGACCATGCTGATGCTGTTGGGTCTGGAAAAACCGGCGGAGATGACCGGGACTTCGATCCTGGTGTAACGCGAATCCAGAAAACGGCGAAACCTGCTGCAAGAGACTTTGTGGCGAGGGGATTTAGCGAACCGTCGCAGCGCCCCGCTGGGTGACGCAGCCGCCCTGAAATCGAACACCGCGGTATCTCTGCTACACCGCATGTGCTGGTTTTACGACTGCTGCGCAGCCGAACGGGGATAAATCCCCTCGCCACAGGTCACTCCTGCATTGGTGTGGAGTGTTTTTCTGTCCAGTTATCACACAGCCCCAATTGGGCGTTTTTTTTGCAGCCTCGGGCGGGCATACTAGGCCGTCCTCTACCCTGGTGCCGCCCGCCCCTATGCTTCGCGTCCTGATCGCCCTTGCTCTGACCTGTCTGCTCCAGCCGGCCTTCGCCGACGAGCGCGCGCAAACCCAACAGCAGTTGGAGGCCACGCGTCAGGATATCGCCGAGCTGAAAAAACTCCTGGGCAAGCTGCAGGAAGAAAAGTCCGGCGTGCAAAAAGAGCTCAAGGGCACTGAAACCGAGATGGGCAAGCTGCAGAAGCAGGTCGACGCGCTGCAGAAAGAACTGCAGAAAAGCGAATCCGAGCTACAGCGGCTCGATGCAGAGAAAAAAAAACTCCAGAGCGCGCGCACTGAACAGCAGCGACTGATCGCCATCCAGGCCCGAGCGGCGTACCAGAACGGCCGCCAGGAATACCTCAAGCTGCTGCTCAATCAGCAGAACCCCGAGAAGTTCGCCCGCACCCTCACCTATTACGACTACCTGAGCCAGGCACGCCTGGAGCAGTTGAAGAACTTCAACGAAACCCTGCGCCAGCTGGCCAATGTCGAAAAAGACATCGGCCTGCAGCAAGCGCAGTTGCTGGTGCAGAAAAGCGACCTCGACACGCAGCGCGAAGCACTCGAGAAAGTCCGCAAGGAACGCCAGCAGGTCCTTGCCAAACTCAATGACGACGTCAAGGCCCGCGACCAGAAACTCGCCGCCCGCGAGCAGGATCAGGCAGACCTGTCTAAAGTCCTTAAAACCATTGAAGAAACCCTGGCCCGTCAGGCTCGTGAGGCAGAAGAAGCGCGGCAGAAAGCGCTGATCGCCCAGCAGGAAGCGGAAAAAAAGCGTTTGCGTGAGGCGCAGGCTGATAACAGCGACGCCCCACGAAAACCCGCCAGATCAAGCCCCGGCGCGCTGGTATCGAGCAGCGGCGAAACCTTTGGCGGGCCTTTTGCTGCAACCCGGGGAAAACTTCCGTGGCCGGTTGATGGTCGATTACTCGCGCGCTTCGGTGAAAGCCGTGGCGACGACGCCCGCACCAAGTGGGATGGCGTGATGATCAGCGCCTCCGCCGGCAGCCAGGTGCACGCCGTACACGGTGGGCGCGTGGTGTTCGCCGATTGGCTGCGCGGTGCCGGTTTGCTGGTGATCCTCGATCACGGCAACGGTTTTCTGAGTCTTTACGGCCACAACCAGACGCTGCTCAAGTCGGCGGGTGATGTGGTCAAGGCTGGCGAGTCGATTTCCACTGTCGGTAACAGTGGCGGTCAGGACACGCCAGCGCTGTATTTCGCAATTCGTCAGCAGGGTCACCCGAGTGATCCGGCGCAATGGTGTCGTGCGCAAGGATAAGCGCACCATCTAATTCAGGAGTTCGTTCGACATGCTGCATTTGTCCCGCCTTACCTCGCTGGCCCTGACGATCGCCTTGGTGATAGGCGCGCCTCTGGCGTTCGCCGCACAACCGGCCCCGACCGTCGCTCCGGCAGGCACTGCCGCGACCGCCAAGGCGCCGCTGCCGCTGGAAGAGCTGCGCACCTTCGCCGAGGTCATGGACCGGATCAAAGCCGCGTACGTCGAGCCTGTAGACGACAAGACCCTGTTGGAAAACGCGATCAAGGGCATGCTCAGCAACCTCGATCCGCATTCGGCCTACCTTGGCCCGGAAGATTTCACCGAGCTGCAGGAAAGCACCAGCGGTGAATTCGGCGGCCTGGGCATCGAAGTCGGCGCCGAAGACGGCTTCATCAAGGTTGTCTCGCCGATCGACGACACCCCGGCGTCGAAGGCCGGCATTCAGGCTGGCGACTTCATCGTGAAGATCAACGGCCAGCCAACCCGCGGCCAGACCATGACCGAAGCCGTCGACAAGATGCGCGGCAAGATCGGCCAGAAAATCACCCTGACCCTGGTTCGCGATGGCGGCACGCCGTTCGATGTGACCCTGGCCCGTGCAGTGATTCAGGTGAAAAGCGTCAAGGCGCAACTGCTGGAATCGGGCTACGGCTACATCCGCATCACCCAGTTCCAGGTCAAGACCGGCGAAGAAGTCTCCAAGGCTCTGGCCAAACTGCGCAAGGACAACGGCAAGAAGCTCAACGGCATCATTCTCGACCTGCGCAACAACCCGGGCGGCGTACTGCAATCGGCAGTGGAAGTGGTCGACCACTTCATCACCAAAGGCCTGATCGTCTACACCAAGGGCCGCATCGCCAACTCCGAATTGCGCTTCTCCGCCACCGGCAAGGACGAAAGCGAAGCGGTGCCGATGGTCGTGCTGATCAACGGTGGCAGTGCCTCAGCTTCGGAAATCGTCGCCGGCGCCCTGCAGGACCAGAAACGTGCCGTGGTCATGGGCACCACCAGTTTCGGCAAGGGCTCGGTGCAGACCGTGCTGCCGCTGAACAACGACCGCGCGCTGAAGATCACCACCGCGCTGTACTTCACGCCGAACGGCCGCTCGATCCAGGCTCAGGGCATCGTGCCGGACATCGAAGTGCGCCGCGCGAAGATCACCAACGAAGCCGACAGCGAATACTTCAAGGAAGCCGATCTGCAAGGTCACTTGGGCAACGGCAACGGCGGCGCCGACAAACCGAGCGGTTCCGGCGGCAAGGCCAAAGCGATGCCGCAGGATGACGATTACCAGCTGGCCCAGGCCCTGAGCCTGCTCAAAGGCCTGAGCATCACCTCCGGCCGCTGAGGATGTTGCTCCGCGCACTCTGCGTCCTGTTGTGCTGTCTGGCGGGTTTTGCCCAAGCAGAGCCCGCCAGCTCCTCGCCGCACAAAGCCTACCTGACATTGATCATCGATGACCTGGGGCAGAACCTGCCCCGGGATCGCCGCGTGCTCGCCCTGCCCGGCCCGGTCACGGCGGCGATCATGCCCGACACCCCCCACGCCACCGAATTTGCCCGCGAAGCCCATCGCGCCGGCAAGATCGTCATCCTGCACATGCCCATGGATCCGGCCACCGGGCCGTACGCCTGGCACCCCGAACTGCCCATCGAAGAGCTGCAGAAACGCCTGAATGCCGCGTTTGAAAAAGTCCCGTTCACCGCCGGCATCAACAATCACATGGGCAGCCGCATGACCGCGCAGCCTGCGGCGATGGCGTGGTTGATGGGCGAATTGCAGCGTCGGCACAAGTTCTTCGTCGACAGCCGCACCAGCGCTCAAACGGTCGCTGCGCAGCAGGCGCAGAAAATCGATCTGGCCAGCGTTTCCAGAGACGTGTTTCTCGATGATGAGCGCACCGAAGCGGCCATTGCCAATCAGTTGCAGACCGCGATCACCCTGGCGCACAAACAGGGCTCAGCGGTGTTGATCGGCCATCCGTATCCGCAGACCCTGGCGGTGCTGGAGCGCGAATTACCCAGACTCAAAGCGCAAGGCATCGACTGGATCGATATCCGGCAGATGATCAGCGTGCGCAGCAACCGCGCCATGGCTGGGCATGGCAAGGATGGCGTTTACCGGTAAAACCCTGTGACGCTGGCACATACATAGTTACCACCCGATAACCGTCCCCGTTTCCGATAGTGCGACCTGCAACAGGTCGCGACGCCCTCGCGTCGCTTTCAACTATCAGGAATCATCATGACTATCGAAGACAATATCGCAGCGCTGCCACGGCAAATGGAACCGATCATCCAGGACAACCTGCTGATCAACTTCACCACGGAGTTCAATCGGGTCTGGAGCAGCAACGGCTCGAAAGCGAAACCCGCCACCTTCTGGCGCCCTGCCCCCGCTCCGGATGCACTGCCGGGCTATTTCCCGCTGGGCGATATGCTGATCCCCGGCGATGCCAATATCAACGGCGAAGTAGTCGCGGCCGTAGTCTGCGAGAGGGATTTGAAAGGAGTCGAAAACGCCAGAGGCAAGGCACTGGCGCGCCCTGTCGATTTTGAACTGGTCTGGAAAGAAACCGGGGCGCCCAATGTTGCGCGCCTGTCGATCTGGCGCCCTTTGGCACCTGTCGGTTACGTCGCCTTGGGGCAAGTCTGCACCACCGATCATTGCAAACCTTCGCTCAACTCAGTGCGCTGCGTCAGGGTCGACCTCGTCGTCACGGCGAACCTCGGCGAGTTGATCTGGAATGACAAAGGTAGCGGCGCCAAAATGAGTTTCAGTGCCTACGCCATCGAACCGCCGACTGCGGCAGCAGGCGAAATCCTGTTTGCAGCGGGCACATTCGCCGGCATTCAGGGCTACAGCAAGCCTGCGGCACCTTCATCGGCGTACGCGTTGCGCATGCAGATCCCTGTGCAACTGAGCGAACCACCGCAGGTTCCGGTTCTCGGTGGCTATGCCAAGCCAGCCGAAAGCGAACCCGCCACAGTCACACATGTTGCCCGCCTGCCCTGGTTCGCGGTGCGAGACCATGCGCATCCCGGTGAGCAGTTTCGCAACTCACCTTACTACGCACTCAAGAGGACCGACCAATACGTGCTCATCGGTTATGAGCGCAATGAGGCAGACACATACCGCGCGACAAAATGGACTGCGCCGCGCGCGCAGAGCGCCGTGACGATGCGGATGTTCCATAGCTTCACCGCGATGGAAATTGTAAAAGCCTGGCCATCCGCGCCTCTGAGCGACATCCGCATGACCAGATTCTCGGCTTGCCTGCCGAAGGCCCTGACCCACACTGAAGCGTCTTCCAACGGCTGGCACGAGCTGCGACCGCAGATCGTGATTGCCATGGTGCCAAAACAATCAGCCGTAGCGGTCTATCAGATGCAAAGCCATTACGAACTGGTGAGGGAAGACGGTACTCAAGTGGCGGTCGATTTCGGCTATACCGACGACTCCAGCGTTCTGCTGACGCAATACCCGCCGCAATCCATCGAGTCAGTCAGTTCGTGCCCATCGCTGACGTCGGATATCCCCGCTGAGACAGGCATCGACAGCACCAACGTAGAAGCGCTGCCATCGCCTGATCTGGATGTGGTCACAGATAGCGCGCCATGATTTCATCGACCACGCCTTCTTTGCGCAGTTGATCCAGCGCGGTCTGAAGCTTGTTGACCACCTCATCGGAAACATCCTTGTTCAGCGCCAGGTACAACTCGGCGCTGTTGAAGCGCAGTACGGTCTTCAGGCCGGTCACGCCATCCTGCCGCGCCAGATAACGGCCGGCAGGATCACCCGTGGCCCACAGATCGATCTGACCGTTGAGCAGCTTTTTAGCGTTGTCCTGATCGCGCAGCACCACCACCGGTTTGAGGCCTTGCTTGGTGAGTGTCTCGGCAATCGCATCACCCTTGTAGGCGCCGATCTTGTATTTGCGCGCGTCGTTGAGGGTGTCGAGGGTGATCTTGCTGTCAGCCTTGGCCAGCAGGATCCAGTCATCCGGGCCGATCGGGCCGACCCATTTGAACAGTCTTTCGCGATCGGGCAGGCGCGCCATGACGAAGGCCCCGTAACCGGGATTTTCCAGGGCGAGCTTGTAGACACGTTCCCAGGGGAAACGCAGGGTCAGGCTGTAAGTGAGGCCGGCGCGCTGGAACATCTCGCGAACGATGTCCGTGGCAATACCGTTGATGTTGTCGCCCTGGGCGAAATTCTTGCCGTTCTTCGCCATGTTGTACGGCGGGAAGTTCTCGGTGAGCAGCACCAGATCGGTGTCGGGACTGATTTCGGCCCGGGCATTGCTGATGAACAACAACGAGGCGCTGGCGAGAACAACAAGCAGGCGTTTGATCATGTCGGGCTACCGGAATCCATGGCGTGCCCAAGAGTGCCTTGGGCGCGCCATGCTGTCCACTGGCCTGTACGCTTTAGCGCATGACGATGCCGCGATGCGACATGTAGGCCTTGGCTTCCTGCACGGTGTATTCGCCGAAGTGGAAAATACTTGCCGCCAGCACCGCACTGGCATGGCCTTCGAGAATGCCGTCGGCCAGATGCTGCAAATTGCCGACGCCACCGGAAGCGATCACCGGAATGCCCAGCGCGTCGCTGATGGCGCGGGTCACGCCGAGGTCGAAGCCGTTTTTCATGCCGTCCTGATCCATGCTGGTCAGGAGGATTTCGCCAGCACCGAGGCCTTCCATTTTCTTCGCCCACTCGACCGCGTCGAGGCCGGTCGGCTTGCGCCCGCCGTGGGTGAAGATTTCCCAGCGCGGGGTTTCGCCGGGGCCGGAGACTTTCTTGGCGTCGATGGCGACGACGATGCACTGCGAGCCGAAATGCTGCGCGGCTTCGCCTACGAATTCCGGGTTGAACACGGCAGCAGTGTTGATCGACACCTTGTCCGCGCCAGCATTGAGCAGGTTGCGGATGTCCTGCACGGTACGCACGCCACCGCCGACGGTCAGCGGAATGAACACCTGGCTGGCCATGCGCTCGACGGTATGCAGCGTAGTGTCACGACCATCGACGCTGGCGGTGATGTCGAGAAAGGTAATCTCGTCGGCGCCCTGCTCGTCGTAGCGACGGGCGATTTCCACCGGGTCACCGGCGTCGCGGATGTTCTCGAACTTCACACCTTTGACGACCCGGCCGTTGTCCACGTCCAGGCAAGGGATGATGCGTTTGGCCAATGCCATAAGACTTAATCTCCGATTAAGAAGCTTCAAGCTTCAAGCTGCAAGAAAGGGCGGATTGCGGTCGCGCTTCTAACTTGCAGCTCGCAGCTTGCAACTTGAAGCTGCTTTTATCTGGCCGCGTAGCCATCACAAAAAGCTTGAGCCTCTGCAACATCCAAAGTGCCCTCATAGATCGCGCGGCCCGTGATCGCGCCGATGATGCCCGGTGCCTTGGCGTCGAGCAGCGACTTGATGTCACCCAGGTTATGGATGCCGCCGGAAGCGATCACCGGAATCCTGGTGGCAGCGGCCAGCGCAGCGGTGAACGGTACGTTGCAGCCCTGCATCATGCCGTCTTTGGCGATGTCGGTATAAACGATAGAGGACACGCCGTCGGCTTCAAACTGCTTGGCCAGGTCAATGACCTGCACAGTGCTGATCTCAGCCCAGCCGTCGGTGGCGACGAAGCCGTCCTTGGCGTCCAGACCCACGATGATCTTGCCCGGGAAGGCGCGGCAGGCTTCAGCGACGAACGCCGGATCTTTCACGGCTTTGGTGCCGATGATCACGTAGCTCACGCCAGCCTTGACGTAATGCTCGATGGTTTCCAGCGAACGGATACCGCCGCCAATCTGGATCGGCAGGGTCGGGTAACGCTTGGCGATCGCGGTGACCACTTCCCCGTTGACCGGCTGGCCTTCGAACGCGCCATTCAGGTCGACCAGATGCAGACGGCGGCAACCGCCCTCCACCCACTTGGCAGCCATGCTCACCGGGTCATCGGAGAACACCGTGGAATCTTCCATGCGGCCCTGGCGCAGACGTACGCAGGCACCGTCTTTGAGATCGATAGCGGGAATAATCAGCATGCTTTTTCCTTCGTCAAAAGAGCGGCAAGCTGCAAGCCATAAGCTGCGAGCGCGCACGCGCGTCTATATCTTGCAGCTTGCAGCTTGACGCTTGCCGCTGCTCTTAATTTTTTTCGAGCGCCCACAGGTCGCTTTCGATGCTTTCAAACCGTTCCTTGAGGTGGGCCTGCACATCGAAAATCGCCCTGTTGTAATAGTGCGGAGCAATCTCGCGGGTAAACAGCTCAAGAATTTCCGCCGCCTCGAACGACCCCAGGTCCAATTCGAAACGATCTTCCATGAACCGCTGAATCTTGCGATTGGCCTCGCTCTCCTGCTCGGGAGTGAGGGTCAGAATCGGCGGTTTGGATTTCTTGACAGCCATTTACCAGCGACCGTCCCACGCAGCGAAGTTCTGCAGCAGTTGCAGGCCGTGGGTATGGCTTTTCTCCGGGTGGAACTGCACGGCGAAACGCGAACCGTCGGCCAGCGCTGCGGCGAAATCGACACCGTAATGACCGCTGCCTACCACCTGCCGCGCATTGGCGGCGGCGATGTAGTAGCTGTGCACGAAGTAGAAACGCGCCAGATCCGGGATGTCATGCCACAACGGGTGACTGATGTTCTGCTTCACCTCGTTCCAGCCCATGTGCGGGACCTTCAGGTGCTCGCCGTCTTCGTGCAGATCCTTGCCGAAGAATTTCACCGCGCCCGGAAACAGGCCGATGCAGTCGACGCCGGCGTTCTCTTCGCTGGTATCGAGCAGGGCTTGCATGCCGACACAGATTCCGAGGAACGGCCGATCCTGGCTGACCTCACGGACCAGCGAATCGAAGCCGAGGCGACGGATCTCCGCCATGCAATCGCGAATCGCGCCAACGCCCGGGAATACCACGCGGTCGGCTTCGCGAATCACGTTCGCATCGCTGGTAATCAGCACCTTGCCAGCGCCGACGTGCTCAAGAGCCTTGGCCACCGAGTGCAGATTGCCCATGCCGTAGTCGATAACTGCAACCGTCTGCATTACAGAACGCCTTTGGTCGACGGCATTTGCCCGGCCATGCGCTCGTCCAGCTCGACGGCCATGCGCAGCGCGCGGCCGAAAGCCTTGAACACGGTTTCGATCTGGTGGTGGGTGTTGGTGCCGCGCAGGTTGTCGATGTGCACGCTGACCAGCGCGTGGTTGACGAAGCCCTGGAAAAACTCCTGGAACAGGTCAACGTCGAAACCGCCGACGGTAGCGCGGGTGTACGGCACGTGCATCTGCAGGCCCGGGCGACCGGAGAAATCGATCACCACGCGCGACAGCGCTTCATCGAGCGGCACGTAGGCATGGCCGTAGCGACGGATGCCTTTTTTGTCGCCGATGGCTTTGGCAAACGCCTGGCCGAGGGTGATACCGACGTCTTCCACCGTATGGTGGTCGTCGATATGCAGATCGCCCTTGCATTCGATATCCAGGTCGATCAACCCGTGACGGGCGATCTGATCCAGCATGTGCTCAAGAAAAGGTACACCGATATCGAATCGGGCCTTTCCGGTGCCATCAAGGTTGATCGAGGCTTTGATCTGGGTTTCCAGAGTGTCGCGCTCGACAGACGCCTTACGTTCGGCCATCACCAGCTCCGCAAAATCATTGGGCGAAAAAGGCAGCCATTATAGGCACGCAGGAGGCAAACAGAAACACGAGAGGTGAGATGCCTGACGGATAGAACGCCCGGCTGTCGCGGGTAGACATGTCCATACAAGCGAGAAGGGATGATGATCGCTCCCACGCTCTGCGTGGGAGTGCAGCCCCGGACGCTCCGCGTCCGCTTCAAATGTGACGCAGAGCGTCACGGGAGGCATTCCCACGCAGAGCGTGGGAACGATCAAAGGTAAATGACCTTAGTGAAACAGTACCGCCGTCTTCTGCAGGGTCACCCACACACCCCACGCCAACGGAATACCCACCACCAGCCATGCCGCGATCGCCAGAGGCTTGGTGCCCGGCGCCGCTTTCCACTCCAGAACGGTGCTGGCATCGGCACCCTTGTCGTGGCCCAGCGCCTGTTCGGCGGCCAGTTCGGCGTCGGTCATGAAGTACTTGTCGGCCACCGGGCGCACCATCAGGTTGCACAAGAAGCCCAGCACCAGCAGGCCGGCGAGGATGTACAGGGTGATGTCGTAAGCGGCAGCGCGTTCCACGCCGATGCTCAACTGATATTCACGCAGGTAGTTGACCAGCACCGGACCGAGCACGCCGGCAGCGGCCCAGGCAGTCAGCAGACGACCGTGGATCGCACCGACCATCTGCGTACCGAACAGGTCGGCCAGATACGCCGGAACGGTGGCAAAACCACCGCCGTACATCGACAGGATGATGCAGAACGCCGCCACGAACAGCGCAACGTTGCCCAGATGGCCCATGTTCGGAATCAGCGCGTACAGGGCAAAACCCAGCGCGAAGAACACGAAGTAAGTGTTCTTGCGGCCCAGGTAGTCCGAGAACGAAGCCCAGAAGAAGCGGCCACCGATGTTGAACAGGCTCAGCAGACCAGTGAAGCCAGCTGCGATCGCCGCGATCGAGGCCAGTTGGCCAGCGTCGAGTTGACCGAACGGCACATCAACGCCCAGCAGTTTGCCGCCGAACACTTCCTGCAACAGTGGCGAAGCCATGCCGAGGATACCGATACCCGCCGACACGTTCAGGCACAGCACCAGCCAGACCAGACGGAATTGCGGAGTTTTCCACGCTACATTCACGTGAACGTGACGGTTGGTGATCATCGCGTTGGAAGCTTTCTTCGCCGGAGCGGTCCAGCCTTCAGGTTTCCAGCCGGTTGGCGGCACGCGGTAGGACAGTGCGCCACCGATCATGAACACGAAGTAAATGGCCGCCATGGCCACGAAGCTCTGCCATACGCCCACGCCTTCCGGCGAAGCGAAGTGGCTCATCAGTGCAGTCGCCAATGGTGCGCCGACCATCGCGCCGCCACCGAAGCCCATGATCGCCATGCCGGTCGCCATACCGCGCTTGTCCGGGAACCACTTGATCAGGGTCGACACCGGCGAGATATAGCCCAGGCCCAGACCGATACCGCCGATCACGCCCGAGCCGATCCACATCAGCCAGATCTGGTGGGTATAGATACCCAGCGCGGAAATCAGCAGACCGCCACACCAGCACAAGGCCGATACAACGCCAGCCTTGCGTGGACCGGCGTGTTCCAGCCAGCCACCCCAGATCGCTGCCGAGCAGCCGAGGAAGATGAAGAACAGCGTGTAGATCCAGCCGAGCATGGAGATCGGCCAGTCGCAGTTCGACGAAAATACCTGTGCGATGAAGCTCATGTCCGGCGCGCAAGCCACCGGCGCGGTAACGCCGAGTGCCTTGGACAGCGGCAACCAGAACACCGAGAAGCCGTAGGCCATGCCGATGCACAGGTGAATGGCCAAAGCGGCCGGTGGAACCAGCCAGCGGTTGAAACCGGGCTTGGCGATGATGCGTTCCTTGGACAGGAACGCAGGCTGGTCGGCTTTGAGGCCGTCCGCCGTGATGCTCGTGCTCATTGTGTATCCCCCAATTGTTAGTATGGTTCGCCAGCCACTGCTCACCCTCGGCCTTATGCACGCAGGCATGACCGTTTTTTTAGGTGAAGCTCCTTGAAGGCGCGACGTTAAGTCGCAGACGGGCGGACGAACTGGCGAAGGTTACCATTCTCAGGTGACAGAAAAACCAAACTGATATCACCTTTTTTCAAGTCATCTGTTCTCGTACGACTCGGGAAGCCGCCAACCCCGCGTCTGCAAAGGCACCACGCCGTTTGCTACTTGTCCCATTTATGCGTGTGAAAAGTTACCCGTCGCCTGGGCGTGACTGAACGACTGATGAACCAAGCGCAAAAAATGGCGTCGCAAGCGGGGGACGAATTGCACCCTCTGGCGCCCGCCGGGCATCCTCAAGCGCAGGCCCGGTGGCGAAGTTGCAGGTGCCGCCGCCGACCCTCGGCAGATGACGCCACACCGAACCGGGTGCCGGCAGCGCTATACTCCCCGGCCATATGACCAATTCGAGTAACTACAAGGACTCGCCCATGAAAGCGTTCGGCAAAATCCTGGGTCTGGTACTTCTCGGGCTGTTGCTGATCATTGTGGCGGCAGGCTTTGCCCTGACCCACCTCTTCGATCCCAACGACTATAAAGACGAGATCCGCCAGATTGCCCGCGACAAGGCCCACATCGAGCTGACGCTCAATGGCGATATCGGCTGGAGCCTGTTCCCGTGGCTCGGCCTGGAATTGCACGAAGCCAGCGTCGCCACCCTGGCCAAACCTGCCGAACCGTTTGCCGACTTGCAGATGCTCGGCCTGTCCGTGCGCGTGCTGCCGCTGTTGCGCCGCGAAGTACAGATGAGTGACGTGCGCGTCGAAGGCCTCAACCTGCGCCTGAACCGCGACAAAAACGGCCACGGCAATTGGGAAGACATCGGCAAGGTGCCTGTGGCGCCGGGCTCGACGCCACCCGCCACAGCGGGCGCGACCGCCAGCGAGCCGACCGTCGCCGTGGAAAAACCGGCGCAACCGATCCGCCTCGACATCGACAGCCTGACCGTCAACAACGCCCGCGTTGAATACACCGATGAGCTGACCGGCAAGCAGTTCAGTGCCGAAAGCATTCAGTTGAGCACCGGCCCGGTACACGATTCGACCAATATCCCGGTGAAAGCCACCGCGTTCCTTGGCACCAACCAACCGGTACTGCGCGTGCGCACCGAGCTCAACGGCGAGCTGCGCTTCGAGCGCGCCCTGCAACGCTACAAGTTTGAAGACCTGAAGCTGACCGGCGAGCTCGCTGGCGATCCGCTGCAAGGCAAGACCATGACCTTCTCCGCTCAAGGTCAGTTGCTGCTGGACAAGGCAGCGAACGTCGCCGAATGGACCGGCATCAAGATTTCCGCCAACCAGTTGCGTGCCCTGGGTGAGCTGAAAGCCAACGACCTCGACAAGACGCCACAGATCAGCGGCGGCATTTCCATTGCCCAGTTCGATCTGGCGAAATTCGTCGACAGCATCGGCCAGACACTGCCGGCGATGGGCGAAGGCAGCCTGAGCAAGGTCGAACTGGTCAGCCGCGTTGCTGCCACTCCGACCAGTCTGTCGTTCGACAACATCAACCTGAAACTCGATGACAGCAGCTTCAGCGGCCGCATCGCCATCGAGGACTTCGCCAAACAGTCGCTGCGCGCGATTCTCAAGGCCGACACGTTCAACGTCGACCGCTACCTGCCACCGAAATCGGCTCAGGCTAACAACGCCACGCAAACCCGTCAGGCCGAAGTCGCCAGCACCGAGGCCGGCGCCGTCGCGGGTACCACGCCGCTGCCGGACAAACCGAGCAAAACCGCCTGGAGCACCGAGCGCCTGCTGCCGGTCGAACGCCTGGCCAAACTCGACGTCGATGCCGATCTGACTTTCGGCCAACTGACCCTCGACAAACTGCCGATCCAGAACGCCGCGCTCAAAGCCACCGGCCAGGGCGGCCTGCTGACGCTGACTAACCTGAGCGGTGATCTGTACAACGGCGGCTTCGTCGCCAACGGCACACTCGACGTGCGCCCAAGCGCGCCGGTGCTCAACCTGCAGACCCGGCTCAACCGCGTGCCGGCGGAAAAAATCATCGAAAGCCAAGGCAAGAATCCGCCGGTCAAAGGTCTGGTAACGCTGACCAGCAGCCTCACCGGCAGCGGCAACAGCCAGCAGGCGCTGATCGACACGCTCAACGGCAACGCCAGTTTCGTCATCAACAACGGCGTGCTGCTCAACGCCAACCTTGAACAGCAATTGTGCAAAGGCATCGCCACCCTCAATCGCAAATCCCTCAGCGGCGAGCCACGGGGCAAGGACACGCCGTTCGAAGAGCTCAAGGGCAACCTGACCGTGCGCAACGGCGTCGCCAGCAACCCCGACCTGAAAGTGCGCATCCCCGGCATGACCGTCAACGGTGACGGCGACATCGACCTGCGCGTGCTCGGCATGGACTACCGCGTCGGCATCATCGTCGAGGGCGACACCAGCGCCATGCCCGACCCGGCCTGTCAGGTCGGCGAGAAATTCGTCGGCATTGAGTGGCCACTGCGCTGCCGTGGCCCGCTGGAACTGGGCGCCAAGGCCTGCCGCGTCGACAATGACCGTCTCGGTCAGGTGGCCAGCAAGATGGCTGGCAACAAGCTCAGCGAGAAAATCGACGAAAAACTGGGCGATAAAGTCAGCCCGGAATTGAAAGACGCGTTGAAGGGGCTGTTCAAGCGATGACAGCAGAGCAATTTTCCACGGCGGTGCTGGAGTGGTTCGACCGCCATGGCCGCCACGATTTGCCGTGGCAGCAGGACATCAATCCATATCGGGTCTGGGTGTCCGAGATCATGTTGCAGCAGACTCAGGTCAGCACGGTGCTCAATTACTTCGAACGCTTCATGGCGGCGCTGCCAACAGTCGAAGCGCTGGCCGCAGCCCCGGAAGACGAGGTGCTGCACCTGTGGACCGGGTTGGGTTACTACACTCGCGCACGCAATCTGCAGAAGACCGCGAAGATCGTCGTCAGCCAGTACGCTGGCGAATTCCCGCGCGACGTGGAAAAACTCACCGAGCTGCCGGGCATCGGCCTGTCCACCGCCGGGGCGATCGCCAGCATCAGCATGGGCCTGCGCGCGCCAATCCTCGATGGCAACGTCAAACGCGTGCTGGCGCGCTTCACTGCGCAAGAGGGCTACCCCGGCGAACCGAAGGTGGCCAAACAACTCTGGGCCAACGCCGAGCGCTTCACCCCGCACGATCGGGTCAACGCCTACACCCAGGCGATGATGGATCTTGGCGCGACACTCTGCACGCGCAGCAAGCCGAGCTGTCTGCTGTGCCCGCTCAAGCGTGGCTGTGAAGCGCACATGCTTGGCCTGGAAACCCGTTATCCGATTCCCAAGCCGCGCAAGGCCATCCCGCAGAAACGCACGCTGATGCCAATGCTGGCCAACGGCGAAGGTGCGATTCTGCTTTATCGCCGCCCGTCGACGGGACTGTGGGGCGGTTTGTGGAGCCTGCCGGAGCTGGATGATCTGGAAGATCTGCAACATCTGGCCGATCAGCACTCGCTGACCATGGGCCAGCAGCAGGCGCTGCCGAGCCTGGTTCACACCTTCAGCCATTTCCAGTTGTCCATCGAACCGTGGCTGGTTCACGTGCAGGAAGCCAGCCATCACGTGGCCGAGGCCGACTGGCTCTGGTATAACCTCGCCACCCCGCCGCGCCTGGGCCTTGCTGCCCCGGTCAAGACCTTGCTTGAGCGCGCGGCCGCCGTCTTGAATGCAGGAGAATCGCCATGACCCGCACCGTAATGTGCCGCAAGTACAAAGAAGAACTGCCCGCGCTGGAACGCGCCCCATTCCCGGGTGCCAAGGGCCAGGACATTTTCGACCACGTCTCGGCCAAGGCCTGGGCCGACTGGCAGAAACACCAGACCCTGCTGATCAACGAAAAGCGCCTGAACATGATGAACGCCGAAGATCGCAAATACCTGCAGGGCGAAATGGACAAGTACTTCTCCGGCGAGGAATACGCCAAGGCCGAAGGCTACGTGCCGCCAGCCGAATAACCGGTATATTTCGTAAGCGACGGAATTAATTTAAGAAATTTTCAAAAAGTCGTTGACGTAAATCCGAAAAACCCTTTTAATGCGCCCCGTTGCCCAGATAGCTCAGTCGGTAGAGCAGGGGATTGAAAATCCCCGTGTCGGCGGTTCGATTCCGTCTCTGGGCACCAAATACCGAAAACCCTGAATCGCAAGATTCAGGGTTTTTTTATGCCTGCGATTTGATCTCCCACCTCACTTCCCCCTTCGATACACCTGGATTCCAGCTGTACTGGAAAAAACCAGAAATCTGTATCTCTCCGCGCAGATGGCGTTTCGCCAATACTTTGCGCAAGCCTTGGCGAGCCAATGACTGGCTCTACTTTGCGCCCCGCAACACTCTGGACTCCTGTAGCCCTCAGAGCGCAAACCCTGATTTTTTGAATCGATCGGCGTCGCCCGCAAGGTCACTTCCTGTCCAGCAAAAAAATCTGAACCCAACCCACAGGCGAACTGCAGTTAGTGCTTTTCAAACATTCCAGGATGAATGCTGGCGCCCCCGTGCGCCCGGCAAAAGAGCGAAACGGACGACGTATGATCAAGCAACTTATCAATGAAGACAGTTATGTGCAGATCGGCGATCTTTGCAGCGCAACGATCCAGCTGAAAATCGAAGGACTGAATCCCGCCGGCTCCATCAAGCTGAAGACCGCGCACGCGCTGATCACTGATCTTGAAGTCCGCGGACTGATCAACCACAAGACCCGCCTTATCGAATCCTCGTCGGGGAATCTGGGCGTTGCGCTGGCCATGGTCTGCGCCGCCAAGGGTTACCAGTTCGTTTGCGTAATCGACCCGAATATTTCCGCGCCGAACCGCAAGCTGATTCAAGCCCTGGGCGCGCAAATGCTCATGGTCGATCAACGCGACGAGAACGGCGGATATCTGAATTCGCGGATTCGTCTGATCGAGCAACTGGTCGCTGACAACGCCGACTACATCTGGCTCAACCAGTACAAGAATCCGACCAACCCCCTCGCCCACTATCAAGCGACTGCCAGGTCCATCGCGCGCAAGTTTCCCCAGGTGGATTACCTGTTCGTCGGCGCTGGCACCACTGGCACGCTGATGGGCTGCAAGAACTACTTCGCCGAACATCATCCACAGACCAAAGTCATTGCCGTCGATACCGTCGGCTCGGTGACGTTCGGCCTGCCGGGCGGCACGCGCCATATTCCGGGGCTCGGCACCAGCCGCCTGCCGGAGATATTCGAGTCGTCGGGCATTCACGACTTCCTGTCGATTCCCGAGGAAAAGACGATCAAGGTCTGCCGTTGGCTGGCGCAACGCTACGGCCTGCTCTTCGGCGGCTCCACCGGGACTGTGCTCGCCGGCATCCGCCAGTGGGCGCCGCATATCCGGCCCGACGATGTCGTGGTGGCGATCTCCCCCGACATGGGTGAGCGCTATCTCGAAACCATCTATTCCGACGACTGGGTCACCCAGCGGATCGGCGCAACCGCACTGCAGCCCCTTTTCCCTGAAATCGCTCTGGCACTCTCGGCGTAATCCTCATGACCACACAGAATCCGATCCAGCCGTTCCACGTGATCCCCGGCGCTGTCGTCAAAGACATCCTCAACGGGCTGCGGCATGCAACCATCGACATGGTGGCGCAGACCTACCTGACCCACGAGCGTGGCGAAACCGTTAACCCCGACAGTTATTTCCTGCGTTTCCCTGCGCAACCGGCGAACCGGATCATTGCGCTGCCGGCGGCCATCGTCGACAGCGAGGGCGATCAATCCGTCTCCGGGATCAAGTGGATTGCCAGTTATCCCGACAACATCAAGTCAGGCATTCCGCGCGCATCTGCCGTGCTGATTCTCAACGACCCGCAGACCGGTTATCCCTACGCCCTGCTCGAAGGTGCACTGATCAGCGCCGTGCGCACGGCGGCGTCGGCGGTATTGGGTGCCTGGTGGCTGAATGGCCAGAATCGCCACGCGGCGACACTGTCGATCATTGGTGGCGGGGTAATCTCAAGAAATATCCTCGAGACTTTCGTCGCCGACGACTGGTCCTTCGACAGCGTGGGCATTCACGATCTCAACGCGGAATCGGCGCAAGCCCTCGCGGAATTTGGCGGACAACTGGGCCTACCGGATGTACGCCTGCTGTCGCTCGAAGAAGCGCTGACTGCCGACATCGTGGTGTTCGCCACCAGCGCGGGCGAGCCGTACGTAAAAGGCCAGGGCACGTTCCGCCCGGGGCAGATTGTTCTGAACATCTCGCTGCGGGATATCGGCGCCGAAATCATCGAGGAAAGTTACAACTACTTCGACGACATCACCCATTGCCTGAAGGCCAATACCTCACCGCATCTGGCCGAGCAGCAATATGGCCATCGCGACTTTGTCACCGGCACAGTGGCGCAGCTGATTCGCAGTGACCTGCATGTCGCCCAGGACAAACCGCTGATCTATTCGCCATTCGGCATGGGCATTCTCGATCTCGCGATTGGCCGGATGATCCACGACATTGCGGTGGCGGCCGGTACGGCAATTGCCATCCCGTCATTTTTTGGCGAGGAGCGCAGATGGTGAAGGCGCCTGTGCACATCGGCCTGATCGGCTGCGGTTCGCGCGGATTGTCGGTATTCGAGCGCCTGTTGAGCCGCGCCGAGGAACGCCCGGAACAACCGGTGTTCATCGACATCTTCGAGCCCAACGTGCTCGGCAGCGGCGCGCACTGGCCCGATCAACCGGACTACCTGTTGCTCAACACCGTCGCCGGTCAGCTCGGGGTATTTCCCGACGCAGCAGCGTTCGGTGATCTGACCGACGCCCGGGAACGGCCAGGGCCGGACTTTCTCGCGTGGTGCCGAGCGCAGCGCGTCAAGGTTGACCCCGACAGCGGCCTGCTCGCCGCAGACGGTCGCGACGTCGAGCCGGAGGATTTTCTGCCACGGCACCTGCTCGGCGCTTATCTGGCCGACGCCTTCACGCGGATCCTCGCGACCGCCCCCGCCTGGGTCACGGTCAATCTGCATCGGCATCAGGTCACGGCGGTCGAGCGCCGCGAGAATCAGCAATACCTTCTGCTAACCGCCCAAGGCGCTGCGGTGACGGTGGATCGCCTGGTTCTGACCGTCGGCCACACCGGACGCCTGGGCCTAGCGGGGCAGAACCGGGTCGACAACGTTTACCCGCTGCCGGGCAGCCTTACCACCGTCGAGCCCGGCGAAACGGTGTTGATCGAAGGGCTGGGCCTGGGCGCCATGGACACCCTGGCGGCGCTGACGGCTGGCAGAGGGGGGATCTACAAACCCATGGCTGATGGCAGTCACACTTACCAGCCTTCGGGTCAGGAGCCGGTGATCTTCATCCAGTCGCGGGACGGGCTGCCGTTTCGCACGCGTCCCAATGGCTTGATCGGCTGCCCCCGCCATAGCGCCGTGCTGCTGACCAGCGAGCGCATCGAGTCGTTGCGGGTCAACGCGCACAACCGCCGGCTGGATTTCGAACGGGACATTCTGCCGCTGATGCTGCTGGAGATGCGTGCCGCTGCGGTCGCCGTCCTGCATAAACCCTCAGCGCCACAACAGCTGCTTGAGCAGCTCAGAACCGTCAGCGTTGCCGGCCCAGCAGGTGTTGTCGCCTGCGAAGCTTTGCTGCGCAAGTTCGAAGCGATTGCCGGGGCAATCAATCCGCTGGAGCTGATCTGCCACGCACTGCCCGACAGCGTGACGCCTTACAACTATCACGCATGGATTTACGACACCCTCGAAGCCGACTTGCATGAAGCACGCCTGGGGCGAGGCACGTCGCCGATCAAAGCCGCCATTGAAGTCTGGCGCGACTTGCGTGACCGGCTGCGTGAGGCGGTGGATTTCGACGGGCTCACCGAAGATTCGCATCGGCAGTTCTATGGCCGTTGGCACAAAGCGATCAATCGTCTGGTCGCCGGCCCGCAGAAGGAGCGCCACGCCGATCTGCTCGCGCTGTGTGATGCCGGTTTGCTGACCTTCCTCAAGCCGGGCTCACGCCCGGCTATCGAACACTTCAAGCGCGTCGCCGGTTACGTCCAGAGCAGCGGCGTCACCCACAGCGACTGCGCGCCGGTGCGTGATCTCGCGCGCCTGGGCCTTGTGCGTCCGCGCACCGATGTGCCGGGCATCGACGGCATCGATGTCGACGCGGCGTGCAACCCGAGGTCGAACAGCGGCGAAGCGGTGCATGACATCTGGGTGCTGGGACCGCTCGCCGAAGGCTCTTGTTATTACAACCACTACGTCACCTCGGCGGGCGCACCTTCGCGGCTGTTCATGGACGCCCATCGAGTCGCCACCGCCATCCTTGAGACAGGAACTCGCGCATGAAACTCTACTATCAGACGCATTCGCCGTACGCCCGCAAGGTACTGGTGCTGGCTCACGAACTCGGCATCGCGTCGAGCCTGGAGGTGATTCATCACGAAACCAGTCCGACTTCGCCAAACGCGACCATCTACCAGGCCAATCCGCTGGGCAAAGTGCCGGTGCTGATGCTGCCGGACGACAGCGCACTGTTTGATTCAATCGTGATTTGCGAATACCTCGATGACCTGAGCAACGGCCGTAAATTCATCCCGGCCAGCGGCCCCGAGCGCTACAAGGCGCTGCGCCTGCAGGCATTGGCGCAGGGCATGTGCGACGTCGGCATCAAGCTGCGCTGGGAAGTCGAGCGGCGCCCCGAGGCTTTGCGCTATCCAGCGTACGCCGAGGGTCAGGCGTACAAACTCAAGGAGGCGTATCGCTTCATCGAAGAGCACGTCGACCTCAATGGTCCGATCACCGTCGGCCACATCGCCTTGGCGACCGCGCTGGACTGGATCGCTTTCCGTCAACTCTCGGACTTCTCGGCGCAAGCACGCCTGAGCGAGTGGTATCAGACGTTCTGCCAGCGCGCGTCCATGCGGGCGACCGAGTACAGCGGACAGACGCACGATTAAGCCAAGGAAACCGCTATGAGCTCTCTCTTGCTGCAAATGTCACCGATCGCGCTGGTGATCGCGCTGATCCTGATCCTCCGGCGTCCACCAGTACAAGCGGCGCTGGCCGGTGTGGTACTGGTGCTGGTGCTGTGGGCTCTGGGCGCTGCCGGGCCGGTGTCGGCGGCGATCTCCTCGGCGATTTTTCAAGACACCACGATCCTGTTTCTCAGCACCGCGTGCGTCATCGTCCCGGGGCTGGCCTTCGTCATTCTGGTCGAGCGCGGCGGTGCACCGCAGGCCATCGGCGCATGGGTCAAGGAACTCGGCTGGACACCGCCGGCGCAGGTGATTTTCATCGTGCTGGGCCTGGCGCCGCTGCTGGAAGCGATGACCGGCTTCGGCGTTTCGCTGATCGCCACGGTGCCGCTGCTGATGGGGCTTTTCACTCGCCAATCGGGGATGAAAATTGCCCTCGCCGGCATGGTCATCATGCCGTGGGGCACACTGGGTCTGGCAACGGTGATCGGTGCCCTGCTGGCGCATTTGCCGGCGCAAACCCTCGGCAGCCATTCGGCGCTGATCAGCGCGCCAGTGTTCCTCTGCCTGGCGTCGCTGGCCTTGTGGCAGGCCGGCATCCGCAAGATGACAGCGTGGCTGGGGCTGCTTGTCGTGACGGCCCTGTTCGTTGCCGTGCTGTTTGGCGTCAACCTGTGGCTCGGCCCGGAAGTTTCCGGTGTGCTGGCCGGGCTGGCCGTGGCTTGCGTTGGCCTGGGCATCTCCTGGGCGCAACGGAAAAAACTGGTGCGCTGGCCGAGCGCGGCATGGCCTTATCTGGCCTTGCTGGGAGTGATTGTGGCGTCGCGCGGACTGTTCGTGCTGTCGGGCTGGGATGGCCTGTGGGTCGTCAGGGGCGAACACGTTTCATGGAAGCCGCTGGCGTCTCCAGGGCTGGCGCTGCTGATCGTGACCGTGCTGATGGCGTTCAGGCAAACCGTGGGCGCGGGTTTCCCGTGGCAAGCGCTGTTCAACCGGGCGAAGTTTCCGGTCACGACAATCTTCCTGTTCCTGCTGCTCTCCCAGGTGATGGTCAACGCCGGATTCCTCGTCGAGGCGCAAAGCGCGTTGCAATCCATGTCGGGTATTTCGCTGGCGCCGACGATCGCTCTACTGGCGGGGATTGCCGGTTATGTCACCGGTTCCAACGTCGGCGGCAACACGCTGGTGATGCCGTCCATTGCCGCGCTGAGCAGCGAACACGGGGCGTGGCTGGCGGCAATGGTCAACAGCGCCGCCGGCCATGGCGCACTTGGCTCGCTGTCGATCCTGTCATTGATCACCGGACTTGCCGGTGCCAACCGCCAGGAAGAAAACAGCCTGATCCGCTTCGCCTTCGGTCTGGTGGCGCTGAACATCGTCATAGTTGCTGCAACGGGGATCGTTTTGCTCTACTTTCTGTGAATTGTTTCGAATCATCACAGAGAACTTATGGACAGGTTTGATTTGCCGGACAAGCGCTGGCGGATAGTCAAGGACTGGATTATTCGCCAGATCGACAGCGGTGACCTGGCGGCCGAAGCGAAACTGCCGTCAATCCGCGTTCTGGCGCGGATGTTCGAGACCAGCATCACCACGGTGCAGCGGGCGCTGGCCGACCTCGAGGCCGAGGCCTACGTGACGACGGTGCCGCGCGTCGGCTACTTCGTCTCGGCGTCAGGGCGGGCAAAACCATCCGGCGCTTTCGATTTCTCCAGTGTCACCGTCAATCATGCGGTGGTCGCAATGCTCTCCAAAGCAGCGTCGCGCACCACTGCATCGCTGAATTCGGCGGTTCTGCACAGCGATCTCACGCCCAACGTGTTGCTCAACAAATGCCTCTCGGTGCTGGCCGCCAGGACTGACAACGCGCTGAGCGGTCTGGTAGCGCCACCCGGCCTGCCAGCGCTGCGACGGCGCATCGCCGGGCTGATGCTGACCCGCGGTGTAGTCTGCGGGCCGGACGACATTCTGGTGACCTCGGGCGACACCATCGCTCTGGAACTGGCCCTCGAAGCCGTCGCGTCGAAAGGCGCTACCGTCGCCATCGAAACCCCGACCTACTACGGCATTCTGCAGACCATCGAACGCCTGGGCATGCGCGCCCTGCCGATCCGCACCGACGGCCGCACGGGGCTGGATGTCGATCATCTGGAGGAAGCGCTGAAACAGAAAAAAGTCGCAGTGATCTTTCTCAACCCGACGCTGCAGAATCCGCGTGGCTTCATCATGCCCGACGAAGCGCGCGCGAGACTTTCAAGGATCGCCCGGGAAGCGGATGTGCCGATCATCGAAGACGACATCTTCTTCGACCTGGTGCCCGAAGCTGATCGGCCGCGCGCCCTCAAGAGCTACGACAGCAGCGGCCAGACAATCTACTGCTCGTCGTTTTCGAAAACCATCGCGCCGGGTTATCGCGTCGGCTGGTGTCTGGCCGGCAAATACCGCAATGCCATCCTCGCGCAGATGTTTTCGCGCAACCTGGCCGTTTCCAGCCTGGCGCAAAATGTTCTCAATGAATTCATCGGCCGTGGCTACATGGACGAGCACTGCGCCAGATTGAGGTCGCAACTCTCTTCGCTGGCGAGTTTTGTCGAAGCACTGGTGCGCACGGATTTCCCGATCGGCACCCTCTACGTCCCACCGCGCGGCGGCTTCATCCACTGGATCGAAATGCCGACACACACCGACATGCCGGCGCTGCAGCAATTGGCCACGGAGCGTGGTTGCCACGTGGCTGGCAGCGGCATCTTTTTCGCCGACGGCCAGGCTTCCACAGGCGTGCGCATTTGCCTCGGCACTACGCTGACCCCGGCGGTGATCGGCATTCTCAAGGTGATCGCCGAATGCGCCCACCTTGCCGCACGCCCGACGAACCTGCGGCAGATGCCGACTGAACAATTGCAAGAGCCGGCAGTTTTCTGACCGGCTCACGCGAGCCTCGCTTATGAATCAGAAAAGAACCCGTATTCGCTTGCCGCATCCTCCGCCGTATCGCCCGAGCCGCTGGACATTCTGGCTGACGGTGCTCGCGGGAGTGCTGATCGCCTTTGCCGTGTGTCTGTCGATCTACATGCTTATCGAGAGCTGGGTCAGCGGTTCCATCACCACCAACAATCGCGGACCGCGCAGCACCTACACCTTGGCACTGCAACCTCGGCGATACTGGTTCGAATTCATGTGGCAGAGCTTCTGGACCGCGTTCATGTTGGCCATCGGTGTGTTCGGGCTGTGGATTTATCGCAAAGGGCGGATGCGTTAGCAGAGGCCGAAGGGCAAGCGCTCGCGATGATGCAACTGGGGCGCTTTTTTGAAGCAGCCTCTTACCTGCCTGTTCCTTTCATTCCAGCGCAACACCAGATCGCTCACCGCAGCGCCGCCAACTCTGCGGCGATTGACTGGGCAAAAGTACGAAATGGACTACGGACATTTACCCCGTTACGCGCCTTCCGGTGGCAAAGTCCTGCAACGCCTGTCCCACCCTTCCTTCCGAACTCGCAGGTTCACCCGACATACCTGCGCCGCCTTCCCCGGCATGCTTGCGTCTCTGTTTCCAGAATGCGGAAGACCCGATGAGCCAGCTCAAACCTGCTGATACGCAAGACCATAAAATCGATTCACTGCTGGGCGAACTGGGCGAACTGATTCGCCAGGCGCGGCAAAAAGTGCTGCGCGCGGTCGATACGATCCAGGTGCAGACCTGTTGGCAAATCGGCCGGCACATCGTCGAGTTTGAACAACAGGGAGCCCAACGTGCGGGATATGGGAAAAAATTGATTGGCCTACTGGCTAAGGATCTGAGCGGGCAATTCGGGAAAGGGTTTGATGAAACCAATTTGTGGAAGATGCGCCTGTTTTATCAAAAATTTCCAATTCGAGACGCACTGCGTCCCGAATTGAGCTGGACCCACTACCGCCGGCTACTGCGGGTCGAAAGCGAGAAAGCGCGCCTGTGGTACATGAACGAATGCGCCGACCTCAACTGGTCAAGCCGCGCCCTCGATCGTCAGATCCTGACGCTCTACTACGAGCGCCTGCTGATGAGTCAGGACAAAGCCGAGGTGGTCGAGGAAGCCACGACCAACATCGACGCGATGAAATGCAATCCGCGGGAATTCATTCGCGATCCGGTCATGCTCGAATTCCTCGGCCTGCCCTCGGCAGGCAAAGTCAGGGAAAGCGGACTCGAACAAGCACTCATCGACCACTTGCAAAGCTTTCTGCTTGAACTTGGCAAAGGCTTTTCCTTTGTCGCCCGCCAACAACGCATCAGCACTGACGGCGTCGACCTCTATATCGATCTGGTGTTCTACAACTACCTGCTCAAGTGCTTCGTGATCATCGACCTGATACGCGGCAAGCTCAGCGCCCGCGATGTCGGGCAGATGGACATGTATGTGCGCATGTACGACGAGCTCAAGCGCAGCGAAGGTGACAAGCCAACCGTCGGTATCATTCTGAGCGCGGAAAGCAATGACTCGGTGGCGCGCTATTCCATGCTCAAAGGCAATGAGCAACTGTTCGCCAGCAGCTACAAGACGATACTGCCGAGCGAAGAAGAGTTACGTGCTGAACTCAACCGCGAACAGGCGTTGATCGAAGAACGCATGCTCACTCAATCCAGTGAATGAACCGGCCGGATTGTTCTTGATCAGCGCGGCGACTATGGTTGGCACCTAACCGCCGAGGTCAAGCGCCATAGGCAGCAAGCCCCCATTCGAGTTGGAAGACGCAGAGTTGAGCCAACCAGTTTTGACTGCATCTGAAGGCACGTCCTTCAAGGAAACTGCCGACGACGGCTACGCACTCGGCGGCTTGACCTGGCGCCATAGTTCGCCCGATCCACAGCGCCCGGTGGTCATCATCAACGCCGCTACCTCGGTGCGCTGTCGGCACTATTCACGGTTCGCGGCCTACCTGTTCAGCCATGGCTGCGATGTGATGACCTACGATTACCGGGGCATTGGCGAATCACGCAGCGAATCGATCAAAGGGCTGCGTGCCTCGTGGACCGACTGGGGCGCGCTGGATTTCGAAGCGATGCTCAAACGCGCGCAGCAGGAGTTTCCCGGTCAGCCAATCGATGTGGTTGGCCACAGCTTCGGTGGTTGCGCGGCGGGCTTGGCGGAGTCGGGCAAAGTGATCCGACGGTTGGTAACCGTCGGTGCGCAGTTCGCTTATTGGCGCGATTACGCCCCTGAACAGCGCTGGCGGATGTTCGGCAAGTGGCATGTAGTCATGCCTTTGATGGCGCTGCTCTGCGGCTATTTCCCCGGCAAACGGCTAGGTTGGCTGGAGGACACGCCAACCGCCGTAGTCCGCGACTGGAGCACGCCCACCGCACGTTACGAGCAACGCCCAAGCGGTCGCGCACTGATGAAAAAGGCGGGCGCCCTGCCCTTCGATGGCGTCCGCGCGCAGACCCTCGCCATCAGCCTCAGCGATGATCCTTACGGAACGATCCCGGCGATCGAACGCCTGCTCGGCTACTTCAGCAACGCGGCAAAAACCCATCTGCGCATTGCGCCGCAGGACATCGGCGAACGACAAGTCGGACATTTCGGCTTTTTTCGCAGCGCATACCAAGCCACACTATGGCCCATTGCTCTGACCTGGCTGCAGACCGGCGCACTGGCCGCCGATACACCCGGCCGACAAGTGCCACGCAGCTGAGCCCCTCTCAACGCACGACGGAACACATCATGGCCTCCGCCAACAAGCAGCAAAAACGCGCCACCCGGGCCAAAGCCAAGGCCAAGCAGAACCGCACCAAGCGTGCCGAAGCGCCGGTCGAGCTGGACCCGAACGACGACCGCATCGATTTCGAATCGGTGGACCTGACCGAGCTGTTCAAGAAAATGATCGACGCCGAGAAGATCAGCCAACAGGCCATGTGCACCGCGTTCCTTGAAGATCCGCTGCTGGAACTGGTCTATGAGCAGGAAGGTGAAGAAGGCGCGATGGATTTCATCCTCGCCGCGCTGATCGAGTATCGCCAGTGGTCGCAGGAAACCGACGAGGCCGGCGCGCTGGCGTGGATCGAATCCCCGGCATTCCAGGCTGACTATGTAGCGGCATCCGACGCGATCGCTGCACAAACCCAACAGAAGAACTGAGCTCCCATGGCATCCCTGAACAAGCAACAGAAACGCGCCAAACGCGCCAAGGCCAAAGCCAAGCAGATCCGCATGGTCGGGCGCAAACCGCTAGATCAGGACGAAGATCTCGGCCACCTCGCCGAGCCGATCCCGGAATACACCCTGGCGATGTTCAGCAAAATGCGCGACGCCGAAGCCGTCAGCCGCAACGAAATGCTGCTGACCCTGCTGCGCGAACTGGCCTTCATCATCGTCGACCATCCTGAACTGCTCGACATGGAAAACGCCGACAACGAAGGCATGGCCGCCACCCACCTGGCCGCCGATATGCTCATCGACTACCGCATGTGGGCCGACGGCATGACCATCGAACAGGCCCAGGCCTGGCTGAGCGAGCCGCAGTTCATTACGGATTTCGGCGTGGCGCTGGATGCTTATGGCAAGTCGGTAGAGCCCCAGGAAGACAAGAGCGAATAAGCCCTTCTCAGAAACAAAAAACGGCCGCTAGTCATCCCTGACAGCGGCCGTTTTTGTTTGGATGGCCTAGCTACTCTTTGTCCGGTGACGATGTATATCCCATTGACATATCCCCAGCACGATCTATCCTGAGCTAATCACAGGAACAGACCCGGGAGCTCGAATATGGAGCAGACCACAATTTTCATGAGCAACAGAAGTCAGGCAGTCCGACTGCCAAAGGCAGTTGCGATGCCCGCCGACGTTAAACGAGTGGAAGTCATCGCGATTGGCAGAACACGCGTCATTACGCCTGCTGGAGAAAGCTGGGATAGCTGGTTTGATGGCGACAGCGTCAGCCCTGATTTCATGGCTAACCGTGAGCAACCCACTGAACAGGAGCGCGAGTCGTTCTGATGATCAAGTACATGCTGGATACAAATATCTGCATCTTCACCATCAAGAACAAACCACAAATTGTCCGGGAAGCCTTCAATCGACATTCCGGGCAGTTGTGCATCAGCGCTATCACGCTTATGGAGCTTATTTACGGTGCTGAAAAGTCGGCGGCCCCGGAGAAAAATCTGGGAATTGTTGAAGGATTTGTCGCGCGACTGGATGTCTTGCCTTTCGATAACGACGCAGCCGCACAGGCCGGGATGGTTCGATCTGAACTCGCGAAGGCTGGAACGCCGATCGGGCCATACGACCAAATGATCGCTGGCCACGCACGCTCACTTGGACTCATTGTAGTGACAAACAACGTACGGGAGTTTCAACGCGTTTCCGGTTTGCGAATCGAGGACTGGGTTTAACCTGACTGGAAAGCTCAGAAACAAAAACGGCCGCTAGTCATCCCTGACAGCGGCCGTTTTGCATTACTGGTTGCGGATCAGTTCAACACCACCGCACCACGCTTCTCCAGCTTGCGACGGCGTGATACCAGCAGACCGGCAGCCACCACCATCAGGCTCAGCAGGCCCGTGGCAAGGATCTCCACGCGGTGGGCTTCCTGGAACAGCATGATGGTCAGCGCGGCGACGATGAAGAGGATCACCGCCCAGGTCAGCCCGGGGAACAGCCACATGCTGAAGACGATCTTCTCGCCGCGCGCCATGCGCTGCTTGCGCATGCGCAGTTGCGAGAAGGCGATCACCAGGTACACCAGCAGGGCGATGGCGCCGGAGCTGGCCAGGAGGAATTCGAACACCGCGGCCGGAGCCACATAGTTGGCGAAGGTGCAGAGGAACGCTGCGCCGGTGGACAGCATCACCGCCCAGTAAGGCGTGCCGCTCTTGTTGGTGCGGGTCGACATGGCCGGGGCATCGCCGCGCTTGCCGAGGGAAAACAGCATGCGCGAGGAGGTGTACAGCGCCGAGTTCAGGCAACTGGTCACTGCCACCAGCACAACGATGTCGACGATCATCTTGGCGTTGGGAATGCCCATGCGCTCAAGTACGGTCTGGTAGGAACCGAGGTTGGCCAGGGTAGGATCGTTCCACGGCACCAGCGCCACCACGATGAAAATCGAAACCAGATAGAACAGGCCGATCCGCCAGATCACCGAGTTGGTCGCCTTGGAGATCTGCTTGCCTGGGTCCTTCGATTCCGCCGCCGCGATGGTGACGATCTCGGTGCCCATGAACGAGAACATGGTGGTCAGTATCGCGCCCAGCACAGCGCCCATGCCGTTGGGCAGGAAGCCGCCACTGTCGAACAGATGCGACACACCGCTGACCTGACTGGTCGGCAGGAAGCCGAAAATCGCTGCAAGGCCGAGGCCGATGAAGCCGATGATCGCCAGCACCTTGATCAGGGCGAACCAGAACTCGAACTCGCCGTAATTCTTCACGCTGAACAGGTTGGTCACGGTCAGCAGCATGGTGATGACCAAAGCGAAAGCCCAGATGTCCACCCCCGGGAACCAAGCGTGCAGGATGGTTGCGGCGGCGTTGGCTTCCAGCGGAATCACCAGCACCCAGAACCACCAGTACAGCCAGCCGATGGTGAAACCGGCCCAGTGACCGATCGCGCGGTCAGCGTAAGTCGAGAACGAACCGGTGTCCGGCGAAGCCACGGCCATTTCGCCGAGCATGCGCATCACCAACACCACCAACGTACCGGCGGCGGCGTAAGCCAGCAGCACGGCCGGGCCGGCGGCAGCAATGGCGTGGCCGGAGCCGACAAACAGACCGGCGCCGATCACACCGGCGATCGACAACATGGTCACATGACGCGGTTTGAGCCCCTGTTCGAGGCCTGTGGAGCTTGGGGTACTGCTCATAGAGACTACCTTTGCAAGGAAAGCGAGTGCGTCCGGCGCGTCTGAAAATTCTTTCTCGTAAAAATAATCCAACGGCCTGTTCCTTATTCTGCACGCAATATTTGCGCCAAAATGTTTCAAGTCCTTGAGTGCCGGGGGCTCCGGCATCCGATGCAAGTCATTGAGTTTAATGGCTATTCGCCAGAACGTTACCCGGCGACTCACATTCAAGACGAATCCGCGCACCAGAAACACACAGAAAAAGTGTGCGACGCACAGAAAAAGGGCGAATAAGGAACGTTCGGCCGGATAGCGCTTCCAACACCCCGCCAAAGCTGGCAACATCGCGCCTTTTTTTACGCGGCACCCACGGGTTTGCACGATCAGACACCCGTTCGGTTGTTGATGGGGCGACAGTCTGCTGCGCCGATGCGACAACCCGCCACATGCCACCCGTTTACCGCTCGTAGCGCTGTTGGCTGCCATTGAAACGCTATGCTAGCTTGGCCGCCTCGCCAGGAAGGCCCGCCAACTGCAGGAGCGCAACATATATGAGGAACGCACATGGCTGAGGCCACGCCCGCGCTGGAAATCCGCAACTTGCACAAACGCTACGGACAGCTGGAGGTGCTCAAAGGCATCTCGCTGACCGCCCGCGACGGCGACGTGATCTCGATCCTCGGCTCTTCCGGTTCCGGCAAGTCCACGTTCCTGCGCTGCATCAACCTGTTGGAAAACCCGCACCAGGGCCAGATCCTGGTGGCCGGTGAAGAACTCAAGCTCAAAGCCGCGAAGAACGGCGAACTGGTCGCCGCCGACGGCAAACAGATCAATCGCCTGCGCTCGGAGATTGGTTTTGTATTTCAAAACTTTAATCTGTGGCCACACATGAGCGTGCTCGACAACGTCATCGAGGCCCCGCGCCGCGTGCTCGGCCAGAGCAAGGCCGAGGCCATCGAAGTCGCCGAAGCGTTGCTGGCCAAGGTCGGCATCGCTGACAAGCGCCACGCCTATCCGGCGCAATTGTCCGGCGGCCAGCAACAACGCGCCGCCATCGCCCGCACGCTGGCAATGCAGCCGAAGGTGATCCTGTTCGACGAACCGACCTCCGCGCTTGACCCGGAAATGGTTCAGGAAGTACTTAGTGTCATCCGCGCATTGGCCGAAGAAGGCCGCACCATGCTGCTCGTGACCCACGAAATGGGCTTCGCCCGCCAGGTCTCCAGCGAAGTGGTGTTCCTTCATCAGGGCCTTATAGAAGAGCAAGGATCGCCACAGCAGGTGTTCGACAACCCGCTTTCGGCGCGCTGCAAACAATTCATGTCTAGCAACCGCTAACGGAGCAACATGCATGCAGAATTTCAAAAAGGTCTTCCTGGCTGCCGCCGTCACCCTCGCATTCAGCGCCGGTGCCATGGCTGAAACCCTGAAGATGGGCATCGAAGCGGCCTACCCGCCGTTCAACAATAAAGACGCCAGCGGCCAAGTGGTCGGCTTCGACAAGGAAATCGGCGACGCCCTGTGCGCGAAGATGAAAGCCGAATGCTCCGTCGTCACTTCCGACTGGGACGGCATCATTCCAGCCCTGAACGCGAAGAAATTCGACTTCCTGATCTCCTCGCTGTCGATCACCGAAGAGCGCAAAGGCGCGGTGGACTTCACCGATCCGTACTACTCGAACAAGCTGCAGTTCATCGCACCGAAAAACGTCGATTTCAAAACCGACAAGGACTCGCTCAAGGGCAAGACCATCGGCACCCAGCGCGCAACGCTGGCCGGCACCTGGCTGGAAGACACCTACGGTGACGATATCAAGGTCAGCCTATACGACACCCAGGAAAACGCCTACCTCGACCTGACATCTGGCCGTGTCGACGCGATCCTCGCCGACAAGTACGCCAACTATGACTGGCTGAAAACCGACGCCGGCAAGAACTACGAGTTCAAGGGCGACCCGGTCGTAGAAAGCGACAAGATCGGCATCGCTGTGCGCAAGGGCGACAACGAACTGCGCAACAAGCTGAACGCCGCGCTGAAGGAAATCGTCGCTGACGGTACCTACAAGAAAATCAACGACAAGTACTTCCCGTTCAGCATCTATTGATCTGACCTGTGGGACCGGCGCCGTGATCAAGCGGCACCGGCTCCCGACTTTGCCTGCCGCAATTTGAACAGAAACCCATGATTATCGACCTCTACGGATTCGGCCCGGCGCTCGCCGCTGGCGCGCTGATGACCGTCCAACTGGCCCTCACCGCCCTGTGTCTGGGCCTGGTGCTCGGCCTGCTCGGCGCCTTGGCCAAGACTTCCCCATACAAGCCGCTGCAATGGCTTGGCGGCACTTATTCGACGCTGGTACGCGGCGTCCCGGAATTGCTCTGGGTGCTGTTGATCTACTTCGGTACGGTCAACCTGATGCGCACCCTCGGTGAATACTTCGGCAACCCCGACCTGCAACTCAACGCCTTTGCCGCCGGTGTGATCGCACTGGGCCTGTGCTTCGGCGCGTACGCCACGGAAGTGTTTCGTGGCGCCCTGCTGGCCATTCCCAAGGGCCACCGTGAAGCCGGCCAGGCCCTGGGCCTGTCGAAGTGGCGGATTTTCACCCGTTTGATCATGCCGCAGATGTGGCGCATCGCCCTGCCGGGCCTGGGCAACCTGTTCATGATCCTGATGAAAGACACCGCGCTGGTATCGGTCATCGGTCTGGAAGAAATCATGCGTCACGCGCAGATCGGTGTGACCGTGTCGAAACAACCGTTCACCTTCTATATGGTCGCGGCAATCATGTACCTCGGCCTGACGGTGCTGGCGATGACCGGCATGCACTTCCTGGAAAAACGCGCCGCTCGCGGCTTTGCGAGGAGCGCGCAATGAACTGGGAGGTCATCATCAAGTGGCTGCCGAAACTGGCACAGGGCGCGACCCTGACGCTGGAACTGGTCGCCATCGCGGTCATCGCCGGCCTGCTGCTCGCCATTCCGCTGGGCATCGCGCGCTCTTCGAAGCGTTGGTACGTGCGTTCGCTGCCCTACGCCTACATCTTCTTTTTCCGCGGCACACCGCTGCTGGTGCAGCTGTTCCTGGTCTATTACGGTCTGGCGCAGTTCGACGCGGTGCGTGAAAGCGCGTTGTGGCCGTACCTGCGCGATCCGTTCTGGTGTGCAACGGTGACCATGACGCTGCATACGGCGGCGTACATCGCCGAGATCCTGCGTGGAGCCATTCAGGCCATTCCACCAGGTGAAATCGAAGCCGCGCGGGCCTTGGGCATGTCCCGGCCCAAAGCAATGTTCTACATCATCCTGCCCCGTGCCGCGCGCATCGGCCTGCCGGCCTACAGTAACGAAGTGATCCTGATGCTCAAGGCCAGCGCTCTGGCCAGCACCGTGACCCTGCTGGAACTGACCGGCATGGCCCGCACAATCATCGCCCGCACTTATCTGCCGGTTGAGATCTTCTTCGCCGCCGGTGTGTTCTATCTGGTCATGGCTTACGTGCTGGTACGCGGCTTCAAGCTGCTGGAACGCTGGCTGCGCGTCGATGCCTGCCAAGGCCGCTGATAATTCCAACGTGCTGACGGGCGAGGCCCTACTCGCCCGCTTCACCGCGCTGGATGCTTTTTTGATTAAGCATCAGGCGCTGTGGAAACCTCGGCCGTTCACTCACCTACAACTTCCATGGGAAGCATCCTACCCGAAGTTGTCTGCATGGCTACGCGGGCGGTCGCTGGAAGATGCAGAGTGCGCGCATAACCATCCTGCTGATCTTGTCGATGCGCCAGAGCCGTTCGCTTCATTGGCGAAGTTGTCGGCAGAATTGAGTGCGGTCGGTGAGTTGCCGGGGCGTGCGCTTGAAGCTGCCGGGCATCGCTTGAATGTCGATGTGCCTGGGCGCAAGTGGCAGCAGATCGAGGCGTTTGCCGGTCGCTTGTCCTTTGCCTCGCAGCCGACGCATTGGCTGGACTGGTGCTCCGGCAAAGGGCATCTGGGACGGCGCCTGTTGGGTGCCGGGCAACAATTGACTTGCGTTGAATACGATCCTTTCTTGGTCGCCAGCGGCCAGTCACTGAGTCAGCGCCATCGTCTGCACGCTTTGCATATCGAACAGGATGTACTCGCAGCGGATGCCCCAGCCGTATTGAACGCTGGACAAACCCCCGTCGCCCTCCACGCGTGCGGTGATCTGCATGTGCGCTTGATGCAACTGGCCAGTGCCGCAGGTTGCCGGCAAATGGCGATCGCGCCGTGCTGCTACAACCGCATCAGTCGTAACGAATATCAGGCCTTGTCCTGCGCCGGATCGGCATCGCTCCTACAGCTGGCGCTGGAAGATCTGGCGTTGCCGATGAGCGAAACCGTCACCGCCGGTGCGCGCGTCCGACGTCAGCGCGACACATCGATGGCTCGTCGCCTGGCTTTCGACCTGCTGCAACGGCAACTGCGCGGCGTCGATGAATACCTGCCAACCCCATCATTGCCCAGCGCTTGGCTGGATAAACCGTTTGCGGACTATTGTCTTGATCTGGCAGCACTGAAGGAGTTATCCACAGTCGGCTCGCCAGATTGGTCGACACTCGAAGCCGCCGGTTGGCAGCGGTTGGCCGAAGTGCGCAACCTGGAATTGCTCCGCGGTTTGTTCCGACGACCGCTGGAGCTTTGGCTGAATCTGGATCGGGCGCTTTTCCTCGCAGAACAGGGATACGTCGTACGCCTCGGCACCTTTTGCGATACCTCACTCACACCGCGTAACTTACTGCTGCTCGGCGAACTCGCTTAAAACGTTACAGCCTGTGGATAACTCTGTTGATGGATTTTCCGTGGATCCAATATCTGCGCATGTTTCGTCGACTTAACAAGACTGGTCATTTTTTGTTCACATAAATAAAAACCGGTAAAACAGGGATTTGCGAACTAGATGAGAATGGGTTCACAAAACCCCGCCCAAGCAGTCCTAGCGCCCCTCAGTTGTGCATAAGCTGCCAATCAAAACGACATAACCGACGAATATTGGGCTAGCCGAGTGAATAACTGCAGGGTCCCGAATGCCCAGACTCAACCGTACGCCCTGCATAAATGCCTTACTGCGCTTGAGGTACAAAAGCTGCGCATTAATTTGCGCAGGGCCTGATTTTTCCGGAATGCAAAAATAGTCTGAATTCAGGGGTTTACAGGATCAACCCAATCGCTATAATCGTCGCCCACACGCCGGTATAGCTCAGTTGGTAGAGCAACTGACTTGTAATCAGTAGGTCCCGGGTTCGACTCCTGGTGCCGGCACCATACAAAACAAAGCCCCTGCAGAAATGCAGGGGCTTTGTTGTTTCTGTCGTTTGGAGCTCACAAGGCCCTCGCGGATGCGAGGGCTTTTTGCGTTTCATATCTGACTGATCTCGAGCACATACGAAATCCTCTGCTCGTTTGCGCTCCAAACATAGCGCAAATGCTTGCCCTGCTTCGGAATCGATACCGCAGGCGGACGGAACGCCGCAACGCATTCATGCCCGGGCAATCGCACGCTGTTATAGAGCAAGCCCCACGACTCGGCGTCGCGCAACTGTCGCGCAAATACCTGTGATGGCCCATAGGCTTCCGGATCGGGCTGATGCAAATATTCGAAACCTTGGCGAACGTCATGCAGCGGCTTGACCACCTGATTGACGTAAGTGCGCATGGTCAATTCGAGATCGGCTTCCTGGGTCGCGGCGAGGAAACGTTCCTGATGAAAACAGGTTTCAGCGATGGCCGCACTCTGGCTGCTGGCGGCGTAATAGACGCCGAAGGTGCCGTCACTGAAACGGCTGCGTTTGCCGACGTGAGTGAACGCGGCCATCACCGGGCTGGAACCGGGGCCGGACAGGCGATCTTCGGGACGTACGCGGGCAAGGACGCCGGCCTGTTCGACCAGCCGATCATTGGTCAGTGCTTCGATGGCGTAGGCAACTTCGAGGTCCTCGGCGTCGAGCACGTCTTCGAACAGTGCAATCGGCGGGAAGCTGCTGTTGACGATGCGATACGCCCGCGGCCATGGCACATCCACCGGCGCCGGCGCTTTCAACCGCGCACTCCGTCGAGGTAGCGGCGTACATCGGCGATATCGACCACCCGGCCTGCCAGCATGTAATCCAGCGCGGTTTTGCCGTTGAACGGTGCCGCCGTGTTGGGGCTGCTGACCCAATCGTAGGCGCGCTCGCGGCTATTGCTGAAGATGATGCTCAGCGCCTTGTGAATGCCCATCAGATAAGAGATGCGCTCGAGGGTGTCATGGGGCAAGCGTGTGTTTGGCAGGTGTTTGTATTTATAGAATGTGGTGTTGCCGACTCCACCGAGCAGGGTGCGTTGTTGCTCGGCATTGCAGCCCCAGTGCTCCATGAGGTTGAAGAAGAACTTCAGCGCAACGCGGCCGGCTTCGGGGGCGTCGAGTTGTTCGCGTGGGTTTAACGCAGTAGATGAAGTTGGCATTTGGCCGCCTCCAGAGAAATCATCATGCCTTGAGGTTAGTACATATCTGTACATTTACTCAAAATTAATACACTGATGAACAACCGTGCAGACTGAAAAATCCATACTGCTTGCACACATTTTTTGATCTCCATCACCCCCATCCCACCAAAAACCCCGATCCTCTGTCAGCCTCCAGCCATCGGCGGGGAAATCAATTCGCTACTAAATCCGCGACAACTATGCTCAGGTGCAGGAATATAGCCGGCATATGGCGCCGTTTCGGTCGTTTCGTAAACAACAATACCCAGCCCACTTCAGAGGGCATTACCCATGGATAGCAGAACCTTACGCAACCTCATGCGCATCGTGCAGACCGGCTCGTTGTCGGCTGCAGCCGAGCATTCGTGCCTGACCGTGCAGGCGTTGGCCGCACAGTTGAACAAGGTCGAAGAGCAGTTCGGTTTCCGCTTGTTTCGCCGTTCCAACAAAGGCCTGACGCTGACGCCGCAAGGCACGGAGCTCACGCCCTACATCGACAAAGTGTTGATCGCCACGCGACAGATGGAAGAAAAGGTCGAAGCGCTGAAGGTGCCAGGGCAGCGGACGTTGAAGGTGGCGTTGAACAACACCCTGTCGCCTGATTTCAACCGACGCATGATCGGACGCCTGATCGAGGTGTTTCCCGATTATCAGATGGAGTTCAGCTACGCCGAGTCGATGGAAAACCTCAGCAAGCTGAAGAACGAAGATTTCGACCTTGCCGTGCTGATCGGCCCGCAGCGGCCGGGGCTGCCGAGCATCGTCCTGCCGGATGTGCAGGTGCAGGTGGTCGGTGCGCATTGCGGTCAGGAAAACGATCCGCTGACCTTGCTGGGCAACAAGTTTCAGGTGCGTCCTGCGGAAGATTGTCCGTATTCCCACAGCTTTTTGCGTTTTCTCGACGCCGGGCTTGGCAACCACGAGAACGGCCAGCGCATGGTCTATTCCTGCAGCGAAACCCTGACGCTGTCGTTGATCACGCAGATGGATGCGGTCGGCATGGTCTCGCGTGAAGCGGCGCAGAAGAACGGCCTGACGATTTTTCCCGGTTTCGAGGATTTCCTCGAAGTACGCCTGGCGGTGAATAATCCGGAGTTGTCCCACCAGGCGCTGAACGACGTCGTTGATCTGCCGCTACATGAACGAGCCGAGCGCAATGTACGCAGCCGTCCCCACCGCCACACTGAGAAAGAGGTTTTTGCTGAAATACGCACATAGCAACGTCGGAATCGCGGCATAGAATTCCGGGCGATCGAGCTGGATCTGCCGGTCCTTGATCAACAGGGGCGTGAGGCTGATCGCAGCGACGATCGCCACCGGCAAATATTCCAGTGCGCGCGCCACGAACGGCGGCCAGTGTTCGGTGTTGATCTGCAGCGGCAAGGCGCGCGGCAGGAAGGTCACCGCCATCATCAGCACCACCACCAGAATCAGGAACGTTTGGTCAGGCATACACCCACTCCGCAGCCCACAAACGTGGCGATAAATACGTTGAAGGGCGAACTGCCGATCAGGCTCAGCGCGCCCATGCAGACCACGGCAGCAGCGGCTGCAATCAATTTGTTACGCGTGTTGCACAGCGAGACCAGCACGTAGAGCATCATCGCGGTCAGCGCGTAATCGAGCTGATATTTGATCAAGTGCGCCGCGTACTGCGCGCAGACCGCACCGAGCAAACCGCCGAGCACCCACGAGGTGTGGCAGAACAGATTGAAACCGATCAGGTAACGCACGTTGACCGGTGCGCCCGTGCCGAGCTTGACGCTGTGAAAGGCGAAGGATTCATCCGTCAGGCCACCGGCGTAAGCCCAACGCTCCATGCGGCTCAAGCCCAATGCACGCAGGGCTTTGGCCATGTACACCGACATCAGCATGTGCCGCGCATTGATCAGGAAAGTGGTCAGCACAATGGTGGTCAGCGATGCGCCGCTGGAGATCAGCGCCAGCGCGGCGAACTGCGAAGCGCCGGCATAGACAAACAAGCACATCGCCACCGGCAGCCACATCGGCAGGCCGGCGTTGACCGCCATCAACCCGAAGACAAACGACACGGTGAAATACCCGGCGACCACCGGGCTGGCTTCGGCAAACGTGCGCGACGGCTGATGAGTCGCCATCAGCGGCGCGCTGCCGGACCTTTCATTCATAGATCCCTCTCAAATGTTCGTTCGCCGTGAGGCTCGCAAAAACCCTGGGCAGTCCAGAATCGCTTGCCCGCGAGGTTAGCATCGTCGACGAACAGAAACATCCGCAGCACCCCGACCCGTTTCATGTCGGACGACGCTGCTTCGACCAAACGCTGGCCCACGCCCTGGCTGCGGTAACGCGGGCTCACGGCCAGATGGTTGATCGTGCCGCGACTGCCGAGCATGCCGCCGAGCACCGCGCCGACGATCTCGCCCTCGACATCGAAAGCCAGGTACGCCGTGGTGGTTTTCTGGATCAACACGCCGCGCAGGCATTTGGCGTCCTGCCATTCGCAGAACGACACTTCGTCGAACTGGCGGAAGAAGCGCTCCATGCGTTGCGCATCCTTGGCGGTGGCGCGGCGCAGTACCACTGGCGTCGAGCACTCGACGCCGTCGATTGGGGTGATCTGATTAGCGAACAATGTCGAAAGCGGTCCCGGGCCGCGAGAAGGAAATCGCCAGAATCTGCCGGTACGCCATGGCATGGGTGTGGGTGTTGCGCGCCGGGGTCACGTAATGGCGCATGTCGCGATCGAGGAAGTAGGTGGTATCGAGAATTTCCTCGTAGGTGGTCGCCGCCAGCTGTTGCTGATGAATGTCGTACAAACGACTCTCAGCGCCCTCGACATTATTGCGCCCCCAGAAGTGCACGCCGCTGAACGGATAGCCGTCGCAATGAATGCCTTCAGGGGTGATTTCCAGCTGCTTGCCGGGTTTGATCTCAATGCGGATCTGATGGATCTGGCACTGCCAGATTTCATCGTGCAACTCTTCCGGCAGGACACTTTTGTACACTTCGAAATCGGTGTCGATCAGGCTGCGCATCACCGGCGAAGAGATCACTTCTTCGGAAAAGTCCTGAAAGTGTCGTACCACGCCACCGACGTAAGCGTTGTTCTCTTTCGATTGCACGTAAGCGCGATGCTCAAGTTGCTTGAGCTCACGGGTTTTCGGGTTGTATTCAAAGTCGCTGTAACGACGATAACGCATGCCGGCTTCGGCCTGACCGTAGTAACTGTCAGGCTCCATGTTTTCCCAACTCTTGGTCAGTCTGACGAAGTCGGCAAAATGACCGTAGAGATTGAAGTCACCACCCTGGACGTTGACAAACTTGTCGCGCCGTAGCGATTCGCCCACTTCTCTGTTCAAAACGATCATTACCAAATTCTCCGCTGCGTTGAACGCCCTAATCTATTGGGTGGAGAATTTGCGTCCATGAGAAAGAATTTCAGGCATTTGAAGCACTGCTTGAAACGGAATCTGCAGCGCTTGAAAAACGACTTTTACATGACAAGAACACCGGTTATTTGCGGTTTTCGCTGAAAAACCGCCGAAAAAAAACCCCGAACGAATCGGGGTTTTCTCATTTTTCTTACAGCGGATCGATCATCAGAAGATATTGATCGGATAGTCCACGAATACACGCAGTTCGTTACCGCTGACGTTGTACTCGCTGGATTTCTGCGACACGCGCAGGATCGAACTGCGCAACTTCACGCTCAGGTCTTTGGCCGGGCCACTTTGCACGACGTACTTGAACTGGTTGAAGATCTCACGCTCGGTGCCGCCTTCGCTGGTAGACGTGGTGATGTTGTCGCCGCGCACGTAAGCGAAGTTGTAGCTCAGACCCGGAACGCCGAACGAACCAAAGTCCAGGCCGTAACCCAGCTGCCAGCTGCGTTCGTCTTCGGCGTTGAAGTCAGACCAGTAGGAGTTGGCCAGGTAGATGGAGTTACCGCCGTCGCCGACACGACCCTGGTCTTTCTGATAGCCGCCATAGGCGTAGCCCAAGTTGCTGTCGCCAGTGGAACGCTGATGCGCCACGGTGAACGAGTGCGGGCCAGTGGCGAAGGTGGCTGCCAGGCTCCAGATCTTGTTGTCGTCGCCAGTTACACCGTTTTCGCGGACATAGGAGCTGTCCAGCTTGGTGCGATAGCCGTTGAAATCCAGGGTCAGGGACTGATCCTTGTTGAACGGGATCACGTAGTTGGCGTTCACGTACTGTTTCTTCAAGACGTCTTCAACGTCGGACGCATACAGCGCGCCTTTGAAGTGTTCGGTGAACTGATAGCTGCCGCCCAACACGTTGATCGACTTGAGACCGCCGCTGTCGCGGCCTTCATCGCTCTTGCGCGACTCGGCGGTGAAACGACCGGCATTCAATTCCAGGCCTTGGATTTCACGGGAAGTGATCAACGTACCGGTATAGCTTTCCGGCAGCAGACGCACGTTGTCGTAGCTCAGCACCGGCAGGGCCGGCATCTGGTCGCCGTAGGTCAGTACGGTATTGGACACTCGGAACTTGATCGCAGCACCGCCCTTGGCGATGTCGTGGTTCGCGCGACCATCATTTTCCTGTCTGAAAAAATCGATGCCGCCGGCGCCGCTACGGCCCTTGCCGCCGTCCAGGCGCAATGCGTACAGACCGAAAGCGTCCACGCCGACACCGACGGTGCCTTGAGTGAAGCCCGACGAGAACGTACCGATGGCCGCTTGGCCCCATTCGGCCTTGTCCTTGTTACCGTCTTTGTAATCACGATTGATGTAGGCGTTGCGCAGCAGCACTTTCAGGCTGCTGTCTTCAACGAAACCCTTGGATTCGGCCTGGTCGTTAGCCATGGCCTGTGTAGCACTCAACATCCCCAGTGCGATCAGACTGATTCGCTTGTTCAACATTTTGTTTTCCTTATTACGGGTTGAAACGCGCTGTGTCGAACGGCTGAAACGGCGCTTTCTGCACTCTTGTATTCACCCCGAAACAAAAAAGCCCGCCGACGTTAACGTCATGGCGGGCCTGCTCCTTATTTTGAGTCATGGCGGTTAGCCACAGGCGTTGGGCCGAATCGTAGCCGCGCCCTGAACTGTGTGTCAATTTCAAGAATCGTCTTTAAATAGGCGAAAAACGTCTAAGAAACGTAATTTTTTTGCTCGGCGGTTGCAGAAAAAACGGATTAAACAGGGAGTTTGAACTGTGGGAGCGAGCCTGCTCGCGAAGCGCTGGATCAGTCAACAATGTCATTGGCAGTGCTGATGCCTTCGCGAGCAGGCTCGCTCCCACCTTTGAATACCTGTGGATAAAAATCAGGCAAAAAAAGCGCCGCCATCCCGGCAGCGCTTTTACCAATCCCTATTGTTCTTATCCTTCCATCACATCCCACAAGGCTTCCAGCTCGGCCTCGCTGAACAGGCCAGCGGGGTAGCGCTCGATCATCATCCGGCGCGGATCAGGTTGTCTGATCTGACGCGTTCCATTGGACTTCAACCAGTGCGCGACAAGCTGGAGCGATTCGCCGTTGACGGCCATGGGATGCACAGTCCGCTCGCTGATTACGTTCATTTCGGCGTTCATTTCAGCGCTCTCTCCCCGTTCGTGAGCGGCTACGTTATCCAAGGTTTGTGACAGAACTGTTGAAGTTCCCCGCCCTCCCTAGTGCATCAGGAGCAATACAAGAGGTATGCCAAGGCGACCCGAATGTCGACCGGCGGATACAAACAAGCCCGCGGTCCTGACGGGCCGCGGGCTTGCTTTGATGCTGAGCGAGCTAATCATTGCCTGGCTGATTTGTGAATCAACTCAAGCTGTTACGACTCAACTCACTCTTTGTGCGGCGCTGGCTGCTGTTGGGTAAGGCAGTGAATATTGCCGCCACCCAGTAACAGTTCACGGCCCGGCACCATCACGACTTCGTGCTGCGGAAACAGCTTCTGCAGGATTTCCCTGGCCGGGGCATCCATCGGGTCGTCGAAGCTCGGCGCGATGATGCCGCCGTTGACGATCAGGAAGTTCACGTAGGAACCAGCCAGACGCACGGAAGGATTGCGCTCCTGCGAACCGTCCACCGCATCGACGCCGGCACACTCTTCTTCGGTCGCGTACAGCGGCCCCGGAATCGGCATTTTGTGCACCGTGAACGGGCGGCCCTTGGCGTCGGTGCTGCTTTGCAGCACTTTCATTGCGGCCTGGCAGCGCGGGTAGTTCGGATCCTGCGGATCATCGGTCCACGCCAGCAGCACTTCGCCCGGACGCACGTAGCAGCAGAAGTTATCCACATGGCCGTCAGTTTCATCGTTGAACAAGCCATCCGGCAACCAGATGATCTTGTCCACAGACAGATTGTCGCTGAGTACGGCTTCGATTTCTTCGCGGCTCAGGTGCGGGTTGCGATTGCGGTTGAGCAGGCATTCTTCGGTGGTGATCAGCGTGCCTTCGCCGTCGACATGAATCGAACCGCCTTCGAGCACGAAACCTTCGGTGCGGTAACGCGGGCTGCGTTCGATCTCGAGGATCTTGCCGCCGACCTGCGAATCGCGGTTCCACGGTGCATACAGGCCGCCATCGAAACCGCCCCAAGCGTTGAAATCCCAGTTCACACCGCGCACTTCACCATAGTTATTGATGACGAAGGTCGGGCCGCTGTCACGAACCCAGGCGTCGTCGCTGGACATTTCCACCACGCGGATATTCGGCACATCGAGGCGCGCGCGGGCGTTTTCGTATTGGCCGGCGGAGACGGCAACGGTGACCGGCTCGAAACGGGCGATGGCTTTGGCCACGGCGGCGTGCGCGGCCTGCGCCGGTTTGCCGCCCAGACGCCAGTTGTCCGGGCGCTCGGGCCAGATCATCCAGGTCTGGGTTTGTGGCGCCCACTCGGCCGGCATGTAGAAGCCATCGGCGCGTGGGGTACTTTTCAATGTGGTCATCAGGACTCCAGGGAACCGTCGAGGGTTTTCAACGCGCCGTACAGATTCGGCCGGCGGTCGCGGAATGAACCCCACGCGCTGCGAACATGTTCCAGCTCGTCGAGGTTGAACGTGTGCACAAGAATACCTTCTTCGGTTTTATTCAGCTCCTGCACTTTTTCGCCGAACTGGTTGGCGATGAACGACGAGCCGTAGAAGGTGATGTCGTAGCCGTCCTGCTCTTCATTGCCGATGCGGTTGCTGGCAATCAGCGGCATCAGGTTGGCGCCGGCATGGCCCTGCTGCACCCGCTGCCAGTGATCGCGCGAAGAAATGGTCTTGTCGTGCGGCTCGCTGCCGATCGCGGTTGGATAAAAGAGAATTTCCGCGCCTTGCAAGGCCATGCTGCGCGCCGCTTCCGGGAACCACTGGTCCCAGCAGATGCCGACGCCGATTTTCGCGTAACGGGTGTTCCATACCTTGAAGCCGGTGTCGCCCGGGTTGAAGTAATACTTCTCGTGATAGCCCGGGCCGTCGGGGATATGGCTTTTACGATAAATCCCGAGGTTGCTGCCGTCGGCGTCGATGATCGCGATGCTGTTGAAGCGTGCACGTCCGGCCAGTTCGTAGAAGCTGATCGGCAGTACTACTTGCAACTCTTTGGCGATTTTCTGGAAATGCTTGATGGCCACGTTTTCTTCAACCGTCGTTGCCAGTTGCAGGTAATCCGGATTGGGCTTCTGGCAGAAGTACGGTGCCTCGAACAGTTCCTGGATGAGGATGATCTGCGCGCCTTTGGCGGCGGCTTCGCGGACCAGTCTTTCAGCGGTTTCGAGGTTGGCTTCCAGGTCCCACGAACAGGCCATCTGCGTGGCGGCGACGGTAACGATACGGCTCATGAATCATCTCCGGGCTAGTGCTTTGACGGTCGAAGAATTCGACCGAAAAGAAAACGCGCGCACCGGACAAAAGATCGCCATGCCGGAGCAATGGCAACTTTATAACCGATAAATATCGGCTTTAGAAGCTGTAAAGAAGAAATCTCTCTGTTTGAACGCCAATTAAATCGATACAAATCGGACTTCAGACCGAAAACAAATGTGGGAGCGAGCCCGCTCGCGAATGCGCTGTGTCAGTCACCGCATGTGGCGACTGATACACAGCTTTCGCGAGCAGGCTCGCTCCCACAGGGGATGTGCCTTGCTTACAGGCCTTCGCTCAACACCCGATCCAGCATTTCGACGAAGAAATCCACGCTCTGGCGCGACGTCACCATCGGTGGCTTGATCTTGAGGATGTTCAAATCATCGCCCGTCGGCTGCATGAAAATCCCCAACTCGCGCAGGCGATCACACAGCAACGCAGTCTCGGCGGTTGCCGGTTCCAGTGTCTGCCGATTGCGGATCAGTTCCAGCCCCAGATAAAACCCGGAGCCGTGCACCGCGCCGACCAGCGGATGTTTATCGATCAACGCTTCCAGGCGCGCCTTGAAGTGGCCGCCGACGACCTGGGCGTTTTCCCAGAGCTTTTCTTCCTCCATCACATCGAGCACCGCCATACCAATCTGGCAACTGACCGGACTGCCGCCCGCCGACGAGAAGAAATAGCCTTCGGCCTCCAGCGCCTCGGCGATTTCCCGGCGAGTGATCACCGCGCCAAGTGGCTGACCGTTACCCATGCCCTTGGCCATGGTGATGATGTCCGGCACCACGCCCTGCTCTTCGAAGCCCCAGAAAAAATGGCCCATGCGCCCGTAACCGACCTGCACTTCGTCCGCGATGCACACCCCGCCCTGCGCGCGGACCATTTCATACACCTGCGGCAAATAGCCCGGCGGTAAAGAAATACCCCCGGCATTGCCGTAGACCGGCTCGCAGATGAAACCGGCCAGTTGCCGCTTCTGCTCGGCCAGTTTTTGCAGATGATGCTCGACGCTGCGCACGTAATCCGGCGCCGAATCGGCGCCACGGAATTCGCCGCGATACGTGTTCGGCGCTGGCACTGGGTGCACCCAGTCCGGGCGACTTTCCAGCGCTTTCGGGTTGTCGGCAATCGACGTCGATACCGCATCGGCGCCGATCGTCCAGCCGTGATACGCCTCGAGCACGCTGATCATGTCGCGCCCGCCGCTGAAGGCCCAGGCCAGACGAATCGCCAGGTCATTGGCCTCGCTGCCGCTGTTGACCAGAAACACACGATCCATGCCCTTCGGCGCCAGCTTCAGCAAGCGCTCGGAAAATTCGGCGACCGCCGCGTAGTTGAAACGCGAATTGGTATTGAGCAACGACCACTGCCGCGCCGCGACCGCCGCCATCCGAGGGTGACCGTGGCCGAGCACGGCGACGTTGTTGAGCATGTCCAGATACGAACGGCCCTGCATGTCGATCAGGTGATTGCGCCAGCCGCGTTCAATGCGCGGCGGGTCAACGTAATAGTGTTTTTGCGTGCGGGCGAAACTGGCATCGCGGCGTTCGATCAGGGTTTTCGCGTCCAGCTCAGGCTCGGCGTCGCAGGCCAGCCCGAGCAGCATCGCCGGTGACGGGCACAACGCCTGCCACGCCGATGCACGGGACGGCGTGCAGAACAGCGGCGCGTCGAGCTCTGCTTCTCGGCACAACTGCACAATCAGCGGCCCAGTGACTTCACCGAGTTTCTGGCCTCTATCCACTGCCACCCCATGTTCAAGAACAGGCGTCACGCCCCACAGGCGAACGCTGAACTGTGGGCCATCGAGTTGCAGCGCACCGTTTGCCGCTTGCTTCAGCACGCCGGCGAACGGTGCTTGAACTTCGGTTCCGGTCGGCACACGCAATTCGACATGCAACGGGAACGTGTCCGGCTCAGTCGCGCTGTCTGGCCGAGTACGTGACAAGCGGTACTGGCCATAACGCGTCGCCGCCAGCCCGTGCACCGCTGCGGCTTCTGTCAGCAAGCGCTGATCAATGCCCGGCTGCTCCCAATTGCCCGCCTCGAAGTGCGGGCTCAACACGCCCAGATCGATCAGCGCGAATTCGCGCCCGACCAGCCCTGGCAACAACGGTGCAAATTCCGGGTTTTCGACCTTCGGCACGGTCTCGTCCACGGCGCTGAGAATCGCCGCTTCCATCAGCGCCTGTGGCACCGATGTCGCGACGCGAAAGATTTCCCACTCGTGAATGAGATTGTCGCGGCTATACATATTGGTGGGGTCGATACTCACCTGTTGCTCGCCACTGAGCACCAGCACCGCCGCCCGCGCCACGATCAATGGCCACAGCGCTTGCAGCTCAGCGTACTGCAACGGATTGACCGCGTGATAAGCCTGGACCGCCGGCAGGATGACAAACGGATCGCCATCGGCGTGATGCAGCAAAGCCGCACAGGTCACCGACAGATCGGTGATACGCCAGGTGCGCACCAGATCACCGAAGTCGATCACACCCTGCAACTGCCAATGCCGCTGGGCATCACGCGCCCAGACGACGTTGTCATCGGTGATATCCATGTGAATCGCCTGCACCGGCAGTTTGTCCAGCAACGATTGCAAACGGCGCTCGGCCTGCTCGGCGGCAGCGCTGATCACCGCACCCTGCTGCGCGTCGGTGATCACCGGCAACAGATGACTGATCAAAGCGTTGGCGTGACGCGCGTCCCACTGCAAGGTGCGTTCAAGGCCCGGGTGATCGAAGCCTGCCAGGGCCAGATCCATCTCGCCACAGAGTCGGCCAAATCCGGCGACCACGTCTTTGCCAAGATGATCGAAATCGGTCAATGGTTGGCCGTCGATGTACTCCAGCAAGCGCACATGCACCGTTTCGCCATTGGCTTGCAACGACAACAGATCGGCACCGTTATTGGCTGCGATGACGCGCGGCACCTTGATCGCCGAATGCTCGGCCAAGTATTTGAGCCCGGCGTGCTGGGCTTGCAACTCCACAAGAGCGTAGTCGCCACGACAGACTTTCAGCACGAAGCGTCCACGCGCGCTGTCGACGCGATAATTCAGATCCTGCTGGCTGCCCAGCGCCAGCAACGTGCCGCTGAACCCGTAATATTCGGCCAGCCATTGCAGCGCCTGCGCCTCTGAAACCTGCGGACCGGGCAAACTGGCGCGATGAATCAACGTGGCGAGCGGCATGAAACGACCCCTGAAATTTTATTAGGCGCTTATATCGCCATTGCCTTGGCGGTTACGCAACCCCTTAAGACGTTGCCCGGTCAACCGAAAACGGAAATGCGATCATGAAAGCCTTCCAGGCAAACTTTCCTGCAAGACTTTCAGATTGTTTTTCAGCGCAGCTCTGTGCAATCTGCGCCACAAATTCACAGCACGGATGCAAGCCCACGTCATGTCCCATCGTCGCCTCGCCCTTACGAACAAAAAAGTCCGCAATATCCCTCGCCGCTTGCGAGCTCTCGCCGCTTGGGCCGCCGATTTCGAAGGGTATTTTCCTGCTGACCTTACTCTTGAGGACAAATACTGGAACTGGAAAATTCCGATCCACATGGCAATGGTGGAAGGAAGGCAGGCAACAACCGAGCTGAAAAAGCAATGTGCCCAGCACTTGATCGACGCGGCGCAGCTTTTACGCCTGGCTCGCCCGGTGCATGCGCTTGACTGCCGAGTGGTCGCAGCCATTTGTGTTCCCGGCATGTTTTCCAGCGAAATCTGTATCTATACGGATCTGGAATACCACCGCGGTCATATCCCTGCCTCCGACAGCGAATATGTCGAAACCGGCAAAAGCCTGGCTCAAGAATGGGGTCTTGTGTTGCCAAAGGGCATGGGCGAACGAGGTTTGCGCTACGAGGTTGAAGGCTGGGATGGGCAGACTTATGAAGAGGAACGCTGGTATTTTGGCGAGGTCGATTGACGCTCCGGCGTAGTCCGCACTCGCGCCCCGCAGCGCTTTGCGCAAGAATGTCGGCCATTCACACCTATCAATGGAAATCCCCATGAATGTCATCACCACCGATCTGCCCGGTGTTCTGATCATCGAACCCAAGGTGTTCGGCGACGAGCGCGGTTTTTTCTACGAGAGTTTCAATGCCAAGGCGTTTCAGGACGCTACCGGTCTGGAAACGCAGTTTGTGCAGGACAACCATTCGCGCTCGCAAAAAGGCGTGCTGCGTGGTCTGCATTACCAGTTGCAGAACACCCAGGGCAAACTGGTTCGCGTGACCGCGGGTGAAGTGCTCGATGTGGCGGTGGACATCCGTCGCAGCTCGCCGCATTTCGGCAAATCGGTGGCGGTGCGCCTGTCGGCGGAAAACCATCGTCAGCTATGGGTACCGGAAGGTTTCGCTCACGGTTTCGTGGTGCTGAGCGAGTTCGCCGAATTCCTCTACAAGACCACCAACTATTACGACCCGTCTTCCGAGCGCAGCATTCGCTGGGACGACCCGGCGCTGGGCATCGACTGGCAACTGGACGAAGCGCCGAAGCTGTCGGCCAAGGACCAGGCGGCCGCGCTGCTCAAGGACGCTGACGTCTTCGCCTGAGGCCAGGTCTGTACAAAAACTCGCCGAGCGGTGATCAGGCAAGGCAAAAACAGGCGAGGAAGCGGAGTCTAGGTCCCTAAATGAGCATTCCGAGCCTGTTTTTAACGCAGCATGATCGACGCACAGGCAGTTTTCGTACAGAGCAAAGGCATAATGCGCCTGTCACCTCAGGCGTATCCGGCACATGAAACCACCGCTCCCCCGCAGACCTCGCTGGCGCAGCCTCGCACTGTTGGCCCTGTGCCTGGCGCCGCTGCTGTGGCCGCTGGAACACCTCGCCGAACGCTATTACCGCAGCGAACTCGCCGGGCAGAATCGCCAGACTCTCGATCTCTACGTCGCCAACCTGCTCGGCACCCTGCATCGCTATGAAGTGTTGCCGCAGATTCTCGGCGACCTGCCAGCCCTGCGCGCGGTGCTCGGTGCGCCGGACGACGGCGTGACCCAAGGCAACGCCAATCGCTTGCTGAAAAACATCGCCGCGCAGACCGGCGCTGAAGTCATGTACCTGATGGACACATCCGGCCAGACGCTGGCGGCGTCGAACTGGGACAAACGCGACAGCTTCGTCGGCCGCAACTTCGCTTTCCGCCCGTATTTCAGCGAAGCCATGGCCGGGCGCCTCGGACGCTTCTTCGGTCTCGGCACCACTTCGGCCAAACGCGGCTACTTCTTCGCCGCTGCTGTGCGCAACGGCGAGAAAATCATCGGCGTGCTGGTGATCAAGGTCGACCTCGACCACACCGAAAGCCTGTGGGGCAAAACCCCGGAACAACTGCTGGTGACCGACCATAACGGCGTGGTCATCCTGACGTCGCGCCCGGAATGGCGTTTCCGCTCCACTCGCGCGTTGAGCGATGCCGAGCGCGCCGCGATCACCGCGATCCAGCCCTACCCGACCCGCGAACCCCGACCGCTTAACCTGAGCGCCGACGCCTGGCTGACGCAGACCCACGACATTGCCGAGACCGGCTGGAGCGTCAGCATTCTCGCCCCGCGCACGCTGATTGATCGTCCCGTGCGCACGGTGGTCGCGATCGGCGGCGCCACACTGTTGGTGGTCATGCTGCTGGTGGGTTTGATGATGCAACGTCGCCGGCATTATCTGGAGCGCATCGCCTTCGAGGCCAAGGCGCGCCGCGAACTGGAAGGCCGGGTGGCCGAACGTACCAGCGATCTGGAAGGCCTCAACCGGCGTTTGAAGCAGGAAGTGCTCGAGCGTGAGCAGGCGCAGCAGGAGCTGGTACGCGCCCAGGACGATCTGGTTCAGGCCGGCAAACTGTCGGCGCTGGGGACCATGTCGGCAAGCATCAGTCACGAACTCAATCAGCCGCTGGCGGCGATTCGCAGCTATGCGGAAAACGCCGAAGTGCTGCTCGATCATCAGCGCACCGAGGATGCGCGCGGCAACCTCAAGCTGATCAGCGAACTGACCGGGCGCATGGCCTCGATCATCGCCCATCTGCGTGCCTTCGCCCGCCGCGATCGCCACGCACCGGAAAGCGTCGCTCTGCAACCGGCGTTGGACGATGCGCTGGCATTGCTGGCCAAACGTCGGCGCAGCATGGAGGTCGAATTGATCCGCGATCTGCCAGCCGCGACGCTGTGGGTCGAGGCCGGCGAAACCCGCCTGCGCCAAGTGCTAGGCAATCTGCTCGCCAATGCTCTCGATGCGCTCACCGAAAAAGGCCCGCCGCGTAAGTTGTGGCTGAGTGCCGAAGCCACCGCCGACGGCGTCAATCTGTACATTCGCGACAACGGCCCCGGGTTCTGCATGGAAGCTCTTGGCCGCGCCAGCGAGCCCTTTTACACCACCAAGACCCGCACCCAGGGTCTGGGTCTGGGGCTGGCCATTTGTGAAACGCTGATGCGCGCCTTTGGTGGCGAGCTGTCGTTCGCCAATCACAAGCAAGGCGGCGCCCTGATCACCCTGCGCCTGCGCGCCGGTGCGCCCGGAGTCAGCCTGCAACCGTCCGAGGATCGAAGTGCATGACCATCGACAATCGCATCCAGGTAGTGTTGATCGACGACGATCCGCACTTGCGCCAGGCCCTCGGCCAGACGCTGGACCTGGCCGGCCTGAAAATCCTGCCGCTGTCCGAAGCCAAGGGCCTGGCCGCGCAACTCGAGCGTGACTGGCCGGGGGTGGTGGTCAGCGACATCCGCATGCCGGGCATGGACGGCCTCGAACTATTGAGCGAGTTGCATGCACAGGATCCGGAGCTGCCGGTGCTGCTGATCACTGGCCATGGCGACGTACCGCTGGCAGTGCAGGCGATGCGCGCCGGCGCTTACGATTTTCTGGAAAAACCCTTTGCCAGCGATGCGCTGCTCGACAGCGTCCGTCGCGCCCTCGCGCTACGGCGGCTGGTGCTGGACAACCGCAGCCTGCGTCTGGCCTTGAGCGACCGCAACGAATTGAGCGCGCGACTGGTCGGCCATTCGACGCCGATGCTGCGTCTGCGTGAGCAGATCGGTGCGCTGGCGGCGACCAAGGCTGACGTGCTGATCCTCGGCGAGACCGGTGCCGGCAAAGAGGTGGTGGCCCGCGCGCTGCACGACTTGTCGAGCCGCCGCAACGGCCCGTTCGTAGCGATCAACGCCGGCGCCTTGGCCGAATCGGTGGTGGAAAGCGAACTGTTCGGTCACGAGCCCGGCGCTTTCACCGGCGCGCAGAAACGCCGCATCGGCAAATTCGAATTCGCCAACGGCGGCACGCTGTTCCTCGACGAAATCGAAAGCATGAGTATGGACGTGCAAGTGAAACTGCTGCGCATGCTGCAGGAGCGAGTCGTCGAGCGTCTGGGCGGCAATCAGTTGATCCCGCTGGACATCCGCGTCATCGCCGCGACCAAGGAGGACCTGCGCCAAGCGGCGGATCAGGGCCGCTTCCGCGCCGACTTGTATTACCGCCTCAACGTCGCGCCGCTGCGCATCCCGCCGCTGCGCGAAAGGGGCGAAGACGCACTGGTGCTGTTTCAGCACTACGCCGATGAAGCCAGCGCCCGCCACGGCTTGCCCCCCCACGAACTGCAACCGGCACACCGCGCCCTGCTGCTGCGCCACACCTGGCCGGGCAATGTGCGTGAACTGCAAAATGCCGCCGAACGCTTCGCCCTCGGGCTTGAACTGGCACTGGACAACAGCGCTGATGGCAGCGGCGGCACGCCGGTAGAAGTGGTCAGTGGCGGCCTCAGCGAGCAAGTGGAAAACTTCGAGAAATCGCTGATCGCCGCCGAGCTGGCGCGCTCGCACAGCTCGGTGCGCAGCCTCGCCGAAGCCTTGGGTATTCCGCGCAAGACCCTGCATGACAAGCTGCGCAAACACGGTCTGAATTTCGGCGACAGCAGCCACGGGGAAGACAACGAATGAGCAGCGCAAGCGAATACCTGCAAACGGTGCTGCATCACGACATTCCGCTGACCGCCGAGATGGGCCTCAAAGTGCTCGAGTGGAGTGAGCAGCAATTGAGCCTGCACCTGCCGCTTGCGCCCAACGTCAATCACAAGAGCACCATGTTTGGCGGCAGCCTCTACTGCGGCGCGGTGCTGGCCGGCTGGGGCTGGTTGCATCTACGTTTGCAGGAAGAAGGGATTACCGACGGACACATCGTCATTCAGGAAGGGCAGATCAGTTATCCGCTGCCGGTGACCGGGGACGCCGTGGCGATCTGCCCGGCACCGGATGCCGCGGTGTGGAAGCGCTTTGTGGCGATGTATCGGCGATACGGACGGGCGCGGTTGACGCTGGATACGCGGATCCTGAATGCGGGAAGCGAGGACGAGGCGGTGAGATTTACCGGGCAGTACGTTTTGCACCGTTGAAGATCAACAGCCCCTCACCCTAGCCCTCTCCCGAGGGAGAGGGAACCGATACGGGGATGCTACAGATTTACGTCGACCTGAAACTGCTTCGCCGAATCCACAATCGACTCGATTCTCCGGGTCGATGCATAGCGCCAGACAACTCGGTCGGCTCCCTCTCCTGGGGGAGAGGGCTGGGGTGAGGGGAATTGCGGATCAGGCAGTTAGCCTCGGGCCAACTCCAACAACCGTCCGCGCCACGCAGCCTTCGCCGGCAGCGCCAGAAAGAACTCGTTCAACAGTGATTCTCGCGGCGGATAACTGAACGCCTCGCCGCTCAGATCCAGCACCTCGCCCCCCGCGCCTTCCAGCACGCCCTGCGCTGCCGCCGTGTCCCACTGCGAAGTCGGCGCCAGTCGCGGATAGCAATCAGCAGCACCTTCGGCCAACAGACAGAACTTCAAGGAGCTGCCGATATTGGCCAGTTGCAACTCACCAAGGCTCGCGCTCAACCCGGCCAGCAAACGCTCTTGCTCGGGACTTGAATGGCGACGGCTGGCCACCACGGTAAACGCCTCGCCCGGCGCAGGCACATCGCGCACCTGAATCGCTACCGGCGTAGCGCCCTTGTCGCCACGCCATGCACCGAGCCCGGCACCGCCGATGTAAAAGCGCCCGTTGGTCGGCATCGTCACCACGCCAAACACCACCCGGCCGTTTTCGATCAGCGCGATGTTGACGGTGAATTCCTCGCTACCGCTGATGAACTCCTTGGTACCGTCCAGCGGATCCACCAGCCACCAGCGCTGCCAACCGGCGCGCACGCTCTGCGGGATATCGGCGTCCTCTTCCGAGAGCACCGGAATGCTCGGATCCAGCGCCGTCAGCCCGGCAACGATAAGGTGATGCGCAGCCAGATCGGCAGCCGTCACCGGCGAATCATCGGACTTGGCGGTGACTTCGACGCCGGCACGCCAGAACGGCAGAATCGACTCGCCAGCCTGTAAAGCCAGCGCAACCACAGGTGCCATCAGCGGATGGGGAAAATTCATCGACGTCTCACTCAAAGCTGAACACCCCGCGCTGGCTCAGCAGGTCGCGGGTCAGATACAGCGCCGCCAAGGCGCGGCCCTCGGAAAATTGCGGATTCTGCGCCAGCGCCGACAGTTCGCGCAGGTTGACCTTGTCGACCCGCATCGGCTCCGGCTCATCGCCTTCCAGCCGCTCTTCATACAGGTCGGTGGCCAGCACCACTTGGATTTTCTGGCTCATGTAACCGGGCGACAGCGACAGCTCGGTCAGATGCTCCAGTTGACGCGCGCCATAACCGGCCTCTTCCTTGAGCTCCCGCTCGGCCGCCGCCAGCACGTCCTCGCCCGGCTCGATCAGGCCTTTGGGCAGAGACAGTTCGTATTCGTCGGTGCCGCCGCAGTATTCCTCGATTAACACTGCGTGTTCGGCATCAAGCATCGCGACGATCATCACCGCGCCATAACCCGCGCCCTTGCCGACCAGACGCTCGTAAGTACGCTCCACGCCATTGGAAAATCGCAGCTTGAGTTCTTCGACGCGAAACAGGCGACTGGTGGCGACGATCTCGCGGGCGAGTACGGTGGGTTTCTGGCGCATGCAAAGCTCCTTGGCGTGAACGCGCTACTATAACGCGGCTTTCCCGATTGTTTGCGTCGGATATCCTTTCACCGTTCGAGACGTTGCCATGCCTTCTTTACCGTGGTCCGACATCGATACCGTTCTGCTCGACATGGACGGCACGCTGCTGGATCTGCACTTCGACAACCATTTCTGGCTCGAACACCTGCCCCAGCGCTACGCCGAGCTGCACGGCATCAGCCGGGCCATGGCCGAGCTGGAATTGCAGCCATTGTTCGAGCGCCACGCCGGCCAGTTACAGTGGTACTGCCTGGATTTCTGGAGCGCGGAACTGAAATTGTCGGTGCGTGAACTGAAACAGGAAACCGCCCACTTGATCGCCCTGCGCGCCGATGCCGATACCTTCCTCGATGCAATCAAACGCGCCGGCAAACGGGTGATCATGATCACCAATGCGCACCGCGATTCGCTGTCGTTGAAACTGGAACGGATCGAACTCGCACCATACTTCGAGCGGCTGATCAGCTCGCACGACTATGGTTATCCCAAGGAGAACCCGCAATTCTGGGATGCCTTGCAGGCGGACATCGGTTTTGATCCGGCGCGCAGCCTGTTTATCGATGACACCTTGCCGATCCTGCGCAGTGCACGGGATTTTGGCGTGGCGCACTTGCTGGCGGTGAAAGAACCGGACAGCCGCAAAGGACCGAAGGACACAGCGGAGTTTGCCGCCGTCGAGGATTACCGGGATTTGATTGCAGGGCTTTGACGTCGCGTTGCTGCCATCGCGAGCAGGCTCGCTCCCACACCGAAATGCGTTTCAAATGTGGGAGCGAGCCTGCTCGCGAAAGCGCTTTCGAATGTTATTCAGGAATACGCAATACTTGTCCCGGGTAGATCTTGTCTGGATGTTTGAGCTGAGGTTCGTTGGCCTCGAAAATCTTGTTGTACTGGTTGGCGTCGCCATACACGCGCTTGGAAATCGCACTCAGCGTATCGCCCTTCTCGACCGTGACAAATTTCGCAGCGGCGGCAACGCCACCCGTCACGGTGATCTGATCGTCCACGCCACTCACGCCGGCGACGTTACCCAGGGCCAAGAGAATCTTTTCTTTCTCTTCCTGACTCGCCGCTTCACCCGTGGCGATGACTTTCTCGCCCTCAACCTTGACCTGGATCTTCGACGTATCAATACCGGTCAGCGCTTCCTGCACGTGCTTGGTCAGCGCTGCGCTGTTGGCCTCGGCCTTGTCCGGCGTCAGTGCATCGAGAATCTTTTCACCGGCTTCTTTCAAAAAACTGAACAGGCTCATCGCATTCACTCCATGTAATAAAGGGTCAGTCGTCCAAGCCTAGACCACCCTAGCCAAACCCGGTTCCAGTCCGACCAATGACGCTGCCGCGCCGCAGGCGGTAGAATCGCCACACCCCGCCAACCGCCCGGAGCGAAGATGGACATCAAGCAACTGAAATTCCTCATCGCCCTCGACGAAACCCGCCATTTCGGCCAGGCCGCCGCGCGCTGCCACATCACCCAGCCGACCCTGTCGATGCGCTTGCGCAGCCTCGAAGAAGAACTCGACCTGCCATTGGTCAATCGCGGCCAGCGCTTCGAAGGCTTCACCGCACCGGGCGAACGCGTGCTGGCGTGGGCGCGTACGGTGCTGGCGGCTTACGACGGCTTGCAGGCGGAAGCGGCGGCCTGTCGCGGCAACCTGATCGGTACGCTGCGCCTGGGCGTGGTGCCGCTGTCGAGCTTCGATCCCTTGCCGCTGATGCAACGACTGCACGCGGCGCACCCGGACTTGCGCTTCGAACTGTCGTCGCTGAGCTCCGAGCAGGTGCTCGAACACCTGGCGAACAACCGCATCGACATTGGCGTGTCGTATCTGGAGCGCCTGGACAGCGAGCGCTTCGATTCGCTGGCCTTCAACGAGACGCGCATGGGCCTGCTCTATGACGAGCGCTCGTTCAACTTCGGCGAAGAACCCCTGAGCTGGGAATCGCTGATCGAACTGCCGCTGTGCATGCTCACCAGCGGCATGCACTTTCGCCAGTCCATCGACCACAACTTCCACAGCCGTGGCCTGACCCCGCAACCGCTGTTGCAAACCGACGCCGTGCATCAACTGCTGCAAGCAGTCCACGGCGGTTTTTGCTGCGCGATCATGCCGCTCGATGGCGGCGCGGAAACCCTTGCTGATCACCTGCGTCTGCAACCGATCGAAAATGCCCACACCCTCGCGCCGCTGGGGCTGATCATGCGCCGTGGCGCGCCGCGTTCAGCGCTGGCGGAAGCCTGTTTCACGCTTTATCAGAAATCGCCAAAAGACGCTTGATCGACGGCATCTATCGGTAGATCGGTAATAGCGATTAGACGCGACAACTTGCCGCGCCTAGTCTTGACCTAGATCAAACCGTCGGTGATGCCATGAACGCCAAGCGCCCAGCCTGCGCGGCGCCAGCAATTGAAACGCCCGCGCCAGCCGCCAGCCAGACCTACAGCTACAGCGATCTACCCTTTGAGGCATCGGCCAGCACCGCGCTGGCCGAGGAAGTCGCGTTGGCGATCGCCTACAACGGCATCAGCCAGGCGGTGATGCTGGTGACCCCGACCGATCTGGAAGACTTCATTGTCGGCTTCAGCCTCGGCAGCGGCATCATCGAAGACGCCAGCGATATCTACGATCTGCAACTGACAGGCGCAGGCTCGGCGCAATACGCGCAGGTGACGATCGCCAACCGTGCGTTCTGGAACCTCAAGCAACAGCGGCGCCAGTTGGCCGGCACCAGCGGCTGCGGACTGTGCGGCGTCGAAGCCGTCGAACAGGCGCTGCCTGATCTCAAGGTGTTGCCAGGCGCAGCGTTGCCACCGATCGAGTGGCTTGATGGTCTGCGCCAGCGCATCGGCGCGTTCCAGCCGCTGGGCCAGCATTGCGGCGCGGTGCACGCGGCGGTGTTCATGAACGCCAGCGGTGAATTGCTGCTCGGCCGCGAAGACATCGGCCGACACAACGCGCTGGACAAGCTGATCGGCGGACTGATACGCCAGAAGATTTCCACCGAAGGCGGCCTGGCGATTGTCACCAGCCGTTGCAGCCTCGAATTGATCCAGAAAGTTTTGCGTGCCGGCATCCAGACCCTGGTCAGCCTGTCGGCACCCACCGGCCTCGCCGTGCAATGGGCCCGGCGCCACAACCTCAATCTCATCCACCTGCCGCAGAAAAGTGCGCCGCGGGTGTACAGCCCCGCGATGGAGAATCAAGCGTGAGCCAACATCATCAAGCCGACCAGAAACCTGTCCCGCGCTACAAGCCTTACAAAGGTGCCGCCGGCGGCTGGGGCGCCCTGATCAGTGTGGCCCAGGCGTGGCTGACCAGCGACAACGCCCTGAAAAACCTGCGCATGATGCTCAAGACCAACCAGAATGGCGGCTTCGACTGCCCGGGTTGCGCCTGGGGTGATTCGCCGGAAAGCGGCATGGTCAAGTTCTGCGAGAACGGCGCCAAAGCGGTGAACTGGGAAGCGACCAAGCGTCGCGTCGATTCGAAGTTTTTCGCCAAGCACAGCGTCACTTCCCTGCTGGAGCAGAGCGATTACTGGCTGGAATATCAGGGCCGCCTGACCGAGCCGATGGTCTACGACGCCGAGTCCGATCGCTACAAGCCGATCAGTTGGGAAGATGCCTTCGCTCTGATCGGCAAGCACCTGCGCAATCTGCCGAGCCCGGATCAGGCCGAGTTCTACACCTCGGGCCGTGCCAGCAACGAAGCGGCGTATCTGTATCAGCTGTTCGTGCGGGCTTACGGCACCAACAATTTTCCTGACTGCTCGAACATGTGCCACGAGGCCAGCGGCGTGGCGTTGGCGCAGAGTGTCGGGGTCGGCAAAGGCACGGTGACCTTCGACGACTTCGAACACGCCGACGCGATTTTCGTCTGGGGCCAGAACCCTGGCACCAACCATCCGCGCATGCTCGAACCGTTGCGTGAAGCGGTGAAACGCGGCGCCCAAGTCGTGTGCATCAATCCGCTGAAAGAGCGCGGTCTGGAGCGTTTCCAGCATCCACAGCACCCGATCGAAATGCTCACCAACGGCGACAAGCCGACCAACACCGCGTATTTCCGCCCGGCACTCGGCGGCGACATGGCGGTGCTGCGCGGCATGGCCAAGTTCCTCCTGCAATGGGAACGCGATGCGCAGAAGGCAGGCGAGCCGGCGGTGTTCGACCATGATTTCCTCAATGCCCACAGCGCTAACGTGCTGGAGTACCTCGCCACTGTCGACGACACCTCATGGGAGCAGATCGTCGAGCAATCGGGGCTGACCCTGGTCGAGATCGAGCAAGCTGCGCGCATGTACGCCAAAGGCAAGAACGTGATCATGTGCTGGGCCATGGGCATCACCCAGCACCGTCATTCGGTGCCGACCATTCAGGAAATCGCCAACCTGATGCTGCTGCGCGGCAATATCGGCAAACCTGGCGCCGGTCTGTGCCCGGTGCGTGGTCACAGCAACGTGCAGGGCGACCGCACCATGGGCATCAACGAGCGTCCACCGGTGGCGTTCCTCGACTCGCTGGAGCGTCGCTTCCAGTTCAAGGTGCCACGCCACAATGGCCACAACGTGGTCGAGGCGATTCATGCGATGGCCGAAGGTCGCGCCAAGGTGTTCATCGGCTTGGGCGGCAACTTTGCCCAGGCCACGCCGGACAGCTCGCGCACCTTCGAAGCGCTGCGCAATTGTGACCTGACCGTGCAGATCAGCACCAAGCTCAACCGCAGCCACCTCGCTCACGGCAAAGACGCGTTGATCCTGCCGTGCCTGGGCCGCACCGACATCGACATCCAGACCGAAGGCCCGCAAGCGGTGACCGTGGAAGACTCGTTCAGCATGGTCCACGCGTCCAACGGCCAGTTGCAGCCGCTGTCGAACCAGATGCGCTCGGAGCCGTCGATCATCGCCGGCATCGCTGCCGCGACGTTGGGTAGCCAACCGGTGGACTGGAACTGGCTGGTAGCCGATTACGGGCGCATTCGCGAACTGATCGCCGACACCATCCCGAGTTTCAAAGACTTCAACGACAAGATCAAAAACCCGGGCGGCTTCTATCTGGGCAACTCGGCTGGCGCCCGCAAGTGGAACACGCCGTCAGGCCGCGCCAACTTCCGCGCTAACCAGTTGCCGAAAGATCTGGTCCACGAACGCACCCGCGCCACCGGCCAAGTGCCGGATCTGATCCTGCAATCGATGCGCTCCCACGATCAGTACAACACGACGATCTATGGTCTCGACGACCGCTACCGTGGCGTGAAGGGCCAGCGTGACGTGCTGTTCGCCAACGAGGCCGACATCATTCGTCTGGGCTTCCGTCCGGGACAGAAGGCCGACATCGTGTCGATCTGGGACGACGGTCGCGAGCGTCGGGTGAAAGGTTTTACATTGTTGGCGTTCGACATTCCTGCGGGGCAGGCGGCGGCGTACTATCCGGAGGTCAATCCGCTGGTGCCGCTGGAGAGCACTGGCGATGGTAGCCACACGCCGACGTCGAAGTTCATTGCGATCCGGCTGGAAGCGGCGAGTGAGACGGGGTTGATCATGGCTAAATCCGCTTAACCGCGGAGCCAGATCCGGCCCCTTCGCGAGCAGGCTCGCTCCCACAATTGGAATGCATTTCAAATGTGGGAGCGAGCCTGCTCGCGAAAGCCATCGACCTGTCAACAGATCTGCCGTGGCAAAGATTTTCGACCGCCCACAAAAAAGGCCGTTTCTGCATGAAAACGGCCTGTCCGAAGTAGCTAAAGACCGGCGAAAATCGGTTAAGTTCCGGTGAAAAAACAGTAACTTGCATTATTGTATACAAGTCGTGTTATTCGTCGGATTTTGATTGTCACGCCCATTGCAGAGCCTCAGGATCGGCGCCGTCATCCCTTTGAGGCTCATCCTCTATGAAGTTCTCCTCGATTCTCTTGTTGTCCCTTGGCCTGGTCAGTGGCTTCGCTTCTGCCGGAGGCACCACCGAAGCAGGTGTGGGCGGCGCATTGGGCGGGGTTCTTGGCTCGGTCGTCGGTCAATCGTTAGGCGGCAATACAGGTTCCACCATCGGCGCAGCCCTGGGCGGCGCGGGTGGTAGTGCGGTCGGCGCAGACAAGCGCAGCCGTGGCGAAGCAGCCATTGGTGGTGCACTGGGTGCAGCCGGCGGTAACGTCGTCGGCCGCAGTCTCGGCGGCACCACCGGCAGCCTGATCGGCTCCGCTGCTGGTGGCGGTGCAGGTGGCGCGCTGGGTAACTACATGGGCAACAAGAGTGACGACGATGATCGTCGCTACGACCGTCGCCATGATGACCGTCGCTACTACCGCGACCGTGGTCATCCAGGTCGCGGCCATGCCTACGGCCACCGCAAGCATCACAAGTACTATCGCCACCACTAAGGCGAAGGCTTGAACGAAAATCGCAGCCCTTGGGGCTGCGATTTTTTTTGCGCGTCTAGACGACCAACCGCTCCAGCGCCCCACGCAAACCGGCAGGAATCGGCACCGGCTGATTGCTCGCCCGATCGACAAACACATGCACAAAACGCCCCGCCGCACACGCCTCGCTTTCGCCGACCTTGAACACAGCCAGTTCATATTGCACCGAACTGTTGCCCAGTTTGCCGACCCGCAGTCCGATCTCGATCAGATCGGGGAAAGCGATCGAGGCAAAGTAATCGCAGGCGGAACTGACCACGAATCCCACCACTTCGCCGTCATGAATATCCAGGCCACCGACCTGAATCAGATAAGTGTTCACCGCCGTGTCGAAGAAGCTGTAGTAGGTAACGTTGTTGACGTGACCGTAGGCGTCGTTGTCGTGCCAGCGTGTGGTGATGGGCTGGAAGTGGGGGTAGTCGGAGCGTTGATTCATGCAGGGTTCTCGCATTCTCTTAATTGAATTTGATCGTGATGACGAACACTTTACCTGTGGGAGCGAGCCTGCTCGCGAAGGCGTCAGCACAGCCGACTGGTGTCAACGATCAGCAAACCCCTTCCCCTGCGCCGCCAGTTCGCCAATCAACCGCGCCGGCTTCCACTGATCGCCCTGGCGTGTCTCCAGCGCCAGCAAGCGCTGATGGATATCCGCTAGCCCCTGCTGATCCGCCCACGCCATCGGCCCACCCTTTTCTGCTGGAAAACCATAGCCGTTCAAGTACACCAGATCGATGTCGTGGGCCGAGCCGGCAATGCCTTCCTGCAGAATTTTCGCGCCTTCGTTGACCAGCGCCAGCAAACAGCGCTCGAGGATTTCTTCAGGACCGATGTCGCGACGCTGGAAGCCCAGCTCTTCGCTGACCCGCAGCACCAGTGCATCCACTTCGGGATCATGCTCGGCCTGGCGACTGCCCGGCTCATAGTGGTAGTAGCCGTTGCCGGACTTCTGCCCGAACCGACCCATTTCGCACAGACGATTATCGACCTGAACCTCGGGCGCATCCTGCCCCTTGCCAGCTAGCTGCCGAGCACGCCATTCCAGATCGATGCCGACCACGTCGTACATGCGAAACGGCCCCATGGCGAAGCCGAAACCTTGCAGCGCGGCATCCACCTGCTGTGGATAAGCACCTTCGAGGAGCATCTTGCGCGCTTCCAGTACATACGGATGCAGCATGCGGTTGCCGATAAAACCGTGGCAGTTGCCCGACACTACGCTGACCTTGCCCATGCGCTTGCCGAGTGCCAGCGCGGCCTCCAGCGCCGCTGGCGAGGTCTGCGCACCGCGCACGATTTCCAGCAGTTTCATGATGTGCGCCGGGCTGAAGAAGTGCAGACCCAGCACCTGTGCCGGGCGCCGGGTCGCAGCTGCGATGGCGTCGATGTCCAGCGCCGAGGTGTTGCTCGCCAGCAGCGCCTCAGGCTTGAGCAGGCCATCCAGCTCGCGAAAAATCTTCTGCTTCAGTTCGAGGTTCTCGTACACCGCTTCGATCACCAGATCGACGTTGCGGATCGCCGCGTAATCCGCCGCTGCAGATACGCGAGCCATTCGCGCATCCGCCTCGGCCTGATCAATGCGGCCCTGGCGCACGTTGTGTGCATAAGTTTGCGCGACCGTCGTCAGCGCCTGCTCAAGCATCTGTGGATTGTTATCCACCCATTGCACGTTCACGCCAGCATTGGCCAGGCACATGACGATGCCACGGCCCATGGTGCCCGCGCCGATCACGGCAGCCTGCTGAATCTCGAAGCTTGTCTGGCTCATGTTGTTCTCTTGTGGGTGGCCCAAAGACAGATTCCAACCTTAGTCAGGCCACGACGCTTTTTGAAGTTTATTAGCGTGATGATCGACATTCAGCGGATGGATGCAGCGCCCACAGACTCTCTGCTTAATCGAGCAAGTGACTGTCCGCCCACTCGCGGACCTCTGCGTAGGGATACTCTTCCAACGCAGCAAAACCCGGTATCGCCCGCGCCTTGAGTTTGGTGAACAACGGCACGCTGATTCCGCACAGGAACCGTGTCAGGCGTTCGGCCGTCGGAAGGCTGCCTGTGTGCTGCTCATGCCTGTGGATAAATTCACCACACAGCTGCGCGAAGTTTTTATCCACAAGCGGCGGCAATGGCGGCGGCTCGGGCAACCGCGCGATCTGGCCGTGACATACCGAACAATGGCCGCAATGTTCAGGGGCATTTTGGTCACCAAAATACTCGGCCAGGCGATAACCCAGGCAGCGTTCGGTGGCGAACACCTCAAGCATGGCGTGAATCCGCGCCACCTCAGTCCGTTCATGGCGAGTGAAATACTCGTGCAGCTCAGCGCTCAGGGCGTCGCTGGCAAAATCACTTTGCAGCAGGCTGTAAACCTCGGTCATTTGCTTGCTTTCAAGCTCGACCCAGCCTTTTTCCTGGAAGTAATCAAGCGCTGTCACTACGCGATTGCGCTCGGCGGAATACTGCGAATACATCGCCTCGAAATCTACTGTGGCCCAGGTGCGTGCTCGCGTGGACGTTCTGATGATCGCCGCAACGAAATCCCTGCGCTCGCCTTCGAAGCGCTGGAGCAATGCTTCAGGCTCAAGCAGATATTTGAAGCGGTATTCAGCGTAATAAGCGTAGCGCGGCGCGATCAGGCCGCGCAGTTCCAGCTGCACCAGCAAAGTCTTCAACGGCAAAGAGCGAATGTTGCTCTGATCCGCCAATGGCCCAAGCAGAAACTCCCATTGTCCTTCCGGGACCGAGGCTTCGAGTTCATCGAGCACATAGCGAATCCCGTCGCGCTCGGGCGTATCACCGTAGACGAAGTTTTCCAGCACATTGAGGCTGTCGCGATTTGCCAGTACCAGGCAATCCGAAGGCTGTCCGTCACGCCCGGCGCGGCCGATTTCCTGGCTGTAGTTTTCAATGGATTTGGGCAGATCGAAATGCACGACGTTACGGATGTCGCTCTTGTCGATGCCCATGCCGAAGGCAATGGTGGCGACAATGCAATTGGACTGCCCGGCCATGAAGCGGCGTTGAATGTCTTCACGCTCATCGTGGGGCAAACCTGCGTGGTATGCCTCGGCCTGGATTCCGTTGCGTTGAAGATGCTCGGCGATGTGCTCGGCGGTCTTCTGCAACGTCACGTAGACAATGCTCGGTTGCCCGGGACGCTCGCTCATCCATTCGACCAGACGCCGGCGCTTGTCCTGACCGCGTACAGGCTCGACCAGCAGGTTGAGGTTGGGCCGATAGAAACCGGTGGTCACTACATCGTCCGGAGATATGGCGAATTTGGCCTGCATGTCGGCGATGACTTTTGGTGTCGCCGTGGCGGTGAGCAGCAAGGCCTGCGGGATGTTGAACTGACGTTGGTAGTCCGGCAATTTCAGGTAGTCCGGCCGAAAGTTGTGGCCCCATTCGGAAATGCAGTGCGCCTCGTCGACCACCAGCAAGGAGATCGGCACCTGCTGCAGAAAATTGCGGAAGCGCTCATTTTTCAGGCGTTCGACGGAGATCATCAGAATCTTCAATTCCCCCGAACGCGCACGGGCCATGACGTCGTTGGCATCCTCGCGGCTCTGCGCCGAATCGATACTGCCTGCGGAGATACCGTGGCGCTTGAGAAACGCCAGTTGATCCTGCATCAACGCCAGCAACGGCGAAACCACCAATGTCAGGTGTGGCAGTAAAAGCGCCGGCAGCTGATAGCAAAGCGATTTGCCGGAGCCGGTGGGAAAGATTGCCGCCGCGGAGCGCCCCGCCAGCACCGCGCTGACAGCGGCCTCCTGACCGGGGCGAAACTGTGGATAACCAAAAACCTGTTCCAGGGTGTGGTGCATTTACTGTCACTCCTTTGACTGCTGCCATGCCCAAAGCCTAGCGGGCGATTGCAGCGAGTCGAGAAAAGGTCGGGGTTGAATCGATACTGAATGATACATGGGAAGCGAAAACCAAGCGTTTAACAATCAAAGCGCCTCGACATACTTTCGAAAAGCTCAGCTACATATATATAACAAACTTCACATTACAAACGCAGACACAACAACGCCCTTTATTTTTAACACCGCCTAAAACTAATTTGACTGCTCTTATACATAAGCAAGAGCAACGAAATGACAACTTTAACAATCTTTTTCTGCGGCACCGGCTCCAACAAATTTGATGACAAACATAAAAACTTCTGGGACGGCGAAATCGTTTCTACGCTCGCTGCACACCACAGCGGACGCGAATTTGCCGAGTGGATCGTCGTCGACGGCCCTGGCAGCGGCAATCTGCAAGCCGACGACCTGTTCACCAAGACCTCTGAATACGGCTTGTCCGGCACGCTGTTCGGCAAAGGCTGGGATGAAAACGTGCAGCACGCGTTGAATATCATCAAAGGCAAATGCGATTGGCAGCGTAAACAACTTACCGAGGCAGAATATAACCGTCTGAAAGCCGCAGGCATTCCTATTGAAGATGTAAAAGAGGAAGGTTCCTGGTTCTGGCGCCAGTATAACTATGGCGACCGAAGTATCACGCAACAGAAGTTGCAGGAACAGATCATCAAGACTTTCCGCAAGGACGACATTATTCCGACGCGTGTCAATCTGCTCGGCTGGAGCCGGGGTGGTATCAGTTGCCATATGCTTGCCAATGCAATGTCCAGGGACGCTGCGCTCAAACATATTCCGGTGAATATCTTTGCGATTGATCCAGTCCCGGGAATTGGCAACTTCCAGGAAAACCGCGTCAAACTCGAATCCAACGTCAAGGAATACATCGCCTTCTATGCCCGCGACGAGCGCTCAAAAGGCTTCAGCTGCGTGATCCCGCAAACCGCTACCGGCACCAGGACTTCGATCTATCCAATGGCCGGTCGCCACGCCACCCTTGCTGGCAACGCCACGGCGCTCGGCGGCGAGCCGAGTAGCAGCAGCGACCTCAACGCGCTGATCGAGCCCGGCCGCATCGTTCGCCATCTCGCCGAGACCTGCCTCAAGCGCTGGGGCGCGCCACTGAGCAAAACTCTCAACCTGAACGATACCGACCTGCGCCGCCTCACCGGCGCCATCGTCAGCGACGAAGCCCGCTACAAGAAGATGCACAGCCAGTCCTACACTTATTTCACCGAACTGGACAAAGGCGAGCGCTATGTCTCGCTGGGCAGCAAAGGCGTGCCGTTTTCAGCAGTCAAAGGCACGATCTACCGCCCGGCAACCGGACTGACCACAAGCCTGCTGGATATTTCCGGGTACCAGCATTTGCGTTGAAAGGCGTTGAATAATCCGTAGCAACGTCTGGCGCTTTGTTCGTCCCGTTCCTACTTCACGCGATGCCTTGTCGGCTATCGCGAGGTGGTGGTGCGAACCTATAGTCGTGGGTGTCACTGCTTCGGTCAGCGACACCCACATCACCCACGCTCTGTACCTGCTTACAGGTCGACTGCGAGCTGCTGCAAGTCGCGCAGACACAGATGCTCAACTGGAAAGCCCCTGCCTAAGGCGAGCAGCCTGATCGCCGCCGATCATCTGTCGGCGACCAGGCACCAGTCATCGTTATCAACAGTTCAGCATTGCCTGGAAGTAAGTCACTGGCGTACATTGACCATGATTTTTATTGAGACTTCAGTCTTTACCCGCCGAGTAAGAGAGTTACTGGACGACGATGCCTACGCCACCTTTCAAAAGCAGTTGGTCGCAAACCCGTCTATTGGTGATGTAATCGAAGGAACCGGCGGGGTGCGTAAAGCACGAGTCGCCTCCAAAGGCCATGGCAAACGGGGTGGCGCACGGGTTATCTACTACCACTTCGTTTCAGCATCACAGATCGCGTTGTTGATCCAAAAAACGAGCAGCAGGATCTTACCCATGACGAACGGAAAGCACTGAAGGCCCTGATTGGAAACTGGAGGTAACCATGAGCAAGTTTTTTGATGAGCTGATGGAAAGCGTGCAGGAAATGGATGAGATTCTTCGGGGTGAAAAAAAGCCGTCCCGCGAATTCTATGTGGATGCATTACAGGTTAAACAGATTCGCAAAGCGACGGGAATGACGCAGGCAAAGTTCGCAGCCTTGATCGATGTCCAATTGGGAACGTTACGCAATTGGGAGCAAGGTCGTCGTCAGCCGACTGGGCCGGCCAAAGCACTACTCAAGGCCATTCATAACGATCCTGTCCATGTGCTGAGTGCACTGGCTGATTGACACATAGCCAGGGCAAGCCACGTCTTTGAGTCCAACCAAGCTGCATTTCAGATCGGAAATAAAAAACCGCCCCAAAGGGCGGTTTTTTATTCACTGCAAACCACTACTTACAATTTCGGCCCAGCCGCCTTGATCGCGTCGCTCACTTCGAACTTCTTGAAGTTCTCGATGAACAGACCGGCCAATGCTTTGGCTGCCTCGTCGTACGCAGCCTTGTCAGCCCAGGTGTTGCGTGGATTGAGCAGGTTGGTGTCGACGCCCGGGACCGCCAGAGGCACGTCGAGGTTGATGGTGTCGAGGTGTTCGGTGGCTGCACCGATCAGCGCGCCGCTCTGGATCGCTGCGATCACCGCGCGGGTGGTCGGGATGTTGAAGCGTTGGCCGACGCCGTAGCCGCCGCCGGTCCAGCCGGTGTTGACCAGGTAGACCTTGGAGCCGAAACCGCGGATGCGCTTGATCAGCAGTTCTGCGTACTCACCAGCCGGACGCGGAAAGAACGGTGCGCCGAAGCAGGTGGAGAAGGTCGACTTGATGCCGCTGCCCGAACCCATTTCAGTCGAGCCCACCAGTGCGGTGTAGCCGGACAGGAAGTGGTAGGCCGCTTGCTCTTCGTTGAGGATCGACACTGGCGGCAGCACGCCGGTCAGGTCGCAGGTAAGGAAGATCACCGCGTTTGGCTCGCCACCCAGGTTCTTCTCGGAGCGCTTGGCAACGTGCTCCAGCGGGTAGGCGGCGCGGCTGTTCTGGGTCAGGCTGACATCGGCGTAGTCGGCGTGCTTGGCGTCGTCGATAACGACGTTCTCCAGCACTGCACCGTGCTTGATGGCTTTCCAGATTACCGGCTCGTTCTTCTCGGAGAGGTCGATGCACTTGGCGTAGCAACCGCCTTCGATGTTGAACACCACGCCTTCGCCCCAGCCGTGTTCGTCGTCACCGATCAGGTAACGGCTTTCGTCGGCCGACAGGGTGGTTTTACCGGTGCCCGACAGACCGAAGAACAGGGTCACGTCGCCGTCTTCGCCGATGTTGGCAGCACAGTGCATTGGCAGCACGTCAGCGGCCGGCAGCAGGAAGTTCTGCACCGAGAACATGGCTTTCTTCATCTCGCCGGCGTAACGCATGCCGGCGATCAGCACTTTCTTCTGCGCGAAGTTGATGATCACGCAACCATCGGAGTTGGTGCCGTCACGCTCAGGCACGCACTCGAAGTTGGCGACGTTGAGCACTTGCCATTCTTCACGGCCAGCCGGGTTGTACTGGGCCGGGTTGATGAACAGGCAACGACCGAACAGGTTCTGCCAGGCAGTCTGTGTGGTCATTTTCACGGCCAGGTAGTGATCTTCCGCCGCGCCTACATGCACGTGGGAAACGAAGTGCTCTTGCGCGTTGTTGAAGGCCTCGACGCGAGCCCACAGGGCATCGAACTTGTCGGCCGGGAACTTGCGGTTGATCGGGCCCCAGGCGATAGCAGCCTGGGTGGAAGGCTCTTCTACGATGAAACGGTCGACTGGCGAACGGCCGGTGCGGTGACCGGTGCGAACAACCAGAGCGCCGGTATCGGCAAGCTCGCCTTCACCGCGATTCAGGGCTTCTTTTACCAGATCATCAACACTCAGATCGGTGTACACGGCGTTATTGGCTTGCGTCATGAGGTTCCCCGTCGGCCAGTGGCCGAGTGTGCTCCAAACGTTTTGTAGTAGAAAGTCGTGCACTACTACCGCGAAAAAAGTGGGCCGGATTATGCCAGAAAAGCCCAAAAAGAGTAGGGTCCTCCCGTCGTAACGGCGATATTCCGTCATTCCGCAGTGAATTTACCTGCGCTGAACCGTTTTAGTGACGGGTATCTGACGGCGTATCGACGCCCGCGCCAGCGAACAATTGAGCAATATCGGCCGCGTCGAACAGGTACTGCTGATTGCAGAACTGGCAATCGATCTCGACTTTGCCGCCCTGCTCGGCGGCCAGCGCCAGCGCATCTTCCAGCCCAAGACTGACCAGCGCATTGCCGGAGCGTTCCCGCGAGCAACTGCAACTGAAGCGCAAATGCTGCACATCGAACAGGCGCACCTGCTCTTCGTGGTACAGGCGATGCAGGACGGTTTCGTTGTCCAGGCTCAGCAGCTCATCGGCGCTCAGAGTGCTGGCCAACGCGGTGAGGTGCTGCCAGCTGGCGGCGCGATCCTCTTCGTCTTTTAAGCGATCAGCGGGGAGTTGTTGCAGCAGCATGCCGCGGGCACGACGACCGTCGGCGAACAGCTTGAAGCGGGTGCCAACCTGCTGCGACATGACGAAGTAGTTGGTGAAGCAATCCGACAGGGTTTCGCCGTCGAGATCGACAATGCCCTGATAGCGCTGGCCAACAGTCGGGTCGACGGTGAGGGCCAGAACGCCGTCCGGCATCAGATCGCTGAGGGTGGCGTCTGCGGCGATCTGCTCGGCGTTGTAACGCGCCAGACCACGGATCTCACGCTCGCTGGAGCACTCGATCATCAGCAGCGGAATCGGCCCTTCCGAGCGTGCCTGCAAAATCAGCAAGCCATCGAACTTGAGCGTGCCGACCAGCAACGAAGCGGCCGCCATCAGTTCGCCGAGCAACTGCGCGACAGGTTCCGGGTACGGGTGTTTGGCGAGGACTTCGGCGTAGCTGCGCTCCAGCGCTACCAGTTCGCCGCGAGTGTCGCTGTCATCGAAGATGAAGCGTTGAGTGAAATCGGTATCCGCTAGGTCGGTCATAGGTCTGGGTATCTGAATGTGATGACAAAATGATTACAAAACGTGAAAATTTGCGCTTGCTGGCACTTTTTTTGGTGCCGGCGCTTTTTCGCCATGGGAGGCATTTTATGAACAATCCGGGTTTGTTCCAATCAAGGTGGAACCTCGGCCGGCTGGTTCTGTGTAACGTAGTGCCGTTGGCGCTACTGGCTTTCTGGTTATGGCCTACCGGCCAGATGCTGTGTGTGATTTTCGACGAGTGGCTGTTCCGCTCGCTGAATGCACCGCTGGCCAGCAACCCGATATGGCTCCACATCTGGGCGATTGCAAGTCTGCGCCCGTTCGACATCGTCGTCGGACTGATTCTGCTGACGCTGCTGATCAAGGGCGACTGGGTTTTCAGGGCGATCGACGTGCGTCGCGCGTTTTTCGGTTTTTTCTCGATCCTGCTGCTGATGGTGGTGATCCGCGCGCTGTTTTCCAAATTCGCCGATCACATGGGCTGGCAGCACAGCAGCCCGTCAATGGTGCTTGAGGGCGCCGTGCACATCAGCGATTACTTTCCGCACCTGGAAAAAACCTGGGAGCTGAAGGACCGTTCCGGCCAGAGTTTCCCCGGTGATCATGCCTCAGTGCTGTTGATCTGGGCATTGTTCATGGGCGTGTTCAGCCGCACCGTCGGACAATTTCTAACAGTATGGGGTCTGGCAGTGTTGTTCATGCTGCCGCGTCTGGTGGCCGGCGCGCATTGGGGTCAGGACGATTACATCGGCGGCGTGCTGCTGGCGGTGTGGGCGTTGGGCTGGGGTTACTACACACCGTTTGCCTGGCACGCGGCGAACTTCTGGTTGAAGCTGACCGCGCCGGTTTTCGCGTTGCTGGGCAAGCTGCCGATGGTGTCGCGGATGAGTGTGGTGCGTAGCGCCTGATACCGCGTCGTACTCGATTCGCGAGCAGGCTCGCTGCCACAGACGACTCGATCGAATGTGGCAGCGAGCCTGCTCGCGAAGAAGCCGGCACAACGTTTCAATCTTCGTTGCTGCTACCGCGAAACTTGAACAGATCCCGCCGCTGTTTCTTGCTCGGCTTGCCATCGGTGCTCACGCCCAACGCCCCCGCCTTGCGCATTGCCGCAGCCGCTTCACGCTTGGTGACACTCGCCTCGGTTTCGGCATACAAGGTCTGCGCCTCGGGTGCGCCACGACGCACGATCGACAATGCCTCGACCTTCACCGTACGCACTTCGAAGCCAGTGCGAATCTCGAACTCATCACCGATGCGCGGCTCCTTGCCCGGTTTGCAGCGCTCGCCACGGCAATGCACCTTGCCACTTTCAATGGCGGCTTTGGCCAATGCACGGGTCTTGTAGAAACGCGCTGCCCATAGCCATTTATCGAGACGGACCTTGTCGTCCTCCTCCTGCTTCTGTCCCATATGAATTCCTCGCTCAGCCAGTAGTCGGAACTGTACTACCGTTTCTGTCGGGCGCAAGAACTCGGCCCTCCAGATAGACTGTGATCTTCGCCGCCTGACCGGCCTGGAGTGACCGCGTGACTAAATTTCCAACTTCGTTGACCTCACCCAAGGGCGGTTGCCAGGGCTGCCAGCAGAGCGAGCCGCTGGACTTCGATTTTGCCTTCGCCTACCAGCCGATCGTCGACCTGCGCGACCAGTCGGTATTCGCCCACGAGGCGTTGGTGCGAGGCGTGGCCGGGGAAGGTGCACTGTCGGTGTTAAATCAGGTTACAGAAGACAACCGCTACCGTTTCGACCAGCTCTGCCGGACCCGCGCCATCGAAGGCGCGGCGAGCCTTAATATGCAGACACACTTGTCGATCAACTTTTTGCCCAACGCCGTCTACCGTCCAGAGCTATGCATTCGCAGCACACTGGAGGCCGCACGCAAACACAACTTTCCGATCGACCGGCTGATTTTCGAAACCCTGGAAATCGAGCACGTAGATAATTATCGCCATTTGACCAATATTCTGCGTGAATACCGCGAATTCGGCTTCAAGACCGCCATCGACGATTTCGGTGCCGGTTATTCGGGGCTCAATCTGCTGGCTGATTTCCAACCGGACCTGATCAAACTCGACATGGCGCTGATCCGCGATGTTGACCAGGACCGTGTCCGTCAAGTGATCGTGCGGGGGATTGTCACAATGTGTGCGGAGTTGGACGTTACAGTCATTGCCGAAGGCATAGAAAGCGCCGGGGAACGGGATTTCCTCGCGGACTGTGGAATATTTCTGATGCAGGGCTACTGGTTCGCCAGACCGGCATTCAAAGCGTTGGCCCAGGTGCCGGACGAGGCCTGGAAGCGTTAACCCTTGGTTTTTTTCTTTGAAGACATTTGATCATTTGACCGTTGTCGGTCTGCGCGAGTGGGTGGCGCTCCCGGGCCTGGGAGTCGCGGGCCTGCGCGCAAAAATCGACACCGGAGCCAGCACCTCCAGCCTGCACGCCACCGATATCGAACCGTTCGAACGCGACGGCGAGAAATGGGTGCGCTTCACTGCGCATCTCGGCACGGTGGTGCAGTTGCGTCACCGGCGCTGCGAAGCGCCGCTGGTCACGCGCAAAACCATCAAGAGCTCCAACGGCCATGCGCAAGTGCGCTATGTGATCAGCACCACGCTGGCCCTGGGCGATCGGGTCTGGCCGGTGGAGTTCACCCTGGCCTGCCGCAAGTCCATGCGCTATCGCCTGTTGCTCGGTTCCAAAGCCCTGATCGATGGCCAGTTGGTGGTTAATCCGGGCATCAAGTATGTACAAGACAAGCCGGTGTTCCCGGTATCTACCTCCTCCACAGGTGTTGCATGAAGATCGCTGTGCTGTCGCGTAATCCGCGTCTGTATTCCACCCGCCGTCTGGTCGAAGCCGGAATCGAGCGCGGGCATGAAATGGTGGTGATCGACACCTTGCGCGCCTACATGAACATTGCCAGCCATAAGCCGCAGATCCATTACCGCGGCAAACCGCTGGAAGGTTTTGACGCGGTGATCCCGCGGATCGGCGCATCGGTGACGTTCTACGGCTGCGCGGTGTTGCGTCAGTTCGAAATGATGGGCGTGTTCCCGCTCAACGAGTCGGTGGCCATCGCCCGCTCGCGGGACAAATTGCGTTCGCTGCAGTTGCTGTCGCGGCGCGGCATCGGTTTGCCGGTCACCGGTTTTGCCCACTCGCCGGACGATATTCCCGACCTGATCGCCATGGTCAACGGTGCACCGCTGGTGATCAAGGTGCTCGAAGGCACTCAGGGCATAGGCGTGGTGCTGTGCGAAACAGCCACGGCGGCAGAGTCGGTGATCGAAGCGTTCATGGGCCTGAAGCAGAACATCATGGTTCAGGAATACATCAAGGAAGCCGGCGGCGCGGATATCCGCTGCTTCGTGGTCGGCGACAAGGTGATCGCGGCAATGAAGCGCCAGGCCAAACCGGGAGAATTTCGTTCCAACCTGCATCGCGGCGGCAGCGCCAGCCTGATCAAGATCACCCCGGAAGAGCGCATGACCGCGCTACGCGCTGCCAAGGTCATGGGCCTGGCGGTGGCGGGTGTGGATATCCTGCGCTCAAATCACGGGCCGCTGGTGATGGAAGTGAACTCGTCGCCGGGACTGGAAGGCATCGAGACCACCACGGGGAAAAATGTGGCGGGGATCATCATCGAGCATCTGGAAAAGAATGGCGGGCCGAATATGACCCGCACCAAGGGCAAGGGGTAGAGAAGCAGCTGCTAGCGGCAAGCTTCAAGCGGCAAGTGAAAAGCGCTCTTGCTTGTAGCTTGTAACTTGTAACTTGTAGCTTGTAGCTTGTAGCTGCTTCTAAACCGCATCTCTCGGCAACATCAACCCCAGCGGCAATCTCACGCGGGCCTCAAGTCCACCCCCGGACCGGTTGCGCAATTCGACGTTGCCGCCATGCATCGCCGCAATCCTTTTCACGATCGCCAGCCCCAGCCCGGTGCCTTTGCCACCGCGAGCCCGATCACCTCGGGTAAACGGGTTGAAGATTGCCTCAAGCTCGGACGGATCAATCCCGGCGCCACGGTCCATCACGCTCAGCACTACATACGGCGCGCTGGTATCTCCGGACACATAAGCCGCGACCTCAACACCCGTGCCGGCATGGTTCAAGGCGTTGCCGATCAGGTTGTTGAGCAGGCGCTTCATCGACACTCGACGTAGCGGGAACGGCTGGATCGGTTCCAGGCGCAGGCGCACTTTCTCTTCGTTCTGGTTGTACGGCGCGGCGACTTCACGCACCAGATCGCTGAGGTCCACCTCCTCCACTGACTCATCACGACCATCGCGGATGAACGCGAGGAACTGGTCGAGAATCGCGTCCATGTCTTCGATATCGCGGACCATGTCGTCGGTGAGATCGGTGTGATCGCCCATCAATTCCAGCGACAGGCGCAAGCGCGTCAGCGGTGTGCGCAAGTCGTGGGAAACCCCCGCCAGCATCAGCTCGCGCTCGCGTCCGGCCTGTTCAACGTCCTCGGCCATCTGGTTGAAGGCGCGATAAACCTCGGTCATTTCGCTCGGCGTGTCGCTGATCGGCAGGCGCACGCTGCGGCCTTGGCCGAGTTGCCGCGCGGCATACACCAGGCGCTTCAACGGCTGATTGAGCTGGCTGACGAAGATCCATGCCGATGCCGTCGACAACAGGCCGATGGCGAGGAACCAGCCGAGCACGTTCCAGATTTTCTGGCCGCGCAGCGGGTGCGGATACAACGGCACTTTCAGCCAGCCATCGCCCAGGCTCGGTGCCCTCACCCACAATGCCGGCGGCGAGTGCATGCGCAAACGCACCTCGGTGTCGGCACCCAGTTCCGCCTGCATCTGCCGCTGATAGATTTCGCTGTACGGCCAGTGCTGCTCGCCTTCCGGCACACCGGCGCCGACCACACGAATCAGGGTCGCGGCATCGGCAATTTTTGCGCGGTTCTCTTCGTCGGCGGCCCAATAGGCGCGCAGCGTCAGAGCGACACCATGGCTGTATTGGCGGTCCACCAGCACGTCCTCGTTCATCAACAGATAAACCAGGGTCAGCGCCTTGGAAAACAGCACGACGATCAGCACCAGCCAGAGGGTGCGGGAGAAAAAACTTTGGGGGAACCAGACGGGGGTTTTCATCTTTAACCGCTACACACTTGCAGGAGCGAGCAATGCTCGCATATTGCGGATTGCGAGTCTGTGGCAATGGCCGTGCGGCCAGAGCCTTGCAGACCCGCTCCTACAAATCACCGATCACTTGGTGGCGGTGCCATCCGGTACGAACACGTAACCCACACCCCAGACGGTCTGGATGTAACGCGGTTTCGACGGATCGGGTTCGATCATCCGGCGCAGACGCGAGATCTGCACGTCGATGGAACGCTCCAGCGCATCCCATTCACGGCCACGGGCGAGGTTCATCAGCTTGTCGCGGGTCAGCGGCTGACGCGCGTTCATCACCAGCGCCTTGAGTACCGCGAACTCACCGGTGGTGAGCATGTGCACTTCATCGCCACGCTTGAGCTCGCGGGTCGCCAGCGACAACACGTAATCACCGAAGGTGACGTTTTCGTCTTCACTGCCCGGCGCGCCCGGTACCGGGGCAGCCTGACGGCGCAATACCGCTTTGACCCGCGCCATCAGCTCGTCGGGGTTGAACGGCTTGGCCAGGTAATCGTCGGCGCCCAGTTCAAGGCCCTTGATACGGCTCAGCTCATCGCCCTTGGCGGTGAGCATGATGATCGGAATCTGGTTGTTCGCGCTGCGCAGGCGGCGGCACGCGGTCAGGCCGTCTTCGCCCGGCAGCATCAGGTCGAGAACGACCAGATTGAACACTTCACGCGCCAGCAGACGATCCATCTGCTCGGTGTTCGGAACGGTACGGGCACGGTAGCCCTTGCTGACGAAGAAACGCTCCAGCAGGCTGCTCAGCCCCGGATCGTCATCAACGATAAGAATTTTTTCGCCTTCAGCCGTTTGTGCTGTGCTGCTCATTGGATGCTCCTTTTAGCTCGGCGCGCATTATGGCGTAGCTGCCGTTATACGCACCGTGTGCATTGTTAGCAGATTTTTCCTTCACTGCCAGAAAACCGAGGTTTATGCCTACAGCCTGCAACGCCCCCGAATGACAGAACGCTGGTTATAATGCGCGGCGTTTTGCGCCAGGCAACGTCTGAATCGTTACCGTAAGTGGCCGGTATTTTTTCCGGCCCTGTGCAGTAACTGTTCGATTTCACGGGTCAATGGGCAGCTTCTTGATCCAGGCAGCGGCAATTTTCCAGCCGCTCAATCAGCCTCCAGGCCATTATCTGCGTGCCTGCGAGCCTGCTTTCATACTATGTCAGGTGGTTTTATGGACAGCATCAACAGCCGCATCGCCGAGGAACTCGGCGTACGCCCACAACAGGTCGAAGCGGCCGTCGCGCTACTCGATGAAGGTTCTACCGTCCCCTTCATCGCCCGTTACCGGAAAGAAGTCACCGGCAGCCTCGATGACACTCAGTTGCGTCATCTGGAAGAGCGCCTGCGCTACCTGCGAGAACTCGACGAACGGCGCATCAGCATCCTCGCCAGCATCGAGGAGCAAGGCAAACTCACCCCTGCCCTTGAGCGCGACATCAAGCTCGCCGACACCAAGACCCGTCTCGAAGACTTGTACCTGCCGTACAAGCAGAAGCGCCGCACCAAGGGCCAGATCGCCCTCGAAGCCGGCCTCGGCGAACTGGCCGACGGCTTGTTCAACGACCCGAACCTGTCGCCGGAAACCGAAGCCGCGCGCTTCGTCGACGCCGAAAAGGGCGTGGCCGACATCAAGGCTGCGCTGGAAGGCGCCAAATACATTCTCATGGAGCGCTTCGCCGAAGACGCCAGCCTGCTGGAAAAGCTGCGCAATTTCCTCAAACAGGAAGCGATCCTCAGTGCCCGCGTCATCGCTGGCAAGGAAGAGGAAGGCGCCAAGTTCCGTGATTATTTCGAACACGACGAGCCGCTGAAAAGCATGCCCTCGCACCGCGCCCTCGCCATTTTCCGTGGCCGCAACGAAGGCATTCTCAGCTCCGCGCTGAAAGTCGGCGATGAGCTGCCCGGCACCATGCACCCGTGCGAAGGCATGATCGCTCAGCAGTTCGGCATCCAGAACCAGAACCGCCCGGCGGACAAATGGCTCGGTGAAGTGGTGCGCTGGACCTGGAAGGTCAAGCTCTACACCCACCTGGAAACCGACCTGCTGGGCGAGTTGCGCGACGGTGCCGAAACCGAAGCGATCAACGTGTTCGCGCACAACCTGCACGACCTGCTGTTGGCCGCTCCGGCCGGCCCGCGCGCGACCCTGGGCCTCGACCCGGGCCTGCGTACCGGCTGCAAGGTTGCCGTGGTCGACTCCACCGGCAAGCTGCTCGACCACGCCACGGTTTACCCGCACGTGCCACACAACAAGTGGGATCAGACCATCGCCATCTTGGCCGCGCTGTGCGCCAAGCACTCGGTGGATCTGATCGCCATCGGCAACGGTACTGCCAGCCGTGAGACCGACAAGCTGGCGATCGAACTGATCAAAAAATATCCAGCGATGAAAATGACCAAGGTCATGGTGTCCGAAGCCGGCGCCTCGGTGTACTCGGCCTCGGAACTGGCGGCCAAGGAATTCCCGGATCTCGACGTGTCGATCCGTGGCGCCGTGTCGATTGCCCGTCGCCTGCAGGATCCGCTGGCCGAGTTGGTGAAAATCGATCCGAAATCCATCGGTGTCGGCCAGTACCAGCACGACGTCTCGCAGCTGAAACTGGCGCGCGGTCTGGATGCCGTGGTCGAGGATTGCGTGAACGCCGTGGGCGTGGATGTGAACACCGCCTCCGTGGCATTGCTGGCGCGGATCTCCGGCCTCAACGCAACGCTGGCGCAAAACATCGTCGCTCACCGTGACGAACACGGCGCGTTCAAGACTCGTGCAGCGCTGAAGAAAGTTGCGCGACTGGGCGAAAAAACCTTCGAACAGGCCGCCGGCTTCTTGCGCGTGATGAACGGCGACAACCCGCTGGATTCGTCGGCGGTTCACCCGGAAGCCTATCCGCTGGTGCAGCGCATTGCCGCTGAAACCGACCGCGACATTCGCTCGCTGATCGGCGATGCCGCGTTCCTCAAACGTCTGGACCCGAAGAAATTCACCGACGAAACCTTCGGTCTGCCGACCGTCACCGACATCCTGCAAGAACTGGAAAAACCTGGTCGCGATCCGCGTCCGGAGTTCAAGACTGCCGAGTTCCAGGAAGGCGTCGAAGACCTCAAGGATCTGCAACTGGGGATGATCCTTGAAGGCGTGGTGACCAACGTGACGGCGTTTGGTGCGTTCGTCGACATCGGCGTGCATCAGGATGGTCTGGTGCACATCTCGGCGCTGTCGGAAAAGTTCATCAAGGACCCGCGCGAAGCAGTCAAGGCCGGTGACGTGGTGAAAGTGAAGGTCATGGAAGTCGATATCCCGCGCAAACGCGTCGGCCTGTCGATGCGCATGGGCGACACCCCGGGCGAGAAAATCGATGGCGCCCGTGGCTCGCGTCCGGGCTCGGCACAACGCCAGCCGTCGAACAATGCGCCACGCAAGGAAACCGTCACCGCCGCGCCGGTAAACAATGCGATGGCCTCGCTGTTCGCCAACGCCAAACAGTTGAAGAAACGCTGATGGAAATGCCGGCCGGGCTCGTCGAGAGCGCGTTTTTCAAGCTGTTGGGCTGTCGCCTGCACAGTCTCGAAACCGGGGTGGCGCAAGTCGCCCTGGCGCTTGAGCCCGAACTGCGCAACCGCGGCGGCAAACTGCACGGCGGTGCGCTGTTCAGTCTGGTCGATATTGCTATGGGCCTGGCGTGTTCCAGCAGCCATGGCTTCGATCAGCAGAGTGCGACCATCGAATGCAAGATCAACTACATCCGCGCCGTTTCCGATGGCGAGGTGCTGTGCACGGCGCGGGTGATCCACCCGGGCCGGCGCACGCTGGTGGTCGAAGCCGAGGTGATGCAGGGCGACAAACTGGTCGCAAAAGCACAAGGCACCTTCGCTGTCCTGTAGATGTTGCTCATCATTTTGAGTTAATTTCGGCGCAACGAATCCTGTGGGAGCGAGCCTGCTCGCGAAGACGGTGTGTCAGTCGACGATGATATTGACTGCAAAACCCTCTTCGCGAGCAGGCTCGCTCCCACAGGGATTGTGCAGTTCTTGACTGACCGGCAAATGGCCTGCCGCTACAAACCAGGCGATAACGCCAGTTTCAACTTCACCCTTGTAGACCGTCCTGCCCACCCCCATATTGGGGCGACTGACGCGTGAAGGAATCCAAATTGAGCGAACTTCTCAACCGCCGCCTGGCTCTGCTCGGCGAGCGCGCTAACCTCTCTCTGCTCAAGCAGTGCCTGCACGGTATCGAACGTGAATGCCTGCGCGTGACCAGTGAAGGTCGCCTGGCGCAAACGCCGCACCCCGAAGCCCTGGGTTCCGCGCTGACCAACGAACAGATCACCACCGACTACTCCGAGTCGCTGCTGGAATTCATCACGCCTGCCCTGCCGGATCCTGCCGACACGCTGGCGAGCCTGGACAAGATTCATCGTTTTGCCTACAGCAAACTCGGCAACGAGTACCTGTGGAGTCCATCGATGCCGTGCCCGTTGCCGGCCGAGGAAGATATCCCGATTGCCTATTACGGCACCTCCAACATCGGTCAGCTCAAGTACGTCTATCGCAAGGGCCTGGCCCTGCGTTACGGCAAGACCATGCAGTGCATTGCCGGTATTCACTACAACTTTTCCCTGCCGGAACAACTCTGGCCATTGCTGCGCGAGGCCGAAGGTTTCGTCGGCACCGATCGCGATTTCCAGTCGGTGTCCTACATCGCGCTGATCCGCAACTTCCGTCGCTACAGCTGGCTGCTGATGTACCTGTTCGGTGCCTCGCCAGCGCTGGACGCCGGCTTCCTGCGCGGGCGTTCGCATCAGCTCGAGCAGCTCGACCCGGACACGCTGTATCTGCCATACGCGACCAGCCTGCGCATGAGCGATCTCGGTTATCAGAGCAACGCCCAGGCCGGCCTGACACCGTGCTACAACGATCTGGCGAGCTACACCGACAGCCTGCGCGAAGCGGTGGCCACGCCCTACGCGCCGTACGTGGAAGTCGGCACGCACAAGGATGGCGAGTGGGTGCAGCTCAATACCAACATCCTGCAGATTGAAAACGAGTACTACTCCAACATCCGCCCGAAACGCGTGACCTACACCGGCGAGCGGCCGATCCAGGCGCTGATGGCGCGCGGCATCCAGTACGTCGAAGTGCGCTGCCTGGACATCAACCCGTTCCTGCCAATGGGCATCGACATCACCGAGTCGCGCTTCATCGACGCCTTCCTGCTGTATTGCGCGTTGAACGACAGTCCGCTGCTGACCAACACTTCGTGCGGCAACGCCACTTCGAACTTCCTCAGCGTGGTCAAGGAAGGTCGCCGTCCGGGCCTGCAATTGCAGCGTGATGGTGAGTCGGTCGAAATGAAGCAATGGGCCGCTGAACTGCTGGAACAGATTGCTCCGCTGGCGGCGATGCTCGATCAGAGCGTCGGCGGCGATGCCCACAGCAAGGCGCTGGATGCGCAACTGGCCAAGGTCAACGACCCGTCCCTGACGCCATCGGCGCAGGTACTGGCGGCCATGGCTGAGCACAAGGAAAGCTTTGCCCAATTCTCCCTGCGCCAGAGCCAGGCCCATGCCGAGTTCTTTCGCAGCGAGCCGTTGGCAGCTGACGAGCAAGCGAGGTTTGAAGAACTGGCGCGCGCGTCGCTGGCGCAGCAGACCGAGCTTGAGCAGAACGAAGTCGGCGATTTCGATGTGTTTGTCGGCGCGTATCAGGCGAGCATCCTCGCCATCAGCAATTAAAGCTGCCCCGGCCTTGATCGTTCCCACGCTCTGCGTGGGAATGCAGCCTGTGACGCTCCGCGTCACTTTCGACGCAGAGCGTCCCTTGAGGCGTTACCACGCAGAGCGTGGGAACGATCAGTCAAAGGCTCACATCCTCGCCTGTCTTAGATTTTTCCGCTCATAAGCTCATTCGAAAAAGTTATTTATTTCGAGATTCTTAGATCATTTAGTCTCCACTCATGCCGACATTCGGTCGCCTGATCTGGAGCTCTCACTTGAAACTGAATTTCCCGCTTCGCCTGCTCGCCGCCGCCTCACTGGCCGCTGCAAGCTTCCTGGCCCAGGCGGCCGACCTCACTGTCGCCTACCAGACTACCGTCGACCCGGCCAAGGTCGCTCAGGCCGACGGCGCCTACGAGAAAGCTACCAAGGCCGATATCAGCTGGCGCAAGTTCGATAACGGCGCCGACATCATCGCCGCCATCGCGTCCGGCGATGTGCAGATCGGCTACCTCGGTTCGAGTCCACTGACCGCCGCGATCACCCGCAAGGTACCGGTAGAAACCTTCCTGATTGCCACGCAGATCGGCGCCGCTGAAGCACTGGTCGCGCGCGACGGCTCCGGCATCAAGACTCCGCAGGATCTGATCGGCAAGAAAATCGCCGTGCCGTCCGTGTCCACCGGGCACTACAGCCTGCTCGCCGCGCTCAAGCACTGGAACATCGACCCGTCGAAAGTCACCGTGCTCAACCTCGCGCCGCCAGCCATCATCGCGGCGTGGAAACGCGGTGACATCGACGCCACTTACGTGTGGGATCCGGCACTGGGCGTGGCCAAGGAAAACGGCAAAGTGCTGATCACCTCCGGCGAGCTGGCCAAGTTCGGCGCGCCTACCTTCGATGCTTGGATCGTGCGCAAAGACTTCGCCGAAAAGCACCCGGAAATCGTCACCGCGTTCGCCAAGGTCACCCTCGACGCCTACGCCGATTACCGCAGGGATCCGCAGGCCTGGCTGGCCAATCAGAGCAACGTCGACAAACTGGTCAAACTCTCCGGCGCCAAGGCCAGCGACATCCCATTGCTGCTGCAGGGCAACGTCTACCCGCTGGCGGCGGATCAGGTCAGTGACCTCGGCGCGCCGACCACCAAAGCCATCACTGACACCGCCGCGTTCCTCAAGGAGCAAGGCAAGGTCGAAGCCGTCCTGCCGGACTACGCGCCTTACGTCAGCGCCAAATACATCACCAACTGATCGGGAGATACAGCGATGGCCTTGCTACAGCTGGAGCGCATCAGCGCACAGTACCCGGGCAGCCCGGAGCCGGTGCTGGCGGATATTTCTCTGACCCTGGGGCCGCAGCAATTGCTGGTCGCCCTCGGCCCGTCCGGCAGTGGCAAGACTTCGCTGTTGAACCTGATTGCCGGTTTCGTCGAACCGAGTGCCGGGCGCATCACCCTCGACGGCGTGCCAGTCAAAGGCCCGAGCGCCGAACGTGGCGTGGTGTTTCAGGACGACGCCTTGCTGCCCTGGCAGGACGTATTGGCCAACGTCGCCTTCGGCCTTGAACTGGCCGGTGTCGGCAAGGACAAACGCGAACAGCGCGCCCGGGAAATGCTCGCGCTGGTCGATCTCGCCGGCTTCGAAGAGCGGCGCATCTGGCAATTGTCCGGCGGCCAGAAACAACGCGTCGGCCTCGCCCGCGCCCTCGCCGCCGACCCGCGCGTGTTGCTGATGGACGAGCCGTTCGGTGCGCTTGATGCATTCACTCGCGAGCAGATGCAGGAGCTGTTGCTGCAAGTCTGGCAACGCACGGCCAAGCCGGTTTTCCTGATTACCCACGATATTGAAGAAGCGGTGTTCCTCGCCACGGACCTGATTCTGCTGGCGCCGAATCCAGGGCAGATCGTCGAGCGTCTGCAATTGGATTTCGGTCAGCGTTATGCCGCTGGCGAGTCGGCGCGCACGATCAAATCCGATCCGCGTTTTATCGAAACCCGCGAGCACGTGCTGAGCAAAGTCTTCTCGCAACGCAGCGCCGTACCCCGGCAGGAGCGCGCATGAGCAGTTACGACGTTTCCGCTGCGGCGGTGAAAACACCTTCGGTGAGCATCCCGGTGCGCCGCAGCCTCAGCACTCGCTGGATCAGCCTGCTGACCCTGTTCGGCCTGCTGGCGATCTGGTGGGCGGTGACCGCGACCGGCCTGATCGAACCGCTGTTCCTGCCGCCACCCTCTGCCGTGCTGCAAAAGGGCTGGTTGCTGGCGACATCCGGATACATGGATTCGACGCTGTGGCAGCACCTCGGCGCGAGCCTGAGCCGCATCGGCCTGGGTCTCGCTTTTGCGATCCTGACCGCCGTGCCGGTGGGCATTGCCATCGGCGCCAACCGCATTGCCCGTGGTGTGCTCGATCCACTGATCGAGTTCTACCGCCCGATCCCGCCGCTGGCCTATCTGCCGCTGATCGTGATCTGGTGCGGCATCGGCGAGTTGTCGAAAGTGCTGCTGATCTATCTGGCGATTTTTGCGCCGATTGCCATCGCCACCGCGACGGGTGTGCGCACGGTTGATCCAGCAAAACTGCGCGCCGCTCAGTCATTGGGCGCGACGCGCGCGCAGTTGATTCGCCATGTGATTTTGCCGAGCGCTCTGCCGGACATTCTCACCGGCGTGCGCATTGGTCTGGGCGTCGGCTGGTCGACCCTGGTCGCCGCTGAACTGATCGCGGCCACCAGTGGCCTGGGCTTCATGGTGCAGTCGGCCGCGCAGTTTCTGGTCACCGATGTCGTGGTGCTGGGGATTCTGGTCATCGCCCTGATCGCCTTCACCATGGAAATGGGCCTGCGCGCATTGCAGCGCAGACTGGTGCCATGGCACGGCCAGGCGCACTAAATCGCCTTGTGAAAATTCCCCTGTGGGAGCGAGCCTGCTCGCGAAAGCGTCAGATCAGTCACTGCACTGTCGCCTGACACTCTGCATTCGCGAGCAGGCTCGCTCCCACAAAAGCATGACACTCCGAATTCGAAGAGAACGACCATGAGCACCCTCAGCATCACCCCGTTAAGCTCGGCCCTCGGCGCGCAGATCACAGGCGTCGACATCAGCCAGCCGCTGAGCCTGGAACACCGCGACGCCATCGAACAGGCGCTGCTCAAGTATCAGGTGCTGTTTTTCCGCAACCAGCCGATCGAGCCGGCACAGCAGGCACGTTTCGCGCATTATTTCGGCGACCTGCACATTCATCCGATCTACCCGAACGTGCCGGAACAACCGGAAGTGCTGATTCTTGATACCGCCGTCACCGACGTGCGCGATAACGCGATCTGGCACACCGACGTGACCTTCCTGCCGACGCCGGCGATGGGCGCAGTGCTCAGTGCCAAGTTGCTGCCGGAGTTCGGTGGCGACACGTTGTGGGCCAGCGGGATCGCGGCATATGAAGCGTTGTCGGCGCCGATGAAAACCCTGCTCGAAGGTCTGAGCGCCACCCACGATTTCACCCGATCGTTTCCGCTCGAGCGCTACGGCAACACGCCTGAAGCGCTGGCGCAGTGGGAAGAAGCGCGCAGCAAGAATCCGCCGCTGTCGCACCCGGTGATCCGTACGCACCCGGTGAGCGGCCGGCGCTCACTGTTCGTCAATGAAGGGTTTACCTCGAAGATCAACGAGCTGTCGGAAACCGAGAGTGAGGCGATTCTGAAGTTTCTGTTCGCCCACGCGACGCGACCGGAATTCACCATTCGCTGGCGCTGGCAGAAAAACGATATTGCCTTCTGGGACAACCGCGTGACGCAGCATTACGCGGTGGACGATTACCGACCGGCGCGGCGGGTGATGCAGCGGGCGACGGTGTTGGGGGATGTGCCGTTCTTCAAGTGATCGCTGATGATCGTTCCCTCGCTCCGCGTGGGAATGCATCAACGGACGCTCCGCGTTCGGCTTTAGATGGGACGCGGAGCGTCCCGGGCGGCATTCCCACGCAGAGCGTGGGAACGATCCTCTAAGCGGCTTATTCGGCCGTCGAAGGCTTCTCCCACAGATTGATCCCGCCCTCCTGGGCAAACCGATCAATCTCCGCCAGCTCTTCAGCACTGAAATTCAGATTCTTCAGCGCGCCGACATTCTCGATAATCTGCTCCGGCCGGCTCGCGCCGATCAGTGCCGAGGTCACTCGGGGATCACGCAGCGTCCACGCCAGTGCCAGTTGCGCCAGACTCTGGCCGCGACGCTGGGCGATCTCGTTCAACGCTCGCACGTGAGCAATGTTTTCTTCGGACAAATGCGACGCCTGCAACGAGCCGCCGCCCGGGCGATTGACTCGCGCATCGGCCGGTACGCCGTTGAGATATTTGTCGGTGAGCAAACCCTGCGCCAGCGGCGTGAAGGCGATGACGCCGGTGCCGAGTTCGTCAGTGGTATCGAGCAGATCCTTTTCCACCCAGCGGTTGAGCAGGTTGTACGCTGGTTGATGAATCAGCAGCGGCACTTTCCACTCTTTCAGCAGCGCGGCCATCTCGCGGGTTTTCACGCCTGAGTAAGACGAGATACCGATGTACAGCGCCTTGCCCTGCTGCACGGCGGTGGCGAGGGCGCTGGCGGTTTCCTCCAGCGGAGTGTCCGGGTCGAAGCGGTGCGAATAAAAGATGTCCACATAGTCCAGGCCGAGGCGTTGCAGGCTCTGGTCGAGGCTGGCCAGTACGTATTTGCGCGAACCGCCGCCCTGACCATACGGGCCGGGCCACATGTCCCAACCAGCCTTGCTGGAGATGATCAACTCGTCGCGGTATTGCTTGAAGTCTTCGCGCAGCAGCCGACCGAAATTGATCTCGGCGCTGCCATAGGGCGGGCCGTAGTTGTTGGCCAGATCGAAATGGTTGATGCCCAGATCGAACGCGGTGCGCAGCAAGGCACGCTGGGTTTCGATCGGAGTGCTGTCGCCAAAGTTGTGCCAGAGGCCCAGCGACAAGGCCGGCAGCACCAGACCGCTGCGGCCGACGCGGCGGTAAGGAATGGAGTCGTAGCGGTTTTCGGCAGCGGTGTAAGTCATCGAATCCTCTCTTGTTTGATTAACAGCAGATTGAGGGTGAAACCAAACTATGTGGCGAGGGGATTTATCCCCGATGGGTGGCGAAGCCGTCCCAAAACCTGAAACCTCGGTGAATCAGGTGTACCGAGTGCGCTGGTTTTACGACTGCTTCGCAGCCGAACGGGGATGATTCTCCTCGCCACAAAAGCCCCATCAATCATGCAAAACGATTTGCAGGCCGAACCAGCCCCAGGTTCTGCCGCAACGTCCGGCCTTCATATCCAGTTCTGAACAACACGCCCAGCATACGCCCAAGCGGCGCGGCGCCGATCTCCGGTTCGACCAATTGCTGAAACGTTTCACATTTTTTCCTGCGCTTCAGCCTCGCTGGAGATTGGTGTGCTGGCGGCAACGCGGGTGCTGAAGAGTCTTGGCGTCCTGCCAAACGACGCAGTGCAACGACTGAACCTGCTGCGATGCCAAGTGATCGAGCGCGAAAGCACTTTATGAATATGGCAGAGGCTGGATTGGCTATGCTCAAAGTGCCGTCGAGTTGGCCCCTTCGCGAGCAGGCTCGCTCCCACAGAGTTCTCCTGGGGACATGAAATTCATGTCCATCCGAGATCCATTGTGGGAGTGAGCCTGCTCGCGAAGGCGGCCGATCAGGCAACACCCATCCACCAGGCCAAACCTGCCATGCACACCACCATAATCATCTTCTTCGGCTTGGTGCTGCTCGCGCTGATGCTTTATATAGGCGAACACATCGGCTTCAGCCGCTACACGCTGGCGTACGCTTTTGCGGCGCTTTGGCTGGCGTTGACGCTGATTAATGGCGCGGTCGGCGTGGTGCATGCGGGGCAACCGCTGGGGTCGGCGATTGCAATGGGCAGTGCGGTGTTCGGCGTGCCGGTGGCGGCAATGGTGTTGTTCATGCTGCTGAGCGCCGAGTCCTGAGCAGACCCGGCACTCAGCCGTCGATCAACGCACCAGATGCAGGAACTGCATGTGCCGTTCGTACTGGTCGAGGATGTCGTTGATGATCTGCTCTTTGGTGTAGCCGACCAGATCGTAGTCCTGACTGCCCTCGCGCAAGTGCACTTCGGCGCGGTAGTAGCGACGATTGTTGAGTTGCTTGGAACCCATGCCGCCGCGCGCGAACGATGGCGTGAAGTAGCCGCGCATCTGCACCTGATAGATGAACGGATGCTGCTCACCATGACCGATTTCCAGGCTGACGTTGTCATGCGCCGGATCCGGCTGGGTGACGACGTGCAGACCTTTTTCGACGAACACGGCGGTCACTTCCTCGATTGCCGGACGCACCGTGCTTTCCATGAAGCGGTACACCTCATCGCGGGACGGGAAGTGCACGGCCTGACTCAGGCGCTGGCGCCAGCCGCCGGTGCCACGCCGCGAACCGGAGACCGGCGCCAGCGAATGCAACTGCGCGATCTGCTTCTGCGACTCCAGATAGAACGCCTTGTGCAGGCCCCACATCATCAGCAGCAGAATCAACGAGAACGGCAACGAGGTCAGCACCACCGCCGACTTCAGCGCATCGATGCTGCCGGAGAACAGCAGCGCACTGGTGATCAGCGCGGTCATCGCGCCCCAGAACACCCGCAGCCATTTCGGTCCGTCTTCATCCGGGTTGCCACCCTTGGCCGACAGGGTCGAGAGCACCACAGTGCCGGAATCCGCAGACGTCACGAAGAACACGAAGCTGATGAACACCGTCACGGCGATGACGGTCTTGCTCCACGGGTAGGTTTCCAGCAGCAGGTAAATGCTCATCGACGGATTGTCGATGGCCGACATACCGAGCGCGCTCATGCCGTGATTGAGCACCTGGTCCAAGGCGCTGTTGCCGAAGATCGACATCCACGCCAGGGTGAAACCGAGCGGAATCAGCAGCACGCCGAAGACGAATTCACGGATGGTGCGGCCACGGGAGATCCGCGCGATGAACAGGCCCACGAACGGCGACCATGCAATCCACCAGGCCCAGTAGAACACTGTCCAGCCACCCAGCCAGTCACTCGGTTTGTCGTAGGCGTAGAGGTCGAAACTCTTCATCGGCAGGGCGCCGAGGTAGTCGCCGACGTTCTGGATCAGCGTGTTGAGCAGGTGCTGTGTCGGCCCGGCGAACAGCACGAACAGCAGCAGCCCGCAGGCCAGCAGCATGTTGATGTCGGACATCACCCGCACGCCTTTATCGACACCGGAGACCGCAACGATGATCGCCGCGCCCATCATCAGGGTGATCAGGCCGACCTGAATCCACTGGGTGTGGGCGATGCCGAACAGATAATCCAGACCGGAATTCAGATGCAACACGCCGAAGCCCATGTCGGCACCAAGGCCGAACACCGTGGCGATGATGCCGAAGCCGTCCACCGCGTAGCCGATCGGGCCGTTGATGCGCTTACCAATCAGCGGGTACAGCGCCGAACGCAGGGCCAGCGGCAGATTGTGCCGATAAGCGAAATAGGCCAGTGCCATGCCGACAAAGGCAAACACGCCCCAGCCATGCAGGCCCCAATGCAGAAACAGAATCTGCATCGCCTGGCGCGCCGCATCCGCCGTGCCCGCGTCGCCTTGCGGTGGCTGGAGCATATGGGTCAGCGGTTCGGAGACGCAGAAGAAGAACAGCGTGATGCTGATCCCGGCGGCGAACAGCATGCCGGCCCAGGACAGGTAACTGAATTCGGGCTCGTCGTGGTCGGCACCGAGTTTTATCTTGCCGTAGCCGGATAAGGCGGTGACCACCACGAAGACCAGATACAGGGTCATCGCGAGCATGTAGTACCAGCCGACCGTGTTGGCCGCCCAGTTTTGCGCTTCCAGCAACCAGGCGCCGGCCTGCTCAGGGATGGCGATGACGACAAGACCAAACAGCAGAATGACCGTCGCGGCGAAGTAGAACACCGGCGGATTCATGCGTACCAGACCGCTGGCGGGGGTAGACGATGCACTCATGAAAGGTGCACCTCGAAGGTTTGAAGCGTGGCTGAAATGATCGGACTCAGCAAAGGCAAGCCTCCTGTTGTGAGCGGGCAGCGAACCACCGGTTTAACTTGAATGAACGTTCAAGTTAAACATTAATGGGGTGGTAAGGACTAATCGCAAGGCTGGGCGGTAGGTTTCCTACAGCGCCCAAAGAGGGGTATGACGCGGGTTTGGAGAGATTCGTTCACTGATGAATTGGCTTAAGGCCACTACCTTGATCCGGCCTGGAAATCTCGCGAGCAGGCTCGCTCCCACATCTGAAACGCATTCCAATGTGGGAGCGAGCCTGCTCGCGAAGAGGCCCGATACAACAACACAGATTCAAGACTTACTTCTGCGTCCCGTCATCATGCTGCAGATTCGCCTGCGTCAGATTCGCCCCCGCCGGCACGCTGCGCGTCAGCCAGACGTTGCCGCCAATGGTCGAGCCCTTGCCGATGGTGATCCGTCCGAGAATCGTCGCCCCGGCGTAAATCACCACGTCATCCTCAACGATCGGATGACGCGGATGGCCCTTCTGCAACTGGCCGTCCTCATCCGCCGGGAAGCGCTTGGCCCCTAGGGTCACCGCCTGATAAATCCGCACCCGCTCACCAATTATCGCGGTTTCGCCAATCACCACACCGGTGCCGTGATCAATAAAGAAGCTGCGGCCGATCTGCGCGCCCGGGTGGATATCGATGCCCGTCGCCGAATGCGCGATCTCCGCGCTGATCCGCGCCAGCAGCGGCAGCCCGGCACGGTATAAATGGTGCGCCAGGCGATGGTGAATCACCGCAAGAATGCCCGGATAGCACAGCAGCACTTCATCAACGCTGCGTGCCGCCGGGTCGCCGTGATAGGCCGCCAGCACATCGGTGTCGAGCAGCGTGCGCAGGCCCGGCAAGGCCAAGGCGAAATCCTGCACGATCTGGATGGCGCGGGTTTCGACTTCATTGTCGTCCTGCGCGCTGTGGCGGGCAACGTAACGCAACTCCAGGCGCGTCTGCGCCAGCAAGGCATTCAGCGCTACATCAAGCGTGTGGCCGACGTAGAAATCTTCACTTTCTTCACGCAGATCGACCGGCCCCAGACGCATCGGGAACAGCGCGCCACACAGCGCCTCGAGGATTTCCGCCATCGCCGCTCGCGATGGCAATTCGCGGCCGCCCTGCTCCCCTGAAGCGCGACCATTCTGTGCGCGCCACTGATCCCGCGCGCTGCGCAGCTGGCTGACGATGGTCTGCAATTGCCAATGGCTGGAACGCTCGCTCACGGTAAAGACTCCTCACGGGCGGCCGGACTGTCTGGCCGCGTCATCGGCGCCTACTTTACGGCATGCCTTTGCCGACGAATTAAGAACCGATAGTGCTGGCCTCAGTCCATTTGGCTATAAGCGATTGGCGGTTGCCCGTGCAAAAACGCGTGCCTATAGTCCTTTCATTCTTCTGCGCCAGTACGGACCCATGATCAAACAACAGCTGCAACGCTTCCCCCGTCTCGAACTGCTGAGCCACCCCACGCCGCTGGAAAAACTCGAGCGCCTGTCCACTTGGCTCGGTCGCGAGGTGTACATCAAACGCGATGACCTGACGCCGCTGGCGATGGGTGGCAACAAGCTGCGCAAACTCGAATACCTCGCCGCCGACGCGCTCGCGCAAGGTGCTGACACGCTGATCACGGCCGGTGCGCTGCAATCGAACCACGTGCGCCAAACCGCCGCGCTGGCGGCGAAACTCGGCCTCGGTTGTGTGGCGCTCCTGGAAAACCCGCTGGGCACTGATGACGGAAATTACACCGGCAACGGCAACCGCCTGCTGCTGGATCTGTTCGACACCAAGGTCGAGTTGGTCGACAACCTCGACAACGCCGACGAACAACTGACTGCCCTCGCCGCCCGCCTGCGCAGCAACGGCAAGAAGCCGTATCTGGTGCCGATCGGCGGCTCCAACGCCCTTGGTGCTCTGGGTTATGTGCGCGCCGGGCTGGAGCTTGCTGACCAGATCAAGGACAGCGGCCTCGATTTCGCCGCGGTGGTGCTGGCTTCAGGCAGTGCCGGTACTCACAGTGGTCTCGGACTGGCGCTGAGTGAGGCGCTGCCGCAACTGCCGGTGATCGGCGTGACCGTTTCGCGCAGTGAAGAAGATCAGCGCCCGAAGGTGCAGGGTCTGGCCGAACGCACGGCAGAGCTGCTGGGCGTCGAGTTGCCGGCCAGCTTCAAGGTCGAGCTGTGGGACGAATATTTCGGCCCACGTTATGGCGAACCAAATGCCGGGACTTTGGCGGCGGTGAAACTGTTGGCGGCTCAGGAAGGTCTGTTGCTTGACCCGGTATACACCGGCAAGGCCATGGCCGGCCTGTTAGACGGGATTGGCCGGCAGCGCTTCGATGACGGCCCGATTATCTTCCTGCACACCGGTGGCGCGCCGGCGTTGTTTGCCTACAAGGATTTTCTGACAAGATGATCACGCCAGATTGCAGTTACCTGTGGCGAGGGGATTTATCCCCGTTGGGTCGCGGAGCGGCCCCTTGCTTTCGCAAGTGAGTACACGTCGCAGGACTTTGCAACTGTAGTGCAGCCGAACGGGGATAAATCCCCTCGCCACAACTGAACGGGCGCATATTCCAAAAAACCTTAAAAGAAACACAATCTAGTATTTTCAAGTCTAAAACAGACATCTTATAGTCTCGCCGCAGGCGAATTTCGGGCGAGACGCTTAAGCTGCTTTAAGGCAGGATAGCGCTGTCGTTCAAATCACCAATTTGCCTACATTCCTTAAGCGTCTTCCATAAGAAAACACAGGGGCTTGTCATGAATTTTTCCGCACTACGTCGCACTCTGCTGGTCGGTTCGCTGGGTCTTGCGCTCAGCGCTGGCCTGATCGGTCAGGCAGTGGCCGGTGAGCAGTTGCAACAGATCAAGGACAAAGGCGTGCTCAACGTCGGCCTGGAAGGCACTTACCCACCGTTCAGCTTTGTTGACGAAAACGGCAAGCTGTCCGGTTTCGAAGTGGAGCTGTCCGAAGCGCTGGCGCAAAAGCTCGGCGTCAAAGCCAAGATCCAGCCGACCAAATGGGACGGCATCCTCGCCGCACTGGAATCCAAGCGTCTGGATCTGGTGGTCAACCAAGTGACCATCTCCGACGAGCGCAAGAAGAAGTATGACTTCTCCGAACCCTACACCGTGTCCGGCATCCAGGCCCTTGTGCTGAAAAGCAAAGAGTCGGCGCTGAACATCAAGACTGCCGCTGACCTGTCCGGCAAGAAAGTCGGTGTCGGCCTGGGTACCAACTACGAGCAGTGGGTTCGCGCCAACGTGCCGGGTGCTGACGTGCGCACCTACGACGATGATCCGACCAAGTTCGCCGACCTCAACAACGGTCGTACCGATGCCATCCTGATCGACCGTCTGGCCGCCCTCGAATACGCCAAGAAAGCCCCGAAAACCGTCGCAGCCGGTGAGGCCTTCTCGCGTCAGGAATCCGGTATCGCCCTGCGCAAAGGCGAGCCTGAACTGCTGGCTGCGGTGAACAAGGCGCTCGACGAACTGCGTGCTGACGGCACTCTCGAGAAACTGTCGAAGAAATACTTCAACGCAGACGTCACTAAATAATGGAAGAGGCTTTCCAACTCGCGCTGGATTCCGCGCCCTTTCTGTTGAAGGGCGCGTACTACACGGTAGTCCTCAGCCTCGGCGGGATGTTCTTCGGTCTGCTGCTGGGCTTCGGCCTCGCGCTGATGCGTCTGTCACGCTTCAAATCGGTCAGTTGGCTGGCCCGCATCTACGTGTCGTTCTTTCGCGGTACGCCGTTGCTGGTGCAGCTGTTCGTGATCTATTACGGCTTGCCGCAACTGGGCATGGAGCTTGATCCGCTGCCGGCAGCACTGATCGGTTTCTCGCTGAACATGGCCGCCTATGCCTGTGAAATCCTGCGTGCCGCGATCGGTTCGATCGAACGCGGTCAGTGGGAAGCTGCCGCGAGTATCGGCATGACCCGCGCGCAGACCCTGCGCCGGGCCATCCTGCCGCAAGCGATGCGCACGGCATTGCCGCCGCTGGGCAACAGCTTCATTTCGCTGGTCAAGGACACGGCGCTGGCCGCGACCATTCAGGTGCCGGAGCTGTTCCGTCAGGCGCAGCTGATTACCGCCCGGACTTTCGAAGTCTTCACCATGTATCTTGCCGCCGCGCTGATCTACTGGATTCTGGCCACGGTGCTTTCGCACTTGCAGAACAAGTTGGAAGAGCGGGTCAATCGGCACGACCAGGAGTCCTGACGCGATGATTGTCGTGGAAAAACTGACCAAGCAATTCAAGGGTCAGGTCGTGCTCAACGGCATCGACCTTGAGGTAAAGGAAGGCGAAGTCGTCGCGATCATCGGGCCCAGTGGCTCGGGGAAAACGACGTTCCTGCGTTGCCTGAATTTCCTTGAAGAACCCACCAGCGGCCGGATCAAGGTCGGCGATATCGAAATCGATACCAGACGCCCGCTGAATCAGCAGCAAAGTCTGGTGCGCAATCTGCGCCAGCACGTCGGCTTCGTGTTCCAGAACTTCAACCTGTTCCCCCATCGCACCGCCCTGGAAAACGTCATCGAAGGCCCGATCGTGGTCAAGAAGATGCCGCGCGACCAGGCAGTTGCTCTGGGTAAAAAACTGCTGAACAAGGTGGGGCTTGCCGGCAAAGAAGACGCCTATCCGCGCCGTCTCTCCGGTGGCCAGCAACAGCGCGTGGCGATTGCCCGGGCGCTGGCGATGGAGCCGGAAGTGATTCTGTTCGACGAACCGACTTCAGCGCTCGACCCGGAACTGGTCGGTGAAGTGCTGGCGACCATTCGCGGTCTTGCCGAAGAAAATCGCACCATGGTGATTGTCACCCACGAAATGGGTTTTGCCCGTGACGTGGCCAATCGCGTGGTGTTTTTCGACAAGGGCGTAATTGTTGAACAGGGTGAAGCCAAGGCACTGTTTGCCAACCCGAAAGAAGAACGCACCAAACAGTTTCTCAGCAAGTTCCTGAATCACGCCTGAGAACTTTCTCAGCAATACCCCTCCACTTCCACGGATGGAAGTTACCTCTCTCCCGGCATTTCAATCTTTTCTACATTTGTTACTAGCGAGCGCAGATATATATTGCGCAACGGTTACGCGCATCTTCGACTCGTCATATTTTCATACGTTTGCCTGCGAACAAACCCGCGCAAAACCCTGCGCAATAGCCGTTTATCTGTAGCTGGTTTCGCGCGTACCACTAGGCATATTGCCTAGGTGACGTAGGAGCTTTCTGATTAATTTGTAATTCACGCATTAACTAAGCCGCTCTATTGACACCCCTCTCCGCAGACTTTTATCTAGTCGGCAACCGGCGCCAATTAGTTCAAACAACTCGCACTAAAACCGAACAAATAGTTCTCGCTTTTATTGCCAGTTGATTCGCGTCTTTTTTGTTTTCCAGAAACGGATTTCGCTGCAAGACTTCAAGGAGAGAAACCGATGACCCGCACTTCGCACACCCCCGAACTTGCAGCGCCAACGCTGGCATGCGCCCAAAAAACCGGCATCAACCAGGCGACAGCGGCCCATCTGCTGATCGATGTACCGCCCTACCGCGACATGGACGTTGGCGATCTGATCGAACTGTTCTGGAACAAATGCTATGTCGCGTCAAAAGTCCTCAGCGCAGACGATGTGGGTGAGTCGGTCAGCCTGCGGGTGCCGGAGAGTTTCATCACCAATGGCACCGCGCGCATTCACTACCGCGTGATGCAGGTCGGCCAGGGTCCGGCACTGTCGGCGGCGACCCGGGTGCAGGTCAAACTCGATTGCCCCGGTGGCCAGCCCACTGGGCAGTGCGAAGACGAAAACCAGCAACTGGCACCAGTGATCATCCCCGAAGCGATTCGCCGTCAGGGCGTGAACCCCAGCCAGATCAAACGCGGCGTGCCGCTGACTATCGAGCCCTATCTGAACATGGCAGAAGACGACGCCATCACATTGCGCTGGGGTGATGTGCGCATGGATCTGGCGGCGGTCACTGCGGCCGATGTCGGGCTGCCGATTCAGGTCTGGGTGCCACCGGCGGTGATTGTCGAAGCGGGCGAAGACCTGCGGCTGGACGTGACGTACTGCATCCTCGACCGGGTCGGTAACAACTCGCGCTGGGCACCGCCGCGCACGTTGAAAATCGGTTGCGTGAATCCGTACGTAAAAGTCCCGTTGAAAACCGAATTAAAGGCCGCCGAATCACGCACCAAGTGAGACCTGCCCAAGGTGGGAGGTCAGTCGCCTCTCACCTGAAACTCGTTAACCAAGCCGAACATCCCCCCTTCTATGCATATTCCTAAAAGTTAGTTTATTTAATTTTTATACACGCTTAGGGTATATGAACCGGACCACCGGACATTCTTTCAATCGTCGCACTTCGCGGCGTTTTTCATGAGATGTGAGGTAGGTATGGTCCGGAACACAATCACCCCAGTGCAGATCGCCAGGGCATTGCGTGCAGCCAGGGAGCGGCACTGATGTCCAGTCTTGCAGATGCCAACGTGCAGTCCGATCTGGACATCGCCCCGCTGTTGTTGCCCGCGCAAGTACTGCGCAACGACGCTCAAGCGATCAAGGCCGCCTTTGATCTGGCGCAAGCCGCCCGTGTGCAGGCGGCCAAACGCGACCGGCAGCGCAAGCTGCCGTGGTCGGAAATTGAACAGTTCACCCGCAGCGGTCTGGGCAGCATTGCCATCCCGCGTGAGTACGGTGGCCCGCAGGTTTCCTTCGTCACGCTGGCCGAAGTATTCGCGATCATTTCTGCCGCCGACCCGGCGCTCGGGCAGATCCCGCAGAACCAGTTCGGCATCATCCATCTGCTGCTCGGCACCGCTACCGAAGCGCAGAAAAAGCAGCTGTTCCAGAGTGTTCTGGAAGGCTGGCGCATCGGCAATGCCGGCCCGGAACGTGGCACCAAAAACACCCTGGAACTGAAGGCGCGAATCAGTGCAGATGGCGACGACTACGTGATCAACGGCCAGAAGTTCTACTCCACCGGCGCGCTGTTTGCGCATTGGGTCGCGGTGAAAGCGCTCAACGATGACGGTAAACAGGTGCTGGCCTTCGTCCGGCGCGGCACGCCGGGTCTGCGCATCGTCGATGACTGGTCGGGCTTCGGCCAGCGCACCACCGCCAGCGGCACGATCCTGCTGAACAACGTGCGCGTCGAGTCGAGCCTGGTCATCGACAACTGGAAGATCAACGACAAGCCGAACACCCAGGGCGCAGTGTCGCAGCTGATTCAAGCGGCCATTGACGCCGGCATCGCCCGTGGCGCCATCGACGACGCCATCGACTTCGTCAAAACCCGCGCACGGCCATGGATCGACGCCAAGGTCGAGCGCGCCAGCGATGACCTCTACGTGATCGCCGATATCGGCAAACTGAAAATCGAACTGCACGCCGCCGAAGCGCTGCTGCGCAAGGCCGGAAAAGTGCTCGATGACGTCCACGCCGCGCCGCTGACTGCCGAATCCGCCGCACGCGCTTCGATCGCCGTGGCCGAAGCAAAAGTGCTGACCACCGAGATTTCGCTGCTGGCCAGCGAAAAGCTCTTCGAACTGGCCGGCAGCCGCGCGACCCTTGCCGAATTCAATCTCGACCGCCACTGGCGCAACGCCCGCGTGCACACCCTGCACGACCCGGTGCGCTGGAAATATCACGCGGTCGGCGCCTATCGCCTGAACGGCACTTTGCCGGCTCGCCATTCCTGGATCTGAGACGACCAGTCATCTGGAGAACCCCCTATGACGCTTTCCCATCACGTCGCGCTCATCACCAGCGATGAGCAAGCCCTGATCGTCGCCAGCGACCTGGCCGAAGATTTCAAACGCGACAGCGCCCTGCGCGACCGCGAACGCCGCCTGCCATTGGCCGAGCTGGAAGTGTTTTCCCGCTCCGGCCTGTGGGGCATCAGCGTGCCGAAAGAATATGGCGGCGCGGGCGTATCCAACATCACCCTGGCCAAAGTCATCGCACTCATCGCTCAGGCCGACGGTTCGCTCGGGCAGATTCCGCAGAACCATTTCTACGCACTGGAAGTGCTGCGCGTGAATGGCAGCGATGAACAGAAAAAGCGCCTGTACGCCGAGGTCCTCGCCGGCCAGCGCTTTGGCAATGCCTTGGCAGAACTGGGCACCAGAACCGCTCACGACCGCGTCACCCGTCTCACCCGCGATGGTGATGGTTATCGCATCAACGGTCGCAAGTTCTACTCGACCGGGGCGATTTACGCGCAGCGCATTCCGACGTCGGTGGTCGATGAAAACGGCGTACAGCAACTGGCCTTCGTCCCGCGCGAGAGCAAGGGCCTGACGGTAATCGACGACTGGAGCGGCTTCGGCCAGCGCACCACTGGCAGCGGCTCGGTAGTGTTCGAAGATGTGTATGTAGCGGCGGAAGACGTGCTGCCGTTCCAGAGCGCTTTCGAGCGCCCGACCACGGTCGGCCCGCTGGCGCAGATTCTCCACGCCGCCATCGACACCGGCATTGCCCGCGCTGCTTACGAAGACGCCTTGCATTTCGTGCGCAGCAAGACCCGTCCGTGGATCGATTCCGGCAACGACACGGCCACCGAAGATCCGCTGACATTGAAGAGCTTCGGCCACTTGAGCATTCGGCTGCACGCCACCGAAGCCTTGCTCGAACGTGCCGGCGAAATCCTCGATGCCGCGCAAGCCGAAACCAACGCGGAAACCGTCGCCGCCGCGTCGATCGCGGTTGCCGAGGCGCGGGCGATCAGCACGGAAATTTCCCTCGCCGCCGGCAGCACGCTGTTCGAACTGGCCGGCAGCCAGGCGACGCTGAGTGAACACGGCCTCGACCGGCACTGGCGCAACGCGCGCGTGCACACCCTGCACGACCCGGTGCGCTGGAAATATCACGCCGTGGGCAATTACTACCTCAACGATGAAAACCCTCCGCTGCGAGGGACGATCTGATGACTGCTGCGAAAAAGAAAATTTTGCTCAACGCGTTCAACATGAACTGCGTCGGCCACATCAATCACGGCCTCTGGACGCATCCGCGCGACACCTCGACCCGCTACAACACGATCGAGTACTGGACCGAACTGGCGCAGTTGCTTGAGCGTGGATTGTTCGATGGCTTGTTCATCGCTGACATCGTCGGCGTCTACGACGTCTATCAGAACTCGGTGGACGTCACGCTGAAAGAGTCGATCCAGTTGCCGGTCAACGATCCGCTGCTGCTGGTTTCAGCGATGGCCGCCGTCACCAGAAACCTCGGCTTTGGCCTCACCGCCAATCTCACTTACGAGCCGCCGTATCTGTTCGCCCGACGCATGTCGACGCTCGATCATTTGAGTCGCGGCCGCGTTGGCTGGAACATCGTCACCGGTTACCTGGACAGCGCCGCCAAAGCCATGGGGCTGCGCGAACAGGTCGAACATGACCGCCGCTACGACCAGGCCGAAGAATATCTGCAGGTCTTGTACAAGCTCTGGGAAGGCAGCTGGGAGAACGGCGCGGTGCGCAACGATCGCGAGCAGCGCATCTACGCCAACCCGGACAAAGTGCACAAGGTCGAGCACCAGGGCGAGTTCTATCAGGTCGCGGGTTATCACCTCTGCGAGCCGTCACCGCAGCGCACGCCGGTGCTGTTTCAGGCCGGTAGCTCCGACCGCGGCTTGCTGTTTGCCGGGCGTCATGCCGAGTGCGTGTTCATCAGCGGCCAGAACAAACCATCGACCAAAGTGCAGGTCGACAAGGTCCGCGCCAGCGCCGTCGAAGCCGGGCGCAATCCTGAAGACATCAAGGTGTTCATGGGCCTCAACGTGATCGTCGGCGCCACCGCAGAAGCAGCGTGGGCCAAGCATGCCGAATACCTGAGCTATGCCAGCGCCGAGGCCGGCGTGGCGCATTTTTCCGCGTCTACCGGCATCGACTTTGCCCAGTACGAAATCGACGAACCGATCCAGTACGTGAAGAGCAATGCGATTCAGTCGGCGACGAAAAACCTGCAGAACAACGACTGGACCCGGCGCAAATTGCTCGACCAGCACGCCCTCGGCGGCCGTTACATCACCGTGGTCGGTTCGCCCGAGCAAGTGGCGGATGAACTCGAATCGTGGATCGCCGAGACCGGTCTGGACGGCTTCAACCTGACCCGCATCGTCACCCCGGAAAGCTATGTCGATTTCATCGAACTGGTGATTCCCGAGTTGCAGCGACGCGGCTCGTACAAGACTGCGTATGACAGCGGGACCTTACGCGAGAAGTTGTTTCACGGCGAGGCGCAGCTGCCTGAACAACACAGCGGCTCTTCGTACCGGCATCAGAAGCTTCGCGAGCAGGCTCGCTCCCACATTTGAAATGCGTGCCTCTGTGGGAGCGAGCCTGCTCGCGAAGAGGCCCTCCCCTGCACAACAAATTCATGCACTGACTGGAAAAACCACCATGACCAAAAAAAACCTGTCCCACCCAGTCAAAGCACTGGCCCTGGCCTTCGGCCTGTTCAGCTCGGCTATCTTCGCCGCCGACGCCCCGTTGAAAATCGGTACCACCGCCGCTTTCGCCATTCCGCTGGAAGCCGCCGTCGAGGAAGCTTCCAAACAAGGCCTGAAAGTCGAGCTGGTGGAATTCACCGACTGGATCGCGCCCAACGTCAGCCTCGCCGCTGGCGACATTGATGTGAATTATTTCCAGCACATCCCGTTCCTGGAAAACGCCAAAGCCGCGTCCGGTTTCGATCTGGTGCCGTTCGCACCCGGGATCATCAACAACGTCGGCCTGTATTCGAAGAAATACAAAAGCTTCGATGAACTGCCCGAAGGCGCCAGCGTTGCCATCGCCAACGACCCGATCAACAGCGGTCGCGGTCTGCAATTGCTCGCCAAGGCCGGTTTGATCACCCTGAAACCCGGCGTCGGCTACAAGGCTACCGAGGACGACATCGTCGCCAATCCGAAGAACATCAGGATTCTGCAGGTCGAAGCCGTGCAACTGGTGCGCGCTTATGACGACGCTGATCTGGTCCAGGGTTATCCAGCCTACATCCGTCTGGCGAAGACCTTCGATGCCGGCTCGCCGCTGCTGTTCGACGGCCTCGATCACAAGGAATACGTGATCCAGTTCGTCATCCAGCCGAAGAGCAAAACCGACCCGCGCCTGATCAAGTTCGTCGACATCTATCAGCATTCACCGGCCGTTCGCGCGGCGCTGGACAAGGCCTACGGCAAGCTCTATCAGGCCGGTTGGGAAAGCTGAACATGACTGCGGCGATCCAACGGCGACTGGAGCTTCCAGAGCCACACAATGCTGAAAAAACCGAGCTGCACCCCGAGTTGAATCGCGCCCACGTACGCTTTATCGGCGTGGGCAAAACCTACGACGGCCGGCAAGGTCCGGTCGCGGCCTTGCAGGGCATCGACCTGGCGATTCAGCGTGGTGAAGTGTTCGGCATCATCGGCCGCAGCGGCGCCGGCAAGTCGTCGCTGATCCGCACGATCAATCGCCTGGAACAGCCAACGTCGGGGCGGGTGCTGATCGATCAGGTCGACATTGGCGAGTTCGATGAAGACCGCCTCGTCGCCCTGCGCCGGCGCATTGGCATGATCTTCCAGCACTTCAATCTGATGTCGGCCAAGACCGTCTGGCAGAACGTCGAGTTGCCGCTGAAAGTCGCCGGCGTGCCGAAGGAGCAGCGCGACAACAAGGTTCGCGAACTGCTCGAACTGGTCGGCCTGCAAAGCAAGCACAAGGCCTATCCGGCGCAACTCTCAGGCGGGCAGAAACAGCGTGTCGGCATTGCCCGCGCGCTGGTGCATGACCCGGACATTCTGCTCTGCGATGAGGCGACATCGGCGCTGGATCCGGAGACCACGCAGTCGATCCTCGGCCTGTTGCGCGAGATCAACAAACGCCTGGGCCTGACCATTGTGCTGATCACTCACGAAATGGCAGTGATCCGCGAGATCTGCGATCGCGTCGTCGTGCTTGAGCATGGCCATGTGGTCGAGCGAGGGCCGGTGTGGCAAGTGTTCGGCAATCCGCAACACGCAGTCAGCCAGACCTTGCTCGCGCCGCTGCAACACGCCTTGCCGGAAGAACTGCAAAGCCGCTTGCAGGCGCTATCTACGGCTTCAAATGCAGCGGTGGTGTTGCGTTTGCAGTTCAACGGCAGTGCCGCTGATGAGCCGGATCTGGCCGCGTTGTTTGCGGCGTTGGGTGGGCGAGTGAAGCTGCTTCAGGGCGGCGTCGAACGAATTCAGGGACACGCGCTGGGGCAGCTTTTACTGGCCGTCAGCGGTTCGGCGTCCAGCGCCGAGCAATTGCGCGAGCGCGCCGGGCAGTGGGCGCAACGAGTGGAGGTATTGGGCTATGTGGTTTGATCGCTTGCTGCAGGGTTTTATCGACACCTTCCTGATGGTTGGCGTGTCCTCGTTGATCGCGCTGCTGGTGGGGATTCCCATGGCGGTGATTCTGGTCACCAGCGACAAGGGCGGGATCTATGAGGAGCCGCTGTTGAACCGTGCGCTGGGCGCCTTCGTCAACCTGTTCCGCTCGATCCCGTTCCTGATCCTGATGGTTGCGCTGATTCCGTTCACCCGCCTGATCGTCGGCACTACCTATGGCGTGTGGGCCGCTGTGGTGCCGCTGACAATCGCCGCAACGCCGTTCTTCGCGCGGATCGCCGAAGTGAGTCTGCGCGAGGTCGATCATGGTCTGATCGAAGCCGCACAGGCCATGGGTTGCCGGCGCTGGCATATCGTCTGGCATGTGCTGCTGCCCGAGGCGCTGCCGGGGATTGTCGGCGGTTTCACCATCACCCTGGTGACGATGATCAATTCGTCGGCCATGGCTGGGGCAATTGGTGCTGGTGGGCTGGGGGATATCGCTTATCGCTACGGTTATCAGCGCTTCGATAGCCAGATCATGTTGACGGTGATCGTCTTGCTGGTGGCGCTGGTGGCGGTGATTCAGTTGGGTGGCGACAGGCTGGCGCGGGGGCTGAATAAGCGCTAAGGTCGATAGCGGCAGGTGGCCATCAACCAGGCCCATGTGATCGCAGTATTTTGGGCGATGCCCTTCGTAAAAATCAGATGCTTCCTACACCACTTTTGTCGTTTCGCCAGCCTGAAGCACGCGGGTTTGCAGGACGATTCCTAGAATAATTTGCCCGCTTGTACCCGAAATATCCTGTAGCTAATCTCCGGTCGTCACTGTTTTGCGGTGACTGGATTCAGTTGTCCGGCCGGCAACTGATCCGCGTGCAGCCGCCGTCCTGCTCGTTTAGTCGCGAAATGGTTGGCTCCCACTTGAAGTCAGGAGTTTACCCATGGAAAAGAAACTTGCCGATCCGCCACTCAGCCTTACCTCAAGCAAGCGGTTCACCGAGGATTTGCTCAAGGATCGCTCTGCACTGTGCCGCGCCGTCGACTCACATCTGGCCGGCAATCAGGTCACGTTGGCTGGACAGAAACGCGTCTACAGCATCAGCGAAGATGTGACGCTGGAGGACGCCCAACTGTATGTTGCCGATCTGCTGCGCTGCGCTTCGGTGACCGTCCATCAATGCGGTGACCAGCTCGGGGGCGCGGATCGGGCCATGGTGTTCTCGGTCTGGCATCTGCTGGAAATGGCCAAGGCGATGATGGACCGCTCGATCGATTGTCTGGGAGCCAAGCAGCACTGAAGCCTGGCACCCATTGCCGCCTGCACTGGCCCCAGCGCAGGCGGCGTTTTTTTGCCGGTGAAAAAGCTTATAGTCCGCCCTCACACCGCCAATACAGCATCGATCATGAAGCAAACGCCCAGCGACCTCGAACAGATCACCGCCACTACCCTCGGTCACTACAACTCGGTGGCTGAGGATTTCCGCGAAGGCACTCGCGACCACGATGTCAGCCAGAACATCGAGGCCTTGCTGCGCCACATTCACGGTGAAGCACCCTTCTCGATTCTCGATTTCGGCTGCGGTCCGGGCCGGGATTTGCAAACCTTCACGCGCATGGGCCACGTCGCGATCGGCCTTGATGGCTCACAGGAATTCGCGCGCATGGCCCGCCAGGACAGCGGTTGCGAAGTCTGGCAGCAGGACTTTCTCAAGCTTGATCTGCCGGCCGAGCGCTTCGACGGCATCTTCGCCAATGCCGTGCTGTTTCATGTGCCGTTGCAGGTGTTGCCGCAAGTGCTACGGCAACTGCACGGCACCTTGAAACCGGGTGGCGCGCTGTTCAGTTCCAATCCGCGTGGCGACAACCAAGAGGGCTGGAACGGGCCGCGCTATGGCTCGTATCACGATCTCGAGGCCTGGCGCGGGTTGCTGACGGCGGCGGGTTTTGTCGAGCTGGAGCATTATTACCGGCCTGCGGGCTTGCCGCGCGAACAGCAGCCGTGGCTGGCGAGCGTGTGGCGCAAAGTCTGAATCAGGGCGCCGCTTGTACCTGATACTGGCTGTCGCTGCCGTCCGCTAACAGTGCAGTCATGCTGTGTCCCGGTAACGTCCGGCCCTGCCAGTTGCGTGGAGCGGCGTCGAAATTGGCCAGCAGTCGCGTGCCGTCGGCAAACGTCGTCTGCTGGACCAGGCGATCCTCGCTCAACCAGTCAAAAGCGGTCAGCGCTTGCGTCGCCAGACGTTCGTGCAGCGGACGAAATAATCGATCCTGACGCACGATCAACGGCAAGCGCTGATCAAGGCTGGCCGCACTCAGGTGGTACAGCGGCGGTACGTTGTAGAGCAACTGCGTGAGCTCGTTTTCCACCCGCACGTCGCTCAGTTTCAGGTTATCGAACAACCAGTGATGACTGGTGATGACAGAGCCGTGGAACACCGCCTGATACAACGGTAAACGGCTGACGGGGGCGAAATGAACGCGTCGGTAGTCAGCCTTCAACCGGGTCGGTTTGAAGAACACCGCTGGCTGCTCCGGTGGGTACCATTGGCCGACGAAAAAGTCCGCTGTGCCCGGCTGATGCATGTCGCGATCGCCCCAACCGATCACTGGCGTCTGCATGCCATGTGCGAACAAAACCCCTTGAGCGGTGGCCGCATTGCCATCCTCGGAGCCGCTCGGCAGCTGCAACACTTCGCTGATCCAGCGCGATGCTCCGACGTTGCCCGCGGCATTCTGCGCCTGGGTCATCGGTGCGCCGGGACGATAACTGTCAAAGAGCATCCCAGCGGCATAGGCATCGAGAAACCAGCTGTTGAACCCGGCAACCTTCTGGATTGCATCGATGCGCCGCTCAAGCAACGGTCGCACACATCGCGGATCGGTATAGTGACCGGACTGCTGAAACCCGCTTTTCAGCGCACCGTTTTCCTCCACGATCGCGCACTCGGTATTGGCCCGATCGCCGAGGTGCGCGGTGGCCCAGTCCGGATTTTCGTCCTCGCGCAACGCAGTTTCGTAGGAGTCATAGGGGGCAATCAGATATCCCGCAGAGACGGCGGCGCGCACCGTCTCCGGGTGCCAGAGTCCACCTTCCCAGCCCTCGCCGAGCCCAAGCCATAAACGCGAAAGTCCTGCGCCCTGCAATCGTTCAATGGTTCGCCGCGACAAGGTGCGCCCCCAGCGCGCAGGATCAGGCGCCAACGTATCCTTCAGAACAACGGCCAGCTGCTCGCGCACCTCAGCGTACCCTTTGACCAGCGCCTGCATGTCCGGCACCGCACGCGCCTGCCAGGTTTTGCGCGCCTGAACGTTCAGCGCGCGATTGAGACTGCGCAGCATCACAGTCTGTTGATAGCGATTGAGTACGGTCTCGCTGGCGAGCAACCGCAGCGCTTCAGGATCCATCGCTGCCCGAAGTTCACTGACCAGCACACCCGAGCCGCGCAACCGGGCAATCAGCAGCGGCCAGTTGCCCACATCGTCAGGGCCGAGCAGGTCGTTGCCCCATAGATAGACATGCGCGGCACCGATCAGCTTGGCGGCTTGCGGGGTCTTGATCAGCTTGTTCGCCAAGGTTTCATATTGATCGCTTTCAATGAGCCACTGCTTGTAGCGCTTGGCCCCGGCCAAGGGATCGACATCGCCGAGAAACAGGCTGAAGGTCAGCGGTTTTGAGGGTTCAAGCGATGTGAATCGATGCCGGGCCGACAGCCCCAGTGCATCACCATTGGTCTTGAAGCGCAGTTGGTTGTTGTAAGGATTGGTCAGCAGCCAGTGCAGGCTGAAATTCTCGTACTTCATCCCCCAAAGCGGCAGGCTCAAGTCCTGGGTGGTATCGAGCGCGCCCTGCGCGAGCAGGAACTTCTGCCAGACCCGGTCACCGCGCGGCACGTAGCGCCCTTCGGCAAGCGGCCAGATCAGCGCCTGGCCCATTGCACTAGCGGGCTGATGAATAAACTCGATCTGCGAGGGCGAGCTAGCCGTAATCGAAAACGTCAGGTCACGCTGATTCAGGTCAACACTGAGCAACCAGCGCCCATCGTCCCATTGCCAATCGATGCGATTGCCGCGCCTGACCATGTCGCTGACCTTGTGCCGCAGCATACCGGCCGAGGCCTGCACCGGCGCAGCGCCGGCGGCTTCAACGCGCACCGCCAGCGTCGCAGGATCGACTTGCACCCGCCAAAGCTGGTTTTCCAGCAGCACTTCGGCCAGTACTTCCGGCGACAGGCTCAAGCCAGCGAGCAGCAACCATCCGCGTAACCAGCCGGAAACAGTCGACATGGCACGTCCCTCTTCGAATGAAGAAGGGACGTTAGCGCAGTCAGCTCACCCTGTAAGTCAGACCTTTCCCAAAGATCGCAGGGGCTAGCTCACTGCGCCGGCTTTTCATCCTTTTGCGGCTCGCGAATTTTGTACCAGGCGACATACAGCGCCGGCAGAAACAACAGCGTCAGCAGCGTCGCCACGACGATGCCGCCAATCATCGCGTAAGCCATCGGCCCCCAGAACACTTCGCGGGCGATCGGGATCATGCCCATGCTCGCTGCCGCTGCGGTCAGCAGGATCGGCCGGCGTCGGTGTTCGGTGGCTTCCACGACTGCGTCCCATGGCGCATAGCCTTTCTGCTCGAACTCATCGATCTGCGTCACCAGAATCACCGAGTTGCGGATGATGATGCCGATCAGCGCGAGAATCCCGAGGATCGCCACGAAGCCCATCGGCGTGCCCGTCGGCACCAACGCCAGGACCACGCCGATCAACCCCAGCGGCGCGACACTGGCGACCAGGAACATCTTCTGCACGCTGTGCAACTGGATCATCAGGAACGTCGCCATGAGGAACAGCATCAGCGGCAGCACCTTGGCAATCGGCCCCTGGGCCTTGCCGCTTTCCTCGACCGTACCGCCGGTGGCGACCTTGTAGCCGACCGGCAGCTTCGAGGCAAAAGCGTCGATCGACGGCTTGAGCAATTTCACCAGATCGGTCGGCTGAATCTCGTCGCGCACCGAGGCCTTGATGGTGATGGTCGGCAAGCGATCGCGACGCCACACCAGCGGCTGTTCCAGTTCATAGCGCACGGTGGCGAACGCCAGCAGCGGAATCGAGGTGCCGCTCGGCGTGACGATCTGCAGGTTCTGCAGGGTCTCCGGCGTGCCGCGTTCGGAATCCACCGCGCGACCGACCACGTTGATCAGGTAGATGTCGTCATCGACCTGGGTCAACGGCGAGCCACTGACAATGCTGTTCATCAGGTTGGCCACATCTTCGGACGACAGCCCGAGTTGCCGCGCCTTGTCCTGGGCGATGTCGATGCGCAGGACTTTGCCCGGCTCGTTCCAGTCGTAGATGATCTCGCCGATGTGCGGGTTCTTGTCCAGTTCAGTGGCCAGGTCGATGGCATGTTTGCGCACCTGATCGACATCTTTGCCGCTGACTCGATACTGAATCGGACGCCCCACCGGCGGGCCCATTTCCAGAGCCTGCACGTAGCTGCCGATGCCGACGAAGTCTTTGTGCAACCGTTCGCGCAGGCGCTGGCTGAGTGCCTCGCGGGCTTCGAAGTCCTTGCTGACGATCACCAGTTGCGCGTAGTACGGGTTCTGCAATTGCTGATCAAGGGGCAGGTAGAAACGGATCGCGCCCTGACCGATGTAAGTGCTCCAGCGCACGATGTCCGGGTCGCCCTTGAGCGTCGCTTCGAGCTTGTCCACCGCTTTGCGGGTTTCGTCGATCGAGGCGTTTTGCGGCAGGTTCAGGTCGACCAGAATTTCCGGACGATCCGAAGCGGGGAAGAACTGGTTCTGCACGAAACGCATGCAGAACACCGCCAGCACGAACAACAGCACGGTGACGCCGATCGCCCACCAACGATTTCGCATGGCCCACAACAGACCACCGTTGAACGCCCGGCCAACACGACCCGGCTCGGCATCGTGGGCTTTCACCTTGTCGCTGAGGATGTGCACGCCGATCACTGGTGCGAAGAACACCGCGACCACCCACGAGACGATCATCGCCACCGCGATCACCGCGAACAGTGTGAAGGTATATTCACCCGCCGAACTGGCGTTGAGGCCGATGGGCACGAAACCGGCGACAGTCACCAGCGTACCGGTGAGCATCGGGAATGCGGTCGAGGTGTAGGCGAACGTCGCCGCCTGCTCCTTGCTCTCGCCCATTTCCAGGCGCGTGACCATCATCTCCACGGTGATCATCGCATCGTCCACCAGCAGACCGAGGGCGATGATCAGCGCGCCGAGGGAAATCCGCTGCATAGTGATGCCGCTGTATTCCATGAACACGAAGACCATGGCCAGCACCAGCGGAATCGAGCAGGCCACCACCAGACCGGCGCGCACGCCGAGGCTGATGAAACTCACCACCAGCACGATGATGACTGCTTCGAACAGCGCGCTGGTGAAACCGCCAACGGCCTCTTCCACCACCACCGCCTGGTCGGAAACGGTGTGCACGCCGACGCCCACCGGCAAGTCAGCGGTGAGCTGGTCGATGCGCTCATGCAGCGCTTTACCGAATTCCTGAACGTTGCCGCCCTTCTGCATGGCAATCGCCAGGCCGATCGCCGGTTTGCCGTCGAAGCGGAATTCCGGTGTCGCCGGATCGACGTAGCCACGGCTGATCTCGGCGATGTCGGCCAGACGATAGAAGCGATCGTTGAGTTTGAGATTGACCTCGGCCAGATCCTTCTCCGACTCGAACTGGCCCGAGGTGCGCACGGAGATCCGCTCCGGCCCCGCCTCGATCACCCCGGCCGGAGTCACTGCGTTCTGCGATTGCAGGCTCTGCACCACTTGGCGCTGGTCGATACCCAGTGCGGCGAGTTTGCGCGTGGAGAAGTTCAGGTAAATCGTTTCGTCCTGCTGGCCGACCATTTCGATCTTGCCCAGCCCCGGCACGCTGCGTATTTCTGCGCGCGCCTGTTCCACGTAATCGCGCAACTGGCGCATGGTCAGGCCATCGGCGGTGAAGGCGTAGACCGAGCCGTACACGTCACCGAACTCATCGTTGAACCCCGGCCCCTGAATGCCCTGGGGAAACTGGCCGCGAATATCGTCGATCTTCTTGCGCACTTGGTACCAGATTTGCGGAATGTCCTCAGCGCTGGTGGTGTCGCGCAGGTACACGTACACCGTCGATTCGCCGGGGCGGGTGTAGCTTTTCACATAGTCGAGAGAATCGAGCTCTTCGAGTTTTTTCTCGATGCGGTCGGTGACCTGCTTGAGGGTTTCTTCCTGGGTCGCGCCGGGCCATTTGGTCTGGATCACCATGGTCTTGATGGTGAAGGACGGGTCTTCTTCGCGGCCGAGATTGAAGTACGAGAACACCCCCATCAGCAGCCCGACGAACATCAGGTACCACACGAAAGACTGGTGCTTGAGGGCCCATTCGGAGAGGTTGAAAGAGCCTTTCATTGACTGTCCTCGTCAAGTTTTACCGATTGTCCGGGTTTGAGACTGTTGACGCCGGCGCTGACCACGCGCTCGCCATTCTGCACGCCACCGGCCAGCACCACACTGTTGTCGCCACGGCTGACTACGCTGACGTCGCGCGGGTTGACGGTTTTGTTCTGCGTGTCGATCACCCAGATGCGGGTTTTACCGTCGGCTTCCTGCAACGCCGTCAGCGGCAGCTCGATGCGCGGCTTGATCGCCGAGCTGAGGGTCACGCTGATCGCGGTGCCGAGGCGGAAACCGTCCGGCGTATCCGACAGGGTCAGGCGCGCGCGGCGGGTGCGTGTGGCGCTTTGCGCCTGGGGTTCGATCTCGCGAATGATCGCCGTGGTGTTGATGCTCGGGTCGAGTTGCGCAGCCACCGAGAACACCACGTCGCTGGGCAACTGATCGACCAGCGTATCGGGCAGATCGATCACCGCTTCCTTGATGTCCGGTTGCGCCAGCGTCACCACTTGTTGCCCAGCGGTCACCACTTGCCCGGCTTCGGCGTTCCACGCGGTGACCACGGCTTTGTGATCGGAGCGCAGCTCGGTGTAGCTCAGTTGATCCTTGCTCTGGCTGACCGCCGCGCGCGCCTGATCAAGCGAGGCCTGAGTGGTTTTCAGATCGGTGTTGGCGACGTCCAGTTGCGCCTGCGCACCGACGCCGCGATCAAACAGCGCTTGCTGACGACGTGCGTTGGCCTGGGCGTTGATCAGCTGCGCCTGGATCCGCGCCAGATCGCCCTGGGCCGAGCGCAACTGGTTCTGCTGATCGGACGGATCAAGGGTGGCGAGCAAGGTGCCCTTCTGCACCTCGGCGCCGACATCGACGTTGCGACTGGCGATGCGTCCACCGACGCGGAAACCGGTGTTGCTCTCGTAACGCGCCTGAATGCTCCCGGCAAAGCGTCCGAGGCTTTCTTCGTTGAGCGCTTTGACCGTGACCGACAGCACCGGACGTACCGGTTCCGGCGGGGTTTCCTTTTCCGAGCAGGCGCCCAGCAGCAACGCCATGCACAACAGGCCGAGGCGCTTCATGGCTGCGCTCCCGGTTGCAGATCCTTGTAGGTGTTTTCGGCAATCTCGACTTTCATGCCGGGGTGCAGCAACTGGCCGCCGGCGACAATGACTTTCTCACCGCCCTTGAGGCCTTCGCTGATGATCACTTTGCCGGTCAGGTAACGGCCGACCGTGACCGTGTGCAGTTGCGCTTCACCCTTGTCATCGACCAGCCATACCGCCGGGTCGCTGATGTTTTTCGTCAGCGCCGACCAGGGCAGTTCCACCGCCGATTTACCGGTGCCTTTGGCGGTGGCGCTCACTACTGAACCGAGCTGCATGCCCGGCGGCAGCTTGTCGAGGCTGACCTTGACCTGCACGGTGCCCGATTGCGCCGACACCGACGGCGTGATCTCACGCACGGTGCCGGTGGTTTTGATCTCGGGGTTGTCGAGCAGGCTGACCACGATCGAGCGATCGGACGGACGCTCGGCCAGCAGCGATTCGTAGACATTGAACACCGCGTCGCGGTCGCCATCGCGGGCGAGGCTGAAAATCGGCGCGGTGGCCTGCACTACCTGGCCGACTTCGGCCTGGCGCTCGGTGATCACCCCGGGTGCATCGGCGATCAGTGCGGTGTAGCTGAGCTGGTCCTTGGCGTTGGCCAGTTGCGCCTGCGCCGCGCTCAATGCGCTCTGGCTGCTGCGCAGCGCGGCTTGTGCCGAATCGTATTCGCTCTGGCTGGTGTAGCCCTTGGGCAGGAGTTTTTGCTGACGCACGAAAGCGGCTGCCGCTTGCTTCACGCGGGCCTGTTCGGCGACGACCTGGGCCTGAGCGGAATCGACGTTGGTCTGCAGATCTTTCGGATCGAGTTTGGCCAGCACCTGCTTGGCCGTGACGCGGTCGCCGACATCGACCATGCGCTGGATGATCTTGCCGCCGACGCGGAATGACAACTGGGTCTGCACCCGCGCCTGCACATCACCGGTGAGGGTCACCGCGGCGGCGTAGTTGGCCGGTTCGACCTCTTGCACAAAGACCCGTGGCAAGTATTCCTGAGCAGGTTTCTTGTCGCCGCATGCGGTGAGCAACGCCATGGCGCTCACGGCCATCAGCACTTTCAATCCGGGACCCGCCATGCACACTCCTTGGCCTTAAATGCTGCTGTCGAGACGATACGACTTCAGAGCTTAGAACAGGGTTCCACGGTTGCGGGCGCCAACACCAGATTTATCTCATTAAAGGTATGCTGCCCGCGTATCGCAGTGACCCGGAGAAGGATTTCATGCTCAACACCCTGGCGGTGGCCAATTACCGCTCAATCAACAAATTGGTGATTCCGCTCGGGCGCCTGAACCTGATTACCGGGCCCAACGGCAGCGGCAAGTCCAACCTCTACCGCGCCTTGCGCCTGCTGGCGGAAACCGCCCAGGGCGGCGTGGTCAATGCGCTGGCGCGTGAAGGCGGGCTGGACTCGACGTTCTGGGCCGGACCGGAAACCATCAGTCGACGCATGCGCAACGGTGAAGTGGCCATCGAGCCGACGGTGCGCCACGGCGCCAAGCGCTTGCGACTGGGATTCGCCGGCGAGGATTTCAGCTACGCCATCGGCCTGGGCCTGCCGGAGCCAAGCACTTCATGCTTTGCCCTCGACCCGGAGATCAAGCGGGAATGCATCTGGGCCGGCCCGGTGTTTCGCCCGGCGAGCCTGCTGGTCGACCGCAACGGCCCGATGATCCGCGCCCGCGAAGGTCGCGCCTGGGATGTACTGGCGCAACACACGCCGAACTTCGACAGCCTGTTCGATCAGGTCGGCAATCTGCGCAGCTCGCCGGAAGTATTCCAGATGCGCGAATTCATCCGCCGCTGGCGCTTTTATGATCACTTTCGCAGCGATGCCGACGCGCCGGTGCGTCAGCCGCAACTGGGCACTCGCACGCCCGTGCTGCACCACGACGGCCGCGATCTGGCGGCGGCCTTGCAGACGATTATCGAGATTGGCGATCCGCAGGCGTTAACAGCGGCGATCAGCGATGCGTTTCCCGGCGCGCGACTGAAAATCGCGCTGTTGGCCGGTGGACGCTTCGCTATCGAGTTTTATCAGGAAGGCTTGTTGCGGCCATTGTCGGCGGCGGAATTGTCAGACGGAACCTTGCGCTATCTGCTGCTGGTTGCGGCGTTGCTGACACCGCGACCGCCGACACTAATGGTGCTCAACGAACCGGAAACCAGCCTGCACCCGGACCTGCTGCCGGCGCTGGCGCGGCTGATCATTCGCGCTTCGGAGCAGTGTCAGGTGTGGGTGGTGTCACATGCACGGCGACTGATCTCGGCGTTGCAGGAAGACCCGGAATGCAATTGCATCGTGCTGGAGAAGACGCTGGGCCAGACCGGGATTGTCGGGCAGCGGGTGCTGGATGAGCCGGCGTGGCATTGGCCAGACTAGCCCATTCGATCGTTCCCACGCTCTGCGTGGGAATGCAGCCCGTGACGCTCTGCGTCACTGGACGCGGAGCGTCCCTGGAGGCATTCCCACGCAGAGCGTGGGAACGATCAACAGGCAATCACCCCTGCCACTTGCCCCCTTCAACAATCACACTCTCGGGCCGGGTGTCATCACTCAGTTCTTTGCGCACATATTGGTCATATAGCTTGAGCAGGTACTTCTCCTCACCCAATTTGGCCAATTCGCTGTTGACCCAATCACGCAACTCGAGATTGCCCTTTTTCACTGCCGGCGCAATCGGCGCCTCGGCTCCGAGCTTTTCCTCAAGCACGCGATAGCCCGGGTTCTGCTTGGCCCAGCTGAACAGCACCAGATTGTCCTGCGCGTAAGCATCGCCACGACCATTGGCCAGGGCTTGCAGCGACTCGGAGTTTTTCTCGAACTTGAGCAGTTTCCAGTCCGGGTGGTTTTTGGTCAGCCAGATATCCGCGGTGGTGCCGGTGGTGACAATCGTGGTGCGCGTCGCCAGATCATCCAGTTTTTTCACTGAACTGCCCTGCGGCACCAGCGCCTGCACGGCCACCTTGAGGTTAGGGTTGGTGAATTCCACCGCTTCCTTGCGTTCCGGGGTGACGGTCATGTTGGCGAGGATCAGGTCGACCTTGTCGCTCTGCAAAAATGGAATGCGACTGGCCGGCTCGACGGCGACGAACTCGACCTTGTTTTCGTCGCCGAGCAGATCTTTGGCGAAGCGCCGGCCAATGTCGGTGTCGAAGCCGACGTAACGCCCGGCCTCATCGACGAAACCGAACGGGGGCTTGTCGATAAATACACCAACGATCAATTTGTCGCGGGCCTTGATCTTGTCCAGATAACCGGCCGGCGCGGCGCTTTCGCTGGCGACTTTCGGCTTTGGTGGCTCTTCGGTCTTACCGCAACCGGCAAGCAAGGCGAGGCTGAGCAGGGGCAGTAACAAAGCGGCAGTTTTCATAGCAGTTCCAGTTCCTTTTTCGGATTCGTTTCTGGCGATGTGGCAACGAAGGAGAACTTCTCCAGAAACTGCTGCGCGCGTGCGGTTTGCGGGTTCGTAAAGAAAATCTCGGGTGGGGATTGTTCGAGGATGCGCCCGGCATCCATGAACACGATGCGGTCGGCCACCGCGCGGGCGAAGGCCATTTCGTGAGTGACGATCAGCAGGGTCATGCCTTCGCGAGCCAGACCCTGAATGACTTGCAGCACTTCCTTGACCATTTCCGGGTCGAGGGCGGCGGTGACTTCGTCGAAGAGCATGACCCGTGGATTCATGCACAGCGAGCGAACAATGGCGATGCGTTGCTGCTGGCCGCCGGAGAGCTGACGCGGGAAAGCATCGCGCTTGTCCAGCAGGCCAACACGCTCAAGCAGGGCTTCAGCCTGCTGTTGCGCTTCGCGGCGCTGACGCTTCTGCACCTTGAGCGGGCCGAGCAGCAGATTGTCGAGCACGCTCATATGCGGGAAAAGGTGATAACTCTGGAACACCATGCCGATCTGCTGGCGAATTTCGCGCCAGTCAGTGGCCTTGTCCAACAGCTCTCGGTCGAGGAATTTCAGGCTGCCGCTGTGGGCCTCTTCCAGACCATTGAGGCACCGCAGCAAAGTACTTTTGCCGCAACCGCTGGGACCAAGAATGACGAGTACTTCGCCGCTCTGCACTTGCAGGTCAATGCCGTCGAGCACCTGCTGCGCGCCATAGAATTTGTTGAACCCGTGAAACTTGATCAGTGCGCTCATGCTTGCGTCCAGCGCCGCTCCAGCACGCGCGAAGCGGCCGAAAGCGGGTAGCAGATGAAAAAGAAAAACAGGAACAGCGCACCGTAAATCAGTACCGATTCGTAGGTGCGCTCGATGATCTGCTGACCGACCTTGATCACATCTACGACGCCGATCAGTACCGCCAGGGAACTGGTCTTGATGATCCGCGTATAAACATTGATGGTCGGCGGCGTCATGCGCTTGAGCGCTTGCGGCAGCAGCACGTAGCCATAGAGTTGGGCCGCATTGAGGCCGATCGACAGCCCCGCTTCACGCTGTCCGCGCGGCAACGAATGCAGCGCACCGCGCGCTACCTCGCCAACTTCGCTGGCGCCCCACAGCGACAGCACCAGCACCGCGCACCAGAAGCTCGGCAGGCTCAGACCGAAGAAAATCGGCAGACCGAAGAACAGCAGATACAACCAGACCAGCACCGGAATTGCCCGGAACAGCTCCAGATAGATGCGCAGAATCACGTTCAGCCACGTGACGTTCAACGTGCGCAACACACCGTAGAACACGCCGCCGATCGTGCTGATGGCGATGCTCAGAAACGAGATCGACAGGGTTTGCCCGGCGCCTTTTGCCAGTTGCGGCAACGACACCCAGAGCAGTTCAAGACCCGAACTGGCCATGCTGGAGCCTCCTTTCCAGACGGCTGAGCAACAGCGACAGCGGCAAGAACAGCAACACGCAGATCAGCGTCAGCACGGCGAGCATTTCGTAGGTTTTGTAGTAGAGCGCGATATAGCTCTTGGTGGTGTAGAGGATTTCCGGCACCGCTACCGCCGAGACCACGGTGGTTTCCTTGAGCAGGAAAATGAAATTGGCGAACAGTGACGGCAGGCTGAGAATCCCCGCCTGCGGCAGGATCACATAGCGCAGCAACTGGCCGTGGGACAGGCCAATCGACCGCCCGGATTCCAGTTGTGCCTGGGGCACCGCATCGACGCCGGCGCGCAGCACTTCGGTGAGGTAGGCGCCGCCGAGAAAAGTCATGGTGATGATTGCCGCAGTGAAACCGGAAACCCGGATCCCCACTGCCGGCAACGCGAAGTAGACGAAGAACAGCTGAATCAGCAACGGCGTGTTGCGCGCCAGCTCTACGTAGAGGCCGACCATTTTCTGCAGGTATGGCGTGCGAAACACCAGAATCGTCGCGTTGAGCAGCGCCACCAGCAGCGAAGTGGCGATCGCAATCAAACCGACCTGCAGAGTCACGCCGACGGCTTTGAGAAAAGCCGGCAGAGTGCTGAGGATAAAGGCGTAGTCGAAAGTCATGAAGCGTCCTGACGCTGCTTGGTAAGCGGCGATGATGCAATCCATGGACGGCGGATGGCCGTCCGGCAGGCACTGACTTTATAGGTATAAAAACCATAATTTAAATACCTTTAAAGCATATTGATATCACCCAAAAAACTATCCTGTGGGTTTGCCGGGAAGGAATAAGACGGCTATTTTTCTTTGCGCTGTAGGACGGATCTTTTTTTCAGGAAAGACCTCCAAGGAACCACAGCTTTTGGCCAGACTCTCCGGCCCATTCACCACAAGGAAGAACAAAATGGACGTAAAAGTGCCGCAGCGGCTGGATCCGCAGGACATCGTGAAATTGCTCAGGGCGTTGCGCCGGGCGTTGAAGACGCAGGTGGCCTGAGCCTTTGATCGTTCCCACGCGCAGCAAAGGAATGCAGCCCGGGACGCTCCGCGTCCCATTAAGAGCCGAACGCGGAGCGTCCGATGAGGCATTCCCACGCAGAGCGTGGGAACGATCTTTTCAACGGCTTGAAACGCACGCACAAAAACGCCGATGACCATCACTGGCCATCGGCGTTTTCACGTCTGAAACGGATTTACTCAAGCGTCAGATCAGAACGCCGGCAACACCGCGCCGCTGTACTTCTTCTCGATGAACGCTTTGACTTCCGGGCTGGTCAGGGCCTTGGCCAGTTTCTGGATCGCGTCGCTGTTCTTGTTGTCCTCACGGGCAACCAGGAAATTCACGTATGGCGAGTCAGCGCCTTCGATCACCAGCGCATCTTTCTGCGGGTTCAGCTTGGCTTCCAGCGCGTAGTTGGTGTTGATCATGTCCAGATCAACTTCCTTCAGCACGCGCGGCAGCAGGGCCGATTCCAGTTCCTTGAACTTGAAGTTATGCGGGTTCTTGGCGATGTCTTTCGGCGTTGCCAGAGCGTTTTTAGGATCTTTCAGTTCGATCAGGCCGGCCTTTTGCAGCAGGATCAGGGCGCGGCCGCTGTTGCTGCCTTCGTTGGGGATGGCGATGGTTGCGCCGTCCGGCAGTTCAGCCAGGGTCTTGTACTTGCTCGAGTAGCCACCGAACGGTTCAACGTGCACGCCCTGCACGGTCACCAGATACTTGGATTTGTCGTCCTTGTATTTGCCTTGGTTGAAGCTGTTCAGGTACGGCAGGGTCTGGAAGTAGTTGGCGTCCAGACGCTTCTCGCCGACCTGTACGTTCGGTTGCACATAGTCGGTGAAAACCTTGATTTCCAGATCCACGCCCTCTTTGGCCAGGGTCGGTTTGATCAGCTCAAGGATTTCAGCGTGGGGCACCGGCGTTGCGGCAACTACCAGTTTCTCGCCGGCGTTGGCGAAAGAAGCCGTCAGAGCAGCCGCCAATGCGGTAAACAACAGAACCTTTTTCATGCAGTGTCCTTATCGAAAATCACGGTCGTCATCGACGACGGCATTTAATACGTGTGCCAGTGAAGTGATATCGCTGGCGTGAGGCGGACAATACCCGGATTTTTTATTCCCGGACAATAACGTTTATTCAGCTTCATATTCCATTTTGTTCATGTTGAAGAAAACGCTCACACCGCCTCGCTCAAGCGAATCAGCCAGTCTTTCAAGGCCTTACGCTCTGCACTGCTACCACCTATATGGGTCTGCCTGACCAGACGTTCGATCTGAACCTGCGGCGCAGACGCGTCAGGCAGGTTCAGATGTTCCGGCAGGATTTCGTCGCCGGTGCTGACCAGCAGGGCAAAGTGGATGACGTTTTCCAGTTCGCGAGTGTTGCCCGGCCAGCTGTGTTGTTCGAGTACATGCTGAGCGGCTTCGCTGATCAGCGGCACGGGCAGATCAAGACGCTGGCTGTAGATGCCGAGGAAATACTCCGCGAGGGAGAGGATATCGCCGGTGCGCGCGCGCAACGCCGGCAGCTCCAGATGACCCTCGCTGAGGTAGTGATAGAGCCGCTCGTGGAATTTTCCGGCGTCCACGGCCTGGGCCAGATCGATGCTGGTCGCCGCAACCAGGCGCACATCCACCGGGCTCGGCTGATGCGCACCGACGCGGGTGACTTCGTGGTTTTCCAATGCCGCGAGCAACTTGATCTGGATGGGCAGCGGCAGATCGCCGATTTCATCCAGGTACAAGGTGCCGCCGTTGGCCGAACCGAACCAGCCGGCGCGGCTGCTGGCCGAACCGCTGTAGCTGCCGGCGGCGTAGCCGAACAGTTCGGCGTCGGCGTAGGTCGGGCTGATCGCGCCGCAGTTCACCGAAACGAACAGCCCGCTGCGATCACTGGCGCGGTGGATATGCCGGGCGAGCAGCTCTTTACCGGTGCCAGTCTCACCGCGAATCAACACTGAAATCGCACGTGGAGCCAACTGCTCCAACTCCTCGCGCAATTGCCGCGAGCGTGGGTCGACGAACACCAACGCCTTGGCGCGAATGCTCAGGGGGCTTTTTTCCGCATCGGGAAAGGTCAACAAGGGCTGACCGAAGGTTTCGAGACTCATGGCAGGCTCCCGCCCAAAACCGCCAGCCGACGGGGGCGTTGAATAGTAAGGTCAGGCGCGACGGCGGGCGTGATGTTCCAGACGGTTTTGCAGGCGATAGAGATAGGCAAATCCCTGCTCCCAACGCTGATGCCCGGACTTGACGTTGATGTGCCCGGCCCCGGCGAGAATCCCCGCCTCCGCGCCCCAGTTGCGCGCCAGTTCCAATGCGCGCGGCGCACTGACGGCGGCGTCGTTGTCGGAGCTGACGACCTGACTGGGGAATGGCAACAGGTCCGTCGGAATCGGTGCGAAGTTGCGCAGCGCTGGCGCGCAGGCAGGACGCTCGACATCGGCCGGCGCGACCAGCAACGCCCCGCGCACCTGACGCAGGTACTGCAACGGCGCAGTCGCCGCCCAGTGAGCAACGGTGATGCAACCGAGGCTGTGAGCGATGAGAATGACCGGCGTGCTGTCGGCGGCAATCGCTTCGGCCAGCGCGGCGACCCAGTCCTCACGGCGCGGCGTCAGCCAATCGGCCTGCTCGACCCGCGCGCTGTTCGGCAGGCTGTTCTGCCAGTGGCTTTGCCAATGATCTTCTGGCGATCCTTGCCAGCCCGGCACAATCAGGTAGCGGATTGATTCGTTGCGCATGGGGAAGCTCTCCTGCGGCGTGTCTGTTCCGGGTCGAGTATAGGGATGGGAGTTATATTCGTTAAGGAATAAGAAGCTATTTATTAATACCCATAATGCATATGAGGCGCTCCCACAGGGTGAGTGTGTTGTGGCAATAACGCGGGATAAAAAAAGGGCCGCACCCTGCCAAGGAGACGGCCCCGGAAAAGCAAAAACCTGTCACCGCGCAGTAATCACCGACAACTTGGTAATCCCCGCCCGTTCGATCGAAGCCATGGCTCGCGCCACTTCGCCGTAGTTCACCCCGTCATCGGCCTGCAATTGCACGCGCACTTCCGGGTCCTTGGCCTTGGCCGACTTGAGGTTGAATTCCAGCAAGTCGGGCTGAATCTGGTCCTTGTTGATAAACAGCTTGCCGGCGCCGTCGATGCTCACCACCAGCGGATCCTTCTGCTCGACCGGTGCCACCGCTTCGGTCTTCGGCAGGTTGATCGGGATCGCGTTGGTCAGCAGCGGCGCGGTGACGATAAACACCACCAGCAGCACCAGCATCACGTCTACCAGCGGCGTCACGTTGATTTCGCTGAGCACCTCATCCGTGTCTTGCGTGGAGAAAGCCATATCAGGACGCCTCCTTCACTTTTGCCGCGTTGCCCGACGTTGCCACCTTGTGTGCGGTCGGGTGGATCAGCACGCGGAACGCGCTCTTCTGCGCCAGGCTGTAGAAGTCGTGGGCGAAGTCATCGAGATCCGCCGCGGTCAATTTCAGACGACGCAGAAAGTAGTTGTAAACCAGCACCGCCGGCACCGCGACGGCGATCCCCACGCCAGTCGCGACCAGTGCCGCACCGATCGGCCCGGCCACCGTTTCCAGGCTCGCCGAACCGGCGGCGCTGATGCCTTTCAAGGCCTCCATGATTCCCCACACCGTGCCAAACAGACCAATGAACGGCGAGGTGCTGCCGATACTCGCGACAACCGCCAGACCGGTTTCCAGCGAACGCCGCTCGCGCACGATCTGCTGGCGCAAGGCGCGTTCGAGGCGATCCTGATGGTTGATCGCCTGGCTCAGGTCATTTGCCTGCGGCGCCTCGCCCACCTGGATCGCCGCATAACCGGCCTGCGCCACTCGCGCTGCGGCGCCGGGCTGGGTTTCGCTCAACTCGGCGGCGGCATCCAGGCTCGACGCCGCCCAGAAACGTTTATGAAAGCGCCGATCCTGCGCTTTCAAACGACCGAACTGCACAGCCTTCAGCAACGCCAGGCCCCAAGTGGCGACGGAAAAAACCACCAGCAGCCAGATCACCGCGCTTTCGATGGATTCCAGTGGAGATGCCAGTAACGTCATGATGTGTTCCCTCGTGTAAACATTTCGCGCGAATTTGGTTTCGGTTTAATGAATCTTGAAATCGATAGGCACGCTGACCCAGCCGTCCTGGGCGACATCACCCTGCTTGGCCGGGACGAAACTCCAGCGCTTGACGGCATTCAGCGCCGCATCGTCGAGCTGCTGCCGGCCGCTGCTTTTGGCTATCTGAATCTCCCCCGGTTTGCCACTGGCCAACACATGCACCCGTAACAACACCGTGCCTTCCCAACCGCGCCGCTGGGCCAGCGACGGATATTCCGGCGCCGGGTTTTTCAGGTATGCCGCATTGGCTGAAGCCGGGGTAACGGGCGCAGGTGCCGGTGGCGCGGGGGGCGCTGGCGCTGCGACCGGGGCTGCCGGTTTCGTTGGCGCTGGCGGCTGCTCTACCGGCTTCGGCGCGGGTTTGGGCGGCAGTTTCACCACCGGTTTGGGTTTGGCGATCGGCTTGGGCGGCGGCGGTTTCACCGCCAACTCGTCCTCCACTGGCGGTGGTGGCTCGACCACGTGCGCCGGTGGTGGCGGCGCAACAACCGGCGGCGCGGGCGGAGCCGGGCGTGAAAACTCGATGGTCATCGGCGGAATTTCCGGCGGTACCACCGGCAGCACCGGCGTCGGTTTCTGGCTGACCCAATAAATCACTGCACCGTGCACGATCAACGCGAGCACACCGAGCAGAAGGGTTTCGCGCCGACTCAAAATCCCCTTGGGTGCACGCTGCAAACGCAACTGCCCCAACGGCACCCGGTGCGGCCGGCCAAGATCGACCAGTTCGCCACTCGGCGTGTGCCACCACAGCAATTCCCCTGCGCTGGCGGCGGTCTGGACATTGCCCATTGTTCAACTCCCTGCGGTCTCTTTCGTTCTACGAGCCAAAGCGATCGACCCGTCATTCTTGAAGCCCCCACGGCGTAGTCGATGGGGGTAATCATTGGGCTTGCACGCTTATCACCGAAAGTAATCTTTGACGTTATGCATAGGCCTTCAAGGAATATGCAAATCGCCCGTTTTCACCGAAGCCGCGCACCACAAGGGCTGCAGCGATCTGCTATAAACCCCATGCTTTTGCGGCATGAAAAGTATTCGGATACGGCATCCGTTAACGCCTTAAAAGGCTGGTTTTGGTTCGCTGAATGCCGACGTTAGGCGCGATTGCCGCCGTCGCTGTCGATCAGCTGCGTCTGCTTGCCGGCGCCGCTGAGGATTGGTTGAACGGCCATGTCCAGGTCAGCGCCTTGAAAGCTCAATTAAAAGTCGTAGCGACCGGTAACGCCGAGGGTTCGCGGGGTGCCGAGCAGGCCTTCATAGCCGCCGTTGCCGCCGGTCCACAGAGTCGTGTAATAAGTTTTGTCGAAGGCGTTTTTCAGCCACAGCGAGACGTCCCACTGGCCCTGATTGAAATCACCGCGCAAGCCAGTGGATAGGTTGACCACCGCGTAACTGGGGATCTGCCCGTAGTCGGAATCCTCGACCGTGCCCACCGCTTTGGAGCGGAACGCATAGCTGCCGGTGACGTAGGGTTCGAAGCCGTTATCCAGATTCCATTTGTATTCGCCGTTGGCGTTGCCGATCCATTTCGACGCGCCGACCACTTGATGGCCGCTGAGATCGCAGGAGGCCGGTGCACCCGGGGCCTGGCTGACTTCCGGCGGGCACGGTGCATCTTTGTAGGAGAGGTAGCTGACGTCGTTATAGGAGCCGTTGAAATTCAGGGTCAGGCCACGCAGCGGCACCACGGTGCTTTCGAACTCGATGCCGCGCGAGCGCACCGAGCCGGCGTTGGTCAGGTATTGCACACGGTTGGCGGCGTCATAGGCGTTGGTCTGGTAGGCGTTGACCTGGGTCCAGAACACGTTGGCGTTGAGTTGCAGGCGGTGATCCCACAGGGTGCTTTTGAAACCGAGTTCGGCGTTGTTCGCACGCTCGGTGCCGATCAATAGCGAGTCGGCACCCGCGGTGGGCGCAGAACCGACCGCGAGGTTGACCCCGCCGGATTTCTCGCCGTGGGACAGCGTGGCGTAACCGAGCACATCATCGGTGATGCGATAGCTCAGGTTGAGCAGTCCCGAGGGGCTGGAGCTGTACTGATTCAAGTCACCGGAATCGTAGACGCCGGCACGGCCGCGACGCGCATTGGCTGCCGCACCCGCCACCGCCACACCGCCAAGCGGCGCGTTGCGGCCGACCGAGGCGTTTTTCTCTTCGTAGGTGCCACGCACCCCGGCGGTGAAATCGAGACGTTCGCTCAGGTGCCAGGTGCCTTGGGCAAACAGGGCGAAACTGTCGGTCTGGATATGGCCGTTGCCGACGCTGGTGACGTTGGCCAGGCTGCCCGCCGGTGTGCCATTCCAGATGTCGGCCTGCGGGCCGTAATAGGAGAAGGATTTGTTGTCCAGATCCGAGCCGAAATAGTAGGCGCCGACCACATAATCGAAGAACTCACCCTTGGGCGAGGCCAGGCGAAATTCCTGCGAATACTGTTTGTCTTCCACCGACACGCCGGCGTTGTAACTGGCCGGCACGTTGAGGCCATCGTCGTTGCGCGGGGTGAAATTCCAGAAACGATAAGAGCTGACCGACGTCAGGGTGAAGTCGCTCGGCAACGTCCAGTTGGCTTCCACTGAAGTGCCGCCCTGATGCACGGTGACGTGCTGGTCGTTATCGAGATTGACCTTGCGATGCCGGCCGTTGACCAGCGTTGCCCCGGCTGCACTGGCCCGCGATTCATACAGGTTGACGCCGTTGATGGTCGGCCCGGTGTTGTACAACACGCGAGTGCCGGCGCTGGAATCTTCTTCGTTGTAATCGCCGATCCAGCGCAGATTGAAATTTTCATTGGGCTTGAACAACAGCTGCGCGCGGAAGCCCTCGCGGGAGCCGCCGTTGAGGTCGTGGCCGTCGTATTCGTTCTTGATGTCGCCGTCACTGCGCGTGCGATACGCCGAGAAGCGCCCGGCCAGTTGGTCGTTGAGCGGTCCGGAAATCGTACCCTTGGTCTGGAAGTACCCATCCTCGCCGACCGAGGTTTCGATGCTGCGTTCAGGCGTGAAACTGGGCGCGCGGGTGCTGATGTTGATAACCCCGGCGGTGGTGTTCTTGCCGAACAGCGTGCCTTGCGGACCGCGCAAGACTTCGAGCTGCTCGATGTCCATCAGATCGAACACCGCCATCCCCGGACGGCCCAGATAAACGTTGTCGATGTACAGGCCAACGCTGCCTTCCAGGCCATCGCTGGCCGGGTTGTTACCGAGGCCACGGATCGACACGCTGGACTGGCGCGCATGCATGTAAGCGACGTTGACGCTGGGCACCAGTTGCTGCAAGTCCTGAATCCGGTAAACCCGTTGCGTCTCCAGATTCTGCCCACTGACCACGCTCATTGGCGTCGGCACGTCTTGCGAACTTTCTTCGCGGCGGCGCGTGGTGACGGTCACGGTTTCCAGCTGCGAACCGTTGGCCGCCGCTGTGCCTGCGGGGACGGGCGGAGGGGTTTCGGCTTCGGCGGCATAGCCGTGAGTCCAGCTGGCGCTGCCTGCCAGCAACAGCGCCAAAGGCAGGCGTTTGAGCCGTCGGGGTGATGAGGGTAACGCGAGATTCAACGGACTCATGGCGCGGCTCCTGGTCAAAAAACACACAGACATCTTCAGTGCTGCATATTCTTTTCAGTTATTTATTTATGGATTTAGAAATATTTACTGCATAAGAGATTGCCTTTATAAGGAGTCGACCTAATGCATATCCAATGCATTTCCCGGATATTTTTTATGTGAAAAATGCATATCGACTTGCGCCAATTGCGTCACTTCATTGCTCTGGTTGAGCAACGCAGCTTCGTCGCTGGCGCGCAGGCGGTGAACCTGTCGCAGTCGGCATTCAGCCGCAGCATCCAAGCACTGGAACACAGCGTCGGCTGCCAGTTGGTCGACCGTGGGCGCAAGGAATTGCCGCCGACCAAACAGGGCCATGTGCTGCTCGAACATGCGCGGCGACTGGTCAGCGGTGCGCAGCAGATGGCCAATGAGATCAGCCAGTTCAATGGCCTCGAGGCCGGGGAATTGCGCTTTGGCTGCGGGCCGGCGCCAGCCGCTGGATTGATCCCACGCGCGATCGGCGCGTTCATCGGCCGCTACCCGAAAGCGCGGGTGCAATTTCAAGTCGATGACTGGCAGAGCCTGAGCAAACGCCTGCTCAGCGAAGAGTTCGAATTCTTCGTCGCTGATACCCGGCAATTCGAGGCCGATCCGGATTACCAGACCTACCGCTTGCGGGCACGCAAATGGCATTTCTGCTGCCGCGCCGGGCATCCACTGACGGCGTTCGCACGCATCACCGCCGAGCAATTGTTGAATTATCCACTGGCGGTCAGCATCCGCCCGCCGAACCTGCGCAAGGTCATCGTCGACCTCAGTGGTCGTCCGGATTTCACCCCGAATGTGGAATGCGAAAACGGCTCGAGTCTATTGAGTGTGGTGTTGCGCTCGGAGGCGATCGGAATTGTCGGCGCGTATTCCGATGCGCTGCATCTGGCCAAGGGTGAGCTGGTCTGTTTGAAGATCGAAGGCCTGGCCGATGATCTGGAGGAGCTGTACACCCGCTATGGCATCGTCAGCCGCGCCGGGTATCGGTTGTCACCGTTGGCCGAAGCGATGATTGAGCAGATCAAAGTGGTTGATGCGGAGGATCAGGAAGTGTGTTCGCTGGAGAATTTTGCTGTCTGAGCTGGCCCCTTCGCGAGCAGGCTCGCTCCCACAGGAATACGCATTTCCAATGTGGGAGCGAGCCTGCTCGCGAAGAGGCTGATGCAATCGCTGCATAAAAACCATTCCCCAAATGCACTTGCCGAAAACCCCCACCGACAGCGAAAACCCTCACCTGTCCCACTGACCGGTGAACTCCATGCCCACTCCTCCCAATCCCGTGCGCAACGTGCTGTACATCATGTGCGATCAACTGCGCCGCGATTACCTGTCCTGCTACGGCCACCCGCATCTGCACACACCGAACATCGATCGCCTCGCCGCCGAAGGCGTTCGTTTCAGCCGTGCCTACACCCAAGGCACGATATGCGGCCCGTCGCGGATGTCGGCCTACACCGGGCGCTATGTCAGCAGCCATCAAGTGGCCTGGAACGCGGTGCCGTTGCCGCTGGATGAATTGACGATCGGCGATTACCTGCGACCTCACGGCATCCGCACCGCGCTGGTCGGCAAGACCCATGCGACGGCCAATGTCGACGCCTTGCAGCGTCTGGCGATCAACCTGGAAAGCGCGCAAGCCGAGTTGCTCAATGAGGTCGGCTTCGAACCGTATCTGCGCCACGACGGTATCTACCCCGACGATCCTTCATTCGACGACAAGCGTGAATCCGCGCCCTACACCCACTATCTGCGCGAACACGGTTTCGAGGGGCGCAATCCCTGGCACGACTGGGCGAATGCCGCCGAAGGCGAGAACGGTGAAATCCTCAGCGGCTGGAAAATGCGTCATGCGAATTTGCCAGCACGAATTCCCGAGCAACACTCAGAGACTGTCTACACTACAAATCGCGCCATCGACTTCATCACCGAGCAAGGCGAGAAATCCTGGTGTTTACACCTCTCGTACATCAAACCGCATTGGCCCTACATCGTACCGGAACCGTACCACGCCTTGTACAGTACGAAATCGATTCTCGAAGCGGTCCGCGCGACGCCCTCCGCAGCCAGCAAACACCCCGTATACACTGCCTTTCGCCAGCATGAGGAAAGCCTCAACTTCTCCCGCGACTCAGTACGATTGAATGTAATCCCGACCTACATGGGCCTGATCAAGCAAGTGGATGATCAGTTGGGGCGGCTGTTCGATTTTCTGCAGAGCAACGGGCGTTGGGATGACACGTTGATCGTGTTCACCAGCGATCACGGCGATTTCCTTGGCGATCATTGGCTCGGTGAGAAGGAGTTTTTGCTCGAGCAGGCGGTGGGCGTGCCGTTGATCGTGCGCGACCCTCGGGCGGCGGCGGATGTCACTCGCGGCACTGTCGATGAGCGGCTCGCGGAAACCATCGATGCGCTGCCGACGTTTCTTCAAGCGTTGGGATTAGCGGGCGCGGAACACCGGCTGGAAGGGCGTTCCTTGATCCCGCTGCTGCACGGGGAAAATCCCGATTGGCGCCGCTATGCGATCAGCGAATACGACTACGCCTTCCAGGCACCGGCGCGGGAACGCCTCGGCCAGCCGATCGACCGGTGCCGCATGACCATGGTCCGCAGCGAGCGCTGGAAATACCTGGCGTACGACGGGTTTAGACCGCAGTTGTTTGATCTGTTGAATGATCCGCAGGAGCTGAATGATCTGGGTGAGGATCCGGCGTACGCGGCGGTGCGCGAGGAGCATGCGGGGTATCTGTTTGAGTGGATGCGTGGATTGAAGCGGCGGACGACGATCAGCCATCCGGAGATCGATTTGCGCGGGCAGCGGTTTCGTTATGGTGAGCCGGAAACCGAGAAGGTTGTTCAGATTGGTGTGTGGTAGCTGTGATCAAATGATCATTCCCACGCTCCGCGTGGGAACGCAGCCCGGGACGCTCCGCGTCCCAAAACCGGACGCAGAGCGTCCGTTGAGGCATTCCCACGCAAAGCGTGGGAACGATCAATGTGGGAGCGAGCCTGCTCGCGAAGAGGCCAATCAGACGCCGACGATATCCGGACCTTTGATGGTCTGACTTCGCTGCCCACTCACCCCCACTGGCACCTCGCCCTTGAGCGTCACCCGGCGCACCACGCGATCCTGGGTGCCGTAATCATCAATCGCGTAATGCTGCGTCGAGCGGTTGTCCCAGATCGCCACATCTCCAGCCTGCCAGCGCCAGCGCACGGTGTTTTCCTGGCGGATCACATGGCTCTGCAGCAAACCGAACAGGTGTGCCGAATCTGCCTGTGAATAACCTTTGATGCGTTTGACGAAATGCCCCAGCAGCAAGCTCTTCTCGCCGCTGATCGGGTGCACGCGCACCACCGGGTGCTCGGTTTCGTAGACAGTCGAGGTGAAGACTTTGCGATAGCGCTCCAGCTTCTCTGCCGAGACGTCCGGCTTCGCACCGGCGTAGTCGTACTCGTTGCTGTGCACAGCGGTCAGTTTGTCGGCGAGCTCACGCAGCTCGCTCGGCAAGCCGCTGTATGCCGTTGCGGTGTTGGCCCACAGCGTATCGCCGCCGAAGGCCGGGGCGACCACCGAGCGCAGGATCGAGGCTTTCGGGTAAGCGTCGACGAAAGTCACGTCGGTGTGCCAGGAGTTGGCGCGCTGACCTTCGGCGCCGTCCAGCTCGAGCAGGTAACGGGTGCCTTCGCGCGATGGCACGGTCGGGTGTGCCACCGGTTCGCCAAGCAGATGGGCGAAGGCTTCCTGACGCTGATCGTCGAGCTGCGTCTGCTCGCGGAAGAACAGCACTTTGTATTCGACCAAGGCTTGCTGGATGGCCTCGACAGTGGCGGCGTCCAGCTCACCGGACAGGTGCACGCCGCGGATTTCGGCACCGATACGACCGGCCACTGGATGAATTTCCAGCGCGTGAGAAACGGGTTTTACGGCGAGTGCAGCATTGCTCATGGGAAGACCCTCATCGACGGTTTGCGGTTTTGGCGGCAGCGAAACAACGCTCTATCTATATTCCATTTATATCTAATAGATATTCACATGCTTCGTTGACGGAATAAGAGCTTGCATTTAAAACCTCAAGCAACCCTCGTCGCAAATGCCTTCGAGCTATTTTTAGGATGCCAGAAAAGCATATGGATCTTCGCCAGTTGCGCTACTTCATCGCCCTCAACGAACACCGCAGTTTTGTCCGTGCGGCCGACGCCATGGGCATCACTCAACCGGCGTTCAGCCGCAGCATTCAGGGGCTGGAGCAGGAGTTCGGTTGCGTGCTGGTCGATCGCGGCAACAAGGATCTGCGCCCCACGCCCGAGGGCCAGGTGGTGCTGCAACACGCCTTGAGCCTGGTGCAGGGCGCAGCGTTGCTCAGCGCTGAAGTGACGCAAATGACCAAGCTCGACGCCGGCGAAGTGCATTTTGGTTGCGGGCCGGCGCCGGCGGTGAAACTGGTGCCGGACGCGGTGGCGCAATTCATCAATGCGCACCCGAAAGTGCGCACCTGTTTTCAGGTTGATAACTGGGAAAAACTGAGCCGCGCGCTGAGCCGCGAAGAGATCGAATTCTTCATCGCCGACATCCGTCATTTCGAGTCCGATCCGAATTTCCAGACGCAACCGCTGACGCCCAAGCGCGGGGTATCTTTCTGCCGGCCGGGGCATCCGTTGCTGGCCAAGGAAAGCCTGTCGACCAACGACATGTTCGACTACCCGCTGGCCGCCACCCTGATCCCGCCGGGCATTCGCAAGCTGCTGGCGAATCTCAGCGGGCGCATCGATTTCTCGCCGACCATCGAGACCGAGCACTTTCCGGCACTGGTCAAAGTGGTGCTGCAATCCAATGCAATCGGCGTCGGCACGGAGGAGGCGTTTATTGAGGATGTCGCCAAGGGTTCGCTGGTGCTGTTGCACTGGCGCAACCTGCCGCAGAACCTCGAAAGCATGAACGCCCGCTGCGGCATCGTCAGCCGCACCGGATTCCGGTTGTCGCCGGCGGCGAGGGCAATGATCGAGACGTTGGTCGCGGTGGATCGGCAGGACGTCAGCGTCGCCGTCTGAAAAACCTTCGTGGCACACGCCGATCGTTCCCACGCTCTGCGTGGGAATGAAACCCGTGACGCTCTGCGTCACAAAGGACGCGGAGCGTCCTCGGCTGCATTCCCACGCGGAGCGTGGAAACGATCTGGAAAGTCGCTGGAGATCTAAAGCCTGGCTGCAGAAAGCTCTGGCGCCACCCAATCGCTGACCTTGAACGGCTTGCGGATCAGCTTCTGCTGCGCCGCCAGGTCGACCTTGTCCTGCAGGCCGCTCAAGAACACCGGATCCAGTGTCGACGGGAAAATCTCGCTGAGATTCTGATCCTTCAGATCCTGAGCCAGAATCACCGGCGGATAACTGGCCAGCCCTGATACCAGCTGCACATACGCATCCTTGTTGCTGTCCTGCGTCAGCCACTCGACCGCTTGCTGCTGCGCCTTGAGCAGTTTCGCAATGACCTCAGGATGGGCGTCGACAAACTTGCCATTACCCAGCAACACCGCCTGCACGCTGCCAGCGCCGCCAAGGTCCTTGGTGTTGAGCGGCAATTCCGCCAGGCCTTTGGCTTGCAAGGCACTCAGCGCGGAGCTGCCCCACGAGGCATCGATCTGCTTGGCCGCGAGTGCCGAGACCGCCGCGTTGAAATCCAGATTGATGACCTTCACGTCCTTCTCGCTCAGGCCCTGACTGGCCAGCGCCGCATCGAACGACAGCTGCGTCGCCGTCCCGCGAAAGATCGCCACGCGTTTACCCTTGAGATCCTGCAGGGTCTTGATTCCCGAGCCGGGCACCACGCCGAGGTATTGCTTGACCCCACGCGCCGTAGCGCTGAGCAGGCGCGTGTCCAGACCATTGGATTTGCCGATGATCGCGGCCAGATCGCCGAGATAGGCCAGATCAACCTGGCCGTTGGCAAACGCCTCATTGATCACCGGCCCGGCGCCCTTGAAGAAACTCCACTGGATCTTGATGCCCTGCTCGGCGAAGGCCTTTTCGAAGATCTGCTGATCGCGCAGCACATCGACAATGCCGCCGCCGCTGTATTGAGTGCCGGCGCTGAGGTCGGGCACGGCGATGCGGATTTCCTTGAGTTCTTCGGCTTGGGCGCCAAGCGCAAGAAAGCCTGCAAGCGCCGGGGCGGCCAGCAGGCTGATGATTCGTTTGAAGGGAAGGTTCATGGGTGCGGCTCCTTGATCGCTGAGGAGCCGAAAGTAGGCTGGATGCATACCTTCACTTAAATACTATAAATGCACATTTTTATATCCATATGACCTAAGTGAGGGCGTGTGCGGCTTGCAGCGCGATATGCATTAACAGCATCGAAAATATTCTTCGAATGCATTGGATGCGCGCAAGCAGGCAAGCCTTAAATGGATTCGCTTATCTCCCGATAGCATCTAACGCAAGTTTGTTAGATCAGTTTCATATATGACGAAACCCAGTGTGGGAGCGAGCCTGCTCGCGAAGAGGCAATGCCAGCCGACATCAGTGCTGCCTGAAACAGCCATTCGCGAGCAGGCTCGCTGCCACATGAAAAGCGGTTCGCCATGCAACCCGACAACGGAGGTCACCCATGGCCCGTCAATCTCTGCTCAGCCTGCCGCTGGCCGCGCCGCCGCTGAAAAGCCGTCGCACCTGGCCCCGCCTGAATCAACGCCTGCTGCCTTGGCTGTTGCCCGTCAGCCTGTTCGTCCTGTGGTGGCTGGCCGCGCGCAATCAGTGGATGAGCGAGCAGATCCTGCCGGCGCCATCGCTGGTGTGGAGCAGCGCTGTGGAACTGGCCCAAGGCGAGTTGTGGAGTCATTTGTGGATCAGCCTGCAACGGTTGTTCTGGGGCTTGTTGGCAGGCGTTTCGACCGGCGCGGTGCTTGGCGCCGCACTGGGCTTCAGTCGACGTCTGGAGCGCCTGGTTTTTCCGACATTCGCCGGATTGGCGCAGGTGCCGACGCTGGCGTGGATTCCGCTGTTCATGGTTTTTTTCGGCATCGGCGAACTGCTGAAACTGGTGGTGCTGATCAAGGCCATTGTGGTCCCGGTGACCTTGCACACACTGGTTGGTGTGCGCGATGCACAACCGAAACTGCGCGAAGCCGCCGCCGTGTTGCGCCTGCCGCCGCGCTTGCTGATTCGGCGCTTGGTGCTTCCCGCTGCGCTGCCGGCGTTCATGGCCGGCGTGCGCCTGGCACTCGCTGCCGGCTGGACCTCGTTGCTGGCGGTCGAGCTGCTGGCCTCCAGCGAAGGCATCGGCTATCTGATGGTCTGGGCGCGGCAGCTGTTCATGCTCGACATCGTGTTCGTGTGCATCGTGGTCATCGGTGTGATCGGTGTGGCCATGGATCGCGGCATCGGCCTGCTCGACCGCAAACTGGTGCACTGGCCGCACCCGGCCACCGCGCACATCACACGCGGCCCGCGCTATCAGGGCTGGCAACGCCTGCAACCGTGGCTGTTGCCGCTGGGCTTGTTGGCGCTCTGGCAACACGCCAATGATCAGCACTGGGTCGACGCGAATATTCTGATCAGCCCTGCGGCTGTGCTGAGCACGACATGGGACGGACTGCTCGACGGTACGCTGGTCAACGGCATGGCGCTGAGCCTGAGCCGCACCCTGGGCGGCTTGCTGATCGGTGGCGGCCTCGGTTTCGCCCTGGGCTTGCTGCTCGGCCTGTCACGTCTCAGCGAACGCCTGCTCGGCCCGACACTCGCCGCACTGCGGCAGATCGCGATTTTCGCCTGGGTGCCACTGCTCACCGCGTGGTTCGGTCTCGGCGAACTGGCCAAGTGGGTGTTCGTCGCTCTCGCCGCCTTCTTCCCGCTGTTCATCGCCACCCAGCGCAGCGTCGCCAACCTCTCGCCGCAACTCAACGAAGCCGCGCAAGTGCTGCGCCTCGGCCTCGGCCAGCGCCTGCGTCGACTGGTCCTGCCCGGTGCTGCGCCGGGGATCTTCGCCGGGCTGCGATTGAGCCTGATCTACGCCTGGCTCGGCACCATCGGCGCTGAATATTTCATGCCTTCCAATGGCGGCATCGGCAGCCAGATGATCGGCGCACAACAGTTGTTGCGCATGGACCTGATCATGGCCGGCATGCTGCTGGTCGGCCTCACCGGCGCCCTGCTCAACCTGATCGGCCAACGCCTGGAAATTCGCGCGACCCGCTGGAGACACGCATGAACGCACCAATTGTCAGCTTCAACCACGTAGGCAAATCCTTCGCCGTCAACGGTTTCGAACTGGAGGCGATTCGCGAATTCAACCTGGACATTGCCGAGGGCGAATTCGTCGCCATCGTCGGCTCCAGCGGCTGCGGCAAATCCACTTTGCTGCGTTTGCTGGTCGGCCTCGACACCGAGTTTCGCGGACAGATTAGTGTCGATGGCAAGGCCGTCAGCGGCATCGGCGGCGAGCGCGGTATCGTCTTTCAGGAACATCGTCTGTTTCCGTGGCTGACGGTCGCCGACAACATCGGCCTGGGTCTGGTCAATGAACCGCTGAGCGGAGCGCAGAAACAACAACGCATCAAGGATTTCATCGAGCTGGTCGGCCTCAGCGATTTCACCGCGGCCTATCCGCATCAACTCTCCGGCGGCATGGCGCAACGCGTGGCGATCGCGCGCGGCCTCGTCGCCAGCCCGCGAATCCTGTTGCTCGACGAACCCTTCGGCGCCCTCGACGCACTGACCCGCCAGCAAATGCAGGACGAGCTGCTGGCGATCCGCGAGCGGGCACAGATCACCACGATTCTGGTGACCCACGATGTCGAGGAAGCGATTTTTCTGGCCGACCGCGTGGTGGTGATGGAGCCGCGTCCGGGGCGGATCAAGCAAGTGGTCGACATCGCCCTGCCGCACCCGCGCCAACGCAGCGGTTACGACTTTCATCAGCTGCGTGAAGAACTGCTGCACGAGCTGACCAGTGATGACCATTACCAACCGAGCGCACCGGTGCAGATCCGCGATCTGCCGCTGACGTTCATTGCCTGCTGAACAGGAGTTTCGCGATGCCGCAACGTCCCAACTTTCTAGTGATTCTGGCCGACGACCTGGGCTTTTCCGACATCGGTGCGTTCGGCGGCGAAATCGCTACGCCGAACCTCGATGCGCTGGCCGAGAACGGCCTGCGCCTGACCGATTTCCACACCGCACCGACCTGCTCGCCGACGCGCTCGATGCTGCTGACCGGCACCGATCACCACATCGCCGGTATTGGCACCATGGCCGAAGCGTTGACCCCGGAACTGATCGGCAAACCTGGCTACGAAGGCTACCTGAATGACCGCGTCGTCGCCCTGCCCGAGCTGCTGCGCGAGGCCGGCTATCAAACCTTGATGAGCGGCAAATGGCACTTGGGTCTGAAGGCTGAACTGGCGCCCCATGCGCGCGGTTTCGAGCGCTCGTTTTCACTGTTGCCGGGCGCTGCCAACCACTATGGTTTCGAGCCGACCTACGATGAGCAAACGCCGGGCCTGCTGAAATCCACCCCGGCGCTGTACATCGAGGACGATCAGTTTGTTGACGTGTTGCCGAAGGATTTCTATTCCTCCGATGCCTTCGGCGACAAGCTGCTGCAGTACCTCAAGGAGCGCGATCAGACCCGGCCGTTCTTCGCTTACCTGCCCTTCTCCGCGCCGCACTGGCCGCTGCAGGCACCGGCCGAGATCGTCGAGAAATACCGTGGCCGTTATGACGCCGGCCCGCAAGTGCTGCGCCTCGAACGCCTGGAAAAACTCAAGGCGCTGGGTCTGATCGAGGCAGACGTCGAACCGCACCCGCTGATTCAGCTCAGCGCGCAGTGGGACGCGTTGAGCGATGAACAAAAGCAGATTTCCGCACGAGCCATGGAGGTGTACGCGGCGATGGTCGAGCGCATGGACTGGAACATCGGCCGGGTCGTCGATTACCTGCGCCAGCAAGGACAGCTCGACAACACCTTCATCCTGTTCATGTCCGACAACGGTGCCGAAGGCGCGCTGCTGGAAGCGTTCCCCAAGTTCGGCCCGGAGCTGATGACCTACCTCAACCAGCATTACGACAACAGCCTCGACAACATCGGCCGGGCCAATTCCTACGTCTGGTACGGGCCGAACTGGGCGCAAGTGGCAACCGCGCCGTCACGCTTGTTCAAGGCTTTCACCACCGAGGGCGGGATCCGCGTGCCGGCGCTGCTGCACTATCCGCAACTGCCGCTCAAAGGGCAGATCAGCCATGGTTTCGGCACGGTGATGGATATCACCCCGACCATTCTCGATCTGGCTGGCGTGCGGCATCCGGGCAAACATTGGAAAGGCAAAGCCGTGGCGCCACTGCGCGGTAAATCATGGCTGGGCTTCCTGTCCGGCGAGACCGCGCAGGTGCATGACGAGCACACCGTGACAGGGTGGGAATTGTTCGGACGCCGGGCGATTCGTCAAGGGTCGTGGAAAGCCGTGTGGATTCCTGGACCGGTCGGGCCGGCGACCTGGCAGCTTTATGATCTGGCGAGCGATCCAGGGGAGATTCATGATCTGGCGTTGAGTCAGCCGCAGAAACTCACTGACCTGATCGGGCATTGGCAGCGGTATGTGGAAGAGACCGGAGTGATCCTCAGTGCTTCGCCGTTTCAGCCGGATTGAACCAAGATCAAAAGCCCCCCTCACCCCAGCCCTCTCCCTGAGGGAGAGGGGGAAAGGGAGCAGATCTTCATGCTTTTCCAACCTGAGGTCGGCTCGAAATTTCAGGTCGATGTATCCAGCATAAACAGCTAGATCAGTCCCCTCTCCCCTGGGAGAGGGTTAGGGTGAGGGGCATCTGTCAGGCCTCCACCGCCTCCCCGGACACCACTTCCTCGTCTCCGCGCACAAACCGGTTCGCCCGGCCAAACGTGCCGAAGTCATTGAAGCGCACACCCATCTCGCGCATCACCTTGTGCGCCACCGGCACGGTCATCTGGCGAACGTAAAACGGCTCCTTGACCACGAAGTGATGAATCCCGTGACTGCTGCCGAAGTTGAAGCAGAACGCTTGCAACGGCCACAGCCACCAAGGGTTCAGCACCTGGCATTGCTGCAGCACATTGCCCGGTTCGACGTCGCCGTAGTAATGCATGTTCGAGCTGATGAAGTGCAGGCAAAAAGTGCGCAGCACATTCGGGCCGATGATCACCACGGCGGCGATATCGATTACCTGCATCACCGACAGCGTGGTGGCCGACCATTCGATGGACGAGCCGAGCAAATGCGCGATGCCATTGGCTGCGTGAAAGCCGAGAAACACATACCACGCGCCCCAATGCAGCAGCGCCAGCGGTGCGTAGACCTTGAGCACGCGTTTGCCGATGCTCCACTTGTGTGCCCAGGTCCTGGCGCGGAGCAGGCGGATAAACGCCGACATGACGTTATCGCCAACCATCAGCAGACGGGCAAATCCCCACGGCTCGCCGTTGGTGATTGCGCGCTCTTCCATGTCGGCCTCAGTGCCGGAAACCTTGTGATGGTTGAGGTGCAGATGACGACGGATCCACGGGTTGATTGTGCTCGGCCGCGCCAGCCAGACCAGGCCCATCATCAGGTTGTGCGGCACGCGTTGTTTGCGGAAGTACATGCTGTGGATCAGGTCGTGTTCCAGCTCATGGGTCAGCGAGGCGAAAAAAGCATTGAGCAGCAGGCACACCCACCAAGCCATATGGCCAGTGATGTACAGCGCCGCCGAGCCGATCATCCCGGCCAGCGCGAACGCCAGAATCCCCGCACCAAGGGCATCCTGATGCTGAAGAATCGGGTAGCGCTCACGCAATTGCGCACCTTTTGCCAACACCACTTGGCGAATATGTGCCGAGCGCTGCGCCGCATTCAGTCGTTCAGGGCTTGCAGAAGTACCGTCCATGCTTCCATCCTCGGGTCTAAGATGAATGCATCGTGCCTTGCCGGGGTTCGATCCGCGCTAGCCAAGAACGCCAACCTGTTGACCGGACGCGCCAATCCGCATGAAGGAACCGACCTCCCTCGCCAGCTGGACCCGCGCCTTGCGCAAACAACTCGACGCGCTCGGGCTGGACAGCCTTGCCTTGTGCCAACAGGCCGGGCTCGACCCGACGCTCATGGACGACCCCAATGCGCGCTATCCGCTGTCCGGTACCACGCGCCTGTGGGCACTCGCCGTGCAGGCCAGCGGCGACCCGGCGCTGGGCTTGCGCGTGTCGCGTTTCGTCAGCCCGACCACCTTCCACGCGCTCGGTTATGCACTGGTGGCCAGCGGCAGCTTGCGCGAGGTGTTCGAACGCATCGTGCGTTATCACCCGGTGGTCAGCGATGCGCTGGAGCTGGAGCTGAGCCGCAGCGAAGACCGCTATCAATTCCGCCTGAAAATCCCGCCCGGCAACCCGACGCCGGCCTTCGAAGCCATCGACGCCTTCGCCGCGATCTACGTGCGCACCTGCCGCAATCGCCTCGGCCGCGACTACGCACCGCTGGCGGTGTACTTGCGCCGTCCCGAACCGAGCGATGCCCAGCAATGGCACAAAGTCTTCCGCGCGCCGGTGCACTTTTGCGCCGCCGAAGACCGCCTGGAATTCGCCCTCAGCGACTTCGACAGCCACCTCGACGACGCCAACCCGGAACTGGCCGAACACAACGAAGCCGTACTCAAACGCACCCTCGCCCAGCTCAAACCGCTGAACTGGGAGCGCAAGGTGCGCGATGCCATTGAAGAACAACTGCCCGAAGGCGAACCGAGCGCCGAACGCATCGCCCAGGCCTTGCACCTGAGCCTGCGCAGCCTGCAGCGGCATCTGGCGGATGAGGGCTGTCGCTTCGACACCCTGCTCAACGAAAGCCGCGAGAATCTGGCGCTGCTGCACTTGCGCGACCCGCAGTGCTCGTTGAGTGAAGTCAGCTATCTGCTGGGGTTCGCCGACACCAGCAGCTTCAGCCGCGCGTTCAAGCGCTGGACAGGAATGACGCCGGGGCAGTTTCGCGATGGGTTACGCTGATCCGAAATCATCACTGTGTGATCCAGCGCCTTCGCGAGCAGGCTCGCTCCCACAGTTGGAATGCGTTTCCTTGTGGGAGCGAGCCTGCTCGCGAAGAGGCCTGTCAATTCACCACAAACCCCAACTCAAACGCCATTCCCGACACATCACTACTCACCCGCACCCGCCCGCCATGCAAGTGCATGATCGACTGCACAATCGCCAACCCCAGCCCACCCGAATCCCCCGGTTCCGCCCTTGAGGGGTCGACGCGGTAGAACCGATCGAACAGTTTGCCCAAATGCTCAGGCGCGATGACCGGGCCGTGGTTGTGCACTTGCAGCCAGCACATACCCGGTTCATCGAAGCGTTGCAGGCTGATCAGGGTGCCGGGGTCGGCGTGGCGTACGGCGTTGGCCAGCAGGTTGCCGAGGGCGCGTTGCAGCAGTTGCTGGTCGGCGAGCAATTCGCCGTGCATGCGGTTTTGCAGTTGCAGGTCGCGGTCATCGGCCAGGGCTTCGAAGTAATCGCAGAGTTCGTCGCCGACGTTGCGCAAGTCCAGCGTGTGCAGATTGAGCGCACGTTCGGCCTGTTCCGCGCGGGCGAGGAACATCAGGTTCTCGGCCATGCGCTTGAGCCGTTCGAACTCTTCCATGTTCGAGGCCAGCACTTCCTGATATTCGGCCGTGCTGCGCGGATGGTTCAGGGCCTGGCCGTTGCTGGCCAGCAAGGTGTGCAGCGGCGTGCGGATTTCGTGGGCAAGGTCGGCGGAGAACTGCGAAAGGCGCTGCACGCTGTCGTCCAGCCGCGCCAGCATGGTGTTGAGCGCGTGCACCGGTTCGCGCAGTTCGCTCGGCGTGCCCTCGGTGGGCAGGCGTCGATCGAGGCTGCGCAGATCGATACTGCGCACCGCTTCGCTCAACTGATGCAAGGGCTGCAAGCCACGCCGCAGCAACAGCAGGCCCAGAGCAAACGCGAGCACCGCGCCGAGGCCGACGGACAGATACAGACGCAGGCGATAACTGCCGAGCATCTGCTCGCGCTCGCTGAGCACCTTGCCGGCGATCACTGTCAGGGTTTCACCGTTGGGGCCTTGGGCCTGGCCGGACAGCAAGGCCAGCTCGGCGCCGTCACTGGCCTGCCAGGTGAGCACGTCACGGCGCTGCGGCATTTGCTCTCGCGGTAATGCATTGAGCGCGGGCAGTTCACGCTGACGCGGGTTGATCGCGATCACGCTGGAACCGTCGGCCCGGCGCACCAGCAGCAGACTGTCGAGATTGCCGAGCATGTTCTGATACAGCCGTGGCCGTGCCTGCAAGGCGTCGAGGCTGTCGCTGTCGGCGAGCAAGGCGCGTACTTGCTCGAGGCGACCGAGCAGGGCCATGTCGTCACGAAAGGCCAATTCCGAGGCCAGCGAGCGGTAGAGGAACACGCCGATTGCGCTCAGCACCAGCGCGCAGACCATGGCGAACGCCAGCGCCAATCGCCAGGCGATCGACTTACTCCACATCGTCCGGCGCTTCCAGTTGATAACCGACGCCGCGCACGGTGTGGATAAGTTTCGGCATGTACGGGTCATCGACCTTGGCACGCAGGCGACGCACAGCGACTTCGACCATGTTGGTGTCGCTGTCGAAATTCAGGTTCCACACCTGCGAGGCGATCAGCGTGCGCGAAAGCACTTCGCCCTGACGGCTGGCAAGCAACTGCAACAGGGCGAATTCCTTGTTGGTCAGGGCAATGCGCTGGCCGCCGCGACTGACCCGGCGGCGCAGTACGTCGATTTCCAGGTCGGCGATGCTGTACGACTCGGCTTCGCGCATCGGCCCGCGTCGCAGCAGCGTGCGCACGCGCGCGAGCAGTTCGGCGAAGGCGAAGGGTTTGAGCAGGTAGTCATCGGCGCCCAGCTCAAGACCACGGACGCGGTCTTCGATGGCGTCCTTGGCGGTGAGAAACAGCACCGGTGTGGCGCCGCGCTGACGGATCAGTTGCAACAATTGCCAGCCGTTGAGGCCGGGCAGCATCACGTCGAGGATGATCAGGTCGTATTCCTGCTGCTCGATAAAATAGCGGCCGTCGAGGCCATTGAGCGCCACATCCACGGCGAAACCCGACTCGCCCAGGCCCTTGGCGAGGAAGTTGGCGGTTTTGGCTTCATCTTCTACGACCAGCAAACGCATGGCACACCTCGATTGATCAGGCACACAGGCTAGGCGTGTTCGGCGCCGTTGCCCATTACAAACTTGTAATCCGCCTGACGGAGTTCTGACGAAGTGCGCCGGTTAAGGTGCAGACCTTCCCAACCGGAGCCTGCACATGACCGTCAAATACCTTGTCGCCAGCCTGATCCTCGGCCTCAGCGGCGCCGCGAGCGCCACGCCAGAACTGCCGCGCCACGCCGATCTCGACCTGAAAACCGCACGCTGGCTGGCGGACAAGGCGATGAGCAGTTGCACCGGCACGGTGTCGGTACTCGACCGTGGCGGCAACCTGCTGGTGACTCTGCGTGGGGACGGCGTTGGCCCGCACAACACCGCCGCCAGCCAGCGCAAGGCCTACACCGCGCTGTCGACCAAGACGCCGACGCGGCTGTTCGCCGAGCGCGCCCGCAGCAACCCGGAAACCGCCAACCTCAACACCCTCGATGAATTGCTCTTGCTCGGCGGCGGCATTCCGCTGTTCGCCGGCAGCGAACTGGTCGGCGCCATGGGCGTGGCCGGTTCCGGCGGCGGTGAACAAGATGAAAACTGCGCCCGCGCCGCCGCCGACAAAGCCGGCCTGAGCATCACCCGTTCCCACTAAGGAGATCCACCATGACCACCCTGCGCATGACCCTCGCCGCGTTCGGCCTGAGCGCTGTTTCCAGCCTGGCGCTGGCCGCCGGCAATCCGCTGAGCGTGCACGTGCTCAACCTGGAAAACGGCCTGCCGTCACCGGGCATCAACGTCACCCTGGAAAAACACGTCGGCGAAAACTGGCAGCCACTGGCCCAAGGCACCACCAACGAGCAAGGGCGGATCGCCGAGCTTTTCCCGGCCAAACAGCCTTTTGAAGCAGGCGAATACCGCGTGGTGTTCAAGACCGGCGAGTACTACCAGAAGATCAAGCACGAGACGTTCTTCCCGGAAATTCCGGTGATCTTTCAGGTCAAGCAGACAGATCAGCACTACCACATCCCGCTGCTGCTGAGCCCGTACGGTTTCTCGACCTATCGCGGGTCGTAAGATAAACACAGATCCTTTGTAGGAGTGAGCCTTTGTGGTGAGGGGTTTATCCTCGCTGGCGTGCGCAGCAGTCCCTTTTTCAGGGCCGCTTCGCGCCCCAGCGGGGATAAATCCCCTCGCCACAGGTGCCAGTTCCGACATTGGATCGGCGTGAGTTTTTAGATCGTAGCCAGGGCACGCAGTCTTGCGGCATCGAGGATTGCGATTTCGCCGTAAGCCAACCCGATAATCCCCTGCCCCTGCAGATCCTTGAGGATCTGATTGGTGGTCTGCCGCGACAGCGACAGCATCGCCGCCAATTGCTCCTGCGGCAGTTGCAGCACCCGACGCGGTGCGTCGAGTTCGCCGTAGCCTTCGGCGATCATCAGCAAGCGATGCGCCAGACGTGCCGGGGCTGGCAGCAGGCTCAGCTGTTCGAGATTGATGAAGGCCAGGCGCAATTTGTGGCTCATCAACAGCGCCAGATGCCGCCAGTACTCCGGCTGTTCGTCGAGCAATTTGAGCATCGTCGCCTGCGGGATATTCAGCAAGGTACACGGCCCGACCGCATAGGCGTCATGGGTGCGTGGCTGACCGTCGAACAGGCAGATTTCGCCGAACCAGTGCGGCGCCTCCACCAGACTCAGCAAGGCCTCCTTGCCCTGCTCGCTGACCGCGCCGATGCGCACGGCGCCATCGAGCACTGCATACAGACCGCACGGCGCATCGCCACGCTGGAACAGTCGTTGTCCCGCCGTCAGCCGCCGCTCCCGGGCCAGCGCCAGCAGGCTATCCTGAAAAGATGCAGGCAGATGACTGAACCACTGGCCGCTGAGCAACCGTGCACGAATTTGCATAACCACTCCTGGAGTGTCGCCTGCCCGACAGAGCGAACGCGGATCCCGAGGGATGATGCATTCAACCCCACTGGAGGAACAACAATGAAAAGCCTCGTCGACCACCTCAGTCAATACGCCGCCTACCACCGCGACCCGCGCAACATCGCCAGCCACTTTATCGGCATTCCGCTGATCGTGGTGGCGGTGGCTGTGCTGCTGTCACGGCCGCAATGGACGCTGAGCGGATTGTGGATATCTCCAGCCGTTTTTGTGGCGCTGGCGTCGGCGTGGTTTTACCTGCGTCTGGAATTGAAGCTCGGCGTGTTGATGACCGTGCTGATGGGCCTGTCGGTGTGGGCCGGGCATGCACTGGCGCAGCAGAGCACCATGGTCTGGCTGAGCAGCGGCCTGGCGATGTTCGTGATCGGCTGGGTGATCCAGTTTGTCGGGCATCACTATGAAGGGCGCAAACCGGCATTTGTCGATGACATCAGCGCGCTGATTGTCGGGCCGTTGTTTGTCGTGGCCGAGCTGGCGTTCTTGCTCGGGCTGCGGCAGGAATTGAAACAAGAGATCGAGTTGCGGGCGGGTGTGGTGCGGGTCAATCCGAATCGCGCTGCTGTCTAGATCGTATTCGCGAGCAGGCTCGCTCCCACATTTGGAATAAGTTTTCCCTGTGGGAGCGAGCCTGCTCGCGAAGCTTTTGCCTTTAAATATTGGCGACTTTCTGCCAGACCTTCGGCTTGAAGAACAAGGTCTCACCCTTGGCCAGGCCGATCAGGCTGTCGTGATCCTTGACCACTTCCGCTTCGATCAGATCCGTCTGCCCTTCCACCTTCAGTGTCACCCGCGTCGTCGCGCCCAACGGGCGGATATCGCGCACTTCAGCGGCGTGGTGATCTTCCAGCTCATGCCTGGATAACGACACTTCGTGCGGGCGGAACAGCACGTGGTTGTCGTCGCTCAGCAGCAAGCGATTCGAGTCGCCGAGGAAGTGATAGACGAAATCGCTGGCCGGGTTTTCGTAGACGTCGCCCGGTGAGCCGATCTGCTCGATCACGCCTTTGTTCATCACCACGATACGGTCGGCGACTTCCATCGCTTCTTCCTGGTCGTGGGTCACAAACACCGAAGTCAGGTTGATGTCTTCGTGCAGCCGCGCCAGCCAGCGCCGCAGTTCCTTGCGCACCTTGGCATCGAGGGCGCCGAACGGTTCATCCAGCAGCAGCACTTTCGGCTCCACCGCCAAAGCACGGGCCAAAGCGATACGCTGACGCTGACCACCGGACAACTGCTCCGGGTAGCGATCCGACAACCAGTCCAGTTGCACCATGTTCAGCAGTTCGTGAACCTTGCTGGCGATCTGGCTTTCGCTCGGGCGCTGGTTTTTCGGTTTCATGCGCAGGCCGAACGCGACGTTGTCGAACACTGTCATGTGGCGGAACAAGGCGTAATGCTGGAACACGAAACCGACGTTACGATCACGCACATCGTGGCCGGAAACGTCTTCGCCGTGAAAAACGATGTTGCCCTGATCCGGGGTTTCCAGACCGGCAATAATGCGCAGCAAGGTGGTTTTGCCGCAGCCCGACGGACCAAGCAGCGCGACCAGCTCACCGCTGTGGATATCCAGGCTGATGTTGTCCAGCGCCTTGAACGCGTTGAAATTCTTGCTGACGTTACGCACTTCGATCGACATGAATTATTCCTCCGCGGCGCTGGCGCGCAGGCGGTTGATACGGTTTTCGCTCCACTGCTTGAGCAGCAGGATGAAGAGCGCCAGGATCAGCAACAGGCTCGCCACGGCAAACGCGGCCACGTGGTTGTATTCGTTGTAGAGGATCTCGACGTGCAGCGGCAAGGTGTTGGTCACCCCGCGAATGTGCCCGGAAACCACCGACACCGCACCGAATTCACCCATGGCCCGCGCCGTGCACAGCACCACGCCGTAAATCAGGCCCCACTTGATGTTGGGCACGGTGACGTGCCAGAACATCTGCCAGCCATTGGCCCCGAGCAGGCGCGCGGCCTCTTCTTCCTGGGTGCCTTGTTCCTGCATCAGCGGAATCAGTTCACGGGCCACGAACGGCACGGTGACGAAAATCGTCGCCAGCACAATGCCCGGCAGGGCGAAAACGATCTGGATGTCGTGATCCTGCAGCCACGGCCCGAACAGGCCCTGCGCACCGAACATCAGCACGTAGACCAGACCGGCGATCACCGGCGACACCGAGAACGGCAAGTCGATCAGCGTGACCAGCATGCTCTTGCCACGGAACGAGTATTTGCTCACGCACCATGCCGCACTGACGCCGAACACCAGGTTCAGCGGCACCGAGATCAGCACGGCGAACACGGTGAGTTTCAATGCCGAAAGCGCGTCCGGTTCAAAAATCGCGGTGAAGAACGCGCCGAGGCCGTTTTTCAGACCTTGCGATACGACGATGAACAACGGCAGCAGCAGAAACAGGAAAAAGATCAGCCAGCCAAGGCCGATCAGGATTCTGCGCGAAGTGGCACTGCCACGGCGCGCAGCGTTGGCCGAAGAGGCGGCCGCAATGGACGATTGGGACATGTTCGCGCCTCCTTATGGAGTTTCGATGCGCCGCTGCAGCAAGTTGATCAGCAGCAACAGGATGAAGGAAACCACCAGCATCAGTACGCCGATGGCGGTAGCGCCGGTGTAATCGTATTGGTCGAGTTTGACCATGATCAGCAGCGGCAGGATCTCGGTTTTCATCGGCATGTTGCCGGCAATGAAAATCACCGAACCGTACTCGCCGACGCCACGCGCGAACGCCAGCGCAAAACCGGTCAGCCAGGCGGGCAGCAGTGCCGGAACCAGAATGTGGCGGAATACCTGCCATGGCTTCGCACCCAGGCACGCCGCCGCTTCTTCGACTTCACGGGGAATATCGGCCAGCACCGGCTGCACCGTGCGCACCACGAACGGCAGCGTGACGAAGGTCAGCGCGAGGGTGATGCCCAGCGGGGTGTAGGCGATCTTGAAACCGAGGTCAGCGGCAAATTGCCCGACCAGCCCGGCCGGCGCGTACAGCGCGGTCAGCGCAATACCGGCCACGGCTGTCGGCAGGGCGAACGGCAGATCGATCATCGCGTCGATCACCTTGCGCCCGGGGAAGGTGTAGCGCACCAGCACCCAGGCCAGCAACGTGCCGATGATGCCGTTGATGATCGCCGCGCACAGCGCGGTGCCGAAGCTCAGCTTCAATGCCGCCAGTACCCGCGGTGCGGAGATGATCGTCCAGAACTGATCCCAGGTCAGCTGGGCGGCGTGGACGAACATCGCCGCCAGCGGGATAAGCACAATCAGGCTGAGGTACACCAAGGTGTAACCCAGCGTCAGCCCGAAGCCGGGTATGACGGGGGAGATACGACGCGACATAAAAGTCCCTGGTTGAAAACGCATCAATGTGGGAGCGAGCCCTGTGGTGAGGAGATTTATCCCCTCACCACAAAAGCTCAGTCCCACATGTCATGTGCCCAGACATCAGGCCGGTTGAGGGCGAGATTACTGCGCCTGATAAATCTGGTCGAACACGCCGCCGTCGTTGAAGAATTTCGGCTGCGCGGATTTCCAGCCGCCGAAGTCCTTGTCGATGGTCACCAGTTCCAGTTTCGGGAACTGCTGGGCGTACTTGGCCGCTACGTCCTTGTCACGTGGACGATAGAAGTTTTTCGCGGCGATTTCCTGGCCGGCCGGGCTGTACAGATGCTTGAGGTAGGCTTCGGCGATCTGCGCGTTGCCCTTCTTCTCGGCGTTCTTGTCGACCACCGCCACGGGTGGTTCGGCGAGGATCGACAGCGACGGCACGACGATATCGAACTTGTCTGCGCCGCCGTCTTCTTTCAGCGCCAGAAACGCTTCGTTTTCCCAGGCCAGCAACACGTCGCCCTGACCGTTGTTGACGAAGGTAATGGTCGAACCACGGGCGCCGGTGTCGAGGATCGGCACGTGCTTGAACAGGGTTTGTACGTATTCCTTCGCCTTGGCCTCATCACCGCCGTTGGCTTTCAGGCCATAGGCCCACGCGGCGAGAAAGTTCCAGCGCGCACCGCCCGAGGTTTTCGGGTTTGGCGTGATCACCGAGACATCGTTCTTGACCAGATCGCCCCAGTCCTTGATGCCTTTCGGGTTGCCCTTGCGCACCAGGAACACGATGGTCGAGGTGTACGGCGTGCTCGCTTCCGGCAGACGCTTCTGCCAGTCGGCGGGCAGGCTCTTGCCGAGCTTGGCGATTTCATCGATGTCGCCAGCCAAGGCCAGGGTCACCACGTCAGCCCGCAGGCCATCGATCACCGCACGGCCCTGCTTGCCCGAGCCACCGTGGGACTGCTGGATTTTCACCGTGTCGCCGGCATGATCCTGCTGCCAGAACTTGATGAATTCGGCGTTGTATTCCTGATACAGCTCGCGCGTCGGGTCATACGACACGTTGAGCAGCTCGTAATCCTTGGCAACGGCGGAACCGGCAAACACGGCACTGGCCAGCGCGGCCAAAGCATAACGGCGAATCGACGACATGGTGAAAGCTCCTGGAATTCCTGGTGGTGGCTTGTTCTTATGTATTGCTGGAATCGGGTCCCGTTGAAAGATCGCCGCCTTCGCCAGCTCCTGCACACAGCCCCCTGTAGGAGCCGCCGCAGGCTGCGATCTTTTGATTTCAGCCCGGTTGTTTACCGGGTTGCTGCAAACGAAATTTCTCTTTGCGTTCGATCTGTACGACTTGCGCGTTGTGCACAGTGATCTCCACCGCGCCGAACCGCAGATCGCGCAGGGCGCTCTGGATTTCCCGCAAGATGGTGCTTTCGTCCTGACCGTCAACACTGCGAAGGGATGCGCTCATGGTGCTGCTCCTTTGAAGGGGATTTGCCTGGCAGTGGGCGGCACTGCGTTCGGCGTGGGAGCAATATAAGAGAGGCATGGATATTCTTAAAAAGACTATTTAAGAATGTTTATATAACCAGAAAATAATATGAGAGACGGCAAGGGGTTTGCGCTGATTTGAAATCGTCAAGAGAACTTGTGGCGAGGGGATTTATCCCCGATGGACTGTGTAGCAGTCCCATTTCTTGGGGCCGCTACGCGACCCAACGGGGATAAATCCCCTCACCACAAGGTCGGTGATAGCCATATAGGCCTATTCAGCCAATCAATGGCGTTTTCGCCCAATCAAGCCGATCCGCAGACACCGGCCGCCCAAACCAGTAGCCCTGCCCCAGATCGCATTCCTGCGCCAACAGGAATGTCGCCTGCTCAGCCTGCTCGATCCCCTCGGCATGCACCTGCATACCCATGCTCCGCGCCAGCGCGATGATCACCCGGACAATCGCCACGTCATCCTCATCCCACGGCAACCCGGCGACGAAGCCCTGATCAATCTTGAGTTTCTGCACCGGCAGGCGCTTGAGCCGCAGCAACGACGAATAGCCGGTGCCGAAATCATCGATGGCCAGACGCACACCCAGCTCGCGCAAGCGATACATCTGTTCCAGCGCCACTTCCGGGTCGTCCATCACCGCGCTTTCGGTAACTTCCAGTTCCAGATACGCCGGATCCAGCCCCGTGTCGTGCAGCACCTGCGCTACCTGCTGGTAAAGCTCACGTCGGGCAAACAGCCGCGAGGAGACATTCACCGCGACGAACGCCAGCACCACGCCGCTCTGCTGCCATTGGCACATCTGCCGGCAGGCCTGCTGCATCACCCACGCATCGATCTCGGCGATCAGCCCGGTACGCTCGGCAATCGGAATGAATTCTGCCGGTGACACCAGACCGCGCTGTGGATGCTGCCAACGCACCAGTGCCTCGACGCCGATCAGACGGCTGCTGTGCAGGTCATGCACCGGTTGGTAGTAGACGCGCAACTCCTCCTGCTCCAGTGCACGGCGCAGCTCGAAGGCGATTTCGACCCGTTGCTGGGCATGGGCGGTCAGCTCTTCGGTATACAGCGCGTAGCCATTGCGTCCGCTGCTTTTGGCCTTGAACAGCGCGCTGTCGGCGTTGCGTAACAACTGCTCGGCGCTGAGGGCATCGCTGGGAAACAGGCTGATGCCGATGCTGGCGTTGATGAACAGTTGATTGCCATCTACCAGCACCGGCTCCTTCAAGGCGTCCAGAGTCCGTTGCGCCAGCGCGGCAGCCTGGGCCGGCTGTGGACAACTTTCCGCGAGCACCGCGAACTCGTCACCGCCGAGCCGCGCCAAGGTAATGCCGTGGCCGAACAGTTCCTGCAAACGCGTCGCCACCGCTTTTAGCAATCGGTCGCCGACGTTATGCCCGAGGCTGTCGTTGATCATCTTGAAATGATCCAGATCGAGCATCAGCAGCGCGCAGCCACGCTTGTGTGTCTGCGCGGAAGACAACGCCTGCTCGGCGCGGTCGCTGAACAGCAGGCGATTGGGCAGATCGGTCAACGGATCGTGATGCGCCAGGTGTTTGAGCTCGGACTCGGAATCCTTGATCGCACTGATGTCGGAGAACACCGCCACGTAATGGCTGAGCCGTCCGGAATCATCGTGAATCACCCGGATGGTTTGCCACTGTGGATAAATCTCGCCAGTCTTGCGCCGGTTCCAGATCTCGCCGCTCCATTCACCTTCAGCCTCGAGGGTAGCGAACATCGCCTGATAGAAGCCCGGCGGATGATGGCCGGACTTGAACAGACTGGGCTGCTGGCCGATGACCTCGTCGCGCCGATAACCGGTGATCTCGATAAAGGCGCGATTGACGTGGACGATCAGGCCCCGGTGGTCGGTAACCAGCACCCCTTCGCGGGTGCAGTCGAACACGGCGGCCGCCTGACGCAGACGCTCACGGTCGGTGTGGCGCTCGCGCAAATGCGCGCCGATGCCGAGAAACCCGCACAGCCGCGCCCGTGCGAGGAAAATCAGCACGGCGCTGATCGTTGCCAGCAGATAACCGTTGATCAGTTGCCAGCGGGCCAGCGAACTGGAGTCATCGAAGAATCTGCTTAATAAATGATCGGAAACCTGCAGCCACACGGCGGCGAGTACGAGGTAGAGCAGCGCTGCACGCAAGGCATCGCGGTAAGTCGCAGACATTCGGTCGTCCATGTCCCTACAAAAAGGTTGGAATTATAGGTCAAGAAACATTCAGCGACTTCTTATCTGAAAGGGCGACTGGTTTTATCTGTGTGCTTAGTGATAATGCAACGGCTGTTTTTATCTTTATCGAGGGCCCTATAGCCTATGTGGTACGAAGGTTTTCTTGGCTTGTCGGCCTGGTCACTGGTCGCGGTCACCCTGCTGATGACCCATGTGACGATTGTTGCCGTCACGGTCTATCTGCACCGTTACTCGGCCCATCGCTCGCTCGAGCTGAATGCGGGTCTGAAACACTTTTTCCGTTTCTGGCTGTGGCTGACCACGGCGCAGAACACCCGCGAGTGGACCGCCATCCACCGCAAACACCACGCCAAATGCGAAACCGAGGATGACCCGCACAGCCCGGTCATCAAGGGCCTGTCCACGGTGCTGCGCACCGGTGCCGAGCTGTATCGCAGCGAAGCGCAGAACCCGGAAACCTTGCGTATCTACGGCAAGAACTGCCCGGAAGACTGGATCGAACGCAACCTCTACAGCCGTTATCCGCTGCTGGGCGTGGCGATCATGGGCGTGATCGACCTGCTGCTGTTCGGCACCATCGGCATCACCATCTGGGCGATCCAGATGATGTGGATTCCGGTGTGGGCCGCTGGCGTGATCAACGGCCTCGGCCATGCCGTCGGCTACCGCAACTTCGAATGCCGTGACGCGGCGACCAATCTGGTGCCGTGGGGCATCCTGATCGGCGGCGAAGAGCTGCACAACAACCATCACACCTACCCCAACTCCGCCAAGCTGTCGGTGAAGAAGTGGGAATTCGACCTCGGCTGGGCGTGGATCAAGGTCTTCTGCTTCCTGCGTCTGGCCAAGGTGCAGCGGGTCGCACCGATTGCCCACCGCGTCGAAGGCAAGGGCAGCCTGGACATGGACACCGCCATGGCGATCCTCAACAACCGCTTCCAGATCATGGCCCAGTACCGCAAATTGGTGATCGGCCCGCTGGTCAAGCAAGAGCTGGCCAAGGTCGATCATTCGGTGCGCCACCAGTTCCACCGGGCCAAACGCCTGCTGTCGCGGGAAACCAGCCTGCTGGAAGACCGTCATCACTTGCGCATCCAGACCATGCTCGAACACAGCCATGCGCTGAAAGTGATCTACGAGAAACGCCTGGCTTTGCAGCAGATCTGGGTCAAGACCAGTTCCAATGGCCACGACATGCTCGCCGCCATCAAGGAATGGATTCACGAGGCCGAGGCCAGTGGCATCCAGTCGTTGCGTGACTTTGCTGATCAGCTGAAAACCTACTCGCTGCGTCCCGCGACTGCCTGACCGGCAACGAGGCTGCGATCTCGAAGATCGCAGCCTCGTTGCGCTCTTCGGTTCCTGCACCTCGCCGCCCGGCGGGACTCGGTAATGGCCGGGAACTTCGCCGAAAATCCCCTATCTCAAAGACACTTCGCCATTCCGGCGGGTTGTCCTGTGGCCGTTGTCGACATTGCGGCGCGCCCTTTGAGATTTGTGCCGATGGTCAACAACAACCAGAAAGACACATCCTTCACCCAATGGCCTGAGGCCGCGCAAACGCTGATGGCGCTGATGCATGCGCAGGGCGAAGTCGCGCGCCTGAGCGAGCGCGAACAATTGATCAGTTCGCTGCTGGTCAGCGTCAACGCCGTGCTCTGGGCTTTCAACTGGGAAACCCGACAGGTTTTGTACGTCAGCCCGGCATATGAACGGATCTTCGGCCGTTCCGCCGCGCTTGTGCTGGCTGACTACAACCAATGGCGCGACAGCATTTATCCCGACGATCTGGAGTACGCCGAGCGGAGCCTCGCCGAAGTCCTGCACCGAGGTGCGGTGGAAGATCGCGAGTACCGCATCATCGCGGCCGATGGCCAGGTGCGCTGGCTCAGCGACAAATGCTTTATCAATCGCCAGGACGAGCCCGGGCAGCCGGTGATCATCGTCGGCATCGCCGAAGACATCACCGACAAAAAACACATGGAAACCGAGCTGCAACGCTTGGCCACCACCGATGTGCTGACGCAAAGCAGCAACCGCCGCCACTTCTTCGAATGCGCCCACCGCGAGTTCGCCGAGGCGCGGCGCCAAGGCACACCGCTGGCCTTCCTGCTGCTGGACATCGACGATTTCAAAGTGATCAACGACAGCTACGGCCACCCCGAAGGCGACAATGTGCTGCAACGAATCGCCGAATGCGGGCGCGGCTCATTGCGCCGTGGCGACCTGTTCGGGCGGATTGGCGGTGAGGAGTTCGCCGCGGTGTTCCCCGGCTGTGCACCGGAGATGGCGGTGCAAGTGGCGGAGCGCCTGCAACAGGAGATCCAGCGACTGCGCTTTAACCACGACGGCCAAGCATTCAGCATCACCGTAAGCCAGGGCCTGACCAACCTCACCGACGAAGACAAAAGCCTGGACAGCCTGTTCGCCCGCGCGGATGCCGCGATGTACGAGGCGAAACGGCAGGGCAAGAACCGGATCATTGCGGCCTGACCCGTATTTTGTGGCTGCAGCAATTCCTGTGGGAGCGGGCTTGCCCGCGATGAGGCCTGCACCTTCAACAAAAATGTTGCTTGCGCTGGCGCCTTCGCGAGCAGGCTCGCTCCCACATTGGAATGTGGTGATCTGTCATTTGCGCATCCGCATCAACTCCGGCAGCCCGATCTTGAGCAACCGCGCCGTCCGGCTCTTCGCCAGTTCCTCAACGCCTTCATGCTCGGTCAGCCGCGCCATCTGCGCGGCCATGTGCATCACCAGCGCCTCGCGACTGTAAACGCCACCACCGAGCTGGTAGGCCGAAGCAATCAACTCGCGCAACTCCAGCGGCAGACGCCAGCGGGTGCGCAATGCCGAGCCATAAGAGGCGCCAAACTTCGCCAACGCTTCACCGACCTCCTCCAACTCGTCCAGCTCGCCGCCGGCCTGCTGCCATTCCTGCAGGCAGCGCAGCAGCGCCAGATCGCCGAGCCGATGCAGCATGCCCGCGCAATAGCAGCGCTCCTGATCCAGATCGAGCAGGCGTGCCAGCGTGCGGGCGTATTCCGCCGTGTGCAGTGACAGCCCCCAATAGCGCTCGGCGTAATCCGCCAGGCATGGATCGCTGAGCCGCGCGCTGCGTTTGAGCGCCAGCCCGAGAATCAGGTTCATGCTCTGCCCGGTGCCGAGTCGGTGCAGCGCCTGGGCCAGGGTTTGCACCGGCGCGCCGTAGTGTTGCGCGGCACTGTTGGCGGCTGCGATCAGCACGGCGGTAATCTGCGGATCGGTGCGGACCTCTTCTTCCAGCAGCTTGAGGTCCAGCCCCTCGGGATTGAGGCTGCGCTTGACCGCCACTTGCACGTCGGTCATCAACGGCGCGCCATCGGCCTGCTCGCGACGCCGCTCAAGGAACACCGAGAGCGTTATGCCCGGCGCCAGTGCCGGCACTTCGCAAACCACTGCTTCGCCAGCGTTGAGCAGCAACCCCTGCAAGCGCTCGGTCAGGCCTTCCATGTTCAACGGTTTGGTCAGGTACGCCGTCGGCGCCAGCGGAATCGCTTCGCGCACGCTGGCGCTGTCGTTGCGGCTGCTCATCAGAATGAACGGCAGCGGCGGATTGCGTTTGCGCTGGCGGACGCTGCGCAGCACATGCAATCCGTCGATGCCAGGCAGCTCCCAATCGACGATGGCCAAGTCATAGGGCACCTCGCTGAGCAACGACATTGCCTGCTGGCCATCGGCACACAAATCCAGGCGCGCATCGCAGCGCACATTGAGCAGCACTTGTTTGAGCAGGTCACGGGACCAGGGATCAGCCTCGGCAATCAGCACCCGGGGTACGGCGGGTAAATCAACGGCAGTCATGCGCGCTCTCCTTGCAATGCCTGAACCTTAGCCAATGCTGGCGATTCGATACAGCGCAAACAGGTCCGATGTGTTTCAAGGGACGAAAAAAACCCGCCGAAGCGGGTTTTTGTCGAGCGGGTCACACGAGCGGATCAGAGTTCAGAGAAGCACTCTTCGATGATCGCCAGGCCTTTGTCCAGTTGCTCGTCTGGCGACGTCAGCGGAACCAGCACACGCAGCACGTTACCGTAAGTGCCGCAGGACAGCAGGATCAGGCCCTTGTCACGCGCCTTGGCCACCACGGCAGCCACGGCAGTCGGGTTCGGCTTGTGGCTGTCGCCGTTTTCGAACAGCTCGACCGCGATCATTGCGCCCAGCGCACGCACTTCACCGATCACCGGGTACTTGGCCTGAATCGCCTTCAAACCGGTGACCAGGCGCTCGCCGACAGCCTTGCAGCGGTCCAGCAATTGCTCTTCTTCAAACACTTCCATGACTGCCAGCGCAGCGGCGCAAGCGATCGGGCTACCGGCGTAGGTGCCGCCCAGACCGCCCGGAGCGATGGCGTCCATGTACTCAGCCTTGCCGCACACGCCGGCCAGCGGGAAGCCGCCAGCGATAGACTTGGCGAAAGTGGTCAGATCGGCGGCAACGCCCATCTGTTCCATGGCGAAGAAGGTGCCGGTACGGCCAGCGCCGGTCTGCACTTCGTCCGCAATCAGCAGAATGCCGTGCTGGTCGCACAAAGCGCGCAGACGCTTCATGAATTCCTTCGGCGCGACGTAGAAACCACCTTCGCCCTGCACTGGCTCGATGATGATTGCAGCGATGTCTTTCGGCTCGGCATCGTTCTTGAAAATGCGCTCGATGGAAGCGATCGAATCGTCGATGCTCACGCCGTGCAGTTCGTTCGGGTACAACGCGCGGAAGATGCCGCCTGGCATCAGGCCCATGCCGGCCGAGTACGGCACGACTTTACCGGTCAGGCCGAGGGTCATCATGGTGCGACCGTGGTAAGCGCCGGTGAAAGCGATCACGCCAGCGCGGCCAGTGGCGGCACGGGCGATCTTCACGGCGTTTTCGACGGCTTCGGAACCGGTGGTGACCAGCAGGGTTTTCTTGGCGAAATCACCCGGCACCTTGGCGTTGATTTTTTCGCACAGCTCAACGTAGGGCTCGTAAGCCAGCACCTGGAAGCAGGTGTGGGTCAGCTTGTTCAGCTGTTCAGTCACGGCGGCGATGATTTTCGGGTGCACGTGGCCGGTGTTCAGTACAGCGATACCGCCGGCGAAGTCGATGAACTCACGACCTTCAACGTCGGTCACGGTGGCGTTCTTTGCCGACTCGGCGAAGATCGGGTGAATCTGGCCAACACCACGAGGTACGGCATTGGTGCGGCGGGCCATCAGTTCAGCGTTAGTCTTGCTCATTACAGTCCTCATTCGCCGCTCATCGGGCGGCGTGGTTCAAGGATGAAGCGGGAGAAATCGGCGGTGGCAGCATGCGATGATCGACTGCCACGGCGTTCCTGGCCGCAGAGAAAATTCCTGTTTGAAACGACGCAAAGGGACAGCGCTCTCGTGCCCTTTGCGTTTGCAGCGATCCCTTTCCCGGCTTAGATGCCCAGGCAGAGGTATTTGATTTCCAGGTAGTCTTCGATGCCGTACTTGGAGCCTTCACGGCCCAGGCCCGAAGCCTTGATGCCGCCAAACGGCGCGACTTCGTTGGAGATCAGCCCGGTGTTGACGCCGACCATGCCGTACTCCAGCGCTTCGGCGACACGGAACACACGGCCAAGGTCACGAGCGTAGAAGTAAGAAGCCAGACCGAATTCGGTGTCGTTGGACATGGCGATCACTTCGGCTTCGTCTTTGAAGCGGAACAGCGGCGCCAGCGGACCAAAGGTTTCTTCCTTGGCCACGGCCGCGTTTTTCGGCACGTTGGTCAGAATGGTCGGCTCGAAGAAGTTGCCTTCCATCGCCTTGCCGCCCGCCAGTACGGTGGCGCCTTTGCTTACGGCATCAGCGATGTGTTCCTGAACCTTGGCCACGGCTTTTTCGTCGATCAGCGGGCCGGTGGTGGTGCCGTCTTCCAGACCGTTGCCGATCTTCAGTTTGGCCACCGCCACTTTCAGCTTCTCGGCGAACGCATCGTAGACCGCGTCCTGAATGTACAGACGGTTGGCGCAGACGCAGGTCTGGCCGTTGTTGCGGTACTTGGAAATGATCGCGCCTTCGACGGCCTTATCCAGATCGGCGTCGTCGAACACGATGAACGGCGCGTTGCCGCCCAGTTCCAGCGAGACTTTCTTGATGTCCTTGGCGCATTCGGCCATCAACTGGCGACCGATTTCGGTCGAGCCGGTGAAGGACAGTTTGCGCACGATCGGGTTGCTGGTCAGCTCGCTGCCGATGTCACCGGCGCTGCCGGACACCACGCTGAACACACCCGCCGGAATGCCCGCGCGCTGAGCCAGTTCGGCGAGGGCGAAAGCGGAAAATGGAGTTTGCGATGCTGGCTTGAGCACCATGGTGCAACCGGCGGCCAGCGCTGGGCCGGCCTTGCGGGTGATCATTGCTGCCGGGAAGTTCCACGGAGTGATCGCAGCGGTGACGCCGATCGGCTGCTTGATCACGATCAGGCGCTTGTCCGGCTGGTGGCCGGGAATCACATCACCGTAGATGCGCTTGGCTTCTTCGGCGAACCACTCGATGAACGATGCGGCGTAAACGATTTCGCCCTTGGCTTCGGCCAGCGGCTTGCCTTGCTCGAGGGTCATCAGGCGCGCGAGGTCGTCCTGGTTCTCGATCATCAGTTCGAACCAGCGACGCAGCTTGCCGGCACGCTCTTTGGCGGTCAGCGCACGCCAGGCCGGCAGCGCTTTGTCAGCAGCTTCAATGGCACGGCGGGTTTCGGCGGCGCCCATCTTCGGCACGGTGCCGAGGATTTCGCCGGTGGCCGGGTTGTTGACCTTGATCGTCTGACCGTTGTCGGCATCGACCCAAGCGCCATCGATGAAGGCTTGCTGGCGGAACAACTGGGTGTCTTTAAGCTGCATGTCGGCTTTCCTTAACAGCACCGCGGCCTGCGCGGAGCAAATTATGATTGTAGAAAGGCGCCTCGCAAGGCTGCCGTCAGGGAAATCAGTGAGCGGATTGTGGCGCATCAACAGTGCACGACCGGGCGCACTTGCGCTGCAACATCCCGCCAAAGAGCGTTTGAAATCTCAAACGGATCGTAGGTTCAAAGGGGGTAAAGGACAATAGGTCGTTCGAAAAAAAGAACAAAAATGCCGTTTTTCAGATCAACGTACTGAAAACCCGTGCCGCAGGAAAAACCTTAGATCAACCCCGGCAAAGCGCCAAGCGAGGGTTTTGCAGGACGTTACCGCTTTAAGGAATGCAGCGATTTTGCGCCGACACGCACACTGACAAAACCCGCCAAACCCGGCATGGACGCCCCGAGCCGACCTAGGTATGATGTCGCCCGCTGCACCAGTAGCTCAGCTGGATAGAGTACTGCCCTCCGAAGGCAGGGGTCGTGGGTTCGAATCCCGCCTGGTGCACCATGAATCATACGAGAAAGCCCCGGACTGTGATGGTCCGGGGCTTTTTTGTGAGCAATGACGAGGTCGCTGGAACGCCGTCACTCCGTCGTCCAGTCAAACTCATCATATTCATCGTCGTCATCCCCCTCCTCCTCAGCCTCGTCAAATACCTCGTCTTCTTCAACGAGGTCTTCTTCCGGCTGATTCAGCAGAAATTCCTTACGTGTCTCGGTTACTGCCCGCCGCATTTGTTCGCCCTTTTCCGGGCAGTTGAGTAGCTGGGCGATGCGGTCGATTTTTGCTGCCACGGTGTCCTCCAGCGCATTGGCAATGGCTCGATAGTGCGCGTTTTCGCGGGGCAATGCCAAATGGCTGGGGAATCAGAGCAGTCAGCCGCCCGTGAGCGGCCGAGCCTCAGCGGTGATAACGCCGCACCGCGCTGCTGTTGCGCAGCACATGGCCTTTGATTTTCTCCATCAGCTCGGCGCGGGTCAGGCCAGCCGGCAGGGCGTCCGGGGCGAGGTCGAGGGCGTAGATCTGAATGATGTAGTGGTGCGCGCTGTCGCCCACTGGCGGGCATGGACCCATGTAATGGGTGTTGCCTTTGCTGTTGGTGCCGCCGACGCCTTCGAGGGCGGATTTGGCGCCGACGCCGGCCGCGATCTGGTGGGTGGTGGGTTTGATGCCGTAGTGAATCCAGTGATCGACGCCCAAGCCTTTCTGGCCGTCCGGGTCGTGCATGACGATGGCGTAGCTCTGGGTACCGGCCGGGCCGGCATTCCAGCTCAGCGCTGGCGACTGGTTCTTGCCGCCGCAGCCGGGTGCGTCACTTGCCGCTGCCGAGGTGAACAGACGGTTATCCGACACGCCGGGGATGCTCAGGGTGAAGCGCTCCTGGGCCTGCGCCTGGAACTGCACGCAAAGGGTCACGGCGATGGCCGCCAGCCATGGGTTGAGAGAGGTCAATCGGGTCATTCCGGGAGCACCTTGTGCAGTGAGGCCGTCGTCGGCCCGCAGACTATAGCTGTACCGTTCGTGCCTTGGCAGTAGCAAATGGCTGAACCTCGCGCGGCGCCGCCAACTCACAAGAAAAATGCCTGCGAGGAAGCCGAACATGTCCCTGCACCGTGTCGCCCGTTTCGCCGATGTCCCGCAAGACCGTGGCCTGCAAGTCGAAATCGGCGACTGCAAGATCGTCCTGCTGCGTGCCAACGGCGAGTTGCGGGCGTTTCAGGGCCTGTGTCCACACGCCGGGGCGCCGTTGGCCGAGGGGGCGCTGTGTCACGGCAGGTTGATCTGCCCCTGGCACAAAGCCGCGTACCGTGCCGAGGACGGCGGCCTGTGCGAGCCGCCATCACTGGACAGTCTCAAACGCTATCCGCTGGAGTTGCGCGGCGATGAAGTCTGGGTCGATGACCAGCCCCTGCCCGATCCGCACACCCCGCCCGCTGACGACCCAAGAACATTCGTGGTGGTCGGCGCCGGGGCTGCGGGCACGGCTTGCGCGGCGGCATTGCGGGAGAAGGGTTTTGGCGGGCGCATCGTGCTGGTCGATGGCGAACCGGATGCCGGCTACGACCGCACGGTGTTGAGCAAATTTGTCCTCGCCGGGGAGATGTCGCCCAAAGAAGTGCCGCCGCTGCGCGATGAGGCGTTCTATCAAGCGCAACGCATTGAACGTGTGCAAGGCGAAGTGACTTCACTCGACGCCCCAGGCAAAGCACTCCATCTGAACAACGGCGGCATCCTGCGCTACGACGCCGCTGTACTCGCCACCGGTGGCGCGCCCAATCCGTTGAAGCTGCCTGGTGCCGAGTTGGCCAACGTCTTCGTCCTGCGTTCGAAAGCACAGGCTGAACAGATCATCAACGCCGCTCAACCGGGCCAGCGCGCGGTCATCATCGGCGACAGTTTTATTGCTCTCGAATGCGCGTCGGCCCTGCGCGAGTTCGGCCTCGACGTCACCGTGCTGGCACGCCATGCAATCCCGTTCGCCAAGCAGTTCGGCGAAGCGGTGGGCAAAGCGATTCGCGGGTTGCACGAAGAGCAAGGGGTGAAGTTCATCAGCGAACACGAGGCTACGCAGATCCTTGGCGAGGACAAGGTCGAGGGCGTGCTGCTCGACAACGGTCTGCGCCTGGCGGCGGATCTGGTTCTCGCCGGCGTCGGCGTTCACCCGGCCACTGAACCTTTCGAATCATTGCCCAAGGAAGAAGACCAATCGTTGCGTGTTGATGACGGCATGCGCGTCAGCGATGGCCTGTGGGCCATCGGCGATATCGCCACGTTTCCGTTGAATGGCCAGCCAACCCGCATTGAGCATTGGCGCCTGGCCCAGCAACACGCGCGCATCGCTGCGGCCAATATGCTCGGTGGCGAGGAACATTATCTGGATGTGCCGTTTTTCTGGACCTACCACTTTGGCAAGAATTACGACTATCTCGGTCACGCGCAGGAATGGGACGAGGTCGAGTTCAGCGGTGAGCCGGAACAGCCGCCGTTCATTGGCCTGTTTGCAAAAGACGGCATCGTCGTTGCGGCGGTGGCCTGCGACAAGCAACGCGCAATGGCGCTGCTGGCCGAGCGAATGAAGCAACCTTTGCGGATGAAAGAGGCCTGGACGCTGATCCAGGCCTGACACCGGCGCTGTGCGAGGTCAGGTCAGGCGTTTCACCGGCTCGCGACTGTCGTCTTCTTCGGCATGCAGAAAGATCACCCGTGGATGCTCCAAAGGTGCCAGCGGCGCCGGCAGTGCTTGCTGCTGAAGCGGCCAGAAGTGCGTTTCGACATGGCTGATGTCGCCGTCCTGATCGTTGTGAATGGTCATCACCCCCGGCGTGCGCAATTTCTGGAAACGCTCGTCGCACAGCTTGAAACTCTTGCTCAGACCTTCATCGCCAATCACCGGTGACGGCAAACGGCGCTGGGCGAAGCTGCGGCTTTTGCGTTGCTGGTAACGCGCCCAACCGATCAGGATCACCGCGTTGACGAGCGCCACCCACATATAAACCTGCAGAGTCCCCAAGGCATCGAACGCCGAATGATCGATGCGCGGGCCGCCGCTGGTTTCGATCAATGGCCATAACCCGCGTACCAGCAGGAACAGCAGGCCGACCCAGGCCAGGACGGTGAGGATCACGTCGATCACCACCAGAAAGGGCCGTTGGCGAGTCCGGATAATTTTCATTTGATGACTTCCTCCTGGTCGTCGCCCAGCGGTTTGATACCCCGATCAGGACTGACCCAGCGCGCGCGTTTTTTGTGTTGGCTGAACAACACCTTGGGGAAACTGACCAGGGTGGTCAGCAGACTGACGAGCCAGAACACCAGCGGATACCAGACCACCCAGAACATGGTCTTGCCCAGACCCGGTTCATAGCGCCGATCGATGATAATGCTGACAGCGAACTGCACCAGGCAGACGAACGCCAGCAACAGGCCGGTGAAGGCCGGCGGCATCAGGTGATCGACGGCGATCGCGTCGGGCATGACCATGAACTTGCCCATGCCCCAGAAAATCACCGACAGCAGGAAAGTGAAGGCCCAACCGGTGGACAGGCAGTATTCGAACAGCAGCGGCCACAGGTAGCGATGGCGGTACTGCCAGATGCCGCGAATGTTCTTGAACAGCACTTCGGCGCCACCCTGAGCCCAGCGCAGACGCTGCTTCCACAGGCCGCCGAGGGTTTCCGGCATGAGGATCCAGCACAGCGCACGCGGTTCGTAGAAGATGCTCCAGTGATCCAGTTGCAGCTTCCAGCTGATGTCGATGTCTTCGGTGATCATGTCCGGGCTCCAGTAGCCGACCCGGTTCAGCGCAGTACGACGGAACGCGACGATCACGCCGGAGACGGTGAAGATGCGCCCGAACACCCGTTGCGTACGTTTGATCAGCCCGATGATCGAGGAGAACTCGCCGACCTGCACCCGCCCGATCAAGGTCGAACGCGTGCGGATCCGCGGGTTGCCGGTCACTGCGCCAAGACGTGCGTTATCCAGCATCGGCGCGACCAGATAAGCCGCAGTGTTCGGGGCCAGCAAGGCGTCGCCATCGATGCACACCAGATACTCGCTGCGCGCAGCGATCGCGCCCATGCGCAGAGCCACAGCCTTGCCCTGGTTTTCCGCCAGATGCAGCACCCGCAGTCGCGGATCTTCCTTGGCCAGCGCATCGAGCACTTCGGCGGTGTTGTCCTTGGAGCCGTCGTTGATCGCGATCACTTCGATGTTCGGGTAGTGCTGGGCCAGCGCCGCGTAAATGGTATCGGCAGCGTTATCGCCTTCGTTGTAGCAAGGAATCAGGATCGAAATCAGCGGCTCGCCTTCCAGCGGCGGCGGCAGCGTGTCGTCCTGCCATGGCCAGTGGCGCTCCCAGTGCAGCCAGAAATACAGGCCGCCGGCGATCCACAACCCGGACATGAACAGTGGGTAGAAGAACACGAACGACATCAGGAACTGGCCGGTCACCAGGAAGATCAGCCCCAGCGGAACGCCAAGGACAATCGCCAGAACAAGCAGGGCTAACAGTCTATCCAGCATGTTATGGATTCCATTTGTTGGAGAGTGCAGGCCTTACGGTTTTCAGGTCTGGCAGGTTGTCGAGGAAGTTGTCCGGGTAGTAACCGAAACTGGTCGCGCCCTGGCGCTTGAGCCGGCCCATCCAGTCCGCCAGATGCACGGCATCGATATCGGCCTGATCCTTCTGGTTCCAGTCACGCGCCTGCAATTCGAACACGGTGCGGTTGAGCGCGCCGGGACGTTTCTTCACCGTGGCAACCAGTTCTTCCAGCCACGGGCCGGACTCGGCCAGTGTCTGTTTTTCCATCAATGGCATGGCCATCGGCGCCGTCCAGTCGTAGGTGGCGAGGAAGTCATCGAGGTTCTGCGCGAACCACGCTTCGCTTTCAGGATTGAGCATCGGTTCGGCGAAGATGTTGCGTGCGGTCAGCACTTGCGGGCCGCGAATCGCACGGACCTTCGCGGTCAGTTCGTTGGTGAAGTCGATCAGGTAGCGGCTCTTGAAACGCGTCCAGCGTTGCATCGCCGCCGGATCGTCGCGCAGCGCGGCAATCGAACCCGGCAGACCTTGAGCGGCGTACGCCTTCAAGGCATCCGGGCTGGCGTCTTCGAAATCCGAGAGCACCGCATCGTCGTGGTAGAGAATGCCGTCGACCGAGGTCAGCCGCGCCACGTCTTCATAGATTTCACCGATGATCTTGCGCACTTCGGGGTTGAACGGTGACAGGCGTTTGTACTGCTTCGGATCGACCGAGGTGATGGCGGTTTCCGGATCCCAGCGGGTTACACGCGGCAGCTTCGAATCCAGTTCGAAACTCAGCACCGGCATCCACGCAAAGACTTTCACATGGGCACGGGTGCGCAACTGCCAGGCGACGCGGTCGAACAGGTCGGCGCGCATCGGCAGGTGACGGTTGGGGAAGTACAGCGAATGCACCAGACCATCGCCCTTGGGATCGGCGAAGGCTTGCAGGAACACCGTGCTGGCGCCCAGGTCAGCCATGCGCTGCACCAGTTTGCCAAGGTTGATGTCCTGCTGCGCTGGGTCCGGGTCGTAGACGTTGTCGAGATCGACATGCACCACGCGCATCGGTGCTTCGGCCTGCACCGAAACGATGCTGTTGGCGAAATGCTCGCCGTCAGGATCGGACGCGACGAGAAAGCGCGGCCCGCTCATCAGGTTATCGAGGGTGTCGAGGCCGTCGTCCAGGGTCAGGGCCATTTCATAGCCCTCCTCACCGACCACGGTCAGCGAGGTACCGTCGGCGGTGCCGTACGGCCAGACCCAGACCCGTGGTTTGTAACCGGTGGCCTTGCGGATCTTCTCGGAAATGTTCTTCACGTCGGTACGAATGCGTGCCTGGAAATCGGCTTCGGATTCATAGCGCTTGGTCACCGGGTCATAACGCCGGGTCGCGGCGGCCGGTTGCAGGTTGCCCTGCGGGTTGGCAAGGATGCCTTTGTGGTTGGCATCGGTGTGAGCGGCGATCTCTACCAACCCGGACTTGGAAATTTCGCGGATCTGCTGCCAGGTCAGGAAGTTGTCACGGTTACGCGGCGTGCCGGCGAAATCCACCGGTTGATTGAGCGGCGTGTCGATCCAGGTGCCCACCGGCGCCAGCAAGGCTGGCCAGTTGTAGGCGCGCAGCACCGGCAGCACGCGGGTATAGAAGCTGGCGTAACCGTCGTCGAAACTGAGCAGCACCGCTCTCGCCGGCAGCTCCGGGCCACCCTTGCGCGCGGCCATGATCTGGTCGACGGTCACTGGTTTGTAGCCGTTTTCGCGCAGCCAGGCGAGCTGCTCGATCATGCGCTCGGTGCGCACCGCCACTACGGCCTGATCGGGATCACGGTCTTCGACATCGTGATAGGCGATGCCGAGCACATGGTTTTTTGGCCACGGTTGTTCACTGGCCGCGACCGGGCGCTCGGAGGGCGGCGCGAAGGCCGGGGCTTGCTGGGCGCAGGCGCTGATCAGCAGCGCTCCCAGCAGAAGGATGAAACGCGAGATAAAAGGCATCTTCAAACTCTTCTAGAAGCGGAAAGTGAGGTCGACGAGCAGACGCAGATCAGTTTCCCGATCACCGTCGTAAGGCCGGTTGATCACACTGAACATGCCGCCCACATCGAGCACGTCGTTCCAGGCGTACCGTTGGCCGTAACCGAGCAATGCCATGCCGCCGGTGCCGTGGTCGCGCTGGCTGTAGGTGCCCGCGCCGGCCTGGAATTGCTGGCTCCAGGAAGTCTCGTAGCGGTGGTAGAGCACGTGGTTGACGTTGACCAGCGGCATCACGCTGAAGTCCGACTTGGGGTTGAAGTACGGCACGTCGTCGGATTTCGAGTTGTGGCTGGTGCCGACTTCCAGGCCGGCGTCGACCTGAATGTTCGGCGCGGTGTAGATGCCCTCGCGCCCGGTCACCAAGGCTTCGACGCGGTTGTTGCCATCGCTGAAGTGCGACGGGCTGACCGACACGCGCCACTCGCGGCTTTCGTTGGCGCGCCAGCGCAGGAACGCACTGCCGCCGTTGGCCTTGATATCGCTGTTGAGCGCGCGCAGCGGGGTTTCCGCCGAGAGGTATTCGAGGCTGCCGCCGTACTGCCAGTGATCGTTGATGTCGCGGGCTATCGCCAGGCGTGCGCCTTGTTTGTCACCGAAGCCGTAATCGTGATTCGACACCTCGGCTTCGAGGGTCATGTCACGGGTGCGCCGTTCCAGGCCGACGCGCTGGAAGCGATGGTGGCCGGTGCCTTCGGCGAAATCACCGGTGGCATAACCGGCGCCGGCAAACACCCGCCAATCCTCGTTGATCGGTGGGCTGTAAAGGGTGCTCTGGATACCGAAATCACGGCTGCCGCTGACCGCACCGGCATCGCCGCTGCCGCCACCGTTGGCCTTGCCGCCGTAGGCTTCGACACGCAGTTCGGCCATGTCATGCACTTCCCGTTCGCGAGCCAGGCGCTGCACCTGGCGGTTGTCCGGATAGCGCGCAACCACGTCGTCGACCAGCGCACCGTTCTGCCGCCACTCCTGCAACTCCATCGCGGTGCGCGCCTGAGCGACTTCCAGGCCGGCATCGCGCGGCGCCATGCTCTCGGTTTCCTTGAGCTGGCTTTCCGCGCGGCGCGGCATCTGGCGGGCGAGGTAGAGATCGGCCTGGGCCAGACGCAAGCCAAGGTTGCCCGGTGCCTGATCGACCAGCGTCTGCAAGCGCTCTTCGCCGTGCGGAAGATCGGAACCGTAGGTGCCGGCCTGGGCGGCGAGTTGCTGGGCATCCATCCATTCGTCGTTGGGGTTGCCGATCGGCAAGCCCTTGAGCTCGACACGCGGACGCTGGGCTTTCGCTGCGTCCTCGGCGACCTTGCGTGCTTCGTCGGCGCGGTCGCTTTCCAGCAGCGAGTAGTACAGCGCAGTGGTGTCCTCAAGACGATCACCGACATCAGCGTCCGGCGCCGAAAGCACCTGGCGATACAGATCGGTGGCAATTTCAGGCTCGCGTTGATCCAGATAAGACGCCGCGACCCAGCGCAGTGCGTAGGTCGGAATCTCCACGCCTTCGGCTTGCAGTTTCTGGTATTCACTGATGACGTCGGCAGTGCGCGCGCGGGCCTTGAGCGCGCCCATGCGGTCGATGCGCCAGCGCGTCACGTCATCGTGGGCAGTGGCGTCAGGGGTCCAGGTTGCGAGCAGTTTGTCGTAATCGGCCAGCGCGCGGTCGGCGATGACATAGCGTTCCTTTTCGCTGCGGGTGGCCAGTTCGGCAAGGCGCACGCGTTCGGCGGCGAGATCGCCTTCGAGCCGGCGCAAGGTCACCGGATCAATCAGGCCGGGACGTTGACTGGCCAGACGCAGCGCCGGTTCAGGCAGACGGGCCTTTTGCAGCGCGACCACGTACTCGCGGGCGACTTCCGGTTTGTTGCCGGCGCGGATGAAGGCTTGATCGAATTCAAACAGCGCATCGTATTGTTTGCCGGCGCGGCCGAGGGCATAGCCCAAGGCCAGGCGGCGTGACGGATCGTCGGGTTTGGCGGCGACCAGCGCCTGGGCGCGGGTGACGGCCTGATCGGGCTTGCCGGCATCGGCCTGAGTCAGCGCGAGGCCCAGTTGCAGGTCAGCGTTGTCCGGCTCCAGCGCCAGCGCCTTGTTGTAGACCTGGGTAGCCTGATCCCAGCGCTTGAGGTTGCGATAGGCACGCGCGGCGGCGGTCAGTGCCTGCACCGGCAGGACGCGGTCGCGACCCTGGGTTTCATAGACCTTGACCACTTCGGCATCGAGCCCGGCCCAACTGGCGATTTGCAGGTGATCGCTGACCTGGCCGTCGCTGGCCTGGCCCGGCGGCACCTGACGCAAAACCGTCAGCGCAGGCGTGTAGTGCCCGGCGCGGGCATCGCGCACCATCTCGTCGTAGGGTGTGTCGGCCAGCGCCAGCACTGGCCAGAGCAACTGGCTGCACAGGGCGAATCGGAACAAAGGGCGCAAACCACGATGTAATACAGGGCCATCAATACGCGGCATTTGTCAGCATCCTTACATGGCCAGCCGGGTCGCAATGCCCTCCTTGCCCATTCGTAACGGTGGCCGACGATGACAGCCCTCGGCCAAGCTTGGTGAGGCAGTCTGCACGCAAGCGTAGTCGAATTTTCACAACGCAATAATTGTTCAGAATCGGCCTGTCTGTACAAAACCCGTACAGCAAAACGCCCGGCGCCTGTTTACACAGGGGCCGGGCGTCTGGAGGGCGCGCGGTGGGCTTATTGCTCTTGGGTGACGCCGGCAAACTTGCTCATGAGGAAGCCGATGAACTGCTCGACGGTCATCTTCTGGCCGTTGAATTCGACCTGATTGGCCGCGTAATGCAGTTTGGTCACCACGTTGGTGCCGTCGGCGACAGCCAATTGCGAGCCGACCGCCATGCCGGCGAACATGTCTGCCGCTTCCTTGGACTGATCGACGATGGCTTTGGCGTCAGTCTGGCCATCGAGTTGCGCCTGCACGCTGAGCAAATCGACGAGCATCGGCTTGGACACCTGAATGTTCAGGTCGAGCAGCGCGATCAGTTGCTTGCCGAGTTGATCCGGCGGCAGGTCCATCGATTGCGGCTTGGTCAGGTCGATCACCAGATTGGCGCGGCTTTCACCGTTGGCGGTGTTGAACGACAGATTCTCCAGCGCCAATTGCGGGCCGGCCGCCAGCAACTTCTGCAGATCGGCTTTGACCTGGGCGTTTTCCGCTTCGGTCAGATTCAGCTCCGGTGCCGGCAACCCCTGTGCGGCAGCTTCGGCGGCAGCTTTTTCGTACGGCTGCAATTTGGTCTGGTAGATCTGCATCAGCGACATGGTCGACGGAATGTCGAGGTTCTTCAGGCTCATGGCCATGGCCGCCGAACCGACTTTCTTATCGTTGAGCGTCACTTCGCCGATTTTGTAGTCGGCACGCCCCGAGGCGTTGCTGCCGCTTTCTTCGGTGCGGTTCTTCATTTCGAAGTTCTTCACGCCCAGCACCATCGGCTTGGCGCCGAAGGTGGTTTTGCTGCTGGTCACTTCCAGGGTGTTTTCCCCGGTGTAGTAGCCGTAGCTGCTCTTGGCGAGGTTGCTGGCCAGGGTCAGGCCGTTGAGCTCGACCTGCACCGGCGCCTGGTCTTCCGACACGGTGACCAGTTTCAGGTTGTCCATGTAGCCGTCGGCCTTGACTTTCTGCGCCTGGGCGCTGGCGGCGATGTCCATGCTCAGACCGGAAAATTTCAGGCTCGATTGCTCATCCAGCGCAGTTTCGAACGGCACCAGGTTGAGGGTGCTGGTGGTCGATTCGTCGTAACCGATGTTGGTGACGCCCTTGAGCGGCGCGGCGCCGTTGGTGGCGGCGAACCATTTTTCCGTGGACGGGCTCTTTTCCAGCTCGTAGTTGCTGGTGGCCATGACCGGCAGCCACTTCAGCGAAACCAGACGTGAGAACGGCAGCGGGCCGTGTTCGATGTGGTCGACGAACAGCAGCTCGACCGGCGCATCACCGAACATTTCGCCTTCGCCCTTGAGGCGATAGTGCGCTGTGCTGGTGAAGGTGTGGCGTTCCAGCGACACCAGTTCCAGCGACGCGGTGCCGTTGGAGCCGGCCATGGCGGTCTGCAACTCTTTGTTGGCGTTGGTCACGGCGTTGTTCAGTACGCCTTCGATCTTGGTCCCGGTGTACCAGGCCCCGCCTGCGCTGATCGCGCCGATGGCAACAACAATTCCGAGAAGCACGCCTGCTGATTTATTCATGAATGACCTGATCGGTTTCCGTGGCTGTGGATGAAGTCGTCTTCCTTGAACCCGGGATCGGGTCACGGCTCGACTGTGCGCAATTAAGCGGTGGAGATTAGCACCGGGCGCGGAAGACGGCCCAATGTTTAAAGGTTAAAGAGTGTCTATGGGGGGAATGGACAGTCGACAGGAGCGAAGAGTTTCGGTGTTTTTGCGGGCTCTTCGCGAGCAGGCTCGCTCCCACCAGGACAGTGCCGTACCTGTGGGAGCGAGCCTGCTCGCGAAGAGGTCGGTGGATTCACAGCAAATCAGGAATACTGAACCTCGATTTCATCCAGCTGATGATCAAAGCTCTTCAGCCGCGCGGTCCAGGTATACACCAGCACTTCAAAGTCGCGATCGATCACCGCTCCGCCGGTGGTATCCGCCCGCACATCGCAGAAATCCAGCTGATAGCGTTCGCGGGCCATGGCCGTGGCGACGTCGGACAGCTCGCGGGCGTTGTTCAGCCAGTGCCAGCCGTCATCGGCGATCTGCTTGTCGAGTTCCAGGCATTGCTTTTTCAGGGCTTCGAGGCTTTTTTCCAGCGGCGTGCCGGTGAGCTCGCCCATGACTTCGGCGAAGGTTCGCCCGGGCTGCCAGTAACTGCCCCAAAAGTAGCGGTCGAACACGGTTTCAACCCGGCGCAGGGCGACTTTGGTGTCCCAGATCAGCACGAGCATCCTGCCCCGTTCGAGCTGGCGCCTCTTGACCCGTTGCAGCTGAATCGAGGTCCACGCGACGACGACGATCGCCATCACCGCGATCAGCGCAACGGCGCTGTCGAGGAAGATCATCGCCGTATCGATCTGGTGGGCCAGCATGATCCCGTAGAAATACGTGGCCGAGAGCAGCACCAGTGCCACCAGAGCGCACCAGAAGCCGAGAGCGTAAGGGTTTTTCATTATTGGTTTCCCCTGGGCCAGCACGAGCAATGTGCATTGCAGGAGCGCTTGGCATGGGGCGCCCCTCCAACACTTCAAAGCATAGCAACGGCCTCAGGGTTTGCTGGCGCTCGAGGTGTTCGTTCGTCCGCTTTCCCAGCCACCGCCCAGGGCGAGGAACAAATCGATCTGGCTCATCGCGACCTGGGTGTTGGCGGCGGCCAGTTGCGCGGTGACATCGGTGTAGGTGCGGGTTGCTTGCAGGTCGGCAAGGAACGACTCGCGGCCGGCCTGGAAGAAGCGGTGCGTCTGCTCGGCGGCGAGCTTCGCCGACTGTTCGGCTTCGGCCAGCGCATCGCGGCGTTGCAGCAGCGCGCTGTACTGGGCCAGACCGGTCTGGGTCTCGCGGATGGCGTTGAGCACCACGCCGTCGAAATGCGCCAGCGCGCCTTGAGTGTTGGCCTCGGCTTCACGAATGCGCGCACGGGCGCCGTTGGTCGGTACTTTCCAGCTCAGCGACGGGCCAAAGCCCCAGCGGTTGGTCGACGGGTCGCCAAGGTCATCAATGATGCCGACGGTGCCGATGGTCGCGCCGATGCTGATGTCCGGGTACAGCTCGCCAGTGGCGATACCGATGCCGGCGGTTGCCGCTGCGAGACGCCGCTCGGCCTGACGAATATCCGGGCGGCGCTTGAGCAGCGCAGCGCCGTCACCGACCGGCACCAGTTGCGCGATCTTCGGCAACTCGGCGCAACTGGCGGTACCTGCCGGCAACTGTTCGACCGGTTTGGCCAGCAGCATCGACAGACGAAACAGCCCGGCCTGACGCGCTGCTTCATAGCGCGGCAAGTCGGCGCGCAGGGATTTGAATTGGGTCTGCGAACGGGTGACCTGAGTCTCGTCACCACGCCCGGCATCGCGCAGGCGCTGGATCAGAGTGGTGCTCTGCGATTGCAGATCGAGAGAGTGCTCGGCGATTTCCCGCTCTTCGTTGGCTGCGCAGACCTGGGTGTAAGCACGAACCACGTCCGCCACCAAAGTGATGCGCGCCGTGTCGGCGGCGGCCTGAGTCGCATCGGCATTGGCTTTGGCCGCTTCGATGCCGCGCTGCAAGGTGCCCCACAGGTCGAACTGGTACGAAGCGCTGATGCCGATATCGGCAATGTTGGCCACCGGGACTTTCTCCGGCAGCAGGAACGCCTGACCGGACTCCTGCAAACGTTGCGCGCCCATTTTCACCCCGCCGCTCCAGCCACCAGCGGCCTCGGCTTCATCCACCTGAGCACGTGCCCGCGACAGGTTCGCCGCCGCCACGCGCAGGTCGGTATTGGAAGCCATGGCCTGCTGCACCAGTTGATCAAGGCGCGGGTCTTTATACAGCCGCCACCAGTCGGTCGGCACCGGCGCCGAGACCACCGGTTTGCCGGCGACTGCCAGCTCGCCCTGAATATCCATGCGCTGCACCGCCGCGTCGGCGGGCACCTGATAATCCGGGCCGACCATCTGACAGGCCGAGAGCATCAAGCCCAACCCGGCGATCAACCAGGCCCTGCTCATGGCTGCGGCTCCTCATGCTGATCGTCGATGATCGACACGGTGGCGGTACGCCCGGCGATCATGCGGAAGTCGGCCGGCACCTCATCAAAAGCGATGCGCACCGGAATCCGCTGCGCCAGGCGTACCCAACTGAACGCCGGGTTGACGTTGGGCAGCAGGTTGCTGCCGCTGGTGCGGTCGCGGTCTTCGATGCCGGCGACGATACTTTCGACATGTCCGCGCAACCGCGCGCGGTCGCCGATCACGCGGATATCCACCGATTGCCCGACGTGGATGCCGTCGAGTTTGGTTTCTTCAAAATAGCCGTCGATGTGGAAGGAGTTGCTGTCGACCACCGACAACACCGGGCGCCCGGCGGTGACGAATTCCTGCGGACGCGGCGCGCGGTCGTTGACGTAACCGTCGACCGGGCTGCGGATCACCGAGCGATCGAGGTTGAGCTGCGCACTGTCGACCGCCACCAAGGCTTCGGCCAATGCCGATTGTGCACGGGCGACGCGCGACTGGCTTTCTTCCAGCTGTTCGGCCGGCACCAGATTGCCGAGACCGCGGTTACGCTTGGCTTCACGCTGGGCCTGGGCAAGGGTTTCTTCGCGATCGGCAACGGCGGCCTTGGCCTGGCGCAGGGCCAGTTTGAAGCGATCCTGGTCGATGCTGAACAGCACCTGGCCACGTTTGATCAACTGGTTGTCCTTTACCTCGACCTGCTGGATCAGCCCGGAAACGTCAGGGGCGATCTGGATGATGTCGGCGCGAATGTGGCCGTCGCGGGTCCACGGCGCGAACATGTAATACATCACCATGCGCCAGACGAGGACAACGGCAAAAGTCACGATCAGCAGGGTCAGGACCACGCGACCGATGGTCAGAAACGGTTTTTTCATGTCATCAGGTATCGACTGAGTGAGTCCACGCCGTACAGCAGCACGGCGTAGAGCGCCACGTTGAACAATGCCCGGTGCCAGACCAGACGGTAAAAGTGCAGGCGTTGCAGCACGCCATGCACCAACAAAAACAGCACGTAAGTGATGCCCATCAGCACCAGCAGGGTCGGCAGGAAGATGCCGCTGATATCCAGATCACCGATCATAGGGGCGCTCCATCGGGCAGCGGTTCTTCGGGCTCGGCGCTGGAGACGAACTCGACGCCGGGCAGCAAGGCCAGACGCAGACCGCTCAAGGCGTGCAACAGGTGTCGACGGGTTTCATCGTCGCCCTGGCCGTTCAGCGCTCGGCGGGTACGATCGAGTGTCATCAGCAGACCGCTCGGTGCCGGCAGGCGTTCGTCGGCTTTGAGGCACGCGCGGAAATACTCGCCGACCTCGCCCACCACTTGTCGCAGCAGGGCGTTTGGCACGCCGGTGACGCGCGGGGTGTAGGCAAGCAGATCGAGCATATTCAGACCGACACGCACTTCGCGCATGGCGATGCCGGTGTCCTGACCGGTCAGGGCCAGACGCGGCAGGTGCTGCATCAGCCGATCGAGCAACTGCACGCCCAAATGCCGATGCTCGGCCAGACTGGCCGGCTCGGTCATGCTGACGATGTCTTTCCAGCTGAACCGGGTCAGACGCTTGGCCGCCAGCTCGGCGCCGAACGGTCGCGCCACCAGCGTCCAGATGAAAGCGAACAACAGCCCCAGCGGCCCGGCGAGGTTGGAGTTGGCAAAGGCGAAAAAGTCAGCGTCGTAGGCGCCCTGAATACTGATGAACGACGAGGTATTGACCAGCGTCAGCAGCATGCCGAGGTAGAATCGCGGCTGCACGGTCAGCGTGCCGACGCAAATGAACGGCACGGCAAACGCCAGCACCAGCATCGGGAAGTCGTGCAGGTTGGGCAGAATCAGAAACAGATAAAGGCTGGCGAACAGCACCGACATCCCGGTCCAGAAAAAGAACCGGTAAATCTGCGGCGCCGGGTCGTCCATCGAGGCAAAGAAGCTGCACGCCACCGCTGCCAGGATCACCGCGCTGCCGCCGTCCGGCCAGCCGAGCAGGATCCACAGCACCGAAGCAACGATGATCGCCAGAATGGTCGAGGTCACCGAGTAGAGCATCAGCCCGCGATCGATGAACGGCGTCAACCGGCCCAGGCGCCAGTGCCGATAGACCGCGCGCCAGCTGTCCTGGCGCTCGCACAGAATCGCATCCTGCAGGCTGCGGCAGTCCTGCCACAGATCGATGAATTCACCGAGGCGGTAAATCGCATTGGAGAACAGCAACTGCTTGCGCTCCTCCAGCGCTTCGGCGCTCGGTTGCAACGCTTCAAGTTGATCTCTGAGTGCTTGCCAGCGCTCAAGGTTGGCGTCCGCGTGGCCCAGCCATTCCCGGGTCGCGGTCAGCAACGGCTGGAATTTCTCCACCAGTTCCGGGGTGCGGCGTTCGAGGGCGTACAGCGAATCCTCAAGGGCATCGATCACCGGCAACAGGTGAATCATGCGCCCGCGCAGCTCCTTGGTGTTACGCACGGTTTGTGGCCGCGCGCCTTCGTGGGGCAACTGGCCGATCATCAACTCGAGGCTGTTGAAATTCGCGACCATGGCCATGCGCAGCGCGGTGACTTCTTCCGGCTGCACATCGCGGCTGAGAAACTTCAGGCTGTAGCTCGTCGCATCGGCGAACCACTTGCTCACGGCATCGTTGAACACCGGCGCCAGCCGTCGCGGCCAGAACATCGCACCGACCACCGCAGCGACGGCGATGCCAAGGAAAATCTCTTCGGTACGCGCCTCGGCCACATCCCACACCGCCAGCGGATTATCGACCACCGGCAGGGCAATCAGCGGCAAGGTGTAGCCGGCCAGCATCAGCGCATAGCTGTTGGCCGTGCGCAGATGCAGGGACATGAACAGCAGAATGCCGGTCCACAACGCGATCACCACCACCAGCACGTACGGGCTCTGCACGAACATCGGCACGAACAGCACCGCCGCCGCTGCGCCGAGAAATGTACCGGCCGCGCGGTACAGCGCTTTGGAGCTGGTCGGGCCGAGAAACGGGCTGGAGACGATATACACCGTGGCCATCGCCCAATACGGACGCGGCATTTGCATGAGCAAGGCGATGTACAGCGCAATCATCGACGCTGCAAAAGTACGGACCCCGTAAAACCAGTCACGGGCCGGCGGCATGCCAGTGAAAAAACCGTTCAAGAATTGACCACCACAGGCGAACTCGCCGCCTCAAAAGCCCTCAGTACCCGAAGCGTAGCTTCCAGATCGCTGCGCTCGATGCCTTCCAGCACCTCATGACGCAAGCGCACCAGCTCGGCCTCCACCGCTTGCACCAGCTCGCGACCGGTATCGGTCAGGCTCAGGCACTTGGCCCGGCGATCCTGCGCATCTTCGGTGCGACAGACGTAACCGGCATGGCACAGCTGATCGAGCAAGCGCACCAGCGAAGGACTCTCCATCCCCGCAGCCTGGGCGACTTGCACCTGACGCACGCCCTCGCCCAAGCGACCGATCATCAACAAGGGCACGGCGCAGGCTTCGGAAATTCCATAGTTGACCAGCGTGGTCTGGCAGATCTTCCGCCAATGCCGGGCGGCCACCACCATGGCGCTGCTGATGTTCATCTGGAGACTGTCGAGGGAATCGGACACGGGATAACGGACACTGTTAGTTTGCTAACTATCAATATCGCATTGGAGAGGAATTTCAGTCAAGTTTTGAAACAAATCTCTCCGTTAGTCGCCCTATCTGACTCAAAGCTATCTCCTTCGATACTGACAAGGTATATACGTTGTCATCACCAAATTCAGGAGCCCAACATGTCAAAACAAGCCGTTTTCACAATGAAACTGGAGCCGGAGCTGCGGGAGGAGTTCATGGCGGAAGCCGAAGCGGCACACCGGCCGGCGTCGCAAATCATGCGAGACATGATGCGTCAGTATGTTCAAACCCAGCGAGAGGCCCGCGAATATGAAGCGTTCCTGCAACGCAAGGTTGAAATCGCTCGGGAATCCGTACGTGCCGGAGACGGATTGAACAACGAAGACGTAGAAGCAGCGTTCGCGGCAAAGCGCAGGCAGGCAGAAGATCACCTATGAAAATCATATGGACGCCAGTTGCCGCACAGGATCGTGCAGACATTTGGGACTACCTGCAGGCCGCCAACCCAAGAGCGGCCATCGAAATGGATCTGCGCATCAGCGAAGCGGTTCATCGCCTTTCCGACAATCCGTTGATTGGCCGTGCCGGCATTATTGCCGGAACGCGTGAGGTGATTCCGCATCCCAGTTACCGTCTTGTCTATCAAACGGAGAGAGATGCCGTCTGGATCATGGCGCTGGTGCATACGGCACGGACTTGGCCTCAGCCGAAGTAATCAGCCCGTCCCTTGCGCAACATCACATTCAACTGATCCACCACCTCCGCCCAGTCCGCATCGTCGAGAATCTCCTCGCGCAGAAACTGCGCCTGACCTGCCGTTCAGAAAAACGCGTCAGCCAGATGCAAATCCGGCTTGAGCGGCGAATGGCTGGCGATGAATTGGTCGATGCCGGTCGGATCGTCATCGAGGCCGAGTTGTTTGAACAGGGCCGGTAGACTGTGCTGCGGATTTTCCATGATGCAACTCCTCTGCAATTCAGGTCCGGCGTTGCGCCGTTCGCTGCAGTGGAGTTGATCATAGCTGTCGCGGCGGGTTCAGGGTCTGGCGACGTCAAGTGAGCCTGCCAGTTGCGCTGCCGGATAGACCGACTGCCATCCGCCGCCCAACGCCTTGTACAAACCGACCATCGCCAGGGAAACGCCGGTCGAGCTTTCCACCCATTGTTCCTGCGTGGCGAGCAAGGCGCTTTGCACGGTGAGGACGTTGACGAAATCGACCACGCCTTCGACGTATTGCTGTTGCGCAGTACGCAGGGCGATCTGGTTCTGATGCACGGCTTCGGCGAGGCTGTCGCGACGGCGCTGGCTGGCGTTGTAGGCGGTCAGTTGATCATCGATTTCATGCCAGGCACGCAGCACGGTTTGCTGGTAGGCGATCGCCGCTTCCTGCTGTTGGGCTTCACGCAGTTGCAGCATGCCGCGCAGGCGTCCGCCGTCGAACAACGGCAGGCTGAATTGCGGGCCAATGGCAAAGGCGCGCGAGCCCCATGAACCGAAATCGCTCAGTTGCATGGCCTGTGAACCGAAGTTGCCGGACAGGGTGATGCGCGGATAGAAATCGCCCTTGGCCACACCGATGTTGGCGGTGGCGGCGTGCAGACGCGCTTCGGCCTGGCGGATATCCGGACGGCGTTCGGCCAATTGCGACGGCAGGCCGATGGCGACTTGCAGTGGCGACTGCGGCACTGCCGCGTCTGTGGATAACGCTTGAGCGAGGGCCTGCGGCGGTTCGCCCATCAGCAGACTGATCGCGTTGATCAGTTGCGCCTGACGCTGCTCGAGCGCCGGCAGCCGTGCCTCGATGGCGGCGACTTGCGCGGCGGCTTCGGCGACGTCGAGATCGGTGGCCACGCCATCGGCCAGCCGCAGCTGCGAGAATTTCAGGCTGTGGCGGGCGACGTCGAGGTTCTGCTCGGTGACAGCGCGGGTGTTCTGCACCCCGCGCAGCTGAATGTAGTTTTGCGCGGTGTCGGCAAGCACCGTCAGCAGCACGCCGCGACGATCATTTTCTGCCACTTCGAGATTGGCATCAGCGGCTTCGGTTTCACGACGCACGCGGCCCCAGAAGTCCAGTTCCCATGAGGCGGAGAAACCGGCATCCCACAGGTTGAAGGCCTCGTCGCCGTTATTTCCCGATGGATCGTTCAAGCCTTTGCCACTGTTGCGTTTGCGCCCGTAGCTGCCGCTGGCGGTGCTGTTCGGATAACGCTCGGCGGTGATCACCTGACGCGCGGCGCGGCTTTGTTGCAGGCGGCTGCTGGCCAGCTGCAGGTCGAGGTTGTTGTTCAGCGCGCGTTGGGTGAGCGCGGAAAGTTGCGGGTCGTGGAAGGTTTCCCACCAGCGTTCGTTCAGGGGTTCGCTAACGGCCTGGCTTGGGGCGGACCGGGCGGGTTTGGCCCAGTCGGCAGGCTGAGGGGCTTCGGGTTTCTGGAAGTCTGGGCCGACAGTGCAGGCGGTGAGACTCATCGTGAGCAAGGCACTGAAGGTTAGCTGCTGCCACTGGCTTTTTCGCGAGCAGGCTCGCTCCCACATTCTGGAATGCGTTGTCCCTGCGGGAGCGAGCCTGCTCGCGAAGGCGACAGCCGATTCAACACCGATCATCGCTGCGTCACCTCGCGCCCGGACGCCTTTGAGCTGGCGGTATCAATACTCGCCTCGACCGACATCCCCACCCGCAACCGCTCGGCCAGTGGCTGGCCCGGTTCCAGCACGATCTTCACCGGAATCCGCTGCACAACCTTGGTGAAGTTGCCCGTCGCGTTGTCAGGTTTCACCGCCGCAAAGGTCACGCCCGTTGCCGGCGCAATGCTCTCGACGCGGCCAGTCAGGGCTTCACCGCCCAAGCTGTCGACCCGCACTTGCACATCCTGCCCGGGCTGCACATCGGTCAACTGGGTTTCCTGAAAATTGGCCACCACATAGGCCTGCTGCAACGGCACCACCGCCAACAGTTTGCTGCCCGGCGTGACGTAGGCGCCGACGCGCACCGCACGCTCGCCGATCATGCCGTCCTGCGGCGCGGTGATACGCGTGTAGGACAAGTTGAAACTGGCAATCTCCAGCGCAGCCTGCGCGTGTTTCAGATTGCCGTCGGCGGCGTTGCGCTGGGCGGTGAGAATCTCGACCTGCTTGCGTTCGGCCGCCAGCTTCGCGGTCGCGGTGTCGAGGCGCGCCGAGGCCTGATCAATGCGCGTGCGCGCCTGCTGCGCGTTCTGCACGGTGCCAGCGCCGACACCGGCGAGATGGTTGTAGCGGTTCAGTTCCTGCTGCGCAAAAGCCATTTCCGCTTTGGCCGAGACCACGGTGGCCTGCGCCTGCGCGATCAGCGAAGCCTGCCGCTCGAGAGTCGCGTTGGCGTTCTGCAACTGCGCCCGCGCGACCAGGGTTTGCGCATCCGCCGCTTCCGCCGCTGCGCGTAGATCACGGTCATCGATCAGCGCCAGCAACTGCCCGGCCTTGACCTGTTGGTTGTCTTCGACCAGCACCTGCTTGATGAACCCGGCCACGCGCGGCACCACCAGCGTGTAGTCGGCGGAGACGAAGGCGTCGTTGGTGGTTTGCTCGGTGCGTTGGCCGAACAGCCCGGGCATTGCCAGATATACCAGCACGCCCACCGCCAGCGCGGCTGCCACGGCCACCGCGAGTTTTTGCTTGGATTGAGTCATAAAAAACCTTCAGTTTCAGTACAGCGATCAGGTCGGCGCGCGCGGCGGATAAATCCGCGTCGGCAGCCAGAAAATCAGCAGGATCAACGCCACAGCGACGCCGGCCATGCACAGGTACAAATCGGACGAAGTCAGCACCACCGCCTGCTCATGCACGCGGTGAGCGAGACCCGGATCGCTGTGATCGGCCAGCGGCGAATTGCCGAGGCTGTCGACCAACATGGTCGAATGAAAATGCAGGCGCGCGGTGGTCAGCGCTTCGATGACGCCGGTGGCGACCACGGCGGCCAGGCCCTTGACGGTGTTGAACCACGCCGACGCGAAAGGCCCTTCCATCGGCGTGATACTGCCGGTCGACAACATCAGCAGCGGCAACACCGCCATCGGCTGGCCGAAAATCTGCAGCCATTGCAGGACGTAGAAATCGTCGCGAATCCACGCCGAAGTCAGGTGCGAACCGCCCAGGCAGGACAGCGCGAGCATGCTCAGACCAATGCCGAGCACCCAGCGGCAATCGACCCAGCGCAAGTTGCATAGCGCCGCCACCAATGGCAGCGCGATCAACTGCGGCAGCGCGGCAATGAGCATGATCGGCGCGGTTTGCGCCGGACGATAACCCTGCACCTGGGCCAGATAACTCGACGGAATCAGTACCACCGCCAGCAGCACGATCAGCACCCCGGCGAGGGTGATCAACGCAAACAGCAGGTTGCGGATGCCGAGCATCTGCAATTTGAAAAACGGAATCGGCTGCGACCATTCATTGATCATAAAAGCCACCAGCAGCAGCGAACCGGCACCGAGTAATCCACAGATCAGATTCGACTCGAACCAGTCCAGTCGATTGCCCTGCAACAGACCGATCACCAGCATGCAGATCGCCGGAAAGCCCAGCAGCAGGCCTTTCCAGTTGAACGTCTTGAGACGTTCCAGCCGCAGCGGATCCTGAGGCAATCCGTAAGCCACTGCGGCCATGGCGATCAGGCACGGCACGATGATCTGCCAGAACGTCCACTGCCAACCGACGTATTCAGTCCACAGACCGGCCAGCGGCGTGCCGAGTCCCGGGCCGAAAGTCGCGGTCAGTGCGTAGCCGGCCAGTCCGTACAGTTTGATGTTCGCTGGGAGAAAGCGCAGTGCGACGGTCATCAGCATCGGCGGCAATGCACCGCCGGCGAGGCCTTGGAGGATGCGCATCAGCAGCAGACTTTCGTAGTTCGGGGCGAACGGGCACAGCACCCCGAGCAGGGTAAACAGACCGATGGCGCACAGCGTGAAGCGGCGCAGCGAGAAGGTCACTGAGCACCACGGCGCGAAGGCCATGGCCGCGACCGACGTGGCCGTGTAGCTGGCGACCAGCCAGGTGCCTTCGTCGTAACCGATGTGCAGCGCGCCGCGAATGTCGGCGAGTGCGACTTTGGTGACCATCTCGTTGAGGCCCGAGACCAGCACGGCCAACAGCACGCCGACCAGACCAATGATGATCCGCGCCCCGAACACCGGTGGCGCAGCCGCCGTCGCCGGGCTGGTCGCGGCGAGAGGCGCCGGGACCGTCAGGGATGTCATGAATGAAAAGCTCCGGGGGTGAAATACCGGAGCATTTTAGTGGGGCTTGATGCTGACGAAAATTGACTTATTGGCAGGTTATAAGTGCATCAGACACAACGGTGAATGCCTATGTGGGAGCGAGCTTGCTCGCGAAAGCGGTGGACCAGTCGCCATTGAGGTGACTGATCCACCGCTTTCGCGAGCAGGCTCGCTCCCACAGGGATTCGATGGTGCCTGATGATTTACGGCTGTGCCGCCAGCCACGTTTCATCGCAGCAGGTCTTGAGGGTTTCACGCAGCCAGCGGTGGGCCGGGTCCTTGTCGAAGCGCGGGTGCCAGGCCTGGGTCAGCATCAGCATGGGCAGCGGAATCGGCAGGTCGAATGAACGCAGTTTCAGGCCCAGCCGCCGCACGCTGAGCAGTGCTTCTTTGGGCACCGGCAAAATCAGGTCGGAGTCGGGCAAGGCAAACATCGCCGCATGGAAACTCGGCGCGATCACCGCCACCCGGCGCTCCAGCCCCAACGCATTCAACGCCGTGTCGATCGGGCCGCGAGCGATGCCACGCCGCGACATGCTGATATGGGAAAAACCGGCGTAGCGCTCAGCGGTGATTTCGCCGTCGAGCAGCGGATGGTTCTCGCGCACCAGGCCGACGAAATGCGTGGAGAACAGGTTCTGTACCTTTACCTCCGGCGTGAGCGGCCGGGTGTTGCTCACGCTCAGATCGATGCGCCCTTCGCGTAGCGCTTCATCGTCGCCATCGCCTTCCGGGACGAAGCGCAATTCGCAATGCGGGGCGAGCTGGTCGAGGGTGTCGAACAGCTTGCCGCCATAAACGCCGACGAAGAAATCATTGGCGCGGATGCTGAAACGTCGACGCAAGGTGCCCAGTTCGACGCTATCGGCGGAGCGAAACAGCAGCGCCGCCTGCTCGACCACGTCGCGCACCTGTTCGCGCAGTTCGAGGGCTTTGGGGGTCGGCACCAGACCACGCCCGGCGCGCACCAGGATCGGATCGCCGATGGCTTCGCGAATCCGCGTCAGCGTGCGGCTCATGGCCGCCGGGCTGAGGTTCATCCGCCGCGCCGCGCCGACCACACTGCCCTCGTCGAGCAAGGCATCGAGAGCGACCAGAAGGTTCATGTCCGGGAGTTGCATGCTGAGCACTCTTGGCTGATCTGGATTGATCCATGCGCAATGCTAGCAGATCAAAAGATCGCAGCCTGCGGCAGCTCCTACAGAGGATGGTTTTCCCATGTAGGAGCTGCCGCAGGCTGCGATCTTTTCAGGTCAGCGCTGCATACCCCAGCGCTTGACGGTCACCCGCTCAAGGGTGGCAAACACCAGATTCTCCACCAGCAGACCAATCAGGATCACCACCGCCAACCCGGCGAACACCTTGTCGGTGTACAGCTCATTGCGATTCTGGAAGATGTACCAGCCCAGCCCGCCCTTGCCACTGGTCGCGCCAAACACCAGTTCGGCAGCGATCAAGGTGCGCCAGGCGAACGCCCAGCCAATCTTCAAACCGGCGAGAATCGAAGGCAGCGCCGCCGGAATCAGTATGAACAACACAAGGCGCAACCCCTTGAGACCATAATTGCGCCCGGCCATACGCAGCGTTTCGGAGACGCCGAGAAATCCGGCATAGGTATTCAGCGCCAACGCCCACAGCACCGAATGCACCAGCACGAAAATCAGACTGTTCTGCCCCAATCCGAACCAGAGCAGCGCCAGCGGCAACAGGGCGATCGCCGGCAACGGGTTGAACATCGAAGTCATCGTACTGAGCAGATCACGTCCCAACTGGGTCGAGACCGCCAATGTCGTCAGAGCGAACGCGAGGACAATGCCGATCAGGTAACCCTTGATCAGCACCACCAGGGATATCCACACCTTGGCCAGCAACTCGCCACTGAGCAGACCGTCGAACAGGGCCTGCGCGGTTTGCAAAAAACTCGGCAGCATCAGGTCGTTGTTCTGAATCCGCGCGACCACTTCCCAGATGATCGCCAGCACGATCAGGATCAGGCTTTTGCGCAACCAGCCCTGTTGCCACAGGCGCGTGCCAAGCGGCAATTCGCGCTCGACCGGCACTGCGGTCAGCGGCTCGAGCACGGTTTCGAATTCTTCACGCACGGATGATGAATGGCTCATCGGGTAGACCTCCTGGCCGTTCAATAGGCGATGCGAATGTCGTTGAAGTGGTGATCACGTTCGGTCTCCGGCGCCTGGCCCTCATCGAACAGCAGACGATGAATGCGCCGCGCCGATTCCTGAAACGCCACGCCGCCGAGGCTGTGCAGGTCGTATTGATGGCTGTGCACTTCGGCGCGCACCCGCCCCGGATGCGGCGACAGCAAGAGGATGCGATTGCCGACCACCAAGGCTTCTTCGATCGAATGGGTGACGAACAGCAGGGTGAAGCGCACCTCTTCCCAGAGCAGCAGCAATTCCTCCTGCATCTTGCGGCGAGTCAACGCATCGAGTGCAGCGAAGGGTTCGTCCATCAAGAGGATTTTCGGTTGCATGGCCAAGGCCCGGGCGATCGCCACCCGCGCTTTCATCCCGCCGGACAAGGTGTGTGGATAGGCGTCGGCGAATGCTGCGAGGCCGACCTTTTCCAGATAATGCAACGCACGCTCTTCGGCTTCTTTCTTGTTCAAGGTGCGCGAGGCGAGCAACGGGAACATCACGTTCTGCTTTACGGTTTTCCACGGCGGCAACTGGTCGAATTCCTGAAACACCACAATGCGGTCCGGCCCCGGCGCATCGACGCGCTGGCCTTGCAGGCGGATCTCGCCTTCGCAGGGCTGGATGAACCCGGCGACCGCCTTGAGCAAGGTCGATTTCCCGCAACCGGACGGGCCAAGCAGGACGAACCGGTCAGCCGGGTCGACGGCGAAACTGACTTGATGGGTAGCGCGCACCACCCGCTGCGGCGTGCGGTATTCGAGGCTGACGTGATCGACGGCCAGCAACGCTTCGCTGCGGGCGATCGGGTTGCTGGCCGCGTGGCCTGGCAAAGGGGCGTTCATGATCTATCTCCGGCAAATCAGAAAGGCGCGTCGCCCTGAATGGTCGTGCGATACAGCTTGCGGCGCAGATGCGCAGGGCAGCCGGCGGCAAGGTGGATCAGCGAGCGGTTGTCCCAGAACACCAGGTCATGCGGTTCCCACTGATGGCGGTAGATGTTTTGCGGCAGCACGCTGTGGGCGAAGAGTTCGCCGAGCAACTGACGACTTTCGTCTTCCGGCAGACCGACGATGCGCGTGGTGAAGCCTTCGCTGACGAACAAGGCCTTGCGGCCGTTTTCCGGATGAGTGCGCACCACCGGGTGCACCACTTCGGCGACCTGAGCCAACTGCTCCGAAGTCAGGGTCGGGCGCCAGTTACCCTCGAACTTGGTTTCGCTGTAGCGCGCGGTATAGGAATGCGCAGCGCAACGTCCTTCGACCGCAGTGCGCAACGCAGCGGGCAAGTCGTCCCAGGCTTTGTGCATGTCGGCGAACAGCGTGTCGCCACCCTCGGCGGGCAGCTCTTGGGCGTGCAGCATCGAGCCGAGACTCGGCAGCTCTTTATAGGAGAGATCGGAATGCCAGAATTTGCCGGCGTCACCGAGACCGATGTTATGGCCGTTCTCGATGATGTTGGAAACGATGAGGATTTCCGGGTGATTGGCCAAGAGGAATTGCTTGAGCACGTGGATCTGCAACACGCCGAAACGGCGGCTGAAATCGATTTGCTGTTGCGGGGTGATCTGCTGATCGCGGAAGACCACGACGTGGTGATCCAGGTGCGCGCGATGAATGCGCGCGAAGTCCTGATCATTGACCGGCCGGCGCAGGTCGAGGCCAACGATCTCGGCGCCGACGGCACCGCTGAAGGGGCGAATTTCGAAAACTTGTGGCGCGGCAGTTGCGGCGCTTTCGGTGGCAGTAGCGGCGGACATCAATCATCTCCCACGCACGGCGCGCTCACGGACGCGCTCGTCGATCAGACACTCACGCTGGATTGCGTGTCGGTTCAGGTCGTGCGGCGCGCCGATTGGTCGGCAGGTACGCAGGTGGGTGACTTTATAGCTATAAGAATTGGAAATTAAATACCGTTAATGAATAACGATATGGCGAATGGTGAGGGCGTGGGTGACCATTTGTGTCACTTACCGACGGATATGTAGCGCTTCGGAGGACGCCTTCGCGAGCAGGCTCGCTCCCACAGCTGGAATGCAATCTCCTGTGGGAGCGAGCCTGCTCGCTAATGGGCCGCCAGCAGCGCTGAAGACCTAGCGCTCGTGCAACGCCTCAGCCCGCGCGCGGATAATCGGCTTGAGCAAATAGCTCAACACCGACTTCTTGCCGGTGATGATATCCACCGAAGCGACCATCCCCGGGATGATCAGCAGTGGCTTTTCATCCGTGCCCAAGTGGCTGCGCTCGGTGCGCACTTTGATCACGTAGTAAGTGGTTTTCTTGTCTTCGTCGGTGATGGTATCCGCACCGATCTGCTCTAGCTGCGCCTTGAGCCCGCCGTAAATGGTGTAGTCATAGGCGGTGAATTTGACGATTGCTTCCTGACCCGGATGCAGGAACGCGATGTCCTGCGGGCGGATCTTGGCTTCGACCAGCAGGGTGTCATCCAGCGGCACGATTTCGACCATGTCGCTGCCCGGCTGGATCACGCCGCCGATGGTGTTGACCAGCAACTTGTTGACGATACCCCGCACAGGTGAGGTAACCAGCGTACGGCTGACGCGGTCTTCCAGCGCCTTGCCGGTGGCCTGGGCCTTGTTCAGATCGGTGCGCGCTTCGTTGAGCTGGGTCAGCGCTTCGCTGCGGAATTTGCCGCGGGTTTCGTCGATCTTGCGCTGCACTTCCTTGATCGCCGATTCCGCGCGCGGAATGGCCAGCGTGGTCGCATCGAGCTGGCCACGGGTTTCCACTTCGGCACGCTTGAGACGCAACACTTCCACCGGCGAGACCGCGCCCTGCGCCACCAGCGGCTCGGACATGTTGATTTCCTGACGCTGCAAGCCGAGTTGCTGACGGTACTGCGCCTGCTTGGAACTGAACTCGCGCAGCTCCTGCTGACGCTGGATCAACTGCTCCTGCAAGCCGCCGATTTCATCGTGCAACTGCTGACGGCGGCTGATGTACAGCGACTCTTCGCTTTTCGCCTGGCCCGGCACGGCTTTGAGCACGTCCTCGGGGAAATTCAGCGGACGATCATCGACTTCCGCGCTCAGGCGCTCGACCCGCAGCAGCATCGACAGGCGATCAGCCTCGGTTTCGCCGACGTTGGAGGCAAAACGCGTGTCGTCGAGACGAATCAGCGGCGCGCCGGCCTCAACGATCTGGCCTTCCTTGACGAACAGCTCGGAGACGATACCGCCCTCCAGGTTCTGGATTTTCTGGATCTTCGACGACGGAATCGCCTTGCCGTCGCCCTTGGTTACTTCGTCGATCACGGCGAAGTTGGCCCAGAGCATGAGGAACACGAAGAAGCCGATGATCGCCCAGATGGTCAGGCGCACGACGCGCGGGGCGTCTTCGATCAGCGCCTTGTTGACCTCCGGCAGCGGCTGACCCTGCAGCGAGGCAGAGCCCTTGAAGTAGCGACGGATCGACTCCTTGACACCGGACTTAAGCAACACTGATCTGCCCCTTCTTCAACGCTTCCATCACGGCGGCTTTCGGGCCGTCGGCGAGAATTTGCCCGCGATCGATCACCAGCAGCCGATCGACCAGCGACAACAGCGATGCCCGGTGCGTGACCAGCACCACGGTCTTGTTTTCAATCACTGCTGCGAGGCGTTGCTTGAGGCGTTCTTCGCCGGTGTTGTCCATCGCACTGGTTGGCTCATCCATCAGCAGAATCGGCGGATTGAGCAACAGCGCCCGGGCCAGGGCGACGTTCTGCCGCTGACCGCCGGAGAGGTTTTGCCCACGCTCGCCGACTTGCAGCTCGTAGCCTTGCGGGTGCAGACGGGCGAATTCGTGGACGCCGGCCAGTTCGGCGGCTTGCAGCACCAGCTCGTCTTCGACGTAACGCGCGCCGGACACCAGGTTGTCACGCAGGGTGCCGGACAGCAGCTGAAGGTCCTGCGGCACGTAACCGATGTTGTAGCGCAGTTCGCTGACGTCGATCTGGCGGATGTCCACGCCGTCGACCAGCAAGGCACCGTCGTCCGGTTGGTACAGGCCCACCAGCAGTTTCGCCAGCGAACTCTTGCCCGAACCGCTGCGGCCGATGATGCCGATCTTCTCGCCGGGACGGATCACCAGGTTGATGTTCTTCAGCGCCGGGTTCTGCTGGTCCGGGTAGGTGAAGCTGAGCTGACGGCATTCGATCGCACCCTGCAGCACCTTGCGGCTCAGCGGGCGCTCCTCGAAGTTGCGCTCCTGCGGCAGCTCCATCATCTGGTCGACCGAGGTCATGGTCACCCGCGCCTGTTGATAGCGCGTGAGCAGGCCGGACAGCGACGCCAGCGGGCTCAGCGCGCGGCCACTGAGCATGTAGCAGGCAATCAGCCCGCCCATGCTCAGGTTGCCGGCGATGATCTGGTACACGCCGAAGACGATCATGATCACCCCGGCCAGTTGCTGGATCAGCAAGGTGATGTTCATTGCCAGACCGGAGAGCATTTTCACTCGCAGCTCGAGACGGCTGAGGGTGCCGATGGTCTGCTCCCACTGATACTGGCGCTCGCTTTCAGCGTTGTTGACCTTGACCGCATCCAGGCCGGCGAGGGTTTCGATCAGGCTCGACTGGCGCTCGGCGCCCAGCGCCATGGTGCGCTCCATGGTCGCGATCAGCGGCTTCTGCAAGGCGTAGCCGATCAACAGGGCAATCGGGAACGCCAGCACCGGAATCCACACCAGATGCCCGCCGAGAATGGCGATGACGATGAAAATCAGGATGGTGAACGGCAGGTCGATCAGACTGGTCAGGGTCAGCGAGGCGAGAAAGTCGCGCAGGCTCTGAAACTCGTGGATGTTCTGGGCAAAGCTGCCGACCCGCGCCGGGCGGTATTTCATCGCCATGCCGACAATGCGCTCGAACAGCGTGGCGGAGATGATCAGGTCGGTTTTCTTCCCGGCCAGATCCAGGCACAGGCTGCGCAGGCTCTTGAGGATCAAGTCGAAGATGTAAGCGCCGGTGATGCCCAGCGCCAGCACCCAAAGGGTTGCTTCGGCCTGGTTCGGTACCACGCGGTCGTAGACGTTCATCACGAACAGCGGCGCGGCCATGGCGATGATGTTGATCAGGAAACTGGCGGCGATCGCATCGGCGTACAGCCAGCGCGAACGCTTGAGGGTGTCGCGAAACCACGAGCGTGCGCGCGGGATCAGCGTGCCGTGGTTGACGTCGAATTTGTGCTGCGGCTGGGCGAAAAAGACTTTGCCGGTGTAATCGTCGGTCAGCAGTTCACGGCTGACCACCGACTCGCCGCCATCGCTTTCGCTGAGCAGTACGCGTGCTTCGTCGTCGCCCTGCCAGCCGAGCAGGACGGCACTGCGGCCATCCTTGAGCAGCAACAGCGCGGGCATGGCGATCGCCGGAATTTCTTCAAGCTTGCGCTGCAACACCCGCCCCTGCAGCCCGGCGCGAGCCGCTGCGCGCGGCAGCAACTCGACACTCAAACGTTGTTTGGGCAGCGGCAGGCCGGTGGTCAGCATCGCCGCGCTGGCAGGCTTCTGGTGCAGCATGCACAGGGCGAGCAGACCATCCAGCAACGGATCGTCATGCAACGCGCGTGGATCATGGCTGAGTTGAACTCGACTGACTTCTGATTCCACGCTCGACACTCTTTAACAGTTGAAAGGGATAACTCAGTTCATCCCAGGCAGCTGGACCTTGGGCTTCACGTCGTTCTGCACAACGGATGCCAACGGCGCGACCACTCCCTGGCTTTTGAGCAATTGCCCCATGGTCGCCTTGATTCGGTACTGAGTAAATAACTGAATGTTCTTGATTTCCGCCAGACGCCGCGAGGCGGTGAACAGCTCGTTTTCGCTGTCGAGCAAATCCAGCAGGGTGCGTTCGCCGAGGCTGAATTGACGCTGGTAGGCGGTACGCACCGAGGTGCTGCGATCGACGTACTGCTGAGCGATCGGCACCTGAGCGTTGGCGTTGTTCAGGGCGTTCCAGGCCAGGCCGAGCTCTTCGTTCAACTGACGCAGGGCGTTGTTGCGGATGTCCAGCGCCTGGTTGGCCAGGTACGACTTGGATTCCAGATCGGCCTTGTTGCTGCCACCGGAATACAGGTTGAAGCGCATGCGCAGCATGGCCTGCCATTCATTGTTGTGGCCGTTCTGGCCGTCGATATCGTTATCGGCGGTACGGCCCAGTTCGGCGTCGAAGCGCGGGTAGAAGGTCGATTTGGCGGTGGCGAACTGCTTCTCGGCAGCGGCAATATCCGACTCGGCGGAACGCAGGATCGGGCTGTTTTCCAGCATCTGCGCGCGGGCTTCATTGAGGTTGGCCGGCATCATCGCCATGAACGGCGCCGGGCGCTCGAGCTGGTCGGGCATCTGGCCGACGGCGCTGAGGAAGTTGGTTTCCGCGTCGGCGAGGTTGGTCTGTTCGGTGATCAGATTGTTGCGGGCCTGGGCCATACGGGCCTCGGCCTGATCAAGGTCGGCACCGCTGCCGACGCCGCGCTGGGTGCGCAGCTGGATCTGATCGTAGATGCGCTGGTGGCTCTTGAGGTTTTCCTCGGCCAGACGCACGAATTCGCGACGGGTCAGCACGTCCAGATAAACCTGGGCGACGGTCAGCGCAGTGCGTTCGGAAGTGCCCAGCAACGAGTAAGCACGGGAGCTGACGTTGGCTTGTTGACGCGCAACTTCGTTGGACGTCGCGAAACCGTCAAAAACCATTTGCGAGAGACGTAAACTTGACTCGCTGCGGTTCAACGTCTCCCAGTGATTGCTTCCACCGTTCGCTCGAGTGGTCACACTGTCAGTGCCTTCACGGCCATAACCGCCCAGCAGATCGACCTTGGGCAGGTATCCCCCTTTCGCAGCCTTTAACTGATAATCCGCCGCCAATCGACTGTTGACCCCCGCCTGAATCTCCGGATGGACATCCAGCGCCTGTTGCATGGCTTCTGGTAAGGATTGTGCTTGTACGAATGAGGCGGCGAGAGCGAAGGGAGCGGCAAGGAGCAAAAGCGAACGCATGGTTGGAATTTTCCCGGAACTTCTTGTCTTGAATCACAGCAGAAACGTGGCGCTGCGTCGGATGATGGCAACCCGAAAGACCGTATGTCGGAAAGTTCAAAACAGGAACTGGATGACAGGCTGGAGGACAGGTCGCCGCGGAAATATCAATGTGACATTAGTGGGGCGATTGTTTAGGATGGCTCCCAGAAGGTCAATAGTTTGGCATAAAGTTAATCGCGATAATTTATAGCCAGATTATTGACGGAAATACAGCGTCAATAAGTTATCCATTTATAGAAAGTACGTCCAGACTGAAGTGGCGCCGACGCCCGTCAGGTCCATGGAAGTCAACTGAATGTGACACCCCGGAGAGTCTTCAATGAGCAGTGTTGTTGCCGTCGTCAAAAGCATTGTCGGTCAGGTTTTCGTGGTGTCCCCAGAGGGCGTGCGTCGCGTACTCGTTGAAGGCGATCGCCTGTATGTCGGCGACCAGATCGATACCGGCCTGTCCGGCGCGGTGTCGCTGGAACTGGCCGATGGCCGCATGCTCGATCTGGGCCGTGACACCCAGTGGAGCGCCAGCTCGCCTGACTCCAGCACTGACCTGGCCGAAGCCACCGCGCAGGCTGCGCCTTCTGTAGAAGAACTGCAGCAAGCCATCGCCGCCGGTGTCGACCCGACCACCGCACTCGAATCCACCGCGGCCGGCCCGACCGCCGCAGGTACCGGTGGTGCTGCCGGTGGCGGTCACAGCTTCGTCATGCTCGACGCCACCGCTGGCCGCGTCGATCCGACCATCGGCTTCCCCACGGCGGGCATCAATTCTGCCGGGCAAATCGCGCAGGACACCACCGGTGGCCTGACCACCGACACCACCACCAACGCGCTGCGTGACTCGACCCTGAGCCTCAGCGCCACGCCGACCATCACCGAAGCCGGCGGCGTGCTGGTGTATACCGCGACCCTGACCCAGGCGCCGCTGACCGACCTGACCATCACCCTGTCCAATGGCGCAGTGATCGTCATCCCGGCCGGCGCCACCACCGGCACCGTCAACGTGCCGCTGGTGCCGAACGACACGGTCTACAACGACCCGACCCAGATCGACGTGACCGTCACCGGCACCAGCGGCGGCAACGGCATCACCGTGACCCCGCCAACTATCCCGGCGACCACGCAGGTCACCGACACCGTCGATACCACTACCGTCACGCTGACGGCTGGTTCGAGCGTGACCGAAGGCGGTCAGATTACCTATACGGCGACTTTGACCAACCCGGCGCAAACTCCGGTAACCGTCACGCTGTCGAACGGCTCGACCATTACCATTGGCGCTGGCCAGACTACCGGCACTGTTAACGTGCCGACGCCAGCGAACGACGTCTATAACAACGGCAGCACCGTTACGACGACGATCACCGGGGCTACCGGTGGCAATTTCGAAAATCTGGTGCCGAATCCGACGCCAGCAGTAACTACGATCACCGACTCGGTCGATAACACTGGCCTGACCCTGACAGCGACCAACAACATTGTTGAAGGCGGTCAGATCACCTACACCGCGACGTTGACCAACCCGGCGCAAACCCCGGTGACCGTCACTCTGTCGAACGGCTCGACCATCACCATTGCGGCTGGCGAAACCGTTGGTACCGTCAACGTGCCGACTGCGGCCAACGACGTGTACAACAATGGCAGCACCGTCAGCACCACGATCACTGGCGCAACTGGCGGCAATTTTGAAAACCTGGTGCCGAACACCACGCCAGCCGTTACCACCATCACCGATTCGGTCGACAACACCGGTTTGACTCTGACCGCGACCAATAACATCGTTGAAGGCGGTCAGATCACTTACACCGCGACCCTGACCAACCCGGCGCAGACGCCGGTAACTGTCACTCTTTCCAACGGTTCGACCATCACCATTGCTGCGGGCGAAACCGTCGGCACCGTGAACGTGCCGACTGCGGCCAATGACGTTTACAACAATGGCAGCACCGTCAGCACGACGATCACCGGGGCTACCGGCGGCAACTTCGAAAACCTGGTGCCAAACACCACGCCAGCCGTTACCACGATCATTGATTCGGTTGATAACACCGGTCTGACCCTGACTGCGACGAATAACATTGTTGAAGGCGGCCAGATCACTTACACCGCGACGTTGACCAACCCGGCACAAACCCCGGTAACCGTCACCCTGTCCAACGGTTCGACCATCACCATTGCTGCTGGCGAAACCGTGGGCACCGTCAACGTGCCGACTGCGGCCAACGACGTCTACAACAATGGCAGCACCGTCAGCACCACCATCACTGGCGCTACCGGTGGCAATTTCGAAAACCTGGTGCCGAACACCACGCCAGCCGTTACCACGATAACTGATTCGGTTGATAACACCGGTCTGACCCTGACTGCGACGAATAACATTGTTGAAGGCGGCCAGATCACTTACACCGCGACGTTGACCAACCCGGCACAAACCCCGGTAACCGTCACGCTGTCCAACGGCTCGACCATCACCATCGCGGCTGGCGAAACCGTCGGCAGCGTCAACGTGCCGACTGCGGCCAACGACGTTTACAACAATGGCAGCACCGTCAGCACCACGATCACTGGCGCAACCGGTGGCAATTTCGAAAACCTGGTGCCAAGCAACACGCCTGCGGTCACCACCATCACCGATTCGGTCGATGACACTGGCCTGACCCTGACCGCGACCGACAACATCGTTGAAGGCGGTCAGATCACTTACACCGCAACGCTGACTAATCCAGCGCAGACGCCAGTTACCGTCACCCTGTCGAACGGTTCGACCATCACCATTGCTGCGGGCGAGACCGTTGGCACCGTGAACGTGCCCACTGCGGCCAATGACGTGTACAACAATGGCAGCACCGTCAGCACCACCATTACCGGCGCTACCGGCGGCAACTTCGAAAACCTGGTGCCGAACACTACGCCAGCCGTCACCACGATTACCGACTCGGTCGATGACACTGGCCTGAGCCTCAGCGCCACCGGTTCTGTGGCCGAGGGTGGCCAGATCACCTACACCGCCACGCTGACGAATCCGGCCGGCACCCCGGTAACCGTGACCCTGAGCAACGGCTCGGTGATCACCATTGATGCCGGCAAAACCACCGGCACCGTTACCGTTCCAGCGCCTGCCGATGACGTCTACAAGGACGCCGGCCAAGTCGAAGTCAGCATCAAGGACGCCACCGGCGGCAACTTCGAAAATCTGGTGCCGAACGCTACGCCGGCAGTGACCGAAATCACTGACACCGTCGATACCTCGACGGTGAAGCTGAGCGCAGACACCTCGGTTGCCGAAGGCGGCACCGTGACTTATACCGCCACCGTCGGCGCGCCAGTCACCGGCTCGCCTGTGGTCGTGACGTTGGCCAACGGCCAGAACATCACCATCGCCGTCGGCCAGACCACTGGCTCCATCACCTACACTGCACCGAACGATGCCTTGACCGGCAACGCTCCGCTGACCAACTCGATCACTGGCGTAAGCGGCGGCAATTACGAAAACCTGGTGGCGGAAAATACTCCAGTTTCGACCACCGTCACCGACGTGGCCGACACCACCAATCTGTCGCTGAGCGCGACCGCTTCCGTGGCTGAAGGCGGCCAGATCACTTACACCGCGACCTTGACCAATGCTGCTGGCTCGCCAGTGACCGTGACCTTGTCGAACGGCGCCGTCATCACCATCAATGCAGGCGAAACCAGCGGTAATGTGACTTTCCCGGCTCCGTCCGACGACGTCTACAAAGACTCAGGCTCCGTGCAGGCCACAATCACCAGCGCCACCGGCGGCAACTTCGAGAACCTCGTTCCGAGCACCACGCCAGCGGTCACTCAAGTCACCGACACCATCGATACCTCGACGGTCAAATTGACCGCCGACACTTCGGTAGCCGAAGGCGGAACCGTCACCTACACCGCCACTGTCGGCGCGCCCGTCACCGGCACGCCTGTTGTCGTGACCCTGGCCAACGGCCAGAGCATCACCATCGCCGTCGGCCAGACCACCGGCAGCGTCACCGCCCCGGTATCGAATGACGTGCAGATCGGTCACGCACCACTGACCAACTCGATCACCAACGTCAGCGGCGGCAACTTCGAAAATCTGGTCGCCGACAAGACCCCGGTCAGCACCACCGTGACCGACACCGTCGACACCACCAGCATCGCGCTGACTGCCACCGGCAACGTCAATGAAGGCGGGCAGATCACCTACACCGCGACGCTGAGCAACCCGGCCGGTACGCCGGTCACCGTCAACCTGAGCAACGGTTCGGTCATCACCATTGAAGCGGGCAAGACCACCGGCACCGTGACCGTTCCGGCACCTGCCGATGACGTCTACAAAGACGCCGGCAAAGTCGAAGTCACCATCAAGGACGCCACCGGCGGCAACTTCGAAAATCTGGTGCCGAGCACTACGCCTGCGGTGACCAACGTTGCCGACACGGTCAACACCACGCACCTGACCCTCAGCGCAGAAAGCTACGTGCTCGAAGGCTCTTCGATAACTTACACCGCAACGCTGACCAACGCCGCGCAAACGCCGGTAACGGTCAACCTGAGCAACGGCCAGACCATCACCATCGAAGCCGGCAAGACCAGCGGTTCGGTGACGATCGCCGCACCGAGCGATGACGTCTACAAGGACGTCAGCAAGCTCACCGTAACCATGACCGACGCCAGCGGCGGCAACTTCGAGAAACTCGACGTCAGCAAGACTCCGGTCAGCACCACGGTCAACGACACCGTCGACACAACCGCACTGACCCTGACCGCCAGCGATACCGTCAGCGAAGGTGGCCAGATCACCTACACCGCGACCCTGAGCAACCCGGCCGGCACTGCGATGACCGTGACCCTGGCCAACGGCGCGGTGATCAACATTGCCGCTGGCGCGACCAGCGGCTCGGTGAATTTCCCGGCGCCCGCCAATACGCCGTACATCGATGGCAGCAACGTGCGGACGGCGATCGCCAGCCACAGCGGCGGCAATTTCGAGCGCGTCGAGGCCGATCGTTCGGCTGTGGTGACTAAAGTCACCGACGCCGTCGACACCACCAACATCAGCCTGAGCGCCACCGGCAGCGTTGCCGAGGGCGGCTCGATCGTCTACACCGCGACCCTGAGCAATCCGGCCGGCACCGCCATGAGCGTGACCCTGAGCAACGGCGCGGTGATCAACATTGCCAAGGGTGCGAGCACTGGCACTGCGACCGTCGCTGCGCCTGGCGATGATGTGTACAAGGACGCCGGCAAGGTCGATGCGAGCATCACCAAGACCAGCGGCGGCAACTTTGAAAATCTGGTGATCGACAAGACTCCTGCGGTAACTGATGTCACCGACACCATCGACAACAGCACGGTTTCGCTGACCGCCAGCGCCAGCGCGATAGAAGGCGGCGTGGTTGTCTACACCGCGTCCGTGACCGCCCCGGTCACCGGTTCGCCAGTGCTGGTGACTCTGTCCAACGGCCAGACCATCACCATTCCGGTCGGCGCCAGCAGCGCCAGCGTCAACTTCACCGCGCCGAACGATGCACAGGCCGGCGGCAACACCCTGAGCGTGAAAATCGACGGCGCCAGTGGTGGCAATTACGAAAATCTCGTCGCCGACCAAACCCCGGCGGTGACCTCGGTGACTGACGTCGCCGATACCACCAACCTGTCGCTGTCCGCGACCGGCTCTGTGGCCGAGGGCGGTTCGATTGTCTACACCGCAACCCTGAGCAACCCGGCCGGTACCCCGGTGACCGTGAATCTGAGCAACGGCGCGGTGATCACCATCGAGGCCGGCAAAACCAGCGGCACCGTCACCGTTCCGGCACCTGCCGATGACGTCTATAAAGACGCCGGAAAAGTCGAAGTCACGATCAAGGACGCCACTGGCGGCAACTTCGAAAACCTGGTGCCAAGCACCACGCCAGCGGTCACTGATGTCACCGACACCGTCGACACCTCGACGGTCAAACTGACCGCCACCGAAACCGCAGCCGAAGGTGGCACCGTCACCTACACCGCCACCGTCGGCGCGCCGGTCACCGGCTCGCCTGTGGTCGTGACCCTGGCCAATGGTCAGAACATCACTATCGAAGTCGGCAAGACCAGCGGCAGCGTGAGCACCACCGCGCCGAACGACGTTCTCGCCGGCCACGCGCCGCTGACCAACTCGATCACCAACGTCAGCGGCGGTAACTTCGAAAACCTCGTTGCCGACAAGACTCCGGTCAGCACCACCGTGACCGACACCGTCGACACCACCAACCTGTCGCTCAGCGCGACCGGCGCGGTGAACGAAGGCGGCCAGATCACCTACACCGCGACTTTGAGCAACGCCGCTGGCACACCGGTCACCGTGACCCTGTCGAACGGTGCGACTATCCTCATTGAGGCCGGCAAGACCACCGGCACCGTGACCGTCGATGCACCGAAAGACGACGTCTATAAAGACGCCGGCAGCGTTGAAGCGACCATCCAGAGCGCAACCGGCGGCAACTTCGAAAACCTCGTCACCAGCACAGCGCCGGCGGTGACCACGGTCAACGACACCATCGACACCACCACCGTGTCGCTGAGCGCCACTGCGAACGTCGCCGAAGGCGAAACCGTGGTCTACACCGCCACCGTGGGCGCGCCAGTGACCGGTTCGCCGGTGATCGTGAGCCTGTCCAACGGTCAGACCATCACCATCGCCGTTGGCGAAACCACCGGCAGCGTCAACTACGTCGCGCCGAACAGCCCATTGGCGGGCGGCAGCTCGCTGAGCGTGACCATTGATGGCGCCACCGGTGGCAACTACGAAAAACTGCTGGTCGACGGCGAGTCCGCCGACACCGTGGTTTCCGACACCACCGACACCACCAACCTGAACCTGAGCGCCAGCGATTCGGTTGCCGAAGGCGGCCAGATCACCTACACCGCAACGCTGACCAACCCCGCCGGCACACCGGTCACCGTGACCCTGTCGAACGGCGCCACGATCACTATCGACGCGGGCAAAACCACCGGCACCGTGACCGTCGACGCACCGAAAGATGACGTCTATAAAGATGCCGGCAAAGTCGAAGTGACCATCGAGGGTGCGACCGGCGGCAACTTCGAGAACCTGGTGCCAAGCGCGGTTCCAGCGGTGACGAATGTCACCGATACCATCGACACTTCGACGGTCAAACTGACCGCCGATACGTCGGTGGCTGAAGGCGGTACCGTGACTTACACCGCCACCGTCGGCGCTCCGGTTACCGGCTCACCAGTTGTGGTAACTCTGGCCAACGGCCAGACCATCACCATCGGCGTTGGTCAGACTACTGGCACTGCAACTGCTGTTGCTGCGAACGATGCGCTGACCGGTAATGCTCCGATCACCAACTCGATCACCAACGTCAGCGGTGGCAACTTCGAAGATCTGGTGGCGGACAAAACACCGGTTTCGACCACTGTTACGGATGTCAACGACACCACCAATCTGTCGCTCAGCGCCAGCAACTCGGTGGCTGAAGGTGGCCAGATCACCTACACCGCGACACTGACCAATGCCGCTGGCTCACCAGTGACCGTGACCCTGTCGAACGGCGCTGTGATCACCATCAAGGCTGGCGAAACCACCGGCACCGCAACCGTTCCGGCACCGTCCGATGACGTCTACAAAGATGCTGGTTCCGTGCAGGCGACGATCACCAGCGCTACCGGCGGGAACTTCGAGAACCTCGTTCCGAGCACTACCCCTGCGATCACCCAGGTCACCGACACCATCGACACTTCGACGGTCAAACTGACCGCCGATACGTCGGTGACCGAAGGCGGCACTATCACCTACACCGCAACCGTCGGCGCACCCGTCACCGGTTCGCCAGTTGTCGTGACATTGGCCAACGGCCAGAACATCACCATCGCCGTCGGCCAGACCACCGGCACCGCAACCGCTGTTGCTGCGAACGATGCGTTGGCCGGTAATGCGCCGATCACCAACTCGATCACTGGCGTAACCGGTGGCAATTTCGAAGATCTGGTGGCGGACAAAACTCCGGTCTCGACCACTGTCACCGACGTTACCGACACTACAAATCTGTCCTTGAGCGCCAGTAACTCGGTGGCTGAAGGTGGCCAGATCACTTACACCGCGACATTGACCAACGCCGCTGGCTCGCCAGTGACCGTGACCCTGTCGAACGGCGCTGTGATCACTATCGACGCCGGCAAGACCACCGGCACCGTGAACGTTCCTGCGCCGTCCGATGACGTCTACAAAGACGCTGGTTCCGTCCAGGCAACGATCACCAGCGCTACCGGTGGCAATTTCGAAAACCTGGTACCGAGCACTGCTCCAGCGGTGACGACAGTCACCGACACCATCGATACCTCGACCGTCAAATTGACCGCCGATACCTCCGTCGCTGAAGGCGGCACGGTCACCTACACCGCCACTGTGGGTGCTCCGGTCACCGGCTCACCTGTTGTGGTAACTCTGGCCAACGGTCAGACCATCACCATCGGCGTCGGTCAGACTACTGGCACCGCAACCGCTGTTGCTGCGAACGATGCGCTGACCGGTAATGCTCCGATCACCAACTCGATCACCAACGTCAGCGGTGGCAATTTCGAAAATCTAGTGGCGGATAAAACTCCGGTTTCGACTTCCGTCACCGACGTTGCCGACACCACCAACCTTTCGCTGAGTGCGACCGGTTCTGTGGCCGAAGGTGGTTCGATTGTTTACACCGCTACACTGACCAACGCCGCTGGCTCGCCAGTGATCGTGACCCTGTCGAACGGTGCCGTGATCACCATCAAGGCTGGCGAAACCACCGGCACCGCAACTGTTCCTGCACCGTCCGACGACGTCTACAAAGACGCCGGCTCTGTTCAGGCAACGATCACCAGCGCTACCGGCGGCAATTTCGAAAACCTGGTACCGAGCACAGCTCCGGCCGTAACGACTGTCACCGATACCATCGACACTTCGACGGTCAAACTGACGGCCGACACTTCGGTGGCTGAAGGCGGCACCGTGACTTACACCGCCACCGTTGGTGCGCCAGTTACTGGTTCGCCTGTTGTGGTAACTCTGGCCAACGGTCAGACCATCACCATCGGCGTCGGTCAGACTACTGGCACCGCAACCGCTGTTGCTGCGAACGATGCGCTGACCGGCAACGCTCCGATCACCAACTCGATCACTGGCGTAACCGGCGGCAATTTCGAAAATCTCGTCGCCGACAAGACCCCGGTCAGCACCACCGTGACCGACACCGTCGACACCACCAACCTGTCCCTGTCGGCCACCGGCTCGGTGGCGGAGGGTGGCCAGATCACTTACACCGCGACCCTGACCAACGCCGCTGGCTCGCCTGTAACCGTCACCCTGTCGAACGGCGCGGTGATCACCATCAAGGCTGGCGAAACCACCGGCACCGCAACTGTTCCGGCCCCGTCCGATGACGTCTACAAAGACGTCGGTTCCGTCCAGGCGACGATCACCAGCGCGACCGGTGGCAACTTCGAGAACCTGGTACCAAGCACGGTTCCAGCGGTGACCAATGTCACCGACACCATCGACACTTCGACGGTCAAGCTGACCGCCGATACGTCGGTGGCTGAAGGCGGCACCGTGACTTACACCGCCACCGTCGGCGCACCAGTGACTGGCTCCCCTGTCGTCGTGACTCTGGCTAACGGCCAGACCATCACCATCGGTGTCGGTCAGACTACTGGCACCGCAACCGCTGTTGCTGCGAACGATGCGTTGGCCGGTAATGCGCCGATCACCAATTCGATCACTGGCGTAACTGGCGGCAATTTCGAAGATCTGGTTGCAGATAAAACTCCGGTTTCGACTTCTGTCACCGACGTTGCCGACACTACAAATCTGTCCTTGAGCGCCAGCAATTCGGTGGCGGAAGGTGGCCAGATCACTTACACCGCGACATTGACCAACGCCGCTGGCTCACCAGTGACCGTGACCTTGTCGAACGGCGCCGTGATCACCATCAAGGCTGGCGAAACCAGCGGTAATGTGACCGTTCCGGCACCGTCCGATGACGTTTACAAAGACGCCGGTTCCGTCCAAGCGACGATCACCAGTGCCACCGGTGGTAACTTCGAAAATCTCGTGCCGAGCACCACTCCAGCGATCACTCAGGTCACTGACACCATCGATACTTCGACCGTCAAACTGACGGCTGATACGTCGGTGGCTGAAGGCGGCACCGTGACTTACACCGCCACCGTCGGCGCACCAGTCACCGGCTCGCCTGTGGTTGTGACTCTGGCCAATGGTCAGAACATCACTATCGCTGTTGGCCAGACTTCCGGGACTGCGACTTTCACCGCGCCGAATGATGCGTTGGCTGGTAATGCTCCACTGACCAACTCGATCACTGGCGTGACCGGCGGCAACTTCGAAGATCTGGTTGCGGACAAAACACCTGTCTCGACTTCTGTCACCGACGTTACCGACACTACAAATCTGTCCTTGAGCGCCAGCAATTCGGTGGCGGAAGGTGGCCAGATCACTTACACCGCGACATTGACCAATGCTGCTGGCTCACCAGTAACCGTGACCCTGTCGAATGGCGCCGTGATCACCATCAAGGCTGGCGAAACCACTGGCACCGCGACCGTTCCGGCACCGTCCGATGACGTCTACAAAGACGCCGGTTCCGTGCAGGCGACAATCACCAGTGCCACCGGTGGCAACTTCGAGAACCTCGTTCCGAGCACTACGCCTGCGATCACCCAGGTCACCGACACCATCGATACCTCGACGGTAAAACTGACCGCCGATACTTCGGTGGCTGAAGGCGGCACCGTGACTTACACCGCCACCGTCGGTGCGCCAGTTACTGGCTCGCCTGTGGTCGTGACACTGGCCAACGGCCAGACCATCACCATCGGCGTCGGCCAGACTACCGGCACTACAACCGCTGTTGCTTCGAACGATGCACTGAACGGCCACGCTCCGATCACCAACTCGATCACTGGCGTAACCGGTGGCAACTTCGAAAATCTCGTCGCCGACAAGACTCCGGTCAGCACCACCGTGACCGACACCGTCGACACCACCAATCTGTCACTGAGCGCAACCGGCTCCGTGGCCGAAGGTGGCCAGATCACCTACACCGCGACACTGACCAACGCCGCTGGCTCGCCTGTGACCGTCACCCTGTCGAACGGCGCCGTGATCACCATCAAGGCTGGCGAAACAACCGGCACTGCAACCGTTGCGGCACCGTCCGATGACGTCTACAAAGATGCCGGCTCGGTGCAGGCGACGATCACCAAAGCCACCGGCGGCAACTTCGAGAACCTGGTACCGAGCACTGCTCCAGCCGTGACGACTGTCACCGACACCATCGACACGTCGACCGTCAAATTGACCGCCGATACTTCGGTAGCCGAAGGCGGCACCGTAACTTACACCGCCACCGTCGGCGCTCCGGTTACCGGCTCACCAGTTGTGGTAACTCTGGCCAACGGTCAGACCATCACCATCGGCGTCGGTCAGACTACCGGCACTGCAACCGCTGTTGCTTCGAACGATGCACTGACCGGCCACGCTCCGATCACCAACTCGATCACTAACGTAACCGGCGGTAACTTCGAAAACCTCGTTGCCGACAAGACCCCGGTCAGCACCACCGTGACCGACACCGTCGACACCACCAATCTGTCACTGAGCGCAACCGGCTCCGTGGCCGAAGGTGGCCAGATCACCTACACCGCGACACTGACCAACGCCGCTGGCTCGCCTGTGACCGTCACCCTGTCGAACGGCGCCGTGATCACCATCAAGGCTGGCGAAACAACCGGCACTGCAACCGTTGCGGCACCCTCCGACGACGTCTACAAAGATGCAGGTTCCGTGCAAGCCACGATCAAAACCGCGACCGGTGGTAACTTCGAAAACCTGGTACCGAGCACCGCGCCAGCAGTGACCAGCGTCACCGACACCGTCGACACCACCACCGTAAAACTGAGCGCAACCGCCACAGCGGCAGAAGGCGGCAACGTCGTCTACACCGCAACCGTCGGCGCCCCCGTCACCGGTTCGCCAGTTGTCGTGACGTTGGCCAACGGCCAGAACATCACCATCGCCGTCGGCCAGACCACCGGCACCGTAACCGCCGTCGCACCGAACGATGCGCTGACCGGCAACGCTCCGCTGACCAACTCGATCACCAACGTCAGCGGCGGCAACTTCGAAAATCTCGTCGCCGACAAGACCCCGGTCAGCACCACCGTGACCGACACCGTCGACACCACCAACCTGTCCCTCAGCGCCAGTAACTCGGTGGCAGAAGGTGGCCAGATTACGTACACCGCGACATTGACCAACGCCGCAGGCTCGCCAGTGACCGTGACCCTGTCGAACGGTGCCGTGATCACCATCAAAGCGGGCGAAACCACCGGCACGGTGAACGTTCCAGCGCCAGCTGACGACGTCTACAGAGACGCCGGCACCGTGCAGGCGACCATCAGCAGCGCCACCGGTGGCAACTTCGAAAAACTGGTACCGAGCACCACGCCAGCGGTGACCAGCGTCACCGACACCGTCGACACCACCACCGTCAGCATCACTGGCAGCAGCTCGGTGACCGAAGGCCAGACCGCCAGCTACACCGTCAGCCTCAATCACCCGGCGCAGACCGAAGTGACCCTGAAAATCGTCTACAGCGGCACTGCTGCCGACGGTTCGGACTTCACCGGTGTGTACACCGTGAAGATCCCGGCGGGCGCCAGCAGCGCGCAGTTCAACGTCGCCACCCTCGATGACAAGATCACCGAAGGCACCGAGAACTTCGTGGTCAAGATCGATTCGGCTACCGGCGGCAACTTCGAGAACCTCGCGGTCAGCAGCACCAATGGCAGCGTCAGCACCTCGATCATCGACAACGATGCACCACCGGTGCTCGATCTGGACGCCAACAACTCCAGCGGTGCGACCGGTGCCGATTACAAGGTGACGTTCACCGAGAACACCCCGGGCGCCGGCGTGTCGATCGCTGACACCGACCTCAGCATCACCGACCCGGACAGCACCATGCTGACCGGTGCCACCGTGGTGCTGACCAACCGTCAGGACGGCGATGCGCTGAATCTGGGCAACAGCGTCAACGGCATCACCATCAATGCCAACAGCACCAACGGCACGGTGACCCTGACCCTCTCGGGTAACGCGACCCTGGCCGATTACATGCAGGCCATCAAGAACATCAGCTTCACCAACAGCAGCGAAAACCCGAGCACCGTGCCGCGCATCATCACCGTGACGGTGACCGATGGCGGCAACTACTCGAACACCGCGACGACCACGGTCAACGTGGTGGCGGTCAACGATGCACCGGTCGCCGCGCCGAGCAATGTCACCGGCACCGAAGACACGCCGCTGGTACTCGGCTGGTCGACCTTCGGCGTCAGCGATGTCGATAGTCCGGCGAGCAGCCTCGGTATCAAGATCACGCAGCTGCCGGGCGAGGGCAAACTGCAGTATCTGGACGGCTCGACCTGGAAGGATGTTGCCAACAACCAGACCTTCAGCAAGGCCGACATCGACGCCGGCAAGCTGCGCTTCCTGCCGGATGCCAACGAGTCGGGGACCAATGGTTACGGCGGCACCGGCCTGGGCAACAATCAGGCGGACTACGCGCAGATCAAGTTCCAGCCTACCGATGGCCAGGCGCTGGGCAGCACCGGCACAGTGAAGATCGACATCACGCCAGTGGCGGATGCGCCGACCCTAGCCGTGGCTGACAACAGCGTTAAATCCACCGGCCTCATCAAGGAAGTCTGGACCGGTCTGTCGGGTCTGGGCACTGACGGCAGCGGAGCGAACTCGACCACCCTGAAAAACGTCATCGACGCCGCCGGCAAACCGAACTCCAGCGGCAACGTCACCAACGTGCAGTCTGACGGCAGTGTCGCCGCCGGTACGGCGTCGAAGACCTCTGGCCTGATCTACCTGGAAGCAGGCAAGACCTACTCCTTCAGCGGCGTGGCCGATGACAGCCTGCTGATTACCATCGGCGGCAAGAGTGTGGCTTCCGGTACCTGGGGCGCGGGCGGTGCGATCAATGGTTCGTTTACCCCGACTACCAGCGGTTACTACACCCTCGACATCTACCACCACAACCAGAGCGGCCCGGGCAGCTACGACGTCAACCTGTCGGTCAACGGCGGCACGCCGATCGACCTCAGCAATGCCGGCGTGCCGATCTACACCGGTGTGCAGGACCTGATCAACTCGGGCGTCACCGTCTCCGATCTGCACGGCACCAACGGCGAAGGCTATTACGACGGCTACAAGCTCAACACCGGCGCCGAAGGCACCACGGTGAAACTGTCGGCGATCAGCACCGCGCTGACCGACACCGACGGCTCGGAAACCCTGACTGTGAAGATCAGCGGTGCACCGGTCGGTTCGGTGCTCAGCGATGGCGCGGGTCATACCTTCACCGTTACCGCGAGCAATGGCGAAGCCAACGTCACCGGCTGGAACCTCGGCTCTCTGACCGTGACCCCGCCAACCTACTACAACGGCCAGTTCAACCTGACCGTGACTTCGACGTCCACCGAACAGGTCGGCGGCTCGGCAAGCAGCACCGCGACCATTCCGGTCACAGTGGTGCCGGCGGTGTACAACGCGGTCACCGCCACCTCGGGTGACGACACCGTCACCGGCACCGACGCCAACGACATCATCGTCGCTGACATCGGCGGCCTGACCGTGGTCCCGGGCACCAACTACAACATTGCGTTCATGGTCGACAGCTCCGGCAGTATGAGCAGTTCGTCGCTGAACGCCGCGAAGGACTCGCTGACTTCGGTGTTCAACAGCCTCAAGCAAAGCCTGGGCGGCAGCAACTCGGGCACGGTGAACATCTTCCTGGTGGACTTCGATACCCAGGTCAACAAGTCGGTGTCGGTGAACCTCAACGACCCGAACGCTCTGGCGCAACTCAAAGCCGTACTGGACTCGATGGGCTCCGGCGGCGGCACCAACTACGAGGACGTGTTCAAGACCACGGCCAACTGGTTCCAGAGCGCCGACGCTGTGGCCAACACCGGGGCGAAGAACCTCACCTACTTCATCACCGACGGCCAGCCGACCTACTACCAGAGCGGTGAGCAAACCAACCCGACGCTTTATGGCAACGTGAAGCTCGATGACGTGGTGAAAACCAGCAACTACAAGCCGGGCGACACCTTCAGCACCTACATCGACAACACCCATGCGTTGACGATCAACAGTGCCGGCACCGTGACTCTGCAGACCTACAGCTCATGGTGGGGCTGGAGCAGCAGCAATCTGGGCACCATCCATGCGCAGGGCGACGGCACTTACGAGTTGTCGAACCTGGCAGGTACCGGTAACAGCACCAACTCTTCGACGAGCAGCAACTCGGCCAGTGGCTTTGCCTTGCTCAACGGCCTGTCGAACGTTGAAGCCATTGGTCTGAACAGCGGTGTCACTCTGGATGACCTGAAACCCTACGATTCGGATAAAACGCCGCAGACCAACATCGATCCGAAAGACCTGGCCAACTCGATCATCGGCCATACCGAAGCGACGATGCCGGGTAACGACACCGTCAACGGTGGCGAAGGCAACGACATCCTGTTCGGCGATCTGGTCAGCTTCAACGGCATTGCCGGCGAGGGTTACCAGGCGATGCAGGCGTTCGTCGCCAAGGAAACCGGCGTTGATGTCAGCAAAGTCACCACCAGTAATGTGCACCAGTACATCACCGAGCACTACCAGGCGTTTGATGTATCCGGCGCGCACGATGGCAACGACACGCTGCTCGGTGGCGCAGGCAATGACATCCTGTTCGGCTCGGGCGGCACCGACCTGCTCGACGGCGGCAAAGGCAATGACATCCTGCTCGGCGGCACCGGCAACGACACGCTGATCGGCGGTCAGGGCAACGACATCCTCATCGGCGGTTCCGGTGGCGACACCTTCGTCTGGAAATCGGGCGACACCGGTAACGACGTGATCAAGGATTTCAAAGCCAGCGAAGGCGACCGCATCGACCTGCGCGACCTGTTGCAGGGCGAGACCGGCAGCACGATCGACAACTTCCTGAAGATCACCACGGTGGATGGCACGTCGTCGCTGCAAGTCAGCTCGGCGGGCAAATTCAACTCGGGCGATGCCGCTGCGGCCACGCCGGACGTGACGATCAAACTGGAAGGCAACAACTGGGCGAGCGCCAACCTGCACAACCTGATTGCCGGCAGCGACCCGACCATCAAGGTCGATCACAACAACAGCTGAGGCTCAAACAACGACGGCCGCCTCCTGTGGGGCGGCCGTCGCGTTTGCGGGCAATGCAGCGGTGACGATTTGTTCGTCGCCCCGCATACTGGCGCGCAGTTGGCTATGCTGCTGACAGCATGACGCTGTTCATTTGTGAGGGATGCTTAATGTTTTACGTGCAACGCGATGCGCAGGGCCAGTTGATTCGCGTGGAAGCTGCGGCGTACGCCGAGGCCACGGAAACGCTGCCCGCCGATAACCATGAAATTCAGGCGTGGTACGCCAACGAAGCCGTGGAAAACAGCCTCAAACAGCTCAAGCAGAGCGACTTTGAAATGATTCGGGTACTCGACGACCTGATTCAGGTGCTGACCCAGAAAGGCGTGATCCGCGTCACTGACCTGCCGGCGGCGGCCCAGGCCAAACTGATGGACCGCACCCAGGCACGTGAAGCGCTGGGCGGGTTGAGCCAGTTGATCGATGAGGATGAGGGCGGGTTGATCTGATCCTAGATCTTCACCAACTGGACTGGCCCTTTCGCGAGCAGGCTCGCTCCCACAATGATCGTTCCCACGCTCCGCGTGGGAATGCATCAAGGGACGCTCCGCGTTCCGACCGCAACTCAGTTATCACGGCCCGTCACCGTTGTGACGCAGAGCATCACGGGCTGCATTCCCACGCAGAGCGTGGGAACGATCAGTTCAGGCCCCAGGGCTTCGGTTCACCGAGCAACTGCCCCTGCACGCCATACAAGCCCATCTCGCGAATCACCGACAACTCCCCTTCAGTCTCGACCCGTTCGGCAATCAGCGGCAGATCGATGCTGTGCGCCGCGCGCTGAATCGCTTCGATGAACAGACGCTTGTCGCTCTCCTGATCGATCGCGCGGATGTAGCTGCCATCGATCTTCAAGTACGCCAGACCCAAGCGCGCCAGGTTGCCGATCATGCTGAAGCGCCCGCCGAAGCGCTGCAGGCTCAGCGAGAAACCGAGCTCGCGCAGGCGTCGGGTCAACTGCTCCAGCACCGCTTGTTCAGGCAGTTGCTCCTCGCCGATCTCCAGAGTCAGGCGTGCGCCGAGATTGGAATGCGCGCGCAGAATCTCGAAGACTTTGTTCAGCGCCTGCGGGTCGGCCAGCGTTGCCGAGGACAGGTTCAGCGCCAGCGAATCCTCGTGCCCCTTCATCTGCTCGAGCACGCGTTCGAGCATCAGCCGATCGAGCCGCGCGGTCCAGCCGAAGCGCTCCAGCCACGGCAGAAAGCGCCCGGCGGGAATGGTCTGACCCTGCTCGTCGAGCAAGCGCGACAGCACCTTGTAATGCAGCACCAGTTGCGTGTCCTGCGCAGCGACCACGGGCTGGAAGTACAGCTCGAAACGCTGCTGACTCAAGGCCTGATCCAGCAGTCGATGCCAAGCGTGATGGTCGTCACCGACCTCCGCCACCAGACTCTGATCGATGCACGCCCAATTCTGCTCGCCCTGCCCTTCGGCCTGTGCGAGCGCCTGATCGCCCAGTGTCAGCACCGCTTGCGGGGAGTCACCGTGAGCGAACGGCGCCAGCCCGATCGAAGCCACTGCCGGCACGTCGGTCGCGCCGGTGGCATGCAGGCTGCTCAAGGCATTGTCGAGATTCTGCGCCAGCTGCAACGCTTCCTCGCGCACCAGCCCCGGCGCCAGCACGGCGAATTCACCGCCGCGAATACGCGTGACCAAGTCCTGAGTTTGTGGATATCTGGCGCACTCGCGGGTCAGTTGCTCGCCGACGGCCTTGAGCAACTGGTCGGTACGCTGGCCGCCGAGACGCTGGTTGAGACCGGCCAGGTCCTTGACCCGCAACAGCAGCAGATAACCCGAACTGGCCTGCTCCGGGTTGCTCACGCGGTTGTTCAGTTGCATCTCGAAATAGCGGCGGTTGGCCAGGCCGGTGAGGTTGTCCTGATAGGACTCGGTACGCAGTTTTTCACTGCGCTCGGCCTGCTCCTGGAACAGCGTCTTGAGCTTCTCGACCATCTGATTCATTGCCTGCACCACGCGACGCAATTCAGGCGTGCGTGGCAGATCCGGCAGGCTGAGAAACTCGCGGCGGGCAATCGCATGGGACTGCTGGACCATGTAATCGAGGGGTTTCAACTGCCGACGCAGCAACAGCGCGCCGAGCACCGCACTCAATGCGCCGCAGATCAGCAACCAGCCAAGACTGCCCAGTGCGCTCTGCCACAGCTTGGCCACGGCGAACATCGGATGGCTGACCACCTCGACCCGCGCCGCCTGCTCCCAGCCACGGCTGACCAGCGCATCGCCACCCGCCGGTTCGAGGCCGATCAGTCTGACGAACCAGTCCGGCACATTGCTCACCGCCGGGGTACCGCTGCGCTCGACAATGGTCTGCTCGGTCTTCACGTCGACCACGCGGATGCTCGCGTAATAACCGCTGTCGAAAATCGAACTGACCAGCAGCTCGACCATCGCCGGGTCGTCGATATTCGGCGTCAGCGACAACGCCAGCGCCGTCGCCGCGTCCTGTGCGTGAGAGCGCAACTGATTGACGTACTGGGTGCGCGAGCTCTCCAGGCTGACCATGAAGCTGCCGGTGAAGGCCACGACCAGGAACAGACAGATAGCGATCAACAGCTGTTTGAACAAAGACATCTGAGCGCGTGCTCCTAGTTAGTCGTCTCGACCGGAAAACCTTCGGCCTGCATTTTTTTCAGCACATCCTGCCAGCGCGACAGGCGTTTGGTGTCGCCGACCTTTTTATTGCCCTTGGCGCCGGGCAGATACAGACCTTCGGCATTGAAAGAGTAGACCGGCAGCAAATCGGTCCGCTGCGACGCCGGCTGGATCGGATCGATCAGGCTGTCGAGCACCAGCGGCATGGCATCGGGGGTCGCATAGTACGTCAACACCATGTGCGCGCGGTTCTGGCGCAGCGCCTTGACGTAGGTGATGCGCAGCTTGTCACTGGAAACGCCGAGATGGCGCAGGCTGAAATACTTGGCGATGGCGTAGTCTTCGCAGTCGCCGGCGCCCTTCCACAGCGCTTCGATCGGGGTTTCCCAATAATCCACTTCGCGCCACAGATCGATGTCTTCGACGTAACGCACCTGCTTGTTGAAGAACAGGTTCACCACCTTGAGCTTGTCCATCTCACTGGCCTGCTTTTGCGTCGCCAGCAGGTTCTGCCAGGCGTCGATGCGCTGCTGCCCCGCGCCCAGTGGCCCATAGAGAGCCGTGGCCTTGCGGCTGATCGCGGAAAAATCCCAATCGGCGTGCAGGCCGCCCAGCATGACGCCGGCCAGCAGCAATGCGCAGCCAAGCCAGCGCAAGGTCCGAGGGATCGCGAAACGTACCGCCACTGCAGGTTTCCAGAAGGACAGAAAGGAAGCGTTTGATGGTGAAGCTTAGCCCGGCAAAAAACAATGGCACCGTGAGATCATCGAAGACGCGCTAGACTTGAGATTGCCGCGCAACGTTTTACAAGGTTTGACAACCTGTAGAGCAATCACTAGTGTCATTTGGATCCAAATATTGCGACCTACAGGGTGTGTTGTCGTGACTCAGAAGCCCAAACCGCTGCACAGCATCAAAGTCGAAGGACCGATTCCTGCGCATCTGGCCCGGTCGGTGATCGAAGAAACTCTGCGCTCGGCCATTCTCGATGGCCGCCTGCCCTGTGGCACTGCACTGCGCCAGCAGGATCTGGCCGATCTGTTCGGGGTCAGCCGCATGCCGGTGCGCGAAGCCTTGCGCCAGCTCGAAGCGCAGGAGCTGCTTAGCGTCACTACGCACAAAGGCGCCGTGGTCGCCCCGCTGATCCAGGGCGATGCCGCTGAAACCTACGAGTTGCGCATTCTGCTCGAATCCGAGGCATTGCGGCAGTCCATTCCGCTGCTGACTGAGGCCGAGCATCAACTCGCCGCTGGCTACATCGACGAACTGGAAGCGCAGCACGACTACAACGAAATCGGCCGCCTCAACCGTCTCTTTCACATGGCCTTGTACAGCAAAGCGCCCAATCAGCGACTGCTGCGCCTAGTGGAGGACGGGCTGAACGAAGAAGAACGTTTTCTGCGGTTCAATCTGGAAGCGATGGGCTTGGGCAAGCTGTCCCAGGATGACCACCGCGCCATGCTTCAGGCCGTGATCGAGCGGGACATACCGCGCTCGCTCGCAATGCTGGAGCAGCACCTCAACCGTGGCGTTGAGGTTATCACCCGCTACCTGGCGACTCCCGCCGCACAGAAGCGTCACACCGCACGCTGATATCTCGTACGTCGAATAATCCCCTTACAAATCTTCGCGACCGCTCTGCTGCCGGCTCTGGCAGCGGATCGGCGTGCCCGCTGGTGCCCGCCCCGGCCCTGCCGACGCATTTCTGCTGCCCGCCGATGACCAATCGGTAATAGCCGTGACGGCAATTTACCCGCACTCTTCCAGCGCCACCCCTACAGAACGGGGACGCGCCGCCCTGACGGCACAGTCCCCGCAACAGGAACCTACGGAAGGAGCCTTGTCACGGGAAACAGGAAGTCATGGCGCCGGTCCCGGCCAACTTTCGCCCCCTTTGAATTCATAAATTTCCCTTGTTTAAAAGTTGCTTCGAGTGAGGCATTCACTCTTGTTATCGATTTTGGCCGTTATTAGCCGAAAGGAGTAACTACGCCCTAATAAAACTTGATCTGAAAGTTTTATCGGTAACTCTTATATTCAAAAAACAGCCAACTTAAAATAATTGAAAATAAACTTGTTAAATGCATTTGCCCTGTATTAGTTTTTCTCTCGCCAGGTTTGAACGTCGCCGTTCAGCGCGGCATACCTCACGCACCAACCGCAGCACCCGTGGCGCCGCAACGGCGCCACAGTGCAATCAATATTTGCCCGACCAACTTGCTATCCAACTTGCTCGACCGCTTACAGCAACTGAAAAGAACCGTGCACTTCAATCAATGATAAAGGACATCATGATGCCCACTAAGCAGCAACTCGCCCTGAAGAAAGCCGAACTGAGTATTCACCCGATCTTTTCCGAGATTACTTCGTTATCGGTATTACGCCGTTTCATGGAAACCCATGTATTTGCCGTATGGGACTTCATGTCGCTGACCAAGCGCCTGCAACAGGAACTGACCTGCACGCGTTTACCCTGGTTGCCGCCGCGCGATCCCCACGCGGCTCGGTTGATCAACGAGATCGTGCTGGGCGAGGAATCGGACGATCGCCTCGATGCCGGCCACTACAGCCACTTCGAGTTGTACCTGGATGCGATGCGCGAAGTCGGCGCGAGCACCACGGCGGTAGAGCGCTTTGTCGCCCTGCAGCAGGAAGGCGTGAGTTATGACGTCGCGTTGCAGAGCGTCGACGTCGACCCGGCGGCCGCGCAGTTTGTCCGCGATACCTTGCGCATTGCCCTGGAGGCGCCGAGACACAGTGTCGCTGCCGCGTTCCTGCATGGTCGCGAGAGCGTCATTCCAACGATGTTCCAGCGCATCCTCGATGACTGGGGCATCGGCATCGAACAGGCACCGACCTTTCGCTACTACCTGCAACGGCATATCGAAGTCGATTCCGAAGATCACGGCCCGGCCGCCGAGCAGTTGCTGGAGCGTCTGGTGGACGGCGATCCGCAGCGCGCAGCCGAGGTTTACGCCAGCGCCATCGCCGCCGTGGAAAGCCGCATCGCCTTGTGGGACGGGCTGCGCCTGAGCATGGGCGTGGAAGTTGCCGAGGTGGCCCAATGAACGCTGCCGACTATCAATCCTTCGCCGAGGCCTGGGAAAGCCGCGCGACCATCCGCACCCGTCCACGGCGGCTGCTGGAAGACGATCAGCGCCTGATCTACCCGCTCAGCCGCCAGCCGCTGGTGCTCAGCGAAACCTTCCTGCGTGAATGCCCACAGCAACGTGATTTCGCCCTGGTGCAGACGTTGTACAAATTCATCAACGACGTAGTGATTTTCGAGACGGAAATCGTCGACAAGACCGCCCGCAGCATTGCCAAGAATCGCTTTGCCGTGGCGTTCCCGTTCGCCTGTCGCTACGACGCGATGACCGTGGTGGTCGATGAGGATTACCACGCGCTGGTGGCCATGGACTTCATGCAGCAAACGGTCGCGCTGACCGGTATCGAACCGATTCCGTTGCCCGACGAAATCGAGCTGAGCCGGGCAATTCCCGCCGCTGTTGCGCTGGCGCCGGACCACCTGCGCAGCGCGGTGGAACTGATCTGCGTGGCGATCGCCGAAAACACCGTGACCGGTGATGTCGCCGCGTTCGCCCGCGACGATTCGGTCAAGCCGTCGATCAAGGGCCTGATGGCCGACCACTTGCTCGACGAAGGTCGCCACTCGAGTTTCTGGGCGCGGATGGTGCGCATCTATTGGCACACCGCCAGCGACGCGGACCGCGAAACCATCGCGCAGATTCTGCCGGTGTTCATCGGCCATTACCTGACCAACGACATCCAGAAGTCCTTCGATTTGCGCCTGATCGATGCGCTGCCGGTCAGCGAAACCACGCGCCATTCACTGCGCGAAGAAATCGCCGGACTGGCCTTCCCGATCAATCGCCACCACCCGCTGGTGGGCAACATCGTCAGGTTTTTCCACAACAGCTCGCTGCTCGACACACCGTGCGTGCAGCACGCCCTGCGCGACTATCTGGTTTGAGGAGACCGACATGAAACGTCTGGACATTTTGCTCACCGGCGCCGGCCAGGCCATGACCGACCTGGCCCGGGAACTCGAACAGCATGGCCATGCACTGACCCGCAGCGGCGCCACTCAAGCGACGGTGGATCTGATCATCGACGATGGCTTTATCGCTGCCGGCGACTTCTGCGCCATCCCGCATCTGCACCTGCGCCTGGGTATCGCCGCGCAAGAGCATGGCGGCCTGCCGACCCTCGACTTGCTGTGCTTTCTCGGCTCGTCGCTGATCAGCCGTGTGCCGATCGGCGATGAGCCGTCCGGCAACGGTCAGTCGCTACGCCAACGAGCGCTCGCCCATGTGGTCGACGAAGTGGCGTTGCTGGTCAGCCGCTTTTCCCGCGATGCCGATTATTTGAGGCATGCCCCGGTCCTCAAAGCGCCGGATTTCGAACGCCTGGAAGATCTGCTGTTTCTCGACAAACTGGCGTATGTCCACCGTCTCAACGACACGGCAAATCCGGCGCTGCTGGAGCAGGCGCAAATCCCGCTGATCGAGCGTCTGCAACGAAGCCTGATCGAGCATGCCGAACGACCGGCGCTGCACCTCGGCGGACAGTCCATCAGCTACCGCCAATTGCACGCCCACAGCCGGGCGATCCAGCAGCGGTTGCTGCCCTTGCTCGAGCAACATCCGCAGCCGTGGGTGGTCGGTGTCTGCCAAGGCAAAAGCCCGGCGCTGTTCGCCTCGATCCTGGCGATTCTCGGCAGCGGCGCGGTGTACTTGCCACTGGAGCCGAGCCATCCATTGCCGCGTCAGCAATACATCCTGGAAAACGCCGGCGCGGTGCTGTTGCTTCACGATGGACAGCAGGCGCTCAGCGAGTCGGTAGCGGGGCTGGATGTCAGTGGCATCGAAGCGCCGAACGCCGATCTCGACCGGCCGCTGATGCAGCACCGCCCGGAGCTTGATGCGCCGTGCATGGCGCTCTACACCTCGGGTACCACCGGGCATCCGAAAGGCGTGCTGCTCAGCCAGGCCAATCTCGCCCATTTCACCGCGTGGTACGCCGACTACGTGCAGCTGCACGCCGAGAGTCGGGTGTTGCAGTTCTCTTCGCTGAGCTTCGATTCTTCGCTGATCGACATCTTCCCCAGCCTGCTCGCAGGGGCGGAACTCGTCGTGCCCGACGACACCCAGCGCCGCGATCCTTTGCAGCTGATTGCGCTGATTCGCCGGCGGCAACTGACCCACGCCTTCCTGCCACCGGCGCTGTTGAGCATCCTGCCGCTGGAACAACTGGAGGGCGTTCAGGTGATGACCGGCGGTGATGTCTGCGAGCCGTACGTCATCGAGCAACTGACCCGTCAAGGCACCCTGCACAACCTGTATGGCCCGACCGAAGCCACCGTGCTGATCACCGCGCGCCAGCTCAAACCGGGCGACAGCAACCGCACGCTGGGAGGGCCGATCGCCAACAGTCGGGTGCTGATTCTCGACGACGATCTGCAACCGGTGCCCGATCAAACCGTCGGTGAGCTGTTCATCGTCGGCCCCGGTGTCTGCCTCGGTTACCTGAACAATCCGCAGCAGACCGCCGAGCGTTATCTGAACCTGTCACTGCCCGGCGGCGAAACCGTGCGCGCCTACCGCAGCGGCGACATGGCCAAGTGGGGCGAGCACGGTATCGAGCTGTGCGGGCGGCGCGACAATCAGGTGAAAATCCGTGGCTTTCGCGTCGAGCCGGAAGAGATCGAGCGCTGCCTGCGCGAGAGCCGCTTGTATCGGCAGATTGCCGTGGTCATCGACAATCAGCGGCGGATTCTGGCGTTCCTCGCCCAGCCACAGACCGAGACTGCCCGGTACGAACTGAAAGCCCACGCCCGGCAGTTTCTGCCGGACTACATGCAACCGGGAGCGTGGACCGAACTGGCGCAGATGCCATTCGCCAGTAACGGCAAAGTCGATCGCAAGGCGCTGTTGGCATTGCCGGTGACGGTGCAGGACAGCGCTGCGAAATGCCTGCCGGCCAATGCTGACGAAGCGCTGCTTCTTGAGGTCTGGGCCGAACTGCTGGAACTGCCGACCAGCGACATTTCCACTGACGAAAGCTTCTTCAATCTCGGCGGTCATTCGATTCTGCTGTCGCGGATGTTGCTGCGCTTGCGTGAGGAATTCGGTCGAAGCATTTCGATCAATCGCTTCATCGAACTGCCCACGATCAGCAAACTGGCGACGCTGGTGCGCGGCAGCGATGACAGCGCCGTGCTCAGCGCTCAGGCCATGGCCGACGCCGAGCGCGCGCTGGATGTCGAACCGCTGCCGATCAGCCGCATGGGCGATGTGCACAAGGTCATCGTCACCGGTGCCAACAGTTTTGTCGGCGTGCACATCGTCGAAGCGCTGCTCGGTTGGGGCGCCAGCGAAGTGGCCTGTCTGGTGCGCGACGGCGCCGGGCAAACGGCGGCGCAACGCTTCGCTCAGTCACTGCGCGAGAACCGGCTGGAGCACCTCGACCTGAGCCGTGTGCGAGTTTACGCAGCTGATATCAGCCGTCCGCAACTGGGCCTGGGCGATGAGGATTATCAGCGCCTGGATCGCGAGTTCGGCGCGCTGGTGCACAACGCCGCCAACGTCAACCACGTGCTCGATTACGAGTCCCTGGCGGCGGACAACGTCGAACCGATATTTGCCCTGCTGAAGCTGTGCGAAGGGCAGCGCAAAAAGGTCTTCAACTTCGTCTCGACCCTGTCGGCATCCAGCACCGTGGATGACGCCGGTCGAGTGCTGGAACTACCCGCCGCCGCGACGCCGCCGATCTACATTCGCAACGGCTACAACCTGTCGAAGTGGGTCGGCGAACGCATCCTCGAACGGGCGCGCGAGCGTGGTGTTCGGGTCAATCTGTATCGCCCCGGCAACATCAGTTTCAACAGCCTCAGCGGCGTTTGCCAGCCGCATAAAAACCGTTTGATGCTGATGCTCAAAGGCTCGATCCAGCTCGGACAGGTGCCGGCCTTCGCGCTGAATTTCGACCTGATGCCGGTGGACTTTCTCGCCCGCTTCATCGCCTTCCATGCCAGCCGTTATTCAGCGCAACGCGCGGTGTTCAATCTGCACAACCCCGAGCCGCTGAGCTGGGATGCGTACGTCGCTTCGTTCCGCGAAACCGGCAGCGAATTTTCGCTGGTCAGCGTCGCCGATTGGCAACAGCAACTGAACCGGGTCGACGCCGACAACGCGCTGTTCGGCGTGCTCGGTTTCTACCTCAACGGCTTCGAAGAAGACATCGGCGACATCTCCCTGATCGGTCACGCCAACGCCGAGGCCGGCGTGCGGCAGATGGGCGCGCACTACCCACAGAAATCCCCGGCGCTGCTGCGTCGCGGCTGCGACTACCTGAAAGAAATCAACTTCATCTGACTCATCAACAAGGAGCAACACCATGAGCAATCTGCAACCCGACACCCTGATCAAAAACCCGCAAGGCTGCCACGTTGTGTCGTCGGTGGAAGTGCCGGCGGACGCGGCAAAAGTCTGGGCGATCGTTGGCGATTTCGCTGGCTTCGAACGATTCATTCCAGCGCTGTCGCACACCGAAATGACCGGCGAAGGCGTGTCTTCGCTGCGCAAGAAAGTCTTCAAGGACGGCAACGTCGTGGTCGAACAACTCAACTCGCGCGATGAACAGGCGCGGCGCATGACCTGGACGACGATCTACAACACGTTGGGGGTGGCGAACCTGTGGGCGGCGATGCAAGTGGAATCGCTGAGCGCAGGGAAGTCGCGAGCGACCTGGACGATCATTGCCGAACCGGCTGCGGGTGGGGATGAAGCATTGCCGGGGTTCAGGGATTTCGTGCAGGGGTTTGCCGATGATGCGATGGGCAATGTGCTGAAGCTGTTTGTCTAAGGCATCGGTTTGGCGGTGATTGAACCGCCGCTTTCGCGAGCAGGCTCGCTCCCACATTTGGAATGCATTTCCCTGTGGGAGCGAGCCTGCTCGCGAAGAACGATAACGCGGTCTGCGATCTGTGAATCAGATCTTGAAACTGTCGACCAACTGCTTCAACCGGTTCGCCTGCTGCGACAACGCATCACAATCCTTCAACGTTTCGTTGAGGTTGGCCACGCTCTGCTGGTTCAACAGATTGATCTGGTTGACGTCGACGTTCAGCGTTTCCACCACCGCCGTCTGCTCTTCAGTCGCCGCTGCAACCGATTGGTTCATGCCGTCGATTTCGCCGATGCGCTGGGTCACGCTGACCAGGCGCAGACCGGCCTGATTCGCCACTTCCACGCTCTGCTCGCTGGACGCCTGGCTGGCGTTCATGGTGCTCACCGCTTCGCGCGAGCCGACCTGCAGCGAGGTGATCATCTTGTGGATCTCTTCCGCCGATTCCTGGGTGCGATGCGCAAGGTTGCGCACCTCATCGGCGACCACGGCAAAACCGCGCCCGGCTTCACCGGCACGCGCAGCCTCGATGGCAGCGTTGAGCGCCAGCAGGTTGGTCTGCTGCGAGATGCCTTTGATCACGTCGAGAATGTGGCCAATGTTGTCGGTGCTCGCGTTCAGGGTTTCGATCTGCGTGCACGACAGGCTGATCTTCTGCGACAACTCGGTCATCGCCTGAATGGTCTGCTCGACCACCTGACGACCGTCGTCGGCCTGCTCGGAAGCGCCACTGGCGTGCTGCGAAGCATCCGCCGCGTTGCGCGCGATCTCTTGAGTGGCGGCGCCTAGCTGATTGATCGCCGCCGCGACGCTGTTGGTGCGCGCACTTTGCTCGTCGGAACCGACGATCGAAGCGTTGGACGAAGCCATCACCCGTTGCGACAGGTCATGTACGTGACGGGTCGCCGACGACACTTCGGAAATCGATGCGTGAATCCGTTCAACGAACTGGTTGAACGCGCTGCCCAGTTCACCGAACTCGTCTTTGCTCTCGACCACCAGACGCCGGGTCAGATCGCCCTCGCCCTGGGCGATGTCTTTCATCGCGCGGCCCATGGTGGTCAGCGGACGCATCAACACGTTGATCAACAGGCTCAACAGTAACGCAATCGCCGCGACCGCGACAAACATGGCGATCAACGCCGAGGTGCGGAATTGGCTGAGTGCGGCGTAGGCCTTGTCGCGATCGATCGACAGACCGATGTACCACTGCGCATTCGGCAGATCGCTGACCGGGGTGAACGAGAGAATGCGTTCCTGGCCGTTGAGCACGACGTTCTGGTTGCCCTTCTCGATGCGCACGCTGGTGTTCGGGTAGATGTCCTTGAGGTTTTTCATTACCTGATCTTTGTCCGGGCTGACGATCACCTGACCGTCGGCACTGACCAGAAACGCATGGCCGAGGCCACCGAAGTCCACCGAGTTGATGATCTTCACCAGGGTTTCCAGGCTCAGGTCACCACCGACCACACCGAGCAATTCACCGTCCTTCTTCACCGGCATGGCGATGGTCACCACTAGGCCACCGACGGCCGCCATGTAAGGCGGTGTCAGCATGGTTTTGTCGGCGGCCACGGCCTGCTTGTACCAAGGGCGCTGACGCGGATCGTAACCGTCCGGCATCTTCGCATCGGGACGCTGAGTGAAGACACCGTTGGCCTGCCCGACATAAGTGAACTGAAAGTTCGACGTGAAGGCCGGTTGATCGACAAGACCCGGCAAGTCGGCATTCCGGCCTTGATGGGCAACGTTCTGCGCGAGGTTTTCCAGCACCAGAATGCGCCCGCTCATCCAGTTCTGCACGCTGCTGGCGGTGAGGTCACCGGCCTGTTGCACGGAGGACTGCAGGTTCTGGCGAATGGTGTTTCGCTGCAGATAATCGTTGTAGAGCGTGAACAACGCGAACGCCAGGACCACGACGCCCGAAGCGGCCAGGAGGATTTTATGGCTGAACTTGAGATTCATTTCATGGGACTTCTTATGCCAAAAGTGGGGATGCGTTTCCGGATGCAACATTCCATGTACGGCGCAGGCAGCGTTCTTCTGGCCGCTCTACTTTGGTGCACGCATTTCTCACCAGTCTGTCGGCCAGCGTCGGAGAAATCTTAGGGGCGCGTGAGAAATGGGCGGGTTTTGGACAGGATTCCCGCCGAACGGCGTGCCAGAGCGGCTGCAAGGGAGTTTTCCGCATCGACATAGGGGCGACAGTTGCAAAATCTGTCACCCTTGATGACAATGCGACTAATTATCATTTGTGGCGTTCGGGCTGGCGTGGTCATGTCTTCACCTGAGTTGGTCGTACAGGCGCTTTACGGTAGTCATCACGGCTGGCTCAACGCTTGGCTGCGCGCGCGGCTGGGCAACGCAGCGGATGCAGCGGATCTGGCTCAGGACACTTTCCTGCGCCTGCTGCAACGCACCGAACGCCTCGAACTGAAAGCGCCCCGAGCTTTCCTGCGAACCATCGCGCGCGGTCTGGTGATCGATCATTGGCGCCGCGAGGAAATCGAGCGGGCCTATCTGGAGACCATTGCTCACTTGCCTGAAGGCGAAGTACCTGACGCCGAATCGCGCGCGTTGGTGCTGGAACTGCTGGAAAGCATTGCGCGCATGCTCGAAGGACTGAAGCCGAAAGTGCGTCAGGCGTTTCTCCTGGCGCAGTGCGAAGGTTTGACTCACAAACAGATCGCCGAGCAGTTGGGCGTATCGGTACGTTCTGTGGAACGCTACGTCGCCGATGCGCTGTATCACTGCTATGTGTTGCGGTATGAAAGCTGATGCCTGTGGATAACCTCTCACTCGCTCGCCGCGTCGAACCGCGCCAACAGGTGGTCAAGCAAGCGATTCACTGGCTGCTGCGGCTGCGCAACAACCACGGCAATTCGCGGCTGACTCGCCAATGCGAGCAGTGGCGCGCCGAGCATCACGAACATGAAATCGCTTGGCAGCGGGTGCAGTCGCTGCAAGCCGAATTGAGCTCCAGTCTGCGCGCCGTGCCGGGTGCGCAGGTCGCTTTCAACACCTTGGAAAACAGTGCGCAGGGGCTGGGCCGACGCCAGGCCTTGAAGTTGTTGTCGGGCGCGCTGTTGATGGGCTCCGCCGCGTGGCTGGCCAAGGACAGCGCCGCCTGGCAGCAATGGAGTGCCGACTACGCGACGGCGACCGGCGAACGGCGCGGTTTCCAGTTGCCCGACGGCACGCGCATCGAACTCAACACCGCCAGCGCCGTAGATCTGGATTACACCGCGCAGCAGCGCCTGATCAAACTGACCCGTGGCGAGATCATCGTTACCTGCGGCGGCTCTGACGAGGGCGCGGCGGCCGATCGACCGCTGCGCATACAGAATCGCCACGGCAGTTATGCGCCGGTCGATGCGCGTTTCATTTTGCGTCAGGAAGAACAGTGCACGCGGCTCAGCGTTACCCGTGGCCGAGTGTTGGTTCGCGCTGGCGGTCATTCCCTCGAAGCACTCGCCGGGCAGAGTTTTCTGGTCGACCAAAGCGGTTTGCGCGCAGCGCCGACGCTGGATATGGATGCGGGCGCCTGGCTCGACGGTTTGATTGTCACGCGCAATATGCGGCTGGGCGACTTCCTCGCTGAAGTCGGCCGTTATCGCCCGGGTTATCTCCATTGTTCGGCGGATATCGCAGACCTGCGCCTCTCTGGAGTGTTTCGTCTGGAGGACACCGACAGGCTGCTGGCGATTCTGCCGCAGACGTTGCCGGTGCAACTGCGCTATCGCACCCGCTGGTGGGTGACCCTTGAGCATGCGGTGTGAAATTTTTTTGGCGGGTTTTTCCAGGCAGTCCGGCTTAGTCAGTAAGCACTTCAAATCAGCCCTCGCGACTGCCTACGGAAATCCACAATGACTGTCCGCGCCACTTGTAAGAACCCTCTGAATTTCACTCCAGAATCGACACTACTGCGCCATGCGGTTCGGGCGGCACTGCTGACCACCGCGCTGGGCGTCAGCGTATTACCGAGCCTGAGTCTGGCCGCCAACACCGGCACCGAGATCAGCCACCGCTACAACATTGCTGCCGGGCCATTGGGCGAGGCGTTGAATCAGTTTGCCCGGCAGGCCGGCATCACCTTAGCGATGACGCCGCAACAGACTCAAGGTCAGCAATCTCCCGGCGTGCAGGGTGAATATTCGACCGACCAGGCCTTGAGCCATTTGCTTGGCGGCTCAGGGCTGGAAGCAGTCAGCCAGGACGGCAGCAGTTACATCCTGCGTCCACTGGCTGAAAGCGAAGCACTGGCCTTGCCGACCACCGACATCAAAGGTTTCGCCCTCGGCAACGCGCTGGGCAGCATGGCCGGCTACAACGCCACGCACAGCCAGATCGCCACCAAGACCAGTACCGCCCTGCTGGAAACTTCGCAAAGCGTGTCCGTGGTCACACGCGAACAAATGGATGACCAAGGCTCGCAGACCGTCTCGCAAGCAATGCGCTACACCCCGGGCGTGCTGACCAACCCGTATGGCGCTACGCACCGTTACGACTACGTGGCGATGCGCGGTTTCAACGACGGCTCGGTGGACAACATCTACCTCGACGGCCTCAAGTCGATGGGCGACAGCGGCACCTACAGCACCATGCAGGTCGATCCGTATTTCCTTGAGCGTGTGGACATTCTCAAAGGCCCGTCGTCCGTGCTGTACGGCCGTAGCTCGCCCGGCGGTCTGGTCGCACTGACCAGCAAAAAGCCGTTGTATGAGGCCTACCATCAGGTGCAGGCGACAGTGGGGACGCAAGGCCAGCGTGGGGTTGGTTTTGACTTCAGCGGTCCGGTCGATGACGACAAGCGCATTGCCTATCGTCTGACCGGATTGAGCGATCAGTCCGACACGCAATTCGATCACAACAAGGAAAAACGCTTCGCCCTTGCGCCGACGCTGAGCATCGATTTCAGCGAAGACACCTCGTTGACCCTGCAGGCCTATCTGCAACACGATCCGGACGGTGGTTACCACGGCGGCGTTCCGGCGGACGGCACGATCCATCAGCGCAATGGCGAGCGCATCTCGCCGCGCTTCTTCGAGGGCGAACCGGGGATCGACGGCTACTCTCGTGACCAGCAATCGTTCGGCTATCAGTTCGAACATCGCTTCAACGATGTCTTCACCGCCCGGCAGAACTTCCGCTATCTCGATTCCAAAGTGAACATGGATCAGGTCTACGCCTATGGCTGGACCACCCCGACCAGCAATGAACTGAACCGTTATTACACCGGCGGTGATGAGCGCCTGCATGCGTTCATCGTCGACAACATGCTGCAGGCCGAATTCTTCACCGGCGCGACCAAGCACACAGTCCTGATGGGCGCGGATTATCAACGGCGCAAAACCGTGGTCGACTGGACCAGCGGTGGCCTCGCGCCGATCAATGCGTTCAATCCGGTGTACGGCAGCTCGGCGATCGAGATGTACGGCGACACCAGCTATCTGCGTCGTCTGGAGCAGACCGGTGTGTATCTGCAAGACCTGATCGAGATGGACAAGTGGCGCTTCTCGCTGGGCCTGCGTCAGGACTGGGTCGAGACATCCGATGAAAACCGCATCGCCGAAGCGGGGCGTCCGGTGGGTACAGAGATCAATGATCGGCGCACGAAACTCACTGGGCGTGCCGGCGCTTTATATCTGTTTGATAACGGTCTGGCGCCATACATCAGCTACTCCGAGTCGTTTAACCCGAACTCCTATGCCGACAGCGCCGGCAATCCACTGGCCCCCACCGATGGCACGCAGTGGGAAGTCGGCTTGAAGTATCAGCCGCCGGGCACTGACAACCTGTTTACCGCCTCGCTGTTTCGCATCGATCAGGAAAACCTCGCGACCAAACTACCGCAGGAGAACTTCTATCGCGCGGTCGGCGCCGTACACTCGCAAGGTCTGGAACTGGAAGCGCATATGCAACTGACCGATAACTTCAAAGTACTCGGTAGTTACACCTTCACTGATATCGAATATTCCAAATCGATGATCAGCACCTTGAGCACGCCGACCGATGTCATCGAGAACAAGGGCAACTCACCGACTCAGGCGCCGCGACACATGGCCTCGCTGTGGGCTGACTACAAGTTCGACAGCGCCGCACTTGATGGGCTGCGCCTGGGTGGTGGGGTGCGCTATGTCGGCTACAGCTGGGCCGATGCCGAGAACACAATGAAGGTGCCGTCTTACACGCTGTTCGACGCCTCGATTGGTTATGACCTGGGCAAGGTCGGCTTGACAGGTGTGGATGTCCGGCTCAACGCGAACAACCTGACCAATGAATCCTATGTCGCGTCCTGCGCCAGCCTGAACTTCTGCTACATGGGCGAAGAACGCAACGTAGCGGCGACCGTCAGCTATCAGTTCTAAAGCTATGTCCTGTGCATAAAAAAGCCAGCTCCTGCTATCAGGGGCTGGCTTTGTCGTTTCTTCGGGGTGTTTTGTATGCGTGCGTTTCTGGTTTTGTTGCATCGGTACATTGGCTTGGCCACTGCGACGTTTTTATTGTTGGCCGGGCTGACCGGCAGTGTGCTGGCGTTTAATCACGAACTGGATGAGTGGCTGAATCCGCAGTTCTACGAGGCGACCTCAGTGGGTGAGCGCTTGTCGCCGGGCGCGTTGGTAGATGCAGTGCAGACTGCACATCCGAAACTGCAAGTCTGGTACATGGAGTATCCCCATGAGACGGGGCATACGGCGCTACTGGCGGCCGTTCCGCGTAAGGATCCGGCGACGGGCCAGCCGTTTGATGAGCCCAATCAGGTGTTCTATCTGGACCCGGTCAGCTCGGAGCAAAAAGGCGCGCGCTACTGGGGTGAATGCTGTTTTCAGCGGGAGAACTTCATCCCGTTCATTCTGGAGTTTCACTACAACCTGACATTACCGGGTAACTGGGGATTGCTGTTAATGGGTGGGGTGGCCATCGCGTGGGTGATCGACTGCTTTGTCGCATTGTGGCTGACCTTGCCGCGTGGCAAGCCCTTCTGGAAGAAGTGGGCGACTGCGTGGAAGGTCAAAGGCGGGCATGCCTACCGCTTGAACTTCGACCTGCATCGCGCCGGAGGATTGTGGCTGTGGCTGCTGCTGTTACCGATCGCCGTCAGTAGCGTGGCGATGAACTTGCCCAGCCAAGTGTTCAAGCCTGCGGTTTCGTTGTTTTCGCCCATCGAGCCGAGCGTTTATGAAGCCAGAGGACGAATGCCCGCCAATCAACTGGGTACGACACAGTTGAGTTATCAACAGGCGTACCAAAGGGCATTGCAGGAAGGGAAACGATTAGGACTGACGGCGGCAATCGGCGAGTTGTATTACAGCTTTGAGTACAACTTCTACGGCGCAGGATTTGGACAGCACGATACGGACGCCCATGGAAAATCCTGGTTGTTCTTTCACGGTACAGATGGCCGATTATTGGGACAGGAGATCGCGGGACAGGGCACGCTTGGAGAGCAGTTCTATCGACTTCAGTTGCCCATACATGGAGGACGGATCATCGGGGTGACAGGGCAGGTAATGATCGCGGTACTGGGTGTGTTGATTGCGGGGTTGTCAGGGACGGGCGTCTATATTTGGTGGCGCAAGTGGCAGGCAAGACGCAGCAGCAAGAGTCGCAGAACGGCCTGATCTTTCGTACACGCTTAAATGACAAAACCCCTGTCTGCGTTAGCAGACAGGGGTTTCGGAATTCAATCTTGACGATGACCTACTCTCACATGGGGAAACCCCACACTACCATCGGCGATACATCGTTTCACTGCTGAGTTCGGGATGGGATCAGGTGGTTCCAATGTTCTATGGTCGTCAAGAAATTCTTTATCTGGCCCGTCAACACGGTAACAAGCCAGCAAAAACAGGAACTTCTACTAAAACAAAACCCCAACTGCTTTCGCAATTGGGGTTTCGGAATTTAATCTTGACGATGACCTACTCTCACATGGGGAA